>NZ_VTEI01000001.1 GCF_008180415.1 Rossellomorea vietnamensis
TACGAGCTAAAACGCTGTAAGCMTTATAATGCCCTGCAGGCTCAGCTCGACTACGATGCCAAGCGGGAAAACTGTGGCTCTAGACGCACGGTCGATCAAAAAGATGTCGACTATATCTTATCCAAACTCAAGCTGGGCTGGTCGCCGGAAAGCATTGTAGGCAGGTATAGGAAAATGCATAAGAAATCTTTTCCTATCAGTGTATCAAGCATTTACCGGTACGCTGCCCTCGGCCTGTTTAAGCTGTCCCAAAAACTTCTGATTCGAAAAGGGCGGAAGTTGAAAAACAACATGACGGAAACGCGAGGCAAGATGCCCCGTCTTAAAAAGATTCATGCTCGTAGTGCGCCCCGAAGTCAAGTCGGGCATTGGGAAGTCGATACAGTCATCGGCAAGTCACACAAAAGTCAGATTCTCACGTTGACCGAGCGTACCAGCCGGTTTGAGATTATCTATAAGCTGGCGGCGAAAACGGCGAGTGAAACYGCACAGTCCATCATCCAYGTGTTGAAGAACTTGCCAAAAAAAGTGGTAAAGTCCATCACCGCAGACCGCGGCAAGGAATTTCATCTTTGGGAAGAAGTCGAAAAAGGGCTGGAGGTTCCCTTTTACTTCTCGGATCCCGGAAAACCAGGTCAGCGTGGCACCAACGAAAATAGTAACGGGCGCATTAGGCGCACATACCCAAAAGGAACCGATTTCAGCCGGATGACCCAGAAGGACATCATGGATTTTCTCTTGACGTTTAACCAGGTCCCCCGGAAAGTGCTCAATTATAATACGCCATTTGAGGTATTCATGAATTTCTTGCCGTGTTCGACTTGAGTTGACAATTTACAAAACATAAAAAATATCAACCTTCAGAATTCAGCAAATCACATTAGAAATCATGATAGTCAGAGAACCAGCGAGAAAACTGGAAGAAAAATTGACGAATTCATTGTTTATAAAGGAGAATCCTTTCAATCCTTCTGCTTTAACTCCGCAATGCTCCGGTGATTCTGTTTCCAGCCCGCACCGACGGCAGCGGTACTCTATTTGCACATAAGCTCCCAGTATGGTATCAGCCAGACTGCCGAAGAAGCCGGCACATGTAATAATTACAGCTGCCTCGGCTGAAATCTCCTTGAACAGCAGTATAGATATGAGAGCTATCAACAAAGAACCAGCCAGGCTTGCGAGCGTTCCCAGTAAAGAAACTGCCCCTGAAGATCCCTTCTCCACTCTTGCCAGATTTCTGATAGAAATAGGATCGCTTTTGCTCAAAGGCCCTATTTCAGAAGCCCAAGTATCAGCATTGGCAGCGGCAAGTGACGTAAATGCTCCCAGCATGTAAACAGCATCGTCCGTTATGATATAAAGAAGTGAAAAGATCAACGCACTTCCTCCATTAGCCACTACCTGCTGCCAATCCCTTTCAGACGTCTTGGCGAGTTTTTTCTCAATTTCTGCTTTGGCACTGCTTCTGAATTTTGACCATAAACTGCTCGTCCCAAAGAACGCCCCCAGGACAATGAGCCCCTTCCAGCCAAACGCAGACACGACTGTTATCCCGGTGAAAAAGGCTGCAATAGCTCCGCTGCCACTTAAGTTCTTCGTCTTCCATCCTAAAAAGCTGACGGCTAAAATTAATAGTAGGTTAGCCTCATTCACAATTCAGGACTGCTCCCTCAGTGATTATTTTGCCGACCGGAATATCAAAATGTTCAATTGGCACTTCCTCCATCACTTGTTCGTGAAAAGCAAGGGACAATGTCCTGCCCTGATAGTTTTCCAAGAAGCGATCATAATAGCCTCCGCCAAATCCCAATCTATAGCCGCTACTCATAAATGCCAAGCCTGGAACGATGACCAAGTCAATAACATCCTTTTCTACGAAAGTACATTTATCCGGATTTGGTTCCAACAGCCCAAAGTATACCTTCTCCAAGTCAGCAAATGAAGCTAACTGATAAAAGTCGAGCCTTCTGTCTTTAGGAGAGCACTTTGGCACAAGGACTCTTTTATCTTCTTCCCATGCTTTTCTAATAATCTGCCAAGTATCCACTTCTGGGAAATTCGATACAGTTAAAGCAATTGTCTGAGCTGTAGCCCATTCTTCCGTTTTATACAATTCATTGGCAATAAGAAAAGATTTGTGTTCGTATGCAGGTCTGTCAAAAGAAGAAAGCAGTTCTTTTTGCTTGTTTCGAAGATCTCTTTTATCCATTTATGAGATCACCCCTTAAAGTCAGTTTTTCGCAGAAAAAAGTGTTATACCCGGGCCTTGCCTCCGCAAGGAAACTCTCTGAGGGGCCCTATAATGACAGTTAAAACTCATCCCATACGGGAAATAAAGCTTTCTTTACAAGAACAAAAGCGGAAGCGCCTTGACCAGCCCCGACAGGCAAATGTTCCAAAGAGAAAAAAGGCGCTCTATCCTTTTATTCTCTTTGGGTTATTTGACCCCGAGGGGCTAGGCGCTGAAGCTGGACGTATCAAAAGCGGAAGCGCCTTGATCAGCCTCGACAGGCAAATGTTCCAAAGAGAAAAAAAGGCGCTCTATCCTTTTATTCTCTTTGGGTTATTTGACCCCGAGGGGCTAGGCGCTGAAGCTGGACGCGGACAACATAGTTAAAGTTGTCTACAAAGACTAATTTATAATTTCCAAAGCAACAAAAAAAGCAGCAGGAAAAATCCTGGCTGCTTACTTTGTTTCGCGGTGCAATGTTACACGTTTTAATTTAGGGCAATATTTTTTTAGCTCTAAACGGTCTGGATTGTTACGTTTGTTTTTTGTAGTAATATAGTTACGCTCACCAGTTTCTGTGCAAGCTAAAGTAATGTTTACACGCATTGTTATTTCCCTCCAAACTTAGCTATCTTCATCTGTTCATACGACTTTTTTATAATATCACTTTTTTAAATGAAATGCTAGTCTGTTTTTCAAGTGTTTGTGGAATTTTCGCAGATCTTCCCTCGAATCTGCCTCAGCACCAATTACATGGCCCTGGATTTTCTGTAAGGGCGAAAACAATAGGTCAAAAGAAGCCACCGTCAAAGCAGGTCCCTTAAGTAGAGGCTGATAAGGAATAGAGCCGGTTTTCAAAGTTTCCTTCCAATGGGAAATCCCGCGAGCGGTAAGCGGATATAGTGACCTCCGGACCATTCCGATGCTATTATCCACCTGATAGTCGACCAAGGATGACCGGGTTGATGAATAATGGTGGACGAGATGATCATCAGGCGAAATGAAGCTCAGTCTTTCAGTCCCAGCTGTTCTCCAGTCCAAAAGTAAGAATAACTTAAGCCTGCGATGGATTCTTTTTTTGTTTTCAACTGAAAATGTCAAAATACTGCCTTCAGTGCTGCTGTCTTCCTGAACAGCACAATTGAAGTCCTTCCAATCAGCAAAATTTGTAAGCTGCTGAGATTCATTTCTACCGCTTTCTTCACAATAGGCGAATATCTCGTAATGAAAGTTTGTGATGGTGTCCTTAGGCTCCTTATATACCCTTGCATGAGATACATTCATTTTCATTTTCATCTTCCTCTACACCTTTTGCCATTGTTTGATTTTATTGAAATAGTAGCCCGCAAATTCCTTGGCCAGATTTCTTCTTTCAGCTTTTGAGTAGATAATAAAACCATTGCTTGGCTGATCGACGATTCTGGTCCAGCCTCCCATACTATGTGAAATCAAGATTCCATCAAGGTTCAGGACCGGTTCGTCTCTTTGTTCTTCCACCAATTTAGTGATAACCTTCTGCTTTTGGTGGTCTGGACAGGCAACCATCATCCGTGTCAGATACTTTAGGGTATTCTCAAATCCATCCCTCACTGTTACGAATTCATCCATAATGCCTGCGCCGACCCTTTCTTTTATATCTTTCATTTGGCCGGTAAGAAACTCTTCCCTTGCCAGTTTATATTCTTCAGGGCTGCCGATATCACGCCAATAATCTTTAGTCCGGAACACGAAGATGTCTTCCTGTTCTGCCAGCATAAGCGGAAATACGTCCCTGCTGAAATCCGTTTCACCCTCAAAGCGGTACTTCCTCAACAATTCTGGTTCGACAATATAGATTCCGGTATTGACCAAATTACTGTCGATCTGTCCTGACTGGGGTTTTTCGATGAACTCTGTCAACCTTCCTTCGCTATCCGTTTTACATATTCCATACCCTTGAGGAACATCAAGCTCTTTCCCCACGATTGTCAATAAAGAGTCGTTTTGCTGGTGAAATTGGATTGCCTCTTGCAAGGACAGGCTTGTAAAAGCATCGCCACTGATTACCACAAACGCCTCATCCAGAAAATCAATTGAGCCAAAAACCCCTCCTGCGGTCCCAAGGGGAAGTTCTTCCTGTAAGTAAGTGATGCTTACTCCTAATTTACTTCCATCCCCAAAGTACTCTGATATCTTCTCTGCCTTATAGCAAGTCGTGACCATGATGGAAGATATTCCATTCTCCTTCATTAAATCGATATTGTATTCCAGTATGGGCTTATTCATAATAGTCACCATCGGTTTAGGGATGGACAGTGTATAAGGTTTCAAGCGTGTCCCTCTGCCGCCTGCCAATATGACACCCTTCATAACACCGATCCCTCCACCTTGTGCTGCAATGTCAATTCATCATACAACTCCAGCGTCTGTTTGGAAATACGCTCCCAGCTGAACATCGTTTCGGCCATTTTGTACCCATTTTCCCCCATTTGTTTCTTCTGCTCTTCCTCTTCTTCCAGATTTAAAATGCATGCACCTAAACTGCGGGCATCACCTGGATCGAACAACAGTCCTGCATGCCCATGTTCCACCAGAGACTTAAGTCCGCCTGTCTTAGATGCTATTACTGCCCTTTTTGCCGCCATTGCCTCCAGGGCAACAATGCCGAAAGGTTCATAAAAACTTGGGAAGATTACGGCTTCACTGTGGAAAAGAAAGGCGTTCCTTTCCTTATCGCTGACATAACCCAGAAAATGAACGAATTCCTCCAGCCCATTCTCCCTTACTCTATTTCGGAAGGACTCCAGAAGAGGCCCCTTGCCGGCGATGACAAAGTGTATCCCTTTTTCCCTGCTGATCATTCCCGCTGTTTCGATAATGGTTTCGAACCCTTTTTCATGCACTATTCTTCCTATTGAAAAGTAGTAATTTACTTTTTTGAATTGATCCTTAAGATATCCCGCTTCTTGATTGACATTATGGAGATTAACACCATTTGGGATGACAGAAACCGGGAGGTCCTTTCTCGGCTCTAATTCATAGAGTTCTTCCTTCATATGTTCACTGCAGATGATCACTTTGTCAGAAGAGCCCACGAGCATTTTCTCCTCCTCATGGATCTGCTGCTGTAAATTAGTGTATATACCTTGATTTCTGCCATGTTCAGTGGCATGAATAGTCGTCAGAAGAGGCACTCCATAATGAAGTTTCAACATGCATGCCGCATTTCCAACAATCCAGTCATGGGCATGAATCAGATCAATTTCTTCTGTTCGGAATATTTCACCGGCTTTCTCAATAAAAGAAAGATTAAGCTGAAACACCCAATGAAGAAAATCATCTTCCATAGGATGAAGCGGGCCTGTTCTGTATACATGTACTCCCTCATCTACTTCAAACGCCGGTGCACCATCCGTTGATGCCGTCAACAGAATGACTTTACACCCTTTTTTCACAAGGGATTTGGTCAAGTCATGAACGTGCCTGGATAAGCCGCCTACAATGTTGGGAGGGTACTCCCAGGAAAGAAGCAAGACAGTGCGTTGTCCAGAAACAGATGTCATATCCTCAACAATCGAATTCTCTATCTCTATTGGCAGGTATTCAACACTCTCTCTATATTCCAGCAGGCTGCTGTCTTCCTTTTTTCCTTTCCGCTGTTCTTCAAGCTCTCTGAATGCCTGCAGATAAGATTCTTCCATCTTTTCTTCTTTAAGCAGATGGTGCAAACAGGATATCCATTCCCTGATCATTTGCTTTACAACCCTGCCGCTTGCACAGTCAGATTGGGTGATTTCCTTCAGCTTTCTTTCCATTTCATGAAGTTCTAGCAATCCAATGAGTACTTCGTCAGAGAGAATTGCCTTTCCTTGATCCATCCCAAGGTAACCAAAACTCGCCCTTGTCAGAGTGCTCTTTTCATCTAAAAGTGAATTTTCACTGTACTCCATTTCGCAGTATTCACAGAGCTCTTCGACACGTCCCTTAATCTCCCCGCTGCCATCAACTGCTGTCAAGTGGCGATTGTTCTCGTCTAAACTGACAGGAAGGAGCATAAGTCCTCGAGGGGTCCCTAGCATACCTGCATCTCCATCACCTTTCTCACTGAAAATGAAAGTGGTTTCAGAAATGAAGGAATACTCGATGCCCAGTTCGATCAAGTAAAGGTCGATCCCCGGAGTATAAGCACAATCAGGCAGCCAGAAACCTTTGGGACCTTTAGTGAAGTGCTTTCTATGAAGCAGTAAAGCTTGCTGCACCATCATCCTTATTCCCCATCCTGTCACAAGGTGGGTAACCGGGAAGTTGGTTAAAGCCGAAGGAATAATAGTAATCCTCTTCTCTTCTTGAAGCATGTTTAGTCCAGAAGGGATATCCCGATTCATTCTTACCCATAGAGAGTAAAGCTCCTCCATACTTTCACCTTCGTGGTTTCTCTGAATTTGTAATGCAGACAGGAAGTATTTTTCTATAAGTTCCTTAGCTTCGTTTGTGGATAGCCAGTCGACAACCAGCGGGTTGATGACATAAAGTAAACTCTTTCCTTCTTTGTCTGTCTTATCGAAAAGCACGAGACATTCTTGTAATAGTTGTTGGATCAGTTCCATATTTTTTTTTATATCTGAAGGGAACAGGGAAACTGTATTAGATAAGATCATAAGGGATATAGGTTTCTTTTCCATGGCTTCCTCCTAGTTTTTCACGTAATACGAATAGGTACTTACATGTTCCACCCATTGAGGGGTCTGTGCTTTGCCCGCTTCAAAGTCCTGAAGTGCATTAAGCGGGTGATAGTCCTGTTCATGGCCAGTCCGAGGGGTTTGTATGACATTAGAGCGTGTTATTCCCGTGAACCTGCCTCCCTGGTCAACTATCCCATATTCAACACAGTAAGACCTGTTTGGTTTGAGGCTGTTAATAAACCAGTGTCCTGTGTGCGGATGTATAATAATATCAGTATAGCTATGGTGATTGTGTCCGTTAAAGGCAATGGAGGTGATATCAAATACTCTGAGACAATATAGAGATTGGTTTTCCTTAACCCCATGAAACTCCTTCACTTGCTTAATAATCGCCCTCGGGATGTTCCAATAACATAGGATTCTTGTGCTGTCTGAGAAAACTGCGGTCAATTCAGATATTAACGGCTTAGCTTTTGTGCCTTTGTGAGAGATTCTCGCTCTATATTTCCCCTGCCTTTTAGGCTTGGACACCATCTCAGTATTTTCTGAGGCTGCCGCAACAGGTGTTTGGGAATCTCCAAGGGCCTTTTGAAATTTCACCCATTGATACTGTACTTTTCCGACTGTTGTATTCATTTCTTTCGCAATCTTTCTGAAAGACATTCCCTGATTACGGTATTCAATTATTTGCTGCAGCATTCTTTTCACCTCTGAGATCAATTTGTGGTTATATGCATTGGGTACAATATTTATTCGTCCATTTAATGGTATCACCAAGGGCAAAAACCTACAATAAACGCATTTTGTCGCATTCTGCCTCCCTGCATCAAGACAATGAAAAAAGAGCAAAAAAAATTCGTTTACAGCTGGTATATTGGTTTTTCGTCCAATTAAACAGCGGAAAACGACAAGTTTCTTCTATTAATAATCTCTTTTTTGGTACACTTTGTTGCTATTGCATATTAATTTTGAAGACTACCTCCCTAATTGAACGGATATAACCTGATAAGCAAGCAAGATAAGAGATACTCTCCTTGGTTGGAGAGTAAAACTCAGATTCAAGGGGGAAAATCCGGCACTTGGAGGTTTTCCTAAAACCAAAATTTATGAGAAACAGCGTATTAATAAGGAGGACTCTTCTATAAAATTCAGTTATTCTATCAGAGGAATAACTACCAAATTCCTTATACGTCCAAACTTCCCTAAGACCTATTTGAGATTTAGGCGAGCGGTAACTGCTATTTATAACCCTGCAACCCTGCTGTGAGCGGGATATACAGTTATACGAGCGCATTATACATAAATGCGAGCGATAATAAGAAATTACGAGCAAAGAACCTATATTAATTTAGCCCAACACACCTTAAGGGATCCGCCTGCAATCTAGAAGATGAAAGTCTATTGAACGGTATAGAGAAATACGGAAAACTGTGCTATAACTAGTAGGTAGCAAACTCATACGAGGTGAACTTATGACAATCGTGATCATCAGCCTTCTCTCCCTTTCCTCTCTGCTTTTTATCATCTCTTTTTTTCAAAGAGACCGATATAAAACTTTGGAAAAAGATGTAGAAGAGCTTTCTATGAACTTCCTTCAGGAAAATTACACACTGAAAAAGAGGCTGAAGGTTCTTGAAGAAGAGCTGCTAATGGATGAAGGTCCCGTCTTCCAAGCACCCCCGCCCCAGCGTCCTAAAAAGAAGGTACATGAGATAGTGAAAAATCAGGTACTGGCACTTCATGCTCAAGGAATGAATATGGAGCAAATCGCCAAACAATCTGCATTGCCAGTAATGGATGTACAGGAAATCATCCGTAATCGCAGCGTCTGAAAGGAGTCATCATGAATAAACAAAACACAAGGTCTTTCGCTTCAGGTCTTTTGCTTTCTGCCATCCTCTTGATCATATTCTCTTATGGTACCGAAGACAAAGGTGATTCCAGGGAGACGCTGGAAGAGCAGGGTTATGTTGTTTTGACTGAGGAAGAAGCAAGGAATCAACGGGAAAAAATCGGAGATCTTGAGGAGCAGATAAATACACTGAGTGAAGACAGTGTATCTGGAGAACAAGAAACCGAAGTTGAAGAAGATGCAAGAACTGAGATAACACTGACCGTTTCCTCAGGAATGACTCCCATCGAAATTAGCGATGAGCTTGAAAGCAAAGGAATCATTAAAAATGCAAGTGACTTTAACAGCTACCTGGTGAAAAGTGGACGTGCCGATAAAATTCAGATAGGTGACTATCAGCTACATTCAGAAATGACACTTGAGGAAATATCAACATTATTAACAAAGTAAAAAGGCAGCCGCAAGTGGGCTGCCTTTTTCTATGATCAGGAATTTAAATCGAATCGTCTTCCTTTAACGAGATAGAATACACCTTCAGCGACGTTGGTAGCATGATCTGCTGAGCGCTCAAGATAGCGGCAGATAAAGGATAGCTGTGTAATCTGATCAGTGAACTCAGGCTGCTGTTTATTTAATGTAAGCAGCTCCCGGATAGTCTCTCCGTACAGATCATCAATTTCATCATCTAAATCAGCAATCTTCTTCGCTTTGACTACATCTTCTTCAACAAAAGATTCAAGTGTCAGGTTAATCATGTTAGAAGTAAGAGTGTACATTTGTTTAATATTTTTAATTGGCTTAATCAGCGGTTCCTTGCCGATTCTGATTGTAGACTTTGCTATATTAACTGCAAAATCGGCAATCCTTTCAATGTCCGATGCCACTTTTATTGTGACAATGATTCTCCGCAGGTCAGTTGCCACTGGCTGCTGTTTGGCGATAAGCAGAATAGCAATATCATTGATCTCTTCTTCCAGCAAATCTGCATGGGTGTCATCTTCAATGATTTCCAAAGCCTTTTCAATATCCTGTTCTTCAAGAGCTTTGACACTCATGTCAAGAGCAGTGTTCGCAAGTCTTCCAAGTTCCATTAACTTTGCCTGCAGGTCTTGCAAGCTTTCATCAAACTGTCCTCTGGCCATACATACCCCTCCACTTTAAGTAATAAATGATCTATCCATTATGGTTCTGTCACTGTCCTTCTGTTGTCTCACCCTCGGAACCCATATGAAAATATCCTTAGCTGATAAACTAAGGATATTTCCATGATCAACCGAATCTGCCTGAAATATAATCCTCTGTTCTCTTATCACTCGGAGTAGAGAAAATAGTATCAGTCTTATCGAATTCAATGACCTCTCCATTCAAGAAGAAAGCTGTCTTATCAGAGATACGTGCAGCCTGCTGCATATTATGCGTAACAATGATAATACTGTAATCTTTTTTCAAGTCCTGCACAAGTTCTTCCACTTTCAGTGTAGAAATTGGATCAAGTGCTGAAGTTGGTTCATCCATCAGGATGACATCCGGTTCAATGGCCAGGCAGCGGGCAATACACAGACGCTGCTGCTGTCCGCCGGAAAGCCCATAGGCGTTTTCCTTCAGGCGGTCTTTGACTTCATCCCAGATGGCCGCACCACGCAGACTCTTTTCTACAATTTCATCCAATACCTTTTTATTTTTGATGCCATGGATCCTCGGTCCATAAGCTACATTGTCGTAGATTGATTTAGGGAACGGATTCGGTTTTTGAAACACCATTCCGACTCTTGTTCTCAAATCCTCAACTGTAAAGGATTTATCCAAGATGCTTTTCCCTCTGTAGCTGATATCGCCGGAAATTTTCACTACGGGAATCAGTTCCACCATTCTGTTCAATGTTTTAATAAAAGTGGATTTACCACACCCGGACGGTCCGATAATTGCTGTTACTTCATTTTGGTTTATCGCAAGGTTAATATTTTTTAGCGCTTTGTCTTCTCCATACCAAAGATTAAGGTCTTTTGTTTCATAAACTACGCTTTTCTTTGGGCTTACCGTTGTATCTTCTTTTAAAGTGACTTTGCTCTTCTTTTCGTTACCAGATAGTACTGCCATTGAAAAAACCTCCAAAAATTAGAATCTCTTTTGAAACTTGTTTCTAATAATGATTGCAATAGAGTTCATCGCGAACAGTACAATCAATAACACAACAATCGTAGCCGCTGCTAAATAGGCATATTCATCAGTCAAAGCAGAGTCAACTGTCCAATAGTAAATTTGCATTGGCATTACAGTAAATTTGTCAAAAACGCCTTCTGGCAGTGGAATCAATAATGCAGGTATACCGATAACGACAAGAGGTGCTGTTTCACCAATTGCACGTGATAGAGCTAGTATTACACCTGTTAAAATACCCGGTATAGCTGTAGGCAAAACAATATTTTTGACAGTCTGCCATTTGGTAGCGCCCATTCCATATGATGCTTCCCTTAAGAATTGCGGCACTGCTCTAAGCGCTTCCTGGCTTGCCACAACAACAATTGGAAGAACGAGCAAGGACATCGTCAAGCCCCCGGCAAGGATAATGTTACCTAAATCAGCCATCCGGACAAATACAGTCAATCCGAGGATACCAAATACTACAGATGGTACACCAGCAAGATTACTAATGTTTGTTTGAATAATGCTCTTTAGCTTTCCTTCTTTTGCATATTCTTCAAGGTAAATTGCTGTACCAACACCAAGGAACATCGTCACTGGCGCTACGACAATCATAAGCCAGACCGTTCCAAGAATGGCTCCCAGGATTCCAGCCTTATCAGGGTTTACTGAAAGCTTTCCTGATAGAAATCCAAAGTCAATCCAGCCGATACTGTCAGAAGCAACACGGTATATCAATGTTACCAATACGACCAGTCCGAATAGGATAGATAATAGGAATAGAGTTCTTGCCAGCTTATTTTTAAATAAGCGCAAGCCCATGTGCTTTTGTACTTGTTCTGCGTTTACATACTTCATAATTAATATTCCTCCCTGAATCTACGAGAAATATATTGTGCAATCAAGTTCATGATCAAAGTGAACACAAACAAAGTCATCGCCACAGCGTATAAGCTGTAGTAAATCGTTGTTCCGGCTGCTGCTTCTCCACCGGTTACCTCTACTATATAAGCAGTCATAGTCTGCATGGATTGGGTAATGTCAAACGTGAAATTCTTATTGCTTCCAGAAGCAATCGTAACAATCATCGTTTCTCCAATCGCACGGGATATACCAAGTACAAAGGAAGATATTATTCCAGAAATAGCAGCAGGAATAACTACTTTCCAGGTTACTTCGAGTTTTGTCGCTCCAAGTGCAAGCGCTCCTTCTCTCATTGAGTTGGGCACAGAACTCATCGCATCCTCAGAAAGAGATGCCACCATTGGGATGATCATGATTCCCATTACTATTCCTGGACTGAGGATATTCGTAGGCTCTACCGCAGGAATAAATGATCTTATTAGAGGAGTCACAAATGTAAATGCAAAGAATCCATATACGATAGTTGGAATCCCCGCAAGAATTTCCAATATCGGTTTCAGTGTTTTTCTTACTTTGTCTGAAGCATATTCACTTAAATATACAGCAGACATTAATCCCACTGGAATTGCAACAAACATAGCAATGACAGAAGAGATAATCGTACCAGTGAGCAACGGCAGTACCCCAAACTGCGGTTCTCTTCCGATTGGATTCAATTCTGTACCTGTGAAAAAGTCCAAGAAGGGAACATTCCTAAAAAAGTTAACTGTTTCTGCTAATAAGGTAAAAACAATTCCAATAGTCGTGAAAATCGATATCGCCGCAATGGCAAATAAGAATTTCGGAATGAATTTTTCCATAACAGAATTAATGTTCAGTGTATTTTTCTTTTCTTCAATCATTTCCCGAACATTCATCTTGCCATTCGTTCCAGAATCCTTCATGGTTGATAACCCCTTTCATCCTTCATCCCTTGAGGAAGAAAATTACTCTTATTTTAATAACACACAAGAAGATGAGAAGAGTTACCTTCTCATCTTCCGAGCATGTTTTTCGTTACTAAATTATTATTGGATTTCTTCTAATTTAGAAAGGTTCTCTTCGATTGTTTCGTCTGAAAGTGGAGCAAAACCTGTTGCAGCCGCTACATCTTGAGCGTTGTTCATTGTGAATTTAGCATAGTCAAGAACTTGAGGCTTCTCTTTAGCCATGTTAACGTTCAAGTAAGTAAATACTGGACGTGTGAATGGGTTGTATGCAGCATCTTCGCTCAATCCTATTGTGTCAAGGCTAGGCTCGATAGGACCATTACCAAAGTCAACATTTACAGCACTGACTTTATCTTTGTTATTGTCATAGTAACCATATCCGAAGAATGCAATCGCGTTCTTATCTTTAGATACAAGATCAACTAGAGTAGAGTATTCCTGCTGTAGATTTACACTGTCAACAAAATCCTTCTCTTCCATGATTGTTTCGAACATGAATTCATTTGTACCATGGTTTTCATTTGGACCCATTGGCTTGATTTCTTCAGCCGGCCAGTCAGGGTTGATATCTGACCATTTCGTTACTCCACCTTCAGCAAGGAAGATGTTCACAACTTCTTCTTGAGTCATTTCAGTTGCCCAGTCATTTTCAGGGTTGATTACGAATGTCAAACCATCAAGAGCAACTTGGAATTCCATGACATCGATACCAAGATCTTCAGCTGTAGCTGTTTCTTCGTCTTTAATTTCACGGGAAGCATCGTTGAAATCTGTTCCGCCTTCTTCAACTAAGAACTTTTTGAACCCTGCAGATGTACCAGCACGGCTAACTTCTACAGAAACGTCACCATTTTCACCCATATAGTTTTCAGCCATTTGAGCCATGAACGGATATACAGTACCAGAACCATCGATTACAACGCTTCCTTCAAGTGAAGCTGTTTCTTCGCTATCAGCGTTGCCGCCGTTGTTTCCTGTGTTCGTGTTACCGCCATTGTTAGCAGCATTGTTTCCATTGTTAGATCCACAAGCAGCCGTGAACATTACTAGTGCTGCCATTACTACTAAAAGAAGTAGTCCTTTGAAGTTCTTCATTCCTAAATTCCCCCTAAAGAAATTTTTGTTTTTGTCCTACGAGTAATAGAATAATAGAGAAGTGTTAATCCGGTTTTAATCGATTGTAAAGCTTTTGTAAATTCGACTTATTTCTTGCTTAAAGTAAAAAAATTCCGGGAAATTATATCGAATTATAGCTATTATTTGATATAAACTGGAATCTATTCAAAAAAAAAGAGGCCTTCCATTCACGGAAGGTCTCCAATTGCTTACTCTTCTTAAGTAGTGCTTTCACCTGCTGCGTTTTCTTCTCTTGTTTCTTCTTGCAGTTCTTCTGCTTCATCAACATTTTCAACTTTCCGCTCTACTTCTGTAGAGTTCAATCCCTCTTCTTCACGTTCTTTCTTCAAGTCAAAATATTTATCCATAACTCTTCTAGAAATGTCTTTGTTAATGTAAGGATCTTGCCGGCCATTATGAGACCACGGCACAACCGTAGAAAAAGCAACTTCGGGCTGGTCATACGGAGCATAGCCGATCAACGTTGTATTATACGTGTCGTAGTAGTTTCCTGTTGCCGGGTCTCTATAACGTGCTTCAGCTGTACCTGATTTACCAGCAGCTACATAAGGAGCATCATGGAACTCCTTATAGGCTGTACCATCAGGGTATTGGTAGACACGGTAAAACCCTTGTTGAACATTTTCCATCTGAGCTTGTGTGACATTAACCTTATTCAGGATTTCAGGCTGTTTGACCGTCTCGATTGGCCCCATGTTTTCTTTATCGCCCGTCGGCTTGCGGATCTCCTTGAGGATGTGCGGCTGTACTCGGTATCCATCATTGGCTATCGTTGAGACATACTGAGCAAGCTGCATAGGTGTATACGTATCAAACTGCCCGATCGCAAAGTCCATCATGTTCCCTGGTGTATAAAAGGTTCCCCTGTATCCATTCACTTCACCGGGCAGATCAATACCTGTGTTGACACCAAGACCGAATTGGGCAAAATGGTTCCTCATGTTATCAAGGTCATTGGCATCCCCGCTGATCGCTGCATCGCGAACGTAGTAAGGATTGCCTCCTATCCTCATAGCGACCTTCCACATGTAGCCGTTGGAAGATACCTCAAGGGCTTGCTGGTCAGTCAATGAACGTTCTCTTCCATACCAGGAATTTTTAATAGGTGTGCCTTTAACCTTAATTGGTTCATCGAGGATGGTTTCTCCAGGCTGAAGCACACCAGTCATATAACCAGTCAATACTGTTGCACCCTTAACAACTGATCCAACCTCATAAAAACTCGTATATGTGCCGAGTGCATAATCCTGAATCCCATACTCTCCTGTTTCAGGATCCTTGGCATATCTCTTTCCGACCATCGCCAGGACTTCACCTGTATTCGGATCAATCAAGACTACAAAAGCCCGGTCAAGATGGGAGGACTGTGGATTACGGACATTTTTCAGCAGCTCTTCTGTGACGATTTTTTCCACTTCCTGCTGCAATTCCATATCGATTGTCAGGACAACATCTTTTCCGCGCTGACCTTCCTGCATCAGAACGGATTCCAGGACACTTCCGTCTTTAGTGATATTTTTGATTTTTTCTTTTTGCCCTTTTAAAACATCTTCATATTGAAGCTCAAGGTAAGTTTGCCCCACCCGGTCATTACGTGTATAGTCTCTTGCTAAATAGTAATCTACCATTTCCCTTGGAAGTCCTTCTCTGGAAGAAGACACATTTCCAAGGATGGATCTTAGCGTCTTATCGAATACATAAGTCCTTTCCCAGTCTGTCGTCGTATTCACGCCCGGCAGTTTAGACAGATGCTCACTCACTCTGGCAAATTCCTCTTGAGTGACACCTTTATTCTTGACCATCTGTGGAGAAAGAGCATATCCGCTGTTCATTTCACGGAAGATGGCAAGATCTTCTAGGTCTTGCCCAGACAGAGAGTTCAGATCAGCTTCTGTGATTCTATCCAAAGTCAGCTGATAAATTTTAGCATTAATTTCATCTTGAGATAGATCCTCATCTCTTCCGATTTCCGCTTTCTCTTCTGCTGAAACTTTTTCATCAGCTTCCTCTTTGTTGATCAGCATCCAATAATCTTTCTTATCCCGGTCCCTCACAGCCTCTGTATCCATTTCAATCAATTGGGCAAGGCTGCGGGCCACCTTGATCATATCTTCGGATTTTGTAGATTGGGTCCTTGTATAAGTTATGGCGTTCATCGGTGTGTTATCGACAATAACATTCCCAACCCGGTCGTAAATCTTCCCTCTTGGCACGCTGTTATTGACTAATACATCTTCTGTTCTTTCCACTTCCCGCTTATATTCTTCACCCGAAACGATCTGCACCAGTCCAAGCCGCAGGATCAGTAAAGAAAATAATAAAAAGACTCCAAAAAACAAGATGTTCATCCGAGCAGGCACATGTGTCTTTTTCTTTTTCTTAGTGTTTTTCAAGCTTTTCCAATCCTTCCTCGATATTAATTCCAAAAATAAATATTCTTTCTCATATACTCTATAGTATAGAAAAAAAAGAACCTTTTCCACCCATAACAACTGATGGATATGTAATTAAATTTTTCCAATTTGTTTTTAGTGAAAGCCGTGTTTAAGTACCCGTTAAAATCAAAAAAGTGCGTTAAGTTCAGCCCCTATAAATTTAGATTCAGAAGGATTGCTGCATTAAATGCAAGATTTCTTAATGCAGTTAGAGTAATTTTGCGGAGGAATGCAAATACTCCGGGCTGTTTCATTTTTGCATTTTCTGCGTTCAAGATTGAACATTTGTTACTATACCGATTTGCCGATTTATCTTTTTGGAGATTCCATGCTGTCTGTGAACACTTCGGACAACAGCCGTTTCGCTTTTAGTAGATCTGATGCCACCCCTCTAACCAGAACAAGCAGAAAGGGCGTCCCTCTCCGCTTGTATTACTAAGTCATGGACAAATTAATTTTTCTGATGAAAAGATAGATTAGACTGTGGCCGGAACCTAGAATGAGCAGCAGGATTGGGATACTTTTATCCTCATTGAAGAATGTTATAGCAAAGATAAATGCTAATATGGAAACAATTCTTCCTAAGTTAAGAAAAATCTCTCTGACCACAATGTATTCAATTCTCATCTCTGCGGCCTTCCACCCTTTCCCAATCACATCATAAGTCATGGAAATATATGGAACAAGCAGCAAAGGGTAAGCTACAGCAATGATTCCAGCATACATAAGAAGCCTGGCATAGGTTAAGTCAAATACAATCAAGAAAATGGCTGCATATAAAATTAAACCGCCTATCAGAATCGACTTTTTTCGGTATCTTTTTTTGATCAGCCTTGAAGTCAAAAAGTAGCCGATAAAAGCAATCCCTGAATTAACCAATCCAAAGGTACCTATTGCAAACTCACTTCCCGTACTGATAAAAACAAACACCGAAATAACAAATATGAAAGTCCCTTCTCTCAGACCTTGAAAGAAATGAGCGTTTGTTATCAATTTCCAGTTCTCATTATTTTTTCTCTCTTTAAGTATCCTCGTAAAACAATATCTTCCATGAGCCGGACGTCTTTTTAAGAAAAAGCTTAAAATGACAGCCAGTGAGAAAAGTCCTAATGAGAGGCCAAAGACAATCGTGTATCCCTGAAAGGATGTAAACCTTGATATGATATACCCCGCAAGAATTGGGCCTACCATTCCGCCTGCCGAGGTTAATGTTCCTAAAAATCCATTAAAAAAATCACGTGTTTCCGGTTCGGTGATTTCGAAAGTTAGGACATTGAAAGCCAGCCAGTAGAAACCATAACCAATTCCAAGGAGCGCACCCAGAATCACCAGGTTTTCACCTGCATTTTCTCCAAAAAACAGGACAGATAAATAGAAAGAGGCCAAAAAAATGACACCTATTCTCAATACGATTACCCTGTCAATTTTTTTGGCCCATCTGCCGGCCAGTATAAAGGTTAACGGCTGAAAAATAACAACCGTTAAGTTATAAATTCCTAGGTCTATAAATTCACCGGACTGTTTCCATAAATATATGTTTACAAAGGTGTTCGATAAGGCCACACTCATGGAATACAGTCCACCAATCAGAAGCAAAAACATTATATCCCTTTTTAATTCGATATCGCCTAAAAGCCTTTTAAACCTGGTCATTTTTTATTACTCCCCTTTTTCGTAAGCTTATTTTTTGAAAAAGAGGCCTAACTTATACCCATTAAAAAAAGAAGGTACTTAAGACTGCTGTCAAAATGAGAAGGCAAAAAGGAATACGCTTTATGAGGGCATAAAAAAGAGGATCCCTAGTAAGGAATCCTCTTTCACAGTCAATTATTTTGCTGCGTTGTAACGTTTAGTAACCTCTTCCCAGTTCACTACATTCCAGAATGCATTGATGTAGTCTGGACGGCGGTTTTGGTAGTTCAGGTAGTAAGCGTGCTCCCAAACGTCCAATCCAAGAATAGGAGTTTTACCATCCATTAAAGGAGAATCTTGGTTTAACGTGCTTGTTACTTCAAGCTCGCCATTGTTTACTACAAGCCAAGCCCAGCCAGAACCGAAACGGCCTGCGCCTGCTGCAGCAAATTCTTCTTTGAACTTTTCAAAGCTGCCGAACTTGCTTTCAATAGCGCTTGCAAGTTCACCTTCAGGATTTCCGCCGCCTTCTGGAGACAAAATCGTCCAGAATAAAGAGTGGTTTGCATGGCCGCCGCCGTTGTTGCGGACTGCTGTGCGTGCACCTTCTGGAACAGCATCTAGGTTTGCAACAACTTCTTCTACTGATTTGCTTAGAAGTTCGTCGTTTCCTTGAAGTGCATCGTTCAATTTAGTTACATAAGCATTGTGGTGCTTCGTATGGTGGATGTTCATTGTTTCCTTGTCGATATGAGGTTCTAGTGCATCGTAAGCATACGGTAGTTGCGGTAATTCAAATGCCATGATATATTCCTCCCTATGTAATATTTGGAATCCTTATTGATTCCGCCTTGTTCTTTTTTAGATTACCAAATTTAGCTTATTCCATCAAACGAAATGCTCGGATAATAAAAACCCAGATAGATAATAGTTTGATGACATGTTTATCATCACCAAAACAATCCGCTTTATTCTTTAGAGTCTTTAAAAGTTTTACTCGTTTCCTCTATTATCCATATGGAAATTCAGGTGACTGAACTGTGGATGGCAGAACTCTGCATTTTATCTGATGCGGCCCGGCATTCTGATTTTCATTCTGCTGCTGTTGTTGTAAATGAGGCTTACTTCAAAAGATTTTATAAATATGAATGTCTCTGTGGGTCACCTTACATTAAAAAGGAAGAATCCCAGTCAGTAGCAGCGAGGACCTGTTTCGATAAAAAACAATATTGACTCGACACCGGACATTCCTTTAGACTGCACATAATTGTCTTCTTCACTTCTTATTCAACTTTTAAAACCCCAGATGCTCACGTTAGATTCCCTTACCTCATGCTCCCTCTCCTTATATGACTATAACAAAATAAATAACCATAATGGTCTGTATAATCCCTTTGGTAAAAACACTTGAAATGAACCCGATCAGAGACCCAGTTCCAACTTTAAGCGCCTGCTTGAATCCTGTCCGGTTTACCAGCATTTCACCCAGCACCGCACCAAGGAATGGTCCGGCAATAATACCGACTACCGGAATGACAAAAGGACCTATAATCAATCCTATTGTGCTTCCCCAGATGCCCGCTTTGGTGCCTCCATATCTTTTAATTCCAAAAAGATTCGCTGCATAGTCCGCCCCGAATAGCAGCACAACGAACAAACCTTGAATAATCCAAAACAACAAGCTGAATGGTTCAAAGCTGAAGAGCACTCCATATAGAAGAAAGGCTCCCAGCAAAACCAGCACACTCGGAATTATCGGATAGACTAATCCAATAAATGAAGCTGCGATTAACAAAATGATAATACCCCAGTAAATAATCTCCAAATTTATTTCCTCCTAAAACAAAAGGACTGGCCAAGAGGGAGTCCCTCTGGTCAGTCCTATTATACACTCAAAATTAATCGTTTTCTCCTAATACCGCTTCTGCAATATTGACCGCATGGTCGCCGATACGCTCAAGGTTGCTGATGATATCTACGAATACGATTCCTGCCTGGCCGGAACATAAGCCTTCATTAAGTCGAAGGATATGCTGCTTGCGCAATTTACGTTCCATTTTGTCAATCATATCTTCTTTCTCAGCAACTTCCCTGGCAAGGCCATGGTCGTTAAGATCCAAGGAAGAAATAGCTTTTTTGACAGTTTCAATTGTTAAGACAAACATGACATCCAAGTCAGCCATGGCATCTTCGGTGATTTTCACCTTGTTTGCCTGCTGATACTCAACTAATTCTAAAATATTTTCAAAGTGGTCACCGATTCGTTCAATGTCTCTGACTGTATCCATCAAAATAGAATGTTTTTCAGATTCTGCTTCTGTCAATGAAGCAGAAGAAATCTCTACTAAGTAGTTCGTGATTTTCTTATCCAGATTATTGATCGCGTCTTCAATCTGATAAGCCACGTCAGAATGCTTGCTTTGTTTAGTCTTGAGGAAGTTATTTGACTCTTCCAATCCTTTTACCGCAAACTCACCCATGCGCAGGACCTCTTCCTTAGCCTGGCCCAAGGCAATGGAAGGTGACTGTTCGATAAACATAGGATCCAAATGTTTCGCTTTGTAATCAACTAGTGCATCCTCTCCCGGGATTAGCTTGGTCACAATAAGTGCCAGCAGGCCGATGAAAGGAAACTGAATAATAGTATTCGTCAGATTGAAAGTACCATGTGCAAAAGCAATCGTCATTTCAGGATTCAGGTTCAAGGCTTCCTGTAAAAATTCTATAAGTCTGTGATACAGCGGGAGAATAATCAGGAATAGTGTCGTTCCGATTAAGTTGAACAACACATGAGTCGCCGCAGCTCTCCTCGCAGCCACAGATGTCCCGATCGCAGCCAGCACAGCTGTGATAGTAGTCCCGATATTATCTCCAAACAGGACAGGCAATGCAGCGTTGATATCTACAAGACCTTCGGAATAAAGACCTTGAAGGATTCCAATTGTAGCTGAAGAGCTCTGTACTATTACGGTGAACAATGTACCAATGACTACACCAAGTATTGGATTGGAGCTCATGCTTACTGTAAGATCTGTAAACGCCTCTAAAGATCGAAGAGGTTTCATTCCTCCACTCATAAGCTCAAGGCCGTAGAAAAGGCCTCCGAACCCGAACACGATCTGTCCGAGGTACTGAACCTTCTTATGTTTAAAGAAGAATAACATGACAGAACCAACTGCAATGATCGGCAGGGCATATTCACCGATATCGATACCGATAATGAATGCCGTAACGGTTGTACCAATATTCGCACCCATGATGACACCGATTGCTTGGCGGAGCGTCATGAAACCTGCACTAACCAGCCCGACTGTAATGACAGTGGTACCACTGCTGGATTGAATAAGAATCGTAACAATTATACCTGCCAGAACCCCCATAAAAGGATTGGTAGTGAATCTATCAAGAATATCCCTTAAACGGTCACCTGCAGATTTCTGCAATCCATCTCCAAGGTATTTTATACCAAACAGGAAAATTCCAAGACCGCCAAAAAATTGAAATAACATCTCTTGCCAATTTAGTTCCAAAGATTTCAACCCCTAAATAAAGATTTCGACATCAAACAACAAAAACCCCTTTCAATTATTAAAGCATTATGAAGATAAAGTAAAGACTTTTTTAAGTTTTTTTAAAAGCAGTTTCTTTCCTGTCAGATATCCATATAAGACATCTCATAATAAAGTTCTACTTACTGCTTGATGTAAACGCATTGCCGGGCATAAAATGAGGATTGGACAACTATTTAGGGAGTGTTAAAAAAGATGAATATTTTCAAACAGTTATACAGAAGTCTGTATTCTCCCAAGGATATAGCTTCTTATCGATTTCAAGGTATAGGGAAAACAATCTTGTACGTATTTCTCCTGGTACTAGTTTCTATCCTGCCGGCTGCTTATAACCTTGCAATTTTTTCCAGCAGTGCTATAGAAGAGAGTATATCAGCAGTTGAATCAGAACTGCCTTCCTTCTCCATTGAAGATGGCGCCCTCGTTTCTGATTCACAAGAACCTGTTACAGTCAGGAAAGAATATTTGACATTCGTGATGGACAGCACTGGAAGCATCTCCTTATCCGAATTGAGTGCAGCAAATGATGCTGTCGCACTTTTAAAAGATGAGTTTGCTTTGGTGATTGCCGGACAAGTTCAATCATATCCCTATTCCATGCTTGACGGTTTAGAGGCTGACAATGAAGAGATCGTCAGTTTCCTGGAGACATTGGATTCCCTGAAGGGCATCATCCTTTTCGTTTTCATACTGATTCTTTATCTGTTTTCCGCTGGAATGACTTTCATTAAGGTCAGTATTTTTGCCCTTATAGCGCGTCTTTTCGCCAATGCATTATTCACGAAGCTTCCATACAGACAGGCATGGCGGATTACCGCGTACAGTATAACGCTTTCAACCATCTTTTTCACTGTAATGGAAATGTTAAACACTTTTGTTCCTGCCAGCTTCTTTCTTGACTGGATTGTTACGTCAATTGTCCTTTATTTAACGATCAAGGAAATGCCGAAAAAGAAAAAAACTTAATAAGATGGGCTTCAAAAAAAGGAACTGAGAGGGCTCAGTTCCTTTCGTGCTTATTTGGACGAGAATCGTTTTGATATCGTGGTAAGTGAGTTTGACAGTGACTTCAGATGTATTCCAATTTCATGTGTATTTTCCATTTCTGTTATTTGTGATCCGCTTGTCGCCAGCATTTGTTCTGTGCTAGCCAGAGTTTCCTGGGAGACGGAAGAAAAGCTTACGGTAGCTTGTTCAAGCTGCGGAAGTTCCGATTTCAGCTCCACTAAGGCAGATTGCATTCTTTCAAAGTTTTCGCTGACATTCTTCACTTCTTTCATTAGTTCGTCGAAGGATCCTTTTGATTCACTTGCTGTATCCAGGTTGCCTTTTATCTTCAGGAGCATATCATCAAACTCCTTAGCAGCTCTGATTGTGACCCCTTCCATGCCTTCAATCGATCCTGTAATATCTTCTGCAGCTTTAGTGGATTGATCTGCCAGCTTCCTCACCTCTTCGGCAACGACCGCAAAGCCTTTTCCTGATTCACCAGCCCGCGCTGCTTCAATGGCTGCATTCAGAGCCAACAGTTTAGTTTGTTCAGCCACACCTTTTATCAAGCCTACTAGGTTGGCTATGGACAATGAGTGGTTTCTGACCTGTTGGATTGTTGAGGTCATATGGGCGAAATCATTTTCAAAGGAATGAATAGCTTCAATAAGTTCAGTGTTATTTCTTTCTCCCTTTTCAGCTGATCTGTTCATATCTACTGCGCTTCTATGGACAGTTTCCATATTATTGATCAGTTGTTCAATTTTTTGCTTCATCATTTGAAATCCATTGACACTGTTATCTGAACTGCTTGCTGTTTGTTCCGCTCCATGCTTCACTACATTAATGGCTTCAATTAATTCCCGGCTGAAATTCAGCGCCCCTTCAGAAGAGCTGCTGAGGCTGCTGCCTGTTGTTTCAAGCTCCATTGTAGTTTCATTCAGCTCATGAAGAACATCCCGCATTTGCTCAATCATCATATTGAAACTTTTTTTCAGTGAATGGATTTCCGGCAGATTCGTTTTAAAATTGGCTCTTTTATTCAAGTTGCCATTTCTGACTTCCCTCATAATATTTTGCAGCTGTATGAGAGGCTTTGTAAAGCTTCTTACGAATAAGAGAATGAGTATGGATGACACAGCTAAACTGATTAATATGACAGCAAAGGTAAATTGAGCCATGTCGGTTACCGAATTAAGGTATGATTCAGAAGGCACCGCAAGGATATAATGTCCATCAATCCCTTTTATCTTCATCGAGGAAATTGTATATTCTTTTCCGTTTATTGTTTCATGTAAAAGCGTTCGTGAATCATTCGTTATCTTGGAAATAAGCGTTTCATTGAACTTCAGTTCTGAACCCGAGCTGGCTTGAAACGGGATCACCTCATTATTCGAGATGTAGAAAATATTTGATTCTATTCCGTCTTTGGTCAATTGCTCCTTTTGATCTCTAATGCTGATTTCAAGCTGCTGAAAGAAGTACTCATCATCACTGACATATAAGAATTTGAGATTTTCAGCCACATACGAAATTAGTTCTGCTTCTCTTCCCAGCCTGTTTTCAATAGTATCAATTGTGGCTTCCTTCGCTTTTATGTATGAACTGATCCCCACTACAACGATTGAAACGGTCAATAATAGGACAAATAAAAATAACAGTCTGTTTTTTAGACTGAGTTTTGAACTTAATCTCCCAAAGAACCCTGCCTCCTCTATTTTGGTCAAAGTATCTTTTCTCAATCGTGTTCTTTTCATTGTATTCTCAAAGATATCCTTCAGCCTTTTCTTCACCCTAAGCCCCCCAATTTCTTCTGCATTCGGCATACTATTACAAATAAGGTTTATATTCGACAATGTACCTATTTTTATTTTCACAGAGAAATATTAAGGGATTGTAAATCAGGTGTAATATTTGTATAAAAGTTGGGTTTTTAAATTTAAAAATAGCATACCTGCTATTCAAAAGTCCCAAATAGGTAGGAATATAAGGGAGAAATGCAGAATACATATAGTGATTTAGTAGAAATTCTTCAATGATGTTTTTCAGTTATATAATATAAATTTTTCCTTCCAGGGAAAGGAGCAGCTCATGAAAAGGCTTAGTATCTTTCTGATGGTTATGATCGTCTCATATAGCATATATTATGATTTAAAAGCCGGGACACTCCCCCGGGCAGCCGAACCAGCTGTACCAGCTGCAGTGATGGAACCTGTACAAGAGCCGAAAGAAATAATATCTGACGAAATAGAAATAGAATATGTAGAGGTGAAAATCAAATCAGGCGATACTATCCTGTCTTTAATGGAGCAGAACCTTGATGGACCGCTTCCTGTTTCCATCGACCAGCTGATAGAGGATTTTCAATTTCTTAATGAAGGAGAGACTCCTCAGGATATTCAAGCTGGTGAGGTCTATAGGCTTCCTCTATATTAAAGGTTTTCTCCCATATATTATTGCTTTCAATATCCCCTGGATACTAATTTTTTTGCTCTAAACGAAAAGAGGCTTATTAAAAATTGATAATTTAATATCCTGATTACAATCTGAAACAATCTATTTCTTGTCAACTTCAATGAAACATTGATACAATACTTTCGTACGCTTATTATTTTGTTTCACTATAAATGAATTTTCCAAAAGGAGAGAATAAGCCTTGAGTGAAATAATCCATCGTTCTAAAACTCGTCCAGTCAAAGTCGGAAACTTAACAATCGGCGGGAATGACGAGCTTATTATACAAAGTATGACAACGACAAAGACACATGATGTGGAAGCTACAGTAAAAGAAATCCACCGTCTTGAAGAAGCAGGGTGCCAGGTCGTCCGTGTCGCCTGCCCTGATGAGCGAGCGGCTAACGCCATTGCTGATATCAAAAAACAAATCAACATTCCTTTAGTAGTCGATATACACTTTGACTACAAGCTTGCTCTTAAAGCAATTGAAGGCGGAGCTGACAAAATCAGGATTAACCCAGGCAACATCGGCCGCCGCGAAAAAGTAGAAGCAGTTGTAAAAGCGGCAAAAGAAAAAGGTATCCCTATCCGTATTGGAGTGAATGCGGGAAGTCTCGAAAGAAAAATTATCGAGAAATACGGATATCCAACTGCTGACGGTATGGTCGAAAGTGCCCTCCACCATATCAAAATCCTGGAAGAGCTTGATTTCCACGATATCATCGTGTCAATGAAAGCATCGGATGTGAACCTTGCTATTGAAGCATATACAAAAGCAGCCCAGACATTCGATTATCCACTGCACCTTGGCATAACTGAATCCGGGACACTATTCGCTGGCACAGTGAAAAGTGCAGCAGGTTTGGGAGCCTTATTGAGTAAGGGCATCGGAAACACCCTGCGTATTTCATTGAGTGCCGACCCGGTAGAAGAAGTCAAAGTCGCAAGAGAACTCTTGAAGTCTTTCGGCCTTGCAGCCAATGCAGCAACACTGATTTCCTGCCCTACTTGCGGGAGAATTGAAATTGACCTGATCAGCATTGCCAATGAAGTCGAAGAGTACATCTCTACCATTAAAGCTCCGATTAAGGTGGCCGTACTTGGCTGTGCTGTAAACGGGCCAGGTGAAGCAAGAGAAGCCGATATCGGCATCGCGGGTGCCCGTGGAGAAGGCCTGCTATTCCGCCACGGAAAAACTGTCCGAAAAGTTCCAGAAGAGACAATGGTCGAGGAATTGAAGAAAGAAATCGATATCCTAGCTGAGGAGCACTACAGAAAACAAAGAGAAGAAGAAGAAGAGAAGCAAGAGATCTAAGAACAAAGACGTAAGCGCCTCGCAAATAACCCTCAGAGAAAAAAGGCCTCTTACCTTTTATTCTCTGAGGGCTGTTTAGGGTTATTTTATAATTTCCAAAACAATACAGAAAAGCTTGGCTGATAAATCAGCCAAGCTTTTTCTTTATTACCGGAATGCTCCCAATTCCGCTAATCCTTTTTTAGAAGAACGGCAAGACAAAAATTCCAACAATGATGGAAACGGCTCCTATGCCTATTGCCCAAGTTCCAAGTGCATCTGTTCCTCGTCTCCTGGCAACAAAGCCAAGTACGATTCCGGCTGCACCAAAAAGAACAGGTACAATGAAAAGTGACAAAATCGAAAGCGCAAGCGCTGAATATCCTAAAATCCTTCCTGAGGCATTGGTTTCTTCAGCCGTATCCCTTTCGAAATCACTTCCAAGGGCCATAGGAGTTGTCAGCTCTGCCGCTGTTTCTTCGTTGTATTTGTTTTGAACCACTTCAGCTTCCGGATTGTCGTTTACTTTGATATAGTCATTATAGATGTCTATATTTTGAAGATCTTGATTAACGCTGTCATTTTTGCGTCTCTCATTATCCATTTTTACAATCCCTCGCTTTCCGTATTCAGGAGCATTATTATTGTTTGTCAAAGTCAGTTTTTTACCTATGCTAATGATTGTCAAAAATGCAGAATCTCTAGGTGAATCTCCTATTATTAGCAAGAATATGGTACACTTTGTTTCAGGTTCCTTTTTCCTTACAGAGCATTATTGTCACGGTTGTGGTCATGCCTTTTTAGACTCCACCGCTCAGATCTCAGGCCATAATTTCAACTTGCCTGCTGCTATAAATTGGATCCAATAGTGCATAATGAAAAGAAAACCTAATTGGCTTCAATCAGAGAAATCGACTCAGATCTGCACCAGACCATGAAGGAGATGTACATATGAAGAAACGATTCGGTATAGATATTGATGGCACTGTAACTTGTCCCACCTCTCTTCTTCCTGCTATCAACAAGGAATTCAATTTACAACTAACTTTGAATGACATCACACAGTATGAACTAACAGAGGTTCTGGATATTACGCCAGAGGTTTTCGGGGAGTGGTTCAAAAGGTCAGAAGGAGAAATCTACAGGGAATCACCACTGGCACAAGGTGCGAAAACTGTGCTGGATGGCTGGAAGGACAATCATGAGCTTTATTTTATCAGTGCGCGTCCCTCCCATCTGTTAGAACTGACAAAGGACTGGTTTAATTACCAGGATCTTTTATTTCACCATATTGAACTTATTGGTTCACATGATAAAGTGTCGACAGCTGATAAATATAACGTAGATATCTTTTTCGAAGACAAACATGATAATGCAGTCTCCATCCATGAGAACTTGGACATTCCGGTCATCCTTTTTAACACACCGTATAACCAGGATCCTATTCCAAATGGCGTCATCAGGGTCAATGACTGGCAGGAAGCCCGCAGCTGGGTGGATAGCTGGCTGAAAGAATAAATCCTATGGTCATTAGAAAACCCGGCAGTTCTCAACTGCCGGGTTTTCACATTTATTCAGCTGCACTCAGGACATTTACCGTATATCTCAAATTTGTGTCCTGAAATATCATATCCATTCAAGCTTTCCTGCAGAATTTCCATTGGACAGGTATTGATCGCTTTTGTCTTTCCACAGTCCATGCATATAAAATGATGGTGATGATGATGATTAGAACAGGTGAACCGGAAATGCTTTTCTCCAGACAGTTCGGTTTCTTCCAGAATTTCAAGTTCAACAAATAGAGATAAGTTACGGTAGATTGTATCAAAACTTAATCCCGGGTACTCATCTTTCATACTTTCAAGAACATCTTTCGCAGTCAAGTAGCGGTCTGAAAACGAGAAAAGTTCAAGCATCTGCTCCCGCTTTCCTGTATGTTTATATCCCTTTTCCTTCATCAGCACCAAGGCTTCATCCAATTTCATGTCGTCACCCCGTCCTTTTTCACTACCTGATTGGAAGTGATTTTTTTATACAAAATCGTCAGTAATAAAATGAGTATCGCTGAGAGGACTATGGTTCCTCCTGGAGCGAGGTCAAGATAATACGCTGATATCAGACCTGTAATGACAGCTAACTCCCCAAATAATAGAGAAAAACCGATTGTCTGCTTAAACCCGCGTGCTACCCTTATACTCGCAGCAACAGGTAAGGTCATCAAAGAAGATACCAGAAGAATTCCCACTATTCTCATGGAAGCAGCAATGACCAATGCGACCATAACCATGAATATAAAGTGGATCGTCTTGGCCGAAATTCCTGAGGCTTTGGCAAATTCCTCATCAAAAGACAGTAAAAATAATTCTTTATAAAGAAATGTAATTATGGCAAGTACAATGACCGTAACGACTAAGATCAAATATAAATCTGTTCTGCTGACTGCACTCACACTTCCAAAAAGATAGCTGAAAAGGTCAGTATTGAATCCATCTGCCAATGAAATGAAAATGACACCAATGCCGATACCGCCAGATAAAATGATCGGAATCGCCAATTCCTGGTAGTGTTTATAGAGGCTTCTCAGCCGCTCTATGAATAGGGATCCTGTCACAGAAAATGCCATCCCTAAATACAGGGGATTCAAACCAGCCATAGCAGGAATATTTTTGCTTAAAAACAGGCTGGCCGCTATCCCGGAAAGTGTTACGTGGCTTAGAGCATCCGCAATCAGGGATAATCTTCTTACTACGATGAATGCACCAATCAATGGTGCGATAATGCCAATCAGAAGGCCTGTCAGAAAGGCATTTTGCAAGAATTCATAATTCAATAACGCTTCAATCATCTGTCTGCCTCCTCGTGGCTGTGATCATGATGAAGCAATTGAACATCATGGCCGTAAATGCCTGAAAGTTCACTCTCCTGAAGGTTTTCAAACTCCATAGTATTTCCATGGAAATGAAGTTTTTTATTCAAACAGGCTACATGCGTGACCTTACTTGAAATCGTTCCGATATCATGGGTTACCAATAGCAATGTAATCTCAAGGTCTTTATTCAAATGCTCCAGCATGTCATAGAAAGCCGCTACATTCCTGCTGTCGACTCCTACAGTCGGTTCATCCAGTATCAGAACTTCCGGCTCGCTCACCAGGGCCCTTGCGATGAATACCCTTTGCTGCTGCCCGCCTGATAATTCACCTATATTCCGGCTGGCAAATGGAGTCATTCCAACAGAATCAATAGCTTTTTCTACTTGTGAAGAATGTTTCTTGCCAATCATGCGGAACATACCGACCTTTTTAGTAAGGCCGCTTGACACCACTTCCTTGACGGTGGCAGGAAAGCCTGTATTGAATGAGTTTGCTTTTTGGGAGACATACCCAATTCTGTCCCGATCCTTGAATTTTTGTTGAGACTGTCCAAATAAGCGGATTTCCCCCTCCTTTGGTTTAAGAAGACCAAGGATCAGCTTTAACAGCGTTGACTTTCCAGAGCCGTTTGGTCCAACAATGCCCAGAAAGGCTCCTTTAGGAATCGACAGGCTGATGTCCTCTAATACAACTTCTTTATCATAGCGAAAGCTTAAATGATTTATATCTATAACTGATTTGTAATTCTCCATGAGAAAAACCCCTTCATAAAAAAACCGTCTTCCCTTCATGCGTAATCCTCATTAGAATAGGAGGAAAACTACAAGATACGAAAGAGGCTATAAGAATCGTTCCGATTTAATATAAGAAGTATACAGGATGAATAATTTATTGTAAACCGAAACAGCCTCTTTTCCTCTGAGATATTCTTGGTAATATCATTGCTGGTTCTGCGGTTTTCAATCCAAGAAGTCACTTTTTGTAAACTTGTGGCTATTCCATATCAATTTGAAAATACCGGCATAATTGAGCCGAATTACCGGAAAGCAAGAAAGAAAAGAGCTGTCCGCATGAACAGCTCTTTTTGTAATATGCTCAGCAATATCCCGCTCAATTGACTTTTAATGAATAGCTGACTTGAATCTCGCCCCTTTAGTTTCCTGGGTACTCATAATCGTAATGAAGGCATCGGCATCCACATCGGACACTATCCCCTTCAGCTTCATCACTTCAAGCCTTGTGACTACTACATAAATCACTTCTTTTTCATTGTCTGTGTAGCCGCCGCGGCCCTTAAGCATGGTTGTACCTCTGCCAAGTCTTTGCAAAATGGCATCTGATACCTCTGTGTAATAGTCAGATACAATGATGACGGCCTTGGTTTCATCCATCCCCTGAATGACCGTATCAATCGTTTTAAAAGCAATATAATAGGTCATGACAGAATACATCGCTTCCTCGATTCCGAACACAAATGCTGCCCATCCAAATATGAAGATATTGATGAACATGACGAATTCTCCCACTGAAAACGGCAGCTTCTTCGTCAACAGAATTCCGAGGATTTCCGTGCCATCCAATGAGCCTCCATGCCGAATGACCAAGCCGACTCCCACACCGAGGGTCAGTCCGCCAAATACAGTTGCGAGAATCTCCTCTGTTACAAATGGCTCCACATTATGAAGATAACTCTCTATAACAGCTAGAGCTACAATACCAGCCAATGAAGAAATCACAAACGTCTTACCGATTTGTTTATAGCCGGAGTACATGAATGGAAGGTTGAGAACTACCAGCAAGGTTGCGAAATTGACGAATGGTATGCCGGAAAGCAGATAGTCAAGAATTAAGGATACCCCGATGACGCCCCCGTCAATAATATTATTAGGAACTAAAAAAAGCTCAATGGATATTGCTGCAAGGCCGGCACCTAAAATAATAAAGAAGAACCGGTAAATTAAATGGAAAACACTCTCTTTTTTATGTATTCGCTGTGCCATCCTTTTCCCCTTCCCGCTAAACGTTAAGCAAGTAAAATAGAACAAGCCCCCAACACTTTTATTGTCACAAAGACCTCGTCCCGTTCATATGTATCCTATGAGGGGTGATGGTCGATGAAACTATTGCAAAATGTTATTAATCATAAGATCAATAGCATAACCGGTGATGATTTATTAAGTTATGGAAAGCAATTCAATGTAAAAATCAGTCCTGGCCAGGCAGAAAAAATCGCTGCCTATCTTAGAGGCAAGAACATTAATATTTTCGATAACGCTGAACGAAGCAAAGTAATCAAGGAAATAGCCAAGATTGCCGGTCCGTCCACTGCCAAAGATGTCAACAAGATATTCACTAAATTCGTTAACTAAAAATCAGCGGGGCCTCTCTAATAGAGAAGCCCCATTTTCTTATGATTCCTGAATTTTGTGAAGCAGTTCCTCGTCCCAGGTTTTACTTTTCAGCATTTCTATTTCAAATTTATATGGAGCTTTTTTATTTTTTTTGTCTTCTCCTACAAAAGGGGTTTCGAGTATCTTCGGAACATCCGCCAATTGAGGATGATGGACAATCTTTGAAAGTGCATCGAAGCCGATATGCCCGAAACCGATATTTTCATGGCGGTCTTTCGCTGCTCCGCTTGGATTCTTGCTGTCATTGATGTGAAGAACCTTCAAACGGTCGATTCCGACGATACGGTCAAACTCATTCAGGACGCCGTCAAAATCATTGACGATATCATATCCCGCATCATGAGTATGGCAGGTATCAAAGCATACGGACAACCTGTCATTATGTTCCACTCCCTCTATGATCATGGCCAGCTCTTCAAAAGATCTGCCACATTCAGAGCCTTTTCCTGCCATAGTTTCAAGGGCAATCTGAACTTCCTGATCCTTGACCAGCACCTCATTCAGTCCTTCTATGATTTTCTTAATGCCGGCTTCTGAACCCGCACCAACGTGGGCGCCCGGATGCAGGACGATTTGTCTTGCTCCGATAGCTGCAGTCCTCTCGATTTCCGAGCGAAGGAAATTCACGCCCAGTTCGAATGTGGCAGGATTGGTGGTATTCCCTATGTTGATGATATAAGGAGCATGAACAATGATGTCTGTAATTCCATTTTCCTTCATGTGAAGAAGTCCATTCTCGATGTTCAGGTCTTCAATTTTCTTTCTTCTGGTATTTTGCGGGGCACCTGTATACACCATGAAGGTATTGGCACCATAAGCAGCTGCCTCCTCACTTGAACCAAGCAGCATTTTCTTTCCGCTCATGGAAACGTGTGAACCTAATTTAACCATCTATATCCAACTCCCTTGCATTTCACTTGATCGATCAGGAATTATTCCGTCTTTTGACTCTTCTTTCCCGTTTCTTGATTTGATCCATTTTATATTTCATTTTCTTTTTATAGCCAGGTTTGACCTTATCCGGCTTACGGACAAGTGATTTAGCCTTTTGATCGATGCTGTCTTCTTCTGTCTTTTTGCGGTTTTTACGTTTATTCCTGTCTACAAGTTCTACCCACTCGCCGCGGATAAGATCTTGATTCTCAAACGTGATTCCCATTTTCTCCAAGTGATTCAGCGCATCTTCGTCCGAAGGCTCATAAATCGTTACGGCAATACCTGAAGAACCCGCTCTTGCCGTTCTTCCCGTCCTGTGGATATAAAAATCAAGCTCTCCGGGTATTTCATAATTGATGATGTGGCTGACTCCTTCAATATCAATCCCTCTTGCTGCAAGATCTGTTGCAACAATATACTGATACTCCAGGGCACGGACCTGCTTCATCACTTTCTTTCTTTCACGCGGAGACAGATCCCCGTGGATCCTTCCAACTTTCATTCCCTTGCCCAGCAGGAAGTCCGCTACTTCATCCGCCTTTGCCTTTGTGTTAGTGAACACAATAGCCAAATAAGGATTAAATGAGGTCAGTGCGTTAAAAAGCAGTTCCTCTTTCTTCCGGCTTTTTCTTGGAAGGAGAATATGCTTGATGTTTTTAGCTGAAATATGCTCAGGCTCCACATGCGCATACTGAGGGTTCTCCATGTATTTCTTTAAAAAAGGTTTTAGCTTTTCAGGAATTGTCGCTGAAAAAACAAGGATTTGAAGCTTTTCAGGCATTCTTCCGGCAATCTGGTCGACATCATAGATGAATCCCATATCAAGCATCAAGTCGGCTTCATCTACAACCAGCGTGGCTGCTTTATGTACATGCAGCGCGCCATCTTTCACAAGGTCATTGATCCTTCCCGGCGTACCCACAATAATTTGCGGCTGTGTTTTAAGCTTGTCGATCATACGCTGTTTATCCGTTCCGCCAATATAACAGCGGGAAGTGATTCCCTCTTCATCAGTGATCTTTAAAATTTCCTGATAAATCTGCTGAGCAAGTTCCCGTGTCGGCGCCGTAATGATGGCTTGTACCTCTTGAGCATCCTTGTCAAGCTTGTTCAAGATCGGCAGCAAATAAGAATGTGTCTTTCCCGTTCCTGTTTGCGACTGTCCAATTGCGCTTTCCCCCCTGTTGATCAGAGGAATCATCTTTTTCTGTATTTCTGTTGGCTCATAAAATTTCAGACGTTCAATGGCCTCATTGATAAACAGCTGAAAATCATACTGTTGGAATTGGTTTTTCATTTCGTCACTCCTTAAATTGTCACGTATTATATTGTGAAGAGATTATCTTAGATTTCTCGCTTTGGTATTCATACAGGTTCTTTCGTAAACTTTCCACTTAATAGGATATAAGCACGAAGGCCTTATGGTCATTTACAGATACGAAAACAACATCCATGCATAAAACAGTCCCTCTATATAACAATACCGTTTTTTGTCACAGATTCAAAATAAAGCTGCATAATTTTACAAATCAATTCTTCTCAGACAAAATTCCATCTCTTCATTATAATAAACAATTTTTAAAACTTCTAGCAGATTCACATATTTATTATTTTTCCGCTCTTTCCTTAGACGTTTTCACCCATTCAGCATATTGTATTAAGAGACTTTATGAGCGAAATCAGAAAGGAGGCCCAATATGCAGCCAAGACAGCAAATGCCTTTTAATTCAAGCTCCTTCAGACAGCAGCCTTTTCAGCAAGTAAGGGGGACGCGGGGACCAGGACCTTCTGGATTCGGAATGATGAGACCTGGCGGGATGCAGGGCGGCGTTCCCCAGGCTGCCGGACAGAAATCAGGCGGGCTTTTAGCTAAAATTCTTAATAGGGGCGGCTCTGCCCAAACAGCAGCCAGCCAATTTAACCCTCTTCAAGGAGCTGCGGGTTTTCAACGATCCGCACCCGGCACTGGAGGCTCGTTCTTAAAAAACATTATGAACCCAGGCTCACTAAACGGATTTCTCAACAACACCCAGCAGGTATTGAGAAGTGCACAGCAAATGGGACCGATGATTCAACAGGTTCAGCAGTATGGTCCCCTTGTCAAGAATCTCCCAGCCATGTGGAAGTTGTACCGGGGACTGAGTGCCGCTGAATCCAATGAAGAGGAAGAAGTCACAGATACAGCAGAAGTTATGGAAGAAGAAATAGAAGAAAAGGATGAAATTCAAGCAAAATCAGCTCCATCCAAGAAAAAGAATAAAAGAAAACCATCGAATTCTGCAAGAAAACCTAAAGAAGCTTCCACAGCCGGAAATTCTAAACCAAAGTTATATGTATAGCCAGCCAGCGCTCTCACCAAACGGATGAGGGCTTTTTCTTTCGCTCTTTTCGAAAGCCTCTTTTCTTAAGCTTTGCTGCTATTTGAGACTAATTCCAAAAAAACCATGATTCACCGGAATAACCTCGTAAACAGGCAAAGAAAAGCAAGAGCTGCTCTCGCAGATTTGAGAGAAAACCTTAGTATACGGGGATATCCTTAAAGCAGCAATGTCTGCGAATACAGCCTTTTGCAAAGTTTGCTGCTGCTTTAAAAGCAATTCCCGCTTCAAGCTGTACGCCCCGCGAAGTGCCCGCCTCGAGCAAAAATAAACTACAGCTTTAAAAGAGCAGTTATATTTGCATGGTCCTTCTTCAGAAAAGATTCTTTGTCATCGACAGAAATCTACTTTATAATGAACCCTGTAGGTACAAATAAACAGTCCGACTTTATGTACAGGAGGATTTCAAATATGAATGTTAAGAAAATCACGCCGAGAGGCTATTGTTACGGTGTCGTTGATGCAATGGTCATTGCACGCAACGCCGCTCTAGATAAATCCCTGCCAAGGCCGATCTACATCCTTGGAATGATCGTACACAACAAGCACGTAACGGATGCTTTTGAAGAAGAAGGCATTATCACATTGGACGGTAAAAACCGCAAAGAAATCTTAGATCAGGTCACAGAAGGCACCGTCATCTTTACAGCTCACGGTGTTTCTCCGGAAGTAAAACAGCTGGCAAAAGATAAAGGGCTGGTCACACTCGATGCTACATGTCCTGATGTAACCAGGACGCACGACCTCATCAGGGCTAAGGAAGCAGAAGGCTTTGATGTCATCTATATTGGCAAAAAAGGGCATCCAGAGCCTGAAGGAGCTGTAGGTGTGGCTCCCGAAATTGTCCACCTCGTAGAAACAATGGATGATGTTGAACAATTAAACATTACAAATGAAAAAATCACCGTCACCAACCAAACCACCATGAGCCAATGGGACGTCTCAGATGTAATGGAAAAAGTAAGAGAGAAGTACCCGCAAGTAGAAGTTCACAAAGAAATCTGCCTGGCCACACAAGTACGTCAGGAAGCTGTAGCCGAACAAGCGGGCGAGGCAGACGTTCTCATAGTAGTCGGTGATCCTAAAAGCAATAACTCCAACCGCCTTGCTCAAGTTTCAGAAGAAATTGCCGGCACAAAAGCTTATCGCATTGCGGATATCAGCGAGCTTCAAATTGAATGGATAAAAGATGCAGAATTGGTTGCCGTGACAGCAGGAGCTTCCACACCTACTCCTATTGTGAAGGAAGTAATGAACTTCATCAGCCAGTTCGACACTGAAAATGAAGAGACATGGACAAGAGAGAAGAAAGTGCCATTGAACAAAATTCTTCCCAAAGTCAAAAAACCGAAGACGGCAGTGGAATAAGAACAAAAGCGCAAGCGCCTTGATCAGCCCCGACAGGCAAATGTTCCTGGGAGAAAAAAAGACGGGCTTTCCTTTTATTCTCCAGGGGTTATTTGACCCCGAGGGGCTAGGCGCTGGAGCTGGATTCAGAAACGCTGCCTAATTTTCGATCTGAAAAAGTTTTATACTTTCTTATCTTTGAACAAAAGCGCATTTGCCTTTTCCGCTCCCCAGTTATTTGACGCTGGGGGGCTGGACGAGGATAACATAGTTAATGGTTATCCTCAGAGGCATAATAATGTTTCATTTTTTAACAGGAAAGCAGGCATTCGTAACGAATGCCTGCTTTTTATGTCTTATAAAAATGTAAATGGATCGGTATTCACCTTTGAAACTACAAACTCCACTTCCATTCCTTTCTCCCGGCATCTGTCAGTCATCCACCGGGCAACGCCCTCTTTCATGACTTTTTCGATATGATGCCCTGCATCCACTACGTTGAGTCCAAGCATCATCGCATCATGAGCAGTATGGTAGTATAGATCCCCAGTCACAAAGACATCTGCCCCACTGTACTTGGCACTATGGATGAATTTATTTCCATCTCCGCCTAATACAGCGACTTTTTGAATAGTGTCTGATAAGGAACCGGTTACCCTTACATTTCCTACACCAAGCTTCTCTTTTACATGGACCGCAAACTCCTTCAGAGACATCGTGGATGAAAGTTTTCCAACTCTGCCCAGCCCTAAAGTTTCTCCCTCATTATCCAGGGGCATGATGTCATAGGCCGCTTCTTCGTAAGGGTGGCTTTTGATAAGGGCTTTCAACACTTTCTTTTCCAACTTTTCAGGATAAATGGTTTCTACTCTAACTTCGGAAACTTCCGCCATTTTGCCTCGTTTTCCAATATGCGGATCCGTTCCTTCACCGGGCAGGAAGCGGCCTGTCCCCGGACTTGAAAAAGTACAGTGACTGTAATTTCCTATATGTCCGGCACCGGCATCTCCCAATGCTTTTCTTACCTTTTCAGCGTCCTCTTCAGGTACGAATACAGCCAGCTTCTTTAATTTCTCCTGGAAGGTCGGAAGCAATACCTTTGTATCCTTCAATTCCAAAGCCTCTGCTAATAAATCATTTACACCGCCCTTTGCAACGTCTAAATTGGTATGGGCAGCATATACAGAAATGTCATTTTTGATCAGCTTTTCAATCATCCTGCCTTGTACCGTGTCTGTCCGAATCGACTTTAAGGACCTAAACAATGGAGGATGATGGGCAATAATCAATTTAACGCCTTTTTCGACGGCTTCATCCACAACTTCTTCGAGGACATCTAAGGTAATCATTACTTTATTTACCTTTTGATTAAGCCTTCCAATCTGCAGCCCGATCTTATCACCTTCTTCAGCAAGCTCTTTTGGTGCGAGGACCTCAAACAGTGATATGATTTCATGGCCGTTAACGGTTTTCATCCAATACCTCCTCAACAATCTCTATTTTCTTTTGAATTCCATCTCTTCTCTCCCTCAATTGAGGAGAATCTTCAGCTTCTTCCATTTTGTCTATAATCGTCTTCCATTGCTTTAATTCGTGCTTCCACTTCCGCTTAAACACAGGACTGTTCTCTTTCATTAAAAAAGGACCGAGCAGCAGTTCACTATCTCTGTTCGCTTCTGTATAAGGCTCTTCAGGATTTCCTTTATCTGCCGCGAGGACTTCGTATATTTTATCATCTTCTTCTAAAATCTGTTCGCTCTTCAATTCCCAGCCATTTTTCAACAGCCACTTCCTGATAGAGGATGCCCCTACATTTGGCTGGAGAACCAGACGGCTGACTCCCTCAAGCTTACTCTTACCATTTTCCAAGATACTGGCTATTAAGGCACCTCCCATCCCGGCAATGGTTATGCAGTCTGTTTCATTGGGCCGGATGACCTGAAGTCCATCTCCTTTACGTACAGAAATCGAGTCTTCCAGCTGCGAATACTTCACCTGCTTGACTGCGGATTGATACGGACCCTCCGCTACTTCCCCTGCTACCCCTGAAACTGCGATTCCTTTGTCCACCGCATAGCAAGGCAGGTAGGCATGATCGGAGCCAATGTCGGCAATCCTGGAGCCCTCAGGGATAAACGAAACAACAGTTTCTAATCTCTTCGATAATTTCTCTGAATTCATATTTTCACCTTTTAGTATGTATTTGGTCTTTCAATGGTTATAGTTCATATCCGTACACATTACGTTTCTCATTCTAACCAAGTTTCACTACAAAAAAAAGTCCTTTGCATGAGCAAAAGACTTTTTTAGAGAATTATAATTCCATTAACCATTCAGCCATGGCTTCTTCGTTTCCTGGTACTAGGCCTGCTGGCATTCCGCCGCCTTTACCCTCTTGAAGAATTTCGACGATTTCTTCCTTAGAATAACGGTCGCCGACACCAGTAAGAGCTGGACCTGCTCCACCTTCATAGTTTCCGCCGTGACAAGTGATACATGCTTTCTCATAATGAGCTTGAGGATCGAACTCACCGCCCTCAGCTGTACCGCCCTCAGCGGTCTCTTCCGTACCTTCACCATGTTCTTCAGCCATCTCTTCAGAGTTATTCAATCCTTCCAAAGACATAAAGAAAACAAGGCCGATTCCAAAAACCATAATTAGAATGAATGGAATAATCGGATTGCGATTCATAAATTAACCTCCCTTATGTAACAGTTGATAGTATAGGTTGTGTTTATTATAAACAATATTTATTTTACTTTAAATAGATGGAAAGTAAAAGTCCTAAGGGGTACTTTTTCGACGTTTGTCGCAAATTGGACACTTTTGACCGGACCGTGAAGTTCCTTATATAGAGACTTATAAAACGAGTTATTCCAAATCATTTTGTAGAAGTGCGGAAAATGCCTGCATTATTTGTGACATTCTATACTGTCTGTGAGGCTCTTCTGACTGCATTGATTCAATGTCTGAGTTCACAGGGTCTTAAGGCACCAGCCGTAAACTGCAAAGGATAATAAGAAGACTTTACGTCAGGACTCATTTAAAAGATCCCATTAAGAAAAAAGCCCGGAATAAAAATTCCAGGCTCAATCACACACATTAGACATTAACACCCAATCAATCGGGAAATGACCATTCTCTGTACTTCAGAAGTTCCTTCGCCGATTTCAAGAAGTTTCGCGTCACGCATATAGCGTTCTACCTCATACTCTTTCATGTAACCATAACCACCATGGATTTGGATGGCTTCATCAGCCACTTCCATAGCGATCTCGGAAGCATACAGTTTACACATTGAAGCTTCCTTGGCAAATGGCCTGCCTTGATCCTTCAGCCAGGCCGCTTTGTAGATCATATTCTTCGCAAGTTCAATTTTCATAGCCATATCAGCAAGTTTGAATTGAGTTACTTGAAACTTTGATAATGACCTTCCAAATTGTTTTCTTTCTTTTGAATATTGAAGGGCTTTTTCAAATGCAGCTTCAGCTATGCCCAGCGCCATGGCTCCAATACCAATACGGCCCCCATCAAGAGTCGCAAGGAACTGTTTGAATCCTTCCCCTTTTTTCCCAAGGAGATTTTCTTCAGGAACTCTTACATTCTCAAGAACAAGTTCTGTTGTATTTGAAGCATTGAGCCCCATCTTTTCATAATTGTCTACAACTCTAAATCCTTCTGCATCTGTAGGAACAATGATGGCACTGATCTCTTTGCTGCCATCCTCCCTGCGGTCCGTGATGGCTGTGAGGGCAAGATTCTTTGCGTAGCTTGCGTTGGTGATAAAACTCTTATTTCCATTAATGACGTATTCATTACCCTCTTTAACCGCAGATGTCTGGGTCCCCCCTGCATCAGACCCTGCGTTGGGTTCAGTCAGACCAAAGGCTCCAAAAGATTCTCCGGTACAAATGGGCGTCAGGTATTTATGTTTTTGTTCTTCTGTACCAAACATACTGATTGGTGCACCGCCTAAAGAAATATGCGCTGAGTAAGTAATTCCTGTGGATGCACATGCTTTGCTCAATTCCTGTGTCACAATGGCAAAACTTATTGTATCTCCCCCAGCTCCGCCATATTCTTCTGAAAACGGCAGCCCCATCATCCCCAGGTCGCCGAGCTTTTGAAATATCTCTTTTGGAAATTGCTTAGTCCGATCCCTTTCGATTGCTCCAGGAGCTACTTCCTCCCTGGCAAAATCCCGAATTGTTTTTTGAATCATTTTTTGTTCAGAAGTCAAATCAAAATTCATGTCCATCCCCCTTATTATGCAAACACCCGTTTCAGAACCGGCTTCTTGAAATCCCCAAGCCGCTGCCATGAACCCGGAATGTCCATGCTGCCAAAAAAGTGTTGTGTGCGCTTACACTCTTCATTATAAAAGGTTTGGCATAATTTTCTCAACTTTTAAAAACTTTTAAAAATTCCGTTATTATATTAGAATAGAGACAACCAAAAGGATAGTCCCAACAGCTCCTCCTAAAGTAAAATAAAGAAGCTTCATAAACCGGCCGCACAGTATCCACATTAAACAGTTAAAAAATAAGATAGCATATGTAATATGTTTATCTCCCTTAAAAAAGGCATCTGAAAAACCAACTGTCTGCAAAAGCATGATCATTGCTATGGCTATGTAGATGACTGGAAGAATTAATTCTTTATTAGAATAATAAATTCCCGCAAAAAATAATGAGACGACAAAACCTGTCAAAATCGCTGTTTGCAAAACGAATGACAATTCAGTAAAATAAATGACAAATAATGAAATTGGAATTAATGTACAGATTAGGATAGAAGGAGCGAAGGAAGCAAAAGAGAATTTTGATTTTGCTGTCTTGATATCCTCTACCTCATTCCCCTGATTATAAAGCGCTAATAAATAGTCACAGTACTGCTCAGGAAGCATCTTATTTTGTTTCCAAAAAAGGATTTCGTGTATTATTATGTTTGTTTTTTGATTATTACTATTCATTGTTCCACATCCTGTACTGTATTTTTCGCCGTCGGTACACGGGAACCCTTTTTTTATTGAGAATTATGTTTGGAAAGAGCAAATTCGCAAGCGCTTTTTTCAGCCCGACATGGGCTGCGAAATCTGATTGCAGAGACTAGCTACTAAGAAACATCAAAAAAAAGGCTGTTTTTGCAGATATTTGCTTTCGGAAAACTCCCAAGAGCCGGATTTTCCCCCGGATACTAAGAGTTTTATCGCTTATCGAGAGAGAGCAGCTCTTGTCTTTTCAGTGTTATCAGTTTTCATCTTCTTAATATGATTATTTTTTCGGAAACAGTATCAAATAGAACAAAGTTTACGAAAAGAGCAAAAAAAAAAGATTACTCTCCCTTTAGGAAAGTAATCTATCTGGAAATTATCTTCTACTCCAAGAAATCTTTCAAGCGCTTGCTGCGGCTCGGGTGGCGCAGCTTTCTCAACGCTTTGGCTTCAATTTGACGAATACGTTCTCTTGTCACTCCAAATACTTTTCCAACTTCCTCAAGAGTCCTGGTACGTCCATCATCCAGGCCGAAGCGAAGTCTTAGTACATTTTCTTCCCTGTCTGTCAGGGTATCCAGCACGTCCTCCAGCTGTTCTTTAAGGAGTTCATATGCTGCATGTTCAGAAGGAGATTGAGCTTCAGCATCCTCAATGAAGTCACCAAGGTGAGAATCGTCTTCTTCACCGATAGGCGTTTCAAGAGATACTGGTTCCTGGGCAATTTTCAAAATTTCCCTTACTTTTTCAGGAGTCAAGTCCATTTCTTCAGCTATTTCTTCAGGTGACGGCTCACGTCCTAAATCCTGAAGCAGCTGGCGCTGAACCCTGATCAGCTTATTGATTGTTTCAACCATGTGAACTGGTATACGGATGGTCCTTGCCTGATCGGCGATTGCGCGTGTGATCGCCTGGCGAATCCACCATGTCGCATACGTACTGAATTTGAACCCTTTTCGATAATCAAATTTTTCTACTGCTTTGATAAGGCCCATATTACCTTCTTGAATCAGGTCCAGGAACAGCATGCCGCGTCCTACATACCTTTTGGCTATACTAACTACAAGCCGCAGGTTGGCTTCCGCAAGGCGGCGCTTGGCTTCCTCGTCACCCTCTTCGATCCGGTTAGCCAGAGAAATTTCTTCCTGCGCGGACAATAGGTCCACTCTTCCGATTTCCTTCAAGTACATACGGACCGGGTCATTAATCTTTACTCCCGGAGGAACACTTAAATCATTAAGGTCAAACTCTTCGTCGCCAGCCTTATTCAACTGCTGGATATTCGGATCGTCATCCTCTTCATTTTCATTGATGATTTCTACTCCCTGTTCTCCTAACTGCTCGTAGAATTCATCCATTGTATCGGATTCCAGTTCAAAATTAGCCAATTTCTCGGCAATATCTTCATATGTTAATACGCCCCGTTTTTTTCCGAGCTCCATTAACTGTTCTTTCACCTGGTCTACTGTGACTTCTGACTCTACCTCTTTGGAACGTGCTGACTTTTCAGCCATTTGTTCCCCTCCTTCCAACTTCCTTACATTTGATCCCGCTTTATAACGATTTTCTAAGCCGCACAATTTCCATTGCAATCATGGCAGCTTTGTTATAATCTTTTTGTCTTTCAGCTTCTTTTTGCGCTGTTTGTTTTTCTTTTATTGTCAACATCTTTTGATGTTTTAACACCTGATTAACGTAATCAATTAATTCCTGTTCACTGCACTCGTCCGAAATGGACATCATCCCGATTTCAGATACGACCCTCCTGAGCCTGCTGTCCGGCAGGAATTGTATGAATCCACTGGAATCAGCCTCATTGCCCTCTTCATAATAACCGAATAAATAGGTAATGATTGCTTGATGTTCATCAAGATTGAATGAGCTGCCTCCCAAGAGATCCTGGACTTTAAAGCAGATATCAGGATTTTTCATCATATGGGCAATCAGCCGCCTTTCAGCAGTGTGATATGCCGGGAACAGCTTGGTTTCCGCTTTAGGCTGCACAGGCTGAACATAATCAGGCTTTTTATGCTCCTTTTTGTCCGATTTCCTATTAGAGAAATAAACCTGTTTTTGCTGCTGCTGCAGCGCCTGCAGAGATAAGGAAAACTCATCTGCCAGCTGCCTTAGATAATAATCCCGTTCGATATGATTCTGAAGTGCACTGATTTCCTTTAATACTTCTTCTATATACTGAAGCCTATCTCCTTCATCATTCAAATTTTTTCCTTGACGGAAATAAATAAGTTTGAATGCCATGAAGGTCAAGCTTGCCCCTATTACATCATTTTGGAATTTCTCAGCATTGTACTTTTTGATGTAGTCATCGGGATCGAGCTTTTCAGGAATCATTGCTATCCTTAGATTGAATTGTTCTTCATTGAGCATTTTGGCCGCCCTGAAAGCTGCTTCCAATCCAGCTTTGTCACCGTCATAACAGATGACGATGGAGTCTGTTACCCTCTTCAGCATTTGCAGATGCTTTGCAGTCAATGAAGTCCCCATGGAAGCAATACCGTTTTCTACACCTGCCCTGTCAGCGGAGATTACGTCTGCGAAGCCCTCGAACAGAATGGCCTGGCTTTTCCTTCTTATGACAGGCCGTGCATTGTGAAAATTATAGAGTACAGAACTTTTGTTGAATATGACCGTTTCAGGACTGTTAAGGTACTTAGGTTCCTCGCCGTTCATCGCCCTGCCTGAAAAAGCAATCGTTTTGCCTCTCTGATCATGGATGGGAAACATAATCCTTCCTCTGAACCGGTCAAAATACTGTTCTTCTGATTCCTTTTTCACCAGGAGCCCCGCGTCTGCCATCAAGTTCGGTGTAAATCCCCTTTTCGTAAGGAAGTTGACGGTGAATTCCCAGCTTGGAAGGCTCCAGCCAATTTGGAATTTATCGATGCTTTCACGGGTGAATCCCCTCTCTAAAAGGTATTCTAGGGCATCCTGACCCTCTTTTGTATTTACAAGTAAATGATGATAGAATTTACTTAATAGTTCATGTGCTTCAATCATCTTTTCTTCAGCTTTGCTAGCTGTCGTTTCAGCCGGGCTGATATCAACGGTCAGCTCATGACCTGTTTTACCAGCAAGCTTCACTACGGATTCTTGAAATGAAATACCATCTATATCCATTAGGAAAGTATAGGCATTGCCGCCAGCTCCGCAGCCAAAGCAGTGAAAGATCTGTTTATCAGGGGAAACAGAAAAAGATGGTGTGCTTTCTCCATGAAATGGGCAAAGGCCGAAGTAATTTCTTCCCTGTTTCTTCAGCTGCACATAATCACTTATAACGTCCACAATATCAACTGACTGACGAATCTCATTAATCTTTTCTTCAGGAATTCTCCCTGTCACAAACACATCACCTGATTATTATTTTACTTAAATAATGCATTCGATAAATCCTATTGATCTCCTGCAAAATTCGACAAAATTTTCTTGAACACAGAGACAAACCTTTCTCTATCTTCAGATATAAACGGTTTAGGACCTTTTCCATACTTTCCTTTCCGCCTTTCTTTAGCGGACAGATACCGGAAATCTAAAGCCGTTGAGATGGTTTCTTCTCTAAACTCTTTTCCCCTCGGAGAAATCGCATAAACGCCTTTCGGCAATACAATGCTCGCCAGACCGATATCCTGGGTGACGAGTAGATCTCCGCTTTTTATATGATTCATGATATAAAGATCTGCTGCCTCTTTTGAGGAATCCACATAAACCCACACCCCTTTGTCGGGACTGGTTTTCCTGTGGGCATTGGATGCAATGAAGATAACTTTTACTTCCCGGTCTTCACATATGCCTGTGATTTCTTCTTTTACAGGACATGCGTCTGCATCCACATAAACAACAGCTTCTATTTTGCTACTATTACCTATTCTACATCACCTCAAAATATCCTTCTTCATCTGACAACTTTCACGCCGCTCCTCATAAAGAAAACATTTTGTCGATTTTTTTCTTCGTCAGTAACTTGACATAACCCAATAATTAGTTTATTCGTTTATTCATCAGTCTAAACCTATTTTTGAATATATTTTTATCACAATTTTTTATTATAGTATATCTTCATGCTTTTGACTACTAAAAACCCCGTATACAATATATTTTTTCTTCAGCCTTCATATTACTCAATTGTTGACTTTATTTTTCCTGTTGAAAGTAAATCCTGAACAAAAAGAAAAAGGATGACATCCTGATGGCATCCTTAGTTCGATTTCTGAATTTCATTGATGATGATATTAGCTGTTTCTTCAACCGCTTTATTGGAGACATCCACAACATGGCAGCCAATTTTATCTACGATTTTTTCGAAGTACTCAATCTCCTGCTGAATTCTATCGAGGTTTGCATAACTGGCCTGGTCGTTCAGCCCAAGAGATTTCAGCCTTTCCCTTCTTATGCTGTTCAGTTTTTCTGGTGCAGCCTTCAGTCCGAAGCACTTGGAAGGATGCACTTTGAACAGTTCTTCAGGCGGATCAACTTCCGGTACTAATGGTACGTTTGCTACCTTCAGCCTTTTAAGAGCCAGGTATTGGGATAAAGGAGTCTTGGAAGTCCTTGATACACCAATCAGAACGATATCGGCTCTTAGCAGTCCTCTAGGATCCCTGCCATCATCATACTTCACTGCAAATTCAATTGCTTCCACCTTTTTGAAGTAATCTGCATCGAGTTTTCGGACAACCCCCGGTTCATTCGATGGAATTTTGCTATATTTTTCCTGATAAGTATCCATTAAAGGTCCCATGATATCGAAAGCATACAGCTGTTCTCTTTCTGCTTCTTCCTTAAGATACTTTCTCATATCCGGTTTTACCAAAGTATAAACAATCAATCCATTATTTAATTTAGCCAATGAAAGAACTTCATCAAGATGAGAAGTATCTTCTACATATGGGAAACGCTTAATTACTGTATTGGAGCCGTCAAACTGACTAATGGCAGCTTTGGTAACAAGTTCCGCCGTTTCTCCTACTGAATCTGAAACTACATAAATGTAAGGTTCTTTCAAACTACCCACCACCTAGTATTAATACTTAAATGTCTTCAGCCAAAGCTACAAATGCCTTGGTAATATTCGTTTTCGTAATTCTTCCAGTCACTTCCAGATCACCATTTTCAGTGATGTTCACTACCGGTACTGCATCAATTTGTTTATCGATCAGGCTTTTAGCTACATCGATCAGCAGATCATCTTTTTCACAAGTTGTGATATTCGGCATCCTTGTCATGATGATATTCACAGGAATTGAGTTCAATTCCTGTTTGCCGATACTGGCCCGTAAAAGATCCTTCCGGGATAAGACTCCAACCAGATGGGTCTTTTCATCAATCACGAATAAAGTTCCGACATCCTCAAGGAACATTGTTACTATTGCATCATATACTGAAACATTCTCATTCACAACTACTGGAATGGATTGATAATTTCTAACTAATATTTTTTTAAGGTTTTCTGTTAAGAGCTGTGTGCCGGTCTTGCCTGAGTAAAAATACCCCACACGAGGCCTCGCATCCAGATAGCCAGCCATAGTCAATATAGCCAAGTCCGGCCGAAGAGTTGCACGTGTCAGATTCAGCCTCTCAGCAATCTGTTCTCCGGTAATCGGGCCATTATCTTTTACAATTTGCAGAATATACTCCTGCCGCTTATTAAGTTCCATCTTGCTCACCACCTAACGGACATGTATAAAATAAGTGTTATACTTTATACTAAATATTATATACTATTAAGAAAAAAAGAAAAGAAAGACTTTTTATAAACCTTGTTTGTACTTAAAATTCATATTGGCCTCTTTTGAGAACCAGCCATAGAAATTGATGAGGATAATATATTTCATCCCTGCCTTTATGAAAGTATCCATTATAGCATATCCTATATTGGCAGCACCTTTTTTCATGTACATTCCTTCCCATAGAGTAGCTTTTTCACCCCCGCACTGCAATTATTTTGTATCATTAATGAATTGTTGTATATTATTATAGAAAGTGATAAAATTATTCCATCTTTCCAAGGTTGTTTATTTGGAACCGAAATTAATATTGAATTTTGCAATGACGGAACTATAAGTACTTGTGCAAAAGCGATCCGGGGATGGTGGAAGCCCGGTATACAAGGAAACGGCAGTCCTGAGCATTTTAAAACGAAAGTGGATATACCTTACGTATATCAACTAGGGTGGAACCGCGGGCCAAAGCTCGTCCCTAGGCATTAGTGCCTGGAGACGTGCTTTTTTTATTTCATTTTTTAACCCGGCCTTATTTGGCGGATGTTGTTTCCCTAGAGAAATCAACATCCCTGAATGAGAGCTGAAAATTAAAGGAGTTGTTTTTAAAATGGCAATGGAAGAAATCGTAAATTTAGCAAAACACAGAGGATTTGTATTCCCAGGCTCTGAAATATACGGAGGGCTTGCAAACACATGGGATTACGGTCCCCTTGGTGTCGAACTGAAAAATAATATCAAAAAAGCATGGTGGAAAAAATTCATTCAGGAATCTCCGTATAATGTCGGACTGGATGCTTCCATCCTCATGAACCCCCAAACATGGGTAGCTTCAGGGCATGTTGGAAACTTCAATGACCCTATGATCGACTGTAAAAATTGTAAAACGCGCCACCGTGCAGACAAAATTATCGAGAATGCCCTTGAAGAAAAAGGGGTTGAAATGATTGTTGACGGCCTTCCATTTGAAAGAATGGCAGAAATCATAGATGAGTATGAAATTGCCTGCCCTGACTGCGGCAGCCGTGATTTTACAGAAATCCGCCAATTTAACCTTATGTTCAAAACTCACCAGGGAGTAACGGAATCATCCACAAATGAAATTTTTCTTCGTCCTGAGACAGCCCAGGGAATTTTCGTCAACTTCAAGAATGTTCAGCGTTCAATGCGTAAAAAAGTCCCATTCGGAATCGGTCAAATTGGAAAAAGCTTCCGAAATGAGATAACACCGGGTAACTTCACCTTCCGTACGAGGGAATTTGAACAAATGGAATTAGAGTTCTTCTGCAAACCAGGTGAGGATCTTGAATGGCACTCTTATTGGAGAGAGTTCTGCAAAAACTGGCTTCTGGCATTAGGTATGAAAGAAGACAATATGAGACTGCGTGACCATGATGATGATGAGTTATCTCATTACAGTAACGCGACAACGGATATTGAATATAAATTCCCATTTGGCTGGGGAGAACTATGGGGTATTTCAGACCGTACGGATTTTGACCTTAAGCGCCATATGGAACATTCAAATGAGGATTTCCACTACATGGATCCTCAAACCAATGAAAAATTTGTTCCATATTGCATCGAACCATCTCTGGGGGCTGATCGTGTTACACTTGCTTACCTATGTGATGCATATGAGGAAGAAGAATTAGAAAAGGAAACAAGAACCGTTCTTCGTTTCCATCCTGCTCTTGCTCCATTCAAAGCAGCAGTTCTTCCTCTTTCTAAGAAGCTTTCTGATGATGCATTTAAGGTCTATGAAGAGTTATCTAAAGACTTAATGATCGATTTCGATGAAACCGCATCTATCGGCAAACGCTACAGAAGACAAGATGAAATCGGTACTCCGTTCTGTATCACTTTTGACTTTGACTCTGTGGAGGACGGACAAGTAACAGTCCGTGACCGCGACTCCATGGATCAGGTTCGTATGCCAATCAGTGAAGTTAAAGGCTTTCTGCAGGAAAAGGTTAAATTTTAAATAGTGTAAAAAGCGAGCCGCGATGGTCTGGATAGACCGTGCCGGCTCGCTTTTTTTGTTAATGCTTCATTGCTGGTTGCTGGTTGAGCGATGCTAGTCACGCTATTATCGGGGTTTCTTGTTTTGGTGTCCCGCGCTCTCGGGGCGGGGTACCTCACTTTGGGGGTTTCTTGTCTTAATGTTCCACGCTCTCGTAGCGAGGTACATCATCTTTGAGTTTTCCGCTTTTAATGTACCTCGCGCTCGGGGCCAGGTACATCATCTTTGAGTTTTCTTCGTTTAATGTACCTCGCTCTCGGGGCGGGGTACATCACAATTGAGTTTTCTGCTCTTAATGTACCTCGCTCTAGTTGAGAGGCACAACATATCCTGAGTTCCTGATTAAAATGCTACAGCTAAGGATCTGCAAAACTGTGCTTTCAGTTGCACTCGCTACATATAAATAAAATCCTAAAAAGTAAAAAGCTGACAGCGTGTGCTGTCAGCTTAGTCACATGAGATCCTTCATTCTGTCCATCTGATCAAGAAATTTCCTTGACTTTAGGAAGAGCCCTGAATTTTCATCATAATAAGTGCGAATAATCTTTTTCAATTCTTCTTTGGTAGAATCCTTCAACGAAATCTTCCCCAACCGGTTCATGTCAAAATGATAGAACAACCTCAGCAGCTTGATGGTTTGGGGCGAAACCTTATAATGATGAGGATCACTTTCCAAACACCTATGGCATATAATTCCGTTTTCTTTAAATGAAAAAGAAAACTCTCCTTCTGTTTCTCCGCATACTGCACACTTATCCAAAGAAGGATACAAGCCTAAAACAGGGAGCATTTTCATTTCAAAGATGTGAGTAACGATATCAGGATCATACTCTTCATTAATATAAGTAAGGGTCTGAAAAAGCATCTCAAACAGAAAAGGATTTGGCTTCCGTTCTTCTGTGCCTTTGTCAATGAGCTCGACTACATAAGTGGCGTAGGCTGTTTTGAACAGGTCCTCCCTGATATGACGCATGGAGGTAATGGTCTCTGCCTGCTGAAGAGTTCCCAGCCCGCTGCTCTTTTGGAACAAGAAGTACCCATATGTAAAAAGTTGGGAAACCGAAGATAATCGGCTGTTAGTTTTTTTGGCACCTCTGGCCATTACCCCCAATTTCCCATTCTCTCTAGAAAAAATCGTTACTATTTTATTGGATTCACCATAGTTATTCGTTCTTATGACAATGCCTTCACATTTTTGCAGCATACAGCCACCTCCCGAGTGATTTAGATGGATCGGGTGATAGCCCAGGTGATCAATCCATATATCTTCTAAATATAGGACACACAACATACCTGGCTGCTCTTTGTTGTCAGCCAGAAGGTTACGGCTTAAGAGATGGGATGATCCAACTCCGCTAGTTCTTCATCAAATTCCAGAACCCCTTCGTCATCCGTTGACTCAAGTTCTTTGAAAAGTAAATATGTGTCTATACTACCTGTTTGTGAAAACACTTTCCAGGTAAAGTCCAACATAAAAACCCCGCCTTTCATGTTTTAAACTAGCCACTTGCCTTGTGTTATTAGATTGACCTTCAGAAGAAAAAACATGAGACGTAAATATTGTTAATTTAACAGTATTTTACTTTTAAGCAAGGCTGGATTCGCATATATTGCTGCTTTGGAAAAATCCTAAGTACCGGATTTCCTCTTGGAAACTAAGCTTTTCACAAAAAGAGCAGCTTTTTTCTTTCTTGGTTACCAGGATATTTCCAGTGAATTAAGCAGGTATTTTTGGATTAATATTGTGATAGCAGCAAAGTTTACGAAAAGAGCCTTTAATAATCATCATTGAAACCAAAATCACGGAGATTGGACAGCTTATTCCGCCAGTCTTTTTGAACCTTCACCCACAGTTCCAGATAAACCTTGGAACCTAGAAGGTTTTCAATATCGACTCTAGCCCGTTTTCCGATTTCTTTTAACATACCACCCTGTTTTCCAATAACGATTCCTTTTTGGGAATCACGTTCCACTACTATGGTTGCCATTACATCGATGACATTGCCATTGTCTCTCGTGGAAATCTTTTCGATGACCACTGCAAGTGAGTGGGGAATCTCTTCCCGTGTTAGATGAAGAGCCTTTTCACGGATGAGTTCTGAGACGATGAACCTTTCAGGATGGTCTGTTACCTGGTCTGCAGGATAGTATTGAGGACCTTCCGGCAGTTCTTTTCGGATTACCGAAACCAAGGTTTCGACGTTATTCCCCTCAAGAGCGGATATCGGAACAACAGCTGCGAAATCATGCAGAGCATTGTATTGTTCTATAAGCGGCAGGATGTCGTCCGGATGAAGCTGATCGATTTTGTTCAGGACAAGAAATACGGGTGTTTTCACACCTTTCAGTTTCTCGATAATGAATTCATCGCCGCGGCCATACCCTTCTTCCGCATTAATCATGAACAATACAATATCCACTTCACGCAGAGTATTCTGGGCAATCTTCATCATGAAATCCCCAAGTTTATGCTTTGGCTTATGGATGCCGGGTGTATCGATAAAGATCATCTGAGAATCATTGGTCGTATAAACTCCCTGGACTTTATTGCGTGTTGTTTGAGGCTTATCACTCATGATGGCAATCTTCTGCCCGATTACCCGGTTAAGAAAAGTTGATTTTCCTACGTTTGGTCTTCCGATGATGGATATAAAACCTGACTTGTATACTTGTTGATCATTATTACTCATTTAAATCCTCCGGTGAAAATGCTCCTGGCAATATTTCTGCTACTGTTAACTCCTGTATATCCCCTTTTAGATTACTTAAAACCACTACCATGTCAGAGGGACAAAGTTCTGATATCACTTGCCTGCATGCGCCGCAGGGCGGTACCGGTCTGTTGGTGTCGGCAATCACTGCCATTTTCGTATATTTTTTGTCACCTTCAGAATAAGCTTTGAACAGCGCTGTCCTCTCAGCACAGTTACACATGCTGTATGCGGCATTTTCTATGTTGCAGCCATGGTACACTTTACCATCTTCTGTCAGAAGTGCAGCACCAACACCGAACTTAGAGTAAGGTACATAAGCTCTATCTCTTGCTATTTTAGCTTCTGCGATTAATTGTTCATTTTTCATATTTGATCTCCTTTGGTACCCACTTTCTATTTTACTACATCTTACGTAAAAAAAAATGGGCTGTTACTGTATTGTTATAAAATAGTTAGATAATTCTCACAAATGGACACCCTTACCATGTGTGTTAACCCATTTTATCCAACTATCACTTAGAATTCAAATTTCCTCCAAAGAAATCGGTTACAAAACCTTTATATTGCAAAATATCTCAGCGTTAATAGGAATAGTGATCTTTCGTCCAGGTGTTGTCAAATGTACCAACAAGAGAGAATCTCATGTGCTGCTGAAGGATAGCTTGAAATTTAGATATGCAAATACACTGGATTGCCCTTTTCAGCACCAAAAAATAACCTAGTTAAATAAAAATATTTTCATTTCGTTATAAAACATTTTGTTCTTCAGTTCTATACCCGTGTCTGAAAATACTGGAAGAAGCAAACTGGTCAAATGGACAGGCAATATGAAAGCTGGGTAACTTTAGAATGGATGGATAGCCCTTTGCTAAGACATGTTTAAAGTGTGAAGAGAAGACCTGTCATGAGCAGCCGCTTGAAGAGTGCCTCAGTGAATAATGTTGCTAAATTGTATTATGAAAACGCAGAGAAACAATTTACTTTTAGCTGACTACACTTTTACGCTGAAAAGCAGTAATATCATCTTTAATGTAAGACCTTGACATCATTTTCCGGCATTACAAAAAAAGATTGCAAAGGAATCCTCTGCAATCTTTCATCTCATTGTATGATTTCCCACAGCTTTGGCAGGAATATGATCATACCGATGACAACGGCTCCCAGGGCATAGCACAGGACAGCTCCTGCCGCTATGTCCTTGGCCTGTCCAGCCAGTGGATGGTATTCCTTTGTCACTAGGTTTACGGTCCGTTCAACAGCCGTATTCAGCATTTCCAAGGCAAACATCCCCGCGATCAGGAGGATGACAACAATCCATTCCGGCAAGGAAATTGAAAGCACAAATCCTGCAGCCACTACTGCTAGGGAGGCCATAAAATGCACACGGAAATTTAACTCTTCTGCAAAAACAAGCTTGATGCCCTTGAAAGCAAATTTAAAGGAGCCCAGGAATTTCCTTCTCCTTGAAGGTTTATCTTTGAAGTCCGTATCCATCAAGGATTTCCTTTTGCCTTCCGAACATCCTTTTTTCATCTTCCTTATTCATATGGTCGTACCCCAGCAGATGGAGAAAGCCATGAAGTGCCAGGAAGCCCAATTCCCTTGAAAAAGAATGGCCGTATTCGTCTGCCTGTTCTTTTGCTTTCTCTACAGAGATGATGATATCTCCTAAGATACGCGGAATCCCATCCCCGATAATCTTCGTCTCATCCTCACCAAGTTCTTCCATGGCGAAAGATATTACGTCAGTTGCCTGGTCCTTATCACGATATTCTTTATTGATCTCCTTTATCCGCTCGTTCGTCACGAAGGATAACGTCAATTCACTTGCCGGCTCGACACTTTCCTGACCGGCTGCATAATTCAGCAGACTCTGTACAAGTTCTCTGTCTGATTCAACTAATTGATCGGTTTCATCAAGAAAATCTATTTCAAGATTCATGTGCCAGCTCCTTTCTATTTGCTTCCGGATATTCAATCCTTGAGTGGAAAATTCCATTCAGCGTTTCACACAATGTTTTCTTTACTATATCCAATTCCTTGAGGGTTATATCACATTCATTGAATTGGCCGTCTTGAAGCCTGTCCTTCACAATGCTGTCCACAAGCTTTTTAATTTCTTCGTTGGTGGGGCTCTTCATGGACCTCACTGCAGCTTCCACACTGTCCGCTATGCTGATGACAGCTGTTTCCTTTGTCTGCGGCTTTGGTCCCGGATATCTATAAGAATCCTCATCCAGATTTTCGTTTTCTTTTAAAGCTTTGTAGTAAAAGAATTTTAGAAGGGTCGTTCCATGGTGCTGCTCAGCAATATCTATGAATTCTTTGGGAAGCTTATACTTCCGCAGCATCTCTGCTCCATCGGCCGCATGATGAATGATAATATCCCTGCTCCTTTCAGGAGGAAGGTGATCATGCGGATTGCCGGTGTTCATTTGATTCTCAATGAAATAGTGGGGCCTGACAGTTTTGCCTACATCATGATAATAACATCCCACCCTTGCAAGCAAGCCATTTGCCCCTATGGCTTCACAAGCTGTTTCAGCCAGGTTGGCAACCATTACACTATGATGGTAAGTCCCCGGCGCCTCAGTAAGAAGCTTCTTCAGGAGTGGATGATTCGGATTCGACAGCTCCACCAGCCTCATTGCGGATAAGATTCCGAAGCCTGCTTCAAAAAATGGCAGAAACCCTATTGCCAGCACGGCAGAACCGATACCCGAAACGAACCCGTACACTACAAAATAAGTGTATTCCATGCTACTATAAGTGACACCGCGCAAAAAGAGAAGAAATAAGATGATCAAGACGTTTACAAGTGATACAAACAACCCCGCCTGCAAAATATTCGTGCGGTTTTTCCGGCTTGATAGAAACAAAACCCCCGCAAGTCCGCTGAACATGATATAGATGGCCATTTCTATATCGATTGCTCCTGAAATCTCGTAATGAAATACAATGCTTCCACATGCGGCAAGGATCATGACCATCAGCATGGCAATTCTTTCATTAAGCATGATTCGGATCAGCATGCCCGCCAGTGCAGCCGGGAAAAGGAATCCCACCCTGTCCAAATCGAGCTCCTTCATCAAGGCAGTGATTTTCATCAGGATGAGGCTGATGACGAAAACAAGGCTGAGAAGGATAAGCCTGTTCTGTTTTCTTTCTTCAGGGAGATCCCAATTATGGAAGTGATAATAAATGGCTCCAATGGCCAGGACAACAAAAATGCCAAGTCCGATAAACGGCTTGATTGGAGTTTCAGATGAAAGCAGTCCCAGAAGCTCCAGCTGCCTGTAATCCTCGTGGGTTATCATCTTCCCTTGCTGGACAATGACTTCCCCTTCTATGATTTCTTCTGGGGCCACTTCTTCCATCGCCTGCTGCTTCTTCTGCTGCGTCAGTTCCTGATTGAATACCTCAGTTGGGATAACCGCAAACCTGCTCAAGAATACAGCTGCTTCAATCATGGAGGGAGGGAGATTAAGCGCCCTTATCCTTGTATCGATTCTTTCATTGACTGCATATATATCTTCTTCAAAAATTTTGTCGCTCATGGTTGTCTTAATTTGGGAAACAACCGTCGTTTTGACACGCTGCAATTCATCATCACTGAGCTGCAGCAGAGTGAGAAAAATGCTGTCCGGAATACTCTGGGTAATATTTTCCCTTACATTAGCGTTCTTGGTCAGCTGGACTTTGAGATCAGCGAGTTTTTCCTCGACCGCAGGTTCAGCCTCTGTTTCTTCAGCGGCGTCGGCCGGCTCCTCAGCCTGTGAAGCGGCCGTTCCCTTCCCTACATCTTTAATGATCTCAAAAATCGAATCTATGAGGGCTACCCGGTTCTCCACCACATCCTGCTGGCGGGTATACTGATTGGGCACTTCATCAGCAGCCTCTTCCCTTTTCTTCTGTGTCAGCTCTTCATCCTTGATCAATTTAGGAGATCTGATTGTCACATCGGCAATTTCAAAAACGTTAACATCATACTTCTCGGGTTTGACATTTCCATAAAGAACTCCATAAAGCAATAAACCCAGTAAGACAAATATAAGAAGTGTAAAAACTTTATAGCTCAATATCGAACGAATCTTATTGATATAAGGCTGAAACTTCATCAGAATCCTCCCGGCTGGTTTCAAGTTATGTATAGAGGTGAATTTTTCAATTAATTATGTAAAATGATAACAGTTTTTGTTGAGGATTGCACCCTCTATTTTCGCTTCTGTATTTATTTACCAGCTCCATATTATAAAAAAACTGCCTGTAGGAAATCCCCGCAGACAGCAGTGTTTACATAGAATTTTTTTCATAGGCATTAATGATTTTTCCAACAAGCGGATGGCGGACAACATCTGTCTGCTCAAGATAAACAAATGACAGCCCTTTGATTTCTTTGAGGATTTTTTCCGCTGCCACCAGGCCGGATTGCGCTCCCTTGGGCAAGTCAACTTGGGACCGGTCTCCATTGATGATCATTTTTGACTCAAACCCAAGCCTGGTCAGAAACATCTTCATCTGTGCCTGGGTCGTATTCTGCGCTTCGTCCAGAATGACAAAGGCATCATCCAGTGTTCTCCCCCTCATGTACGCCAGGGGAGCAATCTCAATGGTTCCCCGTTCAATCAGCCGCTGGGTGTGGTCAGCACCGAGCACATCGTTCAGGGCATCATACAGCGGCCTTAAATATGGATCGACCTTTTCTTTCAGGTCGCCAGGAAGAAAACCGAGACTTTCTCCGGCTTCGACTGCCGGCCTCGTAAGAATGATTCTTTTGACCATGCCATTCTTTAAAGCATGTACAGCCATAACGACCGCTAAATAGGTTTTCCCTGTACCGGCAGGACCGATTCCAAAAACAAGGTCATTATTACGTATCGCATGGATGTATTGTCTCTGACCCAGTGTTTTTACGCGTATAGGTTTGCCTTTTGCATTCTTTGTTATCTCTTCATTGTATAAGTCTTCGAAGTACTCCAGTGTCCCCTGCTTCGCCATCTGCAGTGCATAGGTGACATCACGCTGGCTGATATTGATTCCTTTGCGGATGACAACAAGAAGCTTGTTCAGGATTTCCTGCGCTATTGAAACAGCCTGCTCTTCCCCTGAAATATAAACGGACTCTCCACGGGTCACTATGGAAATAGATAATTCACTTTCCATGGATTTCAAATGTGAATCTGAAACGCCGAATAGTGCAATCGCTTCATTTGGATTATCAAGTTGAATGTTTGTGGTTTTCAGTTCATCTGACATTACTCAGTCTCCTTGAATAATTGGTTGTCCGACAGCTATGTCTTCTATTACTTTAAAGTGTACGTTTAACCTTACTTTACCATTTTCAATCTGTTCGTGTAAAATTTTTTCACCGGTAACTTCCGCGTCTTCTGGAAGTTCAGCTTTCAAATTATCCCTTGCCAACTCTTTTGCCGTTACAACGGCCTCTTTTCTTGTGTATTTCCTTGTCACGTCTTCCTTTTCTTTCACAGTTTTCTCGATATAGGTTACAGGCAGCTCCCATTTCAGAAACTTCACTTTGTGTTTATCCTGTTCATCTACACTGTTTTTATATTCTATCTTTCCCCAACCCCAGATGGGTAACCGGAAATTCCCTAAGGAAATATAATGTTTTACTTTTTCATTGCCGCTGAACACCTCAAAATCCGTTTCAAGCGGCAGCTCCACTTTAGTTTTATACCACACCTCACCGCGAATAACGCCTTTTGCCGAAACGGCTTCCTTCTTTTCCTGATCCTCTTTTCCGATTAGACCAGAAACCAGCAGCTGGCCTTTCTGCACATGATCATTTACTTCGACCATAGGCATGCCTTCTTCTACAAAAACTTCCTTGATGACCGCTTTCTGTTTTGCTACTAAATTTCTGGCGCCGATCTCTTCTGCAGTTTCCGGCTCGTTTTTTTCCACCACTTGAAAGTGGTAAGTTGTCCCTTTTAACTCCACACCAACCCATGTAATATTGTTCATGCGGTTGGAAAGCTCACGCTGTATACTCTCCACATCAGGGATGGAAAATTGGAACTTTCCCTTGTTGATCCCCATTTCTTGAAGCTGCTTTTCAATTTCATATTGTGTTTGAGGGCTTGCCCCTTTTATGCTTATACCCCAGACCATGTTGGATAAAAGCAGGATCAATACGAAAAATGTAATCCCGCCCAGCAGGAAACCACTGTTTTTCAATGCTCTTTTCCACAGAAAAGGAGACCCTTGTCCTCTTAGAAAAGTGACACGGCAGCCAAACTTCCTGACTGCTCGCCTGAAATTATGTAGATCATTGAGGGATAGGTAAAAGGTGAAGGTCTGTTCGCCCATTCTCTTCACTTGCCAAACCGCTATTTTGGACCGTGTCATTTCGTTGATAAATCTTTCAATGCCTTGCCCTTCAACCTTAACAAGCACTTTGCCTGTAAAAAATGTAATCCACTGGTTCTTCAAGTCAAACCCTCCTGTTCCGTTACTGTTCGAGATAAACGACTTCCACAATTTTCCCTTCCAACAGAATTTCCTCTGGGAGAATCATCTTTATAACAAAAGACTGGCCTTTTATCAGGAGCTGTCCTTGTTTAAGGAGCAGGCGTACTTCATCATCTGTGAAGGTCAAAAGCCCTCTGTGGTTCTCAATATAAATATGAATCTGTCCAATCATGGTGATGCGGGGAAGGTCCATCATGACATCTTCCGGAAGGTCCATTGTTTTGGTCATCCAATGGCGCGCCTTTTGAAACCATTTTTTCGCCATACAAAAAGAACCCCCTTTCATCTCATATTTATGAGATAAAAGGGGGTTTCATCACTGTTATTTTATTTTCAGCCCCGCCAGTTTCGTTTTTTGGCCCTTGGAGGCCCCAGTACTTCTGATAAAACGATCCCTTTAACAAGATCATCGCTTCCCAGGTTCCTGAGATTTACTCTGGCAGCCTTCTTTCCCAGAGAAGATTTACGTGTTTTTACTTTCACACTTTCGGCACGCTGATTATAGACTTGCTCTTGAGACTTCAAGTCTGAAATGCGTTTCCTGGCCTCTTCCTGCTTCTCGAGGAACTTGTTCTTTCCTTGTGTTTGAATCGTTTCGACTCCTTTGTCAAGGGCGTTCTCGAGATCATTCGCGGCTTCTTCCCATACGGGGCCGGTATCAGATTCAGGACGCTGAGGCCGGGGAGACCACGGATCCTGGTCGGAAGGGTCCCGTTTCATCCTGTTGAAAAGCATACTGACGAGCCCGGCTATAACAAGAAATATCAGATTTTCCATAAAAAGATCCCCTTTCTCAGAAGAGAAGATCTATTCATCTTGGCCCTCTTCATTCTTATCACCTGTCAATTTGCCGATAGAGCCTCTCATCTCTGTATCGGCATCGATATTCTTATAATTCATATAATCCATGACACCAATGTTTCCAGATCTAAGAGCTTCTGCCATTGCAAGAGGTACTTCCGCTTCTGCTTCTACTACCTTCGCTCTCATTTCCTGGACTTTCGCAATCATTTCCTGCTCATTCGCTACGGCCATGGCTCTGCGCTCTTCCGCTTTGGCCTGTGCAATATTCTTATCAGCTTCAGCCTGCTCGGTCTGCAGCTCGGCACCGATGTTTTTCCCGATATCCACGTCCGCAATATCGATCGATAGAATTTCAAAGGCAGTTCCAGCATCAAGACCCTTGGTAAGGACCGTTTGAGAGATCATGTCAGGGTTCTCAAGGACTTTTTTATGATTAGTTGAAGAACCAATTGTTGAGACAATTCCTTCCCCTACACGGGCAACAATCGTATCTTCACCAGCACCACCGACAAGGCGGTCGATATTGGCTCTTACGGTAATACGTGCTTTTGCCTTCACTTCAATTCCATCCATAGCCACACCGGCAATGAAAGGAGTCTCGATCACTTTAGGATTTACACTCATTTGGACCGCTTCAAGCACGTCACGGCCGGCAAGGTCGATTGCAGCAGCTCTCTCGAATGTCAACTCAATATTCGCACGGTGAGCAGCAATCAAAGCATTCACAACACGGTCTACATTACCGCCTGCAAGATAATGGCTCTCCAGCTGGTTTATGGTTACCGTAAGCCCGGCTTTATGCGCTTTGATCAGAGGGTTGATAATACGGCTTGGAATAACCCTTCTTAATCTCATCCCCACCAATGTAAAGATGCTAATTCTGACTCCGGCAGCAATTGCTGAAATCCACAGCATCACCGGCACGAATGTAAACAGGACACCCAGTATTATGAGTCCGGCTACGACGGCTACTAAAATTAATATTGTACTTGGATCTAGAACCATTCCTTTTCCTCCTTCGAATTAAACCACTTATGTTTCAATTATTCGATTTCTCTTACTACCGTTCTCGAGCCTTCTACTTTAACGACTCTTACCGGCTTGTTCTGACCGATGAATCCGCCTTCTGAAACAGCGTCGATTCTTTCATCTTCAATTACAATTGTTCCGGAAGGGCGCAGAGCTGTCTTCGTTACCCCTGTTGCCCCGATCAGTTCCAGGCGGTTGACATTAGAGACATATCCACCCTCCGTGCTGGTGGAATCCTTCAAGATTATCTTATTGAACAGCTTCATCTTTTTACCAAACACCTTTACAAACACCACCATTGCTATGATTGCGACAGCCATTGCTATCAAAAGGGATGTACCCATAGCGACAACATCGCCTCCTGCCATCAGAATACTTCCTATAATGGCACCTAAACCCAGTATCCCGGCAATGCCTCCGGGAAGAAAAAATTCAGCGACTATCAAACCGACACCAATGACAAACAGAATCAGTGTTTCATATCCTGCCAGTCCGGCAACCAAGTGTCCATAGAAGAACAGCAGCAGTGACGCAAGACCTATGGAGCCTGCCACACCAAAGCCCGGAGAATAAAGCTCTATTACCAGCCCAAGACTAGCCAGGGAAAGAAGAATAGGAACCACAACCGGATTGGTTATGAACCTGGCGAGTTTCTCAGCAAACGTTTCTTCAACGCTAATAACTTCTGCGTCTTCAAGGCCTATTTCCTTCAGCAGCTCATCCATGTTACTCACAGTGCCCTCAGAGTACTCAATGGACTCTGCTGTTCTCGCATCAAGAGTAAGCAGTTCACCTTTTGCTGCACCAACTTCAGGAAGGTCGACATCTTTGTCAGCCATGGCGAGAGCATATTGCGGATTCCTGCCGCTGGTTTCAGCGGCACTTCTCATGGCTGCAAGCCAATAGCTTTGAGCTTTCTCATCAGCAGAATTACCGGCTTGGTCAATGACGGCAGCTGCCCCCATTGTTCCATTGGGCACCATGTAAATTTCATCAGCATGAAGGGCAATGAATGCTCCTGCTGACAAGGCTCGATTATCGACGAAAGCGACCGTCTCTATTTCTGTACTATCAAGAAGCTTTGCGATATTTCCTGCCGCATCGACCAATCCTCCAGGTGTATCAATCTGGAAAACAATCGTATCGGCACCCGCCTCCCGGGCATCAGCTATTCCCCTGCTCAAGAATGCGTGCAAACCTTTTTCCACTTCTTTTTCAATCGGGATGACAAAAACAATTTCACCTTCCCCTTGAGCTTTAGTATTAAAAGGCATCGATCCTATCAAGGAAACAGCGAGAAGCAGCATCAAACCGCCTATATAAATCTGTCTTAATAATTTCAAGATTTCACCCCTTTCGGCCTATCAAGAAAAAATTATAATTACTTATCCTATATTATGTACGATTGAGATAAAAAAAGGTTTCATTTTTTGTGAAAAAAATCAGCCAGCCGTTATTAAGTGACTCTTCCTCATTCCTCATCTATATACTTACGTATTTCAAGCAGGATATACCACCCTTTAAAAAGGGGATACACAGGTTCGCAAATTCAAAAAGATTTCTGCTACTGCTACTTAGTGCAAAGCATATGAGAGTAATTACAAATTTTCCATACCCCTGTCCCAAAGTCTAATTCCAAAAAAAATGAGAAGCGGAAGACCGCTTCTCATTTTCATGTTTACGATAAATGATTTTGAACAAGTTTATTGACGAGAGCTCCATCAGCTTTCCCTTTAACTTTAGGCATGATAGCCCCCATCACCTTACCCATATCTGCCTTGGACGTTGCATTCGTTTCATCGATGGCTTGCTTGATGATGGACGATACTTCATCTTCAGACAGCTGTTCAGGCATATATATTTCGACGTAAGTCAGTTCCGATTGAATTTTCTCAACGAGATCCTCACGGCCTGCGTTTTGAAATTCCTGGAGGGAGTCTTTGCGTTGCTTGACTTCTCGAGAAAGGACAGTCAACTCTTCATCTTGAGAAAGCTCCTGTTTTCCATGCTTAATAGCCTCATTTTGCAATGCTGCTTTCAACATACGGATAACAGAAAGTTTTTCTTTCTCTTTATTCCTCATAGCTTGTTTCATATCATTATTTAAACGATCGAGAAGACTCATATCTACACCCTCTCTTAGAACTTACGTTTTCTGGCTGCTTCAGATTTCTTCTTACGCTTTACGCTTGGCTTTTCATAGAATTCGCGCTTTCTGTACTCTTGCAAAGTTCCTGTTTTAGAAACTGTACGTTTGAAGCGACGAAGAGCATCTTCAAGCGATTCGTTTTTACGAACAACTGTTTTTGACATCTCTCTTTCCCTCCCTCCGAAACACTGCACTTACATGTAAAGTAAAGACCTTGGCAACGGCAAAGCCGCTGCGGACATCCGACAAACCTGGCTGCCCTTCACTTTTCTGCTGTTAAGTGCAGACTTTTACAGAAAGTAATCTTTCTGTATGGATATTTAAATCCATTCACTTTGCAATTATAATATAAGCCCTTCAGAAGGTCAACAATTTCTGACGAATTGCTTGTATAAATAGACATGTATGCTCTTTATTCCTAATACAGTTAAGAAAGGGGGGACAGGTCATGCTTAGTTTACTTATCTTTTTTCTATTAATTGGAAGCTTTTTGCTTGGTATGTTTTGGCTGAAAAGCGGATTATATAATCTGGCAGGAGAGAGAATGACTAAATTGATTTCAAAGTGGACTGATGCACCTTGGAAGGGATTCCTCATAGGCATTGCGGTTACTGGAGTACTGCAGAGCAGTTCTGCCGTCATGGTTTTGACAATAGGCTTTGTTTCAGCGGGTATTTTGAGTTTCAGGCAGTCCATTGGGATCATCCTGGGTACAAACATAGGAACTACTTTGACACTGGAGATTATTTCATTGGATATCGGCTTTTTGAGTCTCCCTCTGCTTGGATGTTCACTGCTCCTTCTAATCCTTCCCTATCCAAGTACCCGGGCACTTGCTCTTACATTCCTTGGACTTTCGCTAATTTTTGTGAGCATGAATGGATTTGAAGAACTGGCAAGGCCATTATCGAGCCAGGCTTTTATTCACTCACTTATGGAGCGCTCTAATGCGTCAGCACTTTTTTCTGTTTTGCTGGGGACGATTTTAACAGGATTGGTGCAATCGAGCACAGTCATTACAGGCATCGCCATGAGTTTTGTTGATGCGGACATAATAACGATTTTTGCCGGCATTTCCATCATGCTCGGTGCAAATATTGGTACTTGTGTAACTTCCTATATAGCTGGAATCGGGAGCGGAAAAGCGACGAAGCTGACTGTTTATGCACACATATGGCTTAACGTTGCCGGAGTGATGATATTCTTTCCGTTTATTGAGGAGCTGGGTGAAATGGTGAAATGGGCCTCAGCTAATCCTGAATTACAGCTTGCTCATGCAAGCCTTGCCTTCAATGTCATATGTTCCGTTCTTGTCCTTCCTTTCTCAGGTCATTTTGCAAGTCTTATTGAAAAGTTTCATGCTAACGAATTAAGGTGAGTATTGTAGATGAATGCTTGTTATTGTCAAAGTTTCGGCTAATCGTATACAGGAGAGCAGAGGCTTTCTTTCTTATCATGAGCTGCAAGGATATCAGACTAAACTCTTAAGCCTGAGCAGCAAAAAAATACTGCCCGGTAAAGGCGGCCGCTGATTCCGTTCAAGTAGCCAGCTCCACTTGGTTGTGTGCCTGATGGAAGGGGCTTTATAGCGAAAGAAGCGTGTCCTTTCATTAATTGGGTACGCGGCGGTTTAAATAAGGGAACTTTTTCCCTTAATCGCTAATACAAGCTCACTTCGGGGTGAATAGAGGAACTTTTTACCCTTATATGATAAAAGAGCACATTTTTTTATTGTTTTAAGATAAATAAGAGAACTATATTCCCTTATTTTTGCTTTGGTCAGTGTATTTTAGTAAATAAGGGAACTTTTTTCCTCTATTTACTATCTAAAATACTGAACAACATTTGTAAGTGCTATCGGTCAGCGGATTGAATCAGTGTCTTTTCAAACAGCTAAATGAACAAGGACCCTCCCAGCTTCGACAGGCAAACGTTCCTAAAATCATTAAAAATTCTAAAGCTGATGTAGTATAGAGAGCAGCACATACATGGCTTTCAAAGAAAAAAGTCAACTTTTCTTCCTATTTAAGGAAGGATAGTTGACTTTATCTTTGGTAATAACCAAGCAGATTACAAAATTCAATAGATTTTAAGTGCCGTCCGGTTAAGCGGATGGCCTTTTCATCTTAGTAGTCAGAATCACTAGTTAATCCTTGGACAATCTGAACTCCGGAGCTGGCGCCGATTCTGGTAGCTCCCGCTTCAATCATGTTTTTCGCGTCTTCAACACTTCTTACACCGCCGGATGCTTTCACACCGATATCCGGTCCGACCGTTTTTCTCATTAACTTGATATCTTCTATTGTCGCTCCGCCAGTTGAGAACCCTGTGGATGTCTTAACAAAGTCAGTCCCTGCCTCAACCGCAAGCCTGCATGCTCTTTCTTTCTCTTCATCAGTCAGAAGGCTTGTTTCGATGATGACTTTAGTCAGAGCCTTTCCTTTAGCTGCTGCTGTCACTGCCTGGATATCTTGTTTTACCAATTCGTCGTTGCCGTCTTTAAGCGCGCTGATATTGATAACCATATCCACTTCCGTTGCGCCTTTTTCAATTGCATCCTTCGTTTCAAATGCCTTTGTTTCAGATGTAGTCGCCCCCAATGGAAAACCGATTACTGTACATACCTTTACATCCGTCCCTTGTAACAATTGGGCTGCATATTTTACCCAGCCTGGATTTACACATACAGAAGCAAAATGATATTCTCTTGCTTCTTCACAGATTTTTGTTACCTGGTCTTTCGTTGAGTCCGCTTTCAATAATGTATGATCGATCATTTTTGCAATATTTTTTTCCATGAATAACACTCCTCCAACAGGTTGTCCGTACCTCTTTATTCTAACAAAGGTTCGGTGAATATACGAACTTTTTAAGTAAATAATTCATCTAAGGCTGCTTATATTGTGTCCAAAAAAACAAAAGCGCAAGCGCTTAGATCGGGCCCGACAGGCAAATGTTCCAAAGAGAAAAAAAGGCGGTCTTTCCTTAACGGGTTCTGTTTTGAAGTACAAACTTCTAATTGGCTAAAGAAAAGGTTGAGTGATTCGTACCCGGAAACAATGTCTGTTGATTTCCACTCCAGGTGCGTGACTCCGCGGGGCGTGCGGTGAGCCTCCTCGGCTTCATAAAAAGCGGAAGCGGCCGTTCAGCGACGTAAAGATTTTAGGGCTCTCGCATGAGATAAAGGAATCACGAAGAGCGACAGCGATTCGATGATGACTTATCGCAAGGAGAGAGACCGAAATCTGCTAGTCGCTGGCCGCTGAGGCTAGATTCGCCTGTGGGGTCTCACCTGTCATTAAAAGTGGAAGCGCCTTGAACAGCCCCGACAGGCAAATGTTCTCAAGAGAAAAAAAGGCGCTTTTTCCTTTTATTCTCTTGAGGTTATTTGACCCCGAGGGGCTAGGCGCTGCAACTAGACGCACGCTAGCCCCGCAGGAGTTCACGCACCTTCCGTTCCAATCAAATTATTGTTAGATTTTTTTATAATTAACTACTCTCCTATTTATTAGTATTGGGATTTAGAGTGTATAGGAAATTGCGCCTCAAATTTTGTAGAACAAAAAGTTCTGTCATTTGCTATTTAGGGTACATTTTGTATTACCAATTGAACAGAGTTACTAGCAAGATTACCCTTAAATCAACAAAAAGGAGTGCCAAAATCAATGCGGTTTAACATTCCTTTTAATATGCAATTGTTAATTTTGTACTCGAAAACAGAACCCGTAGTTTTCCCTTTTATTCTCTGAGGGTTATTTGACCCCGAGGAGCTAGGCGATGAAGCTGGATGTATCAAAAGCGGAAGCGCCTCGATCAGCTCCGACAGGCAAATGTTCCTCAGAGAAAAAAAGGCGGTTTTCCCTTTTATTCTCTGAGGGTTATTTGACCCCGAGGAGCTAGGCGATGAAGCTGGATGTATCAAAAGCGGAAGCGCCTCGATCAGCTCCGACAGGCAAATGTTCCTCAGAGAAAAAAAGGCGGTTTTCCCTTTTATTCTCTGAGGGTTATTTGACCCCGAGGAGCTAGGCGCTGAAGCTGGATGTGGGTAACATAGTTAAGCGCTTTACACTGAGCCAATTTTTTTCTAAGCAGAAAAAAAGATCAGGAGTGTGCCTGATCTTTTTTAAACGTTCTCTTCTTTTAAGTTGAAGATTATTAAAAGTGTTTGATTTCTTTCCTATGCAGAAGCACATTCCGCAAAGCAGAGCACAATCCTGCAGAGGAATCTCATTAAGCCAGCCGGTAAACTCTTGCTTCATAAGGTTTTAATGCCACTTTTGATATACCGCTGTGCTGTTCTACGGAATAGTTATTTAACATCAATCCTTCTGATCCGACAGTCAAATCTTCCAGAGGAGCTTCAGCGTTCTCAGTAGAGAGATTGGTCAGTACAAGAACTTTTTCATTTTCTAATGTCCTTGTATAGGCATAAATCTGCTCGTGGTTTGGAAGAAGCAAGTCATAGATGCCATAAGTGAAAATATCGTTGTCTTTCTTTACGGCAATCATTTTTTTATAGAAAGAAAGGATAGAGTCTTCGTCTTTTAACTGAGCCTCTACATTGATGCTCTTATAGTTAGGATTCACTTTCATCCAAGGGTTTCCTTTTGAGAAACCTCCGTTTACTTCCTCTGTCCATTGCATCGGTGTACGGCTGTTATCTCTTGAAGACGCCCAGATAATTTCCATAATTTCTTCATGAGAAACACCTTCTTCAAGTTTCAGCTTGTAAAGGTTTTTAACGGCTACATCATCATAGTCATCTATTGAAGGAAACTGGACATTTGTCATGCCGATTTCTTGTCCTTGATAGATAAAAGGTGTTCCCTGCATTAAGAAATACATGGCTGCCATGGCTGTGGCACTTTCTTTCCAGAACTCTTCATCATTGCCCCAAGTGGAGACAACTCGCGGTTTATCATGGTTTTCAATGAATAAAGCGTTCCACCCATCACCTTCCAAACCTTTTTGCCAGCGGGTCAGCACTTTCTTCAATTCAACGATATCAAGATCTGGATTTGTTTCTGCATCCCATAAGCCAAGGTGCTCGAATTGGAATATCATATCCATTTTTCCGTTTTCCTCACCTACCCAAAGTTCAGCTTCATCGGCTGTAACTCCATTTGCCTCCCCGACAGACATAACATCGTAATTGGCGTAGGTTTTATCCTTGAATTCCTGAAGGAACTTATGGATACCCTTTTGATTCATATGCATATCGAATGAAGATACATATTTCTTATTATCAGGATTCGGCATATCCGGCATGCCCTCACGTTTTTTAATATGGCTGATGGCATCAATCCTGAATCCATCGATCCCTTTATCAAGCCACCAGTTTACCGTATCATAGAGAGCTTCGCGAACGTCTTCATTCTCCCAGTTCAGATCAGGCTGCTTAGTAGAGAATACATGCAGGAAATACTGATCTGTTTTCTCGTCATACTCCCATGCAGAACCGCCGAAGATGCTTTCCCAGTTGTTCGGCTCTTTGTCCTTTTTCCCATCACGCCAAATATACCAGTCACGTTTTTCGTTTTCCTTAGAGGAGCGGGATTCAATGAACCATTGATGCTCATCACTTGTATGATTAAGGACCAAATCGATGATCAACTTCATTCCTCTTGCATGTACTTCCTTTAAAAGAAGGTCAAAGTCTTCCATTGAGCCGAAGTCTTCCATGATATCCTGGTAATCAGAGATATCGTAGCCATTATCATCGTTTGGTGACTTATACATAGGGCAGATCCAAATGACATCAACACCCAGATCCTTAACATAATCAAGTCTTTGAATCATTCCCTGCAAGTCACCGATTCCATCTCCATTCGAATCCTGAAAGCTGCGGGGATATATTTGATAGCCAACGGCTTCTTTCCACCAAATTTTTTTCATGTAAAACACCTCATACGAAAAGATTTTTTTAATTTATTATTTAACGCGCAACCGTTTGCACTAATGTGCAAAAAAATATGAAGAATGTTTGCGCTTTCTTATACCTACTTAGTGTACAGCTAAATGGAAAACTAATCAATATGGTTTTTTACAAAATTTAAAACGATTCAAAGATACTTACAGGTTTTACTTGTAATGTTCCAAACGGGAATTTGCAGAAGCCATTTCAAACACACTGTGAATTCAAGTGTGTTTGAAATGGCTTCACATCAAAAGAAAAACCGGCTCAACTATATGAACCGGTTTGTTTTATCAGCTTACTGCTGTTGTCTTTTCTTCTTCCAGGACTCTGACGAACTGTCCTTCATTATACGGATAGCCGGCCTTTGTGATTTTTACTTTCACAAGTTTGCCAACCATTTCCTCGGATGCAGGAAAGACTACTTTGAGGTAATTATCTGTGTAACCAACATAAAGCCCGCTTGCTGGATCTTCTTTATAAACTTCTTCAGGTATAACTTCAAGAACTTCTTCTTCAAAGCGGGATGCATATTCTTTAGCCAGCTGGTTTGACAGTTGTATTAAACGATGGACCCGTTCATTCTTGATGTCTTCATCTATTTGATCTGTCATCCTTGCAGCAGGTGTTCCTGTACGCTTGGAATAGGGGAAAACATGCAATTCAGAGAACTTATGCTCCTTAATGAAATTGTATGTTTCCATAAATTCTTCTTCCGTTTCACCTGGGAATCCTACGATTACATCAGAAGTCACAGCAAGGCCTGGCAGAGCCTTTTTCAGCTTCTCGATTCTTTCAGCAAAGAATTCCATCGTGTATTTCCTTCTCATTCGTTTCAGCACGGTATTTGAACCTGACTGCAGAGGAATATGAAGATGTCTTACAACCATGTTGGAGTTGTCGATGACTTCGATGACTTCATCTGTCAATTGGCTGGCTTCAATGGACGAAATTCTGATACGCTTCAACCCCGTTACCTTTTCTTCAAGATCGCGAAGAAGCATTGCCAGGTTGTAGTCTTTCATATCCTCACCGTATCCTCCTGTATGGATACCGGTCAGGACGATCTCTTTATAGCCTGCATCAACAAGCTGCTGAGCCTGACGTATAACTTCTTCCGGATCACGGGAGCGCATTAACCCTCTTGCCCATGGGATAATGCAGAATGTACAAAAGTTATTACACCCTTCCTGAATCTTCAGGGAGGCACGAGTTCGATCAGTGAAAGCGGGAACTTGAAGTTCTTCATACACGCGATTTTTCATAATGTTCCCTACACCGTTGATCGGCTGTCTTTCATCTTTGAACTGCTCAATGTACTCCAGCATTTTTCTGCGGTCCTGAGTTCCAACCACAATGTCTACTCCGGGAATCGCCATGATTTCCGCTGGGGACGTCTGTGCATAACACCCTGTAACACAAATGACGGCATCAGGATTTTTCCTGATGGCACGGCGGATAACCTGACGGCTTTTCTTATCGCCCGTATTAGTAACGGTACATGTGTTAATCACATATACATCCGATGTGTTTTCATATTCCAGGCGCTCGTAGCCCTGTTCTTTAAATAATTGCCAAATAGCCTCTGTTTCATAGTGATTCACTTTACAACCGAGGGTATGAAAAGCTACTGTTGGCATATTTTTCACCTCATTAATTCAGATTGATAAGACGCGGCAGACAGCAAGTAAAAGGGAGCCGTTTCTGCACGCATGATTCTTGGGCCCAACCCGCAGGAAAGGAATCCATTCTGTTTAAGTGTATCGACTTCCTTTTCAGTCAAACCGCCTTCGGGACCGAAAACAGCCAATATACGGTCACCGGGCCTGGCTGCTTTGAGGACGCCTGCCAAATTACTTTGCTCACCTGTCTTGGCATCCTCTTCAAAAGCCACGATTTTATATTCATAGTCATAAGCCAAGGCTATCAGCTTCTTTAATGAAACAGGGGAATGCACCATTGGGACATAGCGGCGATGGGACTGTTCTGCTGCTTCCTTGGCGATTTTTTCCCAGCGTTCCACTTTCTTCTTCGCTTTCTTCTCATCCCATTTTACAATTGAGCGATCTGCGGTAAAAGGGACAAATTCCACTGCTCCAAGCTCAGTCCCTTTTTGGATGATCAACTCCAACTTATCCCCTTTTGGCAGTCCGCTCGCGATAGTGATCTTCACCGGCATTTCTTTTTCGTCTGATTCCCATTGTACTATCCCTGCTTCGAGCCAGTCATTGGAAATCGTTTCTATTTTTACTTTTGCCGATTCACCGTTGAGAAAGACAATGTAAAACAAACTGTCTTCAGACATTCTCATCACTCGTACAATATGATGAAAGTTCTCTCCATCTATGATAATGGGACTTCCTTCTTTAAACTGCTGGTCTATAAAATACCTTTGCATAGGTGTTCACCCTTTATAAGACGTTTATTGGGGTTTCTTGGCGATGATGGCAACCCAGTCTTCCATCAGCATGACTTCTTCTACTTGGAATCCAGCTTCCAGGACTGCAGATTTAACGAGTTCCTTTTTCTGTCCGATGATTCCAGAAGTGATGAAATATCCGCCAGGCTTCAGTAGTCTTGCAGCCTCATCCGTAAACTTAAGTATGACCTCTGCCAGGATGTTTGCCACGATGACATCTGCTCCTGGAGAAACACCATCAAGCAGGTTATTCTGACTTACTGTGACTCTATCGTGAACTTTATTTAGCTTTGTATTAATCCGGGCAGAATTGACAGCCACTTCATCAAGATCAAAGGCTTCGACTTTTTCAGCCTGAAGCATAGCTGAAGCTATACTCAATACTCCTGAGCCAGTGCCGACATCAATAACATGATTACCAGGTTTCACTGTCCTCTCGAGAGCCTGTATGCACATGACGGTTGTGGGATGGGTTCCTGTACCGAAAGCCATGCCAGGGTCAAGCTCGATGATAAGCTCATCGCTATGGACAGGTTCATATTCCTCCCACGTAGGGACAATCGTGAATTGAGCAGAGATTTTGACCGGATTATAGTATTTCTTCCAAGCCGTGGCCCACTCTTCCTCGTTCACTTCCGATATTTCAACTTGGTTTCTTCCAATATCGATATTATACTTCACTAGATTATCGACGGCTTGCTTAATTTCATCCACTGTTTCTCCCAAAAAGCTGTTTACAGGTAGATAGGCCTTCACAATGACCCCCTCTTCAGGAAAGTCATCAGGGTTGAGTTGGTAGATTTCTCCGAAAATGTCTTCACGCTCTTTCTCTAATTCAAATGGATCTTCAATCACCACTCCGCTGGCTCCTGCTTCATGAAGAATATTTGAAATCGGTTCGATCGCTTCATTTGTTGTGTGTATGCTGATTTCTGACCATTTCATTGAATCTACCAACTCCGTTCCTGTTTATTCGCCCTTAAAGGCCCGTTTTACTTTATCAAAAAAGCTTTCATGCTGTTCATCCGGGACCTGACCAGTGATATCCGCAAATTCACGAAGCAGTTCTTTCTGCTTATCTGTCAGTTTGGTCGGTGTTACCACTTTCACACGAATGTGCTGGTCTCCGGTACCATATCCTCTTACATTTGGAACACCTTTGCCGCGAAGCCTGAATTTTGTACCTGTCTGGGTGCCGGCAGGAACTTTCAGTTTCACCTTGCCATGCAGAGTCGGTACTTCAATCTCATCGCCCAATGCTGATTGGACAAAAGTAATTGGCATTTCACAATAGATGTCATCTCCGTCGCGTTCAAAGAATTCATGAGATCTTACATGGAAAACCACATACAAGTCTCCAGGAGGGCCTCCATTTACTCCCGGCTCGCCTTGTCCGGAAACTCTAAGCTGCTGGCCTTCATCAATACCTGCAGGAATTTTCACATGAATCTTGCGGCGTTTCTGAACTTTTCCATTTCCTCCGCAAGTATTACATTTCTCTTTAATGAACTTACCGGTTCCATGACAGTGGTGGCATACCCGGCGGTTCACGATACGGCCAAACGGAGTGTTTTGCTCCACATTCAACTGACCGGTTCCTTGACAGTGTTTACAAGTTTCCGGCTTGGTACCCGGTTTTGCTCCGGAACCATCGCAGGTATCACACTCTTCTTCTTTCGGTATTTCAATATCCGTCTCTTTCCCAAATACTGCTTCTTCAAAAGTGACGCTCATTGTATATTGCAGGTCAGCTCCAGCTCTTGGGGCATTAGGGTCACGTCTGCGTCCCCCGCCGCCGCCGAAGAAGGTATTGAAAATATCTTCGAACCCTCCGAAGCCGCCGCCGAAGTCACCCCCGCCGCCAAAGCCCTGGTTAGGGTCTGTATGGCCAAAACGATCATATTGTGCGCGTTTTTGTTCGTCGCTCAATACTTCATAGGCTTCACTGATTTCTTTAAACTTTTCATTTGCATCCGCTTCTTTATTAATATCAGGATGATATTTTTTTGAGAGTTTGCGGTATGCTTTTTTGATTTCATCTTTTGAGGCGCCGTTTTCCACGCCGAGAACTTCATAATAGTCCCGTTTACTCATCAATACAACACTCCCGATTCCTTATGCATAAAGGTTATTTTAACATTAAAAGGGGGCCCCTCACAATATTAATTAAAAAATTGAGGGGATGACCCTAATGTTGATTATAATTTTCCATTCCGTTGTAACAATGATCTGGTGATTTCCGTTACGGGTGCGTGACTCCGCGGGGCGGGCGGTGAGCCCCCTCCACTTCAATCAACCATGATTCCAAAGAACACAGAAAAGCATCATGAAAAAAAGCCTTTTAAAAATGTTATTGCTAAATTTCATCACTTATCATTCTAAAGCAGTTATGTTTAGTCATCATCGTTGCTTAAGAAGTTGTAGTTTATATCGCTCTCCCAAACCATTTTTAATGTGTGTCAACTGAAAGTTTAAAAGCAACTCTGTTTAAACTAAACTGCCGTACCAAAGAAAAAGCCAAAGTCAAGATAGACCTGACTTTGACTTTCCCTGGCCATTTATATGAAGTTGAAAATTACTTGTCGTCTTTTACTTCTTCATATTCAGCATCGACAACATCGTCGTCTCCGCCTGCCTGGCCTTCAGCTCCCTGAGCCTGCTCCTGTGCTTTAGCAGCTTCTTCATAGAGCTTCATAGAAAGGCCTTGAAGGATCTCCTGAAGAGCATCTTTCTTCGTACGGATTTCTTCCAGGTCATTCTTTTCAATAGCTTCTTTTAGCTCATCTCTAGCTTCTTCAGCTTTCTTGACTTCAGCTTCTTCTACTTTATCGCCAAGATCTTTGATTGTTTTATCCGTTGTAAAGATCAGCTGGTCTGCTTCATTGCGAAGTTCAACTTCTTCTTTACGCTGTTTATCTGCATCAGCATTTTCTTCTGCTTCTTTAACCATGCGCTCGATTTCGTCTTCAGATAAGCCAGTTGAAGATTTGATTGTGATGTTTTGCTCTTTTCCTGTACCCAGGTCCTTCGCAGAAACATTTACAATTCCGTTTTTATCGATATCAAACTTAACTTCAATTTGCGGTACGCCGCGTGGTGCAGGCGGGATATCGGACAATTGGAAGCGTCCAAGAGTCTTGTTATCCGCTGCCATCGGTCTTTCACCTTGAAGGATATGGATATCAACAGCATTCTGGTTATCTGCGGCAGTAGAGAATACCTGTGATTTCGATGTAGGGATCGTCGTATTACGCTCAATCAGCTTAGTGGATACTCCGCCCATTGTTTCGATACCAAGTGATAATGGAGTTACATCCAGAAGGACAACATCTTTTACATCCCCTGTTAATACTCCGCCTTGGATTGCTGCTCCCATAGCTACTACTTCATCAGGATTAACGCCTTTATGTGGGTCTTTTCCTAATTCTTTCTTGATTGCATCTTGAACAGCAGGGATACGTGTAGATCCGCCGACAAGGATAACTTTGTCGATTTCACTTGCAGAAAGGCCTGCGTCTTTCACTGCTTGACGAGTAGGTCCCATAGTGCGTTCTACAAGGTCAGCTGAAAGCTCGTCGAATTTAGCGCGAGTCATGTTCACTTCCAAGTGAAGAGGTCCGTTTTCACCAGCCGTGATGAACGGAAGTGAAATTTGAGTGGAAGTTACACCAGAAAGATCTTTTTTCGCTTTTTCAGCAGCATCTTTAAGGCGTTGAAGCGCCATTTTATCCTTAGACAAATCAATACCGTTTTCTTTCTTGAATTGCTCTACAAGATAGTCGATGATCACTTGGTCAAAGTCATCTCCGCCAAGTCTGTTGTCACCGGCAGTTGAACGTACTTCGAACACTCCGTCGCCAAGCTCAAGAATGGATACGTCGAATGTTCCGCCGCCAAGATCGTAAACAAGGATCGTCTGATCTTCTTCCATTTTATCAAGACCGTAAGAAAGCGCAGCCGCTGTTGGTTCATTAATGATACGCTCAACTTCAAGTCCTGCAATTTTACCTGCGTCTTTAGTAGCTTGACGCTCTGCATCGTTGAAGTAAGCCGGTACAGTAATGACCGCTTTTTCCACTTTTTCGCCAAGATAATCTTCTGCGTACCCTTTTAAGTGCTGAAGAATCATTGCAGAGATTTCCTGAGGTGTATATTCTTTGTCTTCAATCTTTTCCTTGTAATCTGTTCCCATGTGGCGCTTGATGGAGATGACTGTATTCGGGTTAGTGATTGCCTGGCGTTTTGCCACTTCACCAACCTGCATTTCTCCATTTTTGAACGCTACAACGGAAGGAGTTGTACGGTTGCCTTCCGGATTAGGAATTACTTTTGGTTCTCCGCCTTCAAGGACAGACACACATGAGTTTGTTGTCCCTAAGTCAATACCGATAATTTTGCTCATTGAGAAAAACCTCCTTATAAACTGTATGTAAGATTATTGATTCACTTTTACCATTGAAGGTCGAATAATGCGGTCCTTCAGTTTGTAACCTTTTTGGAACTCTTCAGTCACAATGTTTGAACCGAAGTTTTCGTCTTCTCCCTGCATAACAGCTTGATGCAGATGAGGATCGAATTCCTGCCCGACTGTTTCAATCGGCTCGACACCTTCTTTTTTCAGTGCTTCCACTAAGCTACGATAAACCATTTCCATCCCTTGAAGCAAGGATTTTGTCTGTTCATTATCGGGCTCAACATTTAATGCACGCTCAAAGTTGTCGATTGCCGGAAGCAATTCCGTTACGATGCTTTGAGCTTTATATTTTTCATTCGCCTCACGGTCCAAGTTAACACGGCGGCGGAAATTATCAAAATCGGCACGCAATCTCAAGTAACGGCTTTCGGATTCATCCAACTTTGATTGCAGTTCAATAATTTGTGTTTCCTCCGGAGATTGACCTTTCTCCTCACCTTCCTGTCCTTCCAGGCTTTCAGCGAAGATTTCTTCTTCAGTACCCTCAGAGGTTCTTTCTTCTTGCTGACCATTCAATTCCTGATCAACTTTGTTGTTCGTTTCTTCTGCCATTCCTTTCACCTCCTTAAAAAGCTGAGGGATTGCCCCTCTTTCACCAAGTGTTTCAAGTTCTATATCGGGGGACCATCCCAGCAAACCGCTTTGTTCCGGCCCCGATATCCTTTATCAATATATCCACACGAATCAGCTTTGATACAGCTTCGTCATCGCCTTGGACATATCTTCGCTTAAAAAGTTCAATAAGCTGATCACCCGCGAATATTCCATCCTTGTCGGTCCAAGTATGGCAATCGAGCCCACCTTCTCATTTGCCACAGAATAGGAAGCGGTAATGAGGCTGCAGTCTTCCATCGCTGAAACATTGTTTTCCTTGCCGATTTTCACATGAAGGCCGTTCGGAAGATGCTTGATCATATCATAGATGCCATCCTCCTGTTCGATCATGTTCAACAGCAGGCGGACCTTGTGGATATCATTGAATTCAGGTTGATTGAGCATATTTGTTTTACCGCCGAAGAAGATTTTCTCATTCGCCGGCAAATCCATAGTATTCACCAATGAATGAAGCATCAAATCATAATTATGAATGTGCTGCTTAAGAAGCTGTGCCACCTCTTTGAAAATCTTATCATTAAGCTCTGTCATCGGCACACCGGCTAAGCGGTCATTCAATATGTTGACCAGCTTCTCCAGGTCATTAGAGTCGACCGCCTTCGGTATTGTGAACATGCGATTCTGGACATGCCCAGTATCGGTCACAATAATGGCTACGGCTGTCTCGTCGTTTATAGGGATGATCTGTATTTTCTTAAGTTTGTTTTCCTTAACCCCAGGGCCAAGAACAATGGCCGTATAATTAGTAAGCTCGGAAAGAATCTTGGCTGATCTCTCCACAACCCTTTCCATTTCATAAATTCTTTCAGCAAAAATGGAACGGATTGTTTTGACATCCTTCTTCGCAAGCTGAACAGGGGAAAGCAGATGGTCCACATAATATCTGTAGCCTTTTTCTGATGGAATCCGTCCGGAAGATGTGTGAGGCTTCTCGATAAAACCGAAATCCTCCAAGTCTGCCATCTCATTCCTGATTGTAGCGGAACTGAAGGATATCTCTTCCTTTTTAGACAAGCTTCTCGAACCTACAGGTTGTGCAGACCGGATGAAATCATCAATGATTACTTGAAGTATAAGCAACTGTCGATCTGTTAACAACATTCATCACCTCTGTTAGCACTCTCGTTAAATGAGTGCTAAATCTAATAATAAATTATCAAATCAGCTAAGAGATGTCAATTAGAACAAATCGTTTCGTCGTCAATTTTTTCTGTAATAGTTACCACCAAAAGCGTAAGCGCCCTGACCAGCCCCGACAGGCAAATGTTCCTCATCGAAAAAAAGGCGCCCTTTCCTTTTATTCGATGAGGGTTATTTGACCCCGAGGGGCTAGGCGCTGAAGCTGGACGAATCAAAAGCGTAAGCGCCTTGATCAGCCCCGACAGGCAAATGTTCCTCATCGAAAAAAAGGCGCCCTTTCCTTTTATTCGATGAGGGTTATTTGACCCCGAGGGGCTAGGCGCTGAAGCTGGACGAATCAAAAGCGTAAGCGCCYTGAYCAGCCCCGACAGGCAAATGTTCTCAAGAGAAAAAAAGGCGGGTTTACATTTTTTTGAGTTTAACCGCCTTAGGAAGGAGCAGCGCTGGATCAAGCACCTTTAACTTCAATTAACCGTTTAAATTGCTGTTTTAAAAATAATGGATTTCCGCTCCAGGTGCGCGACTCCGCGGGGCGTGCGGTGAGCCTTTCCTGCTAGTCCCTCAGGAGGTCTCACGCCTTCCGCTCCAATCCTTCTACGTAAGAGGGGGAAATAAATAAGCATTTAATAGCTGCAATTTTTTAGAAAAGCTGTTTTCACAAAGCTGCTCTCTTCTTTCTAGCTTACCAAGATGCTTCCAATGAATGATGACGTCATTTTACGGAATGAACCTCATATCAAATAGCAACAAAGTTTACGAAAAGAGCCTCTAAACAATACCCTTACAATACGCCAGCAGGTTATAGCCTGTTTTTACTCTAATACTTTATATCACTCCCAAAAAGGCCTGGAAGACTTCGTTGCCAAGGAACTTTCCTTTTTGGGTTAAACGGATATATGAATTTTCGACAGTCAGCAATTCCTTCTTCACCATTTCTTCGACCGCTTCCTTGAAGACCGTCATCGGGCTCTCTCCGAACTTTTCTGTAAATCGGGCTACAGATACTCCTTCTGTCTTGCGCAGACCCAGGAACATTTCTTCTTCCATCTTTTCAGCTTTCGTTTGTTCATGGCTCTCAATAATCGGCAGCTTTCCGTCAGCCAGGGGCTCCATATATTTTTTCAAGGGACCGAAATTGCTATACCGGTTTCCCTCGGCATATCCATGAGCACCCGCTCCAAAACCGTAGTATTCTTCATTATCCCAATAAACAAGATTATGCTTGCTCTCATATCCCTTTTTGGCAAAGTTGCTGATTTCATATTGATTGATCCCTGCAGCCTGCATTTCTTCCATCAATATACTGTACATTTCTGCTTCCGTTTCTTGTGGAGGCAAAGACAATTTTCCTTTTCTCATTAAATTATAAAATACCGTTTTCGGTTCGATAATGAGAGAATATCCTGAGTAATGAGGAAGATCGAATTCTAAAGCCGTCCTCAGAGTGTGCTTAAAGTCCTCAACTGTCTGCCCAGGCAAGGCATAAATCAAGTCAATGCTGATATTGTCAAACCCTGCTTTCCTGGCGGCATCGATGGAAGTGTATACATCCTTGCTTCTATGATTCCTGCCGATCCTTTCAAGCAGGTCATCATTAAAGGACTGAACTCCAAAGCTTAAACGATTCACACCATGATCATGCAGCACTTCCAATTTATCGCTGGTCAAATCACCTGGATTAGCTTCGAAAGTAAACTCTACCTCATCCTTTGAGTATGGAAGGGATGCATTGATGCTTTTACAAAAAACCTCGAGCTGCGATGCATTTAAGGCTGTCGGTGTTCCTCCTCCAACAAAAATCGTCGACAATTTCTCTGAAGGGTATTTTTCAATTCCCATTTTCATTTCTTTATCTAACGAAGCCAAATAGTCGTCCACCGGCTGCCCCTTCATAAACACCTTGTTAAAATCACAATAATGGCAGATATGGTGGCAGAAGGGAATATGAATATATGCTGAACGTATCATGTTTTCACTACCTTTATTAAATCCCGATAGAGAAAGGGGGGGCCTGCTCTGAACACAAGCAATCCCCCCCATTTGTCTTATTAATAATCGAGATCTAGAATTTTTAGTTAAAAATCTTACTTAGAGCCGCCGTCGTCATCCATTTTCAGGACGGCCATGAACGCCTCTTGAGGAACTTCAACAGAACCAACCTGCTTCATTCGCTTCTTACCTTCTTTTTGCTTTTCAAGAAGCTTACGTTTACGTGAAATGTCTCCACCGTAACACTTAGCGAGTACGTTCTTACGGATGGCTTTGATCGTGGAGCGAGCCACGATTTTCTGGCCGATTGCTGCTTGAATAGGAACCTCAAACTGCTGTCTCGGGATGAGTTCCTTTAACTTATCAACAATAATCTTTCCTCTATCATACGCAAAGTCTCTATGGACGATGAAGCTTAAAGCATCAACCTGCTCTGCATTCAAAAGAATATCCATTTTCACAAGTTTGGATTCTTTATAGCCTATGAGTTCATAATCAAATGAAGCATATCCTTTAGTACCTGATTTCAACTGATCAAAGAAATCATAGACGATTTCAGCCAAAGGGATTTCATACACAATGTTAACGCGGGTTTCATCCATATACTGCATATCGATGAAATTTCCCCGTTTGCCCTGGCATAATTCCATGACAGCTCCAACATAGTCATTCGGCACCATCATTGTGGCTTTAACATAAGGTTCCTCAACACTCTCGACCTTTTGCGGGTCAGGCATCATGGAAGGATTATCGACCTTAAGCTCTTCGCCATCTGTCAGCAGCACATTGTAAATAACACTTGGGGCAGTTGTAATTAAATCGATCTTGAATTCGCGTTCAATACGTTCCTGGATGATCTCCATATGGAGCAGTCCAAGGAATCCACATCTGAAACCAAATCCAAGTGCCTGAGATGTTTCCGGCTCATACTGAAGGGCTGAGTCATTAAGCTCCAGTCTTTCCAAGGCTTCACGAAGGTCATTGTACTTTGCCGAATCAATCGGATACAATCCGCAATAAACCATCGGATTAAGCCTTCTGTATCCAGGAAGAGCCTTATCTGCAGGGTTCTTCGCGCCTGTAATGGTATCACCGACACGTGTGTCCCCAACATTCTTAATGGCAGCCGTTAAGTATCCTACATCTCCGACAGTCAATTCTTTAGTAGAAGTCGCTTTTGGAGTGAACACTCCCACATCATTGACTTCGAATTCCTTGCCGGTTGCCATCATCTTGATCTTGTCGCCGACCTTCACTGAACCTTCCATAACACGGATATAAGCAACGACTCCCCGATAAGAATCATATAGAGAATCAAAGATCAGAGCCTGCAGAGGCTTATCTGGATCCCCTGTTGGCGCAGGAACCTTTTCAACTACCTGCTCAAGGATATCCTCAATGCCGATTCCCGCTTTTGCTGAAGCAAGGACTGCTTCAGATGCATCCAACCCGATGACATCTTCCACTTCCTGCCTTACGCGTTCCGGGTCTGCTGCTGGAAGGTCAATTTTATTGATGACCGGCAGAATTTCCAGGTTGTTATCTAGTGCCAGGTAAACATTGGCAAGCGTCTGGGCTTCAATTCCTTGGGCCGCATCGACGACAAGAACTGCACCTTCGCATGCTGCCAAGCTTCGGGATACTTCATAGGTAAAATCGACGTGGCCAGGTGTATCAATCAAATGGAAGATATATTCTTCCCCATCTTTTGCCTGATATTTTAGTTGAACAGAATTCAGCTTGATTGTAATTCCACGTTCCCTTTCCAGGTCCATTGAATCAAGCAGCTGCTCTTTCATTTCTCTGGCAGTCAATGCCTTTGTTTTCTCAAGAATTCTATCTGCCAAAGTAGATTTTCCATGATCTATGTGAGCAATGATAGAAAAGTTACGTATTTTCTGTTGTCGTTTTAATTTTTCCTCACGGTTCATTACTTTCAACTCCTGTTAATCGACGCATGTACACTATTTTGAATTATATCAGTACACATAGCAATATTCAATCATAACCATGAGAGTGCTTGGAAATGTGGCAGTCAGGTGGTTTTGTACCCGGCACGGAGTTTTCTCGTATCCTAGTATCACCGCTGGATGCTTTCAGGTTCAGCGGTGGTCTCTAGAGTATTCCCTTGAGATTCTGGTAGAGCCTATTCCATGACTCCCCCGAGGGATACCTGCGGCTCTGTTTTGTCCTTCTGGTTTCTCTCATAACGTGCACTATGTACACCTGCAACACTTTGCGTCTAAGTGCCCTCTAAAGTTCTTCTTGAGAGCCGAACAGATCCCCGCTTTTCTGCACAAGTCAAAAAAATCATTTCTAAACAAGAAAAAAGACGCCGCAGCGCCCTTAATTTCATATCAACGATGAAACAAATTCGACTGTCTTTTCAGTAATGCTTTTCACTGCCCCTGCTACAGATTTCCCTATTTCCGAAAAAAAATTAAAGCTTTTCATTTCCTCGAGCTTCTTTTTTTTCTCGGTAATAGAGGCACTTCCCATTTCCTGCCCTAAGAGGGAGGCCTCGATATTCCCTGTCTCGTCTTCCGATATTGTCAGTGGTGTACCAAACCCATCCTGGTCATACCCCTTCATATCCCTGATCCCGTCATTTGCTTTCTGCATTCCGATTAGAACTCCGACGAATAGTATGGAAACCAGCAGTATGCTTTTCAGTACGAATCCTCTCATTTTGTTCATCCTCTTCTAATATTGATCATTGACTGGACGCAGGAGCTGAAATGACATGTCCGACTTTATCTGCCTGCCAGTAATATTCCGAGAACACATCAGCCAATGCCGCGGACGACCGGTTCAGCTCCTCAAAGGTATTATCAACTCCCCCGAACTCCACCAGCAGAGAATTGCCGGTCAGATCCTGATTGAACTTTCCATTGGTCCCGCTGCCTTTTTTAACGAAAACCCCTCTGGAAATTCCCTTATACTTTGAATCAAGCTGGTTATGAAGTTCAGTTGCAATCTTGAGATTTTTTTCATAGTTCGGATGTTCTGCTCCAACTACAAATGCTAGTTTTGCGTATGGCTGGCCATTGATGCTGGCAGTGGTGATATCCTTTCTTTGTGAATCTCTGTGGATATCAATCAGATAGATCAAATCCTTATTTCCTGCCATCGCTGCTTGTGCGACCGGCCGGGATTCCTGATAGGCATACCAATAATCGAGCCCTTTCTTATCCAGGTTCGCTATAACATCCGTTTTGTCTATCATTGTGCCGATACCCCTGTTTTCCAGTTCTTCTTTTAATTTATCTCCAACTTTCGTGACATTTATTTGCGAATGATGAGCTAAATTGGGATTTGTTACATCTTTTAGGTAAGGAAGATAAGATTCCCTTGTGTGTGTGAAGTAGAGATACACTGTTTTCTTATCGCCAGTTGTCTGGCCCTTGTTATCCGGATTATCACTGGAAGAAGGATTTTCTATTTTTTCCGTGTTCTGCAGCTGCGCATCATTTTCTGAATTAAGCGCTTCAGCCGGCGGGACGGATTCATAAGGCATATTTGTAAAATCAGTACCTTCCCCTGCAACCAGAATTTCTGAGTCGAATATTGAAAAGCCAGGAAGCTCCCTTCCGAGAAAACTACGGGGATCTTCGAAACTGACATTGGTAGCCAGCCTGAAAATCAGATTGGACATGGAAGGCAGCTCTTCTTCCGCCGGGTCTGCCGCCTTGAACGCCCGGTTTTCCATAGTGAAAAGATTATATAACATCGCTCCAGAAACATTTTCAGCTGCATGATTCACAGAACTTGAGCTGATCCTGTATTCAGGCTTGAGCGATGTGAGTATACCCGATAAAGAAAAAATCGAAAGAAGGCCAAAAACAAACGCCAGGATCCCCTTAACTATTGTCGATAGATTCACTGCTACAACATAATTGGACGACTTATACGACTTCATTATTCCACCCTTCCTTCTCGACTCTAGTACAAAATATGATAGAGATAGAAAAAGTAGAACCGGAAAATAGATGCTCGGAGAAAAGCAGATTTTAATGCAGGGAGTATCTTGAAGCCTATAGATCCAGGGCGAAATTGACTAACATATTGATTTTCACCACTAATCAAGGGACATCTTTCCTTATGATATACAATACTGCCGCCGCCAGGGACATCATTTTCTCTTTGAGTTCAACTGGATATAGTTCTCAATTAAAAAGCAACTAAAAAAGCACAAGCCAAAGGGCTTATGCTTATACGTTCAATGAGTTTTAAATCCTGTATCCCCTTGATTCACGGCTTGATGCAGCGCCGCATTCAATCCGCTTGCCACGAGGTTGGCCATGTCTTCTATGAAAACATCCACTTCTTTAGGGGTCACCATCAAGTTGTGTCCGATCGGCGCAAGCACTTCATGGATGAGCTTTCTTTTCTCTTCATCTTCAAGAGTGCCGACTATCCCAAGGAATGTTTTTCTATGGTGTTCTTCAGGCAGGTCTTCCTCTGTCAGTTTTCTTCTTTCGCCGAATGTCATGCCGGCTGGTGAAAGGGCACGGGATGGTTTATCTCCTTCTTTTAACTCTTTGCCAAAATGCTTAAGGAGAAAATCGACGGTGTCGCTTACGATGGTCACAGCATCCACAACGGTTGGAATGCCAATCGCAAAAACCGGGACTCCAAGGGTCTCTTCATCAAGCCCTTTCCGTTTATTTCCGACCCCTGAACCCGGGTGGATGCCTGTATCGGAAATCTGGATAGTAGAGTTGACTCTTTCGATAGAACGGGATGCCAGTGCATCAATCGCAATAACGAAGTCCGGTTTTGATTTTTCAACGACACCAAAAATGATATCGCTCGTCTCGATGCCAGTAAGGCCCATTACCCCTGGTGCAAGTGCTGACACCGGCCGATACCCTTCCCGAACAGATTCAGGCTGAAGCTCAAATAAATGGCGAGTTATAATCAAATTTTCACAAACCAGCGGACCAAGTGCATCTGGTGTTACATTCCAGTTTCCCAGCCCGACAATCAAGCAGCTGGCATCCGGACTAATTCCTTTATTCTTTAAAAAAGAACTGAATTCTTTTGCAAACACCTCTTCAACCTTCTGCTGAAGATCTGCCTGGCTCTGCCTGATACTATGTGCCTCCAGCGTTAAATAGTTCCCGGCTTTTTTTCCGAGTAATTCTTCGCCTTCTTCTGTTATGGTCACATGGGAGACACTGATACCATCAATTTCACGTTCATTGACGATGACACCATTTAACCCGGAAGCCTCCTGTGCTTGATCGGCATCTTTACTCTTCTCTGCAAGCACCATCTCCCTTGCCTCCACAGCAAGGTCGGTTCTAATAGCGTATTTGCTTAGATCGACTGTTTGTTTTTCTTCCATTCTTGACAGCCCCCTTGAATTTTCTTCATATCACTATCTTGCGCCATAGAGGAACTTTCATTCATTCTATTATCTTTTTCAATCGAAGAGTATTGCAATATATACGGCGATTTGATAAAATATCATTTGTTCTGATTAAATTTAGGAATTGTAAAAATCGAGTACAATATAATTCTCGATCGCTTTGTAGGAGGTGACAGGAATGCCAAATATTAAATCTGCTATCAAACGCGTAAAAACGAACGAAGCAAAGAATGCACAAAACGTAACTGTAAAGTCAGCTATGCGTACTGCAGTTAAAAAAGCGGAAGCTGCTGCACAAAACAACGATGATAACGCTAAAGCATTAGTTTCCGAAGCAGTTAAGCATTTAGATAAAGCAGCTCAAAAAGGTCTTATCCACAAAAACGCTGCTGATCGTTCAAAATCACGCTTAATGAAAAAAGTTAACTAATTTCTTTCACTTAAAAAACGATCTCTCATAACTGAGAGATCGTTTTTTATTTGTTGAGTGATTCACACCCAAAAACAATGTCTACTGATTTCCACTCCAGGTGCGTGACTCCGCGGGGCGTGCGGTGAGCCTCCTCGGCTTCATAAAAAGCGGAAGCGGCCGTTCAGCGACGTACAGATTTTAGGGCTCTCGCATGAGATAAAGGAATCACGAAGAGCGTAAGCGATTCGATGATGACTTATCGCAAGGAGAGAGACCGAAATCTGCTAGTCGCTGGCCGCTGAAGCTAGATTCGCCTGTGGGGTCTCACTGTCACCAAAAGTGGAAGCACCTTGGTCAGGCCCGACAGGCAAATAACCTCAAGAGAAAAAAGGTGCTCTTTCCTTTTATTCTCTTGAGGTTATTTGACCCCGAGGGGCTAGGTGCTGGAACTAGACGCCCGCTAGTCCCGCAGGAGGTCACGCACCTTCCGTTCCAATCAAATAATTGCTCGATTTTTTAGAATTAACAACTCTCCTTCATATTAATATGGATTGAAAGTGTATAGGAAATTGTGCGACAAATTTTGAAGAACAAAAAGTTCTGTCATTTGCTATTTAGGGTGCAATGTGTAATTGAACAAATTTACCAGCAAGAATACCGTTAAATCATCAAAAAAGGAGTGGCAAAATCAATGCGATTTGACACTCCTTTTAGTGTATTATTTTTATTTTGCACTCGAAAACAGAACCCGTTACTATTTTTTAGTCTTTTGAGTAAAATAAGGGGAATTTTCCCCTCTATTATTGCTATTTTCGCTGATATTTATTAGTTAAGGGGATTTTTACCCTTTAAGTTCCCTTAACAATGGTTTGGCGGATTTTCCGCCATGCCCAACAGAGTCATAAAGGCAGTGAAAAAAATTCCTTTAACCTTTAAAGTAGCAATATACTGTAAAAGGCATTTCTTTTTGTAAAGAAATATAGCTTTTTTTAAATCTCAACTCCATGTTCAGTGAGGTGATGCTCGAATTCCGACTGCCAAGAGGAACATCCAAGCAATCCCTACCTCGCATTACTCAACGATTGTCCATGGAGTTTAAAGAGGAATAATTCTATGATCATTTCCTTCTTCTGGCGGCCGGTTTTCATTTCGAAATCTCCTTGGGCAAGCAGTTCTATGATCACAGACAACTGCTCATCGGAAAAATGTTTCGCCTGGCCGGCTGCCAATTTTACCCTGAATGGATGGACACGCAGGAAGCCGGCTATCTTTTGCTGCCCGTATCCCCTTCTAGCCAATTCTTTGACTTGATAGATCAGCCTGAACTGTCCGGAAAGGACTGCCAGGATTTTGATGGGTTCTTCATTTTGCTTTAACAAATCATAATAGATCCTTAGAGCCTCTTCCGTCTTACGCTGAACCACTTTTTCGACAAGCGCAAAGATGTTCTGTTCCAGGGAGCGTGCAGTCAAGGCTTCTACGACCGCTTCATCAATCCGATTTGTATCACTCGCATACAGGGAAAGTTTATCGATTTCTTTTGTCAGCATCATTAGATTGGTCCCCGCAAGAGCTACCAGGAGATCGATGGCCACTTCATCAATCTGGACCATGTTTGCTGCACAGCGTTCCCTCACCCAGGTCTTCAATTCTTTTTCGTTCAATTTTTTGGCTTCGAGAACTTCTGCATCTTTCTTTAAAGATTTGGTGATTTTCTTCCGTTCATCGAGCTTTTCATACGGCGCAGAAATGATAAGAATTGTGTAAGGAGCTGGAGAGGAAAGGTACTGTTCAAATTTTTTAATGTTGTGCTCTACCTTTTCTTTTGTTTTCTCTGCCGTCAAAAAAACGGGATTATGTAATACAACAACACGCCGTTCCCCCATGAAAGGAAAGGTCTCTGCATCCTCTATGGCTGTTTCCACAGGAGTTTCTTCCAGATCGTAGGAGGAGAAATTGAAATCCATTTCTTCCTCGGATACAGCATGTCCGACAATTTTTTGCTGCGTTTCATTTATTAAAAATGTTTCTTTGCCGTATAATAAATATATGCTGGCAAATTGTTTATTTTCAATTTTCTTCCAAATATCAATGACCAAGATTGCACTCTCCATTTTTATGTGATAATACTATCGTAAAAAAGGTTTGCAGTTTTGACAAGTGGAAAGGGGACGCCCCAGGATGAGGACACCCCCTAAATCTATATTTAACGCCGATGAAAAAGACCTAGGAACCTTTTTTGACCGGCGGTATCTCCCTTGTAATTATAGTGTCACCCAACAATGTGAACATATATGTGACAACTCTTGTCAGTAAAGGAAAATGTAAAGTGCAAGTATAGATTTTTTTGGGGGAATCATCTATACTTAGATAGAAATAGGAGGGGTACTTATGAACGAATTCGAAAAAAATGTCCAATCGAAAAGAAATGATGCAGTGGATTCTGGCGTTGGTTTCATCGTATCTTTCGGTTTCTTTGCCATATTGTTCGTCATGGCAGTAGTCATTAAGTACATAGGTTCTTAATGAACATGCACGGAGTTCGCTGATTGCGAACTCCTTTTTCGTTTTAAAGCAAATCATAGGCCAGCTCTTAAGGATTAAACTTTCTTTCCATATCCAGCTTCAGAGCACGAACTGAATTAAAGGAAAACGCGCCTTTTTCTGTGCGGGGCGATCCGTTTTTGTTCTTTTCTTTAACTTAATACATCTTATGGGATAACTGTCTTGAACGTTCCTTTGGTGCCCAAATATTTATAATGTACCGCTCCGGAGTCGGCAGTGCTATAAATTATTATTCCTTGGCTTTTAAGTCTGTTGAGGACTTCAGGGTCAGGATGTCCATACCTATTATCCTTTCCTGCTGATATGAGTGCAATATCAGGCTTCAGTGTCTCCAGGAACGAATCGCTCGTCGATGTCTTGCTTCCATGGTGGCCTACTTTGAGGACATCGGCTTCCACCTTCCATTTTTCGATTAACTCACCTTCTCCATTTTCCTCCAAATCCCCAGTGAACAGCCACTTTTTCCCTCCCATTTTTCCAAACAGCACGAGTGAATCATCGTTCCCCACGTAGTGATCATCAAATGGGTAGAGAAAAAGAAAATCAGCGCTATTAGTGCTCCATTCCTCCCCTGCACCTGCAGACCTCACTTTAACTTTCAACTGTTTTGCCTTTTCAGAAAGGTCCTGAATCACGGTACTTTGCTGAGAACCTGGTGTAATGAGAATTTCCCCAACATTTATCGATTCTATCAATTCTCCGGCTGCTCCTGCGTGATCAAAGTCACTATGTGTCAGTATTAACTTATCGATTCTCTGGATGCCTCTGCTCTTCAATAACGGCAAAAGCACGTCTGCACTGATCGAATATTCTTGGCTCCGCTTCTGCCAGGCTTCTTCCCGAAAAATCACCGCTCCCCCTGTATCGATCATATAAACCCCTTCATTGAAAGGCAGGTCGATGATCAGGCAGTCCCCTTGGCCTACATCCACCATGATGACTTCTCCATAGGGATTCATAAAAATAGATAGTTTATGCAAAACCAAAAGAAGGACCAATGGAAGCAATGCGGGTCCCCAGGCAGCTTTTTCAGCCTTAATGAAACAGAATCCGGATGCAAGGATATACAGGAAGGCAAGAAGAATTGGGGGCTTTCCGGATGAAAATGTGATCAGCGGCAGGCTGTTCAAATGATGAGACACTGAATCTGCTATGATGACGGCTCCATTCAAGAAAGGAAATAGAACACTGGCAGCAGGCGAAAATAGTATCATGAAAAGAAAGGACAATAAAGAGAGTGGAAGCAGGATAATCGTGAAATAAGGGACATAAAAAGAGTTCACTACAAATCCAATAAGAGAAAACTCATAGAAGTGCCATAGAAGGACCGGTATCGAACACACCTGACATACAGCTGTCACTAAGAAGATAAGTTTCCATTTTTGTGGGCAGGCTGCCAAGATACGGTTTGAGGAAAGGACGAGGGAGAAGCTGACTAGGAAGGACAATTGAAACCCGATATTTTCCGTAGCGAATGGATCGATGAATAAATACAGCAAAAAGACTAGTGAGACAGCATCCAAAGGTGACAGCTTCCAGCGGAAAAAACCTGAAAGAATCACAGCACACATGATACCTGAAGCTCTTATTACCGGCGGCGCACCTCCCGTCAACAGAACATATAAAGGAAGGATCACAAGCAGAATCAGTTGAACATATTCCCTCGGGATGCCAATCCTTAATAAAATATAATAAAGGGCCGCAAACAGCATCCCTACATGAAGACCTGAAATGGCAAGAAGGTGGATGACTCCAAGACGCTGGTAAGCTTCCAGCGTTTCTTGTTTAATCAAATCTCTTTCACCAAAAACCAGTGCAGCAGATATACCTGCAGCAGCTTCGGGAAACTTTTGATGGATGGATGCTATCCCTTCTTCCCTCCACCTTCCCATTTCTTCAAGAAGGGATGTTTTTGGGTATGAGCATTGATCATCATTAAGGCTGTTAACCTGTAAAATCCAGTGGATCTGTTTTCCGTTCAGGTAATCTTGATAATCAAAACTGTTAAGGTTTCTGGACTGTGCAGGCTCTTTGAGTTCGCCGGAAACCTCACACTTTAATCCTGTGTAGGTCATGTCCTCCAACACATCCTTTTGTCCTTCATCAGGAATCTTATAACGGAGGATAACAGATTCACCATTTTTCACCACAGCCAGTCCCATAAGCCTGTCTCCGTCAATTTCCGGTTTCTCTTTGAAGGTAATCGAGTACTTGGTTTGATAGGGAGAAAGCTCTGTGGCATTCTTTTCTATTTGAATAGACGCGAGAAAATATGAAGCAGGAAGAAGCAGCAAGGTAAACACAAGTGACAGTGTGGGGAGTATACGTATGAGGAGGATCGAGAGGAAAACAGCCAGAAAAAATGCACCCCATTGAAAGTGAAGTGCAAGTGAAGTACCGGCAAGGCAGGATAGTGCTGGATAAATAAGTTGTCCTTTTTTCAAGAAAAATTACTCCTTGAAAACTTTCTCATGGTCAATTTTATATTTGCTTAGTTCTTCCCTGTCTAATCCCAGTTCCTCAAGCTTCTTCAACATGCTCCGGCTCAAGTCCCTCTGCTGTTCATTGTTCCCGTTTCCTTCAAAAGGGACCTGTTCTACATGGACTCCTGCCTGTTCAAAAAGCTCTAAGGCATAGGGATGATTTTTATAACTTTCCGCAAAGAACACCTTTTTTATTCCTGCCTGGATGATGCCTTTGCAGCATTGAAGACATGGAAAATGGGTAACATAAATTTCTGCATTATCTGTCGGCACACCGAATTTGGCACATTGGATGATCGCATTCATTTCTGCATGAACCGTCCTCACACAATGGTTATCGATCACATAGCAGCCTTCATCCACACAGTGGACCCCTCCTGCAATCGAGCCATTATAGCCTCCTGCAATGATTCGTTTGTCGCGGACGATTGTTGCGCCTACTGTCAGACGGGTACAGGTGCTTCGGAGTGCAAGTAAATGGGATTGAGCCATAAAATAATTGTTCCATGAGATACGTGGCATAAATAAACTCCTTTATTCGATTTCTCTTGGGATAAGTGTAAATGAAAATGACAAAATGGGCAAAGGGAAGCCTCTCAATTTACAGTGATATTTTCTTTGAGCTTATCAAAAGTACCCTCTCCAATCCCTGATACCTCCATTAACTCTTCAATTGTTTGAAAAGGACCATTTTCTGAACGGTAATCAACTATCGCTTTGGCTTTAGCAGGCCCTATCCCAGGCAGACTCTCAAACTCCAACGCTTCCGCCTGGTTGATATCCAGCATCTCTTCTCCTTCAGGAATAGCAACAGAGGCTGGGAATGCTCCAGGTTCCCCTTCCTCCGGTACATAGATTACCATTTCATCAGTAACCCGCTGCGCGAGGTTCACGCTCGTGTCTTGTGCAGCTTCAGTAAAACCCCCTGCCCGGATAATAAGATCGTTCACCCTTTCACTTTGAACAGCCTGATAGATCCCGGGCTTATGAACAGCTCCTTTTACATCAACGAAGATCTCTTTATTCAAAGGCTGGGCAGCCTCTTCTTCATGTGCAGAAGGAACCTGATCATCCTCCATCGGCAATGGCTCATTTTGAATATTTCCAGGGGCACTTTGTCCGCCAGATCCATTCAACAAAATGAATAGGACCATTAGAACTGCGATTAAGATAATGACCGGAATTTTATACTTATCCAGAAACGACTGTAACATGGATTATTCTCCTTTAAATTGCATATTCGAGATTTACTGCTCATAGGAATGATAAGGGAAAGCTCTTTTGACAGGGGTATATTTTGCGTTTCAGTAACCTTTTACTGCCTAAGGACACCAGCTTTAAAGGAATTGGGCCTATGAGATAGCTGCTAAACATGCATGAGAATGGATTTTAGAAGGAGGGCAGCACATGAAGGTAGGAATAGTGGGAACAGGCAATATGGGCGGCATATTAATCCAAGCTTTTGTTGAGTCAGGAGCAATTTCTCCTTCTGACCTCAATGTAGTGAATCGAACAAGAAGCAAGGCAGAAATGTTACGGGAAAACTATCGTGATATTTCCATATATAATGAGCCAGCCAAGGTCATTCAAGACTCTGATGTGGTTTTTATTTGTGTCAAACCACTGGATATTTTCGAGGTCCTGAAAAATAATCAACACCATTTCACTAAGGAGAAATGCATTGTATCCATTACAAGCCCTGTGAGCGTCGAGCAGATCGAGTCTCTTGTGGACTGCTCAAGCATGAGGGTCATCCCGAGTATCACCAACCGGGCATTCAGCGGAGTCTCTCTCTTTTCGTTTGGCTCAAAATGTACAGAAGAATGGAAGCAGGCAATATGGGAGCTTCTAAATTCCGTCTCCACCCCTGTCAGTATTGATGAAAGCATCACACGGGTTTCTTCGGATATTGTCAGCTGCGGACCGGCTTTCTTCACTTATTTAACAAGAAAGTTCATCCAAGGGGCTGTCAGCGAAACTGAAATAGACGAAGCGACGGCAACTATCCTTGCTTCTGAAATGCTGATTGGATTAGGAGAATTGCTGAAGAAAGAGGTATATACACTGGATGCCCTGCAGGAGAAGGTATGTGTCAAAGGCGGAGTTACAGGAGAAGGCATAACTGCCATGGAAGGACAAATAGGAAGTCTGTTTCATGAACTGTTTAAAGCCACTCACAGAAAGTTTGATGAAGATATTTCCGAAACGAAGAAGCAATTTGGAATCTGACTATTATCTAATTCTATAACCGGATAGGAAATCCTTTATTTTTCGAAAAGAAAACAGAGTACTTTATGCCTGCAGACAAAAGCGGGCTTTCAAAGCTGGATATATATACTTTCATTACACAAGTGCCCCTTTTGGCTCCGGCAGGAAAATAGCAGCTGGAGAGAAATTGGGCTTTCTTTTTTCTCAAGTATTGACCCTGAGGTGCGCTAAGTCCGTTCCTGTGGATACAGACCGGAGAATGATTGTCCATTCCCCCAGCAGGAGGTAAGATACAACTAACCTTTTAGAGTTTGAATGTCTGTGATTAAGTAACTAGCGGTAAAAATAAGGGAAGTTTTTTCTCTTATTTGCAGGCTTGGCCTCAATTTGTTGGTTAATAGGGGAAGTTTTCTCCCTTATTTGCAGAAAAGCACCTTATTTTAAGTATTTTGAGTTCAATAAGGGAATATTTTTCCTCTAATTAAGCTGTTTTAGGTGCTATTTACTAATTAAGGGAACTTTATTCCTTTATAAAAAAGCGCTATCGCCCTTTTGACCCCGAGAGGCTAAGTCCGCTCCACTTGGTACGGACTTTGGGCTCTGGAGCTGGATTTAGAGACGATGCGAAATTATTTATTAAAGAACTAAACGGCTGTTGATCACCAGGCAGTTAGTTCATGTTTAATTATCAAAAAAAAGAACGAAATCCTATACGATTTCGTCCTGCATACTTACTTATTTTCGTTTACAAGTGAAGAAGATCCTTTCACTGAGATCCCCAGGCGGGACATCCGTGAAATCAGCTGTAATGTCCATCACTTCGAATCCTGATTCCTTCAGCCAGTTTTCCAAAGTCAGAATGGGGAATGTCCGTTGATGGTGGAGTTCCTCCATGCGTTCATACTGACCTGTTTCATCATCTCTAACAAAGAAGGTCAGTTCATGTTCAACACTGTTTGGCTCTTCTCCTGGAAAGCAGTCCCAAATATAAGATACCTCTTCATCGTTATAAGTAAAGGTCTCATTCAAAAATATCTGAGTGATTTTGAAAATGGAGTGTACGTCGAATAAAAATAAGCCATCCTCCCGCAGGTGTTCTCTTACGTGTTTAAATGTACTGATGACTTTTTCTTCTGTTTCCAAGTAGTTTAATGAATCACAAAATATAGAAATGATATCAAAACTGCCCAACCCTTGGAGTTCACTCATATCCTGCTGATATAACGGAAGCTGCAGGCCTTCATTCTCTGCTTTTTCCCTGGCCATGAAGAGCATGTCTTCAGACAGGTCGATACCGGTTACTGAATACCCTTCTTTTAAAAGCCTCAAAGACAGCTCACCCGTCCCGCATCCCAAATCCAAAAGCTCCCTGCCGCTGACTGCGTGTTTATCAGCCTGGGCCTGGACGAATTCGACCCAGGAATCATAAGGGACATCCTTCATCAAGTAATCATAAATGTAGGCGAACTGCTGATAACTCATTGCTCGATCTCGCTGCTTACATCAATAAGCGGTGCATCTCCCCAGAGCCTTTCCAGTTTATAATATCCTCTTTCTTCTTTATGGAAAACATGTGCTACAACATCACCCATATCGACAAGCACCCAGCGAGCCTCATCGAAGCCTTCCATACGCTTCACATCATGTCCATTCTCTTCAGCTTTTTCCTTCAATTCCCTTGCAATTGCCTGAACCTGTTTGTCAGAATTACCATGGCAGATCACAAAGTAATCCGCGATCAGCGAAATGCCCTTCATATCAAGAGCAACAATATCTTCTGCTCTTTTATCATCCGCCGCTATATATGCAACTGTAAGCAAGTCTTTACTGTTCATCATATCAACTCCTATTTTTTAGAACTAATTCATTAAATGTGTAGAAGGTCTCTGGAAAAACAGCCTGGTTCTTCTTCATCAAAAATGTGATTGAGTTTCTGATGGAAAGAATCAATGCCTCTTCAAGATTATCTTTTGCCAATTCCCTCACTTCATCCACTCCAGGAAAACGCCTGCCCGGCTCGATATAATCAGCAAGATATATAATTTTTTCAAGATTTGTCATTCCCGGCCTTCCAGAGGTATGGAAACGAATGGCGTCCAGAATTTCCTCATCCTCTACACCCGCTTCTTTTCTCACGAGATAAGCTCCCACAGGGGCATGCCATAATTCAGCGTTATACTCCAAAAGGCGTTTATCCATTCCTTCTGTTTCAATGATTTTCTTCATTTCTTCTTTCGGACGGAATTTTGCATAATCGTGAAAGATTGCTGCCATTTCAGCTTTATCTCGATCTGCATTGTATCGCTCCGCCAGTTCAATCGCTGTTTCCATAACGCCAAGTGTATGCAGATAACGGTGTTCTGTCAGCTGAGCCCTGACAAGATCTAAAGCCTGATCTCTATCCATATAGTTTCCCCTCTCGTATATAATCTGACACCCCTTCAGGAATAAGGTACTTCACAGTCTTTCCTGCAGCGATTCTGTCTCTGATCATTGTCGAAGAGATTTCTATTTGCGGGACATCAGCCATAATTACATTATAAGGAGAATCCGTCTCATATCCAGTTCGCTGGACTCCAACAAATTGGATAAGCCGGGACAATTCTTCGATCTTATGCCACTTAGGCAGATAGTCAATCATGTCTCCGCCTATGATAAAGTGAAACTCTGAATCGGGTTCTCTCTCAATAAGAAGTTTGATCGTCTCGTAGGTATAAGATGGACCTTCCTTCTCCAGCTCGATTGGTTCAAGCACAAACCGCGCATGATTCTCTATAGCGCAGATGACCATTTCTTTGCGCTGTTCTGAAGAAGTGTCTCCTTTTATTTGTTTATGAGGGGGGCTCCCCGCCGGCATGAACCTGACTTCATCCAGACCAAACTGGTCCAGAACCTCGTTTGCTATGATTAAATGCCCCAAATGCGGGGGGTTGAATGTACCCCCTAACAAACCAACTCGCTTACCCATTTTGGACCTCCTTTATCTAGGAAGTTCGATTTTTTTGTTTTCCTTTGATTCCTTGTACAGCACAATTGTCATGCCAATGATTTGAACGATATTCGCACCCGCCCCAGAAGCCAGTTCATCTGCCACGGTGTCCTTATCTTCATCACAGTTTTGCAGAATGCTTACTTTAATCAGCTCTCTCGCTTCCAGTGCTCCACTGATTTGCTTAATCATATTTTCGTTGACTCCGCCTTTACCGACTTGAAATATCGGATTAAGATGGTGAGCCTCTGAACGTAAAAATCTCTTTTGTTTGCCAGTTAACATATTAACCTCCCAGATGTTGTTGGACAATATTTTTCATTCGCTCGGAATCTGGTTTGACTCCTGTCCAAAGTTCGAAGGCAAGCGCTCCCTGATGAACGAACATGCCGATTCCATTTTCTCCATAACCGCCGAGCTCCCGGAATCTCCGGATGATCTTGGTCAATGGAGGGTTGTAAATTATATCTGATACAAATGCACCCTTTTTGATCTTGTCCACTTTGAGCGGCACGTCATTTACTTCAGGAAACATGCCGACAGAGGTGGTCTGGATGATAATATCATAGTTCTCCAAGGCTTGTTCAGCCTGCGTCAAGGATAAAGAAGAGGCTGTACATACAAATGGACATTCTTCTATGATCACTTCTCCTCTTTCCGGTGTGCGGTTACAAATATCAATATATTCAAGGCCAGAAGCAGCAAGAGAATAAAAGATCGCCCTTGCCGCTCCCCCGGCACCAATAAGCAGCACTCTCTTATTTTCCAGAGGAAAAGGACAGCCCTCCTTCAGTGACCTTAAAAACCCCATGCCATCCGTATTATAACCGACAAAGCGGCCATCTCTTCTCACCACTGTATTGACAGCTCCAATCGCCTTAGCAAGAGGATCCACTTCATCCAGAAACGGAATGATTGCCTGCTTATGGGGAATGGTCACATTAAAGCCTTTGACGCCTAAAATCTTCAAGGCACCTACAGCTTCTTCAAGTTCTTCGCTATCCACCAGAAACGGCTGATAATGTGCATCGATGCCCCTTTCCTGGAAAGCGTCATTGTGCATGATGGGGGACATTGAATGGGCAATAGGATTTCCAATTACACCATATAACATTTTCATCGGGAATCGTCCACCTAAATCAAAGATTTCCTTAAGAAAACACTTACGCCTTTCGGAACATGAGCAGCAATGGTGGCACCCTCGTCATTGATTGTCACCCAGCCTAGTCCTGAAAAGACAACATCGGTCTTTCCTTCTTTTATTTTGAATTCATGCCTTACAAGTTCAGGGAAGCCGTCGACATCATCTTTCCTTGACGGCTGCAGCATCTCTCCCACATGGTTTTGATAAAGCTCATCGGCATTATCTACCTTGGTGCGGTGGATGTTCAGCTCGTTGGAAAGATAACAAACAAATGAACGCCTGCCGCCAGCAAGGTAATCAAACCGAGCCAGTCCGCCGAAAAACAAAGTTTGTCCTTCATTCAACTGAAACACTTTAGGCTTGATTTCTTTCTTTGGCGTAATGTACTTTAAATCCCGCTTATCTACATAATGGGCCATTTGATGATGGTTAATAATACCCGGTGTATCAATAAGAGCTTCGCCGTCATCCAGGGGGATTTCAATCATGTCAAGAGTCGTACCAGGGAAATGGGAAGTTGTGATAATATCCTCTTCACCTGAGACATGATGGATGACACGATTGATGAACGTGGACTTACCAACGTTTGTACATCCCACAACGTAGACACTTCTGCCTTCACGATACTGTTCAATGGCTTCAACCGCTTCTTGAATATACTGCCCTTTCGCAGCACTCATAAGCTTAACATCCACCGGCTTCAATCCAAGCTGTTTCGCCTGGAACTTCATCCAATGAATCAACTTAGCCGGCTTTACAGATTTAGGAAGCAAATCGACCTTGTTTCCAATAAGGAGAACCGGGTTATTTCCTACAAAACGGTGAAGGCCTGGAAGCCAGCTGCCGTTGAAGTCGAAAATATCGACTACTTTTACAATAAGTCCTTCGCCTCTGCCGATTTCATTCAAGATCTTTAAAAAGTCATCATCTGTCAAAGAAACATCCTGTACTTCATTATAGTGTTTCAGTCGAAAACATCTCTGGCAGACAATCTCTTCCTTCTCCAATGAGGATGGAGGAGCATAGCCAAGCTTCTCCTTATCCTCAGTTTGAATGCTGACTCCGCATCCCGTACATACAATTTTGGTCACTTTTCTTCCTCCCATTGAATCATGCCTTTTCGTTTAAAAAAGTTCATGATTCTTCTTTCCACTTTCCGGTTGAATTTTGTAATGAACCCGTCAGTCTGGGCAACTGGCACCACAAGAATGGTATAGAAGCCGCTGCGGTTTCCGCCCAGCACATCTGTCAGCAGCTGGTCGCCTACAACCACAGCTTCTTCTTTCTTGACTCCCATTTCCCTGACTGCCCTTTTAAAGGCACGTCCCATAGGCTTTCTCGCCTGAAATATAAAAGGTATGTTCAAAGGCTCAGCAAATCGCTTCACGCGGTCTTCATTATTATTGGAAACAACCGTTACCTTAATCCCATTGTCCTGCATTAACTTGAACCATTTAATCAGCTTTGGAGTCGCCTGGGCTCTGTCCCATTCAACCAAAGTGTTATCAAGATCAGTGATAATCGCTTTGATTCCCTGCTCCTTAAGCGTTTCCGGTTTTATTTGAAAAACGTCTTTAACTTGCTCATTGGGCAAAAAAGATTTTAACACGTTTTAACACCTCTAACTTTCTGTTTCTACCGATTTAATCATAACCAATTTTCCCTTTAGATTCAAAATTAACCATTTTTATAATTGCCAACGAATTATTCTAACATCATTTAAGATTGAAGGCATTACTTTCAAGAAGATTAATTTAGAAAAAGTATTAATATAAGGTGACATTACAAAGCTCTTTTTGTAAACTTTGTTGCTATTTGATACTAATCATCTTAAAAACCTGATAGTCATGAAAAGAAAAGAGCTGCTTTCCCCGATTAGAGAGAACTCTCTTAGTATCCGGGGGTATCCCAAAGCAGCAATCTATAGGAAACAGCCATTAACACAGAAGGATATTCCAAATATTTATTAAATAATTTTCGACAAAATGAAGCTATATTCAGTCTGTGGATAACTTTATACACATTATCCCCTTAGAACTTATGGAATATAAACCCTTTATAAACAACTTAACCACAGGTTATCCACCTGTAGCTGTGGATAACAAGAACGCTTGTTCTGTTTGTTTGAATTTGGTAGAGTAATGGTACAAAGTTAAAACTTACTATTATATGAGATAAACATTGAAAAAATGATAACTTTTTGGAGGTGAACACTGTGCGCAAACTTTCTGATGATCTATTGATTGAATCGTATTACAAAGCAAGAGATCTCAAACTCAATCCAGAATTTATTCGCCTCATTGAAACTGAAATTCACCGTCGATCCTTATCCTACCGTATCAAGATCTCTTCTTAATCCATATTTTAAAAAACAGGCGCCTATCGTCTGTTTTTTATTTGCCTGTTTTCGCAAAGATTTTGGCTTTCTTAATCATAAGGGATTTCCGCTTCAGGCGGACGACTCCGCGGGCGGGCGGTGAGCCTCCTCGGCTTCGCCTGCGGGGTCTCACCTGTCCCGCTAGTCCCGCAGGAGATCGTACGCCTTCCGCTTCAATCCTCCTACGTAAAGGATGATGATGGTATAAGCGCATTCTATATCAGCAAAGTTAGCAAAGAGACTTTAAATAGACTGTATTCGCTTTTAATTGCTTTCAGCAGTATCTACCTTCGGATACTACGATTTCTCTCTAGACCGGTGAGCCGCTCATTTCTTTTGGCTACAAGAATATAATAGCGTTATCCTTCTCTTGAAGATTGGGAATTTTTGGTTTATAGACCAGTATCCGCTGCTTTTGTCTTTCTCTTAAAGCATATTTTTCAGTTTACCAACCAATAAATGCTGCTCTTCCCCTTCTCATTCACGCATTCTCTGCTTGCAGGTCAATATCCGATTGTATAAAAAGTGTAATTTTCATGCCCTTAGTGAACAAGAAAAAACTCCCCGAATAAGACAAGGGAGCCGTTAGTTCCTCGATATCTTTCCAATGAGTCCGCCCATTTTTACTTTCGCGGGGACCTTTAACTCTTCATTTAGGTGGAATTTTCCTTTTTCAAACAGAAGGATGACGGTTGATCCGAAAGAGAAATATCCGACTTCCTCTCCCTTTTCCCATTTCTCACCCTCATGAGTATACTCGATGGAGTTGACGAACATCGCTCCTACTTTCACAAGGCACATTTTGCCTGTCCCATGGTCAACTTCAGTCATTGACCTGAAGTTCTTTGCCAAGGTGCGGACTCCATATTTGAGGCCGAGTTCATTGACGGGGTAACTGTGGCGCCCCAGATCCCATCTATCGATGACTCTGCCGCTCAGCGGGCTGTGAATGCGGTGGTAATCTGCCGGGCTCAGATACAGGATCATATATTGTCCGCCTTCATACGCTTCAGCCTTCTCCTTGTTTCCGAGCATCTCTTCAATTGAATAGTCTTTTCCTTTCACCCTCATGTTCAGCGACTTGGAAACTGTTCCTGTATCAGCGAGCATGCCATCCACCGGACTGATGACATCATCCTCCGCTCCCTCGATGCTTCTCATTCCCTCTTTTAAATTTCTGATAAAAAAGGAGTGGAGATCAGGATAAGCTGCTGCTTCTTTTTCAACTTCAGCTATATTGATATTATAGGTTTTTATATAAGAAGGGATGAACCTTGCACTCATGCCTGATTGCACAAACCTTCGCAGCAAAAAGGATGTCCACCTTTTATTTGTCAGTTCAATAAAAGAACGATAAAAAAGCTTTCTCACCATTGCAGCTCCTTCAATGTATAGTAGTACTTATTATTATACACTTGTCCCGAAACGTCCACCTTTTTTTAAAAGTTCCCTATGGCAAAGATGACGCCGCTTTGAAAGATATGGATTACCGTCGCTGCTGCACACTTTCGCAGGGCGATGGCAGCAGTTGGAGAGGAAGTAAAGAAACCGGGCTGTCTTTTCACCCGGTTTAATCTCTCAGGAATAGTGATAATATCGCCAGCAGCCGAAAAGGAACAGCAGAATGATCAGGACGACAGCCAGAGCCAAGTAAAAACCACCATAATTTCGCGGCGGATAAACAGGAGCATAGTAGTACGGATAACCGTAGACCATTTTGGAATCCCTCCTATCTTTGGTGTTATATCTATATTATGCAACAGGGGAACTCGTGTATAGGCTGTAACATTCGACTTCTCCCTGCCCCGAAGAATCCTTTCGGAAAACAAACTAAATTGGAAGGACATGCAAGGACACAACAATGTAAACATATGATTCATTATAGGCTAAAGTCCTTTAATGGAGGTGAAAGTATGTCCGCGATCGCTACTGCAATTGGCTATTTTCTGAAAGAGCTTATCTTTCTTGTATCTTACGTGAAAAATAACGCCTTTCCACAACCGCTTTCATCACAAGAAGAAAAAAAATACTTAAGAAAGATGGCTGAAGGCGATGAGGATGCAAGGAATATTCTCATTGAACATAACCTTCGTCTCGTCGCTCATATTGTCAAGAAATTCGAAAACACCGGAGAAGATCCGGAAGACCTCATCTCAATCGGTACAATAGGGTTGATAAAGGCCATTGAAAGCTATTCAGAGGGCAAGGGAACCAAGCTTGCCACCTATGCAGCACGGTGTATAGAAAATGAAATTCTTATGCACCTGAGGGCCTTGAAAAAAACCAAGAAGGATGTTTCTCTTCATGATCCGATAGGACAGGACAAAGAAGGCAACGAAATCAGCTTGATTGATATCCTGAAATCCGATGCCGACGATGTGATTGAAACCATCCAACTAAGCATGGAGTTAGAAAAAGTGAAGAAATATATTTGTGTTCTGGATGATCGTGAAAAAGAAGTGATAATCGGACGCTTCGGCCTTGATATGAAAGAGGAAAAAACACAAAGAGAAATTGCCAAAGAACTTGGCATCTCAAGAAGCTATGTCTCGCGAATCGAGAAGAGAGCACTAATGAAAATGTTTCATGAATTCTATCGTGAAGAAAAAGAGAAAAGACAATCTCCCTGAACATAGTTGACCTGCAACAAACAAAGCGCAAGCGGCCCTTTCTGCCCTGACAGGCAAATGTTCCCTGGAGAAAAAAGGCGGTCTTTCCTTTTATTCTCCAGGGAACATTTGACCCCGAGGGGCTGGCCGCTGGAGCTGGATTCAGAAACGCTGACTAATTATTAATCTAAGAATTCCACCTTTCTTATCTTTTAAATATAGAGCAGGCAGCCAACAAGGCTGCCTGCTTATTTTTTGACGTCTTGTTCACGTATAATCCCGATGACCAGGCCTAATAGATATTAATGCAACTCTCTACCCTGGAACAGCCTTGCGAAAAGAGCGCAAAAAAAAGAGACCATCACGGGGATTATCTCTTCAGCAGGCGGGATTTCCTATTTTGTTAGTCGACGCTTACTTCGGCAGCAATGATGATTCCAATGGCAGTGGTCAGCAATAGACCCATAATCATTGAGAACATGTTCTCCACTCCTTTGTTAGTAATGATTGTATTTCTTCCTTCTATTTTATTACAAGAATCTTCAGTTCAACGGAGAGAAAGTGAACAGTTATTTACTATGCGGTGACAACTTTGTGAAATGGTTCACTACCCTTTTAACAGGTTGTTTAAATTTATTTTGGAAAAAGTACACTTCCCCGCTATGCATCTCAGGGAGATAGTTGAAGAGTGCTAATCATTTAACCAAAAGGGCTGTCGCTGAAGAGTAAATGATTACATAGATAAAAACCACTAAAAAATGCCCGAGTAAGATTGAAATCTTATTCGGGCATTTCTTTATTTGCGCTTTTTTCTTTTTATCATCAAAGTCAAAAGAGTAACATTCAAAAACATACATTTCACCTTCCCAAACTTAGTTGTTTTTTGGTAAGTTTTCTTACTCTCAACAACTGCAACTTCCTTGATTTGGTGAAGAGAAACAAAATCTGCAGCATAGTTATGCAGAATCCTTCTCCACCCAGATTGCATTTAGACGCTTCACCTGATAAAAAACCATATGTTTTTCTCCTCTCCATTTTTACTTCATCTACATTGTTTAGAATAACCAAACGGATTCTTGCTTCAATCTGTTTTCTTCATACTGCTTAGTTACCATCTGATCGTGATCATACTCAACGAACGAGCGCTGGTGCTTTTTAATGGTTATGCTCATGAATAATATATTTAACGTCATACGAACACCTCCCTTTTCTTATTGATTTGCCTGACATCTTTATGTTAGTACAAACGGACCGATTCCTGCTTTAAGCCGTTTTCCTGGTAGTGCCTGGATACGATTTCATCATGATTGTACTCTTCTACAGAACGATTTCGTTTCTTAACTGTTATGCTTATGAACAGAATATTCAGCGTCATATTATCACCCCCTATTTTATTTCTTATAAATTTGCTGCCACCCTTATAACATCTTGAAGGTTTGCTGCTTTAATTTGCACTCCTCGTATTGCTTGAATACTGCCAAGTCATGATTGCATTCTTCAGCGGAACGACTTCGTTTCTTGAAGGTAACGCTCATGAAAAAAATATTTAATGTCATACGGACACCTCTCTCCTTTTTTATAGTTCATACCATTTAAAAAAGCCGCAAAGAGATACCTCCCTGCTGCAGACACAAAAAAGCCGCAGGAATGTACACATTCCCGCGGCTTGGTATGATATTGATTAAAGTTTCATTCCATTACGAAATAATCAATCCACCGGCGATCGAATGTGTATAACAATATTCAGTTGATGAGATTGCTTTTTGTACTGCTTTGATTTTCATCATGTCATTCGACCTCCTTTTCTGAATGTTATTTCCTTATAGAGGTAAGTATATCCAATTCAACAGGAAATGTAAACCATTTTTCTGCTCTTTTTTCCAGAATTTTTCTATCAGACAATTAAAAGGGCTTTGGAATGCTAAACCAGACTAAATAAAAAACTTACCTCCCTTGTCCCGGAAGCAAAGCAGGCTTGAGAGAAACAATGCACCTATTTCACTAGCAAATTAACAAAAAAAAGACCGGAAAAAGGGATTTCCCTTTTCCAGTCTAAATTTACATATTAACCTGCTCATCATCCATTTCTGTCAGCTTCTTCTTCAGCCTTGCCGCCTGGTAGAAAAAGAGTCCGGAGAATCCCAGCATGGTGACCGTTCCTCCCATGAGCATGTAAGTTTTAAATAGTGTTTTCTCTTCCACCGGGAGTACCGCGCCAAGATAAAGAAAAACACTGAGCGATACCAGTACAAACGCAAATCTTTTATAATCTATGATTTTATCATTAATATTCTTTTTGATCGTTTCCAAATAAGATCCCCTCTTCCATTGGGATTTACAAAAAAGGTCTGTTTCCACTGTAACATAGAAAGCAGGACAATTATCCATGTAAATCACACCAAGTATGGAAAAAGGGGAATGCCATTGGGTTATTTTAGTTTAGATACCATTTTCATGACCAGGTTGGCTGAATTCACTGCAGCCGTTTCCAGGTATTGATCAAAAGACACGTGTGATTCTTTTCCAGCAATATCAGAAAGAGATCGAATGATGACAAACGGGACATCAAACTGATGAGAAACCTGGGCAATCGCCGCTGCTTCCATTTCAACCGCCTGCAAATTATCAAACTTATCACGGATCGCTTCTACACGGGCAGGGTCATTCATGAACGAATCTCCTGTAGCAATCAGTCCAGACACTACTTTGACATCAGATGTTTCTTTCGCACTTTGAGCAGCTGTCTCTTTCAATCGTTGGTCTGCTGTGAAAGCTGCTGGCAGCTGTGGAACCTGTCCATACTCATAGCCAAAGGCAGTTACATCAACATCATGATGTCTGACATCTGTGGAAATGACAACATCTCCCACATTCAAGTCCGCATCAAATCCGCCTGCAGAACCGGTATTGATCACCGCATCCGGTTTGAACCTTTCAAGAAGCACGGCAGTACTCATAGCCGCATTCACTTTCCCGATTCCAGAACGAAGCAGGACAACCTCCACATCATGCATTCTTCCTGATGTATATTGACTCCCGCCAATGACCTCTTCTTTCGCATCCTTGATGTTTTCCCTGAGCAGTCTTACTTCTTCTTCCATCGCTCCGATAATAGCAATTTTCATATTGGATACCCTCTTTTCATTCACCTTATTGTATACTCATAATGTGAGTCAATTTTATAACCAGCCTTCTGACAATGTTAATAGCCTAGTTAGTATTATAAAATTATTTAATGTAGCTATTCTAACCCAAGTGATGCTGATTTTCCACATTTCGCTTATGGATTATACACCAGAATCCTGGCTAAAAGAAATGATGATTTGTTTTGAGGCTGATTTCCGGGCGGCGGCTGCTAAAAGAGTTTGTTTCCACTCCAGCTGCTTTGTACAAGAGGCATGAATCTTCATAAAAAATGAAAAAATTATCAACTTTACTAGGAGGCCCATATGAATATTGAATTTGATTTGATTCAGGACAAAATTGAATTTTTTGAAGCAAGAGATCTGCAGACATTAGAGAAAAAAATCAACGAGCAGGTCGGACATAATAAAAGCATCCTGCTTGCTGTCCATTCTGTTTCCCACAATGTAAGTCTCGATGAAAAAGGCCACCGCCTGTATTCTGCTGTGGTTCATTTTAAAGTTAAATAAAAAAAGCGCAAGCGCCTTGATCAGCCCCGACAGGCAAATGTTCCCTGGAGAAAAAAGGCGGGCTTTCCTTTTATTCTCCAGAGGTTATTTGACCCCGAGGGGATTGGAGCGGAAGGCGCACGATCTCCTGCGGGACTAGCGGGACAGGTGAGACCCCCGCAGGCGAAGCCGAGGAGGCTCACCGCCCGCCCCGCGGAGTCGTGCGCCTGCAGTGGAAGTCCCCTACTTTTCAACAGTTAAAATCTATACGGATACAGCTTATAAATAACATCACCATCGACTAACAGAGCCTTAAATAAAAAAATGCCCTGTGCTGAAAATCAGTACAGGGCATTTTTCTATCAGTCTTTATCATTTCTATCAGTCTTTATCATTTCTATCAGTCTTTATCATTCTCAATAAGTTCCTGCATTTTTACAGGTTTCCAGCCTTTTCCGTCTACCCACTGAAGATATACACGGTAAGTCGTCGATTGGTCTTTAGGTGCTACAGTACCAATCGCTTTATCTGGTCCGCCGTTTCTTTCAAGCCACCAAACCGTCATGTTATCTTCAGAAAGACCGGTAGCATAAGAAAGAGCTTGAACTTTTTCCTGCCAATCTGCTGAATTTTCCTCATACTTTGCCACATGTTCTCCTGTTTGTTCAGTACCGATCGGCTTCCAGCTTGGATTTACAATTTCTTTTTTCACATTGGGTTCGTCACTGTTTTTGACGATTTTTTTATCATTATCAGAAGATGTTTCTTTTTCATCTTTTTTCTTTTTGTCTTCTTTCTTGTCTTTCTCTTCTTTATTCTCCTTGCTCTCATCCTCGCTTACTAGATCTTCACCGTCTGCGACTGGTGTCTCTCCATCGGCACTTTGAGAATCAGTATCAGATTCCTCTTCGGTTTCCGGCTCTTCAGAAGAGTTTTCGTCCTCTGATGCTTCCTCATTTTCTTCAGTGTCTTCATCGGTGGAAGCAGGTTCTTCTGTTTCCTCCTCCTCTTCTTCAGAAGCACTGCTGTCTGCTACATCTGTATTGGTGGAGGCTGTGTTGTCTCCCGATGCTTGTTCCGTATCATTTCCTAGAAAAATCGTGGCACCTACCACAACGATCAGCAGCAGGACAACCCCTATCAGGCTATTTAAAATCACATTTGATTTTTTCTTCGCCCTTTTATCTAAACGTGAATTATATTTCGGCATACAAATTACACTCCTCTAAAATTCATAATACCTCTATGAAGGCTCTTTTTCTCTTTTACCCATTCTATCACGCTTATAAATTCATCAAAAGAAATTTGATAAAAATAAGAATGTTTTCCTATTGGTTTTCCGCTTCCTTGGATTGATGAATCATATCTGCAATATCTTTAAACACCGGATAAATACCGCCTTCGTATTCCAGAACATCCATGTTTACAACCGCCAAAGCATATTTTGGATTATCAAACGGAAAGTATCCCGCAAACCATTTATTATATAGTTCCTTATCACCGCTATATTGGCCGGTCTGTGCTGTTCCGGTTTTCCCAGCAATCTCATAGGCAGAAGTTTGCAGAAATGCTGCTGTTCCAGATTCCCCTGCTACAACATTGCGGAGATATTGCTGCATTTTCATGGCTGTGTAGGGAGAAATGGCCTGGCTGTTTTCTTTTTGTACCGGAAAGTCTATCAATTCTGTACCATTTTTATATCTTATTCCACTCACAACCCTCACGCTCTGCTTCCTGCCGCCCCTGGCAATAGTAGACATCATGTTGGCTACCCCGATTGGAGTCACACGGACTTCTCTTTGCCCGATCCCGGTTTGAGCAGCAAAATTGGCATCTTTTCGTTCATCATCATTAATGAAGACTCTTCCTCTATCCAATTGGAGCTGCTGGAAATCTTCATAATGAAAGACACTCCCATTCCAGCCAATATCACCTATTAAGCCAAGTTTTTCCGCATAATCATCAAGTGTGCGTGCATTTTTTTCTGTCAGGTTTTTGGAAATTTCAGCAAAAGTGCGGTTACAGCTGACTGCAAAGCTTTCATTGATATTGATGATTCCATGCGGTTTATCAGCAGGCACACCATAAATATCCTCATCACAATTAAACACTTCGTTTTCATTAACAAGATTAAGATCAATCGCAGCAGAAGCCACAACGGTTTTGAAGACCGAACCAGGTACAATTTCTGAAGCCATCAGGTTCTTAGCCCCATCATCTTGAAAAGGTGTGCCCTTTTGAACGGATGGCCTGGAAACGCTGGCTACTATATCCCCTGTTTCTATATCCAGGAGCACAGCCCCTCCTTTTTTGATAGAGTGCCGGTTTATCAATTCTTCCATTTTTTCTTGTAAATCGGAATCTATCGTTGTCACAATATTTAACGGATAAAAAGGGTTTGCAGGCGCCAAGTATTTTACATCAACACCAAACAACGGCCCCCCTCTCGCATCCACATGATAAATCAGCTTTGATTCCTGCTCGGCTATCAGCCACTCATCAAAGGATCTTTCCAGACCGGAAATCCCAATTTTTTGAGTGGCACCTTTAACTCTATCAGGATATCTGGCATGAAATCGTTCTTCATTTTCGCCAGTCAACCCAATTAACTGCTCTGCAATAATTTCTTCCTTAGGGTATTTGCGCTTTAAGGCAAACACACCTTTCAGCTTTAAGTTATTAATTTCACTCATCTGGTTTTCGTTCAGTATGTATGGGCTTGGGCCTCCATATACAAACGGCGCTTTTGCCTCTTCAATCTGAGTATGCAGTGTTTGTTTTGGAACCCCCAGGATATTTGCGACCTTAGCTGAATCCCAATCCATTTTAGCTAAAAAAGGAAATAATATGAGAACATTCTTGCTTTCATAATTGATAGATTCCCCGTTCTTGTCAAGAAAGTTACCCCTGCCTTCATCTATGGTCAGCTGTTGAGTTCTTTGATTCACACTATTTTCAATTAAATTAATCTGATTTTTGGAGAAAGACTCTGCTTCCAGTAATTGAATCTGAACGAGCCTCAGCAGAAGTCCTGCCATTCCAAGCAGAACCAAACCACTGAAAAAGTATATTCGCTTCTTTTTCATCTAGAACACCTCGTAACCATTGTTGACGATTTGAGGAGAAACATACTTCAGTTGATAAAGAGTACTGCATTTTCGCATGGATCAGCAGCCAGAGTTATTGCTGCTATTCAGCGTGGGAGGATGAAATCTGCACATGGACGACCGGCTGATTCATAAAAGCACGTGAAAAGAAATGCCTTCTTCACAAAACACCTATGTGGTTCTAAGATTAGCCGTATTCTTATCAAAAAGAGCGCCGGCAGGAAGAATCTGAATACAAAAAACGAGCCTTTTACTTTTTGTCTTATAAAGAAATAATTATGAACTTACTGCATATGTTTTGTATGAAGAGAGGTGTTTAAGTTGTACAAAAAAATAAAAAGAAAAGGTGCCGCTCCTCTGCCGCTCAGATATGTATTCCTGATATCTCTCGTTATATTTATTTTTTTAACCTCACAAAGCTTGTTTATCATTAATAAAGGAATCGAACCGGCTTTAATTGAAATTGCCGAAACGCGTACCCGGCAAATAGCAGCTCAAGCCATCAATGATGCTATCTCAAAAAAGATTGCCGAAGGAATAGATATCAATAAGTTGATTGTGAAACATGAAGCCAATGATGGAACTGCCTATAGCTTTGATCCTACTATTTATAACAGGGTCATTGCGGAATCCACCGAAAGAGTTCAGCAATATTTGGATTATGTAGAAAGTGGAGAATTTGAAAAGCTCCAATCCTTTAAATCCGGAATTGATATTGATTATGAGGAGAGCAAGGAGAAAAAAGGAATTGTTTATTATATACCCCTCGGATTAGCAACCAATAATACGTTACTTTCGAATTTGGGCCCGCAAGTTCCAGTTCAATTTGAAATCATCGGGGATGTCCAATCCAGTGTCGCAACCGCCGCAAGAGAATTAGGAATAAATAATACCTATATGGAAGTCTACATTAACATTTCTGTTGAGATGAATGTCATTATTCCAAGACGGACCGAAACCATAGTAATTAAAAACAAAATTAAAGTCGGCGATTTATTTATTCCAGGAAAAGTACCGGAATTTTATAACGGATCAGGTGAGGGCGCTTCACCATCTATTGAATTGTCTCCTTGATGAAGTATATGGGTGACCCAGGTCAGGATTTTTTTATATCTATAGATCCAAAGTAGTAAGGAGATTATCTGGCTGCCAGTGCCAGCTTCATATGGCTATAAGGAGATAAACATGAGTTGAAGGTCACCGACACTCTCTTTTGGCTTATCTGAAGCTAAAGTCCTCAAAGGCTTGGAATTTCGTTTCACGAGCGAGGTACATGATCTTTTGTTATTTTCGTTTTGATGTGCCTCGCTTCCCGAGCGAGGTACATCATCTTTTGTTTTCCCCGGTTTAATGTATCTCGCTTCCCGAGCGAGGTACATCATCTTTTGTTTTCCCCGGTTTGATGTATCTCGCTTCCCGAGCGAGGTACATCAACTTTAATTTTCCTTGGTTTAATGTATCTCGCTTCCCGTGCGAGGTACATCATCTTTTGTTTTTTCCGGTTTGATGTATCTTGCTTCCCGGGCGAGGTACATCTTCTTTCGGTTTTTCCGTGTGATGTACCTCGCTTCACGAGCGAGGTGCATTAACTTTAAATTTCCTTGGTTAAATGTATCTCGCTTCCCGTGCGAGGTACATCATCTTTTGTTTTTCCCTGGTTTGATGTACCTCGCTTCCCGAGCGAGGTACATCATCTTTCGTTTTCCCCGTTTCATTGCCCCTCGCCCATGATCCAGCCCGACAGTTCTTCCTACTGGATCATCCAATACTTATCACTTATTAACAAAAAAAGCGGTGAAGGCAATCAAGCCCTCACCACTTTTACATATTATTAGTTAACCGCTGTAATTTTAACGCTCATATCTCCGCCTGGAGTATTAACGTTTACTTTACTGCCGACCTTATGGCCAAGAAGGCTTTTGGCAATTGGAGAATCATTTGAAATCTTTCCTTCGAATGGATCAGCCTCTGCACTTCCGACAATTGTATATGTCTCTTCGTCACCATCTGGAAGCTCAATGAATGTAACCGTTTTACCGAGTGTTACTGTGTCGGAATTCATTTCGTCTTCTTGGATGATTTTTGCGTTGCGGATCATATTCTCAAGAGTGGAAATCCGGCCTTCAACGAATGCCTGCTCGTCTTTCGCAGCATCGTACTCAGAGTTCTCTGATAAGTCCCCAAAGCTGCGGGCAATCTTGATTCTTTCTACCACTTCTTTACGTTTAACGGACTTCAGCTGCTCTAATTCTTTTTCTAACTTCTCTTTACCTTCTGCTGTCATTGGATATACTTTTTCTGCTGCCAAAATACTTCACTCCTTATAAAAAGTATAAGAACCTCCCACCGGTCCTTTATGTACATAAGCGTGTACCTTGTGCTGGGGAATTCAGCCTCAACTTATTCTTCTATTGCAATTCAGGGAATGGACATGAAAGGCGGATGTCACTCCTCGAACCTTTTGTCCATTCCCTTAAAAGAATATTTTCTTGAGGTTGATCCTTGGGGATAATAAACATTATTGAAATCGCTGTATGTTTTTATCTATGCTATCGTATTACAAAAATGATTTTTGTTCAAGAATTGTTTGAATTTTTGTTACCATTAAATCGATTGCGACGTGATTATGCCCGCCTTCCGGAATGATGACATCCGCATAGCGCTTTGTCGGCTCGATGAACTGATTATGCATAGGGCGTACCACATTGATATATTGGTCAATGACTGAATCAATGGAACGTCCGCGCTCCTTTATGTCCCGAAGCATGCGGCGGATGATTCGCAAGTCAGCATCCGTATCCACATAAAGCTTGATATCCATTAAGTTACGCAATCTTTCATCTTCTAATACCAGTATTCCTTCTAAAATTATGACATCCTTTGGTTCAACCAGTATAGTGTCGTCTGAACGTGTATGCATCTTGTAATCATAAAGCGGCTTTTCAATGCCTTCGTTTTTCAATAACTTCATGAGATGCTTGATCAACAGCTCATTATCGAAAGCCAAAGGATGGTCATAATTCGTTTTCAGTCTTTCCTCGAAAGGCAGGTGGCTTTGATCTTTATAGTAATAGTCCTGCTGGATCATCAGGATGGAATGTTCTTGAAATGATTCATATATAGAGCGGGTTACACTTGTCTTTCCCGACCCCGATCCTCCGGCTACACCGATAACAATTGGCTTGTGTTTCATTGAATAGTGGAACTCCCTTCATCTCCGTGCTGCAGACCCGCATATGTCCAGCGGGCCATTCAATGGCGTAATTTAGTGTCTATTATATTTTCCGGCTGACAGCCAGCCCGTCACCCACGGGGATAATAACCGTATGATAGTCAGGATGATTCATCAGCCAATCGTTATAACTTTTCAGCTTGTTGACCATATTGCGGATTCGCTTATTCTCTACATTTTCCTCTGCCACCATTCCTTTAAACAGAACATTGTCAGAGTAAATGACCCCGCCCTCTGCCAGGTAAGGTGAATAGAGATCAAAGAACTTCTGGTATTGTCCCTTTGCTGCATCGATGAATAGGGCATCAAACGGTCCCTTCGACTCAGCCTCCTGGATAGTTTCCAATGCGTCGCCGAAAATGATATCGAGCTGATCATTCTGTGGAGAACGTTTAATAAAATCCAACGCCTGCTTATAACGGTTCTCATCCCTTTCAATCGACACAATCGCAGCATCCGGAAGGGCTTCAGCCATCCTTAGCCCCGAGTAGCCTATTGCCGTGCCGATTTCAAGGACTCTCGCCGGCCTTTGTATTCTCAAAAGCTGGAGCAGGGTTTCGATACCCGCAAGTTCCATGATCGGTACGCCTTCTGCTTCTGCAAAAGTTTCCATCTCACTTAACAGTTCGCTGCGGTCCTTTATTAAAGACTCAATATAACCATTAACAGCATTATCCAAGATATTCACTCACTTTCCGGCTGTAGGAGGCGATACCGCTGAAAGCCTGACTGCCTCAGCTGGGTGCCTACATAAAAGTAGAAAGCCCGCAAGCTTTCCACCTGATTTATTTATAAAGTTTGTTATGTGTATCTAAAAAACACTTGTACTATTTTATCACATAAAAAAGAGGAAAGCGAATAACTTTCCTCTTTTGCTCTGTTACTCTGAAGTAATATATTCCGCCTTTTTCTCATTATGTTCATCCAGCGTTTCAGAATAATAAACCGTTCCTTCCTGGGAAGCCAGGAAGTAGAGATATTCCGTAGTATCCGGCTGAAGTGCAGCTTCAATAGAGGTTAATCCTGCATTGGCGATAGGTCCAGGCGGAAGTCCTTGATTCTGATAGGTATTATAGGGAGAATCAACTTCAAGGTCCTCATATAGTGTCCTGGATTTGTGTTCACCGAGGGCATAAAGAACGGTTGGATCCGTCTGCAGCGGCATTTCTTTTTCTAAACGATTATAAAACACGCTCGCTATTTTGCCGCGGTCAGCCTTTTCTGTTGCTTCTTCCTCTACCAAAGAAGACAAAGTCAGCAATTGATGGACTGAAAACTCTCTGTCTGCTCTGGATGCTTCGTATTGAGTCAGCACATCCTGTGTCTGGGAAAGCATCTTTTCAATGATGGTTTCCAACGAAGGTTCTTCTTCATAGAAAGGGTAGGTAGAAGGATACAGATATCCCTCAAGCGGATGTTTGACATTTTCATGGAGGATATCCTCTTCATTCAACAGATCCGGATACTTCCCGATAAGTTCTTCAATAAAACTTCTATCATCCAATTTCTTGACGACTTCTTCTGTTTCATATTGAGTTTTTTCGGCAATCTTTTCAGCTATCTGCTCTAATTGGTAACCTTCTGGAACTGTAATGGTGAATTCTGCCTCCATCATGACTTTTCCTGTTTTCAAGCTGTTAATGAGTTCATCTAATGTCATGGCAGGCGTAAGATCATAGTTTCCAGCTTGGAATCCTGACTCATTATTAAATTTGACATAGTATTTAAAAACATGGGCGTTTTTAATGATGCCATTCTCTTCTAATATATTTCCAATGGATGTCACCCCGGAACCGATGGGGATTTCCACGTTAACGGACTTATTACTATCTTCGTCCACCGGCTTTAGCGCTGATTTAATATATAAATAGCCTCCGACAGCTGTTCCTCCAATGATGATAAACAAGGCGAGGACAATGAATCCTACAATTTTCCGTATGACTTTAGCTTCTTCTTTTCGCTCTATTAGTTTGGATAAGAGAATCTCTCTTTTTGATTTTTTATTATCGTTCATTTCATATTTCCCCCTCTCGAGCAAAAAACGGGGTTCCCCCTTAAAATTCGACATACATCTTTTATATTATACTACATTTTCCACCCAAAAAAAGAGGACATTCTGCAAAAAAGGAATCTTCTTCCCTTTTTCAGAATGCCCCCGTTTATGGGTGCTTCTTATTCTTCTTCTTCCTCATCAAGGAACGTTTCAAGCATTTCTTCGATCATGTCCCACTCTTCTTCTGTTTCGATCGGCTTTAATTCTCCTTCTTCGCCTTCATCTCCAGGAGAGAATGCAGAAGCATGGATTTCGATTTCTTCCTCTTCAGTCTCTTCAGCACCTAACGGATAGTAAAGTACATAGGATTTATTGAATTGATCTGATTCAAAAGTGAACAATACCTCACAAAGCTGTTCATTTCCTTCTTCGTCAATAATTGTAATTTGCTTTTCGCCATGTTCCATTTTTATACACCTCTTATTTTTGGCTGTCCAAGTACCCTTGCAGGATAAAGGCGGCAGCCATTTTATCGATTACTTTTTTGCGTTTCTTCCTGCTTACGTCTGCTTCCAGCAATATTCTTTCAGCAGCCATTGTCGTTAAGCGTTCATCCCATAAAATGGTTGCAACACCGAGCTTGTCCTCCAGGAGTTTCGCATACTTTTGTGATGCTTCTCCCCGCGGGCCGACAGTATTGTTCATATTTTTTGGGAAGCCGATAACCACCTTATCAACCTCATACTCCTTGATCAGCTCATCCACCCGTTTCAGGCCGAATTCTGATTGGTTTTCATTGATGGCTATCGTTTCGATGCCCTGGGCAGTCCAGCCCATCGCATCGCTTACTGCTACGCCGACCGTTTTCGAGCCGACGTCAAGTCCCATAACGCGCATGTTTTACCCCTCTTTGTGCTGCTTTAAATAAGATTTCACCAGCACTTCAATGATCTCATCGCGCTCTAAGCGGCGGATGATGTTACGTGCATCCTGATGTCTGGGAATGTACGCAGGATCTCCAGATAACAGATAACCTACAATTTGATTGATTGGATTATATCCTTTTTCCTGCAAAGCATTGTGAACCTGGAGCAAGACCTCATTAACATCCTGTTCAAATGGTTCCTCCGAAAAATTAAATCGCATTGTTTTATCAAAAGAGCTCATATTTCGCACCTCTCTTTAGGCTTGGTGTATTCTGGCAAACCTGTCTTATTACCTTCATTGTACACCACTTTAGTGTCGATTTAAACGGATTTGATCCATTCTTCTACAAACTTCAGGGCTTCATCCAATTTTTCGGGATTCTTGCCGCCTGCCTGAGCCATGTCCGGACGGCCTCCGCCGCCTCCGCCGCAGATTCCTGCAACTTCTTTTACAAGCTTTCCTGCATGATATCCTTTTTCGATCAAATCTTTAGTCACCCCTGCGGTAATGCTGACTTTATCATCCTGTGAGGAGCCCAGGACCACTACAGCCGACCCAAGTTTCTGCTTTAGATCGTCAACCATATTTCTGAGGGTATTCATATCACCGCCAGCGATTCTAGCTGTAAGGACATTCACTCCTTCGATTGTTTTTACCTGGTCTGTCAGACTGCCGGCTTCAATGTTGGATAATTTGCTGGAAAGTGATTCATTTTCGCGCTGCAATTCCTTCATTTCAGCAAGAAGACTGTCGATTCGGGAAACGATATCTTTTGGTTTGGATTTAACCTTATCAGCAGCCTGTTTTAAAATGCCGACTTGTTCATTGAGAAGATTATAGGCACCTTCTCCAGTCACCGCTTCTATCCTGCGTGTACCGGCACCAATGCCGCTTTCTGAAACAATTTTGAACAGGCCGATCGCAGAGGTATTGCTGACATGGCAGCCGCCGCATAACTCAAGACTGAAATCCCCGATAGAGACTACACGGACAGTATCCCCATATTTCTCTCCAAATAAAGCCATTGCGCCCATTTCTTTTGCTTCTTTCAGCGATTTATAGTTCGTGCCTACTGAAATGCTGTTCCACACTTGTTCATTGACGATTGCTTCAATCTTTTCCATTTCCTCAGCGCTTATACTTCCGAAGTGAGAGAAATCGAAGCGGAGGCGGTCCGGTTCCACTAGTGATCCAGCCTGGTTGACATGTCCGCCGAGCACGTCTTTAAGCGCTTGGTGCAATAGGTGAGTAGCTGTATGGTTCTTGATGATTTTACTGCGGGACTCTTCATTCACCACTGCCTTTACTTCCTGGCTCTGCTTCAGTGTACCTTCTTCTACAACAGCACTGTGAAGATTCTGGCCATTAGGAGCTTTCTTGACATCCTTGACAGCAACTTTTACGCCATCAGCCAGAAGCACCCCTTTGTCTCCGATTTGCCCACCGCTCTCAGCATAAAATGGAGTCTTATCCAGGATGAACTGGATTTCAGCACCTTTTTCCGCTTTTTCAACCAGCTCATTGTTAAAGACTATTGCTTCAACTTTGGAAGCCGCTTGAAGTTCATCGTAACCAACAAATTCACTTCCAACTTTGATGTCTCCCAATACTCCGCCTTGAATCTGCATAGAACCGGTATCCTGGCGGGCAGAACGGGCACGGTCGCGCTGAAGCTCCATCTCTTTTTCAAAGCCTTCCTGGTCGATACTCATGCCTTCTTCTTCTGCGTACTCTTCTGTCAGTTCGACAGGGAATCCATATGTGTCATAAAGGCGGAAAACATCTTTTCCGGAAACAACTGTTTTCCCCGCGTCTTTTTCTTTTTTAATTACAGAAGAAAGGATGGTGAGACCTTCATTCAAGGTTTCATGGAAACGTTCTTCCTCGTTTTTGACCACTTTCTGGATGAACTCTGTTTTCTCTTTCACTTCAGGGTAGAAGTCCACCATGATTTCTGCAACAACCGGAACCAGTTCAAACATGAATGGGCGGTTGATATTGATTTGCTTTGCGAACCTTACCGCACGGCGCAGAAGCCTTCTTAGAACATAGCCGCGGCCTTCATTCGATGGAAGTGCACCATCACCCACAGCGAAAGAAACGGTTCTGATATGATCGGCAATCACTTTGAATGCAACATCTTTCTGATCCTCGGTGCGGTATTTTTCTCCGGAAACCTTCTCTACAGCTGAAATGATCGGCATGAAAAGATCTGTATCAAAGTTAGTCGGAACTCCTTGAGCGACACATGCCATCCTTTCAAGGCCCATCCCGGTATCAATATTCTTCTTTGGCAGCGGAGTATACGTGTTATCCGGATTATGGTTAAATTCAGAGAAAACCAGGTTCCAAACTTCCAGGTAACGGTCATTTTCGCCGCCTGGATATAATTCAGGATCCGCCGGGTCATCTCCATACTCAGGTCCGCGGTCATAAAAGATTTCGGTGTTCGGTCCGCTTGGCCCCTCTCCGATATCCCAGAAGTTACCCTCGATCCGGATGATTCTTTCAGCAGGCACGCCGATTTTATCTCTCCAGATTTCAAACGCTTCTTCATCTTCAGGATGGATTGTCACTGACAGCTTCTCGGGATCGAACCCTATCCATTTTTCATCTGTCAGGAATTCCCATGCCCATTCCATCGATTCCACTTTAAAGTAATCGCCAATGGAGAAGTTGCCAAGCATTTCAAAGAAAGTATGGTGGCGGGCCGTTTTCCCGACGTTTTCAATATCATTGGTTCTGATTGATTTTTGAGCGTTTACGATACGCGGGTTTTCAGGAACCACGCGGCCGTCAAAATATTTCTTCAATGTTGCGACACCACTGTTGATCCACAGTAAAGACGGATCTTCATGAGGAACGAGTGATGCACTAGGCTCAACCCTGTGGCCTTTTTCTTTAAAAAAGTCTAAAAACTTTCTTCTGATTTCTGCACCTGTCAATGATTTCAAGTGAATTTCCTCCTTCATTTTTTCAATTTCAACCAAAAAAGCATACAAAAAAGCCCCCATCCCTGGTCAGGGACGAGAGCTTGCTCGCGGTACCACCCTGGTTATGAATTCAACAATTGAATTCATCACTCTGGAGCCTTAACGCGGCGAACGGCAGGTTTGCTGCACTCTGGATTAGCGTTCTGTTATCCTTCATCTGGAATTTCTTTCAGCCGGGGAAATTCCTCTCTTCCGTGCGCGAAGCACTCAGATGGGCTATAACATACTCGATCTTTCGTCGATTTGGTTAATGTTTAATTGTATAAGTCGAATTATAGAAATATCACAGCCATTTGTCAATCTGAACTGCGAGAAAAATAAAAATATATTCATCACGGTGTTTCTTTTACAGAAAAATGGGTGCGGGCATGGATGACAGCCACTCTCAGCATTGCCAAAAGCGGGACGGCTACAATCAGTCCGAGCACCCCGCCTATTTCACCGCCGACAATCAGCGCTCCCATGATGAATAAGGGATGCATATGCAGGCTTTTCCCAACGATGAGCGGCGAAAGAACATTTCCTTCAAGGAACTGCAGGACTAACACAACAACCACCACTTTGAGGATCATGTCAGTCGATATCGTACTGGCTACAATCGCTGCTGGGACTGCCCCAATTATCGGACCGAAGTAGGGGATGACATTTGTGATTCCTACAATAAGCCCCAGCAGCAGCGGATATTTCATGCCGAATAACCAAAAAGAGAGAGTGGCAAGTGCTCCTATCAAAAAGCACACTAACAACTGCCCTCTAATGTATCCCCCCAGTGATTCATCCAGATCTTTCAGGAATTTCCCTGCGCTGTTCCTCCACTTCTGCGGTGTCAGACTGGTCGCAGCGCTCTTCACTTTTGGAAAGTCCTTCAATAAGTAAAAAGAAATGAACGGCACAATCGCAAACAACAGCAGGCTGTTCATGACCTTTAATACTCCTGACAAAAGCAAAGCGACAATCCCATTAAGCCACGCTTCAAACCTTTCTATTCTCGATTCCAATTCATGCTGGATACCGTCCGGCCAAGTGGAAGTCTTGTTTTGTATGTACTCAAGCCAGCGCTGATACTGATCTGTGTAAAGAGGGGCATTTTCAGCCAAGTCCTTTAATTGATGTATGATGACAGGAATCCCTTTGTAAACCGCATAGCCCAGGCCACCAAAAAAGAGAATGTAAATCAGCAGAATGGCAACCCCCCTGTGAATTCCCGCCTTGAACAGCTTTTCAACCACTGGATGCAGCAGATAGGTTATGAAGCCTCCAAGCAAGAAAGGAATCAAGGCAATGACCATTACACTTAAAACAGGCTTCCAAACCGGCTGCAGCAGATAGAAGACATAAAGCGTGATCACGGCCAGAAGGGTGATCGCCAGTCTGTACAGCCATCTGACATAGGGGCGGTTATTCATATGTCCACTCTCCTCCCTTCTTTGTTCTGGGTTTTTTTAGTAAACTTTGCTGCATTTTGATATAAATTTTGAAAACGCTCGCCATGATTTAGCTTAAATAACCTGATAAGCAAGAAAGAAAAGTGCAGTTCTCCCTTTTCAAAAATAAAATTCTACCGAAAGCAACACAATTTATAAGCAATCAGCCACGGTCTTTGATACTCCTTAATGTGGGCAAAAAAATGCAAACCATTCAGGTAATAGGGTGGGATTTATAACGAGGGAAAATACAAGGGAAGATGCTGCACTTCTGGCTGAATTTAGATACTAAAAAAAACAGAGGGAAGAAATCCCCTCTGCTCTTAAAACATCTTTTTCATTTGTTTGCGCATTTTTTTCATATTTCTTCCGTTCATCATGTTTGAACGGCGAGAAGCCACTGTCGCAGCTATTCCCGCTCCGAATCCGATCATAGAGACCATTGTTTTGTTCAATGTGCCCACCTCTTCCTTTAACTTAATTGGCGGTCTTCCTCATCAAACAAATCATCCAATGAACTTAAAGTTCCATCTTCCTCGACCTGATGCGTGTGTATGACACCCTTTGTGATAGAAAGCTCAATAAAGCACTTCCAGCAGTAATACTGGTTAATGCCTATCTTGCCTATATCCTTGCTTTGACAATTTGGACATTTCATCATTCGGCCACCCCTTCAAATCCGTGGCAGAAACTGCTTTTCAGGCTTTTTGACAAACCTTGGATAAAAGTAGTTTTTTGCCCTGTTTTCCAGTAGCCATTATGTCCAAATTGTACAAAGCCTATTCAAATTCTTTCAAACGAGGAAGAACGGCGCCAGTAGATTCTAAAAAGCACCCGGGAGCTGTAATCCCCGGTACTTATATAGTTCGCCTACTTAAAGAAAATCATAAGGTGTAACGTTTTCCATTCCGATCATCGGGTCGGCTTGAAGCATTTCTTCCAGCGGATTTTTCGTCAGTTCATCCTCAGACTCCAAATCCTCGGTCACTTCAGACCCTATCTCCTTAAGCTTTTGGTAAAGAGTAGTCAGTCTTTGTACGTCTTCCTCTCGTTCCACACCCATTTTCAAGGCATGTTCCTCACCGCAGAGGATCAGCGCGTTACGGCTCCTTGTAATGGCTGTGTACAGCAGATTGCGGCGGAGCATCCTGAAGTAGCTTTTCACCACAGGCAGGATGACAATCGGAAATTCGCTTCCTTGTGACTTATGAATGGAACAGCAGTAAGCCAGTGTGATTTGATTTAACTCCTGACGGGTGTAGGTAACCTCATTCCCTTCAAAAGAAACGAGGACCATGTCCTGTTTTTCCGTATTCTCCTTGGCATAGAATATAGAAATCACTTCACCTATATCGCCGTTAAATACATTGCTTTCAGGCTGGTTGACAAGCTGCAGGACTTTGTCGCCAATCCGGTATTTTGTGTCACCGAAAGTAATTTCCTTCCGGGTGCCGTCATTGCTGTTGAAGATTTCCTGAAGCATGACGTTAAGGTTGTCGATTCCCGCAGGACCTCTGTACATCGGGGCGAGCACTTGGATATCCTTCGCACTGTACCCTTTCGTTTTAGCATTGGTGACCACCTTTTCCACCACTTCAGCAATCTGGGCGGTCGTGCATTTGATAAACGAGCGGTCCTTCTGAGGCTGAAGCAGGTTCGTTGGCAGCCTGCCTTCCTTCATTTCATGAGCCATCTCGATGATGGAGGAGCCTTCTTCCTGACGGTAAATATCTTTTAAACGAACTGTCGGAATCACTTCTGATTTAAGGAGATCTTTTAAAACCTGCCCAGGACCGACTGAAGGCAGCTGGTCTTCATCTCCAACAAGAATGACCTGTATATCATCAGGAAGTGCCTTGAACAGCTGATTGGCAAGCCAGGTATCGACCATGGACATTTCATCGACGATCAGCAGCTTGCCTTTAATTGTACGTTCTTCATCATAATCAAAACTGTCGGTGCCATTCCAGCCCAGAAGCCTGTGAATCGTACCAGCGGGAAGGCCGGTTGACTCTGTCATTCGTTTGGCAGCCCTTCCTGTAGGGGCGGCCAGCAGGACAGGAAATGGTTCATCCTTGTATTCTTTGGGATCAAGCGAACAGCCGTGCAGTTCAGCATACAGCTCGACGATTCCTTTAATAACCGTGGTTTTCCCTGTACCGGGACCTCCAGTCAAAAGCATCATCGGGGACATTAGAGCCGTCTCGATTGCTTCTTTTTGAGTTGGTGCATACTGGACGTTCAATCTCTCTTCCAGCCCGCCGAGCGCCATCAGGAACTCAGACTGAGGGAATTGATCCGTATATTGATCTTGAGAGAGCAGCTTATCAATGTTGGTGACCAGCCCTTTTTCAGCAAAATAAAGAGAAGGAAGGTACACCCTTTGTTCTTCGCCTTTAATTTTCCCCTCTTCTTCCAGTTTGATCACTTCAGCAGAGATATCATCAAAATTGATTCGTTCACTTTGGCTCTTTTCGAGCAGAGCTTTGACGTTTTTCAACAGTGTTTCCGCTTCAAGATATACATGTCCATCCTGCAGGCAATTTTGCTCAAGCGTATAGAGGCACCCAGCTTTAATCCGGTCAGGGTGATTTCCTGTGAGACCCAGCTTGCTGCCGAGTTCATCCGCACGCCCAAACCCGATCCCCTCAATATCCTCTACTAATTTATAAGGATTCCTCTGAAGGATTTCGAGAGTCTGTTCTTTGTATGCCTGGTAAATCTTCATGGAAATCTGGGGACCAAATCCATATCCATTCAGGCTGATCAATACTCTTTCCAGCCCCTGATGTTCCACTAAGGAATCATAAAGAGACTTGGCCTTTTCGGGAGGAAGTTTTGGAATATCATCAAGAAGGGATGGACTTTCCAAAATCTTGCTGATGGCATTTTCACCCAGCTGCTCCACAATTTTTTCAGCTGTTTTCTTTCCAATGCCTTTGAATAATTCACCGGACAGGTAGTCAACGATCCCCTGCTTCGTCTGAGGGATCTCTTTCTTGAAACGCTGTGCGAGGAATTGCATGCCAAACTTCGGGTGGTCCTTGAATGCTCCATGAAAGACATAGGTTTCCTGTTCATGAATTTTAGGGAAATGGCCGGTGACTACGGCCTCCTTGTCTTCATATTGGGCATTCGTGGACTCCACCCTGATCCTGATGACAGAATAGAGGTTGCTTTCATTGTGGAAGATGGTGACAAGATGCTTGCCTTTAACATAGATTTCATTTTCATCGAAAAGTTCTAAGGAGTCTTGCCTGCTCATTTAGAAACCCCCTTGTTTCCAAGTTAATTCTTAACTGTTAAGCTGATCGATCATTTTTAAGCCGTACCCTGCCAGCATGTGATCCGGCTGGACTTCAAGAGCTTTCTCAAAACAGCTTCTGGCTTTTTCGGCGTCATCAGAGTAGCCGGCATGTGCAACTCCGAGGTTATAGTAGGCATCTGCATGCTCAGGATCTTGTTCAACGACTGTTTCCAGCTGTTCAATGGCTTCTTTATAGGCTTCCGTTTTCGCCAGGCACAGGCCGTATTGAAAACGTGCTTCCGTATCTTCGCCGTTCAATTCGACACTTCTCATAAGGTAAGGAAGCGCAAGTCTCGGCTGCTCCAGATTCACAAGGCTGAGGCCCAGCATGAAGAAGACATCTTCGTTCTCCAGCCCTTTTTGGACCGCTGTCTCAAAAGCCTCTTTGCTAGCATCAAAATTTTCTCCATTGAAATAAAGGTTGCCAAGAGAGTAATAAGCGGATGCAGCATTCCCATCAAGAGATATCGCTCTCTTTAAGAATTTCTCGGCCTTCTCATTTTCTCCTACTGAAAGCAGGACATTTCCAAAGTTTATGTAGGCTACCGGATCTGTTGGGTTTTCTTCAATTGCCTCTGTAAAAAATGAGACTGCCTCTTCGATTTTTCCTTCTTGAAGCAGTTCGATTCCTTTTAAATTCTTATCCATATGTAAACACCTCTGGTTTGAATTATTTGTTACCTGTTTATGTCCCTAGTATATCATAACCACTTACTTCACTAAGAAAAGCAGCATTCAAAAAAACAAAAGGTTAACCAGAGAAAAATTCTGATTAACCTTTGTATATCATCCTACAAAATCAAGTTTTTTTCCATCCTTGAATATCTCATCAATTGTGCCGCCGCCCAGGCATTCGTCGCCATTGTAGAATACGACTGCTTGTCCAGGGGTTACAGCTCTTACAGGTTCTTTGAAAATCACCTTGGCATTGCCGTCCTGAAGGAGCTGTACTTTGACAGCATGGTCCTCCTGGCGGTAACGGAACTTGGCTGTGCATTCGAAATCTTCCAGCTTCGCAGTATCGGATGTCCAGCTGATATCCACCGCTTGAATGCTGTCCGAATAGAGTGCAGGATGGTCAAATCCTTGCTCAACGAAGAGGATGTTACGATCAAGTTCCTTGCCGATGACAAACCAAGGGTCACCAGCTCCACCGATTCCAAGCCCCTGCCTTTGGCCGATTGTATAGTACATCAGGCCGTCATGCCTGCCTTTTACTTCACCGTCCAGCGTTTCCATATTGCCTGGCTGTGCCGGCAGGTAGTTGCTTAGAAATTCTTTGAAATTTCGTTCGCCGATAAAGCAGATGCCTGTACTGTCTTTTTTGGATGCTGTCGCAAGCTCTGCTTTCTTAGCAATTTCCCTTACTTCTTTTTTATCAATGGAACCAATCGGGAACATTACTTTTTCCAGCTGCTCCTGTCCCAGTTGATTAAGGAAATAGGTTTGGTCTTTATTGGAGTCCTTGCCGCGAAGCATTTTGCACTCTCCATCACGGTATTCGACCTGGGCGTAGTGCCCGGTAGCCAGGTAGTCGGCACCAAGCTTTAGTGCATGTTCCAGGAATGCCTTGAACTTGATTTCTTTATTGCACATGACATCAGGGTTCGGAGTGCGCCCTGCTTTATATTCATCAAGGAAGTAGGTAAACACCTTATCCCAATATTGCTTTTCAAAATTGACGGCATAGTAAGGGATGCCGATCTGGTTGCAGACCCTGATCACATCTTCGTAATCTTCAGTCGCGGTACAGACTCCGTTTTCATCGGTGTCATCCCAGTTCTTCATGAAAATGCCGATAACATCATATCCCTGTTCTTTCAATAAAAGTGCTGCGACGGAGGAATCCACGCCTCCTGACATGCCGACGACCACTCTAGTATCTTTAGGTTCCTTCTTCACAAAAGGCACCTCCTTTATCTATTATAAAGGCAAAATAATCACACGTTTATTGCCTATGTTCTTTTATGCTTTGCTTTCAAAACAATAGAAAGATTTTAATACAAAGAAAGCAGTTAGACAAGAGATTGAACTCTGCCTTATTTTCTCAGACGGTTGACAATCTTACTGACTTCTCTTCCTGCATAGATGATATCTTCCTCGGTATTGCCGATGCCGAAGCTGAAGCGGATGGAATTCCGCAAGCGCTCAGAATCCTTGCCGAACATGGCGAGCAGTACATGAGAAGGTTCAATTGACCCGGCCGTACACGCTGATCCGCTTGATACCGCAATCCCTGCAAGGTCCAGATTCACAAGCATCGATTCGACATCAGTGCCCGGAAAACTCAGGTTGAGCACATGGGGAAGCGATTGTTCCAGGCTTCCATTCAGGTAAAATTCAACATTCTCTTCTTTTAGAATATCAATCAGGATACCCTTAAACGCTATATATTCTTCTGTCTTTTTATCCATCTCTTCCTGTGAAAGCTTGATCGCTTCGGCCATTCCGACTAATGAGGGCAGATTTTCGGTTCCTGCCCGCCTTTTTCTCTCTTGTTCCCCTCCGAATGTCTTGGCCTCAAGGGGTACATTCTTTCTGGCATATAGAAATCCGACACCTTTTGGACCATTGATTTTATGTGCGGAAATGGAAAGCAGGTCGATGTTTTCCTCTTCCACATCAATTTTCTTCATACCAAAAGCCTGTACGGCATCTGTATGCAATAAACTGCCTCTGCTTCGGACCAATTTCCCGATTTCGGAGATCGGCTGTACGGTCCCCACTTCATTATTGCCATACATGATGCTGACCAGGATGGTATCCTCTCTTAAAGCAGACTCGACATCCTTGATAGAAACACGCCCTTGTTCATCCACAGGCAAATAGGTTATTTCGAACCCTTCCTTCTCCAGCTGTGCACAAGTGTGGAGAACGGCATGGTGCTCAATTGAGGAAGTAATGATATGCCTTCCTTTTTCTTTAAGAGCATGGGCCGCACCGGAAAGAGCCAGGTTATCTGCCTCCGTTCCTCCGCTGGTGAAGATGATTTCATTGAAACCGGCACCTATGCTTTTTGCGGCAGCCATGCGTGCGCTGTCAAGCTTTTGTCTGGCATCTCTTCCTGAAGCATGTATGCTGGATGGATTGCCGAACGTCCCTTTCATTGCTTCTGTCATTACATCGATTACACGGGGATCCATTGGGGAGGTTGCCGCATTATCGAGATAAATCGTCTTCATTGTCATTCCCCCCATTAAATATAAAACATATAAGCATCTGACTCGCCTTCGTCCGTATAGCCTGCCAGATCTTCAATTGTTGTATTGTCCAATACTTCTTTTACAGCGTCCCTGATGCGCATCCACAGTTCACGCTTTGCCGGTTCCTCGTCTTCTATTCCTTCAACCGGGGAAATCGGGCCTTCAAGGATCCTTATAATATCTCCGGCTGTAATCTCGGATGGTTCATGACCAAGCACGTACCCTCCATAGGCGCCTCTGATACTTTTGACCAGTCCTGCATTTCTTAATGGTGCCACGAGTTGTTCAAGGTAGTGTTCAGATAAGTTTTGAGCCTTAGCAATCGACTTCAGGGATGTTGGTCCCTCTCCATGGCGCTTTGCCAGCTCTATCATAATTGTCAAACCATAGCGTCCCTTGGTAGAAATCTTCATAGTTTTCGCCCCTCAATCTATCTTTATACAATGCTTTTTACGTAAAATGTTATATGGTTGATTTCAAAAAAAATATTCTTCTAAAGTGGCTATTAAAAACGAGTTGATCCCCTCTCCAATCAACGCCAGAAAACAGATTGGAATAGCGAACAACAACATTCAGTAAAGAACCTAAAAAATATTCCGCCTGCCCATACAACTTATAGCAGAATTTCTGCATTGTGCAAAACATCTATTAAACAAATCAAAGATATAAATAATTCATTTTCTCTTAGTAACTTTTGTCATTATAGCATAATCAACGGTTGCTGTTAAAAATCGTTTTCCTTAAAGGCTCTTTTCAAACTTTGCTGCTATTTCTATTTAGTCTCAAAAATAAGATCATAAAAATCCTGACTAACATGGGTGAAAAGAGCTGCTCACACCATTTAGAGAGAAAAACCTTAGTATTCAGGGTAATCCGAAAGCAACAATCAATTTGAAAACTGCATTTTAAAAGTCTGCTGCTTTTAGATACTATTTTAACCCCTCCCTTTTCGCTTAGAGAGATTGGAGCAAGCGGAAGACGTACGACCTCCTGCGGGACTAGCGGGATAGTTCCAGCACCTAGCCCCGCGGAGTCGTGCGGCTGGAGCGGAAATCGTTTCCTTTCAAGAGCCAAATCTTTGTAAAAACAGTCGCCTTAAAAGAGCCTTCATTTCAAAAAAAGCCGACAGTATGATAAATTAGTACAATAATGAGAACGCCAGTTTGGAGAGATGGAAATGAGTATCAAACCGTTGGCCTACCGGATGAGGCCCCGTACAATCAGCGAAGTCATCGGCCAGCAGCATCTCGTTGGCGAAGGGAAGATCATTGACCGCATGGTGAAGGCCAGGCAGCTTTCTTCCATGATCCTCTATGGTCCGCCCGGCATTGGAAAGACTTCCATTGCCAGTGCCATAGCAGGAAGCACCAATTACGCCTTCAGAACACTCAATGCCGTTACGAATAATAAAAAAGATATAGCCGTAGTTGCGGAAGAAGCCAAAATGTCGGGAAAGGTCATTCTTCTATTAGATGAGGTGCATCGCCTGGATAAAGCGAAACAGGATTTCCTGCTGCCTTATCTGGAAAACGGAATGATTACCCTCATTGGAGCAACAACCAGTAACCCTTATCATGCCATTAACCCGGCAATCCGTTCACGCTGTCAGATTTTCGAATTGAAGCCGCTCTCTGTCGATGACATGAAAACAGCCTTGGTAAATGCGATTGGGGATGAAGAACGCGGACTTGGCAAGAAGAATGTTTCGGTCGGAGAGGAGGCTCTCACGCATCTTGCTCAGGCAAGCAACGGGGATGTAAGAAGTTCATTGAACGCTCTGGAATTGGCTGTCCTTTCAACTCAACCTTCTGAGGATGGCAGAATCGAAGTCACAGTTGGAATTGCAGAAGAGTGCCTTCAGAAAAAGAGCTTTTCTCACGATAAAGATGGAGACGCACACTATGATGTATTAAGTGGTTTCCAGAAATCCATCAGGGGCAGTGATGTGAATGCGGCCCTCCACTATTTAGGCAGGCTCGTTGAAGCAGGAGACCTGCCGAGCATTTCAAGGAGACTCCTGGTCATTGCCTATGAAGATATTGGGCTCGCAAGCCCACAGGCAGGACAGCGGACATTGGCAGCGGTAGAAACCGCTGAAAAAATCGGTTTTCCTGAAGCAAGAATTCCACTTGCCAATGCTGTCATCGAGCTATGCCTGTCCCCGAAATCGAATTCTGCCATCAGTGCCATCGATGCTGCTTTGAAAGACATTCGAAGCGGCCGTAATGGAGAGGTGCCTGCTCACCTTAAAGATGCCCATTACGCTGGTGCAAAAGAACTTGGAAGAGGAATAGAGTATAAGTTTCCGCATGATTATCCATCAGGCTGGGTCAAGCAGCAGTATCTTCCTGATGTTTTGAAAAATGCCCGCTATTACGAGCCAAAAGATACAGGGAAATTCGAATCTGCCATATCGCAGGTGTACAAAAAGATTATGGGACAAAAGTAATTTAGGAGGGCACAGGCAGCCCTCCTCTTTTTTTACTTTGTGGATTATCGGGTAAACCACCAAACGAAAAATAAAATAACTGCTGCAATGAACCAGATAAGTGCGATTACATGTTTTCTTTCCGTTTTTTTCTTTTTAGAAAACCCAGCAGCTGCACCACTCATTAAAGCAATAGCTATTGCTGCCCAAGTCCAAAAAGACATAGAACCTCTCCCTTTCTTAAAATTCATAAGAAATACTTGTTAAGTATCCACCCAAAAACGAGTAAGATTTGAGATAAAAACAAAACGCCCTGCACCAAATCACAGGACGTTTCAAATGTCATTTATAGGTGAGCCACTCCAAAAATGCGTCTAATTGCCTTATGCCGCCACGTCGCGCTTGTTAAAGACGATAAACGCGAGAAGATGGAAAATGACAAAGTAGATGAGCAAGACCGTAATAGAAAATCCTAAGGTCATATCTTCCACTAGTTTCGGCACAGCCCCCGTATACATTCTCAGATCAGTATTCGCAAACAAACTGTATTTTGCCCAATCGTATTTCATAGCCACGAAGTTTGTTGCCGTACTTCCCATGAACAAGAGGAACAAGGAGATACCAATGGCAAGGGAACTGCTTCTGAATACAGCAGAAATCATGAAGGCCATTGTCGCCATCATTGTAATACTTATCGTGCTTAACAGATAGTTTTTAATAGAGTAAAACAGCATACTTTGCTCTTCCACGGTCCCATTTATATAAACAAGATGCGGTTGACTTCCTCCTCCACCAAAAAATATTGCCCCCACAATTGCCGAAAGAACAAACAAGGTGACTAACAGGGCCATTCCAAAGAGCAGGACAGTTAGATATTTGGATAGAAGGATTTTGGTTCTCGATATTGGTCTTATCAGCAAAAGCTTGATCGTTCCCCAGGTAAATTCACCTGCAACAATTCCTGCAGCAATAATAATGGCAAATAGTCCGACAATATCGATAAAGTTGGCATTAAAGTTAACAAATGACCACATATTTTCTCCGCTTACAGGTTCGATTTCATTCTCAAGTCTATATTCATTAATGGCGATTCTTTCTTCCGCCAACTGTTTGTTAAAGGCGGGCATACCTGGATTTTCTTCAAGGATCTGCTTATCACCTTCAATGTTCGCTTGAGCTTCCTGCTTCCAATCTCCTTCAGGTGTATCGGCTGCTCCAATAAATTTCATGGCGGATCCTGCACCAATGACTAACAAAACGAGAAGCCCAATCATGACATACGTTCCAGGGCGGCTGAATATTTTAATCCACTCATTTTTAATCAGGTTAAACATTTAAGGTGTCCCCCTTTTCATTCGTAATTTCCAGGAATCGGTCTTCAAGGGTTTTGCTGACCGCCATCACGGAATAGATATCAATATTATGCTGTACCAGGGTACTGATCAGTTCAGGCACTTGCTCTTTTGCTAAAGCGACTTGCACTTTCCCATCTGTGAGTCCGTGCTGAAGGTCCGGGTAGGCATCGGTGATTACAGCCGCAGCTTTTTCTGCTTCTCCAAGTTCAAGCTGATAAACGAGCTCAGTGCCCTGCACAAAATCCTTCACTTGCTGAACATCGACAAGTTTTCCTTTTTGTATGATCCCAATCCGGTCACACATCATTTCCATTTCAGAGAGCAAGTGGCTTGATACAATGACCGCCATACCGGTCTCCCTTGCCAGCCTGCGGATATAATCGCGGATTTCGCGGATACCGGCTGGATCAAGTCCATTTGTTGGTTCGTCCAGGATCAGCAATTTAGGATTGTGAAGCAGACATTGGGCAATCCCGAGCCTCTGCCTCATCCCCAAAGAATACGTCTTCACTTTATCGTGAATTCGGTCTGAAAGCCCTACGAGTTCCACCACTTCTTTTATTCTCTCGTCAGTAATGCCTTTGTGCATCCGGGCAAAATGTTTCAGGTTTTTATACCCGGACAGAAATTTATACAACTCAGGGTTTTCCACGATTGCTCCAATGTCTTTTATGGCCCCTTCATAGTTGCTCTTTACACTCACGCCATTGACCACGACGTCGCCCTCGGTGATTCCCATAAGGCCCACGATCATTCTGATTGTTGTCGTTTTCCCGGCACCATTCGGCCCTAGAAATCCAAATACTTCGCCTTCCAATACACTAAATGAAAGTGAATCAATGATTTTCTTGCCTCTGATCACCTTGGAAACGTTTTTTAATTCCAATACTGTTTTCAATTTTCTTCCCCCTTCAATTCATTCTTTGTGTTTAACTTCAGCCACTCCATTACCGATATTCCTCTTTCTTCTCTTAACTCCTCGACAATGCAGTGACCTTTTACAATTCCATCCTGAAGGATATAGGCTTCATCCAGAAGAGCCTCAATTTCATTTATTTCATGAGTCGCTATGATGACTGTCTGGGTTTCAAAGTCGATAAAGGATAAAAGACTTCTGACAATCGAATCCCTGACCATGGGGTCCAACCCGGAAAATGGCTCATCAAGCAGCAGAAGGTCCGTTTTCCTCGAGAGAACGAGGACAAGCTTAAGCCTTCCTCTCTTTCCTTTTGAGAGCTGCTTGATTTTCACTCTTGGCTGCAGCTCCATGTATTCCAAAAGTTGGAGCGCTTTTTCTTTATCAAAATCGTGAAATTGGGTTTCATAGAAATCAATCATATTTTCAACAGAGAAGGTATCATAAAACATATCAAGTTCTGTTAAGTATCCAACCTTTACTGCTGCTTTTCTCGTCACTGCCTCGCCATCAATCGTCACTGTGCCCAAAGAAGGATATACAAGGCCGGCCAGGAGCTTAAGCGTGCTGGACTTGCCGCTTCCATTTGGTCCAAGCAAACCGTAAATCTTGCCGGTTTCAAATGACAAATCCACATTTTTTAATGCGAAGCTGTTTCCATATTTCTTGCTTACATCATTTAATTCTGCACTCATGAGCTCTTCCCTCCTTCATCCTTTATATAAGAGGAAAGATCGTCGAGTATTTTTTCCTCCGAAATCCCCAGCTGCCGCATGCTGTCAAGAAAACTGTCCATGATTTCCCGCTGGACTTTATTTTTCAACTCCTGAAAAAGTTCTTCTTGTTCTGTCACAAAGGTCCCCTGCCCCCGCTTTGTTTCCACCACTTCCATCCTCTCCAACTCACTGTAAGTTCTTTGAATTGTGTTCGGGTTGACTCCCGACTTAACAGCCATTTCCCGGACAGACGGCAGTTTCTCACCCGGAGTAAGTTCTCTTCTAACGATGCTGACGATGATTTTATCTGCAATCTGCATATAAATCGGTTTTGCTGCTTTGTATTCTTCTGTCATGACTAAACCTCTACCTTTCGTTCCAGTATCCAGCTGGCTGCCAGAAAGATCACTGCCGCCAGGATGGCATACAGCAGAAAAGGAATCACAGGAAGATGTATAAAGTCACTCCCGGTTGTAAAGTTTTCCGGCCCCACTTCAATGAAGAAGTGCCCCTTGACTTTTACAGTCCAAAGATTGGTGAATTCCCTGAACCAATCCATTGTCAAAGCGAGCGATGCAATGATCTGATATAAAACGAAAATCAGTACAAGGATAAACCAGCGGAATTTCTTCAGCAGAGGTGCTTTTCCCAGACCATAGTACACTGTCCAGTAAAAGAAAACCCAGCAGGAAAAATAAATCGCACTTGAGGTGACCGCGATATTAAAAAAGATACTTTCTCTCCACGGCACAAATAAAATTTCAGCGCTTTGCCAAGACAAGCTGATGACTCCAAGAAGATCGACCACCAGAAGCGATAAAATTGAATAGCTCAGTGCCACGGTCAATTTGGAAAGCAGCAGTTTCCACCCTGGTTGGATTGTATAGAGCCAAAGCTGAGTTCTGCCTTCGACCATCAGCATACTCAAAAGAATCAAAGGCATAAAAATAAGATGTGACAGCCCTTCCAAAAACACAACTAGTATTGAAAATTCCATGACGTTGTAATAACCAGCAAAACTGACTCCCACTATAAAGAAAAAAATAAGCAGAGCTAACCAGCCGAAGAACCAGAACCGGGATATCGAATAATCTTTCTGAAGCAATCCAATAAATGCTTTCATATTTGCCTCCTGTAGTAGTGTTCTAGTTAGATAGTACACCAATACACTATATCAAGTCAACAACAGTTTTTCGTTTTTTAAAGTTCCTTCCTAAAGGCTGCTGGGATAGCTGAATTTATTTTTCACATAATAAAGAGACAGCCGCTTATGTATTGGAGGTGTTCCTATGGATAAGGCTGATGAAAAAAAGAAAAAATGGACAGAAGAGGAAGAAAGAATTCTCTCCGATATCGTCCTATCCTTCACTATTGGAGGAAAGACACAAAGAGAGGCATTTGAAAAGGCTGCTCATACTATTGGACGAACACCGGGAGCTTGCAGTTTCAGGTGGAATAATAAATTGAAAAGTAATTTCAATACCGACGAAGATACCAATGTATTGAAACAACCCACATTGGCAGACTGTATTACTTTCCTGAAAACATTGGAGACGGATGAAGGTTTGATTGCAGAGAATACAAGGTTGAAGGAAGAGCAGGCTGAACTTAAGAAGAGGCTGCACAATGAAGAGGAAACGTTCGTTGAATTGAAAAAACGGCATAAAGTATTGCTGTTTCAGATTGATACTCTGAATACTTCACTTCATTCTTAGAAAAGCTGTTTTCTCATGAATTGTTGCTTTTGGAAAAACAAGTGCCCGGATTTCCCCCGTTGAAATCGAAGTTTTTCTTTCTAAGAAGGAAGATTGGCTGGAGCAGGGTTTTTTCGCTCTAATCACCATGCTAGTTACTTACTCTCTTCTTTCAGCTTACAAGGTTATTTTCGCTCTATTAAGGCGATCATATCAAAATTCATATGAATGTTTAAAAAAAGATTCTAAAAAAAAGCTGCCAATGGCAGCTTTTTTGCATCAATCATTTACTCTTTTAATTTCGATGGAAGAAAGAAGTTCACTGATCACATGGCTTGCAGCAATCAACCCGGCCACTGAAGGAACAAATGCGTTTGAGGACGGCGGAATCTTTGCCTTCCTGATCTTCGCATCTTCTTTACCGACTTCCTGCCTGATTTCCTCTCTGATGACAATCGGGCTCTCATCTGAAAAGATAACCTTAACCCCTTTGTGGATTCCTTCTTTTCTTAACCGGGTACGAATTACTTTGGCAATTGGATCTGTATGTGTTTTGGAAATATCCTTAATCATAAAACGTGTAGGATCCGTCTTATTGGCTGCTCCCATGGAAGAGATCAACGGGATGTCCCTCTGGAGGCATTCTTTTATAAGATGAATCTTATACGAGATAGTGTCAGAGGCATCCACAACAAAATCCAAGCCATAACTGAAGAACTCCTCATAGGTTTCTTCTGTATAGAACATTTTCAAAGAAATCACTTCACACTCTGGATTGATATCCTTTATGCGTTCTTTCATGAGATCTGCTTTAGGCTTGCCGACTGTTGAAAGCAGGGCGTGAAGCTGCCTGTTGATATTCGTTATATCCACATCATCTTTATCTACAAGAACAAGCCGCCCTACTCCAGAACGTGCAAGAGCTTCAGCTGCAAAAGAGCCGACACCGCCGATTCCCAGAACAGCCACAGTGCTGTTCTTCATAATATCCAAGCCTTCCTTACCGATTGCTAATTCATTTCGCGAAAACTGGTGTAACAATTAAATCATCTCCGTTATAAGAAGTTTCAATGTATGATTACTGAAATAAGAATAAACGATGGTCCGCTTTAATGCAACCTATCCTATAGGAATAATGTTTCTAAAGCATTTTTTCAAATGGCTCTGTTAAAGACTATTATTGTAATTAAAGGGTACATTGACTTCCGTTCCAGGCGCACGACTCCGCGGGGCGGGAACCCGGCCTCTTCGGCTTCGGTCAGAACCCACTTAATAATACTCTCTCCTGACCGAAGTGGAACCGACTTCAGACATATCTCAGCCAAAAATTCTATATACTGACCGATGCGGGCCAACTTTCAAGCTTTTCTCCATAATTTCATTCACTCATATATATCCATAAACCTAAACCAGAAAAAATATCATACTTACTGCACTACATCTTCATTTTACCCTCAGAATACACAAAAAAACCCCTTGCCGAAGCAAGAGGCAGTAACATTCAATATAGTAGTTTAACAAAGTCCCGATCGTGCCGTCGCTGAGGATCTATCGTTTTGAACCCGCACTCAGCAGGTGGGTGCCTTGTTCCATAGCTTTATTAGTCCTCCAGCCAGAGGCATTAACGCCGCTTGAAAACGTCAGGCTCCCGTAGATAGAAATGTTCGGTCAAAACTAATAGGTAAAACAACGAACACATCAGGACTTTGTTAAGATGTTATAAAAATAATATCACAATTATCAATTAATATCAATTTTAACCGGTTAGGTCTTATTCACCATTTTTCAGTCTTAACCCAAGTTCGTCCAGCTGGGCTGTATCTACTTCACTTGGAGCGGCTGTCAGCAGATCACTTGCGCTCGCTGTTTTAGGGAAAGCAATTGTGTCCCTTAGATTGCTTCTGCCGGCGAGAAGCATTACCAGCCTGTCTAGTCCAAGTGCAATTCCCCCATGAGGAGGTGTGCCGTATTCAAAAGCTTCCAGCAAGAAGCCGAATTGTTCCTGAGCCTCTTCCTTAGAGAAACCAAGGACTTCAAACATTTTTTCCTGAACGTCACGCTCATAGATACGAAGTGATCCTCCGCCGAGCTCGTAGCCATTCAGAACAAGGTCGTATGCTTGAGCGCGGACTTTGGCCGGCTCTGTCTCAAGCATCTCCACTTCACTTCTTACCGGCATTGTGAATGGATGATGGGCAGCATAGTAGCGTCCATCTTCCTCATCATACTCAAGCAGCGGCCAGTCTGTCACCCATAGGAAGTTGAACTTGCTTTCGTCGATTAGACCCAATTCTTTTCCCAGTTTCATTCTCAAAGCACCCAGTGCGTCTGCAACAACTGATTTTTTGTCAGCCACAAACAGCAGGAGGTCGCCTTGTTGAGCAGATGCATACTCTCTTAAAGAAGATTGTTCTTCAGGAGAGAAGAATTTTGAAATCGGCCCTTTTAATTCTGCTTCTTCAACTTTCATCCAAGCAAGGCCTTTTGCTCCGTAACGGCTTGTGAATTCAGTCAATCCATCTATGTCTTTGCGGGAGTACTTTTCAGCTCCTCCCTTAACATTAATCAATTTAACCTCTCCGCCGTTGGCAACTGTGCTGGCGAATACTTTGAACCCTGAATCTTTAACTGATTCAGAAACATCGACCAGCTCCATAGCGAAACGAGTATCCGGTTTATCTGAACCATACCGGCTCATGGCATCCTGGTAAGTCATCCGAGGAAATGCCTCAGTGATGTTCATTCCTTTTACGTCCTTCATCAGCTTCTGCATCATCTTTTCAACCAGCGCGATGATTTCCTCTTGATCCATGAAACTCATTTCGATATCAATCTGAGTGAATTCCGGCTGGCGGTCAGCACGTAAATCTTCATCGCGGAAGCAGCGGGCAATTTGGTAGTAGCGGTCGAAGCCGGATACCATCAGCAGCTGTTTAAAAATTTGCGGCGACTGAGGCAGTGCGTAAAATTCACCAGGGTGCACTCTGCTTGGAACCAGGTAATCACGGGCGCCTTCCGGAGTGCTCTTAGTCAGGATCGGCGTTTCGACATCTAGGAAATCATTTTCACTTAAGAAGTCACGAAATGACTTGGTTACATCGCTTCTCATCTGGAACGTGTCCAGCATCGCTTTTCTTCTTAGATCCAGGTAGCGGTACTTTAATCGAAGTTCCTCAGAAACCTCTTTTCCATCTCCAATGACAAATGGGGGTGTCTTGGCTTCATTGATGATTTCCACTTCTTCCACATGGATTTCAATTTTGCCGGTCTTAAGATTTTCATTCACTGTTCCTTCTTCCCTTGCTGAAACAATGCCGGTTACAGAAAGAACGAATTCGTTCCTGATTTTTTCAGCAGAAGCCAATGCCTCGCTTGATGTTTCCGGGTTGAAAACTATTTGAACGATGCCTTTCCGGTCCCTCAAATCGATGAAAATCAAGCCGCCAAGATCTCTCCGTTTTTGCACCCATCCCTTTAGTGTCACTTTTTCACCGATGAATTTCTCAGTCACTTCTCCGCAATATACTGTTCTTCTCATATGCTACTCCTCCTTAACCGCGATGGTTTTTAACCTCTTCAACAAATACATCTAAATCTACCAGCTTTTGTTCACCTGTGCTCATGTCCTTCAGATTGATTTTGTTTTCTTTCAACTCATCTTCACCCAGCACAGCTACAAGCTTGGCATTCATTCTGTCGGCAGATTTGAACTGTGCCTTTACTTTGCGGTCAAGATAATCCTTCTCTGCCGATAGTCCGGCCTGGCGAAGCTTATGCAGCAGTTTCACTGAATAATCCTTCGCTTCTTCTCCCATCGTGACGATGTAGCAGTCCATTTCAGGCTCGACCGGCAATTCCACTCCCTCTGCTTCCAGAGCGGACAACAGCCGTTCGATGCTGAAAGCGAATCCGATACCAGGCGTTTCAGGTCCGCCAATCATTTCAACAAGGCCATTGTAACGGCCGCCGCCGCATAAAGTGGTGATGGCACCAAAACCTTCAGCCTTGCTCATGATTTCAAATGCGGTATGATTATAATAATCCAGCCCCCTCACGAGTGTTGGATCCACTTCAAAAGGAATTTCCATTGCTTTCAAGTATTTTTGTACTTTTTCAAAATATTGTTTCGATTCTTCATTCAGAAAATCTAAAATAGAAGGTGCAGTTTTCATCAATTCGTGATCACAGTCTTTCTTACAGTCCAAAATTCTTAATGGATTCTTCGCGAGCCGGTTCTGGCAGTCGCTGCAGAACTCGCCGATCCGCGGCTGGAAGTGAGCCATCAGTGCTTCACGATGCGCGTTACGGCTTTCATTATCTCCCAGTGTATTGATCACAAGTTTTAGCTCTTTCAAACCAAGCTTACTGTAAATTTCCATTGCAACCGAAATGACTTCTGCGTCAATAGAAGGATCTTCACTACCCAACGCTTCAATCCCGAATTGTACAAACTGGCGGTAGCGTCCTGCCTGTGGTCTCTCATAACGGAACATCGGTCCAGTGTAGAACAGTTTGACAGGCTGGCCGGCATAGCCAAACATTTTATTCTGTACATAAGAGCGCACAACTGAAGCTGTTCCTTCAGGCCTTAAAGCAAGGCTTCTTCCACCCTGATCTTCAAAAACATACATCTCTTTCTGGACGATGTCTGTCGTATCGCCCACACCTCTCAAGAATAATTCGCTTAATTCAAAGATTGGTGTGCGGATTTCTTCATATTGATAGTTTGAACAGATATCGGCTGCTGTTTTTTCAACATACTGCCATTTGACTGAATCTGACGGCAGTATATCCTGCGTACCGCGAGGAATTTGAATAGACATAAAATGGAACCCCTTCCCTGATTAACAAATAATTTTCCCACACTTTGGAAAAAACCAATAAAAAAAGCCCTCCATCCCTTGTAAAATATACAAGGGACGAGAGCTTTGGATTCCCGTGGTGCCACCCTAATTGAAGCAATGAATTGCTTCCACTTAGCCAGTTAACGCCTGGTACGTTCCCGCCTTGGATATAAATCGTTCAGCAGGAATCCTCCGGAGTGTTCATTCACTGAACCAGTATGCAGAAATGCTTTCAGCCGAGGCATTTCCTCTCTTTACACCTGTTATTTCAGTTACTATGCTCCATCAACAGTATAGTTCGTATAGTTATTTTATTTCTATAATAATACGGATGGCTCACTGAGTTGTCAAGGGATTCTACAAATATTTACGACCGTTCCATTTTCTTTTTTAATTGACGGACCCCTGCCAAGGTTAACCCGAATTCTGAAGCCAATTCATAGCTGTCGGCATTCTTCTCTTTTTCCAAGAAACTATGGAAGTTGACGCCAAACAGCTGATTCTCCCCGTTGAAACTGCTCAAGCCTTTTTCACTCGCTCTCATCTGGTACCCACCCTTTCCTCTTATCTTGTTACATATCATTTCCAAACCAGAGAAATTTCTTTCATCTAAAAGGATTTTTCTTATTTACGAAGAATTATTTCATAGACTATACTGGATAAATATCCCGCAAATCAGGTGGTGTTTTTAATCAAAAAATTACTTTACTCATTCATCGTTTCTTTTTTGCTGATGAACTCGATGCCTGCGCTAAATGCTGAAAAAGCTATTGCACAGGAAAAGGCCATCATCATCAATACTGAATCGCTGAATGTCAGGAACGGTCCGGGCCTGAGTTTTTCAGTAGCCAAACAAGTACATAAGGGAGATGAGTTCCAAGTCGTTTCCAGTGAGAACGACTGGTACGAAATCAAGTTGAATTCCTCCAAAACAGGATGGGTCGCCAACTGGCTGGTTACGCTTAAGGCTGGCTCAAGTGCCAAGAAAGGGACTGTCACCGAAGATGGACTTAGAGTCAGAGATGGTGCCGGTACAAACTACTCAGTCGTTGCGGCCCTGAATAATGGAGAAGAAGTCAGTATCACAGAGGAACAAGGGAACTGGTATAAGATTTCTGCAGGCTCAATTGCAGGATGGGTCCACAAAGATTACATAGCAGGGGATGCTCCCGAAACAGAGGATTCTGAGACAGTGAGTAACGTGCAGCCTGATAATTGGACTGGCATATCAACCGACAATTCGTTAAATGTCCGAAATTCACCGGGACTCCATGGCAGCATCATCGGAAAATTGAACAAAGGAGATAAAGTTTCGGTCACCGGAAGTGTATCAGGATGGTTCCGCATTGAATTCGGCGGTATTGAAGGATGGGTAAGCAGCCAGTACATAGAAAAACCATCGTCAGCCAGCAAACCGCCCGCTAATCAGGTTTCTTACGGAAAAGTTATAATTAACTCCTTAAACATCAGGGAAAATGCCAATCTAAATGGGAAAGTAGTCGGTTCAGTCAAACAAGGCGAGGTATATGAAATCCTTGAAGAAAAAAATAATTGGTACAAGCTTTCGCTCAAGGGTGGGAAAACAGGATGGGCTGCTGGTTGGTATATGGAAAAAACAGTTGCAGAAAAACCTCAAAAACAACAGAGCACCCGCAAAGCGGAAGAGGTTCAAATTCTTTATAACGGAACGAATTTAAGAAGCTCAGCGTTTACTAATTCAGCAATCGTTGCCAGGGCTTCTTCAGGAGAAACTTTTCCTATCAAGAAAAAGACAGGAGAATGGTATGAAGTTTCGTTAAAAAATGGACAAACGGGATTTGTAGCAAGCTGGATTGTTTCTGTGTCTGGATCTTCGGATTCAGCGCCTGTAAACAAGCCGAAAAGTGGAGGCCTTAAAGGAAAGACCATCCTGATCGACCCGGGTCATGGCGGCCGTGACAGCGGGACCATCGGCTATAGAGGCACATTTGAGAAAGATCTTACGCTGTCCACCTCTCAAATACTCTATGATCTGCTGAAGAAGGCTGGTGCCGATGTAATTCTAACAAGAAATGACGATTCATACTCCTCTCTTAACACCAGGGTTGCCCTGGCACATTACCACGATAGCGATGCTTTCATCAGCATACACTATGACAGTATTAGTGATTCATCCGTTAAAGGATATACCGCCTATTATTATCATCAATATCAAAAGGAACTATCTCAAACAGTTCTAGGCAGCCTGGTCAAAAGTCTCTCATCAAGAAACAGAGGGCTGAAGCAAGGGGATTATTTTGTAATAAGGGAAAACAAACAGCCTGCTGTACTATTGGAATTGGGATACCTCAGCAATCCATCAGAGGAAGCATTGACGAGGACACACAGTTTTCAGGATATGGCTGCAAGAAGTATCTATAATGGATTGGATGAGTATTTTTCTGAATAAAAAAACGCAAGCTCTAAGGTAACATACTCAGCCCGGTACGCTGAAAGTTTGAAGGGGCTTATCTTTTTATAAACAGTAAATCAAAACCACCAGTGCGCGCATTGGTGGTTTTTTCTGCGGCTGGAGGCATCTGAATATATCGTCTCTAGCAATTTATTCTCTATGAAGTTTTTCAAGAAATAAGGGGAGAAATTCCACTTATTTAAGAAATTGCACGAGAAACAGTTAAATTAAGCGGAGGAATTCCCCTTATTCTCCTAAAACATGCGAAAATGGTTCATGTCACTGTGCTTAAGGGGAAACATTCCGCTTATATACCCCAAAATCAATTATAATCCCCAGCTTAAGCGGAAAAATTCCGCTTATTTTTATAGGCTTATTCATATCCTTCACAGACATACTTTCTGCTGAAATGAATCCCCAGGGAAACCTGCTTTAATACCTCGCTGTAAGCTATCTAGAACCCCCTGCATAGCTAGAAAGTTTTCAGGGCCATAAAAAGGGATGAAGAGTATTAATCTTCATCCCTTTTTATATCATATCATGGACTCTCAATAATCAAGGTTACAGGGCCGTCATTCGTCAGCTTCACATCCATCATGCTGCCGAAGACACCTGTTTCCACCTTGACCCCTTTTCTTGTTAATTGTTCATTGAAGTAGTCATAAATCTCTTCTGCCTGCTGCGGCTTAGCCGCACCCATGAAGTTAGGACGCCTGCCTTTTCTGCAATCACCATACAATGTGAATTGAGAAACAGAAAGGATCTCTCCTCCCGCATCAAGAAGAGATCGATTCATTTTTCCTTCTTCATCTTCAAACACTCGGAGGTTTACAATTTTATCAGCCAGCCAGTCTGCATCTTTTTTGTCGTCTTCATGAGTGACACCAACCAGCAGCACAAAACCCGATTTGATTTCACCGCTCAATTTTCCTTCTGCAGTCACAGAGGCTTCACGGCTTCGTTGAAGTACTACTTTCATTTCATTTAAAACTCCTTAGTTCATGATCCTTCTAACAGCATAGATATCTGAAATCTGCTTGATTCTTTCTACCACTCTATGCAAGTGGGAAATATTTTGAATAGAGATTGACATATTAATCGTTGCCATTTTGTTTCGGTCAGATTTCCCGCTCACTGCAGAGATATTGGTCTTCGTTTCATTGACTGCCTGAAGCACTTCATTCAGTAAGCCTCTGCGGTCAAATCCGGAGATTTCAATATCCACGTTATATTCCTTGCGGTTTGGAAAGTCACTTTCCCATTCAACAGGTATCAATCGCTGCTCTGCATTATCGGCTGATACATTTGTACAGTCTGATCGATGAACAGAGACGCCGCGGCCCTTGGTTATGAATCCAATGATCTCATCTCCGGGAACTGGATTACAGCATCGGGAAAGCCTGATCAAGAGATTATCAATCCCTTTTACTTGAACTCCTGCATCCCGCTTGCGCTTAGCAGGCTGTGCTTTCAGCTCGGTAATAGTATCCTCAAGGGACTCTTCCTGATCGCGTTTCTTTCTCAGCTTTTCTGTCAGCCTGTTCGCTATCTGAGCAGCCGTAATACCACTGTAGCCAACCGCGGCGTACATATCCTCTTCATTTGAAAAGTTGAATTTTTCCGATACACGGGAAACATTTTCCGGAGTCAGGACTTCTTTAAGGTCGAATTCAAGATTCTTGATTTCTTTTTCAACAAGCTCCCTGCCCTTTTCAATGTTTTCTTCACGCTGCTGTTTTTTGAAAAATGTTTTGATTTTGTTCTTCGCTTGTGATGTCTGCGCCAGCTTCAGCCAGTCTTTGCTCGGACCATAGGAATGCTTGGAAGTAAGAATTTCAATAATATCCCCGGTGTGAAGCTTATAATCAAGGGTCACCATTTTTCCGTTCACTTTTGCCCCGATCGTCTTGTTCCCGATTTCCGAGTGGATACGGTAAGCAAAGTCTATCGGCACTGAGCCAGCAGGCAGTTCAATCACATCGCCTTTAGGGGTGAAAATAAAGACCATATCAGAAAATAAGTCGATTTTCAGTGACTCCATGAATTCTTCAGCATTGGCGGATTCATTTTGAAATTCAAGAATTTCCCTGAACCACGTTAGTTTCTTCTCCAGCGTCGCTTTCTCATCGACATTCTGTCCTTCTTTATACGCCCAGTGAGCAGCAACACCGTATTCTGCAATCTGATGCATCTCGGATGTTCTGATCTGGACTTCAAGAGGATCGCCTTTCGGGCCAATGACCGTTGTATGCAGGGATTGATACATATTTGGTTTTGGCATGGCGATATAATCTTTGAAACGGCCAGGCATCGGCTTCCAGCAGGTATGGATGATTCCCAGGACTGCATAACAATCCTTAATACTGTCAACAACGATACGCACCGCGAGCAAATCATAGATCTCATTGAACTGCTTATTCTGAAGAGCCATCTTTCTGTATATGCTGTATATATGCTTAGGCCTTCCTGATATATCAGCTTCGATATTCACTTCGCTCATACTTGTTTTCACTTCATCGATGACTTCTTCCAAATACTGTTCCCGCTCCGCTCTTTTCTTTTTCATCAGATTGACGATGCGGTAGTATTGCTGTGGATTCAAGTAACGAAGTGCCGTATCTTCCAATTCCCACTTGATTTTTGAAATCCCGAGCCTGTGGGCCAGCGGAGCAAAGATTTCCAGCGTCTCATTGGATATCCTCCTCTGTTTTTCGCTGGGAAGATGCTTCAGTGTCCTCATATTATGGAGGCGGTCTGCAAGCTTGATCAAGATGACACGGATGTCCTGGGCCATAGCCACAAACATTTTCCTATGGTTTTCTGCCTGCTGCTCTTCCTGGGATTTATACTTGATCTTCCCAAGCTTTGTGACACCGTCGACGAGCATGGCAACTTCTTTTCCAAAGTTGCTTTCCATCTCTTCAAGCGTAATGCCGGTATCTTCGACAACATCATGCAAAAATCCCGCGGCTACCGTAGAAGGATCCATCTCAAGATCTGCAAGGATTCCCGCTACCTGGATCGGATGGATGATATATGGCTCGCCGGACTTGCGGAATTGCTCTTTATGGGCTTCCTTAGCAAACTCATATGCCTTTCTTACAAGCTTGACATCTTCTTCTGTCAAATATTCACTTGTGCGTTTTACGACCTCTTCAGGGGTCAATATCTGATCTTTTGCCATCAGCAAAATCACCTTTGCAATATATTAAATTCAATCTTTCAGCCCGGTTTTTATCTATTATAAATGGCCCGGCACGAAAAATGAACTCAGGTTCATAATAAAAAAGCGTATTGTATACTATTATCAAAAAAAATAGAAGATATGTAAAGCCCTCACCCCTAAAAAAGGCTGTTTTTGTCGAAAAATATTTACCATTTAAAAATAAAGCGCTTTCTTTCGTAAAAAGTGAAAGCGGCCCGAACAGCTCCGACAGGCAAATGTTCCGAAGAGAAAAAAAGGCGGGCTTTCCTTTTATTCTCTTCGGGTTATTTGACCCCGAGGAGCTGGCCGCTGAAACTGGATTGATTAAAAAGTGGAAGCGCCTTGTTCAGCCCCGACAGGCAAATGTTCTCAAGAGAAGAAAAGGAGGTTTTCCCTTTTATTCTCTTCGGGTTATTTGACCCCGAGGAGCTGGCCGCTGGAACTGGATTGATTATAAAGTGGAAGCGCCTTGATCAGCCCCGACAGGCAAATGTTCTCAAGAGAAGAAAAGGCGGTTTTCCCTTTTCTTCTCTTGAGGTTATTTGACCCCGAGGGCTAGGCGCTGAAACTGGATTGATTATAAAGTGGAAGCGGCCCGAACAGCTCCGACAGGCAAATGTTCTCAAGAGTAAAAAAGGCGGGCTTTCCTTTTATTCTCTTCGGGTTACTTGACCCCGAGAAGCTAGGCGCTGGATTGATTATAAAGAGGAAGCGCCTTGATCAGCTCCGACAGGCAAATGTCCTTGAATTTAATTTCGATAGTAACAAACTTATTCCTGCAATCCGGAAAGTATATTAGCTCCGCTGACTAAGAAGTTTTTCTAAAAGTAGTGTTTGTAATCGAATAACGCTTTTATCAATGGCTCCCTTTATTACGAGATATGTAAAATTTGATTTTTAACAGCAAGGAAAAGGGGAATCAGCTGAGGGTTGATGCCGGTGAGCAGACGGGAGAACCAGATTGCATTCATCCAGCTAAGAGGTGTCTATATTAAACAATAAAAGGACTGGGCATGCCGAGTCCTTTTATATGTGCGATTCAGTTAGAAAACTTAGTATTGCATAAGTGTCATGATATCATAGCCGTCCAGCTTATCGCGGCCATCCAGGTATGTCAGTTCGATAAGGAATGCAGTACCCGCAACAATCCCGCCTAATTCTTCAACCAGCTTGATAGTGGCTTCAATTGTTCCGCCGGTAGCCAGCAGGTCATCAGTGATGAGGACGCGCTGACCTGGCTTGATGGCATCCTTATGAATTGTCAGAGCGTCTTTGCCATATTCAAGGCCGTACTCGACTTTGACCGTTTCACGCGGCAGTTTGCCTGGCTTACGGACAGGTGCAAATCCTACCCCAAGTGAATAAGCAACCGGGCAGCCGATGATGAAGCCTCTTGCCTCAGGCCCGACAATTAGATCGATTTCTTTTTCTTTTGCATATTCAACGATTTTATCAGTAGCATATCTATACGCATCGCCGTTATCCATCAACGTAGTGATATCTTTGAATCTAATGCCCTCTTTCGGCCAATCCTCGACGATTGTTACGTATTGTTTTAAGTCCATGCTTAAAAGTCCTCCTCATATGTTGCAGACCATTTCAGTCTTCTTATCAAACCAGTTTTTGAGTTCCTGATAAGATGAATACAACAATTCATTCTCTAGATTATATTGGTCCTGCTTTTGCCGGTAAGTAATCGATTCTTCCAAATCTCTCTTAACTTTTACAGGATTGACGGAAATTAATCCATTGTTTATTGTAACAAAATCCAGTTCAAAAAACACCTTTGACATGAATTCGATTGTTTCTTTTGACCAGCCTTTATGTTGAGCGAGCTGGCCGCCATGTTTTTTGAGATCGAAAGTCTCCCTCTTTAAGAGAAAGCCGTAGTACCATTTAAAGTGCTCACGCTTCGGCACAGTGCTGAAAAAGTGGTCTTCCTCGTGATCAAAGTGGGCATAAACTCTTTCAGGTTCAGCCTTTCTCATCACTGTCTCCAGCCATTCTGCAGCAGGCGGCAGATCCAGCAGTACAATACTCTTTGTTGACTGAAGATTAGCTTCTGCTTCTTCGCTGGAAGAAATCAATAGCAGGTCATCGCGGTAATCCCCAACCGGAAGGCGGTCAATCGTTCCCTGATTAAAAGCGATGATTCTTCTGTCCTGGGAAGGTACTTTTTCAAACCATCTTTTGAACGGCTTGATCCCCCTCATGTCAAAGAGCTGCCAATGAGCCACAGTAAGATCTTTTAGAAACAACTGCGGCTTCCTGATATTATTCCATTCATTTATGGAAAGCTCACCAATAACCGATAATTCTGCAAGGGGTGAAATGTGATCGGCAAATTCACCCATGCCGAAACCAATACTGTCCAAGGTGTGGACGTCTTTCTGAAGGGAAAGCTTTAAATGGTCCTGATTGCCGCCAATCTTTCTCATTCCACCTATCGAAACCCCTTCAATAAGCAGTCTAGGCTTGGGATTCCCCATGCCGAATGGAGCAAGCATCTGCAGAGACTCAATCGTCTCAATATCCACATCTTCAAGACGGATAGAAGCATCCAGCTCTGTGAGAGGAATGAAGTCTTCCTCGGTCAGCTGTTCATTGGCATACCCATTCAATCGGTTTCTCAATTCTGCTACATTCCCGAGCTCCAATGTCATTCCGGCCGCCATTGGATGGCCTCCGAAATGGGGAAGAAGCTCGCGGCATTGTGAAAGATTTTTAAATAGGTCAAACCCGGCAATACTGCGGGCAGAGCCCTTTGCCATTCCTTTTTCACTGTCAAAGCTCAGCACGATGACCGGCCTGTAAAATTTCTCAACAAGCCTGGAAGCAACAATACCGACTACTCCAGAGTTCCAGCCTTCTTTTCCAATAACCAGTACAGAATTGCTGGAAAGAGGAAACTCGGTTTCAACCATTTCAACGGCCTCTTGTGTCATCTCATTAACGATGTTCTGCCTTTCTTTGTTGATGCCGTCGATTTCCTGGGCTATAGCCATGGACTCTTCCATATCCTGAGACAGCATCAAATCCACTGCAGGGTCCGCATCTCCCAGTCTGCCGATAGCATTGATTCTCGGTGCAATAGCAAAGCCGACCGTTTCTTCCGTAATCTCGTTCATCTGGGCATTGGCCGCTTTACAAAGGGCTGCAATTCCAGGACGCTTGCTTGTCCGGAGCTTTGCCAGGCCTTGTTTGGCGATAGCCCTGTTTTCCCCTTTTAACGGAACAAGATCTGCTATGGTCCCAATAGCTGCGAGATCAAGCAGATGCTCTGGGAATTCTCCGTACAGAGCATGAGCGAATTTAAACGCTACCCCTACACCAGCAAGGTCGGCAAAAGGATATGTACTGCCTTCCCTTTTCGGGTGAAGGATCGCTAATGCTTCAGGAAGCTGGGGTCCCGGCTCATGGTGATCAGTGATGATCAGGTCCATCCCCAGTTCCTTGGCAAGTCCAGCTTCTTTCACTGCAGCTATTCCGGTATCCACTGTGATAATTAAAGAGAATCCTTCCTCGGCTGCCCAGCGGAAAGCATTTTCATTAGGACCGTAGCCCTCTGTGAAGCGGTTTGGTATATAAAAATGGGCTTCTGCACCTAAATCAAGAAGCGTTTGCATCATCGTGGAAGTTGAACTGACGCCGTCTGCATCATAATCCCCGAAAATTAAAATCGCTTCTCCATATTCAATGGCTCTTTTTACCCGTTCTACCGCTTTGTCCATATCCAGCATTAAATAGGGATCATGGAAAGGCTGCTCCCCGCCATGTAAAAAGTCCTTCGCTTCTTCTATATCATGTATCCCCCTGTTCGCCAGAAGCTTACTGACGATAGGAGGCAGATTCAACTTTTGCTGCATTTCAATACTATGCGCTTCACTATGGTCTTTAACTAACCAACGTGATTTTGATTTTAACATACGTTCACCCCTCAGCCTTTCCTATTATACAAAATGGGGGTATGCCTTTCAATCAGAGAAACATGGAAAGTGCTAAATGAAGACTCATTATTTTCTATTCGCAAAAGTTTTTTCAACTGCAATAATATCAGTTGCGGGAGGGAACATTTTCAATATTTCTTCGGTTGTTGTATCTCGCTTCAGATGCGAGGTACGTCTTCTTCTGTTTTTCTTTGTTTAGTATACCTCGCTTCTACTCCACTTAAATTAGGTTTAACCGCTACATAGCCAGAGGTTCCATACCAATCCACTGTAATGTCCTTAGTGGAGAATACAGCTGTAAACCTAAAAATTAAATATATCAATCTGCCTTAGCCTTTCTTTGAACGAAACCTTTTATTTCAGCCAAAAAAGAGGACAAAATCATAAACGATTTCATCCTCTTTTTTCTGCATATTTTGTTTTTTCTGGAGACAACTTACATTCTTGTTTCTTTATCTTCATGAATGTTTCCGTTATCTTGTATTCCGTCTTGCGCTGTGACACTGTCGGCAGGCTGTTCTCTATCTCCTGCCATTTCTTTTAATCGGTCATTCTCTTTCTGCAGTGCCTTAAGCTTTCTTTGGATCACAAACAGGCGAAACAACCCGACGGAGCCGACAATCAACCCTCCCATAAGAACTGATCCGATGATGACCAAAATCAGCGGCCATTGAGCTTCACCAAAAAGATAGTTCACTCTTACGGGATCAACGTTAATGACGGCAAAAATAGCGACGATTAAAGCGAATATAAGTCCTAAGATTAAATTCCATTGAATTTTCACAGCTTTCTCCCCTTACGACAAGTCTACTTTTTCATCTGCCTCTTCCGCATTGTATGGATTGATGTGTATGAAAACATCTTGGACATCAGGGTCCTCCAACAATCTTTTCTTTACTTTTTTTCCTACCCGATGGCCTTCTTCGACAGTAATATGCGGATCCACACTAATCTTCAAATCCACTATGAGGTAGTGTCCGTGCTCCCTGGCGTGCAGTTCATTTATGGCCAGCACTCCTTCTACTTCACTTACTGATTGTCTCAATTCCTGTGTATCTTCATCGTGCAGGACATGATCGAGAGTATTATGGATTGACTCAGCACCTAATTTCCACGCCATTCTCAAAACGAGGAGTGAAACAAACACTCCTGCAACCGGATCACCGTATTCCAGCCAACCAATGCCAAAAATTCCTCCCAGCATGGCAGCGCCGATACCCACGAGAGCTGCGATAGAAGAATAAACATCGGATCGATGCTCGTAAGCATTGACAATCAGGGCGTCACTTTTTAGTTTTTTACCCAATCTATACTTATACTGAAACATTATTTCCTTGACCACTATCGAGAAGATGACAGCATAGATCGCAATGGATGTCGGCGGTTGGATTGGTTGAAAAAACGATTCAATAGATGATTTCCCAATCTCAATTCCTACTAAGAATAAAAGAACAGCCACAATGATGGCGGCGATGGATTCAGCCTTTCCATGCCCGTATGGATGATCCTCGTCCGGCGGCTGTTTGGCTGCACGAAGACCTATGTAAACAGCGAAAGAGCCTGCGACATCAGAGGCTGAATGGACGGCATCGGCAATGAGTGCTTTACTGTTTCCCGCAACCCCTGCCCACCATTTTATGCCTGCCAGCAGGATGTTCCCTACAACGCCTACCAAGGCGGCAAATTCAGCTTTTTTAAAACGATCATCAGTACTCATAGTTGTCCCCCCTTATTCCACTTTATTGTAACCCATTTACCGCTAAACTATCTCCTGAAACGCTTAAAAGGACGAGCACTCCAGGCACATCCGCCTGGCATACTCGTCCTTTAGCAATCGAATCAGACTTGTGGTTCGTCAGAAATTTTCTTTTTCTCTTTGAAGGTAATGATTGTCCCTTTTTTCTTCAATTCCCTCTTCTTCAGCACAAGCCAAATTTGAGAAGCAATGAATACGGAAGAATAGGTACCAGAAATCAAACCGACAAGCAAGGCGATCGAGAAGTTCGTGATAGACTCACTTCCGAAGATCATCAAAGCGATGACCGTAAACACTACTGTTATTACAGTGCTGACAGAACGGGTAAGCGTCTGGCGTAAACTTTTGTTCACGACTTCTTCTATATCTTCGACGGTTTTCAGTCTGCGCTTCTTCTGGAGATTTTCCCTCATCCTGTCAAATGTAACAATCGTATCATTGATTGAGTAACCAACAATTGTCAGGACGGCTGCAATGAATGTCAAATCAACTTCAAGGCGCGTCAAGCTGAAGAACGCAATGATGAAGAAAGCGTCATGCAGAAGGGCTGCAATCGCCCCGATGGCCATAGATAGCTCAAATCGAAGGGTTACATAAATAATAATCCCTACCGATGCGATAGCTACAGCAAGCATTGCGTTTCGCGCAAGCTGCTCGCCGATAATCGGCGACACAGTGCTGATATTTGGTTCTGCATCATACGCCTCTGTGAAGTAATCCTTCAGTTCAGCAATTTCATCTTTATTCAAGACGTCACTGTAGCGGACAACCCCGATTTCGTTATTGTCACCTGAAATAACAATTTCATCGGATGGGTATCCTGCCTCTTCAAGCTCTTCAGTCAAGCTGTCAGCAGTCAATCCGGATTCAGACAGGATTTCCATTCTGGTTCCTGCAGCGAAGTCAATGCCCAGGTTCAATCTGAAAATAGCCAGAATGACGAGACCAGCAGTTATCAATACTCCTGATATCGCAAAGAATTTTTTTCGTTGTTTCGCAAAATCGAATTTATCATAAGCAGTAGGTAAATCTAATGTATCATAGTTTTCTGCGATATCTTTAATATCTTTAGGGTTCACTCCAAGCCAGGACGGCTTCTTGTTGAATGCACCGCTGTTGACCCATAACCCAAGCAGCAGGCGTGATCCCCATACCGCTGTCAGGAAGCTGGTCAGGATACTGACAATCAGCATTGTCGCGAACCCTTTAACAGAACTTGTCCCGAAATAGAACAGGACAGCACCGGCAAGAATGGTCGTCACGTTTGCGTCCAGGATGGTCATGAAGGAAGATTTGTTCCCGGCCTGGAAGGCTGCACGAACACTTTTTCCGACCTTCATTTCTTCTTTGATTCGCTCATACGTGATGATGTTGGCATCAACAGCCATACCGACCCCGAGAATCAATGCGGCAATACCCGGCAGTGTCAGAACCCCGTTCATCATGTCAAATACCCACAGGATGACGAATATGTACACTGAGAGAGTGATCATGGCTATGAATCCTGGGAAACGGTAGAAAATCAGCATGAATAAGAATACAATCGCAATACCGATGATTCCGGCCGTCACGGTTTTATCCATTGCCTGTTCACCGAATTGGGCTCCTACTGATGTAGAATAGACTTCTTCCAGTTTTACAGGAAGAGCACCAGCATCGAGAAGCGCCGCCAGATCTTGGGCTTCTTCTATCGTAAAGCTTCCAGTAATTTGGACTTCATTGGAGTTAATAGGTTCTGAAACTTGAGGATCTGATAAAAATTTAGGATTCTCTTTTTTCATTTCCTCTTGATAGGAGTCTACTCCCTCTTCAAAGTCAAGCCATATGACCAGCCTGTTTTCAGGAGAAGGCAGCTGGGAAAGCTCAGTTGTTAGATCATAAAATTTACTGCGGTCTTTCAGTTCTAAAGAAACTAATGGATCATTATTTTGGCCGAATGCCTGCTGTGCACCGCCTGTGACCAGGTCGGAACCATCAAGCCTCACTTCATCATTAATATCCCGGAAAGTCAGATTAGCCTGAGTCGAAAGAATCTCCCTGGCCTGATTCTGATCTTCCACGCCTGCAAGCTGCACACGGATTCTGTTGCCGTCTTCAATCTGGATGTTCGGTTCACTTACCCCGAGAACATTGATCCGTTTATCCAGTGCATCAGCCGTGTTGGCAACTGTTTCACTAGTGATTTCTTCATCATCACCATTCAGTGATTGAACATCATAGAGAACTTCAAAGCCCCCCTGCAAATCCAACCCAAGCTTAATGTCTTTCAAGATGTCGTTTGTTGTGCCCCCTATTAATCCACCCAATAAAAGAACGATTATAAAAAAGGCGACAATCCTACTGCGTTTTACCATTATGTATAAGTCCTCCTTGCATATGTACAGGGCAGTGCCCCTCGATATTAAATTTTCAAGTCGAAATGCCTAAAAGTTATACCAATATTCCCATTATGAATTAGCAGCAATTTACTGTCAATTCAATATTATACCAATAAATCTCAGGATTTCTTGTTCGGCTTCAGCAATTCTTTCAGTTCATCCTCATTCAAATCGCTGAACCAATTGGGAGAACGATAGGCTTCCACCGTTTCAAAGCTCATGTATTCCCCTGCTTTGACGCTCATAATGTCACTTACTAATTCAAACATCCTGATTTCCTCTTTCGGTTTCTTCCATTTCTTCTTTAACAGGTATGTCCACAAGCTTTCAACAGTTGCTTTGCCATAGCCAAGTACTTCAAATTCCTCAACCTTGCTGATCAGTGCAGGCTCTACATCATCATAAAAGTGACTGTACGGATGTTTCAAAACGTTCATATATTTCCCCCGCTCCATTTCTAATTGCCAACAACTTGTCATGCTTTGTCCATCCTGCTGCATATAGATAATTGTATACGATATTACGATTTTTGAGAAGGCAGGGAATGAAATGTCCAAATTTTTGAAAGGCACGATGATTTTAATGGGTGCTGCCTTGATAACCAGGATTCTCGGATTCATCAATAGGATAGTAGTGGCGAGGTTCATCGGTGAGGAAGGCGTCGGTCTCTTCATGATGGCATTCCCTACCTTGATTCTCGTTATTACCATTACACAAATGGGACTGCCTGTTGCCATTTCAAAGAGTGTAGCTGAAGCTGAAGTTCAAGGAGACCTCAAAAAGGTAAAAAAGATTCTTGCCGTTTCGCTGGCCATCACCGTCTCCCTGTCTATGATCTTTACTCCTGCATTGATCTTGCTCGCCCCATACTTATCGGAGACACTTTTTACAGATCCAAGGACCTACTACCCATTAGTCGCGATAGCACCAATTATTCCGATCGTTGCAATTTCATCTGTTATCCGGGGCTATTTCCAGGGAAGGCAGAACATGAAACCTGCCGCTATCTCCCAAGTTATCGAGCAGGTCGTCCGGATATCCCTGATTGCTGTCATGACGAAGACTTTTCTTCCATATGGGATTGAATACGCGGCAGCCGCAGCGATGGTTGCTTCCGTATTGGGCGAATTGGCTTCTCTACTCTATATGTTTACAGCTTTTAAGTTAAAGAAAAAATTTAAAGTCCGCCGCAATTTTTTCGGTGCAGTCAAATCGGGACGTTCCACTTTTAATGAGTTAATGAGTGTTGCCTTGCCAACCACAGGCAGCCGCATGATCGGGTCCATCTCCTGGTTTTTCGAGCCGATTGTAGTAGCACACAGCCTTGCTTTAGCGGGTGTTGCCACTTCTCTCGCAACCAAGCAGTATGGATCATTGACAGGTTTCGCTCTTCCATTACTATTTCTGCCGTCCTTCATCACAGTTTCTCTTTCAACTTCGCTGGTGCCCGCCGTCAGTGAGGCAAATAAGCAAAAGAACTTTGTCCTGATTGAGCACCGGCTGACACAGGCACTGAGGTTCTGCCTGATCACCGGCGGCATTGCGGTCGTTTTATTATTTATCTTCGCGGAGCCGCTGATGACCGTCATGTATGGCAGCAGCAGCGGAGCAGGGTTCATTATGATCATGGCACCCTTTTTCCTTTTCTATTACTATCAAGGACCTCTTCAAGCGGTGCTTCAAGCATTGGATTTGGCAAGGGCAGCGATGATTAACAGCCTTATCGGTGCGATTGTGAAGACAGCCATCATCTTTGTCCTGGCCTCCCAGCCCGCCTTCGGAATCAACGGAGCGGCGTTGGGCATTGTAACTGGAATGATGCTTGTGACTCTCTTGCATTTTGCAACCATCTTAAAAACCATCCCAATGACCATTTATGTAAGAGATTATGCAAAGTTTGTGGTTGTAATGGCTTTTACAGGTTTGGGCGGCCATTATCTTTATACCAATATAATGCAAGGCATGCCGCTTGGACTCCGCCTTCTCGCAGGAGTCATTTTGACAACAATTTTGTATATCTTTCTTTCCATTCTCTTAAAACTCATCCGGAGAGACGACATTAAAAGGATACCCTTTATTGGGAAGCTGGTCTTAAATTAAAGCTCTTTTCGTAAAGAGTGTGGCTGGTTTATACAAAAAGGGGCGGTGAAGGAAAACTTACTTTAACTCTAAATCAGCAATTAATTAGAAAAAGTCTATTAAATAGACTGGTTTCGCATTCATTTTGCTTTTGGCAGTATCACCCACCAGACACTAAGAGTTCTTTCTAAACTGGGAAAAGTACATTTCCTTTGGCTTAGCAGAATAAAGCCGTTATCTAACGAAGTTAATATAAGCTTGTAACAAAGTTTACAAAAAGAGCCTAAATTAATGATCAAAGCCATCACCTGCTTGGACAGGTAATGGCTTCTTTTGTCATGATTTTATTTATCTCGAAGATCTACATAAAATTGGCCATTTTGAAAGCTGCAAAAAGAAATCTCCTCCAGGTTGTGGTATTCCTTCTCCCTCAGCCTCTTTCGCAGCCAAAATTCATTTTTGCCGATCATCTCCAGATGGTTCTGCTGAATAATGCCATCAAGAATCAAAGGAAGTGTTAAGGATCCTTCTCCCTTATTTTCAGATTTCTTGATAACAGACAGCGTGCCTGAAGGCTCCAGGATGGCAAATTCCACATCAGCTACATTGCTGACATCCTTCTCTCTCAGCTGCAGAAGCAGATCATCAAAATTGTATCTCTGCTGCCTCATTGCCTTCTCATCAATTTTCCCATGACTGATCAGGACGGTCGGCTTCCCATCGACCAGTTCCCTGAACTTTTTGCTTTTTATCGATAAGAAAGCAGTGGTAATCTGAATGAGCATCAGGACACCCATCGGAAGAAGCGTATTCACTAATTCACTTTTCGGCTCTTCAATAGCCAAAACAGCCATTTCCGCTATCATGATGAAAACAACGAGATCGAGGAGACTCAATTCACCGATTTCCCTTTTGCCCATCACCCGAAAAATGAATAAAATGACTGCATATAAAAAGATCGTCCTTACTATGATGATCAAGTACTCCTCCACGTCCCTCTCCTCCTTCAGGTACGTACGTTTTGCACACTTTAGTATGCACCTGGCGAAAGGAAAGATAAGAGGTAAGTTTTTCTATGGATGTTTAAGGGTGGCTGAGGTTAGTGAGGACAGCATAGGTTTTTGATTTTGGGGATTTTGATGATGGCTGTCAGGCTTTCTGGCTGCATCGTTGTTTGTTTGTGGGATTCGGCGATGGTTACACTTCGCTTAACTGCATTTCCTCTTATTTTTATTGAGTTCATGCTGTTCAAACCATTTTTGTACTGCATCATTTTCAGCTTTCTATGTAATATATGCTGTTTAAACCGCCTTTTAACTACATCATCTTCCTCTTACGGGGGATTTCGTGCTGTTTAAACCACCTTTTTACTCATCATCTTCCGCTTTCCGAGTATTTCATGCTGTTTAAACCCACTCTTTAACTGCATCTTATTCCACTTGCGATAATTCCATGTTGTATAAACACAGTTAATCCGCTCTTTAAAGCACCAGCCTCTTATCTTGCTGATGCTACGCTGCCTGCCATTAAAGGATGGCCATCAGAAAACTCTCTTAATGCCCCACAAACGGAATTATATATTTAAAATAAATATAAACCGTACAGACCGCCAAAGATATCAGGGTGATCGGGATCCCAATCAATAAGTAATGATGAAACTTTATTTGTACGCTTTCCTTTGAAGCAAGGCCGACAATCACAAGGTTGGAGGATGAGCCAAGAAGCGTCCCATTACCGCCAAGACAAGCTCCCAGTGCGAGCGACCACCATAGAGGGTCCATATCAACCATACCGAATTCCTGAAACTCCTCGATAACCGGGATCATCGCTGCCACAAATGGGATGTTGTCGACGACTGCGGAGAGCAAACCAGTGCCCCATAAGATGACAAATGCAGTTGTCTTCATATCTCCTTCCGTCAATTTCATGATTTCCCGAGCAATCTCGTCAATGAATCCCGCCTCTTCTATCCCCCCCACTAGTAAAAAGAGACCTATGAAGAAAAAGAGTGTTCCCCACTCCACTTCTCTTAAGATTTCTTCAGGGTCATAAATTTTCTCCAGCAGAAGCATGATCAGCACGGCTCCTGCCAAGGCGACGGAAGTGACATCGAGGTGAAGGACCGGGTGTAAAGAAAATCCAGCCAGCACCAGGCCGAGCACACTGATAGCCGCTGTCAGTCCCTTATTTCTTTTTAAATATGACTTGGCCTCTATACCTCGCAATAATAGTTTCTTATCTTCCCTTACAATCAAAATGTCTTTATAGATCAGACAGATGATGATGATGGTTATCAGCAGGATCAATGCAGCAACAGGCAGAAGATTTTGCAAGAAAGCATTGAATGTAAAATGTTTTACAGCCTGGCCGATCATCATATTCGGGGGGTCTCCGATCAGTGTTGCAGTCCCGCCGATATTGCAGGCCAGAATCATCATCACTAAGTAAGGCAGCGGCGGCAGGTCCAGAACTTTTGTTAACGTAAACAATATCGGCACCAAAAGCATGGCGATTGTCACATTGGCTAAAAAGGCGGATCCTACCGCTGAAAGGAGCGAGAACACAACGAGGAGGGCCAGTCCATTGCCATTGACCGCCTGAGCCAGCCTGATAGCCAGAAACTCGAAAAAACCAGTCTTGCTCGTCACAGTGACGATCAGCATCATGGAAAACAGCAGGGTGATCGTCTTCCAGTCAATATAGGTGAATAATGCTTTTTCGATGGAAAAAGCCCCGACCAAAAGCATGGCCACTCCTCCGGCTAAGCTGGCGAGTATCCTGTTCCACTTTTCGGTAATCAATAAAATATAAACGGCAATGAATACCGCCAATATAATAAAGGGTGACATACATCCCTCTCCTTTAGGTTCTATGTATATTAAAACTGCAAAAAATAAATCGAACAGACTGCTTGTATCATTGTATGAAGCTTGGCCGCCAAAAATTATAGTCTATTTTTTTCTTTCACGAATATGCTTGTACTAGGAAAAGCTTGCAATTTTCATGTTGGAAAGGAAAGGAGAGGGAGACCATAGAAGCCAAGAAAATGGGAAGCGCGATTTTATTTGGAACTGGGACCATCTTAGTCATTGCTGTCGCAGCAAGTCTGATTTTTGCTTTGATGCTTCGTTTTACCAGCTTGGAAGAAAGTTCAATCAGCTTAGCGGTCACTATTATTTCATTTCTAGCTTTATTCGTCGGTGGATTTATGTCAGGCGGGAAGGGCAAAGAAAAAGGATTGGTGCTAGGAGGTCTTACTGGACTGTTATTTTCCGTTGGGGTCTTGTTATTTCAATATCTGGGATATGACTCCTTGTTTTCAGTTAAACAATTTGTTTATCATGGCTGCTTCATCGTCACCTGTATGATGGGCGGTATATTAGGAGTAAATATCAGCGGGGGCAAGTCATGATCAGCGCTGCATCTAATGGATGCAGTGCTTCAATTTGTTTTTATAAGGCTCTTCCCGTAAACTTTATTGCTATTCCATACTATTTCCTAAAAAAACCATAGTGCGAAGAAATAACTTAGTAAAACCGAAATAAGAACTGCTCTTCCCCGATTAAAGAGAAAACTCTTAATACCAAGGGAAAAATCCGGCTCTTGGGACTTTTCCGAAAGCTGCAATATAGGCAAAAACAGTCTTTTATAAAGGGATGACTAAGGCTGCTGATCTTTCTTGATATAGATTACTGCTTTCGTCCTTCCCCTGGATGCGCCATATTGTTTATTGGAAATCTCATTCTCATTATTTAAATTTAAGAAAATAGCCATAGAAAAAGAGCTGCATTTTTCATTGCAGCTCTTTCCATTATGCTTTGATGACTTCACGTACAGCGTTCCTGTCGTATGTAAGACGGCTTCCATCTCCACATTTCACGACGATGGCACCTTCTTCGATTGCATCGATGATTCCGTGCAAACCGCCGATCGTGATGATCTTATCGCCTTTTTGCAGTTCATTCTGCATATTCTGTACCGCTTTCTGGCGCTTTTGCTGCGGACGGATCAACAAGAAGTAGAACAGTACGAACATAAGCAGTAAAGGTATTAAAGTAGCAAACGTATCCATTTTTCAACCTCCTTTCGAGTGAGGATGTTTTATTCTTATGAAAGACATCCCAAAATCAGAAGTTTTTTGCATCAGGACGATTATATCCATACGCTTCAAAAAATTCTTCTCTAAAGTCCCCCAGACGATCTTCTCGGATCGCTTGTCTGACTTGCTCCATTAATTTTAACAGAAAATGAAGGTTATGATAAGTCGTAAGCCTAATCCCAAATGATTCGTCGGATTTAATCAAGTGGCGGATGTAAGCCCTGCTGTAATTACGGCATGTGTAACAGTCACAATTTTCATCAATAGGGTTAAAATCACGGGCAAATTTCGCATTCTTTACGACCAGGCGGCCCTTGCTCGTCATCAATGTCCCGTTTCTGGCAATACGCGTTGGAAGAACACAGTCGAACATGTCGATCCCTCTGATGGCTCCATCAATCAAGGCATCCGGTGAACCTACTCCCATTAAATATCTTGGTTTGTTATCCGGAAGCAGCGGAGTCGTGAATTCAAGGACTTTGTTCATGACATCCTTCGGCTCCCCAACAGAGAGACCGCCGACTGCATAACCCGGGAAGTCCAGTGAAACAAGGTCCTTGGCGCTTTGACGGCGAAGATCCTCATATTCCCCTCCCTGTACAATCCCGAACAATCCTTGATCCTCTGGACGCTGATGGGCTTCAAGACAGCGCTCCGCCCATCTGGAAGTCCGCTCCACAGAGCGCTTCATGTATTCATGTTCCGCAGGGTATGGAGGACATTCATCAAAGGCCATCATAATATCTGAACCAAGGGCATTTTGAATTTCCATCGCTTTTTCCGGGCTGAGGAACAATTTGTCGCCGTTCAAATGGTTTCTGAAGTGGACTCCTTCTTCTTCAATTTTGCGGAACTCGCTTAGACTGAAGACTTGAAAACCGCCTGAATCTGTGAGGATAGCACGGTCCCAATTCATGAACTTATGCAGTCCGCCCGCTTCCCTGATGATTTCATGGCCGGGTCTCAGCCAAAGGTGATAGGTGTTGCTGAGAATGATCCCGGCTTCCATGGCTTTTAAATCTTCCGGGGACATCGTCTTAACCGTAGCCAGTGTACCGACAGGCATGAATACCGGTGTGTCAAAAGAGCCGTGCGGAGTATGCACTCTGCCTAAACGGGCTCCAGTTTGTTTACATGTTTTAAAATGTTCGTAACGAATTGCAGTCAAATCGTCTAACTCCTTCCAATTTTACAGAATCAGCATGCTGCCGCCAAAGCTGAAAAATCTGTACTTTTCCTCTACAGCTGTATTATAAGCGTTCAAAATGATTTCCCTGCTTGTAAAGGCGCTGACAAGCATGATCAACGTTGATTTCGGCAAATGAAAGTTGGTGATCAGGCCGTCAATTGCCTTGAATTCATATCCAGGATAAATGAAAATATCTGTCCAGCCGCTTTCTTCCACGAACTTTCCATGCTTAGAAGCAATGGTCTCCAATGTTCTGGTAGAAGTTGTACCGACTGTGATGATCCGGCCGCCGCTTTCTTTGACATCATTAAGAAGGCGTGCGGTTCCTTCGGTAACTTGGTAAAACTCCGAATGCATGTCATGTTCATCAATACTGTCAACTGATACTGGGCGGAATGTCCCCAGACCGACATGCAGAGTGATAAATGCGACATGCACTCCTTTTGCTCTGATGCTGTCAAGCAGCTCTTCAGTAAAATGAAGGCCGGCAGTCGGTGCAGCCGCAGATCCTCTTTCACGGGCAAAAACCGTTTGATAGCGGTCCTGGTCGTCGAGTTTCTCGCTGATATATGGAGGAAGCGGCATTTCCCCGAGTTCATCAAGGACTTCATAGAAAATCCCTTCGTAATGGAACTCCAGAATCCGTCCTCCTTGTTCCTTCTCTTCCGTACATACGGCACTCAATTTACCCTCACCAAAAGAAATCCTGGTTCCGACTTTTACTCTTTTAGCCGGTTTGATAAGGGTTTCCCAAGAATCTCCTTCCTCTTGTTTCAGGAGAAGCACCTCGATTTTGGCTCCGGTTTCTTCTTTGATTCCGAATAATCGGGCAGGAAGGACACGAGTGTCATTCAATACCAGACAGTCTCCTTCTTTCAGGAAGTCTGTCACATCTTTAAATGTTTTATGCTGCAGATCTCCACTCTTGCGGTCGATAGCCATCAGTCTGCTCTCTGAACGTTTCTCAAGAGGAGTCTGGGCAATCAGTTCTTCCGGCAGATGGAAATCAAAATCTTCAACCTTCAAAGTTCTCACCTTACTTTTTATAATAATAATTCTTTCAATAATAACTAATCTCTCTGCTCTAGCTGGAAAACAATGATATCCAGGCTGCAAAGCAGTGAATTTTAGAGGATAAACATGGTGGATAATGTTCTCCGCTTCCTTGGCAGAGAACTTTCACCTTCTATGTCTCCTATCTAAACCTGCCGATAATGTAAAAAATCAATGATAATACTATACTGGCGATAATGGAAGTCATCACTGGAAAATAAAATGTTGAATTTTCTTTCTTAATAATGATATCGCCTGGCAGCCTTCCAAGTTTCGTAAATGCCATTAAGAAACCAAGAATAAGCAGCACTGCACCAGCTATCATCATGAACTTAGGAAGCCCTGTCATGCGTTGGGAACCTCCAGTCCAAAATGGTCGTAAACAAGAGCGGTGACCGTTCTCCCTCTTGGTGTCCGCTGAAGGAACCCGATTTGCAGCAGATACGGTTCATAAACATCTTCAATAGTATGAGATTCTTCACCGATACTTGCCGCTATTGTATCGAGCCCGACCGGTCCGCCTTTGAATCTTTCGATGATGCCCTTCAGTAATTTATGGTCTATATGATCAAGTCCCAGTTTATCTACCTGCAGCAGTTCCAGGGCATGATTTGCCATGTCGGCAGTGATTTCTCCATTGCCCCGTACCTGGGCGAAATCCCTGACCCTTCGCAGGAGTCGGTTGGCGATCCGGGGAGTCCCCCTTGACCTTTTTGCGAGCTCCACCGAGGCCAAGCCGTCAATTACTGTATCCAGGATTTCGGACGTCCGGATGACAATTTCCCGGAGCTGTTCCTCATTATAATACTCCAGCCTGCACAATACTCCAAAACGGTCTCGGAGCGGAGCGGAAAGGGCGCCGGCTCTTGTCGTTGCCCCCACCAATGTAAAAGGAGGCAGATCAAGGCGGACAGAACGGGCACTAGGACCGTTCCCAATCACAATATCAAGGCAGAAATCCTCCATTGCAGGATACAGGACTTCTTCTATTGACCGCGGCAGCCTGTGAATTTCGTCTATGAAGAGTACATCCCCGGGTTCCAAAGAAGTCAGGATTGCCGCCAAATCCCCAGGACGTTCGATTGCAGGCCCTGAAGTGGTCCGTAAATTGACGCCCATTTCGTTTGCGATGACAGCCGCAAGGGTCGTTTTCCCAAGACCCGGAGGCCCATAAAGGAGAACGTGATCCAGTGTTTCCTGCCTCATCCTTGCTGCTTCAATGAAGATACCGAGGTTATTCTTTACTTTATCTTGTCCAATATATTGATTTAATGTCTGCGGTCTTAAGGAAAGTTCAAAGGAATGATCGCTTGTTTCTGCTTCTGAAGATACAACTCTCTCTTCCAACAGCTCCGCCTCCTTTCTTGATCACTATTTCAATAATAATTTCAAGGCATCCTTGATGAGCTCATCAGTCGTTTTCCCCTGAGAAGTCAGCTTCGGTGTGACCTTTTTGATTTCTCTTTCTGAATAGCCGAGTGCCTTCAACGCAAGAGCCGCTTCCTCGATCAATTCATCATTATTTGAGACAGCCTCATGCTTCCCTTCATTAAACAAGTTTGGAAAGTAATCCGGGACAACATCCTGCAGCTTGCCTTTTAAATCAAGGATCATCTGCCTCGCTGTTTTCTTTCCTACACCAGGAAATTTTGTCAAGAACCCCTCGTCTTCCCCTTCAATTGCCGAGATGACTTGTTCAGGGGCACCGCTGGCAAGAATGGCGAGAGCCCCCTTCGGACCAATCCCCGACACATTCAGCAGCTTGATGAACAACAGCTTTTCTTCCATCGTCAGAAAACCGTACAGCGCCAAAATATCTTCTCTCACGTGCTGATATGTATATATCGTTTTCTCTTGATTCTCATATTTTGAAAACAGGAATGGATTACTTGTGAAAATCTGATAACCGATACCGGCATTTTCAAGGACCACATATTCCGGTCCCACTCTTTTTACAGTTCCATTTATATATTCATACATTTGATATCTTCTCTCCCTTAATCACTTCATTGTACCATAAGAATGACGGTTTTCGGGCTTTCTGATAATTCCTATATCACCACCCAAAACATCTGTTCTTATTCTACCAAAAAAACAGGAGAAAGACATAACTTGCCCTAAATTATCTTCTATCAACAAGGCTGTTTTCGTAAACTTTTTTGCTATTTTATTATTAACTTTGTAAGATACCTGCTTTATATTCTGATAAGCCAAAAGAAATGAACTGCTCGCCGTTTAGAGAGAAATCTTAGTACCTGAAGGGGATGCTGATTAAAAATGCGATTTTAACATCAGTTCCTTTTACGTAGAGGATTGAAGCGGAAGGCGTACGTTCTCCTGAGGGAGCAGCGGTCGTCTAGTTCACGCGCCCGCCCCGCGGAGTCGTGCGCCTGCAGCGGAAATCCATTTCATCTAAAGCAGCCACAATCTTTGCGAAGACAGCTTTCAACAAAAAATAACCGGCTCAGGTATTCAGCCGGTTTTACTCAAAAGAAGCATCTTCTTTCAATGAATAAGGTTGAAAGCTTTGAATGACTTGTTCATAACTTTGCTTTGATTTCACTGGTATTCCTTTCACCAGTTCATCACGCTTTCCGCTTTCAAGCTTTTGTATATCGAGTTGAAAAAAAGATTGGATGATTTCAGACTGGCCTGGCCTTCCATTAAAGATAGAAAGCACTCCGTCATCTGAAATGCCAAAGTAGCCGTTTGATTTCAACAAGGGAGATATATCATCAACATCCTGGCGGAAAACGACTTGTTCTTCGGTCATATCAACGAGTTCCCAGGCGGCATAGCCTGCCCAGAAGTCCTCCATGGACCAAATGGTTTCAGACTTGATTTCTTCACTAACCTCACCATCAAGGTAAACGCGCTCCAAGATTACATCTACCTGATGGGGATCGGGTGCTGTATCAACCTCTTCAGCCGCCTGCGGATTCTCTGCGGCTTCTTTCTCGATCTTTCCGTCATCATGAAAGAAAGTGAAATAAAACGCGCCGATCAGCAACATTACCATAAACACGACTCGAATTTTAACCGTCATCGTGATCACCTCAAACTTGTTAGTTTATTGTCCGTGAATCAAACGGACAATGATACATTTCTTTAATCACTGATAATAGTCTGACCATTTTTTAACAAAAATATCCCCCTTAGAGGGATATTTTTCTATAATTTCTCTGCATGTACGAATTCCAAAAACTGTCGCAGGATTCAACAGGAATAACTCGATAAGATGAAAGAATCCTTAGGATAGAAAAGCCCATATGTACAGGTATGACCACACGTAACTATCAACCCGCTAAAAAATCCCTTCATTAAATTTCAATTCCAGCTGCAGCACAAAAAAGCGGGGAACTCCCCGCCTTATCCTTCGCCTCTTATCGACCTTAATATATCGTGTATGTCCATCTGAATAGCTTCCCGGGGACCGCCATCCCGCAAATCGTTGTCGATGTTGCGGATACGGCTGAAAGTTCCTTCGTCGGACGCCACAGTGACTGTCCTGCCTTTTAAATATGGCTGTACGGCCCTCTCGATTTTTTTCTCTGTCTCTTCAAACCTGTTATCATCTTCAAGGTCAACCGCTATCAAGACATTGGTTCCGTAGGTGACCGAGCGGACATCATTGACATTCTCGATGGAAGCAGTAATATCTCCTATTTTTTCGGCAAGATCGCCTTCATAAGCCGTGTAGTAGGAACGCCGTGCTTGCCTTGTATTATCATCCAAATGGCCGTGATAATTGGCATCTCCATGGCTCGCTCTTTCATCCTGCAGGAAAAAGTTGCGATCATCTTCCGCAAGAGGTTTGGAAGGGTTTTGCGGATTCCCATCCGTATCTCTCACATGAAGGTACCGCCTTTTTCCTTCTCTGATTGCCTGCCCTTCCTGCCCGATTGAATGATCATACCATTCTGTTATCGGGCCGTCCCGGTCTTCATTTTTGTCATTCCCATGCCCTTCATTGGAATAAAAACCCATCGGTTCGTAAGAGTCTGCACTCTGTCCGCCTGCAGCATCCTCGGCTCCGTTACAAGCTCCGAGAAGGATCGCAGATAAAGGAATCAGCAAAAGCTTTTTATGCATTGAAGCCACCCTCTTCCGCAAACTTTGAGCATAATCGCTCCTTGTTAGCTTGCGGAAACCTTTTGAGGATAATTCTGTTTTGCGGGGACAAAAAGCTGGACACGTCTCCTGAATTTGGATGAATCCTTCCGCAGAATTTTGCTGAAAAACAAGAACTAACGTTGCATGAAAAAGGGAGATTTCGGCTTGGCAAAACTATTATCTTATCCACTTTAAATCGTACTTATACTGTGAGGGTGACTATAATAGCTTTTTTTAAGATAGATGGTGGCGGAGTTGCCTTCTTGGGAGTTTTTCTAAAAGATTTTTGATTTCAAATGATTTTTCCCTCCTTCCCTTTTACGTAGGATGATTGGAGCGGAAGGCGTGCGACCTCTTGCGGGACTAGCGGGAGTCTAGTTCCAGCGCCTAGCCCCTCGGGGTCAAATAACCCGCATCGAATAAAAGGAAAGACCACCTGTTTTTCGATGCATAACATTTGCCTGTCGGGGCTGACAGGGCGCTTCCACTTTATATGCAGGCGAAGCCGAGGAGGCTCAACGCCCGCCCCTCGGGGTCGTGCGCCTGGAGCGGAAATCCCTTCGATTAGAAAAGCCACAATCTTTGCAAAAAGAGCCTTTTATTTAATCTGTTTCCCACAGTCCAGCTTTCTTTAAGTGGAGTTCATCTCCTTTCCACTAGCTGCCTTCACAAATTCTTTTGTATTTCCCTGCAGCACGCCATTCTTGACTGAAACTGATACAGCGTCAGGTCAATCAAGTAATACCAGACACTTTTCTGGTAGCTTCGGCTTTCACGAAAGAACCGATTCCATTCCCTGAAGATGTCCGATGAATAAAGAATACTGTGTAAAAAAGTACTGCTTTCTTTATATTTGGAAAGCTGCCCATGTTTCCATAACAAATCCAGCGACCAGTTTATATGCGGAAAAATTCTGTTGGCAAATTGAATATAATCCACTTCGGGAGGACCTGAGGATATTAAATCCAGATCTATGATGAGCAGCTCCTGATTTGTATCGCGGAGAAAATTGTGATGCGCCAAATCTCCATGAAGAATGCAAGGTTCTTCGCTGAATCCGGATTTCACCATGCCTGCCAGAGCTTGTTCCCCCAGCAATATATAAGTATCAATGACTTCAAGCGGAACCAAAACACTAAGCTTTTGTCTGTTTCCAACGAATTCATCCAGTCTTGCCCTCCATTTTTCCAGCAGTCTCTGGTCCTTCAATGAATTAAATTCCTTCCTCATCAAAGCAGCGCGTGAGATGCGATGAAATTTTTCAAGTACAGCAAGTGCTTCCTGTCTTTCGGAATATGTGTGGTATGTGAAATTGCCTACTGTATTGATCCATTTCGTTAGACCAGCGGCTTTTCCATCTATTACAATACTGTCAGTCTGATGAATGGGATGAAAAGAAGGGATTTTTATAAAACCTTCTTTGCTGAGCTCTTCCATCACTTCTTTTTGAAGCTCCAATCTTCGAGAAGAAGAATAAAGCTTTAAAAACCAATTCCCATAATCTGTTTGGACTTTCCATTTTCCTTCTTTAATCTTTCTCAGAGTGAGGGTTTGGCTTCCAAGTTTGCTTTTTAATAAAAAAAGGAGACGATTTTGAAATCCGTCTCCACTTGTCATATCAATCTTCGAAGTCATCTTCAAAACGCGGCATCCCGAATGCTCCCTGACCGTACATTCCCGGATTACCGGCTCCCTGTTGCATCATTCCCGGGCCGTATGGAGACATCATGCCCTGCCCGTGAGGCATTCCTTGCATCACCCCAGGCGAGGGTCCATATTGACCGGTAAGCTGTGGACTACCGCAGCCGCAGCCTCCCTGCTGCATAGGCATACCTTGCATTGGCATACCATACATAGGCATACCCTGCATTCCAGGTGATTCTTCCATCATGGCACCCTGTACTTGCGGCATCTGCCCATAAGGGTTTCCGTAGCCTCCGCCAGGATTACCGTATCCCTCAGGCGAAACCATTCCTGGATTGCCAAAGCCGCCTGGACCTCCGAATCCCGGATTGCCAAAGCCCGGTCCCGGCATTACAGGAGATACAGGATAACAATCATCCGGCCCCATCATTCCTGGATATGGACCCATTCCCTGCGGCATTCCGCCCATTGGCATCTGCCCGGACGGGAATCCACCGTCATCTTGTACTCCGGCCACAGCTGAAGGTGAACCCATCGGCCCCATCATTCCGCCGCCCATCGGAGCACCCATCTGCTGGGGCATATAAGGCATGAAGGAAGATGATTCTTCATCATAACCCATTGGCATTTGCTGCATTCCCGGCAGGCCTTGAGGCATCATTGAAGCACCTTGCACTTGCCCCATTGGACCCATTGGGTAGCCGCCTCCCTGCATTGGATATCCTCCATGCATCGGCTGTCCGCCGTGCATCGGTCCCAATCCGCTTCCAGGCATAATAGGGGATGCAGGTACACAATACTCCTCCATTGGCTGTGAATAAGGCATTGGCTGTCCGTATGGCATCTGCATTTGCGGGCTTTCCGGACTTTCTTCATCCTGCACTCCTCCAACAGCTCCCGGCATATCTTTAGGTTTAGGCAGGGTCGGTGCTTTGGATGCTTGTGGCAAAGTTTGTGGAGCTTTAGGAACTTGCGGTGCTTTCGGCGCTTGCGGTGCTTTTTGAGCCTGCGGTGCTTTCGGCATCTTTTGTGGAGCTTTTGGTGCCTGCTGCATCGGCTGAGTCTGCATTTGCATATTCGCCATGTTCATCATGTAATAATTATTGATGTCGATTTCCGGAATGACCGGCTGCGGCATTTTTGGCGTATATGGTTTTTTCGGCATTTCTTTGATCGGCATCTCTTTCTTAGGCGCTGGCTGTATTGCTTCTTTCGGAGATTCCACCGGCATAGCATTCGGCTTTTGCTGGGCAAAAGGGTGCTGTGCTTTCGGCATCTCTTTCATTGGCATTTCTTTCTTTGCCATTTCTTTTTTTACCATCCCGCCCGATGTTGGAACTTTTATCTTCATACCAGGCATAATCATATCGGGGTTAGACAGCTGGGCATTCATCTTTTTTAACTCTTCGAAATTCACGCCGTATTTTTTGCTGATATTCCAAAGAGTATCTCCTTTTTGTACGATATGGATTTTCACTATTTATTCCCTCCTCAGGCATAAGTCTATATATCCTATGTCGCTAAATAGGCAAAGTGCTAACAATCTACATAAATACTTATGAATTTCCGAAAATAAATATACCTCTCCAGAGCTTACCTGCCGCTGTGTCTCCATGACGCAGCTGGGTGTATTGAGGGGGGAATATTTTTTTTCTAACAAGAGAAAATATGCGGGTTGAATTACTCTTTCTATTTAAGTGAGTCAACAGATGACGCACGTGAGGACATGAGTTGGACTTTTCGGGCATAGACGTGTACCCAGACGGCGCGGGTGAGGACATGAGTCGGCGTTTCCGGCCAAGACGTGTACCCAGACGACGCGGGTGAGGACATGAGTTGGCGTTTCCGGCCAAGACGTGTACCCAGACGACGCGGGTGAGGACATGAGTCGGCAGTTTCAGACAGAGATATGTATCCAGAAAACGCATGTGATGACATGAGTTGGACTTTTCGGRCATAGASGTGTACCCAGACGRCGCGGGTGARGACATGAGTCGGCGGTTTCAGACAGAGATATGTATCCAGAAGGTCCCTGTGAGGACATGAGTCGGCGATTTCCGGCATAGACGTGTACCCAGACGACGCGGGTGAAGACATGAGTYGGCGTTTCCGGCCAAGACGTGTACCCAGACGGCGCGGGTGAGGACATGAGTCGGCAGTTTCTAGCAAAGATATGTACCCAGAAGGACCCTATGAGGACATGAGTTGCAGGTTTAAGTCAGAGATATGTATCCAGAAGACACATGTGAGGACATAAGTTGGAGGTTTCAGACCAAGACGTGTATCCAGAAGGACAGCATGAGGACATGAGTTGSAGGTTTTAGACAAAGATATGTACCCAGAAGGACCCTATGAGGACATAAGTTGCAGGTTTTAGTCAGAGATATGTATCCAGAAGGGCCCTATGAGGACATAAGTTGCAGGTTTTAGTCAGAGATATGTATCCAGAAGGGCCACGTGAAGACATGAGTCGGCGGTTTCCGGCCAAGCCATGTACCCAGAAGGACCCCATTAGGACATGAGTTAGACTTTTCGGAAAAAGATATACCCAGAGAAGAGCCTGCTTCCACTCTCACACGTAAAATATTCTTTTGAGAGTATAACATTTAGCCGGGCATCAGCGCTTATACTTTTTCTGTTTAGAAGTGACAGAACTTTTGCTAAAATAAACGCACTACTCTTAAAATTACAGAAACGATTGGAGGCAGCCTTATGCTTAATGAGGCAATAACCAAATTAGAAAATAGGGAATACGAAGAGGCAAAAGTGATGCTCGAAAAATGTGTCCAGCAGACACCGGAAGATCCTCAAGTTAATTTTTATCTTGCATCGGCGAATGATTCAATGGGATTGGAGACCAATGCCATACCGCATTACCGCCGGGCAATCGAAAATGGAATCCAGGGGGAAAAGCTTGAAGCAGCTTTTATCCAGCTTGGCAGCAGCTACAGATGCCTCGGGGAATATCAATATGCAAAGGATGTATTAAGCGCAGGCCTAGAACAATTCCCTGAAAATCCTGCTTTAAAACTATTTTACGCGATGACACTCTATAACTTGGGAGAACATAAAGAATCCGTTACGCTTCTGTTAAATACCCTCATTACTTCCGCTGATAATGAGTGGCTGAAGAGGTATGAAAAGGCTTTGAAGTTTTATAGTGAAGATATTGATGGAGTGTGGAATTGAGAAGTGTGACATGAAGAGGGTTAGCCCTCCTTCAAGAGAAAAGACTCTTTTTATAAGGCTCTGTTCGTAAACTTTGTTGCTATTTTATATTATTCCCGAAAAAATAACCATATTAACATGGTAAAAATCGGTAACATAACATCAAAAAGAAAACAGCTACTCTTCCTCGATAAGAGATAAAACTCTTAGTATCCGGGGATATCCGAAAGCAGCAATCTATGCGAAAACAGCCTTTTGTAAACTTGTTGCTTTTTTCAATGAACTTTGTAAGGTAACTCCATTATTCACAGGAAATATCCTGGTAAGGAAGAAGGAAAGAGCTGTTCCTCCGTTTATTGTTTTTTTAGAATGTAGCTTCACCTTCCTCCCTCTTTGCTTATGAGGATTGCACCTGAAGGCGTAAGACCTCCTGCGGGATTAGCGGGCGTCTAGTTCCGGCGTCTAGACCCTCTCGCTCAAATAACTGGAGAATAAAAGGAAAAAACGCCTTTTTTCTCTCGTTTTTTACTTGTGAGGACCTGTCATAAAGAACGTATTTACCCTTTAAATATTCAAAAAAACACACTGAATTTAAACTCAGTGCGTTTCTATAATAATTTTTCTATTAAGCCCTTGCCAGCATCCTGTCCAGTGAAAGGATGGCGTTTTGAGCTGTTTCTTCGTCAACTTTAATAATATTTTCCGGTTGGTTGTCCACGATGTTCTCCAATGACCACAGTAAATGCGGCAGGTCGATTCGGTTCATCGTCAAGCAGGGACACATATGGGGGTTCAATGAAATGATATGTTTGTCAGTGTGTTCATTGATCAGCCTCTTGACCAGGTTCATTTCTGTGCCAATTGCCCAGGCGGTTCCCGGTGCTGCCTTTTTAATGGTATCGATAATATACTTTGTCGATCCGTTATCATCCGAAGCTTCAACCACTTCTCTGCGGCACTCCGGATGGACGATAATATTCATTTCCGGATACTGTTCCCTCACATCCGCTATGTTTTTCAGGGTGAAATTCTCATGGACGGAACAATGGCCTTTCCAGAGGATCACTTTAATGCGCTCGGCATCTCCTTCATGAATCAATTCATTTCTGATTGGATCCCAGACAGCCATGTCATTTAAGTCGATTCCAAGGTCAGCGGCTGTATTTCTTCCCAAGTGCTGGTCAGGAAGGAATAAGATTCTTTCCTTTTGAGAGAGTGCCCATTCCACCATTTTATGAGCATTGGAGGAAGTGACAGTCGCTCCGCCATTTTTGCCGACAAAAGATTTTATGGCTGCTGTTGAATTCACATAAGTCAGCGGCAGGATGGTATCCCCGAATTGGTTCTGAAGCATTTCCCATGCTCTTTCTGTTTGATGGATGTCCGCCATATCGGCCATCGAACATCCCGCTCTCATATCAGGCAGGATGACTTTCTGGTTTTCATTTGTAAGGATGTCCGCTGTCTCTGCCATGAAATGCACACCGCAGAAAACAATGTATTCCGCTTCACTGTTCGCAGCGGATACCTGCGCCAATTGAAGCGAGTCTCCTGTTGTATCCGCGAATTGGACAACCTCATCCTTTTGATAATGGTGTCCTGGTATGAAAAGCTTCGTGCCGAGCTGTGCTTTGATTTCCCTGACTCTTGCTTCCATTTCCCCAATGGACAAATTCTTATATTTTTCCGGCAGTTCATATGTGTTCTGCTTTAATGTCTGTAAAATACCCATATTCGATTACCCCTTTCCTCTTCCCGCTGCTTATTTCAATTGAGCACTTTTGCGCTAATATCAAGTCCTTTTATGCTATGTGTCAAAAATCCCAGCGATATATAGTGAACACCAGATTTAGCATAGTCGGCTACATTCTCAATCCCGATTCCGCCGGACGCCTCTGTGATAACATGCGGCGGAACATCCCCAATCCACTCTGCAATTTCCTCTGGTGTGCGGTTATCAAACATGATGATATCCGCACCGCTGTCTACAGCTTCCCGGAGACCATCGCGGGTTTCGATTTCAACCTCCACTTTCACTGTATGTCCAAGCTTGCTCTTTACCTCTTTTACAGCAGAAGAAATTGAGCCTTTGAATGAGATGTGATTATCCTTAAGCATGACTGCATCGTAAAGACCGCTGCGGTGATTGAACCCTCCCCCGCATCTTACGGCGTATTTTTCAAGCATGCGCAGTCCCGGAGTCGTCTTTCGTGTGTCGCATATACGTACAGGATAATCCTTCACCAGTTCCACGACTTTTCCCGTCTGTGTCGCGATCCCGCTCATCCGCTGGACCAGGTTTAAGATCACGCGTTCAGCCTGGAGCAGGTCTGCTGCAGGTCCGAAAGCTTTCGCTATCACAGTTCCGGCTTCTACTTTTTCACCGTCTTCCCTGTAAATATTTACTAATATTTCCGGGTTCATGACTTTAAAGCCTGCCATGATTACTTCACGCCCGCAAAATATACCGGCTTCTTTCGCGATAAAATGAAATGTACTTTGGTTTTCATGTGTAAATAATGCTTGAGAACTGAGGTCTCCGTCCCCCAGATCCTCAAGGTAAAATTGCTCAAGCATAGATTTTAGTTTTAACTTGTTCATCGATCCACGTCCTCATTTCTCCGTCTTCTAATGCGTGTATGATCCGCCTCTTCAGCCAAAAGGTATCGTCTTCTTCCTGAAAGTCACTTCTGATATGCCCTCCCCGGCTTTCTGTCCGTAAAAGAGCAGCTCTTGTTACAATCAGGCTGTTGATCCACATGAAATACTTTCCGATGTCCTTTGGTTGAAGTGCATCCAGGTTGTCGTCCAGTTGGAAATCGATGCCGTGAAGCCAGTTCAAATGTGCTTCAAGCTTCACGCTATCCCTGATAATTCCTGCAGAATCCATCATCCGATCTTGAAATTCCTTCACATCAAAGAGAGCAGCTGATTTTCTCTCAGGCTCTCTCGCTTGAGTGTCCTTCTCTTCTTCAGGGTTGAAAAGAAGCGGTCTTTTTTGAGCATTGATCCCGTGTGCGAGTCTCTTTCCATATACAAGCCCTTCCAGCAGAGAGTTGCTGGCAAGCCTATTGGCGCCGTGGACTCCGCTGCAGGCCGCTTCCCCTACTGCATAAAGCCCTTCTACATTCGTTTTTCCAGCTGAGTCTATCACGATTCCGCCCATCATAAAGTGGCAGCCCGGTGAAACCGGGATCCTGCCAAGGGACAGATCGATTCCGTTCTCTTTGCACATAGCACTGACGGAAGGAAACTTCGCTTCAAACTGATTTATTAGTTTGATAGATAAATAGACATCTCTGCCCATTTGCCTCTGTTCAAAAATCCGCTGTGCCACCACATGCCTTGGAGCAAGCTCTTTAAGCGGGTGAACCCCCTCCATGATTCTTTCGCCGGCATCGTTAAAAAGGTGTGCACCTTCTCCCCTGACAGCTTCGGAAATCAGCCCCTTCGTTTTCCCGTCCACATAGAGGAGCGTCGGATGAAATTGAATGAATTCCGCATCCGCGATATAAGCTCCCGCTCTAAACGCCGCCGCCATTCCATCACCAGTCACGGTAGGATGGTTGGAGGTAGATGAATATAGTCCTCCGGCTCCACCGGCAGCCATCACAACGATTGGTGCATAATACGCATGAATGGCACCCTTCCGATTCATGGTTTTCACTCCGATACAAGCACCCTCGCTGTTCTGCAGTAATTCAAAAACCATCTCTTCTTCCACCCAGCTGATATTTTCTGAAAGGGTTTTCAAAAAATGCTCGATCAGAAATCTGCCTGTCTCATCTCCCCCACAATGAAGGATACGCTTCCTGCTGTGAGCCCCTTCCATTCCTAAGCTCAGTGTGCCATCATTGTTCCTGTCGAATGGAGCACCTTCATCGACAAGCTCCTGAACAATCCGCTGTCCTTCTGTCACGAGCGAATGAACTTCCTCCTCGATCTGATGCCCGCGCCCAGCTTCCAGTGTATCTTCAAAATGCCTGGCTATATTATCATCTTTTGCCACAACAGCTGCGATGCCGCCCTGTGCCATATACGAATTACTTCCTCTTCTTGTTCCCTTTGTGATAATCATCACATTCAATTCCGGATTTAACTCACGTGCGGTCTGCAAGGCTGCAAGTCCGCTTCCGACTATAATTACATCTGCTTTTTTCACATTGACCCCTCCACAATATTTACAGGTGTCTTGACACATATATTTACACATATTTAAACTAATGACAAGAGTTTTTTCTTCTCTGAAATTATTTAGAAAATTCAAAAAAGGAGTTTCTGCTATTGAGATACTTTGACTATGCTGCAACGACACCCATGGATCCAGAGGCCCTGCAAGTTTACATAGAGGCTGCCACCCATTTTTACGGGAATACTTCAAGTCTCCATGACACCGGCGACAAAGCCGCTCAGCTTCTGCAGGAATGCAGAAATACATTGGCGGGATTACTGGGGGTCGCTTCTGAGGGGATTTATTTTACATCAGGAGGAACAGAAGCCAACCACCTGGGGATTCTTTCACTTGCGCTGGAGAATAGACACCGCGGAAGGCATATCATTACGGGGATTGCTGAACATTCGTCTGTCCATTCAGCCATGGGATTTTTAAAAGAACAAGGATTTGAAATCACCAGCCTGCCTTTCAACAGTGACGGCATGATTTCTCTGGAAGACTTGGAAAAATCAATCAGGCATGATACGATTCTAGTTTCGATTGCGCATGCCAACGGGGAAATAGGTTCTATACAAAATATTAAAAACATCGCAAGGACCTGTAAAAATGAAGGAATTCTCCTTCATACCGACATGGTCCAGTCTTTCGGCAAAAAAGATATTTCAGAGCTGGCGCCATTGGTCGACAGTCTGGCCGTCTCTTCTCATAAAATTTATGGTCCAAAGGGAGTCGGAGCAGTTTATATCCATCCCAGGCATACAGCCAGATCAATTTTTCCAAACCAGACACATGAAGGAGGCCTGAGAGGCGGCACAGTCAACACACCGGGAATCGCCGCTTTTATCAGTGCCGCTGAGAGCGCCTGCAGCGGCTTTCAGACAGCGGAATACCAAGAGCTCAGGGATTTGCTCATCAATGGCATAAAAGCTCACCTGCAGGATTCTGTGATGATATTGGAAGCTCCTCAGGAGAACCAGATGCCCCATGTTATTGGATTATGCATAAAAGGGCTCCAAGGCCAATGGGCCATGTTAGAATGTAATAGAAGAGGATTCGCCATTTCAACCGGAAGCGCCTGCCAGACTGGCAAACAAGCCCTTTCCAAAACAGTAAGTGCACTCGGCCTCCCGGAAGAAGCAGGAAAAGAATTCATCAGGATCTCAATGGGAAAAGGTACAACGAAAGAAGATGTTACAGAGCTGGTAAAGGCTCTTTCCGATATTGCTGAAAAACACTACGAACAATAGCTTTCTGCTACGCTGGAGAGGAGAAAAAAATGTCAAAAGGCAAGAAAATACTTGGAGAAGAACGAAGGAATCTTATACTATCCAAACTTCAGGAAGAAGGAATCCCGATTACCGGGGGAGACCTTGCCAAATTCACGAATGTCAGCCGGCAGGTCATCGTCAGTGACATCACCCTGCTGAAGGCCAGAGAAGAACCTATCATCGCCACAAGCCGGGGGTACCTTTATCTGCAGCCAAAACACCCTGAAGGCACTGTCGAAAAAACCATTGCCTGCAGGCACACACCGGACCGCACAGAGGAAGAACTGAACCTTCTGGTCGACCACGGAATCCTCGTCAAAGACGTCCGGATCGAGCATAAAGTATACGGCGACCTGACCGCTTCCATCATGGTCTCCAACCGCCAGGAAGTAAAACAGTTCATGAACAAAATCAAAGAAACAAACGCCTCCTACCTATCCGAGCTGACAGATGGCATCCACCTGCACACCATCTCGGCGCCGAATGAAAAGGTCATGGCCAATGCTGAAAAAGCACTGAAAGAGGCTGGTTTCCTGATTGAATCCACTTCTTGATTACGAGGATGCCCCATAGAGGGTATCCTTTTTTGGTTTGTCTTTTTTAGGGGAGGGGGGCTAGTACTCTGATTTGGGGTAATTGTTTTGTGATCGGGGTGTGCGGGGGGAGTCAGCAGCTCCTGGCTCGGTTCATATTCGTTATGCAGGACTACATCGTGCTCTATCGACCCGTTTTGCTTGTCTATCATTTGAGAGTTTGGGGTTTCTATCGACGACTACATTTCTCCCTCAATGAGTTTGGATATTCTATTGTTAAATTTGCCCTTTCTATCGACGTTCTGCCTTTTAATTGCTTCCAAGCTACACCCGGCAGCGATGGCGTTCTTTCAACGAGTTATGCTGGTCTATCAACGAATTTGAGTACTCTATCCACGATTTTGGCCTTTCTATCGACGAAAGCCCTTAATCTAGCAAATCATCGCCCGGTTTCATCCGTTATGCATAACTTCATTTTGCTCTATCAGCGACTTTTGCTGATCTATCAACCGGTTTTGGATTTCTATCAACCGGTTTCACCGTTCTATCAACCAAATAGCGTGTTCTATCAACCGATTTAACGATTCTATCAACCATTCAGCTCTTTCCCTCACCGATATCACCCACACAACAAAAAAATGCTAGGCACCTGAGCCCAGCATTTCCACTTTTTCTACAAATTCAAGTTTTCTCAAGCTGTTCAGCATTTCTTCGATATCGACCGTGATATCCGCCACGTTAAGGGAAAGCGTAACGTTCGCTCTTCCCTGCAGGGGGATTGTCTGGTGAATCGTGAGAATGTTGCAGCCTGTTTTGGCCACTTCGCCCAGCAGGCAGGAGAGTGTACCTGATCGGTCTTCCAGGTGGAAGAACAAAGTGATGATCCGTTCCTTCACAATTCTGTGAAACGGAAATACAGTGTCGCGGTATTTATAAAAGGCACTCCGGCTCAAGTCGATACTGCGGACAGCTTCCCAGACTGAACCGGCTTTGCCTCTTTCAATCAGCTCTTTGGCTTGCAAGGTTTTCTTCATGGCATCAGGAAGCACGTCTTCCCTTACCAGATAAAATTTTCCTTCCTGTGCTTTTTTCTGCAAGGCTGGTTCCCCCATTACAAAGCTTCAATCAATCGACGAAGTCAAATTCAAAGTCAAGCAGTCTGACAGTGTCTCCGTCTTTTGCTCCTCTTTCTCGCAGTGCCTCGTCGACTCCCATGGTGCGCAATTGACGCGCGAACCTTTTTTGAGATTCTTCGCGGCTGAAATCGGTCATCTTAAATAGCTTCTCTATTTTGGCACCGTTGACAACGAATGTGCCATCCGGTTCTCTTGTGATAAAGAATTCAGCCTCAGCTTTTTCATGTTTATAAAGGACGCGCTGATCTTTGGTTTCTTCTTCCTCTTCTTGGAACATCGCAAATTGAGGTGTTTCTTCCAATTTATCAGCAATGGCGAACAGCAAATCACGCAGGCCTTGTCTTGTAACAGCAGAGATTCCGTAAACAGGATAGTCCTCTTTCAGTTGTTCCTTGAAGTTCTTAAGGTTTTCTTCTGAATCAGGCATGTCCATTTTATTAGCTACAATGATTTGCGGACGTTCTGTCAAACGAAGGTTGTAAGCTTCCAGCTCCGCATTGATGGTCTGGTAATCCTCGTAAGGGTCTCTTCCCTCAAGTCCGCTCATATCGATGACGTGGACGATGACACGTGTACGTTCGATGTGGCGGAGGAACTGATGTCCAAGACCTACACCTTCAGATGCGCCTTCGATCAATCCAGGAAGATCAGCCATAACAAAGCTGCGTGCGTCTTCCGTTTCAACCATTCCCAGGTTAGGAGCGATGGTTGTAAAGTGATAATCGCCGATTTTTGGCTTGGCTGCTGAAACGATGGAAAGCAGAGTCGATTTTCCTACACTCGGAAAACCTACAAGTCCGACATCAGCCAGAAGCTTCAATTCCAGTACGATATAACGTTCCTGGCCCGGCTCCCCTTTTTCGGATAATTCAGGAGCAGGGTTGGAAGGTGTCGCAAAGCGGGTATTTCCTCTTCCTCCGCGGCCTCCTCTGGAAATGACGGCTCTCTGGCCGTGCTCCGTCAAGTCGGCAATCAATTCTCCTGTATCATCATCTTTCACGATGGTACCCGGCGGAACTTTGACTACCATGTCTTTCGCGTTCCTTCCGTGCATGTTCTTGCTCATCCCATGCTCTCCGCGCGGGGCTTTGAAGTGGCGCTGATAACGGAAATCCATCAGTGTGCGAAGACCTTCTTCCACTTCAAATATCACGTCGGCGCCATTTCCGCCGTCACCGCCCGCTGGACCTCCGTCCGGGACGTATTTTTCACGGCGGTAAGCAACCATTCCGTTGCCTCCGTCGCCGCCTTTTGTATAAATCTTGACCTGATCGACAAACATTTATTTTCACTCCTAAAAAAGTCTGTTTTCGTATAAATTGTTGCTTTCGGAAAAATCCCAAAAACCGGATTTTTCCCCGAATACTCAGATACTCTCTCTATTCAGGGGGAGCAGCTCTTCTCTTTCTTGCTTACCAGAATATTTCAGGTAGATTATGGTGTAATCTTAACTAATTCATATGAAAAAGCAACAAAGTTTACGAAAAGAGCTTTTAAAAAGGCTGTTTTCGCATAGATTGTTGCTTTCGGAAAAATCCCAGGAGCCGGATTTTTCCCCGGGTATTAAGGGATTTCTCTCTAATCGGGGAAAGCAGCTCTTTTCTTTTCATGATCACCAAGTTATTAAGATGAATTATGATTAGTTTTTTGGAATTAGTATCCAAATAGCAACAAAGTTTACGAAAAGAGCCTTTAAAAAGAGGACCACAAGATGGCCTGCTCTCCATAAATTATCTATTTAGATTCAAGGATATTAGAAATCCGTTACTATCCATGGTTTCAACAGCAACACCGGCACTGTTTCTTTCCAGCCAGTCCTGCAGGCTTTCTTTATCTACTATTATCCCATTAAAATCCAATTCAAACCGTGCTTCCTGCTGGCAAATCTTGATGGTTACCATCATATTGTTTTCTTCATAGGGTTTCACACAGTTTTCAAGAACTGAGAAAAGCCCAGTGAACCACCCAAATAACCGAGCATCATTAACATCTGGTTCTTCTGCTTCCAGCACTTCGAATTCCAGCTTGATAAAATGGGTCTGCCAGTTATAGGTCAGCATCCACTCAGAAAACTTAGGCACCTTAAGATTAGAAAGCTTGGACTCATTCTGGGACTCGGCAACAATTTCTTCAATGATCTGCTTTGCCCGATCCATTCTTCCTAAATCCATATTGCCTTTGATTAATTGTAATCTATTCATCCAGTCATGGCGGGCATGCCTCAATGCCTCTACCAGGTTCCATTCACTATTCATCATAAAACTCCCTATAAAACGGTCTTTTCTTATTTGTAGTATATCAGAAAAGGATAGGGGAACGAAAAAAATTCCTGTTAAAAAGACAAAATTCGACTGAACTGCTTAAATTGTTCTTCATAAAACAAGAAAACTCTAACCGAATATACGGCTAGAGTTTTCTTTAAAAAGCATTATGCTTCTTTAACTACAGGGTATACGCTGACTTTTTTCTTGTCACGGCCCATACGCTCGAAACGTACGATTCCGTCAACTTTAGCGAATAAAGTATCGTCACCGCCGCGTCCAACGTTAACTCCCGGGTAAATTTTAGTACCGCGTTGACGGTATAAAATAGATCCGCCAGTAACCTCTTGACCATCAGCACGTTTTGCACCAAGACGTTTAGAGATTGAGTCACGACCGTTTTTAGTCGAACCTACCCCTTTCTTCGATGCGAAAAATTGAAGATCTAATCTTAACATGTGTTCCACCTCCTACGCTTTGAAGGTTATTTTTATAAACTTGCTATATTCACGTTCTATCGTCTGTAAAGAGACAATCATCCCTTGTAAAAGAAGCTGGACCTTTTCCTCTGTTTCATCCGGCAGGCCTGCCGGGAATTCACAGTGAAGGTAACCGCCATCAGGCGACTGGTCAATCTCGGGTTGAACCCCGGTCAATGACATGATCGCATTAACGGCACCAAAGGATACAGCCGATGCTCCGGCACAAACGATATCTTGACCATTCTGCGCAAAATTTGCATGACCATCCATGGAAAAAGAAGAAATTCTTCCTCCCGGATCTTTAGTGAAGTAAACATTAATCATTTTTCAAACGCCTTACGCGTTGATTTTGTCAATCGTTACTTTAGTGTAAGGTTGACGATGACCTTGCTTACGACGATAGTTTTTCTTCGGCTTGTATTTGAAAACGACTAATTTCTTAGCGCGGCCTTGTTTTTCAACTTTAGCTGTAACAGTAGCTCCATCAACTAATGGACTTCCTACTTTTACGTTGTCGCCACCTACGAAAAGTACTTTGTCAAAAGTAACTGTTTCGCCTTCGTTTCCTGCAAGCTTTTCAATGTAGATAGATTGTCCCTCTTCTACTTTGATTTGCTTTCCGCCAGTTTCGATAATTGCGTACATGAATGGCACCTCCTTATAAACTCAGACTCGCCAAGTACAGGCGTTTTGTTTTTGCAACAAAAGCTTACTGCCTGATTTGAGCGGTTGTAGCACGGGTGCTACAAAAACTATAACATAAGAATCCTATCATATATTCAAGAATGGTGTCAATAGCTTTCATGGGAATTAAAATGATTCAGGAATTTGCTACTTAAATAAAAACCTGAGTTTTTTGGTCTCCGAGGGGCGTGCACTTTGAACCAGCTGGACTGGACGCACGCCCATCCTGGAGGGGATCGACTTCTGGTGCTATCCCTCTAAGCAGAAAGAAAGGATGCATTTAAAAGATACAAATTTTTGGGAGAAGCGAAATTAAATGCCACGTCCAGAGGAGCAAAAAATAAGGGGAGAATTTCCCGTAAAGTGCAGGTTTTATCTTATTTCACTGGTAAATAGGGGGGATTTTTCCCCTTATTTAGAGAAAAAGCCCCTGTTTTCCAGTGCTTCTAGTCAAATAAGGGCAGATTCTCCCTCTATTTCAGCTAATTTTTGATGCTGCTTATTCATTAAGGGGAATTTTTCCCGCTATTCTAAAAAGCGTAAGCTCCTTGATCAACTCCGAGAGGGTGAACACTGGAACTGGAAACCACCTACAGGGTTATATTACCTGTTTTCTAATCTTTTGATTTTATAATATGGTTTGTTCTCTTTAACATGTTGGAACTCAATTTTTTTATGGATGGTACTTTCCATCTCTTTTAGATAATGAGAACTCTCTCCGCGGAATGCCCGCTGAACATCTTCTGTCGCTTCGATAACTACTTTATCTTCATCCGCAGGATAGAGCTCATAAAGTTCTCTCTCAAGCCTGTAGGCCATGGATTCCGCACTAAGCACTCTGCCTTGTCCGCTGCAGGATGGGCAGGAGCATGTCGTATACTCAAGCAGCGGCGGCTTCGTCTTCTTCCTCGTCAGCTGAAGGATTCCCAATTCAGTGAAGCCGACGATGGTCGTCCGCTTTCCATCTTCGCTGAGTCCAGCCTTTAAAGCAGCGATCACTTCCGCCTGCTGCTGTTCACTCTTCATTTCGATGAAGTCTATAAGTATGATGCCTGACAGGTTCCTGATTTTCAGCTGCCTGGAGATTTCCTTTGCAGCCATTTTATTGGTTTTCAATACCGTTTGGGAAAGACCGCTTTTACCAGTGAATTTTCCAGTATTCACATCGATCACCGTCAAGGCTTCGGTAGGTTCAATGACAATGGTTGCCCCATTTTCCAGCCAGACGACTCTTTGCATCGCTTTTTCAATTTGTGTTTCCACCCGGTAATGATTGAAAATATTCTCATGACCCTGGAAATGGGAAATCGGAGAAGACAGTGATACTCCGTGCTGCTGGAGATAGACCTGAAGTTCTTCTTTCCATACAAAATCATCCGTAATGATTTCAACTTCTTTGATTTTTTTAACTTCCTCCAAGATATCATCTGCCATGACATCCTGCCCGTGAAGCAAGAAAGGAGCTTTTCGATTGAGAGATGAAGCATATAAACTTTGATACTGCTTTCTCAACGCCAGGAATTCTGTTGTAATCTCTTCTTTTGATTTTTGCAGAGAGGCCGTCCTGAAGAGAATGCCTTCCTTGTCCTCTTTCATCTTCGAGCCAAAGCGGCGCCATTTTTTCTTCTGTTCTTCATCGGACGCTTTTTTCGAGACAGCCACATAGCGGCCCTGGGGCATATAGACAATGGAAGCTCCTTTCAGTTCGATCACACCTGTGAGCCTCGGCCCTTTTGTTCCGGCAGGGTCCTTTTTGACTTGAACGAGCAGCTTCTGGCCCTGGTGGAGAAGCTTGCTGATTTCTGCAGAGTTTCTTTCCGGCTCCTCAAGAGATACATACTCTGCCAGATCATCTATATGTAAAAAACCATTTTTATCTTCGCCAATATTAATAAAAGCAGCATTCAGGCCCTTTTCAACTTTATCGACACGACCCAGATAAATGTTTCCGACGATCGATTCTTTTTCAGGCTGATAGACATGAAGACTTTCCATTATTCCATCACGCAGGCGGGCCCATCTTTTTTCCCGTCCCAATGCATTTACGATAATTCTGTTCATCAAGAGCTCCTCATTTCGAGTACAAGTAGAATAAGACTAACCGTAAGCCGGTCAGTCTTTTCATCATAATATGAAGAGAAATTTTACGCAAACGTTTCAATATAAATACAGAAGGTCACGGGACTTAGCGGTTGTCATCTTTTCAGTAAAATAAGCATGCAGAATTTCGTTTTCGTCCAGCTTGCCGGCTTCTTTGCCATCAATATAAACAATGAGCGGATGCTTGAACCCTCTATGGAATTTCTCCAGTACAGAGTAAATGGTCTCCTCTCCATCCACCTTGAGAGGTTTCAAATCCCGGACATCTCCGCTTTTACCGTAGTACCTTTCCAATAAAAATCGTATGAAGGTAAACTGCCTCTGCTTCCACTCTGTCCATAAAGAAAAATACAAAAAAGACAGGATGATCCAAAGATTAAGATGGAAAGGAACCGTCAACAGGACGACTGCATGAAACAGCAGAAGCGCAGCCAGTGACAGGATCAACGTCCACTGATAGGCGGTGATGAACGTGAACCTGTGCCCAAGGCCAACCGCGAGCAGTTTCCCTCCATCCAGAGGCCATATGGGCAGCAGGTTAAAGAGCAGGACCATCAAGTTCAATTGAATGAAAAGCTCGTAATAATAAGGCGGGATCAGTCCGGCGGAATAGAGAAGCTTGGCTCCACCCATCATCCACAAATGCTGAAGCGGACCGGCCGCCACTACAATGAGTTCTTCCTTCAATGACCGGTTTCCATGCTCATCCATCTCCGCTACTCCCCCAAACGGCAGGAGGGAAATCCTCTTAATCCGCCAAGAAAAAACATGGGCCGCACCCCCATGTCCTAACTCGTGTATCAATATAATGATAAACAGCATGATCAGCTCAACGAAATGGGCGGTCAGAATCGCCAGTCCGGCCGCCGCCCACAGCAGCGGATGAATATGAACCTTCTTCAGCAGTTTTCCAAATTCATTCAAATGTAATCACCTGGATTGGATCTATGAAAGCATCCTCTTTTTTGATGGCGAAATAAAATTCCCCAGTCGCTGCATTCTCTTCATCGGTAACCGTTCCAACCGGATCACCTGCTTTCACTTGTGCATATTGAGTGACCTCGATTGAGTTCAAATGCCCATACCAGGATTCCGATTTGTCACCATGCTGAATGATGACAGTCTGGCCGAGATCCTCTTTCTTTCCTGCAAAAGTGACCAAACCGCCTTGCATGGCTTCCACCAGGGAACCTTTCCCTGTTTCCACCATGATGCCCTGTCCATTGCTTTTAAAATTTTCAACAACCTTTGCTGAAGCCGGCAGTGCATAATCAGCTGACTTCGTCGCCTCTGGCAGACTGCTGTCTTTTCCCTCCGGAAGCAAAGCCAGAGGCTTCCCGAATTGATCTTCATACCATCCGGCAACTGCTGCGAACTGGAATTCCTTCGTCATTGTCTGCTGAACATATGAACGTGCTTTATCAAACCCAGGTACCTGATTCTGAAAAAGAATAGCCGTGCAAAGAACAATGACACTGGTCCCAAGGATCTTCAAAATGAACATTTCTTTACTGAACAGGGGATGGGTTCCTTCAGAAGGTCCCCCTTCGTAAGATGAAAACCGTTCCCCGCCATACCTTTCTTCGTCCGTTGGAAGCAGCATGCCCCGGGATTCAGAAGAATGGGTGCTGCTCATCCGTTTTCTCTTAGCTATCCGCTTTCTGATTTCATCCGCTCGATTCCCCATATACCATTCCCCTTTTTGTATGCTGGAACGCGTACAGCCTGGAGTCTGTAACGATCGGCTTTCGGTGCAGACTCTTCTCCCTGTATAGTACAAGTCCCTTTTGCTATCAATGTATGACTTGTCCTTTGGAAATATGTCTGTTGAAGTTTTGGGTGAATGAAGTTGCTCACTTGTCAGCAGATGCTGATGCAGCCCTTTCTCTGCGAGGTACATCATCTTTTCGTATTTCCTTTTTGATGTACCTCGCTCGCTTAGCGAAGTACATTATCTTCTCGATTTTTTCTTTTGATGTACCCCGCTCGCTTAGCGAAGTACATTATCTCCTCGGTTTTCCCTTTTGATGTACCTCGCTCGCTTAGCGAAGTACATTATCTTCTCGATTTTTTCTTTTGATGTCCCCCGCTCGCTTAGCGAAGTACATTATCTTCTCGATTTTTTCTTTTGATGTACCTCGCTCGCTTAGCGAAGTACATTATCTTCTCGGTTTTCCCTTTTGATGTACCCCGCTCGCTTAGCGAAGTACATTATCTTCTCGATTTTCCATTTTGATGCACCTCGCGCCCCGCGAGGTACAACTTCTTCTCTGTTTTCTCATTTGATGTACCCCGCTCGACCTGCGAGGTACATCATCTTCTCGGTTTTCCTTTTTGATGTAACTCCCTCGCTTAGCGAAGTACATTATCTTCTCGGTTTTTCCTTTTGATGTACCCCGCTCGACCTGCGAGGTACATCATCTTCTCGGTTTTTTCTTTTGATGTACCTCGCTCGCTTAGCGAAGTACATTATCTTCTCGGTTTTCCCTTTTGATGTACCCCGCTCGACCTGCGAGGTACATCATCTATTAATTTCCCTCATTTAATGCACACCCTCGCAAACAGACTAACTTCTCCCTTCGCCGTTTCTAAGCCTCACACACACCTATCCTCCCGCCGGCAAAATTGCTGCTCCATTACTTCCTTTCCACCCAAACTCCCTAAACACAAAAAAGCCGCCCTGCAACAATGGAGGACGACTTGATTCTATTAAGCTTTTACACCAAAGAACTTTTTCAGCTTGGTGAATACGCCTTGTCTATCATCATCCAAGGACTGAAGCGGCACCGATTCTCCAAGGATTCGGCGGGCGATGTTGCGGTAGGCAATGGATGCCTTGCTGCTTGGATCCATGGCAATCGGCTCGCCTCTGTTGGAGGATTTAATGACATTGTCATCATCGGCTACGATGCCGATCAGGTCGATGGACAAGTGAGTCGTGATTTCATCAACATCAAGCATTTCGCCGTTTTTCATCATATGGGTCCTGATGCGGTTGATGATGAGTTTCGGAGGCTCGATATCTTCCTTTTCGAGCAGGCCGATGATGCGGTCTGCATCCCTGACCGCGGAGATTTCCGGTGTGGTTACCACAATTGCTCTGTCAGCACCGGCAACGGCATTCTTGTAGCCTTGTTCAATTCCTGCAGGGCAATCGATGATAATATAATCATAGTCTTGCTTAAGTGTATCGATCAATTTCTTCATCTGCGGAGGAGATACCGCCGATTTGTCGCTTGTCTGTGCGGCCGGAAGCAGGAAGAGCTTATCTTCGAACCGTTTGTCTTTTACAAGGGCCTGATGGATTTTACAGCGTTCTTCCACGACATCGACCAGATCATAAATAATCCGGTTTTCAAGCCCCATTACGACATCCAGGTTCCGCAGGCCGATATCGGTATCCACCAAACAGACTTTTTTCCCTTGCAGAGCTAATGCCGTTCCAACATTCGCGGATGTAGTCGTTTTACCTACACCACCCTTACCTGAAGTGATTACTATAGCTTCACCCACATTAGCGTCCCCCTTTAAAACTGGTTATATTTGGTCTAAGATGCTTCAAAACTTGCAATCTGTCAATCACGATTTGATTCGATTCATCTATGTAGGCACATTCCATTTCATGGCCTTCTTCTTTATCGAAATGATCAGGAGCCCTGTTCAGGCAATCCGCTATCCGAAGCTGTGACGGTGTCATTTGTGATGCGACGATCACCGCTTCATTGCTGCCCGTGTATCCTGCATGTGCAATCCCTTTCAGTGCACCCATTACATAAAGGTTGCCTGCAGCTTTAACGGTGCCTCCCGGATTGACGTCTCCTACAATTAGTAAATCGCCCGGAACTTCAATTACTTGTCCTGAACGGATGACACCGGCAATTGTATGGATTTCACTTTCTTCTTTCATCTTTAACGCTTCATCGTTCGTCACGACATTAGAGGTAATCTCCTGGACTGTTAAATTGCGTTTCTCACTTACAATCTCCTGGAGCTCCTCTTTCTGCCGTGAAGTCAAATATCTATTTCCAGCTTGTATTTTTACAGTTATCAGAGGAGTCCCCTCGCTCTGCCGGTATTGCGCAGACAGCTTGTCCTTCAATTCACTTTTCAGTTCCTCGAGTGAGCATTGATCATTCAAATGAAGGGTCAACCCATCTTTTGTACCTTTGATCATAACGTTTTGCCTTTTTTTCATGTCGGAATAATTCACCTCAGTCATCATTTAATTCGACAAATGCATGCCTGTTTCCTTTTTTATAACGTGCTTTTTGAAAATTATTGAGGATGGGATGTGAGGTGAATGTAAATGTGCATCCTGCCATTCCACCCGGCTCCTTACCTGCTGAAACAGCTGTTGCAGCAAGCTCCAGAAACAGGCAGCGGCGAAAACAGCACATTCAGTCTTCCAGTCTTTCTTTTTCAAGCTTCAAAAGCAGTTGTTTTAATGGATAAGAGACGATGATGATAAAAACAGCATTCAGAACAAGTGTCGGCCATAGGCGCAAATCGGCAAATGCTGCAATATCCCAATCCGTCTTACCTATCAGGAAATTGATTTCATAGACAATAAACTCAAGAAGTGACACATTCAGCAGGATTACTATACTGGTGACAATCCAATTGCTGTTTAATACTTTCATGATCCGGGATGTCAAAAAGGTGACAAATGGGAAAATGAACAAGTACACACCGAGTACCTCTGTATAAAAAGAATCATAGAGAAATCCGAAGATAAAGCCGTAAAGAACGGCGGTTGTATTATGATAATAGACGCTCATCAACAAGATGAAAATAATCAGGAAGTGAGGAACCAGAACCCTGTCACTGCTGATTATATCCAATGGCAGGAAGGTGACGAAGACGCTGGAACCATAAAAACAAAGCAAGGCAATCAGCGGAAGGAGAAGTCTCTTCATTCCTCATCCTCCGCTTCTTCCGGCTCCTCCAGGTCGATGCTGACTTTGCTTCTGTCCACAACGATCACATGCTCGAGATGATATAAATCTGCCGTTGGTTCTACATAGGCTGTTTGGGTCAGCCCGTATTGATCAGACTCAATTTCCTTGACTTCGCCAATCGGCAGCCCTTTTGGAAACACTCCGCCGAGGCCGGAAGTGATCACCTTGGAGCCTTCTTCTACCTGCATATCATTAGGGATTCGCTTAACAAGAAGCTGATCCCTTTCCGTGTCATATCCTTCGATGGAGCCGATTACATTTTCTTCTCCCTGGATAAGGGCAGAAATTCGGTTGTTAGGATTTTTATTGCTGAGAAGCTCGATAGTTGATGAAAACTGCTTGACGCTTTTTACTTTTCCTATTAACCCTTGGGCCGTGATGACCGCCATGTTGGATTGCACTCCCTGGACTTTTCCTTTATCAATCACAAGCAGATCTTCCCACTGCCCCGGGTTTCTGGCAATGACGGTTGCCTGGATGGGATCAAAGTCTCTCAGGTTTTCTTCCTTGCCGAGTATCTCGCGCAATTCATCATTATCTTTTTCAAGGTCTTTGACCATCGTTTCCAATTTCACAAGTTCTTCAAGCCTGGATTTCAGCTTTTGATTTTCGGTGTACGTATTTTGCAGATCATTTACATTTTCAAAGAAGCCTGCAACAGCTCCAACCGGTTTGGATACCAGCGACTGCCCAAATCCGACAATATCTCCTACAAACTGTTCCGGCCAGGAAATGTTATCCCTTTCACGAACAGAATATCCTATCAATGCCACCAGCACGATGATGCTGACAAGGAGGATGATCAATCGTTTATTCAAAAAAAAGCGGGGCATGAAAGACACCTCTATCTTTTACACTTATTTTCTCTCCTGATGTAATCAAAATATAAACTCTTCTAGTACACTTCTTAATCTACCATTTTTCTTAAAAATGAAAAAGAGCCTTTTATGTAAAAGCTCACAGAGTCGAAAAGGATACTTTTACCATTCACAGCAAACAAGAAGGGACTGCCCACTAAACCTTTCAATGAGTGCAGCCCCATCTGAATGTTAATCCATTTTATTTCTTGTTTTTAAATAAATCGATATGGTCCAGAGCTTTCCCTGTTCCGATTGCCACACAGTCAAGCGGATTTTCAGCTATAAGGACAGGCATTTTCGTTTCATCACTGATGATTTTATCCAGATTGCGAAGCAAAGCACCGCCTCCAGTGAGGACGATTCCGCGGTCCATGATGTCTGCCGCCAATTCGGGCGGAGTCTTCTCAAGCGTACTCTTGACGGCGTCTACGATAGAGTAAACCGTGTCTCTGAGCGCAGCCGCGATTTCATCCGCTGTGATTTCAATTGTTTTCGGCAGTCCTGTCAACAGGTCACGTCCGCGGATATCAAGAGTATCAATACCTTCAGAGTCACCGGCAGAGCCGATTTCAACTTTGATCGTTTCAGCCGTACGGTCCCCGATCATCAGGTTGTATGTTTTACGGATGTAGTTGATGATGGCTTCATCCATTTCATCCCCTGCTACACGGATGGACTGGCTTGTCACGATTCCGCCGAGGGAAATAATGGCAACTTCCGTCGTTCCGCCTCCGATATCCACAACCATGCTTCCAGTCGGTTCCCATACTGGAAGATTGGCGCCGATAGCCGCCGCAAATGGTTCTTCGATTGTAAAAGCATCCCTCGCTCCTGCCTGCCGCGTAGCGTCAATGACAGCACGTTCTTCAACAGCGGTAATGCCCGATGGAACACAAATCATCACATATGGCTTGCGGGAGAAGGAACCTCTTCCATTCGTCGCCTGTCTTATGTAATATTTCATCATCGTAGCAGTAGTTTCGTAATCAGCGATGACACCGTCTTTCATTGGACGGAGGGCCACTACATTTCCCGGAGTTCTTCCGATCATATTTTTAGCGTCGTTGCCGACAGCGACAATTTGCTTAGAATCCGTCTGCATTGCCACAACTGAAGGCTCCCGGACGACGATTCCTTTTCCTTTTACATATACGAGTGTGTTAGCCGTTCCTAAGTCTATTCCAAGATCCTTTGTACCAAACATTGTTGTATCTCCCTTTCTAATACGGAATGGGGTCATTCCAATCTATATAAGTTCTTTCCCTATATATCGAACTGAGCGTGCAAAAAGCATAAACAATATTATAGCTTAACCATTACAAAAAACAAAGCCTCATAAGTAGCCTTTTTCCTTTAAGCTGACATATTTCTTTTCACCGATGATCAAGTGGTCGAGAACGTCTATCCCTATGATTTTGCCGCATTCTACGAGCCTCTTCGTCACCTCTATGTCTTCCCTGCTCGGGGTAGGGTCCCCGGAAGGATGATTGTGTATGCAGATGATGGAAGCGGCGGACCTCCGAAACGCTTCCTTGAAGACTTCACGCGGATGAACGATAGAGGCATTGAGACTGCCGATAAAAATCGTCTGTTTATGAAGCACCTGATTCTTGGTATTGAGATAGAGACAGACGAAATGCTCCTGTGAAAGGAACCGCATATCATTCATCACATAATTAGCTCCATCTTCAGGTGAACGGATCGAATAACGGTCATCGAATGCAAGGTTGCTGATCCGGCGCCCGATTTCGACAGCCGCCATGATCTGCACTGCCTTAGCAAGACCAATTCCGTTAATTTCTGTAATTTCCTCAAGCGATGCTTCCTTCAACAGCCTGAACCCTTCGAATGTCGTCAGGACTCTGTTGGATAACTGGAGCACAGACTCAGATTTGGTGCCTGTCCTTAAAATGATTGCCAGCAGTTCCTGATTCGACAGGCTTGCAGCACCGCTTTGGACCATTCGTTCCCTTGGCCGTTCGTCAGTTGGATAATCCCTGATCATCAATTTTGTCTCTGTCAAATGATTCAATACCTCCTAATTATAACGCATAGGAGGAAAAAGAGAGGAAATATGCTTATGGGTGAAAACCCATTTCTTTCAAGCTGCGGTATACCTGGGAAATCGGCAGACCGACAACGGAGAAGTAATCACCCCGGATCTCTTTCACCAGGAAGGCACCCAGGCCCTGGATGCCATACCCTCCTGCCTTATCGAGTGGTTCACCGGAAGCTGCATAAGTATCTATTTCCTCTTCTGTCAGCTCCCAAAACGTTACATCTGTTTTTTTATAAAACATTTTTTCCTGTTCATCTTTTACAATGGCTACGCCTGTATAGACGGAGTGAGTACTGCCGGACAGTTTTCTTAACATTTCCTTGGCATGGCTGGAATCCTCTGGTTTTCCCAGGATAGCCCCATCGTGGACTACTACAGTGTCCGAGCCGATAACAAAGGCCCCTGGATGGCCTGCCGCCACAGAGGCTGCTTTTCGTTTACTCAGTTCCATAACGACTTCGTCCGGCTGAAGGTCTTGCGGGAAAGTTTCATCAGCGTGGCTGACTTCAATAGAAAAAGAAAGTTGGATTTGTTGTAGAAGTTCTTTTCTGCGGGGAGAACCTGAAGCTAAAATGAGGTTTGACAATTCATACACCTTTCCCTTCTTCCGTTTGATTGGGAGATACTAGTTCATCGTACCAAATACTTGTCTCAATCACAACTAATAACCGAAGAGTTTGGAGGGACTTAAATGGTGTCGCTGACAAATAAAAAGCAGAACTCCTATAATAAGGATTCCTGCTATGATTTTTATTTTTGCGTTCATGGTTATAGGCCTTCAATTAATGTGCTTTATCAGACATGTTTATCCGCTTGGTAATATTCTAGGTGCTTATATATTTATAGAACCAGCGCTATGTTTCTCAGCGGCACCTTTTTCTGTATCAAAAAAAGCAGAGGACAAATCCTTTAACGGGTTGCCCTCCAGTTTTTATACCATTACTTTTTCCTCGTTAATCCATCTCGTATTTTTGCTTCAGCTCTGCCACTTTATTATATATTTCCCGGAAAATATCCATTATACGAGATAAGGTTACAAATTATGATAGGCCTCCAGGTAATTAAGAAGAGATTGTTGGGATGCAACCAGCTTGGTGAGTTCGGAAGAAGACTTGTACTCCTGCAGGTTAAGAGCAGCTGCCTCCAGTCTTTCTTTTAACCCTTTCATGCTTTCGCCCGTCTTGATGGCTGTGATGTCTTTCAGGAGCGTATTGATTTCAGCAAGTTTTTCATCATTTACACTTCCTGTAGTATACGCACTTGTACTTTCGGCAGCTAATGCAGTATAAAGGGATGCAGACTTTTCAAGAAAGTCAGCGTCAGCTTTCGACCCTTCTATTTTCTTTTCCGAAAGGACAATTTCCTTGGCATACACTTCGACGTTTTGCTCAGTCAGCTTTTTTCCCATGGACTTGGCCGATTCCAAATCCCCTGAGGTTCCAAGGAAAAGGTACTGATTACCTTCCATCTCCATCAGCATGACCGGTAGTCCCTTCGCTTCAAGAGATGCTTTCATGGCATTTGCCGAGTCAGCAGTGGAAAACACACCTCCCTGTAAAACTGAGGTATTCAAACTCTTCATTGAAATACTTCCTCCGCCTGCAGAAGGAGCAGCCGCTTCACCTGTATTTGCACTTCCTGGTTCCTGAAGCTTGATGGCAGGTGCAGACTGCTCTCCTTCCGTGATTACATTAAGAATAATGAAGCCAAAAATAAGCGAAATGGCTACTGCACCTACCAGCGTATAGATAATACGGGCAATTCCCGGAGTAATTCCGCCTCCGCTGAAAGTCCTTTTTCCTTTTTTCTTATTCTTTTGGACATAGTTGATTTTCTTGAACTCTTTAGGGACCGGATCTTCATCGGGCAGAACCCATTCAAAGGAATCATCTTCTGCCCGTTCTTCCGCAGCTGCAGATTCCTGTTCTCCTAAATTCCAATTATGTACAGGAAGATCTTCCTGGAAATCTTTTTTATCGCCATTGATTTTGATCGTGATGCCGGCATTTTTCTTTTCCCGCTTGTCCACTTTTGACCCCCTCCTTTTTGTCGTTTTTTTCATGCTATCACAGCGCATAAAAAAAAGAACAAGACTTTTGTCGTCTTGTTCAAAGAGGTTTTCGTCAAATTTTTTAACTGGCTCAATCTGCGCAGCTGAAGCGGAAATAGTATTGGATTTCCGCTACAGGTGTGCGACTCCGCGGGGCGGGCGGTGAGCCTCCTCAGCTTCGCCTGTGTAAAAAGTGGAAGCGCCCTGCTCAGGCCCGTCAGGCAAATGTTCCAAAGCGAAAAAAAGGCGGTCTTTCCTTTTATTCGCTTTGGGTTATTTGACCCCGAGGGACTGGGCGCTGCAACTGAATTGGGGGTCTCACCTGTCACCAAAAGTGGAAGCACCTTGGTCAGCCCCGACAGGCAAATGTTCTCAAGAGAAAAAAGGCGAACTTCCTTTTTTTCTCTTGGGGTTATTTGACCCCGAGGGGCTAGGTGCTGGAACTAGACGCCCGCTAGTCCCGCAGGAGGTCGCCCACCTTCCGCTCCAATCCCTCTAAGAGAGCATTCATAAAAAGTCTAAAAATAACAATCTCTTAGAAACAGCTTTTCAATTGGATGATATCAGGTCTTCATTTATATCTTTCATTAGGACGGGCGTATAGTCTTCTCCGTCAATTCCGCACAGCTTTTTAGTTTCACCGATGAAGCAGATGGATTCGATTGTTTCTTTGGTTACCATGACAAATGATTTGTTTGTACCAGGATCCAGCGTTTTATTGGTAAACGGATCCCGAATCTTTTCAATCATATTGTTTTCATAGAGTGTTTTGTAAGAGATTTCGGTGAGTTCATTATCATGCAGCAGGGATTCTTTTGCATACAAGGTTGCTGCATCTTTTAAAGTATGGGCGTTGGCTACAAATGCCTGATGCTTTGATTTTTCTATAATTTGGCCGATGGCGAGGACAGCGATCATCCCGATGATCCCCATGATGACAATTACCGCGAGCAGCTCGACCAACGTCAATCCTTTTTGATTCAGTTTCACTATATCCAGCCCCTTTGCAGGCTATCTTTTATTCGTCGTCTTCCTCTTCCAAATCACCGTAAGAACTGAAAGGATTCACCTTATTCGCTGGAGGCGGGGATTTCAGTCCAGGCATCTCTTCTATTAATTGAATCAAGTCGGGCAGGTAGAAAGCAGCTACCACAAGTTTGTAGCTGACTTTATCGTAACTGTCTCCCTGAGATGTCGATTCTTCCGGACCTTCAAAAGCGACCTGTTCAATTTCTGTGATTCTATCAAGATCTTCAAGCACTTCGAGGAATCTTTCCATTTCGAAATAGCTGGGAGATTCTACTGACAGGGTCGCGCTGATTTTCTTCAACCCCTGAGGGAGAAGTTCCTGCGTCTGGGCTTCCTTATCCACTTCAGTCTCTGCTTCTCCATCGGTACTTTCATCGCCTTGGGCAGAAGAAATATTCTCTATGTCTTCTTCGGCGCTTTGTGATGTCAGAGGAAGAGTCACATCTCCCTCTGCAAACTGGATGCTTGATACGAAGCTGTCAGAAATGGTTTCCGCTTTTTCCAAATCAAGCAGTAGTTTTTCTGTCATAGGTTTGACAGGAACTTTTTTCTGAAGAGAAATAGAACTTTCAAAAGTTTCCTGCTCGATATTGCTTGTCTTTTCTTGGAGCAGGGAAATCAGTTTCTCTTCTGTTTCCAGTTCCTGCTCACGAAGGCCGATTTCCTTTTGAACCGGATTATACAGCAGGAAATAAACTCCTGTTAAAATAAGGATTCCAAGCAGTAAAGAACCGGCGATAAGGAGCCACTCTCTTTTATCAAATTGGAGGTTCATTATTCATCCCCTCCTTCATTATCAGCTTGAAGTTCATTTTTGATGACAGCCTGGTTGAGGGAGATTTCGTACTGCCCCAGGTACCTCGGCATGACTTTATCTTCAGGAAGTACAATGGTGTCCCCTGCTGTTTCACCTTGCGATGTTTCAACAGATGTCAGCTTTGCTTCCCCTATCCACTTTGAACTTTTTAGATCGTTAAGGAAGTAGGCTGCCTGTCTGCTCGTATCAAACTGGACGTTGAGGTTGATCATACCTTCTTCCGTGTAATTGAACGACTTGAAGAAACCTCTCTCAGGCAGCAGGGCCGTAAGATGCTCAAGAACCGGCACCGTATCTATCGGATACTCTTCCGCCCACTGTACGGCCGTTTGAAGCTCCTGCAGACCATCGGAGGATTGAATGCTGTTCATGGCAGTTTCCTGCTGAAGGCGAAATTCTTTCTTCATATCAAGTTCTGTAGTCAGATTCTCTAATTTTTGCTGAGACAGATTCGTATGAATAAGCAGGAATGCCGTCCCGATGATCGTCAAGGCAATAGAAGCAATCGCAATATAAACCGGAAACCTGCGCTTTCGTTCTTTCTGTGGAAGTAAATTGATATCAATCAGCATCACAGCACCTCTTTCAGCGCAAGACCGACAGCCAGGTCATAATAACCCGGAACTGACTGACCTTTGCTATCCAGCATGGAATTCTGTGGTGCTCTATGTACAGCTGCGCTCAGTCTTTCTGTTAAACTCCGATAAATTTCGTTGAGATAGGGATGGTCTCCAGTCAGAATGACATTGTTCACGTTGACCTCTCCCTTATTCAATGAGTATTTATAAAAACTGAAGACTTTCTCAATCTCTTTGAACGTATCTTCCAAATAAAATATCCCTCCGCGATCAAGGTCCGGAGATGAATCCGGAAAATCGGCATCACCCTGGAAGGAAATCGGCCTGAGAAAGATCGGCTGATTCCTATGGAAAATGGAAATGGTCAAAAGTTTTTCATCAAACTGAAGAATCATTTCGTGGTCGGCACTTCTCACCATATCATTGTGATAAAAGAATCTGTAGAGAGCTAATGGTGAAATATCAGCAGCCACCGGCTTCAGCTTCACTTCATCAAGAATATCTCTGTAGGAATGGATGACTTCTTCAGGGGAAGCCACCAGCAGGATCTCCTGCTTATCGTCTTTCTCCCCAAGCCTTACGACATCGAATAGGGGATCTTCGAAAGGAAGGTGAATGCTTGTGCCGATCTCCATGAACAGATAGCCCTTCAATTCATCCTCTGCGATATCGGCTGGAACAAGTACTCTTTTAACAATGATGGATGTACTGGGAACTATGAACCGGACCTGCCGCTTCTTGATTCCCCAGTCATAAATACACTCCTCCAGGATCATGGCAAGGGTGTCATATTCAATGATCTTTCCATCTGTAATGACGCCTTGAGGAAGAAGCTTCTCTCCATAGTTCTGCACGATCAGCGGAGATCCCATCTTCAAATCTGCGTACCGGATTGCTGTATCAGTGATGACAAGATTCGCTATTCTATTGTTATTTCCAAACAATCCAAAGTTCATTGAATATAACCCCTTTACCTAAAAACCCATTAAGAGTGATAAATACCAGTCTATAATATTGTCATAATAAAAATAAGAAATTAAAGCACCTGCCGCAATGAATGGTCCAAACGGAATCGGTTTCTTTCTTTGAAAGAAGCCTGCCGCAAGCCCGATCATTCCAATCACAGCTCCCAGAAGAGTCGCGAGGAAAAATGCCAGCAGCACCGGTCCTACCCCCATAACAAAGCCAATGAGTGCGTATAGTTTAATATCACCGCCGCCCATTCCGCCTTTACTGATGACAGCAATCAGCAGAAGCAGGCTGAATCCAATTGCGCTTCCAGCCAAAGAATCCCACCACGGGTTCAACGGGATAAATAGCCGTTCTAACAAAAAAAGCCCCGAGAAAAATAACAGAACTTTATCCGGGATGATCATGTATTTTATATCAGATACAAAGATGATGACAAACAGCGAAACAAGTGTGAGAGCAACGAGAAGTTCCGGCTCCCATCCGATGATAGAATACGAGATTAGAAATAGTATGGCAGTTGAGGCTTCCACTAAAGGATAAAGAGGAGAAATGCGCTCCAGGCAGCGGGAACACTTTCCTCCTTGAATGATGTATGACAGAACCGGAATCAATTCCAGCGCCGTCAGGGTATGACCGCATCCCGGACAAGAGGAACGCGGCTTGACGATCGATTGGTTAAGTGGCACTCGCAGGCCTACTACATTGTAGAAGGAGCCTAGGAGGAGACCGTAAATTAATAATAAGTTTAACATTAGATAATATTATGGTGTAGGGTTAGTAGTTGTCTCAGTCGCTAGGCCATCTAAATTTACATCGTCACGAGTTAAACTATCTGGGTCCTTATTAACAAAATAGCCATTGGTAGCACTATTATTGCTAGAAAGAGTTACTCTATAAGTATAATTACCAGTCGATGAGTTTTTTGTAACAAATACAGCAGTTTTGTCATCATCGTAGCTAGTTCCAGAAGGATTATCAACATCCTCTAAGTAACCATCTGAAACTAATGAATCTAAAGTAAATGTAGTACTTCCTTCAACATCTTTCGCAGTCACTGCCATACGAGCAGCACTAACCATCTGCTGAGCATTCGCAATATGCGCATCCTTCTTTGAGTTATTAATCAATCCACCAATACTAGGTATAGCAATAGCAGCAATAATTCCAAGGATGACAACGACAGCAAGCAGTTCGATAAGGGTTAACCCTCTTTGGTCTTTCAATTTTTGACCGATTTTCTTAAACATTTTCCGTACCTCCTATGGTTCTTTTAGATTAGGTAAATAGTATTTCTGTTTCAATTATACATGACAATTTTGTCATTTAAAGTAGCAAAATGTAAAATTTTTAAAGAAATTGTTTAATAGCCTCCGACATTGTTGAAGATTTCGAACATCGGCACCATGATGGATGTGACGATGGTCCCGACCAGTGCTGCGAGGAAGACGATCATCAGCGGCTCGATCAGGGATTTTAAGCGGTCTGTGCTGTTTTCGACTTCTTTTTCATAGAAGTCCGCGACTTTTCCCAGCATAGAATCCAGTGAACCGGTTGTTTCTCCAATCGCAATCATCTGGGTGACGAGCGGCGGAAACGCCCAGTGCTTTTTCATCGGCTCTGTCAGGGATGTCCCTTTCTCGAGGGAATCTCTTGACTGGCGGAGAACTCTTGCAATCACTTCATTCTCGACGACCTTCTCGACGATAGCCAAGGCCTGCAGAATCGGAACCGAGCTGGAGAACAAGGAGCTGAGTGTTCTTGTCATTCGCGCCAATGCCGCTTTTTGGATCATGCTGCCGAAAATCGGCATACGCAGCATCGCATAGTCATAATAATATTTCGTTTTGCTGTTTCTCTTTATGGCCATGATGCCGGCCGCAAATGCTAGCATGGCTGCCGTAACCAAATACCAATACTTCTGCATGAATTCACTCGAACCCAGTACGAATTGCGTGATGGCAGGAAGCTCGCCGCCAAAGTCCGAAAGCATTGTGACAAAGGTTGGTACTACAGCCACCAGCAGGAAGATGACGACCGCAATTGCGATGACTCCCACCACCGCAGGATAAGCGAGGGCGGAAACGATTTTCTGCTTTGTCATGTGCTGCTTTTCATAGTGTGTGGCAAGGCTTTCAAGCGTTTCGTCCAGGCTTCCTGATGCTTCCCCTGCCCGGATCATGTTGATCAGCATCGATTCAAAGATCCTTCTGTGTTTGGCAAGTGCATCCGAGAGCGGGTTTCCGTCTTTCAACTCTGATTGCACTTCAACCAGCGCCTTGCCTAAAGGTTTGCTTTCTGTCTGCGAGGAAAGGATATCCGTTGCGTCCACAACCGTTACCCCTGCCTGCAGGAGGGTCGCAAACTGTCTTAAAAAAATGACCATGTGCTGCAGTTTGACCGGATTTCCGATTGCGATATCCTTGGTCAGCAAGGTTTCCGGGACTTCACTCATCTCGATAACCCGGATGCCCTGGTTTTTCAGCTTGAGCATCGCTTCCCTTGTAGAGCCTGCCGTTAATACCCCTGACTTCTTGCCCGTCCGTCCGCGTCCTGTATATTTAAAGCGCGCCATCTAGGTCGTCTGCTCCATTTCAATGTAAGGAAAGGCCGATTCACGGGCAATGATACCGGATTCGTACAGATTTCTGATGCTGGACGACATAAGATGCATCCCCAACCCTTTTGAGGTTTGCAGGATATTATCAATCTGGTGGACCTTTTCTGAGCGGATCAGGTTGGCGATCGCCGGATTATTGACGAGAAGCTCGGTTGCCGCTCTCCGCCCTTTTTTATCGACCGTCGGAAACAGTCTTTGCGACAGAATCGCAACAAGAACAGAAGCGAGCTGAATCCTGACCTGGGCCTGCTGTTCAGGAGGAAACACATCCACAATCCGCTCGATCGTTGCTGCTGAACTGGACGTATGTAAGGTAGCAAATACAAGATGTCCGGTTTCCGCAGCCGTTATCGCTGTATGAATCGTCTCGAGATCACGCATTTCTCCAACAAGAATAATATCCGGGTCCTGGCGTAGCGCACTGCGGAGCCCTCTAGAGAAATTTTTCGTGTCAAATCCGACTTCACGCTGGTCGATGATGGAGCTGCCATGTTTATGCAGATACTCGATAGGATCCTCCAATGTGATGACATGCTTGCGCATGGACCGGTTCACATGGTCGATCATCGAAGCAAGCGTAGTCGATTTCCCGCTTCCCGTCGGACCTGTCACAAGGACAAGGCCCTGCGGCTTTTCGGTAATTTTTTTCAGCACCGGCGGAAGCGACAAGTCATCAATGCTTGGAATGCTTGTCGGCACAATCCGGATGGCAAGAGAAATACAGGAGCGCTGCTGATAAACGTTGATCCTGAAACGTGATATTCCCGGGATGCCATAGGAAAAGTCAAGCTCGCCTTGATCCATAAACATCTTCCACAGATCTTCAGGAACGATTGACTTGGCCATGCCTTCCGTGTCAGATGGCTTCAGAATGTCTTTGCCGTATCTCTTCAAGTCCCCATGAAGGCGGAACACAGGAGGCGCCCCGACAGTTAAGTGTATATCGGATGCCTTTAGCTCGTATGCTGAACGCAATAAATAGTCGATTTTTTCTTTCATTTCTATCACCTATTCTGAGATGGCTACCCGAAGGATCTCTTCGGTCGTCGTCAAGCCTTGTTTTACTTTCAATAATCCATCATCGACGAGGAAGATGGTCTTGCTTTTCACTGCATGCTCCCGCAGCTTGGAGAACGATTCGCCATTTAAAATGACTTTTCTCATATCCTCATTCATGACAAGGACTTCATGAATGGCGAGGCGCCCTTTATAGCCTGTCATGTTGCAGGAAGAACAGCCCTCGCCCCTCATGATTTTATCGATCTTCATCCCTCTTTTAGCAAAGATTTCGACTTCCCGTTTACTCGGCTCATGTTCTCGGCCGCAGTCACGGCAAACTTTTCTAACAAGACGCTGAGCGACAATTCCGCTCAATGAAGAAGCGACAAGGAACGGCTCCACTCCCATGTCCAGAAGCCTTGTGACGGTTCCAAGAGAATCGTTGGTGTGGATGGTGCTAAGTACAAGATGTCCTGTCAAAGAAGCCCTGATCGAGACCTCCACTGTTTCCTTGTCACGTATTTCCCCGACCATGATGATGTTCGGATCCTGACGGAGAATGGCCCGCAAGCCCTTGGCAAATGTAAGGCCTACGTTGGGATTAACCCCGATCTGGTTGATGCCTTCGAGCTGGTACTCAACTGGATCTTCAACCGTGATGATATTGACTTCTTCGCTGTTCAAGTGATTTAAAGCCGCATAGAGTGTTGAAGACTTACCCGACCCGGTTGGACCTGTAATCAGGACAATCCCTGTCGGCTGCTTGATCATATCCATGAAACGCTTGAAATTAAGTTTGTTAAATCCAAGCTGACTGATATCATTTAATGCAGAGCTGAGGTCAAGTATCCTCATGACGACCTTTTCACCGAATACGGTTGGCAGTGTGGAGACACGGAGATCGACCGGCCTATAATCTACATTGGTTTTGATCCTGCCGTCCTGCGGGACCCTGAACTCTGTGATATCAAGGTTGGCCATGATCTTGATCCTGGCAATCAGCATGCTTTGCATATGCTTCGGCAGATTTCTTTCCGTTCTCAAAACACCATCAATCCGGTAGCGGATCGCTACCTTCGTCTCCTGTGGATCGATATGGATATCACTGGCCTTCTGCGTGACTGCGTTTGAAAGGAGCTGATTGACAAGCTTAACGATCGGCGAATCCTGGTCGACGATTGTCTGTTCTTCTATAGTGCTCTTTTCTGGCTTTTCATTGACCAGCTCTTCAAAGCCTTCCTCTGTATCATAGTACTTGGTGACAGCCCTAAGGATATCATCCTTCGTTGCAATCGCTGTTTCAATTTGGAAGCCTGTCGACAGCCTTAAGTCCTCTATGGCATAGAAGTCCATGGGATCTGACATGGCGACATAAAGCTTCTCACCTTCTTTTTTTAAAGGGATCATGAGGTTCCGTTTAGCCTCTTCCTTTGGGATCAGGTGAAAAAGATTCGTATCAAAAGGATAACGGTATAAGCTGACGTGCGGGATACCCAGCTGGAACTCGAGGACCTCGATCAGCTGCTGTTCGGTAATATATCCCTTTTGCAGCAGGGCATCTCCAAGCTTTTGTCCCTGTTCTTTTTCCTGCAGGGCCATATTAAGTTTTTCTTCTGAAATCAGGCCCGCTTCCACTAAGAGATCTCCGAGCCTCTTCCTGGTCTGTACCATCCAATCACCAGCTTATCTAATTTTCTAGTTCATTTTTTTTTATCTTCGTCTGCTTTTTCATCTTTTTTATTGGACGCGGCTGCTGTGCCGGCATCACTTTGCGAGGAAGCTGATCCCTCGCTGGCTTTTCCGTCCGCAGAAGATCCGCCCGCATTGTCATTCTCTGATGAATGGTTCTCTTTTGTAGAATCATCACTGCTTCCTGAATTCGGCGGAGGTCCGCTTGTTTCTGTGGAATCTGATTCTTCATCACTATCTGTCAAAGGAGTATCGACAATATCTTTTTCCTCAACATCTTCAGGTGCTTCTTCCAGACTATGAATCTCGATTCTATGGACAGGCGGATAAAAATCCTCTGCAATCAGTTTTTCTTCCATTACTTCTCCATTTTCACCGATACTCTGGCGGAACACTTTGATCAGGACGCCTTTCCTTCCTTCTTCAGGCACCTGAACTACATTCTTCTCGAGGAAAGGATTGTACTGGACGATTTTCTTTTGAGGAAATTCCTCTTTGTCCTTCAGTGTTACCTTGTAGTCCGTCGCCAATGGAAAGCCGATCAGCTTGGCGTACAGCTGATTGTCGAGAAGCTCGAGGACAATAAGGTAATCGTTATTATTCGGATTGGCAAAAACAAAATCCTGGCTGCTTGCATCATCGATTTTCGCTTCATAGCCGAGCTCTATTTCTGCAGGCAGGTCCGGGCTTGTATTTCGTTCAATGATAGAAAAATTGGACTGCAGGACCAGCTTATATAGAAGCGAGGTAATGACACTGAGGTCTTCACCTTTTTCATTGCCGGTAAAACCGTTCTCCTCCAGATGCCTGAGGAACGAGAATTCTGTGCCCTGCTTCACAGTGATTTGCGGAAAGGCTTCTACGAATCTCTTAATCTCCGGTGTGACCGTGATTTTTTCCGAAAGAGCTTCGGCGGTAACTTCCTCCACACTTCCCTTTTCAAAATAATCACTGAGGGAAATGACAGAGCTGCTTGGCAGCATGGAAGCCTGGCCGATTAGATCCTGCTCCAATGAAGCAGTGTCCATTTCTTCAACAGACATTTCGGGATAGGCTGTTTTCAATTGATCCATAAGCGTTTCCATGTCTACAGTGACAGCCAGAGGAGTGGTTCCTCCCCCGCTGGCATTCTGCATACTTTGATTGATATCGATGGAAAATAGAGAAAGATCTATATCCGTTTCCACTCCGGAAAGTTCTGCTGTCATGATTGCTGATGCTTTCCATTCGGCTGCCGCCAATGCAAGTGCCTCTTTTGCCTCCTGCTGGGACTGCCCCCCTACATTGATGGAAGCCACCATTGTGGACGGCTGAATCATATCGGCCTCTGTAAATTTATTCAGTGCAAAAGAGCCTGCATGGGAAAAACCGAAAATAAAAACGGTGGCAGAGAGTAGTGGGATGAATACATTTTTAACTGGTCTGTTCTCCATGTCAATTCCCCGCTCCTTTCACATTAATCTTGTGTATTCATTGTCAATTCAACGAATACGGACGGTCCTTCAGTTTGTGCTCGGGAGATGTCCTCTTCAGTCAAGATGGTACCACTTGAGATGATTGTTTCTCCTGAAACTCCTGTTATATCTTTCGTGACACGCTTGCCTTTCAACAGGCCTGCCTGCTTGTTTCTAATATTTTCTATATCGATTGACGTGTTCTCTTCAAGATCTAATTCAGGCTCTTCTTGAGTTTCAGGAAGCAGTTCTTCCACAGAATCCATAAAGCGCCCCGCTGAATCTTCCTTGACGATCAGGATATCTTTTCCGTAAGTGAGGATTTGTTCGGCTGACAGCACCTTTTCACTTTCTTTCATTCCCACAAGAATACCAATGATGTATCCTGTTTCATCATCCACAAAGTACTCTTTTGCTTCACCGATCAATTGACCTTTTCTTGACATGACCTTTGTATCATTGATGCGGATCTTCTTGTTCACCAGCGCATTTGCAATCGGAATTTCATTCAAGTCGATGACAGCATTGCCGTTTTCCACAGTGACTGCATATTCCCCGATGCCGATTACTTTTTTAAAAGGGATGGCTTTAACACTTACCTGCCAATCTTCATGCTCGATTGTAAGGAAGTCGACTGATCCTTTTTCAGGGTTCACAACCAGGGATTTAACACTCCCAATTTCCACTCCATCGGCGATACTGATAATCGGCAAACTTAAAATTTCTGTACTCTTCTTCATATTACTGCACCTATTCCCTTCTGTTTAACAACTCTTGTTTTATGATATTCTTCCATGCCATTTCTTTATAATCATTCAATTCACTCTTTAACAGCGGGTAAGTCATGAATCTCTCTTCCATTCCTTCTATGAAAACTTTCATCTTCTTGAATTCCTGGGATTCATGATAGCGCTGAATCAATTGCTGAGATAAAACATAGAAATCCCGGTCATGAAGCTCTGGCTGCATATACTGCGCTGCTAATGCTTCAAACTCTTCAAGAGACATCTTGTTTCGATAATAAGCCAGTTCTTCCGCTATGGTGTGGATAATCAAGGTCTGCAGCTGGGCGTTTCCTTGCGGTTCCTGCTCCTGCTGCGTTTCCTCTTCGATGCTCTCATCAGCGTTCTCCTGGTGAGAATCAGCCGATAGAATCATCATTTCTGCATCATCAGTCAGGTCTGATAAGAGAACTGGCTGGAGTTCTTCCTCCTGCTCTTCAGCCACTTCCGCTGATTCGCCGGAAACCAGAATTTCATTTTGGTCTGACCTGATCTTATCTTCAGGCCCTTCTATTTCTAAAAGGTCTTCGGCCAACACAGGCTCTTCTGGTTCTTCGATTTCAACTATGCTTTCTTCTATCGGGCTGAGTACTTCCAATTCATGTTCATCCTCAGATGGAGACGACATTAAGAATTGAGCTTCTATATCAGTCAATTCTCCCAAATCATGCTCTTTGGCGGTAACTTCGGATTCTTCCGACACCTGCACCTCTGCTTCAGCGTCAATACTGAGTTCAAAATCTGTTCCCAGTAGTTCCGATTCATCTACAGCAGGTTCAGATTCATCCGACAGCTCTATCAATAACTCGATTTCACTAAGCTCTTCATCGTCTTCCTCAACATCCACTGAATTCCATTCCTCGACAGTATCGTTAAGTTTAAGTTCATCGAGTGGCTCTTCTGCCTCCATCGCTGCTTCATCGTGATTTTTATTATGTATTGGTTCTGCAAGTTCCCCTTCTTCCTGACTAATCAGCATTTCAATTTCACTTAAATTTTCATCGTGTGAAGGTAGAAAGGAGACCTCTTCAAGTATGCCGTCTTCTTTATCTTCACTGTCTTGTGCAGCATCTTCTTCTATTTCCGGCGCATCCGCCTCTTCCTTTATATCGTACACAGAGCTGCTGTTTTCAGTAAGCAAAGGAATTTCTTCAAGATCTTCATTAATGAATTCTACTCTTGTCTCACTTTCTGCCTGAGCTTCTTGAACATCTTCCTGCTCTACCAGAGTGCTTTCGGCAGATCCTGGATCTTCTTCCACTGCTGTAAAAAGAATCTTCTCAGGTCTTTCAGCAGCGGTATCAGCCTCAGCACTATTATTTCTATCCTGCATACCTTCTTCTGCAAGCAAAAGAGGGCCAAAACGGTTTCCGATCATAACGGAGGATACAATGACTAAAATGAATAATATAATGGCAACCAGTCCAAGGGGATATTGGTTGGAGGCCAGCAAACCCAGAAGAGAAATCAAAAGCCCTCCCCCAGCAATCCAGACCTTCCCTTTCCTGGTCATCGCGCCAGGCAAGAACAATAGGACAGGCAGCAATAACACAAATGCTATTAACGCAAAAATATATTCCTCCATTTTCTCACTCCCTTCAGCAAGTATTAATTTTCTATGAAATTAGTACTACTTCTACATTATTCGACTCATAGTTATTGTATAATAAACTTAGGCAATTTGAAAGAAGGTGACGGAATGAAACTGTCAAATATCTTCAGAAATAACCAAGGTTTGACACTAATTGAGGTTTTAGTCTCAGTAACTCTATTGAGCACCGTGCTATTAGTCTTTTTAAATTTTTTCTTCCAGGCAGGTACATATACAAATATGAATCAAAAGAAGACAGTGGCCGTCAATGTTGCCAGAAACGCCTTGATGCATATGGAAAGCCAGAGTTTTCTTGAAGTCAAAAGAGAATTTTCCCAGGTGAATGAAGGAACTGCCGCTCCTGATGACCATTTATTGAATCTGAAACTATGTGATGATACCCGATATAAGACTTTTGGACCTGAAGAAAGTCCCCCTGATACTTGTGAAGATATCCCTATAAATGGAACTTCCTATAAAGTGACTATAAAGTCCGAAGAAGTCTCTCCTTCCAAAAAGGAAGAGTTAAAATACTATATACCGATCAAAGCAGAAGTGAGGTGGACTGCAAATGATAAGGAATTCGATACATCGGTTGGCGGAACGGTTAAAAGTGAAGACATTCGATGAAGATGGCTTCACACTCATCGAACTGCTTCTCACATTAGCCATTTCGGCCATCCTGCTTCCGGTCATATACGGTACCTTTTTGACAGGATATAAGATTTATGAAAAAGTCAACATAGAAGGCCAGCTCAGGGAAGATGCTGACTATGTATCGGCCTTGCTGATGAATTCACTGTATTCGACTCCTTTTGACTATGTGGACCAATGCGAAGGAGAAGATAACTGCCTAGTATTCGTTGATAATTTAGAGACCGCCCAAAACACCTACCACCCTGAAGTAATCGATCAGGACAAAAAGAGAGAATCAGGCGACATAAAATCCTTTACGATAAGGTTAATAGAGAAGGACGGAAAACAAGTATGGGAAACAGGCAATGGAACAATCGACACCCCTTCTGATTTTCGGGACTCTGAGATCAGTTTTGCTTGTTCGAATCCCAATCAAGACGATTTTGATGACGAGGATACAAAGAAAGAAAAATGTACGAATGCCGTTATTAAGCTGAACTTCTCAATAGCTCATGAGAACGAGGACCGAAGTGAACAGCTCAATCTTCAAAGCCAATTCGGGTTTTAGGCTGTTTCTGGAAAATCCAAAGAAACGGATTCCCGGTGAACTGTTCCATTGTGTCCCGCTATAAATCTCAAACACCAGCAAAGTAACGAAAAAAGCCTGAAAGAAAGGAGGATACACATGGTAAACAACCAGAGGGGAAACACACTGATTACCGTTATGATCACCTCCCTTGTCATCATAACAATCGGCATGGCAGTTCTAACGGCATCCATCGGAGGAGCTAAAAGAACGGAGGTAAGGGAAACGGATATCGATATTACATATGACGGGCTGCGGCTGGTCGATGAAATGACGGCCGACCTATCTACCCGCCTGGTACAAAATAACTTCAAAATTGAAGGCTTATCTCCGACAGATTTAAGTTCAAAACTGACATCCTATTTTTCTTCCCAGGCAGACTCTGCACAATTTAATGACAGCATTTCTTGTGTCAATGTTGTAGATGTAACAGGAGCAAATCCGAAGTATCTTATACCAGGAACGGAAAATCAGTGCCTTGGAAGCGGCCTTGCGAATTTAGACACCTTTAACATCGACACTTCCCTTCAATTGACAAGGGTCCTTGATTTTGTCGTAACGGTCAATACACCGGATGGCCAGCAGGGAGAGGTGAACAGAACGGTACGGAAAAGGGTGATTCTGTCCCCACTGCCTGGATTCCTTAAATATGCTGCTGGCGCAGGGAATCAGACCATCCTAAATGGCTCTCCGAATATCGCGGGAAACGTGTACGGCAAAGAAATTGTCATTGACAAGAACGCTCATTACCAATTAACGAGTGGAGACCAGGAAGAAATTGAAACGCCTTTTTCTTCGATTTTTGGCGACATCTATATAAATTCTTCGAAATCAGATTATAAGGATGTAATGGATTATTTGACTGCCGACAAATTTTATCACCAGCAGCTGCCGCAGTTAAAGAATGACAGCCAATTCGTGTCGGTCTATTTTGATAAAACTTTCTTGGAAAGAATAAATGAGATTAGACAAGATCAGGGATTTGCTAAGACACCTGCTATACAGAATCTTTCCCAGCAATTAGAGCAGTCCATCAAGGGACAGTATACTTTTAGTGAGAGCGGCCTTCCTGATGTACTGACCAGCCCGTTGAATGAAGCTGGCATCGGGCTGGATGCACTTCTTGGACAGGACCTATACAATGAGGTTAATACTCTCGGGTATAAACTGATTGACACCAGCTTATCATCAACCGTTGCAGTGCCGGGTGACCTTATCATATCCAGTATTTCTTCCGCACTCACCTTTTCCGGGAAAATTATTGCGGATGGAGACATCTACATTATTGGAAATAAAACAATTACACTAAATGATATAATCGCTACTGGAGATATTCATTTGATCAATCTGGATGGCGATATCAATGTGGAGGGAAATATTCTTTCCGCAGGTGAGGTTAATATCCAGACCAACAATGGGTTTTCATTTAACAATGATACTGAAACGCCAGGATATATGCTGGCAGGAAAGTCTCTTACAATTGAATCCCTCGATAGCCAGTCGACCATCATCGGCAATCTTGTTGCAGGGGAAAACCTTCTCATACAGGGAAACAGCAATGAAACCGACCGGCCGGAAGACGATGTAGTGTTATTCGACTCTGTCATATACAGCGGGGGAGAAGCCTTTATCTCTAACTTGAATATTTTGGGCAGTGAAGATGATGATATTCAAAAACAGCTTATCCTTCTGTCTGGTAAAAACCTGACCATGACCCGGATGAACGAGTATAAAAACTTTGTTCCGAGTGACGAAGATATTAACTATGAGGGAAAAATTTCTGATCAAACTGTTCAGCCATTAAAAGCATTCTTCTATACAAATCAGAAAGCTGAACTTTATGGTGTTGGTTCTCTTTTCCATATTGATGGCGGAGTCTTCGCGAATGATACTCTTGAGATCAATGCAATCAGAGGAGATATAAACAGCATTCAGGATGCAGACCTGTATTCAACCAAAATTGATCAGGACAATCATTATTCCCGCTTTAACATTAATTACAATCGAGATATTCTTCTTCAAAAAATTGATGCCCTTCCGAAGACAGAATTTTTGTCATTGTTCAGTGATGAAGTATCTGTTCAGTAAAATCGGATGCAGATTCTGTCTTAATAAAAATAATAGCAAACAAAAACAACTATCTTAATAAAAACTCCCCTGACAACAGCACCGTCAACCCTTGTATTCTAAAGAAAGACTACTTTAATCCTCCTAGCAATATAAGGGTGAATTAAAGCGGAAAACGTATTTTTGGCTCAGCCTAAAATGTCTTTATATTATTAAAAAAGCCACTAGTAAAACCCGTTCAGATAAATTCTCTGGACGGGTTTTACTGTTGGTTTAAATTATTAACCAAGATAACTATGACACTGACAACCCCCAGCCCTGACTAGCACAGAAAGCTAATTACTTTTTAAGGACAACCCCCGGCCTCTGTTTAAATCGGTGTACTCAAAAAGAAAGGCGGCGGATCATATAAGATCCTGCCGCCTTTCCGTTGATGCGATGCTATAGTCCTTCGATAACGATTGAGATGCCATTATATGACGGAGCTTGGTTTACCATCTTCCATCAATATACGGATTTTCATCTCCGCCTTCTTCAGGCGTAACCACTTCAAATACTGCTGAATCGGTTAAGGAATCATCTTCGTCCGCTGTGACTGTAACCGTTGTAAAGCCGAGTTCTTCTGTTCTGATATACCACTTTCCATCCTTTTCAACTGCTTCTATTGCCGGAGCTGAAGATACTGTTTCCGCCAGCTCTTTATTAGTCGCATTGGATGGGTTGAAAATCAGGAAAGCCTCGATTGGTATGTCCTTATCATTTAAAGGCAGGTTGATTTTTGCCTGCTTGAATTTTACCTCTTCAAGGGCAACATAAGGGTCAATCACTTTGACGGGAACAATGATCTTTACTCCAGAGCCATCATTCGCTTCGATGACCAGCTGATCCTCACCAGGTTCGATTCCCAGTATCCTGTGATTGCCTGATCCCTCTTCGGAATAGCTGGCGATTTTCCCATTGCTGTCCAAGAGCTGGACTGTGACACTCTTATCGGTTGCATCCAGTGGCAATACTTCAATTTGGAACGAAATCGATTCTCCTGCAGTGACCTTAATTGGATTAGGTGTTACGTTGATTTCACTAACTTTTTTAACGATGACGATGTTCTTTGTAACCGGCTGCTCATTAAGCGTGAAGCCGCCCTCTGTTTTCACTTGGATTTCTATATTGCCAATTAAATCTGCAGGAAGGGCAACCGGTTCATCCGGCTGGAATTTTTCCCATCCGCTGTCCTTTTGTCCAGATATGGTCTTGTAGTAATAAGTAACATCTTCCCCGCCTACTTTTTTACTCACTTTGAAAGAGGCAGGTCCTGTGGTCTTTTCATTATTGCTCAGTACTTTTTCAGTATTCGTTTCATAAACCGCAAAGTCTGTTTTTAGGAATACGTCGTGGAACGAATTATCGTTGTAATGTACCCTGATTGTATTGCCGTCCTTCAACTCTAATCCTTTTACAGGCAGATTCTTAGGGGTGGCTTCAGCTTTGACTTCATTTGTAGAATCTTCTTTCTTTGTCAGCTTGCCAGTATGATCTCCGATATAGGTAGCATCGCCGGACATGCCATTCAAAATAACCTGAAGGCCGATATAACCTGAATGTGAAGTAAGAGTATGGTTCTGGCTGCTGAAGTTTGAGTCAGTATAATGGATGGCTGCCTTTGGCATTTTCACCAATGACATGGCAAAATCGGCTTGGAGAACAGCTTTCATGTTCAACCGGGCTGGAGAGAATTGATTTCCATTATAAGTAATCGTTTTCCCCGGCTTAATCTCAAGGACCCGTTGGCCATTCTGAGTGGTTTCCCTGACAGCGGCCCCCGCCAGCGACCCGCTTAGGCTTGTTTGGAGAGCAGAACTCTTCAGGCTGATTCCATCAGGCAGCGGCTGGATGATCTTTATATTTTTTAGATTTCCTGACTTGTTCGCTTGCAGGACTGCGGAAGGAGTTATATCATACTCAATTGAAAACTCGTTATGTTCATTATTCTGCATTCCCATTTTCACTAGATTTTCAGGAGCGTGATACTGATTGCCGTTAATCTTCACAGCACTCTCGAATTTAGGCGCTGCTTCATCCACAATATTGATTGTAACGTTTTTATGTGTTACAGCCGGCAAAGTGTTGCCGTCAAAATCTTTTTGGATGAGTTTAATGTTATCAAAAACATACTGTCCTTTTTGAGTAAACTCCAGCGGCAGGCTGAGCTGAATGTTCGCAGGAGAAGGACTTTTGCCGATAGGGTATGTGAAGTTGTACTTCATGTGAACGATGTTCCGATCATCCATATAAGCATCTGAATTCGCTGCAAGCTTTACTTTTCCATTGAATTTGCTTAAATCGATTTGTACTTCCCCTTCAATGGAAGGAGAATTGAACTCTTTCGATATATCTGTAAATACATTGGAAAGGCTGTTTGGATTTGCCTGAATGGCTCTTCCGCCTGTTTTGTTTGACATGGTTTCCAGCAATTGATAGTTGACTTCGCCTGGCTGGGCAAAAGCGATGCTGAACATTGTTACATCATTGCGGCCAAGCTTTTCAGCAGATAAGACTGCATGATGCTGAATGAAGTTTTGCACACTATCGTATGTATAATTCCTGTTGCCTACCTTGGCTGTGCCATTCGTATACAACGTATACTCTTCACCTTGGTATTTAAGAGAAGTAGGTTCTCCATCTGTCAGGAAAATAATGTAGCGCTTGGAATCCCTCATTCCGGAAAACTTTTGAAGTGCATATTCAAGGGATTGCGTATAGTTGGTCCCTCCATTACTGACTTCCAGGTATTCTTGGACCCAATCATAATAATAGCCTCTTTTATAACGAACCCAGTCATAATACCCATAATCGAGGTTCTCTGCAATCTCTGAGATACTTCCTAATCCTGTCTCAGGATTAACTACTCTCCCATTGACGTTTTTATAACTAACATCACTATCAAAAGGAACAAAATAATATTTATCCCCACTTTGTTTATTTTGCTCAAAAAATGCAAGAGACTGTTTCAACGCATTTTCTGCACTCGTGGCTTTTTTGGCACCGCCATATGTATCTGCCATTGATCCCGAAGTATCGTGAACGAACACGACATCAATCGGCTTTCTCTCTTCATTGGTGGCTTGTCCCCTCGGAGTCAATTCGATATCGAGCCGGCCCTGGGCATCTCCATTTTGGGGCTTAACATATTCATTAGCGCTGGGCTGTACGGAAAATTCAATTGAAGGCTGTCCTGATGCATTTGCAAAGGAGGTATGTATCATAAAACTGAATAAAATGGTAAAAATGACTGCTGCAGAAAACCTCTTCTTCAAACCCTTCCCTCCTCTTTGTCATTTATTGTCATTATTTCTTTAGAAATTACTACTTATCTACTATTATAGCAACCTATCCCCTCTTTACATAGACCAAAGTACTAGATTCGATAAAAATTTACACACTAAAAAGCGGAAAGGCCCCGCTCAGCGGCGTACGGACTGTTCCAGCCCCGCATTGAGATAAAGGAATCACGAAGAACGAAGTGATTCGATGATGACTTATCGCAGAGGAGGGGATGGGCAGTACGCTAGCCGCTGGGGCCTTGGAGCTGGATTGCATAAAAAGCGGAAGCGCCCTGTTTAGCCCCGACAGGCAAATGTTCTCTGGAGAAGAAAAGGCGGTCTTCCCTTTTATTCTCTTTGGGTTATTTGACCCCGAGGGGCTAGGCGCTGGAGCTGGATTGCATAAAAAGTGGAAGCGCCTTGATCAGCCCCGACAGGCAAATGTTCCAAAGAGAAAAAAAGGCGGTCTTCCCTTTTATTCTCTTTGGGTTATTTGACCCCGAGGGGCTAGGCGCTGGAGCTGGATTGCATAAAAAGTGGAAGCGCCTTGATCAGCCCCGACAGGCAAATGTTCCAAAGAGCAAAAAAGGCGGTCTTCCCTTTTATTCTCTTTGGGTTATTTGACCCCGAGGGGCTAGGCGCTGGAGCTGGATTGCATAAAAAGTGGAAGCACCTTGATCAGCCCCGACAGGCAAATGTTCCAAAGAGAAAAAAAGGCGGTCTTCCCTTTTATTCTCTTTGGGTTATTTGACCCCGAGGGGCTAGGCGCTGGAGCTGGATTGCATAAAAAGTGGAAGCGCCTTGATCAGCCCCGACAGGCAAATGTTCCAAAGAGAAAAAAAGGCGGTCTTCCCTTTTATTCTCTTTGGGTTATTTGACCCCGAGGGGCTAGGCGCTGGAGCTGGATTTAGAAACGCTCCCTAATTTTCATCTATAAATTTCACTTTCTAATATCATAAAAAAACCCCGTATGAAAAACGGGGTCAAGAAGACTTCACATATTCAGCCACTCTGTTTCTTCCAGCTTGTTTAGCACCTGTATAGAGGGCTCGGTCAGCATGCCTGATCAACGACATGCTGTCATCTGCATCAAGCGGGGCCGAGGCCACTCCGATACTAGCGGTTACTTTAAGGTTTACTGTTTTTCTCTCGACTTCAAGATTACTGTGTAGAATAAACGGCCTGTCCGCTATTGTTCTCCGGACAATTTCGGCTATTAGAAACGCATCTTCCTTGGTCGTGTCAGGAAGCAGGATGATGAATTCCTCACCGCCGTAGCGGGCAACGGTTCCTTCATCCCCAATCAGTGTTTCCAGCCGCCTTGCTAATTCAAATAAAATTTCGTTGCCGCTTTGATGGCCATAGTTATCATTAACCGATTTAAAATGGTCTATATCAAGCATAACGAGGGATAAATTGGTTCTTTCTCCGTTGTGCAGCGCGCTGAATTCCGTAGACAACAGGTTTTCAAAATATCTGTAATTGTATAGTTTGGTTAAGGCACATCGTTCACTGCTTCTCTTGGTTGCTTCATAGTGGCGTGCATTGGCAATGGCCACACCAAGATATGAGCAGAGAATGTCTACAATCATGAGCTGATATTTTCGATAGGCCTTTTTCTTTGAAGAAGCGAGCAGCAGGACTCCCCTTACCTTTTGATTCCGAACTATCGGAACCGAGAGTACGCTTTCCACATTGTCAGGCATATACCCCTTCGCTACCTCAGTCCAGTCTGATCTATTATGAAACAGGGCGGACTTCCCTGTTCCCCATACAAGCCCGCTGATCCCTTCGTTCTTCTTCAATGGAGGCAGGTTGATTGATTTATTTTCATTGTTCTCCACTCTGCGGAGAAGAACAAGTTCATCGCCCTTTACATCCAGTATGTATGCATACTCTACGGGAAGAGTTTGCAGAATTTTATCAAGAAATAACTGCAGCACTTCATTTACCTGCAGGCTTTCTGTTAGTTGATGTCCAATTTCCACCGATTTTTGCAGGTATTGGTTAATCTGTTCTGACGAATTATAAAGCCTCAGTATCATCGCGCCAGATAAGAATGGCAGACCAATAAGGAAGAGCGCAATCGGACCGATATGGTATTCAAGAAAAAACAGGCCAAGGCCCATTGGAAACATGATCAGCATGGCGGAAAAGTCCCACTTGAGATCTTCACCGAAAAGTTTAATTTTTCTATTAAGAAAAACATGGAATCCTATCAAAAGCACCTGGTTCAATAGAATAGAAGATACCTGATAGATTAAAGCAGGAATGAACAAAGCTTCCACCGGGGAAAATCCGATTGTCCCTCCAATAGCATAATAAACCACACCGCTGAAAACGGACATCAGGAAAAACATGATGGAATTCCACGGCACACGGTAAAAGTCATTCTTCCCGATACGCAGTCTGATCATATGGGAAACGATCGCCACTTGAAGCAGGACCACTTCAAAGAAGAGGCCGAATTTCAAAAATGCGGCAAGGGAAACCCATTGAATCAGTAATATAGGGAGTCCGTTGATGATAATCGGCATGACTGAAATGATGATGGCAAAAAGAATAAACGCCGACATACTGAGTACATCAGCGTTCACGGGAGGGAAAAATTGATAGGTAAAGTAGATTCCTGCAGGCACAAGCAATGCCCACACTATCCAGATAATCATTTCCTGAGTTCTGCTGATTCCCATCTAACTTCCCCACCTTTCCATCCTATTGAATGATCCTTTGCTCTATTACCAAGGAATCTTATAGTAGAACTTAGTCAAAAAGTCACAAGTTTAAGAATATTTTATCAAAGTATACAGTAAATGTCATGAAAAATTTACAAATACTTTCAGTTGCTTACAATTACCGGCCTGACTTCTGACAAGAAATACAGCGACCCTGTTATGATCAGGATATCGTCACTGCCGGCCTTATTTTTATACGCTTCCAGGTACTTCTTCCACTCCTTTACCGTGCGGTGTTTTTTTAATAAGAAGTGCTTTTCAAGCTCTTCAGGAGATGCCGCCCTCGGAAAATCAAACGTGGTCAATGCGATGCTGGAAACCTTTTTTTCCAGTTCTCTTACCATGGTTTGCAGGTCCTTATCTTTGAGAGCTGAAAATAAAATATGCACTGTTTTTTCTTTGAATCTTGTTTCAATCGTCCTGATCAGTGACTGCATCCCTTCTGGATTATGTGCTCCGTCGAGATAGATGGCGGGCGTTGTACTGACCTTGTCCATCCTGCCCGGCCAATAAGCTTCAGCCAATCCACGTTCTATAGCATTTTCATCAATTTTATAAGAATACATTTTCTCTAGTAAATCTGCAGCTTTTACAGCCAATACCGCATTTTCTGTTTGATGCCTGCCGATCATCCCGATTTCAAATGTTCTCTTTCCACCTGTGCCGATGTAATCAAATATCTCACCATCCGATGAAGCCCCTTTATAATCCGCCTTAAAATCCCGGTTGTGCAAATAGAGGTCCCCGTTCATTTGTTCTGCTTTTGAACTAATCACTCTTTGTGCATCAGTCTGGGAGGCCGCCGATACGACCGGCTTGCCTTCTTTGATGATCCCGGCTTTTTCAAAAGCTATATCACTGATGGTATCACCTAAAAATTGAGTATGATCAAGCCCGATGTTTGTAATAATGGAAAGCATCGGATCAATGACATTTGTCGAATCGAAGCGGCCGCCAAGTCCTACTTCAAGTAAGACAATCGGGACCCGGTTCATCCGGGCAAAGTAATACAGGGCCATACACGTAATTACTTCAAATTCAGAAGGTCCCCCTAAATCGGTTTTCTCTAGTTCCTCCGCCAGTGGAATGATGACATTTACGAGTTCCACAATCTCTTCGTCAGAAATCGGTCTGCCGTTTACGGAGATCCTTTCATTGAAAACTTCAAAATAAGGCGATGTGAACGTACCTGTATCGTAACCTGACGCTTCCAATATGCTGCGCAGGAAGGTCAGAGTCGACCCTTTTCCATTTGTACCGCCAATATGTACCGCCTTCAATTCTTTTTCCGGGTGGTCCAGCTTCTTCATGATCCATTCCATCCTGCTTAAACCAGGCTTAATGCCCAGCCTCAACCGTGAATGGATCCAGTCAACCGCTTCATCATATGTTTTAATCAACACTGTCACTCCGTTTCTAGAGGCAATTTCACATGTGTGGATGTTCTTTCAACACCCAGGGCCCTTTGATCAGAAAATGCACCTCATACATACTGATTGTTTATCCATGGCACATACGCTGGATTCTAATATATTACTCATTTAAAAGCGGGACTGCCAAGAAGAAGTATTTTCACTTCCTTTTGGATCAGTCCCGATGATTTTTATCTTATTGGCCTTTCAGTTCCTGTATGCGGGCTTCAACCGTGCTGCGCTTTTCGAGATAATCCGCTTCTTTGGCGCGCTCCTCATCTACTACTTTTTGCGGAGCTTTGCCTACGAACTTCTCGTTGTTCAGCTTGCCTTGTACTCTGGCTACTTCTTTGTTCCACTTCTCATACTCTTTTTCCAAGCGGGCGATCTCTTCCTCAATATCGATCAGGCCCTCTAATGGAAGATAAAGCTCCACTCCTGTTGCTACAGCTGTCATAGCTTTATCAGGCGCTTCAATATCCTTTGAAATGACCATTTCTTCAGGGTTACAGAAGCGTTCAATGTACGCTTTGTTCTTTTCGAGTGTAGAAAGTGCTCCATCATCCTTGGCTTTCAGAAGCAATTTGATTTGCTTACTTAAAGGCGTGTTCACTTCTGCACGAATATTGCGGACAGAACGGATGATTTCTACAAGAAGCTTCATTTCCTCGGCAGCTGCTTTGTCAGTGAACTCTTCCTTCACAGCCGGCCATGCAGCAGTCGTGATGGATTCGCCTTTATGCGGCAGGTTCTGCCATATTTCCTCGGTAATAAACGGCATGAACGGATGCAGAAGTCTCATAGTGTTATCGAGAACGTAGGCAAGAATCGATCTTGTCGTCTTCTTGGCTGCTTCATCTTCTCCGTATAGCGGAAGCTTCGCCATTTCAATATACCAGTCACAGAAATCATCCCAGATGAAGTTATAAAGGATGCGGCCCACTTCGCCGAATTCATAGCGGTCAGCCAGTTTCGTTACCGTTTCGATTGTTTCGTTCAATCTTGTGAGAATCCATTTATCTGCAACAGATTTTTCACCTGTCAGGTCGATTTCTTCGTATTTCATTCCATCCATATTCATAAGAGCAAATCTTGAAGCATTCCATATCTTGTTGGCAAAGTTCCAAACTGATTCAACTTTCTCCGTTGAATAACGAAGGTCCTGGCCTGGAGAACTTCCAGTGGAAAGCATGTATCTTAAAGCATCTGCACCATATTGATCGATCACTTCCATCGGATCGACGCCATTGCCAAGGGACTTGCTCATCTTGCGGCCGTCTTCAGCTCTTACTAGACCGTGAATCAGAACATCTTTGAAAGGGCGCGTTCCTGTGAACTCAAGTCCTTGGAAAATCATCCTTGAAACCCAGAAGCCGATGATATCATAGCCTGTTACAAGAGCATCTGTCGGATAGTAGCGTTTGAAGTCTTCTGCTTCTGTATCCGGCCAGCCCATTGTAGAGAACGGCCATAGTGCGGAACTGAACCATGTATCCAACACATCTTCTTCCTGTCTCCAGTTTTCGATGTCTGCTGGTTCCTCTTTCCCAACATGGATTTCCCCTGTTTCTTTATGGTACCAGGCCGGAATGCGGTGCCCCCACCAAAGCTGACGGGAGATGCACCAGTCACGCGTGTTTTCCATCCAGCGAAGGTATGAAGTTTCAAAACGGTCGGGAACAAAATTCACCTTGTCCTCAGCATTCTGAAGGTCGATCGCTTTATCTGCAAGAGGCTGCATTTTAACAAACCACTGTGTGGAAAGATAAGGTTCTACCACTGCTCCGCTTCGTTCTGAATGGCCAACTGAATGCATGTGGTCTTCGATTTTGAAGAGTACACCTGATTCTTGAAGGTCCTTCACGATCTGTTTGCGGCATGCGAAGCGGTCCATTCCCTGGTACTTTCCTGCTTTTTCATTCATAGAACCGTCTTCGTTCATAACCAGGATGCGCTCAAGATTATGGCGGTTTCCAATTTCAAAGTCGTTAGGATCGTGGGCAGGTGTGATTTTAACGGCACCTGATCCAAATTCCATATCAACATAGTCATCGCCGACGATCGGTATTTCACGACCGGTGATTGGAAGTGTTACCTTTTTGCCTATGAGGTGTTTGTAACGATCGTCTTCCGGATGTACCGCAACGGCCGTATCACCAAGCATTGTTTCAGGACGGGTAGTCGCGATTTCAATGTGCCCGGATCCGTCTGTCAGTTCATATCTCATATGATAGAATGCTCCTTGAACATCCTGATGGATAACTTCTATATCGGAAAGAGCCGTCTTAGTTGCCGGATCCCAGTTGATGATATATTCTCCCCGGTAAATTAAGCCTTTCTCATACAGGTTAACGAACACTTCATTAACAGCCTCTGAAAGACCTTCGTCAAGAGTGAAGCGCTCCCTGCTGTAATCAAGCCCAAGCCCGAGCTTCGACCATTGCTGGCGGATGTGCTTTGCGTATTCTTCTTTCCATTTCCATGTCTCTTCAAGGAACTTTTCACGGCCAAGATCATAACGGGTTGTACCTTCATTGCGGAGCTTCTCTTCTACCTTAGCCTGTGTTGCGATTCCGGCGTGGTCCATCCCCGGAAGCCATAAGACATCATAGCCCTGCATCCGTTTCATTCGAGTCAGGATATCCTGCAGGGTTGTATCCCAAGCGTGGCCCAAGTGAAGTTTCCCGGTTACGTTAGGAGGCGGTATAACAATTGTGTATGGTTCCTTCTCTTTATCAGTTTTTGCTTCAAAAAACTTTCCATCGAGCCACCATTGATAACGGCCGCTTTCAATAGATTGCGGATCATACTTGGTCGGCATGCTGATTTCATTGTTTTCCATGATTACTTCCTCCTTAGAGATGATATTCTGTTTTTTTCTCTGAAAAATAAAAAAACTCCACTCGTCTAAAAGGACGAGGGAGCTGATTCGCGGTACCACCTTTTTACACAGGCTTAAATATAGTTTCAAACCTGGCACTTCATTGAGATAACGGCTTTAAACCGGATCCCGCTACTGCTCTTTCACGGAATCTGCTCAAGGGCGACTTTCCTTTGTCTTTGCCTGGGAAATCTTTCAGCAGATTGATTTCCCTCTCTGGAGGCGAGTTTCAAAGTACTACTCCCTATCTTTGCATTTGGAACGTATATACTATTATTCAATATAGTATCGGATTTTAATTCTGTTCGTCAATCATTATCGCCCATTTTTTCAAAAATAATTCAAAAAAATTTGGACAGATGCGGAACTAAAGAAAACCTAGGCACATAGAATAATATAAATCGTATCAGGAGGAGATTCAATGCGAAAAAAATATAATCCTTATGTACTGCCTCCCTGGCTCCGTACCTGCCGGAATGTATGTAAGCAGTTCAGTATACCATTTTGCATTTTCCAAGGGATACGAACCATCCTGATCCCGACTACCTTTGATGTGTTGCTGCTGGCGGTTTTCATCGGCCTTGCCCTTGCCTTTTACTTTGAATGGCTGTAAAGGGCTTTTTCACTTATGTTGCTGCTTTCGAAAAAAACCCAAGAACCGGATTTTCCCTTCCAATACTCGGTTTCTCTTTCTGAAAAAGAAGAGCAGCTCTTTTCGTTTTAGTTCACTAGGGGATTTATGTATATTAGGGCCTATATATTTAAAATTTATATTTAATAGCAACAAGTTCTGCGAATAGAGCTTTATAAAAAGGAGCTTCTTCCTGCTATGAGGATGAAGCTCCTTCTTGTGCTTGCTGTTGGGCTTCTTTCTTGCGCTGCTCCCGCTCTTCCCATTTCATGACAATATACTCGGTATTCTTGAGAAGCCAGTAGTGCTGCTGCAGTTTCCTCAAATACTTTATCTCGTTTCGTTTGTCCTTTGGAGTATCGTGATATTTTTTCACAACTGAAATCAAACCGCTTGGATAGGCAAGATAACTCAGGAATAGCAGCTTTTCTTCACTTCTGAATGAAAAGTGGCTGCAGTAGGTCATCAGCCAGTCAAAGCATTCATCGTATGCTTTTGGGTAGGTTTTAAGAGTCCGGGACAAAAATGGAAGCAGGTCATGGATCGGGGAGGCGATCCTGGTCTGTTCAAAATTTGAGAAAAATCCTGAACCCCTGTCGTCATAAAGAAAATGCTCCGAGGATATTTTTCCGTGAACCACTACACTCCTGACTTTTTCCAATTCCTTCGACTCTTCATACCAGCTGTCGAACTTTTTCCTGGCAAACTTAAGGGCCTGAGAAGTATCACCGTAATACATACAGTAAGACAACTGAAAAGGAGACATATACAATTCTTTCTCACACAACTCTATATATTCTTCCAGGAAATTCTGCTCTTTCTCCCATCTTGCATTAACAGCTTCATAATGTTCTTCACGTTCTTCTTTTCCTATCTTCTGTTCTTTGGAAGAAAGGGTATGAAGCCTCGCCAGCTCGCGAAAGAGGGTTTGATGCCTTTCAAACCGATTCTCTTTCACTTCATTTGTCAGCCAGGGCATAACGTAATACAGGTCGTTGTCCTGCCAAACTGCATATCTTCCATCCATGGTGGGATAAATCGGGACTATCCGGTGATAGCCTGATTGAAAAAGATGCTGTACATTTCTTACAAAATCAACCCCTGCCCCCGCGTGAATCCTCTTAACAGCAAGTGTGCCTTTTTCTGTATACACCTTTTTCACCTTGCCGAAATCCTCCGCAAAATGCGGCTGGACACCATAAGCCTTCAAGACATCCGTTAAGTTTTGGTCAATAGCCATTCCTTTCACCTGCTTTATTTTTTGCCGTAAAATCGTCTCTGTCTTAGTAAGGAAACTGAATTTCACCAAGTCATCCAGAGGTGAAGAATTTCACCTTAAGAAAAGGCTGTTTTCGCATATAATGTTGTTTTCGAAAAAATCCAAAGAGCTGGATTTCCCCCCTGATACTGAGAGTTTTATCTCTTATCGGGGAGGATCAGCTCTTTTCTTTTCGTTAAGTACCGTACTTTTCCCATCTAGATATTGACATTTCTTCGGAATTAGATCAAATAGCAACAAAGTTTTCGAAAAGAGCCAAAGAAAAAGACAGAAGAGCAAGGAAAAACCCTTGCTCACCATCACCTAATTTTTGAAGACTGCTTCTTGTGGAATATACAAGACATGGCCTTCTGATACATCCTGATGCGCCTCCAGGTGATTGACACGAAGTAATTGCGGGATCGATAAATCATACTTATCGGCAATCAATTCAAGTGTTTCTCCTTCCTGGACGATACAGACCTTCATTTTCGCCGCTCTGCCTTCATCTTTGCGGGCAAAAAAGTCGGTTAAAGAAATACTTTCATACTTTTTCTTGAACAGTGGTTTTTTCTTGGCTGCCTTTTCCTCCGGAGAACTGCTTTCGTCTTCGAACATCAGTGAAGAAGATTCTTCTTCCATCTCCTGCACTTCTTCTGCAGCCACTTCTTCTTCAAACTCAACTTGTTCGCCTCTTGCATACTCGAATTCTTCCTCATCATACGAAAAGACCGGATGATTCTCCTGTTTTGCTTCATAGGAGATCGGGATTACCACTTCTTCCTCTTCTACAGGAGCCTTTCTGCCTTCGACAACAAACGGTTCATAAACATCTTCTTCCTCAGCACCGTCATCTTCATAGTGGACTTCCGTCTCTGTTTCTTCTTCGATTTCTTCTTCTCTATCATCTTCGTATTCTAAGTCTTCCAGTTCTTCATAAGACTCTTCTTCCGTCTCCTGTAAAACTTCAGCAGCCGGAGCCGCGCGATAAACGGGTTCAATCACTTGGTCTTCTGCGAGCTCAATCGGTGCATGGACCTGCTGCTCCCCATAAATCCCCGATATCGTTAAATCAGCATTCAGCTTCAAACACGCATTTTCGGGAACTACGTAATCAAAAGAATCGACATATACATCGATTTCATCCAGGTTGGCAATCCGGTTCTTTGGAATGGTTACATCCACTGGAAAACTGTGTGTGAACTCACATTCTCCTTTTTCCCTGAATTCCACACGCTGGACAAACTTTCCATTATGCTGGAAGTCGTACCAATTATCCGGTTCTTCTTCAGGCTGAGAACCTGATGGCAGATACTCTCCTGTCAAATCCAATGTTCCCCGGATCAATACATATTGTTCCTGCTCTTGGATCGTTATATGGGGATCTAAAGAGATGGAAAGTAATTCTTCTACTTCCTGTCCTTTTTTAAACCAAACAGCTTCTTCCAAAGAAAATCGCAAGCACGATTGTTGTTCTTGTGACAAAGAAAACTCCTCCTTTCAATTCCGTTACAAGGTATATCAATGTCATTATCAACTTATGAGGAGGAGTGGAAGAATATGAATTGAAATTAAAAAATTCAGTGTGTGGTTGGGAAGTAACCTTAATCAAACAAATTCCACTGCTCCCGACTGAAGCAGCACCAGCTTCATACATATCTCCACTCCGCAGGTCCACCGGTTCCCGACCGAAGTAACCCGCTCTTCGTACATATCTCATGCAAATTCCACGCCTCCTGACCGATGCTGCCCGCACTTCATACACATCTCAAGCAAATTCCATGCCTCCTGACCGATGCTGCCCGAACTTCATAATTTCTCAAAACAAATTCCCTGCTCGTGACGATGCAGACCGTTCTTCGTACATATCTCAAGCAAATCCACCTGCTCGCGACCGAAGTAACCCCAACTTCATACATATCTCCAGTAATTTCACTGGCTCCCTACCGAAGTAACACCCACTTCATACATATCTCCAGCAAATTCACCGGTTCCCGACTGAAGCAGGACCAGCCCATACATATCTCAACCTAATCCGCCTGCTCGCGACCGATGAAGCTCCCTCTTCGTATAAATCACAAGCAAATTCACCGGCTCCCGGCCGAAGCAACCCAATCTCATACAATTCAAAAATCCTCTGAGAATAACAAGTAAACAGGCTTTTGTGTGAGAGCTTCGCAGGAAGAGGGAGCAGAATATTTGAATAAGTATCCTGGGTAAAAATCTGATCAAAATCAAAAAAAAGACAAAGCCAGCAATAATTGGCTTTGTCTTCACTATTATTATCCTTTAATTTTCTGGAAAGCTTTCTCTGCAGCTTGGATGGTTTTCTCGATGTCTTCGTCCGTGTGAGCTGTTGAAAGGAAAAGACCTTCGAATTGTGAAGGCGGGAGGAATACTCCTTCATTTGCCATTTCACGGTAATAGGATGAGAATAACTCTAAATCTGAGCTCTTCGCACCTTCATAATTTTTGACTTCTTCGTTTGTAAAGAAGATGCCGATCATGGAACCAGCACGGTTGATGGTATGCGGAATTCCGAACTTTTCAGCTGCCGCATGAAGGCCTTCTTCGAGTCTGTCGGCTTTTCGTTCAAATTCTTTATAGCTTTCTGGTGTCAGCTGGCTTAAGGTTTCATAGCCTGCTGTCATAGCAAGCGGATTTCCTGACAGTGTGCCCGCTTGGTAAATAGGACCGCTCGGGGCGATTTGTTCCATGATTTCCGCTTTACCGCCATACGCTCCAACTGGAAGGCCGCCGCCGATGACTTTTCCTAGGCACGTCAAGTCAGGTGTAACACCATAAAATCCTTGAGCACAATTGTAGCCGACACGGAAGCCTGTCATGACTTCATCAAAGATCAGCAATGACCCGTATTTCTCTGTGATTTCACGAAGAGACTCCAGGAATCCAGGCTGAGGAGGAACAACACCCATATTACCTGCCACTGGTTCTACGATCAATCCCGCTATATCGTCTCCGAATTGTTCGAAAGCATATTCCAGGCTTTCTAAGTCATTGTAAGGAACCGTAATCGTGTTCTCTGCCACGCCGGCAGGAACTCCTGGACTGTCCGGCAATCCCAATGTAGCCACTCCGGAACCAGCTTTGATCAGCAGAGAGTCGCCGTGGCCATGATAACAGCCTTCAAATTTAATGATCTTGTTCCGCCCGGTATATCCTCTTGCAAGGCGGAGCGCACTCATTGTCGCTTCTGTTCCGGAAGAGACCATTCTTACAATTTCAATAGAAGGTACACGCTCGATCACAAGCTCAGCAAGCTTGTTTTCAACCAAAGTCGGTGCCCCGAAGCTTGTGCCGAGTTCAGCCACTTCCTTGATCGACTGAACTACTCTTTCGTTGGTGTGCCCTAAAATTAATGGTCCCCAGGAAAGTACATAGTCGATATATTCATTTCCATCGATATCATAGATTTTGGAGCCTTTTCCTTTTTCCATAAAAATCGGGTCCATATCAACTGATTTAAACGCACGGACAGGGCTGTTCACTCCGCCCGGCATTACTTTTACCGCTTCTTTAAAAGCCTGTTTTGACTGGTCATATTTTCGCATGATAAGTTCCTCCGTTTTCTTTAAATTTCGTCATTTTCTTCCTTACAGAAGGGCTATTTCTCTAAGTTCGTTTTAAAGAAAGGCAGCTTTCGCAAAAATTATGGTTATGGAAAAATGATTGATTTCCACTCCAGGCGAACGACTCCGCGGGGCGGGCGTTGAGCCTCCTCGGCTTCGCCTACATATAAAGTGGAAGCGCCTTGGTCAGCCCCGACAGGCAAATGTTCTCAAGAGAAAAAAAGGCGATCTTTCCTTTTATTCTCTTGAGGTTATTTGACCCCGAGGGGCTAGGCGCTGAAACTAGATTGCGGGGTCTCACCTGTCTTCAAAAGTGGAAGCGCCTTGGTCAGCCCCGACAGGCAAATGTTCTCAAGAGAAAAAAGGCGGTCTTCCTTTTTATCTCTTGGGGTTATTTGACCCCGAGGGGCTAGGTGCTGGAACTAGACGCCCGCTAGTCCCGCAGGAGGTCGCACGCCTTCCGCTCCAATCCTTCTACGTAAAAGGCAGAGGTGGGTTAAAGTATTTTTAAAACGAACAATCTTTTAGAAATACTCCGCTGATGGCACCAGTGTTACCAACTATTTAATAAAGGCTATTACAGTTATCCTCATAGTACATGTACTATTCCAAATGAATAAGATGAAAATATTGCCGTGCCTTAGCATGCCTTTTTTCTTACAAACACCCTCAAGAAAATGTACTTATTTAATTCTTACTGAGTATGATTCTGATTCAGGAGATTACTCACCTTTTATCCAGGCTGCTGCATCTTTGGCTGCATAAGTGATAATGAGATCCGCTCCTGCTCTCTTCATGCTTGTCAGTTTTTCCATGACCATTGCTTTCTCATCGACCCAGCCGTTTGCTGCCGCTGCTTTAATCATGGAGTATTCGCCGCTGACATTATAAGCTACGACCGGTGCATTAAATTGATCTTTGACGTCACGGATAATATCCAAGTAGGAAAGGGCTGGTTTGACAATCAGGAAGTCTGCTCCTTCTTCTATATCGGATTGAGCTTCACGAAGGGCTTCTCTTCTGTTAGCAGGGTCCATTTGATACGTCCTGCGGTCGCCAAATTTCGGCGAACTGTGGGCAGCATCCCTGAATGGTCCGTAGAAGCTGGAAGAGTACTTCACAGCGTAAGACATAATCGGTACATCTAGGAAACCGGCCTCATCAAGCCCTTTTCTGATGGCTGCCACGAAGCCGTCCATCATGTTTGATGGAGCAATGATATCCGCTCCTGCTTCCGCCTGGCTTACAGCTGTTTTGGCCAGCAGGTCGAGTGTCGGGTCGTTAAGGATCTTGCCGCCCTCCACAATCCCGCAGTGTCCATGGCTCGTATACTGGCAAAGACATGTGTCGGCCACCACGACCATTTCAGGATAGTGTTCTTTTACAAGGCGGGTTGCCTTTTGTACAATTCCGTTTGCATCATAGGCACTTTTTCCAAGCTCATCTTTTTCGGCAGGTACTCCAAACAAAATGATGGAGTGAATGCCAAGTTCATTCAATTCGTCCAATTCAGCTTTCAGGTAGTCCATCGATATTTGATAGACCCCCGGCATGGATGCAACAGGGTTCTTTACATTTTCTCCCTCCACTACAAAAAGCGGATAAATTAAATCTTCTGTCCTAAGAAAGTTTTCACGGACCATCGCTCTCATGTTTTCTGACTGGCGAAGGCGGCGGTGACGATTAAATTTCAAGTCTGTCATGCTTATTCCTCCCTTTTCTTTTTTAAAGCGAAATAGCCGGCTAACCCTTCTATCATCTCTTCAACTGTATACTTTTCAGGGATAACTTGTACAGCCAGACCATTCTGATCGGCTGCCTCCTTGGTTACAGGCCCGATACAAGCGGTGATCAAGCTGTCGAGGGTATGCTCAAGAAGATTCTCCCTGACAATTTTCATGAAACTCTTTACGGTCGAAGGGCTTGTAAAAGTAATGGCAGCCAGTGCTCTGTTTTCCAATAATCCAATTAATTTTTTTTCATGATCTTTTGGGAAAAAGGTTTCATAGGTGATCCATTCATCAATAGTTATGCCCGTTTCCCTTAATCGAACAGCTATAGTATCCTTAGCCAAGTTTCCTTTTGATAGAAGAATCGGTCCAGTTTCTGTGACTTTTTCAAGGAATTCACCAGAAAAGTCAGCTGCTGAATAGAATTTCGGCACAAAATCCGCTTGGATTCCGTAACTATTAAGTGCTTTACATGTTTTTTCCCCGACAGCAGCAAATTTGGTTTCGCTTCCATTAAGGGTAATAAAGTGATTCTTCAATTTTTCAAAAAAGAAGTGCACACCGTTTTTACTAGTAAAAAAAATCCATTCATAGGATTTCAGCTTTTTTAAATATGTACTTTCCATTTCATCTTTATGGGGCCTGAATGAAATAAGCGGGACGATATGGGGGATACCGCCAAACTTTCTGATGGTATCCGCCATTCCTTCCGCATTCTTTGCTTCTCTTGTCACTAAGATATCCATCCCTCTTAGCGGTAAAGAGGAGTCCATTACTGATCCAGCTCCTCTTTCACCTTATCAATAAGGGCTTTGGCCCCTCTTTCAGTCAACAATGCCGCCGCTTCTTCACCGACCTTCACAGGATCTGTACCTGTGACTGTCTCTTTGAAAATATCTTTTCCATCTGGAGAGGCAACAAGCACTGTCAGCTCTACACCATCATGGCCCCTAAGTTCGGCATAGCCTGCAATCGGCACCTGGCATCCGCCCTCCATTTTGTGAAGGAAAGACCGCTCCGCTGTAACTGTCTTCGTAACTTCTGCAGAAGCAAATTTGCTCAGCAGTCCAAGAAGTTCATTGTCGTCTTCACGGCATTCGATGGATAAAGCCCCCTGCCCCACTGCCGGTACACAGAACTCAGGCTCCAGGAATTCTGTTACGACATTGGATGTCCAGCCCATACGGGACAATCCGGCTGCGGCCAGGATGATGGCATCATAATCTTCCGTTTCCAGCTTAGATAAACGTGTATCAATATTTCCCCTGATCCACTTTATTTCCAGCTCAGGACGCTGTGCAAGGATCTGTGCCCCTCTTCTTAAGCTGCTTGTTCCGACAATCGCACCCGCAGGCAGATCGCTCAGCTTGATGTGATTCTTGGAAATGAAAGCGTCACGATGGTCTTCTCTTTCAGGAATACAGCCGATGCATAAACCATCCGGAAGTACAGCAGGCATATCTTTCATGCTATGTACTGCCATATCAATTTCTTTATCCAGCATTGCTTGTTCGATTTCTTTTACAAACAGGCCTTTTCCTCCGACTTTGGATAGTGTGACATCCAGGATCTGATCTCCTTTAGTGACAATCTCCTTTACTTCAAACTCAAAAGAGGGATCCAATTCTCTCAACTTATTGATGACCCAATTAGTTTGTGTTAATGCAAGTTTGCTTCGACGTGATCCTACTATAATTTTTCGCATTACGAACCTCCTAAGCTTATGAATACCAGAAATGAAATGATGAAAGCCTGCTGACAAGAAGAAAGTTGATCAAGATTACTAAGAAGGCGCCGGTATTCAAAAACGCCAGACTCTTGCCATATACCTCTTTGCGTATACGTAAATATAAAAAGACGCTGTATATAATCAGCACAAAGAAGGAGCCGATGATCTTCGGATCGTACCAGAGAAAGTCAGGCAGTTTGATAAAGGCCCATTGAAGGCCGAGTATCAAACTCAATAACAGCATGGCCACTCCTATCGCATTTAATATGTAAGCCATCTTCTCTAGTTTCGACAAATCACTGATCCTCCATAACCTGGGCCCCCATTTTTTCTGTTTCAGCAGTTTATACTGCAGCAAATAGAGAAGGGAAAACACAAAGGACAAGGAAAATGCCCCGTATGAAAGAATGGCCATGGTGATATGGATCAGCAGCAGCTCAGAGACAAGCTGCTCTGCCATTGCATTGGATTCAACCTGCACAGGCGCAAATGTATGTATGGCCATGATGATGAATCCGAGTACATTAGTGAAAAATACCGTAAAATCCACACGCAGGACCCTATTAATAGCAAGGGACAAGGTAATCAGCACCCAAGCATAAAAATAAAGTCCCTCAAAAATGGTGAGGACCGGAAATCTGCCTGTTTTCATCATATAAAGAAACAAAAAGATTGTTTGAAGGACCCAAACAATCGCAAGAAGCCAGAAGGCAAACATATTTGCCTTCCGGTTTTTGTTTAAGAAATCTATGAAGTAAAACAGAATGCTTATAGCGTACAGAACAATCATCAGTTCATGCAGCCTTGTCATCGTTTGTTCAAACATAGACAACACCCTCGCTTATGATTGAAAAGAAGGCTGGAGTTTAGGTGCCGTAACTGCCTGCTTTTCTTTCCCCTTGCTCTCAAGTGCATCTGACTGGAGCTGCAACTGTTCTTCGATATTGAAGATTTTAATGAATAGGTCAAGTTTTTCCTGTCCGTCAGGCAGTGCCGCTAATTCCTTGGCCTGAAGAATCGGGTCTTTCAAAAGCTGGTTGATGATGCTCTTCGTGTGTTTATTTAAAATTTTACGTTCACGATCAGACAGGTTTGGCATCTTTCGCTCAATGCTTTCCATGGTCTGGCCTTGGATCGTCAAAGCTTTCTCTCTTAAAGCTGAAATTACTGGTACAACGCCAAGCATATTGAGCCATTCCTTGAAAGCTACAATTTCCGCTTCAATCATGATCCCAATCGTTTCAGCCGCTTTTTGCCTTTCAGCCATGTTCGCCTGAACAATGCCTTCCATGTCATCTATATCGTAAAGGAAGGCACTCTCAAGGTTCTCGATTTCAGGATCGATATCCCTAGGCACCGCAATATCAACCATGAACAACGGACGGCCTTTTCTCATGCGCTCAACCAAGACCATCTGATCTTTAGTAATGACATAATCCTTTGCACCTGTAGAGCTGATAAGGATATCTGCTTCTACAAGGGCACATTGAAGCTCTTGCAGAGTTTTAGCATCTCCGTTAAATTTCTCAGCCACATCCACCGCTTTTTCAAACGTACGATTAATTACAGTGACCTTGGTTGCTCCGCTTCCTTGCAAATTCTTTATTGCGAGCTCACCCATTTTTCCAGCCCCGAGAATCAGGACATGCTTCCCTTTTAAGTCACCAAAGATCTTTTTGGCAAGTTCAACAGCCGCATAGCTTACAGAAACAGCATTTGAGCCGATTTCTGTCTCAGAATGAGCTTTCTTTGCAAGCGTTACTGCCTGCTTGAACAAATGATTAAAAACCGTTCCCGTTGTACCGGATTCCTGTGCAGCCAGGAAGCTGGTCCTGATCTGGCCAAGGATCTGCGTCTCTCCGACAACCATGGAATTCAATCCGCACGTAACATTAAACAAGTGCTCAACAGCACCATCCTGCTCATATATGAACAAATAAGGAGAAAACTCCTCTTTGTCAAGACCAAACCACTGAGATAAAAATTCTTTAATATAATAACGACCTGTATGAAGCTGATCCACGACCGCATATACTTCCGTCCTGTTGCATGTAGAAACGATCACATTCTCAAGAATACTCTTCTTACTCTTAAGTGTTTCCATCGCTGTTTGCAGGTCTGCTTCATTAAAAGATAAACGTTCACGAATCTCGACAGGGGCCGTTTTGTAATTTAAACCGACTACAATAATATGCATGATAGAAATGACACCCCCAAATTAATCATTGACTCTAGTATAACATGTACGATAAATAACCCATCAAATAAATGTGAACATAAGATGAAACCTGTGGTACCATTAAAAGTGGAGCTGGCTCGTTCAGGTCCGACAGGCGCTGGCAGGCCGGCAGATGAGGATGCACTTTATCCTCAACTGACGGTATGCAACGACCCGAGGGGCTAGCAGCGGAACTGGATAGCGATTAAGTGTAGAGACGGCTCGTTCAGGTCCGACAGGCGCTGGCAGGCGGACAGGTGAGGACGCCCTTTGTCCTCGGCTGGTGAATGAATAACGACCCGAGGGGCTAGCCAGCGAGAGTAACGGCAGTCCATTGTAAGCCAAACTTCCTATAAACCTTATACCGCATTAAAAGGAAACTATATATTGAATTTTACATAATCTTATTCTTTTCGACATACTTTCCTATGTTAGATTAACAAAATGAACCCTATTATTCAAGTTTACAATTTGGAGGCACTCATGAAAGGACAACGACTTTTTCCAGGAATGATACTGATAGGATTCGGCATCTATTTCTATCTTCAACAATCCAATATTTCAATCTTCCGGGAATTTTACACATGGCCCACTTTACTGATCATAGTCGGCATTGCCTTCTTGGCTCAAGGCTACAAAGGAAAAGACTATGAGGCTATCCTGCCAGGCACGATCCTCACCGGTTTCGGCCTGCATTTTCACATTAGCAGCCATATCGCAATCTGGCCTGACCATATTGGTGTGTTCATTCTGATCATTTCACTCGGTTGTCTTCTTCGTTACCAAAAGACGGGCAATGGCTTGTTTCAAGGAGTGCTATTCCTTATTCTAGCTATAATACTTCTATTTTATGATAAAGTTTTGTTGTGGCTGGGCATTCTGCAAGGAGGAGTAAATATAATAAGGGACTTTTGGCCGCTTATTATCGTAATAATCGGGATTTATCTGCTATTCATAAAGAAAAAGTAAAAAGGAACCGGATTGTCCGGTTCCTTTTTTGTATGGCTATAAAATGGAATCAAGAAACTCCTGAGTACGCTGCTCTTTAGGATTTCCGAACAACTCCTCCGGCGGACCGACTTCCACAATCCTGCCATCATGCATATAGATGACCCAGTCTGCTACCTCACGGGCAAATCCCATTTCGTGAGTGACGACCACCATTGTCATCCCTTCAAGCGCCAGTTCTTTCATAGTGGAGAGAACTTCCCCTACCAATTCCGGATCAAGGGCTGAAGTCGGTTCATCAAACAGCATGATATCCGGCTTCATCGCAAGTGCCCTGGCAATCGCAACACGCTGCTTCTGTCCCCCGGAAAGCTTGGAAGGATAGACATCTGCTTTGTCTTCAAGGCCGACCTTCTTTAAAAGGACCATTGCTTCTTCCCTTGCCTTGCTTTTTTGAATCTTTTTTACTTGAATAGGTGCCTCCATGACATTTTCAATGACTGTCTTATGGGGAAAAAGAAAGAAATGCTGAAAGACCATCCCTACTTTGGCCCTGACTTCATTCAAGTCGTGAGTTCCCTTATTCACTTCTTCCCCTTCAATGATAATCTTTCCGCTGTCTTTCATTTCAAGGAAGTTAAGGCATCTTAGCAAGGTGCTTTTTCCCGAACCACTCGCACCGATAAGACAGACCACATCACTCTCTTTTACTTTCATATCTATATCCTTCAGCACGTGCAAATCGCCAAAGGACTTATTCAATTTTTCAACATTTATCATTTCCTGACTCAAATTAATCCCTCCATCTGTTTTGGAAGTCAGTTCATTAATCACTTAAAGACATACGCTTTTCGACTAGGTTGACAATCATAGAGAAGAAAAGTACCAACACAAGATAGTAAACCGCTACGATTAATAGATAGGTCATATAATCAAAGTTATTTGATCCGAGTGTAGTCGCTACACTGAAGAGTTCAAACATACCGATGAAAGATGCCAGCGAGGAATCTTTCAGGGCAATGATAAATTGGTTGCCCATTGGAGGAAGCGCTCTGCGGAAAGCCTGAGGAAGTATAATCCTTCTCATAGTCAATCCGTTGGACATTCCGAGGGAGCGGCCCGCTTCCATCTGGCCCTTATCAATTGACTGGATTGTACCCCTGAAGATTTCAGCTATATAGGCACCATTGTGGAAGGCAAGACCAAGAACTACCGACCAGAAACCGGAAATATCCAATTCAGTTAAACCAAAATAGAAGATAAAGATCTGAACAATCAAAGGTGTTCCCCGCACTATAAAAATATAAAGATCTGCGATGATTTCCAGGACTTTCACTTTGGAAATTTTCATAAAGGCAAAAAATAAACCTATGAATATGGCAATGAATACAGATACCACGGTAAGTTGAAACGTTAAAAGCATTCCCTGAAGGAACACATCGATAGTATCTATGAATGTTTCAAAAAAAGTCACCTTATTCCCTCCTATATCTTTATTTCACTTCTTAAACCTGAATGCAGATTAGGTGATCATTTCTATATCCTGGTGAGTATTTCATCCAACCTGCCTTCTTACTTTTCAAATACTTATGTAGAAGATTGGCCAGGATTGGGGAATGAAAACTAGTCGAGATTTAAGGAATGAATAATTTGCAATTAAAAGAATTTTAGATAAAAAAAGCGAATGCGCTAAAAATGTGCACATCCGCCCTAAAAATGATGGTGTTTATTCTTCTCCCTCAGGGTCAGCTGTAATGTCTTCTCCGAAATATTCTTGACTAATTTCTTCCAACGTTCCGTCTTCTCTAAGTGTTTCTAACGCTTCATTGATAGCATCAAGAAGTTCTTCATTATCCTGGGCAACGGCAATCGCCTGTTCACTGCGGCCAAGAAGTTCCCTTGCCTCAATTTCCAAACCAGCACCGATCGCTTCTTTACCTGTAACAAAATCGGTGATGACGGCATCATGCTTCCCTTTGCTCAGAGCTTCAAGTGCAACAACATCACTATCATACGTTTTGATATTCTCTGTTGCTTCACCCGCTGTCTCTGCATAAGTAGAGCCTTTTGATACGGCAATTTCCATTCCTTCCAGATCCGCCAATGTTTCAACATCACTGTCCGGACGTACAAAGATCTGAGGACCTGAGTAGTAATATGGAGTAGAGAAGTCTACTTTCTCAGCACGTTCCTCTGTAATGGTATGACTCGCCACTGCTGCATCAAAACGGCCAGACTGGACACCTTCAACAATTCCGGCAAATTTAAATTTCTTTTGTTCCGGATCTAGTCCCAATTCCTCGGCAACCGCCTCAGCAACGTCGATATCAAAACCTGTCATTGTCCCGTCACCGCTTGTAAAACTGAAAGGTTTGAATTCCCCGGATGCAGCGAAGGTGAATTTACCTTCATCGACTAAATCCAATCCGCTGTCTGATCCACTTCCGGAACTGCTGTCGTCTGTTCCGCACCCCGTAATTAAAATGGCTGATAATGATAATGCTGCAAAACTGAATAATTTCTTCATTTTTCTGTAAATGCCCCCTTCAAATCTTTTTAATCATATGTATTATGCTAACAAACTAATGGATGATTCACAAAATTCAAAATTACTGATAAATCTGTAAAAACCTGTGAATCCAAGGGTTACACCAAGCAAGCCCAGTTTTCCATTGAAATCCATAAATTTGCAGGCACATCCTTAGTTTTCCTTTTCCCGTGACAAATAATTTTAAACATCAGAATAGTAATTTAATTGTTATTTTCGAAATTAAACTTCATCAGCCTTCCATTAGTTATCAACCAACTAGAAAATCAGGCTGTTTTCATATGAGTTGGTTCTCGCTTCAGTCATATGGAACTTGGAGGCTGGATTTCCCGCTAGTCTGATAGAAGGTTTTAAGCATTCCGCTTCAATCGATGCTCCCTGCACAAAAGGTTATAACAGCATTTTTAGAAAAGAGACACACAGTAGGAGAGCAAGTTTTTTTGTATGAAGAGAGTTTCCAACATGCCTTGCAAATCGAGACACTTCTCAAAACCTGAACCTCTTTTTGCTCCTGAAGTGTCTCCTTTTTGATCTCTCCTATGTGACACTTCAACCTCTTTTTGCTCCTGAAGTGTCTCTTACAACTCTCCTATGCGACACTTCTACCCCTTTTCTCTCTCAAAGTGTCTCTTAGAACTCTCCTATGCGACACTTCTACCCCTTTTTTCTCTCGAAGTGTTTCTTACAACTATCCTACGTGACACTTCATCCTCTTTTTGCTCTCGAAGTGTCTTTTACAACTCTCCTATGCGACACTTCAACCTCTTTTGGCTCCTGAAGTGTCTCTTACAACTCTCCTATGTGACACTTCAACCTCTTTTGGCTCCTGAAGTGTCTCTTACAACTCTCCTATGTGACACTTCAATCTCTTTTTTTTTCTGAAATGTCTCTTGGGACACTTATGAGGGACCTATAACACTAGTAAAGACCCATAAAAAAAGAGAATACCCGTGTGGCGGATATTCTCTCGTCTTGTTTATCTTCTTGCATTAAGAGCGGCCCAGACCTGGTCTTTGCCCAAGCCAGTTTCGGATGAAAAGAGTATGACTTCATCTCCCTCTTTTATATCCAGCCCTTCTTTAGTCGCTTTCAAATGCTTCTGCCATTTTCCTTTAGGAATCTTGTCGGCTTTCGTGGCAATGATTACACAAGGAATGCCGTGATGCTTTAGGAATTCATACATCATGACGTCATCCTGTGTCGGCGGATGACGCAGGTCGACAATCTGAATGACCGCTTTCAGCTGCTCCCGCATTGTGATATACGTCTCAATCATTCTTCCCCATGCTTCACGTTCTGTTTTTGAAACTTTAGCAAACCCATACCCCGGAACATCCACAAAATAGATACTTTCTTCTATCTTGTAAAAATTAAGGGTTTGGGTCTTCCCTGGCTTGGATGAAATCCTCGCCATACTCTTACGGCCGATCATCTTGTTAATAAAAGACGATTTTCCGACGTTGGAGCGGCCTGCAAGAGCAAACTCGGGAAGATAGTCTCCCGGATACTGCTCCGGCCTTACCGCACTGATTACAAGCTCTACATTATTTACTTTCACTTCTCTCACCTACTAAAGCTGTTTCTAGTACTTCTTCTATATGGGAAACCAGAACAAACTTAAGATCCTTTCTAACACTTTCCGGGATATCGTCAATATCCTTCTCGTTGTCTCTCGGGATAATAATTGTTCTAAGGCCCGCACGGTGTGCACTCAGGGATTTTTCCTTCAATCCGCCAATCGGGAGCACACGTCCGCGCAGGGTAATTTCCCCTGTCATGCCGACTTCACGTTTTATTTTCCGTCCTGTTAGAGCCGAAACCAGAGCTGTGGCAATCGTGATTCCTGCAGACGGGCCGTCTTTAGGAACCGCCCCTTCTGGCACGTGAATATGAACATCATATTTCTCATGGAAATTTTCTTCTAAATTCAGATCGGCTGCTTTGGACCTTACATAACTGAATGCCGCTTGAGCCGACTCTTTCATGACATCCCCAAGCTTTCCTGTCAGGACAAGCTTACCTTTACCTGGAGATAGAGATACTTCAATCTGCAGGGTATCTCCTCCAACAGAAGTATACGCCAAGCCGGTTGCGACACCAACCTGGTCTTCTGTTTCAGCCTGGCCATAACGGAATTTCTTTTTGCCAAGGAAATCTTCAATATTCTTTTCCGTGATGACGACTTTCTTTCTCTCACCGGAAACGATCACCTTTGCGGTTTTTCGGCACAATGTTGCCAGCTGGCGTTCCAAGCCCCTGACTCCCGCTTCTCTTGTATAATAACGGACCACCGCTTGTACAGCATCTTCCCTGACTTGCAGCTGTGATTTTGTTAATCCGTTTTCCGCGATTTGCTTAGGAAGCAGATGATCTTTGGCGATGTTAATTTTCTCCAATTCTGTATATCCTGCAATCGTGATGATTTCCATTCTGTCCCTTAATGGACCGGGAATAGTGGAAAGGTCATTGGCCGTTGCAAGGAACATGACCTTGGAAAGATCATAGGTTTCCTCTATATAATGGTCACTGAAATTGAAGTTTTGTTCAGGATCCAGCACCTCAAGCATTGCTGATGAAGGATCTCCCCTGAAGTCGCTTGACATTTTATCGATTTCATCCAACAGAAAGACCGGATTGATGGTACCGGCTTTCTTCATGCCTTGGATGATCCTGCCCGGCATGGCGCCGACATAGGTTCGTCTGTGTCCCCGGATCTCTGATTCATCACGCACTCCGCCCAGGGAAACTCGGACAAAATGCCTGCCAAGAGACTCTGCAATAGATTTGGCAAGGCTGGTTTTCCCCACACCTGGAGGTCCCGCAAGACAAAGGATCGGCCCGCGAAGAGATTGAGTAAGCTTTTGAACAGCCAAATATTCAAGTACCCGCTCTTTCACTTTTTCAAGTCCAAAGTGATCTCTGTTCAGTATTTCCTCCGCCTTGATGATATCAAGGTCATCCTCTGTCTGTGCAGACCAAGGAAGAGAAACCAGCCACTCGATGTAGTTTCTGATCACAGAACTTTCAGCTGAACTTGTAGGGACTTTTTCATAACGGCCCAGTTCCTTCAATACTGTTTTCTCAATCGCTTCCGGCATGTCGGCTTCTGCAATCCGCTGAGTCAGCTCTTCGATTTCACCGGTTTTGCCTTCTTTATCACCCAGTTCTTTCTGGATGGCTTTCATTTGCTCTCTAAGATAGTACTCTTTTTGCGTGCGTTCCATAGAACGCTTTACACGCTGGCCGATTTTCTTCTCCAGATTCAATACTTCTTTTTCATTGTTGATCGTCTGGATGACAAGCTGTAATCTTTCTTTGATATCGAGCGTTTCAAGAACCTTTTGTTTTTCTTTCATTTTCAGAGGAAGATGGGAAGCAACTATATCGGCAAGCCTGCCTGGTTCATCGATATCCGAAACCGTGGAATACGTTTCAGCAGAAACTTTCTTGGAAAGCTTTATGTACTGCTCGAAATAGTTCAGGAGGGTTCTCATTAACGCCTCTGTTTCAGATTCCTTATCCTCAATGTCTTCGTGTGTCGAAATGTTCACTTCGTAGAACTTCTCTTCATTCGTGAAATTACTGATTTCCGCCCTTTGGATCCCTTCCACAAGTACCCGTATTGTTCCATTGGGAAGCTTAAGCATTTGTTTGACCTTTGTCAGCGTTCCCATTTCATAAAAGTCATCGACGCCTGGTTCATCTATATTCATATCTTTTTGAGTGGTCAAAAATATATATTGGTCATCCACCATTGCCTTTTCAAGCGCCTGGACTGACCTGTCACGCCCTACATCTAAATGAAGGACCATCGTTGGATAAACAAGCAGACCTCTTAATGGAAGGAGGGGAAGAGTTAATTCTTTCTGTTTTGCCATAAATACACCTCCAAAAATTCTCGCCCTTTTGAATCTCATAAGTCTTTGTACAATTCTATCTTATTTATATATAGGTGTCCATTTTAGAGTGGATGGGCACTCTCCTATGAACCCTTGGTGGTCAGGGGTTCATGCTTCAAGCCGGGGATTATTACTCTCACGAAATTCCTGAAATTTCTCGGCTGTCCTCCTGCCTTAAACAGGTCCCGACCATATTAGACACGATTTAACGAAATATATTACCACTTTAACATTCAAGAGGGCGGGCTGAAACATACCCTCCCTCTTATTGTACAGCTAAGAATGATCACATTCATGAATTATGCTTAACATATACTTCTCGTATTCCTCTCCAGAGCAGAACTTAAACGATAAATGCATCAGCAAATCATACGCTTTTTTTGTTGTTTTCTTCATTATATGTGATTTCTTCCTCTATTTTCTCTTTATCAAGTGCAATATTGAAAACCTCTTTCAAATGTTTGACAGGATGGACCTCTATTCCTTCTATTTCCTGAAGAAGGGCACCCATATTTTCATGAGGGATCACAGCAGCACGTGCACCTGCAAGCTTAGCGGCTTTTACCTTAGGAAATACTCCCCCCACCGGTTTAACAAAACCATGGATACTGATTTCACCGGTTAAGGCGATATCTGATCTAACCGGAATCCGGTAAATCGATGAATAGATTCCCGTAGCCATTGCTATGCCTGCTGAAGGGCCGTCGACTGGGATGCCGCCCGGGAAATTAACATGAATGTCAAATTGGTCGGCAGGAACGCCCATCGAGCGCAAAACTGTAAGGACATTTTCGATAGACCCTTTCGCCATACTCTTTCTTCGGATAGATTTACCCTTATCACCGATACTTTCTTCTTCCACGATCCCAGTGACATTGATGCTCCCTTTTTCCTCTGCAGGAATGACTGTGACCTCAATTTCCAAAAGCGAACCGGAGTTAGGGCCAGTTACCGCAAGGCCATTTACGAGGCCAATGGCAGATTTTTCGTTGATTTTCCGGTCCATCCTTGGTGAGAGCTGACTCGACTGAATCATCCATTCTATGTCTTTATCATCGATAAATTCCCTGTTCTCCGTGATGGCGAGACCTGCGACGATTTGGACCATATTAACTGCTTCTCGGCCGTTTCGGGCATATGATGCAAGAAGTTCCACCCCTTCCTTGCTGATGGAAATGTTCACTTTTTCCGAAGCATTTTCGGCCACTTTTATTACCTCTTCTTTGTTGAGTTCCCTGAAAAACACTTCCATACACCTTGACCTGATTGCAGGCGGTATCTCACTTGGCGTTCTTGTCGTAGCACCAATCAATCTGAAATCTGCCGGAAGCCCATTCTTAAAAATGTCGTGGATATGGGTAGGAATTTGTGTATTCTCTTCACTATAATAGGCACTTTCTAAAAAAACTTTACGATCTTCCAGGACTTTCAGCAGCTTATTCATTTGAATAGGATGCAGTTCACCGATTTCATCGATAAACAAGACTCCGCCATGGGCATTCGTAACAGCACCCTGCTTTGGCTGAGGAATCCCCGCTTGTCCCATAGCTCCTGCTCCCTGATAGATCGGGTCATGCACAGAGCCGATCAACGGATCCGCAATTCCTCTTTCATCAAACCTTGCCGTCGTCGCATCCAATTCCACAAAAACAGAAGTCTTTTTGAAAGGAGATTGTAACTGCTCTTTAGCCTCCTGCAGGACAAGGCGTGCCGCCGCGGTCTTTCCTACACCTGGCGGACCATAAATAATAACATGCTGAGGATTTGGACCACATAAAGCAGCCTTTAATGACTTGATGCCATCCTCCTGGCCGACAATATCCTTAAAGCTTTGCGGCCTTACCTTTTCCGAAAGTGGTTCTGAAAGCGAGATGGACCGCATTTTCCGCAGCTGCTCCATTTCTTTTTTTGATTCGCGATCAATCGAAACCTTTTGTGTGCGTTGACTTTTTAATAAGTTCCAAAAATATAAACCGATAATCACCCCGAAAAACAGTTGGATGATCAGTGCTATTCCTGTCCAACTCATGCCTTTCCCTCCAGTAATAACTCGTTGTTAAAGGTTAGTATCTCCTCGAGTTTGGAGGAATAAACAAGTTTTTCTAGGATGAGGGGAATGCATTTTACTTACCTTTATTGTATAGGCAAATTAATGAGTGCTTTGATTTCCGCTCCAGGGGAACGACTCCGCGGGGCGGGCGGTGAATTAAAAAGCAGAAGCGGCCGTTCAGCGGCGTACTCTTCTGAAAGCAACAATATGAAAACAGCCTCTTAAAATGAGAAGAAATTAAAATAAGTCTTAGTTAACCAAATACCTTGCTGTTTAATTTAACTCAGTTTTAAGTTATAAAACAGGAGGTAAGTCTTAGCTGAATTATCTATATCTCCAATTTTTATAAGTGCACAAAAGGTCCTCCACGGCGAACCGGGAGGACCTTGTTGGCTTATTGTTATGCGGAAGTCTTTTCTTCGTCATTTCCTTTGATAACCGTGCCGTCTTCCAATAGAAGCTTTGGAGCTTCACTATCGGTGACTGTGCCTGGTGTAATGATACATTTCTTGATATCTTCTCTTGAAGGAAGATCGAACATTACCTCAAGCATGATGGTTTCGATGATTGAACGAAGACCGCGGGCACCTGTTTTGCGTTCAATCGCTTTATTGGCGATTTCTCTAAGTGCATCTTCTTCAAACTCTAATTCCACCTGGTCCAGTTCAAGCATTTTTTGATACTGCTTTACCAGTGCGTTCTTCGGTTTTGTCAGGATTTCCACAAGAGCATCCTCATCAAGAGGAGTCAAGCTGGAAATAACCGGCAGACGCCCGATGAATTCCGGGATCAGACCGAACTTCAACAAGTCTTCAGGAACGACCTTAGCCAGTAATGCTTTATCATTATCGACATTGACTGCTTTCGAGTCGGAACCAAAGCCGATAACTTTTTGCCCAAGGCGTCTCTTCACAATTTGCTCGATACCATCAAATGCTCCTCCACAGATAAACAGGATATTTGATGTATCGATTTGGATGAATTCTTGATGCGGATGCTTTCTTCCACCTTGAGGAGGAACGCTCGCAACCGTACCTTCCAAGATTTTAAGCAGCGCCTGCTGAACACCTTCACCTGAAACATCTCGTGTGATTGAAGGGTTCTCAGATTTTCTGGCTACTTTATCGATTTCATCGATGTAAATGATGCCGCGTTCTGCTTTTTCTACATCATAATCAGCCGACTGGATCAACTTCAACAGGATGTTTTCCACATCTTCTCCGACATATCCGGCTTCCGTCAGTGAAGTAGCGTCCGCGATGGCAAACGGTACATTAAGTATGCGGGCCAAAGTCTGGGCTAAAAGGGTTTTACCGCTTCCTGTCGGCCCAATCATTGCGATATTACTCTTAGATAGTTCAACATCATCCACTTTACTGTTCGAATTGATTCGTTTGTAGTGGTTATAAACAGCTACCGCCAAGGACTTCTTCGCCTGCTCCTGGCCTATTACGTATTCGTCGAGGATTTCACGGATTTCCTTCGGTTTAGGAACATCCTTGAACTCAACTTCTTCTTCTGTTCCAAGCTCCTCTTCCACGATCTCGGTACAAAGCTCGATGCATTCATCACATATATAAACACCCGGTCCTGCTACAAGCTTCCGGACCTGATCTTGTGTCTTACCACAAAAAGAACATTTCAATTGTCCTTTTTCATCGTTAAATTTAAACAATGAAATTCACCCCTTATAAAAAGCTATGTCGTTTCAAAAAAATCAAGTTATGTATTGCATTTTATCATACTATATGTCCGGAAAGGAAATTAAACGATCCAACCAATTTTACGCCCGCTTATTAAGGTTTATCCAAAAAACGGTCATCCTATTCCTGTTTAGGAGATTATGTAAACGGATTGTAAATGTACCGGTTTCTTCTCCTAAGAGGATTACCAGTTACAGCTTCAATAACAAGCTGGGTTGAAATCCTTGTGATCTCCAGTCCATCCATTCTTGCTGAGTTAAGTATAAGCTTCAAAAGAGACAGAGGGAAAAATTTCTTATTTTTATAAAACAAGGCACGATTCAACTCGCGCCTTGTTTCTATACTTATTATTATGCAACAGTCTTGCTGTTATCCACAAGAACTTCTACTGCTTTACGGATTTTAAGATCTGTTTTCAGGTTATCAAGACCGCCAAGAGCCTGCTTGATATTGTCTGCAGCCATATTGTACTGCTCAGCCAGTTTGTTAACTTCCTCTTCTGCTTCCTCATCAGAAATTTCAAGATTTTCTGCTTCAGCAATTGCTTCAAGAGTTAAGTTAGTGCGTACTCGCTTAGCTGCATCTTCTTTCATCTGGCCGCGAAGATCTTCTTCTTTTTGTCCAGAGAATTGGAAGTAAAGCTCAAGGTTCATTCCCTGCATTTGCAGACGCTGTTCGAATTCCTGCATCATGCGGTCAACTTCAGTATCAACCATTGCATCCGGGATCTCCACTTCTGTATTTTCAGAAGCTTTTTCCACTAGCGTGTCACGAAGTGTTTGTTCTGCTTCGTTTTTCTTGGATTCTTCAAGACGCTTTTGGATTTTCTCTTTTAACTGGTCAAGAGTTTCAACTTCTTCATCTGCATCTTTAGCGAATTCATCATCAAGCTCAGGAAGCTGTTTCGCTTTGATTTCATGAAGTTTTGTTTTGAATACCGCAGGCTTGCCAGCAAGCTCGGCAGCGTGGTATTCCTCTGGGAAGTTAACTTCTACTTCTTTTTCCGCTCCAGTTTCAAGGCCTACCAATTGCTCCTCGAATCCTGGAATGAAGGATCCTGAACCAAGTTCAAGAGAGTAGTTTTCAGCTGTGCCGCCTTCGAAAGCTTCACCATCAACGAATCCTTCAAAATCGATAACAACTGTGTCGCCGTTTTCAGCTGCACCTTCTTCTTTGACAGCCAGCTCAGCTTGTTTTTCCTGAAGAGATTTTAATTCGTTCTCAACATCTTCAGAAGTAACTTCTGTTTCCATTTTCTCTACTTCAAGCCCTTTGTATTCACCAAGTTTAACTTCTGGTTTCACAGTGACTGTAGCAGTGAAAATAAGCTCTTTGCCTTTTTCCATTTGCTCGATGTCGATTTCCGGACGATCCACAGGCGAGATTCCAGTTTCTTCAACAGCTTTAGCATAAGCTTCAGGAAGAATGACATCTAACGCGTCCTGGTAAAGAGATTCTACACCAAAACGTTTTTCGAACATTCCGCGAGGCATTTTTCCTTTACGGAATCCTGGTACATTAACTTGCTTAACTACTTTCTTAAATGCAGCGTCCAAACCATTGTTCACTGTATCTGCATCTACTTCAATTGTAAGAACCCCTTGGTTCCCTTCTTGCTTTTCCCATTTAGCAGACATACTTTTCCCTCCAACAATCTATAATTGATTATAGTTAATACAAAATAAATATTTAGATAGGTTTGCCTATGTAACAAAAGCACTATCTCTTCGAATATGAAAAACTTCACATTGCAACCATTATATTATAACATATGAAATCCTTCTTTCAACTCATAGCATTAAAAACGAGTTTCCTATATTTGTTTTATAGGACCGGAGAGGTAACACCTTCCAATTTTCCGATTAACTCCCCGATGGATTTCAGTTCCCTTTCCTCATCTGCCGCTTTTTCTTCCAATCCCATTGCCGAAAGGTCTTCACCATAAAGGTCCAGTCCAAAAGCCAGGTAAGCGAGCGCAGTCTTTTCAGCCGGCCACTCCATCTCAAGAGGATACAACAGGAAGCTGTGGCGGGTAAATGTCTCGATCACCTGCTGCTGCAAGGAAGGATTTCTTTGGGCAATCAATTCATCTATTTCTTCAGTTACTTCTTTATAGTAGCTGGTCTGAAAGACATCTTCCAAGCTTGCCGGCACACATGTGACTCTTTTTCCGAACTTACTGATTCCTACCTCTTCATGAAAACCATGCTCTCTCAGAACATTAACGATCATCGTTTGAATAAAAGGATGGGTAGTATCTTCATCCAAGGCAGCGAGTAATTCTGTCATATATGGCCGGATATTCCGGTTAACAAGCTCCGCCAAAATAAGCGTCTGCTCCTGAAGTTCTTTTCCTTCTAAAACTTTTTCTTGAGATGAATGACGAATATCATCAGTACTTGCAGGGCTTGGCACTTCCTTTCCTTCCAGCACCCTCTTGCTGAAGGACAACAGCTTGCTGAAGTGCTCTTCCTTCTCAAGAGGCACTTCTTTCTCATCGAATAAGGCACTTATAGTACTCACAACTTCTTTATGTTCATTCAACTGTATCAAGATCATCAAATATAATTCGACAACCTTAAAGTAATCTCCAATTCCTTCATGAAGGAGTTCCTTACAGAGTTCCTTCGCCCGGCGGTAGTGCTTGTTCTCATATAGCGCCAGAACGTATGCAGCACCGATTTCACCGTCTTCCGGATCTATTTCGTAGGCCTGCCCAAACAAACCGGCTGCCTGATCCAGCTGACTGTTCTGCAGTGCTTCCAGCCCCTTTTCAAAAAGTCTCTCCTTCAAGCGTGGAAATTGAACTATTTTTTTATCTTTATTTTCTTTACTCATCAACGTTACCGCCCTGCTCCATTTAATGATTTCAGTTTAGCAAAACTGCGGGGAATAAACAAAGAGGAGGAGAGGAGAATTTTAAAAAGCTCATTTCCCTTCAGCTCATAAGGCAGGTTTGGGCACCTAGAGGGTTTCTTGGTTTCCTTTTTCCGCTCTGCTCACCTTGTTTTGGCACCTAGAGGGTTTCTTGGTTACTTTTTTCAGCTCTGCTCATCTTCTTTAGGCACCTAGACCATTTCTTGGTTTCCTTTTTTGGCTTAGCGCAACCTATTTGGGCACCTATGCACTTTCTTGATTACATTTTTTAGTTTTAATCACCCTGTTTGGTTACCCAGCCACCTCTTTCGTTACCTTTTTAATATTCCTCTCTGGCTTGGCTTCCCTCTATTCTAACTAAAAGGCTGTTTTCGCACATTTTAGCTTTCGGAAAAATCCCAAGAGCAGGATTATCCCTGGATAATAAGCTTTTCTCTCTAATCGGAATCATTCAAGATAACCATGTGATCTCGGTGATTAGGATTTAGTTTAAATAGCAACAAAGTGTTAACGAAAAGAGCCTTTAAAAAAGCTCTCCCCAAAACAGCCAAAACAAAAAGAAGCCCCTTGATACCTAGGTATCAAGGGGCTTCGAACGACGGTTTTTAAAAACCGTAATATGTAGTTTAAATGGCGTCCCAGGAGAGATTCGAACTCCCGACCGTACGCTTAGAAGGCGTATGCTCTATCCGGCTGAGCTACTGGGACTTGTTTCAGCGACAATATTTATTATATTTGAATAACAAATGAAAGTCAACACTTTTTAAAAACTTTTTTTAAAAATTATTGCCAGCTTCAGAAAAAAGAAGGCGGTTGTTTTCCGCCTTCTTATTATACAAAGAACTTCTGTGATAAATCAACAATCTCTTGATGATTATGATCGAAAAATTTTACAGAGATTGAATCTCCTTCTTTTTCGATAAGTGCATAGGTTCTTTCCTTTCGTCCCCTCGGCAGAAGAATGCTGCCCGGATTCACAAACAGTACATCCTCTATCTTCTCTGCCCCCAACTGATGGGAGTGACCAAAGAACACGATTTCAGCGTCATTTTCCTTCGCTAAGTAATTGAGGTTCATCAAGGTCATTTTCACATTATACAGATGACCGTGTGTGGCCAGAATTCTCGTACTGCCAAACTCCTCTGTCAGCACTTCTGGATAAGAGGAATCCATGTCGCAATTACCCCGGACCGCAAGATATCCTTCCATTGCAGGGTCACTTGCTTTCAGTTCTGAATCTCCGCAATGCACAAACCCATCGACTTTCCCTTTGTACGTACTGTATAAGTTCTTTATTTCTGTGTCGGAACCGTGGCTGTCACTTACTACAATCAGCCTCATAGATGATCACCTGACAATTCTTCCAGATCATGTTCAAATTGTTTCAGTGCGTTTCCTCTGTGGCTGATCGCCGCCTTTTCTTCAGAAGTCAGCTCGGCCATCGTTCTGTCTTTTTCTTCTACAAAAAAGACAGGGTCATATCCAAACCCGTTCGAACCGCGTCGCTCGGCCAGGATTTTCCCTTCACAAGCCCCTGAGTAGGTCTTTGTTTCTCTGTCAGGACCTGCTATGGCCAGTACACAATAGAAACGTGCGGATCTCTCATTGTAAGGAACCCCTTCCAATTCAGAGAGCACTTTATCCATATTGTCATTGTCATCTTTTGCTTCCCCAGCATAGCGTGCCGAATACACACCCGGCCGTCCGTCAAGTGCATCGATGATCAAACCGGAATCATCGGCAATGACGATTTCATTCAGGACTGAAGATGCTTCCTCTGCTTTCAAAACAGCATTTTCTTCAAAGGTTTCACCCGTTTCCTCGATGTCCTGGAAGTCCGGGAAATCAAGCAGCGTCAGCACCTCATATCCCTTTGGGGACAACATGCGCTCAAACTCCTTAGCTTTTCCCTTATTTTTTGTCGCGATTATTACTTTTCTTTTCATCATGAACCACCTTTACTGTAAGTAGTCTTAATTTGCCATTATCTCTTTTAAATTCCGCAAAAAGATAAGAGGCAGTCTCAGCTGCCTCTTATCTTGATTACTTATAGTATATCAAAAACTGATTGTGTTTACATTTTCCGGACGAGTAACCGGTTCACTCAAGGTTTCCCCTTTTTCATTCACCAGTTCACCTTCCCCGTTGACCATGACAGCAACACTTTCGATTCCTTCCTGCTCTGTCAGGGACAGAACCAGCGAATTCATGAAGTGCTCAGAGACAATTTTTTCCTCGAAGCTGCCATAAACCGCCTCATTGAAATTAAGCGTTACCTGACCGTCCTTTACGGAAGGTTCATCCAGTAAGGCTACCCCGGTAAAATCGCTGAGAAGATTTTTTTGATAACCAGGTCCCTCGACAAGCTGCTGGACGACCGCTTCAACCTTATTATTCACCTTATTGCTGACCCGTTTGGTTACAGGAACATAATACGTGTTATCTCCTTTTTGAGCGACAAAGTAAACGGTTACCGGGTGAGTAGCCGTCACATCGGTAATACCTGATGTATCCACATTAATACCCACTTTTCTGGATAATCCTTTTTCATCGACCGGAGTCCCGTTGACTGGCATCTCCGTCAACTCATATCCATTCACCCGCAGTTCAACCTTTTCAATCGACTCAAATTGAGTTAGTGTCCATGTAACCGACTGGAGGATTTTCATCTCATCTTCCGGCTGATAATTTTGGAACTCGCTTGAAAAGTCTGCAACTGCTGTACCATCTTTAATATTCACACTGATTTGAGTGCCCGCTGGCAGCACAGGGCGGAAACCGTTGGGAAGCAGATTTTGGACAGGTCCATCCGCTACAAGATAGTCCAGCGCCTGTTTCGCGACACTTTCCGTTTTTGGCAGAGCCAGCGTCTGTGATACGACATAGCCATCAGAATCAATTAGATACAGCTCTGTCATCACACTACTTTCAGCTGCTTCCTCAGTCGAAGTAGAAGATGTTACTTCTCCTTCAGCATTTTCTTCAGCCACATCCACTTTCTCACCTTCTTCTAAGTACGATAAATCTGATGGCGGATCAATCTTTGCTTTCTCGTCTCCACCTAATAATCCGCACCCTGAGAGGTAAATGGATGAAGTTACCACTGTAAGCACAATCGCTGCTTTCGTTTTCTTTGACATGGGGGAACCCTCCTCAGACAGTTTGTACTATATGTATACGAGCTCTTTTTTGAAAATAGACCGAAAAAAGTGATAGAAATTTACGAGGCATTGAAAAAGTCCAACTTCCCTTTACCGCTTCAGATATTATAAAAGAGCTTTGATTTCCGTTGAAGATAACCGGCTCATCTGGGTAGGCGCTTGATGGATCAGGTCTTATAACGAAAGCAGCCTTCATTTCATTATTTGGGTACCCAGCGTTATAATTGAGGGAACTTTTTTTCCTTAATCCTCAATCCATGCTAAATCCTGGGTAAATAGAGGAACTTTTTTCCCTTATATGACAAAAAAGCACATTTTTTTAGTGTATTAAGTTAAATAAGGGAATTTTCTTCCCCTATCTTAGCTTTTTTCAATGTTTTTTAGTAAATAAGGGAACTTTTTTCCTCTATTTATTATTTAGAATACTGAGCCATATCGGAAAGTCCCATCGGTCACTGGCTTGAGTTAGCCTTTTTCTATGGACTAGTTGAAAAAGGCCACATTCCCGACAGGCAAATGTGCCAATGATTCGATACATTGCTTTCAATGAAAAAAATCAACTTTTTCTTCCTATTTAAGAAAGGATAGTTGACTTTATCGTTGTTCATAACAAGAAAATTTTAAAATTCCCTAGATTTTCAGTGCCCTTAAATTTACGATGCTCTTTTTTTGAGGGGGATTTGATTGTATATATTGATGAGGAAGCTGACTCATCACGTTCACATCCAATATACTCATCAGCTGTCTGGATTTCTAATTCCGGGCTGTTTAAACCGCCTTTTTACCGCCCAAACTCATCCGAATTCTAATATCACGCTATTTCAATCCACTATAAATTCAGCGACTTTAGTACCCTAATCTGCAAACCTATCAACCAACAAAAAAACCATCCTTCACGGGATCAGTCCCCGAGTAGGATGGTCTTTGTATCAATATGTTCAAGCTGCAGCCAGTCTTGTGCAATTTTGGAGAACATCCGTGATGAACCCGTGGTGAAGAATGTATGCTGCGGCTTCTTTTTCTGTTTGTTCAGCATTCCTTGATAGTCCAGGATGGCACTTACTTCGCTTGCTGTTTCATCACCTGAATTGATGACCTTTACATCTTGTCCCATCGCCTTTTGGATGATTTTTTGCAGCAGCGGGTAATGCGTGCATCCGAGAATCAGGGTGTCGATTGGCTCTCCTTTTATCCCGGCAAGCGTTTCATCGACAATTTCCACTGCCCATTTGCTGTCATACTCGCCACTCTCTACCAAAGGAACAAATTTAGGGCAGGCGAGGGATGACACCTCCATAGAATCATTGATGGAATGAATCGCCTTGTCGTATGCTTTGCTGTTCACAGTGCCTACCGTTCCCAGCACACCGATATTCCCATTTTGACTGTGTTTCAAGGCAGCTCTGGCACCAGGCTGGATGACGCCGACTACAGGAATTGGGAGCATGTCCTGAAGCTCTTCCAGCACGACTGCGGTTGCCGTATTGCAAGCAATGACCAGCATTTTAATATTGTAGTTCATGAGAAATGCCGCCATCTCCCAGGTAAACTTTTTCACTTCTTCTGCTGTCCTCGGTCCATAGGGACAGCGGGCGGTATCTCCTAGATAAAAAATCGTCTCATTAGGGAGCTGGCGCATGACTTCCCTTGCTACCGTCAATCCTCCAACACCTGAGTCAATAATTCCTATAGGTTGATTCACAAAAATTTTCCCTCATTTTTATTTCATTTCTTGATGCAATTTAGATAGATTCGCGTTAAGTGTCTTGATTTCATCACCGGAGAAGTTTTTAAGGATTTGCTGCAGGTACTGCTGCCTTTTCTCGATTACTTCTTCGATGATTCTTTCGCCTTCATGGAGGAGGTGAATTCTCACAACACGCCTGTCTTTATTATCCTTCACTCTTTCTACTAATTCCGTTTTTTCCATTCTATCGACCAGGTCGGTAGTGGTACTGCAAGCAAGGAACATTTTGGTGGAAAGTTCCCCGATTGTCATGTCACCGCCTTCGAACAGCCATTGTAACGCAACAAATTGGGGCGGCGTAATCGAATATTGGCTAAGAATCTCTCTTCCCTTTTGTTTAATGATAGATGATATGTAGCGTAAATCTTTTTCGATATCTGCAAAGACTTCCATATCCTGCGATTTGTTGTTCATTTCTGACACTCCTATCAATACCTTTTCGTACAAGTTATATACTTAGCATTGTCGCCTTTTTTCTGACTTTTTTCAAGTAACTTTTATAGGTAAATGCCGTACCGGACTATTGTTGCTGTTTTCGACAAATTTCAAAAAGGGCCACAGTAAGCCCTCTGATAGTTAAAGCCGGCTGTCCTTAATGGGCAGCCGGCTAATTTTACAGCTTGAGTTCCCCCATGCGAAGAAGCTCTACAACAGCTTGAGAACGCCCCTTCACTCCAAGCTTTTGCATGGCGTTGGAAATATGGTTCCGAACTGTCTTCTCGCTAATGAATAGTTCACCAGCGATGTCTTTAGTCGTTTTGTCCTGGACTAACAGCTCGAATACTTCTTTTTCTCTTTTGGTAAGCAACGGTTTGTGTGCAAATTCATTGTCCTTCAATTATGGTAACCCTCCTTGCCTTCGCCAGCTTTAAACCGCGGGGATGGGTATTGTCGGTCGTCACGATATCATATGTGAACCATTGGTGTGGAGTGACATAGAGGAGGCTTTAATTAGCAAAAATAGGCAAGGTTACTTTTGATATAGAGACATAGGGTTTCTGCTATTCTTGACACTGTCTTCAGGCTTGATCATTCAACAACTTTTCGATAAATGATGATTGTTAGATAATTTCGCCTTCATATCATCCGTCCAAGGTACTCCCTTTCCTGTTTCCTTGGAAATCTGCACCATTGTTCCTCTGCCAGTAAAACAAACCCTGTCACGTTCATCCATTCCCATATAATGAAGATCAACTGAGGATGATCCAATCTTATTAGCATTCACATATACCCGTATGGTTTGGCCAAAATATACCTGTCTCAAAAAATCGCACTGAAGATCGGCTACAACCGGAATGGTTTCATTCTCCGGTTTTACCCAGTCCTGCATAAATCCTTTACTCTTGAAAAATTCAATCCTTGCTTCTTCGAAATAAGTGAATGGAACCGTATTATTTAAATGGCCAAACATATCCGTTTCAGAAAATCTGACTTTTATCTTGTTATAAAATTCAAATTGGCCTTTCCACTGCTCCATCTCTTCAATATATGTAATTCTCATGATTTTGCCCCTCCTGTGCTCAGGCTGTCTCTGGTTAGAGAAGAGAAGCCTGTTTGGTTTTTGAAAATGAATGAATGTTCATTCTTTTCTTACTATTATATATTTTTCTTACCCAAGAAAAAAGATATTTGTTCTTTTTTGCTATATTAGATGTGTTCCAGGATCATTTTCTTGATCTTGAAATGAACCGAGCACTACAAAATGGGGAAATTTTTATATGATGTATTTCGAAACGCCAGCGAGGTACATCAAAACCAAAAAATTCAAAGATGATGTACCTCGAAACCCAAGCGAGGTACATCAAAACCTAAAAAATCAAAGATGATGTACTTCGAAACCCAAGCGAGGTACATCAAAACCTAAAAAATCAAAGATGATGTACTTCGAAACCCAAGCGAGGTACATCAAAACCTAAAAAATCAAAGATGATGTACCTCGAAACCCACGCGAGGTACATCAAAACCTAAAAAATCAAAGATGATGTACCTCGAAACCCAAGCGAGGTACATCAAAACCTAAAAAATCAAAGATGATGTACCTCGAAACCCACGCGAGGTATATCATAATCCATAAAATCAAATTTGATGCACCTCACAGCTGAGTACATGACTTTAAAAGCACAGCATAAATGTTCTGCCCCTTCTCTGAAACTGGAGATCCTCTAAATCAAGAACTCTAAACACCCCACTGTCCCGTCATTGGTTTAGAACCTTCGAATACTAACCATGCACCCTAAGGGACAATCACACAATTTGATGTTCTTCCATCCATAGAAGTTAGTTCCATCAAAAACCCCCTCAAGCTCTCAGGCTGAGGGGGTTTGGGTTTAATTTAATATCAAACCATATTGTCGCTTCCGAAGAAGTTTTTGAACATTTGGAAAGAGGTATCTCTGTTTAGTGCAGCGATGGATGTTGTCAAAGGAATTCCCTTCGGGCAAGACTGCACACAGTTTTGTGAGTTACCGCAGTTGGCAAGCCCTCCATCTCCCATGATGCTTTCCAGACGCTCGTCTTTATTCATGGCACCCGTTGGATGGGCATTGAATAGACGAACCTGAGAAAGTGGTGCAGGCCCGATGAAATCTGATTTCGAATTCACGTTCGGACAAGCCTCAAGGCAGACACCGCAAGTCATGCATTTAGAAAGCTCATATGCCCACTGACGTTTTTTCTCAGGCATACGAGGTCCTGGTCCCAGGTCATATGTTCCGTCAATCGGAACCCATGCTTTGACTTTTTTCAGTGAATCGAACATTCTGCTGCGGTCCACCACAAGGTCACGAACAACCGGGAATGTTTTCATAGGAGCCAGACGGATTGGCTGCTCCAGCTTATCAACAAGTGCCGTACAAGATTGGCGCGGCTTGCCGTTGATGACCATTGAACAGGCTCCGCAAACTTCCTCAAGGCAGTTCATGTCCCAGTTGACCGGAGTCGTTTTCTCACCTTTAACATTTACAGGATTTCTGCGGATTTCCATCAGTGCAGAAATGACGTTCATGTTCGGGCGGTAGGCCAGTTCGAATTCCTCTGTATAAGAGTCAGTTTCAGGGCTGTCTTGACGAGTAACGATAAAGCGTACTGTTTTATTTTCACTCATCTTTATTTACCCCCTTTTTTCTTAGTGTAGTCGCGCTTACGCGGCGGGATCAACGATGTATCTACCTCTTCGTAATGGAATTCAGGTGAATTTGTTTCTGCATTGTACTTAGCCATAGTGGTTTTCAGGAACTTCTCATCATTACGATCCGGGAAGTCCGGTTTGTAATGGGCACCACGGCTTTCATCACGCTGAAGGGCACCAATTGTGATGACACGTGCAAGCTGAAGCATATTGTGCAGCTGGCGGGTGAACATCGCACCTTGGTTGCTCCATTTTTGGGTATCATTGATATTGATATTTTTAAAGCGTTCCATCAACTCTAGGATCTTATTATCTGTTTCTTTAAGTTTATCATTGTAACGAACCACTGTAACGTTATCCGTCATCCACTCACCAAGCTCTTTGTGGATCACGTAAGCATTTTCAGTTCCGTCCATGGACAGGATTTCGTTCCATTTTTCTTCTTCCTGCTGAACATGGCGTTCAAATAAGGAAGAAGGCAGTTCATCCACACTCTTCTCCAGCCCACTCATATACTTGATTGCGTTTGGACCGGCAACCATTCCGCCAAAGATGGCAGAAAGAAGAGAGTTTGCTCCAAGACGGTTTCCGCCGTGTTGTGAATAATCACATTCACCAGCAGCGAACAGTCCAGGGATATTCGTCATTTGATCGTAATCTACCCACAGGCCGCCCATTGAATAGTGAACAGCTGGGAAGATTTTCATAGGGACTTTACGAGGGTCGTCTCCCATGAATTTCTCGTAGATTTCAATGATGCCGCCCAGTTTGATATCCAGCTCTTTAGGGTCTTTATGTGAAAGATCAAGATAAACCATGTTTTCACCGTTGATCCCAAGCTTCTGGTTGACACATACATCAAATATCTCACGTGTGGCAATATCACGAGGCACAAGGTTTCCGTAGGCAGGATATTTTTCCTCCAGGAAGTACCAAGGCTTACCGTCTTTATATGTCCAGACACGTCCGCCTTCTCCACGAGCGGATTCGCTCATAAGGCGGAGCTTATCGTCTCCCGGAATTGCTGTCGGGTGAATCTGGATGAATTCTCCATTTGCATAGTATGCACCCTGCTGATACACGATGGAAGCAGCAGATCCTGTGTTAATGACTGAGTTCGTGGATTTACCGAAAATAATTCCAGGACCTCCTGTAGCCATGATTACTGCATCTGCAGGGAATGATTTAATTTCCATTGTCTTAAGATCCTGTGCTACGATACCGCGGGCTGCTCCTTCGTCATCAACGATAACACCAAGGAATTCCCAGCCTTCATATTTATTGACAAGTCCAGCCACTTCATGGCGTCGAACCTGTTCATCAAGTGCATATAATAACTGCTGTCCAGTCGTTGCACCAGCGAAGGCTGTACGGTGATGCTGTGTCCCTCCGAAGCGGCGGAAGTCCAGAAGTCCTTCCGGCGTACGGTTGAACATTACGCCCATACGGTCAAGCAAGTGAATGATTCCCGGTGCAGCTTCCGTCATAGCTTTGACTGGAGGCTGGTTAGCGAGGAAATCTCCTCCGTAAACAGTGTCATCGAAATGTTCCCAAGGAGAATCTCCTTCCCCTTTCGTATTTACCGCTCCGTTGATTCCGCCCTGTGCACAGACAGAGTGAGAACGCTTCACTGGCACTAATGAAAATAGATCGACCGGCGCTCCTGCTTCTGCTGCTTTTATTGTAGCCATCAAGCCGGCTAAACCGCCGCCGACCACGATGATTTTCCCTTTACTCATCTAGACTCACTCCTTCTCCTACAAAAATACCAATAACCGAGTCTCGTAAATTCTGAATCCAGTTACTTTAATAATGAATTAAACGAACGCATATAATGAGCTGATTCCCACATAGGAAAGAGCAATGAAAATTCCGATTGTAATGTAAGTAGCGATTACTTGGGAACGCGGAGAAACTGTGATTCCCCAGCTCACAAGGAAAGACCACAAACCGTTAGCAAAGTGGAAGATAGTAGAGATGACGCCAACAATGTAGAAGCCCATCATAAATGGGTTGGACAAGATGTTCTCCATCATTTGAAAGTTAACTTCTGCTCCGAATGCAGCTGCAACCCTTGTTTCCCAAACATGCCACGTAATGAATACCAGCGTGATGACGCCCGATATCCGCTGAAGCAGGAACATCCAGTTACGGAAATAACCGTATTTGCTTACATTGTTCTTTGCAGTGAAGGCTATATATAAACCATAAATAGCATGAAACAACAATGGAAGAAAAATAATGAATGTTTCAAGTACGTACCGGAAAGGTAAACTCTCCATAAAGTGTGCTGCATTATTAAATGCTTCTGCGCCCCGTGTGGCAAAGTTGTTGACTACTAAGTGCTGAATTAAGAATATCCCTACTGGAATAACACCTAGCAAAGAGTGAAGCCTGCGTAAATTATACTCACGATTTCCAGCCATGATATACCCCCCCTTAATGATGAAAAAATGCATAAAATAAGATATTGCCAATACTATTAAAGGTATGAACCTTCTGCAAATTTTCATATTATAACAAAAATGTGACAAGTTCATTTTACTCCCATGTTAGAGGTGCGTCAAGAAAACGTATACATAAAATTCGATGATATCGCAAAAATATTTATAATATATTGATAATATTACTTTGCTGTTTAATCTGGCAGAACAAGTACCCCGTATAGGGTGAGCAAGCTGCGGTAAAATGAAAAAGATGAATAATCATTATGCCGGTAAAACATTCCATCTATACTATTTTTGTCTTAGCGATTTATATTTTACCCTCACCTTGTTTATAATAGATTAATAGAAGATTGTTGATGCACTGGAATGTTTTTAGAAATCGACAAAAACCTCAGGAATACTTTTACAATTCAGTGGAAAATAATCAGATAATAACTCTCTTAAAGCGAGCAGGAAGAGAGCCTTATAGAAAGAGGGGATTCGTTTTGGAAAGCAGCAATAACCAAAAAAGCGGGGAAATGGAAGCCGTTCCCTTGTTTGGGTACGAATTGATGAGAGATATCCTGCTGCCCGAGATTTTGGGCAAGCATACGACAGACATTCTTTACTGGGGCGGCAAAAGCCTTGCAAGGAGATTTCCTCTTGTCTCACTGGAAGAAACAGAAGCGTTCTTCTTGGAGGCAGGCTGGGGGAAATTGAGCCTTGCTGATGATAAAAAAGACGAACAGATCTTTATTTTATCAGGACCATTCGTCGAAAGAAGACTTTCACTCAAAACAGACATTTCCTTCAAGATGGAAGCAGGCTTTCTAGCGGAACAAGTTCAGTCTAAAAAAAAGGCCGTCACCGAAGCGGCTGAAGAGATCCATAAGAGATCCAAGACAGTCAAGTTCATCGTCCGGACTGATCCCAAGGATAAAATAGAATAGTATTATAAAAAGCGCAAGCGGCCCGTTCAGCCCCGACAGGCAAATGTTCCCCGGAGAGAACAGTGTCCTTTTATTCTCCAGGGGTTATTTAACCGAGAGGGTCCGTTCCAGTGGGTACTCCCTTGGGCACTGCAGCTGGATCCAGAAGCGATGCCCATTTTCAAACTACTATTTAAAAGGCTTTCCAGGTGTGGAAAGCCTTTCAAGTATTTATTTTACCGAAACCTTTTGCGGCTTCTGTGCTTTATCAAGATTGAATTCCGTATGAAGTACTTCCGCCGCTTTCAGCATTTGTGCTTCATCCACCACAGCAGAAACTTTGATTTCTGATGTGCTTACCATTTTGATTGGAATCTGATTATTGGCCAGCGCTTCAAACATCTGTGCCGCTACACCCGGATTGGAGATCATGCCTGAGCCCACAATGGAAACTTTAGCCAGTCCGCTTTCATGTTCAATGGAACTGAATCCAAGCTGTCCACGATTATTTTGCAGCACTTCGACCGCATCCTCCAGGGACTCTCTCTTGATGGAGAAAGAAAGATTGATACTTCCTGTCTCTGTCTTACTCTGAATAATGATATCGACATTGATGTGATTTTTTGCAAGAGTGGTGAATATGGAAGAAAGGCCTGTGATTTCATTTTCAAGTCCTATTACAGTCATCCTGATTATTTCTTCTTCGAACGCTACTCCTCGAACAATCAACCCTGTTTCCATTGAAACTTCCTCCTCAATCATTGTACCTTCTTGTTTGTCCATGCTTGATCTTACTACCAGCGGTACTCCATGATTTTTGGCAAATTCCACTGCCCGAGGATGAAGAACACCGGCACCAAGATTAGCCAGTTCCAGCATTTCGTCATAAGCGACGGATGAAAGCTTACGGGCGTTCTTCACATATCGGGGATCAGAAGTATAAACTCCATCCACGTCTGTATATATATCGCACCGATCTGCATTCAGCGCTGCGGCAAGGGCTACAGCCGTTGTATCTGAACCGCCGCGTCCCAAGGTGGTTATTTCTCTTCTCTCTGCCATTCCTTGAAACCCTGCAACTACCACAATACGGTTGTCTCTAAGGTTCTGCTGGACTCTGTCACTATTGATGTTAGTGATACGGGCATTGCCATGTATATCTTCTGTCTCAATGCCTGCCTGCCAGCCTGTCATAGAAACCGCGTCATATCCTGATTCAAGCAGCACCATCGTCAGCAGCGAAATGGTGATTTGTTCACCGGTAGTAAGGAGCATATCCATTTCACGCTTGCTTGGCTTGGCAGAAGCCTGATAAGCCAAATCGACCAGCCCGTCGGTTGTTTTCCCCATAGCCGAAACCACAACCACTACGTCATTGCCCCTGTTTTTCTCTTCGATTACACGCAAAGCAGCATTTTTGATTCTTTCCATATCGCCGACGGAGGTTCCTCCAAATTTCTGTACAATCAGTCCCACATTCTCGTCCTCTTTTCTTAAGTGTTTTTTTCTCTAAGTATAAGTACAAGAATAACGGTCCATCACGAAAACCAAACCTCAATAAAAAAGGCAATGAGATAGTATCTCATTGCCTGTGAAATCGCAAAATTATGCAGGTTCCACGTGAGATAGCTCTCCAAGACTGTTAATCTTGACAATTCTGCATCTCTTAAACACAGAACCAGCGAAAACAGCCATGAGCCTGTTCTCACTTCGGCGAATTTCCCTTTCAATGCCTGTCAAAAGAGCCCATACTCCTCGAAACATCTACTGATGAAAGTCCGCACCTCTATCACCACTTGTATAAAAGTGATAATTTTATAAAATTTTCATTCATTTTAACACACAACGTAAATGATGACAATCCTATTTTCTTCATCTCTTGGAAGGCGAGTATTTTAATTAACCAAGGCTGGCTTCTTGAGGACATCTTCTCGATCTTTTACTCGTTTTGAATGTCTCCAAGCCAGCACCTCGGGTACATTCCCGCTTTTGATGCATTCCGAACAAGCACATTGAAGACATACATTGCCCTCGGACAAACAAAAAAACACCCTGCCATTTCAAGGCAGGGTGTACCTATGCTATTCTTTCAGTTTCTCCATCAATTCCTCGGCAGCTGCTTTTGGAAGCCCCGCTTCGATCAGTTCCTCCATAGAAGCTTCTCTCATTTTCTTCATGGATCCAAAAGTTTTCAGAAGCTGTTTTTTTCTTTTAGGACCAATGCCGCTAACTTCATCCAGCATTGAAGAAAAGGCGGTTTTGCCTCTCAGCTGGCGGTGGAAGGTAATCGCAAATCTATGCACTTCGTCCTGGATTCTCTGCAGCAGATAAAATTCCTGGCTCCTTTTTTCAAGTGGAACAATTTCGAGCGGATTTCCATAGAGCAATTCAGATGTCTGATGTTTGTCGTCTTTTGCCAGTCCGGCTACAGGAATATCGAGATTCAATTCCAATTCCAGCACTTCTTTTGCAGCGCCTATCTGGCCTTTCCCACCATCTATGACGATTAAATCAGGGAGCGGCAGTCCTTCTTTCAAGACTCTGGAATACCTTCTTCTCACTACTTCACGCATGGAGTCATAATCATCCGGCCCTTTTACAGACTTGATCTTATACTTGCGGTACTCTTTCTTTTCCGGTTTGCCGTCAATGAAGACAATCATTGCCGAGACAGGGTCAGTGCCCTGGATATTGGAGTTATCAAAGGCTTCGATACGGTGAGGAGTATAGATACCCATCGCCTCACCCAATTTATCAATTGCCATGATGGTTCTTTCCTCGTCCCGCTCAATCAAGGAAAACTTTTCCTTCAGTGCAACTTCAGCATTCTTGCCCGCTAATTGAACCAATTGCTTTTTCTGCCCCTTCTTAGGCTGTGTCGTCCTTACCTCCAGAAGCTCTGATACGATTGATTCGTCAATCCCTTCAGGAAGATTGATCTCCTTCGGTTTAAAATGATTGGCCTTGGTATAGAACTGGCCGATATAGGTCAGGAATTCCTCTGCCGGTTCATCATAGATGGGGAACATAGAAACATCACGTTCAATCAGCTTCCCTTGCCGGATAAAAAACACCTGAACACACATCCAACCTTTATCGACCGCATATCCAAAGATGTCACGGTCCGTGAAGTCGGTCATGGTCATCGTCTGCTTCTCCATCGTCGCCTCAATATGCTGAATTTGATCACGAAACTCTTTTGCGCGTTCAAATTCAAGATTTTCTGCAGCCTGGCCCATCTTTTCGTTAAGTTCCTTTTTAATATCCTTATAACCGCCGTTCAAGAAGCGGGCAATCTCATTTGTCAGCTCTTTATATGTTTCAGATTGCACTTCATGGACACACGGTGCCAGGCATTGTCCCAGATGATAGTACAAGCATACCCGGTCAGGAAGGTTATCGCATTTTCTTAGAGGGTAGATCCGGTCGAGCAGCTTCTTCGTTTCATTTGCTGCCCCTGCATTTGGATAAGGACCGAAATACCTTCCCTTATCTTTCTTGACATTGCGTGTGATAATCAGCCGCGGATGTCTTTCTGCCGTCAGCTTGATAAAAGGGTAACTCTTGTCATCTTTCAGCATGACGTTATATTTTGGATCATATTTTTTGATCAAATTCAATTCAAGGATCAGTGCCTCCAGATTTGAAGACGTTATTATATATTCAAAGTCCTCGATCTCTCCGACGAGCCTTTGTGTTTTACCATCATGAGAACCTGTGAAATAGGACCTTACCCGATTCTTCAGCACCTTTGCCTTACCAACATAGATGATGGTCCCTTGTCTGTCTTTCATCAGGTAGCATCCCGGCTGATCCGGGAGCAGTGCCAGTTTGTTTGATATATTCTCGTTCATTACCCTCACCCCCTGCGGCTTACCACTAAACATAAGCAGTTTTCAAAGGATACAAATGAAGACCCCTGTAAAAACAGCTTGAAAAATGAACGGAAATCAGTAAACTTTCTTCAATAATCATAGGCAATTAGCCCGCCAAGGTCAACTGGCGGGCTTCTGGCAAAAGAATACAATCCAGCCGGCACGAAGCTTTTCTTCTTAAAGGTTACCAGCAAAGGAAGACTGTATCCTGAGCAGATGAGATATACCATGCACCTTACCTTGCAAAAAAAAGAAACGAGCCAATCGGCTCGTTTCTTCTTATTCATTAAGCATGTTTGTTCAGTAATTCAGCAAGAGCTTCTTTAGGCTGGAAGCCGATGACTTTGTCAACTACTTCTCCATCTTTAAGAACAACTAGTGTCGGGATACTCATAACACCATAGTTTCCTGCAGTTTCTTGGTTTTCGTCAACGTCAACTTTGACGATTTTCACTTTATCGCCCATTTCGGAGTCAAGCTCTTCCAGAACTGGTGCAATCATTTTACAAGGTCCGCACCAAGGCGCCCAGAAATCAGCAAGTACTAAACCTGAACTTACTTCATTTTTGAAATTTTGATCTGTTGCATTTGTGATAGCCATTTATATTCGCCTCCAATTATGTTTAAAAGTTAACGTCAGTATATCATCGTTCTATTGATGATGCTATAAATATGCTCGCAGGTAATTTACCCTGTTTTGCCTTGTTTATTCATGGATGGCTCCCTGGACTCGAGGGTAACGGAAACGAGGATTTTCTCCTTTGCCTTATTTGGTAAAAGCATATCTTTTATAAATGCTTTCCCGGTATAACCGCCAGACCTGCGTCTGCCGCGAAGACCGTCACCGTAATAGGGTATTAGACACGCTGGGATAAAAAACACTCACCCTGAAAAGAACAGATAAGACTACTATGGTACCTAAAAACAGAAAATTAGTTCTTACCATATAAAGTGGAATGCCTGATTCTAAACCCTTTGGGGATCAGTTCCGCCACTGCCTTATCCAAATACACTTCTTTCAATCTCTTTCATAGCAAAGAAGTACCCTTGCTTTGCCATCAATTCATCAAATGTTCCTGTTTCAACTACCTGTCCTTTTTCCATCACGATAATTTGATCCATTTTCTCCAGTCCCGTTAAGCGGTGGCTGACCAGCACAAGTGTATTATCCGCTGCTTGTTCAAAAAGCTCTTCATAAATAGTCTTCTCTGTCAGCACATCAATTGAAGATGTAGGTTCGTCCAATATCCATAGACGCCCTCCCTTTAACATGGCACGGGCGATGGCAAGCCGCTGTTTTTCCCCGCCTGACAAATTCTCTCCACGTTCGAGAACTTCGCTGTCAAGATTAAAATGAGCTAACTGGACTTTTTCAAGGACTTTCATTAGTTCTTCATCTGTTTTATCAGCTCGTGCCAAATCAAGATTTTCCCGGATAGTTCCATAGAAGAAATGGTTATCCTGCAATACCACGTTAGATTTCGACCAGAGATCGTGCTCATCCACATGATTAAGCGGATGGTTTCCAATCCTAATCTCTCCTTCGGCAGCTTGAAGCACTTTAAGCAGCATCATCAACACCGTTGATTTACCAGATCCACTGGGGCCGACAATAGCCGTTTTTGAACCCTCCGGCAACTGAAAGCTCACCTCATTCAATGCCCTGCGGCTTTCTCCTTCGAAGTGGTAAGACAATTCCTGGAATTCCACAGATAAAGATTGAGATTCCGGCAGCCTCGCGATTGGGGCAGAGGGTAAAACCGGCTCTTCCTTTACTACAGAATACAAACGCCGAGAGGCTGCGCGGCTCTCTTCCAAATGGCCGGGCAGTGCTGCCATCGGAGCGGAATTTTCAAATACAGTCAAAGAGACCATGACAAGCATTGCCAAAAAAACGCCTTCAAGCTGGCCTTGTGTCACGAAGTACGCACCGAGTGCCAGGACAGCCCATGACACCATAAGAGATACTGCTGAATTTACAGATTGATTGAACATTAGTTGAACAGTTTCGCGTTCTTGATCTTCGATATATTTTTGGGAGGAATCTTTCAGCATTTCTTCTTTTTCCTCTAAACGCTGATACAATTTCAGTTCCCGGAATCCATATAAAATCTCTGTCGCTTCTGTAGATAGGCTGCCTCTCCGCTCACGCAAACGATAATCCAGCCTGCGCTTTCTGTAGGCAAAAATTGCAGGCACAACCAGCGATGTCAGTATAAGCCCCACAATCAATACCAAAGCAATGTATACAGAGAAAAACATCATGAAGACAACCGTGCTTAAAAACACGATGACCAGGACAATGGGAGGGTAATACACACGCAGGAAAAAGTTTTGCAGTCTCTCTACATCCCCTACAATCCTCGATAGCAAATCTCCGCTCCGATATTTTTGATAAATGCCGGGTGCCAGGGGTTCAAGCCTTTTGAAGAAATCAACTCTCAGGTTGCTTAGAATCGAAAAAGTGGCCCGATGGGAGTATAAGCGTTCCCCATACCGGCTGCCAGCACGCGCCAGCCCAAAAAGCTTCAATAAAGCAATCATGACAGTTAACGCATACAGAGGCGGAACGAAAGCGGCCTTGGAAATCAAGTATCCGCTGGAAGCAAAAAGGCCCACCGCTGTAATACCGGCTAAAACCCCGAATAAAATCGAAAGCAAGATATCTTTTCTTTCACGGCCAACTTCCTTCATAACAAGCATCAGATCTTTCATCCCGCATCCCCCCTTTGCTGAACTGACACCATGCTGCGATATTCCAGAACTTTTTCAATCAGTTCTTCATGTGTGCCGCTCCCTATTAACTCTCCATTTTCCATGAACAGAATCAAATCAGCATCTTTGATGGTATGCAGTCTATGCGCTACGGTGATGACCGTCGCCCTCTCTGAAAGCTCTTCGATCGATTCCTGTAATATTCGTTCTGTTTTTAAATCAAGCCCTGTCGTCGGCTCATCAAATAAGATGACGGCAGGGTCCTTCAAAAATGCCCGCGCAATGGCTAGACGCTGCTTCTCTCCTCCCGATAAGCCTCGGCCGCCTTCACCTACCCGGGTATCATAACCCTGATCAAGCGCCTCAGCCATCTCTGACAACCCAGCTTTTTCAGCAGCTTTTACAATTTCCTGCCGACTTGAGTCTCTTTTCGCTCCAATCGCAATGTTTTCTGCGATAGTACCTGAAAATACATAAGGTCTTTGGGAAATATAACTGATTTCATTTAACCAGGATTCTTCCGTATAGGTTGAAAGAGGCTGCTGATTAATTTCAATCTGTCCCTTGGAGGGAGCTGCAAGTCCGGCAAGCAAGTGAAGAAGAGTTGACTTTCCTGAACCTGTGCGCCCGACTACCGCTGTTTTTGTATAGGGTTTTATATCGGCAGAAAAGCCTTTTAATTGGAATCCCCCATCTTCATATTTGAACCCAACATCCTTCATGCTGATCAAAGGAGGAGCTGAAACCGACAGTTCCTTCTCTCCCCATTTGACAGGGAGATCCGATCTATCGAGCTCCTCCTTTATTTTGTTTGCAGCACCGAGACTGCCTCTGCCTGTGTGAAAGGCACTGCCAAGTTCTTTGATCGCTGCATAAAACTCCGGTGCCAGCACCAGTAAAAAGAATGCAGTGAAGAATTCCACACTTTCAAAAACAACAAGCCGAAGTCCCAGTTCAAGGGCAATCAATCCAATCCCGAGCATGGAAATATACTCAAGCATCAAGGAAGAAATAAAGGCTACCTTCAGTACATCCATCGTCGCATCCCTGAAACCGTGACTGCTTTCTCGAATGGCCTCTTTTTGATTTGCAGACTGTCCGAATAATTTCAAGGTCGTTAAGCCTTGAAGAGTATCAAGAAACTTCCCTGAAAAGGCCGACATTTTATCCAATTGCTCTTCTGATTTTTTCTGCGTTTTCATTCCGATTATGATAAAAAACAAAGGAATGAATGGGGCAGTAATCATCATCAGCAGCCCTGTTGAAATATGCTGAGTGAATGCAGCAGCTAGGATCATGAGCGGAATAATCGAAGTCTGGATAACCTGGGGAATGTAACGGCTGAAATAGCTGTCAATCTCGTCAACCGCATCCAGCATGACGCTCACCTTTCGACCGGACTGGCCTTGAAGAGAAGCCTGCAGAGGGTTTTTAGTGAATTTAGCCAGCAGCCTTTGCCGAAAGCTGTCTTTTACCTTAGAAGCCATCCTTGCACCTGCTCGTCCACTGCCAAAGTTCAGCAAGACCCTGACCAGCAGGACAAGCGCTAGCCAGCCCAGAAAAGGAACAACATCAGCGAAGGGTTGTCCTTGAAGGAACACCCGGTCAACCACAGTCACAATTAAATATGCCTGAGTTATGATACTTAACCCTGTAAGGGTTGCTATTATTCCTAAGTATATTAATGTTCCTCTATGATGTTTCAAAAATGGGTTTAGTATATTCATTTTTAAAAAATCTCCTATCTTAAAAAGAAAAATCTGCTTAGAATGTTTGTGAATATATTCACAATTTTATAATGTCATTATACATAATTATCAGGAGAAATTCATCTGAGAGGGTTTGAGCGACTAGATTCTTCGCTATGTACCTTTTAATATTGGATGTATTGTTTGTCTTCATTGAACAATGCCAGCTTGCTCTTATTGCCAGTCATTATCTCGGCCCTTCCTCTTCCTTAATGGGCAGTATACTTCCTAAAATAATATATAAAACCAGAATTTTTTTCCACGTCGCTTAAGTCTGTCTTTGAGCCACCCATTCTTATAAACCAGTACAGTGCTCTACTCCTCTCTATTCCTCTAAAGAACAAGAGAGAAACCATTGAAACACACAAAAAAGCACCCGTCACTTTCACGGATGCTTTCTCTAAATTTAATTAAAATCATTCATCAAATGAATTTCCAAGTCAGCTTACAGACTGCTGATTAAGAAGAAGAAACTTTTAATTTCTTGAATTCTTCTGTCAACATCGGCACCACTTCAAACAAGTCTCCCACAATTCCGTAGTCTGCTACATTGAAGATGCTTGCTTCAGGATCTTTGTTGATGGCAACAATCACTTTGGAGTTGGACATACCGGCCAAATGCTGAATGGCACCTGAGATACCGCAGGCAATATATAAGTCAGGAGTAACAACCTTACCCGTTTGCCCAATTTGCAGGGAGTAGTCGCAATAGTCCGCATCACATGCACCACGAGAAGCTCCAACAGCTCCGCCTAATACATCGGCAAGCTCTTTCAGCGGACCGAAACCATCTGTACTTTTCACCCCGCGCCCTCCTGCGATGACGACTTTAGCTTCAGAAAGATCTACACCATCCGTTGCTTTTCGGACAACATCTTTGATAATTGCACGAAGGTCCTTGATTTCCACAGAAACAGAACTTACATCTCCGCTTCTGGATTCATCTTTTTCAAGTGGATCAATATTGTTCGGGCGGATTGTCGCGAAAATCAATCCGTCTGTCACAATTTTCTTTTCAAATGCTTTACCGGAATAAATCGGGCGTGTGAATACTAGGTTTCCGCCTGCCTCTTCAAGAGAAGTGGCATCGGAAATCAGTCCTGATCCTAATTTGCTCGCAATCTTAGGAGCAAGATCTTTTCCAAGGGCTGTGTGGCCAAAAATGATTCCCTCTGGGCTTTCCTGATCAAGGACAGCCATCAATGCTTGAGAATAACCATCGGAAGTGTACTGCTCCAGCTTTGCATCCTCAACCACGATTACGCGGTCAGCTCCATATTGAATTAGTTCATTTCCTAAAGCGCTTACAGAACTGCCCAATAAAACTCCAACTACTTCTCCTCCCTCAGCAATTGTCTTACCCGCAGCAATTGCTTCGAAAGAAACGTTTCTCAATGCGTTGTCACGTGCTTCTCCAAGTACCAATACTTTTCTTGCCATGTTCGATTACCTCCTGAGTGAATGATCTGTTGATTGTATATAAGGATCGTTCGCTAATGCTGCTTTTAGCAGATCAGCGGCTTCTTCCCTTGTATTAAACGACTTTGGCTTGCGTGTGAAGCAGACCGACCAGTTCTTTTACTTGGTCTTCAAGCTCACCTTCAAGAATTTTGCCCGCTTCCTTCTCAGGCGGCAGGAAGATTTCAATCGTTTTTGTCTTTGCCTCAACATCTTCTTCTTCAAGATCTAAATCATCGATTTCAATTTCATCCAATGGTTTCTTCTTTGCTTTCATGATACCAGGCAAAGAAGGGTATCTCGGTTCATTCAGCCCCTGCTGTGCTGTTACGAGTAAAGGAAGAGATGTTTCGATTGTTTCGGAATCGCCTTCTACATCGCGGACAACCGTTACAGTTCCTCCGCTGATTTCAAGGCTTGTGATAGTGGTTACATAAGGGATATCCAGTTGTTCCGCTACTCGTGGTCCAACCTGGCCTGATCCGCCATCAATGGCAACGTTTCCTGCAAGGATTAAATCTGCTTCCTTGTCTTTTAAGTATTCGGCAAGGATTTTGGCTGTAGTGAATTGATCGCCGTTTTCCACATCATCTTCTGTGTTGATGAGTACCGCTTTATCAGCCCCCATTGCCAGAGCAGTGCGAAGCTGTTTTTCACCTTCTTCGCCGCCGACAGTGACAACTGTGATTTCTCCGCCGTGCTCGTCACGGACCTGGATTGCTTCCTCTATCGCATATTCATCGTAAGGATTGATGATGAATTCTGCACCATCTTCACTGATTTGGCCATTTGAAATACTGATTTTTTCTTCAGTATCGAAAGTTCTTTTCATTAATACGTAAATGTTCATTTCTAGTTCCCTCCTAAAATTTCAAACTTTCAATCGGTTAAAAAGATTGAGAATATTTAAAGTAAAAATTTTTACCTGTGATTCAAGGAAGAGCCGGGAGCCCGGCTTATCTGCCCTTGAATTCAGGTGTACGCTTTTCAATGAATGCCTTGATGCCTTCCTGGCCATCCTCGGAAACGAATACATCTCCGAATAATTCCGCTTCCCGTCTGACTCCCTCATAAAAGCGTTCATGTTTGGAAAAGCTTAGAAGTTCCAAAGCAGCTTTCATTGCCACAGGGCTCTTCTTCGCAATCCTGAACGCCATTTCTTTCGCATGCTGAAGGACCTCATCATCCGGGTATGCTCTATTGGCCAATCCCCATTGAACCGCTTCCTTCCCGGAAATTGGTTCACTTGTGAGCAGCATTTCGGCCGCTTTCGCAGATCCGACAAACTTAGCAAGGCGCTGAGACCCGGCAAATCCAGGAACAAGCCCTAACTGCAGCTCCGGAAGCCCCAATTTTGCATTTTCGCCGACAAGGCGGATATGGCAGCCCATCGCAAGTTCAAGGCCCCCTCCCAATGCAGCTCCATGAATGGCTGCAATGATTGGTTTAGGGAAATTTTCCATGCGTTCAAAAAGGTCCTGCCCTCTTTTGGAAAGCTTCGAGAAATCCTCTCCGCTTTCTACTTTGGTGAACTCTTTAATATCTGCTCCTGCAGAAAAGAATCTGCCTTCACCATGCAGCAGGATGACTCGTGCTTCTTCATTCTTCTCCAGCTCATCCATCAGTTCGTCCAGTTCGATAATTAAGTCACTGGCAAGAGCATTTGCAGGAGGACGCTGAATAGTAACGAACGCTGCCTGATTTTCAATCTTGAAACTTAGATACTGCATCTAGTCTTCCTCCCTTACACAATACTTCAGTTCCTTGAACCGCAGCCGTTCAGCAGCAGTTTATGTATCGCAGGAACTTGTGCTGCCAGGTCATATTTTTGTTCATTCATGACCCAATTGGTAAGCATTTCATCGATAGTGCCGAAAATCATCTGTCGTGCAAGGCGGATATCGAGATCTTTCGAAAATTCCCCTGACTCGATTCCTTCTATCAAAATCTTGTCTATGACGATCAGGTAGCCTTTAAGGACCTCATTGATTTTCAATCGAATGTCCTTATTGGACTGCCTAAGCTCCAGCTGGGTGACGATTGCCAGATGGTGATCTTCCGACAAAATCTTACAATGATTTTCAATCATCACTAATAACTTCTCCGCTGCTGTTCGTTTTCCTGCTATAACTTCTTCAATTTTTTCGACAAACATTCCCATCTTTTCACGAAAAAGTGAAATCAGGATATCTTCTTTATTTTTGAAGTAAAGATATATGGTCCCATCCGCAACCCCGGCCTGTTTCGCTATCCTTGAAACCTGGGCCTGGTGGTATCCATTTTCAGCAATCACTATTACAGCGGCATCAATAATTTGTTTATACTTCGGTTTGTCTCTTTTCATATCATGCCCTGCCTCTAAGAAATAATGAATGACTATTCATTCATAAATTCATCATAAAATGTGAGAGAAAAAAAGTCAAGAAGAATATCCTTGTCCACATCTCTTTCAAAAAGAAAGGCCTGGTGGCCGCCTCAATGTTTTTGCCATAACCTATTCTAGTATGAAGTTGTGTATTCTCCAAATAAAATTAACCGAGTTTTTCATCATTCTCTTTTAATTTGTTTTTTTCCTCATCGACCAAGGCCCTTCGCAGGATTTTCCCTACAGCCGTTTTCGGAAGTTCATCCCGGAATTCATATATTCTTGGTACTTTGTAAGCAGCAAGATGCTTCCTTGCAAATGAATCCAGATCTTCCTCCGCCAGTTTGGAATTCTCCTTAAGAACAATATATGCCTTTACGGTTTCACCTCGGTAAGGATCGGGAATCCCGGCCGCGACAACCTCTTGGACATCCGGGTGTTCATAGAGCACTTCTTCGATTTCCCGCGGATAGATGTTGAAGCCTCCGGCAATGATCATATCTTTCTTCCGGTCCACTACGAAGAAATAACCTCTTTCATCCATATATCCCAGGTCACCCGTAAGCAGCCATCCATCTTTCAGAGTCATTTCTGTTTCTTCCGGTCGGTTCCAATAGCCTTTCATCACTTGTGGACCTTTGACACAAATTTCACCGATTTCATTCGGCGGAAGCTTTTCGCCGGTCTCCATTGAAAAAACAGCTGCATCTGTATCGGGCCAAGGTATGCCTATGCTTCCTTTCACCCTTTCCCTGTTCCACAGGAAGTTGGAGTGAGTGACAGGCGACGATTCAGTCAGGCCGTAGCCTTCCACTAATTTTCCGCCGGTTACTTCTTCAAATTTCTGCTGTACTTCTACCGGAAGAGGAGCAGAACCGCTTATACAGGAGTCAATGGAAGATAAGTCGTATTTCTTCAGATCTGGATGGTTTAATAACCCAATATAAATGGTCGGTGCACCAGGAAACAAAGTAGGCTTTTGCTTCTGGATCGTTTTCAGCGTGGTTTTTGCATCAAATTTAGGAAGCAGCACCATTTTATAACCCTGCATGACAGAAAGGATCATGACGGTGGTCATACCATACACATGAAAGAATGGGAGAATGCCGAGAATAATTTCTTCTCCTTTTTTACACTTATAAAGCCAGGTGTCACACATCATGGCATTGGAAACAAGATTTTTATGAGTCAGCATGACTCCTTTGGGAAATCCAGTTGTTCCTCCCGTATATTGAAGCAAAGCCAGGTCTTCTTCAAAATCAAACGGTATATCAATAGGAGTGCCATCCGCCGTTTTCATGATATCTGTAAAAAGATGATTCTTCTCAGATGGCTCTACCTTCACGACAATGTTATACTGCTTCTTTTGAATAAAAGGATAAATTAAATTCTTAGGAAACGGGAGATATTCTTTGATAGCGGTTACAATTACATGCTGCAAAGAAGTCTCTTTCATTACTTTTGTCACCTTTGGAAAAAGGATATCCATTGTAAGGATGACTTTAGCACCTGAATCTTTCATCTGATACTCGATTTCCCTCTCCATATAGAGCGGATTAGTTTGAACGACGACTCCGCCTGCGTAGAGGACTCCATAATAGCCAATGACTGACTGCGGGGTGTTCGGCAGCATGATCGCCACCCGGTCCCCTTTTTCAACTCCCAGAGTTCTGAGATAATTGGCAAACTTCAATGCGGAATTATAAAGTTCTCGGTAATTGATTTCCTTTCCCATGAAGTGGATAGCGGACTTGTCGGGATATAGTTCTGCTGCTTTCGTCAGATAGTCCTGCAGCGGCTTAGGTGTATAATCCAGTTCTTTCTTGATTTCTTCCGGATATAATTCCAGCCATGGTTTTTCCATATTGTTTCACCCCTTTTAAATTTTTAGAAAATTTTAATTCTTTATGCTATTATAGTATATCTTTACTACTGTATCAATTCGAATTCCTTTAATAAACTATGTATATTTCGGACTAATGAAAAAGAGAACGGCAGCCGCCGCTCTCCTTTTGCCCTTTACACGAAGAAAACCATGTAAAGGATACCCACAATTATAAACACGGCACAAAGTCCCAATAATACTTTTGCTAATGTTTCCATTTCTCTCTCCTTATGAGATGCCCGCTCCTATGACATAAGACAGGCCTACTGATATGACAAGGGAAATAAACCCGACTGCCCGATTATCTCTCTCGATTTCTTCATCAATCTTAAACTTAGGTGTCATAAATTCATAGATGAAGTACCCGGTTAAAAGCAGGAAAAACCCGAACACTCCCCAGCCAATCGTTGTCAGCAGGGTATCATTTTCAGCGATTGAATGCCTGAAGATATTGGCGATACCAAAAATCTTCCCGCCTGTAGCCATAGCCACCGCCATATTTCCTTTCTTTATTTCTTCCCAGTTGTTGTACTTCGTAACAAGTTCGAAAATGGAAAGGAACAGCACAAGAAACAGTACGACGACACTGTAGTAACCAGCCGTCTGAATAAATTCATTTTCCCAAAAGTTTTCCATCCCTAAACACCCTTAAATGATTTATTGTATAAAAAGTGGAAGCGGCCTGATCAGCCCCGACAGGCAAATGTTCCGGAGAGAAAAAAGGCGCTCTTTCCTTTTATTCTCTCCGGGTTATTTGACCCCGAGGGGCTAAGTCCGTTCCAGTGGGTACGGACCCTCGGCCGCTGCGGATAAATTGCATTAATAGCGGAAGCGGCCGCCAGCTCAGGAACTACTACTTTACTTAAATTCCACTACACTGACACCGGTTCCGCCTTCGCCCGCTTCGCCAAGACGGACCCTTTTGACAGAGCGGTGGTTTTTCAAGTATTCCTGCACTCCCTGCCTGAGGGCACCCGTTCCTTTACCATGGATGATGGAAACACGCGGGTAGCCTGCCAATAAGGCATCATCGATATACTTTTCGACTCGGGACAGGGCATTTTCAAATCTTTCTCCCCTAAGGTCCAGTTCCAAGCCTACATGAAAATCTTTTCCTTTGACAGTAGCAAGCGGTTTGGTTTCAACCTTTTTCTCTGCCTGAATGAACTCAAGATCGGATTCTTTAACCTTCATCTTCATGATTCCCATTTGAACCTGCCACTCTTTTGAGGATACTTTTTCAACCAGGTGGCCTTTCTGATCAAATGTAAGGACCTTCACTTCGTCTCCCGGTTTTAGCTCTCGTTGGCTCGAAGCGGCTTTTTTCGGTTTGCTTCTGTCCAAGTTAGGCGCAGCGCCTTCAATCCTTTTCCTGGCATCGATCAGCTCATGCTCTTTAACATCAGCGCTTTTTTCCAGCCTCATTTTCCGCAAGTCTCTGATAACGCCTTCTGCTTCTTCTTTAGCTTTCTCAACGACTTGAGAGGCTTTCACCTCGGCTTTTTCATATAAGCTGTCACGCTTATCATAAAACTCCATCATTTGTTTCTGCATGTCTTTATGCATCTTATCCGCTTGCTTAAGAAGTTCATGTGCTTCATCATAATCAGCTTCAGCATCTTTCCTGCTTTTCTCAAGAGAAGCAATCATATTTTCAATTTCTTTGCTGTCTGTTCCGATGTGTGATTTGGCGCGGTGAATGACCCTGTCGGCCAATCCAAGCCGTTTGGATATTTCGAATGCGTTGCTTCGGCCCGGGACCCCGATCAGCAGCTTATAGGTTGGACTCAGGGATTCTACATCAAATTCCACACTGGCATTGATGACACCTTCCCGATTATAGCCATAAGCCTTCAGTTCAGGATAGTGGGTAGTAGCAACGACTTTCGCACCTCTCTGATGTACTTCGTCCAGGATGGAAATCGCCAGCGCCGCCCCTTCCTGCGGATCTGTTCCAGCACCAAGCTCATCGAAAAGAACCAGGCTTTCGTGGTCGACTTTGTTAAGAATATCTACAATATTCACCATATGTGAAGAGAAGGTACTCAAACTTTGCTCTATCGACTGTTCATCACCGATATCAGCGTAGACATTCTGAAAGACTCCCAATTGAGAGCCATCCAAAGCAGGAATCTGCAGTCCCGCCTGCCCCATCAATGTCAGCAGCCCGACAGTTTTCAACGTCACTGTTTTACCACCGGTATTCGGTCCGGTGATGACTATCGAACTGAAATCTTTGCCCAATTCAATGTCATTGGGGACTGCTTCCTCAATCGTGAGCATCGGATGCCGCGCCCTGTTCAGTTTCAGTACTTGTTCGCCATTAATCTCAGGCTTAGTCCCTTTAATGGACTTTCCGTACTTTGCTTTAGTAAACATAAAATCTATATCGGCCAGGGTGGCGACAATCGTTAATAAATCCTCAGAATATCCACTGACCTCTACCGTCAATTCGGTAAGGATCCTTTCGATTTCCAGTCCTTCTTTCAGCTTTAATTCACGCAATGCGTTATTAAGCGTCACAATAACCTCAGGCTCAATGAAAAGAGTCTGGCCTGAAGAGGACTGGTCATGAATGATGCCTCCATAATTTCCGCGGTATTCCTGCTTTACCGGTATAACATACCGGTCATTCCGTATGGTGATGATCGCGTCTGAAAGCATTTTCTGCGCATTGCTGGATCGGATCATTCTTTCAAGTTTTTCTCTGATCCGCCCCTCATTTGCCCTGATCTGCGAGCGGATCTGCCTTAAGGAATCACTGGCAGAATCCAGAATTCCGCCATTTTCGTCGACGACCGCTCTGATTTTATGTTCAAGAGGGGTTAAAACCGTCATCTCGCTGACTTTTTCAGACAGGATCGGAAGCTCTATTTCTTCCTCTCCCAGATCCTCCATGAAAAGTCTGATCTGCCTGCTGGCATAAATGGTGCTCGCTACCTGCACAAATTCCTGGGGGCTCAGCATGCCGCCGATTGTAGCGCGTTTGACAGCAGGACGGATATCAAAGATCCCTCCCAGCGGTGCATGACCTTTTAGTCTCAGGATGCTGGCCGCTTCATCTGTCTCATCCTGTATTCTGATTACCTCTTCAAGGGTTGTGGAAGGCTGCAGGGCTTCCGCCTTTGCTCTTCCAAGTGCAGAAGCGGCAAAGCCTGAAAGCAGTTCTTTTACCTTATTAAATTCCAATGTCCTTAATACTTTATCATTCATGGAGTATACTCCTCCCTAACTATCCATCATTTCTATTTAAGAATTTCAACAGGTCATCACTCTCATAGGTGTTGATGACTGAACTTGATTTTACCCAGCCTCTTCTTGCTGCACCGACGCCAACTTCCATGAATTGAAGATGGTCGATGCTGTGGGCATCTGTATTGATGACAATCTTGACGCCGGCTTCCTCTGCCTTTTTGATATTTTCAGAAGACAAGTCCAGACGGTTTGGATTAGCATTAAGTTCAAGCGCAGTGCCAGTCTCTTTTGCCAGTTCGATCAGCATATCAACATCCACATCATAACCTTCCCTCCTGCCGATGATCCTTCCAGTCGGGTGGGCGATGATATCGACATGAGCACTCTTAAGAGCTGTCTTCAGACGATCCATTATTTTATCACGTGATTGTGTAAAACTGGAGTGTATGGAAGCAATCACGAGATCCATCTGTTGGAGTACTTCATCTTCATAATCCAGTGTACCGTCCGGGAGGATATCCATTTCGATACCTGAAAGAATGGTAATATCATCATATTTATCATTCAATTGGCGGATTTCTTCCCGTTGTTTCAATAGTCTTTCGGCAGTCAGTCCGTTCGCTACTTTAAGATACTGCGAGTGATCTGTGAATGCCATATATTTATACCCTTTTTCTCTGCAAGCCTCAACCATTTCCTCCAATGAATGGGCGCCATCTGTCCAGGTGGAGTGCATATGAAGGTCGCCTTGGATGTCCTTCAATTCAACCAGCCCATAGTCATTTGAATAGCGGTCGATTTCCCTGCCATCTTCCCTCAGTTCAGGCGGAATCCACGGCAGGCCGAAATGGCTGAAGAATTCCTCTTCAGAACGGAATGTCGCAATGTCACCCGTCTCAGCATTTTCGACTCCGTATTCACTGATCTTTTCGCCTCTCTCTTTGGCGATCTGCCTCATACGGACATTATGATCCTTAGAGCCAGTAAAGTGATGGAGAGCAGTTGCATACTCTTCGGGTTTTACAAGTCTGAAATCCACGGATACTTCCCATTCATAAAGGAAAGTAAGGGAAATCTTTGTATCTCCCGCCGCAGCGGAATCCTTTATATCCGGAAGACTCATAATCTGTTCTTTCACTGTCTGGACATCATCGACGGCAATAATGAAATCCAAGTCTTTGACTGTTTCCCTCACCCGCCTTAAACTTCCTGCTCGTGAAAATTCCTTAACTCCCTTCATTCCTGAAAGAGTCTGTTCGATTTTCTCAGCAATCGGAAGCATATAAGCAATCGGAAGCCGGTCCGGCTGCGAGCCGGCACTTTCAATCGCCTGAAGGATTTTTTCCTCAGTCTTCTTGCCGAAACCGGACAATGCCGAAACCTTGCCCGCCTCGCAGACATCCTTCAAATCCTCTATGTTCGTGACATTCAACTCCTGGTATAGCTTGGCAATCTTCTTCCCGCCAAGGCCAGGCAGCTTTAACAGGGGAACTAGGCCTTCTGGAACTTCTTTCTGAAGCTCCTCCAGAACACTTGATTCCCCCTCAGTGATGTATTCTTCAATGACAGCTGCTGTTCCTTTTCCAATTCCATTAATCTCTGTGAACGATTGAATTTCACTCAAGCTTCTGTCATCCGTTTCAAGCGCGTTGGCCGCTTTCCTGAAAGCAGATACCTTAAACGTGTTTTCGCCTTTCAATTCCATATATATAGCAATTGTTTCAAGTAGTTTTATAATATTCTTTTTGTTGACAGCCATTCGATCACCCTCTTATTAAAATTTGTCAGAGTAATGTCTATTTCTTTTGGGACTCTATTTTCAGACTCCAATACTAATACTATCAGAATACGCTCACAAAGGGAAAAAGAGATACCTTGAAGATGAGTGATTGGTGTGGCGGGGAAGGGTTCGGATTGATATGTGGTTGTATATTTAGTGGCCGATTCACGGCGATTTAGGTTCCCGATATTTCAGGACCGATTGAGGGCTGATATGCTGACATTTTCGGGTGCGTTGTAGGATAAACGAGCTTTTTTTTTGAGGGGGTGGCATTTTTAGTGGGTTTTCCGGATATTCGTGCCATTTTTTGGGGGTGTGGCATTTTAGGTGCATTCCCGAAGTAAACACCAATAAGTCAGGGATTTCATCTTTTAGTATGGTGTTTTGCTCTTAATCACACTACTAACTCCTGGGTTCCATCTTTTAGTTTAGTGTTTAGCCCTTAATCACACTACTAACTCATGGATTTACCCTTTTAGTATAGTGTTTAGCTCTTAATCACACTACTAAATTCAGAATTCAATCCTTTAGTATAGTGTTTAGCCCTTAATCACACTACTAACTCCTGGATTTACCCTTTTAGTATACTGTTTAGCTCTTAATCACACTACTAAATTCAGAATTCAATCCTTTAGTATAGTGTTTAGCCCTTAATCACACTACTAACTCCTGGATTTACCCTTTTAGTATACTGTTTAGCCCTTAATCACACTACTAACTCCTGGATTCCCCCTTTTAGTATAGTGTTTAGCCCTTAATCACACTACTAACTCCTGGGTTCCCCCCTTTTAGTATAGTGTTTAGCTCTTAATCACACTACTAACTCCAGGATTCCCACTTTTAGTATAGTGTTTAGCCCTTAATCACACTACTAACTCCTGGGTTCCCCCCTTTTAGTATAGTGTTTAGCTCTTAATCACACTACTAACTCCTGGGTCCCCTATTAGAATTTAGCCTCTAATCCCTATGTTAATTCCAAGATCCCACCTTTTAATATAGCGTTAGCCCCTAATCAGCCTATTTCCCTGCTAAGCATGCTCCTCAGCCCTTAATCCCCTATCAACTTACAGTATGTTACCTTTTCAGCCGCATTACTTAGCTCTTTTTCAGGTGTTGTCATATTCCTCCGAAATGTTATCACACTAATTTCAGCACCGGAAAGACACAAAGAAGGACCAGCCGGGTCAAGCCGGCCAGCCCTAAAGAAAGAATTATTCTGATACGTAATGGATCCACCATTCCTGAACCTGGTCGGATAAAAACGGTGTATTGGTTATCATGAATTCAGCAAGTACAGAATCATTCAACAGTGTCTGAATCATGGAAATCGGCAGCATTGCCGCGATGTATAATAAAATAAAAACAACAATATAGGTTTCTATGAAACCCAATATTCCCCCGCCCAAAACATTCAATTGTTTCAGGATCGGCAGGTGCGCAACAAAATCAAGCATGGATCCGAGGATTTGAAATACAATCCGGACAGCAAAAAAGATAATAGCAAAGGCAATGACCCGATAATAAGACTGGTCCAGATTCGTTGCTTCAAAAAGCATATTTAATGTAGATTCTTCATCCAGCATCGGAAAGGGAATCCATAACGTTAATTTTGGTGCCAGCTGATCGTAGTAGATATAAGCAATGATAAATGAAATGATAAAACCTGTCATATGTACAAGCTGAAGGATAAACCCTCTCCTCAATCCGACAAAGAATCCGAAAACGAGGATAATCAATAGTGCTAAATCAAGCATAATATTTTCAATCCTTTAATTTTTTTAATTCTTCTTCCAGACTTTCGCAGTACTCTTTCAGCTTAATGTTGTCATGAAGCGTGTTCACCGCAGTGAGTACGGCAAGCTTGCTCTTATCCAGGGAAGAATTCATGGAGCTGATCTCTCTCATTTTTTCGTCGACCAAGGAAGCAACCTGACGGATATGGCTGGTAGATTCAGTACCGACAATAACATATTGCGTCCCATATATATCCACAGTTGTACGGTTTTTTTGTTCTTGAGACAACACGAAAGCCCCCCATCATAAGAATCCTAAACATTATCATAACATGAATGTAATTAATATGGGAAAGAAAATGTCATTTTACGTCTAATTTTGTTCGCAATTCTAAAAGCAGCCAAAGTTTGATATGATTTAAGTTCAACCTTACATATGAAATACTTTTCTGGAGAAGGGAATGGGCTACGTGGCAAACACTGTTTTACAATGCTCCACATCAAAAATCAATGAAATGAAAACATATTATAAAAACAATTTGCAAAGCAAACTGCCCCCAGGGTCGGTTTTCACTGCAAAAGTACCGGGATGCACCATTACAGCTTACCGGTCAGGAAAAGTTCTTTTTCAAGGAGGAAGCGGCCAGGAAGAAGCAGGCAGGTGGGGCTCCACGGAAACAGCCCCTGCCAAAAGCGGCAAACCAAAAACGAATCCCAAGCTTCCAGCGAATATCGCGGATATGTCGATCCTTGGGTCGGATGAAGTCGGAACAGGAGACTTCTTCGGCCCCATCACAGTGGTTGCCGCTTATGTAAAAAAAGAACAAATAGCACTCTTGAAGGAGCTTGGCGTCCGTGATTCCAAGAATCTGACCGATGACAAAATCATAGCCATTGCGAAAGATCTGCTTTCTGTCGTTCCATACAGCCTCCTCATTTGTCATAACGAAAAATATAATGACCTCCAGGAAAAGGGGATGTCTCAAGGAAAAATCAAAGCCTTGCTTCACAACAGGGCAATCCTGAATCTGCTTAAAAAAATAGAGCCGGAGAAGCCTGAAGCTATTTTGATAGACCAGTTTGCAGAAGAAAACACTTATTACAAATACCTTGCTGGCCAAAAGGAAATCCACAGGGAAAATGTACTCTTCAGTACAAAAGGTGAAAGCATTCACCTATCCGTAGCCGCTGCTTCCATACTGGCTCGATATGCTTTTGTGAAAGAGATGGATAAACTCAGCGCAGCTGCAGGATTCCAAATTCCAAAGGGTGCCGGAAAGCAAGTTGATGTCGCTGCCGCCAAAATCATCCGCCAATCCGGTGCTGACGAACTGAAAAAAATCACAAAGTGGCATTTCGCCAATAGTGATAAGGCGCAAAAGCTTGCCAGGCATTGAGGCCTTTGCTACTTAGACAGTAAAATATAATGGGAATCAATAAAAAACACAACTGCAAGCAGTCCAATCAGAATAGATTGGACTGCTTTTTATACTAAAAATTTCAGTTAGATGCTTAAAGACTTTGTGTTCCTTTACTATTCCGCCCCAACAACAATAATACTTGTGCTGCGACTGCCAGAATTGGCAATTCTAATAACGGACCGATTACTAAAGTCAATGCGATTAACGGTTCGTCCGGGAAGGCGGTCATCGCAATCGCTAAAGCAATAGGCGAGTTTCTAGCTAAGGTCGTCAAGCTTAAACTGATTCTGTCAGAGGAAGAGAATCCCATAACTCTTCCAATTTTTTGTCCCACAAAAAAATTAATAATAAAGAATAACATAACCGGAATGAAAATTTTCCATATTAAACTTAAATTATCCAGAAGCAGTCCCCCTTTTGATGCAAACATAGCAGTAATGGCCAAACTCAAGAAGAGCACCGGAAATACGGCCAGTTTGGTTATAAGATATTCCCTCCATTCTTGTCTGTTTTTCAAAAGGGAATTAGTTAAAACTGCTAAAAATAAAGGAAGAATTAAAATCAGAAGAATGCTCTCCACTAGAAATTGCATCTCGATGACACCGGTGGTTCCCTCAAAAATAAGAAGATAAATCGGCAGCAGCAGTACCTGCAGGATCAAATTCAATGGCAGGATGGCAGCAGAGAGTGCCACATTGCCTTTTGCAATACCCGTAAAAATTAAATACCAATCCGTACAGGGTGTGACCATCAGCATAATGAAGCCTATGTATAAAGGAGTCTGCCCATCTAAAAAGACCAACGCCAGTATCCACGCCAGCAGAGGGGTCCAGACAAAATTGATAAGAACTGATGTAAAGGTAAACTTTCTATTTTTAAAAGCTTTCTTTATCTCCTCTAAAGGAATTTGCAAGAAAGTGATATAGAGCATGACAACTAACAAAGGAACGATGAAACTTTCTGCATAAGCCCTTACAAACTCCACTTGCCCTATTGCTATGCCAATGATCACTGCTGAGAAAATAATGATGGTATACAATTTTTCAAATAAGTTCATAGTGACTCACAACCCAACCTGCTGTATATTTTTTTAAAATTATAACACAGCGTCAATTTGAATAGATGCTCTATGACCCATACTCGGAGAACGCTGAACTTAATTTTATCAAAGCTCTTTTCATAAACTTTGTTGCTAATTTATATGAACTTCGTTAAAAATCCTTTACCAAAATATTCTGGTGAGCAAGAAGAAAAGAGCTGCTCTACAGTTTAGAGAGAAAAAACCTAGTATCTGCGGGAAATCCTGTCATTGGGAGTTTCCTGAAAATAAAAAATGAGAAAACCTCCTTTTATAGACTTTTTCTAAATAAATATTACATTAGAATGTGAATTCGCCTTCACTCCAATTGCCGCAGGAGGATCTTCGCTGCAGGCGTACGATCTCCTGCGGGACTAGCGGGACAGGTGAGACCCGTAATCTAGTTCCAGCTCCTAGCCCCTCGGGGTCAAATAACCTCAAGAGAATAAAAGGAAAGATCGCCTTTTTTCTCTTGAGAACATTTGCCTGTCGGAGCTGACCAAGGCACTTCCACTTTTTATACAGGCGCAGCCGAGGAGGCTCACCGCCCGCCCCGCGGAGTCGTGTGCCTGGAGCGGAAATCCATTATTTCTCAAAAACCACAATCTTTGCGAAAACAGCCTATCACAAAAATTGCAAGTTATTTTTACATAGGGTTGCAAGCCCCCAGTATATAAGATAAGAGAAAAACGCTCCGAGGCTTCACACTCGGAGCGTTTCTCTATGGCAGCAGTAACAATACTGAACCTATTCAATTCTGCCCTGGCTTATTAGCCTCTCAGCTCAGCCCCGGCTTTTTCTTTAACAGCATCCAAAACTTTGTTGTGCGCTTTAACGACTTCATCGTCAGTCAATGTTCGGGATGGATCAAAGTATTTCAGTGAATACGCAAGAGATTTCTTGCCAGGTTCCATATGCTCACCTTGATACAAGTCAAAGACGGAAACTTCTTTCAGCAGCTTGCCGCCCGCTTCTTTGATGATGGACTGCAGCTCGCCTGCTTTGATATCCTGCTGAACTACAAGAGCAATATCTCTTGAAATCGATGGGTATCTAGGAATCGGTGAATACTGCAATGCCGGTAAATTAAAGTTGTATAGAGGTGCCGCTTCGATTTCGAATACATAGGTTTCATTCAAATCCATATCTTTTTGGACCTGAGGATGCACCTGTCCAGCGAACCCGATAACCTTTTCGTCTAAAAGGATTTCCGCTGTTCGCCCAGGATGCATGCCATCCAGTTCTTCCGCTTGGCGGAACCTGATATGCTCAGAAACACCCAATTCTTCGAAGAGGCCTTGAAGAATTCCTTTTACAACGAAGAAATCAACAAGCTTCTTTTCACCCTGCCATGGATGGCTGTTCCATAATCCAGTGACAGCACCGGCAATATGCTCATGTTCAGAAGGAAGCTCCTGCCCCTCTTCTTTCAGGAATACAGATCCTGTTTCATAAAAAGCAAGACTATCATTTTGGCGGGCTGTATTGTAAGACAGCACTTCAAGCAATTGCGGGATGATACTCAGACGCAGGTTGCTGCGCTCTTCACTCATAGGCATGATCAGGCGGATCGGTTCGCGCTTATCGATGGCATACTGACCTGCTTTTGCATCATTAGTCAGAGAGTAAGTGATAGCTTGCTGCAAACCGGAGCCTTCCAGGTTGCTGCGAGTAGCACGGCGCTTGATTTGGAATGAAGTCAGGCTTCCTGCTGTCGCATCTCCTTCAGGGAGGGTCAATGGCAGGTTATCGTATCCATACAATCTTGCCACTTCTTCAAGCAGATCTTCAGGAATGGTGATATCCCCTCTTCGTGTCGGAACCGTAACTTGGAATTCTTCACGGTTAACAGCTGTTTCAAATCCAAGGCGGGTAAAGATATTTTCCACTTCCCCGGCACTGATTTCGGTTCCAAGCACTGAGTTGATTTTATCCAGGGTAATCGTTACAACTGCCGGCTCCACCTTCAGATTATCTACTGTGACGGAGCCTTCCAGTACGTCCCCGCCTGCATATTCTGCCATCAATGAAACGGCTCTTTCCGCCGCTTCTCTAACCCGGTTTGGATCGACTCCCTTTTCATAGCGCGTGCTCGCTTCGCTTCTAAGACCGTGGTCTTTCGAAGCAGTCCTAACCGTTCCGCCTGCAAAGTAAGCAGATTCCAGTAATACTGTCGTTGTTTCCTGGCCCACTTCAGAGTTCGCGCCGCCCATTACACCGGCTAGTGCGATTGGCTCTGTTCCGTTGGTGATCACTAAGTGGTTTTCATTCAGCTTTCTTTCTTCATCATCCAAAGTGACAATCACTTCATCCTGTTTCGCTTTTCGTACAAGGATTTCCTTGGAACCAAGACGGTCATAATCAAACGCATGAAGCGGCTGGCCGTATTCCAACAGAATGTAGTTAGTAATATCGACGACATTGTTATGAGGACGGATACCTGAAGCAATCAGACGGTTTTGCATCCACATTGGAGAAGGGCCGATTTTGATGTTTTTGACTACTTTTGCTACATAAAGCGGATTATCTTCTGCTGCTTCTACATTTAACGTAATATAATTTTCTGCTTTTTCAGATGATACCGCAGTATCAATTTCAGGTTTTTTCACTGAACGGCCAAGAATTGCTGCTACCTCATAAGCTACTCCCAGCATACTTAGTGCATCTGATCTATTTGGCGTTAATCCAAGTTCCAGAATCGCATCGTCCAAGTTCAGTTCTGCCACAGCATCCGCCCCGACTTCCGTCTCTTGTGCGAACACATAAATACCTTCAGCGTGCTCTTTAGGAACAAGCTTGCCTTCAACACCAAGCTCCTGCAAAGAACAGATCATTCCGTTAGACTGCTGTCCGCGGAGCTTCGCTTTTTTGATTTTAAAATTGCCCGGCAGGACAGCTCCTACCTTTGCAACCGGAACCTTTTGGCCTTTTGCTACATTAGGCGCACCGCAGATGATTTGAACAGGTTCTTCATCTCCGACATCGACTTGGCATCTATTTAATTTATCTGCATCCGGATGAGGCTCGCATTCCAATACGTGCCCAACCACAACATTCTTGATTTCTTTTCCAATTACCTCGACACCCTCGACTTCAATTCCGCTGCGGGTGATTTTTTCAGCAAGCTCTTCAGGGGTTACACCGGAAAGATCGACATAATCCTGCAGCCATTTATATGAAACAAACATTTTCCTGCCTCCTTAATTATTCCTGGGTTTGAAATTGTTTTAAGAAACGAACATCATCTGTATAGAAGTGACGGATATCATCAATTCCGTATTTCAGCATCGCAATACGCTCTGGTCCCATACCAAAAGCGAATCCTGTGTACTTCTTAGAGTCGAATCCGGACATCTCAAGTACATTTGGATGAACCATTCCGCCTCCAAGAATTTCAATCCAGCCAGTGCCTTTACATACACTGCAGCCTTTACCGCCGCAGATCTTACATGTGATATCCATTTCTACAGAAGGCTCTGTGAAAGGGAAAAAGCTTGGACGAAGACGGATTTCCCTGTCTTCACCGAACATTTTTTTCGCAAACACCTGCAGAGTTCCTTTCAGGTCGCTCATGCGGATGTTTTCACCGATGACAAGTCCTTCAATCTGCATGAATTGATGAGAGTGGGTCGCGTCATCATTATCGCGGCGGTACACTTTCCCGGGGCAGATCACTTTAACAGGGCCTTTTCCTTCATGCTTCTCCATCGTCCTTGCCTGTACCGGTGAAGTGTGGGTCCTAAGTAAGGTCTCCTCTGTGATATAGAAAGAGTCCTGCATATCTCTTGCCGGATGTCCCTTTGGAAGATTCAATGCTTCGAAATTGTAAAAGTCGGTTTCAACTTCCGGTCCTTCCGCAATGCTGTAACCCATTCCGATGAACAGATCCTCGATTTCTTCCACAATTTTCGTCAGCGGGTGTTTGCTTCCTTTTTTGACCGGTCTGCCAGGCAGGGTGACATCAATCGTTTCTGATGCAAGTTTTTTATTGACCGCCTCTTTTTCAAGTTTTTCATTTTTCTCTTCCAGACGTTCTGTGATGGCCGCTCGAACATCATTGGCGAGGGCTCCCATTTTTGGGCGTTCCTCAGCAGAAAGCTTGCCCATTCCTCTTAACACTTCCGTGATAGGGCCTTTCTTTCCGAGATAAGCAACCCGGATGTCGTTGAGCTCTTTAAGCCCTTCTGCTGCTTCGATTTGTTGAAGAGCTTCGTCTTGCAACTGCTTTAGTTTTGCTTCCATGCAAATGGCCTCCTTAGCTAATTTTGGCATTTTATTTAAACAACAAAAAAACCTCTTCCCAATCAAGGGACGAGGTTATCGTCGCGGTACCACCCTTATTAACACACAGCAAGCCTGTGCTCTCTTCATTGGGATAACGGCTTGTCGCCGGGGCATCTTTCGGTTTCCTGAAGAAACGGTCCCGATGCCAACTCAAGAGGTGAACGTTCGCGGTGGTGTCCATAAGAGCACTTTCAGTCACGGTACTCTTTCCCTGAAATGGTTACATCACGCTACTTTTCTCTATCATTGTTTTTTTACATATGTGCATTCATTATAGAAAACATTTCAGCTGATTTCAAACCTTTTTCAAAAATTACTGCGCCTTTTTCAAGTGATACATTAGAATCCCTGCTGCAATAGCCACATTCAATGATTCGCTCTTGCCGTAAATCGGTACATAAAGGTTCTGGTCAGTGGAGCCCAGAATGGATGGAGATACGCCATTGCCTTCATTCCCCAGGATAAGGGCGAATGACTCTTCGCTTGATACAGTATGGTATTCCACACTGTTCTCCAATGCGGTTCCATATACCGGAACTCCCTCATTTTTCAAAGAGTCTATCCAGTCCGGCAGATCGCCTTTTATAATCGGAAGGTGAAAATGGCTTCCCTGCGCTGAACGAAGAACTTTCGGGTTATACAGGTCCGCAGTACCTTCCCCAAGGATAATCATATCGATGCCGGCTGCGTCTGCAGTGCGGATGATGGTTCCGAGATTTCCCGGATCCTGTACTTCATCAAGCATCAAGAAGGCTCTGCCTTTCAACTCGCCTTCCTTTGTTTCGGGCTGATAGCAAACCGCAAAAACTCCCTGACTGGTTTCAGTAGCCGAGACTGCTTTGGCAGCATCTTCAGACAGCTGAGTGACCGAAACAGAGTCAAGATTCCAAGCGGAGGGAAGATCAATTCCTTCTTTCACCAGCACCTCTTGAACAACTTCATCGTATTTAAGGGCTTCCTCAACCAGATGGAAACCTTCAACCATATATGTACCAGAGCGGTCGCGCTCTTTCTTTGTATGCAGCTTCTTCCACTGCTTCACCTGTGGATTTTTAGCAGATTGAACATATTTCACAGTTTGTGTCTCCTTGTGAACAGTTTGGCGGCTGATCTGTGTACCTTATCTTTATGCCGCTTTCGAATTTACATTATACCTCACATTTCGTACATAATAAACGGGAAGTGGGAGAAGATAACCAAGAAAGCACTAATTTCAGGGTAAAGGAGCGTTTTAAAATGGGATTGAACTTACGAAATGCGATCATCCATAATGTTTCAGGAAATAATCAGGATCAGTTAAAAGATACGATTGTTGACGCTATCCAGGGCGGTGAAGAAAAGACACTTCCTGGACTTGGCGTTCTTATGGAAGTGTTTTGGAATACGGCAGATCCACAAGAGCAGAAAATGCTGCTGGAAACAATTGAAGAAGGCTTGAAGGGTTGATTAAGACGGATGCATTGTGCATCCGTTTTTTTGGTTGGCTTGGCTGGGGTGCTTTTGGGTAAGCTTGATTGAATACAGAGGGCCAGCGTGAGTCCGTTTTATAAGATGGATTAGGATGAGATTTGCGGGACATTGAGATTCACTTTTTTGATAGTTAACGGCCCGGAAGCGGGATTTGCGGGCCATTGAGATTTGCTTCTTTGATGGATAACGGCCCGGTAACCGTATTTGCGGGCCATTGAGATTTGCTTCTTTGATGGATAACGGCCCGGAAACGGGATTTGCGGACCATTGAGATTCTCTTTTTTGATAGTTAACGGCCCGGAAGCGGGATTTGCGGGCCATTGAGTTTCGCTTTTTTTACGGTTAACGGCCTGGAAGAGGAATTCCCGGGCCGAAACCGAGAAAGCTCTATCGCCAACGTAAATTCATACCTCTCATCTATCATTTATTATTCATCCCTGCATTAATGACGATTTGTCCCATACCTCAGCAGCCTCAGTAAAATCAATTAGAAACACAACAAAAAAAGAGACCCTCAAAAGGTCTCTTTTTCAACAAATCAATCAAACGTAATTTTAGCAACAGTGTCTTTATCAAGACGCTTGATGACTTCAGTGATTAGTTTCACTGCATTTTCGTAGTCATCACGGTGAAGCATCGCTGCATGAGAGTGAATGTAGCGTGTTGCAATCGTGATGGAAAGTGCAGGAACACCATTTGCCGTCAAATGGATAGCACCTGAATCGGTTCCGCCGCCTGCAATCGCATCGAACTGGTAAGGGATGTTGTTTTCATCTGCAATATCCGTAACAAAGTCACGAAGACCTTTGTGTGAAACCATGGATGCATCATAAAGAATGATCTGCGGGCCTTCACCCATTTTGCTTTGTGCTTCTTTTTCAGAAACGCCAGGAGTATCTCCGGCGATTCCGACATCGACACCAAATGCGATGTCCGGCTTGATTTTAGAAGCAGAAGTTCTTGCGCCGCGAAGGCCGACTTCTTCTTGCACTGTTCCAACACCGTATACGACGTTTGGATGGTTTTCGCCTTTTAATCCTTTAAGGACATCAATGGCAATCGCACAGCCGATACGGTTATCCCAAGCTTTAGCTAATAGCATTTTTTCATTGTTCATTACAGTGAATTCAAAGTAAGGAACAACCATGTCACCAGGCTTAACGCCCCACTCTTGTGCTTCATCACGGCTTGAAGCGCCGATATCGATGAACATGTCTTTGATATCAACCGGCTTTTTGCGTGCTTCCGGAGGCAGGATGTGAGGCGGCTTTGAACCGATTACCCCTGTGATGTCCCCTTTGTTTGTAACGATTGTCACACGCTGGGCAAGCATCACCTGTGACCACCAGCCGCCGACTGTTTGAAAACGAAGGAAGCCTTTGTCATCAATTTGAGTAATCATGAATCCAACTTCATCAAGATGGCCGGCTACCATGATTTTTGGACCGTTTTCATCGCCGACTTTCTTAGCGATCAAGCTTCCAAGATTATCAGTTGTGATTTCATCCGCGAAAGGCTCTATGTATTTCTTCATTACTTCTCTTGCTTCGCGCTCATTACCTGGCACACCTTTAGCATCTGTTAGATCTTTCAGCATGCTTAGTGTTTCGTCTAGTTTCGCCATTATTTCGACCCCCTAATGATTTTATGTACCACTGAATATAATAACAAATTATCAGAATTTATTCAAAAAATTTGCATATTAAACGGCAGCTACCGTTAGATTTCCTCTATCAGCAAATAATATCCATTCAGTACCCTTGTTCCTGGCGCCTGTAGTTCACTTCATTCTTCTGTTTATAAGCCTGTACTACTTCCTCATGGGAAAAACCAAGAGATTCCCCTAAATAAAAGTATTGATGCACAAGCTGGTCATACTCGGTCACTGATCTTTTGGACGTAAAATCATTGATGGAATGATACACATTAAGGAACTGCTCTGTAAGACTGGCATCCCTGTAGCTCGCATCCCGGAGCTTGAAATTTTTGATGCCAAGCGCAATTCCCAAAGATAAAATGAAATGGACGCCATCTACAAATTCTTCAAGAATGACATCCTTTTCTGAAGGAGATTTTTTGCTCCAAAATTTAAAACACCTTGTTTCATTGGCCAACTCCCCGATCTCCACCAGGAGAGCCAGCGTTTTTTCTTGAAACAAGTCCTCTTCTTCCAGCCCGTGTTCCTTTTCAATATATGTATCCAGTGCTTTCTGCATTTGAAATAACTCATTAATATTCATGATTATCCTCTTCCTTTCTTAAAGTACCCTCATAAAATCCTTCTTCAGCCCCGAAAACTATACCATACTGTGCAGTCTGCTAAAAAAAAATAACTTTTTTTCAATTTAAATGAAACTTTTTTCCGGCTCAATCGTAGAGAGAAATGGATGTACTATGCAGTGTGATTGTCTGGAGGGTTAAACGATGCTGATACTCATTAGGATTTTGGTCTTTTTACTTATTATTTATCTATTATACCGCGCTTTTAAATACGTTGTGAATCCAAAGCGCAAGCTGGAATTAGCTTCGGAACAGAAGAAATTCTACTTCCTCGACGATCAAGAAAATGTCAGGAAAAACTTCCTGGTCACTTATAAAGGTGTTTTATTTCAGGGAGAGAAGTACCTGGGTACTACAGAACGCGCCTTTGAGGTTGTTTCTATTTTTGTTTGGGTTGAAAATGCCAACCTTTTAAAAGGAATCAGCTATGAAGACCTGAAATATGTGGAAACAGAAATATTGGAGAGGTACCCGAATGCCTCGATTGACTGGAAAAGTCCTTTAAAAGAGTTTATTAACAAAAAACAGGAACCGGAAATGGAATGAGCATTCCCCCGGCTCCTGTTTTTTGTTAGGCTCTTCTCTAAAACTATAATTTTATGACGGCTGATGAAAGAACTCCCTCCACTTGATCACTTTTACTTTTTCCCTCAAGGTATAAAACAGCAGACACAACCCCAATAGAATCATCGCGATAATCCCGGGAGTAAACTCGGAAATGAATTCACCAAACACGGTATAAAAGAACGCCAGGGGCAGGTTTGCCAGAAAAGAACTTTTCAAATAGTCCCCCAGCGCCGGCCTTCTTTCCATCAAACAAACATTCAAAAGTTGATAATGAACAAAAGGCACAAGCCTCAAAACCGCAATCTGCCCGACTGTCAGAACCGCCCCCTGCCCAAACCACTTTTGTTTAAGATTTAACAGCTTTTGATTCAAACCGGGAAACATTTTCAATATAAAATAAGAGCCTGCTGACAGCAAGGTTAATCCAGCCAGGGAATACAAAGTGCCAAAAACACTGCCAAATAGGATGCCTCCGACAATACAAACCAGGACCACAGGTATAAAAATAAATTGCCTGACGATATGAAATAAAATGAATGCGAGGGGAGCCAGCCAACCGCTTGCTTCAATAAAAGTAAACACAAAGGCATATCTATCATCCATGCCCCCACCTCTTTTCTACATGTTACTACAGCATATACAATGGTACGAGCTGTTAGAACAAGACATCTTATCCCAGCGCATTTCTATCCTTGGTAAAAGACAAACGCAAGGGCTGAATAACTGATCAGCTGCCCAACAGACAACGCAGGAAGACCATATTTAAAAACTTTATGTTTCGTCTTATGCCTGAACACTCTCATCCCCGCGAAACAGCCGGCAGCACCTCCAAGGAAGGCCGCCTTCCAGATTGTGCTCTCTTTAATTCTGTACTGTTGTTTTTTCGCTCTTGTTTTATCATTTCCCATAATCATAAATCCCATAAGGTTTATAATGATAAAATACGTGATTAATAGAATGAGTGCAGTATTCATACGCAGATGCCTCTTTTCAAGTTTTTCTTGATTATACTAATTTAATTATAAAGGAAGGATGTCCTGCCGCAACAACAGATGAATGATTACCTGGTATTCTGGTTTTCAAGCGAATAACCTGTTGGAAGGGAAAGGCAGCTTTCCTCAGCTGGATGCTTAAGCGAATCTCGCACTGTAAGATTGCTCTTAGCGATCAAGCGATGAGATTAGGTACATTGATTTTATTAATAGAGGAAAAGAATTCCCTTATTTTAATAATTGCATAGAAAATAGCTTAAATAGAGGAAGAAATGTCCCTTATCTCACTCAAAACACTAAAAATAGGTTCTTTTTCTTTCAATAAGGGAAAAAACTTCCCCTATTTACGGACAAAATCAGTTCCAACCTGCAATTAACTGTATAATCTTCCCTTATTTTTCCGCAGGTTAGTCAATTAGGAACAAGACTTTAATTTCACTTTTTCTACAGACTGTTTTCTAAGAAATTATTGCTTTAGAAAGGAATTGCGGTTGTTATAAGAGTAACTATCTTTTAATGGCTGTTTTTTGTAAAGTTTATCCTCCTCCTATTTGGTAGAAGGATTGGAGCGGAAGGCGTCCGACCTCCTGCGGGACTAGCGGGACAGGTGAGACCCCGCAGGCGCAGCCGAGGAGGCTCAACGCCCGCCCCGCGGAGTCGTACGCCTGGAGTGGAGATCCATTACTCTTAAATGTCATGTTACTTTTCTGAGAGGAATCATCGCTGCAGACATATGATTTCCGTGGGACTAGCTGTACCTTTTCACATTTTATATAGAAATTAACTAGTTCAGTTCCCCACTAGTTGGAAGAGCTCAACAATACAAAAAAGCCATCCTCCAAAGAGAATGGCTTTTATAAAGTAAATTACTTGTTGTTTTGAGATTTTGCAGCTTCTGCTAATTGAGCAAATGCTTGTTCGTCGTTAACAGCAAGCTCAGCAAGCATTTTGCGGTTCACTTCGATACCTGCAAGTTTAAGACCATGCATCATGCGGCTGTAAGAAAGACCGTTCATGCGTGCAGCTGCATTGATACGAGTGATCCAAAGCTTACGGAAGTCGCGCTTTTTCTGGCGACGATCGCGGTAAGCATACATATAAGATTTCATAACCTGCTGGTTAGCTACTTTGTATAATGTATGTTTTGAACCGTAAAAACCTTTTGCTAATTTAAGAACTCTTTTGCGACGTCTGCGTGTTACTGTACCGCCTTTTACACGTGGCATATAATTTCCCTCCTAGTGTTAAATCTTCGATATTATAAGTTGTCAAGCATGTGACGAATGCGTTTGAAATCACCTTTAGAAACTACAGCGCCTTTACGTAGCTTACGCTTTTGCTTCGTAGATTTGTTAGCGAATAAATGGCTTGTATAAGCATGAGAGCGTTTCAATTTTCCAGAACCTGTCTTCTTAAAACGCTTAGCTGAGCCGCGGTGAGTTTTCATTTTTGGCATGTGAAATTCCTCCTCGATCCATTACTTTTCATTAATAGGTGCTAAAACTAAGAACATACTGCGTCCTTCCATCTTTGGCTTCGATTCTACTGTAGAAAGATCTTTACATGCTTCAGAGAAACGATCCAGTACGCGTTGGCCGATTTCTTTATGAGTAATGGCACGGCCTTTAAAGCGGATAGAAGCTTTTACTTTATCTCCTTTTTCAAGGAACTTGCGAGCATTGCGAAGCTTCGTGTTAAAATCATGTTCTTCGATACCGGGGCTCAGACGAACCTCTTTCAAATTAATGATTTTCTGGTTTTTGCGAGCTTCTTTCTCTTTTTTCTGCTGCTCGAACTTATACTTACCATGGTCCATGATACGGCCCACTGGCGGTTTTGCATTCGGAGCAACCAATACAAGATCAAGATTCACACGTCCAGCGATTTCTAATGCTTCATTTTTGGATTTAATTCCAAGCTGCTCTCCATTTTGGTCAATCAAACGGATTTCACGAGCGCGTATGCCTTCGTTAACGAACATGTCTTTGCTAATAGTCAGCCACCTCCAAGGTTAATTAAGAATACTGTGTTTGGGTCAAGATCAGCATTGAGCAAATAGCTGCAGGGCAAGAATGTATGTTGGTTTTAAGCCATAAAAAAATGCCGGTGGCAAAAGCACACCCGCATTATAAGACGTAAACGTCATAAAGTACATTTCGTAAAACCTGCCAACTGCCTAGTGCGTCAATCAGGTGAGAAGCGGGTAGCTCCTTCTTTACCGCAAACTGTATTCAATTACCTTAGTTACTATATCATAATCAGTCTTACACTGTCAAATGATCGCTTTCTTTTGCAACAAGATTTATCTTATCAAAAGTCTGCCCAGAACGCAATAGCTTTTCTGCAAAAATGTTTGAAAAGTCATTTTTGGGGCTAAAGAATAGTAGCAGAAACTTCAAAGGAGTGTTTTTTATGAAAAAATTATTCACCGTCGGTACGGCACTTTCAATAACACTCATGCTCGGCGCCTGCCAGGATTCAGAAGAAGGGCAAAATGAGAGCCAGGAGGAAGTACAAAATCCGGAAGAGGGCCAAGATGCTGATACAGTGATTGCGTACGATTATTTTGATATGAAAGTAGATTATCAAGACCTTGAAAATGCTTATGCAGTTGAATATGAAAAAGAAGGAGAAGGCCAGGACGTCGATATTACTGATAATATTAACAATAAAGAATACGACACTACAGATGACAGCGTAGCGTTTGGAGACATCCAGCCTGCTTTCAGCGAGTTGGAATTTGATGAAGATACTCCTGATGAAGAAGTAGCTCAACAGCTTGTTGATGCATTTGGACTGAGAGAAGATTATGAAAGAATTGAACTCGAGGTCGACTTTACAGAGGGCGGAGAAAAGAACTTTACCTACGAGAACCCGTCTAATTCATAATAATGGACTATCATGCAGGTCATTTAACCTTACTCATAGCCCATTAGCAAAAAGGCCGTCTCCTTCGAAGGGAGACGGCCTTTTTAATGGTGTTATCTACTCACTTCATCCGTTACTTTCGAGATGAAATCAGAAAGTGAGATGGTTTCTGAGTTTTGCTCGCCATACTTACGAACGTTGACGGCTTCTTCTTTAATTTCATTGTCACCGACCACAAGCATATATGGAGTCTTGCTCATTTGCGCTTCACGGATCTTGTAGCCGATTTTTTCATCACGGCTGTCAAGTTCTACACGCAGCCCTTTAGCCTGCAGGTCTTCCTGAACTTTTTTTGCATAATCGAAATGTACATCTGGAGAAACAGGGATGACCTGAACCTGTACTGGTGCCAGCCAAGTTGGGAACGCTCCCTTGTACTCTTCAATCAAGAACGCGACAAATCGTTCCATTGTTGACACGACTCCGCGGTGGATAACAACCGGACGATGGTGCTTGCCATCTTCTCCGATATACGTTAAGTCAAAGCGCTCAGGAAGCAAGAAGTCCAGCTGAACAGTTGAAAGTGTTTCCTCTTTGCCCAAAGCTGTCTTCACCTGGACATCCAATTTAGGGCCGTAGAATGCTGCTTCGCCCTCTGCTTCGAAATAGTCAATTTCCATTTCATCCATTGCTTCTTTCAGCATTGCTTGCGCTCTCTCCCACATTTGATCATCATCAAAATACTTTTCTGTATCCTGAGGATCACGGTACGAGAGTCTGAAGGAGTAATCATTGAGGTCGAAATCTTTATATACCTCAAGGACCAGACGGACAACGCGCTTGAACTCTTCTTTGATTTGATCTGGACGCACAAATAAATGGGCATCATTCAGAGTCATTCCTCTTACACGCTGCAATCCAGAAAGAGCTCCGGACATTTCATAACGGTGCATTGTTCCGAGTTCCGCGATACGAATCGGAAGCTCACGGTAGCTGTGGATGCTGTTTTTGTAAATCATCATATGATGCGGACAGTTCATCGGACGAAGAACCAATTGTTCATTATCCATATCCATGACAGGGAACATATTTTCCTGATAATGATCCCAGTGGCCGCTTGTTTTATACAGATCAACGCTGCCCATCACTGGAGTATACACATGGTCATAGCCCAGTTTTTCTTCTTTATCGACGATGTAGCGCTCGATGATGCGTCGGATTGTCGCACCTTTTGGCAGCCACATTGGAAGGCCTTGTCCGACTTTCTGTGAGTTCATGAACAAATTAAGTTCTTTACCGATTTTACGGTGGTCACGTTCCTTTGCTTCTTCTAGCAGGCGCAAGTGCTCTTTTAAATCTTCTTTATTGAAGAAAGCAGTACCGTAAATACGCTGCAGCATTTTGTTATCGCTGTTTCCGCGCCAGTAAGCCCCTGCCACGCTCAGCAGTTTGAATTCTTTAATTTTCCCTGTTGATGGAACATGGATTCCTCGGCATAGGTCAAAAAAGTCACCTTGCTCATAGATGGAAACCTGCTCTCCTTCAGGGATGGCCTCCAGAAGTTCAAGCTTATACTCATCCCCGATGTCTTCGTACATTTTTTGCGCTTCATCACGGCTGACATCTTTTCTGACAACCTCAATATTTGATTCAGAAATCTTTTTCATCTCTTTTTCAATTTTAGGAAGGTCCTCAGATGTAATGCCGTGCTCTGAATCGATATCATAGTAGAAGCCGCCTTCTATAACAGGACCAATTGCTAGTTTAGCATCAGGATATAACCTTTTCACTGCCTGTGCCATCAAGTGCGCTGAACTGTGGCGCAGCACTTCAAGAGCATCGTCATGATCAGGGGTAACGATCTCAATCGGTCCATCCTCTGTAATCGGTGTTCTTAAATCGATCAAGTTTCCATTGATTTTTCCTGCCAGTGCTTTTTTCTTTAAGCCTGAGCTGATGGATGATGCGATTTCTTCAGTTGTCGTTCCTCGAGGAAACTCTTTCACTGCTCCATCAGGAAATGTAATTTTTAATGACTCTGACATAATGTTGTTCCTCCTTATTTGCATTGTTTGGTGCTCTGGGAGTTTTAAAAAAATTTTAGAAACACAAAAAACCCCATCCCTTCAAAAATGAAGGGACGAGGTTTGTTAGTTTCATCTCGTGGTTCCACCCAACTTCTCATTTGTATTTTCAAAAAAAGGAAATACAAATGACTCCGGATCATATAACGGCTGCTGCCGTCAACCAATACTGACGAACGATAAGCGGCGAATTTCTGCGTCGATTTCGCTCGTTCGGATCCTCACGTATTAAGATACGCTCCGGTCCTCTCTCCCTCATCTCCTTGAACTTCTTGCTTCTCGTTCGTCAGGGACGGGGATTGCGGCGAATTTCTGTATTGTTTTCGCTCAATCGTGTTCATGGTTGAAGTTCAGAGGCGGTCAGTGCTTCAATCGTGTTGGGAAGTTCCAGCCTAAGCTTCCCTCTCTGTAAACCGTGTTGAATACTGTTGTCCTCATCAAAACCTTGATATATGAAGTTAATATGTAGGTTATTATAGTCGGTTAGATGAGGAAAATCAAGCGTATGGCAGCAATTTGGGCTATTCATTTGCAGCATCGGGAATCTCGGGTTGGACACTGCCTGAAAATGCGGATAGCGGCAGAATCCTTACACGCTCCTCGAATATGTTTTGAATGGTTCGAATGAGCTTGATTTCGGAATCGGTGCAATACACATTAATCTGTTTGGGTGCCATGGACAGCAATGGGGCAATGGTATAGGAATCCACATATACAGGATGATTGGTCAAGAGGCGCTTGTCCACGAGACTGAACAATTCATTTCGTTTCAACTCTTTTAGAGCAGCATTGAAAAACAGCAGATCATAATTAGAAAAATAAAGATGAATGCACTCCTCCTGGTTGTTTTTTCCTGCCAGGTAGTCTCTCAGCATTTGGACGAACATCTGATAGTCCTGTTCGAGCTTATATTCATCGATCGCCCTTTCTACATACAAAACCGTTCTTTCATAAAGAGCTTTCAATCGGAACTTTACTAAAGAATCAAAGTGGACAGGTTCCTCTGCTTCCAATAAAGGCTCCAGATTACTTTTTAGAAAACCTGTTTCATCCCACTCCTCGATCAGGCTGGTTAATTCGTCCCTTTCGCCTGAGAGCATTTCATCAATGACCATTAGAATTTGTTCCTGCTCATGCGGATCTTTGTATAGGTAGTATTCCGACAACATAAAGGCTGACCAATCAAGCCTTTTTGTTTTCATAATAAAATGGAACAGACCATCCAGAATGGCTTGATGATCCTTCTGCTTATCCACTGACACAATATAATGCACTTGATTCTGAAAAAGAGTTTCGTGAATCAGCGAGCTGCACGACTCTTTTTCAAAGAACTTTTGGAGATTCTTAGCGTCTCCGTTTTGTTTGAAGATAATCTCAAACAATCCGCTCCCCCCTTTAAAGCCAAATCCCTGCTTTATATATATGGGGAGCTGGGACAAATTAGAAGTGCTCTTATTTACTTTCACCAAGCTTTTTCCAACTTAACTTTTAAATTTAATCTCTTTCATAAAAGTTTCGGTAGTTTCCTCATGATATCAGGTATTTTTTTACTAGTGGAAATCAACCTCAGAAAGTAATAACGATTTGCCAGGTTATTTATCTATTGTTAAGGACTTTATCTTCTGCGGTAATTATGAGATTGTTTTAGTTGTAAACGTTCAAGTTCTTCAGAACCGAGTGTGCGTTCAATTTTAAGGCATTGGGGGATTCAGATTGGAAATTATCGGAATAGCCATTATACTTATCGTGTTTTTCTCATCTAATATCATAGAAAAAAGGTTGAAATCAATTGAAAATCAAAACCATCGCTTAATAAAGATTTTAGAAGACATAAGAGATAAAAAATAAAGCGGACGTAATGTATTCGCTGAATTTCCCACTTTGTTATTTACCTCTTTATTGCAGGTTTAGTTTCATAACTTGTCATTAATAATCAAAACGCAGAGGCTGTTAAAACCTCTGCGTTTTCGGTGTGATTTAGTTAACCATAATATAAAAATCAGCTTAATATTATTCTGATCCTGCTACTGCCTTCGGTTGATTCCATCAAGAAGGACCGGCTTGGTTAAGTACTTGATTCTCTCCATGATTCTCGCAGCTTTCATTTTTTCCTCTTCTCCGCGCTGTGAATACGTAAGGTGATGTTTCAGGCCTTCGTAATCAAAGTTTGAGGTGAAGAAGGTTGGAAGGTTTTCCAGCATTCTGAATTGCAGGATGGTTCCCAGAATTTCGTCCCTCACCCAGCTTGACATAGTTTCTGCACCGATGTCATCCAGCATGAGGATAGGGGCTTTCTTAACCGCATCCAGCTTTTCATCCATGGAATGATCATTGAGGGACTGCTTCATCTCCCGCACAAACTCCGGCATGTAGACCAGCAGGGAGGAGATTTTTTTATCCGCAAGCTGATTAGCGATGGCACCGAGCAGATAAGATTTCCCCACTCCGAACTTACCGTGAAAATATAAACCCTTCTGGCTTCTCCCCGCTTCATAACTTTCAACAAATTCATTAGCGAGGTCCACCGCTTCCAGTCTGCCTTGCGAATCAAGATCGATGGTCGAGAAAGACGCCTGAAGAATATCCCTGGGTACATAAAGGCTCTTAATCAGCTTCTCAGACTTCCTCTTCTCATCATCCATTTCCTTGCGCGGGCAGACATGATACTCAATATCGATGAGTTCTCCTCTTATGACTAAATGGGGATCATACCCTTTCATCATATTCTTACATTCGGAGAGGCTTGGACAATCCACACACTGTTTGCTCTGTGAGATATATTCATAGAGCTTCATCATGCTGTTATCCACCATTGTTTTAGTGACTTTACCTTGGTTCTTTTCAATAAAATGCTTTACATAATCGTCTTGCATGATCTCCTGCCTCATTTTTTCATATCTTTCTTTAAAGGTTTGGGAGCCCGCAAGCTTTTTCAGGGAATTTTGGATCGAATCCAATCTTCTTCACCTACTTTCGGTATTTCTTCAGTTTTTCTTCCAGTTTTCGTTTCTGCTCTTCAAAATCAGAGCTGTTTTGATCAGGCTTCTTATCTGTTGTGTCTGCAGGTTTTTCGTCAAACCAATCAGGCAGCTTCTCAGTCCTGACTGGTTTTTTATAATTTCTCTTATTATCTTTTTTGCCTTCTGCCCATGACAGATATTCCTTGTGCTCTTTCTTAGCCAATTCCATCGCTTCCTGGGCAGTAGAGACCTTCTTCCGCACCCATTGGGACGCAATCTTCTCCACATATCCCTTCGTGAGCTTCATATCTGTTTTTAAAAGGACGTATTGTAAAAGGACATTGGCCACACCGGTAGAAAGTTTCTTGGATATCATCACTTCTTCAATAGCCTGCAAATCGCTTTTTGCCGGCTCAATCCCTCCGGAAATATCCTTAAGAACTTCTTTGGGAGAAGTCGTTTCAAGATACTCTATCAACTCTTCTTCTTTTGTAGCAGGAGTTTTCCTGGATGCTTCAGCAGTTTTTTCCGTCTTGGTCTTCAAATCAGGAAGCGGGTCCCCCGCATTATGGAGCTGATACCAATCCCTTGCCGCTTTACGTAATTCCTCGATATTAATTTCCTCGTCTTCCGTCAAAGCACTCAGCACGACATTCTTCATTTGCAGCGGGTCTATGCTGTATAAACAGCTTAGCTTAGCAACTGTTTCTTTTACATTAGGAGTGAAAGCCCGCCTCGGAACCATGTTCTGGGAAAGTCCGGCAAGCAGCAGGTCAAAATCGAAATCTATGGTGTCAACTGGAACACCGGGCGAACTTTGCGGCTCCGTAAACCTTTTGCCTTCAGATAGCGAGCTTGCACTTTCGGCTTCATCATCGAGCAGGTTAATCGATTGGCTGGAAGTATAGATATCCTGAAATGACCTAGTGACTTCCTTATAATGTGACAAATCCTTTTCTTCATCGCAGAAGAATTTCTTCAAACGGTTGAAATGGGTCTTCCCGATTTTCCTGAAAAGGTATACATTCAGCATTCCATCAGAAAAGAATTGCTGAGGAGACAGCGGAGGCTGGATTTCATAAATGAAATCCCGAGGATCTCCACCTTGTTTCTCATACGTCTTCAACAATCCGATGCCCTCCAACTTCATTCTCGCCTCGTAAACATCAGGCAGGTTGGAAGAAAGAAAATTCATCAAGTGATAATGAGTGGATTGTTCGGAGTTCAGCCTGTTCTCCTCTACCTCATTTAACAGGGTCATATACAGGCTGTAGCATATCGGACCTATCAGCGGCTGATATAGGAATGTGACAGCTTTCCGTTCATATTCCTGAATAACGCCGTTTAGACATACCGTATACCTGTCGACAGGCTGAATTTTATTCCAGTGATTCTTCATTTGATCTCCTTACCTTTCCAAATACGACGACTTGCGGAGGGTGCCCTGTAACAAAGAGAAAAAGAGCCAAGAAGTACTCAGCTCATACACAGTCAGTCTTTTTTAATCAAATCCTTTAACTCATCTATAAACACATTAATATCTTTGAACTGGCGGTAAACAGACGCAAAGCGGACATAGGCAACTTCATCCACTTTCGCAAGGCGGTCCATAACAAGTTCACCGATTTTTTCCGATTGAACTTCAGATGACCCTTCATTCCTCAGTTCTTTTTCAATATCTCCCGTGATGCTTTCAAGAGTATCCAAGGAGACAGGGCGCTTTTCACACGCTTTAATAAGACCCCTCAGCATCTTCTCGCGGCTGAACTCTTCACGGATCCCTTCCTTTTTGACTACGATGAGAGGATACTCCTCCACCTTTTCAAAAGTTGTGAATCTATAAGAGCAAACTTCGCATTCCCGTCTTCTTCTGATCGACCGGCCTTCGTCAACCGGACGCGAGTCAACCACTCTCGTTCCATTATATTTACACGATGGACATTTCATAATATCAGCTCCGAATCTTTGTCACAATCGGACTACGCTTTGTTTATCTACTTAAATAATATATAACCGGACGCTCAATCACAAGATGGAATTTATGCCCTTTTCAATCTGCTGTCCAAGATTTTATAAAAAGAAGCGATTTCCTGCTTCATCTTCGGATACAAGCCCGGCACCTTTTTCTCTGCACTGATTTTGAAGTCGACTGCTGATTCAAATGGTGCAACATTTATGGCCGTTACAACGATGAAATAACCGGGAAACCCGCCTTTCTCTACTGTAATTTCCCCGCGTTCCCTCGACTCGGCAATCACTTTATACCCGCCTGATGCAAACAAGTCCAAAACCGCCTGAAAAACCTTATCCTGAGCAGATTTATAGTAATGGGTCTGAATTGCTTTATCCTGAGTGCTGTCCGATGTTTCGACATCCGATTTAAATATAGTCATGATAGATGTAAATACTCCCAAGTTTCTTCCCTCGCTATCTTCATTCAAATATCCCGCAGGTTCCCCGTCGAGATCTATTAGTTTCCGAAAAAATATTCCTGCTCTTATTGTACCGAAATTCTTCACTTAAAAAAAGCATTCCCCACCCAAAGTGATAGACTTTGTTCAATACTTGCTTCTTAGAGGTGTATATACCTAAAGAAAGACCAAAAGCGCAAGCGCACCTTTAAGTCCGGACAGAACAATTTGCATCTTTGGTCTAGAAGGATGGATTTTTGTAGAGATCTGTATGAAGATGGAGGTGCCTCGGTCGGGAGGGATGGATTTTCGCTGAGATCTGTATGAGGTTGCCGGCACTTCGGTCACGAGAGGTGGATTTTCGCTGAGATATGTATGAAGTTGGAGGGACTTCGGACGGGAGGGGTAGATTTTTGGTGAGATATGTATGAGGTTGGCTGCACTTCGGTCAGGAGAGAGGGTTTTTTRCTGAGTTATGTATGAGGTTGGGGCTGCTTCGGTCGGGAGTGGTGGATTTTTGCTGAGATATGTATGAGGTTGGCTGCACTTCGGTCAGGAGAGAGGGATTTTTGCTGAGTTATGTATGAGGTTGGGGCTGTCTCGGTCGGGAGGAAGGGATTTTCGTTGAGATCTGTATGAAGTTTGGGCTGTCTCGGTCGGGAGGGAGGGATTTTCGCTGAGATATGTATGAAGTTGGAGGGACTTCGGTCGTGATGAGCGTTTTGCTTTTAGACATATATCAAGTAATAACATCTAGTAGTAAGAATACGATGGGATTAGTCAGAACCATAACCAGCAAGCACCGATCCTAGTGCGCTTACACTGGAACATTAATACACACAGGCGCCTAGATTAGATCTTACACGAAAAGTTCCCCAACCTGAAAAGTCAATCTTACTCACAAAAAAGAGCCATTCTAAGAATTAGAAGGCTCCGTGATTTTTTATAATGCGTTCACTTTTGATTGTTTCACTTGTACAGGACCCATGCCGCGCGGTAATTCGATATTCTCGCGTGTTTGTGCATTTAGGGCTTCAGCTATATAATCAGCAGCGATATTAGGATCTAGATCACCGCATGTATATACATCAATGCTCGCATAACCATGTTCAGGAAAGCTGTGAATCGTCAAGTGAGACTCTGAAATGATCACCACTCCGCTTACACCTTGAGGAGCAAACTTGTGAAAGGCCACCTCGCGAACTTCTGCACCTGATTTCAATGCAGCATCTACAAACGTTCTTTCAATCTCATTTACATCGTTTAACTTGTCAAAATCGCAACCCCATAATTCAGAGATTACATGTCTACCCATTGTTTCCATTTCTTGTTTCCCCCTTTGACATAATTTTTTTCGTCAAAATGAACCTATCCTTCGGCAACATAATAACTACCACGGGGGAAAGTTAGTCCGAAGAGGTCCTAACCCTTTAAGTAGTTAACAATAATTACAATTGCGTTCAAGAAGTTCACGAAAAATAGTATACTTTGTTTAAATCAGATTTGCAATAAAAAAAGTTAAATATTTTCTTTGATTGATTTTTGGGTGAAGCGAGACCAGTTAAGATTCCTATCGAAAAGGTTTTCAGATATTTCACATCCTCGGACAAGATGATCCAAGCTTTCTCCGTTTTGTCTTCAGCCCTTACTATGTGTTTTCCCGTTAGTCCGGAATTTCACTCATCCCCTAGTCAGTGTTCTATTACTGATTGCACGGAGCTCTAGAGTTATTTTAATATTGATGATTTGCGAAGGGCTTTATATGCGCATAAATCACCATGTTAATTTGCTGATCCCCTGAAGCAGGGTGTTTTCTCTCTAATCACCTTGCACCTTTGCCGGTTTCCCTCTGAAGCTGGGTGTTTATGCACTAATCACCCTGATATAATTCGAACTCCCCTCTGCAGCAGAGCATTTCTCGGTTTTCCATTTTAAAAAGTGAGCCTCGAAAGCCCGCCCCTGCTCTTTGTAGAACACAAAAAAGCCGGGAAAACAATTCCCGGCTTCTCGAAAACTTTTATACATTCACACTAGATTTCAGCTGCTGCGCAACATACTTAGCCAAGTCCACTACCCTGCAGGAATAGCCCCACTCATTGTCATACCATGCGAGTACCTTCACTTTGCGGTCACCGATGACCATAGTGGATAAGCCATCGATAATCGCGGAATGAGGATTTGTATTGAAATCAATAGATACCAGTGGTTCTGTTGTAAACTGCAGGATTCCTTCCAGCGACCCTTGAGAAGCTGTGATCAGCGCCTCGTTGATTTCTTCCGCTGTAACCTCTCTTTTTACATCAACAACCAGGTCGACTAGCGATACATTCGGTGTAGGAACACGCAAAGCCATTCCGTGAAGCTTGCCCTTCAGCTGAGGAAGGACCAATGATAACGCTTTCGCAGCACCCGTCGTTGTTGGGATAATCGATTGACCGCAAGCTCTTGCTCTTCTCAAATCTTTATGAGGGTTATCGATATTCTTCTGATCATTCGTGTAGGCATGAACTGTTGTCATCAAGCCATTTTCAATACCAAACTGCTCATCCAGCACTTTCGCTACAGGTGCAAGACAGTTTGTAGTACAGGAAGCATTTGAAATGATGCTATGCTCTTCAATTTTTAGAGCGCTTTCATTCACGCCCATCACAATCGTCACATCTTCGTTTTTCCCCGGAGCTGTAAGAATTACTTTTTTAGCACCGGCTTCAAGATGCAGGCTAGCTTTTTCTTTCGAGTTGAATTTCCCTGTTGCTTCTATTACGATATCAATCTCAAGATCTTTCCATGGAAGTTCTCTTGGATCGCGATTGCTGATTAGTTGAACGCGTTTGTCATTCACAATGATGGCATTTTCTTCAGTTGATACTTCTGCGTTGAATGTGCCATGATTTGTGTCATACTTAATTAAATGAGCCAGTGTTTCTGGAGGATAGCTCGCATTGATTGCTACAATATCAATATTCTCATCTAATATCGCTTTTCTGAATACCATTCTCCCAATACGCCCAAAACCGTTGATTGCCAATTTCGCCTTCATTAATCCGGCTCCCCTCTATATAAACGTTATACTTTTTATGTGTTTCAGTTAGCATTAGTATAACATATTTACCAAAAAACTGAATGATTAATTTGCATATTTTAAATGATTAATTATTCCGAATTTTATATCCACAGGGCTCTTAACGCCTTTTCCCGAACACAAAGTTTACTAAGGTTGTTTTGCCCAGCTTGCCTGAATTAGTCTGGCTGTAAAGCTGCCTTATTAAAATATGAGTGATCTATTCATGAAATTCCTCATTCTCTTTTAAAATCTTAAAAGAACAGCACCTAGACCAGTAAATGTGCTTAAAGGAAAAAGCGTGGTCTTTCGTTTTCGCTCTATTCATAAAAATTGTAGCTGCTTCTTCAAATTATCATGCCATTATTTTCTTAGCTCTTTGACTTAATGGTACGTTTCCAAGCTAATCAAGCCATTATCTTCCTGACTCCATGAGTAATTGGTACGTTTCTCTATTGCATCATTTTTAAAAGGGTATCTCTGAAACTACTATCAAAGTTTTATAAAGGAGCTTTTCTTTTATTCTCAGGCACTTATTCGACCCAGAGGGACCAGGCTGAAGTTCGACATGTATATAAGGTTAAAACTATCCTCAAAGGTGAAATTCATAAAATCAAACAAAAAAGAAGCTGATTGTTCAGCTTCCTTTCAAAATTACGGTGTTAAGTTCCATCGGACAAGAAGATCATCCAATTGAACGCCCGTTTCATCAATGGTTCCCCTGTTATCCAACACAGCATCTGCCAGGTTTCTTTTCTCGTCCAGACTCATCTGGGAATTCACCCTGGCTTCTGCTTCTTCCTCTGTCAATCTGTTTCTCAACATAAGCCTGGATAATTGGGTATCTCGATCTACATACACAACAACTGTTTTCTCCACCATCCAAGTTAAATTGCTTTCAAAAAGCAATGGAATATCCATCACGACAGTCTGCTTTCCATTTTCAAAGGCTTTCTCTTTTTCAGCGAGCATTTCGGCTCTCACTGCAGGATGCACAATCCCGTTCAGTTCTTTCCGGCGCTCTTCATTATAGAATATGATGTTTCCGAGAGCAGCACGGTCCAGGGTTCCTTCCTTATTTAAAATGTCCTGACCAAATGTCTCGACTATTTTTAAATAAGCTGGCTCTCCGGGTTCCACGACCTTCCTTGCAGCCAAATCTGCATCCACCACTGTGAACCCTTTTTGGGCAAGAAGGCTGGATACTGTACTTTTCCCGCTGGCAATCCCGCCAGTCAGGCCGATAATTGATGTCATTATCAGTCATCCTTTCTTCCATTCAGAACCGCAGCACGCCAATCAGTATTAAAAGCACTCCCGGCAGAAAAGATACTTTCTTCACCCATCCCATATGGGCACAGCTCTTTCCGATTCTCAAGCCCGCCGACAGGAACACAATACTCATCATCATGACTGAAAAAGCGAGAAGCAAAGGAGAATAGCCTAATAAAGCCGCTCCAATACCTGCACCAAAGGCGTCAAGAGAAAGAGCGAGGCCCAGCATGATCGCTTCCACGCCTGTAATCGTGCCTGATCGGTCAAAGTCTGCCGCCATCGGCCTTTTAAGAATGTTGATTACGAGCCCGATCGATTCTATTTCGAAATTAAATAAGATTTTCTCTTCATCTACAACTGTATCTTTTCTGGATGTGAAGAATTGCAGCAGCACAAAAGCACCGATAGCAATAAGGATGAGCCCGCCGATCCTATCGGCAGCTCCTTCTGACAGGAAATTTTCCGCTGAGCTTCCTATCGACATTGCGGCCAGCAGTGAGCCGGCAGAACATACCGAAATGATCACAATGGACCTTAGCGGCATCCCCATTTTTCTGAGGCCATAAGTCAGGCCGGTGCTGAAGCTGTCAAGACTTACGGCGAACGCAAGCATGAATAATAAAAGTGTCCCACTCATGATGTTAAGCTCCTCCTCCTTTTATAAATCAAGAGGATGGCAACCAGGATTGCTGGTATCCGGTTTCCTCCATACCTTTCATAGCTACGTTAGTATATGGAGAAAGCTTATCAGGTGTTAAGAACCTATTATCCTGCTTATATCAGCCAAATCATTCAGCCCTTACTTCTGGCAGTTTGGACAGAAGTGTGTGCCTCTTCCTGCCGTTACATTTTTTTCGATGGTTTTGCCGCATGTTCTGCATTCTTCGTTCTTTCGACCGTAAACGAACAGCTGCTGCTGGAACATTCCGATTTGTCCTTGTGAGTTCACATAGGAGCGGATGGTGCTGCCTCCCTGCTCAACCGCTTCACTTAACGTATCGATGATTTCCTTATGCAGCTTTTTTATTTCAGTTTTTTTGATGGTCTTTGCCTTTCTCGCTGGGTGTATCCCGCTTCTGAAGAGGGCCTCGTCTACATAGATATTCCCCAACCCGACCAGCACAGTCTGATCCAGAAGGACCGCCTTAACTGCACGCTCCGTCTTGGCCAGTTTCTCAGTGAGATGCTTTATTGTAAAATCCGTTGAGAAAGGCTCTGGTCCCAGCTGAGACAAGGGTAAATGCAAGAGTTCTTCTCCTTTTGGAAATAAATGCATGGTTCCGAATTTCCTGACATCCTTATATCTTAATTCTGTGCCGTCTTCAAAATAAAAAATGACATGGGTGTGCTTATCGACAGCTTCTTCCCCTGGAAAAACACCATATCGGCCCTCCATCCTCAAGTGTGATACCAGGGAATAGTGGTCTGTCTGCAGGATGAGAAATTTCCCCCTGCGGTTGACTCCCTGAATGGTTTCACCTTGCAGAGACATCTTAAATTCTTCCACTTCGTCAGGAAGCTTGACCATTTTAGGCCAAAAAACTGAAACTGAATGAATTCTTTTTCCTGTAACCAATTCAGCCAGTGTTCTTCTGACGGTTTCCACTTCTGGCAGTTCCGGCAAATCAGATCACCCGCCTCATCATTATTTTGCGTCGTACCATGTCGGGCCGTAAGAATAGTCCACTTTTAATGGAACCTCCAGCTCAATGGCATTTTCCATGACTTCCGGTACGATTTCCTTTAAACGTTCAATTTCATCTTCTGGTGCTTCAAAAATCAATTCATCGTGCACTTGCAGAAGCAGGCGTGTTTGAAGTTTCTCTTTCTCCAGTCTTTCCGCCATCTCGATCATCGCTTTTTTGATAATATCCGCGGCGCTTCCCTGGATCGGCGTATTCATTGCTGTCCTTTCTGCAAAGCTGCGCAGGTTGAAATTCCGGCTCGTGATTTCAGGGATATATCTGCGTCTTTGGAGCAGTGTCTTAACAAAGCCATTCTGCTTCGCCTCGCCAATAATATCATCCATATATTCCTTAACCCCCGGGTAGCTGTCCAGGTACCTTTGAATAAATTCTCCTGCTTCTTTTCTTGTAATGCCCAGACTTTGAGATAGACCAAAGTCACTGATTCCGTAGACAATCCCAAAGTTAACGGCTTTGGCATGCCTTCTCATGTTGGAGGTCACATTGTCTGCCTCTACATGGAATACATCCATCGCTGTTTTTGTATGGATATCCATCCCTTCCCGGAATGCATGGATCAGTTTTTCATCGGCTGCGATATGAGCGAGCACCCTCAATTCAATTTGAGAGTAGTCCGCAGCGAACATGAGCCACCCTTTTTCAGAAGGAACAAACGCCTGCCTGATTTTCCGGCCTTCTTCCAGTCTGATTGGAATATTTTGCAAGTTCGGATCTGTTGAACTGAGTCTTCCCGTTTGAGTCAGTGCTTGATTGAATCGGGTGTGCACTTTATTTGTATCCTCATGGATGACCTTCAGCAGACCTTCTAAGTAAGTTGATTGCAGCTTTCCAAGCTGACGATAGTGAAGGATATGATCTACGATTTCATGCTTGGATTGCAGTTTTTCCAATACATCTGCAGAAGTAGAGTAGCCGGTCTTCGTTTTTTTGATTGCGGGCAGCTCTAGCTTTTCAAATAAAATGACTCCAAGCTGTTTCGGGGAATTGATATTGAATTCCTCTCCAGCCAGTTCATGAATTTTCTTCTCCAGTGTATCGAGCCTTTCAGCCAGCTCAGACTTCATTTCTCTCAATCGCTCCGTATCCACAGCAACCCCTGTGTATTCCATTTCAGCAAGAATGATGGCAAGCGGAAGTTCCAAATCGGTAAATAACTGATACTGGTCATTCTTCTCCAAAGCTTCTTCGCATGTACTTTTCAATTCAAAAACCACGTTAGCTTTTCTTGCCAGATGCTCTGCCAATCTATTTTCTTCTGGAACCTTTCTTTTTGCCCCTTTTCCGTAGACAGCTTCATCGGACTCAATAGCAGAAGCACCATGTTTTCTCGCTACACCAGCAAAATCATCGGCAGATTCAGCCGGGTTTAAAATGTAGGAAGCAATCAGCAAATCAAATTCTATACCATTCAATTCGATCCCCTGTCTCCTCAAGGAAACGATGGACCTCTTCGCATCAAAGACAGATTTCTTATTGTTTTCATCCCTCGCCCATTCCTTGAATACATCTGACTCCAAGGCTGTTTTCAGAGTGAAGAAGTAGTTTCCTTTGCTGTTTCTCATGGTGATGCCTGCAATATCACCATTGAAATAATTATCTTCCATCACTTCAACATAGAGAGAAGACTCCTCTTTAAGGTGCTCGTCCTTAATTTCGGATAAAATTTCAAAAGAAACATCCAGCAGATCCTGTTCCTCTTCCACTGTTTCTCCCATCTTTTCCAGAAGGGAATTGAAACCAAGCTCCTTAAAGAATTCCTTTAACTTTTTGTCGTCGCTTCCTTCATAGTTCAATTCCTCAAGAGAAACCTCTATCGGCGCTTCACGAAGGATCGTGGCTAGTTCTTTACTCATCACAGCCTGGTCCTTGTTCTCTTCAAGCTTTTCTTTGAGCTTTTTACCGCTGACTTCATCAATGGATTCCAGCAGCTTCTCAAGGGTCCCGAATTGCTTTAATAACTTAATGGCTGTTTTCTCGCCAACGCCGGGTACTCCAGGAATGTTATCGGAACTGTCCCCCATCAAGCCCTTCATATCAATGATTCTGTCAGGTGTGATTTCCCATTTCTCCATGATATGTTCCGGAGTGTAAATCTCGATATCCGTGATGCCTTTCCGGGTAATGCCGACTGTCGTGGTTTCAGAGCTAAGCTGGGTCAAGTCTTTATCTCCGGAAATGATTTTCACTTCGTATCCATCTTTTTCCGCTTGAAGGGAAAGAGTCCCGATAATATCATCCGCTTCATAATTCTCCAGCTCATACCTTGGAATTTGATAAGCGTCCAGCAGTTCTCTTATATAAGGAAATTGTTCAGACAGTTCTGGCGGGGTTTTCTGTCTGCCGCCTTTATATTCGCCGAATGTTTTATGTCTAAAAGTGGTCTTCCCGGCATCAAATGCAACCAGGATATGAGTAGGATTTTCTTCTGTCATTATTTTTTGCAGCATGGTAGTAAAGCCGTAGACTGCATTTGTATGTACCCCTTTATCATTGTTCAATAATGGCAGGGCAAAAAAAGCGCGATAAGCTATACTGTTACCGTCAATCAACATTAACTTTTTCTTCATGTATGAACCTCCCGGATCAAGAATTTTTCTATTTCATTTAAGCAGCAAATGGCAGGAGAGGGCTAGTCCACACACATAGGTAAATAACCTTTCTCCTCCGGTCGAAAATAAATGTTTTTCTAAAAGATTATGATCATGAATATTATCCCGCTTGTACGTAGGGGATGTTGCAGCAGAGATTACTTTCTTATTCAATTCTAAAGGATTATTGTTTTTTAATAGTATTTCACCTGACGCTTCTTTACTCAAGAGGATTGGAGCGGAAGGTGCGCGACCTCCTGCGGGACTAGCGGGACAGGTGAGACCCCGCAGGCGAAGCCGAGGAGGCTCAACGCCCGCCCCGCGGAGTCGTGCGGCTGGAGCGGAAATCCATTACTTTTAAAACAGCCGCAATTTATAACGACAAAAAACCGCTATCTTTCCTTCATTCTATCATGTTCAGAATAGAAAGGAAAAATAACGGTATCGGCCGCTGCGGGCGCGGGCCTTCTAATAAAATTTCTTATTATTCGGTATAGCCGCTTAACAATTGTGTGTATGGAGAGTTAGATGGAAGTACTAGAACAGTTTCTCCATCCACTGTTTTTTTGTAAGATTCAAGAGTTCTAAATAACTGGTAAAATTCAGGGTCCTTAGAGAAAGAGCTGTTATAGATCTTAGCTGCCTCAGATTCTCCTTCTGCTCTGATGACATTGGCATCCGCCTTCGCAGTAGCAAGCAGTTCAGTGACTTCTCTGTCTGTATCTGCCATGATTCTCTGCTTCTCAGCATCACCCATGGACAGGTATTCCTGGGCTGTCTTTTCCCTCTCCGAAATCATTGCTGTGTATACAGCTTTTTCATTTGTTTCCGGCAAGTCGGTTCTCTTCATTCTTATATCCTTTACAGTGATGCCAAAGTTCCCATTAGCAAGAAGTTCATTCACTCTTTCTGTTATCTTGTCATTGAGGCTGCCTCGACTTGATTTTTCATCATTAATAATTTCGACATAGTTTAATTTCCCCAATTCAGCCCGGACAACAGAATAAATGAATTCCTCCATTCTGGCTTCAGCATTAATGACGTTTCTCGCATTGGAAATCATCTTTTTCGGATCTTCTATTTTCCAGACGGCATAGTTATCGATCATCATTCTTTTTTTGTCTTTCGTATTGATTTCTGCTTCTGAGACATCATAGGTCATTTGATATTTAGGAAGAGTAGAGACCGACTGGATGAACGGGATCTTATAACTAAGGCCAGGCTCTTCTTCAATCCTTACTACCTCACCAAATTGGCGTATCACCCGGTATTCTCCTTCTTTAACAATAAAAACATTGAGGATAATAAGAAGCAGGACTGCAATAGCCGCTATTAAAAAGATTCCCAGCTTCGTATACTTTCTCCATTGTATCTCAGGTTTTTTCGTATCATTCAAGTTGGTAATATTGGAATCACTCATTACTAGCATTCCCTTCTTGACCTTGAACAGGCTTTTCTTTTTCTAAAGGACGAATCGGAAAATACTTCATTGTGTTTCCATCATCGTTCATAATATAAACTTCGGCTTCCGGTAAAACTTGCTCAAGCGTTTCCAAGATGAGACGCTGCTCGGTAATTTCTGAATTTCCTTTGTACTCTGCATATAATTTATCAAAAACTGCTACATCTCCACGTGCCTGCTCAATTCTGGCAGCTTTATCACCTGTTGCACGTGATAGGATAGCATCCTTTTCACCTTGTGATTCATTCAGCCTCTGATTTTGATACTTTTCGGCTTCATGGATCTTGGTATTCATCATTTCCCTTGCATCCGTTACATCTGTAAAAGCTTTTCGGACATCCTCATTCGGCAGCTCGACATCCTGGAGCTTTACTCCAATGACAGATATGCCAATATCATATTTATCAATCAGTGTAACAAGCAAATCTCTGACCTCGGCTTCTATTTCTGCTTTCCCGGAAGTTAACGCCTCATCAATTTCCGTGCTTCCGATGATACTTCTTAATGAAGAGGAAGTCGCATCATATAAAATTTCCTTAGGATCTTCGGCATTGAATAAATATTTTTCAGGGTTCGTAATTTTCCACTGAACGACCATATCAGCCAGGACAATGTATTCATCTCCTGTGATCATCTTAGTTTCTTTAGGGAACTCAACAATCTCCCCATCTTTTTCTTCATAGCCGAACTGAAGGCTGAACGTTTCTTTTGATAATTTCTCCACAGTCTGAATCGGCCATGGCATTTTGAATTTAAGACCGGATTCTGTTATCGGCTCCCCGGCCTCTCCGAACGTCAGAACGATTGCCTGATCGGATTCATCCACTGTGTACCATGTTGTAAAAAGAACAACGATCAAAACGATGGCCCCCGCTATCATTCCGGCAACCTTATAAATTTGCTTCAGGCTCATTTCCATACCCCTCTCTATCTCGATACCTTTTATACGGTTAAATAACAAAAAAGTTTCAGGGGCATTACAAAAAATTATCCATATTAAGTGAAAAGAGAAGGAGTCTTCATAGGGAATTGTGGATAGTTGAGCCAATATAGAGGATACTCTGGAAAATGCACATAAAAAATAGAAAAGGTGAGAACGGGGTCAGTTCTCACCTTTTCAGGGCTCCTTGGATGAAGGGGTTTTCACTTAGTATACTAACAGCCTATTATTAAGCTGCGTTGAAAATAATGTAAAGACTGTGTAAAGTTAGTATTTTTTTAACTATTCCTTTTCAGAATCTTCCTGAAGGAATTTTTTAAATAGAGTCACTTTAAATGTTGTTCCTTCGTTCACTTTACTTTCAACCCCGATCTGCCCTCCATGAGCCTCTACCAAATGCTTTACAATGGCCAGCCCAAGCCCCGTTCCTCCTGAATCACGGCTCCTTGCCTTGTCAACACGGTAGAATCTTTCGAAAATGCGTGGAATCTCTTCTTCATCAATTCCTATTCCGCTGTCCTTAATCTCTATCACCACTGTGGACACTGTTTGACTTACCGAAACCGTAACCTTGCCTTCAGCGGGAGTGTAAGTGATGGCATTGCCAATCAAATTGATGAACACCTGCTTCATTCGCATTGAATCTACTTCTGCTACGGATGGTTCGTCTGCATGCAGAGTAAGCTGAATTTCTTTTTTCTCCGGCTTTTTCTCCAGAATCGCAACCACTTCCTGTAAAATCACACTGATATCAGCCTTATGTACATGCAGTTGGAAGCCTTGCTTTTCCATTTTGGATAAGTCCAGTAAGTCCGTGATCAAAGACTGCAGCCTGTCGCTCTCATTCAGTATAATGTTCAAAAATGCTTTGGTTGTCTCTTTATCATTCATTGCTCCATCCAGTAAAGTTTCACTAAAGCCTTTGATTGAAGTAATTGGCGTCCGAAGCTCATGCGAAACATTTGCAACAAAATCTTTCCGCATCTGTTCGAGCTTTTTCAATTCAGTGATATCATGGAATACCAGCACAATCCCCTTCCACTCTTCCTTTGTCCCGATTATGGGAGCGCCATATACCTCAAAATGTTTACGTTCGATCTGCAAAGGAAGGAGTAATTGCTTCCTCACCTTTTGCTCTGTCATGAAAATTTCTTCAACCAATTTATTGACTTCTGGAAACTTGATCACATCATAGTAACGCTCATTGACAAAACGTTCTGAAGTGATAGAGAAGAATTCCTTGAAAGCCCTGTTTGTCATAATTGCATATCCTCTATGGTCAATCAGCAGCAAACCGCTTCCCATATTCTCAATCAGGGTCGTCAATCGGTTCTGCTGGATTTCCTGGGCCGAGGTCATTTCCTGTAGATTCCGTGCAAGTATATTAATGGATCTACTTAACATACTGGTCTCATCCATCCTGTCCTCATAGGTCCTGGCACGGTAATTTCCTTTAGCCAATTCCATCGCTACCCCTGTAGCTGAATCAATCGGCTTAGTATATCGCGCCGTAATCCTCGATCCAAGCATGATGATGACGACCAGTGCCATACCAAGGGAGATGGACAAGACTGCCCATATCTGTTTATAACCCGCCACCAGAATATCAACACGGGAGCCCAAAATTAATAAAGAAGACTCCTCCCCATCCCCTATCGGCTGCCAATAGTTCACCACATCATTCCCATTTTTCAGCAATTCCGTCTGTTGAAGTCCGCTGTTCCACTCTTCCGTGATTTCATAAATGGCTTCATTTTGAACCTCTGGATCAATCTCCGCAAAAGGACCGCTGTCTTTCAGGATATTTCCATCGGGACCGGTAATCGTGACACGGATATCGAGCAGGTTGCTGATCTCCTCTATCTGTTCGTCCGCAATGGACTGCGGCTCTTGGGTGCCGATTACCTCATTAACAACCAGCTTGGCCTCTTTCTCAATTCTATGATTAAAAGATTGAAGATAATAGCTCTTGAAAATCTGGCCTAAAAGCAAGCCAAGCCCAATAAGTACCACAATGATCAACATGATCAAAGCAAATAGGAGGCGTGACCTGAACTTAATCATGAACCTTTCTGCTCTTCCAGCTTGTAGCCGAGGCCGCGGATGGTTTTGATATAAACCGGCTTCTTGGTATTCGTTTCAATCTTGTCTCTTAAATGGCTGATGTGTACATCGACAATTCTTGTATCTCCGGCAAAGTCATAATTCCACACGGCACTCAGCAGCTGATCGCGCGTCAAAACCCTTCCCTTGTTCTCTGTCAGATAAAGAAGAAGTTCAAATTCTTTGGGAGTCAGCTCCAGCAGAGTATTCCCGAAATAGGCTTCATATTGTTCTGGATACACCTTCAATTCCCCAACTTGCAGGTAATCCTTTTGTTCTGCACGCAAATGTTCTGCTGCATCTATGACAGCCTGGCTTCTTCGCAGGATGGCCTTCACCCTCGCCATCACTTCCCTCGGGCTGAATGGTTTGGTCATATAATCATCTGCTCCAAGCTCAAGACCCAGAACTTTATCAAATTCATCATCCTTAGCAGTCAGCATAAGAATGGGAATCATCACTTTCTGCTGTCTTATCTGCTTGCAGACTTCGATTCCGTCAATCTTTGGAAGCATCAAATCAAGGATCATTAAATCAGGAACCTGTTCTAATGCCAAATCTCTTCCTTCCTCTCCGTCATTCGCCGTGATGACGGTATATCCGGCCTGCTCCAAGTTGTACTTCAGCAGGGTGACAATCGATTGCTCATCGTCTACTACAAGAATCTTTTTGCTCATTAATGTGTTCCTCCGTATACCTGTATTAAAAACCCCATCATCCAAAAATTATTTAGTTATAACTTCATTATAATATAAAAACAAGGGAGATTCCCATGTCTATCGCAGATTTCCTATTGTCAAACTCTTTCCCATATAAAAAGATTGCGTGTATTAGTCATTATTTCGCTTTTTTATAGCTCTTTCTTCACTTGCCTGAATGATTGTTGACTTGTGGAGGTGGCGGGCTTGCGGGGCACATTCCATTAAGAATGGGGATTTTCCTGGTTTGATGTATCTCGCTCCGCCACCGAGGTACATCAAATGAGGATTTTCTTGGTTTGATGTATCCCGCTCCGCCTGCGAGGTACATCAGATGGGGATTTTCCTGATTTGATGTATCTCGCTCGACCTGCGAGGTACATCAAAAGGGGTTTTTTTTGTTTTAATGTATCTCGCTCTGCCACCGAGGTACATCAAATGGGGATTTTCTTGGTTTGATGTATCTCGCTCCGCCTTAGAGGTGCATCAAGCAGGGATTTTCTTGGTTTGATGTATCTTGCTCCCCCTGCGAGGTACATCAGATGGCGATTTTCTTGGTTTGATGTATCTCGCTCCGCCTGCGAGGTACATTAGATGGGGATTTTCTTGGTTTGATGTATCTCGCTCCACCACCGAGGTACATCAAATGAGAATTTTCTTGGTTTGATGTATCTCGCTCCGCCTGCGAGGTACATCAAAAGGGGATTTTTTTGTTTTAATGTATCTCGCTCTGCCACCGAGGTACATCAAAGGAGGATTTTCTTGGTTTGATGTATCTCGCTCTGCCACCGAGGTACATCAAAGGAGGATTTTCTTGGTTTGATGTATCTCGCTCGACCTGCGAGGTACATCAGTTGGGGATTTTCTTGGTTTGATGTATCTCGCTCCACCACCGAGGTACATCAAAGGAGGATTTTCTTGGTTTGATGTATCCCGCTCGGCTAATGGTGTTCGTCAACTATCAAGAAAATCCTCCATTGCTCTTACTCTCTAACATGCCTTCGAGTTGAAAACTCTTACGCCAACTTTAGTCTCACCATGGTAGCTTTTTCTCACACTGCAAATCAGCCGGCTGCTTTATCAATTCCATATAAGGAAGAACGTTATCTATACATCATTTTCCCTTTGCTAAATTCCATGCTCCTTAAACGCTTTTTATACAGCATTATCACTAACAAATAATGAAGGGCAACTTATATACCACCGTATAAGTTCTATGGCCATCCCCCGGCATAGCCAGGGTTTTCAAGACCATCAAAAAAAGACTGCCCGGCTTCATAAACCGGGGCAGTCTCCTCATAATTCTTTAAAAATTTTCTAGTGCATGGCCATTCATTTTCTCTAATTTATGCGGGGGACAAACATCCACTGATCCCTTGATGACTGTCTCTTCCTGCTCATTTGTGGCAATCACATCAATTTTGACCAAGTGGCTGCTGCTGTCTATATTCTTCACTTCAAAAAGGAATTGGATCGTCTCATAATGGTATACAGGTTTCGGAAACTCTAGTTCCTGTTTCATGATATGTGAGCCTGGGCCCGGCAAATACTTTGATACTGCTGAGTTAATAATTCCTGTCAGCATGATAGCAGGTACCAGGGGCTTCTTGAATGGAGTCTGTGAAGCATAGTCATGCTGGATGTATAAAGGATTTGCATCATTCGTCAAACCTAAGTACAGAAGGAGATCTTTATCCTCAATCTTCTCTGTGAGTGTCAGCTTCTCTCCTACTGAAATATCATCAATTTTTCTACCCGGCTTACGTTTTTTACCTAATAACATAGCTGGCGCACCTCCGTTGTAACCGTTTACAATTAAGAATAAAAGAAATACTCTTTATTGTCTGTCTATTTATATTTTACCACTATTAGTATAACCTTACAAAGGAGATTTTTTCACCAAACTTAAATTATTGTTATTCTGACGTTATTGACAAGCAAAAAAACCGAATCCAGCAGCCTGGATCCGGTTTTTTTGTATAATTATTTTAATACATCCATAATATTGCGTACAGAATCCGCAGACTTTGAAAGTGCTGCTTTTTCGTCTTCTTCCAATTCCAGTTCGATGATCTGCTCCAAGCCATTTCCACCTAGAATGGTCGGTACACCAAGGTAGATTCCATCGAATCCATACTCGCCTTCAAGATAGGCTATGGCTGGAATGACTCTTCGCTGGTCCTTAAGAATGGCTTCTGTCATTTGAACTAGAGAGGCAGCAGGAGCGTAATAGGCACTTCCGTTACCCAATAGGCCAACGATTTCTCCGCCGCCTTTTCGTGTCCGTTCCACTATGGCATCCAAACGGTCCTTAGATATCAATTTCTCAAGAGGAATTCCGCCGGCGTAGGAATAACGCACAAGGGGAACCATGTCATCTCCATGGCCGCCCAATACAAATCCAGTTATATCTTTCACAGACAAGTTCAATTCTTGAGCAACAAAAGTACGGAAGCGGGCTGTATCAAGCACGCCGGATTGACCGATGACACGATTTTTAGGGAATCCGGACTCTTTGAATACAGTATAAGTCATGGCATCAACTGGATTCGTCAGCACGATGATGATGCTCTCAGGAGAATACTTAACGATTTCCTGCGTTACGGATTTCATGATCTTTTGGTTCGTCTGCACAAGATCATCCCGGCTCATTCCGGGTTTCCGGGCAATCCCGGCAGTGATTACTACGATATCAGATTCCTTGGTATCTTCGTAATTCGATGTACCGGTGATTTTGGCATCGAACCCTTGGACTGGACTTGCTTCTTCTATGTCCAAAGCTTTTCCTTTAGTCGGATCTTCCATTTGAGGAATATCTACGAGTACTACATCTCCGAGTTCTTTTTGTGCAAGCATCAAAGCTGTTGTTGCCCCGGTGAATCCGCCGCCGATCACTGAAATTTTCTTGCGTCTGATTGCCATAAGAATCTCCTCCAATTTCAAGATATAAGTACAAAAGCGCTAGCTCCTTGTGCAGCCTTTACAGACAAATGTTCCGAATAGATAACGTGGGTGATTTGAGCCTGAATGGCTGAGCACTCGAGCTGAACGTGAATAGTATAGTCAAAGGTGATCTGCAAAGGTGGCTTAAATCATTCAAAAATAATGATAGAGTTGGCTTGCATTAAACAAGCCAACTCTGTTTTCATCAAATGAATTAAATATGAAATTACATGTTTTCGATTAAAGCAGTACCGAACTCAGAACATTTAACTTCTGTAGCGCCGTCCATCAGGCGGGCAAAGTCGTAAGTAACAACTTTAGAAGCAATTGTTTTTTCCATTGATTTTGTAATCATTGTTGCAGCCTCAGTCCAGCCAAGGTGTTCAAGCATCAACACGCCGGAAAGGATCACTGAAGATGGGTTAACTTTATCCTGACCTGCATATTTAGGTGCTGTACCATGAGTTGCTTCAAAGATCGCATGTCCTGTATCGTAGTTGATGTTCGCTCCAGGAGCGATTCCGATTCCGCCTACTTGTGCAGCAAGAGCATCAGAGATATAGTCACCGTTAAGGTTCATAGTAGCTACTACATCGAACTCAGCCGGACGAGTAAGGATTTGCTGCAAGAAGATATCAGCAATTGCATCTTTAACAATGATTTTGCCAGCAGCTTCTGCATCAGATTGAGCTTGGTTCGCTGCATCCAGGCCTTTATCTTCTTTGATACGGTCATATTCAGCCCAAGTAAATACTTTCTCGCCGAATTCTTTTTCAGCAAGCTCGTAACCCCAGTTTTTGAAGGCACCTTCAGTGAACTTCATGATGTTGCCTTTATGTACAAGGGTAACCGACTTGCGGCCTTCTGTGATAGCATAGTTGATCGCCGCGCGCACAAGGCGTTGTGTACCTTCTTCAGATACAGGCTTGATTCCAAGACCGGAAGTTTCAGGGAAACGGATTTTGTTTACGCCCATTTCATCTTGAAGGAAAGAGATCAACTTTTTCACTTCATCTGAACCTTTAGCATATTCAATGCCTGCATAAATGTCTTCAGTGTTTTCACGGAAGATGACCATGTCTGTATCTTCAGGACGTTTAACAGGAGAAGGAACACCTTCAAAGTAACGTACCGGACGAAGACAAGTGAACAGATCAAGTTCCTGGCGAAGTGCTACGTTCAATGAACGGATACCGCCGCCGATTGGTGTTGTAAGAGGTCCTTTGATTGCGATGAAGTATTCACGGACTGCATCAAGAGTTTCACTTGGAAGCCACTCGCCGGTTTGGTTATAAGCTTTTTCCCCAGCTAAAACTTCTTTCCATACAAGCTTCCGCTCGCCGTTATATGCTTTTTCAACAGCCGCATCCAGGACGCGGGAAGCAGACGCCCAGATATCAGGACCTGTTCCGTCACCTTCAATAAAAGGAACGATTGGGTTATTTGGTACATTCAAGCTACCATTTTCAACAGTGATTTTTTGACCTTCAGACATACTATTACCTCCATCTTCATATTAAAGGGACTGATGCAAGGCTTGAACACCTTGGAACCAGACCCGCTTTATTGTTGACGGAAAAGGCTGCAGCATTGAAGCCTTTTCCATTGTCATTACACCAGATATTAAGCTTTTTGTAAAATATTAACCGCGCTGCTCAACCGGAACATATTCCTGTTTGCCAGGACCAGTATAATCTGCACGTGGACGGATCAGGCGGTTATTGGAATACTGCTCAAGGATGTGAGCCAGCCAGCCTGAAACCCTGCTGACAGCGAAGATCGGTGTAAACAGATCATGATCAATGCCAAGGCTGTGGTAAACAGATGCAGAATAGAAGTCTACATTCGGCGGCAATCCTTTTTCGGATGTCACGATGTCTTCGATCTTCGTGGACATTTCATAATATTTGCTTTCGCCTCTCAGCTCAGTCAGCTTTTTGGACATTTCTTTCAAGTGTTTCGCTCTTGGATCTCCCTGCTGATAAACACGGTGGCCGAAGCCCATAATTTTTTCTTTGTTATTCAGCTTTTCACGGATGACTGATTCAACATTATCCACCGAATCAATTTCTGTCAGCATTTTCATTACCTGTTCATTGGCACCGCCGTGAAGCGGGCCTTTCAAAGCACCAATTGCCGCAGTGACACCAGAATAAACATCTGATAGAGTCGCTACGCAGACACGCGCTGTGAACGTAGAGGCATTCAATTCGTGGTCGGCATGAAGAACAAGAGCTTTATTGAACGCTTCTACTTCAATATCTTCAGGGTCATTACCCGTCAGCATATATAAGAAGTTTGCAGCAAATCCAAGATCAGTTCTTGGTGCGATTGGTTCTTTTCCGCTTCTGATTCGAGCAAATGAAGTAACAATGGTTGGGATTTTAGCTTGCAGGCGGACAGCCTTGCGGAAGTTAGCTTCCTCTTCCATCACATCCGATTCCTCATCATATAATCCAAGAAGTGAAACAGCTGATCTTAAGGCAGCCATCGGATGGACATCCTTGATTGGATACATCTTGAAATGCTCTAGTACTTCCTTAGGAAGAGCTGCGTTCTCAGCCAGATCTTTTTTCAACTGATCAAGCTCTGAAGCTGTAGGCAATTTAAGATTCCATAATAGATAGATTATCTCTTCGAAGCTGGCATTGTTTGTTAAATCATCGATGTTATATCCAACGTATGTAAGAGTATCATCAATGATTGAACTGATTGAAGACGTAGTTGCTACAACACCTTCTAATCCACGGGTTGCTGTCATAAAAAACCTCTCCTTTATCTGAATAATTGCCTGTCGCCCATTGGTGAAATGGACAATATTTTTAAGAGTGATATAGTCTCTTAAAATGGCTTGTTTCAAAAGGTAAATATAATTGTTTAAGACTTACGCTATCGAGCGCTCGCTCAACACAGTACCACACCATCACCATGTCAAAAAAATCAGTTTCCTGCATGGGATGCGCTTTCATTTTCTATTATAAACAATTATCTGACTTTTGTGAATGAAAACGGATTAATTTCTGCAAGAATTATTTTAGTAGAAAAACATATTGCCTCTTTTCTATCTATATCCTAACATAATATTCCGCTTTACCCTAATCTATCTATAATCCCTGCATTTCTATTAACTATAAGAGTAAAACCAAGAGTTGGGCTGTCTTCTTTTAAATTGCAGACAAAATATATTTTCATTAATAGCCGAATTTTAAAATTTTGATAGTATATGAAAAAACTTTTTTACTGTCGTATTCCAAGAGATTTTCCTAGTGAAGGTTCATCCGGCATTCTGAATAGAATATCTTTCTTTCAGAAAATCTACCATTCTCTTAAGAAGTTCAACTTTCTTTCATTTTCTTCCTGGGCTAAAATATACATATACTATTAAACAGAATTTTTTGACAGGGGGTCTGTAAATGAATTGGGAATTTCTTTACCGCTGCTTGCGCTTTCTATTCGTTGTGGCAGTAGTCGTTCTGACAGGAATAGCAATTTACTATATTTCAAAGGTAACCTATCCTTTCATCATTGCTTTGGTTATCGCCCTTTTAATCAACCCGGTGGTAAATCTCCTGGAAAAAAAGGCTAAAATGCCGCGCGGGCTCGCCGTCGCTTTGGCTCTATTCTTGATCATCGCCCTCTTCATAGGATTGATTACATTGCTGATAACAGAGATTGTTTCAGGTGCAAACTATCTGGCTGATGTTGTTCCTCAGCATGTGACCACTCTCGTGGAGTACTTTGAAAATTTCATTGCAGGCCAGGTTATTCCTTTTTACCATCAGATCAGCGGATTGTTTAAAAATTTGGAGGCCGGGCAGCAAGGAGCCATCCTTGAAAATATTCAGGCTGCCGGAGAAAGAATCGCCTCATCCGCTGGTGAGTTCATCCAGAACTTCTTTCAAAAGCTGCCAAATATCGTATCCTGGATCCCTAATGCGGCAACCGTATTGATCTTCTCTGCGCTGGCAACATTCTTCATCAGCAAAGACTGGTACCATCTTTCAGACAGACTCTCCAAGTATGTTCCCGTTAAAGCTGCGGCAAGCGGGAGAAGGGTTTTCGTGGATTTGAAGAAAGCTTTGCTCGGTTTTGTCCGGGCACAATTCACTTTAATATCCATTACAGCTGTAATCGTACTTATCGGCCTGTTGATTCTCCGGGTCGATTATGCCATAACCATTGCCCTGGTAATCGGGCTTGTGGACATCCTTCCTTATCTGGGAACAGGAGCAGTATTTGTTCCGTGGATCATTTATGAACTGATTACGGGGAATATTGGATTAGGGCTTGGCCTTGGAGTCCTTTATCTCGTGGTCGTCGTCCAAAGGCAGATTATGGAGCCAAAGATATTATCCTCGAGTATCGGACTTGATCCTCTGGCAACACTTATCGCCCTGTTTGTCGGCTTCAAGCTGGTTGGATTTCTCGGCCTTATCCTTGGTCCCGTGACTCTGGTGATTTTATCCACCCTGAGAAATGCCGGAGTCTTCCAGGATCTCTGGGATTTCATTACTGGCAAACCGGAGATAAGGGAATAAAAAGAACAAAAGCAGAAGCGCCTGTTGGAGCTGACCATGGTGCATCCGTTTTATGAACGAGGTGGCCTGGCCGCCACCCCCCGGAGCCGTGCGGCTGGAGCGGAAAGCAATTACCCTTTTCAACAGCCGTGATCGCTGTAATTTATAATAAAAAGATCCGTTCTCAGCGAACGGATCTTTTTTGTTACCGGTATATTATAACGTTTCCATTATTAATCCATCTTCTGAACAATCTTAAAAGAAACGGCTTGATCATTTTTCTGGTTTGCGGAAATAACAGCAGGAATCCTATGGCATCTGTTATGAATCCAGGAGTTAGAAGAACCACTCCTCCTACCAGGACACAAAGGCCGTCTACTATCGCATCGCCGGGAACCTGCCCGAACTTGATTTGTTCCTGTACATTCCTTATTGCCTGGAGACCCTGTTTCTTTGCCAGATAAGCGCCCAGGACACCTGTAGCAATAATCATCAGAATTGTCGCGGGTACTCCGAATGTCTGACCTGAAAGAATTAACAAACCTATCTCAAGTGCAGGCACTACTATTAAAAATAACATCATATATCTCATTATCTTCATTCCCCCATTTTTTTTGGACAACCTGGTTCTATTATAACATATTCATAGACAATAGACTGATGACCGCTAACGACAACTTTTCAACAGTTTTGTTATAAAGCGGAAGCGCCCCGTTAAGCCCCGACAGGCAAATGTTCTCCGGAGAAAAAAAGGCGCTCTTCCCTTTTATTCTCCGGGGGTTATTTGACCCCGAGGGGCTGGGCGCTGGAGCTGGATTGTTATAAAGCGGAAGCGCCCCGTTAAGCCCCGACAGGCAAATGTCCTCCGGAAAAGAAAAGGCGGTCTTCCCTTTTATTCTCCGGGGGTTATTTGACCCCGAGGGGCTGGGCGCTGCAGCTGGATTGATATAAAGCGGAAGCGCCCCGTTAAGCCCCGACAGGCAAATGTCCTCCGGAGAAGAAAAGGCGGTCTTCCCTTTTATTCTCCGGGGGTTATTTGACCCCGAGGGGCTGGGCGCTGGATTGATAAAAAAGCGGAAAGGTCCCTCTCAGCAGCATACAGATTGTAGGGCTCTCGTATGAGATAAAGGAATCACAATGAAAAAAGTGAGTTGATGATGACTTATTGCAAGGAGAGAGAACGAAATCTGCTAGCCGCTCTGGCCTTGATTAATAAAACTCTAGAATGCGTTTTCACCTTCCCCCCTTTACACAGGAGGATTGTAGCGGAAGGCGTACGATCTCCTGCGGGACTAGCGGGAAAGGTGAGACCCCGCAGGCGCAGCCGAGGAGGCTCACCGCCCGCCCCGCGGAGTCGTACGCCTGGAGCGGAAATCCATTACTTTATAACAGCCAAAATCTTTGCTAAAAGAACACACTAAAAAAGTGGTGCCTCCCAAAGGAGACACCACTTTTATAAAAATCATTTATAGTACACTTGCATGTCCGTCGTAGATGACACCTCTTGAAGAATCAACGGTGATTTCCTGTCCATCTTGAAGGAGGGACATAGCATTGTCCACACCTACGATGACTGGGATGCCGATATTTATGCCAACAACAGCCGCATGGCTTGTCAGGCCGCCCTCTTCTGTAATCAAAGCTGCACACTTCTCAAGTGCAGGGACCATATCTTTATCACTGCCCACCGTGACAAGGATGGAACCAGGCTGAACCTTTTCATTTGCTTCTGCTGCATTTTTAGCCAAAACAGCTTTTCCGAATGCCGTCTTGCGCCCGATACCTTGTCCTTTTGCAAGAATATCGCCAACCACATGGATTTTCATCAGATTGGTAGTGCCGGATTCTCCGATTGGCACACCAGCTGTAATGATGATGCGGTCTCCATGAGTAATCAATCCGGAATTCACGCTTTCTTCCACAGCCATTTCGAGCATTTCGTCTGTAGTAGAAACTTTTCTGCCCATTTGAGGGTATACTCCCCAAGCCAATGCCAGCTTGCGGGAAACAGAATCGTTAGCTGTTACCGCAATGATTGGTGCTTTTGGACGGTATTTTGAAATCATCTTCGCTGTATGTCCGCTTTCTGTCGGAGCAACAATGGCGTTGACAGAAAGATTGATGGCAGTATGCGCAACAGACTGTCCAATAGCATCTGTCATATTATGTCCGCTGTCCTTGCTGCGGATGGATAGGATATCTTTAAAATCAAGTGCTGTTTCTGCGCGAGAAGCAATGTTATGCATTGTCTGCACAGATTCAACAGGATAAGCCCCTGCTGCCGTTTCCCCTGAAAGCATGATCGCATCGGTCCCGTCAAAGATGGCATTTGCCACGTCACTTGCTTCTGCCCTTGTCGGACGAGGATTGCGCTGCATGGAATCCAGCATTTGCGTTGCAGTAATAACCGGTTTCCCCAGAACATTACATTTCTTGATCAAGGCTTTTTGTACAAGCGGAACCTCTTCTGCAGGAATCTCTACGCCAAGGTCCCCTCGTGCTACCATCAAGCCGTCGGAAACTTCCAGTATTTCATCAATGTTGTCGACACCTTCCTGGTTCTCGATCTTCGGAATGATTTGGATGTTTCCTGCATTATGATCTTCAAGCAATTGGTGGATTTCCAGGACATCAGAAGCTCGGCGGACGAATGATGCTGCGATGAAGTCCACGCCCTGTTCGATACCAAATTTAATGTCATTGGCATCCTTCTCGGTGATGCCGGGCAGGTTTACGGAAACGCCTGGAACATTGACACCTTTTTTGTTCTTCAGAGTTCCAGAGTTTAGGACCTTAGTCTTAATCTCGCCTGCAGCTTTATCAAGAGAAATGACTTCAAGGCCAATCAGTCCGTCATCTAATAGGATTTTGGAGCCCTCATGTACATCGTCTATCAAGCTTTCATATGTCACTGAGAATTTTTCTGTAGTCCCAAGCACTTCAGTCATGGAAACAATCACTTCAGATCCTTTTTCAAGTTCGATTGAGCCATCTTCCATATTATTAGTGCGGATTTCCGGACCTTTTGTATCCAAAAGAATTCCCACTGTTTTACCTGTTTTTTCAGCAGCGGTTCTAATATTCTGGATCCTGGCACCATGTTCTTCATGGTCTCCATGCGAGAAGTTTAAACGGGCTACATTCATTCCTGCTTCGATTAACTGTGTTAATTGTTCAACTGATTCACTTGCCGGTCCTATCGTACATACTATTTTGGTTTTTCTCATTACGTAACGCCCTCCTGGATATTCCCTGTCATTTTAAATCCAAATGCGATGTTAATTAGATGGACAACTCTTTTGAGAGTTTGTACATATTTAAATCTAAGACATGCTCTTTAGCCAATGCTTCAATGATATCATAATCAACCAGCTGGTTTTTCTCGATTCCGACTGCTCTTCCTCCCTTGCCCTCTGCAAGAAGGTCTACCGCACGTGATCCCAGGCGGCTTGCCAGTACACGGTCCGAGGCAGTAGGCGAGCCTCCGCGCTGCATGTGCCCAAGAACAGATACTCGAGTTTCAAGATTTGTTGCTTCCTGGAGTTTAGCAGCAAATTCCTCACCGCCCATTACACCTTCGGCAACAATGATGATACTGTGTTTCTTACCGCGCTCCTGCCCTTTTTTCAGGCGGCGGGCCACATCATCCATATCATGTTTATCTTCCGGGATCAGGATTGTCTCCGCTCCGCCTGCAAGTCCTGACCAAAGAGCCAGATCTCCTGCATTTCGGCCCATTACCTCAATGATGAATGTTCTTTCATGGGATGTAGCTGTGTCACGGATTTTATCAATTGCATCGATTACCGTATTCAAAGCTGTATCAAAGCCGATCGTGTATTCTGTTCCAGGGATATCATTATCGATTGTTCCCGGCACACCCACACAAGGGTATCCAAGCTCAGTCAGCGCTTTCGCACCGCGGTAGGAGCCGTCTCCGCCTATTACCACAAGCCCTTCAATTCCATGCTTCTTAAGCTGTTCAATTCCCTTTTGCTGGCCTTCTTTGGTCTTGAACTCTTCACAACGCGCCGTATATAACATTGTTCCTCCGCGATGGATGATGTCCCCTACAGAACCCAGTTCAAGTTTTTTGATGTTTCCATTGATCAATCCATTATACCCTTGATAGACCCCATATACTTCCATGTTTTGATAGATGGCCTGCCTGACGACCGCTCTCACGGCTGCATTCATACCAGGAGAATCTCCTCCGCTTGTCAATACACCTATTCTTTTCATTCACAATCACCTCTTATTAAGTCTTTATGTATAGTTAATTTTGTTATTGTTCTTTTGGGGGACAAAAAGAAGATAGTCGGGGATGCAATTTTATCACTTACTAGTATAGGCAAAAAGCCCAGGGATTATTTATAAAATAACATGAAGAATGCCAGCCCACAACGAATATAGAGCCGAATCCCCTAAAGACGAAATTATCAAAATACTGAAAGCGTTTCACTGTAAAAATTTGTGTTTTCGTTCTTTTTCCCAGCTTTAAATCACATTTTCCGATTAACACTTTAACTTTGCTGCTATTTTATAAAGATACCAAAAATCATCATGATTATTCACCTAAAAAACTGTTAAACAAGAATGAAAAAAGCTGCTCTCTCCGTTTAGAGGCTGTTTACGCATATATGGTTGCTTTCGGATATATGGTTGCTTTCGGATATCCCCGGATACTAAGAGTTTTATCTCTTATCGAATCGAGAGAGATCAGCTCTTTTCTTTTCGGTGTTACCAGTTTTCATTCCTCTTACTATGGCTATTTTTTTGGAATTAGTATCAAATAACAACAAAGTTTACGAAAAGAGCCTTTTAGAAAGAACATTCTTACGATCCGGGTGAAATCTGCAAGCAGCACCCTAAGCGAAAATCTTATCCACCAAATGGAAAAAGCGTGAAAAAGTATCCACGCTTAAGAATTTACCCTTGAAAATTCATCTAAAACAGTATATTCTCCCATAATTTTATATTTATTATAACGGCCTTTAATCAACTGGTCTGACGTTTGGGGCACCAGCTCTTCCAAAGATGCTTTCAGTACTTTGCCGATGCTCTCGGCCTGGGTCTTGACATCCTTATGGGCTCCGCCTCTTACTTCAGGAATGATTTCATCAATCACACCAAGTTCTTTCAAATCTGGTGCCGTAATCTTCATGCTTTCGGCAGCTCTTTTTGCCTGACTGGAGTCTTTCCATAGAAGGGCAGCTGCTCCCTCAGGAGAAATAACCGAATAGGTGGAATTCTCCAGCATATGAATATGATTCCCTACGCCTAATGCCAAGGCTCCACCGCTTCCTCCTTCTCCAATGACAATGCAAATGACCGGCACACTCAAGCCTGCCATCTCAAAAAGGTTGCGCGCGATTGCTTCACTTTGGCCGCGCTCTTCTGCAGCTTTCCCGGGATAAGCACCCTTGGTGTCGATAAAGCAGATGATCGGCCTGCCAAACTTGTCTGCCTGCTTCATCAGCCTAAGTGCTTTACGGTATCCTTCAGGGTGGGGCATCCCGAAGTTCCGGCGGATATTTTCTTTCGTGTCTTTCCCCCGCTGATGCCCGATGACGGTTACAGGAAGGCCCCGGAATTTTGCGATTCCCGCAACAATGGCTTCATCCTCACCATAGAGGCGGTCGCCGTGCAGTTCATGAAACTTAGTAAACAGAAGACTGATATAATCCAGAGTCGTCGGTCTGTTTTGGTGTCTGGCAACTTGAACCCTTTCCCATGGTTTCATATTTTCATACAGGTCGTTTTCAAGTTTTTCCAGTCGTTTTTCAAGCTTTTCGATTTCAGAGGAAAGGTCCACTTCAGACTTCTGAGTGAATTCCTTTAATTCCGCTATTTTATTCCTTAACTGTATAACAGGCTTTTCGAATTCCATTTCACTTACCACGTCACTTCACCGTCCCATTGATGAATCTCCAATATAGTCGAGATCTTCTCCTTTAAGTCCAAACGTGAAATGACATCATCCAGCTGCCCATATTTCAAAAGGAACTCCGCCGTTTGGAAGTCTTCCGGCAGGTCTTCTCTAATTGTTTGTTCAATAATCCTTCTTCCGGCGAAACCTATTAAAGCTCCCGGCTCTGCAAAATTATAATCACCAAGAGATGCAAAACTTGCAGAGACCCCGCCAGTTGTCGGATGGGTCATGATTGAGATGAAAAGTCCGCCATTATCACTGAACCGTTTTAATGCTACAGACGTCTTGGCCATCTGCATAAGAGATAAAACACCCTCCTGCATTCTTGCCCCGCCTGACGCTGTGAAAATAATGAACGGGCAATGTCTTCTATCAGCCTCTTCAATTGCTCTAGTAATCTTTTCACCCACAACAGAGCCCATACTTCCCATTCTGAAGCGGGCATCCATAATTGCAACGATTGTCTCGCAGCCGCCCACTTTCCCGGCACCTGTTACAACAGCCTCATTGATATTGGTCTTTTTTCGGTCTTTTTCCAATTTTTCTATGTAATCAGGGAAATTCAAAGGATTTTCCGAAATAAGGCCTGCATCAAGTTCTTCAAAGCTTCCCTCATCTATGAAGCTGTCGATTCGTTCAAAAGCATTCATGCGGTGGTGATAGTCACAATGCAGGCAGACATTCAAGTTTTTCTGCAGTTCTTTTGTGTACATGATTTTTTTACAGTTCGGACACTTCGTCATGATTCCTTCCGGGACATCCTGTTTAGCCGCATCAGATGGAATGGTGGCATACTTCTTCTTTTTTGTCTTAACAAAAAGATCTTTAAGCAAAAGGGAAACCTCCTTATTCATTCTAGTATAAGTACCTGCCCCTTAAGGGCGAATAATCTGACATGCTTCAATAGTTGCGGTATAGGGCGGTGAATGTATCTGATGAGTTTTTGATGCCAGGCGGACACCTGGTTTTAATATCCTTCAAAAATAGAAAGAAGGTCCCATCAACACGCTTACCCAACCATAATCAGCCCGCGTTATATCGGACTTGCTCTCATACACTCTACATCAATACAATCAAAAATGATGTAGGAACATGTCGGCATCTTCTCGACAATTTTCTACTCTGTTATTCTATAATCACGCTCTTTTATTCATGTTTTCAATTTATAGTAAAATTCCCACATTTCATCTTCTTGTTTTTCAAGAAGGCAATTGACAAGCCCCACACACTCTTCCATCTTCTCATCGTCCATCAGCACTGCTTTCTCTACCATTGCCCCATATTGGGACAGGATGTACCAGATCTTTCCTGCCAAAAGATTGCCAGAATGATGGATAAGCTCCCGTAGAAAGCTGTCCACTGTGCGAAATTCTCTAGCAGCCAGAGAGTCCTGAATTGCTTCCATACTAATTCCGGTGTCCAAAATGGTTCTCAGGCTTTCTTTTTCAAGCCACTCTTTCGTTAGCAGAACATCTCCTTTTGCCTGGCCGTCCTTCAGGATGAACGTCCCTAGCAGCTCGACTAAATGATGATTGCGGAAGTCTTTTAAAAAAGTCCCTTCGCCGCGCCTTGTTTCAATAAGGCCAAGCAGCTCCAAGGCCCTTAAAGCTTCTCGAATGGAAGAACGCCCGGCTTTCAGGCGTTCTGACAACTCTCTTTCGGAAGGAATCTTATCTCCCGGCTGCAAGCCATCGTGAGAAATCATTTCCCTGATTCTATTGACAATTTCAATGAATACCTTTGAATTCGGTTTTGGTGAATCCATCTGCTGGGTCATTCACCCTTTCCGATTACTGCCAGCTTCTCTGTTTTTCTGCGTACTTCTTCCGGGTCGACTTTCTGCCTGGCAACACCTGTTTCCATTGCAGCCTGGGCCACAGCGGCTGCTACAGCCGGCGCCACGCGCGCATCAAATGGCCCTGGAATGACGTAATCTTCATTCAAATCTTTTTCGTCAACAAGCGCTGCGATTGCTTCCACGGCGGCCTGTTTCATTTTTTCATTGATATGGGTAGCGCGGACATCCAGCGCACCCCTGAAAATTCCCGGGAAGGCAAGGACATTATTGACTTGGTTAGGGAAATCAGACCTGCCTGTCCCCACTACCTTAGCCCCTGCTGCCTTCGCATCCCCCGGCATGATTTCCGGCACAGGATTTGCCATGGCGAAAATAATGGAATCCTCGTTCATGGATCGTACCATCTCTTCATTAAGGGCGCCTGCTGCGGAAACACCGATGAACACATCCGCGTCTTTGATCACATCTTTCAAGCTTCCTTCAATACGATTACGGTTCGTAAACTTGGCTACCTCATCCTTAATGTCATTCATGCCGTTTGGACGGCCTTCATAAATTGCTCCTCTTGTATCACACATCACGATATCGCGGACGCCGTAATTATGAAGAAGCTTGATGATGGCTATTCCTGCTGCGCCTGCCCCATTGGCAACCACTTTGATCTCGGACATTTTCTTTCCAACGATTTTTAATGCATTCACAAGCCCTGCAGCCGTTACAATCGCCGTACCATGCTGATCATCGTGAAAAATTGGAATATTGGTTTCTTTCTTTAAGCGTTCTTCTATCACAAAACAATTCGGAGCAGCTATATCCTCCAAGTTCACCCCGCCGAATGTCGGTTCCATTAATTTAACGGTTTCGACTATCTTGTCCACATCATTGGTATCAAGACAAATTGGGAATGCATCCACTCCTGCAAAGCTCTTGAACAGCACCGCTTTTCCTTCCATCACAGGAAGTGCGGCTGCCGGGCCAATATTGCCAAGTCCAAGTACAGCCGTACCATCGGACACGACCGCTACCATATTGCCTTTCATCGTATATTCATAAACCGTTTCCGGTTTGTCATAAATCACTTTACAAGGTTCCGCTACACCCGGGGAGTAAGCCAGGCTTAAATCTGTTGCATTTCTGACCTCGACTTTTGATTTCGTTTCCAGTTTTCCTTGATTAATCCTGTGCATGTGCAGCGCTTCTTCACGTAATGACAAGCTGGTTCACTCCTTAAGTATCTGCTTTTATGGTAAATGTATTGTAATGTAATCATTCAACTTTCGGGTGGTCTGACCACCCATTTCCCTTTAAACAATATAATAAATGCTTAATGAAGTAAAGGAAATACTATTAATTTACTTCCAGCCTTTACTCAAACCACATCTTAAATTATACTTCCCAATACCCACCCGGACTATCTTCCTCAATACATCCCTTCCTAAAAGGCAAATAAATGTGTATATCAACAAAACACCGCGATGATCTAGTGATGCAGCAACCGAAATGGTTGGATAATTTGTAGAATAAAAGTGTATCGGCAGTTGCGCACGGATTTTGAAGAACAAAAAGCTCTGTCATTTGCTATTTAGGAGGGCTCTTGTATTACCAATTGAACAGGTTCACCGGGAGGAAATACTATTAAATCAAGAAAAAAGAAGTGTCAAAATCGATACGATTTGGCACTCCTTTTGATGTAATTTTGAAATTTTGTACTCGAAAGCGGAACCCGTTAATGATCTAGTGGTGTTTTGTTTGCCGGGCAATACCCTGTTATCTTGGAATTGATACGCTACATTCCTGCTGCTTGAACTGCCGTGTAAGGAGTCTAATCACTTCAGTACTGTATTTTTCTCTCCCAGAGTTTCCTTCAATTCACGCAGGCATTCAGCCGATGGATTCACCCGCTGGTTATTGGGAAGCTGAACCGTCCTGTTTTCTCCATCAAAATGGATGATGACAGGTACCCTGCCTTTATGCTTCTTCAGTATACTCTTCACTGCTTCTATGGCTTCCCCGGAGGAGTGACTCACCTTCAGATAGAGCCTCTTATTGATCTCAGAGGAAAGGGACTTTACCTCCTCTATGGAAAATGCCTTGTTGACCAGCAGCTGCATTTTATCATTTCTTTCTTCAACAGATCCCTCGAGCATCAGAATGTTTCCTTCTTTGATCAATGCTGAATACTGCTTATACGCATTAGGGAAAACAACGCCTTCCATTTCGCCGCTGGAATCACTTACTGTGATGAAGGCCATTACCTCGCCTTTTTTAGTCCTGATTGTTTTCAATGCCGTAATATACACTCCTGCCCTGATGTTTTTATTTCCGGCTTCAAGGTCAAAAAGGTCTATGGCAGACAAGTCTTTGAAAAGGCCTTCATAAGGTGAGACGGGATGATCGGACAAGTACAGGCCAAGCACCTGCTTTTCATACTCCAATTTTTTCTCAAGAGGCATGCTTTCGACTTCCGTGTACTTCGGCTTAAGGAGGAATGCTTCTTCTTCCTCGAATAGATCATACTCCTGATCCTGGGGACGGACCAATTCTGCGTGCTCTATGGCTACATCAAGACTTGCCAGAAGTGTAGATCTGTCTTCACCGAAGTCATCCAATGCACCTGAAAATACAAGAGCTTCAAGTGTCTTTCGATTGACGGCTTTCACTGACACCCTTAAGCAGAAATCAAATAAGTCTGCAAAAGGCTTTCCCTGCCGCTCCTTGTATATTTCCTTCAGTGCTGCGGCACCAACGCCCCTGATCGCTCCCAGGCTGTAACGGATGCCTCCTTTTTCCACTTTGAAAGGAAACTGGCTGAGATTAATGGATGGCGGAAGGATGTCGATATCATTCTGTTTCGCTTCACGAATATACTGGGATACCTTCGTGTCATTCCCAACCACCGATGTAAGCAGTGCCGCAAGAAAGTATGAAGGATAGTTTGCTTTCAAGTAGGCAAGCTGGTAGGCGATCATACTGTAGGCAACTGCGTGTGAACGGTTAAATCCATAATTGGCAAACCGGACAATCAAATCATATATTTCTTCTGCGGTTTGGAATGTGTACCCTTTCTTTAGTGCTCCATCAATGAAATGCTTTCGTTCACTGTCCAGGACATCCCGCTTCTTCTTGCTGACCGCCCTGCGAAGCAAATCAGCTTCCCCTAATGTAAAACCGGCCATTTTGGAAGCGATCTGCATAATCTGCTCCTGATAAACGATTACTCCGTATGTGAGGCCAAGAATCTCGTTTAGATCCTCATGTGGGTAGTCAATGCTTTCCTCTCCATGTTTTCTGGAGATGAACAACGGAATATTTTCCATGGGACCCGGCCTGAATAATGCATTGACGGCCACAATATCCTCAAATGAGCTCGGCCTCAATTTTACCAGGACATTCTTCATCCCATCCGATTCCAGCTGAAACACACCATCCGTTCGTCCCTGGCTCAGAAGCTGAAAGGTTTTTTCGTCATTCTGCGGCAGTGCATCCAAGGAAACATTTTTCCCCGTTCCCTTTCGGATGGACGTAACGATCCGGTCCAGAATCGTTAAATTTCTCAGACCGAGAAAATCCATTTTTAAAAGCCCGATCTCTTCCAATATCTCCATAGGGTACTGAGTCAGGTGGACATTCCCCTGGCCGGCCTGGATGGGAATCAGATCCACAAGAGGCCTCTCACTGATGATGATCCCGGCAGCATGGGTAGAAGCATGGCGTGGAAGTCCTTCCAGTTTAAGAGCCGTGCTGAATAACCTCTGCTTGTGCTGAGATTCATTGATAAAATCTCTAAACTCCGCTGACTCGTCGTACGCAGATTTCAAGGACAAGCCATGGCGCGAGGGAACGAACTTCGACAGCTGTTCCAGTTCCTTGGAATTAAAACCGAATACCCTTGCTGTATCTCTCAGGGCCGCTTTTGCCGCAAGTGTCCCGAATGTGATAATCTGCGCCACATGAAGATCTCCGTATTTTCGGTGCACGTATTCAATGACCTCTTCCCTCCTGTAGTCGGGAAAATCAATATCAATATCAGGCATTGAGACCCTCTCAGGGTTAAGGAACCTTTCAAATAACAGACCATGGACGATTGGATCCACGTCGGTAATCTTAAGAATATAGGCAACGAGTGAGCCTGCAGCCGATCCCCTTCCCGGTCCCGTTAGAATATGTTGCTCACGCGCAAATTTCATGAAGTCCCACACAATCAGGAAATAATCACTGAAATTCATTTTTTGAATGATTGACAGCTCATACTTCAGCCTGGCCATATATTCGCCGGCATTCTCCAGTCCCCGTTCCTTAAGCCCCTTCAGGCAGACCTCTTCTAAATAGGGGTCAGCTGATTGACCAGAGGGCAAAGGATACTTTGGCAGAAGGTTTTGGTTAAAAGCTATCTCTACATTACATTCATTCGCGACATTCATCGTATTTTCCAGAGCATCGACATGGCGCCCGAACAACTCCAGCATTTCATCCTTGCTTTTGAAGTAGTACTGATCATTCTCAAGGATTTCGCGGTCATCATCCGCCAGCTTGACTCCGTCCCTGATTGCCAAAAGACATTCCTGTGCGAACGCATCGTCTTTTTCAACAAATTGGACATCATTGGTTACAACCTGTTTCACTTTATATTTTTTCCCTAATCTTTGAATGCCTTCTTCTATTATCCGTTCATCTTGCAGTCCGTGATTTTGAAGAGACAGATAAAAGGAATCCTCCCCAAATATCTTCAGCATCCTCGTAAAGGCTTCCTCTGCTTTTTCATGGGAGCCTGCAAGCAATTGCTGTTCTATTTCTCCTTTGATTCCTGGAGTAATCCCGATCAGGCCCTCCCTGTACCCTTTCAGCCATTTATGGGGAATTCCTTCCGGGGATTTTGTTCCGATCACACTTGAAATCTTCAAAAGGTTACGATATCCAGCATTATTTTTTGCAAGCAGAATAAGCGGAAAGCTTCCCTCTTCATCTTCACTCATTACATCTACGGTCATTCCAATGATAGGTTTGATGCCGTTCTTCCCGCATTCCTGATAAAACGGAACGACTCCATACATCACATTTCGATCTGTGATGGCGATTGCACGATACTGATGCTGTACTGCTTTATGTACAAGCGATTTGACCGAAGCTGTGCTCGACAATAAACTGAAAGCGCTTGACACCTGCAAGTGGACAAACGACATGAGCACTCACTCTCCTTTTCACTTTCTCCTCCTTTCATTATAAGAAACTATAAGGAAAAAAGAAAATATGTTCGCTTTTTTTCATGGCTCATATTCTTCATATATGAGCGGCCCGTCCCATATACATAAGTAGAAAGACTACTTTGGCCAATGGCAGTCAGTGATTCAGACAGGAGCAGAACAAAACTACTATTTTCGGAGTTGATTAGAATGGCTGAAGCTTTCTTCCCGGAGCTTTTCAAAAGTTATTTCATCGCAATGGGGGTTCTGCTGGGAGGCTGCCTGCTGGGAGGACTGGCAGCATTCATGACAGGCCAGCCGCTCTTGACGGAAATTTCCCGGCTTTCCAGCATACTGAGGATCTGGGCCATCATAGCTGCAATCGGCGGAACCTTTGATACTCTTTACAGTTTTGAAAAAGGATTCCTGAACGGCGAGACCAAAGAGGTATTCAAACAATTCCTTCTTATTCTTGCTGCGATGGGAGGGGCACAGACGGCCGCAATGTTTATTTATTGGCTGACACAGGAGCATATTTCGCCATGAGAATTCCTCCCTATTACAGGCACCCGGCTTGGCAGAGATTCTTTGCAGGTGCTCTGATCGGCGGGGTCATCAGCTGGATCATTTTCTTATTCATGTTCGGTGTCCTCCAGGAAGAACAGACCTCTCTCATAGAAAAGCAGCAAAAAACCATAGATGACTTGGAAGTGGATCTTTCTCATTGGCAGGAGGATTTCAAAGAACTGAATAAAGAAAACAGCAAGCTTCTGACCATCCAGGACATCAAACTGGAAATCGTCAATGCCAAACAATACCGAATTGATGATTCACTCAGCATCTTTGAAGCAGAGGAGGAAATTAAATCCGACCTCAGCCCCCTGCTTGCAAAAGACTTGGATTCTGTTTATAAAAACAAGGATCTTGTCAAAAAAACAATCGAAAACAAAACTCTGCGCATCAATGATAAGAGATACAAAGTTAAAATAAAGGAAATCTATTTTTATACCGTTATCCAGATTTTCCTGGAACTGGAGTATGACGGGTAGTGAAACAGTTAAGGCTCGTTTTGTGGCGGGCCTTTTTCCTATGGAAGTTAATAAACTCTTTGCGTAGCAACCTAATAGCCTTTATGGGGTGCTGATTTCGCAAAATGTTGTTTTTGTATGAATAGGGCGTTTAGCAATTAATCGCTATGCTCCAGGGAAATTTCCCCATTATAATAGGGTGTTTCTCGGCTAATCACCATACTATAAGGCGTTTTCCTGATTATAATAGGGTGTTTATTCGCTAATCACCATACTATAAGGCGTTTTCCTGATTATAATAGGGTGTTTATTCGCTAATTACCATACTATAAGGCGTTTTCATGATTATAATAGGGTGTTTATTCGCTAATCACTATACTATAAGACGTTTTTCTGATTATACTAGGGTGTTTATCTAACTGTCAGGGGATTGACCTAGGCTTCCACTTTTTATACAGGCTGGGCAGAAGGAAACTCAACACTCTGCAAACGGCATTCCAACTACATAAAATGCGGAGGAGGGGAAAACAAAAACAGCAATCTTTTAGAATACAGACTTTAGAAAAGCTGGCTGCTTCTCTTTTTTTGTGCAGTCGCAATTCTCCAGAAGCCCCCGGCTAAATAAAACAGAGGGGCATCGCCAAGCGAATCCCCTCTTCTGCTCTTCATTAAATCAATTTTCTGCACAAACCTGCATCAAGTCTTTCAGAACTTCTTCCTTTTGTGCCCAGTCAAAAATGGAAGCTCCCGCCGCCAGAGGATGACCGCCACCATTATACTTTTTGGCGACCGTATTGATCACCGGTCCTTTTGAGCGGAAGCGCACCCGGATTTGGTCCTCCTCTTCTATAAAGAAGACCCATGCCTTGATTCCTCTTACGTTTCCAAGCGAGCTTACGAGAAGGGATGCTTCAGCTGGGACGAGGTTGAATTGCTCAAGGATTTCCTTCGTAATCGTCATGCAGCCGACATCATGCTGGAGCATCTCATAGTTTTGAAGGACATATCCTTCTAATTTCAGCACCTGGGGATCGGCTTCATACATTTTGTTATAAAGCTCGTTGCGGTCAAAATCATAACGGATAAGCTCCCCTGCCACATCAAATGTACGCTGAGTCGTACTTGGGTATAGAAATCTTCCAGTATCGCCGACTATTCCCCCATATAGCAGCCTTGCCGCTTCGTCAGTCATTTTAAGTCCCTGGTCTTTTCCATGCTGATAAAACAGGTAGATCATTTCACTGACCGAGCTTGCGTTTGTATCCACCCATAATAGATCACCATATGGATCTTCGTTTGGATGATGATCGATTTTGATGAGCTTATCACCGAGCTCGTATCGATCATCGCATATCCTTGCTGAGTTGGCGGTATCACATACAATGATTAAAGCTCCATTAAAGACACTGTCTTCAATTTTGTCCAGTCTTCTGAGATAATGCAGGGTCGGTTCTTCTTTCCCAACGGCAAATATATTTTTTTCTGGAAAAGACGCCCTTAGAATCTCAACAAGTCCTCCTTGTGACCCATATGCATCCGGATCCGGTCTCACGTGGCGGTGAACGATGATGGTTTGGTATTCTTTTATCATCTCGATAATTTGATCTTTCATAGTAAACTCCTTTTAGACATAAAAAGTTCATTTGGAATCCAGCAGAAATACCGTTAGAATAGTAAAAGGAGATTCATGAACTTAACCAACGATATTTTGGAGGATATAAGATATGCCCGTTTTAGTATTTTTAATCATTCTTTCATTTTCTTTCTATTTTTACTATAAAGTGAAATCCGTCAGAAGCAGCAGATTCATCGAGAAAAAATGGCTTTCAGGTAAATCCAGTATCGCTCTGGGACTTTTTGTCGCCTTTTTCGGAATCAATCAACTGTTTCTATTCCAAACCACTTTCACCTATATCATCGCCGCACTGTTTATCCTGATCGGATTGGGGAGCGCCTGGATGGGCTGGAAAGTATACAAGCATTTTCTGCCTCAGGCTGTAAAGGAAGCACAAGAACTGGACAACCAGTAACGGCTATTAAAACCTGCATTCAAATGAATGCAGGTTTTTTTATCGCTTAGGTTTTAGGTAAAGCAACATTTGCCTGTCGGGCCTGTTCAAGGCGCTTACGCTTTTGATGCGGCCAGCTTCAGCGCCTAGTCCCTCGGGATCAAATAACCTCAAGAGAATAAAAGGAAGACCGCCTTTTTTTCTCTTGAGAACATTTGCCTGTCGGGCCTGTTCAAGGCGCTTACGCTTTTGATGCGGCCAGCTTCAGCGCCTAGTGCCTCGGGATCAAATAACCCCAAGAGAATAAAAGGAAGACCGCCTTTTTTTCTCTTGAGAACATTTGCCTGTCGGGCCTGTTCAAGGCGCTTACGCTTTTGATGCGGCCAGCTTCAGCGCCTAGTCCCTCGGGGTCAAATAACCCCAAGAGAATAAAAGGAAGACCGCCTTTTTTTCTCTTGAGAACATTTGCCTGTCGGGCCTGTTCAAGGCGCTTACGCTTTTGATGCGGCCAGCTTCAGCGCCTAGTCCCTCGGGGTCAAATAACCCCAAGAGAATAAAAGGAACACCACCTTTTTTTCTCTTGAGAACATTTGCCTGTCGGGCCTGTTCAAGGCGCTTACGCTTTTGATGCGGCCAGCTTCAGCGCCTAGTCCCTCGGGGTCAAATAACCCCAAGAGAATAAAAGGAAGACCGCCTTTTTTTCTCTTGAGAACATTTGCCTGTCGGGCCTGTTCAAGGCGCTTACGCTTTTGTAATTAATGTTTATCTATCAGCTGACAGATCATCATGGCTTTTCCTACTAAAACCGTTTCATGGTAGACTTCCACATCGACTTTACCGAACTTGCGGCCGACGTCCAGTACTTTAGGGCGGATGTCTATCACACTTTCCATTTGAATGGGCCTGATGAAATAAACGGTCATATTTTCAACAACCAGATCCCCTTTTTTGTAGTACTTTAACGCCCTGTTCGCCGCTTCTGTCACGAGAGTCGTAAATACTCCGTAGGACATGGTTCCAAGTCCGTTGGTCATTTGCGGAGTGACTGGGAATTGGTAGCTTGCCTCAGCGGAATCCTTCGTATCGGAAGTTGTCATATTGCTCGTAATGTTATCATCAATCGTTTCCCCGACCTGCGGCTGGCGCTGGATCATTTGCATTGCTTTTAGGACATCCTGGCGGCTGATGATTCCCTGCAGCCTGTTTTGGTCGTCAACCACCGGCAGGACTTCGATGCCTTCCCAAATCATCATGTGGGCTGCAGAAGCCACGCTGGTATTTGCTCTAACGGTTATAGGCTTTTTCGTCATGACCTTCTCAATGGCGGCACTCTTCTCCTGGCCCATTACGTCCTTGGATGTTGCCATACCCTGCACCTTCCTGTTCCGGTCAATGACAGGAAAGCGGCTGTGGAAGGTGGATTGATTTTTTTCATACCAATCTTCCAAAGTATCACCCACTTGTAAAAAAGCGGTCTGATCTTCTGCAGTCAAAATATCTTCCACCAATACGATATCCTTCTTAATCAGCTGGTCATAAATCGCACGGTTAATCATAGCAGCAACAGTAAAAGTATCATAACTCGTCGAAATAACAGGCAGCTCAAGCTCATCGGCAAGTCTTTTGACATTCTCTTCAGTATCAAAGCCTCCGGTAATCAACACAGCGGCGCCAGCTTTCAAGGCAAGCTCATGCGCCTTTGTCCGGTTACCGACAATCAGCAGGTTCCCAGCTTCTGTGTAACGCATCATAGCTTCGAGTTTCATAGCGCCAATGACAAATTTATTGAGCATCTTATGAAGCCCCGTTCTCCCGCCAAGAACTTGTCCATCTATAATGTTGACAACTTCTGCAAAAGTCAGCTTTTCGATATTCTCTTTTTTCTTTCTTTCAATCCGGATGGTCCCGACTCTTTCAATGGTGCTTACATATCCTTTTGTCTCAGCATCCTTGATTGCCCTGTATGCCGTACCTTCACTGACACTTAAAGCCTTGGCGATCTGTCTCACGGATATTTTTTCTCCAATGGGGAGTGTATCAATATACTCAATTATTTGCTCATGTTTAGTTGCCAAGCTTTTCACCCTTCTTATAGTGCCTGAAATAGTATCTTAATTATAAAGTGAAAAGCTTGGTGTTTCAATTTTCTCCTGAATGTTCAGCCAAAAGAACGAACCTTTCTGACCTCTTTCTTCTTTTTCAATTGCTTTCCTTGCTGCTTCATTGTCCGCGGGGCAAAGAGCATTCCGGATAAATTACCGGCTATTACAATGGCTGCAAAAGCGAGCCAGCTGATGGCGAACCAGCCTGACAACCCTTCCGCAAACACATTCAGACGGGGAACAGCATAGTAGAGCATCATCCCGGCCAGCAACAAACAAATTAAATACCGCTGCTTTTTCATATACTTCCTCCTTTTACTAGCTTGTTTAATATGTATGCGGGACAATCCCTTCTCATTATTTTTTCTTTGTGGAGGTATCACTTTGAGCCTGGCTCAGAGCTTACCATTTGCCCTTGCTTTAATTTCACCCTTTTCTGCCTACATCATATTTTCCTAGAATAAAACACTAACCCTGAACGGATATCAGGATTACTTGTGAGGTGAAAACTTCAAAAAAAACAGGCCTACTCACAACGGAAATCACATTATTTTCACTCCAAATCAGTGTATTTCACACAAAAAAAGCTTAGAGAGCAAGTTCTCTAAGCCTTTTGCTTTTAAGCCTGTCTTTCATTAAAGCCACCTTTAGCTGAAGATAGTACATCTAATAATTTTCATTAGCCTAACAATTTGATTCCTCAGCTCTTAGCAATGCACCGCTTTCGTTATCTACTTGAACAGTACCAAATTCACAATCCTTGTCAATTTCCCATTCGACGGTGTACTTCCCTAAACCTTTGCTAACCGATTTTATTTTTATTTCATCTTTGTCTTTGCTGAGTTCTTCAGTGAGCTGTTGCAAAACAATTGACTCTGCTTCGGATTGAGTAATTTTAGACTCAGAATTCCCACAAGCAGCTAATATTAAAAATAGTAAAACAAATAACATAAAGACTATTTTTTGCATATTTTCGCTCCCTCTTCATTTATGCCTTAAATTAGATTGAGGGGTACACTAATGTCCTTATTCAAATAACCTGCTCCAATAACTGAAGAAGGGGCAAAAAACGAATCAATTAGCCGAACTTCAGTTAATCCGTTTCTTGAATAAGATTTAATTTTCATTTGAATGTAAATTTCTTAATTAAGATATTATTTTGATATTCTTACACCGGGTGTAAAGGATTTTTATGAACTCATCTCTATCAATAGGAGAAATAAGTACGGAATTATAGTAACCGTACACGATTTCCAGCCTTTTTAGTGATAAAGCAGGACTTGATAATGGATTCGTTGTTTTTCTTACAGACTTTATAGTGTCTAATGGAATAATCTTTTTAAAAGGACCAAACTTAATGATTAAGGTGTTCTCAACTACTAAATAATAGGTGGTTAACCACATCCATAAAATAAATAGTGGCAGAGTTACACAAAGAGTAAATACAATTATAAAATCAAGAGTGTTAGCTGTTTTATCAGTGCATAAAGACCACTTCCCATAGTAAATATCATTGGTATCCACACGATAATTGATAACCACCAATCTTTCCGTGACTTAAATTTCAATAAGTTCACCTCCAAAAAATTCAAAACTTCTAAATCCTAGTAAACGCCCACGTTCAGTGAAATGACACTTATAATTATTTAAGGTCCATAAATTATCATAAATAGCATGAGAAATACGTTAAACACTAACAATATTTTTCCGAATGACTCCCTTAAAGCTAGAACTGAAAAAATTATAGAAATAATAAATGAGGTAATAGCAATTTGCGATGGAATATATAAAAAATCCAGAATTCCTGTCATTGAAAAAAACAGAATAAAAATGCTTATCATTAAAAATATTAATGAAAAAAGAGATGCAAAAGTGACATAACTAAAAGCAACTAGCTTTTTTAAGTGCTTTTTTTCATAATTATTTTCATCCATGCTTTTCTCCCCTTTTTATATTATCCTTTTTTGATATTCCTCGATTTAATAAACAAAACCTTTCCTTCACTAACCTGACCCTGACAAGGGACCGAAGCTTATTCAGCAAACGTATCTTTTAAAATTAGACGATAACCAAATTAATTTAGTTTCCATTATTTTGTTAAAAAACCCGCAAAATCGAGTCTTATCTTACGAAATAATTATTTCTGCCCTTGTATAAGATTAAGCTGCCATACTCGAATGACACTAGTTATAACACTAAAAAAACGCACTGAGAATTTCATTGAGAAATCCAGTGCGTTTACTTTGATATTTACTTGGTTGCACCACTGAAGTGAACCCGTTCCTGAAAGGATCTTTGTTTCTCCTAATAATTAAAGCTCAATAACATCTCCTGCATTCATGACTTTTCCTTCTTGTCCTTTCAACATGGAAACAAATTTTTCAGGATCCTGTTTGATTGGCGGGAATGTGTTGTAATGGATCGGTACCACCGTTTTGGCGTTTACAAATTCCGCTGCCAAAACGGCATCATCAGGTCCCATTGTAAAGTTGTCTCCGATTGGAAGGAAGGCAAGATCAATGGTGTTTCGCATACCTATCAGCTTCATATCGGAGAAAAGGGCCGTATCTCCAGCATGGTAGATTGTTTTCCCTTCTGTCGTAAGCAGGATTCCAGCCGGCATTCCTGTATAAATGATCTGTTTGTCTTCTGTTTCATAAGAAGAACCGTGAAATGCCTGCGTCAGCTTCACTCTTCCAAATTCGAAATCATACCCTCCCCCGATATGCAGCGGATGGGTATTCACTCCCTGCCAGCCTATGTATGTAGCCAGTTCAAAAGGAGCCACTACAAGCGCGTCATTTTGCTTCGCCAGTTCAACCGTATCACCGACGTGGTCATTATGACCGTGGGTAAGCAAAATGACATCCGGCTTTTCATTTTCCACTTTCAAGTCAGTGAGTTCGTTGCCGCTGATAAACGGATCGATCAGAATCGTATGATTTTCTGTGACTACTTTAACAACTGAATGTCCATGATAAGAAATTTTCATTATTAGCCCTCCTGTAAAATAGTTTACTGCGCTGCCATTGGATTCTGCCAGATAAATAGTCATCGGATTTTCTGTCTGGCCAAATCTCCATTAAGCATAGCTTCTACATACTTAGTTCTTGATTGGCAGCTCAAATCCTTCTTCCACCCTCCCTTCTTTTCTACCCTGTATTCTCATCTTTTAAAAGTAAATGATTTCTCTAGAAATAGAGGGAAAGATTCCCCTTAATGAATGAATAGTACCGAAAAACAACTTAAATAGAGGGAGAATTTCCCCTTATTTGACTTAAAAGACTAAAAAATAGATACCTCTACCTTGAATAAGGGGAAATTCTCCCCTTATTCATCAACAAAATGTGCTCTAATCCGCAGTTAACGGTAAAATCTCCCCTTATTTTCTCCTGATTATTCCGCTCGCAAAATTGAACGGCCGCTCCCGCTTTTCATGAAAATCTGACGCCCGCCGCCCCATATGTCTGCAATGGAGCAAAAGAAAGCGATAAAAAAGACTGTCCCATTTTCACAGGACAGCCTTCGCATTCATTAAATTTGATCAAGCAGTGTTTTTGTATCAGAATAATCAAGGTCATGCGCTTCTGCTACTGCTTTGTAGGTAACATATCCGTTCAATGTGTTGATTCCTTTTAGCAATGGTTCATTGCCAAGGCACGCTTCTTTATAGCCTTTGTTTGCAATTTGAATCGCATAAGGAACCGTAACATTTGTAAGTGCGATTGTAGATGTACGAGGAACGGCACCAGGCATGTTCGCTACTGCATAATGAACAACTCCGTGCTTCACGTAAGTCGGGTCATCATGAGTTGTGATGCGGTCTGTTGTTTCAAAGATTCCTCCCTGGTCGATGGCGATATCCACCACAACAGAACCAGGCATCATGGATTTGATCATGTCTTCTGTTACAAGCTTCGGTGCTTTTGCCCCAGGAATCAATACAGCTCCGATAACAAGGTCAGATTCAGCAACAGCTTTTTCGATATTCAGCGGATTGGACATCAATGTCTGGACATCGCTTCCGAAAATGTCGTCCAGCTGGCGCAGACGTTCAGGACTTAAATCGAGGATGGTTACTTGCGCACCAAGACCTACAGCCATTTTAGCAGCATTTGTTCCTGCTACACCGCCTCCGATAATTGTTACACGGCTTCGCATGACTCCTGGAACTCCTGATAGAAGGATTCCTTTGCCGCCATGAATTTTTTCAAGGAACTGGGCTCCGATTTGTGTAGCCATTCTTCCTGCGACTTCACTCATAGGCGTCAATAATGGCAGCGTGCGGTTCGCTTCAACTGTTTCGTAAGCAATTCCGACTACTTTATTGTCAATTAGTGCTTTCGTTAACTCAGGCTCTGGAGCCAGATGTAAATATGTAAATAGGATTAACCCTTCACGGAAATACGAATATTCGCTTGGCAGCGGTTCTTTTACCTTCATGACCATGTCCATGGACCATGCTTCAGATGCGCTTCCAACAATGTGACCTCCAGCGGCTTTATATTGTTCATCAGTAAAACCAGAGCCGAGGCCCGCCCCGGATTCAATATACACTTCATGGCCGAACTGGGTAAGGTTTACCACTCCTGCCGGTGTCATTGCCACTCGGTTTTCATTGTTTTTTATTTCAGTTGGTACTCCGATACGCATTAAAAAAACCTCCTCATTTCAAATCCATATGTAAAACTTCTTAACTAATATAACACTATCATTCTTAAATTGCACAACAATTTTATAGGAAATGTAAGCATTTACATTTAGACAGAAAAGCCTGAATTTTCCCTATCTATAAACGGGGAATTCGTTCATGAAAAACCTCTTGATAACAAGCCGCAACTGTCTTTAAGATATTCCTCTTCTTTTAAACAACGTAATATCATTCAGTTCCTTCATGCAATTTTAGGTTAGGTTGTTTTCGTGAAGATTTGGGCTGCTACAAAAATATTTTCCACACCTGCTTCCTGCTTCACACAAGGGGAGGAGGATAAAACGGCATTCAAAAGCAACAGTCTTTTAGAAAGGCTCTTCTCGTAAACTTTGTTGCTATTTTATATTAACTTCTTAAGATAGCGCCATTAAATACTGGTAAGCCAAAAGAAAATGTGCAGCTCATCTGTTTAGAGAGGTAAATCTTATCTTAGTATCTGAAGTGAGACCCTGCCGAAAGCAGAATCAAATATGAGAATAGTCTATTTTAAAGGTTGTTTTCTAATTAATTCCTGATTTAAAACGCACTTTTACCTTCATCCCCCTATACGTAGGAGGATCTTCGCTGCAGGCGTACGATCTCCTGCGGGACTAGCGGGACAGGTGAGACCCCCTATCTAGTTCCTGCGCCTAGCCCCTCGGGATCAAATAACCTCAAGAGAAGAAAAGGAAAGACCGCCTTTTATTCTCTTGAGAACATTTGCCCGTCGGGGCTGACCAAAGCGCTTCCACTTTTTATACAGGCGAAGCCGAGGAGGCTCATCCAGCTCCAGCGGCCAGCGCCTAGCAGATTTCGGTCTCTCTCCTTGCGATAAGTCATCATCGAATCGCGTAAGCTCTTCGTGATTCCTTTATCTCATACGAGAGCCCTAAAATCTGTACGTCGCTGAACGGCCGCTTCCGCTTTTATTTCACCGCCCGCCCCGCGGAGTCGTTCGCCTGGAGCGGAAATCCGTTTCACTTAAACAGTCACAAACTACGCGAAACAGCCTCTAGAAAAGCGCCTTTGGTTATCAAACTTCAAGTCTACACTTTTACTCCATTTCCTATACAATAGAATAGAATTACTTCGAAGATAGAAGGAGTCCTCCAGATGAAAAAAACGATGATTGAAAGATTAGGATTAGAATCTGTTCCACAGCATTTAAAAACCACCACATGGTTTGAATATTTCATCATTCAGCTTGCTTTCTCTGTTAATGCAGGGAACTTTCTGGTTCCTGCTTTAGCTGTAATGGAAGGCGGGTTGTCCATGTTATGGGCCATAGTCAGTACGCTTCTTGGAGGGAGCATCGCGTTTTTGTTTGTCTCACTCCTCTCGCTGCCAGGGGCAAGATACGGCCTGCCAGCCCAGTATGTCATTCGGTCCATGATTGGTACCAAACTTTCAAGGCTGATTGCCTCCCCTGTCCGGTCCCTGACTTCCTTGTATTGGTTCAGTGTTCAGACAATCGGCGGTACTTTGGTGGTCTTGTCACTTGTAAAAAAAGCGACGGGGCTTGAGCTACCTCTGGTTCCGATTGCCATCTCACTCGCATTGATCATGACAATCCTGGCTTTAATCGGATTTGAAGCAGTCAAGAAAGCGACGAAGATGTTTATGCCTTTCCTCTTGATCGGGCAGGCAGCCATCCTGGTTATCTTTATTACCACTGCAGCAGAAGGAATCGGAAGCAATGTCCTCGTTTCAGGAGGAGGTTTCTCCTTTGGCCCATTCGTGTTCTTTGCCAGCCTGGCCTTTGTCCAATACGTATCGGGAGTAAGTGCTTCTTCGGATATAACACGATATGCTAAATCCGGAAAACAAGGCTTCTGGGGGCTGTTTGCCGGTAATGTGTTCGGATTTTTCATGACAGCACTGTTGGGAACCTTCAGTGCCGCGCTATTTCAAAACTCCAATCCTTTCGTTGCTGCAACAGAACAGACCGGGTCAATCCTTCTGACCATCCTGATTGGAATCTGCGCCATGGTCTCAATGATATCGATCAACCTCAGTAATGCTTACACGGGTGGCTACAGTCTGCTTAACGCCGTCCCTTCACTGGGAAGAGTGAGAAGCGCACTAGCTTTCGGTGCAGCCGGGATCGTACTGAGCTGTTTTCCAGCACTTGTCGATAATGCGAAGGACTACATTTCCCTGCTCGGCGCGTTCGTCATTCCGCTCTCGGCAGTCATTGCAGCTGACTATTTGTATATCAAGAAAGCGAGGATAGCCGAGGAAGACCTCGCCAAGATTGCTTCTGGTGCCTTTCAATACAATTTCAAAGCAGTCTATACATTGGCGGCTGCTCTGGTGATTTACTTCCTGATTCCAGAAGAATGGTCGCCTGGGTTTATCAGCTTTTTGCTTACATTTACGATGTATAGCTTCGTTTCGCATCAGTCTAATAATAATACCGTGGAAGGCCAAAACCGTCATGCTCTATAAGCATGGCGGTTTTTTTGATGAGAAAATGAATTCTTCCCATTATCATTCCTTGCCCCCGTCCACCACATTCTCTTCACTTTCCATTTTTAAATACAGGGGATTCAGGTTTGCATCTTGTATATATAAATAAAATTCTTATTTAAACCAAGTGTAACCTTTCTGCTATTGAAACGATTAACCATTGAAAGATAAAAAAGGAGGGGCGCTATTGAACAGACCGAATATCGAAACGCTGTATAGGAAGCACCACCAAGAAGTTTATAAGTTTCTAATCTGCTTTACAGGCTGCAAAAATGAAGCCGAAGATCTAACACAGGAAGTTTTCCTCAAGCTTATTAAATCCGGCTCAAATTATAATGGCAGCTGCACCATAACGACCTGGATCTTTTCCATTGCCAAACACACTGCAATCGACCACTACCGCAAGAAAAAATTCTATTCCATTGTTAAGGATTCATTTTTCAAGAACATGTCCTCCCTGCACTCAGATCCACAGCACTTAATAATCCATGATGAAAACAAGCACCTTATCCACCAAGCCATACTTCAATTAAAGCCTTCCTACAGGGCAGTCATCATTCTTCGGGGCATCAATGAATTTACTATTTCAGAAACAGCAGAAATCCTAAACTGCAGTATTTCCAAGGTGAAAGTCACCTATCACAGAGCACTGAAAAGAATGAAGGATGACATTGAATTATCTGAGCTTAAGGAGGTACTTAAAAATGCATAAAGAACAAGATCTTCTCTGCCAATTAAAATATGCTAAGGAACTCCTTCCGGCAGAAGAATTCTCGCAGAAAACCCTTTCAATGTTAATTGATGAAGAAGAGAAGCATTACAGAAAGAAAAAGGTAATTAGATTCTCATCTATCTCATTCGCTGTTTTAGCTAGTGCAGTTATGCTTCTATGGATAAGTTTTGGTGACCTTGCATCGACATCCCACTCCCTGACAGAAAAAATGCACTTAGGAACACCAGCAGAAAATAATAAAATTGAATTCTTTGTATATCATACACACAGCCAGGAATCTTTCATTCCTGAAATAGGAGTAAAAAGCATAGATAAGGCACACAGCAACGAGGTGAACATCTCCATGGTTGGAGATCATCTTTCAAAAGCACTTACAGAAAGAGGAGTTGAGGTTCTTCATGAAAAACATGATTTTATCGCAGAGCTTAAGGAGAAGAACTTGAACTATGAAAAATCATATGAGTTATCACGTGCTTATGTAAGCGAAGCAGTAGAACAGAATGAAGAAAGCTTAGCCATGGTCCTTGATATTCACCGAGACAGCCAGCCAAGGAAAGTTACCACTTTAGAATATGAAGGAGAACATTATGGGAAGGTTGCTTTTTTTGTTTCTTCAAATATAGATAATATTGATGAAGTGATAAAATTTACAGAAGCAGTCAATGCAAGGATGGAAGAAAAAGTTCCGGGGCTTTCCAGGGGAGTCTTTATTAAAAATATCGGGTCAAAGCAATCAACCTACAACCAGGACCTGTTTAATCGCTCATTATCCATAAACATTGGCGGCGCAGAAAATACTCTTGAAGAAGAGTACAGAACGGCAGATCTCCTGGCTGAGGTGCTTTCTGAGATTCATTGGGAGAACTAGGAGTGCAATATATATGCTGTCCAGAATGATCTTCAGAACAGCATTTGCTCGTCACATTTTTTCTTCATTTTGAGCATTGCTCGAATTTAGAGGCCCTGCCTCGCCATCATGAAGACCTGATTCATAGGAATCCATAATTTGAGCCGAAGTTTGTTCGGCGGCTCTTTCATCATAAAAACTCTGCTGTGATACTCTGTTCTTTTTGTCCATGGTTTAATGTCCTCCTTAAACGGAAAAATAACTACTAATAGCTTTTGAAATTCTGTAACAGTTATTATAGGAAATATATAGTAAAATGAAGGTAAGGAGGGATGGGCCATGACTTTGAAGTATAAAAACATACTTGTGGCAGTTGATGGGTCTAAAGAAGCTGAATGGGCATTTACAAAATCAATCGATATTGCTTTACGTAATGAAGCGAAAATCTCAATCCTGCATGTAATTGATGCGAGGTCCTTTGCAACGGTGGAATCCTATGAACAGTCAGTAGGTGACCGAGCTGACCAGTATGCTAAAGAATTGATAGAATCATATAAAGAGCAAGCTCATCAAGCAGGTGTAACCAATGTCGATACCCTGATTGAATATGGATCCCCTAAAGTCATCATTCCAAAAGATGGAGCGGAAAAAGTCAGTGCAGATCTGATTGTCTGCGGTGCCACAGGATTGAGCGCCATGGAGAGATTCCTAATAGGAAGTGTTTCAGAGCATATCACTCGCTCAGCGAAATGTGATGTTCTCGTAGTCAGGACTGACGATCAGTAATATAAAGAGCGGAATAGCTGTGTTCAGAACCGCCAGCCAAATGTTCCGAAGAGAAAAAAAGGCAGTCTTCCCTCTTATTTGTTACACGAGGGGCTGGATTTAGAACCGCTAACCAGTTCCAATCCACTATTTTCTTGTCTTTTCACAATAGGTTCTTTTCTAAAAGATGGTGTTTATGGATACTTTATTATCCTCCTCTCCATTTTAAGTTGGAGGATTGGAGCGGAAGGCGTACGACCTCCTGCGGGACTAGCGGGACAGGTGAGACCCCACAGGCGAAGCCGAGGAGTCGTGCGCCTGGAGCGGAAATCCATTACTATTATAACAGCCACAATTTATGCGAAAACAACCTGACCAAAAGACCAACCGGCAGCCGGTTGGTCTTTTTTACTTATCACTTATCCGTCACTGCGCTTTCTGGACAAGTAACGATATTGATAATACTTCTCTGCAAAATCATTCAATTTTCTGGTGTATTGATAATTGACTCCTGCCCCTACTGCCATGCTGATCAGGGGTATCCCTGACAGGCGCTTCTTCCTGAACGTCGTAATGACAGTCCCCTTGAGCATATGCTTCAAAGGACCTTCCAGCCAGGTGTAATCCGTAAGCTTTTCTGTGCCATTGTAAAAATAATCATTTTCTTTTCGTTCTAGGTCTTCCATTAATTCTTCCCAGGCTGCAGCCCTCAATCTGGCAGGAAGTGTGGCTGCATGGAAAACCTTCAATGACGTCATCATCTCAAAAGGTGTTTGAACATCGAAACCGTACGATATCGCAATCAGCTGCACAGAACGCAAATTAATTACGGCCATTGCCGGCAGATCCGCCCCAATTGCGGCCGCACCTCCAGTGCCAGTCAGTCCGCCCTGTACAAACGAATAAAATTGATGCCTGCCAGAATGCTGCATGGCTATATAATGAAGTTGATCAATCGTTAAAAAATGCAAATCCTGAATGGTCTCGACCTCCTGATTGAAGGCACGGGCCGTTTTCAAAATCCGTTCACGCGCATCATTCTGAAGCTGAGAACCCTGCAGCAAAGAATGCAAATGAAATAACCACCCATCAAGTTTTTGAAAAAACCGCTCCTGCACATCGACTGGAAGCGTGGAAAATGCACCATCAAGCCACTTTACATATGTATTCTCAAGATCATTGGCCTCATAATCATAAAGGGAATCCTGCCACAGGCGAATCTCCTCCAGCACTTTTTCCTCTCTTTGGGACAATTCCATCGACCTCAACTCCTTATCAAGACATGATTTCCTTTAATATACCATAATGGCTGGATTACTCCTACATGGATTCGGAATTGTTTCAGAATACATTGATTTTTCACTCATTTTTTTATCGGCACCCTTCTGACAGAACCGATTTTCTTCTTTCTGAATTCCGTGCTGCCTGTGCGCCCTTCTGACGACATCGATTCTCTAATCACCGGATTCTATGCTGCCCGAACATCTTCAATTAGCACCCAACAAAAAAGAGGACAAACCCTAAGCAGTCTCGTCCTCAATTTCATAGAAGTATTCTGTTTTTTAGCCTAAGCACCTGCTAGAGGAGCCTTCGTTAAGTTAAGATCAGACAGTCAAACGCTGAACATCGCGGGCGATCATAACTTCTTCGTTCGTCGGGATGATCATGACTTTAACAGGAGAATGAGGGTAGTTGATGAACGTCTCTTCTCCTCTTACTTTGTTTCTTGCCGGATCCCAGTAGATGCCCATGAACTCAAGGCCCTTTAGAACTTTTTCACGGACGATCTGGCTGTTTTCACCGATACCGGCAGTGAAGATGATGGCATCGACCCCGTACATGCGGGATGCGTAAGAACCGATGTATTTATGGATGCGGTTTGCGAAAACTTCCAATGCCAATTCAGCACGTTCGTTTCCTTCTGCCGCCTGCCCTTCGATGTCACGCAGGTCACTGGAAAGGCCGGATACTCCAAGCATACCGGATTTTTTATTCAGTACATCCAGTACCTCATCAGCTGTCTTGCCTGTTTTCTCCATGATGAACGGAATAAGGGCAGGGTCAATGTTACCTGATCTGGTTCCCATTGCGACACCTGCTAGAGGTGTGAAGCCCATGGAAGTATCGATTGACTTTCCGCCTTCAATGGCAGCGATACTTGCACCGTTTCCTAAGTGGCAGGAAATCAGTCTCAACTGCTCTTTAGGACGGCCAAGCATTTCTGCCGCACGTTCAGAAACATATTTATGGGAAGTTCCGTGGAAGCCATATTTACGGATTCCGTAATCCTCATAGTAGTCATACGGCAGGCTGTACAGGAATGAGCTTTCCGGCATCGTTTGGTGGAAAGCTGTATCAAATACCGCTACTGCAGGAACATTTGGCAGGACACTTTGGAATGATTTGATTCCCGTAATATTCGCTGGGTTATGAAGCGGAGCAAGTTCAGAAAGCTCCTCGATTTTTTCAATCACTTCGTCAGTAATCACAACTGAATCATTGAACACTTCGCCGCCATGGACCACACGGTGGCCGATTCCTTCAATTTCATCCAGGGATTCAATGATGCCTGCAGAAGTCAATTTGTCCAGAAGCATTTTAACGGCTACTTCATGATTCGGAATATCCGTTACTTCTTCCTGTTTTTCTCCGTTCACTGAAATGCTGAATACAGAGTCATTTAATCCGATCCGTTCAATTAGGCCTTTTGTAATAACCTCTTCTTGAGGCATTTCGAAAAGCTGGAACTTTAAAGAAGAGCTCCCAGCATTGATTGCGATCATTTTTGCCATTTATTTTCCGCTCCTTTTGTCTTGTCAAACTGGTGATGGTGCGTTCTATCATAGTTTGTTCATTTCATGACTTTATATCTCTCAATTTTTCATTTAATCACTGCTTGTTTGCCTTTTCAAGGGTAAGGTTCCCAGGTAATCGTTTACATACCGAAGTAAATATTTTCAGATAATAATGTTAAGCCGTAAACCTTTGCAGGGGCTTAAGCACTGCTCCTCTATTTATTTCCAATATGGTACATTCTGATTGCCAGTACCGGCATAAAAAAAGGCAAAGTCCAATAACGATTGCGACTTTACCTAGTTTTTGCTTTCCCTTATTTATTTTCTTTAAACCATTGATCCATCTTCGCCAGCATATTTTCCATCGCTTTGGGATTGGAAAGGGACGGCATATTTGCCATCAGAACTTCTTTTGGCGGTTTTACATCCTCTTTCTTCTTTTGAAGAATCAAAATGCTTTTCGCTGATTGCTCATTTTTGAAAAGAGACATCGGCAATTGCAGCAAGCCCTGGATGTACACATGCTCTTTAAAATAACCGTGCAGCTTTTTGGCTTCCTCCGACTCGAATAAGTGATTCGGTACCAGGAAGAACAAGTAGCCCCCTGGCTTCGTATGTTTGACGCTCTGCTCGATGAAAAGGTGATGAGAGTAAGAATGGCCTTTATCACTTTGCAATTCATAGTCGGCAGCCCTTAAGTCATTAGGGTAATAACCAACTGGCAGATCGCTGATGACAAGGTCAACAGGATCAATGAAGAGCGGTTCGAGTGAATCCTGGTTAAACAATTCCAGAGGATGCTTCTGCAGGTTCGCCCCAATGTAAGCCAGCTTTATCAGCAGGTCATCAACGTCTACTCCGACAGATGCCACTTTCTTATCTGAAAGCCCATTAAGAACGGTTGTGAGCAGGTTTCCTGTCCCGATTGCGGGATCCAGAAGACGCAGGTCCTGGCTGCCTTTAGTGAATTTCCCCGTTAAGTAGCTGAGGAACATTCCAATGGCATCAGGAGTCATTTGGTGGTTAGGCTGAGAGCTTTCCTTCATGCCCTTAAGGATTGCAAGCTGCAGCGCTTTGCGTATCTGCTCTTTTTCCATGCTGTCCAGACCGGCATCGCTGTACTTCTTCTGAAGTCTTTTCTTGGTCAGTTCAGTCAGCTCATCTTGCAGGATATTTCCATAAAAAAGATTTTCCCCGCTTTCGGCAATGGCTTCGAGATATGTACAAGCTAATTCCTCTTGCAGGATCAGCGCTGTTTCGTCTAATGTATTAAATAAATTTTCAATTGGAGAAACCGTCATGTGTCTCTGTCTCCTTTACTATTAATTCTTTCTCTATTTTACCTTTGTCTGCACAAGTGTCAAAGAAGGGCACTTGCTATTCAGAAAGGAATGGCCAATTATAACCCGATAACCATCTTGATAAAGGTAATGTTTGGGGTGAGCCTGGCTCAATTACTACAACCAGTTTCATTCCTCTAGCAAAAAAAGCCCTGAAGGATTGCTCCAGGACCATTCTTCTCATCCAATATCATCTAATAAGATTACTGAGCGTTTTTCACCGCTTCGATTGCTGCATCGTAATCAGGATGGTTTGTCGCCTCACTGACGTATTCAGCATGAATCACTGTATCATTGCTGTCGACGACAAATACGGCACGGGCAAGCAGGCGCATTTCCTTGATATGAACACCGTATGCTTCACCAAAAGACATGTCACGGTGATCAGATAAGGTTTGTACATTTTCGATACCGTTCGCCCCGCACCAGCGTCTTTGAGCAAATGGCAAATCAGCGGAAACCGTCAAAACTTCTACATTTTCAAGAGTTCCTGCTTCCTCGTTAAATTTACGTGTCTGTGCATCGCATACTCCCGTGTCAATGGATGGCACCACAGAGATTAAACGAACTTTGCCCTTTGTATCATTAAGAGATACTTCTGAGAGATCGTTAGCTAGAACTGTGAAATCCGGTGCAGAATCCCCTGGTTTTACTTCATTTCCTAAAAGTGTTACAGGATTATTTTTAAATGTAATTGAAGCCATATTGAAATACCTCCTTCGTTATGTATGAATCTCTTTTATCGTACCGAACGGATTCAAGAGAAATCAACTAATATGATTGTAGGGTTCTAATTAATACACTGCGATTCCCTCATGAATAACTGCATATAATTAATTCGGCAGCCCGCCTAAGTGTCTGATAGCTGGTAAACAATAATGAAGACTGATCATGTTTCCTTTAAAGCCGGAACCTGATCAGTCCTTTTTCATGCTATTAAATTAGAAGTCAAACGATTGATTCTGGCCATTATTTTGATTTTGATTTTGGTTTTGGTTCTGCTGTCCCTGTCCGTTGTCTTGATTATTTTTCTTCATCATTCCCTGGATCTTTTCCATTACACCAGGTGCGAGGTCGAGAATCTTTTCAAGCAGATGGGTATTTTCATCAAGATGAAGCATTTTGATTCCTTTTGAACCAACTATCAAGAATGCAATCGGTGTGATGGAGACCCCGCCGCCGCTACCGCCGCCAAATGGCTGTTCCTTCTTGCCTTGCTTGCCATCTTGGCCTTCTTTATCTCCCTTGCCGTTGAGAATGAACTCGCTGCCTCCTGCAGCAAAACCGAAACCTACTTTAGAAACGGTGAGGATGACACTTCCGTCAGGGGTTTCAACCGGATCTCCGATAATCGTATTAACATCGATCATTTCTTTAAGATTTTCCATTGCTGTAGTCATAAGTCCTTCGATTGGATGATCAGACATAAGATTACCTCCTAAGTGTTATGTAAAGACTCTTTACCGCTTTAAAGCAGCACAAGGGACAGTCCCTATTAGCGCGGCAGTGCAGTAAAGCGCTTGTCTTTTTAAATGGATTGATTTTTTTCTGACACTACTGCTAGCGGTTTGGTTTGGAACTTGGGTTTTCCGCCTTTCCAGAACTTAATCAATTTGATTCCTGCTAATATAGCATGCCCGACCCGAAAAGTTATGATACATGAAAATTCCGTCTGGATGAGTGCTTTTTGAAATGAGGGAATGACGGCAAGCTGCGGTTTGGATTGAAGCTGCATATAGTTGCTCATCACGCCAATCACCCCTCCCTTCGCCCCCCACATAAGCCCAGTCATCGTCCCGGTTGATGCAGCATCTCCTGTACCGAAGACAGTCTGCCATTTCACATCCCCGATTTTAACTTTTTTCATAAAACTTCTGACTATCCGGTGAAGCCCGGCTACATGCTGAAGGAGTTCCCGGAAATCCTTAATGGATGCCAGCATCTCTTCAGGCGTTTCCTTTTTAAGTTTGTCTTTTTCCTTCCCTTTTCCTTCACTGCCTTTTTCCGTTTTTTCCTCAAAAACAATATTGGGTCCATCATCATCCAGCTTGACCATCGGGACTTCGACTTTATATTTAATCAGGCCGAACCAGGCCCTGAATCTTATGATGAAATGGTCGTTGTCATTTCCATGATAAAGTGAAACTGTAATCGTAAGCTTGGTAATCAGGATGATGATTACTAAAAATAAAATAAGAGCTAGAACTACAATCAGTGTGATGATCCATCCATTCACTTTTTTCCACAACCCTTCAACTTGGAAGTATAGGCTTATTATTACCAAATTAAACCTTTCATACTTATTTAAGGAAAATAGCACATTAGCGGGCGATGAATGATAAAAGAGTTTGAGGGGGCAGGTTATCCGTCTTTCGATAATTGAAGGAAAAATGAAACTTTTGATAAGGGGGAGGTTTAACTTTAAGGATGGATTTTTTTCTTACCTCATCAGCTTAAAATCCTTTCCTAATGCGCTCAAATAGAAAAAGCAGCCATCCGGGGACAGCTGCTTCTTCTGTATTTTTATATTCTGCAAACTAGATGCAGGTAATATCTATGCATTTACCGGTTTAAACAACGCTGCACGTTTCTCCCGAATCACGGTAGTATCCGCAAACAAATCATGAATTCCCTGCTTCTTGTTCGTAAAGGCCACAACAATGTATAAAACAAAGAAACTCGCAGAGATAAATCTCCCAATCAATTCCCTGAAGAGAATTGTGCTCCATTGCAGAGTTTTTCCATCCAGTTCAATGACCTTCAAGCCAAACGCCATCTTTCCAAGCGTCTGTCCGAAATACCTGGTCATCAGTACAAAGTAGCCGTAAAAGATGATTGCACTTAATATGGAAATGGGTGCAAACATATCATCCTTCATTAGCGACAAGTCCAACGCTCTAAATATCGGATAGACAATCAGTCTTCCAATACTTGAAATCACGATTAAATCCAGGAGATAGGCCCAGAATCTCATCCAGAAACCACCAAGTTCAACTATTCCCAGATCAGTCTCTTTCTTTTCCTTCACGGTTGCTGCAATTTCTTCCTGATTTTCAAACTCACTCATGAACGGCACCTCCTCTTAAGTTATTCCGCATAGAGATACATCAGGCGCGGTGAATTTGGCTGAGAAAGAATTTTCATTAATGCCGCTGCCTGGATATCTCCTCCAGCCAGCCTTTGGGCACCCATATTTAATAAAGAACCAAACCCGCCATCACTCGTATACTCGATTACCTGGGCATTTTTAAGTTCAAGGTCTTTCTTCATTTCCTGAATAACATCTTCCACATATCCAAATCCATCAATCAAATTGTTTTCTTTTGCCTGAATTCCATCATATACTCGGCCGTCCGCAATTTGTCTTACCTGTTCTTCAGACATTCCGCGCCCTTGAGCGATGACATCGACAAATCCTTCATAGGAATTGTTGACCATGGACTGCAGGATTTCCCTCTCTTCTTCTGTCATTTCTCTCGTCGGGCTCATGATATCTTTGTGAGGACCGCTTTTGATTGTGACAAAATCAACTCCGTATTTTTCAGCCAGCTCAGAATAGTTGACACTTTGCATGATAACACCCAGTGATCCTGTGAGCGTTTCTCTGCTGGCAAAAATTTTCTCTGCAGGTGCAGAAATATAGTAACCGCCTGAGGCAGCCATGGATCCCATTGAAACATAGATTGGTTTCTCTGATTCTTCTTGTATCTCGACAAGCTGTTCGTGGATTTGGGCACTTTCCACAACGCCCCCGCCAGGAGTATTCACTTTCAGGATAACCCCTTTGATGCTGTCATCTTCCTGAACTGTTTTCAGCTGCTCCATGAAAATTTCATGATTATATCCGGAGCTCTCAAAGATGGAAGCTGCCGTATTGACATCCTGGATGACACCGTCCACCTCTAATACTGCAATTCTTTTGCTGCTGCTGCCGTCTTCAATGATTTCTTCAGCGAAAGGATTTTCCGTACCGGCAAACATTTCTTCAAAAGCTGCGCTAAAGTCATTTGACGCAGCAGAACTCGCAAAATTGACTAAAACGGAAAATAAAAATAATCCGGCAGCTATCCCTAGAGCCGTCCAACGTTTTCCACTCATATGTAGTTCCTCCTTTTTTCTCTTCATGATGCATACGTACATCGCTATCATAAAGTTTCACTATCATGATAAAATAATCATAAGAATCCGCCTCATAGAAATTCACCAAGAGAGCAGCACTTTGCATATAATCACTATTCTAGCAAAATCTATCGTGATTGGAAAAATTTCGTCCGAAATGGATGAGTAATTTTTGAGGAGGCAATAACATGAATGAAAGACGCAACCTATACTTTTACACGCTAAAAGACGAAGAAACACTCCAAAAAGTAGAAGAGTTATCTCAACTTGCCCAGAAGCACGGCTTTACCATTGTTAAAAATGCCAATGATGCCAACATCGTTGTCAGCGTGGGAGGAGACGGAGCATTCCTTCAGGCAGTCCGCAATACAGGATTCCGCCAGGATTGTTTATATGCAGGAATCTCAACAACCGGAAGCTTAAGTATGTATTGTGATTTCCATATAGATGATATGGAAAAGATGATCAAGGCAATGACAGAGGAGCAAATCGAAGTCCGCCGTTACCCGACAATCGATGTATCTGTCGATGATGAAACCACTTTTAAATGCCTGAATGAATTCAGCATCAGATCTGGCATCATTAAGACCTTCGTAATCGAAGTACATATTGATGACCTGCACTTCGAAACCTTCCGCGGAGACGGAATGGTGATCGCCACTCCGACAGGAAGCACGGCTTATAACAAATCAGTGAACGGAGCGGTCGTCGATCCGATGCTCCCCTGCCTGCAAGTAAGCGAACTGGCGTCATTGAACAATAACCGCTACCGCACACTCGGATCTTCCTTCATCCTGAGCGGTAACCGCAAGCTGAAACTTGAAATTGTACAAGACGGCAATGATTATCCTTCTATGGGAATGGATAACGAAGCATTGGGAATCCAGCACGTTAAACATGTCGAAATCACCCTTAGCGAGGAAAAAATTAAAACCGTTAAACTTAAAGATAACTCCTTCTGGGAAAAAGTGAAGAGAACGTTTTTATAAAGCTGTTTTCGCATAAATTGTTGCTTTTAGAAAAATCCCAAGAACCGAATTCTTCCCCTGGATACTGAGGTATTACTTTCTAATTGGGGAGAGCAGCTCTTTTCTTTTCCTATTTACGGGGTTATATCCGGGAATTAGGGTTATTTCTTGGGAATTAGTGTGAAATAGCAGCAAAGTCTACGAAAAGAGCCTTTTATAAGGCAGGAAATCAAGCAGTGCTGTGATATATACAGCTATATTTTCAGCAAAGACAAAAACACCACGAAGAATGCCCAGATGCCTGGGATTTTCGTGGTGTTTCTTAGTACTACTACTTGAAACTGGCACCCCATTAGGCACCAGCTCGCATATACACCTTACGCACACTTCTCCTGTGCCTTCGTTCTTCGTTTCACCCTCTTCATCCTGGAGACGGAGAAGATAGTCAAAGCTGACCAAATGAACGCGAATGCCACCAGGTGGGTTTGGGTGAAAGGTTCCCCGTAGAAGAAAACACCCAGAATCAGTGTCAGCGTCGGAGCAATGTACTGAAGGAATCCGACCATATAAAGCGGGATCCTTTGAGCTCCTTTGGCAAAATAAAGCAGCGGTACAGCCGTCACAGCCCCGCCGGCAATCAACAACCAATCCGTTCCTGCCGACAGATGAAACAAGGAGATGTTCCCCTGGGAGGACAAATAGATTAGATAGATAAGGGCAAAAGGCGCCGTTGCCATGGTTTCAAGAGTCAATCCAATATCTGAATCGACCTTGATCAGCTTTTTCGCTAACCCGTATAGACCAAAGGAAACAGCCAGTCCTACGGCTATCCATGGAAATCTTCCATACGACGCGGTCAACACCAGAACTCCCGCCGCAGCGAGAACAAAAGAAATCACTTGTGCTTTCGTCATTTTTTCTCTTAAAATGAAAACCCCAAGCAATACACTGACAAGAGGATTGATATAATATCCCAGACTTGCCTCTACCATTTGATCGGTATTCACAGCCCATATATAGATAAACCAATTTAAACTGATAAGAAGCGATGCCGTTGCCAGGGCAGCCAGCTTCTTTTTGGTTTTCATCATTCCCTTGATCATTTTCCAAAATTCCGGGAATTTCTTAATGACAATTAAAAAGACAATCATAAACCAGAATGACCAGAATATCCTGTTTGCCAATATTTCATCTGCCGGTACATGATCCAGCCACTTCCAATAAATCGGCAATATTCCCCAGAGAAAATATGAAAATGCAGTATAAATAATTCCCGATTGTTCTTCTGTACGAATGCCGGCCACCCCCTTCAAAATATATTTCCGTTTTCGAAATAATATTATTATATCTCGGTTGCCCCTAAAGGGCAATCTGATTTTTTTCTTGCACCTTCTTTAAGAGGAATGATTTAGACTGCGTTTCTGATTTTTCAGACCGCTAATCTTCTTCTTATTCACCCGTATTCCTGATTTGCGGGCCGCTATCTTCTTGATTCCACCTTCTCATTGGCCTACATTCCGCGTTTACGGTCCATTATCTTTTTCTTTCCGCCTTTTCATCGGCCCGCATTCCTGCTTTGCAAATTCAGCCAGACATTTACGCTCAACTGCATCAAAAAAAGGTGCCAAAGAACGCACGGCACCTTCGAAACTATTTATGCTTTTTTGTAAACAACCGTTTCATCCACGATGGTCATTTCCACTTCCATGCCCAGAAGTTCCTCTGGATCGATTTTGAATAAATCTTTAGGAAAAACAGTGAAATCTGCTCGGTAGCCTTCTTTGATCATGCCATGGTCATCTTCATGATGACAGGCATAGGCACTTCCTTTGGTGAACAAAGAAACAGCTTCATACATAGAAAGACGCTGGTCCTCCATATAGACCGTCTTTTGAGGATCTAAAGGATTGGTTCTCGTTACTGCGGCATGCATGCCAAGCAATGGATCGACAGGCTCGATCGGTGCATCCGATCCGCCGGCACATGGAATCCCTTCATCCAGAAGCGTCTTCCAGGCGTAGTTATACTCCATATTTTCTTCCCCGACTCTATCGATCACCCAAGGGAAATCAGAAGGAACAAATCTCGGCTGTATATCAAGGATAAGCGGAAGCTTCTTAATTCTGTCAATTAGCTCTCTCCGCAGCAGCTGTGCATGGATAAAACGGTCTCTTCTTCCATTGAATGTTGGGTAAGCTTCCACCACATCCAGCACATTTTCAAACGCTTGATCACCTATTGTATGCACAGCGATCGGCAGCTGTAGTTCTCTTGCTTTTTTAACGAGCTCGGTCAGTCTTTCCTGTGTGTGGATGGCGACTCCATTGGTGGATGGATCATCATTATAAGGGTGGCTCAATAAAGCAGTCCTTCCTCCCAGTGCACCGTCAGCGAATATTTTCATTGCCCCGAACTCTACTAGTGATGTTCCGCCCATAAAAGTATTGCCTGCGTCATTCCAATCTTCGATGACTGCCTGATGGACAAGCAGGTGGGACCTGAATTTTTTTCCATTCTTCTCAATGACATTCAAAAAGGTCTGATAGGTTTTTTCAAAGTTCCCATAATAACTGAGGTCCTCTGTATGCCCGCCGACGAGTCCCAGTTTCCAGCAATTCTCAATCGCCTTTGTCATGGCTCCTTCAAGATACTCTCCTGTAGGGGAAGGCATTGCATCCACCAGCAGGTCTTGTGCTGTGTCCTTTAAAACACCATTCAGCTCGCCTTCTTCATTTTTTTCAATAAGTCCTCCAGGAGGATTTTGCGTATCAAGATTAATTCCCGCCATTTCCAATGCCCTCGAATTGGCTACCATGGCGTGGCGGCAGATGCGTTTCAGAAGGACCGGCTGATCCGGAACGACTGCATCGATTTCCTGCCTTGTTACAACTTCACTATCTTCCCACAAGTTTTCATTAAAGCCCTCACCGATCACCCAGTTTCCCTCTGGAGTAGCCGCGGCTTTTTCTTTAATCGCCTGCAATACCTGTTCCTTCGTATTCATTTTTGAAAGATCCAGACGAATCAAAGTTTCACCATGGCCAATAAGATGCATATGACTGTCGACAAATCCAGGGTAAACGGTATTTCCCTGCAGGTCGACTCTGTCTGAGATCAAATCTGCATATTTGGCTTCCAGTTCCTGTACTGATCCCGTTCCTGTAATATATCCATTCTTTGTAAAAACAGCTTCCACTGAAGTCCCTTCTTCAGTCATTGTATAAAATTTTCCGTTAAACCATAACGTTCCCATTATAAAAACTCCTTGTCCCAGCATTTTCTATACAAAGGCTATTTTCGCATATATTGTTGCTTTCGGAAAAATCCCAAGAGCCGGATTTTCCCCCGGATACTAAGAGTTTTATCTCTTATCGTGGAAGAGTAGCTCTTTTCTTTTCGATATTAGCGTATTTTTTCCTTCTTGTGATTGTTATTTTTTGGAATTAGTATCAATAGCAACAAAGTTTACGAAAGAGCCTATACAAAAAAGGACTGGCTCACCGTCCTGATAGAGGATGTTTCAGAATTCGCTTCTCTATCGAGACCGGGAGCCACTCCCGTCATTTCTGTCTATTTCATTTTACTATAACGCTTTAATACTTTAAAGGATTTCGTTTTCTGAAATATCAAATCATTAGCTCTTCAATGCTTTTCTTTCATTCTGCCTCAATTCGATTCTCCTGATTTTTCCTGAAGTAGTTTTAGGAAGCTCTTCAAGGAATTCAATCTTTCTCGGATATTTATAAGGCGCCGTTAATTCCTTCACATGTTCCTGAAGATTTTTCACTAAATCGGGATCTTCCTGGTTCACTCCGTCCCTGAGTACGACAAAAGCCTTGACGATATTTCCCCTAACTTCATCTGGACTTGCAACGACTGCGCACTCTTTCACGGATGGGTGCTTGACGAGTGCATCCTCTACTTCAAACGGACCAATTGTATAGCCGGAACTGATGATAATGTCATCTCCCCTGCCTTCAAACCAGAAGTACCCTTCCTCATCCTTCTTCGCTTTATCGCCTGTAATGTAGTAATCACCGCGGAATTGCATTGCAGTTCTTTCCGGATCTTTATAATAATTTTTAAATAATGCAGGTGTATCCGTATGCACAGCAATATCACCAACTTCTCCAGGAGGGCATGGATTTCCCTCTTCATCAATGATTTCTACGGAGTTTCCAGGAGTTGGTTTTCCCATAGAACCAGGCTTCAGTTCCATCCCTTTCATGATGCCGACAAGCAGCGTGTTTTCCGTCTGTCCGTATCCATCCCTGACTTCCACATTAAAATGTTTTTGAAAAGCATCGATGACTTCCCTGTTCAGAGGCTCCCCAGCAGAGACCGCACTGTGAAGATGCTGAAGATTATACTTCCCAAGATCATTCACTTTGGCCATCAGCCGGTACTCTGTCGGTGTACAACACAAAACGTTGACTCCATGGTCCTCCAGCATCTGCAGATACGTTTCCGGATCAAATTTACCTTGATACACCAACCCGGTGGCTCCTGAACCCAAAACCGACAGGAACGGACTCCAAATCCACTTTTGCCAGCCAGGTCCGGCCGTAGCCCATACAGTGTCTCCCTCTTCAATGCTCAGCCATTTTTTTGCCGCTGTGCGCAAATGTGCATAAGCCCATCCATGTGTATGGACGACTCCTTTTGGATTGCCCGTCGTTCCCGATGTATAAGAGAGGAACGCCATATCATCACGCTTAGTATCAGCAAGCTCCAGTTCATCAGATGCTTCCGTTTTTAAGACATCTAGCGAAAGCCATCCTTCTTTTTCTGCTCCGATCACAAACTTCTTCAGAGCTTTGCTTTCCTCCACTTCATCAAACTGATCGGTAAAAGGTGCATAGGAAACAATCGCTTTAACATCTCCATGCTCAATCCGGTACTTAAGGTCTTTTGACCGAAGCATTTCTGAACTCGGAATGACCACAAGACCTGCTTTCAGTGCCGCAACATATGTTTCATAGGCCTCGATCAGCCTTGGAATCATGACAAGGACAACATCCCCTTTTTCCAAGCCATGATTCATGAAGGCGTTTCCAATTTTATTCGCATTTTTCATCAGATGTTCATATGTAATTTCTTTCTCTTCCCCTTGTTCGCTTTTCCATAAAATCGCCTTGTTGCCAGGATCACCTGCGAATTTCTCCACTTCACTGACTAAATTGTATTTTTCCGGTGAAAGCAAATCTTCTCTTCTCATGATTCTCCCCCTTTGATGTTCATTCCACTCTATTATACTAAATTTTTATAATATTTAAAATTATTTACCGGGGGGACTTTTGAACGCTTTTGGTGTTTATACAGCTTTAGAGATGCCGGCTCCTCTTTTTGGCCTTTCTGGTGTCTTTGGTTTCTTGATCGAAGGACACCTGAACCCCTTTTTCGACCTTCTGGTGTCACTCGTTGCCTCTCCGAAGGACACCTGCATCACTTTTTGACCCCTCTGGTGTCCCTCGTCTCCCTCTCGAGTGACACCTGCATCACCTTTTGGACCCTCTGGTGTCTCTCGTTTCTCGCTCGAGTGACACCTGCATCGCATTTTTGACCTCCTGGTGTCTCTCGTATTCCTCTCGAGTGACACCTGAACCCCTTTTTTGACCTCCTGGTGTCTCTCGCATCACTCTCGAGAGACACCTGAACCCCTTTTTTAACCTTCAGGTGTCTCTCGTTTCTCGCTCGAGTGACACCTGCATCACTTTTTGACCCCTCTGGTGTCCCTCGTCTCCCTCTCGAGTGACACCTGCATCACCTTTTGGACCCTCTGGTGTCTCTCGTCTCCCTCTCGAGTGACACCTGCATCACCTTTTGGACCCCCTGGTGTCTCTCGTTTCTCGCTCGAGTGACACCTGCATCGCATTTTTGGCCTCCTGGTGTCTCTCGTTTCTCGCTCGAGTGACACCTGCATCGCATTTTTGGCCTCCTGGTGTCTCTCGTCTCCCTCTCGAGTGACACCTGCATCACCTTTTGGACCCTCTGGTGTCTCTCGTTTCTCGCTCGAGTGACACCTGCATCGCATTTTTGACCTCCTGGTGTCTCTCGTATTCCTCTCGAGTGACACCTGAACCCCTTTTTGGCCCTTCTGGTGTCCCTCGTATTTCGCTTGAGGGACACCTGCATCGCATTTTTGACCTCCTGGTGTCCCTCGTCTCCCTCTCGAGTGACACCTGCATCACCTTTTGGACCCTCTGGTGTCTCTCGTTTCTCGCTCGAGTGACACCTGAACCCCTTTTTGGCCCTTCTGGTGTCCCTCGTATTTCGCTTGAGGGACACCTACACCCCTTTTCGGCCCTTCTGATATCACTCGTTGCCTCTCCGAGTGACACCTGAACCCCTTTTTCGCACTCCAGGTGTCTCTCGTTCCCCTCCCGAGTGCCACCCGCACTCCATATCGCCCCTTCAAATGCCTCTATCCTGAATCTTCCCACTCCCCCTTCCCTACACTTTCCCTTCTATGGTGTCTAAAAAAACAAACCAAAAAGGAGCGGGAAAACCCGCTCCTTGTAGCCATAATATTTAGTTGATTACTGTTGGTAACCGCCGCCGATTTGTTGTTCAGCCATTTGAACTAAACGTTTAGTGATTTCACCACCGACAGATCCGTTAGCGCGTGCAGTTGTGTCTGCACCAAGTTGTACACCAAATTCAGAAGCGATTTCATACTTCATTTGGTCGATTGCTTGTTGAGCTCCAGGAGCTACTAGTTGGTTTGAACTGTTGTTGTTTGCCATGTGTTTTCACCTCCTTGTGAGTATAGAATGTGCGAAAATACATGGCTTCATTCGGATTTATAATTGGTAATTCTTCCTAATGTTTATTACAACAGTTCATCAAAATTGTCTTGTTCTGTCTGCAGCAATCCGCCTTCGATCACTAGTGTTTCGGTTTCCTCCACTGCTTTATTGATCAAGGATTCGAAATCCACAAAGCTTTCATAGTACTGGATTTTTTCCCTTTTCGGCTTGGTTTTCGGAGCTGGCGGCGTAAAGACCGTGCAGCAGTCTTCATATGGAAGTATAGAGATATCATGGGTACCGATTTCCTTTGCAATATCGATGATATCCAGCTTGTCCATTGCAATCAGAGGCCTGAGGACTGGTGTGCTTGTCACCTCATTAATGGCAAGCATGCTTTCTAAGGTCTGGCTTGCTACCTGCCCCAAGCTTTCACCCGTTACAATTCCAAGCCCCTCATGCTGTTCCCTCAGTTTCTCCGTGATTCTGAGCATCATCCTTCTAGTCGATGTCATCGTATAATTCTCAGGGACCTGACTGTGGACGGTCTGCTGGATTTCAGTAAATGGAACAACATGCAGTTTGATGCTCCCGCTGAAAGCAGATAGAGATTTAGCAAGATCGATCACTTTCTGCTTGGCTCTTTCACTGGTAAAAGGAGGACTGTGGAAGTGGACTGCCTCGATCTCTACACCGCGTTTCATTGTTAAATACCCGGCAACCGGACTATCCAGCCCGCCTGAAAGCATCAGCATTGCTTTTCCACTAGCTCCAGCCGGCATTCCGGCTGCTCCCGGATAAATTTCACTGGAGAGATAGGCACCCTCTTTTCTGATTTCCACATTCAGCTTGATATCCGGATTTTTGACATTGACTGTCAATCCCTCCGTATTCTTAAGAACATGTGAACCCACTGCATAATTGATTTCATTGGTATCCAGCTCGAAGGTTTTATCCGCTCTTCTCGCCGCCACTTTGAATGTCCGGCCCTCTGAGAACGATTTTTGGACAAGATTAAGAGCTGCCTCATTAATTTCTTCCATGTCTTTACCGGTTTTCACCACTGGGCTGTAGGATTGAATGCCGAAAACATTGGCCAATCTCTTTAGTGCTTCTTCGCCATTCTCACCATTCAGGTAAATATGGAGTCTGTCCCGGGTAGCACTGATTTTGATATTTGAAAAATCCTTCAGCGTCATCAGGATATTTTCTCTAAGTTTCTTGGTAAACGCTTTGCGGTTCCGCCCTTTTGTTGATATTTCTCCATAGCGGACTAATATTTGATCGTATATCATCTTTTTCTCCTCGTTGTTTCCTCAAGATTTTTCTTTACAGTTTTTAATGCTTTGCACAAACTATCTACTTCTTCTATTGTATTTTCAAATGAAAAACTGACCCGGATGGAAGTATCCAAAAGGGTTTCAGCCACACCCATACCGAGCAATGTCCTTGAAGGCACGTTCTTTTTAGAAGAACAGGCACTGGTCGTCGATACAAAGATATCAAACTCTTCCAGGGCATGAACAAGGATTTCTCCACGGATATCCTGTACCGAAAAATTCACGATATGAGGGGCAGCGGCTTCTGGAGAATGAATAGTAATTCCCTCTGTCTCTTTCAGTTGATCACGCAGATAGGAGTTCAGCTTTTTCATCTCACCAAGTTCTCTCTCGCTTTTTTCGAAATGCAGTCTTAATGCTTTTGCAAAAGAAACAATGCCGCCTGTATTTTCTGTTCCGCTCCTGATCTTTCTTTCCTGTTCACCGCCTGAGAGCAGCGGGGAAATTTCCAAGCCTTCCTGAATATATAACATCCCGGTCCCTTTCAATCCATGAATCTTATGGCCGGAAATAGAGCAAAGATTTACTCTTGACTCATAAAAGGATAGCGGAACTTTTCCTAACCCCTGGATGTGGTCGACATGAAAGATGATTTTTGGAAATGCATGAAGGGCGTTTCCGATTTCCTCAATGGGCTGAATGCTTCCGACTTCATTGTTAACATGCATAATGGAGACCAAGATGGTTTCATCTTTGATAGCGTCCACGACATCCTCTACTTTTACACAGCCAGTTGAATCAACCGGCAAATAGGTAATAGTGAAGCCTAGTCTCTCTAGTTGTCCGCATGTTTCAAGGATGGACGGATGTTCAATGGCAGAGGTGATGATATGCCTGCCTCGATTTCGATACTGAAGCGCTGTTCCTTTCAAGGCAAGATTGTTGGATTCTGTTCCCCCTGAAGTAAAAAACACTTCCGTTTCTTTAATACCGAGCAAACCCGCAACCTGTTTTCTTGATTTTGAAATCAGGGATTCCACTTTTCCGCCAAGTGCATGAATAGAAGAGGGATTGGCAAAATAATCTTCGTTCACTTTTGTGAATGTATGGATTACCTCTTTATATGGTTTAGTCGTTGCACTGTTGTCAAAATAAATCATTCTATATACACCTTCTGATGGTTCAGTTTATTAGGACTGTAAATCAATTGTTTACAAGTGATAATATTATCACAAATTTCCTATTAAAAAAATTTCATTTTTTCATGGCTGCCGGCTTTCCTTCCAAGAAGGCTGGTCTCCATCTGAAAAAAAGCTCGGCAAGACACAAAGAAGGACAAAACCGCCAATGATTTTGTCCCCTGCTTTGCAATCTGAATAAACCCACAAATTCTTTTGCATACAGATCATCGATTCACTTATAGGCGTTTGGTAACCAATGGCTCATAATCATCTGTCTTGCAAACTTCAATTGAATGGTTAACATAGTTATGAATAGAGGTAATGCTATGAGAATTCGCATCAGCTCTGCGGTTATTCACAAAATTATATCGGCTGGTGGCGTAAATTTTATATCCTTTATTTATACAGTAACTTAGAAATTGAGAATCTTCTCCTGTATTGGCGTTAGTAAAATGGCACTCTTCCCACAGTTTCTTCCTGAAAGTTAATGTTGCTCCGCGAATAAAGGTTACATACTTATCTTCAAATCCAGGATAAAAAAGATTTAATGATTTGCTTCCTTCAAAGTAAATAAAAGAAGTGCTTTTCCCAACGACAGCCGCCCCTGTTTCCTCCAAAGCATGTATCTGCTGTTTCAGATAGTAAGGTGAGTAATAGTCGTCATCGTCAAACTTAGAGATGTACGGATGTGCTGCCAGATTAATCCCATAGTTCAAGCATTCCCCCAGCGAAGTATTTTCCGGCAATTGATAGACAGAAACATTAGAGTATGATTCAGCCTTTTCTCGCCACTTATTTATGTCCATATTATCTCTATTTAAAATAACAATCAGTTCCTTCGTTTCCCATTGCTGCCGCCTGAAATTCTCAAACACGTTCTCCATATACTCTTCTCTTATCGTACAGGTAATGATAGAAACCATTGGATCAATATCTCCTTTCTAAAAATCAATCCGCTTCCTTTCAGCATTCACTTTACAATATGCGGTTGCAGGACAAACCGTGTAAGAGCTCCATTGAGTATTGGTGCCCTTTTTGGTTTGAAGCCAGGATAATCGCTTCACCCCTTTTAAGCACTCAGAGGGACTGTCCCTTTCATCGCTTTAGTGGAGCAAAGCACCTTCATTCTTTCTTCCACCAGCAGAAAATCCTCCAGTGCCCATGAGATGTTCTCTCCTTGACTTGTAAGGCAAGTTGCTTTATTTTGGGTAAACAAGAAAAGAGATTCCCCAAGCAACCCTCTTATTATACTGAATTTTTTAACTTTTAATTATTTCGACAATTTACGCTTTTTCTGTGATACTATATAACAGCTTGATTCACCTTGAAGTTTAGGGGGCATGAAACATGAATAGGAAAGCGCTATCATTTAATTTAATATTCACTGTTGGTCTTATGCTGTTTGCTCTGTTCCTTGGTGCTGGAAACATGATTTTCCCGCCATTTTTAGGCCAGCAGGCCGGAGAAAACGTCTGGGTTGGGATTGTCGGGTTTTTGATTACCGGTGTCGGGCTTCCCCTAATGGGAATCATTGCGATTGCCAAAACGGGTGGAGATCTGCAAACACTGGCAAACAGAGTCAATCCTGTTTACGGAGTAGTCTTTACGGTCATTATGTATCTGGCAATCGGCCCTTTCTTCGGGATTCCCCGGACCGGGACGGTCGCTTATGAAATAGGGGTTACTCCCTTCCTGGCAGACGATATCAATAAATATGGATTACCATTGTTCATTTATACGATTGTCTTTTTCGGACTGACTATTTGGCTGGCCATGAATCCCGCAAAGCTTGTTGACAGGATTGGAAAGATTTTGACCCCGGCACTGCTGGCCATTCTAACCATCCTGGTGATTAAGAGTATCCTGACACCTATGGGAGACCTTCAAAGTCCTTCCGGCGCCTATATAGATGGTCCGTTTTTCAAAGGCTTCCTTGAAGGGTACCTCACGATGGATACAATAGCCGCACTTGTGTTTGGAATCGTCATAATTAATACCCTCAGGGAAAAAGGCTATGAATCCAAGGCTCTCATTACAAAAGCCTGTATACTAGCCGGTATCATTGCGGCTGCCGGCCTAGCACTGGTATATGTCTCCCTTGGATATATTGGAGCGACAAGTACAGAAGCAATTGGATTGAAGGAGAACGGGGGAGCCATCCTGTCTGGTTCAGCAAATTATCTGTTTGGACAGATTGGCGCCATCATTTTGGGGCTTGCCATTACTTTCGCATGCCTGACCACTTCGATTGGCCTTGTATCCGCTTGTTCCCAGTACTTTTCAAAGCTGCTTCCAGTTTCATACCGGACGCTGGTCATCGTCATAAGTATTTTCAGTATGACCATTGCGAATATTGGATTAACACAGCTGATTTCCGTCTCACTGCCGGTCTTGATCGTCATCTATCCTCTCGCCATCGTGCTCATACTCCTTTCATTCATGCATAACTGGTTCAACGGTTATTCAGGGGTATACATCGGGGCTTTGATATCTACTTTCCTGATCAGCTTTATTGATGGTTTAAAAACCGCAGGAATTGAGTTCTCAGGCTTAAACAACACCTTAAGCTTTCTGCCTCTATTCACTGAGGGGGTCGGATGGCTGCTGCCGGCGGTTATAGGAAGCATCCTCGGCTTCCTGATCTCTACTGGCATAGGAGAAAAAAAGAAACCAGTATAAGTAGAAAAGCTTCAGCGCCTCGATCAGCCCCGACAGGCAAATGTCCTCAGAGAAAAAAAGACGCTCTTTCCTTTTATTCTCTGAGGGTTATTTGACCCCGAGGGGCTAGGCGCTGAAGCTGGACGGAACAAAAGCTTCAGCGCCTCGATCAGCCCCGACAGGCAAATGTTCCTCAGAGAAAAAAAGACGCTCTTTCCTTTTATTCTCTGAGGGTTATTTGACCCCGAGGGGCTAGGCGCTGAAGCTGGACATGGATATTATAGCCATAAGTCATCCACAGAGGGTGATTTAAAATTTCTTAAACAATAATAAAAAAATCCCGGGCTGGCTTCCGCCAGTACCGGGATTTTCTTCGTTAACCGTTCAGTTCTTCGTTTACAATGCCTTCAATTCTCTTGATGGCACCTGGTTCGACTTCCTCAATAGCAGTTGCTGCTTGTTCCAAGGCTTCTCTGTAATCAAAACTTCTGAACGCTGACTCTGCTCTTTGAAGCTTCTGGGAGACATCACCATACTTGCTGCGGTAGCGATTTCCATACTGGATCACCTTTTCGGCAAGCATGACGGTTTCAATCAGGTCTGATGTCTTTTTGTAAAAGTGATCGACCGTATCCACAGCTTTTTCTAAATACTTCTGAACAACAGGCATATTGAGCGGCTTCTCTTCCAATGCACGAACAACCTCAATGATATTCTTATGCGCCTCCTCGAGAAGGGCATTATAGTCAGTAGGAAGACCAGGTACGTTACTTTTGGAAATCATTCGGCTCGCTTCCCCGATTTTCTTTTTAAGCTCCGCGACCTTTTCCTTAGCTTCAATTTCTTCTTTTCGAAGAGCCTGCAGTTTTTCAGAGAAAGCGGCTTGCTCGCTTTTAATCAGCTGAAGCTGCTGATTGATATCCTGCAGCTCTTCGCTTAAATAGGAATAAGCAGACTCGTTTTCATCCACCTTTTCCTGAAGCTGCTGAAAACGTTTAAACAAGGTATTGATTTTTTTATCGAGCCCGACCGGAACCTGCAGATCTTCATCTCTAAGATGGTAGCCCTGCTGAACGAATTCAGTTTCCAGCTTGATTTCTTTGTTGACCGCTTTAATATTTTCCAGCAGCTCGGAAGACTGCTCTTCATTTTGCAGGACAAAGTGCTTTGCAAGAACTTCTTTTTCAAGCAAGTCATACAATTGTTCGACATTTGCCTTCATGCGGTCAACTTCATCTGCTGCCTTATCGGTTTGCAGCTTCTCGAGTGAGTCAAGGCAGGCAGCCAATTCTTCCCGCAATCTTGAGATTTCCGTATTGATGCCAAGATGCTTCAATACATATCCTTGAGCTTCCATCTCTTTAAATCCTGCCTCAACTTCGCTAAGCTGAGTAGGAAGTGAATTCTGGCAGGCTGTCAGCAAATCGGGGATGGATTCCATCTTATTGACGATGTCCTGGATATCAGCCGTCAAGCCCAAGACCAGCTCTCTCGCTTCCAAATAGTTGCCTTCTTCAGTCAGCTTATTGAAATTCTCAATTCTTTCCGACATTTCATCCAGCTTTGCCTCAAGTCCGTATGCTGCTTTTCCATACGTATGGCGGTGGGCAAGCAATGCCTTCCTGCTTTTTCGGAAGCCCTCCCGCAGCTCTTCAATCTCAAGCCTGTTCTTTTCTTCACTGCCGACAAGCTCTTCTACTTCCGAGTGGATCCTTTCCATCTTGTCTTCTGTCTGGTTCAGGATTTCTTCTATCCTCGCAAGAACCTCTTTGGCAGAACCAAAGCGAAACTTATCGATATACTCTTCTGACTCGAACAGGCGCTCTTCTACTTCAGGAAGATCCACTGTGACAATGTCATCCCAGCCTTTGCGCCATTTTTCAAAGAGTTCTTCTGTCTGGCCAGTCATGTTAAGCTGCTTCACCTTGGACAGTTCATCCAGGATGGGCCTGTTCATGATGTCGACCTTCCAGGATTCAAGCCGGTCAACGTGATGGTAGTATTTTCTTCTTATAAAAAAACCGATGATAAATAGGATAATGAATAATATAATTCCTCCGATGATAAATTCCATCGTAAGCCCCCTGCTTCTTCAACTTTATCTGCTCTATGTAAAAACTGTAAAATCTCACAACATAGCTTTTCTTATGATACCATGATAACGACAATTTTTGACGATTTATTTGCAATTTTTCCTCTTCTGATAGAAGTTTCGTTATAAAAGCTACCTATTTGGCAAATTTATTGGTATTTTACTATTATATATGGATATGACAGTAAAAGGAAATGAGGGATTACATGAAAATCGACGGACATATTCACAGCCCCTATTGCCCCCACGGGACCAAAGATACATTTTATGAATATATTAACCGGGCCATTGAGCTGGGGTATGATGAAATCACCTTCACGGAGCATGCGCCTCTTCCGGAAGGATTCGAGGATCCCGTACCTGATAAAGACAGTGGGATGAAGAAGGACTACTTGAAAGAGTACCTCAGGGATTTAGAAGAACTAAAGAAGGAATTCCAAAATATAATCACCATTAAAAGCGGATTGGAAATTGATTATATAGAAGGATACGAGGCAGAAACCAAACAATTCCTCGATACCTACGGCCCCCTGTTAGATGACAGCCTTCTTTCGGTCCACTTTCTGCTCAAAGACGGAACCTATGACTGCCTTGATTTCAGCAGCGGAAACTTCGAAAAAATGATTGAAGTCTACGGCTCTGTTGATAGTATTCATCAAACCTACTATACAACGGTATTAAAATCAGTCACAGCAGACCTTGGTAATTATAAACCGAACCGGATTGGGCACATCACACTGGCCGATAAGTTCAAAAAGGATTTCCCTCCCAAGGAATCGTTCCAAAAGAAAATAGACGAAATCCTGAAGGAAGTCGCCAAGTGTGGAATGGAATTGGATTATAACGGTGCAGGATTTTTCAAAAAGGGCTGCGGTGTCTCTTATCCGCCTCCAGAAGTTGCCCGCCAAGCTATGCAAATGGGAATCCCTCTTGTTTATGGTTCTGATGCACATCAAGCGAAGGACCTGAATCAAGGCAGGAACCTAATGAATCTATAAGGTCGAGACCCTGGGTACTGCACTCCTGATCAACAGGCATTGGTCGATCCATTGCTCCAGTGATGTAAAATACCGGTCCACAAAGTGCTGTTCCTGAGGATACACATGCCATACTTCCCTTAGATATTGGCTGTTGAGGAATGGCATGGACATCATCGACTTCAACTGTATAATAAAAATGCTTACCGGCATCGACGTGAACCGATTTTGATCGAGTCCCATTTCAAAAAAGCGTTTCAGCAAGTAGCGCTCTTTCATTAAGTAAGAAGAAATAATCTCGCGGACAACCTGGGAATCGATGGAGATTTCCCTCCAGACAAAACGAGCGAGAAGGTGGTTTTCACTTTGAAACTGAAGAACATTGAAAACAGCTCTCTTCAAACATTCATCTGCAGGGGTGTAATCCAATTTATCGGATTCCCTTTCAAGACACTCTAAATAAGATTCAAAAAAACGGGTGAAACAGGATTCAAGCAATCCTTGTTTGCCGTTAAAATGGTAGGAGATATTGGCAGCATTGACCGATGCTTTTTTAGCAATATCCCTCACTGACGTACCGCTATATCCTTTAGTATTAAATAGTGAAACAGCAGATAAGAGAATATTTTCTTTAGTCAGTCCCAGCGCAGCAGGTTTTCCCATGTTCTCACTACTTTCGAATTTATTAGTTGAATCACCAATGGAAATATGCTAAAAATGGTTCATCAGGATGGTCAGCAGACTAGCGACATTTAATAAAAGCGAATCTGTTTCTTACTAAATAAAACATTCGGGATGGCAGCTGATATTCCTTTATGTATTTCTCGACACATTCCTGCTCAACTTGTAGGAATTCCTAGAATTAAAGCTATTTAAATCAAAACCTGTAGAAATGAGGGAGTTCCATGTTTCAAACTTCTATGTACCGAGGTACCCGCGAAGAAAATTACGACCTGGTCATCAAGCAATTGCATGCCCTGTTAGAAGGAGAAAGCAACCAAATCGCCAACTTGAGCAACGCCTCTGCATTGCTCAACCAATTTCTGGACCGCATCAACTGGGTCGGCTTTTACCTCATGGAAGACGGCGAGCTTGTACTAGGGCCATTCCAAGGACTTCCAGCATGTGTTCGAATCGCAGTAGGACGAGGAGTTTGCGGCTCTGCAGCAAAAGACCGCGAAACTTACTTAGTAGAGGATGTCCACGCTTTCCCTGGCCACATCGCCTGCGATGCAGCCTCCCAGTCTGAAATTGTCGTACCCATCCTTAAAGATGGTGAGTTGATCGGTGTCCTTGATATCGACAGCCCTGAAAAAAGCAGATTTGATGAAACAGACAAAATTAAGCTGGAAGCGTTTGTTTCCGCATTAGTTCAATATATTTAATGAGCAGAAAGCCGGGATTTGAGATTCCGGCTTTTTTTGTGGTATCGCACGAGTGTTTGTAACAAGTTGGCATACATGAGGTGCATACTCTGCTTCAAGCTCTTCTTGTGAGGGGAATTATCCCGGAAGCGAAGTAAAAGTGGATTAGATTCTCTTGAGGAAGTTTTTAACCCTAGTGGTTTCTAACATACGGGGATTCAATGCCGGCTGACTGCATCGATTGCTGAATATCCTGATTCCATGCAGCCAGCACCCGCCATCGCTCTGTCATTCATAAGCTAAGCCTCTGCAAAGTTTATCCTCACCTCCATAGGGGAAAATTCATTAGTATATGACACTTCAGAGGAGGATCAGTATGCAGAACAAGAATGTAGAAACGTTGTATTTTGAAGAAAGCGGCTCGATCCCCAACAATCCGGATCTGCCAGTCCTTTTCTATAAGGGAGCTCTCAAAGATGACCCTGAAAAGGCAGAACTTCTTTTCAATGACAACAATTGGAGAAACAGCTGGCAGGGCGGCGTATTTGATTATCATCATTTCCACAGCAATACCCATGAGGTCCTTGGGGTTGTCAGCGGCTCCGCAAAGCTGATTGTAGGTGGAGAGAGCGGCAAGACGATAGAAGTGAAGCCGGGTGATGTAATTGTGCTGCCAGCGGGTACCGGGCATAAAAGGTTGAGTTCTACTGAAGACTTCCAAGTTGCCGGTGCTTATCCCAATGGCAAAGATCATAATTTGAAGACGGATGAAAACAATGGAAGAACACAGCTGTTGATTGAAATCAAAGAGGTCGAGGTTCCCTCCAAAGATCCCGTTCACGGAGAAAACGGCCCGCTGCTTTCTCTATGGAAAAAGGATGAATAGCTAAAAAACACCCGAGCTTTTCGAGAGCACTGAAAATCTACCGAATTTTATAGGTTACTTGCTTTAACCTAAGATAAAGTCAACTATCCTTCCTTAAAGAGGAAGAAAGGTTGACTTTTTTCTTGCTCTCTATCCTGCATCAGCTTTAAAATCCTTTGGTGTTTTTTATTTGCCTGCCACTGCTGGAAAGATAGAAGGGTGCTAATTAAAGGCAGTGACCGATGGTGCTTAACTATGTAGTTCAGTGTTTTGGATAGTAAATAGAGGAAAGAGATTCCCTTATTTCTTACAAAACTCTAAGAAAAGCTAAAATAGCGGAATAAATTTTCCTTAATTAGCTAAATACGCTTGAAAATTGTGCTTTTTATTATATAAAGGAAAAAAGTTCCTCAATTTTCCCCGTAATAAGCTTGAAATTGAAGATAAGGGAAAAAAGTTCCCTTATTTACAGCTGATTACCCAATTAAGAGAATGACTGGACAATTTCTCTCTAAAGCCCATTATATTATTCACCCAACCAAGCGGAGTGGGCCTCCTCAACAAAAAACCAGCACTCTTTCATAGGCTTTTATGAAAAAGCAGAATCGCTCTCTGAAGTGAGCGATTCTGCCTTTAAACTAATTGTCGGACTTGTTCAGTGTCCTCAGCTTTTCGGGTGTTTTTTCACATTAATCATAGATCTTTTTCAAAGGTTTGACTGCAGGCCCTTCAATCACATCTCCGCAAGCAGAGAAACGGCTGCCATGGCATGGACAGTCCCATGATTTTTCGGCGGTGTTCCACCCCAGTTCACATCCCATATGAGTACAGGTCGTATCCACGACTGTAACTTCCCCGTTCGCATTCCGGTAGGCTCCAGCTCTCTTACCGTCTAAAGTTATCACACCACCTTCACCGTTCTCTAACTCTTCAAGTTTTCTGTCGTGTTTATCGAGCTTGCCTTTTACAAACTCTTTAGCTACATCGGCATTTTCTTTGATGAAATTTTTCACGCTTGGATTTGCATTAAAGCGGGAAGGGGCGAATAGTTCTTTAAAGCGGTTCTCCCTTCCAAGTATATAGTCTGTGAGCAGCAATGCAGCCGCCGTTCCATTTGTCATCCCCCACTTAGCATAACCAGTCGCCACAAGAGTGTTTTTCTCGTGTGCTGTGACAGGACCGATATACGGAACTTGATCCAAGGTAGTCAAATCCTGAGCGGACCAGCGATAAGGAAATTCTTTGGCGGAAAAATGCTGTACTGCAAAATCCCTAAGATTTTCATAATGCTCGGTGGTGTCTCCTCCCTGACCGCTTTTATGGCTGTCTCCGCCAAACAAAATCATTCTGCCGCCATTGGAATCTGTAGTATATCTTATAGACCGCTTCGGCTGATCGGCACTGAGGTACATCCCTTCAGGAATTTCGCTGTCTGTTTTGGCTGCAAGGATATAGGACCTTTCTATATCGAGCCTTGAAAAGTAAAGGCCTTTAAAGTCATTGATTGGAAAATGAGTACTTACAATTACTTTTTCAGAGGTAATTTCCCCTCCATCCTCTGTCAGGACTTCGACAGGGCTGTCACCGCTGACTTTTGTCACTCTTGTATGTTCAAAAATCAAACCTCCATTCGCCTTGATTTCACCCAGAAGCGGAAGTAAAAACTTCACAGGATGAAATTGAGCTTGATTATTTAATTTAAGTGCGTTCTTCACTTCGAAAGGAAGTTCTGTTTCCGTAGTCAATTCTCCAGGAATGTTCAGCTTCTTATAAGCTTCTGCTTCTTTAATAATCTGATCTGAACCTTTATCTGTTTGAGCATAGACATATGAGGGCTGAGTCGTGAATTCACATGAAATGCCCAGTTCTTCGGTCAGGCTTTTTAAAAAATTCATGGCTTCATCATTGGCCTGGTAATATAAGGATGCCTTTTCTTCACCATGATGTTTGATCAGATCATCATACATCAATCCATGTTGAGTAGAGATTTTGGCTGTTGTATATCCTGTAGTACCATTAATCACTTTCCCGCTTTCGACAAGCGCTACCTTTTTGCCTTCCCTCGAAAGCAAGTAGGCCGCGATAATCCCGGTAATCCCTGCTCCAACAATTGTTACGTCCACCTGAAGACTTTCATTTGCAAGTTTATCGTATGGAAGTCCCCTCTCTTCGGCTGCTTTCCGCCAGTATGAATAAGACTCCCTTGGTATCTTCTGCTCATTCATTTAAGTATTACCTCCCAAATATCTGATACAGATTACTTACCCAATAATACTTAGAAAATGCCTTTTGAAATGCAGCGCGGGGTGTTGAGGTGGGCAGTAAATGTGCTTGAGTCAATCTGAATTATAAATTTCCGGCTTTTGAGAGGGGCATCTGGAGGATGTCTTTTATAGTCTCTTTTCGAAAAATTTGTTGCTATTCGCTACTAATTCCGAGGAATATCAATCTCAATAAGGAAAAAATAAGGTAATATCGAAAAGAAAAGTGCTGCATTTCCCCGATAATATATAAAACTCTTAGTATCCAGGGAAAATCCGCCTCTTGGGATTTTTTCGAAAGCTACAATTTATGCGAAAATAACCTTTTCATAAGAGTGCGAGTTTTCATCTATGCTGCGCCGAGCTGGACAGGTAAGCGGGGGACGTCATCCCAGGATTTTTCTCTTTTGATGTACCTCGCCGGGCGAGCGAACTGCATCAATCTCAAGAAATTCCTATTTCAATATACTCTACTGAACAAACAGCCTCTATCCCGTGAACCCCAGCTAAATACCCCGCTTTCCTTCACAAAGATTCTCACAACACAAAAAAACCAGAACCCTGGAGGCTCCGGTTGAAATTTTCTATTGTACCTTATTAAGTGCTTGCATTATATCGTCACGTATATCTTCCCAAGCTTCAAGACCTACTGAAACCCTCAAAAGAGTATCCGTTATGCCCATCTTTTCTCTTGATGCTTCCGGAACGACCGCATGTGTCATGGTGGCCGGGTGCTGAATCAGTGTTTCGGCATCGCCCAGGCTGACTGCAATCTTGATCAGCTTCAGTTCATTCATGAATCTCTGTGCTGTTTCTTTTGTTCCTTTAAGGGTGAATGCAATCAATCCACCCGGTTTGCTCATTTGTTTTTTCATCGTTTCATAATTTGGGTTGTCAGGGTCTCCCGGGTAATACAGTTTATCTACTCCAGGCTGCTCTTTTAAGAAAGCGGCAATCTTTTCAGCATTTTCACAATGACGGTCCATCCTTACAGGCAGGGTTTTCAATCCTCTAAGCAGCAGCCAGGCATCGAACGGGGAGATGACTCCTCCGATATCTTTTTGGGTAGTCATTCGGATGTGATCCATCAGATCTTTTTTTCCCGCAACGATTCCTGCAATCACGTCGCCATGGCCGCAAATGTATTTGGTGGCACTGTGAATGATGATGTCACAACCTAAATCAAGAGGCTTTTGCAGATAAGGCGATGAAAAAGTATTATCCACTATGACTGGTATTCCCTTTTCCTTTGCAATGGAAGCGACCATTTCAAGGTCAATCAACTTCATTGTTGGGTTGATTGGTGTTTCGACATAAATACAAACTGTTTCAGGCTTAATACTGTTTCTGATTTCTTCTGCACTCTCCATTGCAGAGAAATCATGTGTAATATTATATTTCTCTTCCATCAAGTTCAACAAACCGAATGTACAGCCATAAACCCCTTGGGAACAGAGGATATGATCATTTGCTTTTGTAAGTGATAATAAAACAGCAGATACTGCAGCCATTCCGGATCCGAATGCCAGAGCACCTTCTCCATTTTCCAGTGCAGCCATCCGCTCTTCAAGTATGGAAACAGTCGGATTTCCAAGACGGGAATAAATATATCCTGCCTCTTCCCCGGCAAACCTTCTTTCCCCCTGCTGGGCATCCTTAAATGTGAAAGTGGAAGTTTGATAGAGAGGCGGTGCCAAACTATCTTGATAGTCGACTGAATTGTACCCTTCATGTATCACTTTTGTTTCGAATCTATCATAGTTCTTTGCCAATTTTACTCCCCCTGATCTGTAGTTCATGTTCTTGACCTGTGTATGCTTTCTCTATCCCTTTGTACAGGGTCTACCCGGCGGAATTTAACCGTCCGGCCTATTCATCTCATACGAATTCATTAATAGCATATGACATTTCTTTGGAAAAAGAAAGCGTTTACATAAATATAGTTTTATGCTTCCTCATAAAAATCCCATAAAAAAAAGACCCGAAAACATATCTGTTTTCAAGGTCTTTACTGCTAGTTTAAAATGTTGGCCACTTGATTTTTTCCATTATTCTTCGCGTAGTACATGGATGCGTCCGCTCTTTTGACCAAATCCTTTACGTGATCCTCCTGGCCGCTCTTCCACGATGAGACCCCGCAGGATACTGTCACTGAGGGCTTGGTTCCTTTGGGGATCTGTTCCACAATCCGGGATCCTATGGCAATACCTGATTTCAAATCTATGTGCGGCAGATAAACAGCGAGTTCCTCCCCGCCCCATCTTGCCGCAAAGCCCGCTTCTTTTGATTCTTCCTTCAGGACCTTGGCAACCTGGATAAGAACTTCATCCCCGATTTGGTGTCCGTATGTATCATTTATTTTTTTAAAATTATCTATATCCAAAAGCAGAAGTGCCCCTTGTTCATCCTGATTTATCGCCCTGGCCATTTCTTCATCCAGGTAATTTCTTGAATAAAGCTGCGTCAGGTGATCTGTAATGACCAGTTCTTCCAATTTTTCACGAAGCATCGAGTTGGTTAAGGCAAGCGTAGAATGATGGATAAACGACTGCAGGAGCTTATACATATCAAACGAAAATGAGTAAGGCTCCTTATGAAGCACGATACAAAAACCGATAATAGAGCCATTCTGGATCATCGGAACGGCCATCAGAGAAAGATAAGATAACTCCTTGCCGAACTTGCCGCTGAGGTCCCCAATGAATATCGCTTCTTTATCAGTAAAGATCTTGCGTTTCACATAATTGATGCAAGTCGTCCCTTCAATGCCTCGGAAAAAGGAAGAACTTTCTGTTAGAACCTTGTATTCACCCCTTTTATCGATAAAGACAAATCCGATGGAAGAAGCCTGGAAAGAACGCTTTATTTGTTTTTTTAAGAATGTGAGAGTTTCCGCCATCCTTAAATTTGAATTTAACCTGTGGGACGTCTCGTTGATCAACTGCAGATCTGAAATCAACCTTCTTGACTGCTGGTAGAGTTTTGCGTTTTCAAGAGCGTTTCCAGCCGTATAAGCCAGCAGGCGGACGAACTCTCTTTGATTTTCTGGAAACTTGAATGGAAGGCCCGTTACAACTTCGAGTACACCGTAGACACCCTGCTTTCCTTTTAAAGGGGCGTACAGCGTCAGCTTCTGCTCTGAATAATGATGATCTGTTTCGATCGTTCCATTGACAAAAGCCTCCATGGCAGCAGTGTTGGCCCTATCATAATCAAAATCCTTGATAGGAAGATTTCCATGGTTTTTATCATTATCATTGGAAAGCAGCAGATGAAAATGATAATCCGGAAAGACCCTCGTCAATGTACTGATGATCTGCCCGAGCAATATGTTAATATCCATAGAAGAATGGAAAGCTTCATTCACTTTAAAAAGTTCACGGTAACGATGTTCATCCTCTATTATTTGAAGAAACAAATTCATTTTCTTCAAATAATTGCAGCTGGCAGCGGAGAACTTTTCCAGGACATCTTTGGACAGAGTGAGAATATCATGAGACACAATCCCAGAAGCTAAGAGAATACCACAAGAACCATGCTGATCATCCATCATAAAGGCATAATCAAAGGAGGCAAAGTCACTATGACTGTCTGCTCCTTTAACGCAAACCTCACTGCTGTCCTTGAAAATAGCTTCCAGGACATCAGGAAAAACGGAAACTGGATGATTTCCAGTTGATATTGCCTCTGTAAGATGATAGGAGTTCTCCATCCGCTGGTAAAAAAGGACCGTTTCAGCCTGCAGTGTATCGCGCACTGCTTTCATCCAGCTGAAAAGACACTGACTGGCATTATCGTCTTCTTCATTGAATTCTTCATTCACTAAGTCAAACAATTGGGCTTTATAGCCATTCAGGAAGGATTCATCCTTACGTTCCATCCCGATCACCTGCATGTCCACACAATCATTCTTTTCCATAGCATGTCCCTCATATCCTATCTTTCCTGTTATTTATACCTTGGCCTGCCTGCTTATCAATAAACTAATACCAACTATCTACTATGTATATGTATACTCCGTTTAAGGACTTCCATCATTATCGGTATGCCCAAGAGTCTTGGGTGCACCGATAATGATGAAAAACACTATATTGACTATGAATCTAATCAACAAAATTATATCATAAAGATTTGGATGATTCCTATGTAATATTCTAATTTTACTATTTTTCGCCAGGTCAAAACTTTCTCCTTTCTAAAAGGACGGACTTCTATGCACTTCATTAATATGAGCATCATTTACTGCTATTGAATAAACAGTTGATTTTTGCTGCAAATGCACAACTCCGGAGGGCATGAAAGTCTAGGAAATAAAACTGCCGTTTAGCAGGAAAAAAAATAGACAACAAATCAAAACGAGAATTCCCCCTTGACTTCCTCTGTTTAAAATCATATAATATTCTTTGTGTAAAATAAATGCAGCCTTTGTGATGTCCTTTTTGCTGTATTTTGTTCCTCTCGAACGAGGTGTATCTTGTAACTCTCTGCTGCTGGAGCGAAGGTACATGAAAACATAATACTCATGATTGTTAATTCACACACGGTTTTTATTTTACAACTAAATAAAAACACGAAGGAGGAGTCTTCAATGGCTCGTTATACTGGCCCTAGCTGGAAATTATCCCGCCGTCTTGGAATCTCTCTAAGCGGAACAGGTAAAGAATTAGAAAAGCGTCCTTACGCTCCTGGACAACATGGTCCTAACCAACGCAAAAAAATCTCTGAGTATGGTTTACAATTACAAGAGAAGCAAAAGCTTCGTCATATGTATGGAGTGACTGAGCGTCAATTCCGTAACCTATTCGACAGAGCAGGAAAAATGCAAGGTAAACACGGTGAAAACTTCATGGCACTTCTTGAAGCCCGCCTTGATAACGTTGTTTATCGTCTTGGTTTGGCTCGTACTCGCCGCCAAGCACGCCAGCTTGTTAACCACGGACACGTTACAGTTGATGGATCTCGCGTAGATATCCCATCTTACCGTCTGTCTGCTGGACAAACAATCTCAGTTCGTGAAAAATCACGCAACCTTAACATCGTTAAAGAAGCTCTTGAAGTGAACAGCTTTGTTCCTGACTTTTTGACTTTCGATGCTGACAAGCTTGAAGGTTCATTCACTCGCTTACCAGAGCGTTCTGAACTTCCTGCTGAAATTAACGAAGCTCTTATCGTTGAGTTCTACTCTCGTTAATCTTTCAAAACCCTTTCCCTTTTGGGGAAGGGTTTTTTTATTCTGGAGAATTCAAGTCTGCTTCCTCATATAATTTCTTGGAATAGAAGATCCGTGAAGGCCCCCCTTAATACTTCTTTTACTTTAATGCTCCGTTAGCCGAAGATTTTGTTACATAACCAAGGCGAAGGGCTGTTTGTTCGCCAAACGCCCCTTCTACTCAAATAAAAGACTGCACTTTGATTTTTTCCCACTCATTTCTCAAGATACCCATCTTAATGGCATCAAAGTATTCTCCATTAACCATTCTGGCATCTCTGATTCTTGCTTCTTCTTTCATTCCTAATTTTTCTGCTACCTTTACCATTCTTGTGTTACCTGACCAAGTTGACATTCCCAGTCTGTGCAGGTCAGTAGATGTAAAAAGATAATCAACCCATAGTTTGTATGCTTCTGAACCATAACCGCCGTTCCAATAATTATTGTCATAAATAACGATTCCTGTTTCCAGCCAGTTGGTGTTTCTATCTACCCAATAGGACCCGACGTAACCAACGGCTTTTCCCTCGCATTTGATAACAAGAGCAGCAGGAAATCCAGTGAAAATTTCTTGCTCCCACTCGGTACGGTACTCTTCTTTAGATTTCTTTTCTTCAGGAATATAAGGTCCATTCCACTTTTTTGCTTCCTGTTCTTTTTCTTCAAACTTCCAAAAATATAACTTTGCAATATCTTCTGTTGTTGCTTCTTTTAAAACAACTTTGTCACCATTAAGCTCAAGCATAGTTAAAAACTCTCCCTTTATTTTATCTGCGTAGCAATTTTACCATTATTTTCTCATTCTATTAACCTGCCCAATCGTTGAAGAGTAAAAGTTAGTTATCAGACTTTTCTCCCCATTAACAAATCCTTTACCTGTTCAACAGTTTGGACAATATACGTAGGATCGGATTGACTTATTTCCTCAAGTGAGCCATATCCATAAGTTACTCCTATAGAATCAATACCCATATTTTTTGCTCCAATAATATCATGCTTGCGGTCACCAATCATAATAAAGTCATCCGGCTGATGACCTTTATACTTATCTAGTATGTATTGAATAATGTCAGTCTTTGAAGTTCTTGTTCCATCAAGATTGCTGCCAACAATAAGATCAAAATACTGGTCAATATTGAAATATTTCAGTATTTGTTCAGAGAATACTGTAGGCTTGGAAGTAGCAACAACTAAAGTATGTTTTTGTTCTTTTAATGATTTTAGGAGCAAAGGTATATTTGAATATAACTTATTCTCAAACATCCCCTTTTCCTTAAACCTTTGCCGATAAAAATGGATTGCTTTTTGTGTATCTTTCTCATCAAAATCGTAATATTCAACAAATGAAACTTGTAATGGTGGACCAATAAAACATTTAAGTTTATCGAAATCACCCTCAACAATACCCATTTTTTTTAATGAGTATTGAACCGATTTAGTAATACCTACTTTCGGGTCTGAAATTGTCCCGTCCAAATCAAATAAAATGATCTTGTATTTGTCCATATTAATCTCCCTTTAATTGAACCAATTCCCCATCTAATTTTATCATAATAATTTTATGAAAATTCAAACTCTTATTCTGTTAAATGGCTCTTTAGTTGAATATTCATTTTCTATAAGTGGCCACTTTATTCTTCCAAACGGCAAATAATTTTGACCCCATAATATATCTTATATCTGCTCTTAGTGATTTGTTTTGCAGTAGTCATTGTTAAGAATTTAATCCTCTAACTAAAAAAAGGAGTGCCAAAATCAAAAAGACTTGGCACTCCTTTTATCGTAAGTTTTCCTTAAGAGTATTGAATCATAAAATATTTCTTCTTCCCTCTTCTGATGATGGTGAACTGGTCATCGATCCGGTCTGATTCAGACATGACGTGCTGAAGATCGGTTGTACGGTCACCGTTGATATAAATAGCTCCGTTCCCGATATCTTCTCTTGCCTGTCTTTTGGAAGAAGCAATTTTATTATTTACAAGAAGGTCCACAAGGTTGATTTCCTCGTCCTTGGCTTGTGTAAAGGATGGGACATCCTTGAAGCCCTGCTTGATTTCTGCAGAAGAGAGTTCTTTGATGTTCCCGCTGAACAATGCTTCTGTAATTTTGATCGCCTGGGCCAAAGCTTCTTCTCCGTGAATCAGCTTTGTCATTTCTTCTGCCAGTGTCTTCTGAGCCTTGCGCAGATGAGGTTCTGTCTCGACTGCTTGTGCCAATCCTTCGATTTCTTCATGAGTCAGGAATGTGAAGTATTTAAGGTACTTAATGACATCCGCATCTGCTGTATTGATCCAGAACTGATAAAATTCGTAAGGAGATGTTTTTTCAGGATCAAGCCAAATTGCGCCGCTTTCTGTTTTTCCAAATTTGGTTCCGTCAGCTTTTGTCACAAGCGGGATGGTGAAACCGAATGCTTTGGATTCTTCTTCTCTCGTACGTCTGATCAGTTCCAACCCTGTAGTGATGTTCCCCCACTGATCGCTGCCGCCGATTTGCAGCTTGCAGTTATAGTTTTCATACAAGTGGTTGAAGTCCATCGCCTGTAAAATGGTGTACGTGAACTCTGTGTAGGAAATACCGGTTTCCAAACGCGATGAAATTGTGTCTTTTGCAAGCATATAATTGACGCCGATATGCTTTCCGAAGTCACGAAGGAACGTGACCATATCCATCGGTCCGATCCAGTCGAAGTTATTGACCATTACCGCGCCATTTTCACCTTGGAAATCAAAAATGCTTTTCAGCTGCTCCTTAATGCTTTCCACATTGTGCTGAATCGATTCCACTGTCTGCAATTTTCTCTCTTCACTTTTCCCGCTTGGATCTCCAATCAGTCCAGTTGCTCCTCCGACAAGCACAAGTGGACGATGGCCATGATTTTGAAAACGTCTCAATGTTAAAAATGGTAGCAGATGTCCGATGTGCATGCTGTCTGCAGTAGGATCGATTCCGCAGTAAATAGAGATTTTTTCTTTGTCTAAAAGGGTTTTTAATCCTTCTTCATCTGTCTGCTGATAGGTTATTCCGCGCCACTCTAAATCTTTTAATAAGTCCAATTCAATCTTCCTCCTGGTATTTATTTATTTTTTCGCAAAGGGAGAATTTCTCCAAGACAAAAGCGCAAGCGCCTTGGTCAGCCCCGACAGGCAAATGTTCCTCAGAGAAAAAAAGGCGCACTTTCCTTTTATTCTCTGAGGGTTATTTGACCCCGAGGGGCTTGGCGCTGAAGCTGGACGTGGATAACTTAGCTATAATTTATCCACAGAGGGTGACTTTAAGATTTCCTAAACAACAAAAAAAACGCCTCTGCCAATGCAGGGACGTTTATCACGCGGTACCACCCAACTTAAGGACACAAGTATCCTTCACTCTACAGAATAACGGTTTTCCCGTTTGCCGCTAAAGGACTTTTTCGTCTTTCACAGCAAAAGCTCGAGGAGGTAATTCATCACGTTATATATGTCAGTTTTCACCTGCCACTGACTCTCTGGGATAGGGATAACGAGACTACTTGTTCCTGTCTAAGCGATTTCATTATGAAACTTTTTCAGATACCCCTTTTTTATCATAGTTATATCCTCTTTGTCAATTTCGCTGTTGAAATTCCTTTTGGGAGCCTTCAATTTTATTACTCAAAGCTGATTGTATTATTCCTGTTTATTTATATAGGGAAAATATACCACGTTTACTGCTCCATTGATTTTTCATGGTTCGCGGCCAGCCTCCCTATAAATTCCTAATTAAGGTCTTCACACGGTCGAAATATGCTATAATATAGTTGATTTTAGGAGGAGTGAATATATGAAGGAAAAATTTCAATCTTTACTGCAGCGATCTCAACCTGTCATCAAGTTTTTTACTAACAATAGATTTTTAAAACGCGCCAGAATTACATACGGTGTACTTTGGAATTTATTATTGATTTTTATTATTTTCGCTGTTCTTGGTACAGCATTCGCAGGCGGTGTCGGTGCTGGATATTTTGCCTCTCTGGTAAAAGAAGAGCCCATCAGGCCATACGACAATATGAAGAAGGATATCTACAACTACGAAGAAACGTCCCAGCTCTATTTTTCCAATGATGTATACCTAGGGAAAATGAGAACCGACTTGGAACGGGAAGAAGTCAGCATAGATGAAGTTTCAGATCACCTGGTGAATGCTCTGATTGCAACAGAGGATGAATACTTTAAAGAGCATAATGGAGTAGTTCCGAAAGCAATCCTTCGGGCTATTGTACAGGAGTTCACGAATTCTGCCTCTCAAACTGGCGGAAGCACCCTGACACAGCAGCTAATCAAGAACCAGATCCTTACGAATGAGGTGTCTTTTGACCGAAAAGCAAAAGAAATCCTCTTGGCGATGAGACTGGAGCGCTTTTTTGAAAAAGAAGAAATCCTTGAGGCCTATTTAAATGTCGCAACACTGGGCCGGAACTCTTCCGGCAGAAATATTGCAGGAGTTAAATCGGCAGCAAAAGGCATATTCGGGGTCGAGCCTAAAGATCTTTCTCTTCCTCAGGCAGCGTTCATTGCAGGCCTTCCGCAAGCTCCATTCTCCTATACTCCTTTCACAAATGGAGGAGAGGTCAAAGAAAACCTGGAGCCTGGAATTGCAAGGATGCAGACGGTGCTGTACCGGATGTTTGAAGAAGGCTATATTACTGAAGAAGAATATGATACAGCCGTCAATCACGATATTGCCAAAGACTTCATTGGCCCTTTACCTTCTGTGAATGATAATTATCCATGGCTGACTGTAGAACTTGAAAGCCGTGCAAAGGACATCATTTCAGTCATCCTGGCTGAACAAGAAGGCTATTCAAAGGACGACCTGGATAACAACGATGAATTATTTGAAAAATACACCACCCTTGCTGACCGTGAAATGAGGCAGCGCGGCTACCAAATTCATTCTACAATCAACAAAGAAATCTATGACAGCATGCAAAAAACAAAAGATGCCTATGAAATGTATGGACAAGAACTTACCAGGACGAAAATTGATCCTGAAACAGGAGAAGAAGTAGAAGTACCTAATCCTGTACAGGTCGGTGCCATCATGATTGAAAACAAAACAGGAAAAATCATCAGTTTTGTCGGCGGAAGGGACTTTGATCTAGAGCAGTCTAACCATGCTACCTATACCATCCGTCAGAACGGTTCAACCATGAAGCCGCTGCTTGTATATGCACCGGCGCTGGAATTCGGAGAAATCGGAGCGGGATCCCCCCTTCCGGACGTTGATATGACGATCATGGGTGGAAACGGAGTTCCTTGGAATCCGCAGAACTATTCATTTGATTACAATGGTTTAATCCCGGCAAGATATGCATTGGCAGAATCGTTGAATATACCTGCTGCACGCTTGTATACAAGAATCTTCAATAAACAGCCGATACAATTCCTTGAAAAAATGGGCTTCTCTACTCTGACCAACAGAGAAAAAGAAAACTACTCTCTTTCTCTTGGGGGTATGGAACGCGGAGTTACCCTTGAAGAAAATACAAATGCCTATACGACGTTTGCTAATGGCGGAAAATTCGTTGATGCCTACATGATTGATAAAATCGTAGACAAAGACGGTAACACGATCTTTCAACATGAAGGTGAATCTGTGGATGTATTCAGTCCTGAGACAGCTTACATGACCATCGATATGATGCGTGATACCTTTGATCACTACGCCGGAACGGGACGGTATGCCAAGACCTTCCTTAACTTCTCATCCGACTGGGCAGGAAAATCAGGAACGACACAGGACTACAAGGATCACTGGTTCATAGGGTCCAATCCAAATATCACGTTCGGAACATGGCTTGGATATGATGATCCGCAATCGATGTACAGAGCCATGGAAACATACGGACACTACGGTTTGAGAAATATCCGTTTATGGTCTTACCTGCTGAATGATGCGCATGATCTTGCACCGGATTTGATTGATCCTGAAGGAGCTTTCCAAGAACCTGAAGGAATCGTAACCAGATCCTTCTGCGGGATCTCCGGGCTTGCGCCATCCGAAGCATGCAGTCAGGCCGGACTTGTCAGAAGCGACTTGTTCAATGCTCAGTATGCACCGAGCAAGACAGATGACAGCCTTCTGAAAAGCCGTTACGTTATGGCTAACGGCAAGAAGTATCTCGCGCTTGATTCAACTCCGGAAGAGTTTTCACAACCAGGGGTTATCTTGAATCCTGACTTTGTGGAAAGCATCCTGAATGGCATTAACGCGGATCCGCGTCAATTGATTCCAGCGGACGATGAAAAATACAAGAACATTCTCGTAGCAGAAAACAAGATCGAAGATGACGGAGCTGCACCGGGAACAGTTAACGCCACTGCTTCCGGAAACAAGATTACCTGGACGGCTTCAGCAAGCAGTGATGTTGTCGGGTATAGAGTCTTCACCGTCAGCGGACAAAAAGTAGCAAGTGTTAAATCTGATTCCGACCTGGTTACATCTGTGGGCAACGGAGAGTATTACGTTGTAGCAGTAGATGTTGCCGGAAAGCAATCAGGAAAATCAAACACCGTAAGAATCGGTCAAGAAAAAGAAGAACCTAAACCTCCTAAAGAGGAAAAGCCAAAACCTGAAAAACCTGAAGAACCTAAACCAGAACCTGGCAATACTGGCGGAGGTAATTCAGGAGATGAAGGCGGCGGGTCTGACTCTGGCAATGAGGGCGGGGGCAGTGATTCCGGATCTGATTCCGGTGATAGCTCAGGCTCTGACTCAGGAGGAAACGAAAGCAGCACCCAAGGATAAAGAATAACAAAAAGCCGGATCCGCCATTACTGCGGATCCGGCTTTTTTCTGTTATAGCGTTTTACCGGGACGAAAAAGGATTCGAGCATTCACCTGTTAAATGCCTTTGTAACACCGTTAGGGTTTCGCTGCAATGCTCCCAAGTCTGGGTACACATCTCCTCTCTCAAAACCCTTTACTCATGTACCCACTCTCAATCTCTAGATACATGTCTTTGTCTTTTCAAGCCTACTCATGTACCCACACGCCACCTCTGGATACATGTCTTTGTCTTTTTAGCCCATCTCATGTATCCACTCTCGATCTCTGGATACATGTCTTTGCCTTTTTGAGCCTACTCATGTACCCACACGCCACCTCTGGATACATGTCTTTGTCTTTTTAGCCCAACTCATGTACCCACTCTCGATCTCTGGATACATGTCTTTGTCTTTTTACCCCAACTCATGTACCCACACGCCACCTCTGGATACACGTCTTTGTCTTTTTAACCCAACTCATGTACCCACACGCCACCTCTGGATACATGTCTTTGTCTTTTTAGCCCATCTCATGTACCCACTCTCGATCTCTGGATACATGTCTTTGCCTTTTTAACCCAACTCATGTACCCACACGCCACCTCTGGATACATGTCTTTGCCTTTTTAACCCAACTCATGTACCCACACGCCACCTCTGGATACATGTCTTTGTCTTTTTAACCCAACTCATGTACCCACACGCCACCTCTGGATACATGTCTTTGCCTTTTTGAGCCTACTCATGTACCCACTCTCAATCTCTAGATACATGTCTTTGTCTTTTTAGCCCAWCTCATGTACCCACTCTCGATCTCTGGATACATGTCTTTGCCTTTTTAACCCAACTCATGTACCCACWCTCSATCTCTGGATACATGTCTTTGTCTTTTTAACCCAACTCATGTACCCACTCTCGATCTCTGGATACACGTCTTTGTCTTTTTAACCCAACTCATGTACCCACACGCCACCTCTGGATACACGTCTTTGTCTTTTTAACCCAACTCATGTACCCACACGCCACCTCTGGATACATGTCTTTGTCTTTTTAACCCAACTCATGTACCCACACGCCACCTCTGGATACATGTCTTTGTCTTTTTAACCCAACTCATGTACCCACACGCCACCTCTGGATACATGTCTTTGTCTCTTTGACCCAACTCATGTACCCACCTTCCTCTGCTGGATAAATATCTGCACACAAAACCCTTCACTCATACATCCAATTTTACCTTCTGGTACCATATCTCTGCTTCAAATCTTTTACCCAAGTAACCAGTTACCCTTCTTCTTTGCAATACAAATCAGCTCTATATGCAGACTGCCTAGCCTTGTAAAAAAATAAAAAAACCCGCCCAGATCAACTCTGAGCGGGTTCCTTTTTAATCTACTCTTCCATCGTGGAAAGATCTCCTGTCGGCAGATCCAATTCCCATGCTTTCAGTACACGTCTCATGATTTTTCCGCTGCGTGTTTTCGGCAGTTTATCTTTGAACTCGATTTCTCTTGGAGCGGCATGAGCAGCCAGCCCTCTTTTTACAAACTGCCGGATATCTTCTTTCAGTTCGTCTGTCACTTCATATCCTTCACGCAATGCCACGAAAGCTTTAATGATTTCACCACGAACCGGGTCAGGTTTACCGATGACTCCCGCTTCAGCAACGGCAGGATGTTCAACCAGTTTGCTTTCGACCTCAAATGGTCCCACCCTTTCACCTGAAGTCATGATGACATCATCAATCCGGCCTTGGAACCAGAAGTATCCGTCTTCATCCATATAGGCAGAATCCCCGGATACATACCAGTCTCCCGGCATGAAGTAGGAATCATACTTTTGCTCATTTTTCCAGATGGCATTCATCATGGACGGCCAGCCGCGTTTGATGGCGAGGTTCCCCATACGATAAGGCGGCAGTTCGTTCCCTTGATCATCCACAATGGCTGCTTTGATGCCCGGGATCGGTTTTCCCATCGACCCTGGCTTGATTTCCATGCAAGGATAATTGCAGATGACCTGTCCGCCAGTTTCCGTCATCCACCACGTATCATGGATGCGGAGATGAAAAACCTTCATTCCCCAGCGGATTACTTCAGGATTCAATGGTTCCCCAACGCTCAGGATATGCCTAAGGCTGCTTAAGTCGAAGCGTTTCACAACCTCATCTCCGGCACCCATCAGCATTCTGAAAGCAGTAGGAGCGCTGTACCACACAGTGACTCCATATTTTTGAATCGTATTGTACCATTTTTCCGGCTTGAACCTTCCGCCCGCAATAATGTTGGAAGCTCCAGTCAGCCATGGACCAAAGATTCCATAGGAAGTCCCTGTCACCCAGCCTGGGTCAGCTGTGCACCAGTAAACATCGTCTTCCTGCAGATCCAGGACCCACTTGGCCGTCTGGTAATGCTGAAGCATCGCATTATGGACATGAAGGACTCCCTTCGGCTTGCCAGTAGAGCCGGACGTATAGTGCAGGATCATTCCATCTGTCAGTTCCACCCATTCGATATCCAGCTTATCGCTGGCTTCATCAAATCGTGTCAGGAAGTCCGTATACTTCCCTTTCTCCTCAACACCTTCTCCAACGAGGATTACATGCTCTAAGGCAGGCAGTTCATCCACTGGAACCCTCTCGAGCAATTCCGGGGTCGTCACAAGGACTTTCGCTTCACTGTCTTCAAGGCGGTCCCTGACAGCACCCTCCATAAACGCTTCAAACAGCGGGCCGACAATGGCTCCCAGTTTAATCGCGCCGAGCACGGTAAAGTACAATTCCGGGGATCTTGGCATAAAGATGAACACTCTATCGCCTTTTTCCACATCACCATACGTCTTCAGGACATTTCCTGCTTTATTGGTCAGATTTTTCATTTCTCTGTAGGTATACTTTTCATCTCTGGTGTCGTCGTTGTAGTAAAGAGCCACTTTGTTCTTCCTGAATGACTCCGCATGCCGGTCGATCGCTTCATATGCAATATTCACACGGCCTGTTTCATGCCAGGAAAAATTCTTTTTCGTTTCGTTCCAATCAAAGCCCTTGTACGTCTCTTCATAACTAGAAAGATTGTAGTTTCCTTGAGTTACTGGCAGCGCTTCCAACTTCATTGTAGCGATTCCTCCTTATGTAAGAAATTACTATATTATTATAGTACAAAAATCTATTTTTCTCAATTTTAAAAATTGTTAGATTTTTAATTTTTGTTATACTATTGGTATGTAAGGTTCTCCTCTTATATGAAAGTTTCATTAAAAAGACTATTCCAGAGCCTTTTGCCTGCTATGTAGTCTGCCTGATTTATGTAATAATAATTATGTATATTATTTTGAGGCGGTGACAAAATGAACCACCAAAAAACCTATAATGCAATGGAACTGAAGACTCCAAAAGGCAACTTGATCATTGAAGGACCTGTTCCTGTCAGTGAATTGATAGATTTGGAGTTTCATGAAGACCTGACAGCATTCCGCACTCCGGAAAAACAGCACAAGGCAATTGTTGAAATTGCAGGGCTGCCGGAGGGAAGAATCATTATAGCCAGGGAAGACAACATCATTGTCGGTTATGTTACATACCTGTATCCGGATCCTCTGGAACGCTGGTCGCAAGGAAAAATGGAAGAATTAATCGAACTTGGTGCTATTGAGGTCATTCCGAAATTCAGGGGAGCTTCGGTAGGGAAGAACCTTCTAAGGGTTTCGATGATGGATGACGCAATGGAGGATTACATTATCATCACAACTGAATACTACTGGCACTGGGATCTGAAAGGCACTGGCTTGAATGTTTGGGAGTACCGGAAGATCATGGAGAAAATGATGAATGCAGGCGGATTGGAGTACTACGCAACGGATGATCCTGAAATCAGTTCGCATCCGGCCAACTGCCTCATGGCCAGAATCGGAAAAAGAATCGAAAGCGAGTCTGTCCAGAGTTTTGACAGATTGAGATTCATGAACCGCTATATGTATTAACGACTCTCTCAAAGGGGATGGAAAACCATGATAGTAGAAGAAATCATGATAACAACAGTAGAGACACTAAGAGCAGATGATACAATAGAGCAGGCCATCAAGACCATGCGCGAAAAAAAAATCAGGCATATTCCGATCGTCGATGACAATATGGCGGTAATCGGCATTGTCAGTGACCGGGATGTGAAAGACGGCACCCCCTCGATTTTTCAAAAAGACAAAGCAGCAGAAGAATTGCAAAACCCACTGAAGCTGATCATGAAAACAAATGTCATCACAGGACATCCTCTCGATTTTGTTGAAGAGGCTGCTGCCCTCTTTTACGAACACCAAATCGGCTGCCTTCCGATCGTGAAAGAAAATAAGCTGGCCGGCATCATTACCGAGACCGACCTCCTTTATACCCTGATTCAATTGACGGGAGCCCACCAGCCCGGTTCACAAATCGAAGTGAAAGTGGAAAACCGGTCCGGCGTATTATATGAAGTGGCTGGCATCATTCGCAAACATAATGCCAACATCCACAGTGTCCTGGTCTACCCGGACCGCCACGACGAAAAGTACAAGATTCTCGTGTTCAGAGTGCGGACAATCAATCCTATGGCGGTCATTGATGATTTAAAGAAAGAAGGGTATGAGGTTCCCTGGCCGAACATGCCCGGTATGCCATCATGACGAAGGAGGCTCTGTTTGTCTATTCTGATAAGCTATTAAAATACCGTTTTTCCGAAAATCACCCGTTTAATCAATTCAGGCTGAAACTGACCATCGATTTGCTCCAAGAAGCGGGGGCCCTGAATGAAGATGATCTTATAGAGCCGAGAATGGCCACAGATGAAGAGCTTCATCTGGTTCATGACCCTTCTTTCGTAAGCGCTGTCAAATCTGCAGGCAACGGTTCTCTTTCTCCTGAAAAAGCAGAGAGCTATGGAATCGGTACAGAGGATACGCCCATCTTCAAAGGAATGCATGAAGCCAGTGCGCTCTTAGTCGGAGGCACTTTGACAGCCGTTGATTGTGTCCTTGGCGGCGTGTCGAAGCATGCCGCTCACTTAGGCGGCGGGCTTCACCACGGATTCAAAGGAAAAGCTTCGGGATTCTGTATTTATAACGATAGTTCAGTGGCAATAAAATATATGCAGGAAAAATATAATGCAAGGGTCTTATATGTAGATACAGATGCCCACCACGGTGACGGTGTACAATGGTCTTTTTATGATGACCCGGATGTCTGCACCCTGTCCATACATGAAACAGGCAGATATCTGTTCCCCGGCACCGGCAATATTAATGAGCGGGGACACGGAAAGGGGTATGGCTACTCTTTCAATATACCGCTTGATGCTTTTACGGAAGATGAATCCTGGCTTCAGGCTTACGAAACTTCCTTTAGAGAGGTCATTAAATTTTTCAAGCCTGATGTGATTCTGACCCAGAACGGAGCGGATGCCCATTATTATGACCCATTGACTCACTTGTCTTCTACTATGAATATTTATCAGAAAATTCCTCAAATTGCCCACGAACTCGCCCATCAATATTGCGATGGCCGATGGATAGCTGTGGGAGGCGGCGGATATGATATTTGGCGTGTCGTCCCCCGGGCATGGAGCCTTCTGTGGATGGAAATGGCGCAGCGAAACGAAGGCATGAAGCAATTTCCGGAGCAGTGGGCGAAGCGCTGGCAGGAAGAAGCACCCGTTCCCTTGCCAGTTAGCTGGGAGGACCCTACGGGGATTTACCCTGCGATTCCGAGGAAGCCCGAAATTACAGAAAAGAACTTTCAAACAGTTGAAAAAGCTCTTTATCAACTGAGGCAGCAGGGATCTAATAAGTCTTCTGCTCAGTGATTTTGTAATTCGCTCCCTTGTTGGACGCTGCCCCTCCATTTACTTTACTTTCTAGAACTTCGTGCATTCAGGCGGCTGCTTATCTGACTGCATGGAGTTCTTTTTTTGGGGATTGGTGCCGTCATTGGCGCTTCTGATAGAATCGTTTTTTCGGATGTTCCTTGGGGGGATTTCTGGCTGTAGCGATTTCAGATTTTAGGGATTCGATGCCGCCTGGGCCGGCTTCTGGATGCAGCGATTCTCGGTCTTAGCGATGCTATATAAACCCTTTTCTAAATCATTATCTTAGGTTTTTAATTTTATTTCTTTTCCGTCATCAGCGTTGGATTTTCAGATTTACATACCGTATAAACACACATTCTGCAACACCGTTTTCTCAATCTTACGCTTACCATCTGCCCCGCCAAGCACAATCCCCATCAAACCAGGCCCACTAACAAACCAAACAAAAAAACGCACCTTCTCAAAAGGAAAGGCACGTTTTCCGGCACTTTATTTAGTAGAATCTCTCTCTTCAATCCTATGCGGAAGAACCACAATGTTTTCATCGACTTTTTCTTTATTCATATATTTTGTCAGAAGGCGCATGGACACAGCACCAATGTCATATAACGGTTGGACGATCGACGTCAGCTGCGGGCGGACCATCAATGCCAGCCTTGTGTTATCGAAGCTGATGACTTCTGCTTCTCCCGGAATGTTGACGCCTTCATCCTGTGCTCCGTGCACGACACCAAGTGCCATCTCGTCATTCCCTACAAATACGGCTGTAGGTTTGTCAGTAAGCTCACGAAGCTTCTGCCATGCTTCAAGTCCGGAATCATATGTGTAGTCACCTTCTACAACAAGCTCTTCATTGAACTCGATTCCTGATTCTTCCAATGCCTTCTTATAACCAGGAAGCTTTGCCTCATTATTGACTTTGTCGTGGAATGGACCGCTGACATAAGCCACTCGCTTGTGCCCTTTAGCAATCAATTCTTTGACAGCGTCATAGGCTGCCTCCTGATAATCAATGTTGACGGAAGGGATTTTCCCGGAATCCTCAACTGTTCCTGCCAATACGATCGGCACTGGTGAAAGTTCAAATTCCCTGACATGTTCTTCAGTGATATTTCCGCCCATGAATACAATTCCATCCACCTGTTTGCCGAGCATGGTGTTCAACAGATGCAGTTCTTTCTCTGTATTTTGGTCGGAATTGCTCAGAATGATGTTGTATTTGTACATCGTCGCGATATCTTCAATTCCTCTTGCAAGTTCAGCAAAGAAGATATTGGAAATATCCGGGATGATGACACCAACAGTCGTGGTTTTTTTGCTGGCCAGTCCCCTTGCGACAGCGTTCGGCCTGTAGCCGAGCCTGTCGATTACCTCTACCACTTTTTTTCTTGTTGCGGGCTTTACATTTGGATTCCCATTGACTACGCGGGAAACCGTCGCCATGGATACATTTGCTTCCCTGGCTACATCATATATCGTTACATTCATGGATTCCACTCCTTCAATTTCGTTTTAGCTTATCCCTTATCTTACACTAATTTACCATCTTTAATAAATTCGGTGAAAATTTCAACTCGTCCCCATTATTAATATAGCTATATCATACTTGAGTGCGGGCGTCTCTGCAATCAATCCACACTTAATTCCTACCCGAATAGACGCTTTTTAAAAATATATTTCGTTATCTATGCAGCCCATTTAAAAAGCATTCTATGAAACATTCTGGATAACAACCATGGCTTCCCACTTACACCAATACGACCAATGGGTCCAACAAATCGAAAGAACAAAAGCGGAAGCGCCTCGGTCAGCTCCAAAGACAGGCAAATGTTCCAAAGAGAAAAAAGGCGGGCTTTCCTTGAGGCCACTGGAAAAGTCCAACAATTAGTTTAAAGGCAGAATCGCTCACTTCCAAGAGCCGATTCTGCCTTTTTCATAAAGTTTATGAAAGAGTGCTGTTTTTTGTTGAGGAGGCACACTCCGCTTGGTTGGGTGAATAATGTAATCAGCTTTATAGAGAAATTGTCCAGTCATTCCCTTAATTGGGTACTCATCAGTAAATAAGGGAACTTTTTTCCCTTATCTGCAATTTCAAGCTTATTACGGGGAAAATAGAGGAACTATTTTCCCTTATATGATAAAAAGTAGAATTTTTCTAGCCTATTAAGCTCATTAAGGGAAATTTATTCCCCTATTTTAGCTTTTCTAAGAGTTTTGTAAGAAATAAGGGAATCTCTTTCCTCTATTTACTATCCAAAATACTGAACTACATAGTTAAGCACCACCGGTCCCTGCCTTTAATTAGCACCCTTCTATCTTTCCAGCCCCGACAGGCAAATGTTCCTTAGAGAAAAAAAGGCGCTCTTTCCTTTTATTCTCTGAGGATAAAAGTTGTCCACAAAGATTAATTTTTATAATTTCCTAGGAAACTAAAAAATGGCCATCATATAGATGACCACTTTGCCTAGCTATTTACCCGCCGTTAACTCTCTATAGAAATGATCAAACTGCTCCAGGTCCATTTGCTGTGCAGCATCGGATAATGCTACAGCCGGATCTGGGTGAACTTCTGCCATCACGCCGTCAGCTCCGATTGCCAGTGCAGCTTTTGCTGCAGGCAGCAATAAATCACGCCGGCCGGTTGAATGGGTGACATCGACAAATACAGGAAGATGCGTTTCTTGTTTCAAAATAGGTACTGCTGAGATATCAAGGGTGTTCCTTGTAGCCCGTTCATACGTCCGGATCCCTCGTTCGCAAAGAATGATATCTCCGTTTCCTTGGGAAATGATATATTCTGCAGCATTCATGAATTCCTCAAGAGTTGCCGATAGTCCCCTTTTCAAAAGGACAGGCTTCCTTGCAGATCCAGCCGCTTTCAGCAATTCAAAGTTTTGCATATTGCGGGCACCGATTTGGATGATATCCACATAGTCACATGCCGACTCAATATCGGCCGGATTGACAATTTCACTGACCACTGCAAGGTTGAACTCGTCAGCCGCCTTCCTCAAAATTTTCAAACCTTCCATACCTAAGCCTTGGAAATCATATGGAGAAGTACGTGGTTTAAAGGCTCCTCCGCGGATAAGGTTTAGCCCCTTCCCTTTGATCGACTTGGCAACTTCTGTAACCTGTTCATACGATTCCACCGCACAAGGCCCGAAAATGAAGTGAGGATTTCCATCACCAATTTCCTCGCCTTTTACATTGACAATGGTATCTGATGGCTTTTTCTTCCTGGAAACCAACAGTTCTTTTCGATGGTTGTCCTGAAGCAGGTCAAGTCCGGCTTTGAAAACCTCTTTAAAAATATGTTCGATCGTCGTGTTGTCAAAAGGTCCCTGATTTTGGTCAATGATATAGTTGAGCATATCTCTTTCACGAACAGGATCGAAACGATTCATCCCCTGTCTTTCTTTTACCCTTCCAATTTCCTGGACAAGGCGGGCGCGTTCATTGATATTTTCCAACAGCTTCAAGTTTATATCATCGACTTGGCTTCTTAGCTGATCGAGTTCTTTATTACTCACAACCCAACATCCTCTCTGCACTGGCTTCCTTTTTATTTCAATTGGCTGTTCTTGTATAGGCTATTGCTCTCGTGATGATCCGGTTTCCCCATCCTGGTTATAATTAATTCTTGCATATGAAGAAGCTGCAAAGTCTAAGAAAAGAATTATAAATTCCTACACTTCGTACTTTTTCCCTAAAAGTATGATACATTTTTTATAATAGGATTTATTATAATGGAATGTAAAGTAAAAGTCACGGAAAACACTTTATCCTTTCAACGCATTCACGCGTTAAAGTATTATCTAGTGTTTTTTTATGAAATTAAATTCGTCTGCAAAGAAGCTGAAAGCAAAAATTGAACTCAGTGAAATAGATTAAAGTGGGTGTTGCATTATGCCGGATAAAAAGAAAATATTCGCATTGGATATCGGTACCAGGTCTGTGGTGGGAATCATCCTGATAGAAAATGAAAACAAACAATTTGAGGTTATTGATATTCTCTCACAAGAGCATAAAGAACGTGCGATGCTGGATGGACAGATTCATGATGTACCTGCTGTTGCTTCTGTCATTTCCTCCATTAAAACAGAAATGGAGAAGAAACATGGGCCTCTTCAGAAAGTGTGTGTAGCTGCAGCGGGGAGGGCTTTAAAAACCGAGACCGCCAGTGCTTCCATCTCCATCACAGGAAAGCCTCTGCTGACGCAGGAAGACGTGCTTCATCTAGAGCTTAGTGCTGTACAGCAAGCCCAGGCAATAGCCGCGCACGACGGAGACCAAACCTATCATTACTACTGTGTTGGGTACTCTGTCCTCTATTATAAGCTCGATGGTGAGGAAATCGGCAGCCTGGTCGATCAGCAAGGAGACCAGGCATCAGTGGACATCATTTCTACCTTCCTGCCTAAAGTGGTGGTTGAGTCCCTGTTGGCCGCATTGAACAGGGCCGGATTGGAAATGGAAGCCTTGACACTCGAGCCTATTGCCGCCATTAATGTTCTCATTCCCGCATCTATGCGCAGGTTGAATGTCGCACTTGTCGATATCGGGGCTGGTACATCCGACATCGCATTGACTGATATGGGAACGATTATCGCATTTGGAATGGTTCCCACAGCCGGAGATGAAATTACAGAGGCCATCAGTGATGCTCTTCTCCTGGACTTTCCTCTTGCTGAAGAGGCTAAAAGAGAACTGATTAACCAAGAAACCATAACTGTTTCTGATATTCTTGGATTTGAAACAGAGATTTCTCGTGAAGAAGTCGTTACTCAGATATCTCCAGCCATTGATCACCTGGCTCAAGAAATCAAAACGGAAATCCTTAAGCTTAATAACGGAAAACCGCCTAAAGCAGTTATGCTGGTCGGCGGCGGAAGCTTGACACCCGAACTTCCTGAGAGGCTGGCTTCTGCCCTTGAGCTTCCCCTTAACCGGGTGGCCGTGCGTGGAACGGACGCTATCCAGGACTTGCAAATTATCGACAAAGTGTCAAATGGCCCTGAACTTGTCACCCCAATAGGAATCGCGATAGCTGCCAAAAAAGCACCTGTCCAATACGTGACCGCCTATGTGAATGAACAGCCGATAAGATTGTTTGAAGTAAAAGAACTGACCATCGGAGACTGCCTGCTTGCAGCTGGTTTAAAAATAAATAAATTGTACGGCAAGCCGGGAATGGCAATGATTGTGTCTGTAAATGGACAGTCCATTACTCTTCCGGGAAAACATGGAAAAGCTCCTGCCTTATTGAAAAACGGGCAAAAAAGCAGCATCGATTCCCCTATTCAAAATGGAGATCGAATCACCGTGATTCAAGGCGAAAACGGAGAAGAGCCAGTCATTAAGATTTCTGACTTAATAGAGACGCAGCCTGAAATTACTTTAACCATTAATCAAAAGGACTTCTCCTTCCCAATGAACCTGATGGTCAACGGGAAACCATCTTCGTTGGATAAATTTGTTCAGGACAGAGACACAATCGAGGTTGAACCCCTTCCTTCAGCAGAGTCGGTTTTGAAACGGACTGGACACGAAGAGCTTACCAGGCATCTTAGAACATTCCATGTTACCATCAATGAGAAAGAAACCTTCATTCCGGCCTTCTCCGGCAGGATGACAGTCAACGGAAGGGAAGCACGACTGTCGACAATCATCAAAAGCGGGGATGTCATTGAAGTATCAAATCCTGAAATGCCCACCTTAAAAATGGTCACAGAGAAAAAACAAATGAATCTCAGTCACAGGATTACCGTATTCTTTAATGATAAAGAGCTGGAACTTTCCAAAGAAGCTGCTGAAGTGTTTCGCAGTGGAGAAAAGCTTGCAGAAGACAGCTTGATTCAAACAGGGGACAAATTGACGTCCATTGCGAAAGAAGCCGGATCATTTATCTTTCAGGATCTCTTCAGACATATTGAAATCGAGATGCCTTCCAACGCTGGAGGTAAATTTCTTCTTATGAAAAATGGCGAAGAAACCACTTTTTATGAAAGCATACAGACCGGTGATAAACTTGAAATCCGCTGGCCGTTATCTGTTTAATAACAAAAGAGACTGAAGGGTATGTCCCTCAGTCTCTTTTTGCTTAAACACTTGCCAATTCTTTGCTGGTAATTTTCCAGTGCGATTGGTTCCAAACCGGCTTACCGTTTTTAAACAGGAAAGCTTGCGGGGACTCATGTTTAATGCCGAAGGTCTCAGCAATATGGTTGGATAGATCCCTTGAGTCCTGTACAGCTAAATAATAGGCTTCCTGCTCGCCCGTATCATTGGCAAACTTTTGGTATTCATCAAAGGCACTGCCGCTGATGGGACAGGTTAAGCTGTGCTTCATAAAAAAGAACTTATCTTTCTCCTCTACAAGCTGGTTGAACTCTTCAATGGTATCAATCTTTTTCACTATTCCCGCTCCTTTCAAAAGAAGGCGGTGAGGCTGTTCCGCCTGCACCGCCATCCATGTTATTGTTTGATTGTCTGCTCTGTATCATCAAATGCTTTTTTCGTTTCTTCAAGCTTTTGATTGAGCTCTTGGGCATCATTTTGTTCAGTTTCAACCGGAAGCTGTTCTTCGCCTGTCACTTCACTGCTATCTTCATTCTTACCTGATTTCACTTTATTAACCAGGTTAGTGGACTGTTCTTGTACAGTCTTTGTAATTCCTGAAGTTTTTTCTTTTGCTGCTGAAGCAAGTTCATTGCCCCGCTCCATAGCTGTTTCTCTCCACTGGCCGCTTTTTTCTTTTAACGTGCCAGCATGTGTGTTTAGATCATCACGAAGTTCTTTTCCGGATTTCGGAGCAAGGAATAGAGCTGTCGCTGCTCCTACAATTCCGCCAATTAAGGAACCAATCAAGAAATCCTTGGCATTGATGCTGCCTTCGTGAGTAGCGTTATTGTTATTATTATTTGTTCCGCCGTTTGGGTGGCCATGGCTCACCTGGTTCTTGTATACATCATTTTGTTGAGTCATCATAACATCCTCCCTGGAATTTAATATTAGTTCTGTCTTGCTCTGCGAATCATTTGTTCGCGTCTGTCAACCTCTGCAGATGCTCTCGCTTCTTCAGCTGCATAAGCATTTCTGGTGCCTTGATAAGGTTTTTCTTTCGTCTTCCACTTATCGCGCAGCTCCATTGCCGCTTTTCCCCATTGAACAACCTGGGAGATTCTTTCTTGATTCTTCTCTAAATTTGTAGAAATTGAAGTGGTAACTTTTTTTACAGATGAATTTAACCCTTGAATTGAACTTCCCACATCTTTCACAGCATATACAACTGTGTTCAATTCTTCTGACTTCTGCTGGATGTCCTCTGCAAGCCTGTTGGTCTTATGTAGAAGATCAGCAGATTCCTTTGTTACTCCCTGCAGCTGTGTTTCCAAACCATCAAGGGTATGGGAGACACTATCTAAAGTCGTTTGTACCGACTTAAGGGTTTTTGTCAAACTAATGACTAATACTAAAAATGCAATGGCAATCACTGCGACACTCAAATATAAAATTATCTCCATTTCATCAGCACCTCCTGTTTATAGCAATTCTTTACCCGGCACCGAGCGTCCTTAAACACTAGTTTCTCCACCGGAACATGAATATCCTGCTAATTTCACAGATTATTATTTCCCGATTTCGTTTTTCTAATTATTTTGTTTCGAGGTGCATGTCAGAAAATTTGTTACCTGCATAGGAATCTTTTTATAAAAAAACAGGTGTTTTCGGTTACAATATGAGTAGGCTCTAACACCCTCAGCCCTGTGAATTAGACAAGGCATAAGGAATATCCATTTAGGAGGAATACATATATGAAAGATCCTAGAATTGAAAAGCTGGCCAAAAATTTGATTCAATACTCTGTACAGCTGCAAAAAGGTGAAAAGGTATTAATTGAAAATTTCGGCCTGCAGCGTGAACTGGTTACTGCATTGGTAAAGGAAGCCTATGCTGCGGGAGGATATCCCTTCGTGTCGCTGAAAGATCATGCAGTCGACCGCTCTCTATTGATCGGCGCCCAAGAGGAACAGTATGAGATGATGGCTGAGTTTGAAGCCGGAGTCATGGATAAGATGGATGCCTATATCGGGCTTCGTTCTGGCGACAACATCAATGAACATGCCGATGTTCCGGATGAAAAGATGAAAATCCAGGGAAGCACTGTCGGTAAGAAAGTTCATCGCGAAATTCGTGTTCCCAAGAAAAAATGGGTGGTGCTGAGATACCCGAATGCATCGATGGCCCAGCTGGCGAAAATGAGTACAGAAGCGTTTGAGGACTTCTACTTTGATGTGTGCAACCTTGATTACGCGAAAATGGACAAAGCGATGGACGGCCTGGTTGAATTGATGAATAAAACGGATAAAGTCCGTATTACAGGTGAAGGAACTGAACTTACTTTTTCCATCAAAGACATTCCCGCTGTGAAGTGTGCGGGCCGATTGAACATCCCGGACGGGGAAGTTTACACGGCTCCTGTAAAAGATTCAGTGAACGGTACCATTACTTATAACACACCGTCTCCTTATCACGGCTTCACTTATGAGAACGTGAAACTGACTTTCGAAAACGGAAAGATTGTTTCGGCTGAAGCCAATGATACAGAAAGAATCAATAAAATTTTTGATACGGACGAAGGCGCACGTTTCATAGGTGAATTTGCCATCGGGGTCAACCCTTATATCCTTCATCCGATGCAGGACATCCTGTTCGATGAAAAAATTGACGGCAGCTTCCACTTCACACCGGGAGAGTGCTATGAGCAGGCTTATAACGGCAACCACTCCAACATCCATTGGGATATGGTCATGATCCAAAGACCTGAGTACGGCGGAGGAGAAATCTATTTCGATGATGTGCTGATCCGCAAGGACGGCCGCTTCACTCTTCCTGAGCTTGAGCAGCTTAATCCGGAAAACTTGAAATAGGATCGAAACTTTAAAAGAATTTTGAAGAAGCAATGATCAAAGAAGAGTAAAAACTAAGAGGGACTGCAAACAATAGTGCAGTCCCTCTTAGTTTTTCATTAAAGCCCTTTAGAAAATTTTTTCACTTATCCTCCACGTTAACCGTATGTTCCTCATAACTGTCAGTGTTCTTCAATATAATTGACCATTGATCTTCATCGGAATTATAAGAAATGGACTGTGCAGTTAAAATTTCATTTTCAAGAACAGTCTTAGATAATGCTCTATTTAAGGCCTCAGCTTCGGAAAGTGTGGCACCTTCTGGTGAAAAACTTGGAAGAACTTCTAATTTGCCAACAGCCGCTTGACCCGGGTATGAAGTGTCCATTCCGCCATCAAACCATATCTTCACTTGTTCTCCTACTTTAACGTCTTTCGGTGCTTCACTTGCCCATACAGCATCATAATATTCTTCTATACCGCCATTTTCACTGTAGTCTTTAGCTTCTGTACTGACAACTAAAATCTGTTGTCCTTCCTTATCCATTACATATCCTGTTATCCCTGGTTCTCCGCCATCAGTATTACCAGTTTCATTACTGCATGCACTTAATAAAAAAAGCATAAACACCGTTGAATAAACGAATATCTTTCCCATTTGAGACCTCGCCTCCCTTGCTAGATGTGCGTATTGAGCTGCTAGTAGTTTCTATAGCGGTTAGCAGCTCAACACCCTGCCACTACTAGATTACCAGCGTCTATTCTAATCTGAAATATCTATTTAATAAACTCTAAAAAGTAAGAGATCCAATCAGTTTATTCCTCTATCTCATAAACCAGTACATCAAACAGCTCATCTCCATCGTACAACAGGAATGCCCATTCTCCTGGTTTCGGAATGGTGATTGCGCAAGGTACATAGGCATCAGCTCCATTTACCGCACTGCCTAGCTGCATGGTCCACTTCCACCCATTATCCAAGATAGGGTAAGCAGTTTGTGAACCTTCATGAACCCCTACCACCGTTAAGTCTGAAGTTTTATTTCCCTAAAGATGCCACATCCATTTTTGCGGTGTCAAACTCGGCATATCGATACCTATGACACCTGATTTATTCTCATTTCCAATAATTCCTCTATCAAAGTTGACCGCTTTCCTATCCCAGTCAATTTCTTCAAAGTCCTGCTGCTCTACAAAACCTGGGATATTTTCCGGCAGCTTTATTCCTTGGGTTTTCAATCTTGTTTTTACCGTGTTGGAATTCAAGTTTAAAATATCGCCGATTTTCGCAATTGACAGCTCTTCATAATAATAAAGAATAATGACTTCACGGTATTTTACCGGCAGCTTCAACACACTCTTAGAAAGTGTCTCTTCCTCACTGCGTTTGATTAACAGCATATCAGGCGGAGGATCGTTTGATTTAAAGATGGTGAGAAGACTTGACTGAATAACTGTTTTTCGATAGGAAGCGCTTTTTAACATGTCCTTAGATTTATTAATGGTGATTCTGTATATCCATGGTTTAAAGTCAAGGATTTCATAGAGCTTGTCGTAATGATGGCAGCAGACGACAAAAACGTCCTGAACACTATCTTCGGCTAATTTCCAGTCTTTAACGTAGTTATAAGCCATCTTTGTCAAATTTTCACCGTACCTATCCATAATAGCCTCGAGCCAAGCATCTTTTCTGGCAGGAAAATTAGAATCATTTTCTGTGAGACTGGTCAAATGGTTCCCACCCCGCTTTCTTCTTTACTGCTAAGACGATTCAGTTGCCAGAAGGTTTCATTATTTTATGAGAATTTTCTTTATCGCTTTAAAGCACGAAGAGGGACTGTCCCTATTTACGCTTTAAAGCGTAAAAGCCCTAACACTAAAAAAGCTGCCAGCCCTTATGCAGGGCTGGCAGCTTAAAGAAATCTATTCTACATGGTTCCTGAGTGTTTCTTCATAGGCTTCCTGGAATTTTTGGACATCCCCGGCCCCCATGAAAATTAGGACACCATTTTCGTGAGCCATTAATGGCTTGGTATTATCTTCATCGATCATTTTGGCATTCTCGATTTTGCCCCTTAGGTCATCGATGGAAAGTTTTCCATGATTTTCACGTGCAGAACCAAAGATTTCGCATAGATACACCTGGTCGGCTTCCGATAAGCTGTCGGCAAATTCATTTAGGAATGTCTGAGTCCTTGTGAATGTATGAGGCTGGAAGACAGCTATGATTTCCCTGTCTGGATACTTCTGCCTTGCCGCTTCAATTGTCACCTTGATTTCAGTTGGGTGGTGAGCATAATCATCAATCAGAATCTGTTCGCCGATTTTTTTCTCGGAGAATCTTCTTTTTACCCCTTGGAAGGAAGCTAATCTTTCCTGCACAATCTCTGTATCTAGATCCTCGTAATGACAGAGGGCGATGACAGACAGGGCATTCAGGATGCTGTGGTCTCCATATCCAGGAATTGAGAAAGAAGCGAAGAATTCATTTCTCACAAAGACATCGAAAGTTGTTCCATCCGGATTCTTATTGACATTCCTTGCCTGGAAGTCATTTTCTTCTGCAAAACCATAGAAAAGGACAGGAACCTTCGCTTGTATCTTTTGAAGGTGTTCATCATCCCCGCAGGCAATGATCCCTTTCTTGACTTGCATCGCCATCTCTTGGAATGCCTGGAACACGTCATCGACGTTCGCAAAATAATCAGGGTGGTCAAAATCGATATTTGTCATGATGGCATAGTCAGGATGGTAAGACAAAAAGTGCCTTCTGTATTCACATGCTTCGAATACAAAGTACTCTGCGTCCTTTTCGCCCTTGCCCGTTCCATCCCCGATCAGGTAGGAAGTAGGCTTTGCGCCTCTAATGACATGCGCAAGAAGACCTGTAGTCGATGTCTTTCCATGTGCACCTGTAACGGCAACAGACGTGAATTCCTGCATGAAATCACCAAGGAAACTGTGATATCTCGTCACAGGGAGGCCTTGTTCCACTGCCTCTTCAATTTCTTCATGTGTGTCTGGGAAAGCATTACCCGCTATAACATTCATGTCCGGCCCTATATTTTCCTTTTGAAAAGGCAGGATTTTTATTTTAGAATCTTCAAGAGACTTCTGTGTAAAAAAGTACTTTTCGACATCCGAGCCCTGTACTTCATACTCCATATCGTGAAGCACCTGGGCAAGCGCGCTCATTCCAGATCCCTTAATTCCAACGAAATGGTATATTGTCATATTAGAACCTCCAACAATCATCTATCTGTAAGCAGTATATGACATTAATCCATTTTTGCCAGCAGGTGTATTTTGACCAGCCTGCAAAAATGGGATTGCTTAATGAACAACAACCCGCTTCAGTATCGACCGTATTATAATGAAAAGATTATATCATCTTTTTATGCCAGTGGCTATGAACGACAAGTATGACTTTATAGTGACATAGCAATGAACCGGGCAGCATTTTCCTTCAAAAATCCTCGCCACGCAATGCCCCTGTCCATGCTTCTATTTTCATAATGGTCCAATAGGCCTCTGAATATTTCTCCATCCTTTACCCTGAATGCAGGCCCGATTAACATTCCTTTTGAAACTAAAGGGATTTTTCTTATAAAAGCCAAATCCCCGGATTTCAGTGCCCCTTCCTGAGTAAAAGGGTTTACAACCGCTTCTTTGTGCTTATGTAGGATATTCTGTACAATTGTAGAATTTTCATAGCAGTCAATTTCCAGCACTTCCACCGGTTCCCATGCGGCGGTCAAAAACAGGGCGCCGAGCATCCTGTCTGTTTCCGTCATCCCATCTGCTTTTACCTGGAGAAACTGATGAAATACAGTCTTGTTTGCTGCCGTCTTATAATCAAATAGAAGCCATTGCCTGAAGAGCGTATCCAAAGCAGAACCTGATTCAGCTAGTTCAAGAGATAAGGAGAATTTTTTGGAGAAAATGAATTTTGCTCTTACCTTCTCCCGGATATTGGTCTCTCTTTCCAAGTACAGCAGGCTCTGGGTATACAACTCTTCCGTATGCCTTTCAGCCTGCTGCTGCTTTTTGTCCTTATAAGATGCTAAATTGATCAGTGGTTCTTTTTCCTTCACATTAAATCACACCTATTGCCATACGACTTTCTCTAAGCGTTCATTCCATCTGAATTTTCTTCCGGTTTTTGCCTGCGGTTTCCCGTCCAGGATGACATTATCGCCGGTGAAGCCGATATGGACCTTCAAAAGACTGCCGCCGACACCATACATATCCACTGGTATCTCATTTTCCTCAAAAGAGCGGATACGTTCTTCTGTAAAACCGCCTGATACGACAATTTTGACATGGTCGAAGCCTTCTGCATTTAATTCTTCACGAAGGGCAAGTATCAATTCAGCATTGACCCCTCTTGGATCAAATGTCCCAAGCAAGTGCTGATTTCTGACGAAGTATTTGTCAATCATCGTGCGTGAGGTATCAACACGAACACCTTTCAGCTCAGAACCAAAGGCCCTAGCCACTTTTAGGGCATCATCGATTACGTCATTATTATAATCCACCAGCGCAATCAATTCGTCTTCAGGGAACGTTTCCTTATATGCCTGCGCAGCCGCTACAATGTCTCCATTGAAGAGCTGTATGAGGGCATGCGGCATGGTCCCCATCCCCTGTTTGCCCCACCATTCATTCATGGCATGGGTCGCCTGGGCGGTAGATCCGCCGATAAAGGCTGCGTACCCATCTCCAGCCTGCTGGGTATAATGGTCATCACGGTCTCCCATAAAAATGACCGGCTTTTTCTTTCCTGACAGAGACGCCGCTTTCATCAATTTGTAGACATTGGTGGCAACCGACGTTCTCCTGCCAAGGATTCCGTCGATGATTCCTTCGAGATAACCAAAATCCTGATAACGCCCTGTAATGGTCAATACTGTTTCGAATGGAGCAATCTTGTCTCCATCCTTCAGTGAATGAATTTCGAGATCTTCCGGATTATCAGCGAAAGTATGCAGCAGAGCAATGACTTCATCTGTACCGCAGAGAACGGCATGCTCCTTTTGGAAGAACTGCATCGTGACTGTGCTGTCTGATTTATACTTCCTTGCAATTTCTCTTGTTTTTAAAAAATAAACAGCTGAGAACCAGCCTTCCTTGACCCTCTCATCAAACTTGAAAGTGTCGTTGGTCAATCTATTCAGTTTCCCTTGAAGTTTCAATTGAATTTCCTTCATCCTAAAAGCTCCTTACCATCAACTGTACACATCTATTGATTGTCATTGACTGAGTAATAAAGGAACATCAACCACAAAAACAGTTCCTTAAAAGTTAACGAAACAAAAAAGCGAAGAACGACTGGGTACATCCTTCACTTTTTTGCTATTAGGTAACTTGTATTCATTTTATTATAGTTTCATTCTTTTAAGAATACCACTTCTTAGATCATTGTACTAGTGTCTTGAAGCTCTTCAAGTTCCCTAGAAGAAATTAACACATCTCTAGGTTTGCTTCCTTTTGCTTCCGATACAATGCCGTGGCTTTCCATCATGTCCACAAGCCTCGCCGCACGGTTATATCCAACACGGAAATGCCTCTGGATGAGCGAAGTGGAAGCTCCGCCTTGGTTGACTACAAACTCACACGCTTCCAGGAACAACTCATCTTCCTGTTCATCCACCTGAGCCTTTTTCAGCAGCTCATCCTGCTGGAACAAGTAATTCGGCTCTCCCTGCCCTCTGACGTGATGGACGATTTCATCAATTTCATCATCAGAAACGAACGTTCCTTGAAGCCTAACCGGCTTGGACGATCCGTTTTCAAGGAACAGCATATCGCCCTTCCCAAGCAGCTTTTCGGCTCCACTCGCATCAATAATCGTCCTGGAATCCACTCCTGAAGAGACGGAGAAAGCGATCCGTGTTGGAACATTCGCCTTGATCAAGCCGGTGATGACATCCACAGAAGGACGCTGGGTCGCAATAATCAGGTGAATTCCGCAGGCTCTTGCTTTTTGAGCAATACGGCAGATGGCTTCTTCTACATCAGCAGGAGACATCATCATCAGGTCTGCCAGCTCGTCAATGACAATTACCAGATACGGCAGCTTTTGGCTCTTCTCGCCGTTTCTTTCTGCTTTAAGGTTGTAGCGGGTGATATCTCTGACTCCTGTATGAGCAAACAATTCGTAGCGTCTTTCCATTTCCTCCACGGCCCATTTAAGAGCGGCGGTCGCAGCTTTTACGTCTGTAATTACAGGACTAACCAGATGCGGCATGCGGTTATAAGGAGCCAGCTCCACCATTTTCGGATCGATCAGCAGCAGCTTCAGTTCCTGCGGAGAAGCTTTGTACAATAGACTCACCAGAATGGAATTGATGCAGACACTTTTTCCCGATCCCGTCGCACCCGCAATCAGTCCATGGGGCATCTTGTTCAGATCCGTGACAATCGGCTCCCCTGATATATCTAGACCTAATGCCGCTGTCAGAGGTGAAGAGCTTTCCTGGAATGGGCTGCTCGAAATGATCTCACTCAGTGAAACCGGACGGCTCTGCTGATTCGGGACCTCGATTCCGATGGTGTGCTTACCTGGAATAGGAGCTTCAATCCGGATATCTCTTGCAGCTAAACTCAATTTGATATCATCAGCCAGATTCGTGATTTTGTTCACTTTCACGCCAGGTTCAGGCTGAACTTCAAATCTCGTTACGGCCGGTCCTTCTGTTACATTCACGACACGCGCCCTGACATTGAAGTTCACCAGCGTATCATTCAGCAGTTCTCTTTGAGCTTCAAGCCACTCACCGCTCGTTTCCTTTACGATTGGAGGAGCAAGAAAATTCAATTGGGGAAATTCATAGCCTTCTTCCTCTATGGGCTCTTCCGCCAACTCTTCATATTTTTTCAGAGTAGTATTATCCTGGATTTTCTCTTCAGCAGCAGCCCGCTTAGTCTCGGAAACTGGTTCTGCCTTTGGCGGATGAACCATCTTCCTTTTATCCTGCTTCAGCATTAATACATTGAAGGGCAGGTGTGACCGTTTGGTAGGACTCTCTGAAGGTTCTGGCTGACTGCTGATTTTCTCTTCCGCAGGTGCCGGCTCAATATTAATCTCCTCTACACCTTGAGAAAGAACAGGTTCCGGGTCATTTTCTGACTCTAGTTCCTCATTCAAAACAGATTCCTCAGGATTTTCTTCTGGATATTCTTCAGCCTCTACCGCAACAGGGCTTTCGTATTGTAAATCATCTTGTTCCGGTTGATCTTCTTCATTATGGCTTTGCAAAGGAGATTCCTCTATGGCTGTCTCATCTTCCTTGACTGCCAGTGGGACATCTACAGTCTCATTCACCCGTTTTTCCATGTCACCCTGTTCTAGGGTTGATTCTTCTTCGCTCGTGTTTTGGACCCTCATCTCTTCCAATCGTTTTTTTCGATCCATTATCCGCTTATCCTGCTTCAGCATCAAAACATTGAAAGGCAGGTGCGAGCGCTTGGAAGCCGGCTGAGGTGATTGTTCGGGTTCATCCTGTGTGACTTCCTGGCCTTCCGCTGATTCTGCACCGTCTATAAACAGCTCTGCTTCCATTGTTTCACTCTTTAAGGACACGTCTTCAAAAACTTCATTAGTCTCTTCGGTCAAAGATTCCTCCACATCCTGCAATCCAGGTAAGGAGTCTGGAACTTCCTCCGTTTCAACAGATTTGGTTTCCTCAAAACCGTGCTGTTCTTCTGTTTCAATAACTGTGTCACCTTCAAAACCCCCTTTAACTGAAGGCTCTTCAGGCGTTTCCACTGTCACTTCGGTTTCATCTGACTGAAAATCAGAAGATTCTTCAACGTGTACGTCATTTGCCTCCACAAGCTCTCCAGCCGTTTCAGTTAAAGCTCTCTCTTTTTCATGCAGGAAAGGGAATGAGTCTGAACCTGTCTCCGTTTTAACGGGTTTGGTATCCTCAAAAACTTGCTGAGCTTTTGTTTCAATAACCGACTCAACTTCAGAATCACCTTTAACTAAATGATCTTCAAGGAGTTCCTCCGGTATTTCTGCTTCAGCAGACACAAGTTTAGATGATTCTTCAGCAGGTACGTCACTATGTAATCTTTCTGGCTTGGTTTCTTCCATTATTTTTAATGGCTCGAATTCATCTAGTAAAACTTTTTCTCCCTTAACAATATTATTAAGATCTTTGTTTTCGTTAGAAGGATTTGTATAGTCTTCTGAGCGTAAATCCTCTGAAATCCGAATTTCTGGCTGAGTCGGTTCAATAGCCTTTTCGGACTCTCTCCACAATCTTGGTTCATGGCTTTTCAGCTCGAATTGAATCGGATCCTTTTGTGCAGGTTTACTGAAGCCGTAAATAGGCGAGGGAATTTCCGTTGGACGGAAAGGACGTTTAAAGGGGTCTCCCTTTTTTTCAGAAGCCTTCTCTTTCTTCGGGCTGCCTTTCTGGATCTTGGCTTCTTTCTCATCTTTCTCAGATTGTTTCTCTTTCTCTTGAGAAGGGCTGCGCCTCTGCCTTCTCTGCTCTGATCGATTTTCTCTCTCTTCTCTTCGTGCTATCCCTTGATCCGGAATGACCGGAAACCTAAATTCTCCTTTAGGATATTGATAGGAGATCCTCGCTTCAATGTCTTTGTTTTTTTCATTAGGTGCATCTATATTTCGCTCTTCTTTATAAGAGGCTTCATCTGATTGAATAGGTTCATCTTTTAATCTGTTAAAAACTTTTTTAAGCCAACTCAAATGTTATCACTCTCTCTACTGTAATCATCTCTTTATTGTAACAGTTAAAAGAAAAAATTCGAGTAAAATCACCAGAATGGGAGATTTTGTCCATAATTGGTTTCCCAAGCCATCTGTTTTGTGTGACATGCTGCTCAGGTTGTCCGTACCTCCGTACTAAATGACCCTACAAAAAAATTGACCCTCCGGAATGAACTTCCCTCTGAGTCAATTTTTTGTTGGAATTATTATCAAATAGCAGCAAAGTTTACGAAAAGCTTTTAAATAGCAAACGGCTTTCCGACTTGTGCATCTTCTTCAAGAACCAGTATGCCTTTTTCTTGAGGAGCATCCGGAAGATCAAGCTCCTTCGCAGAACAGATCATGCCTGAAGAAGCAACGCCTCTCAACTCGGCATCCTTGATAAGCATCCCGCTAGGCATAACAGCTCCAACCTTCGCAACGACGACTTTCTGTCCACTGTCGATATTCGGAGCACCGCAGACAATCTGCAGCGTTTCTTCCCCAACATCCACTTTACAGACACTCAATTTGTCTGCATTCGGATGCTTTTCTTTTTCCTGCACATACCCTACAACAAATTTAGGAGAGAAGTCAGCCTGAAGCTCTTCTTCAAAACCATTCTTTTGGAGGGCGTCATTGATTTCCTTCAGCTTGTCCTGATTCATTTCCACCTGCCCATTGCTGTCAACCTTCAAGTAAGAGGAAGCATTGAACAAATTAAATCCGATCGTTTCGCCTGAGTTTTCATCAAAGATTCTTACCGCGTCACCTTTTTTATCAAATGCCTTCTCACCTTGAAAGCCAGGAACCATTGAAATGATTAAAGTATCTCCAACGCCTTCCAAATTATAAAATACGTTCATTCTTATTTCTCCCTTCCAGATTTACGATCCTGAGCCAAAATAAAAATCGGTTCCAATTCATTATCTTCATAAAGAAAAGATAAAGAAGTAATCGGAACTTTTCCGTTTGTAAAAAAGCTCATAGTCAATTCAGCAAGAATATCATACCCTGTTTCATTTCTGATGTCACCAATAATCAAGACATCCTGATGAGGAACGGAGATCGTCATTTCTCCTTCCGTTTTCTCTTTCATATCCTTAAGGAATGAAGCATTTAGAATCCGGCTCGCATCATAGCCGTCATTCGTGTTCAAGAAATGAAATACATTACCGGCAAGAGTATCCTGCTTCAGCTTAACCGGAAGAGAACGAAGGTTGAATCGTGCAGCTTCCTTCACTTTCTCCGCTGTCCATTTCTCTGCCTGCAGCAATTTTTCATCAATCATGCGGTAAGTAGCACCAAGATCCACCGCATAATAAATCCGCGTTTCCGCCGTATGATCTTCCGTTATAAAAGGCACATCCTCTTGTGTATCGGTCGGGAATGAGGTTGAGCGGATAACCGGAAAGATCTTCTTCTCTTTATCCGTCAGCGTGTGTTCATACCCCATCACATCCAGGGCCTCTTCCACATAGTAAACAACCTCATCGACGGCTTTCTCTTCCGAAACTTCCCACTTAGCAACAATCGGTGCCAGCGTGACACTGATTCCTTTTCCAGTATTGATATTTTCTATTCGCAAGACCTCTTTCTCCCTGTCAAAAAGAAACTTGCGGTCAGGAGAAGAAAGCCTCTCTTCTAGCTTCTTCCTCATTTTCTTAGCATCCATTTTATTTGTCCTCCTTTTCGTCAGGAGCATACTTTAATCGTTCTTATTGTACAATAAACAGCCTGTTATACAAAATGAAAGGGATAGATTTGCAAGGCTTCATTGATAGTGGTTTTTTTCCACTCTGAACTTAGCGCAGCATAAACAGTATTCTTTAATCCTCCTGAAAAAGGTGTTTACCGTGTAACCACCATGCTAGAAACCTTCATTCCCTTCTGCAGCAGGGTGTTTACCGCCTAATCACCAAGCTATAATTTCAAAATCCCACTAAAGCAGGGTATTTACCGCCTAGACACTTTTCCAAGCTCTGAATTCCAACAGGGGAACGGTGTTTAAGATACTACCGCCAAACGAATATCTTTCTAATCCTTCGACAAATTCCGGGGCGTGACTGTCACGCCCTGCAGACTTCCATGCAAAAAAAACAGAGGAACACGGGCGCTCCTCTGTTTAAGGCCATTACAGCCCTTGAATAAACTCTTCGATCTGCTCTTTCGTTTTTCTGTCTTTGCTGACGTACCGTCCTAGTTCTTTGCCGTTATCGAATGCAACGAAGCTTGGGATTCCGAATACGCCCAGGTCGGCACATAGGTCGATGAATTCATCTCTGTCAACGTATACGAATGTGTACTGAGAGTTATTTTCCTCGATTTCTGGAAGAACCGGATCGATCACACGGCAGTCAGGGCACCAGTCTGCTGAAAACATGAATATGTGCTTTCCTTCGCTTTTCATAGAGTTGAATTCTTCCATGCTGGATAATTTTTTCATCTTATTTCCCTCCTGTACTGATGTACAGCTGGTCTGATTTGATCCAGCCGATTTTTCTCATATAAAAAGATATTACCAGCGTAAGCAAGGCAGGTCCAACAATATGCAGCACCAAAATCTGTACCCATACCTGCCCGGAGAAGCCCATCGTTTTCAGCGTCATGATCTGCCCGACAAAACCACTGGTTCCCATGCCGGCACCTGCTGCATTGTTCTCCATGACCCATATCGTCGTCCCGATTGGAGCAAGGATCATTCCGGCTAACGTCGGCGGAATGAGTATACGCGGATTCCGGACGATATTCGGCACTTGAAGCATGGACGTACCGATCCCTTGTGCAAGCAGGCCGCCGAATTTATTTTCACGATAACTCATGACCGCAAAGCCGACCATCTGGGCACTGCACCCGATTGTCGCTGCGCCTGCAGCCACTCCGCTGAGGTCAAGCATCAGGGCAATGGCTGCTGATGAAATCGGTGCTGTCAGTGCCAATCCCATCAGAGCCGCTACCAGAATTCCCATAATGATTGGCCGCTGTTCTGTTCCCCATTCAATCCAGCTGCCGAAAAGAACCATAAATTCTCCAATCCACGGTCCTATCAAAGCCGCTGCCGTGTAACCCGCCGTAATGGTTACAAGGGGAGTGACAATGATATCCACCTTGGTCGTTTTACTGACTACCTTTCCGATTTCCGTGGAAAGCACAGCCGCGACATAAGCACCGGCAGGACCTCCCAGGGCTGCTCCTGCTGCTCCCGTAACCACGGCTGCAAAAAGAACGAGCGGAGGTGCGCCAAGTCCATAGGCAATCGCTGCCCCAATGGCTGGACCCATTAGGCCGATGGCCAGGTCCCCCATCTCGATAAGAAAATTAAAATCTAACTGTTGTCCAATCGTTTTTATAATGAGTCCTATAATCAAGGATGAGAACAAACCGAGTGCCATAAAGGACAAAGCATCGATAAAGTATACCTTTGCTGAAGGCTTGACTCCCTGTCTTTCTAAAAATTCTTTCATGTTGCCCTCCTTTTACACGTTATCAAACAGAATCATTTACTAGTGTAAAGACACATGTCGTAAAAGTCCACTATATTCTTTCCTCTTAGCTTTTGTTTTCCCTTAAATCTCCAGAGTATGAGTTATTTTCTCGCTATCGCCAAGGGAGAAAGAGGAAAAAGGGCAAAACAAAAACGCCCGATTGATTAACCAGGCGCAAAAGATAATAAGCTTTATTTATTTTTAACAGAAGAGACGACCTCCATCATGAACTCACTATCGTCGACCAAATCATCTTTAACGGATTGGGTTGTCATTTTAGTACCGCCGATTCCAGCAGTCAATTCAAATTGATCTTCCTCTACTTCACGAATCAAAAAATAACCGAATCGGTCATCGTCCCTGAAAGTTTCCTGCTTTACTATACTGGATTCATCCTCAACAGACAGTTCATAAAGCTGCTCACTGTCAGAAGACACATTCTGGTTATAAAATAAAATATAAGTATGATTTCCATTCTCTATAATTACATTATTAGCATTTTCCTCTTTGATGGTTGATCCAGATGGGAGATTAAAATGAAAGTTCTCTGTTTCCTCTGCCGCTTCTTCAACAGGACTTTCAAAGGTTTCTTTTACAGCTTCCACCGCTTCTTCCTGACTTTCCTCCAGTGTTGCACTACTGCAGCCTGCTGTCAGCATAAGCAAAGAAATGACAGAAAGCTTGAACATGATTGATTTTGACACCCACATCACTCCTTATCCAGCACTCATTCTTTTCTATCATACCCCTCAAAAAGGCCTATTGACAACCCTATTTTTAATAAGATTCCCCATCATTCGACAATTTATGAGAGCCTTTACATTCGTTTCGCTTTTTCATTCATGGTAAAATAAAACAAAACAATCATAAGGAGGCTTTTTTATGGAACTGACAGTCTATTTAGCAGGAGAAATACATAGTGACTGGAGAAGCGAGATTAAAGAAAAAGCTAAAGCATTACAGCTTCCCCTTTCATTCGTAGGGCCAATGGAGAACCATGAACGCTCAGATAATATTGGGGAGGAAATACAGGGAGAACAGCCTGGAGCTGTCTATAAAGATGACGCTGCCTCAGACCTCAACAATTTACGCACAGAAATTCTAATGTCGAAAGCAGATTTGGTCATTGCCTTATTCGGTGAAAAGTATAAACAATGGAACACGGCCATGGACGCAAGCGCCGCCATCGCTAAAGGCAAGCCGCTGATCCTCGTCCGTCCGCAAGAACTGCATCACCCGCTTAAAGAACTGTCCAATAAAGCAAATGTAACGGTTGAAACAGTCAACCAAGCCATCAAAGTTCTATCTTATATTTTCGAGACAGAGTAAAGGACGGATCAATTTTTTTGAAGAGGCTGGGACAAAACCATAATAAAAAGCTCTCTTCGCAAAGATTGTGGCTGAGTAAAAAGAATGGATTTCCGCTCCAGGTGCACGACTCCGTGGGGCGGGCGGTGAGCCTCCTCGGCTTTGCCTGTGGGGTCTCACCTGTCCCGCTAGTCCCGCAGGAGGTCGCACACCTTCCGCTCCAATCCGTCTACGTTCAGGAAAATCGATAAATAACCTTAAAAGCAACATCTTTCAAATAGTGCCTATTAAAATGAAAGAACCGCATGAAGTCAAGTATAAAACCTTGAACTCATGCGGTTTTATTTTTCTAATATCCCAACTTATGTCCCAGCCTCTTTTCTTTTGGGTTGAACGTTGAAGAGGGCCAGGAAAATGGGATTTACTATTATTATGCAGCCCGCTCAGCTTTCGAGGGACATCAAATCAAAAAAATCTCCACTTGATGTACCTCGCTCCGCCAGCGAAGTACATTATCTTGAGAATTTCCTCTTTTGATGTACCTCGCTTCGCCAGCGAAGTACATCATCTTGAGAATTTCCCCTTTTGATGTACCTCGCTTTGCCAGCTAAGTACATTATCTTGTGAATTTCCTCTTGTAATGTACCTCGCTCCGCCAGCGAGGTACATTATCTTGAGAATTTCCCCTTTTGATGTACCTCGCGCCGCCAGCTAAGTACATTATCTTGAGAAATTCCTCTTTTGATGTACCTCGCTTCCCCAGCTAAGTACATTATCTTGAGAATTTCCTCTTTTGATGTACCTCGCTCCGCCAGCGAAGTACATCATCTTGAGAATTTCCTCTTTTGATGTCCCTCGCTTCGCCAGCGAAGTACATCGTATCGAAAAAACCTTAAATGATGTACCCCGCGCACTCTCAAATAAAGACCTCTGCTTACCCCAGCTGTGAACCCGTTCTCCTGAAATTCCACTGCCCAACCAGGAGCTTTACCGTATGCTTGAACATCTCATCCCTGTTCACGGCTCCCTTTGTAAAGATGCCCATCGCTCCTTCATGCTGGCGGATTCCTTCACTTTGACAGTAATCATCCATGACCGGTCCAAGCTCTTCGCCATTCAGCAATCTATTGGCAATCGTTTCAGGCAAAAGAATTCTGGCACCCCCTGCTATGATGGGGTTCTCTCCTCTTTCAGCCAGCGCTCCCCAGTTACACAGAAACAAACCGTACTCAGTTTCCACCACGCCTCCCTCCAAACCGATTCCAAGATCACCTCTGGACATTTCAAGGACAGCTGCTCCACGGTTAATTGCCCCCTGGATGGTTTCTTCATCAGAGAAAGGCTGTTCACTGACACCCGATTCTGTTTTAAAACTTTCAAAATGCAGCTCTTCGGAGAGAATTTCTGCAAATCCTCCTTTGACAGCTCCAACCTTGGCTTTATTTTTTGTACCAATGCCTATAATCATCGTGTTTCCTCCTATTTTTATAAATTTTCACAAAAAGAAAGAGAGGTTAGCCCTCTCTCCCTTGATAGTCTATTAAGAATTTTGGCGGATGCTTTCGATTGTTGAGCGGTCGCACTCTTTAACAAGCTTTGTGATCAATTCTTTTGCCGCAGCATAGTCGTCCACGTGAATCATGGAAGCTGCAGTGTGGATGTAGCGGGAACAGATCCCGATGACTGCACTTGGAACACCCTCATTTGAGATATGGACGCGTCCTGCATCCGTTCCGCCTTGAGATACAAAGTATTGATATGGAATGTCATTTGATTCCGCTGTATCAAGGATGAACTCCCTCATGCCTCTGTGAGTAACCATTGAACGGTCAAGAATGCGGAGAAGAGCACCTTTTCCAAGATGGCCGAACTCTTTCTTGCTGCCTGACATGTCATTCGCCGGACTTGCATCAAGCGCAAAGAAAATATCTGGATTGATCATGTTGGCCGCAGTCTGGGCACCGCGAAGGCCTACTTCTTCTTGCACAGTAGCACCGGAATAAAGTGTATTCGGAAGGTCGACACCTTTCAATTCTTTAAGCAGTTCAACTGAAAGTCCGCAGCCGTAGCGGTTATCCCAAGCTTTTGCCAGAATTTTTTTCTCGTTTGCCATTGGCGTGAACGGACAGATCGGCACAATCTGCTGACCAGGCTTGATGCCGATTTTCTTCGCATCTTCTTTATCATCCGCACCGATATCAATCAGCATATTTTTAATCGCCATTGGCTTGCTTCGCTGTGATTCATCGAGCAGGTGTGGAGGAATCGAACCGATGACGCCTGTAACCGGACCGTTGTCTGTGATGACCTGAACACGCTGGGCCAGCAAGACCTGGCTCCACCATCCTCCAAGCGTCTGGAAGCGGATCATTCCGTTATCCGTCACAGAAGTAACCATGAATCCTACTTCATCCATATGGCCGGCTACCATGACTTTCGGGCTGTTTTCCTGACCCTTCCTTACGCCGAATATCCCGCCAAGGCCGTCCTGGATGACCTCATCAGAGTATTTTGTCAGTTCTTCCTTCATAAATTTACGTACAGCATGCTCATTGCCAGGCGCGCCAGGCAATTCAGTCAGCGTACGGAATAATTCCATTGTCTCTTGATTCATAATGGCTAAAACCCCTTTATGTATATAATGATAATCTCCATTCCTATTTTACAGAACTTTCAAGCGACTTTCCACAAATCTTGCTTAAAAGTGATCTACCCTTTAAGATGTACCTTCCTCGAAAGTTTAGTATAATGGAATCAGAAATATTCGTGCTAGGAGGAAAAGTAATGAATTGGAAATCGTTTTTACTCGGTGCAGGAGTTGGAATTGCTGGAGGATACTTACTGAAAGAAACGCTTAATACACAAACATTGCATTCTCCTGAAAAAGTTCTGCAAACCATGAAAACTGCATTTAAAAAAGAAGGGCCGATCAATGGATCCTGGATAGGCATGGTGCCGGAAAGCTATGAAGTATATCCGATTAAAACCAAAGTCTATCGCGGCGGCATCTCCCGCCATAAAGATGGAGCCCTTCAGCAATATGAATTTATTGCCGATTCTAAAACAGGGACGATTCTGAACATCCAGCAGCTGTCCTGACACCAAAAACGGAAAGGCCCATGATGAGCCTAAGGCCAGTGAAATCTACCGAATTTTATAGTCTACTTGTTGTGACCAAAGATAAAGTCAACTTCCCTTCCTTAAATAGGAAGAAAAGTTGACTTTTTTCTTTGAAAGCAATGTACATGCTGCTCTCTTTACTGCACTATCTTTGGAATCTTTTTATATTATCGAAAAATTTGCCTGCCGGGCTGGAAGGGTCCTATTTCATCTAGTCGTTAGAAAGATACTGATACAATCCAGTGACCGGTGGTACTTATTCATATCGTTCAGTATTTTGGATAGTAAATAAAGGAAAAAAGCTCCCTTATTTACTTCAAAACACTAAGAAGAGCTAAAATAGGGGAATAAATTTCCCTTATTTAACTAAATACAGTAGAAAGATGTGCTTTTTTATCATATAAGAGAAAAAAGTTCCTCTATTCACCCCAGAATGAGCTTGAATTTGCAATTAAGGGAAAAAAGTTCCCTTATTTTTACCGCTGGGTACCCTATTAAAGGTAATGACTGTCCGCTTACGCTATAAAACTCATTCCATCGGGCACACAACCAAGTGGTGTATGCATCTTGAATGGACTCCAACCTTCTTTCATACATTTGAAGCGTAAAAGACACGAATCTGCAATTAAAAATCTTTTATGGACTTTTCCAGTGAACTCATGAGCCTTTCCGTTTTTTTATTTCCGCCTATCCACAGACTGTTCGATTTCACCCTCTGGATTCCATCTAAGTGCACGGTAGACAGCGTCATGGTAAAACAAGAACCAGTATCCTTCATCCATGGCTTTTCTAATCCATTTTTCTTTTGCGTGAATAGATGTCATCGGATAATCATCATAAGCCAGGACCCATAAGGGATTTTTATGCGCATGGGTCGGCATTAAATCCGCCATATGAATGAGTTTATCCTCTCCTCTTTCGATAAGAATGATGGAGTGGCCATCACTATGGCCTCCAGTGTGAATCATCTTCACACCATCCAGCACTTCTATTTCATCCTTGAAAGCCTTCACCTGATGGGCGATGCTTTCCCAGTTTTCTTTCCAATATGTATTCTTGGAACGGATATTCGGATTCCTCATTTCATCCCATTCTGTTTGAGATGTGTAAATGACTGCATTAGGAAATACGGATACAAGTTCATCGCCTTCATATCTGGTCAGCCCGCATGCATGGTCAAAATGCATATGAGTCATCAATATGATATCTATGTCACTCGGTTTCAAACCCAGCGATTGCAGCGATTCCTCTATGGAGGATTCTTCCGACACTCCATAATTACGCTTTTGTTTATCCGAAAGTTTTCCTTTTCCAATTCCAGATTCAATCAATATATTCTTACCATCCAGCTGAAAAAAGATTGGATCCGTTCTTAACTCAATCTGATTCAGGTCATTAACTTCGTACTTTCTGGACCATAACGGCTTGGGCACGACCCCGAACATTGCACCGCCATCCATCCTGGTCACCCCGCCGTCAAGCCATCTAAAACTTAAGTCTTGCAGCTCCAATGATTCCATATTCCATCTCCCCTTTCTTTCTTCATATTATCAGAAAATTCCTCCGTATTAAAACTTCAACCATCAGGAAGGCCGTGAGTTAACACTCTAAAGCACTAAGAGGGACAGTCCCTATTCGCACGGTAACGCGTTAATTCAGCACAATTCTGCCTTTCCTAAACTCACTACAACAAAAAAACAGCCCACCTTTGTGAGCTGCCCATTCCTTACGACTATTTTTTTGGATACTTTACTTCACTACGGTAGATTCTTTCACCCCGGGAAGAAAATTTTTCTTCATACTCTGTCATGATGTTTCCTTCAAAATCACTGTTATGAAGATCCAGGCTGAGGAAAGTCAACAGAAGACCATAATGTGAAAAGCTCTGGAGCGAATACTCAAACAGCCCTTGGTTATCAGTCTTGAAATGAATTTCACCTTCATCCACCAGGATATCCTCATACAATTTCAAGAAGCCTTTAAATGTCAGACGCCTCTTTTCATGGCGGTTTTTTGGCCAAGGATCTGAAAAGTTAAGATACACCCTGTCTACATCATTTTTCTCAAAGTATTCTTTAAGGTTTTTGGCGTCAACATTCAACAGCTTGACGTTCGGTATGTCCGCCTCGATGATTCTGTCCAGGGCCGAAACAATGACACTCTCGTACAATTCAATGCCAATATAGTTAATGTCAGGATTGGCTTTAGCCATTTCCGTCACAAATTGTCCTTTGCCGGTCCCGACTTCAATATGAAGGGGGTTATTATTGCCGAATTCCTCACTCCACTTACCCTTCTTTTCTTCAGGCTGGGCAACAACATATTGAGGATACTCATTAAGCTTTTCGCTTGCCCATGGTTTATATCTTAAACGCATATAGACACCTCTTTTTTCTTGACCTCTTTTTAAAACTGTTTTTGTAAGTATTGTTGGCTATTCAAGGAGTAGTTGATCTTCGTTCCAGGCGTACGACTCCGCGGGGCGTGCGGTGAGCCTCCTCGGCTTTGCCTGCGGGGTCTCACCTGCCCGCTAGTCCCGCAGGAGATCGTTCGCCTTCCACTACAATCAACACTGTATAAAAAAGTAAAAAACAAACTTTTAGAATACAGCCATTAAAGTATAGTTCTTAAAAAACATCAATTTTAAAAAGAGTAAAAATAGAATTTCTCATCGTCAAAACAATACCATGACATCCCTTTCTCTGCAAGTCATGTCGGGATTTATCAGTATTTGATGAGTGGTTTTATAATCTGAAGTATTCACGAGGATATACCTGTATTACTATAAATCAGGGTTCTGTATGCGTTTACATATAAGTTAAGCATTGATAAGGGGTCTATAAGGCCCCTTATGCCAATTTGGATAGCGATGATGTTCTGTTAAGGTTATAAATGTAGCTTATTTGCACGGTCTTGAAACAAAGAAAAGGGGATGGATATAAATGAGTAAATTAGTAAATATCGCTGCTGAGGTTTCAGTTTTGGCCGGAATGGCTGTTATGTTCGTAGGGTACAGCTTGGCAGTATATCCTGTAGAGAAGTTGACTCAGCGTTCGTTTTCAATATAAGTAAAACTAAGAAAGCCGCCACAAAAAATTGTGGCGGCTTTCTTTGTCTGAATGAACGGACAGCCTTTTGTACCTTTTTATCGATTTGCGCCCGGCAAAAAAACATTTCTCCGAATTTCACACCAGACCTCTTTCCATCCTTCATCCCTATCCATGCATAAACAAAAAAAGAATCCACAAACTACATGTGAATTCTTTTCTATATCTCAACCGGAAAGGGTGTTATTATGCCACTCGGACATCATGATCAAATGAACTTGTTAAAGGATATATTAATTAACCACTCTGATGACTGCTGCGGTTCGGTCGCAGAGTGTGAACAGCTGGAACGGCTGGTGAAGTCCCTGATGGTGAACACGGACATAGGAGACGGTATCAAGCCGATTCTTCAGGAAGTTTATAACTACAGCCAAAATGGGATCAACTCTTCTGACCTCGATCTTCATATCACTTCCCAGAAACAGAACCTTTCCCAATGGGTTCATGACATGGACACTTTATCTTAGAGCTTAGACGATGGAGTGAAGGTATTCAATCCAGTGGTTCATTTCGTGGAATCTCGCCTTCCCTTTATGCCATTGAATGGACAATAGGGTTTGGGAGACCACATACCATTTCATTCGAAGCTTAAGGCTGTCTGTCATTGGGACACCATATTGCGAAAGCCACGTTTCCCAGTTCTCCTCAGGTATATACCAATAAAGGAGAAGGCCGATATCAATAGCCGGGTCGGCAATCATGGCTCCATCCCAGTCAATCAGATACAACTGGTTGTTATCCGAAAGCAGCCAGTTGTTGTGGTTGACATCTCCATGGCAGACTACATATTCGTCATGAGAGATATTGGGCAGATCCGTTTGGAGAAATTGCAGAGCCTCTCTCACCTTGGGATGTGACAGCAGCTCAAAATCGAGCCCGGTCTCCAGTTCTGCCAGCATATGTTCAGGCTGAAAACGCTCTTTTCCCAGTCTCTCCAGCATCGTTAATAACGGTCTGGAAGAATGGATTTTCTTTAAGAGCTTTGCTGCCCTTTCCTCTTCCATTTCTACAGGATCCAGTTCTCTCCCGTTCAGCCAATGCTGCGCTGTTATAACATCGCCATTCTCTATTCTTTTAGTCCAGACAAGTTTTGGGACAATCCCTTCAGCTGACAGCACAGCCAAAAAAGGAGAAGAGTTCCTTTTCAGAAAAAGCTTTTGCTCCTGATATCGGGCAAAAAATGCTTCTCCTGTTGCTCCTCCCGCCGATACAATTTCCCAATCCTGATCAAATAAGTGTTCCAATAATACTCACCCTCTATTGGTTCGCTTCATTTATATTAAAATAGTATCTTTTAAATATCGTATTTGTCTTTGCATAAAAAATTGCGGCTGATTATAGTAACAGGTTTCCATTCCATAACTATAAAATCGCCTGGAAAATAAAAAAGACAGCTATTGGGCAAAAAGTGCAATAGCCATCTTTATCAATAGTATCGTCTCTTGCCCCATTCCGTCAAGTCCTATCGAAAGCGGGGATCGCAGAGCAAATCTTATTCAGTACGTACCTAGAGAGTGATTTACAGCTGTTTATTAATCGATGCTGTCAAAAGCACATTATACTGCATCATTTCTCGATTCCAAGAGTTTGATGCTGTTCAAAACCACTTTTACTGCATCATTTACCAATTTCAAGAAGTTTGATGCCATTCAAAGCTATCTTATACAGCATCATTTTCCAATTCTTAAGATCTCATGCTATTGAAGCAGCATCAATTCCCGCTATCGAATATTTCATGCTGTTCAAATCCTTTATACAGCACCGTTCTCCCGACCTATTTATTTACCGCTGATCAAAGCTCTACCTGCAGCAAACATAACAGCTGACAGGATCAGCCTTCAATGTGTTTTTATTCAATAACTCCAGCGTCTCCAGTCCTGCACGTTTCCCGTCAGCTATCAGTTTCCACGGTGCTCCGCCTTCCGGAAGATGGACAGACGATCCAGACTCACGTGCATGAAATAGAATAAACATCTCATTCCAAGGGCCATATGCCTTAATGTTATGGAAATGCAATTTGACCATCCCAGGCCCACTGTAATCCGCCTTTATATGCTTCCTAATCAATTGAGGTGTGCTGAACCTTAGAGCCCCGTGGGATTTACGGATGGTGATCAGCCCTTTTATATATTCAACCTTATCCTGATATAACGTTCGCCTATGCCAATCAAGCTGATTGATTTTGTCCGGGGATTTGTAACTATTTTCGACTCCCTCCTTGGTACGGAGAAATTCCTGTCCAGCATGCAAAAACGAAATCCCTTGGGAAAGAAGGACCATCGACGTGGCAAGCATATGTCTCTCTTCCCTCTCTGCTTTATCAGGACAGCACGCCGAAATCTTATCCCACAAGGTATGATTGTCATGTGATTCAACATAGTTAACCGTCTGGGCAGGATGTAAAAACAGCCCGGATTCTTCTGTTAACCCAATGCTGCCTGTAAGCACTTCGGCGGCTCTTTTTTCGAGACCGCTGTGTCCAAGTGCAAAGCCCCTGTCATACAAGTTAAAGGTGCTCCCTTTGATACCGTCTCGAAATGAGTCATTAAATTGGCTGACTCCCTGCATCTTTCCGGCATTGCGGATGGCAGCCTTCCTGCTCTGAGGCAGCGGGGTATTTAAATCCCAGCCTTCACCGATGATCAATGCATTAGGCAGTATCTTTTCCACTTCCTTATGAACATCATTCATGGTTTCAACATCCAGAATTCCCATCAGATCAAAACGGAATCCATCCACCCTGTATTCTTTCAGCCAATACCGAACCGAATCCACAATGAATTTCCGTACCATTTTTCTTTCCGAGGCGATGTCATTTCCTACTCCGGTGCCATTGGAAGGCATGCCATTCTCGTCATATCGAAAATAATAGCCTGGAACAATTTTTTCAAAAGAAGATTCCTCTTTTATATAAACATGATTGTACACAACATCTAAAATGACCCGGATTCCCCTGCTGTGAAGGGAGTGGATTACCTCTTTCAGCTCATTGATCCTGATGTATGGGTTCTGGGGACTGGTCGAGTAGCTTCCTTCAGGAGCATTAAAGTTCAGCGGATTGTAGCCCCAGTTGTATCTCTCATCGTCCCGGAGATCTGATACTCCCTCAAAATCATTTACGGGCAGCAGTTCCACATGGGTTATCCCGAGTTCATCCAAATAATCCAACCCTGTTGAAAGTCCGTTTGACGTTTTCGTTCCGGCTTCCGTGAATGCCCGGTAGACGCCCTTATTCTTCATACCGCTTTCCTCATTCATGGAAAAATCCCGGACATGAAGTTCATAGATGATGCTGTCTGTCTTGGATTCCAATGCAGGGAGTGACTCCATGGCTGGAACCGTTTTACCCATGTCAACGACAGCGCCCCACTCACTGTTGAGTGATACAGATTTAGCATAGGGATCCACCGCTTCCTGCCAATGAAGATTGATACAGGTCAGATAAGTATAAAAACAGCCTTCTGCATTTTCCTCCAGAGTAAAGGTCCAAACTCCTTTTTCCCCTCTTGTCATGTCGTGCTGCTGGATGGCACTCATATCGAGGTCAGTGATTTTCAATTTGACCTTCGTCGCAGTCGGCGCCCAAACTTTAAAGGTGGTCCTGCCGGCATCAAGGCTCACACCCAAATCATTTCCTTCATAAAAATACTTTTCATCGAATTCCAGCGTCCTTATCACTGCTCCAACCTGCAGATCCGTTTCATTACCATGCTCATCTTCAATATGATAAGTCCTGTCCAGCTGAGGTTCAAAATCAATGGAACATATATATTTATTCTGTTCCTGCAGAGAGTGTCTTTCTCTAATCGTAAGAGGAAGCTTTTCTTTGTTCTCTTCTTTTATATAAAAAGCTGAAGACTTTCCCTCAAAATAGGCGTGGGGAAGCAGGACTGTTACCGTTTTCATTTCATCTAAATAGGCAAAGAATTTTCTTTGTATGATCAGCAAAAATATACACCTCCCCTATGGACTCAGCTATTGATATCCGCTGTCTTCCAATTATGATGCTGTACTTCGATATGTAGCTTTTTATTTTCTTCAATGAGCCCGATATACTCACCATCCACTTGAACAGGTACGGGTTCAGGCGATGTAATCAGAATTTCTTTTACCCTATAGGTTTCTACCTCTTTGAATGTGGTATGCTTGCCTAAAAATACGGACAGAAAGACCACTAGAAGCTTCAGCCTGGACAGGTTCTGGACAACCGTGAGATCCAGCATGCCATCAGCAGAATCAGCCTTGGGAGAGATTTTCATTCCCCCTCCAAAATATTGCTGATTCGAAATCGTAATAAACCATGTGTGCCGGAAGCTTTTCTTTTCCCCATCGATTTCTGCTTCCAGAACCAGTGGTTTGAATTTCATTGCTTCTGAAAAAACCAGAACAGCATAAATAAGTTTTCCCAGAGAAAGTCTATTCAGCCATTTCTTAATGGGGGAATGCTGTGCTCTCATCGTGACTTTTGCATCAAATCCTGCTCCCATACTATTCACAAAGTACCCTTTGCGATACCCATTCAACACATACAATCCAGTATCGTGGAATTTTTCTTGCAGCCGATCTTCTTGGAACAGCCTGATGACTGTAGCACCCTGATCAGCTTTTGCCGGCCACAAATAACCTTTCGCAAAATCATTTCCGCTTCCGGCTGGGAAATGACCGACTGTTACATTGTCATAGCCGATACATTGATTGATCAGGGCACTGATGGTACCATCCCCGCCTACTCCGACAATAAATAATTTCTCGTCAGGGGCTGCCTCCACAGCATTCCGGACGGCCGCCCTCATCTCATCAACCGAATGGGTGAAGCAGAGATCATCTTGATGAACCATTAACTGCTTCTGCAATTTCTCCCAGACAGGAACCAAATAGCTGTTTTTGGCATTCATATTTATGATATAAATAGTTCTCATATTTCTTCTTCATCTTCTCGTAAAGGATGGTTATCATCCGACTGCCACCCCGTTCTCTTAAAGGAAGTGCTTTGACAGAAATCCAGAAGTCCTTTAGCCAATTTCAATTGAACGTTTTTAATAGGGGAATGGGATGCCCTCATTTTTCCGAACCACTCTGCATGCGCTCTCTTGTCGATGAGATGCAGGTTTTGAGGAGCCATCCCATAATCGATATATCCATTTCGGCTGATGACCCCCTTTTTGATGGGAAGATTCACCTCCAGATGCTTCATGAGAGTGGAAATCACCGATTCCATCCTATTTAAAGAGATCAAAGGATTTAGCACCTTGGAATCCCTATCCCCAGTCTTCTTCAGCCAGAAACGTTCCTGAGATCCTATAAAAGCGGCTTCATCATCTTCTTCCATAAAGGTTAAGCACCAGATCTCTGTGGGGGTCAGTAAAAGAATATCCATTTCCATTGGAGCATTTTTGAACTTAAAAACCGGGAAATACATCAGAAAAATATTATCTGGGAACCTTTTCAAAAAATACATAAGCCGCTCGTCAGAAGTATAACTTTTATCAACGTAAGATTTTTCCATTATGGTAGAACTCGCCCACCTTAACTGAAAGTGAAACAACTGGTCGAGGAACAGGTGCTTCAGTTCCTCTTCGGTCGAAGGAAGTTCTGTAAAATTCAAATTCATCTCTGAATCTTCTTCTGAAGGAGGGGCCTGCATTTCAAGTTCCTGCCATTCCGCCTCCTCTTTCTCCCGTTTTTTGAACAACCCTCCAAATTTGGACATCAAACTTGTTTTCTCTGAGATATCCTCTGCTTCTTCAGGTTCTTCCTGAAATAACAGCTCTCCCTGGTCCCAGCTTTCCTTCCATTTTGCCCATTGCTGTTTTTTTAACCGGACAAATTGGGAAGGATAACGATAAGTATCCAATTCATACCGAGAAATATAGTCTTGCAGCTTAATTAGTTGCGCCATAAGTTTTTCCCCTCTTGCATTATATGTTTGTATTTTTATGTTTCTTACTAATAAATTTCAATCATAGGATCAACGTGAACTTCTCTACTTCTTCATACTTAGGTGTACGGTCGAGATGCGTCCGGTAGAGTACAAATTCCTCTATCCGGAAACCCAAAGGTTCTTTCAGTGAAAAAGGGGTAAGCAGGCTGCCGGCGAATCTTTCATCTCCTCCCCACTTCCTGGCAATCGTAATGTGTGGATTGAATGGCCTTTTGTCTAGTTCATATCCTTCCTGCAGGCATTCCGAGTACACAGCATCTCTTAAAGTGGACAAGGAAGAAGAAGGACTTACATCACTCCAGAGAATCCGGGGTGATGACGGATTTCCGAATGTTCCAAGATTTTGAACGGTTAATGAAAAAGAAGATAATTCTTTCTTCACCTCATGGATTCTGTCAATAGATTTTCTTAGGCGTTCTTCTTCGGTGCTCCCCAAAAAAGCCAAAGTAATATGGTAGTCCTCTGGATGTACCCATCGTTGAAACCGCAAAGCAGCCTTTACCCTTGACGACCAATCATCCATGCTTTTTTTCGTATCCTGCGGCAGCGGTACCGCATAAAAATAATGGTGTTGTTTCATCCTGCACACCTTTCCGTATTTTCATTAACTTTCATTTTATCAGACTAAGCATGCAACAGATATCTAAATCAGCAATTGCATGCTGGATTCCATCACAATTATTGCCATCTTTAATAGCCTTTACGCCTGGTAATTAAACATTTCAGTGAAGAGATAGCTGGGAACGACATCATGTGGATGTTCTTTTTGCAGTGCTGGTTACCCGATCAGGTTCATGACTGAGGACTGGTAAAAAATAAGGGAAGTTTTTTCCGTTAATTGCAGAATTGAGCTCATTTGGGTGGTGAATAAGGGAAATTTTTTCCCTTATATAAAGCAAAAGCGTCTATTTTCAACTTTTTTAGTCAAATAAGGGAAGTTTTTTCCTCTATTTAAGGTATTTTCGGCGCTAATCAGTCAATAAGGGAAATTTGTTCCTCTATTTGGTAGATCAAATTACTGACCACCTAACCGTTGAAAGTGACCTTTCTCTGTTCATGGATACGGGAATCAGCATCTTTTTATTGACTAGATGAGAATGTACTCTTCCAGCTTTAACTGGAAAATGTTTCCCTAAAAAATACAGAATATGATAGCTTTCAAAAGCAACAATGCTATCTTACCCTCATCCCCTTTTCTAAAGGAGGATCTTCGCTGCAGGCGTGCGACCTCCTGCGGGACTAGCGGGCGTCTAGTTCCAGCGCCCACCCCTCGGAGTCATGCGGCTGGAGCGGAAGTCCATTACTTTTAAACAGCTGCAATCTTTGCCCAAACAGCCCTTTAATAAAAAAGAGGCATTATTGAATTTTTAAGGAGAAAGCATTTACTATAGTAAACGAAATCATTAAATCTTATATATTTGATAAGATTTGTTAGAATTAGTAACATAATAATATAATGAATGGACTTATAACGAAGAACTCATTGACTTTAAATGAAAGGGCGTAATGATATGAAAGTCGTTCAAAATATAGCAGATTTAATCGGAGATACACCGCTGGTCAAGTTGAATCGCCTGAAACCCGAAGGCGGAGCGGAGATTTATGTAAAACTGGAATTCTACAACCCGAGCAAAAGTGTTAAAGACCGTGCTGCCTATCAAATGATTGTGGAGGCTGAGAACGCCGGGCTATTAAAAGCAGGCTCCACCATCATTGAGCCCACAAGCGGAAACACCGGAATCGGGCTTGCGATGAATGCAGCAGCAAGAGGATATAAAGCAATCCTTGTCATGCCGGATACGATGACACAGGAAAGAATCAACCTGCTGAAAGCCTATGGAGCGGAAGTGGTACTCACTCCGGGAGATGAAAAAATGCCGGGAGCGATTCAAAAGGCGAAAGACCTTACAAAGGAAATCGAGAACAGCTTCATGCCGATGCAGTTTGAAAATGAATCTAACCCTAATGCACACCGCAAAACAACAGCGGTGGAAATCATCGAGGCAATGGAGGAACTGGGTAAACCCCTATCCGCATTTGTTGCCACAGCTGGTACCGGCGGAACGATCACAGGAACCGGGGAAGTATTAAGAGAACACTACAAAGATCTCCAAGTTCATGTAGTCGAGCCTGCGGGTTCACCTGTCCTTTCAGGCGGACAGCCGGGCAAACATAAATTGGTCGGTACAAGCCCGGGTTTCATCCCAGAAATTTTGAATCAAGATGTATACGATGAAATTCATAAAATTGAGGATGAAGATGCGTATGATATCGCAAGGCGTATGGCCAGCGAAGAGGGAATCCTGGTCGGTCCATCTTCAGGTGCAGCCTGCTACGCCGCAATCCAGGTAGCCCAAAAGCTTTCACCGGATGATATCGTAATATGCATCGCTTGTGATACAGGAGAAAGATATCTGTCCAGCGATTTGTTTCGATTCTAATTAAGACTAACAAGGCGTGAGTTCTTCCTTAGGAGGACCCACGCCTTTAATTTATGCAAGCACAAATGCGGAAGCGCCTCGAACAGCCCCGACAGGCAAATGTTCCTCAGAGAAAAAAAAAGGCGGGCTTTCCTTTTATTCTCTGAGGGTTATTTGACCCCGAGGGGCTTGGCGCTGAAGCTGGACGAATCAAAAGCACAAGCGCCTCGGTCAGCCCCGACAGGCAAATGTTCCTCAGAGAAAAAAAGGCGGGCTTTCCTTTTATTCTCTGAGGGTTATTTGACCCCGAGGGGCTAGGCGCTGAAGCTGGACGGATCAAAAGCACAAGCGCCTCGGTCAGCCCCGACAGGCAAATGTTCCTCAGCGAAAAAAGAGGCGGGCTTTCCTTTTATTCTCTGAGGGTTATTTGACCCCGAGGGGCTAGGCGCTGAAGCTGGACGGATCAAAAGCACAAGCGCCTCGAACAGCCCCGACAGGCAAATGTTCCTCAGAGAAAAAAAAGGCGGGCTTTCCTTTTATTCTCTGAGGGTTATTTGACCCCGAGGGGCTWGGCGCTGAAGCTGGACGAATCAAAAGCGTAAGCGCCTTGACCAGCCCCGACAGGCAAATGTTCCTCAGAGAAAAAAAGAGGGCTTTCCTTTTATTCTCTGAGGGTTATTTGACCCCGAGGGGCTAGGCGCTGAAGCTGGACGAATCAAAAGCGTAAGCGCCTTGACCAGCCCCGACAGGCAAATGTTCCTCAGAGAAAAAAAGAGGGCTTTCCTTTTATTCTCTGAGGGTTATTTGACCCCGAGGGGCTAGGCGCTGAAGCTGGACGGATCAAAAGCACAAGCGCCTCGAACAGCCCCGACAGGCAAATGTTCCTCAGAGAAAAAAAAGGCGGGCTTTCCTTTTATTCTCTGAGGGTTATTTGACCCCGAGGGGCTTGGCGCTGAAACTAGCCGTGAATACTATAGCTATAAGTTATCCACAGAGGGTGATTTTATAATTTTCTAATCAATAAAAAAAGGCGCCGAAGCACCCTTCATGTATACTCACTCAGTCTATTTATCACTCCAGCGAAAGAACCGGGATGCAAGGTATGTGGAAACCACAGCTATGCCGAGCAGCACACCAACTTCAAGCCCGAATTCTGTAATAGGCGCTTCACTCCACGTCCCGCGAAGCATTTCGACCACATAATACAAAGGAAGGATTTTTGCTGTATATTGAAGCACCGTAGGCATCATTTCAAGTGGAAAAGTCGCGCCTGATAAAAACAGCATCAGGTTCAGGAACAAAGAGCTGATGGCAGCCGCGCTTTGTGTGTTCTTGGCTAGCGATGTCAGAAAAAGCGCGAAAGGAAAAAAGGCAAGGATGCTGATCAAAAGCGCCAAGAGCGTACTGCCGATATAAGCAGGCATGGACAGGTCATACATCAGCATGCCGAACACCATCAACAGGACAGCAGAGATTGCAAAAATGACGGTCCCCTGGAAGGTATGAGCGGCAAGGATTTTCCACGGCTGAAGCGGGGTTGATTGGTATCTCCTCAGTACACCTGTTTCACGGTAACCGGTTAATACCGTTCCCAAGGTAAAGAAAGAGGTGGTGACAATATTGACGCCAATCCAGGCAGGAACGAACATTTCAGCAAACATTCTCTCATCCAATTCCTGCCCGACAAACATGGATCCAAACAGCCAAATCATGGCCACTGGGAATAAAAAGGTCCAAAACACACTGAGGCGGTCTCTGAAGAACATTCTAGTCTCTAATGTAGCAAGCTTTATAATAGCGGTCATCCTGCAGCCTCCTCCTTTTCAAGATAATGAACAAACAGGTCATCAAGAGAGCCTTTTTCAAATTTAAAATCAGAAAGTACTATCCCATGTTCATGGCAGTATGTAAAAATACGATAAGCTGTCTCCTGCTGATCCTCACTGAAAACCTTAAATACTTTATCCTCTTTTTCCACCCTGACCACTTCAGGCAGTGCCTCTAAAAATCGCTGATCAACCTGGCCGCTTTCAAATGCAATAAACTGTCCTGATGGGTTGTCTAGTAACTCTTCAGGTGTATTCAATGCTTTCAGCTCACCGCTGTAAATCATCGCTACACGATCACAAAGCTTTTCTGCTTCCTCCATATAATGGGTCGTGACGACAATCGTACATCCCTCATCCCTTAACATTCTGATCATCGACCACATTTCCCTCCGCGCATGCGGATCCAACCCCATACTCGGTTCATCAAGAAACACAATTTCAGGGCTGTGCAGCGTCGCTAGTGCAAGGGTGACCCTTTGCTTCCAGCCGCCGGACAAATCCTCAAAACGCACATTCATTTTCTCATCCAGATTTAATAAGTCGATCAGATACTCTTTCTTTGTAGTATTACTATAAAACGAGGCAAACAGGTCCATCGCCTCTTTCACCTTCATTTTTCTCTGAATCGAGGTAGCTTGAAACTGTACACCTATCCGTTTATTCAACTCTCTCAGCTGCTGGCTGGGAACCAGCCCCAGTACATCTATCGTTCCTTGGGTCGGCTTACTGATTCCCTCAAGCATTTCAAGTGTCGTCGTCTTCCCCGCTCCATTCGGTCCGATGATCCCGAAGATTTCTCCTCTTCTTACTGAAAAAGAAATATTTTTCACCGCTTGGACGCTGCCAAAGTTTTTAGACAAATTTTCAACTGTAATAACGTTCTCCATTGTTCTCTCCCCCTTATACTTTAATTTCTCTGATTTACAAACCCCTCTACCAGACTATGAAGCAAGTCATATGATTAGGGGTTTTTCATGTAAAATTTTTTTAAAATTCTTTTTCACATTTAAAATTAGATTACTTATACATTCCAGCTCTTCAATTCTTCTTTTCTACATGGAGTTCTCTTTTTTCACTTAATATGATAAAGGCTCCCGCAGCAAGGGCCAGCCCCATAACCAATCCATAGATTTCTCCTCCTGACCACATAGCATGTAAACAATTCTTATGAACAAAGCTGAAACTGCGTTGACAAACTATGCCGATCCATTCCATCTTGGCTACTATATATACGGCAGATAAGTGATTAGGTTTCTTAAAATTCAGATTTTTATAAAGGTAGTCATTGAGATTCCCAAAAGAACTTACATCTTAGGTACTGAGAAGAACTATGCTGAGAGACCTGTACCGGTAACACTCACAGGGAATCGTGCCAATTTTCACGGCTGACCTGGTTTTCATGGTATGTTTTTCAATGAACCGAGACAATTTTCATGGCTGACCCGTTTTTACGGCACGCTTTCCGCCTATCCGTACCATTTTAACAGGCGATTCGTTTCATGCTCCGTTTAACGCCCTACAGAATTCATAAGAATTCAGACCTTAATTACCTCGTCTGAACTGTTTAATAAACCCTAACATCCTGACTTTTAAAACAACTTAGTTTTTTCGATATACAAAGTATAGGAACTCCGTTATACTAGTCATGTAAGCACTTAAATTTTTTTAATGGGGAGATTAATTATGAGCAAAAACTCAAAACAAAATGAACCATTAGTTACGCATATTTTCACAGCCGACCCTTCTGCACATGTTTTCGAAGGAAAGCTTTATATCTATCCTTCTCATGATCTTGACCATAATGGACCGACCAATGATAATGGTGACCAATATGCCATGGAAGATTACCATGTCTTGTCGATGGAAGATGAAAACGCGCCATGTGTGGATCATGGAGAAGCACTTCATCTAAAAGACGTACCTTGGGCCAGCCAGCAGCTCTGGGCGCCGGATGCGGCATTCAAGAATGATCAATATTACTTATACTTCCCTGCGAGGGATAAGGACGGAATCTTCAGAATCGGTGTGGCCACAAGTTCTAATCCTGCAGGACCTTTCACTCCACAGGAAAATTACATACCGGGAAGCTATAGCATCGATCCCGCTGTATTTGTTGATGAAGATGATAAAGCATATATGTACTTTGGAGGATTATGGGGAGGACAGCTCGAGAAGTGGCAGACAGAAACTTTTACAGCTGACGCAGAAGGTCCTGCTCCAAGCGCTCCTGCAATAGGACCGAGAGTAGCAGAACTGAACGATGACATGCTGACCTTTAAAAATGACCCGTCAGAAATCTCGATTGTCGACGAAGACGGCAATCCGATTACAGCAGGAGATGAAGACCGAAGATATTTTGAAGGTCCTTGGATGCACAAATATAATGGTCTTTATTATTTGTCTTATTCAACCGGAACCACTCACAAAATCGTCTACGCGGTCAGCGAAAACCCTCAAGGACCTTTCGTCTTTAAAGGAACGATTCTGACTCCGGTCAGCGGCTGGACCACGCATCATTCTATCGTTCAGTTCAAAGAAAAATGGTATCTATTTTATCACGACTGCTCCCTGTCAGGCGGAGTAGATCATAAGCGTTCGGTAAAATTCACTGAGCTGAAATATAACGAAGATGGAAGCATACAAACGATCGATCCTTATTAATCGATTCGTTTGCCCGGCAGCCGGTTCTCTATTGAGGGCTGGCTTTTTTGATGAATTGCTGCTTTTGTATGCATTAGGATGTTTAGAGACTAATCACCATACTATAATACTTTTTCCTGCTTTTAATAAGGTGTTTACCAGCTAATCACCATACTATAATACTTTTTCCTGCTTTTAATAAGGTGTTTACCAGCTAATCACCATACTATTATGCTTTTTCCCGATTTTAATAGGGTGTTTTCCAGCTAATCACCATACTATAATACTTTTTCCTGCTTTTAATAGGGTGTTTCCGGCTATTTATCATAATATTATGCTCATACCGGTGAACACCTGTTAAATTTTCTCCTTTCACCTTTAATTGACGATAATAAAGTTAAAGGGTATGGTTACCTAAATGAAAAACAGAATCTAAATAGAAGTATCTCTAAAACAAGGTGATTTCCCGTGGAAAATATAGTAGCAGAATGGCTCGGTTCCCTGAATGGACCTGCAGCTGCAGGAGTCAGCATCCTTTTAAACATTATCATCAGCACACTCGGGGTCATTCCCAGTGTATTTTTAACAGCGGCTAATATCTCCATCTTCGGTTTCGAATTTGGTTTATTTCTGTCATTCATTGGGGATGTACTTGGTGCCTTCATCAGTTTCATTCTCTACCGTAAAGGATTAAGAAAAATCGCAAGCAGGAAGAGCATTCAACAGAAGCATTTAAAAAAGCTGCTGGATTCCAAAGGCGTTGAAGCATTCCTCCTGGTTTTGGGTCTTAGATTGTTTCCTTTTGCACCATCCGGTTTGGTCACGCTGGCCGGCGCGTTCAGTACAATGGGTATTCTCAATTTCGCAGCCGCAAGTACACTTGGTAAGATCCCGGCCATTCTTATAGAAGCTTATTCCGTTCAGGAAGTGCTTTTGATGAGTAGAACAGGGAAATTCATTTTGACTCTCACTGCCATTGTGTTGATCGGGTCTTTCATTATCAGAGTCCGTAAGTCCGCTCGTAAATGAATCTTCTGTGAGCCACTAACTAAAAAGCATCTGCCTAGAGACAGATGCTTTAAGCTTATTCAACTGGAGAGGGCTCATGCGATTATTAAAGTTTGAACTTGGCTCGCTCGCTCGTATTCTGGAATTTTCGCTCGTATTTATGTATAAAGCGATCGTATAATCGCATACTCCGCTAATAAATGTGCATAACCCGGTCGCAAGCCCCCCGTCAATGCCCCCCTCTAAAATAGCCCACTTTCATGAGCCCCTCCCTTACCGTTTCTTCTCAAGAAGTCACGCCACAAGACCATTCTCCTATTCGCTGCATGCCAATCAGCTCATTTTCCAAAAAATGCTTCTTAAACTGATAGGATTTCCGATAGGATAGATGGGGAGGACTTCCCCTATTTCGGATGAAATGGAGTGGGAAAATGAAAAGGTTGGGATTGATTTTGCTTATGCTGTTTTTGATGCTGCCAGTCAGTGCACACGCTGGGAAAATCGGCGGGAAGGATAATCCCGGTGGTGTTCCCGGACAATGGTATGCCGGAGATGCTCCTGGTTACTCTGACCCTAATAAGCCGGTGCTTGTGTTTATCCACGGAATCAACAGCTCCTCCAAAATGTGGTGGGAGAGCAACAACATGTATCAAACCGCCCTCAATAATGGGTATCAAACTGCCTTCATCGACGTTCATCCAGACAAGAACATGTGGGATAATGGAACGATTATCAATAACCGAGTCCGTGACATCTACAACTATTTTGGCCAGAAGAAACTGGTGATAGTCGGCCACAGCAAAGGTGGTATCGATGCACAAAACGCATTGGTCCATTACGGAGCACACCCTTATGTTTCCAACCTCATCACTTTGTCTACACCTCATCACGGCTCACAGCTTGCCGATCTTGCTTATAGCGGATGGGCTGGCTGGCTTGCAAGTATTTTAGGAAGCAAAAATGATGCTACTTATTCACTTCAGACCGGATACATGAGAAATTACAGGCCTCAGATTGACACACATATCAACCGCTCTAAAAATTCCGTCTTTACTTTGGCCGGTACCAAATGGGGAAGCTTTGGATCTTCTCTATATTGGGGAGGACTCTACCTAAGCTCTTACGGTTCCAATGACGGTGCCGTAACGGTTGCCAATTCCCGGCTTCCTTACAGCAAAGAGGTCCGAGTCAGCAGCTGGAACCATACGACAGTCCGGGAAGGCGGGACATTCCAATATTTCCGCCCTTACTTAACACTTAACGCCCAGCCGGTTGCCGGAATCACATCTGCGGAATCAATGAGTGAGCCACTGGCACCGGAACTGGAGCCTGCCAATATCAGTGTCCTTCATAGGGGAGGAGAATTTTCAGCGAGTGCTCTCGAAAACTTCCAGGTGGAAGAAAACGTTGCTAAACTAGATCTTGACTGGCTCAGCGATAAAAAGATAAAAGATCTTGTAGTGACCAGCCCGTCTGGTGTTGAGTACAGGAAATTCACTCATTCAGTAGACGAAGGAGTATTCAAAGGCGGACATCACCACAGCTTTCAGATCCATAAGCCTGAAGCAGGTCAGTGGAGCGTAAAAGTGAACAAGAACAAAGCAGCCTACCTGATGACAGTCGGCTTCCATTCTGATTTAAACGAAGAGATCATCCTGGACGAGAAGACCCTTGAACTGAAGAACAAAGGCAGCAAAATTAAAAACTTCCAGGTCAATGTCAATATCAATAAAGATGGCCAGAAGAAGAAAGATGCCTCTATGATGATTTCGCAAAAAGGCAAAGTGCCATTTACGTTCAAAGAAGAGGGCGTCTACACCCTCACCCTGGATGTCAAAGGAAAAACCAAAGCGGGGAAAAAATTCGAAAGAACGATCGTTAAATCTATTTACGTGGACAAAAACGGGAACACGTATTAGATTTTAAATAATCGTCTATTAGGTAAATAACCACATTATTTAATAGGTGCAAATCCAGATCAATAGAAAGGACCTAACCTAGTATTACTACTAAAATGTTAGGTCCTTTCTGATTCATTTAGCCTCTTTTCTTCTCATGATCCCCAATGTATTCAGATTTTTATTTTTTCGGGTTAGTATCAAATAGCGTCAAATTATACGAAAAAAAGCCCTTTATAAACAATAGTGCACCATTATTGCACCTTAAACAGTATGTAATAAACTACTCATGCAGCGGGATTCCTATTATTGAATAAAAGTATAAATTTATGATGCCTTAACTGAAGTATAAATTGAAAAATTCAAGAATAAGACTGACTTTCCTTAAACCGCTTTCTTTGTATGCAGTTTATCAGGATATCGAGTTCTTGACTGATATCTATGGTAACCTGACTATCCAAGCCGTTTTGAGCAGCGGACTTGAATAGTTTTGCCCTGGTTTCTTCTATTAGCCTGTGCAAATCACACTCTCTCAAAAGAATCTCCTCCAGAGGATAATATAAACAGAATTTGGTATTTTTTCTAGCCTCCTAAAAATTATAAAATTTGTTCCTATTAATGTAAATTTAATGATGTTAAACTTTATTTAAGCATTACTTAACAAAAGGGGAAATGGGGTTGAGTTCACAGTGAACATTGAGCAGATTAAATACATATTGGAAGTAAGCAAAGAGGGGTCCATTACTAAAGCGGCTGAGAGGCTGCACCTTTCTCCTTCAGCCTTGAGCCAGTCTATTACTCAATTAGAAAAAGAGTTGGGAGTAACAATTTTTTCACGTTCCCGAAAAGGGACCATCCCCACTTCGGAAGGAAAAAAAGTTTTAAATCGCGGACATGAAATGATTCACAGCCTGGAAAAATTGTATAAAGAAATTTCAATAGATAAAGAGGAAAAGCTTTTAAAAATAGGATGTTCTCCCTCCATCACCTATCTTGTATATGATGCTTTTGTGCTTTTTTACGAAGATCACAGCAATGTAAAAGTAGAAATCATCGAACTGGACCAGGATGAAATTTTGAGCAGGCTGATCCACGGAGATATAGATTTAGCCTTTTCTCCTTTCGGTGAGGAGGAATTGAAAGGATTGAGAATCAGTGATTTTCTCGATTATCAATTAATCTATACTGGCTATGCCTGTCTTTGTGCTAGTAAACATTCTCCTCTTTTCTTAAAAGACTTTATCACCCCTGAAGATTTAAAAGGAGAAAAAGTAGTCATGTATAATTCAAAACGATCCAATCACTTTGTAAACTCCTATTTGCCGGGTGCTTCTCTTTTATTTACCACTAATAACATAGGGGTATTAAAGAGTGCGATTTTTGATGGACATGCCTCCTCTCTCGTATATAATTTCACTTTTAAAAACCATATGGACGTAAAAAAAGGGAACCTGGCCATCATTCCCTTCATGAACCCAGGCAAGATTCTCAATTATTTTTGGGTCATCTATAACCGGAACAAGGAGCTTTCTTATGAAGCCCAGGAATTTCAAAAGAAAATCATTCAATTGCTTAATGAGTAAGTTTAGAGCTGGATTCAGGAACACTGCTTGACAATAGAACTTTAATACTTTCTTATCCTATAAAAAAGAGATTAACGCAGTGTGCGTTAATCCCTCCCCTTAATTGCTTTGGTGTGTATGTCCTCTACAGACTTTCTTTAAAATCCTCCACCATACTTAAGAAACGGCTTTCTTCTTCTAAATAGGGAAGGTGGTTGCTTTCGTTAAAGATATATAACTGTGAATTCGGAATCTCTCTATGTATTTCTTCTGAATAATGCAGTGGACACTGCTTATCGTGGCTTCCGCAGTAAACTAGGGTTGGAATGTTAATCCCCGAAAGTTTTTCACGAATATCAAAATTGGGAAGCTCTTGAAAAGAGTAATAATCCAGCCTTCTTTGAACGACTCTTCCGCTTGATGGTCTCTTAAAATAGTCTTCTCTTTTATCTGCATTAAATAAAGACATGTTCGTCCATTCTTTATTGGCATTCTTTTTTTCCTCAACCGTTGCCTCAGATGATTTCAAAATGGCGAATATTTCTCTGAGACGTTTGTTTAATGGACTTTTGGAACAATACATACTTTCCCGGTTCTCCATATATTTTTTAGAGGCCGCAGCACCGCCGACAACCAATCCTTCAAGACTATCGGAATATAAATCTCCATAAACAAGCCCTAACATTCCGCCAGTAGAATGACCTGCAAAACTCCATTTCTCCAAACCCAATGCTTCCCGGATCGATTCAAGATCCTTCACTGATTCTGCCATGCTCAACTCTTCTGCCAACTCAGCCCTGCAAGAGTTCCCAGCTTCTTTCAGATTAACAAGAATAACTTTGAATTGATGCACAAAAGCGTCAGCAAAATAATAACCCAATTCATTAAATTCACTGTACAAGTGTGTGATACATACAGGTTTCCCTTTTCCTCTGACAAAGATTTCAAATAGCCCTCGATTCGTTTTTAGCAACTGCTGTTTCCACATAAGAACACCTCCGCTAGTCATATGTCTCAATATTAATTCTGTCAATTCATCCTTAATGCTTCGTATATTCTTGATAAAGTAGTTTCATAGCTTCAATAATCTTCTGATCTGCAGTTTTATCATGAAATCGGTTGGGCAGATTCACAGCTCCTACAGCAAAAAGGAGTGGTTGTTCTCCAAAAGCTCCCATGATGCCGATATCCACCAGAGCATGGTCCAACCCGCCAGTCATATGGTTTAAATGAAAGGAAGGAATCCCGTCTATACCGCCTTTTTGCCTAACCAATCCATTTATAATCGGAGTCCAGATGTCTGGTTTTTTTATATATTCTTCATAAATATGTATTATTAAATTTAAGGTTTCATCCAGTTTTCCCTTATTTTCTTGGCTTCTAGGATTCTCCGTTGCATGGATGGATGGGAATGCGGCTTGAATTGTGTGATTCACTTTCTCCCAGCCCCCACAGTACCTCACGATTTCTCCAGCAACATAGCTGTCGTGGCAGGCAATCATGACTTCAACAGCTTCCCGCAGCTGCAATGAACTTCTTAATTGAAGATGCGGATACAATTCTTTACTATCTTCTCCGGGATTAAAGGAAATATTATCTACAAGGTCATTCCAATTAAGCTCACCTGTTTCTACCCCCGCGGCTGCACAATACCCAATAGCTATCTTGGCAGCAGACGCCAGAGGGATTGTCATTTCAGGGTTGATGGAATCCAGGAAACCATTGCTCCTCGTGCAATAAACCTTAATCCCAATCTGTCCCTGCTGAATTTCGTTTAATTTAGCCAGTACCTGATTCATTTTGCTTGCTCCTTCTTTTGTCTAAAATTAAGGAATAAATCCAAGCTGCACCAATCCCGATCCAAAAAATAGCGAAGGAGGATAATAAGTCCCTTCCGAAAATCAAATTGTGGGAATGGTCAATGAACAACAAAAACAAGAAGATGTAAAACCCAAAAACCACTCCCTTATCCCAGTGACTTTTTTCGGACTGTGTCATATTTCTGAAGAACTTCATCTTAGCCTCCTAATCTTCAAAAACCAACACTCTTAATTGAGCAATTGAGAGCGTAGTACTAACCTGAACCTTTTCTTTAAACAGACCCTCTTCAAGAAATAGAAGTCTTACGTCACCGCTCCGAGTAATGGTTGCCTTCACTTTAAATGGGCCCTCCTTGAATAATAAAAGTTCGTATGAAGAAGTGATACCCAGCCTGGAGATTGAAGTCTTCCACCAAGATAGAATTTCCAGAGAATCCACCCACCCTGCTTCAGGGAATGCCAAATTATCAATGACAAAATAAATACGGGCCAATTTTCCTTTGTCTTTTTCTACTATTCCTTCATCAGAAACAACAAGTTTGAATTTCAAGATTGCCCTCCCAATTTAACAACTGGACATTCCATTATTAACTTATATATCAGAATGGAATTTTGTCATCCTTGGTTTTATACTTAAATTTCTTAGTAAGGTAAACCAACTCATGGTCCTTTTTAAACCCAACTTTCGTATAGAGCCTTATTGCTTTTTCATTTGTTGAGTCCACACAGAGTGTTACCGAATGCATAGAGTTGAATGAGAATAACCAATTCAGCGCTTGAGATACTAATCGGGCTCCTATTCCTTTCCCTCTTGCTGATTCATTTACTGCAAAGAATTATATGCTCGCTTCTCCAAATTCAGGTTCTGCTTCGGCATAAATATATCCTGTTAAAAGGCCGTCTTCACTCGTCATCATTACTTTATTAAAATCATTCATCCGTTCAATCATTTGACTGCCATTATAATAACTGCCAGGAAAAGTTTGGTCGTGCAGTTCTTTCATCGCACTATAGTACTCTGGTGTGATTTCTTGAATTGGCTCACCAATCACCTTCTTCACATCTTTACGGGCAAAGCCAAGGATGGACTGTACACTCTGGTGAACAAAACCCAGTCCCTCCGCCATGGCAATCACCTTCTCATTTTCCTTATTTGGAAACATACTGATACTGTGGACTTGATTTGGTATCAATTTAATCATCCGATCCCACATACTCTGCATGAATTCAATATGAGTTTCCTTGAGAAAAGGTCCCCAAATCTCGGCGGTATTATTTTCAATATCCGCATCAAAACCTAAAACTCCGACCAGCTTTTCTTGATCATAAGCAACCGAAAAGCTTTCCGTATAATGTATATCCGTTATATCATTCCCTGATTGAATGAGCGATCTCTTGACTATCCTCGCCGCAGTAACCTATATGTGAGGCTTCGTTTCTATTTAAATGGGAAATGAATTCTGCAACTCGATCAACTTCCCCTTCATTCATGGCTCTCATTTTCAACATTGCCGCTTCCCCCTAATGAACTGTCTCTTTAATAAATAGCTTTCTTGCAACTCAATAAAATCCCAGTGGAAGTATATACAAAAGATCAGTTATCTACAGAAAAGTTACAATCAAAATGACCATGAGTATTATCTTCAGGCGGTCTTAATTCCTTTGTGGCACAAGGATGAATAACATAATAGCTGCGAATATGGAAAAACCGCTCGCGATAGAAAAAGTATAATAAATGCTATATCCTTCCATAATAAGCAGGCTTATCGGCAAGGAAGCACAAACAGCACCCAGACAGCCCCCTCTCCTTGAATACCAAACAATCCAGCCCCATATAGGAGAAAAATAAAGGCAGCACCCATCCATGTAAAAAAATAATATCTAGGAAAAAAATCAAATAATATCATGGAATAGATGTAGTAGGAAATCAACATGCTCATAAAAAACACTATTGTATGGAAAGCTGCTGAGACAGAGGTCCGGCTTTTGGTAATGATGAGTGTTGAGATAAAAACCCAAAATCCAAGTTGATTTCCAATCACCCCTAAGATAGTACCATCAGCAAACTTGGCTATTATACCTAAAAGCAAACCCAACACACCTTACAAATAAGGTGCTTTTAATCTTTTCCCTGTCCAAAAAGGATTTTCACTTGAATGAACAGGACTCAAAGCAGCTCTTGTCAATTTCATTTCCTTCTTCCTTGTTCATCTTTATCCAGAAGGAAGGATATTCAGCATAATCAATTAAAGAGCAAAAGCTTTAAAGGCAGCGAATATCGAGAAAAATACAATCAAAGATAAAATAACATCCATTTTCTTATTCAGCTCTCTCTCTAAGCCAGGTATTCGTTCTATTAAGAAATAACTTATCGAGACAAGGCATCCAGCAAGGATCCCTCCTTCAAGTGTAGAAAGATCATATACATATTGATCAATCCACCTAAGTGAAATAACTGAAAAGGGAACAGAAAGGGCTTTGAAAAAAGTTGAATAAGTTTGCATAATTGCCGTCCCCCTCTTACGATCTCTGATTAATTTCTAATTAGACGAACACTAGTTCAAAATGGTTTCGTTATTCATGTTCCTTTTTCTCACTAATGAATCTTGCTCATACAGTTCTTTTAAGAATACAAAAACAGCAATCGAAAGAGGATTGCTGCTTGCACTTTAACTATTCAGTTCTACTATCGGCTGCTCTCTTTAGTAGTTTTGATATAATTCATTAAGAGAACAGTACCTGACACATTCAATATCAAACTCGAACCAAGCAAAATCCCCTTAAAGACAGTTGCTAACGGCATCGTAACTCCAAGCAGCAGAAAGATTAAACCGCATAGCACAAGCACTAACCCTTTTGTTTTGTTATCCATTAAAATAATCCTCCATACGATGACACATCAGATTTTATATCTATTATACGAAACAGCAGAAGATTGGTTTCATTTTTTAAACTTTTTTCCACTAGCATCCGTTACTTTTTCCTATCTATTATTCACTTATACTTATCCAGACAGCGAATAATGACATCAGGTCGATCTTTATGTATTTCATGATCACTATTTTCTGCGATTATCAGCTCTGCACTGTCTGTAAGCATGGACAACTCGATTTGTAACTCTCTCCAAGCATCCTCATACTGATATGCTTCTTCCTCTGGTATGCCATGCTCTATAAAAGGCACTGCTGATACCAACTCGTCCCTTGCAATGATTGTTAACGGAACTTCGGGAAATGGTCCAGCAGCTTTAATTATTTCGCTATCCTCTCTCCAATTAGCGAATTCTTCCGCAACGGTTTTAAAAAGAACTGGATTAGTGATAAAATCCTCATACATACTGAACTGTTCTTTAGTTAAATCCTTTTCAGCTTCCAGAAGGACATCACGGTAACTCGTTCTTAACTCTGCTCTTGATTTGGTTGATGAATTTCTATTACTCTCTATCATTTGTTCTACACTAATCATTGAATTCATAACAGGCAAATCCAATTCGTATAGTTTCTGAAAGTTATAAGATGTGGAATCTATCAGTATGACACCCTTTAATCTCTCAGGAAACATCTTGGCATATTGCTGGACACAGAGGCCGCCAAATGAGTGCCCGATCAACACGAAGGGGTCTTGGATAGCCAAATCGGTCAATAAGGCGTTTAATTCTTCAGCGATATTATTTACATTCCGTTGTGTTTCTGACTCTTCACTCCTGCCATACCCAGCCCTATGGTATAGGATGATGGTAAAATCCTTCTCCAATTTCTTTATGAAAGCATCCCAGTTGTAAATAGAACCGCCGATACCCAGTTCAAAAACTAGAATTGGCTTTCCCTCTCCTCGAACAATATATTCCAAACCTGATAACCTCATTTGATCCCCCTTAAAATTTTCTCTTACAATACATCTTAGCCATAGAAGACGGCGAGAATTCCACCTGGTAATTGGGGTGAAGTTCTCTTCTTGCTTTTTCAGTTAACTCTATTCCTATTCTGTTATGTTTCTCTTCAAGTTGTATTCCGCCTGGCCGGATTCGATCAAAGTCCCAATCAATCCATTCTCCATATCCCTCGGCCCAGTCTATTAATTCATCCTTCAAGCTTTCTGAAAGAGAAAGATCATTAATATCCAGATTACAATAGCATTTTTTACACCAAAACGGGTCAGCCCCTACATCACCTTCAATCATAAGTTCAAAGGTATCTCCTGAATCACACAAACATTTCATGTGTTATCGTCCCCTACCTATTTTTCATTAAGCTGTTTCTCTACTCATAATTGACTAAGACAATCTCCATGAAGGAATCAAGGAATGAAAGCGAAATAAATAACTCATCGGAATATGAATGGTGACATAAATAGTGAGAGTGGTGATATAAGTAAGAAACCATAAAGGCAGGGCCGCGCCAAGAAACAAGTAAAGGAGAAGCATCCCTGCAGGAAAAGGTACCAGCACAATCAACCACATCGGGCTACCCAAAAATTCTGTTAAACCACCTAAAGAAACAACGGTAAATCCTATTATGAATGCCTGCCAAAATGGAATACCGCTGCTGATGATCATGCTTCCCACATAATAAGAGAAGCCATTTAACGTAACCGCCAATATAAAATCAAACAAGTATTTTACTTTCACTTCCCCAGCTCCCTGCACCTTCAATGCTTCTTTATAAAATGATTGATTAATAATCCACTTTCCAATGGGTGTATCCTAATAAAATGAATCCAAATTTGACTGTGAAACTATTTTTAAGGAATGGATGATTCTTAAGAGTGCTTTTTTCTTCCTGATTTCAATGCTGGTAAGTTACATCTTTATTTTAACATAATTACCCATTTATTTTATATCTTCAGAATCTCCTAATAGTTAAAGGTCATTAAATGAAAAATGGAGTGTAATCACGTGATTACACTCCATCATCTTTTAGATTGCTCTTCATTCAATCATTTTTTCAAAACAGGAATCCAAATTTCACTTTTGACTACAGATGATCTTAAATCCTTACTTTTGATGGATAAGATTTCTGGCCCTTCTACTTGTTGATAGCTTGAGGCAGGAAACCACTCGGAATATATACGTCCCCATGTTTCCTGCAGTGTGTCAGGAAAAGGACCAGCAGACTCAAATACTGCCCATGTGTACTCGGGTACTTCGAGAACGGAATAGCCTTTTGGAGTACTATCTGTCGTCGCCGCCCCTATATAATGGTCCAACTCCCCTTTTTCCTCCATTCGAGCCTCCGAAAAGTTCGCAGAAGCCTGTATGATTCCTCCTGGTTCTAAGTTAGAGAGTTCGGTAAGTTCTTGGATTTCCTCATTATCCAATTTATTCCACATCGCGGTGATATGTGGGTTTTCACCACTAAATATAATAGGCACCCTCTTCTTGATCCCTGCGATTTTAAATGCTGCCTTATGTTCAATTCGGTAGTTCATTTCATTTCCTCCCATGATTGATAATTGAAAGGTCATTCGTGGAAATGCTTTTAATGCTCGGCTGTTATTTCTGGCTTCTGATGGAGTGACGCCATGCAAACCTTGATAGGCTCTTGTAAAAGAATCCGGCAATTGATATCCATATTTCATCGCAATATCAATGATTTTCATTCTGCTGTCACTTAGTTCAAAAGCAGCAAGAGTCAGTCTCCTTCTGCGGATATATTCCGATAGTGTAATACCTGCCAGAAAAGAAAACATTCTTTTAAAATGATATTCTGAACATAGAGAAAGCCTCGCCACTTCTTTAAAATCAATATCACTAGTAAGATTCTCTTCAATATACTGCAGTGAGTCATTCATGTTCTTAAGCAAATCCATTTTGTTGACCTCCCTTACCAAAACAATAACAGGAACTTCAATTTCCCAACCGACTTTCCATGCACAGAATTGCAGGGAAGCGGTAAATGAAAGAATAAATGCAATGGAACCAGCCTGCAAACCTATCAACTACTCGGATGCTGAAGGAGCGCTCTACCCTTTAAAGATACTTCTCTAAAATTTTCTGCTGAATTCTTATTATTTTGCTCCATTCACAATTCTTATCCACATCCACGAGATTGTGATATTGACCTTTCAAGCCTCATATCACAGCAATGTAATCTATTTTTATGTAAAAAATAGCCTATCACTTTAATGGCGTACCTTATGTTTATCTACCCATTCATGTTGCTGCCTCTGTTATAACCTTTCCTTCCCCTGGGACAATTACATCTCTGTGTCACTCCTTAATTCTCCGTATTTCAAAAACAAAATAAAGAATCCAAAAAGGTATCCAAAGAAATGGCCCATATGGTTTGAATTCTTGACGTAATAAGAAAATAAGCAGTACTCCCACAACTAAAAACGGCAGCAGAAGCATCCAGTAACGTTTACTTTTTAGCATTCATACCTCTCCACGGAACTATAATCAAATGGCAGTATGCACTCATAACTTGGCTATATCCCCATTAAAAACAAACAGTAAGCTCAATCGCCAACCGAAATTTTCCGTTCAAATATAATTTCATAATCTGTTGGTTTTCCATGTCCGTTATATTTGAGAGGCAGTACCTGAACCAATCTCCAGCCCTGTGCAGCGTGCTCATCGATTACCTCTCTGTGCTGAGGAGAAGTGAAAAATCCTCCAAGGGTCGTTTCAACATACTTGTATTCATACATTGGCAGCCCCTCCATCTTCTTTTATATGTTATATACGAGGCTGGCCTCGAAATGGTTTCAATCAGGAACTATTAACTAAAGAAAAACCCCTGTGAAGGTCACTAAGGGGTGCCGTTTTGGTAGAGAAAATTACCAATAGCATTATAAGTAGCAGGCTAATTCATATGAATTAGCCTGCTTTATTTGTTGTTATAACAATGTTTGTATTCGAATTTGGGGTTTATTAGCACTTCGAATATTGAACAGATAATAAATGAGATGTTAATTAGGGTGATAAATGACTTGTCAATTAGCAACCTGTTCTTGCGAAGATGAGCATCTAGTATTGTTTGATACAATTGTGAATAATGGATATTTCTATATACGGGCAGCTTGCTGGAATATGATCTTACTACAATGGGGTGGCATATAATGAAAATCTACTCAGTTGAGGATATACCGAAAAACAAAATAATTGAATTTTTCAAATTACATTGGGGAAGTCCAGAAATGGTTATTTCAAGTGGCGTTTATGATTGTAGTATATTAGAGGGTTTTGCAATTGTAAATGTGAAAGGAGCAATCATTGGCTTAATTACTTATATAATCAAAGATAAAGAATTGGAAATTATATCATTGGATAGTATTGAAGAAGGTAAAGGAATAGGCACATCGTTAGTTCAAGAAGTAGAAAATCTTGCTATTAAAAAAAGATGTAGACTCGTTAAACTTATAACAACAAACGATAATTTATCAGCATTAAAGTTTTATCAAAAAAGAGGTTTTATTCTTTCTCACATTATAAATAATGCAGTTGATAAAGCAAGAGAGTTAAAACCAGAGATACCCTTGATTGGCAATGAAGGTATCCCAATAAGAGATGAGATTGAATTGATAAAGATATTAAACTAACGAAGGCTTTAATGTAATAAGAAGATCCTAAAAAATCAAAAAACCCAGATCCTTTTGAATCTGGGTTTTTTGCTGTAAAATACAGTATTATTCTTAGATCTCTAAGCCTAGTTTATCAAAGTCCGTAAGTAAGACAGGTTTTTTAGACGCTTAATAATAAGGGGAGAATTTCCCCTTATTTAGTAAAACAGCTCCTAAAATGGCTTTAATAGAGGGAAATATTCCCTCTATTTGCTAAAAATCAGGTCAAAAGAGTCATTTTTCTTTGCTTAAGGGGAAAATTTCCCCTTATTCACCTCAAATCGGCATCTATATTTTATCATAACGGGAAATTTTCCCCTTATTGATCTAACATTGCATTGAAATCTCTTCTTATCATAAGCGTCTGCTCAATTGCAGGGTAAGAAAAAGTTAATAATAAATATCCACAATAAGAAAACGCACTGTGTATTTTAAAGTGAATTCACAGTGCGTTATCTTATTTGTATCTAATGCGCTCCTCTAAAGTAAAACTGTTTTCAAGCCTCACTGAGGTCTTCTCATACTTATATTACAGATTAACAACAATCACTTTCGTTCCCTGTCAATTCCAGGCCGTTGTTTTCCTGATTAAGATTGAGGGTCAGGTTTTGCGCAGCCGATTCTATTCTCGGGTCAATCGCTACCTTGATTGTATTAATCGTTGCTACTTCATCATTTTCTTCCGGCTCATCCAGAGCCAGCCCAACTTGTGGCTGTCCTCAGCCAAAGCCTGCAAAATAAAAACGAATGTTTTCGGCTTCGTGTTCTTTTAACATTTCCTGCAAGAAATCACGAGCTCCATCTGTGATCTTCACTATATCTGCACTCCTTACTATTTCATGATTTTTTCATGCCAATTACCATGATACCTTATTTATTCGGGAAAATGCGACCCAAAGACTCTTTCATTTCAGGTTTTACGTTAATTTTCGGCCGGGCAGCCTTTGCCATGCCCTCTGCCTCTTCAATCGAGTTTGCTTTCCCTAATGAAAGTAATGTCCCAATGGCTACTGTTCCGGTTCTGTTGCTGCCCCCTGCACAGTGAAAGTAAACCTTTTTCCCCTGTTCGTAGGCATCAACCACCATGTCTATAGATTTCCTGATGGATTCATCCTGGTGTTCAGCATCATCCACGATAGGGCTGTGTGTTCTATCGTATTCAACTTCTGGTGCTTCGGCACGTAAATCAAAGATGACATCCGCCTTGCCATTTTCCAGGATTTCTTTGGCTCCATCAGCACCGCCGATATAAATGCGATCTTGGATTAATTCATGATAGTGTTGAGTTGTCATATTTCCTCCGCCTTTTTAAAAGAGTGTTTAATATAGAAAGCTGCGTTTTGTACCCTTGAGGATGAACAGCTCTTTTCTTGCTTATTTACCAAGATAGTTCAGGCTAAATATGTGTACATACTCCTTGTTGAAAATGCAATATTGCTTTAGCAACCAGCCTCTTATAAAGATTTACTCCAATCTTGAACTCTGTTCCCTTCCAGGTATCTTTCCGTATCAAGTGCGGCCATACAGCCTGTCCCCGCTGCTGTGATCGCTTGGCGGTATTTGCTGTCCTGAACATCACCGCATGCAAAGACGCCGGGAATATTTGTTTCAGTCGTGCCTGGAACCACATCGATATAGCCATTTGAATCCGTATCAATCTGGCCTTTTAAGAAGGAAGTGTTAGGTGAATGGCCTATTGCGACAAAGATTCCGTCTGTGTCGATCAGCTCTTCCATTCCTGTTTCATTGTTTTTGACTTTCAAGCCTGTAACCTTCATTCCATCTGAGATGACTTCAAGAGGTGTCCTATTCAGGGACCAGGAAATTTTTTCGTTTTCTCTGGCACGGTCCTGCATGATTTTGGATGCCCTCAGTTCTTCGCGGCGGTTCACGATTATCACTTCTGATGCAAATTTCGTTAAGAAGCTTGCCTCTTCCATGGCCGAATCTCCGCCTCCGATGATGACGACTCTCTTTCCACGGTAAAAGAAACCATCACAGGTTGCACAAGTACTGACTCCGCGGCCGATGTTTTCAGATTCTCCCGGAATGCCCAGCATTTTGGCTGAAGCCCCAGTGGACAAAATAAGTGATTCAGTCTGGATCTCACCCATTCCGCTGACCTTCAAGGTAAAAGGACGCTGCGATAAATCAACATCGGTTACCCAGCCTCTTTTAAACCGGACACCAAATCTTTCCGCCTGGTTCCTCATATTGTCCATTAATTCCGGGCCCATGATACCATCAACAAATCCAGGAAAGTTCTCTACTTCTGTTGTTAATGTCAACTGCCCGCCCGGCTGATCTCCTTCTATAATAAGAGGTTCCATATTCGCTCTTGCCAAATAAATCGCTGATGTCAAACCCGCAGGTCCAGTTCCTAAAATCACTACTTTTTCCATATCGCATTTCCCCCATTTTACCGATTGATATATTTCGATACCTGTTCATGACCTGATTCGTCCTCATCCATAAACGGGACAATGGCACATTGTTCACTGTATTCTGAGGATACTTTCTTGATCCAGCCGGCTTCAGCTTTTGCTCTGCCTTTCAGTACTGGATCTGTTGTTTCTGTTGCGTGAAGGCTTTGGTTGATCAGCCACCATCTTGGCACAATGTTTGCACGCTTTAAGTCACTTTGCAGCCTGCCAGCTTCAAGCACAGGTGTTGCTTCTGCCAGCGTAACAATCACGACACCCGTTTCTTTCGGGTTGCGAAGCCGCGGCAGCAGTGTTTTTACACTTTGGGGAATTTCGCCAGTGGAACGGGCCAATTCTTTATGATAAGACTGAGCAGCATCCAGGAGAAGCAAAGTATGACCGGAAGGCGCTGTATCGATGACAACAATCTCTTCTTCCGATTTCGCCACCACTTCTGCAAAGGCGCGGAATACGGCAATTTCTTCTGTACATGGAGAATTTAAATCCTCTTCAATATACGCCATTGCCTCTTCATCCAAATCACTGCTTACATTGGACAGTACTTCTGTCTTATAGGCTTCTACCTCTGCTTTAGGGTCGATTCGGCTGATGGTCAGGTTGTCCTTTGCCTGGCTCCCCTTAAACATATATTCCAGATGTGCCGCAGGATCTGTTGTCGTCAACTGTACTTTATGTCCCTTCTCAACCAGTCCTATGGCTATCGCGGAAGCCATTGTAGTTTTTCCTACGCCGCCTTTACCCATCGTAAAAATGACTCTGGTGTTGGAGTTTGAGAAATCTTCAATGATAGCTCCGAGCCCCGGAAGGCTTATTTTCTCCAGTTGACTTTCCGTGTCTGCTTCATCGATGACCATTCCTTTGAATAAGTTTCGCAGGCTGTTAAGGCCAGTCAGTGAATAAGAAACTAATGGCAGGGAGTGAGTATCGAGCTGTTTCAAGTCTTCCGGAATCCCCTCTAGAGCTCTTTGCTGTCTGGCATGCAATGAAGAGGAAGCTTTATCTTCTGAAATATGTGAGTGCAGCAGCCCATTCATGACAAGCTTTTGGTTGATGATTCCGATCTCTTTTAACTCCCGTGACGCACGGCTTGCTTCCAGCAGGGATGATTCATCAGGCCTTGCCACAAGGTAAAGAGTTGTTTGCGCTGGATCTGCAAGGGCCTTCATCGTTGTGGAGTAGGCCTGTTTCTTTTCTGACAATCCTGATAAAGGCCCTAAGCATGAAGCTCCATGAGTCCTTTCCTCAAGAAAGCCGCTCCAGGCTGTCGGAAGCTGCAGCAGCCTCAATGTATGTCCTGTAGGAGCTGTATCAAAAATGATATGGTCATAAGACTCGACAAGGGTTGTATCACTTAATAAGTTAGTGAATTCATCAAAGGCCGCAATTTCAACTGTACACGCTCCGGACATCTGCTCTTCCATCGTTGAAACAACAGACTCCGGCAGTTTCCCGCGGTATGGTCCGATGACCTTCTCACGGTAAGCACGGGCGGCTTCTTCAGGATCCAGATTACAAGCAGACAGGTTAGCCACCCCCGATACCGGCATCGGGGTGTTGGTCAGCTCCACTTCCAGCACATCCTGAAGATTCGAAGCGGGATCGGTGCTCACAAGCAGAACCGGCTTTCCTTCATCTGCCAATCTTAATGCGGAAGCACAGGCGGTGGAAGTTTTTCCCACTCCGCCTTTACCTGTGAAGAATAAAAATTTTGTGTTGGCAATTGTCCTGGTATCGAATGGTTGAAACAAGAGCGTTCATCCTTTCTAATTCAAATCAAGTTTGATTTTAGGTTTTTTCTCTGTTAGTTCTTCCGGCTTAATTCCACACCATTGGGCAAGCTCACTGTTGGAAGGGTACTCACCGGCCTTTACTAACTCACCGTTCAGTAGGACGGCTGGAAGGGAGTCTGGACCTTTTTCATGAAGCAATTTATTAATTTCTTTATGGTCCACGAAAGCAGAAGGATCGCTGGCAAGGTTGAACCGTTTAATGTCAAAACCTTTTTTCTCTAAAAGAAATACTGCTGAAGCCATCCTTGTTAATTCAGGATCAACGCTCGGTCCGCAAACACCAGTTGGACAACATAAAGCAGGATCGAAAATGTCAATTTTGTTCATCTTTCATGCTCCTTTACAATCAAATAAGCATATGCTTATATGTTATTTTTGAGAAAAGCCAAGAGATAAGGTCCCTTGGCTGTCTATTTTATTTTCCAGTTTGCGCAAATGTATGGATGCGCTCGCCAATTTCATCTCTGACGCGCTGGAAGAAAGCCCATTTCTCTTCTTCGCTTCCTTGCGCTTTTGCAGGGTCATCAAAGCCCCAGTGCTCACGTTTCACATGAGGAGGTGTCATCGGGCATTTATCTGCTGCATCTCCACAAAGGGTAACAACTAAATCAGCATTGTTCAAGATTTCCGGATCAATGATATCCGATGTTTGATTGGAGATATCAATTCCTGCTTCGTTCATTGCTTTGACAGCGTTCGGGTTCAAACCATGTGCTTCAATTCCTGCGCTGTAGACGTTCCAGTCGTCACCTAAGTGTTTTTTTGCCCAGCCTTCAGCCATTTGGCTGCGGCAAGAGTTACCTGTGCATAAGAAGTAGAGCGTTTTTTTTGACATGATAATTAGTCTCCTTTTGGTGTAATAATATTTTTGTGAATTTACAGGTTTAAATTTTTTATATAATCAGCAGCCAAATATAAAGGCCGACTAATGTGATGAAAAGGGTTGGAATGGTTAAGATGATTCCGGTTTTAAAGTATGTTCCCCAGGAAATCTTCACGCCTTTCAGGGACAGTACATGAAGCCAAAGCAGGGTTGCAAGGGAACCAATTGGTGTAATTTTCGGACCAAGATCTGATCCGATAATATTTGCATAAATCAAGGCTTCCCGGACGGCTCCGGTTGTATCCGTCTCCGCGATGGCAAGGGCATCAATCATAACGGTTGGCATATTATTCATCACTGATGACAGGATGGCCGCGATGAATCCCATACCGATTGTCGCTGCGAACAATCCCTGGTCTGCCGTCACCTGAATGAGGTCTGCCAGGACATTGGTCAAGCCGACGTTTCGCAATCCATAAACAACTACATACATTCCGATAGAGAAGAAAACAATTGCCCATGGTGCTCCTTTCACAACCGTCCTTGTGTCAACGGCTGAACTTCGTCTGGCCATCAGCAGGAAGAAAATCGCGACTATACCTGCTATGAAAGAAACAGGAACTCCGATGAACTCGCTCGCAAAGTAACCGACTAGGAGTATCCCCAAAACAATCCATGATAAGTGGAACATCTTATGATCCTTAATGGCCTCCTGAGGCTTCTTCAATTGTGATAAATCGTAATTGGATGGAATGCTTTTTCTGAAAAATAAGTATAAGACAAGAATACTGGCAAGCAATGAAAACAAATTCGGAACGATCATCCGTGATGCGAACTCTACAAACCCTATATCGAAAAAGTCCGCTGAAACAATGTTCACCAAGTTACTGACAACAAGCGGAAGCGATGTGGTATCCGCGATGAATCCGCTGGCGATGATGAATGGAAACACCATTTTTTCGTTGAAATTAAGGTTTCTTACCATTGCTAGTACGATGGGTGTTAAAATCAGGGCAGCTCCGTCATTCGCGAAAAACGCTGCGACCAATGCTCCCAAAATGGAAACATACACGAACATCCTGACTCCATTACCTTTTGCTGCTCTCGCCATATGCAGGGCAGCCCATTCAAAGAAGCCTATTTCATCCAAAATGAGAGAGATAATGATGATGGCGATGAAAGCCAAAGTGGCATTCCAGACGATGGATGTAACGTCAATGACATCGTTGAAATCAACAACTCCCACAATCAGAGCCAGAATAGCTCCGCCGCATGCCGACCACCCAATAGATAACCCTTTGGGCTGCCAGATGACTAAGATGAGGGTGATCAGGAAAATCACCGATGCTAAAATAATCTGCGTCAAGATTCTTCCTCCTTTTTACTCACATGAAATTCTCAATCCTTGTTTCTCTAATTCTTTCAATCTGAATCCCTGGTCCGGGAGCTGATCGAGCAGGCTCTGTACCAAAGGGTAGAATTCACTATTCTTATTCAATGAATAAATAATCCACTGACCTCTCCGTGATTCACTCACCAATCCTGCATCCTTCAGCTTACGCACATGCTGGCTGATGGCCGGCTGGCTCGTTTTGAAAATTTCCACAAACTCACACACACAGCAATCATGATGGTCCAAGATTTTCACCATCGTTAGTCTTGTTTTATCGCCAAGCAATTTCAAGACAGCAGCAGCCTTTTCTAATTCAATCATGACAGCAGGCATTTCATAACCACCTTCCATTTCATTGATAATCAAATAATGATTTACTTATAAGCTTGGGTGATGTTAGTATTTTTAGTGTCTCAACCAGTAAAGTCATTTATTCGTTTTATATATAACGTTCTGCTTATATAATAATACACTTATATATTAATTTCAAGGATAGAATTGTAAAGGTTTTGTTAAGAAGAATATCGATTCAACACTTTTTGTAAAAGTGGAAGAGTTTAAAGACCATAACATTTGTGTGCTATGATTTCCGCTCCAGGTGTTCGACTCCGCGGGGCGGGCGTTGAGCCTCCTCGGCTTCGTCTGTATAAAAAGTGGAAGCGCCCTGCTCTGCCCCGACAGGCAAATGTTCCGGAGAGAAAAAAAGGCGGTCTTTCCTTTTATTCTCTTGAGGTTATTTGACCCCGAGGGGCCAGGCGCTGGAACTAGACGACCGCTAGTCCCGCAGGAGATCGAACACCTTCCGCTTCAATCTAACGAAGTTTCTTTTGAAATAATGGACTCGTACATAACTTAACGATTTTTATTATTCGTGCTATTTAAAGCCCCTTTATACCTCATCATCTTTTGATTTTGAGCATTTGATGCTGTTCAAAACTCCTTTTTACCCCATCATCTTTTGAATCAGATTATTTGATGCTGTTCAAAACTCCTTTTTACCCCATTAACTTGAGAATCTGAGCATTTGATGCTGTTCAAAACTCCTTTTTACCCCATCATCTTGAGAATCTGAGCATTTGATGCTGTTTAAAACTCCTTTTTACTCCATCATCTTTTGAATCTGAGCATTTGATGCTGTTTAAAAACGCTTTTATACCTCATCATCTTCAGAATCTGAGCATTTGATGCTGTTCAAAGCCCCTTTATACCTCATCATTCTGAGAATCGGAATTTTTGATGCTTTAAATACTCCTTTATACTGCTTGAAATAAGCTTTAATAGAAGCCCCCCCCCTCAATCCTCCTATACCAGTATGAAATCCAGCTTTACGATCATAAAAAAAGAGAACGAAATCCTAAGCGATTTCGTCCTCCACTAATTCGTGTATTTAGTTTATGTACTCCCGGGGCCCCCAGAATTTCTATTATAGCTCTGAAAGCTGTTTATTTAGCTGGGCCAATTCGTTTTCCAGCTGCTCTAGCCGCTCTTCCGATTTTTTTGTATTTCCTCCGACAGAATCCACTTTTTCCATATCTGCCTGGATACGGACATAATCAGCCTTTACCTCGCTGATTTTGTATTCTAATTCTCTTTTTGTCATGTCGTTAAACCCCCTTTTTATAGTAGTTGCTTTAGTATAAACAATTGAAGAATAGATTTCTTTTAAAAAGTTCTACTAGCTTTTTCAATAATTTCCTTAATAAAAGGTTCTTTTTGTTTCGTGTAAGCAGGTCGATCGTTTTTATATAGAGAAGAAAGCTCGCTCTTTAGCAGTGCATACTCTTCAGCTGCTCCAGGAAACTTCCTCAAATAATCACGAAACAGTAACTTCTCAACCCACTCGCTGCTATTCATTTCACAAATATGCAGGTGGCAGGTGCCTTTGCCCCACAAGCCTTTTCTAAAAAAACTTCTGTCGGTTAATTCCGGCTTAGGAACATACTCAAAATCGACTTCACTTAAAGGGGCGATCAGAGAAGAAACCACATTTAAATCCCTGACTCCTGCCAGAATATCGATGATAGGCTTAGCCTTCAGCCCTCTGATCGAAGTGCTGCCGATATGTTCAATTCCCACTACCTTATCTCCAACAGCTTCTAAGATTTTTTTCTTCTCATACTCGAACTGATCTTCCCATTGGGGATTATACTCACTCAGAATGACAACTGGTTTTTCCATTACTTCTCCACCACTCGTATAATTGTCCTTGTACTCTATGTAACTGAAACGAACGTTTTAATTTGGAAACTTATTCTGATTATTTCAAAACCCTTCAACAAACTCAAGGGAAATTTTCTTTCAAAATAGGGCTTTTATGAATACTGACTAGAATTCCAAGAGTGGGTTAAAGTATATGTTATTTTGCATAATTTCAATCTCAATAGGAACTTACCTTAACTATGTGCATTGAAACCTTTGTGTTTCTATTCCGTATATACAATTGAGAGGAGATGAAGTACGTGAAAATTCGGACGATCATATTGGCACTCGTATTATGTTTATTTTTGATACCTGCTCAAGTATCGGCAGTTGATTTTACAATTGAACATACCCAAATTGATGCATTTTTAAAGGAAGATGGCAATGTTCAGGTTACTGAGCAGCATACCTATCAATTTGACGGGGATTTTAATGGAATTACTCGTACTCTGATTCCTAAAGAAAACACGCGTATTGAAAACGTTGAGGCTGTTGAAAATAATAAACCCTTAGAGGTGAAACAAGAGGGAAATCTATATAAGATTTTTCGGGGCGGCTCGGATGAAACGATTACTATAGATCTTTCCTATACCATTAAAAACGGAGTGGAGGTATACACTGATCTAGGACAGTTTTACTGGCCATTTTTTGATAGCAGTAATGAATCCTCCTATGAGAACATGGATATTTATGTTCATCCTCCTCAACCAACAGGTGAAGTTCTTGCTTTAGGCTACGGTGAAGCAGCTGGCACCATTCAAACTACAAAGGATGGCGTTGTTCACTTTGAATTAGGAGAGGTCGAAAGCGGCGAAAACGGAGATATCCGGGCAGCATATGATGCTTCCATGTTTCCTGGAGCTTCCATCAATGAAGGTAAAGCAATCAGCAGCGACTTAACAGCTGAGATAGCAGCCCAGGAAGAAAAATTGGCCGCCTTTGAGAATAGAAAAGATTTTCTAAGTCTCATTGCACCATTCATTGTAGGAGCTTTCGCGATTTATTTATCGGCCCTGTTGATCACAGCTTGGAGAAAAAAGCGGGCTGTTATATGGGACGTCGAACGTAACTCTCTACAACAATCTCTTTTACCAAAAGAAGAGATGAGTTTACCAGCCACTATCCTTCATATGAAAAGCATGATTCCGAGTGGAAGTCTGCTCTCTGCAGCCCTATTGGATTTAGTCAGAAAAGGCATCGTTGATAGAAGGAGTGAAAATGAGTTTATCCTCGGCAATCGTTCTTCTGATCACCGTCACGAAGAGATGTTGATTCAATGGCTTTTCTATAAAATAGGAAATGAAGGTAAATTCTCGATTGATACTTTGGATAACTACATCGAAAATAAAGAAAATCAGCAGTCCTACCACGAAGATTTCACGAAATGGGTTGAAGAAGTAAAAGCTGAAATAAAGGAGCATAGGCTAGTCCAAAAGAAAGTCGGGCTGCGTTGGACAGTCGCAATCAGCGGCCTTCTTCTTCTCCCATTCACCATTCTCTTTGGAGTGCACGACTTATTGATGTGGATGTTCTTTTCATTACTCCTGTCCATACTCTTCATACTTTTTGCCATGCTATACCAGCCAAGGACTATAATGGGCGCACGGATAAAACACCAGTGGAATCATTTAAGCTCCACTTATACTAACGTTGATAAAAAACAGTGGAGTGAATGGATGAGCGATGAACAAATGCGGGCATTCATCTATGCGATTGGGATCAATGATAAAGCCATGCTGAAAAAGAATGAAAATCTTGCCAGCACAAATGCAGATTCAGGGTTCGGCTATACCTCCAGTGACATAGTGATGCTTATGATCATTGCAAGCACCTTGACAAACAGCTTCAACCAGGCTGAGGAAACAGTATCTGCCGGAACGGGAACAGGCTCAGTTCCTGGTGGAGGATCAGGTGTTGGCGGCGGGGGCGGAGGTTCAGGAGCCTTTTAGCGATAACTGAGCTTACCAGCATTCTAATTAATGGATTGTAAGAAAACACGACAGAAAAACTTAGAAAAGGGACTTGAAAGGATATCAAGTACCTTTTTGTTATGGAATTGCAGAGCTGCTGATCATAAGGATGTTGAATGAAACCACAGAGGCGGGCTACAATTTGATTACCCGGGAGGTTAGCAAAATAATTAGTCAACCCACTCAAGTTTTGGAATCTCATCTGACTGTAAAGAGTTTTCAGAGGAAAAACTAATTTCTACATTTATTTATAGTTGTCCATCTATTCCCTTTCCGTTGAATTTGTGTTCTCTTACATGAAAAGCAGCAATCCCCTGAGAGAACAGCTGCTGAATGGTAACTTGAGATGAAATCAAGCTTTATTAATCACCACTTATTAAATTCTAGTAACACAGATGTGTTAACCTTACATTCTTATAATAGCTTTTTATTTATATTTTCAGCAAAACCTTCCCCTCATAATCACGACTCTCAATCAATTTATGCGCCAGCCCGGCATCCCTTAAATTAAATACTTGTGCGATAGGAAGCGAAATTTTATTAGAAGCAAATAGTTCTATCACTTTTTCTGCAACAGGCTTCAATCTTGCCGGATCAAGTTTTCTTGTTGTTCCCAGACTAAATCCTTTAATATTCCTGCAGCTGCTATGTACATCACTTGTTTTGATTGTGCCCGCTTTTCCACTGCTGTTTCCAAATTGAACAAGGGTGCCGTAAAAGGCTAAGCAGTCTAAACTACTAGTGGTCACATCTCCGGCAACTGAATCGAATATCACATTTGCACCTTTCTGATCAGTCTCCTTTAATACTTCTTCAGAAAAAGTTTCATACGTGCATACAATATCCGCCCCTAATCTCTTAACATAAGATTCTTTTTCCAAATTACCGACAGTTCCTATTATCTTCCCGACACCTGCTATGCAGGCTAATTGAATCAACATTGATCCGACACCGCCAGCCGCGCTATGTATAACTATGGTGTCCGTTTCCTTCACTTGTCCGATCTCATGGAGAAGAATATACGATAAAATTGATACGGTTGGCATGGCGGAGGCTTGTTCAAATGACAGACTGTCTGGAATTTTAAAAACTAACTGTTCACTTGCTGCGACATATTCGGCATAAGATCCATTCTTAGGAAAAGCAATCACCCGGTCTCCTACCGAAAAGGCAGAGTCAGGAGAAACCTCTTGAACCGTTCCTGCAACATCCAATCCAAGTAGTAAAGGGAACTTTCCCTTTCCCTTATTTCCCACACGTTTCTTAATATCTGCATAGTTAACACTTGTATGTGATGCTTTAATTAGCACCTCGTTATGAGCAATGGCTGGTATCTCAATATCGGTGTATGTAAGAACATCTGCACTGCCAAACTCACTCTGTAAAATAGCTTTCATTCTTTTCACCGCCTTTCTTAACTAGGGTTTCTCCTAAAAATAAAATTAACACGAAAATTCCGAAAATTTGACTGAACATAACTCGTAGAAATAATATTCCTTGAAAAGGAGGACCATCTACTTTGAAAAATACTGAACCTGCCAAGGCACATCGTCTTGGACTGCTGACAATATCCATACAGATAGTAATAAATCTGATCTTAGTTTTCACTTTACATAACTTGGACTATATTAGCTGGGAGTTTACTTCTTTGATAATTGCCACATTAGGCATAGCTGCATTATTTATCATGAAACCCACACGCAATTTTTTTATTGACTCTTTGAAAAACTTTGAGGTTTTAAAGAAAGCATCGGTCTACTTACACGTTTCACTAGGTTTTTTAAGCCTTTTTTTCTTTCAGGCTTTTTGTACCACACTGATATTTCTCTAACGACCACAATGAACTTAATTAAAACAGCTGTACCTAAGATAAATAAAATGATCTGCGATAGGGTCTGCCCCGGATGAATTACGGCTTTACAACCAATTTATGAAGAATTATTTTTCAGGAACCTCCTGCAAGGATACCTTCAAACGAAACTGCCTGTTGTATGGAGCATCTTAATAGTAAGTGTCTATTTTGGAAGTTTTCATTTTGGTTATGTATATGTTGGACAGTATCTGGTATTATTGCCGGTATTTTATATGCCCTGCACAGGTCTCCCTATCCACCGATAATGTTTCACATTCTTTGGAGTCTGTTTTCATTGTTCTACTATAATTACATTTAAAGTATATCTAATGAAGCCATAGCTTAATAGGATGGCTTCTTAAATATTTCCCTTGAGTCTGTCACCGAAATATATATTTAGTTCTGACATGCATTCTGCAGCAGATAAACGCTGCTTTGTATCCAGCATTACTTCCGCAAAATCTTTTCCATCGCTTTTCCCTTAGCTAATTCATCAATCAACTTATCCAGATAGCGAATTTCTCTCATAGTTGGTTCTTCGATATCCTCCACTCGGATACCACATATCACACCTTTAATTAAAGTACGTGAAGAATTCAGTTGGGGAGCTTCCGCAAAAAAGGTTTCAAAGTCTGTCTTATTTTCCAGAAGTGCTTCTAACTCTTCCTGGCTATACCCTGTCAACCAGCTTATGATCTCATCGACTTCTTCTTTGGTACGTCCTTTTTTCTCCGCCTTCGCAACATAATGGGGATAGACGCTTGCAAAGCTCGTAGTATAAATACGATGTTTGGCCATGATACACCCTCGCTTCTATGGTTTTCTTTAGTATACCATGACTTTTTCAGAGCCTAAAACGTATCCTTGAGACATTTCTATTTACCCGGCCTAGGTATTTAAAGAAGGCTCTAATCAAGCAGACAAATTTTTCACTAAGCTTGTTGAAAGCCATACATCGCTACAAACACCAACAATAACGAAAGCGCTACACTTAAAACGTTCACCAAAACAAGGCTAATTTTGACCTTGCCTCTCATACCAAGGAAAGCAAAAGTCAATCCCGCCAAACCAAAAATCAAAGGCAAAAAGATGCTTACATTCAAAACAGCTGCGTATAGGTCATTTCCCCACTTAGTCAACCCAGCTATAATAGGGAAAACAGCCAGTAGAAAGAAGACTGCGGATAAGACTGAATAAGACTTCTTTTTCATTAACAAATCCTCCTCAGTTTAGATTTAAACTTTGGGAATGAATAGATACTCGGGACTTTAATGACTTCACTCCGTCTTTACTTGTTATTGTATTTTTTTATAACAGTGACGATAACGGCAATAATTAAAACAATGACGCTATTGATCAGCAAATAATATCCAACCTGCAAACCATAAAATATTGAAAATGGATCACGAATAATAAGTAATGCTACAACACCGCCAATTGCCCCAAAAACAGCTGCCAGCATTAATAGAACAAAAGCAGAAGCATATATACTTTTCTTTTTCTTGTAAGAAATAAACGCGATGATGTTTGCCATTACGATGAAGAAAATCATAAGTGTTATAAAGAAACCAGACATCTTAATGCCCCCTATCCCTGATGCAACTTCAATTAGATTTTGGTTCGAAAACCATCCTATTTAAAAACCTCTAAGTTGAAGAAACCCTTCCCAACACTGACAGTTAATTCCTGCAGTCTCTTAAGAATATGACGAGTTCCAAATAGTTAATGTTTCAAATTCAATTTATTCAATTATAAAATTCCAATCTCCATTTGCAGGAGGTCTCTTATTACGCTGGCTAGTTCTGGATCATCTATTGTTCTATTTTTACAAGCATAATTCTCCTACTCAAGAACATCTCCTGGAACCCATACAGCTATATCATCTCCAGGACATGCCGCTACTAAAAAAACTTCACTTTCGATTGTGTTACTTTGAACTTCCACTTGCCAACTCTCAAATTGGTCATGATGACCATTAATGAATAAAACTTCTCCAGAACCTAAAATTAAGTACAAGAGGGATTTCTTGTCCCAACTTAACCTCTACAATCTTCTTCAACCGCATTTCACACATTATCTTTGCAGATTTCACCCAATCAAGATTAGGTATTTCATTGGGCTCTGGATCTGTTTCAGGCATTGATTGAAACACCTTAATACCGCTTTCAATATTTATCGATATTTGTCCATCTATTCTAGGCCGGTTGTTTTCATTTTCAGAAAGAAGAACCCTTAATCCGTGAAATATTACCCCTTCAATCTGTGAACCCTTACATAAATAGTTTAATGTCTTCAAAGCTATATCTCTATTCTCTTTTTCCAATAAGATCACTCCAGAGTGGAACTTTTATATTAAAACAAATGTTATTTGAAATTTCCCTAATGCAGGAAACGAAACTGTTCGTTTAATAAAGGAAGAGCAAGCCGGAGATCTATTGGATTTTCTGTGATTGACTTAAAAAATCGAATAGCTCCTCATCTTCTATTCAGTCTTTTTATCCTGCCATTCCTTTAACATCTCTTCATCTATTTCTTCAACTATCTTTTCAGTTCCATCTGCCATAACCATTTTCACTTCTACATCTTTTTCCCTGCTGATGACATACCAAAATCTCTTATCTTCTTTAATATGAATAATTTTCGCCTGCATCTGCCCTGCATGAACTTCTTTAATAGAATTGTCACTTATCGCACCAGAATAAATATATGGTTCCTCGTGCATTGCCGACCATTTCACAGGAGTATCCCACTCTGCTCCTCTAGTTTGCTTCCAGTTCCAATGTCCGCCTTCCCGCTCAAAATATGCGATAAATATTTGCTCTCCTTGAAGATTGTTTTCTGTAAATACAGCAAGTGCATCGTTTGAGTGAACTACATTTTCTTCTTGATGAATTAGAGAATAAGAATATTGTACTTCTTCATCATATTCCTGTGTATTTTCCTCCATCTTCTTGTGGAAGAAGTCTTCAAAAGTATAATCATTTGTACATGCTGCCAAAAGTGTTATGCCTGTCAAAATGATTAGTATTAACTTCTTATTGATTTTCATCACCCTCTCTTCAAATGAAATTAATTAAACTAACTTTTATCAGTAAAAGAACGGAAGGATCGCTTGTTTAAAAGCACTTCAAATATCCAAGGCTAGTGAAAATATGATATAAACTATCTATAACCCTTGTATAATCTATCAACATCTGCTAAACTCTTCAAAGTATTTATAAAAATATATACCCTGTATAACCTCAAGAATAAGGCTTGGGGGTCTCTACCAGGAACCTTAAACTCCTGATTACAGAAAATGAATTTCTATTCTTTTTCTGTAATCAGGAGTTTTTTATTTTCTGAAATTTGAAGTTTATTGTGAAAGGACGTTGAATCAAGATGAATTTTAAAGTGTTTATACTGGCCTTATCAACTGTTGCGGTTGGTTTGGTTGAATTAATCGTAGGCGGCATCCTTCCAACGATAGCAGAAGATTTTAACATTTCATTAAGCAGTGCAGGACAGCTGATTACCGTTTTCGCATTGATTTATGCTGTAGCGGGACCAGGCTTGCTTGTCTTGACTAGCAAAATTGAGCGAAAAAAACTATATCTCATATCTCTGTTTGTTTTCTTTATCGGGAATATCATGACTTACTTTAGTCCTAATTTTACTTTTATGATGATCGCAAGGGTATTGACTGCAATGAGTACAGCACTCATCGTTGTCCTGTCTTTAACCATTGTTGCTAAAATTGTTACGCCTGCACATCGGGCAAAGGCTTTGGGGCTTATTTATATGGGAATCAGTTCATCCCTTGTGATGGGCGTTCCGCTTGGAATCCTTATTTCCGATACGTTCGGCTGGAGAGTGATATTCCTTGGAATTGCGATTTTGTCGATCGGATCCTTCATCCTTATTTCAATCTTTTTGGAGCGTGTACCAGGGGAAAGCACTATCCCTCTTTCACAGCAATTAAAAGCAGTTGCCAGCGCCAAAATAGGAAGTGCTCATCTTGCAACTGTATTCTTGCTGGCCGGACACTATACACTTTATGCCTATTTCACTCCATTTTTAGAATCGGAAATGAACTTGAGCTCCGGCTGGATTAGTATTTGTTATTTATTATTTGGGATTGCTGCTGTAAGTGGAGGGGCCTTTGGAGGCATTCTTTCCGATTCGATCGGAGCTCCAAAAAGCATTATCTTTGTGATCAGTGCATTTGCAATCGCCTTATTTATCTTGCCGTTTTCTACTTTTTCACTGGTCGTATTTATACCTGTTATGATGATTTGGGCCGCATTAAGCTGGAGTCTGGCACCGCCGCAGCAAGCCTACTTGATCAATACAGACCCAGCCACTTCGGATATTCAGCAAAGCTTTAACAATTCAGCTATACAAGTAGGGATTTCCCTAGGTTCAGGGTTTGGCGGGATAGTGCTTAATCAAACCGGAACCGTTACCCATACTGCCTGGTTTGGGGCCGCTATAGTAATCATTTCGTTACTATGCGCAGTATTTTCCCTGACTAGGACATCTATTAATAGAGAAAATATTGTTTCCATTTCATCTCAACCTGATTAAGTTCGAATCCGTGCATGAGGTTGATAAAATCAGCCTTATGTCTTTATTGCTGCTATTATCTTTAGTCAAAGATTGGTACCACTCATTACTTTGATAATGGGTGGTACTTTTTAATGGCTCGGCGCAATCGTCTTGATCTTTCTGATAAAGTAATAATGTTTATAGAGGGCTAGAGATAGCAAAAGGATTTTGACTGGCAGGATATCAATATACAAGATAGAAAGGATCACCAAGAAATCGGCAATGACATTTATTCTTATTTTCTCTCTCCGGGTCATCCCTTTTTTCTGCAAAAATGCTTCCACTTATTTTTTATATAAGGGCTCTTTGTATGAAAAAAGGCAAAATTAAGCTTGGCAAAACTACTAGCTTATCCACTTTGAATCTTACTTATACTATGAGGATGGTTATAGTAGCCTTTTTTATGATAGATGGTGGCGGAGGTGCCGCCATGGGAGTTTTTCGTAAACTCTGTTGCTATTTGAGGCCAATTCAGAAAAAAACAACCCAAATTCAAGAACATAACCTGGTAAATATGAATAGAAAAGAGCTGCTCTCCTATATTTGAGAAAAGACCCTTAGTATTCGGGGAAAAATCCGGCTCTTGGGATTTTTCCGAAAGCAACAATGTATGCGAAAAAGCCTTATATAAAGAAGTGTTCCTGAACCAACTGTCAAACCGCTTGGAGCTTCTGGCAAAGCAGAAAGCGGCAAACAAATAAAACGGACCGCCGGGCAATACAGGCAGCACTGTTCCCAAGACACCGATCGCGAGCGACAGGCAGCCAAGTATCAGAAATAGGATGATTTTTATCTTTTTTAAAGTGATCATAGCATTACCTCTATATGTGATAGTGGACTAAACGTCTGCACTTGTGGATAAAGACTCTACCTGATACCCTAATACGGACTCTTTATATTTCAAGACTAAGATTCACTAAACCTGCTATTAGTAGTACAAGCATTATGGCAAGATATATGTAATTTTTCTTGATAAAAAAGGTAACTATCAAAACTGCAGAAATTAAAAACCAAAAGAGATTATCTGCAGCAGCTGGCAGCAGGTCAAAGAAAAAGAGGTCAATTGCACTCTTTACAAGTAAAACCACTACCAATGCCATCAATATTGAGCCAGTTTTTCTGTTTTCTTTTATCGGCTTTTTAACACCCTTCACGGAATCCCCCCTCTATGGATTATTTTATCAGTAAATAAAGCAATGACTACTCCAGCAGCAGAATAAATAACGGCAAACAAGGAAATTCAATCACTTTGACTACTGTTAATTAACAATTAGCTGCTTTGGACTAAGCAATGGAAAAGTTATCTATATAATTTCAATGCCTCAAAAATGGCAGCTATCAACAGTAAAGGGATTTCTCCTTGTCTTCCATCAATGAAGATTTTTCTTGGCGGCAATTTACCTATCAAAGAAATTTTCGCCGCTTCTTTATCATTTCTGTAAAAATAATAGGCCCCTTCACCAGATGGCTTAGCCACTCTGATCAATTCGTTCTGAAAAGTAAAAGATGCAATTACATTACTGGGACTTTTCCTCTCTCCTTTAATCATGAATCTTTCGTTTGAATTGGAAGAGTTCAGTTCCACTTCCCAGCTGCTTTTAACAATGCCTTTTTTACCCTTAATTTTTTCCACCCGGACAACGGTATCGTTCAGCCTGTCGGTTCCTTTAATAGATACATAGTAATTAGGCATCAATAATGATAGGAACATTTTAGAAACAGAATTGTATTCTCTTCGAATTTGTCCTACATGCCCCATCTTCACATCTACAATTTCAATGGGCCTAGTCATAAACTTCAATGGATTTTCATAATAAAATGCTTTTTTCTCCCGATCATTAGAGACTCCGGGTTTCAATTCTACCCTGCCACTGCTCATTAAATAACTGATAGCAGCAAAAACAATGACAATAATTAAAACCAATATCAGGAACCAATCAGGTATGTGTTCCCCTCCGTACATTTAATCACCTCAATAACTTTTGATTATTCTATAAGAATTCTAAATCAATATTTAGAATAAGCTTAACATCGTTTACTTTTTTAAAGTATATTTTGTTTAACAAATATTTTCCTTGTCTTGTTAAAGCTTTCTACTCTATCTTTTTCTAGGTCTTCTTTAACTTACGGTGTTTAAACAGAATTACCGCCTATTTTTCATCTGTAATATGCCCTTAAGGCTTTGCAAAAAATTTAGTTTAAAGATTAAATTTTATAGACAAATAGGTTTATAGCCCTTTGGGTTGGGTATAGGTCATTGTTTATTATTTTATAGGGAGTTCTGGGAGTGTTTTAAGCTTAAAGTTAAAAATTATATTCCCGGCATAAAGAATAGACATGTGCAGGAGCCTTTTGTTCAGCTTTAAAGGTTTCATTTTGCATGTCAACTTCGAGTGAAAAATAGGGGGAGAACGTTCAATGGAATTGATGTCAAAAATCAGTGAAGAAGTTAAATCTTATATCTATGATAACGGAGAAGCATTCGATGAGAAGTTGCTTTCCGAAGCTGTAAACGTATCGACTAAGATAAAAGATATCTTAGATCGGGGAAACATAGATTTATTAAAAAATGCACGAAAACTCATATCCTATGTCCTTGAACAAAAGGATGAAGAATTAACTTCTTTTGCAGAACAGGAAGGTATTGCATGGGCAACTCATTCTTTAACACTATCCTTAAAATTGGAATGGGTACAAGCTATAAGAAGAACTTTGTGGCAGTTAATACACGACCTTGAATCCAATAAGAAGATCACGGATACCCGAAATGACTTTTTTGTGATGGAGAAGTTCGTTAACGATCGAATTGACCAGTTCCTCAACAGCTTTTTTATAAGTTATTCTTCTTATAAAGATGAAATGTTGCACAAACAAAGGGAGATTGTCGAACATTTATCTGTCCCAATCATTCCTGTAAGGGAAAATGTTTCTGTCTTGCCTCTGATCGGTTCAATGGATACATATCGTATGCAAATCATTGAGGACAAAGTTTTCACTGAAATTTCCACATCACGAATTCAATCTCTTATTATCGATTTATCAGGGATGGCCTTAATGGAAATTGATGTTATCGATGAATTCGAGAAAATTTTAGCTGGTGTTTCCATGATGGGATGCAGAGCTATCCTTACCGGTTTACGACCAGATCTCGTTAAGAGAATGGTTCATTCAGGAATCCGCTTTGACAGTGATATCGACACAAGAGGAACGCTTCAAGAAACCTTGAGGGAATATCTATAGAAAAAAGACTTAGAGTCCTTAACTTCTTACTTCTTATATTAGGGAATCTAGTTAGCTTTAAGTGAATGGAAAATTAGCAAAAGGAAGAAATCAATGCTTAACCTGTTCTGTTTTGAAGGACAAACTTCCAACTAACAAAAAGAAATTGTCGAATTATAATCAGCTAAAAAACAACCTTATCTATATAAAAAAATGGTCAGTGGCTCTGACCATTTTTTTATAACTGTTTATTACATTAAAGTTAGCAATAGGTAAGCGTTCGAAGTTATCTCCGGCTTTTCCCCCTGTTCCGTGCGAAGCATACTAATTTCCCAGCACTTCGCGGTCCATCTACTGATATGTAATAGATTATAAGTTCTCGGGCGGCTGCTTGTTCAGCAAACGCCCCTTTAGCATAATTAGAAGTTCTATAAATAACCCTTCATCCTGATTACCTTTCCATCAACTTCTGCACCGGCTTCTTCCATTCCCATTGCACAATAGAACTTAATCGCAGTTTTATTTGACGGGGAAACTCTTAAATGATATTCTCCGACTTTATTCTTTTCAAAGAATCTTTTTGCATAGTTATGTAATTCCTGCCCTTTGCCCTGCCCACGCATTTCGGGTATTAGATAATATAAATTTACATACCCAATGGTCTTGTCTTCATATTCACGAATGGTTAATTCTAGTTGTCCTATATAGCTACCATCTTCTTTCGCTAAAACAAAACCCCCAGGAAAACTCCTGATTTTCTCATCTAACCAGTTTATATACTCCTCTTCCTCACCGAAACCTGCAGTATCTCCAAAACTCACATAAAATGAGTCTTTGCGAAAATCGACTACTATATCTCGATGTTTCTTACTATCAATTTCTTCAAAGATCATATTAAGCGCTCCTTTAAATTGTCGATTCCACTGCTGGACGGCCCGTAATAATTAATCAGTTAAACAATTTAAGTTTCCTCTTTTCTCCCTTTTCCACTAACCTTTACTGAAATAAAGGGCGGTTCGTTTGTTACAGTACATTTATAACCAGCAGTTATCCAAAGTGATTATGAAAACACCAAACAATAAGAAACATACTCACTATTCCCCAAGCTGCGGCACTCACTATCCACCAAATTATGGATTTAGCTTCTGTTGGATTTTCCTCGTTTTCCGTATTTGCTGTTATAAAAGCAATTTTACTTTCCATCCCTTTTTTCATAAAAGCAAGAACAGCAAAGCCGACTATTATGAAAACAATAGTTATCCAGGGTAATAAGTCCATTTTCTATCCACCCTTTTTGGTTTGCAAATTACTTTCTTTTCAAACTTCTAACCTCCCTATACTCAAAGGGCAACAGCTTGTTCAGCCAACGCCTCCGTATACGGAATACAGTTATACAATCACTCACGACAAAAAGAAATAGTAAATTGCAAACGATAATAAAAATAAAGGAAGAATTATCATTTATTTTGTTCTAAAACCCTTAAATAACGAACTATTATCCGGGGCATACCAAAGTTCCAAAGAAGAGAAAAACAACAACAAAACAGCAATTAAAACCCCAAACACTATATCCACAATCATTTGCCTCCTCAACGATAATACTTGATCCCGTTATGATAATTTGATTTAGGGATATGACGATTACCAAATGGATAGAGTTTCAATCTTTTACACTAATTTCATTAAATGCTCCAATAATTGAAGAAGCAGTAGCCTGGGATCAGTTTTGGCTAATCTTTAGCTATGGCACCCCTTAATGAAATAAACCTAAGTTGGGACAATTCACCACTAACCCATTAACGATTTATAAAGATTTAATGCCTATTAAGCCCATATCTACAGAAGTCTCTATATACCCAATAATTTGTTCCATTGTGAACACTCTTAGTGGCTGTTCAAGTTCGTCACTGCCATAATCCATATCCCCTATGACATAAGGGACAAGTTCTATTATATCGTTAGATTCTACCTCTTCCGTGTCAATGATTGTCCCGCTTTCACTTAACAATTCACGTAATTCTTGTGTGAAGCCATAGTAATCTAATAGTTTCCCATTGAGTAACCGAAAATCATTATGGTATCTATTGAATATATCCTCATCTGCCTCCATTCGGTTCTTTAACCAAGGTAAATAAAAGCCTTTCAACCAAATGTCATCAGCGATTAAGTGAGTATAGTATCCCTGAATAAAGTGGGAATCTTTATTAAAGCTATATTTATGTATGAATTCCGTGTAATCAATATATCGGGAATAGTCTTTAACCTCACCTTTGTAAAAATGTGATAAGTCTTTAGGTGAAACTGCATCCGCTGCGATGCCCCCTAAAAGAAATGATGTTTTATCTTTTATTGACAGTTCATCTGCTATTCTATTTGCTATAAGCAGGTGCATGATCCTCGAACCCAATTTAATTTCCCCCTTTTCCCTTTCCTTTTAGGTTCAATAAAGATTGTAAAAGATCCTTTATTTCTATCCAATACTCTTCCAGGAAATGCCCCTTTCATCCAATAACTTCAACAAAAAGAGCGTTAATCCTTTTTCGATTAACGCCCCTGTAAGCGGAAGAAGATTTATATTATTTTTCTAATGTCTTCCCATCCGTATACAAATTCGCTTAACCTCCTTCCTGATATTTCTGTATCAATAGTGCCAATTTTTTCAGCCCCAAGAGCCTCATAAAATAATCTAGAATTATTATCTTTTAACACAATAACTGTGATCGCAAAAATTTCTTGTTTTAAAAATTCATCTATTATAGGCATTACTAGCAATTTTCCTAGACCACTTCTTTGGTATTCTTTTAATATATATATGGCATATAACTCACCACGGTATTGTGAGTATTTATTATCTCGTTGGGGACCACAACTTGAAAAACCTACTATTTCACCTGCACTATTTTCAGCTACAAAAACAATCCCTCCATTTGATATAATATCTTTCCATTTTAATTCTCGACTTTCGTAGCTCATCCTTATTAAATAGTCATCAGGCACAATGTCTTTATAAGTAGTTTTCCAACTATCTACTTGAACTTTAGCTATGCCTCTAGCGTCATTTATATTTGCTCTTTTAATATTCATATTTCAACTCAATTGAAATCAGCCTTTTCAGTATTTAGTAAAGTCCCCTTTCATGGGAGGCTGCTGCTTATTCAGCAAACGCCCCGGTTACTTGAATAACCCTTTGTAATAATATAGTTAATAATCAGCATCCCAAAACTTGTCCTTTTTCGTATACTTTATCAACGGATTGGAAATTATTGAATATCAAAATTAATGTTGGTGCCAGTTTTTTATTCTCTAATCTATGTTCATCGTGATAATTGTTATGTTTATTCAAACCCAATAAAAATCCAGCTGCAAATGAAACGATAATTATCTGCGAATAAGCGAGTATGCACGAGAAAAACTTACATTTCCGAAGGAGTAGTTCTGGAAGCAGCCAATGCAGTTAAAGCCTTCTCAATATAACTATATACTTCTTCTGCAATCCTTAGAAATTCTTTAACATCTACAATAGTATCCAGGTAACACGAATATAGATAGTCAACTAAAGCTGAATCAATATTGCAATAATCTGATATGGCACTCTTCATCTTAGTAATGTCATCTTGCCAAACCCCTGTATCCTCTAAAACCAAAGAGTATAATGCACGAATTAACCTCTTTGAGTAACCTTTGATGTATCTAGATTTCAGTGTGTCATCATTGGCATTAGATAGAAAGCCGCGAACGCGATCCACTGCCTCTCGAGTGTCTGAATTCAAGTCTAATATGAACTCTTGTGAAATAAGAATAGGCGGTACTTCTTCGCCAATATCAGTACCATGTATACAAACACAGATTATCTTGATCCAAAATCCCCATTCATTGGGCTTACTTCTTACATCACCCAGTGAACAAATAACTGTATCAACCTTAGTTACTAATCGATATTTTTGTAAAATCTGGTCCTTCAGACATGATACTTTATCATCATCTATATCTTCTGGTCTTTCGCATACTATTGTAAAATCTGCATCAGACTTAAATGGCTTAGCAGTACCTTTAGGAATTGAGCCACACATATAAATACTGTGAATCTTCCCATCGAACTCTGAAAGCAAGCTAGCTGTATACTCCTCTACAAATGTCTTGTACTCACTCTGAATATTGATCTTCTTTATAACCTTTTCCAAAACCATATCTGGTCTCCTTTTATCTTCTAAGATCATTTTATCTCCCCCCTTTTTAATTTTCACACTTCTTAAAGGAGTAAGTTTCATTGTCTTCCCTTATAGAAACGCAAATAAATGATGAACATCTGTATGTATATGTAAACGTAAATAATTCCAAATCCTATGACGAATTCTTTTGGCACTCTAGACTTTTCCAAGGTATGGTCAATTCCGAGCCGATAAGCATATGAACTAGCTTTTCGCAAATGCCAAGGTGAGGTAACGATAACCGCATTTCTCAGCCCTCTCTCGTGCATAATTTCTCGCGATTTCACCAAATTTTCATAAGTGCCCCTCGCTTTTGTTTCAAGTATAATTTGGCTGCCATCCACGCCTAATTCCACTAAGGCGCTTGCCATTATTTCTGCTTCAACATGGTTATTTGCGACAGATGCTCCCGAACAAATAACTACTTCAGCAATTCCATTGTGATAGAGGTCTGTTGCTTTATAAATTCGCTCTCGTAAAATTGGAGTCATTCTTCCATCCTTTTTAGCCGGATAACCAAGTACAATCATAGCATCTCTTTTTTGACCATGATTATAACCCGCTTTGTTAAAATGCTTACGAATAATATAACCCCAAACATAAGGCATATAAGTATTAAGCATAAAATATACAAGCCTATCATTTAACATATCTCCTCTGACATTCTCTTTATCAAACGACAGATAATATACTTTGTAATGGGTGCACATCGGATTTAATAACAATCATTTGTTCGATTAAACTGCCCAATAATGGAAGAAGGCAATAGCTGGATCAAATTAGCTGATCTTCAGTTATTGCCCCCCTTAACCAATGAGTGTAACGATATTATTTGAGGTCAAAACATTTCTCACAGATAAATTTACCTTCATTATTCAAATAAGCTTTTATCTCTGTCATTCCCTTTTTCTAATAAATAGCTTTCACAAAAAACGTCAAATCTTTTTTGAATTGCATCTCGTCTTACAGTTTTATATGAACTATTGCTCTGAAGATTCTTGATTATTTACAAACATTTGGGCATTTTCAAACTGAATGTCTAGCGCCTTATTTAACTCCATATTTTGAGTTGCGGGATCTGCTGCAGCTGTATCCAACTCTTTGATTATCCCCCTGAAATAATCTCTATATTTATTAAATTCTAAGCCTTTTTCTTCGAATACTTGAATTACTAATTCATTTTTGTCCTTTGCTTCTAAACTAAGCCAATCTTTCAATGGCTGATTTAATGCAATTTCTTTATTGTTTACCATTACAGTCACCACTTCTTCTTGAGTCACCTCTTTATCTGTATTGCTTTCATTCTCTTGACTACACGCAGCTAATGTAATTACTGTAATTAAAATTAACACTTTAAATAACTTCATTGAAACCTCTCCTTTGTAACTTAAATTTTTTGCGCAAAGGTAAAATCACTCTTTTCCAAAGCTTTCTTTGGAGGATTGACTTCTTTTCTTTCAACTTCTCCCTTACCTATCTTATCTCTCGATTCTTTAAGTCCTTCTAAAATAAAATTTAATGAGAGGATACTAAGGGAAAAGAATACAACTGGAAATACCAATAGCCATGGTGATATGGGGAGTTGATAAAAGTAACTTCCTATCAACCCTGACCACTCGTTTGATGTAGATAAGGCATATTTCGGTTCTCCGCTATATAGTTCAGCAAAATCAGCTCCACCAATAAATATTTTTAATAATCCTAGATGAGCGAGCAAGATTAAAACTTGAACAACCTGCTGAATGAACAATATTGGTATCCTTGGCTTTACAATTGGAAGCATCTGCTTTCTGAAGATATGCATTGGACTGGCCCCCATTATCTTTGCTGCTGATACATACTCTTTAAATGAAATTTCAATAAACTCGTCTTTAAAAACTTGTGAAAGCATCGGCACTCCAATCATCACGATGACTAACAACTGAATTACTGTTTTTTCGGTAACAGTAAAGACCGTCGATACGCTGACAGGCAGTAAAATAAAAAAACCTAACAGAGTAGCAGGTATATATCTAAAGGGTTCGGTTCCGCTTTGGACGACCGTTTTAATAAATGGCGACATATTGTATAAAAGGTAACCAAACATAATACTAAGGAGTATTCTTACAACACCCAATCCAAACGCTATTCCTAGCGTATATTTGGCCCCAGCAATAATTTTATAAAAGAGATCATCACCTGTACGATCTGTTCCAAACCAAAATTTTTCGGAAGGTGAAAATGGTGGTGCTTCTAAGGCCTTTCCCTCGGAATTGTATAGCACTCCATGCTGAGGAATTTCATTATCCATAAAAATGTAGTGATACAGACTAAGTAAGATTAACGAAGCAATAAACAAGAACCCTATCATGAATAGAGGGTTCCTTATTAATCTTTTTGTCAATAGGGTTCACCTCTCCAACGATATATTAAAGCATCAACAATTTTCAGACCAAGAATGACAGGAAGGAAGATAAGGATAATACAAACAGTAAATACCTCGGTTGAATTGAAACGAATAATAAATGATGTCAAACCATTTATATTGAAGATGTACTCGACCATCACTAAATTTGATAAGATAAGCCAAACAATATATTTTGAATGAGATAATAAATGAAGCATGGTATTCGGAAGAATATGCTTTAACATCACTTCATTTTTTGACAAACCTTTTGATATTGCAAAATGATAATATTCTTTCTCTCTTTCCTCGTTAAAACGCTGTAACATAATCCTGCTAATTAAAAAAGTGGGCAGGATACAAAGAGTAAGAAAAGGAATTCCAAAAGCCTGCTCTTCATAACCAGAAGCTACGCTAAAAAGTAAGATGTCTGTTTTTTTGAAAAACCAAATCACAAGCGACTGGATTGAAACAACAATAAAAATATCAGGGATTGATTCAGCTACGAAAAAGAGAAGATTGCTTTTTCTCCTAATATCTCTCGAAAATAAAGATACTAAGTATACAGTTGCGATGGATAAAATAATTGATACTATCACTGCGGATATGAGCATTTTCAGGGAAAAGAAATAAGGAGACCAAATATCAGGGAACAGTTCTCTAGGTGTTGTGTTTATGGAATGGTAATAAATATCACCGTTTACAATTGACGTTAATAACTGGTTTACCCCTTTTATATAATTTGAGAAATCAATTCCATATCCATTGAATAAAAAAGGAATAGAACCTATTAAGATAATAATAAAAATACTCCATCCTAATTTTAATACCCCTTTAAAATAGGACAAAGACACACCTCCCTTTCTTTCTTACATGTCCAAAAAAGGAATAAAAGGCAAATAAATAACCTTAAACCTTTTACTATCTTCAAAAAGTAGACTCCTATATCCATGATTGCTTATTTGTTAATCTGGCTTATTATGTGAATAAACCACTTCTGAAATAGTAATCAGATCATCTTTTGTAACATTAACTAAATCCTGACTTGAAACTGTGTACATCATGGTTTTTCCATCTTTATCAACCATCCATTTAACCTCTTGAATCGGGATGTCGGTTTCTTCTTCTCGTATATATAGCGCTTCTAAATCGTGAATCATTACAGATTCTAATGTAGTATCATTAGAAAACCGATATTCATCAATTTGCATCTTCATTAAAAAACTATTTACAACTATTTCGCTAGTCCCATTTGAATAACTTGTACTGACCGAAAGTTGTTCTTCTTGGGTTTTGAAGATTTCTTCTACTATTTCCTCCTCCGAGTTTTTGGCTTTTGCTAGTAGCTTCGCTTTTTCATAGGCAGAAAAGGGTTCATACCAGTTTCGGATCACTCCTTTTGCAAAGGAATAATGGTTAGGCAGTTCTTTATCTGGCAGATAAGAGTGTTCAATTGCTTCTTTGTATTGACTAAAATCGGTATAAATGTAGGGTGCGTCCACATAGTACAATTGTGGTGGGGTTTCTGCTGTACTTTGTTTAACTTCTTTTACACTATAAAAAGCTGCCACTTCGCCAGGCTCTAATTTCTTTGTATAATGTTCCTTTACCAGCTCTTCAAAGTTTTTAACGTATCCAGAGTTCGAGGTGTTATGATTTATATCATCCTTATCGAATTCAATTACCTTCTCTCCATTGGAAGAGTTCAAGAAGTATATCAACTGATGATCTGTAGCGTAAGTATAAATACCAGCAGTCAGTACAATCCCTAAGGCAACCACAGCTACTCTAGTCACCTTATTCAAACGGCTAAACAATCTATTGCCTTTCATTTTTGGATTACGTTCAATCTTTGCTTCTCGAACACCAAGTTGGAACCGGGTCTCTAATTCGTCGGGAACTTTAATCTTATCCATCTCTTCTCTAACTCTATTAGTCATAAAAATCAACCTCCTTTGCTTGTTTTCTCAGTTTTCCTAATGCTCGATACAATACGGATTTCGCTGTTCCTAATGGGATGTTTAGCAGATCAGCTATTTCTCGAAATGTATAGCCTTCATAAAACTTTAATATGACAAGGCTCTTTTCTTCTTCCTCCAATTCATCTAATAGTTCTTGAAGAGATAAAGAAAGAGGTATATCTTCTTCTTCAAGACCTATATATTCTTCATGTTGTGGCACTAACTGAAGTAATCTTTTCCTTTTTTTAAGAAAATTGATTGAACAAGTAATGGCGATTTTAATAATCCATGTTTTAAAAAACTGTGGATTATTTAAACTTTGAATATTTTTAAAAGCCCTATAAGCGACTTCTTGAGCCACATCTAGTGCATCATCTTCATTTTTTACATAAACGTATGCAATTTTGTATATGTCTGCTTTATATATTTCTAAAAGCTTTAGGAAGGCTTTTTCATTACCCTTCTGAGCTTTCTTCACTAAACTAATAATTTCGGTTCCCCCTTCCTCTTTATTTCTTTGTATACATTAGACAACATAGTTTATTATTTGGCTTAAATATTTTTAAGTTTTTTATTTTTTTTTGAAATGACTTTCTTAATTAAATTTCAAATATATTAATTACGACAAGATTTAATCCCTTTAGCCGGAAAAAAGGAACCAAATTAAACCGTATCGATCTGGCATTTCGTTTTAATTTTTTTGACCGTTAATCCATATTTACCAAAATGATTATTTAACTGATAGTTATAACAACGTTAATTTCATAAAAAAATTTGTGAAAATATATTTTATAAGGAGTACTAAAAAGGCATGATAATTAAAACTACTAATTACCATGCCTTTTTAGTTTATTTATTTTACTAATACCGTTATTTACAATAATATCCCAAATTCCATCTTCCGTTAAATGGCCCTTTAACGGAACAACTCTTTCCAAGAAAACAAAAAAAACAGCCCTATAAAAAGGCTGTTCCTTTGTATTCCTTATTCCCCACACTGCTGAACAATTCTCTCTTCAAAACCTGCCTGCAGTTTTCTAGTTATGTCTCCCGGCTCTTCGGTTTTGAAGCTTTCTCCGACTACTTTCACAATCGGCATCACTTCTGAAGTGGTGCTGGCGAGGAAGATTTCGTCGGCGGCGAGAAGCTCATCAATGCTGAATTCCTCTTCTTTGATAGTGATGTTTTGCTCTTTACAGATGTCCATGATCACTCTGCGGGTGATTCCGTTTAGAATCAGGTTTGTTGCAGGGTGCGTTTTGATGATTCCGTCTTTTACGATGAACATGTTGGATGATGATCCTTCTGTGACGGTTGAGCCCCTGTGGAGGATGGCTTCAAAGCAGCCTGCTTCAGCCGCTTCCTGCTTTGCCATGATGTTCCCCAGGAGATTAAGGCTTTTGATGTCACATCTCAGCCAGCGGACGTCTTCCACCAGTTTTGCGTGCACGCCTTTTTCCAACTTGTCTTTCGGTCTTTCGATTTCTTTTGTGTAGGCAGTAAAAGCTGGCTTCACATCTTTTTCTGGGTAGTGATGCTGCCTTGCTGCCACACCGCGGGAAAACTGAAGATAAATCGTTCCATCGTTAATATTGTTGCGTTTGACCAATGATGCTAGGAGGTTCTTCAGTTCTTCCAACGTGTATGGAAGGGTCATGCCGATCTTTTCAGCACTTTGAAATAAGCGTGTAAGGTGCTCATCAGCTGTAAAAAAAGTTGAGTTGTAGACACGGATCACTTCATAGATACCGTCTCCGAATTGATATCCTCTGTCTTCAATGTCGACTTTTGCTTTGTTTCTATCTAGAATCTGGCCATCCAATATTACATAATCCAATGTCTTCTCTCCCCTTAGAAACTATTTTTTTGCGAGCTCTGCAATCGCCTGTGCATAAATTGCCGTTGCTTTCAGGATGTCTTCGACAAACATGTGCTCATCTTTCTGGTGAGCCACATCCGCTCTTCCCGGGAATAACGGACCAAAGGCCACACCTGATTCCAATGACCTGGCGTAGGTTCCGCCTCCGATGCTTAATAGTTCCCCTTTATCACCCGTTTGCTCTTCGTAAACCTTTTGCAGGGTTTTTATTAAAACATGATCCTGATCCACATGGTGCGGCTCCGAATCAGAGAAGTTTTCAATAGAGAAGCCGTGCTTATTCACATGTGCTTCCAATGTCTCTCTGGCTTCCTTCATTTCAAAGGTAACAGGGTATCTCATATTCAATCCGAGTGATCCGCCGCTTTCATGATCAAAACGCAGTTTGCCGACGTTGATAGTCAGCGGGCCAGTGATATCATCCTCATAATTGATTCCGAAGCTCCTGCCTCTTGAATCACCATGGAAATGATTTTTGACAAAGCTAAAGTATTCCTTGGACGCGGAATCTACCTCACTGTCACTTAAGAAGCAAGCCAAAATCAGCCCGGCATTCTTTCCGTTGTCCGGTTCCATTCCGTGGGCAGAAATTCCTTCAAGTTCAAGGTAAAGATCGCCATTTTCCATGTAGTACTTTCCTTGCAGATCTTGCTCTTTCAAAAAGGAATGGTAGGCCTGCACCAGCCTGGAGTGGTCTGTTGAGACTGAAATCCTGGCCTTAGCAAAATCAGGAACCATATTGTAGCGTCTGCCTGATTCAAACTGAAGTACGCGCAAGCCAGCGTCTTCTCCGCTTCCAGGAACCTTTGAAACCAAGTCATAATCCGCAATTCCTTTTTCAGCATAAATGATCGGGAAATCCGCATCAGGCGCGAATCCCATTGTCGGCATTTCTTCCACCTTAAAATAGTGGTCAACACAGCGCCAGTCACTTTCTTCATCTGTTCCGATGATCATCCGGACACGTTTATCGAGCGGAATACCCAGTTCCTTGACGATCTTCATCGCATAGTAAGCTGCAATCGTCGGTCCTTTATCATCCATCGCTCCCCTGGCAAAGATTTTGCCATCTTTGATTTCGCCTCCGAACGGATCGACACTCCATCCATCTCCTTCAGGAACAACATCAACATGACAAAGGATGCCGAGCAATTCGTCTCCTTGACCGAATTCAAGATGCCCTGCCAGATGATCAACATTCTTAGCTGCAAAACCATCTTTTTCACCAAGGTTTAATAAATATGTAAGAGCTTCCTTTACCCCTTCCCCAAGAGGCGCTTCATCTGTCGTATTCTCTTCATTAAGGATACTTTTAATCTGCAGGAACTTCTGCAGGTCTCCTAATAAGTCACTTTTACGTTTCTCTACTTCTTCCATCCAGTTAATATTCATAAGCAATCTCCTTTTCCAAAATGGGTTGACTACTCTCTATTCTATACGTTCTGAGCCTTCATGCAAATGATCACAATTTATTAGATTGTAAATTGCCACTCAGGTTGTATGACATCGCTGGGTGGGAGGGGACTTTCTATTAAAAAACACCAAAATAACGCAGCATCGAAATGGCCAGGACGGCAAAATATGGAATAAACGCCAGAGTTCTGGTTATGCTTTGGACTTTTATGAACTCAGCTTTCACACTATATTTGCTTCCAATCGGGTGCTTGATGACCAGCTTCTCCCAGATCCATTCGTTCCACGCAAGAATGGACAGCGCCACCAGAGCTGCTGCGCCAAGCTTCAGCCATAACGCCGGAAGTACAATCTGTGAAAAGGAAAGGACTCCGATGGACTGAGTATAAGTCGCACTATAGGTGAAGTTCCGGATCAATACCTTGGTGAATAACTCAAGGTATCCTAAGGTTGGAGTCTGTCTCTTGAATAGGCGCTGAGATTTCCGGAAAAGCCGCGGCTTGCTTCGTTCTGAAGAAACCGGTTGTTTTTCCACATGCTGCGAGAACATAAAGATGAGTGAAATCCATTTCACCTTTAAAATTCCTTCGATGTGGAGATTTCTTTTCATTGAATTTTTACTGAAGATTCTCTTTCGATTCAAAATCAGGGAAAGAACGACCAACCCAACACTGACCAGCAGCAGGATGACATCGAAACCGGCAGCAATAAGCCAGTAGGCAGTCCCCCACAATTGCAGCTGAACACCGATAGCCACTAAGAATAGTCCCGTCCTCTTCCAATCTTTCTTTCTGCCTGCCAGCACTCCTTTTACGGCCATATGGCTCCATTTTGAACTCAACAGAAAAACAATATAAACCACAAAAGAAAAGAAACTGAAGGCATAATGGTTCAGCCAAAAAGGGGCCAGGAGTCCCCCGACTGCAGCGGTTAACAAGAATGAGCCACTATAAGAACTGAATATCCCCCACTTTTTTAAACCGAGGACCAATCTTTGATGTTTTACCAGAAACACCTGGTCCGCTTCCAGCAGGCACGTTCTGAAGTATCCTGTAAGAATGTACAAAAATGGAATCAGATAGAACAATTCGAATGGAATCTGTTCCACCCAATCGGGAATCTCTATCCACCACGACCTGTAAATCATCGTGCTGATCACCAGTGATGGAATGATCAAATAGAGCATAACGGTCCAGTCTGCGACGGATTTGATAGCCTTATATTGAAATAGAAATCCATCTCGGTACCTGCGAGAGAAAAGCTGGAAACTATTCACTGCCTTCCCTCTCTTCATCGGGGATGCAATCATAGAGGCTTCCTCCCTCTGCTCCGCATTCCTTCAACACTTTCTCTAGAGGTCCCGAAGCAAGCATCGTCCCTTGGTCTATAACGACAAATTCATCGCAAATCCTTTGAGCTGTGTCGAGAACATGCGTACACATCAAGATTCCCGCACCTCTGCTTCTCTCTTCTTCCAGAGATCTCAGCATCAATTGGGTTGCGTTGGGATCAAGTCCGATGAACGGTTCATCAATGATCAGAAGCTGCGGTTCTGTCAATAATGCCAGCACAATCATGCCTTTTTGCTGCATTCCTTTTGAAAAAGTCGAAGGAAACTGATGCGCGTGGTCAAACAGCCTGTATTTCTTAAGAAGTTCTTCGCCTCTCTGTTTGTAAATGTTCTGCGGAATTTTCTCCACACTTCCAACAAAATCAATGTGCTCCCAAAGAGTCAGTTCATCATAGTATATCGGCCTTTCAGGAATATACGAATATGTGACATCCTCAGCAATATCCGTTTCGCCTTCCATGAACGGCAGCAGCCCCAGCATCCCTTTAATAGTCGTACTTTTTCCGGCCCCATTGGAACCGATCATCCCCAGAATACTACCAGAAGAAATTGAAAATGCTACATTATGTATTAAAGACTTTCCAGCTTCATATCCACCCTGCTCTATATCTACTTTTAAAATAGTCATTAGTTCCCCTCCACTAGTTACATACGGATTACCGAAAAAAAAGTTCTGTTTTTTTAATTTTTCAGACGGGTATACATATACTATAAGGAACAACCCTTCTTCAAGATTTAATTTTTTGTAAATTTAGACATTATTCTAGAATTCTAATGTGAAGAGGGGTACAATAGAAGTATTCCAGCATCTATGAAAAACCAAATGAAAAGGAGCTGTCTCAAACGGAATATTTTCCTTGATGAGTAGAATCTCTATAAGCTGATATGCAGGCTTTGCCTTTGGGAAAAAAGATGAGGGAGTGGTTTTTTGAAACCTTCAACAAATCGTATGCTGACTCGAATTAAATCGATCTACATTTTTATTAAGAAGAATGGCACTGTGACCACACAGGACCTGGTAGATGAGTTTTGCATTACTCCGCGCACCATTCAACGAGATCTGAATGTATTGGCTTACAACGACTTGGTAGAAAGTCCAGGCCGAGGCCAATGGACAACGACGGAAAAGAAGGTTAAAATGACCTCCTAGCTACATAGGTTAGCTGGAACATCAACACTTGAGATGAACATTAAAATGAATACGAACAAAAAGAGCTGATGCAGACCGCATCAGCTCTTTTCTTATTCTATCTTAAAATTCTTCAATTCTTCGACTTCTTCTTCCGTGAGTTCCCGGTATTCACCCAGCTCCAGTGTTTCATCCAACGGCAGAGGTCCCATCGACATCCTTTTCAGATAAATGACCCTCTTGCCCACTGCTTCAAACATCCTTTTCACCTGATGGAATTTTCCTTCAGTGATCGTTAATTGTATTTCTGACCGGAGCCCGGAAGAGATGATTTCAAGTTCACCCGGTTTTGTTTCGTATCCATCATCCAGCGTGACTCCTTTGGCAAAAGCAGTTACATCTTCTTCGGTCACTTCTCCATCAATGACGGCAAAGTACGTTTTCGGAACATGCTTTTTCGGTGAGAGCAGCTGATGCGAAAGCTGTCCATCATTGGTGATCAGCAATAAGCCTTCTGTGTCTTTATCAAGTCTTCCAACAGGAAACGGATTGAAAATTTGGTCCTCCATCTCAAGAAGATCAATGACCGTTTCTCCTTCAGCATCCTCTGTGGCAGACAAAACACCCGGCGGCTTGTTCATCATAAGATAGACAAACTCTTTATAAACAACCTCTTCACCATGGACGGTGACCGTATCTTTTTCCGGATCAACCTGGAACTTTGCATCTTTGACCACTTCGCCGTTAACGATCGTGCCTCCGCCTTTTAAATGTTTTTTCACTTCTTTTCTGCTTCCGTATCCCATATTGGATAACAATTTATCGATTCTCAAGTTTTGTCACTTCCCATTCTGTAGGTGTTGGCCTATACCCTTACGCTGGGTTCGCATAGGCTGTAGTGAATATAAAAATAAAGCTGTTTTCGCATACATTGTTGCTTTTCGGAAAAATCCCAAGAGCCGGATTTTCCCCCGGATACTAAGGGTCTTTCTCAAAACTGGGAGAGAAGCTCTTTTCTTTTCATGTTTACCAGGTTATTCCCCTGAACTATGGTTGTTTTTTCAGAATTGGCATCAAATAGCAACAAATTTTACGAAAAGAGCCATAAATAATGCGAGGTGTGCATGTATGTATCCTAGACAGCAAGGACTGGGCGGTTTGTTCCTTCCCCTGCCTCAATTTCCCCAGACTCCCGGTTATGGCGGAGGCTATGATGGAAGCTACGGCGGAGGAGCCGGTTCTTTTGAAAACCGGCTGGACCGTCTCGAAAGGCAATATCAGCGCCTGGACCGCAGGGTTGACCGTTTGGAGCGGCAGGTAGAGAGGATTCAAAGGCAGCTGGGTTATTAATACGGATGAATATAAATAAAAACGAAGAGGCGGATATTTATAGAACCGCCTCTTTTATTTAAAAAGTGAAGCGCCCTGGGCAGCCCCGACAGGCAAATGTTCTCAAGAGAAAAAAAGGTGATTTTCCCTTTTATTCTCTTGAGGTTATTTGACCCCGAGGGGCTGGGTGCTGGAACTAGATTGACCACTATTTCCAGCGCACGTCTTCACCGCCTTCAGCTCTCGGCCCTCTCCATAAATGGAAATGCAGAAATACTAACATAAAAAACAATCTATTTTTTTGCTCTTCTATATCACATAGCTTTCTCTGAATCATAATCAGATGAATTTTCAATCCCCACTTTTATATCATGTTCGATGAGTGATAAATCATTCGGGCAGACACTGCTTATCTACTGCCCCATCCGCAGCTTCCTTCTGACCTTAGCCGCCCTTTCGCCGAACAGCCTGTCTGCAAGACGTGATCTGAAGCTGAGATAGAAATAGATGAGCGCACCGGCTCCTCCGCAAATCGCTACGAGCGCAATGGCCTGCATTTTTGCCGAAGGATCCAGGAAGTTAGCCAGGATTACATACAGCACAATGACAGCCGCCGCCATCACTGCGTTAAACATGATAATCAGCAGCGTCCGTCTGAAGACGGTATTGTATTCATAATTTCCATAAATTTTAATGACAATAAGGTTAATGACAGTCGCTGCCAGATAGCCAAGAGTCGTGGCAAGGATCGCTCCCTGAGTTTCCATCAATTTGATCAATGGGATATTAAGTATGAGTTTTACGAGCAAACCAACAAGCAAGCTGAGTATCGTATATTTTTGTTTGTCGATGCCTTGAAGAATCGCTGCCGTAACAGCAAACAGTGCAAACAAAATCGCTACGGGTGCGTAGGTTCTCAACACTTCTGTCCCCAGATCACTGTGGCTGTAGAACAACGTATAGGTCGGCTCAGCCAGCAGGGAAATCCCAAGTGCAGCTGGTATTGTTAAAAATAACAGAATCTGAAAAGTTTGATCGAGCTGGCGGTTCATCTTGCCATATTCATTTTTAGTATAAGCAGAAGTAATCAATGGCAGCAATGACATAGAAAATGCCGTAGCCAATGAAACAGGAATGATGACAAGCTTATGCGCGGCAAAGTTCAAAACCCCGAAAGCTGTATCCGCTATATCCGAATTTCCGATGGCGCCCATTGCCCTGTTAAAAGTCACCTGGTCGACCAGTTGAAACAGCGGGTTTGCAATGCCGACGAAAATAAAAGGAATCGAATAGGCTATGATTTCTTTATAAATTTCCACCAAGGAAATGTCCACGGTTCCTTTATCATCTTCCAGCATTTTATCAAAGCGGGGCTTTCGCTTGAACCAGTACCAAATCAGAGAGGCGAGACTGGCAGCTCCCCCGACAAACGCACCAAAAGTCGCAACGCTGATGGCGGTTGTCATGTCTCCTTTGATCACATAAAGGACAACATAGACACCGACCAGGAGGAAGACGATCCGGACAATCTGTTCAATTACCTGTGAAACAGCCGTCGGCCCCATAGAATTGTGTCCTTGAAAGAACCCCCTGATCAAACTCATAAACGGGATGATGATCAAAGCGAAGCTGACTGCCCTGATGACGGTGGTCACCTGTTCAACCGTGATAACCTGCTCATCACTTGGGATAGTTATTTCGGCAAAGAAAGGAGCGAATGCATACATGATCAGGAATGAAACAATACCGGTAAGGGTCATTAAAACGAGACCTGATTTAAACAGCTTTCTTCCAACATGATACTCCTGCATAGAATTATATTTAGAGATGAATTTTGACACTGCCAGCGGTACTCCCGCCGTCGCAATCGTCAAAAAGATCGTGTAAGGGACATATCCATAGGAATAGAGTGAAGTCGGTTCAACCTCATTACCCAGTAAAGCGTAAAACGGTATAACAAAAAAAAGACCGAGAAACTTTGAAATAAATACGCCGAGCGTTAAAATAAACGTACCTCTAATTAAAGTCGATGACATAAAAATTCCCTTCCGAAACTTCTAATTTCACACTATAGGTAGTTTACTATTCAGACTTATGAAACACAACTAGAAAGCAATCGGAGCAGGGTTTGAAATCTATGGCAAATAGCTTTAAAATTAGCAGTGACAGCGTGAAAGATGGTGGAATGAATGAAAAAATATGATGTAATCGTAATTGGAGGAGGCCCATCAGGTTTGATGGCATCCATCGCCGCAGGAGAAAACGGCGGGAAAGTCCTCCTGATTGATAAAGGAAACAAGCTCGGCAGAAAGCTTGCCATCTCAGGCGGAGGCCGCTGCAATGTGACAAACAGGCTCCCAATTGAGGAAATCATCAAGCATATCCCTGGAAACGGCCGCTTCCTCTACAGCGCCTTTTCCGAGTTCAATAATGAAGATATCATTGCCTTTTTTGAAAAACTGGGCATTGAACTGAAAGAAGAAGACCATGGCAGAATGTTCCCTGTTTCCAACAAGGCCCAATCCGTTGTAGACGCTCTTTTAAACAGAATGAATGAGCTTGGCGTCGAAAAACGGACGAACTCGCCTGTTAAAAAAGTGAATTATGTGGGCGGCCGGGCTGCAGGTGTTACATTGCAATCCGGTGAAAGCTTCGCTGCCGGTTCCGTCATCATCGCAGTAGGAGGGAAATCCGTTCCCCACACAGGCTCTACAGGTGACGGCTACGCCTGGGCAGAAGATGCCGGGCACACGATCACAGATTTATTTCCGACAGAAGTGCCGCTAACCTCAGATGAACCCTTCATCAAGGAACGTGAACTTCAAGGATTATCTCTTCGTGATGTGGCACTCAGCGTCCTCAACCCAAAAGGAAAAGCGTTGGTCACCCATAAAATGGACATGATCTTCACCCATATCGGCATTTCCGGCCCAGCCGTCCTTCGCTGCAGCCAATATGTCGTCAAAGCAATGAAGAAATGGAACCTGACCCATGTGACCATGCATATCGACAGCTTTCCTGATAAGAATGAAGAAGTATTATTTCAGGAACTGAACTCTCTTATCAAAAAAGAAGAAGAGAAAAAAGCGGTGAAAAACATCCTTAAAGGCCTGATGCCTGAACGTTACCTCTTGTTCCTGCTCGAGCGTGCCGAAATCGATCCCAGCCAGCAGGGCATCACTCTTTCAGGTGAGAAAATCCGCGAATTGGCCCGCCTGGCAAAAGGGTTCACCTTCACAGTCAATGGAACCCTTTCCATTGACAAAGCCTTCGTAACAGGAGGCGGCGTGTCCGTTAAAGAAATTCAGCCAAAGACAATGGCCTCGAAAAAAATGGACGGCCTGTTCTTCTGCGGCGAAGTCCTCGACATCCACGGTTACACAGGAGGATACAACATCACCTCCGCTCTTGTAACTGGGAGGCTCGCCGGTGTCAATGCGGCTTTAAGCGCGTTGGAAGTTTCGAAATAATTGCGGTGAAAATGCCGGCTCCCTCTCCTTCCCTTTCGGTTGGAGAAGGAGCCGGTGTTTTTTTGTTAAACTTTATCCCTTTAAAGCACGACCAGGGACAGTCCCTCTTCGCGCTTTAAAGGGATAAAGCGGAATTTGGGCAGGCCGCTCGTATTTTGGGTTTTCCGCTCGTATTTATGAATAAAGCGATCGTATATGTGCATACTCCGCTCGCAAAAGTGAATAACCCGCTCGTATACTTGCATATCCCGCTCGCATAGCCACTTCGTCGGTTGGAGAGGGAACGGAGCGTTTGGATCGGAGATGGGGAGTGCGCTCATATTTTGGATTTCCCGCTCGTATTTGTGCATAATGCGATCGTATATCTGCATACTCCGCTCATAAAAGTGCATAACCCGCTCGTATTCTTGCATACACCGCTCGCATAGCCACCTAACCCATACAATGAGCGCCTAACTTCGTCTCTTTCAGGTGACATAAACCGAATTTCCACCGTGGGTAACCCCATAAATCACTTTTTATAAACAATCATCGCGGAAAAACAGTAGATTTGCTCATCATCCACTTCTTCCGGCATCGCCGCCACATGATATTTGATATCGACAATGCTGTCTTCATCCACCGACTTCAAAAACTTATTCATATCCTTTTCCAAATCCTTTTCATGCTCATAATCGAATACTTTTACCTGGATCATGATCATTTCTCCCTTTTCACATATTTATTAGCATTTTAGACATTTTTTCTAATTTTCAGTCATGTGTCTATCAGTTTAAGTACATCATAATGCTGAATGGCATGTATCTACCTGGGCTCGATGGGTACACGAGTTGCACCTAAACCTAGAACTCATGTATCCACAACGACTCGCCGGGTACATGAGTTGCATCAAAACCCGAAACTCATGTATCTACAACAGCTCGTTGGGTACACGAGTTGCATCAAAACTAGGAACTCATGTATACACAACAGCTCGATAGGTACACGAGTTGCACCTAAACCCGTAACTCATGTGTCCACAACGGCTCGCCGGGTACACGAGTTGCAGCTAAACCCGTAACTCATGTATCCACATCGACTCGCTGGGTACATGCGTTGCATCAAAACCAGGAGCTCATGTATCCACAACGGCTCGATGGGTACATGAGTTGCACACTAACCAGGAACTCATGTATCCACATGGTCTCGCTAGGTACATGAGTTGCACACTAACCAGGAATTCATGTATCCACAACGACTCGCTGGCTACACGAGTTGCAGCTAAACCCGTAACTCATGTATCCACATAGGCTCGATGGGTACACGAGTTGCAGCTAAACCCGTAACTCATGTATCCACACCGACTCGCTGGGTACACGAGTTGCACACAAACCAGGAACTCTTGTATCCACAACGGCTCGATGGGTACATGAGTTGCATCAAAACCTGAAACCCATGTATCCACATGGTCTCGCTAGGTACATGAGTTGCTCCAATACTAGGTACTCATGTACCCACAGACACACGCTGGGTACACGAGATGTATCAAAACCAGCAACTCATGTATCCACGTCGGCTCACTGGGGACATGTGTTGCATCAAAACCAGGAACTCATGTATCCACAACGGCTCGATGGGTACATGAGTTGCATTAAAATCAGGAACTCATGTATCTACAACAGCTCGCTGGGTACACGAGTTGCATCAAAACCAGGAACTCTTGTATCCACAACAGCTCGCTGGGTACACGAGTTGCACCTAAACCACAAACTCATGTATCCACAGACACACGCTGGGTACACAAGTTGAACCTAAACCTGAATCTCATGTATTCAAACCGACTCACCAAGTTCACGATTCACACCAAACCAGAAACTCCTGTACCCAAAAAATAACTCCAAAAATAAATTGACTTTTCCATCCAAGGAAAATATAATACTTAAAAATAATGAAACATTGAGAAGGATCAGTAGGATGATCCAGTCATTGAAAGAGAGGGAGCTCCCGGCTGCAAGGTTCCCATTGGCTTCCATCCGAACCTGCCTTTGAGTTCTGTAGCGCATACAGCGGTTCAAACCGTTATCATGATATGAGAGTAAAGCTTTGCTTTGAATCAGGGTGGTACCGCCAGTTTTTCTGGTCCCTGACATCGCAGGGCTTTTTTTGTTTTTATAAGGCTCTTTTCGAAAACTTTATTGCTAGTTAATATGGATTTCGGAAAATAACGGCATGATTCCCCAGAAATATCTTCGTAAACAAGAAAGAAAAGAGCTGCAACCTCTGTTTAGAGAGGAAACTCTTAGTATCAGGGGAAAAATCCGGCTTTCGGGATTTTTCCGAAAGCAACATTATATGCGAAACAATCTTTAAAAAATATGGAGGTGCAAGGAATGGGAAAAGAGTTTGTAAAGAACATCACTGGCATGGATGAAGATTTTGCTCAGTGGTATACCGATGTAGTCACAAAAGCTGAATTGATCGATTATTCCAGTGTCCGGGGGTCAATGATCATCCGCCCCTACGGCTATGCTCTTTGGGAAAATATCAAAGATGCACTCGATAAAAGAATAAAAGAAACCGGGCACGAGAATGTTTACATGCCTCTTTTCATACCGGAAAGCCTTCTGCAGCGAGAGAAAGATCACATTGAAGGGTTCGCTCCAGAAGTCGCCTGGGTCACGCACGGCGGTGAAGAAGAACTTCAGGAACGTCTCTGTGTCCGCCCGACATCAGAAGTCCTGTTCGGCGAGCACTATAAAAACATCATCCATTCATACCGTGACCTTCCAAAGCTATATAATCAATGGGCAAACGTTGTAAGGTGGGAAAAAACAACGAGACCGTTCCTGCGCACTCTTGAATTTCTTTGGCAAGAGGGCCATACATGCCATGAAACAGATGAAGACGCTCATGATGAAACAGTAAAAATGCTTGAGGTATATGCGGAGCTTTGTGAGAACATTCTCGCCATCCCTGTCATCAAAGGACAAAAAACAGAAAAAGAAAAGTTCGCAGGAGCCAAATACACTTATACCATCGAAAGCCTGATGCACGATGGAAAAGCATTGCAGTCCGGGACCTCCCACCATCTAGGTGACGGGTTTGCCAAAGCATTCGGCATCCAGTTCTCCGACCGTGAAGGCAATCTTCAATATGTGCAGCAAACGTCATGGGGATTCACTACCCGAATTATTGGAGCGATGATCATGGTCCATGGTGATGACCGCGGCCTTGTCATTCCGCCAAAAGCTGCTCCGACTCAATTGATGATCGTGCCAATTGCCCAGCACAAGGAAGGCGTATTGGACTTTGCCTACAACCTGAAAGACAGATTAGCAGGTACCGTTCGGGTAGGTATCGATGCCAGTGATAAAAAGCCTGGCTGGAAGTTTAATGAATATGAAATGAAAGGAATTCCTCTTCGTCTGGAGGTCGGCCCTCGGGATATTGAAAATAACCAAGTCGTCATTGCACGCCGAGATACTGGGGAAAAAGTGACGGTCAGCCTTGATGAGCTGGAAAGCAAAATCGCCGATCTGCTCGATGACGTACAGAACAGCCTGTTTGAAAAAGCTCTTAAACACCGAGAGGAAAAAACAAGCATTGCCTTGAACTTTGAAGAATTTGCGGAAAAATTGGATTCCAACAAAGGATTCATCAAAGCCATGTGGTGTGGTGACCAGGTTTGTGAAGACAAAATCAAAGAAGAAACTGGTGCAACCTCACGCTGCATACCGTTTGAAGAAGAGAAAGTTTCAAATGATTGTGTATGCTGCGGCAAGGAAGCGAACCAGCTTGTTTATTGGGCTAGAGCTTATTAAATAGAAAAAGGATGCCCGTTTTTGATAAGGGGCATCCTTTTTCTCAATTCACTTAATCATCTGGTCAGCAAGGTCTATCAACACTTCACGCGTATCATATTTTTCAGAATTTGAAATGTAGATGTTGATATCAATACCTTCTTTATTCTCAAATTTCATTGTTCCCCCATCTTCTCCTATATTTAATTCGCCTGATACTCCTTTTTTGAGTTCTACTTGCTCAAGAGACTGATTTCCCTGTCCTATAAACTCCTTATCAAAATCAAAGGCTTCAACAAAAATGACCTCAACGCCATTGGCTGCCCTAAATTCCACTGAAATATCTTTCCCATCTGAATTCGATTGGAAATGCCAGTCATAGATTCCATCCACGATAAACTCTGCTTCAAAAGGAAGGTTTTCCGGCAGTGTCAATTGGAATGGCAACGCATTTAGAGCATCCTCAACTGAATCTGCATTATAAAGTTTGGGCTGCCTGCTTTCTATTTCTTCCCTCTGCTCATCAGACAACCCATCAGGCCCAGTGCTTTCACTTACACTTTCTTTCAAAAGAGAAGTATCCAATCTATCAGGCTGCCTGTCTGCCGAAAATGGCAGGATTCCAGTCTGGCTGCCTATTATGCCAAGTACCAGTAGAACCGCCGCACCTGCGAGACCCCAGCCTACTAACTCGGGAAACCATCTTCTCTTTGGCAGGAGAGTGTGATTGTCCTCTATCTTGGTGAGCAGTTCCTTTTCCTCTTCTTTAGAAAAAACCCGTCCTTCTCCGATATGATTGTGAATTGCATCATGAATTCGCTTATTATTCATAGAGATCGCCTCCAAGCTTTTGGTTCAAAAGGTCACGGGCACGGGATAATCTGGTTCTGATCGTAGAAGAATTCATTTCAAGTATTTCTGATATTTCTTCAATTTTTAACTCTTGATAATAGAAAAATATGATGACTTCCCTGTATTTCACCGGAAGAGCAAATACTGCTTCACTCAACTCTGTTTTCTGCTGCTGTTTCAGCAAGTAGTGTTCGGGGCTCTCTGTTTTTGAATTTGAGGAGAAAGTATTCGTTAACAATAGCTTCTTATAATGCCAGCTTCGGAGATAATCCTTCGCTTTATTGGCCGCAATAGATAGAATCCATGCTTTTGCTGAGTTTTCCTTTTCCAAGGTATCCATCTTTTGAAAAACAGTGATGAATACTTCCTGTACCAAGTCCTCTGCCGCACTCCAGCTTTTCACGTATGAGTAAATCAGCCTCTTAACATCCTCGCCGTATTCGGTGACGAGGTCTCTGATTGATCGCTCTTTTCCTGCACCCTGTTCAGCACTCTTTGTCATATCACACCACCATAAATCGTATTTTCACTTAACAGACGATTGCCGCTTGTGAAAAGTCCCATTTTCTTTTGAAAAACTTCACTTTACCCCTTTAAAGTGCTGAGAGTGACTGTCCCTCTTAGCGCGTTAAAGGACTAAAATCTGCTAGTTCTGGAAAGTTTATCGGCGAACCGCTTTAACTTATCGGCGCTTTTTAACTTTTATCGGCGTAATTTTGGATTTATCGGCGTTTTCACGACTTTTATCGGCGTAAATCCAGATTTATCGACCAAGCGACAAATTTCGACACGAACATTCCGCACCTTATGTTCCTCACCACAAGCCCCTGCCCCAAGCAAAACAAAAAAAGCACGCTCGAGAGCGTGCTTCCAACTAACTTAAACGCATTTGTCCTTTGGCTGTGTTTCGCCTTCCCACTCGAGCATGCCGCCTTCCATGTTGACGACTTTGAAGCCGCGGTCATGCATGAACTGGCTGACTTTGCCGCTGCGGTTGCCGGAACGGCAGATGAGGATGTACTCTTTGTCCTTATCGAACTGATCAAGAGATTCTGGAATATCTCCCATTTTGATGTGTTTTGCTTTTGGGATCATGCCCTCTTCTACTTCTTCGTCTTCACGAACGTCGACAAGATCAAGATTCGCTCCCTCATCCAGCATTTTCTTCAATTCATCTGTTGTGATTGTTTTATAGCTCAATATGTACCCACCTTTCTTCATTATTTTTTCATTATATCAGAGCTCTATGCACGGGAAAAATAAGAAGGCCGGCACCAAAAGCGCCGGCCGGGATTAATTAGTTTGCTACGATGTTAACAAGTTTGCCAGGAACAGCAATCACCTTGCGTACAGTCTTGCCTTCGATAAACTCCTGAACCTTTCCATCTTGAAGGGCAATTTCCTGAAGTTCATCTCTACTGATGTCGCGTGGGACAGTCAGTTTGGCACGAACTTTTCCATTCACCTGGAACACAATTTCGATTTCGTTGCTGACAAGCTTTGACTCATCATATGAAGGCCACTCTGCATAAGCTAATGTTCCTTCATGGGCAAGCTTGCTCCACAGTTCTTCGGCAAGATGCGGAGTAACAGGTGCAAGCATTTTAACGAAGCCTTCAATGTACTCTTTTGGAAGTACGTCTGCTTTGTAAGCGTCGTTGATGAAGACCATCAACTGGGAAATTCCTGTGTTGAAACGAAGTCCTTCGAAGTCTTCTGTCACTTTTTTCACGGTCTGGTGGTAGCTCTTTTCGAGATCTTTGTTCGTTTCGTCTTTGACTTTTTCGCTGATGCTTCCATTTTCGTCTACTAGAAGTCTCCATACACGATCAAGGAATCTGCGGGAACCGTCCAATCCGTTTTCACTCCAAGCGATTGAAGCTTCCAGAGGTCCCATGAACATTTCGTACATACGAAGAGTATCGGCACCATGAGAGGAAACAATCTCATCTGGATTCACGACGTTTCCTTTGGATTTACTCATCTTTTCGTTGTTTTCCCCGAGGATCATCCCTTGGTTGAACAGCTTTTGGAATGGCTCTTTTGTTGGCACTACGCCGATATCGTAAAGGAATTTGTGCCAGAAACGTGCATACAGCAAGTGGAGCACAGCATGCTCTGCTCCGCCGATGTACATGTCGACCGGCAGCCAGTGGTTCAGGTTCTCTTCACTCGCAAGTGCCTCCTCATTATAAGGATCGATGTAGCGAAGGTAATACCAGCAGCTTCCCGCCCATTGCGGCATGGTATTCGTTTCACGGCGTCCTTTTTTCCCTGTTTCAGGGTCTGTGACATTGACCCACTCGCTGATATTGGCAAGAGGTGATTCACCAGTTCCCGAAGGCTTGATTTCCGTCGTTTTAGGTAGTGTCAGCGGCAGATCTTCAACAGGAACTGTCGTTGTCGTGCCGTCCTCCCAGTGGATGACCGGAATCGGCTCGCCCCAATAACGCTGGCGGCTGAACAGCCAATCTCTCAAGCGGTAAGTCGTTTTCTTCTCACCGACACCTTCTTTTTCAAGCCACTCGATTGCTTTTGTGATTCCCTCTTCTTTTCCAAGACCATTAAGGAAATCAGAATTGACATGCTCACCGTCGCCTGTGTACGCTTCTTCGTCCACATTTCCGCCGGCTACAACTTCTTTGATAGGAAGCTCGAATTTTTTCGCAAATTCATAATCTCTTTCATCATGCGCTGGAACCGCCATGATCGCGCCTGTTCCGTAACTCATCAATACATAGTCGGCAATCCAGATCGGCATTTTCTCGCCGTTGATCGGGTTGATCGCATAGGCGCCAGTGAAAACGCCTGATTTATCTTTTGCAAGGTCTGTACGCTCAAGGTCACTCTTCGTTTTCACTTTATCAATATAAGCAGCAACCGCTTCTTTTTGCTCGCTCGTTGTGATTTCGTCCACCAGCCCATGTTCAGGAGCCAGCACGGCATACGTTGCACCGAAAAGGGTGTCGGGGCGGGTTGTGAATGCAGTGAACTTCTTATCAGTGCCAGCAATGGCAAAGTTGACTTCCGCTCCTTCAGAACGGCCGATCCAGTTTCGCTGCATGTCTTTAATGCTCTCCGGCCAGTCAACCTCTTCAAGGTCTTCAAGAAGGCGGTCTGCATAAGCCGTGATTTTCAGCATCCACTGCCTCATCGGACGGCGCTCTACTGGATGTCCGCCGCGCTCACTCTTCCCATCAATGACTTCTTCGTTTGCCAGAACCGTTCCAAGTGCAGGGCACCAGTTAACGGCAACTTCATCGACATAAGCAAGATCTTTTTCATAAAGCTTTGTAAAAATCCACTGTGTCCATTTATAGTAATGAGGATCCGTTGTATTGACTTCGCGGTCCCAATCATAAGAAAATCCAAGAGCCTTGATTTGGCGGCGGAATGTGTTGATGTTCTTCTCAGTGAATTCTGCCGGGTCGTTACCAGTATCAAGCGCATACTGCTCTGCCGGCAGGCCGAATGCATCCCAGCCCATCGGATGAAGGACATTGTATCCCTGCATTCTCTTCATGCGGGAAAGGATATCTGTCGCCGTGTATCCTTCCGGGTGCCCTACGTGGAGGCCGGCACCTGATGGATACGGAAACATATCCAGTGCATAGAATTTCGGTTTATCCTTTTCGGTTTCAGTTTTGAATGTTTTTTGTTCTTCCCAATAATGCTGCCACTTTTGTTCGATGTCTTTGTGGTTAAAGCTCATTGTGGGGAACCTCCTTTTTTGATAAAAAATAAATTACTGTTTCAATCACTTTGCTTTTCCTAAAAGGGTTCGTTGATTTCCGCTACAGGATGCTCGACTCCTCAGGGCGGTCGGTGAGCATCCTCGGCTTTGCCTGTGGGGTCTCACCTGCCCGCTGCTCCCGCAGGAGGTCGCTCATCCTTCCGCTCCAATCAACTCTGTAGAAAAACCCATTTTTATACTGAAAAGCATAACCCTTTAAAACCATTAAAAAACAAAAAAACTCCCGCCCCAATTATTAATAAATAATAATTGGGACGAGAGGTCTTTGATAAACTCCCGCGGTACCACCCAGATTAGTGTACACGCACTCACTTGATTCCATCCTTAACGCGGAAAACGGCAGGCATTACTTAGGTTCACACCCGCAACTCAAAGGCGAGTTCATGATGGTATCCGGTTGACTTGCACCTGCCGTCAACTCTCTAAAACGGTTCCTCATCACTACTATTCCTTATCAACGTTGAATTCTATACAACTATTGTATTCACTATTTTATGCAAAAGTATACGGAGTTGCAAGCCTAAATAGATAAATATTTTCTTTAAGGCTCTTTTCATAAGCTTTGCTGCTATTTGATACTAATAATTTCGATAAAATTTGGTAACACCGCGAAGAAAAGAGCAGCCCTTCCCCGTTTAGAGTTAAAACTCTTAGTATATGGGGATAACCGAAAGCAACATTATATACGAAAACAGCCTTCTTTAAAGACGAATTGGTGTTTGAATATTCGAGTCTGTAAAAAGTAATACTACTTATATTTGAGTATGAAACATTCAGCATTCCTCCATACTATTAGATATGCTTCAATTACGATTTTGGAGGAATGAGTATGATCTACACTCTGCATTGGGTTTACTTTATCATTATGGCAGCAGGAGCTGTTTATTTTTATGTGTTAAGCAGAAATCCTCAAGGCGTACCACGGTATGAATATGTAATAGCTACTTTCATTCCTTGCTGGTCAGGGGCCGCCTATTTGTCAATTGCTTTAGGGCAGGGCTTTCTTGAATCAAATGAAAGAGTAATATACTTTGCCCGATACCTGGATTGGGTTGTAACTCCCCCCTTATTGCTCCTTGCTTTGGCACTTACAGCAATGTTCTATAAAAAGGAGAAAGATAAGGCTCTAATCGGTTCCCTCATAGGAGCAGATGTGTTTATGATCCTCACAGGTTTAATCGCAGATTTTTCTACTGGAGCTCAAAAATACATATGGTATTCTCTAGGGGTGCTGGCACTTCTGATAATCCTGTATATCATCTGGTATCCTTTAAGAAAAATAGCGAAATCCTCGAATAAACAATTAGGTAAACACTATGACCATACTCCCTTATACCTTACCGCTTTTTGGTTTACTTATCCGACGGTTTGGTTATTAGGGCCATCTGGTTTGGGTCTTACTCAAAGTGGAATTGAGATCCTTGCATTTATTATTTTACCTATTTTCTCTAAAGTAGGTTTCAGCATTTTAGATCTTGGAGGGCTAAGAAAACTTGGGTTACAAAAAGAGAAGCCGCGGACGGTTCAAATGTAATTTTTTGTAGTACCAGCCCCTAGATACAGGGAATAAAAAACAGGACTATTCTTCAGTTTTGGAGGACAAAACTAGAAAAAGCAGTCCAAAATGGTCTGCTTTTTTACTATGCATACGTCAAAATTTTATTAAATGAGTAAGTCACCAAAGGAAGGGAACTTAAATAAAGGAAAATTGCTGGGGAGAGGTAAATAAGGGAAGAATTTTCCGTTAAGCATGCTCCGCAACCCTATTTTCATGTTTTTTTAGTAAAATAGAGGAAAAACCTTCCTCTATTTTACCTGTTTTTTCCGACATTTTTAAAATAAGGGAAATTTCTTCCCTTATGCTATAAGCTCATGGTGCTGGTTCTCATTTGGTCCGAACTTTAAAATTCTTTATGGTTTTTGATACCATTCCGCAAGTGAATTCGCCAAGCAAATCAAAAGGCTTCAATATTTATTTCAGTGTTCTCAAATCGTAATACGATTTTAGGTGCGAAAACACATTTAAAAGCAAAAGATAAGCCGTATTAACAATAAAAAAAGCCTACAAATAATGTTGTTAATTCGTAGGCTAAAAGATTTACATATTGCACCTTTAAACTGAACTACTTATCAAATAGAGAAAAGTCCTTTTGATTAAGAGAGTGATACTGATACTGCTTCTTTCTTCTTAAGAGACTTGTCATAGACTGCTGTAAAGATAATTGCAACGGCAAATAATCCAATTAAAGCGGTGAATAGGAATGAAATCCCGAAACCATCCACAAGCAGCCCGCCTAATACTGGTCCGATCATCCTTCCGCCAGTAGCTGTACTGTTGACAATCCCCTGGTAGAATCCTTCCCTGCCCTTTGGAGCAAGGTCATTGGCAATGGTAGGAACTGCCGGCCAGATGAGCATTTCCCCAATGGTCATAATGATCATCGCGATCGCAAACATCTGGAAAGCTTCGGCCGTCGCAGCCACACCGAACGAAATCATGAAAATGACAATTCCAATCTGAATCTGCATCTTTAAGTTATTTTCAAAGCGGCGGATGATCTTGGACAGAATCGGCTGTGCCAGGACGATCAATCCTCCATTGATGGTCCACAGCAAGCTGTATTGCTTCAGGCTGATATTGATTTCCTGCGTATAGCTTGCGATGGTCGACTGCCATTGCACATAGCCGATCCAGCACAGGATATAGGCTGAACAGATCAAGATCAATGCTGTGAATTTAGCTTTATTTTTAATAAAAGCACCTTCTTGGATCACTGAAGTCTGCTTTCCGGTATTCACACTGATGTTCTTGTAGCCAAAGAAGGCGATCAAGAAGAAGACAACATACATAATCAAGTTTGCTAGAAAGATATATTGAAAGGAATAAGAAGCAACGAACCCTCCGAGTGCGGCACCGACCGCGACACCGACATTCTGCGCAACATAGATGGCATTGAATGATTTGCGTCCGCCCTCAGGCCAGACAGATCCTGCCATGGCGTAGACTGATGGAAAAACAATCCCAGAACCAAAACCGACGATTGCAAGAAATATAATATAGTGCGGCCATCCGTGATAAAAATTCATTCCGACAAGAGCCAGCAACGTAATGATGATTCCCGTTAAAATTGAACGGTATCCACCGATTTTATCAAAGAGGCTTCCTCCAAACAGATTTCCGATGACACTTGCCCCGGCATTCAGCATAAGGACCAATCCCGCGACTGATAACGACTTTCCGAGATGTGAATTAATATATATCGCATTCAGCGGCCATAAGAACGATGCTGCCGTGACATTTACCATCATACCGGCAATCAGCAGCCACAATGATTTAGGCATAAAGAACGCTTCCCTTCCCTGAGATATTTCGATTCCCAAAATGAATTATAGGGCTTTTCAGAGCACTGCGCAATACACTTTGGAATAGAGAGATAATTCCAAAAAAGACTGGGCTTCTAAGCGGGTTTGGAACTGGTCATCAGCATGATTATCTGGGAAGGCTTTGAAGGGCAGCTGACAGCTTTTGCTTTAATTTCCTTTTTCCCCGCACCGGTTTTCCTTTTTACCTTTTCAATTTCCTTTGTTTTACTTTTCCCTGAAGTTCCATGCTGTTCGGCGGACGATCACTACTTCTGCCAGAACCCCTACAACTCCTCGGTTTATGTTTCTTTTAACAGCGAATGTTTTCGATAAGCTTTGAAGTAACTTCTCCAAAAAAAGGCCGCCATAATTGCGGGAAGCAGCTTCATGAGGACAAATGGAGTTTCAAATAAGAATGCTTTCCAAAATAATGAGCCGTCCATGCTCCACAGCCCTTCATGATATAACTCAGCATCGCTGTAGAGCATAAATGAATAAGCCAAAAACACAGTGCCCAGCCAAAAGGAATAATTCATCAATCTTCTATAATATTGACCCTGTGATTGCCGGTCAGAGAAGATTTCATTTTGATCATCGTCTTCTTTTTGCCAATACCGTATGCCGCTGAGCCAAGGTCCCTTTAAATAGTTCCACCCAAAATCCTCATAAATCCCTTTGTATTCTGCGAGCTTTTCCTTAGGCAGATTATCTTGATAATCAAGCCGCATGACATATCTCTTGTCCGTTTGTTCGAATGTGTAAATTCCCAATCCACTAATATGGGTGCAGCGATAGCCTTTCTGTAATTGCTCGTTCAGCCATTGCTCTTCATTCTCGATATTAAAGAACAGTTTAAACTTCTTCACTTCATTCACTTCCTTCATACAAGGATAAAATATGCAAAAGCCTTTCTTGTTCTATTTTCAAAACGGCTTTTCCTTCTGAAGTAATCATATAGATTTTTTTCCGGCCGGAATTTCCAACAGGTTCAATCCAGCCATGCTTATTCAAGTTTTCAATCGCCCCATATAACGTACCAGCCGCTAATATAACGCTGCCATTGCTTAATTTTTCTATCTTCTGCATGGCGGCATATCCATGGAGCGGTTCACGCAGAGCCAATAAAATATAGTGCATGGTTTCAGATAACGGCAATAATTTATGTTTCATACTTTCACCCTCTATTCAGTTCGACTATATAGTTCAACTTAATAATAAGTTATTACAGTTCAACTGAATAGTCAATAGCTTTTAACACTTATCGTTAAACGTTTATAATCCAATTAAAAAAAGCCGATTTCCTTAACAATGGAAATCGACTTTTTGAGTGTTAATATTCTTAATCAAATAAAAGGGAGTGACAAAATCAATGCGATTTGCCACTCCCTTTTCATGTTGTATATTTTTGACTCACAAACTAATCCGTAAATCAACCTATCTACACACTATGAGCAAAGTCCTCAAGCATCTTCTGATATATATAAAGCGAATCAATCTCAACATTTTCTTTGTTTCCATGCCAGTTTTCCCCGACTGGTCCAAATTCGATTGCCGGAATGCCAAGCTGTGCGAAAAATTGGGTATCAGCCGCTCCGTGCTGTCCGAAGAATACAGCTTCTGTTCCTGTATTTTCTTCAACAGCGGCTTTGATTTTTTGCACATAGTAGTCCTCTATATCCGTTCTTACCGGCTCACTGAACATGCTGACGAACACCGAGCTGTCAATCGCATTTTCAATCTGCTTCACGACATCATCCTTTGTTTGCTCCGGCAGGTAACGGATGTCATACTTCAGCATACAATTTCCAGGTACCTTATTATAGGCATCTCCCCCTTCAATCATAGCGAGGTTGAGGGATGGAGTCGGATAGTAGTCAGAGCTTTCTTTCATAAACGGCAAATCCTTTATTTTCCGATGAACTTCATAGGCCTTTTCTATCGCGTTTTCACCTTCCCACGGCCTGCTTCCATGGGCCGGGATGCCTTCCACCTCAATGTTCAGCCTCAATACTCCTTTTGCCTGAAGGGCGATTCCAAGCTGTGTCGGTTCCGAACAAATGACAAAGTCGCCTGTATAGCCTTCTTCGACCAGATGGCCCGTGCAATTAAAGCCGCCGATTTCTTCATCAGAAACGATTTGCAGCTGGATATTGGTATCGAGTTCCTCATCCTTCAAAGCAGCCATGGCCTTCATCATGCAAGCAACTCCCGCCTTCATGTCAGCAGAACCGCGCGCATAGATCTTTTCATTCTTCTCACGTGGAATGAATTGCTCCTCTTTACCGCTTACTACATCAATATGGCCGTTGAAAATAACCGTCTTATCTCCACTTCCTACTTCGGATACCAGCATTTTATAGCCATTGTTTTCTATGATGTTTACCGGCAGTCCATTTTCCTCCAGCCATTGACCGCAGAACTCAATTGCCTTGTTGCTTCCTTGTTTTGTCGAACTATTGATTAAAAGTAACTCTTTTAAAAGTTCTTTTAGTCCTTCCATAATCATCCTCCTTTAATAGAGCTGCTAATTTTCTTTACCACGAACATGAAGAGATGAACCTTAATGATTAATAGTTTTCTCGGAGAGCGGTTCCATCTTCCTATTTTTTTCAATTTGATTCTGTAAAAGATTGCAAAACTCGCAACTATTCGACCATTTCCACAAATCTATAAACACCTATAATTAAAGTTGGAATTCAATCTATTGTTTAGGCTCTTTTCGTAAACTTTGTTGCTATCTAATATGAATTTGTAAATAACGCTATATTTCACCAGTAATATCCTGGTAAGCAAGAACGAAAAGAGCTACTCCCTCTGTTTGGAGAGAGAAACCTTAGTATCCGGGGATTTCCGGAAGCAACAATATATACAAAAAAACTATTATTTAAGGGGATGGACAACTTGAAAAAAACCTTCCGTACAGTTGGAAGAACAGCAGCCGTAACTGCCATGGCATTATCTATACTTGCTTCGCCGATGTCATGGGAAACCGTGATGGCCAAGAAGCCGGATCATGCTGGTAAACACGAAGTAGAATTAAGAATATTAGGAACTACCGACATACACACACACCTCTATAATTATGATTACTATAAAGATGCATCTACTGACGAATTCGGATTGGCTAAAACGGCAACACTCATCAAGCAGGCCAGGGCTGAAAAAGAGAATACCCTCCTGTTTGATAACGGTGACCTGATTCAAGGAAATCCACTTGGTGATTACAAAGCAAAAGTAGATGTCTTGGAAGAGGGTGAAACACATCCAGTCTTCCAGGCAATGGAACTATTGGACTATGATGCCGCAACACTAGGAAACCATGAGTTTAATTACGGAATGGATTATCTTGATGAAGTTTTGGATGATTCTCCGTTTCCATACGTAAGTGCCAATGTCTACAAAGATGATGGTGACAATAATCCTTCAAATGATAAACACTATGTGAAGCCATATGAAATTATTAAGAAGAAAGTTGTAGATACTTTTGGCAGAACCAAGGTGATCAAAGTCGGGGTCATCGGTGCTGTCACTCCTCAAATTGTTCAGTGGGACAAGGCTAACCTTGAAGGCAAGGTCATCACAAAAGATGTTGTGGATTCAGTTGAAAAGAACATACCTAAGATGAAAAAAGAAGGAGCGGACCTAATCGTTGTCCTTTCACACTCCGGTATCGGTGATGAGCAAAGAGTGGAGCTGGAAGAAAACGCCGCCTATGACCTGACAAAAGTGGACGGTGTAGACGCCATCATTTCCGGTCATAATCACTTGAACTTCCCTGGGGACTTCACAAGCCTTCCAGGTGTTGATGCCGATAAAGGGACTATCAATGGAGTGCCTGTTGTCATGCCAGGAAGCTGGGGCAATCAACTCGGAGTCATGGACCTTACGATTGAAAAAGTAAAAGGCAAATGGAAGGTGAAAAGCTCTGAAACAAACTTAAGAGGGATTTACGACAAAGTAGAAAAAAAAGCATTAGTAGAAGCTGACCAGGAAATACTTGATGCGGTAAAAGAAGCACATGAAGGAACCGTCAACTATGTAAATCAGCCTGTCGGAACAACGACTGCGGATATACACAGTTATTTCGCCCTTGTACAGGACGACCCGTCCATTCAAATCGTGACCAACGCCCAGAAGTGGTACATTGAAAAACAATTGGCGGGAACCGTTGAATCGGACCTTCCAATCTTGTCTGCAGGTGCACCATTCAAGGCAGGAGGCAGAAACGGAGCAAGCTACTATACTTATATCCCTGAAGGCCAAATCGCCATCAAAAACGTAGCAGACCTTTACCTTTATCCAAATACTGTAGCAACAGTGAAAATTACTGGAGCAGATGTGAAGGAATGGCTTGAAATGTCTGCAGGGCAATTCAAACAGATTGACGAGAGTGCAAGCAGCGAGCAGCCGTTGATCGACTCAAGCTTCCCGACTTACAACTATGATGTCATTGATGGGGTAACGTATGAAATTGATGTTACAGAACCTGCTAAATACGATGGCACAGGAAACCTCGTCAACGGAGATGCTAACCGTATCAAAAACCTCCAGTACGATGGCAAACCAGTCAACCTTGACCAGGAATTCCTTGTGGTAACGAATAACTACCGTGCAAACGGAACATTCCCTGGTGTTAAAAATAGTACTCAAACTGAAATGTATCCTGATGAAAACCGCCAGGCCATCATCGACTATATCCGTGATCTTGGCTCCATTGATCCAACAGCGGATGGAAACTGGAAGTTTGCACCGGTCAGCTCAAGGGTCAACGTGACATTCGAAACATCCATGTCAGCGCAGCAGGCTCTTTCTGAGGATGACACCATTGAATTTATTTCAGAAGCTTCTGATGGATATGGAAAATATATTGTAGAATTCCCCATCGCTCTTGCTGGGAATCAATGATCTGCATGGCCAGCTGGTTATGTTCAACAGCAAAAACAATGCAGGCGGCATTGAATAGCTGGCAGCCTACCTGAAACAAAAGGAAGCCGAAGTAGACAACACTTTCATGGTTCAAGCAGGTGATGCAGTCGGAGCGAGTTCTCCCGTCTCTGCCCTTCTTCAGGATGAGGCGACAATCGATATCTTAAACCGTCGTGGATTCGATATTGGAACTGTGGGGAACCGTGAATTTGATGGTCAATAATTATATGGCAGGCGGCGGTGACGGATACGCCATCTTGGCCGCAGTCAACAACCGTACGATTGAAGTAGTGGACCTTGATGCTTTAGTGAATTAGATTGAAGCAAAGGGCGAGGTCAATCCTCAGATTGTGGGACGTAAGACAAAAGTGAATTAGCATTACAAAAGCGCAAGCGCCCCGTTCAGCGCCGAAATGTTCTCTGAGAAAAAAAAGCGGTCTATCCTTTTAGTCTTCAAAGGTTATTTGACACCGAGGCGCTGGAGCAGGATTTAAAACGCTCCCTTGATCCCTATGAAGAAATGCTATCTTATCATTTGGCTGTTTTCGTAGATATTGTTGCTTTCGGAAAAATCCCAAGAGCCGGATTTTTCCCCGGATACTAAGAGTTTTGACTCTAAACGGGAATAGCAGCTCTTTTCTTTTCGGTGTTACCAGAATTCATCTCCGTAATAGGGTTTTTTGCGAAATTAGTATAGAATAGCAACAAAGTTTACGAAAAGAGCCTATCATTTAAAAAATCCAGCTTGGCCATTGCGGTCCAAACTGGATTTTTTTATATTTTCGAATCAATGACACTCTCTTCTTTTACTGAGGCTTTGATTTTGGTAATCCGCTTATCGTCCATTTCCTCAATGGAGAACTCGATGTTATTGAACTTGACGACAGGTCGCTCACTCTCATTCGGAATGAAGCCCAGTTGACCTAGAACAAAACCGTTTAATGTATCAAAATCTTCAATTGGCAAATCAGCCTTCAGTACTTCTTCCACTTCATACAGATTGGTAGATCCCAGAATCATAAAGGTTTCTTCGTCTAGTTGATTTATTTCATCCTCTTCCAGCTCAGGTTCATCATACTCATCCGAGATACTTCCGACGATTTCCTCCATGATATCTTCTATCGTCACAACACCATCTGTTCCACCGTATTCATCTATTACAATCGCCATATGTGTATTGTTTTTCTGCATTTCCGCAAATAGTGAATCAATGCTTTTGGATTCCAGTACATAATATGGATTTCGAACAAGTGTCTTCAGGTCAAATGTTTCTTCCCCGCCATCTTCAAGGAACTGAATGAGGTCCTTCACATGGAGGATTCCGATGATTCTATCCAGATTCTCTTCATAAACAGGGAAACGCGTATATCTTTCAACATTTACGATATGAGCTGTTTCCTTAAGGTTTAAATCATAAGGAATGGCCACAATATTTGTTCGATGGGTCATGATGTCCGCAACGTCTTTGTTGTCTAATTCAAAGATATTGTTGATCATGATTTTTTCATTTTCCTGTATCGTGCCCTTTTCTTTTCCAACATCAACCATCATTCTAATCTCTTCCTCTGTCACATTTTCATCCTCTGCATTCGGGTCCACCCCAAAAAGCCTGACAATCGTGTTGGTTGATAAGGTCAGCAACTTAACGAAAGGAGAAGAAATCTGAAATCTTTGAAAGAACAGAAAGCGGGACCACGGCAAAGCGGGAAATCCCTTCTGCTTTTTGCAATGCAAGCCTTTTGGGTACCAGCTCTCCCAGCACAAGCGTAAAGTAGGAAAGTATGAGAGTGATAACGACGACCGAAATCGTTTCTAACAATGCTGCTGAAACAGGCACCCCCATGTCGAGCAGGAAGCTAGTCAGCCTGCCTGCAAAACTCTCGGCTGCGAAAGCACTCGCAAGGAAACCTGCTAATGTAATCCCTATTTGGATCGTCGCCAGAAACCGGCTAGGTTCTGATAACAGGTTATGAAGAAGGATCGCTTTTTTGTCCCCCTTCTCTGCCTCCATCTTTACCTTATTGTCATTCAAAGAAATTAAAGCAATTTCTGATGCGGCAAAAAAAGCATTCAGCACGATAAGAATGAAAAGTATTAACAACTCTATCCCCAATTAAGTTTGCCCTCCAAGTGTTCAACATTTTAATTAAAACTTACATATTAATCCTATTATATTTGGATAGAAGCATATTACACAAATCCCGAAATGGTTGAATTTGGGCTGAATTATGGCTGAATTTATTCAAAAAACATTGCAATTAAGTATGCTTTCTTTCATTATTGCGTCCTTGCGAGCCCAATCATTGATTTTTATTTTCTGACTTATTTGGGCAGCAAAAGTTAGGTGAATTTTTAATATAGGACTCAGCTCGTTTTTTTATTATTGATGGTACGTTTCTTGCTTAATCGTGCCATCTCAGCTTCGTTTTCTATTTGTAAGGCTCTTTTCGCAAACTTTGTTGCTATTTTATATTAACTTCCTAAGAAAGCCGCTTGTATGCCAAAAGAAATGAACTACTCCCCGTAGTATTGCAACCTTACCTTCATTTCCCTTTACGTAGAGGATTGAAGCGGAAGGCGTACAATCTCCTGCGGGACTAGCAGTCATCTAGCTCCTTGCGGTTATTTGCCTGTCGGGACTGACCAAGGCGCTTCCACTTTTGAAGCAAGGTGAGACCCCCATTCTAGTTGTAGCGGCCCGCGGAGTCGTCCGCCTTGAGCGGAAATTCATTTTGATTAAAGCAGCCACATTTTTCACGAAAACAGCCATTATTAATAGCACGTTTCCACTCATAAGAATTTTTCAAAATAACCAAAAGGTGAATTTCCAGACAACATAAAGTGCTTCTCTGGTTAAGGAGAAGCACTCAGTTTATTACTTATTATCCAATTCCCGGTTTTTGGATTTCACCGGCTGGCCATGCTCTTCATACCGCTTCTTAGCCTCTTTTACCGGATTGTACTCTTTACCAAACTCGGTATCGAGGTTTCGTTCGGCATTCCTTGTTTTCTGCTCGGGGTTATTTTGCTTAGACCGCTTCTTCAATGCAATTTCCCTCCCACTGAATCAGGATCATGGTCTAACAGGACCATTTCATTTTGGAATTGCTGAAGCTGCAAGCGCATTCTGTGCAGTTGTTCACGCTGCTGAGAATTTGCGCTGTTTGCCAGATGCCTGATATCATTGACGGCCTCTTCAACCATCTGCATGGCATCTGTGTACTCTTGATCATGGTAATGCTCTTGTTTCGCTCCTGATTTATATTGCTGCTGGGCATAACGGAGTGCATCTTCACACTTTTGCAAGCACTCATCCACAGATTGTCTAGTCGCCATCTTTATCCCTCCAAAAAACTTCCTAAATGAAGCTGTGCTTCTTTGTTTAGTGTTTGTTATAAAATCGGAATCATCAGTGGAAAATCATTCCTTACTCAACTGTAACCCTGCTGTAATTGGATAAGACGGGCTTTCATGGTAAAATGCTTCTATCATGACCACAGAGAGTACATAAGGAGGTGTTTGTCATAAAAGAGACAAACCCATTTCCGTATGCCGCTGATGTAAAACGGTATCATACTTGGAATTATCATTTGAGAAATCATTTTGGACATAAAGTTTTTAAAGTAGCTCTTGATGGCGGGTTCGATTGCCCCAACCGCGACGGCACAGTAGCTTACGGTGGCTGTACCTTCTGTTCGGCTGCAGGCTCTGGTGATTTTGCCGGAAGCCGAGTAGATCCGCTTGAAAAGCAGTTCAACGATATAAAGGACCGGATGCACCGCAAGTGGAAAGATGGAAAGTATATGGCGTATTTCCAAGCTTTCACCAATACGCATGCGCCTGTTGAAGAGCTGCGGGAGAAATATGAGACAGTACTGAAGCAAGAAGGCGTTGTCGGCATATCGATTGCTACCAGGCCGGACTGCCTGCCTGATGACGTTGTCGAATATCTCGCTGAATTGAATGAGCGGACATATCTATGGGTGGAACTGGGACTGCAGACTGTCCACGAAAAAACAGCCAGCCTGATCAACAGGGCCCATGATTATCAAACCTACGTTGAAGGTGTCAACAAACTCCGCAAGCATGGAATTCGTGTCTGTTCTCATATTATCAACGGACTTCCACAGGAAGATTACACAATGATGATGGAAACGGCCAAAGAAGTGGCTAAACTGGATGTACAAGGGATAAAGATTCACCTTCTGCATCTCCTCAAAGGAACTCCCATGGTAAAACAGTTCGAAAAAGGACAGCTGGAGTTCCTTTCATTTGATGAGTATGTAAGCCTTGTCTGCAATCAGCTTGAAATTCTGCCGCCGGAAATGATTGTTCACCGGATCACGGGAGATGGTCCGATCGACTTGATGATCGGGCCGATGTGGAGCGTGAACAAATGGAATGTCCTCAATGCTATAGACGCTGAGCTGCAGCGCCGGAACAGCTGGCAGGGAAAATTTTATAAAGCGGAGGTGGAAGTATGAAGCTCGAAAAAGTCCTTCCGTTTGCAAGACAACTGCTTTCCTCAGCTGTAAAACCTGGTGACATCACCATAGATGCCACACTAGGAAACGGCCACGATACCCTTTTCCTGGCACAGCTTGTCGGAGAAAATGGACGAGTATACGGGTTCGATGTGCAGGAAGACGCTCTGTTTAACACCAGAGAGAGACTTCAAACACATGGTTTGCAGGAGCGGGTAACACTCTTTAAGCAGGGGCATGAAACAGTCGGCAGTGTCATTCCTCCTGTCCATTATGGCAAGGTCACTGGTGCTGTATTTAATCTGGGCTATTTGCCAGGAGGCGATAAAACCATCGTTACCAGACCGAAAACGACGATCACCGCCATCGAAAACCTTTTGGAGATGATGGCCCCTGAAGGAATCGTTGTTCTTGTCATTTACCACGGACACCGTGAAGGAGCCGTCGAAAGAGACTATATCCTCAGATATGTGGAAAGGCTCGACCAAAATTATGTCCATGTGCTTCGCTATCAATTCATGAACGGTCTGAATAATCCGCCTTTCATTGTGGCGTTGGAGAAAAGATAAAAGAATGTCCTGCGAGTAGGGTTCGTTGAAGTCTGCCGGAATTTAGAATCTACTGGTTATTAACGGTTAACAAAGAAAAAGTCAACCTTTCTTTCTAATTTGAAAGAAAAGTTGACTTTTTTCTTTGAAATTTGTTGCTCATTTCATTAGCTTTGGCTCTTTTCGTAAGGCTCTTTTCGTAAACTTGTTGCTATTTGATATTAATTCCGAGAAAAAACATATTATGAGGGTTGAAAACTGGGAAAACCGAAAAAGAAAAGAGCTACTCTCCCTCGATGAAAGATATAACTCTTAGTCCGAAAGCAACAATATTGGCGAAAACAACCTTAGCTTTAGAACCCTCTTGGAACATTTGCCTGCCGGGACTGAAAGGATCTTCATCAACTCATCTATGGAAAGATGCTTATTCAAGGCAGTGACCGCAGAATTTATTTAAGGGTTAGCGCTTGGGATAATAAATAAAGGAAGAAAATTCCCTTATTTACTAAAAAGCATTAAATAAGGCTAAAATAGGGGAATAAATTTCCCTTATTTAACTAAACCACTGAAAAAAATAGAATTTTTTATAATATAAAGGAAAAAACTTCCCCTATTCATCCCAAAATGAGCTAGAACTTAAAAATAAGGGAAAAAACTACCCTTATTTCACATACCGCTAGATACCTAATTAACGAACTAAATGGCCATTGGTAATATAAGGCATGCTCCATCCTACGCCCGCTAAGCGGAGCAGCAGAAGTCAATATAACTTTTAAAAAACAACACTATTCTTTCACAGCGCCCATTGTAATTGCCTAAAAGTCTCTTTGGATCTTCCCTGATGCGCTCTTTTGATGTACTTCTTAGGAACATCATACAAGCTGCCGATATTTTTTTCATATCCCCTAGTGTCCCCTATCCAGTTCTACTGTAGACCCCATTTACAAATTCCTGACTATGATCTTCACAACAACGCATCCGCCACTAAATCAAATGATTTCAGCTTATCGTCAAAGTCATAAGTGATCGTTACCAGCATAATTTCATCTGTTTGATATTGTTCACTTAATTCAAGCAGCTGCTTTTTGACTTTTTCCGGGCTGCCAACGACCATGCGTTTTCGGTTTTCCCTGATCCTCGCTTTTTCAAAAGAACTGTATTGATAGGATGCCGCTGTTTCCGGGCTTGGTGTCCCATTAGAACGCATGCCTTGTTCGACCATCAGGATTGATAAGTCGATGCTTGATGCCACCCGTTCCGCCTCTTCATCCGTTTCTGCGCAAATGACAAAAACGGCTGCCATGTTCTGAGGCTGTGCCAGGAATTTTGATGGCTTGAAATGCTTTCGATACTGGTTCGTATACTGTGGTCCGTCCTCCCCATTTATGAACTGTGCGAATGTGTAAGGCAGGCCTTTCTCTGCCGCCAACATGGCACTTGAAGGACTTGACCCAAGCATCCATACGTCCGGCACCGTGCTGATGATGGGTGACGCCTGAAGACCATCATAAGGATTGTTTTCTGGACGTTCGTCCGTCAGATATCCAAGCAGGTCATCAATTTGTTCAGGATACTGGTCAACATCGCGATAGCTTCCGTTATTTAAAGCAAGAGAAGCTCTCGGCATTCCACCCGGGGCTCTGCCGATGCCTAAATCGATCCGCCCGGGATTCAATCCTTCCAGCACCCGGAAATTTTCCGCCACTTTATATGCGCTGTAGTGAGGCAGCATCACACCTCCTGATCCAACACGAATTCTTTCCGTTTTGGCTGCCAGGTGAGCGATCAGCACCTCTGGCGAAGAACCCGCCAGGCTTGTAGTATCATGATGTTCGGACACCCAGAAGCGGGTGAATCCGAGCTTTTCAACATGCTGTGCCAGCTTTACCGTATTTTCAAGAGCTGTTTCAGGACTCATTCCTTCTGCTACTGGAGATTGATCCAGCACACTTAACTTTAAAGACACACTTCACCAACTCCTTCGTTCGTTCCTAGTGAATATTATTATCTTTTTTGAGAAAAGAAATGTCCACTAACATGCTTAAAGGAGATACGACGGATGAGAATCAGAATTATCAATACATGACAATAGAAAAAAGATGACCCTTTTTCGGGCCATCTTTTTCGATCAGGAACTTTTTTTCCATCCCTGAAATCTTCTATATAGTTTTCCGTTGTAATAAAAAAACTTTGTCACCCAGCCAGACGCATTGAGGAATTCTTTTGAAAAAGAATACACCTTTTGCTGCTTCCAGGCTTTTTCATCAGACAGGTACACACCGATTAAGCCTTTATTAATTAAACGGTGAAAGTCAGCATGGGGAAGCTGGCTTGTATTTTCATCTGCCTTTTTTAAAAAGTGAAGCAAACGATGTTTTAACACTTCTTCATTCTCATAATAGAAACAAAAGTTCAAATCCCCGCCTTCGATATCTTCCTCCTGATCGATAAAGTAGTCGAGCAGTATGTGCAGCCCTTGAATATAAGGGAAGTATCCATTTCGGATAGAATCGGCCTGGACACTTTCATAATCCTCCCTGAGAGCGTATGATACCAGACAGAATATTCCCAGGGTGGACCCTGAGCATGCCGAAAATTCATACCAATCCATTTCCGGCAGGGTGTCTTTGTGTTGATGAAACCAGTTTTTAAGCCTGTCTGTTCTTTCTTCTTGCTTCACATGCTTATGTATTTGCAAATCACAGTAATAATCGCAGAGCTCATGCAAATAAGGCTTGATGGAAGAGTACCCCGGCACCTCTTTTAAAACAGATTGGCATGTTTGCACAAGGTCGGCCAGGTAGCCTCCATCATCCTGGTCTTCTCTGTGGCGGTAATAATGCCTCAAAGGTGCCTCGACCGTCAAAGCATCCTTCATGGATTCATGCAGGGCCGAAAAGTCTTCAGGATCAAGGGATGTACTGCGGTCACAGAGGTTATCCAGATAATCACTGATGGTCTGGTAGGCGACAATAAATTTGATTGCTCTTTCTCTTTCCGTTAACGCCAGCAGAGCCAATATCGAGCCGCCTTCACAATGAAAGGTTTTATGCCGGATACTGGCGAGTGCCTGCGTTCTCAACTCATGGTTGGGAATTGTTTCGGCTTTTCCAGTCCAGACAGCCAGCTCTCTGTGAACCGCAGGAAAAACCTTTCGATAAACTTGACTCATCAATGAAATGGGATGAGTGGGTATGGACATTCTCTTCACCTCTCACGATTCTTCATTAATCCTTCACAACATATCCGATTGTCTTCAACCTGGTTTCCACGAATGTTTTAGCATATTCAAACACTTCATCTCGCTCTGGTTCGTTAAAAATTTCGTGATAGAACTTAGGCCATTCCTTATAGTGCATTTCCGAAAGCGAAAGTTCAGTGAACCATTTTTTCACAGAAGACTTATCTACAATCTTATCATCTCCGCCCTGCATGACCAACAAAGGAATATCGGGCATTTTCCCAACGTTGATAAATGCCTGCTTGATCGCCTTGTCCAGTTCCCTGTACCACCGCACAGAAACCTTTGTTACATACAATGAATCGTTACTATCGATTTCCCTGACATCCGCGTTCCGGGTAGCAAGATCCACAGATAATCCTGATGAAAATTTCACGTGCGGCGCTACCTTATTTAAAATATGTGAAAGAAGGTCAATCGGCTTCGGAGGGGTATCGACCAATCCCAAACATGGAGAAGACAAAATCAGGCCGGCGATATTGATATGAGATTCCTGCATCATCCTCGCAGCAACAAGACCTCCCATACTATGGCCGATTACAAATACCGGCAAATCAAATTGATAGGCCGCCTGTACCCAATCCTTCACTTCGATAATATATTCATCAAAAGAGTCGATATGTCCTCTTTGAGCCCTCGAAGTCATCCCTTGCCCAGGCAGGTCTCCCATAATGACGTGAAAGCCTGATGTCCGCCACATTTCAATGAGCCACCCATAACGGCCATGATGCTCCATTGCACCATGAATAATGACAATGACCGCCTTCGCTTCCTGTTCAGTTTCCCATTTCCACATGGCAATTCCTCCTTAATCAACATTCAATAATGATCGTTACTTATGTTAAACTCAATTTATTAGGCTTTTTTCTAAAGGCTGTTTCGTATATTTTGTTGCTTTCGGATATTCCCTGATACTAAGAGTTTTATCTTTTATCGAGGCAGAGCAGCTCTTTTCTTTTCGGTTTTATCAGTTTTACCCCTCTTAATATGGTTATTTTTTCGCAATTAGTATCAACTAGCAACAAACTTTGACCTTCCAAGGACAATTAATTCTTCAGAGAGGGCCGGAGTGGAATCTAGTATTCAGCGGCTGCTTTTTTTTTGAAAACAGCCATTTATTTAGACTAATTATAACTGCCTTTTGAAAGGAGAAGCAAAATGATTTATGAATATAAAGGTAAAGTACCCAAAATAGCTGATAGCGCCTATATTGCTGATTATGTAACGATTACGGGAGACGTCGTTATCGGGGAAGAATCTTCTGTCTGGTTCAACAGTTCCATCCGCGGAGACGTGGCTCCTACCATCATCGGCAGCAAGGTCAATATCCAGGATAACTCAGTTCTTCACCAAAGTCCCAATAACCCGCTTATCCTGGAAGATGAAGTTACCATCGGGCACAGTGTCATTCTACATAGCTGTAAAATCAGAAGAAAAGCGCTGATCGGCATGGGCTCCACCATCTTGGATAATGCTGAAGTCGGCGAGGGCGCCTTCATCGGAGCCGGAAGCCTTGTCCCGCAAGGAAAAGTCATCCCTCCAAACAGCCTGGCATTCGGCCGCCCGGCAAAAGTGATCCGGGAGTTAAATGATCATGATATCAGTGAGATGCAAAGAATCTCGAGGGAGTATGCCGAAAAAGGCCAGTACTATAAATCACTAAAGCCCCTCAAGTAATAGATTCTACTGTTTTTTACCCATTATCCCTTCCAGTTATTCTTTCTTGGGAGGGATTCTTTGAATGGTATGCCTTTCACTGGGATTGGAAAGTTTTCTTGTGGTTTTTCTTCGAGGTTAAAGACAAAAGCTTGGAGCTTTAGTTACTAAAGCCCTGCTTGATAACCTCTTCTGCTGAAATTAATTCTCCTTGGGTAGCTAAAACCCTTCTTGGTGACCTTTTCCCCGAAAATCCCGGCGCTTTGGACAGCTAGAGTCTTTCTTGGTGACCATTGTGGCTTACCCACCCTGCATTTTGGACAGATAGAACCCTCTTTAGTTACCTTTTCCACTGATATCCCAGCGTTCTGGGCAGCTAGAACCTTTCTTGGTGACCTGTTTCGTTTGAATTCCCCGCTCTTTGGGTCTCTAGAGCCCTCCTTGACACCACTTCATACGAAACTCCTCTTCCAAAAACAAAAAAGCCCGAAGAAAATACTCCGGGCCTTTAAATGTAACCAATATAAAATTAAGCTTGAACCTGCTGTTTAAGAATCTCAGCTTTGTCCGTACGCTCCCATGGAAGATCAAGGTCGTTTCTGCCAAAGTGGCCGTAAGCAGCTGTCTGCTTGTAAATTGGACGGCGCAGATCAAGCATCCTGATGATGCCTGCAGGGCGAAGATCGAAATTATTGCTGACCACTTCAATCAAAGCCTCTTCAGATACTGTACCTGTACCGAATGTATCGATAGAAATCGATACAGGACGTGCTACACCGATTGCGTATGCAAGCTGAACTTCACATTTATCAGCTAGTCCGGCAGCAACGATGTTTTTCGCTACGTAACGCGCTGCATAGGCAGCAGAGCGGTCAACCTTTGTCGCATCCTTACCAGAGAATGCACCGCCGCCGTGGCGAGCATAACCGCCATACGTATCAACGATGATTTTACGGCCAGTCAAGCCTGCATCCCCTTGAGGTCCGCCGATAACGAAACGGCCTGTAGGATTGATGAAGTATTTTGTCTCATCATCGATAAGCTCTTTAGGAACGACTGGATCGATGACATATTCTTTAAGGTTTCGCTGGATACGCTCCAATGAAACTTCCGGATGGTGCTGAGTCGAGATAACGATTGTGTCGATGCGGACAGGCTTGTCGTTTTCATCATACTCTACTGTCACCTGTGTTTTACCGTCTGGGCGAAGGTATGGAAGCACATCATCTTTGCGCACTTCAGTCAGGCGGCGGGAAATTTTATGAGCCAAAGAGATTGGAAGAGGCATAAGCTCTTTGGTCTCATTACAAGCGAAGCCGAACATTAGACCTTGGTCTCCAGCTCCGATTGCATCGATTTCTTCGTCGCTCATTTGACCTTCACGAGCTTCGAGCGCCTGGTCGACACCCATAGCGATATCGGCAGACTGCTCATCGATGGAAGTCAATACCGCACACGTTTCAGCATCGAAACCGTATTTCGCGCGGGTATATCCAATTCCTCTGATTGTTTCACGCACAATCTTCGGAATATCTACATAAGTATTCGTTGTAATTTCTCCAGCAACCAATACTAGACCAGTAGTTACAGACGTTTCACAGGCTACGCGTGCATTCGGGTCATTTGCAAGGATTGCATCTAGGATAGAATCAGAAATTTGATCACAAATTTTATCTGGGTGTCCTTCCGTTACGGACTCAGATGTAAACAGACGACGTTTAGTTGACATCGGTGTTCCTCCCTTAGAAAAAAATAATTGGCAGAACAGAAAACCGGCCTGTTCTCACTACTTAATCACGGTACTCATTCCCTTAGTAGTATGAAGTAAACATGGAGATTTTATCAAAAGAACTCAGCGCCGGGGCTGAAAGTTTCCAATAAAAAAACCTTCCCGTCTAAAAATAGAGGAAAGGTTGTGATTTAAGCCGCGCCTTTCACTCTTATTGATCAAGGAATATCCTTGCATCAGATTAGCACCTTTGCCTGGAAGTAACCTGTACAGGATCGTTGTTGAAGTCTTCCTGTACTATTCTTCACAAGCAGGTTGCTGGGTTTCATTGGGGCTGTCCCTCCACCAGCTCGGAATAAGAGTATCCGTTCAATGGTCAATATTAACTTACTTTGTCAAAACGTGTCAACCATTTTTATTTAAGACCAAATTTTCTGGTTAACCCCTTCTTCCTAAAGGATTAGTTGTTAATGCGGCAGGCCTTAAAAAGTTTCTGGAAATTTGTAAATCTATGCTTCAATTCACACAAAACTTCCTATATAATAAGATTCGCCATGAAAACGGTAACATTTCTGAAGAACTTGCAATAGCATAACTTAATATAGAATATTCCTGCTTTTTTAATCGGTGCCGATTCGGCTTGGAAGGGCACATTTTATTTTGTTACGAATAACACCCTTTCTTTTCTGCTTCACCTTATGAAGGCTGTTACTGCAGCGGGAGATAATATAATAAGTTCAAAATAAATGTTTACCTCCCCCTCTTTAAGACTAAATCATTAATAGGGTGTAAAATGGTAGCGCTCTCACTTTTTTTTAGGCTCTGTTAGTTAATATTGGTGGTATAATATTTTGGGTTCAAGTGCCAATAAGAAGGACTCATTCAATTAAGAAACTTGATAAATGCTGATTAATCGACTTGCTTTTCCTTTTAATTCTAGCGTAAATTTTCAACCAAATTTATTATGAAAAGTTGCTGCGTCAGTTTATATTGGATTCTCAGTTCCTCCGAATATGTTGACTGGAGTGGAAGGTGTACGATCTCCTGCGGGAGTAGCGGACGTCTAGATCCAGCACCTAGCCCCGCGGGGTCGTACACCTGGAATGGAAGTCCACATACCCATTAAAAACAACAACAGTCTTTAACAGAGCCTACTTATAAAGGATAATTGTGACAATTTGATAACAGGTTTAAAAAATAGCTAAATAGTATAGACTAATGGTTTTATTGTGTTATACTATTTCTTGAGAAACAAAGGGGTATTTCAATATCGCTCGCCTTTTAAAAGCTTTTCACTGCTGCTCCTGTCCAAAATAAGACAGCTGCACTGAGGGGATAGGATTGTTTTTTAAAAGGAGAGCACTAAATCATGTACAAAGGAAGGTTAGTTACTATGACTTCAGTTAGCCTGTCTAATAAACTAAATGAATTACTTAATGGGAAGAACATAAAAGTACAGTTATCTGTACCTCAATTAGTTGAGAAGGTTTTGAATCGGAACGAAGGAATTCTGACTAATTCAGGTGCTGTCCGTGCAGAGACAGGCAAATATACTGGCCGTTCTCCACAGGATAAATTCACTGTTGAAGAACCTTCGACAAAAGATAAGATTGAATGGGGCTCTGTGAATCAGCCGATTTCCACAGAAAGCTTTGACAAACTATATAATAAAGTCATTGATTACTTACAAGAAAAAGAAGAATTTTTTGAATTCAAAGGTTTTGCAGGAGCAGATCCTAAGCACCGTATGCCGATCAGGGTCATCAACGAATATGCCTGGCATAACCTGTTTGCCCACCAGCTGTTCATCCGTCCCAGCCAAGAGGAATTGAAGGATCACAATGCAGAATTCACCGTAATTTCAGCTCCAACTTTTAAAGCGGATCCGGCTGTTGATGGAACAAACTCCGAGACATTCATCATCGTTTCTTTTGAAAAGAGAACAGTGTTAATCGGAGGAACTGAGTATGCAGGCGAAATGAAGAAGTCCATTTTCTCTGTTATGAATTTCATGCTTCCTGAAAATGATATCCTTTCCATGCACTGCTCTGCCAACGTTGGCCAGGAAGGTGATGTCGCACTGTTCTTCGGCCTTTCCGGAACAGGAAAAACAACTCTTTCTGCTGATCCGAACCGCCGTTTGATCGGTGATGACGAGCATGGCTGGTCTCCAAATGGTGTTTTCAATATTGAAGGCGGCTGCTATGCCAAAACCATCGACCTTACACGTGAAAAAGAACCGCAAATCTTTGATGCCATCCGCTTTGGATCGGTACTCGAAAATGTAATGATGGATGAAAACACGCGCATTCCAGATTATGAAGACAGCACACTTACGGAAAATACACGTGCTGCTTATCCGCTTCAGGCCATCGATAATATTGTTGATCCAAGTGTCGCGGGACATCCTAATACGATTATTTTCCTTACAGCAGATGCATTCGGAGTACTGCCTCCAATCAGCAAGCTGACGAAAGAACAAGCAATGTATCACTTCTTAAGCGGTTACACATCTAAGCTGGCAGGTACGGAAAGAGGAATCACTTCTCCTCAGGCGACATTCTCTACTTGCTTCGGTTCGCCATTCCTTCCGCTTCCTGCTACAGTTTATGCAGAGATGCTTGGAAAGAAGATTGATGAGCACAATGCCCAGGTATATCTAGTGAACACAGGCTGGACTGGCGGCGAGTATGGTGTCGGCAGCAGAATGAAGCTTTCTTACACACGCGCTATGGTGCAAGCCGCTCTAGAAGGGGAACTGGCCAACGTGGAAACAGCCACAGATGATATCTTCGGCCTTAGAATCCCAGTGCATGTACCAGGTGTTCCTGATGAAGTGCTGCAGCCGCGCAAGACTTGGTCTGACGAAGAAGCTTATGTCGAAAAAGCAAAAGAACTTGCAGGCAAGTTCAAAAACAACTTTACCAAATTCTCGAACGTCCCTGAAGAGATTCAATCCAAGGGCGGACCAAATAAAGGATAAAATACTAAAGGCGGGCTCCTAAATTGGGCCCGCCTCTTCTATTTAATTCGTGCTGTTAAGCGAAATCAGCTGATAAGTGATCACCGTTTCTCCATTTTCCCATTGCAGCCGTTTGATTTCTGCTATTCCATTGGTTTCGCCATCCCTTGTTCTCTTGACCTCTACCGGAATTTCCATCGGATATAAACGATAACCTTCCTTCACCAGCTGAAATGTATTTTCCTCTAATCTCTTTTCTCTGCCTTTTGTTACAACCATTGTATTTAATTCAAGACCCATTCCCACTGATCAACACTTCCTTTAGCTGTATTTTTTCATCCAATCACAAACCAGTTTGACGATTTCCCTGTTGATGGCCGGAGGAAAATAATGTGTATAGTTTTCAAAATAATAGGTATCGACATGTTTGTCCAGTTCTTTCAAACGGTTTTCAAGCCTGTGGGCATGTTCAATGGAAACATTGTGATCCTTTGCACCATGCACAATAAGGACCGGAGCCTCTATTTCATCCAACCTGTATAAAGGTGTCCTCCATTTGTATCTTATAGGATACTTCTTGGGCGTACCTCCGATGACTCTCTTCATCATCCTGCGAAGGTCTTTCCGTTCCCCATATGTGAGCACCATATCGGAGACCCCGCCCCAGGTAACCACCGATGCAGTTTCTTTTTTATCTATTGCGGTCAGCAGCCCCATGACACCTCCMCTGGAAAAGCCGAATACATGGACCTTGTTTCCCAGCACTCTTGGGTAATCTGACAGCAAGTCAAACGCAGCATACGCATCATTCCGGTCGTCCCCCGCAAAGTCCTCATTCCCTTCCCCGCCTTGGTTTCCACGGTAAAAAGGAGCAAACACAATGAATCCTTCCGACGCGAATTGAGCGATGCGGGCCGGACGTACCTGCCCGACATTTTTGATGCCTCCTCTTAAATATAGAAATCCAGGGTAGGGCTGGTCATCTTTAGGCTGGGCCATCATGCCTTTCACACGCAGGCCCTCTGCATAATATGTAACCGAATAAAGCTCTACCGAGGGATTCGGTGAAGGATAAATTTCTTTTTCAAGTATTGTACCGTTTTTCATCTTCTCACCCTTTCATTATAGATAATAGATTTAAGTCCCCTGCAGTTTTGTTTTGTCGACCCGATGCCTCTACCCGCTTCAATAAAAAATTCCGCTCACCGCTTTGCCGTCTAGGCTATCACACATTTTTTGTTTTTACATACGATAGGTAGCAAACAACATATGTTTGTCATCCCCGGTACATCGACTCTTTGCAGCCAATAGGACCGCGGGCCGTGACAGCATTAAAGGAGAGGAACCAAATTGAAAAGGCTGCTGAAGATTAGTTTTTCATTCTTTATGATCCTCATTCTCTCAATCGGTGTTTGGGGCTGTTCCAATGAAGAAGAAAAATTGGAGAAAGTGAGAATTGCCGAAGTGACGCGGTCCATTTTCTATGCTCCTCAATATGTCGCCATTGAAAAAGGCTTCTTTGAAGAAGAAGGACTGGATATTGAACTGACGACAACATGGGGCGGAGACAAAACCATGACAACCCTGCTTGCCGATGGAGCCGATGTGGCTCTTGTAGGTTCAGAAACCAGTATTTATGTCGATTCACAGGAATCCAGTGACCCTGTCATTAACTTTGCCCAACTGACTCAAACGGACGGAACCTTCCTCGTTGCGAGGGAAAGCGTTGAAAATTTTGAATGGAATCAATTAAAGGGTTCGACTTTCCTCGGCCAGCGCAAAGGCGGTATGCCGCAGATGGTTGGAGAATTTGTGCTAAAAAAACAAGGAATCAACCCGCAGGAAGATCTTGATCTGATCCAGAATATTGATTTCGCGAATATACCAAACGCTTTCGGATCCGGTACGGGAGATTACGTGCAATTGTTCGAACCGACCGCCTCCATTTTTGAAAAAGAAGGAAAAGGATACATTGTTGCTTCTTTTGGTGAACAATCCGGTCATGTACCTTATACCACATTCATGGCAAAAGAAAGCTTCATGAAAGAAAATAATGAAACCGTAGAGAAGTTTACAAGAGCGATTTACAAAGCCCAGAAATGGGTCGAAGAGCACGAGCCTGCCGAAACAGCCGAGCTGATTCAATCCTATTTCGAGGACACTGAACTCGACATTATTGAAACGGTTGTCGATCGTTACAGAAGCCAGGGCTCCTTTGCCGCCGATCCTATTCTCGATGAAGAAGAATGGAACAATCTGCAGGATATCATGGACGAAGCAGGCGAACTCCCTGGCCGCATCTCCCATGACAAATTAGTTAATACCACTATAGCTGAAGAGATAATGAATGAATAATGTAATGTGAGCGAATGTCTTGGTTAGTCCATTTCCCGGGCTAACCTCTCTTTCGCTTTTACACCATGTAAGGAGGGATACCGAATGGAGCTTCTCAAAATAGACAGCATTCATCATACCTATTTCACACAAGACTCTGCCACCACGGCTCTGGAAGACATCTCATTGACTGTGACGGAAGGAGAATTTGTCTCTTTTCTCGGTCCAAGCGGATGCGGAAAAACCACATTGCTTTCCATCATTGCAGGTCTTTTCCACCCCAGTTCCGGAAGAGTCACCATTGAAGGAGAGTCAATAGAAAAGAACAAAAATAAAATCGGCTATATGCTTCAGCAGGACTATTTGTTTCCGTGGAAGAATATCGAGGAAAACATCCTGCTTGGGTTAAAAACAATGAATCGGCTGACCGCCGAAAAGAAGGCTTGGGCCATGAACATGCTGGATGAAATCGGCCTGGAAGGAGTCGCGAAGCAATCTCCTGACCAGTTGTCAGGTGGAATGAGACAGCGAGCTGCACTTGTCCGCACTCTAGCACTGGAGCCAAAACTGCTTCTGCTCGATGAACCTTTTTCCGCCCTCGATTATCAAACCAAACTGAAGCTTGAGGATCTCGTATTTCAAACGTTAAAGTCATTCAACAAAACAGCACTGCTTGTCACCCATGATATCGGTGAAGCCATTGCGATGAGTGACAGGGTTGTCCTTCTATCCGCAAAACCTGGCAGAATCCACAAAGTAGTTGATGTACCGAAAGAGCTCAGGGAACTGGTGCCTTTCCACGCAAGAAACCATGAATCCTATTCAGTCTGCTTTCAAGGCATATGGAAGGAGTTGGAGACACTTGAGTCCTCAAAGTAACATTGAAAAACAGCATAATCATTTTTTGCAGAACCTGAAAAAAGAACGAAAAATGGTCCGGTTGTATCAGCTGCTGATTTTCATCTCCTTCTTTTCAATATGGGAAACAGCAAGCCGCTTAAAATGGATTGATCCCCTGATTTTCAGCTCTCCTTATAAGATAGGAAATCTGTTTATCGAAAAGATAGGAGACGGTTCACTCATCACGCATATCACCATTACATTAGGGGAGACCGTTGCAGGATTTATCCTTGGTACACTGCTGGGCACTTTACTTGCTGCCGTCTTATGGTGGTCGCCATTTTTGTCCAAAGTACTCGACCCTTATCTTGTCATTCTGAACGCTATGCCGAAAGTAGCCTTGGGACCGATACTGATTGTTGCCCTGGGACCCGGTTTAACTTCCATCATAGCCATGGGAGCCATCATCTCCATCATCATCACGACCATCGTGGTCTACACCTCTTTCAGGGAAGTCGACCCCAACTACCTGAAAGTCATGCAAACATTCGGTGCAACCCGGGCACAGACCTTTAAAGAAGCGATTCTGCCTGCATCATTTCCAACAATCATCTCCACACTAAAGGTCAACGTGGGCTTATCCTGGGTAGGCGTGATTGTCGGTGAATTCTTGGTTTCAGCCAAAGGACTCGGCTATATGATCATATACGGTTTCCAGGTATTCAACTTCTCGCTCGTATTACTCTCACTGCTGATCATCGCAGTGTTTGCCACGCTTATGTATAAAGTTGTAGAATTATTAGAGAAAACATTAATAAAGTTTTAACACAAAAGTGCAGCGCCTTGACCAGCCCGACAGGCAAATGTTCCGAAGAGAAAAAAAGGCGGTTTTCCTTTTATTCTCTCCGGGTTATTTGATCCCGAGGGGCTAAGTCCGTTCCGGTGGGTACGGACCCTCAGGCGCTGGAACTAGACGGAAACAAAAGTGCAAGCGCCTCGAACAGCCCCGACAGGCAAATGTTCCGGAGAGAAAAAAGGCGGTTTTCCTTTTATTCTCTCCGGGTTATTTGACCCCGAGGGGCTAGGCGCTGGAACTAGACGGCATACCTTACTTTTGTATAAACCCCTGCTCACACAAATACTTCAATGATTGAGTAACAACATCGTCCTTCATCACGAAGCTGAAACGATCATCTTCTTTTACCGACTTCAAATCTCCGCTCCAAATCTGCGGTCCATCTGTTTCAAGGTAGTCTCCCTTATCCTGCAGAAAATTTACTTCAGCAAAAAAGATCGCTTTGGCAAAGGGCTTCTGCTGGTTTACCTTATAAGTTCCAATCCGAATGAGCTGCGAGGCCTTTCCGCCAGTTTCTTCATACAGTTCTCGTTTGGCGGCTTCCTCAAGTGTTTCTCCCTCTTCCACTTTCCCACCTGGAAACTCAAGCCCCCTTATTTTATGGCGGGTCAAGAGCCATCCACCTTTATAAATGGCGATCACCAATACATGTTTAGGTATGATCTGGAAGTCAGCGGCACCTAATGACAGTTCAACCTGGTATCCATTGTAGTCTAAAAATTTTTCCATTTGATTTCACCATTTCTATGTAGACTGATATTTTTCATCTTAGATGTTCTATTTAGCTGGATCGACCCACAATTCTTGGTACTACACCAGCATCCTGGATACACATCTCTCTTCATATACGCTCACTCATGTACCCACATCTGCATCCTGGATACACATCTCTCTTCATATACGCTCACTCATGTATCCACATCTGCTGCCTGGATACATATCTCTCTTCAAATACCTCACTCATGTATCCACATCCGATGCCTGGATACATATCTCTCTTCATATACGCTCACTCATGTACCCACATCCGATGCCTGGATACACATCTCTCTTCATATACGCTCACTCATGTACCCACATCCGATGCCTGGATACACATCTCTCTTCAAATACGCTCACTCATGTATCCACATCCGATGCCTGGATACACATCTCTCTTCAAATACGCTCACTCATGTATCCACCAGTTTAACAGATAAACTCATACTTATCGGTATCTGGGAGTATAAACGAAAAATTGATTACCCCCATTATACTATTCTTCTTCAAATCCTTCATATGAATAATCAACACAAGCCTTAAACAGATATAAAAAGCTTGTCATAGAAGAAAAACACTTTGCTTTCTCTCATACTTTCATTATCCTAGTCAAACTGCACTTTCCACCTTAATTTCTGTGACGTTTGGGCAGCTAGACGCCCGCTTGGTATCCTTTCCCTCCCGCAACAAAAAAACAGCACTCTATAGAATGCTGTTAAGTAAGATCGGTCAAAATACCCATGCTCTTGATATGCTGCTTGGCTTCCTCATCTCCGAGTGTATAAATCATCTGGTAGACATGAAGCAGGTTGTCATCATAGGCATCATTATCTTTATCGAAGTGATATTGAAGATAGGGTGTATGGGCTCGGTAGAAGTTTCTCCAGTCTGTTGAATGCTGCTGGTCAAACACTTCCCTTAACCTGGTGATTTCCTCATCAGTGGCTGCTATTTTAAAGTTCCAAGGAGAATCGGTAGAACTTCTGGATATTTCTCCTGTTGCGATTTCAATGTAGTAGTCATGTTTTTCTTCTGCCATGAGTTCCACCCCTTTACAATGTTATTAATCTTTTCCCTCAAACAGAGAAAATTTATTCAGATTTATTTTTCCTGGTGATTTTATTTCGCAGAGATTTAACGGCCCCCCTCAATAAAGGAGGTATCGGCAGTCCAGCCCGGCCTGCATTTTCAATGATGGATAGGATTTCATTGCAGATATAAAAAATTATGGTGGAATCCCGAATAATATGCTGATTTCCAAGTATAGTATCAATAAGGTGGGCGGCAGCTACCAAGCTGAAGACAAGAACTTTTTTTCCGATTCCTTTCATCCCTGTGCTGCTCGAAAGTTCGCCGTTTATTCCTGCCGCAATCAATCCAGTTATATAATCAAGAATCATGGCAATGATCAGTACCATCAGCAGTTGGCTCCAGCCGCTGCTCGTCATATTGGACACTGTCGAGGTGATAATTGACGCAAATGGAATAATCATTTTGTTCATTCCATTCCCTCCCCTCTGAAAACAAAATGTGATTAACCTGTTGAAAAAAGGGTAAATATTTATTAAGTGGTTGTCCCTCTCTCTATCATATGAAGAAAGAATCCTTACGGTTATAAATATGAAAAAAATGAGTCAGGAGGTGGAAGACATGAAGCTGGTGGAGGAGCTGTACGAAATATACAGAGGAAAGATCAGAGGAACTGACGAAGATTTGGATATGATCGCTTTGACAATACTCGAAGAATCATCCAGAAAAGAACTTCTAAGTATTATTGAAGAAATGGACAACGAAGAACTACAATATTTTATCCGCTTATACATACTGGAAACATTAAAAGAAAAGCTGACATCCGGGGATCATGAAAATGTCCATAATTACAGAAGGAATATCCATTAATGCTCAAAAGCGTAAGCGCCTAGAACAGCTCCGACAGGCAAATGTTCCAAAGAGAAAAAAAGGCGGTCTTCCCTTTTATTCTCTTTGGGTTATTTGACCCCGAGGGGCTAGGCGCTGAAGCTGGACGGATCAAAAGCGTAAGCGCCTAGAACAGCTCCGACAGGCAAATGTTCCAAAGAGAAAAAAAGGCGGTCTTCCCTTTTATTCTCTTTGAGTATTTGACCCACAGAGGTTGATTTTATAATTTTTTGAGCAGCAAAAAACCCCGCAAGATTCTTGCGGGGTTTTCCTTATCCTTTTAAGTCGACAGAGCCGCCTTTAAAAGGATGAGGAGCTTCTTTCATTTGGGCTGTCTCAGTCATATTTTCCATCATGGCTGCAGCTCCAGCCATCTGAGATGCCATTTGACTTTGCAGAAGGCTCAAATTCAAAGTATGCTGAAGTTCAGCCGTCTGCCTGCTCATCATTGCAGATAAGTTCATCATGGTTCCTCTTCTCTTAGTCAAAATGTATGTATCATCATAGGAGTACTACTTTAAAACTAACAGATGTCCGGGATAATAGGAATAGTATTAACTAGTTTTCACCTTCATGGTAAAATAAGCGTAAAGGGAGGAATCAGTTATGGGTTATACAGGTGTACTCGTTATCTCCATCATCCTTATTGTCATAATCATTTTGGTAAGCGTTCTGACCACCAGCAAGGCGTATGACTATAAGCACACGGTGGATCCGATTGAGAACAATCCCCACCTTGATAACGATGATGATCCACATAAAAGCGAAGATAAACAATCTTGAACTCCCCCCCACTTACCGCCCTTACAGGTCGCTTGAAGTGGGGGATTCCTAAGAACACAAACCTATTGGTTCATTTTTGGTTAGGCTATCCCCGCAGTCCCTGCGGTTAATCGCAATGCTTCATTGCGAAGATTTATACTTGCATTAAGATCCCTTTGATGGCTGCTTTTACATTTTGGACAGGTCCATTCACGCAACGCAAGATCTTTAACGGCTTTATACTTATGATTGCATACAGAACATAGCTGGCTGGAAGGGAAATTTTTCGCTGCGGCTATCACCTGTTTACCGTACCATAAGGATTTGTATTCCAACATAGACCTGAATTGAGCCCAGCTTACTTCACTGATTCCTTTTGAAAGGTCTTTGTTTTTTAACATTTTCTCGACGGACAAATCTTCAATGCCGATAATGTCGTGGTTTTTGACTATTTCGGTAGAGATTTTGTCCAACATATCTTTTCTTGCATTAGCGATTCTTTCGTGCAGCCGGGCAACTTTCTTTTTTTGTTTAGTCCAATTCGAAGAACCCAATTGCCTCCTTGAAAGAATGCGTTGGGCATTCATTATTTTCTTTTCTAGTGTACGGAAAAAGCGGGGGTTTTTATAAGTTGTGCCATCTGAAAGAGTTGCGAAATCCTTCAAACCTACGTCGATTCCGACAGAGGTGCCGGTTTTCTTATAGTGTTGAACTGCTGATTCAGCCAAGATTGAAACGAAGAACTTACCTGAAGGATTTCGTCGAATGGTGGCGTTCATTATTCGGCCTTCCACCTCACGACTCTTGGCAAAGCGAACCAGGCCGAGTTTTGGCAATTTGATGTGTTGATCTTTCACTTGTATATTCCCGTTCACAAACTTTGTGGTATAGGATTGAACGGGGTTCTTCTTCGATTTGAAGCGAGGTAAACGATTTTGTTTCTTGTAATATCGTGTGTAGGAATCATGAACGATTTCAACTGATTTCTGAAGGGCAATACTATCGACTTCTTTCAAGAATGAATAGGTCTTCTTGAGCTCTCGAACAGCTTTGATGGATTGGTTCTTGTTGAAAAATTCACCTTTCCAATTGTTCTGTGAAAGCTGTCCATTCTGTACCATTTCATTTACGATAGACCAATAAGCGTCTTTGTTCTTTTGTTTCCCAACAAAATAGTTGTAGATGAACCGGGAACAACCGAACGTTTTATTGATTAATTCAATTTGTTGGTGATTTGGATAGATCCTGAATTTAAAGGTTTTTTTAACATTCAAATGGTTTCACCTCCTTGTAGTAATTATACCAAGAAAGATGGCACCATGGGAACATATGTTTCTTTCGAAGTTTTTTTAGTAAAGACCAAAAGGCAGGCGATTCATCTCCCCCTTCCCGTCGGGCTATGCCCTTCACACGCTTGAAGAGGGAGTTTTCTCGCCATTTTTTAGATAAAGAGAGCTGATGAGAAGAGGGCCGTATTTCACATGGGCTCTCTTTTTACTAGGTCCTTAATCCTTACTGTTGCTGCACCTGATGATACTACTCCCTTCGCTTGTTGTACATAGACCCACAGGGTGGAAAAGCTGACAAGACAGCATACAAACTGTATTATTTATTTTCAATTAAACTTCCACCGTGTTATATTTCTGATATATTAGCGTTCAGGGGGCAGATTATGAAGAAAATTTTTCTTGGGCTGATCCGTTTTTACCAAATGGTTATTTCCCCTTTAAAGCCTCCTACTTGCCGATTTTATCCAACCTGTTCCCATTATGGCATGGAATCCATTAAACGATTTGGAGCCCTGCGGGGAGGCTGGCTGACCATAAAAAGAATAGTGAAGTGTCATCCTTTTCATCCAGGAGGGATCGACAACGTTCCCGAAGAGTGGCCATCAAGAAAAAAATCTTGATGGTTTTTTTTCTTGCATTAATCTTCTTGGGGTAGTAAAATCATTTAGGGAACACAAATCGTAATCATTACTTTTTATTCAATAAAAATAATTCTGAATTTGCCCATACTATTGATACTGACCGAGGAGGAAAAACATGAAACGTTTAAAAATATTTGCCAGCATCACTTTCCTATTGCTGCTGGCAGCTTGCGGAGGAACAGAAACTGACGGAGGAAACAGCACTGATTCTGATACTTTAAAAGTTTATACAACTGTCTATCCATTAAGTGACTTCACTGAAAAAATCGGAGGAGAATATGTTGAAACAGAATCAATCTATCCTCCTGGTGCCGATGAGCACACATTTGAACCTTCCCAAAAAGATATGATGAAATTATCCGATGCAGACCTATTCTTCTACATCGGATTAGGATTAGAAGGCTTTGTCGATAAAGCTGAGAAAGTCTTGGAGAACGAGAATGTAACATTGGTGGCTGCAGGAGCTGAACTGGAAGGCAGTCTTGAAGGCGGCGAGGGTGAGCATGCACATGAAGAGGACGAAGGTCATTCTGATGAGCATGCACACGAAGAAGAAGAAGGTCATTCTGATGAGCATGCACACGAAGAGGAGGAAGATCATTCTGGCGGGAATTCCCACGAAGAAGGCGATGGCCATGATCATGACACCGACCCGCATGTTTGGCTTGATCCAGTTTATTCAAAAGAATTAGCGCACAGCATCTATGAAGCACTTACCGAAAAAATGCCTGAACAAGAAGAAACATTTAAAGAGAATTACGAAAAGTTAGTCGCTCAACTGGATGAACTAAACGAATCTTTTGAAGAAACTTCCGCTCATGCTGAACACAGCCAAATTTTCGTTGCCCACGCAGCCTATGGATATTGGGAACAACGCTACGGCATCGAACAGGTAGCCATTTCCGGAATTTCATCAACGGACGAACCGTCTCAGCAGGAGTTAAAAAAAATTATCGATTCAGCCCGGGAAAACAACATTGAATATATCATCTTTGAACAAAACGGATCATCCCGTTTGACTGAAGTGGTGCAAAAGGAAATCGGTGCTGAAGAACTTTTCTTACACAATCTCGGTGTCCGTACCCAGGAAGATATTGACGAAGAGAAAGACTATTTTGATTTGATGAATGAGAATATAGAAACACTGCAGAAAGCCCTTGGCAGTGAGTGATATTGAAGTGCTGACTTAAATGGTCAGCACTTTTTTTATTGTGTTATCCACTGCTGAGTGTTTGAAGACGTTGTTTTTATACGATAAATCCCTTCTTCCGCTGATAAAGTAAAAGTTCATCACACTTGTTCTTATCCTCTTTGAGCCGCTTGTCTTATCGGAAATCCTGTTTCTCGAAAAGCAAAGCTGCTTCTGCCGATATATCCTCCGATTCCGCCGATAAACAGGACCTTCCCGCTGATAAATTCACCAACTTCGCCGATATATAGGGCTTTTCCGCCGATAAATCCTCCAATTCCGACGATAAACGGGGCTTTTCCTCCGATAAAGCAGCTAGTTCCGCCGATAAAATATTCGGCATCTTTGGACATTCACTGCCCCTTGCACTCTGCAGCTTGCCTGCATAATCCCTTCTTTCCTACACTCCTGTTCCATTAGCAAAAATCAATTTCCCTCAATTGGATAACTCTGCATAATTTCTATCTTATAGAGAAGAATATAACCGTCAATCACTTACTTAAAGGAGTATCATTATGGATGATTTAGTCATTGCACGGTCGATGTTCGGGACAACTATGGGATTTCACATCATCTTTGCGACGCTGGGTGTCGCCATCCCGATGATGATTTTGATTGCAGAACTGCTTTATCAGAAAACGAAGGACCGCGAGTATGAAATCATGGGGAAAAGATGGACTAAAGCTTTTGCTGTCCTTCTTGGAGTGGGAATTCCTTCCGGTACGATTGCCGGTGTGCAGCTTTCACTTCTTTGGCCTGGTTTTATGGAGGTCGTCGGAAGAGTAATGGCGCTGCCGTTCCAGATTGAAATCTATGCCTTTTTTGTGGAAGCATTATTTATGTCGATTTATGTATATGCCGCTAATCGTATTGCTCCATGGATGAGGATTTTGAGCCTGACATTCGTGGTGCTGGGGGGATTGGCGTCCGCTGTCCTCATTACAAATGTTCATGCCTTTGAGGGTACTCCTGCCGGGTTCAGGATGGTCAATGGCGAGATTGTCGATGTGGATCCATGGAAGGCCTTTTTTAATCCCAGCTTCTTTGTTACGGCTGGACATGTTGCGCTGTCTGCCTATGTAACGGGCGGATTTGTTATTGCCTCTGTTGCTGCCTACAAAATGATGAAAGCGGACTTTGGCAGCCGGGTTTATAAATTCCATAAAAAAGCCTTGATGCTGGGTTTGATCATTGGAGGGATATTCGCCTTTTTCACCGCCATCAATGGCCATGAATCGGCCCAAATGCTTCATGAGTACCAGCCGGAAAAGCTTGCCGCGGCTGAAGGATTATTTGAAACACAGCGATATGCTCCGCTGGCCATCGGAGGGTTCACTGATAGAGAGACACAGGAAGTGAAGTGGGGGATTGAAATTCCTTGGGCTCTGAGCTTTCTGGCCGGGGACAGTTTTAAAACGGAAGTGATCGGATTAAATGATTTTCCGGAAGAATACTGGCCTCCCCTTTTCGTCCATACGCTTTTTAACGCAATGGTCGGGATAGGCAGCCTATTGATTTTACTAGGTTTGATGGCTTTCGTTTGGAACAAGCTGATGAAAAAAGACCGCTTCCCGAAGTGGATGATGCTGCTATTTATTACTGGAGGACCCTTGTCCATCCTGGCAATTGAATTCGGCTGGATTTTTGCCTGTACAGGGAGGCAGCCATGGACCATCTACAGGATGTTGAGCACTGAGGATTCCGTGACCACAACGGGAAACCTTGCAACACTGTTTGTCGCTTTTACATCGGTTTATGTAGTGTTGGGAATTGCGGTAGTATCGGTACTCATGTACTACTTCAAAAGACATCCTGCTGAAGATGATTTAAATAAAGTGGAACACACAGAGACTGGATTTTTCTCGTAACCTCAATTACATACACTGAAGAACACCTATGGAGGTGAAAAGATGTCGAATGAATTATTGGCCATCACGGTCTTATGGGGGTTTGTCTTCATCTATGCCGTCATGGCCACCATGGATTTCGGAGCGGGCTTCTGGTCCATGGTCTATATCAACCACGAAAAAACGAAAGCGACCAATATCGCAAACCGATATCTGTCCCCTACCTGGGAAGTGACCAATACTTTTATCGTAGCGATTGTTGTAGCAATCTACAGTTTCTTTCCGGGAGCTGCCTATTCACTCGGTACCGTTCTTTTAGTTCCGGGCAGTATGATTCTATTGCTGCTTGCCCTTAGAAGTGCTTTTCTTGTCTTTTCTCATGTTGCCGATGATTACCGGAAGATCCTGACCTATATTTCCGGTATAACGGGGCTTTTGATTCCAGGGCTGCTCATTAGCGTTTTACCCATATCACATGGGGAATTTGTCGATTTCGAAAATGGCCAGACATTACAATTGGGAGAATTGTTCACAAGTCCGCATGAATATGCCTTCATCGGATTTGCCATCAGCTCGACGCTGTTCTTATCCTCCCTTTTACTGGCTGACTATTCTAAAGCTTCGGATGAACTGGAGGCTTACAGGGTCTATCGGAGGGATGCCATGATAACAGGACCGCTGTCCCTTGTTACGGCATTACTGATCATGTTCACCATGCAGACGGAAGCATCCTGGATTTATGAGAAGATGATGGAAGACCAGCTTCTCCTTACACTTTCACTGCTCGGATTCCTGGTTGCCGGCGGAGCACTTTTTTTACCCACTGATAAAAAAGGGATCAAGGGAATGCCCAGAATTGCTGTGATTGCCATTACGCTTCAATATCTGATTGCKAGCTACGTATACGGGAAAGCACATCTGCCGTATATCATCTATCCCGAGGTGACAATCCAATCCGGCTTTACTGATCCTAATTCTTTCAAAGCCGTCTTTATCACCTATATCGTCGGATTTGCCATTCTGTTTCCCGGCTTTGTGTATTTCTGGAGTTTGTTCATGAATGACAAACGCTATTTGAAGCAGAAGACCTAGAAAAGATATTGTTACCATTCATAAAATCACCCCTAACCATTAAAACTAACCATGTACGGCATTTCTAACATGGGAGTGATGATGATGGCAAAGGACGTACTCTGTGAAGTTAACAACTGTCATTTTTGGAAAAAAGGGAACCACTGTGGTGCCGAACAAATTTATGTGGTCAGCCATACAGGGAAACAGGCTGATGACCAGCATGAAACTGACTGTAAAACATTTGAACCGATTTCATAATGTAAAAAGGGAGGCTGATTCTTTCAGCCTCCCTTCTGCTTGCAAATTCAAATTTAAGTACTGGCTCTTTTTCCGAGTTTATGAATTGAGTTGTTGATTTCCACTACAGGTGCAACTCCGCGGGAGATCGGGCACCTTCCGCTCCAATCCTCCTAGGTAAGTGGAGCAGTTCTTTTATTTGGCTTACCAGAACTAAAAGCGGTTATCTTACGAAGTTAAAATTAATATAGCAACAAAGTTTGAGTCTTTTTAAAAATGAAAAGCATTTTTAAAATGGTGTTCACGCCAATTGTCAAAGCGAATACTCCTCTGTAAACAAAGAGACTTCCTTCAGCCTCTTTCGGTTCAGCTCCACACCAATTCCCGCTTCCTTAGATACATTAATTTTTCCATTGCTGACCTGGATTTCCGGCTCGATGATATCCTGTTCCCAGTAACGTGATGACGAAGAAATATCCCCTGGGAAATCAAAGCCTTCCAATGTCGAAAGGGCAATGTTATGGGCACGGGATATCCCGAATTCAATCATGCCTCCGCACCAGACCCGCACCCCTTCACGGCCGCAAAGGTCTTGAATGGACACTGCGGTCGAGTAGCCGCCGACCCTGCCAAGCTTGATATTGATGTAGCCGCAGCTTCCCAAAGCTATGGCACTCTTTGCGTCATGGAAGGAGGTGATACTTTCATCAAGACATATACTGGTCTTCATATTCTTTTGAAGCAGGCTGTGCTCATAAATGTCGTCAATTCCCAAAGGCTGTTCGATCATCTCCAAATGAAACTCATCCAGCCTCTTTAACCTTTCGATATCGTCCAATGTATACGCAGAGTTGGCATCTGCCATCAACCGCAGATGTGGAAACTCCTGCCGAATCTCTTTTATCAATTTATAGTCACTTGAAGGTGAAATTTTCACTTTAATTCGTTCATAACCATCCCTGACGAACTCATGAACCTGCTCAACGGTTTGGGAGACGGAAGGAGCACCAGCTACCGCACCCGCCGCAATCACTTCCCTGGTTCCGCCGAGCACCTTCCACAACGGCTTATCCAGCTGTTTAGCAAACAGATCCCAAACAGCACACTCCAAAGCAGCTTTTGCCATATTGTTTCTTCTTACAGTTGAGAACAATGAGGAAGCTTCCCGGGGATGAACCAATGTTGATTTCAATAACAGCGGAATTAATACCTCTTTAAGGATATGAAGCGAAGTGCCGACGGTTTCCTCCGTATACCACGGAGTGCTGAAGGCAACTCCTTCTCCGTATCCCCTGATTCCGTTTTCATCCACTACCTCCACAATAATGCCTTCGCGGTCTTTCAACGTGCCAAGATGTGTCGAAAAAGGCTTCTTCAGCTCCATTTTTATGACATGAATGATCACCTTATCGATCTTCATTAAAATTCCCCTTTTCGATAAGCTCCCTTAAATCCTTGCGCAGCAGTTTATTTGATGCATTCCTGGGCAGGCTTTCTATAAAGTAAAAATGATGAGGAACCTTGTACCCCGCAAGACTGTTTCGGCAAAAATCCTTCACTTCAGACACAGTAAGCGGGCTTTCTTTTACGATAAAAGCAGCTGGAACCTGCCCCCATTCCTCAGATGGAAGGGCTATGACACCTGCCTCTGTGATAGCAGGATGAGCAGCCAGGACGGACTCAATTTCAGCAGGATAGACATTTTCGCCTCCGGATATGATTAAGTCTGAACGCCTGTCCAGAACATAGAGAAAGCCTTGATCATCCTGATAGCCAATATCCCCCGTCAAGAACCAGCCATCAACATAGCTCGCTTGGTTAGCTTCTTCCCGATTATAATACCCTCTGGTTACATTGGGACCTCTGACAGCTATTTCACCTTGTACATTGGCCGGAGCTTCTTTCCCGCTATGTATTATCTTTAATTCACACGGAAATAAAGGCTTTCCTGCAGACCCCAGTTTAGTGAGGCTGTCTTCAGGTGATAAAGTAACAAATTGTGAAGAGGTCTCGGTCATCCCATACGTTTGAAAGACAGGGATTCTTTGGTCCTTACACTGTTCCAGCATACTTTTCGGTGCCGGCCCTCCGCCAAGCAGCATGCAGCGGAAGTCGGGATGATAACCTCCCTCGCCAAGGTTCTTCAGAAGTCTCTGAAGCATAGCACTGACGACTGAGATGATCGTAACACCGCCATTTTTCAGCTCAAGGTTAATAACTTCTTCATCAAACTTCTCATGAAGATTGATTTCCATTCCATAAATGAGGCTTCTCATCAAAATTGAATAACCGCTGATATGAAACAGCGGAACAGCACACAGCCAAACATCGGTATCCTTGAGCCCCAGATTCAAAGCAGACCCTACTGCGCTCCACCAATGATTATTGTATGATTGCAGCACTCCCTTTGGCTTGCCTGTCGTTCCGGACGTATACATAATGGTACAGACACTATCCATCTCCACTTGTTCCTCGGGGAGAAATTCACCATTCTGCTTAGACTCCATCTCAGAGAGCGAGATAACATGTTCTTCCTGAATATACTTCTTCAACTCTAACGCATGAGTCTGGAATTCCTCATCATAAAGTAGTGCCTTAATACTGGTATCCTGTACTTGAAACCGCAGTTCATCAAAAGTCAGGCGGTTATTCAGCATCACTGCCGTTATACCTGCCTGCTGAAGAGCAAGCAGAAGGAAGTAACCTTCTTTTGTATTTTTGATCAGGACTCCAGCCTTACTTCCCTTCTTTAGATCAAACTGATTTTGCAGCGCCCCGGCCCACCTGCTTGCAACCTTAAATACTTCCCTGAAAGTATAAGATTCCTTTTCAAAAGTTAACGCTCTTCTTTCTGGAGTCAAGAAGGCTCTCTGTTTTAATAAGTTGGGCAGGAATAAATGTTTCTCCATTTTGAAGTCTCCAATCAACTGTGTTTCATTCTTTAATTTGTAATGCTAAGTATGTTTGTATGTAGGCAGCTAATGAGCACCCTGGTACTAGCAGGCGTTTTGTTGGTTTGAACATGGCTTTTACCAATCTGTCGACGAGTTTACTGGTTCTATCAACTATCTCCGCGGCCTATCAGCCGCTTTGTTCCCCTATCAACCGGTTTGCTCATCCTATCAGCCGCTTCCCCAGTTCTATCAGCCACTTTGCTCATACTATCAACGAGCCGCATCACTTCAACTAAATGAATTAGTAAATTTGAAAAAAGCTTGATGGGAAATCCCATCAAGCTGACCCAACATCTTTCCTATTAAGGAAAACGAGGGAATTGTCCGAAGTCCGGCTTGCGTTTTTCCTTGAACGCATCGCGGCCCTCTTTCGCCTCTTCTGTTGTGTAATATAAAAGTGTTGCATCACCAGCAAGCTGCTGAAGACCAGCAAGACCGTCTGTATCTGCATTGAATGCCGCTTTCAGGAAACGAAGTGCAGTCGGGCTCTTCTCAAGCATTTCAGATGCCCACTGAACCGTTTCTTCTTCGAGCTTCTCATAAGGTACCACCGTGTTGACCAAGCCCATTTCCCGAGCTTCCTCTGCGCCATACTGGCGGCATAGGTACCAGATTTCTTTCGCTTTCTTGTGGCCCACGATACGCGCCAGGTAACCAGCACCGTATCCTGCGTCAAAGCTGCCCACTTTTGGACCAGTTTGTCCGAATACAGCATTGTCTGCAGCGATTGTGATGTCACATACAACATGAAGCACGTGGCCTCCGCCGATAGCATATCCTGCTACCATTGCGATGACCGGCTTAGGAATTACACGGATCAAACGCTGAAGGTCAAGAACATTCAAACGAGGAATTTCATCTTCCCCAACGTATCCGCCATGTCCGCGGACTCTCTGATCTCCTCCAGAGCAGAATGCATGCTCTCCTGCACCTGTAAGAATGATGACGCCTACATTGGAATCGTCTCTTGCATAAGCAAAAGCATCAATCAGTTCCATAACTGTTTTCGGACGGAATGCATTGCGGACCTCAGGACGATTAATCGTGATTTTCGCTATTCCATTATATGTTTCATATAGAATATCTTCATAATTTCTTGCGCTTACCCATTCAAATGACATAACGGGAAACCTCCTTATGTATTCTTTAAGAACTTCCTTACTATTGTACCAAACTTTTCAGGTTCTTCCACATGTAATGCATGACCTGCGCCAGGAACTTTTATAACAGAAGCATTCCGCGCGCTTTCTTTCATTTCCACAGCAATCCTGCAGAATTTCCTGTCCAGTTCTCCTACTATATAAAGCATCCCCATCGGAAGATTACTTAATTCCTTCCAATAGCTCGGCTGGCTGCCTGTCCCCATCCCTCTTAAACTGTTAGCGAGACCAATCGGGTTCTGCGAAAGCCTGTTCTGCCTGATCGCTTCCTGCTCAGCTGCCGGAAGCCGTTTTTGAGATGAAAACAAGGGAATTCCTTCCCAATAATCAACAAATTCATTCAACCCTTGAGACAGGATCATATCCGCGAGCTTTTCATCCCCTTCTGCCCTTAGCTTCCGTTCATCTTCCGTTTTCAATCCCGGTGATGAACTTTCTAAGATCAAGGCTTTAACCTTTTCAGGGTATGCTGAGGCAAAGGCAAGTGCCAGTCTTCCGCCCATAGAATAGCCAAGAAGATATACTTCAGTGATATCTAACTCTTCCAGAAGAACACTTAAATCCTCCACTGCTTGTTCTATCCTGTACCGTTGAGGATCTTCAGGTGAATCCGTTTTGCCATGTCCCAGGAGGTCCACGGCAATTGATTTGTAATTATTTAAGTATGGAAGAAGGTGATCCCATGTACTGCCATCACCTGTAAATCCATGAAGAAGCAGTACAGGAGTGCCTTCACCTCTGATATCGATATGGTAAGGGACACCATTAATAACCATTAGCAAAACCCCTGAAAAAAATATTTAATTTCCGGCCAGCTCTTATTAGAGTTGAAAAGCTAAATTCTGCGTTTCTGCCCAGTTATTCGTGGACTTTCTCAAATATTCCACCGAACTATAGCAGCTTTTCTATTTCCCGGGAAACATTATTCCACATTTCTCGATGGTTACGGACATTTTCATCTCTGTTTGTGATTGCTTCAATGATGGACAGGCCTTGGGCAGATTGCCAATGTGCCAACGCTTTTGTCAACCCTTCATGGGTCTCTGCTTTCCAATAAGCTGCGCCATATAAGTTAGCCGCATGGCTGAAATCAAGATCTGCAGGAGTGCCAAATAGATGTTCAAAATGATCTTTTTCTTTTGCCTGAGGCAAGTAAGAGAAAATGCCCCCGCCATTATTATTGACCAGCAGAATCTTCAAATTCAAACCGTGCATTTTTCCGGCTAACAAACCATTCATGTCATGGTAAAAAGCAAGATCGCCAATTACCAGGCAGGTTGGCTTTCCACTCGTGCTGACTCCCAAGGCCGTGGACACCACTCCGTCAATCCCATTTGCACCCCGGTTTCCCAGTACTCGTATTCTTTTATCATTGTTAGAGAAAAAGGTATCCAGATCCCGGATCGGCATGCTGTTGCTGGCAAATATAATCGAGTCCTCAGGCAAGGAATCAATTAAACTTCTCATTGCCATTCCTTCATCCAATGGTTCATTCCCGCTTTGATAATCTGCTATCAACGCTTGTGTTTTACCGTTGATGGCTATCCACTTCTCAAGCCAGCCTTCATCGGAAAGAGTGTTTTCTATAGAATCGGACAGAGAAGTTAAAAATTCTGCTTCATCTGCAAAAATCATTTCCGTGGCTTTACCAGCGGGATCTCGCCAGCTCCCCCCGGAATCCACGACCCAATGCTCGATATCCTGATTCTTAAGATAAAGAGTCAATGCTTTCGAAACAGGCATTGCTCCCACACGGATGACAATATCAGGCTGCACCGATTCTTTAAACTTCTCTATGCGCAGGAAACTATCATAGCCGTCAATGACATTGGATTTATCATGACTTCCGCTTCTTAAGGAAGAAAGCGGATCGGCAAGCACTGGAAATCCAGTCTTTTCTGCCAGCTTGACAACAGCATCAACGACATTGGAATCCGTTTGCGGACCACATACAATGATTCCTTTTCGTTTCTGAACGAGAAGGTGCGATAATCGCTGCAGTACTGCAGCTGATACACTTCCTGCACCCGTAGTGACCGCAGTCTGTACTTTGCCCTCTTTAAAAGCATGATTCATGTCGGGTACAAGAGGTTCTCTGAGCGGAAAGTTAAAGTGGACAGGACCCTCTGGCAGGCCTCGGGCAAGAGCAGTTCCGCGGGAAGCGGCTCTCCTGGCATACTGAATCATTGAATCGGTGTGTTCAGGCAGTGCCATTTCATCGAACCATTTCACATGGCTGCCAAATAAATTGATTTGGTTAATAGCCTGGGGGGCACCGATTTCTCTTAGCTCATGAGGCCTGTCTGCTGTCAGGACTACCAGCGGCACGCGTGAATAATGCGCCTCGATGACCGCAGGATAATAGTTCGCAGCGGCCGTCCCGGAAGTACAGAGGATTGCGACAGGTTCATTGTCCGCTTTAGCCATCCCCAACGCAAAAAAGGCAGCCGACCTTTCATCTATATTGATGAAGACCTCCACATTTGGGTGTTTTGCGAACAGAAGCGCCAGAGGCGTGGATCGGGAGCCTGGGCTGATCACCACTTTATTGACTCCCGAAGCATGTAATTCTTCTATAAAAGCAGAAAGATATTCGGTTAAAGCTTTCTGATGATCATAGTCCATCAGTATTTCCTCCTAAAGCCCGGAACATTGGTTTGAATTTGATTTGTGTTTCGCGATATTCGCTTTCCGCTGTAGAGTCTGCTACAACTCCGCAGCCTGAAAATAGATAGGCCTCGTCTTTATGAATTAAACCGGAACGGATTGCTACAGCAAATTCGCCATTGCCGTATGAATCCATCCAGCCAACAGGAGCAGCATAAAGGCCCCTGTCCATTTTTTCAGCCTGCTTGATCGTCTTCATAGCCTTTTCCCTCGGTACCCCGCCAAGAGCAGGGGTTGGGTGAAGCTTGGCAATGAAGTTTAAGATGGAGGTCCCTTGATAGACCTTCCCTTTTACCGGAGTATAGAGATGCTGAATGTCTCTTACCTTCATCAGTTCAGGTTTATCCGGCATGTCGATCTCTGAACAATATTTCTGCAGGACTTCACGGATCATGTCCACCACAAGATTATGTTCATAGAGGTTTTTATCATCGTGAAGAAGGCTTTCGCCCAACTTGGAATCCTCTTCCGGACTGACTCCTCTTGCTATAGATCCGGCAAGGCAGGTAGAAAGGATATCTTCACCTGCTTTTTTCACCAGCCGTTCCGGGGAGGCGCCAAGGAAGCAGCTGTTAGCCACCTCTAGTGAGAAAATGAAGCTGTCCTGCTGTTCATTCCACAGGTTTTGAATCACCTCATCTGATTGAGGTCTGTCCTTGAATGACATCAGCATCTTCCTCGCCAGCACAACCTTCTCCATGTCTCCATTTTTCAACTGAGAAACTATTTCCTCAAGAGCTTCCTTCCATTCTTCTGGAGCAATTTCCGTTGTTTCAACCAATTTCAAATTGGAGGTACCCGCTCCCTTCTGCCCCAGCAGCTCTTCCTGCTTCTTTTCCATAATATCCAGCAAGCCTTCGTCATCCTGGGATGTACACAGGATATTGGTCGTCAGGTAGCACTCTTGACCTGTAACGGTCAACATGAAGGTCGGCATCTGAAAGATACCATGTGAAAAATCGGACCATTCTTTAGACCGTGGAACAGATGGATCAAACGAAAACCCGCCGAATAACAATGGTCCCGTCCCGGCGATCTCCCGGTCGGACTCTATTACGGCATTCGCAATTAAGCGCTTCCACTCATTTTCAATCGAAGTGTAGCGATTATCCTCCGAATCATTCCTTACCATATATGTGCTGCCTAAACCGGCGATTTTTGTATTATTCTCTTTGTCCTTCCAAAAAAAGCGTTCTCCATTATATAGAGAGATACCCTTTGAATAAAATGAAAGGGGGTTTACGTGGCTGACTTTTTGAACTGCACTGTATAAAACCGGTGTGCCTTCAGCCTTCGCTTTCGCCAAAGCCTGGTCAAAGCTTCCCCCGATTTTGATATCTTGTATAATACTCAAAACAATCCCCCCATAAAGCCTTTTCCATTGGCTCTTTTCGTAAACTTTTTTGCCATTTAATATGACCATAATTAATCAACGACATATTTTACCAAAAATATTCTGATAAGAAAGAAAAGAGCTGCTCTCTCCGTTAAGAGAGATAAACCTTTGTATCCGGGGAAAAATCCGAAAGCAGCAATATATACGAAAACAGCCTTTTCCTTAAGATTTAAACCTATTTTAAGATACACCTGACGTATTATCGTGTCAACGCTCAACAATTTATTTCCTTATTATATAATAACCTCTTTTTCGTCATTTGAAAAACGGAACGTATTGCCTTGCGGCTTATGGAAAATAACACCTTCCGGCTTTTTGAAAAAGTTATTGACACTTTTGAGTCCTTTACCTAAACTTTAATCTGTAAAGCAATTGTAACCTTACTATTTTCCACAATTAAGGAGAGACAAAAATGGAGACTTATACGTCCAATATTGTGGAGTCAGATAAAGGCTGGCGTATCTGGTGGCAGCTGACCAGACCGCATACACTCACAGCCGCATTTGTACCCGTCCTGCTGGGAACCGCCCTGGCTGTTCAATACGGGGAAATTGACTGGCTTCTTTTTTTAGCAATGCTGGCGGCCAGCATCCTTATTCAGGCCGCAACCAACATGTTCAATGAATACTATGATTTTGCCAGGGGCCTCGATAATGAGAACTCCATCGGCATTGGCGGAGCGATTGTCCGCAACGGGGTTAAGCCTTCCACTGTTAAAGGACTTGCATTCGGCCTTTACGGCATTGCATTCTTATTGGGTTTATACATCTGTGCAAACAGCAGCTGGTGGCTCGCCGTAATAGGCTTAGTTTGCATGGCGGCAGGCTATTTTTATACTGGTGGACCTGTTCCAATTGCCTACACTCCTCTGGGTGAGGTCGTAGCGGGGTTCTTTATGGGAATTGTCATCATATTGATTTCCTTCTATATCCAAACAGGGACAGTGACCCTTTCAAGCATACTGATTTCCATCCCGATCTTTATCCTGGTAGGCATGATCCTGATGGCGAACAACATACGTGATCTTGACGGAGATAAAGAAAATGGAAGAAAGACACTCGCTATCCTTATTGGAAGAAAAAAAGCAATCAACCTCCTGGGTGCCATGTTTGCACTTTCCTACATCTGGATCATCGGATTGGTGTTAGCGGGATCATTTACCCCTTGGCTGCTAATTTGTTTAGTCAGCATTCCAAAAGCTTATAAAGCATATAAAGGCTTCATCGGAAAAACGATGCCGATCCAAATGATGCCTGCCATGAAAGCAACTGCGCAAACGAATACCATTTTTGGTTTTCTGCTTTCAATCGGTCTGTTCATCAGTTATATCTAAAGAAGACCAGCCTTTTGCCGGCTGGTCTTTCTTATTGAATTGAGGAGAAAAACACATCTTCCTTTGGAAACAAGTATCCCTGTTTCTCTCCTCGATACATATCTTTGCTATATATTTCACCAACCATGTATCCACCGCGGCCCTCTGGGTACATATCTTCACCTAAAAGCATCAACTCATGTACCCACCTTGCCTCTCTGGGTACATATCTTCGCTCCATTCCCCCAACTCATGTATCCACCTCGTCTCTCTGGGTACACATCTTCACCAAAAACCACTAACTCATGTACCCACCTCGCCTCTCTGGGTACACATCTACTCCCAAAAGCACCTACTCATGTATCCACCTCGTCTCTCTGGGTACACATCTTCACCAAAAACCACTAACTCATGTACCCACCTCGTCTCTCTGGATACACATCTACATCCAAAAGCACCTACTCATGTACCCACCTCGGCCCTCTGGGTACACANACATCTTCACCAAAAACCACTAACTCATGTACCCACCTCGACTCTCTGGGTACACATCTACTCCCAAAAGCACCTACTCATGTATCCACCTCGTCTCTCTGGGTACACATCTTCACCAAAAACCACTAACTCATGTACCCACCTCGTCTCTCTGGATACACATCTACATCCAAAAGCACCTACTCATGTACCCACCTCGGCCCTCTGGGTACACATCTTCACCAAAAACCACTAACTCATGTATCCACCTCGGCCCTCTGGGTACACATCTTCACCAAAAACCACTAACTCATGTATCCACCTCGCCTCTCTGGGTACACATCTACTCCAAAAACCACTAACTCATGTATCCACCTCGTCTCTCTGGATACACATCTTCACCTAAAAGCATCAACTCATGTACCCACCTCGTCTCTCTGGGTACACATCTACTCCCAAAAGCACCTACTCATGTACCCACCTCGACTCTCTGGGTACACATCTACTCCAAAAACCACTAACTCATGTATCCACCTCGCCTCTCTGGATACACATCTACACTAAAAAACACTAACTCATGTACCCACCTCGACTCTCTGGGTACACATCTTCACCAAAAACCACTAACTCATGTACCCACCTCGACTCTCTGGGTACACATCTATTCCAAAAACCACTAACTCATGTATCCACCTCGTCTCTCTGGGTACACATCTTCACCAAAAACCACTAACTCATGTACCCACCTCGACTCTCTGGGTACACATCTACTCCCAAAAGCACCTACTCATGTATCCACCTCGTCTCTCTGGGTACACATCTTCACCAAAAACCACTAACTCATGTACCCACCTCGTCTCTCTGGATACACATCTACATCCAAAAGCACCTACTCATGTACCCACCTCGGCCCTCTGGGTACACATCTTCACCAAAAACCACTAACTCATGTATCCACCTCGGCCCTCTGGGTACACATCTTCACCAAANTACTCCCAAAAGCACCTACTCATGTATCCACCTCGTCTCTCTGGGTACACATCTTCACCAAAAACCACTAACTCATGTACCCACCTCGACTCTTTGGGTACACATCTACTCCCAAAAGCACCTACTCGTGTAGCCACCTCGTCTCTCTGGATACACATCTACATCCAAAAGCACCAACTCATGTACCCACCTCGTCTCTCTGGATACACATCTACTCCCAAAAGCACCAACTCATGTACCCACCCTGCCTCTCTGGGTACATATCTTCGCTCCATTACCCAACTCATGTATCCACCTCGCCTCTCTGGGTACACATCTACTCCAAAAACCACTAACTCATGTACCCACCTCGCCTCTCTGGGTACACACCCCCAACATAAAAGCACTTACACATATCCCTCACCAAAGCAACAACTGCCACATTTAAAATCACTTTGCCAACTGCCCCAGAAAACTCAGTAACCCTCTTTCCCAAGTACCAAAATCAATCAAACAACTAACCGTGATTCACCTGTTCTCAGCCTCTCAATGTTTTCCATAAACAAAATAATGTTTCCTCCCCGGCCATATTGGATAAAGTACAACATACATGAAAATGAATGTAACTTTTGACACTAGGCTGTTTTTGCATAGATTGTTGCTTTCAGATATCCCCGGATACTAACAGATTTCTCTCTAATCGGGAAAAGCAGCTCTTTTCTTTTCATGATTACCAGGTTATTAAGATGAATTATGATTAGTTTTTTTGGGATGTGTATCAGATAGCAACAAAGTTAACGAAAAGAGCCTTACACTAAAATGTTTACATCGATATAAAAACAGGAATAAAGGACGTGAAACGGATGTTGACAGATAAACAGCTTGGCAACTTAAAAGATGAATTGCTTGAGCGGAAGGAACAGCTGCAAAGGCACTTGGATAATGACAAGGAAACCTTGCACAATCAGAATGAGCAGGAAAGATACGGTGAATTAAATACAGCCGATAACCATCCTGCCGACCTCGGTACAGAGTTATATGAGCGTGAAAAAGGGTTTGCCCTTGATGAACATGCTCAATCGGAGATGGAAAAAGTACAAGAAGCACTTTCTGCCATGGAAGATGGGACTTACGGAAAATGTAAGGTATGCGGCAAGGAGATTGAGTATGGAAGGCTGGAAGTACTGCCGACTACTCTTTACTGTGTAGAGGATACACCGGAGAAATCTCTTGCAGGAGACAGGCCCGTAGAGGAAGAAATCCTCACTCCGCCTAAGAATGACAGTTATATCAAAGGCCGCCGTGATGAAGTCAAAGACTATCAGGACAGTTTCCAGGAAGCAGGAAGATACGGGACTTCTGAAACCCCATCCGATTTTCAGGGCACCTATGAGGATTATGATTCCATGTACCAGGATGGCGTCAACTCAAATGACGGAAACACCGAAGACATTGACTCCTTCTCTGCGACAGACATTGAAGGTAAGGACAGGAAAGTCGTCCCAAATGAAAAGATGGAAAAGTACGAAGAAAATCTTGATCGGGAAGAAATAGAATCACCACTTGGAGATATTCCATATAAAAAAGGGGACAGCTACGTCTCCGATAAGAAAAAGTAAAGTCACAGGCTAAGATTCCTGATGATGCATAGATATCTTTACTCACACTTGGAGGCCGGGTGGAATCGGCCTCCTACATATTAAAACAAAAGGGAAGCCCCGACATACAGGTGCTTCCCTTTTGTTACCTTCTCTGCAGTTCTTTCCCGGCAATCCCCCATATCTCCCGGGCATATTGCTTAATGGTCCGGTCACTGGAGAAATAACCTGATTCTGCAATATTGGCTAAGCTCATCTTCAGCCACTTTTCTCTATCTTCGTAAACTCTGCCTGCCTTTTCCTGAATAGAGGCATAGGAAGAGAAATCCCTCAGCACAAAATATTGATCATTTTCAGCGAGCAGCGAGTCGAACACCTCTTCAAAATGATCGGCTGCATCAGGCAGTGTCCCATCAATCAGCTGGTTGACCACTTGCCGGATATGTTCATCATGATGATAATATTCCATAGAATAGTACCCGCCCTCAGCGTAATACTTCATGACCTCTTCTGCCGTCAAGCCGAAAATGAAAATATTTTCCTTCCCCGCTTTTTCAAGGATTTCTATATTGGCCCCATCCAGCGTACCTACAGTGAGGGCCCCGTTCATCATGAACTTCATATTACCGGTACCGGAAGCCTCTTTGCTTGCCGTTGAAATCTGCTCGCTGATATCCGCGGCGGGGATGATATCTTCTGCCAGCGACACCCTGTAGTTTTCCATGAACACCACTTTTATGCGGCCCTTCACCACAGGATCATTATTGACAAGCTTCGCCACTGAATCAATCAGCTTGATGATTTTTTTGGCATAAAAATATCCTGGTGAAGCCTTAGCGCCGAAGATGAAAGTTCGAGGATGCATATCAAAACTCGAATCTTCCCTGAAACGGTTATACAGATGAAGGATGTGCAGTACATTCAGAAGCTGTCTTTTATAAGCATGAAGACGTTTAATTTGCACATCAAAAATCGATTCCGGGTCAATCTCGATCCTGTTTTGCTCCATAATTTTTAAGGCAAGCTGCTCTTTTTTATATTTTTTCACATTATGCAGCTCTTCAAGGAACATACGGTCATCCTTGAATTCTTTAAGCTTCTGCAGCTTTTCCGGCTCATAAATCCAGTCGCTTCCGATGGCATTCGACACCAGCTTGGACAGCGGCTGATTTGCCTTCAGGAGCCACCTGCGGTGAGTGATCCCATTGGTCTTATTATTAAATTTTTCAGGATAAAATTGATAGAACAAATTCATTTCACGCTGCTTCAGAATTTCGGTATGTATTGCAGCAACACCGTTCACACTGAAGCTCCCTGCAATCGCCAGGTGCGCCATCTTGATCTCATTATGAGATATGACGGCCATTTGCTCTATTTTGTCCCAGTCCCCTGGATATGCACTCCAAAGACTTTGGCAGAACCTCTCATTGATTTCATTCACAATCATGAATATACGCGGCAGCAGCGGTTGGAATATCCTTACCGGCCATTTCTCCAGCGCTTCTGATAATGTCGTATGATTGGTATAGGCGAACGTCTTAGTGCTGATTTCCCAAGCTTCGTCCCAATCCAGTCCATGTTCATCCAGCAGGATCCTCATTAATTCAGGGATTGCCAGCACCGGATGGGTATCATTAATATGAAGCGATACATATTCATGCAGCTCCCTGATATCCCTTTTTTTCGCAGAATAAGATCTAAGAATTGAACGAAGACTTGCACTAACAAGGAAATACTGCTGCTTTAAACGAAGGATCTTTCCTTCATCATGGGTATCATCCGGATAGAGAAATTCTGTGATCGCTTCTGTTTCCCTCTTATGTTTCATCATGTCTTTGCCTGCTTGATAAGAAGAAGGTTCCGCACTCCACAGCCTCAGGGTATTGACGGTTGAATTCTGATAACCTACTACAGGCATATCGTAAGGAACAGCGGTCACCGCTTCAGCATCCACATGTCTGAACTTCCAGCGGCCTTTGTCTTCAGACGATTCCACTCTTCCCCAGAAGAGCACCTCCACCGCAAGATCCGGCTTCCTTACTTCCCATACATGCCCATGCCGAAGCCACTGTTCCGGCAATTCCACCTGAAATCCTTTCACGATCTTTTGTTCGAAAAGACCGTGTTTATAACGGATTCCGCACCCATGTCCCGGCAGATCAAGAGATGCCAAAGAGTCAAGGAAACAGGCAGCCAGCCTTCCCAATCCCCCATTTCCAAGACCAGCGTCCGCTTCCTCTTCTTCAATCTCATCAAGATCGATTCCGAGGTCATTCAACCCTGCTTCCACCGTTTCATAGATTCCAAGATTCATAAGATTTTGGCGCAGAAGACGGCCGAGCAGAAATTCAATCGACAGGTAATAAACCTGCTTCTGCCCGTTGAACCGATACTGTTCATTTGTGCCGATCCAATTAATGCTGATATACTCCCTGATCATATTCCCGAGCGTAAAGTATTGGTCACGAGGGGTGGAGTCAGGGAAGGTTTTGCCGTACATCATTTCAAGCCTTTTCAGAAAAGCTTCTTTGAAATCATTTACATCAGAAAACATGGCTCTCACTCCTGGAGGAAATTTTCGCATACAACCGATTATATTTAAAAGCGGACTGGGCCCATCCACAATCGATCCCCATTGCTTCTTTGACGATAAGGTTCCATGTTTCTTGATCTGTATGATAAATCGACAGTGCCCGATTTAAAGTGTAAAGCATATCGTGAGCGTTAAAATTCGTGAATGAGAATCCATGTCCTTCTCTTGTTTCCTCATTATAAGACTGAACGGTGTCATTCAACCCGCCTGTTTCGCGGACAAGAGGCAGTGTTCCATATCTTAAAGCAATCATTTGGCCCAACCCGCATGGTTCAAACCGCGATGGCATCAAGAAGAGATCCGCTCCGGCATAGATCTGTTTAGCCAGTTCTTCATCAAATCCAATTGTTACTCTGAGCTTCTCCGGGTAAATGCCTTCCATTTCTTTGAAGAATTGTTGAAATTCCTGGTCACCTGTACCGAGAATGATGAATTGCAGATTTTCCTGCATGATTTCATGAAAGACTCCCTTGACCAGATCAAGCCCTTTTTGCTTAGTCAATCTTGATACAATCGAAATGATTGGCACCTCTGGATTTTGTTTGAGGCCGAATTTCTGCTGAAGACGCAGCTTATTTTCTTTTTTTCCACTTAGAATTTCTTTTGTGAAAGGGATGGTCTCGCCGCCTGCTTCCGGAGAATAGTAAGAATCATCTATACCGTTTAATATTCCCTGAAGGCTCCCTGCACGTCCCCGCAAGACACCCTCGAGTTTTTCACCATAGTACGCTGTCAATATTTCATCCCGATAAGTCGGGCTGACAGTGGTAATATAATCACTTGAAATCAAAGCTGCCTTCATAAAGTTGATGTTTCCGTAGAACTCCAGCTTTTCAGGATGAAAGCAGGACTCTTCTATCCCCAATAGCTCTGTCATCACTTCTTTAGGGAAAACACCTTGAAATTGAAGGTTGTGGATCGTGAAAATGGTCCTGATGAAGCTGTACCCTTTCCTCCACTGATAGTGGGTGCGCAGCAGAAAAGGAATCATCCCAGTGTGCCAATCATGGCAGTGAAGAATCTCCGGATAAAACTTCAAGTGTTCCAAGCTTTCCAATACTGCTTTAGTGAAAAAGGAGAACCTTTCGCCATCATCCCAATATCCATACAGACCATCACGTTTGAAATAGTATTCATTATCAACAAAATAGAACGTGACCCCGTCAACTTCCAATGACTCTATGCCGCAGTATTGTTCCCTCCAGCCAATAGAAACAGTAAAGTCGCATACCTTTTTCATACTGCTTTTATATTCTTCCGCAATGGACTGATACTTCGGCAGAATGACCCTGACGTCTGTACCAAGACTTCTCAATTCCTTCGGGAGGGAGCCGGCTACGTCTGCCAGGCCTCCGGACTTTATGAATGGGACACATTCCGAGACAACAAATAATACTTTCACGAGTTCATCAACGCTCCTTGAATCATTCCTTTTTTGATGACAACCGGATTCTCAGGGCTTCCCACAAGCTTCACATTGTCCTCTATCTTCACATCTTTGTCCAGAATGACATATTCTAGTACACAATTTTTCCCAACCTGGCTTTTTTGCATGATAATGCTGTTTGAGACAGTCGTTCCGCTTCCGATTTTAACACCTCTGAACACTGTACTCTCTTTTACATCACCTTCTATGAAGCAGCCATTGGCAATGATGGCATTCTTGACGGATGCTCCTTTTTGATACCTTGTCGGAGGTTCGTCTTTCACCTTGGTCAGAACCGGATATTCTTTTCGGAAAAGCTGTTTCCAGCATTCGGACTTCAAAAGATTCATACTCGCATTGAAATAGCTTTGGATACACTGAATTCTTTCAACATAGCCAAGGTACTGATAATCACAGACTCTCAGTTTGCCTGCAGGGTCTTCCACAACATCCCTCATGCAGGTGTAGCCTGTTTCTCCTCGTGTTTCAATCAGATCGATCAGCATCGACGTTTCCATTAAATAAATCTCCATGGATTTATCCTGCTGATTCATCCTGGTTATCTCAGAGCCGGTCTCGATATGGCGCTTCAATAAGGGATTGAAATCTGTCGTGAAAATGGTATTGCAATTGCTGATCAGGGCATATTTCTGCTTGCTTCTCCGGAAATAGTCCATATGATGAGCGAAGTGATTGAAAGAACTCATCCCTTGGTCTACTGAATCCACCGCGGGAGCCGGGAAAAAAAATAGTCCATCTCTTTTTCTGTTAAGATCCCAGTTCTTTCCCGACCCTAAATGATCCATCAGGGACCGGTACTGATACTTGGGAAATATGGCCACGCTGTGAATACCTGAATTCACCATATTGGATAAAATAAAGTCGATCAGACGGTATCTGCCGGCAATCGGGACTGCGGCCAAAGAACGATTAACTAGTAAATCCTCCAAAGATTCATGATAAGTGGTTGCGTCTATAACCCCGAGCATAGATTTGTTCATGTGATCTCCCCCTGTCACTAAGATGAATTCTTATTGCACTTCCTCTTCTTCCATGAATGATTGCAGGAACGTTTCTGTGACAAGGATGACCTCGTCTGATCCCTCTTCAGGAATGATGCATACTCCATCCGGAATGCGTACATTCGGCGGTACAATCACCTTTTCTAAATAAGCGCCTTTTCCGATAACCGCGTCAGGCATAATGACAGACTGTTTGATATGGGCTCCTGCCTCCACTCTTGTCCCTTGAAATAATACTGAGTGGTCGACGGTTCCCTCGATATAGCAGCCTTCATTGATTAATGACCCTTCAACCACAGCATTCTCTGAAATATACTGAGGCGGCTGATTAGGGTTCACCGAATAGATACGCCACTCATGGTCGAACAGATTGAGGTCGCAGTCATCATCCAATAAGTCCATATTCGCTTCCCACAGGCTCTTTACCGTGCCGACATCCTTCCAATAGCCCTGGAATGGATATGCCATCAGCTTTTTCTTCTCTTCAAGCAGCAAAGGAATCACATCCTTGCCGAAGTCATGGCTTGATTCCGGATTGCGGTCATCCATCTCAAGATATTCTTTCAGCAGTGACCAGTTAAAGATATAGATTCCCATCGAAGCCAGGTTATTTTTCGGAAATTGAGGCTTTTCATCAAATTCTACAACTCTAAAATCCTCTGAAGTATTCATGATTCCAAAACGGCTGGCATCATCCCAAGGAACTTCCAGCACAGAAATGGTGACATCCGCTTTTTTATTGACATGGTACTCCAGCATTTTTTCATAGTCCATTTTATAAATGTGATCGCCCGAAAGGATGAGAACATATTCAGGATCAAATTGCTCAATATAGTTCAAGTTTTGGAAGATTGCACTTGCCGTACCAGTGTACCAGCGGACCTCTGAAGATTCAGCATACGGCGGAAGAACCGTTACCCCGCCGCTCTTCCTATCGAGATCCCAAGCGCTTCCGATTCCTATGTAGGAGTTCAGCAGAAGCGGCTGATACTGAGTCAGGACACCCACCGTTTCGATACCTGAATTCGTACAGTTGCTTAACGTAAAGTCGATAATACGGTACTTGCCTCCGAAAGGTACTGCGGGCTTCGCCAGGCTCTTAGTCAGTGAACTTAACCTGCTGCCCTTCCCTCCTGCTAACAACATTGCGACACAATTTGCCTTTGCCATATTTAATGCGCTCCTTCCTGTGATGAATTGGTCTCAAATAGACTACTGCATACGGTGGGATAGTCATCTCCACAAAACATGGTTTTCCATGGTAACCTTCGTGTATTACAGATAATACTTCCGGGTTGATTTGATTCGAACCTCCATAGCGATCATGGTCGCTGTTCCAAACTTCCCTGTATCCATCCGCTTTCAGGACACCCACTTTATAATGATGGTAAACAGCCGGGCTGAAGTTACAGAGAACCAGCATATGATCTTCCGGTTGTTCCCCTTTTCTTATAAAAGAGAAAATCTGCTGAGCAGAGTTACTTACATCCACCCACTCAAACCCTTCTGAACGATGATCCTGCTCATATAATGAGGGCGACTTTTTATATAAATGCAGAAGTTCCTTTAGATATGTGTTAAACTTTTGATGTTTTTCGAACTCCAGCAAATGCCAGTCTATTTCCCCAAGGTCCTTCCACTCTGAGAATTGGGCAACTTCTGATCCCATGAATAGAAGTTTCTTCCCTGGATGGGCAGTCATGAACCCGAGAAGCAATCGAAGCTGCGCGAATTTCTGCCAATAGTCACCAGGCATTTTATCAAGCAGTGACTTCTTTCCATGAACTACTTCATCATGCGAGAAAGGCAGGATAAAATTTTCCGAGAAAGCGTACCATAGGGAAAATGTGATCAACGAATGGTTTTCCTTGCGCTGGCCAGAATCAGATTCCATATATTTCAGCACATCATTCATCCAGCCCATGTTCCATTTATAATTGAATCCAAGACCGCCATAATGGACCGGAGAGGTAACGCCGGGCCAATCCGTGGAATCTTCTGCAATCATCAAGGCGTAAGGGTCATATTCAAAAACCGCCTTGTTCAGTTTCTTCAAAAAAGCAATTCCCTCTTCATTGACACTGTTCTGATTCTGGTTTGCCCTATAGATGATATTTGCTACTGCATCCACACGGAAACCATCAATATGATATTCTTCCATCCAAAATCGGGCGCTGGAAATCAGGAAACTTTGCACCTCTCCTTTGCCAAGATCAAAATTAGCCGTTCCCCATGTATAATTCTCACGGTCATGAGGCTGGGAATAATCATACGCAAAGGACCCATCAAAACGATAAAGCCCGTGCGCATCTTTACAAAAATGGCCGGGGACCCAATCCAGGATCACTCCAAGTCCTTGTGCATGACATTCATTAATGAAGAACTTGAAATCCGCTGGAGAACCATATCGGCTTGTTGGAGCGAAATAGCCTGTCCCCTGGTAGCCCCACGACCTGTCATAGGGATGTTCAATCACGGGGAGCAGTTCAATATGAGTAAAGCCGTGCGAAACAGCATGAGGAATAATCTCAGCAGCCATTTCACGATAACTCAAAAATTCCTCTTCACCTTTTTTGCGCCAAGTTCCAAGGTGGACCTCATAAATGAACATCGGCTGATCATACAAGGGAACCTTACTCTTCTTCATCAGCCACTCTTCATCCGTCCATTTGAACCCGCCAAGATCAGAAACAATACTTGCGGTATTCGGCCGGAGCTCGTTGAAAAAGGAAAAAGGATCGCTCTTCAACAGGATGTCCCCAGTTGCTGTCACGATCTCATATTTATACGTATGGCCGATAAGATCCTCATCAACCTCAAGGAACCAAATACCTTCCTTATTAACCTTCCCGCACTCATACCCTTTGCTGTTCCAGTCATTGAAACTGCCTGCCACACTAACAGAACGAGCTTGGGGAGCCCAGACACAAAAGGAAGTACAGTAACTATCCCTCTTTGAATAAAGATGTGCCCCCAGCATGCGGTAGGCTTCAAAGAGATTCCCTTCATGGAATAAGTGAATATTGAAATCAGTAGGAATCACGACATTCATCTCTTTCACCTGCAGTTTAATTTAAATGTATTTTATATTAACCTTTCGCTTTACTAGAAGGAATCCCTCTAGTTAATTTTCGAACAAATCCGACATTCCAATTGAATAAAAGCGGTTAATAAGCATTACAGCAAACATTTAAACAGTATACATACAAATATATGGCTTCTTTTGTCGAAACTTATTTACGGGAAAATAAAAAAATGAGAGAGAAATGAAACTTTTTTGGAGAGAGAGGAATAGATTTGCTCGGAACTACAAGGATTCTGTATGGAGTGGCAGCTCTCTTGGAATAGTGATTGAATGCTCTGCTACTAACTAACTGCACTAATTTCTCATGGTGGAGTAGCGATGCGGTCTGCGAGGATTTCTGACTGAATCAATTTCTCATTTTGGAGATTCAGCGCTGAAAGGAAGGGATAGATATGAATTGATGTCTATGATCAATGAGATTCAAATGAGATTCACTTTACTCTAAGATCAAAGGAAACTGCCCTGGAAGCCAGAATAAGATAAAATCAATAATTCTGAGAACATCCTTGTAATTATAAAATCTGGACAAACAAAAAAGAGACTATCTAAAAAGATAATCTCTTTGGGATGACCCGTACGGGATTCGAACCCGTGTTACCGCCGTGAAAGGGCGGTGTCTTAACCGCTTGACCAACGGGCCGTATGTAGATGGCGGAGAAGGAGGGATTTGAACCCTCGCGCCAGTTGCCCGACCTACACCCTTAGCAGGGGCGCCTCTTCAGCCACTTGAGTACTTCTCCAATATGGCTCCGCAGGCAGGACTCGAACCTGCGACCGATCGGTTAACAGCCGATAGCTCTACCACTGAGCTACTGCGAAAAAAAATCATGGTGGGCCTAAGTGGACTCGAACCACCGACCTCACGCTTATCAGGCGTGCGCTCTAACCAGCTGAGCTATAGGCCCATGGAGCGGGTGAAGGGAATCGAACCCTCATCATCAGCTTGGAAGGCTGAGGTTTTACCACTAAACTACACCCGCAAAAACCAAATGGGGCGACTGATGGGAATCGAACCCACGAATGTCGGAACCACAATCCGATGCGTTAACCACTTCGCCACAATCGCCATAGTATTCATTTTTTAAAATAGTGGTGGCTCAGGACGGAATCGAACCGCCGACACATGGATTTTCAGTCCATTGCTCTACCAACTGAGCTACTGAGCCATACTGGTTTCGGCTTCCGCTAAACTTCGAATCTCTTCGTCAGTTCCTTCGCTCATATCCTCACGCACCTCCAGTGCGCTCCGGTATTCCCTCAGTCACTTCCTTGACCTTCTCGTTTATCGAAACCCTCTTAGTTTGAATTCATTTGCATTGAATATCGCTAAGCTGCGAATCTCTTCGTCAGCACCCTCTTTCACATCCTCATGCACCTGTCAGTGCACTCCGGTGTTCATTCGGTTGCTTCCTCGACCTTCTTGCTTATCGAAACCCTCTTAGTTTGAACTATGAGTTCAATAGTAAATGTTCTAACACTATATCTTAAAAATGGCGGTCCGGACGGGACTCGAACCCGCGACCTCCTGCGTGACAGGCAGGCATTCTAACCAACTGAACTACCGGACCATGTGAGGCTTCCGCATTAAGCGAAAGCCTCTTGTATTGCGGGAGCAGGATTTGAACCTGCGACCTTCGGGTTATGAGCCCGACGAGCTACCGAACTGCTCCATCCCGCGACGATAAAGTAAATATGGAGGAGGAAGGGGGATTCGAACCCCCGCGGGCTGTTACACCCCTGTCGGTTTTCAAGACCGATCCCTTCAGCCGGACTTGGGTATTCCTCCGTTATATCATTCAAAAAGATGGTGGACCTTGTAGGACTCGAACCTACGACCGGACGGTTATGAGCCGTCTGCTCTAACCAACTGAGCTAAAGGTCCATTAAGTAGCGGCGGAGGGGATCGAACCCCCGACCTCACGGGTATGAACCGTACGCTCTAGCCAGCTGAGCTACACCGCCAAGATATGAATAGATTCTTTTACCAAGTTTTCAAATTAAATATCCATTGCTTCGCTGCGCAAGGTTAATGATATTTATTTTACTTCACTTCGTTTCGTAAAAAAATCAAGTGGAGCCTAGCGGGATCGAACCGCTGACCTCCTGCGTGCAAAGCAGGCGCTCTCCCAGCTGAGCTAAGGCCCCATAAAATTATTCGAAAGTGGTCGGGAAGACAGGATTTGAACCTGCGACCCCTTGGTCCCAAACCAAGTGCTCTACCAAGCTGAGCTACTCCCCGATATAAATGGCGCGCCCGAGAGGAGTCGAACCCCTAACCTTTTGATCCGTAGTCAAACGCTCTATCCAATTGAGCTACGGGCGCATATAAATAATCTCTGGTGCCGAGGACCGGAATCGAACCGGTACGGTAGTCACCTACCGCAGGATTTTAAGTCCTGTGCGTCTGCCAGTTCCGCCACCCCGGCTAAGAAACTGTATGGAGCGGAAGACGGGATTCGAACCCGCGACCCCCACCTTGGCAAGGTGGTGTTCTACCACTGAACTACTTCCGCGAATGGTGCGGGTGAAGGGACTTGAACCCCCACGCCTTGCGGCGCCAGATCCTAAGTCTGGTGCGTCTGCCAATTCCGCCACACCCGCATTTTTTAAAGTCATTTGCCTCTGGCAAAAAACTATGGTGAGCCATGAAGGATTCGAACCTTCGACCCTCTGATTAAAAGTCAGATGCTCTACCAACTGAGCTAATGGCTCGTACTAATTAGAAAGTGGTGCCGGCAAGAGGACTTGAACCCCCAACCTACTGATTACAAGTCAGTTGCTCTACCAGTTGAGCTACACCGGCAAGTATTTTGTCTCAGAAGAAACAATTTACTAGGTATTATTTTAATTCGCTTTATTTTTTAGACTGAAGTTTTTTAAAGGAGATTTATTTACTCCGCTTCGCTTTGTAAAAAACTTGGTGGAGGATGACGGGATCGAACCGCCGACCCTCTGCTTGTAAGGCAGATGCTCTCCCAGCTGAGCTAATCCTCCGTTATAAAGCCTGGCGACGTCCTACTCTCACAGGGGGAGATCCCCCAACTACCATCGGCGCTGAAGAGCTTAACTTCCGTGTTCGGCATGGGAACGGGTGTGACCTCTTCGCCTTAGTCACCAGACAATGTCCTTTTTAGGGACAAGTACTATTATAACGAGTTATTTATTTTTTTCAAGTGTTTTCTCAAAAAAATTATTCACTCAAAACTAGATAAAGAGTCAGAAGAAAGAAGAAAGYATTCCGAGTTTCGCTGTTATTTCGTGGTTAAGTCCTCGATCGATTAGTATCTGTCAGCTGCACGTGTCGCCACGCTTCCACCTCAGACCTATCTACCTGATCATCTTTCAGGGATCTTACTCACATAAAGTGATGGGAAATCTCATCTCGAGGGGGGCTTCATGCTTAGATGCTTTCAGCACTTATCCCTTCCGCACATAGCTACCCAGCGATGCCTTTGGCAAGACAACTGGTACACCAGCGGTGCGTCCATCCCGGTCCTCTCGTACTAAGGACAGCGCACGTGTCGCCACGCTTCCACCTCAGACCTATCTACCTGATCATCTTTCAGGGATCTTACTCACATAAAGTGATGGGAAATCTCATCTCGAGGGGGGCTTCATGCTTAGATGCTTTCAGCACTTATCCCTTCCGCACATAGCTACCCAGCGATGCCTTTGGCAAGACAACTGGTACACCAGCGGTGCGTCCATCCCGGTCCTCTCGTACTAAGGACAGCTCCTCTCAAATTTCCTGCGCCCACGACGGATAGGGACCGAACTGTCTCACGACGTTCTGAACCCAGCTCGCGTACCGCTTTAATGGGCGAACAGCCCAACCCTTGGGACCGACTACAGCCCCAGGATGCGATGAGCCGACATCGAGGTGCCAAACCTCCCCGTCGATGTGGACTCTTGGGGGAGATAAGCCTGTTATCCCCGGGGTAGCTTTTATCCGTTGAGCGATGGCCCTTCCATGCGGAACCACCGGATCACTAAGCCCGACTTTCGTCCCTGCTCGACTTGTAGGTCTCGCAGTCAAGCTCCCTTGTGCCTTTACACTCTGCGAATGATTTCCAACCATTCTGAGGGAACCTTTGGGCGCCTCCGTTACTCTTTAGGAGGCGACCGCCCCAGTCAAACTGCCCACCTGACACTGTCTCCCACCCCGATAAGGGGCGCGGGTTAGAAGTTCAACACAGCCAGGGTAGTATCCCACCGACGCCTCCACCGAAGCTGGCGCTCCGGTTTCCAAGGCTCCTACCTATCCTGTACAAGCTGTGCCAAAATTCAATATCAGGCTACAGTAAAGCTCCACGGGGTCTTTCCGTCCTGTCGCGGGTAACCTGCATCTTCACAGGTACTATAATTTCACCGAGTCTCTCGTTGAGACAGTGCCCAGATCGTTGCGCCTTTCGTGCGGGTCGGAACTTACCCGACAAGGAATTTCGCTACCTTAGGACCGTTATAGTTACGGCCGCCGTTTACTGGGGCTTCGGTTCGCACCTTCGCTTAGCAGCTAAGCACTCCCCTTAACCTTCCAGCACCGGGCAGGCGTCAGCCCCTATACTTCGCCTTACGGCTTCGCAGAGACCTGTGTTTTTGCTAAACAGTCGCCTGGGCCTATTCACTGCGGCTCTCTCGGGCTTGCACCCTACCAGAGCACCCCTTCTCCCGAAGTTACGGGGTCATTTTGCCGAGTTCCTTAACGAGAGTTCTCTCGCTCACCTTAGGATTCTCTCCTCGCCTACCTGTGTCGGTTTGCGGTACGGGCACCTTTTTCCTCGCTAGAGGCTTTTCTTGGCAGTGTGGAATCAGGAACTTCGGTACTATATTTCCCTCGCTGTCACAGCTCAGCCTTCACGGTGACGGGATTTGCCTCATCACCAGCCTAACTGCTTAGACGCGCATATCCARCAGCGCGCTTACCCTATCCTCCTGCGTCCCCCCATCACTCAAACGGAAAAGAGGTGGTACAGGAATATCAACCTGTTATCCATCGCCTACGCCTTTCGGCCTCGGCTTAGGTCCCGACTAACCCTGAGCGGACGAGCCTTCCTCAGGAAACCTTAGGCATTCGGTGGACAGGATTCTCACCTGTCTTTCGCTACTCATACCGGCATTCTCACTTCTAAGCGCTCCACCAGTCCTTACGGTCCAGCTTCTCAGCCCTTAGAACGCTCTCCTACCACTGACACCWAAYGGTGTCAATCCACAGCTTCGGTGATACGTTTAGCCCCGGTACATTTTCGGCGCAGAGTCACTCGACCAGTGAGCTATTACGCACTCTTTAAATGGTGGCTGCTTCTAAGCCAACATCCTGGTTGTCTAAGCAACTCCACATCCTTTTCCACTTAACGTATACTTTGGGACCTTAGCTGGTGGTCTGGGCTGTTTCCCTTTCGACTACGGATCTTATCACTCGCAGTCTGACTCCCATGGATAAGTCTTTGGCATTCGGAGTTTGTCTGAATTCGGTAACCCGATGAGGGCCCCTAGTCCAAACAGTGCTCTACCTCCAAGACTCTTACTACATGAGGCTAGCCCTAAAGCTATTTCGGAGAGAACCAGCTATCTCCAGGTTCGATTGGAATTTCTCCGCTACCCACACCTCATCCCCGCACTTTTCAACGTGCGTGGGTTCGGGCCTCCATTCAGTGTTACCTGAACTTCACCCTGGACATGGGTAGATCACCTGGTTTCGGGTCTACGACCACATACTCATTCGCCCTATTCAGACTCGCTTTCGCTGCGGCTCCGTCTTTCCGACTTAACCTTGCATGGGATCGTAACTCGCCGGTTCATTCTACAAAAGGCACGCCATCACCCGTTAACGGGCTCTGACTACTTGTAGGCACACGGTTTCAGGATCTATTTCACTCCCCTTCCGGGGTGCTTTTCACCTTTCCCTCACGGTACTGGTTCACTATCGGTCACTAGGGAGTATTTAGCCTTGGGAGATGGTCCTCCCAGCTTCCGACGGGATTTCTCGTGTCCCGCCGTACTCAGGATCCACTCAAGAGGGAACGAAGTTTCGACTACAGGGTTATTACCTTCTGTGACGAGCCTTTCCAAGCTTCTTCGTCTACTTCGTTCCTTTGTAACTCCGTATAGAGTGTCCTACAACCCCAAGAGGCAAGCCTCTTGGTTTGGGCTAATCCCGTTTCGCTCGCCGCTACTCAGGGAATCGCGTTTGCTTTCTCTTCCTCCGGGTACTTAGATGTTTCAGTTCCCCGGGTCTGCCTTCCATACTCTATGTATTCAAGTATGGATACTGCACCATTACGTGCAGCGGGTTTCCCCATTCGGAAATCTCCGGATCAAAGCTTACTTACAGCTCCCCGAAGCATATCGGTGTTAGTCCCGTCCTTCATCGGCTCCTAGTGCCAAGGCATCCACCGTGCGCCCTT
>NZ_VTEI01000010.1 GCF_008180415.1 Rossellomorea vietnamensis
CAGACCTCCCTGGGTAAAACAGACCTCCCTGGGTAAAAGTACAATCTTTCCCTCCACCTATCTGCTTCATTTACTTTGTATTGCTTTCGGCAGAAAGGACTTTGTTTTGTGTTGCAAACTCGTCCAACAATACTAGCCTCTTATGAAGTTCGTGTTCCTCAGACCGGAGGTTTGCCGCTCGCTTCCTTCAGATTCCACGTCACCATGGACACCCTTGCGTTAAGCTAACTGCTACTTCTGCCTTCACAGTTCGGGACTTACACCCTATAGATTGCACCCATGCCAGGCGCACAACCAAAAGAAGCAGGCTCCCCTATCGGGAACCTGCTTCTTTCAATACCAACTTCGCAACACTCTCAACATGCGCAGTCTGAGGAAACATATCCACAGGCTGGATGTACTCAACTTCATATGCATCGCTTAATGTCTTCAAATCCTTCGCAAGCGTTGACGGATTGCAGGATACGTATATGAATTTCTTCGGCTTCACTTTTAAAATTGTCTTTAGGAAGCTTGGTTCGCAGCCAGTCCTTGGTGGATCGACAACGACCACGTCGGGTCTCCATCCTTCTGCTTTCCACTTAGGAAGCCATTCTTCAGCAGTTCCCACTTCATATACGCTATTTTCCATTCCAAACTTTTCGCTGTTTTTCCTGGCGTTGTCGATGCTTTCTTTTATAACATCCATTCCGCGGATTTCTTTTGCCCCGCCTGACAGCCACATACCGATCGTTCCGACACCGCAATAGGCATCCACCAGCTTTTCATGCCCAGTCAATCCCGCCGCATCTCTCACCTCATTGTAAAGGTGGATGGTTTGTGAAGGATTCAGCTGAAAGAAAGCCCTGGCAGATAGTTCATATGAGAACTTATCAAGACGCTCAACAATTGATTCTGTTCCATAAAGATGAATCGTTTCATCTCCGAAAATGAGAGAGGTCGGTTTAGGATTGATGTTCTGTGCTACTGATTTAACTTCAGGCAGCCTCTTGTTGATTTCTTCTAAAATCATTTCTTTACGAGGAAGGTCTTTACCTACTGTTACAAGAACGACCTGGACTTCACCAGTTGTTACTCCGACCCTGGTTACTACCGTTTTGACAGTACCTTTTTTCGTTCTTTCATTATAAATCTTGACCTCAAAGTCGCTAAGGATTCTCTTCACTTCGTTAGTCACTTTGTTTGTAGACGGATGTTGTACAATGCATTCAGGAATGTCTACAAGCTTATGGGAATTCAAGCTGTACAATCCGGATATGATTTTGCCGTCCCTGAAACCCAATTGAAACTGGCTTTTATTCCGATAATACCAAGGCTCTACCATTCCGATCATCGGTTTAACATCGAGTTTTTCCAGATTGAATCTGGTATGCTTTTCGAGTGACTGCATGAGGATATCCCTTTTTTCTACAAGCTGCTGTTCATAGCTTAGGTGCTGAAGCTGGCAGCCTCCGCACTGCTCATAGACAGGACAAGGCGGCTTCGTTCTATGCTCTGATCTTTTTCTTACTTTTTTCACACGGCCTTCAGCAAACTTCGGATGTACCTTAACCGCTTCCACAACAACTTCTTCACCCGGCAGCGCGCCCGGTACGAAGACAACCTGTCTTTTGAAGTAGCCGACACCTTCGCCGTTGATCCCAAGTCTTTTGATAGTAAGCGGAAACTGCTGTTTTTCTTTGATTTTTATTGTTTGATCCTTCTTCACTTCTTCACTTCCTATTTTCAATACTTCTCCATAAATATAATGAGGCATAGCTTAAGTAAGGACTCCAGGCTGCACTCATTTTTTCAATCTCAGCCAATGTCGGTTTTCTGTCCATGCCATACAGCTTTTTCAAAGCATTCTGGATGCCGATGTCTGTTTTCGGAAAAAGATTCGGCCTGCCAAGAGCAAACATGAGATAGTTTTCGGCCGTCCATGGGCCAATTCCCCTCAGCTTCACCAATTCCTTTAAAATCATTTCATCGGTTTGTTCCTGAAGTTTTTCCAAGTCCAGACGTCCCTCTGCGATTTCCTTTGAGACACCGATCACATACTCGGCTTTCCTCTGGCTGAATTGAAGGTCCCTCAGTTCCGATACTTCAATAAGGGCTGTTTCTGATGGCCGGGGATAGAACCAGACGCCATCCTTCAACTGTCCATACTTGTGGACAAATCTTTCTGTCAGCGTGTGGGCAAATGACAGGTTAAGCTGTTGATGGATAATGCTTTTCATCAGTGTGGCATAGGGACTGAACTCAAGAACGACCGGCGTCCCGGAGTGCTCAAGAAAAATTTCTCTTAAGTCAGTTTCCAAAAAATGCTGATGAATGTTATGAAGAGTCCCTTCCCACTGAAAGATCCTTTTCAAAAAAGCAAGGCGGCTGCCATCTTCATCTGCACTATCCATCTTTATCAAAAAAGAAGGCTCATCGGTGCTGCCTGTGGCCGCCACCGTTAAAACCTCATTTTTTTCACTATAAAAAGGTACCTTCACTGTCCGATTTTCTATATCGACGATGTTCAATGGATCCAGGGATAATCTGTCCAAAACCAAATCGAAATTATAAGGAGGCGATACCGTAAGCAATTTTTCTCTCATAACACCCTCACTTTTAAAAACGTTTATGAGTATTATAGCATTTCTAGGCAAAAGGCATAAATTTTTACGATTATCAGGTATCGTGCCTTAAGCTACAGTTAACTGTACTGCTCTAAAGTGAGAGCGCATCGGTTATTTAAAGTTCTAAAGCACTAATAAAAAGGATAGAACATTACATGTCCTATCCCTATATTCCTTATGGTGTAAGCAGTGGATTTCTCCCGTTCTTACTCATTTCGTAATAATCTAGGCTCTTGAACGTATATCCCTCTTTCTTTAGATCCTTGATGACCTTTCCCAGTGCCTCAGCATTATCTTTGGATACAGTGTGCAATAGCATTACGGCTCCGGGATGGATCTGCTTCATAATATTATCATAAGAGTACTGCCACCCTTTCTGGCTGTCTGTGTGCCAGTCGACAAAAGCAAGGGACCATAGGACATGCGTATAGCCGGCATCCTTTGCAAGCTTCATGGTACGCTCACTGAACACCCCTCTTGGCGGTCGCAGATAGGCCATAGTCTGCTGTTTAGTGATATCGGCTGTTTTCTCCTTGACCATATCCAATTCTTTTCGCAGCTTTTCATCTGACACTGCCGTTAAATCAGGATGGCTCCATGAGTGGTTACCGACTATATGGCCCTCTTTCACCATTCTTTTCACCAAATCCGGCGCACTGTTTAAATAATGTCCTGTTACAAAAAAGGCTGCAGGCACCTTCTCTTCTTTCAGCACATCCAGTATTTTTTCTGTGTATCCATTTTCATATCCATTGTCAAAAGTCAGGTATAGAACCTTTTTATCAGGAGAATCTTTATAAAAAGCACCGTATTTCTTTAAAAGATCGTCATATGTTTTTCCGGCTTCAGCCTGTTTGCCTTCGCTGCCCTTTTTAAATCCCCAGCCGATACTTTTATTAGGCACCTGCGATGCTTGAGTATTTCCGTCAATGATCCCGAAAGTGAGAAAAGCACCTACAATTACAGTTAAGACTTTTTTCATCATTTCAACCTTCTCTCCATAGTAAGTCGATTGCCTAATTTCATTGCCTGGCCATTTCGTTCATATCGGCTTGGTTGAAAACTAACCGGTCACCCTATGACTAATAATAGGCATTATGAAATTACGTACTATTTTTAGTGTTGCAAAGGAGAACGGTAACATGCCTTCTAATTGATGGAAAAAGAGAAGAAACAGGAGAGTTGATGAAAAGGCTGCAGGTCAATGTGTAAAAGTTTAATTATAAGAAGCCTTTTTATTCCAAAAAAGAAAAAACCGCTGCCCAGTAAGACAGCGGTTCAGGACACTATATTCAGCTGAAGACCTTCTCTTTGAATTGAGAAAGCTTTTCTAGTGAGGATTTATCAATATCTTTATGAAGGCTGTTTCCGTGTGAATCCATTGTTACGACTGCAGTGAAGCCTTCCACCTCAAGATGCCACATTGCTTCAGGAATGCCGAATTCCATGAAGTCCACACCTTCTACAGATTTGATACAGTCAGCATAGTACTGGGCTGCGCCGCCGATGGCATTTAAATAAACACCGCCATGATCACCAAGAGCCTCAAGCGTTTTAGGTCCCATACCGCCTTTTCCGATTACGGCACGGATGCCGAATTTCTTCATGATATCCCCTTGATAAGGTTCTTCACGGATGGAAGTGGTCGGCCCGGCTGCTTTGACATGCCAGTTTCCTTCTTCATCCTTCATCATGACTGGCCCGCAGTGATAAATGACTTGGCCATCAAGATCTACCGGTGAATCATTATCGGAGAGGTGCTTGTGGATTGCGTCACGGCCTGTGTACATTCTTCCGTCGATACGCACAACATCACCGACCTTCAGGCTGCGGATTTTCTCTTCTGTAATAGGAGCTTTAAGAGTAATGACATCAGATTCCCCTTCTGATGCTGCTGCAGTTTCCTGCTGTGCTGTGTTTTCGGAGAGGTCTACCAGCTCGCCTTCCTGATAGAGCCATTCCTGTACCGTTCCTGTTTCTGCGTCAAGCTTGAAGCCCAATCTTCTGAAAGCCCAGCAGTTGTAGGCAACAGAAACAAAGAAGCTTGCCGGAATGCGGTTCATGACACCAACCTTACAGCCAAGCAAAGTCGTTTCACCGCCGAATCCCATCGTGCCGATTCCCAGTTCATTGGCATTATCCATGACATATTCCTCAAGCTTGCGGAGATCTTCATTGCTGTTTGTATCCTCCACAGAACGGAAAAGCTGCTCTTTCGCAAGGTCATATCCAGAAGAACGGTCTCCGCCGATTCCGACACCGATGAAGCCTGCAGAACAGCCCTGTCCTTGTGCTTGATAAACAGAATGCATGATGCACTTTCGAATGCCATCAAGGTCGCGGCCGGCACGCCCTAAGCCATCCAGCTCGCATGGCAGGCTGTATTGAATATTCTTGTTTTCACAGCCGCCTCCTTTAAGGATTAAACGGGCATCAATGTAGTCTTTCTCCCACTGCTCGAATTTGATGACAGGTGTACCTAGTCCCAAGTTGTCCCCACTGTTTGCTCCGGTGAGGGAATCCACTGAATTCGGGCGCAGCTTCCCATCCTTAGTTGCTTCTTTCATGGCGGCATAGATGGCTTCTTTAATCTGTAACTGGTTTACGCCAACTGGTGTTTTGATTTTAAACGTTGGCAATCCGGTATCCTGGCAGATCGGCGAAACTTTATCGTCGGCCATCTTAATATTGTTTGAGATGGTCGCCAAACTCATTGCTGAACGCGTTCCTGCACTCTCTCTTGCCTTCGCTGTCTTGATCGCTCTTCTAACATCCTTTGGCAGGTTCGTTGAAGTTTCAACAATCAACTGATACATGCTTTCTTGCAGTTTTTCCATGTTCATATACAATTCCCCTTTTCTCCCGCTGCGTTTTCTCTATAGTCTATAATTATCTAAAATTTTAATTTTTCACAATTCATTATACCCCTATAATTAGCAGAAAAAAAGACCTGATTGTAACCGATTACAGTCAAGTCGAGATTTTTTTTCTAAAATGAATTCTTTCGGCTTCTCTCTTATATGGTTGATATCCATTGTTCCTGTAAAAAGAGATGGCGTCACTCCATTCTTTATTAGTTTCCAGCACCGTATGTATGGCTCCTCTCCTTTGAGCTTCCTGCTCTAAGAACTGAAGCATCTTGCGTCCGAGCCCCAATCCTCTATAGGAAGACACCACTGACATCCTTACGACCCTGGCCTCTTCCGGTGTTTCGAGTATGAAGGCGCCTGTCGCTGCAAGTTCTCCCTTATAGTGACCAACATAGAAGAATTTATCTTCTTTGTAATATCCTGTTATGTCATCCAGATCCGGGTTCAATCCGTCGATGATGACACCAAAGCGCTCTTTGAAGCCTTGCAAGACGACATTTTTTGCCGCTTCTGTCTGTCCTTCGGTTATTAATGAAATGTTCATGAATCGATCCTCACTATCGTCATTTGGTATGTGTCCCTAAATTGATGAAGGACACCTGGTGGATTGTCGGGTGTCCCATTCCAAATTCTTGAGGAGCACCTTAGTGGCCTTTTCTTCTTTTGGTGTCACTCACCACTTCCTCGAGGGACACCTAAGGGGATTTTTTACTCTTCTGGTGTCACTCATTGCTTTCTCGAGGGACACCTGAGGGCCTTTTTTACTCTTCTGGTGTCACTCATTGCTTTCTCGAGGGACACCTAAGGGGATTTTTTACTCTTCTGGTGTCACTCACCACTTCCTCGAGAGACACCTAAGGGGATTTTTTACTCTTCTGGTGTCACTCACCACTTCCTCGAGGGACACCTGAGGGGATTTTTTACTCTTCTGGTGTCACTCACCACTTCCTCGAGGGACACCTAAGGGGATTTTTTACTCTTCTGGTGTCACTCATAACTTTCTCGAGGGACACCTGAGGGCCTTTTTTCTTCTTTTGGTGTCACTCACCACTTCCCCGAGGGACACCTAAGGGGGTTTTTTACTCTTCTGGTGTCACTCACCACTTCCTCGAGGGACACCAAAGGGGATTTTTTACTCTTCTGGTGTCACTCATAGCTTTCTCGAGGGACACCTGAGGGCCTTTTTTCTTCTTTTGGTGTCACTCACCACTTCCTCGAGGGACACCTAAGGGGATGTTTTACTCTTCTGGTGTCACTCATAACTTTCTCGAGGGACACCTGAGGGCCTTTTTTCTTCTTTTGGTGTCACTCACCACTTCCCCGAGGGACACCTAAGGGGGTTTTTTACTCTTTTGGTGTCACTCACCACTTCCTCGAGGGACACCTGAGGGGATGTTTTACTCTTCTGGTGTCACTCACCACTTCCCCGAGGGACACCTAAGGGGATTTTTTACTCTTCTGGTGTCACTCATAGCTTTCTCGAGGGACACCTGAGGGCCTTTTTTCTTCTTTTGGTGTCACTCACCACTTCCTCGAGGGACACCTAAGGGGATGTTTTACTCTTCTGGTGTCACTCACCACTTTCTAGAGGGACACCTAGATGCTTTTTACTCTTTTGGTGTCCCTGAAAACTACTCAAAAAACAAAAACTGACAATATCCCTAAGACTTACTTATAATAAGTGTAGTTTTTAGCATCCACTTTTGTAAAATTCTCATCAAGGACCTTTCTGATCGTCTTTCTTAAGTTAATAATCGCACACATAGCCTGAGTCTTAGTTGTAGTTAATTTCTCATTGGGGAACAAGAGCCTGAACTCCTCGATTGTCCGTAAAATAGCTGATGACTTGAGTTCACTTTCACCGCACCTATTGCAAAACAGTGATTTACCAAGATCAGCTTTATAAAAGATATTGCATTGAGGGCAAAAAATCCCTTTTTGAAGGCCATCAAAATCGTAATCAGGGAGTCTGGAATAAGGGGATTGTTCAATATGAAGGGACTTTAACTTCTCTGCTATTTTTAAGTCTCCATTGTTCACTTTTAGAGAACGACTTTGAAGTTTTCCCATAAATCGATTCAGTTGTGGGGCAAATATGATGGATTGGGTATCTGGAGGATTGTAAAGGTAGAATTCGGAGTTTATAAAAATCAGGTAAGACTCAACGTGGCAGTTGAATCCAAGTTGTTCAGTGTACTGGCGAATTAAAGATTCTGTTCTTTTCAACTGAAGCAATGGGTCTTTCTTTTCTTCACCGGATGGACTTATCCAATTACCATTCTTGACCCGGTAATCTCCTTCAAAATTCTTCACCTCAAAATTAAAAATTGTTTTAGAGGACAATGCACAGGAATCGATTTGAAATTTCGATCCTTGATGATCCAGCAGCAGATCGTTCAGGAAAACCATTTTACTTAACAATGGTGCGGCCCATTCATCAAATAATAACTCACCATGGTACCCTTTTCTTGCAGCATTTAATTTTCTCTGTTCACTTTCAGCCAAGCTCGTTCTCACATTCAGCGAACTCAACAGCTTCACCTCAGCCGGCTCAACTCGTTTCTTAATTATCATAAGCATCTCTCCTTTCCTGTCCATTTTATATTAGATTCCTTTTTCTTCATAGCTTATTGCAATAAATCTTTGAAAGAACAAAAGCGCATGCACCTCGATTAGCCCCGAGAGGCAAATGCAGCTGGACGTGGATCACATAGTTAAAGGTTGTCAACATTTAATTGTATAATTTTTCTAACAAAAAAAGAGCCAAAAACAGGCTCCTCGTTTGCATATACAATTCAAAAGGGAGTGCCCCTTTTACTTCTTAAATTGATCAACCTTCATTTCAAGATCATCAATCATTCCTATTAGACGGTCGATATCTTCTAAATCAGTGTGCTCTGGATCTATTGAGTCCAGCACTTCCAGGAACATGTTCAGTCTCTGTTTCAAATAAAGTACCTGATCGTCTCTGTTGCTTGCTGCTTTGCCCATATGTCCGCTCCTTTAAAAGAATTTCCTCTTTCATCCTACCGAATTCCGCAATGATTGACAAGCCAATTGGCCAGCCTGTCTTTGTCCTAGTAAAAAAACTGACACCCTATATTGATAGAGGTCAGCTTTTTGATGTTTAGCGTGGTTTATCAGTTGTAATGAATCCGAAAGAAACATGGTCCTGAACAGGGATCCAGGCACCGATTCCCTGGGATGTTACATTTTTAACCACAATGGAGCGTTTAGATCCTTTCATGACCAGATATACTTCTCCATAGGTCACTTTTCCTTTTTCGTTCACAGCAGGTGCATATCCATACAAGTAGCCAAGACGGCTTGGTGAAATGTTATAAACATGATCCTTTTTTGTTCCTGCTCCTACAATCGTTTGGAAGGAAAGTGGAAGCTGGCTGTTTTCCATAGCCTTTAACAACATCATTTTTTGAACATCATCTGAATGTGGAACCTTGGCCGTCAATCCGCCTTTGATGTTTTTTTGGGCTTCTTGTACGTAGTGTATCTGATAATTTTGATTTCCGCCGCGGTTGTCATAGTAGTTCGTGTTGATTTTCTGATACTCCCAGTTCGGAGCTGTCTCAGTTGATTCATAATTTAATGGCCATTCCCCAAGGTAAATGGTGGCCCTCATTCCTATTGCGAATGGTGTTTTATTCATACTTGACTCGTTAAACATTCTAATAAGGTTCGGGTTCTCAATTTTCACATCCGAGGTATCAAGCAATTCAGCAGTGAGCTCGCTTGGCTGAAGATATGGGAGATCCTGTGTCGGATTCGGATAAGTATTTTCTTTTGCGATATTCAAGACTGAAGATGGGATTTGGACTTTTGGCTCAGCCTGCTTTTCGGCAGCCTTCTCTTCATCCTTCTTCTGAACTTTCTCCTGCTTAGGTGCCTTTTGTTTGTCTTCCTGCTTTTCTGCTGAGGCAGAGGGCAGGATCAAAGATGAGAAAAGGAACATCATAAGTACGATGCGAAATAGTTTCATGGCGTTACTCCCTTCTTGCATTTGCTTTTTCTATTGTTAGTTTTTCCGTTGTTTGCATTGTTATCCAAGCTATTTTTAAAAAATGTGGGTTCTCACAAGCTTTAATGTTTATAAAGAAAAAGCTGCAGCTGGTTTTGGCTATAAAAAAAGGAAGAATATTATTAAGAAGGCGCTAACTGAGGTCCTTCACCCACTTTTAAAAATTGAATATTTACAAAATTCAATTTTTATATTATAATAAAAATACCAGCCGGGATACCGGCAAAAGATTTTCATTCCCTAAATTCCCTACTAAAGAACAAGGCGAGAGCTAAACAGCTTCGCCTTGTTTTTTTGCGGTTGCATTATAGACGGGCGGATCCCGGCAAGCTGAAAAATCATCTTAGTAACAGCGAGAAGCAGATGCTTATATATATTGGCTAGAGTGAATTGCGGTAATTCTCAGATTTGGCCACACAGGATGTGTTCTTTCACTTCTTGCACAGAATGTAACCATCCTTGTTACAGGAAGACCTGAAAAAACAGGCCCTTCTAAAAAACCTGGTTAAAACAACCTCCAATAGAACAGATTAATATCGTACATTTAAAGGAGGTTTAAATATGTCCGTTACATTAAAAGAAAAGATTGTGGAGTTGATCTCCCACCACAAAGTAGGAACATTGGCTACCATCAGGAATAATAGACCCTATTCCCGCTTCATGATGTTTTACAATGAGGAACTGACTCTATTCACTGCAACCAACCAGCATGCCCATAAGGCAGAGGACATTGCTCAGAATCCTCACGTCCATATTCTGCTTGGTTTTGACAGAGACAGCGATCATCAGCACTATGTGGAAATTGAAGCAGAAGCGGAGTTGGAGAAATCCGAGGAACTGAAGCACAAATTCTGGAATGATTATCTTAAGCCTTGGATTACTGCACCCGATGATCCGGAATATATGCTGCTCAAGCTCACACCTAAGACCATCCTTTATTACGAAAGAACAGGTAAAGAGCCTCAAGAGCTCAGTCTCTAATACTTAACACTTTAAAGCACGAAAAGGGACAGTCCCTTTTCGTGCTTTAAAGCGTGAACGCAAAAGAAGATGGTACGGTCATTAAGGAACCTTGCCGTACAGTAAGGGAATGAGATGGAAATGGTATGATTAATGAAATCAGGCTAATAGAGACCACCATGGCTGGAAATCGGCTTTGTTTGGGTCTTTGGGTCTCAAGGATGCGCTCTAGAGACCACTTCACGCGGAAATCAGCTCTGTTTGGGTCTCAAGAAAACTCCTAGAAACCACCTCACACGGAAATCAGCTCTGTTTGGGTCTCAAGGATGCATTCTAGAGACCACTTCAACGAGTAATAAGCTCTCTTATGGTCTCTAGGAACCACTAAGAAGCCACTTCAACCGAAAATGAACTTCGTTGGGGTTTCTAGAAAGTTCTCCTCTAGAGACTACTTCAACGAGTAATAAGCCCTGTTTGGATCTTAAGAAAAGCACTATAGAAATATAGAAACCACTTCAACTGAGAATAAGCTTTGTTAAGGTCTCTAGGAAACCCTTAGAGACCACTTTATGCAGAAATAAGCTCTCTCAGGGTCTCAAAGGAAGCACTCTAGTATCAACTTCGAAATGCACTAAGCGGACTGTCCCTCTAAACGCGGTGAAGCATAAATGCTTTTATGATTTTAATTCAAAGGTTTCTTCAACTTCTATGCTGCCGATGACCGACTGGACCATTGAGCAGTTCTTTCTTGTTAATTCCATGGCTTTCTGTATTTTTTCTTCTTTTAGGTTTTCTCCTGTTATGGTGAAGTGCAGTGAGACTTTTTCAATCCTGTTAGCTTCTTCTTCTTTCCTCTTTACGTCAGCTTTTATTGAAATATCTTTAAAATCCACCCTTTGCTTCTCAAGGATTTTCCTCAGTACTCCCCCGCTGCATACAGCGATAAAAGAAACCATTAATTGATAGGGGCGGAAGCCAAATTCCTCATTTCCTGAAACTTCCAATCGTCCATATGGAAGGCTGGCAGAAAAACCGCCTTCTTTCATGTTAAACTCCATTAAACTCACTCCTTTTTAAATCTGGAAGGTGCTTGACACTCTGTTCACTTTTACAGACGGTTTTCCAAACGGCCTGGTCAACACTATCCCTTACAGGACCAGCTGCCGGATATAAGCCGCACTGGAAAATAACCAGCCGCCCGAACTGAATGAACACATCCCTTGCCCAAAAGTTTACTTCATAATGTTTTATCTTGCCAATATAGTGAAATGACGATACCATCATAGAGGAAATACGTACGTCGGGAGATAGATATTTATGGATAAACAAATGAAATTCCGCTTTTGGGTGTTAATAAGTATTGTAGCCATTTCAGGATTCTCCCAAGGGATGCTCCTGCCTCTGATTGCTGTCATCTTTGAAGGAGACGGACTTTCATCTTCACATAACGGTTTGAATGCTGCTGGCCTTTACATCGGAATCCTTCTCGTTTCCCCTTTTATGGAGGACCCTCTTAGGAAGTTCGGCTATAAGCCAATCATTATTGGAGGAGGGCTGCTTGTCATTCTGGCCCTGGTTCTATTCCCTCTATGGAAATCATTCTGGTTTTGGTTTGGCTTAAGGATGCTTGTTGGAATCGGTGACCATGCCCTGCATTTTGGAACACAGACATGGATCACTTCCTTTTCCCCGGAAAGTAAGCGCGGACGTAATATATCGCTGTATGGATTGTTCTTCGGCCTGGGATTTGCGGTTGGCCCGCTGATGACTCCTTTAGTAAAAGTGAATGAATCACTGCCTTTCATCGTCTCTTCCTTGTTATGCTTAGCCGCATGGGTATTTTTATTTATATTAAAAAATGAACATCCAGAGCAAACAATGGAAGTCAGTTCCTTCCGCAGCACCATGTCGAGGTTCAAGAAAGCAACAAAGTATGGCTGGGTTGCCTTTCTTCCACCGTTGGGCTATGGGTTTCTTGAGGCTTCTTTAAACGGAAGCTTCCCCGTTTATGGACTGAGAAATGGCATAGATGTTACAAGCGTTTCCATCCTGCTGACCTCTTTTGCCATTGGCGGAATTGTATTTCAGCTGCCCCTCGGCATTTTAAGCGACAAATACGGAAGACGCAAAATCCTGCTGACGATCCTGCTGCTCGGTTTCATCAGTTTTACCGCTGCCGGCTTCCTTGAAGCGTATATACCGGCACTGACAGTTGTACTATTCATAGCCGGGATGGTTGTAGGCTCCACCTTCTCACTTGGCATCAGCTACATGACCGATTTGATGCCAAGCAAGTATCTGCCGACAGGCAACCTGCTGTGCGGAGTTGCATTCAGCATTGGCAGTCTTGCCGGTCCCTATACAGGCGGGATCTTCATCGAGCTTTTTAAAAACATAAGCTTCTTCATGATTATAAGTTTTATTCTTTTATTCATATTCCTGGTCATCCTGTTTTACGGAAAAGAAAAAGCGAGCATACAGCCGGGCCAGTCTTAACAGCCTGAACTTTATTCTTTCCAAAGCATATGCTGTATGGTAAAATTAGAAACAATCAAATAGGAAAATTCTGTTTTCAAACGTGCACTACAGCTGTCATCTCCCAAGATGACAGCTTTCGTCGTTTTAATGGGGAAATGATGCTGATTATTGTTATCAATTATGAACAAAAGCGGAAGCGCCTTGTACAGCCCCGACAGGCAAATGTTCTCAAGAGAAAAAAAGGCGCTCTTCCTTTTATTCTCTTGAGGTTATTTGACCCCGAGGGGCTAGGCGCTGAAGCTGGACGAAACAAAAGCGGGAGCGCCTTGTACAGCCCCGACAGGCAAATGTTCTCAAGAGAGAAAAAAAGGCGCTCTTCCTTTTATTCTCTTGAGGTTATTTGACCCCGAGGGGCTAGGCGCTGAAGCTGGACGAAACAAAAGCGGAAGCGCCTTGTACAGCCCCGACAGGCAAATGTTCTCAAGAGAAAAAAAGGCGCTCTTCCTTTTATTCTCTTGAGGTTATTTGACCCCGAGGGGCTAGGCGCTGCAGCTGGACGAAACAAAAGCGGAAGCGCCTTGATCAGCCCCGACAGGCAAATGTTCTCAATAGAAAAAAAGGCGCTCTTCCTTTTATTCTCTTGAGGTTATTTGACCCCGAGGAGCTAGGCGCTGAAGCTGGACGAAACAAAAGCGGAAGCGCCTTGATCAGCCCCGACAGGCAAATGTTCTCAAGAGAAAAAAAGGCGCTCTTCCTTTTATTCTCTCGAGGTCAAACCAGGCGCATACCGCATTTTTAAAAGAAAACGTTTAAAAGGAGAAGAGAATATGAGCTCACACGCAAAGTCGATGTCTGTAAACGCACGCACTGAATCCTCTGCTATTTCTATTCTTGAAAAAATAAAGCCGCATGCTGAACTGATCGCTGCACTCACCAGCGGAGTTTTCATTTTATTAGGCTGGCTGCTGGCAGATGATTCCTCTTCATTATCAGTCGCCTTCTATCTGCTTGCATTTGTGATTGGAGGCTTTGCCAAAGCAAAAGAAGGCATTGAAGAAACCATTGCCGAACGTGAACTGAATGTAGAAATGCTCATGGTTTTTGCGGCAGTTGGCTCTGCCATTATCGGCTATTGGACAGAAGGTGCCATTCTGATTTTTATTTTCGCTGTTAGTGGAGCATTGGAGACCTACACCCTTAACAAGAGCCAGCGGGAGATTTCCTCCCTAATGGATCTTCAGCCGGAAGAAGCTCTTCGTGTAACCGGCCAGTCTGAGGAAAGAGTGCACGTTTCCGAACTATCCATTGGAGATCATATCCTTATCAAACCGGGTGAAAGAGTTCCTTCTGATGGACACATCATCAAAGGATCCACAACCATTGATGAAGCTGCCATATCAGGCGAATCGATGCCGGTCACTAAATCCATTTACAGTGAAATTTTCGCAGGAACTGTAAATCTTAATGGAGCGATCACTGTGGAGATCACTAAACCAAGCAGTGAAACACTTTTCCAAAAAATCATTGACCTTGTCCATTCAGCTCAGAGTGAAAAGTCTCCATCGCAGCTTTTCATTGAAAAGTTTGAAGGAACTTATGTAAAGTTCGTCTTGCTTGTCGTCCTGCTTATGATGTTTCTGCCTCATTTTGTCCTGGGCTGGAGCTGGACTGAAACCTTTTACAGGGCGATGGTCCTTTTGGTAGTGGCCTCTCCCTGTGCTCTCGTGGCTTCCATCATGCCTGCCACGCTCTCCGCCATTTCCAATGGAGCTAGAAATGGCATTCTATTCAAAGGCGGTATGCACCTTGAAAACTTAAGCAATCTGCAGGCAATAGCCTTTGATAAAACGGGAACCCTCACGAAGGGAAGACCGCAAGTTACAGATATCATCACTCACCCTGAAATAACCGAAAGAGAAGTTCTCAGCATTACAGCCAGCATAGAGAAACAGTCAAACCACCCTCTCGCACAGGCAATAGTCAAACATACTGCCAGTTTATATCCTGACTTCCCATTAACGGAGCCCCAATCACTCCAAGATGTTTCAGGCTGGGGAGTAAAAGCAATGGTGAATGGTGAAGAGTGGAAGGTTGGAAAAGCGGAGTTTGTCGGAAGTGAAGCTGCAATGCAATTCACTGAAGGCAAATCGGATCAATTGGCTGCTGAAGGGAAAACCATTGTATATGCAGCAAATGAGAATGGAATAGCGGCTATGATTGCATTAAAAGATGTTATCCGTGAAGAGACGATGCAAGCTTTGAATTCTTTGAAAAAAGAAGGTATTTTCACCATCATGCTTACTGGAGACAGTGAGAGCACAGCTGGAGCAATCGCCCATGAAGCAGGAGTCGATGATTATATCGCCAAATGTCTGCCTGAAACCAAGGTGAATGAGTTAAAGAAACTCATCAATCAATACGGTACCGTGGCTATGGTCGGAGACGGCATCAATGACGCACCAGCCCTCGCAACGGCGAATGTCGGAGTGGCTATGGGGGAAGGGTCTGATGTAGCATTGGAAACTGCTGATGTCGTGCTAATGAAAAACGATTTGAAACGTATTGCTGATGCTGTTCGCTTATCGAGAAAAATGCAGCGGATCGTAAAGCAGAACATCATCTTCTCCTTGTCTGTCATCTTTGTACTGATAGCCTCCAATTTCTTGCAGGTTCTCGACCTTCCGCTTGGGGTCATCGGACATGAGGGAAGTACCATACTTGTTATTTTGAATGGACTGCGCCTGCTGCGTTCTTGACTATAGAAAAGTAATTTTACTCAAGTAGTTATAAGCTGCGTGCTCTATTACAGCTTTCATAAAAAAGGGTTTCCCAGTCGGGAAACCCTTCTTCCATATAGCTTCAAGTTCCCTAGTGGTAGCCGTTTTGACCATTAGCAGATCCTGAAGTTTTATTCTTTGGTTTCTGCTTGCTGTTCTGTTTAGTACCGCCATCTTTTTTAGTCTTTTTTGTCAAGGTCTTTTCCTCCCTTAAGTGGTAGTGAGGCTCCTTGTAAGCCTCTTTCCTTAGTCTGCTCTAACTGAAAAAAGAGTTTACCGGTAATAACCGGTAAACTCTTTTTAGTATCGAGAAACTTGTATTTTACTCTCAGCACCCTGATTTTTTCACATTCATGATAGCATTGATGTGGCCGCCAATCATGATAATGATACCCGTCAAATAGAACCAGATCATCAGGACAATGATACCCCCGATGCTTCCATATGTGGCAGAGTAATTTCCGAAATTGCTCACATAGTAAGAAAAAGCCAGCGAAGCACCTACCCAGCCAAGTGCTGCAAACACGGCTCCGGGAACAGCACTTAAGCATTTGATTTTCTTACTTGGGGCAATAAAGTAAAGCCCGACAAATACGATGAACAAAATGATAGGGGAAATCGCCCATCTTATGGCTCCCCAAATCGTCAGGAACTGATCGGAAAAGCCGAATTGAGAAAACAGAAACAGCCCGATCTGTCTGCCGAACACTGGGAGCAGCAAAGCAATGACAAACACAAAAATCATTGCGATGGTCAGAACGATTGACATAAGTCTCGTCACAATAAACGACCTTGTCTCCTCGACTTCATATGCATCATTTAAAGACTTGACAATAGCATTCATACCATTGGATGCCGACCAAATTGTCGCGATAATACTGAATGATAATAACCCTGTATTGCGATTGGACATGACTTCATTTATTGTGGACTGAATCATATCCATTGTTTCACCTGGCGCATAATCACTGATGACATTCAAAATATCTTCCTGTGCAACAGGCAGATACGGAATCAGCGTCACTATGAATATCAATAATGGGAAGAGTGAAAGAAGAAAGAAGTAGGCAAGTTGTGCAGCCAGTCCTGTCACATCTCCATCTGTTATCTTCTGAAATAGCTTCTTAAAAAATCCTTTTACTCCTCCAGCTTTGCTCCTCTTAGTCATCCTTTCACCTCTTATTATGCTTTATTTCTCCACACTGTTACTGGCGGAATGACCCTCCTCCTCGGTAAATACCTCTTTATACGATTCCGAAGAAGAATGCAAGGTTTCTTTGGTGTCTTCTATTAATTCCTTTACCTGTGGAGACAGCTCCTTAATTTCCTCTACTTTTGAATTGATGAATTCCATATCTTCACCAATTTGCTGAGCTGTTTCCCTGACCTTTTCATAAACCTCTCTAGTGGACTCCACCAGAAGCTGAGGATCACGGGCATAACGGCTGATGAATTCCCCGCCCTTCTTAGTGCTGTTCATCACATCTTCTCTGGTCTCTTTATTCAGCAATGTAATGAACCCCCCAGCTATAGCTCCAAAAACCAACCCTTTAAAAAATCTCTTCGTTCCCATAGTCATCCTCCGATACATTAATGTTGTTAGCTTGCACCTGTTTTCTTTCTTTAATCATATAACGATGAGAGCAAGTGAACAAATCTTAAAGACACCAACCTCTTCTATCTTCTTCCCGTTTCTTATCAGAACCTCTTTTTTACGGAGAGTTTTCTAAGAAAGGTTCCAGTGACAGAACAATAGTATTATTTATCCATCTGCGCTCTCATTCAAACATATCAATCGGCTTTGCCTCCCACCCTTAAGCGGTTTCATATTGACATCGCTCTCTAATAATGAAAAGATATTACTAATAACCAAACCCTAAAAGGATGGATGAAAAAATGGATCTTTCACAAAAATCAGCAGCAAACGTAGAATTTATGATTGAACAAATCAAAGAAAAATTAAGAGTCGTAAATGTCGGCGCCATTAAGCCTTCTCATTTTGATGGGGATATGTACGAAGAACTTCGTGATATTTACGAGATGGTTGAGCGCAAGAATAACTTTAGTCCCCGTGAAATGCAGGCAATCGTTGAAGAACTCGGGAACTTAAGGAAGCAGTAAAGCTTAACCACAAAGTGCAGTTATTGATGCTTTATGTCCTCCAGTAATCACTGGGGGCCTTTTTATTTGGCTGCTCAGCTTAACGTGGATGCTTGGTCTTTACTTATCAGGAATCTTTACAGTTTATAGGAAAGGACTGCCCTAATAGGCAGCCCCGTAATATTTTATTGTGCTTTCTTCAAAAGCTTTACTGATTCGCGGATAAATGCCGGGATGTCATCAGGGTTTCGGCTTGTGACAAGCTGGTCGCTGCATACAACAACTTCTTGATCTTTATATTCGGCACCAGCATATTCCATGTCGACTTTAATGGATTTGAATCCTGTCGCTGTTCTGCCCTCAAGTGTCTTAGCTGTAAGCAGCAGCTGCGGTCCATGACAGATAGCCAATACGGGTTTGTCTCCATCCATGAAGCTCTTTGTGAATTGAACGAAACGTTCATCTGCACGTAATTGGTCCGGAGAAAATCCTCCTGGCAGGAATAATGCGTCGAAGTCTTCAGGGTTAACATTATCGATAGCTTCATTAATTGAGACTTTTGCCTCACCCTGCTTACCCTCTACAGTCTTGCCTGCCTCTTTTTCAATAGTCACTACCGTATGTCCCTCTTCTTTAAATGCATCTGCTGGTTTGGTGTACTCCACGTCTTCAAACATATCTGTTACTAAACATGCGATTTTTGCCATTGTAACCTCTCCTTTTGCTCAGCATTTTTTTCTACACTTCATTTATTCCCTATGAAATTTCTTAAAAACATGCTCAGGGATATTAATTTATGGAAAAACCTTACTTCTTAAAAACAGCAATATACCAGCCGCCTTCTTTGATGATAGGATCAATGGATACCATCTTGAGCCCGGATTTCTTTGCAAAACTCTTCAGATCTTTTTCTGTTGGAACAGGATACAGATTATCAAATGTCATGAAAAAGCTGTTGAATGCACTTGAAAATTCTTTTCCATGCTTAGGCTTTTGGATGGGAGTTATAATCGAAAGAGCTCCATTCTTTTTAATCCATTGAGCAGCATTCTTAAAGAACCCAGCCCTTTCGCCTGGTTCAATATAGTGAAGAAGATTGTTGGCCATTACCAGCCTGTAGCGGTCCTCCGGCCGATACTCATTTATGTCTTTATTAAGGATTTCAATATTTCCATGTTCTTTTACTGCATCTCGGGCATTATCCGCTACTTCTTCATTCACTTCCACGCCGACCATTTTCTTATCCGGGAACTTTTTCGCCAATTTCCGGAGGTATCCTGCTTCCCCACAGCCGACATCCAGGATGGAATCCACTTTGTACCTTTTCATCACCTTTTCAACTTTTGGATAAGCAAGCTGTTCTAAAAGTGTGGAAGTTTTGGCAACCGTTGGTCCATGTACATCTGAATCAAAATGCTGCTTACTCTGATTCCTGAGAAGTTCGGGGTAGGCCAGTAATGAGGGAATATGAAGCTCCATCATTTCCTTTAAAATGATTCCTGAAGAAAAGCGATTGGATTTAGATTTTGGCAGTTTCCATTTCTTGATGGTCTTGACTTTCTCAGCTGATGTTCTTTTAAAGTGTTTGAGGATGATCCCAACTTCCACCCACTGCTCAAGAAGGTCATATTCAAGTTCTCTTTCCGCTGCCACTTCTTTTATTGATACAGGTTTTTTAAATGATTTAAATAAATCCAGCTCATATCCTACATAAGCATGCCAGCTCCGCAGGAACGGCATATTCTGTTTCATCCATCCCCTAGCCCGCCAAACCCTTATATACTCTCTTATCATACTAATTGCTCCTTCCATTTCCATGGGTAGTCCAGTCTATCCGTGAATAACTTGTCTTCTTTCTCTTGTTCTGTAAGCGGGGTGCTCCTCTTGGGAAGCAGGCCGCCTTGGATGAGCCGGTCTTTAATTGTGTCCTCCCACATACCGAGTCCTGATATATTCAGCATTTGTTTGAAATGAAGGATGGGATCTTGTTCAATCCTCATCAGGCTCCTTTTTCTCAGTTTCCCGACCGATTTATATGGATATGAATAGGCCAGGGCAGAAAGATGGCTCAGCTTCATTTGATTTTTAACCCTTTCCCTCCGCACATGGGGGTACCACTTTAGATTTTCTGTATTTAATTTCCCTTGAGAGTACATATCACATAAAAGCTCACCAAGTACATCTCCATCCTGAATGGCCATATTCATTCCTTCTCCCGCCATTGGATGGACAGTATGCACCGCATCACCAATTAATGCTTTATTGCCTTTTATATATTCTTCTGTATGATAGGCAACCGGCACCATGAGCTGAATGGTCTTCCAGTCCGGAATTTGGTTCACGTATCCCTCCATTTCAGGACATAATTCAATGTATAATTCATGGAAATGTTCAATTGGCTTTTTCCGCAGGTCTTTATACTCTCCTGCCGGAATGAGATATACCGACCGGACTTCGTTGTTCGGAAGGGGGAACAGCCCAAGGAAGCGATCGAAAGTCGATATGATTTTCCCTTCTGTAAAAGATGGGGGCCTAGGAAACGTGACTGTAAGAAAGTGATGATTGTACTGATTTTCTTCTTTTTCAATTCCCATCTCCTTCCTCGTGACCGATGCACGCCCTTCTGCGCCAATGAAAAAGGAGCTTTCATACAGTTCTTCTTTTTTATCTTTTCTATCTTCCACAATCGCCTTCCCTTCAGTGAATCCCTTGCAGCTGCTATTGGATTTATAATGAAAGGAAGGATAGGCAAGTGCAGCTTCCCTGATGATTTCCTTTAATTTTTCATGGTGGATCATCAAGGAATAGGAATACTGACCAGGCACAACATCGTATTTCATATTAGATTCATCAATGGAGCCAGCATTTTTATCTATTTCCAAAAGGTTTAATTCTTCGATAACATGTCCGTTTGCTTTGATATCTTCTAAAAGCCCCAGCTCGTCAAAAATCTGAAGGCTTTTAGGCTGAAGAAGTTCGCCTTTATATACAGGTGTTGGACCAGGAAGCTTCTCTATCACCGTTACGTCCACGCTGCATTTTGCAAGCTTGAGTGCAAGTGTAAGCCCTCCGATACCGCCGCCTGATATAAACACATCCGTCTTCATTTTGATCACCGCCTTTTCCCGGTATTTATCCTTTTTTTCAAATTTCGAAACCAGTCGATGGGCGGAGCATGCCTGCAGAAATTGCTGCTAGAGAAATTTTTCTTTAGAAATATTTCCCGGAAAATAAGAGCAATTGACGAGGGATAGGTTTTCTTGTGATATATCTGTACAAGACTTAAGATACCAGCCGCAAAAGCTGCCGATTTATGAGATGGAGTTCCATACAGCAGTCCGCAGATAATCAGGTTGTAAATAAAGAGCAGTGAATTTATCTTAGGGAAATGATAATCAAGTAGATGAATCAACTATTCTTAAGAAGAAAGATGCATCTCATCGGACTGTTTGTATTGCTGCCTTATGATTTTTCCTTGTGTACCAGGAATCTTCTCGGTGAACAGTGAGAGGGACCCTTTCATATTTGCTTAACAGAGATATCGCCGGAAGATTTCTCTTTCAAAGTCCTTTGAAAGAGCAGCAAAGTTTCGAGGAGAATCTTTTATGAGAAAAAAGCCGGCTGATGCATTGTGTACATCAGCCAGCTTCTTTTTAAGACTATTTACTTCTTTCCTATATCCTTGAGATAATAATGATCAGAAGTGAAAAACTCTTGAGTTAGCCTCTTCACTTCCTTGCTGAGAAGCAGTACGGCAATAAAAAAAGCGCACCAGCCAAATAGCTCAGGTGCGCTTTTAAATGCCAATATATTCACTGTATTACTCTCGGCAGAATCAATACTTCCACTCTTCTGTTTTTGGCTCTGCCTTCCTTTGTATCGTTATCAGCTAAAGGTTTGAATTCGCCAAAGCCTTTTGCACTGAACCACCGCGGATCAAGATTTTGGTTTCTCAAAATAATTTTCATGAAGTTGACGGCCCTCATGACACTAAGCTCCCAATTTGAGTCGTAGCTGGCATTGGAAATCGGGATATTGTCGGTATGACCACTGATGATGACACTTCTGGGAGTATCCATTTCCAGAAGTCCTGATAGTTCCCTTGCGACTCTCTCATCCTTACCTGCTACATTCGCTGATCCTGATTGAAAGAGTACGTTATCTCTTATAGTCAACAGAAGGCCTTCTGATGTAAGCTCTGTAGCGAATTGTTTCTGAAGCTCATTGGCTGTAATATAACCATTCACTTTGCTTTGAAGTTCTTCCAACTCTTGACGATCCTTCTTTTTTGCTGCTTCTAATTCATCGACAGTCAAAGGATTTTCGTCTTCCGCCTTTTTATTCTCCCCTAAATCACTTTCCGGAACTGGAGAAGGATACTCCATTACAGAGGCACCTCCAGTGAATATCTGATTGAAAGTTTGTGACAAGGCCTGAAACTTTCTCGCATCTACATTGCTAGCGGCAAAAAGAACAATAAATAATGCCAATAACAAGGTTAGTAAATCTGCATATGGAATCAGCCATGATTCATCAATATGTTCCTCATGATGTTGCTTCTTTTTACGCCGCCTCATCATTGACCACTTCCTCATCCGTAATTCGTTTTCTTTCACTTGCAGGTAAATATGATGCAAGCTTCTGTTCGATTACGCGCGGAGCTTCTCCTTCTATTATTGATAATATACCTTCTATCATCATCATTTTCTGTTTGACTTCCTGTTTTGATTTTCTTTTCAATTTGTTGGCAAATGGGTGCCAAAGGACATAACCAGTGAAAATGCCTAGTAGTGTTGCTACAAAGGCTGCAGAAATTGCTTGACCTAGATGCTCTATATCGTCCATATATCCTAGAGCGGCTATTAATCCTACTACTGCTCCAAGTACCCCTAAGGTTGGGGCATATGTGCCAGCTTGAGTAAAGATTAGAGCCCCAGCTTGATGGCGCTCCTCCATTGCATCAATCTCCTCATTTAGGACATCCCTGATGTAATCCGCGCTTTGTCCATCAACAGCCAGCCCCATCCCATTCTTTAAGAACGGGTCGTCAATTTCACTTGTCTTTGTTTCAAGGGCAAGCAGCCCCTCTCTTCTTGCTAAATCTGCCCATTCTGAAAACATACGGATTAACTCTTTAGGATCTTTAACTTCCGTTTCTTTAAAAATGATGCCGAATAACTTTGGCACCTTTACTATTTCCGATGTTGGAAAAGCAATTGTCACTGCTGCCACGGTACCCAAAACAATAATCAGTATGGCTGCGGGGTTAATCAGGGCTGTAATCTCCACCCCTTTTAACACCATACCTGCACCAACCGCTACAATTCCCAATACAACTCCAATAAATGATGTTTTATCCATAAAAATCACCCTAATTAATTATTCTTTCTTCTTATATCGGATGATGTAGAAATAATTAAAGGACAAATTTTGCATTTCAAAGATTTACACGTTTTTATCTTCAAATTTTCCTAATATGAATGGCTTGACCTATTCTCCCCTGCAGTTCAACATTCTGTCGGTATTTTTACTCAAAATTAATTATAAGCAGACAGAAAGTAAGAGTTAGTTCTACTATTTTATATTATTTTCCATTAAAGCTATTGAAAAATTGCGAAAACTGACGATAAAATAAGTAGAATGAATCACTAATCGACAGGAGAGACGTCCCATGACCATTGATGGTTTAAAACTGCAGGATTTAAAAAAGAAGAACCTTTTAATGCTGCTGCTCTATTCTGCTTCCTTGATGGCAGCTATCCTTTATACTGTTTTTAATAAAAACCCGTTAATTGAAACAATCCTCTACTCTGCCCAGCTCTCAGCCATGATTGTTTTCTTTCTCATTTTCCAGGCAGCTCTTAAAAAGTATCACTTGTTCCCCCTCTTTACTTTACCAGTTGTCTACATAATAATCGGAGTCGATATCCTGGTAAACGGCGGTTCTGGGAACAACCTGATCATTTTGCTGTTTCTTGCAGTTATCTCGGCCCTTCACTTTAAGCTTTCTCTATTCTCTATTGGATACGTCTCAGGTTTCATCCTGTTCATCATGAACAAGCAATTCTTTCAAGGACCTGGAGAAATTGATTCAATCTTTATTCCTGGAATTCTTGTTTATATAATGCTGGGAATTTTGCTGTACATTGTCGTCAAACTCAATACGAACCAATTTTCACAGCTTCAGAAGTTTATTGTAGAAGCTGAAGCCGAAAATATGAGAAAAGAAAATCAAAAAACTTTGCTGGAATCTGAATTGCAAACAATATTCAAAAGCATTAAGAAAGTGAATGATCAAATTCAGCACCATCTGCTCTCCCATAACGAGATGAAAACCGCACTACAGGAAATTTCGGCGGGCAGCCAGACCCAGAGCGACCAAATTAACAGCATTGCCTCCATTTCAGAGACTACGATGAGACAAATGGAAGGTATGGCCTCTATGGCAGAAGTACTGTTTCAGCATTCGGAAGAAGCGAATATCACTGCTATCAGCGGAACAGAAAAGGCAGACGGACTTCAGCTTGACATGAATGAGTTGAACACACTCATTGACGAACTTAGTATCACGTTCGCTGAACTGACGAATAAGTTTGAAGAAACGAACAGCTTTGTCGGCATAATTCAGGGAATAACAGAGCAAACCAACCTGCTTGCCCTGAATGCTTCCATCGAAGCCGCAAGAGCAGGTGAAGCAGGAAGAGGCTTCTCCATAGTGGCTGATGAGATCAGAAAACTTGCTGAAATGACAAGCACCACCGCTTCGCGCATCAATGAAAACCTTGCTTCTGTCAATCAGGTGAACTCCGCTGCACTGAAGAAGATGAATCTTAGCAGCAGCAAGCTGTCCGAAAACATTCAGGCTGTGGGAGATGTAAGCAGTTCATTCAAGGAATTGAGGTCCAAGCTTCACCTGCTTCAATCTGAGTTCCATACGCTGGCTGCTAATTCTGATTCTGTAAAAGAGCAAACCGTACACGCTGAACTTTCAACCAAAGAACTGGCTGCCGTCATCGAAGAAGCATCAGCAGGGCTTGAAGAGGTCAGCGCGACCATTGAAACATTGAATGAAGATACAGGCACCATTGCTTCATATGTCAATGAAACAGTGAAAAGTGCAGAAAAGATACAGGCCAACATCGATAATAAATAATGGCTGTACTCTGAAAATGGATATAGACGAAAAAAGGAGCATCCCGTCTGCAGAGGGGATGCTCCTTCAGTTTACAGAAGCTTTTTTTCTATTTTGTGTTCATAGTTTTTAAATACCGAACTATTCGTGCTGATTCTCTTCTTAGACATTAACCCATTAAACATCAGCAGTTTTTCATTCAAATTCTTTTTCAACTCTTCTTTCTCCAGCTGATCTTCGCAATCTCTGATTAAATCCTCTATTCGCAGCATTTCTTTTCTCAAGTGGTTTTCTTCTGTTGTAAAACCTGCATTTTTCATGATGCGGTGTGCCATACGAAGTTCTTGTGGAACATAGGAATCATCTTCCAGCTTCAAAGGTTTCCCATAACCTGGCAGCCGGTCAAACTCTCCGTCTTCGTAGGCTTTCTTGATTTTCTGTTCAGAAAGGATAGTGAATAAGTCCATGAAGATCCCCCTCCAGATTAAAAATTCAAGCACTCCACTCCCTAAAATCCCCTGTTTGAAAAGGGCATGGATAAGATAGTATAAAAAATAAGCGTAGAGCCAAATACTTACTATCATTATATCCTTTAACACATTATCGAACGTCTTCGATTCTGTCCATTTTTTGAAAATTACCCCAGGCATGATTTCTAACATAATATCTTCCGCAATGGCAAAACTAACAATACGATACAGGGAAAGGGGTGTTCATCATGAGCAGAGGAAAATCTTTTCAGCATAAAAAGAAAGGTCATCCAGGAAACAATCCTTCAGACTCACTGACCGAAAAACATACAAAAGAAAAAATTGAAGATGAAGAATATATCGTTACCCAGGAAGCATTCAAGAACCGTGTGGATGGGGATTGAGTTTTTGAGGGAATCTGCTTTTAGCGGGTTCTTTTTTATTTACTGAAGAAAAGATGAAAGAGACACCCGGACATACTTCGAGGTCACTGAAAAAGTCCACCAAAGACTTTTAATTGCTGAATCGTATTGTGCCGCTTTATGTGTTGTGAAGGGTGTTGGTTTCCGTTCAAGAAGCCCGCTCCACTTTGTTGTGCGCCTGATGGAATGGGCTTTATAGCGAAAGCGGCGTGTCATTTCATTAATTGGGGACCCAGCGGCAAAAATAAGCGAACTTTTTTCCCTTAATCACAAATTCAAGCTTATTTAGGGGTAAATAGAGGAACTTTTTACCCTTATATGATAAAAAAACTCATATTTTTAGTGTCTTAAGTTAAATAAGGGAACTTTATTCCCCTATCTTAGCTTTTTTCAGTGGTCTTTAGTAAATAACGGAACTTTTTTCCTCTATTTCCCACCAAAAAAGAACAACATTTGAAAGTACTATCGGTCACTGGATCTTTCTATCGACTAGATGAAAAACGAACCTTCCAACTCTAACAGGCAAATGTCCCTCAAATCATTACAGGATAATAAAGCCCATGTAGTATAGGGAAAGCACATACATTGCTTTTAAAGAAAGCTGTATTCGCATACATTGCGGCTTTCGGATATCCCCTTATACTAAGGTTTTCTCTCAAATCTGAGAGAGCAGCTCTTTCCTTTTCCTGTTTACGTGGTTATTCCGGTGAATATGTTTATTGTTTTCGGAATTAGACTGAAATAGCAACAAAGTTTACGAAAAGCGCCTAAAGAAAAAAAGTCAACTTTTCTTCCTATTTAAGGAAGGATAGTTGACTTTATCTTTGGTCATAACAAGCAGATTATAAAATTCAATAAATATTCAGTGCCCTTATTTGTTCCCCGGATACCTCTCACTAGAAATCGCTTCCTGCAATTCAAATTTCAAGGCGGGTCCAAAGAATTCGTAGCGGATGCGATCCAATGAGATGCCTATGCTCATTAATGAAGAAATGACGGCTTTCATGAATGGAGCAGGACCGCAGACATAGCAAGTACTGTCTCTGTCTACAAGGCTTTCCAATACATTTCTATTGATGTAGCCAAGATGGTCACAGCCTGCCTCAGAATTAATGTGACTTTCGTAAGCAAAAAATGCTTTTCCATTATCCATTTTGTCGATTATTTCTATTACTTCTTCTTTAAACGCCTGTACTTCTTCATTCCGGCTGGCATGCACGAATACTGTCTGCCTTGATGGATTCAGTCTGGATATGTCTTCAAGCATACTGAACATCGGAGTTATGCCTACTCCTCCACTGATGAGGGTGACAGGTGAATGGCCGCTTGGCTCAAGATAGAAATCCCCTGCGGGAGCGCTCACTTCGATCACATCTCCCGCACTCACCTTGTCATGAAGATAGTTCGATACCTTTCCTTCAGGAGAATATTCTGCCTCCCGTTTGACGGAAATACGGAAGTACTCTCCATTAGGTGCTGAAGATAAGCTGTATTGGCGATTGAAAAGATATTCCTCACCCGGCATTCCCAGCCTAACCGTAATATATTGTCCTGGTAAATAAGATGGCACCTTCTGTCCATCATTCGGTTTCAGATAAAAAGAAGTGATCAAAGAACTTTCGGTTTTTTTCTTGATCATGGTAAAGTCCTTGAATCCTCTCCAACCCGCTTCTTTTGCTTCAGCTTCTTGATACATTTCCTCTTCCACGTCAATGAAAACTTGTGCAATCACTCCGTATGCTTCACCCCATGCTTCCAGGATTTCATCGGTTGCTGCATCTCCCAAAACTTCCTCGATAGCCAGCAGCAAATGCTCCCCTACAATTGGATACTGTTCCGGCTTGATCCCAAGGCTGCGGTGCTTATGGGCAATTTGTTTCACTGCGGGAAGAAGTTGCTCCAGCCTGTCGATATTTTGTGCTGCGGCATATACAGTATTAGCAAGGGCCGTCTGCTGCCGGCCTTTCTTTTGGTTAACATGGTTAAAGATATTCAATAATTCAGGATGGTTTTTAAACAGTTTTTTGTAAAAATGAGATGTGATTTCCGTCCCCTTTATTTCTAAAACAGGGGCAGTTGATTTAATAATATCAATCGTTTGCTGAGCTAACATAAGATCGGTCCTTAAACATATATTTTTAATACACCTTTATGTTAGCTCCCGAATACTCTTAAAGCAATATTTCAAATACACCTTTAACTTTTTAGACACATTTAGACAGGTGCAGATTCAACTTGTATAATAAAAGTATCCTGGCAGCCTGCATATTTGAGGCTGCCACAATGAAGGTGACACAATTGAAACTTACTTTATATACTGATTACTCTCTGCGGGTACTCATTTACCTGGCAACAAGGACCGACGGCGAGTTGGCCAATATCAAGGAGATCGCCGACTCTTATCAAATCTCAAAAAATCACTTGATGAAGGTCACCCATGAGCTTGGAAAGATGGGCATTATAGAAACTATCCGGGGAAGAAACGGCGGGATCAGGCTCGCCATGGCTCCCTTGGAGATCAATATAGGCACACTTGTCAGAAAGACAGAGGAGGACTTTCATTTAGTCGAATGTTTTTCCCCTGAAAACAACACTTGCATCATCACGCCGGTCTGCGGACTTAAGCATGTACTTGCAAAAGCTTTGAAAGCCTACCTGGATGTTCTGGATCAATATACTCTGAAAGATTTAGTTCAGCGGCCCGAGGACTACCGTCTCCTGTTTTCATTAAATAACCCTCAAAAGAATGAATGATTAACCCCCGGCTGCTCTGGCCGGTTTTTTCATGATGAAAAACCTATCCATCTATTTACATTTTTTCTTTTTCCGTTAAACTCATTCTTAGTGCAATTCTCTTAAACTGCTTGTCAACGACTTACATGACATCGATTCTATTGAAAACATAAATTAAGAAATTCAGGTGATGAAATGAATAAAAAATATCTCTGGCTCTTTCTGCTCATTCTGCCGGCTGTCCCCTACTTCCTTTGGCTGTTAAAATCGGAAACACCTCTGAGTGTGGCTATCCTCGATAAGACTGTCCCGGCAGATGATTACAGAGAACACAGCGGGCTGACCTGGCTCCTCAATCACTGGAAAATTGTTCTGCCAGAAGACAGCAGTTCCTATCAACTGACTGATTATGCAGGCTGGCATCCTGAAAATGAAAAAGACGAAAAAATAAAGAACTTGGATTTGTCCACTATAAAACCTGATGTCATTTATATAGCCGACACCTACGGAGTATATCCTGAACAATCGGAAAACTCCGAGCGAGGGAATGACCCTATCTATGGCGGCTTAACACAGGAAGAAGTCTATCAAATAGAAAAGTCTTTAAAGGAAGATGGCTCCACCCTGATTACAGAATTCAACACTTTGGCCAGCCCGACAGATGAAAAAGCTAAAAAGTCCATGTATAACCTGCTGGGGATCCAATGGTCCGGCTGGACTGGCAGGTACTTTAATGAACTTGATCCTAATGAAAGTTCAGAACTTCCAAATTGGATTATTGACTCCTATCAATCTCAATCCTCCACCTGGACTTTTGCAGGTCCCGGATTTGTTTTCACAAACGAAGATGGAAGCCTGTTCGTCCTGGAGGAAGAAGAACATTACAACGAAAAAGGATTATGGATTGACTACACCGAAAAGGGCCGCAATCTATTCGAGCTGAAGGAATCCCCCTCCTACGGATACTGGTTTGACGTCATCCAAAACGATTCTGCGGAAGTATTGGGGAACTATAAGATGGACCTTACTGAAAGTGGTAAGACAGCCTTAGAGGAGTATGGTATTCCTGCTTCCTTCCCGGCCGTGACATTGCTTGAACAAGGGCCGTCCAAACGTTATTACTTCGCTGGAGATTTTGTTGATACAGGAAGTTCTCCAAGAATGCATAAGTATATTGGCCTTGAAAACATTCAGAAAATCTTCGCCTTTGAAAAAAAGGACAGGCCGCAGACTTTTTATTGGAAAGCTTATGTTCCGATGATGAAGGCTATCTTAAATGAGGCAAAAAACAGTGGTGAGGAAGCTGCTCAGCAAGCAGCAGATCCCAAGCCTATGCCTGCATTGGTGAAAGAGAATCAATATCAGGTCTTGAAAGATGGAAAATGGGAACAGCTGACAATCAAAGGCGTGAATATGGGAATTGCAAAGCCGGGCTACTTCCCTGGCGAAACTGCTATCACCCGTGATGAGTACTACCGATGGTTCGAAATGATTCATGAGATGAATGCAAATGCAATCAGAGTCTATACCCTTCATCCTCCTGGCTTTTACCAGGCTTTGAAACAGTTCAATGATGAACATAAGGATGATCCTTTGTATGTCTTCCATGGCATTTGGATTGACGAAGGGCCTCTGGAAGAGACGCTCGATGCGTTTGCACCTGGAAGCTCTGAACCTTTTATAGAAGAAATGAAACGGATTGTAGATGTTGTCCATGGGAACGCAAACATCTCAGATAAACCGGGACATGCAAGCGGAATTTATACTGCTGATATCTCTGATTATGTTATAGGCTGGATACTTGGGATCGAGTGGTACCCTTATATGGTTGAAAACACTAATAAGGTTCATGCCTCCATGGGTGAGTATGATGGCAGCTTCACTTATACAAAAGGAGCAGCACCATTTGAAAATTGGCTGGCGGGGATGATGGATACAATACTGGTTTATGATAATGAAAATTATGGCACCACCCGCCCTGTATCATTCACAAACTGGGTTACTACTGATTTGCTGGATCATCCATCAGAACCGCTTGAACAGGAAGACCTGGCCAGCGTGAATCCCAATGTCATTTACCTTAAGGAGGAGAAATCTGCGGGACAATTCGCCTCCTACCATGTCTATCCGTATTATCCGGATTTTCTAAACTTGGAGGAGAAGTATCTGAATTATGTAGACCATCGAGGGAATAAAAACAGTTATGCAGGTTATTTGAATGACTTACAGGAAGCACACCGCCTGCCTGTTTTGATAGCTGAGTTCGGGGTTCCGGGCTCAAGGGGAATGACACATGAAAACCCCTACGGCTGGAATCAAGGGTTCCATAATGAAGAAGACCAAGGAACCATTGACGCTTCCCTATTTGAAGACATCATAAACGAAGGGTACCTTGGCGGCCTTGTGTTTACCTGGCAGGATGAATGGTTCAAGAGGACCTGGAATACGCTTGAGCTGGATAATAGCGACAGGAGGCCTTTCTGGTCGAATGCCCAGACAAACGAACAGCAATTCGGCCTGCTCAGCTTTGACAGACACAAGGTGAAACTGGATGGCGATACGTCGGACTGGAAAGATGTACAAGCACTTTATGACCATACTGAAGAAAAACAATCCGAGCTTCAATCCCTCAAGATTGACCATGATGAAAAATACTTGTACTTGAATTTAAAATTGTCAGATTCAGCAATACAGGATTGGGAAGAAAGAGATATCCTCCTTCTTCTTGATAACGGTAAAGAAGGCGGAAATACGATTTCCACCTCAGACACCGATTTCGAGGGGATCGATTTTGTGCTACATCTGAATGGAAAGAAAAATTCCCGAGTTCTCACTGACAGCTTCTACGATCCATTTTATTATCAGTATAGTGAGCAATTGTCTTTCCTTTCCAGACAGCCGTATCACGGTACGCAAGGATCAGGTGTCTTCCATCCCATCAGGCTGGCACTGAATAAGCCGCTTTTCATCCCGAGTACTGGAGAAACCTTACCATTCAAAGCGTATGAAACAGGGAGATTAAAATTTGGAATCGGCAGTCCCGAAGACCCTGAATATGATTCACTTTCGGACTTTTACGTAAATGAGAAAGACGGCATTGTTGAGGTGCGGATCCCTTGGCTGATGTTGAACTTCAGAGATCCAAGCCAGAAAGAAATCATCGGAGATCTATGGAGCGCCGGCATGGATGCTTCAGAGGTAACCGATGGAATCAAGGCTTCTGTCCTTTTAGGCAGCGGGCTTGAAACGAATATCGAAAACCTGGCGATGAAAAACTTAAAAGTGACTGATATGCTCCCTGAAGACGGGAGTTCTGTAAAGAAGTATACCTGGGATAAATGGGACCTGCCTCAATATGAGGAGCGCTTAAAGAAGTCTTATTATATCCTTCAGGAATTATACGGAAAATACGAATAAGCAAAGAGGCTGGGACATAAGTTGAAAACTAATGGATTTAAGTCGAAATAATCAAAAATAAAACCGCATGAGATCAAGGTTGTATACCTTGATTCTTCATGCGGTTCTTTCATTTTATTAGGCCCTATTTAAATGATTTTGCTTTTAAGGTTATATACCACTTTTTTTGAACGTAGATGGATTGGAGCGGAAGGTGTGCGACCTCCTGCGGGACTAGCGGGACAGGTGAGACCCCACAGGCAAAGCCGAGGAGGCTCACCGCCCGCCCCGCGGAGTCGTGCACCTGGAGCGGAAATCCATTCTTTTTACCCTGGCTCAATCTTAGCGAAGAGTGCCTTTTATTTAGGTTTTGTCTCAGCCTCTTTCATATTTCCTTTATATAAGAATGACTTTTCTAAGTTAACTTTATGAAGGATTTCGATATCAGGACGAGACACCTTTCCTCTCCATGTCCCCCCATTGATGTTTTTTATTTCTTAATTGCAGCAAGCCTTGAATCCTGAAGAATGTCGTCATCGGACGGTACCAGAATGTTTCGGAAAGTGCGAGAAAGAATAGTTTGACCACATCTTTCAGCTTAGGATACTTCCGCAGACTCCACTCCTCGAGAAGCACTCCGCACATCGATAAAAAAGAACCGTACAACAGGCTCAAGCAAAATAGAAGGAGCGCCATTTTCCATGAAATCAACGAGAAGGTGATTCCCATAACAAGGACGACGTATCCGAGAAACTCTACCACGGCGCCGAGCAATTCGATCAGCAGAAAATAAGGAAGTGAAACGAGTCCTACACTTTTATATCGTGGATTCAAGAGCATTCCTTTATGAAGGTAAAGAGTTTCAAACAGCCCTCTCTGCCAGCGGCTCCGCTGTCTGCCAAGAACCTTGATCGATTCCGGTGCCTCTGTCCAGCATACCGGATCAGGAATATACTCAATCCGGTTCGTGCTTTTCTCATCTTTTAGAAGGCGGTGCAGCCTGACCACCAGCTCCATATCTTCGCCCACTGTATGTGGATTATATCCTCCTGCTTTCAATACCCAGTCCTTGTGGAATACACCAAAGGCACCCGAAACGATCAGAAGGATATTGAATTTGCTGAGCCCGATTCTTCCCATTAAGAATGCCCTGAGATACTCGATCACTTGCATGATGACAACAGGCCGCTTGGATAAGCCGACCTCAACGACTTCTCCGCGTTCAATTTTACATCCATTGGCGATACGCACTGACCCTCCTACAGCAATTACTTCTCCATTAGAATCAATGATCGGCTTCATCACTTGAAGGAAAGCATCCCTTTCAAGAATGGAGTCACCGTCCAGCGTGCAAAAATAAGGAAACTTCGAGATATTGATTCCTGCATTTAAAGCATCTGCTTTTCCGCCGTTTTCTTTATCCACAAGGTACACATGCTTGTACACCTTTGACTGGTAGACTGCTTTGATTGGCTGTGTGTCCAGCGACTTCCGGATGACCATCGGGATCTTCTCCATAGAGAACTGATTGATCATCACTTGAAGGGTATCGTCCTTGGAGCCATCATTAACAACGACAATCTCGTATTCAGGGTAGTTCATACTGAGAAGGGATCTTACACTTTGGACAATCCCCATCTGTTCATTGTAAGCAGGAACCAGTATGGTAACCGGCTTGGTATCATAAGAATATAAAAGTTCTTCATGCTGCCCGGTTTCCATGCCCAGTTTCTTTCTTAATTCAACCGCTGAAACAAAGAAAATGAACAGATAAAAAGTAAACACAAACAGCATATACACAATCAAAAGAGCACCAGCAAAATAAAAAATATCACTCAATACTGAATAGAACATCTATACACTTCCCAACCACTGTGAGGCCATATCTCTTGCAAATGCGTCCTGATGATTTTCGGCTGCATCCTTTAAGAGCAATTTTCCATCTTTAAATTTTGAAAGAGCTTCACCTGCATAGTACCTCACCCACCAATTGGAGGACGACAGCAATTCAAACAGCATATCTTTATAGCCAGGGTGGGCGATTTCCCCCGCTGCCTGCGCGAAACTCATCTGCTCCACCCAGCTTTCCGATTGGGAGTAGGGATACAGCGCCTGCGGTTTAGAGATGAAGCCTATACTCCTGATTGCCTTCACTGCATTAACCCTGACTTCATGATCCTCTGAATCCAGGCATGACTCTGTGAACGGAAGGAGAGACAAATCTCTTTTTTCCCCAATATAAGAGAGAATAGCCACCTTGAAGGAAGAAGAAATATCGTTGAAACTCGCTATAATAAGATTCAAGGTCTCCGGAGAAACCCTTCGGATGATTTGTTTATAAAAGAACGTCGATTGATAAGGTGAGGAGACAGCCAGTACATCCAGCAGCTTTTGATCATCAGCCCCCGCTGCTATTTGCAATATTAAGTTTTTCTCCTCCTGTGAAGTTCCGGACTTTTCATAGAGCTTCCAAAGATCCGGCACGAAGCTGTATATCTGAAAGTCTTTGATCGACACCAAAGCATTCATTCTATCGGCCCATCGACGGCTCGAAAGGTCCTTATTTAAAGAGTCAGAAAGGTATTTACCGGCAGTGTCCCCAATGGTTCTTTTAAAAGAAGAAGAATCAAGGTTTGCTCCCAGGTTTTTAAGCGTTTCTTCAATAGCTCCCTTAAAGACAGCATCTTTCTTGATCTGATTCAACTCTTCCTCTTCGCCCCTAAGGAGTTCCTGAATCAATAAAGGCCTGATTCTTTCTATCATCATACGAAGATCAGCCATCTTCCTTTGTTCGAGTTTTTTCCTGATAAGGAGGTAACCCAGCATTACCAAAAGGAGGCAGAGTGCCCCTGCTATCGCAATGGCAATCTGAAGATACGAAACATTAACCATCTCCGTTTTCCATCCTCTTGGCCACTCTTTTGATCCTTGCTATCAATTCGTTAATTTTGAACGGCTTTGTCACATAATCAAAAGCTCCAGCCTCCAGGGCAGAAACAATATCATTTTCCCGGTTGCGGCTGGTCAGCATGATAATCGAAACTTCACTTTCATTATACTTTTTTCGAATTTCACTTAATACTTCCATTCCGTCCATACGAGGCATAATCCCATCAAGAATAATGATATGTTTTCCATTCTCCTGCAGCCTTCCGCTGTTCAGGAAGGACTCCCCTTCCCTGTAAACCTGCAGGTCAACTTCCCACTCTCCCCAGTCTACCGCATCCAGTTGATCTCCAAGGAACATACGAATAACTTCATCATCATCCAAGATAGATAGTTTGAGATTCTTTTCAGAATAAGCAGTTTCTGTCTCTTCATGGAGGGACATCACTTCTGGGTCCACAACTTTTTTATAAGTGATTCCATCTAACTCAAGGTCTTCAGTGATATCTCTGCAGACTTTTCCTTCAAACACAGCGGTAAAGCCCTCTCCATTTCCGGCTGTCTCAATTGTGGCATTCAGAAGCCGCTCAGCTTCTTCTGCTGATTTTTCCGGCAGGATAACGGCCGCCCGGGAAAGACCCATTTCAAGGAAGAATGAATTATATGGCAGCATTTCTTTTACAGCCCTCCACACACTAGAATACTCTTCCTTTGCGAGGCGGTTCTCTATGCTGTAGTCCAATATATAAAAATCTATATGATTGATCCGCAAAAAATCCGTGTTCCTTTTAAGCGATTCCAAACCGATTTTCTTTTCCATGTTTAGGTGACCCCTTCCGTTTACAGCCTGGTCCATAGTGAACTGTTTCTTTCTATGTTTATATAGAGTCTCATCTCCTCGTGTTGTATATCAATTAAGGTACTCGCAGCTTGTTCCAGTCATTAACATTCGTATACCTCTGCTAGGATTCTTGGCCGGATTGCATTCCTGCTTCAGTTTAGAGCAGTGGCGTTTCTAAGAATCCTACCCTTACAGGCAAAAAGCCCTCAATAATCAATTCATCCATCTATTATAATTTACTTTTAGAAAGATATAAATTAATCATGTGCTTCTAAGAATAACTTTCCAGCTTAGTTTGCATAATAGAGGCAGTCTGTTCCGTAATGTTCAGTGTGTTTCTATAGCCTGTGCCCTTAGCTCGTGGTGATAGAGATCACTGCTGCTCTACTATAAAGGGAAACTGGTGTAATCAAGGTTTTAAGAGACCTTTACTTTTCTGAATGCTCGGGAAACTGGTTTCATTAGAGCTTTAAGAAATCAATGCGTCCGAGAGTTTTAGGCGAACAGGTCTTTAGGGAGCTTCTAGAGACCCATGCGATCAAGAATTTAAGGTGGACGGATCTCAACAAGTTTTCTAGACACCAATCAAACTAAAAACTCAAGAAAAACTTGTCTCACGAGACATTCAACGAAGATTGTATGAAAGAAATTAAATGAAAAAATTTGCAAAAGCCTTATGGATTGTTAAAATGAAGTTAGAAAGATTCTGAATTAAAGGAGAATACATATGGAAAATTTTAAACAAAACCTTGAGAAATACGCAGATTTAGCTGTGAAAGTGGGAGTAAATGTTCAAAAAGGCCAGACTTTGGTTGTCAACGCTTCCCTTGATGCAGCTGAATTTGTAAGACTTGTCGTTAAAAAGGCTTATGAGACAGGAGCAAAACATGTCTATGTAAACTGGAATGATGACACGGTCAACCGTTATAAGTATGACCTTGCACCAGATGAGGCATTCACTGAATTTCCAGAGTGGAAGGCAAGAGAAATGGAAACACTTGCGGAAAAGGGCGCGGCATTCATGTCCATCGTTTCTGCATCTCCTGATCTTTTAAAAGGAGTAAATCCTGAGCGGATCGCCAACTTCCAAAAAGCGGCCGGCCAGGCAATGGACAAATACCGTTCTTATATCCAATCGGATAAAGTAAGCTGGTCTGTTTTGGCGGCACCTTCTGAAAAATGGGCAGCGAAAGTATTCCCTGACGCGCCTGCTGAAGAGCAAGTAGACAGACTGTGGGATGCGATTTTCAAAGCTGTCCGTGCTGATCAGGCGGATCCTGTTCAAGCTTGGAAAGACCATGACCAGAACCTGCACGAAAAAGTGGATTACCTTAACAGCAAGAACTATAAGAAAATTCATTACACAGCGCCTGGAACAGACCTTACAATCGAGTTCCCTGAAGGCTACATGTGGGTCGGAGCAGGAAGCGTGTCAGAGCAAAATGTAAAATTCATGGCCAACATGCCGACTGAAGAAGTTTTCACTGTTCCATTGAAGACGGGTGTGAACGGTACCGTTTCGAGCACGAAGCCTCTAAGCTACGGCGGAAACGTAATCGACAACTTTAAATTGACATTCAAAGATGGACGCATCGTTGAAGTTCAAGCAGAGGAAGGCGAAGATATTCTGAAGCGCCTGGTAGAAACAGATGAGGGTTCTCATTTCCTTGGAGAAGTAGCATTGGTTCCACACCAATCCCCTATTTCCCAGTCCAATGTTCTATTCTACAATACACTGTTTGATGAAAATGCTTCAAATCACCTTGCCATCGGAAGCGCTTATGCATTCTGTGTGGAAGGCGGAAAGAAAATGTCCAAAGACGAGCTTGAAAAAGCAGGCTTGAATAACAGTATTACCCACGTCGACTTCATGATCGGATCTGCAGAGATGGATATCGACGGCATCACTGAAGACGGCAAAACTGAACCAGTGTTCCGCAATGGAGATTGGGCGTTTTAATTGAATGAATGACCTTGAACCAATTCGCATATTTGCGGATTGGTTTTCTTGTTTTACTGTCAACACTATTGGCCGCCAGCTAAGCCAGTCTTTGATTGTACCTTGTAGATTAAATCTGCCCCTTATGTCTCCCCGCTTTTTCAGCTATGGTGTTTACTATAATTCATCTTCTTTCGCCCTTTAGAAAACCTTCTTGCACCGGCCTTTCACTTCCGCTGATATTTACCTGCAGGCTCCTGATAGAAAAAAGAAAGAGATGCTTTCCTTGTTCATAAAAAAATCCAATACGTTTACCTGTGCAAATCCAAAAATTCTCTCCTAGTATAGTGATTAGCCCGTAAACACCCTACTAAAATCCAAAAAGCCTCTTCAAGTATAGTGATTAGCCGGTAAACACCCTACTAAATTCCAAAAATCCTCTCCAAGTATAGTGATTAGCCCGTAAACACCCTACTAAAWTCCAAAAAGCCTCYCCAAGTATAGTGATTAGCCCGTAAACACCMTACTAAAWTCCAAAAAGCCTCTCCAAGTATAGTGATTAGCCCGTAAACACCATRCTAAAWTCCAAAAAGCCTCTCCAAGTATAGTGATTAGCCCGTAAACACCCTACTAAAATCCAAAAAGCCTCTCCAAGTATAGTGATTAGCCCGTAAACACCCTACTAAAATCCAAAAATCCTCTCCAAGTATAGTGATTAGCCCGTAAACACCCTACTAAAATCCAAGAATCCTCTTCAAGTATAGTGATTAGCCGGTAAACACCCTACTAAATTCAAAGAATCCTCTCCAAGTATAGTGATTAGCCCGTAAACACCATACTAAAATCCAAAAGTCCTCTCCTAGTATAGTGATTAGCCCGTAAACACCCTACTAAAATCCAAAAATCCTCTCCAAGTATAGTGATTAGCCCGTAAACACCATACTAAAATCCAAAAAGCTTCCCCAAGTATAGTGATTAGCCCGTAAACACCCTACTAAATTCAAAAAGTCCTCTCCTAGTATAGTGATTAGCCCGTAAACACCCTACTAAAATCCAAAAATCCCCACCAAGTATAGCGAGCAGCTGGGAAGCACCAGGAAAATCCGGTCCACCGTTTCCAAAAACAGCCCCTTGTAATTATCTGGATTGAACTATATGATATTAAAGGTTAAATAAGGGGAACGGAGAGAATTTTTATGAGAATCAGAGATTGGGATCGGAATTTGAAAGTGAGACTTTTCGGGGAAGCGATGATGAACATTACGTTCTGGATGTTCTTTCCGTTTCTGACGATTTATTTTACAGAGGCATTCGGGAAGCAGATGGCCGGTTTGCTGCTTATTGCCTCGCAACTTTTTGCTGTATTTGCAAATTTGATGGGCGGCTATTGTGCTGACAGGTTTGGCAGGAAGACGATGATGGTGCTCTCCTCTGTTGGACAGGGATTGGCATTCCTCGTTTTTGCTTTTGCCAGCTCTCCATGGCTGGAATCAGCAGCACTTGGATTTGTCTGCTTCACTTTTGCGAGCGTGTTCGGTTCCTTTTATTGGCCCGCAAGCCAGGCGATGGTTGCGGACGTGGTCGAAGAGAAGCATCGGAGCCACGTATTCGCCATTTTTTATACGTCCATTAATATCGCGGTTGTAATCGGCCCGATTTTAGGAAGTATTTTTTATGTTCACTACCGCTTCGAGCTGCTATTGGTGTCAGCAATTATCTGCATGGTCCTTGGACTAATGCTGGCCAAAATGACAAGGGAGACAGCTCCTCAGAGAGAGGAAGAACTATCTGCTGCCCCTGGACAATCAAGGGTATGGTATCACGCTTTAATAGATCAATTTAGAGATTATAAAGTGATTATCAGGGACAGGACCTTCCTTCTTTTCATAGTGGCAGGTGTACTGGTCGGCCAGACCTTTATGCAGCTGGACCTTTTAATCCCGGTTTATATAAAAGATTCAATGGAAACTGCTACATTGCTGTCCTTCTCATTAACAGGAGAACAGGTTTTTGGTCTCATACTATCAGAAAACGGCCTTCTTGTTGCCCTATTCACAGTTGTCGTCACAAAGTGGATGACTAAGTATAAAGAAAGAAATGTGTTTATTCTTTCTTCATTGATTTATGCGGTATCCATCTTTATCTTTGGCCAGACATCCTCGATTTGGATGTTCGTCATTTCCATGGCCATTTTCACATTTGCAGAATTAATGACAGTAGGCATTCAACAGAGCTTCATTTCCAATCTTGCACCTGAAAATATGCGGGGTCAGTACTTTGCCGCTGCAAGCATGCGGTTTACATTAGCGAGGACGATTGCCCCTGTTTCTATTACTTTTTCATTATGGGCAGGGTACGAATTGACGTTCCTCATCCTTGCTGTTTTGGCAGCGCTAAGTGCCGTATTGTACTACGTGATGTTCTCACAGATCGATAAAGAAAACAGCATTAAGCAGGGTGCTCCAGCTCATACTGAACCCTGATTTGTTATGAATTTAAAAAATTGAACTTTACCCCTTTCGTCATAGATTTATAGATGTTACAATGGGACCCGGTTGAAATTTTATATTTCATTTAAGCTTTTTTCGTACACATTGCTGCCTTTGAATTAGGGTTGATCAAGCCATATCTAAACTCTATAACAATGCAGCGTCAATACTGAAAAAGCCGCTTGATTCCATTCAATAAATCGCAAAGAAAGGGTGTATTTCAATGCATTTCGGAAGCAAAGGCTGGTACGTGGAAAAATTAAAGGAAAAAGGTGTTCGCCGTTACGAGGAACGCAAATTGGAATCCTACAAAAAGCACGTTTTAGCTAACCTACTTGAGAAATATGAATAATATTTCCATCCAGCCGGAGAGTTCATCTTTCCGGCTTTTTATTTTGGGCTTTTTAAAAAGGCTGTTTTCACATAGAATATGGCTATTATAAAACTAATGGATTTCCACTCCTCCTCCGTAAAAACGGAGATGAGGATAATAAAGATAAAGCATTCAAAAGCAACATTTTTAAGAGTTGAGCCTTTTAAAAAGATGCTTTCTGCTGACTCACTATACTTCGTTTACATAGGGGGAATCCATTCACTTTTTTATCTGCCCTCACCAAATGAAGAAATTTTAATAAGAATATTCAAGCGTGTTTGTTTTGTATAAATTAGTGGATTATATAAGAAGAAGCCAAATTTGAAAGGTGATTATGATGATAGAATCCAAACGTGTAAAGGATACAAGGACGATCAAAACGAGCCATGTACTTCCTCCCGATACGAACCACCATGGAACATTGTTCGGTGGGAAGCTGATGTCTTATATTGATGATGTTGCTTCAATAGCTGCATATAAAATGGCGAGAAACCCCGTGGTAACGGCATCGACTGATTCGGTGGATTTTCTGAAACCAATCAAGGTTGGGGATGCCGTAACGCTTGAAGCTATGGTGACTTATACTGGCAGCAGTTCCATGGAGGTTTGTGTAAAAGTGACTTCCGAGAACCTGCTGACGGGAGAAACAGCAGTAGCGGCCATTTCCTTCCTCACTTTCGTGGCCCTGGATAATGAAGGAAATCCATGCCCTGTTCCGAAGATCATCCCTGAAACAGAAGAAGAAAAGTGGCTGAACGAAACAGCTGATAACCGGGCAGCACACCGGAAAGCGCGCAGAAAGCACAGCCAGGAACTTGCTGCATTTTTTGCGAATCAATAAGCAGTGCGAAAAACACCGTCCTTTCAACATTGAGGGCGGTATTTTTTTGGGGGTCTAAAATAGCCCAGCAAATGCTATTTGAATGAATGAGACTCAAAAGCAAACCAAAGCATTTTTCATTCAGAACCTGTACCATTTAGGCCTGACTGGTCTAATTTCCCTCACCGGCAATATAAATAAATGAAAGGGATCAGGGAAGGAGATCAGCCTGATGGTAAAAACATATTGGGGTGTGGATTCGTCAGCCAGCGTCACAAGCGATGTATATAACAATGTGTTGAAAAGATTTGGAAAACCTCTCTTTTGGGGAAGATGTTTAACGACTGTTGATGGCTATTCTGAGGGCCTGTCCAGAGCGGAAATTGAATTTTTGAGAAGCAGAGGGACAAAGCTTCTTCCCATATATAATAATTTCACTTCCGCAACAGGCGTTCGCAGCGGCATGACTTCTGCGGTGGATGCTGTATCAAGCGCAAGGAGAATGGGTATCCCAATGGGTGTCCCGATTTTCGCTAACCTGGAGCAATCATCTGGCGTTGATGGGGCCTGGCTAAGGGGCTGGTATGAAGGTATTCAGTCGAAAGGTTATACAGCCGGCTTCTATCAGGACCTTTCAGAAGATGAATTCAAAAATTCCTTTAGTGCGGCCGCAAAAGAGAATGAGAAGCTTCTTACAGATACCATCCTCTGGAGTGCTGAAGCAAGTTCACGTCCATCGGGAGAAAGAAATGCTCCTGCCTACAATCCAAGAACCCCCTCCCATTCAGCGAACGTGTGGAGCTGGAAATATGGAGGAGACTCTGAAACTGGTGCGATTGATACAAACCTCGCAACCAAAGCGTTGTATGATAGGCTGTGGTGACAAGTTCACTTTTACAAAAAGCAGCTTTGAGCGAGACCGGTTTTGTTGATGTGAATTTGTATCACAAAATGGAATGGCCAGCGGCTTGCCGCTGGCCATTTTCCATTAGGTGTTCGAGGGCAGTCTTCGCAGAGTTTGTGGCTTTCTTAGTGGTAATTAATTTCCATTCCGTGCGCCCGCCCTCCCGGCTTCACCTGTTTAAAAATTGGAGTTCCTTGGTCACCCTCGACTGGCCAATGTTCTAAAGAGATATAAAAGGTGATCTTTCCATTTATTTTCTAAGTGTCATTTGACTCCGAGGGGCTGCTTGTATTACAAAATTCAATTACCCACACCTAATTAATTTTCTTTATCACTTCCTCTTCATACTTTTCAATCTGCTTATTATTATCTTTAGTACCATATTTCTTTTCCAGTTGAGGTTTAAGCTTCAGCCAAATAACATTCTTTTCATAGAGATCTCTATCAAAATCGTGGTTAAGTTCTTCGATAGTTAACCCTAATGCATCTGCATAAGCTTGCTGCTGGGGCAGATCACTTGTATCAGGTCCTTCTTTGATAAACTCATCTATTTCTTCATCTGTTACGGTGATACCATATTCCTCTTTAGCAATGGATATCCACACTTCATATTCTTCCATCTCTCGTTCCGAAAGTTCCAACACCTCCTCATCTGTCAGCTCTGTTTCATAAAGTAATTTTTCATTGGCTAATGTTCTGATAATCCATTTGTTTAACTGTTCATCACTTTCCAATTTGTTTGCTTCAGAGACTGCTTCATCAAAAATCTTCCTGTAATCCTCGAGAGTATAAGTTTCCATGATCTTTTGTTGTTCTTCTTCACTTTTCATCTCAATTTCGATTTCCGTCTTTGCCTTCGGTTGACAACCGGAAATTAAAAGGATTGCCGTCACCCACAAAGTAAGCTTTTTCAGTACACTCACCATATTTTCCTCCCTGCATATTCTACTCTCCTTAAGTTTTCCATTCTTTAGTTGTTAGACGGAAAACATAGGATTTAAGTTTCAGATTATCTCAGTTTACTTTACAGTTGAACAAGAAGAATTATATTGGCTATAACTCAACTGCTGCCGAATGAACATTTTACAGGCGTTTCGATTTATCCAGGTTTTTTGAGCTCGAAAATTCATTTTTAATCTTAACAAACCTCTATAGCCGGCCGATACTAAAGGTACGGACATCTTATCTTTGTCCTACAACCGATTAGGAGGAGCATCAGTGAGAAATACATTATTTATACCTCTGATCATTGCTGTCTTATTTATAGCAGGATGTTCAGGCACTACAACTTCAAAAAAAATAGAAAAGGAATATAACATCGGGGTGCTGCTCTCTGATACCGGTCTTGGAGACGAATCCTTTAATGACTCGGCATTCAGAGGATTGGAGAAGGCCCGGGATGAATTGGGAATCCTTTTCGATTACCGGGAAGCTCCTGATGGTGATTTTGAAACACCGCTAGAAGAATTGACTCAACAAGGAAATGACCTTGTCATCGGCTTGGGCTTTTCTGTACAGGAAGCCATTGAAAAAACGGCTGAGAAATATCCAGATCAGGAATTCCTGCTCATTGACGGAGTCTCTGAACTTGAAAACGTCACCTCCATCACTTTTAAGGAACATGAAGGAAGCTTTCTTGTAGGGATGGTTGCTGCCATGGCAAGCAAGAGCCAGAAGCTTGGAATCATCGGTGGTGCCGATGTACCCGTCATCCATCGGTTTGAAAAAGGGTTCAGGCAAGGAGCTCAATACATAAATCCCAAAATCAATATTACCAACGAATATGCCAATACCTTCAGTGATGCCCAATTAGGCCGGGAGATAGCAGAAAAACAGTTTAAATCAGGGATTGACTTTATATATCCTGCTGCCGGTTTTACTGGAGTTGGGGCAATTCAAGCTGCCCAAGACAACAAAGTCTTCACGGCGGGAGTCGATTCAGACCAGTACTTTGTGGCGGAAAAAGCAGTCGTTACGTCCATGATGAAGAATATAGACGTTGCTGTATTCGACATAGCTGAAAGCCTTGTTAAAGAAGGGGCAATTCCACAAGATATTTATGAGCTCGGCTTGGCCGAAAATGGTGTTGGATTAGCACCAATCCGTAATTTCAAGTTGTCAGAAGAACAGTTAAAAGCAATTGAAGCCGCTAAAGATAAAATCATCTCCGGCAGCGTAACCATTAATTTAGACTAACAAGGGAGCAAGGTTTATGAAACTACGAAGCAGATTAATCATCTTAGGTATACTCCCTCTTGTATTTTCAATCAGCATTATCGCTTTTATGATATTCCAGATTGTCAATATCCAAAGTTCTGCCAAAGAGGATGTACATGTGTTAACGGCAACGGAATCACTGAACGGTACGCTGATTGTCACTAAGCAATCATTAGAAAATTACGCCTTCAACTCATCAGACTCAAATAAGACTGAAGCCCTCTCCTTGTTAAAAGATGCAGAAGAAGAAATTTACAGGCTGAGTAAACTTTTAATAAACAGTAGTGAGAAAGAAACTCTTAATAAGATTTCAGGAAAATTCTCACAATTAACAACAGCTTCAACAGAAGCGCTTGAAAGCCAAAATACAGCTGAAGTCAACCGGCAGTCTTTACGGATAGCCGGCGTCCTCAATGACATGCATCTGCTGAACAAGCAGACAGATGAATGGTATGAAGGGATTTTGAAGCAGACAGAACAAAAGATTTCATTCATCACCCTTTCCTCCATTATCGCCTCTGTCCTGTTGATCCTGATGTCCGTGGGGCTTTCTTTATACTTATCAAAAAAGATTGTTCAGCCAATCAACAGGATTGTACAGGATGCAGAAAGAGTAGCGGACGGAGATTTAACGGTGAGATCGCAAGCAGGGAGGAAAAACAGCGGATATGAAATTGACAAACTGCAAACTTCCTTTTCAGATATGGTCCAAAACCTGAAGCAGACGGTCCTATCTGTTGAATCCATTGGCGGCAGGGTCAAATCCTTTACCGATGAAGTGAACGTGCATATGCAGAGCCTGACTGAAAGCAGCAGCCAAGTAGCCGTCTCAACCGAAGAACTTTCAAGGGGAAGCCAGTCTATTTCAGAAGACATCAGCGCTGCAGCAGAATTAATGAATAACATGGGCGAAGAATTCGGAAAGAATGTACATGAAAGCAAACTTTCCGTTCAAACCAGCAGAGAAGCCTTGGACATGGTCACAATAGGAAAGACAACATTGGATAATCAGAAAGCATTTTCTGAACAGCAGTCAGAATCCTCCAGGGATATTATGCTTTCCGCGGAACAGTTCGCCAAGTATACGGATGAAATTGAGCAGGCTGCCTCCTCTGTTAAAAGCATTGCGGACCAAACGAACCTCCTTGCTTTAAATGCGGCAATCGAAGCGGCAAGGGCTGGTGAGGCTGGTAAAGGCTTCGCTGTAGTAGCAGAAGAAGTCAGAAAGCTTGCTGAAGACTCTTCAAAAGCTACTGAACTGATTGGGAAGATGGTTCTAAGTATTAAAGAAGGCATCGGCTCCATCATTCAATTGTCGAAGGACGGCAACCAAGTTTCACAAGAACAGCTCTCTTCTATGAACCAAACAGAAGAGGTATTTGAAAACATTTCTACCAAAATCACTTTGGTATATAAACAACTGAGTTCTTTGGTAGAAGGAATGAATCAATCCAATGAAATGACCAACAGTGTGATTTCGGCAGTTGAAAACATCTCTGCTGTTACAGAAGAAACAGCAGCAGGAACGGAAGAAATATCCGCCTCCACCGAAGAGCAATTAAATTTCTTTAACCAGATGAATACCAAAATCGGACATCTTCACCAAATGACAGAGGAAATGAACGAAGAACTGAGCAAGTTTAAATTATAAAAGAAGCCGGCTCCCATTGTGAAGTGGAGGCCGGTTTTTTGATGGAAAGAGGCTGCTTTCCAAAGGGAGTTTCAAGATTTTTGGATACATATGCTAAAGTTTCTCTGATATTTTTTTAAAAGGTGCTTTCCCCTGGACACCCCCCTCCTCCTTTTCTCCTAAACAATCTCCAAATTTTATCATTACAACTTTACAGCAAGTTTAAGTTTTATTAACACGGCAATATAACAACTATTGTGTTTTTCCTAATCTATTGCGGTGGATGATTGAGGAGACAATAAAAAAGGCCATTCTTCCGGAGAGGATCCTCTTGTAACAGGCTGTAACAATCAGTTTATGGTAAATTTATCCGGGACAATAACCGTCAAAAATCTCCTATAATTTATGAAGGATATAGAGATAGACTTTGAAACTGATAGTTTACTAAACATGAAAACAAGAAGAATGTCTAAAAGTTGGAGGAATAATGATGCTTTCAAACTCGGAAATCGGTATTGATTTAGGTACTGCCAATATTCTGGTGTACAGTAAAAATAAAGGAATCATATTCAATGAGCCTTCTGTTGTCGCCATTGACACAGAAACCAAAAGTGTTCTGGCTGTTGGGACGGAAGCCAAAAGCATGATAGGAAAAACGCCTGGCAAGATTATCGCAGTCAGACCGTTGAAGGACGGGGTCATCGCAGATTTTGATGTGACGACGGAAATGTTGAAGCAAATAATGAAAAAAGCAGGCAAGCAGCTTGGTCTATCCATCAGGAAGCCAAGTGTTGTCGTATGTACTCCTTCAGGTGCTACATCTGTCGAAAAAAGAGCCATCCAGGATGCAGTCAAGGGAAGCGGAGCCAAGTCCGTAACTTTAATCGAAGAACCGGTAGCAGCTGCGATTGGAGCAGACCTTCCAGTCGATGAGCCTGTTGCCAATGTAATTGTCGATATCGGCGGTGGAACCACCGAAGTTGGAATCATCTCCTATGGAGGTGTGGTATCCTGCAATACAATCCGTATAGGCGGCGATCAGATGGATGACGATATCATCCAGCATGTCCGCAAAAGATACAATCTATTAATTGGAGAACGCACTGCCGAGCAAGTCAAAATGGAGATCGGACATGCACTGATTCCACATGAAAAAATGACGATCGATATCCGCGGTCGTGACTTGGTAACGGGCCTTCCGAAAACGATTACGTTGGATTCGAATGAAATTCAGGAAGCCTTGAAAGAATCTCTGCTTCATATTCTAGAAACGATTCGTGCTACATTGGAGAATTGTCCGCCAGAATTGAGCGGTGACATTGTAGATCGCGGAGTAATCCTGACGGGTGGCGGAGCCCTTCTTGGCGGGATGCAGGAATGGCTGTCTGATGAGATCGTCGTACCAGTCCACCTTGCTCCAAACCCTCTGGAATCTGTAGCTATCGGTACAGGCCGTTCGCTTTCGGTCATCCATAAACTGCAGAAAATCGCTAAATGATGATGAATGTGCCTTGAGAATCCAATTGGATTCTCAAGGCATTTTTGTTTACAGCTCAGCCATTTAGATATGGTTTAATCATAGACAAACAAAAAAACCGGCTGCACAGCGTTCCGCAGCCGGGTATGAAGATGAAAGGAGGTTCTTCATAGTACATAGTATGAATAGATTCCTTCCGTGCTTGTACTTCTAACCATTTTTAAATTTTTTCAAGAATCGGGACCCTTCCTGTTGTTTATACTAGTACCAATAAACGGAAAGGATGTTTCCAATGACCGAATCACAAATGGAAGATCTATTTGATTTTTATGGCTACAGTACCCTTTATAAACGGTTCCGCTACCCGCTCTTCGTTTCAGCTTTATTGGATGAGTCAAGTACAGAGGAACTGGAAGACTTTTTTGAAAATTTTTCATTCCACGACCATCAGCCGCTGTTTGATGAGTTCAGGTACTGGTTTCAATACTTTTTAATTACCAGAAAAAGCTTTCACCAAGAATTCGGTCTTTAATTATAAGCTTTTTCCTGGTAAAAGTAGTTTGGTGATTTCCACTCGTTATTATAGCTTTTATGGAAAACATGAGTCGCTGCGGGTGAGACGGGCGGGATCAGCCAGGTCCAATCCCCTGTCAGTTCCCTTCCACATTGCTCCTCTTTATTTTCAAACACCTTGAATTGCTGGGCTGCGGTATGGTGATCGACAATGCTGACTCCCTTCTTTTTAAACGAATGCAGAACGGCAGCGTTCAGTTCAATCAATGCCCTGTCTTTCCAAAGAGTGGATGCTCTTGAAATATCAAGGCCCATACAGCTTCCCACCTTTGGCAGCATGTTGTAGCGATTTTCATCAGCCAGATTTCTTGCGCCGATCTCCGTCTCCATATACCAGCCATTAAAAGGAGCCGCTTTATAAGAAATTCCGCCGATTTCCAGTTTCATATCCGATATAATCGGCACTCCATACCACTTCAGGCCGAGATCTTCAAACCAGCTGTATTCGGGATGGCTTAATGTTACCTCCAGGAGATGATCTTGACTCACCTGCTTCCAGTGAGGTTTATTGTCCCCGATTCCAACTACCCATGGCAAAACATCAAAATGCGTCCCGGTGCCACTCCAGCCGAGTTCTTCACACTTTGCTGTAAACTCCACGGAAGCAGGATCGCCCAACACGCCATATTCACTACTATATCCCGCGTACCGAATCAGTTGATGGTTCCATATCCTGATATCCGGCTTGCCAGGAAGTGATGGACGAAATATAGTGATGGTTGGCCTGATTCTCCCGCCGTTAGAGGCAAACTTAAGATGCTCTTCCAACTCTGTAAATATCTCTTCTTCAGTGGATGCATCTCTTGCATCCCTCACATGCATAGTATCCCAGAACAGCCTTCCGATGCACCGGTTGCTGTTTCTCCACGCCATTTTAGCTCCATGTTCGATTTCCTCATAAGTATGGGTGTATACTCCAGTAGTTTCTATTTCCGATTGGACTTGGGTGATTCGCTGAGTGATTGATTCTTCAGCTTTTCCCAGTTCTCTATAACAAATTTGTATGAATTCGACAGCTTCTTCAATTAATTTAGCCAACATAAACTTCCTTTCGCCGCTAGTTGCTACCGTGATTATACCACGCATGAATTTAATCGAGAAAAACGAAAACCGCTTGATCATGACAACTTCATGAATTTCAGATACGAGGGTCTTTAAATTGATCCCTGTGAGGAGGGGCATGAGTTGATTTCTTAGAAGAAGGAGAGCTTAGGATGTCTCGAGCTATGCCTGTCTTGGCAAATGAAAAGAACGGCTGATTGTAGCCGTTCTTCCTTAGAGTTAATCATGACGTTTATGCTTGTTGAGGAATTCCTTCAACATATTGATAATGGTTGCTCTTTCTTCTTGATTGAATGTTGCCGTCCATTCTGTCACAAGCTTATTTTCATCGGGATGAAGCTCCCTTTGCAATCCATCTACCAGGATTTCATGTATCTCATCCAGGCTTTCTCTCCTGTTTCCTCCACGGATATCTTCCATGATGAAAAACCTCCCGTTCTTTTTTATAGGTTATTCCCTCAAGGAAGAAATCTAAAACTTTCAGGAAGACCACTGAGCACATTCATTCATTTTGCAGCGTTTTATCATTGTTCTCCGGAAGCTTCCTTCGTGCCCTTTTACGCATTTCCCTCTGGCAGCTAGAAGCTCCCTTGATTACCTTTTTATCCGTTCCTCATTCACTTTGGGCAGCTAGGAGACTTCTTGCTTACCTTTTTACTCGTTCCTCACTCAATTCGGGCAGCTAGAAGACTTCTTGCTTACCTTTTTACTCGTTCCTCACTCAATTCGGGCAGCTAGAAGACTTCTTGCTTACCTTTTTACTCGTTCCTCACTCAATTCGGGCAGCAAAAAGTCTTCTTGCTTACCTTTTTACCCGTTCCTCAGTCTCTTTGGGCAGCTAGGAGCTCCCTTGATTACCTTTTTATCCGTTCCTCATTCACTTTGGGCAGCTAGGAGACTTCTTGCTTACCTTTTTACTCGTTCCTCACTCAATTCGGGCAGCTAGAAGACTTCTTGCTTACCTTTTTACTCGTTCCTCACTCAATTCGGGCAGCAAAAAGTCTTCTTGCCTACCTTTTTACTCGTTCCTCAGTCTCTTTGGGCAGCTAGAAGACTTCTTGCTTACCTTTTTACCCGTTCCTCAGTCTCTTTGGGCAGCTAGAAGCCTTCTTGCTTACCTTTTTACTCGTTCCTCACTCAATTCGGGCAGCTAGAAGTTTTCTTGCTTACCTTTCCACTTATTCCTGACTCACTTTGGGCAGCTAGGAGCTGACGAGCTTACCTTTCCACTCATTTCTGACCCACTTTGGGCAGCTAGAAGCTCCCTTGCTTACCTGTTTACCCAGTCCTAACTCAATTCGGGCAGCTAGAAGTCTTCTTGCTTACCTTTTTACTCATTCCTGACTCACTTTGGGCAGCTAGGGACTTTCATGAATGCTTTATCTCTTGAAACTGGGAAACAGGCTGGTTATCCTTTTCATCTCTTATTCCTAAAACCCGTTTGAATACTTCGACACTCATCAATAGATTGGTTCAAGCTTCTATACCGGCTCTTACAGCAGCTGTTCAAGCAAAGAGTATTTGTCGTCTCGCTCTCTTTCCTTCAGTTCTTTTTCAGCATAAAGCTTTTGGAGAATTTCCAAATCCGTTTCCTTTGAGAGCTGCTGGTCTATGGACGTTATCTCAGCTTCAATGACAAGCAGCTCTTCTTCGAGGGCATCCAGCGACACCGAAGGCTTTTCTTTCTCCCTTTTGACTTGTTTCTCCTTGCCGGTTCCTTCTTTCGTTCTAGAGACAGGTTCCTCTTCCACTGTGAATTCATTGAGTTTTTCCTTTGCATAGGAATAGTTCCCAGAAAAGAAATACAGTTTACGGTCATGAATCCAATAAGTCTTCTCGAACAATTTGTTGAGAAAATATCGGTCATGGGATACCGCAAGTATAGTTCCGTTAAAGCTTTCGAGCGCATCTTCCAAGACCTCGCGGGAGTCAATGTCGAGATGGTTTGTCGGTTCATCGAGAACAAGGAAATTGATATCCTGGTGCATTAACTGTGCAAGGCGGAGACGCATTTTTTCACCGCCGCTCAGCTGGCCAACTTTGCGGAAAACAGCTGCACCATAAAAAAGGAACCCTGCCAGGATATGCCTTGCTTCTCCTTCTGTAACTGTGACCTCATCCCTGAAGGCATCAATCAGTCTTAAATTGGGATCAGCTGCTGTAAAGTGCTGTGAGAGGTAGCCAGTTCTGACATTGCTCCCCAGCCTCACTTCTCCTTCATCCTGCTCCATTTCTCCGAGGAGCATCTTGATGATTGTGGACTTACCGGTTCCATTTTTCCCGACGAGGGCAGTACGGTCTTTGAAGTGGACATCAAGAGAAGCGTCTTTAAATAAGGATTTATCATTGAATGACTTTCCTGCCTCTTTCATGGTAAAGACCATTTTTCCGCTGCGGTCACCATTTTCAAATTCCAGCCCCATTTTCTTCCTATCTAATACCGGGCGTTTTAGTTTTTCCATTCTCTCCAGGGCTCGCTCCATATTTCTTGCCCTTTTATGGAGGTCGGCATTAGGCGGGGTTGCCTGATTGGCCCACTCCTTCAGCCTTTTGATTGCTTCTCTCATTTTTTTGATTTTTTTCTGCTGCTCTTGGTACTGCTGAAACTCCAGCAGCAATCTATCTTCTTTTTCCTTCACAAACTGGGAATAGTTTGTATGGTAAAGGCGAACTTCTCCATCCTCAAGCTCAATTACCTTATTGATCGTTTCATCCAGGAAATATCGGTCGTGAGAAATCACGATAACCGATCCGCTGTATTCTTTCAGGAAGCCTTCCAGCCACTCCACTGCTCCGATATCCAGATGATTTGTCGGTTCATCCAACAGCAGCAGGTCAGGGTTTTTCAAAAGAATGAGTCCAAGACAAACTTTGGTTTGTTCTCCTCCGCTGAGGGCATTGAATGGTTTATGCAGCAAACCTGTTATTTCCAGGCCATTGGCTACTTTTGCTACTTCCGATTCTATTTCATAACCGCCCCCCAGTGTGAATGAATCCTGGAGAGGCCCATATTCTTCAAGCAGGCGCTGAAGTTTCCCGGCGTCCTGCTCCGTTCCCATTTTCCCTTCCAGTTCCTTTAACCGGATTTCTATATTCAGAAGTTCACTAAACGCCGATTTCAGAACTTCATTCCCCGTGACACTGTCCTCATATTGAGGAATCTGTGATAAATAACCGATCCTTGCTCCTTTTTTAAAATGAATCTCCCCTGTATCCGGCTGTTCGACACCTGCAATCAATTTGAAGACAGTCGTCTTGCCGGTGCCATTCCTTCCTACAAAGCCTATTCTATCGCCTTCGTGAACTTCAAAAGACAAATTTTCAAAAACAAGATTTCCTCCATACATTTTACTGATCTGCTGTACACTGTTCATTATCATTTTCATCTATCCTTTCTTCCTCATGGTTTTTAATGAGTAAGAGGATCTCTGACTATATCATTAAAGCTAAAGCGCCCTGTTCAACCCCGGGTATTTGACCCCGAGGGGCTGGGTTTTGATTCTGGACGCGGATTCCAATAGCCGAAAGTTACCCACAGTGGTGGATTTTCATAATTCCCTGAAATATAAAAAAGCCATGTATAAGGAAGGACCTTATACCATGGCTTTTGAAATTCGGGCATAAAAAAAGGAAAGCGTGACGCGCTCTCCCCCCGTTTTCTATAAAAGTGTGGGTATTGAGACCTCTTACCGTTCTGTTCATATGGAATTGCTAAAAAAGGGCATACGTATCCCGTTGACAGCAAAACCATGAAAAATCGCACGACAAATGTAGATATATTCTAAAAATTGACCGTGCAACCCGACAGAACTTTTCATCTCAATACACACCTCCTTATATTCCTAGTTATAATAATAGTATACAATTTTTCGAAAACTTTATACAAGGGGTATTTAAAATTTATCTTAAAGATTTTATCAGGCAAAGATTAAGTTCATCATCAAGCCTGACCATTTCTCCTGGTGCTGCCGGCTGGTAATCATACACTACTCCCTTTCCATCAGGAATATATCCATTTTAGCATACTCCTCCTGTGCGTCGAGCAATTTTGCCCCTATGCCTTCTCCTCATTGATTTGGAACAACTAACAAATCATTGATTTCGGGAATATTTTCTTCCCTGAAACCGGGATACCTGGATGTTAGCAGTAGATGACTGATGCCCACGGCAGTATTGCTGTCTGTCTTTGCAACAAACACGACCCGCAGCCCTTCTTTATAATCACGGATGCATAACTCCAGATATTCTTTACTTCTATTAACTCCAGCTGATTTTAAATCCCTCGATACTATTTCGACTTCATTTTCATGAAGGAAATCAATATTCACTCTGGACATTCAACCCTCTCCTTCTTACTGCCTATTAAAAAAGATTCGCCCTTTTAGAGCGAATCCCTTGTTTTACACCAGACGTTTGAAGTTCTGGCCGAGTATTTCATTCATGTTATGCACGGTGATGAATGCTGTATTATCCACTTCCGTAATAAAGCCTTTTAGTTTGGAGAAGTCCTTTCGACCAAGGATGGTTGTGATGACTTCTTTACTGTCAGAGGTGAACGCCCCCTTGGCTGTGTGGATGGTTGCACCCTTTCCAAGTTCTTTTACAATATAGGTGCGGATTTCATCGCTTTCCTTGCTGATGATGACCACTTCTTTGTTCGTATTGAATTGCTGAAGTGTGTAATCAATGACCAGACCATTTAAGATAACTCCGAAGAAGGCATACATCCCGACCTGTGTTCCAAATAGGAATGTAGACGACAGTGCTATGGCCAAATCGGAGAAAAGAACGGCACGGCCGATTTCAATATTGAAATATTTGTTTAAGATCATCGCAATGATATCCGTCCCGCCGGTTGAGGCTTTCTGATTGAAGACCAGTGCCATACCGGTTGCAGCGATGCATTGCCCGATAATCAATTGTATTAGAATGTCTTCGCTCATTGGCCCTTGCAAAGGGACAGCGGCTTCAAGCAGCCAGACATACCCTGACAGAGCAAAGCTGGCATAGACCGTTTTTGCGCCAAAGCTGAAACCAAGGAATATTATACCGATGATGAATAATACGATGTTAACCAGGATCATGAACATACCGATCGACATCTCCGGCATCACCGAATTCAGTAAAATGGATAAACCGCTGACTCCCCCTGTTGCCAAATTATTTGGTGAAAGAAAGAAATGAACATTCACCGCAACAAAAAAAGCACCCAGATTCATAAGGAAAAACGATATCAGCTTTTTTCGCATCACTGCAACCTCCTTTTATATAAAATAGTTATTATTTATTTTCATTAACAACGGGATTATATAGGTCATAAATACCTTTGTAAAGGGGTATGCATAAGGTTTAATTATTGAAAAAATTGCAAAGGTTTACACTGGTATTTTACTGAAGGACGGAACTTTTCGTCCTTTACAGCATCATCGGCCTGCTCGCTCACATTTATTGGTTTTCCGCTCGTAAATTGTCATTTTCAATCGCATTTGAATTTTCCCGCTCGCATTTCTGCATAATGCGCTCGTATTATGGATATTGCGCTCGCAAATCCCATTAGACGCACCTGCCACGCTTTCAACCTCTCGTCATAGTGCTCGCAATTACATTTCCTAAGCGAGTCAGAGCTCTTTAAAGCACTCTTCTCCTCTAAAAGTTGCTCCCAAAGAAAAAGACCACCCAAAATGGATGGTCTTAAGGCGTTATCCTGCGAATCCGACTCCACTGTCCTTTTCTTTACGGGCAAGCCGAACGAGAAGGTAAACTAGCGGAGTGTCGACTACAGCAACAACCAGTTTGAATAGATATTGTGTACCGATTAAGGCAAGAAGCGCTGTCAGCGGCATGGTGCCAAAGAATGCTATGGTGATAAAAATGGTTGTGTCTGCAAGCTGGCTCAACAGGGTGGATGAATTATTGCGCAGCCACAGTTTTTCAGATCCATGCTTAGCTTTGAGCTTGTGGAAAATTGAAACATCCAGGTTTTGGCTGACAAAGTAAGAAATCAGGCTGGCCAATGTAATGCGGAAGCTTCCGCTGAGGATAGACTCAAATTCTCCTTGCATTCCAAAGAACGGAGCCGCTGGCAGTTGGATCGCTGCTGCTATAAACACTAGTGCAAACACCTGAGTCAACAGTCCCGCTCTGACAGTTGAACGGGCAGCATCTTTTCCGTACACTTCGCCAATTACATCTGTAATCGGATAAGTGAAAACATAGACGATCACTGCAGCGGGCAAAACAGCCCAATCCCCAAGACTGAAGAGTTTTACGGCTAATATATTAGAAAGAATTAGAAGACCGACGAAGAGAGAATTGAGATAGATCAGCATGCTAATTTCTCCTTACCGGTTATCGATGGTTTCCGGATACAGATCATGATTCATCATCCGGTAATCGGCCATTTTTTCAAATTTGGTGCCCTTCTTTCCATAGTTGCAATATGGATCGATGGAAATTCCGCCTCTTGGAGTGAATTTACCCCAGACTTCGATATAGCGAGGGTCCATTAATTCGATCAAGTCATTCATAATGATGTTCATACAGTCTTCGTGAAAGTCACCGTGGTTTCGGAAGCTGAAAAGATACAGCTTCAGCGATTTACTCTCCACCATTTTAATGTCAGGGATATAGCTGATATAAATGGTCGCAAAGTCAGGCTGCTTTGTTTTTGGGCAAAGGCTCGTAAACTCCGGACAGTTGAACTTGACGAAATAATCTCTATTTGGATGCTGGTTATCAAAGGTTTCCAGCACTTGCGGTGCGTATTCAAATAAATAATCTGTCCCTTGGTTTCCTAGTAATGTAACATCTTGAAGTTGTTCATCTTTTCTTCCAGACATATTAAAAATCCTCCCTTTATTTACCTAAAATAAAGAGAATCCACAGCCAAAAGTTTATGATGAGGGACATAAAAAAACCATATCCGGCATGGATATGGTTACGAATGTAAGTCTCATCCATAGTTTTTTATAGAGGGTTTGGGCTATGAACCTCTCCTGCGATAGGAAACTATTTAATTAACACCTTTTATAGTAGGGCAGCATGTGAAGAATGTCAATAGTCAAAACAGAAAAAGATTATAATATTACAATAATTATTTTTATTTTCAGACTTATCATCTAGGGAGGCTTCAACTTCTTTTAATATGGATATATATTATTCTACAATATTATCAAATTGGAGGCAGACGCTCATGTTTAGTTGGTTGACATTCACCATAATCTCTTGTTTATTTTCCATGGGTCTTGTTGCATGGATTTCATACATAAAGACTAAAGGTTCTGTAAATGATTCTGATGGGTATTTCCTATCCGGAAGGGGACTGACTGGTACATTTATTGCCGGTTCTCTCTTGCTGACAAACTTATCGGCTGAGCAGCTGGTGGGATTGAACGCACAGGCATTCCGTACCAATTTAACCAATATGGCATGGGAAGTTACCGCAGCTTTTCAATTATTATAATGGCGATTTATCTTTTCCCGAAATATCTTGGAAGAAGTTTTACAACACTGCCTGAGTTCCTCACCCAGCGATATGATGAAGGAGTCAGGAAGTATACTGTCATCCTGTTCATGCTGGGATATGTATTTGTCACGATTCCTTCTATGCTTTACTCAGGTGCGCTTGCAGTATTAAAACTATTTGATGTTCCCGAACTTCTCGGCATCAGCTATACACAATCTGTTTGGCTTGTTATCTGGGTGATCGGGATCATCGGAGCCGTTTATGCTATCTTTGGAGGTTTAAAGGCTGTAGCCGTCTCAGATATGATCAATGGAGTTGGACTGCTTATCATCGGGATTCCTGTGCCAGTCCTTGGTTTCTTTGCACTTGGCGACGGAAACTTTATCGGCGGCATGAAAGAAGTGGCCACAACAAATCCTGAAAAATTGAATTCGATTGGTTCGAGTGAAGATTCTGTTCCTTTTTCCACCATATTTACAGGAATGATCTTTGCGAATCTCTTCTACTGGGCAACGAATCAATATGTGATCCAGCGGACGTTAGGAGCCAAAAATCTGGCTGAGGTCAGAAAGGTGTCATCTTCTCTGGATTTTATAAGCTTCTCGTTCCATTCATGATGATGATTCCTGGGGTCATTGCCTTCCATCTATTTGGTGACTCTTTAAGATCGGTTGATTTGGCTTATCCTACTTTAATAGCCAATATCCTTCCGAGTTACTTGACAGGGTTCTTCCTGGCTGTTCTATTGGGGGCTGTACTCAGTTCTTTCAACTCCCTTCTCAACAGTGCGGCAACGCTGTTTGCTTTAGATATCTATAAGCCTCACTTTAATAAGGAGGCGAATGACCAGCAGCTGATTTCCGTGAGTAAGAAGTTTGGTATTTTGCTCGCTGTCATTTCGATGTCAATTTCACCGATGCTTATGAATGCCACTGAAGGACTGTGGGATCTTATCAGGCGGTTCACTGGATTTTTCAACATCCAGATTGTCGTCATCCTGCTTGTAGGAGTTCTGTCAAAACGGATTCCTTTACTTGCGGCCAAGACGGTTATTATTTTCCATGTCATCACCTATTATATGCTGGTGTGGGGTACGAACCATCTATTTGGATATGAACTAGGCATTAACTTCATTCATATTTACGGCATTCTCTTTACGATTGAAGTATTGATGATGATTGTTATCGGTAAGTGGAAGCCGCTCGCTAAGGCTTATCACTATGTGGCAGATTCCAAAGTCGCTATGACACCATGGAAATATGCTTTGCCGATGTCGATTACCCTTCTCGCTTCTATAGCGATTGCTTATGTGATTTTCTCACCGATTGGTTTAGCCTATAGCGATGGTATCGTTTCTGCCTGGTTCTGGCCGGTCATTATAGGCCTTGTAATAGCAGGTGGACTTCTTATAGCTTATGCGTTGAAACATTGGAATAAGAAATATGCAGGCTATCTTGAACGGGGACATCCCAAAAAAGAGCTCAATCCTATCAAAAAACCATTAACAAGCTAAACCCGGCTCTTTCAAGTAAAAACGAAAATTAATACGGATATGATAGAAACAACGGACCGAAACCCGGTCCGTTGTTTCTGAGTTTCTCTGAATTTTATCTGATTTACCTATTCTCGTAACCCTTAAAGCTAGTAATGTGGACCATTTATGGTCTCTTGCTTTTCTTTTACAGCGTTACGTACTAAAATAGGGAAATAGACAAAACGAACTGCATAAAATATAAATATAACAAACTATTAATGGAGTGTCCCATTTGCAAAAACAAATTAGAAAACTAACTGAAATGGCGATTGCCGGCGACCTCCCAGAAATCCATAAATGGTACCAGGAAAACCGGGAACTGCCTCTCTCGACTATAGAATTTTATGAAAAGATCTTAAAACCTGTCATGGAAAGTGTCGGCAGTCTTTGGGAAAAGAATAAAATCACTGTTGCAGAAGAACATCTTGCAACCGCAAGCATTGACTACCTCATGACTCAGTTAAGATACCAGATTGTCCATCCAGGGCAATTGAAAAGGTCTCCTTCCATTCTCTTATTTTGCCTTGAGGGCGAGCAGCATTCTCTTGGTTTAAAGATGGTTTCTGATGTATTCAGGGAGAGTAAGTGGAATGTTAAATTCCTTGGTTCCAGTGTACCTACAGAAGAAGTCATCAAAACCATCGATAAATGGGAACCCGATGCCATTGGAATATCCATTGCACTTTCCCCCCTTCTGCCCAAACTGAAAGACTGCTTAATCCAGATTTCTGAGGCCAGAAAAGAGGTAGATATACTCGTGGGAGGGCGCGTCGTTTCTCTTTATGATTTAGAAGATTTCGGAATTAACAATGTTCATTTATGCCGCGATCTCAGGGATATTGAGTCGTTTGCCTTAAATGCCCAGAATAAATCCCAGCCTGTCTTGTCTGAAGGTGATTCATAATGGAAGAATTATATTATATCCCCATCCCTCTTTTTATATTAGATGCCCATCTGAATATCGAAGAAGCTTCATCAAAAGGTTCAAAGCTGATGCAAGGTCCAAGTTTTCTTGATATGATAGAAGAAGAAAGCGCAACAAAATTTTCTAAGTATTTTCACCGGCATTCCGCAGGGTCTATTGAAATCAACTTTAAATCTAAGGAAAAGCCGAGTATTCCGATTTTGCATGATGTCCACTTTCAATTCGTGGAAATTAAGCAGAAATACTTTGTGGCCGTCATCAGCAAAGCCGATAATTACTCGGATGTTTCAAAAAAACTCGACAGGATTCAGAAACAGCTGTGGAACCCGAATCAAGAGGATGAATTTCAAAAACAGCTGCATCCCAGCTCCTTTCACCTGGATTCTGCCGCCGGCCAGATCCGCAAACATGAGAATGATATCCAGGCAGCCCTGAAACAGCTTAAGCAGCTTAAAGATCAATTGGAAGACCTTGAACCAGAAAAAAAGTACCTGGTGAAACAATGCATGGAAATAGAAGAAACCCTTAAAAATAATATAAAATAATTTTGATCAATAGTGGAGGTACCCTATGTCTCTTTTAAATGACATTCTTTCCTTTAATAACAAATTTGTTTCTGAGAAAATGTATGAGTCTTATATAACAACAAAGTTTCCTGACAAACGGCTTGTCATTCTGACATGCATGGATACCAGACTGGTTGAACTCGTTACCAAATCAATCAATATGAAAAACGGAGATGTGAAAATCGTACGCAATGCCGGTGCGGTCGTTTCCCATCCATTCGGGAGCATCATGAGAAGCTTAGTGCTGGCCGTTTATGAACTTAAAGCCGATGAAGTACTTGTCATCGGCCATCACGATTGTGGAATGGCAGGTTTAAATGCAGATAAAGTCAAATCGAGCATGATTAAAAGAGGAATAGGTGAAGAAACATTTGATACACTGGAATATGCCGGCATTAACCTCGATGAATGGCTTACCGGATTCTCCAGCGTGGAAGAAAGTGTTGCGCACAGTGTAAAAATGATTCGAAACCATCCTTTGATGCATGAAGAAGTCCCGGTCCATGGATTGGTCATCGATCCTTCCACTGGTAAACTGGATCTCGTCACTTCAGGATATGAACTTCCAGAAAAATAACAGAACATATAAGCATCCATTTTGTTAACGGGTTCTGTGCTCGAGTACTGAATTAACAATTACACATCAAAAGGAGTGTCAAATCGCATTGATTTTGACACTCCTTTTTGGTTGATTTAGCGGTATTCTTGCTGATATATCTGTTCAATTGGTTAAACAAAATGCACCCTAATTAGCAAATGGAGAACTTTTTGTTCTTCAAAATTTGTGAAACAAGTTCCTTTAATCCTAACATTAATATGAAGGAAGGTGCGTGACCTGCGGGACTCGCATGCGTCTAATTCCAGCACCTAGCCCCGCGGAGTCACGCATCTGGAGTGGAAATCACTCTACCATTTCTTCGGCTAATTAGAAGTTTGTACTTCAAAACAGGACCCGTTACCATATTAAATGCTTTTTAATGCTCTAAGCGTAACCCCCTCGATCTACATACTTCTTGGATATTCGGGTATATATAATTAGAATATCAATTATTGAGAGGAGTATGACTGATGGATGAAATGACTTTACGAGTAAAAGAAGCGACGGATCGAACGGCTATTCAAAATTTAGAAAACGCCTTATTAAGCCTTGATGGAATTGAAAGAGCCCTTGTAGATACAGGAGACGGCGAAGTGAAAATCACTTATAACAATGATAAGATCTCCCGCATGGAAGTAGAAGAGATCATTCAGCAGAATGGCCTTAACGTACAATAAATAGTGTATTCACCATTGGTGTCTATCAAAAATAAGCCTAAAAAAAGAATCCCGTGGGATTCTTTTTTTAGATTGAAACTGGTATATGAATGATTAGTTTCGGATCATCCTGATGGGGATCATAATCAGCGGGATACTCTTCAAGATGCTGTAGAATTTGTTGATTCAACTTGCAGTCCTTCTCCTCTATCCATTTGTATAACACATTATAGGATGCCAGGATTTCAGGTCCCTCATGTTCCAGTACAGCATACGTATAAGCAGGCACTTCTATAATTTCAAGACCATACCGAATCTCCTCGATTTCTCTTACTTCCTGGCATAAGTAATAGGTGAATCCCCCAGTAAGATTATGATAGGACAGTCCTTTCACAATACCAGGTTCTGTTCTGTGTTCTATGCCCTCGGAAACCTCTCTCAGGTCATGGAACAGCTTTTGGAGGCCCCCTTGAGAAGCCTCATCAAATGTACCCTGCCATTTCAAACCGAGTGCCTTGAATCCTTCTTTTTGTACAATTCTTGGTTTCATTTTTCCTCTCCTATCCCGGGTTTTAGTAAAAAAAAGAGGCTGAAGGATATTATTTCCTCATCTTTTTTCTTCTGTCCTCCATTATTTCACAGCTACTATGTAAAGTATTTACCCAGAAAAAAATTTTTAATGGCAGTCTTTAATTAATTCTTTTATGACCTCTTTTGTCTTAATTACGCTCGGATTCGGAAAAAATTTACCTATTCAAAATTTGCTGCCTCACCGATAAACAGTATCAAATCGTGCCTTTTCCTAATTCTGTTGATCTATACAATTTTTTGAACCAAGGCAGCACCAGCGGAAAGGATTATTTAAGAATTCCCTTACTTCTTACGTCATTTCTATACACCTCTTTCCTGCCTTTATCATACTCTAATGTGAAGGAGGTGGTTGATTTGCTTTCACGCATTAAATGGCTTTCATTCTCAATAGAAGCCTTTCTCGCTCTTCCTATTTTCGGGAGTGTCGCTTCTGAATTGATGCCATTTTATCTCTGTTTCATCGCTGTATGGCATGCCTGTGTTTTAATGGTTTCAAAATCAGAAGATCAACCGGTTCTCGGCAGTGCTTTTGGGATAATTGCTTCCTTTTTGAACTTCTTTCCTTATGTACGGATCGCCGCACATGCTGTCACTGCATTCATCTTATATTTCGAAATCAAAAAAGCTCCCGGAATGGAGTGAACACTGCCGGCTCACCTGCTGAACCGGCTTTTACTTTTTCTTTTTCACCGTACAATCCTCTACCTTGGTGTTTTCATCCATTACCGCATATAAAGATCTTCCCAAATACAAAGGAATGGCTAACTTTCCGAAGTCAGGCAGTCCATTTTCATCAAATAGCTCCTCATCTTTATAAAACGTTGTTATATCCGCAGCAAACCAATCGTGGTCTCCATAAGAGTTAACATCGATCGTTTTACATTCATAGGCTACATAAGCTTCTTTTAAAATAGGCGCATTTGTTGTTTTCCCGCGTTCAAACTCCATTTTGCCTATTTCGAATTTATTTTCCTCACTGCCTGAATATACTCCTGATTGTTGAATGAATTCTGCAAATCGTGCCGGAACAAAGTTGATTGCAAACTCTCCAGCCGCTTTGACTAATCCGTATGTATGTCTTTCTCTCCCTATTGCCACACCATAAATGGGCGGCTCATAGGAAATATAGGAATGCCACCCGGCTGCCATTATATTATCTTCGCCTTGATGGGAGACCGTAACAAGAGCCACCATCCCTGGATAACTATGCATCACTGTTTTCTCCTGAATTATTCTCATATCATCACCTCTGTTGTTATTATCACACACTTTCGAAATATCTGTCACTTGTAAGAACAAAAGCGGAAGCGCCTTGATCAGCCCCGACAGGCAAATGTTCGCAAGAGAAAAAAAGGCGGGCTTTCCTTTTATTCTCTTGAGGTTATTTGACCCCGAGGGGCTAGGCGCTGTAGCTGGACGGAACAAAAGCCGAAGCGCCTTGATCAGCCCCGACAGGCAAATGTTCTCAAGAGAAAAAAAGGCGGGCTTTCCTTTTATTCTCTTGAGGTTATTTGACCCCGAGGGGCTAGGCGCTGTAGCTGGACGGAACAAAAGCCGAAGCGCCTTGGTCAGCCCCGACAGGCAAATGTTCTCAAGAGAAAAAAAGGCGGGCTTTCCTTTTATTCTCTTGAGGTTATTTGACCCCGAGGGGCTAGGCGCTGCAGCTGGAGGAACAAAAGCGGAAGCGCCTTGATCAGCCCCGACAGGCAAATGTTCTCAAGAGAAAAAAAGGCGGGCTTTCCTTTTATTCTCTTGAGGTTATTTGACCCCGAGGGGCTAGGCGCTGTAGCTGGACGGAACAAAAGCGGAAGCGCCTTGATCAGCCCCGACAGGCAAATGTTCTCAAGAGAAAAAAAGGCGGGCTTTCCTTTTATTCTCTTGAGGTTATTTGACCCCGAGGGGCTAGGCGCTGCAGCTGGACGGAACAAAAGCGGAAGCGCCTTGGTCAGCCCCGACAGGCAAATGTTCTCAAGAGAAAAAAAGGCGGGCTTTCCTTTTATTCTCTTGAGGTTATTTGACCCCGAGGGGCTAGGCGCTGCAGCTGGAGGAACAAAAGCGGAAGCGCCTTGATCAGCCCCGACAGGCAAATGTTCTCAAGAGAAAAAAAGGCGGGCTTTCCTTTTATTCTCTTGAGGTTATTTGACCCTGAGGGGCTAAGTCCGTTCCAGTGGGTACGGACTCTCAGGCGCTTCAGCTCTACGTGAATAACATAGCTATAAGTTACCCACAGAGGGTGATTTTACAATTTAAGCGGCAAGAAAAAAAGGTCAGGCATTATACTCTCCGTTTGATACCGGATTAATTTTCCTTCTATATAAAATTTCTCTTAAGTGCAACCTAGCAGATGAGGATTTGTACGTGCTATATAAAGGAGGATGTTTTATGAGCAGTGCTGGATGCGGGACTGGCACCGGAGGCCAAGGCAATAAAGGCAGTTCCGGTAAAGGAGATTTAAAGTGGTGGCAGCTGTCACTAATGGGGGTCGGATGCACCATCGGCACCGGGTACTTCCTCGGGTCGAGTATCGGAATCAAGCACACTGGCCCTTCCATTGTATTTGCCTTCATTTTAGCGGCAATCGGAACTTATATCGTTTTTAATCTGCTGGCAAAGATGACAGCAGAAGATCCCCAGGAAGGATCATTTTGTTATTATGCCAATAAAGCTTATGGAAAATGGGCAGGGTTCAGCTGCGGATGGAATTACTGGTCATCGAATATCCTGATTATGGGGAGCCAGCTGACAGCCCTTTCGCTTCTTTCACAGTTTTGGTTCGAGAAAGTCCCTCTGTGGGTGTTTGCAGCAGGATATGCTGTATTGTCAATTTTAGTTGTTCTGCTCGGAACAAAAGGGTTTGATAAAGTTGAAGATATCCTTGCTGTCATTAAGACAGCAGCTATTATCATGTTTATCATACTGGCAGCAGCTGTGCTGTTTGGCTGGATTAAAGGCGGCGGAGGCAAGCCTGATTTCCCTTCATCCACAGGAAAACTGTTTCCGGAAGGATTCAAGGGCTTCTGGTCTTCACTTATTTATGCCTTTTATGCTTATGGCGGTATTGAAGTCATTGGTTTAATGGCGATGCAGCTAAAGAACAAGGAAGATGCACCTAAAGCAGGAAAGATCATGCTTATTCTCCTGCTCGTTATCTATGTGATTTCACTTGGACTGGCCGTTTTATTGGTGTCTTATGATAAATTCACACCGGATGAAAGCCCATTCGTCACAGCTCTGAATGGCACAAATCTTAAATTTTTTCCACATGTATTCAACGGGGCTATCATTATTGCCGGATTTTCGACTATGACGGCCGCTTTATTTGGGGTAACCAACCTTCTTGTCACGATGGCAAAGGATGGAGATGCTCCTAAGCTTTTTTCAAAGAAGCTTGAGAAATTCAAAAAACTTCCGCTTCCCTCACTAGGTTTAGCAGCGGCGGGACTTTTGCTTTCTGTCATCACCGCCCTGCTCCTGCCAGGGAAGATTTACGAATACATCACGACGGCTGCCGGAATTTTGATTTTATATAACTGGGCTTTCATCATTATTTCAGGACTGAAAATACTGGAGAATAAAATGTGGAGTAAAGTTCTCGGAATTTTCGGGATGGTTCTGCTTCTGGCAGCAGTCAGCGGTACAGTCATGGAAAAAGAGATACGCTTCGGCTTCTTCATATCTCTACTTCTCGTCGCCCTGATTGCCATCGCTGCCTTTATCATGAAAAAGAAAAAATGGGACAAAGAGCAGCAAACGAGCGGGTAGAAACAAAAGTGGAAGCGCCCCGGGCAGCTCCGACAGGCAAATGTTCCGACGAGAAAAAAAGGTGCTCTTCCTTTTATTCTCGTCGGGTTATTTGACCCCGAGGAGCTGGGCGCTGGAACTGGACGAAACAAAAGTGGAAGCGCCCCGGGCAGCTCCGACAGGCAAATGTTCCGACGAGAAAAAAAGGCGCTCTTTCCTTTTATTCTCTTGAGGTTATTTGACCCCGACGAGCTAAGTCCGTTCCGGTGGGTACGGACCCTCGGGCGCTGCAGCTGGACGAACCAAAAGTGGAAGCGCCCAAGGATTCAAAATTTCCAACTTAAAAAGGCTGCCTCATATAATTCTCCTTGATGAGTCAGCCTTCTTCTGTTTTTTTTATTCAACAAGCGCATGTTTGAATGCATAAATGACCGCCTGAGTACGATCGGCTACATTCAATTTTCCAAGAATGTTGCTGACATGGGTTTTGACCGTTTTCAGAGCGATGAACAATTCATCGGCAATTTCCTGATTCGTTTTCCCTTCGGCCATGAGCAGTAATATTTCCATCTCACGGTTCGTTAACTCTTCATGAGGCTGGGAGGTATTCCTTCCTCTCATTTTCAACATCATTTTTCCAGTGACTTCCGGCTCAAGGATTGTCTGCCCTTGATAAGTAGCCCGGACTGCATCGGCTATTTCACTTGCTTTTGAGGTTTTCAGCATGTAACTTGTGGCACCTGCTTCAAGTGCCGGATACACTTTATCATCATCCAGGAAGCTGGTGACGATGATGATTTTGGCTTCTGGCCACTTTTCTATGATTTGGCGTGTTGCCTCTATTCCGTCCATTTCCTTCATCACTAGGTCCATCAAGATAATATCCGGCTTGTGTTCCAGAGCCAGACCAACGGCTGTACTGCCGTCATCCGCTTCGGCCACCACCTCGATATCCGGCTGTGCTGTCAAATAGGAGGATACCCCGATTCTTACCATTTCATGATCATCTACAAATAAAACTCTAATCATTATTCATCACCCTCTGTTCCCACCATTGGAACTTTTACTTCCAGCCTTGTTCCTTTGTTTGGCACACTGACGATTTTAAATGAACCGCCAATCTCCAAAGCGCGTTCCTGCATATTCTGTAAGCCATAAGAGCCTGTTTTTTCTATATCACTATCAAATCCTATCCCGTCATCCATCACCCTCAAGATGACAAGCGAATCTCTTTTAATCAAGAGGACTTCCAAAGAAGATGCTTTAGAATGACGGAGAGTATTCGAGACGGATTCCTGCAGAATTCTGAAAAGATGGTCTTCAATCCCTTTATCCAAAGCGATATCTTCCACTTTCCAATCCACTTCCATTGGCACCTTATTAGATAGTTCCACCAGGAGTTCCTGAATTCCTTCTTTGAGGGTTTTGCCTTTTAATGCGACCGGACGCAGATGCAGAAGCAAGGCTCTCATCTCCAGTTGTGACTGGTGAATCATTTCTTCCACCATCTTCAACTGTTTTGTCTCGGTGGGATTAGCCTCTGCTTTTTTCGATTCGTTGATTGCGGACATCATCATGGAAGCCGCGAATAACTGCTGGCTGACAGAATCATGTAATTCCCTTGCCAGGCGGTTCCTTTCTTGGGATACGATTTCCTGAATGCGTTTTTCCTGTTCTTCGGCTTTTTCATTAACAAGTTTCTGTGATTGCTTGGTCCTGCGGTTGATTTGCTCCTGTACTTTAACGAGCCCGTTCCACACTGTGGTCAATTCTATAATGGTGAAGATTTTATGAGAATCCAGAAGCCGCCCTTGTTCCAAGTCCAGCACCCCGGATTGGATCTCATTCAGCTTCCTTCTTAAAGGCAAGGATGCCCAGACACCGCCTGATATTCCGATCAGAATGGTGAGGAACGGAATATAGACAATCAATGGAATGTCCATGATTTCTTTTTTTATGAAAAACTGCCAATCAGGAAGTGGAAAAATGAAGGTGAAGATAGCTGTAAAAACGATTAGCAGAACAATTGACAGTATAAGGTTGTGAAGAACCTGGCGCTTAAGGATACTCATACTCTTCTCACCTCAAGGTCTCCCACAGCCAGCGCGGTGATGATTTTGACCTTCTGATGTGCACTGTCATATTCACTTGACTGATAATAAATGGATTGGTTGAACGATCTGGGTTCAGCACTTTCAAAGATATTGACTGCTCCTGCAAGACCATTATGATGAATGCTGACTTCAATATCATACGGCACCATGATCACAATATTACCGAGAATTTGACGCACGGATATAACTGAGGTTCCTTTTGGCAGAACGGTATTTCCTAAATCAATGACTGTATCGCCAATGCCCCCCTGAATATTGATATCATTCCACTCATATACATGCCCAGGGGTCTGCTGGCGGCCGAACCAGACATTCTGGAAGGTGGATTTTTTTATATAAACGGGTTCTTCTCCATCCGTTAGTGTCTGAACTAGATGCGGTTCAACCCTATTCGGATTTTTCTTGGACTCTGCGAACTTAAGGATCACCATCACTAAGAGAGCCAGCAAAAAGAACCTGAACGCCATTGTATTGAGAATCGTAAGCGAAAGACCGATGATTCCGGACCAGAACAATACTTTCCCTGATGATTTTGGAAGTCTTTTTCTTCCTGCATAAATGCATCCAATGGCTAAAATTAGAAAGAAAACAACTCCCCCATCATAAAAGGACATTTCAAAAAGGAGCATGATGATTCCAATCAGCAATATCCAACTGAACCTTTCCGTCCTGAATTTATCAAGCATGGGGGAACCCTCCTCTCTTTTGTTTCATATTCACAAGCAATTTTCAGTTATGATTATATGTTTGGGTTCTAGTATTTTACCTTCCAAAAAGACGCAGAAACCTGCGCCTTTTTAGAATACCATGTTTTTACTGTGAAATAGAATGAGTTTCTTCTATTTTCATCTCTTTTTCCAGTTGAGCAATTCTTCCATCAATGCTGCTGCGGTAATAGGAAGTGTTCACCCCATGCTCGAGGCGCTCAAGATAGGCTTCCATCTCCTCAAATCTTGAGAATGATGCGTCTGAGTATCCTTCAGATGATTGTAGCACCTTATTCATCCGGTGGTTCGCTCTGGCTATATTTTCGCGCCCCATCAGCTCCAAGCGTTTGATATACATATCTTTCAATTTATGCTTCATTTCTTCATACTTTCTTTCAAGCTCATCCAATCCATTTTCTGCTTCCTTCAAGGAAGCTTGAAGCCTCTCAGCCCTATCATTTAAGTTTTCATGCTCACTCATTGCAAACTGATAAAGTTCTGTTTCACCTGCATTGGAAGCAATATCTGCCTGGTGCTTTCTTTTGTCAGCCAGCTTTCGGGTTTCTTCAAATTTCTTTGTGAATTCCTGCTTTAATAAATATTGGCGCTCAACCAGCTTCCTCACTTTCTCCACTTCCGTTTCACATTGGCGCAGGTATTGATTCAGCATCGAGATGGGATTCTTTTTTTCCTTTTCATCGAGCATTTCATGAACATCTGAAGTGATTGAGTTTTTTAGTCTGTTAAATAAGTTTGCCATTGTCATATCTCTCCTTGTTTTTTAAAATATGAGGATAGCACCTTTAGCAGGTGTCCCTCTTAATCGCTTGTAAATCTTGAACTTAATTGTTTTTCAGATTAGCCCATTCGTTTTCAAAATTTGTGAAGGGGTCATCGTTTTCGATGATTTCCGGCTTTTCTTCATTCCACTTCTTTATCACGACGTATAAAAGGTATATCGCCGCCAAGCCGATGATGGCCGGGAAGTTCGAAGCTGAAGCACTTAGTGCAGCTAGACCAATGATGGCCCAGATGACTTTAGCAAAAGTCGAATCTGTCTTCATAAATTGCTTGAATGAGTAGTAAAGAACCAAGAGACTGACGGCCAGGCCGATCATCGGCCCCATATTCGCCAAGAGCACAATGGCTCCGATTCCTCCTAACACCAATAAACCAAACTTCCTCATGTTGCTTCCTCCTTAGGGCTGACAATTCAGCCTGATTTCGAAAGAATGTTTTGTTCTTCCGATTTCTTGTTTCTATCGTACCTTTTTAAAAGGTTCTTCATAACGAGCTTGAGCTTTATTTTCCTCTAAGACCTGAGGCTTAGTAAGGATAGGACTTCGCTTGGCTTATGTACCTATTTTCACTAAGAACAAAGGCGGAAGCGCCTCGATCAGCCCCGACAGGCAAATGTTCCAAAGCGAAAAAAAGGCGTCTTTCCTTTTATTCGCTTTGGGTTATTTGACCCCGAGGGGTTAGGCGCTGTAGCTCGACGTGGATAATACAGTTATAAGTTATCCACAAAAGATGGTCTTATAATTCCTACAACAAAAAAAAGCGCGGAGAATCTCCGCGCTTTACTACCTGCCTCTTCACCACAGTACATCTGTATACTCATTATCAAAAAGATTGGTGTCTATATTGCATTCTTGTGCATCCAATCCATATTGCCAGCCGATCACAATTGCTCCCTCTGGTGCAGCAGGCTGGTATTCAGGTGCATTTGCTTCGGTTGTGATGCCGACATTCGGAGCTGCGGTCCAGATGTATGTGTCTTCTTGTATATTGGAATTTTGACTGACCGCCTGATTATACGCCGCTGCAAGATTCCTCTCACTGGAAAAGATGCCGTATATTCCTGGTACATAGGCTGATGAAGACAATGCATCATACCAGCCTCTGATGAAGTCGCTGTTCACTGGATAGGTAGGTTCGATATCAGCAAAGATCGCTGTGCCTTCCGGTGCTCCCAATTCACGGGCAAGAGAAATGGCTTCTTCTCCTTCTTGTACTCCATTCTCAAAACCAGTGGCATCAGAGAAGCGGTTATGAATCAATAAAATCTCGTCATTGTTGGACTTTACCAACTCAGCTTCTTCCTGTGTCAACCCTGCAGAAACCCCTTCTTTATCTCCTAAATACCTTCCGACAACTTCAGGATCACCAAAATTATCACGGACGCACATGTTAAATTCCTCATTGGTGGCACTCGCAGTATCGATTCCCCAGACTAAATCTGACTCGCCATCTCCATTGCCGTTATCTCCGCCGCTGCCATTGCCACTGTCATTTTCATTTCCACTGCCGTTTCCATTGCCGTTTCCATTGCCACTGTCGTTGCCGTTTCCTGTACCATTCATGACGCCGTTTGAGATTGAATTCGTGACAGAATTAACGACATCGCCGTCACCTTCCACTGTCACTTTAACATTATTCGTAATATTATTCGTAATATTATTTTGGACCTCTTCCCCGCCCTGATTCTCAATCGTGTTTTCAACATTATTTTGTGCGGAATCAGCTCCATTGTTGTCTATGTTGTTTTGGATATTATTTGTTCCGTTCATGGATTGTGCAGCGTTAATTGATTCTTTTCCTTCAAGAAAACCTGTTTTATAGATATACAGCCCCGAGAAAAGTGATAGCAGTAACAGCCCGGCCGCCAAAAGCACTCCAAGATATTTTCCCTGGTTCACGCTTGATTCACATCCTTCATAGCTATTCCTTACAGCTTATGAGGGATAGGTGGAGATGTGCGGGCTCTGCCAACTGTATTATTATGGTAAAAACCTGCAAAGTTGTAATTGTAAATCTGAACCAGCCTGCCTGATGAATGAGGTGAAAAGAATTCTGTAACTAGGTGAGATTCTGCCAAGCTGAATAAGGATAAATAGAGAAATTTTGAAATCTTAGAGTTCCCTTTTTATACTGACACCTCTAAAACAAGGCACCTTAGATCCATAATCTTTAGAGTGCATTTCCATCCTTTCAACACATGTGACCTGCCCTTACTCTTTTCCGAGCTCCCTGAACTGGTAAGATGACTTCTCTGTCTCCAATGCTTCTCTATCCAATTTATATAAATCAAAATTGGTATAGTTTCGGCCTGGAAACTTTTTATTGTAAGCAAAATACACTTGGTTAGTGGATTCTGAATATACTGGATCTGTGACAAAGGCTTCCAAGAAGGTGAGCCTCTTCGTTTTATGCGTATCCAGATTCACACTGAATAGTTCATACTTATAGGTCGATCCGGAATCAGGGTTAGAGATTCCGCTGAAAATAATTTCATTTTGTGCTGTGTTAAAATCTGCGTCAAAAATATCTTGATGTCCTGTCTCTATACGCTGAATCGTTTGGTCTTTGATGGATAACTCATAAAGCCCCTGCTCTGCTTCGAACGGGTCTCCGCTTTTTGATTGATTCATAATGAAATAGAGTTTTTGAGACTGATCATCAAACACAAGTGATGAGATATATAAAGCATCTTTTTTCGTTAACTGTTGGTGCTCCTCAGTGTTAGAGTCATAGGAATAGATATCATAGAAGTGGAACGGATTGCCCTCATCGTCGGAATGCTGATAATTCCCTTTAACATAGAAGATTTTCTCGTTGGATTCAACAAACTCGCGTACTGGTGCATCCATCGTCATATGCTTTTCTATCTTATGGCTGTCGAAATCTATGGAATACAAGGATGTTTTTTCTGGGGAGTTTGCAAGATAGGTAACGTTTCTTGAAGCTGAATTCACAGTGGGATCCAAAATCTGATCGCCTTCCTTGGCGCTGATAAGCCTTTGGGTTTCTCCCGTTAATTCGTTTGCAAGATTGAGAGTCTGTAAACCTTCTTCATGATCTACATAAACTAAGAATTCTTTATCTATCGATAGTGTGCCATGCTGATAGGTGTTTCCTCCACTTTCATTAGCCATGTACATTTTACTGAAAATAAGCAGTGACACCAAAACAGTTCCACTTAACAATATGACCAATATAACGGTTTTCTTTTTCCCCACGTTACTCCTCCTTTTGGTCAGGTCATGTACCTGAGCATAATCAAAAATATTGCAATAAAGTCAGCTGTCAGGAACAAAATAGATATGGAGAGCCTCTTTTGGTAAAATTTCATCTGTGCCCAATAAGAAAGAGACCAGAGCAAAATCAGTCCCAGCGGTATAAGAAGCATTGGGCTATAACCGCCGAACAGAAGCACACCCATGCCAAAAATAAACGAAAAAGGGATCATCACAATTCCTAAAAGGATGTTGACCGTATGAAGAAGCGTCCTTTTCTTTTTCGTGCTCTTATCCATAGCTGCCGTCTTCCCGCTTCTGACCAGTGTCATAAACAGCGAAATAATAACAAGGACAGCGAGGATGCCAGCGAGAATTTCAAGCGGTCCTTTATACCATTTATCTGTTGTATCAATGATCAAGAGCCCCCAAAATAATAATGGAAAATAGAAAAACAACAAAACCGTCATCAGTATTTTCCGCCCAGCTGCAATAGAGGGGTAAAAACCGGAGAGGGTCATAAATACCCCAATGGAAAACAAGATGGTCAGCCAAATCGGGTGTGGTTCATTAATATGGGTCACTCCGTGCAGAAAAACACTTACTGCGTAAATGATGCTTGCGAGACCCAATCCAATTAAAACATCTTTCCGGTAAGGAGAGATACTTTCCTGCAGCTCGTCACCCACTTCGGAGTCTCCTCCAAAATCGTCAATCGCCTTTCTTTCCGCTTCTTCGTCAGAAAGTCCTTGTGCGATGTACTCTTCTTTTGCCGATAAGAGATGGTCTTTCATTTCTTCAACAAGCTCCCGCCTCTCCTCCGGCGTCCCTTCAACACGCTGCAGCACTTTTTGAATATGATGATCGATCGTTGTCATTCTGTTCCTCCCAATGTTTTGTCGATCAGGCGGTGGACAGCCTGCCAGTCCTTCAGCTTTAAGACTAATTCTTTCTGTCCTTTATCCGTGATATGGTAATACTTTCTTCTAGTGCCCTTATCCGTTTCATTCCAGTAAGAAGTGACCCACTCCTGTTTCTCAAGCCTCTTCAATGCTGGATACAGAGTTCCTTCACTCATGTTGTAAAGATCGTCACTGGATTCCTTCAGTCTTTTGACCATTTCGTACCCATACATATCTTTTTGTGAAATCAGGGACAAAAGCAAAATATCGATACTGCCCTTCATCAATTCCTTATTCAATGTTTTCCCTCCCTTAATTTTCCTTGAATACATTGTAATACTACTTGCATCGTATTACAAGGGTACCTTTTTACAAAAGTCGAAAAAATTAGTTTACTCTCTTAAGGCAGTCGTTCAGGCTTCACTTCTACTAACATCTGCTCGGGTTTATGGCTTGTCTGGCGGCACAGATTAGTATAAATAGAAAAAAGTTCACAAAAAAACCAGAGGCACTGCAATCTGCAAAATGCCTCTGGCTTTTTCTGTTTGTCTCACTATCTAATTCTTCAGACCTTCAACGATCCTCTAAATCCTCTCGCCGCATAATAAGAATCTGCTCCATTGTGATAAAGGAAGACATGACCGAAGCGGAAGTCGCAAAACAGTGCGCCTCCAAGCTTTCTGATATCGGCAGGTGTCTGCACCCAGCTCGATGTTTTCTTATCAAAATCACCAAGTTCCTGTAAAGCGCGATATTGTTTCTCATTTAAAAGTTCAATTCCCATTTCAGCAGCCATCTCAACTGCACTATTTTCAGGTTTAAACTTTTTCCGTGACTCTAAAGCATCCCGGTCGTAACACACACTCCGACGGCCTTTGGGGCTTTCCGTTGAGCAATCAAAAAAGATGTATTTCCCGCTTTCTTCGTCAAAACCCACAACATCCGGTTCTCCCCCGGTTTTTTCCATTTCAAAGAGCGACCATAGTTTTTCGGGAGAAGCATCCAGCTTCGATTGAACATTGTCCCATTCGAATCCTTTATGGCGGTTCATATTTTTCTCGAAACGTGACTTCAATCTTTGTAGTATATCTTCCACTTGGTCTTTAGATAACTTCTTGTTAGTCAAATTTTCTCCTCCTAAAACAAAATATTTACAGTTTGTCCTTTTTAATTTTACAGAATGTCAGAGCTGATCTAAACTTCCCAGTTATTCAATAAATCTTCGTTAAATGTTGGATCGTATCTAAGAGGCATCCTTCCTTGAGACGAGAGACTGCAATGTTTTCAGATGATTGGTGCTGCTGATGACTTTGTAATCATTGAGGTAATCCTGATCTAATTTTATGTTAATCACGTTAGTTAGATAACGATCTTCGCCTGCTTGATTTGTCACAATAATTTCTACATGGTATTGATAAAATTCCCTGGCCGTACCATCTTCTTTTTTTAGCTCTACTTTTGAAAAATCATTCATTAAGCGTTCAATGGTATCCTGATCTTCTATAACTTTGCTTGCACTTGTTTCTAATGAGTCATCCGAGGGGTCATACTCTCGAATATTGATCTCCTCAATAACGCTGTCTTCTTTAAGGGTTTTATCATAGAGTTCTGGAAAGCTTGTATACTTTAATTGCTGAACAGCGAAAAAAAATCCGATCACCAAAACTGTCATTACCATAAACAACGTTCGTTTTCTATTAATAAATTTACTCATAACTAGTGTAACAATTGCAATCAAGACTGCAATAAGAAAAAGATGAAAATATTGTAATGTAAAGTCAATAAACCCTCCCAATGCGCATTACTCCCCTCTATAAAATCAGGTTAGCTTCTCTAAATAAATCCGATTCACTTATTAAAAGTCCCGCTCCTTTAAACAGAATAAAGAAAAGCAGACCCAAAGTTTTACAAGTTGGTCTGCTATTCTTTATGTTTTTAGTTGTATTTTAGAAATTTAATTTTTAACTGTGAGTCCCTTTTCGGCTTTCATGGTAATAATAGGGACTGGTTTAAGGAAATTATTCAGTCAAACTCAGGAACTCTTCTACGTCATTGATACAAAGAGCGATTCCCTTTTCCCAGAATGCCTCTTTTGTAATGTCTTCGCCAAGATGCTTCATCGCCAGTTCCTCTACTGACATAACAGCCGTATCCCTGAGCAGTGCCATGTACTTCTCCTCATAGTTCTCATTCGCCTCCAGCGCTTTAGCATAGATGCTTAGTGAGAAAAGGTAGCCGAACGTATATGGGAAGTTATAGAATGGCACACCTGAAATATAGAAGTGCAGTTTGGATGCCCAGAAGTGCGGATGAGTTTCCTGGAGTCCTCCTGCAAAAGCTTCTTTTTGGGCTTCAGTCATAAGCTCATTCAGGCGCTCTGCAGAAACCAAACCATTTTTGCGCTCTTCATAGAATCGCGTTTCAAACAGGAAGCGCGCATGGATGTTCATGAAAAACGCGACGCTTCTTTGCAATTTATCTTCCACCAGGGCAATCTTTTCTTCCTTCGTCTGCGCTTCTTTCACTGCGGCGTCCGCCACGATCATTTCTGCAAAAGTGGAAGCTGTCTCAGCTACGTTCATCGCATAGTTCTTGTTTAAAGTGTGCATCGGTTTCAAGGCATGTGAATGGAAGGCGTGCCCAAGTTCATGTGCTAAAGTCGCGACGTTGGACATGCTCCCGGAATAGGTCATAAAAATGCGTGACTGCTCACTTTGCGGGAAAGAAGTACAGAATCCGCCCGGCCTTTTTCCAGCACGATCTTCTGCCTCGATCCATCTGTCTTCAAAAGCCTTTTTTGCGAAGGATGCCATTTCATTTCCGAAACGCTCAAAGTGCTTCAGGATAAACTCTGCTCCCTCGTTGTAGGTCATCGTAGAATTCGACTCGGCAACAGGTGCGTCCATATTATGCCAATCCAGTTTCTCTTTGCCCAGCAATGTCGCTTTGCGATCTAGGTATTTTACAAAAGGGGCCTTATTCTTCGAGATGGCTCCCCACATGGCATCAAGTGTTTCTTGCTGCATACGGTTATACTCAAGAGGTTCTTTGAGCACTTCATCCCAGCCGCGCTTTTTATAAACATTCAAGCGGAAACCGGCTAGATGGTTCAATGTCTTCGCAAATAACTCTTCTTTTTCGGTCCATGCTTTTTCAAGACTTTCAAAAATGTCTTTTCTAACCTTCTCATCCTGGTGAGAGCTGAGGTTATTCGCCTGTCCGATGGAAAGCATTTCACCGTTATAAGGAATCTCCATGCTGCCCACAATCGTGTCATACATCTGGCCCCATCCATGGTAACCATCAATTGATAGAGCCTGGATAAGTGCTTCTTCCTCGCTCGATAATTTATCCTTGGCTTTCTCCCGCCATTCGTTCAGTACGAAGGTCAGTTGGGAAAGGGAATCCGTTTGAAGAAGTTCCTCCCAGATATTTTCCGGCGTTTCGGAAAGCTTCTGCTGAAAACTATTAAAGGAAACCTGAAAATCTGCGCTGGCCGTTGTCAGTTCCCCGCGGAGCGAATTTGCTTTCCTGTCCTTCATATCCTGTGCTTCAAGACATCCAATAAATGCACCTGCCTGGCGGAGATAAAGCATGATTTCTTTAGCCTCTTCAATCAGGTTTGCTACCTGAACACTGTCTTCTTTTGACTGAGGTGCCTTAAATTCTTTTTCTTTCTGAGCAAACTCCGCCTTCTTCTTATCCAGTGTCTCCAAGTGATCTCTCAGCTGAGGCGAGCTGCTTCCTCCCTCAAAAAATACATCTAAATCCCAAACATCAGAGTATGTCATTTTGAATTTCTCCCCTTTTAAATATGTAATCTACTTATGTATATGTACAGTTTATCATTTTCCGACTTTTCTTGCTTTTATTTTTTACTTAAAAATACCTTTTCCAGACACCGTTATGTAAAAACATCACAGTGTTTCTAAAAAGGCGCTCGTGGAATAGTAGGAATAATAAAGAAATAATGGAGGTCTTATTATGGGCAGACTTTTACTTAATATTGCTGCATTTATACTGGTCGTCGTGGTGAATGCTTTAGCTGTGACACTTCCCTTGAACGGACAGACGACGGGTGAAATTTCGAATCGGCTGGATGTCTTTTTCACGCCTGCGGGTTATGTATTCTCCATTTGGAGCGTAATCTACTTGCTGCTGGGCATCTGGATTATCCAGCAGATACCAAAAAAGAACAGGGAATCTGACTATTATCGGACACTCAGTCCTTACTTTATTGCTACCTGCTTATTGAATTCCACCTGGATCTTCATGTGGCATTACAATTACTTCGGGTTATCGGTCATCGTTATGCTCAGTCTGCTGATTACCTTGATCCTTCTTTACAGAAAAGCGGAAGACTTATCAAATGGCTTCTTGGATATGCTTCCGTTCTCGGTATATCTAGGCTGGATTTCAGTGGCAGCGGTTGCAAACATCAGCTACTACCTTACCTTCCTAGAGTGGGGTGGCTTCGGATTGGGAGAAGCTTTTTGGGCCATATTCCTTTTGGCATTCTCTCTTGCACTTGCCGTTTATTTCAGGATCAAAAAACGGGATTGGATCTATCCACTGGTGTTTGTCTGGGCGACCATAGGAATCGGTGTCAATAACCAATCTGAACATCCAATCCTTTCTTCCCTGAGCTATGCAGTGGCAGTGCTGATCTTTCTAGCGGTTATGTTCTTTAGAGGTTACAAACAAACATAAATAAAGCCTCTCTGCACAAAATAGGGATGCCGAGGTGAAGATATGAAAGAGCAGAACAAGAAAAATCTCACAACGACTGGAACCGACATTGATGAGGTAAAGAGGCTCAATGCACAATCCGGCCTCTCCTATAATCAAGTGAAACAAGTGCTTGCCGATAGAGAGCGTAAGAATAGTTGAAAGTTCCGTTCACAGCATAAAAAGCGCAAGCGCCTTGATCAGCCCCGACAGGCAAACAGAATCGTGTCTTTTCCGCTTTAGGTGTTATGAAAAAGCGTTGGTTTCAGTTCAATAAGTCCACTCCACTTGGATATGTGCCTGATGGAACCGGTTTTATAACGAAAGCGGCGTCTCTCGTTTCATAATTGGGTAACCAGCGATAAAAATAAAGGAACTTTTTTCCCTTAATTGCAAATTCACGCTCATTTTGGGGTGATTAGAGGAACTTTTTTCCCTTATATGATAAAAAGGCACATTTTTCTAGTGTATTAAGTTAAATAAGGGAAATTTATTCCCCTATTTTAGCTCTTTTTAGTGTTTTGTAGTAAATAAGGGAACTTTTTTCCTCTATTTACTATCCAAAATACTGAACGACATGGATAAGTGCTATCGGTCACTGGATTAAATCAGTGTCTTTCTATCGAATAGATGAAAAAGGACCCTTTCAGCCCCGAGAGGCAAATGTTCCAAAGAGAGAGAAAAAAAGGCGGTCTTCCCTTTTATTCTCTTTGGGTTATTTGACTCCGAGGGGCTAGGCACTGGAGCTGGATTGCATAAAAAGCGCAAGCGCCTTGATCAGCCCCGACAGGCAAATGTTCCAAAGAGAAAAAAAGGCGGGTTTCCCTTTTATTCTCTTTGGGTTATTTGACCCCGAGGGGCTAGGCGCTGGAGCTGGATTCAGAAACGCTCCCTAATTTCCGAACTAAAAACTTTATACTTTCTTACCTTCTAAGAAAACCCCCTTGGGAATCCATCCCAAGGGGGTTTTCTGTTCTTATTTTTCTTTCTTGTTCTGTTTAGCTGGTTTTTCACGCTGTTCCACCAGCTTCTCCTGAATCTTATTGAATTCCTTGCATGGCTGCGTCAAACTTACGACAACATCTCCTGCTTCAGCCTTAGCTGATCCGTCCGGCGTGAAGAACTCAATTTTACCAGAAGGCTTTAGAACAAATAGAAGAATTGTATGCTCTTCTCTTTCTGACAAGTATTCATCAAATGGATATTTCTCCGTTATGTTGGTTTTTCTGATGATGTCTCCTCGTTCAATACGTTTGTTCAATTCATCCCAGGTGGCATTTTCCTGGAAGAGTATTCTTCCGCCAATTGTATGGACGAGATCTTCAATATCATCACTTCTTTTCCCTTTCAAGCTGAGCTGAAACAAGTTAGTACGGCCGATGGAAGGAACAAAAGTGGTACAGACTAGAGCGTTGTAAGAGTCTATCTCTGTCGCTGCAACCAGGTATTCATATGGCGTTAAATCCATATGATAATCTGTTTGTTCCGATAGAATTTCTCCCTTATAAAAAGGAACGCCGGCTTTTCGTGCTGAGAAAAGCCTTCTCCAGGAAGAGTCAGCAATCAAAACGGGAGTATTCAGTTCCCTGAATGTCTTTGCAAGCTCTGTATTGAAGCTGCTGCCGCCAATCAAGAGAACTCCCGGCCTGTCATTGATGGCGAGGTCAAGCTTTTTCGCAAGCCAGCCAATGGAAAATCCATGGACAGTTACTGTTCCAAATACGAGTGCAAACGTAACAGAAGTCAAAACCTCAGCATCTTCAAATCCAGTATCGAAAAGGATCGACGCAAAATAACTGGATACAGTTAGAGCAACTATTCCCCTGGGTGCGATCCACCCGACAAGAGTTTTTTCCTGCCAGGAAAGATCCGTTCCTAGTGTTGATAGAAAAATGGACAGGGGCCTTACAATGAAAAGCATCAAAAGGACGAAACCAATGATCTTCCAATTGAATATTTCAATTAATGTTTCTAACGAAAGAGACGCAGTCAGCATCACAAAAATCGTTGATATCAGCAGCACTGAAATATTTTCCTTAAAGTGACGCATATCATCAATGGATGATATGTGCATGTTTGCAAGCGTCATTCCCATCGCCGTTACTGCAAGAAGACCTGTCTCATGTGTGATTTCATCAGAAATCGTAAAGCAGGCGATTACCACCACAAACACGACGGGTGATTTTAAAAATTCAGGAACATGCCCTTTTTCAAACATCCAGCCTATTCCCTTGCCGCAAAGCCATCCGAACACAACAGCAAAGAAGGAAGACAGAAAGAACATTACAAGGGCATTCCCTCCTCCTTCTGTGGTGAAAAAGAGAATGAACTCAAAGGCAAAAAGTGCCAATAGCGCTCCGAAGGGGTCTACGACAATCCCTTCCCATTTCAGTATGGCTGCCGGGCGCGGCTTTAATTTAGCCTGCCTTAACAAGGGCAGGATTACAGTAGGGCCTGTTACGATGAATAATCCTCCAATGACGAACGCAACGGCCCATGAAAGTCCTGCAACATAATGAGCCGCCAAGGATCCGAGAATCCAGGCAAGGAAAGCCCCTATCGTGACAATCCGGAATACCGGCCTCCCGAGCCCCTTCACTTCCCGAAAATCAAGATTTAAGCTGCCTTCGAATAAGATGATAGCCACTGCTATTGAAATAATAGGTTTAAATAAATCCCCAAAGTCTTCTTCAGGGTGGATGATTCCAAGTAACGGCCCTGCCAGAAGTCCGACGATGGACATGATCACAATAGCTGGCATCCTGAACCGCCAAGCTGCCCATTGTGACAGGATGCCCAGCAGGCCAATAAGCATTAAGTTGAATAATATCGAATCAAACATTTAGTCTCTCCTTAAAGGATAAAAAGTTAGCTTTATTTTAGCTTGCCCTTCACAGTATGTAAAACCATGTGTTTCCCTAATGTTCTTAATTCCTGATGTTCGGCAAGAAGCTTATCCTTACACCCTTACTGAGCTCTTAAACCAAAGGGTGAGATTAAGGCGGCTGCATACGGTATGGTAATGAAGGAGCGTCAGGAGCACAGCACCTGCATTCATGCCGATCAGCACCCCCGCCATTCCGAACTGAGGAAGCGAACCCAGGAAATAGATCAGTGAAAATGAAACAAGGGTAGCCCATATAGTATGATACAAAGCATCTTTTATCAGTCCAAAACCAATCATGAATGCCTGAAGAGGCATCACGAAGAAATGGAAGAAAAAGTACGGCCACAGTAATTTCAGGTAATAAGCTGCCGAGGTGGAATGAAAAAATAGTGCTGTCAGCTCATCTCCCCAGAAGTAAAAGATCATGACAGCCGGCGCTCCGTAACTCAACGTAATCAAGACAACTTGCCTAAGTATTGAATGTATACCTTTAATATCATTCTTTGAAACCTTTTCCGATACGATTGGAATAAGGGCGATCAACAAAGAATGGGCAATAAAAGCGGGGAAAAATCCAATTGTCAAAGCAATTCCTGCCATCACGCCAAAGTGTTCAGTCGCCATAACATCGGTCATCCCGGCATGAAGAAGAGCTGCTTTGATCAAAAATGGCTGAATGGCGTGGGATACAGCATGAAAAATCCTTAAGACCGTCGTAGGAAAGGAAACCGACAACAGCGCTTTTCCCACTTCCGCTTTGTCTGCTGACTTAAAAGAAGAACCTTTCATCTTCCTTATAGATAAAACATAGGCCTGCATGAAATAAAGGAAAACCACACCTTCACTCCCGATAAAGGTACACAGGGCAATGATAATAGCCATATTAGTATCAAAAGAAAATAACTGATAAACCACGACCAGAAGAAGCAGCTGAGCAATCTTTCTTAAAAAATTGGCTGCGGCGATCTTGCCCATCTGATGGACTCCCATAAAGTAGCCCCGTGCTATTGAAGAAAAGGCAATGATCGGGATCAGAAGCAATGTCAGCCATCGTACGCTTGGATGATACTCAGCAAGAAATGGAAAAACAGAATATAGAAGTGTGGCTGCCAGCAAAAAAATACAGGTGAAAATAATGGTCATCCTCCACACCTGAGAAAGGATATTCCGGTGGTAGACGACATCCTTCTCAGCAATGAATTTGGACAGCGACACCGGCAGTTCAAGGCTCGCAATGATAGCAATCAGGAAGATGGAGGGCAAAATCGACATATAAATCCCCATCCCTCTCTCGCCAAGTTCCCTGGCCAGAATCATATTCACGATAAACTCCAAACACTCCCCCAAAAAAGCGGTGATTATTAAAAAGGATATTCCCCTGATAAATAATTTCATCTCTTCAACCTCCGAAATTTGTACATGCCCTATCATATGATGGAGGAGATGGGTTTAGGATTTTTTTCAGTTTTTACTGAGTTTACACATTATGGTCATAGGCACCCCCCCTCCAAAATGTATCAACTATTGACCTTTCCTGTTTAATAATTTTACTATTCCATCTATTTCGATTACCATTTATATATAGAACTGAAAAGGCGGGATTTCAATGGATTTCAGCACTAAAGAAGATTATGCATTCGAACTGGATAAGAAAGACGATTTGTCTCGGTTCAAAGAAGAATTTTACATAAAAGATGATTGGTACTATATGGACGGCAACTCCCTTGGCCTTCTTTCTAAAAAGGCAGAACAATCTCTTCTGACTTCATTGGAAGATTGGAAGCAGCACGGAATCGACGGCTGGACGGATGGCAGGGAGCCATGGTTCTATTACTCTGAAAAACTTGGAAAGATGACTTCACCCCTCATTGGCAGTAAAGAAGCCGAGACTATTGTAACAGGATCGATCACTACGAATCTTCATCAATTAATCTCGACTTTTTATCAGCCGGCTGGTGCCAAAACAAAGATACTTGCCGATGAGCTGACCTTCCCTTCGGATATCTATGCCATTAAGAGCCAGATTGAGCTTAAGGGATATAACGGAGAACAAGAATTGGTTCAAGTTAGAAGCAGAGATGGGCTGACCATTTCAGAAGAAGATATCATTGGGGCGATGACTGATGAAATTGCCCTTATCCTTCTTCCATCCGTTATGTACCGGTCAGGCCAGCTTCTGGATATGAAGCTTTTAACAGAAGAGGCGCACAAAAGAGGAATCATTATCGGTTTTGATTTAGCGCACAGTATTGGAGCCATCCCTCATGAACTTCATGACTGGAATGTTGATTTTGCCGTATGGTGCAATTATAAATATTTAAACAGCGGTCCAGGAGGAGTCGGAGGGCTCTTTGTACATGAAAAGCATTTAGGGAAGAAGCCGGGGCTGGCGGGCTGGTTCGGTTCAAAAAAAGAAAAACAATTTGATATGGAGCACACGTTAGCACATGCTGATACAGCGGGGGCATACCAAATTGGAACTCCCCATATCTTCAGCCTGGCTCCCCTTCTTGGCTCTCTGGAAATTTTTGAAGAAGCCGGCATTGAAAATGTGAGGAACAAATCACTGAAACTGACAGGTTATTTAATGCAACTTATTGAGAACAGATTATCCGATTACGGCTTCTCCATCTCCAACCCTAAGGAAGACCACGCGCGTGGAGGCCATGTTTGTTTGCAGCATGATGAAGCTGCCCGGATTTGTAAAGCTTTAAAGCAAAACGGGGTGGTCCCTGACTTCAGGGCTCCCAATGTGATTAGGCTCGCTCCTGTCGCACTCTATTCTTCCTTCCATGACGTCTGGAAAACCGTCGGAATTTTGGAGACCATTATGAAAGAAGAACTGTATAAACAATTTGAGAAAGGCCGCAATGTTGTGGCGTAGGAGGAACGAGAATGAAACTCATAGATATTTCACAAAGATTGAACAGCTCTACCCCTGTCTGGCCTGGAGACAGCCCCTTTTCCTTTTCATTGAATTGGTCAAAGGAAGAAACCGGTTCTGTCAATGTAGGAAAAATATCGTTCAGTGCACATACCGGAACGCATATTGACGCTCCCTTTCATTTTGATGATAATGGCAGGAGAGTTGCCGACCTTCCTCTTGACAGCTTTTTCGGGAAAGCCTTAGTGGTCGATCTTACTGGGAGGGAATCGATTGGTGCAGACGATTTGGAAGGCCTGGATTTGGAAGGGGTCACGAAATTATTGATCCGCACCGGCAGCTGGGAAGATAGAAATGCTTTTCCGGATAAAATCACCTATCTTCAGAAAAGCGCTGGTCCGCTGCTTAAAGAAAAAGGCATCAACTTAATTGGAGTGGATGTACCTTCCGTCGATCCTTTAAACAGTAAAAACCTCCCAGCGCATCACTCGCTTCAATCAAATGGCATCGGGATACTGGAGGGCATCGTCTTGGATGGTGTGGAGCCAAAAACGTATGAACTTTCGGCCTTTCCCTTGTCTCTTGAAGAGGGTGACGGCTGTCCGGTAAGGGCGGTTCTCATCGATCGTTAATTAAGGGAAAAATTGCTATTTTCATCTCGCAAGTTCCTTTACTTCATGCTGAGATGTTGGGTATAATTATAACTATAAGAATAATGGAAGACATGAGAGCTCCGGCTGCAACCAGAACCCTCATGCAAGCACACATTACAGGAAACAGCAGCTCAAATTTTTAGATACGGAAGTAACCTACCCTGGTTGGGAGCCATGCGGGTGGGTTACTTCTTTTTTTGGGTGACTGCGATTATTGCTACTGTCAATGTTCCAAACGCAATCATGATTTGAAGAACGTCAGCTACTTCTACCATTACAGTGACTCACCTCCCCTCAAGAAAGGGAGCAGCCGCTGCCCGCCCGGCATGTATACTATAGCACTATTTTAACACACAAAGGAACGTATGTTCTATTTTTTGTTTGTTTTTTCTAAAAATGGTCCGATTCTACTGAATTCTTCTTAAGGTCTATATGGATATCCCCCTTCATAAATTAGCAATAGGACGCGGAAAGAAGGAGGAGAAACCTTATGGACTTATTTGTATTTATTGGCTTTTCTGTTGTGCTGCTCTTGATTGGCGGTTTTTTTGTCTATTTTCTTAAAAGCACTTTAAACGTTTCAGACAGTACCTCGATTGATCCTCTTCCGGAAGATGAAAATATTACAGAATCTCAGAATAAATAGGTTCTGAGGTACTCAAGCCAGAAATTCTGGTTATAACGCCATGCTTTTGTGGGTCAACAGAAGCAAAAAAGACTCGTCAATTGACGAGTCTTCTTCCTTGTTTAAAGATAAGGGGTTTTTCGCAGCGAACGATAATGTTTAGATTGGTGCTTACTACTTCAATTTTATTGAATCCGCAATCTCAACAAAGACTTCAGGTGTTACCTTATCAGATAACCGTTTATCGATTCCAAACATATATTGCCAATCAGAGTTTTCAACAACAAAGAAGATAAAATTGCGGTCTACCACATAAATGGCTTTTTTCCCGTTTTTAAGAGTATATTCTGTTAGATTTTCTCGTCCTTGAAACTCTATCTTATTTCTTAAAGGTCGAATATCCATTTTGTAATGATTTGCTGAATTGTGTTGATCAAGAAACTCAACTTCTAAGGAATCGTTAATATCCCCATCAAGGTCAGTAAATCTTCCAAAATGGTGGGTGAAGGCAATCGGAGGCAGCCTATAGGGTAAAGGAATCTCTTTATTGAAGTGTAACTCAGCAGCCGATAATGCATCATCGATTGATGTATATCCAATTTTGATAAGAAGATCTTCGAACTGCCTTTGGTTTGCAAAGGCAGTGTAAGCCGGCTGAAACCCTAAAAATACAGGAACAAGGATCAGAACTATTCTTTTCATGCCAACCACCCTTTTTTACAGGTATTGTTCCCTAGCGTTTTTCCTATATACCGAATCATTTGCTGAGAAAATAAAAGGGGGTTGCTGCTTGTTCAGCAAACGCCCTGGTTAAACGTACTCATTCTGACCTTGCTCTCTAACCAATTAAGCAAAAGTAATACCAACAAACCAAAAACTAAACCTTTACATATATTTCATTCCCCCACTAATGCCTTTTATAAAAAAGCGAAATTGAAAACCATGTCCTTAATAGAGGATTAAGCGGGGTAAATAATAAGGGAAGATTATACCCTTAATTGCAGTCTTGAGCTTATTTGGCTGGTGAATAGGGGAAGTTTTTTCTCTTATCTGAAAATAAAGCACCCTTTTTTTTGATTTTGAATCTAATAAGAGAATATTTTTCCTCTATTTAAGCTATTTTGGGTGCTATTTAGTAATTAACGGAAATTTATTCCTCTATTTAAAAAACTCTTTTCTAAAAGATTGTTGCTTTTGAATACTATTTAATCCTCCTCCCTCTTTTACCTACTAGAAGGATTGTAGCGGAAGGCGTGCGCTCCCCTGCGGACTAGCGGACGTCTAGTTGCAGCACCCATCCCCTCAGGATCAGATCCACACAAAAAAACACCCAGTGTCCTTTTCACACTGAGTGTTGAGTCTTTTACCCGCTCACCCTTTTTTCACCTTTGACCATCCGTGCCTCGCACAGCGGACACACTTTTCTTTTTATACTTTGCTCGGCTTCTGTCTTGATCCTTGACCAGGCAATACAGTTGTCGTTGCTGCAAATCCAGGCTGAGACCTTTATCATCGGGCGCTCCCTCTTCTGCTTGTCCATTTCTGTTCCTGCTTGTTTCTCTGAAAATACATCAGTGAGGAAACGCGAAATTTCACGTTTTTCACCTTGATAGTATGCAGGGGAGCTGATGAAGAGCTCATTTTTGGCTCGGGTGATGGCGACATACATGAGCCTTCTCTCCTCTTCTAGTGCAAGCAGGTCCTTCTTTTTCCCATTCTGCTGAATTTTATCTTCCAGTTTATCCGCATTGAGTGCAGAGGAGTGAGGAAGATTTCCTTCACTTGCACCAATGACAAAAACAGATGGAAACTCCAGGCCTTTTGCCCGGTGTATCGTCATCAGCGAAACGGCATCCGAGTTTATTTTCTTATCTTCTTCCTGCATCCTTTTGTGTTTCTCTGTCATGCTGTCAATGAACGAGATGAAGGCAGAAATGGATGGAAACCTCGCTGCTGAGGCTTCAAGTTCTGATAATGTTTCTTTGATTGCCTCTTTATGTTCAGTTACTGAAAGGCGCTCGTTCGTATCCATGAAGGTATCATAAAACTCTTTTCTCATTCGCTTGATGGCTGATGCCGGCGGCTCTGCCGAAAGGTCTTTGATTAGCTTTATTCTTTCTTTCACTTTATCTTTCTGAAACGCCTTTAACTGGTCCATTTTTATCAAGTGGATGAGGGGGTATTTCTTTCTGGCTGTTTCCTCCTCGATGCTGATTTTTTTCATTCCGGCGTCCCTGTTGATATAAAGCGTGGAGAGGATTCCTTCAATCGCTGTAAAATTACGCGGCACAAGAGAAAGCCTTAGATGGTCAATCAGCGGTTTGACGATCCACTGGTCATAGAAATGCTGATCTCCGAGATTATAAGAGAAGAACGGAACTTCCTCGATGACTAACCGTTCGAATATGGCACGGCTGCTGCTGATTGTCCGATGCAAGATGGCAATGTCCTTATAGCTTGTATTTCCTTGCTCAATCATCCTTTTGATTTGGGAGATAGTCCATTCAGCTTCTTCATCCGAATTGGAGGGGCGGCTGTATTTCGGCTTAACCTCTTCTCCTTTTACAGCTTGAAGAGCCTTTTCTCTCCTGAAACGGTTCCGGCTGATTACTTCATTTCCAAGACCGACAATATATCGGTTCGACCGGTAATTCACATCCAGCGTGACCACCGTTGCACTGGGATATTCTTTATCAAAATCAAGGATAAAAGCATGATCAGCTCCGTTAAAGGAATAAATCGTCTGATCATCATCCCCTACAACAAAAAGGTTTCGCGATTGACGTGCGATCATTTTAATCAGCTCATATTGAAGCCAGTTTGTGTCTTGAAACTCATCCACCATGATAAATTGAAACCTTCCCTGCATGGCTTCAAGCAGAACTGGATCCTCATGAAGCAGCTCATACGCTTTAACGAGAATATCATCGAAATCCATTTTGTGATTACTTTCTTTCCATTCTTCGTACCTGGACAGAATCTTTTTTATCTCTTTTTCACCTGCCGTTTTATCTGGCAGCTTTTCAACCGGCAGCATTCTTATCTTAAGGCTGGAAAGAGTGGATAATAACGTCTCCGGCTGATAAGGTTCCTGAATTCCTATTTTTCTCTGTATCTGCTTTAAAATGATGTGCTTGAATCTTTCATTTCCCAGGATTTCCTGGTTCACTCCCCTACTTCTCAAAAGAAATAGGAAAAAGGAGTGAAAGGTTCCGGCTTGGATTCTATTCACTTCATGGGGATTGATGCCCGGCAGCGCTGAAACTCTTGTCTTCATTTCCATGGATGCTTTCTTTGAAAATGTCAAAAGCAGTATTTTTTGGGGAGAAACCCCTTGAACCTGCAAAAGATATCCAGTCCTGGCTACGAGGACCGAAGTTTTTCCGGAACCTGCCCCAGCCAGTGTCAGGCAGGGTCCTTCTAAATGTCTGACGGCTTTCATTTGAGATTCATTCAGGCGTATTCCATCCTGCTCGATCATCCGGAAGTAAAAGGCGTCTTCTTTGCTCTCTGGCTGCCTATTCTTATTTTGATAAATATCTGCATTTGGCATTACTTCATTTGATGAACCAAATGGCCTGTTGGAAAAATAGTTCATTTTAATAGTCACCCAGCTTGATTTTTATAGATTCTCTTCTTAAGTACATAAGCATATAACATCGGTCATCATCCTACATCCCCAAGCTTATCCGAGAATGGCAGGAACTCTATTAAAAGATAAAAAGAGTGCAAAGACAGACTGAGTCTTTACACCCTTAAAAACGTATTATTTTTGCTGAAAAAAGTCAATGAATGCATGATAGATTTCAACAGCTTGATAAGATAGAAGCGTTAACGCGGTAAACGAAAAAACTCCCATCATTATAAATCTGACCCACATATTTCTCCCTCCTTGAATATCAATTAAAACATTGATTATTCAAAGAGAAAGGCTTTACATAATTTGCCCCGAAATAAACGGGGGTTAGCTGAAGACGGATCCTATTTCCAGCATTGGGACGGTGACTCCCATTGGCTGTCAGACATAACGCCGTTAAAATCCCCGCTATGAAACTGGCAAAAGGATAAAAAGCATTTTTCCCAAGATCAGGATCTTCACCAGAAAGCAATTTATCATAGGCAAACTGCTCCATACTGGAAGCCTCATGAACTGCCTTTAATGCAACATGGGAAAACCCGATACTGTTGGCCAGGAACGCGAAGGATAATAGAATTGCCAGAAACAGATTTCTATTCATCATTCACACTCCCCATTTATTGATATCATCATTATATTCTATAACAAAGAATTAAGCACCATCAACATTTAGGAAATGACAAATCAATCCATCTTCAATGAAATTGGTAATTGTTTTTTCCTTGCTGCTTGACGGCATACATTGCCATGTCGGCTGCCTGAAGCAGTTCGTCCGCATTTCGGCTGTCTTCAGGAAAGAAGGATGCACCGAGGCTGAATGTTATGTTTACCTCTTCCCCATAGATGGAGTAGCCTTTTTGGTTTGCCTCAAAGAACTTCTGAATGAGGAATTCAATCTCTTTCTTCAATTTCCATTCTTCCAAAATAACCACAAATTCATCACCTGACTGCCTTGCTATGAAGGCGTCTTGAGGGAATACCTGTTTTATCCTAATAGTAAATTCAACCAACAGTTCATCACCGTAAGAATGGCCCAGCCGGTCATTGATTTCTTTGAATTTATCTATGTCGATAAATATAAGGGCAAATTTAACCTCTTTTTCATCAAGAGATTTTTCAAATAAGGTTTTCAATCTTCCTTCCAGTGCCCGCCGGTTCCATATATCCGTAAGCTGATCATGAAGGGCCATGTACTTCAACCTGGAGGAAGACTGTTCAAGTTCAGCATTTTTCCTCCTTAACTCTTCCGTCCTTTTATCCACTTGATTCTCCAAATCCCTGGCAAGCTCTTGATAAGATAATGTCATTTGATTCAATTGGGAACTTGCCAGAAGCTGTCTGAAATAAACAAGGAAAATGATCACCAGCAGCCCAGCGCCAGCTGTTAAATCATGACTGGCCGTAAAAATAAGAAAAAGAATGAGTATACTCCCAATATTGACGATGCTTCTTGCCACGGGGTACGAGCCTGCTTCATAGTGGAAGGTGTTTTCTCCCCTTCTGAAGGAAGATCTTTTCAGATATAATCGCAGCGCAGCAATTCCCTGGAGGACGATTGCTGAACTCCACATTACTTCCAGCAGGCTGTTCGGTTCAAATCTGCCGTAATATAAAGCAAGCAAATGCATAGTATCACTTATGAAAAACAAGGCTATAGAAAAGATGAGTGAAAGCATGGTTTTCAAAGGGAAAAAATATCTTTTCAGAAACATGGTCGCTGACAAGGCAAATAACAGGAGCAGTTCCAGAGCCGGATAAATAAATGATGTTACCCCCGGCCCATAAGCAACACCAGCTTCTTCATAAAGAGGATGAAGCCAATAAACCCATAGTATGGCAGTGACAGAAAAATAGATGATCAAAATATCAATCGCAAAATAGACAACCTGATAACGGTTCTTTATCGCAAAAGTCAATAATGAAAATGCCGCAATATACGACAGAAGATTCAATATGTATAGGATATTGCTCCAAAGCGGAACTGAATTAAGACCGCCGGCCAGTTTTTCTTCATAGAACCAGACAACTTCAGCTGCTGCATAGAGAATGGTTGCCAGCAGGAGCAGGCCGATAAACCTCCGCTGCAGCCCTTCTGTTCTCCTGACTGCCAGGATCTGCATCAGCAAGGTGAACACAATGGCCGCCGCAGCCATTGCGCTTACTCCCAAAGCTTTTATCTCTCCGTCTAATGTAAGGATCCCCCCGCAAAATATCATGACAAAAAACGCCAGGCCAAATAGTGCATTTCGTATGTAAATCGTTTCCTTCATGTCCATCGCCCTATTCTACTTTATTCAAGCAAGGTATTTTCGTACAGTGAATTCAATAAGTCTTGGTTTCCGCACACTCGTTAAACTATTTACAAAGTTTAGAAAGGAGTCTGTTTCTCTCTTTCATTAAACCTCTATTTAGTGTTAACAAGCTGGTCCATGACCCCTTTACCCTGATAAAGTATTTCCAAAACTCTTTTCGTTACTTTCAGACTAGTATATAATAACCATCCACCACACACTCCGGAGGTTTATAAAAATCGCTTAACGAGACAAGGGCCAAATAAAAGCTGTGAGGCTCGGTGAATAGCATTGGTGAACTTCTGTCTCCCCGCTCATTGGCTGCGGCCATAAAGATTGTTCCTCTATAAAAGATTGGGCTTCATACAATTCCCAAGGTTTATGCTTAATCGCCCCTTTATAGACTTGTTCATTCTTTATAGTCCAAAGACAATATCTTTCTGTCAGCCACTCTGTCAGTGACCCTTTAACTGTATTAATTCTTTTCCCGGGGGTATACTCTATTTTCAAACTCTCTCCATTTGTTCCTTTATGGACTCTCCTCGTGCTGTACTTCACTGTTCCATTACTGACCTCCATCTTCATATCAGCATTGAAGTAGGGCAGGGAAAAGAAACGCCGTGCACCGGCAACTGCAGGACCATGATTGGCATCAAGGCTGAAAAAATACACACCCGGTTCTCCTTTATACGTAACATATGTACGGACATTGCACTCAAGGAAGGACCGCGCAAACGGAATCTCAGGGAGTCCTCGGACCTTGATATGATTCATGGAGAATGGTACGATCCCGATCCACGCTTTTCCTTCATATGTATCAAGTTCCAGCTGGGCTGGCAGCTTTTCTCTCAGTTCATCCACTGGTACTTGCCAATGAAGGAACAATAAGTTTTCCCAAGTTTGCGTCATCATCCAGCCGGCCATTTCTTTATCCATGCTTTCTCCTCCTCTGCTTCTTCAGAATGAATCCTAATTACTTAGTTTTACTACAAAGCCAATTACTTTTTCAAATCAAGAACTGCCTTCTGTAACGTTTGCCCCTATATCGGAACCGGGAATATATACTATACCAATTAAAAGGGGGAGTCACAGCGTGAAACTCACGAGGTGGAGTTATTCCAGAAGATTCAACATCAAAGCGAGCTTTGACAGCTTTCCCCATTCGACCGTCCTCTTCCGTAAAATCAAAGGGTATTACTTTGTCTATAACGTCTATTGGTCTCCGGATGACCCCGTCGTCACCCGGAGAGAACTCATTGAAATGGAGCTGCTCCTAAACAGGGAGCTGGGGTCAGAAGAAGAATACATCAACCGCCGGAGCCTGAAATGACTTCACTCGATGTTTATAGTAAGGGGTATAACCTGTACCTGCACTTCCATTGTTTCGATTAATTTTTTCCATATACTATTCATCTGCTTTTAACACCTTTATAATGAAATGAGATAAAAAGAATTCAATAGAAAAGGTGCTTCCAAATGAGTATATTAACGGTAAATAATTTAAGCCATGGCTTCGGTGACAGAGCCATTTTCAATGACGTATCTTTCCGCCTGCTAAAAGGCGAACACATCGGCCTTATCGGTGCCAATGGAGAAGGAAAATCCACTTTCATGAATATCATCACCCGCAAGCTGGAGCCGGATGAAGGAAAAGTACAATGGGCAAAACGGGTCCGAGTCGGGTATCTCGACCAGCATACTTCCCTTGAAAAGGGCATGACGATCAGGGATGTACTAAAGACCGCTTTTCAATACCTATTCGATATGGAAACCGAAATGAATGAGCTTTTTGCCAAAATGGGAGAGGTTTCCCCGGAAGAACTTGAAAAGCTGCTTGAAGAAACCGGTACACTTCAAGATGCGCTCACTAACAATGATTTTTATATTATAGATGCAAAAGTTGAAGAGATTGCCCGCGGACTTGGCCTTGATGAAATCGGCCTCGAGCGCGAAGTACAGGATTTAAGCGGCGGACAAAGAACGAAGGTCCTCCTAGCAAAATTATTGTTGGAAAAGCCTGATATCCTGCTGCTTGATGAGCCTACCAACTACCTTGACGAACAGCATATCGTCTGGCTGAAGCGATATCTGCAGGAATATGAGAATGCATTCATCCTCATTTCCCATGATATCCCGTTTTTGAACAGTGTCATTAACCTCATCTATCATATGGAAAACCAGGAGCTTAACCGTTATGCCGGTGATTATGACGATTTCCAAAAGGTATATGAAATGAAACGCCAGCAGCTGGAGTCTGCTTATAAGAAACAGCAGCAGGAAATCTCTGAGCTGAAGGACTTTGTGGCGCGGAACAAAGCCAGAGTGTCCACAAGGAACATGGCTATGTCCCGCCAAAAGAAACTGGATAAGATGGACATCATCGAACTTGCAGGCGAAAGGCCCAAACCTGAATTTCACTTCAAACCGGCCAGAACTTCAGGCAAATTGATTTTTGAAACAAGGGATCTTGTGATTGGATATGATGAACCGCTGTCCAAGCCTCTGAACCTGCGAATGGAACGAGGCCAGAAGATTGCTCTTTACGGAGCAAACGGAATCGGAAAAACCACACTGCTGAGGAGCATCCTGGGCGAAATCAAACCGGTATCCGGCGAAGTAGAATTAGGAGAACATCAGCACATTGGCTATTTCGAACAGGAAATCAAAAAAGCCAACTACAACACCTGTATTGAGGAAGTCTGGAGCGAGTTCCCCTCTTTCACACAATATGAAGTCAGAGCCGCCCTGGCCAAATGCGGCTTGATGACAAAACACATCGAAAGCAAAGTTGAAGTGCTGAGCGGCGGCGAAAAAGCGAAAGTCAGACTCTGCAAGCTGATCAACAAAGAAACCAATATCCTCGTCTTTGACGAGCCGACAAACCATCTGGATGTCGAGGCCAAAGCAGAACTCAAAAGAGCACTGCAGGAATACAAAGGCAGCATCCTCCTCATTTCGCATGAACCTGAATTTTATCAGGACATTGCGACAGATCTGTGGAACTGTGAAACATGGACAACGAAAGTATTTTAAGATGAACTCTAAGGCTTCTGGATTGGAGGTTATGCAGCGGGAGCCATACTGCATATACCTTCCATACCCGAAGCCTTTTTGCTGCAGGCAGAAGAACGATTAATAGTTCATGATACAGGGAAAAGAAGAATATAGTCAGAATCGCGAGGGAGAGATTATATGAAAATCAAGACAACAGGCGCAGCCTTATTATTGTCGTCGAGTATGCTGCTGGCCAGCTGCACCAGCGAAGAAAACTCACTGGCGGAAGACGAAAATATGAATCAAGGAACCCAGGAAACTGACAAGGGCACCACTAATTCAGGCACACCTGCAGAAGAACCTGAGGCCGCCGGCTCAACAGAGGACGATTCTGCCGGCCAGGCAGATACCAATGAGGACCAGGCGGGTTCAGAAGATCAGAATAACACCGACCACTCTTTACAAAACAATGATACATCAGGGCTGCCAGAAGGAATCCAACAAACCGACTATGAAACCGTAAACAAAGCCGCCAAAGCATTTGACAATTACCGTGAAGTAAAACAGACGAACACTGACCTTGGGTATTCCATTCAGGCACTTGTCGAAGGAGCTGCCGGCCACCAATATATCTCATGGAATGAGGGGCGCTGGCTGATACAGATGGATTTCCCTACTGATCCACAGTACGCCTATGATCCTTATCCCGAGGGAGTTGATTTTGCCAAGGAAGTAGTGGAGTATCTTGAGACCCATTACCTTCCCGCACCTGAAGACCGCGGGATGATTAGCATCAATGGATTCGCAGAACACCCTCAGACCGACATCCAATGGCAAAAAGGGAAAACAGTGTATGAAATCAACAACGAAAACGGCAAGCCGTTCGAGGCGATCGATAGAGCTGTCGAATTTGGTGACGCGAACGAGTCATGACAAAGATGCTGAAAGGCCGGAAAACAATGATTGGTTTCCGGCCTTTTTCCATTAAAGCTTATAGGTATAATGAAATTCAGTATGTTTTTTGAATCCGAATTTTTCATATAGTTTTTGAGCGTTTTCATTATCATGGCCAGTTTCAAGTGTCAGTCCTTTGGCCCCTGTTTTCTCAGCCAGCTGCCTTGCACTGTTAAGCAACCCGGCCCCGATGCCCCTTCTTCTCGCTTTCTCTGTAACAAATAAGTCGTTCAAAAGCCAGTGTCTTTTCAAAGAAACGGATGAAAATATCGGGTACAGCTGTGTAAAACCCAATACTTCTAAAGCATCATCCCCTTCCTCTACAGCCAGGAAGATGACAGATTCATCCTTTTCCAGCCGCTCTCTTAAAAATTCACGGCATCTCACTAAATCATTATCCTCACCATAGAAAATTCTATACTGATTAAAAACCCCCGAAAGAATACCTAAGTGCTCTATTCCAGCTCTCATGTTCCTCATCTGAACTGCCTCCTTTTACGCTTATTCAATAGTATTGTAATCCAATCACCGTTATTGATTTCCTGCTTCTTTTGCTTCTTCATCATTCACAAGGATCCGTCCATTTAGACTCAAGTTATCACCCGGATCCTGCTGATATCCAGCACCCTCTTACTCAATGACTTATCAAGCCTGAAAACTTCATACACGCCATTAATTTTGATTTTCACTTATGAATATCCATCCGCCTTCAACTGCTCAATATTTATCTCTTCACCAACTTTTTCATTTTCCAAAAGTTCTTTTCGGAGTCTCACATGCCCGCTGAAACTTTTATCCGTTTCCAATTTCATGTTCTACTTATGATTTTTCTCACATTTGAAATGGTAGAATGGTAAATATTCTTTCCATTGGCTCCGGTTGAGTGTATCTCGAAACTTGACGGTTGGCCCTCAATTCGAGCAATGTTTTTCTATATACAATTCACTTTCCAAATTAATCAGCTGCCATGAAAAATTGGCTGTTTGCCTGTTCCTTCACCTCGTTGTAAAGGAACGGACCACTATTTGAATATTCTTTATATGCAGGGATATTCTCAAAGAAAACAAAAAAAGCTTCCCCATCTGGAGAACCTCACTTAACACACTGAAAATTGTTCCGTTCCTTTGTAATGGGATTAAAGACAGACGGGTTTCCGGTGGAAAAACGGGTTCATTTTTCCGTAAATCTGCTATCCTCATTTTAGTTTCCATTACAAAGTAGTCGTTGGCATACCAGGACAACTTCCTTTCTATTCAAATAGTATCGAGTTTATAGTAACATGGTTCATAAGTGATTTCCATAATTTTCTCACTATTCAACCACAAGGAGAAATGTAATTTGAATAAACAAAGTGCAGATATCATCATTAAAAGCGACTCGATTTTTACGGCAGATACAGACTTACCGATCCAAGGGGCTGTCGCGGTAAAGGGCGATACAATCCTGGCAATTGGATCAGAAGAGGAATTAGGGCAATACAAAGGTTCTCATACAAAAGAAATCGAAGCTTATGGCAAACTAGTCACTCCCGGTTTTCATGACTTTCATGTTCATTTGTGGCTAGGGGCAATGTTCCAGGAGTATGCTTCACTCACCTTCTGCGGAAGTGAGGAGGAAGCAGCAGATAAGATAGCACAGTACGCCGAAGAACATCCAAACGATCCATGGGTGCTCGGGTTCGGATGGCATCATGTCAGGTGGCCCGGCCAAAAGCTTCCTGCCCGCCATTCCCTGGATCAGCGAATAAAGGACCGTCCTGTCTTTCTTTTGAATGAAGAAGCACATAGTGCCTGGCTGAATACCAAGGCATTGGAAATCCTGGGGATCGATGAAATGACACCAGAGCCTCCATTCGGCGTAATAGAAAAGGATGAGGATGGCAAACCTACAGGGTTCCTATATGAAACGGCTGTTGGTTTGGCCGTGGAAGCCTTCAATCTTCCTTCTGAAAAAAAGCACAAGCTGATGAAATCTTTTTTAGAAAAAGCGGGCAGTCTCGGTATTACTTCGATCGGGGATATGCTTCCGCTCCCAGGTTTTACATTGGGGGATCTTGAGGAATACAAAAGATTTGAAGATGAGGGAAAGCTGACAGTGCGTATTCACTTCCTTGCTCCCTTGGACGGAAAACTTGAGAACCTTTCCTATTACACAAGGTTTGACTCGGACAAACTCCAATTTTCCGGACTCAAACAATTCATTGATGGTGTTCCTTTAACCTATACAGGCTATCTGTTGGAACCTTACTCTGACCGCCCTTCCACAATTGGCGGTACGATTTATTCAAGAGAAACTTACTTTAAATGGATTGAAGAAGCAGATAAAAAAGGATACAGAGTGAGGCTTCATGCTTGCGGAGATGCAGCAGTGAGGATGGCGCAGGATGCTTTTCAACATGCTAGAAACGTTAATGGCGTGCGGGACTCCAGGCATACAATCGAACATATCGAAGTCATCCATCCTGATGATATACCAAGATTTTCGGAGCTGGGTATTCTTCCTTCCATGCAGCCGGAGCATTTATCATCGAGCTCCATGGAATCACATGAATATATCGATAGGCTGGGACCGGAAAGACTGCCCTATACATGGCMAATCGGGGAGTTAGAGAAAAGCGGTGCCCAACTCGTTTTTGGCAGTGATTACCCCATCGTGGAGCTGAATCCGATGCTCGGGATCTACAGGGCAGTTACAAGGAAGCATGAAGACGGAACACCTTCCGGAGGCTGGAACCCTCAGCATAAAATCAGTCTTGCTAAAGCACTTACACATTTTACAAGGTCACCAGCTTACGGAAACTTCCGGGAGAACGACCTGGGAACTCTCCAAGCAGGTAAAAAAGCGGACATCGCTATATTGGACCGCAACCTATTTGAATGCGATCCTGAAGAAATCAAAGAGTGCAAGGTCCTGTTGACGATAATGGATGGCAGGATTGTTTATGACATAAATAAGCCAAAAGCATAAGCACCGGAGAAACAGCAACGCGCTGCCGCACCGAAGGGACATTCCCTGGTGGTACGGCAGCGCGTTGCTGTATCAAAAGGGACTGTCCCTCTTACCCTAGTGGTTAGTGTATCGCTCAGTTGAGCCAGGTTCAATTCACGCTTTTTGAGCCTGGCTCAGATTCCACCTTTGAGCCTGGCTCAGTTTCCCCTTTTTGAGCCTGGCTCAATTCACGCTTTTTGAGCCTGGCTCAGATTCCACCTTTTGAGCCTGGCTCAATTCACGCCTTTTGAGCCTGGCTCAATTCACGCCTTTTGAGCCTGGCTCAATTCACGCCTTTTGAGCCTGGCTCAATTCACGCCTTTTGAGCCTGGCTCAATTCACGCTTTTTGAGCCTGGCTCAATTCATGCCTTTTGAGCCTGGCTCAGATTCCACCTTTTGAGCCTGGCTCAACTAATTACCTTTATTACAAAACTCCCGAGAAGAGCCTCGCAAAAGATTCCTTCGCCCGCTCCACTACACCTCTCTTGTAGTATTCAACCGGCCTGACCCTCACGCTGTCCTCCATGTCTTCTTCATAATGGGCCGACAAATCGCGAATGGAACTGTTCCCCAGCAGAAAGACATTGACTTCAAAATTCAAGTGAAAGCTGCGCATATCCATATTGGCTGTTCCTACCGACGCAAGATTCCCATCCACTATGATGATTTTCTGATGCATAAAGCCTTTTTGATAAGAGTAGATTTCCACTCCACAGCGGATCAGCTCGGAAAAATAAGACCTTGTGGCATATTGTGTAAGAAAGCCGTCATTGATTTCCGGGACCATGATCCTGACTTCAATGCCTTTTGAGGCAGCGATGCGAAGCGCTGTCCTGATTGATTCAGTCGGTACAAAATAAGGAGTGGCAATCCAAATCGATTTAGTTGCTGAAGAAATTAGTGAATAGTACAGATCGCTCATAATTCCAAGCTGAGTGTCCGGTCCGCTGGCGACAACCTGAACCGCACCATCCAGTTTTTCCGATTGTATATAGGGATGCCCCTGGTATTTTTCAAGAATCATTTCACCTGATACGTATTCCCAATCCAGCAGGAATACTGTGTGAAGCGTAAATAATGCACCTCCTTCAAGCATCATATGAGTATCCCGCCAGAAGCCGAACTTTTCACTCTCCCCCAGGTATTCGATTCCTACATTCAAACCTCCCACAAAACCGAATTCCCCATCAATCACGATGATTTTCCTGTGGTTTCGAAAGTTGAACTTTTGATTAAAGAAACCGTATTTCAAGGGCAGGAAAGGCTGCACTTTAACCCCAGCCTGATCCATTGCCTTGACGTCCTTTGAAGAAAGATGCATACTGCCGACAGCATCAAAGATGAAGAGGACTTCAACACCCTGTTCTACTTTTTCTATCAGAATTTCAATAATTTCTTTTCCCAGCCGGTCGGAACGGAAGATGTAGTATTCCATGTGAATATATTTTTTCGCGTTCTTTAATTTATCCTTGATCTCATTAAAGGTTTCATCCCCGTTTTTCAAGATTTTTGTTGTTGAAGAAGTGCTGATCGGTGACCAAGCGACTTTATTTGAGAAACTGGCGAAATTTCTTTGGTTATCCTGAAGAAAGGCCAAATCAGGTGAATTCTCCTTTTTAAGCAGCTTCTGCCATTCCTCGCGGTCATTTCTGCGCTTGCTTTTAAAAAGGTACCCTTTTAAATACAACTGACCGGAGTACAGGTAAAAGAAATAACCGAAGACCGGGAAACAGACCAATACATAAATCCATAGCAAGGTATGCTGCGCTGATCGATTTTCAAGAATAAGTGAAAGCACACTAATCAAGATGATAATAATGTAAATAGCTGCTGCCGCCATTTTTATGTAAGTGTGATATTCGCTGGAAAGGAAGATGTACACACACGCAATCAGAATGATGACAAATAAAAATTCGAGTCTTCTTTTTTTCATATGACCAATCCCTCAAGTTAAGAAATACTTCCCTGTCGGATAAAAAATTCTATCCTCTATTGTTTCACATAACCCAATAACTACGCTAAATAATTTTTATTATGCTGAAAGTAGAAAAGTTCTTTTATGTATTCCCTGTTTCCTATAAAACCTAACCTGTATCCACCTATGTTTAACTAGAGCTCAAAAAGGAAAAAGAATAGTAAAATAACGAAAGGGTGATTCTGATATGAGTAAAGATAACGGTATGAAAGACAAGCTTAAAGGTGCGGCAAAGAAGGCTGAAGGAGAAGTTAAAGAAAGAACAGGAAAAGCTTCGGATAATCCAGACATGCAGCATGAAGGCAATGTCGATAAAGCAAAAGGAAAAGTACATGAGACAGTTGGAAAAGCAAAGGATGACCATGCAGACAAATTTTAATCCTCTACAATTTTGCTTAGGCACTCTGCAGCAGAGTGCCTTTCTTCTTTACTAGTTTAATTTTTTCAAAATGAGGGAAGTTAAACTTAACATGTCAAAGGAGGTTTCCATACATGCTCTGGACGATAATCGGTATATTAATTGTCTTATGGCTGCTCGGTCTTCTTTTTGAGATCGCCGGAGGTATCATTCATATTCTCCTTATCATTGCGGTCATTGTCCTTGTATACAAATTATTTATGAAAAAAGGAAAACGATAAATGAAAGCCCGGATTGAATGTTTCAATCCGGGCTTTCATTTATCGTTCCTTTGCTATTCGGCAAGAGCGCTGCATTACTGCCGGAGGGAGCCCTCCATGTTATCGATCTTCTGATATTTGCCCGCCATGAATACGCTTCTTGGACACTTTAAGGTCCAACTCGCCGGCCATCTTTTCCAAAAAGCTTTCCTCTCTTTTGGTGACCAAGGAAATGACTGTCCCTGATGCACCCATTCTGCCTGTTCTGCCAGAGCGGTGGATATATTGCTTTGTGTCTGTCGGAAATTCGAAATGGATGACATGGGTGACTCCGCTGATATCCAACCCTCTTGCTGCCACATCTGTAGTAAGAAGCATAGGGACTTTCCCGGCCCTGAATCTATCTAATGAATGCTTCCGCTCCATCTTCTTTGATTCTCCTGCCAGGACCTCCAAGGAAGTTTTCTGGTATTTCAGCTTTTCTTCCACCTCTGATAATTTTTCAAGGCTATTGAAGAATACCAATGCTTTGATATCCTTTACGTTTGATAGCTTTCGGAGCACTTCTATCTTATCTCGCTGCTCGGACAGCAGATACCCATGCTCCACATTGGAGGATGAAACGATGCCTTGATTGACTCGGATCACTTCATAATTGTCCATGAGTTCTGAAGCAACTTCGTCTGTAACATCCGAAAGGGTAGCTGAAAAGAATAGAAGCTGTCTGTCGGCCATAGTTGATTTAATGACCTGCCTGATATCGTTGATGTGTTCCTTTCCGATCATTGAATCAAATTCATCAACAACAATCGTTTTGATCTCATGCATTTTCAATTTCTTCATCTTAATCAATTCCATGATTCTGCCGGTGGTGCCAACAATGATTTTTGGTTTCTTTTTTAGTTTTTCTATTTGATTCTTCACATTGGCTCCACCAATCAAGGCAATGCTGTTAATTTCAGAAGCCTTTGTCCACTTCTGCACTTCCTGATGAATCTGCATGACCAGCTCATGTGATGGGGCCAAAATGATGGCTTGAGCCTGCATTCTCTTTTCATCAATCCTATTTAGGATGGGCAAAAGGTAAGCGAGTGTCTTTCCTGTACCTGTCGGCGATTCGCAGACAAGGTTTTTTCCTTCCAGGATTTCAGGAGCTGCTTTTTTCTGAATTTCAGTCAGTTCCTGAAATTGTGATGTTTTCCAAGCGTCCTGTAAAAAAGGCTTTAGTTCTGTTAGATATTCCATTTATTGATTCCTCTCTCCGTTAAAGATGCTGTAGTCCATTCTACACCATGTGCAATGGAAAAGCTGTATTGTCATAGTATTTTCTTGATAGAACTCTCATGATAGCGGCAGGGTGATGGTAACCGTTGTTCCTTTGCCTTTTTCACTCTCATACGTGATTTCACCCTGATGCCGTTCAATGATTTTTTTGCAGACAGCAAGGCCAAGGCCCGTCCCTTTTTCTTTTGTAGAATAAAAGGGTTCCCCAAGGCGGTCGATCCGCTCCTGGTCCATACCCGCTCCGCTGTCCTGTACCTTTATTAACGCCTGCGTCTCTGTTTTTGCTGTCACGACTTTTACGAACCCGTGATCATCAATTGCCTCTACCCCATTTTTGATTATATTGATTAACACTTGTTTCAATTGGTTTTGGTCGGCGTTAACGAACATGGGACCAACTTGGGAAGGAGCGAACTCAATTTCGACGTTATCCAGATTCGCTTGCGCTTCCATCAAAACAATGACCTGTTTAATGGTATCATTGACCTCTTCCTTGCCAAATAAGATGTCCTGCTGTTTTCCAAGAATGAGCATTTCACCTGAGATGAGATTGATTCTTTCAATCTCAGACAGCATTATACCGAGATGCTTATCGTCTGCTTTCTTGGTTACCTGCATTAATTGTACAAATCCTTTTAAGGATGTTAAAGGATTCCTTATCTCATGAGCGACTGCCGCTGCTAACTGTCCGATGACCGAAAGTTTCTCAGAGGCGATCATCATCTCCTCATTCTCCCTATAATGGGTGATGTCCCTTGCCATGCCGAAGACCCCTATGATTTTCTCGTCAACAATGATGGGGAGAAGGGTGCAGCGAAGGAGACGATTATTTCCGGATTTACCGAAAATGTTCATTTCAAACTTTTCAGGTTTTCCCATAATAGTGTTCTTGAATAGCCCTTTTACATAGTCCCGATCATCAGAGTGTATTAGACATTCTAATGGCTTGCCTTTCAAATCATCCACCGGGCGGCCTATGATTTTTTCTCCCTCAGGATTCAGTGCCGCCAGATTCCCGTCCCGTGTAATTTCAAATACGGCATCAGGATTGTGGTGGAACAAAGATTGGTAATGCTGATTGCTCTTTTGCAGCTGCTTCTCTTTATTCTTAAGTTTTTCTGCTGACTCCACCAGCCTGGATGCTCGTTGATAAACAAGGATATAAATGAGAAATCCAGTTATCAGTATGAATAACCAGCCTTTATATCGTTGAAAAAAGACGTATGCCCTCATCTCATTCTCAGCCAAGATCAAGGAGAACATATCGGAAAATATAATCCATAAGGCGCCGATGACTATATAAACGACCGCTATTTTCGCTGCAATTTTTTTTGATTCTTCCATTTGTGGTCTTCCCCTGCCTGCTGTTAATTTATACACCTATAATACCTCACTTAAAGTAATTTATGTTTGCCATCTTTAAATAAGGAAGTTCTCGCAAAAAAGGAGAGCACTATATTTCTTTTGGCATACCAGAATAGAAAGGAGTTATCACGAAATTATTATATACAGATATTTGAGGTGAACTTTATATCGTCTATACAGAGTTTAAGAAAAGAACCTTCACTAATCAAAGGCTCAACGTTTTAGTTCCATCTCCACAGGTTATTTAATAATAAGAGGTGAAAAAGCTGATGTGGGAAAAATACAAGTGCAAAGATTTCAGCAAAACCGGAAATGTAACATTGCCAAATCAATGGAGGAAGCAGTTCGGGCTCGTTCCCGGACGGCAGGCGGAAATTTGCTATGATGAGGAAGCCATCGTGATCAAAAAACCGGAACAAAACAGCACGAATAATAAGCGGTATATTTCCGAGAAAGGCGCGATTCATATCCCAAAAGAAATCCGGGACATCAGCGGCATCCAACCACACCAAGAATTCTGCCTGTTTGTGGATGAGCAGGACAAATGCTTCATTTTGAAAGTTGTTTAAGACAGAACTATAGCGCAAAAAAGTGAAGCGATTTTACTCACTTCACTTAAAGGAATACAGGATTTATTTATTTTTAGGTACCTTTATTATCTTCACTCCATGCGATTCAAGCTCATCCACTTGAGCAGAAGTGGTGGCTTCATCAGTTAAAATGATATCCAGCTTCTTCAAAGGATACATACTGGTGAATAAATCGGCCCCCACTTTTGTGTGTTCGACTAAAGTTATGATCCGGCGGGAGTTTTCATATACTTTTTCATGAAACAGAGCCACTTCGGGAGTAGCAGTACTTAAACCTCTTGCTGTCAATCCTCCTCCAGTAGCAAAACATAAATCATAATGAAAACGTTCCGCGAATTGGGCAGCGAGAGGGTCTGTGATATTGCCCGAAACCTTCATCTTTCCGCCGATTACATAAGTATGGATATTCTCAAACTCTCTCAGCTGATAAGCGATTTCAACAGAATTCGTTACCACTGTAAATGAAAATTCCTTTGGCAGGTAAGGAATCATGGCAAAATGGATGGACGCACCGCCGATAAAAACGGTTTGCTCTGGATGGATATAGGCAGCTGCCCTTTCAGCTATCTCTTTTTGGTAAGAAGTGCTCTCTCCAAATCTTTCATCATTATTCCTTGGCATTGACCTTACTGCTGGCAGAGGGATGGCGCCGCCATGCGTCCTTTTCAGCTGCTGGTCGTTTTCCATGATGGACAGGTCCCGGCGAATGGAATCGATCGACACTTCAAATTGTTCCGCGAGCTCTTTTACAAGAACCCTGCCTTCTCTTTCAAGGGTTTCAAGGATTTGCTTTCTTCTCTCCTCAGAGAACATTTTAATCCCGCCTTCCAATTCTTTTATCACTTCCTATTATTTCCGTTTTACTCACGCATTGTCAACTCATACTGCTTTTTTACGCTTATTTATGCCCGCTTAATTTGTTGAGCCGTATTCAAATTCCCAAGCAAGTGTAAAGTTATTAGGAATAGGTTCGCTTTCACCTGACCATCAAAAGCAAAAAAAACCAGTAAGATACTGGTTTGAATTTCTTATATCTCAATGCGATAGTAACTTCCGACATGTTTGACCACACTGGAATCATTCAACTCTACTAAGATATCTTGAAAGCTTTTTCTGGAGGCTTTGTGTGTCACCAGTACTATTTCAGAGATACTGCCTCTTGTGGGATTTTGCCATATTTTTTCTACAGAAATTCCCTCTTTTGAAAAAAGAGTTGTCACTTCTGCAAGTGTCCCCACTTCGTCTTCAACCACCAGCCTGATAAAATACTTTTTGAACACTTCATCCGCTTCCATCACCTTTTTGGTGAATTGCGGAAAAGCTGCACTGTGTCCGTTGACCCCAAGCCTCATATTCCTCATGACTCCGACAAGATCGGAAACCACTGCAGTTGCTGTAGGCAGACTTCCTGCTCCCGGACCGTAGAACATCGTTTCTCCAACTGCTTCTCCGTAAACATACACTGCATTATTCTCATTTTTCACTGCTGCCAAAGGGTGCGAATCAGTCACCAAGGCAGGCTGAACGGTAACATCGATCTTCTCGCCATCTCTTTCAGCGACCCCGATCAGTTTCATAGTATAGCCCAGTCTTTTTCCATACTCAATATCCTGCTGTGAAATGTTGGTTATCCCTTTGAACCTGACATCATGGAGTCCGACATTCATTGAAAACCCGAGCGTTGACAATATGGCCATTTTCCTTGCTGCATCGATTCCCTCGACATCAGCTTCAGGGTCCGATTCTGCAAATCCCAATTTCTGAGCCTCATTCAGGGCTTCCTCATAGGATTTTCCTTCATCACTCATTTTAGTGAGTATATAATTCGTTGTCCCATTGACGATCCCGATGATTTTGTGGATACGGTCTGAGGCAAAGCCATCTGCCACACTGCGTAAAATAGGGATACCCCCTGCCACACTTGCTTCGTAAAACAAATCACATCCATTCTTTGATGCGGTTTCTAACAGTTCCGGTCCGTGAAGTGCCATTAAATCCTTATTGGCCGTTACCACGTGCTTCTTTTTTTCAAGAGCTCTCAGGAGGAGTTTCCGCGTTTCCTCTATTCCTCCCATCACTTCCACAATGATATCAATGGCCGGGTCATCCACTATTTCATTGGAATCTAACGTCACCAGCTCCTGATCCACCACAACTTCCCGGGACTTCGCGGAATCCTGGACCAATATTTTTTTTATCTCAACTGGACATCCTACACCATGCACCAGTTTATCCTGATGATTGCGTATCACCTTCACAACGCCGGAACCAACTGTACCCAATCCTAATAGCCCGATCGAAATCTTTTCCAATCCTCCGCCTCCTGTCACTCACACTTTCGTATTGTATGAATGTATTCAGCAAGATTCGGGGTATTCCTGCATTATTTCAATAATATTTTTTTCTTAACTTCATGTTGCAGAAATATTCAGAGTATGATAGATATGTAATGTACAGACAATTTCATATTTTGAACAACACTAGGGGTGCGTTTAAGCTGAGAGAGACATTTACATGTCTTAACCCTGACTACCTGATCTAGGTAATACTAGCGAAGGGAAGTGGCGGACATATGTATGCATTGCAGACAGTAGGATCGTACTGCCTGTATTCTCTTTACATACTTAAATTTGTGCCAGACCACTTTCTTTTTGAAAGTGGTCTTTTTGTTGTCAATAAGGGGGAGGACAAATGGAGAACATGGTCAACCGTCTCATCCTTGAGGCTGAAGAACGGAAGGAAGAACTCATTGATTTACTGAAAAACTTGATTCGTTTTGAAACACCGAGTCCTCCTGCACGCAATACGAGGGAAGCTCAAAACTTCATTGCTTCGTTTCTCGAAGAATCAGGATTCACGATTGATCAGTGGGATGTATACCCTGGTGATCCTAATGTGGTCGGTACCAAAAAAGGAAGCGCTCCAGCTAGTCATAAAAGCTTGATTATCAATGGCCATATTGATGTCGCTGCAATTGAAGAGGGTGAAAACTGGACAACTGCTCCTTTTCAGCCAGAAGTAAGGGATGGCTTCGTGACCGGACGAGGCGCCGCAGATATGAAAGGCGGTCTCGCCGGCGCCTTATTTGCCATAAAGTTATTATCTGAGGCAGGAATCGACCTTCCGGGAGATTTGATCTTTCAATCGGTGATTGGAGAGGAAGTTGGGGAAGCAGGCACCCTGCAATGCTGCGAGCGGGGATATAGTGCCGATTTTGCAGTCGTGGTCGATACAAGTGACCTGCATATCCAGGGCCAAGGCGGTGTCATAACCGGCTGGATTACAGTGAAAAGCCCGACGAGCCACCATGATGCGGTAAGAAGAAACATGATTCATGCCGGCGGCGGCCTTTCCGGGGCAAGTGCCATTGAAAAGATGATGGTGATTATCCAGGGGCTGCAAGATTTGGAACGCTTCTGGGCAGTGACAAAACAATACCCTGGATTTCCTCCAGGTTCCAATACCATCAACCCGGCAGTCATTAAAGGCGGAAGGCACCCTGCTTTCATTGCTGATGAGTGCAGGCTGTGGATAACCGTTCATTTTTATCCTGACGAAACCTATGAAAGTGCGGCCAAAGAAGTGGAGGATCATATCCTTGAGGTGGCCAAATCTGACATCTGGCTTCGCGATCATCCTCCTTCCTTCCGTTGGGGAGGCACTTCAATGATTGAAGATGAAGGAGAAATATTTCCTTCGCTTGAAGTGGATCCTGAGCATCCGGGTGTGAAAGCCTTGTCTTCCTCTCATGCCGTGATGTCTGGCCATAATGCTGTCATAGATGTATCACCTACTGTCACGGACGGCGGCTGGCTGGGCAATGCGGGTATTCCGGCTGTCATTTACGGTCCTGGTGATTTACACAATGCCCACAGCGTGAATGAACGAGTATCGATAGATCAACTGGTCCGTTTCACTCAAGTACTGGTGAACTTTATATACGAATGGACCCGCACAAAGAAGGAGGAGAAATGATGGAGTTTACTGACCGTTTGTATCAGAAGGTACTGCCCATTTGGAACAAAAATCATCAGCACCCTCTCGTCCAGGGAATCGGCCAAGGGACGCTCGACCGGAACAAATTCCGTTTTTATATGATTCAAGACTATGTTTATTTAATAGATTTCGCCAAGCTATTTGCTTTAGGGGCCATGAAAGCAAGAGACCCAAAGACTATGGGGGAATTCGCAAAGCTGCTGGATTCCACTTTGAATGAAGAGATGGCTTTGCACCGCCAGTATGCAAAAAGGTTTGGCATTTCAACAGAGGAGCTTGAAACCGCTGAGCCCTCTCCCATCACACTCGCTTATTCTCATTACATGCTTCATGTCTCTGAAAATGGAACTCTTGCTGAATTGGTGTGCGCCCTTCTTCCCTGTATGTGGAGTTACTGGGAAATCGGCAAGGACTTGAACACCATAGATGGTGCCGCAAGCCATGAATTCTATGGAGAATGGATATCGATGTATTCATCTGATGAATTCGGCTCTTTATCTCTGTGGCTGATTTCCCTGCTTAACCGCTTAGCAGCCGGAAAAAGCGAAGAAGAATTACTGCGATTAGAAGAAATCTTCTTGAACACAAGCCGCTTTGAATTCATGTTTTGGGACATGGCCTGGAACGAAGAAATGTGGCCGACGGATGACTGATCTGCTCACCCTTGACCGTGTTTCTTTCTCTTACACAGGCGGCACAAAACAGTCCCCCGGCCACGTACTCGATGGACTCTCGCTTTCTATCAGACAAGGAGAATTCGTATCAATCATCGGTCCCAGCGGTTCTGGAAAAAGCACTTTGTTCCGGCTGATTACCGGCCTGGAAAATCAGACCTCCGGCAGGATCCTTTTCCATGGAGAAGAAATTGAACACCGCTTGGGACAGGCAGGGTATATGCCGCAGCAGGACCTATTGCTGCCATGGCGTACGGTTAGGGAGAATGCCATCCTGCCTCTTCAACTGCAAGGGATGAAGAAAGAAAAAGCGTGTGAAGAAGTCGGAGGGCTATTAAAGGAATTCGGCCTAAGTGGATATGAAGACCGGTATCCTCATAATTTATCCGGCGGCATGCGCCAAAGAGTTTCTTTCCTGAGAGCAGTACTGAGCGGGAAAGATCTTCTTGTACTAGATGAACCATTCAGTGCATTGGATGCTATCACAAAGCTTTCCATGCAGGAATGGCTTCTTGATCAATGGAGCAAATGGAAGAAAACCATCCTGTTCATCACCCATGATGTGGAAGAAGCCTTGTTTCTGGCGGACCGTATTTTTGTATTCAGCACCATGCCCGTATCACAACTGACGGAGATTAAGGTTCCTCTGCCAAGGCCCCGCGATTTCAGGGATCTTGCTCACACAGATATTCAAGGCTTGAAAACAACGCTGATTTCCGAGTTAAGGAAAATGGTGTCCCATTCATGAGAAAGCGGCGTAATTACATAAGCTCTTCTCTTGTGATCCTTTTCTTTCTGATCCTTTGGCAGCTTGGAGCAGCCCTCTATAATAAACCTTTTATCCTGCCGACTCCAGCGGAAATCGCGGCAGAACTCTGGGAATTGAAAGTAGTTCTGCTCATAAAACACCTGCCTGCCACCATGGCCATCATTTTAATCGGTTTAGCATTCTCGGTTGCAATCGGTATTATCCTGGCTGTCTTAATGAATTTTAGCAAATCGGCAAAACGGGCTTTTTATCCGATTCTCATTGCTTCCCAAACCATCCCGGTCATTGCCCTGGCCCCTATTTTTGTACTTTGGTTTGGCTATTCGATTTGGAGCAAGATCGTGGTAACCGTACTCATCACCTTTTTCCCCATCACCGTCAGTACCTTTGATGGACTTCGGTCTGTCAGCAAGGACTTGAAAGAACTTATGCTGACGATGGGTGCCGGAAAAAGAGAGGTCTTCCTGAAACTCAGCGTCCCTTCTGCCCTTCCGCATTTTTTCTCAGGATTGAAGGTGGCTGTCACCCTGAGTGTCATTGGCGCCGCTATCGGAGAATGGCTTGGGGCAGAAGCCGGGCTGGGGTACTTCAGCCGCAGGATGATGACCCAGTTTAACGGTGCAGCAGTGTTCGCACCCATAGTCCTATTATCGATTGCCGGCATCGTCTTATTTCTGCTTGTGACTCTGTGTGAAAATATATTTTTAAAATGGAGGAAATCCTTATGAAGAAAATGCTTATGTTCATGATTCTTGTAAGTCTTGTCATAATAGGAGGCTGTTCTCAAGAGGACACGTCTGCTTCAACAGAAGAAGAATTGGAAAAACTGACGATAATGCTGGACTGGTATCCTAATGCCGTCCATAGCTACCTTTATGCAGCAAAAGAAAAAGGATATTTTCAAGATGAAGGGCTGGACGTAGAGATCAAATTCCCAGCAAATCCAACCGATCCTATCAATCTTGCGGCGGCCGGGCAGATTGATCTCGGAATCTCTTATCAGCCAGATGTCATCAGTGCAAGAGCCAACGAGGGCATTCCCGTCAAGTCTGTTGCAGCCATTATCCGCTCTCCATTGAATCATGTGGTTTTCCTGGAAGACAGTCCGATTCAGTCACCCAAAGACCTGGAAGGAAAGAAGGTCGGATACCCCGGGATTCCCCTTAACGAAGCTCTTCTCAGCACAATGGTAGAGGCTGACGGTGGAGATCCGGCCAAGGTTGATACGATTGACGTCGGATTCGAGCTGGGCTCATCGATTGTCAGTGAAAAAGCTGATGCCGTCATCGGAGCCTATATCAACCATGAAGTTCCGGTACTGAAACACGAAGGCTATAAAACCCGCCATTTCAATCCAGTTGACTACGGCGTACCGAGCTTTTACGAACTGGTTTTTACCACAAATGATGAGACATGGAATGAAAAAGAAGAAAGCATCCGTTCATTCTGGCGTGCTGCCACTAAAGGCTACGAATTCATGAAGGAAAACCAGGATGAAGCACTGCAAGTCCTGCTGAGCAGCCAGGATGAAGCTAATTTCCCGCTGGTCGAGGAAGTCGAGAAAGAAAGCATGAGCATCCTGCTGCCCAAAATGGAGTCAGAGGATGAAGCGTTCGGAAGCCAAAGCGAAGCCTCTTGGCAGGAAACCATCGATTGGCTGAAGGCGTCGGGGCTGATTGAGGAAAAACCGGATACAAAAGATATTTATGTTAATATCGCAGAATGAATGACCAGCAGAAAAGGACTTCTTTGCCGGAAGTCCTTTTCTCATACTCTGAGCGTTTTGTTGCTCAAGGCAACTATGGTACTCAGATTTGTTTATGTTCTGAAATCAAAGTCTCCAGAGGATGTTTTGACTTTTATAGTATATTTGCCATCACCCATTGTCCCTTTGATGCGGTGGTCTTTCTTCTTTTCATAGTGAATGCCGTCCAATTCCAGGTGAGCTTCTCCTGAACTTCCTGAGAAATCAAGGGAGAAGGATTGTGGTTTCTTGTCAAAGTAGAGCATGACATCTCCACTCGAAGCTTCAGCCTCTATATTCCCTGTCAATTCTGTAGAATGAAGGTCAATCCCACCCGAATTTGATTCAGCGGTAATATTCCCCGTCCACTTCTTTCCGACTACTTTTCCGGAAGAAGCTTTAGCATGGATGTCAGCGGCTGTGAGGTTTTGCAGTAAAACTGTTCCGCTGTTTGCCTTGGCATATATCACAGGAGCCTCAATCCCATTCAAATGAATACCTCCGCTGTTTGTTTTACACTTAAATTCGGTGTGAGCCTTTATCCTTGCTGCATCCACCTCTCCTGAACTTGCTTTAAACTTCACTTTCTTTCCTTCCACGTCTGAAGCTTCCACTCCTCCTGAAGAAGTTTCAACTGTGATTTCCTCATACAGTTTGTTTGGAACCTGAACGCTCAGGGCCAGTTTGATTATTTCAATTCCGAAACTGAAGCCGCTGTCCCGCTCAAATTTCACTTGTACATTTAGTGCACGCCCCTGCTGCGTTACATTCATCCTGATGCTTTCTTCTAATTTAGGGCTGACCTCCCCTTTAAGCTCTAATTTGATATCTTCTGATGCATGGGGAGATAAAATGACTTCTGTTGAAGAGGTATCAATAGCCAGCACATTGATCTCGCTGCCATCCACTGTTTTCTCTCTATAGATTTCTTCTGTTTTTTTAAATCCTAACATTTTGTCACTCCTTCAAATTTTGCTTGCTTAGTTACAGCCTGTTTTGGTAACACTTGATGCCATGCTTCCAGATGAACTCTCATGAGGGTTACACCCAAGGTAAAGTTCAGAGCATTTACTTACATGAAACAACCAGTATCCTCCGAGGAAATTTCTCGATAGTTCTCTTTAACACTATTCAATGTATAAGGCGATATCCCTTTTAAATTACTAAAAAAGGGACACGATTGGTTATCATGCCCCTTCCTTGGACTATTCCATCCAGGTATACATATAGTTTTTGTCTTCGATAACGTGAGCTTTTTTGACGATTTTTAACGGACGGAATGTATCGATCATGACGGCGAGCTCGAGAGTTTCCTTTTTTCCGATACTCTTTTCAGTTGTGCCAGGATGCGGTCCATGTGGGATGCCACTTGGATGAAGGGTGATCGATCCCTCGCTGATTCCCTTCCGGCTCATGAAGTTCCCTTCTACATAGTAGAGAAGTTCATCGCTGTTCACATTACTGTGATAGTAAGGTGCCGGAATCGATTCCGGATGGTAATCATACAGTCGGGGCACAAAGGAACAAACGACGAAATTGTGCCCTTCAAAAGTCTGGTGCACCGGAGGCGGCTGATGGACACGCCCGGTGATTGGCTCGAAGTCTTCAATGTTGAAGACCCATGGGTACAGATAACCATCCCAGCCGACCACATCAAGCGGATGGTGATTCAAAACATGTGAATTCATCAATCCGCGGGATTTTGTGATGACTTCAAACTCCCCTTTTTCACTGAACGTTTCCAGCTTTTCAGGTCCGCGGATATCGCGTTCACAAAACGGACTGTGCTCGAGCAGCTGCCCATATTCATTTCTATATCTTCTGGGAGTTGTAATTTGGCTGAAGGACTCAATAAAGAGAATTTTCGTATCTTCTTCAGGCAGGACTCTATATATGGTGCCAATCGGGATGATGACGTAATCCCCTGGACGGTAGGTCAATGTTCCGAACATCGTTTCCACGGTCCCTTTTCCTCGATGGATATAAAGCATTTCATCTCCATCGCCATTGCGGTAATAGCTTTCCATATTTTCAGTTACCAGGATTGTACCGATGAGCAGGTCCTCATTCCCCAGCAAGTATTCTCTTCCTTTTAGAGCATCTCCCGACTTGGCTGCATTATCAGTCAATAAATGGCGGTGCTTCAGTTCTTGATTTTCTTCAAATTGCGGCAGATAGGAGCCCAGCAGTTCTGCTTTCGCCACCTCCGTCGGCATATGGTGATGATACAGAATTGACTGAGTTCCCGAAAAGCCTTTCGTGCCCATCACTTGTTCCCGAAACAGCGTTCCATCGTCTTTCTTGAACATCGTATGACGCTTATGAGGAATTTTCCCCAGGGTGCGGTAATACATTAAAATCCTCCTTCCTTAACCTCATTGCTCAATTTTCCCAAGGCTGTGATTTCAAGTTCCACAGTGTCCCCAGGCTCAAGCCAGCGGTGGACATCCGTGCCAAGTTCAAGAATGCATCCAGTCCCGACGGTGCCGGAACCGATTACCTCTCCTGGATAAAGGGTGACATCTGCGGAAGCCCTCTCAATCATCTCGGCGAATGTATAGTAAATGCTCTTAAAATTCCCGGAAGAAAGTTCCTGTCCATTCACCTTCGCTGTCATCTTCAAATCGTAGCGGTCTCCCTTGCGGTAAGGTTCCAGTTCATCCTTTGTCACGATATAGGGACCGATGGAGGTGGCAAAATCCTTCCCTTTAGCGGGACCTAATCCGACTTTCATTTCTTCTCTCTGAAGATCCCGTGCACTCCAATCATTCATGATGCAATAGCCGAATATGTATTCTTCAGCGTTATCTCTGCAGATATTCCGACCTTCTTTGCCTATCACACAGGCAATTTCCAGCTCATAATCAAGCCAGCTGCAGTTTGCGGGACGTTGAATCGCTTCTCCATCTCCTTTAACAGCGAGATGATTCGAAAAATAAAAAACCGGCATTTCATACCATTCGGGAACGACATCCAGGCCCCGGTTTTTTCTGGCGGTTTTCACATGTTCTTCAAAAGCATAGAAGTCGCGGATGCTGACCGGAAGGGGTACAGGAGCTTTAACCAATACTTCCTCCATAGAATATATGCCCTTACCGGCAGGGTTCAGTTCCTGAAGCAGCTTCAAATTCTTCTCACTGTTTTCCAAAAAAGACAAGATATTATCTGGCAGGGCACCTTCACTTGCTTCATGGACATCCACTACTGTATGTTTATCCTGCAGGATGCCGAGCCTGAGTTTACCATCCTTGTTTTGATAGCTTATAAATTTCATAGCCTCACCTTTTCCTGACCATTTCAAATGTCTCTGCCATAGGCTTTGTATACATCTGGCCGGCCATCCTGCCGACAGGCTTCAGTTGCTCGGTGTCAATTTTGCCGTCGTAATAAAGCTCGTCTGCCACACGGACATACTCTACCTTCCCGATGACCAGGCTTCCTGATCCGGCTCCATCGCCGAAATGAAGCACCTGTTGAAGGGAACATTCCAGCTGGACTTTGCTTTCCTTGACACCCGGAGGCTTCACCATGACGGACTCCAGCTTGTTCAATCCTGTTTCCTCAAACTCATCGATCCCTGATTCATATTCAATTGCGGTATTATTCATCTGTTCTGTAATCTCTTCGCTCACGACATTAATAACGAATTCCTTGGTGCTCTCAATATTGTTCAGCGTATCTTTCTTGCCGCCATCCGTTCCCCTTCTCATCGGCGAAAAACAGACAAGCATCGGATCTGCACTGATAGCTGTAAAAAAGCTGAAAGGAGCAAGATTGGCTCTTCCATTTTCATCGAGAGTCGAGACAAAGGCGATAGGACGGGGAACAATCGATCCGACAAGCAGCTTATAAGCATCTTTCCACTCGAGCGTGTCCGGTTTAATTTCCATGGGTTCTCTCCTTCTCTTCTGCAATGACCTGTTTCAGTCCTTGGATGAATGTGTGATTGTCCGTATCTGTTCCAATGGTGACCCTGACTGTGGTTGGATACCCAAGCAATGTACCGGCCCGGACAATGATTCCACGCTTCAGAAGCCCTGCTGCCACAATGTCTCCTCTCATGCCGCAGTCCACCATGATGAAGTTTGATTGAGAGGGAAAGCAGGATAATCCCATTTTACTGAATTCAGCCTGCAGATAATTTCTTCCTTTTTCGTTCATCCTCGCACACTCTTCAATGAATTCCTGATCCCCGATCGCGGCTATGGCAGCTCCCTGGGCAAGCCGGCTGACATTGAATACGTCTTTGACCTTCCTTAATTGGGTGGCAATCTCTTCATTCATCACCCCAAAACCGACACGAAGACCGGCTAATCCATATATTTTTGAAAAAGTCCGTAAAACAATTAAATTTTCAAACTGCCCGAGGAGAGGAATGCAGTGAAGATAATCCTCTGTCGTCACATACTCCACATAAGCTTCATCCACAATGACAAGAACATTCTGAGGGACCTCTTCCAAAAACCTTAAGAGCTCCAGTTTTCCATTTATCGTCCCAGTCGGATTATTCGGATTGCAGACAAACACCATTCTGGTCCGCTCTGTAATCTTCTCCAGCATCCCTTTTAAATCATGGACGCCATTGACGAGGGGAACAATAACGGGTGTGCCTCCTTCTAAAAATACATTGGTCTGATACCTCGGGAATGTGACATCCGCCATCACAGCTTCGTCACCTTCGCTTATATACGCTCTCGTCAGCAGGCGGATCACTTCATCCGAGCCATTGCCGAACACGAGCTGTTCCGGTGCCACATTCAGGAATTCACTTGTCTTTTCAGTCAGTTCCTGTGCCATGCCATCCGGATAAAGATAAATATCCGATCCTCCTGTACTCAGGTACGCCTTTACACTGGGGGAGCATCCATAAATATTTTCATTTTCCGAGAGCTTGCGAATTTCCGAGAGTCCCAGTTCAAGCTTAATTTCAGCGATACTTTTTCCAAGGACATAAGGTGCAATTTCTTCGACTCTCTTTCTCGTTTTAAATTTCACGGCCACCTTCGACCCCCGCTTTCTAGATAAACTGTTTTCATATCGAATTGACATCTGCTGCAGGGTACTAACACACATGCCTGCCTTCATTCTTATTTTCTTGCAAAAAGAAAGGGAGCCCCTCCAAGGTTTCAATCTCCGCCTGCTCTAAAAGGCTGATTGATGTGTCTTCCCATTCCTTGTAGGGACATCCCTTTATGATGAGATGCCGCTTCCGGACTTCTCAGAAACTATTTTATAAGTTGCCTCGGCGCTCCTGTTCACGCTCGATCGATTCAAACAGGGCCTTGAAGTTTCCTTCACCAAAACCTCTTGCACCTTTGCGCTGGATCACTTCAATAAAAAGTGTCGGCCTGTCTACAATCGGTTTTGTGAAGATTTGCAGCAGGTATCCTTCATCATCCCTGTCCACGAGAATCTTCAATTCTTTAATTTTAGAAATCTCTTCATCAATTTCCCCTACTCGCTCGGAAAGCATGTCGTAGTATGTGTCCGGAGTATCAAGGAACTCAACACCATTTTCCTTCAAGATGGAAATCGTCTCGACGATGTCTTCTGTCAAGATGGCGATATGCTGTACTCCAGGTCCGTTATAGAATTCAAGGTATTCCTGGATCTGCGATTTTCTTTTTCCATCAGCCGGTTCATTGATCGGGAACTTGATCCGGCCGCCGTTATGCATCACTTTTGACATCAAAGCTGAATATTCAGTGTTGATATCGTCATTTGTGAAGTGCCTCATTTCTTTGAAGCCCATAACTTTTTCATAGTAGGAGACCCACTCTTCCATTCTTTCCACATTTCCTACTACATGGTCGACCGCGATGATTCCTGCATCTTTAAACGGAACTTTCATTTCCATCGCTTCAAATCCCGGCATGAATATACCTTTATAGTCTTTGCGCTCTACAAGAGTATGGATGGTATCACCGTATGTACCAATAATGGCTTTTTTCACTGTTCCGTTATCATCGGATAATGTCATCGGCGGAGTGATTTCAATAGCTCCTCTGGATACAGCTTCACTGTAAGCCTTTTCAACATCATCCACAGCAAGAGCAATGTCCTTGATTCCGTCTCCATGCTGTTTTACAAAAGAAGCAACTCGGGAGCTTTCAGTAAGTGAACCGGTGATCAGCATCCGTACCTTGTTCTGCTGAAGGACATAAGATACGGTTTCACGGTTTCCTGTTTCAAGACCTGAATAAGCAACCATTTTGAAACCGAATGCTGTACAGAAATAATGAGCGGCTTGTTTCGCATTTCCTGTATAGTACTCGAGATAGTCTACGTCTCTTACCGGAAAGAAATCTTCTACCTTTTGATTTGTTTCAGCCATTTTACCTTGCATTATAACAACCTCCATTTTTATATTATACTATTCTAAATATTATGATAGTTTTTGTTTCACCATTTCTCAAGAGCGGGAGTTAAAGCAGAAACGCATCACCGCAGTAAAGCATTCAGCAAGAGGACTTGTCAGTTGGCTATTTTCGCAAAGATTGTGGCTGTTTTAAAAGTATGGGATTTCCACTCCAGGCGCGCGACTCCGCGGGCGTGCGGTGAGCCTCCTCGGCTTTGCCTGTATATAAAGTGGAGCGCCCTGCTCAGCCCCGACAGGCAAATGTTCTCAAGAGAAAAAAAGGCGGGTTTTCCTTTTATTCTCTTGAGGTTATTTGACCCCGAGGGGCTGGGTGCTGCAACTAGATTGGGGGTCTCACCTGCCCGCTAATCCCGCAGGAGGTCGCACACCTTCCGTTCCAATCCTTCTACGAATAATAGGGAGGAGGGGTGAAATCGCATTCAAAAGCAACTATCTTTTAGAAAAGAGCCTATTAGATTAAAGAGTCTCTGGGCAGCTCAACTGGTATTTGTAAGATATAATTCCGCTCAAACTGAATATTCTTTTTGCTTCACTGGAGGAAGGTGTACCGCCTTGCCCTTCAATGCTTCCATAGCTTCCTGCAGGCTCTCGCTTGTGTTTGGATGGGGATAATAGGGATAAGAAAAATCTTCATCTCTTCCGGCCATTTCCATCCCAACAGCCGCCCCTGAAATCATTTCCACTGCTCCGCTGCCGATCATGTGAATTCCCAGAATCAAATCACTGGAAGAATCGGAGACAACCTTTATTAATCCTTCTTTCTCACCAATAAGCTGGGCGAATCCGTTGCCTCCCATTGAATAGGTGCTCACAGAAATATCATGTTCCTCGGCAGCTTCCTTCTCAGTCAATCCGATTGAGGCGACCGGCGGAATGGTTTGGACTACATCTGGCAAAAGCATTCCATCATACTCTGATGGCAAGCCAGCTGCATTTTCCGCCGCCACTTTTCCCTGCCTGATCGCCTTGACAGCAAGCGGAGAGCTGTTAACCGCATCACCCACAGCATAAATGCCTGGTATGGAAGTTCTGCACGTTTCATCGATTTCAATGAAATGATCTTCAGTGAGGCTCATCTTCAATCGATCAACCCCTAAGCCATCCAAATTCCCCTTGAGCTTCCTTGCTGAAAAGAAGTAAGAGGTTTCCAATGTCACGGAGTCACTGCCTTCTTTTTCAAGTGAAATCGAAACTCCTTCAAGAGATTCTGAAACGTCAGGGGTAAATCCGGACAACAGCTTCACCTTCATTTTCTTTAAAACCCTTGTTAGTTCTTTGTTGATCGAATCATCAAATGGAAGCTCCCCATCCAGGACAAGCGTCACCTTCGTTCCTAACGCAGCAAAACTGGACGCCGCCTCGAGTTCAATATAACTGTTTCCATAAATGGCCAGCTCTTCAGGAAGATTGCTTAATTCATAGATAGAAAACTCGTCTAAGATTCTGCTGCTGTATGCTGGAATAAAAGAAGGCTGCTCTCTTTTGGCTCCAGTGGCAATGATTGCGGACTGGAAAGAATAGACTGTAAAGCTGTGTCCATTTTCCACGCCGATTTTATTTTGGGAAAGAAATGATGCCGTACCTTTTACAATTTCAACTTTATTTGCCTCGCAAAGTGAACTGACACCCTTTTTCAATTGAGCTATTAAACTGTTTTTATAGTCTTGAAGTTTGGACAGGTTAACAGAAACATCACCTGAGTCCAGCCCCATCTTTTGATAGTGACTCATTTCTTTATGCTTCCTGGCTAACTGTGTAAAAACCTTAGATGGTATACAGCCCTTATTCAGGCACACACCGCCCATATCTTCTTTTTCAACGAGCAGGACGGAAAGCCCCAGTTGTGCTGCTCTTATGGCAGCGTGATAACCGCCGGGACCACCGCCAATAATGACCAGCTCTCGTTCTTCAGCCAACTCCCCAACTACCATTTACATCAACTCCACAATCATAAGATTAGGATTTTCAATCAGTTCGGCAAAACGGTTTGTGAATGCTACCGCAGTCGCTCCATCCGCTGCCCGATGATCAAATGACATGGAAATATTCATCATGGAACGGATCACGATTTCATCTTTTTCATTGACCATCGGCCTTTTCTTTGTTTTATGAAAAGAGACCAAAGCCACTTCAGGATGATTGATGATCGGAGTTGCCCCGATGGATCCCCCCATAGGCCCCACATTGGAAATCGTGAAGGTGCCGCCCATTACATCCTTGGAGACGAGCTTGTTATCCCTGGCTTTCAAGGTGCTGGCCTTCATTTCAGAATGGATGGTCTTTAACGACTTGCTTTCAACATTTTTGACAACCGGGACAATCAGACCTTCTTCTGTATCTGTTGCTACCCCGATATTATGATCCTTGATGAAGGTAATCTGTTCTTTTTCCTCATTCACTCTTGCATTGAAAATCGGGAACTCCTTCAGCGCAATGGATAGGGCTTTTACAAAAAAGGCTGAGGCGGAAATATTGATTTCCGCTTGCTTCAGTTGATTTCTTAACAGCATTAGGTTGGTCACATCGATTTCCTCGAAATGGGTACAGTGCGGAATCGTCATCAGGGAGGACTTCATTTTCATGCCGATCTGCTTCCGCCTGCCCCTGAACGGAATACTTTCTCTATTCATTGAGACTGCAGGCTGGCTTTCCGGCAGGACGGTCTCTGTAACCTCAGCCGTTTCGGATAAGGATATCCCATCTCCTTCTACGAATCTCAAAACATCTGCATCTGTTATCCTTCCCGCTGCCCCTGTTCCTTCGACCTTTGTTATATCAACGCCTTGTTCTCTCGCGATTTTTCTCGTATAGGGAGCTGCCAAAATTCTTTTTCTGCTCCGGGCAAGGTTAGAAGAGGACGCTGCTGCGACTGTTTTCCGTGCTTCCTTGTTCTCTCGTATTTCCTCCGGCTTTTTCCTCTCTCTTCCGGCTGCTTCCATCACCAAGACGACCGTTCCTACTTCTATCGTGGTTCCTTCTGAAACTAATATCTCTTTGATCGTCCCGGCTGCAGGAGAAGGGATTTCCGCGGTCATTTTATCTGTCTGCACTTCTACCAATGGCTGATCGGCCCTTACTGAATCACCGGCTTTTACGAAGAAATGGCTGATGTGCGCCTCTGTCATCCCCTCGCCGATATCATGCAGTTTAACTTCCATCCTCTCCACCCCCTAGAATTTAGCTACCTTCTCAACTGCCTCCAGCACTCTTTCTGCAGTCGGCAGATAGTAATCTTCAAAACCGAAATACGGTACAGGTGTATCAAAACCGGTCACTCTCTCAACAGGTGCTTTCTGATAAAGAAAAGAAGTGTCGTTGATGATAGCCAGTACGTCATTTCCCACCCCGCCTGTAGCATGTGCCTCGTGGACTACCACTGTTCTCCCTGTCTTTTGCACAGAGTCTGCTATGATATCTTTGTCGATGGGATAAAGTGTTCGAAGATCGATTACTTCACAGCTGATTCCTTTGCTCTCAGCTTCCTTAGCGGCTTGTAAAGCGACCGGAACCATGGCTCCCCAGGCGATGATCGTCACATCTTCCCCTTCCTTGACCACTTTTCCTTTCCCAAGCTCGATTGAATATTTCTCTTCCGGCACTTCCTGTTTGGCAGCACGGTAAATCCGCATTGGCTCAAGGAACAAGACAGGATCCGGATCCTCGATGGCTGCTATCAGCAAACCTTTTGCATCATATGGATTTGAAGGGCAGACGACCTTCAGTCCAGGCATATGTGTGAAAATCGCTTCCGTACTGTCTGAGTGAATCTCCGGTGCGCGGACACCCGCTCCATAAGGTGCACGGACTACAAGCGGACAGGTAAAATGCCCAAGTGTTCTTGCACGCAGCCTCGACGCATGGGTCATCAGCTGTTCATAGGCCGGGTAAATGAAACCAAGGAATTGAATTTCCGCTACCGGGATGAAGCCATTCGCCGCCATACCGATGGCTGCCCCGATGAAGCCTGCTTCACTTAAAGGAGTGTCCATGACCCTGTCTTCACCGAACTCTTCCTGCAGTCCATCCGTTGCCCGGAAGACCCCGCCGTTTTTTCCGATATCCTCTCCAAGAAGCAGGACATTCTCTTTCTCCTTAAGCATGATTCGCATTGCATCCGTAATGGCACCGACCATTGTCATCTGCTTCGTTTTCACCGCAGTCTTCATCATCCTTCACCTCGCAGCTGCCCGAGCAGCAAATCTTTCTGCTCTGAGATTGTCCATGTCGGCTTTTCAAATACATAATCAAAGATGACAGCAGGATCTGCTTCCGGATAGCTCTCTAACTCTTCCACAGCTTGATCGACTTCCGCTGTACTTTCTTTTTGCACAGAGTCAGCCCACTCCTGGTCCCACCAGCCCTGTTGGTCCATAAATCTTTTAAGCCTGTCAAGCGGGTCGCCAAGTTTTCTGCGTTCATCACTTTCCTCTTGGTTTCTGTATTTCGTTGGGTCATCAGCCGTTGTATGTGCTCCATACCTCCAGGTCACTGCTTCGATCAGTGTCGGCCCTTCTCCATTCCTTGCCCGCTCCAATGCTTTTAACGTCTGGAAGTAAACAGCAAAGATATCATTTCCATCGATACGGACACCAGGGATATCATAAGCAAGAGCTTTTTGGGCGATTGTTTTGGTTTTCATCTGCTTTGTCAGGGGTACAGAGATAGCATATCCGTTATTTTGGTTAAAAAAGACAACGGGTGCATTCAAGACGCTGGCGACATTCAGGCCTTCATGAAAATCGCCCTCGGATGTGGCGCCGTCTCCAAAGTAAACGATCGCAGCATTTTTAGTGCCTTTCCGCATTTCAGCATAAGCTGCACCGGCTGCATGGGGAAGCTGGGTCGCAATCGGAATCCCAGGCGGAAAGATTTTTTTCCCTTCCGGAGGGACGCATCCTTCATTTCTTCCTTTCCAGAACAAAAGGATATTTCTCAATGAATGTCCAAATGTCATCGCCGCCCCGTGATCGCGGTAAGAAGGAAACATCCAATCATCATTCTCCAGGGCTGTCGAGCTGCCAACCTGTGAAGCTTCCTGCCCTTCAAACGGAGCATAAGTTCCAATACGTCCCTGTCTCTGCAGACTGATGGATTTTTTGTCGAATGTCCGGATCCTCACCATATGGCGGTAAAATTTCCTGGCCAGCTCTTCTGTGATTCGCTCATCTCTTTCTCCCACAAACTTGCCGTCATTATCTATCACTCTATAAATCGGAAACTGTTCTTCCATCTCTTCACCTCTAGTCTTATAATGGAATTTCTTACGTACGCACGGACCACTTTGGTCTCTTCATATGAGAGAAAAAGCTGTTTCGGCGGGAGCGAGTATGGATAAGATTTTCACAGTATCGGTCAGCCGCTTCCACAGATGTGATGCCTTCTCTTTCAGCCTGTGCATAGATTCTTTGCAGCGAATGATATATGGTTCTGGTCTTCTGAAGTACCCGTTCCTTGTTCGGTTCATATAATTCATCCGCAACCTGAATCAGGCCTCCTGCGTTCACAATATAATCCGGGGCGTACAGGATGCCTCTTTCATGCAGTCTTTTGCCATGTTTCATCTGAAGCAGCTGGTTGTTGGCCGATCCCACTACAGCTTTCCCTTTCAGCTTTTCAACCGCCTCGTCATTAATGATGCCGCCGATTGCGCAAGGGACGAAAACGTCCGCATCGACAGAATAAATCTCATCACCTGAAACAACCTTTATGGCCACCCCTTTTTCTTTCGCTCTGGATACCAGGTCATCAATTGCATGCTGATTAATATCCGCGATATAGAGCTCTGCTCCTTCATCCATAAGGCGTTCAGCGACCTTGATGCCGACTTTCCCAAGTCCTTGGATGGCATAGCTTCTTGCTCCCAAGTCCTCTTCGCCCCAGATGGTTTTGTTCGTAATCTGCAGTCCGTAGATGACCCCCATGGCTGTCGGGATGGAAGAATCACCGCTGCCGCCGTATTCCTCATTGACTCCGACAATACAGTTCGTCTCTTTCAACGCATAAATGAAATCTTCTGGTGTGGTCCCCATGTCTGTACCTGTATAGAATCTCCCATTCAATGATTCTACGAATTGTCCGAATGCACGGAACAATTCCGGGTTCTTGTCTTTTTGCGGATCTCCGATTATGACCGCCTTCCCTCCGCCAAAATCCACGTCGGCTGCGGCACATTTATAGGTCATTCCCCTTGATAATCTCAAAACATCTTCCAAAGCTTCATCCACTGATTTATATGGTCTCATCCGGCAGCCGCCCAATGCGGGGCCGAGTGTCGTATTATGTATGGCAATGATCGCCTTCAAACCGGTCTCCTCATCATTGCAGAAAACCACTTGTTCATGCTCACGAATCTTTTCAAACATATCCATGAAATCATCTCCTATACCCTTTTGTTTGAAACCGCTTACAAATTCCGACAAAATACATCGGAATCATTCTCCCTTTTTCCCCATCATCTCTATCTTTTGTTTCGGAAGGATAACCTGCTTAACTTCGCCAATCCCTATCAGGCCATTTTCATTTCTAGCCTCTACTTTGGTTATTACGACATTGGCACGGAGGTCGGTCAGCGTTGCCGTAACGGTTACCGTTGTCCCTTCCTGGCTGGGAGCGATATGCTTCATGGAAACCGCGCCTCCCATCCCCTCTTCATCTTCTTCCAGAAAAGGAAGGATGATCTTCCTTGAAGCCCACTCCATGTGATAAACCATGGAAACAGTCGAGTAAACAGGATGAACAATTACCCCTTCAAATTGGGCAAACATTTCAGGTGTCACTTTGGCAGTAACAGAAGCTGTCTGCCCCACCATCATGCCGTTCTTCATATTGCCCCTCCTTTTTAACCCTTTTCTGTATAAAACATATAACGTTTATTCAACGATATAATAACATTTTGTATGACTAATAGTCAATAAATTGTAAAAATTTAAATTAGTTTGATAAATGGATCATAGATAGTTACATTCGTGATAGAGATATCTTCACTTAGGAGAACGGACGCCAGGCAGATGCCTATGCTTTTGGAAGAACCATTTTGATGTTCGATATTGCTTTCAAAAGATTGGAGAGATTCTTTAGGACTTTATTCATTTATTTCGTAGTTTTATGAAGATTAGTGGATTGAAAGAGGAAATGCCTTGAACAGTCCCGACAGGAAATGTTTTCAAGAATAGAAAGAACGGTTTTCCCTTTATACTCTTGGTGGTTATTTGATCCCGGCCGCCAGCAGAAAAATAAGGGGAGATTTTCCCCTTATTTGAAGGTTGGAGCTCATTTTGTTAGTGAATAGAGGGAATTTTTGCCCTTATATAAAGAAAAAGCAACTATTTTCTATTGGTTTGATTCAAATAGAGGGAATTTCTCCCTCTATTAAAAGCTATTTTTAAAGCCTATTTAATAAATAAGGGGAATTTTTCCCTCTATTTGTTAAAGCCAAGCGCCTCGGGCAGCCCCGACAGGCAAATGTTCTTAAGAATAGACGGTTTTTCCCTTTATTCTCCTGGGGGATGTTTGATCCCGGCCGCCACGGAAAAATAAGGGGAAAATTTCCCCTTAATTGATGATTGGAGCTCATTTTGTTAGTGGATAGAGGGAATTTTTCCCCTTATATAAAGAAAAAGCAACTATTTTCTATTGGTTTGATTCAAATAGAGGGAATTTCTCCCTCTATTAAAGCTATTTTTAATACCTATAGATTATCATATTAAGTCGAACGGCTCGTAAATTAAAATAGCTCAAGTGGGTACACAATAGTTAACGCCAATCAACTAAGGAGTGTTCCCAAATGAGCTATACCCATATCGTACCACAGGAACGTGTATTAATTGAAAGTTATTGCCTGGAAAAGAAGTCGCTCTCCTATATTGCCGCACAGTTGAAAAGAAGCAAGAGCACCATTCATTACGAGCTAAAACGCTGTAAGCCTTATAATGCCCTGCAGGCCCAGCTC
>NZ_VTEI01000011.1:2500-103832 GCF_008180415.1 Rossellomorea vietnamensis
TGGTGCGGCCGAGAGGAGTCGAACCTCCACGGGGTTGCCCCCACTAGGCCCTCAACCTAGCGCGTCTGCCATTCCGCCACGACCGCGTAAAAAGCGACAAAACCAATTATATAATTTAAAGCGATAGATGTCAATCATTATTTTTAAAAAAATGAAAGTGCGGGTGAAGGGACTTGAACCCCCACGCCTTGCGGCGCCAGATCCTAAGTCTGGTGCGTCTGCCAATTCCGCCACACCCGCATGATTATAGTTTGTTTTGTATCAATCAAAACAAAATGGTGAGCCATGAAGGATTCGAACCTTCGACCCTCTGATTAAAAGTCAGATGCTCTACCAACTGAGCTAATGGCTCTAAATGGCTGGGCTAGCTGGATTCGAACCAACGCATGTCGCAGTCAAAGTGCGATGCCTTACCGCTTGGCTATAGCCCATCATTTTCTAAATCCCGCAAGCGCGAGGTTTATAATATAACATGTTTTCTCGAATGTTGTCAAGAACTTTCTCGAAAAATATTAATGGCGGTCCGGACGGGACTCGAACCCGCGACCTCCTGCGTGACAGGCAGGCATTCTAACCAACTGAACTACCGGACCAAGGATTTTGGCTGACAAGCAAAATATCCTTCCTTAATGCAAGGGACAGATACTGCTTATCAAATTATCTCTCCTTAATGTAAGGAGCAGAATTTTTGCTTCTTGATAAAGTCCAGTTCACTTCGGAAATGGAGTTCAGCACTCCGCTTCGCAAAAGAACTTGGTGACCCGTACGGGATTCGAACCCGTGTTACCGCCGTGAAAGGGCGGTGTCTTAACCGCTTGACCAACGGGCCATTTTATATGGCGGAGAAGGAGGGATTTGAACCCTCGCGCCGCTTACACGACCTACACCCTTAGCAGGGGCGCCTCTTCAGCCACTTGAGTACTTCCCCATAAAATAAAAATGGCTCCGCAGGCAGGACTCGAACCTGCGACCGATCGGTTAACAGCCGATAGCTCTACCACTGAGCTACTGCGGAACAAGAAAAACTATTAAGTCGTTGTCCGACTTTTATTATTATAACTACATCCACATAGGTTGTCAACGGAATTTCACAAGTTATTCAGAACTTGTTTTTTCAAGCTTCAATGTTCCTCTGCACTTTCCGCAGACATAACGGTCTACATTAATCCTTCGTCTTCTCCGGTAAATGAGATCACAGCCTGTACACCTGTAATGAAGTGTTTTTCGCTTCTTCTGTATTTGTGATTCCAATGGATTGCAATGCCTTGGGGCACCAACTTCCTTCATTAAATCTCTGAAATCCTTATCCCGGTGTTTGTATCCTTTTCCCTCTATATGCAAATGGTAATGACATAGCTCATGCTTGATAATGCCTGTCAGTTCTGTCATTCCATGCTCGGCTAAATACTTGATGTTAATCTCAATGTTATGTGATCTAAGCATATAACGGCCGCCAGTAGTGCGCAGCCTTCTATTAAAAAAGGCTTGATGCCTGAACCGTTTCCCGAAGCTTGCATTCGATATATCTTCAACCAGCTTTTGCAGTTCACTGTTTTCCACTTATCTCAACTCCTTTGGTGAACATGACAAACTATTATAGCATAGATTAGAGAAATGAACTTTTACTGTACCTGAAAGGTATCCATAGCAGTTGTCCCATTCAGCCTCATAACAGAATGATGGATAAATTCAAATTGTTGGCCCAATCGATGACTGTATATTCTTTTCAATTTTTTAAAATAAGGAGGTTTGATTATGCCTAACTGGCTTGTCAGCCAAATGCGCAAGGCTTATTTTGAAAAAGATCGCTATCAGATCAAACTTCTCAATCAATGCTGGTATTTCTATAGAAAAAAACACTGCAGTTAACTGCAGTGTTTAATAAACCCTTGGAACGGGCAGAGTGAACTGGCCAAGAAGCAATGTTTCATCAACACTAATAACATGGCCTGTATGGTCCAGTTTCTCTATTCCTTTACCATGGACAACGCTACTCTTCCTTTTTTCACGTCAGCACTTTCTACCCAAACCGTAACGACATCTCCTACTGACACGACATCGAGCGGGTGTTTGACAAATCCTTTACGCAGTTTGGATATGTGAACAAGCCCATCCTGTTTGACTCCAATATCCACGAACGCTCCAAAATCTACTACGTTTCGTACCGTTCCTTGCAGTTCCATGCCAGGCTGAAGATCTTCTAGTTTCAATACATCCTTCTTAAGCAGAGGCGCGGACAGCTCGTCCCTTGGATCTCGGCCCGGCCTTACCAAAGCGTCGACGATATCTTTCAGTGTCAGCTTACCAATGCCAAGCTCTTCTGATAACTCTTCCAAGTTAAGCCCTTCCATTCTCTTTCTCAATTCTTCTGTTCCAAGAGCACTTCCATCCAGGTCCAGTTTACGCAGCAGCTTCCTCACTTCTTCATAATTTTCAGGGTGGATTGGCGTCTGGTCAAGAGCTTCTTCTCCATCCATGATCCTAAGGAACCCGATACATTGCTCATACGTCTTCGCTCCAAGCCTCGGGATTTTCTTTAATTGTTTCCTTGAATTAATTCTTCCTTCCTCTTCTCTTTGCTTAACAATATTATTAGCAACTGTTTTAGATAAACCAGCCACATACTGCAACAGAGAGGAAGAAGCGGTATTGACGTTCACCCCAACTCGGTTAACAACCGTTTCCACTACAAAAGTGAGGGATTCGTTTAGTTTCTTCTGCGAAACGTCATGCTGATATTGGCCCACCCCAACTGATTTCGGGTCAATTTTCACCAGTTCAGCCAGCGGATCCTGCAGCCTTCTGGCAATGGAAACTGCACTTCTCTCCTCTACTTGCAGATCAGGAAACTCTTCTCGGGCAATGTCAGAAGCAGAATACACACTAGCTCCAGCCTCATTCACGATGAGATAAGAGATGTCCATATCGACATCTTTAAGAATATCTACTACAAACTGCTCCGTTTCCCTCGAAGCAGTCCCATTTCCAATTGCGACAATTTCAATGTTATGTGTCTGCAAAGTCTTTTTGAAGACCTCCACTGCTGCTTCCTTTTTCGCTTTTGGTGGGTGAGGGTAGATGACACTAATATCAAGCTTTTTTCCTGTCTGGTCTACTACTGCCAGTTTACAGCCGGTCCGGTATGCCGGGTCAACTCCAAGCACCCTTTTTCCTTTTAGAGGCGGCTGAAGCAGGAGGTTTCTTAAGTTCTCCGTGAAGATATGTATGGCTCGGTCTTCAGCTGTCTCAGTTAAATTATTTCTGATTTCTCTTTCAATCGAAGGCTGAATCAATCGTTTATAGCTGTCCTCGATGGCTTGTTCAATCGATTGAGAAGCTATTGATTCCTTCTTGATGATATTTTTGACTAGGAAATTGTGTATCCTTTCTGCATTAGGTTCAATCGATACTCTAAGAATCCCTTCCTTTTCTCCTCTGTTTATGGCAAGGACACGATGGGGGACAATTTTATTTACCGGTTCACTGTAGTCATAGTACATTTCAAAAACATTTTTTTCGTCCTCAGCATCTTTCTTCACCGAAGTGACAAGAGTACCTGTTTTGAAAGTGTCATTTCGAATCGACTCCCTGAACTTAGCATTATCCGAGACCATTTCTGCAATGATGTCCTGTGCACCTGCAATGGCGTCTTCAGCAGAGTTTATTTCATTTTCAACAGATACATACTTTTCCGCTTCACTTTCCAAGCAGCTTCCGTTCACAGGGAAAGATAACATCCACTCGGCCAGCGGCTCGAGACCTTTCTCTTTCGCCACGGTAGCTTTCGTTCGGCGTTTTTGTTTGTACGGGCGGTATAAATCCTCCACTTTCTGAAGCTTATCCGCTTTTTCTATATCGATTTTCAGCTCCGTAGTGAGCTTCCCTTGTTCTTCTATTAAGCGGAGTACTTCTTCTTTACGGCTTTGCAGGTTCTGTACATAATTCCATGCATCCATGACCGCTCGGATTTGAACTTCATCTAGTGCACCCGTCTGCTCTTTACGGTACCGGGCAATGAACGGAACTGTATTTCCTTCATCAAGAAGAGAAATTACACTCTTAATCTGTTTTATATTGATTGAAAGGTCTTTAGAAATGTTTTCTATAAGATTTGGCTTTTCTTTTAATAATGACACTACTGCATTACCTCCAGTTTATTTCTATACTTATCAAGTTTACCATAGCCTTTCGTATATATACGGCTTGAGTACGATGCATTCCTTCTTGACATTGATCAGTTCTGCTGCTTTTTGAGTCATAGAAAATCATAACGTAACAATGTCTGCAGCCCCTCTTCGCAGATATGGTTGAGATTCATTTTAAAGGGGGGTTATTTTTATGTATAAATTACCACTGAGGGATATCCTCCCTTGTTACAAGGAGAGTGTCTTTGAACAGGCGATTCTCATTTTTCTTTCCTGCTTATTCAAGAGAATAAGGTCTAACTAACGAATCTTAAACAAAAAGAAAAAGCCTACTCATCAGAGTAAGCTCCCTACTATAAAAGTTGTATCATCTATTGGCTCGGCCAGATGCAAGCTGATTTCATCATTGATTTTCCTTAAAGAATTGCTTGTCTGAAGTAAAGATTTAATATTCGTGATATTTAATCCATCAGAATGCAGTAAGAATTTAGATTGGGGTTCATAAGTGAATCTTTGCGTTCGATACTTTTGGGGTCTGCCTGAAAGATAGCCTGTTACTGGCAAGGGATATGTCATTTTCCCGAGCGAGGAGTAAAGATAGAAACGTATATTGCCTACACAGCTATATTCAAACTCATTACTGTCATAGTAGACTTTCATGATTGCCACAGCTGCGCCTCTTTTATGCATCAATTCTTCATTGCAGTAGTTCATCAAAGTGGAGACATCTTCTTGGTGATGCCTTTCCACCAATTCTACTACCGCATGTGAAGATTCATATGCAAACTTCCCGCTTCCCAAGCCATCTGCCAGTATGCAGATAAAGTAGTCGTCAGTGGATGTAAAAAAGAAGCTGTCACCGCAATATGGATTCTGCCCCTTTGAAACTTGCTTGGCATAAACCTCAATTTGATCTTCGATTAAATGGGTCATTCAGAATAACTCTCCGAATTTCTCATTTCTGCGTCAATAGCTTCTTTCAACTTCTTAATAGCACGCCTTTGGAGTCTGGATACATGCATCTGCGAAATTCCCAATTTTTCTCCTGCGTCTTTTTGGCTGAGGTTATCCAAGTAAGTATATTGAATAATAAGCCTTTCTCTCTCTGATAAAACATGAAGGACTTTTTCAAGAACCAGCTTCTGGTTAATTCTTTCGTAGCCGTCATCTATGCTGCCGACAATATCAAGCAGCGTGACGGTACTTCCTTCTGAGTCTGCCTCGATTGAATGGTCAACAGACAATGCCTGATAACTTTTGCCCATCTCCATCGCCTCTAGGACTTCCTCTTCTGTCACTTCAAGATAATCCGCAATCTCTTCAACTTTTGGAGACCTCTCCAATGTGTTGGTCAGTTCTTCTACAGTTGACTTGATTTTAGGGCCTAATTCCTTGATACGCCTTGGCACATGCACACTCCAAGTCTTATCACGAAGGAACCGCTTGATTTCACCCACAATTGTAGGGATGGCAAATGCTTCAAAGGTCTTTCCAAAAGAATCATCATAACGGCGGATGGCACCTAACAAGCCAATCATACCTACTTGAACGATATCCTCGTGAAAGGATTTCCCTTTTGAATATTTACGGGCTATGGAAATAACAAGGTTTTCATAATGAAGGACTAAGTTACTCTGTGCTTCATCATCGTTCTCTTCTTGATATGCTTTTATCCACTGTTTAACTTTCTCTTTTGTTTGCTGGTTAGGTTGAGATAGTTTCGGCATCCGTCTCCACCTGCTCTCCTTCTAGGAACTTAGTCATAAAGACTGTTACCCCTTCTTGATGGTGGACTTTCACCTCATCCATCAGACTTTCAATAAGGTATAGCCCCAGCCCGCCTTCTCTTAGGAATTCAACAGAGTTTTCTGCATCGTAAGGACCAACTTCTTCACGGGTCTTTTTGAAATCGAAGCTTTCACCATTATCCGCCACCATAACTTCAAGCCGCTCTTCATATAAAGCAAATCCGACAATGACTTCTCCGGTTTCATCCTTATAGGCATGCTGTACCGCATTGGTGATTGCTTCGCTTGTAGCGATCTTCAAGTCTTCAATCGCATCATAGGTAAACCCCATTCTGCTGGCAATTCCGGATAATGTTAACCGGATCACACCCACGTATTCTGGTTTAGCAGGGATCTTCATCTCGATGTAGTCAAAATCTTGCATTATTCTACGCCACCTTTTACCTCGGAATTAATATTCATAATATCTCCAAGTCCTGTAATATCAAACAGGCGTCTTAAGCGTTCTGATAAACCGGTTAGGTAAAGTTGACCACCGTTTGCATTTATGGTTTTGAATAATCCAACAAAAACCCCTAAGCCTGTACTGTCCATATAGGAAACCTCGGAAAGATCAACGTTCATGACCACATTCTTTTCTTCCGCAGAAGAATTCAGTGCATCTTTAAGTTTTGGGGCTGTATATGCATCGATCTCCCCATTCACCTTTACGTCGATCACTTTATCATTTTCATTTAAATCTATCGTCAAATTCATCAATTTCACCTCTTCTGAACAAATCCATTGCTATATTCGTTTACCCTATTGAGGGGATCTTAAACATTTATCAACAAATTCTTTTTAGAATGATGAGAGTGAAGTCGTCACGCAGCTGGAAATGCTGCAGTCTTTCCAGCTCTTTATAGACACTGGTGACAATATCCTGTGCAGGGAGATGGATATATTTCTCGATATATCCAACAAGGTCTTCTCTTTCAATGAATCCTTCCTCCGTCCGGCATTCCGTTACACCATCGGAAAGCAGGATGATGAGGTCGCCGACATTCACCGGCCTCTCATACTGGCGGTACTTGGCTCTCTTGTCCACTCCCAGAAGGAGCCCCTTTGCATCGAGGTCTTCAAATTCATTTGTTTGGGAATTAAAGAAAAAGCCGGGTTCATGTCCGGCAGAAGAATAGTTGAATACATGCTTGTAAGGATCATACATACCATAGAACATCGTGATAAACATGCTTGGATCCACATTCATTTCCACTACTCTATTCAGGCTTTCCAAGACAGCACTTGGATAATGCCTGTGTTCCGGAAGGCTGTCCATGGCATATTTTATCATGGACATACACAATGCCGCAGGAATTCCCTTCCCAATAACATCTGCAATCGCCACGCTTATATAGTCATTGTCATCCTGGACAAAGTGATAGTAATCACCATTCATTCTTTTGGCAGGCACACTCAGCGCCCCGACATCTAATGACTCTATTTCAGGGACGGTAGTGCCTAGCAGGGTCTGCTGCATGTTGGAAGCAATCTCGATTTCATTGTTCAGCTCCTGCTGTTTCGAGCGGAGGCTCTGGTGTTCACGATAGGCAAACCCGTAACCTATCATAACCTCTAGTAAAATATCAAAAGAATCAAGCACACTCTCGGACAGACCCGGCTCCATATCAAGCATGATACTTTTATGGAGACTGATAATTTCTTCCGGGGATATGTTATGTTCAATCGACTTGCGGCTGAACTTCTGCCCCAGATACAACGCCTGTTCATCCTGTGCTTTTAAATAGTTTTCAATAATTTCTTTATACTTTACATCCATCAATTCTCTAAAATCCATGTCACTCCCCCTAGCGGAGCCATTTTGTAGCTCTTATATCGGTACCTTCTCCCGGGGTTGACTCCACGTTGAATTCATCCATCAATCGCTTCACACCCGGCAGTCCGGCTCCAAGGCCACCAGAAGTTGAAAAGCCGTCTTCCATCACTTTGCGGATATCCTTGATTCCAGGCCCTTCGTCCACAGCGATTATACGAACCCCGTTCTTACCATTCTCGCTTAATTTCTCTATACATATTTGCCCCTGTCCGGCATAAAGATATATATTCCTAGCCAGTTCAGAGATAGCAGTGGTAATCCGGGCTTGGTCGACAGTGCCAAATCCCAAATCCTTCGCTACATTCCTGCCAAGCTGCCTGGCCGCAACGATATCCCACTCATTTGTAATTTTAACGCAGGATTGGATTTCCATTCACTAGTCCCCCAATTCCTGTTGTAATTTCTCCAAACCTTTTTCTAGGTCCAACGCTGTCAGGACATCATCTAAATGTATGCCAAGTTCAATCAAAGTGATTGCAACTGCCGGCTGTATTCCAGTGATGACAACTTTTGCTCCCATCAGCCTTGACATATTGATGACATCACCCAGAACCTTGGCAATGAAGGAGTCGATGAAATCGATGGAAGTGATGTCAATAACTACTCCCCTGGCACTCGTTTCGTGTATTTTATGCAGCAGGTCTTCTTGAAATTGAAGCGCTGTTTGGTCATCTAGTTCCCATTGGATAGATATTAAAAGACAATCATGCAGTTTTAATATTGGTATTCTCACACTGTTCCCTCCGTTGAAACAATTTTTCTATTCGTCATTTCCAAGGCTTTTTCAATGCCCTTCCTTAATGTGCTGTTAGTGCTGAATTGATTCAAGTCAATGCCCAGATTCACAATCGTCTGCGCAATCTCCGGCCTGATGCCAACAAGCATGCACTGAGCACCCACAAGCCTGACAGCTTCAGAAGCCTGGATGATATGGTGGGCCACCATTGTATCCACCACCGGCACTCCAGTAATATCTATCAGTACGACTTCCGCGCGGTGCTTCACCACGCCCGTAAGCAGGTTCTCCATGATCAGCCTTGCACGCTCCGTGTCGATGGTGCCGACAAGCGGCATGACGGAAATCTTTTCAAAAACAGGAATCAGCGGTGCAGAAAGTTCCTGTAGAGCTATTTTCTGCAGGGAAACCGTTTTTTCCCACGTCTTAGCATAAGCATTGACGATTTCTTTGTACATGGGGGAAAGCCACTTATCAAAGAACTTTACAGCTTCCACATGATTTCCATTGTTGATTGTCCCATCTTCACTTAAATAATCATAAACGATGCGTTCGAACATTCTTAAGCCTGAAGTGACAAAAGTTAACGGCCATCCCAGCCCTACAATTTTTTCGGAAAAATTCACAAGCCTTGAAGTATATTCATCAGAATCTTCAAGGTTTGAGACGACCAAGTCGACGAACTCATGGCTTGTCTTTACAAAAATCTGGTCCGACACGACCTCAGTCACAATATCATCTGATTCATCCTTCATCATCTCTATCCATTTGGTGACAAACTCCGATTTATTATCTTTGATTGTTCCAATTAAATCGTTAAACATCTAGTCCTCCCCATTTTATCATAAAAATTTTCCGTTCCCTGTCAGAGGCACCAGTTGTAACCTCGATTTAAAGATAGTAAAAATATATGAAGGCATACCCGCGACCGGAACTACCCTGTCCTGCCCGAACATTATATCAAGAAACAGAATCTCCACTTGCCAAATTGTATGTTTTACCCCTAATCTCTTTTATATTATAAATTTTTTTATAGTATTTGTCATATATTGTCCACTTTGTAACAGACAATGCACACACTCCAGCCATAAACATAACCTGAAAGAACAATAGAATGGCTCCCTCAGCTCACTTAATCTGTCAGTAATGATGAATTAAGAAGGCTTTTCTAAAGGCTGTTTTCGCATATATTGTTGCTTTCGGACAAATCCCAAGAGGCCGGATTCCCCCCCGGATACTAAGAGTTTTATCTTTTATCGAGGGAGAGCAGCTATTTTCTTTTCATCGTTACAGTTTAACATCTCTTAACATGGTTAGTTTTTCGGAATTAGCATCAGATAACAACAAAGTTTACGAAAAGAGCCTTTCTAAAAGATTGGAGCTTTTGAATGCCCCCCTCCTCCCTATTATTCATAGAAGGATCGGAACGGAAGGTGTGCGATCTCCTGCGGGATTAGCGGGCAGTTGACCCCCCCAATCTAGTTTCAGCGCTTCCACTTTTTATACAAGCAAAGCCGGTAAGGCTCATCGCGCGCCTTGAGTGGAAATCCCATCTTTTAAAACAGCCTCAATCTTTGTGAAAATAGCCGTTAAGAAAGGCACTTTCCTGCACAACAAAAAAGAACACCCTTCCTGGAAGAGCGTTCTTTTGTCAAAACTGTATGAGGCCCACACTGATCTGCAGGGCATCATCCACTTTTTCCATCATTTCATCATCTAAATGCGTAATCTTATCCGTTAAACGCTGTTTGTCGATCGTTCGTATCTGTTCGAGCAAGATAACGGAATCTCTTTCAAAGCCGTATCGCTTTGCATCAATCTCAACATGAGTAGGCAGTTTTGCTTTTTGGATTTGGGCTGTGATGGCAGCCACAATCACAGTGGGACTGAACCGATTGCCGATATCGTTCTGTATAACAAGAACAGGCCGAACGCCTCCTTGCTCGGATCCGACTACTGGGGAAAGGTCCGCAAAATAGACGTCACCACGCTTGACAATCAAAGGCTTAGCCTCCACTCACTAAACGTTCGACTGTATGCTCTGCCTCATATTCTGCTTGGATGGCTTCAGAAGCAATGGCAAGGTTAATCTTTGCCATTTCCATATATCCGCGTCTCATTGTTTCACGGATTTGGCGCTTCTTACGTTCACGTAGATACATTTTAGTCGCACGATAGATATACTCATTGCGATTAACATTTTCTTGTTCTGCAAAGCCGTCTAATTCTGTAACGAGCTGTTGCGGTAAGCGAATTAAGATTTCTGTTGTTGTGCTGGAATCCGACACAAACCACACCTCCACCAATCACTATAAACCGTTTCGTTTTACTACCATGACTATCATACCATCAATTGCCTCAAGATAAAAGACATAAATAAAATCCTTCTCTATTATCGGCCTATCCCTTGGAGAATTATGCATCTTTTACCTGATCTGCCGAAATCTTATGAGATTGAAATTGATTCATGAGCTGCCCTGCTTGCAGGTGCAGCTGAAAGCGGTTGATATCCTCTAGTCCCCGAGAACTTGTGGAAGCCCGCGGTCAACCTTTGCAATAAAGGCGGCCGGACAGTTCCGAAGAGTTAATTTTTATAAAACCCGCTTGTGGACAGGAGCTGGTTGGATACCTCAACAGGGGCGCCGTCTTTGATATAAATCCTTGGTACACGATTGGAAATCACGCAAGGCACTTCGTAATTAATGGTATCCAACTTTCCGGCGACTTCATCCATTGATATAAAATCGTCCCCTTGCCTTCCGATCAGGGTCACCTTTGTTCCGGGCTTAAGTTCAGCAGGAAGACTGACCATGCACTGATCCATGCAGATACGCCCTACAATCGGGACACGTATCCCGTCTACCAGCACCTCCTGCCCTTGAAGCCTCCTTAACCAGCCGTCTGCATAGCCTATCGGCAGGGTTCCGATCCATTCATTTTTTACTGTTTCATAAGTAGCGCCATAGCTGATCTTTTCACCGGCTTGCAATTCTTTTACCTGGACAACCCTGGAGTGCAAGGAGAAGACTTGTTCCAATGAAAATGGCAGATAGCTTTTCATTTCCTCCGACGGCGAAAGCCCATACATGGCTATCCCGGCTCTGACAGCATTAAAATGAGATTCAGGATGAGAAAGCGTTGCCGCGCTATTTGAACTGTGGATGTAACGGGGTTGTTCAGACAGACATGAGATCATTTTTTTAAAAGAGTTCAACTGCCTGTCAAAGTACTGCCTGTCCAACTCATCAGCCGTAGCGAAATGGGTGAATATCCCTTCAAGCTGGAATTTATCTCCCTGACGGATAAACTTTTCAATTTCCTGGAGTTCTTCCGAAGTCCGCACCCCGATGCGCCCCATCCCGGTATCACACTTAATGTGGAGGTTCAGCACTCCTTCTTCATTCATCAGGTACTCTTTTGCGGATTGAAGCCACTCATAATCAAAAACGGTCAGCGAAATCTTATGCGTCAATGCAAGGAATGCATCCTCCGCCCTTGTGGCCCCAAGCACCAGAATCGGGGCATCAATCCCGTGTTCCCGAAGCGAGATGGCTTCATCCAAAAACGCCACAGCAAGTCCGCCAGCTCCTGCTTTCAATGCAGTCCGGGCAGTCTGGACATCTCCGTGTCCGTAGGCATTGGCTTTAACCACCGCAAACATGGTAACATCCTTCGGCAGATGCCGTTTGATATTCTGAACATTTTTATATAAATTATCTAAATCAATTTCCACCCAAGTATCTCTGAAAAAACGGGTTTGAGCTATCACTGAATTCACTTCCTCTTCCTGTGAAAAAAACTGCAGGCATTCCGGTATCATTTTATTTAGGCGACACGGCTGCCAAAGCCTACTTTCCCTTCCGCCTCCGAAAACCGCCAGTTTCTCAATCTTTGAAACCCTGGCGCTTGCCGGAAAAAGATTGTTAAAAAACATTATGATTAAAAATTATATCAAATACCAAACTGATTTATCTAACGGCAGCCTAAAAAGAATTCAATTTCCAGAAGAAACAGCCTCATGATGAACAGATACAGAATATTAATTATCATTCCTGAATCCGTTTTAAAAAGCTGTTTTCGAATAGATTGCTGGTTGGGATTTCTCTCTAATCGGGAAAAGCACCTCTTTTCTTTTCATGATTACCAGGTCATTAAGGTGAAATATGATTAGTTTTTTTGGAATTAGTATCGAACAGCAACAAAGTTTACGCAAAGAGCCTTTTAAAAAAGGCAGATCTTAGATTGCCGATTTGGATACAACGATTTTCTTTAACCAATCATGCCTTAAAGGGTAATTTAGGTGAATAATGACGATGTTTTTTGAAATTGTTATTAAATAAACATCAAGACGACGGAAAGAGGCTGAGAGTACACCGCTCACACTCATCATAAAATAGGAGCCGCCCTATTAGAGCAGCTCCTCGAAAAATTTATTTCACCATTGACCCTTGAACAGAACGGGCGATTTCCGTCATTTCTTCTGGAGTCAAATCATTGGAAGCGAGCATATAATCAACGCCATCATATGTCCAGGTAATAGAGCGGTCTGTCATGGCAGCAACCGTAAACCCAAGATCCTGGATCTCACCGTTTACCGTCGTGGAAACCGTCACAGCCGGAACGACAGTTGATTTCTCTTGTACCAGAGTAAATGATTTTTCACCATCATAGGTGAGGACTACACGTTTTCCATCCTCCGTCTTCACTTCTTTTTCCTCAACAAGCTCTGCCCCTTTTTCAGCAGCTGCAAGCGGGTAGTTGACGGTGAATTCACTGTCTCCCACGCTGGCCGTTACAGGCATCTCCAGCTGAGCTCCAGTCATATTTTTCTTCATATCAAAGTCGTTTTTATCAAACGCCGCTTTTGTGTCCATCTCAGAAAACTCAACTGTCACAAGCGCATTGCGGTCTGCATCCATCACTTTTACAGATGCCGGAGTCAAATCCTTCTTGTTAAAGCTGATTTCCTGGACAGGAAGCATCTGGCTGTTTTGATACCTTGTAGCTGTTTCAAATACATAATGGCTCTTCGTTTCAGTGAACTTGGCTTCTTTGTCTTTTTCAATATCCTTCACTAATGATTCAAAAAGATAAGCCTGGCTGCTGTTGTTCGGCCAGTCGCTTTCAAACCGGAAGCTTTTGTTCAACGCAGGTGTCAATACGAAAACACCTTCATCATTGCGCAAAATCATCTGGCTTTGTTCTTTTGCAGGATTAGATAAATTCACGCGGTAATAATTAGGATCATTATGCCAAATATCCACCTCATAGGTTTGCGGCTCGTCGCCGACTTGAAGAGTCATCTTGGCTTTCGCTTTATATCCCTTCATATCTTCCGCTTTGGCAGTCAAATCCTTCAGAACATCTTCTTGTGACTTAGCTCCGCAAGCTGCAAGCATTACTATCGCCAACAACGCTGCAACCAAAACCACTAACTTCTTTTTCATCCTTTCAACCCCTTTTATCTCAGTTAACGTATTTGAGAGAGGGGAAAACCAGACAGCAAGAATGAACTGTTCCCATTCAAGCCGCTCACCATCCGCCGTCCAAATTCCTTCTAGGAACAGCAATCCTGTTGCCGGCTGGCCTTGTCTCTCCTATTGCACTATGAATATATGAGACAACCTTGGCGTTTATGCTAGGAAAGATGACAAGCTAGGAAAATTAAATGAGAGCAGAAGTTGGTTTATTTTGTTACTTTACATAGGAAGTTATTCGGTAAGAGGGGTGGCTAAAAGAGGTGGTGGTTTCCGTGGACAGATGGCTTAAGAAGGCTGAATACTCAATAGAATTTTAATTAGAGGGCTAGAGAGATTCTTTAATCCTGTTGATGAAAGAAGTGCTTGGTTTGCGCAGACTGAAGGGGTCTCTATAATGACCCTTGAGACCAGTTGAAAGCATTGCGCACTTGGACGTGGACTCTAAACCGATCCTTGAAACCTGTTCAGGGCACAACACACTCCGAAGCGGTCTCTAAAGCGCCCCCTTGAGACAAGCACGGGACACAGCGCACTCCCCACATGGTCTCTAAACCATGCCCTTCACCACCACAAGATACAGGGCACTCCCACGCGGTCTCTACCGGAACCCCCATAGCCAAATGAGGCCATCCCATTTCGAAATGTGATTTTCAAACCTTTTCAATAATAACTTGCGCAGCAGCAAAGTCCCTGCTGTGCGTGATAGAAAGATGCACACCTTTCTCAACAGGAAGTGCAATATACGGCTTGCCCCGTGAGTCTTTTCTCACTTCAATATCCGTAAAGGAAAGGTCTGATCCGATACCTGTACCGCGTGCTTTGGCGAATGCTTCTTTAGCGGCAAACCTGCCGGCGAGAAACTCATTCTGCCGCTCTCCAGATAAGGAAGTGTAATGGTCGATCTCCGCCGCCGTTAAAATCCTTTTTATGAATTTTGGCTGCCTTTCCACAAGCCTTGCAATTCTATTAATTTCCACAATATCCAGGCCGATTCCGCTGATCATCTAAATCCCCCGCATTCTATTTTTATCTTAACGAACATATTATTAGTACAAGTTTCCCTCTTGAATCCTTACTGCACATCAGACTACACACTTACCGCCCCACCATGTAGAATGGTAATCATGTATGGAAAGATGCCCATCTGAACATAACCTTATTAAAGGAGGCAATGTATGTTTATCCGGACAGAAAGTTTTTCTCAATTCATCCGTCTTTATCCAATAGTATCTCTTATCGTACTCATTCACCTGCTATTATTCAGTGTGACCCTGATCCCATTTCTTCCCGAGATTTGGGTGTATGAACATCTCGCCGGAATCAACCTGTTAATATTCAACGGAGAATGGTGGAGGCTGATCACCCCCATTTTTGTTCATTTAGGCTTTGCCCACCTTTTATTCAACTCTTTTTCACTTATCCTTTTCGCTCCTCCACTGGAAAGGATGCTGGGAAAAGCAAAGTTCACCCTAGTTTATCTCAGCTGCGGCATCATCGCCAATGCCGCGACCTATTTTTTAAAGCCGCTCACCTATAATCATGTTGGCGCTTCGGGAGCGATATTCGGTTTGTTCGGCATTTACGTCGGAATGACCCTGTTTCATAAGCACCTTATTTCACAGCAAAATAAACAAGTTATCATTCCAATTGTCGTCATCGGTCTGGTCATGACATTCTTTCAGTCGAACATCAATATTACCGCACATCTATTCGGCCTGCTTGCAGGGATCATCATCTCATGGCTGCTGCTTCCTTTTTTGGTCAAAAATCGGTATTAGGCTGCAGGAAGCTCATCGAATCCGTGTTTACACCATGATATCTTACAAGAAGACATTTGATGCTGTTAAAAACCGGATTATACTGCATAAGACTTTATAAAAGGCTGTTTTCGCAAAGAGTGTGGCTGCATTAAACGAAATGTATTTCCGCTCCAGGCGGGCGGTGAGCCTCCTAAAGAAAGTTGATGATGTTAAGAATCCGGTAATACAACATCAAATCTCATAAAAAGGAATTTGATGCTGTTGAAAGCCCGGTTATACATCATTAAATCTAATAAATCACAAGTTGATGATGTTAAAAATCCGGTTATACAACATTAAATCTCATAAAAAGTAATTTAATGCTGTTAAAATTCCCTTTATACAACATCAAATCTCACAAAAAAGGAATTTGATGCTGTTAAAAGCCCGGTTATACATCATCAAATTTAATAAATCACAAGTTGATGATGTTAAAAATCCGGTAATACAACATTAAATCTCATAAAAGGGAATTTGGTGCTGTTAAAAATCCCTTTATACATCATGAAATCTCACAAAAAGGAATTTGATGCTGTTATCATGATCATTCAACAGCACGGCATATTATAAAAGAAACGGCATCCACTGGAATCTTCCAAAGTGGATGCCGTTTTTATTTAACAAGCTAAGCCAAAAGGCAGATCACAGCTCGGCGTCTGGGTTCAGCCTTAACCTGCAGCTTTCTTAAAGACTCTGCTTCTCCGGATAATACCATTGATAGATGCTCCTCACGCTTTCATCATCAAGGTCAATGACCTTCCCGGCTGCACCGGCCTCGCCTGATTTTACGATGGCCTTGATATTTGCCAGTTCTTTTTTTCCCTGAAAAATATTTTGGGTGGTTTCTAAAGATTGAATACGGTATTTTTTCATGAATAGCGTATTCTTTTCAATAAAACGGTGCCTTAAGGTGAGCTGGGTGTCATTGATGCTCCAGCCCGCACTTCTGTATTTGGAATAGCCAAACAGCCAAAATGGAAGGTATAGCAGCAAGGACCAGAGACCGAGCGGCCAAAAGGCGATGGACAGCCCGATGACAGCTGCTGACACGAGCAAACTTTCCCTGAATAAATATCTTTTCAATGATCTTTTTGGAACCGGCATTAAGTCGACGGTAAAGTTGTATTCAGGGAGGACATCTTTCATGATTTCCGCTACCCTCCGCTTTTTTACCATGGGCAGAATTTGAATAGTGCTGCTTTCCTTTTCCAAAATCGATCCGCCGGCGCTCTCTATTTTTACTGTTGCAAAGCCCAGTGGCTGCCTCAGGATATTCTCTTCCATCCTGACACCCTGGATTCTATTGAGCGGTACAGTCATTTGCTTTTTCTCCAATAAGCCCCTTGTGATGATGAGGTCATCTCCTTGTTTTTTTACAGTGAAATCAGCATACACAATCAGAGTCCCGATAATTGCTGCAACCCACGCTATAAGAAGTCCGGCAATCACAACAAACGTTACTAGCAGCACGCCGCTGCGGACAAACTGTTCCACCTCATTAAAAACTCTCTCAAATGGAATAAGTTCATCAAATTGAGATAGAAAGATAAGCACACCGGATATGACGACCCCGGCTCCTCCGGATGTAGTCCCCATCAGCAGCAAATCTCTGAATGTCATCTTAAAAATCACTTCTCCAGATTCCTGGACAACCTCATTTTCTTCTTCTGCCGCTTTGTTTCTTTTCGCAGTTTTCGCTTCATTTATAATTCTCTGCAGCTCTCCAGCCTCCGCTTTGCTGATTGCAGTCAGCTCAGCTTCAGCCTGCTTCATATCAGTAGATCCGGCTGTTTCAACTTTTACCTTCACAAGCCCGAACGGCCTTTGCAGGATTCCTTCTGTCAGATTCAGACTTTGGATTCTTTCAAATGGAATATATCTCTTTTTCTTAACGAACAATCCATATTCAATCCTGAGCTCTCCGTCTTCGAGCCAGTAGGCAAAACGGAGCCACTTGATAATGCCTGCGATGAGCAGAACGACCAGGATGGCCGCCCCGATGATGAACGGAAGCCAGCCCCAAATGCCGTCCGCACTTTCTCCTCTGTTGATAAAAACAAGGAATACAAACGGAATAATAAGTTCTTTAAGCTGTTTAAGAAAGTTCGCGACCGCCGAAATCGGATGAAGCTTCTTCTTCTCAGACATCATCTTCAGCCACCCTTGCCAATGAAGAAATGGAATTCCGGAGATCATCTGCCTCGTACATATCCAGTGCCGGTATCTCGTGGGTTGTGGCGGCAGTTGAGATAGTTATGCTCGCCAGGCCATACTTCCTTAGCAGAGGACCCTGCACAGTATCAACATGCTGAACCCTTACCATAGGGACTAGGGTTCTTTTTACAAAAAAGACTCCCCTTTGAAGCTCAATTTCCCGCTCCCTCACTTCATAGCGCCATCTCTTCCAACGAATGACCGGCAGCAAAAATGCAAAGAAATATGTATATACAATAGCAGCCCCAACGGCCGCTGCCGGTATCCAAAGCTTCCATTCAAAAATGAATGCCAATACAACCGAAGCTATCGCCAGGATGATGACGGCAGCTGAGTGCAGAAGACCAGACCACCGCCATACAGGGAGTGCCTTTTCTGAAATTCTAGTGTTTGGTTCACTAACCATCGTTCTTCCTCCAATCGATTTCTTCCCTATCTCCATTGTATACGATTGCAGAGGCTTTTAAGTTTCAATTCACGATAATATTTCAAAAGAGGCTCCATCAATCCAGCGGAGTCCTTCCTGGTTCTTTAGATCCTCTACCAGTCTGAACAGGGCATCATCCTTCTTTTTTGCTTCAATCATGCAGTCAATTTCACTGACAGAACCTTTAATCCCATTTATAAAATCCATGAACATGACAGGATCGATATATTCCGCATGTGCCCTGAACTCCTTTTCAGAACGGGGGCTCGAGATATGCATTTTTACAGGGAGCGGCGAGTTTTCCCAAGTACCGGCCACCCTCCCCCAATCTTCTTCCCAGCCTTTTTCTTGATGGGCAAGATGGTGATGATAATCAAAAACCATAGGAATGCCAAGCTTTTCACATAAATATAAAGTATCGTGAAGTGTGAAGACGGTATCATCATTCTCCAGGATGACCATTTCTTGAAGCGGAACGGGTGTCAATCCCCAATTATGGATGAACTGTTCAAGCGCCTGTTCTTTATCCTCGTATGCCCCTCCGACATGAAGGACGCAGCGGTGCTTAGAGTCAATATCCATCCCTCTCAGCAATGCTTCATGTATCTTCAATGTTTGCAGTGTGTTTTTCAAAGTATCCTTATTATTTGTGTTGAGGAGGACAAAGTGATCAGGGTGAAACCCGACCCGCTGGGGATGGTCCTTAATAAAATCCCCCAATTCACCTAATGGTTCTTTCAGCGCCCTCATGAATTTCCAATCCTTCAGTTCGGGATGGTTGGCAAGAGGAATGAGCTTGGAGCTGAACCGAAAAAATTTTATATCGTGAGCCAGATTATGCTTAAGGAGTCTCAGGCAGTTTTGCAGATTACTCACCGCTATCCGCTCGAGCTTTCGCAAGCCCGCCTCCCGATCCTTCAACTGAGAAAACTGTTTATACGTCATCGTCTGGGATGGTGATGCATTCTCGAGGTGCACACTCATCGCTACATATCCAAGTCGAACTATTGTCATTTCTGCACCCGCCTTTTTGGGAATAGTATCTGCCAACGAAGTGATTTCTATCAGGGTCTTGGCGCTGCAAAATACTTAAAATGGGTTTATCGGCGGTAACCTGGCATTTATCGGCACTTTGCGAACCTTTATCGGCAAACCTAGAGATTTATCGGCGGCATGGCAGCTTTTATCGGCGGAAAAGGACTGTTTATCGGCCAAACAACAAATTTCGACATCTTTACATAATAAAAAAACCATCTCCCGAAGGAAATGGTTTCATTATCGATATTAAGATTCTCTCTGCTGCTTACGGCGAGGGTTTTTAGAACGGCCTCTGGAAGAAGAGTAACCTTGTCTTCCTCCACCTTTGCCTCCGCGTGAAGAAGATCCTTTTTTGTAGTCACGGTTCCCACCGCCGCGTCCGCCTTTGTTCGGAAGAGGTCTTTCTTCCGAGATTTGGACTGGAGTGTCATCCGGCTCTTTAGTCATAAGACGAAGAGCTGCTGCTACGATTTCTACGCTGTCATGGTCTTCAAGAAGTTCTTTTGCCATACCGCGGTAGTTTTGCAATTCATTGGATTTCACTGTTTCGACCAGCTTTTCCATCGCAAGGCGCTGCTGACCTTCTAATGCTTCGTTGGAGCTAGGCGGCTTCATTTCCGTCATGCTCTTTTTCGTTGTTTTCTCAACAATGCGCAGGTAACCCATTTCTCTTGGTGTTACAAACGTCAGTGCCATTCCTTCTTTACCTGCACGTCCTGTACGTCCAATACGGTGAACGTAACTTTCAGGATCTTGAGGAATATCGAAGTTGTATACGTGAGTTACGCCTGAGATATCCAATCCACGAGCGGCAACATCTGTAGCTACAAGAACATCGATGCGGCCTTCTTTGAACTGGCGAAGAACTGTCATACGCTTCGCCTGGCTAAGATCACCATGAATACCTTCTGCAGAGTAGCCTCTTAGTGTCAATGCACGAGCCAGTTCATCAACACGGCGCTTTGTGCGTCCGAAGATGATTGCAAGCTCAGGTGATTGAACATCAAGCAGACGGGAAAGCACGTCGAACTTTTCTTTCTCATGAGCTTTCACGAAGTACTGCTCGATGTGCGGCACAGTCATTTCTTTCGATTTTACACTTACAGTTTCAGGATCAGTCATGAAGTTGTTCGCAATTTTACGGATTGGGCCAGGCATTGTAGCTGAGAACAATAGCGTTTGGCGGTTATCCGGTACATTCTTCAAGATTGATTCGATATCTTCGATGAATCCCATGTTAAGCATTTCATCTGCTTCATCCAACACAAGTGTGCTTACGCTTCCAAGCTTCAATGTTCTGCGGTTGATATGGTCAAGCATACGACCTGGTGTACCGACGATGATATGAGGGTTCTTTTTCATCGCACGGATTTGGCGCTGGATATCCTGTCCGCCGTATACAGCTAAAACGTTAATTCTTTTGTCTTGGCCGATTTTGTATAATTCCTCTGAAACCTGGATAGCCAATTCACGAGTAGGGGCAATGATAAGTCCTTGGATGTTCGGATTTTTAACATCGATCTTTTCTACCATCGGAATACCGAAAGCAGTTGTTTTACCAGTACCTGTCTGAGCCTGGCCGATGACATCCTTGCCTTCAAGCGCTAATGGAATCGCACCTGATTGGATTGGTGTAGCTTCTTCAAAGCCCATGCGGTTGACGGCCTTTAATGTACTAGAACTTAAGTTTAAATCTGAAAACTTTGTCAATTTCTCATTCTCCTTTTGTTTAGGACAGTTTTCGCATTATTTGTTGCACTTCGAACCCGGAATATTCCGGATTCCTGCAGACATCTGCTCTATTCCCTAAAGATCCTGAAGGGGAGCGAATGATACAAAGAAATATTTCCACTCTAATAGCAACAAAGCTCACGAAAAAAGCCTTGGTTATTGATGTATATATTATATTGACATGGTCTACATTTTCCTAAAGAGAACCCGGCTATAGTCTAAGCTCCCTTGCAATCAGGGACATGGATCTTACCGAGAATATATTTAATGTGAAAGCCGTGTTATCCTTATCGGCAAAGTATTTGGGACAATTACTACCCTACAAAAAAAATTACTCTTCTTAAAGAAGAGTTTGCACAAAAAAATGTGAACAATGTTATGGATATGTTACCACTAATAGAAAAGAATTTCAATTAAAGTAAAATTATCTTGCTATTCACTTTACTTGGCAAGGAATATTTTCACCTTTTCAAACAACTCTTCACTGTCGTCGCTGTGGCAGATCAGGTGCTTTGCTTCATCCGAAAAATATCTTTCTTTTTCTTTATATGTAATTTCTTCATACAAGAAATCTGCACTTTTCGGAGGGACGATGCCGTCTTTTTTTCCTTGCGCAATGAAAACCGGAACCTCAATTTCCTTCAGAAGGGGCTTCGCCATGAGCACTACTTTCCTGAATTGGTAGGTTGCCGATATAGGTGTATCTTTAATTTTTTTCTTATATCTTACATACAGCTCATTGTTGGTCAGCTCTCCCCGAAGAACGTCCTGAATCATATCCTTGATGTCTGCCAGAAGTTGTTTCGGGTTGACATAGTATGCAGCCGCGCTGAGGAGGACCAGCTTGCTGACGGGATATTTGACAGTCAGATAGCTTGCAATCAAACCGCCCATCGAAAAACCGATCACATACACTTCATCACATTCCTCTAACAAGAACTGCAATTCTTTTTCAGCATGGTCAATCCATTCGTCCGCCTTCTTGCCTCTCAGGTCGAGGGTTTCGCCGTGACCAGGAAGCGTCGGGACAGCAATCTTCCATTCTGTATGATGTTCCAGATATTGTGCAATAGGGTCTACTTCGTAAGGTCCACCTGTAAAACCATGTATAATTAAACATCCATTCATCATTATCACCGTTTTCAAGGTATTATATTTATAGCTGCTTAAATTATTTTTCCGCTCCAGGTGTCGAAACCTTCGGTGAGAGCCCCGGGCTTCAAGTAAAGGAAACCAAAGCTTCAGAAACAGGCGGCGAGTTTCTTTGTTCATATATAATTGTCTTCCGAAGATTGCGAGACTCTAAGTCAAAATATGGGCACAAATTGAACTATCGGGCTAATCTCATTTAAGCAGCTGCCGGTTCTTAACTCTTCTTTTAGGAGGCTTCTCCATGAACGCTATTTTGTTTGATCTCGACAGGACACTTCACGACCGTGACGCTTCGGTGCTGCAATTCCTGAAAGCGCAGCATCGATATTTAAACGAACTTCACCACTCTGCCATTCCTTACACTTATATTGACCGGTTCATTGAACTGGAGTGCAAGGGATATGTCTGGAAAGATAAGGTCTACACCATGCTTGCACAAGAGTTCAGTCTGCCTTTGACACCTGAAGAACTGCTTCATGAATATGTCACGAGCTTTCACCTGCACTGCCAGGAAATAGATGAAGCTTCTGCTCTCCTGGATTTTTTAAAAACAAAGGGATATAAAATTGGAATGGTCACCAATGGTATGACAGACATTCAAAATAAAACAATCGACTCCCTCGAAATCCGTTCCTACTTCGACACGATCATCATTTCTGAAGAAGCCGGCATCAAAAAGCCGGACCCTGCCATTTTTAAAAAAGCTGCCAAGGCGCTTGGAACTGCCCCTTCAGAATGCCTCTATATAGGTGACCATTATGAGAACGATATTCTTGCTGCACGCAAAGCCGGCATGAAAGCCGCCTGGCTCACGGAGGATGAAATTTTGGCAGGTGAACACGAAGCTGATTTGAAGATATCGTCCTTAGGTGAACTGAAGGGATATTTTTTAACTACATAAACCCTCTAAATTTTTATTCTGGGAGAGATGCCTGGCACAAAATGCAGATTCATGCCAGGCACTCCTGATCAGCCTTTAGTTTGTAAGCTGTTCAATGACTTCTTCCAGCTTCATTCCGCGGGAAGCTTTAAATAGGACAACCTCGCCACCCTGAAGGATGCTTTCCAATTTCTTAGTCAAAGCTTGTTTGTCTTCGAAAGAAAAGACTTTGTGTTCGCCGATGGATTCAGCCGCCCCTTTGGCCAAATGCTCTGAAAGGCTGCCAATTGTAAAGACGAGGTCAATCTTTCCGGTTTGGATCTCCCTACCGACTTCATAGTGGTAGGTTTCTTCATCCGGCCCTAGTTCGAGCATATCGCCGGCCACAAGGATTTTCTTGCTGAAGCCTTCCAGCCCGGATAGGAGATTGATGGCTGCTCTCATGGAGGTAGGGCTGGCATTATAAGCATCATTCAGAATCTTTTCTCCCTGCTTTCCTTCCAGCATTTCCATTCTCATTTGCGTAAGCTTAAGCTGTTTAAAAGCCGCTGGCATATCTTTGTATTCAACACCAAATTCTTTAGCGACCATCATGGCTGCAAGGGCGTTCATAACATTATGCTCTCCAAGCACCGGAAGTACGATCTCTGTTTGAGGGTCTCCGTTTACTCTGAACACACTTCCGGAATCTTTTGTTTTTACATCGATAGCATATAATGTATTCTGCTGTCCCGTTCCAAAGGTTTCTACCCTGAACGGCCATTCACTGTTGATTCTTTCTCTTAATAACGGCTCTTCTCCGTAATAGACAAAAAGGCCCTCTTCCTTTAACCCGCTGATAATTTCCAGTTTGGCTTTGGCAATCCCTTCTCTTGATCCGAGGTCCTCCAGGTGCGATTCCCCGATGTTCGTGATGATAGCTGCATCCGGACGCGCAATATCTGACAGTTTTTCGATCTCGCCAAATCCGCTCATTCCCATTTCCAGTACGGCAACCTCCGTGTCGTTTTCGAGATCAAGGATGGTCAATGGAAGGCCGATATGGCTGTTAAAGTTCCCTTGTGTCTTTTGAACCTTATACTTTAAGCTGAGCAGGTTGGCCACCATATCTTTAGTGGTCGTTTTCCCATTGCTTCCTGTAATCCCGACGACTTTAAGGCCCAGCTCATTGCGGTAAGCCGTGGACAGATTCTGCAATGCCTCCAGGCTGTCCTCCACTATAATGATCGGCAGTCCTTCTGGAGGATTCGGGACATCCTTTTCCCAAAGTGACGCACTCGCTCCGCTCTCAATAGCTCCTTCCACAAACTTATGGCCGTCCACTTTTTCGCCTTTAAAAGGGATGAACAGGTTTCCTCTTTCAATCTTCCTGGAATCAATGCACACCCCTTGAATCGCTACATCGTTAAATGCCGATACATCATTCTCTACTTTAATCATCTTGGCTAATTCGCCTAAAGACTTGTTTATCATTCCGACATCTCCCTTTCAATACGCCCATTTGCTTTTATTATAGGCTCTTTTTCCAACATTGTTACTCTTTAATATGTATAAAAGAAGAGAGCTGACCAGTAGATCGTCAGCCCTTCCTGCCTTACATGGTATGTTTGATGTTCTGCTTCTCAGCATGGCGTTCTTTTGCAAGCTGGACAAGGCGCTCGATCAATTCAGGATACTCGACTCCGCTGTGTTTCCAAAGGAGCGGGAACATACTGAAAGGAGTGAATCCAGGCATTGTGTTGACTTCGTTCATGTAAATCTGTCCGTCTTCTGTTAAAAAGAAATCGGCGCGTACCAAGCCGGAACAATCCAATGCCTTAAAGGAATCAACAGCAATGCGCTTCATATCTTCATAAACGTCATCCGGAATTTCTGCCGGGATGATAAGAGCTGTGTCTCCATCCTCATATTTCGCTTTATAATCATAGAAATCTTTTTTGGGAAGAATTTCACCTGGCACAGAGCATTCCGGTTCAGCGTTCCCCAAGACCCCAAGCTCAATTTCCCTTGCTTTGACACCCTGTTCAATGATAATCTTTCGGTCGAATTGGAAGGCTTCTTTGAATGCAAGGATAAGTTCTTCACGGGAAGAGGCCTTGCTGATGCCGACAGATGATCCAAGGTTGGCCGGCTTGACGAAACAAGGATAGCCGATTTCTTTTTCCACATCCAGATAAGCGGCTTCAGGGTCGCTTTCCCACGTTTTCTTTAAGTACCAGACATAATTCACTTGAGGAATTCCAGCCTGGGCATACAGGTTTTTCATGATGACTTTATCCATCCCCGCTGCTGAAGCCAGGACACCGTTTCCTACATAAGGAAGGTTCAAAAGCTCAAGCATTCCCTGCACCGTGCCGTCTTCACCATTCGGGCCATGAAGAAGCGGAAGAATGACATCAAATGTGCCCTCTTCACTTTCTGACGGGCTTAAGGTTGTACTTAGAGCATTGGGAGCAATCGCTTCTCCCTCGGTGAATGCCAGTTCCTGTGCATTTTCAATAGGCCCTTGAAGCTGAGGCCCTTTGACCCACTGGCCTTCTTCTGAAATATAAATAGGGTGGATATCGTATTTATCATTATCAAGTGCGCCAATTACAGCTTTTGCTGTCTGTAGTGAGACCTGGTGCTCAGCTGATTTGCCGCCGTATAGTAAACAGATTTTCGTTTTCATAGTATAGCCTCCAATGAAGAAGTAAGATGTTTCTATTTTATCACTTTCGCATAAAAGCGGAAGAAGGATTATATAGGAAAAGCAAAATAAGTGTTGGGCTGATTCCTTCTGAATGAATTTTTGAGCCGCTTAACCTTATCAATATTAAACTATGTATTAAGAAGAATGTCCTGCCACCTTCTATTCAGGCGCATGTAAAATATACCCTCCATACACTCCCCGTCAAACATGATTATTATGGAGGAAGAGTGCGAGGGCTATTCATCAAATCACTTAACCCATTAACGCACTGAAAGGGACAGTCCCCTTCGGTGCGTTAATGGGTTAAAGATTCGACATTTTCCCTTATATTTCGGGTGGTGACTGTCACCGCACCACCAGGACTGGTCTATCGGCTTTTTGAACAACTTTATGGCACACACTTCCGAGCATAAGCTCCTGAATGGCGTTTAAGCCCCTGCTTCCTATGACAATCATATCCACGTTTTCCTTTTGTGAACAGAGCATGATTTCTTCGGCCGGATCACCTTTAGTGAGGTTGACAGAGTAGGCCAGTTCCGCTTTTTCAAAAATGTTGCATACTGGCTTTAACTTCTCTTCCCGTTCTCTCTGCCTTGCTCCGGGATTCATACAGAGCCAGGCATCGCGCTTGGATGCTTCATGGTCGATAACATGCACAATCATCAATTTATATTCCGTGCCGCCCTTTAGTAAAGTTACAACATGCTCTGCTGCTTTGCTTGCATGCGGCGATCCGTCAGATGCCAGCAGTATCGATTTCAACCTCAACACCTCTTTTAATTTTTATTCTATCAGAGGAATACCTTTACAGCAGTATCCTTTCGGCCCAATTTTTTGTCTTTTTTCAGCAAACTTTGTTATATAATATGTCTTTTTTCCTGGGTTTTTGTCTCAAAGGGAGTTTTGTCTCTATGGTGGAGGAATCCCGCTGCTCATCTTATTGAGACGGTACTGCTGATTTTCCGCTTCACAGGTGCGAAGCTCTTCGGGACGGCTGGTAAGCATCTCAGTGTCGTCAGTTTAAGGCCCGGCAGACAAATTTTCAAAGCGAAAATTACTCCGCAGGGCTGGACGCTTCAATAGGAAAACAACAACGCTCATTAACAAAGCCTAAAATAAAGGGAGAAATTCCCCTTATTCAAGAAACTCGCACCCAAAACAGCTTAAATAGAGGGAGAAATTACCTCTATTTGCTTAAAAAACGGAAAAATGGTTCATTTCACTTTGGTTAAGGGGAATATTTCCCCTTATTTTAATTAGGCTCTTTTCGGAAACTTTGTTGCTATTTGATACTACTCTCCAAAAAATACTCCTATTACGAAGATGAAATCTGGTACTTCCCAATTTAGAGTTAAAACTCTTAGTATACAGGGAAAAATCAGGTTCTTGGGATTTTTCCGAAAGCAACAATATATACGAAAACAGCCTTTCATTATGCTTGGTTACTCATTTATAACTTTTGCTGACTCACCCACTTCGCACTTAGACTCACTCCATGCGATAAGAAGGAAATTTGCCAATCCGTAGACCAATAAAAAAACGCACCGTGAATTCACGGTGCGCTCTACCTTTAATGTTTCCTCGTTATTCGCAGAAAAACATCTATTAATGTCCAGAAAGCTTAGCGCCTTCCTTATTATGGACAGCTAGTTTATCTATAAGATTTGAGCTTGCCTCGTTCATGCCTTTCAGCGTGACCACAGCACCTGACGCCCTCAATTTGAGAACAATCCGGTCAATGGCATTGACACCCGAATCATCCCAGATATGAGCTTTGGAAAGATCAATTTCAACCTTCTCAACTTTTTCATTGTAATCGAATGAAGCAATCAGGTCTGTTACTGAAGCAAAGAAAATCTGTCCGGTAACCTGGTACACTTTTTTCCCTGTCTGTTTCTCAAAAAATGAATGAACATGTACTTCAGAGATTTTCGCAGCAAAGAAAATCGCGCTTAGGATAATCCCTGCAAAGACACCTTTGGACAAGTCATGAGTAAAGACTACAACCGAAACGGTTACCACCATGACCAGCGAATCCGTGATAGGAGCTTTCTTCAGGGACTTCAATGAACCCCAGTCAAAGGTACCGACCGATACCATGATCATGACACCGACCAGTGCAGCCATCGGAATTTGTACCACTAGGTCTCCAAGAACCAAGATCAGGAACATCAGGAACACACCCGCTACTAATGCAGATAAACGTCCGCGTCCGCCTGATTTAACGTTGATGACGGACTGGCCGATCATAGCACAGCCTGCCATACCGCCGAAGAAGCCAGCGACGATGTTTGCCATCCCCTGTCCTTTACTTTCCTGGTTCTTATCACTTGCCGTGTCTGTCATATCATCGACAATCGAAGCGGTTAATAAAGATTCAAGAAGCCCGACCATCGCTAATGCAATCGAATAAGGGAAAATGATTGCCAGCGTTTCAAGATTGAACGGAATTTCCGGCACTAAGAATATCGGCAGGGACCTAGTCAACTCTCCCATATCGCCAACGGTTTTGACACCCAAGCCGCCAAAGATGACAATCATCGAGATGACGATGATAGCAATCAGCGGCGATGGAACAGCTTTTGTAAATCTAGGCAGAATATAAATAATGGCAAGCGCACCTGCAATCAGCGCGTACACCAGCATTCCTTCATGTAAAAAGTGAGGAACCTGAGCCATAAAGATCAGGATAGCCAGAGCATTTACGAAACCAACCATCACAGAACGAGGGATAAATTTCATAAATCTCCCCAGCTTGAAAACGCCAAAAAGAATCTGAAGGACCCCAGTTAAAATTGTCGCAGCAAAAAGGTATTGAAGCCCATGATCAGCGACTAACGTAACCATCAGCAGCGCCATCGCACCGGTCGCAGCTGAAATCATTCCAGGGCGTCCACCGACAAAAGCAATTACAACGGCAATACAGAAGGAAGCATACAGTCCTACCATCGGATCGACACCCGCAATGATGGAAAATGCGATCGCTTCCGGAATTAAAGCCAAGGCAACGACGATACCGGCAAGGACATCTCCTCTGATATTGCCAAACCATTCAGTTTTATAGTTTTTGAACAAAACCTGCACCTCTTTCCATGCTCTTTTACGCACCTGTTATTTGCAAGGATACAACGGTTCCTTCAGCCCTCACGAAAAAACTTCTTCATCAATCAGGAAAGTTTCCATATGCAGCAGCAAATGATACGAAAATAGCACTCTATTTATTATTTTTCTTTTCCCGTAGAAAAGACACCGACCAAAACATGAGTTATCATACCTTCAATCGGGCAACTTCACAAGGGGTTATGTAAGCGGTAATTTTGTATATATCCTTCAGATATCTTCAATTTTCTTCTATATTCACCTTTATTTAAAGAAAATATTTTTTACAGAAGTTTAATTATTCAGAATGAAATTAAGTTTTTGAAGCCTTATCTTTACAATGGAAGTGAGTAATTTTGCTATCCTATTGAAAGGAGGTTTTCAATATGAGCTCAAATGCACCTATACATACGAAATTTTACTACGGCTGGGTCATTGTCGCCATAGCTGGAATGGCCGTCTTTTTCTCAGGGCCCGGCCAAACTTATTCTGTTTCTGTATTCATCGACCGGTATATTGAAGATTTCGGCTGGAGCCGCTCTCAGGTTTCTTCTATTTATTCTGCTGCTACTTTGCTTTCCGGATTATGTATGTTTTTTGTAGGCTGGTTCATCGACCGGTTTGGGCAGAGGAAAATGTTCGTATTTGTCGGGATCGGACTTGCCCTTGCCTGCCTGCTGAACAGTATGGTGGCGAATCTCACTATGCTTTTCATCGGTTTTTTCCTAATCAGGCTGTTTGGCCAAGGTTCGCTTACGTTAATTCCAAACACCCTTGTTCCACAATGGTTTATTTTGAAGCGCGGTAAAGCGTTGAGTTTTATGGCAATCGGAGGTTTTGCAAGTTCAGCTGCAATCCCTCCTGTCAACGCGTGGCTCGTGGCTCAATATGGCTGGAGCTTCACGTGGACCATCTGGGCCATACTGCTTCTTATCGTGTTCACGCCACTGGCGCTGTTCTTTGTGCGAAATAAACCAGAAGATATTGGTCTTCTTCCTGATGGAAGGCAGGTCAGGGCTGACAACCTGGACGAAGAGGAAGAAGAACTAGAAGATAACTGGACATTCGAGGAGGCAGTGAAGACGAAAGCATTTTGGCTGCTGTTATTCTGTGTGAGCATTCCAGCGCTGGTCAACACCGGCATTACCTTCCACCTCATCTCCATCTTCAAGTGGAATGACCTTTCAGCAGGTTCTGCCGCCATCGTACTTAGCCTGATGGCCCTTGTCGGCTTCCCTGTCACGCTGTTTGCCGGAAGGGTCCTGGATAAAGTGAAAGTCAACTACGTACTTGCCGGGATCTTCCTTGGAGAAATTATCTTCATCCTGTTCTTGTTTGTTACCAAAACACCTTGGCTGGCAATCGTTTTCGGCATCCTTTGGGGAATCAGCGGAGGGTTCGAAAGGATTGCACTGACCTATATTTGGCCGAGTTACTACGGCCGATTAGCACTCGGCCGCATTAAAGGAACTGCGACAACTGTAATGGTACTTGGCTCCGCTTTCGGTCCGCTGCCTTTCGGTTTTGCCTACGATACCTTCAATGGCTATTCTGAAATCCTGCTGCTGACGCTGATACTGCCCGCGATAGGTATCGTGTTCTCCCTGCTCGCAAAAAAGCCCGAGAGAGAAACCGTCTGATGCTGAGACAAGTCGCGGCAACTCCAAGAGCTGTATACCTCCATTGCGTAAAAATACTATCTCTTTGAACAAGGCTCTTTTCCAGACGAGCAGCAAAGTTGAAACAAAGCGCTGAACTCAAAAAATCCCTGTACAGATAAAATGTACAGGGATTTTTCATTTCTTTATTAGCACTTAGGGACGAAAGAGGCACCAACAATGATCAACAGGATGAACAACACGACGATCAATACAAAGTCCCCATATCCACGGGCTGGAGCCACAGGTGCACAATAACCATAAGATGGCGAAGTATACGCCGGAGAAACAGCTGTAGGAGCCATATTGACATTAGCCCCCATTACAGGTGCTGCATTTACATTTCCATACATTTCTTTGTCACTTCCTTATAGGGCATATTTATCACTAACTATCATACTCCGCATAACCGGATTATGAGCCCGTCAACCCAAAAATTGGGTGAATGACTCGATTAAGTGAACAGCCCTTTATTCAGGTAAGCACGATGGCGAGTGCAGGATAATGAACTCTTGTTATGATGGATAACGATGTGCTGCTTGAATTTCCTGTCCCTCTGTACAGTTCCATATTGTTCTAAGTTGGTAAAAGACGGCCTGGTCACTAAATTTGCCAAATAGGCCGGCTGATTGCTATCCGGATTTCTGACCTCGTTTAAAAATTCAATGATTTTTTCAGAAGAGCTTATCCCGAATCCATGCCCAAAAAATTGGCCGTCTTCCAGCACAACCGCATTCACCCCTCTGTACCAGGGGTTTTCTGCACTGTAGTCTGGATTATTAAAATATACAACATCCCCGGGCAAGTAATGATCACCGTAGAGAGTATTGACTCCCAGATCCGGGTCGGCATGCCAGCTGTATAAATAAATGTCTTGAAAAAGTGAATCAAAAGCTGATGGGCTGATGCTTTTCAAGACAGCGTGATAAAAGATGATTACACAAGCTGTTGCACATTCGAACGCATAGAGCGCACTGTTTCTGTAAATATCCCGGACCGCTTCAGAGGGTCTCACACCCTGCCGGAGCCTGAATCCGCCCGCAGCCGTCAAATCCCAATAGGCCGGATTACAAGCAGCATACTGAAAGGTCGTGAATACCACTTTGCTCTCGCTCATTTCCTTTGCACTCTCTATAATATTCCCGCGGGTCTTCAATTCGAATAAAAGGTCCTTCATTGAAGGGTAAGAATAAACGGTTTTAGCATCAAGGATTTTCTTCGCAATCTCTTCTTCGATAGTTCCCAAATTCAATGAGCCAACCTGCTGGATCTGCCTTCCTGCTACTCTAATCATGAAATACCCCATCCCCAGCTTAAAGATTTTGTTACTACCTATCCTATTCTTGCTGAGTGGTAAACATGTGATTTATATTCAAAAGCGGAAGCGCCTTGTCCAGCCCCGACAGGCAAATGTTCCAAAGAGAAAAAAAGGCGCTCTATCCTTTTATTCTCTTTGGGTTATTTGACCCCGAGGGGCTAAGCGCTGCAGCTGGACGGATCAAAAGCGGAAGCGCCTTGTCCAGCCCCTACAGGCAAATGCTCCAAAGAGAAAAAAAGGCGCTCTATCCTTTTATTCTCTTTGGGTTATTTGACCCCGAGGGGCTAAGCGCTGCAGCTGGACGGATCAAAAGCGGAAGCGCCTTGTCCAGCCCCGACAGGCAAATGTTCCAAAGAGAAAAAAAGGCGCTCTATCCTTTTATTCTCTTTGGGTTATTTGACCCCGAGGGGCTAGGCGCTGCAGCTGGACGGATCAAAAGCGGAAGCGCCTTGTCCAGCCCCGACAGGCAAATGTTCCAAAGAGAAAAAAAGGCGCTCTATCCTTTTATTCTCTTTGGGTTATTGATTACGAGGGGCTGAGTCCGTTCCAGTGGGTACGGCCTAAGGCGCTGCAGCTGGATGTGGGTCGTGAGGGTGCTGGAATAAATTCACAGGCAAACAAAGAGGACGAAACCTATTATGGCTCCATCCCTGATTGGAAATATATTCTTTCAAAACCCTTTCTCCAGACCACTTATGTACCTCAACACGCAGCCTATCCTATTCTCTGCAGAATCATTTTTATAAAGGGGTACAAATCTCTATATAATGTCCGTCAGGGTCTTCAACGTAGGCAACCACTTGGCCCCAAGGTTTTTCTGCAGGCTCCAGGAGAACAGTTACCCCTTCCTCCCTCAGCTGTTCAACGATTTCCTGGACATCCTTTGTGACCAGGCCGATTTCAAAAGTCTGTTCCTTCCGTTTCTTGTCCGGTATCGGCAATCCCGTGATCTCCCTCCCCGATTCTCTGGTATTAAAAGAAAGGGTCGTTCCGCCTGTTTCCAGCTCTATGTACGTCCCTGCCTCCATTTTGATAGGAAGGCCAAGAAGGTCTCTGTAAAAGTGGATGGTGTTATTCAGATCTTCTACATACAAAATGATATAGCCCAGTTTAAGGTTCATCATGATCCTCCTTTTAATGTGTTCTTCTCATTATTCGATTTCCACAACGGAATTCCTTTTAAAAAGGCTCTTTTCAGGAACTATTTTGCCATTTGTATTAATCTTTGGAAAATTTATTTTCAATCACTAGAGACATCCCTTTAGGCAAGTAGAAAAGGGATGTTCTCCTCTTTCAGAAAGGGAATTTTCTTTAGAGACAGGGCCAGATATGGTTAAATATAAGTAGAATCAATTATCTGATAATAGAAGCTGGGAGAGATAGAAAAATGATCAAAGGACCAAAAGTGACATTGAGAATGGTCGAACCGGAAGACCTGCCCGAGTTATTCAAGCTGATTTACGGTGAAGATGGTACTCTGCCCGAATGGAAAAACTGGGATGCTCCTTACTTTCCTTTCAGCAGGCCAAACTATAAATCTTACATAAAAGGGACTGCCAAAAAGATCAAAGAAGGCAGAGACAATCAGAGAATGGCCATCCTGGTTGATGACACACTCATCGGCACTGTCAATTATTATTGGGAAAATCAAGATACCAAGTGGCTTGAAGCTGGTATCGGGATATACCGCCCGGACTATTGGAATGGCGGATATGGAACTGAAGCTCTGGCCATGTGGGTAGAACACCTTTTCCAGACACTCGATATTCCTCGTGTCGGCATCACCACGTGGTCGGGTAACGAGCGGATGATGAAAGCTGCGGAGAAAGTCGGCATGATCCTTGAAGGACGTCTAAGAAAATGCCGGTATTATAATGGAGAATATTACGATTCTATCCGGATGGGCATTCTCCGCGAAGAATGGGAAGAGAAGAAGCCTGAGTTTTTGAGGGTGTGATTCTGGGGCTGGATTGAGCCAGGCTCATTTCCTGCCTTTTGAACCTGGCTCATTTCCTGCTTTTTGAGCCTGGCTCATTTTCCGCTTTTTGAGCCTGGCTCATTTTCTGCTTTTTGAGCCTGGCTCATTTTCCGCTTTTTGAGCCTGGCTCATTTTCCGCTTTTTGAGCCTGGCTCATTTTCCGCTTTTTGAGCCTGGCTCATTTCCTGCTTTTTGAGCCTGGCTCATTTCCTGCTTTTTGAGCCTGGCTCATTTTCTGCTTTTTGAGCCTGGCTCATTTTCCGCTTTTTGAGCCTGGCTCATTTYCTGCTTTTTGAGCCTGGCTCATTTTCYGCTTTTTGAGCCTGGCTCATTTTCCGCTTTTTGAGCCTGGCTCATTTCCTGCTTTTTGAGCCTGGCTCATTTCCTGCTTTTTGAGCCTGGCTCATTTTCTGCTTTTTGAGCCTGGCTCATTTTCCGCTTTTTGAGCCTGGCTCATTTCCTGCTTTTTGAGCCTGGCTCATTTCCTGCTTTTTGAGCCTGGCTCATTTTGTTAGCACTTCTCCCTGTAATGCTTTAAAACCCAAAAGGGACTGTCCCTTTTCGCGCACTAAGCATCAAAGAAACCAGATTAAGCACTGATGCTTAATCTGGTTTCTTAGTTGATATGAAGGCTCCATTCTTTGGCCTTTTTGTCAAAGACGAAGTAGGCGTAAGGCTGTTTGGCTGAACGCACCTGATAGTCTTCGTACATGGAGTCCATATGCATATAGTCTCCCATTACCCACATCGGGATCTTGAGGCTCGCTCTCCCTTTGACCGTCTTTTCAAGAGAGATGGCGACTCCTTCTTTAATCTTTTCCTTTATTGTATAAATCACTTCTGTTGGAATTGGCGGAAGACCGGTAATCTTTTGGCTGGGCAGCAGGCGTTTTAGCGACTTCTCCCCTTTTTGATGCAGCAGTTTACCCGGGATGGAGTTACCCAACATTTGGTAAAAGTCATTTGTATAGCGGTAATAAACTTTATTGAACCAGCCATCGTCATGAGCAAGATAGACGAAACGGTTGTTCAGTTTTGAATAAAAAGGAGAATTAAGGCTCTGCTTGGTGTGTCCCAGATAAAGGATTTCAGCGAGTTCCTGTCCGCTCAGCTGATCCAGGCCATCCACTTCCTCAAAATCGATCCAGCAGAAATCCCCGTAACTGTATATATTGTCTCCAGCTAATTTACTGACCTCTTTCTTATTTGTATACTCCATCATTGTATTCATATTAAAAGAGCCATGATCGAATTGGTGCTTGATCATCAGCAGATGATTGAGGGGGTTCGGAAGATTCTGTGAAAAGTCCCGAAACTCCAAACCGTAAGACATCACATATTGGAGCGCTTCATTTTGATGTACATAGATGACGTCTTTGAAATTGCCATTTTGTTTCAGTTGTACCACTTCCCTTATTCTGGAATCCGAGTTCATACCGTTAATTTTATCAAACTTTGGCGAAAATAATATTTTATTATCATTACATTTTTCTAATCCGGTTTATGATTATAATAGAAAATGTAACCTTTACTGAAAAGAGGTCGAATCATGTCTAAAACATTGCCTCAAGACCAGCTCACTCTGCTAATAATCAAAGCTCTTAAAGATGGCAGAAAAAAGGATCTGCAGCGGATCTTAGAAGAGCTGCAGCCGTATGATATGGCTTCTATATATACAAGTCTCCCCGAAGAACACCAGGTTCGCTTTCTCTTACAATTAACCATACCCGTTCTGGCGGATATGATTCAGGAACTATCTCCAGAAGAGCAGTTTTCTGCACTGCAAAAGGTTGGAAAGGAACGATCCGGCAAGGTTCTGGATGACATGGATAATGATGATATTGCTTCTTTGCTCGATAACATGTCACCTGGGAGAGTTGAACAATTCCTCTCCGGCATGACGAAAGAAGAGTCTTTGATCGTCCAGGACATAATGACTTACCCGCCGGAAACAGCAGGCCGACTGATGACAAACCGGTTTGTCTGGATCCGGAACTATTATTCTGTCAAAGAAGCAGTTGAAAAATTAAAGTCTTTCGCTGATTTTGCGGAAACTATCAACTATTTGTATGTGGTTGATGAAGAACGGAAATTGGTCGGTGTCGTGTCCTATAGAGACCTGCTCCTGGCCGAACCCGAGCACATGATCAAAGACATCATGTATACCCGGGTCATTTCCATTGGACTTGAATCCGACCAGGAAGAAGCTGCGAGACTGATTGAACGGTATGACTTTCTGGCCATTCCAGTTATTGATGAAGATGGGGTCTTAAAAGGAATCATTACATTTGATGACATCCTCGACGTGGTCATCCAGGAAGCAAATGAAGATATTGAAAAATTATCAGCTTCCGGTAAAGCCATTGATTTTGATACCAAATCTCATGTCGCGGCTTACCGGCGGCTGCCGTGGCTGATCCTGCTTCTATTTATCGGCTTGGTTTCCGGGAGCATCATCGCTTCTTTTGAAGAGACCTTATCTCAGGCTGTGGCTCTCGCCTTTTTCATGCCGATGATTGCCGGAATGACCGGCAACACAGGGACACAATCCTTGGCTGTAGTGGTCCGCGGACTTGCCTCCCGTGATATTGATACGAAAACCGTGATAAAGTTGATCGGCCGTGAATTCTGGGTTGCTATAATTATCGGCATTACCTGTTCTCTGTTGATTGCTGCGATAGCGTTTGTGTGGCAGGGCAGTTTGATATTGGGGTTTGTTGTGGGTGCGTCCCTCTTGCTAACCCTGATTATCGGGACGATGGCCGGTACCGTAATCCCTTTGATACTATACAAGTTAAAAGTGGATCCCGCTGTCGCCTCCGGACCTCTGATTACGACTATCAATGACATCCTGTCTCTGTTAATTTACTTTGGCATTGCTTCGTTCTTTATTAAATCATTGAAGTAGCCATCCTTTTTCGCACTGTGTATATTTTACACAGTGCTTTGTTTGTTATGAGGGGCCGTTAGATGGGGAGCCCTTGGGTAACTGTATTTGGGTTTTGCGGGCCATTGAGATGGCGATTCCCCCTGGATAACGGACCGTATCGGGACTTTGCGGGCCATTGAGATGGTCATTCCCCCTGGATAACGGACCGCATCGGGACTTTGCGGGCCAGTGAGATGGCCACTCCCCTTGGATAACAGACTGCATCGGGACTTTGCGGGCCAGTGAGGTCGTTATTCCCCCTAGATAACGGGCCTATGAAGCCCGGCTGCCATGTAAGTCTCATTTCTTAACTCTCACCTCACCCCCAAGAGAGGCTGGGCCTGACATACTCCAGAACAGAACCTCTGTGCCGAAAGCTTTAAAATTCTATTTTCGGGTAATAGAAACACAGACTGAGACAAAGTTCATACTGAAATTCCTGCTAACTGATCATTGTTCATATAAACTATCTTTGTTAGAGTTAATTGGGAACTGAGCCTTTAAGCGCAGTATGATTTTACAGGGGCAGGAGTCCGGGTTGTCCTGAACCTCTCTATGTTCCACCCAAAATTTTACTAACCGAAAACATTTTCAAATTTCACGTACTTACATTAAACTGTATTATAGAATTCAATTAGAAATTTAGGTGAATGCAAATGGAAACCCGACAGCGTTTTTCAGATAAAATCGATTGGGGATTAATTTTTTTATTGTTTCTTTTTTTCATTGTCAGTGTCATTGCCATCAGCAGCGCCCAGACTTCCGGCCAGTACGCCGGCTACAACTTTGTACTAAGGCAGGCCTTCTGGTATGTCGTCGGGTTTATTCTTATCGGGTTCGCCCTTCTGTTTGATCCGGATCAATATAAAAGACTGGCCTGGTATGCTTATGGCTTCGGACTGTTTTTACTTACTATATTAATCATCGCTCCATCAAGCATAGCACCTCTAAGAAATGGTGCGAAAAGCTGGTTTGAACTGCCCGGCATCGGCTCTATCCAGCCTTCTGAATTCATGAAAACCTTTTTGATTCTTGCCATCGCAAGGGTGATCAGCAGCCACCATGAGGATAACCCAAAGAAAACAATCAAAAGTGATTTCATATTACTCATGAAAATTGGTGTCGTTGCGCTAGTCCCTCTCGGATTGATCATGCAGCAGCCCGACTTAGGGACCTCTCTCGTAATCATTGCGATTGTCAGCGGATTGATTTTGGTCTCAGGGATCACATGGAAATTGATTGTTCCTATTTTTACAGGGGCCGCTGCCATCGGAGGATCGATTCTTGCTTTGGTCGTGTATGCTCCCCAGATCCTGGAGAAGTATCTCAACGTCCAGCCTTATCAGTTCGGCCGGATCTATTCATGGCTTGATCCTTACAATTATCAAAAACAAGAAGGGTATCACCTGGTCAACTCCCTGAAAGCCATTGGGTCCGGACAGGTATTCGGAAAAGGCTACCAGGATAAGCAGGTGTATATCCCTGAGAACCATACCGATTTCATCTTTAGTGTCATCGGGGAAGAATTCGGATTCATCGGCGCGAGCATCGTCATCAGCTTGTTCTTCCTGTTAATCTATCATTTGACGAAAACGGCACTTGATATTAAAGAGCCTTTCAGCGCTTATGTGTGTGCAGGTGTCATCAGCATGATCACCTTCCACGTATTCCAGAATATCGGCATGACGATTCAGCTTCTGCCGATTACAGGTATCCCCCTTCCTTTCATCAGTTATGGAGGGAGCGCGTTAATGGGGAACATGCTCGCTCTTGGTTTGGTGTTCAGCATGAGGTTTTACCATAAAAATTATATGTTTTCTTCTGACGATTCTTAAAGTTTTCCCTGAAAGGTTTCCTTTCGCAAGGGAAGTGTGTATAATACTCTACAACAATAATAAGTTCGATGACAAAGAGAGTAATTTTGAGGCCAGAACTTCAGAGAACCGGGGATGGTGGGAGCCCGGTGTTCCCCTTAAAATGAAGCGCACTTTGGAGAAGCATATCTGAACCATTCAGTAGGGTATGCCGGGTACATCCCGTTATCTGATGAGCTGCCCTGTTTGGGGAAGAAGAGTGGTACCGCGGGAAACCCGTCTCTATTTTTAGAGACGGGTTTTTTTGTATCCTCAGAAACTCTCTTGTCATCCAACACTCACTATTACCGGAGGTGGAAACCATGAATTTAAATGACTTTTATGCCGGCCTGCTGGAACAGCACCTGGACGGCGGCATGAGCAAAGAAGAGATTAAAGGAGTAATTGAAACACCGAAGTTTTCCCACCAGGGAGACCTTTCGTTTCCTTGTTTTCAACTGGCGAAAAAGAAAAAGCAGTCTCCTGCAGCTATCGCAGGCGGTTTAGCAGATTCCCTCAACAGCTCTTTTTTGGTAAAAGCAGAGGCTGCTGGACCGTATGTAAACATCTTTTTCAACGGAAAAACGACAGGAGCCGAAATTATGAAGGAAATTCTGGCTCAGGGTGACGAATTTGGCAGACACCACTTTGGAAAAAACAAGGTTATCACCATCGATATGTCTTCACCCAATATCGCAAAGCCATTTTCGATGGGGCACCTGCGTTCAACCGTCATCGGCAATTCGATTGCTTTAATAGCAGAAAAATGCGGCTATGAAACCGTAAAAATCAATTATATCGGAGATTGGGGCACACAATTCGGGAAGTTGATCACTGCTTACAAAAAATGGGGAGATGAGAATAAGGTTAAAGAGAATCCGATCCCTGAGCTTTTCAGTCTCTATAAAAAATTTCATGAAGAAGCTGAAAATGATCCCTCCCTTAATGACCAGGGAAGAAAAGCGTTTAAACAATTGGAAGATGGCAATCCCGAAACAGTCGAGCTTTGGACTTGGTTCAAAGATGAATCGCTATCCGCCTTCCAGGAAATCTACAATCTGCTTGGTGTCTCCTTTGACTCTTACCATGGCGAATCTTTTTATAATGACAAGATGGAAGCCGCGGTGGAACTGATCAAAGAGAAAGGACTTCTCGAAACATCAGATGGTGCAGAGGTTGTCCGGCTTGACGATGAAGGCCTGCCTCCATCCCTCATAAAAAAATCGGATGGAGCGACCCTCTATGCGACCCGGGATATCGCTGCTGCCCTTTATAGAAAAAAGACCTATGACTTCTCCCACGCCCTTTATGTAGTCGGCCAGGAGCAGACAATTCATTTCCGCCAGTTGTTTGCGGTAATGAAAAAACTCGAAATGCCATGGGCTGATGAAATGGTTCATGTCCCGTTCGGCCTGTTCCTTCAGGGTGGCAAAAAGATGTCTACAAGAAAAGGAAGAGTCACACTCCTTGAGGAGGTATTGAAGGAAGCCATCAGCATGGCCCTTAGCAATATCAAAGAGAAAAACCCAGGACTCGAGGATGCTGAGAGAATCGCACGTGAGGTAGGTACCGGCGCTGTCATTTTTCATGATCTTAAAAATGACCGGATGAATGATGTGGAGTTTTCATTGGAGGATATGCTTACCTTCGAGGGTGAAACCGGTCCATATGTTCAATATACACATGCTAGAGCTCAATCACTGCTGAGAAAAGCGGGAGACCTGCAACAGAAAGACTTCTCCGGCCTGGAAGACCCGGAAAGCTGGGAGCTGATTAAAACGCTGAACAAATATCCGGAGATTGTGGAAGAAGCTTATAAGAACTACTCCCCGTCCATTGTCGCAAAATATATATTATCTGTCAGCAAAGCCTTCAATAAGTACTATGGAAAAACCAGGATTCTGGAGGAAAATGAAGAGTTATCTTCACGTCTATTGCTGGTGAAATCTGTCACCGAGATCCTTCGTGACGGATTGAGTCTTTTAGGCATTAAAGCTCCAGCGAAAATGTAGGTTGTCGATATTTCCCGAGAAATTTTTTTCTTTATTTAAATATGTATGGAACTTTAAAAGCAGGAATCTTAAAAGGACTCCTGCTTTTTGGAGGGCACTGAAAAAGTCCAACAAAGACTTTTAATTGCAAATCTTGCCTTTCCCTCAAGATAACTGGCTCCGCTGATGGGCGCCTGATGTAGAGGTCTTATAACGAAAGCAGCCTGTCATTTCATTAGTTGGGTACCCAGCGGAATAAATAAGGGAACTTTTTTCTCTTAATCGTCAATCCAAGCTCAATCCAGGGTGAATAGAGGAACTTTTTTCTCTTATATGATAAAAAGGCACATATTTATAGTGTATTAAGTTAAATAAGGGAATCTTCTTCCCCTATTTTAGCTTTTTTTGATGTTTTTTAGTAACTAAGGGAACTTTTTTCCTCTAAATACTGAGCCATATAGGAAAGTCCTATCGGTCACTGGCTTGAGTCTGCATCTTTATTTAGACTAGTTGAAAAAGACCATGGCCCCGACAGGCAAATGTGCCCAAATGATACTTTGCAAATGAAAAAAGCCAACTTTTCTTCCTACTTAAGGAAGGGTAGTTGACTTTCTCTTTGTTCCTAACGAGTAAATTTAAAATTCTCTAGATTTTCAGTGCCCTAGCTTTTTACTGTATCACTTTAGAGACTAACGCTTATCATGAGATTTCATAATTCGATATTCAGTACAGTAAATCAAAAAGCCCCAGCTGCAAGTATACATACTTGCAGGCTGGGGCTGCAGATACTGCCTGTACTATGAATATTCGATACGTCCCAACACCCTCGCAAAGAATAGACCGAGGAGGAATGTAATGACACTTGCGATAATAAGGCCAGTGCTTTCAGGGACCCCTGGATAAATAACAACGATGGATCCAATGACAAGCCCGATGATGAGCGCATAGGTCGCTGATGAATACTTTTCCAGGAAGAACTTGATTACTTTACTCATGACAACGATTCCGAAAAGAATTCCAAGTCCAACGACAAAAATGATATCGAGTTGGAAATTAGAAATCCCGCTGATTACTGTGGAATACACACCAATGATCAACAAAATGAAAGAACCGCTGATACCCGGCAGAATCATTGCGGCACTTGCGATGAAGCCGGAGAAAAACAGCATGATATATGTTCCTGCCGTGATTTCTTGAATCACAGCGGTTTCTTCCGATTTGAAGAATACCATGGATGCTACGATAATAGCCCCAATCACCAGCAGCACATAATGGGCCGGTTTAAAGTTGTATTTCATCTCTGACTTCTTAGCCAGGTAAGGGATTACTCCGATAATCAACCCCATGAATAGAAATTGGGTCGGTGCAGGATAGTGTTCAAAAAGCCATTCAATAACGCGCGCCAGCAGGAGAATGGCGGTAACCACTCCTATACCGAGAGGAACCAAAAACCTTAAGTGAGTTTTCCATTCTTTACTGAAAATTCCGTTTATGGCCGCTATTAAACGGTCATAGAATCCGAGCATGACAGCGATCGTTCCACCGCTCACCCCAGGAATCACATCACTTGCGCCCATAATCATACCTCTATATATATTTTTCCATTCCCACATTCTATGGTCTCCTTTGTTCTTCTAAACTTTTAATTTTAAAACTTGTTCCATGTCCTACCATATTTTATCATCATTATAGATAATTTTCTATTCATGAATTATTCACCTGCTGCCAGCAGAAAACTAAAAAGCAATTCAGTTTAGGTCCTTAACTGAATCGCTCCAAAATCATTCTGCTCTATCTTTTTTCTCTTCCTCTCCAACGATGAAAGGAATATGGTGTTTCATTATTTCCATTCTGGTTGGTGTTTCCGTATAGACCTCCCCGTCCATGTCGATGTTTTGGTTAGGTGAAGTGCTTATCGATGCACTCTGTGCTTGAAAGTGCAGGATATCTCCGCTTTTCTCATTCAGCTTACCGGTGCCTTTGGCTGCCAGCAATTCTTTTAACAGCTTGAATCCAGCTTCCTTGATAATGAATATATCAACAAAGCCGTCATTATATTTCTGAGGGGGCAAGGGAAGTTCACTGGTACCGATGAACCGTCCATTGGCTACAAACACCATGACTGCCTCTTCTTCAACAGCCTGTCCATCAATTTCTGCTTGAAAAGTAAAGACTTTCGCTTCCTGCAAAGTCTGAAACGCACTGAGATAATAGCTCAGCTTTCCGAATACGCCTTTTACAGCCTTATTAACATTTCGGGAAGCATCCGCGATGATTCCTATTCCCCAGAAGTTAGAAAAATACCGATCGTTTGCTTTGACGATATCAATGTCTTCCGTTGCTCCATGCTTGACCAGCTGTGCAGCCTGCTTTATATCCTGAGGGATCCTTAGTGAACGGCTGAAGTCATTGCATGTCCCCGCTGGAAGAATCGCTGTTTTCGGCCTGACCGGGAGCTCCGCCAATCCATTGATGCATTCATGGACGGTCCCATCTCCGCCCAAGATGATGAGGAGATCGTAGCTGCCCCCTTTCTCCCGGCACACCCGTTCTGCATCTGATTTATCTTTCGTGCCGTAGAGCGTCAATTCATCGCAGCAAGAAGACAGCTCACCTATGCAGTTCCCCAAGGTGGCATCCATGTCTTCCTGACCAGCTTTTCCATTATAGATAAGTAAAGCATTTTTATACCGATTCATATAAACTTCAGCCCCTAACTGATTAGACTCCTATACTGTTAAACATACCACTTTTACTCAATAAAAAAACACCTAACAAAATGTTAGATGCGGGTCAGGCTGTATTCGAATCATCTCGGGGAACCGTTTTCATGGCTTTGGAAGCAAAGGCCAGCCTTCCTTTGATATAAGATTGCGGATCGTAGGCTATGTTTTCATTTCTAATCCTCGAAATCTCTACCTCTGCAAAGGTGCCAAGGGCCCGGCATATGTTATCCAATGCCATTTTAAGCGCCTGCGGGTCATTTGCCAGCTTTCTGTTCATACATTGGTATGAAAGTTCATCTGCCTTCCGTCTGATCCCTTTAAGCGTCTCAACATCAAACATGGATTCAGTCATATTCTTCCCTCCCCTTCCTTATAAGATTATATCGAAAGAAAGGATTGATTATGCCTGTCCCACATTTCATTTTTACGAATCATGCGACAATGTTTTCGGCAAAGGCTGCAGGCTTTTCAGTGATTGAAAGACTTCCATCCTGGATTTGGTCTTTGTAATGTTAACACCGACTTTCGAGAGCTTCGAAACGATTTTCTTCATCCGTTCATTTTCGTTTGCCACTTTGTACACCCTCTCATAAAATTGTCTCTATTGATAATACGAATGAAACCAGGATTGGTTTCATTTCTTTCCGAAACTTTTAATTCCATTTTATATTACCACTTCAAAACCTTTTTAACCTTATTTTGAATATTTTTTAACTTTTTTCTTTTCTTTTTCTTCCTTTAAGATTTGGTGCACTAAACCTTTTGGTTAAAGGACTGATACAGGGCCCGCTTTCCGATCCTGTGTGAATGGGAAGGCTGGATTCATGGGGTTCTCTCTATATCTAAATTTGATAACTTCTTACGGCATGACTTTTGATTTTCATGTTGTTTAAACACGATCTTTACTGCATCAAACCCTCTTCACGAACGCTTTCATGCTGTTGAAACGCGCCTTTTACTACACCGAATTTCTGGGGGAAATCCTAAAAAACCTTCCCGCTTAAATCTTCTGACACCAGCATTTATTTATTAAAATGCCCACATAAATAATGAGGAATTAGACAACATAAGTATCATGAAAACTAAAATTCTTTCCATTGTCGTCCTGTTGTCTTTCGCTTTTGGGTTAATTGCTCCGACTATCTCTCACGCAGCTGATGTCTATAATGTACAGAGAGGGGATACTCTTTGGAAAATTTCCAAGAAGTATCAAATCGGGCTTTCTGAAATCATCAATGCGAATACTCAAATTCAGAATCCTGACCTTATTTACCCTGGACAGAAGATCTCCATCCCGAATAAAGATGCCGTCAAAGGGATTGAAGGTGAAGTCATCAAGCTTACGAATCAGGAACGTGCCAAGAATGGCCTTTCCCCTCTTCGTGCTGATTGGCAGCTTTCAAGGGTGGCGCGTTACAAATCAGCAGACATGAGAGATAAAGGGTATTTTTCACATACGAGCCCAACGTATGGATCTCCGTTTAACATGATGAAAAGTTTCAATATCAACTACCGCGCCGCAGCTGAAAACATTGCCGCCGGCCAGCCTAGTGCACAATCAGTGGTACAGGCCTGGATGGAAAGCCCCGGCCACAGAAAAAATATTTTGACACCAAGCTATACTCATATCGGTGTCGGATATGTAAAGGGCGGATCCTACGGGTCCTACTGGACGCAGATGTTCATTCAAAAATAAGGAGCTGTACAAACAGAGCTGTCGTATATGCAGCTCTGTTTGTTTTTGTCCTAAATATCTCCTCGGGGCATATATATGTAGTAAAAACCTGGGGAGGAGATAATTTGAAAAGATTGCTAATGCTCTTGGGGTGTATACTAACTTGTCTCGCCATTCCCCTGACAACCGCCTTTGCAGATGATCCTATCATCAAAAGTATCGATGAAAAACTGGAGATGTCTGATCACTATTATCAAAAAGGTTCTGCCGGTGTTACAGATTTCATTGATCTCACCATGGAAGTTGCTATTAACCAAGATGAGGTGGAAACGCAGAAGGTAAAGATGGTTTTTGTGAAGTATAAAATTGACCGTGACACTATTTTTCATTTTAATAAGCAGGAGATATTTTACTATAGTCTCGATAATGATGTGCTGCTTCAAAATGATGCTGTCCTCGGAAACGGGGAATCCAAGGAGTTTATCGCTGCCCATCATGATGATTACCGCAAACAAATAAGTCCCGGATCATTGGCTTTGATCCTCACTCTCATCTTTGCCGCAGTTCTTGTTTTCCCTTATGTAATTTTCCTTGTCCAGAGAAATACTCCTTCAGATGAACGTTACCACTATGATCTGTAACAGCTGGATCCCGATAGATTTTGTAGGATCAATATAGAATTATCTCTGCGAACCCCTCCATACTACCTATGTACTGACCTATACAATCCAAGGGGGAATCAGCATGAGAGTACGTGACGTGATGACAGCTCATGCAGAAGCGTGTTCTGCACAGGATTCATTTCAATCAGCTGCAGATAAAATGAGTTCGTTAGGTGTTGGAGCCCTTCCTGTTGTTCAAAATGGACAGGTAGTCGGTATGGTCGTCAGAGGGTTATCTCATAATGAAGCCGCAGGTACGATTCAAGGTGTGATGTCATACCATGTTGTCACCGTTTCTCCCGTTGCTTCTGTTGAAGAAGCGGCAGCTTTAATGTCTCAGAACCAAGGCCGCCGCCTTCCAGTTGTGGAAAATGGGAACCTGGTCGGCATGCTTGCATTGGGCGACTTGGCAGTACAGCAGCAATCGGATCAAAAAGCCGGTGCTGCCCTTAGTGAAATTTCCGAAAAAGATCACCTTCATTAAGCAAGGCAAACGTCCGTTTTCCAACGGGCGTTTTTTAATGGCACTAATGGCTGTGTACCACTGGTGATGGTTATTTTTTCATTTAAAGGGAGGATTTCATGCTTTTTTGTCGAAAACCTTTGTATCTGATAAATACAAAGGAGGCAAATCCATGCGTTCCGCAAAACAACCCCGTCGTGCTCCGCGCAGCTACAGGCGTGAAAAGCATAAGACTGCTATGCTTGATAACTTTGTCGATTTCCTCTATATGATGATCGGCATCACCATGATCACATGCGTTCTGCTGCTTGTATTAAACTATGGTGTTTAAATCAGCTTTAACCGCCTCTTTAAAAGCCTCCAAAGCCAATTCATGATCGTCGATTACATAAGGAATTTCAGCAGGCTCCACCCATATCCGGCAAGTCGACTCATTATTTCTTATAAAAGGGAATACCTCCTCAATATCCATGCGGTAAAACACCTGGTACCCAATCAAAGGGTACTTTCCTTTTGAGTCAAACTCAGGATTGTTCTCATGGCTCACTTCAATCATTCCAATTCTACTGGCGCTGCCTCTTACAGATCCCTCTTCCAGCACTTCTCTATGGAAGGCTTCTTCAGGGGTTTCGCCAGCTTCTATATGCCCACCCGGAAAAGTGAACCCTCTTCCTTTAATATGAACAAGAAGAACCTTTCCTTGATCGAAGCAGCATCCGTGAACACTGGTGATTTTCTCCATAGGAGGCATAGGGACCTGGGTTTTCCAAGTTAATTCTACCAGGCCGCTTCCCCACTGCACCTTGATCTTCCTGCTCATACACTTCCCTCCAGAGCAGGTGCTTTCCACAAACGAGTCACCGATTTAAGCTCCTGCCCTTCCAATTCGAGTTTATATATATCGGGTTTTGTCGTGCTCTGCCAAAAATCGATGGTTCCATATTCGGAGTTCAAGGCACCCATAATAATGGTCATCACGTGTCCATGGATGCCTATGGCCGCACTCCGGCCCTCACACCTCTCCAGTACCTCCTGAAAAGCCGCAGTGCCCCTGGCTCTCACTTCATTATTGGTTTCTCCGCCAGGTAAACATAGATCAGGATTTTCAAAAACTTTCCGCATAGCTTCCATTGGGTTTTCAATTATGTAATCCTTTGCTGCCAGGTCTCTCTCACGAAAGCGCTCATCCACTTGTATCATTAGATTGCGTTCATCAGCCAGCCCTTGAACAGTTTGAATGGCTCTAGTATAGGAACTAGAATATACGGCATCAATTTTCTCAGACTTTAACATGTCCTTTACCCGCTCCGCATCGGCCATCCCTTGTATGGATAAGCCTCGGGTCTCTTCCTCTTCCAAATTAAAGACCGAGTGAGCATGCCTTATCATATAAATGACTGTCATCCTTCCTCACCTATCCTTTCAACAACCAAATTCGTCATTAAACCAGGGATTCCTGCTTTCTTTTTTGTATTTATTTTCTTTAAGCTGTTTTCGCTAGATTTGTCGCTGCTATAAAACTAATGGAATTCTGTTCAAGGTGGATGGTTATCCCTCTATATACCCCTTTCAAGCAAAAACCACTGTTAAAATGGGCTTTAGCAGGAGTGAAACTTAATGAGGGCGGGTCTCTTAGATGACTCTTGAGACCATTATGGTGCTTAATTTTCAAACGTATGGGCCTCTAGCAGAACTTTAGATAGCTCCTGACGGTAAAATCAAATACTCTCAAGGATGGCCTAAAACAACTTCAAAAAAGACCCATCCAGCCAAGCCGGATGGGTCTCTTCCCTTATCTATCCCTCTGAGGCAGCAGGGTTATCGTACACTTGCTGATCCAACTCATCCGTCACTTTGCTTGTGATCAGTCCAGAGGTCATGGCTCCGCTGACATTGACGGCTGTCCGTCCCATATCGATCAGCGGCTCAATGGAGATGAGCAGTCCAGCCAAAGCGATCGGCAGGTCCATAGCCGAAAGGACGAGGATGGCCGCAAAGGTGGCTCCCCCTCCGACACCCGCGACGCCAAATGAACTGATGGCGACAATCACAATCAATGTAAAGATAAAGGACGGTGTCATCGGGTTGATTCCTACCGTTGGAGCAATCATGACGGCAAGCATCGCCGGATAGATGCCCGCACAGCCATTTTGTCCGATTGACAATCCGAATGAACCCGAGAAGTTCGCGATTCCCTCCGAAACCCCCATATGCTTTGTTTGAGCATTGATCGTCAAAGGCAGTGTTCCTGCACTTGAACGGGAAGTAAAGGCAAAAGTCAAAACCGGAAAAGCTTTTTTCAGATAGGTCAGCGGGTTCAGTCCTGCCAATGTCAGCATGATTAAATGGATGGCCAGCATCACTATCAAGGCAGCGTAGGATGCGCCAACAAATTTCCCCAGCTTCAATATGGCGTCAAAGTCACTGGTTGCCACCGTTTTAGCCATGATGGCAAAGACACCATATGGAGTCAGGCGCAGAACCAAAGTGACAACCCTCATAACGATAGCGTAGATGGAATCAACGATTTTTTTAAAGAAATTTGCTGCTTCCTGGTCTTTGCGGTATACGCCCAGATAGGCGACTCCGATAAAGGCCGCAAATATGACGACTGCTATCGTGGAAGTGGCACGTTCCCCTGTAAAATCAAGGAATGGGTTAGCCGGAAGAAGCTCCAGAATCCTTTGCGGATAACTTTGGCCTTCCATGGCAGTAGATCGTTCTTCGAGCGCTAATCCTCGTGAAGTTTCTGCCTCGCCCTGCTCGATTTGAATTGCTTCGAGACCGAAACCTTGGGCAGCCGCAATCCCTACTGCCGCCGCAATGGCCGTTGTCCCGACTAACAAGCCGATGATGAATAGGGCAATTTTCCCGAGGTTGTTTCCAAGCTTAAGCTTCGTAAATGCAGACAGAATCGACACAAAGACCAGAGGCATGACAACCATTTGCAAAAGCTTGATATAACCTATTCCGACAATATTGTACCAATCGATTGACCGGGCAAGGGTTTCATCCGCCGGTCCATACAGCCATTGAAGGATAAATCCAAATAAGATCCCGAGTCCTAAGGCAGCGAACACTCTTTTGGAGAATGACAAGTGTTTTTTCTGCATATAAAAGAGGACTCCCGCAATGATAAGAAATGCGGCTAAGTTAGCAAGAATCGTTAAATTGTCCATTTCCTTCCCTCCCTTTTATAAATGATGAATGATGGAAAAGCAGCGGGTATTGACTGCTGTTACAATCATATGAGGGAACAGGTTAATGTATGTTAGATGCCGGATGACAAGGAGAAGGAGGAACACTGACAGGTATTCCAAAGAAAATTTCACTTTGGAAGGAAACGGAATAAGTAGTGCGGTTATGATAAAATAACTAACATAACAGCTAAACTATGCACCTGCACTTTATTTCATTTATTCAGAGGGGAATTTGTATGGATATCCTTAGTGTTTTTCTTACGGTCCTTGTGGTTTTGAATATCGCTTTTGCCTCTGTCGTCGTTTTTCTGGAAAGGCGTGATGCCGGGGCAACCTGGGCTTGGCTGATGGTCTTGCTTTTCATCCCCGTGCTTGGGTTCATCATGTATCTGATTTTCGGACAGAACCTCACGCGGAAAAGGTTATTTCAATGGGATGACATTCAAAAAATCGGGATTGAGGAACTGATTTCCAGGCAGGTTGAAGAGATCAAAAGTGATCACTTTTCCTTCAGGGACAGTACAGTGAGTAACAACAAAGAATTGATTTATATGCACCTGATCAACAACGAGGCAGTCCTGACACAAGATAACGATATCAAGGTTTTCACCCATGGGGAGGATAAATTTGATTCACTGCTGAAAGATATTGAAGCTGCGAGAAACCATATTCACTTTCAATACTACATACTACGAAGAGATGCCCTTGGCAAAAGGATCCTGAGTGCTCTAACGGAAAAGGCCAGGGCGGGGGTAAAAGTCCGGGTTCTATATGACGAGATGGGGTCGAGGACATTGACCAAAAAATTTTTCCGTGACCTGATTAAAGCAGGCGGGGAAATCGAAGTGTTCTTCCCTTCACGGATCCCCTATATTAACCCCCGCCTTAATTACCGAAACCACCGCAAACTTGTCATCATTGATGGTGTCACGGGCTACGTAGGCGGCTTTAACGTGGGCGATGAATACCTTGGACTGAATCCGCGATTTGGGTACTGGAGGGACACTCACCTGAGAATTGAGGGGAGTGCTGTACTGGCTATGCAGACCAGGTTTATCCTGGATTGGAACCAGGCCTCCGCTTCGAGGGATATCGACTTGGAGCACCGGTACTTCCCCGAAGCGAAATTTCGTGGAAATGCCGGAGTCCAAATTGTCACGAGCGGACCTGATTCAGAATGGGAACAAATCAAGAATGGATATATCCGGATGGTGTCATCGGCAAAAGAATCCATTTACATCCAGACACCCTATTTTATTCCTGATACCAGCTTGCTCGATGCCCTCAGAATTGCTGCCCTTTCCGGAATTGATGTCAGGATCATGATTCCGAATAAGCCTGACCATATGTTTGTCTATTGGGCAACGTTTTCCTATATTGGGGAGATGCTGAAAGCCGGAGCACGGATTTACATTTATGATAATGGCTTCATCCACGCCAAAACGATTGTCGTAGACAGTAAAACCTCTTCGGTTGGAACAGCTAATATCGATGTGCGCAGCTTTCGTTTGAACTTTGAGGTGAATGCATTCCTTTATGATGTTGAGTTGTCTAATGAACTTGGAAACATTTTCTTAAAAGACATTCATCAATCAAGGGAACTGACTATAGAAGAGTATTCTAAGAGGCACCTGTGGATTCGTTTTAAGGAATCGATTTCAAGGCTCCTATCTCCCATCCTATAATAGATCAAAAGGCAGCTTTAATAGCTGCCTTTTATGCGCTTTACTCCTTTACCGTACTGAAAGGGACAGTCCCTCTCAACACGGTAAAGCACTAAAGTTGGTATATAGAAAGAAGGCAGCTTCGGGAGGCTGCCTTCTTCATTCGTTCAGGTGTCCTATTACTTCAAGAAATCAGGATCTTCATAAGCCGGGTTAGGATACGTGTAAAATCCTTCTCCGGTTTCTCTGCCCAATTTTCCTTTATCGATAAATTCCGTTTTCAGCATGGATGCCAATTTGGCAAATTCCGGTGAGCCTGTTGCTTCCGCTTTCGCATTTGAAATATTGTAAGCCGTAGTGATTCCGACAATATCCAATATCGCAAATGGACCTTTTGGTGCACCTGTAGCAATCATCCATGTTTTATCGATGGTATGAGCATCGGATACATCCTTGACGAGCAGCATCTGGCCTGCCTCGAGGAAAGGAACCAGCAGGGAATTCAAGATATAACCAGGCTGTTCTTTGTATAAAGGCAGTGCAACCATACCGATGGCTTTGGCAAATTTCAGCAAGTCTTCAAAAACGTTCTTATCTGTTCCTGGATGTCCCATGACTTCAGCTGTGTTGTTTGTCCAAATTTCATTTGCAAAGTGAAGAGCCAGGAACTTCTCTGGACGTCCAGTTGCTTCAGCGAATTGGCTTGGAAGCAGAGTTGAAGAGTTTGTGGCAAAGATCGTTTTTTCCGGAGCCGCTTTGCCCAGCTTCTCATAAAATTCCGTTTTGATTTTTACAACTTCCGGTACCGCTTCGATAACCAGGTCTGCGTCTTCAACTGCTTGTTCCAGGTTCGAATTGAAAGACATCCGATTATATGCCGCGTCTACATCTTCTTGAGAGGCGCCCAAATCTTCCTGGTAACGCGGTTTCAAGTTCATGACCCGGTCCTTTGCCTTCTCCAGCGCTTCATCATTAATGTCATAAACTGATACATTGAATCCGTGAAAGGCTGTCTGGAATGCAATCTGGCTTCCCAGTACTCCGCTTCCTGCAACCGTAATGTTTTTGTAGTTCATAGTACCTCTCCTTTCATATTTAACCCTTGGTTATTTATTACCACATTAGAGTGATAGTAAATCATTCATTTTATTATACTCCTATAATGGTAATATAATGAAGTGAAACGCTACCATTACAGGGCTTTTTTATCATATCAAAACAATAAAGAACCGCAGGCCTCCCTAAGAAGGACTGCGGTTATATTATTTTTGTATATTATTCTGTGGTTGATCAACAACAGTCCGGCTTTGTAGAAGAGAGGCCTCCATCTCTTTTGCCAACCCCGCCTTCAACTCGTCCGATCCGTGTGCTTTTAACCAAGCAAGTGTATCTTCAATCGTTACCCTTGGATGCCTGAGAACGAGTCCTTTATTCAAGGACCTTGAATAATCAGCCAAGATAAAACCATCCGGATACTGCTCATTGACCGGAATCCATAGTGGAAGCTGTGTAAATGGCGTAATGTCCCTTTCCACCAGAAATGCATCCTCAACCCACGCAGCTTCGGTCCCTGAAGGAGCTATGAGGCTTAGGTCCTCAACGAATTCCTTCATGCTGTAACCCTGCTTCGGTCCCGTTACGTTATAGGTGCCTGTTTCACGGTCCTCCGCCATAAGAGTGATCCACTGGGAGAGGTCACGCACATCGATCCATTGAATGACTCGTTCCTTACTTCCGGGAACAAGGACTTCGCCGCCTTCAGAAAATCTTTTCACCCAGTAGGTGAACCGGTCCGTTGTATCATCAGGGCCGACAATTAATCCCGGTCTGATGGTTAGAACCTTCCCCGGAAGGATTTTTTCCAGCCTTTCCTCACATAAGGCTTTCAAAGGGCCATACGTTTCCCCATTTACTTCTTCGGTGTCCGGGTTGTCCAGACTGCCCGTTTCATCTTCTTCCCGGGCTTCACCTCTCATAAAAGTCTTATAAACGGAAATGGATGAAATGAATATGTAAAGGCTTACTCGTTCCTTTAACAAGGACGCAGTCTGTTCCACTTTTCCAGGAGTATAACCGGATGTATCGATGACCACATCCCATTTACCTTTTTCCAGCGCCCTTAAGTTACCGCTCTCACGGTCCCCTATTAACTTCTCAGCTTCCGGAAATAAATGCGGATTGGTTTTTCCCCGATTGAACAGCGTCAATTCGTGGCCTTTAGATAGCGCCGATTGAGCTATATGCTTCCCTAAGAATGACGTTCCCCCCAATAATAAGATCTTCATTGATTCTCCTCCTCTACTCTTTCTCAAAATCAGTCAGCATTACCTTAAATACAAAAGCTGCATCTGCTGTTTTTACATCATCAGATAATGACCCATCCTCATTGATAGAGAGTCCCTCCAGCTCCTTTCCTTTAGATCCAATCCACGATACCAGATAGACGGCTTCATCTTTAGCCAGCTTCCTTTTATCATTGATAAAGGAAGTGAATGATGATGAATCTATTCCCTCGACATCATGTAAATTTTCTAACAAACCATTGACCATTCCGTTCAAAAAGAAAAGTTCGTTCTCTTGACGGTTAAATCCAAAGGCTATCAGGTCTTCGTTGAATTCTTTTTCAACCTGCCCTTTTATATAAACCTTGTCTTCTGTTAATACACCGTCCTTATAGATTTCCATGGCAAACTGAAGATCCTCTTCTTCTGCCAGCTTACCGTCCAATTTAAAAAATTGAATGGCATCCACTCCTGTTTTACTGATCAGATTTTGCTCTTCCTCACTTAAAGTGTACGGCTTGATTGAAATATTACTGCTGTCTTTTTCTGAACAACCACTAAGTACAACTACTATTAATAATGCAAGTAAAACAGCAGGCCTTTTCATTGAATATCCCCCTATTACTCTTCATCATTTCTACTATACTATTAGAGATGGGATGCCTTAATTCCTTTTTAAAAATTCGATTCTACCCTGCTTCTGAATAAAGTTCAAAACAAAAAGCCGGCTTGAATGCCAACGGGTTTTGTTTTGAAGTACAAACTTCTAATTAGCCAAAGAAGTTCATATTAATATTAGGATTGAAAGTGTATAGGCGGGAGGCTCACCGCACGCCCCGCGGAGTCACGCATCTGGAGTGGTAATCACTCTGCCATTTGTGTCACAAATTTTGAAGAACAAAAAGTTCTGTCATTTGCTATTTAGGGTGCATTTCGCTTAACCAACTGAACAGATTTACCAGCAAGAATACCTCTAAATCAACCAAAAAGGAGTGTCAAAATCTATGCGATTTGCCACTCCTTTTGATGTGTAATTGTTAGTTTTGTACTCAAAAACAGAACCCGTTACTTGAATGCCGGCTTTTCGGGTCTCTATAAAAGGTCATTGATTTGATAGATTTTTCCGTTTTCGATTTCATCGCTCTTTAGTACATGTATCAGAGCCCCTGCCACTGTTTCTGCGTCACGAAGCTTTCCTTCCTCTTTGTAATTCTTGAAGGTTTCAATATCGTTAAAAGCTGATTTGGACGAGGAACGGATGGTTGACTGCATGTCGGTATCCATGATTCCCGGGCTGAAGGCAAATACCTTGTGACGGCTTTTCCTATTGTCCAATTCCAGTGCCGTCGTCTGGGTGAACATGTTGATTCCTGCTTTGGTGCTGCAGTAGACGCTCCAGCCATGGACCGGACGGCTGCCTGCACCAGAAGAGACATTGGCAATCACCAGCCGGGAATCAGAGATATCAGCTTTATTAAGAAACAAATTGGTGATGATCATAGGTGAGAGCAGATTTACATTTACATGAGTCTCTGTTTTCTCTACATCCAGGTTTCCAGCTGTTTCAATTGGATCCACCATTCCGGCGTTATTGATGAGATAGACCTCTTCCCCGTGTTCCTGAAAAACCATTCCGGCAATTTCAGTGAAAACTGATTTTACTTCAGATGGGCTGCCCAGATCACAAGTGTAATGGGTGTATTCTCCACTTTCCTTCTCATTCATTCCCTTTAGGTTTTCATTTTCTGAACGTGAAACCGATATGACTTTCATGCCTTCTGCAAGCAGTTGTTTCGCTGCTGCTGCCCCAAGGCCTTTAGAAGCACCTGTGATAATTGCATACGCCAAGGCGATCACTCCTTTTTCCTGAGTATATATAATTCGGCTGTGCTGATAAAGTGATTGGCCTTGGAACTGGACGAGTTTACCCGGCCCCAGATGAAGCAGCAGGAATATCTCCTCAACTTCAGAAAACTATACTGCCTTTTTTATATACTTTTCCTCTACTTCCTCAGGAGGAAGCGGACGGCTGAAATAATAGCCTTGTATATTGTCACAGCCCAGACTATGCAGCATGGATACTTGTTCTTTCCTCTCCACCCCCTCGGCAATCACCGCCAGCCCGTTATGCAGGGCAATAGAAAGAATGGTGGAGACCATAGCCGACTGGTCTGCAGCAAGGTCATCAATAAAAGACTTATCGATCTTAATAATGTCGATCGGCAGCTTTTCCAAATAGCTGAGCGAGCTGTATCCTGTTCCAAAATCATCAAGGCTGATTCTGATGCCCAGCTCCTTCAGCTGATTCAATTTTTTAATAGTTTCCTTTTCATTGAACATCGTCATACTCTCTGTGATTTCAATTTCAAGAAGCGAAGCTGAGATAGCATAAAATGCCATGGCATCCTGTAGATTGTTCAAAAAGGCCGGATTGGCAAACGAGCGCTGAGATATATTGACTGATACCGGAAGTTTCTTCAGAGGGGTCGACTGCCAATAGTGAAGCTGTCTGCTTGCCTCCCTGACGACCCAGTCCTCCAGCTTCACGATAAGGTTGGTTTGCTCGGCAGCCGGAATGAATAATCCTGGAGAAACCAATCCTTTTACAGGGTGATTCCATCTGACAAGTGCTTCGAAACCGACCAGCTCATTTGCAGCAGAATTGACCTTCGGCTGGTAATATAGGGTTAATTCATCCTGTTCAATCGCCCGCTTCAATTCATTTTCAATAATGATTTTTTCGATATTGCTGGTATCAAGATTATTATTTTTATAAACAGCAAAGTTATGAAAAGAGTTATCGGAAATGGAAGCCCTGGCCGTGTCTGCGCACTTGATCAGCAGTTCGGGATCTTCCCCATTTTCGGGACACATCGAGATACCTGCTTTCATCTCCATAAAGATTTCATGTCCCTCGACAAAAAACGGAGTTCCAAGGATGGCTTGAAGTTCTGTGAGCGCAGGCTGGATATCCTGATTTCGAGTCGGGACAAGGCAGTAAATTTCATCTCCGCCAAACCTTGATACAACACTCTCATGCGGGAGCACAGTCGTCAGCCTCAGAGACAACTCCTTCAGTATCTGATCACCGACCTGAAATCCGAACACGTCCCTGATGGTCCTTAATCTGCTGTAATCAAGGCTGTAAATGGCAAACGGCACTTGTTCCTTGACAGACTCCTCGACCTCGGAGATGAACTTCCTTCTATTCGGCAATCCGGTATAATCATCGTAGTGAAAAAGATATTCGATGGTATTAGACTGCTTTTTATTTTCTGTAATATCCTTGGTAATCGTATACACCCCATTGATTACATCACCTGATTCTATCGGCACTCCGATAATATTGACGATTCGCTGGGTTTTATCTTTTTTGATTATGCTGATTTCTGTTTGCTGAGGCATGCCCTGTTTTGCCATTTCAAATTGCTTCAGTGTTTGGGTCAGATGAAAAGGGGCAACTATATCCTTTATCGACATAGTGAGAAGTTCCTCCCGTCCATACCCCGTAACTTGTTCCGCAGCAAGATTGGCAGTCAGCAATCGGCCATTCAAATCAAAAGATATGACCGCATCAGGGTTATGGTTAAAGAGGGATTGAAAATGCTGTTCACTCACCTCGACCTTCGAGATATTTTCCTGATTACGCTGTTCACCGAACAAATCGGGCACGATTGATAGCAGCCACACCATTACAATTTCCAGGGCATACGGCAGCATGGATAGATGCAATTCGGGGTTTTCTTCATTGATGACAGGCAATACGGACATGGCTGTCAGATAGGGGATTCCTGCAAGGGCGATACCCGTGGCAAAGGATCCTATGATGACCCAAAAATTTGTGTCCACCTTCTCCGTTTCCCTGGTGATCTGCAGAAGGAACCTGAGAGAATAGAAGGAGATCGCCAAGGTTAAAATGAAGGTCATCAGAAGCAGGACAGGCTTAACTTCCAATAAGGGAAAAAATAAGATCACCACTGCAGTGTAGTCAGAAGCTAATATGATCAGTGTCAACCCCAGGCCGCCAAGTACGTACCTTCCCATGTCCAATTTTTTGTTAACCGCTAGTTTTAAGACAAAATAAATACCGAATATGCAGCTTAGTAAAAAAGTAACTATGTAGATGAGGAATGGTGTGTTTTCAAAAGGCAGATCCAATGCCAGGACAACGAATAGATTAGTTAGAAAAAAGGTTGTCCCGATAATAACAGCTTTGATCGCATCCGAACGGATAACCCTATTGGTAAGTGATTCTTCCTGTGCCGACTGAATCATCAAAAAACCATTAATAATGGAGAAGAGGATACTCCAGAGAACATAAGGCAGCTGAATTCCATAGCTAGATAACAAAATTTCGCCTCCAGTTTTTAAATTATATGAATTTCATAGGTATATAGGCTTAACTTTATTTTAAATTATTTTAAACTGCATTGGTAGCGTTATTCATTCAAGCTACATTCATTTTAGGTGGCCTTCAAGATCTATATATGATTCGGATATAGAACTCTGGCAAAAGCAGCGCTAATGGACTTCCATTCAGGCCTTCGCTTTCTTTAGGCTGCGCACCGCAACCGAGAAATTCACGAGTTCGTTTGGCAAATCAGGAGCTTCAACCTAAAAGATTTAGGAGATGTTCTTTTGTGTTGCTGGTCCAGTATGACTGACCTTATCACCTGGTTTTGGAGAGCCGGATATTGGTTGTTTTTTTATATGTTCTTGAGTTGCGGCGATGGATACATGAGTGGCTGGTTTTGAGCGAAGATATGTCCTCAGATCGCGGCGGTGGATACATGTTTGGCTGGTTTTGAGCGAAGATATGTAACCAGATCGCGCCGATGGGTACATGAGTGGCTGGTTTTGAGCGAAGATATGCCCTCAGGGCGAGGCGCTGGATACATGAGTGGCTGGTTTTGAGCGAAGATATGTCCTCAGATCGCGGCGATGGGTACATGAGTGACTGATTTCGAGCGAAGATATGTCCTCAGATCGCGGCGATGGGTACATGTTTGGCTGGTTTTGAGCGAAGATATGTACTCAGATCGCGGCGCTGGGTACATGAGTGGCTGATTTTGAAGGAAGATATGTACTCAGATCGCGGCGCTGGGTACATGAGTGACTGGTTTTGAGTGAAGATATGTACTCAGATCGGGGCGGTGGGTACATGAGTGRCTGGTTTTGAGGGAAGATATGTACTCAAGCAGCGGCGATGGGTACATGAGTGGCTGGTTTTGAGCGAAGATATGTACTCAAGCAGCGGCGATGGGTACATGAGTGACTGATTTTGAGGGAAGATATGTACTCAAGCAGCGGCGATGGGTACATGAGTGGCTGGTTTTGAGCGAAGATATGTACTCAGATCGCGCCGCTTGGTACATGAGTGGCTGGTTTTGAGCGAAGATATGCCCTCAAGCAGCGCCGATGGGTACATGAGTGGCTGGTTTTGAGCGAAGATATGTACTCAGATCGAGGCGCTGGATACATGAGTGGCTGGTTTCGAGCGAAGATATGTCCTCAGGGCGAGGCGCTGGATACATGAGTGGCTGGTTTTGAGCGAAGATATGTCCTCAGGGCGAGACGCTGGATACATGAGTGGCTGGTTTTGAGTGAAGATATGTCCTCAGGGCGAGGCGCTGGATACATGAGTGGCTAGTTTTGAGCGAAGATATGTCCTCAGATTCCGGCTCTGAATATAAAAAGGTTCCTGGCTTATGCTGCTCAGGAACCTTTTACAAGTTTACTTAAATAAATCTGCTATTGATTGAAATAAATTACGGAAGAAATCGAGAATTCCCTGCAAGAATCCTTTTCCTTCTTCACCGACCACTTCATCAAGCCTTTTTTTGATATCATTCGAGATATCTTCGAGCTGTCCTTTGACGTTATCGAAATTGATATCAAGGTTTCTCATCTTATCGAATAAATCGATAAGCAGCTGGCGGTCTTCAGGGCTCAATTCGATATTAAGCTTCTGCAGCTGCTCGCTCACAATCCGTTCAACATCTTCTTTTGTCGCAGGATTTTGCTCGGCAATCTGCTTTTTGATTTCTGTCAGAAGTTCACTGACCTTTTCCTGGTCCATTCCTTCCTCTTTCGCCAATTCAGTGGCAATTCCCAACTCTTCATTGGCGACTTCCATTCTGACTGTATCCAGCTTCTCCCCGCTGACTTCATAAGCTTTATAGATACCTGTAAGGGCCGAGTGCCCGCTCACCTTGATTGGCGATGCCACGACCACCGTCGCATCCTCTACTCCGGCTGTCAATAAAGCATTGGCGTACATTTCATCCGTTACTTCTGTGATGTTGCCAGGGGTCGCTCTTTCTATAATAAGGCCTTCGCCTTTTTCTTTTCTCGTGATTTTAGCAGAAGAAAACATCCTTGCATTTCTGTCTTCCCCTTGAATATAACGAGCCAGGTCTTCACCTGTCACTGTGATTTCCTCTACCATTTCAGGGTCGTCCACTTCGAGTGCTTTCCTGACCTCTTCTTTTTGTTCTTCAGATAGGGACTCTCCCAATACAACGATGGGAAGACCGAACTTTTCATTTATACTTTCTTTGTTTGTTTCATTATCTGCTGCCATGACTGTACTGCTCGCGAATAGACCAAAAAAGACTGCAAGAATTAAAGCGATCTTACTCCATTGCTTCATCATTCAGATAGTTCTCCTTTTTTCTTAAAAGATAGCTTACAGGAACATCATATCACTTTACTCTAATAATATGTCTACTTTTTTCTTCCATTCATCCTCCAGGATACTCATCTCCCAAAGGTTCCAGTACTCGTCTTCATACCTTTGGACATCGCGTTTCAGCCCTTCTTTTTGAAAGCCCGCCTTCTCGTAGCATTTGATGGCCGAATGGTTGAAATCATAAACACCCAGGCTGACCCGATGGAGGTTGAGTTCCTCAAATGCAACCTTCAGTATTTCTTTCATCATAGCTTCCCCGACGCCTTTGCCCCGCATGGAATCGTCCCCAACGAGCACTCGGCAGACTCTCGCCGAATTATTTTTCGTATCGATGCTCTCCAAAGAAATATGCCCGACCGCTTTTCCAGAAGATTTCTCGACCACCTTATAGATAAGCTTTTCACTGTCCTCTTGATTGGCTTTATCGATATGGGAATAAAGTTTCTCCCTGGTAAGCGGATAACCGAATCCACCGCCGCCCCATTGAATATATTCTTTTTTAAAACTAAACCATCCTATTAACTGATCAAAATCATCTTCCGCAAAATAATGCAATTCAATCATCCTCGCACCGCCTTTTTGCCCATTTAATACCCCATCTTGATACAAGTGACACTAGGTGTGTTATTTACGTCCAGCTTCAGCGCCTAGCCCCTCGGGGTCAAATAACCCTCAGAGAATAAAAGGAAAGAACGCCTTTTTTTCTCTGTGGAACATTTGCCTGTCGGGGCTGACCAGGACGCTTTCGCTTTTGTTACGTCCAGCTTCAGCGCCTAGCCCCTCGGGGTCAAATAACCCTCAGAGAATAAAAGGAAAGAACGCCTTTTTTTCTCTGTGGAACATTTGCCTGTCGGGGCTGACCAGGACGCTTTCGCTTTTGTTACGTCCAGCTTCAGCGCCTAGCCCCTCGGGGTCAAATAACCCTCAGAGAATAAAAGGAAAGAATGCCTTTTTTTCTCTGAGGAACATTTGCCTGTCGGGGCTGACCAGGGCGCTTTCGCTTTTGTTACGTCCACAGCGGATAATTTCATAACCTCCTGGCAAACAACAAAAAAACAAGTCCCCGGAACCGGGAACTTGTTTTATCAATTGACTCATATTAGGCTTTTTGAACGTTTGTCGCTTGAGGACCGCGTTGGCCTTCTTCGATATCGAAAGTTACTTCTTGGCCTTCGTCTAATGATTTGTACCCTTCACCTTGAATTGCTGAGAAGTGTACGAATACATCGTCTCCACCTTCGCGCTCGATGAATCCAAAACCTTTTTCACTGTTGAACCATTTTACTTTACCTTGTTCCATTTTTCGTTTCCTCCTAATGTCTAACAAAACAAAAATTTCGTTATAGTATTTTACTTAATTTATTATACCCAGCAGAATCCGCCTTAAACATCATTTCCCATATTTTTTTAAAACTTTTTTAACTCACTTGAATTTTAATGAATTTACGTTTTCCTACACCGATAATCAAACCATCTGTAAGGGATACCTCGAGGGCCGGATCTTCCACTTTGCTGCCGCTGATTTTCACTCCTCCGTTAGCAATCATTCTGCGGGCTTCACTTTTCGAAGGGAGCATTTTCAGATCAACAAGAAGCTCAATAACCGGTACAGTCCTGCTCTTTTTCCACAAAACAACAGGGATATCATCCGGCACAGCCCCTTTTTGGAAGATCGCCTTGAACTGCTCTTGAGCTTTTTCATCCGCTTCCTCTCCATGGAACATTATTACAAGCGTGCTGCCCAAAAGCATTTTTGCATCACGAGGGTGCAGGCCGCCAGTCTCCAAACCTTCCCTGATCTGATTTTTTTCTTCTAACGTCAGATCAGTAGCAAGTTCAAAGTACTTTATCATCAGTTCATCAGGAATGGACATTGTCTTTCCGAACATTTCTTTAGGTTCTTCGTCGATCCCAATGTAGTTGTGTTTCGACTTGGACATTTTCTCCTTGCCATCAAAGCCCTCCAGCAGCGGAAGCATCATAGCGACTTGTTTTTCTTTACCATAATGCTCCTGCAGGCCCCTGCCCATGAGCACATTAAAATGCTGGTCGGTACCACCGAGTTCTACATCACTTTCAAGGACCACGGAATCGTAGCCCTGCATAAGCGGGTAGAAGAATTCATGCAGGGAAATCGGTTTTCCCGTTGAAAGTCTTTCGGAAAAATCATTCCGTTCAAGGAGCCTTGCGACAGTGATGCTCCCAGCCAGGTGGATGACATCTTCCAAGTTCAAATTCTTCAGCCACTTTGAGTTATAAAACAATTCCACTTTCTCTTTATCCAGCACTTTCCCGAACTGCTCAAAGTAGGTTTGGGCATTGTGCTTCACCTCTTCATCTGTCAACTGCTTCCTAGCCGCCGACTTGCCGGTAGGATCACCGATTTTCCCAGTGAAATCTCCGATGATCAACTGAACAATATGCCCATTCTCCTGGAATTGTCTCATTTTATTCAACACAACCGTGTGCCCTATATGGACATCAGGAGCAGATGGGTCGAGCCCAAGCTTAATTTTCAATGGTGTATTGGTCTTGATCGATTTTGCGATCTTTTGCTTAAGTTCGGCTTCCGGAATGACTTCCTGCGTTCCGCCGGCATAGATGTCGAATTGCCTCTCTACTTCATTTAACTGGTCTTCATTCAGGTCTTTCATCCAATCTGCCATCCTTGTTCTCCTCCTTTTAGAACTTTTTAAATTGCGGTCGGTTTCGCTGTGCGAACATAGCTCTCATTAAGCACGGTCACTGCATCACGAGCAGGGCACTCTCCTGTTGGACCAGCCGGCAATCCCTTTCCTTTATTGCAGCAATACCCCTAAAAAAGAACAGTTTAAAAACACAAAAAAACCACGTCCCAAAAAAGGGACGTGGTTTTTTGCACGCGGTACCACCCTCGTTGAAGATCGCTCCTCCACTCAAAGAGATAACGGATCCACCGTCCTTTGCTACTGAAATTTCACAAAGAAAGCTCGAGGAGGTAATTCACATTCATCTATATACCGGTTTTCACCCTCCACCGGTTCTCTGAGATAGGGAGATGAGCTGCTACTTATTCCTGTCAACGCTGAATTTTAAATTAGAAATAGTGTAACGAATCTTCCACTGAAATACAAGAAGTTTTTATTTCATCTTGTCTTTGCGCCTTTTCAAGTAAAGCCCCATCAAGAAATAGGTAGCTAATAATAAGACGAGAAATACAGGAAGGGAAAAATAAGACATACAGACACCTTCTATTTCATATCTCCAAGAGACGGATGAAAGAACATTAGCAAGACCGCAATGATGGGGATAGAGACTATTAAAGCAAGCAGCTTATTTTTATAGTGCATCCGAAGCATCACAAACATAATAATGTTAAAAACAAGAGACCAGCCTACACTCCATCCATTTTCGTATATAAACAATCCTCTTTTGTAAAACAGGAATTCCAGAAAAGTAAAATAGATAATCCAGATCAAGACATATACATATGACTTTTTTCCTTGTGGGTAATAGCGTAAATAGATCATGATGACAATTGGCAGTATAAAAAAAGAAAATGTCAGTTCAATCAGGGTATGGTTCAGCCAATCTACTGTAACGGCCTTATATTTCCACAATGTATGATTGTAGAAAATAAAATTATAAGCGAGGTTGCAGATAAGATAATATTGTACGGTCGGATAATAATCCTGCCAGCGTTTCCAATCCACAAAAATCTTCGCAAAAATGATATAAACAAGCACAACAAGGAGCAAATACATGTTTTCATTCTCCCGTTTTAGTTCCATTCTCTCTCTTTAGCAGGATTTTTATAACTACAGAACTACTATTTCTTCTTTAAAGCGGGCTTTTTCATCAACTCTGCTGCGTTATGGAATGCAACTTTCGGAAATAACCCCTTAAATCACCGAGAAAAATACGGCGGCAGATATACCGAAGCAATACCTTCTAAGCCTCTGGTCTTATTAAAAAATAAACCGCGGGTGTTATTGTATAAAGTTGGTAATCCGAATAAGATAAAGATATTGAATAGCTGATGAAATGAGGGAAAACAATGAAAAACTTATTCGCGATTATCATTGCTGTCCTGGTCGTTGGTTCCGTCCTGCTTATTCTCAACGATCATACTTCTTTGTTTGCTTCAGGGAAACGCACCGGGGACAACAGCGTTGCAGTCAATGATAGGGTAAATTCCCTTAAAATTGACATTCCAAGCAGTAATACAGTAATCATCCCAGAAGAAAGGGATGATGTGAAAGCCGAGCTGAAGGGCAAGGGCAATTTAATCGTCAGCTCAAAAGGCGATGAAATTAAAGTAGAAGTGAAGCGGAAGTGGTTCAGCTGGATGTCATTCAACCATGATTCTGAATTGACTGTCTTCATCCCGGAACATTTTGACCGCAGCATGGACATCAATATCGGTTCCGGCAGCCTTGTATTTGAAGGAGAGTCAGCTTCCCAACCGATGGTGCTCGATACTTTAAAAACAGATATGAGCTCGGGTAATCTTGAGTTAACCGATATAAAAACTGTCAAATTCGTTCATAGCGGTTCATCCGGAAGCCTCATCGTTGACCGGTTTGCTGCGGAGGAGGGAACCGTGGAAATCAGTTCCGGCGAGGTAGAACTGATTGACTATTCCGGACCGTTAAAAGGAGAACTTTCGTCTGGAGAGGTGCATGTGGAATTGGCTGAATTAAAAGGCGACATCAGCTTTGACCTCAGCTCAGGAAATGTCGACTTGGATCTTCCTGATGACAGCAGCTTCACCCTTACCGGAGAGGCAAGCAGCGGCAACATCTCCAGTGAATTTCCGTTGAAGTCCCAAAAGGTGGATGACGGTGATATTTCTGGCACTCATGGTTCTGGTCAATATGACATTGAAATCTCAGTATCCAGCGGGGACGTAAGAATCTATTGATGGCACTTTAAAGCGCAAACAAAGACTATCCCTCTTATGATTTAAGGGACTAAAGAATTGGCATCCTCCAATCCTTTAGTCTTTATTTCTATCTCAAGAATGCCGCTTGAGAACTCTTATCTTTAATCTTGAGATTTCAAGGGTCTCTAAAATGCTTTTTTGAGACCTCTCCTCTTTATTTTTGAAATCCCATGAGTCTTAAGGGAATTTGTGAATTGGAACTTAGGCGCGGTTCTAGTTTGAGCACCAAGACCAGCCCTTCTGGGTCTACGGCCACTTATGCTTTCTTATTTCCCTTTCATTTCTTTCACTTGTTCCTTATGATTATCGATCCATTCCTGTGCGACGGCTTCGGGATCTTGCCCTTCGTCAATTTTGACAATCATTTCTTCAATGTCGCCTACATCCATTTTCCACTTGCTGAGGAATTCGTAGGCTTCTGCAGCATCGTCTTTCAGTTCCTTGTTCGTGATGACATGAACTTCAGATGTTTGAAAGTAGTCATCAGGACTTTCCAAAACCTTCAAATCATAATTCACAAACATTGGATGAGGACGCCAGCCGAGGAATAATACCGGCTCTTCTTTTTCCATCAGCCTCTGAGCCTGCGCGAGCATTCCACCTTCACTTGACGCCACATATTCCAGATCCAGCCCGAGCTTATCAATCATTTCCCTTGAAGTGACTGTCATCCCGGCTCCTTCTTCAATTCCATACATCTTTCCGCCGAATAGGTCTTCTTTTCCCTTAATATCTTCTACAGAGTCGATTCCCTCTACATAAGTGGGAATAACCCAGCCAAGCTCTCCCTCTTTGTAGCTGACAGCTGTATCTTCCAGCTTATCTCCATACTTTTCCATATAGTTGGCATGCATATCTGGAAGCCAGGCATCCATGAATACATCCAAATCTCCCCTTGCCAGGCCGGTGTATACCCCGCCGGCGTCTGCTTTCGTTTCATTGACCGTGTATCCCATGTCTTCAAGAATCAGCTTTGCGACTTTAGTTGGAGGCACCGTACTTGTCCAAGGAGTCACGCCAAAATTGATTGTGATTCCTTCATTATTGCCTCCATTTTGTTCGGCATTATCCTCTCCTTCATCATTAGCGCCTGTACCACAGGCAGTCAGCATGAAAGCAGCAAACATCAGGATGAATCCTATCTTCCATTTTTTCATTGACAAACACTCCTGTCCTTATTTTTTCTGACCCAGTCCCTGTGTAATACGATCCAGAATAATAGCAAGCACAACAATTCCAAGACCACCGACCAGACCAAGGCCTACGTTCACACTCGAAATACCTGCTAAAACAGTTGACCCAAGTCCTGGTGCTCCAATCATAGAGGCGATAACGGCCATAGAGAGTGCAAGCATGATCGTTTGGTTGATTCCCGCCATGATAGTGGGAACGGCAACAGGAAGCTGTACCTTTGTAAGCATCTGCCAGGAAGTCGAGCCGAACGCTTTGGCTGCCTCTACCATGTCAGCCGGCACCTGCTTAATGGCCAAGGTTGTCATCCTGACTGCAGGAGGCGTAGCGAAGACAAAGGTAGAAATGACTGCCGGTACTTCACCCAGCCCAAACAGTAAAATGGCAGGAATCAGGTACACAAAACTGGGCAGGGTCTGCATAAAATCAAGTATCGGACGGAGCACTCTATCCAGAGCCTCCGAATTGGCCGCTAAAATTCCAAGCGGTACGCCGAGGACTATTGAGAATAGCGTCGCCACCACGACGACGGCCAATGTCAGCATCGCGTCTTCCCAAAGGTTGACCGAACCAAGATAGAACACACCAATCAAAGTGAAGATCGCGACTCCTTTTCCCGCAAACTTCCAAGACAGGAGAATGAGTATGATCGCCATGACCTCAGCAGGAATCCAAGTGAAAATATCCGCGACTCCATTAATGAAAAAAGAAATAATTTCGCTGATTGCTTCGAAAAATCCACCAAGCACAGGAATCAGCCATTCGTATACAAAGTCATTAGTCCATTCCTCAAGCGGCAATGTAAAATAGTTCATTCCGCCTTCACCTCACTTTGTTCTTTTCCAAGTACCAGCCCTGATAAAATCGATACCCGTACGATGATTCCCAGCAGCTTTTTTTTCTCCACCACGGCGATTGGATATCTGGACTCTGCTGCGACACCAATTAGATCGTTCAACGGTGTATCAGGAGTGGTTGTAAAATAATCCTGCTCCAGCACATCCTCCACCCACTTGTTCTCCTTGTAGGCTTGAATCGCAGAATCGATTGTCAAAATCCCTTTCAGGTTCTTCTCTTTGTCCACCACAAATATACTGGACAGACCTGCATCCTCCATTTTCTTGACCGCCATCCTTGGTCCATCTTTCCACGTCGTGACGACATCCGGTTTTTTCATGACATTGCCGGCAACCAGAACCTTCGAACGGTCAACATCCTCTACGAAATTATATACATACTCATTTGCAGGATTTTCCAGAATTTCCTCGGCCGTCCCGATCTGAACAATCGAACCATTTTTCATGATGGCAATGCGATCCCCGAGCTTCAGCGCTTCATCGAGGTCATGAGTTATGAACAGAATCGTTTTCCCCAGCTTGCTCTGCAGACTCAAAAGCTCGTCCTGCATCTCTTTTCGAATAAGCGGATCAAGGGCACTGAAGGCTTCATCCATTAGAAGGATATCCGAATCGTTGGCAAGTGCACGGGCCAGTCCGACCCGTTGCTGCATTCCGCCGCTCAGCTGGTCCGGATAACTACCTTCATACCCTTTCAACCCAACGTCGTGAATGGATTTAAGGGCTTTTTTTGAGCGTTCTTCTTTGGCAATCCCTTGAATCTCGAGACCATACTCGACATTATCCTGCACGGTTCTATGAGGAAACAGCGCGAACTTTTGAAACACCATCGCAAGCTTTTTTCTCCTCGTCAGCATGAGGTCTGTCTTCGTCATCTCTGTAATATTGTGACCGTCAATCAATACCTCGCCTGCTGTTGGTTCAATCAATCTATTTACCAGCCGGATCAACGTGGATTTACCGCTGCCGGACAAACCCATGATCACGAAAAACTCACCTGCCTTCACCTGAAACGAAGCATTATTCACCCCTACGGTCATGCCAGTCTCTTCCAGGATTTTCTCCTTCCCCTGCCCCTCATTTAACCGCTTAAGCCCTTCCTTGGGACTGGAGCCGAAGATTTTAGTAAGGTTATTGACCTCAATCTTATACATAAGCATGTCTCCTTTTATAAACTCTCTGACATTACTATTTGTCATTTTCACCATTTCATACTTGCCGGGTGTATTTTTCATAAGTGAAAAGGAGGTCTGTTTTCAAGGGGACTTCCTCGCTAAAAACTGGACTCACGAGGCTCGCATGGTGCTTGAAGGACACTTACAGATTACTGGGTGCATTCGGGAACTTCACGAAGGACACCGGCACCTCTTGAAATGGCTTTTGGGGTCTCTCGGGTACTCCACGAAGGACACCCCCGCGTCAAATTTGACTTTTAGGGGGTCTCTCCCAAAATTACTCAACAAAAAAGGACCCACTCAAGGCCCTTTCACCGGTCATCAACACTATTCCACGTCTTGCCGTCAGTTGAATTCCTGACAGAGTATTTTTCTGCTGTTGTCAGTTCTTCTGCTGTCACGCCCGGCATGGCACCCAATTCTGTATTGATGACATCATTCAGAATAGCCGGGTTGTCAGTTTCCCTTGATACTGACTTGAGTTGTTCTTTCGCTCTATTGTCATGTCTTCGCTTGACCATTGACTACATCCTCCTTCGGCTTTAGCCGGAGCATTATTTCATATGCGGTTACAACCGCCATTTTATAGGCTTTCCCCTTCTCCTTTGCCTATTCGTTTGATAAAACATTCTCCACTATGCTCTTCCAGCAAATCAAAAAGAAGAAATGCCCTTCTTCCTTTATCTCATTCAGCTGTGATCCTTGGTATTTCTTCTGCAAATAGACTGCAGTCTTCTTTGGCCAGATGCTATCCTTCTCTCCATACCAGACATAAACCTGAAATGGAGGGTTCCCATCCGGAAGAGTAAAGGGGACCACCACCGCCCGAAGTTCGGCATATTCGGACCAGCCTTTCGTTCGGTAAGCTTCCCACAGTCCTTCAGCTGTTTGCTTTTTCAATTGTCCTTTCAGGTCTTCCAGATTCTTGTCTTCACTTTCCCTTCTCAGCAGCCTTAATAGCATTCTTTCTATACGGCCAGTCCAAATCTTATTGATGTGTCTCAAATACCCCCTGGTAAAAGAAGGGGCTAATTTAAACGTTCTTCGGATAATTTTCCACCGAGCCGGCAAATAGTCTCGGCTTTCTTTGCTTTCCAGGGGAATGGCACTGCCTGCCAATGACAAAGAAGTTACCTTTCGCGGATACTTAGAAGCGAACACTTGCAAGAATAAAGCACCATTTGACCACCCGAAGCAATGAGCCCGTTCGATTCCCAGGTAATCGAGCACTTCATTCACGTCTTCAGCATGGTCGTACATTGTATACCCTTCAAGGAAGCCTGATCCGCCATAGCCAGGCCGGTTCACCATAAGGATAAACATCTGATTTTCATCCAGAAATGTTTCATCAAAAAAGATTGAGGAAGCAGCAGATCCCCAGCCATGAAAGTAAAGGAACGGTATTCCGGCAGGGTCGCCAATCTTTTTATAAGTGATTTTTCTTCCTGATGAATGTTTGAACATAAAGTTTATGCTGTCCTGCATATTGCTACTCGCCCTTTCATATCCTCGTTTGTGTATATATTCCCCTCCGTATCAGCCGTACAAACTGTTCAATCTTAGAGAGGATACTAAGTTCATCACAGTTTATGCTACTTTAGAACCTAGTCCTTAAGACCTCTCTTCTCAATTGAGAAGGTAAATAGAAATAACTGTTTTTACGATTTTATATTGTCAGGTGAGAAGCAAAAAAGTACAATCAATCAGTAAATTTGTGTGTGACACTTGGGCTGGTTTTTTCCTGAAGTGTCTCTTAGAACCTYCCTATGCGACACTTGGGCTGGTTTTCTCTACTGAAGTGTCTCTTAGRACCTCCCTATGTGACACTTGGGCTCTGGTTTTTTCTTGAAGTRTCYCTTAGAACAACTTCCCTCGCTGCCATTATGAAAATTGTTATGAAAGAGGAGAGCTGCAAGCTTGAAATTAAATAAAAATGAAAAACTCAGCATTTACAATGGAATTGCTTCCACTGTGTCCACAAATGCTGTAAATGGATATATCCCGCTGTTTGCCATTGGTGTCCTTGGTGCGAGCAATACGCAAATGGGGCTGATCACTTCTCTTCCCTCCATTATCGGAATGCTAGCCTTGATTCCAGGGGCCATGTGGCTGAACCGGGTAAAAAGCAAGAAAAAGTTTGCCGTTGCTTCCACTCTGTCAACCAGACTTTTGTTCATGCTCATCTTGTTTGTCCCATTTCTGTCTCCGCAATATGCACCTTGGGCCCTTGTTGGCCTGATTGCTCTTTTAAACTTTCCAGGGGCGCTGTCCGGTCTGTCCTGGCAGTCCATGATCGGCGACCTGGTCCCTGAAGAAAGACGAGGCGGATTTTTCAGTTCCAGAAACCGATGGACGACCATTACCGCGATGATTGTAACCTTTTCTACAGGATTCTTTTTAGAACAATTCAATGAAAACAGCGTGTTTCCTTATCAAATCTTGTTTATCGCCGGTTTCGGTTTTGCACTAATGGAAGTGTATTACTTGATAAAGCATAAAGAAGAGCCTGCAGAGCCTACTGCCTCAGAAGAAAAAGAAGTAGTAGAGAAGAAGAAATTTTCACTGGAAGTATTCAAACACAAGCCTTATGTTGCTTTCATTATTTGTGCTCTGCTGTTCAACTTTGGAGCACAAATGGGCTGGTCCATTTTCAGTATCTATCAAATCCGGGAAGCTCATGCCACCGCCCTCTGGTTCAGCATGTTTTCTGTAACGAATCAGCTTTCCCAGATCGTCAGTATCAAATGGTGGGCGAAGTATGCGGACAAATACGGCAACACGATGCTGTTATTCGTCGCGGCGGCCGGTATGGCTACGGCTCCTGCGTTGATGATCGTTTCGACGAATTTATACTATATCACCTTCATAAATCTTTGGATCGGAATTTTCGTAGCAGGAACAAACCTGCTGTTATTCAACCAACTGCTGAATTCTTCACCGCAGAAACAGCTGACAACCTATATCGCCAACTATAACTTCCTGCTTGCGTTCATCGGGTTTCTCGCACCACAATTCGGGGTCCTGCTCCTGAACCAAATTGGAATGCAGAGTGCCATGCTCTCCACCTCCCTGGTACGAATGATGGGCGCGCTCGCCTTCCTGTTCGCGGCTTTGAAAATGCTTGCCCGCCAGCGTACCCGCTCTGGTGACAGTCACAACCCGAAAAATGTAGAATTGGCACCTTGAGAATCAAAAGCGGAAGCACCTTGAACAGCCCCGACAGGCAAATGTTCTCAGGAGAAAAAAAGGCGGGTTTTCCTTTTATTCTCCTGAGGTTATTTGACCCCGAGGGGATAGGCGCTGCAGCTGGACGGATCAAAAGCGGAAGCGCCTTGCTAAGCCCCGGCAGGCAAATGTTCCGAGAGAAAAAAGGTAACCACTAACTAGTTCTAAAATTACCTTTAAAGAAACGAGCAAAGGGTTCATTTTTCTTTGTTTAAGCAACGAATTTCACCTTCTGCAACTTACGGAGATTGACTGAAAAAAGGCTTAGAGATAAATGCATCTCTAAGCCTTTTCAATGGGTGAATTATTTGATCAGGTGTGCGGTTTACGGTTTTTCCACTTACAAGTAAATCCGTAAGTTCATCACTTGTGTTTAATCGCTTATTCCCAACAAGTTACACCTTCTACAACGAACCAAAACAAAAAGCACACCCTTCAGTGCACTTTTCGTCTTCATTGCATTCGACATAAACCGGGGCGTGACTGTCACCGATTTTGAAGATGCTGTATGAATGCAGTTAGCTTTTCTTCACTTTGCAGGCTGCGGTTGCAAGCCTGGCTGTCCTGGCAGATGTAGTTTCCGCGATTTCTATACGTCCCATTGGCAGCCGCTTTCGATTCGGTGATGAACATCCCGATTTCCCTGATGGAATTGCAGATTGTACAGACTCCTTTTTGACTGTGGTTCTTGAAGGTTCCCCTCATTCCACTCAGCTTGCCGTTATCCTCTGTGACAAGGTATTTCCGCTCTTGCCCAATATCATTCCAGCCTAAATAAGTGACTTCCCTAAGGTCTACATTCTCAAGATCGGGGAGCTTGAGCTTCTTTACTTTTGGAAACAGCTTTTGCAGTGTTTTGTCAGACACTTCCCGAAAAGGAATGACAAAGGGTTTTAGCTTAGCAAGATAGACCTCTGCATCCTGCTTATCTTTAATGAAGACAATCGAACTCAGCAAATCGTGTTCTTTCTCTGAAGGAGCAGGCACCAGGCTCAATACCTTTTCCAATGTAACAGCTTTGAGTGCTTTCATGACACCCGGATCATTTGCGTTTACATGACCATTGATCAGCACTTTCGTTTGTGCTTTTATAAAGTTGAATTGATCATTCCTAATAAAGGGCTTCATCATTATTACTCCTTTAACCTCTTCCTTTTACGATACTTCTATTATATCCAGGATTCTCCGGCAAGAATATGCCGGGAATGCCCTTAAAAAGAATTCACCATAAAAAGGAAAGGTCCCCCTGGAAAGTGTACTAGGGCGAAACACCGGATGCCAATGCTTTCCAATGGTTATTTAGAGTATACAATCTTCTTAATGGTTTCCGGAGAAAGAAAATAATCTTCTGCAAGCCTATCCACCCTGCATCCGTTTTTGAATGCTTCTCTAATCCTTGCATTCCGCTCTTCAATCCTTTTCCTTCCTCCTGAACGTGAACCCCACTTTTGATAAGAAGATTTCAGTTTCGGGATATAGATGGATTCTCCCTGCACGTACTTCTGGATTTCCTTAAGTAAATCATCTGGTAAAACATGTTGAGTTTTTGCTACTTTCATTTCAGCCAGCTCCTTATTATTTTTTTATATAAAAAGATAAATAAGGTGCAAAGCCGGTTCATATCAGAAATGTGAAAGCATGGCTGGGCGATTGTCTAACAAAAATTCACCCCATGCAAAGTATCGCCTTCCTGATACCAGGCTTTGCATGAGTTGCTGCTGATTCTGACAATGAATAGAGCCTTGTCATGTAGTACCACCTCCTCAACAATTCAGCTTTGATAGTATATGGTTTATTATAAAAGATTTTTCCCTTCCCCGCATTTTAAAAGGCTGTGTTCGCATATTGTGCTTTCGGAAAACTCCCAAGAGCGGACTTTCCCCGGATACTAAGAGTTTTAACCTTAAACAGGGAAGAGCCGCTCCTTTCTTTTCGGTTTTGCCAGATTTCATCTTCGTAATAGGGTTATTTTTTGAAATAAGTATCAAACAGCAACAAAGTTTACGAAGGGAGCATTTTTAAAAAAGTATTAATCCTTATCAACTGTCCATCCTAACTAGCATAAGTACAATCGAAAAGTTTCATTTCTTACTTAAAGGGGAAAGAGAATTTAAAGGAATATTTTAAATGGAGAGGTATTTTATGGTAAAAACCAATTTCGAAAAAACCATTTCTAGTTATATCGGCCGTCTGCTCAGGGAGCATTTTGGCCGCGGACCTGGAAACGTCGTCTGTTCAGTTTCCGGCCCCTATGTGGTTATTCAGTTTTCAAACTTTCTGTCACCTATGGAGCAATCGCTTATGGATAGTGACCAGACGGTTTATGTTGAAAAGACCAGAGATTTGATGATGGAAACATTAACAAAGGAAATTACAGCTTACGTTGAATTGAATACAGAAGGCCGTGTGGCTGAATTTTACTATGACTGGAACCTTACAGAACGAACAGGAATGATGATTGTGGTGCTTTCATCTTCTGATAAAGAACATCCCCTGCCGCAAATTGATGATTATAAGAACAGTGGCGCCCTCATTAAAGATATCGTTCAAATCACTTCGACTGTACAGAAACCACCAGAAGAAATATATTCTATCATGCAGAACCCCCGCACCCTTCTTATCATACGGAAGGGGATTCTTATCCTCCTCGAAAAGGAGCTGATTCGTCTTGGATTTCATGAAACACTTCGGATCACCAAGCGGAATTTGGAAAAAAGGTTCCTCTTTGAATATAAAGAAAGATTTGAAGAGCATTTAGATGCTGACGTAAAGGACATCTTTGTGGACTGGGACTTTGATGGTGATAAAAGCTTCATCCTCTTACATTTGAAGCCCTCTCAAAAAGATCTTTGATTAGTAGTACCTCTCATGGTATTATATAAAATATCAATCGCAATCAATAATGAGTTTCTGATAGCAATGAATGGGCATGGAACCGGACATAAGTCAGAAGAGAGGGATCTGCCTTCTTTTCTGACTTTTTTAATTTCCAAATATTGTGATTAAATAAATTATTGTTAAAAAGGATGAGGATAGACCAGAATGAACATCAATGATTTCTCCCAAAAAGAACAAGAAATCTTGTCGTGTATAGATAACTATATTGAAAAAGCACGTCAGCAAAGTGATCAGCCCGTAACAATTAGAAAGACCGACATAGAGGATCATGTGGAATCTGTAGCAGAAAGGCTGAATATCCCTTACGAGAAAAACCCTACTTCCGTCCAGACTTACTATACTTTTTTTCTGAACGAGCAGAAAGTTCAAGCGGAAATCTTTTATCGATATCAGAGCTACTATACAAGGCACAGCATAAAAAAGATCAACTAGAAACAAAAGCGTAAGCGCCTTGCTCAGCCCCGACAGGCAAATGTTCCTCAGAGAAAAAAAGGCGGTCTTTCCTTTTATTCTCTGAGGGTTATTTGACCCCGAGGGGCTAGGCGCTGAAGCTGGACGCATCAAAAGCGTAAGCGCCTTGCTCAGCCCCGACAGGCAAATGTTCCTCAGAGAAAAAAAGGCGGTCTTTCCTTTTATTCTCTGAGGGTTATTTGACCCCGAGGGGCTAGGCGCTGAAGCTGGACGCATCAAAAGCGTAAGCGCCTTGCTCAGCCCCGACAGGCAAATGTTCCTCAGAGAAAAAAAGGCGCTCTTTCCTTTTATTCTCTGAGGGTTATTTGACCCCGAGGGGCTAGGCGCTGAAGCTGGACGCATCAAAAGCGTAAGCGCCTTGCTCAGCCCCGACAGGCAAATGTTCTCAAGAGAAAAAAAGGCGGTCTTTCCTTTTATTCTCTTGAGGTTATTTGACCCCGAGGGGCTAGGCGCTGAAGCTGGACGAACCAAAAGCGCAAGCGCCTTGCCCAGCTCAGTGAGAAAGTGCTCCTAAGACATGCAGCTCTATTCAGCGCATTTAATATATTCGTTAGTAGTTCACGCAGGTGGGTCGAATAATCTTCCTCAAAAAACACAAAGCCCCTTTCCAATTTCGGAAAGGGACTTTTTATTATTTATTGAGCTGCTCTAAAAGCTGCTCAATCGGCGCATGGTCCTCAGGTGACTCGTCTATATGGCTCCAGATGATTTTACCATTTTCATCGAAGATCCAGGAGCCTCCCTGGATGAAAACATCCTGGGTTTTAAGGGACTCTTGTACCACTTTCTTTTGCCCCTCATCCTCAGGCAGAAACGCTTTCTTACCACCTTTCAAGAAGGCCTTCCCTGCCATTGCAAGGAGTTTCCATTTTGCCATCGATTTATGGCCCATACTTCTATACAGAGAGCGCTTTGGATCTCCATAAATATCGAATGGATATGGACCGAATTCTCTTGTGAACTGTTCAAGCAAAGATTGATTGGATGGGGTTATGGCAATAACCTGTGCCCCTCCGTCGGTTAATTGCTGGTGATGCTCACGCAACTGCGCGAGAAAGTCTCTGCAAACCGGTCAGCCAGGGTGCCTGACAAATACGACCAAGCTTTTCTGGTCCTGTATGACTTCTTCAAAACTGCGATCTTCGCCGAACGGTTTTTGAAGTATGTTTGTCATTCTTTCACCTTCTTTTCAGTAGATGATTCTATCATAACAATCTTGAGGATAAATTCCATTTTAAACGTTTCCTTTAAATATACACGGATAATGCTCTAACACACTCCAGTGCTGAAAGAGACAGTTCTTTTAGTACTTCACTGCCTCACAGTGTGAAGAGTGACTGTCCCTCCTCGTTCGATGTTGGTACAAATCCCTTGCTGCCAAATTTTTTTGACATCTATCCAATAATAAGGTAAATTAATTAATGTACGAACATTTATTAATTACCACCAAAATAATATTCGCTTTTAGGAGTGTTACTTATGGAAAATGTGTTTGATTATGAAGATATTCAATTAATTCCTGCAAAATGTGTTGTCAACAGTCGTTCTGAATGTGATACATCCGTAACATTAGGCGGCCATACGTTTAAATTGCCAGTGGTTCCTGCGAATATGCAGACAATAATAGATGAGAAAATTGCGATTTACTTAGCGGAAAATGGATATTTCTATATCATGCACCGCTTTAAGCCGGAAGAACGCCTGACTTTTATCAAGGATATGCATTCCCGTGAACTTATTGCATCCATCAGCGTCGGTGTTAAAGATGAGGAATATGGGTTTGTAGAACAATTAGCTTCTGAAGGAATCACACCTGAATTCATCACAATTGACATTGCCCACGGTCATTCGAATGCTGTCATCCAAATGATTAAACATATAAAGAAACACCTTCCTGAAAGCTTCGTCATCGCCGGAAATGTAGGTACACCGGAAGCAGTAAGAGAATTAGAGCATGCCGGTGCCGACGCCACAAAAGTGGGAATCGGCCCAGGAAAGGTATGTATCACCAAGATTAAAACCGGCTTCGGTACAGGAGGCTGGCAGCTGGCAGCTCTCCGCTGGTGTGCGAAAGCAGCAAGCAAGCCTATCATAGCTGACGGCGGTATCCGTACACATGGAGACATCGCAAAGTCAGTTCGTTTCGGCGCTTCCATGGTCATGATTGGCTCCCTATTTGCCGGCCACGAGGAATCACCTGGCGAAACGGTTGAAAGAGACGGAAAGTTTTATAAAGAATACTTTGGTTCCGCATCAGAATTCCAAAAAGGCGAAAAGAAAAATGTAGAAGGCAAGAAAATGTTCGTGGAGCATAAGGGATCATTGCTTGATACTCTTACAGAAATGGAACAGGATCTGCAGTCATCCATTTCGTATGCAGGCGGCACTAATCTTGATGCAATCCGCCATGTGGATTATGTGGTCGTAAAAAATTCGATCTTCAATGGAGATAAAGTTTACTAAACATAAATAAAACCGGGCTTTGGTGTTCCACCATTGCCCGGTTTTTTATTTATAATCTAGGAATTACCTTTACGGTAAACCCTGTTACCAATCTTGGACGAAAGCTGACATAACAGCATTCCGATAAGCGCGGCGGCCAGGATATACACCCCTGCGAAAATCTGCAGTGTCCCGGAAGCCAGGCCTGCAATGATAACCGAGAATTCTCCCCTCGGCGCCAGAGTTAAGCCCGTTTCCAAAGATTCCTGCTTATTCAGTCCGTACCACTGTCCGCCTATATAACCAACAATCAATTTATTGAGTATCGACCAGACCAGGATGGCAGAAAGAAGTCCAAAGGCCGGAATATCACTAGTAAATTCAAGCGAAATCCCGAAATTCAGGAAGAAGAATGGCAGAAATAAGTTCCTGACAGGGAGGGCCGCCTCCTGGATCTTGTCTTTAAAATTGGTGCCTGCAAACATAAGGCCGGCAAGGAATGCCCCGATTACCTCTGATAAATCGAGCAGCAAGGCAAAGCCGCCATACGCCAAAGCGATTCCTAAAATATACACAAGCAGATAATCTTCATGCAGAAACTTTTCAATGAGGGTATATGCCTTTTTCTGGATGAAGCGGCTGATGGCAACCGCAAGTCCCACAAGCAATGCGACTTTCAGGAAGATTAACAGAAAGTCCAATATACTTAACCCTTCTCCCCCGCTCAGGCCAATCAGGATAGTAATAAGGACAGGAGCCACCATATCCTCAAATATCAATAGGGTAAGAACATATCCCGATTCTTTCCTGTCCAGTTTCTTATTGTGTTCAAGAAGTTTAAGAGTGATTGAAGAGCTGGTGGCATAAACCAGTCCACCTATCAAAAGGGAATTAAATAACCCTTGTCCGAATAAGGCGCTGATACCGGCTGTCACCCCGACACCCAGGACCAAATCCAATAGGCCGGGCTTCCATACCTTCTTTCCTTTCTCGGCAATTTCCTTCAGTGGATACTTCATCCCAAGAAGAAAGAACAACAGGATTAAACCAATTTCTCCTGCAACTTCTATCGTCTTGACGTCTTCAAGCAGTCCGGCAAGTGAAATGCCTGCCCCCAGCAAAATATATATGACAATATCAGGTATGCGCAGTGCCTTGTTTCCAAAGTACGCAGTAATAAAAAGCACTAAAAGAAATAAACCAAGAAATAACGGCAGATTCACTAATTGCACACCCTCTCATCCATAGAACATTTAAGTATTCTACTATACCCGTATCTCTCGAAATCTAAGCATATCTTGTCACTCTGTAACCAAGTTTCGAATTGTATAAGGTATTTTTAAAATACTCTTTTCGTAACTTTGTTGCTATTTAATACTTATTTCAAAAAAATAACCCTTTTACGAGGATGAAATCTCGCAAAACTGAAAAGAAATGAGCTGCCCTTCCCCGTTTAGAGTTAAAACTCTTTGTATCCGGGGAAAAATCGGGCTCCTGGGATTTTTCCGAAAGCAACAATAATATGCGAAAAAAGCCTTTTAAGAAGAAGCCAATAAAAAAAGAAGCTTAAAGGCAGCCTAAGTCCTTTAGCTTCTGATAAATTAAATCTCTTTCCTGGAAAAAGGCAGAAACAGCTTCACGCCTCTCTTATTAAAAGGCAGCCATTTCATATCAGCAACCAGGTGGCTCATATATCCAGCAGCTCCCGCCAATAAAATTCCTTTAATCGCAATACTGATTTGCAGGTAATAAAGAATGATGGCATAGAAAGCCAAACCCAGGAGGGAATGAGTATAGCTGCGGTGTGAAACGAGTGACGCAATGATAATATAGATGCCAAATAACCAAAGCCAGTTTTCATCGAGAAAAAGTCCCCCCGTCAATGCACCGGTTCCCGCGACAGTCAATAAGTGCCGCTTCTTAATGAAAACAGAAACCAGCATGATCGCCAGCCCTGCTGCAATTCCCCTCCACATCTCAGCATCCGTTCCAGCCCACCAGCTGTAAACAATGACCGCAATTCCAATCAATTGAGCTAATGACATCAAAAACTTATGAGACGAGGTAAAGGTATTCCTCAGCTTTCCGTCCACATCTAAATCGGGGATCAAACCAGATACTACGCCTGCTCCTATCAATAATAGTGTCTCTTCAGGAGCTGCCTGTAAATATTGGGATGCCAAAAGCCCGGCTCCTGCCCCAATGACCATATGAGCTGTTCCGTTCACAATTGTTCCTCTTTTCTGTTGTTATTCTTGATGGTTTCCCCATTATAGGACAACCTTCTGCCCGCGTAAAACCTTTCTTTTCTATTTTTAATGAAAACTTTGATACTATTAAGATAATAAGAAAGAATGGAGGGACTACTTTATGAAAAAACTGATTGTCGCTCAACATCTTGAAGAAAGCCAGCTGGAATTGATTCAGCAGGCTGCACCTCAATGGGAAATCATCACAGGCAAGGAACCCGAACATTGGAAGAGCCATTTGAATGATGCTGAGATTATCGCAGGCTGGAAAACTTCCATGGAAGAAGCTGCACTCGAAAAAGGCACGGCTCTCCGCTGGATACAGACATGGAGCGCGGGAGTCGACAGTATGCCTTTAAATCAACTGGATTCAAGTGGTATCCTGCTTACAAGCGCCAACGGAGTTCATGCCTACCCCATTTCAGAAACCATCTTTGCCATGATGCTCGGCCTGACGAGAAAAATCCATACATATATTCGAAATCAGGATCAGAAGGAATGGGCCCATTCCGGCCTCAAGCTTGAAATTCACGGAAAGACCATTGGGATTATTGGAGTCGGGGCCATTGGAAAAGAAACCGCAAAGATTGCCAAAGCCTTTGGAATGAATGTTCTTGGGGTCCGCCATTCTGGAAAAGACAGCGAGTACGTCGACCAAATGTTCAGCACCGAACAGCTTCATGAAGTCCTGTCCCGCTGTGATTATGTTGTTAACACGGTGCCTCTCACACCAGATACCCGCGGCATGTTCGGCAAAAAGGAGTTCGAAAGCATGAAGGATTCTGCCTTTCTAATTAATATCGGCCGTGGTGAAACGGTTCAGGAACACGAATTGATACAAGCCTTGAATGCCAAAGAGATCGCTGGAGCCGGCCTGGATGTGTTCGAAACAGAACCTTTGGAAAAAGACAGCCCGCTTTGGGAGATGGAGAATGTCATCCTCACCCCTCACACTGCCGGGTCGACAGAGTTTTATAATAAGAGGGTCATTGAAGACATCTTCATCCCCAATTTAAAAGAATATATCTCCGGCAATCCCCCGCCTGTCAATTTAGTCGATTACAGGAAAGGGTACTGACTCCCTTAGAGGGGAAAAAGGGCATATCTATCAGCTGATAGATATGCCCTTTGCTTTTACTTGACCATACTATACCTTTTTAAAAACTTGCGGGATGGAATTAGCACAGGGGTCTTCGGTTACGACAGATAATTTCCTTTTAGATATGTATGAAGCTGGGCTTTCTTCGGTCACGAGATCTGTTTTCGGCTGAGTTATGTATGATGTTAAGGGCTCTTCGGTCGCGAGAGATGGTTTTCCGTTGAGATATGCATGATGTTGGAGGCTCTTCGGTCGCGAAAGGTGTTTTTCCACTGAGATAAGTATGATGTGGGGCTTTCTTCGGTCACGCCATATGTTTTTCCGTTGAGTTATGCATGTTGTTGGGGACACTTCGGTCGCGAGAGATCTATTTCCGCTGAGATATGTATGAAGTGCAGGAGCAGCGATCTTATTAGTCCCGGAAGAAAAATATCCATGGAGAATAAAAGAAAAAACGGTTTTTCCTTTTATTCTCTATGGATTATTACTGTACTTGGTTTAAGAAAGACTGCCTGATTTTCAATCCAAATTTGTTTATCGTTGGACAAAAATAAAGCTTCCTTCCCCTTATCCTTTTAATAGTTCATATTGTTTGATGACTTCTTTTGAAATTTCACTTTCTTCATCCAGGCCGCTTACTTTTTTCAGTACTCCAGCCACTCCGCTTTCTTTGATCATCTCCTGTATTTCCATAGCCTGTTCGTCTTCAGGGTAATCAAACAGCAAGGCAGCTGCGATAGCCTTGGCAAGATTTGAATATGGAAGGCCCGCCTTATGTGCCTCTGTAGTCGGGCGCACAAGTCTGTCTTCAGGGCCTAATTTACGTATTGGCGCTCGTCCTACACGAGTAACCCCGTCATTTAGATAAGCGTTTTTAAAGCGCTCAATATTTTTATTAATATAAGCCAAGTGGTCCTCTCCATTAAGCCCATATTGTTTTACTAAATAAGCGCCGGTTTCCTTAAGAGTTTCCTTAACTTGATCGGCAATTCTATCGTCAGCCAGTGTTTGATCAATAGTTTCTTTGCCTTGAAGGTAACCGAAATACGCAATGACTGCGTGGCCTGTATTCACCGTGAATAATTTTCTTTCAATGAAAGGGGCAAGGTCTTCTACGATCGTCATCCCTTCGACTTCCGGGAGGCTCTCTTTGGCTTCCACAACCCACTCATAGTAAGGTTCTACAAGGACATCGAGAGAATCCTGATCCTGGATCGGCACGATACGGTCAACAGCTGAATTAAAGAAGTATACCCGTCCTTCAAGCTTTGCTTTTGTATCCTCATCCAAGTTGTCCAGGACATGCTGCTTCAAAATATCTGTGGCACCGATTTGGTTTTCACAAGCGATTACATACAGTTTGTCGTCCGTTAAAGAAACACGTTTCGATAGCCCGCGTGCAATCAGCGGGGCAATCCTCGGCAGGATATTGGGACCGATGGCAGTCGTCAAATACGTTGCGTTTACGATGTGGTCAATGACTTCATCTTCCTGGCTAAGATTGTTTAGACCAGATACATTCTCAATTAATGCCGTCTCTTTTTCTTCTGTAGCCAGGACTACATTATATTGCTTTTCTTTATTTAATTTATTTATGACACTGTCGGCAATATCCACAAAGGTTACATGATAACCAGATTGTGAAAAGAGAGCTCCAATAAACCCTCTGCCAATATTTCCAGCTCCGAAATGTACAGCTTGTTTCATGATAATCATTCCTTTACCAAGTTATTTTGTAAGTAGTCTAAAAATAGGTCTTCTAACTTCCTGCGGATCATTTCCCCGTTTGCTGACGAGTAAATCATCAAAGATTTTTCATCCTCGATAAGGCTTGTACTGATGAGACTCACTATTTCCTGTTCCCTATTGTTCAGGTTTTTCGGAGCAAGCATCAGGAGCAGGCTTTTCATGGGCATCTCAGCTCCATCCATCCCCGGGATCATACATGGCTCTTTCAAGTGGGCGATTTGAAATATAAGCTCCTGGATGCCTGCACTTCGACAGTGAAATAACCCCATATTGGTATTGGGTATCCCCAGTCCGCCTTTTCTCTCCCGCTCCCTCAATTCATGCATCACCTTATCCGTATTGTCGAGAAGTCCATCTTTCTCTGCCTGCGTTACCATTTCGCCCAGTACAGTAAAGTGGCTTCCTGTGTGCTCCATTCTGTAGAACCTGTAATTATCAAGGATGGACTCTATACTTGAATGGATCTCTTTTATCTCCTGCAGAAGACTTCTAACCTTCGGACGTTCGTCTTGGTCCCTTTCCTTCTCTCTTGCAAACTGCTTCAGATACTTATCATTCCTAGTCAGTTTCTCCAAATTGTTCTGCAAATAATTGTGAATGAACTCAATGTCTTTCTCACTGAGAAGAGGGTTGACGAGAATATAATCGATGTCAGTGAAAGGAAGCCTTACCGTAGAGATGACAATGTCATAGTCTCTCATATCTGCCGATTGAAAATCTGTGAGTGATAGAATTTCAACAGAGTTAATTTCCGCTATCTCCTTTTGAATCCGGCTGGCAAGCATCTTGGAAGTTCCGATTCCTGTCGGACAGACCACAACAGCGTTGATTCTGACTTTTTCCTCATTCATGACGAGAGCGGATCCAAAGTGCAGGACGACAAAAGCAACCTCAGCTTCTGGAAAATGAATATCCTTGAATCTAATTTCCAAACTGTTCTTTACAGCTAAAAATAAGACAGGATATTTCTTTTTTATTTCATCTGTGAGCGGATTAAACAATTCCATCTCCTGTTTCAACCGAAATATAGATGGTTCCATGTGTGCGATTAATCCCTGATATAAGGAGAAGTCATCTGATAAATCAATATTGAGCTTTGATGAGACGTCAAGTATCAGATTTTTAATATGCTGGCCTAACAGAATACTGTCATAGTCGATGGAATCAGCAGCTTGCACCTTTGAACCTTTCAGCACAACACTCAGAAAATGTATATCACTGCTGCTTATTGGTACAGAAAGAGTCTGGATCAGTTCATCACAGATCTTATTCATCAACCTGTATTCATTGTCATACCGAGTTTCCGATATATCCATTTCTTCCAAGATGAAGCCGCGTTGAATCCTTTGGATAGTTAGACATATATACACTATAAGGCCTGTGTAGTCACTGTCGGTTAATTTTGTCTGTTCTTTCGTTAGTACAGGATTCACCGCCTGCTCGGCGATTAATAGGTATTCGGGAGAAAAATAACCCAGAACTGTATCATTTAAATGTTGTCCCTTTTGGATTAAGTAAAGATTCTCTATAATATCCTCATAAAAATAGACTAAAAAGAAGTTAGCAAGTGCATGGCGTTTGTTTGCCTCTGTTGCAGCCACTTCCACCCCGACCCCTCTTTTTCTCGTTAGGTTAACAGAGAACTTGCTTAGCCAGATGGCTAACTCATCGAGATAAACAGTAAGGGTGGCTGTACTGATGCCCAGTTGATTTGCGAGCACCTGTTTTTTGAAATAAGGACCTTCATCAAGCAGTGTGATCAGCAGATGCAGCTTTCTTTCTAAAGGGGTCTCGTCGGTAGGAACGATATCTGTCAGCTTTTGGATCAGCCGAAAAATCTGTTCATTTCTTCCATCGATAAATAACCCCTCACTGGTTGTCCTTTTCAACTCCAAATCGTGTTCATTCAGTATTTTTTCTACTGATTTAAGATTGCGCTGTATAGTCCTACCGCTGACATGTAAATAGTCCGAGAGAGTCGATACAGTATGTTTTCCGGATGTTCTTATGATTAAGTCAATGATGGATTTTTCCCTTGAGGTAATAAACATTCTATCCACTCATTTCTTTAAGAAGGGCTGTTTTCGTATGGCTCTTTTCGCAATGATTGTTGCTAATTATAAGTAATGGATTTCCACTCCAGGCGAACGACTCCGCGGGGCGGGTGGTGAGCCTCCTCGGCTGCGCCTGCACAAAAAGTGGAAGCGCCCTGATCAGCCCCGACAGGCAAATGTTCCGAAGAGAAAAAAGGAGGTTTTCCTTTTATTCTCTTCGGGTTATTTGACCCCGAGGGGCTGGGCGCTGCAACTGGATTCCGGGGTCTCACCTGTCCACTAGTCCCGCAGGAGATCGTACGCCTGCAGCGAAGATCCTCCTACGTAAAGAGAGCTCGCATTCTAAAGTAACATTTATTATTGCTTACAACAGAATATTCCCTGTAAATAATGGTGTTATTTTAAAGAGTTTATTTAAAATAGCAACAAAGTTTACGAAAAGAGCGTTTCGTATTGAATGTTACTTTCGGAAGCTCCTCCCTCCCGGATGCCAAGGTTTCTGACACTGAATTGAGAAAGCAGGTCTTTTCATTCTTGCCGACAAGGATATTTCCTATTAAATATAGCAAAAGTTTTCGAAATTGATATGACACAGCAGCCCAGTTTACGAAAAGAGCCCTTTATAAGAGATAAATCTTCAATAAAGCAGAACAGAAAGGCAGGTATCCCCGCCTTTCTAATTCAATGCTATTTGCTATTGATAATATCCTTCAGTTCTTTAGCAGTTCTTGCCCCAACCATCTGATCTACGTTCTCCTGCTCTGAGCAGATGACAGCAATTCCAGATAGAATTTCAAGGTGGGTGCCGTCTTTACCCGCAATACCAAAGATCAACTTAGCCTGTTCTCCGTCAAAATCGACACCATTAGGTACCTGGATAACCGTGAAGCCTGATTTGATAACTGCCTTCTTGGCTTCTTCCGTTCCATGTGGAATTGCTACGTTATTCCCCATATACGTGGTGGTTATGCCTTCACGATCGATCATTGCATCAACATAGCTGGCTTCAACATATCCGGCTTTGACTAACGCTTCACCTGCAAAGCGGATGGCTTCTTCTTTGCTTGCGAATTCCTGGCCAATAAAAATATTCTCTTCCAAAAGAAGGTCGTCATCTTTATCCATGTTAGGCTCTGTTCCGACTGCTTCTGTTTCTGACTCTTCTACCAGCTCGGCCTGTTCTTCTGTAACCCCGTCCTGCAGGCTGGCAATCAGCTTGTCGTATTCCGGACTGGATAAGAAGTTATCGACCGAAATATGATATGCGCTTGGAAGTTTATTCACCGCTCGAGGAGTCAATTTCTCCTGAGTAATGACCACTTGCGCGTCTGCTGGAATCGAACTGATCGCTGTGTTAGTTACAGAAACATCCAATCCGGCTTCCTTCACCTTCTTGCGCAGCAGTGAAGCCCCCATTGCACTGGAGCCCATTCCGGCATCACACGCAAAGACAATTTTATTAACTTCTTCAGGAAGTGTTCCTTTATTTTCAGACACATGACCTGCTACAGAACTCTTCTTGCCTTTCATTTGTTCCATTTTCTTTGTTGCTTCATTGATATCTTCATCAGATGTCTTACTTGTTTTCATAATAACCGCCGAAACCGCGAATGAAACCACTGCTGCCACAAGGACCGCTGCGTAGTTGGCTACATAAACCATTCCATCATTTGGTGTTACGGCTGTGATAGCTAAAATACTCCCTGGTGATGCAGGAGCTTGAAGTCCCCCACCTAATAATACAAGTGTAAATACTCCACTCATCCCTCCAAGGATGACAGAAAGGAAAAGCATTGGTTTCATCAAAACATATGGGAAGTAAATTTCATGAATTCCACCGAAGAAATGAATGATTCCCGCTCCCGATGCTGACTGCTTAGCAGTTCCGCGTCCGAATAGCATGAATGCAAGCAGAACGCCTAGACCTGGTCCAGGATTAGCTTCCAATAGGAACATAATCGATTTTCCTGTAGATTCAGATTGTTCCAATCCAATCGGTGACAAAATACCATGGTTGATGGCGTTGTTCAGGAATAAAATCTTCCCGGGTTCGATCAGAATACTAGTTAGAGGCAGCAGCCCTGCTTCAACCAGCCAGTCTACACCTGTTACAAGTGCTTCTGTGAAAGCATCTACCGCTGGTCCGATACCAAGGTATGCCAAGACTGCAAGAATAGCCCCCAGGATACCAGCAGAGAAATTGTTAACAAGCATTTCAAAGCCAGAACGAATCTTTCCTTCAATTGCCTGATCAAATTTCTTAATGACAAAACCGCCTAATGGTCCCATCAACATGGCGCCTAAGAACATCGGTGTCTCGGGTGCACCGACAATCACACCCATTGTCGCAATCGCACCAACGACTCCTCCGCGCTGATCGTAAATCAGCTTACCTCCTGTATAACCAATTAAAAGAGGCAGCAGGTAATAAACCATCGGGTCAACTAAATTGGCAAGGCTTTCATTTGGAAAGAAGCCTGTTGGAATGAAGAGCGCCGTAATCAATCCCCATGCTATGAATGCTCCGATATTCGGCAGTACCATAGAGCTGAGGAAGTTACCGAACTTCTGCACTCTGACTTTTATAGTAGATTGAGCCATATATTTTCTTCCTTTCATCATTGAATAATTGCAGTAAAACCTTACTTAATCATAAAGGAGAGAATCGGAACGCTTCAACAATGTTGAAAGCTAATTTTGTCGCGCCTGTCGTGACAAACCTATTGTTTCTCTAATTGCTATTCTTATTCTGACCTGTGCAATACACAATATGGCCATCAGAGTGGGAATAATGATTCTATTCCCTAAAACATTCGAGTTAATCTTTAGAATAGTATAAGACTGTATGCAGTAAATCCTAAGACCTATAATTTTCTTATAATACATGAGGATCAAGCTTGCATACTAGTTAATCAACCGCTTCGAATTCTTCTCTAGAAGAATGAAAAAACCTTGCTATTCTCGATAGCAAGGCTTTACTTTTGGGATTACATTTGGTGCTCAACTTTTACACGTTTGATGAACAGCGAAATCACAAAACCGATAATGGCCATAATGATCGCAAATATAAAGGCATCTTGAACCCCTTCAGTAAAAGCGAGAAGAGGGTTAAGCGGGTTCGCTTTATCCTCCACCGTGTTCATAAACCCTTCCGCCCCAGAAGAAAGGATTGAGATAGCAACGGCGGTTCCAATGGCCCCTGCGACTTGTTGTAATGTGTTCATAATGGCTGTACCATCCGGATATAGCTCTGGAGGCAATTGATTCAGTCCATTCGTTTGTGCCGGCATCATCACCATGGAGATTCCGATCATTGTAATGATGTGGTACATAATGATAAATGCCGTGCTGGTTTCTAGAGTAATAGTTGAAAATCCAATCATCGCTCCTGTTAGGATCAGGATTCCGATTGTTACCAGCCATTTCGGACCGTATTTATCGAATAATCCACCCATTACTGGCGAAAGAATACCATTAATTATCCCGCCCGGTAAGAGCAGCAGCCCCGCAGCAAAGGTAGTCAAAGCGAGTGATGTTTGTAAGTATAACGGCAAGAGAATCATTGTGGAAAGCAAGACCATCATACAAACAAGGATTAAAAGCAGTCCGATGGTAAACATCGGATATTTAAACGCACGTAAATTGAGCATTGGCTGCTTCATTTTAATTTGTCTTACTGAAAACAGCGCTAATGCAATTCCGCCAATAACAATGGAAGCTATTACAGTCGTGCTTCCCCAGCCGCCGCCTTCTCCGGCACTGCTGAATCCATAAACGATACCGCCAAAACCGATAGTCGATAATAGAATCGAAAGAATATCGATTTTTGGCTTAGTGGGCGTTGTAACATTCTGCATAAAGAACCACCCGAATATAAGAGCTCCAATTAATAGAGGAAGAGAAATCCAAAAAATCCAGTGCCAGGTCAAATTATTAATAATAAGTCCAGAGATGGTTGGGCCAACCGCTGGAGCAAACATTATAACAAGACCGATGACTCCCATGATCCGTCCACGCTTGTGCGGTGGAATGATCAATAATATCGTGTTAAACATTAACGGAAGCAGCAGTGCTGTGCCGATTGCCTGAACTACCCGGGCGGCCATTAATACTTCAAAGCTTGGTGCAATAGCCGCTATGAACGTTCCAATTATCGAGGCAATCAAGGCTGTATTGAACAATTGCCTCGTTGTAAACCACTGCATAATCAAACCTGACACAGGTACCAGTATGCCAAGTGTAAGCAAATATCCGGTCGTCAGCCATTGTGCAGTAGTTTCGTGAATTCCAAAGTTTTCAATCAGATTGGTTAAGGCCATATTAAGAGCTGTTTCACTAAACAATCCGATAAATCCAGCAACAACAAATGAGATAATTATTGGCACAACACGCAAATTGCCAGCTGCCATATCCCCCGTATTTCCTTGCGCATTACCCATTTTCATTTCCTCCTGTATATCTGTAAATTAATTTTTCAACAACAGCAGCAGATGCTTTGATATTGTTCTTAAGGGATTGCCATTCTGATATGTGATCGATAATATACATGCCCCTTCTATCATTGCTGTTATGGTGACCCCTAATTCTTCAGCTCTCTCTTTTGAAAAACCATATTGCTTAAGTATGTCCGCATATAAGGACTGACAATCTTTAAAGACCATTTCACAGGCTTTACGAAGCTTCTCATGTGTAGAGGCTGTTTCCCAAGCGATCAAACCAATTGACAATCCCTCTTCACATTCTCTCTTGTCAAAGATGGCAGCTATGTTATTGACATAAAATTTGAATGCTTCAATAGCTGACTCGTTACCGCTTAAATCATTCTCTGCCGCCTCTAAGAATACTCTTTTTATCGCAGAAATTGCTTCTAAAGCAATTTCTTCTTTACCATCTGGAAAGTGATAATAAATAGACCCCTTCGGAGCACCACTCTCCTCTATGATCTGATTAAGCCCTGTTCCATTATAACCCTGCCGCTGAAACAGGCGGGTAGCGCTCTCCAGAATAATTTCTTTTGTATTTTGCTTATTCTTCATATAAAAACCCCTTAAAATTATAACAACCGGTCTAAATAATCATAGGTTAATGTATTGATGGAGTCAATTTTAAAGTTTGATTGGTAACAATAAATAAATATAAAGTGCAGGCAGGAAGGGAGCTAGCAGATTTATTTGTTTTAGCTGCAAGGATACAGGCAGCCAGCACGGGAAGTCATCCGCCTTTGAAACTGTTTCCGAGTAGATTTTCACTTTCGGGAAAATCACCAAAGCCAGGCTTTACCCATGGATACTAAGATTTTTCTTTTTCTAAGGCTGTTTTCGCATAGAATGCTGCTTTCGTAAAAATCCCAGGAGCCGGATTTTCCCCCGGATACTAAGGGATTTTTCTCTAATCAGGGAGAGCAGCTCTTTTCGTTTCATGATTACAAGATAAATTATGATTAGTTTTTTTGGAATTAGTATCAAATAGCAACAAAGTTTATGAAAAGAGCTTAGACAAAAAAAGAACACACCCCATTTAGAAATCCTTCTAAATGGGGTGTGTTTAAGCGTATCTTTATATTAAGCCATAAATCAACAAACACTGTGACCTTCTTCTAAAAATTATTCAACAGTAACTGATTTCGCAAGGTTACGCGGCTTATCGACATCACAGTCGCGGTGAAGCGCAGCGTAATAAGAAATCAATTGCAATGGTATTACAGAGATAAGGGGTGTTAATAATTCATTCACTTCCGGGATGACGAAGCGGTCGTCTTCCTCTTCAAGACCCTTCATGGAGATGATGCAAGGGTTGGCGCCGCGGGCAGCTACTTCTTTGACGTTTCCGCGGATACCAAGGTTAACCGCTTCCTGCGTAGCAAGAGCGATAACTGGTGTTCCTTCTTCGATAAGAGCAATCGTTCCATGCTTCAACTCTCCGCCGGCAAAGCCTTCAGCTTGGATGTAAGAGATCTCTTTCAGCTTAAGGGATCCTTCCAAGCCTACATAGTAATCAAGATGGCGGCCGATGAAGAAAGCGTTGCGTGTTGTAGCCAGATAATCACGGGCAATGGCTTCAAATTCTTCTTTTTGTTCGCATAGAGCTTCCATTGCTGTTCCAACGATACCAAGTTCATGGACCAAATCAAAGTTTAACTTGATTCCGCGTGAATTAGCCGTTACATATGAAAGAATAGAAAGCACTGCAATCTGAGCTGTGTATGCTTTAGTTGATGCTACCGCAATCTCAGGACCTGCGTGAAGAAGCAATGTGTAATCCGCTTCACGGGAAAGCGTAGAGCCAGGGACATTTGTAATCGTCAGTGACTTGTGCCCAAGTTCTTTCGTTTGTACAAGAACTGCACGGCTGTCCGCTGTTTCACCACTTTGAGAGATGAAGATGAATAATGGTTTCTGTGATAGAAGAGGCATGTTATAGCTGAATTCGCTTGCTACATGAACTTCTACTGGAATTTTCGCCATATTCTCAATGAACTGCTTGCCGACCAAACCGGCATGGTAGCTCGTTCCTGCCGCAATGATATAGATACGGTCAGATTCATTCATTGCTGAAATGATTTCTTCATCGATCTCCAACTCTTGATTATCGTTACGGTAAGCGCTGATAATCTTACGCATAACTGCAGGCTGCTCATCGATCTCCTTCAGCATGTAGTGAGGGTAAGTGCCCTTCTCAATGTCACTTGCATCCAATTCAGCCGTATATGGCTCACGGGAAACTTCTTCACCTTCAAGGTTCTGGATTGTTACTTTTTCTTTTGTAACAATAACCGTTTCCTTATCCATAAGCTCAACATACTGGTCTGTTACCTGAAGCATCGCCATCGCATCACTTGCCACAACGTTGAAATCTTCTCCAAGACCTACAAGCAATGGACTTTTGTTCTTAGCAACGAAGATTGTCTCGTCATTTTGATTATCCAGAAGAGCAATTGCATAAGACCCTTTAAGAAGTTTAAGCGTTGTACGGAACGCTTCCTCTACACTTCTGCCTTCGTTAACTAATTTTTCAATAAGCATAACGATGATTTCAGTGTCTGTGTCACTCTTTAAAGTAACGTCTTGCAAGTATTCACGCTTTAGAGCTGAATAATTCTCGATAACACCATTATGCACGATAGTGAAACGGTCTGTTGTTGCCTGATGAGGGTGAGCATTCACTTTGCTTGGAGGACCATGAGTCGCCCAGCGTGTATGGCCGATACCTGTGTTGGATAACACATTTTCGTCTACATTGTCACGAAGGTCGGCAATACGCCCCTTCTCTTTGAAGATATGGACTCCATCAGCATTTTTGACGGCGATTCCTGCTGAATCGTACCCGCGGTATTCAAGCTTTTCAAGCCCTTTTAGAAGTATTTCTTTTGCATCTTTATTTCCAATATATCCTACGATACCACACATAATTAAATTTCCTCCCTGGATGATAAGAGGGCAGGAAGCTCGGGGGCCCCTTGCCCCCTTATCTCTGATTAAATATAATTTTTGCATTTCCTTTCTTTTGTCCACGGAGTTGCCTCGGTGATTTGAGAAAGAAATTGACGGCTCTGCTTTAAGCCGGGAGGCATCCGCCGAAAAATCGATGAACCTCCACCTCGTCAACTAAACCGCTTCGAACGCAGTTTAGTCCTGGCGCTTTTAAATCTTTATTAACCACTATCCTCCTAAGCAGCATTGAATTATTCTTGATCCACTCGAGAGAGAACCAAAAACAGGATAATCATACAATACCCCGAATGAATCCGTCAATAAAAATTTTTCAGCCCATTTATATCTGAGACAAAATAAAACTTCCGGCACATGGACTTCCGGACTTCTCTCCTCAAATGTCCCACGCGGCCTGGAGATAGCTAAAATGCCTTCCTGCTTATGGTGCTTACTTAATTTTCCCGAAAAACATTCAGTTAAACCAGATATTATTGATGGTATAGTTAAAAAATATGCATAAGAGGACTCAAGGGTCCCTCTTATGCATGCACATTTTCAGCTTATTACTTTAATCCCATCTCTTGATTAACAATATCGACTATTTCATCCACATACTTCACGCACAGCTCTTCTGTAGGTGCCTCAGCCATTACCCGTACAAGAGGCTCGGTGCCGGATGGACGCACAAGGATTCTTCCATTGCCGTTCATTTCCGCTTCAACCTTCTCAATCACTTCTTTGACCCTGGCATTATCCGTCACGTGATGCTTATCCGTCACTTTAACATTGACCAGTCTTTGCGGGAATTTCTTCATTTCACCTGCAAGTTCTGATAGTTTTTTGCCGGTCAGCTTCATGATATTGACTAACTGGATGCCTGTCAGCAGGCCGTCGCCCGTTGTATTGTAATCCAGGAAGATGATATGGCCGGACTGCTCGCCGCCCAGGGAATAGTTGTTCTTGCGCATTTCTTCCACTACATAACGGTCACCTACAGCCGTTTGCAGGCTCTGAATATCGCTTGCTTCCATTCCTTTATGGAATCCAAGATTGCTCATGACAGTTGAAACGACAGTGGACTGCTTCAAGCGTCCTTCTGATTTCAAATGCTTAGCGCAGATGAACATAATCTGGTCTCCGTCTACGATATCTCCATTTTCATCTATCGCAATCAGGCGGTCACCGTCACCGTCAAAAGCCAGGCCAATATCCGCTCCCTTTTCTTTTAACAGTTTTGCAAGTTCTTCAGGATGAGTCGATCCGACTCCATCATTGATATTCAGGCCATTCGGGGACGCTCCCATTGTAATAAGATCAGCATCAAGGTCTGCAAATAAATGAGGTGCCAATGAAGACGTCGCTCCATGAGCGCAGTCCAGAGCGATGGTAAGCCCCTCGAACTCCTCATCGACTGTTTGCTTCAAGTACTGCAGATACTTCTGTCCGCCTTCGAAATAATCGCTGACTTGTCCCAAATCAGCTCCGATTGGACGAGGAAGTGCATCCTCCTCCTGGTCAAGAAGGTCCTCGATTTCTTTTTCCTGATCATCAGTCAGTTTAAATCCATCAGATCCAAAGAATTTGATTCCGTTATCCCCCACAGGGTTATGGGAAGCAGAGATCATGACTCCGGCTTGAGCATCAAGAGCTTTCGTCAAATAGGCAACTCCAGGAGTTGATATGACTCCAAGACGCATCACTTCAGCTCCGATTGACAGCAGCCCGGCAACCAGTGCCCCTTCCAGCATATGGCCAGAAATTCTTGTATCACGGCCAATTAGAATCTTTGGTCTTTCAGCGTCTTTCGTCAACACATAACCTCCGAAACGCCCCAATCTAAAAGCCAACTCTGGAGTCAGCTCTGTATTAGCAATTCCTCTTACACCATCTGTCCCGAAATACTTTCCCATTGATATCGCTCCTTAGTGGGCTTAAAGATCCAGTGATAAATTAAGCCGGTATTTTCTCTTGTATTTGGATTGTAACTGTAGTGTTGGCCAATTCCCATTCGATGTCTTCCGGACCCTCGGCTGTCAATTCTATTTCATGATCGCCGGGGGCCAGTCCTGTTACATCTGCAAACAGCGAGAATGATTGAGAGTCCACCGTATCCAGCTGTTCCGAAAAACCTGAAACAGTTATATCCACTGCCCCTGATTCCGGATTGACAAACTCATACTCCAGGTCCTCATCAGCACCTTCTAGCGTTATGGTATTCCCCATGACTGTTTTCTTTTCAACTTCTTTAATATCTATTGTCACTTCGACTTGTTCCGGTGTGACTTTATTCACACCTTCCGGAAGTTCGAGCGGCACTTTAATTGTCGTATCTTTAGTAACTTCGCTTAAATCCAGTTCTGCCTGAAGCTCATTAATCGACCTGAGAAGAGCGTCCCTGCCAAAGACCGTTACTTTCTTGGGGTTGACAGTGATAGACTGGATTTCCAAACCATCAGGCAGGTCGCCTGTCTGGTTTACTGCCACTGTAACCTCTTTGCTTGGATTGATGACTTCGATTGTCACATCCACCGTTTCAGGTTCAATAGCCACATCCAGCTTATTATAGTCTCTGTCAAGCACCTGAACTCTTGCTTCCCTAGTAATGGAGGCGTCTATACCACTGTTCACATCCGGGGTGGCTACGACATAAGCAACTTGCTCAATGATATCCTTGGCGCCCGTAATTTCTACGTTCCGGGGCTCCACTGTCACACTCTCTGACTGATATCCTTCAGCCAGCAATGCTTCATTGAATTCAGGATCCACCGAGAATTCTTCCGTCACCTTTTCCTGGATGGAAACATTCACAAAGGAAGGGTTCAGATTTACTTGCAGCTTGTCAGAAATCCCTTCGATTTCCAGCTGTACCTGGTGTTCGCCAATGCCTAAATCATTCAAATCTGCGTACACATGAAAGTCCCTTAAAGTCTTCGCGGAGGTAACCAGATTCTTCGGTCCATCCACTTCGATCGTAACGGTTTCAGGAACACCGCTTACAAATAAATTTTCACTGTCATAAAAAATTTCGACAGGTACGTTCTCAATTGTCTCTACGCCTTGCTGCGGATTGCTGCTTTCATTTCTCTGCACAGCCATCTCATCAAAATTGACGGAAACATAAAGGACAAAGGCCAATAGCAGTCCGACTATACGCATGAACCAGCGATTTTCGATGAATTTATCCATTGTCTCTCTTCCCCCTCCAGCTCCATTTTGTAGAGGATGCATTTGCTTTTTCACCTATCAGCTCATGCTCGAGGATCAACTTTAAGTCATCCACTGAAATATTCCGTTTCAAGTCACCATTCACCGTAACAGAAATACTGCCGGTTTCTTCTGAAACAACGATCGTAATACTGTCCGTCACTTCACTGATCCCTAAAGCAGCCCTGTGCCTTGTTCCCAGCTCCTTGGAGATGAATGGACTTTCGGATAACGGCAGATAACAAGCAGCCGCCGCAATCCTCCTCTTTTGCAGGATGACAGCACCATCATGAAGAGGCGTGTTTGGAATAAAGATATTAATCAGCAATTCTGAAGAAATCTTTGAATGAATCGGAATACCAGTTTCTATGTATTCACTCAGGCCCGTTTCCCTTTCTATTGAAAGAAGGGCGCCTATTCTCCTTTTCGCCATGTAACTGACGGCTTTGCCGATCGCTTCGATCATCTGGCCCTGCTCTTCTTCCTCTTGATTTCCGCTTCTGGAGAACAGTCTTCCCCTTCCAAGCTGTTCAAGCGCTCTACGCAGTTCCGGCTGGAAGATGATGATAATGGCCAGAATCCCCCAGTCAATTGCCTGGTCAACCAAGGATCTTAAAGTATCCAATCCCAGCAGCCCGCTGAGACCTCTTACGATAATAATGACGAAAATCCCTTTTAACAGCTGGACGGCTTTCGTTCCTTTAATCAGCATTATTAATTTGTAAATAACTAACCATACCAGAAGTATGTCGACTATATCTGAAGCATAGTCCAGTACGGAATAATTTGAGTAAACATCAAAAAACGGCATATAGTATCCTCCAATAGAAGTGATCTAAAGGGATAGCCGTGAAAATGGCTATGTAGTTAGTAACTTTATTATTATATCACAAAGAGCCTTGACATAAAGAATAATAAGGATAAATGGAAATATATATAAGCTGATATTTTTTGCTCTTTTTGCAAGGATTGTGGCTGTTGAAAAGTAATGGATTTCCGCTCCAGGCGCACGACTCCAATCCCCATATATAAAAGGGAAGGATAAAAAAATAGTATTAAATAGCAACATTCTTGTAAAAATGAGATTTTCAAAGTCGTTTGATTGAGCTTTCGGATATCGCAAATCCTTAAAGATTTCTCTCTAATCGGAGAAAAAAGTTCTTTTCTTTCTTGCTTTTAATTTGATATAGCAACAAAGTTTACGAAAAGAGCCCTTTATTTAACGGCTTCCATCTCAGGCCTATCCAGGGTGGTCGTCAGTCTATCACCTAATCAAAGGCGGCAGACGCAGCACCAATCGATATTGCATTATTTTCTTCCCTTTTAAAAAAAGACTGTTCCAGCATGGGTGCCGGAACAAATCCTTTCACTTCTTATATACCCTCAGGCTGGTCTTCAAACCAATCCAGAGTCTCATTGAAACCTTTTTTCATCTGGTACCATAACCATTCAAAGGCCGCATCGATTTCTTTGATTTCACCAGATACACTCCCGGCAGAAGCCATGTACTGTTGACCGTTAATGATTGTTACGTCTCCATTGACCTTTCCTTCTACCTTGACGTCGCCGTTTTTAACCGTGATATTTCCTTCAATCACTTTGCCTTCAGGAACGATTACCGTGTGGTCCTGGACAATTAAATCTGGCTGCTTCGTAAAGGAAAATTCATCGCTTTCATTCCAGGAGGAAAACAGGCTGCCAATCATTAGTACGAAAAAGAGGGAGGCTGCTGTCATAAGGGGATGGTGTCTCAGCCACCTCTGAACCCCAACCTTTTTCTTCTCCCGCGGCAGGTTTGCCATCACCTTGCTTGTAAAATCCGCAGGTGCCTGTATATGTGATGTGCTTTGCACTAATGCTATCGATTTTTTCATCTCATGGAAAAACTGCTGACATTCTTCACACCTTTGAAGATGTTCTTTCAATTTTTTCTCATGGTCTTGTGTAATTTCTTCATCTAAATATTCATGAATATATTCTTCATATTTTGTTGAACAACAAGATTTCAAAGGCTTCACACCCTTCCTACATGTTTCTTAATTGTTTTCTGAGAGCTTCCCGCCCTCTATGTATCCTTGTTTTCACCGTCCCTAATGGGAGATCCAGAATTTCACTGATTTCCTGGAGAGACAATTCTTCAATATACTTCAGGACAATCACCGACCTGTATTTATCCGGAAGCTTGAGAATCTGTCGCTGGATTTCTGCCTGAAGTTCCATCTCTTCCACTTCTTCTTCCGGCAGCTGCCCTTCTGCGGCTACTTGAGAATACATTGTAAGGCCTTCTGTCCCAGTAACTTCTGCATCGAGATAATAATCCGGTTTCTTTTTCCTGATTCTGTCGATGCACAGGTTTGTGGCAATACGGTACAGCCAAGTGGAAAACTTGCGCTTCTGGTTGAAGGTGTGGATATTCACATAAGCCCTGATAAAAGCCTCTTGTGATATATCTTCTGCTTCGTGCCGATTGCCCAGCATACGGAAACAAATCTGGAACACTTTATCTTTATAAAGCTCTATTACCTCGGCAAATGCATCCTGGTCCCCTTTGAGCACTTGCTTTATTCTTTTATTGACTAGCGCATCCATTTTATACCCCCGCTCTATGCGGCTATACATATATACGAACGTATAGCAAAAAGGTTTCAATTTTTTTCATCTACTATATCCTAACAAAAAATAACAAAGAAATGTTTACTTTTTTTGCTATATGGGTATAAAAGAATTAAACAATGTCGGAAACGAGGTAATTAGTGTGGGGAGAGCTGAATTACTGAAACAAATAGAAGAGCACCGGAGCAGAATGGTAGAATTGGCACTGCAATCATCCTTTGCAAATGAAAAAGTCGTTGAAATCAGTTCAAAGCTTGATCGCCTGCTCAATACCTTCCATCAAAAAACTGAAGAATTATAAAAAGAATTATAAAAGCAGCTTCCTGAAAAGGAAGCTGCTTTGTTTATTAGATAAGAAAGTAAAAAATTTACAGATCAAAAATTAAGAGGTGTTTCTGAATCCAGCTCCAGCGCCCGAGGGTCCGTAACCACTGCAACGGATCCTCGGGATCAAATAACCCCCTTAGTATAAAAGGAAAGACTGCCTTTTGTTCTACGGGGAACATTTGCCTGTCGGGGCTAAACGAGGCGCTTGCGCTTTATTTATCTTATAATAATTTTTCTCCGAAAAGAGAACCCATCAATGCAACAGCAACAGACGCCGTTCTGTTTTTGTCATCCAGGATCGGATTAACTTCCACAAACTCTGCTGACGTTACCAGGTTTGATTCCGCAAGCATTTCCATTGCTAAATGACTTTCCCGGTAGCTGATCCCGCCCATAACAGGAGTTCCGACACCAGGAGCATCGCTTGGATCCAGACCATCAAGATCAAGTGATAAATGTACACCATCCGTTTTATCCTTTAAGTAGTTGATGGCTTCTTCCATTACCTTCGTCATACCCATACGGTCTACCTCATGCATAGTAAATACCTTGATACCGCGTTCTTTAATCAATTCCCTCTCTCCCTCATCGAGTGAGCGGGCTCCTATGATCACGATATTTTCAGGTTTCACTTTAGGTGTGTATCCCCCGATACCTGTCAGGCTCTCATCACCGATGCCCAAGCTGACAGCAAGCGGCATGCCATGGATGTTGCCGGAAGGGGATGTATCGCTTGTATTCAAATCTCCATGAGCATCATACCAAATAACGCCCAGGTTCTCGTAATGCTTGGAAACACCCGCAAGCGTTCCAATCGCAATACTATGGTCTCCGCCGAAAACTAGCGGAAAGTCTTTATTCTCAATCACCTTATCTACACTATCAGCCAGCTTTTGATTTCCTTCTGCAACCGCTGTCAAATTTCTCAGAGTTGAATCAGAGGTATGTACCCTCTCCGGCTGTGCAATTTCAATATTCCCCAAGTCATTTATTGTATGGCCAAGTCTCTCTAATCTCTCTGCCACTCCCGCATAACGGATAGCACTTGGTCCCATATCTACTCCACGGCGCATTTGCCCTAAATCCATAGGAACGCCAATGATCGAAATATTCTTTTTCATATACTAGTTCCTCCTCAACCTGTTCTATATCCATTGTAACGAACAACAGCAACATGACTCAACCGGACAACGCCGTGTATATATATACAAAAGCGGAAGGGCCTGTTCAGAGGCGTACAAAATGACCAGGCCCCGCATGAGATAAAGGAATCACGAAGAGCGAAGCAATTCGATGATGACTTATCGCAAGGAGGGGACTGGCATTTTGCTAGCCTCTAGGCCCTGGAGCTGGACGGCACAAAAGCGGAAGCGGCCGTTTAGGGACGTACGGATTTGAGCGCTGCCGTATTGAGATAAAGGAAACACAACAACGAAGTGAGTTGATGTTCATTTCCATATAATAAGAAAGGCGCTCCCGACTCAAAGATGTTCAATAATAGAAAAAGTCCAAGAGCTGACTTTTTCTTTGAACTACAGCTTACAATTAGAGGAAATGAACTTGTTGACTTATCGCAGAGGAGGCAGTGACAATCCGCTAGTCCCTGGCCGTTGGAGCTGGACGGTACAAAAGCAGAAGGGGGGTCCTGCTCAGAGGCGTACAAAATGACCAGGCCCCGCATGATATAAAGGAATCACGAAGAGCAAAGCGATTCGGTGTTGACTTATCGCAAGCTGGAGCTGGCTGAGATAAAAGCGGAAGCGGCGTTCAGAAACGTAAATAATGGCCACCCCTGGATGAGGAAGAAACAAACCTTCGTATTACAATAAGCTTATTCCAGGATAATATAGTAACCAGCAGGAAAATCACTCTCCTGATTCTAGTAACAACCGCCAAAACACAAAAAAAGCTTCCAGAAAAACCTGGAAGCTTTTTTCAATAATGAGCCATGAAGGATTCGAACCTTCGACCCTCTGATTAAAAGTCAGATGCTCTACCAACTGAGCTAATGGCTCTAAATGGCTGGGCTAGCTGGATTCGAACCAACGCATGTCGCAGTCAAAGTGCGATGCCTTACCGCTTGGCTATAGCCCAATAACAGCAAAAATAAAAAGACATTAGTTAACATGTCCGTTTTTCTGCTTATGTATTCAAAAAAATGGTGGAGGGGGGCAGATTCGAACTGCCGAACCCGAAGGAGCGGATTTACAGTCCGCCGCGTTTAGCCACTTCGCTACCCCTCCAATAAAATGGTGCCGGCAAGAGGACTTGAACCCCCAACCTACTGATTACAAGTCAGTTGCTCTACCAGTTGAGCTACACCGGCATTTCATTGGTATTTTAGATGATATTTAGTTGTCAGAACTAATTAAGTTATAATGGTGGAGGATGACGGGATCGAACCGCCGACCCTCTGCTTGTAAGGCAGATGCTCTCCCAGCTGAGCTAATCCTCCACTATAATGGTGACCCATACGGGATTCGAACCCGTGTTACCGCCGTGAAAGGGCGGTGTCTTAACCGCTTGACCAATGGGCCGATCTTATAAACTAGTAAGCTTCCAACCGGATTCGAACCGGTGACCTCTTCCTTACCATGGAAGTGCTCTACCTGCTGAGCTATGGAAGCAAATGGCTCCGCAGGCAGGACTCGAACCTGCGACCGATCGGTTAACAGCCGATAGCTCTACCACTGAGCTACTGCGGAACGATATGCCTGGCGACGTCCTACTCTCACAGGGGGAGATCCCCCAACTACCATCGGCGCTGAAGAGCTTAACTTCCGTGTTCGGCATGGGAACGGGTGTGACCTCTTCGCCTTAATCACCAGACATATGTATTTGCTTATCTTGAAAGGACAAATATTATTATAACAACATCCTTGAAAAATTCAAGTGTTATTTTAATTTGTTCTTTCAAAACTAGATAAAGTATTAGAAGAAAGAAGAAAGTATTCCGAGTTTCGCTGCATTTTGCGATCCAGCTCCGGCGGCTAGAGGCTCGGGGTCATCTGGCAGCAATCAGCCGAGGGCAAATACCGCCCTCATCTGCTTGCTGTCATATGCCTGTCGCCTCTGTTCAAGCCGCCTGCGCTTTTTACTGTGGTTAAGTCCTCGATCGATTAGTATCTGTCAGCTGCACGTGTCGCCACGCTTCCACCTCAGACCTATCTACCTGATCATCTTTCAGGGATCTTACTCACATAAAGTGATGGGAAATCTCATCTCGAGGGGGGCTTCATGCTTAGATGCTTTCAGCACTTATCCCTTCCGCACATAGCTACCCAGCGATGCCTTTGGCAAGACAACTGGTACACCAG
>NZ_VTEI01000012.1 GCF_008180415.1 Rossellomorea vietnamensis
TATTTTAAAGTCTTGAAGAGCTTTATGAATTTTAGCGGGAGATCCAGGCGGAAAGAATTCTGGTTATTTCTTCTGATTAATTTTATCTAAAAAATGGCGAGAAAACTCCCTCTTCAAGCGTGTGAAGGGCATAGCCCAACGGTAAGGGGGAGATGAATCGCCTGCCTTTGGTCTCTACTAAAAAAACTTTGAAAGAAACATACGTTCCCAAGGTACCATCTTTCTTGGTATAATTACTACAAGGAGGTGAAACCATTTGAATGTTAAAAAAACCTTTAAATTCAGGATCTATCCAAATCACCAACAAATTGAATTAATCAATAAAACGTTCGGTTGTTGCCGGTTCATCTACAACTATTTTGTTGGGAAACAAAAGAACAAAGACGCTTATTGGTCTATCGCAAATGAAATGGTACAGAATGGACAGCTTTCACAGAACAATTGGAAAGGTGAATTTTTCAAAAAGAACCAATCCATCAAAGCTGTTCGAGAGCTCAAGAAGACCTATTCATTTTTAAAAGAAGTCGATAGTATTGCCCTTCAGAAATCAGTTGAAATCGTTCATGATTCCTACACACGATACTACAAGAAACAAAATCGTTTACCTCGCTTCAAATCGAAGAAGAATCCTGTTCAATCCTATACCACAAAGTTTGTGAACGGGAATATACAAGTGAAAGATCAACACATCAAATTGCCAAAACTCGGCCTAGTTCGCTTTGCCAAGAGTCGTGAGGTAGAAGGACGTATAATGAACGCCACCATTCGAAGAAGCTCTTCGGGTAAGTTCTTCATTTCAATTTTGGCTGAATCAGCAGTTCAACCCTATAAGAAAACTGGCACCTCTGTCGGAATCGACGTAGGTTTGAAGGATTTCGCAACTCTTTCAGATGGCACAACCTATAAAAACCCCCGCTTTTTCCGTACACTAGAAAAGAAAATAATGAATGCCCAACGCATTCTTTCTAGGAGGCAATTGGGTTCTTCGAATTGGACTAAACAAAAAAAGAAAGTTGCCTGGCTGCACGAAAAAATCGCTAATGCAAGAAAAGATATGCTGGATAAAATCTCTACCGAAATAGTCAAAAACCACGACATTATCGGCATTGAAGATTTGTCTGTCAAAATTATGTTAAAAAACAAAAACCTTTCTAAAGGGATCAGCGAAGTAAGCTGGGCCCAATTCAGGTCTATGTTGGAATACAAATCATTATGGTACGGTAAAAAGGTGATAGCCGCAGCGAAAAATTTCCCTTCCATCCAGCTATGTTCTGTATGTAATCATAAGTATAAAGCCGTTAAAGATCTTGCGTTGCGTGAATGGACGTGTCCAACTTGTAAAAGCAACCATCAAAGGGATCTTAATGCAAGTATAAATCTTCGCAATGAAGCATTGCGATTAACCGCAGGGACTGCGGAGATAGCCTAACCAAAAACGAACCAACAAGGTTTGTGTTCTTAGGAATCCCCCACTTCTAGCGACCTGTAAGGGCGGTAAGTGGTGGGTAGTTCAAACAGCAGGCTTCATTACTGGATTGTTTTGCCTCTGATTGCTTAGAATATAGGGTAGGGTAATGGTTAATCAAACGTTTGATTAATAAGTCGATTCCCTTAAAGGACCGCTCTCTTTGCAGTATTAGAGAGAGGGTGCGCATTGCAGCCACAAACTACAGGCTCTATCAAGCCCTGACTATATTTATGAATAAAGGAGTTTCAACAATCATGAAAACAGTTTTACCAAAACCATTTACGTTCCAAGCTGGAAAACGTGCGGTTCTGCTGCTGCACGGTTTTACAGGGAATTCCGCTGATGTCCGCATGCTCGGCCGCTTTCTGGAGAAAAAAGGCTACTCATCGCATGCCCCTCACTATAAAGGCCATGGAGTTCCGCCCGAAGAACTGGTCCATACAGGTCCGGAAGACTGGTGGAAGGATGTCATGGACGGCTATACCCATTTGAAGAGCCTAGGGTATGAGGAAATAGCTGTTGCGGGTCTCTCGCTCGGAGGGGTATTTTCACTAAAATTAGGTTACACTGTTCCTGTAAAGGGTATTGTACCGATGTGTGCGCCTATGTACATAAAGAGTGAAGACGTCATGTATGACGGTGTTGTTGAATACGCAAGGGAATTTAAGAAGTTTGAAGGAAAAGACCCTGCGCAAATTGAAGAAGAAATAACAGAGTTCAAGAAAACACCAATGAATACATTGAAGGCACTCCAGGAACTGATTGCAGATGTCCGGGGAAATGTAGATATGATCTACAGTCCGACTTTTGTCATCCAGGCGCGGAATGACCACATGATAAACACAGATTCGGCCAATATTATTTATGATGCGGTTGAATCTGATAATAAAAAAATTAAATGGTACGAAGAGTCCGGCCATGTCATCACGCTCGATAAAGAGAAAGAGCAGCTGCATGAAGATGTTTATGCCTTTCTCGAAGGGCTGGACTGGACTGTTTAAACGACGACTTAGGAGGTTTAAGAAATGGATGATTCTATTCGCGGAAAGATAGACAAGCTTCTTTCATACATGAAAGATGAAGCTTATAAACCATTGACGGTGCAGGAACTGGAAGAAGCTTTTGGGATTGAAGGTTCTTCCAATTTTAAAGATTTTGTAAAAGCTCTTGTCATCATGGAGGAAAAAGGACTTGTTGTCCGCACGCGCAGCAACCGCTACGGCCTGCCGGAGAAAATGAATCTTATCCGGGGGAAATTATCGGGTCATGCGAAAGGCTTCGCTTTTGTTCTTCCTGACGAACCGGGATTAGATGACATTTTTATTCCGCCAAATGAAACCAATAATGCCATGAATGGCGATATCGTGCTGGCAAGGGTCTCCTCGGAAACTTCCGGAAGCAGAAGAGAGGGTTCCATTGTCCGGATTTTGGAAAGAGGCGTGACACAGGTAGTCGGGACCTATACGGAAAGCAAGCATTTTGGATTTGTGATCCCGGATGACAAGAAATTCTCCAGTGATATTTTCATCCCGAAATCTGCCAATATGGGAGCTGTCGAAGGACACAAAGTGGTCGTCAAACTGACCTCCTATCCTGAAGGCCGTAAAAGCGCGGAAGGAGAAGTCACTGAAATCCTCGGGCATAAAAATGACCCTGGTGTGGATATCCTGTCTGTTATCCACAAACACGGAATAACCGTTGAATTTCCTGATGAAGTGATGGAGCAGGCTAACAATGTGCCGGATGAAATTGATCCTTCCGAACTGGAAAACCGCCGCGATTTGCGTGAAGAAACCATCGTGACCATTGATGGTGCAGATGCGAAGGACCTTGATGATGCGGTGACAGTAAAACAACTCAGCAACGGAAACTACAAGCTGGGCGTCTATATCGCGGATGTCAGCTACTATGTGACGGAAGGCTCCCCGATCGATCAGGAGGCATTTGAAAGGGGAACAAGTGTGTACTTGGTAGACAGGGTAATTCCAATGATCCCGCACCGCCTTTCAAACGGAATCTGTTCCTTGAACCCAAAAGTCGATCGCTTGACTCTTGGCTGTGAGATGGAAATCAACGCACAGGGCGAAGTCGTCAAACACGAAATCTTCCAAAGTGTTATCAAAACGACAGAACGGATGACTTACTCAGACGTGAACAAGATCCTTGTGGATAAGGACGAACAGACACGTGAACGGTACGAGCCGATTGTCCCGATGTTCGAGCAAATGGAAGACCTTGCGCAGATTCTGAGAGAAAAGCGTATGACCCGCGGCGCGATCGATTTTGATTTTAAAGAATCAAAGGTGCTGGTGGATGACGAAGGCAAGCCGACTGATGTGGTGTTAAGGACCCGCTCGGTGGCAGAGCGCCTTATCGAGGAATTTATGCTTGTTGCGAATGAAACCGTGGCAGAGCACTTCCATTGGATGGATGTTCCTTTCATCTACCGTATCCATGAAGATCCTAAAGAAGAAAAGCTGCAAAAATTCTTTGAGTTTATCACGAATTTTGGTTTATTCGTAAGAGGAACAGCCAATTCCGTTCATCCTCGTGCCCTTCAGGAAATCGTTGAGGCGGTAGAAGGGAAGCCGGAGGAAGTGGTTGTATCAACCATGATGCTGCGTTCCATGCAGCAGGCGAAATACTATGCTGAAAGCCTTGGGCACTTTGGGCTGTCAACACAGTACTACACCCATTTCACATCGCCGATCCGCCGTTATCCTGACTTGATTGTTCACCGCCTCATCAGGACGTACCTGATTGAAGGCAAGCTGGATGAGAGTACAAGAGCGAAATGGGCAGCACTAATGGATGAAATCGCTGATCATACTTCAAGCCGTGAACGCCGTGCGGTTGACGCAGAGCGTGAAACGGATGAGCTGAAGAAAGCAGAATACATGCTTGATAAGGTCGGAGAAGAATATGAAGGAATCATTTCTTCTGTCACTAACTTTGGTATGTTCGTCGAGCTTTCCAATACAATTGAAGGCCTTGTCCATGTGAGCTACATGACGGATGACTATTACCGCTTTGATGAAAGATCCATGGCGATGATTGGTGAGAGAACGGCCAATGTTTTCAGAATCGGAGACGAAATCACCATCCGCGTTGTGAATGTCAACAAAGATGAGCGTGCCATCGATTTTGAAATCGTCGGAATGATTAGCAACCAGAGACCGCGTGACGAACGTCCGACTGTTGTCAGAACGAGCCAAAAAGACCGAAACGGCGGCGAAAAGCCGAAGAAAGATTCAGGCGAATGGTCAACGCGCCCTCCGCAGAACAAGAAGAAAAAAGGCAGCAAGAAGTTTGAGAATGCACCAAGAAGCAAAAGAAAGCCGAAGAAACGCAAATAAGCTGTTTAAGGAGAAAAGAGTCCTTCTTTTCTCCTTAAATTATCATCAATAAGTGTCAGACTGATTGAAAATGTTTGCTTTCAAGGCGCGAGACTTTCGAGGAGCGGATTTACCTAGGGGGTAATGAGCACCGGAGAAAGTTGAGCAACGAAGAAAGCGAGCGTTTGCCAACAGTCTGGAGGAGAAAAGAGTCCTTCTTTTCTCCTTTGCTTTCAGCTAGTATAATGGTCTATACTATTATAAAATGAGGGCCGGATACTACAGAGAGAACTTCCGGCCGATATAGAAAGAGGGGGAAGCTCCAATGCCAAAGGGTGAAGGAAAGTTAATTGCACAGAATAAAAAAGCGCGCCATGATTTTGCCGTTGAAGAAACATATGAAGCAGGACTTGTTCTGCAAGGAACTGAAATCAAGGCAATCCGAGCCGGACGGGTGAACCTGAAAGATTCGTTTGCCAGAATCCAGCAGGGTGAAGTTTTTGTGCACAATATGCACATCAGTCCATACGAGCAGGGTAACCGGTATAATCACGAACCGCTCAGGACGAGAAAGCTGCTGCTTCACAAAAAGCAGATATCCCAGCTGATCGGACAAACAAAAGAAGCGGGATATTCACTGGTACCGTTGAAGCTCTATATTAAAAATGGAGTGGCCAAGCTTTTGATCGGCCTTGCTAAAGGTAAAAAGAAATTCGATAAACGTGAAGACCTGAAACGAAAAGATGCGAATCGTACTATCCAGCGTGAACTTGCTCAAAGGCAGAAAGGGAATTACTGATTAACGTAATTTACCATAAGCCTATTCATTGCAAATTAGCGCAGATTTGTTATAATAAGAATTGTCGCAAGGTAATCAAGCGGCAGCAAGGACAACTGAATAAGTAACCGAGCACAACTTATTCTGCCCGTTCTTCCCTTAAGGTTCTTTCGCTAAAGCGAAAATAACCAACTAACATGGGGACGTTACGGATTCGACAGGGATAGTTCGAGCTTGAGTTGCGAGCCGTGGGGATCGTCCACGATAAAACGTCAACGCCAATAATAACTGGCAAATCTAACAACAACTTCGCTTTAGCAGCGTAAGCTAGCTTAGCGGTTCCTCCCTCCATCGCCCATGTGGTAGGGTAAGGGACTCACTTTCAGTGGGCTACGCCGGATTCCACCGTCTGAGGATGAAGGAAGAGATTAATCAGACTAGCTGCACGGACGCCCGTCGATAGGCAGATGTTGCAGCGAACTCGCGAATGTATCGACTACGCTCGTAGACGCTTAAGTGGCGATATGTCTGGACGTGGGTTCGATTAATTATTAGTCGCCTTGTATGGCAACATACAAGTGAAAATTTGGCTTTATCGGTGAAACCTAAGTCACTTTAGTGATAAGGCAATGCCGAGCGGTATGTGGAGCAATCCAACAGCCGTGTATCGACTCATAGGCTGCCCAAGCGGTAGTACTAGGATGCGGATTCCTGCCTGATGTTCAGGTAAAATTACAATTCGCATAATACGCCAAAGGACCTTATCCTTAAGGTTCAAGATATAGTCAGTGCCATGACGAAAGCATGGAACAGCGCGTCCCACCGTCTCCACCAAATACATATTTGGTGGTTTTTATTTTGCTTAAAACCCATTTTATTTTAGATTTAGAAATGTAAATACCTATTGCGATAAAAAATCCCTCTTAGATTTTAAAGAATTCAACCTCGAATTGTATCTTTTCTTTTAAAGCTTGACTGCTGTATTTCCCGTTTCTTAGAGTCACTCTATCGTATTGTTCCAGTATCCATAACGCTCTGCTTTTCTTCTTATTAACTCTCAAGTACGGATGAATTTTATGAAGAATATAAAAAACCTCTTTTTTTGTTTTAATAATAAGAGTGTAGGAATTCTTATGGCGTTCTGGATTATAATTTTTCTTATTATTTATTGTACCGCCTGACAATTGTTTCAGATATAGGAAAAGTTCTATATCGGTAGAGGCAATGCTTATGCAAGGCCGCCGATGTTCACTTTCATGCATCCTGGTAAGTGTAATTGAACCCTCGCCATCGATTATTCCGGCGAAATAAGCTGCTTCCCATGGTTCCATTCAGATCTTCCTTTCTATAATTATCCTGTTTTTATATGGCTCTTTTCTAAAAGATTGTTGCTTTAGCTTACTATCTCACCTACCTCCCTTTACCGTAAGGGGATTGGAACGGAAGGCGTGCGATCTCCTGCGGGACTAGCGGGACAGGTGAGACCCCGCAGGCGAAGCCGAGGAGGCTCACCGCCCGCCCCGCGGAGTCGTGCGGCTGGAGTGGAAATCCATTACTTTTTGATAGCCAGAATCTTTGCGTAAACAGCCTTTTATAATAACCTATTAATCTGATTATTTAAAATTAAGATAAGACCTCACTTCACCAAAAAATTCTTCAATCAATCGCCCACCTGTATGGTATTATTTATTTAACGTTATCAGGAGGCCGATACATGTACATCAAAATTTTTAATTCCTTAATGACAACGAGAAGGACAAGGAATGAAATCCCTTCATGTAACTTAGAGGGTCATATTGCCCGGATGACTTCCCATTGGCAGGAAAAAGGGGGAAATCATCTTACGCATTTAACCTTTTTAAAAGATAAAGAAGTATTTTGGAATGAAGAACAAACTGTTTTTATACTATATAAGCGTATTGCCAATAAATTAATTGTGCTGGGTGATCCGGTGGGGGAAGAGGCTCATATTTACCAAGCCATTAAGGAGTTTTCCGACTATGGCAGGGATAAAGGGATGAAGCCGGTTTTTTATCAAATCAGTTCTAAATTTATGCAGCATTACCATGATTCAGGGTACAGGTTTGTTAAGCTGGGAGAAGAAGGGATTGTAAATCTTCAGCTCTTCAGCACAGAAGGAAAAAAGAATGGCAAGCTGCGGACAAGTTTGAATAAGTTAAGCAGAAATGGCTACTCCTTCGATGTCATGCTGCCCCCTTTTTCGGAGGAAGTGCTTTCAGAAATTACTGCGGTTTCAAGCATGTGGCTTGGTGATCAAAAGGAAAAAGGTTTTTCGGTTGCTGCATTCAGTGAGGAATACGTTTCCCGCTTTCCTGTTGCTATGATAAGAGATTCCCAAGGCAAGTTAATTGCCTTTGCGACTTTGCCGACGAATTATAAAGGGAAGATCAGCATTGATTTGATGAGAAAAGTGGCCGACAGTCCCAATGGCACAATGGATGCGTTGTTTGTCCATATCTTCAATTGGGCAAAAAACAATGGCTATAAAGCCTGCAGTTTGGGAATGTCCCCGCTTTCCAATGTGGGAAACTGCCACCATTCCTTCATGACTGAGAAACTTATACATTTAGCTTACCTGCATGGAAATTCCCTCTACAATTTCAGGGGCCTCAGGGAGTTTAAAGATAAGTTCTCCACGAATTGGGAGCCTAAGTATCTGGCTTACAAGAAGACCGCTCTTCCTATTGCATTCGTTCAATTGCTGCTGCTGATCAACCAGAATCAGAAAGCGAAGAACACCTTTTAAGAAAGGATGTTTCTGTGACACCTTTTACAGAAGACGTGATAAAAATCATTAGAAGCATCCCTGCAGGAAAAGTCATGACCTATGGACAGATTGCGGGACTGGCTGGAAGTCCGCGTGCTGCCCGCCAGGTTGTCCGGATTCTCCATTCCATGAGCCGTAAACACAAGCTTCCCTGGCACAGGGTCATCAATGCCCAGGGTAAAATTGCTCTTCGTGATGAAGAGTCTTTTGAAGAACAGCGGCTGAACCTGGAAATAGAGGGTGTAAATGTCGGCCTGCAAGGGAAAATAGATCTAGAGAGATTTCAATGGAATCCTGAAATAGCTGAAACATAATGGACACTTCCAAAAAGGAGTGTCCATTATGTTTGTTTTGCAAAATTGTGTCCGCTTTACACAAAATGGATTTCCGCTCCAGGTGGACGACTCCGCGGGACGGGCGGTGAAGTAAAAGCGGAAGCGGCCGTTCAGCGACGTACAGATTTTAGGGCTCTCGTATGAGATAAAGGAATCACGAAGAGCGTAAGCGATTCGATGATGACTTATCGCAAGGAGAGAGACCGAAATCTGCTAGTCGCTGGCCGCTGGAGCTGGATGAGCCTCCTCGGCTTTGCCTGTATAAAAAGTGGAAGCGCCTTGGTCAGCCCCGACAGGCAAATGTTCTCAAGAGAATAAAAGGCGGTCTTTCCTTTTCTTCTCTTGAGGTTATTTGATCCCGAGGGGCTAGGCGCAGGAACTAGATAGGGGGTCTCACCTGTCCCGCTAGTCCCGCAGGAGATCGTCCGCCTGCAGCGAAGATCCTCCTACGTAAATAGAAACGGGGTAAAATCACATTCTAAATCAGCAATTAAACAAAATACCTTTTAAATAGACTGTTGGCGCATTATTAATGCTTTCGGAAGTATACCCTTTCAGGTACTAAGATTTTTATCTCTAAATGGGGAGCAGTTCTTTTCTTTAGGCTTACCAGAATATAAAGCCGTTATCTTACGAAGTTCATATAAAAAAGCAACAACCTTTACCCACTCTAACGCTTTTGCTGTGGCAGAAAAATTTGCTGCATAGTCCTCGCTCTAAGAAATGATGTGTTAAAATATTCTAAAAACTATATTACCAAGAATTGGGGAGCAGGGATGGATGCGTTAGGAATTTCGGTAGCTGTGTTGATGGTTGTCATTGTGATTTTCTCGAGTAAAAAGGAATATAACAAAATGAGTCCCGCTGAAAAGGAAAAGCTGAAGGAGGAGTTGAGAAACCCGCTGATCCTCGTAGCAGGATTGATACCGGCAGGGTTCCTCTTAGTATTTATTTCGATTGCTTTGCAGTCAGCCACTCTCAGGTATATTGCTTTTGCTTTAATGGGCCTTGGCATGATCATTGAAGGCGCGATGCTGTCCAAGGAGTCATCGAGAGGTACTTTACTCGTGGTTCTTGGATCTTCTGCCATTCTTGTGCTTGGTTTACTGGCCACTCGGCCGTTCTGGTAAGGAGGCATAACATGATTGTTCATCTACTCATTATAGGTTTGTTTGTTATCCTGGGCATATTTCTGATCAATGGAAAAGGAGCCTTTTTGATTGCAGGATATAATACAATGCCTAAGGAAGAGAAAGAAAAGTATGATACGGAAGCACTGTGCAAGTTCATGGGCAAGATGATGTTTGCTCTATCGTTCAGTATCTCGCTCTGGGCATTAAGTGAGGCACTCGATATGCAGTGGCTGTTCATAGCGGGAATGGTTTTATTTATGGCTTTAATCTTTTTCATGCTTGTTTATATTAATACCGGCAGTAGATTTAAGAAAGGCGATGGCTGAAAGAGGGTTGGCGAAGTGACAAGATGTTCAAGTAGGTATCTGCCTGAATTTTCCTCAGGGCATTAGATTAACGTGAATAGTCTGGGTTAGGTGTTTGTCCATTTGGTTTCAATTCTTTTTGATTTGGACCAGGAAAAGCTATAATGAAGACAAGCACTTATGAAAGGAAGATGAGAATGTCCGAGTTCTTAAACCTGGTCTTTGGGTATGTTATATTGGCGATTCCAGCCTTGATCATTGTTCTGTTATTCATGCGAAAGTCAAAAAAGGACCTGAAGGATTTTGATGAAAGTAAATATCATATTCTTGATCATGATGGAGATAAAGATAAAGAAAGAGAAAAATAAAATACTCAAGAAAAATCCACCTGCGGCAAGTTGTCCCTGGTGGTTTTTTTTTTATAAAAACTATTGAAGTTAACGTTAACGTCAATGGTAAAATAATATTATCTAAAAATTCAGACACACAGGAGACCTCATGAATTATTCCATTTCACAACTTGCAGAAGAGTTTAGCCTCACTACCAGGACAATCAGATACTATGAAGAACTGGACCTTTTGACACCTGCCCGGGATGATGGCGGCAGGAGGGTGTATTCAAGAAAAGAATATGCCCGCCTGAAGCTGATTCTGCGCGGAAAGCGTTTCGGCTTTTCGTTAGAAGAAATTAAAGAAATGATCCATCTGTTTGACAGTGACCGCAGCGGAAGAGCTCAGCTGGAAAGGACGATTGAGTATGGCAATCAGCGAATTGAGGAGGTGAGCGGCCGGATCAGGGAACTCCAAAGTATGAAGCATGACTTAGAGATGCTGCGTGATGATTTTGTAAAAAGACTTGAACAATTGGGGAGCGATGAATGATGAATATTTCAAATTTGCTGGAAAGAAATGCCCGTAAATACCCATATCAAGAAGCCATCATCTCAGGTGAACAGCGTGTGAATTATTTCGAGCTGGATCAGCAAGTGAATAAGTTTGCCTCGGCTCTAAAACAGCAGGGAATATCGGCAGGGGACAAAGTAGTTCTGTTCATGCCGAATACACCTGAGTTCGTGATCGCCTATTTTGCTGTGCTTCGGCTCGGTGGGATCATTGTCCCGGTCAATGCCAAGCTGACAGGAAAAGAAGTTCACTATATTCTGGAGCATAGTGATGCACGTGCCTTCATTGCCCATGAACTGCTGTTTGATGCAGTTTCAGGGGTGCAAGGTGAAGACCTCCTGCTTATTAAAACCGGCAAAGGAAGAGACTCATGGAAAAGCTTTGAGCAGCTGCTGGCAAACGGAGAGTCGGAATCGATTGCCTGCACCCTCTCTGAAGATGATGAAGCCACGATTTTATACACTTCGGGAACGACCGGAAAGCCAAAGGGTGTCCTGTTTACTTACCGCAACATATTGAGTGCGGCAATCATGATGTGTGTGGAGATGGAAATGAAACCGGAGAGCCGGATCCTCCATATGATGCCTTTGAGTCATTCAGCCCCTCTTCACTTATTTCTGGTGGCCGGAACCTATGTGGGAGCTTCCCATGTTCTGTCCCCAACGTTCACCCCGGAAGCCCTGTTGAGACTAGTGGAAGGCGAAAAGGTGACTCACTTCTTCGGCGCGCCTGTTGCGTATCTTTTTACCGCTAAAATGCCAACGATCGAATCCTATGACCTTTCCTTTATGAAATTCTGGGTGTATGGCGGAGCACCGCTTTCCCAGCCAGAAGTGGCGCTTATCAAAGAGAAATTTAATACAGACAGGTTGTGCTGTGTCTATGGACTGACGGAAGCAGGGCCGACGGGAACGCTGCTGCTCGCGAATGAGCATAGTGGTCATGCGGGCAGCATCGGGAAAAGAGGCGCATTGGGGACGGAAATCATGATTGCCGATGACGAAGGAAAGGAACTCCCGCCAGGTGAAGTGGGAGAAATCCTGCTCTATGGAGAAGGAAATATGAAAGGGTACTATAAAGACTCTGAAAAAACCAACGAAGCCTATCACAATGGCTGGTTACGGACCGGTGATCTTGCCAGGAGAGATGAAGAAGGATACATCTGGATTGTCGACCGGAAAAAGGATTTAATTATCTCCGGAGGGGTCAATATTTATCCGAAAGAGGTAGAAGAAGCCTTAATAGCCCATCCTGCGATCTCAGAGGCGGCAGTCATCGGGGTCCCTCATCCAGAATGGGGAGAAACTGTGAAAGCCTATATTGTTTCAAACGAAAAATTTGAAGATGTAAAAGAAACCTGCCAGACGTTTTTATCTGGGAAACTTGCCTTCTATAAAATTCCGAAGCTGTATGAGGCGGTAACGGAGCTTCCGCGCAACGCGACAGGAAAGATTTTGAAGCAGGTATTAAGAGATGGTAATAAGAGCGGTGTTGCAAAATGAAGTACATTGAAAACTTTTACAAAGAGGATCCCCATTTTATCAGCGTCCTGAAGCGATATCTCGATGAAGAAATGGGAGAATGGGCCGATCGCGAGCTCACAGATTTCGGCGGTATGTGTGCAGGCGAAATCGATGAACGTGCGGCCCATACAGACCGGGAAGGCCAGCCGAGGCTCATTAAATATGACCGGATGGGCGAGGATATCTCTGAGGTTTGGGTCAATGAAGGCTACAAGCAAACGGTAAAGGATACGTATAACAGAGGGATTGTGGGCTATATCCATAAACAAATCCCGGAACTCGGCCGAAAAGGCAATTATATTTATTCCTACGCTCAAGGGTATCTGCTGTCACAGTCCGAACCGGGTTTCTATTGTCCTGTCACGCTGACAATGGCAACAGCCTATCTCTTGGAACACTATGCGAGTGATGAAATCAAAGAGCGCTTCCTTCCTCACGTGCTTTCTACCGGCGAAACCGAGCTATACGAAGGAGCCACTTTTCTTACTGAGCGGCAGGGCGGGTCAGATGTAGGTGCGAACGAAACCAAAGCGGTAAAAGATGGTGACAGCTACCGTCTTTACGGGGAGAAATATTTCGCCTCCAATTCAGGAATGTGCGGAGTAGCAATGGTACTGGCAAGGATAGATGGAGCACCGCCTGGCACAAAAGGACTGAGCCTGTTTGCCGTACCTTGGCGAAAGGAAAACGGCATGCTGAACGGAATCAAAATCAGAAGGTTGAAAGACAAATTGGGTGTCCGCGCCGTTCCTTCTGCTGAAGTCGAATTTGAAGAAGCCGAAGCCTATCTGGTTGGGGAAGCTTCAAAAGGCATCCATTATATGATGGAGGCACTCAACCTTTCCAGGGTCTGCAATGCGATTGCCTCCATTGGGATCATGAGGCGTGCCTATATAGAAGCAAGAAATTATGCCTTCCACAGAGAGGCCTTCGGAAAGAAACTGGCAGACTATCCGATGATTAAGGAAACCCTGACGCATTTGGCGGTGAAGCAGGAAATCGAAACAAGCGCTGTATTTTCTCTTATCGATCTCTTCGATAAAGTCATGTCACATGAGCATCCGGTTTCGGAAAAAGAAATGGTCTTGAACAGGCTGCTCATTGCTCTTTTAAAAAAAGAAACAGCCGAACAGGCCATCCACTTCTCTCACGAGGCAATTGAAATGCATGGAGGAAACGGTTTTATCGAAGACTTCGTTCTTCCCCGTCTCCTGCGAGATGCGCAAGTTTTGACCGTGTGGGAAGGAACAGCGAATATCCTCGGGCTTGAAATTCTGCGGTTAATGAATAAGCATAATGCCCATCAGCTGTTTATCGAGGAAATGAAGGGAAATCTGGAGGGCATCCCCGCTTCTTTGGAAGGATTAAAAGGGCTTGTAGAAAAAGGCTTGAAGGAGCTCTCGGAACTGACGGAGTATGTGGCCGGTGCGGAGCAAGATGTACAGACCTATCATGCCAAAAAAATTGGTAATCTCATGACAAGCATTTATGAAAGCTGGATCAGTTTAGAAGAAGCAGCGAGCGGCGGTGAACGGGAACGGGCAAAAGCGGAAATTTTCATTGAAAAAACATGGTGCAATCATCTGCTCGATAAAGAGATGAAGCCGGTAGCCCACTTTGATTTGATATGCAATCCCCAGCTTACCCCTGTAAAATGAGCAAAAACCACACTGAATTTCAGTGTGGTTTTTGCTGTCAGCCTGCCTTCTCAGCCAGAACAGTTCCTTTTAATTGACAGTACTTAGAGTAAAAGAGTGCCGTAGCCGCAAGGGAAACAATTCCGAACATGAGCGTCATATATTGCAATCCCATTATATCCAGGAACAATCCGGTCATCAGGAGGACCACCTGGAAGATCAGTCTGTCCAGCATATTCCGGAATGAAAAGAACCTTCCATGAAAGTCTTTTGGGATCCGCGTCTGGAAAATGGTTGCGGCTGTCGGAAAGAAGCAGCCGACTGCAAATCCAAAAATTGCGAAGGCAATCACGGAAATCACCGGCTGGTCAGCGAAAAACAACAGCATTTGCGCAGCACCAATCACAAATGAGAACAAGAACAAAATTGAGTAAGGAGAGCGCTTGCCGCTGATCTGCTTTACAAAAAAGGCTCCTAGCATGAAGGCAATCCCTTCCGCTGTATAAATCCAGCCTTTAATAGCCGAGCTGTCCTGCAGGTCACTGATGTTGATGACCATCAAATTGAACCCGCCGATAAATAAAAGAGGAATGAGTGTCATAACCAAGGTCATCATGACAATCGGAAGCCCTTTGATAATCGGAAAGACTTCTTTGAAACTGCCAGCTTTGGCTTTCCCTTTTTGAATGGTGCCGGCATTCGGTTCCTCCAGCTTTAAGAAGAACGTTATGAAAAATAGAAGCAAATAAGCAATCATTGATAGGAAATACAGCATGGATAGAGACATGACGACGAGGAAGATTCCTGCAAGAGCCGTTCCCAATATCCTTGAAAGTGTCGCCACATTCATATGGACTCCGTTCAGCTGAAGCAGGTCTTTCTCCTTGACCACCAGGGGGATTGCCGCCTGTAAAGCAGGAAAATAGAAAGCGGCTGAAACCTGGATGAAAATCATGAACACAACCATCCATAGAACGGATCCTGTATAGATAGCAGCAAACATGAACAGCACGCTGACTGAGCGTCCGAAACCGGAGAAAAGCATGACTTTCTTTTTATCCACCTGGTCCGTAATCCTGCCAGCAAGCGGACCAAGAAGCAGACCGGCCAGCAAACCGATGGCGAGGATGACGGCTTTCAAAAAGTCGGAGGGCACCTTGTCCTGCATAAATTCAAGATTTCCAATGATTCCGAGCCAGAGCCCCAAGCCGGCAACGAACTCGCCCATTAAGATGATCCATACATTTTTATTTTTCCACATAAGAGTACCTCGCACAGTGTGTAATATATTTCGTTTCTCTAAATATACTACAGCTCAAAGGTCTTAGGTATCTTTTTCTTTGAATCTAGGAGCTTGGGTAATCTTACCTTTTTTTATAAAAAGCACAATGAATCATGGCCCCTCACGATAGTGTATCTTCGGGAACCGATACGCTCAAAGCACTTAGAATGGCACCGACTGCCTGGATCCAGCTTCCGACTGAATCGAGGGTGCTGCGTTGCTGCCCCCGCAATGAGAGGATGCCTGATAGGGCTTGCATGCTATTGCCGATCACTTGAAGCAGGTTGCCATAAAGAGAAAGAGCGGCTTCCCGCGATGGGGAAGAATCCAAATCATCTGCAAAAGCTGAAGCTCCTCCGACTGCTTGAAATAGATCCCCTTTAATCTGCAGCTGCGTTTGAAGATTTCCTTCCGTCAGCAGGAAGGCCCCTACCTCAATTGAATTTCCGATCGCCTGTATCTCATTGCCGATTTTAGAAAGTGTCACTTTGTCCGTGCTGTCTGCTGCTAAAGCATTCCCGGTACCCTGCAGCAGATTTCCGATAATATTAAGATCTTCTGCCTGCTGTTCATTGACAAACTTCGGCGGTGTGCTGCTTATGGCAGATAGAACCGTACCTATGGCTTGAATCCATCCCCCGGTAAAACTCTTCCATTGATTTTCCACTGCACACACCTGCCCTCTGAATTACCGGTTATACATTAGTATATGAAGACAGGGATTAGCTTGGAACAAAAGTGTGAAATGGGATGGAGAATGCAGGAATCCAAAGGAAAATGTCGAATTGTCATAATATGGAGGTGGTGAGAGTGGAGCAGGTTAAGAAAAAATGGATTTGCTCTAAATGCAATAAGGATATTATGGATGAAGTAGAATTCATAGACAACGGCGGCATCTGTGACGACTGTTACAGCATCCCGGTCAAGAAGAGAATTGGAAGGATCAGAAGATAAAACCTTAGACACGGAAGGAAAATGGCAGTGGCTTTTCAAAAACATATAAAAAGAAAAATGAGTATGACAATCCCGGAAACCTGGATGTCATGCTCTTTTTTTGGCTCTTTTCTAAAGGAGTTGCTTATTAGGGTTCTCTCTCTAATCGGAGAGAGTAGCTCTTTTCTTTCTTGCTTACCAGGGGGTGAATTATGGCGTTATCTTACTAAATTCATATTTAAAAGCAACAAAGTTTCAGAAAGGCTCTTTTCTAAGAGATTGCTGCTTTTTAATACTATTTTATCCTCCTCTTCCTCTTACGTAGAAGGATCTTCGCTGCAGGCGTGCGACCTCCTGCGGGAGTAGCGGTCGTCTAGTTCCAGCGCCTAGCCCCTCGGGGTCAAATAACCTCAAGAGAATAAAAGGAAAAATCGCCTTTTTTTCTCTTGAGAACATTTGCCTGTCGGGGCTGACCAAGGCGCTTCCACTTTTGCTGACAGGTGAGACCCCGCAGGCGAAGCCGAGGAGGCTCAACGCCCGCCCCGCGGAGTCGTGCGCCTGGAGCGGAAATCCGTTCCTTTTAAACAGTCACTATTTTTGCGAAAACGGCCTTCTAAAAATAAATAGTGCATATGTCATCTTTATAGTTTTAATCCAAACCCGATAAAAAAGGTAAGCCAATGAGGAGGTCCACATGAAACTAAAAGAACTCGTCTTAAAGATTAACGAGGAAAGTGATAAACTGGACTTAGTCAGTACGAGGAAGTATATCGAGAGCAACCTCGACCTCCTATATGAGAATAAGCAGCTTTTGAATAGAAACGCACGGGAACTGCTGAATTTTTTGATAGATAGAAAGAACAATGGAGAAAAGCCTCTCAACAGAACGGAAATGGCAGCCATTCATGCTATGAATACCTACGCTCTCAGGTTTGATGTTCAAGGATTAAAGATGACGGTGAAGAATAAAAAAGAATTGCTGCTCAAGAAAGAGACCCTGGAATTTTTAAATAGTGATGCCAAAATCCTTCTTGAAGGAATGGGAGCGATTGAGAAGCAGCAAAAGAAAAGAGCGGAGAATCCTTGAAATAAGGAATCTCCGCTCTTTTACATTAACGTAAAGGCAAGAGTCGGAATTGCGACCTGCAGCTTAGGAGTCGGGCCTGCTGGGTTTGGATCATTCTGAATAAGAGGGATAACCCTTGTTAAATAAGCATGAACGGATTGCTATTTTGAATATTTTCGATTTTAATTGAGCGTAGAGGATGAGTTTTTCCACCCGAGGAAAGGATTGTTATTAAGTTAAAACAAACAATAGTAATTTCTTATCTGTAATTAAATCGACAAACACTAGGTTTTAGCAGAAAATTCTATTTGAGGCACTGCCATAGATTACCTTAATGGATGTTAAGTAATAAGGATATTTGTAATGGAGGGCAGAATTAGATGAAAATTTGGTCAGAAGAAACAGAAGATATTTATCGATTACCTGAAATTAGTCAGGAGGATATCAATCATATTGAAAAGGAAATAAAGAAGGATCTCCCTGAGAGTTATAAAGAATTAGTTTTACAAAAGAATGGCGGCTATTTAAACGTTAATTCAGTTTTAATTGAAAAAGGAAATCTGGATTATATAGGTATAGATCATATTTATGGTGCAGGAAGTCCAGGGATATTAGACAGCCCTAGTGTGATTAAAGAGTGGGGTTTACCCGATCATCTTCTTATCTTTAGTGGTGAAGGGAATTATTGGTTTGCCTTAGATTACACAGCAAATACTCCGAGTGTAATCTATATTGAGCAAGAATCAAATAAATTAGTTAAAGTTGCAAACAGTTTTGATAGCTTCCTAAAGAATCTTTCTACCACTACCACTACCTTTACTGATGATGAACTTGACATGAAATGGTCCAAAAAAGAATCTGACAAGATATTTTCAGGAAATGATTATACACTTATAGAAGAGGTATTATTAAGTTTTCAGTATGATGAAAACTTGGATATGAATTGGTATATGACTAAAGCGCTTGAACTGTCAACTCATCCTAACTTAATGGTTAGGGAAGTTGTGGTAAGTATTTTGAGAAATAATGCAGAGGAGGTATTAGCTGAGGCAGATCTTACAAACCAAGAGTTACTACTTAAAGCATTAAGGAATTTACTTGAAGATCCTAATCATGATATAAAAAACGAGGCTGAAGACATAATAGAGAGTAATATTAAAAAGTTGAAAAGGTAGCCGTTGTAAAACTATGCATTTTTTAGTTTTACAACTGATCTCTCTTTTTTTTTGATTAAAATTTAAATATTCTAAAAATAAAAACGAATTATTTCATTGTGTATTTTTTACAATAAAATACAATATTTTGTAGAAAGAGGTATAAAACCAAAAGGATAATTTAGAAGACGGGAGCGGTCTATCGAGGGCAAGGTCGATGTGGAGCCAGTTTTGGATTGTTGAAAGCTAATTGCGTTTCACTCGATTTTTCGTACGAGGAAAATCGATGGTCGAAAATGAAGCAGATGAATTTACACGAGAAGATAAAAAAAGGTCCATTTGAGCAAACAAATGGACCTTTTTTCAGTTAGAAGCTAGTTTTGTCCCATCCTCTTTGCGAAGTTAACATGTGACACATCTTATATTATTCTCATCATCAAGCTTCCAACCATCTTCCTTGGCATTTAGCTTTTTAGAACATTTAATGCAGCTATTTGGCCACCCGGAATAACGAAAATTAGCCAAGGCTTCAATATCAACAGACCAAGCAACGATAGCTGTATACTCCTCTTGACTTAATCTTAGTTCTCTAGCTATATCATTCTTAAGCAAGCCTTCATGAAACGCCTCTACCGTTTTATCAAACAGTTCCATAGCTTTTTCATCGCTTAAATTTTTATAGAAAACTTGGTATAAAAGGTCATTTTTCATAGTTACCATCCTAGAATTTAAGAGTACGCCCTTTTACTGGGCTTTTATACATCTCGCCGGTTGAGGGGTTCATTGACCCCTAGTGTTTGTAGGTACTTTATAAACCTCAATATCATAATGGGTATCGTCCCATTGGTAATATCTTCGCTTAGATCCAGACTTACCGTTATATCTCACAGAGCCTTTATAATATATTGAAAGGGCTTCCACATGGTACTATTTGCCTTAGTCACATTAAATTTTCTGGATGTGAATACAAACCAGGGCCGCTACCGGAACCATCTATCAGAATTCATCTATAAAGAAGCAAAATAAAAAAGAGCGAGAAATCCCTTTCTTATAAGGGTTTTCTCGCTCTTTTACATTAACGTCCCAGGCAAGAGTCGAACTTGCGACCTACAGCTTAGGAGGCTGTTGCTCTATCCTGCTGAGCTACTGGGACACAGGAATTCATTATAAGGGATTTTATGAAAAAGGTCAAACAGTATGCTTTAGTTTGAATGTAAACTCTTAGTGAAAATTGAAATAATCATAGATTTAAAGGACAAGCATAGTATATAATATAAAGCGAAATGATTACGATTGTTAGGAGACTTTACATGAATACTATGCGGACATGGAGTCAGGAACTCCTTGGTATCTTGCTTTTTATTCTTTTTATTGGACTGTTTTTGGCTGGAGACAGACTCACACCATTTTTGCCGGACGTGATGGAGAACTCCAGTTTTACCAATATGGTGACCATATTCTTAAGTATATTGCTTGAGGCTGTACCTTTCATCTTAATTGGGGTGTTTGCTTCTGCAATCATCCAGGTATTTGTTTCAGAAAATATGCTGCAAAAACTTGTCCCAAAGAGATTTCCGTATCTTGCCCTCTTTCCCGCGGTTTTTGTAGGGGCTTTGCTGCCAATCTGTGAATGTGCAATCGTTCCGGTAGCCAGGCGGCTGATCAAAAAAGGTGTTCCTGCCCACTTGGCGATGGTCATCATGGTGACGGCACCCATTCTTAATCCGATCGTACTTGCTTCTACATACTATGCGTTTCAAAATAACCTGACGATTGTGTTCGGGCGTATGGGGATTGCTGCTGTCGCGGCCCTGCTGATAGGAGCTCTGCTCTATAAGCTTTATGGAAAAAAAGATTCTCTTCGTATCGAAAAAGAGAAAGGACATGATCACCATCACCACGAACATAATCAGGGATCTAATAAAATTCTGGAGACCATTGTCCATGCGAGTGATGAATTTTTCGATATGGGAAAATATTTGATTATCGGTGCCCTTATTGCGGCAGGATTTCAAACCTTCTTGGACAGGGAAATATTGAATGCGGTTGGTTCTAATGAAATCTTTGGACCGGCAGTCATGATGGTCTTTGCTTATGTGGTCTCGCTTTGCTCAGAAGCGGATGCGTTCGTTGCGTCTTCATTCGGAAGCATCTTTACATCAGGCTCTCTCCTCGCATTCCTGGTATACGGCCCGATGATCGACTTCAAAAATACCTTGTTAATGCTGGCATACTTTAAGAAACGTTTTGTACTCTTGTTTATCGGAGTCGTAACGGTTGTCGTTTATGTCTGCACATTGCTGTTTCAAATTCTGTTCTAGAAGGAGGCGTTATCATGAGAACGGTCCAATTTCACACCTACTTGCGGGGCATCATCTTAATCGGATACGCCCTGCTGATCCTGAAGCTGTTTCTAACATTTGATATGGTGAATTTTGTAGCGGAGAAGATGCATGGATATATGTATTTCGCTTTAGGTGTATTCATTTTTCTTGGGGCAATCCAAATAATCAGGGGAACGTCTTCTAAAAGTGAGACCAGCAGCTGCGGCTGTGAAGCACATGAGCTGCCAAGGGGTTTCTTCAAAACAACCTTGATCTACAGTCTGTTTGTCGTTCCTATAATATTGGGGTTCTTGCTTCCGGATAATCTGCTGGACAGCACGATCGCCTCCAAAAGGGGGGTAAACATCGGAAGCGGCATATATACGGCTCCTCCTTCTACAGGAGAAAAAGCTGTAACGGAAGAAGAAGAGGACTCATCTGGCACTGAATCCCAGGAGGATGTATCTCAACTAGGAAGCTATGAAGAATTTCCAGTCGAAAAGGATTTCGATAAACTTAAGGAAATCGTTCAAGGGAAAGATAAGATTTTCGTAAGAGATGAACAATTCATTCAAACACTGAGCATCATTGATGAAAACCTTGATGCTTATGTCGGGAAGGAAATCCAGCTGACAGGATTCATTTATAAAGATGAAAGCTTTGTAGAGAATCAGGCAGTCATTTCCCGCTTTACTGTCACTTGCTGTGTGGCTGATGCAGGTGTATATGGGCTGCTGACAGATGATGAGGAGCTGGGTTCCCTGGAGCCGGATACTTGGGTGAACGTCAGCGGGATTGTGGATAAAGTCGACTTTAACGGTTACATGATGCCCGTACTGACCAGTCCTGTTTACGAAGTGGTGGAGGCTCCTGAGAATCCTTATGTTGAAGAGTTTTTTATAAAAGTTGAATGAAGATAAATAAAGGCTGTTTTCACAAAGATTGTGGCTAAGTAAAAGTATTGGCTTTCCAATCCAGCTGCAAGACTGAGCGGGGCTGAGTGCTGGAACTAGACGCCCGCTAGTCCCGCAGGAGATCGCACGTTTTCCGTTCGAACCCCCTTAAGTTAAAGCCAGGAAGGTATAGTAATTAAAAGCAGCAATTTTTTTAAGAAAAGAGCCTAAACAAAAAACACCGGCGGACAACAGGTCTGCCGGTGTTTTTGTTTAAGGGTTTCATATATCTAATTTCAGTGCTCTATTAAAATTCTTCTGCATCTTCATCTGTATCAAGATCAGGCTCATCGGTACCTTCACCATAAGGGTCTTCAGGTACTTCGTTCAACATGCCTTCATTATCTTCATCAGAACCTTCATCGTCTATACTTGATTCTTCTTCTGTATTATCATTGTTTTCTGTATCATTCATATTCTCATCTGTTTGTTCTGTGTTATCTTCTTCCATAATTGTATCCTCTTGGCCTTCCTCATCACTGCAGCCTGCCAGAGCAATTCCTGCTGCTAGAGGGACTGATAGAAATAAATTTTTCTTATTCATAACTAACACTCTCCTTTTGAAAATTGAATTCTAGCTGCATATAAAATGTTTACCACATTCATTTTTTCATAAACAAATCGCTGAATTTCCATGTCTTGGTTTTTGGCATGGAGCGTAAAAGAAAAATCAGTATATTTTAATTGTTGCTGGTTGATAAGACTTGTGTGAACTTAAATGAAGGAATCTTTTTACAATAAAATAGACATACTCTCCATGATATAAGAAGAATATGTCTTGATATTAATTTTCTCTGACAAGCTTCTTGCGGTCTGGAGACTGAGGCGGCTCCTCCAGCCAGCCATGTTTCACCATGATGTCGGCTCCGCTTTTACCGAGTCTGCCGGCTTCAACAGCCATCCGAAGATAGTTGGAGGAAACATCTAATCTCATGCTTGCTGAAGCTGAAGTGCCATAATTTCCGATTCCTGCATTCATCACAAGTGCAACTGTAAACATCATCAGTTTTTCGGAAAAGACCGGTGTGGTGGAGTCCTGTACATTGGTATCCCAAGACATAGGTGCCTGCATGTCATTGTCTACCAGGGTTTTGCCGAAAATTTTAATGTGCTTCTGGGCAATTTGCTGGGCACGCACCATAAAATCCTTCACATCAGGTGTTTCAGCCATTTGGGCAAAGCTGGTAGTGAGCATGTTTCCGAGCAGGTTTGTTTCAGTATTCATAAATAAATGTGAAATTTCAATAGCATTCAAAGGCCGCTTTTCAGTGAACGGATTCAAACTGCCGCTGAAATAATCTTTTTCTTCCACAAAACCAATTCCTTTGGGATAAGGCATATAGGGAGGCCTGACCAGGATGCCCATATCCAATGTGGTTTCAGTTGTTTTTTGATACAAGTCGCTGGTAAAATTTAAACACCCTTGATAGAAGTTGATGATATCTTCACGGACTGCCAGAGACAGGGCTCCGCTATAGGTTATCATTCCAACCTTCGACATTTGCCTCATGAACATTAAAAAGAAAATATCCTCATACATTCTTGGTGTGTCAGGATCTACGTCCTTTTCAAGATCAAAACCAGCAGGCTGGGGAATCTGCTCCTTCTCATAAAGCTTCTTCAGAAAGGTAACATGATCTAATGAAGCTTGCTGGGTTAAAAGAAGAAGGTCTTTGATTTTAGGATCCTCACACTTCGCTAAAAAATATTCAATCATACATAGTGAAGAAGTATCGTTTTGATAGGTAGTCCATAAAGTCGCTAACTCACCGGATGTTAGTTTTGTTGAATGATCAGACATAGATCGCCCTCCTGAACGCTTTGGCATTTAGGGATATTATCTGCCAGGCGCATAAATACATGTACACATTTATGATTTTTAAAAAATTGGGTAAAACATTGATAAGTATCACAATTCATTCTCTTTACATACTATAGGGGGGTATAGTAATATGACCATAAGGAGGTGACGCAATGGTATCGAACCCTGAAGAAATGATTGAAATCGATTCATGTTGCTCATCAGATGAAGAAAGAAAAAGTCACCATTCAGATAAAGTGAAAAGCAATCTGGTCACCAGGTTGAACCGCATTGAAGGACAGATCCGCGGGATAAAAAGATTGATTGAAAATGATACGTACTGTGATGATGTCATTACGCAGATTTCAGCCACACAATCGGCGATGAACAGCGTCGCAAAACTCCTTCTTGAAGGGCATATGAAAACATGTGTGCTCGAGAGGATTCAGGATGGCGATACAGAAGTCCTTGATGAAGTGCTTGTGACGATACAAAAACTAATGAAGAAATAAAGGAGATGTGTATAGATGGAAAAGATCACTCTAAATGTGAGCGGAATGTCATGCGGACATTGTGTCAAAGCGGTTGAAGGCAGTGTTGGAGAACTGAAAGGGGTCCAGTCGGTTGGAGTAAACTTGGATTCAGGGAAAGTAGACGTCACGTATAATTCTGAAGAAGTAACAGTGGAAACAATCAAAGAAACCATCGACGATCAAGGATATGATGTTCAATAACGTGCCCTCATGGCGCGTTTCTTTTGGTGAGAAATATACCCCATACAGGTATGAGAGGAGGTCTTGAAATGAGCGGAAATGCCAAAGAGGTCACTTATAAGGTGACTGGAATGACCTGTGCTGCCTGTGCTTCGAGAATTGAAAAAGGATTGAATAAGATGGAAGGCGTCGAGGATGCAACGGTTAATTTTGCTTTAGAACGTGCTTCTGTAAAATTTGATCCCTCTTCAGCTGCTCCAGAGGTCCTTCAGAAGAAGATAGAGGACCTGGGTTATGGTGTCGTTACCGAGAAAGCTGAATTTGACATTACCGGAATGACCTGTGCAGCCTGCTCTGCCCGAATTGAAAAGGGGCTTAACAAAACAGAGGGCGTCACTAAAGCAAACGTGAATCTTGCGTTGGAAAAAGCAACGGTTGAATTTAATCCAACTCATATTTCAGCTGCCGAGCTGGTAAAAAGAGTTGAAAAGCTGGGATATGGCGCACGGGAAGCTGCTGATAAAAACTCTGAAGAAACAGCGGATTATAGGGAGAAGGAAATCCATAAGCAGCAGCGGAAATTTATACTTTCACTGATTCTGTCCCTGCCGCTTCTCTGGGCAATGGTCAGCCATTTTGAATTCACCTCATTCATTTATCTTCCAGAGTTCCTGATGAATCCATGGGTTCAATTTGCGTTGGCAACACCAGTGCAATTTTATGTTGGAAAGCAATTTTATGTAGGTGCATATAAAGCATTGAAAAATAAAAGTGCGAATATGGACGTCCTGGTTGCATTGGGAACATCAGCCGCTTATTTTTACAGCGTGTATTTGTCCCTTGAATCGCTGGGGACGAACGAAGGAATGACAGAACTTTACTTTGAAACAAGTGCGATTTTAATCACGCTGATCATTCTTGGTAAATTGTTTGAAGCACGGGCGAAAGGGAGATCCTCGGAAGCAATCAAAAAACTGATGGGGCTCCAGGCAAAAACGGCCACTGTCCTTCGAGATGGAGAAGAGACTGAAATTCCACTAGAGGAAGTGGCTGCCGGGGATATCGTCTTTGTGAAACCCGGTGAAAAGGTGCCTGTGGATGGAGAAGTATTGGAGGGCCGTTCCGCTCTCGATGAATCCATGCTTACAGGAGAAAGCGTGCCGGTCGACAAGGCAGCCGGAGATGAGGTCATTGGTTCTACCATTAATAAAAATGGATTTTTAAAAATCAAAGCTGTAAAGGTGGGAAGAGAGACCGCGCTCTCCCAGATCATCAAGGTTGTAGAAGAAGCACAGGGGTCAAAAGCGCCGATTCAAAGGATGGCGGACCGGATATCAGGTATATTTGTGCCAATTGTTGTGGGGCTTGCTGTGATTACTTTCTTAGTATGGTTCCTGGGGATCACTCCGGGCGATTTTGCCGAAAGTCTGGAGAAGTTAATTGCTGTACTTGTCATTGCCTGTCCATGTGCACTGGGGCTTGCGACGCCGACCTCCATCATGGCTGGGTCCGGCCGTTCCGCAGAATTCGGGATTCTTTTTAAAGGTGGAGAGCATCTTGAAACGGCACACACCGTCACAACGGTTGTCCTTGACAAAACAGGGACCGTCACGAACGGCAAGCCTGTTTTGACGGATGTGATGGCCCGTGAGGATATGAATGAAACGGAGTTCATGGAACTGGTCGCAGCAGCCGAGCGTCCGTCTGAGCATCCTTTGGCCGTCTCCATTGTGGAGGGCATCAAAGAAAAAGGAATTGACACAAGTACTAACGCAGACTTTGAAGCCATTCCGGGATATGGTGTGTCAGCCCTTGTGAATGAGCGTCGAGTACTGATCGGGACCAAAAAGCTGATGGACCGTGAATCCATTTCTGTGAGTGATGCCATTCTGCAGACCAAAACCAATTTGGAAAGTAACGGAAAAACAGCCATGCTTGTAAGCATCGATGATCAGTATGCCGGTTTGATTGCCGTTGCGGATACAATAAAAGAAACTTCCAAAGAAGCCGTCAACCGATTGAATGACATGGGACTCGAGGTCATCATGATGACAGGAGACAACCGGCGCACCGCAGAAGCCATAGCAAAAGAAGCGGGTATCGGGAATGCCATTGCAGAAGTCCTGCCTGAAGGTAAAGCGGAGGAAGTGAAAAAGCTTCAGGAGCAGGGCAAGAAAGTCGCAATGGTCGGAGATGGAATCAACGATGCTCCCGCATTGGCAGTTGCTGATATCGGGATGGCCATCGGGACCGGGACAGACGTCGCTATGGAAGCTGCCGATATCACCCTGATACGAGGAGACCTGAACAGCATAGCGGATGCCATCTTCATGAGTAAGAAAACCATCCGGAACATCAAGCAAAATCTGTTCTGGGCATTTGCCTATAACACCTTGGGCATTCCAATTGCGGCAGCTGGACTTCTTGCGCCTTGGCTGGCTGGAGCGGCGATGGCCTTCAGTTCAGTGTCTGTTGTGTTGAATGCATTGAGGCTGCAGAGGGTGAAGTTGTAGAGATCTGCTCCACATTTAAAAAAATGTGTGAAAGGCACATAGGCTGAGCCTGTGTGTCTTTTTTCTTATGAACCTTTTGAAGGGAAATGTGGCTTTGGGTCGAATGTATTGTTCAAAAGGAGTGATGCAATGATTATTAAAGAACGGACTGTGCCTATTGAGCTTAAGCAGTTAGAAGCTCTTAATGAAAGATTGGCAGATACCCACATCGCGAAAGAGCTTGTGAATGACGACCTTGGCCGGCAAATGGCTGGCTATAAAGGAGAAATTAATCTGGATTATCCTCTCAGTTTCTTATAATCAGAAGAATTTTTTATTCTTCATCATGTCCGCATCTTCGACGGCACCCACTATTTCCAGATAGACACCCTCATTATTACCGGAAAATTCATCTTAATAGTAGAGACTAAAAACATGTCCGGAACCTTGTACTTTGATACAGAATTCAATCAGCTGATTAGAAAAAATAATGGTGAAGTTGCCTTTTCTGACCCATTACTGCAAGTCAAGCGTCACAGAGCTCAATTAAGAAAGTGGATGCTTACTTTAACATCAAAACATCTTCCAATTGAATCTCTTGTTGTCATTAGCAATCCCCGTACCATTATCCAATCCTCTTCGACTACAGTTCACCAAAAAGTTATCCACATGGGGCAACTACCATTCCAGATTGCTGCATTACAAGAAAAATATAAACATGAGTTTCTCGAGCGGGAACAAGCTTTGAAGCTAGCTAAAGAAATAGCTCGAAAACATTGTCCGCTAGAACTTGATATTCTAAAGAAATATGGAATACAACCAAAAGAATTGATCCGGGGAGTAAAGTGTCCAACGTGTCGTTGTTTCCCTTGTACAAGGGCTTATGGTAAGTGGATTTGCAGAAATTGCGGTGCCGAATCAAAGGAAGCACATATCGCGGCTTTAAGGGAATACGCTCTTTTATTTAGGACTGAATTTACGAATGGAGACGTTCGTAAATTCTTAGGAATTGATTCAACTTCAACGGTGAATAAAATGCTAACCAAAATGAATCTGCCTTTCAAAGGTGAAAAGAGGTGGAGAGTGTACTCATTGGAGTGTCTTAAGAAATCCAAATTATAGGAATGGCTGATAGAACCACAAAACCGGTTGATAGAGCCTGGTTACTCCATTTGGTGTCCTGTTTCGCGCTCAAAAGTTAAAACCCCCGGCCCAGCCCGGGGGAAACAAAATAGGGGGGTTGAAAAAGGGGAATGGCTGATAGAAAGGACAAAGTGGTTGATAGAGCGTCAAAAGTGGCTGATAGAACCATCAAACTGGTTGATAGAAAAGACAAAGTGGCTGATAGAACCACAAAACCGGTTGATAGAGCCTGATTACTCCATTTTGGTGTCCTGTTTCGCGCTCAAAAGTTAAAACTCCCGGCCCAGCCGGGGGGAAACAAAATAGGGGGTTGAAAAAGGGGAATGGCTGATAGAAAGGACAAAGTGGTTGATAGAGCGTCAAAAGTGGCTGATAGAACCGTCAAACTGGTTGATAGAGCGTCAAAAGTGGCTGATAGAACCACAAAACCGGTTGATAGCCCCTGGTTACTCCAATTCAAAACCCCCAGGCCAAGGCCTGGGGGCAGACAAACTAATTTATTCGTAACTCTCTTCCAGTTCATCAATGAGTGAACCAACATAGGCAACGGCTTCGCGAATGTTGTCTGGATTTGTCATGTCAATGCCTGCCTTTTTGATGAGCTCAAGCGGCTCTAATGTTCCGCCTGATTTCAAGACATCCAGCCAGCGGTCGACGGCAGTCTGCCCTTCGTTGATGATCTTTTTGGAAACCAGAGTAGAGACAGTCAGACCTGCTGAGTAGGTGTATGGATAGAGCCCCATATAGTAGTGAGGCTGGCGCATCCATGTCAGACTGGCACCCTCGTCTATTTCAACGGTGTCTCCCCAGAACTTTTTGAGGATATCCGCTTTCTGTTCAGACAGGACGCTGGCTGTCAAGGGTTCGCTATCTTCGGCCAAATTATAGACTCTTCGCTGTAATTCTCCTTCCAGCAGGTGAGTCACGAAGTTATGGAAGTAGGTGCCGAGCAGCTGCAGGACAACCCAGCGCTTGGTGCGCTTGTCGTTGTCTTGAGACAGCAAGTGATGGCCAAGCAGCATTTCGTTCATAGTCGAGGGTGCCTCGATAAAGTAACGGGAAGGGCGGGTGTTGGTCATCCGCTGATTTTTTCCGGATAGGTAAAAGTGTCCGGCGTGTCCCAGTTCATGGGCAAGCGTGAATGTTCCCCTCATAGTATCCGGCCAAGTCATAAGTATATATGGGTGTGCTCCATATGGGCTTGAACAAAAGGCGCCTGTTGATTTTCCGACATTGTCGGCATAATCGATCCATCTTTCGGACAGTGCCTTGTCGACCATTTCATTGTACTCGTCTCCCATTACTTGGAGTGCTTCTTTTACCGTTTGGGCACCCTTATCATAACTGGTTTCGATTTGGAAATCAGGGTCAAGAGGTGCATGCAGGTCTGCAAATGTAAGTTTATCCAAGCCGAGTTCCTTCTTTTTCAGCTTTGCATATCGTCTCATATGCGGGGCGAGCTCCTCCTGGATGATATCCAGCTGGTTATTGTACATTTCTTTTGTAACTTGCTGCGGCGCCAGGAGCATATCGGTTACTGAATCATATTTTCTGAGACGTGCCGTAATGGTCTCCTGGTTGACTTGCGTTGCATAGGCGGCAGCAAATGCATTTTTGTATTGCTGAAGTGTTTTAACGAATGATTCATAAGCGTTTCTCCGCACAGTGGCTGAAGGGGAAGAACTGTATTTCCCTTCATAGAGAGCAAAGGAGAGCGGCAATTCGTTTCCTTCATCATCGGTAAAAGAATCGAACTGCATGTCGGAAAGCTTCCCGCGGTTATAGATATTGTAAGGAGCCGAGAATACGGAGCCCAGGGCCGCGAGAGTTTCTTCAGTCTCCTCACCTAGTGTATGAGGCTTTTTGTCCTGCAGGTCTTTTAGATACTTCTCGAAAGACTGCAGACCTTCTTCTTCTTCAATAAATGATCGCAGCGTTTCTTTTGGCAGTGAGATGATTTCCGTTTCCACAAAAGCAGTTGAAGCATTAATGCGCGAACCTGCTTCTTCTACTCGGGCAGCATCTTTTTGGCTGGTTGTGTCGGTGTGGTCTACTGTCTGTTTCAGTGAAGCATAAGCAGCAACCAGATTGAATCGCTTCAGTAGTTCTTCTTTAGCTTCCAGGCAGCGAAGGAGCAAGGTGCTGCTTTCCTGAAGGCGGCCTTTGTAATCTGTTACTTCACCTACATCATTTTGGACTGCCTTCAATTCTTTTTCCCAGTCTTCCCTTGTTTGAAAGATATCACCTAAATCCCATGTTTGTTCCTCTGGTACCTCTTTTCGATTGATGCGGTTGCTTTGTGTCCCCATAACAATAGCCTCCCAGCATAGTATTTTTGCCTAAGCTTGCGGTCATTTTGGTTTATACCACATTTGGAAATGGGTAATCATAATGAGAGAGCAAGGCAGTTGGTTAGAAATGAAAGTCGCTTTATGTTTATAATTATATAGAAGTGAGAATAATGCAACAATTTCATCAAGATCAGCGTTACATAGAAAGGAATTAAAACTATGAATTTCAGTCCAATTAAGAACCCCGTTTTTATCGTTTCTGCAGTAGCGGTTTTTGCCCTGGTCCTTTTGGGAGCAATTCTCCCTCTTAGGTTTGGGGAAGTAGCAGAAACTCTCTTTTTATTCACTACCACGAACTTTGGATGGTTCTACCTCCTCGCCGTCTTCATTTTTTCGGTCTTCCTCATTATCATTGCTATCAGCAAATATGGAAAAATCCGTCTCGGGCCTCAGGATTCAAGGCCGGAATACCCATTTTTCACGTGGGTAGGAATGCTGTTTTCTGCTGGTTTCGGAGCCGGCCTGGTTTTCTGGGGAGTGGCAGAACCAATGAGCCATTTCTTTACTCCCCCATTTCAATCGATGGAGCCTATGACAGAAGGTACAGCGAGAGTGGCAACAGGATATGCTTTCTTTCACTGGGGAATAAGCCAGTGGTCTGTATTCACAATTGTCGGGCTTATGATCGGCTTCCTGCAATTTAGAAAAGGGAAGGACGGCCTGATTTCCACGGCGGTTGAATCCGTGACCTCCAAGAGAAAAGGGGTCAAGAATACAATTGATTCGTTTGCTGTCATCGCGACGGTCATGGGGATCGCGACGTCCCTTGGTCTGGGTGTGCTCCAGATGAATGGAGGCTTGAAGAGTGTTTTCGGGATACCGAGCTCTGGCGGTGTTCAGCTATTGATCATGGGTATTCTCCTTGTGCTGTACTTGTTGTCTTCAAGTACGGGACTTAATAAAGGAATCAAGTGGCTGAGTAATTTGAACCTCGGTCTCTGCCTTGTGCTTTTGGTCTTTGTCTTCTTTGCAGGGCCCACAGTATTCATCTTGAATACTTTCACCCTTGGTTTAGGTGATTATCTGAACCATTTCGTTGAATACAGTTTGAGGCTGACACCTTATAAAGGAGGAACCTGGGTCAGGGATTGGACAATCTTTTACTGGGCATGGGCAATTGCTTGGTCACCTTTTGTTGGTGCGTTCGTAGCACGTGTATCAAAAGGAAGGACGATCCGCGAGTTTATTCTGGGTGTCTTGATCATCCCGCCATTGATTGCCTGTCTATGGATTGCAGCGTTCGGCGGTACAGCACTTTACAGTGATTTGAACAATGGGACAGCTATTGCTGAGGCAGTAAATAATGATGTTACTGTAGCATTGTTTGAAACATATGCTCATTTGCCGTTCACGGAAATCCTGTCGGTTCTGTCAATCCTGCTCATCTTTACGTTCCTTGTCACTTCGGCGGATTCTGCCACTTATATACTGGCGAGTATGACAACCGGAGGAAGTCTTACTCCTTCTACACTGGTGAAAATTATTTGGGGTGTACTGATGGCTGCCATTGCCGCTGTCTTGCTGCTCGCAGGCGGACTGGGTGCTTTGCAGACCGCATCACTGATATCGGCTCTGCCATTCACCGTTATCATCTTCGTAATCATGTATGCTTTCCTCAAGATGATACGGAAGGAACCACTGCCCGAACGTGATCCAAATCGATATAAAACTAGAAGGAAGCAAAGTGAGTAAGCCTTTATTTCGAAACTGAACCATTCCGGGAATGGTTCAGTTTTTTTATGTCCAACGCTATTTTGGCAAAGATTGTGGAAGTTTTAATAGTAGTGGATTTCCGTTCGGGACGGATCCGATTCTTCTTCGCATTGCCTGCAGGTGTTCACCTCAAGCGTCTTGTCAGTCCTGGTGGGTAAATATTCCATGGGTAAATAAGGAGGTCTTTCCTTTTATTCTTCAAAGTTATTTGATCCCGAGGAGCTAAAAGGGGAGGTGTGCGCTTTATATTTTGGCTATATTCAATAAGTGTTGCTTTTAAATGATTCTTCCTCTTTCCCTTTTACGTAGAATGATTGGAGCGGAAGGTGTGCGACCTCCTGCGGGACTAGCGGTCGTCTAGTTCCAGCGCCTAGCCCCTCGGGGTCAAATAACCCCAAGAGAATAAAAGGAGAACCGCCTTTTTTCTCTTGGGAACATTTTCCTGTCGGGCCTAACCAAGGCGCTTCCACTTTTGCAGACAGGTGAGACCCCCAATCTAGTTCCAGCGCCCAGCCCCCTCGGGGTCAAATAACCCCAAGAGAATAAAAGGAGAACCGCCTTTTTTCTCTTGGGAACACTTTCCTGTCGGGGCTGATCAGGGCGCTTCCACTTTTTATACAGGCAAATCTAGCTCCAGCGGCCAGCGACTAGCAGATTTCGGTCTCTCTCCTTGCTAATCTAGCTGCAAGGCCTAAGGCGGCTAGCGTACTTCCCTGCCTCCTCCTTGCGAGTCCAGTTCCGAGGTCCCAACGGCTAGCAGATTTCGGACTCTCTCCTTGCGATAAGTCATCATCGAATCGCTGTCGCTCTCCGTGATTCCTTTATCTCATGCGAGTGTCCTAAAATCTGTACGCCGCTGAGCGGAACCTCTCCCCTTTTGGTGATAAGTCAACATCAACTCACTATGTTCGTTGTGTTTCCTTTATCTCATGCGGAGTCAGTCCAGTCCGTACGCCGCTGAGCGGGGCCTTTCCACTTTATAAAGATAAGTCATCATCGAATCGCTGTCGCTCTTCGTGATTCCTTTATCTCATACGAGAGCCCTAAAATCTGTACGTCGCTGAACGGCCGCTTCCGCTTTTTATGAAGCCGAGGATGCTCAACGCCCGCCCCGCGGAGTCGTGCGCCTGGAGCGGAAATCTCCTCGATTAGAAAAGCCACAATCTTTGAGAAAAGAGCCTTTATTTAAAAAAAGCGTGTAACAAACATCACACGAGATTTATATAATGTTGGCACAGGGAAACTTTAGGTTTAAAGGATACGTGCTCAAATATTAGAAAAAGTTTGACTAAGAAGTTGTATGTGGAGTAAAATGTTTGCCAAAGGAAACTTTTGTTGTTTAAACCATATCATCGAAGGTTATACAGATGAACATGGTATTCCTTCTCTTATAACCAATCTAATAGAAACTTTTTAAGAACATCACCTAACAATAAATATAGAATGGGGAAGCTAACAACGTTGAAATTCACAGAGAAAAGAGGAGAATGAAAATGGATGGAAATCTGCTGCTTGCTTTTGGGCTAACGTTGATGGCAGGACTTGCAACCGGAATCGGTAGTCTTCTGGCTTTCTTTACTTCATCAACTAACACCCGGTTTTTGTCAGTGTCTTTAGGATTCTCGGCAGGTGTCATGATCTATGTATCAATGGTTGAAATTTTTGTAAAAGCCAAGGATGCATTGACAGGTTCCCTGGGCTGGGAACTTGGAAACTGGATTACCGTCATCAGTTTCTTTGCCGGTATGCTGTTGATTGCTATGATTGATAAGCTGATTCCGAAACAAGGTAATCCTCATGAATTGAAGAAAGTGGAAGAGATGAGTGGTCCAAAGCAAGCGATTGGCGACCCGGCTCTATTGAAGATGGGGACCTTCACAGCCTTAGCGATTGCAATTCATAACTTTCCGGAAGGCATTGCCACATTTACATCCGCCCTGCAGGATCCGGCTCTGGGAATTCCCATTGCAGTTGCGATTGCCATCCATAACATTCCGGAGGGAATTGCTGTTGCGGTGCCGATTTATTTTGCGACTGGAGACCGAAAGAAAGCATTCAAACTGTCTTTCTTGTCAGGCTTGTCAGAACCGGTCGGGGCAGTAGTTGCTTTCTTGATTTTGATGCCATTCCTGAATGATGTCATGTTTGGGGTCATTTTTGCAGCTGTAGCGGGAATCATGGTATTCATCTCCTTGGATGAACTTCTTCCAGCGGCAAAGAAATATGATGAAACACATTTACCAATATACGGCTTGATCGCAGGTATGGCCGTGATGGCCTTGAGTTTGCTGCTGTTTATATAGAAAGACAAAACCTTGGGTTAAATAAGAGAGCCTGAAAATCTAACGAATTTTAGAATCTACTTTTTATAAGGCTCTTTTCGTACCTTTGTTGCTATTGATACTAAATCCGAAAAATAAACCTATTAAGAGGGGTCAAAACTGGTAACACCGAAAAGAAAAGAGCTGCTCTCCCTTGATAAAAGTTAAAACTCTTAGTATCCGGGGAAAAATCCGGCTCTTGGGATTTTTTCGAAAGCAACAATATATGCGAAAACAGCCTTTTATAAAAAGAAAAAGTCAACTATCCTTCCTAAATTAGGAGGAAAAGTTGACTTTTTTCTTTGAAAGCAATCTATTTGCTGCTCTCTTTACTTTATTAGATTTAGAATCCTTTGATCTTTTCTTGGAGATTTGCCTGTCGGGATTGGAAGGGTGCTTCTTCAACTAGTCGATGGAATGATGATGATTCAAGGAAGTGACTAATGGTACTTATCAATGGGTTTCAGTATGTTGGGTAGTAATTAGAGGAAAAAAGTTCCCTTATTTACTAAAAAACATTGAAAAAAGCAAAAATAAGGGAATGAATTTCCTTTATTTAAACTAAACCCACTAGAAAAATATGCTTTTTCTTCAAATAAAGGAAAAATATTCCCCTATTTATCCCGAAATGAGCTTGAATTTGCAATTAAGGGAAAAAAGTTCCCTTATTTCTACCGATGGGTACTTAACTAAGGAACTAAGAGGCCGCTCTCGCTATAAGGCCTACTCTATCTGGTGCCCGCCAAGTGGAGCCGGGTACATTGAACGAAAAACAACCCTTTTCATAATGTCTGAAGCGGAAAATGTACGATTCTATAATTTAGATGGGCTTTTTCAGTGACCTCGTTACATAATCGAGTTTTTTAATGCGCTATAAAAGGGGGGAAATGAAGCATCCCCGTTAAACGTTGAGAGAGGCTGATTACTTCAACTTGCAGCATCAATATGACAGGAAAAGCAGCTTGAAAAAAGCTCTTTACTTTTTGAAAAGGGAGGAGTAAGATATTTTTCGTAATAGAATAATCGCTGAATCATTTTGAGCGGGGGAACCATTCTTTTGGGGTGAGTCCTTTAAAGTTTTAAAGGAAGGGTTAACTTTCATGACCCGAATCCGTCAGCTAACCTCGTAAGCGTTGTGAAGGAGATATAACTTGTGTATATGACCACAGGCTTATTTCCTGGTGGTCTTTTTGTTGTGGTTTTTAACAGAAGCCTATAAGGAAACAACTTAATGAAAACGAACAGCAGAGGTTATTCTAATTAACATCAGGTCATTGGGGGAATCATTCATGAAAAAACAATTTGCGGTAATCGGTCTAGGGCGTTTCGGTGGAAATCTTGTCCGGGAACTGGGCGAGATGGGTGCGGATGTACTGGCGATAGATATTAATGAAGAAGTAGTGGAAAAATATCGTGATGTAGCAGAACATGCTGTCCGGGCAAATGCGATGGATGAAAATGTTATCAGGGAGCTTGGCCTGAGAAACTTCGATCATGTCATCGTTTCTTTTGGAGAAAATATCGAAGCCAGCATACTGACGACGCTCCTCCTAAAAGATCTTGGAGTAAAAGAAGTGTGGGTAAAGGCGTCCAGCACTTACCATCAAAAGGTCCTCGATAAGATCGGGGCAGATAAAGTTATTCATCCGGAAAGGGATATGGCAAGAAGGATCGCCCACCATATTACCTCTGAAAAAGTCATTGATTATATCGAGTTATCAAAAGAGCATAGTATTGTGGAACTTGTCGCATCGAATAAAGTTGCTAATAAAACCCTGATCGATCTGGATGTTCGTGCCCGTTTCGGCTGTAACATCATTGCCATTCAAAGAGGGGAAGATGTTATCGTATCGCCAGCTGCTGACGAGGTGATTCAGAAAGACGATTTGTTAATTGTAATAGGGGATAATCGCGACCTTAACAGGTTTGAAAAAGAGGGGATCTAACCGTGGAAAGAAGGGCCTCAAAACTAAGGAGGACATCCATTCAGCTAAGTCCGCCACAGCTTCTTTTATTAGTGTTTATTTTCTTTATCATGCTTGGTGCGGCATTGCTGAAGCTGCCTTTTGCAACAAAGGGAAGTGTCTCTTGGCTTGACGCTTTATTCACTTCCACTTCAGCCATGACCGTTACAGGATTGGCGGTTGTTGATACAGGTACAGCCTATACCACATTCGGTCAAGTGGTCGTCCTGGGTCTTATTCAAGTCGGCGGGCTTGGGATTATGTCCTTCGCCATGCTGATTTATCTCATGCTTGGTAAAAAAATAGGATTCAAGGAGCGGCTGATTGTTCAGCAGGCGCTTAACCAAACCTCGGTGGGCGGCGTTGTCCGGCTTGTAAAGCATTTATTCGTGTTTTCTTTTATAGTAGAAGGTTTTGCAATGATTCTTCTTGCAGCTGAATGGATTCCGCAATACGGCTGGAAAGATGGTCTTTATTACAGCTTATTTCATTCGATTTCAGCTTTTAACAATGCAGGGTTTTCCATATGGTCAGACAGTCTAATGGGGTATGTAGGGAACCCTTTAGTGAATTTTGTCATTTCCGGCCTGTTCATTCTTGGGGGAATCGGCTTTACGGTTTTAACGGACCTGTGGTATTCGAAGAAGCTGCAGAAACTGTCTCTCCATACAAAGCTCATGCTGTTAGGTACTCTGGTCATCAACGTAGCAGCCATACTTGTCATCTTTGCTCTGGAATTCAATAATCCTAAGACTCTCGCAAACCTGCCGGCAATGGATAAAATTCTGGGAGCCTATTTTCAGGCTGTAACTCCTCGGACCGCTGGATTTAATTCATTGGACATCGGCAGCATGGAAGATTCAACGATCATTTTCACGATTCTCCTTATGTTTATTGGGGCAGGCAGTGCTTCGACAGGAGGAGGCATTAAGCTGACAACATTCCTGGTCATTACTTTAGCTGTTATTGCTTTTTTAAAACAAAGGAAAGAGATTTTTATTTTTCGCCGCAGAATTGCAGAGACATTTATTTATAAGTCTCTGGCGATATCAATGATCAGTGTCGTACTCGTTTTCACGGCGATGTTTCTCCTTTCCATGTCGGAAAAAGGGGTGCCTTTTATCCAGATCCTTTTTGAAGTGGTATCAGCCTTTGGTACAGTGGGACTGTCTATGGGCCTTACAGGAAGCTTGACCGAGTTTGGAAAAGGAATTATTATCTTTGTTATGTTCGTAGGTAAACTTGGTCCGCTCACACTTGCATTTTCACTGGCGAAACCAGGAACAGATAAAATCAGTTATCCTAAGGAAGATATTCTAACAGGATAATAGAAATCTAAGTTTGGGCTAGGTCCGCCTAAACATTTTTCCGAAATCCTCATAGGATGTTATTGAGTGATGAAAGCTCAATAATCATTCTGGAGGTGTCTGATTATGTATGGATACGGATGCGGCGGCTACGGCTATGGCGGAGGCTATGGCGGCGGTGGCGGCTACGGTTACGGCGGCGGTTTCGCGCTAATCGTAGTATTGTTCATTTTGCTGATTATTGTTGGAGCTGCTTTTGTTTACTAAGAGCTCTCAAGGGACACTTTAATAAAATGTTTAAGGAGTTTCTCCCCGAGGGGCGAAACTCCTTTTGCATTCAATTATCCTTGTGTGCTTTAAGGGATGTCTATTCATCATCCCCGCTGATCCGAATGGCCGGAGCGTTATTGTAAGCGTAGGAAGGAACGACTTCTTCCTGGATGCTGTCTTTATCTTTGTAGAAATCCTCATGAATCTTCATGTTGGCTCTGGTTGCTTCTTCGTCAATATGAATGTTATCCTTCATGTCAATCTCTATCCGTTTTATCATTTTGGTCTTTGTTATGTTTGTTTCCTTTGCTATTATCTCCTGCAGCAATTTCCCGTGAGAATTCTGCCTGGTTGTGTCCGGCACGCGGTGAGTTTTGGTTCATGCTTCCTTTGTTGTATTTCTTCGTCACGCTGAGCACCTCTTTGAAGTTTATTTTCCTACAGCAATAGTTTGCTCTTTAAAGCTTAGTTTATTCTTTGGCAGAGGCTGAGGACAGCCATCGTTGGAAGTGACGCTGCATGTGATGTATTCTGCAGGCAGTGGAAAGTAATTGATAACCGGGGCGGTGCTTTATAAATGGCTGTTTCCATATAAATTGCTGCTTGGGGGAAAATCCTTAGAGCCGGATTTTTCCCCTGGTACTATACTAAGGGTGCTCTCTCTAATCGGGGATAGCAGCTCTTTTCTTTTCATGTTAACCAGGTTATCCCGGTGAATTAAGGTCTTTTTTCGGAATTAGTAACATATAGCAGAAAAGTTTACGAAAAGAGCTTTATAAATTGAAGAGCAGCCTCTCTAAGAAGCTGCTCAGTCTGTTTATTTATTATTTTGCAGAAACTCTCTTACTTGATCAGGTGTTTTGGCGTTGGCACTGTGCAGATGTGCTGTTTTCTCGCCATCTTTAAAGATCAGCAGACTGGGGATGCCCATTACATCATAGCGGTCTGCGATTTCAGGCAGTTCATCCTTGTTCAGCTCATACCACTTATACTGGCTGTTTTCTTCAATAATTTCATCAATGAACATATTCATCCTTGTGCAGTCTGGACACCAGTCTGCGAAAAACTTGATTATAATCGGCTGAGATCCGGAGATGAGCTCCTGAAAGGTTTCTTTATTTTGAATGGATTGCATGTAAGTGACCTCCTCTATTTAGTATTATTGTATTGTAGCGGGGCTCTTTTCGTAAAATTTTGTGCTTATAGAGCTTCCTGATATTAGGGAGATAGACCGCTGTGCCAAGCCTTAAGATTCATTTTTAAGATGATAGGGAAGAGACCAATCCCCGCACACTAAATTTCTGTGTGGCTGCAAATGAAGTGAGAGAAAGGTCCGTTTTGAAAAAAGCTTTCGCAGGTCTTTTCCTCTTGGAGCTCTTTAAGATTTCTAGGCGATTTTGTCTAGTTTTTATTAGGCTGAAAGAGTCTCAAGGTGCTTTTTAGACGCCCATAAAGAGCGGAATTCCCGTGTAAAGGGTTTCAAGGATCTGTCGAGACGCCCATAATGAGCCGATCTCCAAGCGAATGGGCCTCAAGGATCTTCCTAAACGCCATTTCTAAGTACATATCTTACCCAAAGGGTTCTTAACGTTATTATTAATCTAACACCTGCTCCCTGCACATTCACATTTGACTTTTACATTATGCTAAAATAAGGAAAACAAGCAGTGCAAGGAGGGATTCGATGTACCAAGCCCGTATTCTTGATCAGCATGAACTCATCGATGAGCTGGTGTCTGAAATTGCACAGAACGTTTTTGTGAAGCATCCCGAGATTCTAGAGACGTTTGGAGAGAAGGGACGCAGCCAAACCTTCTCTGATCTGCAGAAACACTTTCTTCATTTGCAGACTGCCTATAAGCTCCAAGCGCCAGAGCTGTTCATGGATCATGTTAAATGGCTTCACAATGTATTGGTATCCAGGGAAATCGATACCCGTGTGGTTCTGACCGGCTTGTCTATCATGAAGGAATGTGTGAAAAAGCTTTCTCCTGAAAAGGCAGCATTTTACCGTGAATGCATTAGTGAAGCGGTTCAGTGGATAGATGAACACCTTCCCTCCTGAGAAAGGGAACGGTGTCCTTATTCCACAGTACCTGATTCCAGGATAAGGACATTAGCTTTAACATCTATCTCAGCCTGAGGATATTCCTCTTCTTCCCACTTTTTGAAGTCCATTTTTCGCACACCATGCTTTTGACGCTGTCCAAACCCCACTGGGTCTATGCCTTTCTCTTGAAAGTTTTTCAGCATCTTCAGGCAGCGGGTTTCAATATCCTTCTCCATTTTTTCCTGAATTTCCTTAGTTCTATCAGGGGAAAGTCTTTTTCCTGTATATTCTTTTATAATTCCCTCAATCTCGATGATGACGTTGATCTTTACGGGGCTGGCGTTATGTTCTATTTGGATTTTGTGTTTAGATTTCAGGCTGGTCACAGAAGCCTCTATGCTGGCTTTTAGGCTGACGCCTTCATCCGAAAGTTTGACGACTTGGTTCCCTTCGCTGTATTTGTCAGCAAGGAGTTTGAAATAAAACATATCCTCTTTGTTTATCCTGTCGATCATTTTATCATTTTTAAAGAGTGCTACTCCCGTAAGGTCCAATGTTTTATCTTCGTCCTGCTGGATTATAGGTAAGTAGGAGGTGTGGCCTTCTTGAAAAAAGGTGAACAAAAATAAGTGTAAGTTGGACTTTGCCAAATCGCCTCGGCGGATATTGTGATCCACAAGAGTGGTGATGTAATCTGAAGTCCCTTTATTGCCGTAATTTCCTTTTAAAATCTCTTCTGCGGACCCATCACTGACCAGGAGCATGACTCTTGCTCCGACGCTCGCATCACGCTGAAGGGAGTCCGCTATGTGAAGCATCCCTCTTTTGGCCATCTTTTCAGAAATCACGACGTTTTCCAAGCTTCCCCTTACAAGAGGCTGCTCAGATTTCTTTTCCAATAAGTTCAGCACTTCCCTAGTTGATTTAGCTTCTGCCGTCAGGGTGACATTTTCAATTTGTTTATCAGCAGAATATCTGGGATACAAAGCGGTGCCTCTGATTAAATCCTCGCCCGCCATATCGTACCCCTTCGCTGTTTCAATGTTAAGGTCATCCAGGATTTCCTGCTCCACACATCCAGATAAAAGGATGAGCGAGCCCACCAACAGTAATGTGAATTTTTTCATTGTTTTTTTCTCACCTTCTTCATTAAATAGATCATGAAGAGAAGAAACGGAAGGTAAACAAAGTTCAAATAAAAACCAACTTTACTGGTAATATCATTTAATAAATTGATTTGGGCGCGGTCTTTTATGAAACCAACAGCTATGACGCAAATCACGGAAAGGATAATTAATGTTTTTCTTTGATTTAACTTAAATGACCTCTTAGCTATTCGGCTTCCGCACCATAACGAAATACATACATTTGGAAGGATGATCAAGCACCAGTTGGCGATGCCGATATACTCAAAGCGTTCGACGAAGGGCATTTGAACAATTTTCCACATCGAAAGCGTCGCCCAGACCGTTTTTTCAAGCTGTCCTTCGCTGAAGAAAGCAAAGCTAATCAGAGTTAAAAGAGTAAAAAAACCGGTAGTGAGAAGGAGTCCGCCATGGGCCCACTTTTTTGATTTGCTCCCATCCTTAAGATATGGATAAAAAATGAGGAGAGTTTCATATCCCAGGAAGCTCAGTGTCATGTCCCGTGTTGCCTTCACCATATCTAAAAGAGTATGGTCCCAGATGGGAAGCAGATTTCTAAAATCGGAAAATGGGAAAGTGAATCCGAATGTCAACACAAGGTAGGCCGGCAGTACAGTTCCAAAAAAAGCAACCCCCGCTGCGGCCCTAAATCCTCCCGTAACAACATAGATGACGAGCAGGAAGAAGGGGATGGCGAAAGCCCAGGATGCCAGTCGGGGGTACATCCATACTTGTACGACTTCCACATATGTGCGGCAGACCGTCACAGCAATCAAGCAGAAATAGATGAGATACACTCCGTCGACTGCTTTACCCATCCACTTTCCAAAGGCAGTTCGATTGGCTTCAATAAGATCACCGCCGCCGGTCTGTACAATTTTAAATATCAGGAATACGATGACATTTGTCAGCAGGCCAGCAATGATAACAGAAACCCAGGCATCATATCCCGCACTTTTTGCAATAATTCTCTGATAACCTAATACACCGACGCCGACTTGGACAGAGTGAATGAGGAAGAATACGATAAATGGCGATATTTTTCTATTTTCAGGAACATGAACAGACTGCATAGCAAAACCTCCGCCAATTATTCATCAATATCGAGTTTCTTCCGTCCCTCTTCAGGTTTGAATCTGTTTGGATTCTTAGTCCGCATGAAAGCTGGCCGCTTACTTTGAGTATGAAAAGGAAAGCGGATAATCGCATCCTTAAGGTCATACAGCCTCGGAGGATACAAGGGTTCAAGGAACGGGCGGCCAAGGGAAGTCAGTTTTATGAGATGAGTCATCAAAATGCAAAAACAAAAGACGATACCGAGCATGCCCCAAATTTGGGCAAATAACAAAAATGGAAAACGCAGGATCCTGATAGTGTTGCCCATCTTATAAACAGGGGTTGTAAATGATGCTAGTGCTGCCAGGGCAACCAGGATCAGCAAAACATTGCTGGTCAGACCAGCTTCTACCGATGCCGTTCCAATAACGATTCCTCCTACGATACCAATTGTCTGGCCGACCTTGGTCGGGAGGCGGGCCCCTGCTTCCCTGAGCAGTTCTATCGTCAACTCAAGAAACAATGCTTCCAGTATGGGAGGAAGCGGGATTTCCTGGCGTGAAGTGATCAGGGTGGCCATCAGGTCTTTAGGGATCAATTCATAGTGATAAGTCAGCGCAGCTACATAAATAGGTGTAATTAAGATGGAAAAGGCAACCGCAAATACCCGGACCAGCCGGAAAAAGGAAGCGACGATATAGTTTAAAAAGTAATCTTCATACGCACTGAAAAATTCAACGAGAGTGGTAGGCCCGATCAATGCATGCGGCGAGCCGTCTGAAAGAACGACCACTTTTCCTTCCACCAGTACGGAAGCAGCACGGTCAGGCCGTTCCGTATCCAGAAGTTGAGGAAACGGAGAATTGGCATTATCCGCAATCATCTGTTCAATGAAGGAGCTGTCATTGATTTGATCAAAATCAATCGCTTTCAAACGCTGCCGCATCGTTTGGACATTATCCTGGTCTGCCAATCCGTCAATATACAATAAGGAAGTCTTAGTATGAGTCATCCGCCCGATATTAAAATCTTCAATAATTAATTCTTTGATAGGGACTCGCTTTCGAAGCATGTTCAAGTTTTGGTCAATTGACTCGACGAATGCCTCTTTTGGTCCCACCACACTGAACTCTACCTCAGGCTGAGATACCTGGCGGACAACTTCTTTCTGTGCTGCAATGAATGCAAACCGGTTTTTCTCATTTTCTGTTTTGAGGAGAACATATCCGTTCATCAGCTTTTGCTCTATCTTGCTTTCATCATCAGACAATTGAATGTCAATGATGGGAGCAAGCTTCTTCACATCTTCTAAAGTTGTAAAGTTCTTTCCAAGGAGAGATGGAAGCAGGTCTTTCTGCAAAATGTCCTCATCAACCAAAGTCGATAAGAAATTCAACCCAAAACGCAATCCTGTATGCTGGTTGTAATAGAAAATCTCCTTATAATCAGTTGATTTCCGTGCAAGTTTCTCAAATGATTCCTGTGTGCGTTTCTTTTTTGTTTGATCGGTTCCTTTTTTTCGTTTAAATAAAGAAAACATCAGATTCACCACTTTTATTATTACTCTGATGGTAGTGTTTCCGGTTTGCGGAGAATTATGAAAAAAATGGTGTAGTAAAATGAAAGGGAGGAGACTTATCCAGAGTGCAGTTAATGCAGCATCTGGTTTGACAACTCTCTGATAGTTACTAGGCTTAAGGATCAGCAGTGAGGGGAAGTTTGCAGCATAGAAAAAAGCCCGCGTGATGACGGGCTTTTCCTTTCATTACTGTGCTAAAAAGTATTTCTCAATATCATCAAGCATCAGATTGGCAGCCATAACTCCGCCGGCAGTGTTCCAAATTGGATCACTTACTTCGTGGACTTTCCCTTCTTGGGCAACCTCAAGTTTTTGGAACAACGGGTCGTTAATCCACTCTTCAGCCACTTTATTTCCTTCACCATCACCAGTTTCGTAAGCGAAATAGAACAGGATATCTCCATCCATAGCTGGGATGCGCTCTTTGGTGACACCAGTTTCTGCAAAGTCTTCCACATCCTGGCCTTCAGGACGGGCAAAACCTAATTGATCCAGAATGACTCCTGAGAAAGAATCTTTATGGTAGATACGAACGTCTGTAGGCATGAAGCGGACCATTGAGACTTCCATGTCCAATTTATCGCCAAGTTCGGCTTTCAGGTCTTCAATACGCTGTTCGTATTCTGCGATGACTTCCTGGCCTTTTTCTTCTTTATTAAGAGCTTTCGAGTATAGCTCAAAGTTTTCTTTCCAGTTGCCGCGAAGTGTTTCCGCGAAAACAGTCGGAGCGATTGCTTTAAGCTTGTCGTACTGTTCTTCCTGGCGCATTTTGTTACCGATGATTAAATCGGGTTTCAATTTTGCGATGGCTTCCATATTTAACTCACTTTCAGTTCCAACAACTTCAACATCCGCCATTTTATCAGCGATATGCTCATACCAAGGGTCACCGATCCATGATTGAACAGCTCCTACAGGTGTCACATCCATTGCAAGAAGAGCCTCAGTGCCTTCATTTGTCAAGATGACCACACGTTCAGGTTCTCCTTCGATTTCAGTTGTACCCATTGCATGCTCCACTGTATAGCTTGTAGTTTCTTCACCTGTGTCGCTGCCATTGCCAGCTGCTTCTTCCTCTTGGTTTTCATTATTTGTTCCGCAAGCTGCAAGAACAAGGATTGCAACAAGAATGAATAAAGACATTAAATAACGTAATGGACGCATATGTATTTCCTCCTGATTTGGTGATAATGATTTTCATTTGCATTACTTCCAAAAACTATACTAGAAGATAACGATTACAAAGTCAACCACCAATTGATAATGATTTTCAACATCATTGACTAGCATTCTTTTATTCTCTAAAATGGAAAGTGGAGTAAACGTTTTTCTAATCTAAATGAATGTTTTAACAGAAGGGTTATATATATGAGAAGATCAGGAATGCAGGCGTTGCTGTTATTAACAGCACTATTCATCTTTGCATTGTTCATCGGAATGAGCATTGTATATGGCTACACAGAAACTACATGGAAGATGGCGTACCAGGCACTGACAAACGGGGATGGCTCTACGGAACATCTTGTCATCCAGACGGTCAGGCTGCCGAGGGCTCTCATTGCGGCTTCCGTAGGGGCATCGCTGGCCATCTCAGGAGTACTAATGCAGACATTGACAAAGAATCCGCTCGCATCTCCCGGTATTTTCGGGATTAATGCCGGAGCGGGCTTCATGGTCGTCATTGCTGTAACACTCTTTAATATCTCAAATTTACAAAGCTTTACATGGCTTTCCTTCCTTGGTGCGGGTATAGCTGCGGTAGCGGTGTATGTCATTGGCTCTGCGGGAAGAGAAGGGTTGACCCCTATGAAGCTCACACTTGCCGGAGCCGCTATCACAGCGTTATTTTCCTCGTTTACACAAGGATTTCTTGTACTGAATGAAGCGGCTTTGGAGCAGGTCCTTTTCTGGCTTGCCGGATCAGTCCAAGGCAGGAGCCTTGATATCCTTTATGGTGTCTTTCCTTATCTTCTCATCGGCTGGGTCCTAGCTATTATAATAGGAAACAAATTGAATGTCCTGGCAATGGGAGAAGATGTAGCGAGAGGGCTGGGACTTAAGACAGGATGGATCAAACTGATTTCATTAATTGTCGTAGTCCTGCTTGCGGGCGGATCGGTAGCTATAGCCGGTCCGATCGGCTTTGTCGGCATCGTGGTGCCGCATATTGCCAGAAGAATCATTGGTGTAGACCATAGGTGGCTTCTGCCTTTTGCAGGCTTGACAGGCGGGATTCTCCTGCTGGCTGCCGATATTGGTGCAAGGTATATTATCATGCCGCAGGAAGTTCCTGTCGGTGTCATGACAGCCGCTATAGGCGCCCCGTTTTTCATTTACATCGCAAGGAAGGGGTTTTAGCGGATGAAGCGATATATTGCCAAACGATTTTTTAAAGATAAGCTTTCATTCTTAATAGATTTGTCAGCAGTAAAAAAGATTTTCTTATTAATGGCTGTGACTGCCTTAATATTTATATTGAGTACAGGACTTGGTGACATGAACATACAGCCCTGGACAGTTCTGATGGTGTTTTTCGGAGGAGGGACCGAGCTTGAGCAGCTGGTCGTTCAATCCTTCAGGCTTCCAAGGATCATTATTGCGCTGCTGGCCGGCATGTCTTTGGCGATTGCCGGAGCTTTGCTTCAAGGAATGGTAAGGAACCCTCTTGCCTCCCCGGATATCATTGGGATCACCGGTGGAGCAGGCGCTGCAGTAGTAGGATTTTTGGCCTTTTTCAGTGATGAAAACAATGCCCTGACTGTAAGCATCCAGTGGCTTCCGCTTGCCGCATTTGCCGGAGCAGCGGCAGTCGCATTCCTGGTTTATTTTCTCGCTTGGAAAAATGGGGTATCCCCAGTCCGCCTGGTCCTGATAGGAATTGGGATATCAGCTCTCATGCAGGCGATCATCACCATGCTGATGATTTTAGGTCCTATCTTCCGGGCCAGCCAGGCGAATATCTGGATTACAGGTACAGTGAATGCTTCCAATTGGAAAGATGTTCAGATTCTGTTACCGTGGACACTGATCCTGATTTTGATTGCGTTTGTTTTGGCAAGGAACGTTAACATTCAAGAGCTCGGGGAAGAAATTGCCACTGGCGTGGGAAGCAGCATCCAGAGACAGCGGATCATTCTGCTAACCTTGGCTACGGGTTTAGTCGGCGGAGCGGTTGCATTTGCAGGAGGCATAGGGTTTGTAGGACTGATGGCACCACATATGGCCCGCCGTCTGGTTGGTTCATCTTTTGGCGCCCTGCTGCCAGTAGCGGCTTTGCTTGGAGGCACTCTGGTGATGATAGCCGACCTTGTGGGCCGGACTTTATTTTTACCCTTGGAAGTGCCTGCCGGTGTGTTCACTGCCGCTATCGGCGCTCCGTACTTCATCTATTTACTATTTAAGACAAAAAATGCATAACTTTTTTATATAAAAATACTTTAGAATCATAATAGAATGATTTTAGGAACGGCAGCAGTTCAAACCAAAGGAGATGACCCGAGGATGACACAATCTCTTCAGACAGAATCGCTTACTTTAAGTTATGGAGACAGAATAATTATAGATGAACTGGACCTTGAGATTCCTAAAGGTGAAATCACGGTATTCATAGGAGGGAATGGCTGCGGAAAGTCCACACTCCTTCGCTCAATGGCGAGGCTTCTGAAGCCTCAAACGGGTTCTGTGCTCATCGATGGTGATGCGATTGCAAAATTGTCTACAAAGGATGTAGCCAGAAAGCTGGCCATTCTTCCACAATCACCCACTGCACCCGAGGGGTTAACGGTGCTGCAACTGGTCAAACAGGGAAGATACCCTCACCAATCGTGGCTGAAACAGTGGTCTCAAAAGGATGAAGAAATCGTCTTAAAGGCTCTCAAGGCCACCAAGATGGAGGAGCTTCAGCATAGAAGAGTCGACGAACTTTCCGGCGGGCAGCGGCAAAGAGCGTGGATTGCCCTGACTCTTGCTCAGGATACGGATATCATTCTACTGGATGAGCCCACAACGTACCTTGACATGACTCATCAAATTGAAATCCTGGATTTATTATTTGAATTGAATGAAACAGAAGAGCGTACAATCATCATGGTCTTGCATGATCTGAACCTTGCCTGCCGCTATGCCCATAATATCGTTGCGATCCGAGACCAGAAAATATTTGCCCAAGGAAAGCCTGAGGAAGTCATCAGCTGCAACCTTGTGAAAAATGTATTTGACATGGACTGCCAGGTGACGAGTGATCCATTGTTCGGTACACCGCTTTGCATTCCTTATGGGAAGGGCAGATGTATCATCAAAGAAGTAGCTGAGATGGCATGAGCAGAGTGTCCCTGACTGCAGAGGAACAAGAAATGCTGAGGTCTTTCCGGTTTTTTACAGAAAGACCCGCGGAGAGCGAATTAACTTCCGCCGCTCAACTGATCAATCCGGAGGGGATGGAAGCCTTTTTTCAAAAGTACTCCGGCAAGATAGGCAGCGAAGATAAAAAAGTGCTGTCATCGCTGCTGCTTAAGAGGTACGCTTTTGCAGCGGTCATTTCGCTTTTTTCTTTCTCGGTTTTTAATAAAAGGCTGAATGTATCACCTGATAATGTGTTTCTTGCAGATGGAGAAAAAATGGCCTATGGATTCCTGGATTTTATTTTCAAGATCAAGATGCCAGTGAGGTTATAGACAGGGAATCTGAAAGGGAAGAAGTGGCAAAGGAAGTGTTTCGGGACCACCTTTTTCCTCTTATTGAAACGGCGAAGACGGCTGGGAAGGTCACGGACCTGATTACATGGGAAAATGTTGCTATTTATCTGTTCTGGGTTTACGAAGTACTTACTCATCAAGAAGAGCTTGGGCATGCCCGGGAGAGGATGGAAGAGGACTTTCGCTGGCTGCTGAAGGAAAGGAATGCAGCTCTGTTTGGACCTTATCAGAAAAACCCGCTTGCCAGATATCACTCAGAAAAACAATTTGTAGCAGCACAGGACAGTATGCTGCGTGTCAGGAAGACTTGCTGCTACTCCTATAAGCTGAGAGACGGGGAAGCTCTCAGGTGCAGCACATGCCCGCAAACCTGCAATGTGAAACAGCGGAAAGGAGTGAGGTAATGGAGAACTTTGACGAACAATTCGACGCATTGATCGATAAATATACTGAACTGCTTCTGGGTGAAGCCACTCCAGAGCTCAAAAGTAAGGTAACGAAATGGGTCATTTATACTTACATCGCCAAGTCCATGCCGCCTTTGGCCAAGCATTGGAACTCCGAGTTCCCCGAAGGCAAAGAAGAGATTAAGAGAATCATTGCGGAAATCAAAGAGTTGAATGAAGATCATCGAGCGAAGAAGGATCAATAGAAGCAGCCGCCCGTTATCAGCCGGCTGTTTTTTATTTTGTGCATTTTGTACTCGTTGGTGGAGGACGCCAGCCGGTTTAGTCCGGGGGCATTTTTGGTGCGAAAAATAAACCTGCCAAAATGGAGTAACAGATTTCTCTATCAACGAGTTTTATGCGTCTATCGACGAATCTGCTGGCCTTATCAACGAAAATCCCAGGTCTATCGACGAATTTGCTCATCCTATCAGCCGCTTATAGCGAAAGCTGCTTGTCATTTCATTAATTAGGTCCCCAGCGGTGAAAATAAGGGAACTTTTTTCCCTTAATCGGGAATTCCAGCTTATTTCGAGGTAAATAGAGGAACTTTTTTCCCTTATATGATAAAAAAGCGAAATTTTTTTAGTGTATAGATCTTATAAGGGAACTTTATTCCCCTATTTTAGCTTTTTTTAGTGTTTTTTAGTAAATAAGGGAACATTTTTCCTCTAATTACTATCTGAAATACTGAACCACTCTGAAAAGTTTGAAGCAGCGTCTTTCTATCAATTTTTATGAAAAAGGACCCTTACAGCCCCGCCAGGCAAATGTTCCAAAAATCATCAAAAATTCACTCAAAAAAGTCAACTATCTTTTCTTCCTATTTAGGGAAGGATAGTTGACTTTATCTTTGTTTATATCAAGTAGATTCTAAAGATTTTCATTGTGCTTTAAAACAAGGCGCCACTCCATCAATGCACGTTATTATAAGGAAATTGGGAAGCGTATTGCTGGTGCTGCTGGTAAGACTGCTGAAGCTTTTGGGTATCTGCCTGCTCAAGTTTGTACCAGCCTTTTTTGAACATGCTGTTATACAGGCTGCGCTGGGTGTTCTGCGTTTCATTGAAGATGGTAAGCAGGTCATTATAGAGAGCATCATGGCTTGCTTCATTCAATGCCGTACAGTAAGAGTCGGTCATATATTTTTCCATGCTCAGCATATCATTTACCAGGTCGCGGTCGTTCATTTGCGGTGTTTCAGATACTTGTGTCTGCGGGTTTTGGATTTTTTGCTGTGATTGATTTTGATTCATCCTATACACTTCCTTTCTACATAGTTGTGGAGGATTGGGTCGCATTTCCTGGATTCAAGTGGGCAAGGATCTGTTCATAATGGCGCTGGTGCATCTGGCCGCACTTATCGATTTCCGCTTTGAGTTCAGGATCCTGGCAGTGACTTGCTGCAAAATGGGCTTTTTTCATGGCCAGTAAGTTCCATGAAAGCATATCATTTAAGTACATAGAATCTTTGGTGGTTAACACTTGCGGGGGCTGCTGCATGATGCCCTGCTGTTGGCTGCTTTGCTGCTGTTGCATAAGGTTTCCCTCCTTTGAGTTTAGCAAAGTTATTGTTCCTCTAATACCGCAGCATATACAAGAAATGACAATAAACGATAAAATTTTTCAAATAGATGTTTGAACTATATTCAAAAACGGTTAAAGGTGATAATATAAATTTATAAATTTGGAACCGATTTAAGGGGCGATTAGTCCTGGCAGACCACCTCAGCCACTTGATTGCGGCCATCCAGACTATCTAAATAGAAACCGCTTTCATAGTGAAGCAAATGTTACAGGGGGTAATTGACATGGAACAAGTAATGCGTAACTTCTTTTTATTCTTATCCAAGAATAAACCATTAACGAAAGTAGCGAAAAAATATGGTTTGCGCTTTGGCGCAGCTCGATTTGTTGCTGGTGAATCCATCGACCTCGCTGTTGAAGCTATCAAAGGGCTGAATAATCAAGGGTTATCCGTAACAATCGATTATCTTGGAGAGTTCATTGATAATGAAGCAGAAGCAAATGAGATGGCTGATCAATGCATTGAGGCTGTAAAGGCAATCGGCAGGGAGCGGATTGATTCACAGCTTTCATTGAAAATGACATCGATGGGTCTCGATCTTTCTGAAGAAATTGTTATGAAAAACATGAGAAGAATCCTTGAAGCAGCCCAGGAGTTTGGAGTGTTCGTTACGATCGATATGGAAGATTACTCCCGATGCGGCAAGACCATCGATATTTTCAAAAGGCTGAAATCTGAATATGATAATGTCGGTACGGTTATCCAGGCTTATCTGTTCAGAACAGAAAAGGATATGGAAGTTCTGAATGAATATTCTCCAAATCTTCGACTCGTTAAAGGGGCATACAAGGAATCGCCTCTTGTAGCTTTCCCGGATAAAAAAGACGTCGACGACAACTTTAAAAAAATTATTAAGATGCATCTGCTCAATGGCAACTACACCGCTGTGGCAACACATGACGATGCGATGATTGAATATACGAAGCAGATTGTAGAGGAGTACAATATCCCTCACGACCAATTTGAATTCCAGATGCTCTATGGAATCAGAGTGGAGCGGCAGCTGGAGCTGGCTAAAGAAGGATATAAAATGCGCGTCTATGTTCCATACGGCACAGATTGGTACGGCTACTTCATGCGCCGCCTTGCAGAAAGACCTGCAAACGTCGCTTTTGTACTGAAAGGTGTAATCAACAAGTAAATTGAGAGTTTAGCATAATCATATATGAACGGGACCGCTGCAGGATTTCTATCTTGCAGCGGTCTTTTTGATCATTCATTTGTATTTTTGATCTGACTAATAATTTGGCAGGATCCAGAGAAAAAACAGCCAGAACCTCAACTTGACTGTATCAAATGAAAGATTAGTGAAATCAATGCTGCCAAATGACTGATCAGACAGCACTGAAGTTGGTTTAACTAATCGACGTCATCAAAAACCCAACGGGACAGAAGTGCATCACGATTCTGCCAAATTCTTGACCTGACTTCAAGCAATCTTGGTTTTACCCATTCACTGTGAGCTTTAGTTTAGAGAAATATGCAGACAGCCCGCCAAGAACTCGGAAAACCAACAGATAAAACAGAGATTATTTTTTGTATTGATTGTTTTGGCTGTTCACCTTGCCGCCGCCGTCATGTTCCACTGTCGGACCTGCATCACCTTTTACACTGGCCGCGCTGACGCCTGCCTTGGATGGGTTTTTCTTTCTTTTTGCCATATTAATCACCTCCACTATTAGAATTACCAAAAGGTGCAAAAAGATTATTTTTTGAAAATTTTTCATTTTTTAAACTTTAAGATATTGCAGTCTGCTGTAAAATCTTATATATTAGAGGTAACAGATCTCATTCGTGATTTTTTTTGAGAAGAAAATGAATGAGTGTTCATTCAAGGAGTAAAAGGGGGAAAAATAGTGGCTCGTAAAATTCAAAGAGCAGCAGTATTAGGATCTGGAGTAATGGGATCGGGTATAGCAGCCCACCTGGCGAATATCGGGATACCTGCCTTGCTGCTGGATATAGTACCGCGTGAGTTAACTGAAGCAGAAAAAGCGAAGGGACTGACTTTGGAAGATAAAGCCGTCCGCAACCGTATGAGTGAAGGGGCGCTTAAGAAGCTTCTTAAGCAAAAACCTGCACCTCTTACTTCAAAGAAGAATCTTTCATTGATTGAAGCAGGTAACTTTGAAGATGATATGGAGAAATTAAGTGATTGTGACTGGATCATTGAAGTGGTCGTTGAAAACCTGGATATCAAGAAGAAGGTTTTTGAAAGTGTTGAAAAGCATAGAAAGAAAGGCAGCATCATCAGCTCCAACACGTCCGGGATTTCAATTGAAGCGATGTCAGAAGGAAGATCGGAGGATTTCCAGAAGAACTTCCTGGGAACTCACTTCTTTAACCCTCCGCGTTACCTGAAATTACTTGAAGTCATCCCTACTGAAAAAACAGATCCGGAAGTACTTTCTTTCATTAAAACATTTGGTGAAGATGTACTTGGCAAAGGGGTCGTCCTTGCGAAGGATACACCAAATTTCATCGCCAACCGGATTGGAACTTACGGCCTGCTGATCACACTGCAGGAAATGTTGAAAAGCGGTATAAGTGTTGGGGAAGTGGATTCCATTACCGGACCAGCAATCGGCCGTCCGAAAAGTGCAACCTTCCGTACCCTCGATGTTGTAGGGCTGGATACATTCGCACATGTGGCGAAAAATGTTTATGACCAGGTTGACGGAGAAGAAAAGAAAGTATTTGAGATTCCCGGATTCATGCAGAAGATGCTGGATAATGGATGGCTTGGTTCCAAAAGCGGCCAAGGCTTCTACATGAAACAAGGGAAAGAAATCCTTGAGCTCGATACCGAAACATTGGAATACGGACCACGGAAAAAGTTAAAAACAACTTCGACTGAATTAAGCAAGCAGGAAAAAGGACTTTCGAACAAAATGAAAGCGCTTGTTTATGTAGAGGACAAAGCCGGCACATTCCTTTGGAACATCCTTTCACCGGTGCTTCTGTATTCAGGAGACCTGCTTGAGACCATTGCCGATGATATCGTTGCGATCGATCAGGCAATGAAATGGGGCTTCGGCTGGCAGCAAGGGCCATTTGAAACGTGGGACAGCATCGGCCTTGAGAAATCAGTAAGCAAAATGAGAGAAGAAGGCAGAGAGCTTCCGGCATGGATTACAGAGATGCTTGAAGCAGGCCATAGTTCTTTCTATAAAGAAGAAGATGGAGAAAAGTACTTCTACCATAACGGTGAATATAAAAAGATTGAGAGAAACCCAAAAGTAATAGATTTAAAGCTTTTGAAGCAGCAAGGAAAACTGATTAAGAAAAACTCCGGTGCGAGCCTGATTGATATCGGTGATGGAGTAGCTCTGCTTGAATTCCATTCACCAAACAACTCCATCGGACTGGATATCGTTCAAATGATCAACTTCTCTATTGAAGAAGTAGAAAAGAATTTCAAAGGGCTCGTCATCGGAAACCAAGGCAAAAATTTCTGTGTAGGAGCTAACATCGCAATGATCCTAATGGAAGCACAGGATGACAACATCTTTGAAATTGATATGGTTGTCCGCAACTTCCAGCAGGCCATGATGAATATTAAATACAGCAAAAAACCTGTGGTAGCAGCACCTTTTGGCATGACACTTGGAGGAGGCTCGGAGGTTTGCCTTCCAGCAGCTCATATCCAAGCATCCATGGAGACCTATATGGGGCTGGTGGAAGCCGGTGTCGGCCTGATCCCTGGCGGAGGCGGAAACAAAGAATTATATATCAAGCATCTTAATATGATGCCTGAAGGAATTGACTTCGATCTGCAGAAGGTTGCTAGTAAGGTGTTTGAAACAATAGCAATGGCAAAAGTCTCTACCTCTGGTGACGAGGCAAGGGATAATAATTTCTTGAACAATGCTGACGGTGTAAGTGCCAATGGAGATCACCTTTTATATGACGCGAAGCAGGCAGCTCTTGCTTTAAGTGAAAGCGGCTACACTCCTCCAGTCCGCAGAAAGATCCCGGTTGTAGGTGAATCTGGATATGCGGCACTGATCCTTGGAGCTCAAGCAATGCTTCACTCAGGCTATATATCTGAACATGACTTGGCAATCGCGAAAAAATTGGCGTTTGTACTGGCAGGAGGCAAGCTGCCATTCGGTACCGAAGTAGATGAGCAATATCTATTGGACTTGGAGAGAGAAGCATTCCTGAGTCTTGTCGCACAACCGAAATCACAGCAGCGCATGCAGCACATGCTGGTAAAAGGAAAGCCGCTGCGTAACTAACATATATTGATTTTTACTAGAAATGGGGGAAGAACATGCGAGAAGCGGTATTAGTAGCCGGCGCCCGAACACCGGTGGGAAAAGCAAACAAGGGGACTCTGGCAACAGTCAGACCTGATGACCTGGGTGCGCTGGTTGTAAAAGAAACACTGAAACGAGCGGGAAACTATGATGGAAATATAGATGACTTAATTATCGGATGTGCCATGCCGGAAGCGGAACAAGGCTTGAACATGGCAAGGAATATCGGCGGACTGGCGGGACTTCCGCATAACGTCCCTGCCATAACCATTAACCGTTACTGCTCCTCAGGCTTGCAGTCCATTGCATATGCAGCGGAGAAGATCATGCTGGGCCACTCTGACACAGCAATTGCAGGGGGCGCTGAATCAATGAGCCTTGTGCCTTTAATGGGGCATGTAGTCCGCCCTAATGCAAAGCTTGCTGAAACAGCTCCTCAATATTATATGGGCATGGGACACACAGCAGAGGAAGTCGCAAAAAAATTCGGTATCTCACGTGAAGATCAAGATGCTTTCGCAGTAAGAAGCCATGAGAAAGCTGCGAGTGCGATTGCTGAAGGCAGATTCCAGGATGAAATCGTTCCTGTGGACGTAGTCCTGCGTTCAGTCAACAGCCAAAACAAGGTGGTTGAAAAGAATATTACGTTCTCAAAAGATGAAGGCGTAAGACCTGGCACAAATCAAGAAGTCCTTTCTAAGCTGCGCCCGGTGTTCAATGTTAAGGGATCAGTGACAGCTGGAAACTCTTCGCAGACAAGTGACGGAGCAGCAGCAGTCATGGTTATGGATCGTGAAAAAGCGGATTCACTTGGCCTTGCACCGATGGCGAGATTCAGATCATTTGCTGTTGCGGGTGTGCCGCCGGAAATCATGGGTGTCGGACCTGTCGAAGCGATTCCGAAAGCACTAAAAATGGCGGGTCTTCAATTAGAAGACATCGGTTTGTTTGAACTGAATGAAGCCTTTGCTTCTCAATCCATCCAGGTTATCCGCCAGCTTGGCCTTAATGAAGACATTATCAATGTCAACGGCGGCGCCATTGCCCTGGGACATCCACTTGGTTGTTCCGGAACGAAACTGACTCTTTCTCTCGTGCATGAAATGAAGAGACGTAATGTGCAATTTGGTGTCGTAACAATGTGTATCGGCGGAGGAATGGGTGCTGCCGGAGTATTTGAACTGATAGGTTAATTTTTAGGAGGCTCACAACCGAGCCTTCGGTTTTCAATAACTGTTTTTTAAAACAAGGAGGAAAAACAGATGACAAATCAAACTGATAAGTTGGTAAAAGGCGGCAGCTTTATTATCGAAGATGTTTCTTATGAAAATGTGTTCACACCTGAAGATTTTTCAGATGAACAGATAATGATTGCTAAAACAACAGAAGATTATGTTGTAAAAGAAGTTGTTCCACAAGTGGAACACTTGGAAAATCATGAATTTGACCGTTCTGTAAAACTATTGAAAAGTGCTGGAGACCTTGGCCTTCTAGGTGCAGATGTGCCTGAGGAATACGGCGGACTCGGCCTTGATAAAGTAAGCTCTGCACTTATTGCGGAGAAGATGTCCACTGCAGGCGGATTCTCCATTTCACATGGAGCGCATGTTGGAATTGGATCTCTTCCAATTGTATTGTTCGGTAACGAAGACCAAAAACAAAAGTACCTTCCAGCATTGGCGACAGGTGAGAAAATTGCTGCCTATGCCCTGACTGAGCCGGGTTCCGGTTCAGATGCCCTTGGTGCCAGAACGACAGCCAAGCTGAACGAAGCAGGCACTCACTATGTTTTAAACGGTGAAAAACAGTGGATCACCAATGCAGGTTTTGCTGATGTATTTGTTGTCTATGCAAAAATTGACGGTGAGCAGTTCTCTGCTTTTATCGTTGAGCGTGAGTATCCTGGTGTATCTACAGGTGCTGAGGAAAAGAAAATGGGGATCAAGAGTTCTTCCACTCGTACATTGATTCTTGAAGACGCAGAAATTCCGGTCGAAAACCTTCTTGGTGAAGCAGGAAAAGGGCATATCATTGCGTTCAATATCCTGAATATCGGCCGTTACAAGCTTGGTGTAGGTGCTGTTGGCGGAAGCAAGCGTGCGATGGACGTAACAATCAAATACGCAAACCAGCGCCAGCAGTTCAAGACGCCAATCTCAGCTTTTAACTTAACAAAAGAAAAATTCTCTACAATGGCATCCAAGCTGTATGCAACAGAAAGTTCAGTATACCGTACAGTCGGTTTGTTTGAAGACCGTATGAGCCAATTGACAGACGAAGAAGTCAAAAACGGAACGGAAGTTGCTAAATCCATTGCTGAATATGCAATCGAGTGTTCACTGAATAAAGTATTTGCAACGGAAACCCTTGATTATATCGTGGATGAAGGTGTTCAAATTCATGGGGGATACGGGTTCATGCAGGAGTATGAAATTGAAAGAATGTACCGCGATTCCCGTATCAACCGTATTTTCGAAGGAACAAATGAAATCAACCGCCTGTTAGTGCCTGGCACATATGTCCGTAAAGCACTTAAAGGTGAACTGCCATTATTCCAGAAAGCACAGGCTCTTCAAGAAGAGTTGATGATGCTTATGCCGGAAGAAGTGGGCGATGCACCGCTGGAACAGGAAAAATACCTTGTGAAAAATGCGAAGAAGATCGGCTTGCTGATCGCGGGTCTGGCTGCACAGAAATACGGAAAAGCTCTGGAAAAAGAGCAGGAGATCCTTGTAAACATTGCGGATATCATTTCCAATGCTTATGCGATGGAATCAGCCGTTCTTCGTACGGAAAAAGCCATTAACAAAGATGGCGTTGAAAAAGCAAAGCAAAAGTTATTGTACACACAAATCTTCTGTCAGGAAGCATTCAACGAGATTGAAGCGCATGCAAAAGAAACATTGGTTGCAGCAGAAACAGGCGATTCTTTGAGAATGATGCTGTCAGCGCTTCGTAAATTCACGCGCTACACACCGCTTAACATTATCGCAGTTAAACGTGAAGCATCTGAAAAGCTAATTGAAGCAGAGCGTTATGTTCTGTAAATAGATCTTCGGCCGGACTCATCCAATGGGTCCGGTTTTTTTCTGTAGATGAATAAAGAATCCTTTTCTTTCGGTGTTACCAGTTTTTACTCCTGTTAATATGAAAAACTCCCATGACGGCACCACCGCCACTATCTATCATAAAAAAGGCTACTATAACCATCCTCATAGTATAAGTAAGATTCAAAGTGGATAAGCTAGTAGTTTTGCCAAGCTTAATTTTGCCTTTTATCATACAAAGAGCCTTTAGAAAACTTGCATGCTCAATCCGTTTCATACAAAGAAAGATGGTCACTTCCGTTGTCCGCAAGGTGCAGGAACGTATATAATGTGAGGTAAGATGGTAAAAGAGTGAAGGAATGCTGAATTGTGTCAAAAAGCAATGGATCCATTCTCTAAGTGTATACCTTTATTCCAAGCATTGAGTGATCCCTGCAGGCAGGATATCATCCTCCTGCTGGCGGAGAACGAGCCTTTGACAGTCAATGAGATAACTGCAAATCTCACTTTGTCCAGGCCGGCAGTTTCTTATCATTTGAAAGTTTTATGAGCTCAGCATCTGGTGACTATCGAGCAAAAAGGCACTCAAAGATTCTATTCACTTGCGCTTGACCAAGCTATTGAAGAATTAAAAGAATTGATTGATACGGTAGAACACACATGCATCTGATTTATTTTGATGATAACTTCTTAATGTCCTGCAGAATAATTTGCAGGACATTAAGGAATTTTGTCGAACTAGTAGTAGTTGAAACAGAAAAACCTCCGGGAAGGGTGGTGAGAAAATGACAATCCAATTTTATTCATATCCCAAATGCGGAACCTGCCGCAAAGCCAAACAATGGTTTGAGGAGAACGGCAAGGAATTTAATGAAATACATATTGTTGAGAATCCTCCCACAAAGGAGGAGTTGAAGGAGCTTCACAAAAATAGCGGAATGCCTTTAAAAAAGTTCTTTAACACAAGCGGTAAGAAATACCGGGAACTTGGCTTGAAAGACAAGGTTAATGATTCTTCTGAAGAGGAGCTGCTTGAGATTCTTGCGAGTGACGGGATGCTGATCAAGCGGCCTATAGCTGCCGAAGGATCAACTGTGACAGTCGGCTTTAAGGAAGAAACATACGAGACTGCATGGCAGTAAAAGATTTCTTGCTTTTATCGTAGTAAATATGTCAATATTGATGTGAATAGAGCAATGGAGGGATAGGACATGAGCACACCAAAAGAACTTCGTTTTTCAGAAGAACATGAGTGGGTTAAAGTTGAAGGGGAAAATGTACGTATAGGAATCACGCATTTCGCGCAATCAGAATTAGGAGATATTGTTTTCGTTGAACTTCCAGAAGTTGGAGATGAAATTACAGCCAACGAGCCATTCGGAAGCGTAGAATCTGTTAAAACCGTTTCTGAATTATATGCACCTGTAAGCGGCAAGGTTGTTGAAGTCAATGAAAACCTTGATGACAGCCCTGAATTCGTTAACGAGTCTCCATACGAAAAAGCCTGGATGGTCATCATTGAACCTTCTGATGCTTCTCAAGTGGACAACCTTATGACTGCCGAGCAGTATGAAGAAATGATTAAAGAAGACTAAAACTATTTACAAAACCCTCCAGCTGTTCCGGAGGGTTTTGTTTTGCTTTTTGGGTACGCTAGTAATACATACTTGCACAAGGGGGCTTATTACATGTTGAAACCCAAAAAGCTGGATGTTACACAGCGTGTCACTGGAAAACTGATTGATGGACAGCTGCATTTATTCCTTGATGAACAACTGGTAGGAAAGATGGATATTTCTAATTCAGCGGAAGATCTTCAGCTGGAACCAAACTTTGAAACATTTGGAAACAAGATCATCCAGAATTATATGGCTCCAGATGAGTCAGAGCCGCGTTATACAGATTGTGATGAAGGCGGCTGGTGCTGAAAAAAGGGTAGATTCGTCTACTCTTTTTCTGTATGGATTTTCACACGCATCACAGGGTTTATTCTTTGCATTCCAGGTTAAAAAGCGGGAAAATAATAGTGAGTATAACAAGTAATTTCAGAGTGGACGGAATCGCGCGACGGGAGCGGAAATCCATTACTTTTAAGCAGAATCAGCCTTATGAAAGGCTCTTTTCGTAAACTTTGTTGCTATTTGATACTAATTTCGAAAAAATAGCCCTATTACGAAGATGAAATCTGGTAACACCTAAAAAGAAAAGAGCTGCTCTACCCAATTTAGAGTTAAAACTCTTAGTATACGGGGAAAATCCAGCTCTTGGGATTTTTCCGAAAGCAACAAAATATACGGAAACATCCTTATGAAAAGAGACAACATCCAATAGTAACGAAAAGAGATAGGTGAGTTCAATGCAGTCTTATGATGATAAAGTGATTATCGTAGAGGGGACGTCTGACAGGAAGAAAGTGAAAGAAATTGTGAAAGAGCCTGTCGAGATCATTTGTACAAACGGGACCATCAGCATTACCAAACTTGATGAACTGGTGGAAGAACTTTTTGCCCGTGATGTATATATCCTGGTGGATGCGGACGACAGCGGCGAGAAACTGCGGAAGCTGTTTAAGAGAGAGTTTCCCGAGGCAGAGCATTTGTACATTGACCGGATGTATAAAGAGGTTGCAGCTGCACCGGAATATCATCTTGCTTCAATCTTGATCGGTGCTAATATTGATGTACACACAGAATACTTGGAGAGAAGGACGTAAATAGATTTTATGAGAAAATTATCTTTAGATCACATTGAGGAAACAGTACAAAAGCAAACCTATGCAGCACTATACCTCTTCACTCCGCTTTGTGGTACATGTTTGGTGGCAGGGAAAATGGTGGACGTAACAGAAAAGCTGTTTCCACAAGTGGCTTTTATCAAAGCTGATTTAAACTATATTCCTGCAATTGCAGATAGATACGCGGTTGAAAGTGTACCTTGTATGCTTCTGTTCCACACAGGAAGGCTTGTAAATAAGATTTATGCCTTTCAGTCTGTTCCCTATTTACATGAAGAATTAAATCATCTGATACGTGCTGATTCCATCTGAGGAGTCGGTTTTTTTTTTGCTTTTTTCTAAAGGCTCTATGTATGACAAAGGCATATTTAGGCTTGGCAAAATAGCAGCTTATTCACTTTGAATCGTACTCATACTGTGGGGAAGATTATAAAAGTCTAATTTATGATAGATGGTGGCGGTGGTGCCCATCCTGTGAGTTTTTCTAAAATATTGGTGCATTTTAGACTGCATTTTACATATTTCTCGGGAAATTTTTCAAATCGACACTAATATTCAATCCCTTTCAAAAGTTGTCGATGAATTGCAAGAGGAATCCTGCCTATAAGGTGGAAATAGTATACATGAGTACATATTAAGGGGATGAGCGATTGGAAAAAGAGGTCATAAGGATGCTGGATGAGTGTAAGATGAGATACCATTTGAAGGCATTAATGCCGGAAAAACCCTTTTTAGTCACTTTTGATAATGGCAGTGAAGCCATGACTATTGCACTTGGCCGCCGTGTTGAGCTGGCTGTCGTTTCACTTGAAAATCCAGAAGCCGACTTTTTGATAACAGGCAGCCCTGGATGTATTCAGGAACTGCTCAATGGAAAAGAGAAGCTATCACTTCTTTCCCGCAGAAATGAGGTAAAAGTAACAGGTACATTTAGAGGGCTCCTGTTTGTAGAGTCGATTCTCACATTATGCAGAGTTCATGATTCAGAACCGGTGGTCATTTAACAGGTGTGAAGGACGGAAGGATTGGCCAAGTAAAAATAAGGCGAGCCCGCATCTTCTCGACTGGCCGCTTCTATATTTTATATTAGTTAAGCAAAGGTGGGACGGCGCCCGCCATGCGGATACGTGCGGTAGGAGCGGAAACCTGCTGCGATAAGACCTGTACTGATCATAAAAATGAAGTAATCCCTTAGATCCCGATGCTTTTTATAGACCAACTTCATGTGCAAGAACTACCGTTAAATAGATAGGCTTATACTGGAAATGAAAAGAATTTTAAAAAGTTGTTGACAGTTTTTGAAATGCAATGATAAAATCCATTCATAAGTAAAAAAGACTTTTGTCCGTTAAAGGATTAATTGAATAAAGCGATTTTCTTGCTCTTATCGAGAGAGGTGGAGGGATGTGCCCTGCGAAGCCCGGCAACCGTCAACTATGTTGAAATGGTGCCAATTCACACAAAGCTGCTGTGCTTTGGAAGATGAGGGAAAGGTGAATGATGAATTTTCATGCCTTTCTGCTCATTGCGGGAAGGCATTTTATATTTCTTCACCAAAAATCACGAGTTTAGGATCGTGGCTGGAGAGAATAATAAAACAGCATGATAATGCAACGGAGCTAAAACCTACTAGTCATATGGGTTTAGTGAGGGAGAGGTGAGGTAAATGATAAGTGTTTCGAATGTAAGTAAAATTTTCAAAAGCAAGAAAGGGGCCATATCAGCTGTAGATGATGTGAACCTGACAATAGATGATGGTGAAATATTTGGTGTGATAGGGTACAGCGGCGCGGGTAAGAGCACGCTGATCCGTATGCTGAACGGATTGGAGATTCCCAGTGAAGGGACGATTGATGTGAATGGCCATATCGTCTCCCAGGTGAAGGGCGGAAAATTGAGAAGCGCCCGGCATGAAATTTCGATGATATTTCAGCATTTCAACCTCTTGTGGTCGAGGACTGTACGGGATAACATTGCCTTTCCTTTAGAGATTACAAAAGTTCCAAAGGAAGAACGCAATAGGAGAGTAGAAGAACTAATAGAACTTGTCGGCTTGAAAGGAAGGGAAGACTCTTATCCTTCTCAGTTAAGCGGAGGGCAGAAACAGCGGGTCGGAATTGCGCGTGCACTTGCCAATAACCCTAAAGTCCTGCTGTGTGATGAGGCAACTTCAGCACTGGACCCTGAGACGACTGATTCCATTCTCGATTTGCTGGTAGATATAAATAAGCGTTTAGGATTAACGATCGTTCTAATTACTCATGAAATGAAGGTAATCCAGAAAATCTGCCATAGAGTAGCGGTGATGGAAAATGGAAAGGTTGTCGAGTTAGGCGAGGTCCTGGAAGTGTTCAAGAACCCTCAGCAGAAAATCACTCAGCGTTTCGTGAGTGAGGTTTCTGAAACTGGCAGCACAAAAGAGGCTATTGAGAATCTTATTTCTCATTATCCTGAGGGAAAGATTGTCAAGCTCACTTTCGTTGGAGAGCAGACAGAACAGCCGCTTATAACGAGCTTAATTAAGAACTTTGACATTAACGCCAATATTCTTCAAGGCAGCATTTCACAAACGCAAGGAGGCTCTTATGGGACCCTGTTCATCCAATTGACAGGTTCTCAAGAAGAAGAGGCTGTTGAGTATTTGAAGAAGCAGACAGTCGGGATTGAGGTGATGAGTCATGATTGAAACTCTCTTTCCAAACGTCGATTGGGAAAAAATGTGGGAAGCGACGGTTGAAACACTCTACATGACTGGAATGTCCGTTGCCATCACGCTTGTACTCGGGATCATCCTAGGACTTCTATTATTTTTAACATCCCCGAATAATATTTGGGAAAATCGCGGAGTGTACACGGTGACTAGTGCTGTGGTCAATATCTTCAGATCCATTCCGTTTATCATCTTGATTGTGTTGTTAATTCCGTTTACAAAAGTTCTATTGGGAACGATTCGCGGAGCAAACGCAGCACTGCCGGCCCTCATTATCGGAGCGGCGCCTTTTTATGCAAGAATGGTCGAGATTGCTTTGAGAGAAGTCAGCAAAGGGGTAATTGAAGCGGCCAAATCCATGGGTGCAAAAACCTCCACGATTATCTGGAAGGTGCTTATTCCCGAGTCCATGCCGGCATTGATTTCAGGGATAACTGTAACAGCGATCGCTCTAGTCGGTTTTACGGCAATGGCGGGTGTCATTGGTGCCGGTGGCCTTGGTAATCTTGCCTACTTGGATGGATTCCAGCGGGGCCGTGATGATGTGACATTGGCAGCGACGATTGTGATCTTGATCATCGTCTTTATCATTCAATTTATTGGAGACATTTTAACTAAAATTACGGATAAAAGATAAATTATTTTAAAGAAAAGAGGAGTAATAATGAAAAAAACAATTGCAGGTTTATATACAGCAGCGAGCATTTTCACTTTGGCTGCGTGCGGTACATCAGATGAGGGCAGCCAAGGAAACGGCGGCGAAGAAACGAAAGAAATAACTGTAGGGGCTTCCAACATTCCGCATGCTGAAATCCTGGAAAAAGCGAAACCTATCCTGGAAGAAGAAGGCATTGAACTGACAATTGATACGTATCAGGATTATGTCCTTCCGAATAAAGACCTGGACAGCGGTGAAATTGATGCCAACTACTTCCAGCATATCCCTTATCTTGAGTCTCAGATTGCTGACCATGAGTATGATTTTGTTAACGCCGGCGGAATTCACATTGAGCCTATCGGTGTATACTCTAAGAAATATGATTCCTTAGAAGACCTTCCTGAAGGTGCAACAATCTTAATGAGTAATTCAGTAGCTGACCATGGCCGAATCCTTACTTTATTAGAAGCAAAAGGTCTTATCAAAATCAAAGAAGGTATTGAAAAGACAGCTGCAACACTTGATGACATCGAGGAGAATCCAAAGAACTTTGAATTTGATTATGAGTATGAAGCTGCACTGCTTCCTCAGTTATATGAAAATGAAGAAGGCGACGCAGTAGTGATCAACTCGAACTATGCGATTGATTCAGGATTGAAGCCGCTTGAAGATTCCATTGCGATTGAAGATAAAGAATCACCATATGTAAACGTGATTGCTGTAAACAGCGGTGATGAAGACAACGAGGCCATCCAGGCTCTTGTAGAAGTACTTCGCTCTGAAGAAATCCAAGACTTCATTTTAGAAGAATGGGACGGGGCAGTCGTTCCGGTACAAGAATAATATTTCAAGTCGGCAGTCCTTTCATAAATGAAGGGGCTGCTTTTTTGTTCATAAAACACTTCCTTTATGCTCATACTATTTCTGAATTGGATTCAATTACAGAATGGAGAGTTGAGCAAATGGAAATGGATTTCAGAAATTCTACAGAAGCTGCGCTGCACCACTATAAGCAGGGGTTAGGTGTATTCACTAAAAAAATGCCGGAGTTGGCTCACCATTATAATGCGTTCACAGAAGAATGTTTCAAAGAAGGAGTTCTCTCTCAAAAAGACAAACAGTTGATCGCATTGGGCATCAGTTTGTATTCACAGGATGAATATTGTATTATCTATCACACTAAAGGCTGCATAGATCAAGGGTGTTCAGAAGAAGAAATCCTTGAAGCTGTCGGAGTAACAGCAGCATTCGGCGGTGGAGCAGCCATGAGCCAGGCCGTCACACTTGTTCAGGAATCAATTGTAGAACTGAATCAACTAAAACAATAGTGAACAAAAGCTGACAGAATTGAAATGTCAGCTTTTTTAATTATAGACCGGGTTATACATTCCTAGATGATTTTTATTGCTCAATTTGAAGGGCACCAGAGCCGGTAAAATCGAAGTCAGGTCTCCCTCGGGCGCAACGTGAAGGTCACCAGAGGCAGTAATATAGAAGCCGGTGTCCCTCAACCCTACTGTCTAGGCTGCCACAGACAGTAGTATGCAGTTGTTGTCCCTGATTGCACTCTGTGTTATTGTCACAAAAGTCAATTTGTGCTTCACAAACTAAAATATAAAAGTTCAAAACGGCAGTATATCGTGGGAATATTGTGAAAATATAAGGTGGAGGGGCTTCAGCGTTTTTAAAACAGCTGACAACTCCGTTAAAAACTGGAAATCAGTTAATATGAGTTTTGTTTTTAATTTACGTGGGTAGTAACATTATAAACGTAGTTAAAAACCTGAAAGGAATGATTCATTATCAACGACTCTCTAAAAATGGAGTATACGAATGAAATGGAAAAGGCAATGCATGGAGCCCATGGAGTAGGTTATGAAACCTATAAAAGAAAGCATGAAGTTCGTATGCGAGTGGAAAAGAGAAGAGAGAATGAATACGTCGAAAGCAGAAGAATGATTGCCGATTTGGATCGTAAAGTGCACGCTAATATATAATAGGAAGAAACCAGGAGAAAAACCAGTGTTTATAAACACTGGTTTTTCTTTGTTTTATAGACATATAAAAGGAAAGGCCGCCTGTTTTTCTCTTGAGAACATTTGCCTGTCGGGGCTGGAACGCTACTTTCTCAACTAGCCTATAGCAAGATGCTGATTCAATAAGTGGCAGGGGGGGTATTCATCCGTGTCGTTCAGTATTTTGGATAGTAAATAGAGGAAGAAAGTTCCCTTATTTACTTCAAAACAATAAGAAGGTCTAAAATAGGGGAATTAATTTCCCTTATTTAACTTAATACACTAGAAAAATGTGCTTTTTTATCATATAAGGGAAAAAAGTTCCTCTATTCACCCCAATATGAGCTTGAATTTGCAATTAAGGTAAAAAAGTTCCTTTATCCTTTACCACTGTATACCGAATTAAGGAAATGACAGGCCCTTTCGCTATCAAGCACATTTCAACAGGAGCACAACCAAGGGTAGCGGGCATCTTGAACGGAATCCAGCACTCTTTAATACATATGAAGCAGAAAAGTCACGATTCTGTATTAAAGGTTTAGGTGCCCTTTTCAGTGCCCTCAAGGAAAGCCCGCCAGTTTTTCTCTTGAGAACATTTGCCTGCCGGGTCTGAACCAGGCGATTCCACTTTTGTTGCGTCCAGCTGCAGCGCCAGCCCCTCGGGGTCAAATAACCTCAAGAGAATAAAAGGAAAGCCCGCCTTTTTTTTCTTTGGAACATTTGCCTGCCGGGGCTGATCCAGGCGCTTCTACTTTGGATGTGTTTACTGATTAGGAATTGTTTGTTAATCTTATTGGGGTAGAGAAATATAAGGAAATCTGCATAATCCTTTTTGTTTGGAAAGCATCTCTGTACATGTTTAAAGCTGGGGAAGCAAACAATATCAAAGGTCAGTATAATGCAGTTTTATGTCCTTTTAACCTCGGTTTAAACAGTTGCTTATAACTTTTATTTGTTATAAGATTGGAATGAGAATAAATTGAGAATGGTTAAAAATAAACTTTCTTATAAAGTCGCGGAGGTATAATAATGGCAGGTTCAACTTTAACAATTACAGATCTTCATGTTGAGATCGAAGGAAAAGAAATCCTTAAAGGTGTAAACCTTGAAATAAAAGGTGGAGAAATCCACGCAGTAATGGGTCCGAATGGTACTGGTAAATCAACTTTGTCTTCAGCTATCATGGGACATCCTAAGTACGAAGTAACAAAGGGCAGCATCACTTTTGATGGTGAAGATGTTCTGGAAATGGAAGTGGATGAGCGCGCGCGTGTAGGTTTATTCCTTGCGATGCAGTATCCAAGTGAAATCAGCGGCGTAACAAATGCCGACTTCCTACGTTCAGCTATCAACAGCCGTCGTGAAGAAGGACAGGAAATTTCACTAATGAAATTTATCCGCACAATGGATGCAAACATGGAAGAGCTTGAAATGGATCCAGATATGGCTCAGCGCTATTTAAATGAAGGCTTCTCCGGCGGTGAGAAGAAACGCAACGAAATTCTTCAATTGATGATGATTCAGCCTAAGATTGCAATCCTTGATGAGATTGACTCCGGCTTGGACATCGATGCTTTAAGAATTGTTTCAAACGGTATCAACAAAATGCGTGGAGAAGAGTTCGGCTGCTTAATCATTACCCACTATCAGCGTCTTCTTAACTACATCACACCGGATAAAGTACACGTAATGATGCAGGGCCGTGTTGTAAAATCGGGCGGACCTGAGCTTGCGAAACGCCTTGAATCAGAAGGATATGACTGGATTAAAGAAGAGTTAGGCATCAAAGACGAAACTGTCGGCCAAGAAGCGTAAGCGTTAGGGGGATTAAGATGACTGTAGAAACGAAACTACCAGTAGAAAAGGAATATTTGGACTCCTTTTCAAAAGGTCTTGGAGAACCTGAATGGTTTTCAGGCCTTCGTACCCAGGCTTTGGCTAAAGCGGGGGAATTGGAGCTTCCTAAACCGGATAAAACCAAAATCACTAAGTGGAATTTCACTGAGTTTAAACAGCATACAGTAGAAAGCAAGCCTTTTGAGAATTTAAGTGAGCTTCCTGATGCTGCTAAAGCGTTAATTGATACAGAGAGCAGCAGTAATAACTTATATGTTCAGAGGAACAACACTCCTGCATACTTGACGCTGTCACAAGAGCTTCAGGACCAGGGTGTCATCTTCACGGATATTCTGACTGCCATCAAGGAACATGGCGATCTTGTGCAGAAGTATTTCATGAAGGAAGGCGTCAAAGTGGACGAACACAAATTGACTGCCCTTCATGCAGCGCTTCTTAACGGCGGGGTATTCTTATACGTGCCGAAGAACGTTGAAGTGCAGCAGCCGATTCAGGCTGTCTACCTCCAGGACAATGCCGATACAACCCTTTTCAACCATGTGCTTGTTGTAGCAGATGACAATAGTTCTGTCACCTATGTTGAAAACTATATCTCCACTACAGATGTAGAAGAGGGAATCTATAACATCGTCTCGGAAGTATTCGCTAACAACAATGCTAAAGTAACCTATGGTGCAGTGGATAACCTTGCAAGCGGGATTACAACATATGTTAACCGCAGAGGGACAGCTGCAAGAGATGCCCGCATCGATTGGGCTCTTGGATTGATGAATGATGGAAATACCATTTCAGAAAATGTAACCAACCTTATGGGCGACGGTTCTTATGCTGATACAAAAACCGTGGTAGTCGGACGAGGGAAGCAAAAGCAGAACTTCACGACGAAAGTGGTACACTTCGGAAAAAACTCTGAAGGATACATCCTTAAACACGGTGTCATGAAGGACGAAGCATCTTCCATCTTCAACGGCATCGGAAAAATTGAGCATGGAGCTTCAAAATCCAATGCAGAACAGGAATCACGCGTTCTTATGCTCAGCGAAAAAGCACGTGGTGATGCCAACCCAATTCTATTGATTGATGAAGATGATGTTACAGCAGGACATGCTGCTTCAGTTGGCCGTGTTGATCCGCTTCAGCTTTACTACCTGATGAGCCGCGGTATCCCGCGCCATGAGGCAGAGCGCCTTGTCATCCACGGATTCCTGGCCCCGGTTGTTAACCAGCTTCCTATTGAAGGAGTTAAAAAGCAGCTGACAGAGGTCATTGAAAGGAAAGTAAATTAATGAATGCAAAAGAGATTCGTAAATATTTTCCGATTCTCGACCAGGAAGTCAATGGCCATCCGTTAGTTTATCTGGACAGTGCCGCTACTTCACAAAAACCTGTGCAGGTTATTGAAGCTTTGGATAAGTACTACCGTGAATATAATTCAAATGTCCATCGTGGTGTCCATACTCTTGGGACCCTTGCGACAGACGGGTATGAAGGTGCCAGGGAAAAGGTCCGCAAGTTCATCAATGCGGAGTCATCCCAGGAAATCATCTTTACCAGGGGAACAACGACAGCGATCAATACGGTAGCTGCAAGCTATGGCAGAGCCAATGTGAGGGAAGGCGATGAAATCGTCATCTCCCATATGGAACATCACAGCAATATTATTCCCTGGCAGCAGCTTGCCAGAGAAACCGGTGCTTCATTAAAATATGTTCCCCTTCAAGAAGATGGAACGATATCCGTTGAAGATGTGAAAAATACAGTAACATCCAAAACTAAAATCGTATCCATCATGAAGGTTTCGAATGTCCTCGGGACCATGAATCCTATTAAGGAAATTACGAAGGTTGCCCATGAAAATGGAGCTGTCATGATGGTTGATGGTGCCCAGGCTGCACCTCATATGAAGGTCGACGTCCAGGACCTTGATTGTGACTTCTTCGCTTTTTCCGGGCATAAGATGGCCGGGCCCACAGGGATTGGTGTTCTGTATGGTAAAAAACACCTCCTTGAAAAAATGGAGCCAGTGGAATTTGGCGGCGAAATGATTGATTTTGTCGGCATGTATGAATCAACTTGGAAAGAGCTTCCTTGGAAGTTTGAAGCAGGTACACCTATCATTGCGGGCGCTATCGGTCTTGGAGCGGCGATCGATTTTCTTGAAGAAATCGGCATGGATCACATTGAAAAACATGAACACCGCTTAGCAGCCTATGCCATGGAAAAAATGTCCGAGGTAGAAGGCATGACCATTTTTGGAACGAAGGACCCTGCCAAGCGGGCTGGTCTTGTCACTTTCAATATTGATGATGTGCACCCTCATGATGTTGCTACCGTACTCGATGCAGAAGGGATTGCCGTCCGTGCCGGACATCACTGTGCACAGCCGTTGATGAAATGGCTGCAGGTATCCGCTACAGCGCGCGCGAGCTTCTACATTTACAATACAGAAGAAGATATTGACAAACTTGTTTCCGGACTAGTGAAAACAAAGGAGTATTTCAGCGATGTCTTTTAACAATTTAGATCAATTGTACAGACAGGTGATTATGGATCATTATAAAAATCCGCGCAACAAAGGCACACTTGAAGACGGCAGCTTTACGGTAGATATGAACAACCCTACTTGTGGCGACCGCATCCATCTGAACCTGAAAGTGGAAGATGGTAAAGTGACAGATGCCAAATTCGATGGAGAGGGCTGTTCGATTTCAATGGCTTCCGCCTCGATGATGACTCAGATCATCATTGGAAAAGACATTGAGACGGCAATGAGGCTTTCTGAAGTTTTCTCGAATATGATGCAAGGAAAAGAATATGATGAAGATATTGACCTTGGTGATATAGAAGCTCTTCAGGGAGTGGCTAAATTCCCGGCACGCATCAAATGTGCCACACTTGCCTGGAAGGCTATGGAAAAAGGAGTCAAGGAAGGGAACTAACCCTGAAGGACTCACACTAGAATGGAGGAATCAACATGGCGAAAAAAATGCCTGAGATCGGAGATTATAAATACGGTTTCTCTGATAAAGACGTATCAATTTTCCGTTCGAAACGCGGCCTTACTCGTGAAATCGTTGAAGAGATTTCACGCATGAAGAGCGAGCCTCAATGGATGCTTGATTTTCGTTTGAAATCTTTGGAACATTTCTATAACATGCCAATGCCGCAATGGGGCGGAGACATGGCTGGTTTGAACTTTGATGAAATCACTTACTATGTAAAGCCTTCTGAGAGATCAGAGCGTTCGTGGGATGAGGTTCCAGAAGAAATTAAACAAACATTTGACAAGCTTGGTATTCCTGAAGCAGAGCAAAAATACCTTGCCGGTGTTTCAGCGCAGTATGAATCTGAGGTTGTTTACCATAATATGCAAGAAGACCTTGAAGCACAAGGTATTGTGTTCAAGGATACAGATTCTGCATTAAAAGAAAACGAAGAAATTTTCCGTGAACATTGGGCGAAAGTCATCCCGCCGACGGATAATAAGTTTTCTGCACTGAATTCTGCCGTATGGTCAGGCGGATCTTTCATCTACGTACCGAAGGGGATCAAAGTAGAAACACCTCTTCAAGCGTATTTCCGTATCAACTCTGAAAATATGGGACAATTCGAGCGTACACTTATCATCGTTGATGAAGGAGCAAGTGTACACTATGTTGAAGGTTGTACAGCACCTGTTTATACAACGAACTCCCTTCACTCTGCGGTTGTTGAAATCATCATCAAAAAAGATGCTTACTGCCGTTATACAACGATCCAGAACTGGGCGAATAACGTATACAATCTTGTTACCAAGCGAGCTGTTTGTGAAGCGAACGCAACTATGGAATGGGTGGATGGAAACATCGGAAGTAAGCTGACGATGAAATACCCAGCGGTCATCCTTAAAGGAGAAGGCGCAAGAGGTATGACACTGTCAATTGCATTGGCAGGTAAAGGCCAGCATCAGGATGCAGGAGCGAAAATGACTCACCTTGCACCTAATACTTCTTCTACAATCGTTTCTAAATCGATTTCCAAACAAGGCGGTAAAGTAACATACCGCGGGATCGTTCACTTTGGACGTAAAGCACATGGAGCACGCTCGAACATCGAGTGTGATACGCTGATTATGGATAATCAATCAACTTCCGATACAATCCCTTACAATGAGATCCTGAATGACAATATTTCATTGGAGCACGAAGCGAAAGTTTCGAAAGTATCTGAAGAGCAATTGTTCTACTTGATGAGCCGCGGAATTTCTGAAGAGGAAGCGACAGAAATGATCGTAATGGGCTTCATCGAGCCATTTACAAAAGAACTTCCAATGGAATATGCAGTCGAAATGAACCGTCTGATCAAGTTCGAAATGGAAGGTTCTATCGGTTAATAAGAAATCCCGTATGCTTTTGTGCATGCGGGATTTTTTGCGCGTAAGAGCCATTGGTTGTTCTCTCGATTCAAATTTTTTTCACGCTGACAATGAAAAACTTGCGGAGTGCGAGTGAAATAGCTGGTTTGCCGATAAATGTGTAATTTCCGCCGATAAACTGAAGAAAGCGCCGATAAAAGATATTTTTCGCCGATAAATCTAACAAACCCGCCGATAGAAGCAGTGGAAGTGCCGATAAAACAACCCTTGCGACTGCATTTCGATAGTCATCGATATTGTTCAGCTGAAGAATGGTGAGTCTCAATAAAAAGCCTGAAAATTGCAAGGGAAAAATTACTTGTTTTGCATTCATAACACCTTCAAGCCAGCCTGAAAAGTCAACTGTTTGCCCAATAACCGGCAACAGTGGTATGTTAAATATAAAAGTTTATTGTGAAACGGGGTGCTGTTTTGATATATATCGGATTAACCGGCTGGGGTGATCATGATTCGCTGTATACCAATACCTCACAGAGGAATAAGCTGAAGGAGTATTCGGCTTACTTCCCGATTGTTGAAGTGGATTCTACTTTTTATGCTGTCCAGCCATTAAGAAATGCAGAAAAGTGGGTGAACGAGACGCCGGCTTCTTTTCAGTTCATTGTAAAGGCGTATCAAGGGATGACCGGACATAACCGAGGGGATATTCCATTCAGCAGCAAAGAAGAAATGTTCCAAGCATTCACATCCTCTCTGAAGCCATACATCGAAGGAGGAAAACTTGGTATGGTGCTTCTTCAATTTCCACCCTGGTTCGATTGTAAAAAAGAGAATGTGGAATACTTAAGGTATTGCAAGGACAGGCTGGGAGATCTGCCTCTGGCCTTGGAGTTCCGGCATCAATCATGGTTCTATCCCGAATATAGGGAAAGGACGCTTTCATTTATGAGAGAAGAAGGCTGGATACACAGCATTTGTGACGAACCCCAATCAGGAGAGGGATCGGTGCCGACTGTGCTTGAAGCTGCCAGGGAAGATATGACGCTGGTCAGGTTTCATGGAAGAAACGTACATGGGTGGCAGAAGCAGAATGGAGATAACTGGCGTGAGGTCCGCTATCTTTATCGGTATAATGAAGAAGAATTATCAGATTGGAAAGAAAAGCTTGAATCGCTGAAAAAGCAAACGAAAGATATTTTTATCGTTTTTAATAATAATTCGGGCGGAGATGCAGCGGACAACGCCAAGCAGTTCCTGGACATGCTCGATATACAATATACGAACCTTTCTCCCAGGCAGCTTGACTTATTTTAATCCTGCCTGGCGAAAAAATGAAGAGATTTGGAGATGACAACATGGAATGGATACTATTGGTGCTGATAGGCCTCTTTGCTGGAGCACTTGGTTCATTGGTCGGATTAGGAGGAGGCGTAATTATCGTTCCCGCTTTGGTCTTCTTTGGGGGATATACCGCTTTGCTTGATGACTTAAGTCCTCAAGTGGCAGTCGGGACTTCATTGATTATCATGATATTCACGGGACTTTCTTCAACTTTGTCCTATATTAAGCATAAGACGGTGGATTATAAGAGCGGCTTGTTATTTTTTATTGGCGCCGGCCCTGGATCCATTATCGGGGCAGTCGTAAATAAGTCTTTTAGTATGGACTCATTCAATTTATATTTTGGCTTTTTTATGATTTTGGTCTCATTTATTTTGATGATGCGAAACAAAATAAAGCCTATCGAAACTTTTAAAAAAAGCAGCTATCAGCGCAATTTCACTGATGCTTCGGGGAAAGAATTCTCCTATGGATTTCCGCCTGTGCTTGGTGTGGCAATAGCCTTTTTTGTCGGTTTTACTTCCGGTTTATTTGGCATAGGAGGCGGGTCATTGATGGTGCCGGCCATGATTCTAATATTCCTGTTTCCCCCTCATGTCGCGGTGGCTACCTCCATGTTCATGGTGTTTTTATCCGCCTTGGTCAGTTCCGCCACGCATATTTATTTAGGAAACATTAACTGGCTATATGCCCTCGCTATTATCCCGGGAGCCTGGTTTGGAGCTAAAGGGGGAGCATATTTGAATTCAAAGCTTCAGTCAGGGGCGCTTGTCAATATTCTGCGTATCATATTGGTCCTGATCGGGATCCGGCTTGTTTATCAAGGGTTTACCGGGTGAACTTGAGAACTTCACGTTTTCATTCACTATACATAGGTAATAAGAAATGTAATTGTACAAGCTGGATTTTACAATCCTGATTGAGTTTTGTAGTCGGTAGTCGGTACTCCATCTGGGATTCTGTGTTTTAAAAGGAAGTGGGTGAAAGAGTGAAAGAAACGATTCATATTTATCATACAAATGATTTACATAGCCATTTTGAAAATTGGCCGAGAATCCGCGACTTTCTGAAATTGAGAAAACAGTGGCATCTTGATGCTGGAGATGAAGTGTTTCTCTTTGATATTGGGGATCATGTCGACAGGTGGCACCCTCTCTCGGAAGGCACCTTGGGAAAGGGCAATGTCGAGATGCTGAATGAAGTTGGATATGATGCGGTTACCATTGGAAACAATGAGGGAATCACGTTCTCATATAGCGAACTGAATGACTTATATAGTGATGCCCGGTTTGAAGTGCTGCTTGCCAATTTACATACGAAGGAAGGGGAAATCCCTTCATGGGCAAAGCCTTACAGCATTTATGTAACAAAAGCGGGAACGAGGGTTGGTGTCCTTGGTTTGACAGCCCATTTTGCTCCCTTTTATAAACCATTGGGATGGAATATATATTCTCCTATGGATCAGCTGGAATTCTGGCTGAAGGAGCTGTCGCCTCAGGCTGATATGGTTGTCCTTCTTTCTCACTTGGGAATAAGAGACGATGAGTGGATAGCGGAAACCTACCAAGAGATTGATATCATTTTGGGAGCCCATACCCACCATATTTTTCATGAAGGAAAAGAAATCAACGGAACGCTGCTGGGGGCGGCGGGAAAACATGGACATTATGTGGGCCATATTATAGTAGAGGTTGATACTGATCAAAAGATCTTCTCTTCACGAAAGGCTCAGCTTTATGAGCAGGATGGGCTTCCTGTTCCAAAAGATGAAGAAAAGCAGATAACAGGGTGGCATGATGAAGGGAAGAAGCTGTTGAATGAAACGGCAGCCATTTTGGAAAGGGGTCTAGAAGCGGACTGGTTCAACCCATCAGAACTGCCTCAATTACTTTCGGACGCCCTGCTTCAATGGTGTGAAGCAGATTGTGCTTTCCTGAATGCCGGCCTGGTACTCGAGGGACTGCGGAAGGGCAAGGTCAGCAAGTTTGATATACACCGGATTCTGCCTCATCCGATCAACCCCTGTGTGATTCATTTGACTGGGGCGGAATTGAAAGAAGTGATCAAGGAAACGAGAGATGAAGAACTTCATCATCTACAAGTAAAAGGGCTGGGTTTCCGCGGAAAAGTCATGGGAATCTTCGCGTACAGTTCGATCACCTTTGGAAAAGATATTCATCATATTTATATCAATGGAGAGCCTATTGACCATCGTCAAACGTATAAGCTGGCAACGACGGACATGTTTACTTTCGGTCACTTTTTTCCAGAACTGCAGAGGAATGAAAAGCAGTATTACATGCCGGAATTTCTTAGAGATGTTCTTGCCTGGAAACTTAAAGGAATGAATTTAAGATAATTCGTAACCTCTCCTTGTCTCCTTTCATAACATAACAGTTGAAAGGAGAGGATGACATTGATGAATCTTTCCCCTGTGGAGATAGAGGGCCACACTTTTCTGGCTGTTTCTGTTCAGCTTCCCAAAACAAACCTGCTTGTCGTCACAAGCGACAAAGGATATATAATGTGCGGTGCGCTTGATGTCGGATTGCTGAATGAAAAGCTTAAAGACAGGAAAATCATTGCAGGCAGAGCTGTTGGGGTGAAAACGATCCAGCAGTTGATTGACGCTCCCTTGGAATCGGTGACTGATGAGGCCGAACAATTAGGAATTACTTCTGGGATGCCTGGAAGAGAGGCTTTATTAAAAATGATATAAGTTAGAAATCCTGAGCCCGTTCTGGTTCAGGATTTTTTAATTCATTAGGGCATCAAGGAAAGAATGTTACCAAGAAAAATATAGAACAATTGGAATGATTATGTTTTCACGGTAAAAAAAGAGGGTATATAAGTAAGTGGAATTAATGGTATCTTTCAAAAGAAGCGGGAAATTCCTTACAGAGATAGAAACTGGAATACTCTTATAAGGAAATCAGGACGACAAAAGGATTATTTAAAAATAATAATCGAATCAATTATGGTTCTCTTGAAAATACCTTTAAATGCTTTATAATGAAGATATTAGTAAAATTTGTCGAAAATGATAAAGTATACATAGGAGAATTCGATGAGATTTATATCAGCTAAAACTCTAAAACCAGGTATGGTCATGGCATCAACCGTTTATAATGGAAACGGGCAGCCCCTTATCAAGTCGGGTGTCTCCGTTACGAACCGGATGGTCCAAAGATTAATCCAACTGAATATTCAGTATGTATACATAGAAGATGGTTTATCGGCAGGAATTGAAGCAGCTGATTCCATTCCTGCAAAGGTCAGGCAGGAGGCAGTCAACAAGATCGATTCAACCTTCAGCCATTTGGACAAGAACTCTGTGTCCAGCAACCTTGTTGCCCTGGAACAAAGTGCGGCCAGCTTCAAGGATGTCATAGATACGATTCTCAATGAAATCAAAGGCAGCGGCGATTTACTGACGTTACTGACAGATGTCTTTACCTACGACTCTTATGTATTTCATCATTCGTTCAATGTCACTCTTTATACCCTGGCAATAGGAATCGAGCTGGGGATGCCTCCTAAGCAGCTTGATATGCTCGGACTGGGCGCCATCATGCATGATATCGGAAAGATGAAGGTGCCGGAAGATATCTTAATGAAACCTGACAAACTTACATATGAAGAATTCAATGAAGTACAAAAACACTCAGAGTACGGTTTTGATCTTCTAAGGCAATTACATAATGTATCTCTTCTCGTAGCTCATTGCGCCTTCCAGCATCATGAACGTCTTGATGGATCGGGGTATCCGCGTGGTCTTAAGGGGGATGAAATACACCCTTTTGCCAAAATCATTGCCGTGGCGGATGTTTTCGATGCACTGACTTCCAACCGGGTTTACCGGGACGCCATGCTGCCGCATGAAGCTCTTGAGATTTTGTACGCAGGTTCAGGCACTCTTTTTGATGCCAACGTGATTCAGGCTTTCAGAAAGTCTGTAGCCATCTATCCGAACGGAATGGTGGTCGTTCTGAATGATGGCAGAAGGGGAATTGTCGAGAAGCAGAATAAAGGGCTTACCCATAGACCGATTCTCCGCATCATTGCGGAAAACGGAGAAGAGCTTTCACAACCGTACTCTCTAGATTTGGGAAAAAGCCTGGATGCAACCATCACAGGATTCGATTCCGAGTTTGAAAGCAGATTGATGGAAGTATAAAATATTTTGTTACAGTGTTTCCCTGCTTTGAAGCATATATTGCTTGTAAGCAGGGATTTTTTTGAAGGTTTTTTGTATGAAAAAGATATATTCAGGATTGCAAAACTACTAGCTTATCCACTTTGAACCATACTTATACTGTGAGGATGCTTAGAACAGCCTTTTTTATGATAGATAGTGGCGGTGGTCCGGTCATGGGAGTTTTGCTATAAGATTGTTGCTATTGAATATGAATTTCTTAAGTTAAGGCCATTATTCAAAGGGAGTATTGCTATAGCAAGAAGAAAAGAGCTGTTCCCCCTTTTAGAGAGAAAATCTTTGTATCCAGGAAAGAACCTACACTTGGGATTTTTCCTAGACATCAATAAATGCTAAAATAGTCTATTTTGGCCTTAGAATCTGATTTTACCTTCATTCCCTTTACGTATGAGGATTGGAGCGGAGGGCGTACGACCTCCTGCGGGACTAGCGGTCGTCTAGTTCCAGCGCCTAGCCCCTCGGGGTCAAATAACCCCAAGAGAATAAAAGGAAAACCGCCTTTTTTTCTTGAGAACATTTGCCTGTCGGGCTGACCAAGGCGCTTCCACTTTTGATGACAGGTGAGACCCCGCAGGCGAAGCCGAGGAGGCTCACCGCCCGCCCCGCGGAGTCGTCCGCCTGGAGCGGAAATCCATCAATTTTCATAAGCAACAACCTATGCGAAGAAGACCCTGCATGAAAGAGGATCTTGCCTGCAGCACTAAGCCTGGTGGTAGGAGAACAGCCCCTATTTTCCTGGCAGTAATCTATCGGAAAAGGAGAAAGAAGTACCACAGTATGTTACCAACAGCTGTGATGCTGTAAAAGCTGAGGTATAGAGTACAGAGGAAATTCACGGAAAAGAACAAAATATTCTTGTCAGGAATCGATATACCTGATATATTAATCAAGTGAATTTAATATTTACTCAATCATCTAAATCCGATGGGGTAGAGGCTGCACCTATTCATCAGTACACCAAGTGAGAATGACAACTGAGATCTTGGTCGAAAGGGGATATGTGCCGAAGCAGAAAGGGATTGGTCGGAATCCTTGCTGCTGGGGTTACCTTGAACAAGGGTAACACTGTCATTATAAGTCTTTCAAAGATTATAATGGGGAGCTACAGATCGAGATGGAGAAATGACTATATTACAAAAGGTAATAATAGGATTCTCTATTATTGCCTTTTTTTATTTTCTTCTATCATTCTGCAATTCCCTCCCTGTCATTATAGGAGGAGAAACAATGGAAAACACTATTTATTCTTTATTACCACCACTATTAGCCATTTTAATGGTCATTCTGACAAGAAGAGTACTTCTTTCACTTGGTGTCGGAATCCTCTCTGCCGGGCTGCTTCTGGCAGAATTCTCTATCACAGAAACACTTTCTATCATTTGGAATGCATTTAAAGGCATTTTCGTAGATGGCGGCGAGCTCAATACATGGAATGTTTATATCATCCTATTCTTATTGATCCTCGGGGTCATCACCGCATTTGTGAATATTTCAGGCGGCAGCAGGGCTTTCGGGGAGTGGGCACTGAAACGTGTCAAAACGAGAGCAGGCGCTCAAATCCTGACTGCGGTCTTGGGAATCATTATTTTTATTGATGATTATTTCAATGCGCTGGCAGTTGGACAGGTTTCTAGACCGATTACTGACCGCCATAGAATTTCAAGAGCTAAATTGGCTTATATCATCGATTCTACATCTGCTCCGATTTGTGTTGTTTCACCCATTTCAAGTTGGGGAGCATTTATCATCGCACTCATCGGCGGAATTTTAGCAGACCACGCGATTACAGGATATACGGCTTTCTCTGCCTTTCTTCAAATCGCTCCGATGAATCTTTATGTGTGGGCTGCCATCGGTCTTGTCTTCATTACCTCTTACAGAGGAATTGACTTCGGGAAAATGCGTGAACATGAACAGCGCGCAATCAACACTGGCGAAGTATACGATCCTGAAAAAGACGTACCAGGCGAGTTGAAAAATGATCTGCCTGTGAGTGAGAAAGGGACAGTTGGTGACCTGATCTGGCCGATTATTGCGCTGATTGCCGGTACAGTCAGTGCTATGCTTTGGACAGGATATCAGGCTGTTGCTGCTGATGGAGGAGAGGCGTCTCTTTTAGCCATCTTTGAAAATACAGACGTATCGACTTCTCTGCTTTATGGTGGATTATTCGGACTTCTAGTTGCTCTGATTTTCTTCTTCAGACAGATGTCTTCATCGAAAGCCATTACTGGAAGTGCATTGGGAACCGGGTTCGTCGAAGGAATCAAATCCATGCTTCCTGCCGTTTATATCCTTATCTTTGCATGGACAATCGTTACACTGATTGGTTCACTTCAAACCGGAGAGTACTTGGCAGGACTAGTCGAAAGCTCCAATCTGAATATCGGATTGCTGCCGGTCATCCTGTTCCTTGTTGCTGGAGTCATGGCATTCGCAACCGGTACATCTTGGGGATCTTTCGGCATCCTGCTTCCGATTGCCGGAGAAATCGCAGCGGCTACAGATGTAAGCATTCTGCTGCCAGCCATGGCGGCGGTACTTGCGGGTTCAGTTTTCGGTGACCACTGCTCACCAATATCTGATACATCGATTCTTTCCTCTACAGGTGCGGGAAGCAATCACATTGACCACGTTATCACCCAGCTTCCGTATGCGATTACTGGAGCTGTCATTGCATCAATCGGTTTCGTAGCCCTTGGACTGACAGGAAGCACATTAGTTGGCCTTGGGGTGACCATCATTCTGCTGGTTCTGTTCGCTGTATTTGGCAAGAAAACAGTCAATGAAGCAGCTGGAAGCTGATAATACTCTTTAAAAGAGAGAGGGTTTCGCTATTAAGCGGACCCTCTTTTTTTTATAAAAGGCTGTTTTCGCATATATTGTTGCTTTCGGATATCCCCGGATACTAAGAGTTTTATCTCTTATCGAAGGAGAGCTCTTTTCTTTCGATATTACCAGTTTTTACGCCTTTTAATTTGGTTATTTTTTCTGAATTAGTATCAAATAGCAACAAAGTAAGAGCCAAAAAGAAAGAATAGAGAGCGTTGATAGAAGCACCAGACCCATTGATAGGAAGAGCAAACTCGTCGATAGAAGCACCGAACCCGTTTGATAGGAAGAGCAATGTCGTCGATAGGAATGGCGAACACTTCGATAGAAAGGGTAAACTCCTTGATAATTAGAAGAAATCCACTAATCCTTTGATGTATAACTCCAAGTCAGGTTGAAGGAGTATGCCTGAACGTTCGTTCAGTTTCGTCATGAAAACCAAAAGTTATATCAAGATAGCATTCAGACTTGAATGTACGTATAGAAGGGGCTCTATTTTAAGAATAGAAAAAGCAAAAATGAAAATTCAAATAATACTTTGACATTCGTCCTATTACTAGCTATACTGTTTTTAGATTATCCAAATAATCTGAAAATACTAAACATTTAAAATGGAATCAGGGGGGAGTTATCATGGAAAATCGTTCACAATGGGGTACGAGAGCCGGATTCATTCTGGCGGCGGTCGGTTCTGCAATCGGCCTCGGAAATATCTGGCGTTTCCCTGCAGTAGCATATGAGAACGGCGGAGGGGCATTTTTTATTCCTTATTTATTTGCTTTGCTGACTGCAGGAATTCCACTTTTGGTCCTTGAGTTCACTCTTGGCCACAAGTACAGGGGATCTGCACCGCTTTCATTTTTCCGCATGAATAGGAAATCAGAATGGATTGGCTGGTGGGCTGTATTTGTTTCGTTTGTCATATCCACCTACTACGCAGTCATCATTGCCTGGGCGATGTCTTACAGTGTGTTTGCTTTCAAACAAAGCTGGGGAAGCGACACACAGGGATTCCTTTACGGGGACTACTTGAAGCTTGCAGAAACACCAGGGCAAACTGGAAGTCTTGTCATGGGCGTATTCCTGCCATTGGTCCTAGTCTGGATCATTACGCTTGGAGTTCTTTTTAAAGGCGTTAAAAAAGGTATTGAGGTTGCCAACAAAATCTTTATCCCTGCACTGGTCATTCTTTTCTTGATCATCGTTGTCCGCGCTGTTACACTGCCGGGTGCGCTGGATGGATTGAACGCCTTCTTCCAGCCTAACTTTGATGTAATTATGGAACCAAGTGTATGGATGGCGGCATACGGCCAGATTTTCTTCAGTTTATCCATTGCATTCGCGATTATGATTACGTATTCCAGTTATCTTCCTAAGAAATCAGACATCACAAATAACGCATTTATCACTGGATTCAGCAACTCCGGTTTCGAATTGCTTGCTGGTATCGGTGTATTCGCAGCCCTGGGCTTCATGGCAAACTCTCAAGGTGTATCTGTCCAAGAAGTGGTAGATGGCGGAGTAGGGCTTGCCTTCATTGTCTTCCCGCAGATCATCAATGCATTCCCGGCTCTTAATGGACTATTTGGTTTCTTGTTCTTCGCTTCACTAGTTCTGGCTGGTTTATCTTCATTGATTTCAATTACAGAAACATACGTAGCTGGTTTCTCCGAGAAATTCGGTATCTCCCGCAATAAAGCAATCGCTTTCGGTGGAGGAGCTGCAGCTCTTATCTCCATTCTTTTTGCGACACAAGGAGGACTGTATTTCTTAGATGCAGCAGACTATTTCATCAATCAGTTCGGGGTAGCCTTCGTCGGACTTGTCGAAGTGGTAGCAATCGCTTGGTTCCTTCGCAAGCTGAACAGCTTCCAGGAGCATGCAAATATCGCTTCCGACATCCGTCTAGGCGGCTGGTGGAAAGCTTGTCTGGGCGTCATCACACCAATCGTTCTTGGCTATATGATGTTCGGGCTGTTCAAGATGAACCTGCTTAAAGAGTTTGATACGGAAACGGGTAACTATGAAGGATATGCCGATTCATTCATCTTATTCGGCGGCTGGTTCGTTGCAGCATTTGCCCTGCTTGCAGGATTTGCTTTAACATTCAAACGCTGGCATGCAAAAACAGAAGCTGAAAGTTATAAGGAGGTAAGCTAATATGACAGGCAGTGCTATTTTCATGATGATTCTCGGTATGGTAATCATATGGGGCGGCTTGGCAGGCAGCATCCTTAATGCAATGAAAAAATCAAAGTAATGAATATTGAAGAGCCTCAGGGATTCCCGAGTGCTCTTTTTTATGTGGGGAATTAAGGTGGGGGTGAGCCAGGCTCAAAAGGGTGGAATTGAGCCAGGCTCAAAAAGGTAAATCTGAGCCAGGCTCAAAAAGGTGAAACTGAGCCAGGCTCAAAAGGGTGGAACTGAGCCAGGCTCAAAAGGGTGGATCTGAGCCAGGCTCAAAAAGGTAAATCTGAGCCAGGCTCAAAAAGGTGAAACTGAGCCAGGCTCAAAAAGGTGAAACTGAGCCAGGCTCAAAAAGGTTGAATTGAGCCAGGCTCAAAAGGGTGGAACTGAGCCAGGCTCAAAAAGGTTGAATTGAGCCAGGCTCAAAAGGGTGGATCTGAGCCAGGCTCAGAAAGGTGGATCTGAGCCAGGCTCAGAAAGGTGAATCTGAGCCAGGCTCAAAAGGGTGGATCTGAGGCAGGCTCAAAAAGGTTGAATTGAGCCAGGCTCAAAAAGGTTGAATTGAGCCAGGCTCAAAATATAAGGCCAGGTGCAATTTCGGCAACTTGTACCGTGCACCACCAGTCACACCTCTACAAAGTAACGTCAGCATAAAAATTCCGACTAGCTCTTCTTCTGACGATCCTGCCTTTCCCACACTCTCAGGTATGGATAGGGATCAAAGGACCACTCAGTGTACCCATTATCTTTGTACATTCCGTAATGAAGATGCGGAGGGAATTTCCCTGACGTTCCCGGAGGTCCGTAGCCTGAGCTTCCGACGCCTCCGATCAGCATGCCGGGTTCAACGGTCTGCCCGACTTCGATATCTTTAGCGAAGCCGCTTAAGTGGGCAAAGTAGTGGTAGGTATTATTGATATCACGTATACCGATGCGCCAGCCCCCGAAGCGGTTCCAGCCTTTCATTTCAATGATCCCGTAACTGGTTGATCTGACCGGGACACCATAATCCGCAAAAAGATCGGTGCCTTCATGAATCCTTCTGCCTCCATATCCACGGGCATCTCCCCATGTATTTTTATAGCTGTAATTAAATCTTGAAGGAAGGGGAAACGCTTTTCCACCCAGGTCAAGGTGGCCGTATGTTTTATAAAGTTTGGCTTTGCCCATGATCATACTGACTGTTTTATCTCTTTTATAATAGTTCCATAAAGCTATCCTGAAGTTATCTTCATCTATTCCATAATTCAGGATAAAGTGAGAGAAAGCGGACAGTACATCCTCATCGTTGTTCCGGTCTGCAATTCCATCACTGTTGCCATCCGCACCGATTCCTTCGAAGAAAGTGATGGTTTCAGGATCCTGGTCTTCTGGATTCGGATTGAGAGGTCCGGCCCACTCTGATGCAGGGAAGTAGATGGAGATAGGATTCTCTGGTTTGGGTAAGTCTTTTCTGGCAAAACGCAGGCTGCGTTCATACTGGTCCACGGCAGCGAGATAATACCAGGGGATCTGCGTCGCTGCCTCCATCTTTTTGAACAGCTCCATTCTTTCCTGCAAGTGCTCTTCTTCTCCTGCTGCCTGCACTTTTATGTCAAAAGATGATAGAAGAAAGCTGCATAGAATAAGGGCGATTATTTTTCTGGACAATTGATATCTCCACCTTTTCTTAGGGAATGATTGTTTAATGATGTGACAAAGCCTGAATGACTTACTCTAGGGTGAACCGCCAAGCACCTCAGCAGATGCTGCCTTCATTTATGTGTAAACACTCTTTTTATTGCTAAAGAAATGGTAAAATTAATCATAGTGGACAACTTTTAAGGTTGTTACCCGCATCCAGCTTCAGCGCCTAGCCCCTCGGGGTCAAATAACCCTCAGAGAATAAAAGGAAAGACCGCCTTTTTTTCTCTGAGGAACATTTGCCTGTCGGGGCTGACCGAGGCGCTTCCGCTTTTGTTCGTCCTATCATTATTGTGTTACAGTCTTCTGTTTTCATAAATATCAATAAATGGTAATCGGGGTAATGGAGGCTTGTCTTACCAAATTTAGTGTGATAAAGTGACAAAGGAAGACCTTGTTTTACTTCTATATTTTTACATAAATAAAGGCATACGCTTTAAATAGCGTTTCACTCTGTTTTCATTAGACAGTGACTTCATTGAATGGAGATGAAATTAATGAGTAAAAAAGAAGAGCATATCCGTAAACCCGATTGGCTTAAAATCAAGCTGAACACGAACGATAATTATATGGGCTTGAAAAAAATGATGCGTGAACAAAATCTTCACACGGTTTGTGAGGAGGCACGCTGCCCGAATATTCACGAATGCTGGGGAACAAGACGTACTGCTACATTCATGATTCTTGGGGACATATGTACACGTGCTTGCCGTTTCTGTGCGGTTAAAACTGGGCTCCCGAATGAGCTTGATCTGGCTGAACCGGAACGAGTGGCAGATTCCGTTCAGTTAATGAATCTAAAGCATGTCGTCATTACGGCGGTTGCCCGTGATGACCTCAAAGACGGAGGTTCTGCTGTATTTGCTGAAACCGTAAGAGCCATCCGCAGGAAAAATCCATTTACCACAATTGAAGTGCTTCCTTCCGATATGGGCGGTGTTTTTGACAACATCAAAACATTGATGGACTCTAAACCGGATATCATGAACTACAATATCGAAACGGTTCGACGCATGACACCGAGAGTCAGAGCGCGCGCAACATATGATCGTACTCTTGAATTCCTTTCCCGTGCTAAGGAACTTCAGCCTGAAATACCGACTAAGTCCAGCATCATGGTCGGACTTGGCGAAACAAAAGAAGAAATCATTGAAACCATGGATGATTTGAGGGCGTCAAATGTGGATATCATGGCGATCGGTCAATACCTGCAGCCATCGAAAAAGCATCTGAAGGTCCAAAAGTATTACCATCCAGACGAGTTTGCGGAACTTCGCAAAATCGCAATGGAAAAAGGTTTCAGCCATTGTGAAGCCGGCCCGCTTGTGCGTTCTTCTTATCATGCAGATGAACAAGTTAATGCGGCTGCCAAAGCCAGACAGGAAATGGGCGAAGCAGAAGCTCAAAATGCGTAAGAATACAATGAAAAGAGGACTGAACCTTTAACAGGATTCAGTCCTTTTTCATTAATAAACTTGGTCAAAGTCCATTATGATCGGTTATTGAATAGCATCGTGGCCGGTGTGATCATATCTTTTTTGCCTGTCAGGGTTAATCCTGTGTACATCGTCTTCGTTCATTTCATCCATTTCGTCATACATTTCACCATTGGCATTTTCTCCTGCATCAATTTCCCTTCCCTGAGGAGAAGCCTGAAGCATTTGGTTGATTGTATCGTCAATGGCTGTGTTGACATTAGCCATATCGGTATCCATGGAAGCAAGGTTTTCAACGTTTTGCATTAGATTTGGGTCGTCGGTAACATAAACATGATACCAGCGCGGCACGACGGACAGCCCTGATTTCTTGACCTGGTCTGCCACTTCAAAACGCAGGTTTTTGTCTTTGGCATCCGTTTTGTAGGCGATCAACACTTCTTCATCCGTCACAAGGGTTGAGGCATCCTGTACTTTTGGAAGTGTAACGCTCATCCTGCTGATGTAGTCGGCAACTTGCTCACGGTCAATTGTATACATATCTTCAGTGGAAATGGTCCGGCCGGCGATTGGGCTTTTTTGATGCCTCACGTAGCCAAACTGCTCTCCCCGTGCATGTTCGGAATTTTCCACTTCCTTGTAGATATCTTCTTCTTCACTAATATTGATGGAGTTGCCGCTTTTATGAAAAATTTCATCGCCGTCTGAAACAAGGTCGTTTGCACATCCTGTCCCAAATAGTGAAAAACCGATGACTCCTGCTGCAAGCATTTTCTTCTTCAAATAAAACACCTCCTCATTTGTTATAATGACCAGTAGAATTGTATTTTTCTCTTAGTAATTAATGGACAATCAGTTATAATTTAAAGTAGAGGTTTTTTAATCCATCGGATAAGGGTTCATTTAAGGAAAGTAGGTGAAGTAAGATGGTATGCATTAATAATGTGTGTTACGAAGTCATTGAGGAGTTCCGGGAGGGCTTTAACGAAGAAGCCTTTCGTACACGCTACAGTGATATCCTGAATAAATATGATTACATTCTTGGTGACTGGGGTTATGGTCAGCTTCGCCTCAAAGGATTCTTCGATGATCAGAATCAAAAAGCAACCTTTGATACCAAAATCACCACAATTAAGGATTATCTATATGAGTTCTGTAATTTTGGATGTCCATATTTTGTAGTCAAGAAAACAAAACAGTGACTTTAGCACCTTAAGATATTAAGAGGGGCTTTACTTTTTAGCGATCTAACGTGATGAAGCCGGCAGACTCCATATCGGAATGCCGGCTCTTCGTTGTGCGCCTGGCATGGGTGCAATCTATAGGGTGTAAGTCCCGAACTGTGAAGGCAGAAGTAGCAGTTAGCTTAACGCAAGGGTGTCCATGGTGACGTGGAATCTGAAGGAAGCGAGCGGCAAACCTCCGGTCTGAGGAACACGAACTTCATAAGAGGCTAGTATTGTTGGACGAGTTTGCAACACAAAACAAAGTCCTTTCTGCCGAAAGCAATACAAAGTAAATGAAGCAGATAGGTGGAGGGAAAGATTGTACTTTTACCCAGGGAGGTCTGACT
>NZ_VTEI01000013.1 GCF_008180415.1 Rossellomorea vietnamensis
GGAAGAAAGTTAAAACAAAACATAGAAACCTAACGAAGTTAGGAATACAAACTAACAAGGCTTGGGAATGGGCAAATACTAGGTTGGGTTATTGGCGTATCGCTAAAAGCCCCATCTTAGATAGAGCCCTTGATAACCAATACTGGTCGAATCAAGGGCTCAAGAGTCTGCTTATGAGATATCAAACTTTGCGTTTGACTTAATTGAAACCGCCGTATACCGAACGGTACGTACGGTGGTGTGAGAGGTCGGGGGTTAGTCACCCCCTCCTACTCGATTCCCGTATTAGCGGCTGTTGTTGTTATTGCTATTACTGTTGTTGTCATTGCTGTTTTGACGGCTTCGGGCTTCTCCGCCTTTTTCACCGATTTCCTGGTAGAATTCTTTGTCGTGATTCTCGGAAGTAGCTTCTCCGCCTTTTTGGCCGATTTCCTGATAGAATTCTTTGTCATGGTTGTTTGAAGTAGCTTCTCCGCCTTTGCGGCCTGCTTCTTCCACTGACATTTTGCCGTTGTTGTTTTCGTTATTGTTGTTGTTTGTAGCCATTGTAACTCCTCCTTAAATTTTAAAAATTGTTTTTTCCATCTAAGACGATTTACACCAGCATTTCTTTAAAGGCATTCATCCAAAAAATGATTTTTGCCTTTGCTTCTTTTTTCCCCCTCTTCTTCTTCTTAAACAAGGTGGGATAAATTGGAATTCGTTTTTTGTGTGAAAAGCCCGGCACTAAAATTTAGTGCCGGGCCAATTCGTTATACCCATTTAACTATATCATCAAAGGGTCTTCTTGTTTTGGGCCTTGGTTCTTCTGTTCGGTAACCGAAAGCCGCCATAACAGAAATACTGAAGTGTCCGTCTTCAAGCAGTCCTTCTTCTTGTAAAAGATTGTTCATTTTCTCAATATTGAATCCTTCAATCGGACAGGAATCGATCCCGATTTGGGCAGCAGCTGTCATCATGTTTGCCAAGGCAATATAGGTTTGTTTGGAAGCCCAGTCATACAGAGGTCTGTCTCCCTCTAAAAGGTTAAAGTCTTCTTTCTGGAATTCCTCAATTCTGCCAAGGAATTTTTCCAGAAACTCTTCGGGAATCTTTGAGACATTTTTTAGTTGATCTTTCAGATAGTCAGAGTCGTATTTGGTATCTTCCTTGGTTCTTGCAAGGATAATAACAAAGTGGCTTGCTTCAGGAAGTTTGGTGTAGGCTCCCCAGGAAGCATTTTTGATTTTTTCGCGAAGAGCCGGATCCTGAATGACCAGGAAGCGCCAAGGTTCGAATCCAAATGAGCTGGGGGAAAGGCGGCCGGTTTCCATAATGAAACGGAAATCCTCATCGGTAATTTTTTTGTCAGGATCAAATTGCTTTGTCGCATGCCTGAAATGAAAGGCATCAAGAACTTGCTTCTTCAATTCCTCTTTGTTTTGCATTTGGTCATCTCCTTTTTCATTATGCTTTAATGATGCTGTTTCCGTAATTAATTGTTGCTTTTGGATATAGCAGAATACTAAGGATACTCACTAATTTGAAAAGAGTCATTATTAAAGTAACACAATAGAAGATATCAATTCAGCGATTTAGCTCAGACGAAAAACGAAAATAATAAGCAGATTGGTTGTCGTGAGATGCTTTTAAAGGCTAAAATTATTACGGTATCCGAAATAATGCTGCAGTGGTTTCTTTTATTGCAGTAGGGGAAGTATATAAACGTTTAACTGCATGCAAGCAAAAGGGGGAGAAAGATGGAAAAACCTGAAACTAGAGAGGAACAGGAATTTAAAATAGTGCCTATTGTGGCTATTTTGATCTCAGGCGCATTTGCAGCGATCTTGAATCAAACCCTTTTGGCAACGGCACTGCCACACATCATGAGGGATCTGGATTTAAGCGCTAATACAGCACAATGGCTGACAACTGTGTTTATGCTCGTGAACGGGGTGATGATTCCGATTACAGCTTTTCTTATCGGACGGTATACTACACGGCGGTTGTTTTTGACTGCTATGGGATTATTTGCGGCAGGAACATTCATTTGTGCAATTGCCCCCAGCTTTTTCTTTTTAATGGTTGGAAGGATTGTGCAGGCTTCCGGTGCCGGCATCATGATTCCTTTGATGCAGACCGTCCTTTTTGTCATCTTTCCAGTTGAAAAGCGCGGGTCGGCGATGGGATTGTTCGGCTTGGTTATTTCATTTGCTCCGGCAATCGGACCGACATTATCAGGTTATCTTGTCGACCAATATCCATGGCGGGTTCTCTTTTATGTTGTATTGCCGATTGCCATCATGGATTTCATTATCGCTTTTTTTGTGTTGAAGAATGTAACAAAACTGACGAACCCGAAGCTGGATGTCCTGTCGATCATTCTTTCGACACTGGGATTCGGCGGGATTCTTTATGGGTTCAGCACGGCCGGGACTGCCGGCTGGGGAAGCGCGCAGGTGCTCCTGTCATTGCTGGTGGGAGGTCTCGCCCTTTATGTTTTTATCAAAAGACAGTTCAAGCTGGAACAGCCCATCCTTGAATTCAGGGTATTCAAGTTTGGGATTTTCACTCTGGCAACCATCATAGGCATGATCATGTTCATTGCGATGATCGGAGGAGCGACCATCCTGCCGATTTATATGCAGAATATGCACGAGTTCTCCGCTTTTGAATCAGGACTGATGCTTCTGCCTGGTGCCCTGATCATGGGGATTATGAATCCTGTCAGCGGGAGGATCTTTGATAAATTCGGTGCTAAGATGCTGGCGATTGTCGGCCTGACCATTGTGACGGTTTCAACGTTCTTCTTTACCAATTTGACGACCGAAACCTCCTTTACCTACATGGCTGTTGTCAATGCAGTAAGGATGTTCGGGGTAGCTCTTGTGATGATGCCTGTTACTACTGCCGGCCTTAATCAACTGCCGCCGAGATTGATCCCGCATGGCACTGCCATGAATAATACCATGAGACAGATATCCGGTTCAGTAGGGACGGCCCTGCTGGTCACTATCATGACAAACAGTGCCCTCAATCCTTCCGAATACGGGATGGAAGGACTGGTGCACGGTGTCAATGTTTCCTTCATCGCAGCGGGAGTCGTGGCAGGAATAGGAATCATTCTGTCGTTCTTCTTGAGGAAAACCTCCCCGGCGGAGGAATAGTTCTGTGTGACAGTCACACCTCGATTTTTGTCGAAAATAGCGAGTGTAAAACCATTTGGTTGTGCACTCGCTTTTTTTGTTTGTGGCTTACCAGAATTTTTTGGAACTCTTATTAGATGGCTGTAAAGCTTAAGGATAGTGCCTTTCTTAAAGGCTGTTTTCTCATGAATTATGGTTTTCGGAAAAATCCCAAGTGCTGGATTTTTTCTCTGGAATTTTATATAGAGTAGCAGCAAAGTTTACGGAAAAAGAGCCTTCTTAAAACATTCTATTGTAAAGACCGGCCCGTCTGTCGATGATCTGATCCCTGATCCGCTTTACTTCGATAGCGTCTGTTCTCTTGAATAAATCTTTCAATAAACGTTTCATGTTCACCTCTCCTTTCTACCACTAGTGTAGGCAGAAATACGCTTGGAATTAACAATCGCAGGGATGTTTTTTTATCAGGCTTTAGAAGGAGAGGACTTCAGTCACAGCCAAGTTCCTTGAGACCGCATCAAACAAAATGAAACCAAATCCCGGCTTCATCCGTATAGATAGGTAGCAAATCAACTCTACTCCTGGAAGGGGAAACATATAAAATATGGGAAGCATTTTTTTATTTTCAATTATAGTGGGTGTGGTTATTTCTGTGCTGCTGGTGCCGCTTCAAGGTGGAAGGACCGGAAAAAAAGAGAAAAGCCATTTTAATGCCGCTGGGACTGCGGGGGTTCTTCTCATCACAGTTGCAGCAGCGTTCGGATTTTATTATCTAAGCAATCTGGATCGTAACTTTTCATCTGTATGGCTATTACTGATCATTGCTTCTGGTGCAGGTGCCATGTTGGCTGCGGGGAAGGAGCGGCTGATTAAGAGCTCTGTGTTTTTAGTAACCCTGCTGGCAGGCGCCTACCTGCTGACGGCGTTCCTATTTAATGCAGATGAGAAGTTTGAGTCTGCCAAAATGGATGTAAAAACGGAACTAGAGGCATTTGATGAACAGCAGACACCGGCCAGCGTACCGCCGAAGTTTGCCCGTAATAAAATGAAAAAGGCCTTTGGGCAGGTACCAGATACAAGTTATTACGAGCTTGGAAACCTCCAGATTCAAAAAGTGAATGGCGACTATGTATACATCGCTCCGGTGGAATTCTCAGGATTTTTCAAATGGTTCAAAGGAGACGAAACACCAGGGTATTTCACTATCAGTGCAACAGATTCATCAGACAATCCAAAGTTTGTGAAGGAAAAGATGGTCTATACACCTTCTTCCTATTTTCATAAGAACATCGAGCGCCATATCCGGATGAACTATCCGAAACAGATATTCAATGGCGATGTTCAGCTTGAAGTGGATGAGAACGGAAAACCGTATTATGTCCGTACTTATGGAGAATTCATCTCTGCCAGGAACGGCTTTAAGGCAAATGGCATCGTGGTGGTCGATCCGCAAAACGGAAAGGTGGAATCGTATAAACTGGAGGATGCACCTGACTTTATAGATGGTGCAGTATCCCCGGAAACGGTCAGTCTGCAGAACAGCTATTACGGAAATTATGTGCAGGGCTTCTGGAACAGCCTGTTCGGGAAATCAGAAGTAAAGCTGCCATCAGATGAAGGAACAGAGGCAAATGTGAGCCCGATCTTCGATGAGAACGGAGAAATGTTTTACTTTACAGACTTTACTTCTCCAAAAGAAGGAGTGGACAGTATGCTGGGCTATTCCTTAACAAATTCAAGAACGGGTGAAGCAACATTCTATACAGGTAATCTGGAAAGGTCGTACATGGACTCACAGGGAAATCTCCAAATCATCGAGAAGAAATTCATCGAGAAAAAATGGAGCGGGGAAATGCCGATCCTGTATAACTTCTATGGTGAAGCAAGCTGGCTGACGCCGGTGCTTGATCCAAATGGATTCCTCCAGAATTATTTCATTGTCTCGGCGGCAAATCCGGAAATCTCCGTATATGCAAATACTCCAAATCAGGCGCTCAAGCTGTATAAAACTGCTCTGCAGCGTGGCGGCGGCAGCGTCAATGGAAGCGGGGAAGCGGAAGAAAAGAAAGTCAGCGGTACAGTCATACGAGTGTATAAAGAAAAAACGGGAGACTACACAACGGTTTACTTCCTGATGGATGGCGGAAAAGGCTTCACCGTCTCATCGGAAAACAACCCGATGAGTATCTACCTTGAAGAAAATGACAAAGTAAACGTCATCTACCTGGATACAGGTGAAAGCTCTTTACCTGTCCGGGAAATGGATATAGAAGGGCTGCAGTAAACAGGATGCCAGGTTTCACACGCGGACATAAAGAAGTATGTCCGTGGTGATACCTGGCATGTTTATTTTAGCAAAGGCTAATTGGAGAGTAGATTATTATCTTTCCAGATGTGCGGCACTGCGGGGCGGCTGGTGAGCCTTGGTTTCGCTTGGGTTGGTGTCTATCGGTTAATCGCCCTGCTACAGAGGGTTTTTTCAATTTTAGCAGGGTGTTTATCGGGTATTGACCGTTTGTTTCACCAACCCGCTAGTCCAGCAGGATAGCTCATACCTACAGCTGCAATAAGTCCTATTGGATTTTGAATAATAGACAAAGAACCCCGCAACCATTTAGAGAATCAAGGTTTCTGTGAGGGTTCTTTTAGTAAGGTTTGCCTGTTGGGGCGGGACATGGCGCTGATCTACATCTTCGGCAGGCAATTTTTGTTCTTCATGGAATTTGACTTCCTTCCGGCCAGTTACCTGGTCAAAGGGAGAGTAGAACAGAGTGAGGCTTTTTATTGTAGAAAACTTTATAAAAACCGATGGAAACAAGCACGATGATGGCTGCACGGAAGACGGCCAGGATGCAGGCGGGTTTCAATCTGAGCCGTCTGTCGTACTGGAGGCTCCTGCAGCACCGGATATAGCAGCAAATGAAGCTGCCTGTTGTGCTTGGATAAGGGTCTCGATGGTCGTATACAAGCTGGTTTCCACTAGGGAAGAATGCTCAATTTTATCAGAGATATAGAAGCTGACAGCCATCATGAAATTGATGTCCTTATGCCACTTGAATTGCTTTTCGGCGTTTAGTGTTTCCCAAATATCTTTTATTGCAAAAAGATGATCCTCGCTGTCCGATAAGAAGGAAAGTACGGCTAATTGCGGATACAAGTTGGCTTTCGGTTTGATCCCCAATTGCCTCATCCGGTCAAAAAGGGTAGTGCAGCGGGATATCAGTTCGTTTGGATCCGGATTTTCATGAAGAGACAGAATATGGCTCATACTCTGCAGGTCATTGCCTTTCCGGAACCCCTTTTGGTCAAGAGTATTGTAAAAGTCTTCTATTCTTACAATCAGGGAATCGATTTCCTGATTTCGCTCTGACAGAAGCATTGCCAAGGGGTAATCACTCTGGCCAGTAAGGAAAAAATGTTCTTCCCGCATCTTTTTAAAAATGCGCATGGCGAGAGAAGCTGAGTCTGCCTTATCCTCATGAGAGCACAGAACCATGGCTGCGATATAACTGTAGACCCCTCTATTGAATCCTTTTTCTATGAGAGCCTCATAACTCTTGCTAAAATCGGCAAATGCTCCTTCAGGATTGCTGAAACGGGTGTCTAGCATAGCGGCAATGGTAAAGCGGAGCTGGGATTTAAGTGTTGAAAATATACCGGCCTCATTTTTAATAAAATCACTAAGCTTCTGAAAACGATCCAAATCGAACTCACGCTCACTTGTCACATAGAGGGAAGCGGCCATCATAATTGCTCTGCTATCGGATACCTTCCAGCGCAGATTGCTTCTTAACTGTGAATAAATGTCCTTATATCTGTCAACCTTTCTCATTACATCATTCATCCAAGACACTTCCTTATCGAAAACTTATTCTAGTTTTATATACGGCTCATTCAGACAAAAGATTCATGGAAAAAGGAAAAGGATTACATTTACGATTGCTGGTAAAATACAGGGGGGCTGAAGGTTTAAATGGCAGTTTAAACGTGAATACAAACTATATGGAGGGTCTTTGTGCTGCGAAAAGGACTGCATCCTTAAGAAGTAATAACCATCCTCATAGCGATTAAGAATATAATCAAAAAGGAGGTTTTCTCAATGAAACAAGGAATACATCCAAACACTCAAAAAGTAGTTTTTATGGATACGAACAGCGGCTATAAGTTTCTGACCAGTTCCACTTTAAAAACTTCGGATACGATAGAATGGGAAGATGGAAACACCTATCCTCTCATTAAAGTCGAGGTCAGCTCAGACACACATCCTTTCTATACCGGAGTGCAGAAATTCGCAGACCGCGGAGGCCGTGCAGACCGCTTCATGAAAAAATATAATATGAGGCGTCCGGATGATAAATAAACAGATGCCAAAAAACGGATCCCATTGACGGATCCGTTTTTTGATGTGATAAAGAAGTCGGGCAAAGCAGGAATATTGTAAAAGATAAGAAAGTATAAAATTCTTAGAGCGAAAATTAGGCAGCGTTTCTGAATCCAGCTTCAGCGCTCAGCCCCTCGGGATCAAATAACCCCCGGACAATAAAGGAAAGACCGCCTTTTTTTCTGCGGGGAACATTTGCCTGTCGGGGCTAAAAGGGGCGCTTGCGCATTTTTATACCTCAGCAGAAGGCAGCCATGCACAGAAGTAAGAATCTTTTTCGAACGGCAATAACCATCAAGATTTAGTGCCGTCTTTTTTTGATATAGTCCGCAAATAGGGAGCGGGAGCGTTTCTGAATCCTGCTCAGCGCCCGAGGGTCTTATCCACTGGAACGGACTTCCGTTTTTTCCTCTTTGGAATATTTGCCTGTGGGGTTGAAAGGTGCGCTTGTGCTTTTTTTCTGAAAACCTTAGGGTTGCAAAGACTATTTTTTTCTGTTTTAATAATGGATAGAACTTAATCGTAATAATTACGATTTAATAAAATTACTGGAGGTTTTCTAAAATGAAACAAGGAATTCACCCTGATTATCAAAAAGTAGTCTTCATGGATACAAACAGCGGATATAAATTTCTAACAAGTTCGACGATAGGGTCAACTGAAACAATTGAGTGGGAAGATGGCACCACGTATCCTCTGATAAAAGTGGAAGTCAGTTCGGACACTCATCCGTTCTACACCGGAGTTCAGAAGTTCGCCGACCGGGGAGGCCGGGCAGACCGTTTCCTGAAAAAATACAATATGGAACGCTCGAATTAACTCGGAGGATGAATGATATGAACGAACATTTAATGGAAATCCTGGCGCGGGAAATTGTAAACGGACTTCCTCCTCATAAGAGAGAAGTTTATCAATATGTGGTCGGAGTGGAAGATGAACTGGCTTCCCAATCAAACACTTCCGAACAGTTCATGTCCCTGCTTGTCAAACACGCACCTCATAAACAGGCGGCATCCCGCTTTAATATGACGTATGGACAGCTGATGGTTCTGATGAAGGAAATTGAAAGCGAAATTGATGAAAAGCTAAAGCGAAAAGAATCTAATGCAAGATGGATTGATTACTCGGATCACGTCAAGGGAAATAGCGGAAGTCGAAACAACAGAATTATGCAATTCCTGTTTATGATATAAAATTTTTTGTTCTATAAATCGTAATGATTACGCATTCATCAGAGAGGAAGATAACAAATGGCCAAAAAATCCAAAGTGGTTAAAGAGAAAAAACGTCAGGAAATTGTTGAACGATATGCGGAGTTAAGGAGAGAGCTTAAAGAAAAAGGGGATTATGAAGCATTGAAAAAACTGCCTCGAGACTCTTCTCCCACACGGTTGAAAAATCGCTGTGAAGTCACAGGGCGCCCGCGCGGATATCTTCGCAAATTTAAAATGTCCCGTATTGCTTTCAGGGAGCTGGCACATAAAGGACAGGTTCCTGGAGTGAAAAAGTCCAGCTGGTAAAAGGACAAAGGAAGATATGTACAATTGGATTATTATAGGCGGCGGTATCCATGGGTGTATGCGGCCGAAGTGTTCATTAGGAGCATTCTATGTGCCACTTGAATAGTGAGATGCGTCCGAAGTGTTCATTAGAAGCACTCTATGTGCCACTTGGCTTGTGAAATGCGGCCGAAGTGTTCATTAGAAGCTTTCTATGTGCCACTTGAATAGTGAAATGCATCCGAAGTGTTCATTAGAAGCTTTCTATGTGCCACTTGGTTTGTGAAATGCATCCGAAGTGTTCATTAGGAGCATTCTATGTGCCACTTGAATAGCGAGATGCATCCGAAGTGTTCATTAGAAGCATTCTATGTGCCACTTGGTTTGTGAAATGCATCCGAAGTGTTCATTAGAAGCTTTCTATGTGCCACTTGATTTGTGAAATGCAGCCGAAGTGTTCATTAGAAGCTTTCTATGTGTCACTTGGGCAGAGAGATGAAAAATTTAGAGTGGTGGAATTGGCAGTGGAGATCTCTAGAAACAGGAGGAAAGGTACAAGCGGAGGCCTTCATAAGGTATGAAAGGAAGGAGGTATAGAGAGGGGTGTAGTAATAAATGTATCTGGCCCACGTGAAGAACCGCGCATCTCCCCTATTTAAACAGGGGAGACGCGCGGTTCCTTATATTCTATTTGCGGTTTCTTAATTAGTGAAGGACAGCATGTTTATGGCCAGCTTTTCCGCCTCTGCGGGCTTTCCTGTTGGCCAATCCTTTTTGGATATAAGGGAGAGCAAACCGATCGATTCCCCAGAAGTAAGCTCCGCCTCCAGTGAAAAGAAGGATGATTGCTGCAGTGTAGAGAACAGGGTTTGTGCTTACTGTGCCAGCCAGCAGGAAGTTTAGATTCATGAATGCTGCTGCAAGTAAAGCCGGGATTGTTGCCGCCCCCATGATAAGGCCGAGACCTACCAGTACTTCACCCCAAGGAATCAAGATATTAAAGAGTTCTGCATTTGGAAGAGCAGCATTTTCAAGGAAGGCTGCATACCAGCCTTGTACGGCCGGCTGTTCACCGCCTGCCTTAGCTATTGCGCCTTGCAGGAACCCAGTTGTATCAAAACCATCCGCTACTTTATGCCAGCCGGCTTCAAGCCATTGAATCCCGAGCCATATTCTTAATACAGTCCAGACCATCGCAGCTTGAGGAGTTTTCCACCATCTCATTATAAACATCTCCTTAGTGTTTGTGAATAATTTCACATATTTAGTCGAGAAAATTTGAGTTAAAGCCGGCCAGCTTTCGATTTGCTTAGAGAGCAGGTGGTGAGGATCTTATGCTTTAAGTTTGTGAATGTTTTCACTTACTCTCTACACTTATAATATACTCCCGTTGGACCGGTTTGGCAACGGTTTTCACATATCTTTCACAATCTGTTTTTTACGTGAAGCACTGCTCTCTCGCTGAGTGGAGGAACTGCCTGATTCCCCAGCGTCAAAAATAGGAAATCGTTGATTGAGAGGGGAAAGTTGTTGATAGAAGTGCTGAAATCGTTGATAGGACCCTGAAAATCGTTGATAGAGAAGGAGATTTCGTCCATAGAACCATCATTTTCGTTGATAGGACTCCCCCCTAAAGTCCGAAAAAATCAGCCTTAAATAGTAGATACAGAATAAGGAAAAACTCATCTTCAGCCAGAATACTTTTTTGCCAAGGGGGTATAGTTTTATATTCCACAATTAGGAGGCTGATTATGAAAGCTGTTACGTATCAGGGTTCAAAGGATATCCAAGTTAAAGAGGTTGAAGACCCGAAGATCCAGAAGCCGGATGACATTATCGTCAAAATTACATCCACGGCGATTTGCGGTTCTGATCTTCATTTGTATCAAGGAAACCTGCCATTGAGACCAGGCTATATCATTGGTCACGAACCTATGGGGATCGTCGAGGAAACGGGTCCTGATGTTACGAGGGTGAAAAAAGGGGACAGAGTCGTTCTTCCTTTCAACGTTTCCTGCGGACACTGCTTTTACTGCCAGCATGATATGGAAAGCCAATGTGATAATGCCAATCCGCATAAAGATACTGGAGGATACTTCGGATATACCGAGCAATATGGTAACCATCCGGGCGGGCAGGCGGAATACTTACGGGTTCCTTTTGGGAACGCGATGCCATTTAAAGTGCCGGAGTCATGTGACTTAGCAGACGAGGCTTTGTTGTTCATGTCTGATGTGCTGCCGACCGCTTACTGGAGTATTGAGCACTCTGGAATGAAGCCGGGAGATACAGTCATTGTCCTCGGGTGCGGTCCCATTGGTTTGATGGCCCAGAAATTTGCCTGGATGAAAGGCGCCGGCAGGGTCATTGCTGTAGATAATCTGCCTTACAGACTGAATAAAGCCAAACAAAATAATAATGTAGAAATCTTTAATTTTGATGAATTCAAGGAAATGGGACATCACCTGAAAGAAGTAACCGGCGGAGGAGCAGACATCGTCATTGACTGTGTCGGTATGGATGGTGAAAAGAATGCACTCGAAAAAGTGGAGCAGAAGTTAAAAATTCAAGGCGGAACGCTGAGTGCAATCAATATTGCGAAAGATGCTGTCAGGAAATTCGGTACCGTCCAGCTGACAGGAGTGTATGGCATGATGTACAACATGTTCCCGCTGGGCAATTTCTTTGAGAGGAACGTCACCTTGAAGATGGGCCAGGCCCCTGTAGTTCACTACATGCCGGAGCTTTTTGAGAAAATTACGTCTGCCGAGCTGAATCCGACCGAGATCATCTCTCATATTATGCCAATGGATCAGGCTGCAGACGCCTATAAGATCTTTAATGATCATGAAGATGACTGCATCAAAGTCGTACTGAAACCTTAGTGAAAGTCATGCCTTAAAACAGGCCGAAAAATCTTTGCGGAGATATTTAAAGCAGCACACCCCTCCCCGATTTAGTCAGGAGAAGGGTGTGCTGTTTTTTAAAATAAAAGGCTCTTTTCTAAAAGATTGTCGCTTTTGGTGCTACTTTAACTCCTCCTCATTTTCAGGTGGAAGGATTGTAGCGGAGTCGTTCGCCTGGAGCGGAAATCCATTATTTTTAAATAGCCGCAATCTTTGCGGAAACAGCCAAAGAAAATCAGCCTGTCCTCGTCATCTCGAGAAGTGAATTTTATGAATAGGTAAATCAACTCAAAGGAATATCAAATAACCAAATCATCATGATTGTAATAAAGGCGGATAGGAAATAAGTAAGAAACGGTCTTGAGAAATGCAGGCGGATCATACTATACATGACAATGTAAAAGAGGATGTCCATCCAATATTCATAACCGTTTTGCAGCAGCAGCTTTTCAAATTTATAAAAAGGGTATTCAATTATAAAGGAGGCTCCCGACCATATGGCTATGAACCTGACTTTTACTAATAGGCAGGCGGTGAATGGAAAAAAGGTAAGAAATAACAAGGTGATTGCCGGCAGATTGATAAAAGAATAAAGAATGTCTACCAAAATATGTGACTTTGGATAAAAGTCCGGAGAATATTCCCAAAGCAGTTTATCCTGAGCAATATGATTATAAAGGAGATTGCATATAATGACATAGGAAATTGTCAGATGATATTTCTCCCATTCCCTCCAATTTCCTTTTAAAAAACCGAAAAGCAATAATGTGAACGTCAATACAATATGCATAGCATCACCCATACTTATTTTTAGTAAAAGCTTGTAATATATCCAGGAGACAGTTTACTCAGCGGGCTGTCTTTTTGGGGGGGAAGAAAAAGTGTGCCACCCAGCTTGTAAAAGATCCAATCAAAGCACTGCCGATGATATCTGAAGGATAATGGTGACCCACCCATACGCGGGATAACCCTGTCAGTACAGACAAACAGGTAAATATCAAGCCCAGCGTGCGATGATAAAATAAGATAGTACTCGAAACAGCAAATGCAAGCAGGGTGTGTTTACTGGGAAAGCTGGAATTCCGTTTTGAAGGGATCAGGATTCCTACCCGCATGTTGACAAAAGGACGGGGCCGGAAATGAAACATTCTGATCATGCTGCCGAGAAAAAGAGAAAATGCCCCTGATAGGAGTGCAACCCTTGGAATGGATTTATTTCGGAACCAAAGGATCACCAGAACAAATAGATAGATATACCGCATCTTATTAGAAACCAGCATCATTATCCGGTTGAGAGAATCAGTGCGTTTGGAGAGAGAATGTATTGCCCAGAAGAGCCAAAGATCCATTGTGACTTCATTCCTTTCAGGAGGTGCTCAAGTTTTTACTTGGAGCTTTCTTAAAATTAACCTGCCCGGCTGCTCAATAATCTATACTATGATCAGAAGTGCATTGAAAAAAGTGATAGAATCCCGTAAGATTTCATATGGTATGAAGAATGACTCAATAGGAGTATTTTGAAAGGAAGTTACATAGATGCTTTTAAATATGAAAGAAAACCTGCCGCTCTCCCCTGTGAACGATCCCTGGGAAGCATATATGGATGTTGAAGAATACGGAAGGATGACTTTATCCAGTGTCGAGTTTACGACAACAACCCTTTGTAATATGCGCTGCAACCACTGTGCTGTAGGGTATACTCTGCAGCACAAGGACCCTGACGCACTTCCGATGGAGCTGATTTTTAAAAGGCTTGATCAGATTCCTTCTCTGAGGACCATCTCTATTACCGGCGGGGAACCGATGATGTCAAAAAAATCAGTTGAGAATCATGTGCTTCCGCTGTTGAAATATGCGCATTCCCGTGGTGTGAAAACGCAAATTAATTCAAATCTCACTCTTCCGTATGAAAGGTATGAGCCTATTGTGCCTTACCTGGATGTGCTTCATATCTCCCATAACTGGGGAACAGTTGAAGAGTTTGCAGAAACAGGATTTGCCAGGATGGACAGAAAGCCTTCCGAGAAGCAGAGAGCAGGTTACTTTGTACGCATGGTTGAAAACTCAAAACGGTTATCTAGCGAAGGGGTCATGGTATCAGCCGAAACCATGCTTAATGGACGGACTTTTCCTTATTTGGAAAAAATTCATGACCATATTATTGAAATGGGGTGTACGCGCCATGAGGTGCATCCGATGTATCCTGTCGATTTCGCGAAAGATTTGGAAACATTGAATCTCGATGAAATCCGGGAGGCGATCAAGAGACTTTTGGACCATCGCAATAAAGAGGTATGGATGCTGTTCGGAACGCTTCCATTCTATCCTTGCAGTTCATCCTCAGAAGAGCTTGAACTGTATCAGCGTCTTTATAAAGAAAAAAATGTCACGGTCAGGAATGATCCGGACGGCCGTTCCCGCTTGAATGTAAATATATTTTCAGGAGATATCATCGTAACGGATTTCGGGGACGAACCAGGATTGGGCAACATCCAGGACACAACACTGACAGAAGCATATGAAAGCTGGAACCAGACGAAAACAGCCCGGTCTTTGAGCTGCCACTGCCCAGCTGTCAAATGCCTGGGACCGAACGTACTTGTCAAAAATACGTACTATTCCGATGATGATTTTCAGACGAAGAGAGCCAAAATCGGGTTGTGACAGTTAAACCGAAATTTCTACCACATAACGCAGAGACCTCCTCGTTTCAGGGAACGAGGAGGTTTTTTGCTGCTTTCATTCTCTAATTTACTAAAAGGGATGATCCTTCTTAGTGAATTAAGGTGCAATATTACTTTTATTTTTCAGATTCCTCGAATTTTGAAAGCAGTTCGTTTGTTCTGGATAGAAGTGTCCCACTGAAAATTATGGTTGCAGCCAAGCTCAGCAATGAGAAGAAAATCATTACTACGAAGTGATTTTCGGTACGCATATGTAACCTCCAAAGTAGTAGAATAGGTATATTATTCCATAATAGGATGATTTTATGCAGGAGACTGCTTTGCGAGTTTCTTTGTGACAACCCAGTTAAGGAGAACCAAGCAGAAAATCAAACCATATTTCAAAGGAGTATAATAAAGCTTCCAGCCATCGTACTTAATGACAGACAACTGGACCATGCCCCACTCTATCAGCGTCAGCAATAAAGCCCATCCAATAAGATAAAGAATCCGCCAAGCCATGCTGAGCTTCTGTGGAAACAAATTCAATAAAATTAAGCAGGTTAAGGGGTACAAACAGAGACGGAACATGAAATCTATATAATGGACTTCCGCATCACTTCCATAGTAGTAGAGATTGAACCTGCCTTTGAATAGAGCATCAAAAGCCAGAGCGGAATAAAGCGAACTAAAGAAAACGCTGTAAATTTCAATGCGTTTTAACTTTTTGGGCGTGAGGAAGTAAACCAACAATAAAGTGACTGCAATAGAAATTAATACGACCATCTGCATACCTCGTTACTTATGAGAAATCAGCTTTTTGACTAATTTATAATTGAGAAGCTGTATAACAAATAAAAGGGGATAAATTGGTACGGAATAGACTAGTTTCCAGCCTGAATACATAAAAAGGGAGGAGTGGCTGGCAGCGGCCCATTCGTAAAATAAAGAAAAGATAGTCCAAATGAGAACATAGGAGATCTTCCACAAAATCGGTCTTTCAAATGGAAACAGGCTGAGGTAGAGGATGGTGATTGCTGGATAAATGCCGATTGCGGCCGCATAATCAATCAACTCAACTCCCGGTTTGAAGTAGGCATAGAGATGATACATACCGCCAAGGATAGAGTCAGCAAACAAGGCCAAATAGATTGAGAAGATGGAACAAGCATACATTTCTAACGGAGAAAGCTTGCTGGGAATCTTCCATGCTAAAAAAACTGCAACCACAATGGTACTCCACATCAATATCATACAATCATCCTATTTTTTCGTTTAGTATCACTCTTGCCTGATGGATTATTCTTCATACACTTGTTTGTTTAATAAGTGAAATCCTCATAAAAGAACTCGATTAGAGGATAAATACCGGTTAATACCCTGATTGAACAGAAAAGCAAGATTATTAGCGGTTTTAACCACCAGCTACCATAGAAGGCTTCCATACAATAGTGTGACGAGAAGAAAAACACTTAAATTGTTACTCAAGTACTTACCTAGGTAAGTATAAAGTGGTATACTGATTAAGGTTTTAATTACCCAGATAACTAACTCAATTGAGGTGGAGATTTTGAAAGAAAATAATCATATGCTATTTCATTCAGTCAATCAACTTTCGAGAAGGTTGACCAAGCATCTGAATGAGGCATTGGAACCTTATGGACTTTATAGCGCGCAGTGGTCGGTCCTATATGTATTGAGAGAAAAAGGGACGCTGACACAAAAAGCCTTAAGTGAATATCTTGCGGTGGAAGCACCGCCAATGACCCGGACGATTCAGAGACTTTTAAAACAGGAATTCATTCAGCAGAAATCCAGTGACGAAGATAAAAGAAAAAAATATATCATGTTATCTCCAAAAGCAGAAGCAGAGTTCCCGGTGTGGGAAAAAGCAGTTCTTGAGAAGAATGAAGAGTTAATAAGGAAGCTTTCTTCTCCATCACAAGAAAACTTGCAAAAGATTTTGAATGAATGGCTCAAACAGATTTAGAAAGAGGTAATGCAGCATGATTGAAAACAAACCGCCTTTATGGACACGGAATTTTATCGGTATCAGTATCAGTAATTTCTTTTTATTCATGACATTTTATTTCCTGCTCGTCACGATTCCCATTTATGTTGTTGATCACTTGAACGGTGAAAAATCACAGGCCGGATTGATGATCACGATCTTCCTTATTTCTGCCATCCTTATTCGCCCTTTTTCAGGCAGGTGGATTGAAAAGTATGGGAGCAGGGTGATTTTGCTCTGTTCGTTAATTGTATTCTTTGCAGCAAGCCTGCTGTATTTTTTAGCAGACAGCCTTGAGGTATTGTTCCTGGTGAGGTTCATTCATGGAATTGGTTTTGGGATGGCGACGACAGCGGCGGGTTCTATAGCCGCGACTACGATTCCGGATTCCAGAAGAGGCGAAGGGATGGGCTACTTCATTCTATCCTCCAACTTTGCCATGGTAATCGGACCATTCCTTGGATTGACTGCTCTTCATAACTGGGGAATAACCATCATGCTGCAAATTGCCGGATCGGCAGCATTCTTGGGGCTTTTATCAGGACTGTTAATTAGAATGAAAGAAGAGAAGAAGGAGGACAGAAAGCTTGTACGGGTGAACTGGAAAGAGGCAGTCTTCGAAATCAAAGCGGTTCCAGTTGCATTAGCAGGTGCTTTTTTTGCGATTGTTTACTCATCGATCCTCTCCTTTGTATCCGTCTATGCGGGAGAAATCGGCCTCAGCCATGTGGCCAGTTTCTTCTTTGTGGTATACGCCGTTGTACTGCTGCTTTCCCGGCCGTTCACAGGCAAGTGGTACGATCTGCACGGCCCCAACTTCATTGTTTATCCTGCCATTGTTTTGTTCGCTGCGGGGATGTTGATCCTGGGCACTGCTCAGTCTGCCATTTTCTTTTTGGCAGCCGCTGCCTTTGCCGGATTGGGCTGGGGTACATTGTTTCCAACCTTTCAAACGATTGCCATTCAGGCGTCACCTCCTAAACGGGCAGCCATGGCAACCGCAACCTTCCTGTCTATTTTCGATATAGGAATCGGGCTGGGTTCATTCCTGGTTGGTCTTGCAGCAGCCAAGATCAGCCTAGGTGACTTGTACACCTACAGTACTGGTTATATCTTGGCAGGAATACTGCTTTACTATTTTCTGCAGGGGCATAAACTAAAAAGAGAAAAGAAAAAAGAAGTCAATGCAGCTTGATAAGTCATTCTTATCAGGCTTTTTTTAGTCTCTATAAGTTAACTTTTTTGCATTGTAGATGCCATTTTACGTCCTTCTTTTTTACGTAGAGCGATTGGAGCGGAAAGATTTTTTTTAACAGCAGCAATGTATGCGAAAACAGACTTTTTAAAAGTAAAAGTCACACCTGGTTTCTGTAGAAGTAAAGCAGTTCCTGGGGGGAAGTTAATCATTCAAAAAAATCCCAATTTAATCATGAATTTCATGAATATACCACTCAAAAGAGGGTATAACAGTAAAAGTGATTTTAAAGGAGGTAATTTTTTTGGCAGATGAAAAAGATATGAACCAATCAGGCGGAAAGGACGGGGAGAAAAAAGAGACTCTGACAACACGTCAGGGACACCCCGTTTATGACAACCAAAATACACGTACGGTTGGAGACCGGGGACCAGCTACCCTTGAGAATTATCATTTCATAGAGAAGATATCCCACTTTGACCGGGAAGAAGTACCGGAGCGTGTGGTGCATGCCCGCGGTTCAGGAGCATTCGGATACTTTGAAACATATGGAAAAGCCGGCGATGAACCGGTAGAAAAATATACACGTGCAAAAGTATTTTCAGGTGCAGGAAAGAAAACACCTTTAATGGTCCGTTTCTCAACAGTGGCAGGGGCGAAGGATTCTCCTGAGACGGCTCGTGACCCGCGCGGATTTGCAGTGAAAATGTATACGGAAGAAGGAAACTGGGACCTTGTCGGAAACAATCTTAAAATTTTCTTTATCCGTGATGCAATGAAGTTTCCGGATATGATTCACGCTTTTAAAGCAGATCCAGCTTCAAATGTACCGAATCCGGAAAGGATGTTTGATTTTGTTTCACGTACACCAGAGGCGACACATATGATCACATTCCTGTTTTCACCATGGGGCATTCCAGCTACATACCGTCATATGCAGGGTTCCGGCGTCAACACATATAAATGGGTGAACGATAAGGGCGAAGCGGTCTTGGTGAAGTATCATTGGGAGCCGAAACAGGGTATCCGCAACTTGACCCAGGATGAGGCAGATTCTATTCAAGCCAAGAACGTAGCTCATGCGACTCAAGATCTGTATGAATCAATTGAGCGCGGGGAGTATCCGGAATGGGAGCTGTTTGTTCAGATCATGGAAGATGATTACCATTCGGAACTTGATTTCGATCCTCTTGATGATACAAAACTTTGGCCGGAAGATAAATTTCCTTGGCTGCCTGTCGGGCGTATGGTCCTCGACCGCAATCCCAAGGACTTTCATGCCGAGATAGAGCAAGCTTCCTTCGGTACTGGAGTCTTGGTTGATGGAATGGACTTTTCAGACGATAAGATGCTTCAGGGACGTACATTCTCTTACTCTGACACCCAGCGTTATCGTGTCGGGGCAAACTATCTGAAACTTCCGGTGAACGCACCAAAAGCGCCTGTTCATACAAACCAGCAGCGCGGGCAGATGGATGTGCGCGATCCTAAAGAATCCGGTGAAAATCCGCATATCAATTATGAGCCATCCATGCTCGGCGGATTTAAGGAAGCGGATCCAGAAGGACGCAAACCTCATCGTCCAACCTATAACGCAGCAGCTATGACTGCGCCGATTGACCGTCCAAATAACTTTGGCCAAGCAGGGGACACATACCGGAGCTTTGAAGATTGGGAGCGCGATGAATTAATCAAGAACCTCTCTGATGCCCTTGCAATCTGTGATAAAAAAATTCAAGATGCCATGATCGATTACTTTACGCAAGCGGATAAAGATTACGGCCGCCGGGTGAAGGAAGGCATTGAAATGAAGATGAAGGAAATGAAAGAAATGAAAGACGTGGAACTAGACAAAGTTCCAGGCCGTGAATCAGGTAAAACCAGATATGGCCAAGGCTCTTTAAGTGCCAATCAAGCAGCAGATGATGCTTCTAAGAAAGGCCATGAAGCTGATCCTTATTAATAGGGCGAAGGCAGGTTTCTGCCGGCTATGAAAAAACAGGGATAGCGGATCCTGCTTTTTAAAATTAAATACCTGAAAAGCACTCCAATTTGGGGTGCTTTTTTATTGTGGCCGAGCGGCAGTCACGCGCCGGATTTTGGCGAACAAAAATCAGGTTATTTTTAAATATATTAAAGTTTTGCAAAAACAGTCTGTTTATTTCGCGGGTGGTTTATACCTTTGGGGCGAAGGGGATGAACCCGTTTTAGGAATGGCAGCCGAAGAGCCGGCTGTTTCCGAGGAAGGCAAAACCTATACGTTCAAAAATCAATTTCTCCATAAGTAATGAATCCAGTACCTCATGCGTATAAATGAAAGGTATTGTGTCAGGGGGATGTGCACCTGAACAAGGACAAGAAATTAATTAGTACCACTGGGATACTTCATGTTGTGGATCCTTCTCCACTAAACTGGTTATATGTTTTATTCAATACAATGGAAGAAGCGGTAAGAGCTGACCACAAAGGCAGGATTACACCTTCACTTGGAGAGAGCTGGAGGTGGCTAAACAACCGGACGCTGGAAGTTACACTGCGCCGGGATGTTCTTTATCATAAGAAATCGCTAATTGAGAAAGATTCCATGTTTACCGAGCTGGTCAATGGGGAATAAATCTATATCGAAAAAACAAAAAAATAATTAAATGATGATCTACAATATAGGAGGAAGAAATAATGTTCAATATTATCAAATCATTCTACGAAGAAAAAAAGGCAGACGGAACTTACACATTCACCGATAACCATCTCAATAGATTTATAGAAAAAGGCTATATAACAGATAAGGAAGCCAATAATATCAGGAACTTTCAACAAATATAAGGCATAAACGGACACCTTGGAATCTTTCAAGGTGTTTTTTTATTTATCTGTAAAAGGAAAAACTCGCCGAGGTATTGGGCAGGTTTCTTTAGTAGAGATACAAAGGACAATTTTTAATAAAAGCTCACTCACAGGTTCATCGTAATCTTTTAAAACAGCTTCTTTTAGTCCTTTGCTGCAGCTTTTTTGGTTTGAAAGGTGCACTTTAATTCACCGGAGATAACCCGTTAAGCCAAAAACCTTAGTATCCAGGGATAGTTGTCAAATAAGATAGCATGTCCTTTAGTAAGGCTGTTTTCGAGGATAGTGCTGTTTGATAGTTACAAAGGATACAAAAGGAGGCTAATTAAAAGAAAATAAGGGAAGATTTTACCGTTAAAGTGCTGAAGGGAGCTTGTTTTGGGATAAATAAGGGAAGTTTTTTCCCTTAAGCACGCAAAAGTCACCTGTTTTCGAGTTTCTCAAGTCAATAAGAGAAAATTTTTCCTCTATTTCAACCTTTTACGCTATAAATTTCGAATTAAGGGAAGTTTTTTCCTCTATTTAGCAGGTCTTATGCTGAATCTGATTTCCCTCCAGATAAGTGCATACCCTTTTTAATATTATGATGATATCTGCAGCTTTTTGCAGGAAAGATCAATAAAAATGGCATTCAAAACGGACGTGCAGTTGCCATTATATTAAGAGTACAAAACGTATTGTTCCTCACAATAAAGCCTCCTCTTCTGAACATAAAAGGAGGCTTTATTGATACCCGAATGAATTTATCCAAGCTCGGGAAATCATTTCTCTTCTTGAAAAAGGAGTTAAATTGGAATATAATGGCGTAATATTTACTTTAAGGGGGGAGAGCATGTTGAGACAGGAAACAGCAGTGCAGAGAATTACAGAAAGTTTACGGAAGGATGAAGGGGTACAGGCTATATTTTTGAAAGGCTCAATGGGCAGAGGAGAAGAAGATGAGCATTCAGATGTGGACCTGTATGTGCTGGTAAAAGAGGAAGATGAAGAAGCGTTTCTGAAGAGGCGGATTGAACACTTAAGTGCCTATAGGAATTTATTATTCTACGATGATATTTTTATAATCGCCCCGCAAATCATCGCGGTGTTCGATGATATGCTTCATGTCGATTTATTCACGGTGACAGAGAAGAGTTTCAAGGAAAAAGACTACTTCAGAGTGGTGTATGACCCGGATAATCTGCTGGGAAAATACGAAGCCACCCAAAATCTATTATTGTCTCCGGAAGAATTTTATGAGCTGGCGATTGATGTTCCTTGGTTTCTGTTTCAATACCGGAAAGCTTATAACAGGGGAAATGCTCTATGGGGTGTTGAGGTCTTGCAGCACGGGATGTTCAAAATGGCGAAGGTTCTTCTTCACAGATATCATCCCGAGCGGGCACAGCTTGGAATGAAAGCATTGGGAGCCTTGCTGCCAGCTGATAAACTGGCAAAAGTGAATGAAATTTATAAGCATTTAAATCCCGAAAATCATCAAAAAGCGGCAGCTCTGCTCATAGAATTATACTCCGGGGAATTGAAGTGGATCGAAAAGAATCTTCCGGATGACAAAGCTGTTCCCTTTTTTAGAAAAATGGCAGAGAAGCTTTAATTTAAAATTGGCAGGAGGCTGGCTGGTCGGCAGCCCAGTTTTTTTGGCTATTGGTTCAGGGGTTAATTTCCAATTTTGTTTATGAGATAATTGGATAAGTGAATGGGGCTGTAAAAGGGGGCTTTACTATGCTTGATGTGTTCTTTCTATTGGTGTTCCTACTCGGAATCTATTTTATACTGCGATACCGCTTTAATTTGAAGAAAGCAGCAGAGACATCCACGGATGCACTTTATCCCAAAAGCAAAGAAGAGTTCTCCAGCATTTTGCTGCCTGGCGAATGGCTGGAGATGGAACCGCTCACCAAGGAGTCAAAATCATATAGAGTGGTAAATTGGGGAACTTATGGGTCTGTGATTTTGCTAGTCATCCTGCTTGTTGTTCTGCTGGCAACCGACTGGCTGGACTCGCTTTTTTCTATTTCAGCATACTTCTTTTTTATCATCTTAAGCGCCATCAGACATCGCGGGAATTTTTTCATACTGCCGAAGGGAATCATCCTGAACGCGAGGTACTATCCATTATCGGAAGTAAAGCATTATGAAACCGAAAAGATTATACGCTGGCATGAATTGTACGGATTGGATGAGAGAGCGGATAATGGCTATAAATTAAGCTTTAAAATCAGAAATAAAGTGATACAGCCGAACTATGTCATCGTTGAAAATGACGAGCAGTTAGGGAGAATAAGAGATCTTCTGGATAAACAAGGAATAACCGGGGCGTGACAGTCACACCCCGTTATATGTCGAATGAGGTAAAGGAGGAAATTAGAAATGAATCAGGCTGTCTTGAGTGTCGTATTGATTGCTGCCCTGCTGATTTCTGGAATTTATGTATATAGGAAAAGGAAGGCAGCGGGCATCACCGGTATTAAAACAGCTTTAACTTCCATATGTTTTTACCTCATTGCGGTGGTTAATCTGTTTGCCTTCTGGTTCGACTTTATAGGGTTTATCAGCTGGGGGATTACAGTCGTCCTTTTGATAACTGGTGCTTATTTCACTAAATACCTTCCGCCTCAGAACATGGAAGTAGAGTGAGCGTGTCGACAATTTGTGACATAACTCGGGGTGTGACTGTCACCATAAAGATTTTGAATTTAAAAGGAGGTTCACCCTGTGTTGAATAATATCCCTGAGAACCAGCATGCAACTAAAATTTTTGATACTTCACTTTTAAAGGGACCAGTCTGTCCTTTTTTTATCGAAATTCAATATTTTTATTGCATACCGCACAGGGTGAGTTTATTATAAATGCTTTTTGTAAGCTTCTATAATAATGGAAGCAAAGGGCAGAGACACCTATCGCAGGATAGGTGTTTTTTTTAATGAGGTTCTTTTCTTGAAATTTGTTGCATTTAAAATAAACATCGAAAAATCTCACCATTGTTGAATAGTAAATTCCTGATAACCAAGAAAGAAAAGCGCCTCTCTTCAAGTCCATAGAGAAAACATTAAATATCCCACCGAGGAACCGGCTCTTCGGAATTTATGATATTTTACCCTTCCTCCTTACCTAGAGCTGTGCCGATTGCCCAGGCTGCAGCGGGATGGGTGATGGAGTGGACGGCGCCTCAGAATATTTTCATATGGCGGGATTCTTGAAATGGCTGCCGCTCTTTTAACTTTCTCGCTTCCTTTTATACGAAAATACGGAAGGGAATCCAGTTTTTCTGCCGAACAGTAAGGTAACCACACCTGTCATAGGAGAGCAGTCGGCGACAGGTTCCTGCATTAACAAGGTGATATTCTTAGAGAGCAAGGGGGAACTGTGATGGAAATGCTGCTAAGGATGAATGAGTGTATTGGCTATATAGAAGAGAATTTACAGGGGAATATCGAGATGGAGGAGCTGGCTCGCTTAACATACAGCAGTAAATTTCATTTCCAGAGGATGTTCAGTATGCTGACGGGCTTCACAGTAGCAGAGTATATCAGGAAGCGCCGTTTGACACTGGCGGCACAGGAGCTGTCGAATTCGGGGGCAAAAGTGATTGATACCGCCCTCCGGTATGGCTATGAAACACCTGAATCGTTTTCGAAAGCGTTCAGAAGGGCACATGGTGTTTCTCCCTCACAGGTACGGAATCAGGAAGTGTCCTTAAAGGCCTTTCCTCGCATTTCCTTTCAAATTCAATTAAAAGGAGAGAAAGAAATGAACTACAAAATTATTGAAAAAGAAGGATTTAAAGCAGCAGGAATCGGCAAAAAGGTATTGGCTGCAAACGGGGAAAATAAAAAAGACATTCCGGTATTATGGGATGAAGTCAACCGAAAAGGACTCGATAGGGAAATCTGTGAAGCTGCCGGAGCGAAAGACCTATTAGGTATCTGCATGGAGTTCGACCACCCAAAGGAAGAGTTCACTTATTTCATTGGAGCCCAAACAGACAAACCGCAGGAGAAATTTGAAGTGAAGGAAATCCCGGCATCCACCTGGGCAGTATTTGAATCTGTCGGCCCCATGCCTCAGGCGATCCAAAATGTATGGCAGCGGATTTATTCTGAATGGTTTCCGTCCACAGGCTATGAACATGKGGGAGGACCTGAATTTGAATTATACCCTCCAGGTGATATAGACGATGAAAATTACAGGTGTGAAGTGTGGATACCGATCAGGAAGAAATAAATAAAAGGCTTTCTCTGAGGGATGGACCCTTCGGGAAAGCCTTCTTTTATTCAGAAAAACCCTTATCTACACTTTTTACATGGATGGTGGCTTTAGAAAAGAAAAGTATGTTGTGGTTGGACGGAGTTGATTTATTTACCATCAGCCCAGGAAAACAGCCATTCAAATTGATTTATATTTTTTAACTTAGATATCTTTGCATTCCCTTCGTAAGTTCAATCGCCTTTGTTTCATGAACCGCAGCCTGCTCAAACAGTCCCTTCTTATGAAGAAGCTCTGCTTTCAATGACTCTCCCATCCATGGCTTTGTCAGCGTGGAGCTCATTTCTTCTGCTTCTTCATAGTGTCCTTCCTCTACCTGTAACAATGCCTCATAATATTGTCTGACAGAAGGGTCCTTAATCAGCAGGATATCGTCCCTTACTGCTGATAGCCTATTTTCAAGTGCAGCATAAGCGACTGTAAAAATAGCAGTGATATTAGGAGACTTATATTTCTTTTTTAACAAATGAAGTGCTTCATCCACTTCCCGTTCATCTGAGTCTGCGAGGCCGCAGTAAAAATGGATAATAGGCTGTTTGGTTCTTTGCTTTAGATAAGCTTCTATCTTTTCAGTGTCTTTCGAAAAATACATGTACCAGACATATGGGATATACACAATAAGAGTCACGCTGAGGAAGATCAGGATGGCGGTCATCCAGAAATTAATCTGCCTTATTGCGGTCAGGACTCCCAAGGTGATTGCCAGGATGATGATGAAAATATATTGTTTCTTGGAGATCACTATATTTCCTCCTCTTGTGAAGATAAGACAATTCCCAGATAATTATAATGTAGTAAAAGAGAATTCGTATATAACTATTTTCCAAGGAGGTCCGGTAAATGAAAAGAACAGAATTTGGAGGAGCTGTCCCAGTTTTGAGGATTTTTGATGAAGCTAAAGCGAAGGAATTCTATCTCGACTTTCTTAGTATGATATGGACTGGGCTTATGGGGGCGAAGAACTTCCAATTTATATGCAAATCTCAAAAGGGAACTGTCTCCTGCATCTTTCAGAGCACCACGGAGACGCCTGCCCAGGGGCTGAGGTAAGAATCCCGGTGAGTGATATAGAAGAATGGCACAAGCTACTAATAGGTGAAGATTATAAATATATGAAACCTGGGATAGAGGATACGCCTTGGAATACTCGTGAAGTAAAGGTAACCGACCCATTCGGAAACAGATTGATCTATTATAGCCCGGTCTCCTAGTCAGTCCCGAATTCTTTATTTGTCCTTTGCAATGGTTTATTCTAAATGAAAGTTTTTTAAAAAAGAGGGCTGCAAAATGAAAGAAATATACAGTGAAATCATCCAATTCCGGGGAACCCATTTTGATTTTGGCTATATGCAGGGAGAGCGGATCAAAGATTCTCTCACTGTTATCAACCGTGAAAATCAATGGAAGGTCCGCAAACCGAGGTTCACCATAAAACCGGAAGAAGTAAAAGAAGCTGTCACAAGGTTCGCTCCAGGTGTCTGGGAGGAGTTGCTAGGACTGCAGGAAGCCCTAAAATGGCCGATGGAACGGATATTGAAGGAGTTTGGAGGGTACCGGGTCGACTATTTGAAGTCAGGGTGCTCCATCTTGACTGGTGATAATTACTTGATCCGCAACTACGATTACCATCCCAAGACCTATGAAGGCAGGTACACATTGTATCAGCCGACCGATCATCAAGCGTATGCGATCATTGGGCCGAGCCAGCGTGTGACAGGCAGAATGGATGGGATGAATGAGAAAGGTTTGTCCATCGGCTACAATTTCATGCACCGAAAGAATCCTGGTGAGGGGTTCATTTGCTGTATGATCGGCCGCTTGATATTGGAAGCCTGCGCAAATGTTGAAGAAGCAGTCGCAATGCTGCGGGAAATTCCCCACCGGCATTCTTTCAGTTACATTGTTCATGATTCCAGCAGTGAAACCTTTATAGTGGAAACCTCCCCGCGTGGTGTTAGGGTCCGCCAGAACAATGCCTGTACGAACCACTTTGAAATCATGCTGGAGGAAAACCGCAATCACCTTATAGACTCGAAACGCCGTCTGGATATCCTTCAGAAAAATGAGGATGGCAACCGTGACGCTGCGGAAGCATTCAGGCTTCTTAATGACAGCGATAAAGGAGTTTTTTCAGATTTATACGGCAGCTGGGCCGGGACGATTCATACGTCTGCCTATTTTCCGAGTGAACTCAAGGCATGGTTTGCGCTTGGAGGTGACCGTGAACCTGTAGAGTTCGATTTTAACAAGTGGCTGCAGGGTGAAGATCTGGAGCTGGATCGAATAACGGGAGAAGTGGATACAGATATCCCGTTTGTCCATATGGATGAGCATGCGGATTGGAGCAGAAGATAGGTAAATGCTTAAAAGGTCTGGGAAAGAGTTTAAGCAAATTGCCAGCGTCTCTGCATATGAACGAAAGAATTACTATGATGAAACTGCGGAGTCAGGATCCTGCTATTATGTTGCTTCTGTAAATATAGCTGGAAAAAGAGTCGGAAAAATCTCAGATAGGTCAGGCTGTTTAATTTAAATTATAGTTTCAAGGCCTGGTAATTGAAACTTTCCTTCCCTTGCTTCGTATAAGTAAGAAAGAAGCATTGGGGGGTTATCATGGGTACTTTATACTTCTCAGACAATTTTTTTTCTTCAGGCAGAACGGATATATACAATTCGGAGAAAGAGAAAGTTGGAGAGCTGGACCTGAAAAGCGCATTCTCAGCCAGTAGGGATATTTTGAATAACGAAGGCCGGGTGATGGCGAGCGGTAAATTCCCTTTCTTAGGAAACAGATGGATTGTCTCTGGGAAAGAAGGGGAGGAAATGGGAGAGTTGAGACAGAAGTGGTCCTTCTTTAGCAAGAGATTTCAGTATCACTCTTTTGGTAGAGGAACATTTTCTATTGAATCAGAGGCTTTTTCAAAAGACTATACTGTTCTTGATGAAAAAGGTGCCGTCATTTGCAGCTTTGAAAGAGTCAGCGGCTTCTTTTCCTCACCAGCCTATAAATTGGAGAATTATTCAAGCCCACTGAGCAATCAGGAGCTTGTCGCGGTTGTGATGGGGGTCAATGCCATCCAAAAACGAAATAATGCGGCTGCTTCCAGCAATGGGGCAACATGAGCGTGAGTCACTTCCCGGAAATTATCGATGAAAATCGATGGAAACCATGGAAGTGGCTTTTTTATTCAGATTATATCCTCTAAAGGGATAATGTTATACTTGTAGGAAAAATGCGGGTAAGGAGAAGCTTTTATGAATGATAAGCTGCTGAATATCAAGACGGAAACCGTTCAAAAATCCTCTTACGAATCTCATCATTATAACCGATATGAACCAACTCCCTATGAGGTGCTGGACAGGCTGTTTCAATTCGTTGAGTTTGAGGAGACGGACAATGTAGTGGATTTTGGCTGTGGATCCGGCAGGTTGAACTTTTACATACATTATCGTTTTCAATCCACTGTCACAGGAGTCGAAATGAACGAATACCTGTATGGACAGGCTCTTGAGAACAGAAAGCATTATCGCAGCAAATTTGCGGATGCCAGTGAGAAGGTTCAATTCCAAAACTGCCTGGCCCAGGCCTACCGCATCAGCACGGAGGAGAATGTCTTCTATTTCTTCAATCCGTTTTCTGTTCGTATTTTCATGGCGGTGGTAAATAACATACTTCAATCCCTTGAGGAAACCCACCGTGAAATCCAACTGATTTTATACTATGCCCCCGAAGATTATATCTTTTTCCTGGAAAACCAGACAGCTTTCCACTTGGAGAAAGAAATCATTCTGCCGGGAAATGCCTATGAAAAAATGCTCATTTACAGCTTTGGGGATTCCGAGTAAAAGCAATACCCCTGAAAAGGAAAAATACTGTATAATTCAACTTGGTAAAGCGTTAAAGGGTAATTCAGTGCTTTAAACCACTAAAAGGGACAGTCCCTTTTAGTGGTTTAAAGCGATAAAGCAAGGCGGCAAGGGCTTGTCAGTTAAAGGAAGTGATGTCATGAGATACACCGGCAGGATATCGAGCATCTTGATTGTGATGGTCATCCAGACTTCTTATGTAATTTACTATTTTCATAGAGATGGGTTTGTGGATATTGTCGGCTGGCTGGCATATCCAGTTCTGCTTTTGATATCATACTGGACAGGTTTTCAGTATGACAAAGCTAATTACTATTCAGAGCGAGATCCTCTTACCAATCTTTTTAATAGAAGATTCATGACAAGAAGGTTCAACAAATATATTAAAATAGCAGACAGTAGGGAAAAGAAGCTTTTTGTACTGCTGATTGATTGTAATCGTTTTAAACAGATCAATGACGAATACGGGCATGCGGCCGGTGATCAGGTCCTGGTTGAAATCGGGAAGGTGCTTAATCGGAAGCGGCGGGATGTATTTGGATCTGCCCGCTGGGGAGGAGACGAATTCATTGTCCTGGGGTTCTGTGATGACGCTGAAGAACTGAAACGTATACAGTTGGAATTTAAGAGTGAGCTAAGCGGAATCAGGGTTACAGAAGGCGGAAGTTCCATAGCTGTTTCGATTGGCTCGTCCCTCCAGGAAGAGGCATGGAATATACATGATCTCCTTCAACAAGCTGATGCCGTTATGTACCAGGAAAAAAGGAGCATGTGAGCGTATCTCCTGAAAAGAAAAATCGGTTTCAGAACGAATCGGATGATTCTCGCATGATGTTCCAGAATCTCTAATGATATGTTCAGAAAAAGAAGAGAAGAATAATTGATTTATAAAGGAGTTTGAAGATGAAGAAGGTTCTTAAATGGGGCGTTACCATTGCGGCGCTGCTGGTGATTGTATTTATTGTGGCGGGCAATTATTTTTATAATGTAGCGGTCAATCGCAGCGAGGAATCAGTAGAACTGTATGGAGGTTCCGATACAGCAAGCACCTTGGTGGATGAAGAGGAACAGAGAAAATTGGAGGAAGTCCTGGAGTGGACGGAGAACCAAACATTTGAAGAAGTAAAAGTGGAATCGCACGATGGCTTAAATTTAAGTGCTGTACTCTTAAAAAGTGAAAAGCCGAATGGCAAAGCTGTCATTCTGGCTCATGGATACAAAGGCAGCAATGAACAAATGCCCGGTATTACTAAGTTTTATCATGAACAGGGGTATGACGTCCTCAAGCCCGATGCAAGAGGACACGGTAAAAGTGAAGGCAGCTACATTGGATATGGCTGGGACGACCGGAAGGATTATACTAGGTGGGTGGATCTATTAATAAATGAATATGGAGCTGAAGAGGTCTATCTTCATGGCTTTTCAATGGGAGCCGCAACCGTGCTGATGACGAGTGGAGAGGACCTCCCTCCGGAAGTGAAAGGAATCATTGCCGACAGCGGATACACCTCGGTGGAGGAAGAACTCGCCCATCAACTGAAATACTTATACAACCTCCCTGCTTTTCCTTTGATGGAGATAACCAGTGTGGTAACAAATATCAGGGCGGGTTACACATTCTCTGAGGCTTCGGCTGTAGAACAGGTCAAGAAGAATACCCTTCCATTATTGATTATTCATGGAGATCAAGATGAGCTCGTGCCGACGGACATGGCCAGCACCCTATACGAAGCTGCATCAGGCGAAAAAGAGCTCTGGATTGTCCGCGGAGCAGGTCATACGGAAGCCTATACTGTTGCAGAAGAAGAGTATCAAAGGCGCTTGAAGGAATTTTTGGAGTGACAGTCACACCCCGGTTTATGTCGAAAAACCCTTCGACAAATGCCGGGGCGTGACTGTCACCAGAAGAGGAGATGTAGAGATGAGTGGAAACAAAACCTTATTCCAGGCATTCAAAGAAACACCGATGAAAATAAACGGCCACGGCAATCGGGATGCTGGTGTGCTGAAAGAGGCATTCGATCGAATAGACTCTGATACGGAAAGTGACATATATGGAAGCGGAAAGGTGATCGAGGCATTTCAGGAAAAGATGGCAAACCTGCTAGGCAAGGAGTCGGCGGTGTTTTTTCCGAGCGGCACGATGGCGCAGCAGATTGCTTTAAGAATCTGGTGTGAGGAGAAAGGATTGAAGCGTGTCGCCTACCACCCGCTATCCCACCTGGAGATTCATGAAGAAGACGGAATTAAAGAGCTTCATGGGATTGAGTCGGTATTGCTTGCTGACAAAGACAGAGTCATCACGCTGGAAGATATTCAGAATATGAAGCAGGAAGCGGCTGTTGTTCTTCTTGAACTGCCGCAGCGTGAAATCGGCGGACAGCTGCCTGATTTTGAGACACTTCAAGCCATTGCAGCCTATTGCCAAGAACAGGGTATCAAGCTTCACCTTGATGGAGCAAGGCTGCTCGAAGTTCTTCCTTTTTATAGAAAAACAGCCTCGGAAATCTGCTCCCTCTTTGACAGCGTCTATCTATCTCTTTACAAAGGGATAGGCGGCATCGCCGGAGCCATTCTTGCCGGAAATGAAGCCTTCACTAAGGAATCAAAGGTATGGAAGAGGCGTCATGGAGGCGATTTGATCAGTCTCTATCCTTACATCGTCAGTGCGGATTATTACTACGATCTGCGGGCTGACAAAATGGAGCAATATTACCATGGAGCAAAAGAATTGGCAGAGCACTATAACATCTGCGAGAAGGTATCCACATTACCACAAGTGCCGGTGTCCAATATGTTTCATGTTCACTATGAGGTATCAAAGGAAGACCTTGAGCCCATACTTGTAGAGATTTATGAAAACACCGGAGTCGGACTGAGCGGCTATCTAAGGGAAACTGGAGATAGCTCTTGCTATTATGAGGTCAGTATTGGAGACCTGTATGAAACAATTCCAGAAGAAAAACTAAAAGAAGTTTTTAATACTCTGAATGAAAAATTAAAAGCAATATAAGGGAAAGGGGTGGCCGACTTAGGTCACTCCTTTTTAATAGAGGAATTAAGATGATAGGCTGAGTTGAGGACCGGTCACACTCCGCCTCAGGTCTTAGCTGAAAATAAATCTCTGGTTCGTTTTTCCAATGGCTGTAATCCTGTAGTATAAATGTATAAACAGAGCGATTGGGAGGGAAAAACATGAAAAAGAAAGTATGGGCTGGTGCTTTACTGGGTGCAGCAGTAGTGATTTCCACTGGCTGCGGCGTTTTTGAATCAGAGACATTTGGAAAAGGAACTCTCAATGAATACAAAGTTGAAGTGGAAAAAGATGATGCGAAAGAATTGGAAGTTGACCTGCGCTTGGGGGCAGGAGAAATGAATGTATCCGGAGGTTCCGCTGAATGGGTAACAGGGCAAATTCAATACAACAATGAGGACATGGAGCCCCAGGTGAAATATGACCAGAGTGGGAACAAAGGGGACATTGTCATTAAACAAAAGAAAGATATAGATGTAGGTGCCGGTCTTGGTAATGTAAAAAACAGCTGGGACCTTCAGTTTTCCAATAAGGTTCCGATTGATCTTCGTGTCAACTCAGGGGCGTCCGACACAAACCTTGATTTAAGAGGAATGATGCTGTCCGGCTTAAAAGTCGATGCGGGCGTCGGTGATGTCGATGTGAACCTTAGCGGCGATTGGAAAGATAGCTTCGATGTCGATATAGATACCGGCATTGGCGAGACGACCGTCATCCTCCCTAAAGAAGCTGGGGTACGGATTCAATCAGAGGAAGGAATCGGCAAATCCAATTTTTACGGATTTACTTCCATTGGCAAAAACACTTATGTGAATGATGCGTTCGATACGGCTGAGATTATCATCACTGTCAATGTAGAAACCGGTATTGGTGAAGTGAATTTTGAAATAGAGTAAGACTTGAAGTAACCTGTTCTCTTCAGATTTACTTGGACGGCGCAAAATGGTAAATCAAAGACTGAACCAACTAACAAACCACATAAGTACCACAGGGGAGTTCATAATCAAAAAGGCTCAGAGATGCAAATATCTCTTAGCCTTTTTCAGTAAATAAGCAAACATGTTCATTAGATGCTAAAAAAGTTAAATGAATAAGCGCGCTTATTTTACAGATGATTTGCTGGTTACTAAATTAAGCACTAAAACTTCAGCCTGCCTACAGAAATTTCATAATCTCCACTATTATTCCTGCCTTGGGAACTTACTAAGTTAGATAAGCTTATTAAAATTGCCAATCGAATTTATCCTTGATTTGATCCTCTGTCGACCTTGTCTGCGATTTCCTTTAAAGAATTCTGCATTTGAAAATGATGAAACACAGTCAAGGCTATGACTACAAAACTAAACAATGTCGATAAAATCGTGCTCCCAAGCAGCGCATTCAAAACCTTTCTATTATTCAATGGATACTCCTCCTATACAGTATGAATAGCTATATTATCTGTCTTTCCGCTGAATCTATTCGTGGCACATAGACCGCCACTTCTATATTACGGCTGCTTCCAAAGTGAGGTATAATGAAAATAGACTAATTAAACGTATGACGAACAAATACTGGGAAGGTTTTTATATGAATGAAAAAAAGAAAATTTTAGAGGCTGACCTTTATAAGCCCATCCAAAAGCATTTTACCCGGGAGGGCTATAAGGTAAACGGAGAAGTGAAGGATTGTGATCTTACAGCTGTAAAAGGAGAACACCTTGTCATTGTGGAGCTTAAATTGAATCTGACGGTTGATCTGCTGATACAAGCTACCAAAAGGCAAAGGCTTACAGATCTTGTCTATATAGCGATCCCCAGGCCGAAAAATATGAGATCGAGACGCTGGAAAGATATCTGCCATCTGGTCAGGAGGCTGGAAGTGGGGCTGATCACTGTATCGGCTGCCAATAAGGTGCCTAAAATTCAGTTTATCCAGCATCCCGAGCCTTTTGATTTTATAAAAAGCCAAAAAACAAGCAGCCGCAGGAGGAATTCGCTCTTGACCGAGATTGAAGGCCGGAGCGCTGATTACAATGTTGGCGGGAGCAGCAAGACGAAGATCATGACTGCTTATAAAGAGACCTGTATCATGATTGCTTGCTGCCTGGAGCAATACGGCCGGATGGCTCCGAAGGATTTGATTAAACTTGGAACCGGGACTAAAACTCAATCAATCTTGAGCAAGAATTACTATAAATGGTTTGAAAGAGTAGACAGGGGAATCTATGAAATCACAGAAAAAGGTAAAGAAGAACTGAGAGGATTTCCCCAACTTAAAGAGCACTATATGCGGGAAATTATTATAAAAAAAGAGAAGTTGCTAAATCCTGAGTAGGAATATTGCATCAGGGCATAAATGCCTATATAATGAAACTTGTAAATAATTTCAAAAAATAATTTGATAAAGGCAAACCCATTGAAAGGTGGCGACGCAAAGCTATAGGGGCTAAAGTCAGTAAAGACAATGCCAGCCAGCTGCCGGATTTTTACTTGTCTTAAAGACTGTTCCGGGGAGGAATGGTCTTTTTTGTCATATTTATAACTAATTGCATAGGAGTCCGAGAACATCATGGTATTAACTCTATCGAATATTATTACGAACGAAAAGTTTTGGAATGTTTTCCAGCCGGTTTATGATTTGAAAAATGATACTCTGGCAGGTTACGAGAGTTTGTTTCGCTGTGATTTTGATTCCAATCCAGAGCTGGTGTTTTATCATGCCAAGAAAACAGGTATCCTCTACGAACTGGATACAGCATCTGTTAAGCGGTCGATCAGAGTTTTTAATGAATACTTCTCGCAGAGTAACAAAAGTTTTCCTTATCTTTCGGTCAATCTTTATCCCTCTACTATCAAGCACCCTTTTTTCATTCAATTTTTACATAAACTTTTAGAAGAAGTAGAACTTCCCCCTGAAAAAGTGATCCTGGAAATTAATGAAGCCGAGCAGAATGATGACTTCGTTCAATTCAGGAAGGTGCTTCATGATTTGAAATCAAGAGGGTTCTTAATTGCTATGGATGATTTAGGCAAGGGCAATTCTTCTTTGAAGATGGTTCTGGAATTGGAACCGCAGATTATCAAATTTGACCGCTATTTCTCCATGGGTTTATCTAAAAATATAAAAAAACAGCGGCTGCTTCAAGCCATTATTGAGTTTGCTCAGGAAGATACCTGCTTCATTCTGGAAGGAATTGAAACGGAGGAAGATCTGGCGGCAGCCAAGTCAATCGGTGTCCAGTTTGGACAGGGATATCTGCTTGGCAGGCCGGAAAAGTTAGAAGACTGCGACCGCAACCTGAAACAAGTCATCTCTTCTTATAACCTGTAATAGGAGGAACGCTATGGAGGTATGGACATTAATAGCCGGCATTGCAGCAGGGATGTCCCTATTCAAGGGCTATGATTATATTAAAAATTCAGCGGCTAGGGAAAATGAAAAACGGATATATCAACTGGTGGAGAGGTCCAAGGATATCATCTACTACTGTGAAACAAAGCCGGCACTGAGGTTCAGGTATCTAAGTCCGTCCATCGATAGTATTTTGGGCAGCGGAATCCAAGTGCGAAGCATGGTGAACGCCCAGACCAGCATAGAACTCCTTCATCCTGACGACAGGGAGTTATTGGATCGGAAGTTGTCCGGTAAATTGGATTACAGCCAGCCGATTATCCAGAGATGGGTGGATGATGAGGGCAACTATAAATATTTTGAAGAGTTTGCCACGCCTATTTTTAAAAATGGGGAGATGATAGCGATCCAAGGCGTCATCCGGAATATTGATGAAAAGATGCGGCTCCAGGAAGAACTGATTTATAAGGCTCATCATGATGGATTATCGGGGCTGTACAACAGGCTTTACTTTGAAAATCAATCGACAGAGCTGGATGAGGAGGAAAACATTCCGGTTGCCCTCTTACTCTGTGATCTGGATGAGCTCAAATATTATAACGATACTCATGGACATCGAACAGGTGATGAACTAATTAAAGAAACAAGCAAAATCCTCAGGACTCTTCAAAGTGAAGAAATCCTCATTGCCAGAATCGGAGGGGACGAGTTTGCCATTCTCATTAAAAATCCGGGATTGCATTTTCCTGAAGAAGTGAAAAGAAGGATTCAACAAAAAATCGCCAACTATAATCGGTATAGCAAAACAATCAAGATCATGCTTTCGGTCGGTGTCGCGTCAAGCTCAACATCTCTCGGGAAAATGAATGAACTCTACACTTCTGCGGATCAAAATATGTATGAAGAAAAACGGAAGAAGAAAAAGAGCTTTAGTTAAGGGCTGTTTTGCTTTCTGGCTAGAATAAAACCTTTAACTTGGCTGACGGGGGAAACATTGGTACAGTCTGGTCTGGGATTGGGAATTTATTTGTGTGGGTTTTGTTTTGAAGAGAGGCTGTGCCGAAACTCCAGCCTCATTCCTGTTTTTCTTTGGTGAAAAGAGTGGCCCAGCCTGTTCAGCGTACATGCTGAGAAGGCTGGGTCTTAATACGTACCATTATCTTCGAGAAAGTGTAAAATTGATGGTACCATTAGCAAGGAAACGTACCATTAATGGCGAGTAAAGATAATGGTACGATTAGCGTCCAACCACACTAACTTCCCTAGTATACTCTTAAAAGTATAACACTCATGAAAACCAACTCACACAAAACAAGTGAGAAGTCTAGTCTATAACCCCAGGGAAATATATTTGACCTCGAGGTACTCTTCAATCCCATGGTGTCCGCCTTCGCGGCCAAGTCCGCTTTGCTTGAAACCTCCGAAAGGTGCTTGCGGAGTGGAAGGCATTCCGTCGTTCAAGCCGACAATCCCGTATTCCAGGGCTTCACAAACAGTAATGCCTTTTGTGATATTTTCCGTGAAAACATAAGCAGCCAACCCATAGATGGAGTCGTTGGCACGTTCGATGACTTCTTCGATTGTTGAAAAGGTTGTGATGGGAGCCAGTGGGCCGAATGTTTCCTCTGTCATGCAGAGCATATCATCTTTTACGTTGGAAATAATCGTCGGACCGAAGTACAGTCCTTCATTGTGGTTTCCGCCATACTCGAGGGAAGCTCCTGCTTTAAGGGCATTTTCCAAGTGTTTCTTCACTTTTTCTACCGCGGCTGCATCAATGAGCGGGCCTATATCCACTCCTTCCTCCAGGCCGTTTCCTACCTTTAATTGTTTAACCTTTTCGACCAGCTTCTTGGTGAAAGGCTCTTCAATGGATTCGTGAACATAGATGCGGTTTGAGCAGACACATGTTTGACCTGCGTTTCGAAATTTAGATGCGATGACGCCGTCTACCGCTTTGTCGATGTCGCTGTCATCCAAGACAATGACAGGGGCATGGCCGCCAAGCTCCAATGACAACTTCTTCACTGTATCTGCTGCACCTTTCATCAACAGCTTGCCGACCTCAGTGGACCCGGTAAACGTTAATTTTCTTACACGTGTGTCGGAAAGCCATGCTTCTCCGATTTCTTTTGCATCACCTGTAACGACATTCAGGACCCCTTTGGGTATGCCTGCTTCCTCAGCAAGCTGGACCAGCTTCAGCGCAGTCAGCGGTGTTTGTTCCGCCGGTTTTATGACGGCTGTACACCCGGTGGCTAAGGCAGGTGCGACTTTCCTTGTGATCATGGCCGCCGGGAAATTCCAAGGGGTGATGGCAGCGACAACTCCCACCGGCTGTTTTTGCACAAATAGCCGCTTATTTCTTTGAGTGGCAGGGATGGTTTCTCCGTAAACCCGTTTTCCCTCTTCTGCATACCAGGAGATGAATCCATTTGCATAATTAATTTCTCCGGCTGCTTCCTTAAGTGGTTTTCCCTGCTCCATGGTCATGGTCTTTGCCAGATCATCTTTGTTTTTTTCAATAAGCTCATGCCATTTAAATAGGAGCTCGCTTCGTTCATAAGCAGAATAGCCGGACCACTCCTTGAAAGCCGAATGTGCTGCATCGACGGCGGCCAGCGCTTCATCCCTTCCTCCGTCCGGAACGGTTGCAATCACTTTTGAGTCAGCGGGATTCTGGACCTCGATTGCAGGGAGCCCCTGGCCAGCCTCCTCTCCATTAATTCTCATCATGTATTTCTCCATAACTAACGCCTCCTGAAATTCAAATTTCTTTCGTGCGTATGAGTTGTGTAACCTTCTCTCATTATAGCAATTTGGAAAAAGGGGATGACAGGAATAAGTCCTGCGGCATGAGTGTTTAAACTAAACTATGTCTGGGGTAAATGATTTTTAGTTATTTGCAAGATTTCTCAGGGATTCGTAAAGGATGGTGAAAAAAACGGTATTTGCAAGATGTCCCTGCAAAAAGCACACATGATATTTTCGTGAAATCGAAAAAAAAATAGAAATAATGAACTGATAATTAGTCCATGCTAAGGAAGAAAATGAGCTGATTTCTCCTTTAAAGGCGGAATTATACAGGTTACACAACCTGTGCTATCTGCAATTTTTTCGTTATAACCGGCATATCGGCCATTAACACTTCCTTCTATTGAGACTGAGATTAATAAAATATGAAAGGAATAGAAACAATGACCAAACAAAAGACAAATTTATTAAGAAAACAAGTTTCACCATTTGAAGGTTCGGAGACTGCCAAGAGTGTCTTTCAGCTTGCAACAACTCTGGCCCTGTTCATTTCCGTATGGGTTTTAGCCTACATAAGCCTTTCTGTCTCCTACCTTCTGACACTGCTCATTGGGGTGGTCGGTGCTGGTTTGTTGACGCGTATCTTCATTATATTTCATGATTGCTGCCACTACTCTTTTTTCAAGAAAAGGAAGGCGAATCAGATTATTGGTACGATCACGGGGATTATTACTCTTTTCCCATTTTATCAATGGCAGCATGATCATGCTGTTCATCATGCGACGAGTTCGAATCTGGACAAACGCGGAACGGGTGACATCTGGATGATGACGGTAGATGAATATAAAAATGCATCCTTCTGGACGAAGGTCTCCTATCGTCTATACCGCAATCCTCTTGTGATGTTCGGGCTGGGACCGATTTATGTATTTCTGATTACCAACCGCTTTAATCGAAAAGAGGCAAGAAAGAAAGAGCGCATCAATACCTACATCACGAATGCAGCTATTGCCGCAATCGTAACAGTGCTTTGCTTCGCTGTCGGATGGCAGGCATTCCTGCTGGTACACGGAACGATCTTCTATATAGCTGGAATTATGGGAATCTGGTTATTCTATGTGCAGCATACCTTTGAGGATTCTTATTTTGAGGAAAATAAGGAGTGGGATTTTGTTCTGGCTGCTGTAGAGGGAAGTTCCTTTTACAAGCTTCCGAAAATCCTTCAATGGTTTACCGGCAATATTGGGTTTCACCATGTACACCATCTTGCACCGAGAGTCCCTAATTACAAACTTGAAGAGGCTCACCGGAGCAATGAATCCCTGCAGCACGTACCGACGATCACTCTTGGTACAAGCATAAGTTCACTGAAGTTCAAATTATGGGATGAGACTAACAAAAAATTTGTCCGCTTTAAGGACCTCAAGGCTGCATCAAAAGTAGAAAATATGACAGTGTCAGACTGAGTTATATGAGCGGTCCAGCTAACAGTTGGATCGTATTTTTTTGCGAAAAGAAATGTTTGGGAAGGGGGGGATCCAGCTCCAGGGAACATTTGCCTGTCGGGGCTGATAAAGGCGCTTGCGCTTTTTTATCAGTCCAGCTCCAGCGCCCAGCCCCTCGGGGTCAAATAACCCAAAGAGAATAAAAGGGAAGACCGCCTTTTTTCTCTTTGGAACATTTGCCTGTCGGGGCTGATCAAGGCGCTTCCGCTTTTTTATCAGTCCAGCTTCAGCGCCTAGCCCCTCGGGGTCAAAAAACCCAAAGAGAATAAAAGGGAAGACCGCCTTTTTTCTCTTTGGAACATTTGCCTGTCGGGGCTGATCAAGGCGCTTGCGCTTTTTTATCAGTCCAGCTCCAGCGCCCAGCCCCTCGGGGTCAAATAACCCAAAGAGAATAAAAGGGAAGACCGCCTTTTTTCTCTTTGGAACATTTGCCTGTCGGGGCTGATCAAGGCGCTTCCGCTTTTTTAGTTATGGAAAAGTTATGCTAAAAGGGATAAGATGTAAGAAGAAAAAAGATTCGAAAAAATGAGGTTTTCTAATGTTTAAAAGGTATTTGGAGTTTCAGCGCAACAGCGGGGTTTCACCGTATATTTGGATCATATTGTATATTCTACCGTTTTACTTTATATTTCAATCTTCTTCCATGATTGTAATTGTCAGCGGAATTATCTTGACCATTCTATTTTTTGTTTTTTATCAAATTGCCTTCTTTTCAAAAGGGTGGCTGGTCTATCTCTGGACGTTTATCTTGATTGCAATTTCCACTGCGTCCACATCCCTGTTCAGTTATGTGTACTTTGCTTTTTTCCTGGCCCATTATATTGGGAATATCAGGGATCGCAGAACTTTTTTAATTTTGTACTTTGCCCATCTGCTCAGTACCACTGTATCGATTAACATTACCATTATCCAGGATGAGGCTTTCTTCATAAAACAGTTTCCGTTTGTCATCATTATTTGGATCAGCGTGATTCTGCTTCCGTTCAATATTCATAACCGAAAAGAGCGCGGGCAGTTGGAGGAAAAACTCGAGGATGCGAACAAAAGGATTTCCGAATTAGGCAAGCTTGAAGAGAGGCAGAGGATTGCCCGTGATCTTCATGATACGCTCGGCCAAAAATTGTCTCTGATTGGATTGAAAAGTGACCTAGCCCGGAAGTTGATCAATAAAGACCCTGAAAGAGCAAAAGATGAATTAAAAGATGTGCAGCAGACGGCACGTACTGCTTTGAATGAGGTGCGGAAAATGGTCTCTTCCATGAGGGGAATCCGTCTGGAAGATGAGCTTGTTACTGTGAAAAAAATTCTGAAAGCAGCCGAGATCGAATTTTCCGGCGTCAAGGAGATCGATCTGAAAAATGTATCACTCCTGACGGAAAATATCTTGAGCATGTGCTTAAAGGAAGCTGTGACGAATATTGTTAAGCATAGCGGAGCAACGGCTTGTGAAATAAGGATTGATCAATCATGGGAAGAAATCGTCATGGTGATCAAGGATAATGGGAATTTCCGAAACCCGGGCCAGGAAGAACGGAAAGGCCTTGGACTTGTAGGTATGAGGGAAAGGCTGCAATTTATAAATGGAGATATGGAGATACTTAAAGAAAAAGGAACAACGCTGGTCATCACCGTGCCAAACGATGTTAAACAGGCCGAATAGGGGGAATTATAATGATCAAAATCGTCATTGCTGAAGATCAGCAGATGCTGCTAGGGGCCTTTGGCTCTTTACTTGATTTGGAAGATGATATGGAAGTAGTCGGGAAGGCATCCAATGGTGAAGAAGCATTGCGCCTTGTTCAAAAATTCCAGCCTGACATCTGTATCATGGACATTGAAATGCCGGGGAAAACAGGCTTGGATGCAGCTGAAGAATTGAAGGGAAGCGGGTGCAAAATCATTATATTAACGACCTTTGCCCGGTCCGGTTATTTCCAGCGTGCTCTAAAAGCTGGAGTGGACGGCTACCTTCTAAAAGACAGTCCTAGTGAAGACCTGGCCAATTCTATTCGTAGCGTGATGGCAGGAAAGCGAATGTATGCACCTGAGCTCATAGAAGATGCCTATGGGGAAGGAAATCCATTGACCGTCCGGGAGATAGAAGTGCTTGAACTGGTGGCCGATGGAAAGAACACAAAGGAAATTGCCGATGAGCTCAGCATCAAAACAGGGACTGTCCGGAATTATATCTCCACCATCCTTGATAAGCTGCAGGTGAAAAACCGAATAGAGGCCATTACTCAATTGAAGGAGAAAGGCTGGTTCCGGTGACAGTCACTCCCCGATATTTGTCATTATTTATCGGATGATTAAGTTCGGAATTTTTGAATATCGATGGCAGTTAATTGTCATAAAAGACTTATACAGAAAAGCCCTTTCCGGTTTGGAAAGGGCTTTTCTCATGTACATCAGCTTACACCTTCTGTTTCTTTCAATGCCGCAACTTTGCGTTTTCTACGGTTCTTTTTAAAACTGACGCTGAAGCTCATTGTTGTAAACAAACGATAAACTGCCGGTATCAATAGCAGGGTGATGAATGCAGCAAACATCAGCCCGGAAATGATGACAGTAGCCATTGGCGCCTGATAGTTACCCGATGTACCGGATGCAAGTGCAAGCGGAAGCATCCCTCCGGCGGTCGTCAAGGTCGTCATGAAGATGGGGCGGATGCGGTTTTTTCCTGCTTCGATCAATGCTTCTTCAACTGAATATCCTTCATTTCGAAGCTGATTAGTTCTATCTATCAGGAGAATCGCGTTATTTAAGACAATGCCTATCAACATGACGATCCCCATTCCGGACATAACGCTTAATTCCCTTTGAGTGAGGAACAAGCCAAGGATCACACCAGTAAACGTCATCGGTATGACGGACATTACAATGATCGGATGGGCCAGGTGATTGAACTGGACTGCCATGACAAGGTAAACAAGGAAGATGGAGATGCCCAGGATGAGCAGCATTTCCTTCATCAGTTCCTGCTGCTGTTCCAAATCGCCTGCAATGGACACGGAGTATCCTGCAGGGGAGTCGAAATCGCTGATCAGCTTCTGAACTTCACGATTCACCGCTCCCAGGTCTTTTCCTTCAATATCGGCAGAAACCGATAGGAATCTTTCCCCGTCTACATGGCTGATTTCATTTGGTGTGTTGATTCCCTTCAGTTCGATGAAGGAGGGTAATTTTTTTCCGCCTTCTGGTGTTTGGATGGTCATATCCAAAAGGGCGTTTTCTGTATTGATTTTTTCATCCCATTGGGCTGCCAAGGGAATAATTTCTCCATCCAGGCTCATTTCGCCAATTGGCCTTTCAATGAAAGCCTGGCTGATGAACTGCTGGATCATAGAACTGTTCAAACCGGCTTTTTCTATTGCTTCTTCTTTTAAAATGATTTCCTGTTCAAGTGAAGTTCGTTCCATGGAATTTGTTACACCGACAATTCCATCGATTTTCTCAAGGTCTTTTACAAAGTCATCCGTAACGGATTTAAGCCCTTCAAAACTTTTTCCCTGTATGTTTACTTGGACAGGGTAGCCTCCGCCAGCCGACATGGCACTTTGAACGCTTTCGACGGGGTGGTTTTTTTCTAGGGCGCGAAGCTTCTTGAAGATCTCTTCGTTCACAACTTTCTGTTCTGCTGTGATGTCATCTTCTTTGGTCATGTTGATGACGGTATAAAGCATGCTACCGTTATCCATGATGTAGCTGGATTCCACATCCTGAATGGAAGAAAGTTCTTCTGTCATGTCAGCGATGAGTTTCTCTTTGTCCTCCGGATCGATGCCTGTTTCCAAGTCGATCAGCAATTCTGCATAGCGGTTGAATACATCCGGCATGATGGTCATTGGGATTTTTGTCACGAGAAACATGGAGCTGATAAACACCAGGAAGAAGGCAGAGATGACACCAAAACTATACCGTTTTTTCTTAACAATCCATGATACGGCCCCGCTGTATGAACGCATGAAACGACTTTCTTTTTTCTCACGCTTCTTCTTGCCGGCTTTCAAAAAGTTCTCTGAAAGAGCCGGTATCAAGGTGAAAGAGACCAAAACGGAGCTGATTAGAGTAAAGGCGACGACGGCAGACAGCATGATCATGAACTGTCCCATCTCACCGCCAAGAAGTCCGATTGGCAAAAATACAACAATCGTTGTCAGCATGGAGGCGATGACGGCTGAGGCAACCTCTTTTGTTCCTTGAATAACCGCGTCCAACCTTAGAAGTCCGCTTTCTTTTTTCTTATAGATTGATTCCAGTATAACGATTGAGGAGTCGACCATCATTCCGATGCCAAGCCCCAGGCCGATCAGCGTCAGCATGTTCAGGCTGTAGTCGAAGATCCACATTGCCGCAAAGGTCAGCAGCACAGAGGTAGGGATGGATATTCCGACGATGATGGTGGCTCTGATGTTGCGCAGGAAGATCAGCAGGATGGCAAAGGCAATGGCAGCTCCAATGAGAATATTGCTTGCCACACCATCGATGGAGTCTTGAACATAATCGGCTTGAGCCACCATTTCATTTAGTTCAAAACCAGTCACTAGTTTGTCTTTCCGGATGTTTTCTATTTCGGCCCTGACTGCGTCAGCCATCTCAATTTGCGAGACATCCGAAACTCTGCCGACTTGCACAAAGATAAGATCCTTGCTGCCATCTTTCCAAACCGGAGATGTATTCTGGGAAGGCTGTAATGTAATTTCGGCAATGTCCTTTAGAGCAATGAAGCTGATGCTGCAGGAATTTGAATGTTTTCAATGTCCTCTACCTTTTCCAGTTTGGTATTCCAGCGGAGGGCAGGAGAATCGGTATCTGCACTGAGTTCCCCAAGAGTCGCTTCACTTCCGGCTTCACTGATAACACCAGCCACCTGGTTGATGTCCAAACCTCGTTTTGTCATTTCCCCGCGGTTAAACTCAATGGCTACTTCATTTTCAACGATGCCTGACAAATCAACATCCCTGACCTCTGGCAGCTCTTCCAATCGGGGTTCAAGAATGTCTTTAGCAAAAGCCGTCATCTGCTCCATATCGCCGCCGGATACGTCCATGAAGAATTCAAAGCTTTGGCTGGCTCCGTACTGTCCTGACACAATATCCTCGATTCCCGGCAGCTCGGATGCTGAGGCATTCACAATCGACTCTATTTCTTTATAAACTTCCTCGCCTTTTCCTCTTGAAAAGGTCAGCTGCAGGGAACTGCTCCCTATATTGGTTGTTGACTCAATTTTTTCAACACCTTCCACGCCTTGTATCTTTTGTTCTAAAGGGGTGGTGATGGTGCGTTCAATTTCTGCTGCAGACTTTTCTTCTGCATTCACCTCAATATACGCACCATCCATCTGCATTGGGGGCATCAGTTCTTTATCCAGGTCCAAGACCGCATAACTGCCGAACAGGACCACCAGCACAGATATCAATCCTACCAAAATCTTCTTCTTAACAATGAACTCCATCAGCTTCATACTACCTCTCCTTTTTCAACTGCTTCAACTGTAAAACCCTTGTTTACCTGCCTCCTTTGGAAAAAAACCTTCAACTGCCGATAGTAAAGATTCTCTAGAAAACAGGTAAATCCTTCCTGATTTATTGTAACTCATTCAATAAACTTACAAATCAAGCGCAAGACATAAAAAAACTAAGACCTCAGCCTTAGAATCACCAATAGGCAGGAGTGTGACAGGCTTGAAATAGGGTATTAAGAGAGAAAGCAATCAGATCTTTAAAAAGTCAGGGTGAAAACAAATGGATAGGGTTATGAGTCAATTATCAGAAATCAATTTGATATGGTTCCTTGCTTTTCTTGGGCTAATCATAATGGGAAATTTTATTCTCAAAAGGGCTGCTGATTACATAGAAAAACGAAATGCCGGAGTAAACGGAAAGACGGCAGCCACTGCCCGCTCGGTCGTAAATTGGCTGAGTTTTTACAGTGCGCTGCTCCTGTTCCTGCTGTACTTCTGGGGAGAAGAGTGGATGACCTACACGCTCTATTCCCAAGGAGGAGTGGATGTATCATTTTTCCTGATCCTTGTGGCGTTCATGATTGTGTCATTGGCCCACAGGCTGGTAAAAATATTCACCCTTTATGTATTAAAACCTGTGTATGAGTATTATGAAATCGAAACAGGTTTAGGTTATACCTTTAATAGAATCATTTATTATACGGTGATGATCCTTGCGGTGATCATCAGCTTGACAACTGTCGGATTGGATCTTACAGCCATCGCGGCAGTCCTTGGTGTGCTGGGAATCGGAATTGGGTTTGGAATGAGAAACATCGCCGGTAACTTTATATCAGGTGTGATCATTTTATTTGAGCGGCCGATTGAAGTAGGAGAAGTGATACAGGTTAATGGAAAAAATGGCAGGGTGGAAAAGATCCGCCTGCGTTCCACGATTATCAGGACAGCGAAGGAAGGAACATTGATTGTCCCAAATCAATATTTTATAGAGCAGATTGTGAGAAACCGCTCCAACGTCGCAATGAGTGCAGAGGTTAATGTCAGTGTTAGTTATAGAATGGATACCAAGAAAATCGAGGAACTTCTTGAGGAAGCAGTCCAAAAGGTAAGGGAGGATGCTGAGGGGATTCTGGACAGCCCCCCTCCTGATATTCGATTTGTCAATTTTAAAAACCAGGCCTTGGACTTTCTTGTGCTGATCCCGGTTACCAACTTTCAGATAAAAGAAAAAGTTGAAAGTGATCTTCGGCATGCCATCGCAAAGATATTCCAGGAGAATAAAATAGAACTCGCGCCGGCTGCGAATGCAGGATTTCAAGAGTGAGGGGTGACTGAGAAACAATCATGTGAAGATCTGGCACAAATTAGAAGACGTTCGACTATATCTCTCTCAATGCAGCTTCCATACTGTCAAATCCTGTTGTGTCAGCTGATTCGGGGGCATCAGATTCAATGGTCCATTGGTCCGATGCGGGTTCCAACCCTCCGTCATGATCTTTCTTATAAGGAAGATGGATCATATAGGCATTTCCATCTTTTTTCACTGTATATCCCAAATAATATTGATCCTTTTGGCCTTCTTCCTCGAATATGCCGATATTTTCCAAACCATACTCCTCTAATAGGGATGGGAAGGCTGTTTGAAGTTCATTGATTAACTGTTCCCTGGATATAAACGCCATACTATTACCTCCTTTCTTCCGGTGGTGTTCTTAATATGGATGGATTCCATTTAAATAACCATATGCTTTGCTGGTAAGTCATGTTAACGATGAAAACACAAAGCCAAAACAGGAATCTCCTTTCAATACCATCTGCAGGCAGCCTCTGATTCGTTAAGGAGAAAAGGGAAAGCCAAATAAGCAGAAGGTTAAGTCAGCTCGCACTCCCTTAACTGATTTCCTTTAATCCGAAGGAAATTGATCAGGATAACTAAAAAGAAATCTGCCCTTTGGCGATATGGAATGAAAAAATTATGCATTATGCAAAGAATATTACATATAAGGTGAAAATTGTTGTAAAATTGCAATCTTTCCTAAGCGGAAGTTTGATAAAATAAAGTAACTGGAAAAGTATATACGAGAATATACTTAGCGGAGGATTGTCATGAAAACTGAGGAACAATACATACAAAAGACATTTTATGAAGAATTCATGAAAGAGAAAGAAGGAAAACACCCCATTGCCGTTCTGAGGGAAGCCCACCTTGAGGAACAGCAAAAGGAGATTGCTGATTTATCGTATATCCGCTTTGCTCAGGGTGAAGTGTATTTCCATCATAAAGATTATGAAGCGGCCATATTCAAATGGGAAAATATCCATAACGAACTGGCAGGATGGGCTCAAAAAAATACAGCAGATGCTTTCTTTGAATTGGGTCAGCTCTCCACAGCTGAAGGGGTCTACAAGTCTGTCCAGACAGAGTGCTCTTCGCTGAAAGCTGAGGTAGCCCTTCAATTGTTCTCGCTGTATATCAAGCAGGAAAATGTAGTCAATGCGGATGCCGTAATTAAAAACGCCGTCTCGATGAATCCGGATTATCCGGATGTAACGTTGATTGCTCAACGTTTTTTTGAAGAGAACGAAGATTGGCACAGCGCCACAGAGCTTGCTGTGAATGAAGCAATCAGGACAGAGGAGCTTCGCTGGTTCGAAATACTGAAAGGGTATGTCAATGCGGGTGTAACCCGGGATATCATGCCTGCCTATTTCATGGAAATGCTCTTCACCCTGTCAACAATTGATAAACAGTTGTTTGAACAGTCGATCACTTCTCTTTGGAAAAGCTACAGCGGAAGTGAAATGTTTGATGAATGGATTACGAAGGTGAACCTGCTCTTCCTCGATATTAAGACGAAAAAGGAAGACCGATGGCATGAGCTTTCACCGCTTTATAAGGGAACCTTTGACACCCTGATGAACAGCGGCCGCTTTATAAAGTCCCTCAGCCCGGTTGTTCCCGGCCTTCTCATGGCCTGGGTGAAGATTACAGATACCCCCCATGCTGTCTATGCTGCATCTGCACTGCTTTCCTGGGAAGAGATGTTTCCTAAAAGCATTGAGGGCTGGGCAGTACGAAAAGCGAGAGAACTGATCAACAGTACTGATTCGAAAAAGGATGGATTTACAGCAGCAATGGCTCTGCTGGATGAAGTTGCACATTGGACAAACCAGCATGAAGTCAGCATTGATAAAAGGCACCAATGGATAATGACTGAACTGAAAAATACAGAGGTGCACCGGCTGCTGGTTACAGGTTCGTCAGAAGAGGAAATCTTCTCCCTGGTTCAGCGCATTACAGGAGAAAATATACTGACTGAGCTTCCGTCCACACCTGTTCTCCTGAAGAATAATAATAGAACAGAATTTAGAAGGATAGCAGAAAACGGAATCACAGCCCTCGGCAGCAAAGAAGAATTTCTCGAAGAATCGATGCTTCTCCGCCAGCCAGGATCCGTATGGCTTCAGTATGAACAGCCGGCAGCTTTCCTGCAGGAGAACAGCCTGGCTCTCATATTGGCTTCAAATGTGACCGGCGCCAGCGTGCTGAATATGTCTGACAGCATTTTATACGTCATTGATGGAGAGAAGCGGCTGACAGAATCTATCTTCCAGGGGCTGGTCAAGCTTAAAGAAAAAAAACCTGGCTTGAAAGTGAATGTCCTGCTGTCTGTTAAACATGGGATAGTACCGGACAAAACAATTTCTGAAACAAAGTCATTGCTCGGAAAATACTTCCCTGATGCACAAGTGTTTCAGGCTTCTTCATCTGAAGATTTGTCTGCTGTGGCCCGTTTCCATTTCACTGCTCCTTCTGAGGAGGAAAGAACAGAGAAGCTTTTATATTTTGTCAAAGATATTCTGAAGGATCTCTTAAGACAGAGAGTGGACAGGGAAAATAACCTTATAGACTCCATCCAATGGAATAAAGATATGGAAAAGAAACTGAATGGAGCCAGACTGCAGCTTCAGGACATCGAAGTTGAAAAGGCGGCCGCGATTAAGAACGCTTTTGTAGAAAAAACAAGCGAGGTTCAGGGTATGATCATGGAGGATCTTCCGAAGCTCCTTAAAAAATGCGGTGATTATGTCAACGAAGAAAGTGATTTCAGGACACTCCATCTGTCTCTTAATGAAGAGATGAATAAGAGAATTGAAGTGTATCTGAATGAAAAAGCTATGCCGAAGCTCCGGGAAAACCTGGATGAGTGGATTTCCTTCTCCAAAGAAGAGCTTGAAAACGGGCAGCTTCACCTTGAGGAAATGCGGGACAGTTTTAATGCGATGTACCGGGAAGAAAGGCTTGAGCTGCTTTGCGACTTTAAGGTACTGAATGACTGGAGGCGCGATGCTGACAGGATGACGAGCAAGGTCATGAAAGATAATGTCAATATCCTGCTTCGCCGCAACCCCTCTCAGGTGCTGTTAAAAAGTGTCGGGAAACTCTTCGGTTCCATTGGCCAGAACAAACAAATGCTTCATCAGCAATACACGAGGTTCATTGAGAACGAAAGCTATGAAGATACCGCACTGCGTGTAATGCAAAGGTTCATGGGACAATTTGAGCTGTTTCAGCAATCCATTGAAAGAGACGTAGCCATCTTCTTCAGGGGACCGCTGGCAGAACTGCAGCAAACCTCAGAGGACACGAAGAATCTGATTGCTGACAATGAGTTTGAAGTGAGCACCCTAAAGGCTAACCCTGAAACTGTCAAGGATCCATTGACACTCTTCAACATCAGGCAGCGTCAATATGAGTTGATTCACACAACTAACAAACAGCCATCTTTCACAAATGTTTAAGTGATGACCCGGTTCATCACGAACGGCGAGTGGTCTAAATAATTGATGGGCGGAATCTCTGTGATTTCGTCCTTTTTTTGTTGAAAATAAAGAAGGTGTGTGTATGTTTAATGCCGCCTAGTTGTAAACAAAAATACCTTCTTGTTCAATAAGAAGAGCGGAGTGGACACATAAGTAGTCGGTTTTGTTGAGAGATATGTATCCAGAAGAGGGATGTGGATACATGAGTGGTGGCTTTGGAGTGGAGATATGTATCCAGAAGAGGGGTGTAGATACATGAGTGCTAGCTTTTGAGGAGAGACAGTACCCAGAAGAGAAGAGTGGATACATGGGTGATGGCTTTTGAGGAGAGACATGTATCCAGAAGAGAAGAGTGGATACATGAGTGGTCGCTTTTGTTGAGAGATATGTATCCAGCAGAGGGATGTGGGTACATGAGTGATGGATTTTGAGGGGAGACGTGTACCCAGAAGAGAAGAGTGGATACATGAGTGGTCGCTTTTGTTGAGAGATATGTATCCAGAAGAGGGATGTGGATACATGAGTGATGGCTTTCGAGGGGAGACGTGTATCTAGCAGAGGGATGTGGATACATAAGTGGTCACTTTTGTTGAGAGATATGTATCCAGCAGAGAGATGTGGGTACATGAGTGATGGGTTTTGAGGGGAGACGTGTATCCAGCAGAGGGATGTGGGTACATAAGTGGTCACTTTTGTTGAGAGATATGTATCCAGCAGAGAGATGTGGGTACATGAGTGATGGGTTTTGAGGGGAGACGTGTATCCAGCAGAGGGATGTGGATACATAAGTGGTCGCTTTTGTTGAGAGATATGTATCCAGCTGAGAGATGTGGGTACATGAGTGATGGGTTTTGAGGGGAGACGTGTACCCAGAAGAGAAGAGTGGATACATGAGTGGTCGGTTTTGTTGAGAGATATGTATCCAGAAGAGGGATGTGGATACATGAGTGATGAGTTTTGAGTAGAGATATGTACCCAGAGGAGAGATGTGGGTACATGAGTGATGGGTTTTGAGGGGAGACGTGTACCCAGAAGAGAAGAGTGGATACATGAGTGGTCGCTTTTGTTGAGAGATATGTATCCAGCAGAGGGATGTGGGTACATGAGTGAGGGGTTTTGAGGGGAGACGTGTACCCAGAAGAGAAGAGTGGACACATAAGTGGTCGGTTTTGTTGAGAGATATGTATCCAGAAGAGGGATGTGGATACATGAGTGATGGGTTTTGAGGGGAGACGTGTATCCAGCAGAGGGATGTGGATACATGAATGGTGGCTTTTGAAGGGAGACATGTACCCAGAGGAGAGATGTGGGTACATGTGAGGTTTCTTTTGTGATGAAAACATGTACCCAGATCATTCTAACCGCCCATTTCATATTTAAAGTATGTCATTCTTCTTCTGTTTATCCTTTTCTTTCAGAGAATCTGTCTTCGGATTTGGGGGTAAAGCTTTTTTGAAAGAGGTTGACCCAAGGTTATTGTTGGGTGCTGCCTGCTCGTTCCAATCAGTCATGTAGTAGCACATCCTTTCATTGAGATGGGGAAGCTGCCGTTTCTAATTGAGTACCACAGAATAGTCCATTCACCATCCAAATGTTATTCACCTTTTATTATGGAATCTAATTTTTTCATTTGCTTGTCCTCCTGAAGTTGGACGGGAAAGGGATTCTCCTGACGGGCGAAATCTTGCTTTGTATCGATGGTTACCCCCATTTGGGCACCTTTGTTATCATTGACGACAGTTTCATTTAGACCGTCAAAATGGGGAGTTGTTTGTGAATGCTGATTTTGATTTTCGTTCGGCATGATTTCATCTCCTTTTTTCTAGGATTTGAATATAGTTGGACAGTTATTCTTGATATTGATTTTTGTTATAATAATGTCACCTTTGTTTCAGGGAAGGTGTTCCGCTGGTATAGTGGAATTGCAGGAAATTATGCTGGTGTTTTTGCGGGCTTAATGGCTAAGAGTAGCAAAATTTCAGAAATGGACCTTTTGTAAAGAAAAAGGAATCGATCGCTTTATGCCGAATAAATATAGTAAGCGCTTTCAAAAAAGGAGGAAGAATGATTTGGATTTTAAAAGTTATAAAGAGTTTTGGCCGTTTTATCTTTCGCAGCACAGCAAATCTTCAACTCGGGCTTGGCATTTTGTCGGTACGAGCTTTGTATTTGTCTTTATCCTTTTATCTGTATTTACCCTGAATTTCTGGCTGCTTTTGCTGGCTCCGGTTACTGCGTATGCCTTTGCATGGATCAGCCACTTCTTTATAGAAGGAAACAAGCCGGCAACATTCGGTCATCCGGTCTGGTCACTGAGAGCAGATTTTCGCATGTACCGTTTGATTTTATTTGGGCAGCTTCAAAAAGAGCTGGATAAGAATCCGGAGCTGAGAACAAGTGCAAAGTAATTCGGTTGCGGTCAAAGGCCACATGGTAAAAGGGATTCATGTTGATGGAGAAACAAGATGCAGGCACTACCATACACATAAAGACATCATTGCGATTAAATTTAATTGCTGCGGTATTTATTACCCGTGTCATTTATGCCACGAGGAAACAGCAGGTCACCCTGTGGAAGTATGGGGAATGGAGCAGAGAGACGAAAAGGCGGTTCTTTGCGGATCGTGCGGGCATGAGCTTACCATTGACGAGTATATGAAGGGGGAGCCGAGATGTCCGGAGTGCAGGGCTGTTTTTAATTCAGGCTGTGCCCTTCACTATCATTTATATTTTGAAGTTTAGGATTGAGGTCGGGAATGCCGGCCTCAGTCTTTTTTTGATGTATGAGATTATCTATTCTTTCGTGTCCAGCTTCAGTACACATCCCAAAAAGGCAATTATATATTCCATTGTCTCTTATGTTTATTATCCCATGGCTTGAAAGACTGTAAATGAGCAGGCTTATCTTTCCAGTATGTTAAAATTGAGAAATAGCAGTGCCGGAACTGTGATGAGATTCAGTGAATTTTAGACCATAGGGGTGAAAGCCATGTATTTAACAGTAAAAGAAATAGCGGACTATCTATCGCTTCCCGAAACATATATTGAAACGTTGATCAATCAGAGAAAAATCAAAGCCGTACATGATGGTGAGCAGTACCTTGTCAACAAAGAGAACTTTCAAAACTATCATGAGCAGCTGGAAATTTATAAAAAGCTATTTGAACAATGGCAGAATGAACCGATCCCTGAAGACCCGGATATTAAGGATGAGGATTGAATTGCTTTAAGGACAGGCTATCCGAAATATGATAAAATACTGTCGTATGTTATGATTTGATGGTGAATTTATTCGAACACATAAACAAAGTTTAAAGGAGAGTCATGATGGAAAAAGTATTGATTTTTGGCCATAAGAATCCTGATACAGATACAATCTGTTCTGCTCTGGTATACGCAGATTTGAAAACACAGTTAGGTATGGATGCTGAACCGATCCGCTTGGGAGAAATCAACGGCGAAACGCAATATGCGCTTGACCATTTCAACGTCGAAGCTCCGCGCCTTGTTGAAAAAGTGGCAGCTGAAGCTAAGGAAGTAATCCTGGTTGACCACAACGAACGCCAGCAAAGTGCCGATGACATTGAAGAGGTTAGGGTCCTTGAAGTAATCGACCATCATAGGATCGCAAATTTTGAAACAAGTGATCCATTATACTACCGTGCTGAGCCTGTTGGATGCACGGCAACGATTTTGAATAAAATTTATAAAGAAAAAGGCTTGAACATCAGCAAGGAAATGGCAGGATTGATGCTGTCTGCTATCATTTCTGATTCCCTTCTATTCAAATCTCCTACTTGTACAGAAGAAGATGTGGAAGCAGCTCGTGAGCTAGCTGAAATTGCCGGCGTCGATGCTGATGAGTACGGACTTGAAATGCTTAAAGCGGGAGCAAGCTTAGGGGATAAGACGTCAGCAGACCTGATTTCCCTGGATGCCAAAGAGTTCCAGATGGGAAGCTATAAAGTAGAAGTGGCACAGGTAAACGCCGTGGACACGGATGAAGTTCTTCAGCGCCAAGGCGAGCTGGAAGAAGCCATCTCCAAGACGATTTCAGAAAAAGGCTTGGATCTGTTCCTGTTTGTGACTACTGATATCCTTAACAGCGATTCTGTTGCGCTTGCATTAGGCGAAAAAACTGAAGCTGTAGAAAAAGCTTATAATGTTCAGTTGAACAACAATACAGCGGTACTGAGAGGCGTTGTTTCTCGTAAGAAACAAATTGTTCCTGTCCTGACAGACACGCTGAAGAATATGTAAGATAGAAAGAACCGGCTGCCTTTGGGCGCCGGTTTTTCTATAGGCATTTAATCATGGTCAGAGACAAGATCAATGAGCAAGTTTGATTAGTGTTTTCAACACTCAATTAATTAATTAATTAATACTATTTTGTATTAAGCCTTTTGAATCAGTATTTTTTTATACAAGGCTGTTTTCGCATAGATTGTTGCTTACGGATATCTACGGATACTAAGAGTTTTATTTCTTATCGGGGAAGCGTAGCTCTTTTCTTTTCGATAGTACCGTATTTTTCCTTCTGAGATTGATATTTCTTCGGAATTAGTATCAAATAGCAACAAAGTTTACGAAAACACCCTTATAGAAAAAAGCGAATTCACTAAGAATCCGCTTTTTCTCCATCCTCATGCAAAGGAAGAGTGATCCGTACGACTGTCCCTTTGTCCAGCTGGCTTTCGTATTCAATTTTTCCGTGCATTTCCCGGATGATTTTGTTCGTGACCATACTGCCGAGACCGGTTCCTTTAGTTTTCGTTGTGTAAAAAGGCAATCCGATTTTGCTTAGCTGTTCCGGCGTCATCCCGGTACCATCGTCTGAAATAAGGATTTCCAACGTATCGGATGTGCTGCCGGATCGAATGTCTATTGTAACTGTACCGCGTTCGTTTTCAGTCGATTCAATCCCATTCTTAATGACATTCATGATTGCCTGCTTTAAATGGTGCTCATCGCCTTGGATGTGATAATCATTTTCTGCCTCGAATAGAATCGATGTATTTGAGTAGGCAGCAAAAGGCCGGAGAAGGTCAACACTCGACTGGATCACCCTTGTGAGATTAATGGATGACATATGAAACTTCTCAGGTTTGGTAATGTTGAGATAGTCGGTGATGATTTTGTTTGTCCGGTCTAATTCTTCAAGGATAAGCGGTGAAAACCTCTTGAATTCTTGATCCTTAGTCCCCTCGGTCAAATGCTGAATGAACCCTCTGACAGTTGATAGCGGATTTCTGATTTCATGTGCAATGGATGCAGCCATCTGCCCGACCATATTCAATTTATCAAGATAGACCATTTCTTCAATCTGAGCATTGGTTTTGATCAGCTTTTCAATAATCAAGACCAAAGAAATGAAGGTTATATAGAAGGTACTGAAGTAAATGATATAGAAAGAAAGATTCAGCATAGTAACAGTGAAAAAAATGATAGTGATATAAATGGCCGAGTAAATTGTAAGTATCAAGACACTTCCCAGTAATTTATGCCGAGTCCTTAAGAGCACTCTGCGGAAAACTAGTGGGGTGGCGAAAGCTATGATGGAAACAGCAAGCCCTATAATGACATAAGGTCCGCCGATAAGATAGCGGGTTATGCATACAACCAGAAGGACCATGCTGCCTGAGATCACCCCTCCATAAATGGTTGTGATCATGATGGCAATCATCCGTAAGTCAAAATGTGTGGCCCCTAAGGTTTCGATTGGGTAAAACATACAAAACAATGCACCCAATGATCCGATGAAACCATATGAGATCTTCTGTTTCAGCTGCAGCTGCGGCTGGGGCTGAAAGGGGAAGAAAATATTTGCATTGAAGGTAAATGAAAACAGGATGGTTATATTGACCAATAAAGTCTTAATTAAGATAATCAAGTACGATCCTCCAGCTATATGATCAGATTGGATAGGTATAGTCGCTACAGTAAGGAGTCTGCTTAAATCTATACTCATTTGTTTTTTAGCATACCAATCATTGGGGATTTGAACAATCATTTTGAAATATTAATACCACCTTATACAAATGAAAAACGCCCAACCTTTGTCAGGCAAGGGCGTTTTTTCATTATTTAAGGTTTTCAATATCATCCCGCACATGCGGTTTATGCTCGTCCAGTACTCCAATTTTTTCGATATGCCGTTTTGTCTCTGCGTCTCCCAATTTATAAATCTTGGAATATATTTTTTGCAGCGATCTGTCATAATTGGCATCCTGGGGGTCGTCATGATATTGTTTAAACGGGATATGGGAACGGAAAAAGGTAGAAACATCATCATCGTAGTTGTCGTTGAAAAATTTTTTCAATTCTGTTCTCTCTTCCGGAGTCGCTAAAATATGCAGCCCCGCACTTTCTTCAAAGGAAGGCTCCTCCAAGATGTCCCCGCTTGTCATATCCACATAGTACGATCGTTTCTCTTCCATTCTTTTGCCTCCTTGGATTTATATATTCGTGCTTCATGTAAGCACTTATTACGAAATAATAGTCTTATTATGTATAGATACCTCTATTTTCTGATATCTAAACGAGGGAAGCGTATACTCAGGCTTTTATAATGAAAAAAAGAGGGCAGGTTTATATAAGAGAGTCCGCGTCTGGAGGGGAATTAGATTTCAGATTTAAACCTGGTCAGTTCGTTGTTTAGGACCCCGTGAGGGCCGACGAGCTGACCGTTGCCGTCCAGTCTCCCGCCCAAAATGAGAATCCTGTATCAGATGGAAAAAATCTGGATTCAAACACTCTAAAGTTGGCAAAGTGCGTTCTAGAGACTTTCAATCATGAAGAACTGAATCTGTCCTCCTTCACTATCAGTAGTGTTGAATATAAATAGAAAAAGCTTGGAGGTTTGGTGGATTTTGTTACCAATTTCTCAATCAGCCTCAAAATTACTGTAAACTGAGAGGGAAGCAAAAGATATTTCTCATACAGAGGTGGTGATCTAATGGGATACATAGAGGAAATCAGGACACTTGTTGGAAAGAAGCCATTAATTTTAACTGGTGCAGTGGTAGTTATCTTAGATAAAGAAGGAAGGATATTGCTTCAGCAAAGAAGACATCCGGAAGGAGCATGGGGTCTGCCTGGAGGGTTGATGGAGCTTGGGGAATCAACAGAAGACACCGCACGCCGAGAGGTTTTGTAAGAAACGGGTCTGAAAGTAGGGAAGCTGGACCTGATAAATGTGTACTCCGGAAAAAAATACTTTATCGTAGCAGCAAATGGTGATCAGTTCTATTCTGTGACAATAGCTTATAGTACTACTGAAGTAAGCGGGGACCTTAAGGTGGACAAGGCAGAATCGATTCAATGTAAATATTTTTTTAGAGAAGAGTTCCCCGTTTATATCGTCAAGAGCCATCGTGAAGTACTCGATGAATTCTTTTCAGAAAAGAAACCCCCGAATCAGTTTGGAAACTGATATATGAAAGTAGTAGCTGCTCCTGATTCCTTTCTTGGTTAGCCCCTTTTCCTTGTAAGCAGTAAATTTTCTATTAAAAGAGCCTGAACGTTCAGGTTACCTGAAACTAAAAAAGAGCAGGGGCTGCATATCACAGAACCTGCTCTTTCCTTTAGCTCTCATATATTTTTAGATTCGCATAAATAACGTCCAGAGTTTGAGCAGGGATATCATACTTTGCCGCTTCTTTAAGCAGAAATCCGTATAAATGATCCGCTTCGATGGGGAGTTTCTTTTCCATGTCCCTTTGAAGGGAAGATTTCATCTCAAATCCCATGCTGTTCAGTTTTTCCAATTGCTTTGCTTCAACATCATCCGCAATAGGAGCCCCAAGTTTTCTCATGATAGCCGAGGCTTCACTCAGAGTGTTTTTGATAGAAGACAAACCGATTTTGTTTTCTCTGATTGGACCAATTGGGGCCCGGAAGAGTGAAGTGACACCAGAAAGAGTCGTTATAAACAAATATTTATGCCACATCTCCTGAATAATCGTTTCAGAGAGAGTGAAGCTGGCTCTCGTCCCGCTTAAGGCATCTTGCAGCTTTAAAATCCGTGGAGTTTTCTTCCCTGACCGCTCACCAAAAACCACATCATGAATTGGACTTGATTGAACGACACGCCCCTCCGAATCCAAAGTAGACTCTACAAAACAAAGTCCGCCAATGACATTATGCTCACCGAATCTGTCAACCAGTGTATCCACATGCGACATCCCGTTCAACAGAGGCAGAATCATTGTTTCCCCGCCGACATACGGTTCAATGCTGTCCATTACACTTTCCAGTTGATACGCTTTCACAGATAGTATAATAGCATCATAGGGGCTGGGGTTATTACCAGATACGACAGTTTTCGGTTTCACATCAATATTTCCATGAACACTCTGAATAGAGAGCCCGGACTTTTCAAGCTGCTCCCTTCGCCGTTCACGTACAAGAAAAGTCACATCTTCGCCCTTTTCTGCAAGCCGCCCGCCGAAATAACCGCCGACCGCGCCGGCTCCTACTATTAATATTTTCATGTTTTCAGTCTCCTTGTTTATAGATTTAGGGTGATGTCCAAAAGCAGGATTGCTGCCCTTTTTATAGAATAGATAGTTTATAAAATTGAGAGGATGATCCAATGCCAAGAAAAAAGAGAATATGGTTTCCAGGTGCAATGTACCATATAACATCTCGCGGGAATCGAAAAGATACTATCTTTCATGAAAAAGATGACTACATTTATTATCTCCATCTGCTTGAAAAATCTCAAAATCGTTTTCCTTTTAAACTCCACTCCTATTGCCTCATGCCCAACCATATCCACTTATTAATAGAAACAGAAAAACATTCACCCTCAGTAATCATTCATTACATCCACTCCCTCTATGCTAGATATTTCAATAACAAATATAGATATATAGGGCATCTGTTCCAAAACCGCTTTGACGATAAAATCATTAAAGATTGGAAACACATGATGGATACTAGCAGGTATATTCACTTAAACCCAGTGAAAGCGGGAATGGTGAAAAATCCAGAACAATACCCTTGGAGCAGTTATAAAACTTTCATAGCCAATTATGAAGAGCCAATAATAAACAGTAATAAAATCATTGAAAATCTTTGTGGTGGCTCTAAAAAAACTTACAAAAGTTACGTGGAACTAAATTTAAATAAAGGCAGTTTCTATAACAAGTTGTAATTGTGTGGAGCCTGGCTCAAAAAGGTGAATCTGAGCCAGGCTCAAAAGGGTGGATCTAAGCCAGGCTCAAAAGGGTGGATTTGAGCCAGGCTCAAAAGGATGGATCTGAGCCAGGCTCAAAAGGGTAGATCTGAGCCAGGCTCCAAAAGGTGAATCTGAGCCTGGCTCAAAAAGGTGAATCTGAGCCAGGCTCAAAAGGGTGGATCTAAGCCAGGCTCAAAAGGRTGGATYTGAGCCAGGCTCAAAAGGATGGATCTGAGCCAGGCTCAAAAGGRTRGATCTGAGCCAGGCTCMAAARGGTGRATCTGAGCCTGGCTCAAAAAGGTGAATCTGAGCCAGGCTCAAAAAGGTGAATCTGAGCCAGGCTCAAAAGGGTAGATCTGAGCCAGGCTCCAAAAGGTGGATCTGAGCCAGGCTCAAAAACCAGAATCTATCCCAATCCCCAAAAATCAACCTCCAACAAACCCAAAACCCCGGGAAAAAACAGCTCCCGAGGTTTTGGTTAGTCAAATCAGTATAATAGCAAGCACGGCAACTGCAGAGGCTGCTATCAGAATGAATTTAAATGAGAAAGAGAGCGTATCGCTCCCTTTCTCATTAATTCTTACTTCTTCCTCGTTCACTGTTTACGATAATTGTGACTGCAGCAGCCCATCAGGCAGCCGGCTTCCAGTTGGAAACATCATCTTCAAGAGGGATGTTGTTAGCCCTTGCCTTTTTGGCAGCCACGAAGAAGGTGACTGTTAAGATGACAGAGATGACTGCAGCTCCGATGTAAGAAGTGCTGAGTGCCATACCGAATCCGATAGGCGCGTTCAAGATGTAAGTTGTCGTAGCCATCAGCATGAAGATACCAGGAATGAGTGGGATCCAGAAATTCTTTTTGGCCACATATAGGTACATTGCACCGACGAATAAGGCGATGACGGCCGTTGACTGGTTTGCCCAAGAGAAGTAACGCCATAGAAGCGTGAAGTCAATTCTCGTCAGAGCAAAGGAAATCGCGAATAATGGAAGAGCAATCCATAGACGGCTTGAGACTTTCTTTTGTGAAAAATTGAAGTAGTCTGCGATTATCATACGCGCACTTCTGAATGCTGTATCACCTGAAGTGATTGGAAGAATGATGACACCCAGAACAGCAAGTGTTCCTCCGACAGCACCAAGCATTAATGTGGAAGCTTCACTGACAACTCCGGCAGGTCCTCCATTTGCAAGTAAGTCATTCAGGCCGTTATAGCCGTCAAACAAACTCATTGCGGCAGCAGCCCAAATCATGGAAATGATTCCCTCGGCAATCATCATGCCATAGAAAATCTTTCTTCCGTTCTTCTCGCTTTGAGTCGTACGGGAGATGATGGGTGTTTGTGTTGCATGAAATCCCGATAAGGCACCGCAAGAGATAGTCAAAAATAGTAATGGGAAGATTGGTGCATTGTCAGGGTGGAAATTAGAAAGTGACAATTCAGGAATAGGTGCTCCTGTAAAAATAAGCATACCGCCGACTCCGAAGGCACTGATTAATAGAAGAGCCCCGAAGATCGGATAGAACCGTCCGATGATTTTATCTATTGGAAGAAGAGTAGCCAGGATGTAGTAAATGAAGATGGCGCCAAGGATTAATCCCATTGCAGCCCAGCCGTCCATAAGGTTGAAAAGCAAATCAGCAGGTGCTGAAACGAAAACCGTACCGACCAATAATAAAAGTAAGACAGCGAATGCGTTTACCACGTGCTTCATAAACTTGCCCAGGAATTTACCCGCAAGCTCAGGAAGGTGAGCGCCCCGGTTGCGAATGGAAATCATTCCGGTAAGGTAGTCATGGACAGCACCAGCGAAGATACATCCAATGACAATCCAGATAAATGCCACGGGTCCGTATAGAGCTCCCATGATCGGCCCGAAAATCGGTCCGACACCAGCGATATTCAATAGCTGAATCAATGAATTTTTAGGTGTATTCATTGGAAGGTAGTCGACATCATCCTGATGAGTATAAGCAGGTGTCGTTCTGCCTTCCTTCACACCGAAAACTTTTTCGACAAACTTGCCGTACGTAAAATAACCAACAATCAATAATGCAATTCCGGCTAAAAATGTATACATGATAAATCCTCCTTAAGAGTAATATGAATGCGTTTACATAGATTATAAGATTGATTGTGGCAGAATAGTGGATTTTGAGAGCAAGATGCAAAAATGGAGGATTAAGATGCAGTCAGGAAGGATTAAGATGCAGTTGATTGAAAGCCTTTACACTAAAAAGCGGAAGCGCCCTGTAATGCCCCGACAGGCAAATGTTCCCCGGAGAAAAAAAGGCGGTCTTTCTTTTATTCTCCGGGGGTTATTTGACCCCGAGGGGCAGGGCGCAGCAGCTGGATTGATAAAAAGCGGAAGCGCCCTGTAATGCCCCGACAGGCAAATGTTCCCCGGAGGAAAAAAGGCGGTCTTCCTTTTATTCTCCGGGGGTTATTTGACCCCGAGGGGCAGGGCGCAGCAGCTGGATTGATAAAAAGCGGAAGCGCCCTGTAATGCCCCGACAGGCAAATGTTCCCCGGAGAAAAAAAGGCGGTCTTTCTTTTATTCTCCGGGGGTTATTTGACCCCGAGGGGCAGGGCGCAGCAGCTGGATTGATAAAAAGCGGAAGCGCCCTGTAATGCCCCGACAGGCAAATGTTTCCCGGAGAAAAAAAGGCGGTCTTTCTTTTATTCTCCGGGGGTTATTTGACCCGGAGGGGCAGGGTGCAGCAGCTGGATTGATAAAAAGCGGAAGCGCCCTGTAATGCCCCGACAGGCAAATGTTTCCCGGAGAAAAAAAGGCGGTCTTTCTTTTATTCTCCGGGGGTTATTTGACCCCGAGGTGCAAAGTCCGTTCCGGTGGGTACAGACCCTCGGGCGCTGGAACTGACTTCCGAAAACGCTGCCTAACTTCAATTAAAAATAGAGATGCATAAGGTGCATCTCTGTTATGTTACAGTTCGAGCTTCTGTCGGAGTGCTTTCACATAATTTCTGCTGACGGAGAGTTTTTCTTTGGATCCTTGGATTTCAAGCTGATAGGCTCCGTTGAACCAAGGGGTTAATTTCGAGACATAATCCAGATTGACGATATAACTTTTATGAATACGAAAAAAGGAAAAGGCGCCGAGGCGGCTTTCCAGATCCTTAAGAGGTGTTTTGACCTCGTATTGGGCAGTCTTCGTTATGATTTGTGATACTTTTTCTTCTCTGCATATATACAGGATTTGAGCAGGATCGAGATACAGGATTTCTCCTTCGCCTTCGACTGCCAGCTTGCCTGGCTGCCTGGAAATTTCTGTGTCAGGGAGGGAAGAGGGAAGCAGCTGCTTTTCAATTCTTTTTATTGTTTGTTCTAACTGTTCTTCGTCATAAGGTTTTAATAAGTAGTCCACAGCCTCGTAACGGAATGCTTCTGCCGCAAATTGAGGATAAGCTGTGGCGAAAACAATCAGCGGCGGCTTCTTCAGTTCTAAAAGGGATTTGGCAGCTTCCATGCCATTCAACTTCGGCATTTCGACGTCCAGGAATACGACGTCTGGACTGTGCTGGATGGACTGAAGGATGGCACTTTCACCAGAGTCGGCATCTCCGGCAACTTCAATGGAGGAATACTCGCTAAGCAGATGCTTGAGTTCATCCCGGCTGTACCGTTCATCATCAGCGACCAGTACCTTTATTGTTTTTTCCATTCGGATTCCTCCATTTCAGGGATGAAAAAGGAGACCTCTGTTCCTTTTCCGTAATCACTCAAGATGTTCAGGGCAGCTTTTTCGCCAAACATCATCGTCAGTCTTCTGTTGATATTATATAAAGCAAATCCGGTACCGGTTTCGGATTCAAGGCTGTTCACTCCGAGGAGCTTTAAACGTTCTGGAAGAATTCCTTGTCCATTGTCATGTACCGAGATGGCTGACCCATGAGTCTTTTTAGTGATCGTTATTTTCACAAGACAGTCTTCCCGCTTATCCTTGATGCCGTGCTTGATGGCATTTTCCACTATTGGCTGGAGAGTAAGGGGAGGAATCATCAGGGATAACGATTGCTCATCTATATCATATTCCACTTTCAGCTTATCAACAAAACGGGCTTCCTCAATGGCGAGATAAGCTCTTACATGTTTTAATTCCTGTTCCAAAGACGTGATTTCAGCAGTTGTGCCCGTCAGGTTCTGTCTTAAAAAGTGCGAAAGGGAGATGAGGAGCTTTCGTGCCTGAGCAGGATCAATCCGGATCAGGGAGCCGATGACATTCATGGAATTGAACAAAAAGTGCGGGCTGATTTGCGCCTGAAGAGCTTTGATCTCGGCTTCTTTTGCATATTGAAGGGCTTTGTCAGCTTCCGCGATTTCAAGCTGATTGCTGAGAAGGACACTCAGGCCGGAAATCAATTCAAGAATGACATTGGAAATCTCTTTTTCAGAGGAAAAATAAAATTTCAGTGTGCCGATGGTCTCCCCGCGCTGCTTTAAAGGAGCGATGACGGCTGCACCAAGCGGGCAATCCTTGTTCACACAGTGGATGGTCTCATCATTTGCAACCACCAGTTTCCCGTGCTTGATGACATCCTTGGTAATGTGGGTCTGCAGTGGACTGCCTGCCCGGTGATGGTCATCACCTTTTCCTGTATGGGCAAGGATGCTCGTCTTATTGGTCATGGCGACGGCAGATGGATTAATTTCTTTAAAAAGAATTTCGCAGACAGCCTTGGCAGAGTCGGTATTCATCCCTTTTCTCAGGTAAGCCAGTGTCTGGTCAGCGATTCTCAGTGTCTTTTGGGCCTGCAGTGCACCGGCTTTTTCTTCTTCATTCACGACATTTTTAATAATTAATAGAAACAGGGCGCAGCCGAGACCATTGGCAAGAATCATCGGGACACCAATCATTTCTACGAGTGCCAGTGCTTTTTCAAAAGGTTTTGCCACCAAAAGGATGATGATCATTTGGATTGTTTCGGCGAGTGCCCCTATGAGGAAAGCTGTCGGCAGCTTCACATGCTTATTCCGCTGATGGAATATACCTGAAACGATTCCCGCGGCAATCGAGGCGATTCCGCAGGCGATATCCGTGAATCCGCCGAGGGTGAAACGGTGAATTCCTGCAATCAAGCCGGCTCCGAGTCCAACCCGATAGCCTCCGAGAAGGCCTGCAAGAACCACCCCGATTACCCGGGAATTGGCAATCGCCTCATCGGTTCCGAGGTTCATTGCCCAACGGTTGAAATCCATTGTTTCTGTGTTGAAGGACAGTCCAGAGTAGGTTCCGATGATACCGAAAAAACCAAAGAATAGGATGGCGACAATCTGCTGCCTTCCGCGTAATTTATCCTGATAGACCATGCTCTGGAAGAAGCGGAACCTCGTTAAAATAAAGGCAATTGTTACGATGAGCCCGAGTCTTTCGAGCATCGTGAAAAGTAAGTCGAACATGGCGGAGACTCCTTTAAGAAAGTGTTCTTTTATTATATCAAAAGGGGAAAATGATTAGCAGGGGAGTTGTTTTAATATCAGGGCTTTTCGGTCGGCAGCCGCAGTCTGCGCTGATAATCTGTGCAGTGGGGCAGATTATCAGCGCAGAACCCGGCAGCAGAACTGACCGGTCTCCTTTACCTTGAGGTTAAGAGGGCTATCTGAAACCTGTTTTTAATGAAAAAGGTAAGGGATATTCCCTTGATTTTCCTCTTTCAGGGAAATATGCAGCTCATGATTTTTATTAATGGAAGCATAAAAAATGTCATTGGTGTCATGTATCCCCTTCCTCTGCAACTGGTGATCCAGCCATTGGTCATTGAGGTTGAATTGGTGGAGGACATTCTGATAGATGGTCCCTTCCATAATAACAGGCACGGATATGCCGGGAGAAGAGTGGAGGATACCAAGGTCTCCCGCTGTGGCTGTCTGCTTTTGTGCTCTTTTGTAGACGCTTAGAGATCCACTTGACTCAATGATGGCAGTTTCGATGTCGTCAATCGTAAAAACATCTTTTTCCCTCAGCATCTGAAGCACATTGTCCACAGAGTAATTAATACTTTTAATGTTTTTCCTCAAAAGTTTTCCATTTTGAATAACTATCGTCGGTTCAAACGTTAAGAGCCTTCCGATGAATCGATTGGCAATCTTCAGCTTGGATACAATCTTTTGAAGAATTCCGATGGCGATGATGGCAATCCCCGTCTGTAGGTGCTGCACTTCCGGATCGGCGATATCTGCACCGACAACGGATCCCAGTGTCAAGATGATCAGAAAATCAAAGATGGGCAGTTCGCCGATTGCCCGTTTTCCCATATAAATTGTAATGAATAAAAGCAAAGGCAGTATGGTAATGATCCTTCCAAGGACGATCAATGTTTCTTTTAACGTTTCAATCATTTAAAAGCCTCCCGCATTATGTATCCAGATAGTGATAATCTTTCCAGCAGGGATGGAATTATGCAGTGAAGGCAGAAGGGGATCTTTAAAAAATTTGCCGTGCTTCTTCCACTATTTCATCAAAGACGTCTTCGAATGGCCTGCCCTTTCGTTTAGCCTCTTGTAGTTTTTCTTCGCTGAACCACCTTTCACCAAGTTCAACCACCTTTCACCAAGTTCAACCCCCTTTGGGCAATCCCTTTTCCATGGAGTGATAATCCTGTCAATATCATGTCCTCTTCGGAGTACGAAATCAGTTTTTAGAACGAGCTGCACGATTTCCAGCTCTTTATGGGGACCATGGACTGAAATGGATTTCTCAATGATATAATCATTCCCATTTACCGGGTTTGCGGCTCCAGCCAGGCCGTCCCCTGCTGCATAATGAATGTTTTTGATGCTTGACATGACGATGGCCCCGAAGCATAAAGCGCAGGGTTCCATCGTGGAAAAGATACTGTACTTCTTCCTGTTTCTGTTAGTTTCCAGATTATCGATTTTCAAGATGGCATTGATTTCAGCATGTGCAATCTTGTTGTTGCAGATCTGGCCTGGTTCTTGTGACTTCTCATATACCTTATTCCTGCCGGCCGAGATCACCTTGCCGTTTTCATCCGTTATCGCCGCACCGATAGGAAAAGAGCCGCTGCAATAAGAAAGCCAGGCTTGCTCAAAACAGATTTTCCATGCCCGAGATAAATTGCCCCACATTGGAATCACTCCTTCTTTATGGTTAAATATTCCTCTATTATACCCTGCCCAGTGACAGTCACCCCCGGAATTTGTCGAATAATTCCTTTCTCTTTTAATTCATGGAGGTGCCGCATATTTCTGCCTTTTTTACTCATCCTAATTCTATAAACAGTGGTGCAAAGGAGGGGTGGAAATGGATCAGAATTTAGCGTATTTACGGGAAGTGCTTTCCAACTATACAGAGGAAAACGATTTAATGAGGGAAATCAACCACAAAATCGAGCAGGGGCATTACGCATCCGAAGGTGCCTTCGTCAGGGATCTCAGTGAGGAAGAAATCCGTTCGCTTGAGAGTATTCTTGATAATGAAATCAATCATGCGAACGAAGCTGGTGACCTGGAGCGGGGTTATCAGTTGAATGGAGTGTTTGAACTCTTGTATTGATGTGTGCGGAATGGCCATGAGATTTTCGTTTAATGATTAGAAGAGGCTTTAAAAAAACCAGACTGGATGGCGATGTTGAAGAAATTTTTCGACCCTCGACCATCCTTTTTTGATTGAATCCATTATTAAAGGGAAGAGGAGGCGGCTGGTGAAAGCATGTTGTTTTGTATTCGACAAATCCCGGGTGGTGACTGTCACGAATAGGAACAATTTCCCTGCCTAATATGTTACAATTAACCCAAAAAGAGGGTGATGTTTTGGGAGTTCAGGGAGAGACGGTTCTATCGATAAGGGAACTTCAGAAGAGTTTTGGTTCGAAGCATGTCCTGAAAGGGATTGATTTAGAGGTTCAAAAGGGGCAGATCATTGGATATATTGGTCCGAATGGTGCAGGAAAAAGTACAACGGTTAAAATCCTGCTCGGCCTGGAAACGGCAGATCGGGGCGAGATAGAGGTTTTTGGTGAAAAGATTTCTGATAGTAACATAGATTATAAGAGAAAAATTGGCTATGTCCCGGAGATTGCGGAGATTTATGATAATTTGACAGCGAATGAATATATGACATTTATCGGGGAGCTTTATGGAATGACCGCAGAGGAAGCGGGAGATAAAGCATTCAAGTTGATGAATATATTCGGCTTGGAGGGTGTGTTTCATTCGAAAATAGCCTCTTACTCAAAAGGGATGAAACAAAAAGTACTCATCATTTCAAGTCTTCTTCATGATCCCGAGCTCTTGTTCTTTGATGAGCCAATCAATGGACTTGATGCGAATAGCGTCATGGTGTTCAAAGAGATATTAGCGAAGCTGGCAGCGGAGGGGAAGACGATCTTTTATTCTTCTCACATCATGGATGTCGTGGAAAAGATCAGCAGCCGGATCATGCTTCTTCATGATGGACGGATTGTGGCCGATGGTACATTTGCGGAATTAAAGGGGAAAAATATGGATGGCACGCTGGAGCAGATTTTCAATGAACTTACAGGGTTCAATGAGCACGGCCAGATTGCTGAGCGGTTTGTCGAAATTGTCAAAGGCGGGGTGTAAGGATGAAAGACTTTCCTACACTTCGGTTTCTGGATTTTTTTCGCTGGATGTTCACAAAGCAGGGCATTGACTACAAGCTGCTGAGAAAAATCCTGCAAGTCAAACTGACCATGGACGGCAGAAGGGTGCCGACGGTATTAAACCAGTCCAATAAGAAACAAAAAGATGATATCAACCGCTTCATCAAGTCATTATGGATATATGCTTTATACGGATTATTTCTTGTGCCATTCATGCTTATGGGAGACAGTTATCTATTCCAAATGAGCATTACATTCGGAGTACTGATGTTCATTATTATGACCTCCATGATTTCTGATTTTTCCTCAGTCCTGCTTGATGTCCGGGATCGGAATATTTTACATACGAAGCCTGTGGATAAGAGGACCATCAGTCTGGCGAAAACCCTGCATGTCTGTATCTATTTGTTTTTCCTGACAGCAGCCATTGCTGCGATTCCTCTTGTGGTCAGCCTGTTTTCTCATGGGCCATTATTCTTTTTGCTGTTTTTAGTGGAAATTATTTTGATGGATTTCCTGATAGTGGTGATAACAGCAATATTGTATTTCACGATTTTACGCTTTTTTGATGGAGAAAAACTGAAGGATATCATCAACTATGTCCAGATCGGTCTTTCCATCGGCTTGGCAGTCGGGTATCAGTTTGTCGCCAGGTCTTTTGAATTGGTTGATTTCGGAGTGGCATTCTCTCCGGCTTGGTGGCAGTTCCTGATCCCTCCTGTCTGGTTTGGGGGGCCATTTCAGTTATTTTTACAAGGGGAAGGCGGCCCCTATATCATTGCTTTTACCGTATTGACTTTTGTTATTCCAATTATAGCACTGTTCATCTACGCTAGAATGATGCCTTCCTTCGAAAGGAATCTGCAGAAGTTGTCCAGCCATAGCGGAAAGGAAAAGAAGACGGCGCAGAGGTACTTGAACTGGGAAGCTGCCTTCTTTTGCCGCAATGGAGAGGAGAGGGCATTTTACCGTTTTGCCAGATCGATGATTAAAACGGAACGTGATTTCAAGCTGAAGGTTTATCCTTCACTTGGCTTTTCTCTGATATTTCCGTTCATTTTCATTTTCAATCAGCTCCAGATGGATTCATTTGACAGTATCAGGGAGAGTAAGTGGTTTCTGTCCTTGTATTTCACCATGCTGATGATTCCGAATGTGCTGATGATGGTAAAGTATTCAGGAAAACATAAAGCGTCCTGGATTTATAGGACTGCTCCTGTAAGTCAGTTGAGAAGCATTTATACTGGAACCATTAAAGCTGTCATGGTAAGGCTTTTCCTTCCGGTATATGTGGTGATCAGCCTCATCTTTGTCTTCCTCTTTGGAATTAGAATTATTGAGGATGTTGTCATCATTTTCTTAAGCAGCATTGTCTATATCACTATCGGATTCAGCATGATCAAAGGGACATTGCCCTTTTCAAGGTCATTCGAAGCGGCTCAGGACAGTGAAGGATGGAAACTTGTTCCTTACTTTTTGTTAAACGGGGTCTTTGTAGGAATTCATTTCCTGGCCCTCCTGTTTAATTATGGAAGCTTTATTTATTTGGCTATCCTGTTGATTTTGGCTCCTGTTTTATGGAAATTTTCTTTCAAAACAGATTGGGAAGATTTAAGGTAAAAGAGAAGAAGGCCTCTTGCTGGTTTTTACAGAGGGAGGCTTCTTTTTTTAATGGCTCTTTTTGTGAAATTTGTTGCTATTCGATACTAACTATGAGAAAAATAACCATAATTCAGCGGAATAACCCGGTGATCATGATACGAAAAGAGATGCTCTACCCTTTTAGGGAGAAGACCCTTAGTATCCAGGGATATCCGAAAGCAGCAATGTCAGCGAGAACTGCCTTTTTAGAAAGAAAAGAACTAGATTAAATCTTCCTAACGCTCGACAGCCTTAACATTATACATATCTCGACGGAAATAGGTTCCTCCCGACCGAAGCAGCTCTATAACCAAAAATGCCCCTCTCCAGCCTCGAAACATTTGCCTGTCGGGGCTGACCAAGGCGCTTACGTTTTTGATCCGTCCAGCTGCAGCGCCTAGCCCCTCGGGGTCAAATAACCCTCAGAGAATAAAAGGAAAGAGCACCTTTTTTTCTCTGAGGAACATTTGCCTGTCGGGGCTGACCAAGGCGCTTACGCTTTTGATCCGTCCAGCTTCAGCGCCTAGCCCCTCGGGGTCAAATAACCCTCAGAGAATAAAAGGAAAGAGCACCTTTTTTTCTCTGAGGAACATTTGCCTGTCGGGGCTGACCAAGGCGCTTACGCTTTTGATCCGTCCAGCTTCAGNCAGCGCCTAGCCCCTCGGGGTCAAATAACCCTCAGAGAATAAAAGGAAAGAGCACCTTTTTTTCTCTGAGGAACATTTGCCTGTCGGGGCTGACCAAGGCGCTTACGCTTTTGATCCGTCCAGCTTCAGCGCCTAGCCCCTCGGGGTCAAATAACCCTCAGAGAATAAAAGGAAAGAGCACCTTTTTTTCTCTGAGGAACATTTGCCTGTCGGGGCTGACCAAGGCGCTTACGCTTTTGATCCGTCCAGCTTCAGCGCCTAGCCCCTCGGGGTCAAATAACCCTCAGAGAATAAAAGGAAAGAGCACCTTTTTTTCTCTGAGGAACATTTGCCTGTCGGGGCTGACCAAGGCGCTTACGCTTTTGATTTTATGGTTCCATTTTCAATAAACCTGTGCTATTATTTAGTAATCCGAAATATTATTTAAATGAATTAATAATCTTCCGCTGAGAAGATTGTTTTTTATTTTGGCTGTTTTTGAAAGCTTTGTTGTGTATTGGCTCTCTATGTTCCTTTAAACACAAATGCTTTTGGAAAACTGCCTTTATTTTTGTGAAAAAAGCCTGAAACTAAAGGCTGAAACAGGAGGTACTTCAAGTGAAAGAAACACTCTGGACCAAATCATTCATCATGCTGATGGTGGGGAATTTGTTTGTTTTCATGTCCTTTCAAATGCTGATTCCTACTTTGCCTCCTTATATTAAATCTCTAGGGGCATCGGGATTGGAGATCGGACTTGTCACAACCTTATTTTCCGTAGGTGCTGTATTGAGCAGGCCTTTTATCGGCTATATGCTGGAATATAAAACGAGGAAGCCGCTGGTGCTGATCGGAGCGCTTTTGCTGCTTTTGATCACGGTCATCTATCCGCTCTCGCAAATCGTCGTGATTTTTCTAATGTTCCGTTTCGTGCACGGGCTCGCATGGGGCTGGTCCACAACTGTTAACGGAACTGCTGCTGTTGATGTTGTTCCAAACTCAAGGCTTGGTGAAGGAATGGGATACTATGGTTTATCAATAACGATTGGGATGATTGTCGCACCAAGCTTAGGTATTTACTTGTTTCAAGTGACATCGTTCAGCAATCTCATTTATATTTCAACTGCCTTGGGGATCATTGCACTTATTCTTCTCTCGACAGTGCATTATCACACTCCGCAGGCGGTGAAAGAAGCGAAGAAAGAGGACTTAAAGTTTTCTTATGTTGGTTCTCTCATTGAAAAGTCAAGTATTTATCCAGCGATCATCACAATGATTGCCACATTCGGTTATGGCTCGATCGTGACCTTTATCGTCATTTTCGGAGAGGAACGCGGTATCGATCAGATTTTCCTTTTCTATCTTTTCAATGCTATCATGGCTTCTCTTTCACGCCCCATAGCAGGGAAGTGGTTTGACGAAAAAGGACCGATTGGATTGATATTATTCTGTACAGGAGTGACCTTTATCGGTATGTGGGTATTGTCTTTCGCTCATTCAAACCTGCCGATCATTATTGCCGGTGTCCTGTTTGGAGTAGGATTCGGTTCTTTGATTCCGACTCTGCAATCGTGGGTGCTTTCCAAGACACCTGCTAACAGAAGAGGGGTTGCCAACGGGATGTTCTTCTCGTCAATTGACCTTGGAATCGGCTTGAGCGGGCTGGTCTTTGGGATTCTTGCTCAATTCGTTGGCACAGGAACACTCTTCCAGATCTCAAGCGCATTCTTATTGATCGCTATGGTCTTGACTATCAAAGAAGCAAGAGGGAAAAAACTTCAGCAGCAAACACAGGTATCACCATCAGCTTAATAAGATAGAGGGGACGGTTTTTCACCGCTTTAATGCGCTGTGAGGGACTGCCCTTTTTTGCTTTAGAAGGCTAATCAACTGCCTTTAGCTTGATGTTTTCCGGTGATTAGGAGTAAGGTTTGGATAAGTCCTGTGGTGATGATTGATCGCTGTAGTATACAGGTTACATAATGAATTGGAGGAATTGAAATGGACTTTGAACGAAATTTGGATAAATATGCTGAGCTTGCGGTGAAAGCCGGAGTCAACATACAAAAAGGCCAATACATGTGGATTTCCGCACCTATGGGGACTGAGCGCCTTGTGAGGAAAATCGTGAAGCAGGCGTACCTGGCTGAAGCAGGAGAAGTACATGTACAATGGTACGACGAAGAGATAAAAAGGACACATTATGAACTTGCTTCTGATAGTGCCTTTGAGCAGTTTCCGGAGTGGATGGCGTCCGCTTTCGATACTGTTGCTGAAAGAGGCGGTGCATTCTTACAGGTCGAAGCAGATGATCCTGATTTATTGAAAGGTATTCCCCCCGAAAGGTTGTTAACCTTTGAAAAGGCGAGAGGCAATGCCCTTGAGAGCTTTTATGAAGCCATAGAGACAGACCGGATCAGCTGGTCCATCATTGCGATGCCTTCACAAAAATGGGCAGATAAAGTCTTTCCTGACCTTCCAGAAGAGGAAAGGGTGTCTGCTCTATGGGATAAAATTTTTGAAGCTGTCAGGATCAATAAGGACGATCCTGTCGATGAATGGCGCAGCCATATTGAAACACTGCAAGCTAAAGCTTCTCAATTAAACGAGAAACATTTTTGGAAGCTTCATTATACTGCACCTGGAACAGACTTGACGATTGAACTTCCGGAAAAACACTTGTGGCTGACAGGAAGTTCTACAAATAAAGAAGGGAACGTCTTCATTGCCAATATGCCGACGGAAGAGGTATATACTGTCCCGCTTAAAAATGGGGTGAACGGCTATGTTACCAGCACCAAGCCGCTGGCGTACCAAGGAAACGTCATTGATAATTTTAAGCTGACCTTCGAGGATGGAAAAATTATCAAGGCCGAAGCAGAGACTGGTCAGGAACTGCTTGAAAAAATGATGGATACAGATGAAGGAGCAAAATACCTGGGAGAAGTGGCCTTGGTTCCGCATAAATCCCCGATTTCAAATACAGGCATCCTGTTTTTCAATACGTTGTTTGATGAAAATGCTTCCAACCATCTGGCAATCGGTTCGTCCTATCCTACTTGTTTCGAAGGAGGACAAGCACTATCAGAGGATGAGAGGAAGGCTTCAGGTCTGAATGACAGCATTGTGCATGAAGACTTTATGATAGGGTCTGCAAACATGGATATTGACGGGCTGTATAAGGATGGGTCAGCCGAAGCAGTCTTTAGAAAAGGGAATTGGGCGTTTTAAACTGCTGATGCAAAAAGGCAAAAGGTCTCTCCAAGGGCATTGAAAAGTCCACCAAAGACCTTTAATACAGAATCGTGCCTTTTCCGCTTCAAATGTATGAAAGTGCTGATTTCCGTTCAAAATGCCCGCTCCCCTGGGGTGTGTGCCTGATGAAATGTGCTTTATAGCGAAAGCGGCATGTCATTTCCTTAATTGGGTACACAGCGGAAAAAAATAAGAGAATTTTTTTCCTTAATTGCAAATTCAAGCTCATTTTGGGGTGAATAGAGGAACTTTTTTCCTTTATATGAAAAGAAAGCACATTTTTCTATTGTATTAAGTTAAATAAGGGAAATTTATACCCCTATTTTAGCTCTTTTTAGTGTTTTGTAGTAAATAAAGGACTTTTTTTCCTCTATTTACTATCCAAAATACTGAACGACATGGATGAGTGCCACCGGTCACTCCTTGATTCAGCTTCTTTCCATCGACTAGTTGATAAAGTACCGTTCCAGCCCCGGCCGGCAAATTGTTTTAAAAAACATCCAACGATTTTTAAGCTAATGTAGTAAAGAGAGCAGTATATCCATTGCATTTAAAGAAAAAAGTCAACTTCTCTTCCTATTTAAGGAAGGATAGATGACTTTATCTTTGGTCATAACAAGCCGATTATATGCGGCTCTGCCATTATTCGAGTGACAGCGTGTGGGAAGCCCGTTAACTGCAAGTCCAAGTTAGGTTATTTGTGACAAATTCGGCAGGTATTTTGTCAAAAGAAATTCAGAGCAAGCAAAGCAGATTTAACAGCAATTTTTATAAATGAAAAACCTAACATTTTTTATTAAATGACAGCTTTTAAATAATTGCACGTTTAGCTGCTGGCTATAGGGGAATTACACTTTATGAAGAAATCTTTTGAGGAGGTATATATATGAATAAGTCTATAATCGGTGGAGTATTCAGAAACAAGGATGAAGCAGTGCGGGCGATTGAAGCTCTTCATGACATGGGCTATACAAAAGAAGATATCTCAATTTTTGCAAAAGATAATGATGATGTTAAAGGAATTCAGCATGAAACGGACAGTGAAGTGACTGAAAAAGACAGCGGACGCGGCAAGAATGCAGGTAAAGGATTCGGTATAGGTGCCGGAACGGGCGGTGTGCTCGGCGGTATCGCTGGTATCATTGCTGAGGTCGGATTGCTGACCATCCCTGGTATTGGTGTACTGGCTGCAGCAGGGCCGTTAGCAACAGCGTTGAGCGGTGCAGCAATTGGTGCCGGCGGCGGCGGACTTGTTGGTGCTTTAACAGGAGCAGGTATTCCTGAAGAACATGCAAAGGAATATGAAGGTTATTTAAATAAGGGACATATTGTGGTGCTTGTTGAAGCGGATGAAGACCGTCAAGATAAAGTGTATGGTCATTTCTCCAATAATAATGCAATGAATACGCACACTTATCCTGAAAATGTAAGAGTAAACAATGGAACAAACACTAACCTGTAATAAGGTTGAAAATCCCGGCGGAGAATTCCGCCGGGATTTTTTTGTGGTGTCTGCCTTGCTTAATAATAAGCCCCCTTAGACTATTGAAAGGGTCTTTACTGCTTTACTTAATAAACATTTGTGTCCAATAAATCCCCATGCCGCCGTCTTCAGCATAGCCGACTCCGATATGGGTCACTTGATTGTTCATAATGTTTTTACGGTGTCCCGGGCTGTCCATCCATGCTTGAACAACTTCTTTAGGGGAGTTCTGGCCTGCAGCAATATTTTCAGCTGCCGTGCTGTATTCAATCCCGAAGTTCTCCATCATTTCGAATGGAGACCCATAAGTAGGGGACGTGTGGGAGAAGTAATTTTTATTCACCATGTCTTCTGATTTAATGCGGGCCACATTGGATAATTCAGCATGAGGTTTTAATGCCGGCAGCCCATTCTTTTTGCGTTCACCGTTTGTTAAGTCGATAACCTGCTGAACATATTCATCCATATTTCCGTTCTGTGCTTCAGCATTCTGTCCATTATCATCTGCAGGCTGCTGAGGTGTTTCAGGTTCCTGAGCGGCTTGCTGGCCATTCCCCTGATTACCCTGCTCATTTCTTTGAGCATAACGCTGACCGCCATTACGGGGATCCATTGGAATCAGGTAACGCTGTGTAAACAGGTTACGTCCCTGACGCTGTACAGCAGGGTCTCCAGGATCACGATTTGTACCTGCATTTCCATTGCCGTTTTCGTTCATGTTTGGGTTTTCACCATTGAAGCTTACAGGATCGTAGTTTACATCCTGGGGATCAGCAAGTTCATTATTTCCGTTTCCATTACAAGCTGTCAGTATCATCAAGGGTGCGATGGCGCATATAAGAAAAGATTTAAGCTTTATCTTCATTGTTATTACCTCCTTTTTTAGGCCCATTGACCATTATTTAATATGTGCAATAGAACTGCTTTTAAAAGAGGTAAAAACTGCATCTAGAAATAAAGGGAGGCTCTTGAGTGCCAGTCATGCAATTATATAAACGCGGGAACCTAAACTGGGTTACCAGGTTTGCTTACTCGCTTTCCGAAACAAAGAGCCATACGGACAGCTGCCGCATGGCTCTTTGCAAGGTTATTTAGAAAGGAGGTGGTTTCGATGATTTCCGGTCTGTTAAAAAGACGTTGGGGAATGATACTGTTGCCGAGTCCCCGGTTGACAATCATGACTGAATCTCCAGATTGATATCTCCCGCCATCATACTCCGGCAGGAACCCCTGGTCAGGAGCAATAATCCCGCCGACAAAGGGAAGCCTGAATTGTCCGCCATGGGCGTGACCGGAGAAAATCAAGTCAAACTGGTGATTTTCATAAAGTTGAAAATGCTGGGGTCTGTGAGCAAGGAGGATTCGGAATCCTTCTGAGGTCCCAGGTGCTGTAATATCCATAGTTTCTTCCGCAGAAAGTCCACCATCGGGATCATCAATTCCTTGTATCGTCATTTTGCTATTATCCTTTTCAATTTCCACATGATCATTTCTCAGAACTGTTACTCCAAGGGTCAGAAGCTTCTTTTCCAGTTCTTGAAAGTTTCCAGACCACCATTCATGATTTCCTGTCACAAAAAACACCGGTGCTATTTGCAGCAGTTCTTTCATTAACAAGAGACTGGGTTCCTCATCGTAATTCTTCCCGTCCACTAAATCTCCTGTGAAAACAACTAAGTCCGGCTGGGAGCTTAGGACTTTTTCCAGTATGTTCTTTTGATTCTTTCCAAATGACTTACTGTGGAGGTCGGAAAGCTGAATGATTTTATAACCATTGAATGCAGCAGGGAGATCACCAGAGGCAATGTCTATTTCCGTCTTTACTATAGAATTGTTCTGCCAGTATAAAAACAATGCCAATAAAATTATTCCAGCTGCGGCTGAAAGCCATTTTCGCAATTTCTCTCCCCCTTAAATTTTATTGCTTGTCCGCATGAAGCTTGTTTGGGCTGCAAATCTTTTTTGCGGGCCATTCCAAAAAGGCAGTCTCATTGGGCCGCAAAATCCGTTTTCCCGGACATTACTTCACGAAGAGCTTTTCCATGCCCCGTCTCCCCTTGTCTAGGGAAGAAACACTAAACAGGGGTGCGATCCTGATGAACGCACCCCCATATAAACCTTAGGGTTTCATGTTTTCATCTAATTTTTTGGCTAAAGTCAATATAACTCTCTCCAAAGAGCTTTCTGTCTTGATCTCAGAAAAATCGATTCCTAGCTGAACGGCTGTCATTGCCACTTCCGGACGTATGCCGGTCAGTGCCGTTTCCACTCCAATCAATTTCAGGGATTCTATGAGCTGAAAGATTTGGTGTGCGACCATCGTATCAACCATGACCACACCTGATAAATCAATGATCAGATAAGAAATTCCTGAGTCGGCACTCTGTTGCAAAGTGGTTTCCAAAATACTCTTGGCTCTAGAGGTATCGATATCTCCGATGATAGGAAGAAGACCTACATCTTCCGTAAGGGTGATGACAGGGGCGCTCAATTCATTGATCAGCATGGATTGGGAAGACAGCCTGCTCAAAAGGATTTTCAGGAAGTTATCCGTGAAAGTCTCCATTACATAATCAAAGGTTCTGTTAACTTTTTTCACCCAGAGAAACAAGTCCTCCATACTGAGATCAAGGTCTGCCTGTGTGGCGAATTTTTCGACATAATCAATAAGAACTGAGCGGAAGTAACCGCCGTTTCTCGTCACTTCCGTTAATGAAGTATCAGATTTGGCTCTGTCTGACGCTGTTTGCATAGTCCACTCTGCAATGCTCTTTCGCATTTCTTCTTCATCCTGGAGCAGCGACTCGGCAACAAGTCTTACATACTTGCCGTTTTGCTCCTTAATTTTCTCCAGAACCTCAGGAGGGGCATCTAGTGAATAATGCGAACCGGTCTTTATTTCCTGAAATTGAAGCCAGTCTTCGGTAAAGGAAGGGACATTATCAATCAAAAAGTGATATAGTTCTTCGGTTTTAGTTTTCATGTGTACTCCTTATTTAAATAGATATATCTTCATTTTCTGGAAAAGAGGATTCAAAGTCAATAAATTCATTCTAAAGAATATGCGTGAAAATATTTAGGTGGAATTGTCAAATTCTCTGCTCCATCAAAGTGCTTCCGATCAGTGGTATGAAGCGCTTTCTGCTTATCAAACGGAATCAAGCTGCCACAGAAATGGAATGGAAAGGCTGACGAAAATTTAGTTTATTTGTAGAAAGATGTTTAAGGAGAAGAAGAAGCGGGGTAGAAGAAGAAGCAGAAGTAATTTGTAAGTTTATTGTAATATTTATTAAGTTTAGGGGGAGTAACAAATGAAGAAAAGAAGTTTAGCTATGCTTCTTTCTCTTGTTCTGCTGATGTCAGGCTTTTTAGCCGGCTGCGGTAACGATGAGGGAGCAAGTGCAAATGTCACGGAAGACGGTAAAAAAGTTGTTGATTTCTGGACGTTCTGGGGCTCTGAAACCAGAAAGCCTATGATAGAGAAAATCATTAAGGACTTTAACGAATCTCAGGACGAAATCGTTGTTAAACATACATATCTGCCTTGGGGCGATATTTGGACAAAAAATCTTGCTTCCATCGCTGCAGGAGATCCAGCTGATGTCATCATTAATGATATCAACTCGGTTGCACAGCGGGCAGAAAATGAGCAGGTTGAAGACTTAAGCGAATATATTGGAGAAGATTTTAAGGAACAATACTATCCACACCTTTGGGATACGGTTGAATATGAAGGGAAGCCGTATGCCGTGCCTTTCAATACAGATACACGCATGCTTTTCTACAATAAAGAAGCGTTCAAGGAAGCCGGACTGGATCCTGAACAGCCGCCGAAAACCTGGGAAGAGCTTGAAGAATACGCACAAAAACTGGATGTAAAAGACGGTGACCGCTATGAGCGCGTAGGGTTTTATCCGCTGTGGGGAAGCATCGGAGCAAATTCATGGATGGTCAATGGCGATGAAGGCCAAAAGTTAGTGGAAGACGGAGAAGTATTCATCAATACGCCAAGGAAAGTAGAGGCGATTGAATGGATCAAGAGCTGGAAAGACAGAATCGGTGATAAAACCGTTCAAAGCTTCCAGGCTGAATTTGGAAGCCAGCAGTCCAACCCTTTCATCAGCGGTAAAGTAGCGATGTGGGTCAATGTAGGTAACTTCTATACCGAGATCAAAGAATTCGGTCAGGATATGGACTTTGGGGTAGCACCTGTACCTGCTTATGATGAAAGCAGTAAGCCATGGAGTGACGGCGGCGGGTTTGTTGCTGAAATTCCTAAGGGGGCTGACAATCCGGAAGCTGCAGCAGAATTCATTAAATATTTAACAGGCGAAGAAGCTCAGAAATATTGGGCTATGCAGAACTTTGATAACGTAGCGAATGCCGCTGCTGCCGAGCAAGCAGCTGAAGAGTTAGAAGGAAAAGATAAAGAAATTTATCAGGCGACTATCGATAATCTGGAGTTCACTCAGCTGCATCCAATGCCGGTTGAATACCCTGATTATCAAAATCTCCTGAATCCAAAGGTCGATGAGTTCATGATGGGCTCGCTTGAAGCAGAAGAAGCGCTAAAATCTGCTCAGGAATCGGTAGAGAAAATGAAAAGGTAATTGCCATTCAGAGAGAAGGGTTTCCTTCTCTCTTTTGGTCAATAAAAATATTTTTTCATTTTTATGATGCTCCAGCACTCGGGTTAATAAAAAGGGGGGTATTCCTATGAAGGGGTCCAACGCAGAAGTAATTTCAGACACTACTGAATCCGGCAGGTCAACCGGTCTTCACTCTGGAAATGTCAAGTTAAAAAGAAAAAACGAAGCAGCCGGAATCAGAGCAGTTGATAAGCCGGTGAAGAAGAAAAAAATTATTAATAAAAAAACAAAGGATAATCTATTTGGTTATTTGTTCATCAGTCCATGGCTGCTCGGGTTCTTTGGATTGACACTGGGACCGATGATATTTTCATTGGCAGCAAGTTTTACGGACTATAATATCACTTCAAAAATGAATTTTATTGGTTTGGATAACTATAAAAAGATGTTCACAATCGATGAGATGTTTATGACATCTCTTTGGAACACACTTTATTTTGTTCTTTTTTCAGTTCCGGCAACAACCGCAGGAGCCATTCTCCTGGCGGTCCTGTTGAATCAGAAGGTCAGAGGAATGAAATTCTTCAGGACGATCTTTTATCTGCCATCCATTCTTTCCGGAGTAGCTGTCTACTTCCTTTGGATGCAGCTTCTGAGTCCCAGCACAGGAATGATCAATACGTTCCTTGCCTGGTTTGGGGTAGACGGACCGGCATGGCTGTTTGATCCAGAATGGACCAAGCCTTCCCTGATTATTATGAAGCTCTGGAGTGTTGGAGGAGGAATGCTTCTTTATCTGGCAGTGCTTCAAGGGGTATCGAAAGAAATGTATGAAGCGGCAGAACTTGATGGAGCTAATATTTTTCATAAGTTTTTCTATATTACTCTGCCGATGATAACGCCAATCATTTTCTTTGATATTGTCACAAGTACGATTGGTTCGTTCCAAATATTCCAGGAAGCTTATGTCATGACGGATAATGGCAGCGGAGGCCCTGCGAATTCATTATTATTTTACAATCTTCATATGTGGAATAATGCATTTGAAATTTTTGATATGGGTTATGCAACGGCAATGGCCTGGTTCTTATTCGTTATTGTCCTTTTCTTGACCTTCATCAACCTGAAGCTTGGGAAGAAATGGGTTTATTATGAAGGAGGGGACAGGAAGTAATGGAGAATACAGAAAAACTAAAATTTCATCAATCCAAAAAATTCAGGGAGAAAGCCCATAAGTGGTTCATTCTCTTCATATTGATAGCTGGGAGCGTCGTCATTCTTTCTCCGCTGTGGTGGATGATCTCAACTTCCTTGAAAACACCTCAAGAAATTGCTCAGTATCCGCCGACATTCATTCCGGAGACATTTCAGTTTTCAAACTATGTGCAAGCATGGCAGACTGCGCCGTTTACCAGATGGACGCTTAATACATTGATGGTCGCCACCATAGGTACGATTGGAAGTGTATTCATTAACTCACTGGTGGCCTACGCTTTTGCCAAAATTCCATTCAAAGGAAGAAACACATTATTTGTATTGGTTTTGTCAACTATGCTTATTCCAGGATTTGTAACGATGGTGCCGCAGTATATTCTGTTTTCAAAGCTTGGCTGGATTAATTCCTATCTTCCTTTGATTGTTCCCTCTTTCCTGGGAAGTGCGTTTTTTATCTTCCTGCTTAGACAGTTTTCACTTACCATTCCCAATGAGCTTCTTGATGCGGCTGTATTGGATGGCGCCAACCATATTCAAATCTGGTGGCATATCATGGTGCCGCTGACAAAGCCGGCATTGATAACCGTCGCCATTTTCTCTTTTAATGGAGCATGGAATGACCTGCTCGGACCGCTTCTGTATCTTAATGATGAAAGCATGTACACCCTGCAGATAGGACTGCAGACTTTCAAAGGGCAGATGCAGACGCAGTGGCACTATCTGATGTCCATGTCCGTCATGGTCCTGGCACCGGTGGTATTGTTATTCTTCTTTTTCCAAAAGCACTTTATCGAAGGATCCAATATTTCGGGCGGAATCAAATAATAATAATAGAGCGAAAAGAAGAAGCTGTCCGCAGCTTCTTCTTTTTGTTAGGTGGCTTTTAGTACTTTAAAGCGTGAAGTGTTGCTTATACAATCCTATTTCCTATAGAATTGTAGCTACAAAACCTTAAGGTGTTTATTGGAGAGAGTGAATGCATGGAAAAACAAATGGAGATTAAATATGACATCATGGAGGTTTGCCTTCTTGCCGGGAAGATTATGCTGCAGAGCGGGGCGGAAACCTACAGGGTAGAAGATACAATGATGAGAATCGCCGCCTCTTTCGGAATAAAAGAGTCCCACAGCTACGTTACGCCAACGGGAATCATCTTTTCGATTGAAACTTCAGAACCAACGAAAACAAAGCTGATCCGGATTTCAGAGAGAACGACAGACTTAAAGAAGGTAACTGTAGTGAATAGCATTTCCAGGAGAATCAGCAGCGGGGAGCTATCAATTGACAAGGCTTATGAACTATTGGAAGAGGCCGATGCTGCTACGATGCCGTTTCCTTTTTATATTCAGATTTTGGCTGCTGCTATTGCCAGCGGGTGTTTTCTGATCATGTTCCAAGGAAGCTGGCATGATTTCCTTCCGGCAGTAGTAACAGGGGGGATAGGGTTTTTGAGTCTGATTTATTTTCATAAAGTTGTGCCGATTAAGTTCTTCGCTGAATTTCTTGCATCCTTCACAATTGGTATGTTGTCATTCGGATTTATATGGAGCGGAGTTGGTTTTGAGCTGGATAAGATCATTATTGGTTCAGTCATGCCCCTTGTGCCGGGATTGCTGATTACAAATGCTGTAAGAGATTTGATGGCTGGGCATCTTGTTTCAGGATTATCCAAAGGGGCTGAAGCTTTTCTGACGGCTTTTGCCATAGGGTCTGGGATTGCAATTGTTTTTACGTTCGTTTAATAGAGAGTGCTTTAGGCCGGCAAGGACTGCTATGATCAGGTTTAGGTTCAAGAATACAGCCAGGGGTTTATGACTGTACCCTCGCCCTTCTAATGGAATTAAGAAATAGGAGATGATCGGCAAAGTGTATATAATAGAACAAGTTATCACGAGCTTCATTGCTTCAGCAGCTTTTGGCATCATTTTTAATGCGCCGAGGGAGTCTTTGATTAAGTGCGGAAGTGTCGGGATGTTCGGCTGGGTCGTTTATATTATGATGACAATGAACGAGGTCGATATTGTGCTTGCTACTGTAACCGCGTCATTTCTGGTCGCTGTTCTAAGCCAAATTTATTCTAAAATTTATCGAACACCCATCATTATATTCAGTGTGGCTGGAATCATCCCATTGGTTCCTGGCGGGATGGCTTATGATGCGATGAGGAACTTTGTTCAGAATGATTATAACTCGGCAATAAACTTAGCTGCCAAAGCGTTTATGATTTCAGGTTCGATTGCTATTGGTCTTGTCTTTTCCGAAGTGATCAACCAGGTTATTAGAAAACGGAAATTAAGTACGTTAAAGAGCTGAGGCTTAGGGAGGACGAAGATGGAAAAGGAAACTCTTACGATCTTTAATAATGAAGGAGTACCGATTGGGACTGCCCCGCGTGATGAGGTTCATCAAAAGGGGTACTGGCATGAAACGTTCCATTGCTGGTTTATTGAGAGAAAGGAAGGCAGCTGTTATCTCTATTTTCAATTGCGAAGCCTCAAAAAGAAAGATTACCCCAATCTGCTGGATATCACCGCAGCAGGCCATATCTTATCTCATGAAACCTTTGAGGAAGGAATCAGGGAAGTAAGGGAAGAGACAGGGATAGAGGTATCTTTTGCAGATTTGGTTCCCGTGGGAATCATTCCGTATGAGGTTACTACAGAGAACTTTATTGATAGAGAAAGAGCCCGCCTTTTCTTATATGAGTTTACAGGATCGATGGAGGACTTCTCTTTAGAGGAAGAGGAGGTATGCGGTATTTTCCGGGCAGAGTTTGACCAATTTGAAAAGTTGATAGATGGTGGGATAGAGAACATCCATTTAAAAGGATTTCAGATTACCTTTGATGGAAAGAGAGAAAAGAAAGTGTTAATTGCTAAAAAGAAAGACTTTGTGCCTCACGAAAACTCCTATTACCAGGCAGTGCTCGAGAACATCCGCAAATATATAGAAAGATAAGAGTATGTTTAAGACCTCCATCACTTGGCGGTCTTTTTTACGGTTGGCTCTTTTCGTAAACTTTGTTGCTACTCTATACTAATTTTGAAAAATAACCCTATTACGGAGATGAATTCTGGTAACACCGAAAAGAAAAGAGCTGCCTATTCTCGTTTAGAGTCAAAACTCTTAGTATCCGGGGGAAAATCCGGCTCTTGGGATTTTTCCGAAAGCAAGAATATATACGAAAACAACCTTACCATTAGAAAAGTAATGAATTATAGATTTGAATAGGCAGCGTTTCTTAGGCCAGCCGCAGCGCACAAGCGTTCGTATCCACTGGTCATTATATGAATCTGGAAGGGAAACGCGGCTCTCGCAACCGAAGTAACCGCCCTTCATCCATGTCTTGAAGGAAATCCGCCCCTCCCGACCGAAGCAGCCTCAACTTCATACAAATCTCCATGAAAATCCGCCCCTCCCGACCGAAGCAGCCTCAACTTCATACAAATCTCCACGAAAATCGAGCCCTTCCCGACCGAAGCAGCCTCAACTTCATACAAATCTCCACGAAAACGAGCCCTTCCCGACCGAAGCAGCCTCACTCCTCATCATATATATCTCCATGAAAATCAGCCTCTTTTCCTTTCTGGGATTTAATAATTCCCGGAGAATAAAAGGGAAAGACCGTCTTTTTTCTCCGGGGAATATTTGCCTGTCGGGTCTAAAAGGGTCGCTTGCGCTTTTCATGATGCACTATAAAACTGGCTGACAAAGTACAGGCTTTCAACGCTGCTGTTCTAAAATAGGGAGCTTAAGGGTTAATTAATCAAACGTTTGTTTAATACCCATTCATTAAAACTTCCCAACCTGTACATAGATTGTTAATAATTTCGTAATATTTTCCCTTTAAGATGAAATCAAGCACCAAGAGAAAGCGATACAACAACTTAAAACTTTAGATTAGTCAGCAGATAAATAGCTATTACCTATAGAGGAGGAAATAGAATGTTTGAACAAAACAATCAAAATAATAATGAAGAAGTTCAGCATACAGTTTCACCACAGCCGGAAACAGAGCAGCCTGTAACAGGAGAAAGACATAGATATGAAAAGCAAAATAAAAAATTCAAAGGAAGAGGATTTCTTTCTACTGTTGGTGCAGGTGTCATCGGTTCTGTCCTTACACTGAGTGTCCTGCCGCAAACAGATTATTATCAAAATCTTGCTCAGGACAGCATTCAGAATACAGCAGGAATTACGCAGCAGGCGGAAACCTCCCAAACAGCTGGTATCAATGCTGTTAATGTCTCAAACGGAGGGGATATCGCTAACATTGTAGAAGGCGCATCAAAGGCGATAGTGGGCATTGTTAATTATCAGGAACAAAGCAACCGCTATACTGGAGCCCCTCAGAAAGCCAATGCCGGGACCGGGTCAGGGGTCCTCTTCAAAAAAGACGGTGACTTTGCTTATATCATCACTAACAATCACGTCATTGAAGATGCCTCTAACATAGAAGTGTCTCTGCATGATGGCCAAAAGACAAAAGCAGAGTTGATCGGAGCGGATCCGTTGACAGATCTAGCCGTCTTGAAAGTTGATGGCAAGTATGCGGATAACCTGCTTGAAGTCGGAGATTCCAGTGAACTTCGTGCCGGTGAACAAGTTATCGCAATAGGAAATCCATTAGGTCTTGATTTATCGAGAACCGTAACACAAGGAATTGTCAGTGCGGTGGACCGTACGATAGCCGTGCCAACCTCTGCCGGTGAGTCGGAATTGAATGTCATTCAGACAGACGCAGCTATCAATCCAGGAAATAGCGGCGGCGCTCTAATCAATGGCAAGGGTGAATTAGTCGGAATTAACAGCTTGAAGATTTCAACTTCTGGAGTAGAAGGTCTCGGGTTCGCCATACCAAGTAAAGAGTTCTTGCCGATTGTCAACGAAATCATTGAAACAGGAAAAGTAGAGCGCCCTTATATCGGGATAGGAATGACTAGTCTGTCGGATGTTCCAAGGAACTACTTGGAGGAGCTTCCGAATGAAGTGAGTGCCGGGGTGATTGTGGCGAACATCGACGAAACGTCAGCCGCAGCAAAAGGGGGAATTCAAGCTGGAGATGTCATTACCGAACTAAATGGACAACCAGTTGAAACACCAGCAGATTTAAGAAGGCAGTTGTATTCTGACCTTAAAGTAGGCGATAGGGCAGATATGACAATTTATCGCGGTGCTGAAAAGATGTCCATCAGTTTGACTCTTACTAGCAATAGCATGATTAACTAATCTAAAATAATCTTTCTGGTGTCTGGGAGAATATCTGCCAGGCACCTCTAATAAAAAAGGAGAGCGGTATCGTGGATAAAAAGAACAATCATAGTAAATTACTAGGTTTAATTGGCAGTGTGGTCGTCGTTAGTCTAATTATAACCGGGTTTATTTTTTCAAAAGGGGAAGTTGTAGCAAAAGTGGGGAACAATTCTATAAGCAAAGATGACTTGTACTCCATGATGGTGGATCAATACGGCGAAGCTGCATTGGACACACTAATTGCCAATAAAATCGTTGAATTAGAAAGCGATAAAAAAGATATAAAAGTGAAAGATAGTGAAATAGAAGCTGAATTAAAGACGCTCAAAAGCTCATATGAAAACGATGAAGCGTTCAACGAGGCTTTAACCTCCAGCGGTGCAAGTATGGAGAGTGTGAAAGAAAATATCCGATCTTATTTACTAACTGAAAAGTTGCTGAATGACAGAGTGACTATTACGGATGACCAAATCAAAGAATACTTTGAAGCCAACAAGGAAACTTTTGCGCAGCAGGAGCAAGTCCAGGCAAGCCATATCCTGGTGGAAGATGAAGCTGCAGCAACAGAAGTAAAGAAAAAGCTGGACGATGGAGGAGACTTTGCCCAACTGGCCAAAGAATACTCTACGGATACTTCCAATGCTGAATCAGGCGGAGAACTTGGTTTCTTTAGCAAAGGGGATATGGTTGCCGAATTCGAAGAGAAGGCCTTTTCAATGAAGGCAGATGAAATAAGTGATCCCGTCAAAACGGAGTTCGGTTACCATATCATTAAAGTAACGGATAAGAAAGACGCGAAGGAAGCGGTCCTTGAAGACCATCAAGAAGAAGTCAAAAATATTCTCTTTGACCAGGCCCTTCAAACAGAATATCCTGCTTGGCTGCAAGAACAAAAGGAAGAATATAAAATAGAAAACCTCCTTAAAAGTTAAAAAACCGCCGGCAACGGATTGTTCATAATTTGGCAATAACTTTTGGAAATACTAACACTGCAGAGCACTGAATCCCTGTCTGCAGTGTTTTTACATGGCTCTTTTCGTAAACTTTGTTGTTTGATACTAATCTCGAAAAAATAACCATATTAAGAGGGGTGAACTGGTAACACCGAAAAGAAAAGAGCTGCTTTCGCTCGATAAGAGGTAAAACTCTTAGTATCCGGGGATATCCGAAAGCAGCAATATTTGTAGAAACAGCCTTTTACATACAAGGATTCGAGCTTCTAGCAAAGATATAAGGAGGAAAAAAATGAACAAGAAAAGAACACTCATGTATGTAATGGCAGGTGCATTAACCGTAGGTATCCTTGGGGCGATTCCTGCCTTCGCCGCTGAAGAGGACTACGCTCAATCAAACAGGGAAGTATCAGCCGGTGAGCCGGTATTTGGCGGCCATGGGAAATTTCACTACAATGAAGAACAGTTAAAAGAAAAAGCGAAAGAACTTGGCATCGACCCAGAGGATAAAGAGACAAGGGAACTAGCGAAAGAAATCATGGAAGCAGAATTGAAGAAAAAAGCAGAAGAATTAGGAATTGATACTGAGGGCAAGGATTCCCGGGCACTCATGGAAGAAATTCATAGAGTCCAACTTGAAGCAAAAGCAAAGGAACTTGGAATATCACCGGAAGGAAAACAGCAGGAGGAACTGGCACAAGAAGTCAGGGAAACGCTAGTAAAGCAAAAGGCGAAAGAGTTAGGAATCGAAACTGGCGGCAAGGATTTTGAAGAGCTTGCCCAGGAGGTCAGAGAAGCCGCTCTGGTCAAAGCAGCGAAAGAGCTGGGGATCGAAACCGAGGGTAAAGACCACAAAGAGCTTAAACATGAAGTGTTGGATGCTTCAATCATGAAAGCAGCAAAAGAGTTGGGCATCAGTACTGAGGGGAAATCCACAAAAGAGATCATGAAAGAAATCATGACGGATCATAGAGAAGAAGCAAAGAAATTGGACATTTTTCCGTTCAATAAGGAGGAAGGATTCTTATTCCATGGAGGTAAAAGAGGCCATCACGGACATGGGGATGGAAAAGGCCATCACCAAAAAGGTTCTGAACACCACACTGAGCAATCAGATCAATTTGAAGGTGACACATTGTAAGGGTGTAATGAAACAGGAAATCCCCGCATCTCTGCGGGATTTTTCCCTTTGTTAAAGGGGAAATCAATAGAAGAAGAGGTAGAAAAGGACTATAATTTAAAATAATACTAGAGCTTGTACAGGGAAAGGGATGATAGGGATGGACGTTCTGGTAGTAGAAGACAATGAAAGTGTCACCTCGATGCTGGAAATGTTTTTTATAAAAGAAGGCATTCAAGGGGAATTTGTTCATGACGGAGTACAAGGTTACCAACGGTACAAGGAAGGCAGATGGGACCTCGTGATATTGGACTGGATGCTTCCCGGCATGGACGGTGTGGCCATTTGCCGGAAAATCAGGGAAGGCGGCGGAAAGGTTCCGATCATCATGCTGACGGCGAAGGACAGTGAATCAGATCAAGTTCTGGGACTGGAACTTGGGGCGGATGATTATGTTACAAAACCATTCTCGCCGCTCGCACTGATGGCAAGGATCAGGGCAGTGACAAGGCGTTATGAAACGGACCAGAATTCCTCTCCGGGCAAAAAGGATATCTCCACAGCGGACTTTCAAATCAGCAAAGAAACCCGTGAAGTCCTTCTGAAAGGAGTTCCTCTTACAAACCTGACTCCGAAAGAGTTTGATCTGCTCTATTATCTTTCCCAGCACCCCCGGCAGGTGTTTTCCAGAGAACAGCTGCTCGAGCGGGTATGGGGGTATGATTTCTATGGAGATGAAAGGACAGTGGATGTCCATATCAAGCGGCTTCGCAATAAGATCGGCAGCAAGGAACAGCCCTATCTCCATACGGTTTGGGGAGTAGGATACAAATTTGATGAAACAGCGGTTTCTGATGAAAATTAGATATCTTTATCAGCTTCTGCTCAGCCATACGAGTGTTCTGATCATTGCCTTGTTAATTTTGGGGACCCTATTTTCACATTATGTTGAAGACTTAGTCTACCAAAATAAGGTGGAGGAACTGAGCTCCTATGGGGAAAAGATTTTGTCAGATCTGGAAAGGCCAAGCCCGAGAAGGCCGCAGTACCTTGAGGAATACAGCAACTTGCTTCAGGCAAGGGATATAGACTTGATTACCTTCAATCAGGAAGGGGTGGTATCCTTTTCGCGGGGAAACATCTATCCTCGTATTGAGATGAGCGAGGAAGAGTGGCAGATGATTGAACGCGGCGAGACCGTTCCCTTGAAAAAGGATTTTGGCCGGTTTAATCAAGCAGTATCACTGGTCATTATGCCGCGGATTATTAATGAAACTTTGACCGGCGGTTTGATCCTCATATCGCCAATCAGTGGAACAAGGGAAATGCTGAGTGAAATCAATAACTATCTGCTATATATTGTTCTTATCTCACTAGCTATTACATTTTTGCTCAGTTTATTCTTATCGAAGCTTCATGTGAAAAGGATACAGCGGATACGGGAAGCGACTGCCCTTGTTTCCGCTGGAAATTATGATGTTCACGTTCCAAGTTCGAACTTTGATGAAATCGGTGACCTCGCAGACGACTTCAATAATATGGTCATGAAGTTGAAGGTTTCTAAAGAAGAAATAGACAGCCTTGAAAACCGCAGAAGGCAGTTCATGGCGGATGTTTCACACGAACTGAGAACTCCGCTGACGACCATCCGCGGAGTAATGGAAGGCATCCGGAACGACATGATTCCCGAAGAACAAAAAGAAAAGAGCTTCGGCCTTGTCAGCCAGGAAACACGCAGACTGATCAGACTTGTGAATGAAAATCTGGATTACGAAAAAATCCGCTCCAACCAAATCAGCATTAATAAAGTAACGCTTCCGTTGCTTGATGTATTTGAAGTCATCAAAGATCAGCTGGATTTTCAGGCGGAAGATAAACAAAATGAAATCCATATTGAAGTGGATGCAGATGTTAAAGTGCAGGCAGACTATGACCGCTTCATTCAAATTCTGATCAACATCACGAAAAACAGCATTCAATTTACTAATGGGGGATCAATCTGGCTTAAAGGGTATTCGTCTCCTGGGGAAACGATCATAGAAATTGAAGATACAGGGATGGGGATGGATCCTGATGAAATACAGTCCATTTGGCGGAGGTTCTATAAAGCAGATCTATCGCGAACCAATAATCCGTACGGTGAATTCGGTCTCGGCCTTTCGATTGTAAAACAGCTGGTGCTTATGCACAAAGGAACCATTGATGTATTCAGTGAAAAAGGCAAGGGTACTAAGTTTGTTATTAGAATGCCGGTGGAAGCAGAAGAAGGCTGATCAGTAAGGTGATCAGCCTTCTTTTTCGTTTAATGGTGTATTTTTCACAGCATAGACTTTGGTTTTATAATCTTACATCGCTGAGTTCGAGCGGCTGAAGGGCGTTGCTTTCGTCTATATAGATGAACGCGTCGTATCTTTCAGACATTATCGACGGTACATAGTTGCCGTACTGCTCATATTGAGGGCGGTATACAACCCCGATCGCCCTGTGGCCAAGCGGTGAGTGGAACAGCTTTCTATTTTCATCATTGAATAGCAATAGTTGATTGTAATTGCCAGCCTGGTGCATTGCGTCCTCCCAGCTTCCCCTTTGAGCGGGTGGAACCTCCATTTTCTCAAGATTCACTCCCCATTCTTTTGAGGCGATGACGGTCCCGCGATGCGTGCCGAAGCCGACAATATATACATCTTCCTTAGGATTCTGTTCACGGACGATCTGGCCGACATTGGTCATGCCGGCTTCCATCATATCAGTCGCCCGCGCATCCCCGACATGGGTGTTATGTTCCCAAACAATCACTTTGGCCTCTTCACCGTAGAATTTCATAACGGCGTTTAAAGCTTCTACCATATGTTCATCCCTGATATTCCAAGACTTTTCATCATTTGAGACCATTGCTCTGTAATAGTGTTCGGCGTTTGCTGCCACCATTGCATTGACTTCCAGGTTCAGCTCCTGCTCGTGACTTTCTGCGAAGTCCTTTTTGTTTGCCCTGATTGTGGAGAGCAGCCCGACAATTTCCTCAGTACAATCCTCACCAAGATAGCCGGCAGAAACCGCATACTCCTGTGGTTCTTTATTAAAAGGTTCAAAACAGGAGAACGCTTTCTTTGCTTTTTCCAGATCCGGTGAATTTGTATTTTCAAGGTAGAGGATGACTTCCTCCATTGATTCCCAAAGACTGTAAACATCTATTCCGTAAAAACCGGCTTTTTGTTTTGAGGCTTTCTTTGCATTGTACTCTTTCAGCCAGGAAATCAATTCGACGACCTCTTCATTTGCCCACATCCATGTCGGCCAGCGTTTGAAAGACTGAAGAACATCCCGGGGATTGGCTGTTTCATCATTTCCTTTTATATATTTGTTTATGCTTTGTGAGGCAGGCCAATCCCCTTCCACTGCAATGATATTGAATCCTTTTTCCTCTATCAGCCGTTTAGAGAGCTCTGTTCTGATTTTATAATATTCCGATGTCCCATGAGAGGCTTCCCCCAGAAGGACGATTCGTGAATCCCCAATCTCTTGGAGAATCTTGTCGAGATCCCGTTCGGATTTATAAGCCTTTGAATGTTCCTGTATTGATTGAATAACAGATTCATTCATCTTAAAACCTCCATAACTTAATTGTATTTTGCGTCATAGCTGTTTTCCCCTGCATGCATCGAAAACAGTGTTGCAGCGTAACCGACCAGCCTGTTCACCAGCTCGAGATCGTAGTGGATGATCGCTTTCCCGGCCGCTCCGCCGGTCAGGGGATCTTGAAAATCAGGGAGGAACACAAACCATTCCTCCGCGCTGGGAGAGCGGAAGTTCTTTGTGAAGGTCATTCTGCTGATTTGTCTGTCGATTTCTGAATGTTCGTTTTCATCGAGTAATTCATATTGAGATTTCACCAAATTCAATACACACCCTCATTAATGTTGATACCTCTATAGTGCCCTAACAAAAGAAGTCTATAGTATGTAATTAGGCTAAAGTCAGGAGCAGTAAACGGGATAAATGTGGAAATGATATCTTTGTATAAGGTTCAAGGTCTTGTTGGTCACTATTTTTTCTTAGGATTATCAGTCAGAAAGAAGGGAAAACATAGTTTAAAAGGAGGTCTTTCTATGGATTGGACGTCATTGGGTTTGGCTGTCTTCCTTGCACTGGTCCACTTGTCTGCAAGGGGGATGGTGTTCTTGGAGTCGATTCCGAGGAGCAAATTTCTTTCCATTGCCGGAGGGGTTTCCGTTGCCTATGTTTTTATTCATATACTTCCTGAATTGAAGGAACACCAGGAATCGATTGCGGAATCGGCTGCACTGATTTCTTATCTCGAGCACCATGCCTATTTAATCGCAATGCTGGGACTGGTTGTTTTTTATGGATTGGAAAAGGCAGTCCAAGATTCAAAAAAGATGAATACTGAACAGGAAGATAAGCCTGCACGTTCAGCATTTTGGGTTCATATCAGCTCTTTTTTTATTTACAACGGCTTAATAGGATATCTTCTTGTACATAGAGAGGATGAAGGACTGGTCAACCTGTTTTTATACGGCACTGCAATGGCTCTTCACTTTATCGTGGTCGATTTTGGTCTGCGTGAGCACCATAAAGACCGGTATGATCAAGAGGGACGCTGGGTCCTTGGTGCAGCAATCGTGATTGGCTGGGCAATCGGTATTTTAACAGAAGTTCCTGAAGCGCTGCTGGCACTGTTGTTCGCGTTCTTATCCGGAAGTATCATCCTAAACGTATTGAAAGAAGAGATTCCAGAAGAACGCAAAAGCAGTTTTTGGGCATTTGCTGCCGGCGGGATTGCTTATGTCATTTTGCTGTTGGGGGTTGGGTAAGAAAAGACGGTTCGAAATGGAGTTTTATTTCCAAGTGTGAAGGTTTAAAAGATGAGTGCCGGATCTCGTAGAGCAGGCACTCATTTTTTAAGTATTAGGGATTTAAGGAAGAACGGTCTTTTGACTTTATGATGAAATATTCAGGTCATTTCTATTTGGGCTGTTTTTTTGCTTCAGCGCATTAAAGCACGAAGAGGGACTGTCCCTTTTCGTGCTTTAATGCGCTGAATAAAATTCAAACTATTTTTAAAAATAGAGAAAAGCCTTTATAATAAATAGGATAAAATACGGATTCCGAAATAATAGAGTGCATCCAGGATTATGGGGGAACACAGATGAAGAAAATGTTTTCTTTTTTGAAGGATTACCGCCTGGCGATGGGGATTGCCTGGGCATTGATGCTGATTGAATTGTCAGTGGAGCTGATGCTGCCATTGTTTATGGCGAAGATTATCGATGAAGGTATCCTGCCAAAGGATATGGATGCTGTCTGGTACTGGGGCGGCATTATGTCTGCTTTGGCGCTGACTGCGTTTGCTGCAGGGGTGACGAATTCTTTTTTTGCCTCTCATGTGAGCCAGGGGGCAGGCTATGATATCAGGAAAAGTGTGTATGAGAAGATCCAGAACTTCTCCTTCGCAAACTTCAGCAAGTTTCCGTCTTCATCATTGATCACCAGGTTGACCAATGATGTTACGCAGCTGCAAAATTCTATTTTTACAGCGCTGAGGATCATGATGAGAGCACCGCTTCTCGTCCTTGGGGGAACCATCATGGCGCTGGTTGTCGATGTGAAGCTTGGGCTCATCCTGCTGCTTGTCATACCGTTTATTCTGGTCTTCCTCTTATGGGTTCTGAACAGCGGGTGGACGATGTTCAGGTTTGTTCAGCAGAAGCTTGACTCCGTAAACGATGTCATTCAGGAAAATCTAAGAGGCATGAGGATCATCAAGGCCCTTCTTAGGGGAAATCATGAAAACAACCGATTCATCCAGGCAAATAAGACGTTGATGAAAAAAACTGTGAGCGCCTTGAGACTTATGGAAACGATTATGCCTGTGCTGTTCATTGTTATGAATGGGAGTATCCTTTTCATTCTCTGGATGGGAAATATAGAAGTGGCAAATGGCGATGCCGCAGTCGGTGATGTCGTGGCGATTGTCAACTATGCTACAAGAATCACCGGAGCTTTTTCTGTTTTTGCCTTCATTATCATGAGCTTTTCAAGAGCAAGGGCCTCTGCGGGCAGGATTGAGGAAGTGCTCGAAACTGACATAGATCTGGTTGATTCGGAAGACAGTGATCCCAAGCTCGCTGTTCAAAAAGGGAAAATTGAGTTTAAAGATGTATCCTTCCATTACCCGGGCACCAACACTGATGTGCTTGATGAAATCAATCTGAAAGTGGAACAGGGTGAGATCATTTCAATTCTTGGTGCGACTGGATCGGGAAAAACTTCCTTGTTCCAGCTGATTCCAAGACTGTATGAAGCCACAGGCGGCAAAGTTTTGATTGACAATGTGCCGGTAGAAAAATACAAACTGGAGAACCTGAGGAAGAGTATCGGATTTGTTCCACAGGAAGCACTTCTGTTTTCAGGAAGCATAAAAGAAAATATTGCGTGGGGCAAGGAAGATGCGTCCATGGAGGAAATCGTGGAAGCGGCCAGGTCAGCGCAGATCCATGATTTAATCGAAGGGTTTCCCGGCGGATATGATACTGTCCTCGGACAAAAAGGAGTCAACCTTTCAGGCGGGCAGAAGCAGCGGCTTTCGATAGCGCGTGCCCTGGTGAGGAAACCGAAAATCCTGATTCTTGACGATAGTACGAGTGCGCTGGACTTAAAGACAGAGTCCAAGCTGATCCAGGCAATCGGCGGTTATTCCTGCACCATTCTAATTGTGACCCAGAAGATTAGTACGGCTATCCAGTCGGATAAAATTTTTCTGATTGAAGAAGGAAAGGTCATTGCCGAAGGAAGTCATGAAAAATTACTAAATGAGTCCCAGCTTTACGGCAAAATTTTTCAATCTCAATTCGGAGAGGAGAACCTCGAGCATGCCAAGGCACTACAGTAAGGAACCGAAAAACAAACCAAAAATTAAAAACTGGAAAAGTACAGTTGGACGGATTTGGCGTTATCTCTCCAAAGAAAAAGGGTTATTGGGCCTTGTCATCCTGATGGTCGTGATTAGTTCCGCTTTGGGGCTGCTCGGACCATTCCTGGTTGGTATGGCAATTGATGATTTTATCGTTACGCGTGATGCAAGCGGGCTGATGCAGCTCATCCTTGGCTTGATCGTCGTCTATATCGTCTATTCTACTGCGATGTGGCTGCAGGCCTATTGGATGATCGGGATTGCCCAAAACACAGTGTTTCGAATGAGAACGGAGCTTTTTGAACAATTGCACAAGCTGCCGATCCCATTCTTTGACCGCAGGCAGCATGGAGAGCTGATGAGCAGAGTCACAAATGACATGGAAAATGTGAGCTCGACACTCAACAGCTCAGTGATCCAGATTTTTTCCAGTATCCTTACGCTGGTTGGTACTGTCGGGGTCATGCTTTGGCTGAGCCCGCTTCTGACCCTTATCACCATGCTCATCATCCCGGCCATGTTCCTCGGACTTAAATGGATTACGAACAGGACCGGAAAGCTTTTCAAAGAGACGCAGAAAAATCTTGGAGATCTCAATGGCTACATAGAAGAAACGGTTTCCGGACAGCGGATCGTCAAGACGTTTTCTCAAGAAGAAAAGGTTATGGATGATTTTCTTGTGAAAAGTGACAGGTTAAAAACTTCTGCTTACTGGGCGTCGACCTATTCGGGCTTCATTCCTAAATTGATGAACATGCTGAATAACCTCAGCTTTGCCGTCATTGCGGGGGTGGGGGGCATCCTTGCCGTCCAAGGTGTCATCACAATCGGGGTCATTGTCATCTTTACAGAATATGCCCGCCAGTTCACAAGGCCATTGAACGACTTGGCGAACCAGTTCAACACCCTGTTATCAGCCGTCGCTGGTGCAGAGAGGGTTTTTGAGATTCTTGATGAGGAAAAAGAAGAGAAGGATGAAGGCGCCGCGGTTTCTGTTGAGGGAATCTCTGGTGAAATCGAGTTTTCCCATGTCACCTTCTCTTATGATAAGAAAACAAAAACAGTTGAAGATATTTCTTTTAAAGCCGAACCAGGCCAGACGATTGCGCTCGTAGGACCGACCGGTGCTGGAAAAACGACCATCACCAACATTCTTTCCAGGTTCTATGATCATGACGATGGCACCATCACCATAGACGGAAAGAATCTTCTTGATATCAAAAGGGAGAGCCTGCGGAAAAATATGGGGTTTGTGCTGCAGGATTCCTTTCTTTTCCAAGGCACCATCAGAGAGAATATCCGATACGGCAGATTGGATGCCAGTGACTCTGAAGTGGAAAGAGCTGCCCGGGAAGCGAATGCCCATTCCTTTATCATGAAACTGCCCGAACAATATGATACGATCCTCTCCCATGATGGAGGCGGGATAAGCCAGGGTCAGAAACAGCTGCTTTCGATTGCAAGGGCCATTCTATCAGACCCATCTCTGCTGATTCTCGACGAAGCGACGAGCAGTATCGATACCGTTACTGAGGTGAAAATCCAAGAGGCGCTTCAGCGATTGATGGAAGGCAGAACGAGCATCGTGATTGCCCACCGTCTTAACACCATTCAATCGGCTGACCAGATACTCGTGCTGCAAAGCGGAAGAATCACAGAAAGAGGATCCCATGATGAACTGCTGCAGCAAAAAGGTTTCTATTATGAACTGTACAACAGCCAGCTGAGGGAAATCAGCTGAAATAGAAAACAGGATGTCCAGCGTATTTGCTGGGTATCCTGTTTTTTTGTGGTTGGATGGAACATGGAATGTTGTGTGGGATTCCAGTTTGAATGCTTTGGTTAGATTTATAAAGAATTCGTGTTAAGACCAGTTGAAGAAGAAGCCCAAAGTGAAGTGGTCTTAAAGGTTCTTTTAAAGACCAGTTAGTAAAGAAACCGAGAACGAACCGGTCTTAAGGATACGTGTAAAGACCAGTTGGGAGAGAAACCGAGTATGAAGTGGTCTCAAGATTCCGCTTCAAAACCACTTCTCCCGGAAAATAACCCAAGTGGTCTTACACGCCGCGCCTTTAAAAAAACTCCTTACCCTCATTATAAAGGGTTCCATTTTGAAGTGCTCGAACCAAAAAACAAGCCCTAATGGCACTCATATCGCCACCCAAATTGGCAACTATAAAAACTTAAAAGACTCGTCGATTGACGAGTCCTTTCCTTGTAATATTAATTGGGGACGGTATAACGATCTTCAATTAAAGCACCCATTTGTTTAAAGTGAAATATAGAATAAAAATTTATAATATTCCAATGATACAAAGCATAATTGCGATTACTGCTATACTTTCACCTTTTTGATGTACTCCCTCGTCTAGCCTGCTGTTCTTAATTTCCCTTAGTGCGATGAAAGAACCCACCAACCCAACTACACCAAGAAATATGCCAATATAGGGTGTAACAGTTGATAATGCACCAAGCAAAATTGATGAAACTGCTTTTCCGTTGGTCTTTTCTTCCAAAAAATCACCCCTTACTTTAGTACGCTAAGCTAATTTTTGTACAATTCATCCCTTCCTAAATAATAACTAATGCTAATAATTAGACGGAAAACCCCAATGATTTAGTTTTGGAATGTTCCATTAAACTGTTAATGGAATGTTCGCAATATTTACCTATCCTTATTTTACCACAGGAAGGACTACTGATTTAACATTTTTGATGTAATCATTGACTGAGAAAACGGCCACGAAATTGACAATTTTTGACCCCTTTTTTTGAGGGGAATAGCTGTTGTCCAGAATGAAAGTGTTGCCATTTGACTTGCCATTTTCCCTCGATAGAGGCCTAATCCATCTTGATATAATAAGAAACTGACCTATGCCAATTCATAAGTCAGTTTCAATCTGATTTATTCGAAAAGCACCTCAAAACGGAACCCTTCACCCTCATTATACCTGTCTTTTATAAACTAACAGCAAGAGCAGGGAAACGGCCATTGCGGCAATCAAGACAAGATATGCCCTCTGGAAATCTCCTGTGGTAAAAATATCTCCATTCCACTCCAGCAGGATGGCACCTGCCACGGAACCGGAAGCACTTCCGACAAAATGAGTTAATTGCTTCATTCCGATGCCGGAACCTACATATTCTTTAGAGAGGATCCTGGAGGTTTCATTCGTCGAACTGGAAGAAAGACTCGAAAACCCAAAACTGGTGAACATGTAGCCGGCCATTATCCAATATTCACTCACTGGAGAAAGGAAAAAGAAGATGACGGTTGAAATCAAAAGCAGTCCATGTGCGCCCAATAGTACGGTGTAATTACCATAACGGTCAATAAGCCTGCCGACATAAATGGCGGCCACCGCAGAAAACATAGCTCCCGGAAAGATGATGAAGCCGATTGCAGAAGGATTTTTCGAAAAAATGACTCCCAGCATTAAAGGCATGAGCAGGAGTATCGCAAAGTGAGTCAAGAATCCCAGGAAGCTGATATATAGGAGCAGGCGGTATCTCTTGTCTTTAACAAGGTCGGGCTGTATGAATGGCAGCTCAACCTTATTGATCCGCAGCCAGAGCAAGGACAACATTAGTATCCCAGCAGCGAAAAACAACCAATTAAAGGTAGATAGGAACAACAGGAAGGCTGTGACGGAAAAGCCCGTCAATACAGCTCCCATAACGTCAAACTTGCCTTTCTGTACTTCTTCTTTAGGTAAAATACGAAGCAGGACCGGAACCAGCAGGGTCACTAAAAGCGTTACGACAAACAGGTAGTTCCATGAGAGGTGCTCAGTGATCATACCGCCGACAACCGGACCCAGACCAAAACCGAGGGACGAGGCAGAGGCAATCATCGCCATGGCCCGTCCCCTCTTGGAAATAGGGATGAATCTGCTCGCAAATACCATGGATAAACCTGGAATGGCTGCAGCACCAGCAGCCTGCATCATACGGGCCAATAGCAGTAAACTGTAGCTCTCTGCAAAGAATCCCAGAATGGATGATAAGCCAAACAGCAAAATCCCTATGGCAATCAGCCGGCGGATTGGCAGATAGTCAGAGAGTCTTGTATATGTAATGGTACAGATTGCCAGAACAATAGAATAGCCGGAAACAACCCATGCACCTTCTGAAGCTGTTATGGAAAAATCACGTAAAATATTCGGCAGCGCTACATTGAACATAGTTGTATTCATGACGACCAGCCAAATCGCCAGGCTTAAAATAATAACCGTTTTGAAATAACTTTCGTTTTCTGTTTCAGATGGTTTTTTCATAGATACACCTCCAGCTAACCTTACGAATATTTAGTTACTCGAAATACTATATCACAAACCCGTCTCTCAGTGGCAGTCACGACCCGGAATTTGTCGAACAAGTTTCTGTAGCAACTTAGGGTGTTCTTGGTAGTTCAATAGCTCGAAAACCCCTCACTTCCGCCTGGGAAAAAAACTGCCCCGGCTATTCACAGGAGCTCAGTGATTTATTCAAAACACAATGAGGAGTGTGCTCATCATGGTATTGACAGGTGAAAGAATCTATTTGAGGACATTTGAAGAGAGTGATGCAGAGATCTTGTATAAACTCATTACACGGAATAAATCCTTTTGGGGCGAAACGGAACCCGATTGGCAGGAGGGTTACTATACATTTGAAGGCCAGCTCCAGAACATCCGCTACTTCCAAACAGGGATGGGGCAGGGTCAGTTTTTTACATTTGGAATTTTTACAAAGAGAAAACACAACCTTATAGGAATTATCAATCTTTATGAAGTAAAACGGGGTCCCTTTCAATCAGGAGTGATCGGGTATTGTCTTGATAAAAACTTCAATGGGAGAGGGCTGGGTACAGAAAGCCTGAGACTCATTCTGCCTTTCGCCTTCATCACCTTGGAGCTCAATAGATTATCCGCTGAGGTTATGCCGAGGAACTATCCTTCAATCAGGGTGCTCGAGAAGGCAGGCTTTCAGAAGGAGGGCTTCAGGAGGGATAATATTTTGATCAAGGGTGCATGGGAAAGTCATCTTCAGTTTGCGCTGCTGAAAAAAGATTGGGCTTAGAACTTGATGAAAAGAAGTGCAATAACTAATGGCATTAGTTAATATAAAACATTTATGGCCGATTTTTTCCAGTGAACTGCTACATGGTCGAAGAAGAGTACAGTTTAACATTTATTGATTCAGCTCTGCCGCATTGTGCCAATTCCATTGTGATGACAGCCCGCTAGATTGGACTTTCATATTGGGGCACTCATAAAAATGAAGGCGATCAATCCGAATATAGAGTTATGGATCCGAAGCGGGAAGAACGGATGATGAGGGGGGACAGGAGCCTGGAACCAGATGAATCACAAACTCCTATTAAAGGCGGCCTCCCAAAAAAATTGAACATAAAAGCGGATATTTTAATGAAAGAAGGAGATCGAATCGGTTCTTTTATTGCTCTTGAAACCCCGGAGCATACGCCAGGATTCATTTCCTTTTTGGATAGCTGGGATCAGCAGGTAATTGTGGAGGATGCCTTTCAAACTAGAGGGCGCACAGCGGTTTCCGGGCACATGGTGCTCTCTTTCCCATTCCCTGCCATGGCGACCTGGTGCAAGGAACGGCGCTGGCCAGCGCTGAATAAATCAAAAGCCATAATCCTTCCCTGCTGGCTGCAGGACATGGTAAAATGCTTGAAAACCCAGCGGAGGAAATTAACAAGGCAGTAATGTCTGCAAGTAAAAAATTGAGAATGAACAAGTAAGGAAGGACGGGATTTGATGTCACCAAGAATGGGACTGACTAAAGATAAAATAATGGAGACAGCAGCAAATATGGCAGATAGTGATGGAATAGGATCTGTGACAATTGCCAATCTGGCGAAAAAGCTGAAGATCCAACCCCCTTCTTTATACAATCATATACAAGGCTTGAATGAACTTAAAACGGTTATGGCGATCTATGGATTAAATCAGCTTCATGACGAAATGAAGGAGGCCTTAGGAGGTAAGGAAGGAGATAAGGCTGTCCATGCATTAGGGGATTCCTATCTGGCTTTCTCAAGGAGCCATCCTGGGTTATATGAAGCGGCCCTGCTTGCTCCAGAACCAGGAAATACGGATGTACAAGCAGCAGGGAACCGCATAGTAGAATTGGCACTAGGAACACTCCATTACCTGGAGATTTCGGAGCAGGATGCCCTGCATGCTGTCCGGGGATTAAGAAGCGTTTTTCATGGCTTTGCATCTTTAGAGAACAAAGGCGGATTTGAAATGGATTTGAGCATAAATGAGAGTTTTCAGAGGATGATCGATGTATTCCTGAAAGGGATAAAAACCGGAGGAAAGCAGTGAGAGTCTTTTATTCATCAGCGGAACTGAGCGAAGAAGATTGACAAAAAGAACGTCAAGGAAGATTCCGCGGGAACTTTCTTGACGTTCTTTTTATCTTATTGATTTTTTTTTGCTAATAAAGATATGGTGAAATCCGTACATCAAAACTGATTTTGTCAGAAAAAGCGTTAACAGCTGCCACTGTTTCATTCGCACAAGTCTCCAAACGCCAAGCTTCTTGAACCAGCTGTAAAAAGGATAAACAAAAAAGGTATCTACAGCCAGGTTAAGAAGAAAAAACCTGGAAAATCTTCCGTATGTAAGTTTAAGAATAAAGATACTTCCGGTGAAAAAAGGGCCTATTGCAAAGGGAACCATTCCCCTAAGGTTTCTTGAAAGGTTGGGGTATATTACCCACCATTTCAGCTTTTCTGCAATGAAATCTTCGATTACAAGCAATAAACTCATAAACATGGCTGCTGGAAAAAATCTTTTAATGGAGCGCCATCCTGCAAACGGAAGCATTGTCCAGGAAAATGCCATTAAGAGTAATATCAAAATTCGCGACAGCTTCATCATTCAGCCTCCTTTCACTTAATTTGGCTTTTAAGTGAGAGAATATACATGGAGTGGCTGTTTCGAATGGCTATCTAAAAGGCTCTTTTCGTAAATTTTGCTGCTGTTTGATACTAATTCCGAAAAAATAACTCTATTAAGAGGGGGGGAACTGGTAACACCGAAAAGAAAAGAGCTGCTCTCCCACAATAAGAGATAAAACTCTTAGTATCCGGGGATATCCGAAAGCAACAATATATGCGAAAACAGCCATCTAAAAAGATAGTATGGATAGTACTGTCGGGGATCCCCAAAAAAAGCAGTAATCAGGCTGCTTTTTTTGGAAGAAATAGTTTTCAAATATGCTCTTTTCTGCTTCAGTCTTTTGTAATCAGCAGGAACCGGGAATAGAAAAGCCTGGAGAGAATAAAAGGATAAACAAACTTTTATTTCCCCCAGGCTGTATATAGTTATTTAATCATTTATGATGAAACGGGCATTTTCCTTTAATGGGTTCTACGTCATCTCCGATAAAATACTGCTTCCATTCACGATGTTCAGGATCTCCGTAGTGGCTGATGTTGGGATGCTTCGGAAGGTTATCCCATTTTTCGACCCTCTCCCTGACTTTCTCGCGTGACATGACTCCCCCTTTAGATGTTCCTTCAAGCCCTTCGAATATCCTTCTTGGCTGAAAGCCCAGAACGAGGGAATTACCGAGGTCACGTGTTTTTCTCTGTTTATAGGCAGGTGTATTACCAAAAACAAAGTAAGGTTCCTCCGCAAAAGAGAAAGCCCAAAGGTGGTGGTCAGGGTCTTGCGGATAATCTTCAGGCCATGGCTTTTCGTCATTGTGGTGCAGGAATTGAAGAATATTCCAGAAATATTCGCGGTAATAAGGAATATCCTTTTCCTCTTTTTCAGGTTCCACGAATAAAAACAGGCCGTGTCGTATAAGCTTCGGACTATTGAATAAAGAATTGAACTGCTCCAGTGTTTGAGGCAGTGTGGACCAGTCCTCATGAGTTATGTAAGAATACCTCAATTCCCCTTTTTTTTCGCCTGCCATTCCGAAATAGCATGGAAATGTTTTGTCTGTGACAGTATCCCTGAAGGTTTTATACTCTTCAATCAGCCATTGAGGCACTTTTTCAGGATTTAGCATATCTTCCTTTGTCAGCAAGCGGTGTTGAATTGCAGTCGTCATAGTATCTCCTCTTTTTCATAAAATGTTTTTCCGTTCCTTTACCCTTACTCTGAACAATCAAAACTTTAAACTGTTCAGAATGTGGAGGAATCTGGGAAATGTAGATTGGTTTAGCCTTTTTTTTATGAGGGTAAATCTCTTGTGTAGACAAAATTAAAGCTGAGGCAGCATCCAGCTTTCAAGGAGGAAGAAATGATGGAAAAAAGTATAGTTGGTGCATATGATTCCACTGAAGAAGTAATGGATGTAATTAATAGTCTGACAAAAGACGGATACACTGAGGATGACATCCTCGTCATTTCAAATAGAAGAGACATTCAATCACTGGATCATACAGCCGGACTTCATGTAGAACACCCGTCTGGAAATCATGAAGAGTCCCGCAGTATGTGGGAAAAAATAAAAGATTCCTTCAGAGTAAGTGAACAAGATGATAATGAAAATCGCGATCTTTCTCAATATAATATTCCACTTAATCAAGTGGGAACCTACCGGAGTAAACTCCACGATGGAAAAATCCTTGTGGCCGTTTCCGCCAAAGATAAATATGCTTTGAGCAATGGCGGTGAAGTGGTTGATTCCGGATCAACTATCGAACCTGTTTCCAGAGAAGAGAAAGACTTGAAAGACGATGATGTAAGGAACGTAAATCATACTAGGAACCATACTTCGGCAGAGAACTTCCGCAGTTCGCCTACAGCAGGCAAAAGTATTGGCAACCATGGTGCAGAACCTGAAGACCTCCGTTCAGGAAATGTGGATACAACAGAAGATACCATTGGCGGAAATGTCGGCAACACACTTGGAGGAAAACTAGAATCCTCCCAGAGGAATTCTACTGGACAAGAGGGTCTGGATGACAGCCCTGCAGACCAGACTGAAAAAGAACACCGTGATGAAAAAAATACAGAAAATCTAGATCAGAAAGAACGATACAAAGCAAATGATTATCGAGGAGATTTTTAATATAGTAAAAACCCGCTGCCCGCAACGGGTTTTTTATTTGTTTCAAACGCTTTAGTGCTTTAAAGCGCGAAGAGAGACTGTCCCGTTTAATGCTTTAAAGAGTCGAAGAAGTAACACAAAGGAATTTAAACATGTAATTTATAGCACAAATGGTTAAAGTTACAGCAATACAATGGGTTTTTACCAAAACCTAACGGGTAATTCCTTATATGTAAGATCAAAAAATTGAAGGAGGTTATTATGATGGAAAAACATATTATTGGAGCATATGATTCGACTAATGAAGCAGCAGCAGTAGTGGACCAGCTGTCAAGAAAAGGCTATTCTCCGGAAGAAATCCTGGTTGTTTCTAATAGAGATCGTCTCGGTTCTTTAGAAAATAAGACAGGACTTCAGGTAGAACAGAGTGAATCGGCACAGCACGACCAGTCTATGTGGGATAAAGTCAAAGAAGCTTTTACAATGGATGAAGAGACTTCTTCCAATAACCGCCTTTCCCAATATGATCTCTCGGAAACAGATACAAGACGATACGAATCGGACTTAAATGACGGAAAAATACTTATTGCAGTTGAAGCAAATTCTGCGACTGGTTTGGATGAATTCAGGACAGTCCCAGGAAACCCTGGAACTGAAAGTAATCAGTTTACCTCTTCAACGACTAATACCGCCGATCAAGAAGAATCCATGGAACTTCGTGAAGAGCGCCTAAGTGTAGATAAAGAGGAAGTCAAAACTGGTGAAATTACCATCGGAAAAGATGTAGTCGAAGAAGAAAGAAGTGTGGATGTACCAGTAAGGCATGAGGAAGTATATGTGGAGAAAAGACATTTAGCGGATGGTGAAACAAGGACAGCTGCGGACCTTGGAGATGAAGAGGAAATAAGGATACCGGTTGTGGAAGAAAAAGTAGAGGTCAAGAAAAAGCCTGTTGTAACGGATGAGGTTGTCATCGGTAAACGTACTACAGAAGAAACCGAGCATATCCATGATACTGTGAAAAAAGAAGAAGTACACTTAGATAAAGAGGGTTCTTCCCGCATTCAGGGAGAAGAGAGACTGAACCAAAAAAGTAATAATGAACCACTTAACAGAACTTCTAACGATGATCCCTTCGTGACTGGTCAGGAAGGAATAACAGACACGGATGGAATCGGTTCCGAAAAAGAAAGAAGAGATCGCAAGAACATCGAAAATTTAAATGATAATAGGTTTAGAGGGAATGACTATCGAGGCGATATGTAACTTAACTAAAACAGTGCTGCCTAAGTAATCCCGGCAGCAAGACCATCCAAGCATGTGCACGCTTATTAATGATAAGTGTGCACATGCTTTTTAAGTTGGACAAAAAAGGAAATCGAGTAAGAGGGGAGCATCAGTAACAGATCCGCTAAGATGTATATCAATAACGTTTAAGGTTCAATCTTTACAAAAAAAGCCTATCTCAAAAGTAAAATACTTTTTATACTACTCTAGTAATCTATTGCAATTCAATCTGTTGTTGTACATAATAGGTATATAATAGTAGTACAAAAGTTATACAAATAAAACACAGAGGTGAAACAACAATGTTGTTTGTTAAGCGCAAAGCAAAGGTTGTTCAATTTCAGCCAGAAATGAAGTTTCCGGATTCATCAGATAAAATTTCCACTCCTTATGACCACTTGTCAGAACGCCTCGCATACATGGGATTTTCCAAAAACCATTTAACCATTTTACAAGAGTTGAGTCCTGCCATTACTCCGCTGCTGGATGACCTTCTTAATAAAGTGCTGGATCAATTGTTCGAAGTGCCGGCGCTTGCAGGAATTGTGAAAGCATCATCCAATAGAGACAGGCTGCGCGCAGTATTCATCCGCTACTTTGAAAGTTTGCTAAGCGGAAGGCTTGATGAAGAATTTTTTGAAATGAGGAAAAGAATCGGAAGAACGCATAATGGCGCAGGACTTCCGGTTGAGTGGTTCATCAGCACTTATTCCGCAATAAATACCTTGTTGATTCCTCAGCTGGTATCGCATCTTCAAACAATGCCGGATAGGCTTTCGGAAGCATTGCTGGCTGTAACCCACGTGACCAACCTTGATTCCCAGCTTGTGGTGGAGAATTACATAAACTCCAGAATAACAGAGTTGAATGAGCTGAATGAATATAACCGCATGCTCCAAACTGAGCTTACCGGCATCAGTCAGGAAGTGGCAGCCTCCGTTCAGCAGACAGAAGCTTCCATGGCTGTAACCACCGGAAAAGCTGAGCAGATTTTAAAAGAGACAGAGCAAACCGAAAAAAGCAGCAAGAACTTATTAAACTTAACCGATTTAAATGAAACTCAGATGACGGAACTAATTGCAGCCTTCGAAAAAGTTGCAAATGATGTAAAGCATTCTCTTGAAGGAATCTCCCTGTTAAAAGATATATCAGGATCCATTACTGAAATGACAAAGGGAATTGAAGCCATCGCGGATCAAACCAACCTCCTTGCACTGAATGCTTCAATTGAAGCGGCACGGGCTGGTGAAGGCGGGAAAGGATTTGCCGTTGTAGCAACAGAGGTACGAAAACTTGCGGAAAGCTCCAAGGAGTTGAGCAGCCGCATCAATGCGCTTATTGGCCAAAGCAACAAACAGGTAAGTAATCTGGACAGCCGGATGAGTTCCATGAGTCAATCTGCTCAAGATTCACAATCGAAAGTCCAGCATGTAAAAGGCGGTCTTATCACTGTCAAAATGGAGATGGAGCAATACATACATATGTTTCAGCGAAACAAGGCAGATTTGGACAGCATTGTTCAGTCTATCAAAGAAATAAACCTTACAACTGAAGCACTTGCACATCTATCCAATACGCTGCTGGAAAAAGCAGAGGCTGGGCGGTAATTAAGTAAAAGTGAAAGCAGGCAGAATGTGTCCTGCTTTTTTTGTGCCTTTTACTCATTTATTGGCAGCAACATACAGACAGAAAGAAAGTTTCCTTATCCCCATATAAGCCTGCAAGTGGATGCCAAAATCAAAATTATGAAAAAAAAGATTGTCTAAATCTCCAGTTATGAAATATAATTCGAATAGAAACAAAATTCTGAAAGTTAAAGGAGGAGTATTCTTGGAGGCGTTTGTAGGTTGGCTTAATGGGGTGTTGTGGAGTTCGCCTGTCATTTATTTAATTTTGGCAATAGGACTTGTATTTTCAATTATGACTCGTTTTCTTCAGGTTAGGCACATCAAGGATATGTTTAAACTGATGTTCCAAGGCAAGAGTTCAGATGCAGGGGTTTCATCCTTCCAAGCTTTGGCGCTGTCATTATCAGGGCGTGTAGGGACAGGGAATATCGCCGGTACAGCAACGGCCATCGCGTTTGGAGGACCGGGAGCGGTTTTCTGGATGTGGACCATCGCTTTTATAGGAGCAAGTTCAGCATTTATTGAATCAACTCTTGCTCAAATTTATAAAGTAAAGCAAGACGGACAATACCGCGGGGGGCCAGCCTACTATATCGAAAAAGGAATGGGCTGGAGATGGTATGGAGTCATCTTCGCAGCTGCATCGATTTTAGCAATGGCATTGCTGATGCCTGGGATTCAATCCAATTCAATCGCTTTGGGACTGGAAAACGCATTCGGACTTAATAAATGGATCACTGCCATAGGTCTTGTCATTCTTCTTGGTGTCATCATTTTTGGCGGCGTAAAACGTATAGCAAAGGTTGCCCAATATGCGGTACCTTTCATGGCAATAGGATATATTTTCTTATCTCTGATCATCGTGGTCATGAATATCACGGAACTGCCTGCTGTATTTGCTCTTATTTTCAAAAGTGCTTTTGCTCTGGATTCTGCATTTGGCGGAATCGTCGGTATGGCAATTGCATGGGGAGTAAAGCGCGGAATCTACTCCAACGAAGCTGGACAGGGAACTGGACCGCATGCTGCTGCGGCAGCTGAAGTATCTCATCCTGCCAAGCAGGGATTGGTACAGTCCGCTTCGGTTTATATTGATACCCTGCTTGTCTGTTCAGCAACTGCATTCATGATCCTTTTTACAGGAATGTACAATGTTGAAAAAGAAGATGGAACAATGCTCGTCAACAACCTTAACGGAGTCGAAGCTGGTCCTGGTTATACACAGGCTGCCATTGAAAGTGTACTCCCGGGGTTCGGCGCAGGATTTGTTGCTGTCGCACTATTCTTCTTCGCTTTCACAACGATCATGGCCTATTATTATATCGCTGAAACAAACGTAGCTTACATTTTAAAAGGAAAAAATAATAAATGGGCTATCCCTGCGTTGAAAATTGTCCTTCTCGGTGCGACGATGTATGGCGCAGTGAAAACAGCTGCACTTGCATGGGCATTGGGTGATGTAGGTCTTGGCATTATGGTATGGCTGAACATGGTTGCGATTGTCCTCCTTTATAAGCCTGCACTGAAAGCATTGAAAGACTATGAAGAGCAGAAAAAGCAAGGAATTGATCCGGTGTTTGATCCGGTTAAATTGGGTATTAAAAATGCTGACTTCTGGGAAAATGAAGCAAAACCAGATCAAGAAAAAGTTTCTTGATAAAGAGGAGAACCTCCGAATATTCGGAGGTTTTTTGTTTTTATGGCTGCTGTCAGGGGGCCGCAGGTATATCAATGGATTTTTGTCCGCTGGCCGGTTAATTTAATATATGGTTCATTATTTACTAAATTAGGGCAGGTCACTCGCCCATAATTTTTGTTTGCGGCCCAATATCCCTTAAGCCAGGCCGTCTCATTGGCCCGTAAAGAAGGTTTGCGGCCCAATATCCCTTAAGCCAGGCCGTCTCATTGGCCCGTAAAGAAGGTTTGCGGCCCAATATCCCTTAAGCCAGGCCGTCTCATTGGCCCGTAAAGAAGGTTTGCGGTCCAATATCTCTCAAGCCAGGCCATCTCACTGGCCCGTAAAGAAGGTTTGCGGCCCAATATCTCTCAAGCCAGGCTGTCTCACTTGCCCGTAAAGAAGGTTTGCGGCCCAATATCTCTCAAGCCAGGCCATCTCACTGGCCCGTAAAGAAGGTTTGCGGCCCAATATCTCTCAAGCCAGGCCGTCTCAATGGCCATTAAGGTTTTGAGAAAGAGCATCTTTATGGATTTATGCATACGATTCCACAGCAGCGGACATTTATTTCGTCAGGCCTACCAGTATCCTGCGGAGGGCCTGTTAATTAGATATGCTTATACCCTAATCCAACAAAATATTAGTACTTTTGCAGGGGATTTCCAGAACTTGTCGTATTCTTACAATATACTACAAGAGATGAGGAAAATCTGATGCTTGCTGAAAAGCTGTTATTGCACGTTTTTGTCATATTGGCTCCTATTTTGGTGTACACCTCCTTTTTTGAAAACCGGCGCATTGGACAGTCACCATATTTTATAGGAATGATGTATGGGGTTTCAGCTGTATTGTGTCTTACTGTTTCATACTACAGCTACGGTCTATATTGGGACCTCCGCTATGTTCCTCTGGTTCTTTCTGTTTTATATGGAGGTCCTGTCGCAGGGGTCATCACCTTTATTTCGATTATTGGAGCCAGGACTTTTATGAGCGGCGATGCTCTGTTGTTTGGCTATATCAGTGCCAGCCTTGCTGCATCCGTTCCGTTTTTATTTGTAAAGCGGTTTTGGAGGTATCAGGCTAGGAAAAGAATTATAACAGCTATCTGGCTGGGGATTTGGCCATCATTTATTATGTTTTCAATCTTGATTTCCTGGCTGATTTTTTCCAAGAATCCTGTCAATGACCTTCGGGAGTTAATGGTATATGTCCTTCTATTTGGCGTAATCCAGATTGTAGGCATCGGTTTTGCTTCTATGCTTCACGAAGCTGTAATTGAAAGGCGCATGATGAGGAAGGAAATGCAGCGTGCTGAAAAGCTGAATACCCTTGGAGAGCTGGCTGCTTCCATAGCCCATGAAGTAAAGAACCCCCTTACTGTTGTAAAAGGGTTTCTACAGCTGATGAAAAGCCAGGAAAAAAAGAATGATAATTACCAATATCTCAGCCTGGTGTTGAGTGAGCTCGCCCGGGCTGAGGCGATTATTAATGATTACTTGAATTTTGCCAAACCGCAGTTTGAAAAAATTGAAAGGCTGGAACTTTCTTCAATCATGTCTGATGTCATTGCCCTTCTTCAACCCTTGGCGATTAAACAGGGAGTTGAATTGGACAGCCAACTGAAAGAAGAAGTATATCTACACACAGACCGCAACCAATTCAAGCAGGCTCTTGTCAACATCATTAAAAATGCCATAGAAGCTACCGCACTTGGGGGAAGAATCAATGTTATCCTATCATCTGATGACCAGGATGTGAGGCTTACTGTAAAAGACAACGGAAAAGGAATGACCAAAGAGCAGCTCAGCCGGATCGGCACCTTGTTTTATACGACTAAAGACAAAGGAACAGGATTGGGGACGATGGTATCGCTGAGGATCGTCGAGGCGATGGAGGGGAAAATCACCTATAAAAGCGAGCTTGGCAAAGGGACAGAAGTCAGAGTTGCCTTGCCATTGAACAGACAGTTTCAAGGAAAGGGAAACATGCACCTCCAAAAAAATGCAAATAAGGAGCAGGGCACCGGGGAATTAAAATCATTTAAATAGAATGGGCTGCCTTCCTATTTAGAATGGGGAAAATTTGATTTGCGGGAGCTTTGAACAGAACAGAGAGAGCAGCTCTTTCCTGGTTGCTTATCAAGATATTTCGAGCGAGTTATGACGGTGGTTTTTGAATAACTTTCAACCCTTCCAAACTGCAAAAAGGAGCGCGGAATCAATCTATTCCGCGCTCCTTTTTTACTTTAAGCACTGAGAGGGACAGTCCCTTTTAGTGCTGTAATGTATTGAAGTCTCTTCTTCAGGCTCCTGCTTTGTCACCTTCTTTATTTTTCATGAACATATAGAAGGAGGCACTGAAAATGATGATATATCCAACAATGCTCAGGATGTCCGGGATTTGGCCGAATAAAACAATGCTGATCAGTGCTGAATACACGACGGTTGAATAGAAGAAAATCGAGATTTCCTTTGCCGGAGCATACTTGTAGGCAATCGTGATCCCAAACTGGCCTAAAGTCGCAAAGATACCGGCAAGAATCAAATAAACCAATTGCCGCGTTTCCATTGGTTCATACCACATGATGACAAATGGAAGCAGAACGACAGTAGAAAAGAAGGAAAAATAGAAAACCACTGTATAGAATTTTTCTTTTTGCCCCAATACTCTGAGAACGGTATAGGCTCCAGCGGCAAAAACGGCTGACAAAATACCTGCCAAGTATGGAATCGTATCCACAGAAAATTCAGGTTTGATAATTAGCAGTGTTCCAAGAAATGCGATAATAATGGCGATAATTTGAAATCTGCGGGCTGTCTCTTTCAGGAAAATGGCTGAGAAGATAATCGTCAGAAACGGACTTAATTTATTGAGCATGTCTGCATCCGATAAGACGAGTTCATCAATCGCATAAAAGAAAAAAACTATGCCAAGCGTACCCAGTGCTGAACGAAGAAGAAGGAATTTCTGATTCTCTCTTTTGCCAAACAGCCTTTCCTTATAGTAGATGACAAACCCGAAGGATATGATGGCAGAAATCAAGTTTCTGAACAGGGTTTTCTGGACGGTGGGCAAGTCTCCTGAAAGCTTCACAAATGCTGCCATCATGGCAAAGCCAAATGAAGAAACCAGCAGGAGCAGGATTCCCTTATTTCTATTTGTCATGTTGTCCTCCCAAACGGTAGATTCGTTACTTCTTGAAAGTGTTAAAAAAGAAACTGCCAGGATGGCAGTTTCGATACGTAGTTATTTTCCAAAAACCACTATAACAAATGAGCTACTTAAAAGAAAGCTTCTGGCTCCAGGCTTTAAGCAGGCCTTCAAACTTAGGGAAGAAAAACTGGACGATGAATCCAAGGGAAAGAGTTACGATGACAGTGCCTATCCCCACTGCGCCTCCAAACGCCACAGCAAGAGCAAGGGCCAATCCTTCGCTGATCAGCCGAGAGCTGCGCAGGCTTAATCCAAACCTTTCAGAAATGGCGACCATGACGGTGTCCATCGGGCTGGAGGGGAACTTTGCCTGCAAATACACTGCAATCCCGACACCAAGTGCGAGAATTCCAATCACAAGTGCAGCTGTTTGCACACCAAGGTGGTCAGGAGCAAAGTTTTTCAAACCGATCAAGAGCCAAAAATCGATCATCAATCCAATAATGAAAATGGAAAGAGCAGCAAGCAGTTCAGGCTTCCGTTTTAGCAGAAATGCATTGATAAAAATAAGGATGATACCATTGATGAAGACACAGGTACCGACCGTTATCCCGAAAGTAGTTGATTCCCCGACGGCCAGCGCATCCCAGGATGAGGCCCCTAAATTGGCTTTGATAATCAACGCAACCCCCAAGGTGAGTATCATTAACCCCACAAAGAAAAAGACCGTTCGTTCTCTCATAGATAACTTCCTTTATAAAATATTTTTACGTAACCATAAAAAATGCGATAATAAATAAGAAATGTACATTACCGCTTTAAAGTGAAAAGAGGGAAAATCTTATCAGTGCTTTACCGCGATGAGGCGCCATAAAGAGTATACTTGTCCCTCTCTGTGAAATATATGTAGTAACGCCTAAATTATACAAAGGATAGGATGAAATCATGAAAGAAATCATATTGACCGTGAATCCCAAATTCGAAGATAAATTTAAAAAAGGCTTCCCTCTTATCAGCGGCGATGCGCTTGCATCTGCAGCAGGACTCCAAGAAGAAGGGAGCATCATCAAGCTGGTAGACAGGCGCAAGCAATTTATCGCCAGAGGTTATTACGGCAAACAGAATAAAGGGCTGGGGTGGATTTTGAGCTGGAAGGAGCAAGAGCGGATCGACCAGGGCTTTTTTGAAAGAAAGCTGAACAACGCGATCAGCCAAAGGCTTGAATTTTACCAAAGTGACGAAACGAATGCCTTTCGTGTATTTAACGGAGAAGGTGATGGTATAGGTGGACTGACCATCGACTACTTTAACGGCTATTATCTGATCAACTGGTATAGTGAAGGCATTTATCAATTCAAAAATGATATCATTCTTTCGCTGAAGCAGCTTGTTGATAGTAAAGGCATCTATCAGAAGAAGCGGTTTGCCCAAAGCGGAAAGTATATAGATGATGATGATTTTGTCACAGGTGAGCGAGCAGAATTTCCTCTTATAGTGAAAGAAAATGAAGCTAGCTTTGCCGTATATTTAAACGATGGAGCCATGGTGGGCGTTTTCCTGGATCAGCGGGATGTAAGGAAACTGATTCGGGACAAGTATGCGGAAGGAAAAACGGTTCTCAACACCTTTTCTTATACAGGCGCATTTTCCGTCTTTGCTGCCCTCGGCGGAGCGGTGAAGACAACCAGTGTTGACCTGGCAAACAGGAGCGAAGCCAAGACCATCGAGCAGTTCAGCATAAACGGAATTGACTACGAGGAGCAGGACATCATTGTTATGGATGTCTTTAACTACTTCAAGTATGCCGTGAAAAAACAGCTTAAATTCAATATGGTCATCCTCGATCCGCCGAGCTTTGCGCGTTCGAAAAAGCATACTTTTTCAGCAGCAAAGGATTACACCGATCTGCTGAAACAGACCATAGCCATTACGGAGAAAAATGGAATCATCGTTGCCTCTACAAATGCAAGCATCTTTGATATGAAAAGATTCAAAAGCTTTATTGACAAAGCGTTTAAAGAATCAGGAAGTGCCTATAAATTGATGGAGGAATTCTCCCTTCCTGAAGATTTTCGTACTATCAGCCAGTTCAAACAGGGAGATTACCTGAAAGTAGTATTCATTCAAAAGATTAAGTAATGAACATACGTTATGAACGAATACGGTCTAAAAGCCGCTGTGGGTCTTACGATTCCGCCATTAGCCCTGCAACAATACCCTTTGTTTAAAATTTGACAAGGCATCAGTGAAGTGAAGAGGAGGAACCAGGCTTGAAGGAAGTGAGAGTTTCTGTAAGGAATCTAGTTGAGTATGTTTATAAGAGCGGCAGCATCGATCAGAAATTCCACACCACCTCCTCGATGACTGAAGGAACTCGTCTTCATAAGAAAATCCAGAAAAACTACAAAGAGGGAGACCGGGCAGAGGAGTTTTTGAGCACTGTTCTCCCGTTTGATGATTTGTCCTTTATAGTGGAAGGCAGATGTGACGGACTCATTTTTGAAGAAGAAGACGTAATCATTGAAGAAATAAAATCGACCCGGTCCAGTTTGGGTGATCTGGCAGAAGATTCATATCCGGTTCACTGGGCGCAGGGGAAGTTTTATGCGTATATCTATGCCAAGGATCATAATCTTCAAGAAATTTCGGTCAAGCTTACATACATCCACGTGGAAACAGAGGAAATGATTCATTACCTGCAGCGCTTTACGCTGAACCAGCTTGAGGACTTTGCGTCAAAGACAATTGAAGTTTACTATCCTTTCGCTGAACTGCTGACCACCCACAAGGAGAAAAGGAATGAATCGGCAGCCGCGCTTCCGTTCCCATTCCCTGAATATAGAAAAGGGCAGCGCCATCTTGCAGGAGCTGTCTATAAGACCATAAAGGAAAAGAAAACCCTATTTGCCAACGCGCCGACTGGTACAGGAAAGACCATCTCTACGATCTTTCCAAGCGTAAAGGTATTGGCGGAAGAATCTATAGACAAAATCTATTATTTAACGGCAAAAACGATAACGAGAACAACGGCAGAAGAAGCTTTTGAAATGCTTGAGCAAAAAGGATTGGCGGCCAAAACGCTTACTATTACAGCCAAAGATAAGGCGTGTTTAAAGGAAGAGGGCCTCTGCCAAAGCGGCTCCTGCCCATTTGCTGAAGGCTATTACGACAAAATCAATGAAGCAGTAATGGATATAATCAGGAATGAAACAAGGATGACCAGGCAGATCATAGAGCAATATGGAAGAAAGCACAGAGTCTGTCCCTTCGAATTTTCCATTGATCTTTCCTATATAGCGGATGCTGTCATATGTGACTACAACTATATCTTTGACCCGCGGGTCTCCTTGAAAAGATTATCTGATTCACAGAAAAAACGGACGGTCCTCCTAACAGACGAAGCCCATAATCTTGTAGACAGGGGAAGGGCGATGTTTTCAGCCGAGCTGGAGAAGTCTTCATTCTTAGAGCTTAAACGCAGTTATAAGGAAAAGAACAAAGAATTATATGCGGTCAGCCATGAAATCAATCGTTTTTTTATCAGTTTGAGAAAGCAGTATGAGGAAACAGGAATGGAAGTTTATAAAGAAGCTTTTCCAGAGCTTTTGGAACTGCTTGAGAGATTCATAGGAAGTGCTGAAACAGAGCTGGCGGGACAGAGCGGGGAGAGCACCTTGCTCGAGACCTACTTTGCAGCACATAATTTCATTAAGATTTCCTCCTTATATAATGAGAATTATGTTACCTATATTGATAGTGGCAAAAGAGAGACGATAATCAGGCTTTTCTGTCTGAATCCATCTGAACTTCTAAGCCGCACAAGCAAAAGCTTCTCTTCAGCCGTATTTTTTTCAGCCACCTTGTCGCCCTTTCAGTACTATTTCGAGCTGCTGGGCGGAGAACATGAGGACTATCGCTTCAAGATTCCTTCTCCATTTCCAAAGGAAAATTCCCAAGTTTTCCTGAAGCCGTTGTCAACAAGATACAGGGACAGGGAAAGGAGCATCCAGCCCTTAGTTTCCCTCCCACAGGAATTAATGAAGCAGCGTCCCGGGAACTATTTGTATTTCTTTCCGTCCTACCGCTATATGAATGAGGTGTATGAAGCTTTTATGAAAAGTGATCCTGATGCTGATGTGCTTATCCAATCAGCTGGTATGACAGAAGATGAGCGGGAAGCATTCTTGCAAGCTTTTCATGCTGATAGAGAATCTCCTCTCATTGGATTTGCTGTTCTTGGAGGCATTTTTTCAGAAGGTATTGATTTGAAGGGAGACCGGCTCAATGGTGTGATCGTTGTTGGAGTAGGGCTTCCTCAACTGGGGCCGGAGAGAGAGATTATTAAGGATCATTTCAAATAAGCTCCGTAAAAATGGATACGACTATTCTTATATCCTTCCCGGCATGAACAAGGTTCTTCAGGCTGGAGGCAGGCTGATTCGAACAGAGGAAGACACAGGTGTGATCGTGCTTGTTGATGACCGGTATTTGACCCCAAAATACCAGGGGCTGCTTCCGGAAGAATGGTTGGATTTTACAGTGTTATAAAAATGTCCTTTGGCTCCGTATTAACACATAAATTCAGTTAATCACGAAAAAAGCTTTCCCCCAATCGGGAGGGCACTGAAAATCTACCGAGTTTTATAGTCTACTTGCTTTAACCTAAGATAAAGTCAATACAATCCTTCCTTAAAGAGGAAGGATTGTATTGACTTTTTTCTTGCTCTCTACCCTGTATCAGCGTTAGAATCCTTTTGTATTTTTTATTTGCCTGCCACCGCTGGAAAGATAGAAGGGTGCTACCGGTGGTGCTTAACTATGTAGTTCAGTGTTTTGGATACTAAATAGAGGAAAGAGATTCCCTTATTTCTTACAAAACTCTAAGAAAAGCTAAAATAGGGGAATAAAATTCCCTTAATTAGCTTAATACGCTAGAAAAATTGTGCTTTTTATCATATAAGGGAAAAAAGTTTCTCTATTTTCCCCGTAATAACCTTGAAATTGCCGATAAGGGAAAAAAGTTCCCTTATTTACGGCTGAGTACCCAATTAAGGGAATGACTGGACGATTTTCTCTCTAAAGCCCATTACATTATTCACCCAACCAAGCGGAGTGGGCCTCCTCAACAAAAAACCAGCACTCTTTCATAAAACTTTTATGAAAAAGGCAGAATCGCTCTTGGAAGTGAGCGATTCTGCCTTTAAACTAATTGTTGGACTTTTTCAGTGGCCTCCAAATCGGAGAAAGCTTTTTTCTATCCGTTATTTATTGAAAAGCAGGATCCATCAGCATGCGGTCAAGCTCTTCCATGTGGTGTGTTTCATCAGAGATAAGATCATCCAATTTAACAACCAGCTCAGTTAACCCTAATGCTTCTGCCTGTTCTTTACGCACTTTGTAGCGGTCAATCGTTTCTTTCTCTGCTTGGCGTGCTGCCTGCAGCATTTCCTTCACATTATCGGTCTGCTTAACAGGAGCCGGAGTTGTTGTTGGAGTACCGCCTAGTGTTTTGATTTTTTCTGCCAAGTATAGAGCGTGGCCTTGTTCATCGCCGACTTCTCCTTCAAAGAAAGGCTTAAGGACTGCGCGGTGCAGACCTGATACGACTGCCGCATAGTTGGTGTACATAATCTGTGCTGTATATTCATTTGCTAAATCTTCATTTAATCCTTCAATTAATTCTTGTAAGTTTTGTTCCATCTCAAAAATCATCCTCCATTTAATTGCTGATATTTTATTAATACCCCTTTAATTCGAGATTAAACTAGCTCTTTACAGAGGCGCAGCTTATAAATCTAGATGATATGGCAAAGACTATGGTCGAATATCAGAGCTGCAGCTTTGCGGTTCAGAAATGAAGAAAGTGGAGGGAATCAAAATGAGTAAACAAGGTAAGATGAATCCAGACCAAACCTCAGAACAACTGGCTAAACAGCAAGGGAAGAATGATGTCGAATTCAGTACTGATGATTTTCAGGCGGGCAACAGCCAGAGCCAGAGCCAAAAGAAGAGCGGCAGACAAAAAAACAAAAAATAAAATGAATACCATTGCCTTTGATGGAAAATCCTATGAGTATACTAAGGAGGTGTGGAAACATGTCAAGAAGAATTGGAGTAGAAGAATCTCTTCAAAATGTTGTACAAGCACTTCGTGAAAAAGGTCATGATGTTGTGGAATTGAAGCAGGAGACTGATGCACAAGGCTGTGACTGCTGTGTCCTGACTGGACTGGATTCCAATGTAATGGGGATCGCAAACGTGGTCACTCAGGGTTCTGTTATTGAAGCAAACGGTTTAAGCGCTGATGAGGTTTGTCAGCAGGTAGAAAGTAAATTACAATACTAATTCAGATAAAAAAGCGAACTCAAAGGCGGAGCTTACATAACCCTTGATTTCGCTTTTTTTATATGACTTCATTTCAGATGTAAAAATTGTTCCGCTCCACAACCTGGTCACACCGATAAAGACAACTGATTCTGCTGCAAATATTCCTCCAGCAAGTCCGGTGCGGTAAGGTACAGGAGACCATTCCCTTCTAATGCTTTCGGATAACCAAGCGGGATGGTCCGTTTAACAAGCTGAGCGTAAATCTCACATTCCGAAAGCTTTCTGTCAAAACTGGCTTCCTCGAGTAATTTTACCAATGCCAATGCCCCTGAAACATGAGGCGCTGACATTGAGGTACCGCTGAATTCGGCAAATTTGCCGCCGGGTATTGTAGAAAGTATCTTTTCTCCAGGTGCCACGAGATCGACTTCATTATTGGAGTTGGTGAAGTAAGATGAATTTCGTTCAAAGTCGATGGCCCCTACTGAAATGACTTCATTGTAACAAGCTGGAAAGGAAAGTTCATCGGTTTCTGCATTCTCATCTCCTTCGTTGCCCGCAGCGCAGACAACAGAGATGTTAGCCGCCACCGCCTGCTTAATCACGTCATGAAGAGGACCGTAGTCAGAGGGACCGCCAAGAGACATGGAAATAATGTCTACCCCTTGGTCAATGGCATACTGAATTCCATCCACGATCCAATCGTATCTCCCGCTGCCTTGTTCTCCCGCCAATACTTTAATAATCAGCAGACTGGCCTCCGGGGCAACCCCCACTACTCCAGATCCATTTTCGTTTGCTGCTATTGTTCCGGCTACATGTGTACCATGTCCGTTGTAGTCTGTTACGTTCTCTTCATTGCCATCATCATCATTCGTGAAGTTGCGGGTACCCACAACCCGTCCCTGCAGATCCTCGTGATCTATGTCACAACCTGTGTCCAAAACAGCGACCGTAACACCTTTTCCTTTAACTGATTTCCACAGCTTCGGGGCTTGTACCAGGTCGACTCCTGCAGGCATTTCTGATGCAGTTTCCATGATTTCTTCTTTGACATAAGGAATTAATCTTACCGAACTCTTCATAAGCATTCCTCCTGAAAATCAAGTTAAAAACTGAACTTTCAGAAAATATACCACAAATAGGATCATTTTGGAAGAGTGAAAAGTAATAGTTCGATAGTAGAGTTTGACATTCAATGATCATTATCATTGTAAATAATTTTAAATAAATCAGGTCAGTTGAGGTGTTATTTTCCTTGAAGCTGCTAGACGAACGACGTTAATTTTCTCCAGCTGCTGGAACTAGACGGCCAGCTTATCCCCAGGAAATCGTCCACCTCCCGCTCCCATCAAAAGAAATAATCTTATATAATGTAACTTGCAAATAATTTTAATGAGCATGATTGTATAGATTGACTAAACCCGGAGGAGATTCTATGATTGAAAGATCGATCACTATATTTCCAGAGTTTGAAAATGGCAGGCTTATTGATGAGCTGCGGTCGAAGTATGACCCTCTTTATCAATTGATTCCTCCTCATATTACTCTTGTCTTCCCATTCACCAGTGACCTGACTGCAGAACAACTGCATGCCCATATTGAGAGTGTGCTTTTGCACGAAAAACTCTTCTCCATAAAATTGCAGGGAGTGACTGGGGAGGGGAGTGAGTATCTTTTCTTAAATGTAAAAAAGGGAAATGACGAGATCATCAGACTCCATGATCTCCTTTACACGGGTAGGTTGAGAGAATTCCTGTTCCGCGAACTGACTTATGTTCCCCACCTAACAGTAGGACGATTTAATGACACGGGTGATTTTAAAGCTGCCTTAAACGAAACAGCACAATTTACTGAAGAGTTTACGACCACTGTTAACCATATTGTTGTGGAGAAGATTGAAGAGAGCGGCCTGTCCCAGCCTGAGTTTTACGTTGATCTCAGGAATTAATCTCGAAACATCTCAGCTAATTGCGTTATAATAGAAAGGAAGTCTAGTAACAATTTGAAAGAGAGTGGAAACTATGGGTCGTAAGTGGAATAATATCAAAGAAAAGAAAGCTTCAAAAGATGCAAATACGAGTCGTATCTATTCTAAATTTGCCAAGGAAATCTATGTTGTCGCCAAGCAGGGAGAGCCGGATCCGGAAGCCAATCAGCCTTTGAAGTTCGTTCTTGAGCGCGCCAAAACATATAATGTACCAAGAAATATCATTGACCGCGCACTGGAAAAAGCAAAAGGCGGCACTGAAGAGAACTTTGATCAGCTCCGCTATGAGGGGTTTGGTCCAAACGGATCGATGATCATAGTTGATGCTTTAACAAACAACGTAAATAGGACGGCTTCTGAAGTCCGTGCTGCTTTTGGTAAAAATGGCGGCAATATGGGTGTGAGCGGATCTGTTGCTTATATGTTCGATGCAACGGCTGTTGTGGGAATGGAAGGGAAAAGTGCCGAAGAAGCTCTGGAAATCCTGATGGACGCCGACGTTGATGCCAGAGATATCATTGAAGAAGATGAAGCGGTCATCATCTATGCGGAACCTGATCAATTCCATGCGGTTCAACAAGCTTTCAGAGATGCTGGGGTAACGGATTTCACTGTGGCAGAACTAACGATGCTTGCGCAGAATGATATCAGCCTTCCAGAAGACACTCAAGCTGATTTTGAAAAATTAATTGATGCAATTGAAGACTTGGAAGATGTTCAGCAGGTCTACCATAATGTAGATTTGGGAGAATGATCTTCCGGAATGCCCTCCCCGTCTTTGGGAGGGTTTTTTCATCGAATTTTAAGTCTGTAAGATTTAACTATTACCCCGTCATTCACTGGTTCAAAATCGCTTTCAGGTTGATGTTCAAAGCCAATTTTCTCATACAAATGGATAGCACCTTCCATGAATTCGCCAGTATGAAGCCCAATATATTCATATCCTCTCCCTTCAGAACGGCGGATGCATTCTTCAATTAACTGCCTGGCAACCCCTTGTTTTCTTGCCTGCCTGTCTACAGCGAGCATTCTAATTTCAGGATGGGCAGAAACGGTGAATAGCCCTTTATAGGCATCAATGTTTCCTGGATACAATACTACACTTCCGACAATTTTCCCTTCTAGTTCTGCAACGAGAACTTCCGCTCCGCTGTCTTCGCCGAATCCAGAAGAAATTGCACTTCTCAAGCCTTCCCAATGATCAGCAGAAAGCTTTCGAGCATGTTCCTCATAAGCCTCAACACGCTGCTTTTGAATCTGTTGGAGCTCATGAGCTTCTGATAAACGTATTTTCATACTTATCCTCCTTTAAAAATCTTACTAAGCAAGCGAAGAAATATATTCAGGGTTGTCCTGCTTCTGAGGAAGACAGTCCAACTGCTATACTTTTTCTCTACTCTTCAAGGTTCTTCCTTCTTTGAAATTTTCCTTCTAAGACATGGAAAAAAGGGCGGAATGAGGGAGGATAATAATTCAGATGCCTTGAAAACAATCAGGTCTTTCACTCAGTTAGATAAGAAGGCATCGATTGTTGGAGTGGCAAAGCATCTACAGGGGATTTATTTGTGTGTATCATCAGTTCTATACAGAAATAAAAAAATAAGCACGCAATTCAGCGTGCTTGCCTCTAGAATCTTACAAATCAAGTACTTTTGGCTCTTCGCCATTCTTATTCATCAAACGGTATTGAGTTGGATGAATCTCCAAAATGATTAAGTCCGGGTCGTCCGGTCCTTTAAACCATTTTTTCATTTCGTCATCCCAAAGTTTTTCTTTGAGGCTTTCATCTTTGCTGATCTGAACTTTTCCTTCGACCTCAACATAAGCATCTCCATAGCCGTCGCCTTCATATCCAAGCAGTACATGGACATGTGGGTTCTGCTCAATCTCATCGGCTTTATGGGTTTCGCTGCTGGTAGGTGTTAAGAGTGTCAGGTCATCATTGAAAAAAGTCATGTATCGAGAATGAGGTTTGTTTTCAATAACGGTAGCCAGTGTTCCAACCATGCTGTTTTCAAGGACATTAAGAACTTCTTGCTTCAAATCGGTTTGTGACAAAATCTCATCTCCTTTTGATTTATTTCACTTGTATTTATTCCTTAATTGGAGGATTTATAAACATGTGGATGTGCACAAACAAAAGAGGTGCCTGGAAACTGAACCAGCTGTTTAGTTTCCAGGCACCATTGGGAAAGTTTATTGTATTATATTTTTTACCCTGCCAACTTGTCCATCTGCAAGGCGGACTTTAATGCCGTGGGGATGCGTTGCCGAGTTGGTGAGGATATCTTTTACAGTGCCTCTCGTGGTATTTCCGCTTCTCTGGTCTTTTTTCAGGACGATATCAACTTCGATACCTGGTTTAATATTGGCGCGCTGTTGACCGTTCATATTAAACCCCCGTTCGTTTCTTTTGATTATTAGGCTTTTTGGTGAGCTGGCTTTTGAGCGGCTGGGTCGATTTCACAAGTCTGTTGGGGTTGCTGCCGGATTGTTGTTTCTTTTGTGCGAGCTTTTCCTTCATTGCTTCTGCAAGGCTGATTTTCTTTTTCTCGGTTGATGACATCTGGGTGTCTCTCCTTCATCTGTTTTCATCTATTATAGATCATATTGAGGCTGAAAGTAAGGTATTCACGTATTTGGGCGTAATTACATAGGATAGTTGGCAAAAGCCCAGCAGGAGGAGTGGTGAAAAATGTCTTATTATTACGGTGTTCAGCAGGGATATTATAATGGCTATCTTCCTTATAGAAATGTTCCTTCGATTTCCTATGCCCAAATTGAAGGAGGGCCTCTGGCTCCAAACTTAAAAGGATATGTTTTTTTCAGAGAAGTGCCAAATGGGACGGAGGTTCATGTAGAAGTAAATGGGCTGCCGGAGTTCAAACCAGCCCAAGGAGAGCAGAATCCAATCGGACCACACGGATTTCACCTTCATGAAAATGGCAGTTGTGATATCGGTGACAAAGAAGAGCCATTTAAAGCAGCAGGCGGCCATTGGAACCCAGACGGTGAACCCCATGGAAACCATGCAGGCGATTTCCCGGTCCTTTTTTCCAATAATGGCTATGCGAGAATGACTTTCTTTACCAACAGATTCAGACCAGAGGACATAGTAGGGAAAGCTGTCATCATTCACCAGAGTCCGGATGATTACCGGTCCCAGCCATCGGGCGACGCGGGGAAGCGATTGGCTTGCGGTTTGATTGTGAAGTATCAATGATCTTTGGAGTACAGACTTTTCTGTACTCTTTTTTTTGATTTAACATTGAATGTAGAGGTTTATTTTGTAATAATTGGAATTAATTAAAAGTATAGGGGGAGCAATATTTTGAAAAAAACTGGGTTACCCATGATTGTATCTTTAGCAGTACTAATTGGTTTGCCGGTGTTTTTTCTGTTCATTTCCTTTATTACCGGTCAGTGGGGCTATCTTTTCTGGAGCCTGCCTCCGTCCTTTTTAGCCGGATTTACTGGTCTGATGGTCTCAAGGAATAATTCAAGAATGAAGAATGTTTAAGAAGTTGAGGTTGAATTGTTAAGGTGAAAACTAGGATATTGAAACTTTTATTGGTTGGAGTCGTATAAAATAGTACAAAGGTTTTTACCGAGGATAAAAATATGGGAGGGTGCTATTTTGAAAAAAGTTTTGATCTTTTTGACAAGCTTTCTTGTATTGTATGCAGTCTTGCAAATTGGTTCCGGTTTGGTCCTTACAGCATTGTATACACCAGACATAGCAGGAGCTTGGGAGACAAGCACTGCTTTATCAAGTGAGGTTTCTTTTGGCGGAGGCTTTACGTACTTCAGCCTGATCTTTCTACTAATTGCCGCTTTGCTGGCAGCCTTTGTTTCTAAATTCTTTCAGAAGAAGTATTGAAGAGCAGGAAGCCCTGGTGCACTGCATATTTTACAGACACACAGGGATCGTATGAAGAGATCTTTTTACAGCATGTAATTCTGATTGGTTGGAAGTGAGGCCGTATAAAAGGACTTTATACAGCATGTAATTCTGATTAGATGGATGTGATGCCGTATAAAAGCCCTTTATACAGCATGTAATTCTAGTTAAGGTAGAGTTGATGCCATATAAAAGGACTTTATACAGCATGTAATTCTAGTTTTTGAAGATCTGCTGCAGTTTAAAAACGCTGCAAACTTACGAACACTCACCACGCTCATAGACAAGCTCATAACAGAAGAGGGCAAAACCGCATTTGGTTTTGCCCTCAATCAGTTAAGGCTCTCCTGGTCCAATCATTTTACAATAAAAACAAGATCATAACCAGACTGACCACAGATACCGTCACAGATGCTGCCAGACCGGCAATCAACGGTTTCCATCCAAGTTTGGCGAACTGCTTGAGGTTCACCTGCAAGCCGACAGCGGCCATTACCATAATGATGATGAATTTTGCGGTGTCTGTCACTGCTTCTTCAACAGCTCCTGGAATGATGCCGAACGAATTCACGATACTTACAGCCAGGAAAAGAAGGACAAACCAAGGAAATGCTTTTCTTGCGGCCGTTGAACCCCTGGGCGTATCTGTTTTCAGAAGCAGCGGAAGTACAAGAATCAGCGGAAGCAAAAACAGGGTCCTTGCCAGCTTCACGGTAGTTGCGACTTGGCCGGCTTCGTTTCCGTATACATAACCAACTGCGATGGCCGAAGAAGTATCATGGACAGCTGTGCCCGCCCAGATTCCAAACGACATGGAATTCAGGTCCAGCACATGTCCGACCATCGGATATAAGAAAAAGGCAATAAGATTAAAAAAGACAATGATTGAAATGGCGTATGCCGTTTCGTTATCATCAGAATCTATCACCCCTTTGACGGCGGAAATGGCCGTTGCCCCGCAGATGCTTGTGCCAACCCCAATCAGCAAAGAGAGCTTGCGGTCCATCTTCAGCAGGCTTCCTGCCCACACGGTCATAACAATTCCCAATATGACAGAGACCAAAATAATCCAAAGCGATTGTCTGCCAATCAAGAGGATGTCGGCGAGGCTGAGGCTGACCCCAAGCATGACCACTGCCGCTTTTAATAGCTTTTTCAAGGTGAGTGAGAGCCCAGGCTGAAAAACGGCATGTACTCCAACGGTATTGTTAATGGCAATACCAAGGATGATGGCAAATAAAATACTTCCCACGAGAGGGAAAAGGGTGCCAAGATACTTGGCTGCCCCTGCTATGATCAATAATAAAAGGATGCCGCTGCTCCATTTGGGGAGGCGTGCAGCAATCCTTTTGTTTAAAACGTCCTGCAAATCATCCACTGCTCCTCTATGCTGCTAAGCAATTGTTGTATTCAATACTGAGTTTCCTATTAGTATCTTATCAAAACTGAGAGGAAATTAGTTCAATTTCTTAATGTCTTCGATCATTTCATCAAAAGGAGGGTCACTTACACCTTCGTATTGTTTCAAGACAGTGCCATTTTCACTGATTAAGTAAAAGGATGTGCCGTGAACAAATTGATTGGATCCTTCCACTTTAGCAGCCGGTGTGTTAAAGGATCGGTTGGCGAACAGTTCAATTTCTTCTTGTGTATACCCCGTCAGGAAATCCCAGTGAGCTAAGTCTGCTTCATAATGCTGGCTGTATTCGGTCAAAACCTCTGGTGTGTCGTTCTCTGGATCGATGCTGAAGGAGATCAGTTTAACATCTTCCTCCAGATTTGCTTCTTTCAGCTTTTTTTGCAAATGGGCCATATTCGCCGTCATGGGAAGGCAGACCGTGTCACAGCTGGTAAATATAAAATCTGCAAACGTAATGCGTCCTTTAAGCCCGCTTAACGTTACAGCCTCTCCATCCTGATTGACGGCGGAAAATTCTTCTATTTCCATACTCATAGGGAATGTCTCTTCAATATTTTCCGAGCTGGAGCAGCCTGTGAAAAGTAATCCTGCGAAGATGAGGAGTGCGGCAGGTTTAATCCATTTCATGATTTGTCCCCCTTAAAAACGGCTGATCCACATTGAGGATCAGCCGCTGAATAATTATTGGATGAATTGTTTATCGATAAGGTCTGTGAAATCCGGCTTTTCTTTAAGGAATTTCAGTTCATAAGAAGAGTCAGCGAATGCTTGAACAGCTTCGGAGTCGACTTCATACGTGAAACCTATTCTTTCCCAGGCTCCATCGACAACTTTCTCGTCTAATTCTTGGCCTGTTACGTCTTTTACATCTTTAATGGTAATTGCTTTTGCTTCTTCGGGGTTATCGATAATGAATTGTGTCGCTTTTTTATGAGCATCAACAATTTTCTGAATCAACTCTGGGTTTTCTTCCATCACCTTACCTGATGCAGCCATAACAGAAGCAGGAAGGGTTTCACCGAAAGAAACTTCATCCGCGTTGATGATGACTTTTGCGCCTGTTTCCTGTTCTAGTACTGCTGCCCAAGGTTCTGGTGCAACGGCAATATCAATTTTTCCGCTTTCAAACATGGCTTGATATTGAGCAGGATTGCCTGTAATGTGGCGCATTGTGCCTCCTATGCGCTCAGAAGTAATGCCCATCTCCTTCATGAATGTCTCAACTTGCACGTCATGAGTACATCCTACAGCTGGTGTAATGAACGTTTTTCCTGCGAAGTCTTCAGGGGACTCTATTCCGCTGTCTTTTCTAGCGAGTACGACTGTACCGCCTGTAGAAGCACCAGCAATGATTTTAACATCTGCGCCAGTGGAGTAGTTATTCATTGCGGGTCCAGGACCGACCAGGCCGGCATCGATTTCTCCTGTTTTCAAGGCTGTCATGAACGCAGCTCCATCAGCGAACGTTTTGTATTCCACTTCTGTGCCGTCTCCAAGTTCTGCCTCAAGGTATCCTTGATCCTTCACGACCATTGCGGGCACGTGATTGATATTAGGGAAGTAACCATAAATGACTTTTTCTTTATTGCCGCCTTCACCAGAAGAGTTAGAAGATGTGCCGCAGCCTGCTAAAAGACCGGCAAACGTTAGTAACACGGTGAATAACATTAGTATTTTTTTCATAGTGTTCCTCCTGAATTCATTTATTTAGGTCTTTTCGTAAACTTTGTTGCTAATCCACACCAATTCCAAAGAAAATAACCCTAATTCACAGCTAAAACCCCGTAAATAGGAAGAGAAAAGAGCTGCTCTTCCAGATTAGAAAGTAATACCTCAGTATCCAGGGTGAAAATCCGGCTCTTGGGATTTTTCCGAAAGCAACAATTTATGCGAAAACAGCCTTTTTTAGTATGGTTTGGGTTTAAGATTGAAGACCCCAGCGTTTCAATACATTTTTCTCAATGCGGGAGAAGATCAGCTGGTCGACGACGGCACCGATGACACCAATGATCACCATGACGCCGATCACAAGCGACATGTCCCCAAAGTCTGACGCGAAACGGAGAGTGTATCCAAGTCCCGGCCCTGTACTGAGCAGTTCTCCTGCCATCAAGGCTCTCCAGGCAAATGCCCAGGCAAGTCTTGCACCTGTTACGGCGTAAGGGATGGAAGCCGGGAAGATGACTCTGATGAATAAATCAATTCCCTTCGAACCCATTGTTTGCGCCGCTTTGATGTAAAGAGGGGACACGTTCTGAATCCCGGTCCGGATATTAAGGGCCATTACGAACGTTCCTCCAAGTACAACGACAAAAATGACAGATGTTTCATTCAAGCCAAACCACATGATAGCCAGTGGCAGCCAAACAATACTAGGGACGCTCTGGAAAGCAAGAAGCAGCGAACCGAGTGTCTCGTCAGCCGTTTTGGACTTGGCAAGAAGGATGCCGATGCTGGTTCCGATGGCAAGGGCGATGCCTAGACCGATAATCAGTCTCTTGAAGCTTGCGATTAAATCGTATACAAGTGTCATATCAGAAAAACCGGTTAGTAAAGCTTGAAAAACATCGGAAGGCGCCGGAAGTATGATTTTTGCCCACAACTCAAAATAGGCACCGGCTTCCCAAAGCGATAGAATGACAGCGAAAAATATTAATCTCTTAACTATTGGCTTCATAAGCTAATTCCTCACTGATGACTTTGTCTATTTCTTTCTTAAGGTGGACCATGATTTCTTCCTCCAGAGCAATTCTCTCTTCTTTATGCTCTTCGCGGGGGCGGGGGATATCCACCTTGATATCGGCTATGATCGTTCCAGGCCTCGTTCCCATTACAATGATTCGATCGGACAGCTTGATAGATTCCGAGATGCTGTGGGTAACAAACAGGACCGTCTTCTTCGTCTCCATCCAAATCCGCTCAAGCTGTTCATGAAGGCGGGAGCGTGTCTGCTCATCCAGAGCCCCGAATGGTTCATCCATCAAGAGAATTTCAGGATTCATGGCAAGAGCACGGGCAATGGCAACACGCTGCTGCATCCCTCCTGATAGCTCATGAGGGTAATGATGAAGATAGTTGCTCAGCTGCACCATTTTCAGGTATTTCTTTGCCTGTTGGGCAGCGTCATTCTTTGACATTTCCTTCTTTAAGGGAAAGGTAACGTTATCCAGAACGTTCAGCCAAGGGAACAAAGCGGCCTGTTGAAAGACCATGCCTCTGTCTTTTCCAGGCTTTTTAATGGATTTACCTGCAGCCTCGATGACACCTGAGGAAGCGGAAGTCAATCCTGCGACAATGGAAAGGAGAGTCGATTTTCCGCAGCCGGAAGGTCCAAGGATCGAAACGAATTCTCCCTTTTCAACACTGAGGTCAATGTCCTTCAAAACAGTTATGGGCTGGCCATCCTTGTCGTTGAATTGCTTATTTAGATTTTTAATATTTATGAACATTAATAATCACCTATTCTCATAATTCATATAAAAAAAGTCGGGAATACAAAAGTTAATTATATTCTATTCTTCCCAGTTGTCAAGGGGAGCCTATTTTTGCTTGTTTATAGAATGGTTTTAAAAACTACTTGGCTAACACATTAGGTGGAAGCTAAAAACTTTTTCGGGAGTACTTAGATATATGAGGGCATATGGGGAGAAGAAATTTTCCAACTTAATACACATTGCTATCCTTTATAGTATCTGAAACTGAAATTACTAAATTTTGACGAGCAATAGTGTTTATGCAATGCTCTTTTTAGAATTATTTTTAAGTATGCCACTTTTCCACTACCCCTTTTTACAAAGAGGGATTGGAGTGGAAGGAGAACGACCTCCTGCGGGACTAGCGGGACAGGTGAGACCCCCAATCTAGATCCAGCACCTAGCCCCTCGGGGTCAAATAACCCCAAGAGATAAAAAGGAAAACCGCCTTTTTTCTCTTGAGAACATTTGCCTGTCGGGGCTGACCAAGGTGCTTCCACTTTTTATACAGGCGAAGCCGAGGAGGCTCACCGCCCGCCCCGCGGAGTCGTGCTCCTGGAGCAGAAATCCATTACTTTAATCTATACAATAACTATACAAAGAGTTATGAAAAAACTGCCTTCTTAATTTAAATCGGTGAATCCTGTATAATGGAAGGAACTATGCGTACGTTCGCAAATGAAAGGATTGTTTCGATTGAGCAAAACATTAGTACTCGCTGAAAAACCATCAGTCGGCAGGGACATCGCTGCTGTATTGAATTGCCATAAAAAAGGGAACGGATTTATAGAAGGAGACAACTATATTGTCACTTGGGCTCTCGGCCATCTTGTAACGCTGGCCGAACCGGATGCCTACGATAGCAAATACCAGACGTGGAGGATAGAAGACCTGCCAATGCTGCCGAATGAACTCAAGCTGGTGGTCATCAAGAAGACAGGCAGGCAGTTCAACGCGGTCAAAAGCCAGATGGCCCGTAATGATGTAAAAGAAATCGTCATCGCAACGGATGCCGGCCGGGAAGGGGAGCTGGTCGCCCGCTGGATCATTGAAAAAGCACGTGTGAACAAACCGATTAAACGTTTATGGATCTCATCTGTAACCGATAAGGCAATCAAAGAAGGATTCAGGAAGCTGAAGAACGGTAAAGAGTATGAAAACCTGTATGCTGCTGCCCAAGCCCGTTCGGAAGCGGATTGGTATGTTGGAATGAATGCGACCCGCGCTCTGACTGTTAAGCACAATGCCCAGTTGTCCTGCGGCAGAGTCCAGACACCGACCCTCGGTATCATTGCGCAAAGAGAAGAAGAGATCAAGAACTTCAAGCCGAAGCCTTTCTACGGCCTGAAAGCAAAGAGCCGTGAGTTCAATCTGACTTGGCAGGATAGCAAAACCAAAGAATATCGGACCTTCTCAAAAGACTTCATTGAAAAGGTGTCCGGGAATCTTAAAAGTGAGAAGAAGGCAGAAGTTACCTCTGTGGACAAAAGCTTGAAGAAAAGTTTTTCACCGGGACTTTATGACTTAACCGAACTTCAGCGTGACGCTCATAAAATTTTTGGGTATTCGGCAAAAGAAACGCTGTCCATCATGCAGAAGCTCTATGAACAGCATAAGCTTTTAACGTATCCGCGTACCGATTCTCGGCACCTTTCCAGTGATATTGTAGACACACTGAAAGACAGGATCCAGGCGGTATCTATCAAGCCGTATAATCTGCTTGCCGCAAAAGCCATGAAAAGTTCAGGTAAGTTAGGGAAGGCATTTGTGGATGACAGCAAAGTCTCTGATCATCATGCCATCATCCCGACAGAGCAGACGGCGTTTCTTAATTCTTTAAGCGATAAGGAACGGAAAATTTATGACCTTGTTGTTAAACGTTTCCTGGCCATGTTCCTTCCTCCTTTTCAATATGAGCAGACAACTATTGCAGCCGAGATTGCAGGGGAGGCATTTGTCGCCAAAGGAAAACGAATTATTGAAATAGGCTGGAAAGAGATTTTTGACAGACATAGTTCATCGGAGGAAATTGGAGACAGCTTGTCTGATCAAACACTGCCAAAGATCGAGAAAGGTGACGTAATCTCTATCTCTTCGATTGAGCAGACATCCGATGTTACGCAGCCGCCGGCACGTTTCAATGAGGGTACGCTTCTATCGGCAATGGAAAATCCAAAGAGATACATGGCAGGGGAGAATCAGGACCTGATTAAGACGATCAGTTCTGCAGGAGGCTTGGGAACCGTCGCCACCCGTGCGGATATTATTGAGAAGCTCTTTAACTCTGGCGTAATCGAAAATAAAGGAAAGTCTATCATGATTACATCCAAAGGGAAGCAGCTGCTTGACCTTGCTCCCGATGAATTGAAATCACCTGCTCTTACAGCGGAGTGGGAGCAGAAGCTCGAGGCAATCTCCAAAGGCAAGCTGAACAAAAATATCTTTATCAGTGAAATTAAAGCTTACGCGAAACAGTCTGTACATGAAATTAAAAACAGCACTAAGAAATTTGCACATGACAACCTAACCGGAACAAAGTGTCCCGATTGTGGAAACCTCATGCTCGAAGTCAAAAACAAACACGGCAAAAAATTAGTTTGTAAAGACCGCGAGTGCGGCTACCGCAAAAATGTCAGCAAGAAAACCAATGCGCGCTGCCCTAATTGCCATAAACGCTTGGATCTGCGCGGTGAAGGCGAAGGCCAGATGTTCACCTGCGTCTGCGGCCACCGCGAAAAACTCTCGACCTTCAACGAAAGAAGGAAAAAAGCGAAGAACAGCAAAGTCTCAAAAAGCGACGTTAACAAGTATATGAAGAAGCAGGACGATGCCCCTGTTAATACAGCCTTGGCCGACGCGCTCGCAAAACTGAAATTAGATAAGTAATGGTTTGCCTGCCCCAGGCTTTTGCCTGGGGTTTTTATTTGTGAAGGGAATGTAGAAGAATATCTCCGGTTTGCCGATAAAAGTAGGGATTTCGCCGATAAATTGAAAAAAGCGCCGATAAACTAGTGAATTCCACCGATAAATCAGCTGCTTCCGCCGATAAACCTGCTAACTCTGCCGATAACCTCTTACTATTGCAACCTGACGCTGGCTAATGTTGTTGTGTTAAACAGTCGAGAAGGTCATAAGGAATTTACCGTTTCGCCGATAATCAAGTAATTTCCGCTGATAAATTCAAAAAAGCGCCGATAAACTAGTGAATTCCGCCGATAAACACGCCGGTTCCGCCGATAAACCTGCTAACTCCGCCGATAACCTCTTACTATTGCAACCTGACGCTGGCTGTAATGTTGTTGTGTAAAACAGTAGAGAAGGTCAGAAGGAATTTGACGATTCGCCGATAATCAAGTAATTTCCGCTGATAAATTGAAAAAGGCGCCGATAAACTAGTGAATTCCGCCGATAAACACGCCGGTTCCGCCGATAAACCTGCTAACTCTGCCGATAAATAACAAAAAATAGTCGATCAAACGTACTCTAAAAAGATTCATCCATTATAAAAGGAATTCATCGATAAAGGGAGAATTTAAAAGGGACTAACCAAAGGAGTGGTGCGATGATTATTAAAAAAAGGGAAAAACCCATTCAGATGATAAAGCTGGAGGCTCTGGATGGAAGACTATCAACCGATCATGAGAAAAAGTTTATGGTGAGGCAGCACCTGTCAAATCGGCAGGCGGGGTATAAAGGAGAGCAGAGCCTCGACTACTATTTATATTTTTTGCCAGAAAGTAAGTACCATATCTTTCATGGCCTGCGATTGTTTGATGGAACTCATTACTTTCAGATTGATACTTTGCTTTTATCTGAGAATTTCCTTTTAATTTTGGAAATTAAAAGGATGGCTGGAATTCTCAAGTTTGAACCACAGTTTAATCAATTTATGCGAATTACCGAGGAGAACGTTACAGAAGTTTTTCCAGACCCAATTGTTCAAGTGAAAAGGCAAAAGTTCCAGTTGAATAGATGGCTTGAATATCACAATCTATCTATAAATCTACCTTTAGAGACCCTCGTTATCAGTACTTCTACTAAAGCAATCCTGCAAACCTCCCTTGGCGATAAAACAGTCCAGGAAAAAGTAGTTCATAAAGAATCTCTTCCTTTTAAGATCAATAAGTTGGAAAGTAACTATAGCAAAGCAAGGATCAATCAATTGGATCTCCAAAATCTTTCTCAGCTTCTACTAAAAAGCCACTCTCCGTTTAACCCCGATATCCTCAATACTTACGAAATAACACAATCAGATATTTTAACAGGAGTTCACTGCCCAAAGTGTAAGCACATCCCCATGATTAGACAGAGAGGGAGCTGGGTTTGCCAAGCCTGTAGGTTACTATCAAGAATTGCGCATGAAAAAGCTTTAACTGATTATTCACTGCTTATCAACAATAAAATTACGAATCATCAAGCTCGTGAATTCCTCCATATTCAGTCGGATTCTGTCACAAAACGAATTCTAAATACTGCCTGTTCTGGTTTTCATGGAGAACGAAAATCCAGGATTTATACTTTGGATAATCATCCATAAGTATAATGTTAGTTAGTTAGATAGTTAGCCCACTGGCATCTGCCAGTGGGCTATTGAGCTTAAGGATAACCCGTTTCGCCGATAAAAGTAGTGATTTCGCCGATAAAATGAAAAAAGCGCCGATAAACTAGTGAATTCCGCCGATAAACACTCTGTTTCCGCTGATAAACCAGCTGACTCCGCCGATAACCTCTTGCTATCCGCAACCTGGCTCTGTCTTTAATACGGTTGCGTGAACTGTCAAGAAAGTCAGAAGGGAATTTGCCGTTTTGCCGATAAAAGTAGGGAATTGGCCGATAAAATGAAAAAAGCGCCGATAAACTAGTGAATTCCGCCGATAAATTAGTAGTTTCCGCCGATAAATCCGCTGATAAACCTACTGACTCCGCCGATACTCAGCAAAACCGGCAAATCCGCATCTTGCATTCAATCCACTCTCACTGGTTAGCTCCAGCACCCGTCTCCAGCAGGTCCAGCACTTCTCCCATTTTTTCGTAAAAATACTGATTGCCGTTCCGCACATCAAAGTCATCGGCAATGGCCAGGACAGCCGACTCCATCTCCTGCAAAGAGAAAGGCACCCGCAGCCCGTTCTTCTTCAGGGCTTTCCCCCAGACAAGGGATGCGAGGTAAAAGGAGAACATGCCGTATGGGTTTTTATCGGCATCTGCTGAATCAATATGTCTTTCAAATATTTTTTTTCCGCCCTTTGGATTGGTTAAAGCGAAAAAGAGCAGATGTTCAGAGGCTTCCACGAGCAAATTTGGTTTTTGGTAAATCATGAAATAGCCTTCACTTTGAAAGTATTGTGCTTCTGCCGTTTTTCCAAGCCGCAAGTAGGGCAGGAGCAATTTGGAGTAGGTGAGATGGGGGATTTCTCCGCATGTCACTTCTCTGTTCAATAATCTTTCCGCTATGTGAAGGGCTTCATCTGTTCGGTTGATTTGAAACAGATACTCCATTTCAGCTTGCAGTTCGCAGGCAGCGCAATCTGCCAGTTCATCTCTAGATGCGTTAACCCACAATCCGTAATATTCTTCAGCACTTTGAAAATCGCCTTCCAAAAGAGAGGCTTTATGCCGAAATTGATAAAATGGCCGTGAGCTGAATTGATGCTTTGTCAGAAGCTCCTGAAAATCAGAAAAAAGTTCGTCAATGGCTTCTTTGTCAACGTGAGGGAATAACACTATGCGTTCCAAAGTCCATTTGAATCCCCAAAGAATAGATGAAGTCCACTCTTGAAGATGTTCTTCATTATTTTGGAAAAATTCCAGGCACCAGAAGAAATGGTCAAACAGGATTTCAAACTCACCCAGGAAATTTGCGCAATTCAGCAGCTCAAACCTTACAGCGAATTCTTCGTAAGGCTGTTCATTTTCCATAGTCCAAGAGAAGAGATCAATTAGTAGATTATATTTTTCATAGCTATGTTCTGTATGTGCTAGTGTTTCGTATTTCTCCCAAAACTCATCAATTGTCAAGCAGGTCACTCCATCCTAGTAAAATAAGTCCATAGTTAAGAAATACCACTTTTTCACAAAAAAGAAAATAAAAATATGTAGTTTAGCCAATTGTCATTTTGTGGTACTTAGAAGAATAGAGATGAAAAGAGTATGAAAGTGGAAAGGGGTCTCTTAATAATGTCGATGTGGATATGGATAGCTGTTGGTGTCCTTGTACTGCTGGCGGTTCTTGAAGAAGTAATATACTATGTGTTGAATAAGCAGCTTGGTTTGGAAAGAGAATCCAAGATTAAAAAACTGGCACGGTTCTGGCACAGAGGGACAGCTGTTTTTAAAAGAAAAAAAGAGCATAACAGCCAGTCGGCATAGTAAAAAGCTTGAGATCAAAAAGTCTCAAGCTTTTTTTTAGCTTTCTTAAGCAGGCAAAGATTTAAGGTTTCCTTAGGGGCAGGACTATCACCATATTTATTTTGAATTCACCGATAGTTTTATTGAAGAACGGAAAGAGAACTTCTTATGAGCCAATAAATAATGAGCGGCACCGCCGAGAAGCAGCATGATTGCCGAGAGAAGAAACAAGACAGCGCCTCCCCATTCAATCATGATTAGACCGCCAAGAAAGGGGCCGGCCATCCGTGAAATATCCCAATGAGTTCCATATATAGAAAAGTAGAGCCCACGCTTGTTGGACGGTGCAATCTCGGAAACATGATTAAGAAGCCGGTTCAACCCGAGGCTTTCTGCCATAGTCACAATCAATTGTGTGAATATCAGCAGAAGCATGGAAGTTGAAAAGCCATATGATAGGGCAGCGATAAAGTAAAGACTGTGGGAAATAAGAATGATTTTTCTAAAAGAGTACTTATTACTCCATTTCACCAGAGGGATTTCGAGCACTAAGCACATGACTGCTTTAATGGAAGCCAGGGTAGTGAGAACAACGAGAAAATCCGGGAAATGATCTTCCAGATAAAGCCGGTAGTTTGTTTCCGATTGTGCATAGAAAAAACTGATCGGCAGGCTGAAGGCCATCAATCTCAATACATAAGAATTCTTAGTGAAAAAGGATTTTAGATGAAAGCTGTTTGCAGCATGTTCAATATCCTCGATTTGTTCAGGCAATGTTTCAGGAAGCTTAAGATATACGACAGCTAAATAGATGGCTAAAGCTGCTGCCTGCATTCCGAACATGAGAGCTGGATCTTGTGTATACACAAAATAACCGATGACCGGGCCGAGCGCCAATCCGGCAGCTCCCACTGTGTTCAGCAGAGCGAAAACCTCGGACCGCAAACCGTCGTTAATGGAGTCAGCGATCTGAGCGCGCTGGGCAGGGATATAAACGGAACGGCCGGCACCATTAATGACATAGAGAAGGGCAAACATCCAGACGGATTCGGCAAAGATGAACCCCGCCATCGCTCCTGCCTGCAGGATAAGACCTGCAATAATGATCTTTTTTCTTCCCAGGCGGTCTGTGAGGTTTCCTCCTAAAAGAGTGATGACGATTTCTGTCAATGGCTGCAGGCCGACGATAATCATGGGAAGCAGGACGTTGCCATCCAGCTTATCATAAAGGTAAATAATCAAGAATGGGGCAAGCATGGAGCCGGTGACGCTCGTCAGCAACTCGCCGATGACGCGGATCCAGACTAGCCCCGGATAGCGGTTTAATAGAGTTCGAATCATGTTTATCCATCCTTTCTACTGTCTTTATTTTATAAAGAAGGAAAAAGGCGAAAAAGGGTAGAAATAGATATGTATATACTTCACCTTTTAGGAAAGGATTTTATTATGATTACATTGGAACACTATGTGAGCTTATATTTGTCACTGGATAAGAGGATACATAGGAAACTCGAAGTCTCTCTTCATGGGATTTCCGAGGTGCTGTTTTGCACAACCCGGAACTGCAAGCTCACCATCCAAAAGTGGGAAAGGGAAAGCTGGGTTAAATGGTCGCCCGGCAGAGGAAGGGGAAATAAATCAACACTGACCTTTTTGAAAAATCCAGTGAATCTCTTAATGGATGAGAGCAGGAGACTTGTGAAAAAAGGGAAACTTCAAGCGGCCCAGAATTTGATTAGTGAATACAGCAAGGAATTTCCCGGTTTGGAAGAGGATTTCGCTGACTGGATTGAAACTTTATTTGGCTACCGAGCAGAATCGGAAAACCGGGATGTGCTGAGGTTGAAATATGGCAAGCAGCCTTTTTCCCCTCTTGACCCAACGCTTGCCACCCTTCGCTCCGAATGTCATATCCTAAAGCATGTGTGTGATACATTGATTTTTTATAATGAAGAAAGTAATCACTTTGAACCGCGGCTTGCCTTCCACTGGGAACATAATGAGGCAGGAGATCAATGGATATTTTATATCCGCAAAGGCATTAAGTTTCACGACGGAAGCCGCTTGACCTCCCGCGATATCCAGCATACCTTTGAGCGCTTTATGCTTTCTGAGGGAAATCCATACAGATGGATGCTTCAGGATTTGGAGGAGGCGGTTATCCTGGGCGAGCATTCAATTAAACTTCTCCTGAAAAAACCGAACCACCTGCTTCTTCACCTGTTAAGTGATGAGCATCTATCGATTGTAAGGAAAAGCGATTCAAAGGATATCTATTTGGATAAGCTCGTTGGGACTGGTCCTTTCCGGCTGGTAAGAAATGATGGTTCAATGCTGATCATGGATGCTAATGAAAGTTATTTCAGGGAGCGGCCATTTTTAGACAGCGTTGAGTTCTGGAATGTTTCAGAGGATCGCGAAGACCGGACCCCTGTCAAAACAGAAATGGAATTTGGATATTACAGAAACAAAGAAAAGAAAGATGATAACCGAAAAAGAGTGAACCGCATTGAAAAAAATGTTCAATTTCTTTCACTCAATGGAAGAAAGGAAGGTCCTTTAAAAGATCCTATGCTTCGACGCGCCATACAAGCAATCGCAGACCCGTCCCTTCTTGTTGCTGAACTAGGAGAATTTCGTCAGCAAAGTGCTGCTTTCTTTTTGAGAGATGAAGAGAATTCCCGTGAAGTTGACATTACAGATCTCCTTTTGAGAAGCTCCTACAATGGTGAAGAACTTCTACTATATACCTTCCAGGACAGGGATCATGTGGAGGACACCACATGGTTGAAGCAAAGATGCATGGCCTATGGTGTCTCTATAAAAACAGTATATCTCCCGGCAGAGGAACTGCTTCGAAGCGATACAATGGCTGAGGCAGATATCATCCATGACAGTGCAACGGTCACCGAGCAGGAAGAATTAAGTTTCCTGCAGCTGATCTTAGCAGAAAACAGCCCAATCTGGCACCATCTTTCTGATGAACTCAGGGAGAGGCTTCTCGCTGAAATAGATTTGTTAAAAAGTCTTGAATCCCATGATGAACGGTTGAAGAGACTCTTTATAATAGAAGAAAAATTGCTGGAAACGTGCCAGCTCCTGCCGCTTTACAAAAATTTATCAGAGCTTGAAAGTGAAGAAGGTATTCAGCAGGCGCTGATTAACTCGCAAGGATGGATCGATTTCTATCGTATTTGGTTTAAAAGGAATTAATGTTAGACCGGGCGATAGTTGTCGTCTGGTTTTTTAAGTGTGGGAGGAGAATCGTACCATTAATCAAAACCTCTCCAAAGATAATGGGACGATTAGCGGATAAACTTACCAATAAAAGAGGAGCCCGCCGAGAAAATGGCAAGATTAGTGAAAAAATATACCATTAAAACAGGTCTGCCATAAGATAACGGTACCATTAGCTCTATAAAAACTACTTCCGGAGCAGTAACCTGGTTCAAACTGAACCCGCCCCACTCATAAGCCATAAGATTAAACAACAACAACTCCTTCAAAGTGAAGCCTCCCCCAACCAACCAACCAAGCAAATACAAGGTATTATTATAAATCCTCTTGCCGGGTTTATATCTAATCCCCTCTTTGAACTGCCATCAAAAATACCAAGACTACCAAATTTCCAGAGAGTTACTGCAAAAATATAAATTTTCAGAAAATATATTGACTTTTCAGTAATTTCACGTTATCTTTTGAGTGTAGATATATAACAAAATAAATATATTACGAATAAAAAGCGTTATATAAAAATAGATAATCTTCCAAATCGAGAGGGTCAGGTTGAATAAAGGAGGAAACACTGAGTGATTTTACATGAAATTGAAACGTGGGACAGGAGTGACACCGAATTAATTCAGCTCGGACGCCTCCAGAAGACGATAGCCAGTGTCTACAATAATGTCTCATTTTACAGAGAGCAGTTAGATACTAGGGGAATAAAGCCTGAGGATATTAATTCTTTACAGGACATTCAACTTCTTCCCTTCACAACGAAGTCTGATTTGAGGAACCATTATCCATTTGGATTGTTTGCTGTCCCGCAGGAAGAACTGATCAGGGTTCATGCCTCATCCGGAACGAGCGGGAAACCGACTGTTGTGGGTTATACGCAAAACGACATTGATATGTGGAGTGAAATCGTTTCCCGTGCAATAGCTGCCGGCGGCGGAAAGCCAGGGGACTTCCTGCACAATGCCTACGGTTATGGATTGTTCACTGGCGGACTTGGCCTTCATTATGGAAGCGAAAGACTTGGATTAGTGACTGTTCCGGTATCAGGAGGAAATGCAGAAAGGCAGATTACACTGATTGAAGATTTTAAGCCAACGGTTATTTGCGGAACGCCGTCTTATATCTTGAATATAGCGGAGAAGATGGAAGAACAGGGAAAGGATCCTGCCCAAACCTCTGTGAAATATGGAATCTTTGGCGCTGAGCCATGGTCGGAAAAAATGAGGCATAAGATCGAAGAAAAATGGAATTTAAAAGCCTGCGATATTTATGGATTAAGTGAAGTAATCGGTCCCGGGGTGGCGATGGAATGCCATGAGGCACAATCGGGATTGCATATCGCGGAAGATCATTTTCTGCCTGAGATCATCGATCCTGTTACATTGGAATCACTGCCTCCAGGTGCAGAAGGGGAACTGGTTTTCACTTCATTGACGAAGGAAGCGTTTCCGATTATCCGGTACAGGACAGGTGATATTGCCTCCTTGTCATACGAAAAGTGCTCTTGCGGGCGAACGACAGTGAAGATGTCCCGGGTCAAGGGGCGGGTGGATGACATGATGATCATCCGGGGAGTCAATGTTTTCCCTTCAGAGGTGGAGCATTATCTGCTCTCAATAGAAGAATTATCACCTCACTATCAGATTCATCTAACCAGGCAGGGAACATTGGATTCAGTGGAACTTCATGTGGAAATCAAGGAAGAGATATATACTGGCCTGGAACAAAACCTGGAACATGAAAGCATTTTTCTTCTGGCAAAGAAGATTCAGCATATCATGAAAAGCAGTTGTCTCGTCTCTATGGAAGTTAAAGTAAAGAGTCCGAAGTCACTTCCCCGTTCGGAAGGAAAAGCGGTCAGGGTGCTGGATATGAGGGAAAGCGGACTGGGAGTTTAAAAAAATTTGAAATTTAATCGTATAACCACATAAATGGATAGCGTAATAAATACGTTATTTTAGGAGGTCCTTACAATGAGTGATACAGCATCATTTGCGGCGTTGACAGAAGAGGAGAAGATGGAGCACTTCATGAAGCGCATCGAGGCAGGGGAGAAAATCGAAGCCGATGACTGGATGCCGGATGAGTACAGAAAGGTATTGATCAAATTAATATCTATGCATGGAATCAGCGAAATAATGGGAGCGCTTCCAGAGAAAGAGTGGGTGCCGAAAGCTCCGACTCTGGGCAGGAAACTCGGCATCATGGCGAAAGTGCAGGATGAAATGGGACATGGGCAGCTCCTGCTTCGCGTGGCTGAAGACCTCATGAAGCCCTACGGAAAGACTCGTGAAGAAATCATGCAGGACTTATTTTCAGGAGATTTAAAGTTTCATAATGTCTTCCATATGGAAGCCCCTACATGGGGAGATGCCGGACTGATCGGCTGGTTGGTGGATGGTGCCGCCATTATCACACAGACCAACATGCTCGGAGCATCCTATGGCCCATATGCAAGAGCATTGAAGCGGATCTGTGCCGAAGAAGTGTTTCACGCCCAGCATGGTGAAGCCATCATCATAGCCTTAGCAGAAGGCACTCCTGAGCAGAAGGCGCTTGTCCAGGATGCTGTCGATCGCTGGTGGGAATCACTCCTCATGTTCTTTGGTCCCGGAAGTGCCTCTACAACGGGTTCATCAAAACAGGATATTACTATTAAATACGGTATTCGTACCAAAACGAATGAACAGCTGAGGCAGGATTTCTTCACAAAGTATGTTCCAAGAGTCCTATCATTGGGACTGAAGCTGCCGGATGAAACCATGTACTTCGATCAAGAGAAAGAAGAATGGATTTATCAGCAGCCTGATTGGAGCAAGTTTAAGGAGATCGTTAAGAATAACGGTCCAAAGTCGCAAGAGAGATTGAACCTAAGAAGAATTTCTTATGAAAATAATGCCTGGGTCCGTGAAGCACTGAGCGGAGATACAGCGGCAGGATAAGGGGGCGTTGACATGTCGGATAAAAGCAGGAATTTTTATCAGGAATATGAAGTATTCAGCAGAAGAACAGATAATGCCCCGATGCAGCATCAGTTCAGCCTGCTGGCACCGAATCAGGAAATTGCATTGGTGATGGCTCAGGAAAATTTTATGAGAAGAGAACCGGCAGCTGATATTTGGGTCGTCAAACGAAATGACATCAGAAAGATGAATCAAGAGGAAAAAGAATCTCTGCAGCGCCTGGATAATAAGGATTACAGAAATGCTAAAGGCTATGGATACCTGAAGAAAAAGTGGCGCTACTATGAGCAGGAGATGCTGGATGAGAAAGAAATTATGTCTTGGGAAGGGAAGGCGAAAAAGTCATGACTGTAAGCAGTGCAGCTGAAGTAAAGGATAAGAATTACAAAACAGCATTGGTTGAACTTTTGTACGGGCTGGCAGATGACGATTTCATCATTGCCTACCGAGGATCGGAATGGCTTGGCCTTGCTCCCCATATCGAGGAAGATGTCGCATTTTCTTCTATTAACCAGGATACCATGGGGCATGCCGCGATGTTTTACAGGCTCCTTGAAGACCTTGGTGAGGCAGAGATGAACAGTCTTGCCCATGCGAGGGGAGCTGAAGAGCGGCGAAACGCCATCATCTTAGAAGAAGCAAACGGATCCGGCACCTATCTGGTGGAACCTGATTACGATTGGGCATTCGCTGTCGTCAGAAACTACTTCTATGCTCAAGCAAAAAAGGTCAAAATCGATTCCTTAAAGAATTCTTCCTATCAGCCATTGGCGGATGCGGCAGTCAAGGTAAATATGGAGCTTTACTATCACCTTCTGCACTGGAAAACATGGTTTTCTCAGCTGATGAACTCAAACAGCGAAGCGAGAAAGCGTATGATGAATGCGGTGGAAAAGACAGCCGCCGACTTCGCTGGAGTTCTTTCCTTGGGCGAACAAGGTGAGGAGATGGCCAAGGCTGGCTTGATAGAAGGGGAAGAAATGCTGGTCATGCGCTGGAAGAATGCTGTCACACCAATCTTTGAAGCTTGCAATCTTTCACTTCCGGAATTGGATATGAAGAGAGGAAACGGCCGAAACAAAGTGCATACTTCAGACCTGCAGCAGGCCATTGACGTCCTGAGCGAGGTCTACAACTCAGATCCGGCAGCAGCCTGGTAAAAGGGAATGATTCAGTTGACAGAAAAAGATGAACGCATATTGAATATACTTCAGCAGGTAAAGGACCCTGAAATCGATTCGGTCAGCATTGTTGAACTGGGAATGGTGGAGCAGGCTGAAATGAATGAAGGCAAAGCGGTGATAAAGCTGCTGCCGACCTTTATGGGATGCCCTGCCTTGGAAATCATCAAAGCCAACGTGGAAAAAGCCCTGCTGGCAGACGCCGACATTACGATGACGGATGTGGATTTCCTATTCAGCCCTCCATGGACTTCAGACCGGGTGTCGGAGGCAGGGCGGGGAAAACTTAAGGAATTTGGAATAGCGCCGCCGCCAGAAAGACTAGATGACGACGGGGGATGGAAGGTCGACTGTCCGTACTGTAATTCACCATATACCACGATGGAAAACATATTCGGGCCGACAGCCTGCCGCAGCATCCTTTACTGCAAACAATGCAAAAACCCGTTTGAAGCAATGAAACCAATATCTACTATTATGTGAGAAAGAGTTTGATTTTCAGATGCTCTATCTATCAAAAAACGTATATAGGCATCGCGAAATTATTTCACTTTAAAGGTATGAAATAAGATGTATTTAACTATCTAGTTGCTGACATTAAGAGATTTGGTATCTTAAATAAAATTCATAGTTGATTGGAGCGGAAGGTGAGTTATCTCCTGCGGGACTAGCGGTCGTCTAGTTCCAGCGCCTAGCCCCTCGGGGTCAAATAACCCCAAGAGAATATAAGGAAAGAGCGCCTTTTTTTCTCTTGAGAACATTTGCCTGTCGGGGCTGGGCAAGGCGCTTCCACTTTTGCTGACAGGTGAGACCCCGCAGGCGAATCCAGCTCCAGCGGCCAGCGACTAGCAGATTTCAGTCTCTCTCCTTGCGATAAGTCATCATCGAATCGCTAACGCTCTTCGTGATTCCTTTATCTCATACGAGAGCCTTAAAATCTGTACGTCGCTGAACGGCCGCTTCCGCTTTTTATGAAGCCGAGGAGGCTCAACGCCCGCCCCGCGGAGTAACTCACCTGGAGCGGAAATCAACGGCCATTTAAAAGAAAAGGGAGAGATTACAATGGTAAAATTGATCGCACTTTATAAGCATCCTGAAAATAAGGAACAATTCGATGAGCATTACTTCAATACACATGCACCTATCACAGCAAAGATTCCTGGTTTGAAAGAAATGAAGGTTACTAAAGTCGTCGGCTCTCCAATGGGTGGAGAAGGCAAGTACTACCTGATGTGTGAAATGTTTTATGACAGCCACGAGTCATTGAAAGCAGCCATGAAATCTGATGAAGGTAAAGCTTCCGGAAAGGATTTAATGTCTTTTGCCGGTGACCTTGTCACATTGATGATCGGTGAAGAAGTGAATGAGTAATACCTATCAGTATATCAATGTGAGTGTGGAAGATGGTATCGGTCTTGTCGAGCTCAACCGCCCAAAAGTGCTGAATGCGATAAACAGGGGAATGGTATCAGAAATACTATCCGCTTTCGAAAGCTTTGACAGAAATCAGGAAGTAAAGGTCATCCTTCTTTCCGGAAAAGGCAGGGCGTTTGCTGCTGGAGCCGATATAGCTGAAATGGCCAATGATAATGCCATCGATTTCGAACTGATGAACCAGTTTGCCGATTGGGACCGGATAGCGGCAGTGAAGAAGCCGATTATCGGAGCGGTCCAAGGGTTTGCTCTTGGCGGCGGTTTCGAGCTGGCCTTATGCTGCGACATGCTGTTTGCAGCTGACGATGCAGAGTTCGGCTTCCCTGAAGTAAGCCTTGCGGTGATGCCTGGTGCAGGCGGAACCCAGAGATTGACGAAGCTGATCGGCAAAACTCGTGCAATGGAATGGCTGATGACAGGTGACAGGATGACGGCTTCAGAGGCTCATCGGCTTGGAATCATCAACAGGGTAGTGGCCAGGGAACTTTTATTTGAAGAAACAAAGAAGTTTGCAGGCAGGCTGGCCAAACAGCCTCCGTTATCGATCCGATTGATAAAAGAGTCTGTTCTGAAAGCTGTCGATTATTCTCTCTATGAAGGAATGCAGTATGAACGTAAAAACTTCAGTTTGCTTTTCGCTTCCGAGGATCAAAAAGAGGGAATGAAAGCATTCATCGAAAAAAGAAAACCGAAGTATAAAGGAAAGTAAAGGAGGCATCACCATGTTTGAGACGATCCTCTATGAAGTCAGGAATGGAGTGGCCTGGATTTCCATGAACCGCCCGGATAAGCTGAATGCTTTCATCGCTAGAATGAATATGGAGATTGCCAAAGCACTGAAGCAGTCTTCAAGGGATGAAGCGGTCCGCGCCATTGTAATAACAGGAGAAGGAAGGGCGTTTTGCTCAGGACAGGATTTAAGTGAAGTAAGCGAAGACATGGATCACGGTGAAGTGCTGAGAAATCATTATGGTCCAATGGTCAAGGAACTGGCCGCTTGTGAAAAGCCGGTCATCGCAGCGGTAAATGGAGTTGCGGCCGGAGCAGGAATGAGCCTGGCATTGGCATGCGATTTCCGATTGCTCTCGGAAAAAGCGAGTTTCGTAGAAGCTTTCATTCATGTCGGGCTAATACCGGATTCAGGAAACCTGTACTACCTGACCAGGCTTATTGGCCATGCGAAAGCCTTGGAACTGGCTGTGTTTGGTGAAAAAATCTCTGCTGGCAAGGCAGAAGAGCTGGGTCTTGCCAATAAAGTTATAGGCCATGATGAATGGGAGACCGAAGTGGCAGCGTATGCAGAAAGGCTTGCCAATATGCCGACAAAAGCAATCAGCCTAATCAAAAGGTACCTGAATGAAAGCTATCACTGCAGTTTGGAAGAGTATTTGGAAAAAGAAGCTTACGGCCAAAGGATTGCCGGCCAAAGTGAAGATCACCGAGAAGGTGTCGGTGCATTTCTGGAAAAGAGAAAACCTGTATTCCGAGGCAAATAATATTGAGGAGATGAGAAAATGGCAACTGTAAAAGAGCAAAATTTCGAAGTCCTTGAAACAAAGCGTGAACATTATGGAATGATCATCAATGGAGAAAGAACGGACGGCTCCGGAGAAACATTCACTACATACAACCCGGCAACAGGAGAAGCCATTGCCACTGTAGCAAAAGCAACGACGGAAGATGCAGAGCGCGCGGTCCAGGCGGCAAGAGATGCCTTCGATAAAGGAAAGTGGAAGAAGTTCCCGGTTAATAAGCGTCAACGAATCATGATGAAAATTGCCGGTATCATGAGATCTCGTTTCAATGAGCTGGTAGCGCTGGAAATTATGGACAGCGGAAAATCCTTATCAGCAGCACAAGGCCAGGTCATGCAGGCCATTGAAGATTTTGAATTCTACGCAGGTGCCATCGTAGGTCATCGCGGAACAGTCAACAATGTGCCGGGACAATTCCAAAACGTGGCGGAAAAAGAGCCAGTAGGGGTCTGCGCCCAGATCATTCCTTGGAACTATCCACTCATGATGGCGGCATGGAAAGTTGCACCGGCTATTGCAGTTGGATGTTCTGTAGTCGTTAAACCCGCATCCCTTACTCCGCTTACAGCCATTGTACTTGGTGAAATCTGTATCGAAGCGGGAGTGCCGCAGGGGGTAGTCAACATAATCCCTGGATCAGGTTCCACAATCGGAAATTACCTTGTAGAACATGATCAAGTGGATAAAGTAGCATTCACAGGTTCCACGCCAATCGGAAAAAATATTATGGAAAGAGCATCTCAGACACTGAAGCGTGTAACATTGGAGCTTGGCGGGAAATCCCCGAACATCGTATTCGAAGATGCAGATGTGGATGCTGCAGTTGACGGTTCCCTGTTCGGAATCTTCTATAATACCGGGCAGTCTTGCGAGGCGCGTTCAAGATTGTATGTGCATGAAGATATTTACGATGAATTTATGGAGAAGTTCGTTGCCAAAACCAAACAGCTTTCCCTTGGTGATCCGTTCGACAAAGGAACACATATCGGTGCCATCATTGATGACAATCAAGTAAAAACGATCGATGGTTATGTGCAGTCTGCGAAAGAAGAAGGAGCGACAATTCTTGCCGGTGGTAAACGCGGAACTGTAGAAGGGTTCGAAAACGGCCACTGGTATGAGCCGACCATCATTACAAACGTAAACCATGAAATGAAAGCAGTAAGAGAAGAAATTTTTGGACCTGTCGTGGTCGTTATGAAATTCAGTGACGAAAAAGAAGCAATCAAGCTTGCCAATGATACTGTCTATGGTCTTGGTTCTGCTCTTTGGACAACGGATTATGCAAAAGCGACAAGAGTCTCAAAAGCAATCCAGGCTGGAATTGTCATGATAAACTGTCCATTCTCAGCATTCCCTGGGACTCCGTTCGGGGGCTATAAGCAATCCGGTTTTGGCAGGGAACTATGTATCGAAACCCTGGATCTGTATACAGAAACGAAGAGTATCATTTCTTACTTTGGCAGCCGCCCATTAAATCCATTCGGCTTGTAAAATGAATCAGCATGCTCGGGACTGCGGGTCTTCCAGTTCACCTGGATAGGCACCAGTCCCTTGATGCTTATATTAATGAAGAAACTCGACTTATGAGGAGGCTGGACGATGAATAAATTAATAGTAATTGGTTCCGGTGTCATGGGCAGGGGGATTGCATACGTAAGTGCAGTCGGCGGATTTCAGACAACACTCGTCGATATAGAACAAAGACAGCTGGACAGTGCGCAGGGAGAACTCTCTTCTATTTTTCAAAAAGGAGTTGACCGCGGAAAGCTGTCCCAAGAAGACAGCGCTGCTGCACAGGAAAGATTGACGTTTTCAACGGATATGGCGGAAGCTGTGAAAGATGCAGATCTTGTCATTGAAGCGGTTCCTGAAAGGACAGAAATCAAACGAGCAGTATTTGAAAAAATTGATGAGCATGCCAACCCGTCTTGTTATTTTGCCACAAACACATCAACAATGAGTCCTACTGAAATAGCTTCATTTACTAAACGGCCTGAAAAAGTGATTGCCATGCACTTTTTTAATCCTGTACATAAAATGCCGCTTGTTGAAATTGTCCGCGGGCTGGAAACAAGCGATGAGACGGCACAATTTGTTGAAGCTGCCGCCAAAAAGATGGGCAAAGAAACTGTTGTAATCAATGAGTTTCCCGGCTTTGTCACGAGCCGCATATCTGCTCTTGTCGGCAACGAGGCTTTCTATATGCTGCAGGAAGGACTGGGGACTCCTGAAGAAATCGATAAGGCCATCAAACTCGGCTTGAATTATCCGATGGGTCCTTTTGAGCTTGGAGACCTTGTCGGTTTAGATGCCAGGCTCAATAATCTGAAATATCTGCATGAAAAGCTTGGGGAGAAGTACCGCCCTGCACCGCTGCTAGAGAAGTATGTGAAAGCAGGAAGGCTGGGAAGAAAATCAGGACGAGGAGTATACGACTACACAAACAAATAAAGGAGGGACTGCAATGAGGGAAGTTGTCATTGTTGATGCTGTCCGCACACCTATCGGAAAATACAAGGGTGCTTTGAAAAACATACGCCCAGATGATTTAGGAGCAATCGTCATCAAAGCACTGATGGAAAGAAATCCGGAGATGCCTCCGGAGCTGGTGGAAGAAGTCGTCCTGGGGAACGCCAATGGCGCAGGTGAAGACAACCGCAATGTGGCTAGAATGTCCGCCCTATTGGCAGGCATGCCGGTTGAAACAGGGGGAACGACAATCAACCGGTTATGCGGTTCTGGTCTCGATGCAGTTAATTATGCTGCCAGGGCCATTCTTGCCGGAGAGGGAGATGTCTTTATAGCCGGCGGAACAGAGAGCATGACGAGGGCACCTTTTGTCATGGCTAAACCAGAAAAAGAATTTCAGCGGGGAAATATGGAGATGTTTGACACGACCATTGGCTGGAGATTTATCAACAGCCGTCTAGCCCAGAGGTATGGAACAGACAGCATGCCGGAGACGGCGGAAAATGTTGCGCAGCAATTCTCTATTTCAAGAGAGGAACAGGATGAGTTTGCTCTTCACAGCCAACTGAAGGCGAAAGAAGCAATGGAATCAGGAGTCTTTCAAGAAGAAATCGTTCCTGTCATCTACAAGGACCGGAAAGGCAATGAGATTGTAATTGATAAGGATGAGCATCCGCGGCCGGACTCCAGTATGGAAAAACTCTCTAAGCTGAGACCGCTTTTTGAGAATGGAACAGTGACAGCGGGGAACGCTTCCGGAGTGAATGACGGTGCTTCTGCGCTGCTGTTGATGACCGCAGAAAAAGCGGATGAACTGGGATTAAAACCCCTGGCTAAGTATGTCGTTTCCGCAACAGCTGGGCTGGAGCCTTCTGTCATGGGGCTCGGGCCAATCCATGCAACTCGGAAGGCATTAAAGAGAGCTGACTTAGAGGAGCAAGATCTTGGCTTGATAGAATTGAATGAAGCATTCGCCTCACAGTCACTGGCTTGTATCAGAGAGCTGGGGCTTGATTCAGCGCGTGTTAATGTCAATGGAGGAGCAATTGCCTTAGGACATCCTTTGGGGGCAAGCGGCGCGAGGATACTGACGACCCTTCTTTACGAAATGAAGCGCAGAGACGTCAGGCATGGGCTGGCGACTATGTGTATTGGAGTCGGGCAGGGAATCGCCACGATTGTCGAGCGGGTGGAATAGGTTCTGAAGCAGAGCTGCTTTTTTTTAGAAAGTAGTCACGTCCATATAGAAAGGACATTCCATGGAGACGTATGTCTTCATGGAGTTTTTTTAATATAATATTAATAGGTATTTTTGCAGGTTGATATTTTCATAAAAGTGCTAAAAATCATACTTTTTATTTAAAATGATTCATTTTCTATGATAGAATAATCTTTAACGTAATTAGGACGTCACAGATATATTATGCTGATAAAATATCGTGTGTGAAAGTTAGAAAGAGGCGAGCAGGTTGAATACAAGATCGATGATTTTCACTTTATATGGAGATTACATAAGGCACTATGGAAATAAAATCTGGATTGGGAGCCTGATTAAATTGCTGAGGGAGTTCGGACATAATGACCAGGCAGTAAGGGCCGCCATTTCACGGATGAACAAACAGGGCTGGGTCCAATCTGAAAAGCAGGGCAACAAGAGTTACTATTTTTTGACAGAGCGCGGCCTGAAACGTATGGAAGAGGCTGCACAGCGTATTTTTAAACTGCAGCCGGAAAAATGGGACGGACAATGGCGCATTCTCATGTATACCATTCCCGAAGAAATCCGCAATGTAAGAGACGAACTGCGAAAAGAACTTGTATGGAGCGGCTTTGGAACCCTCTCCAACAGTTGCTGGATTTCACCGAATAACTTGGACAAGCAGGTCTATGATCTTATTGACAAGTATGATATCAAGCAATATGTGGATTTCTTCATTGCCAGGTACGACGGCCCGAATGAAGATCAACGGATCATCGGCAAGAGCTGGGACCTGCAGGAAATCAATGACCGATATGCTGAATTCATTTCTGAATACAGCCAGAAATTTATCATAGACAAAAACAAAATTGAAAAAGGCGAAATGACAGACGCACAATGCTTTGTGGAAAGGACGAAACTGGTCCATGAATACAGGAAGTTCCTGTTCGTGGATCCGGGTCTTCCCGAAGAGCTCCTGCCTGATAAATGGCTGGGCGCTCATGCCGCCTCTCTTTTCAGTGATTATTACAAAGTGCTGGCGAAACCGGCCTCGCAATTTTTTGAAGAAGTATACCAAGAGGGAAATGAAATGACGAATAAAGATCAGTCCTACAACATGTTTGATCACCCATTGATCCTGGATTGAAAAGGGGGAAAGAGCAGTGGAAAAAGTAACTGAAATTCTTGGAATCTCCTACCCTATTCTGCAAGGAGGAATGGGGAATATCAGTAATGCCCACCTGACTTCAGCCGTCTCGGAAGCAGGAGGACTTGGAACCATCGGGGCTGGAACAATGCCCGCAGAAGAAGTGGAAGAAATTATTATTGAAACCAAGAGGCTGACAGAGAAACCTTTTGCCCTCAACATCCCCATCTCTGTCACGGAACATTTAAAAGAAATGGCAGACCTCGTCTTGAAACATAATCTTGCAGCTGTCTCTCTTTCTGCTGGTAACCCTGCACCACTCATTCCAGTTTTCAAAGAGAGAGGGATTAAGGTCATCTGCGTGGTCGCTTCGGCAAAGCAAGCCGTGAAAGCTCAACAGGCAGGGGCTGATATCATTGTGGCGGAAGGCTATGAAGCGGCCGGAATTAACTCGAGCCTCGAAACGACGACGCTCACATTGATTCCACAGATTTTAGAAGCAGTGAACATCCCCGTCATAGCTGCCGGCGGGATTGGAAGCGGGAAAGGCCTTGCTGCCATGCTTGCCCTTGGCACATCAGGGGTTCAAATGGGTACACGGTTGATTGCTACCGTCGAGGCTCCTTTCCATGAAAACTACAAAAATACCTTGCTGGAAGCAGATGATAAAGGAACAGTGATTGTCGGAAGAAGCGTCGGCCGCGTCCGCCGGATCATGAAAACCCCCTATGCCGATAAGCTTTTGGCCCATGAAAGAGAAGGCATGGATTCAGAAGGCTTTGCGAGGATCACTTCCGAGGATTATCACAGGAAAGGTGCATTAGAAGGCAGGCTGGATGAAGGATTTATCAATGGCGGACAGGTGAGCAGCTTGATTGCCGACATCCCGACCGTTGCAGAGTTGTTCGAAAGAATGATGAAAGAAGCGAGAGAATCTTTAACTGCTGGAGCGGAAAAACTGGTTTGAAGACGGACATTTATGTTCGTCTTTTTTTGTGTTTTAGGCGTGAAGCTTCTCTGAAAGGGGCATTGCACAGGACGCAGCCTGCAATTGCGGGTATGGGCATCCTAATCGCTACTGTTATCGAGAGATGATGTCCTCAAGAGGCTGGCTCGGATACATGAAGGTGTCTTCCATCAAGAGATGATGTTCCGAGTAGCTAGCTCGGATACATGAAAGCGTCGACTACCAAGAGATGATCTCGCCAAGAAGCAGGGCCGGGTAGACGAACGCACTTGAAGTCAAGAGATGAGAACCCTTAAAAAACGAATCAGTATATTGTGGGGGGCTTATTTCTAAAGATTGTTGCTGATGAATGCTATTTTATCCTCCACCCTCTTTATGTAGATGGAGCGGAAATCTAATACGATTAAGCAAACCACAATCTTTGTAAAATAGCATTTTTCACAAATCCGAATAAACCGTCTATGCCCGTCAATATTTTATAAGGAAAAGCAGTAATTAAAAAGAATATAGCTTTAAAGATTGAAACATTATATAATGATACTAATTTTTAAATTTTCGGAATATTATTGACTTTATCTTTACTTCGGTGATACTATAACGTTGTAATTACGAAGATAGTAAATTTCATCACACTAAAGCGCTAAAGTGAAAGATATTGGCGATAGAAGAATGCAAATCGATTATCAACCATTCGCCTTTAGGAACTTTTTTGATATGGAGGGGTACATGCCCCTGTATATAAATATTCTTGATAGAACAAAGGGGGATTTCAGTTGAGAAAGAGTTTGCTATTATTAAGTTCTGTTTTGGCAGGGTCACTGATGCTTGCAGGCTGCGGCAGTGATAAGGATGCGGCATCAGGGGATAAAATGTACAAGATCGGGGTAAGTCAAATTGTTGAACATCCATCGTTGGATGCAGCTTATGAAGGGTTCAAGAAAGCACTTGAAGAGAATGGGTATAAAGAAGGGGATAATGTTGAGTTTGATTTGCAGATTGCGCAAGGGGAACAAAGCAATGCACAGTCTATTGCTAATAACTTTGTTGGAGACAAGATCGATTTGATTTTTGCTAACTCAACACCAAGTGCTTTAAGTGCTTTAAATGCGACAAAGGATATTCCCATCGTATTCACCTCAGTAACTGATCCAGTGGGGGCAGGGCTGGTTGAAGCCTTTGACAAGCCGGGGGATAACATTACTGGTACATCAGATACACATCCGGAAGCAATCTCTAAAACCATCAATTTCATAACCGAAGAAATTGGGGCAAAAAATATTGGAGTCATTTATAATTCAGGTGAACAAAATTCAGAGGTGCAGGTCAAGGAAGTAGAGAAACTCGCAAAAGAAAATGGAGCAGAAATTACAGAAGTTTCAGTTTCTACATCTGCTGAAGTTAAACAAGCTGCAGAGTCTTTGGTCGGCCGCGTCGATGCCATTTATGTCCCTACTGATAATACAGTAGTGTCAGCGTTGGAGTCTGTTATCGCGGTAGCAAATGATAAGGACATTCCTCTTTTTGTGGGTGAATTGGATTCAATGAAGCGTGGAGCAGTTGCAGCCAGTGGGTTTAGTTACAGTGATTTAGGTTACGAGACTGGACTTATGGCGGTTAAAATCCTCAAAGGAGAGAACGAACCATCTGAAATCGATATTGAATATCCACAAAGTTTCCAGTTGATGATAAATAAGGAAGCTGCAGAAGAACAAGGCGTTGAAGTAAAAGAAGAATGGAGCGAGCTTGGAGAGTTTTTTGAAGGAGAATAAGAAGGGGTGATGCATCGTGTTTACTGCAATTTTTGGTTCCTTTGAATCAGGGATCATCTACGCGATAATGGCGCTGGGAGTATACCTCTCTTTCCGAATATTGGATTTTCCAGACTTGACTGTAGATGGAAGTTTTGTGACAGGGGCGGCAGTTGCTGCCACCCTTGTTGTAAGTGGCATGAATCCTTTCATAGCAACAATACTGGCTGTGATAGCTGGTTTTGCAGCAGGTTGTATTACGGGTGTACTTCATACTTTCGGGAAAATTAATGCCTTATTATCTGGTATTTTAATGATGATTGCCTTGTATTCAATAAACTTGAGGATCATGGGCAGATCTAATGTACCGCTGTTGAATCAGGATACATCATTTACAACAGTGGAAAGCATCTGGTCAAAGCTGGGGATAGATTCAGCACTGAATAATATGCTGTCTGCTATCGGACTTGGAGAGTTTCTTCCAAACACTTGGGGAATACTTTTCTTTATGATTATTGTCACTTTCCTGATTAAATTTTTAACAGATAGATTTCTTCGTACTGAGATTGGATTAGCTTTAAGGGCGACTGGTGATAATCAGAGGATGATTAGAAGTTTCTCTGCAAATACAAACCTTTTGATTATTTTAGGACTTGGAATCTCTAATGCTATGGTGGCGCTTTCAGGGGCGTTGATTGCTCAATATGGAGGGTTTGCCGATGTAGGTATGGGAATCGGGATGATTATTATCGGTTTGGCATCCGTTATTATCGGTGAGGCTCTTTTCGGTACCAAGACTATTGTCAGAACGACACTTGCTGTTATTGGAGGGGCAATCATTTACCGTATCGTTGTCAGCATGGCATTGCGTGTTGAATTCCTTGAAACGGGCGATATGAAACTGATTACTGCAACCATCGTCATTCTGGCACTGGTGATGCCGAGGTTCATGGACCGCTATAAAGAAAGAAAACGTAAGGCTGCGAAACATGCCCAGCGGCTTCAGGAGCTCGCTTTAACTCCAGAGGGGAAGGATGAGAGCGGTGTTACAATTAAATAGAATCCATAAAATTTTCAATGAAGGTACACCTGATGAGAAAGTGGCACTTGGAGATGTCAGCCTGACGATGAATCCTGGTGATTTCGTCACAGTCATCGGAAGTAATGGGGCGGGAAAATCAACCCTGATGAACATGATCTCAGGAGTACTGACACCGGATACAGGAGAAGTTATCATTGATGACAAGGATGTCACAAAAGTATCGGAATACAAACGTTCCAAGCTGATTGGACGGGTTTTCCAGGATCCCATGGCTGGTACCGCACCAACCATGACGATTGAAGAAAATCTCGCCATGGCTTATTCAAGGAATAAACGAAGGACACTTAAAAGTGGAGTCACCAAAAGAAGAAGAGAGTACTTCAAGGAGGTTCTGGAGTCTCTTCACCTTAATTTGGAAAACCGCTTGAATGCAAAAGTCGGGCTGCTTTCAGGCGGTGAGCGGCAGGCCTTGTCTCTGCTAATGGCGACATTCACTGAACCGTCGATTCTCCTTCTGGATGAGCATACCGCCGCACTGGATCCATCCCGTGCAGAGCTGATCACCAATTTAACCAAGGAAATTGTTGATAAGTATCAATTGACAACATTGATGGTCACTCATAATATGCAGCAGGCGATTGACCTTGGAAACAGGCTGATCATGATGGATAAAGGGGAAATCATTCTTGAAGTCAGTGAGGAACAAAAGAAGGAATTGACTGTTCAAGGATTGTTAAAAGAGTTTCAAAGAATCAGAGGAACACAAATGGCAAGCGACAAAGCGATACTTGCCTGATAGAAAAAAGGATGGAGGCCCCATCCTTTTTTGTTGTTTATGAATTAAGAAATCACCCTCTGTGGATAACTTATAGCTATATTTCCACGTCCAGCTTTAGCGCCTAGCCCCTCGGGGTCAAATAACCCTCAGAGAATAAAAGGAAAGAGCGCCTTTTTTTCTCTGAGGAACATTTGCCTGTCGGGGCTGGACAAGGCGCTTCCGCTTTTGATACGTCCAGCTTTAGCGCCTAGCCCCTCGGGGTCAAATAACCCTCAGAGAATAAAAGGAAAGAGCGCCTTTTTTTCTCTGAGGAACATTTGCCTGTCGGGGCTGCCCGAGGCGTTTGCCTTTAGCAAATAGAGGGAAAAATTCCCCTTATTTATTAAATAGGTTGTAAATTGTCAACTCAAGTCGAACACGGCAAGAAATTCATGAATACCTCAAATGGCGTATTATAATTGAGCACTTTCCGGGGGACCTGGTTGAACGTCAAGAGAAAATCCATGATGTCCTTCTGGGTCATTCGGTTGAAATCGGTTCCTTTTGGATACGTGCGCCTAATGCGGCCGTTGCTATTTTCGTTGGTGCCACGCTGACCTGGTTTGCCAGGATCCGAGAAGTAAAAGGGAACTTCCAGCCCTTTCTCTACTTCTTCCCAAAGATGAAATTC
>NZ_VTEI01000014.1 GCF_008180415.1 Rossellomorea vietnamensis
CATCGGCAAGTCACACAAAAGTCAGATTCTCACGTTGACCGAGCGTACCAGCCGGTTTGAGATTATCTATAAGCTGGCGGCGAAAACGGCGAGTGAAACTGCACAGTCCATCATCCATGTGTTGAAGAACTTGCCAAAAAAAGTGGTAAAGTCCATCACCGCAGACCGCGGCAAGGAATTTCATCTTTGGGAAGAAGTCGAAAAAGGGCTGGAGGTTCCCTTTTACTTCTCGGATCCCGGCAAACCAGGTCAGCGTGGCACCAACGAAAATAGTAACGGGCGCATTAGGCGCACATACCCAAAAGGAACCGATTTCAGCCGGATGACCCAGAAGGACATCATGGATTTTCTCTTGACGTTCAACCAGGTCCCCCGGAAAGTGCTCAATTATAATACGCCATTTGAGGTATTCATGAATTTCTTGCCGTGTTCGACTTGAGTTGACAATTTACATTATTAATGAATTCCAGGGGAAGAATCTGCTTCTTATTGAGCAATGTCAACCGCTCTATGATCTTCCTCTCTCTTAGCCGTAACTCCATATCCGCAGAAATTCTTTCGCCTGATTATACCCATACCCGGCAAGTTCTCTTTTCTTTTCTTCCGTCAGTTCAAACTCAGTCGTCAACACGCCTTCTGTCGGTATGAAAATGATGTTTGCAGAATGCTTCCTGGAAATATATCTGGAGTCATGTGCGTCCTTCATGGTCTGAAACAGCGCTCCGTACATGTCGATGGCATTGTGGATTTCGTTTTTCGGTCTTTCCTGTGCATCATGACTAAGCTTTATCCCCAAAACAGGTCTTACCTTCTTTGTATTTTCTTTATCAAAGAGCCACATCGGGAAATTGCTTAAGACACCTCCGTCGACGACTATACTTAGCCCATCCAGTGATTTCAGCCTCACCGGTTCGAAAAAGTAAGGCAGACTCGCACTCATTCTGATTGCCCTTGCTACCGGGAAAGTTTCTTTGGGAATACCGTATTTGTCCAGGTCATCAGGCAGCACCATCAGCCTTCCATTGGACAGGTCGGAGGCAACTACCCTCAATGCGCCCGGCCTCAGATCGGCAAAGGTATATATTCCCCTGACCCTTAACTTTTCCTCTATCCACTGCTCCAGAGCATCCCCTTTATAAAGCCCCAGTTTCCAATACACTTTCAGCCACCGGACTAATGGCAATGAAGAAAGCAATGGATTTTTATCCAGTAAATCTGGCAAATCTATTTCATCCATTATATTAAGCAGGCTGTCACTGTTGTAGCCGGCTGCAATGAACCCGGCTATAACTGCGCCGGCACTCGTCCCCGCAACCCGTTGAAATCTAAAGCCTTTTTCTTCGATAGCCCTGTAAGCGCCAATTAGTGCCAACCCCTTGATTCCGCCGCCTGAAAACACACCATCGATGTTCATGGGAACCATCCCCTTCGAAGTTTCCTTATAACTTTCATATTCATTTCGAAGGGTTTTAGAATAAGAACAAGCCAATTTCCAGGGCACACTTCATTGCGTCACCGTAATAAAAGGGACAGTCCCTTTTAAAGGAATAAAGAATCACAATACAAAAAGGCTGTTTTCACATAGATTGTTGCTTTCAGAAATATCCCAAGAGCCGGATTTTTCTCCGGATACTAAGGTTTTCCTCTCTAATTAGAGGATGCAGCTCTTTTCTTTCTTACCATTATTTTTGGTGATTTAAGGTGATATCTGCGCATTTAATGTTAAATAGAAACAAAGTTTTCGAAAAGAGCCTACAAAAAAGAAGGAGGAACAAGTCCCCCTTCTACTTAGATTATAATCCACATTTTAATTGTGCTCCACAGTTGGTACATGTGTTGCATCCGCCCATATCTTTGACGGTTCCTTTCCGGCAGACCGGACATGTATTTCCTACTTCAGATCCAATTGTCACATCTGTTGACCTGACATCCTGGATGGTGTCAACCAGTACCACCGGCTTTTTGCCTTGTGGTGCCTGTGGTGCCGTTTCTTCTTCATCAAAGCTGTTCTCTTCCGCTTTCAGAGTCAGAACCTGTGAATCACGGCTTCCATCCACGTAGACTGTGCCGCCTTTCGCTCCGCCCTTATACAATCTTTCGTACACTCCTTGAACCTGATCAACCGTATAGCCTCTTGGCGCGTTGACTGTCTTCGAGATAGAACTGTCAATCCAGCGCTGGATGACACACTGCACATCTGCATGGGCTTCAGGTGCCAGTTCCATAGAAGAAACGAACCATTCAGGAAGGGCGTCTGAATCTATTTCAGGATTGCGGTCAAGGTATTCTTGTACAATTTCAGCCTTCACCTCGATGAATTTCCCAAGACGTCCGCTTCGATAATAAGTGAAGGAGAAGTAAGGTTCAAGCCCTGTCGCCACACCCACCATCGTTCCTGTGCTGCCAGTTGGAGCAACTGTGAGAAGATGGGAGTTGCGGATACCGTTTTCCATGATAGACTGGCGGACATCCTCAGGCATTTTACTCATATAGCCTGTATTGATGAATGCCTCTCTCAGGCGGTTCGTTTCGCCTTCTGTCTCACCTTGAAGGAATGGGAAGCTGCCTTTTTCCTTCGATAATTCAACAGATGCACGATAAGCTGTCACGGCAATGGTCTCGAATACTTCATCCACAAGCTTGTTGCCTTCCTCTGATCCATATTCTTTTTCACAGTAGATCAATAAATCAGCAAGCCCCATGACACCTAAGCCGACTCGGCGTTCTCCGAGTGCCTGCTTTTTGTTCTGCTCAAGGAAGTAAGGAGTGGCATCAATTACGTTATCCTGCATACGTACGCCGACTTCTACTGTCCTCTTCAGTTTTTCAAAATCGACTGTTTTATTTTCTTTGTCCGCAAATTGGGCAAGATTCACAGCTGCGAGGTTGCAGACGGAAAATGGTGCAAGTGGTTGTTCACCACATGGGTTTGTCGCCACAACTTTTTGTCCATATGCTTTTGCATTTGTCATGTCGTTGGCATTATCAATAAAGAAGATACCTGGTTCAGCAGAATAAGTCGCACATACATTGATCAGATTCCATAATTCCTTGGCTCTCATCTTTCTGTAGGTACGGACTTTGTAGCCCATCTGTTCCCACTCTCTAACGTCACCGATTTCATGCCAGTTTTCATTATAGAACTTCATCTCTTCTTCATCATATTTCTCTACATCAGGGAATCGCAGGCTGTATTCTTCGTCATTTTCCACGGCTTTCATGAAATCGCTTGTCAGACAGACTGAAATATTTGCGCCTGTAAGAAATTCAGAATTATGGACAGAGTAAGTACCGCCCGTTCTGATCTTCTCTTCAGCTTCCTTGATGATCTTGTCCGAAAATCCTCCCAGCCCGGGAATCTGTTTGTAGTTAATGATTCCTTGGTACATATCTTGTTCCTGTGCTGTAAGAGGAGTGAATTTCAATTTGTCCTGTGCAGCTTTTTTTATCTGCTCATCTTCTGTATTTTCAAGAAGATAGCGAAGGATACGCGGGTTTTGCATCTTTGAAATGATGAATTCAATGATGTCAGGGTGCCAATCTGACAACATGATCATTTGGGCCAATACGTTACGTTGATACGCTACATCAACTCTCTAAGTCACCTTAGAGTTCAGACCATATCTTACACTCATTTGAGTGTCCTCGCACTTGGGAACCGCTTGATTCCTACTCTACTCGCTTCCGCTGTTACAGCGTGCTTTCGATGGTCGTTGAACCTTCTCCATTTTAAAGGAGCTTGGCTGCTGATTGTCTTTTTCCACTTACTGTTTTTTAGCATTCACGTTTGCCGTTTCCAGCTGCGTTGTAGCCAGTAAGTCATTTATACGCTAATTTTTATATTAGTAAAATATTAGCGTCAAATAGTTTCATGACTGTCTTCTCTTCTCTCATTTTCGGATGACATTTACACGATTACTATTAAAGAGTTTCCAGCAATTCACGAGGTTTATTTATAGACGAGGCACTTATTTACCACGTCTTGATCCACCCTGTTCTACAAGATGAGTCAGCTTCGCAATATCATCCAGCCACGATACAGATCCAGATGATTTTCCGTTCACACCGCGTGCCAGTGCGTTTCTTGGCCTTAAAGTCGATCCGTTCGTTCCGACTCCGCCGCCGCGGCTCATGATTTCCATTACTTGTTTGCGGTGGTCAGAAATGCCGTCCCTGGAATCTTTTACGAACGGCATAACATAACAGTTGAAATAAGTGACGTCCGTATCAGCACCTGCTCCGTACAATACACGGCCAGCCGGCACAAAATTCATGTTTACGAGTTCGTGGTAGAATTTCTCGAACCATTCCTGTCTTTTTTCTTCTGTCGTCTCGACACCGGCAAGCCCTGTTGCGTTTCTCTTGGCAATTTGCTCATAGAAGATCTCGAGCGGTTTTTCAATCACATCCAATGAACGTTTAACAACACCGCTTTCAGCTTCCACCGGGTTATCAATGGAACTTCTGTACTCCTCAATGATTAAGACTTCAGCCTGCTTGTTCTCCCGGTCAAGGCTCTTAATGAAACCAAGCCCTCTTGCAGGGAATTTAGGATCTTCCTTGATTGTTAATACAACGAAATCTCCTTCAGTAAGGGTGATCTTTTCAGTGTCTTTAAATGAGTAGCGGTCAATCATTACGAGGCGGGATACACCCTTATGTGTAATGTTCATATCCGGGGTAATGGGATGGACTTGCGGAAACATACCGATCGCTTTATTCAGACTCTCTCTGTTAACTATCATTTCTTGTTTGGATACGACAGACATAAATACAACTCCTTAAACTACTATATTGAATGGTTTCTGTTTCTATCTTAGTTGTTAAATTCAAAAATAAATTTATCACAGCCGGTAATGAAAATCAACCAATACACACTATATATAGTGTGTAAAATATTTTTCGACACACTATATGTTGTGTTCAGTTCATGTTAAAACTTTTTTGTCAAACTGAAAATAGGCTGGAAAGAGAAGAGATCGAAAGGGAATCATAGATTAGCCAGCACAAACCAACAAAACCCGACAATTTTCAAGGTTGAAAAATAACAGTCCTCTTCTAACCCCTTTATGAAAAGGAAAAAAGCGATTTTCATCGCTTTTGAAATCCGAAAAAAGTTAATTCAATTTTTTCCCCTTGAACAAAAAGTCTACCTTTTAAAATTCCATTCATCTGATTCATATCTTCTTTTAGCAAGGTCCTCTACATATCGTGCTTCCTCTTGGGAAAGTACATATGGCTCGAGCTCGATTCCCAGTCCCTGTTCAAACCCTTTTTTAAAAGCGGCCTTCGCCATGTCAAGGGTGACGGTTTCACTGCTGATTTCATTGACAGCCACAGCCTTGCTCTTAAAAGCCCGCTGCATACGTTCCTTCACCCGGTCATTCGGATACTTGAACAAACTGAATAATTTATCTTCATCAAGATCAAGCAAAATAGAACCATGCTGGAGGATGACGCCTTTTTGGCGGGTCTGGGCACTACCGGCTACCTTTCTGCCTTCTACCACAAGTTCATACCAGCTTGGTGCATCAAAGCAGACAGCTGACCGCGGACTTTTCAAACCCTGTTTCTCTTCTTCCGTCCTCGGCACTGCAAAATAAGCTTCCAGCCCCAAAGCTCTGAATCCCCTGAGAATTCCTTCTGAAATGACCCGGTAAGCCTCTGTGACCGTCTTAGGCATTTCCGGGTGCTCTTCCGTTACAATCACACTATATGTAAGTTCATGCTCATGAAGGACGCCCCTTCCCCCTGTCGGACGGCGGACAAATCCCAGACCATGTTTTTTCACAGCATCCATCTTGATTTCTTTTTCAACCTTCTGGAAATAGCCTACCGACAGAGTCGCAGGTTCCCACCCGTAAAAGCGGATAACCGGAGGGATTTTTCCTTCACTATGCCAATCGAGCAGTGCTTCATCCAATGCCATGTTATAGGACGGAGAACAATTCCCCGAGTCGATATACCGCCATACTTCTTTGGTCATAACCTCATACCTCTTTTACTCTTATTAAAGTCGATTTCTAGTCTATCAAAGTATAAGAAAAAAACAAAGAAGAAAAGACCGCTTGGTTGAATGGGCACCGGATACGACAGTAGATTGGCAGAAGATGAATTTTAGCATATGTCAATCCAGGAAAAGGTTCGATTTCTATTTACTCTTCTTTAAAGATAGAGGGCATGCCCGGGGGAGGTGAGTTAATATAGAAAAACGTACCAATAAGTCAGGGAGACCAAAAGTTATTGGTATGATTAACCTGGAATCGCACCATTAAGTCAGATAGACCAAAAGTTAATGGCATGATTAACCTGGAATCGCACCATTAAGTCAGATAGACCAAAAGTTAATGGCATGATTAACCTGGAATCGCACCATTAAGTCAGATAGACCAAAAGTTATTGGTATGATTAGCCGGGAATCACACCATTAAGTCAGATAGACCAAAAGTTAATGGCATGATTAACCTGGAATCGCACCATTAAGTCAGATAGACCAAAAGTGATTGCTATAATTAGCCGGGAATCCCCCCGTTAAGTCAGGGTAAAAGAATCTTCGTAAAAAAGAACATGGAAAACTCCCTGCCCTTCAAAAGTCACATACCTTTCAAAAAGAGTTCTTGTTCTCCCTAATAGACAATAATATAATAGTAATAGATTTCTTTTGTATCTGCACAGAAGAGAGAATATAATAGAGAATAGTGAATTGTGAAAGGGGTCAGGAATTTTGTCAGGTTTATATTTTTTACTAGTCGTTTTAGGGGCGATCATCGTCTATTCAATAATTACGTTTTTTATGCAAAAGCGTATTGTAAATAACCTTACGGAAGAAGAGTTCCGTGCAGGATACCGTAAAGCCCAGCTGATTGATGTCAGGGAACCGAATGAGTACGAAAACGGCCACATCCTCGGCGCAAGGAATATTCCGCTCTCCCAGTTGAAACAAAGGAAGCAGGAAGTCCGCAATGACCAGCCGGTATATCTCTACTGCCAGAGCGGCATGCGCAGCGGCAGGGCAGCACAGATGCTTCGCCGTAATGGATACAGGGACCTTCACCAATTACAGGGCGGGTTCAAGAAATGGACAGGAAAAATTAAAAAGAAGAAATAATAAAAAAAGCGGAAGCGCCCCGTTTAGCCCTGACAGGCAAATGTTCCTTGGAGAAGAAAAGGGGGTTTATCCTTTTATTCTCCAGAGGTTATTTGACCCCGAGAGGCTGGGCGCTGAAGCTGGATTCAGAACGCTTCCTGATTTACGATAAGAAAGTAGTATATTTTCTTATTTGAGCGCAAAAGCCGATTTCAGTTGAAATCGGCTTTTTATTTATGGCTTAAAACCAAGCATACCCTCCCACTATAATAATGGGCGGCGAATCCTCCCAGGATTGAACCTTCATTCAAGAAGTCAGCTTTACATCAGTTGAAAGCCCAAGCTCTTCCGGGTTGATGTCCACAGAGCTGGGCAGTGTAAGTAAAGCCCGGTCCAATAACCAAACGATCGAAACAAAGATCACCCCTGCAGCTGAGCCGGCAAACACCGTCACCGGATTGACTGCATCGGCCAGGTATCCTCCCAGTAAAGAGCCAAATGGCATAGCAGCTGCCCCAAGAGAAGCAGTGACCGAAAAAATTCTTCCCATTAAATGTTGAGGAACAACCGATTGAATCGCCGCTCCCATGATCACATTCGTTGCTCCAATCGGGATCCACGATATTCCGAAAAAAAGAATACTGACAGTGGTGAATGGAATGAATCCTGATATCATCCAGCAGCTGCCTCCCAGGAAGAATAATGTGATCACAAGTTTCCCCAGTGGGTATTTTCCAAAGAAAGAAGCCGACAGAGCGCCGATCAATGCACCTCCCGATATGGCTGCTAAATAAAGCCCATAGGCTTCAGAACCTCCCCTGAGCTCAGCGAAGGCAGGCAGCACCGCGTATGTTGAACCGATAGCAAAATTTGCCACAACGGAACCTAGTAAGAATTTTGCCAGCTTTGATCGGAAGACGATGCCAAATCCTTCAGCTAAATCTTTCTTATACGAAACAACTTTTTCTTTTACCAAAGCTCCATTTTGCCCAGTTCCTTGCTTCTCCCCCTTTACCTTAATCAATCTGAAGAGAATAGCTGCAATAATGAATGTGACGGCATCGATCATATAAAGAGTGATTGCACCCACTAAAGCGACCAAAATGCCCGCAATGGCGTTAAAAGCCAAGTCGACACCTTGATAAGCGAAAGAAAAAAGCGAGTTGCCCTTCACAAGCTGGTCTTTTCGGATAAGCCTTGGCAATAGTGCCGATTGACCTGGATAAGCAAATTGTTCAATAGCAGATATAACCGGCATGATCACAAGTATAAAGGACACACTGAGAAACCCTGCATAGTGGGCTATAGGAATAAGCAGCACCAGTATCGCCTGCAATATCTGAGTCCATACAAGAAGTTTCTGAATCTGCAATTTATCGATGACCGGTCCAGTCAAAAATTGCAAAGTTCCAGGCAGAAGGGTCAGAAAACCTGCTAAGCCAGTATAAAAGGCACTTCCACCTAATTCAAATACAAGCCACATAGCTGCTACATAATAAAGACTGTCACCCATATTCGTTACCATTCTTCCGAAGAATAAAGCAGCAAAATTCCGATTTCTCATCAACAGTTCTTTCACCTTTAAAACTCCTTTCCATACAGGTAAATTTTTTTTACCGTTGACCTAAAAAAATATAGGGTATTGTCCTACAAAATAAATTTACCGGTCAAAATTATTTTACTGTCAGATCTGAGAATGGAGATTCAATACTGAATCTCCTTATTATTCATTTTCATCTGTATTGGAAACCCTTTTCTCAAAGTTCGATTCATTTACCTGGAAACCATAACCTGACATATAATAATACTTGGCGTCGGGATTATCGGCATCCTTCTCTGCTCGATTCTGCAACTCTTCCAAGAGCTCAAAATATTTTTTGGTATACCATCTGAAATTCTCTTCTGTCACCTTTGTTTCCCATGAGGTCGCAAGGATATTCCAGTCTGCGGGATCATTAGGGCCCGCTTCTTCAAACGCATCATTTGGAGCCTCCAGAAGCCTGGTCATGGTTCTATCCAACATCCCATAAAGCATTTGCCTCTTTGTATTGCTGATTTCCTCTTTATGGGGCATAAGGCTGGCATCCGGGTAAAATCCGCTGGCTACAGACTGATAGAACTTTTGAATGATTCCATTCTTTTCTTCTGTCTTGACGATTTCAATCAATCCCAGCTTTTCCAGCTCACGAAGGTGATAATGAATTCTTGCCCGGGAAAGATCGAATACCTCTGACAGCTGCTGCCCAGTAAACGGGCTCTCCACCAGCCTCAACATCAACTTCACCCTGAATGGGTCACTTAAAGCTTTTAACTGATTGTAGTCCCTGATGATCATCATAGATTCCAATTTTTCTCACCACCGTTTCATTTTTTAACTCGGTTAAATTAATTTTACTGGTTAAGTTTAATTTATCAAACTTGGTAATCTTTGGCAATACCCATTTTCAACCATTTTTATAATTCGATTTCCATTCGGGATTGCAAAAAGGATGCCCCGTTAAGGACATCCTTTTACTGTTAACCTTCTCTTGTATATCGCAGCACAGGTTTACGTGCCGCAAGTGTTTCATCAAGACGCTTGATGACAGTCGTATGCGGTGCTTCCTGTACGATCTCTGGATTTTCTTCTGCTTCTTTAGCAATTTGAATCATTGCATCGATAAAATCATCGATTGTTTCTTTGGACTCTGTTTCGGTCGGCTCAATCATCATACATTCCTCTACATTCAATGGGAAGTAGATGGTTGGCGGATGATAGCCGAAATCAAGCAGGCGCTTGGCGATATCCAAGGTACGGACTCCCAATTTCTTCTGACGCTTTCCGCTGATGACAAATTCATGCTTGCAGTGACGATCGTACGGAAGATCAAAGTGCGGAGCCAGCCTTCTCATCATATAGTTGGCATTGATGACTGCATTTTCCGTCACTGCCTTTAACCCGTCAGGACCCATTGTACGAATGTACGTATAGGCACGGACATTGATGCCGAAGTTGCCATAGTAAGGCTTCACACGTCCGATTGACTGAGGACGGTCGTATTCAAAGGCGTATCCGTCTTCGCGCTTAACCAGGATAGGCTTAGGAAGATACGGGATTAAATCGGCTTTGACACCAACAGGTCCGCTTCCAGGTCCGCCTCCTCCATGAGGTCCAGTAAATGTTTTATGAAGATTAAGGTGGACGACATCAAAGCCCATGTCTCCAGGACGTGCTTTCGACATAACCGCGTTAAGATTGGCGCCGTCATAATACAGCTTTCCGCCGGCCTGATGGACAATCGCAGCCATTTCCAAAATATTTTCTTCAAACAAGCCCAATGTATTAGGGTTCGTAAGCATTAGAGCGGCTGTATCATCACCTACAACACGTTTAAGGTCTTCCATATCAACCAATCCGTTATCGTCGGATTTCACCGTAACTGTTTCAAATCCTGCCACGGTTGCGGAAGCAGGGTTCGTTCCATGAGCAGAATCTGGAACGATGACTTTCGTACGTTTTGTATCTCCATTTGCTTCGTGGTAGGCACGGATCATCATCAATCCTGTCCATTCCCCGTGAGCACCTGCCGCAGGTTGAAGAGTCACTTCATCCATTCCAGTAATTTCTTTTAAATGTTCCTGCAGGTCGAACATCAACTCCAATGCTCCTTGAACACCTTCTGTCTCCTGTAGAGGGTGAAGATGGGCAAAGCCGTTGAACCTGGCTACATTTTCATTGATTTTCGGATTGTATTTCATGGTACATGAACCTAACGGATAAAAACCGGAGTCCACCCCATGATTGCGCTTGGACAAGGCAGTGTAGTGACGCATGATATCCAGTTCAGAAACTTCCGGAAGTTCCGGTGCTTCTTCACGTGTGTATCCTGCAGGAATCAGTTGAGACAAGTCTACTTGCGGAACATCCATTTCAGGAAGGCTGAAGCCGGTACGTCCTTCTTTTGATAATTCAAAAATGAGAGGCTGATCGTTCTTATTCATGATAATCCCCCAATTCTTTAGCAAATGTATCGATTTCTTCTTTTGTGCGAAGTTCTGTAACCGCTACAAGCATATGCTGATTTAGATCGGAATCGACAAGACCAAGGTCATATCCTCCGATGATTCCTTTTTGAAGCAGAGCTGAATTAATTTCTTTTACAGGCCGGCTGGTTTTAATGACAAATTCATTGAAGGAAGGACCTTCGAATGCAGCCTCCACACCATTTTGTTTAAGGGCTTCCTTAGCATAATGAGCCTTTTGGATATTCTGGACTGCCATTTCTTTAACCCCATTCTTACCAAGAGCCGTCATTGCAACGGAAGCAGCAAGGGCATTAAGGGCCTGGTTCGAACAAATATTGGAAGTCGCTTTGTCACGACGGATATGCTGTTCGCGCGCTTGGAGAGTCAAGACGAATCCTCGCTGGCCATCCTCATCAACAGTCTGTCCGACCAGGCGGCCAGGAACCTTACGCATTAGTTTCTTCGTTACAGCGAAATATCCGCAGTGCGGTCCCCCGAACGCTGTCGGAATTCCAAACGGCTGTGCATCACCAATCACAATATCAGCACCCAACTTTCCAGGAGGCGTCAGCACGCCAAGCGCCAATGGATTAGATGACACAACAAACATCGCTTTCTTGTCATGTACGATGCCCTCAAGCTTCGCTAATTCTTCAATTCTTCCAAAGAAATTAGGATATTGAACAATGACAGCTGCGATTTCATCAGACATCATTTCTTCTAAAGCTGCCGTGTCCGTCACACCATCTTTATGAGGAATTTCAACTACTTCAATATATTGTCCTTTCGCATAAGCACGCAGGACATCTCTTGATTCAGGATGGACTGTACTTGAAACAAGAACCTTCTTCCGCTTTGTCTGGCCTGCGCTCAGCATCGCCGCTTCAGCAAGCGCCGTACCGCCGTCATACATGGAGGAGTTAGCTACGTCCATGCCAGTCAATTCACAAATCATTGTCTGGAATTCAAAGATTGCCTGCAGTTCCCCTTGAGAGATTTCCGGCTGATATGGTGTATAGGCAGTGTAGAACTCCGAACGTGACAATACATGATCCACAATAACAGGCATGTAGTGGTCATAAACCCCTGCACCAATGAAAGAAGTATGAGAGCGCAAATCCGCATTCTTTGAAGCCATCCGGCTTAACTCTTTCATCAAGGTCGTCTCAGGTTCCGCTTTCTTAATGTTATATTCCCCTTTAAACCTTACTTTTTCAGGAATATCTTCAAACAGCTCATCAACCGAGCTGACTCCAATCGTGTCCAGCATTTCCTTTTGATCTTGTTCTGTCATCGGCAAATAACGATGTTTCATAAGGAATCCCCTCCCTGCTACTTCTTTGGTCTTTTATAGAATGGTGTAGGCACTACTTTAGCTTTAAGTTTCTTATTGCGAATCTCAACAAATACCTCTGTATCAAGGCCGCTGTATTCGGACTTAATGAGAGCAAGCCCGATATTCTTTTTAAGTGTAGGAGACTGTGTACCTGTCGTAACTTCGCCGATCTCTTCGTCATTGGCGTAGACTTTATAACCATGGCGGGGAATTCCGCGCTCAAGCATTTCAACCCCTGCAAGTTTTCGGGGAGCGCCCTCTTTTTTATGTTGAGCCAATGTTTCTTTTCCAAAGAAATCGGCTTCTTTATCAACTTTCACAGCGAAACCGATGCCTGCTTCTATCGGAGTGATATCCGCAGAGAGTTCTTGTCCATAAAGGGCAAGGTTCGCTTCAAAACGAAGAGTATCACGAGCACCGAGGCCGCATGGAAGGATACCTTCAGGCTCGCCTGCTTCCAGGATCGCTTTCCATAGATCTGAAGCGCTTCCGGCTGCACAATAGATTTCAAATCCATCTTCACCTGTATAACCTGTTCTTGAAACAAGTGCCTTGATGCCGTTTAAGTCTACTTCATTTTGGAATTTAAAGAATCCGATATCACTTAAGGTCGTGTCTTTGGCCACCCTTTGCAGAATTTGTTCTGCCAGCGGTCCTTGTATTGCTAACTGGGCATATTCTTCAGATAAATTTTTCAGTTCGGCATTTTCTTCAGAATGATCCAGAAGCCACTTATAGTCTTTTTCAATATTGGAGGCATTGACAACCAGGAGATAATGGTGATCCTCGATTTTATAAACCAGCAGATCATCAACGGTTCCCCCGTTTTCATAGCACATGGCTGTATACTGTGCACCCCCGTTTTTGATGCGTGAAATATCATTTGTCATCATTTTTTGAAGATAATCGAGTGAACCGCTGCCTTTGACTTCAATCTCTCCCATATGAGATACATCAAACAAGCCGGCTTTGGTGCGCACCGCTTCATGTTCTTCTTTGATGCTTGAGAATTGGACAGGCAGCTCCCATCCGCCAAAATCGATGCACTTCCCGCCATTTTCTTTGTAGACTTGGAATAAAGGCGTTCGTTTCAATTCTGCCATTATATTTCCCCCTTTGCCTGATATCTTCATTCTACGAACCTTCTTTACTAGTCCCGACCGGTTAACAAGAGATGTCATTCAAACACACAAAAAAGGACAGAAAAACCCCTGTTAAGAGATCCTCTGTCCTTTCACCTGAAAGTTTACCATCTTGATGGCTTTCTTCGTGGGTGGCTTCGTAAAACTGAAACACTCTCCAGAGATGCGTCCGGCAAGAGTCTTTTTGCCTGAGAGATTCACAAGAAATTTGCTTGCTCCTTCGGCGCTGTCATCCAACAGTCTCTCCTCTTGCTTTCATTCGCCAATATTCATTGAATAAATTGGTCATACTAACAATATAAAGAATTCTGCTCGAAATAGAATGTTCGGTTTTTTACAAATTTCTAAACTTTAAAAATCTACTTACATCCTATCATTAACGAAGCATTTTCGGCAATCATTTTTATGATTAAAATAAGGAGTTGTTTTTATGGACGTAGAAGTACTATTCGATGACAGCTGGAGCAGGGAATTCGAATCCCGCATCGAGAAGGACGGCCCCTGGTCAGATTGGGACCTGTTCAAGCTGGCCGTAGAGGTCGAGGAACATACCGTCATTCCGAACTTTGAAGGGCTGCAGGCACCGAAACATTTGTCTAACCTTACTCCCCTTCCCCATCAGCTTGAAGTTGCCAGACAAGTTGTAGAGTCCATGAATGGAAAAGCGATATTAGCAGATGAAGTCGGACTTGGAAAAACAATAGAAGCCGGATTGATTTTAAAAGAATACATGATTCGAGGACTGGTGAAGAAAGTATTGATCCTCGTTCCAGCGTCACTTGTTTCTCAATGGGCTATTGAACTGAATTCAAAATTTTTCATCCCGGCTGTAGCTCAAAAGAAAAGTTATGTCTGGGATCAATGCGATATCGTCATCTCTTCTATTGACACAGCCAAAAGGAGTCCCCACAGAGAGAAGGTTTATGATCAGGACTACGACCTCGTGATCATCGATGAGGCACATAAACTAAAAAACCATAAAACGAAAAACTACGAATTTGTTCAAAATCTGAAGAAGAAATTCTGCCTTCTTCTGACGGCTACGCCTATTCAGAATCGGGTAGAAGAGATTTTCCATCTTGTCTCTCTTTTAAAGCCGGGGCACCTCGGAAACGAATCCGGTTTTTCCGAAAAGTATAAAAAAGGCTCCCGATCTGTGGGCAATGATGCTCACCTGAAGGAATTGGTCAATAAAGTGATGATCCGCAACCGCAGAAGCGATACGGGCATCGAATGGACCAAACGGCATGTCAAAACCGTCCTCATTGATTTCACTGAGCAGGAAAGAGATCTTTATGACAGCTTTAATATGCTTAAGGGGCCGTATGATGAATGGGTATCAAGTTCCTTTTCCCTGTTGACTCTGCAAAGAGAGGCGTGCAGCAGCCGGGAAGCGGTGTTCTATACACTGAAAAATATGCTCGAACGCCAAGAGCAGCCCTCCCCCATTCTCACTCAAAGGGTCAATGAGCTGATGAAAAAGGTCGAACAGGTTCAATCCAATTCCAAGGCACAAGAGGCGCTTAAAATCATACAATCTGTCAACGATAAGGTCATCATCTTTACTGAATACCGTGCCACACAACTGTATCTACAATGGTTTCTCAAGCAGCACGGTATTACCTCGGTTCCATTCAGGGGCGGTTTTAAAAGAGGGAAGAAAGACTGGATGCGGGAGTTGTTTAAAAACCATGCACAAGTATTGATAGCAACAGAAGCCGGCGGTGAAGGAATCAACCTTCAATTCTGCCACCATATCATCAACTTTGACCTGCCCTGGAATCCAATGAGGCTGGAACAAAGAATCGGCAGGGTCCACAGGCTCGGCCAGACAGAAGATGTCCATATTTATAATTTTGCAACGAAGAATACAGTCGAGGAGCATATTTTGAAGCTGCTCTATGAAAAAATTACTCTTTTTGAAAAAGTTATCGGTCAGCTCGATGACATCCTGACAAAACTTGATTTCGGGAAATTTGAGGAGCACATGGAGGATATCTTCACCAAGTCTCGATCACAAGGAGAAATGAAAATCAAGATGGATAATTTGTCGGCAATGATTCAATTCGCGGAAACGATGAAGGAGGAGCAGGAAAATGCAGCAAAACGAAATTCATCAATTTCTTGAGAGATACTTCACAGCCAATGAATGCCAGATAGTTGAAAACCATCCAGGCTATATGAACGTTCAACTTACGATTGATATGGACAAAGAGTTGATGAACCGCCCGTTTTATTGGCATTACCTGGAGAAGACCGGCGGGGTTCCCAACCCGATGAGACTTTGCTTGATTACCAACAAGGACAGGGCACCAGAGACGATCAAAGGCGAGGTGCTCCATTTCGGCTCTCCCCGCCTTCACCAAATTTTCCGCTCGGCCCGGCAGCTGGCGAGCTACACCCGCCTTTACGAAAGCAGGGCCGCTGTTCCGGGAAAACAAACACCCTTGCATCCTTGGCTGGGTTTAAATATCAAAATTTCCTATCAATGCGATCTCAAAAAAGACCTACTGAAATCAATAGGGTTAAATCTGATCAACGGAGCCATGCAGGAGAACTTCCACAGAGAACTCATGAAAAAAAACCTGACTCCTAAAATACCTGATTTCTCCTTCACCCTGACGCCGATCATCAAACCAGCCAGCGGAATTGCGAGGATCCGTTCTCAGATCCAGAGAGAACTTCTCTCGCAGCCGACAGACTGGGCGGAATCAGCAAGAAAACGCTGGCAGGAAGATTTAGATTTGCTGGATCAATTCTATGATGGGCTGGAAGAAAAACCAGAGTCCTATTATGTTGAAAAGCAGGCACTTTCTGAACAATACGAACCCAAAATAAATGTGGAGATTATTAACGGAGGACTGTTTTATCTTCACCAATAAAGTACAAAAGCGCAAGCGCCTTGTCCAGCCCCGACAGGCAAATGTTCCTCAGAGAAAAAAGGCGCACTATCCTTTTATTCTCTGAGGGTTATTTGACCCCGAGGGGCTAGGCGCTGAAGCTGGACGGATCAAAAGCGCAAGCGCCTCGATCAGCCCCGACAGGCAAATGTTCCTCAGAGAAAAAAGGCGCACTATCCTTTTATTCTCTGAGGGTTATTTGACCCCGAGGGGCTAGGCGCTGAAGCTGGACGGATCAAAAGCGCAAGCGCCTCGATCAGCCCCGACAGGCAAATGTTCCTCAGAGAAAAAAGGCGCACTATCCTTTTATTCTCTGAGGGTTATTTGACCCCGAGGGGCTAAGTCCGTTCCAGTGGGTACGGACCCTCAGGCGCTGAAGCTGGACGTGGATAATATATCTATTAGTTATCAACAGAAGGTGATTTTATAATTTTCTATACAACAAAAAAACGGGATGGAAACGTTACGTTTCTAATCCCGTTTTTTCACTTCTTCTTAAAGAAAAACATTAATGCATAGGGGATGACACCAAACCAGCGGAACAAAAAGGACTGCTTTTCTGTTTTCCGGAGTTCCTTAATGGATTTTCTTTCCTGCGGTGTTTTCTCAAAGTGCCGGACTGCTGTTTGGGTCATATATTTCACGTAGTCATTGATTGACATTGATTCCACCATCCTTCAGGCTTCATCAATAGTGTCACCACGTGTCTATAACTTTAAACCAGCCAGTATTTTTTTTACAGTTTCTTCAATGGTTAATCCTGCTGTCTCGATCTTCAAATCTGAGGAAGATTGATAGAGAGGCATTCTTTTTTCATAGAGTGCCTTCAATCCATCCATTCCCTTCTCCTTGACCAGCGGCCGAGTAGTATCGCCGGCAATCCGCCTCACTGTCTCTTCAAAGCTGCAATTCAGCCAAATGACCTTTCCTTTGTTCTTCATCAGATCACGGTTGACTTTTCGTTCTGCCATTCCTCCTCCGGTCATGACTATACTCCATTTTCCACCCTTCAGCTCCTTGAGGATCTCTGTCTCCATCTCTCTGAATCTATTCTCGCCGTACCGGGCGAAAATCTCTCCAATGGTCATTTTATACTTCTCTTCAATCAACTGATCACTATCCAAACAGTCATTATTTAATTCTTTTGCCAGCTCTCTCCCTATTGTGGATTTGCCTGATCCCATAAATCCTATTAAAAAAATCATCTCATCCCTGCTCCCAATCAAGAATTTCTTTAGTATCACTCCGGTAAGTCACCATAACCGGTTTACCTATCTTTTCATCCGTTTCAAGGGTAAGTGTTATTATGCCCACACTCCCCTCTTCTACTGCCTTATACCGTACTATACCATCCGGATACACAGAAAAACCATCCATTGAGTTCTCTTCATCTAAAAGCTTTTCTACGGTGTAAAGCACCATACTCTCTCTTTTATAACCAGATTCCATCACATCCAGGTAAGAATATCTGGAGATGAATATTGAAGCTGAGCTTACGGAGAAAACCAAAATCGCCGCTGTCAGCAGCATGGCAAAAGGCAGTATATAACCTTTTTCACTTAGCATAGGTAAAGAACCTCCCCGTCCATTGAAGTTCTCCTTCATAAACCACTGCTATCTCAATTCCATTCGCATGAGAAGAAAGCTTGGTTTCCTGTACGGGTCCCAGAACAAGTTCATGCCCTCTCTTGTTCACCCTCCGCCTTAGAAAATCACCATATCTTTCGTATAAAATCTCTTCACCACTTTTAGTAAATGCAATAGATGTATCCGTCACCTTAATATTCTCAGCCCCCCGGAATTCCTGTCTGAATTGCTGGCTGAACAGGTTCCATTCATATTCTTTGGAAGGGGCCAGCTCATCCTCCACAAATAGTACCCCATTCATGATCACAGGCACACAGGCTGCGGCCAGCAAAAAGATAGAAAGCGTAAAAACAGCGTGAAGGAGAGTATATCCATTTTGGCCTCTCAACCTCTCACCTCCTCCGATAAGCAGAAGCGTTGGTCTTTGCCCATATGATCCTTGTAATGGATACAGGTTCCTCCCTCTTCCTTATTCTCAATAACTTTAAACACCTGCCCTTCCCTTCTGTATATGTGATTTTCTGCTGCTCCTGAAAAGAGGTCTTCTTCCAAATGTTCATAAAGTACCCTTGAAGCTCTGAAATCACTTTCCTTTTTCTCAAGATCCACAACCAGATTTATAACAAATGGGATGAAAATCAGCATAACCATGAAGATGGAAGAAATGGACAACAGTGCTTCCGCAGTACCATAACCACTCTCACTCTTCAACATTGAACCTTCCTTGCCCAATCTGAAAAGTCAGCTTGATCTGGTCTTCACCAGCCATATAATAAAGACTTCCAAATTTATCTGTATTACCGTTCTCATATATGAAGATCCTATCTAAAGAGGTATTAGGCAATTGTGAAATACCTTCCGGAAGAGCTCTCTCCAGCAGGCTTTTCCCTCTGAAGTCTTTACCGGTATATTTTCCTTGAATTGGATAAAACTGCAGAATGACTTTTTCTTTCTTATTGAGAGCATAACTTTGTAAATAGTAAAGGTCTGCTTTCAGCATAGAAACAAAGTTCTTCTTAATAAGAGCATCGCGAAATGGGAGGAAACTCAATGAGGTGAAAAAGAGAAGAGTAATGGATATCGATAGAACCAAGAGCATTTCAAGCATGGTATACCCGTTTGGTTTTCCCTTCCCTTTATTCTCCAACGAGGACCTCTCCCTCAGTATTGATCGTAATCGTCCTTCCATCAGGGCACTTTGTATTCTCCGCTTTCAGATACTTCTTATCAACCAGAGCCTGCAGATCGGCCGGCAGACTTTTTTCTTCCATGCGATAGGCTTCCACCTGTCCTGCCACCATGTTCTGGAATGCCTCACAGCCTTTGCTGTTTATGGATGTCCCCTGCTTTGTAACATTGGGTATTGTGATGAGCAGGAGGACCGAAATCACCAGGAGGACAATCATCATTTCAATCATCGTAAAGCCTTTTTGGTTCTTCAACATATTCATTAGCTCCTTCATTTGAATTAGTTAATAGTGGTAGATATTCTAACATTAGCTCTCTTGATTATTCGGCGTTTTTTTTTTTAGTTGGCGGAGTTCATGTACCCATACTGGCTGCTTGGGGACATGTTCTTGGATGACTGGCGGAGTTCATGTATCCAAGCCAGCTTCTTGAAGGCATGTTCTCGGATGATTGGCGGAGTTCATGTATCCATACTGGCTGCTTGGAGACATGTTCTTGGGTGACTGGCGGAGTTCATGTATCCATACTGGCTGCTTGGGGACATGTTCATGGGTCATTGGCAAAGTTCATGTACCCAGGCTGGCTCTTTAGAAAAAAAGTTTATAAACGAAGCAAAAAGTTACATTAGCACAAAATAATCACCCTAGTGACTGCATCACTTGGAACATCGGCACCATAATAGAGAAATAAATGAGAAGGATAAACACACCTATGAACAAGAAAACAACTGGCTGGATAACCGTCAGCAATTTTTTGCCGCTGTCCTCAAGGGATTCCATACAGAACTGGCTGTATATGAAAAGCTCCTGGGGTAACTGTCCTCTTCTTTCACCATGTCTGATTACTTCTAAAAATCCATCAGTAAACAAACCGAAGAATTCGACTGTTTCAGGGAAACTCTTTCCGATTCTCAAATCCTGAATCATCCGGCCTGCTGCTTCTTTGAACAGCGGCCTGTATGTCTGGCTCCCCATTTCACTCAAAGCCTGATTAATCGACATCCCGCTGTTTAATAAAAAACTCACTTCACGGGAAAAGAACTGAGTGTACAGCAGTCTTAAGTATCTTGAAATAAGCGGAATCCGCAGGAGCAGCTCTGCCCTTTTTAAGGGTGTACGAGACTGAAAACGCTGGTAAAACAATGCTCCCCCAAACACTGAAAGGACCAGAAGCAGCAGGAATATAGCTGGAAGACGTTCGACGATAGCGAGGAATATACGCAAGTTATTTTCCGGACTGTATCCCATGGAAGAATAAAGGATTTGAAATTGAGGGAAAAGCACGCTTTTGAGAAGGATCATTACACCAATTAATATGAAAATTAATACGAGGGGGTAGGTCAGCACTTTCATTAATGCCTCTCTATCTTTTTGCCTGGCATGTAAATACTTACCTGCCTGGATAAGTGTCTCTGCAATTCTCCCATGCATCTCGGCGAAATAAATCTGCGTACAAACATGGAGCGGCAAACCGGCAGATTGAAGGACAGCAGAGAGGGATGAGCCATTTTGTAACTGAGACAGCATCTTTTGTTTAATGGCATCTTGCCCCTGATAGTGTCCAATGAATACAAATTCGATGGCATCTGTCAGAGAATAGCCATTGGACAAGAGTTCACCCAGACGCTTTAAAAAGGATCCATGATCTTTTATGTTCCCTTTTTTTCTTTTCATTCTATTCTCCACCTGTTCAGCTCACGCTCAGGTATATACCCAAGTGCACAGCCTTTCCGCAGCAAATTTGTCAGAGTGGGATAGTGGTAATGAGCAAGTTCTCCTTTCGCTTCTTTCAGCACTTCATTCAAAGCCTTCCCGCTTAAAATCTCATAGATTGCTGCTCTTTTATCACGAGGATTCCTTGTACACGTCTCGAGGCACGTCTCACCACAGACTGGACAAATCAGGGTGATCAGCCGTTGAGCTGAAACTCCAATAAGGCATTGCTGGATTTCATGCCACTGAATACCCAGCTCCATCAACCGATAAACCGCTCCCTTTGCATCTTTGGTGTGAAGTGTTGACAAGACTAGGTGACCTGTCAGCGAGGCCCTGATAGCGACCTCTGCGGTTTCTTCGTCCCGGATCTCCCCTACCATGATGATATCGGGATCATGCCTTAGAATGGCGCGAAGCCCCGAGGAGTATGTGACACCTGCTTTTTCATTGACCTGGACCTGGACAAGAGAATCATTGAATTTTTCAACTGGATCTTCCAATGTGACGACATTTCTTTGTAAAGCGGACGAGCAATGTTCAACAAGGGAATATAAGGTTGTGGTCTTGCCGCTGCCAGTTGGTAATGTTATGTAGATACAACTAAACACATTCATGTCAAGACACTCTTAAATCAACATGTCTTTTACACTTCACGCATTGATAAAGGTTTGGACTTACTTCCTTATGCCTTTTCAGCTTTCTACAGGTCTGGCAGGATAGAGTGACATGTCTTACTGAAAAATCATTAATCTCCACATCTTCTTCCTGGTCCATGACTTCTTCTGCCTCACCCGCCTCTTCATTATCTGGCCACATAGCAAACAAAAATATGGTACTCATTACACCGGTCCCAAAACTCACCCAGTCCATATTAATCACCCCTCATTAAGAATGTACTGCAGCTCCCCTGTGTTGAAATCTTTCACAGGGACAATCTTATAGGCTGAATAAACACCATGCTCCTGCTGCAGCTGGAAGACGAGCTCAGGATCGTTTAGGCATTTTTCTACCAGGAGACAGGCCAAGGTAGTTGGTTTCATGTTGCAGGCATTGGACAACCTATTCAGTTTGGCACTCATCTTGTTCGTGAGTGAAATGTTTACCCGATTCACTTTCTTATTTCCTAACCCCTTTCCTTCTATCATCACATCACCCCCTTCCAAATGTCATGACAATTGACAGTGTCAACCGTGTAACAATGTAACAAAAGGGACCTGGGGGAGGGAGGTTATAATCTCAAGGTGATCCCGCCCCCAGCTGTCTTAATTACCTCTTTTTTTTGGAGTGATCGTTGGTGCTCCCTATCTACAAGTGTCTTTAAAAACTGGCTTCCGTTTCGCTTATCACCATTCGGAAGCTTGGTTACGAAATCATGAAGCGTCTTTTGCTCTGGATCATCAACGTTTAAACAAAGAGACACTTTCTTAATGTTCATTTCAACCTCTCCCCTACCGTATATTTGCAGTCCACTTCTGAACTACTTAATAAATAGTTATGAGGCGAACAAGACAAATATTCTTTATATGGTATTATTTATAGGATGAAATTTAAGGTGGATGGTCTATATGAAATGGAACTTGGAAGCGATAGTGGAAACTGATGGGGTCAAGTCAATGCATTTCGATAATGCGTACGGAGATAAAGTTATATTAGGGCTTAAGCTGATTAAAAGAATTAAATCAGAATTGTCATATGATCGATTTGAGATTATAAAAGTAATGGCCAACGAAGATGATATCACTGAAGAGGTGAAGGAACATGACCAAAGAGGACTTGATTGAAATGATTAAGAAGAGTGAAGTGCCAGCAGACTATATGTATAGATTCATTAACTGTGCTGAGGAATGTTTTAAAGTCGATTTAGAAATTGATAAGAAATATGAAGAAAAAGCCCCCACGAATGTGTGAGGGCTTTACCTTTAGTTTGTTACTAACGTTTTATGTAGTTCTTGGGTGAGCATTTCTGCACCTTTACGACTTATTATCAGTTCACTATCAGGAAGTTTAATGTTATCATCTGAAACTTCCCCCGTTATAAAGCAGGCCATGCTGGGTCTATATTTCTGCAGAATCACTTTTTCACCATCGATGTACACTTCTAGAGGATCTTTAATTTCAATTCCGAGAGTTCTACGCAATTCTCTTGGTATTACAATCCTTCCTAATTCATCTACCTTACGAACGATTCCAGTTGATTTCAATGCAAATTCCCCCTTTAACTCGACCTTACATTAATTGTAATTTACAGACGGGAAATTTCAACATATTTTTACCAAAATATACAAATAATTTACACCAAATAAAAAAAGCCCCCACTCCATAAGGAATGAGGGCTTTTGTTTTATCTGTACACAGGACTTGATGTAATTGAGCTATCTTTATCCCTTGGAGCATAGATGTTCTGGTAACCAAATTGACCAGTTTTAATGGTGTAGACATTTGGATAAGGATTTCCTTCAATCTTGTAAGACAATCCACCAAATTTAGCAGGTTTTAATGGTACCTTGTGAGCGTTCTCTGTCACCGGCTGCACATCGGTAGCGTAATGGTTCCATTCTTTCATGTGCTTGTGAAGATTGAGGTATTTATCTCCGTCCAGGTCTTTACCCAAATAAAGAAGTGGATCTACTGCGTTTGACTTGTTGCTATTCCATTTGCCTTTATGGAGCTCAAAGTGAAGATGCTGACCTGTTGACATCCCGGTATTGCCCATTACACCAAGCACTTGCCCTTGTTTCACCCTAGCACCTTCCTCTACTCTCCTGGAACCGCTTTTCAGGTGAGCATAAACTGTTTCATATTCTTGGCCACCAATATTATGCAGCAAGAAAATAACCTCACCATAAGAGCTAGAACGATAAGATCGATGAACAACTCCATCAGCTGCCGCTACAATCTCAACAGTGCCACCTTGTGCTAAGTCAATTCCGTTATGCCAGCGAACTGCCCCCTGCAAAATATCTTTACCAAACGGCGAAGTCAGTCTTCCTTTACATGGATAAATAAACATTTAACCCTCTCCTTTTTATGAAATGAAAAAGAGCCGCCTATTGGCAGCTCCTATTTCTTAATTAACCCCTGGGCTTGCAGTGCTTTTTTCTGTAACTGTGCATCCTTACTGACAAAGGTGTTTCTCCAAATGGCGTAGAGATTAAGCACCAAAGCCACAGCTGCAGCTAACAAAATGACAAACGCATCTATGCTTGTTTGAGTAAACCAGTCAAAGCTTACATCGATAGATCCTAAAAACAGCAACATTGCAGACAAAAAGCCTCCAACTAAAGTGAAAATATCCTTTTTCATTCTCATTCTTCCTCCCTAGTTCTGAATTGCGACATAAAAAATAGCGATTGCTCCTCCGATGGTTCCGGAGATAATCGCTGTAATTATGGCACCTGTTATTTTCCTTTTGATCCAGGTTGTATTTTCCTCGATATTCCCCATGGTTTTATTAATCGCAGAGATTTGCTCATCATGCCGAATGGTTGTGCTTTTCAACTCACTGACTTCTTTCTTTAGGTCCTTGATGTCACTTTTCATTTCCACGATTTCTTTATCATAATGATTCATCTCAGGTGGCACCTCCACAGTGTTTGACATGATCATCTCCCCCTCTCCCTTTATACATTATTTGGACCACCTCCTCTCAAGGCAAAATAAAAAAGCCTTACTGGCTTTCATCTATTGGAACCACACTCTTTATATTTATCCTGGAGAAAATGAACTCCCCTATGATTACTGTGTTTATCTCAGGGCTATTAAGCTGCTCATTTAAAGTTATAGCATCATACTCTTCAATAGCAGCCGTATACTCAGCTCCATCATGTGTTAGAATCTTTATTTCCTTCACTAGAAAGTCCCTCCAATTTGCGATGAGATAAATAATCTTGAAATGATATTTGCATTGATACGCCCTAAACCGTTAGGAGTCAGCGTTACCTCATGCCAGGCCCCTCGTTCTACCCGGCCGCTGTCATCCTTGGAGAGGTAAGGAATTAAATCGATGTCATTACCTGAAGGCGAATCCCCAAGCACTGTAGTTCCATCCACTTTTACAGTTACCTTTGACGGTGTGGAAGACAATTCAAATATCCCATGTTTTATTTCGTGAGTATGATCCGGCAATGTTATCTCATGTGAATGATTAGGAATCGTTAAATTGTGCGAATGATTAGGAACATTAAATTCATGAGAGTGGGAGGGTATAGTCACACTATGGTTATGAGCAGGTATTGATACACTATGGCTATGCCCAAGTTGACCCTCATCAATTAACACTAAATGTTCATGCTGATCATATGGAGCCAATTCTCCACCTATTGGGACACCTGATCTTAAAGTGACACCGTTAAAACTGACAGCACTACTAGAAACTGTTGTTCCGCCTCCACTGGTACTCGATTGGGTTGTCCCGCCTCCCGAACTAGTTGACTTCGCTACTCCCCCTCCTGAGCTTGATGTCGCCGTCGTGCCGCCTCCAGAACTTGTGGACTTAACAGTTGAACCACCGCCCTGAGTAGCCTGAGAATAAGCCCTGAATGGCTCTGTTTCATAAGAGAGTGTCATCGTATTAACGTTCACCAAATCGGCAGGAAGATAAAACCTGATGACTGCAGGGTGGTCTTGATCGCAGTTATCCACGTAATTGTGGGAGTCAATATTTGTGGCCCCCTGGGCATATGTCTCATTGACTTTTTGCCGGCGCTCCAAATCAGCCTGTGTGGTGCTCAAGTCTTCAACGAGATTTCCTATCTCCAGCTGCACGTTGCCGGGATCTCCTTTAATGTCTCGCCTGGACTCTTTCATAATTCTTAGATCAGTGACAGGGAATCCCTCTACTTCCACCCTCACAACCTTACCTTCTTTTAATTCGTCCAGTTTAGCCCCTGTTATTTTTGATACATCAGCCGCAGATGTTTTCCATGTGACTACTGGCTCTTTCCATTTCTTAAGTAAAGCTTTTCCATTGGCCATAAGAGAGGCTGCATCTTCAAAGCGCCGGTCTACCCACACAGTTTCAAATAATCCGTTTTCAGCAATGGATTCTGCATCTTCGATATAAGGGACACCACCATTAACTGACTCAATTCCCAGTTGATTAACACCTTCACCATAGCCAAGAGGATAGATTCTGTTGAATACACTCAAGGGATTTTCCTCAATCTCAATACCTAAAAGGTTATGTTTCTCTTTAATGCGGCAGGCGGGCTCAGTTTCAGGTTTAATGAGATTGAGAGTCCAAGGATAAGAAGTGGTGTCAAAGGTCCATCTATAAGGCTCATCAAAAGGTTTTGGAACACTGAAGATTCCCGAAGCAACATTTTCATTTTCCCAAGAATAGTGAAAGTATCTTACAATCTCGACTTTGCCTCTTTTCCAGTGCTTAACCTTTTGCTGGGCGAGTAAGTAGTCAATGACTTCTATTGTAGATTTGTTGGTCAGCTGGTGGTATTTGAATAATGTACTGCCGATCAGTGTGGCTAAAACATGTTCCAGTTGAAAGGTTACACTTTTTTGATTCTCGTTTTTAACCGTTTGCTTGGGGATAACGCGGAATAATCCAATGTAATCTTTATCGTGGGTTATTTCCACATACTTTAGAGCCTGGACCTTATTCACTTTCGGATCGTCCAACGGAAGTGAAAAGGATGCTGTCCAGATTTCATTGTTTGTTTTTTCATAACCAATTCCATATGCATTTTCCAAAATGGCAGTTACGTTCCTTTCGAGATTTAACGTTTTAAGCAATTAATTTCACCTCATATCTATACAAAAAGACACCCTCTTTTATAAAGGTGTCTCTCTATATGTATAGTTTCCTCAACAATTTTAGCTACTAATAATTAGGAAATTGCAAGATTCTATACCTTTCATTTTACTAAAGTGTTAATATATTACATGATATTAACATGCCAAGGAGGACACCAATGAATGCAGCTACATTAGAAACGCCAAGAACCTTAACAAACTTTTTTAAATTGTGGGCGTTTTTTATTCCTATAACATCTATTTTACTTATTCCAACTGTTCAAGGAACGTTACCAAGCTATTTGTTAGCATTTTCATCTCTACTATTAGTTTTATTTGTAAATCAATACAAGGTACAGTTAGAGGGGTATTTATCAGAGTTAATAATGATTATTTTTGTTTTTATACTACTTTCCCTTATTTCACAATTACTGAATAGCTTTTTTACCATTCCAGCATTTGATAGAATCACCCTAGTTGATCCTGACAATCCTTCAAAAGTGGTATTTAGAACTACTTTTTTTACACAATCCCTATACTTATTGTCTGGAATACTTACTTTTGTATTTGTAAAAAGGTACTTTACCCTATCTTGGGAAAAGTATATTTTTCTAGGTATCAATTTCTTTGTGATTTATGGTCTATTTGAATTTATTTATTACCTAGCTTTTAATGATTTTGGAGACTTTCTGACTAATAGAGAATATGATGATCATGAAACAATTAATTTAGGTAATCAGCTAATGACAATAGGTTCTGTTACTTTCCAAAGAATAAACAGCTTAGCACTTGAACCGTCAATGTTCGCTTTTACATTGCTTCCATTTTGGATATATTCAATTTTTACTAAGAGAAAAAAGACCTCAATCCTGCTTTTTATTGGTCTGTGTTTATCAACTTCAACCTCAGCTCTAGTAGGAATTGCTTTTTACTTTACTTCAGCTCTCAAAAAGAGTAATAAACTCTTAATTTTTTATCTGATTGGATTTTCCATTCTTTTCATACTATTAAACTATGAATTTGTCTTTCAATTACTCGATAAGATTGTGTTACAAAAATTCAACCAACAAACTGAATCAGGTATTATGCGATCATATTACTTTGAAAATCATCTAGATTACTTTTTTAGCCTAAATTTCTTCAGTATGATTTTTGGCATCGGCTTTGGATATGTTCGCTCAACAGACTTTTTTACAACTTTACTAATTAATAATGGCTTTATTGGCGTTATAATTTTCACTGTTTTATTTTTCGTACCGATATTTAAGTTAAAAAACACTTATAAAAACTTTGGTTTAAAATTGAGTTTATTTGTTATTTATTTAATAATGATGATCTCTGTACCTGAATATTCATTTCTTAGTATTTGGTTGTTTTTAGGTATAGCATATAACCAACTTAATAGACAAAAAAGAGAAGCCGTATTGTAGGCTTCTCTTTTTTGCAAGTTAATATTTTAGCGTGATGCTGCGAGTAGAGTTACGCTTACGATTCGTTCTGAGCCATAATTATTCTGGATCCCTAACCTCCCAGGGGACACCATGAAAATATTCAACTTACCAACAGTGTCCTTTGTTTCTGTCACAGCACTTCCGAAACTAATTTGATGGACTGCATTTCCATCTGAGAATCCTATAAGGTAACCTGCATCTGGTATACTTGCTGACACAAGTATAAATCCCCTTCCGTTTGGATTATTAGTTCCACGCAAATCATAAACTTCTGTGGCACCGTTGGCGATATTTTTACTGAAGCCGCCGGTTAAACCTCCTACATTGTCTACTCCTAAAATCGGTTTCTTTCCGTCAGCTCCATCACGAAGATTAATTGTGAAATTTTGTTCATCATCCAGAGATGTGTTTTTCAACTGCAATCCATTCGGGTATTGACGATTTTCATTTGAATAGTGAACGGTCCGGTACTTCCCAGCTGTATTTTTTTCGAAAAAATTATTTCAGCATTCAGTTTATTATCTTTGGTCACCGTAAACATATCTTCAAACGAAGTTCGGTTTGTATCGTCACCAGGACGTATAAATCGACCGCTAACATTAACCATAGAAACTGTATTGGTATCCAGTACAATATGTTTGTCTGTCTCCCCTGTACTTCCTTTTGATTCATAATTTACAATATCAATTAAACCACTTGCTCCACCTGTCATAACTATTCCTTGGGCTTGACCGTCTTTTGAAATAGGAACAATTTCAAGATTGGAAAATTTCATGGTGAAACTTAGCGGTCTTTCTATATATAATCCAAATTTAGTATTATCAGCAACAATGTTTGACCCTGACATAGTATACGGGTAGTCATCGAATACTACACCATCCGAATCAACGAAATTTCTTGGTACGACATGCAAGAATTTATTAGATCCCCAAGCTAGGACGTTATCATAATAATAAAAATCTGCACTTCCAACCATAAAGATCGTTAAGTCCCTTTTAAGAAGACTCACAAAATGCTCACTCCAATATTCAGAAGATGCTCCCTCAATTACAGGAAACACGATGTTCGGATTAATATGAACATCCTTAATACGTGAGATGTCACGTGATCTTCTGATTCGAAAAGCTACCTTGGTAACCAGACCATAAATGCCTTCTACTGTCCCACGCTCAAAGCTTTCAAGATCAATAAAATGACTAGCCCCTACTACAGATAAATTCTTTAATGTGTATCCAAATCCTTTTGCTTTAATGGTAAATGGAAATGTTGGCACATCTCCGATTGTAAGATTTGTATCGACGGATTTATAGTAAAAACCAATATTTTGTAGTGTGGCATTGTCTTCTACAGTAATTGCAGGTTTTGTTCCAGTAAGATCATCAAGGATAAAATGAGATTTTGTAAAAATCCCCATTCCTACTGATCCACCTGATAAGTATCCCGCTTGTGAAGTTCCCTGACCTATTAACGTTACACCTTTGGGAACAGTAAGAGGGTTAACAATCCTAACTCCTTTTGAAGTATAAGGTATAAGGACAAAACCTATCTTATTCATCTTAGCGTAATTTAAAGCATCCTGAATAACCTGTGAGTCGTCTATAACACCATCAAGTTTAGCGTTGTAGGGGAATTGAGTTACACTTATTAAACTCCCTGCCTTTGCTGCTTCATCTGCCAATAGTTCATCACGCTTTTGTAATTCTGACCGCAATCTTGCGTCTGGACTGGGGTGTGAAAAACCTTCTAAATCGATCTTCATTTGCTCGACTGCTGGATCGATTGTGGAGGCGCCTGTTACCTGGTCAAGTTGAGCTTCTGTTCGAACTGCGGTCTGTTTAGCATCGTCGGCAGTTGTTTTTGCTTCATTAGAAGTCTTCAGCGCATTACTAGATTCTCCTCTAGATCGGCCAGCTTCTTCAATGGCAGCATTTATTAATTTTACTCCTTCATACAGAGGGAATTTAATCCCTGTAGGAATTTTTTGAAGTGACAACATCACCACCATCCTTTAAACATATTGATCTTGAACTCTTATGGATAAATTGAAATTGAGGTTGCTACCCGAAACCGTTATCTGATTAAGCCCTGGCTGGAGATAAAGAAATTCCCCGACAATAAATTCTTCTTCACCATCTTTTAAAATAGTGAAATCTTTACCTCTAATTTCTAAAGTAGCGTTTGAAAAGTTTCCTAGCGTTAAGGATTTTCCGTTTGCACTTAAGATAACGTTATCTCCTGATCCAGACACCAAAATAGTCGGAATCAACGCATAACCCGTAACTGTTGTTTCTACAGATTGGGGAAATGTTATGTGAATATCATCCACAAATACTGTATTGATAGAATAAACATCATCGAAAGTAACTGTGGTGCTATCCCAATGAACTTCATGGTTTTCAGTATTTGAGTATTTTAATGGGTCATTAGCTTTAAAATTCAAATTAACAACCCACTCACCATCAACTCGTTGTGGAACAACTGGACCATTAAGCTTTGCCATACAATACTTACCTGGATCATAGTCAAATTCAATCTTTATCAGCCTTGGTTTTCCATATGGGTCCAACAAAAAAGCAACGAAATCATTAAGATTCCGCTGCATATTCGTGTAAAAGCGATCCATAATTTTTAGAGGGAAAGAGAAAGGTCTTCCTTTAACCTCTGCCCCAAAATCCCACTCGCCAATTTTCCCTGGTATGAATAAAGTTTTATTCTCATAATCGGGAGTGGCGGGGTCCTCATTGCCGGGTTCACAATAGAAACCAAAGTCCTCAAACCGATATTGATCATCCATTGTTATCATGCCATCACCACTCCTTGTGATCTGGCTTTTATCTTGTTATTCTGGTTTAGCTTTCGGCTCATGCCTGGTGCCATTTTTGTGTTCAATTCCTCTGTATCCAGATACACATGGACTTCCACAGTACCCCCAGCTCCTCCGCTTGCTTCCAAGATGCCTTTCCCTATTGCACCAAGCGTTTCTTCATTGAGAGGTATTGCTGCCTCAGGTCCCGCTTCTCCACCGCCCTGCAGTTGTCCGCCATACTGTCCAAAGATTGTTGGACGAGTAAAGATTGCGCCTTTCGCATTCCATTTGATTGTTGGAACACTTGGAGGGGTTAAACTAAAACTACCCGTAATCTTAGGTTGAGGGAGTCTCGGCAACTTGATTTTAGGAATGCTTAGCTTCATGTTTGAGAAAAATCCAATAATACTTTTGACAATTCTCTCAACTCTATCTCTCGCGTCTTCGATGGGGGAAACTACCTTTTCTTTCGCTCTGTCCATTGCCTGGCCAGCTTTGTCTCGCAACTCATTGAATTTCCTGACTCCACTTGCTGTTAATTCAGCAATCTTATTTACGACATAAGTTTTTAATATGCCGGCAGCCCTCTTGATATCGTCCCAGTTTTTATATAGCAAGACACCGATAGCAATTAACCCGGCAATACCTGCAATTACCAGGGCAACTGGTACCGCGATCGCGCCGATACCCACACCAAGAAATCCAGCCAATGTAGTCATTGAGGTGACGATAGGGGCAGCTATCATTAATACAGCTATCAATCCACCAATCGCTGCAGCACCGGTAGCAATTCCCGCAGTAAGTTCCGGATTCTCATTAGCCCATTCGATAATTTTGGTTGTAAATTCAGCCACTTGAGAAACCAACGGAGTCAATATGACGCCCAAGTCAGCCAGGTTCCTTTGTAACTCGGCATTTGCTTCAGCGTTCCTCTGTACTTCTGGATTCAGTTCTTGATACTTGTTATAAACCTCACTAAAACCCTCCTTGGATAAAGTTTTCAAAATGTAATTTGATCCCTCACCAATGGAAATCATGGACGCTAAAGTACCGTTGAAACTTTCAAGATCAACCCCACTTCGTTCTAAAAGCTCTGCAAATGGGCCAACAGCCTCACCAGCTGCCAAAGTTTCCTGTATGCCATCAGCAATACCTTCAGTTTTAAGTGTGTCACTGAACCGAATATATGCACCATTTATTTCATCAATAACTGTTGCCAATTGACTATCGTCAAATCCACTTGCTAACAAGTTCGCAAGTGTTTCCCCAGCTGAATCTGGTTCTCCAGTAATGGCAGTTATACGAGTGAACGCATCTTCGACAACCTTTAAATCCCTACCAGACGTAGAGGCATTGGTTTTAAGCCTAGCCAGAACTTCATTGTATTCCTGCATCCCTGTGACAAGTCCTCCAATGGCTGCAGCAGGGGCGGCACCAGCTAACGCTTGCATTCCACCGCCTAATTCCTTAATGGACTTTCTGGCTTTTTCACTGCCTTCTTCAACCTCTTTAAGAGACCTTTTAAATTTGGTCATTGTGGTTCTTGCCTCATCTAACCTGGACTCCATCTTAAAGACTTCCGTTGAGTTTTCTCCGTATATTTTCTTTGTCTGCCGAAGCTGCTGTTCCATGTTTCGGACGGCCCGCTCACTCAAGTTCAACTGAGACTTTAATTGCTTATGTGCCAATTCAACTTTTTCAGCCTCTGTTGCGTTATCACTGAGCTCTTCAGTTTGAAGTTTGAATGAGCTTACCAACTTTTTGTTCTCAGCTTCCATTCGCCCGCTCTCTTGCTTCAGTTCTTTAAGAGCTCCTTCTGCTTCCCGGGTCTCCTGTGCCTGCTCAGATAGACCCTCATTCACCCGCTCCATTGACTTCTCCAATGCCTTTTCAGCTTTTTCAGCATCAAGGAGCTTCCCATACATTTGGGTGAGCTGCCCGGTCGTTGTCTTCGAGCTTTTAGACATTTCCTCATATTGGGCCCGTAACATGCCGGTTCTTTTTTGCGCTGCTTCCATCTGAATCTCAAGCTTCTTCTTTTCGGCAGCCAACTTATCGGTTGCCTTAGCATCTTTATCCATTGCAGAAATGTGGTTCTTATATTCTTTAGCAGCTGTATTCATCACTGCGTTAATTTCTTTTAACGTTTCTGCGTACTGGACCTGACCATCCATCTTGAAATTCAGAACAACATTCTTTTCCTTATTAGCCATCTTCTCACCTCGTTTATATAAACGGTGTCTGATCTAGGGTATAAACTTCTGTGGAATGTTCTTCCACAAGGGCATCTGGATTATGATATCGGAGGTGCATAATGTATTGTTTCAGCAAGTGATTTGGGGTTATATTGAAAAAGTCATCCATGCTTAAACCAAGAAGCGTGTTGCCTACATAAAAATAAAAGTCCCAATCTAACCCTGCAGACTGGGACTTACTCATTTTCTGGCCAACTAATTTTTTTTTTCAGTTTTAAGCATATCCATATCGGACTTCTGGAAGTTTTGGTTGCTGAATAGATCCAGGGCTACTTGGAATATTCCAGGTAGGTCACTCAAAGGAATAGAACCTTCAATTTCTTGCATAGTGCATTCGGTTCCTCCGGCTCTGACCATCGCATAAATCAAACAATGCATAAGTTTAGTTTCTTTTTTCCCAAGAGAAATACGGCCACCATTGTTAATTAACATTTCATTGATTTCCTGTTCAAATACTTCATATTCCTCCCCATACGCTTCTTCCACATAAGGGAATGACCTGAAAGTAAAAACGACCGGAATACTTTTACCTTGAATAGTAATTGCATTCCGATTTATATCAACGTTTACCAAATCACTTAATTTAGCCAATTAGATCACGCTCCTGTATCTTCCGGGAACAATGTTTCCAGTTGAGATTCATCTAAGACTACTTGTTTCATGAAATCCTCTGCAGTTATCCCAGTGGCACTTTCGCGAGCAGAGTTGAAATCCACTTTTGTATTCTCATTGAATAATAGTGGACTTGCTGTCATGACCAACTGCTGTGTCGGTATTGTCGTTTCCTCATTGTCAGATGTATAGCTCTCTTCAGGAGGAGTAATCTGAACTCGCGGGTACCAACGAGCAATTTTTTCTCCACCACTTAAAGGCGCAATAAATCCAACAGCAAAGTATGGGTATTCCATAGGTTTTCCGTTTTCGAATACAATTCCCTTCTGAGCAGTTAATCCTTTCATTTTATCCTGCACCTCGATAGGCAGGGCCGTATGATCTAATGTTAATGTGAATGTACTATTCTTTGTTACATTGACAAAAATCTTATTTGAAGCCCACTTTGTTGCAGTTGTTGGGTTTCCGGCTATACCAATGGTTTCAATAGTCGGCAGGCTATAAATCTCAGGATCATATTCAGGAATCTCATCTGCAGTATCTTTTCCACCAGTCATAAATGCGATGAACAAGTTCTCCACACCAACCGGATATAACATTTCTTTTGCTTTCACCAAAATTATCACCCTTTCATTCTATCTAATATTTCCGTTCTCATAATCTCAGCTATTTTATCGCCCTCACCGTCCCACGTATTCTGGACAAAGTGCCGGCCTTTAATCTTCCCGCGACCATTCGCTTTCTTATGGCCATGTTCAACCAGGTGCCAATAAAAAGCCCAGTCCTCAAATTCCACACTGACCATATCATTTTTCACTACTACCTTCAGCGCATCTCTAAGGTGATTTCCTTTATAGTCTGAGACTGGGATACGTGGCTTTAACTTTTTCGCAAAGTACTCAGCTGCATCTTTCAGGACATCTTTTTCAACTCTCTTATTCACTTTCAAAAGTGTGTTTATTTCTTTCAATGCTTCTGCGAAACCATTGTTGTTTGCAGCCATTAATTCACACACCTAATCATGGTTATAAACTGTGTCACTGTGGAATCATTTTCATCATAGGGAAACCCTTCAAACTGACCGAAGGCAACACCATGGGAGTCCAAAACCTCTTTCAAAGGCTCATAATCCGCTTCAGTTCCATCAGTGATGACAGCGATTTGATATAAAGGCATCGACTTGAACACTCTTGAGGATGACCTCTTATATCCCTCATTTACGAACTCATAAACAATGTACGGATAGGATGCCCCTGTGATAGCTTCATCCCTATATACCGGCAACCCTGACTCTTTCATGATGCTTCTTAATTGCTGAAAGTTAATCTGCATAAGATAAACTCATCTCCATAACCCCATCAGCTTCCCGTGTATAGATGCGTTCAATGTCATACTTTCTGCCGCGGATTCCGATGCGGTAGTCCTTTTGGTTATCTTCGATTTCTCGGTCAATCCGAACCTCGATTTTCTTAATAACCTCATTCGTGTCCCTCTCGGCAAAAATCTTGTCTGTGGAAGTCACTCCGAGATTTTTGTATTTGATATCTCGAACTTTCGGATATCCCATCACTGGACGATCTGTTTCTGGATCAATGGTCTCTCCCAGCTTTAGGAGCTCTCCATTCCATTTCCTATTGTTTGTTGCTCTTTTAGGCATCAGTACACCTCCTGAATTGCTTCAGAGGTTGAAGTATCTTGGGCAGGCTCCTCTAAGTCAGAGTACACTTCTTGTACGATGAAAGGAGTAATTGCATCAAGTGCTTCCGAAAGTTCTTTTTCCGCAACCCGGTAGTCATAGAAAATTCCTGAACACATAATGACCAGGTATTCCACCTCTTTGCCGGTAGCTTTTAAAACATAGTTTTTTCCTTGCTTAATATAAAAAGGGAGCATGGTATCATCCATGCCCTCCTCCCAGCCAATATGGCTTTTCACTTTAGGAATATATTCTTCCTCAGTCATGAGGTATCACTCCTTATGCTCCTGCAGAATCAGTGGCTCCCACTTCATAACGGTAAACTGCTGGCTCAAATGGAGAGTAGATTAACTGACCATCTATAAGATAATAAATCTTAAAACCTACTTTGTTTGTGCCAGCGTATTTTTCAACTAGTTTTTGCAATTCCATACCACCTTTAACTTCTTGGATATGGAATGCTTTAAAATCACCAAAATAGAACACTGGTGTCACAGTATCAGTTGTAGATTTATTGGCAGCATCTGTGAAATCTAAAGGGAAGCCTTCATATTCATAAATACCATTGGTTTTTGTTAGTAACTTCCGTCCATTTACATCTGTCATTCGGTTTAAAATGTTGTATGCAGCTCGGTTTACAATCCAACGACCTTTTTTAATTACTTCTGTAACCGGCTCACCAATCATAATTGCCAATTGGTCTTGTAATACTTGTGACCATTTCTCCTCTCCAACAACCACTGGAACTGTTTCATAGAAAGGACGAGACTTCTTAGCGAGTGCACCTGGATTCTCATTCCCCGCATCATCACCATTGAACATGTAGTTAGTTTCTTTACGTACATATGCTTTTTTCAACTCTTCAATAACGATATTTTCAATATTTACACCAGTACGTTTTAGTAACTTTTTCGTAATTGTTGCAAGGGCATCGAATTCCGCTGGATCCAAATCAATTGAATCAAATTCAATATCAGTTTCTGGGATCTCGTTATCAGTCCGTTCTGTTTTGTTAACATTAGCATCAGCTTTTTTTACTAGCACTGGATATTTTACATCTGCATCTGTTGCAACATAAGAGCCATATTTCCTTAGTAAGTTTTCTTCTTGAGCATATGTGATTACTTCTCTTGAAACTGTAATTGGCACTGTAACAGAGCCATTATTAATATCTACACCCAGTGAACGTGCTTCAGCCTCAGTAATATTACCAACAACAAAGTTTGCAAAAGCAGATCGAATTTCTTTTTCCTTTTTCTTTGTTGACTTATGGCCGCGAGTGGAAAGACCTTTCCCAATCTGGCTCATGATATTATCACGGTGTTCAGTTGAGATACCTTTTGAACGACTTTCACCTTCGTCGCCAGTGTCTTTCCCCGATTCTCCATCAGCGTTACCTTCACCTGACTCATCACCATTGTCATCGTCTTTAGAATCACCGTCGCTGCCAGCAGCCCCTGCATCGCCTTCACCATCATCCTCAAGGTTAGCCAACTCATCCGCAATCTCTTGCGCTTCAGCTGTCAGTTCATCCACTTCTGTTTGTACCGCTTCTACCTCTTCCTCACGAACTTCACCTTTTTCAAGTTTAGTACGCAGCTCTGTAAGACGTGACTTATTACGTTTTTGCAAAGACAATAATAGTTTTCTATTCATTTTGTTTCCCCCAATGTTTTATTTATTTGTTGGATTAGCTTAATCCTTGTTTCAACGGTTTTATCTATTTCTCTACTTCTGACTAGATGGGCTTCAGTATCTTCATAAGCCGGCAGAGCCAGTATCGTAATTTCATACAATTCAACTTCATTTATAGTTCTTACTGCAGGTTCTTCATTGTAATTCCATGATTCGTCTGTTACATAAAATCCAAAGCTGCACTGGTCAATATCCCCACGATCCATACTGATTTCAAGGTCCCTGCCTGCAGTTGTATCGGGCAAATCCACTTCAAATTTCAGTCCGCGTTCGTCTTCACTTAATCGGAGAGTGCCGCTTTTGGTCCTGCCAAGAACTTTATCCCAGTTATGGTTATAAAGCGCCCGGACATCGCCATTAGAAATTGATTTCGAGAAAGCTCCAGGACTAATTATTTCATCGAAGAAATTACCAATAGATGTACGAGAATTAAAAACTGCAGCATAACCACTCACCTTTAAAGGCTCGTTTTCTGAGTTGCGAGTTTTAATATTGGTGATGTCAAGTGTCCTAACCTCCTTCTTCTTTGTCATTGTCATCACCCCCTTTCAAGCTGTCATCAGTTGCCTTCTTATCACCGATTTTCGTTAAGTCATTAGATAAATAGATCGCCTGTGTCTCCGGTGTATTCTGTTTCTCGAAGCCAAGCATTTCGGCCACATTATCCGGGGATGTAATACCAGTTCGAACAATGTTGTAACCAATATTCGTTTTGGTGCTATATGGAACAAAATCAAGAATATTAATTTTGAACTTAATCCGCTTGTCCGAATCAGGGCCAAAAAAAAGAAGAGTCAAATGCTCTCCGAAGTTTTTCATCATTGGTTTAGTTGCTTTATTGTGGAGATACATCATGGCCTTTTCTAAATCAGACTTAATCAAGGCTGTGTATGTGTCCACATTGATACCTAAGAACTTCCCCAGGTCCTTTTTATAGATGTTCAAATAGGCAAGCAGCTTCTCATCTTCGATAGGACTTTTCATTGTATCGATTGAGTAACCTTTCCCAAGAGGAATCAGTTTAACAGTCCGAGACTCATCGATTGATTCGAGCTGATCAAGAATAGCGTTTATCAATTTTGATTGAGCACCATTCTGTGGATTGATATGGGCGTCCAGCTTAAGCAGGAAAGCCAGAAAGCCACCTTTGGTGTATTTATCAGTCAGAACCTTTTCGGCGCTCATAACACCCTCCAGTGTGTTTCTACCTAACTCCAATAAGCCAACACCTTTTAGATGGTTTGTCCCCATGTTTTTAATGTGACGAATCATAGAGGAAGGAATCCTTGTTCCACCTACACCCGTTTTAAAATGTTCAACCAACTGTTCATCAAGCTCAGTATGAATGTTGGTCGCGATATGCAACTGGTCTTTATTCAATAACGGAAAGACTTGCCCCTGAATCATATAAGTATTCGTCATGAGCTTGATGAACTCAGAACCGGTTAGGTAGTTATTCGGATTCTTTAAGACTTTCAAGGCTGGATCATTTCTGATTTCATTTCCGTCCCTGTCTTCCACAACACACTCGGCCAGCATCATCTGGTTACTGATATCCTGCAGCAGCTCATACACGTCACTTGATTCAAGGATGTTTCCATCATCAGCATACCTGCCGCCAAACCTAATGGAGTGTGAATGAATGTCTTCATTCAAGCCCCGCTTTTCCATTTGTCTATATACATAGTTGGAGAACATATCTCTTAATCCCAATTTCTCACCACCTTTTAAGGCATAATAAAAAGCTACTCCTATTTGAGTAACTTTAGTTTGTAATCAACTTCCGTTTTTTAAGACTATTTAATTTCATAAATACTAAAATTAAAACACCTTTTGAGGTGTTTTATTGATTGCTATAAATTCCTGGTTAATTTACGTATATTAATAACAAGATAGAGGAAAATAACAAATAACTCACTGTAAAAGAGAATCAGGAGAACATTTTTTGTTAACCCATCATTAAAAGTATCAAGTGGATAAGGTAATAGCATACTTGGCCAACAAATACCTACTAAACATGCATAAAAGAGTACAACCAATCCACTCCATATACCCGCGGGTTTTGAGTTACTTTCAATTTTCGATTTTTGTTTTAACTTCTGTTCTTCAAGGCTTTGAAGCTCAGTCCGAATAATTTGATCCCCTTGCCCAGTTAAGTTCATAAGTTGTTGTTGAGATTTGAGAGTTTTGTGTTCCTCTTCTATCTCCTGTAACCTTTTTTCAGCAGCATTTTGCTCACTTGATAAAGATATGATTCTACTCACCAAAAATCCTCCAATAATAGCTACTAATGCAGCAGTGGATGTAACTATGGTAGTAATCAAAATATTTAAATCCATAATCTTCACTCCTTATAATTAGCATTATAACCCAATCTGATATAAAGAATGAAAAAAATAGATATTCTTCCAGTTAACAACAACTGTTAACTTTACGGCAAAAGTAATTCATTAATCCGGTTATAGTTCTCAAGCTTTTTTCATCAAAATATTTTTCTCCTCATCTATATATATCTGCTATCAATTCATCCATTCCCTCTGAGCTTTCTTCCATCATGTTCAACGTTTCCTTGTGACCAATCAACATGGCCACAAATCCATCAATGTGCTCAGGTGATTTACGCTTCGAGGGAGTCTTCAGGTTATTAATATTGGTGATTACCTTGGCATTACTGGCGCAGAAAATGAGCAATGGATTATCAGTGATAACTGCAGGTGTTTCAACCCCATTAAAGGTCCTTTCCTGTAGCAGCAACACCTCAAAATCATCAAATGGCTCATTCATATGTGTCGGGTACTGGGGAACCTCCACCACTTGGACACCAAGCATCTCCCACTTCTCTACAAGCTTCTCAGCAAGGGCCGGGTCATAATTGATTTGGACCAGATTGAAGTTTTCAAATACCCATTCCACATATTCATTGACCATATCCTCGTCCACCGTCTTACCAGGACAAAGAGTGACATAACCCTTTTCCGCAAGCTCCCGATAAGGAACATTTCTCTGCTGCTCTTTTTCTTCGATACCGAACTCGGGAATGAAATACTTCTGCAAGACTTTTAAAAGTGGATGGCCATTATCATCAAAGGTAGGGATGTCCACACTCACACAAGCAAGGTCCGTCCGTCTGGATAAATCCACACCTATAACTGCAGTTTCACCAAGCACCTCACCTAGATCATCAACCAACATCTTCTCCAACTGCGCTTTATCGAAATAGGTCTCAGCATAATTGACGAATACATCCAAGTGTTTGGAAAGGAACTCAGCTTTGTTGAAGCTGTTGTTCTGTGCTTCTTTAAAGGCATTCTCCAAGAATTCCATATTTACTGAAACACCAATGTTTGGATTTACCATCTGCCATACTTTCCGGTCTTCCCAGTCAAACTTTTTATTCGGTTCATAAATCATACCGAACCAAGAGTCATCATTATCGTTTTCAACAACATCTTTGGCATAGGTATAGATTTGAGTGCCCAAGGATCCCGTTTGCTTTCCGGCTGTGGAGGTGACGATGTTGAGTGGTTCCTCCTGGGCAATCTGTGCTGAACGCAAGTTGTCAAACTGCTCACGATCCATTTGGGCATGAACCTCATCAAAGTAGTTGATGTATGGGTTTTTACCTTCATTACCCGCATTATCCTTTGTGAGGATTTTAATCATGTTCGCGAATTTCATTCCATCTTCCACAAAGGTGTACTTGATGGACTTGATTGTGTCCTCTTTACCCTTGTAGATACGCGTATCTGGCCGCAGGTCCGGACTGTTTTCAATAGTAAGTGCAATGGGGACGGCCGCATTCTGGCATTGTTCGAAGGTGTTGGCCGAGATGTAGATGTCGGCTCCTTTCACACCCTCGCCATACACACCATAAATGACCGGGCTCCCACCCATGATGGTCTTTCCATTTTTCTTGGGAACCTGCAAATAAGCCGTCCGGATTACCCGAACTGCCTTCTGATGTTCATTATATTTTTGCCATCCATAGATATTTGCAAAGAAGAAACGCTGCCATGATTCCAGAATTAAAGGCTGTCCCGCCCACTTTCCTTTTGCATGTTTCAGGAAAGTCTCAGTGAAATACAGCATTGCGTTAGCCTTTTCTACATCGAACCAAAAATCCTTCCGTTTCTTCCAGCGCTTATACCGCTTTACCGCCAGATGAATGGAGTCCGGATATTTTTCAGGAGCCGCCTCGACCTCAGAAATAAATATGTCGGCATAGTTAGTTTCAAAGTCAATCATTTGCTCATCCTCTGCCTAAACTGGAGTAGCTTATTGGTTTCAGCAGCTGGCTTTTCTTCCGGTGGTTCTTCTTTACTTTTTTCGAGGAGAACACCGCTCTTCTTAATTAGATCCTTATTCTTACCATCAAGCCCCAGCTGCCCAAGATACTTGGCCAATTCCTTTCGAAGCTTTTCGCTCCTGTCCTTGGCGTATTCTTCATAAGCATCCAAGTAGATTTCAATAAGTAAATCAAGAGCAGGTGAATAGGTCCCGGCTTCAACCAGGGCTTCCACAACCTGCTGCTTTTTTATTTCTCGGACGTTTTTGCCACCCGATTCTTTTTTTGTAGTACTACGTTTCTTTTTTGTAGTACTACAAACGTCCCCACCCAATTTCACCAACCATTTATCCCGGCTCTTCCACGCGGAAATTGTTTTTTCCAAAACATCTAATTCTTCAGCAATGGCACGGTTTGTAATATCTCCTTTGTGCTCCTGAAAAATTAAAAATGCCTTGTCGCGATTCGGGTCTCTCTTCCTCGGCAACCTATTCACCTCCCCTTTTGCAGTACTCGATTTTTTTCAAAAATTTTTTCTGAGGTGCGCGGAAGCACCCTCTCTCCCTATCCTCCCTAAAATGTGAAAAAGCCCTTTTGGGTAGGGGGGCTATAGCTTCCAGTCGAAGCCGGTATTCTTTTTCGTCTTGCCCTCATTCTCCACAATCATGTGGCACCTTGGACAAAGAGTGATCACATTCCTCTTCGATAACTTCAATGATGGATTGACACTGATCGGTACCTTATGATGGTGGTGTGCTCTCTTACCAAACACAAACTTGCCGCATCGTTGACAACAACCTTTGTCTCTTTCATAACAGTATGCCTTCAAGTCTTTCCATGCTTGAGTGTTATAAAAGGATTTGTTCTTAGAATACACAGCCTTCTCCTTCTTCTTACGCTTATGATTCGGACAATACCGGCCAGAAGATATTAACGTCTTGCAGCCTTGTTCACCACAATATCTCATTACTCTTCAGCTGCAGTAAGCGATTCCTCAATATGATTACGGATAGTCTCCGCCTTCTTCATATTGCCTGGAACCTCAATATCATTCTGTTCCGCAAAGGCAAGCAGCTGGTCAGCATCCATTTTATCTAAATCAATGTCTGTTTCAGTATCTTGCTTCTCTTCTTTAACCATTGATTTAGGATTCTCAGCCACCTCAAAGTCAGGCTCCTTACCTGCAGGTACAAACCTTACACGCTTCTCTTTTGAATCCCAGTATTCAGTTCCTTGTGCAGTTTTTCTTGTTTCAACATTCATTGCATTCATCTCCTCCTAATAGCACCATTGTGCCTTTTGTAAGTGTCCCTATTTGTTCCCATAACTTCCTCCCATTCTCTCCTGGACAGCTGCTCTTGGACTTTGATTGGCTTTGCATTATGTTTCTTTCTTCTAAGCTGATTGAATTTCTGTATTTCCTTTCGTGACAAATGATCAGCAAACTTCATCACATTCACCTTCACATTCTTCTCAGATTGGCTCAGATTCAATTTTATGAACCATCCGAATATGATTGCATACAAAAAGCGCCTATCGGTTAGATAGACGCCTCTTTGATATATTTCGTTAATACCATAATAGCACCTCTAAAGAGAAATGCTCTGCCGTAATACTGCCATTTTTCTGCCTATTGTCTGCCATGTTATCTACTTTGATATTTTTCAAGCTTCTTGTTTAACTCCTTAATATGTTCAAGGAGCTTTTCATTTTTATCTTGAGATTCTTCCAAGGCAGCCATTCCGCTTTTGGACCATTCTTTATATTCAGCAGTTATACTTGTTAACTCTTCAATATTTCTCTTTAACTCTTTTTCATATTCTGCTTCTGTTTTTATTTGCCTAAAACTAATAATAAAAATAACTAAACCTAAAGATACTAAAGTTATCTTATTGTTACTATCCTCAGTTAAGAAACTATTTATATTAGGAATGTAGGGAATAAAAATGATTGAAAAAATGGCAAACAGCAAACAAATCTGAATGACATCTCTTCTTTTCTCAATAAGCTTATTAATCATTTTCTTAGTTATCCTATCCGAGAAACTATCCTTCTTCTCAATTTCCAAATTCATTTTATTATCGAAAAGGGAAAAAAAATCTACAATTGTAAAAAATAAAGCCGACAAAGTTGCACAGGAAATAAAAATACCTGGAACTTGTAAATCCGAATAAAAGATACCAATAAAAACTATCGCTAGACCTATGTATGCTACTACAATATGAGTTAACCCTCGAGTCAAATAATCCTCTCCTTGTGTCTAAAGGCCCCAATAATCTAATATGGATGCCCAGCCCATTATAAACCTCGACCTACATTATAAAAAGCCAACTTATAAGATATTCTATCCGGGAGTCTTATATCCTTTTTTATGAAACATAAAAAAACACCACCAATAAGTTGGTGGTGTTTTTTAATTAGACATATAACTCTTTAGAGATATCCTTTATATATCCTTTTTCGATTGACTGTCTCTTATTAGCAATATTTACAGAAATTCTACATTTAAATGGTCTCATCTTATATCTTTTCATCATAACACCAAGAACCCTTGAATAAGAAAACAGTCCTTGTTTATAAAATAATATGAAGAGTCGAATTTTGGAATTAAAAACCTTTTCTGCCTTTTTATTTTTAGAAGCATTTTTCAATATTTCGTGCCTCTGATCATATACTTGATTTACGAAAGTAAACGGCATCCTAAAAAATATATCGAAGAAAAAGAAAGTTAGTACAACTGAAGTAAAAAAGTGTTTAGCTTGAATATACATTCTTAAAAAGGTAAATAATATAAAGAAAGCGAAAAAGAAACCAAATACCATTAGAATATCATCCAGTATTAGCATGAGCCTCTCTCCTACCTTTCGCCTCTGAAATTTTTGGTGACACATTAATCAAATCCTCAAAAACAATATAACCAAAGAAGATATACCCATATACTACCCCACTTAAATTAAGGAAAAACGGCATAGACATTAAGTTATCAAACCCCATATAATATTCGTTTGATATCGTTAGAGTATATGAATGCACATCTCCAGTTATTTCAACAATTTGGAATATACCTATAATATTCAACAATAGTATTCCAATCCCTGCCGCAAAACCAAGAATAACAAAAAATTTTATTAACTTATTTTCAACTGATAATAGCTTATAATAATCTAACAAAAAAGGTGTAAAAAAAACAAAATGGGTAATAAAAAAATTATGAGAATCTGTAGGCACACCACCTACATACCTCATTAGAATTATTCCTATAAAAAACAGCACAATTTTTATAGATCTCATTTTTTGATCACCTTTTCCTTTAGCACAACTTGTCTAAATGTATCATAAATTGTTCAATGATTCAATAAATGTAATAAATTACCTACGAATCCTAAAAATAGACCCCCTCTTCTCAAGGGAGTCTTTCACTCTTATAAACCTCAATTCTTAAAATGAAAGCCAGCTTATAAAACACCCTTGCCTTCAGCCGGTAATACCTTCTTTCACTCATTCCAATTTCATTATATATTTCATAATCGAAGATCTCTTCATCCTCCAGGTATCGCTTATAGATGATTTCCCTCTCCATCTTGCTCAGCCTGTTGACTCCCCTTAGGACCCATTCGATGTGCTTACTCTTGGCGATTTCTAATTCTATACGATCCATCACAGCCTGCTCTGTTGATGAATGAAACTCATTTGAAAATGAAGGAGGAACGAGTGAATACGTAGCAGTGACTTTTGGCAATTTATCTTCTGGAACGGTTAACAAATAAAAACGGTATTTCTCCAAGGCCGACTCAACAGCTTCCTTTGTTTTATCTCTGTCTATTTCAGGAAGCATGAATAATTGTTTCCCCATCTAGACCCCTCCCATGGTAAAATATTCTTGTCGAGAAGTTTTACCACCGGGATAACTCCTGGTCTTTTTTATTTGGATGTGAAAATATGTTTGACAATATTGATACTTCATCGCTTGACGGAATTGCTTGGGCCTTATTCTCTTTAGTTATTTTTGTTACAATCATTGCAGTTGTTCCCTTAGTAATATTAGAAAGATTGGGTATTTCTAAGAAAGTAATTAACTTCCTTGTCGGTCCAATTATCCTTGGTGGCTTTGCTTTATGGATTTATGGGATGTTTTATTTGGATTTACAAAGATTATTTATTTAATTAACTCCTGCCAGGACAAATCCTGGCTTTTTAATTTGCAACAGATATATTATATCTAGATTTACCGTAACAGTATTCGGGTAAGTTGGCTCTCGTTAGTGCATAAGCAAATGGAGGAGGAACTGAGTTTCCACATCTAGCGACCTGCGCTGTCTTTGGATAAGGATCCCCTTTATAATCCCGATCAATAATATATGTCCCCGGAAAACCATTTCCGTTATAAAGCTCCCTAGGTTGGAGCATCCTCATGCCTATGTCCGTAATTTGATAATTTTCGCCGTTCACAGTTATTAAAGCGAATTTATTGCCGCCGGCAGTAATGGTATGCAAGGGTTCACTTAATCTGTGCCCAATATTTGTTCCGTAATATTTCATCATAAAGGCTGTTACAAGACCAAACCGATCTTTGGTAGGTATGGTGTGAATAGGTTCATTTAACCCCTGTCCTACACCTTGTCCATAGTATTTGGTAAGGAATGCTGTCACTAGGGCATGATGATCTACAGCTGTAATGGTATGCAAAGGATTTTCTAAACTAATTCCTGCTCCAGTGTAATTTCCTCCATAGTGCTTAGCGAGGAAGGCTGTAACCAGTCCAAAACGATTCGCTGTAGGAATAGTTGCAATTGGTTCATACAGGCTGCTTCCCCTAGTCTCTTTTCCCTGGTGAGTATAGTAGTGCTGGATAAAATGAGCTTTATCATCAACTACATATGGATTCTCAGCTTCAATAACAAACTTCTGGATACCTCTACTTATCCGGAGTAAGGTATTTTCAGCTAACGGTTTCTTTCTGGCGAATATTGAAGGTGCTTCTATGCTCCAATCAATTATTTCAGCAGCAGTTCTCCAGGGCTTAATCTTTCCTGCCTGTACTTGAATACTAGTTGGATCACCATGCGATGGGTCTGGCCAGACAATAGGCTTTTCATCACAGCGAGCAACCATGAAAAACCTTTTTCTTGTCGTAGGAGCCCCATAATCACATGCGCTCATCTCTTTGAACTCTACCTGGTACCCAAGCGATGTCAGTGCTTTAACAAAGGATTTAAACGTTTTCCCCTTCTGAGTTTCATCAGGATAACCTCCATCATTCAATGGGCCCCAAGTTTTAAACTCTTCCACATTCTCCAGCATGATTACCCTCGGCCGGACCGCGATTGCCCACTTAACGGCTATCCAAGCCAGTCCTCTGATTTTCTTCTCAACCGGCTTCCCGCCCTTTGCCTTGGAGAAATGTTTACAGTCCGGGGAAAACCAGGCAAGACCAACTTTTCTTCCTTTGACAGCCTTCACTGGATCAACGTCCCACACTGATTCGCAATAATGCTCAGTATCAGGATGGTTAGCTTTGTGCATTGCTATAGCAGCTGGGTCATGATTAATTGCTATGTCCACCGATAATCCGGTTGCCATTTCAATACCTGTACTGGCCCCGCCACCGCCAGCAAAATTGTCTACGATTATTTCTCTAAATAAATCTAATTGATGTATCAAATTCTCACCTCAGCAATTGTAATTCTTTAAAAAATTTCAAAAAATGCATTGACAACCTTATGGTAAACAGCTTACATTCCTGTTAGTAATTAGAAAGGAGGACGTATTATGTCAATTTCGAATTGGTTAACTAATGGTAAAGTTTCTTTCGCTGTTGTTCAGGTAAACTCTAGAGATATTCTAGTGTGTACTAGCAATGTTGGTGCGCATAGAGTAATCTTTGTTGAAGATGCATTAACAGGTAAAAGAGTTTTCGGTCCAGCGAGCCAACATCATCCATCAGGTGAAGATATCGACAAACTTGTGCTTGAACTTGTGAAAGAACTGTAATCTAAAGGGGATATGTATGTATCCCCCTTCTTATTTAACAATGAGCTTCTATATTTGTTAGTTTCACAGAGTTGTAAGTTGCCATTACTATCAACTCCTATCTAGAATTAATTGCCTATAAACTTTATATCTTCTTCTCTTACGCGATTTAGACCAGCCATGTTTGTTGCGACCAAGTAGACAGTCTGATAAATTGTGTCTGTACAAACCCAATTAAACTCGCTTGTATAAGTGTTCTCTTCGTACGATAAATAACTAGTCTTACCGATTAATCTTTTACCGACAATCATTCCTGTCATTTCGTTATGCTCAATAGCTTTATATTTATGGTGTTGATAATCCACAATTTCATCATCTTCTAATAACTTTTCTAAGTTCGGACCTTCATTTTTTATCAAGTGTTTAGAGAACTTCACCTTGTCACCTAACTCATATATAATTTTCATTTATTTCCCTCCTTTATTAAGCTCTTGAAAGTCCTACCGAACAACCTCTCATATTTTTCAAGAGCCTCCGGAACCGAATAGATACAATCCCTGATTAGTTCCAGAAGGTTCAGCTCCACTTTCACCCTAGCCACTGACCAACGATAAAGGCTGCCAGGGCCACCGAGGCCAGCTTCCATCCAAAACGAGCAAAATCAGCTTTTTCATATTTGAGCTTCAGCATATCTCGTTCCTTTTGAGCTCTCTGAAGTTGTAATTGGGCAAAGGTGCTTGAATGTTCCTGGTAAGCTTTTATCTTTTCATCCATCATTTCCACCCCTATTTAAGGAGAAAGCAGTGTCGCAACACTGCCCTCTCAATCTATTAGTGAACTTCCTTTTCATCGTCTTCATCATTACTTTGCTGCCCATCCGATACCTCGACATTGCCCTGGCCGTCCACAGAATACTCAATGCCATTATGATCGTCTATGCTCATTTGTCCTTCCGGTACGTTGTCATCTTTCGGACGGCTTTCCATTACTTCTTTTGGAGTTTGATAAGCATAAGTTAAATCGATTAAGAAATATTGACCGTACTTGTTATATTTCTCAGTGATTTTATGCATTTGTAGATTGTCGTTTTCTTTAGCAGCTGAAATGATTTCTTCTGCTTCTTCGCGAGTATCTGCATAATGTTGCTCTTTTTGGTTAAGTTGTACTTTTGACATTTTGGTTCCTCCTAGCTTTTTCGTTTTCATAAACCTGTTCTGACTCAGTTAAATTCAATTCATATAATTGTGATCCATCTGGTGTTTTGAAGTAGCCCATCTTTAGCAGCTCACTTTTATAAAAATCCTTTTTGGCTTCGACACCTTTTCTTAACTGTCCAAAGGGGATTTTGCTAATCATATTAACCCTCCTTTCAGACACTCTCTGGCCGCATACAGCAAATGATGATATATGTAGTTTCCTGTTGTATTTGCTGATATAAAAACAGTTGAAAAATTATACCGTGCTTCAAATGTTTTCAAGCTGCCGAGTAATGATTCAGGCTTGTATCTACTTCGGTATTCACCTTTTAAGATTTTCTGGTAACCCTCCAGGTCTTCCACAATCAGAACGAATGGGGATCTGGACGCTCTGATTAATTCATTTTCAAATCTAGTCCGGTCCTTAATCGATTCAACCAGCTCGTCTACCCCGTTTTTTCTCTCGACAAGAGAGTTAAGGAATATATCACGGTTAAGTCCTAATTCGGGATTAGCCGGGATCAAGGCGGAATAATCTCCTGTCTTCATCGTTCTGATGCGATACTGAACTTCTTTCTTCCGGAAGTAGTCAAGCACATGTTGGTTTTTCTGCTCCCTGGTATCCACAGTTATTATCAAACTATCCAGGAGAGTTTTAAGCTCTTTATCTGTGAATCTATAATTTAGGCTGTTCATTTTATTGCTCCAATAGTTCTGGATTTTCGTAGATATTACCGACAACTTCAAAGTTTGTTCCGCTTAAATCAAATCCTAAGCATCGACCACCATAAGAATAAGGGTTATCACTCCATCTAATGGTGAATTGCCTGTAGCTCCATCCATTTACATCCTTAAAGTGACTTATAACAATATCCCCTTCATAAATTTCCTTGCCGTTTTTATCCTTTAATCCCGTGTACTCCCGAAATTTCACTTCTGACATTTTGAAGCCGGTATGCACGCCTTTGTTTTCTCCGTTCAAGAAATACCCTCTGCCATGATCAACATAATTTCCGAAAGTGTCTTTCATGAAGCTCATTTTCGTAACTTGTAACATCGTGTGTCCTATCCAAACTTGATACTTAATCTCTTTCACTCCATCACAGCTCCTTTCTTAAAGAAATGCATTGCCCGGTCATATATCTGTTTTGATAATTCAACGGTTTTTTCATTTTCAAAGTTACAAATATGAACACTGTAGGACCAGCCGTTATCATAAAGTTCCCTCCAAAGAATAAGAAGTAATTCAAGTGCTTTTATATCCTGCTGCAGCCACTTATTAATCTTGGAATCTACCGGACAGCCTTTATGGTAAAAATCAATGATTTTATCAATGGTCTGTCTAACTGAATGCTCTTTATCTGAGTAGGAGCCTTTTAGATATTTGATTATCCTGTTCTTATATTCTTTAATTAAGCCAATCACTTCTGGAGGTACTTTCTCTGGTTGCTCAATGAATAGATCCTCACCATCCAGAACAAGTTTGGCTCCCATTGACTCAACATCTGAACACATTTGTTTAGGATGCATTTAACCACCTCTACAATTTTGGGTTAATGGGGTTAATGGCGAAATTTTCTCGTTAACCCTTCAAAACGTTGATATATCAAGGTTTATCCCCCTAAATGGGTTAATGGGTTAACGAGGGTTATCTATTTTGGTATTAGAGCCTTATATATATATTATTTTTTTATTTATTTATTTATTTTTCGTGGGAATGGTTATAGAAAACCATTAACCCTCATTAACCCACCCTCTATAAACCCTTTCATATCAATGGTTAAAGTGGGTTAATAACACTTCACTCCCGTTAACCCTTCATTAACCCTTATAGCTTTTTCCTTGAAATCGGTGTTACTTTCTCCTCTTCTTCACCCTTGGAGAATAAGTTAGTTCCATATTGGTTCAATGTAATGCCATGGAAGTACACTCTGTTTTTAGCACCGTTTTCCTTTTTGAACCCTCTCACTTCCAGCTGTCGATAAAACACTCGGTTTTTTAATTCCAATTCACTGTTCTGGTAACACCATTTTGTGTAATTTTCATAAAGTGTCTTGGCTTCAATTTTTGCTTCTGGATGAAGAGTGCAATTCTCATCAATGAATGGTCCGAGAATATCCATATCTTGACGGTAACTATCGGTTGCTTCCTTAACAGCTTGAGGATCCCTCATTCCCTCACCCTGCCACATCAAGCACCCCTCAACAGCCCAGCGAAGAATACCTGGCATTTCTTTTTTTAATTTCTCCGGAAGATCCGCGTCAATCTTTTCTTCTGGAATGGTAACTGTAAATGGAATCAGTTTGATTCTTCGCCAAATCCCATTGTCGCCACCTTTTACAATTGGCTTATGGTTTGTTGTAAAGAAAACCTTAAATTCAGGTGTAAACTCAAAGTATTCTTGTCTAAGGAAACGGGCCGACATTTTTTCTCCACCGGTTATCTGTTTGACAAGCGCTTCAGACAACTGCTGCCCTTCCTCACTCTCTACAGCTGATACAAAACGTGCCCCGTCCAATCTGGCCACATCATTGTTTATCCCAGAGTCATTTTTCTTCTTAAGAAAAGTGTCACTGTTGGTTTGCTTTGCGTAATCTCCCATTAAGTCCTGAATTACATTAATGAAAGTTGATTTACCATTCCGGCCATTTCCGAAGAGGAAGAACATTATTTGCTCCTTTGTTACCCCTGTCAGTGAATACCCGATAGCTTTCTGGAGATATGTGATTAATTCTTTATCCGGCTTGCCTGCTGGAGTTAAAAATATACTTTCCAAGAAAGCAATCCAGTTCGGACATTTGGAATTTTTCTTATATTCAATTGGAGAAATCTTTGTGAGTAAAAGTTCACGATCATGTTGCTGAAGCTCTCCAGTTTGCAAGTCAATAATTCCGTTATCACAGTTAAAAAGAAAACTATGTGCATCGAAGTCTTTTTTTCTCACAGACACCATAGGCCGGGCATCCAGTATGCTGTTAATCCGTATTGCCCGTTTCTCGCATTTCTTGGCCCAATCGTTCAACAATTTGGATCTATATTTATCTTCTTCAGCTTTTGCCTCTGCATAAAGGCCGCGTAATGTTTTAGCAGCTAAAGCTTCAATTTTACGTTTGCTGTCTTCTTGCCATTGCTTACCGTTCCAGATCAGCCACTCGAGTTCGTTACAATATTTAAGATCTTCACCATGGTAGTAAACAATCCTCTCGGCGTTCCCTAACTCAGTAAGGTGAAAGCTTGGTGCCTTATCAATGATTTCCTCAGTATCTTCAATTTCGGAATCACCATCAGAAATGTATATCTCATACTTTTTTTCTTCTGGAGGTTCATAGTCGGCAATGGTTGATGGTGTTGAGACAATGGCTGTGTCGATTGTCATTTCTCCATATGTTCTTCCATCAGATGAATGCGGTCGGTCCCACTTCTCTCTTAACAGTGAGGACTCCCGGAACATCGAATCCATTTTGGCAGCATCCTTATCTGTCCAGAATGCCAAGTGATTACAAAGTGCCATGTCAGTTGCAGAGTGATCATTGTTTATCAATACACCCTGGAACAAGTCTTTTATGTTACCTCCGTTTTTGCTGTTGAACATTCTTTCCCAAAGTTGAGAGTTTGAAAGGCTGCTAATATCTTCACGATCACTAACTGGGTTTGATTTAGGTTTTGACTCTGGTTTAGGTTTTTCCTTAAGGTGCTTATCAAATAATTCCCTAAGCTCCTCTGTCCTCTCCTCAATCTTCCCAGCGCCCAGGCTATTCCCGGTAAAGGTGAAGTATCTCCCATGCCTATAAACTTCAAGTCCAATTGATGGATTCTTCCGCCCGGTTCCAGGCCCTTTGAGAGGAAGCTTACCTTTGGTGATGATGTGTATTCCTTCACCACTTGGGGAATATTCCGTATAGCTTTGAACTATTTCTATAACGTCCTCAGCCAATTCAGTAAGAGCACCTTCATTAACGCAATGGTCAACATCTATTCCGATAAATGGGTCATCCTTTGAGAACATAAAGCCTATTCCGTCATACCCGCCTTTTTCAAAAAACTTAATGATGGTAGGGAATGTCGACCAGCTGCGCTTATCATTCGACCGGGCCATCTCCCCATTTATTTGGTATGGCACCTTTGTAGGTTTGCCATCACGTCTTTCAGACCGCCACAGGATCCAATGAGGAGTGTTTTTTAATTCAGTTGGTATGTTGTGAAATTGGTGCGTCATTTAATTACTCCCTTTTTAGAAAGGGAGCCTTTATAGCTCCCTCCTATTCATTGAATCTATTAAGTATTTTTTAGAATGGAATGTCATCATCATTTATGGTTACTCCAGTGGACGGCGCAGTGATTTCTGAGACCTTAAATCCTTTTACCTCAGGGTATTTTTTACCGTTATACTCACGCTCTCCCACAACTACCCGTAGATGCTTATTCAGGAAATTTTCTGCCCATTCTTTGAAAGAAGAAAACTGTTTTCCATCCGGGAACTGCGCTGCCTTTGATGCTTGCTGGAATCTCCACATAGCATTATCTGTAACTGTGAAGTTATCGAATAAGATTTTTTGTCCCTGGGATGGTTGGTCATAATCAGATCTGATTTCATAATCCACAACTACACGATTGTTACCGGATTCTGCTTTCTTCAATTCGTAATTTACAACGGTAACTTCGTACTCACCTGGCTTAACGATTTCAAATGAATCTCCTTGACTGTGATCTACTTTAAACATTAATTTTCCTCCTTATTTTCTGTAGCATTTAATAATTCACTTTGCAGGCAACCTCTTCGATCATCGATTTGATTCTTCGCATATGTGCTATTTGAAGCGCTGAGAACAAACCCTCGTTCACCTTCGGATTTGACCATGAGCCTGCCAACAACATCACATAACCCTAAAACATTGTTCATGATTTTCTTATTAATTTGCGGGTAACTCCGGTTATATTGTTGCCCGCTGCTGTCCGTGTAAAGATCATCGGTTTCCCAAGCTGTCCAGATGAGATTGGCACCTAAGCCTTTCATGAATCTCAAGCTGTTAACCACTCGAAATTGCATGTATTGATAATCCCCTTGTGATGGGACGCCTTTATTTTTCCCTTTACTGCCGAGATCTGAGAGCAAGCATCGTTCCAGCTCACTGATATTATCAACGACAATATTGTCGTATTTTCCTTTGTAGTTCTTGTTAAGGTCCATAATGATTTTTTCCCAGACTTCCCAAGTATTTGTGTTATCAACATAAGCAATGTCGATATTCTCTTGGCCTTTCAGGACCCGGGTAGTTCTATCCACATCAAGGACTAATGTCTTTCCTGGGAAGTATTTTACAGTTGATGTCTTCCCCATACCCGGCGGAGCGTAAATGAGATAGGTGGCAACTTCTGTCTTTATCTCCTTGGCATTTGTAACTTGAATCATTGCTGCACTCCTTTCTAAAAATGAACTAATGATAAGTTTCTGATGTGTTTTAGTAATTCAAAGCACTGTTTCTCATTAAACATTCCGATATGAGCCTTTTCCGGTGGCAACTGCATTACTTCACTTATCCATTGATAAGCTTCCGAACGGCTCATTCTCCGAGATTTCCAAAGTGGATCGAAGGAAGCATGCGTTCTTTTTCGCATTTCTCTTAGGCTTCTATTTGCCAATGTCCCTAAGGGAGTTTTAGATCTCCCATGAGTACCAACATAGGCATCGCATGGCCGGCAGCTGTATAAGTTTGTCCCGTAATCCTTACCGTAAAATTCCTTGCTGGTTATAAACTTTGCATTGTTGCCGCAGTATGGGCAGGCGACGATCACCTACTCAACCTCAACGCTGTAAGAAACGGATTCAGGTTTTACATATACACCAGGGACAATCTGACCGGTATCATCCACAACAACTTTATCCCCGGCAATCTCAACGATCTTAAGATTCTTTTTGAAGTCACCCCATTTAAGTGATTGCTTCACATATTCGAAGAGCTCAGATTCCATAACATGCTGCAACAACTGATCTTCATTTTGTTTCTCTGGAGTTTCCTTAGATTTTCTAGTCTTGGACTTACCATAAGGAGTACTGATTGTTTTGGCCTTTGGATCTTCCTGCAGCTGCTTAGCATGGTATTGTGCAATCAGAGTTTCAAAGTGCTCCAGGCTACTCTTAATTGGAGCTGTTTCCTTATGTTCCCAAGATGAAATTCTGTCGCGCTCTGAATCTGCTAATCTTTGAATTTCTTTTTCTTTGGCTTTTAAGGCAGACATTTTACGGAAGGCCCAATTCAGAGAATCAATATCTGTGATTTCAAATCTCTGTGGACTGCTTTCCACCTCTTCAATATATTGTTCATCAACCAATTCATTTTGCTGTAACTGATTCATTTCGATTCCTCCGATTCATAATTTTTATTGATCTCCATTTCAATTAGGAGCATGACTTTTTCGATGCTGGGCTTAACATTTAAAGGATCATCTGTGTAATAAGCTTTGCTTAGAAGTTCAAAGTATCTGAATAGCTTATCGGTGCGAGACTCACTCATTTTTTCTCCTTATAACTTTGGTCTAATGACTCATAAGTTTGGATTAAGTCATCATAGAACTTACTGTTACCCAGGACTTCATAATGCTTTTTGAGTAATAAATACAAACCATATAATTCTGGATTTTCTGGTGCATAAACAATACCGTTCTTCGTGTCAAAGTAAGGCATCTATTTCCTCCTTCACACTTTTCTGTTACAATATTTGCAATTGATCTTCTTTAGCTTTTTGGACTCGTGTTGGCCCACGGGTCTATTTTTGTGCCTGGTAACATTCGACTTGCTGATTTTGAATCAGGTAGATCTTCAAGTTTGTCTCAAGAACTATGTCGTTTCCAAACTTGTAATAAACATCATCTACTTGAATTTCATCACCCATTACATCTTCTACCGGATGATCACTTTCAAAGTTCACATCACGATCTTTTAGCTCCCTCATTAATCTCACCTCCTTTAAGGTGATCTCCACTTATTATTCCGCCGGGTTTTCGATCATATAAGCTACCGTTACGATTTCTCTTAAGCTGGTAGAGTGCTCCACATCATTCATCTTTGAGTGCAAATCTCCATCAGCTATATAGTTGATAATCTCTGTACTGATTCCCATCTTGTTCACATCCTTTTATGAACTAGTTATCTTCCGAACTGGTTATCCACTACACTTTCCGACAATTAAAATGCTATTCTGCTAAACTCTTACTCTTTCGACTTGCTTCTACAGCATTTTTCGCGAGTAAGCGTAAAAAGAAGTGAGCTTTGCAGCTCATTAATTTTTGATGCTATTCATGACTTTCAGAACCAGCATGGAATCAACACGTCCGATAAATTGTCTATCGTTAATCTTTTTGCGTCTTAACGAGACATCATAGAGATAGCAATAAGAAGAAGTAGCAAATACAATCGCTTGTGTAATACTGGTGCCTAAATCAGCAAGAATTTCCACTTTCCAATCTTTATTTTCTCGATTGCAGTAGTCTACATTTTCTTGGATCTCACTTCGAAATTCATCACCATATAATTCTTCAATTAACACGTAGTCAGGAGTCTTTACTCCATCGACTGCAATTACTAAAGGTTTTGCCTGAATAACTTCCGTCATTTAACTTCTTCCTCCTGTTCTTTAGTCTTCTTCATGTCAGCAAGGATCCGAGGAATGGACGTCTTCAAGAAGAAAGCTGACATTTCCTTCATGGTTTCCTTGCTGATATCCGGCGGCTCGACTTCTATATCTAATCGGACCAGGATGAACACCTCCTATAAATTGGCGTTAGGTGGGAATGCTAATAAACTAAGCTGAATCTTCTTTGTGCGATTCGCGTAAATTTTCTTTATAAAAAAAATCATTTATATCAACATTCAAAATATCTGCTATTTTTTTGGCTTGTTCTAAGCTAATGTTAGAGTCTCCGTTTTCTAATCGCGTATAGCTAGAAACGTATTTATAACCTAACTTTTTTGCTATAAACGTTGCTGTAATTCCTCTAGCTTCTCTTAGTGAACGAATTTTTTTGCCAAGTTCCAACGATATTCACCTCTTTCTTTTACGCGTTACGCGCTTTACTTAACCTCATTATATTTGTGCGTTTTGCGTATGTCAACATTATTTTGGCATTTCGCACAAAAATAATTCTTATTTGTGCAAAAGGGGTAAAATTGCTTTATGGGATGGGGAGGGATTATTATGTCCACATTAGGAAATAGACTGAGAATGGCTAGAGAGAAAAAAGGCTGGTCTCAAACAGAAGTGTGTAAGAAATTGAAAATTTCCAATTCCACATTGTCCGGATATGAAAGAGATTATCGAAAGCCAGACACCGATATGATTTTAACCTTTGCTAATTTATATGAGGTATCAACAGATTTCCTTCTTGGTAATTACATAAAAGAATCAGCTGAAAATAATTTTGATCCTCTTGATGAAATAAACAAACTCGTTAAAAAGTACGGTATAGAACAAATGGGATTCTTCAATATTGAGGATTGGAAGAAACTCAGCCCTGGGGATATTAAGTTATTAGAGAGACAGTTCCAGGCAATTGTGGAGATGGCTAAAGAAAGAGAAAACGAAGATAATTAATAGGTGAAATAAATTAATATGCGCAAGTGAAAGATCCTGAAGTCCAGATACTGGACTTTTTCTTTTTATTGTAAAAAGCGAACGTTTGTTTGTATAATGTTCTTTGAGGTGAGCTGCTTGGACTACTACAAAACAACCATACTGGAAGATTGGATCACAAAAAAGTACACACGAATGGGAATCACTCTTCCCTCGCACATAAATATTAAATACATCGCCAGAAGGTTTGACATCTTCATCAACGCTTCAAAGTTAAAAACGACTCATTACATAGTAGGGAGATGCCGTGTCATCTCCTTGGAGAACGGTTTAACCGAAGAAGAGAAACGTGAAGCCTTCTTTCATGAGTTCTGTCACATTCAAAGGCATGCAGGCGTCCAGAGTAATATGCCCAATCCTTTCAGAGAACTACAGGAATGGGATGCAACTGCTTTTACCCTCTATGCAGCTATTCCTTTCCACATGATAAAATACATCCCTTTCGAGGAACCTGGCTGCATAGAAGAGACTGCCCGATTGTTTAGAGTCACTCCTGAATTAGCAGAAAAAAGAATATCACAGATTCTTAGAAGGTCTTCAAACTATGCTATGGAATCATTTAACACGACAAAATATAAATAAACTCATATATCATGATTAAAGAAAGGAGTGAAAAGATGACTGTAGGAATCTATATTCGTGTCAGTACGCTTGAACAGGCCAAAGAGGGATATTCCATCTCCGCACAGAGAGAACGTCTCACAGCCTTCTGTACGGCTTTGGGTTGGAATGATTTTAAGTATTATGTTGATGAAGGTGTTTCAGCCAAGGACACTAATCGGCCACAACTGCAGTTACTGATGGAGCACATAAAAGCTGGATCTATCTCAACTATTTTAGTTTACCGGCTAGACCGTTTTACCCGAAAGGTAAAAGACCTCCATAAACTATTGGAGTTTTTGGAAACACACAAGTGTGCTTTCAAGTCAGCCACCGAACCCTATGACACTTCCACAGCTATGGGGAAACTCTTTATCACCATAGTGGCCGCGCTTGCTGAATGGGAAACAGACAATTTATCGGAGCGTATTAAAATGGCCCTAGAAGAAAAGGTATCTGAAGGAGAACGTGTGGGTAATGTGCCGTTTGGTTTTGACCTTTCACCTGAAGAAAGATTAGTTAAGAACCAAGACTCCCAAATAGTATTAGAAATGATTGATAAGCTAAAATCAGGCTCTTCAGCCCAAAAGATAGCTGAATACCTTAACCAATCTTATAACCATCGAAATTGGCATGCCCAGGGAGTACTGAGGGTATTTAGGAATCCCGCTTTATATGGAGCTACGCGATGGAATGATAAAGTATTTGAGGACACCCATGAGGGAATCATCAGCAAAAATGAATTCATAAAGGTGCAGACGATCTTAGAAGACCGCTCTATTAATCAGAAAAGAGATGTTAAGACCACTTATTTATTCCAGTCCCTTCTGTCCTGTCATGAATGTGGGCAGGCTTTATCCGTCAATAGAAATTTAAGAAATGATGCCTACTTGATAATGTATAAATGCCAGCGATGTTATAAGCAAGGACGTAAAATGAAAACCATCGATGAAAAACGATTTATCGAGGCCCTTCAGCACTACATGAAAGATGTAATATTGAATGAGCTTCAACCGGTACCTCCAATCAAGAAAAATGATGAACGTGAACAGCTTCTGAAAGAAAAAAAACATGTGGAAAGAAAGAGAGAAAAATATCAGCGTGCTTGGGCAAATGACTTAATCACTGATGAGGAATTTGAAAAACGCATGAGGGAAACTTCCGATGCCCATGAAGATCTACAAGAAAAGATAAAAAAAATAAAGGCTCCTGTAGTTGTAGATACAGAAGCCATCAAAGAGATCATATTTACATTTAACCAAACCTTTTATGCTCTTACAAGGATTGAGAAAAAAGAATTCATTTCTCGGTTTATACGGAGAATAGAATACAGGCTCGTTCCCCAGCCTCCAAAGTACAAACGGAATAAAGTTGGAAAAGATCTCGTGGTAATTACTAAGGTGCACTTTAATTAATTGTTTTATAGTATCTACATGACGTTACCAGTCGGCCCTGTGAAAATTAAGAGGCCATGGGAGTTCATCAATAAAGCCAGAAGCTTTCGTGCTGAAGATGGAAACAGGGCTAATCGTTCGAGAGGCACGTTCAACTGCTGAGGAAGGATTCGAATGACAAGACTTTCTTTCAGGCCGGTAGTAGGCAGTGTGGAAACACGGAGGTCGAGCGGTCCTCCCATCATTCGGAAGGTGAAAGACCCGCTTTGAGGTTTTCTTTTTTCACCTATATCCATGGAAGCCATGAATTTAAAGTGGGAAATCAATCGTTCTCCTTCAGGAATCGGAATGCTGATATTGGGAGTGAGGATCCCATTGCTTCTGTGCTGCATGAGGTAATCATCTTTTCGTGGAAACAAGTGGATGTCTGTGACGTTCTTTGTAACAGCTTTTTTCAACATAGAATCAGCCAGGGCTTCAATGGAATAGTATATTGGCTGCACCACCTTTCATTTATTCAATACAGAAATTCGACAAAATTTTAATTTCCCCTTCTTTTTTTGTATATTTTTTTTATTTTTTTTCATACTAGTATTGAAAGCAGCACTAATCAATGGGCTATAGCCAAGCGGTAAGGCATCGCACTTTGACTGCGACATGCGTTGGTTCGAATCCAGCTAGCCCAGTATTCACTGAACAAAGGCTGTTTTCTCATAAATTGTTGCTTTCGGAAAAACCTTGAATCGGTGTTTATCTCTATTAGGTTATTTCCACTTAAATATGGCCATAGTTTACAAAAAGAGCCAAAACAAAGAGAGGAAAATTCCTGCAAAGGAGCCTTCCTCTCTTTTAAAGGCTGTTTTCGCATATATTGCTGCTTTCGAAAAAAAACCAAGAGCGGATTTTCCCCGGATACTAAGAGTTTTAACTCTTATCAAGGGAGAGCAGCTCTTTTCTTTTCGGTCTTACCAGTTTGGCTCTCTCTTAATAGGGTTATTTTTCGGATTTAGTATAATAGCAACTAAGTTTTCGAAAAGAGCCTTTTTAAAATAAGGGACAAGAAAATGAAGAGATGTGCTGGCGGCTATCCAAAAGGATTGAGGAAAGATTCCAATGGACAAGGGAGAAGTTTTTTCTAAATAGTCAGCTCATACACTGATCTTTTATTAGTCAAACTTCTCAGTCCTTCGGGATCATAACCCACTACAAGTTTCTTTCCATCAGTTAGCAGTGGCCTTCTCAACAACTTGGGCTCTTCTGAAATCAGTTTTACAACTTCAGAGAGACTGAGGTCTTCTATTTCAACTCCCAGTGCTTTATATTTTTGACTGCGCGTTGCGAGAATTTCATCCACACCATTTGTGGTCATTGAAAGTAAATCTATAATCTCCTGTGTAGTCGGAGTTTCCCTGAAAATATGTCTTTCTTCAAAATCTATTGCATTTGAAGTCAGCCATTTCTTTGCTTTTCTGCACGATGTACAACTGGGATACGTAAAAAACGTCAATTTGTTCATCCTTACACCCTCCCTAGATTCAGCTTATACAAATTATATATTAATTGTATACCACATGTATAACTAATGTACACCAGATTATCCTGTTTTGTTGTTTTTATTTTTTTTCTGATTTTTTCCGCTGAGTTTATATACCAAAAAGGGCATCATTCAAGAGACAACTTCCAAAAGGCTGCTCCTTATTCATGGCCAGCCTTCATGGATACACACAGCCTGATTACTGGAAAGGCCTCTTGTGGATTAATCTAATGTGTTAGGCAGCCAAATCCATAAATTCTTATATTTTCGTTTAAAAAAACTATAGAAAAAATAATATTTTATTGTAAAGCAACGAGTATGAAGGGTATATTAATATAAAATCAGAAGAGTTCTGCAGCCTATTTACGTAATCGTCACAAACTGGCAACAAAGATTATTTACTTTTGATGGATTTTTCCTTTATAATGTTTATTGATGGACTGAGGGTGCAAAGGAGGGATACATATGGATCGTATGTACAGAGTATTGGGATTTTGGACTGGAATATTTGCAGTCATGTTTTTCCTTGGAGATATGAAAACGACTTCACTGATCTTTTTAGGACAAACAGGATTCTTCATTCTGCTGGGTTACTTGAAATTATCTGAGCGTATGTATATTTATATTTTCTTCGGATACTTAACTGTATTTTTTGCCGGCTTCACATATTGGACTGTTTTCATGATGACGCCAGGCGCAGCGCACTAATAAAAAAACCCTTAAAGCTTTTAGCTTTAAGGATTTTTTTATGTTCGCCATTTATTCCAGAACCAGCACATGCTGCACGCGAATCCATGCAGCCTGAACCGAAAGATTCTGTTTAAAAAGGCCTTTGGGTGATAAGACCCTTTAAAAGCCATTTAAAAATGGGTTGGTATCCATTTCATCCGCTATAGTAGTTTCAGGTCCGTGGCCTGATAAAACGATTGTATCCTCCGGCAAAGTCAGCAGGTGATTATGGATGCTTTTTATTAACTCCCCAGAGTTTCCGCCAGGCAGGTCCGTTCTTCCCACGCTTCCCTTGAACAGAGTATCACCTGCAAACACGACCCCCTCCTCTTCAAAATAATAGGAGATGCTTCCAGGTGAATGCCCGGGTGTTAAGAATAACTTTAATGTGATATCCCCTATGGATAGTGTCTTTTCATTGGTTAATATGTACTCTGCAGGTTTGATTTTTAACAAACTGCTCATTGCGAAGTGCTGAGAACCATTCAAGTACGGATCCATGAGCCACTTTGCCTCTTTTTCATGAACATAAACAGGGATATCGTATTTCTCTCTGACCTTATCGACTGCACCGATATGATCAAAATGTGCATGGGTCAGCAGAATTGCAAGAGGCTTCAATCGATTGTCTTTCAGCCAGTTATTCAATTTTCCCGCTTCTTCACCGGGATCAAAAATTATACATTCTTTCTTTTCATTCCATAAACAATAACAATTCGTTTGCAAAGGACCTAAAGGTAATCTCTTCCACTTCATCAGCACTGCCTCCAAAATATCGTTTAATTAATTGTATCAAACCTGATATAATATTAAAATAATTACAAAGAAGATGTCTAAAGAAGGCAGATTCTCCCCGCTTTTTCTATCTCCCAGTTATTACAGAGTTTTTGCTATTGATTGAAAGAGGAAAGAAGAGAAATGATTTTGGACAAAGAAGTGTCAAACATTTGAACTGTACAAATGCATTAAAAAAATATAAAATATATGTAAGTGCACATTATTACATATGCTAATTATATTATCTCACTTTTGGGACTTATGGTAAAAGGGGATTAATTTGAAAGGAGTTTTGACCGATGGGTTTTGTTATTATTACAGCTCTAGTGACTTTGCTTGCTCTATTCGGCAGCATAAGTGCGTTGAAAAACAAAAATGCTTTAGGCATTCTTTTCGGAGTAGGAACACTCGGCGTTTTTGGCTGGTTCACGATCATGACCGTCCTTCACTCAGGTTATCCTGGCGGACACTAAAAAAATGGAGCCCTTCGGCTCCATTTTTTTATTCAATATTCAAGCAAGATACCGGCATCCTTACATCTTGCTTTCGACTGAAGCCAGCTTATCTTCCATTTTCCTTTTTTTATCCCTGCGGTCATCAATCCGGATATTCGTTGCAACCCTTTGAATTCCCTCATCGAAAGGCGCCTCATGAATTTCCTGCACCACACGGAACAAATCTGACAGCTCACCTTCTATCAAAGTACTCATCGGAGTAAGTTTAAATGAAATAGTTCCCTGTTCTTCATGTCTCTTCAGTATTTTTTGCAATTGAGCAACGTAATCACTTACGCTTGGTGTCGCGGTTCCGATTGGGATAACGGTAACATCCACTATGGCCATATTGAATCATCCTTTCTATTTAACGGTAATTATATCTTCAGTCTCTTTAGTCCGTAAATCGACGGCCTGCCTTAAATCATATCCAGTTAAACAATAGTCACCTGATGGCGAACATTGGAGAGGTTCATTTTGAATTCCGGACAGGATGACTTCCCGCTGACCCGTTTTCAAATCCCACTTTTCCAAAGTGAAGGCCCCCTGATAGGTGTCTTCAGGCATGGATTCACCGGCAGCGAAAGAGACGAGTGCATGTTCAGAATCTATCTTATCATAATAAGGAATCATCCAGTTAGAATAGCTGCTCAGCAGGGGCTGTTCAGTAGAAGAAGCTATCGTTCCTTCTTCTGTTATAAATTGATAAACAGCATTCCCTTCTGTTACTTCGTCCATTGAAATGGATAAGATATAGGGGGAAATTGTATTAAAATGAATTGTTTCTTCTTCAACAAGCACTTTATCTTTTGTGTATAAGTTCCGGGAATATAATGGAGCTGTAAGACTAATGCTCTCCTCAGACCAATCTTGGAAGAGGAAACTGTTCTCTGTGTGCCACTTAATGAACGGCTGAGGTGATTCCACCGCTGACAAGGTTCCTTCCGAAAGATCTGCCAGCAAAGTCTCAAAGGTCCAGTCTTCTGCAAAGCTGGTTACGAAAAGCAGATCGGTATTGTCTCCATTCCACTCAAAAGCCAATTCATACGAGTCGATTTCTTCTTGAAAAATCATATTTCCATCCAGGTCAATTACCGTCATGGCTGCCGAATACGTAAGAGGGGAACTGTGAACTAAAATCCTTTGTCTGTCAGGACTTATCTTGGCATCCACAATGACTTCCTCATCTGAAAACAACTGCTTTTGTTCACCGCTGAAAATATTATAATCTATTAACAGGTTCTCATTATCTGATTTAGATAAAATTAAGACCCTGTCATTATCAATCCAATCAATAACTCTCTGAAATGAGTTCTCTTCCAATGCAAGAGGTATCAATTCTTTTTCGGCAGCCTCTTGCTCATCCACTTGTTCTTTCTTTGAAACAGGTTGTTCTTCCGGCTTATTATCAGGAAGATCACCATTGCAGGAGGCTAAGAGAAATAAACATGATAAAAGTAAAAGCAGCCTATGTATTTTATTCATATTTATTCCCTCCTCCAATTTTTCTTTCTACTAATTAGTACGTTATTTCACTAAAAATGTTTCAAGTTTTTAAAAGAATTAGATAAATTTTTTTAAACATTACTCATCCCCCTCCACGAGGTGACAAGTGTGATTGAACACTTCTATCTTTGTGCGTAACTTTCCGGCAGTCCAAATAAACTGAAATGAACGTTCTCTTGTTGGCCAGCCCTAAAAAAAGGCTGTCAGGGTTTGACCTCTGAACAACCTTTTACAGGTGAAAAAGACTATAGTACATTTTACCTCGCATTTACTAATATAACAATCTGCAATACACCTTATCGGTAGATTGATACAAGAAAAATCCCAAGAACCGACTCATATATCCGATCAAACTGAGATAGAGGCAGCGGGTTGATGCCCATTCCAAGTTCAATAGTAAAACCTGGACGCTGAAACTCTTGGATAAACCAATCTTTGTATCCAGCAAAACTGTCTATATATCTAACCGACCGGTACCCGCTTACTCTTTCGAATTCCTCTGCGAGCATCTCGGATTCCGGAGGCTCCATCCCCTCAAAGCCCCAATAAAATTCTTCCCCTTGGGTATGCAGGGCGAGTACCCTGTCGAGATCTCCGTCCCTTGCCAATTCAGCCATTGCTATTGCTTCAGGTTCCGATAATGGCTTATAGCCCGGGAAATCACGGGGAGCAGGACTTTTTTCCTCTTTTCTTTCCTTCTCCAACTCCCATTTGGCAGGATATTGATTATTCAAATCGACACCATTGATATTAGCCTTCCACCCAGAAAAATTCGTATTTCCCTTGTTGAACTCAACCAGTTCCTCCCTGAGGGCTGGCGGCGGCCCCTCTATCACTAGATCCACACCATCGGGATTCACCATCGGAACAAGGGAAAGGGTAACACTTGAATACAGAGGTTCAATAACCACCCCTCTGATGGTCCCCCGATTGGTCAAAGATAATAAGTAGTCATTCATGAACCGCATTAATATCGGGGTCGTAATCCACTCGTTAGCATGAAAGGAGGCATTAATATTAACCTTTTTCTCTCCATTTCCAATCTGTATTTCATATAGAGGCTTTCCAAGGACAGATTCACCGAACTCGTTAACTCTAATAAAAGGAAAGGCATTCTTTAATCTTTTGATATCCTGATCCAATATCCCAAAAGAGTAAGCCTGCTGCCCCATTACAACCGGCTGTGTAATCCGCAGCGGGATGCTGATGTCATCTCCAACCTGCAAGGCACTGGGATTCAGACTTTGATTGAGCAGCAGCAGCGCATCAACTGACAGGTTTCTTCTCCTGGCTATTCCCCAAAAGGTATCCCCTTGCCTAATTGTATAATTTCCGATATAGAAACCGGGAATACTTACGGTTTGACCGATTTGCAGACTATTGCCGGCCATGTCAGAGTTAGAATCAATAATCAGCTGTAGAGGAAGATAAAACAGCTGACTGTAATAGTAAAAAGTATCGCCTCTTCTAAGTTGTACTTCCAATGTTCATACCCCCTGTAATCACACTCTCTTACTACATGTATGTTGCAAAAGAAGTTTAATGACAAGAAAAAAGAAGGGCTTTCCCTGTTATTCTCTTAGGTTAAGTGCCCCCTAGGGGACTAGGCCCACCCAGCCGGTACGGACAAAAGGGGCTGGATTTAAAACAGTCAAAATGCTCAACCCTATAATGGTAATCGTTCTTTTTAGGAACAAAAGCGCAAGCGCTTGATCGGCCCCGACAGGCAAAAGTTCCAAAGAAAAAAAAGGCCGTCTTCCCTTTTATTCTCTTTGGAACATTTGATCCCGAGGGGCTAGGCATTAAAGCTGGACTTGAATAATATAGCTTAAATTTATCCAAAGAGGGTGATTTTTAATTCCCGAAACACAACAAAAAAGCCTGCGGGCCATCCGCAGGCTTTTGGTTACTCTTCTATAGGAGAAAGAGCTGCATTTTTTTGTTCATAGAATCGAAGCAAGTCTCCATATATGATTTGATCAGAGTAGTTCAACTCTTGCTGAGTACTTTCAATCAAAGGTTCACAGAATTTCATGTCATCTGGCTGCTCAGTGTCTTTGTTGTAACACTCGCCGCCGGCATACACGTGATCCTTTGTGATGAAACGGCCATCCCGTAAGATAGTCAAGTCCTCATGCTCTTTAGAGAATAAATCTGATCCAAATTGTATATCTCCTTTTGAATCAATTCCAAGAAGATTAAGAAGTGTTGGACGAAGGTCGACTTGACCGCCCACTTTGGAAATCGTCTTTCCGTCTTCCATACCCGGAATGTGGATGATCAGCGGTACACGCTGAAGCTGGGTGCTGACGAAAGGATCCACTTCTTTTCCAAGGTATTTGCTCATTGCAACGTTATGGTTTTCAGAAATACCGTAATGGTCTCCGTACATGACAATCACTGAATCATCATATACACCGCTGTCCTTCAATTCCTGAATGAACTCTTTTACTGCTTCATCCATGTAACGTACAGTTTGGAAATAACGGTTCAGAGTACCTGAATTTGAATTAAACTCGTTTATATACTTATCCTCTTCGTCAAGATAAAAAGGATAATGGTTTGTCAACGTAATCATCTTGGTATAGAAAGGTTTCTCCATTTGTTTCATGTGCTCAACGGACTGCAGGAAGAATGGTGTATCTTTCATTCCCCAGTTAACGGAGTTCTCTTCATCAATTTCATACTCTGTCATTGAATAAAATTTATCGTATCCAAGAGAATCATACATGATGTCACGGTTCCAGAAACTCTTATTGTTGGCATGCATTGTTGAAGTAAAATAGCCTTCATCATTCAGCCTGTCTGTCATGGATTGATATTCATTTCCAGAGTGAGTGAAGAACACCGCTCCACGGTTCAATGGATAAAGAGAGTTATCCAGGATAAACTCAGAGTCAGATGTTTTCCCCTGCTGAGTTTGATGGTAGAAATTATCGAAATAGTAACTATCTTTGATGAAATCATTCAAAAATGGCGTTACTTCTTCACCATTCATGGTGTTATTGATCGGGAATGACTGAAGTGATTCCAAAGAAATAACGATGAGGTTCTTTCCTTTTGCCGCTCCAAAGAGCTCATCATCTGGTTTGGTATGGTTGGCCCGTACATAGTTATCGATGTCAGCAAGTTCACTGCCGTCAGCAAGCGCACGCTGTGCTGACGATTTAGACTGAAGGAACGCATCATAAATGTGGTAGTTATATGTCCCAATGTTTTTTACAAGTATTTCCCTGTCAAAAGTACGTGTCAACAATTGTGGTCTTTCTGCTTCAGCAAGACCAAGATTAAAGAACGTAAGAGCGATTGCAACAAAAAAGTAAGCTCTTCTATTCACCCTGCTGAATGTGTTCACTTCCAGGATGGATGGTTTAAATTTGATGAACAAGGCAAGAATTACAGTATCAATGAAATACAAGGAGTCTGACCAACTGACAATCTCACCTGCACTTGTACCCAAGTCGGCGAAATTGCTGGTCTGCATCAATACCGGTAAAGTCAGGAAATCGTCAAAGAATCTGTAGAAAGCAACATTTCCATAGAGAATAAAGGAAAGCACAAAACTGGTAATCAGAATATACCTTACCCTCGATTTCTCATTCTTCATAAATAAACTTACCCCAAAAATAAACAGCAAAAAGCTTAATGGGTTTATAAGCAGGATAAACTCCTGCATGACATTTTCAATTTTGATATCAAAACTAGTTTGATAGACAATATACGTTTTGAGCCAGAGTAACACCGAAGCAATGATAACCAGTGATATTTTTGGCATTTTTAGGTTTTTCATTTTTTTACCTCCTTGCTGCGATTAATTGCGCAGCAACTTTCTGATGGAAGATATTGACTCATTTTTACATTATCAGGTGATTCCACCTGATAATCATTCAATATCTTAATACTTTTTTTACATTCCGTCAATTGTAAGTTAATTTAAACAGTTTAAACTAATGTATTAGGGTGATTTTCAATTCCCTTATATAAGACGAGCCAAACCGGTAAAAGTTTCAAATATAGGTTATTTTTTTTTAAACCCTACCATATACCCAGTCCATTTTAACAATTCCTTCTATAGGTGCGTCCTTTAGTCTCAGCTTATTGAAAGCAGATCTTTCTTTGAGTAATTCAACACTGTCCTATTGCAGGCATATTTGTATAGCTATGATTTTAAACGGAACCATTATGCCCTATATTATGTCTTTTTTTAGACCATCCTATTATTATAACACTCTCAGTGAACTTATTCCAGTTCTGCATTAGATGGCGAATGATTCATTGTTCACCACCATACTCCCGACTGTGTAAATAAGCCAGAGTTAAATTTCACCAATTTTATAGATAACTGCTGTAAACCAATTTTTTCTTCTGTGCCACTCTCTCATTCCTAAAAAAGCGGAAATGCCCTGGTTAGCCCGGCAGGCAGATGTTCCAAAGATAGGTTGATTTTATATTTCCTTAGATACTACAAAAAGTGCTGATCATTTATGATCAGCACTTTCTTCAGCAAGTATTCTTTAGTACTTATTTAGTGCGTGTTCAATCAAGTTTATTTTTCACGAGCCAAGCCCCGCCTATCACGCCCGCATCATTGCCCAGCTTAGCAATAGAGATGGAAGTTGAAGATGCCACTGTTGGGAATGCAAAGGAATGGAAATACTTATCAACCGGATTCAAAAGGACTTCTCCTGCTTTGGACACTCCTCCTCCCAGTACTATCTTATCCGGATTTAAAGCGTTGCCCAAGTTGGCAATCGCAAGCCCCAAATAGAAAGCGAGTTTATCCACGATTGAAACCGCGAGGGCGTCTCCTTCACGAGCAGAATCAAAAATTTCTTTCGCACTAAGTGCTCCTCCAGTCTGTAAACCAGAGCGGAGCACAGAGGCTTCTTCACTGTTTTCAAGAGCTTGAAGAGCTAAGCGTACAACACCCGTTGCAGATGCGACTGTTTCCAGGCAGCCGGTTTTCCCACAGTTGCATCGAAAACCTCCTTCAGGCATTACAGTAATGTGCCCGATTTCGCCGGCTGCACCTTTGCTTCCATGGACGATATCACCATTAGTGATGACTCCTCCCCCTACTCCGGTTCCTAATGTTACGGCTACAATATCCTTCGCACCATTCCCTGCACCCTTCCACATCTCCCCTAGAGCAGCACAGTTTGCATCATTGTCGATAACACATGGCAGTCCTGTCTCTACTTCAAGAAGGTCCTTCAAAGGTGTATTCTTATCCCAGCCCAAGTTGACCGCTTCATAAATAATGCCATTATCCATGTCAACCGGTCCAGGAGCTCCCATCCCAATACCTTTCAGCTTGGCTTTGGTTTCTTTAAGTTCATCCAGATGATGGTCGATTGACTTTGCGATATCCACTATTATATTTTTTCCATTTTCAGAGGTGTCTGTGGGAATCTCCCATTTATGTACAATTTCACCGTAAAAACTTATGAATGCTATTTTCGTTGTAGTTCCGCCTAAATCCACACCAACGAGCCATTTATCTGACATCAATAATTTCACCCTGTTTCTAGTTTTTGTTTTCCTTCGAGAGCTCACTCCGCAGAACCAGCATGGACGTTTGGAAGTCAGCTGCGCTGATCAAGCCTGTATTATACAGTTCTCTCACTTCTTCCTGCATCATTTCCAAATCTGCCATTCGGTCACCCAGGTAAATGAAGACTCCATACTTTTTTAACAATTGCTGAACATCATACATGTTTTTCAATTTCCGCACCGTCTTTCAAGCTTTGCTAACCCTTTCAGTATAAAATAAAGTCTTTCTCTTCTCAAGAAAATCCCTTGTTTCTTCCGTAATAATGATTTAGAAGGTGCTGTGCATGATTATTCCAATAAAATTCTTTAGACTTGCTGCAATAAATGATATCTCTTTGAGGGATCGTTATTAGAGAAAAGAAAAAAGCAGCACCCATAAGAGCACTGCTTTTTATCAACGGTCAGGGTCTTGAGGATTTAGAAACCTCGGTCTCCTGTTTTTCAATGGCATCGGCGACCTAAACAGCACATCCCTCATTGCCCTGAAGTTGAATGGGATCAATGGCCACATGTAAGGGACACCGAACGATTTGATTCTCGACAGAAGCACAATCCATACCGTAATGCCTATCACAAGTCCGTAAACTCCAAACAAGGCGGTCAAAATCAACAGCGCAATCCGGATAATCCGGTTTGCCAGGCTCAATTCATAGCTTGGTGTCGCAAATGTACCTATGGCGGCGACTGCAAGATACAGGATCACTTCATTGATGAACAAGCCCACTTCAACTGCCACTTGCCCAATCATCAAGGCAGCTACAAGGCCAAGAGCTGTGGCAAGTGAGGTCGGTGTATGTATAGCGGCCATCCTCAGCATATCAATACCGATTTCCACTATCAGGAACTGAAAGATAAGCGGTACTTCACCTGTATCATCAGGACCTACATAGTCCAAAGCAGCAGGAAGCAAATCAGGCTGGGAGGCAAAAAGATAGTAAAGCGGCAGAAGAAAAATAGACGCCCATACGGCGATGAAACGGACGAACTTCAGATAGGCTCCGACCATTGGCTTATTTCTATATTCCTCGGCATGCTGCAAATGGTGCCAAAAAGTTGTCGGGGTAATCAATACGCTTGGCGACCCATCCACCATGATGCAGACGTGCCCCTCATACAAATGGGCCGCAGCGGTATCCGGCCTTTCCGTGTATCTTACCATCGGATAGGGATTCCAATGCCTGCCGGATATGAATTCTTCCAATGTCTTTTCTCCCATCGGCAGACCGTCTGTATCTATCTTTGATAGTGATTCTTTGATACGGTTGACGAGTGCCGGATCGGCAATATCCTCTAAATAACAGACAACGATATCCGTCTTGGACCTTCTGCCAATTTGCAGATACTCCATCCTTAATGAGCGGTCCCGTATTCTTCTTCTGGTCAGAGCAGTATTGAAAACCAGTGTCTCAACAAAGCCGTCTCTCGCTCCCCGTACTACCCTTTCCATATCAGGTTCCTGCGGGCCTCTGACAGGGTACGTCCTGGCATCGATCAAAATGACCTTGTCTACTCCATCTACCACCAAAGCTGTTGGACCGGCCAGCACCATGTCAGCTACATTATTCAAGTCATCGGTTTCCTCTACTTCCACATAAGGGATATACGTTTTCATCAGCTTCTGCAGGGTATCGCCATCAAGCTGCTCTTCATCAAGATCAGCAAGCAGCTTCATTAAAAAGTGCATAATATCATCTTTTACAAATCCATCAACAAGGTACATGGCCATCTTTCTGCCGGCATAGAACAAGTCGAGCTGAATGACATCAAAACTTTTATCAACCGCAAGGAGATCTTTCAAATAATCAGTATTCTCCTGAAGGGAAGCAGAAACCGTTTTTTTATTATCTGACACGGAAGTTCACCTCTTTTGTATAGCAAAATCAATTTACCGATTCCGTTGAGAGAACTGGCAATAATTTCATAAATAAAGCATATCTACCATACTAGACATCCGTGGTTGAAATCATACATTGTCAACATATTTTTTTTGCCCTGCACATACAATGTCACTAAAAGGGACAAACCTGATTAAGTGGGTGGGCAATATGAGAGGAAAACAATCTTTGATTATCATAGCAGGAGCAGCAGGAATATTGATCACATGGTGGGTGTTCATGCTGTTTAACCCCGCTGCAAGGGAAAGCATCATATTCTTTCCCTTAAACGAAAAGGCCAGCTACCAATCAGCCGACACGCTGTTAACATTGAATGAGAAAAAAGTGAATGACTTATATGAAGTGAATTGGAAAATAACTTCCGTGCTTGATCAGGATGCCAATTTGAGACAGGATATCGGGTTTCTCTTTTTCAATGGAAGATTAACATCCAAAATGAGTGAATGGGAGCAGAATACAGACAGGATAGTCGAAGAGGATACAGCAGCAGGAAAGGAAAGCAGCCTTCTGCAGGCTGTCTCTTTTCATTATTCAGAAATACATGCGGACGAGGAAAACTATACGAGTGCCCAGAGTATGTCAGAGGATCAGCTATATGTTATCGACTCTAACTTCAGTCCATTAAGTTCATTCAGAAAGCCGGACAGCGCTGCTGAAAAAGAATGGAGGATGATTTTGGATAAGGTGGCGAACCAGCAGCTTCAATACAATTGGGAGAAAGCAATGAAGAAATATAACATCAGCGGCAAGGATTACTTGCAGATCCCGTTAATCCGCTTACCCGAATATAATTCAGATCCGCCAAGAGGATTCACAACATTGCAGTGGAACGAGCTTGTGGGAAACTTATGGGAGGGGTTATATAAAAATTACTTTCTCGGAATCAAGACAGATACCGGAAAAGTCGTGGATCCGATAGACAGTTTGATGCCTTTAATCCTCATTCGTATTGATACTGGTGACTTGCTCGTACTTCTTACAACTAAAGAAGGCGAATACGTACTTCTTCAACAAAAGATACCTGTCCCGTTGCCATAGCAGCCCATTCAAAAGCTTGGCTGACTAAGTGGCATAAAAAAAGCGATTAAAATTCGCCAATATATTGAGTTAACAATAAACGCACTGTGAATTCCAAGAGAATTCAAGTGCGTTTTCATATGTTTTTTATATGTCTGTACCCATTAGATAAGCAGTCACTTGAAATACGAGGCATCTTATTTAATTGCTTGACGGGATATTTCTTCAAGTAAAGTTTAAGAACCTTACGATGGCTCATCAGCCTGCAGCCTTTCATGAAGTTCCTTGAACTGACTGTTATCCTTCTGTAAATTATATGCTTTTTCAGCATGTTCCCTGGCTTCAGTTTCTTCACCTCTTTCAAGAAGGAGAATAGCCAGATTATAATGAGCTTCCGGAAAATCCCTGTCACGCTCCAAAGCTTGGTTAAGGAGCATTTCAGCTTCCTTATACTGCTCATCTTTAATCATAACGATGGAATACAAAAAGTAACTGTGTTTATCAGCCTCATTCTTTTCCATGACATCCTCAAGGATAGCAGAAGCTCCCTTGATATCACCGGCATTGAGCTTCTCCTGGGCCTCAGCATTGCTGATGGAAGGATCGAACAGAACCGGTCCGTGTTGATATCCGTACCAGAGCAGCGCTGGGATGGCAGCCGCGGACAGAAGGACAGCAGACAACTGCACTCCCCATCTTTTTCCGCGGGGAAGGTGAACAATGGCAGCTGAAAGCGCCCCCCCTGCCAGTCCGCCGATATGCCCGGCATTATCTATCCCAGGCAGAGTAAATCCCAGCGCAAGGTTGATTCCGATGACAAGCAGGATATTGGTTCCCATCGTCCGGAAAAAAATTTTAGGATGGACTGTGCCAAAGTACAAAAGAGCTCCAAAGCAGCCGAAGATTGCACCGCTGGCTCCTGCAGATATGGAATTAGTAAAAACAAAACTGGCCAGTGTTCCCGTGAATCCGGCAAAGATGTAGATAAACAAAAACCTGGAACTTCCAAAAATCCTTTCAACAGCCAACCCTAAAAAATAGAGAGCAAACGTATTCATCAATAAATGAAGGAATCCTATGTGAATGACAATCGGTGTGAAGAATCTCCACCATTCTCCTTCTACTATCAATGGATTGTACTTAGCTCCATACCGAATAAGATTCTCTGTATTCTGGCTGCCTCCTGCCATTTCCATAATGAAGAACACGGCAAGCTGCAACGCAATGAACATATAGGTAAAGAGCGGTCTGCCCATAGAGAAAAGCGACTTCTCTTCTTTTGCCTTATTAGAAGCAAAAGCCAGGACATTCTCCTTCAATACATGCACTTCCATCTCTTCAGGATCTTCTTTGATTTTCCACTGTGCTTCCTCATTGAAAAGGCCTGAAACTTTATAAATATCATTATCCAGGCTGTCCAAAGTAATGATCGAAGTCTGTACAGATGTCTTGGCTGCCTGAGGCAGGACATAGTCCTGTGTGATCACTGCTTCATAGTCATCAACAGGGTGATAGGCGCTTATATAAAAATTTTTCACAATCAATTTATTTTTCTTAAGGGCTTTCCTGATTTTTTCACTATTTAAAGCTGTCAGGTGAACATCGCGCTTCAGCCTATTGCCCCAATCCAGATCCTCTCGAACCACCCTGATGACCGGCGCCTGTTTGTATGAGGAATTCTCCAGCCAAACCTGCAGCTGATCTTGAGACATATTTATTATCCGATACCCTTTTTCTACTATTAAGTAATCTATCGTTCTCCAGTACAAATAATTAAGATTCGCATTCAAAAATTATCCTCTGCCTTTTTAGGTAATTTTGACTTTCTTCTACTTAATCACCACCACAGAAAAAAGTAAAGGCATATGATTTCAGTATACTCACTCGATGCTCTGCCGGCAGCATATCAGGACCCAAAGAACAAAAGCGCCGGCGGCATGTTCAGCTGAAATCTTTACACCGCTGAACAGCGCTTCCGCTTTATTATGCCGGGGAGGCTAAATGGACTTTCCGAGGAAATTTTGCGCAGAAGCGGTATTCAATATACCTGGCAGCCGCAATATTACAAAATCACATAATAAAAAAGATGCCCTCAATAATAGCCGGCAATCACCACCACAGTCTTGTCTGTCGGCGATTCTATACGCTGCCTATTGATGAACATCTTTCACTTTTACTAGCTTATGCAGAACTAACGAAATGCTGCTCCAAGAAACTTACTCCGGAGCCATGGAAGACTCATGGCTGCCCGGACCACCATCCTCCTGACTGTGAAATTGCTCAACAGCCCATTCAGAAGTTTGTAGCGGTATTGATAGAACACTGAAGCAAAGCACGCAATGATAATCCACTTAATGATTCCGTTCATAGTAATCAGCCTCCTCGTTCTATGTTGTGTACCTTTTTTGAATTTTATCCTTGGATGGATTAAAAATATAGATTATCATATTAAGTCGAACGGCTCGTAAATTAAAATAGCTCAAGTGGGTACACAATAGTTAACGCCAATCAACTAAGGAGTGTTCCCAAATGAGCTATACCCATATCGTACCACAGGAACGTGTACTAATCGAAAGTTATTGCCTGGAAAAGAAGTCGCTCTCCTATATTGCCGCACAGTTGAAAAGAAGCAAGAGCACCATTCATTACGAGCTAAAACGCTGTAAGCCTTATAATGCCCTGCAGGCTCAGCTCGACTACGATGCCAAGCGGGAAAACTGTGGCTCTAGACGCACGGTCGATCAAAAAGATGTCGACTATATCTTATCCAAACTCAAGCTGGGCTGGTCGCCGGAAAGCATTGTAGGCAGGTATAGGAAAATGCATAAGAAATCTTTTCCTATCAGTGTATCAAGCATTTACCGGTACGCTGCCCTCGGCCTGTTTAAGCTGTCCCAAAAACTTCTGATTCGAAAAGGGCGGAAG
>NZ_VTEI01000015.1 GCF_008180415.1 Rossellomorea vietnamensis
TCAGACCTCCCTGGGTAAAAGTACAATCTTTCCCTCCACCTATCTGCTTCATTTACTTTGTATTGCTTTCGGCAGAAAGGACTTTGTTTTGTGTTGCAAACTCGTCCAACAATACTAGCCTCTTATGAAGTTCGTGTTCCTCAGACCGGAGGTTTGCCGCTCGCTTCCTTCAGATTCCACGTCACCATGGACACCCTTGCGTTAAGCTAACTGCTACTTCTGCCTTCACAGTTCGGGACTTACACCCTATAGATTGCACCCATGCCAGGCGCACAACCAGAAGAAGCCTGCACAACTCGTGCAGGCTTCTTTCATTGACTGGATCTATTAAAATTGTGTATAGCATTTTTTGCACTGCTGTCCATTTTTCTGCCGCTTGTTTTTCATACTGCAAGACGGGCATATGACAAAGCCGGTATTTTGATCCAGCCCTTTATTTTGATTAAAGTAGTTATGAAGAGCCTTTGACGCCAGAACTATGGTAAAAGCGATGCATCCCCCTAAAAGAACTAAGGTGATAACCATAATGATTCCGCTCATATCAACACACCCCTCTCACCTGTTTAGCTATCTCTCTTCATAACACTTCGAACATATGAACTTTCCCGTTTTTGAGGTAGGCTTTGATTTCAGGTATACCTTTGCGTTTCGGCCAGCGCATTTTCACATAAACCTCTTCGTCGCCTTCAATCTCCCCGCAGCATATCGAACATTCAGCCTTCTCTCCAAACATCTGCACCACACTCCTTTATTATTAGCTTGCGACCATACTATTTAAAATGACGGTGTATTTATTTTCACCAGTTGGTATTACTTCCTGTACCACATCTTGATGAGAACCAATTTCTTTCCTTTTATTTTCTATGATCTGCTGCAGGACCTCAGCAAGAGAATGGTTTTCCTGCAATTTGATATCCACGAACTGTTGATTATTCAACTAGATCCCCTTCTTTCATTCATATAGCTTATATACGTGGTTTGGCTCATATAGTTTCAAGAATTCACCTCCTTATCTCAATCACTTGAGTATTTTATCTAAATGAACGATTATAGATAAGTGAATTTAATGATTTGGAGGAGCTATTATGGAAACAAAAATAAATACTAAGGCGATACTCGTCACATTCATGATAGGTGCTTTCTTTGCGATACTGAATGAGACCCTTTTGAATATCGCCCTCACTGAGTTAATGACTGTTTTCAGCGTTGATGCGCCGACAGTTCAATGGATGGCAACAGGCTTCATGCTCGTCATGGGTGTATTGATGCCGATATCCGCCCTGCTGATCCAGTGGTTCACGACACGGCAGATGTTCATAGGAGTCATGTCCATATTCCTGCTCGGGACCATCATCGCCGCATCAGCATTGAACTTTCCCATGCTGTTGACAGGGCGGATGATCCAAGCCGTCGGAACCGGACTATTGATCCCGGTTATCTTCAATGCCCTGCTGCTGCTGTACCGGCCTGAAGTCCGCGGTAAAGTAATGGGAACGTTTGGGCTTGTCATCATGTTTGCCCCGGCAATCGGCCCTACCTTGTCCGGAGTGATTGTCGATTTGCTTGGATGGCGCTGGTTGTTTATTATCGTCATTCCTTTTGCCATATTTTCAATCTTGTTCGCGGTAAAATACTTGCAGAATGTCGGGGAGGTCACACGACCAAGTGTGGATATCCTGTCGATCATCCTTTCTTCCGTCGGAATTGGAGGAATTGTCTATGGATTCAGCAGCGCGGGAGAAGAAGGAGCTGGCTTTACATCTGTCAGGATCATTACCATACTGGCTGTAAGCTTCATCAGTATCATCGTATTTACACTGCGGCAGCTGAAACTCGATCAGCCCTTGCTCGATGTCAGGGTCTTCAAGTATAAAAGCTACGCACGCGGAATCATCATATTTGTCATCGTCATCATGGCTATGTTTGCTTCAGAAATCGTGATGCCGATGTATCTGCAAGGACCGCTTGGATACTCTGCAAAATTAGCAGGTCTCCTGCTGCTGCCGGGAGCATTGCTGAACGGCTTGATGTCTCCTGTGATGGGATCACTTTTTGATAAGTACGGTCCAAGAAAACTAATCATTCCTGGAACACTGGCACTTTTGGGAGTCATGATTTTCTTCAGTAATATAAATCCATCAGTCCCTATTTGGGCCTTCATTCTGGCATACATGATATTGATGCTCTCCATATCAGCAATCATGATGCCTGCCCAGACCAATGCACTGAATGAACTGCCGAAAAACTTGTATCCACATGGTACGGCAATCGCCAATACGCTGCAGCCGATCGGCGGCGCATTGGGTGTTTCCGTCTTTGTCAGCATCATGACACAGGGTGAGGCAAGCTACCTTGAAGGGAAAACAAATGTCACCGAGGAAGTCGCTAACCAGGCCATGACCTATGGTGTCCACCATGCTTACTGGTTCGCATTGGGGCTGGCCGCCCTTGCCTTCATCACTGCTCTCTTTATTAGGAAGGCCGTAGCACCGGATTTCGATGAAGAAAAGAGCCCTTCTGAAACAGGTGCTTGATTCTGCTTAGCTTAGATAATGCAAAACGCCTCCATTTTTGAGTGGAGGCGTTTTATTATTTGGCTCTTTTCGTAAACTTTGTTGCTATTTGACGCCAATTCTGAAATAAACCACCAGAATTCACGGGAATAACCTGGTAAATATGAAAAGAATAGAGCTGCTCTCCTAGATTTGAGAAAAAACCTTTAGTATTCGGGGATATCCGAAAGCAAAAATGGATGCGAAAACAGCCTATTATTTATTTCATAAGTGCTGAATCAGCTTTTTCTCTGCTAATTTTATCTGCTCGCTAACCTGTGAAGGCGAGGTGCCGCCATAGCTTTGTCTTGCCCCCACCACATGTTCCGGAGAGAGTACAGTATATATATCCTCTGAGAACAAGTGGCTGAACTGCTTGTATTCTTTCATAGTTAAATTCAGGAGAAACTTATTCTCGTTAAGCGCATAAAGCACTATTTTCCCGATGATTTCATGAGCATCACGAAAAGGAACCCCTTTGGTGACGAGATAATCGGCTATATCGGTTGCGTTTGAAAAGTCCTGGTTGACTGCCTCCCGCATGGCATCCTTGTTGACCTTCATGGTCTCAATCATCGGACCCAGTAACCCCAGCGACCCTTCCAATGTTTCAACAGTGTCGAACATTCCTTCTTTGTCCTCCTGCATGTCTTTGTTATAGGTGAGCGGCAGACCTTTCAAGACAGTCAGCAGACCAATCAGGTTTCCGTATACTCTGCCTGTTTTGGCACGAAGAAGCTCAGGGACATCAGGGTTTTTCTTTTGCGGCATGATACTGGATCCCGTGCAGAACGAGTCATCCAGCTCTATGAATTGAAATTCCTGGCTCGACCAAATCACCATTTCCTCAGACAACCGGGAAATATGTGTCATGATCAACGAACCAATGGAAAGAAATTCGACAATAAAATCTCTGTCACTGACCGCATCCATACTGTTAGGATATACATAATCAAACCCTAGAAGTTCAGCAGAACGCTCACGGTTAATTGGAAATGGGGTTCCTGCCATTGCTCCCGCTCCAAGCGGAGACCAGTTTACCCGTTTCAGGCTGTCCTGCAGCCGCTCTTTATCACGCTGCAGCATCCAGAAATAAGCCAATAGATGATGAGCGAAAGACACGGGCTGGGCTCTTTGTAAATGAGTATAGCCGGGAATGATGGTTTCAACATTGTTTTGTGCCTGAATTAGCAAGGCCTCCTGGACAGCGTTGACGAGTTCGATTATATGCTTTGTTTTCCGGTTGAGATAAAGATGCATATCCGTCGCCACCTGATCGTTCCGGCTTCTGCCAGTATGAAGCTTTCCTCCTGCTGGACCGATTAAATCGATTAACTGTTTCTCAATATTCTTGTGGATATCTTCATGTTCAACAGAATATTTCATGTTTCCATTCTCTATTTTATTCTTTATCTGTATAAGCCCCTCACTGATCGACTTGACGTCCTCCAAAGGGATGATTCCACATTCACCCAGCATTTTTGCATGAGCAAGACTTCCTTCGATATCTTCAAGTGCGAGCTTTTGATCAAACGAAATGGATGCGGTGAATTCCTCCACCAATTTGTTCGTCTCCTTCGTAAATCGTCCGCCCCAGAGTTTTGTCATTTTTCATCTACCTCCAATTTCCAAAGCTGCTCCTATGGCCCTGTAGAACTGTTTAAGACTGCACTTCCAATAGCGGTTTCTTTATTTACCTGAGAGTACACTTTTGTTGTTAATCCCCATAATTTTATAAATCCAACTGCCGCATTATGATCAAAGGCATCTCCTTTGGAATAGGTGGCAAGCTCTTCGTTATATAAGCTGTGTGAGGATTGGCGCCCCGTTACAAAGTGTGTTCCTTTATGAAGCTTGATACGGATCTTCCCGGTGACGACGGTTTGTGTCTCGTCGATAAATCCTTGAAGAGCTTTATTCAATGGTGAATACCACAAGCCTTCATAAATCAGTTTTGCCATCTGTGCGTCCACTGTTGTTTTAAAAGCGGTAATTTCGCGCGGCAGGGTCAGAAACTCCAGCTCTTTATGGGCATTAATCAAGATTAAAGCAGCCGGGTTTTCATATACTTCACGCGATTTAATTCCCACGAGACGATTTTCGATGTGGTCAATTCTTCCGATTCCATGTTTGCCGCCAAGTTCATTCAAGGTTTCAATGAGCGGTACAAGCTCCATCTTTTTACCATTTAACGCTGTAGGAACTCCTTCGACAAATTCAATTTCAATATTTTCTGCCTGTTCAGGCGTCAGCTCAATTGGGTTCGTCCAGTCAAAGGCTCCCTCAGGTGCTTCTGCCCAAGGATCTTCAAGCACACCAGCCTCACATGCACGGCCCCATATATTTGAGTCGATGGAGTAAGGATTATCCAAGTTGACTGGAATCGGAATCCCTTTTTCCTGTGCATAATGAATCTCCTCATCCCGGGTCATGCCCCACTCCCTTACAGGAGCAATAACTTTCATTTCGGGTGCAAGGGCATTAATGGAAACTTCAAACCGCACCTGGTCATTTCCCTTTCCCGTACACCCATGGGCGACCGCTGCTGCTCCTTCCTGCTTCGCTACATCAACAAGCAGCTTTGCAATCAGGGGACGTGACAAGGCGGAAGACAACGGATACTTGCCTTCGTATAAGCAGTTAGCTTTCAGTGCCGGCAGGATATATTCCTTAGCCAGTAATTCCTTTGCATCGATCATATACGCTTTTACAGCTCCAACTTGAAGTGCCTTTTCTTTTATAAAATCAAGGTCCTTACCTTCCCCGACATCCAGACCCAAAGCGATGACATCATAACCATACTTTTCTTGTATCCACTTAATTGAAACCGAAGTATCCAGCCCTCCGGAATATGCCAGTACCACCTTTTCCTTATTCACGAACTAAGCTCCCCTTCCACCAGTTGATATGAATTAAAATTAATTATACTGAATTTTTATACATAATCAACCGTTTTTTAAACAATTGATAAAAAGTATCACAGAATTGAATATTCATTTTTTTGAATAATTATATCCTTATGTTTTTGTATATGCCGGCAAATGCCCAATGTGTACAGCTTTAAGTGCAAGAAATTTTCTTATCCCTTTAAGACACATTTTTATTGAAACCAGGTGTTATTTTTGTGCTCAAGCATTATTAGCAATTCCATATCCTCCGTTTTTACTCGTGCTAATAGTTTTTCCCGCCAGGTTCTTCGTGCCTCCTTAGTAATGCTTTTGCCATCCAGAACAATATAACCGCTTTGAAAAAGGATGATCCTCGTTTGCGCTTTCAAAAGGGTCGACTCTCCGCAGCCGTTCGATCCGATAATGTTGTGATTTTGTTATCAGGAATCGCAATCGACATATCTTTCACGATAAGCTTTTTAACGCAGCCTATATGTTAATTGGTCTGTGTGAAGGCGAACCATATAAACTCTCTGTTATTTTTAATTAAACATTGATAATGATTATCAGTTTCGGTACAATGTAACTATAAATCTTTTAAACTTTCTGTCATTCTCACATTGAGAAGGATTCTTACATTTATAGAAATTACAGTATGAGGAGCGGTCATTATGAAGGAAACTGAATGCTTTGATGTCACCATCATCGGCGGAGGCCCCGCCGGACTCTATTCGGCGTTTTACAGTGGATTAAGAGGAATGAAGGCAAAAATTATTGAATTCCAGCCGCAGCTTGGAGGCAAAATCCACGTTTATCCTGAAAAAATGATATGGGATGTAGGCGGCTTGGTACCCACTCCAGGAGCTAAACTGATCGACCAGCTCGTTCAACAGGGCCTGACTTTCAACCCGGAAGTGGTCCTTAATGAGAAGATCGTCTCGATTGCACGTGACGAGGATGGACTGTTTCTGCTTAAAGCTGCATCAGGAAATGTCCATTATTCCAAGACTGTGATCGTCGCCGTTGGAAGCGGGATCCTTCAGCCGCAGAAATTGAATATTGAAGGAGCAGACCGCTTTGAAATATCAAACCTGCATTATACTGTTAAATCACTGAAGTATTTCAAGGACCGCACCGTGATCATTTCCGGCGGCGGCAACTCGGCAATCGATTGGGCTAATGAACTTGCCCCGATTGCTAAGCAGGTTTACCTCACCTGCCGCAAAGGCCAGTTGAGCGGACACGAAGCACAAGTGGCGCAACTGATGAACAGTTCTGCTCAGACATTCTTGAATACATCCATAACGAAACTTCTTGCTAAACATGGAGAAGATGTCATCGACCAGGTGGAACTGATAAACAATGTCACCCAGGAAACTTCCTCTCTCTCTATAGATGATGTCATTATCAACCATGGGTTTGACCAAGATGCCTCACTTCTGACAGACAGCGAACTTCATATTAAAATGATGGATAGCTTTTATATAGAAGGAAGCACTATGTGTGAATCCTCGATTCCTGGCATTTTTGCTGCTGGGGATATCATTAAACATGAAGGAAAACTGAACCTGATTGCCGGTGCGTTCCAGGATGCTGCCAATGCTGTTAATAAAGCGAAGCAGTTTATCGAGCCTGAAGCCGGAGCGTTTGCCATGGTTTCGTCTCATAATGAAGTGTTTAAAGACCGGAATAAAGAGCTGGTGCGGCAGCTGGTTAAATAAGGACAAAAGCGGAAGCGCCTTGTCCAGCCCCGACAGGAAAATGTTCCCAAGAGAAAAAAAGGCGGGCTTTCCTTTTATTCTCTTGGGGTTATTTGACCCCGAGGGGCTAGGCGCTGTAGCTGGACGTGAATAACAACTATACGTTATCAACAATGGTTGATTTTGAGCAATGGTGAAAAGGCGTATCCCCTTGGGGATACGCCTTTTTGATTAGTTGATCCTGGCTCAGTCTCACCTTTTAGAGCCTGGCTCAATTCCTCACTTTTGAGCCTGGCTCAATCCAACCTTTTTGAGCCTGGCTCAATCCCACTCTTTTGAGCCTGGCTCAATTCCTCACTTTTGAGCCTGGCTCAATCCTGCATTTTTGAGCCAGGCTCAATCCAACCTTTTTGAGCCTGGCTCAATCCTGCACTTTTGACCCTGGCTCAGTTCCACACTTCTGAGCCTGGCTCAATTCCTCCATTTTGAGCCAGGCTCAGATTCGCACTTTTAAGCCGGCTCAATTAAATTCAAAGCTCATCAAACCCATTGGCATCGGATGTTTTGGTATATTGTCTGGATTTCTGTTCAAAGAAATCTGTTTTGCCCATATCCACTTCCTGATAAGCGACAATCCACCTCAATGGATTGGACCTGTATCCCTCAAAAGGTGCCTGGAAGCCCAGCTGCTGAGCTCTTTTATTGGCCATGAATTTGATATACGATTCGATATCAGACATGAGGAGACCTTCAATTCTGTCGCCGATGATCTCCCTGCCCCATTCGATTTCGAGCTCTGCTGCCTGTTTAAAAGCTTTCATGCCAAAATCCTGGAGCTCCTTTGTATCATATTCGGGATTCTCCTTGAGAACTTCTTTAAATATTTTTTCAAAAAGCCCCACATGGAGCTGCTCATCTCGGTTGATGTAATTAATCATCGTGGAGGTTGCCACCATCTTTTGATTGCGTGCGAGATTATAGAAGAAGGCAAAACCTGAATAGAAGAACAAGCCTTCTAAAATGACGTCATAGACAATGGAATGAAGCAGGTTTTCGACATTCGGATTCTCGACAAACCCCTGATAGCCGTTTGTGATGAAGTCGTTCCTTTTCCGCAATGTCGGTTCTGTTCTCCAGTAATCGAACACTTCATCCTGTTTTTTCTTGGATACGATGCTGGACAGAACGTAGCTGTACGAGTGGTTGTGGACGACCTCCTGCTGTGCCAAAATGATCATCAGCGCGTTGAGGCTTGAATCCGTTAAGTAGTCGGCAACCTTTCCGGCGTAGTCCGTCTGGATGCTGTCGAGCAGTGCAAGCAGACCTATCACTTTCAGGAAGGTTTCCTGTTCCTGCTCAGTCAAATTCGGAAACTGCTTGATATCTTTAGACATATTAATCTCAAAAGGTGTCCAGAAATTCCCCAGCATTCTCTTGTATTTAGGATAGGCCCATGGATACCTGACATCATCCCAATTCAATATATTTGAACTTCTTCCGTTGATGAGACCTGTGGAAGCGTTCGGTGCCTCAGAATCTATCAGACTTCTTTTCTCTAGTTTGACCATTTTCCATCCATCCTCTCGGGAATTTCTCAGCTGTGGCAGCTTTCACAATCATCAATTTCGGCATTTGAAGTGGAGCGGACATAGTAGGTTGTCTTCAATCCTGACTTCCAGGCATCAAGATGAATATCCAGCAGGGATTTTGCCTTGATGTCGTTACGGACGTACAGGTTGAACGAGATTGATTGATCTATGTGGCGCTGGCGTTTTGCATTCTGTTTGATGCTCCAATGCTGGTCGATGTTATAGGCTGTTTTGTAGTACCAGGTAGTGTGCGGCGATAAATCCGGTGCCGTCACCGGGATCTTGTAATCTTTCTTTTCCTCTGAGTATTCCAGGCGGAAAATAGGATCAATGCTGGCAGAAGAACCGGCAATCAGTGAGGTGGATGAATTCGGGGCGACTGCCATTAAGTAACCATTTCTGATGCCATGCTGCTCCACCTGCTCCTTAAGCTCCACCCATCTGGAAGAGTTGTACCCTCTTTTATCAAAGTAAGTGCCCGTCGACCATTCTGAACCAGGAAAATAAGGATAGGCCCATTTTTCTACTGCCAGTGAGGCGCTCGCTTTTATCGTAAAATAGGCAATTTCTTCATATAAAGAATCACAGTATGCCACCGCTTCATCACTTTCCCACTTGATTCCTTCCTGAGCGAGAAGATGGTGCCACCCGTATGTTCCCAGCCCGATTCCGCGGTACCTTTCGTTGGTAAGCTCCGCCTGAAGGACCGGGATGTTATTAATATCGATAACATTATCGAGCATTCTCACGGCGATGGTGATCACTTCTTCAAGGACCCCATCCTTTACAGCCTTAGCCAGGGAAACGGAAGACAGATTACAGACAACATAATCTCCAGGCTTTTTATAAGTGATGATCTTTCCATCGGAAACCAGCTCTTCTTCCATGACTGTCGGGCTCATGTTCTGGGTGATTTCTGTACAGAGGTTGCTGCAATAAATCATTCCTTTATGCTGGTTTGCGTTCATCCGATTCACTGTGTCTCTGTAAAACATGTAAGGAGTTCCTGTTTCAAGCTGCGAAATCATGATGGACTTGAACAGGTCTATGGCAGGAACGGTTTCATGGGACAGTTCAGGATGAAAGGCGCATGCCCAGTACTTCTCCCGGAAAGACCCCTCCCCTTGCTGTTCATCGTAAAAATCTTCAAGTGAGAAGCCCATGACTTTTCTTACCTCATGAGGATCGAACAGGTACCATTCTCCCCTGTTTTCCACCTGCTCCATGAAAAGGTCAGGAAGGCATATCCCAGTAAACAAATCATGGGTGCGCTGCCTTTCATCCCCATTGTTCAGCTTTGCGTCCAAGAACGGAAAAATATCTTTATGCCAGACATCCAGATAGACCGCGATCGCTCCCTGCCTCTGCCCCAGCTGATCAACGGACACAGCGGTGTTGTTAAGCTGCTTCATCCAGGGAATCACTCCTGAACTGACTCCTTTAAAGCCTTTTATATCGCTTCCCCTGCTCCTGATTTTCCCCATGTAGATGCCGATTCCTCCACCGTTCTTGCTCAAGGTTGATACATCGGTATTCGAATCGTAGATGCTTCTCAAGTCATCTTCAACGGTATCAATGAAACAGCTTGAAAGCTGCCCGTAGCTTTTGCCGGCATTTGCCAAGGTCGGTGTTGCAACCGTCATATACAGATTGGAAAGCGCCCAATAAGCTTCCTTCACAAGATCGAGACGTTTCTCTTTTGGTTCTTCCGCCAGCAGAGTCATCGCAATAATCATAAATCGTTCCTGCGGCAGCTCGATAAATTCGCCAGTATGGGACTTGGCTAAGTATCTTTCCGCCAAAGTGACAATTCCTATGTAAGTAAACAGCTTGTCCTTGCTTGGATCTATCACTCTCTCAAGAACCTCAATCTCATCAACGGAGTAGGTTTCACGAAGACGCTTACCATAGATTCCAAGGCTCTCCAGCATCTCAATCATTTTATAAAATGAGCCGTAACCCTTATTGGGATCCGTTCCTCTTTTCCCTGAACTTTTCCGGTATAAGCTTCTCAGATAGATATCTGCTGCAGCATAAGTCCAGTCCGGTTCGCTGCTGCTGATTCTCTCAACCGCTGCAAGGGTAAGCGTCTTTTCAAGCTGCTCTGCCGTTAAATCAGGCTTAGCCGCGATAGTTTGAAACACTTTCTCCTCATATTGATCGAAAAAGAGCGACTTGTGTCTGTCCTTTAATTTTCCTAAAAATTCCTGTACTGGAGCTTTATGTTGCTCTGCTGTTAATTCCATTATTATTCCTCCCTGTCACTCTATTGATTTCTCATTTCAAGGCGGTGCTGTTTACGCTGCTGTGCTGTCTTCAACAGCCGTTCCTCTTCTACTGTCTGAGGGATGACCCCGGGCACTGGTACCGGCCTGCCTTCTCTATCTTTCGCTACCATTGTGAGAATCGAAGTGGTGGTAAGAGTCTTTCTGCCTGACTCCAGATCCTCACTTTCCACCTTTACAAACACTTCCATTGAGGTACGCCCTGTCGAGACAACACAGGCTTCCAAGGTAAGAATATCCCCTACGACAGCTGACGTTAGAAAATTCACCGTATCAATAGAGGCCGTTACCACAACTTTCCTGCTATGCTTCATGGCGGAAATCGCGGCTATCTCATCAATATAAGATAAGACTGTTCCCCCAAAGATGGTGCCCATATGGTTGGTGTCCGGGGGAAGCACCAGCCTGGTAACGATAGTTCGGGACACGTGAGATGATAAAGCTTCCATTTTTCATGGCTCCTTTTTATTCAATTTCTTTCAAGAAGAAAAATAGGGAAGGCCTAAAAACACAGACGCCCTGGTCCGCCCCGACCGGCAAATGTTCCGAGGGGCTGAAGCTGGCTCGACGTGGAAAACATAGTTAATAGTCATCCACAGAGGTTGATTTTTAATTCCCCATAAAAATCAAAAAAACCCATCGCAAAGGATGGGTTTTTAAACGGTGATATATTAATAGACAGTACAGTCGAATCTACCAATGTATCCTCGTTATACCTTCCCAATTCCCGAAGAAGATAAGACGCTATAAAAATGGCAGGTCTCCTGACTTGTGCTTTCAATCTACTTTAAGTCCTTCCCGTCTTTTTCGAAGACAGTGGTCATCACTTATTTCGTCAGCACTTACAGTTGCGGGGACAGCTCCGGATTCTCACCGGATTCCCTATTAAGTCTATATAGACACCATTTTTACCGGCATTACACAATATGTAGTTGTAAAATCATATCAAGACACATAATATTGTGTTCTCTTTTTAGATGATAAAGGAAATGAAGAAGGAATACAATAGATTTGCCTGATAAATTTTTAGTTTTAAAGAAGTGGGCTTTCTGTGAAGAAGGAGGTTTTAGCAACGCCTGTGTTGCACCATTCTTTAGTAAAATTATTATAGAGGATATACTACTACTGACATTATAAGATTATTTTGAAGGAGAATTAGTGATGAAATCACAACTTAATTCCTATCTGTATGCCCTCCATTCTCTATCCATTCCTTTGGGTAAAGAAGACCTGCTAACAAGGAATTTTCTTATAGAAAAAACCGGAGATATAGAAATGTACTATGCACCACATAATGAATACATTAATAAAGAAGCTAAAGTTGTCCTGGCCGGAATTACACCGGGATGGACGCAAATGAAAGCGGCTTATGAAGAAGTTCTAAGAGGAGTTGAAAAGAAACACTCGAATGATCAGATTTTATGCGACGCCAAACAAGCAGCCGGATTTTCAGGGACTATCCGAAAGAACCTGACCGATATGCTCGATCAATGCGGGCTGCCCGAAACACTGGGTATCGAAAGTTCATTATCACTTTTTCAACAATACCGGCCACTGCTGCATACTACCTCCATCATCAAGTACCCTGTCTTTATCTCGGGAAAGAACTACACTGGCCACCACCCTGCTATCGATCATTCTCCACTGCTCTCACGGTATGCTTATCAAGAATTTGCAAAGGAACTGGAGCACATTGGGTCTAAGGCTTTGGTCATTCCACTGGGGAAAACAGCAGAGAAAGTTTGCAGGATACTTTTGGAGACGGAAAATCCCCCGGGACATTATTTCTTGTTCGGATTTCCCCATCCTTCAGGAGCAAACGGCCACAGGTTAAAGCAGTTCCATCAGAACAAAGAGGAAATGGAAAATATTATTAAAGACTGGGGCAGCAGAGTGTTTTGAATTTTTTTGAAATCAGCAGCCCCTGCTAAAAAAGGATTTTGCCGGTGATAATCTGAGGAAGGGTTGAACCGCGATAAATTTTGACAATAATAAAAAGCCTGGTTGAAACCAAGCTTTCATAACGCCATAAAGGTTCTTATAATGATCAATACCGTTTCGAGAGGACAACAAACGATAAAAACACGGTTAGTATAGTCAATGCTGCCAGTAAACTTACAGTCTGATACCCATTTAAATGAATGATGTTCAATTGAAAGAGCGGCATCAGAATGATCATATAACGGGAAAACTATTTTCCTGCGCACAGATGTTTTTAGTTCCAGAACATCCTGCTTTAACTTTTCCAACGCACGGGTGCCATCATTATCATCGATTTCTGTATCGGTTTTTCCGATTACCGTTTCAGGATGAAAATCAGGATGAGGATTATAAATCCAAGTATATTTGAGAGAAGTATCACAGTGGGCCAGAATCATAGGTGAATTATGTAAGGAGAAGTAAAATGGATTTTCATCCATTGAAAAGGCAGAATAGTGGAATTCCAGGATATTTGCTATTTTCTTGGCAACATCATCACCGGGCTTCCGCTCCCCATTTTCAATCTGTGCGAAATAAGAGCGGTCGATAAAAGCCTGATCAGCGACCTGTTTTTGTGTATAATTTCTCTCTTTTCTTAATGTTATCAACCAAGATCTTTTAGACATATAACAAACAACCTTTCCATTCATTCAAAGTGTGGCTATCAAGCCACACTTTTGATTATGTATAAATATTTTAGTATAGTCACGTGGCAGTTTTGCCACTATTATTCAGCGTTCCTAACTATTCCATACATGGAAAATATAGTAGGAGGGGATTCAATGACCAAGCTCTTCGATTTTTCCCAGTTTAACGATAATAGTACCGATGCAAAAGTTGTATTGATTTCTGGGAATATAGTATATGCAAACCAGGCTTTCGTTTGCCTTCTTGGACACCAAGACACAGAAGGGGTAATTGGAAGCAGCGTTTTTGCGTTTTTCCATTCTCCGTTCAAAAAGCAGGAATTAGCACATTTATTAAAGGCAGGAAATGGTGAATTGTTGTCATCAACTCAGCATCAGCTGGTCCGATCTGATAACCGTTTAGTCGATGTTGAAGTCATGTCTGCTCCTTTCCTCCATAATGGCGAAGTATTTGTGCAGGCAGCCATCCGCGACTTATCAACTTTTAAAAACAATGGCAGGATCAACATACAACTCAGTAAAGATAATCAAAATGTGTACATCTACATAAGAGATAATGGAAGCGGTATTTCAAAAGAAGACCTATACAAAATCGGCAAGCCATTTTTCACGAGCAAAGAAAACGGAAATGGGCTTGGATTGATGGTCTCCTTCAATATCATTAAAAACCATAATGGCACTATCCTCATCGATAGTGAAGAAGGCCTGGGAACCACCTTTACCATCATATTGCCGCTGGCATCTGAACAAGCCCCCCTCATTCACCTTAAGGGAGGGCTTGTTTTTGGTACGCTCTTTTCACAAGGCTATTTTCGCTATTGTGGCTGCATTAAAAAGCAAGGGATTTCCACTCCGTCGGGCGCGCAGAGCCTCCCCAAGCATCTTAAAAACGGAAGCGGCCGTTAAGCACCAAAGGATTGTAAGGCTCCTTCATGAAATAAAGGAAACGGAGGCCATTACATCCTTTAATTACGCAGGATAATATATACCGCATAAGCCACGTATGCAATAACCAGAAAAAACCCTTCCACTTTTCCCACTTTGAAGTTTGTTCTGGAAAAGATGAGCAGAACTCCTGTCAGGATGATCATCAGCACAACATCGATGAAGATCTTGCTGTCTACAGCCAGAGGAGAAATGACAGATGCAGTACCCAGGACAAACAGGATATTAAAAATATTGCTTCCCACTATATTCCCGATGGCTATATCACTTTGCTTTTTGATGGCTGCTGTTATGGATGTAATCAATTCAGGCAGAGATGTCCCGACAGCGACAATGGTCAGCCCGACAAGTGTCTCGCTCATCCCGAACGAAAGGGCGATTGAAGTTGCATTATCGACGACAATATCCCCGCCAAAGATGATTGCAGCAAGGCCAGCGATCGTCAATAAAGAATTCTTTCCCCAAGAAATCGGTTCCGAAGCAGAGCTTTCCTCTTTGAGCTGGTCCCTGCTTTTTCTGGCAACCTCGAAAATATAGTAGAGAAATATCGTAAAGAATAACAGCAGGATGAAGCCGTCTCCTCTGCTGATGAAGTTCTCACTAAGGAATTGCAAGCTGATGTCACTGATGACAACCAATAAAGTGATACTCGCCACAAGAGTGAACGGTATCTCCTTCCGTATTGTTTCGTTCTCCACTTTCAACGGGTTTATGAGGGCCGTCAATCCAACGACAAGCGTTATATTAAATATGTTGCTTCCGACCACATTCCCCAATGCTACCCCGGCGCTTCCATCAAGCGCAGCAGCGATACTGACGGTGGCTTCAGGTGAACTGGTTCCAAACGCCACGATTGTCAAGCCGATCAATAAAGGAGACACTTTAAGCGCCTTCGCGATGTTTGAAGAGCCTTCCACAAAGAAATCTGCTCCTTTGATTAATAAGGCGAAACCGATAATTAGAAAAATATAGTTCATTGCTTTCCTCCTTTCAAATATACCTATGCTTTAAGTTTACCCTGACTTCTCTAAATATCACAATTTTCGTCCATAAGAAGAGCCTGCCCACTAGGGCAGGCTCTTCTTATGGATTTAAGTCACTTTTCTGATCTGACATAATATACATTTTGTCCTGATTCAATGATATGATCCGGTTTCGGCTTTCCTGCATTCGCTTTGTGGCCTGCGATATGCTCGGGACTCTTCTCCCAATTTTTCCAAGCCTCTTCTGATTCCCATTGCACCAGGACCAGTACTTCTTCATCTCCACGGCGGACTTTCTTCTCCAGCACTTTAAAGTCAATGAAGCCTGGCTGTTTTTCTATGAGGCCTTCACCTGAGAAGCGTTCTATGACCTTAGATGCCGTACCTTCTTGTACAATAATCCTTTTGATTTGATAAAACATTACAGTCCAGCCTCTACGTCTTCAACCATTTGCTTCACAGATTGAAGGCCTCCCCCTGACAGGTACCAGTGGCCGCCATTCAAATAATTGATCTTTCCGTTTTTATAAGCGTCTGTTTTTTGGACCAGTTCATTCTCGAAAGAATCTTTTACACTTGCATTTGGATCAAATGCAGCATCACGGTCGATGACGAATAGAGTGGAAGGGTTCTTCTCTACAATGTATTCAAATGTTACATTCTGTCCATGTGTCGATTTTTCGATACCTTCATCTGCTGCCTTGAAGCCGAAAACATCGTGGATGATGCCAAAACGTGATTCTGGACCATAAGCACTTACTTCGCCTTCGTTACCCATAACGATCAGCGCTTTATCTTCGGAGGCTTCAGCTTTTTCTTTAATAGAGTCGATTTTCGCCTGAACTTCCTCAAGTTCTGCTTTTACTTCCTCTTCCTTATCAAAGATCTGCCCGATTGTTTTCATGTTCTTAGTAAAAGATTCCATGTAGTTTGAGTAATCTAGTCCCATGTAGACAGTTGGAGCGATTTCCGCATATTCGTCATACATTTCAGATTGACGCGCTGAGATGAAGATGACATCCGGCTTCATCGCATGGATCGCTTCAAAATCCGCTTCTTTCAAGCTTCCTACGTTTGTATACTCTTCACCGGCATACTTCTCAAGATATGGAGGGATCGTTGCTTGTGGAACACCGGCAACTTCAACACCAAGTTCATCTAATGTATCCAAAACTCCGAAATCAAATACGACTACTTTCTCAGGGTTTTTCTCTAGCACTGCTTCACCAAGTTCATGTTTGATTGTCAGTTCAGAAGAAGCTTCTTCGCCTTCAGCATTTGAACTTTTTACATTGGATGCAACCTCTTCTTTTGAACCGCAAGCTGCCAGCACCAGCAGTACTGAAAGCATAATTGTTAACAATGACCATTTTTTCATAATATCCATCTCCTTAAGTTTTTTCAAAAAAAATCTATAGGTTGATTTCCGCTTCAGGTGTGCGACTCCGCGGGGCGGACGGTGAGCCTCCTCGGCTTTGCCTGCGGGGTCTCACCTGCCCGCTAGTCCCGCAGGAGATCGCTCACCTTCCGCTTCAATCAACAACAAGTATAGAATCCGTTTTTAAATAATCTATACAACATTTATTCATTACTTAATTAGCTTGATACTTTCCGGCAGACATACCAACTCCTTCAATCAACTTCAGTGAACAATCTGCCTCTTTTGAAACTATTTCAGGAATCTCCACACCTAGTGGAGATCAGCAATTCTTTGACTTCAACATCATTTAAAATAAACACAGATCCGGCAGTCGTTCATTTCCTGTATCGGGATATCCATTCCGTAGATTTCTTTCAATGCTGCGGTTTGGATGATCGATTCTGTCGGTCCTTCTTTGACAACCTTTCCATCCTTCATGGCCACGATTCTGTCGGAATAAATGGAGGCAAAGTTGATATCGTGCAGGACGACAACAACTGTTTTTCCCAGTTCATCCACAAGTTTCCGCAGCATTTTCATGATCTGGACAGAATGCTTCATATCCAGATTATTCAACGGCTCATCCAGCAGGATATAGTCAGTATCCTGGGCAATGACCATGGCGATGAAAGCTCTTTGCTTTTGCCCTCCCGACAGCTCATCCATGAAACGATTCTCTAATTCACGAAGATTCATGTAGACAATGGCCTGGTCAACAACTTTTTCATCCTCTTGGGTCAAGCGCCCTTTGGAATAAGGGAACCTGCCGAACGAGACAAGCTCCTTCACCGTCAGCCTGACATTCATGAAATTGGACTGCTTGAGGATCGACACCCTTTTAGCCAGGTCATTGGACTTCATCTTGTGCACATTGTCATTATCAACAAGGACTTCACCGCTGTCACTGTCCATCAGGCGGCTGACCATCGATAAAAGGGTGGACTTTCCTGCACCATTGGGCCCGATGAAAGATGTAATCTTGCCCCGCTTAATGGTGACGTTGACATCTTCGACGACTTTTTTCTTTCCATACGATTTCGAAAGGCCTTTAATGCTTATCATGACGATCTGCTCTCCTTCAGTAATAAGTAGATAAAGTAAATTCCGCCTATAAAGTTCACAATTACACTCAATGTCGTAGAGAAGGTAAAAATCCTTTCCACAACCCACTGTCCTCCCACCAAGGCAATGATGCTGATGATGATGGCTCCAGTGACCAGTGAAGTATGTTTGTAGGTGTTAAAGAACTGATAGGACAAATTTGCCACAATCAGGCCAAAGAAAGTGATCGGCCCTACGAGTGCAGTCGAGATGGCAATGAGCACAGCCGAGATGACAAGCATCCTCTGAACGAGCTTGTCGTATGGCACTCCCAGATTCACCGCTGTTTCCCTTCCAAGGGAGACAACATCCAGCTGGCTCATCGACCGCCATCCGATTGCGGTAGTGATTCCGACCAGCAGCAAGGACAGCCAAACCAGTTCATCACTCACATTATTGAAACTGGCAAACATTTTATCTTGTATACTGAAAAATTCGTTTGGATCGATCAGCACCTGCAGGAAGGTGGAAATCGACCCGAAGAATGTCCCCAGGATGATCCCAACCAGCAGGAGAAAGTAGATTGGCTGTTTCCTTTTATGGAAGAACACTTTATATAACAGCAGCGCAAAAATGATCATCATGGCTGTCGAGATAAAGAAGTTCACCTGCTTATTAATGGCCATGACACTTCCAGAGCCTAAGAAGAAAATGATGACCGTCTGAATCAGCATGTAAAGAGAATCGAGCCCCATGATACTCGGAGTCAAAATCCGGTTATGGGTAATCGTTTGGAATACAACCGTTGAATAAGCGATTGCCGCAGCCGTCAGCACCATGGCAAGCAATTTGACTCCCCGCCTCGGCAGGGCATAATCATAGCTTCCATTCAACTCGTAAAACAGATAGAGTCCGCAAAGTGACAGGGCCAAAACAATCAATATCGTAAACTTCCAAAAATTATTACGCATAAGCCTTCCTCCTAAACAACAAGAACAGGAAGATGGCGCTTCCAATCACCCCGACCATTAAACTGATCGTGATTTCATATGGAAAGATGATAATACGGCCCAATATGTCGCAAACGAGCAGGAAGACCGCTCCCAGCATAGCTGTATGCGGCAATGTCCTCTGTAAGTTGTCTCCCTTATAGATGGAGACGATATTCGGTATGATTAATCCGACAAACGGAATCATCCCTACCGTAAGAACCACAGAAACCGTGATGAGAGCAACCAGGACAAGGCCGGAGTTCACGACACTCCGATAACCCACACCCAGATTCTTCGAGAAATCCTCTCCCATCCCGGCAACGGTGAACCGGTTAGCATAAAAATAAGCAATGATCATAATGGGGATACTTATGTATAGCAGCTCATATCTGCCCTTCATTATCAGCGAGAAATCACCTTGAAGCCATGCCGCCATGTTCTGAATCACATTGGATTTGTAGGCAAAGAATGTGGTGATGGAGGAAAGGATATTTCCAAACATCAATCCTACAAGCGGAATAAAGACTGCATCCTTGAATTTGATCCGGTCCAGTATTTGCATGAATAAAAATGTGCCGGCAAGCGCAAATACAAAAGCGACGATCATTTTTTCAATCATGGAAGCATTCACGAACAAGATCATGGAAACCAGAATGCCCAGTCGTGTGGCATCCAGCGTCCCGGCCGTTGTCGGTGAAACAAACTTATTCCTGCTCAAGCTTTGCATGATCAATCCAGCGATACTCATCCCAGCCCCTGCAAGAATTATTGCAGCTAATCTTGGCAGTCTGCTGATAAGGAATATTTGTGTTTCTTCAGAATGGATATCCAATAAATCCATTGGCGTGATGCTGCTCACCCCTATAAATAGGGAGAGAAACGACAGCAAGATGAGTGCGGTGAGAAGATATCTTTGTTTCATGGTAAATCCCCAAGACTTTCATTGTATTTGAGACTATGATGATGATATTGAAAATCATTATCACTCTCCCCAAATCTATAATACTTCTAATTGATAATCATTGTCAACGACTAATTGAAAATAGTTATCACTATTTTTACAAATAGTTCCTTGGTTGGATATTCCTTATTTCTTCCTGAATAAGAATATCACTGATAATATGGCTCCATATTGACGCTTACGGCACTTGAATTTTCATTTTACTGAAGGCTGTTTTCGCATAGATTGTTGCTTTCGGATATCCCCGGATACTAAGGGGTTTCTCTCTAATCGGGGAAACAGCTCTTGCAGCCTGAAGGCTGCCAGCCGTTTAGTCTGTTCAACCTGTAATGGATGGACTGCCATGAAAAAGACTGCCGCTGCCCCCCAGCAGGTTGTTCGCCTGCAGTTTCAAGTGACGCTCCCAGGTAATGAAACTAGCAGCCTTATAAAAAACTTCAAAAAAAGACCTTCCTCCTATATGGAAGAAGATCTCTTTGCTTCTATATTAACGAACCCGGCTAGAGTGTTAACGAACTTTCCTGAACTTCCATGAATCCATGATGATAAGCTCCTCATCTTTGAACTCGATCATTCCATAATCTTTTGAAAAAAACTTACTTTCATACAGGTAAGTACATGCATACTCTCCTTCATCATCAATCAGCAGAAATTGATCATCAGGTTTGGAGATCGAAAAGGTCAATTCACCTTGAGTATAGGCCCCTTCAAATCCCTCCCATTGAGACTCGGGAATTTGAATTAGCGGTTCCTTTACTTTTACACACGGCGCACCATTCAGCATCAAATAGTTATTGTTATGGAGAATGCCAACAGCGGCTTTGACTTCATGCATATCATCCAATGCTGCCAATGTTGTTTCATTTAGGACACCGGCTCTGTATTCAATCCCATTAATAACAATTTTCGGTACACCATTTACCTCCTCTATATGCAGAAGGCCTTTTTTAGCACTCACATAATTTCCTTTTAATGAGGCGACATGTTGAGACTGCGCCAGCTCTACTTCTTGTTCACTTTCACTATCGGGACTGAGTTGTTTGACTACCTCATCAACGATTTCCCAGCCGGTATCCTGATTAGAAGCAATGAATACTCCCAGCCCCGTGTCAGGGAACAATACCAGAAAAGATCTGTATGTTCCTATTCCGCCGCTGTGCCAATAGAACTGAACACCTTGTTCTATTGATTGGACCCAGCTGATTCCCATATAACTTTCCGGGCAGGTAAATCGGTCCGCCTGAACAGAGAACATTTCGGAAATAGTATCTTTTGACAGAAGAGAATTCCCATCACTTAATTCTCCTCCTCTTAAAAACATCTGACCAAATTTTGTCATGTCTGTACTGTTGGAAATACAAAAGAATGAAGGGTAGCAGGAAGAATTCTCAGGAAAGGAATGCAGCAGTTCGAAAGTTCCCCCTTCCTTCCGATCATATTGAAGTGCCAGTGGATAGGTCATGGCCTTCAAGGGGTCATAAGTACTGCTGCCCATCCCAAGCGGGTTAAAAACTTCCTTTTCCATAAGCTGGGTGAATGGTAGCCCGCAAACCTTTTCTGCAATAAATCCCGCCAGGTTGAACGCATGATTACCGTATGAATACAACAATCCCGGCGAAGCAACAAACTCTAATCCAGGCAGAATCTCTTCTGCATATCGGGAGAGCCCTTCAGCTTCACGGTACCCAAATAAATCACCCCCATCCGGCAGGCCGGCAGTATGGCTCAGCAGCATTCTAAGGGTAATGTCTTCAGCTTCTGCATGAGACAATTTCAGTTCCGGAATATAGTCCTTCACTCTCGTATCAAGGTCCAGTTCACCTTTTTCTACCAGCACCATGATTAAAGCAGCGGTCAAAGTTTTACTCACAGACCCAATCCGAAACAGTGTTTCAGGACTTGCTTTCTCTCCTGGACGGGATTCTCCAAGCCCTTTTTGATACAGCGTTTCTTTTTCATTGAAAATGGATACCGAAAGACCTGGAGCATCCTTTAACAAGCTTCGGGCTATTCGGTCAATGGAATCAAAATTTATCATTTTCACACCTCTGGTTCATTGGATTGCAACTTCACCAAGTCTCATCATATCGATAGTGAGACCTGGTACACTAACACTTAGAAGGAAGGAACCGGCAAATTTATAAAGCCGGTTCCTTCTATGCTTGAAAATTTATAGTCACCTTACTCTAATGTTATTTCAATAACAACCAGGCGATGTCCTTCTTTTTGACATGAATATTCAGGTCTGAATCAAGCAGATTCAATAAAATGAACCTCCCTTAATTTCAGTTTTTTTCAACTGCCATTAAAGTGCTCGTCCCTTTCGAAGTTCCTTCCTGTTTAACATAAGATTTCTCCTCGCAAAGCTGGCTGCATCCTGCTCTAACAGGAATACCAAACAGATTACTTACAAATTTCACCAGCTGAACACAAAGCCATGAAACACCATTAGATATTATGTGATATATTTGTTATAATAAAGTGTTGTTACAATTATTAAGGGGGAACTTTTTTTGGCAATCGAAATAGGCAGCAAGGTTAAAGGTAAAGTAACTGGTATCACTAATTTTGGGGCATTCGTGGAATTACCCGAAGGCTCAACCGGTCTCGTGCATATCAGTGAGGTGGCGGACAGCTATGTTAAAGATGTTAACGACCATCTTAAAGTAGGCGATGAAGTTGAGGTTAAGGTAATTAGTGAGAATGCGGGCAAAATTGCCTTGTCAATCAAAAAAGCGGTGGATAAACCAGAAGGTTCAACTTTCACTAAACGACCTCCGCGCCAAGGAAGAGACGGCAGACCAAATAAAGATTTCCGCTCAAAAGGAAACTTCAAGCCTAAAGAATCTTTCGAAGATAAAATGGCTAAATTCCTCAAAACCAGCGAAGAAAATCTTACGTCACTGAAGCGCAACACGGAAACGAAGCGCGGCGGCAGAGGCGGAAGACGCGGTTAATCTTCATTTGATGCACCACAGAATAGACAGGGGCAAGCAAATTGGCTTGCCTTCTTTATTTCTCCTCTTATCGATTTTCAACAGTAAACTTAAGCCATTGGTTATTATACTAACAAAAAACCCGGAAGGATGAGATCATGGGAAAATGTCTATTCAACGTAGGGGATGAGGTCAACATTAAATCTTCTAAAGAACCTGTTACCATCATCAAGTCACAATATGTTAAAAACATGAAAAGATACTCTTATATCGTAAAAGAGTATCCCACTACTTTTTTCTTTGAAGAAGAATTAGTTAAACAATAATTAAAACTTCCTGACTAAATAATTGACGGGTTTACTTGTGAGGTGCAAACATCAAAAAAAAAGACCTAATCACAATGGAAATCACGTTATTATCACTTCGTAAACCACAGTGTATTGCACACACCCAAAAGGCTTAGAGGACATTTCCTCTAAGCCTTTTGTTTTGAACTCTTTCTTCTATTAAAGCACCCGTTTGTTTAAAGTGAAATATAGAATAAAAATTTATAATATCCCAATGATACAAAGTATTATTGCGATTACTGCAATACTTTCACCTTTTTGATGTACTCCCTCGTCTAGCCTACTGTTCTTAATTTCCTTTAGTGCGATGAAAGAACCCGCCAACCCAACTACACCAAGCAATATGCCAATATAGGGTGTAACAGTTGATAATGCACCAAGCAAAATTGATGAAACTGCTTTTCCGTTGGTCTTTTCCTCCAAAAAAACACCCCTTACTTTAGTACGCTAAGCTAATTTATGTACAATTCATCCCTTCATAAATAATAACTAATGCTAATAATTAGACGGAAAACCACAATGATTTAGTTTCGGATTGTTCCATTAACATGCCCTTTACTTGAACAAAAGGTGGTTGATTTTTCAGCAATACGCTCACTTTAATTGAACTTCAATTTTCTTTTGTAGTAGATGAAGAAGCTAAGAATAATTGCTGTAATAGCAGTTCCTCCCATAATAAACATACCATCCCAATCCTCTGATTTCCCAGTAATCACCCAGACCTGATAAGGGATAAAAGCCAATGCTCCAATTAGTGGAATACCGTACAGAAGAAGACGAACATTCTGCCTGATTTCTTGTGTGGTGGAATGATTGTCCCTTTGTTCTATTAATGTCAGATTCCTTAATGAAAATAATAAAACAATTACACCTGCACCTAACAATATATAATTCATTCAATAAGATTCCTAACATAAAAATTTAATATGAATTCCATTCCCAGTTCCACACCAAATAACTGGCGGCTGACTATTGTTCCAAAATCACACACAGGAATAGGAAGTAAGTTTATTCTTTATCAGTGCCTTTAGGTTCAATTTGCCCCAGAACCCAATCTCCATCCCCTTCTTTTGTGTACGAAGAAATATACTCTTTATTCTCCTCAATCAAGTGCCAAGCCATCTCTTCTTGAACTATAACTTTAAAGGATTCTTCCTTTGTTTGGTTGTTGGGGTCATAACCTTTAATCCAATATTCTTGGTAGTCGCTTGAATGACCTTTCTCTGAAACAACCAACATCGAAGAAGTAGAGGTGAAAGGGCCCTCTTCACAAGCCACTAGTAATAATGTAAAAACTAAAAATATAAAGCTCAATGCTCTTTTCATCGTCAAGACCCCCTTCTTCTCTTCTTGACTAAGAAAGAGGCGGCTGCTATTACAGCAAACGCCAAGTGTCTAATTTAATTGTCATTATTTAGCTTCTTGTTTACATTCTCCAAATCCTCGGCTGATTTTGACCAATACCCAATCGCTAACCACGATACTATTGTGAGGATGGGAACTGCCAAAGCAGCAATAATTTTCATCAAAGATAACCCCTCCTAAAAAGCACTTTTATGATTTTACGTTTTACATATTGCAAAGTTTCAGTTATTTAATAATTCTTCTCATTAAATTGAATATTTTAAATTATTTGACGTACCTTTATTTTAACATATATCTTTATTACCTTTTGGTCTTGTCCTCCAAAATCTCTCGGTAAATCTCACTAAATTCACATACCCTCCAATAATTATTTCCACTCTTGTGAATTGGGATGTGATTTCTCGCAAGATTAAACTGTCGCAACCCGAATGAGAGCAGTTATAACAATTAAAAACGCAGTGTGAATTTCATTGTGAAATCCAGTCCGTTTTACTTTGATATCTACTTGTTTGCACCTCTGAAGTAAACCCGTTACTAAATAATCAGGCTGTTTTTTTATGGTTCTGGGGAGAGCTTCAGCAGCCACTTTATCAGCTTCTGGCTCTGTAACCCCACTTTACACGAGCTTGTTCAACACTTTTGCAAGGAAAAGCAGTAAAGCTTATATCGGCGAATACTATTCACTTCAACTTCTTCTAAACTACTTTCTTATATGTTCCGCTGACCAGCATTTTTCTACAGATTCCAGGATAAGAAGCTCTACTTAGGATGCTTGCTCTCTTTCCTGATCACTCCAAGCAAACAGTAAAACTTTATAAAAAAACACACCTATAGAAAGTGGCTGGTTTGCTACATAGGTTTAATACAAGATTCCTTATGATAGTCTTAGTGTATTATACTGTTCGTACTGATACACTACGGTTCTATACCAAATAGAAGATGATTATTTCTTTTTCGTGACAGCTCTCAGAAGCATATATAATTTCATCAATGAATTGGTAAGCAGGAGGGGTAAAATGGAAGTTATGGCAACGATAGAGATCTTGGATTTAAAAGATATTGCAGCTGCACGAAATATTGCTCGGAGCTTTGCCAAAGATTTTGGTTTCAGCACAGTTGATCAAACAAGAATTATAACGGTCATCAGCGAATTGGCGAGAAACCTCTACTTTTATGCCTATCACGGATAGATTATTGTCTATAAACACCAATCCTCTTCCCAAAACGGAATAAGAATTTATGCCGCAGATTCGGGTCCTGGAATTGCTGACCTCCAAAAAATAATGGAAATCGGCTATTCCACTTCTGGCGGATTGGGGGCTGGCCTTCCTGGTGTGAAGAGTATCATGGATGAGTTCACTATAAGTTCTTCTTTTGAAGAGGGGACAAGGATCAATACAGTAAAATGGCTTCGTTAACCCCCTTACTGCACTTCCGTTTTCACCTATCTCCAGGCATAAACTCAATCGCGTTTGTCTCAACTCGTGCAAAGTCCTATCCATGAAAAAGCATATATTCCTTATGTTGCATGTGCTAGAATTGAGTACGTAAGTTTTTTTCACCAAAACATCCGGCTATGCAGCGGTTGTTTTATGTCATTATTCATTACAAGGGGGTCAGCAGAATGGACTCAAGATTACATACTCTCGCACAAACAGTTGTCCGGTACTCCCTGAATGTCCAAGAGGGCCAGAAAGTACTGATTGAGGCACTGGATATCCATGATTATAATTACATTGCTCCTTTCATGAACGAAGTCTTTAAAGCCGGCGGGCAAGTATTTGTCGAACAGACAGATTATCGAATCAACCGCAGAATGATGCTTTCAGGTACCAAAGAACAATTCGAGGCAGACGCTAAACATAAGCTGGCTCAAATGAAAGAAATGGATGCCGTCATCCTCATATTAGGAGAAAACAACATTTCAGAGTTTGCAGATATCCCTTCTGAAAAAAGGAATGTCTACCGTCAAGCCTATAAAGCTGTCAGCGATGAACAACTGAAAAAGAAATGGGTGCTGTTCAATATCCCGACTAAAGCATACGCCCAGCTGGCTGAGATGAGCACGGAAGCCTACACGGACTTTCTATATGAAACGTGTACGATGGATTACAGCAAAATGTCCAAAGCAATGGATGCGCTGGTTGAGCTGATGAACAGTACAGAGAATGTCCGCATTCTCGCACCTGGCACGGATCTTACCTTCTCAATAAAAGATATTCCAGCCATCAAATGTGACGGCAAAATAAATCTTCCCGATGGCGAAGTCTTTACAGCTCCTGTCAAAGACTCGGTAAATGGCAATATCACCTTTAACACGAAATCCATCTATGCCGGACAAACATTTTCGAATATCCAGCTAACCTTTGAGAACGGCAAAATTACCGACTGCAAAAGTGACAATAATCAGCAACTAAACGAACTCCTCGATTCAGATGACGGCGCCCGGTTCATAGGTGAGTTTGCACTGGGGATCAATCCCCATATCAACCACATTATGAATGATATCGGCTTTGATGAAAAAATTAACGGCAGCCTTCATCTTGCTCTTGGCGAAGCCTATGACGCAGCCGATAATGGCAATAAGTCCTCTATTCACTGGGATATCGTCTTAATGATGAAGCCTGAGTTCGGTGGCGGAGAAGTCTATTTTGACGGCGTGCTGATCAGCAAAGACGGCCGCTTTGTCGTTGACTCGCTGGCTGGATTGAATGCCGAGGCGCTCCTATAACAGAACACGGACGTTTAATATGAAGCTTAAGAAACAAGCACAGCACCCTCCTCGGTTCTGTGCTTGTTTTTTATATGCTCCTTTCTAAAAGATCGTTGCTTTTAAATGCACTTTTATCAGTCTTTTATATGTAAATGGATGAATAGGGAAGACGTACGGTCTCTTTATTGGTACTTTTAAAATCACCACAATCACTGCGAAAACATCCTTATGTAAAAAGAGATAGGCAGGCATGTGTGAATAAATTCTGTTATTTTTAAAATGCATCCCGAACTATTGGAAACAGAATGGGCTTTCTGAAATATACTACATAAGAGCAGAAAGAGGAGTGTATGCTGATGAAGATTTTAGCTTTGTTGGGGAGCACCAGGAAGAACGGCAATTCGGAGTACCTGGCAAACAAGATACTGGAGGGAACCGATCATACAATCGTATCTTTAGCTGATAAAAGTATAGAGCCGATCACCGATATGAGACATACGGAAGAAGGCTTCTCCCCAGTCAATGATGATTACGAAGAGTTGGTCCATCTGTTGCTGGAGCATGATGTCCTATTGTTTGCCACTCCCCTTTATTGGTATGGAATGAGCGGGCCGATGAAGAATTTTTTTGATCGCTGGTCTCAGTACCTTCGCGATGAGCGGTTCAACCTTAAGGAAGAGCTCGCAAAGAAAAAAGCTTATGTCGTCATCACGGGCGGAAGCAGTGCAAACATCAAAGGACTGCCTTTGGTACAGCAGTTCAATTACATTTTTGAGTTTGTCCATATGGAATTCACGGATTACCTGATAGGTGCCGGTGTCAGGCCTGGTGACATATTGAATGACCTTCCTTCCCTGAAAAAAGCCGAAAGATGGAATAAGCAGTTTAGGGACGCAGATGATCTATAGGATGGTGTATCTGATTGAACCATGTCTTGCTTCAATCTAGAATGAGAAACAATTTGAAGGCAAAGAAATAGACGCAGATTTCCAATAAGGGATCTGCGTCTTTTTAATGCTTTCTCCAGATAAAAGGACACTTATGTCAAGACCTCAGCCCCCAAACCAGCTCTGTGCTTTGGCTCTTTCCTCTTCCTGGATCACATTTTCCTTATCCTCAAAATTTTTTCTTGGTCTGAATAAATTAACGATGATTGAAAAGAACAATATCAATCCAAATGTCCACCACAACATGGGTCAGTCCTCCTTTTATGTTTCCCTCGGATGAACTTCAGCTTCAAGGGGTGTGCTTACTGTTTATTTTACCATAAATAAGGTAATTATTCTGTAAATTAAAATAATTCATAAGAGAGAGCCGTTATATTCCTGATAACTTGGCCAAAATGTATAAAGATAAATTTTTGGAGGGCATTTAAATGAAGCGTACGAATTTATCCCGGAATCTGCTGTCGGGAATCTTTTTTGGTTTGGGACTGGCTGCATTTGTCGATGAAACCGTGTTTCACCAGCTCCTTCACTGGCACCATTTTTATGACAAATCGACCACCGCCATGGGGCTTGTCTCTGATGGATTGTTTCATGCCTTCAATTGGTTTGCCACTATTGCCGGGTTATTCATGCTCGCCGACCTTCGCCGTAAACAGACTTTTTGGCTGAAGAGATGGTGGGGCGGGATACTGCTGGGCAGCGGGGGCTTTCAATTGTATGATGGGACCATTCAGCACAAAGTCATGAGAATCCACCAAATCCGTTATGTGGATAATTTGTGGGTATATGACTGGGTTTGGAACATCATTGCCGCTGTGCTGTTACTGGCAGGAATTTTAATAACACTTAAGACGGGGAAAGAAAACAAGGACCAAAAAGGAGAGCTGGCAAATGGCCAATGAGCACATTCATCATGCTGGTATGGGCGCTGACAGTATAGCGGCTTTAATGACATTTGCTGCAGCGATGCTGTTATACTTGTTTGCCGTTAAACGTTCCAATATGAAGTACAGCCCCTGGCCGATGCATCGGATTTTTTTTGGGATTGCCGGAATGAGCTGCGCTGCTGCCTCTGTCATTGGACCGATTGCTGAAGGTGCACATTCCAGCTTCACCTATCATATGGCTGCTCATTTGCTACTGGGAATGCTCGCTCCTCTGCTCCTTGTTATATCGGCTCCGCTTACTCTGTTGCTAAGAACGGTGAATGTCAGAGTGGCGCGGCAGTTTACTTTCATCTTAAAAAGTACTCCTGTCAGGCTTTTGACTGACCCCATTACGGCTTCTCTGCTCAATATGGGAGGGTTATGGATTTTGTATACAACCAGCCTGTACCAGGTCATGCATCATAATTGGTTTTTGCTTGTACTCATCCATATCCATATTTTCCTGGCAGGATACCTCTTCACTGTTTCCATGGTCACATATGATCCAGTGCCTCACAAACCATCGATTTATTATCGTTCTGTTGTCTTGGTCCTCGCCCTTGCGAGTCATGGCATTCTAGCTAAGTTTCTTTATGGAAACCCGCCTGCAGGGGTAACGGCGGGAGACTCGGAGACCGGGGCTCTGTTGATGTATTATGGCGGGGATGCCATCGATCTGGTCATCATTTTTCTTTTATGCCTGGAGTGGTACAAGAACCAAGTGTCACATAGATTTGGCAGACCTGGCTCCGCCAGAAGTATATAACTTTTTTAAAATATGCATAGTTTTTCATTCTCCTGCAAAATCTATCCTTGAACAATATTAGATTTGGAGGGAAAATGATGAAAAACCTTAAAAGGTTTATGGTCGTATTGACAGGCTTGTTCCTAATGGCAGGATGCGGAATGGCTAATGGAGGAAATGATGCTGGTAATAACAATCTTCAGCCTGAGAATGTCGGCTACAACAATGGAAATAATGCCAATGACATGAACGGACAAAACAACGGGAATAATGGCAATAACGGTATGTTTGGCGATAACATGAATAACGGTGAAGGAAGAATGGAGTCGTCTGAAAAGGCAGCTAAAAAAGTGAACGACCTTAAAGAAGTCAAACAGGCGAATGTCATCATGACGGAGAACAATGCTTTTGTTGCCGTCATGCTTGAAGATAATTCTGAAGGTGAAGTCACGAAAGACATCGAGAAGAAGGTTGCTAAAGCTGTAAAAGATACAGAGCAGAACATTGAAAACGTGTACGTATCTTCAAATCCTGATTTTGTTGAAAGAATGAGGGGCTATGGAGATGACCTTCAAAATGGAGAGCCAGTTGAAGGATTGTTTGATGAATTCGGTGAAATGACTAGAAGGATTTTTCCGAACGCACGATAATTTGAAAAGCGCAGGCGCCTTGCACAGCCCCGACAGGCAAATGTTCCAAAGAGAAAAAAAGGCGGGCTTTCCTTTTATTCTCTTTGGGTTATTTGACCCCGAGGGGCTAGGCGCCGAAGCTAGACACGGATAACATAGTTAAAGTTATCCAATTTCCTAATTATCAAGGAAACCCCGTTTGAGAATTTTGGTTCTCTTGCGGGGTTTTGTTTTAAATCTCCCACTTATGGATCTCTGGTTTTAAATGTATCTCCGCCCTCAATGGTTCCATTTTCATACCCTTTATAGAACCAGCTCTTCCGTTGCTCAGAGGTTCCATGCGTGAAGCTTTCCGGCACTGAATACCCCCTTGCCCTTTCCTGAATGGTGTCATCTCCTACAGCGCTCGCTGCTGTCAGGGCTTCATCGAGGTCTCCCTCTTCCAGCAGATCCATTCCTTGTGCATGATGCGCCCACACCCCTGCATAGTAATCTGCCTGAAGTTCAAACCTGACGAGGTATTTATTGAATTCCGTCTCGCTTAATTGATTGCGGAGCGGCATGATTTCATCACTGGTCCCAAGTAATGTCTGTACATGATGGCCGACTTCATGGGTAATCACGTATGCCATTGCAAAATCACCTGGAGCCTGAAATTTCTGCTGAAGCTCCCTATAAAAACTGAGATCGATATAAAGCTTCTGATCACCAGGACAATAAAATGGTCCAACTGCCGAACTCGATGTACCGCATGCGGATTGAACACTGTCGTTATACAGAACAAGTGTCGGTTCCTTGTACGTCATGCCCTGCTCTTCAAAAATATCAGTCCATACTTCCTCAGTATCCGCCAGCACTACTGATACAAAATCAGCCAGTTCCTCTTCCTGTTCTGTGGCCTGATACGGTTCCCCGCTCTGAGTGGTTGTTCCGCCGAAGCCGTTCAAAAGCGCACCTGAGTCCCCGCCAAGAAAAGTGAACAGAAGAACCAGGATGATTCCGCCGATCCCTCCTCCTGCTGCAATGGTTTTCCCTCCCATTCCGCGGCGGTCTTCTACATTAGAGCTTCCTCGTCTTCCTTTCCATTTCATCGTGTATCCTCCCGTCTATGTTGATGTATTACTTATACCCGGGTTACGCTGAAATATTTCTTGAGTTCCTGAAAAAGGGATTCACCTTGCTTTAATAGTATACTAACGGTAGAGATTTTGTTTGGGAGGAATTACTGCGCCTCCGTCCAATCCCCTCTGAACACAAATGACCCATTTATTTTTTATAAAAGAAAGGAAGAATCTTATGATCGATTCCCGCTTGGAAAAATTAAAGAACGATTGGCTAATAGAAGCAACAATTGAAGACATCCAGCTCAAATTGGATAATCAGGAAGTCAGCTCTCAGGACTTGGTATTGATGTATCTAGACAGAATTTCCGAGATCGATCAGTCAGGAACGGCCATCAATTCTTTGATTGAAGTTAATCCTGAGGCCCTGCATATCGCTGCTTCCCTGGACTATGAGAGAAAAACGAAAGGAAGCCGAGGCCCGCTTCACGGTATTCCTGTCGTGATCAAAGATAATATCGATACTGGAGATAACATGCATACGAGTGCGGGTTCACTGGCTCTCGCTGAATCTTATGCGAAGGAAGATGCCTTCCTTGTCAGGAAACTGCGTGAAGCAGGTGCAGTCATTCTCGGAAAAACAAACTTGACGGAATGGGCTAATTTTATGGGGGAAAAGATGCCGACCGGCTACAGTTCAAGAGGCGGCCAGGTATTGAATCCATATGGAGCTGATTTCATGGTGGGCGGGTCCAGTGCAGGATCAGCAGCTGCGATTGCGGCCAATCTCGCGGTTGTATCCGTCGGAACGGAAACATCCGGATCGATTTTAAGTCCGGCCAGCCAAAATTCGCTGGTTGGAATCAAGCCGACTGTCGGACTGATCAGCCGGACGGGTGTCATTCCTATTTCTCATACACAGGATACGGCCGGCCCAATGGCACGCACGGTTACAGATGCTGCTGTTTTGCTGCAGGCACTTCAGGGGGTGGATGAGAAAGATGCCATTACAGCTTCCAATGAATTGCTGGAAACCAATTATACGAATCACCTTTTAACGGATGGAGTTAAAGGCAAACGGATAGGCGTTGCGCGCAGTGTTTATTTTGACTATCTGGATGAGGCTAAGCTGGAGATCATGAATCGTGCTGTTGACAAGCTTGCCGAGCTGGGAGCAGAAGTTATAGATTCTGTAGAGATTCCTTCCACAGAAGCCGACTGGGATATCAATGTCCTGCTTTATGAATTCAAATCTGGCATAAACGCTTATTTAAAGACGGTCGATCCGGCTGTCGGCATCCGCAACTTAAGTGACATCATCCGCTTCAACAAGGAGACGGGCGAACCAGCTTTAAAATACGGCCAAAAGGTACTGGAAGAATCTGAAGCAACAAAAGGCCTGCTTGATCCCGTTTATCTAAAGAGCCTGGAAAAAGATCAATACTTATCCAAAAAGAACGGTATTGACGCTGTCATGAAAGAACATAGGCTGGATGCCATCGTATTCCCGAATAATTATGGTGCGATGATTCCCGCCAAGGCCGGTTACCCATCCATCACTGTTCCCGCAGGCTTCAGTCCAGAAGGTGAACCCGTCGGAATTACTTTTACCGGAGGTGCTTACAGTGAACCCGTTCTGCTTGAAATCGCTTTTGGTTATGAGCAGGGTACGAAGCACCGCAAGCCTCCTGTGTTTGGGTGACAGTCACGCCCCGGAATGTGTCGATAAATTTTTAAGCACCTGCTGATTGTATACGGCAGGTGCTTCTTTGCTTTAATGTGCGAAAAGGGACTGTCCCTCTTCGTGCTTTAAAGCACGAAAGTCCAACTAAACAAGAAAACGCTCCATTCATCCGAATGGAGCGCTTCTTAGGTTTTAATGCTGATGAGCATGCAGTTTGGCAAAGATGCCATTGTGCTGAGACAGGAGTTCGGCATGTGAACCGTCTTCTGCGATGCCATTTTCGGTAATGACCATGATGCGGTCGGCCTTTTTAATAGTAGCCAATCGATGGGCGATGATCAGCGTAGTTCTGTCTTTTGAAAGGTCATTAAGAGCTTCCTGAATGATGGCTTCTGTTTCGGTATCAAGTGCGGAAGTTGCTTCATCCAGAATGAGAATCGAAGGATCTTTCAGAAACATCCGGGCAATCGCCAGCCTTTGTTTCTGGCCGCCGGAAAGCTTCAGTCCCCTTTCACCAATCTGGGTGTCGTAGCCATCCGGTAGCGAGGCGACCAGTTCAGTCAGATGGGCTTTACGGACAGCTTCTTCAATGTCTTTCTGCGAAGCCCCAAGTCTGCCGTACGCAATATTTTCTCTCAGGGTTCCTGTGAATAAGAAGACGTCCTGCTGCACGATTCCAATATTGGCCCGAAGTGACTCTTTCGTCATATCGCGGATATCAATGCCGTCGACTGTAATCGCGCCTCCCTCGACATCATAAAAGCGCGGAATCAATGAGCAGATTGTCGTTTTCCCTGCCCCTGAAGGACCGACGAATGCGACAGTCGTTCCAGCTGTGATAGAGAAGGACATGTCATTCAAGATGGTCCGATTGTTTTCATAACCAAAGCTTACATTATTGAAGCGGATATTTCCTTTTAAAGCAGGAACGTCCACTGCATCCGGTTTGTTTTCGATATCCGGCTCCGCGTCCATCAGCTCCGCGAACCTCTTGAAGCCAGCCATCCCCTTCGGATACAACTCGAGCAGAGCACTGATTTTATCAATTGGTTTAAAAAGAGCATTCAGATACAGTATAAAAGCGACAAGTTCCCCATACGACAGCTCATTTGTAAAGCTGAGCCATGCCCCGTACACCAAGATAACAAGCGTCATGACTCTCGTCGTGATATAAATACCAGACAGATTCCAGCTCATCACTTTGTACGCCTGGAGCTTCGTCTTACGGAAGAACAGGTTGTTTGTATTGAAGCGCTCTTTTTCATATTCTTCATTTGTAAAAGATTGAACCACGCGGGCTCCCGAAACACTGTCCTCCACGCGTGCATTTACATCGGCAATATTTCCGTACATCTTCGTCCAGGCTGCATTCATTTTAATGTTGGAATAAGAAATCAGCCAGACCAGGAAAGGAACAATGATGATCGCCACCAGCGCCAGTTTCACATTGATGGTGAGCATGATCCAGAACGCCCCAATGAACGTCATGATGGCAATGAAGAAATCCTCCGGCCCATGGTGGGCAAGCTCGCCGATATCCATCAAGTCATTGGTGATCCGGCTCATAATATGTCCCGTTTTCGTATTATCAAAAAAGCGGAACGACTGCCGCTGAACATGATTGAACAGTTCACGGCGCATATCGGTTTCAATATTGATTCCCAGCTTATGTCCCCAGTAGTTGACGACAAACTGCATACCGGAACTCATCACGTAAAGGGTCAAAAGCCCGGCACTTACCGCCGTGATGGTGGCCCAGTTCCCTTCCGGCAGCAGCTCATCAATAAAATAGGAGACGGCCAGTGGAAAGCCCAGCTCGAGAAGGCCGACCAGCATCGCACAGAAAAAGTCTATGTAAAACAGCTTTTTATGAGGACGATAATAGCTGAAGAAACGCTTAATCACAGATGAACACCTCATTTTTATATTTTCATAATTTCATACATTTTGATTATACTTAATTTCGGGTGTCTAAGGAATTGTTTTTTCCTGAAAGGTTATTGGAAAAAGCTTATGGTAAGATAAGGGATGAATTATTCAAAGAATTACTGAAGGGAAGGTACATTTTGTTTTTCTTATATGCAATTCTATTTTTAGTGACAGGGTATTTCTTTATTCTCTCATTTATAAAAGCTGTCAATGATGAAGGATCTCCTCATCTTGCAGCTATTCTCTTTATTATTTGGGCTTCATTATCAGTCATTGTTACTGCCATATTGGTGAATATGTAATATTCCTCTGGAGGATTAAAGCTGGCGTTTGCTGAACAAACAGCCGCCCTTTGCATAAGGAAAGGACTTGAAGTTCAATAAGATAGGAGGATAGGAATTTTGAAACGTTCCATGAAGAAGATTTTGAAATATGCTGTTATTCTTTTATTAATTGCCTTATATTTAAATGCCTTGCCTTACCTAGTAACAACATTTGATATGGAATACACTGTATATGAATTCATTTTAATACTAGCCGCCATTATTTTAGCTGTACTCACAAGTGAATGGATCTTTAGGGCAAAATGATACTTTGTGTGCACGCTCACCTGAACCAGTTGAATGAATATTGTATGGGCAGTAAAATTGGTTCCGAGGGATTTATGGAATTGGAGGAACTGTGATGGGATTGTTTTTTGAAAAGAACGAACAGGAAAGTTCTAAACTGTTTAAAGTTATTGACGTTGTAATGCTGGTTATATTAACAATCCTGCTTTCTCTTACAATTCTAAATGAGTTTGATTTGTTGTATGTAGGAACTTTATTTATATTCTTAGGCGTAAGGTCTCTTCTTGATGCGATTGAACGCTTTATTGCCAAAGAACAAAAAAAGTCTGCAGTACATGCCGGTTTTGCCATTATATTTTTAACAACCGCTTCTAGTTTGCTGTTCATTTAAATTAAATGCAAAAGGTTTACACATAAAAAAATCCTGGGTAAGTTCCCAAGATTTTTTGTGTGGCAGTTATAATGCCGCTTAGTTTAGACACATACCAGTACTTCCCGCTGAAAATTCCCTTTGGTGACAATACAGCGATCCGTTATTTCAAAACCGGCAGCAGCAAGGACTTCGTCTACTTTTTCAATCGTAACGACCACTAACCGTTTGGTAAACCTGCGGGCACTTTGAAACATTTCCAGCTGTCCCTGTTCAGTAATGACGGAACAAAGATTATAGGGAAGGTCGATGATGGCTGCATCATACTCTCCCTCGACATCCCTTATATCCCGTCTCTCAACTGATCCTTCTAACCCGAAATACTCCATATTCTCTCTTACACCCGGAATCACGAGGTGGTTGATATCACTGCCTGTAATATCGATGCCCATTGACAGTCCTTCGATCAGTACGGTTCCAATGCCGCAGCAGGGATCGATGACTTTTTTTCCAGCAGGATCAGGAGCAGCAATGTTGACGACTGCCCTGGCGACCCGGGTCCCAAGCGCCGTGGAATAACTGTTGGGCTTCCACTGATGCTGCAGCCAGACGGCTTCATTCTTTACATACTCACCGAATATCCATCTTCCGCTGACTTTCATGACGCCGAAGACAAGCTGAGGATCGATCAAATCAGCTTCTCCTTTAAGTTCCAGTCCAATTCTGCGCTCAATATCACGGCGTGCTTTAAATCTCGTTTTTTTATCAATAATAGAATCAGGCTCCTGGATAAAAACCACCTTAAAAGAGGGTTGAATTTCAGGCAATTCTTTAAGTCTGATGATTAAATGTTCCAGGTTATCTCCTTCACAGAGCACACTTATTCTTTCTCGTATAAACGGGCTTCTGCTGGGATCGATTTCCACTGAACTCACCACCGGTCCAGGCCCGGAATCTGCCGCTTGACCAAAGAATGCTCGTTTCTCCATTAAACACAGGTGTTCTTCATTTTTTTCCCAGGCATAGTTATATAGGTACTTCATGAACTCCTCCTTATATTCACCGCTGCAGGCAAATGCTTTAGAATGTTTTCTGCAAGCCATTTTCTATCAACCAATTTTGGCATTCTATCGACCAGTTCTACTCTTTTATCAACCAGTTTGCGCTCATTCTATCAGCCTTAATCGCCATTCTATCGACCACCCGGCATTTTCTGATCATCTTACTTGGCGAAGCAGCCCCTCCCCTGACCAAAACCATTCGATATTGACTTTACATTCAGGTTCAGTTTGAATAAATAGACATAAAAAAGGGACCCTCAAGAGAGTCCCTTTCCATAATTATGCTTTGTTAACGTTTGTAGCTTGAAGACCGCGTTGGCCTTGCTCTGTTTCGAAAGTTACTTTTTGACCTTCGTCAAGAGTTTTGAAACCGTCGCCTTGGATAGCTGAGAAATGTACGAATACGTCTTCTCCGCCTTCGATTTCGATGAAGCCGAATCCTTTTTCTGCGTTAAACCATTTTACTGTACCTTGTTGCATGTGTATTTCCTCCTGTGTGGATATTGTCCACGATTTATTACTATTGTTGCTCAATTCATCAAGAGCGAGAAGTTCAAAACTTTTCTAACTTAACCTGACCGAACAAGAATAATTAACCTTATCATACCTTATAATTTTTAAAAAAGCAAATGCTATTTTTTCCCACAGTAAAAAAAAACGAAAGGGCCCCTTTTAAAGCATGAAGTGGGACTGTCCCTTATAATGCTTTAAAAGGGGCGGAAAAGGGGTTGTCTTTTTCTGCGTAGTGGTGCGTCAATCCTCCGAAAGGAACTTCTGCCGGGTGTTGATGTAGGTTTCGAGTTCAGCGGCAGGCAGTGGTTTGCTGTAATAATACCCTTGCCCGATATGGCATGCATTTTCCAGGAGGAAATCCACCTGTGCTTCCTCTTCCACCCCTTCAGCAATGATCGTGAAATTCATATTTTGTCCAAGATCGATTATCGTTTTTACGATGGATCCATTTTTAGAATGCTTGGAGTGATCGACGATATCGTCGACAAAGGACTTGTCAATTTTAATATGGTCAATGGGAAGAAACCGTAAGTTGTTCAAGGATGAGTAGCCGGTTCCGAAGTCATCGATACTGATGGACACCCCTATCTCTTTCAATTTGTGCAGTATTTCGGACGATCGTCTAAAGTCCTGCATGATGCTTTCTGTAATTTCCAGCTCCAGGAGACGGGGATCGAGTTCTGTTTCTTTTAAAACACCTTGCACAACATCCACAAAATCATCATCAAGAATTTGTCTTACTGAAATGTTAACCGCTACCTGAATCGAGCCGGCTTTCCCTTTTTCCCACTCTTTACTTTGCCTGCACGCTTCCTGGAGAACCCACTTGCCTATCGGTACTATCAGACCCGTCTCTTCTGTAAGCGGGATGAATTCTCCCGGCGGAACCATTCCCAGAGTCGGATGATTCCAGCGGATCAAGGCTTCCACTCCAAGAATCTTTCCCGTTTCAAGATTCACTTTCGGCTGATAGTAGAGCATAAACTGGTTGAGTTCGAGTGACTTTCTTAACTCTTGTTCCAGTTCCATTTTCCTGGTCGTATTCTTATTTAAACTTTTATTATAAAACTGAAAATTATTTTTCCCTCGCTCTTTCGCCGAATACATTGCCGTATCCGCATGCTTGATCAAGGTTTCCTGGTCAGTGCCATCAACGGGATACATGCTGATGCCGATGCTTGGCGTCACAAAGAACTCCTGTCCGGTAACCTTAATCGGCTTCACAAAACTATCTAAAATCTTCTGCGAAAGACAGGAGACCTTTTCCTTCCTGCTGTTCTCCAAAAGAATGATGAACTCATCTCCACCCTGCCTGAATACCTCACCTTCTTGTCCGATGACGGCTTTCAAGCGTTTTGCCACTTCGACAAGCAATAGATCGCCGGTGGAATGACCCTTTGTATCATTAATGACTTTAAAGCGGTCAAGGTCGAGAAACAACACGGCAAACGATTGTGATATCTTCTTTTCAATGCAGGTGTTCAGGTTCTGCTTGAACATATTTCGGTTCGGGAGGCCGGTCAATGTATCGTAATAAGCCATCTCCCGGATGGTTTCTTCTGATTTCTTCCGCTGGGTGATATCCCTTCCAACCAGTTGGATCGCAGACTTTCCTCCATAAAGAATGGGCATGGCGGAAACTTCAACATCTATGATCGCACCATCAATCCGGGCTGCTTTAATTTCAAAAATAAGCTGATCCGATTTACCAGCATCCCTGAGTTTGTTTGCAGTTTCCCTTATCTTAAGGATATCCTTAACACTGGCCACTTCCGAAACGTCCTTATTGATCAGTTGAGAAGGGTCTTCCATGCCGAGCACCCTGCTTCCAGCAGCATTCATATAGATGAATTTTCCGTTGCGGATGACAGCAATGATATCGGGCGACATCTCAACCAGACTCCGATACTGATCCTCACTCTCTTTTCGGTCAGTGATATCAAACAGAACACTGGAAAAATATATGAGATTCCCCCTCTCATCCAAGGTAGGAATTCCCCTGTCCTGAATCCAGCGCACATTTCCATCCGGCTTGATAATCCGGTAGGTGCTTGTACAGGAACGGCCAGACTGAATCATTTTCCGCCTGTCTTCCTGAACATACATGTCATCAGGGTGGATAACCTTTTTCCACAGAAGAATGTCGTTATAAAAATCTTCCTGCTTTCTTCCATATAATTTTTCAATTCCTGGAGTAATCAGCAGCTTGTCGGATTTCATATCGTGCGACCAGATGGCAACATCCAGGGATTCAAAGATATGGTTCAGCTTCTGGTTGCTCTCCCCCACTTCTTTCGTCGCCTTAAAAATTTCTTTGAGCATGTAATAGACCAGCCCTAGGGTCATAATAGTCAAGGCCACTTGCATGATTAAATTCGGGAAGCTTTCGACTGGAAAATACAATCCTAAAATCAACTGCAGGATTTGGATAAAAATAACGATCAGTACAATGTTTTTAAATGAAGTGTTCGTTTGATAACCCACTATGTTGGACTCCCATATGTAAAGTTTTGTGATTAAAATCAATCCTTATCTATAATATCGTCTTAAATTGAAAATTAATAAGGTGAAATCATAATATCACATGCCCTGCTGTTCACGTTTCTACCTAATTAATCAATTCCTATGAGATGCATCAGACCTGGATTGCCTATATTAAATCATTTATTTCTTCTTAAATTTCCTAAGGAGCTCCATGAAGAACAGTTACATAGAAAAGATGAAGATCTCTTTAGATTGTAAAGAAAATGCCATTCCCGAATTTTGGGAAAGGCATTTTTCAAGGCTGTTTTCGCATATATTGTTGCTTTAGAAAAAATTCCAAGAGCCGGATTTTTCCCCGGATACTAAGAGTTTTAACTCTTATCAAGGGAGAGCAGCTCTTTTCTTTTCGGTGTTACCAGTTTTGACCCCTCTTAATAGGTTTATTTTTCGGATTTAGTATCAATAGCAACAAAGTTTACGAAAAGAGCCTTATTTATAGACGTGATACTGTTAAAACTAAGTTTGGCTATACTGCAATCAATCACAGCCCGCCCCTCTAGTAAAGAATTCATCACTTCTTACCCCTCATCTGCGAGACTTCCTCACACATTTTCGAGTACATCTTCTCCACCCCATCTTCTGATGCTTCAAATTCATAAGCATTTGCTGCGAGGATCCCGATGTTGTCAGCTTCCTGGGCAACATCGATGTTGGCCCCCATAAAGATGAACTCCCAGTTGTATATCTCCTGCTGATGACGGATCATTTCGTTTATTTTTTCATAGCTGAATTCAACGCTTGCATTTTCGTGGCCGTCCGTTGTGATGGCAAAGATTACTTTGCCCGGCCTTTCGCCTTCTGGTGTTTGAAAGAGGCGGTGACCGACTTCGACAATCGTTTTACCAATCGCATCAAGCATGGCCGTACAGCCCCTAACGTAATACTCCTTCTCCGTCAGTTCCACGGTTTCCGCCGGTTTCCCCTGCCAAAGCACTTCATAATCATCATCAAAGAGAACCGTCGTGATCACAGTCTTTCCATCCAGCTGCTCCTGCCTTTTCACAAATCCATTGAAGCCGCCTATCGTATCACTTTCAAGCCCTGCCATCGAACCGCTTCGATCCAGCAAAAATACCACTTCAGTTAAATTTTTGTTCATTTCATCCATCTCCTTCAACTTCTTGATGATATAATCATAACTAATCAAACCCATATTTTGGTCGCCTGGAAAGCGACTTCCAAAGGAGGCTGATTTCATGCTTGATTCTCATTTTTTAAAAGAACTGAAGGAATACGTCCATTTTCATCAAGAGGAGCCGCCTCAGATTGATGTCTGTGAGTCCGCCTATGAACTGGATTATAAGCTTGATGCTCCCGTCCCAAATAGTGAATTGGAGGATTTCATCAGCATCAATGAGCAGCCTTCATTCAGGCAGGAACTGCTGGGCTTGATAGATGAAAAGGGGTTTACGGATCCTGAGGTTTATAAAAAGGCCGGCATAGACCGCAAGCACTTTTCAAAAATCAGGTCAAAGCATGACTATCGAGTGGGCAGGAATACGGCAATTGCGCTGGCCTTGGCTTTGGAACTGGGGATAGAGGAAGCCGAGCACTTATTAGCCGCAGCAGGATATTCCCTTTCATTCAGCGACACCTATGATCTCGTGATCCGGTTCTGCCTGGAGAAGGAAATCCATGACCTCGACTATGTGAACCAGGCCCTTGATTCCCTCAGCCTGAACCCGCTGACCGGGTGAGCCTTTATCACGTTAAACCACTAAGAGGGACAGTCCCATTTCGTACTGTAAAGCACTAAAGTGACTCCACGTAAAAAATGCCTTTCCCGGCTTCTCGCGGGAAAGGCATTTTTTCAGATGACAACCTGTTCATTTTGCTCGAGCTTCTGCAATTCCTGTGCCAGGAATACAGCCAGCTCCAGCATTCCGTATTTTTCGGCTTTTGCTTCAGCATCGGAATTATAGTTAGTGTTCGTGTTAATGTCATAAGTGTAGACATTGCCTTCTTTATCAAAAATGAATTCTATCCCCGCAACCTGAATATCATTAGCTGCAAGTACCTTTTCGTATCTTTCGAGTACAGGGTGATGGAACCCGTCTAAGATTTGGAATTTCGGCTTCTCTTCAGGCTGCTCTTCACCCACCGGGCAGAACAGATCCCCTATAGAGCACGCATCCGCAGGACAAAGTTCGAACCCTTCCGACGTATCGACCTTGACGGCGTAGAGAAATTTGCCTCCGATAAATTCACAGCGCGTAATAAAGCTTTCCGGGGCGGAAATGTACTCCTGTACTAAAGTAACTCCATCTACCGGTTCCTCAAAGTCCGGGCCCTCCACATAGTCCTTAAGAGACTCAAGATTTTGGAACAACTGCACGCCAAGGCCTTTTCCTGCACGGTTATGTTTGGTAATGAACGGCCTGCCTTCAAAAGACTCGGCTGCTTTCAGAATTTGCTCTTTCCCCACTGCCGCAATGGTCTTAGGGGTCTCTACTCCTTGCTTGCTCAATTCCAGATACTGTTTTACCTTGCTGACTTCGAGTTGGAGTGCGCGGCTGCCATTGAATACCTTCCTGCCATGTGCTTCAAGCCACGCCAGAACCTGCGCAGTATATTCAGGAGCATAACGGTTTCCCCGTGTATGGGAAGAGGCACTCATCCGGCTGTAAAAAATGCCTTCAGGGGGCTCTTGCGAAAGATCGAGAGTCCCTTCGCCCAGATGCCACTCTTCATATGGAAGGCCCAGCTCTTCCAATCGTTTTGTCAGATGAACTGTCCACTCGGTGTTTTCATGGATCACATATATTTTACTCAACGGAAAGCACTCCCTCTGCTGTTTTTCGTTTTTCTTCCACCAATGGCATGACCTGTTTGGAAAAGCGCTCCATTTCTTCAAGCTGCGGCGAGAATTGAAGGAGAAGCAAGTCCAGTCCGGCATTCTCGTATTGCAGGATCTTGTCGGCAATTTGTTCAGGCGTGCCGATCAGATTCGGTCGGAGGCCCCTGTTGGAAACGGAGTAGTCCTGCAGCTGAATCTGCTGTTCAAGCTGGGATTTGCTTGTAAAATCTTTGAAGCCTGAATAAGCGTCCGATTCTTTTACATCGGTGATTCTATCGAGCTCTTCTTTTGCTTCTTCTTCGGTATCACGGCAAATGACATAGGCCGCCATTCCGAAGGAGCTCAAATCAGGATTGTTCGTCTGTTCCCTCCTGGATTTCATATCCGCTACTTTCGCTTGGATTTCTTCAACCGTTCCACCGTGCATTACGTAAGCATCGCATTTATCCACAATCGTAGATTTTCCTTTTTCACTTTCACCGCCGGCATAGAGAATTGGATTCGGTCTCTGAACTGGTTTAGGAAAAAGCTTGGTTTCCTCCAGTTGATAAAAGTCGCCATGATACGAGAAGGAATCTTCTGTCCAAAGGCCTTTTAAAACGTCTATAAATTCCCGTGTACGGTCATATCGTTCATCATGTTCTGTGAACACTCCGCCGTATTGGCGTGCTTCTTCCGCCCACCATGCGGATACGACGTTCAAGGTAAAGCGGCCTTTGCTCAAATTGTCAATGCTTGCCGCCATCTTCGCTGCAACCGCAGGATTATGAAAACCGGGGCGGATCGCTGTCATGATTTCCAATTTATCTGTCACGGCAGCCAATGCTGCAGCAGTGGTCCATGCTTCCAGCGAATCGTGTTTCTGTCCCTTTATATCATTTAAATAAAGCTCCGCAATCAGCGTCGTGGAGTAACCCCATTCTTCTGCTGACTTAGCAACTTTCTCGGCATATTCATAAGTGGCCGGCATGTTTTCATCCTCAACATTCCTCAGCCATCCTCCAAAAATCGGTAACCAAAAGCCATACTTCATATCTTCTCTCCTCCACTCACTAATCTCGACTATTCCCACCAACCAGGTCGGTTTTAAAGATGATAATATTGCAAATTAAAGGAATTGTCAATAAGTTCAACCTGATTTGGGTAAAAGTCCTTCGACAAAAACCGGGTGGTGACTGTCTCCAGAAGGAATATTCCATTGTTTAGGAGAATATAAAAAAATGAAGAACAATCTGAAATGAGGAATGTCGAATGAGTTTACGCCTGGCAGATGTTACAAGGGATAATTTTTGGGACGTCCTGAATCTTAAGTCGAGCAAGGATCAGGAAGAGAGGATCCAGATTTTTGAAAGGTGGGTGGGGTCGAATGTCTTTTTTATAGCACTGGGATCTGTCCATGGGTTTAAAAACAAGGCCATCTATGACGGAGACACCCTTATTGGTTTCGCCAGCCACGGCTGGGACCATGACCACGACAGGTGGGAAATGATCAGCATGATGCTGGGCCATGCATTCCAGGGAAAAGGATATGGAAAAAAAGCCCTCCAGCTGGTACTCGATGATATGATAGAAGAATATGATTGCAGTGAAATCTATTTGTCTGTCATCCATGACAACGAAGCCGCCATCCGAGTATATGAAGCCCTTGGATTTGAAGCTACCGGGGAAGTCTTCAAGGCTTTCCATGATGAACCCGTTTATAAATTCACCGTAAAAAAATGAGCCGTGTTTGGAGGATGACGAGTGTTTGTTAATCGAAGAAAAGAACGAAGAAAAAGGAAGAAGTCAGAAGGAACCTATACATTCTGGGATGCCGTCGGGGACGTACTCATCTGGATTCCTGAATTGATCGTACTTCCTTTCCGCATCCTGTGGTACCTGATCAGGGGAATCGGAAGTATTTTTGACTGGACTTGATGACTGATGCAGAGCCAATTCAAAAAGGCGTGCAGCTATGGTATGAGCAGCACGCCTTTTGCAGCATATTTCCTTTAAGACTTTAAAGCATTAAGAGGGACTGTCCCTTTTAGCGCTTTAATGCACAAAAGATCACCCTTATTTTTTATGCTTATTTAATAGAATCTATATGCTAAGAGGATTTTCTCTTGAAAAAGAAAACCAAAAACGCAATCCCGAGCACAGCGATGACCGCATAAGCAATGTTCGAGTAGATATCCATATAGTGAACAATCTGCTCCCATGACGCCCCTACCTTGGCACCCAGATTGACGAGAACAATATTCCAGATAAAGGTTCCGGCCGTAGTAAAAATCAGGAAAGGAACAAACTTCATATTCGACATTCCGGCTGGAATCGATATCAAGCTGCGGATCAGCGGCACAAAACGGCAGAAGAACACAGACCAGTATCCATATTTATCAAACCAGGCATCGGCCCTGTGGATATCCTTTTTGGTCAACCGGAGGATATTCCCCCACTTTTCCACAATTTTCTCCAACCGTTCAACATCAAGCTGGAGCCCCAGCCCGTATAAAACAACCGCTCCAATGACAGAGCCAAGCGTGGAGGCAATCACGACACCCGTTATGGTTAGATCCGATGTAGTCGTTACAAACCCGCCAAAAGTTAGAATGACTTCAGAAGGCACTGGCGGAAATAAATTTTCCAAAGCAATTAAAAGGAATATCCCTCCGTACCCAAAATTATTGATTATCTCCATCAGCCAGTTTTCCATGTGAATCTCCTTTATATCAAATGATCATATTTTCAAAACTTGCAAATATATCTTGGAGTTCTCTACAATTTTTCTCTCTTCCTCTCCCCTTACAGCCAGAGTTTAAAACCTCTTACCTACTCGTCTATTGTTACCCAGGTCCCTGAAAAGAGCAATATATTTTTAACAGTAAGCTAGTGGAGCTTTAGTGCTTTAAACCACTAAGAGGGACTGTCCCTTTCATTACTGTAACGCATTAAAGCGCTAAGAGAGACTGTCCCTCTTAGCGCTTTAATATTAATTGGTATAGCAGCAGCAAGAGCTGCATCACCAGATCTCGAGGTCGGCAGCTTGGGTGATCATACGGTACATTTCCTTTGTAGGCTCCATTGGTTCGACTCCCAGCTCGGCATTCAGCACTTTTTTACATTTGCCGTACCACTTGATCGCCTGCGGTCTATTGTTTTTTTGATAGTAACAGAACATCAGCAGCCGGTATGCTTCTTCCCATGTATCTTCCTCCATCAGGATTCTTTCGCACCAATGGATGCACGTTTCGAAGTCCGATAGCCGGACCGACACCTGTGCGAGCATTTCAGCGGCCCGCAGGAAAAGGACCTGAAGGCGTTCCCTTTCCGTCAGGCACCAGTCGGCAAACCGGTGGTCCGGCAAATAGTCTCCCTCATACAGTTTCAATCCCCTCTCAAGCAGCTCTTTTGCCTGAAAAGGATCTTTCTCGGTCAACCCCTCTGTTACCCATTCCTCAAACAAAACGGTATCTAATTGAAAAACAGCATCAGGATTGATTCCATAGAAAGCTCCGTTCCTTTTGATAAAATAGGATTCTTCCCTCGCTTTACGGTGCGGCTCGATGGTCTTCAAAAGGGAATTCAATGAAACTTTGAAACTGCGGCTGGCCGCATCCTCGTCCTGTTCCGGCCAGATTTCCCGGAAGATTTCCACTCGGTCCACCAATTTATTCTTATTAGTTATAAAAAACTCAAATAACTCCTTGGCCTTTCCTCTCTGCCAGTCACTCTCCAAAACAACCCGATTGCCTAAATGGATTCTGAATTTCCCCAGGGCAGCCACCTTCAATGTATATCCTGGATGATTATCCATACTGCCTATTCCAAGTTCGGAGATCAATGGATTGTGGATATTATATTTTTGGGCTTTCACCAGCATGGGGACAAAATTTTGGATATCAGCAGGGCCAAATGTTGTCCTTCTTTTCAGGAAGTACTGATAGTCCCCTGCGTACATCTCATTCAGGAACTGTCTCATTTCTTGGGAGAAAACCTCTTCTTTTCCTGTTTCATAGGCAGCATAGGCTTTCCAAAAGGAAGTGAGCATCATGCCGTACCGGTCTCCGCATTCTTCAAACTGGCTTCTGACTTCAACCAGCACCTGATAAGCAGATTCATATTTCTCGCAATAAATCCCCGCTATCCCCATACAAAGCTGAATCAGTGTGGACAACCATACATCCTTCACTCTCTCCGTCTCATATAAGCCTTTATGTCCTGCTTCTATCGCTTTTTCATACTGCCCCTGAGTTCCCAGCAGGATGCACAGCCCCATATAGGGTTCAGCCTTTCCCCTTGGCACATCAATCGTATCCATAATATCAAGGGCCGTGTTATAGCACTTCTCGGCCAGATAAGATTCATAGCGCTCGATCAGCTGGACGGCATGCCCCATCCTCATCCAGCCGCATGCTTCCACAAACGGTGACTGGATATCCATCCCGAGCTTCATCCCTTGTTCGGCATACTTTTTGCTTTCCTCCGCGCGGCCCCTGAAAGCCTCAATAATCGATAACAGAATTTCCGTTTCTCTATGAGACTGTGACAAGTGAACAATGCCGGTATCTTTCGTGCTGTTCTTTCTTTTTAAAAGAAGGTCTCTCGCCTTATTGAGCCTTCCGGTGCGCAAGTAAATCCGCGCCTTCAAATTTCCTTCTTCCAATGGCAAGTTCAACGCTTCTGCCCGTTCATACCATTTCTCGGCTTTCACCGCTTGTCCCGAATTTAGCAGGTTTTCCGAAAGGAGATGATACAGCTCAGCCATTTCCTCCTTGCTTCCATCTGAATGCTCCCTTAAACTTATCGCCCTCTGCAGGACACGTTCTGCCTTGTCCGGCTGGATTGTATCAAGGTAGATCCGGGCAATCCCCTCTAGTGAAATACTCATTAAATAATGATCGCTGATAGTTTCTCCGATTTCTATTGCCCTTTTGTAGCAGGATTCCGCCCACTCATAGGAAGAACGGAGCCGGCTGATCTCCCCCTGATAGAACCATAGAATTGGAAAATCATTTTTCAGCACTTCAGGAATTGGTTTCAGATAGTCCAATAGCGTTTGCAGCTTTCCCTTCTGCAGCAGATCCTTCCCGCTTTGGCTGATGACATGAGCAGCCCGCTCATATTCAGCCACCTCCAGGTAATGATAGACCGCATTCTCGATATTTTCTTTCTCGAAGTAACGGGCAGCCCTTCTGTTGAGCCTTGCATGCTCCTCTGCATTCTTCATTTTCAGCTGATTTTGCAGAAACTCCTTGAATAGCGCATGGTACCGGTACTTCCTTCCGTCTATCTCTTGAATGAAAACATTCTGCTGAGACAGCTTGGATAAAACGGAATCCGAGTCTGCCGTGTCCAGCAAGGCATCGCAGACCGGCGGAGAGAGTTCATCAAGTATGCTTGTTTTCAATAAAAATTCCTGATGCCCAAAGGGTTGTTTCGATAATACTTCCAACGCTAAAAAGTCAAACAGATCCTGCAAGGTTTCCGAACGATTTTCCAGAAAGCTTCCTGAAAAATTTCCATTCCGAAAACTTCCGGCGAGCATATGCACGGCTATGGCCCAGCCTTCCGTCAGATGGTGAATCCGTTCCAAATCCTGGCTTTCAATCGTAATTTCATAGCTATCTTCCAGAAGATGTTCAATTTCTCCAGAACTCAGCATCAGGTCTTCCTGGGTAATTTCAAGCAATTCACCCTTTACCTTCAGGGATGTCAGCAGCCCCCATGAAGGCTTGCTGCGGCTGGAGAGAACCACATAAAGATTGGAAGGGATGTACTCCAGGAAATGCTTCATCCACTTCTCGATGACCATGGATTTTTGAACATGATGATAATCGTCCAGTATGATAACCACCGGGGTTTGCAAACCAATCGTTTCATTCACGACCATTGAAATCAGCGACCACAATTGTTCATCACTAATATGGTTGTGCAGCATTTGAAGTTCTGTTAGAATTGCTGCACCGAAACCGGGATACTTGGCTTTGACAGCATGGACGAACTTGGTTAAAAACGGGATGATATCATCATCATTGGGAGAAATGGAATACCAGCAGGAATTCACCTTGATGTCATGGGCAAAAAGGGTAAGAGCGGTACTTTTTCCGTAACCTGCCCTTGCATGCAGAATGGTCAGGGGATAGTGGGGAATGGAGGCGAGTTTCTTATGTAAGCTGGCACGCCTCATAAAGCTTTCTTTCACAGGCGGCGGCATCAGCTGGCTTTGGATCACCGGTATGACTCCCATCTCTTTTCCTCCTTTCTCTATTATGATTTCATTTAAAAAGTGCATGCGCTGTTTAGCTCCGACAGGCAAATGTTCCTGGAGAAAAAAAGCGGGCTTTACTTTTATTTACTTTGGGTTATTTGATCCCGAGGGGGTAAGTCCGTTCCAGTGGGTACGGACCCTCGGGCGCTGGAGCTGGATTCAGAACGCTCCCTAATTTTCAAACTGAAATTTTATACTTTCTTATCTTTTAAGAAAACCCTTCCAGAATGGACTCTATAAAAATATATGCAGTGACTTTCATGGCTTGTACCGAAATATTACCTTCTTATGTAAATTCGCTAAAAGACACTAAAATCCTTTTTGGACGTCTATACCAGAATTGGCCTTTTTGACTGGATTTGCGGGCCAATATCCGGTGGTTTTCTTAATCTCAACAGCCCGCAAATTAGATTTGCGGGCCAACACCCGGTCCTTTTCTTGATCTCAACGGCCCGTAAACTCGATTTGCGGGCCAATATCCGGTGGTTTTCTTGATATTTTTCAGAGGGCCACCACTTTTTTGGCATGTTTCCCAGCTAATCCCACCATTTTTCACCCTTACCGAACACATCGGCATCCTAAAAATCCACTTTTTCCCAACAATCTCCTTCTTACACAAAAAGCACCCGCCCACATTCTAATGTGGCGGGATGCTCCGTTACGTCACCTTATCCAGGCTCTTCCTCAACTCATTTTTATTGATTTTGCCCACATGTGTTTTCGGGAGCTCGTCAATGAAATAGAATTTTTTCGGTATTTTGTATTTCGCCAGTTTTTTCTTGCAGTAATTCACCAGAACTTCTTCTGTGAGGCCAGGGCTGCCAGCCGTAATGAAGGCCACTACTTTTTCGCCCCATTTGTCATCAGGGATTCCGATGACCGCGACTTCTTCCACAGTCTCATGGCATTCGAGCCAGTTTTCAATTTCCAAAGGATAGACATTTTCCCCGCCCGTGATGATCATATCTTTTTTCCTGCCGACGATATAGTAGTAGCCCGCTTCATCCATCATCGCCAGGTCTCCTGTTTGAAACCAGCCGTCCCTCCACACCTCCTTCGTCTCTTCTTCTTTGTTCCAATAGTATTCAAACAGGTGGCTGCCGCGCAGATACAGCTCGCCCACTTCACCAGGATCTGCTTCATCTCCGGTTTCTTTCACAACTTTCACCGCGTTGAACAGCATCGGCTTTCCTACTGATCCTCTTCGCTCAAGGGCTTCACGGGGGTCGATGTAAAAGTTATTGGGTCCCGCTTCAGTCAGCCCGTAGCCTTCTTTGAACGCTAGTCCTTTGCTGCTGAAAACATCATAGATGCCCATGGGACAAGGCGCCCCTCCAGACAAGAAGACCTTCATGTCCGGAAACTTAGCGCTCTTGAATTCTTTTGTCCTCGTCAGCATGTGGTACATGGTTGGAACAAACAGGACGATGGAGCATTTGTATTTGATAAGATCCTTCACTGCCTGTTCAGGTTCGAATCCTGGTGATAAAACAACCGTCCCGCCCGCAATCAGAACGGGGACCGACAAAGCATTCAGGCCGCCGGTATGGAACATCGGGATGCATGTCATCGTGGTGTCCCTATCTGTGAGATTCCAGCTGACGATGGTGTTCACGGCATTCCACATGATCGAACGATGAGAGAGAACCGCCCCTTTTGGATGCCCCGTAGTGCCACCGGTATAGATCATTGCAAGCGGATCGGACTCCTGCAGAAGAGGTCTGCGAAGCCTGTCAACAGCTGGAAATTGGTCCAGATAGGTATTGGAGTCCATTTCTATTAAATAAAAATCCTCCTGAAGCCCGCTTGCCTGTTTGATGAAACAGGACTGCACCCCCATGATTACTGGGGCTGCGTCAGACACCACAAACTGAAGTTCGTCGGTGGAAAGCCTCCAATTCAACGGCACAAAAACCGCCCCGATCTTTAAACAGGCAAACAGAAAATCGAAATAACTGATATGATTTTCTGAAAATAGTGCAATACGGTCACCTTTTTCAACTCCCTGTGCCAGAAACAGGCCGGCAAGCCGGGATGCGCGTTCATTCAGTTCTTTGTAGGTCCAGGAATCCTGTGTGACGGAATCAATGACAGCGCATTTTTCTGGAAATAAGTCAGACCTGCTCTTCACCCAATCGATTTCATAGCTCACTCCAATCTCTCCTCTTCTACATCATGATTCCTCCATCGACATGAAGAACATGGCCATTGACATAATCTGATTCGCCGCTCGCCAGAAACAGATAGGCATTGGCGATATCCTCGGGCTTCCCGAGGCGTCCCATCGGAACCTGGGCTTTCATTTTTTCAATCACTTTTTCCGGAACTTCGGCAACCATGGCTGTTTCAGTGAAACCCGGCGCCACTGCATTGACATTGATGCCTTTTCTGGCAAGCTCCTTCGCCCATGTTTTTGTCATGCCGATCACCCCGGCCTTGGCTGCCGCATAGTTTGTCTGTCCGACATTGCCATAGGTACCCGTTACAGAAGAAGTGTTGATGATTTTGCCGCTTCCCTGCTCTGCCATGTAAGGCAATACGGCCTGTGTGCAATGAAATACTCCCGTTAAATTCACATTGATGACTTGCTGAAATTGCTCTCTCGTCATTTTTGAGAGCATGGAATCTCTTGTGATGCCCGCATTATTGATAAGGATATCAATGGTTCCGAAACGGTCGATGACAGTTTGGACGAGGCTGTCGACACTATCCCTGTCCGAAACATCCACCCTGACAAAAACGACTCCTGGATTCGCTTCCTCCGCTTTCTTGCCTGCCTCTTCGTTAAAATCGGCGATCACAACGTTTGCGCCTTCCCGCTTGAACGTTCGGGCCGCTTCAAGTCCGATGCCGTTAGCCGCCCCGGTGATCACAGCTGTTTTGCCTCTCAGTCTGCTCATGCTTTCTGTTCCTCCCTCTCCAAAAATTGCTCCATATGCCGCAAGAGCCCATCCAAATCATCAATCAGCGGTGAATGCCCGCAGTCCTTCATTTCTATGAACTTCACCCTGCCTTCATAATCCTCAACCAATTCCTTGGTCATTCTCTCTGTGACCACAAGATCCCGGTCTCCCCTTAAGGCAAGTACTGGGATGTCAATGGTGTCGACTTCACCGTTCCCCTTCGTTAATCCGTTGTCATGCCTGCTGATATTGAAGGTATTCAAAGCCTGATAGACATCGGCTAAATTCCGCTGTGTGCACATATCATCGAGATACTTTTCATATCTCTCCGGTTCCGGTTTTTGGCTAGTGTAGATGAGCGCATTCCATATCGCTCTCAGCAGTTCATGGTTCTTCTCATCATAAGCACCTTGGACAGGGAGAGTCTTTCCGTGATCGCGCTTTACCTCATCCAGCGTTTTCAATCTTTTTTCCGGGTCCGGAAGGCCTTGGTCATTGCTGCCGAAAAACGGGTAGCCTCTTGTAGATGCAGAGGCGACAAGCACAAGCTTGCTGCACCTGTCCGGATAATCGATACAGAACTGCTGGCAGACGGCTCCTCCAAGAGACCAGCCAACCAGGGCAAAGCCGCTCAGGCCCAGAACATCCGCAAACCCTTTTACATCATCAGAAAAATCTTTAATAGAATGAATCGGCCTGTGGTAAGAGGAGGTGCCGAAGCCTCTCAGATCAATCGCATATACTTTATATCTTTCATCCATATTTTCAAGTACAAGGTCCCAGTGAGCAGACGACGTCATGTTGCCGTGAACAAGCACAACCGTTTGGCTGCCGCCTTCACGCTCCCGGTATCCAATCGTTTCCCCGTTCTGTAATGAAACTTCCTTCAACGTGATTTCCGCCATAATTTCCCCTTCCTTTCATCCCCAGCGAATGACGTTTGCTCCCCATGCATAACCTACCCCTGCGCTGACCAGGATGATGATATCCCCCGGCTTCAGCATCCCTCTCTCTTCTGCAAGCTGAAGGGAAATAATCTGGTCCATCTGCCCGATATGTCCATAGTCTTCAAGGTAGATAGATTTATCGGGGCTAACACCCAGTTCATTCAGCACATAATGGTGGGCGGATCTTTTCATATGAAGAATGGCGACGTAGTCAATGTCTTCCTGGGTGCATCCGCTTTTTTTAAGCGCGATTCTAATCACTTTCAGGAAATTCTCCATTGATTTCTTTTCCAGTCGCGCCTTCATTCCTTCTGGATCAAGGACATCCAATTGATAAAGTCCCGCTTCCAGGGCTTCTGGAGTCAACGGACTTTTTGTGCCGCCAACCGGGACGACCACATCTTCTGAAAAAGATCCGTCGGTGATGATGTGGCTGCCGAGAATGATGTTTTGATTAGTACCCCTTTCGAGAATCATCGCCCCTCCGCCTGCTCCGAGATTATACATGAACCTCGTCCTCGGATTCTCATAATCTATGAAATCCACATTTCGATAGCCCCCGGCCAGCAATACTGTTTTAATAGCGGGATCTGCTATCATCATATCCTTGGCCATCTTGACCGCCATGATCGTCGTTCCGCAGCGCAGTGCCATATCAAAGGCAAACGCGTTGACGGCTCCGATCTCCTCCTGCAGCTTTATGGCTGCGGTCCAGAGAGGATATTCTTTGTACTCCTCGCCGATATAGATCACCATATCAATGGAGGCTGGATCCACCCCTGTTTTATTAATCGCATCCCGCGCTGCCTCGATTCCCATCTGGCAGGTATGATCATCAGGACCCGGCAGCGGCTTTTCTTTGATTCCCAGTTTCTCTATGACAATGTTCTCCGGCATGCCTGCTTTTTCCGCGAGCTCCCCCGCCGTCATTTTCCGCTGGGGGATGTATACACCCAACCCTTTGATTCCGGCATTCATTTCCGGTCCTCCTCTGGTGATTTTTGCAATCCTTCGACTGTCTGCTTCATATGATTCATCGCATCTTCAAAAGAATCAAATGAAATTTCGTTTTCCCCTTGAACATGCGTCAACTTAATCCTGTAATCCCGCTGATGTGATTCAATTACATGGCAGCGGACAATGAACGATGTGATAAGCTGGTTCATCATATCCCCCTTTAACCGGCTATATTCTTTTCAGGTTTCACTGGTTTTTCACGCTTTCTTGCACTCCTTTTTTTAAAAACACCCTGCAATGTGCCAGCGATTCCTTTTGGAAAAAAGATGACCGCCAGTATATACACGGTTCCGAAAAGAATAATCCACCTTTCAAAAATCCAGTGAACACCTGAGAGATCCGACAGCCAGTGGTGGGCGAACTCCACCAGCGCTGCTCCGATGATCGGCCCAATCAATGTACCGACTCCCCCAATGATCGTCATCAGCAAGGCATCGAGCGTGACATCAGTGGCAAATACACTCGTATCGACAAATCGGAGTGACAGCATATATAACACCCCGGCAATGCTTGCGACGACTCCTGAAACGACACTGACAATTACTTTGTAATGAAGCACTTTGTAGCCAAGTGACTCTGTCCGTCCCTCATTCTCCCGGATGGCAAGAAGCACCCTGCCGAGCGGTGATTCAGTGAAGCGTTTTAGACCGAAAAAGACAAGTACCATCACAATGAGGCAGGTCAGATAAAGAGTCGTCCGGTCCTTGAATACATCGGGAATGGAAAACGTAAACCCATCCGCTCCGCCGGTCACGCTCCGCCACTTTTCAGCTGCTACCAGGAACAGTCCCGCCAGCGCCAAGGTGAGCATCGCATAAAAATGGCTTTTCAAACGAAGTGTCAGGACACCCACAATGAAACTGACAATGGCTGCCACCACGACTGCGGTGACAATGCCAAGCAGCAGCGTCAACAGTGTCGGTTCCTGCTTATTGAACATCACCGCTGTGGAATAGGCCCCGATGCCAAAGAACATTGTGTGCCCGAACGAAACAATTCCTGTATACCCGAGCAGCAAGTCATAGCTCATTGCGAAAATGCCGAGAATGAAAATTTGCATCACTAAGAACAAGAGGCTTCTTCCCGTGACAATAAAGGGAAGAACTGCAAGCAGGAAGGCGATGGCAAGATAAATCCATGTACTGTAATTCAAGCGCAATGACTGCATTGTTTCACCCCTTCACCATAAATAGTCCCTGCGGCCTGAAAATCAAGACGACGGTCATAAGAAGCATGTTGACAGCAAGCGACAGTGCCGGAACATAGTAAGCCATGTAGGCTTGAGCCAGCCCTACCAGAATCGCTGCCAGGAGTGATCCAGGGAAGCTTCCCATCCCGCCGATGACCACCACGATGAAAGCGAGGATCCCGAACTCCAGCCCCATTTCTGCATAGATCACACCTGAATAAGGAGCCATCAGCATACCCCCGAGTGCGGCCATGGCTGCCCCTGCCATAAAGACAAGAGTGAAAACAACCCGGATGTTGATGCCCAGCGTTTGAACCATTTCCTTGTTCATGACACCCGCCCGGACGATCAGGCCGATTCTTGTTCTTTTTAAAATAAAGTAGGTAATGGCAAATACAATCAGTCCCACGAGGATGATGAACAATCGGTATTTTATTAAAATGACATCCCCGATCATAAAGCTTCCTGCAAGAAATTCAGGAGGTGCTGCCGCTTTCTGGTCCGGCCCGAATACTACTTTTATCAGTTCAGAAAGGACCAGCATCAGGCCCAGGGTAATTAAGATCTGCTGAGTGTGATTTCCGTATACCGGACGGATGATCAGGTACTCAGTTACAGCTCCAAGAATGAGGCCGGCAATGATCGCCGCAATGATTCCGACCCAGAAGGATTCTGTCAGGTTATAGGCCCAGACACCGCTGAACGCCCCCCAGACGAACAATCCTCCATGAGCAAAGTTCAGGACATCCATCAGTCCAAAAATAAGGGTAAGCCCGGCAGCGAGCAAAAAGATGAGCATACCGGTTGCCAATCCATTGATGGTTAAGCTGAAAAGTAAATCCACGTCTCCACCTCCTAAGCGATTCCAAGGTATTTTTTCATTAAAGCTTTATCCTGCTTGAGCTCCCTCATCATGCCGTTATGGACCGTCTGCCCGTCATCAATGATATGGAAGCTGTCCCCGATTTTGCTTGCCATGATAAAGTTCTGCTCCACAAGTACAATAGTCGTTTTTTCCTTCATCTGCTGAATCGTTTCCATTACTTTTTCCACTACAATCGGGGCCAGCCCCTTACTCGGTTCATCAATTAAAAGAAGTTCATTGTCATTCACATAGGCGCGGGCTATGGCAAGCATCTGCTTCTGCCCGCCGCTCAACTGGCCGCCCGGCTTCTTCCAAAATTTCTTGAGATCCGGAAAAAGATCGAGGACCCATTCCAGAAGCTTTGCTGTCGTCTCATCCTCCTTCTGCATGGCCACACGAAGGTTTTCCCCGACAGTTAAATCCGCAAAAACCCCTTGATCTTCCGGGACGTAACCGATCCCCTTTTTCGCGACCAGATAGGGCTTCCACTTTTTAATTTCCTCTCCTTTAAAATGGATGCTTCCGGAAGTTGCCGGGTTCAAGCCCATGATCGTCCTCAGCGTCGTTGTCTTTCCCGATCCGTTCCGGCCCAGCAGCACGGTTACCTCGCCTTTGGGAACTTCAAAGGAAATATCATGCAAAATGTGAAACTGGCCGATATGTGTTTGGACATTTTTCAACTCAAGCAAGGTGTTCATCATACAACCCTCCCAGATAAGCAGACTGCACCGTTTCATTCTCCATGATATCTTCAGGACTGCCTTGGGCGAGCAGTTCTCCGTGAAACAAGACGAGCACCTCATCCGACAAATCGAGGATCATATCCATCTTGTGTTCAATCAGGACGATCGTCCGCTCTCCCTGCTCCTTGATTTTTCTGATTACTTCCAGAATGGCCGGTACTTCTTCGATGGACATGCCTGCCGTCGGCTCATCCAGCAGCAGGACATCCGTTTCCAGTGCAAGCAGCATCGCGATTTCCAGCTTTCTTTTTTCTCCATGAGCCAGATTGACGGCGATCGTGTCTGCTTTTTCTTTCAACAGCACGACTTCCAGCAGATCCAGAGCTTTTTCCCTCATGGCTTTATAGTGCTTGTAATGGGCAAAAATCTGATAGCGGACCTTCGCCTGGGACTGGACAGCGAGCCTGACGTTCTCAAGGACGGTCAGGTTGGGGAATACATTGGTGATCTGGAAAGATCGTCCGATTCCCCTCCTGGCCCGGTCGGTCGGGGACAAGGATGTGATATCCTCTCCTTTATAAATGATTTTCCCTTCGGTGGGGGACAGCTGTCCGCTTAACAGGTTAAACAACGTCGTCTTTCCTGCGCCATTCGGACCGATGACAGAAGTAAATTTCTTTTCCTTGATGGCTACTGTGATTCCATTAACTGCACGGTGGCCGCCAAAATCGATTGACAGGTTTTCTGATTTCAGAATGTCTTGCATGGAGTTCACCTCGTTTCTTTTGTAAAGGGTGTTATTGTAAGCAACATTTTGAAAAGATGGTTGCTGCATTATGAGCAAGGGATTTCCGCTTCAGGCTTACGACTCCGCGGGGCGGGCGGTGAGCCTCCTCTGCTTCGCCTTTTAAAAAAGTGGAAGCGCCCTGCTCAGGCCCGACAGGCAAATGTTCCAAAGCGAAAAAAAGGCGGTCTTTCCTTTTATTCGCTTTGGGTTATTTGACCCCGAGGGACTGGGCGCTGCAACTGGATTGGGGTCTCACCTGTCCCGCTAGTCCCGCAGGAGATCGTACGCCTTCCGCTCCAATCCTTCTGTATGAGTATGATAGAGTAATAAAATATTCAAAAACAAAAATCTTCAAGAAATTCCTTTTATTAAACTTTGTTGCTTTACTTTAAAATTTTCGGGATATTTCATCTAAAGCATCTTGGTAACCAAGAAAGAAAAGAGCAACTCTAACCGAGAAAGTTCCGGCACTTGTAATTTTACTGAAAGAAACAATTCATCCGAAATAGCCATTAAAAGAGAGCCTTTTATAAAGGACATTAGTAAAAAAACTGCACACATGAATTGGTTAATAGATATCATCATTTAGTTCCTTTTTCATATCTTTCTCTTAAAATTTGCATACGTTTTTGGTGACAGAGCTTTACCTCATTCAATGAGAATGCATACCCTCACCAAAGAATTGGCAAGGGCAGCTTTTTACATGATTATTGATTTAGGATTGGCGGTTCTGTTTCTTCAGGTGTCAGAACCCGTTTCAGGACCGGTACTGGATAATCGAAACCATCCTTTTCCTCCAAGGTGATGGCGTACAGGGACTGCATAGCCTGATGGTCTTCGGCGCGGAAGGTCATCGTTCCTTTAGGACTCTCAAAGCTCATTCCTTCCATCGTCTCGATCAATTTTGCCGAATCTGTATCACCCTCGGATTGCTTCAGCGCCTCCACAATTGAGATGGCAGCACTCATTCCGCCTGGAGTGAAAAGATCTGGAACCTCTCCGTCAAAACGTTTCTTATGTTCTTCAACAAGCCAGTCATTAACTTCATTATCAGGAAGGTCATGATAATAAACCGTGAAGCCTTCCATGCCCACAAGCGGCTTCATTGTGGCAAGTGCGGCAATATCAGGTGCACCTGTTGAGATCTTAATTCCTTGATCCTGCACCTTCATGTCGGAAATCTGGTTCCAAGGAGAGTTGGCCCCAGCCCAGATGACAAACAGGTAATCCGGTTTTGAATTGATGATTTTCTGAATGTTTGCCGTGAAGTCTGTTGCAACAGGATCTGCAAATTCTTCGTGTACAATGTCTGCTCCTAAATCTTTAGCAGCTGTCGAAAAAGCAGCTACACCGTCACGTCCAAAGGAGTTATCTGGAGCAAGTGTGACAATCTTGACGCCTTCCTTGGCGATAGCGGCGGTACCTGCCACTGCATCCTGGGAAGAGTTGCGTCCTGTCCGGAAAATATATTCGTTGAATTCAGATCCTGTAATACTGTCTGCTACCGCTGGTTCAACTACCATGATCTTCTCGTATTCCTCCGCAAGCGGCGTAACCGCCAATGTATCCCCGGAACTGGAAGAACCGACCAGGAAATCGACCTTATCTTCTTCCAGCAATTTAAGGGCTTTTTGTCTCGCTACCTTAGGGTCTGTTTCCGTATCCTCATAGATAATTTCAATTTTCTTGCCGGCAACTTCACCGGTTCCATCTGTGGCAAAATCAATTCCAAGTTCAAAGCCTTTCTTCGTCTGATCTCCATAAGCTTCAAGAGCTCCTGTCAATGAAGCAAGCACTCCGACTTTCACCGTTTCCTGTGCCTCATCTCCTCCGCTCCCGCTGTCCGTTTCGGTTCCGGCAGCCTCTTCATTATTTCCGCAACCAACCATGAATACTGCGACAAGCAAAGCCATCAGTAAACCAATACCATACCGCTTCCAAGCCATACATATTTCCCCCTCATTCAAGATAAGATCAACTGCTGTCCTCATCATAAATAATGGCAGTTACAACCGAGTTACAAATAGGTTGAAAGTGCTTTCAGTGCTTCTAATCGAAAAAAAGACTTCCCGGTTAAAGGAAGTCTTTTTGTTAGTAACTATTTATAAGTAGGGTATCTGTGCGGCCTCTTATTTTTTAAAAATCCCAAACGGCTTTCCGATTGGAAGGAAAACCCGTCCAAAATGAGTATTCAATACGATTGCTGCAGATCCATAGAAAGACAGCAAGGCGATACACATCTCTGCAATTGCGGCCAGCATATGAGTGGCATCATGAAAGATTCCGAAAGTACTCAGGGAAAGCCCGATAAATAAGAAATCAATGAAAACAAAAATGAAAAACAATACTTTATGCGTCTCCAAAGCTCCGATTGTCATGAAGACACTGAATATCAAATATCCGATGAACGCAAACCCTAACTGCCTTGGATCAGCGTTGGCAGCCAATGTTTCGCCAAAGGCTCCTAATTGAATCAACCAGGACATCCCTACACCGAACCAGAATAGTCCGAATGCGGCAAAGGCCGTTGTTCCAAAAATATTATTGTGTTTAGCATCCAGCAATGCTGCAATTAATTGTGCCAATCCGCCCAAGAAAAACGCCCATGGCAGAATGAGAGAAAGTCCTTCCGTTAACCCCAGCTTTTGAGACGAAGCAACCAATGTCACCATTGCAAGCCCGAACAGGCCAAGGGCAGATGGATCTGCTGTTGTGATCTTTACATGTGTTTGATTCTGAGTATCCATATTTTCCTCCTAAAAAAAGCAATACTTATGTAATCTACTGGATTTGGCTGCGTGAGTCAATGGAATAAATTTGCCAGACTCAACCGGCGGCATGGGTCCTTCATTATGAGAGGCAGTTTTTAGTTTCCGGCAGGTTGACCGGCTAATCGTCCTATTAAATATGAAATCCTCTTAGATAATGGTACGTTTTCCAACTAATCGTACCAATTTAATTAAGATCCCTTTAGATAACGGTACGTTTCTCGGCTAATCGTACCAATTTAATTGAGATCCCCTTAGATAACGGTACGTTTCCAGATAGTCACTCATAGTGCGGTGCCTAGAAGTACTTATTATGCTTTTTTGACGTGATTTTTATTAATCAAACGTTTGTTTAACTCCCGTGAAAGGTGATTCTGACAGCAAAAAAGCCCGTCTGAACCTGATGCTGCCTGGTTCAGACGGGCTTTTCATCATTCTGTTTAGATATCCATTTCCCAGCGTTCCTTCTGGGTTTTTTTCAGCTGTTCTTCCGTTTCCTTAGGATGGACAGTGCGGAATTTATGGTGATCCGCCGGGATGATTTCGATCATTTTTTCGATCATATCCTGCGGGTCGAACTGGTCTTCCAGTCCTTTTTGCTGCTCTGTGATGTCTTCTATTGGTGTAAGATTTTTGTCTTCATCGAACCATTTGAAAATTTCTTCAGCGCTTCGTTTGTTGAAGCCTGTTTCGAAGGCACCAGGGTTGATGGTTGCGACCTGGACACCAAATTGCTCCAGTTCATTTCTTAGAGTCTGCGCAATTCCTTCCACCGCATGTTTTGTGGCTGTGTAAGGACCGACATATGGTGTTGCGGAAATGCCTGCCATGGAACTCATGAAAATGATCTTTCCGCTTTTCTTCTTCATGAATTTCTGAGCGGCAATCTGAACCGTTTCAAGTGTTCCAAAAACGTTGACTTCAAATAATGCGCGGAACCTGTCCATAGGTACCTCTGCCAACGGGCCGCCTTCGTTGATGGCCGCGTTTGCAACGAATACATCAAAGTCGTAGTCTTCGATCTGGGCGCGGTCCCGTGGATTGGTGATATCAAGCTTGAATACTTCCATATCCAATCCCTGATCCTCTGCTTCTCTCATAAGGTCCGTTTTCTGTGGTGTTATCTCTGTCGTCGCAATGATGCGGTGGCCTTTCTTCGCAAGCCCTAGTGCTGCACCACGTGCCAGCCCGCTTCCTGCGCCGGTAATGAATATTGTCTTGCTCATTTAGAATTCCTCCTATTTGAGTGTCTTCTATCATCTTCCCGGAAAAATAGGCGGTGAAACGTGCTGCAGTGCTTTGTACTTTAATACGGTAAAGGGTTTAATCGGGCTGACATTCAGGGAATATGTTAGAAATTGATTTAGGAGGAAATCTCATGAAGCTGCATAATGGAAGCCTCTATTGGCCGACTACTTTTACCCCAACAGAAAATGAAGAGAAGGCTTTCCTGCCGGATGACCACTATGATGCCGTCATCGCAGGTGCCGGGCTGTCCGGTGTTCTGTGTGCTTATACACTAGTGGAGGCAGGATTGAAAGTGGCATTGGTGGATAAGCGGGCGGCCGGAGCGGGAAGTTCCTCTGCCAATACAGGTCTTTTGCAATACTCGAACGACATCATGCTTCATGAGCTGATCAATCAAATTGGCGAAAATCGTGCTGTCACCTTTTATAAGTTATGCTTGGAGGCTGTCGACCATTTGGAAAAAGCGGCTGATTCAATACCTTTTGATGTGGATTTTAAAAGAAGAAACAGCATATGTTTTGCAAGCAAGGAAGAAGATGCTGGGAAGCTTCATGATGAATATGAGGCTTTGAAGAAACATGGTTTTCCTGTTCATTTTTGGACTGATAAGGATTTAGAGAAACATATGCCGTTTACAAAACCGGCGGCGCTGGTTACACAACGCGATGCTGAGGTGAACCCTTATCGATTTGTAATGGGGATTATGCAGTTCTTAAGGGAGCATGGGGCCGATCTCTTTGAACATACTGAAGTCACCAACACGGTAGAAAAGGAAGATTATATAGTACTTGAAACCTCCCGGGGGAACCTGAAAGCAAAACATGTAATATTCTGCACGGGGTACGAAGCGTCGATGGCGGGTAAGAGTCTGGGCACGAAGATCAACCGCTCCTATGCTATTGCCACTGAGCCGGTTGCTGATCTTTCAGCCTGGTGGGACAGAGCTTTGATCTGGGAAACGGACAGGCCTTATTTTTATTTGCGGACAACCAATGATAACCGCATTATTGCCGGCGGCTTGGATGAGGAAATTCCTCATGCTCCGGAAAGCCGGGAAATCATTGACAGGCATGGCAAAAGGATTGCTGATGAAATCAGAAAGCTGTTTCCCCATCTCGATATTGCTATCTCCCATGCCTGGGGTGCAAGCTTCGGCGAGTCACTGGACAACCTGCCATTCATCGGATTAGTCCCGGGAAAAGAACGAACCTACTGTCTCCTTGGGTATGGAGGAAATGGGACGGTCTACAGCATGCTCGGGGCGAAGATACTAGCAGATCTGCTTCAGGGAAATGTCACTGAAGGGGCAGATATTGTTAAGCTGGAGCGTTAGAAAAAGACTAAGCTGACAGATTCCTTTAAAACTTTAAGCACAAAGAGAGACTGTCCTTTTCTCGCTTTAAAATAGTAAAGAGAGGTGTCCCGCTTTTACGGGACACCTCTCTTATTTGGTTCTGCTTATTTTACAAGATACACACGCGCTTCATACGGACGGAGCTCCACTTGATTGATGTCTTCTTCTCCATCCACCTCATAGTTGCCTATGAACAGTTCTTTGCTGCCGCCTTGGAGTTCTGCCGGCAGTTCAAACACCGGTGTGTCAGCTGAGAAGTTCAGCATGACGATCATTTTCACACCCTCGTACTCTCTTACATAAGCATAAATTTTATCATGGTCAGGCATGAGGAGGTCATAAGAACCGTACACCATGATCGGGTTTTCTTTGCGCAGTTCAATCAACTTTTTATAGTAATGGAAAACAGAATTTGGGTCCTCCACAGCCTGCTTTGCATTGATTTCTGTATAGTTCGGGTTCACCTGCAGCCAAGGAGTTCCTGTTGTAAAGCCGCCATGCTCACTGTCATCCCATTGAACCGGGGTCCTGGCATTGTCCCGGCCTTTTACATAGATGGATTTCATGACTTTTTCATGGTCTTCCCCATTTTCAATGACCTTTTCACGGTACATATTCTTTATCTCAATGTCCTCGTAATCATTGATTGAATTGAACTTAACATTTGTCATACCAAGTTCCTCGCCCTGGTAAATGTACGGAGTTCCTTTCAGGGTATGAAGGAATGTCGCCAGCATTTTCGCAGATTCCACCCGGTACTCTTTGTCATTTCCAAAGCGTGACACCATGCGCGGCTGGTCGTGGTTATTCAGGTATAGACTATTCCAGCCTTCCTGTTCCAGCCCTTTTTGCCACTTTGTGAAGCTGTCGCGAAGGTCGCTTAATTTCAGTGGGCGGAGATCCCATTTTCCGCCCGGCCCTGAGTCCAGGTCAACATGTTCAAATTGAAAGACCATGTTGACTTCTTTTCTGTCTTCCGCTGTATAAAGCTTAGCTTCTTCCACATTGGCGCCCGGCATCTCACCGACTGTCATAACATCATAGCCGGAAAGGGCCTTTTCATGCATTTCCTGCAAATAGTCATGTATCTTTGGTCCGTTCATATAATAATCGCCGCCTGGAGCATATTTCCGTCCCTCAGGTAATGGTGCATCCGGCAGGCCATCCACTTTTGAAATGAAATTAATGACATCCATACGGAAGCCGTCAATTCCTTTATCCAGCCAAAATTTCATCATGTCATAGATTTCTTCTCTCAGTTTGGGATTCTCCCAGTTTAAATCCGGCTGTTTTTTACTGAAAAGGTGAAGGAAATATTCTTCAGTCTGTTCATCATACTGCCAAGCAGAACCGCTGAAGCAGGATTCCCAGTTATTCGGTTCTTTCCCGTCTTTTCCTTCCCTCCAGATGTAGTAATCACGGTAAGGATTGTCCTTTGATTTCCTTGATTCCACGAACCATGCATGTTCATCCGAGCTGTGGTTCACGACAAGGTCCATGATCAATTTAAGTCCGCGCTTATGCATTTCTTCCAAAAGGCGGTCCCAATCATCCATTGTGCCGAATTCGTCCATGATGCCGCGGTAATCACTGATGTCATAGCCATTATCATCATTCGGGGATTGGTACACAGGCGATAACCAGATGACATCGATTCCCAGCTCTTTCAGATAATCCAGTTTTGAAATGATTCCATTGATATCGCCTACCCCATCACCGTTCGAATCCATGAAGCTTCGAGGATAAATTTGATAAACGACCGCTTCTTTCCACCATTGTTTGCTCATATATTGTGTCTCTCCTTTTCTAGTAAAATAATGATTTTATTATATCATGCAAACGGTTGCATTGATAGTCTGGGCTTCCCCATATTCATATGGGGAAACCGTCCAAACTTATTTCTTTTAGATTGTTCCGCAGAGGTTGTGACCGTTAAAAAAGATTTCCGCTCCAGCCGCACGACTCCGCGAGGCGGGTGGTGAAAACGCTTGCAACAATAGAGGGAATATCAGGAAAGCATCCAGCACACAAAAAAAGACAGCCCGCGTGGCTGTCTCTTCCTTTTCTATTAAGCTTCGGGTTCAAATGTCTGGCAGTCCGTTTCTTCACTTTTCCTCGGTTTGCTGCTGCTATGGCTGCTGACGAAAATCTGATCAGCCGTGCACTTTCGGCCATCTCTGTTGTATACACAGTTATTGACTTCGCATAAAACATCCTGTGCCATAACTGTACACCTCCTTATTTTTAGTAGAACGTATTCTCTAAATAATAGTTGGAGAAGATTGTACCTTTAATTGATATATACCCATATGAAAGATTATTAACCTCTTTCCCCCTCTTCTATTAAAAAAGCGCAAGCGCCCCTTTCCAGCGGGTTCAGTATTATGGATAGTAAAAAGAGGAAAAAAATTCCCTTAATTACTTAAAAACATTGAAGGCAGCTAAAATAGAGGAAGAAATTTCCCTTATTCAACTTAATACACTAAAAAAATGTGTTTTTTTGTCATATAAGAGAAAACTCTTCCTTTATTTACTCTCGAATAAGCTTGGCTTTGTATTTAACGGAAAAAAGTTCCCTTATTTTCATCGCTGGTAATTAAGGAAATGAAAGACAGCTTTCGCAATAAGGTCCACTCCATCAAGCGTCCTCCCAGCGGAGCAGGGTTTCTTAAAACGAAAGCCAACCACTCTCTCCTAATACCCGAAGCGTAAATCCAATTCTTTTAAAACAGCCATTTAAAAAGGACTCCACGTATAGACCATGGAGCCCTCTTTACAAAAGAACCATTATTCCTCTTTCTCTTCCAAATCTTCAATCAGGCTTTTCATTTCCGCAATTTCCTCACGCTGGGCTTCAATGATTTCTTTCGATAGTTCTTCAACCCGCGGATCGTCTATGTCAGCACGTTCACTGGTCATAATTGCGATAGAATGGTGCGGAATCATTGCTTCCATATAATCCTGGTCGTCCACGGTCGCCTGGCTGCGAAGAAGGGAAAGCGAGACGATGAAGATGAGGACACTTCCAGCTATGATCCCGATATTGACCTTCTTATTCTTCAGCATGTGCGTCATGAAGGCCAGCATGATGACAGCCATCGTCGCTCCCATTAATAATGCCATGTAGGCCCTTGTTTCACTGAAGAAAATATGATCAATTTTATATGTGCTTAAATACTTGAACAGGAACATGACAATGGTCGACGTCAGCACCATCGCTCCAAACCTTAGATAGGGTTTCATAAAATTCACTCCTTTGAAATCTGGTCTATATTACTACTACCCGGATTTTAAAGGAGTATTCTTAGATTACTTTCGCACTTTAAAGCACGAATGCGCCGCAAAGGACCAGCCCTTTCGGAGCGTTTGTGTACTACGGTGAAGTTAAACTCCACTTATATAATGTATAACTTGTACTTCCAGATGCACTGAAGGTAATGCTTTGGTCATTTGGCGATGGATAGATACGAGAAGTGAAGCATTCTTCCCCGCCATTCAAGAAGACTTCTATGGAAGAGGTATCGAGGAAAACCCTCAAAGAAGTCAATTCCTCCATCTGGCATTGCCGTTTTTCCACGGTGCCATCAACATAGCTCTTACGTTCTAAAGTAAACAGCTTGGTCCCTGGATTATACATGACCCTGCAGCCATCACCAAAGGCAATATCCATCCAGCCGCCTTCAAATGAAATATCGGTCAATTCCAGTTCGACTGCGTTTCCTTCCACACCTTCAAAACTGCAATTTTCTTTAATAAGGTTAACCGAGTATTCCAGAGCCTTACCATTCCGCAACTCTGCAAGCTCCTCGAGCGGCACCTGATGAACCTTCCCATCCACCAGCTTCAGCTCTCTCGGTATCGTCATGCAGTGCAGCCACTTATGCTCAACCGTCGGATGCTCCTGCTCATTCTGATCGGGCACGCTCATCCAGGCAAACAACAGCCTCCTGCCCTTGTGGTCAAGTGTCGTCTGCGGAGCATAGAAATCGAAACCCCTGTCCAGTTCATCAAACTCTCCGTGCTGATATTCACCGGCTTCCGGATCAAACTGCCCAATCACATAGCCCGCCTGGTAGACATTTTGATAACGTATTCCGCTCGGTTCCAGCCCTTGTGGAGAAAAAACAAGGATATCCTGTTCATCAAGAGAAAACAGATCGGGGCATTCAAACATATATCCAAAGTAACCAAGCTTGCCGTTATCTCCGCCAGCAATGATTCCCTCATAGCTCCAATCCATCAAATCGGTTGATTTTAAAAGAGCAGCTGCTCCATTTAATGCTTCCGTCTGGGCACCAACCACCATGAAATAGCGGCCGTCCTGCTCCCAGACTTTAGGATCACGGAAATGAGGCGTGAGTCCTTGAGGCAGGTCCACTACAGGACCTTTTTTATCAAAATGGACAGCATCCTCTGAAACAGCAAGGCACTGATAGGTCTCCCGGTTTCCCTCATCATCTTTTACATTGCCCGTATAAAAGGCATAAAGTTTACCCTCATGCTCAATAGCACTTCCAGAATAGCAGCCATTTTTTTCATACCACTTGGAAGGTGCCAACGCAATTTCTTCATGTTTCCAATGGACAAGATCCTCAGAAGAATAATGCCCCCAGAACTTGGCTCCGTGACCGGTCTTAAAAGGCATCCATTGATAATAAAGATGATAGACACCATTAAATTCGATGAAGCCGTTGGGATCATTCAGCAGCCCGGCCGGCGGCATGAGGTGGTACTTCAGACGATAAGGATCTTCCTCCACTAGACGGCGGTTTTTTTCCATTTCTTTATAAGCTTGTGACCTTAACTCCTGGTCCCTTGTCATTTGCGTGAGCCTCCTCCGCCGAGGTGCTGTTTTACCTCTTCCAGTGTCGGCAGGGCGGTCATCGCTCCTTTTGTCGAAGCGGCAAGCGCACCTGAAATCGCGGCAAAGGCAGCCATCTCTGCTGCTGCCTCAATCGGCAGGCTTTGAATATCCCCTTCATATTCATGAAGCTGATAGAGCATGCCGGATACAAAAGCATCGCCCGCACCCGTTGTATCCACCGCCTGTACCTTCATGGCTGGAACATGTCTATGTCCATCCTTGGTATAGACGCGGCATCCTTCCGCCCCCATTGTAATGATCATCAGAGGAATATTGTAAGGCTTCATTTTTTCAAGCCCTGCCTCAAAATCACTCACACCTGTAATGAACTCCAATTCCTCTTCAGAGATTTTGAGGAAATCTGTCTGATCCAGCATGCTTTCGATGACAGTTCTGGCATTTTCCTCTGAATCCCACAATCCCAGCCTTAGGTTAGGGTCATAAGAAACCAGCATCCCATTTTCCTTAGCAAGCTTCACTGCGTGATGTGTTGCTTCTTTGGCCGGACTGGAGATCATCGAAATTGAACCGAAGTGAAGAATCTGATGCGAAACAAAATCTTCTTCTTTAATATCATCAGCTGTAAGAAAGCGGTCTGCACTTGGATCGATATAAAAGTCGAAGCTTCTTTCGCCATCCTCAGCATTGGTGACAAACACGACACCCGTCCTTGTATCCCGGGTCAAGTACAGCTGTTCCGTCCCCACTCCGTAATCTGTCAGGGTTTTTTGTAAAAACTCCCCCAATACATCCTTGCCCACTTTTCCTAAAAACGAAGACCTGGCACCCAATCGCGCCAATCCTACAGAAACATTGGCAGGTGCACCGCCGGGGCTTTTTTGATAGGAAATATTCTCTTTATCTAAAGGGATAAAATCGATAAGTGCTTCTCCAAGCGAGATGATTCCATTTTTCATGTATGTGTTCCTCCCATTCATTTTTTAAAAGGCTGTTTCCGCATGGCTATTTTATAAGTAATGGATTTCCGCTCCAGGCGCATGACTCCGCGGGGCGCCCTGTCTCACCTGTCCCGCTAGTCCCGCAGGAGGTCGCGGGCCTTCCGCTTCAATCCTCCTCCGTAAAATGGGGAGGAGGATAATAAAGCATTTAAAAGCAACAATCTTCTTTTAGAAAACAGCCTTTTTTAAAGATAACATTGTAGATTGAAAATTAGCGAGCGTTTCTGAATCCAGCTCCAGCGCCCGAGGGTCCGTACCCACCGGAACAGACTTAGCCCCTCGGGGCTGAAAGGGGCGCTTGCGCTTTTGTTGAATCCAGCTCCAGCGCCCAGCCCCTCGGGGTCAAATAACCCCGGGAGAATAAAAGGAAAGACCCTCTTTTTTTCTCCCGGGAACATTTGCCTGTCGGGGCTGAAAGGGGGCGCTTCCGCTTTTTATGTAAGGAAGGGGCTGACCCTGAAATGAAGTCAACCCCGTTTCTATTTTATTAAGGATTATTTGCTGTCTTCTTTCCAGCCCAGTAAAAGGGTTGCCGCAAAAGCGCCAGCAGCTGCAATGATAAATCCGATTCCATAGTTGATTGGATCTTGAACAATCGCAAACAAAGGAACACCGGTTAAGCCTATACCGTTGGCTGCCACCTGGGTGAAGACCACATACGCCCCGCCAAGCGCACCGCCGATTGCTGCTGCAATGAACGGGCGGCGGTATTTCAAATTGACCCCGAATATCGCTGGCTCGGTGATTCCCAGGAATGCTGAGAATCCTGCAGGCAATGCGATTTCTTTCGTCTTTTTGTTTTTCGTTCTGAAGAATACCGCTAAAGTCGCTCCACCTTGCGCAACGTTTGCCATTGCCCAGATCGGCAGAAGGTAGTTTGCCCCGATATTAGCCAGAAGTTCAGCCTCAATGGCATGGAAGCTGTGGTGTACACCTGTCAGAACGATGGTCGAGTATAATCCGCCGAAAACCAAACCGGCGATTGGGCCTGCTGTGTTATACACAACATCCAGCACCGTTGTAATCCCGTTACCAAGAGTTCTTCCAAGCGGACCAACGACCAGCATGGCCACGAAGCCTGTCCCAATAATGGTCAAGAATGGCGTCACAAGCAGGTCTACTGCATTCGGAACGACCTTGCGCAATCCTTTTTCCAGTTTTGACATGATATAAACCGTTAATAACACAGGAATAACCGTTCCTTGATACCCTAACATTTCAACTCCAAATCCGAAGAAATCAAGTGTGGATGGCTCTGCATCAGCGAGTCCCCAAGGATTCAGCAGGTTAGGGTGTGTCATGATACCTCCTATGACTGCACCCAGATACGCAGTTCCGCCAAACTCTTTCGCTGCACTGAAACCGATCAGGATCGGTAGAATAATAAAGGCAGCAGAGGAGAACATATCGAGCATGACGAATAGTCCGCTGTCAGAATCCACCCAGTTGTATGTGTTCATAAGTCCAAGTAGACCCATCAGCATACCAGCTGCCACGATGGCCGGAATGATTGGCACAAATATATTCGACAGGGTTCTGGCGAAGCGGGCAAACGGATTCATTTTCTTTTTCGCCGCATCTTTATGGGACACTCCTTCTTTTGGAGAATCATCATCCATCGAAGCCCCAACCAGTGGTCCGAAATGCTGATACACCTTATTGACGGTTCCTGTACCGAAGATGACCTGGAATTGGCCTGAGCTTGAAAAAGCCCCCTTTACTCCATCCAATTCTTCAATGGCCCCTTTTTCTATTTTGCTTTCATCGTCTATCACTAAACGCAGGCGGGTGGCACAATGAGTGGCACTAATGACATTCTCTTTACCGCCTAACAATTCAACGAGCTGCTTAGCAGTTTCCTGATGATTCATGATGTATTCCTCCTTATTGAGTTCAAGGATTTTGTCCAATAAAAAAAGGCAAGACCTAAAATATATAAGAAATGACTGGAGGTAGGTCAAAGAGAGACGATCTACCTGTGCCGTCTTATACATTCTAGGTCTTGCCTGCATTATCAGTAACAATCCCGCACTATTTATTTATACTCAATTTTATAACATGAAAACGCTGTCGTCAACACTATTTATTTTAGCAATCTTTGGATGTGCAGGGCGATGTAGGCTACCTCAGAATGAGGAAAGCTGATTTCATATTCCTTGCTTAAAAAGTCCAATGTCTTCCCGGATATCTCAAAAGCTTCTTTGTACTTCACCTTGATCAGTTCCAGCATATCCTCATCAATCGGGGAGAACTGGCCGCCTGTTTCAATGCGGTTCAAGGCGAATCGGAGGTGTGTGATGAGCCTCTGGTAATCGATACTGGACTCTTCGATTTTTTTGCCCATCAGTATCTCTACTTCCGTAACAAAATCCTTTAAAATGGACGCTTGCTTTAAGGACTCTCCCATTGAGGGGGCATCCATTTTGGCGGTGTGGATATGAAGAGCAATATGCGCTGCCTCATCCTCAGGGATTTCAACACCAAGCTTTTCAAGGATACGTTCCTTGGCCCACAGGCCGATCTCATATTCTTTCCGGTACAGCATCCTGATTTCGCTCAGCAGTTTATTTTGAATGGGGATCCCTTGCTGCAGCCGTTCCAGGGCAAAAGAAAGGTGATCCGTCAAAGCAATATGGATATGATCACTTAAGGGCGCTTTTAAATAGCCCTCGGCGTAACTGATGATATCTTCAGCCACTTCAATGTGGCTCTCAGGCAATGTAGCCAGCAGCTGTTGAAATTTCTCGGAAGAAGTTTCCCGCAAAACGAAAATCTTCTCAATCCTATCCTTTGGAACAATATCATTCCTTTTCTTCTGAAAAGCAATGCCGCTGCCCATAACGATTTTCTCCTGAGGTCCATCTATTACAACCACAGCATTATTGTTCAGCACTCTAAAAATCCTCATTAAAACCCTCCGCACACATACTTCTTTTAATATTACCATCCATTTGCGAAATAATGCCATCCCCACGCTCGCCTGTGTTCGCTGTCTTTATTGCTTCACCGCACTGAAAGGGACAGTCCCTTTTAGCGTTTAAAACTTTACCATACGAAGAGGGACTGTCCACGGGTGTTGATTAACCACAATATGTAAAATAAACGGTTTCATTAGACAAAAAAAACCACCCTCCTTTAGAATGATTGTTACCGCTAACAACACAAAAAGGAGAGTGGTTTCATTGACTAACTTTAACAAACTTTCTGAGATTCTTCAAACTTTCATTACGGATGAGGAAGTAGCCGACCTTTGTGAGAAGTGGGGGTATGAAGACACAGCCAGGAAGTTATCAGCCCACGATCTAATACGATTTTTTGTTATATCCTCTGCGAAAAAATGGGAANCACGGGTGTTGATTAACCACAATATGTAAAATAAACGGTTTCATTAGACAAAAAAAACCACCCTCCTTTAGAATGATTGTTACCGCTAACAACACAAAAAGGAGAGTGGTTTCATTGACTAACTTTAACAAACTTTCTGAGATTCTTCAAACTTTCATTACGGATGAGGAAGTAGCCGACCTTTGTGAGAAGTGGGGGTATGAAGACACAGCCAGGAAGTTATCAGCCCACGATCTAATACGATTTTTTGTTATATCCTCTGCGAAAAAATGGGAAAGTTTTCGAGATGCGGAGACCAAATTGCCAAAGGAAAAAAGTCTGCCTTCCGTTGATCACTCTACCCTCGCTAAGAAAGCTCAAAATGTTCCTTATCAGATTCTCCAAGAATTATTCTCTCGATTAGTAGAACGCTTGGGACGTGGTGCTCGTCGTGCGCTCCTTAAACCCTACAAGCTGTTCGCGGTTGATTCCACAACGATTACATTTCAACACCCGGATATGAGCTGGGCAGGTTACACCCGTACCCGCCACGCTATTCGTCTGCACACCAAATTTGATGTTGAGGAAGGGCAGCCTACTCAGGTGGTATCAACAACTGGTCGGGATCACGATGTCATGGTGGCCCCAAAACTTTATAATGACCTAGAATCTCTCTCCATCATTACCGGAGACAGAGGATATGCAAGGACCAGTGACTTTCAGGATTTACATGAACGTAACCAGTTCTTTGTCATTCGAGTTGCTAAATTTTTTTCTCTTTCTGATGAGATGGAACACAGTATCCCTCTTGAGTCGGGAGGCAAGGTAAAAGTGGACCAAACAGCTTTTATCGGGAAAGGTTCAAGGAAAACAAAGAGTCGATTCCGATTGGTAACATTCACAGACAACGAGGGCAATGAAATTAGAGTGGCGACAAATCTAATGATGATGTCACCGGAAGACATCGCTTATATTTATAAGCTTCGCTGGCAAATCGAGTTGTTCTTCCGTTGGGTAAAAGGCAACCTGGACCTTTCTAACTTATTTGGCAACTCCCCAAACGCTGTTTATAGCCAGGTTTACGGGACTCTTATCAGCTACTTCTTATTACGCTGGGTTTACAATGAAACAAAAGAAGAATGGGAAATCCTGCATTCATACACTTTTATAGAATTTACGCGCCGCTATATAGCGCACACTTTACCGATGGAAGTAAGGTGTGCCATTAAATCACTGTTTGGAAAATGGGGGAGTCTGTGTGTATCTACTGGAAAAATATAGCTAATCAACACCCGTGNACCTGGACCTTTCTAACTTATTTGGCAACTCCCCAAACGCTGTTTATAGCCAGGTTTACGGGACTCTTATCAGCTACTTCTTATTACGCTGGGTTTACAATGAAACAAAAGAAGAATGGGAAATCCTGCATTCATACACTTTTATAGAATTTACGCGCCGCTATATAGCGCACACTTTACCGATGGAAGTAAGGTGTGCCATTAAATCACTGTTTGGAAAATGGGGGAGTCTGTGTGTATCTACTGGAAAAATATAGCTAATCAACACCCGTGAGGGACTGTCCCTCTTCGCACTTTAAAGCACTAAAGCGGCGGCCATACAAAAGGACACCACGCACATAGGCGGGGTGTCCTCTCATTCAGTATTAAAGCTGTGTCAATGTGTTGCTGACCATCATGACGGAAACAATGATCGCGTAGATGATTCCGCCAAGATAAGGGTTTTTAGTGACTCTATAAATTTTACGTGTAATAATGGCCGCCAACGGGATGATGATGACGATCGGGAACAGCCAGATGCCGATGATCGGCGACAGGGTTGAGAAGTAGACATCTCCTTCAATGAAGAAGTGTGTGTACTGAACCACAATCAGGACGGCAGCACTTAATCCGTTGAAAACGGCCATCAGCGCTGTGTTGACCCACTCTTTCCTGCCTCCTGATACATAGTTGAAGCAGTTGATGGCAATGGAATTTGCCACATAGAAAATCAGGAAGAAAGGCAGGAATTTCAGTGCCAGGATAATTTTATCCGGCGTGAAAGCCTTGATGGCGATGACCCAGATACGGAAATCTGTTTTGAAGAAGTAATCGGCTATGAATACTAATCCAAAAGCCGCAATGGTAACAATCAGAGAAAGAACAACCGTTTTACCAAGGGCTCTCCAGCCAATAAAGGCACCCGTTTCTCTTAAATCCATACCTTGTTTCTTGGAGAACAATTTGTAAGACAAGAACAAGATGATTAATGTCACGACTCCCATGACGACAGACCAAACACCGATGTAAAATACCGGAGCCTGCGGAAGGAATGCCGGCCGGTTTTCCATACTCCAATTATAGACACCGAGGTACGACCATCCTGAAATAATCGCACTGACAACCAGGCCGCCCCAGAACCACGCTTTTCCGATTCCTGCCGGAGCCGCTGCTGCCGTTGCTTCTTTAGATGCCCTTAATGATGAGAAGGCCTTTGTTTGCAGCATAACCTTCGTAAAGCTGACAACGAACATGAAGAAGCCGATCAGCCCAAGTAAGTTAAAGAATACCTTGTACTGCCAGATCTGGTTAGAGGCAGAAATCGGATCCGGCGCCCCTACAGTTTCTTCAAAATAATCGAGGCTGCTTTCCACGACAGAAGCTGAGAAGTGGTTCCAAGGATGAATCTGATCAGGATTATAGATGACCCTGACTGCTTCTTCACCTTCCACTTCCTGCTTATACATCATATAGCTCTCGCGCGTTTCGCCTTCTGGATCAGCACCGAAGTTCAAGAAAGACTGCGCGTATTCTGTATCGATATAATCTCTAGGCGGTGTAACCGTTCCATCTTCACCAAGGCTTCTGAAGAAAAACTCATCATATTGAGCTGCGATGATTCCGACATCTCGTGATCCATAATTATTGGTGTATTCCTGAGTGTCATTTCTCATCGACCAATACAACGGTTCAGCCGGGTCGCTAGTGTACATCGCATCGTTCGCCACCAGCAGCACAGAAGAAATCAACTGCTCATCTGCCGGTTTTTTGTTATCTTCAAGAATGGACCAGTTGGCTGCACGGGCTCCGTTGGAATGTCCCGTTATCCCTATATTGGATACATCCACATATGGAAGGTCAGCCATCAGTTCGACCGCATCATACATCCCCGTGCCGCGATTCTGCCAATCCGCTGCTGGGATCGCATCTGAGTTCCCATGCCCGTACATATCAATGGACATGACGACATATCCGCGTCTTGAGTATTCAACAAAATTTAAATCCTGCATCTCTCGGTTGTTGTACCAGCCATGGCTCGTTACAATTCCGGGAGCAGGGTTATCAACTGATGCGCTGTCTGGAACAAATAATAAGGCACTCATCAAGTGGCCTGAAGGAGTTTCCCAGCGCAAGTCTTTCACTGTCACCTTTCCGCCGGATGTCTGTACAAATGAAGCTCCGACCATGCTGATCAGCACAAGAATCAGTGAGATGACGAGAAACTTTTTGGCACTATGCTTCTTTTTCATCTTTTCACCCTCCGTATAATAGTTTTAAGATAAAATTTTCGTGTTACTAAATATTTAATATAGCTTTGTCCTGTTTATGCCTTTAAAACGGGGAATAATTATATGTATTATTATTCCAGAAACAAAAGCGAAAGCGCCTTGATCAGCCCCGACAGGCAAATGTTCTCAAGAGAAAAAAGGCGCTCTTTCCTTTTATTCTCTTGAGGTTATTTGACCCCGAGGGGCTAGGCGCTGCAGCTGGACGGATCAAAAGCGGAAGCGCCTTGTCCAGCCCCGACAGGCAAATGTTCTCAAGAGAAAAAAAGGCGCTCTTTCCTTTTATTCTCTTGAGGTTATTTGACCCCGAGGGGCTAGGCGCTGCAGCTGGACGGATCAAAAGCGAAAGCGCCTTGATCAGCCCCGACAGGCAAATGTTCTCAAGAGAAAAAAGGCGCTCTTTCCTTTTATTCTCTTGAGGTTATTTGACCCCGAGGGGCTAGGCGCTGCAGCTGGACGGATCAAAAGCGGAAGCGCCTTGCTAAGCCCCGACAGGCAAATGTTCTCAAGAGAAAAAAGGCGCTCTTTCCTTTTATTCTCTTGAGGTTATTTGACCCCGAGGGGCTAGGCGCTGCAGCTGGACGGATCAAAAGCGAAAGCGCCTTGCTCAGCCCCGACAGGCAAATGTTCTCAAGAGAAAAAAAGGCGCTCTTTCCTTTTATTCTCTTGAGGTTATTTGACCCCGAGGGGCTAGGCGCTGCAGCTGGACGGATCAAAAGCGGAAGCGCCTTGTCCAGCCCCGACAGGCAAATGTTCTCAAGAGAAAAAAGGCGCTCTTTCCTTTTATTCTCTTGAGGTTATTTGACCCCGAGGGGCTAGGCGCTGCAGCTGGACGGATCAAAAGCGGAAGCGCCTTGTCCAGCCCCGACAGGCAAATGTTCCAAAGAGAAAAAAGGCGGCCTTCCCTTTTATTCTCTTCGGGTTATTTAATCCCGAGGCGCTGGGCGTGGATAACATCAACATCGTTAAAAGCTCTCCACAAAGATTAATTTTATAATGTCTTAAGCAATAAAAAGTTAACGAACAGGCAGATAGTCCTCCTCCTTTCTTTTCACACTGACCATAAAAAAGATCACAAGAAACTCCCTGGGCAAAACCCGGGCATTTCAAGTGATCTCTTCATCTCCATCACGACTATTAACTTTTATAGTATAAGAATAATAGATAATGTAGAAGTTGTTAATATTCGACGAATTCTTACAGATTCCATCAAAGCGCTTTATCCCTTTATAGCGCGAAGGGACTGTCCCCGGTCGTACACTAACATGTTAACGCACTAAGTGGGACTGTCCCTTTTAGTGCGTTAATCTGCCACTCTATTGAACGGTATACCCTCCATCAAGCACGACGGCCTGCCCGGTGACTCCGCGGGCTCCTTCTCCACATAGGAAAATGGTATATTCAGAGATTTCTTTTACAGATAAGAGGCGCTTCTGCGGAACAAGCGGATAGATGACCTCTTCCAGCACTTTTTCCAGCTCCACTCCACGGGTCCTCGCCAGATCCCCAAGCTGTCCCCTTACCAGCGGTGTATCCACATATCCCGGACAGATGGCATTCACCGTCACACCGTATTGAGCCGCTTCCAAGGCTGCGACCTTCGTTAACCCGATCACTCCATGCTTTGCCGAGTTATAAGCAGCTTTCCCTGCAAACCCGATGAGACCGTTAATGGAGGACATATTGATGATGCGCCCGAATCCCTGCTTCTTCATGACCGGCAAAGCATGCTTGATCGCGACAAAAGGAGCAGTCAGCATCACCTTGATCAGAAACTCGAATTTCTCTGTAGGAAAATCTTCAATAGTAGAGACATACTGAAGCCCCGCATTATTGATTAAAATATCGAGCCTGCCGAATTTATCGACAGCCGCTTCTATTGCACCAATGATATCTTCCTCAGAAGTCACATCGCACTTCACCCCGAAGGACTCGTAACCAGCTTCTGCCAACTCTTCAGCAGATGCTTTCACTTTAGCTTCCTGCAGATCGGTCAGCACCACCTTGGCTCCCCGCTCTGCGAAATCTTTCGCAATTTCGTATCCGATTCCCTGTGCAGCTCCTGTAATCAATACCACCTTATTATTCACCATAAAGCACCAACTCCTTTGGAAGGCGGTTTCCGCTTAATTTTTTCCCAAGCTGAAACCACCTCTTTTTAAAAATTAGATTCCTACACCTAAAGAGAATAATAGAATCGCAATGGCCAGCCCGATGAGCGGGACAATGACCGTCACAGCCCCGACCGCGCCATATGCGGCTGCATGAGTTTCATTACAAATTGAGCGGATGGTTGTGACCACGTAACCATTGTGCGGAAGCGAATCCAGCGCACCGGAAGAAATGGCAACCGTACGGTGAAGAGCTTCTGGATTGACCCCCATATCCATATAATGCGGTGCAAGGATTGGAAGCGCGATAGCCTGGCCTCCGGATGCCGACCCAGTCATACCGGCAATGACACTGACCGCGATTGCTCCCCCGATCAACGGAGATCCGGGAATGCTGGTCATGACATCCACCGCCGTTTCAAAAGCAGGCACTGCCTTCGCAACACCTCCGAAGCCGACAACAGCCGCCGTATTACCAATCGCAATTAACGCTCCGACCGTACCTTCTGAAACTGCTCCCCAGAATCCTTTGAAATATTTGCGATTTAATAGATAAGCAGAAATGACTCCGCCCAGAAGTGCTATAATCAGGGCCGATTGTTTTAAAGAATCATGGAAAATATAAGCGATGACCAGCACCACCAGCAACGGCACAAGTCCCATCAGCGGGTGAGGCAATTGCCTTTCTCCATCGATAACAGGATCTTCTTCTCGCGCCTCAAATTTTTCTCCTTTTGAAACAGCTTTGTTAATCATGCGTTTCAGCCACCAATACCCGAACGCCGCCATGAACACAGCAACTATTATACTGACTTCCAAACCGGCATACGGGCTGGTGCCAAGATAGTCAATCGGAATCCAGTTCTGGATTTCCGGCGAACCTGCTGATGTCATTGTGAACGTAACCGAACCTAAGGCAAGCGCAGCCGGGATGAAACGACGGGGCAGATCAGCTTGCTTAAACAGGCTGAGCGCCATAGGATAAACTGAGAATGCCACGACGAATAAGCTGACTCCCCCATAGGTCAATACTGCACATGCAAATACAATCGCTAATACAGCAAATTTCATTCCCAATTTTTCTACCACAAAACGCGAAACACTGTCCGCAGCCCCGCTGTCTTCCATTACCTTGCCGAACACAGCGCCGAGCAGGAACATCAAATACCAGGAAGCTATGAATCCAGTGAAGCCGGACATGTAGTTGCCAACCAGATTGGCTTCTCCTTCTCCCACAAGCTGCGGAAACAGCGGCAATCCACTGAGTACACCTACGAACAGAGCAGAAATCGGCCCCACAATCAGAATATTCATCCCCCTCATGGTCAAAATAATTAATAATGCGAGTCCCCCAATTAACCCAATCATGCTTAACATGAAAGTTCCCCCTTTGTGTTGTATAACATCCATTCTTTCTGAAAAAATCAATCACAGAACGCCAATAGAAAAAATTATGATTTCACATTACTGACATCAAGCTCAGGCTCCTTGGAACTCAGGATATCTTCAACAGTGAACCCTTCAAATACTTCGACTAGCTTAAGACCGCTATCAGTCACATCGATGACCGCTCTTTCGGTGATGATGCGGTCGACAACGCCTTTTCCTGTCAGAGGCAGGCTGCAATCGCTTACAATTTTAGGCGCTCCATTTTTAGAAACATGCTCCATGATAACAATGATCTTTCTTGCCCCGTGAACCAGATCCATGGCGCCGCCCATCCCTTTTATCATCTTCCCGGGAATCATCCAATTGGCAAGATCTCCTGATCGTGAAACTTCCATTCCCCCAAGGATCGCCACATCGACATGCCCTCCGCGGATCATGGCAAAAGACTCTGCAGAATCAAAATAAGAAGCACCCGGAATCGCCGTGACCGTTTCTTTCCCTGCATTGATCAAGTCTGGCTCGACCTCGCTCTCTCTTGGATAAGGACCGATTCCAAGCAGCCCGTTCTCCGATTGAAGCACCACTTGCTTATGGTCTGAAATATAATTGGCGACAAGCGTAGGCATGCCGATTCCCAAATTGACGTAGTCACCGTTATTGATTTCCTGTTCGGCTCTTCTCGCAATCACTTCTCTTACTGCTGTCTTATCCATTATTCAGCCTCCTTACCTGCTCACCGTTCGTTTTTCGATTCTCTTTTCTTGAACGGATTCTATCATTCTTTGAACATAGATACCTGGTGTATGGACCTCATTCGGATCGACTTCTCCTATAGCAGCCAGTTCCTCCACCTCGGCAATGGTGACTCTTCCTGCCGCCGCCATCAAGGGATTGAAATTTTGCGCTGTCTTATTGTAGACGAGGTTGCCCGCAAGATCTCCCTTTGCTGCCCGGACAAGACTAAAGTCTGCTGTCAGTGCCTCTTCAAGTACATATTCCTTTCCGTTGAAGAATCTTGTTTCTTTGCCTTCCGCCACCACGGTCCCTGCACCTGCTGCAGTGAAAAATGCAGGTATACCCGCCCCGCCTGCACGAATTCGTTCCGCCAGCGTTCCTTGAGGCACTAACTCTACTTCCAATTCCCCAGACAATACCCTTCTTTCAAATTCTTTGTTCTCACCAACATAAGAGCCAATCATCTTCTTGATTTGCCTTTTTTGAAGAAGCAAACCCAGGCCCCAGTCGTCCACTCCGCAATTATTCGAAATGACTGTCAGGTCTTTTACTCCCTTTTCAACCAGTGCAAGAATCAATTTCTCCGGTATGCCGACAAGGCCAAAGCCGCCGGCCATCAAGGTCATCCCATCTTGAATGCCTTCGATGGCATCCATAGAACGGCTGTATACTGTTTTCACGGCTGCCACTCCCTTCTTGTAAAAAATAGTACTCATTGGATTTAATGCAAGAAGTGTGCCAACTTGTTCAGCCCCATGAAACCTCATGCGAGCTTGTCCTGCTGTCCAGAAATCCGGACGAACTAATGAGAAGTGGACCCTTAAAGTTTTCTAAATGTTCACATTTATAAGAACAAAATAAAGATGTCCAGAAACCTGGACACCTTTCCAGGATTCCGGACACCACTATTCAATCCCGAATTTATTAATTTTTTCATATAAACTGGACTTGCTGATTCCCAGAGCTTTCGCTGCTGAGCGTCTATCATTGTGCGATTTTAACGTTTGGACAATAACTCTTTTCTCTGTTTCCTCTAAAATTTCCTTTAGAGATTTTTCGTCAAATTTATACGAATGATCTCCTTTGATATAAGCAGGCAGAGAATCTACTGTAATCATTTCGCCTGAAGTAAAATAAGTCGAGGCTTCTATCACGTTCTCCAGTTCACGAATGTTTCCCGGCCAGCTGTAGCGGTTGAAAATCTGAAGTACTTCCGGCTCCAGCCCTTTCAAGCGCTTACCCGATTTCTCCGCCGACTTGTCCATGAACTTTTTTGACAATGAAGGGATGTCTTCCACTCTCTCCCTCAAAGAAGGAACGGTAAATGGAATCACGTTGATTCTGTAATAAAGATCCTCTCTGAACCGCTTTTCCTCCATCATTTTTTCAAGGGGACGGTTCGTTGCCGCGATAATCCTTACATCCACTTGTTCCGTTACGGTTGCTCCCACTGGTTCAACCTCGCCCTCCTGCAGGACACGCAGGAGCTTGGCCTGCATATTCAAAGGCATATCCCCTATCTCATCAAGAAATAACGTTCCTTTGTCGGCCAGCTGGAACTTTCCTTTTTTCCCGCCTTTACGCGCTCCGGTAAAGGCACCTTCCTCATATCCGAATAGTTCGGATTCAAGGAGCTGCTCAGGAATGGCCGCACAGTTTACCTTGATAAAAGGCTGCTGACTTCTTTCACTGAGCTGATGGATACTATGGGCGAACAATTCCTTTCCAGTTCCGCTTTCTCCCCTGATGAGGACAGAGATATCACTTGGCGCAACGGTCTGCACTTTTTGCTTAAGCTCCAACAGGGTCCTGCTGCCCCCGCTGATATCTGACAAGGTATACTTCGCTCCATTGTTGATATCCTGAATATAGCTTTGAATCTTGGACAGCAGATTTTTCACATGTGAACTCATCTGCTTCCATTCACTCGTATCACGGAAAAATACGGAACCGAACGCACCAACGACCCTGCCATCCACCTCGATTGGAATCCGGTTGGCGATCATGTAATTTCCTCTTATGTACTGCAGATCGGCAATTTCCTCTGTCCCTGTCCTTGCCACAATATGCATTCTTGTATTCTCTATGACCTCTGTCACATGCTTACCGACGGCCTGATCACGGTCCACTTCAAGAAATTCACAGTAATTCTGGTTGATGAACAGGATCCTGCCAATATCATCCACCACAACAAGCCACTCAAAAGCGTTTTCCAAGATCGTCTCAATCATATCTACTGATACATTTCCTAACAAGCTCTTCATAGGATGCTCCTCTTTCAAGAAAATTCCGTCTTTTTTCACCCTTATCTTAACATAAGCGGAAGCCTTGAGGAATGGCGCTTTAGCGCACCACCGTATTGAAAGGGACTGTCCCTCTTAGTGGTTTAACGCATTAACGCACCGGGGTATTTCGAACCGGTGCGTCAGAGATTACTATGATTCACTTTGCCCTGGCTGGAGCGGATACCCTTTCTTTCATCCAGGCCATAATCTCTTCAGCCGTTCTTGGCTTTGAAAAGTAATATCCTTGAATATGAGGGTTTTCGGCAATGGAGGTAATGTAATCAACCTGGTCCTCCGTTTCGATTCCTTCAATGACAACCTTCAAGTTCAGTGAATAACACAAGGTGATAATGGCCCTCAACACCGAAGAATCTCTTGTTGATACCGGCACACCATCGACAAAGGATTTATCGATTTTTATTGTGTTTATCGGTATCTGCCTAAGATAAGACAAGGAGGAAAGGCCGGTCCCGAAGTCATCCAGTGCAACAGACAGTCCCATTTCCCTGAACTTGATGACAGCGATGATGGCATTTTCGATATCGTGGATCACACTGGTTTCGGTTACTTCCAATTCCAAAAGGCTGCTCTCGATACCATATTTGGAGATATTTTCTTTCAACACGGATAATAACCTTGAAGAGGTCACATAGGGACCTGGGATGTTAATGGATACCTGTTGAGCAAAATCCCCTTCCTCTACCCAAACAGAAAGCTGTTTACACACATTTTCAATTACCCAGTCTGTCACATCAAAAATTTTCCCTTCAGCTTCTAAAATCGGTACGAACTTACCCGGGGAAATCATTCCAAGCTTCGGATGTTTCCAGCGCAGCAATGCCTCCAACCCTGATACTGTCCAGGTTTCCGAGCTGACTTTAGGCTGATAAACGAGAAATAATTCCTCATTGAGGATTGCCCTGTCAATATCCTGCACTAGCTGGCTTTCAAAGCTGTAGGTATGGATATGAGGATCATATTCTATCAATTCATGTTTGTATCGAATGGAAGGATGCTGAAGAACAGCCATGTTATTTGAAAGCATCTCTTTCACCTTTTTAGTATCATCAGAGGAAGAGATCGCACAGACCATTTCAATCAAAATATGATGATTATCCACCAGCACGGGCTTTTTCAGGATAGCTAGCAAGTGCTCCATTGACTTTTTCATGGCTTCATAGCTGTACATCTCCGGAGGAAAAATGGCAAACCGGTTTCCTTCGATTCGATACCTCTTTGAATCAGCAGGCAGGATAAAGAGGATCTCTTCTTTAATCGCTTCAATAATTTTATCTCCAAAATCATATCCCTTACCGTTCGTCCACTTTTCAAGGTTATGGATATGAAGGATGGCCAAACCAGCGACAGACCCATGAAGGGCATGGTCTTTTTCAAACTGCCTTTGGTTGGGAAACAGAGTCAGTGAATCGTAATAATTCAACCTGTAATCTACATAGCGGTCCAGCAAGCTGGTCAGCCCCGTCAGAATCATCAGAACGGAAATGCCGATCGTAACAGACAGGATAAGCATCGACATGTCCATATGCACATGATGGACATTCTCTTCCACAGGCACTGTAGAATAGAACACCACCGCCCACATACCCGTATAGTGCATGCTCGTAATGGCAAGTCCCATCAGGATGGATGTCATCACTTTGATTAAAAGCTTCGCCATATACTTCTGTAAGGTTGAAAAAATATAGAGTGCTACATATGAAACCACCACTGCAATTACAATAGATGCTAAAAAGATCCATGGCCTGTATACATATTGGGCCTCCATTTTCATCGCCGCCATGCCGACGTAATGCATAGCGGCTATGCCGCAGCCCATAATGATACCGGCCGCCAGATAGGACCAATGGGTAGTATTTCTTCTATTGGCAAAATAAAAAGCCAGATAAGAAGCAAATACAGCAGGCATCACAGACAAGATCGTCATCGGAATATCAAATTGCATGGAAACAGGGAGACTGAACGCACTCATCCCAACAAAATGCATGGACCAGATACCGAGCCCCATTGCGATTGAAGCTAAAACAAGCCAAAAGTTCCGCGGGAAAAAGCTTGTCTGCTGCATCTTTTGATTCAAGGATAGTGCCGTAAAAGAAGCACAGCATGCGATGACTACGGAAAGAACGACAATCAATAGAGAATATTCTCCATGAAGTAAATAGATCGGTTCAGTGTCCGGCAAGAAGAACATATTTTCATACCTACTTTTATTATGAATTTAATCTACTTCATTACTATCGGCATGATTTTCTAAAATTGTATAGCTGCCTTCTATTTCCATCGCCCGGCTGAATAGCGGGTACTCTTTGGCAAGTTTTCAGGAATTTTCGTCCGCCCAGACCACTTCAGCCTGGCAGCAGATCGGGTCAGCCTTTTTTGACATTCATTAAAAAGTTTGTTGCTATTGAATTTACATTCCGAAAATCTAATGTGGAATGATATGTGCATGAAGCATTAAGTTAAGTTTCCTTCATACACGAGTGGCGAGAAATAGGGGAGGTATGTACGAAGTCAGGCTCCCTATAGCTGTAATTCACCGGAAATAACCCTTTAACCAAGAAAGAAATCCATTAGTATCCTAAGGAAAACCCGGATCTTAAAATTTTTCCGAAGGCAACAATCTAAACGTTTTCATCCCTTAGAAAAGAACCCAACAAAAAAAGGATGGTTACCTTGCATCCATCCTCTCAAACTATTTATAAATCAACCAGCCGGTAATTTCATTTTATCTTTGAAGGTCGTGAGATAACCACGGACCGTTTCAAGCGTTTTATTCTGCTGGTCAGAAGGTGCTTGGAAGACCGGTTCATCACTTGAAGATCCGCTCCGCCCTTCCCCCTCACCTTTTTCGCTGTCATCGCTTTCCATGAGCGCCTGAGAATAGGCCCGCCCGCCTTCCATAATCTTTCGGATGGAAGAAACAAACTCCTCGCTGGAACTGTCCTTAGGGAGGTATCCTTTTATGTCCATTTTGACAATTCTCTCAAAGTAGCCCGGTTTGGCAAAGGTCGTCAGAATCATGAGTTTGCAGCCCGATGCATGTAACTTTTCTGCAGTGTCATTCTCTGAATGAGAATCCATGTCCATTATACAGATATCCGGCTGATGGTCCTTTACAAGCGCCAGTACCTCTTCCAGGCTGCCCGACTGTCCGACAACTTCCATATCCTCTTCAAGGCTGAGCAGGGACCCGATTATTCCCAGTAAAAATTCTTGATCCTCTGCAATCACTATTCGAATCATGTGTTTCCTCTCCTCAATGGTCCAGCTATACAAAGGCTCTCCTCTATTTTACGAAGGAGAGCCAGGCGAAAATGGGTGAGATTAAAGTTCAGGCTTTGCTTCAGTTGAAACGCGGCGGTTATTGGCAATCGACTTGATGCCTTTTTTGAAGCTTACAAAGTTCTTGCTGTCCTCATCCCACAAACGGAAACGGAGGGACTGCAAACTTGTCGCAAGCGTAATGGTCGGTACATGCTGCAGTGCTGCCGTATTGTAGTGAGCCTCTTCAAGTCTGTAGTTCGGGACCCGCGGACTTAAATGGTGAACGTGATGGAACCCGATGTTACCTGTCAGGAATTGCAGGACTTTAGGAAGCTTGTAAAATGAACTTCCTTCCACAGCTGCAAGAACGTACTCCCATTCACTGTTTTCTTCAAAGTAAGAATCTTCAAAGGTATGCTGAACATAAAACAGCCAGATTCCGATCGAACCGGAAATCATGAAGATTGATCCTTGCACAAGAAGGAACGACTGCCAGCCAAGAACTGTACCCAGAATTGCTATCAAAGCGACAATCATCACATTGACAAGATACGTATTATAACGCTCTTTCTTACGAGCATTCTTTCGGTTGAATCTATTTTTCAAAAGAAATACATAGATCGGGCCCAGCCCGAACATGACGATTGGATTACGGTAAAAACGATAAGCAAGACGCAGTCTGAGCGGTGCTTCTGCATATTCCTTCACGGTAAGAGTCCAGATGTCTCCTGTCCCTCGTTTATCCAGGTTTCCACTTGTCGCATGGTGGATATTATGCTCATGTCCCCATTGATCAAAAGGAAACAATGTCAGCACACCAACAAATGTTCCGACAATGCGGTTGACACGGCGGCTTTTGAAAAAGTTATAATGCGTGCAGTCATGGAAGATAATGAAACTTCTGGTCAAAAATCCTGCCGCAAACACCATGGGAACCAGCGCAAGCCAGTAAGATACAGATAGACTCTGGTAAGCCAGGAACCACAATAAGAAGAATGGTCCTAATGTATTGATGATCTGCCAAACACTTTCCTTTGTTGTTGCTTTTTCATAGGGAGCTATTTCTTTTTTCAAAGTTTTGAGGTTTGTCATTTAGTAGAATCCCCTTCGTTTTTCGAGTTAACCATAGTATACCGGGGAAGCCGTTTTCTCATAAGTAGTAGGTGTCATATGCAGGGTATGACAAGTGTCATATAAGCCGTCTTTAGCCTTGATACGAAAGGGTTTATGACTATAAAAAAATGTTGTTTTTTTTATAATTTCCTGTTTTTGCGCTAGAAAAGGGACAATCCATCTTCGGGGGTGGGCTTTGCGAGGTGCAAAGCGGGAAGTCACAAACTCAATCAAAAGGGGAGAGGGGCGGTTTATCTCACCACCCTTTTTCACTAATATCGTAAGTTTACGGTGATCATTAGACGCTTTTTTAAAATAAGGGAAAAAAATTCTCTTATTTAGAAAATAACACATTAAATAGCTTAAATAGCGGAACAGAATTCCGCTATTCCCTTAAAAACCATGAAGATAGCTCATTTTTCTTAGCATAAGGGAAGAATTTTCCCTTATTCATAGAGAATCGGGTTTCATTTTGCATTTAAGGGAAAAATCTTCCTTTATTTTAGATGTCATTTTGGTTGGGTGCGCAATGAAGGATTAAATTCCTTACTTTTTCATATCTCAGGACTCACGAACTCCCTATGGGAAATAACTCACTTTGAAATTCAACAAAATGAAACCAGCAAAAACGCACTGGGAATTCACAGTGCGCTGATTTGAAATTGAGATCTCTAAACCCAGGTTTCCCCTAAATCATCAAGTTCCGCAAAACGTCTGGTAAGGCTCCTCGGGATTCTCAGGCAGCTTTGCATATTCTGCTTGGTCTGCAGAATGTGCATAAGGTTCAAGCAATGCATCCAGCAGACGCTCCATGACACTGTAATCCCCTTTTTCCACCGCAGCTTCCAACGCTTCCTCGACACGGAAGTTCCGTGGAATGACAGCTGGGTTGCTGTTTTTCATCAGCTCATGGATTTGTTCTGGTGACTCATCCTGCCTGCTCTGTCTTTCTTTCCAAATCGCATACCAGCGGTCAAATTCGGGCTTTCCGAAAAGCTCCGTTTCCTCAGGCTTATCGAATGTCAGCGCGGCAAATGTATTGGTGTAGTCCGCTCCATGCTCATGCATCTTGCTCAGAAGGATATCAATCAGTTCCTTATCTTGTTTTTCTGCATTGAACAGGCCGAGCTTAGCCCTCATGCCCGCAAGCCATTCTGCGTGGAACAGCTCTGGAAATTCTGAGACTGCCGCTTGAGCGAGTTCTAGCGATTTCTCCTGCTCTTCATGAATCAATGGCAGCAGAGATTCAGCAAAGCGGGACAGATTCCACCCGGTGATCGGAGGCTGATTTCCATACGCATAACGGCCCTGCCTGTCAATCGAACTGAAAACAGTAGAGGGATCAAACGCATCCATGAACGCACACGGACCATAATCAATCGTCTCGCCACTGATTGTGACGTTATCCGTATTCATGACTCCATGGATAAAACCGACCATCTGCCACTGAGCAGCTAATTTTGCCTGGCGCTTGATAACAGCTTTCAACAAAGAAAGATAGGGATTTTCATCCTCTTCTACCTCAGGGTAATGCCGTTCGATCGCATAGTCAGCAAGAGCTTTCAGTTCTGCCGGTTCGGCAAAATTTGCCGCGTATTGGAAGGTGCCCACTCGAAGATGGCTCTCAGCGACACGCGTTAGGACCGCTCCAGGAAGGTCGGTTTCCCTGATGATTCCCTCTCCTGTCGTCACCACTGCCAAACTGCGGGTGGTCGGGATACCAAGGGCATCCATCGCTTCACTCATGATATATTCCCTCAGCATCGGTCCAAGGGCTGCCCGGCCATCACCGCCGCGGGAATATGGAGTTCTTCCTGCACCCTTCAGCTGGATGTCAAACCGCTCCCCTTTAGGATTCAATTGTTCCCCCAGCAACACGGCCCTTCCATCACCCAGCATGTTAAAGTGGCCGAACTGATGGCCCGCATAGGCCTGTGCCAAAGGCTCCGAGCCTTCCGGGAGCTCGTTTCCGGCAAACACAGCCGCCTCGTCTTTCAATGCTTCAACATCCAACCCTAATTCTTCCGCCACCTCAATATTCAAGACGACCAACTCTGGATGGGATACAGCTTCAGGCTTCTGCATTTTATAAAAAGCTTCCGGCAGACGGGCATAACTATTATCCATGTTCCAGCCTGCCTTCACTGGTTTATTACTGTTTGTCATACAATCTTCCTTTATAATTTGACATGGTATCGTACTCATAAGACCTGGTTCCATCTTAACACAATTGGCTTTATTTTCTGTCCCGGCTGATTTATTATGCATTCCCTCACTTTAGCAATCTAAAGTGCAGTCCCCCGCACACTTTACTATAATTTGGAACTTCAAATCCTGATTGAGCTGGATTTCCCTTTAATAAACCGGGTATATAGGTACTAAATCGAATGAAGGAGGAATAAGGATGGAGCATTTAAAAGCATTAGCCATTAAGTTTGTCATGGTCGCAGTTGTGTTAGGAATTATTCTTACCGGAATTTATGGTGTACCTGTATCAGACATGCTCATCGTCAGTGTCGTCTTGACATTGGGTGCATATGTACTGGGCGATTTATTGGTTTTCAAAAGTTTGAACGGAGAACAAAAGAAACGAAATGTGATAGCTACCATGGCAGATGCAGGTCTTGCTTTCGTACTGCTTTGGTTCCTGGGTACAGCCATGTTCCCTGACCATAACGTCATTATGGCTTCACTCATCTCAGCGATTGTGATTGCAGCAGGTGAATGGTTCTTCCATAAATACTTGGATAACTCCGTTTTTACTGACAACAGAAGCTACCATTCAGACCCGATTCATCACTAATAAAAGATTTTAATAAGAAGATAAAAAAACACACTGGATTTTTTACCCCTTCCAGTGTGTTTTTTTGTGAAAGGCTGTTTTCGCATAGGTTGTGGCTGTTTGATACGAAATGGATTTCCGCTCCAGGCGAAGATCCTCCTACGTAAAGGAGGGATGAAGGTAAAAGCGCATTCTAAATCAGCAATTATTTAGAATGCGTAAGATAATGCTATTAATTTCTGGCAAGCCAAAAGAAATGAGCAGTTCACCCGTTTAGAGAGAAAAATCAAGGTATCCATTAATATAAAATAACAACAAGGTTTACGAAAACAGCCTTGCAAAAATTCTCCCCTTAAGTCCTACAGCCGCTCTAAGCTCCTTCTCTATTGAGTGAATTAGTAAAAACCCCTGGGAATTTTATGTTAAACTCAAGATTACGTGGCTAAAAAAACTGCCGTTCAAAGTTAAATTTTTTAGAAAGAAGGAGATTGTTTGAAGCAAACATTCAAGCCTGCTGGAAAGGTATTACAGGGGTTCCTTTGGGCTGATATCGGTTTAACCGTACTGTTAATGATTAACGTACTCATTCTAGGTTTTTTTGAGGCGGGAGACGCATTTATGAATTACGATTTAATTGTATCTCTTGTTCTGTCCCTTATTGTGATGATCTATACGATCATTTATCTTGTTTGGCTTTACAGAGTACATAATTATCTGCAGTACTTGGATTCGTCCTACCCTATAACACCGGGCGGCGCCTTGGCTCGCGTGATGATTCCGCTTTACAACCTGTATGGAATCTGGAATGTCTATTCCACAATGGCGAACCACTTTAAAAAGAAGCCGTCCATAAGAGAAATTGGTATGCGCCTGGCAAGATTCGTCCCCGTATACTACCTTCTATTTCTAACTACTGCGATTTTAAATTCATATTTATCAAGGCAGCCAGTAGAAGAATTTTATAATTCATTATGGTTCATATCTTACACAGCAGACATTGCATTAGTGATTATGTATATCAAGATTATTAAAATTGTCTCGGCTTAATAAGATTTTCTGCTGAAGAAAAGAATGATTCCGGCAGTAACGCTGATTTTTCATAAAGTGTGCGAAATTATAAAGCCCGCTGCTCACTAAAGGCAGCGGGCTTTAAACACTATTGAATATGGCCGTTATTCTCCTTCACAATCGCTTCCGCTTGGGCGTACTGTCTTTCTTCCACCTGAAACTCCACGACATGCGGGTTATGATGATCCTCATCATAGGCATTGCTTCTGCTGAACGTATCACGGATCAAATCCCATAGATTTGTATTGCTCTCCGGCACCATTTCGACCCTGACATCTCTAACACTCAGAGCTTGCAGGCTCACCTTGACATCTTCTGCTTCATTTTCATTTCTAAAATAAGCTTGTACACTTTTCATGATATATCTCCCTTCTTTTATCAAAGAATTTAAGAAAACTCATCTATTAGATATTTACCTTTTTAAAAGAATCCCAAACAAATAGACTGGCTCAGCGCACATGACCATTATGTTCCTTCACGATTGCCTCCGCCTTTTCATGCTCTTCTTCTGCGACATGGAAGTTCAAGACATGCGGATCAAGCTTTTCTCCGCTGAAAAGGCCGGCTGCTACGCCACTTATGCTCCTGCCGCCCGGTACTTTCTCAAGCATCCCGTCTTCCACATTGACCGATTTCAATTTATTTCTGGCATCCCGTGCTTCTATTTCACTTCCAAAATAGGCCTGCATCTTCCGCAGCCTGCTCCACTCCTCTCTGAATTGACGCTTACCTTTACATTCCTCTTTTTAAAAGGCTGTATTCGCATAAATTGTAGCTTTTGGAAAAATCCCAAGTGCCGGATTTTTCCCCGGATACTGAAGGTGTTCTCAAATCTGAGAGAGCAGCTCTTTTCTTTTCCTGTATACGAGGTTATTCCGGTGAATTATGGTTATTTTTTTCGGAAGTAGTCTGAAATAGCAACAAAGTTTACGAAAAACTCCCATGGCGGCACCACCGCCACCATCTATCATAAAAAAGGCTACTATAACCATCCTCATAGTATAAGTAAGATTCAAAGTGGATAAGCTAGTAGTTTTGCCAAGCCTAATTTTGCCTTTTTTCATACAAAGAGCCTTTTAAAAGAATTGAAACCGCTGTCTATTATTCATTAAAAATACTTTATCTTTTTAAGCTTTCCCTATATAATGGGAAGGAAAATCGAATAGTACGTTAACCACAAGGGGAGCGGTAAGCTGAGAGTGAACAATGATTGTTGATTGTTCTGACCCTTTGAACCTGTTAGTTAATGCTAGCGCAGGGATGTGGATTGGACAGACAAACACGTCTGTCATCCTTCATGTTCTCCCTTATGGTTGTCGTATCACAACTTGGATAAAGGGGGATTTTTTTTATGTCAAAAATGAGATTGACGCCAATGATTGAAGCAGCGGTATTCGCTGCACTTGCGGTGATATTGGATTTGCTGCCTTCCATCAGGCTGTCACCGGCCATTTCCATTTCGTTTGCCATGGTGCCGGTATTTATCGTAGCGTTCAGGTGGGGACTTCGAGCTGGATTGATTTCCGGATTTCTGTGGGGTCTTTTGCAAGTGGTACTCGGGGACATCTACTTCCTGACGCCTCTTCAATTTGCCATCGAGTATTTCGTGGCGTTTACTTTTGTCGGCTTTGCCGGACTGCTTTACCGTCCGATCCAGACAAGTTTAAAAAATGGAAACCGAAAACAATTGCTGATGTGGGCTATTATCGGGGTCATCGCCGGCAGCCTGGCCCGTTACTTCTGGCATTTTGTCGCCGGGTTCATTTTCTGGGGTGAATACGCTCCAGAAGGACAATCCGCCGTTATGTACTCGCTGATTGCAAACGGAACTACGGTGCTTGGCGCCATAGCCTTCTGTTCAATCGTCATCGCGTTATTGGCCGGAAGCCTGCCGCGTCTTTTAAAAACAAATCAACCTGCTTGGAATGCAGATCGAAAAGCATCATGATTTCTGGGACGAATCTTCTGTTGGAAAACAGGAGGCTCGTCCTTTTTTCTTGGTTGGAAGCACTCGGCTCTCTCCCTTAGAGACTTCTTTAAAAATCTTCTCCATTAAACTCCCAAAGACCCAGCCGGCCTTTTGCGGGTATGAATTCATTCAACACCCTCATGCCTGTAACTTTCCACACATAATTGCCGGCCCTGTAATCCCCCAGCCATAACTCCTGACCGGAAACGATCCGGCCATCTTCTAAAACCGCCTGTTCATTGTCGCTTTCAATTACTTTGACACAGTCCTGCAGAGTGCAGACACCAATCATTTTCCCCGTTGGAAGGGTCTTGCTTGTTAAACCATTTCTGGCCAGCAGTTCTTGAATAACTGGCTGTTCACAAGCGGATTTATCGATTTTCTGGCTTGCATGGATTACAAAGCGTCCCCGGTAATTCGTTCGCCATGTCCTTGTTTCGTTTTTGGCTTCACCGAGGACAAACAAACTGGCCCACGGCTGAGTCATCGACAGAACCTTCATTCCACGACCTCCATTTGGTATTTATTTTAAATGGTTTCTGAGCTGGAAAGCTTTTGCAGCATAGGGGTAAGGTTAGTATTGTAATACCCGGTCTTTCCCTTTGGGGATATCTTTCAACCTTGGCTGGCGGTTTTATGCCCCCGAGTTAGCTCCTTGGGGTCATCTTCCGGCTTTCTCCAACGGTTTCATGTACCCGAGCTAGCTTCTGGGTACCTCATTCAAATTAACATCACACATTTATGTTCAAAAAGCATTCATTTCGGAGACATGATCCGCAGAGAAAAAATTCAGGTTACCCTCAAGCCGGCTGCTTGGAAACATTTTATGGGCAGATCACTCGGTTTGAAGTCTTCAAGCTAACCATTCGGGCGCCTCTTTCTTCTATGGTGATGATTTTTAAAATATCCGGGACAGCTGCCTATGTATTTGCATAGGATATTGCAAACGTCATACAAGAAGGAGACTGAGAGATGAATTCACCATATCACTATTACAGACCGGTCCACGGGGGCGGAGGACATGCGAGCTGGGGACATGGCAGCGGTCATGCAACCTGGCATCACGGAGGAGGATACAATCCAGGCTGGGGCTATAATCCCGGATTTGGAGCAGGAGCGCTTACCGGCCTTGCCGTTGGAGCGGCTGTTTCGCCTGGCCCGTATCCTTATCCTGTCCCAGCTCCGTACCCCTATCCATATCCATATCAAACACCGTACTATCCGCAAGGCTACTGACAAAAGCTTTTAATGCTTTACCCCACTAAGAGGGACAGTCCCTGGCAGCGCGTTAACGTTACGCAGCTAAAAGGGACTGTCCCTTACAATTCTTTAAAGTGCTGAAGCACACCCTCAGTTATTTGTTCAGCTGCCAGATGCTGTAGTCAGCCTGCAGGACTAATGGTATCATCATGGGTCAGGCAGCTTTATCCTTCTAGTAGTATCGATAGGTTGTCAGGGTAATGGCAGCCAAAAGGAGACCGATTTCGGCAAAAGCCTACCTCGTAAGCCCCGCTGAAGAAGAGGAAAGACCACAGGAAATTCACCCAGCCCAACTTCATAAAGAATACTTTCTGAGCGGGTTGGCGTCTTCTTCATGGAGACCCTGTAATTCGCTGTTCCCATCAAGGTGTAACTCGTGTATCCATCTTCCCTCTCTAGGTACACATCTCACCTAAAAACCGCTCACTCTTGTATCCACCTTCTCCATCTGGATACACATCTCTGCCAAATACCTCTCACTCTTGTATCCATCTTCTCCATCTGGATACACATCTCTGCCAAATACCTCTCACTCTTGTATCCACCTTCTCCATCTGGATACACATCTCTGCCAAATACCTCTCACTCTTGTATCCACCTTTTCCACCTGGATACACATCTCACCTAAAAACCGCTCACTCTTGTATCCACCTTCTCCCTCCAGGTACACATCTCCCTAAAAACCGCTCACTYATGTATCCACCTTTTCCACCTGGATACACATCTCACCTAAAAACCGCTCACTCTTGTATCCACCTTCTCCATCTGGATACACATCTCTGCCAAATACCTCTCATCTCACCTAAAAACCGCTCACTCTTGTATCCACCTTCTCCATCTGGATACACATCTCTGCCAAAACCAGCTCACTCTTGTATCCACCTTTTCCATCTGGATACACATCTCACCTAAAAACCGCTCACTCTTGTATCCACCTTCTCCACCTAGATACACATCTCTGCCAAAAAACGCTCACTCTTGTATCCACCTTCTCCCTCCAGGTACACATCTCACCTAAAAACCGCTCACTCTTGTATCCACCTTCTCCACCTGGATACACATCTCACCTAAAAACCGCTCACTCATGTACCCACCTTCTCCATCTGGATACACATCTCTGCCAAATACCGCTCACTCATGTACCCACCTTCTCCATCTGGATACACATCTCTGCCAAAAACCGCTCACTCTTGTATCCACCTTTTCCACCTGGATACACATCTCACCTAAAAACCGCTCACTCTTGTATCCACCTTCTCCCTCCAGGTACACATCTCACCTAAAAACCGCTCACTTATGTATCCACCTTTTCCACCTGGATACACATCTCACCTAAAAACCGCTCACTCTTGTATCCACCTTCTCCCTCCAGATACACATCTCACCTAAAAACCGCTCACTTATGTATCCACCTTTTCCACCTGGATACACATCTCACCTAAAAACCGCTCACTCTTGTATCCACCTTCTCCATCTGGATACACATCTCTGCCAAAACCAGCTCACTCTTGTATCCACCTTTTCCATCTGGATACACATCTCACCTAAAAACCGCTCACTCTTGTATCCACCTTCNATGTATCCACCTTCTCCACCTGGATACACATCTCACCTAAAAACCGCTCACTCTTGTATCCACCTTCTCCCTCCAGATACACATCTCACCTAAAAACCGCTCACTTATGTATCCACCTTTTCCACCTGGATACACATCTCACCTAAAAACCGCTCACTCTTGTATCCACCTTCTCCATCTGGATACACATCTCTGCCAAAACCAGCTCACTCTTGTATCCACCTTTTCCATCTGGATACACATCTCACCTAAAAACCGCTCACTCTTGTATCCACCTTCCCTCTCTGAGTACACATCTCACCTAAAAACCGCTCACTCTTGTATCCACCTTCCTCATCTGAGTACACATCTCAGCCAAAACCCGCTCACCCATGTATCCATCTTCTCTCCAATCATGTCCACATGACCAGGAAGATCCAGTATAGAGGAGAACCATCCAGTTTCTTTAAATTTCTCTAGTTTTTCTTAGCATTCTTTGCAGCTAGAAACCCGCTAATCTTCCCGCCGGCGACTAGTATAAGAAGATTCCTTCGCCAATTTGGCTTTGTTCACTTTTCTGTTCACCTCTTCCATTGTTTCAAATTATTTTGCCTTTCTTCCTTCAGGGAAAACGTAAGGTTTTAATTTGAGAACAAACTCTTTGTCATTTCGGCAGCCTCCTTAAAGACCATCCAAAACTCAAAAACAAAAGGATACAAATGAGCATCACCCTCGCTCCTTTGCATCCTTTTTACTTGGAATCACTCGCCTGTTCCAGCCAGGTTTGCGACCACTTTTCTATATCCCTTATGAGAGGCTCCAAGGCCAATCCTTTTTCAGTCAATGAATATTCAATCCGGACCGGAGTTTCAGGGTACACTTCCCGCTTTATAATCCCTTCATTCTCCAAATCTTTTAACCTCTCTGATAGCACCCGGTTGCTCACGCCAGTACTTGAACTGATGGCGCTGAACCGTTGAGGTCCTGAAAGAAGCTGGTAAACGATAATGCCCGTCCACCTCTGGCTTAAAATACCCATCGCTTTTTCAAATCTTGGACAAATTGATCTATCCAACGAAATCAACTCCTTACCTTCTATTATACCCAAACGAAGAAAGAAACTAAATTACTTTTACTCAAATAAGCACTTGACGTAATTAAGTAATAAAAATATAATAAGTTACATAAAGTAACCTATTAAGTGCATCAGTTTTTTTCAAGAGTTCAAACTAACCATCATTAAAAGAGGTGTGAACATGAACTTCCATCGTAAACCCTATAGCTATGTCGGCAGAGTGAGTTTAAAGGTGCAGAATCTGGAACGCTCACTGGTCTTCTATAGAGAGGTCCTTGGCTTCAAAATTATTGACCAGACTGAGAAAATCGCCAGCCTTTCTGCTGATGGAAACACAGCTTTACTGACTCTGCAGCAGCCTTTGGATGTTGTTCCTAAAAACGGAAGAACGACAGGGTTGTATCACTTTGCTCTCCTTCTGCCGACGCGGGCGGATTTAGCCAATTTTGTCCAGCATTCCGCCAATATTGGTCTGCGCCTTGCGTCATCGGATCATCTTGTCAGCGAAGCTCTCTATTTCTCTGATCCGGATGGAAATGGAATCGAAGTCTATGCTGACCGCGCCCACACCGATTGGGACTGGAGCAGCGGCGAAGTGAAGATGTCCGTCGACCCTTTGGATTTCAAGGATCTTCTTTCTATAAAAAGAGACCATCCCTGGAGCGGCCTTCCTTCAGACACCGTAATGGGACATATTCATTTACATGTCTCCGAACTGAAAAAAACCGAGGAGTTTTATACAAAAGGGCTCGGATTTGAAGTGGTCTCCCGCTTCGGCAGCCAGGCACTTTTCATTTCCACTGGAGAGTATCATCATCATATCGGATTGAATACTTGGAACGGCATTGGTGCCCCTCCCCTTTCGCACCAGAGTGCGGGGCTGAAATCCTTTACCATTATTCTGCCAAGCGAGGAAGCACGAAACGAAGCCGCAGGCCGGCTGCAGAGCATAGGGGCAATCATTTCAGAAGAATTTGTAACGAAAGATCCTTCTGGCAACACCATCATATTAGAACTATCAGCCTGACGCGAATCTAAATTAGATAATTTTAAAAAATGGAGGAATTAATATGACAAATCAAAAACTGAACATCGGAATCATTCTAGGAAGCACAAGACAAGGACGCGTAAGCCCGCAGGTAGGCGAATGGGTAAAAGGCATCGCTGGCAGCCGTGAGACAGCCAATTATCAGATTGTCGATATCTCTGATTACAACCTTCCTTTCCTAGGAACGACAGATGGTACAGAGCCGGGAATTTCCGCCTGGAATGAAAAGCTGGACAGCTTGGACGGCTTTATCTTCATTGTCCAGGAATACAATCACAGCATAACCGGAGCTTTGAAAAATGCTATCGACTTTGCACGTGAAGCCTGGCACAACAAAGCAGCTGGCATCGTGAGCTATGGATCAACAGGCGGAGCCCGTGCGGCTGAGCACCTCCGAGGCATCCTTGGGGAATTAAAAGTAGCGGATGTCCGCACTCACCCAACGCTGTCACTCTTCACAGATTTTGAAAACTGGTCAGAGTTCAAACCCCAGGAGCTTCACCTTGCAAATATCAATGCCATGCTTGATGAAGTGGAAACTTGGAGCGGTGCATTGAAGACAATCAGAAATTAACAGAATTACAGGGTTCTTTCCATGGTCTTTTGGAAAGAACCCTTTTCTAATTACCCTCATCATCCATCATACAGTTTTTCGTAAAAATTGGTTTACCCCCTCCCTTTCAGTGGAAAGAAAAATACGTACACAATAATTCCAATAATTGAAAGGCGGTAATAAGTGTGGCATTTTTACACAGAAAGCAGCTCGTATTTGAAGCGAAACCAGAAAAGTCTGACCCCTTATTCGCGAAAAAATTACAGGAGTTAATCGGTGGACAATACGGTGAAATGACGATCTTCATGCAGTATTTGTTCCAAGGCTGGAATACAAGGGGCAAGCATGAAAAGTATAAAGATTTAATCATGGATACAGGAACGGAAGAAATCGGGCACGTGGAACTGCTGGCAACCATGGTAGCAAAGCTCTTGGACGGGGCTCCTGTCAGTGAACAGGAAAAAGCAGCCAAAGATCCTGTCATCGAAGCAGTACTTGGCGGCATGAATCCACAGCACGCAATCGTTTCAGGACTTGGCGCCATGCCTTCCGACAGTAATGGAAACCGCTGGACAGCCGATTATATCGTCGCAAGCGGAAACCTGATGGCTGACTTCCGCGCCAATCTCAACGCAGAATCACAAGGACGCCTGCAGGCAGCACGCCTTTATGAAATGACAGATGATAAGGGTGTTAAAGAAATGCTGTCCTACCTTATTGCCCGTGACACGATGCACCAGAACCAGTGGATTGCAGCACTGCAGGAACTGGCTGAAGAAGAAGGCGGCATCATTGTTCCGACAACCGTCAAAGAGGACAAGGAAGCGGACGGATTCTCTCACCAGTTATTCAACTATTCCGAGGGTGAGGAAAGCAGTCAGGGACGCTGGGCAAATGGCGCAAGTCCTGACGGCAAGCAATTCGAATACGTAGATCACCCTAAAATTGTCGGCGGCCCGCTGGAATTGGATCCAGCACCGGCTGAACTTCATAATACCCCACCGCCGAAGAAATAATATCAAAAAACGGGAGACAGTCCGGCTGTCTCCCGTTTCTAATTTATCCTCCGCTGATCAATCAACACTTCTCAAAAACCCGCCAATCACCTCTACATATTCCTCCGGCTCTTCCACATACGGCATATGAGCACTCTGCTCAAACACATGGAATTTTCCCAGGGGCGTCAGCGAGCTGAAATACTCCGTCGATTTCGGAGTTGCTTCATCATAACGGCCGCACGTATATAACGCCGGCACCTTGAAGTCTTTCAATTCACCTGTACAATCAAAGCTTTTCAGGTTGCCAGTCACATGGAATTCAGAAGGTCCCCACATATGATTGTATACCTCCGGCCCTCTGAACTCCCTGCCCTTTTTTAAAAATTCCGGATACGGATCAAGCCTGCAGACAAAGTGCTTATTGAACACTTCAGTCGCTTTTTTATATTCCTCAGAATCAGTTGTACCGTTGATTTCATTTCTTCTCAACGCGTCTTGCACTTCAACCGCAAGGAGCTTTCGATTCTCTTCCTGGTCTTCAGCCCACATCGGAGCGCTTAAGCATGGACTTGAAAAAATGATGCTCTTCACTCCTTCTGGTTTTGCCAGGTAGTAAGCAGCAGCCAGTGTTGTTCCCCAGGAATGTCCGAGGATATGAAACTCATCCAGCTCAAGTCCGTCTTTCACCTGGCCGAGCTCCTCGACAAACCGGTCAATGTGCCATAAAGACTTATCCGCCGGGCGGTCAGACTTTCCACAGCCTAACTGATCATAGAAAATGACTGGGCGGTCTTCCGCAAGAATACGGAGTCCCTGCATCGAATAATGCGAAGAACCCGGTCCACCATGTAAAATGATCACCGGTGTATTCTTCGATTTTTCATTATGTATCTGATACCAAACCTTACCGCCGTTTACTTCGATAAAACCTTCATTCACTAACATTTATTATTCCTCCCTGCTCTATAAAAAAGTAACACATAGTAAGAATTCTACCATATTTACTTTAATCCTTTTGATAGTGACAAATCCATTGAAACCCATTACAATAGGATTGTAACAGTATTTCCCAATATATATAGAAAGCAGGTTGATCTATTTAATGAAATCCCCATTTTGTCCCTGCGGATGCGGCAAGAACGCAAACGCCTGCAGCTCCACACCCCATGTAAGAGTTTTCTCAAAACCCCTCACCAGCCCTGAAGAACGGGCAGAAATCATCGAGAACATCGAACTTTGCTCCACTTTTAGAATGCGGATGCGCGGCCACTTTCTCTTTTACGGAAAAGACCTTGCAGCCTACGTAAAGCAAACCAACGTCACTCAAAACACCACCCACTTCCTTGAACTTTTCTCCGACTACTTATACGAAAAATGCGGCTCGGGCACCCTCCAGTCTTGGCAAGATTGCGGCCATCACTTTTGGGATGAATTCATCTCAACCTACTGCCCTCACAATCTCGCGCTCTCACATAGAGAGAAAGAAGCACAGAAACTTTTATTCCAGCTAACCAAGTTTGCTAATTGGCTGGACACCCACACCCGCTCCACCGTGCTTCCTCTTATCACCCCTTGTATTCAAACACACAAGCCCCAGCTCAATCTCTCTGAAAAAATAATCAACCACCTCTTGAAAAAACACTATCCAACTATCCTAAGCAAGAATTGGAACTATCTGAATGCACTTGATGAATTGGAGACCCTTTATGACCGATACGACGATGTAGTGGATGGACTGTTCGAAGTAACTGGAACCGTTGATACAATTGTGAGAGCCACTCATGTCAACTCAAATGAATCTTATCCGATTCAAGGACTGCCAGCACACCTTCTAAAATCTCCACTCCTTATTCACGGGGAAATCGGAAAAAGGTACAAAGAAAAGAAATGGAACTGGTTCTTCACCTCTGGAGTCTACCCTATCGGCGCCAAACAATATCTTCCGCTTCACATAGAAACTGCCCAATCAAGTCTTTACCTGGATACCTGGTTTAGGGTCTGATGAGCAATTCCGTGTCACCATACTAGATAAAAGGAGACAGAAATCCCGCTCCCGGGACGACTGTCTCCTTTTTTAGTGTGTGCTTGGCGGTTGCTTGCAGCTTATCGGCGGTTTCCATGCTTTTATCGGCGGACCTCACGCTTTTATCGACGGAAAGCCTCATTTTATCGGCGGGGCCCACACTTTTATCGGCGGAAAACTACTTTTTATCGGCGGGGACCACGCTTTTATCGACGGAAAGCCTCACTTTATCGGCGCGGTCCACACTTTTATCGGCGGAAAACTACTTTTTATCGGCGGAAAGCCTCATTTTATCGGCGCGGCCCGCACTTTATAGACGGAAAGCCTCATTTTATCGGCGGGGCCCACACTTTTATCGGCGGAAAACTACTTTTTATCGGCGGGGCCCACGCTTTTATCAACGGAAATCTGCAATTTTTCGGCGCGGCCCGCACTTTTATCGGCGGAAGTCCACATTTTATCTGCGGAAAGCCTCACTTTATCAGCGAAACCTCCGATTCACCAGCCTGCGACACTCCCGCCTCTCTTCTTCTCTAGTAGTAAACCTCCGGCAGTACTTCCTGTTCTTCAAGCAGCTTGAAAACACGGATATGGAATTCGAACTCTTCATAGTTCATAGCCGTGTCCTGGCGGAAATCATACGAGGAAAAGAAGGACTCCAGCAATTCGCCGCTCTCATTATCCAATAGATTTGAAAGCAGCAATTTATTTTTCAACCTCTTATACATAAGGGAATGTCCATACAACTTGAAGATTTCTTCCATTTCTCTTTCTGTCATGATTCTCTGACTCTCCTTTTTCACAAGATTCAATAGTGTATGCAAGTGCCGGCTCTCCCGAAGCGGTACCTGTCCCGGCAGGAATGACAGCCTTCTGCAAAGAGGCACAGGCAGAACCACCATTTTTGGAACAGAGAAGAGGGTGCTTGTTTATAATAAATCGAATGATATTTTTACAGAAAGGAAGCGACAGCATGACAAAGGAAAAAATCCCTTCAGATTTATATGAAGCGTTGCGAAACGCCGGTTTCCAGTTGGAAACACAGCTCAATGAATATATTCATAAGTATATGAATCAAAAAGAATTTGCCGCTGCGGCAACTGTTTTTAAAAAAGCACACGGAAGGCTGATGGATCTTCTGCAGGAGTTTCACGAAACAGCATCACCTCATTTAAAAACTCCTACAAAGAAAGATGTGGCGACCATCGCACAGCTGGTCGTACAAGTAGAAGAAAAGGTAGATGTGCTGAGCGACCAGGTTGCCGAGTTAACAGAAACAATCCAAAAGTTGAACAGCAGCACGCCGGACAAAAAGGAACAAACCGAGGCTCCTGCAGAATCTCCAGAAGAGGCAGCTGTCTGGGATACTCTTAAAGAGGAGAGAAGGAAAAGGCTACAGGCGATGAGTGAAGCGGCGAAAAGTTCAATAGAGTCGAAGCTTGGTACTCTTTCAGCTTCTGAAATACTCAAAGGAGCCAACTTCTCCCAGCTGTTTGAAATGCTCCAGGGGATGAAAAAAAGTGAGTAACAAGGACTGGGATTCTCAGAAGGAGATCGAGCGCTGGAAAGGCTTTTTCAGCATATGGACAGATCCAGAACCGGAAGTCGGCCCGACACCCAGAACGGCCGTCTGGAAAAAGAACAAGGCGACTCTCTGGCATTATCCTTCCACTCAAAAGAAGTATGTAGTGCCGCTCTTTCTCGTGTACTCTTTAGTCAATAAAGCGTATGTCCTGGATATGGCTCCAGGGGCGAGCATGATTGAGTCGTTCGTGGAAAATGGATACGATGTCTACTTGCTGGAATTCGGTTCCCCGGGTTATGAAGATAGAGATATCAACGTAGATGCCTATGTCCTCGATTATATTCAGAGAGCTGTCCGGAAGGCACTGGCTCATGCAGGTGCTGAAGACATCACCGTCATCGGGTACTGTGTCGGCGGGACACTTGCCGCCATCTATGCTTCTCTTGCAGAAGAACCAATCCGGAATCTGGTCATCTGTGTTGCCCCAATCGACTTTTCCACTTCGCCAAAGTTTGATCAGTGGGTGGAATATATCCGTGAAAATGATATAAATATAGAAAGCTTGATGGACATAAACGGATCGATTCCGCCAAAGCTCATGAAAATCGGGCTTCGCGCTGCCAGTTCCCCTGTCTATTTCAGCCACTACCTTTCTCTATTAAATAAAGCTTATGATAAAGAGTATGTTGCTAGCTGGCGGAGGTTCAATAAATGGACAAACGATCATGTCGGCTTTCCTGAGGGTGCCATGCAGCAACTAGCTAACGACATTGTTAAAGAAAACAAGTTCATGAAAGGCACACTCACAATCAGAGGGAAAACCGCCGCTCCTTCAAAAATCCGATCCAACCTGCTTGTCGTAGCAGGAAAGCATGACCGGCTGGTTCCAGAAAGTTTGAGCAAAGACTTCGTCAACGTCGTTTCCAGCAAGGACAAAACCTACCGGCCCGTAACAGGCGGCCATACTACCCTTGCCGTAAAAGGGAAAGGGCTTCCGCCGTTTCTCGCAGATTGGCTGCCGCAGAGGTCGAACTGATTCCTACTTCAAAAACCACTTGATTTGTGCGGCTGATCACAACCCAACTCACTCTAATTACAAGGAAAAGGCACGAAGGATAATCTTCGTGCCTTTTCCTTGTTAAAATGACACCCACTATAGCCTAAGAACTCGTAAGTTTTACCGCTTTGCAAACCTACAGATACATACCTCCGTTTTATAATGAAAAGTTATTGTTCCATTTTGTTGATATTTTGAAAATAGGTGATGAAGTTCTGCTGTAAATTCTTCGTAACTACTATCTAATTTTGATGGAGTGTAGGATAACGAGAGTGCGCCTCCTACAAAACCTTCTTCCGTTAATGTATGCCAGTTATCATAATATAGCTTGGTATAATCTTGGCCAAAAAAATCAAACTTTTCTTTGTCTGGATCAAAGTCTGAAATCCCAGCATTTGTTTTAACTTTATATGTATGTAGAATACTTCTATACTCTTTCGCTAATTGACTGTCCAACTGCATTTCATTAAACAAAATAATTACATGCCCATCTTCCTTTAAAATTCGTTGGAATTCTTTTTTGCATAATTGTTTATCAAACCAGTGAAACGCCTGTGCAATAGTGATAATATCAACACTATCTTCTTTCAAAGCAGTTACTTCAGCTGGAGAATTAATGAAGTTGATGTTTTTATTATTCCCGCAATATTTTTTACACTCTTCAAGCATATGCTCGTTTGGTTCAATCGCAAACACTTCGCAGCCTAATTCACCTAACAAATTGGTAAGAAGTCCAGTCCCTGCCCCAATATCTGCAATTGAGGAGTGTTCATTAATTCCCAGCTCTCTAATTGCACTTAATACTTCTATTGGATAAGAAGGTCTTCCAATTGCATATTCCTTTGATTTATTACTAAATTCATTTTTCATAGCAGGTCTCCAAATCTGTGAATACTTTGAATTTTAAGATCAATATATAGAAAAAGCAAGAAACAAAAACAGTTTAAAAAGGTACATTTTGTTTTATTACCTGCTCCAAATTGGGTTAGGTTTTAAGGCTATAAAAAAATGTCTATTTCATATATATCACTGCAATATTAAACATCTTGTGGACTAACTATTAATTGAGGCTTACACTCTGATTGTTGTAAAAAAGCAAGTCTATTTGTACTAAAGAAAGATTTATTTATAGAAACCTTTCTAAATAATCGCCAAATATTTTGTTCATAACTTTAGGTGTATTTTCTAAATAAACATTAATCTGTTTCATGTTTGATTGAAATTTATCATCATTTCTTTCATCTGTTGGAAAATCAGATATTCCTTTGATAATAATGCATTCAACATCATTCTTCTTACAGATATAAGCAATGGCACCCGCTTCTGTATCGGCTATAGTGATTTCGTTTTCTTTCAGTTCTAAATAGTCGTTCCACATAACCACTGCTTTATCAGCGGTACCAATTGTGCCGGTATGAAAATCACTTCCATATTTAGATAGATCTATATCGACTATGAAGGATTGTTTAATAAAAGGCTCGACTTCTTTTACTGTGCAATCATATTGAACAGCTTTATCGGGTACAAAAACATCCAAGTTACTGAACTTATCATCTATTCCTGCACATGCTCCAGCAACAATGACTTTCGTTAAGTTAAACTTTGAAATCATATACTGATTACCGCCAACACCATTTACTTTTCTTACACCGGTACTATAAAAAACACGTTCAGTATCATTCATTGTTCTTATGAAATATTCGCCATAAGGATAACCGAAACGTTCATGATCTTTTATGCCGAAATAGTCCAATGCTGCGTCATATTCCCACTTCGTTGCTATACTTATACCTATCATCCACTAATCACCCTGCAAATATAATCTTTCACTATTGAATCTTGGCACTATCCGTCTTTACTCTGTTCATCCACAATTCGTTACTAACATGTAAATATCCTTTTTTTGCTTAACTGCTTCGTCTAACTGACGAACAACATTTAACAAAAAATGTTGTATAACAAAGGCGGCTGCTTGTTCAGCAAAGGCTCCTATTAGTTTTTATAGCAAGTTTCGTATTCGTCCTTCATCAAAATACTCTGACAAGCCAAACCGAATTCGTGATAAATATCTTTGCCAATGCGCAAATTGATGCTTCGATCTGAATCAGGATAATCAGGGTCAAGATTTTGTATTTGCAAAGTATCTTCATCCAGCCAATCCATATTGAATGTACTTTTTGCATCTCCATAATAAACAGTTTGAACCTTATGATCCTCATTGTTATAGGTAACTTCAACCCACACATTAACACCGCCGGCTGCTCCCCCGTAGGGTTCATAGTAGGCATCAGCTGTATAGGCGTCTGTTGGTGAGGTGACAGGTCCAGGCCCCTTTTGCATAGATTCTTTATTAATTTGATCAAATGTGAAAAAGTAAGCTTCATAGATATAGATTGAAGAAACTAAAACAACTCCCGACAACGTTGCAATCAACAGTCTTTTTGGAAAAGGTTTCTTTTTTATGAAAGCACTTATTGCCTTGGCACTTAGAACTAAAAATAAAAATAGAGTCGTGCAAGCGATTAACAAATAGAACAAAATTAAAATACCATTTCCCCCTTAACTGTATTAGATCGTAATCCAATTTGTTAAGTTTCGATTTCCTCTATTAAATGAAGAAATCCAATAACCATTAAGCGTACCTTCAGTTACTGACTCCTATAATTTAATATCAGTTTCTTTATTTTTCTTTATAAAAGTGAGGACAATCACATTCACCAGTACCCCCAACCCCAGGAAACCGGAGTAATAAATACCTTGTATGGCTGATCCGAAACCTTTTTCGATTACATCTGCCTCAGCAAGGAAGAAGGGCAGGAAAAACGCCAAAATGGCTAAGAGTATTAGCGTAAGTGTTGGTATAAATCGTTTTGAGTAGCGAATTCCTATTGTCCAATAAGCTGAAGCTATTATTATGGACCTCGGCAAAATAAACGAGAAAATCAAATTTAAAACTGATGTACTCAACTAATCCCTCCTATAGTTCACTGCCTGCCAACGAAACTAACGGATGGCAACTGCTTTCTCCGCCGCTTTTAATGGAGAGGTTTTTGGTTAGTCTTCTTAATGAATGGACTTATAGCTGTACCAATGGACACACCGATCATACTGGCAGCAGAGTAAAAAGCAATTCCCGCTCCCTGATCAGTTCCACCGAGCTGAATGTAACTGTAAAGAAAACCGAAGATACTGGCAGCGCCCAAAACCACACAGACTGTATAAACTTTATTTCCTAAATACTTCGCCAACAGCGGAAGTGCAATTGACAGGAATAAGACAATCAAGATAAACGGCAGCCATCCTTCTAAAAAAAGCAAAGTCCCTAACTCCTTCATAAAAGATTCCCCCTTTAGATGTTTTGACGACAGCCAAGCTCTTTAAGTTTCTTATTCTTTATCGAAGTGGATTAATTGAAAATTATGTGTATTCCCTCTGTTTATATTAACATAAATATCCAGGTGTTTCTTTTTATTGTATGATTCATATGCCAAATGAAAAGCAAAAACACATGTGACTTCCAATCATAATCACATGTGTTTTTGCTTTTCATTGATTTGTTTGCCCTCTGAAGTTACTCGTGGTTATCAGGTGCTTTCCGCCAGCGGCAATCTATACAAAAACCTTATTAAAGATTCAGCTTGTCTTCGAGCAATTTTTTATTATGAAGGATTCCAGGATCCTCCGGCCGGTATTTCCTGGCTATCTCATTATGTTCATAAGATTTCTCGAAATTCTTTAAATAATAATGGCACTTGCAGAGGTTCTGATGTGGAACCCATGTAGAATACGCTTTGTAAGTAAAGCCCCAATTACCTTTGTCCGGTTCGTAATCGATCGCCCGCTCGAACCATACTACCGCGCTCTCGTAGTTTTGCTCATTTGAGAGTATCGTCCCCAGCCTGCAGCAAGCCTCTGGTCTTGGCACGTCATACTCAAAAGATTTATAAAGAATTTCCTTCTGCTCATCGAACATCCCCATCTTTCCATAGCAGTCCGCCAGACGGCTGCATGCCGCTATTTTATCTTCTTTCCAGCCGCCCTCCATCCACAGAAAGGTTTCATAAGCATTCATCGCTCTTTCATACAGTCCATTTTCATTTAATTCATTTCCATAGTAGTAGTAATCTCTCGGAGAAAATTCATCTCCATTCTCCAATCTCTTTTCATAGATAGCGAGATTTCGTCCTGTGGAATGGTGGACCCTCTTATGCGAGACACAAATATCAGAATCCAAGATGTTCCCTGAGACCACCAAATACACATGGCAATCTCCTTCCCATTGAAAGTTTTTGGATCGTTTCACCAGCCTGTTTCTCCTAAAACTAAGGGTGACATTTCCATACTCGTCAAAGCCGTAATTATAGATCATTGAAACCGAGTCGACTGAAGGGTCCAAATTCTTCTTCAGCTCCAGGAATTTCTTCTGATCCTCTTCCATTATCACATCATCCGCGTCAAGCCATAGAATATAATCCATTGTCGCATGCTTAAAAGAGAAATTACGTGCAGGCTCAAAATTGCCAACCCACTCGAAATCATAAATCTTATCCGTGAATTCACTGGCGATTTCCCTTGACCGGTCAGTTGAGCCTGTATCAACAATAATAATTTCATCTGCTATATCCTTGGCAGAATTCAAACAGTTCCACAGTGTGGCTTCTTCATCCTTCACGATCATACATAAACTGATGGTTATCACTTCAGCACCCCTTTATTCACTTGTCTTCAGGCGTCCGTTTCAGGATGCCCTCTTAGTCCAAGCAAGTAGTTTCCATTGTTAATATATGTTTCTTTATCTCAATAGTGTAGGGATGATGGCAAAATAGATATATACCCTGCTTGGCTGAACCCCAGAAATAAGAAAATCAACTATCCCTTTATCCAAAAGAGAGCATACCCTGTAACAAGGGTTTAAAACGATTCCTTTTTTCAAAAGGCGCACTAATTTATCCTATGTAAAAAAGCGAGATCACTGCCTTTTGAAAAGAGTTCAAGAAAGAGAGGGGCAAAGATTTGCGCATTGTACAGATTTCCACTGATACTCTCCCTGTTCCACCTCCTAAATATGGCGGCATTCAGCGTTTAGTCCATTCATTATCAGAAGAACTTGTTAAAAGAGGACATGAGGTCTATGTGTTCGCACCTAAAGGAAGCACCTCTTCCGGCACCATCATTCCATACCCGCACACTGGCCCTAAGCCGGAATTTATCAAGAAGTTTGTAAAAGAGAACCTCCCTGACAATATCGACATCATTCATGACCATACTCATTTTTCTCTTATCGACAAACTGAAGCTGCCTGTGCCGACAATCAGCAATATTAATATCAATTCCACTACTTTTCCGAGGTATCCCGTTTACATCAGCAAAAATGCTCTGCAGGAATCAGGAGGCAATAAAGGGTTCTGCGTTTATCCCGGGATTGACCTGACTCAATACGAATTCTCTGAAACCAAAAAAGACTACCTATTATTCTTGGGAGAAATCAAATTACAAAAAGGTATTTTGCCAGCCTTAGAAATAGCCCGCCTTATAAATATGAAGCTGATTATTGCTGGACCGGTATATAATAGAGAGTTTTTTACACAGGAAGTAGAACCGATCATTGAAGGAAACCCTGACATCAGCTATATAGGAGAAGTCGGTGGAAAGCACAAACAGGAATTACTCAAGCACGCCCGCTGCCTCCTGTTCCCCATCACCTTCAGGGAGCCTTTCGGTATTGTCATGATAGAAGCTCTGGCTTGCGGCACCCCGGTTCTTGCCTTTGATAAAGGGGCCGTAAGCGAAGTTTTGCAAGGTTTTCCCCAAATGATTTGCCATGACCTTGAAGACATGGTTGAAAAGTTAAGGAATCAGCACTTTCCCGCACCACAAGCCTTGCGCCAATATACCGAAGAACACTTTTCTACAGAAAAAATGGCAGATAGGTATCTGGAGCTCTATGAGAAGATCATCAATCAAGAGCTCCCGCCTGTTCATGATCCTGATTTCATCATCAGCTCCTACGAAAAAGAAATGGCAGACGGAGGAAGCCCTTCTGCGAAAGGCTCGTTTGAATATGCATCAGCATTAAAGGATAAAAATCAGATCAGTCAGGCTATCAATGTATTTGAGTCATGTGCAGAAAAAGCGGACGGCATATATAAAACAAGAGCTCTGTATGAACTCGCCATACTTTATCAAGATCAGGGACAACTGGACATGGCCAAGGAATGCTGTTTTAAATCCTTCCATTCCAGCCTTCCAAGAGCTGAGTTCTGCTGCAGGCTCGGATATTGTTTCAAGCAGGAAGGAAAGATAGATGAAGCTCTGTTGTGGTTTAAATTGGCGACACAGCTGGAAAAACCTTCACACCGTGATACCTTATATGATGAAGGCTGCTGGAGCTGGGTTCCTCATCTGGAGCTCTGCGTCTGCTATTTCAAGAAGAAAGACTATAATGTATCCTTATTTCATAATAATCGGGCAGGAGAGTACATTCCGAACGATAAAAGAATCCTTCAAAACAAAGAACTTTTAGAAAAAAAAATAGCGAAGGAAGAAAAACCTGCGAAATAAAACTGCTATATCCAAACAGACTTTGGTGGCGCAACATAAAGAGCCGCACGGGAAGCACTCAGTCTTCTCATGCGGCTCTTTTTTTTCATAGATTCCTTATAGCTGTCTTCTATTAAGCTGCTGGGCCAGTTGGGCCGGTTGGACCCGTTGGACCTATTGGGCCTATTGGACCGGTTGCTCCCGTTGGACCTGCTGGGCCTGCCGGGCCAGTTGCTCCCGTTGGACCTGCTACTCCTGCTGGGCCGGTTGCTCCCGTCGGACCTGCTGGGCCTGCTGGGCCGGTTGCTCCCGTTGGGCCTGCTACTCCTGCTGGGCCGGTTGCTCCCGTCGGACCTGCTACTCCTGCCGGGCCGGTTGCTCCCGTTGGACCTGCTACTCCTGCCGGGCCGGTTGCTCCCGTTGGACCTGCTACTCCTGCTGGGCCAGTTGCTCCCGTTGGACCTGCTACTCCTGCCGGGCCGGTTGCTCCCGTTGGACCTGCTGGGCCGGTTGCTCCCGTCGGACCTGCTGGGCCTGCCGGGCCGGTTGCTCCCGTTGGGCCTGCTACTCCTGCTGGGCCGGTTGCTCCCGTTGGGCCTGCTACTCCTGCCGGGCCAGTTGCTCCCGTTGGGCCTGCTACTCCTGCCGGGCCAGTTGCTCCCGTTGGGCCGGTTGCTCCCGTCGGACCTGCTGGGCCTGCTGGGCCGGTTGCTCCCGTTGGGCCTGCTACTCCTGCCGGGCCAGTTGCTCCCGTTGGACCTGCTACTCCTGCCGGGCCAGTTGCTCCCGTTGGACCTGCTGGGCCAGTTGCTCCCGTCGGACCTGCTGGGCCTGCCGGGCCGGTTGCTCCCGTTGGGCCTGCTACTCCTGCCGGGCCAGTTGCTCCCGTTGGGCCTGCTACTCCTGCCGGGCCAGTTGCTCCCGTTGGACCTGCTACTCCTGCCGGGCCGGTTGCTCCCGTTGGACCTGCTACTCCTGCCGGGCCGGTTGCTCCCGTTGGACCTGCTGGGCCTGCTGGGCCTTCATCAGCTCCTAATAATTCATCAGCCACAAGACGATGGGCAGGCACTAATGCGCCAGAAGCTGATTTACCCCACACGGATATCTGGGTACTTTCTTCTGCGTCTCCATTGGTAGTGAATACGAATTCAAATCCATCAAAATTGGCAAAATAGTTACGTGTAACTACTTCGTTTGGCGCCAATGAAATCTGTTCCAATACGTATAACGTCCGGGTACCATTTAAAGCGTATCCTTGGATCAATACGGTGGAAGATTCAGCAGAATCCCGGTTATCCAATTTAACTGTGACTTGTGTACTCGGGCGTACTCCACCTACCGGGTTATTGGCTATAGGTCCAGTAGATAATACTGCCATGTAAACGACCTCCTTTAATAATAATTTTTTAAAAAAGTCTCCGGCAGAACTCTAGTTTCTGATAAGCTGCATCCGGAGGAAATCGAATATATTTTGCAGCCTCTTTTTTCTTGTGGCTTTATCTATCAAAATTCTGTAGTACTACTAGCTGCAAAGGCTATACTCTCTATATCTTATTCTCTGAAGTTCTCACTGATTGTGAGATTGTCCATATTTATAATCTTTTTATTCTGCACCGAGATGCTCCTCGGAGACAAGACGATGCGAAGTGGTAAGCTGGCCTGCTGCATTTCTGCCCCACATGGAAATCTGTGTATCCTCTGCCCCAGCTTCACTGGTAGTGAATACATATTCAAATGCATTAAGATTAGCGAAATAGTTTCGGGTCACGACTTCATTTGCCCCAACATTGATTTGTTCCAAAACATAGAGGGTTCTGGATCCATTTAAGAAATATCCCTGAATTAGCACCGTTGCAGCACTGACTGCACTCGTATTGATAATTTTCACTAAAACCTGAGTGGTCGGCCTGGTCCCATTTACTGGATTATTCTCGATTGGGCCGCTTGATATCACTGCCATTTATTGTTACCTCCTTCCCTTTTTTACAAAGGGACGACTTTCTTGACGTTTTTCAACCTCAAGTAACGTCCGTCTGCAAGAGACAGATCTCCCTTTGTTCTATATCTTATTCTCTGTTTCTATTAATGATTGAGTATAAGCCCTATTAATCCATTAGTTTGATAATAAAAAAGAAGGTAGAAAGAAAAGAAGCTGCATCGTCAAGCCAGCTTCTCTTCTAAATAATAGGGGAGATGCAACCTCTTCGCCCAATAGGAAGATAGGTGAGGTCATTCTTCTGTATTTTTTCCATTTGAAGACAGTTTCTTCCGTCAAAGATAATGGGTTTCTTCATTAATAATTTATAGTTTGAAAGAGGAAATTCGGTAATTTCCTCCCAGTCTGTAGCAATGAATGCCGCTTCTGCATCCAGCAGTGCTTCTCCCATGCTGCCCGAGTAAACTACAGAATTGCCCAATTCTTTTTCTGCGTTCTCCATTGCAACGGGATCGTAGACATGTACATTGGCTCCTTCGTGAATAAGTGCCTTTGCCAGTTTTATCGCCTGAGATTCTCGGATGTCATCTGTTCCGGGCTTAAACGCAAGGCCCAGCAGTGCTGCTTTTTTGTTTCTCAAAGAACCCATATGAGTGCGGGCTTTATTCATCAGTACTTCTGATTGACTGTCATTTACGTTCATGACAGCCTCCAATATTTCAAATCGGCAACTCACTTTTTCTGCGATATGATGTAATGCTTTTGTATCTTTTGGAAAGCAGGATCCCCCGTATCCAATTCCTGCCTTGAGGAACTGCGGGCCGATTCTCTTATCAAGCCCCATGCCGGCAGCCACTTCTTCCACATCAGCTCCCACTCTCTCGCAAATAGCGGCAATTTCATTGATAAAACTGATTTTTGCTGCCAGAAATGCATTCGAAGCATACTTGATCATTTCGGCGCTTCTGATGTCGGTTCGAACGACGGGAACATGAAAATCTTTATACATTTCCTGAATGAGATCGCCCGCCTCTTTGGAAGCTGCTCCTATAACGATTCTGTCTCCATGAAAGGTGTCATAGATGGCGGATCCTTCCCTAAGGAATTCGGGACATGAAACCACCTCAACATTCAGTGCCGGGCTTTTCTTTGAGTGAATCCAATAAGAAATTTTTTCATTTGTTCCTGGAGGGACTGTGCTTTTCGTAACCACCACACAATTCTGAGTAATATGGCATGCCATATCGTCTACAGCCTTTTTCAAGTAGGAGAGATTGGGCGATCCATCCTCCTTCTCAGGAGTTCCCACCGCAAGCACTATGACATCTCTCTGTCTATAAGCCTCCTTGCAGTTCGTCGTAAAATGAAGCCTGCCTGCTTTTATATTTTTTTCTATTAATTCCTTCAGTCCCGGTTCGTATATTGGCGGCTCTCCCCTTTGAAGCTGCTCAATTTTTTCAGAATCGATATCAAAGCATACAACTTCATGGCCTCTTTCCGCGAGGCAGGCCCCGGTGACTAAGCCGACATATCCTGCACCTGTGATTGTCACTTTCAATTAAGCCCTCTCCTTTTCAGTTTGGTTGGATGATAGATTTCATATAGTCCTCCAGCTCCGTTTTCAAATCGGGACGCTTCAGGGCAAAGTCGATTGTCGCTTGAATGAAACCCAGTTTGTCGCCAATGTCATACCGCTTCCCTTTAAAGTGATAGGCAAGGACTTTATCATCCACCAGCAGCTTTTTGAGTGCATCCGTCAGTTGAATTTCCCCTCCGGAACCAGGCTCCAGGTCTTTTAATACCGAAAAAATTTCCGGCTTCAAGATATAGCGGCCCATGACCGCCACCGTTGAGGGCGCATCACTGATAGACGGCTTCTCTACCAAATCTTTCACCGTGTATATATGCTCCTCTTGCCTGCCTGAGAGGCTTACAATCCCATATTTTGATACATCTTCTGGAGCCACTTTCTGTACCCCGATAATGGAATGTTGATATTTTTCGTAAATATTCATAAGCTGCTTCAAGCAAGGCTCTGACTCATTTTGAACAATGTCGTCCCCCAGCATGACAGCAAAGGGTTCATTTCCGATGAAACTCCTGGCACAGTAAATGGCATCTCCGAGTCCATTGGGTTCTTTTTGGCGGATATAATGGATATTCGCCAGTTCAGAGATTTGCTGGACGTCTTTCAGGATTGACCATTTCCCTTTTTTGGCAAGCGTCTCCTCCAACTCATAAGCTTTATCAAAATGGTCTTCGATCGCCCTTTTTCCTCTGCCGCTGATAATTAAGATGTCTTCGATTCCGGAAGCGGCCGCTTCTTCAATGATGTATTGAATGGCTGGTTTATCGACAATCGGAAGCATTTCCTTAGGCTGCGCTTTGGTAGCAGGCAGGAACCTTGTACCGAGACCCGCTGCCGGTATGATCGCCTTTTTGATTTTCATGATGTAATTGACCTCCTTCCTGCAAAATTGTTTTTTCTAGCTCACTGACACAAGCTGGAGAACAGATTCGCTGTCCCCGGGAGCTTGGTCACAGCAGATATAGTATTTTATGTTGAGGATTGCCGGTTCGCTTTAGGTGGTTTACACGATACGTGGTTTTGGGCGGATGGGGTGGTGGTTTCGAAGGGAACTTAGGCACTATATAAAGGGCAGAGATTTCCCTATTTTTATCAAATAAGGGGCAAATCTGAAATTAACGGAATAATATTCCCTTATTACTCAGCAGCATGGAGGATAGCTAAAATAGAGGAACATATTTCCCCTATTTAATAAATAGCGGCCAAAACAGCTTAATTAACGGAATAATATTCCCTTATTGGACTCTAAAAGCTGTAAATAGTCACTTCTGCTCTCCATAAGGGAAAAAGATTCCTTTATTTCCGTTCAAAATGGGGCATATCTGAAATTAACGGAATATTGTTCCCTTATTACTGAGCAGGATGGAGGTTAGCTAAAATAGAGGAACAAATTTCCCCTATTTGATAAATAGCAGACAAAACCGCTTCATTAACGGAGTAATGTTCCCTCATTTGACTCTAAAAGCTGTAAATAGTCACTTCTGCTCTCCATAAGGGAAAAAGATTCCTTTATTTCCGTTCAAAATGGGGCATATCTGAAATTAACGGAATATTGTTCCCTTATTACTGAGCAGCATGGAGGATAGCTATAATAGAGGAACAAATTTCCCCTATTTAATAAATAGCGGCCAAAACCGCTTCATTAACGGAATAATATTCCCTTATTTGACTCTAAAAGCTGTAAATAGTCACTTCTGCTCTCCATAAGGGAAAAAGATTCCCTTATTTCCGTTCAAAATGGGGCATATCTGAAATTAACGGAATATTGTTCCCTTATTTGACTCTAAAAGCCGTAAATAGTCACTTCTGCTCTCCATAAGGGAAAAAGATTCCTTTATTTCCGTTCAAAATGGGGCAAATCTGAAATTAACGGAATATTGTTCCCTTATATTTTACGAGCTAGTAGTTACTCTGCTGAGGGACATGATTTTATTAAAATAAACTATTATTACCGAAAATCCAGTAAATTAATTGACAAATTTTAGAATTATATTAAACTAAAAATAGTTCATCCTCTCTTCCTTAAATTTCTTTTTATTCCTCTGTAAGGCTTTATTTACCTAGAAACTTATCCAACATAAAATATATCAATCCTCTTTTTGTCTCTCGTTATCGTTAAAATATTTCCGAAGATGGTTCATTCGTGGTGTCTACAATTTACAATATTTATAGATTCAAATACCCTTTTTTAAGGAATTTAGGATAGAACGTTTTCAGGCCAATTAAGCATGCAAGCCGGCTGTATAATTATTGGAAAGGAGAAAGATGCCATGGGGTTTGAAGAAGATTACCAGGCGTTTATTGATGCTCACTTACAGGAAAGATCAGGTGAACGGCTGCGGCGCTTGCAAGAAGGACACCAACATGCTGAAATGTCATTTTTAAAGCAGGTATGGTGGCCCTTGTTTCATCATTTTCGTTATCTGCATCCAGAGTATGAAGTCAATGATTTTAAAGATGGTAAACGATATTTGGATTTTGCTTATATTCGTCCCGCCATCCGTCTTTGCCTGGAGATCGACGGGTACGGTCCTCATTTAAAGAGCATAAGCAGATGGCAATTTACCGACAACTTGGAACGGCAGAACCAGCTGGTGATTGACGGATGGACCGTGATCCGCTTTTCTTATGACCAAGTGAAAGAGAATCCCCGTCGATGCCAGCAAATTGTTCAGCAAGTGATTGGCCGATGGGTGGGGGATGAAATGGACCTTTCCACCCTGTCCTTAGTCGAAAAGGAAGTGCTGCGGCTGACAATCCGGAAAGGAGACGCCATATTCCCGATAGAAGTTGAGAAGGATTTGAAACTATGTGGCAAGACGGCAAGAAAAGTGCTTTCTCAACTAGTCAATAAAAACATCATGGCTCCCGCATCCGGAGTCGAGAGGATCCGTTCTTATCGGTTGGGTGATCAAGTTAAGCATCCGATTCAATAATTAAGTATCAAAAACCTAGCAGGAAAAACCCCCTAAAGTCTGAACTGTCCCTAAATCTTCTTCTCAAGTACATCAATAAAGCAACCTCTCACCAAACAGCACAAAAAAAAGAGAGGACAAAAAAAGCATCGTGTCCTCCCTCAAAATCACTCCCACCTTCAATCAGCAAGCTTCAGCCATTCTTCCATAACTGAATCCCGTTCATCTCCAAGCTCCAGCTTCCGGCGGTACACTTCATACAGTTCTTCATGATCTGCCTGGCTGGCAGCCAAAACAATGTCCAGCTTTCTTATCTCATTTTCAAGGTCTTCGATCCTCTCCTGTACTTTTGTTAATTCCTTTTCTTTGTTGATCTTTAATTCGCTCGGCTGGCTCTTCATCGCTCCAACAGATTCCTTTGCGGAGCGTCTCTCCTGCGCGCGTTCTTTGATCCTTCGATACTCATTATAATTACCCGCATAGCTTTTAAAAGTGTGATCTTCAACAGCCACAACTCGTTCACCGATTTTATTAATAAAATACCGGTCATGGGAGATGAAGAATATTGTCCCTTTAAAGTCTTCCAAAGCCGCCTCGAGGGTCTCAATTGAATCGATGTCGAGGTGGTTGGTCGGTTCATCCAGGATCAACAAATTGATATCCTGAAATAATAACACTGCAAGCTTCAGCCTGATTCTCTCCCCGCCTGATAAGTGCTTCACCTTTTTAAACACCGATTTTTTATAAAACATGAACTTTGCCAGGTATTCACGGGCTTTTCCTTCCAGGATTGAAATATCTTCCCTGAAGCACTCCAGAACCGTGGCCTCGTCATTTTTAAAATCGATTTTCTGCGGAAGATAAGCCGCCTTGACGTTGGCTCCCAGTTCGACCGTCCCTTGATCGGGCAGTTCTTCTCCCAAGAGCATCTTTAAGAATGAGGTTTTCCCGCTGCCATTTGGACCGAGCAGGCCGACCCTTTCACCATAAGGAATCATCAGGTCAGCATCTTTTAGAATTGTTTTATCTCCATACCTTTTCGTGAGCCCCGAAGCCTTGATCGTTTCTTTTCCAGACCGTTCCGTCTCTTTGAAATTCAGTTTCATATTCTTTTTGTCGAAAACCGGCTTATCGATGCTTTCTAATTTATCAAGTTTCTTCTGGATGCTCGCCGCCCTTCGGAAGAACTTGTTATTGTCCGCTCTCATAGCCCAGTCACGCAAATTGGTGACCTGTTTTTCCATATTATTGACCTTCTTCTGCTGCTCTCTGAAGTGTTCATATTGAATACGCATGTTTTCTTCTTTTTGGGCTGTAAATGCAGAATAGTTTCCCTTGTAAGTCCTGGACACCATATCTTCAATTTCAACAATTTTACTGACAACGTTATCCAGAAAGTATCTGTCATGAGAAACGATCAGCACGATACCCTTATGGTTCTTCAGATAGTTTTCGAGCCATTCAATGGATTCCATATCGAGGTGGTTGGTTGGCTCATCCAGCAGCAGGATGTCGGGAGCATTCATAAGGAGCTTCCCGAGCATGACGGTCGTTTTTTCCCCGCCGCTCAATAGATCAAAGTCCTTATCCAGGAAGCTTTCGTGAAACTTCAAGCCCGTGCAGACCCTGGCCAGCTTTTCTTCCATCTCATAACCGCCCTTGGTTTCGTAAAGCTGAAGGAGATCACTGTATTTTACAAGGGCAAATTCCAATGCATCTCCTTCAAGGATTGCCAGCTTTTCTTCTGCACTCCGCATTTCTTTTTCAATGGCTTTGACCTCTTCAAAAGCCAGGTTCAGCACATCGGAAACCTTCATCCCTTCAGGAAACTCCGGCGTTTGCTCAAGAAAAGCTACTGCCGCATCTTTCGGAAGGTTCACAAATCCTTCATCGTAACCGTAGCTTGTTGTCTGCGGATAACCTGGATAGTACTCCATCGGGATGATCCCCGCAATTAATTTCAGGACCGTACTCTTGCCGCTTCCGTTCGCCCCGATAATACCAACCTTCTCGCCTGTCATCACCTCAAATGTGATGTTTTCCAGGACTTGTGCGGCATCCATATATTTTTTTACACCGTTCAATGATAATTCCAGCATGTTCATTCCTTCTTTCATCCATAATGTCCGTTACGCATTTTATGGACAGCAAAAAGAAGACCTTCCTTACATTCATTAAGTTTTAGGATATAGCACAATAGTGAACTCGATTTCCCCTGGTTTTCTCATCAAAAGCCTATACCGGCGGAAAAAGCTCATAAAAAAAGACCGCAAGAAGACAAACCTTCTTACAGCCCTTAACACTCTATTGTGAATAATTTACCGGGAACAGGGGCATGCCTAAAGAAGCATGTGTGCAAGTGCATCCCATATTTCAAGAGACCGATAAATTATATTGAGTCAAGTAAGTAAGTTACCTTCTAAATTGCCGGATTCCATAAGAGCATAACAAATAAACCTATACTGACTAGGTAAAATTAACGCTCTGTACAAAATCTTTATTAATTTTCAAAAATTAATAATCAGCAATTTGTTGGTTCCATAAACTTACTTTCCCCCTCCATCATTTTCTATATTATCTCAGTATTTCATTATTTTGTAAATAGGCTGTCAATACCTTGAAGCAAGGGCAGTCTGCAGGAAAATCATTTCCTCTGCTAGATGATTTATTCTTCTTTTGAGATAGATATCCTCTATCTCATTCTCTTCATCGAAGAATTTGTCGTGAACAAAAACATTGCCTACAGGAACTGTTCCCTTTAAGTATGTAAGAATGGGCTTTAAATGGTGTTCAGCGACAAGAAAATGCTTCTCGGATCCACCAGTAGTAATCATTCCTGTTACCTTTGATTTGAAGGCATCGACCGGAAGATGATCTATTAAATTTTTCAAAGCGCCCGATATAGAGGACTGATAAATTGGAGATCCGAAAACGAGAAAATCTGCTGATAAAATCGTGTTGACAACCTTTATTGTGTCTTCATTGTAATAAGTTAGTGGAGCACCTGTTACAAATTCAACGCTATATTCCTTTAAATCCAGCAGTTCTGTTTGTAAATCTGAGTTGATTGACTTGGCGGCTGCCAGGACTTCATACACAATACTGCTGGTTTTAGAACCTGCTAATGATCCGGAAATTCCCACAAGCTTCATCCAACTTTCCTCCTTTTTACTTCATTGTATTAAGCGCGAAGAGGGACAGTCCCTCTCCGCGCTTTATTAATTAGACTCTTTTCGTAAACCCGTTGCTATTTGATATGACTATCCTGAATTAAGCACATAGTTCACCGAAATACCCTGTTAAGCAAGAGTGAAAAACCTTAGTGTCCAGGGATATCCGAAAGCGCCCATTAATCAGAAATCATATTGTGCATCTTTCTTTTCACGTATTGAAGCAAAGGCTTCCGCCAGCATGACGGTATCTTCCGCCAGGCGTTCTATACGGAAGAGGACATCATCATTTGTGATTTCTTTACGGTGGAAGTCACTCTCTTCGATGAACACATAGGTTTGAACGATTTGGGCTTTCATGTAAGACAATATTGGCTTGATCTGCTGTTCGGCAATTAAGTAGTGCTTGGCAGATCCAGCTGTTACAATGATGCTGACCACTTTGTCACGGAAAGCATTTTGAGGAAGCAGATCAAAGATGTTTTTTAATGTAGCTGGAATTGATGCTTGAAAAACCGGTGTCCCGATGATGATGGCGTCTGCCTCCATCAAGGTTTTTGTCACATGCCCTGTATCTCCTTCGTATTCCAGGTAGTTCCGGCCGTCACTGAATTGGATATCATAGTCAGCCAGATCCAGAAGGGTCACTTCGGCTTCGGGGTCATTTTTGCTAATTGATTTCACTGCATAATTCATTGCGGTTCTCGTCTTTGAACCAACCTTCGAACCTGATAATCCGACAATCTTCATTTTCGCTGCCTCCTATTACTTGCTTGTGTACTTACGTATAGCCGGTAAAATTTCATTTCCGATGATTTCAACATTCTTCATGATCTTGTCAAACGGCATGCCGCCGAAGTCAATTTGGGCAATATACCTTTGGTGGTTGAATTCCTCATGTTGATACAGAATTTTCTCGATAATCTCTTGAGGGCTGCCGATATTCATGATGTTATGCGGATCCACGCCCTGAGCAAAATGCTGCTTCGGAAAGCCGCCGCCGTTGGTTTTCTTCATGCCTTCATTAATGTGCGGATATAAATCCTTCAATGCCTGCTGAGAGGTTTCAGCTGCATAAAAGAACCCGGCCGTCGCAACTGGTAATTGAGCAGGATCGAACCCTTTGCTCCTCGCCGCTTCACGGTATGCTTCAATAGTCCGTTTGAAAACGGAGGCAGGTCCGCCGAGGTGCGCCATGAACATCGGTGCTCCGGCATAGCCTGCTTTAATCGCACTGGCAGGTGTTCCGCCGACGGCACGCCAGATCGGCATGGAACCATTTTGAGGCCGCGGAAGCACTCTCGCATTTCTTAACGGCTTGCGGTATTCTCCGCTCCAGTTCACGACTTCCTCTTCGTTGATTTTCATCAACAGGTCGAATTTTTCTTCATAAAGTTCTTCGTAGTTTCTCAGGTCATAACCCAGAAGTTCAAACAATCCCACTCTTGAAGCCCGGCCGGCCACAATTTCTGCCCGCCCGTTCGAAATCAAGTCGATGGTGGCAAAATCTTCATATACCCTGACTGGATCAGATGTACTGATGATGGTGGACGAGCTGCCAATTTTAATATTCTTCGTAGCCTGTGCAATTGCCGACAGCACCACGGAATGAGCCTGCGTAGCGAAGTATTCCTGATGGCTTTCTCCGACACTGAAGAAATCAAGCCCTGCCTCGTCGGCAAGCTTGGCATATTCAATGATTTCCCGAACCCGCTCGCCGGCAGTTCCTCTTTCGCCTGTATGAGGGTTTGGCAGGTGATCGCCTAATGTATAGATTCCGAATTCCAACCCTTTGCTTTGATCGATACGGTATTTCTCCATATCTATTTCCCTCCTTCTATTCACTCACCCTAGTCTTTTACAAGACCATCTTACTTTATCTTCCTGTTGTTCACTAATATGATTACATCCTTGCCCACTAGGGTTTCCAACTCTTGGATGATATCTTCATCATTTACCCAAAAATCATTTACATACTTGGTACCCGTATAAAACATTTGGTTACCTTCAAAGAAAAAAACCTCTGCAATTCCTTGATAGCTCTTCACCAAATTTTTTCCTGCTAAGGGGTTCAGCTGGTAAATCGAGAGCTCGATCTCCTCTTCATTGTATAGAGCAAACAACTTGGCCACAGGAATTGTCCTCAGCATCAACACTTCCGAACCTTTTTCTTCCTGCACCATTATCTTTCCCGAAAAAGATCTCATTCTTTCTATATCTCTATCTATATGACTATCTTTAGCTTGCAAAAAAGAATTCCTTCGCCCGTGATATTGAAACCTGCTCTTCCTCAGGAACTTCGAAATCCTGATATACTGCCCCAATTGGACAAACAGCTTCACACATGCCGCATTCAATACACCTTGAAGGATCTATAAAAAATTGGTCCGACCCTTTTTCTATGCAATCAACCGGACACACATCCACACAATCTGCTGCTTGTTCATGCATACAAGGTGATGTAATAACAAATGCCACTTGCTCCCCCTCCATTTCTTTTAAAATAAGATTCCGTCCAGCTTGCTCAGCACCAGGACGAGCGCTTTATCATCTTCGTGAGGGATCCCCTCTACGTTTATAATCTCCATTCTATCCTCCGTAAATCTGAGATAAGCCATAGAATAAGGCACCTTAAAAAGGCACCTTATCCCCGGTCTTATTTAGTTGTTTTGTGCTGATTCAAAGTTCTTTGCAACAGCATCCCAATTGATAATGTTAAAGAAGCTTTCGATATACTCCGGTCTTCTGTTTTGATAGTTCAAGTAGTATGCATGCTCCCACACATCAAGCCCAAGGATTGCGCGCTGTCCATCCATCACTGGATTATCCTGGTTCAACGTGCTCGTCACTTCAAGTTCTCCTTTTGAATTGACAATCAGCCAAGCCCATCCTGAACCGAAACGAGCGGCAGCTGCCTGCGCAAATTCTTGCTTAAATCCATCAAAGCTTCCAAAGGCTTGATCCATTGCTTTTTCTAATTGCCCTGAAGGTTCATTACTTTCGCCTGCAGGAGCAATTACTTCCCAGAACAGGCTGTGGTTCAAGTGTCCGCCTCCGTTATTTCTAACAGCCGTCCGGATGTTTTCCGGCACATCACCCAAATTGCTCAGCAGCTCTTCAAGAGATTTTGATTGCAGTTCCTCGTTTCCTTCCAAAGCTGCATTCAATTTATCAACATAGGCCTGATGATGTTTTCCATGATGAATTTCCATCGTTGTTTGATCAATATGAGGCTCCAGAGCATCGAAGCTGTAGTTTAATGCTGGTAAAGTAAATTTAGACATAATGAATTCCTCCAAATGTGTTAGTTTTGATATTTTTTATACCTTAAAGTATACTTAATGCAATTAAAGATTAATTCATAAGCATGTGATAAATCAATTCATTTGCTCAAGGTTTTTGAGAATTCTTAATAACTTTCCATTTTATATACTTCATAGTATAATAATTTTTTCGTATCGCATTAAAGCACGTGCCATCTTTCAAATAGAATAGAGGTGTACAGTATGACTGTCACAATGAAAACGACGAAAGATAAAATCCTCGATTTACTCAAACGAGAATCCGCTCTGACGGTCAATGACCTTATCGCTGAACTGGGCATCACTCACATGGCTATCAGAAAACATCTGACTGTCCTTGAAAAAGACGGGCTCATTCAATCGAGCGAGATCAGGCAGCCCAAGGGCAGACCGCTATACAGCTATTCGTTGACAGAAAAAGGAGAACGGCTTTTCCCGAAGAATTACGAAGGGATCAGCGTGGAGTTTCTTCAGGATATAGAAGATTCATTTGGGAAAGACTCAGTCGATGCTCTATTCAAAAAGAGAGAACAGCGCCTGACAAACCAATATAGAGATCAAGTGCAGCAGCAAAACAGCACACTGGATAAGGTTCTGGAAATAGAAAAAATCCAAAATGAAAAAGGGTATATGGCAAAGGCCAATCAAATTGATGAAAACACCTTTGAACTGATTGAATACAACTGTCCCATACTGGCCATCGCGAACAACTTCAAAACCGCATGCAAATGTGAAACCGAAATGTTCAAAAAAGTACTGGGTACAGAGGAAATCAAGCGGGTTTCCTGTAAAACAGAAGGAAATAAACACTGTAAATTCCTGATTAAATATGATTCATAACACGAAGAGGGGCTTGCTGAGCGCAGTGCTCTGAAAAAGTCCATCACATACTTAAAAAAGGCAGAATCGTTCACTTCTAAGAACGGTTCTGCCTTTTTTCACTTCATGTGCAATTTAAAAAGTGTTGGTTTCTGTTTAAGATCTACGACTCCACTGGGCTGGCGCATGTTGGAGAGGGCCTTATAGTGAAAGCGGCCTGCCATTTCTTAATAAGTATCTAGCGGAGAAAATAAGGGGAGTTTTTTCCCTTAATTGCAAATTCATGCTCTTTTTGGCGAAAATAGAGGAAGTTTTTTCCCCTATATGATAAAAAAACCTATTTTTCTAGTGTATTTAGTTTAATAAGGGAAATTTATTCCCCTATTTTAGCTTCTTTCAGTGTTTTTCACTAAATAAGGGAACTTTTTCCCTCTATTTACTATCCAAACACTGAACCGCATTGACACGTGCCACCGATCGCAGCCTTGAATCAGCATCTTTCCAAAGACTAGTTGAGAAACACCCTCCCAGCCCCGGCAGGCAAATCTTCCAAAAATGGATTAAAAACAATGAAATATGAGGAGCAACATATAAAAGCCAATCTTTCTTTCCTATTTAAGGAGAGATAGTTGACTCTTTTAAAAAAGAATTAGATTCTAAAATTCGGTATATTTTCAGTGTCCTGCTGAACGCAGGACTCTCTTTGGGAATTAACGCATCAAAGAATAATAGCAGCCTGCAAGAGTTTTCAAGCAAGATTAATACTGTTATATTATTCTTGAAAAATCAGCTCTATGTTCATTTTCACTTCTTAGTGGACAACCTCCCTCTCTCTTTCCTTCCAAATACATAGAATAGTATCGACCGGCAGATAAAATGTCTGTCAGTCTATCCACTCAAAATCTAGTAATGAGACGGCGTTTACTTCATTTAAGGAACCCTTTCATTTAACCCTGACAGCTTTGAAGAAAGTAATCGTACAAGAGTAGAAGTCCATGTAAACGGCAACCCTTATGAAGCCGCAGACAATAATTTCCGGGAGCGGCGTGGAGGTTGAAATGTTGTCCAAGTATCTGCCCTCCTGCAGCTTGAAGCAGGAGCACAAGTGGAGATTTATGGAGAGAGTTCCATTTCCGGGACCATCGCTTCTTATCAGCCTGGTTCAAACACGACATCCTTTTCAGCCGCAAAGCTAGCGGAGTTATAGGTAAGAAAACTGAGATACACTCCTTTTTATTTCACTCTGAGTATTTCCTTAAGAAAAACTTCTTGGGGTAGTTGTTTTTTCTGCCTCAACACTCTACAGCCCAAAAAGGGACAGTCCCTTTTAATGATTTATCCGTATAAAGCCTATCTTTTTCAAAAAGGACAAGCGGCGTTTTAGCCCTTGTCCTTTTGTCATGTTTCATATGGATATATGACCGGCTTGAAGCCTCCCAGTTCGATCAGCTCTTTCTGCCCGTCGACCGTGACTACAAAGAAATCCTCTTTCTCCGCCAGCTCTATTTTCTCCACAGTCCGTCCTTGGGCTTCGTAAAATTTCTGGATTTGTTCTTTCTCACTTTCCGGGACCCCTTTTGCCTTATTTGCTGCAGCCAAAGCGGGCTCCTCTGCTACAGTCGGGGCTGCTTTGGGAATATGGGGTTCTCCCTGGTTAAAAATGCCCTGAAGAAGCTTGATGATTTCGGCAAAGCCAAAAAACACAATTCCTGCTACCGCACCATTGATGACCATTCCCCAGCCGACCCTTGCCCGCGAAATACCTAATTCAGCAAAATCGGCCTGTGACCAATAATACAACCCCGAGATAATCCCTACTGCTATAGACAGAACACCTACAATAAAAAGTATGGTTGCCACTTTATTTTCTCTGCTGGTCACTACCGCTCCCCCTTTGAAAACCTATAAACGTACTATTCCAGCTTCGAGTCCTCTTCCCCTTTTTTCCCAAAAAATAAAAGGGGCAAGATGCCTGCCCCTTGTCGCTTTTATCATTTTATTAACGTCTGTTGCTTTTCGGATCAAACGCATCCCGAAGGCCGTCCCCGATAAAGTTGATGCAAAGTACCGTAGTCAGGATAGCGACTCCAGGCGGAATCCAGGCTGCCGGGCTGTTCCTCAGAATTCGCAGGCTCTGTGCTTCAGAAATCATATTCCCCCATGTCGGTGTCGGCTGGGGAATCCCAAATCCGATAAAGCTGAGGGCGGATTCAACAATAATATACGAGGCCATCATTAACGACGCGTTAACCACGATGGGCCCTATGGCATTCGGAATGAAATGCTTAAAGATGATCCTCATATCACTCGCTCCGATGGCTTTCGCTCCCTGTACAAATTCCTGCTCTCTCAGCGAAAGGTAGGTTCCCCTTATGATCCTGGTTAAATTCGGCCAGGAAGTTAAGGCAATGATGGCGACAAAGATTCCTATTGAAACCCTGTCAAGGATCGCCATGACTGTCAGAATGATTACAAGGAACGGAAGGACGAGCATCATATCCGTGACACGCATGATAAAATTATCAATTTTCCCGCCGTAGTAGCCGGCAATGGACCCCAGAGTCACGCCAATTAACAGGGTGAACACCATCGCACTGAAACCGACAATCAGAGAAATCCTTCCTCCGTATAAAAAGCGGGATAAAACATCACGCCCTGAGCTGTCAGTCCCAAGCGGATTCTCTGCCGTCGGCGGACGTTCCACCAGCAGCAGATTGGATTTCGTCGGGCTGTGATCGGTCAAAAGAGGGGCAAAGACGACCATCAAAACAATCAAAGCCAGGATGACCACGCCGGCCACTGCCAGCCTGTTTTTCATGAAACGGCCCAACGCAATCTGAAAGGGTGTTTTCCCTTTTTTGGGTTTACTGTGCGGCTGCACTTCCGGGGTTGGATCTAAGGTTGTTTCTTGTGGATGGATTTGCATTTAATCACCTCATTCATAGCGGATTCTTGGGTCAACAATACTGTAAAAAATATCTGCAAGAAGGTTTCCTACTAATATAAAGACACCGAGCATCAGATTGATGGCCATGATGACGGGATAATCACGATTGCTGATGGAATTGATGAACAAGGTCCCCAATCCCGGATACTGAAAAACTCCCTCGGTGATGATCGCACCACTCAGCAATGCCCCGATTTCAAAACCAAGCAGCGTGATGATCGGAATCATCGCATTTCGCAACGTATGCTTATACAATACGGAGTTTTCCGTCATCCCTTTTGCTTTTGCTGTACGTATATAATCACTGCCCAGCACGTCCAAAACTTCCGACCTCATGTATCTCATATACGTCGCTGTTCCTGCCAGGCCAAGGGTGATGCCCGGAAGCACGAGATGATGAAGCTTATCGATCATGAGTGCGAGCCCTGTTATACCAGGAGTTGATACGGATCCTTGCGAAGGGAACCAGCCGAGCGTAATCGAAAACACATAAATGGCGACCAGTCCAAAGAAGAAATTGGGAATCGCTAATCCTAAGAACCCAAAAGTGGTTGCTCCATAATCCAGCAGAGAATAAGGGTTTCTTGCGGAATAGATTCCAATAGGAATTCCTACAAGAATGGTGATGATCAAGGAAAACAGCCCGAGTTGCAGGGTATTTTCAATACGGCCGGCAATTAAATCGCTGACATCACGTCCTTTGTATATGAACGATTCTCCAAAATCACCCTGAGCGACCTTCGTCACCCAATTAAAATATTGAATATGAACCGGGTCATTCAATCCCATTGCTTCGCGCTGCTGCTCCAGAACCTGTGGATCTATATTAGGATCCATCAAGCGGCCGGCAATCGGATCGCCAGGAGCCATTTTCAGCATAAAAAACACAATCATCGTAAGAGCAATCAGCATCGGGATAAAAACTAGAATCCGCCGTAAGATATACTGGTACAAGGTTCTCCCCCCCATTCTTTCTATTTATATTGGACAGCTTGTAGTTTCTAATTTTTTTCAAGATAACGCTTAGCTAAGGTCTTCTTCCTAAAAGTAGATCAGCAGCATTCATTCGGTGCCCAAGCTGCTAGCTCGACTTTTAACAATGCCCTTCAGAAGCGAACAGTTATAGCGCCCAGCTCTCCGAGGCCAAATAGTCCAACCGGCTTTGGGTCTCTGAAAGCTTTCTTGGCACCCCTTCTCTCCTATTCCAACCGGCTTTGGGTCTCTAAAAGCTTTCCTTGGCACCACTTCACTCCTATTCCAACCGGTTTTGGTCTCTAAAAACTCTCTTAGCACCACTTCACTCCTATTCCAACCGGCTTTGGGTCTCTAAAAACTCTCTTAGCACCACTTCACTCCTATTCCAACCGGCTTTGGGTCTCTAATAGCTCTCTTGGCACCACTTCTCTGGTATCCACTTTTATCCAATCCAGTTGCAGCGCCCTGCTCCTCGGGGTCAAATAACCCAAAGAGAATAAAAGGAAGACCGCCTTTTTTTCTCTTTGGAACATTTGCCTGTCGGAGCAGTTCAGGGCGCTTCCACTTTTTATTCAATCCAGTTGCAGCGCCCTGCTCCTCGGGGTCAAATAACCCAACGAGAATAAAAGGGAAGACCGCCTTTTTTTCTCTTCGGAACATTTGCCTGTCGGAGCAGTTCAGGGCGCTTTCACTTTTTATTCAATCCAGTTGCAGCGCCCTGCTCCTCGGGGTCAAATAACCCGAAGAGAATAAAAGGGAAAACCGCCTTTTTTTCTCKTYGGAACATTTGCCTGTCGGAGCAGTTCAGGGCGCTTCCACTTTTTATTCAATCCAGTTGCAGCGCCCTGCTCCTCGGGGTCAAATAACCCAACGAGAATAAAAGGGAAGACCGCCTTTTTTTCTCGTTGGAACATTTGCCTGTCGGAGCAGTTCAGGGCGCTTCCACTTTTTATTCAATCCAGTTGCAGCGCCCTGCTCCTCGGGGTCAAATAACCCAACGAGAATAAAAGGGAAGACCGCCTTTTTTTCTCGTTGGAACATTTGCCTGTCGGAGCAGTTCAGGGCGCTTCCACTTTTTATTCAAAAAAGAGCGCGGCGCCAAACCGAACGCTCTTTCCTTATTGGCTTCAACTTATTTTTACTCTGTTACATACCAGTTGTGCGCATTGCTTAAGAATGTGTATGGAAGAACTTCTACACCCTGGAAGCGCTTGTTGTGCGCCCATAGGCTGTTTTGTGCATAAAGGATGACTGCAGGAAGGTCTTCAGAGAATTTAACCTGCCAGTCGCTGTATACTTTCTTGCGGTATTCCTGGTCGAATGCATCCGGAGGAGTAAACGCGTCCTTCAGCAATTGGTCAGCTTCGGGGTTATTCCAGCGGGAATAGTTATAACCGGCCGTTGAATTCCATAATCCGCTTGGATCCGGATCAGAACTGCCAAGGCTCCAGCCGATCAGGTAAAGATCCCAGTCCTGGCTGTTTAATTCTAGATCTTCAAAGTAGGCGGCAGCTTCCTTCGGCTGGCGAAGGTCGATGTTGATGCCGACTGCTTCAAGGAACTCTTCAATGATTGGAGCAGAACGCTCGCGAATTTGGTTTCCTGTTGGGTAGTTCAGATTAAGCACCCATTCGTTTCCTTTTGGATCTTCACGGAATCCGTCTCCATCTTTATCAACATAGCCCGCTTCATCGAGAAGGGAGTTTGCTTTTTCCGCGTCAAATGCATATTGATTCGGGTTGGTCTCATCATAAGCCCAGAACTGTGTGGCGATAGGGGAATTTTGAATCGCCCCGCGTCCGAACAGCAGTCCGTCAATGATTGCCTGGCGGTCGATAGCATACGCAATCGCCTGGCGTACTTTCGGGTCAGCAAGCTTTTCATTTTTCGTCCATTTATCAGGGGAGATAGTCGTATCGCCTTCTGCACGGTGGTTATGCATCATACCCATGATTTGATATCCGAAATCCGGCTGTTCAACAATCTCTACATGTTCCATAGCCGCAACCGTGTCATAATCGGCAGCCTGGAATCCGTTTGGATCTGCGACAAAATCGATTTCGCCATTTTCAAGCAATCCGAGGATGACAGACTGGTCGACAACCTTCCAGACAACGCTGTCCAGTTTCGGCTCTCCTTGCCAGTAATCTTCGTGCTTAGACAGAACATATTGCTCACCTTCCACCATTTCCGTGAACTTGAATGGTCCGGTACCAACCACTTCATTAGGATCACGGGAAGCGGCATGTTCAGGGATTTCGGCAACAGGCACATCCGCGAATTTATGTTCAGGAATGATTGTGAAGCTTGCATCGGCCAAAGCAAGAACGTTCGGCTCTGCAAAAACAAATTTAACTGTATGATCGTCTACCTTGACTACTCCTTGGAAATCTTCTGTTTTTCCAGTAGAGAACTCTTCATAGCCTGCAAGTCTCTCCACATAGTTCGTACGGACTCCGCCAGCCTCTATATAGCCCGGGCTTGAGAGCGTTTTGTAAGTAAAGACAACATCATCGGCAGTAAAGTCTTCACCATCGTGCCACTTCACTCCGTCTTTGAGTGTAAAAGTATATTCTGTGTTGTCATCGTTAGGCTCCCACTCTGTTGCCAGGTTAGGAATGAATTCAAGTTCTGTATTTTGGCTTAACAAGCCTTCATGAGTCAAAGAAAGAATGTTAGATTCATAAGCTTCCGTATAGAAGATCGGATTAAACAGCCCTGTAGGCGCGGTGTCCATTGCACCTGTCAATGTACCGCCGGTTTTAGCCTCCCCGTCTCCTTCATTTTGGTTTCCTTCTTCATTAGTAGATGATGTCCCGCTGCAAGCAGCCAGCATTCCAAGCACCATTACAGTCACAAGCATAAGCAGCCAACTCTTCTTTTTTACCAAACTCATTCACCCCTTTTAGTTTTAAAAAAGCATGGCCGAACCGAAAGAATAGAGGGGCACCACCTCCTTTAACTAGTCATCTTACACCCGCTTATCGTATAAGTGGCAGGCTACGTGATGGCCGCCTCCTGCATCGATCAGCTCCGGCCTGTCGACTGCACATCTCTCATGAGCTTTGGGGCATCTAGTTCGGAACGCACATCCGGATGGCGGGTTTGACGGGCTGGGCAGGTCACCGGTCAATATGATTTTTTCACGGTTCTTTCTTTTTTCAATAGAAGGAACAGATGATAATAATGCCTGGGTATAAGGATGGAGCGGCTGGTCATACAAGTTCTTCTTAGGAGCGATTTCAGCAATCCGTCCAAGATACATAACGGCAATCCTGTCGCTTATGTGCTTGACTACGCTAAGATCATGGGCAATGAATAAGTAGGTAAGGCCGAATTCTTCCTGGAGGTCTGCCATCAGATTCAGCACCTGGGCCTGGATGGACACATCGAGTGCCGATACCGGTTCGTCGCAGATGATAAATTTCGGGTTCAGAGCAAGTGCCCTGGCAATGCTGATCCGCTGTCGTTGTCCTCCTGAAAATTCATGAGGATATTTCAGTCTGTCTTCCGAACGCAGACCCACCTTTTGGAGCAGGGAAATAATCTTGTCTTTTCTCTCCTTCTTTTTCAAAGAGGTTTGTACAATTAAGGGCTCCTCTATTAATTCTTCCACACTCATTTTGGGATTGAGTGAAGCAAATGGATCTTGAAAGACAATTTGCATATCCCTTCTGTAAGGACGGAGCTTGCGGGTGCCCAATGCCGAGATATCGTTGTCTTCAAAAATGATCTTCCCTTCCGTTTGCTGCAGCAGGCGGAGGATGACACGGCCAAGGGTGGATTTTCCCGACCCGGACTCGCCGACCACACCAAGCGTTTCTCCTCTTTTAATAGAAAGAGAGACATCATCCACTGCTTTGACGTGGCCAATGGTCTTCTTGAGAACTCCGCCTTTAATAGGGAAGTATTTTTTAATATTAATAGCTTCTAGTATATATTCCTGATCCGTTCCTGCTTTGTGCTCTTTTTCTATAACTGACACGGAGCTCCCCCCTTATTCATATAGATAGCAGCGAACCCTGCGGTCCGGTTCAATCGGCTTTAGCTCCGGATTCTCAGCCCTGCACTTATCCATGACGTGCGGACAGCGGTCGGCAAAACGGCAGCCTGCAGGAAATAGGTGTGAAGGAGGAACGGTGCCTTTAATGGCCCCCAGCCGGTCGACTTCCTTCTCCAAGCTTGGCAGGCTTTCGAGCAAGCCCTGTGTATAAGGATGCTTAGGCTGATCAAAAATGGTTTCAGCGTCCGTTTCCTCCACTATCTGGCCCCCGTACATCACCATCACTCTATCGGCATACTCTGCTACCACTCCTAAATCATGGGTGATCAAGAGAACGGCCATGTTAAACTTCCTTTTCATTTCATCTAGTAAATCCAGAACCTGCGCCTGGATCGTGACATCCAAGGCTGTCGTCGGTTCATCTGCAATCAGCAGCTTCGGGTCACAGGAGATGGCGATGGCAATCATCGCTCTTTGGCGCATACCGCCCGAAAGCTGATGAGGATATTCACGCATGGTCTCTTCTGCCCTGGGAAAACCGCACATCTTCAGCAATTGCACTGCCTGGCGACTGGCCTGCAGTTTTGAAAGTTTCTGATGTCTGATCAACGTTTCTACAATTTGGTTGCCTATTGTAAAAACAGGGTTTAAAGCAGTCATAGGCTCCTGAAAAATCATCGCAATATCCTTGCCCCTTACTTTGGACATATGCTTGTCATCCATATGGACAAGGTTTCTGCCGTCGAAGACAATTTCGCCCTCCTGAATCTTTCCAGGCTTGCCGATCAGCTTCATGATCGATAATGACGTGATGCTTTTTCCGCTGCCCGATTCCCCTACCAAAGCCAGCGTTTCTCCAGGCTTTATCGAAAAGTCAACGCCATCGACAGCTTTAGCTACTTTCTTATCCTCCAAGTAGAAATAAGTTTTCAACCCTTTTACATTCAGCAGTTCTTTTTGAGTCATCTGCGTCACCTCAGCCTCCGGTCTCGTATTTTTTGGGGAGCTAATCTGTAGTAATTTATGAGTGAAAGTATACAATTTAGACTTAATTTTTTCAATATACTGAAGATTATAAAAACTGTCTTATTTTGTAGTTTTGTGCTTGGTTCATTTCGACCTTCGAAACAACTCACTGTTTTTCACTTTGTTTACTTGGCTTTGAAAGTCGCCAGAAATACTTCCTTATTATGGATAACCAATTGATAAGTATGGGTTTCTACGCTTTCCTCTCTCCTTGGCTGAGGATAGATTCACACACCTCGATGCCTTTTCTTTGACAATAATAATGTATTGTGATTTTGTCGAAAAGTTTTACTAAAATATTTCAAATATTACAGGAGATTACCAGGTGGGTGATGTAAAAAGTTCGGGGAGGCTAGAACCGAGGAAAGAAACATACGGGATAAAACAGCCTGGCCAGTCCTTTCCATCGGCTTCTGCAGGCAGGTTAAATGTTCGCCGATTTATGTCCTGGCTTCGAGTTGTAAGGCTGCCTTTTGTTTGTGTCAAAGAAGCTAGAGAGGAATTTTCAGCGGATGATCTTGAGGTGCAAAACCTTGGGTCTCAGATAAATTTTCGATAGATAAGGAAGTATGCAGCTAGACCAGCCTAAGCGCCCGAGAGCCCGCGTTCACATTGGAACAGATAGACACTATGGATGTCAGCTAAATAAGGGAACAAATTTCCCTTATTTAAGAAAACAGCACCCAAAACAGCTGAAATAAGGGAAAATAATTCCGCTATTGGCTTAAAAAATGAGAAAATGGACCATCTTTCTTTAGTTAAGGGAAAAAACTTCCCTTATTAGTCCTGGATTGCCTTCAGTTCTGGATTTAAGGGAATAATGTTCCCTTATTTTTAGATAGAATTGACCGGTTACTCTATTAAGGGGAAGCCTCATCCCTCAAGGCCCCGCGTTCACATTGGAACAGATAGACACTATGAATGTTTGAAAAATAAGGGAAGAAATTTCCCTTATTTAAGAAACAGTGCCCAAAACAGCTGAAATAAGGGAAAATAATTCCGCTATTGGCTTAAAAAATGAGAAAATGGACCATCTTTCTTTAGTTAAGGGAAAAAACTTCCCTTATTTGTCCTGGATTGCCTTCAATTCCGGGTTTAAGGGAATAATCTTCCCTTATTTCAGGGCAGAATTGGCCGGTTACTCTATTAAGGGGAAGCCCCATCCCTCAAGGCCCCGCGTTCACATTGGAACAGATAGACACTATGGATGTCAGCTAAATAAGGGAACAAATTTCCCTTATTTAAGAAACAGCACCCAAAACAGCTGAAATAAGGGAAAATAATTCCGCTATTGGCTTAAAAAACAAGAAAATGGACCATCTTTCTTTAGTTAAGGGAAAAAACTTCCCTTATTTGTCCTGGATTCCCTTCAGTTCTGGATTTAAGGGAATAATGTTCCCTTATTTCAGGGCAGAATTGGCCGGTTACTCCATTAAGGGGAAACCTCATCCCTCAAGGCCCCGCGTTCACATTGGAATAGATAGACACTATGGATGTCAGCTAAATAAGGGAAGAAATTTCCCTTATTTAAGAAACAGCACCCAAAACAGCTGAAATAAGGGAAAATAATTCCGCTATTGGCTTAAAAAATGAGAAAATGGACCATCTTTCTTTGGTTAAGGGAAAAAACTTCCCTTATTAGTCCTGGATTGCCTTCAGTTCTGGATTTAAGGGAATAATGTTCCCTTATTTCAAAACAGAAATGGCCGGTTACTCCATTAAGCAGAATCCTTCTTATAAACTCTGCTTCCTACGTAAATGAATCCACCAAACCAAACTGGTGGAAAATCATTAAAAAAAGCACTTGAATTCAATAGTGAATTCAAGTGCGCTTATACATGTGTTTTAATAGCTCCTCTTTTAAAGTAAAACAGCTGCCCCACAAGCTTCAAGTTCTTTTCATGATTACCAGGTTAGTAAGGTAAAATATAGTTAATTTTTTTCGGAATTAGTATAGATTAGCAACAAAGTTTACGAAAAGAGCCTTTTTAAAATAAAGTAAATTGCACTTAGTTTATTCATTAGACAAACTAAGTTAGTTCTGCTACAATTCAGATAACTTTTAAATTCAGCTTTTAATTTAGAGGATAAGGGGGAAAGAAGGCAGTCATACATTCCTCAGGCTGTATTTTGTAAACGCTTTATTAAGTCTTGTAAGTTAGCGTTATCTCCAGCCGGTTGTATAGAAAATTTGCCTGCATTCATTATGACAAAACAAAAGAGTTCACTTTACATTTTATCCATCACACTTGTCGCCACTCTGGGCGGTTTGCTCTTCGGCTATGACACTGCTGTTATATCAGGGGCAGAAAAATCAGTACAATCCTATTTAATTGACGGACTCGGCTTAAGTTCCTTCATTCATGGAGCCACCATCTCCAGTGCTTTAATTGGTTGTATTATTGGGGGGCTTCTATCAGGATACTTCTCTTCAGCATACGGCCGTAAGAAATCATTGATTATCGCTGCTGTTCTTTTCTTATTATCCGCATTGGGATCGGCCTATCCGGAGATTTTATTTTTCACTCCCGGTGAACCGACAATCGGTTTATTGATCGCCTTTAATATCTACAGAATAATCGGCGGTATTGGTGTTGGTTTAGCTTCGGCCATCGTCCCGATCTATATTGGGGAAATAGCACCTGCCCATATCCGGGGACGGTTAGTTTCGTTCAACCAATTTGCCATCATCTTTGGGATGCTTGTCGTTTATTTTGTTAACTGGGGCATTGCAAGCGGACAATCTTTGGAATGGATAAACGAGATTGGCTGGAGATATATGTTCGCCTCTGAAGCCATTCCCGCATTATTGTTCTGCATCTTCTTGTTTTTCGTCCCAGAGACACCTCGGTATCTTGCATTAAAAAAAGATGATGAAGGCGCCTTGAGTATCCTCAGCAAAATAAACGGAACCGCTGCTGCCAAGTCAATCTTAAGAGACATCAAGGAATCGGTGAATGTCTCTACTGAAAAATTATCGGTTTTCGCTTATGGTAAAATGGTGATCATTATTGGAATCCTCCTCTCGATTTTTCAGCAGTTTGTGGGAATTAATGTAGCTCTCTATTACGCTCCGCGGATTTTCGAGAGCATGGGTGCCGCAAAAGATGCCTCTATGCTGCAGACGATTGTCATGGGGCTGGTAAATGTCATTTTCACAGTGATTGCTATCATGTCAGTTGATAAATTGGGACGCAAGCCATTATTAATTGTTGGTTCAATCGGAATGGCCATTGGCATGTTCGGTGTGGCAGGCTTGGCCTTTGCCAATATCATTGGCCTCAGCACCCTGCTGTTCATCGTTGTATATACTGCTTCCTTCATGATTTCCTGGGGCCCGGTCTGCTGGGTATTAATCTCTGAAATCTTTCCTAACAGAATCAGAGGCCAAGCTGTAGCCATTGCGGTCGCAGCACAGTGGGCAGCCAACTATCTGGTGTCTTCAACCTATCCAATGATGATGGAATTCAGCGGAGGTATGACATATGGAATCTACGGGATCATGAGTGTACTATCTGCGATTTTCGTTTGGAAGTTTGTCCCTGAAACCAAAGGGAAATCACTTGAACAAATGGAAAAACTGTGGCAGATACCTTCAGCTAAAAACAGCAAAGCCATATAACTCCAGGCAAATGCCTGATTACTATTGAAATTTTTATAACGTTAACGAATTAAAGCGCTGAAAGGGACAGTCCCTCTCAGCGCTTTAATTCGTTAACGTACTCCTATTTTCAGCCCGGACTGAAACCATTCTTTGAAACCCCGATCTCTATTCCGGTATCTTGGAATTCGTCCCGCAGCATCTTCAGCACGACTTTATAGGCTGTCGGATTGTACCATTTCTCCAACCCGAGCTGTCTATAGATCTCCTCGACTCCAAGCTTGGCAGTCCTTCTTCCGCCGCTTCCGTCCCCCATCCAAAAGTCATCGATGGTTACTCTTTTCGCAATCCTCTTTAATTTTTCCGGAAACTCTCTCGAACATGGAAGGAGCGGCGCGATGGTGGCTTGTGTCATGATTCCCGCTTCTGTCAGTTCTTTCAGCGCAGACATCCTGGCAGGAATCGGCGGCGCCGTTGGAGAGAACGCTTTTCGCACCTCTTCTTTATCGGTTTCTATCGTCATGGAGATTCTGATTCTATCCCCAAACTGTTTAAATAGATCCATGTCCCTGTTAACTAAAGGAGACCTCGTTTGCAGATGAATGAACTCCGGCATCTCCTCCAGCATGACTTCCAGCAGGCTCCTCGTCAGCCTGGTTTTCACTTCAATCGGCTGATAAGGATCGGTGGAGGAAGACATGAACAGGGTGACCGGCCCTTTTTTCTTCGCTTTAGCGAGATCCTTTCTGAGGACTTCGGCTGCATTGGTTTTGATATCCACCCATGTTCCCCATTCTTGTTCACGAAAAAGGGAAATCGGCATCTGCCTGACATAGCAGTATTTACACCCAAAAACACAGCCGGCGTAGGGATTCAGTGAATGAGTAAAGTTATCGATCGCCCCTCTTCCAGGCGTCAGTATGCTTTTGGAGACAATATCTTTCAGTTCCGGCTTCATGTCCTTCTCCCCCTCACCGGTTAAGATTCTAAAATAATGTTAATAGTGTCTATTATATAGAAAAGACCGCAACGTGAAGAAGCAGCGGGGGCCATCCAATTTTATCCACAAACCTCCAAGCACCCTGCCATTCATCTTTCATGCGGCCGCCGTTGTGATAATCCGCGCAAAATGTTAGTAGAAGGATGGAAAAATGGATAACTTTCAGTACTATGATCTCCTTATTAATTTCTTGTTGATTGTGATTAGCTGCTTGACTATTGTTTTCTTAACGGAACTAAAAGATTTTTACAGAAAAAATTATAAGCTGCTGATCTTCCTTACCTTTTCAATTGTCATTATCTTATGCATCAGATTTTCCACTTCCCTGAGCGAGGGGCTGATTTGGGATTTAAGGGATATCCCCTTGGTATTCGGCACCATATATGGCGGACCGCTGGTGGGGGCAGGCCTGTATGCGGTTACGGTTCTTTACAGGCTGAGCCTTGGGGGACTGGGGATTTACACGACCATCCTTGGGAATGGAGCAGAGGTGTTAGCCGCTATCCTGCTTTTTAAATCGTATCACTCTTTGTCGTTCAGAAAAAAATTCTTGACGGGAACAGGCCTCACACTCATTTCCCCTTTGATCACAGGGGTGACCGGCCTGTTCCTTTTCCAGCTCACACCAGAGCTCGTAATTGTGTGGATGTTTGATTTCTCATTGACTCTTATTAGCTCGATGGTTGTCATGATCGTCATCCTCCTGCTCACCAGAAGCCTTCAATACAAAGAGAAGACGCTGGTTGCGGAGAAAAATGAAATGGTTGCCCACCTGTCAGCCAGCTTCAACCATGAACTGAAAAACCCTTTAACAACGGTTTTCGGCTTTCTCCAGCTTCTTCAGCAAACCGAACAGGACGCACAAAAAAAGCAGTATATCGAGATCTCCATAAGTGAGCTGGAACGAGCCAAAAGCCTGATATCGAATTATTTGGCATTCGCCAAACCTCACTCTGAAAAAGTAGAAAATCTCAATATGAAAGATCAGCTTCATTACGTTCTGCAAGTAGTGACGCCCCTGGCCAACCAGCACAGCATTGCATTAGTTTCTGATCTGGCAGACTGTGAAATATGGGCTGATAAGCAAGGACTTCAGCAGGCCTTCATGAATTTCTTATTGAACAGCATAGAAGCGGCAGCCCTGGTACCGTCAGGAGGAAAAATATCCGTCACTTCATTTATTTTCAACCGAAAAGTGAAATTGTGCATTGAAGACAACGGAGTCGGGATGGATAAGGAGCAGATCAGCCGGCTTGGACAGCCTTATTTCACGACAAAAGGACAAAGCGGAACTGGCTTGGGTCTCATGGTTTCCTACAGCATCATCAAGAGCCTTGGCGGTGATATTACAGTCGAAAGCGAGATCAATAAGGGCACGACTTTTACAATCGAACTTCCCCTGGCTGAATCGGATTAATAGTGCAAGCGCCTTGTTCAGAAGTTCCTGCTTATTCTAAAAAGCGAAACGGCATGTTGTCTTTCGCTTTTTTTTTCGTGGATTTTACGGATGGCCCCGGACAGCCTCCCAGAATACCATCCTATGATTTTTCAAAATTCCATTGCCAAAATATGAGAATAAAGAGATAATTTCACTATATTCATTTACGGAGGATTTCCCATGATAAAAAAATACATAGGAATCACACTCTTTCTCATAGGAGCTTTTCTACTGGTCAGCTCCGTCGTTTTCTTTCCAGAATTCAGCCATGTCCGCGCTTTACGGATATCAGGAGGAATTCTGTTGTTTGCGGGAATGGCATTCGTTCCGGAATATAAATAAGAGAGGATGCTGGGTTCAAAGGATTTCCACATGAAATCCGGCTTTCAACATATCTAAGAATATATACATATTAGAAAAGGAGAAAAGATCATGAATTCGTCACCTATTTTAGGGAGTGATCGTATTGTTACGATCGATATCATCAGGGGGTTTGCCCTATTTGGAATTTTCCTGGTGAACATGCCCGCTTTTCACTCTGCTGAATTTTTGAGATCATTCAATGCTGTAGAAGCAGATTTGTCAGGGGTAGATTATTGGATTGATTTATTTTTCGCTTTATTCATCGACATGAAGTTTTTCACGATATTTTCCTTTCTGTTCGGACTTGGCTTCTATATCTTCATGAGCCGTGCTGAGCAAAAAGAGCTTAAAGTAACACCGCTTTACCTTCGGAGGATTCTGGGGTTGTTCCTATTCGGCGCCGCCCACCTCATCTTCTTGTGGTTCGGGGATATCCTGCATACCTACGCACTAACCGGACTTCTGCTGCTGGCTTTCTATAAAAGAAAGATCAAGACGATGATCATCTGGGCCTTCAGCCTGCTGCTAGTGATCAATGCTTTGTTCAGCCTGACGCTGTTACTTCCCAGCGGACTGCTGGAGGAGTTTCAAGAAATGAACGTTACTGCCTACAATGCCCAATATGATGAGTATGTCGACGCTTATACGACAGCAGGTTACGGAGAACTGATTTCCTACCGTCTCGGAGCTGAACTCGTTCCGCTCATTTTCAATGCCATTCCAGCAATGATTCCCGTTCTTGCCATGTTCCTGTTCGGTTTAGCAGCAGGAAAGGCAGGCATCTTCCGGCCGGATACACAGCATTTGGGACTTATACGCAAGATTAGGACCATCTCATTCCTGATCAGCATTCCGCTTGTCGCACTGCTGGCGCTTTATAAACTGGAAATCTTCGGCGAGGGCGTTAAAAATTCAACGTACGTTCAAGTGTTTACAAGTTTGAGCGGAGTGACTTTATGCTTCTTTTATATCTCGGCTTTGACACTGCTCTTAAGGAAGAATCAATGGCAAAAACGATTGCGCCCCCTTGGATTTGCTGGCCAGATGGCACTGACAAATTACCTGTCTCAATCCATCATCTGTGTCTTGATCTTCGTCGGGTTGGATTTATACGAAGAAGTCAGCCTGTGGGCCGGCACCCTTATCGCCTTGGCAATCTTCAGCGCCCAAATCATTATCAGTTACTTCTGGCTGAAGAAATTCCAATTCGGTCCATTCGAATGGCTGTGGAGATCCTTCACATACGGGAAATTCCAATCGATGAAAAAGAAAAACCCAGCACCTGGACCTGTGGATAACCGCGGAATACTATAGAAGAGAAAGCGGCTTCACTCTAAATAAAGGGCTCCGATTTTCGGGAGCCCTTTGTATCAATGACATTAAAACTGACCTATGAACTAACATAGGTCAGTTTCTTATTATCTCAAGATTTTCAAAGCATTAACCGTGCAACTGGCAGCCATTCTGGTGAGATTCTTCTGCCAAAAGCCTATCTTAATGGAATAATATGAAACTACTATTCTTAGGGTTTCCACCTTTTTTAATTCTGTTTTTGAGATTTCTCCGAAAGCTGCAACCTTTATCAAAACAGCCTTTTTATTTGAAACCTATCTTGAGTAAGCTGCCCGTTTTTGAAATAATTGGAATAAAGTAATATCCTCCATAAATAAACTACTCTCTGAATAGTTATTTATGGACGAAACAATATTATTGGGGGAACTGGAAATGAAAACAAACCTTTTAAAAATACTTGAAATAATCAAATTGGGAGAGAAATTAAAATCTGAAATGAGGCACAGTTGGCTGTCTAATGGCAGACAAGAAAGTGTAGCTGAGCATACTTGGAGGGTTACCTTAATGGCTATATTAATAGAACCCTATTTAGAACAGAAGGTAGATACCTCCAAATTACTAAAAATGATTACCATCCACGATTTGGTGGAGGCTGAGGCCGGAGACATCCCTGCCTTTGATACGATGGATAACCCTGCAGCTAAGGAACTCAAAGCATTGAATGAGATTAAATCAATAGAAAAGATAAGGGATACATTAGGAAATTCATTAGGAAACGATTTATATGATCTATGGTTCGAGTTTGAAAATAAAGAGACATACGAAGCGAAAGTCGCAAATGCCTTGGATAAATTAGAAGCACAACTTCAACATAATGAAGCTGATTTATCAACTTGGTTAGAAATTGAGCATGGTATGAGCTTTTTGATGGGCAAACATGTAGAGTTTGACCAAACTCTGCAACTGTTAAAGGATTTAATTGAGAGTGAAGCGGAAATAAAATTAAAGGAAGCTGGAAAGGATACGGAACTCATTAAGAATAGTGTCCTGACAAAATAATTAAAATGGCAGGTATAGCTCAACGGATTAAAAACCTCCTTCAACAACCCGGCCATTAATAAAGATTAATCTGATGACAAAAGACTCGTCAAACGACGGAGTCTTTTGTCTCGGTGCAATAAGTAAACCTTTGTGAAAAGATTTCTTCCCCCTTTTCACCCGATAGGCAAATAAAGGTTTAAATTCTCGCCCAGTGTTAACTATATGTATAAAGGGTGAGAGTTGCACAATCCAAATCATTGACTATAAATTTTAATTGTGTAAAATTAAATTGTGCACAACTTAATTTACACAGAAAAACACTAAAAGGAGAGATGTAATATGTCAGACGCATTATTTACTACATCCGTATCAGCTGTCGGTGGACGTGAAGGCCGTGTAGAATCATCAGAGGGCAACATCAATCTTCAGTTAGCAATGCCGGGAACACCACGGAAGAAAGAACTTCCGGAAGCAACAAATCCTGAACAGCTATTCGCAGCAGGTTATGCAGCTTGTTTTGACGGCGCTCTTCAACTGATTGCCAAGAAAGCAAAAGTATCCTTCGATTCTGAAGTAACTGCCAACGTAAGCTTATTGAAAGACGAAGAGGATCAAGGCTTCAAGCTGGCGGTGAAGCTGCAAGTGAAAGGTACCGGCGTCGACCGTGATACTTTAGAAAACCTTGTACACAAAGCACATGAATTCTGCCCTTACTCCAAAGCAACTAAAGGCAACATCGATGTTGAATTGGAAGTTGTAGAGTAAATCTAAAATAGTAAAAAGTTCACGATTCCATCAGGAGTCGTGAACTTTTTTTGTTGATTTTCCTGTCGGGGCTGATCAAGGCGGTTTCGCTTTTGTTCCGTCCAGCTGCACCGCCTAGCCCCTCGGGGTCAAATAACCCAAAGAGAATAAAAGGAAGAACACCTTTTTTTCTCTTTGGAACATTTGCCTGTCGGGGCTGATCAAGGCGGTTTCGCTTTTGTTAATCAAACGTTTGATTAAAGGTTATTCAACAGCCGCAGAAGTGAGGATTTCAACACTTTATTCTCTTCTTCCGTGCTGCCCGCTAGTGATAATATGCGCCCGGGGATGTCCGCCGCTTTTTGCTTAAGATTTTGTCCCTCGGAGGTCAGCTTCACCAAAACGGAGCGTTGATCTTCGTCCGACCGCTCCCTGACAAGAAGTCCCTGCTCCTCCATCCGCTTGAGCATCGGGGTGAGTGTCCCCGAATCCAAAAACAGCTTCTCGCCCATTCCTTTAACCGTCAGGCTCTCATGCTCCCACAACAGCAGCAGCACTAAATATTGAGGATACGTTACATCCAGGTCTTCCAAAATAGGTTTATACTGCTTCGTCATTTCCCTTGAAGCCGCATACAACAAAAAGCAGATCTGGTTCTCCAGCTTCAACTGCTCAAATTCATTTTCCATCGTACACCAACTCTTCGATAAAGTTTCTCTTACTACTATACCTCTTCGCCCCTGTAAAATAAAACTTTTTAAAAGGATTAAGGACACACAAGGATCTAAGGAAACTTGAAAGGAAAGCCACTATGTTTAGAAAGAAAACCTCCTTCCCCTGCCGAATAGAGTTCAAAAAGGAGATTCTATTATGGATAAGCTGCCGGCTGCTCGAAGATACGATTTGGATTGGTTGAAGGTCACAGCCACTCTGCTTGTTTTTTTATATCATTGCTCAATGTTTTTTAACCCCTTTGATTGGCATGTGAAAATAATGAATTGGACAACTCTGCGATTCTGGCGTTCTCCCTCCTGATCGGTACCTGGATCATGCCCATCTTCTTTGTGATTTCCGGCATCAGCTCGTTGTCGTTATAACAGGTTTCTTAATTAAAGACTGGAGCTTGCCCATTTCAGTAAAATTTTCCTTTCTGGCATTGGGTTCATTTCTCATCATCGCTTTCATCTATCATTTTGTGATCCGCTCCTTTTCCATACTTAGAATACTATTGGACTCCGAGGAAAAAAGCGTCAGGCTACATTGCAGCCGCTAGCAGCATTTAACAGGAACGAGGTGTCTCCTAAGTAGTTTTATAAAGCGGATTAACAGTGCAATTAACACAATAAAAAAAGCTTGGGAGGCCCCAAGCTTTTTGTTATTAATGCGTTGTTCTTACTAACGCCCTCTGATAGTTGAATTCTCTACAATTGCTTCAGAGCTTCATTTATTGCCCAACTTTGATGTTCGTGAAATAATTTATTAATAGCCTGGCAGGGTTTAATCCATTCTAAGAGGTGGTCTTCCTCTATGGGCTTACTAAATTTTTTAATAAATTCGCAACTGTAAAAATAGCCTTCACTTAAATAATACTTACATTCATTTGTAGAGTAGAAATACCTATTAGCACATCCTATAAAATCAACCATTTTAATGTCCATTCCCATTTCTTCTAAGGCTTCTCTCTTTAAGCATTGCTCGTGTGACTCATTACCTTCTATGCCACCACCTGGAAGAAAGTACTTACCATCACCTGTTTGAATAATAGCTGCTTTATCGCCCGGGCTATTGAACATTACGCAGTAAACAGCAGGTCTTAATATGTACTCTTTGCCTTCTTCCTTTTTTCCAAATGTAATAATATCCATGATCAAATCACCTAGACTCTCAATTCTTCTTAAACATTTCTGTCCTACTTGATCAAAAGGAGGCTCTTATCCAGCAGACGCCACCATTCACGAAGGAAAGTATTCCATTGGCTCAGTACAATGAACATACCCATTTTTCTTATAATAATTAATAGCTTCATCACTTGGCCATACAATGACAAACTCATATTCATTCTTTCTTATCCAATCGTTTATTGTACTTAATACTTTACTTCCAACACCTCCATTTCGATATTCTGGAATGGTGTATACATTGGTCATATAAGCAAATGGATGGGTAACCCTGCCTGGCCTTGGCACTTTTTGCAATAATTCTATGTATATATGGGAGGCAATTTTTCCCTTATCCTCAGCAACCCAAATAAACCACTGGCTGCTTTTTAGTGCATTCTCTAAGAATCTTTGACATTCCCTTTCAAACTCTTCATAGGACTCATTTTTTTTGCTCTCATCAAACTCAATGGTATTATCCCATCTCATTTTTATTAATTGTTTAATGTCTTTTGCTTCAGCAAGTCTGATATTCATTTAATTTCACCTCTCATATATTTTTCTAATTCAGCTTTGCTGCCCCAATAATTGAAGATATGAGAGCTAATGAACAGTTCCCAATCAGCACGCTATCCATCAATAAATTTGTTTAGAAAGCTTTTGTACATGTCGGCCTTTCTTCAGTTTGGAGTACTTTACTCAAGGGGGAGAGGCAGAGATATCTAATTCTGGATTCGCAAATCAAATAAACCTCCCGCCATAACTTTAAATGCAATTATTTAGTTTGCGCCTTTAGCCGTAGATACTGACACTTGCAGGTCTTTTTGAAGGAAGGATCCTTCTTGTTCAGCAAATGCCCCCGTTTTCCGAAGAACTTCTAACCAAAATTCCGATTTAAAAACAGAAGCAGATAACTACCTGCACAAAGATAAATTGCAGCTTGGGTTGTAATATAAATTGAAAGTTCAACTAAAGTTAGTTTTCTATCCCTTTTAATTTTCTTAAAGTGTCTGTAATAATAGATTGAACATAGTAGCAGTATTATTGCCGATGCTTGAAATAAGTTATTTAATAAACTAACCATCAAATCGTCTCCTCACTTTAAAATCACAGCTCCTCTGCTAAAGCCCCTTTGTTGAATCAAAACAATTATGATCATTGCGTAAAACCATTTGGAACGATACCAAACAACCTCTAATTCTATCTTAAAACTCATTCCCCCTTCTTCTGGAGGTAACAAGGAATATAATGATACTTCAAAATAAAACATTAGCAGGGAATATAAGAATAATAGAAGAAATATAAACCATTCAAAAGATTTCACCTCAAAAAAGCACCTTTTTCATTTTCTTTAAGACTCCCTTGGTAACTACCCTTTTTAAAGCCAAGGCTTCTCAGCTTGTTCAACAAACGCCCCGTTTGTTAATTGTTTCTTGAATGTGAATCCCTCCATTCTTATAAGGTTCAATAGCTTTTTCATGGGCTTCCTCAACAAAAAAATAACAAAATCCACCTCTTCTGATTGCTCTGTTTATGTTCTACCTAGTACTTAAACAAAGGCCACCAACTACTTCAAAGATGTTGAGCAGCCAATCAAGTCAAAAAAGTTTAATAATTAAAGCTATACCTAAAGCAAATGGCAAACATCCAAAAGCTGAGCAACCGGCGCATCCATCTAAAGCCTCTTTTTGAGTTATTGGTTCCTCTTTATCGTTTTCTATATCCTTTGGGAGCTGTGTTTCCTCACTAATTTTTGACACACAATGCCTCCTTAGCCACGCCATCTATAACAGAACTACATTTCCATCCCTATTTTAAATTTCGTTTCAAGTTTCCGCTAAAACTCTGTTTATTTCTCATCAAACCAACACTGTTACCAAAAACAGCTCCCATAAAAAATAGGTAGAAGGTGTTCCAGTTGTATGAGCCACTAGCATAACCCTCTGCTAAAAAAATCAGCATTGATACCCCTAAAATGATTCCAGCATATTTCAAACTCTCACCAAATTCCTTCACTGATTATTCCCCCTTTATACTTTTGGACGAAAACCAAGCAATTTAAGTTCCGTCGCTGGTAATTACGTTAATAATTAGACGATACTCATTTACTTAAGTTTCGAAGATCCCGTTTTTTTCCAGAGTAGTCCGGATTTCTTTATTTGAAATTCTCAATAAAAATTTTATTAGAAGAATAAAGGGCACTGCTTTTTAAAGCAATCCCCCTAATCGTACAACTCCCTATTGAATTTCAAGTGGAGAGGGCTGCTTTTCCCATTCAGTTGGCCCTTCGTTTGGTTCAATAAACTTCCTCCAGTAGTCTCCCGTTTTCTTATCAAATAGGATCACATTTTGTTCATTCGCTGAAATAAACTCATATCGATATTGCTCTTCTGGCTCTGGGCTGCCATCCCTTGATGAATCCCTTATCGCACTGGAGATGGTAAAGGCTGAAACTAGTAGACAGATACTTAAGATAACAATTGCACCTGTCAATGATAATCTGCGTTTTTTCTCGTCCAACTGAACTCCCCCTTACTATTTACTCTCTAACTTTTTCTTGGCTTTTCGTTCTAAAAATATTGGAGTTATATTCAGTAAGATAGAAGCTATTGTTAAAAACCATAATTCCCTATCATAATTTGGCACTTCACTTAAAGCTGACAAATCTTCTCTTATTACTAACTCCGATAAAAAACTGTGCTCTGCACAAAGTGTTAATGCAGTAAAGGATAATCCCATCGCCATAGCAAGCTTATAGTCCTTTCCTGCTGCGAACATATAAAGATTTATAAAGGTTACTCCTATTGCCATAACCCCTAATACCAACCACATATCTATTCCTCCGAATATTTTTATTTATAACGTGAACAACTAAATGCTTATTCCTTTTGATATTCCTGCTCATTAGGTTAAGTACCTTCTTTCACTAACCTGCACAAACTGAATAAGCCCCTTATGCATCTATATTGGCTAAAGTTATTTAAATTTTTCATTTCTTATAGAATTAAGATATGAAAATCTGTCTAGCGCTGTTTCCCAATCGACATAATGATTTTCTTTAATTGCATAGAGCAAATTATGAAATATCGGTTGTAAGCCATAGAAGGACTGTACTCTATTAAAGATGGACCCATTGTCTTTAACCTGATAATAAGATAGTACTTCTGCTGTAAAATCTGGACCCAAAGACCAGTATAACCCAGCAAAATCAAAGGCAGGATCTCCTGCCTGAGCATCTGTAAAATCAATGATGCCACTTACAAGTCCTTTGTCCTTTTGAAATAAGATATTGGCTATTGTCAAATCTCCATGGATCAATACCTTTTTGGTTGTTGAAAAATTTGAATTACTAAAGAAGTCATTAAAGAGGTTATTGATTTCTATTTTCTGTGACTGTTTAATGCAAGGAAAAACTAAAGCCTCAACAGAGTTATATAAGTCTTCCCAATATTCCTTGGTGTGGATAGGTAATATCTTTGCCCCTTTAAATTCTGATAAGTTAATACTATGCAGTTTTGTAAGGAAGTCTCCTATAATTTCTGCATTCTGTGGTTTTATTAAATTAATCACTTCAAAATCACTTAAAGAATCACCCTCTAAATAATCATATCTCACACCTTTAAACTCTCCATCCAAGTAAACAGATTCATATTTAGGCAGTTTTACCAAAGGGTTTTCTAATTGCAACCGGTTTATTAAGGACACCTCATCTTTAACCTTTACTGCAACTTCTTTTGACTTTGGAAATCTAAAAACAACCTTATTATTTAAAATGAGAATGTCATTATCCCACCCATTGGTGTTTGTCTGTATTTCATTAATTTGGATATCCGGATTTGTCCTTTTTATGATATCTATCAATTGATTTACCTTCATTTGTTACAAACCTCCAAGTTACATCCCCTCAATTCCAATTATTTCAAATATCAGCAACTTACTCAATAAAAAGTTTCAAACAAAAAAGAAGCTCATCCTCTTCGGATAAGCCCCTTATACTTGAACGGCACGCTCGTTAAGATACTAGAGATTTATAAATCTCTCCAATAATCCCCTCCAATTGATGAACACCTAATTCTGCATTCGTCATAATAACGGCACCTTTCTCTTTGTGCGGGTACGCCACCATCATACATTGAAAACCTACTCCCCAACCCATAGAAGTAATTTCTAATTCTTTTTCGGAGCCATCTAGAAATACGCCTAATCCAGTCCAACTTTTTCCTCTTTGAGAACTTATCATTTCTTGAGCTGAACTTTTTGAAATTCCAATTTTACTTTCTCCCTTTAAAGCATTCATTAGTTCAAGAACTAATAGGGTCAAATTTAATGATGTCGTCCATAATCCTGAAGCTGCCGGATAAGGGTAGATAGGATATTTCCCTTCTACCAATTCACCCATTTTATTATGGCCGCAAGACAATTCTTTTTTCTTTCTCTCTATCCTTGTTAAATTTAAAAAGCTGCTTTCCATTCCTAGTGGTTTAAATATGTACTCATCTGCCACTCGATAAAACGGCTTTTTCATTACATCCTCTATTAGTTGCTGAATAATGCAATAGCCTGCATCTGAGTAATGGAATTCACGCTCTGGCTCAAATTGAACTGCAATAGGAACATTACAATAATGTGATTTTCCCTCTAACAATTCAACTATTGAAGGAACAGCTATATTTGAATTTAGTTTAGAAAAACTGCCTTCGGGATCCTTAATACCAGATTGATGACTAAGTAAATTTCTTAAAGTAACTTTTTTATTTTGGGTATATTCATTTTCAGGCACTTTCCAAGTTACAAGTCTATCATTTACATTTTCATCTAAATCAAGATACCTTTCTTCTAGTAATTTTATTACTACCATACCAGTTAAAAATTTACTAATGGAACACGCACTATAAATAGTATCATCGCTTACTTTTCTATCACTATTTACTTCAAGCAAACCATAGTTGTCTATTACGCTGATTTGACCTTCTTCAAACAACGCAATACTTAGGCCGTTTACATTATAATGTTCCATTCGTTCTTCAATCTTGATGTTTTTCACTTTCATTAATTTCCCCCTGGGTAACTTAATTATGAAAACACAATATGTTCTGATTTATTTATTTGGAGATATAATTACTTTTTCAACAAAACTATCAACTATATTTTACCATATAATGTTATAAATCCTTGAATTTTCTTGAGGCAATTTTAACCGCATCCCAAATAAAAAAAAAAATAGCACCCTAAATCGCGCGATGACAACTTCTATTGTCAACGTCGATATTGGGGTGCTATCTGCTATGCTATATTACACTTTTATCCACAATTTAGGTGTACCCTATCATCCTATTTATCCACGGGAATATTGATGGTCACTCCCACTTAAACACATAACTGGCAAGTATAAATCCGCCAACCAGCCACACACCCAGAATCAGAGTTTCCGTCCCTAGCTCCAAAAACGGTGTTCCCAGATTCATTGTCTCCCGCAAAGCTGAGCTTAGATGGGCAATGGGAAGGATGTTAACAACCGGTTGAACCATTTCCGGCATGTCACTGACTGGAAAAAATACTCCTCCCAGAAACAATAGGGGAAATGTAACAAATGCAGCAATCGGGCCCGCGCTTTCAGGGTTTTTGGCCATACCGGCAATGACGAAGCCAAGTGACATAAAGGTCAGGGTACCGAGTACGATGAAGAAAATTAGGGCGAGCCATGAGCCTGCGACATTGATGCCGAAGATGAGATTAGCGAAGAGGACGACCAACAGTGCCTGTGTCCCATTAAGCACCAGCCTGGCTGAGATTTGGGCCGCAATGAAAGTCGAAGCTTTTAACCTTGTTCCCTGCATCCTGCGAAGAATCCCTCTCTCACGCCACGCTGAGATTTGGCCTGCAACGCCATTCATATTGTTATTCAAAATCATCAGCGCGACAATCCCTGGCACAAGGAAATCGACGTAACGGAGGTTCAAAGCCTCAATGCCAACCTTTTCAACAGTCACGAGTGGTTGATAATCCACAAGGTCTTTGCTGTATTGATCAATAATTCCATTTATAACCGTGAAGCCAAGCTCGGCGTTTTCGAGGTTTTTTTCATTATAATAAACCGGAAGCGAGAAGGCTGGATTCTCTCCCTTCAGATTCTCTTCATATCCTGCTGGTATTTCAATAAGAAGCTGGATATCTCCGGTTTCAACAGCCTTTTTACCAGTTTTTACAGTTTCAAAACTTTCTGTTTCCACGGCTTTATTTTGCTGAAATAGGTCCTTTATATCGTTGGATGCAGCGGTTTGATCGAGATCGACCACCCCGGCGGACAAAGAAACAGAATTTTCTTTTCCAACAAGCGAACCCAGCGCCAGCATTAAGATGATGGGAAAAAGCAACGTGAAGAGCAGCACCTGCTTATTTCGTGCAAAAATACGGAGCTGCGCCAATGTTAACTGCCAATATGCTCTCATGATTCTCTGATGCTCCTTCCTGTCATATGGATAAAGACATCTTCCAATGTCGCCAAGCGTGTTTGAAGATCCTCAAATTTAAATTGATGCTGCTCGGACGCATGAATCAGGGAGGTCAAGGCCAGCTGCAGATCGTCCGTATACAGCTGGACAAAGGTATCTTTGATGGACACTTCGCCGACTCCCTCCATCGCCATGAACCAGTCTTTTTCAGGAGGATTATTCAGGTGAAATTCCACTGTGCTGGTCGACTGCAATTTTTTCACCAGGTTAGTTGGTGTATCGAGAGCGATTAATTCCCCTTGATCCATGATACCGATGCGGTCACAGAGCACATGCGCCTCATCCATATAGTGAGTGGAAAGAATCACTGTTTTTCCCCGCTCCTTTAAATGCAGTACAATATCCCACAGAGTTCTCCTCGCTTGCGGATCGAGACCGGTCGTCGGTTCATCAAGAAACACTATTTCCGGATCATGAATCAAAGCCAGCGCAATAGCAAGCCGCTGCTTTTGTCCGCCTGAAAGACCTTTAATCCGGTCCTTCCTCTTTTCAGTCAGAAGCATATCCTCTATTAATTCGTTGATATTGACGTTATTCGGATAAAAGCTGGCGTATAAGTGCAGAATTTCGTCTACTTTCAATAATTCGAATAAGGAGGTGGACTGAAGCTGTACGCCAATCACCTCTTTGACCTTGTTCACTTCTTTTCGGACATCGAACCCTGCCAATACAGCTGTTCCTTCGTCAGGCTTGCGGAGGCCAACCAGCATTTCAATTGTCGTGGTCTTTCCGGCACCATTGGGTCCAAGCAGGCCAAATATTTCTCCTTTTTTCACTTGAAAAGCCACTCCATTCACAGCCGTAATCGAGCCGTAGCGCTTCGCAAGATTCTGAACATCTACCATTATTTCATTATTCATGACAAACCTCCTTAGGATTGCAGTTGATTGATTTATAAAGCTTTTTCTATCACTATTTTGGCAAAGATTACTCCTGGTGGGTGGGGCAGACCAGAAGGGCAAATGTTCCCGAGAGAAATAACGGAACATTTTTCCGCTATTTGCAGATTCACTCTCTTTTCAGGGTAAATAAGGGAAGTTTTTTCCCTTATCTAATGGAAAGTTCCTATTTTGCTAGTGTTGGAGGCCTATAAGGGAACTTTCTTCCTCTATTTAAGCTTTTTTCCGTTCTATTTAGTAATTAAGGGAAATTTATTCCCCTATTTAAAAAAGTGGAAGTGCCCAGGTCAGCTCCGACGGGCAAATGTTCCCGAGAGAAATAAGGGAAGATTGTTCCGCTATTTGCAGATTCGCTCTCTTTTCAGGGTAAATAAGGGAAGTTTTTTCCTCTATTTAAGCCTTTTTCCGTTCTATTTAATAATTAAGGGAAATTTGTTCCCTTATTTTTTAAAAAATGGAAGCGACCTAGGCAGAGCCGACGGGTAAATGTCCCCGAGAGAAATAACGGAACATTTTTCCGCTATTTGCAGATTCACACTCATTTCAGGGTAAATAAGGGAACTTTTTTCCCTTATTTATAGGAAAACACCTATTTTACTAGTGTTTAAGGCCTATAAGGGAACTTTTTTCCTCTATTTAAGCCTTTTTCCGTTCTATTTAGTAATTAAGGGAAATTTGTTCCCCTATTTAAAAAGCGAAAATTCCCTGGTCAGCTCCGACTGTCTCACCGGGTTTATAAAGTGCCTCAAAAAAAGAAAACAGCCCCTTATAAGCTGCTTCCCTCCTCATTATACGCGGTGGTGGTCCTCTTTCCAATTTTGTACTGCCTTCTTAATTTCATCCGGTGAAAGGTTCTCCGATAAGGTACGCGCCACTAATTCAGGATACTCTGCGTCATCCGCAAAACGCAGGGCGATCACCTGCTTCAGTGAAAGCCTGGAATCTACTAGATTCCCAGTCAATCGATAATACCGGAAGTTCTCTTCTCCACGAATGATCCGATCCTGAAGCTTCAGGGCATACCCTCTCAGCCTCACTGTCACAAATAAAAAAATCAGTGCAAACAATAATACAATCACGCTCAGCAGCCACTGGTCCCCCACGTTTTGGAAGAAGAATACAATCGATAAAATGAACGCAATAAGCGAAAGCAGGCCAATTCCTCCTATAAAGAGCGGATCTGCCTGTGTATGATTCTTATAATCTTGTTTTATTGTCATTACCCCCTGTCCCTCTATCTTATTCTAGCTTATTTGTGTTATCCCTTCATAATATGAGTGCAGCTGTATTTATAAAACCATGGATTATGCTCGCTCTCCTTGACCCTGATGAAAAAAACACTCCACTACATTAAAGCAACAAAAGGGACAGTCCACGGGTGTTGATTAACCACAATATGTAAAATAAACGGTTTCATTAGACAAAAAAAACCACCCTCCTTTAGAATGATTGTTACCGCTAACAACACAAAAAGGAGAGTGGTTTCATTGACTAACTTTAACAAACTTTCTGAGATTCTTCAAACTTTCATTACGGATGAGGAAGTAGCCGACCTTTGTGAGAAGTGGGGGTATGAAGACACAGCCAGGAAGTTATCAGCCCACGATCTAATACGATTTTTTGTTATATCCTCTGCGAAAAAATGGGAA
>NZ_VTEI01000016.1 GCF_008180415.1 Rossellomorea vietnamensis
GGTAGATAGGTCTGAGGTGGAAGCGTGGCGACACGTGCAGCTGACAGATACTAATCGATCGAGGACTTAACCACGAAATAACAGCGAAACTCGGAATACTTTCTTCTTTCTTCTAATACTTTATCTAGTTTTGAAAGAACAATGTTCTTTCAATTGAATATGTCTGGTGACTAAGGCGAAGAGGTCACACCCGTTCCCATGCCGAACACGGAAGTTAAGCTCTTCAGCGCCGATGGTAGTTGGGGGATCTCCCCCTGTGAGAGTAGGACGTCGCCAGGCAAGACAAAGAGTACCCGAAGTGGTGCTCTTTTTTTGTATTTAAAAAAGGGGGAGATCCCCAAAATAGATTTTATAGATTTTCTTAAAACGCAGGAGCGAGGATGGGGAGGAGCAAGAAGGTCGAGGACGAAAGGGAGAGAACACCGCAGTGGGCAGCCGCCCATGAGGATGTGAACGAGCGAAGCGGACGAAGAGATTCGCCGCTCATCGCCGTCCGAGCCTTCAGCGCCGATGGTAGTTGGGTCTCCCCCTGTGAGAGTAGGACGTTGCCAGGCAAGCCAAAGAGTACCCGATGTGGTCCTCTTTTTTATTCTAAAAATCTCCCTAGTAGATTCTCTCCGTTTACATGAGTAACTAGTTTTAGGAGTAGATAGGTCCTCGCGTTGGACCGCTGGGTACATGAGTGCCCCCTTTTCGGTATAGATATGTCCTCACGCTGAGGCTCTGGATACATGAGTGAGTCCTTTTTGTCTTAGATATGTCCTCGTGATGAGGCTCTGGATACATGAGTGAGTCTTTTTCGTCATAGATATGTCCTCACGTTGAAGCTCTGAGTACATGAGTGGCTTGTTTTCATCATAGATATGTCTTCACGTTGCAGCTCTGAGTACATGAGTGGCTACTTTTCGTCATAGATATGTCCTCACGTTGCGTCTTTGGGTACATGAGTAACTAGTTTTCGTGATAGATATGTCCTCACGTTGAAGCTCTGAGTACATGAGTGGCTAGTTTTCGTCATAGATATGTTTTCACGTTGAAGCTCTGGATACATGAGTGTCCCTTTTTCGTCACAGATATGTCCTCACGTTGAAGCTCTGGGTACATGAGTGACTAGTTTTCGTCATAGATATGTTTTCACGTTGAAGCTCTGGATACATGAGTGTCCCTTTTTCGTCATAGATATGTCCTCACGTTGCGTGTCTGGGTACATGAGTGCCCCTTTTTTCTCATAGATATTTCCTCACATAGCTTCTCTGGGTACATAAGTGACTTGCTTTCGGAGTAAATATGTCCTCATGCTACATCTCTGAGTACATGAGTGGCTAGTTTTCGTCATAGATATGTCCTCACGTTGAAGCTCTGAGTACATAAGTAACTAGTTTTCATCATAGATATGTCCTCAAGTTGCGTCTCTGGGTACATGAGTGACATGTATTAGGAGAAGATATGTCCTCATACTGCGCCTCTGGGTACAGGAGTGAACCCTTTTCGGCTTAGATGTATCTTCTTCACGTTGTGGAATCTAACGAAGGAGCAAGAAGGTCAAGTACGTGAGAGAGAAAGAGCCTGTGTGGCCTCTGCCTAGTAATATTCTTAATTGAAAACAGGATTATCACTATTTAATTTTAATGTATATAGGTATATATTCCAGGTGGTTTATATTGGTCCAGTTGTTGTTCACTTTATTATTTTGAATGTATCAATGACCCTGCTATTTAAATATAATTTAATACGGCTCCTGATATGATGGTCTTCTTATGGAGTCCATTTTTGCATATTCGTCAATTCACAGGTTTAAGAAACCCCTAGACCTGGGAAAACTTTTAAGGCAGATTAATCGATTGCAATCATAAGTTGTTCTGTTGTATAATCTTAGTCAAATATAGTCAAAGTCAAAAGAGGAGGAGGCCTGATGAGGAATATTTCCGATATCATCGAAAACTACCTTAAGAAGGTTTTTGAATCAAGCGGCAATGAGATTGTCGAGATAAAGCGCAGCGAAATTGCTGACAAGTTTCAGTGTGTCCCCTCCCAAATCAATTATGTTATCAATACCAGGTTCACGATTGAACGAGGATACATGGTAGAGAGCAAGAGGGGCGGCGGGGGATATATCCGCATAATGAAGGTTCATTCCCATGATCATGCCCATCTGGTCGACCAGTTGATTTCCCTGGTTGACTCCAGGGTCGCCCAAAGTTCAGCGGAAGATCTGGTGTATCGTTTAGTGGAAGAAGAGGTTATTACATTAAGAGAAGCGAAAATAATGTTAAGTGTGATGGATCGCTCGGTAATTTATATAGAGTTGCCTGAGAGAGATGAGTTAAGGGCAAGAATGCTGAAGGCGATGCTGATTACATTGAAATATAAATAGGAGAGGTGAGTTGAATTGATTTGCCAGGAGTGTAATGAAAGACCTGCCACTCTCCATTTTACAAAGATAGTGAACGGGGAAAAGACAGAAGTCCATTTATGTGAGAGATGTGCCCAGGAAAAAGGGGAAATGTTCATGTTCGACGGCTCTCCTTCTTTTTCCGTAAACAGCCTTCTTTCCGGACTTTTAAACTTAAGTCCCGCTATGAAACAGCAGGAGAAGCAGATTTCTTCCGAGGAAGTGCTTCAATGTGAGAAGTGTAAACTGACTTTTCAACAGTTCATCCAGGTAGGGCGGTTTGGCTGTGCAAGCTGCTATGAAACATTTAAAGATGAATTGACGCCGATTTTGAAGAGGGTACACAGCGGAAATGTGGAGCATCATGGCAAGGTGCCTTCACGAATGGGCGGTACGATTCATCTAAAGAAAAAGATTACTGGTTTAAAAGCCGAGCTTCAGCAGCTCATTCACGATGAAGAGTTTGAACAGGCAGCTGGAGTGAGGGATGAAATTCGTTCCCTTGAGAAGGAAATTCGCCAAGAGGGAGGCGGGAAGTAATGTCGTTAGAGAAGTTTTTGAGCCAAGCTTCAAGTTCATGGATGAGTGAAGAGGGGCCGAACTCGGATGTCGTATTGAGCACCCGAATCCGCCTTGCCCGTAATTTAAGCGATTACCTTTTTCCGACTCTTTTTTCTTCAGAGGAAGCAAACAGGATTCTTGGGAAAGTTCAGGAGAGTATCAGCGGTGAGTCAGGTGAACATGGAAACCTTGAATTATTGAAGATGTCTGAGATGCAGCCGCTCCAAAAGCGTGTATTGATGGAGAAGCATCTCGTCAGTCCTAATCTGGCCGATGATTCCAGCTATGGCGGGGTTGTTCTCTCTGAAAAGGAAGATATCAGCATCATGGTCAATGAAGAAGACCATATCCGTATACAGTGTTTGTATCCTGGCCTTCAATTGAAGGAAGCCCTGAAGAAAGCAGATGAGATAGATGACTGGCTGGAGAGCAAGCTGGATTTCGCTTTTCATGAAAAAAGCGGTTATCTGACTTCCTGTCCAACCAATGTGGGAACAGGTTTGAGAGCATCGGTGATGATGCATCTTCCGGCTTTGATCATCACTCAGCAAATGAACCGTATCATTCCAGCTATCAACCAGCTTGGATTAGTTGTTAGAGGAATTTACGGTGAAGGCAGCGAAGCTTTAGGTAATATATTTCAAATCTCCAATCAAATCACACTCGGAAAATCCGAGGAGGACATCGTGGATGATTTAACGGGTGTCGTCAAGCAGATTATCGCGCAAGAACAATCAGCGCGGGAAGCATTAGTGAAAACTTCGAACATACAATTAGAAGACAGAGTGTTCCGCTCTCTGGGTGTATTGGAGAATTGCAGGATCATCGAATCAAAAGAAGCAGCTAAATGTTTGTCAGATGTGAGATTGGGGATTGATTTAGGGTATATACAAAATATATCCCGCAATATATTAAATGAATTAATGATACTGACCCAGCCAGGGTTTTTACAGCAATATTCAGGCGGACCGCTCCGCCCTGACGAGAGGGACATAAGAAGAGCGGCCTTTATTCGGGAACGAATTAAACTTGAGAATAGAAGCAGTTAGGAGGAGACGATTATGATGTTTGGCAGATTTACTGAAAGAGCCCAAAAGGTATTGGCTTTAGCACAGGAAGAGGCTATCCGTTTATCTCACAGCAACATCGGAACAGAACATATTCTTTTAGGATTAGTGCGCGAGGGTGAAGGAATCGCAGCGAAAGGATTGACGGCCCTAGGGTTGAGCCCTGAAAAAATTCAGAAAGAAGTGGAAGGCCTGATCGGGAAAGGCAAGGAAAGTTCCCAGACCATCCATTATACTCCGAGAGCAAAAAAAGTCATCGAACTGTCAATGGATGAAGCAAGAAAGCTGGGTCACTCCTATGTAGGGACAGAGCATATCCTCCTTGGATTGATTAGGGAAGGAGAAGGTGTAGCAGCACGTGTGCTGAACAATCTTGGTGTCAGCCTTAATAAAGCAAGACAGCAGGTACTGCAGCTGCTTGGCAGCACCGAATCCAATGGCCATCAAAGCGGTACCAGCACTAATGCAAATACGCCTACTCTGGACAGTCTGGCAAGGGATCTTACCGTTATCGCAAGGGAAGACAGCCTTGATCCGGTCATTGGGAGAAGCAAAGAGATCCAGCGTGTAATTGAGGTGCTCAGCCGCAGAACGAAGAATAATCCGGTCTTGATCGGTGAACCCGGCGTTGGTAAAACAGCAATCGCTGAAGGACTTGCGCAGCAAATCGTCAATAATGAAGTGCCAGAAATCCTTCGTGACAAACGGGTCATGACACTGGATATGGGTACAGTGGTTGCCGGGACTAAATACCGCGGTGAATTTGAAGACCGTCTTAAAAAGGTCATGGATGAAATCCGCCAGGCGGGGAACATTATCCTCTTTATTGATGAACTTCATACATTAATCGGAGCAGGCGGTGCGGAAGGTGCAATCGACGCTTCCAATATCCTTAAGCCGTCACTCGCCCGCGGTGAGCTGCAGTGTATTGGTGCGACGACGCTTGATGAGTACCGAAAGTACATCGAGAAGGATGCGGCGTTAGAAAGAAGATTCCAGCCGATCCAGGTTGATGAGCCGACACCGGATGAGTCTATTCAAATTTTAAAAGGCCTTCGTGACCGTTATGAAGCCCATCACCGTGTATCCATCACGGATGAAGCGATCGAAGCGGCTGTTAAACTCTCAGACCGTTACATTTCAGACCGATTCCTTCCGGATAAGGCAATCGACTTGATTGATGAGTCCGGTTCCAAGGTAAGACTGCGCTCTTATACTACCCCTCCTAATCTTAAAGAACTTGAAGTGAAGCTTGAAGAGATTAGAAAAGAGAAAGATGCCGCAGTCCAAAGCCAGGAATTTGAAAAAGCCGCTTCACTCAGAGACACAGAGCAGCGTTTAAGGGAAGAACTTGAAGAAACGAAAAAAACCTGGAAAGAAAAACAGGGGCAGGAGAATACCGAAGTCACAGTTGAAGATATCGCTAAAGTGGTATCAAGCTGGACCGGGATTCCAGTTTCAAAACTGGCTCAGACTGAAACGGATAAGCTCCTGAAGCTTGAAGAAATTCTTCATTCACGGGTGATCGGACAAGACGAAGCAGTTAAAGCCGTTTCCAAAGCCGTAAGAAGAGCAAGAGCCGGCTTGAAAGACCCTAAGAGACCAATCGGTTCATTTGTATTCCTTGGGCCGACAGGTGTCGGAAAGACAGAATTGGCCAGAGCGCTGGCAGAATCTATGTTCGGTGATGAGGAATCCATGATCCGGATCGATATGTCCGAGTATATGGAAAAACACTCGACATCCCGACTTGTAGGGTCCCCTCCAGGTTATGTAGGATATGAAGAAGGCGGGCAGCTGACTGAAAAGGTGCGCCGTAAACCATATTCCGTCGTCCTGCTTGATGAAATCGAGAAGGCGCATCCCGATGTATTCAATATTCTTCTTCAAGTGCTGGAAGATGGGCGTCTGACTGATAGTAAAGGCCGCACGGTCGATTTCAGGAACACGGTTCTGATCATGACTTCCAATGTTGGGGCAGAATCCCTGAAAAAGAATAAATACGTCGGTTTCAATATCCAGGATGGTGAGCAGGATTACAAAGATATGAAAGGAAAAGTGATGGAAGAGCTGAAAAGAGCCTTCCGCCCAGAATTCCTGAATCGTATCGATGAAATCATCGTCTTCCATTCACTGGAAAAAGAACATTTAAAAGAGATTGTGACATTGATGTCCGATCAATTGACGAATCGATTGAAAGAGCAGGATATCAGCCTCGAGCTGACGGACGCTGCCAAAGAGAAAATCGCAGACGAAGGCTTCGATCCTGAATATGGAGCACGTCCATTGCGCCGTGCCATCCAGAAGCATATCGAGGACCGCCTTTCTGAAGAGCTTCTGAAAGGCACTGTTCTCACAGGGCAAAGTGTACTCATTGATGTGGAAGATAAAGAATTCACAGTCAAAATGAGGGAAACGACCAAGACGTCTTCATAAGAATTAGAGTAGAGCAAAGCAAGAGCAGTCGAATGGTCTTCCAGGTGAGAGGGTCACTGTACAAGTCAATCCTCCCCGGGAAGAAGGCTGCTCTTGGCTTGCCTTTTCTTGTTTTTGGACAACTAGTGATTGATTTCTGGATTAGAGCCGTTCCATCTACTGGCCCGTCTCAGAGCTTTTCTCTTTAAACACGGGAACGCATTTCGATAAAGATCAAAAAAAGCGGCAATTTGCCACATTCCCCAGCGAACACAGAAATATGGATACCCTGAACTATATTTTTTTGAGAGACCCCTCATATTTGTAACCTTCCCGTAAAAAAGCTACAATCATTCCCAATAGAAGTATTTCAATAAAATCATTCACATAGATATGAAGAGAGAGGTTATAGAGTTGGCTAAGAAAAAAACCAAATTCATGTGTCAGTCTTGCGGATACGAATCAGCGAAATGGATGGGAAGATGCCCAGGATGTTCAGAATGGAATAAGATGGTCGAAGAAGTGGAGATCACCGGCAAACAGCCCAGAGGTGCTTTTAAGCATTCTGTTGACCAAGGCCCATCAAAGGCTGAAAAACTGGTATCCATCCAATCCAAGCAGGAACCCCGGGTAGAGACAGATTCCAAGGAGTTGAACAGAGTACTTGGCGGTGGGGTGGTCCCAGGATCACTGATACTGATTGGCGGAGACCCTGGTATAGGAAAATCCACTTTGCTTTTACAGGTTTCATCTCAGTTGGCTGAGGGTAAACACAAAGTTCTATATATATCCGGCGAGGAATCAATCAAACAGACAAAGCTTAGAGCAGACCGCCTTGAAATCAAAGCGGATGAATTATATATATATGCCGAAACAAATTTGGAAGCTATCCATGGCACCATCGAAGAGCTTTCCCCTGAGTTTGTGATTGTCGACTCCATTCAAACGATTTTCCACCCAGAGGTCACTTCAGCTCCCGGCAGTGTTTCCCAAGTCAGGGAGTGTACCGCAGAATTAATGAGAATCGCAAAAACAAAAGGAATCGCAATATTTATTGTCGGGCATGTTACAAAAGAAGGCTCTATAGCAGGGCCGAGGCTGTTGGAACATATGGTAGATACCGTACTTTATTTTGAAGGCGAAAGACATCATGCATACAGAATTCTAAGGGCTGTCAAAAACCGGTTTGGTTCTACTAATGAGATGGGCATATTTGAAATGAAAGAACTCGGGCTTGAGGAAGTCGATAACCCTTCTGAAATCTTCCTGGAAGAAAGGTCACAGGGAGCTGCCGGATCGACGGTGGTTGCCTCAATGGAAGGAACCAGGCCTGTTCTGGTCGAAATCCAGGCGCTTGTCACTCCGACAAGCTTCAACAATCCAAGAAGGATGGCGACAGGGATAGACCACAGCAGGGTTTCTTTAATAATGGCTGTCCTTGAAAAAAGGGCGGGTTTCCTGCTTCAGCATCAGGATGCCTACTTGAAGGTGGCTGGCGGGGTGAAGCTTGATGAACCTGCGATAGACCTTGCAGTGGCTGCTTCCATAGCTTCAAGCTTCAGGGATCAGTCCTCAGATGCTTTTGACTGCATTATAGGCGAAGTGGGGCTGACCGGCGAAATCAGAAGAGTATCCAGAATCGAACAGCGTGTCCAGGAAGCGGCAAAACTCGGTTTTAAGAGAGTGATCATCCCTGCTAATAATATCGGAGGATGGAAGGTTCCTTCAGGAATCGAAATCGTCGGTGTGAAAAATATCAATGAAGCATTGAAGCAAATTTTAGGAGGATAAATACATGAATGAGAAGAAGGTACAGGATAAGTCCATGTCCGATATCCTGCAGTTTGTCGCTCCGGGGTCTCCTCTCCGTGAAGGAATCGACAATGTCCTTAGGGCGAATACTGGGGGACTTATCGTGATTGGTTTCAATGACAAAGTGAAATCATTGGTGGATGGGGGCTTCCATATAAACAGTGTATTTTCGCCAAGCTACCTTTATGAACTGGCGAAGATGGATGGAGCCATCATTTTAAATGATTCAGGCACCAAAATCATCCTGGCCAATGCACAGCTCGCCCCGGATGCGACTGTACCTTCTTCCGAAACCGGTATGAGGCACAGAACTGCTGAACGTGTAGCCAAGCAGACCAAGTCCCTGGTGGTCGCTATTTCCCAAAGAAGAAATGTCATTACCTTGTATCAGGGAAATTTCAGATATGCGCTGAAAGATATTTCAAATATCCTGACGAAAGCAAACCAGGCCATTCAGACACTTGAGAAGTATAAAGTTGTGCTGGACCAGAGCATTTCAAACCTTTCTGTCCTTGAATTTGAAGAGCTCGTCACATACAGCGATCTTCTGCAGGTCCTTCACCGCTTCGAAATGGTCCTCCGGATTAAGAATGAGCTTCTGACCTATTTAAGTGAGTTGGGAACGGAAGGCAGATTGATCAGGCTGCAGATGAATGAACTTCTTTCAGATATTGAAGAGGAAGCGATGCTGATTATAAGGGATTATTCCCACGTGCGCGATATCAAACCATTTGATATCCTTCATAAGTTTCAAGAACTGGTCCACTCTGAAGTGCTGGATGACACAGTACTTCTTAAACTGCTGGGCTACAACGGATATATCCACCTGGATGACGGTGTCTGCCCGAGAGGCTACAGGGTCTTAAACAAAATCCCGAGACTGCCGATTGTCATCATCGAGAATCTGGTGACAAATTTTGAGATCCTGCCGAACATCCTCAAAGCGGATGTCGAGGGACTGGATGATGTGGAAGGGATCGGTGAAGTTAGAGCCCGAAAAATCAAGCAGGGATTAAAATTGATTAGGGAACAGACTTTTGCTGACAGGCAGTTGTAGTCTGTTTGTCACACCTTTTTGTCTATGTTAAAATATTCCTTTTTTTAAAATTGACACCCGTCAGATTAAGTGTTAGCCTTTTTTCAAAGGCTGAGCAATAGTGGAATTATACTAAGATAACAAACGTGTATCATTTTAATGACATTCAAAAAATATTCCGTTTTTATACGTTTCAAAAAAAGGAAATTGTTTATAATGAGTAGGAGGAGGTGAGGGGATGTTAAAGAGAATCGTTCAAGCATGTTTCCTTATACTAGGAGGGACATTGGGGATTTTTCTTCTTCCCGATTTACTTAAATTAATTAATTTGTCAGATGAACCTTTATTAAACAACCCTTATATAACTGCCATCTTAGGAGCTATTATTTTTTATATATTAACTTTCTGGGCAGTTAAGTACGTGGAGAATCTAGTAAAGTGGTTTGAAGATACACTGGTGAAAGCACCGGTTACGGATATCCTTTTTGGGAGCATGGGACTGATTATCGGGCTGTTCGTTGCTTATCTTGTCGGAATTCCTCTTAATTCATGGGAGATTCCGATTATCAACACGGTGGTGCCAATCCTGTTGACCCTTCTTCTTGGATATGTCGGTTTTCAGGTTGGCTTTAAGAAAAGGGATGAATTGATCAATCTTTTCTCTATGGGCAACAAAACGAAGAAGAAAGGATCCGATGACGACATCGAGGTTCCGGAGAAAACACTGAAAATCCTTGATACTAGTGTGATTATTGATGGGCGTATCGCGGATATATGCCAAACCGGCTTCTTGGAAGGAATCGTTGTGATCCCCCAGTTCGTCTTGGAGGAGCTGCAGCATATTGCGGACTCTTCGGATGCCTTGAAGAGAAACCGAGGAAGGCGCGGACTTGATATTTTGAACCGCATTCAAAAAGAACTGCCGATTGAAGTCCAGATCTATGAGGGTGACTTTGAAGAAATTCAGGAAGTGGACAGCAAGCTGGTGAAGCTTGCCAAAATCACGAACGGTATAGTTGTGACGAATGACTTCAACTTAAACAAGGTATGTGATCTCCAAAGCGTTCAGGTCTTGAACATCAACGATTTAGCCAATGCTGTAAAACCTGTCGTCCTGCCTGGGGAAGAACTGCGCGTCCAGGTCATCAAGGATGGAAAAGAACAGAAGCAGGGTATTGCCTACCTCGATGATGGAACCATGATAGTGGTTGAAGAAGGCCGTAATTATATCGGCAAGAGCATTGAAGTCCTGGTGACAAGTGTGCTCCAGACTTCTGCAGGAAGAATGATTTTTGCCAAGCCGAAACAATTGGAAAAAGCATTATAAAGAAAAGATAAAAACAGCATGATAAACCGGCGGTGGCTAATGTTCTCTGAAAAAGAGTTCTGTCACCGCCTTTTTATCAGTTAAAGGAGATAGGAGTTTATATATGAAGTACCAAGTGATCATGCCGGCAGCAGGCCAGGGGAAGCGGATGAAAGCAGGCAGGAATAAACTGCTGCTGGAGCTGGAGGGGCGCCCCATCCTTATCCATACCTTGGAAGTGTTTGAAAGGGATGCAGATTGTGAAGAAATCATTTTGGCTGTCCATCCTGATGATAAGAGTATCTTTGAAGAATTGACTGTAAATTATGGCATTACCAAGGCCCGAAAGATGGTTCTGGGTGGTAAGGAACGTCAGCACAGCGTCTATAATGCATTAAAGTCCGCACAGAACAGTCATATGGTTCTCGTCCATGATGGAGCCCGTCCATTTGTGACAGGTGAAGTCATAAAGGAACTGGTGAAGAAGGCAGATAAAATGGGGGCGGCAATTACGGCTGCACCTGTAAAAGATACAATCAAGAAGGCCGCGGATGGCATCGTCCAGGAAACCATTGAACGGTCGAGCTTGTGGCAAGTCCAGACCCCCCAGGCTTTTAGCCATACTCTCTTAATGGAGGCCCATCGACGAGCGGAGGAAGAGGTGTTTACAGGAACAGATGATGCTTCGCTTGTAGAGAGGCTGGACAGAAAAGTCGGAATTGTGGAAAGTGACTATGATAATATAAAGATAACGACGCCGGAAGATTTATACTTTGCAGAGGCGATCCTCGCAAAGAGAAGGCAAATATAGAACCGAAAGGAAGTTTCATATGTTCAGAATCGGACAAGGATTCGATGTTCACCAACTGACAGAAGGGAGGCCGTTGATCATTGGGGGAATCACCATTCCTTATGAGAAGGGGCTCCTGGGCCACTCAGACGCGGACGTGCTTCTGCATACTGTAGCTGATGCGTGCCTTGGAACCATAGCTGCAGGAGACATCGGGAAGCATTTCCCGGATACAGATCCTGATTTCAAAGATGCTGACTCAGGGAAATTGTTAAGCCATGTTTGGAACCTAGTAAAAGAGGAAGGCTATGAGCTGGCGAATATCGATTGTACGATCATTGCCCAAATGCCCAAAATGGCTCCTTACATTTCACAGATGCGAGAAAGAATTGCGGAACTCCTGGAAGCGGATATTTCACAGGTGAATGTTAAAGCAACCACTTCTGAAAAGCTTGGGTTCACCGGCCGGGGAGAAGGAATTGCAGCGCAGGCAACAGTGTTGGTTGTTAAAAACCACTAAGTAATCCCAAGAATATCTGCCTGATTATTAAGGATTTCTTAACTGTTCCAGTTAAGGCATGCGATAACTATTCTAATTAGCTTTATTTAAGCACGGGGTGACTGAACTGAGTAACCTGCAGTCTAAATTTCTTAAGCTCAAGCCCTTTTTAGAATATGAATTTTAATGAAAGCATCCTTTATTTAAAAAAAGATGTTATTCACCCCCATTTAAAAAATGCTTACTATTTATGATTGGAGCGGAAGGTGAACGACCTCCTGCGGGACTAGCGGGACAGGTGAGACCCCACAGGCGAAGCCGAGGAGGCTCACCGCCCGCCCCGCGGAGTCGGGCGCCTGCAGCGGAAATCAACGGATATTTAACAAGTTCGCAAACCACGCCATAGGAAAAAAAGTTCATGGTCACTATTTTTATCAGCAATCACAATAAAGCTTTATTCATGCACCCAACGGTGATAAAATATTGCAGAGATACTGAGAATCGAGGAGGAAATACTCATGACAAACGAAATCAGAGTGCGTTATGCTCCGAGTCCAACCGGACATTTACATATCGGTAATGCCAGAACAGCTCTTTTTAACTATCTTTTTGCCCGCAATACTGGCGGAAAGTTCATTATCAGGGTTGAAGACACAGATGAAAAACGTAACATAGAAGGCGGCGAAGAAAGCCAGCTTAAATATTTAGAATGGCTTGGGATTGACTGGGACGAAAGTGTGGATAAAGGCGGAGAGTATGGTCCATACCGCCAGTCTGAAAGAAATCACATCTACAGCAAGTATTATCAAGAGCTTTTAGATAAAGGCCTTGCCTACAAGTGTTATTGCACAGAAGAGGAACTCGAAGCAGAACGTGAAGCACAGCAGGCTAAAGGCGAAATGCCGAGATATTCAGGCAAGTGTGCCAACCTGTCTAAAGAGGAACAGGATAAGCTTGCTGCTGAAGGCCGCAAGCCGAGCATCCGCTTTAAAGTGCCAGCAGGAAAAGTCTATAAATTTGATGATATTGTCAAAGATGATGTGTCGTTTGAATCAGATGGCATCGGCGATTTTGTTATTGTGAAAAAGAATGGCATTCCAACATACAACTTTGCGGTTGCCGTAGATGACTATCTAATGAAGATCAGTCATGTTCTTCGCGGTGATGACCATATCTCCAATACACCAAAGCAGCTGATGATTTTTGAAGCGTTCGGCTGGGAAGCGCCAGTATACGGCCATATGACTTTAATTGTGAATGAAAGCCGTAAAAAGCTGAGCAAGCGTGACGAAACCATCATTCAATTCATCGAGCAGTACGAAGAACTTGGATATCTTCCTGAGGCTTTGTTCAACTTCATCGCTTTATTGGGCTGGTCTCCAAAAGGAGAAGAGGAGCTGTTCAGCAAAGAGCAGTTCATCGAGATTTTTGACCCCGAGCGTTTATCAAAGTCACCGGCTGTATTCGATAAACAGAAGCTTCTCTGGGTGAATAACCAGTATATGAAGAATCTTGACCTTGATCAGGTAGCTGCATTAGCAATGCCTCATTTAGTAAAAGCGGGCAGAGTAGGCGAGAATCCTGCTGAAGAAGAGCGGGATTGGGCGCGCAAAGTAATTGCATTGTACCAGGAACAAATGAGTTATGGTGCTGAAATTGTCGAGCTCTCAGGCATGTTCTTCAAGAAGGATATCGATTATGATCAAGAGGCACAAGCCGTCCTAGAAGAAGAGCAGGTGCCAGAAGTGCTAAAAGCGTTTGTTGATGAAATCGACCGGCTGGAGAATTATGAAGCGGATGAAATCAAGAAATCCATCAAAGCAGTCCAGAAGTCAACAGGACATAAAGGAAAAAAATTGTTCATGCCGATCCGCGTAGCGGTAACCGGCCAAACACACGGCCCTGAGCTTCCGAATGCAATTGAACTTTTAGGAAAAGATAAAGTTAAGCACCGAATTGAAAGTCTTTTGGGTTAACATTTCCGATTGTTTGTAATATATTAAGAGTATCACAAAGCGAATAAACCAAAGTGTTGATGAGGAGAAGTAAAAAAACGAAGCTTTTCAGAGAGAACCACCACCGGCTGAAAGTGGTTTAAGCCTCTCGTTTTTTGAAATGCACCTCTGAGTCCTTTATTGAAAATAGTATGTAAAGGCGGTTTCCTTCCGTTACAAGGGATTAAAGTTGGGGAGAAACAATTCGTTTTACCCAAACAGAGTGGAACCGCGCCGAAAGCGTCTCTGTCTATGGACAGAGGCGCTTTTTTTTGTTTTTCTAAAAACTAAATATTGCCTTATTGCAGGTGTTCAGGTAAACAGCCGCAAGCAGCATTAATGAAAACGCTTGAGCATATAAAGGCATTTCTGCAGAAAAGGTTCACGAAAGGAGGGAGTCCAGTTGTTCAAACATCTTAGAGAAGATATTCAGACCGTATTTGACCAGGATCCGGCAGCAAGAAATTCACTAGAGGTCATCTTAACGTATTCGGGACTGCACGCGATTTGGGCACACAGGCTTGCTCACGCTTTTTATAAACGAAAATTTTACTTCCTGGCAAGAGTGATATCCCAATTGAGCCGCTTTTTTACAGGGGTCGAAATCCATCCTGGAGCGGTGATCGGCAGACGTTTTTTCATAGACCATGGCATGGGGGTCGTCATAGGGGAAACGTGTGAAATCGGTGACAATGTGACGATCTTTCAGGGAGTGACCTTGGGTGGAACGGGAAAAGAGAAAGGGAAACGCCACCCGACAATCAGGGATAATGCGCTCGTTGCAACAGGCGCAAAAGTATTAGGTTCCATTATTGTTGGGGAGAATTCTAAAATAGGAGCAGGTTCGGTTGTCCTGAAAGATGTGCCGGCTAATTCGACTGTGGTGGGCATCCCCGGCAAGGTCGTCATTAAAGACGGTGTGAAGGTGAAGGATTTTAATCATACTGACCTTCCGGATCCGGTGGCAGACCGATGTACCGATTTGGAAAATCAGATACTGGCACTGAAGCAAAAGCTTGAAGAAGCAGAAAAGAAAGGGGATATCCGGCAAGATGACCATTAAACTATTCAATACCCTCACAAGGCAGAAAGAAGAATTTAAACCGCTCGAAGAAGGCAAAGTAAAGATGTATGTCTGCGGACCGACTGTTTACAATTATATACACATCGGGAATGCGCGCCCTGCTATAGTATTTGATACCGTACGCCGTTACTTTGAATATAGAGGGTACGATGTGAATTTTGTCTCGAATTTTACAGATGTGGATGATAAGTTGATTAAGGCAGCGAATGAACTGGGAGAAGATGTTCCGGCAGTAGCAGAGCGCTTTATCGCAGCTTATCATGAAGACACGGAAGCCCTTGGCTGCCAAAGAGCGGATGTCCATCCGCGTGTGACAGAAAGTATGGATATCATCATCGATTTTATCCAGGCTTTGATTGAGAAAGGGTATGCCTATGAATCACAAGGAGATGTCTATTATCGAACAAGGAAGTTTGACGGTTATGGAAAGCTTTCTCATCAATCGATTGATGACTTGAAAGTGGGGGCCCGCATTGAAGCGGGAGACAAAAAGGAAGATCCCCTAGACTTTGTTCTATGGAAGGCTGCCAAAGAAGGGGAAATCTTCTGGGATAGCCCTTGGGGACAAGGAAGGCCGGGCTGGCATATCGAATGCTCTGCGATGGCAAAGAAGTACTTGGGAGATACCATCGATATCCATGCAGGCGGGCAGGATTTGGCATTTCCTCATCATGAAAACGAAATTGCCCAGTCTGAGGCATTGAATAACCAGACTTTTGCACGTTATTGGATGCACAACGGATATATCAACATCGATAATGAAAAAATGTCCAAATCTCTTGGGAACTTTGTCCTTGTTCACGATATTATTAAAGAACAGGATCCGCAGGTGTTACGATTTTTCATGTTGTCTGTTCACTACCGCCACCCTATCAATTACAACTTGGAACTTTTGGAAAATGCGAAATCAGGGTTGGACCGTTTGAAGACATCCTATGAGAACCTGAAGCACCGGAGAGAGGTTTCTGCAGAGCTGACAGACAATAACGAAGAATGGCTGGAAAAACTCGTGTCACTCAAAAACCAGTTCATAGAAGAGATGGATGATGATTTTAATACAGCAAACGGTATTTCTGTCTTGTTCGAGCTTTCAAGGCAGGCAAATTATTATTTGATGGAAAAGAATACATCGACTACTGTCATTGATGCTTTCTCAAAGCACTTCCAGGAATTTTTCGAGGTCCTGGGGCTGAAGCTTGAAGAAGCGGAACTGCTGGATGAAGAAATTGAAGACATGATCAACCAGCGGAACCAGGCGCGGAAAGACCGTGACTTCCAGCTTGCCGACCAGCTGCGCGACAAGCTGAAAGCAATGAATATCATTCTGGAAGATACTGCCCAGGGCACACGTTGGAAAAGAGGGTAAACATGTTATATCAGCAAAATGAAAACATAGATGCCAAACAAATGAATGCCTTGGCACTGGCATATATGGGGGATGCCGTATATGAAACCTATGTACGGCAGCACCTGCTTCAGTCGGGAAGGCTAAAGCCGAACCACCTTCACCGCGCAGCGACAGGCTATGTTTCAGCCAAAGCGCAGGCGGCAGCCCTTAAGAGGCTGTCCGACGAAGAGGTGCTTTCCGAAGAAGAGAAGGCGATTGTCCGCAGGGGCCGGAATGCAAAGTCGGGGACCATCCCGAAGAATACAGATGTGCAGACGTACCGTTACAGTACCGCTTTTGAAGCCTTGATCGGCTACTTATTTCTTCAAAACCGTAAAGACCGGCTGGAAGAACTAATTCGCACTGTTTTAATAGAAAATTCGACGGAAATTAAGAAAGGAGGATCAGCATGAGCAGTGAATTTATTGGAGGGAGAAATCCCGTTTTAGAAGCACTAAAGTCAGGCAGGGATATCAATAAGATCTGGGTTGCAGAAGGCTCGCAAAAAGGGTCGATGGGACAGATTACCTCGCTTGCTAAAGAAAAGAAGGTTCTAGTCCAATTTGTACCAAAGCAAAAGATCGAGGGAATGGTCCGTGATAACCATCAGGGTGTGGTGGCACAGGTGGCAGCTTACCAGTACGCCGAAATGGACGAGCTGTATGCCAGGGCAGAACAAAAGGGGGAAATTCCTTTCTTCCTGATGCTGGATGAACTGGAGGATCCGCACAATCTGGGATCCATCATGAGAACGGCTGATGCTTCAGGTGTGCATGGAATCATCATTCCGAAGAGAAGGGCCGTTGGGCTTACAGCTACAGTGGCGAAGGCGTCGACAGGGGCGATTGAACATATTCCTGTAGCGCGGGTTACCAATCTTGCGCAGACCATTGACGAATTGAAGGAAAGAGGAGTCTGGGTAGCGGGAACGGATGCCAAGGGTGCGGACGATTACCGCAGGCTCGATGGAACTTTGCCGATATGCTTAGTCATCGGCAGTGAAGGGAAAGGAATCGGCCGTTTAATAAGAGAAAAATGCGATTTTCTTATTAAGATGCCTATGGTTGGACATGTGACATCGTTGAACGCTTCTGTCGCAGCCAGCATTCTGATGTATGAGGTCCACCGTAAACGCCATCCTTTAGGAGAGTAGGGGATCATGAACATCCTCCTTGTTGATGGCTACAACATTATCGGGGCCTGGCCGGAGCTCAGGGACCTTAAGAATAAGGACCTTGCTGCGGCCAGAGACCGCTTGGTGGAAAGCATGGCGGAATATCAAGGGTATACAGGTTACAGAGTAATCGTTGTATTTGATGCCCACTACGTTACCGGGATTGAAAGAAAATACAAGAATTACAAAGTTGATGTGTTTTTTACCAGGGAAAATGAGACGGCTGATGAAAGAATTGAGAAGCTGGCAATAGAACTCAATAATATTAAAACACAGATCTACGTTGCTACCTCTGATTTCACTGAACAATGGGCCATATTCGGGCAGGGAGCATTGAGGAAATCCGCCCGTGAACTTTTTAATGAGATGCAGACCATCCAGAAAAAGATTGAAAGAAACGTAAGGAAATCCTCGGAGAAACAGCCTTCCTCCAAGATCGCATTAACAGAAGAAGTGGCAGAAATTTTTGAAAAATGGCGCAGAGGGCAGCAATGACCTGTTGACGCTTTCAAAAAAAGTACTGTATAATATTTCTATCTATTGTTTCCGCGAGGGGGATATGTGTGGACATTCACAGCAGCACTGGAGAACTGAAAGCTCTACTAGAGACGATGGACGACGAAGCCGTGATTGAGATGGTTCACCAAGGGGAAAGTGAAGCGCTGGATTTTCTTATTAAAAAATATCGGAATTTTGTGAGAGCGAAAGCAAGGTCCTACTTTTTAATAGGTGCCGATAAAGAGGATATCATCCAAGAAGGCATGATAGGGCTGTATAAAGCGATCCGCGATTACAAAGAGGACAAGCTGACTTCCTTTAAAGCATTTGCCGAGCTTTGTATTACACGGCAGATCATCACTGCCATTAAGACAGCGACACGCCAAAAGCATATTCCGTTAAATTCCTATGTGTCATTGGACAAGCCTATTTATGATGAAGAATCGGACAGGACCCTTCTGGATGTCATAACAGGTGCCAAAATTACTAATCCGGAAGAATTGATTATCAACCGGGAAGAGTTTGACAGTATGGAAGACAAGATGGCTGAACTTTTAAGTGATCTGGAAAGAAAAGTACTCTCACTTTACCTTGACGGCCAATCCTATCAGGAAATCTCTGAGGAATTGAACCGTCATGTCAAATCGATAGACAATGCTTTGCAGAGGGTCAAACGGAAGCTTGAAAGGTATCTGGAAGTCAGGGAAATCACGCTGTAGTGTGCGGAGGCCTTGTTGACACATTGTCACCTCCGTGTTATTTTTGATAGGATTAAATCAGTATAAAGCACAGCAGGTGAGATATATGAGCAACAAGCTTATTTTAGCTTGCAATGAATGTGGTTCCCGGAACTATACCGCTCCGAATAATAGAAGCGGCAAGCAGGATAGACTGGAATTAAAGAAGTTTTGCAGCACATGCAATGCACACACTGTCCATAGAGAAACAAAGTAAGATTTTACTATAAATGCCCGGTGATATATACAAGTTGGAGGTAACAACAGATGTTTAAATTCTTTAGCAATGTTTCATCAGAGATGAAAAAGGTAAGCTGGCCTAAACGCAAAGAGCTTACCCGCTACACGATTACAGTCATTTCCACTGTTATTTTTGTTGCACTATTCTTCACAGTGATAGATTTAGGGATTTCTGAACTCATCCGTCTTATTCCCGGCAGATAAATTCTTTACGGCTTCAGGCTGCCTGGAGCCGATGATAGAGAAATACAGAATGCATTGTATATAGATACAGTATTCATGGTATAATGACATTTAATAGCGCAAAACTTCTAGGAACCCGTTAAAACCGGGTTTTTTCATTTGGGCGAAAATAATGATTATGTAATTTAGAGGAGGGACGGACTTTAAGTCCTAACAAATGGAGAAAAACTGGTATGTGGTCCATACTTACTCAGGATATGAAAACAAAGTAAAAGCTAATCTGGAAAAACGTGTTGAATCGATGGGGATGCAAGATAAAATTTTCCGCGTGGTTGTTCCTGAAGAAGAAGAAACAGAAATTAAGAACGGCAAGAAAAAAGTAGTTAAGAAGAAAGTGTTCCCGGGTTACGTCATCGTTGAAATCGTCATGACAGACGATTCTTGGTATGTAGTGCGGAATACGCCTGGTGTGACAGGATTCGTAGGATCGACAGGTTCAGGGTCAAAACCAACACCGCTTCTTCCTGAAGAAGTAAATTCACTCCTGAAACAGATGGGTATGGTAGAGAAAAGGATGGAAGTGAACTTCGAATTAGGAGAAACAGTAACTGTGACAGAGGGTCCTTTTGCCAACTTTACAGGTTCAATCGAAGAGATCGATGCTGCAAAAGGAAAAGTGAAAGTGCTCGTGAATATGTTCGGCCGTGAAACTCCGGTGGAGCTCGAATTTACACAAATTGATAAATTATAATTTAAAAGAACTTGAAATTACTTTGGATAAGTGATAATATTTCATAAGTCAGTCTGTCTCTGCGAGAGACTGCTGTACTACAAATCAAGTTCTTTATGTTGATAAAGACATTTATTAAATGAGTGGGAGGGCAATACTGGCCCTATTACCACATCACGGACTTTAAGGAGGTGTGTCTCGTGGCTAAAAAAGTAGTTAAAGTTGTTAAGTTGCAAATCCCTGCTGGTAAAGCAAATCCAGCGCCGCCGGTTGGTCCAGCACTTGGTCAAGCTGGTGTTAATATCATGGGATTCTGTAAGGAATTTAATGCTCGCACAGCTGATCAAGCTGGCTTGATTATCCCTGTTGAAATTTCGGTATTTGAAGACCGTTCATTTACATTCATCACTAAAACTCCGCCTGCTGCAGTTTTACTTAAGAAAGCAGCTGGCATCGAGTCTGGTTCTGGTGAACCAAACCGTAACAAAGTTGCAACGGTTAAGCGTGACAAAGTACGTGAAATCGCTGAAACAAAAATGCCTGACTTAAACGCAGCAAGCGTTGAAGCGGCTATGTTAATGGTTGAAGGTACTGCGCGCAGCATGGGTATTGTCATCGAAGACTAATACTCTGATTAGTTGAATGTGCATGTTGGACGAGGTTGCGATGATGAAATGGTTGTTTCACTCGCAACCTTTATTCGTGGGAGGTTATTCCGCTAAAACCACAATCTAGGAGGAAATTATAATGGCTAACAAAGGTAAAAAATATCTTGAAGCTCAAAAACTGGTTGACCGTACACAGAACTACGCTGTGTCAGAAGCGGTTGAATTAGTGAAAAAGACAAACTTTGCTAAGTTTGACGCATCAGTAGAAGTGGCTTTCCGTCTTGGAGTAGACACTCGTAAAAACGACCAGCAAATCCGTGGAGCGGTTGTTCTTCCGCACGGAACTGGTAAAACTCAAAAAGTTCTTGTATTCGCTAAAGGCGAAAAAGCGAAAGAAGCAGAAGCTGCTGGCGCTGACTTCGTAGGCGATGCAGACTTAATCGCGAAAATCAACCAAGGCTGGTTCGATTTCGATGTAATCGTTGCGACACCTGACATGATGGGTGAAGTTGGTAAACTTGGCCGTGTGCTTGGGCCAAAAGGTTTAATGCCAAACCCTAAAACAGGAACAGTAACTTTCGATGTTGAAAAAGCAGTTAACGAAATCAAAGCGGGTAAAGTAGAATACCGTGCTGATAAAGCTGGAAATGTACATGTGCCAATCGGCAAAGTATCATTTGACACTGACAAGCTTGTTGAAAACTTCACTACGATTTATGATACAATGCTTAAAGCTAAACCAGCTGCTGCTAAAGGAACTTACATGAAAAATGTGGCTGTCACTTCAACAATGGGTCCTGGAGTGAAAGTAGATCCTTCAACATTCGCAGTAAAATAATTTTAATTTGATATTGACTTAACGGATTGAGTGATATATAATTCATTCTGTTGTTAAAAAATAAATAACATTTGTACCGTAGACAGCAGGTGCTGCAAAGCTTAAATTCCTGCCGAGGTAATTGCGATATAACGATTCGGAAGATTCGTCTGCAATGCCTTCATGTCTATCTTGATATGAAGGCATTTTTATTGTGATAGGCCGGTATAAATGTTCATCAGAAATCTACAGGAGGTGTAATGATGAGCAGCATTCTTGATCAAAAGAAACAAATCGTTGATGAGATCTCAGACAAGATGAAAAACAGTGTATCTACTATCATTGTAGATTACCGTGGACTGAATGTATCTGAGGTTACTGAACTTCGTAAACAACTTCGTGAAGCTGGCATCGACTTCAAAGTATACAAAAATACAATGACACGTCGTGCGGCTGAAGCAGCTGGATTCGAAGGTTTGAATGAAGTATTGACTGGACCGAGCGCGATTGCGTTCAGTACAGAAGAGGTTGTGGCTCCAGCTAAGATAATCAACAACTTTGCTAAAGACCACGAAGCTCTTGAAATCAAAGCGGGTATTATCGAAGGTACGGTCACTTCTGTAGAAGAAGTTAAAGCGATCGCTGAACTTCCATCTCGTGAAGGTCTTCTTTCTATGCTTCTCAGCGTGCTTCAAGCTCCAATGCGCAACTTCGCGTTGGCTGCAAAAGCAGTTGCGGACCAAAAAGAAGAGCAAGGCGCTTAATCCTGCAAGTTAGCTTGCAAACCAAATTAAAAACAATCCATACAATATAGGAGGAAATATAAAATGAGTAAAGAGCAAATTATCGATGCGATTAAAGAAATGTCTGTTCTTGATTTAAACGATCTTGTAAAAGCTATTGAAGAAGAATTTGGTGTAACTGCTGCTGCTCCTGTAGCTGCTGCTGGTGGAGCTGGCGGAGACGCTGCTGCAGAGCAAACTGAATTCGACGTTGTTCTTGAGAGCGCTGGTTCTCAAAAAATTAAAGTTATCAAAGTTGTTCGCGAAATCACAGGCCTTGGTCTTAAAGAAGCGAAAGAACTTGTTGACAACACACCAAAAGCTCTTAAAGAAGGCATTTCTAAAGAGGAAGCTGAAGAACTTAAAGCTAAACTTGAAGAAGTTGGAGCTGGCGTAGAAGTTAAGTAATTCACGACAGATTTAAAAGCTCGCTTATATAGCGGGCTTTTTTGTTCTGTTAGTTGATAGAACCAGGCGGGTACATCCTTTGTTCAGACAATCGGGTGATCACCCCGGATGGGAGGCTTGTAATGACAAATCATTATTATTCCCGCACACCTGAGGTGAAAAGCGATCCTCAAATGATAGAGATAGTGTTGAGAGATTTTAAATTCCGCATGAAAACAGATCAAGGTGTTTTTTCAAAGAAAGAAATCGATTTTGGTTCCCGTCTTCTAATTGACTCATTTGCCGATAATGGACAGGACGGCCCCCTGCTGGATGTAGGGTGCGGATACGGACCAATCGGTCTTTCGATGGCGAAAAGTTTTCCCGGCCGCACGGTGCATATGGTTGATGTCAATGAACGCGCACTGGGACTTGCAAAAGAAAATGCGGAAAAAAACGGGATACCCAATGTGTCTATTTATGAGAGCAGCTGCTTCGAGAAGGTTAACGAGAAGGAATTCTCAGCGATTCTCACCAATCCGCCAATCCGCGCGGGCAAATCGGTTGTTCACGAAATACTTGAAGACAGTTATAACCATTTGATTGAAGGCGGAGAGTTGTGGGTTGTTATACAAAAGAAACAAGGTGCAGCCTCAGCCGAAAAAAAGATGGAAGGTATCTATGGAAATGTTGAAATAGCAGCCAAGAAAAAAGGCTATCAGATTTTAAAATCCGTAAAAGAAAATTAATTGACGTAACATAGGGGCTATGTTAGTATTATAAAATGCAAAAATATTATTTTCCGGTATTATGTCCATATGTATAAAGTCTGGATTATATGGAAAAGATTATAAAATAATAGCACGTTATGTGGAAAATGAGGTTTTATGGAGTAAAACCCTTTTTCTTTTTGTCTTATAGTAGAGTGGTTGTACTACTTTAAGACATATAGAGGCAACCAAAACGTTTGATTTGAGGGGTGAATCAGTTGACAGGTCAACTAGTTCAGTATGGACGACACCGCCAACGCAGAAGTTTTGCGCGTATCAGTGAAGTATTAGATTTACCAAATTTAATCGAAATTCAAACATCCTCCTATCAATGGTTTCTTGATGAGGGATTAAGAGAGATGTTTCGCGACATTTCTCCGATTGAGGACTTCACTGGTAATCTTTCCTTGGAATTTATTGATTATAGCCTTGGGGAGCCAAAGTACTCGGTGGAAGAATCAAAAGAGCGAGATGTAACATATTCAGCGCCGTTAAGAGTCAAAGTCCGCTTGTTGAACAAGGAAACCGGCGAAGTTAAAGACCAGGATGTATTTATGGGCGATTTCCCGCTGATGACAGAAACGGGAACGTTCGTAATCAATGGTGCTGAACGCGTTATTGTATCACAGCTTGTTCGATCGCCTAGTGTTTACTTCAGCGGCAAAATGGACAAAAACGGCAAGAAAGGCTTCACTGCTACCGTTATTCCAAACCGCGGTGCGTGGCTGGAATATGAAACAGATGCGAAAGATGTAGTGCATGTGCGTATTGACCGCACACGTAAATTACCGGTAACGGTTCTTATGCGTGCACTTGGGTTTGGTTCTGATCAAGAAATCATCGATCTTATTGGTGATAATGAGTATATCCGCAATACTCTCGAAAAGGATAACACCGAGGGTATCGAGAAAGCGCTTTTGGAAATCTATGAGCGCCTTCGTCCGGGTGAGCCGCCTACAGTAGAAAATGCAAAGAGTCTTTTGGTTTCACGTTTCTTTGATCCTAAAAGATATGATCTTGCAAATGTAGGACGCTACAAAATGAATAAAAAGCTGCATATCAAAAACCGTTTGTTCGGACAGACACTGGCTGAAACGCTTGCTGATCCGGAGACAGGGGAGATTGTGGCAGAGAAGGGCACAGTGCTTGACCGACGTGCTCTGGACAAAGTCATTCCGTACTTAGAAAACGGCATCGGCTTCAAAACCTATCAGCAGGCTGGCGGCGTTTTGGAAGATGATGTAGTGCTTCAGTCTATTAAAATCTACTCTCCTAATGAAGAGGGAGAAAAAGAGATCAATGTTATCAGTAACGCATTTGTAGAAGAAGAAATTAAGAATATCACACCTGCTGATATCATTTCTTCTATCAGTTACTTCTTTAACTTGCTGCACGGAGTCGGTGATACCGATGACATCGACCACCTGGGCAACAGACGTCTTCGTTCTGTTGGTGAATTGCTTCAAAACCAATTCAGGATCGGTCTTTCCCGTATGGAACGTGTTGTTCGCGAAAGAATGTCCATTCAGGATGCGAACACGATCACTCCTCAGCAATTGATCAATATTCGTCCTGTTATTGCATCCATTAAAGAGTTCTTTGGAAGTTCTCAGCTTTCTCAGTTCATGGATCAAACGAACCCGCTGGCTGAACTGACTCACAAGAGACGTCTATCAGCATTGGGACCAGGCGGTCTTACACGAGAACGCGCAGGCTTTGAAGTCCGTGACGTTCACTACTCCCACTATGGGCGTATGTGTCCGATCGAAACACCAGAGGGTCCGAACATTGGATTGATCAACTCTTTATCTTCATTTGCAAAAGTGAATCGTTTCGGTTTCATAGAAACTCCTTACCGCCGTGTCGACCCTGACACAGGAAAGGTAACGAACCGTATGGATTATTTGACTGCAGACGAAGAGGATAACTACGTTGTGGCACAGGCGAATGCACGCCTGAGTGACGACGGTTCTTTCCTAGACGATGAAGTCATCGCCCGTTTCCGCGGGGAGAATACAGTTGTTAAACGTGAACGCATCGATTATATGGATGTATCACCTAAGCAGGTTGTATCTGCTGCAACAGCTTGTATTCCTTTCCTTGAGAACGATGACTCTAACCGTGCACTTATGGGAGCGAACATGCAGCGACAAGCTGTACCTCTAATGAATCCTGAATCCCCGATTGTCGGGACAGGGATGGAGCACGTTTCCGCAAAGGATTCCGGTGCTGCTGTCATCTGTAAACATGAAGGTCTCGTAGAGCGTGTAGAAGCGAAACAAGTTTGGGTCCGCCAAATTAAAGAAATAGATGGCCAGGAAGTGAAAGGCGATCTAGATAAATACAGAATGCAGAAATTCATCCGTTCCAACCAAGGAACATGTTACAACCAGCGCCCAATCGTAAGTGAAGGTGACAGGGTGACAAAAGGTGAAATTCTAGCAGACGGCCCTTCAATGGAAAAAGGTGAACTTGCTCTTGGGCGCAATGTAATGGTTGGTTTCATGACATGGGACGGTTACAACTATGAAGATGCCATCATCATGAGTGAACGCCTTGTGAAGGATGATGTTTATACATCCATCCACATTGAGGAATATGAATCAGAATCCAGGGATACAAAGCTTGGACCTGAAGAAATCACCCGCGATATCCCGAATGTCGGCGAAGATGCGCTTCGCAATCTTGATGAACGCGGAATTATCCGTGTCGGTGCAGAAGTGAAAGACGGAGACCTGCTTGTCGGTAAAGTGACGCCTAAAGGTGTAACTGAACTTACAGCTGAAGAAAGACTGCTTCATGCGATTTTCGGTGAAAAAGCACGTGAAGTCCGTGACACTTCTCTTCGTGTACCTCATGGAGGCGGCGGTATCGTACTGGATGTTAAAGTCTTTAACCGTGAAGACGGAGATGAACTTCCTCCGGGTGTAAACCAGCTTGTCCGTGCTTATATCGTTCAGAAACGTAAAATTTCTGAGGGAGATAAAATGGCAGGACGACATGGTAACAAAGGTGTTATCTCGCGTATCCTTCCTGAAGAAGATATGCCGTTCCTTCCAGATGGAACTCCGATCGATATCATGTTGAATCCGCTGGGCGTTCCATCCCGTATGAATATCGGACAGGTGCTCGAGCTTCATCTTGGTATGGCAGCGAGATATCTGGGAATTCATGTTGCATCACCAGTATTTGATGGTGCGCGTGAGGAGGATGTCTGGTCCACTATCGAAGAGGCAGGCATGGCGAGAGATGCCAAGACTGTCCTGTACGACGGACGTACCGGCGAGCCATTCGATAATCGTGTGTCAGTCGGTATCATGTATATGATCAAGCTTGCTCACATGGTTGACGATAAGCTTCATGCCCGTTCAACTGGGCCATACTCACTTGTTACACAGCAGCCGCTTGGCGGTAAAGCCCAATTCGGCGGACAGCGTTTCGGTGAGATGGAAGTATGGGCTCTTGAAGCATACGGAGCCGCTTATACACTGCAGGAAATTCTTACAGTCAAATCGGATGATGTTGTCGGTCGTGTGAAGACTTATGAAGCTATTGTCAAAGGTGAAAATGTACCTGAACCAGGTGTTCCGGAATCATTCAAAGTATTGATCAAAGAACTTCAAAGTTTAGGTATGGACGTTAAAATCCTTTCAAGCAATGACGAAGAAATCGAAATGCGTGACATGGAAGATGAAGATGAATCACAGCAGGCAGATACTTTAAATATCGCAGACAAGGATCAACAAGAATCCGAAACAGTTGGGTCGAAAGAATAGCCGGATTCGGAGCAATTAGGGTTAGAACCTGTAGATTAAAAGGGAGGTAGGCCCCTTGCTAGATGTTAATAACTTTGAATATATGAAAATCGGCCTTGCATCACCTGACAAGATTCGTTCTTGGTCATTTGGTGAAGTCAAGAAGCCGGAAACTATCAACTATCGTACGTTAAAACCTGAAAAGGACGGTTTGTTCTGCGAGCGTATTTTCGGACCAACAAAGGACTGGGAATGCCACTGCGGAAAATACAAGCGTGTCCGTTATAAAGGTGTAGTCTGTGACCGATGCGGAGTAGAGGTTACAAAAGCGAAAGTGCGCCGTGAAAGAATGGGGCACATCGAGCTTGCGGCGCCTGTATCGCATATCTGGTACTTTAAAGGAATTCCAAGCCGTATGGGACTTGTCTTAGACATGTCCCCCCGCGCTTTGGAAGAAGTCATCTACTTCGCTTCCTATGTAGTAACAGAGCCGGGAGATACTGCTCTTGAGAAAAAGCAGCTTCTTTCTGAAAAAGAATATCGTGCATACCGTGAAAAATATGGTGTGAAGTTCCAAGCGGCAATGGGTGCCGAGGCAATCAAGAAGATTTTGCAGGACATCGACCTCGATAAAGAAGCCGATTTCCTGAAAGAAGAATTGAAAACTGCTCAAGGCCAGCGTCGTACTCGTGCAATCAAAAGACTGGAAGTAGTAGAATCATTCAGGAACTCAGGAAATGATCCTGATTGGATGATCCTTGATGTTCTGCCAGTAATCCCTCCAGAGCTGCGCCCGATGGTACAGCTTGACGGTGGACGCTTTGCGACATCAGACCTTAATGATCTGTATCGCCGTGTAATCAACCGTAATAACCGCTTGAAGCGTTTATTGGATCTTGGCGCACCGAGCATCATTGTTCAAAATGAAAAGCGTATGCTTCAAGAAGCAGTAGATGCACTGATCGATAATGGACGAAGAGGCCGTCCTGTAACGGGTCCTGGTAACAGACCGTTAAAATCCCTTTCTCATATGCTTAAAGGGAAACAGGGACGTTTCCGTCAAAACCTTCTTGGAAAGCGTGTTGACTACTCAGGCCGTTCGGTAATCGTTGTTGGTCCTAACCTGAAGATGTATCAGTGCGGACTTCCAAAAGAAATGGCCCTTGAATTGTTCAAACCTTTCGTTATGAAGGAACTTGTCGAAAAAGGCATTGCGCACAACATTAAAAGTGCGAAACGCAAAATCGAAAGAATTCAGCCTGAAGTATGGGATGTCCTTGAAGAGGTAATCAAAGAGCACCCTGTACTGCTTAACCGCGCCCCGACTCTTCACAGATTGGGAATCCAGGCATTTGAACCGACATTGGTAGAAGGAAGGGCAATCCGCCTTCATCCGCTTGTATGTACTGCTTATAACGCAGACTTCGACGGTGACCAAATGGCGGTCCATGTACCTTTATCATCTGAAGCGCAGGCTGAAGCAAGAATGCTGATGCTCGCAGCTCAAAATATCCTTAACCCGAAAGACGGTAAACCGGTTGTAACTCCATCACAGGATATGGTTCTTGGTAACTACTACCTGACAATGGAACGCGAAGATGCCAAAGGGGAAGGAACCACTTACAGCAATGCTAACGAAGCCCTGATTGCCTACCAGAACGGTTATGTACATCTGCATTCCCGTATCGCGGTAGCAGCATCATCGCTTAATAATAAAACGTTCACTGAAGAACAAAACAAACAGCTTCTATTGACTACTGTCGGAAAAATTGTCTTTAATGAAATTCTTCCTGACAGCTTCCCGTTCATCAATGAGCCGACTCAGAGCAACCTGGAAACAGTAACTCCTGAGCAGTACTTCGTTGACCCTAAAACGGACATCAAAGAAGAGTTCAAAAATAGAGAACTGATCAATCCATTCAAAAAAGGATTCCTTGGGAATGTCATCGCCGAAGTCTTCAAACGCTTTGCGATCACAGAAACATCCCGCATGCTTGACCGCATGAAGGATCTTGGGTTTAAATACTCTACTAAAGCAGGTATCACCGTTGGTATCGCCGATATCGTCGTACTGGCCGAGAAAGAAGAGATCCTGACAGAAGCCCAATCTAAAGTGGACAACGTGCTGAAGCAGTTCAAACGTGGTCTGATCACGGAAGATGAGCGTTATGACAGAGTAATCTCTATCTGGAGTGCTGCCAAGGATACAATCCAAGGCAAGCTGATGGCTACCCTTGACCGAAGCAACCCTATCTTCATGATGAGTGACTCAGGTGCCCGTGGTAATGCATCCAACTTCACTCAGCTTGCAGGTATGCGCGGACTCATGGCCAACCCGGCTGGACGTATTATCGAGCTTCCAATCAAGTCAAGTTTCCGTGAAGGCCTGACAGTACTTGAGTACTTCATATCCACTCACGGTGCCCGTAAAGGTCTTGCCGATACGGCGCTTAAAACAGCTGACTCTGGTTACCTTACACGCCGTCTTGTTGATGTTGCACAGGATGTTATCGTCCGTGAAGAAGATTGCGGAACGGACCGCGGCCTCCATGTTGCATCCATTAAAGATGGTACCGAAATCATCGAACCGCTTGAAGAGCGCCTGATCGGAAGATATTCCCGCAGAGCGATCAAGCACCCATCCACGGATGAAGTGATGGTTGAGGAAAATCAATTAATTACACAGGATCTTGCCAAGGCTATCATTGATGCAGGCATTGAAACTGTATATATCCGCTCCGCGTTCACTTGTAACACGCGTCATGGTGTATGTGAGAAGTGTTACGGCACCAACCTTGCTACCGGCCAAAAAGTCGAAGTCGGGGAAGCTGTCGGAATCATTGCAGCACAATCTATCGGTGAGCCGGGTACACAGCTTACGATGCGTACCTTCCATACAGGAGGGGTTGCAGGAGACGATATCACTCAGGGTCTTCCTCGTATCCAGGAGATCTTTGAGGCTCGCCATCCTAAAGGGCAGGCTGTCATCTCTGAAATTGAAGGTGTTATCACTTCTATTTCAGAAGGCAAGGACCGCCAATATGAAATCACTGTACAAGGCGAAGTAGAAACAAGGACTTACACTGCTCCATATACGGCCCGCTTGAAATATGGTGTCAATGATCGGGTGATCAGAGGTGAGGGAATCACTGAAGGTTCCATCGATCCTAAAGAACTATTGAAAGTCAAGGACGTAAACGCAGTGCAGGAATACCTGCTTCGTGAAGTACAAAAGGTTTACCGTATGCAGGGTGTTGAAATCGGCGATAAGCACGTAGAGGTTATGGTACGTCAAATGCTGAGAAAAGTCAGAGTAATCGATGCAGGTGAAACGGAAGTTCTGCCTGGTACATTGCTAGACATCCACCAATTTACGGACGCCAATGAAAAAGCCATTCTTGATGGGGATATACCAGCAACCGGACGTCCGGTATTGCTTGGTATCACAAAAGCCTCTCTTGAAACAGATTCATTCCTGTCAGCAGCATCCTTCCAGGAAACAACACGTGTCCTTACTGATGCAGCGATCAAAGGCAAGCGCGATGAATTGCTCGGCTTGAAAGAAAATGTCATCATTGGTAAACTTGTTCCGGCTGGAACAGGAATGCAGCGTTACCGCAGAGCAGAACCATTGATGGAACAAAAAGAAGAAACAGTAACAGTAGAATAATTTTATAATGCTCGGCGTTAAAAATTGTCTACAGGAATTTTAATATGATTTGACCGCTTTTCTGCTTCACTCTTAGATTGGAGCGTAAGGTGTACGATCTCCTGCGGGATAAGCTCGACAGGTGAGCCCAGCGGAGTCGTACACCTGGAGCGGAAATCATGAAAATTAATTTTTAGATGATATATAAGTACCCGCACTTATAAAATATTCATTTCTGTTGTTGACAATAGTTTTTTAAGATGATAATATATTCAAGGTTGCTCCTATACTGTAACCTGTTACTTTGGAGGATGAAATAATGTCTTATGAAAAAGTATCACAGGCTAGTGAAATCATTGTAGGAACAAAGCAGACAGTCAAAGCTCTTAAAAATGGTCTTGTATCACTATTGGTTGTAGCTGATGATGCTGATCACAAAGTAACTTCTAAGGTCATACAAACAGCCAATGAGATGGATGTTCCAGTGACACGAGTTGATTCCATGCGAAAGCTGGGGAAGTCATGCGGAATTGAAGTTGGAGCGGCAGCTGTTGCTATTATTAAGTAAAATAGTTTTTGCAGTTAGAGATCTGCAAAGACTTTGTTTTTACACAAAAATGAACCACCTGGATGTGTGGGCTTATAAAATATAAGAAGGGAGGATATTTACATGCCTACTATTAATCAATTAGTGCGTAAACCACGCCAGTCTAAATCAACAAAGTCAACTTCACCTGCATTGAATAAAGGTTACAACAGCTTCAAAAAAGTGAACACTAACCTTTCTTCTCCACAAAAACGCGGTGTTTGTACTCGTGTTGGTACGATGACTCCAAAGAAACCAAACTCAGCGTTGCGTAAATACGCTCGTGTACGTTTAACTAACGGAATCGAGGTAACTGCATACATTCCTGGGATTGGCCACAATCTTCAAGAGCACAGTGTCGTGTTAATTCGCGGCGGACGTGTAAAGGATTTACCAGGGGTACGCTATCACATCGTTCGCGGTGCGTTGGATACAGCTGGAGTTGAAGGTCGTATGCAAGGCCGTTCTAAATACGGTACTAAGCGTCCTAAAGCAGCTAAAAAATAATAAAGAACTAATTTAACGAATAGATTATTTTCGTTGAAAGGAGGAAAACACATGCCACGTAAAGGTCCTGTAGCAAAAAGAGATGTACTTCCAGATCCAATGTACAATTCCAAATTAGTTTCTCGTCTAATCAACAAAATCATGATTGACGGTAAGAGAGGTAAAGCTCAAAAGAAACTATACGCTGCGTTTGATCTAATCAGCGAGCGTTCTGGCAAAGATGCAATGGAAGTGTTCGACCAAGCTCTGAAAAATATCATGCCGGTATTGGAAGTAAGAGCACGTCGTGTTGGTGGTGCAAACTACCAAGTACCTGTTGAAGTTCGTCCTGAGCGTCGTACTACTTTAGGTCTTCGTTGGTTAGTAAACTACTCTCGTCTTCGCGGTGAAAAGACGATGGAAGAGCGTTTAGCTAATGAAATCCTTGATGCAGCAAACAACACAGGTGCTTCTGTTAAGAAGCGTGAAGATATGCACAAAATGGCTGAAGCAAACAAAGCGTTTGCTCACTACCGTTGGTAATCTTCTACTATATAAAATAATTTTCATTAATGGAAGGAGAAAGACGACATGCCTAGAGAGTTCTCCTTAGAAAAGACTCGTAATATCGGTATCATGGCTCACATCGATGCTGGTAAAACAACTGCAACAGAGCGTATCCTTTTCTATACTGGACGTATTCACAAAATCGGTGAAACTCACGAAGGTGCTTCTCAGATGGACTGGATGGAGCAGGAGCAGGAACGTGGAATCACGATCACATCTGCTGCGACAACAGCATCTTGGAAAGACCATCGTATCAACATCATTGATACACCAGGACACGTAGACTTCACTGTTGAGGTTGAACGTTCCCTTCGTGTACTTGATGGTGCAGTAGCAGTTCTAGACGCTCAGTCTGGAGTTGAGCCTCAGACTGAAACAGTTTGGCGCCAGGCAACGACTTACGGTGTACCTCGTGTAGTATTCGTAAACAAGATGGATAAAATCGGTGCTGACTTCCTATACTCTGTAGGAACTATGCATGACCGTCTTCAAGCGAACGCTCATCCTATTCAGCTTCCAATCGGTGCTGAAGACGATTTCGAAGGAATCATCGACCTTGTAGAAATGAAAGCTTACTTCTATGAAGATGATCTTGGTACACGTGCTGATGCTCGTGAAATCCCTGATGAGTATAAAGATCAAGCAGAAGAATACCGTGGTAAACTGATTGAAGCGGTTTCTGAACTTGACGAAGAATTAATGATGAAATACCTTGAAGGCGAAGAGCTAACGAACGATGAATTGAAATCTGCTATCCGTAAAGCGACAAACACAGTAGAATTCTATCCAGTGCTTTGTGGTTCTGCCTTCAAAAACAAAGGTGTTCAGCTGCTAATCGATGCTGTCATCGATTATCTTCCGGCACCAACTGATGTTGCTGACATCAAGGGTATGCTTCCTGATACAGAAGAAGAAGTAACTCGTCCATCAACTGACGATGCACCATTCTCTGCATTGGCATTTAAGGTAATGACAGATCCTTATGTTGGTAAACTGACTTTCTTCCGCGTATATTCCGGAACACTTGATTCTGGTTCTTACGTACAAAACTCTACGAAAGGCAAGCGTGAGCGTGTAGGTCGTATCCTGCAAATGCATGCTAACTCTCGTGAGGAAATCTCAACAGTATATGCTGGAGATATCGCAGCTGCTGTTGGATTGAAAGATACATCAACTGGTGATACTCTATGTGATGAAAAGAGCCTTGTAATCTTAGAATCCATGGAATTCCCAGAGCCTGTTATCTCTCTATCTGTTGAGCCTAAATCTAAAGCTGACCAAGATAAGATGACGACTGCACTTCAAAAACTTCAAGAAGAAGATCCTACATTCCGCGCGCATACTGACCAGGAAACTGGACAGGTTATCATTGCGGGTATGGGTGAACTTCACTTGGATATCATCGTGGATCGTATGAGACGCGAATTCAAGGTTGAAGCTAACGTTGGTGCTCCTCAAGTATCTTATCGTGAAACATTCCGCGGTTCTGCTAAAGTTGAGGGTAAATTTGCCCGTCAATCAGGTGGTCGTGGACAATTCGGTCACGTTTGGATTGAATTCTCTCCAAATGAAGAAGGAAAAGGGTTCGAATTCGAAAACGGTATTGTTGGAGGGGTTGTTCCACGTGAATACATCCCAGCAGTACAAGCCGGTCTTGCTGACTCTATGGAGAATGGCGTTATCGCCGGTTATCCGTTAATCGATGTTAAAGCTAGACTAGTCGATGGTTCTTACCATGACGTCGATTCTTCTGAAATGGCATTTAAAGTAGCTGCATCCCTTGCACTTAAAAACGCAGTTTCTAAGTGTGATCCAGCTATCCTAGAGCCAATGATGAAGGTTGAAGTTGTTATCCCTGAAGAATACATGGGTGACATCATGGGTGATATCACATCCCGTCGCGGACGTGTAGAAGGAATGGAAGCTCGCGGTAACGCGCAAGTAGTTAAATCCTTCGTCCCACTTTCTGAAATGTTTGGTTATGCAACTTCATTGCGTTCTAACACGCAAGGTCGCGGAACATACTCTATGCACTTCGATCATTATGAAGAAGTTCCAAAATCAATCGCTGAAGAAATCATCAAAAAAAATAAAGGTGAATAATTGATTTATTCGCTGTAATCAAGTATAAATACTAGTGTAAGCTATGGTGTCTAAGAAGGTGGTACCCCGCCTTCTGGCAGCCATATAAAATATACTTAATTTTTTATAATTTAAAGGAGGATTTCCAAATGGGTAAGGAAAAATTCGATCGTTCCAAGGAACATGCTAATATCGGTACAATTGGTCACGTTGACCATGGTAAAACTACATTAACAGCTGCTATCACAACTACTTTGCATAAGAAGTACGGCCGTGGAACAGCTATGGCTTATGACCAAATTGATGGTGCTCCAGAAGAAAGAGAGCGCGGTATCACAATCTCTACTGCACACGTTGAGTACGAAACAGATACTCGCCACTATGCACACGTTGACTGCCCAGGACATGCTGACTACGTTAAAAACATGATCACTGGTGCTGCTCAAATGGACGGCGGAATCCTAGTTGTTTCTGCTGCTGATGGCCCAATGCCACAGACTCGTGAGCACATCCTTCTTTCTCGTCAAGTTGGTGTACCATACCTAGTAGTATTCATGAACAAATGTGATATGGTAGACGACGAAGAGTTGCTTGAACTTGTAGAAATGGAAGTTCGTGACCTTCTTTCTGAATACGATTTCCCTGGTGATGATGTACCAGTAATCAAAGGTTCTGCTCTTAAAGCTCTTGAAGGAGAAGCTGAGTGGGAAGAGAAAATCTACGAACTAATGGAAGCTGTTGACAGCTATATCCCAACTCCAGAGCGTGACACTGAAAAGCCATTCATGATGCCTGTTGAGGATGTATTCTCAATCACTGGCCGTGGTACAGTTGCAACTGGACGTGTAGAGCGTGGACAAGTTAAAGTTGGAGACACTATCGACATCATCGGTCTTTCTGAGGAGCCAAAATCTACTACTGTAACTGGTGTAGAAATGTTCCGTAAGCTTCTTGACTATGCAGAAGCTGGTGACAACATCGGAGCTCTTCTTCGTGGGGTAGCTCGTGAAGACATCCAACGTGGTCAAGTACTTGCTAAGCCAGGTACAATCACTCCACACACTAACTTCAAAGCTGAAGTTTATGTTCTTTCTAAAGAAGAGGGTGGACGTCACACTCCATTCTTCACTAACTACCGTCCTCAGTTCTACTTCCGTACAACTGATGTAACTGGTATCTGTAATCTTCCTGAAGGCGTAGAAATGGTTATGCCTGGAGATAACATCGAAATGACAGTTGAACTAATCTCTCCAATCGCTATCGAAGAAGGTACTAAATTCTCTATCCGTGAGGGTGGACGTACTGTAGGCGCTGGAGTAGTTGCTACTATCCAAGAGTAGTTCTTACTCTTAGATTCATACTAAAGCAGATGGGATCCGGAGCCCATCTGCTTTTTTGTATGGTTTGATAAGTATATATGTAGAAATCATGCAGGAGCTCAATGGAAATACACATTATTTTAGGGTTGATAAAACATAAACACCATGGTAAAGACTAAAAACACCATTATAATAGGGTGATTAGCCTGTAAACACTATACTAAAAAGGATAATCCTCATTATAATAGGGTGATTAGCCTGTAAACACTATACTAAAAAGGATAATCCTCATTATAATAGGGTGATTAGCCTGTAAACACCATGCTAAAAACGATAATCCTCATTATAATAGGGTGATTAGTCTGTAAACACTATACTAAAAAGAAAAATCCTCATTATAATAGGGTGATTAGCCTGTAAACACTATACTAAAAAGGAAAATCCTCTTTATAGTAGGGTGATTAGCTTACATCCTTTGTGACAGTAAAAAAGGCCTTTCACCATTAAAAAAACCCCAGAACAAGAAATTAAACAAAAAAACCCTATTCATCAAACGTAACATACTATACAAACCATTGGGTAACTGAGATATTCTAGAATACTGGACAATGAACTTTGGCACGTTAAGAATCAGAATAAAGATATATAACTAATGAGACTAAGGTAAGATACTTCAGTCCTTTCTTAAACACTGAAAATCCCATATGAGTAACCTATCTTATAACCTTCCCCCCTATACCCAGACTAAAAGAAAAACTCCTTCTATTATAAGTAACAGCCATTGAACAGGTATCTCTCTAACTTACTCACTACACAAAATGTTCTATAAAAGTCGCAGTTTATTTCCTTCTATATATAAACAACTTAAAAAAACAAAGCACTATAATGGAAACTCGCCAACTGATGTCTGTCTATGTTCAGAAGATCGACTCGAAAACCTATTTCTATAGAAATATTTTGTAATCTCGTCTCCCCCTTGCAATCACCCATATTAATTTGTATAATTGTAAAAGTGCGCTAATAACAAAGATATTCAAGAAAATGTTGCATATCCTTTGGGAATTAGTTATAATAGACAATGTTGGTCTTTGACTGCGATGAAATGGAAGGTTGCTGACACACCCGGCCGCTTTGCCATGGCGAGTGTGTGGGAAATTTCCATGGAGAATGTCTATCTTAAAGTAGGCGATAAAGGAGGGAAAATAATGGCAAAACAAAAAATTCGTATTCGTTTAAAAGCGTATGATCACAGAATCCTGGATCAATCTGCAGAGAAAATTGTTGAAACAGCAAAGCGTTCTGGTGCGGCAGTGTCCGGCCCGATTCCGCTTCCGACTGAGAAATCAATCTACACAATTCTTCGTGCGGTCCATAAGTACAAAGATTCTCGTGAGCAGTTCGAAATGCGTACGCATAAACGCTTAATCGATATTGTTAACCCAACACCACAAACGGTTGATGCGCTAATGCGTTTAGATCTGCCATCTGGTGTCGATATTGAAATCAAATTATAATTACTATACAAAAACAATTCAGGAGGTGTGACTTATGACCAAAGGAATCTTAGGCAGAAAGATCGGTATGACTCAAGTTTTTGCTGAAAACGGTGATCTTATCCCGGTAACAGTTATCGAAGCTGCTGGAAACGTTGTTCTTCAAAAGAAGACTTCAGAGGTTGATGGATACGAAGCTATCCAAATCGGTTTTGAAGACAAACGCGAAAAGCTTTCTAACAAACCGGAAAAAGGACACGTTGCTAAAGCAGAAACTGCTCCTAAGCGCTTCGTCCGTGAATTCCGCGGAGTAAACTCTTCAGATTATGAAGTAGGTCAAGAAGTCAAAGTAGAAATTTTCGCAGAAGGCGATATCGTAGATGTAACAGGAATTTCAAAGGGTAAAGGTTTCCAAGGTGCTATCAAGCGTCATAACCAATCCCGCGGACCTATGTCCCATGGTTCCCGCTACCATCGTCGTCCTGGTTCAATGGGACCTGTTGATCCAAACCGTGTATTCAAAGGTAAATTACTACCTGGACGCATGGGCGGAGAGCAAATCACGATTCAAAACCTTGAAATCGTCAAAGTTGATGCTGAACGCAACTTGCTTCTAGTTAAAGGAAATGTTCCTGGACCTAAAAAAGCAATGCTTAAAGTTAAAACTGGCGTAAAAACAAAATAATAGAACTTTTTTGGAAAGGAGGAAACACGAATGCCGAAAGTAGCATTATTTAACCAAAGCGGATCACAAGTTGGTGATGTTGAACTTAATGATTCAGTATTTGGTATCGAACCAAACCAAAACGTACTTTATGAAGCTGTTATCATGCAAAGAGCATCTCAGCGTCAAGGTACAAGCAAAGTAAAAGGCCGTTCTGAAGTAAGAGGCGGTGGACGTAAACCATGGCGTCAAAAAGGTACTGGACGTGCACGTCAGGGATCTATCAGATCTCCACAATGGCGCGGCGGTGGTACTGTATTTGGACCGGTTCCACGCAGCTACAGCTACAAGCTTCCTAAGAAGGTTCGTCGCTTAGCTATCAAATCTGCTCTATCTTCTAAAGTAGCAGAAGAAAACATCCTAGTATTAGAATCTCTTGTTTTTGATTCTCCAAAAACAAAAGAATTCGCTGGTGTTTTGAAAAACCTTTCTGTAAACTCTAAAACATTAGTAGTAACAGAAGGAAATGAAGATTATGTAGCACTATCAGCACGTAACATTCCTGGTGTAACAGTAGTTGCAGCTAACGGAATCAGCGTACTGGACGTTGTTGCTCATGATAAATTGATCATCACTAAAGCAGCAGTTGAAAAAGTAGAGGAGGTGCTTGCATAATGGATGCACGCGATATCATTAAGCGCCCCGTAATTACAGAACTTTCAACTGATCTAATGGCTGATAAAAAATACACTTTTGAAGTCGACACTAGAGCGAACAAAACTCAAGTGAAAGATGCAGTTGAAGTGATCTTCGGCGTTAAAGTTGCAAAAGTGAACGTTATGAATTACAAAGGTAAGTTCAAGCGTATGGGACGTCATGCCGGCTATACGAACAAACGTCGTAAGGCGATCGTGACTCTTACAGCTGAAAGCAAAGAAATCGAATTCTTTGAAGTATAATCCAATAATTTAGAAGAGGAGGGAAAAACATGGCGATTAAAAAGTATAAACCAACCTCTAATGGTCGTCGCGGAATGACTACTTCTGATTTTGCAGAGATCACTACTGACAAACCAGAAAAGTCATTGCTAGCGCCTTTACACAGAAAAGGCGGCCGTAACAACCAAGGTAAGTTAACAGTTCGTCATCAAGGCGGCGGTCATAAGCGTCAATACCGTATCATCGACTTCAAACGTGATAAAGATGGTATACCAGGACGCGTTGCTACAATCGAATATGATCCTAACCGCTCAGCAAACATTGCATTAATCAACTATGTGGACGGAGAAAAGCGTTACATCCTTGCTCCTAAAACACTTCAAGTAGGTATGGAAGTAATGTCTGGCACAGAAGCAGATATTAAAGTAGGTAATGCATTACCACTTATCAATATCCCTGTAGGTACTGTAGTTCATAACATCGAACTTAAGCCAGGTAAAGGCGGACAATTGGTTCGTTCTGCTGGTACATCAGCTCAGGTTCTTGGTAAAGAAGGTAAATACGTGCTTGTACGTTTAAATTCAGGTGAGGTTCGCATGATCCTTTCATCTTGCCGCGCGACTGTAGGTCAAGTAGGTAACGAGCAGCACGAACTAATCAACATCGGTAAAGCAGGTCGTTCTCGCTGGTTAGGCAAACGCCCAACTGTACGTGGATCTGTAATGAACCCTAACGACCATCCACACGGTGGTGGTGAAGGACGCGCTCCTATCGGACGTAAATCACCAATGTCTCCATGGGGTAAACCAACTCTTGGATTCAAGACTCGTAAGAAGAAGAGCAAATCTGACAAATTTATTGTGCGCCGTCGCAAAAAATAACGGGATTGGACTACGGTTCACCTATAGAGCCGTAGAGCAATCACGAAGGGAGGTTCAAACATGGGTCGTAGCTTAAAAAAGGGACCTTTTGTTGATGATCATTTGATGGTTAAAATCGAGAAATTGAACGAAGGCGAAAAGAAGCAAGTTGTTAAAACTTGGTCACGCCGTTCAACAATTTTCCCGAATTTCATCGGTCATACAATCGCAGTTTATGATGGTCGTAAACATGTACCGGTATATGTTACAGAAGATATGGTAGGACACAAGCTTGGTGAATTCGCACCATCTCGTTCTTACAAAGGTCATGGAAATGATGACAAGAAAACAAGACGCTAATTGAGAGGAGGGTATCCTAATGCAAGCTAAAGCTGTCGCTAAAACAGTTCGTATTGCTCCTCGTAAGGTACGTTTAGTGGTTGATCTAATCCGAGGTAAGCAAGTAGGCGAAGCTGTAGCGATTTTAAATCTTACTCCTAAAGCTGCTTCTCCAGTAGTTGAGAAAGTATTAAAATCTGCTATCGCTAACGCAGAACATAACTATGACATGGACGTGAACAACTTAGTCATCTCAGATGCCTTTGTTAACGAAGGTCCAACAATGAAACGCTTCCGCCCTCGTGCGATGGGACGCGCAAGCCAAATCAACAAACGCACAAGCCACATCACAATCGTGGTATCAGAAAAGAAGGAGGGATAATTCGTGGGTCAAAAAGTACATCCAGTCGGACTGCGTGTAGGAGTTATTCGTGATTGGGAATCAAAATGGTACGCTGATAAAGATTATGCCAATCTTCTGCACGAAGACCTTAAAGTACGTGAATATATTGCGAAACGTTTAGTTGACGCTTCTGTTTCTAAAGTAGAAATCGAACGTGCGGCAAACCGCATCAATATCACAATTCATACAGCAAAACCTGGTATGGTTATCGGTAAAGGTGGTACAGAGGTTGAAGCTTTACGTAAAGCTTTGAACGAGCTTACTTCTAAGCGTGTACACATCAACATCGTTGAAATCAAGAGAGCTGACCTAGATGCCAAGCTAGTTGCAGAGAATATCGCTCGTCAATTAGAAAACCGTGTATCTTTCCGTCGTGCTCAAAAACAAACTATCCAACGTGCAATGCGCGCAGGAGCTAAGGGTATCAAAACTCAAGTATCTGGTCGTCTTGGCGGTGCAGATATCGCTCGTGCTGAACATTACAGCGAAGGAACAGTTCCACTTCATACACTTCGCGCTGACATTGATTATGCTCATGCTGAAGCTGACACAACTTACGGTAAACTTGGTGTTAAAGTATGGATCTATCGTGGAGAGGTCCTTCCTGCTAAGAAGAAATCTGAGGAAGGAGGAAAATAATTATGTTATTACCTAAACGCGTTAAGTATCGTCGTGAACATCGTGGTAAAATGCGTGGACGCGCAAAAGGCGGCCAAGAGGTTGCATTCGGTGAATATGGCCTTCAAGCTGTAGAAGCTTCTTGGATCACTAACCGACAAATCGAAGCTGCACGTATTGCTATGACTCGTTACATGAAACGTGGCGGTAAAGTGTGGATTAAAATTTTCCCTCATAAACCTTACACTGCTAAACCTCTAGAAGTCCGAATGGGTTCTGGTAAAGGTGCTCCTGAAGGCTGGGTAGCAGTAGTGAAGCCTGGCAAGATCATGTTTGAAATTGCAGGTGTATCTGAAGAGGTAGCTCGTGAGGCGCTTCGTCTTGCATCACACAAACTTCCTATCAAAACTAAGTTTGTGAAACGTGAAGAAATTGGTGGTGAATCAAATGAAAAGTAATGAAATTCGTGACCTAACCACTGCCGAAATTGATCAAAAAGTAAAATCTTTAAAAGAAGAACTATTCAACCTTCGCTTCCAGCTTGCGACAGGACAGCTTGAAAACACTGCCCGTATTCGTGAAGTACGTAAGGCGATCGCTCGTATGAAAACTGTTATCCATGAAAGAGAGATCGGGGTTAACAATCGATAAATTGAGAGGAGGTTTGCAGAATGAGTGAACGCAATCAACGTAAGGTTTACACTGGACGTGTTGTTTCCGATAAAATGGATAAAACAGTTACAGTTCTAGTTGAAACTTACAAAAAACATTCATTGTACGGCAAACGCGTAAAGTACTCTAAAAAGTTCAAGGCTCATGATGAGCAGAACGAAGCTAAAACTGGTGATGTAGTTCGTATTATGGAAACTCGCCCGCTTTCAGCTACAAAACGTTTCCGCTTACTAGAAGTAGTAGAAAAAGCAGTAATTATTTAATAAAAGTTCGGATATTTATTTTCCGAAGGGAGGTTACCTAGATGATTCAACAAGAATCTCGTTTGAAAGTTGCCGACAACTCTGGTGCTCGTGAAGTTTTGACTATTAAAGTACTTGGCGGATCTGGCCGTAAAACAGCTAATATCGGTGATGTTATCGTATGTACAGTAAAACAAGCAACACCAGGTGGCGTTGTTAAAAAAGGCGACGTAGTTAGAGCTGTTGTTGTTCGTACAAAGAGCGGTGTCCGCCGTACAGACGGAACTTACATTAAGTTTGATGAAAACGCATGTGTAATTATCCGTGATGATAAAGGACCGCGTGGTACTCGTATCTTCGGACCAGTAGCACGTGAATTGCGCGAAAATAACTTTATGAAAATTGTATCTTTAGCTCCAGAAGTTCTTTAATAGAACCTATTGTGCGTTAAGAGGAGGTGCGACTAATGCATGTAAAAAAAGGCGATAAAGTAATGGTAATCACAGGTAAAGATAAAGGTAAAACTGGTGTTGTACTAACATCACTACCTAAAAAAGACCGTGTGATCGTAGAAGGAATCAATGTTATCAAAAAACATTCAAAACCTTCTCAAGGGAATCCGCAAGGCGGAATCATCAGCCAAGAGGCACCTGTTCATGTATCGAATGTTATGCTGCTTGATCCTAAGACGAATGAACCAACTCGTATTGGATTCAAGAAGGTTGATGGTAAGAATGTACGTGTAGCAAAAAAATCTGGTGAAGTTCTAGATAAATAGTTTAAAGAAGAAGGGAGGTACTCAAATGAACCGCCTAAAAGCAAAATTTAATGACGAAATTACTCCAGCTCTAATGAGCAAATTCAGCTATAAATCAGTAATGCAGGTTCCAAAGATCGACAAAATCGTTATTAACATGGGTGTCGGCGATGCTGTTTCAAATGCAAAGTCAATGGACACTGCTGTTGAAGAATTAACACTAATCACTGGTCAAAAACCAGTTGTAACTAAAGCAAAAAAATCTATCGCAGGTTTCCGTCTTCGTGAAGGTATGCCAATCGGTGCGAAAGTAACTCTTCGCGGCGAACGCATGTATGAGTTCCTAGATAAGCTTATCTCTGTATCTCTACCTCGTGTACGTGACTTCCGCGGTATTTCTAAAAAAGCATTCGATGGTCGCGGTAACTACACTCTTGGTGTTAAAGAGCAGTTGATTTTCCCAGAGATCGATTATGATAAAGTTTCCAAAGTACGCGGAATGGATATCGTTATCGTTACTACAGCAAACTCTGATGAAGAATCACGTGAGTTATTGACACAATTCGGAATGCCATTTCAAAAGTAATCTCTAAATAAGGGAGGCGAAAATGTGGCTAAAAAATCAATGATCGCAAAACAAAAACGTGAACCTAAGCATCCTGTTCAAGGATACACTCGCTGTGAGCGTTGTGGCCGTCCACATTCAGTAATCCGCAAATTCAAACTTTGCCGTATCTGTTTCCGTGAACTTGCTTACAAGGGTCAAATTCCTGGCGTTAAAAAAGCTAGCTGGTAAAACCCTATTTTGGGAAGGAGGTAAATTAATATGACATTGACAGATCCAATTGCAGATATGCTTACTCGCATCCGTAATGCGAATATGGTACGTCACGAGAAGCTAGAAATACCTGCTTCTAACATCAAAAAAGAAATCGCAGAAATCCTTAAACGTGAAGGTTTCGTACGCGATGTGGAATTTGTTGAAGATAACAAGCAAGGTGTTATCCGCATCTTCTTAAAATACGGTTCTAATAACGAACGTGTTATCACTGGATTAAAGCGTATCTCTAAACCAGGTCTACGCGTTTATGCAAAAGCTGATGAAGTTCCTAAAGTACTTAACGGTTTGGGAGTAGCTCTTGTTTCAACTTCTCAAGGAGTTCTAACTGATAAAGAAGCTCGTGCTCAGCAAGTCGGTGGAGAAGTACTAGGATACGTTTGGTAATATTTTTGAAATGAATGGAGGTGCAACAGTATGTCACGTGTAGGTAAAAAACCTATCGAGGTGCCAGCAGGCGTTACAATCACTACTGATGCCAATAACGTAACTGTAAAAGGTCCTAAAGGTGAATTGTCTCGTACATTCAGCCCGGATATTAATATAGAAGTCCAAGAAAACGTAGTGAACATTTCTCGTCCATCTGAATCAAAAGAACATCGTTCATTACACGGAACGACTCGTGCTTTGATCGCTAATATGGTTGAAGGTGTTTCTAAAGGATTCGAAAGAAACCTTGAACTTATCGGTGTAGGTTACCGTGCTCAAAAACAAGGAACTAAGCTTGTATTGAACGTAGGTTACTCTCACCCAGTTGAATTCGAACCTGAGAATGGTATCGAAATCGAAGTTCCGGCTAACACAAAGATTTCAATCAAAGGTATCGACAAGGAGCGTGTTGGTGCGATTGCTTCCAACATCCGCGCTGTCCGTCCTCCTGAGCCTTATAAAGGCAAAGGTATCCGTTATGAAGGCGAGTTCGTACGCCGTAAAGAAGGTAAAACAGGTAAATAATGCCGCTTAGGCAGTAGAAAGGAGTGACCTTAATGATCACTAAGCCATCTAAAAACAAAACGCGTAAGAAAAGACATGCTCGTGTACGTTCTAAAATTACTGGTACAGAACAACGTCCTCGTTTAAACGTATATCGTTCAAATAAAAACATCTACGCTCAATTGATCGATGATGTTAATGGTGTAACTTTGGCAAGTGCTTCTACTGTAGATAAAGAGATCAACCTTGACTCTACTGCAAACGTAGATGCAGCAGCTCAAGTCGGTGAACTAATTGCCAAACGTGCAACTGAAAAAGGTATGAAATCAGTAGTTTTTGACCGTGGAGGTTACCTATACCACGGCCGCGTAAAAGCATTAGCCGATGCAGCTCGTGAAAACGGCTTAGAATTTTAATAAAAAAGGAGGGACATATAGATGCGTCGAATTGATCCAAACAAACTAGAACTTGAAGAACGCGTAGTAACGATCAACCGTGTTGCGAAAGTAGTTAAAGGTGGACGTCGTTTCCGCTTCGCTGCTCTTGTAGTTGTCGGAGACAAAAACGGTAACGTAGGTTTCGGTACTGGTAAAGCTCAAGAGGTACCTGATGCTATCCGTAAAGCAATTGAAGATGCGAAGAAAAATCTTGTTGAAGTGCCTATGGTAGGTGGAACTACTCCTCACCAAGTAATCGGTCGTTTTGGTGCTGGACAAATCCTTATCAAACCTGCTTCTGCCGGTACAGGAATCATCGCTGGTGGTCCGGTTCGTGCGGTACTTGAACTTGCTGGTGTTCAGGATATCCTTTCTAAATCATTGGGATCCAACACTCCAATCAACATGATCCGTGCTACAATCGAAGGTTTAAAACAATTAAAACGTGCTGAGGACGTAGCGAAATTACGTGGTAAATCAGTAGAAGAACTGTTAGGATAAGGAGGGATAACTATGGCAAACAAACTAGAAATTACCCTCACTCGCAGTGTGATTGGTCGTCCGAAAGATCAACGCGAAACAGTTAAGGCTCTGGGCTTACGTAAGCTTCATCAAACAGTTGAACAACAAGATAATGCTGCTATCCGCGGTATGGTCAATAAGGTTGCTCACTTAGTCACGGTTAAAGAAGCTTAATTAGATTCTTTGTAAATAAGGAGGTGCCGACATGAAATTACATGAATTAAAACCTGCTAAAGGTTCTCGCAAAGAGCGCAATCGTGTAGGCCGTGGAACTGGTTCTGGAAATGGTAAAACTTCCGGTAAAGGCCACAAAGGTCAAAACGCTCGTTCTGGCGGTGGAACTCGTCCTGGTTTCGAGGGTGGTCAAACACCTTTATTCCAACGTCTTCCTAAGCGCGGTTTCACAAACATCAACCGTAAAGAATTTGCAATCGTTAACCTAGATGCATTAAATCGTTTTGAAGAAGGAACAGAAGTTACTCCTGAACTTCTTATTGAAACGGGAGTAGTAAGCAGCGAAAAATCTGGAATCAAGATTCTTGGTAAAGGTAATATTGAGAAAAAGCTTACAGTAAAAGCAAACAAATTCTCATCCACTGCTAAAGAAGCAATTGAAGCTGCTGGCGGTAAAACCGAGGTGATTTAATGTTTCAGACAATCTCCAATTTTATGCGCGTGGGTGATATAAGAAACAAAATTATTTTCACCCTTCTAATGTTAGTAGTCTTTCGCTTAGGTACATTCATTCCAGTGCCAAGCGTTGACGCAGATGTGCTGAAAATGCAAGAACAAGCCGGCTTGATCGGCTTCCTGAATACATTCGGCGGAGGAGCTCTGCAAAACTTCTCGATCTTTGCTATGGGGATCATGCCGTACATCACAGCATCTATCATTGTGCAGCTTTTGCAGATGGATGTTGTGCCTAAATTTACGGAATGGTCTAAACAGGGGGATGTTGGCCGCCGTAAGTTAGCTCAGTTTACCCGTTATTTCACGATCGTATTAGGTTTTATCCAGGCTTTGGGTATGTCATATGGATTTAATCAATTGTACGGTGGATTTTTAATCCCGAACCCAAGTGTCGCGACGTACCTTTTAATTGCACTCATTTTGACTGCTGGTACGGCATTTCTATTATGGCTCGGTGAGCAGATCACTGCCAAGGGAGTTGGAAACGGTATTTCAATCTTGATTTTTGCAGGTATCGTTGCAGCTATCCCTAATGCAGTAAACCAATATTATGCATCTCAGTTAGAAGGCGCTGGTGAACAGCTGTTCCTTCGTATTGTTGTGACAATATTGATCCTATTGGCAATCGTGGCAATCACAGTGGGTGTTATCTTCATACAGCAGGCTCTGAGAAAGATTCCTATTCAATACGCTAAGCGATTGGTAGGACGCAGCCCTGTCGGAGGACAGTCGACTCACTTGCCGTTGAAAGTCAATGCTGCAGGTGTAATTCCGGTAATCTTCGCGATTTCCTTCATCATTACACCGCAAACCATCGCATCATTCTTTGGTACGAATGATGTAACAAGTACGATTCAGTATGTGTTTGATTATACGCAGCCGATCGGAATGATCATCTATGTTGCGTTGATCGTCGCATTCACGTACTTTTATGCTTTCATTCAAGTCAACCCTGAACAAATGTCAGAGAACTTGAAGAAGCAAGGTGGCTATATCCCTGGTATCCGTCCGGGTAAAACCACTCAAGAATACTTGACCAGGGTATTATATCGACTGACTTTTGTTGGAGCGATATTCTTAGCCGTCATTTCCATTCTTCCTGTTTTCTTCATAAAATTTGCAGGTCTGCCTCAGGCGGCTCAAATTGGAGGAACAAGCTTGCTGATCGTTGTGGGTGTTGCACTCGAAACGATGAAAGGGCTGGAAGCTCAGTTGGTGAAACGCCACTACAAAGGCTTCATTAAATAAAAAAAGGTTTTGGGGACGTCGGTTCCCTGAAACCCTAATAGAGACTGAGGTGGAATTCAAGTGAATATAGTTTTAATGGGTCTGCCAGGTGCAGGAAAAGGTACTCAGGCTGAAATGATCGTCGAGAAATATGGAATACCCCATATCTCAACCGGCGATATGTTCCGTGCCGCAATGAAAGAGGAAACGGAGCTGGGCTTGAAAGCTAAATCTTTTATGGATAAAGGTGAATTGGTTCCTGATGAAGTTACAATCGGAATCGTTCGTGAACGTCTCAGCAGAGAAGACTGCCATAAAGGTTTCCTTTTAGATGGTTTTCCAAGAACGGTTGCTCAGGCAGATGCTCTGGAAACTATCCTAACCGACCTGGATAAGAAAATTGATTATGTGATTAACATACAGGTAGATAAAGAAGTCTTGATGGAACGCCTGACAGGCCGTCGCATCTGCAAAAAGTGCGGCGCAACTTATCACCTAGTATTCAATCCGCCAAGTGAAGAGGGCGTTTGTGACCGCTGCGGCGGTGACCTTTATCAGCGTGCAGATGATAATGAAGAAACTGTTCAGAACCGCTTGGATGTCAATATTAAACAAACTCAGCCGCTTCTTGATTTCTATCAAGATAAGGGTTACTTAGTTAACATCGACGGCCAGAGAGATATCAAAGAGGTTTTCTCTGATATTGATGAACTAATCGGGAGCTCTCGCTAATGATCATTTGTAAAACACCTCGTGAGTTAGACATCATGCGTGAAGCTGGCAGGATTGTCGCACTTGCTCACAAGGAATTGCAAAAGCATATTGCCCCGGGAATAACGACTGGTGAATTGGATGCAATCGCTGAAAAATTCATAAGTCAAAATGGTGCAATTACTTCTTTTAAAGGTTATAATGGGTTTCGTGGCAGCATTTGTGCTTCCGTAAATGATGAATTGGTTCATGGAATTCCGGGTGACCGCACGTTGAAAAACGGTGATATTATCAGCATCGACATCGGTGCTAAATACAATGGTTATCATGGTGATTCCGCTTGGACATATCCTGTTGGAACTATAGATGACGAAACTCAAAGACTGCTGGATGTAACTGAGGAATCATTATATCTAGGCTTAAAAGAAGCAAAACCAGGTGAACGCCTATCGAACATCTCTCATTCGATTCAGACCTATGTTGAAGCAGAAGGGTTTTCCATTGTTCGTGAGTATGTCGGGCACGGTGTTGGTCAAGACTTACATGAGGATCCCCAAATTCCTCACTATGGTCCGCCAAACAGAGGTCCGCGTCTAAAGCCTGGTATGGTACTTGCTATTGAACCTATGGTAAATGCAGGCAGTCGTTATGTAAGGACATTAGTTGATAACTGGACAGTTGTTACAGTTGATGGTAAAATGTGTGCGCACTTTGAACACACAATTGCTATTACAGAAGAAGGTTACGAGATTTTAACGAAAGCCTAAGTGAAGGTGATCTGATTGATCGAGTCCGATACGACTCCATGTATAGGGCAGATCGTTTCAACCAGAAAAGGAAGAGATGCCGGGCAGTACTCGGTAATCATTCAAAAAGTGGATGAACGGTTTGTGTTAATTGCTGATGGAGATAAGCGAAAGTTTGATCGTCCTAAGAAGAAAAACATTCAACATCTCTATTTTCACAATTATATCTCTCCAGAAGTTCAGAACAGTTTAACAGAAACTGGGCGGGTGACGAATGGAAAACTGCGATACGCTCTAACAAAGTTTTTGAACGAAGTCTTAGAAGATGTTAAGAAGGGAGACGAATTCGATGGCGAAAGATGATGTAATCGAAGTGGAAGGCACAGTAGTAGAAACTTTGCCTAACGCTATGTTTAAGGTAGAATTAGAAAATGGTCATACGGTACTTGCTCACGTATCCGGTAAGATTCGTATGCACTTCATCCGAATCCTGCCAGGAGATAAAGTTACTGTTGAACTATCTCCATATGACCTGACTCGTGGAAGAGTCACTTATCGTTATAAATAATTCATTGCACTCCGTACTCTCAAGGAGGTTAGAATAAGATGAAAGTCAGACCATCCGTAAAGCCGATCTGCGAAAAATGTAAAGTTATTCGCCGTCGCGGTAAAGTCATGGTTATCTGTGAAAACCCTAAACACAAACAAAAACAAGGCTAATAAAGAAGGAGGTGCGCTTTTAATATGGCACGTATTGCTGGTGTTGATATCCCACGTGACAAACGTATTGTCATTTCATTAACATACATTTTCGGTATTGGTAAAAATACAGCTAAGAAAATTCTTGCTGAATCAGGTGTATCTGAAGATACTCGCGTTCGCGACCTGACTGATGATGAACTTGGTAAAATCCGTGATATCGTAGACAAATTGAAAGTTGAAGGAGATCTTCGTCGTGAAATCTCTCTTAACATCAAACGTCTAATGGAAATCGGTTCTTACCGTGGTCTCCGCCACCGCAGAGGTTTACCTGTTCGCGGTCAAAACACTAAAAACAACGCTCGTACTCGTAAAGGTCCTCGTAAGACTGTAGCGAACAAGAAAAAATAATAGGTAAAGGAGGTACATCTTAAAATGGCACGTAAAACTAACACTCGTAAGCGTCGTGTGAAAAAGAATATCGAATCTGGTATTGCACACATTCGTTCTACATTCAACAACACTATCGTAATGATCACTGACGTTCATGGTAATGCTGTAGCATGGTCAAGTGCAGGTTCTTTAGGGTTCAAAGGTTCTCGTAAATCGACTCCTTTTGCTGCCCAAATGGCTGCTGAAACTGCTGCAAAAGCATCCCAGGAACACGGATTAAAAACTCTTGAAGTAACAGTAAAAGGACCAGGTGCAGGCCGTGAAGCAGCAATCCGTGCTCTTCAAGCTGCAGGACTTGAAGTTACTGCAATCAGAGACGTTACTCCAGTTCCTCATAATGGATGTCGTCCGCCAAAACGTCGCCGCGTTTAATTTCTCTGTATAAATTTTGTATCCGTGTCAATAATGGATATGATAAAATGATACGTTCATAAAGAGAGGGTTAAACCAGTTGTTGGTACGCAATCGGGAACGTAAGCATGGGAAATTTCGGTGATAAACCTAAAACCGGGATTTTGACGTTTTGAAGGAGGGTAAATATTAATGATCGAAATTGAGAAACCAAAAATTGAAACGGTTGAGATCAGCGATGATGCCGCATTTGGGAAATTCGTCGTAGAACCACTCGAGCGTGGGTATGGTACAACTTTGGGTAACTCCTTACGTCGTATCCTATTGTCCTCACTCCCTGGTGCTGCTGTAACGTCCATTCAGATTGATGGCGTACTGCATGAATTTTCAACAATTGAAGGTGTCGTGGAAGACGTAACGACAATCATCATGAATATCAAAAAGCTTGCTCTGAAGATTTACTCTGATGAAGAGAAAACGCTTGAAATCGATGTACCAGGTGAAGGCGTAGTAACAGCTGCTGATATTACTCATGATAGTGATGTTGAAGTCCTTAATCCGGACCTGCACATTGCTACATTGTCTACTAACAGCAACTTCCGTATGCGTCTGACTGCTCAACGAGGTCGAGGATATACACCTGCTGTTCAAAACAAACGTGAGGACCTGCCAATCGGCGTGATCCCAATCGACTCAATTTACACTCCAGTTTCACGCGTTAACTATCAAGTAGAAAACACTCGTGTTGGTCAGTTGACTAACTTTGATAAGCTTTCTCTTGATGTTTGGACTGACGGAAGCATTGGCCCTAAAGAAGCAATTTCTATTGGCGCCAAGATTCTAAATGAGCATCTTAACATTTTTGTCGGTCTTACTGACGAAGCTCAGAATGCTGAAATCATGGTAGAAAAAGAAGAGGATCAAAAAGAGAAAGTTCTTGAAATGACTATAGAAGAACTAGATCTATCTGTTCGTTCATATAACTGCTTGAAGCGCGCTGGAATCAACACTGTTCAGGAACTTGCCAACAAGACTGAAGAAGATATGATGAAAGTTCGCAACTTGGGACGTAAATCCTTGGAAGAAGTAAAAGTTAAGCTTGAAGACTTGGGCTTAGGTTTACGCAAGGACGACTGAGTTAGGCAAAACGTTATTTAACGATCTAACAAAGGAGGGAATCTTAAATGGCATACAGAAAGTTAGGACGTACTAGCGCTCAACGAAAAGCAATGCTTCGCGATTTGGCTACTGACCTAATCATCAACGAACGTATCGAAACAACAGAAGCTCGTGCAAAAGAACTTCGCTCAGTTGTTGAGAAAATGATCACATTAGGAAAACGTGGTGACTTGCATGCACGTCGTCAAGCGTCAAGCTTCATCCGTCATGAAGTAGCTAACGCTGAAGAGAACCAAGATGCAGTTCAAAAGTTATTCGCTGACATCGCTGGCCGCTACACAGAGCGTCAAGGCGGATACACTCGTATCATGAAGCTTGGACCTCGCCGTGGTGACGGTGCTCCAATGGTTATCATTGAGCTAGTATAATTTCATTTTACACAACGAGGGCAGGACAGTTATTTTGTTAACTGCTTCTAGCCCTTTTTGTTTACACCCTGGTCAATACACAAAAAGCAGAGCGTTATGATGGGCATTCTCAGAAATGACCCGTCTAGCTCCATGCACCTCTTCCAGCTTCTATTTGATAGAAGTCCGTTCCTGCAGTGAACAAGACAGCCGCGGCTGTTTTTGGAACGAGGTGCAGGCTTTTTTTTGTATTGGGGACCTTTTAAGTGGCGGGAACTCCATTAAAAGTAGTTTTCCCATTTGCTCTGAAATTAAAAGAGAACACAATGAGCTTAGAAGAGATTAGAGGAGGGATCACTATGACAGAACGCATTTCAATAGAGAACGTGAGCTACCGTTATAATGATCAAGAAGGATATGCATTAAATGATATCTCCTTAAAAGTATATGATTCTGAATGGCTGGCCATTGTCGGGCATAATGGTTCCGGCAAATCGACATTGGCCAAGATGCTCAATGGATTGCTGTTTCCTGAGAATGGGGCCGTTACCGTTGATGGCATCTCCCTGACTGAAGAAAGTGTATGGGATATCAGAGCAAAGGTCGGAATGGTTTTTCAAAATCCCGATAATCAATTTGTGGGTACTACCGTTGAAGATGATGTGGCTTTTGGTTTAGAAAATCACGGAATCGCCCAGGATGCCATGGCAGAGAGAGTCCTTGGAGCTCTTAAGTTGGTCAAAATGAGTGATTTTCTTAATCAAGAACCTCACCACCTCTCTGGAGGACAGAAGCAGCGTGTGGCTATTGCCGGTGTGGTTGCCTTAAGACCGGACATCATTATCCTGGATGAGGCCACCTCCATGCTGGATCCCCAAGGAAGACAGGAAGTGTTAGCAACGATCCGTGAGCTAAAAGAAAACAGCCGTCTTACTGTCATTTCGATTACCCATGACCTGGAGGAGGCAGCAAAGGCTGACAGGATGGTCGTTTTGAATAAAGGAGAGGTGTTCAAAGAAGGAACTCCTTTGGAGATTTTCAAGCTTGATGAAGAATTAACTGCCCTGGGACTGGATATCCCCTTTCCCGGCAGGATGGCAAAAGCGTTGAGAAACAGTGGGATTGCTCTGGCAGATACCTATTTGACACAAGAAGAATTGGTGAGGGATTTATGGACATATCACTCGAAAAAGTAGAATACCGTTATTCCGCAGGCACCCCTTTTGAAAAGCTGGCACTTAAGGATCTCAACCTCCTTCTGCCTTCAAAAAAGTATACAGCGGTCATAGGGCATACCGGTTCGGGAAAATCCACTCTTCTTCAGCACTTGAATGCTCTATTGAAACCGACAGCAGGAAAAGTAGTCATAGGAGAATATGAAATAACTCCCAAAAAGAAAAATAAACAATTAAAGCCAATCAGGAAACGCGTAGGTATCGTGTTCCAATTTCCTGAACATCAACTGTTTGAAGAAACAGTATTAAAAGATATATGCTACGGCCCTCTTAACTTTGGCGCCACACAGGAAGAGGCAGAAAGAAGAGCGAAGGAATTAATTCGGATTGTAGGGATGAATGAGGATGTACTGGAGCGCTCTCCTTTTGATCTTTCAGGGGGACAAAAAAGAAGAGTGGCCATTGCAGGCGTCCTAGCAATGGAGCCGGATGTGCTGGTACTGGATGAACCAACAGCAGGTCTTGACCCAAGGGGAAGGACAGAAATCATGGAGATGTTTCATCGGATCCATAGAGAAAAAGGTCTGACTACTGTACTTGTCACACACAGTATGGAAGATGCTGCTCAGTATGCGGATGAAATCGTCATTATGCAAAAAGGCAAGCTTGTGGGGAAAGGATCTCCTCAAGATATTTTCTCAAAACCGGAATGGTTGTTTTCACTTGGGCTGGATGTGCCGGAAGTGGTGAAATTCCAATATAGTATGGAGCAGAAGCTTGGAATGAAATTCAGTAAGACATGTCTGACCATCGAAGAATTGGCTGCCGAAATGGGAGCCATCTCAGAACGCGGTGAACAGCCATGATGGATAAAATGATATTCGGCCGTTATATACCGAGCGATTCATTTGTACACCGAATGGATCCGCGCTCTAAGTTAATTTTTATTTTTGCCTTTATATGTATAGTTTTTCTTGCGAATAATGCTGTCACCTATGCAGTACTTGGAGCTTTTACGCTGAGTGCCATGCTCTCGGTAAAGGTTCCGCTGAAGTTTCTCCTTGGAGGACTGAAGCCGGTGATGTGGCTCGTGCTGTTCACTTTTCTTCTTCATATCTTTTTTACTAAAGAGGGAGAGGTCCTGGCAGACTTCGGCTTTATCAAAATCTATGAAGAGGGTCTCAGGCAGGCTGTATTCATTTCTTTAAGATTCACCTATTTAATCATTGTGACAACCCTATTAACGCTTACCACCTCGCCCATCTCCATTACGGACGGTCTCGAGACCCTGCTGAACCCGTTGAAGAAGATCAGGTTTCCGGTGCACGAGATGGCACTGATGATGAGTATATCCCTCCGCTTCATTCCTACACTAATGGAAGAAACGGACAAGATCATCAAGGCTCAGACAGCCCGAGGAGCAGAACTGGCCACAGGACCGGTTAAAGAGAGGATCAAGTCCATTGTACCCCTGTTAATCCCGTTGTTCGTCAGTGCGTTCAAAAGGGCAGAGGATCTGGCGACGGCCATGGAAGCCAGAGGGTATAAAGGCGGCGAAGGCAGGACGAAATACCGGGTTTTGAGATGGACTGGAACCGACACGGCTGTCCTGGGATCCCTCGTGGTACTGGCCGCGGTCCTATTAGTATTAAGAGGATAATGGGAGTGTTTCTATGCAGCGAATAAAGTGTACTGTGGCCTATGATGGCTCCCCGTTTGCAGGGTATCAGGTGCAGCCGGGGAAACGTACGGTCCAGCTCGAAATTGAAAAGGCCTTAAGCAGCATCCATAAAGGGGAAGAGTTGAGAATCACGGCCTCTGGAAGAACAGATGCCGGAGTCCATGCTAAGGGGCAGGTTTTTCACTTTGATACAAAGCTCTCTATTCCCGAGGACAAGTGGCCTGCTGTGCTGAACAGTAAGCTGCCATCGGAAATTGTGGTCCGTTCAGCAGAAATGGTTCCGGAAGATTTCCATGCCCGTTTTTCGGCAGTGAAAAAAGAGTACCGGTATTCTGTTTACCGTAGTAGAACAGCAGATCCTTTTAAAAGGAACTTCGCCTTGCACTACCCGTTTCACCTGAATTTAGAAGAAATGCATAAGGCAGCGGAGCATTTAATAGGTGAGCATGACTTTACCAGTTTCTGTTCTGCTAAGACGGATGTGGAAGATAAGGTCAGGACACTATACAAAATTGATATAAGCGAAAGGGAAGATGAACTAACTTTTGCGTATACCGGGAATGGCTTCCTCTATAATATGGTCCGGATCCTGTCCGGCACCTTGCTGGATGTGGGAAGGGGCAAGTACAGCGCGGAAGAGGCGGGCGCCATGCTAAAGGCAAGAGACCGCAGTGCAGCAGGGAAAACCGCTGCTCCTCAAGGGTTGTATTTGTGGAAGGTTTTTTACTGAGGGTTGTAAAATGGTTAGCTTCTCCTCTTTGCAAAGAAGAAAAACCGTATTCTTTGCACCTGAAAATTCTTGACTGAACAGAGGATTTAGAAAAGCTTTTATACTTTTTTTCTAAAACAACTAATCCAGGTGTAACATTCCCTTGACATCCCGGCGTGAACAAGATATTATAACATATGGTATGTTATTAACCCCACGATAAGCCCCGGAATCTTATTGTGATTAAAGATATATACTATCGGAACTTAAATGATTTATGAATGATAAATATTAGGAGGGTAACTCATGCGTACGACATATATGGCAAAAGCTAATGAAATCGAACGTAAGTGGTTCGTTGTTGACGCTGAAGGCAAGACTCTTGGTCGCCTTTCCAGCGAAGTAGCAGCAATCTTACGTGGTAAACACAAACCAACTTTCACACCACACGTTGACACTGGTGATCACGTGATCATCATTAATGCATCTAAAATTGAATTGACAGGTAAGAAACTTACCGATAAAATCTACTACCGTCACAGCCAGCACCCAGGCGGTTTGAAATCCCGTACGGCTCTTGAAATGCGTACAAACTACTCAGAAAAAATGCTTGAACTTGGAATTAAAGGTATGCTTCCAAAAGGATCTTTAGGCCGTCAAATGTTCAAGAAATTGCATGTTTTCGCAGGCGCTGAGCATACGCACCAAGCACAACAACCAGAAGTTTACGAACTTCGTGGATAATTAATAAGAGGAGGTTATTATCTTGGCACAAGTTCAATATTACGGAACTGGTCGTCGTAAGAGCTCAGTAGCTCGTGTACGTTTAGTACCAGGTAACGGAAAAATCGTTATTAATGATCGTGAAGTAGAAAACTACATCCCATTCGAAGCACTACGTGAGGTTATCAAACAACCTCTAGTTGCAACTGAAACTGTTGGCAACTACGATGTGTTGGTAAACGTTAACGGTGGTGGATACACTGGCCAAGCTGGTGCAATCCGTCACGGTATCGCCCGTGCATTGCTTCAAGCTGATCCTGAATACCGCGGAACTCTTAAGCGTGCAGGATTACTGACTCGTGACGCTCGTATGAAAGAACGTAAAAAATACGGTCTTAAAGGCGCTCGTCGTGCACCTCAGTTCTCAAAACGTTAATATTTATTATCGTTCGATCCCAGCTGGTTTATCCAGCTGGGATTTTTTTGTTTGTCCTGATGCTGCTAATAATCACTGTGTCGACAAGTCGGTTTACCTATATAGTGCGAGAGGCTGTTAAAGGTTTGGAGGGGGGAATAGGCTTGCAGAGGATATTGTTTCTTGATAGTGTGCTCAAATCCTTTCGTCGTTCTTATCCCGATACATATGATATTTTCCAGGGTGGGAAAGCAGTCATGAAACAGTCATTTTGTCGAAAAAATAGAAAGCGCCGAAAAACTTGCTGTTTCCTAAGATAATAATCGTTTTTCAGTAGCCCGGCGGTAACTTCAAGACACAAGTGTCACATAGGAAGCATGTAAAGGACAGTTCGAGCCAAAGATGAAGCTCAAGTGTCACATAGGAAGCGTGTAAAGGACATTTCAAGCAATATCACCTCAAGGTGATGATGTTAGTTGGTCATCTCTGCCCTGCAGGCAGCTGAAAACTCATAAAAATTTATATTCGTATATCAGGGGGCATAACGGTCACCAGGCAGAATTGGAAACCATTGCTCGAATGAAGTAGAACTTTAAGCAAAAAATACGTTCAAAGGGAGGGAACAGCTTTGAGCGTTATTACTTCATTTAATTCTAAGAGAAGAGAGAAGCAGATACAGCATGAAAGGAAGCTGCTGCGGGAAATCTCAATAAAGATGCTCCAAGAAAGTGTCCGAAAGCATTTTGGACAGATAAAAGTACAGGGCGGGGTCTTGATGCAGCAGGGGTTTGATGAAGCCTGCTTTGATGTGGCTATAGAAGCCTATTTACTTGGAGGCAAGTTAAGCAAATTTGGTTATGGCGGAGAGGCTGAAGAAGAAGTTCAGAATCGGTGTAAACCTGAGATGAAGCATTATATCGATACACTATATAACTTCTGGCTTTATTGGTCAGAGATCGGTGTTTCCAATGCAGTGGATGAGTCCTTTTACTACAGCTGTGAACATTTCGTTGAAACATGGTGGAGTGAAGGATACAGAAACGGCATCAAGAGACATAAAATGAGAATGCATTAAATTTATTCCGGCAGTTCTAAAATCTACCCTTGTCCCATATTTTTTATAGAGATGGGGGAGGGGAAATTAAATGAACAATAAGCTGAAGATGATAGGGGTTGCCGGAGTAGTCATCATCCTTTTTTTTATATTTCAGTATAAATTGCTGGACACGAATACATGGGAATCGTGGAACCTGCCTTTATCAGGGAAGATTATATACCTGGATCCCGGGCATGGCGGAGCTGATGGAGGCGCTGACAGCGGAGAGGGCAGCGCCAAGGTCCTTGAAAAAGATATTGCATTGAATGTAACGTTGATGCTGCGGGATTACTTTCAGGAGCAGGGAGCACTCGTCATCCTGACAAGGGAAGATGATCATGACCTGGCACCTGAAGGAATGAAAGGATACAGCAGACGAAAGACGGAAGACCTTAAAAAACGGCTGGATCTCATCAATTCCTCAGATGCAGATCTGTATCTAAGTATTCATTTGAACGCTATTCCTTCCAGCAGGTGGAGCGGGGCACAAACGTTTTATAATCCAAAGTTTAAAGAAAACAAAGAGGTTGCCACGTCCATTCAGTCAGAGCTGATCAGGAATCTGGAAAATACGAAGAGAGAGGCAAAAGGAATCCAGAATGTGTATCTTGTTAAGCACATCAACAAGCCAGGTGCACTGGTGGAAATCGGATTTCTTTCCAATCCAGGTGAAAAGGCCAATCTCATGACTGAAAAATACCAGCAAAAAGTGGCAGCCTCTATATATGAAGGAGTACTAAAGTATTATGATGAGAAAACTGATGAGGAATAATCCTCTCAGTTTTTTTATTTGGCACCTAAGCAATATCTGTCAATTGATGTACCTCCTTTGCAAGTTGGTCCGCTAGTAAAAGTGTTGGTTGGTTATGTCCCGTCGGTTGAGTAGATACATGAGTGAGGGGTTCTGACCGGAGATATGTCTTCAAGAGATTCGGGTGGATACATGAGTGAGTGGTTTTTGCTGGAGATATGTCTTCGAGATGCTCGAGTGGATACATGAGTGAGTGTTTTTTGCTGGAGATATGTCTCCAAGCGGCTCGAGTGGGTACATGAGTGAGTGGTTTTTGTTGGAGATATGTCTTCAAGAGATTCGAGTGGATACATGAGTGAGTGGCTTTTGCTGGAGATATGTCTCCAAGCGGCTCGAGTGGATACATGAGTGAGGGATTTTTGCTGGAGATATGTCCTCAAGCGGCTCGAGTGGATACATGAGTGAGTGGTTTGTGCTGGAGATATGTCTCCAAGAGGTTCGAGTGGATACATGAGTGAGTGGAATTAGTCCAAGATATGTCCTCAAGCGGCTCGAGTGGATACATGAGTGAGTGGTTTGTGCTGGAGATATGTCTCCAAGAGGCTCAAGTGGATACATGAGTGAGGGGGGGGGTTGGAGATATGTCTTCAAGAGGCTCGAGTGGATACATGAGTGAGTGGTTTTTGTTGGAGATATGTCTTCAAGAGGTTCGAGTGGATACATAAGTGAGTGGTTTTTGTTGGAGATATGTCCTCAAGTTCTCAAGCCGCTCGAGTGGATACATGAGTGAGTGGTTTCTTGCTGGAGATATGTCTCCAAGAGGCTCGAGTGGATACATGAGTGAGTGGTTTTTGTTGGAGATATGTCTTCAAGAGGTTCGAGTGGATACATAAGTGAGTGGTTTTTGTTGGAGATATGTCCTCAAGTTCTCAAGCGGCTCGAGTGGATACATGAGTGAGTGGTTTTTGTTGGAGATATGTCTTCAAGAGGTTTGAGTGGATACATGAGTGAGGTTTCTTGCTGGAGATATGTCTTCGAGAGGCTCGAGTGGATACATGAGTGAGCGGAATTAGTCCAAGATATGTCCTCAAGCGGCTCGAGTGGATACATGAGTGAGGGGTTCTGACCGGAGATATGTCCCCAAGAGGTTCGAGTGGATACATGAGTGAGTGTTTTTTGATGGAGATATGTCCTCAAGCGGCTTGAGTAGATACATGAGTGAGGGGGTTTTGTTGGAGATATGTCTCCAAGAGGCTCGAGTGGATACATGAGTGAGCGGATTTAGTCCAAGATATGTCCTCAAGCGGTTCGAGTGGATACATGAGTGAGTGGTTTTTGCCGAAGATATGTCTTCAAGAGGTTGGAGTGAATACATAAGTAAGCGGGTTTAGTCAGAGCTATGTCTCCACAAAGCTGCAATCGAAACATGAGTAAGCGTTTTTAACCTGAGATACGTACCCAAACAGTTCGATAGGGCTATATGAGTGTATGTTTATCACCTCAGCTATGCCTTCGCCCTGCCGGTATGAATGCAAGGGTAAGTCAGTGTATTGCAAAGTCAAGCTGCTTTCAAAAGAGCCAGGTTCTTTCGATGATATAACTCCCGATTGATGAACAGATGATAAAATATCCTGAAATAAATACTCATAATGATTTCCGTCATCAAATGAATTTATGTTATTTTCTCCCTCCAAGCTGTTAGACAATTCAATAGAATTAGAATATGTTATACTGAAAAAGAATGTAAACGAATTCAGTATTAAAGGAAGGTGTAAAGAATGTTAACAGAACAACAAGTGAGAGATTTATTATATAAAATTAAAGATCCTTTCTTACATAAAACACTCGAGGAAACCAACGGTGTTGTTGAAGTTAGTGTAAAAGAAGAGAAAAGCCATGTCAGCGTGAAGGTAGCGATTGCGAAGACGGGGACTGCTGAACAGATGAAGATGCAGCAGGAAATCGTCAAGATACTAAAAGAAAATGGTGCTGAAACGGTTGGTATTCGTTTTGCTGACCTTCCGCCAGAAGAGCTTGAAAAACATAGAGGAGCACAACCTGAAGTTGATGGGGAATCCGGCAGCCTGCTTTCACCTGGAAGCAAGACAACCTTTATCGCTATCGCGAGCGGAAAAGGCGGCGTTGGAAAATCAACTGTTGCCGTAAATCTTGCTGTTTCACTGGCGCGTGCAGGCAAAAAGGTCGGATTGGTTGATGCTGACATCTACGGATTTAGTGTTCCGGATATGATGGGAATTGTAAAGAGACCTGTCGTAAGAGGTGAAAAAATCATTCCAGTTGAAAGATTCGGGGTGAAGGTAATATCCATGGGATTCTTTGTGGAAGACAATGCTCCAGTTATTTGGAGAGGACCGATGCTTGGCAAGATGCTCAATAACTTCTTTGGCGAAGTGGAGTGGGGAGAACTTGATTACCTGCTGCTGGATCTGCCGCCGGGAACAGGAGATGTAGCTCTTGATATTCATACGATGCTTCCGCAGTGTAAAGAAATCATTGTGACCACTCCTCACCCTACAGCGGCTTTCGTTGCTGCGCGTGCAGGGGCCATGGCCTTAAGCACAGATCATGAAATCCTGGGTGTTATAGAAAATATGTCTTACTTCGAGAGCAAAACGACTGGAGAGAGAGAATATGTCTTTGGAAGGGGAGGCGGCGAGAAGCTATCTGAAGAATTAAGAACGGAGCTTCTTGGACAACTTCCTCTTCAACAGCCTGACTGGGATGAAGATGACTTTGCTCCGTCTGTATACGATGTGGACCACCGCATAGGCAAAGTCTATGGAGACATCGCCCACAAAGTGATTAACTTGCTTTCTTAGAGCAAAAAAGAGCGGTGAACTTATATGGTTCACTGCTCTTTTTATAATGCGAAAAGGAGTTAAGCTCCGCCTTCACCGCCGGATTCTTCGGAACCTCCGCCGCCTCCGGACTCACCTCCGCCGCTTTCACCCCCGCCTTCTTGACCCTGCTCTCCGCCCTGGCCTTTCATTTCCCCGGCTGCTTTAAGCAGGATATCTTGAATCTTGGCTTTGAATAATGGGCTTTCAAAGGTTTCGGTTACAACCTGCTGCAGGTGTTCTCTGTATTCCTTGCTCTTCAGCGTCTCCCCGATTTCCTTTTGAATTTCTGGATCCTTGAGAATATCCATGACCATTCCTTGGTACTCGGGATCTTTCATGAGGTCTTTTAAAAGCTTTTCATTTTCAGTTTTCATGCTCTTAGCCATCTGTTCAGCAAATTTTGGATCTTCAAAGGATTTTTTCCAAAATTCGCTTCCTTTTTCTGATGTGAGGGTCGTGACAATGGTCTCTTTTACGACACTTTCATCCATGATCAGCTGCTGTTTCACTTTTTCATCCGTCATGATTTCCTGAATCGCTTTCTTTCCATCATCTGTTTTTAGTATATCAACAACCATTTTCTTGGTCTCGTCGTAGTCAGGCTGGCTGGCGCTTGCTTGTCCGCCTCCTCCGCCGCCACAGGCAGATAGTATGAGGAGCGGCAGCAGTACCAAAAGTAAGGATAGTTTTTTCATTTTAAAGCCCCTTTCACTTCAAAATATCCCTACAATTAATATGAGTTAAATGAAAAAAAATATACCGAGGGAAAAGTTGATGTGGATTTTTCAAATGCTCGTTTGGTACAATCAAAGAAGTGCAAAAAATTGTAATGGAGGCATTTTCTAAGTGACTATCCGGAATTGGATTCGATTATTCTTCTCCACGCTTATGATAGGTGGACTTGTTACTGGTATTTCAGGATTAATATTAAGATGGGATGAATTTGCTCCCTGGTTCAGCGACTTTGAATTAGGTAAAGTCATCTCTGTGTTTTTATGGCTGGTTGTTGTCGGTTTTACGTTTAGTGTCATCAGCCAAATGGGCTTTTTTGCATATTTGACGATTCATCAATTTGGAATGGGGATGTTCCGTTCTTTCTGGAAAACAGTTCAGATTGTTATCACCCTTTTTGTGTTGTTTGATTTGGTCTATTTCCGCTTTGATGGCTTTATGGTAAATGGAGAAATCAAGCCATCTTATATCCTCTTGTTTTCATTGATTCTCGTGACGGGGCTGGTAGTAGCTTATTTAAAGAACAAGCAGTCCGGACAAAATACATTTGTTTCGGCGATTTTCTTCATGGTCGTTGTTACCGTGCTTGAATGGCTTCCGGTTTTGCAGGCAAAGGAGAGCAAATGGCTTTTCCTTATGTTGTTCGCTTTGCTGGCGTGTAATGCTTATCAGCTTCTGGCCCTGCCGAAGTTCAATAGAAGGTCTGAAGAAGAGAGAAAAAGTAAAAAATAAAAAGAGGACTGATCCGATTGCCGGGTCAGTCCTCTTTTCTCTTTTTCAAAGGCTGTTTTCGCATATATTGTTGTTTTCGGAAAAATCCCAAGAGCCGGATTTTTCCCCGGATACTAAGAGTTTTATCTCTTATCAGGGAGCAGTAGCTCTTTTCTTTTCGATACTACCGTATTTTTCCTAATAGATAATGATATTTCTTCGGAATTAGTATCAAATAGCAACAAAGTTTACGAAAAGAGTCTTTTTAAAGGAAAGAAAGTTTAAACATGGTGGATTGGATAAACGACAGCGGCTCAAATCCAAACGGCTTTTTTCTCTTTGGAACATTTGCCTGTCGGGGCTGATCGAGGCGCTTCAGCTTTTGATCCGTCCAGCTTCAGCGCCTAGCCCCTCGGGGTCAAATAACCCTCAGAGAATAAAAGGAAAGAGCGCCTTTTTTTCTCTGAGGAACATTTGCCTGTCGGGGCTGATCGAGGCGCTTCAGCTTTTGATCCGTCCAGCTTCAGCGCCTAGCCCCTCGGGGTCAAATAACCCTCAGAGAATAAAAGGAAAGAGCCCCTTTTTTTCTCTGAGGAACATTTGCCTGTCGGGGCTGATCGAGGCGCTTCAGCTTTTGATCCGTCCAGCTTCAGCGCCTAGCCCCTCGGGGTCAAATAACCCTCAGAGAATAAAAGGAAAGAGCCCCTTTTTTTCTCTGAGGAACATTTGCCTGTCGGGGCTGATCGAGGCGCTTCAGCTTTTGTTCTTATGGTATTAAGGTTGTCTTAGTTTTCCCATTCGCAATCATTTCAGACACACTTATGAAATCCCCTTTTGATTTAAGAGACTTCACAATTTCCGGCAGGGCCTTTTCTGTCTGTTTAGCTGAATCAGAAGCGTGAAGAAGGACAATATCCCCTTTCTTAGCAGCAGAAACATTCTCTACAATCTGCTCCACTCCGGGATTCGTCCAATCCTGGGAATTCACACTCCAGTGAACGACCGTATATCCCAGTTTATCTGCAATAGATAAAACTCTTTTATCAAAATGACCGGTCGGCATCCTGAGAAGTTTTACATCTTTAACGTTAAGCTTCGTAAACACTTCTTGAGCCTTCTGTAAATCCTGAATTACCTTCCCGTCATCCATATCGCTGTAATCCTTATAAGCGTACCCAAGGCTGCCGATTTCATATCCCTGCTTATTAATTTTCTCTACAAGATCCGGGTGCCTTTCCGCCCATGCACCAGATAGAAAGAAGGTCGCTGATTGAACGCCCTGTTTTTCAAGTGCATTAAGAATCGGCTCTGCCTTTTCATCACCCCATCCAACATTGAAAGTAAGTGATACGCCCTTATCCCCTTTATATATGGCTTTAGGTCCATCATCCGTTGAGAAAACAGGCAAAGCAGAAAGACTTCCCGTAAAAATAAATAAAGCGGTGAAGAAAGATATAACCAGAATAAGAATGCCTTGTTTAACTTTTCGGCCATTTAATGTGTAAAAAACATTCATACTATCCCTCCAAGAGACGATTTCCTAATCTAACATATGCATGTCCGAAGAAAAAATATTACAGAAAAAGTGAAATGGTGATTATAAATTGGGCTCTTTTGGAAAAAACTACAATTACAACATTGAAGGGGTGAATGTTTTGCTGGGCTTCCTTATAAATGAAAGAGAGAGACAGGAAATTGAATATCTATTAAAGAGAGAAATGGATGAAATACTATTTGATTTAAAAGATTCCAGGATCGATCATATAGTAAAAAGAGCTATGGATGAGAGATATAAAATATTATTCACTTTATTTAAAAGGGTTGCCTCAAAAAAAGAATGCCTTAAATACATGAAGACTACGAAAGTTCAGCAGGAAAGATAGAATAACGGGATTAGAACTGGACAAGCCTGGGTCAATAATTTTTTTGTGAAGAACCGTTGACTTTCAATTGGTATCCTGATATATTATTAAACGTCGCTGTTTTACGACAGTGATTCACAAAAAAACATCTTTAAAAACTTCAAAAAAGTTGTTGACTCAGCTTGCTGGAAGTGGTAAGATAATTAAGTCGCCAAAAACGAGCGACACAGATTGAACCTTGAAAACTGAACAAAACAAACAAACAAAACGTCAACGTAAATCTAGTAAGAACATGTTTCTTACAAAGTTGCTAATACTTTAAAAATAGCAAATGAGCAAGTCAAACTTCTTTCGGAGAGTTTGATCCTGGCTCAGGACGAACGCTGGCGGCGTGCCTAATACATGCAAGTCGAGCGGACTGATGGGAGCTTGCTCCCTGAAGTCAGCGGCGGACGGGTGAGTAACACGTGGGTAACCTGCCTGTAAGACTGGGATAACTCCGGGAAACCGGGGCTAATACCGGATAGTTCTTTTTCTCGCATGAGGAAAAGTGGAAAGGCGGCTTCGGCTGCCACTTACAGATGGACCCGCGGCGCATTAGCTAGTTGGTGGGGTAACGGCTCACCAAGGCAACGATGCGTAGCCGACCTGAGAGGGTGATCGGCCACACTGGGACTGAGACACGGCCCAGACTCCTACGGGAGGCAGCAGTAGGGAATCTTCCGCAATGGACGAAAGTCTGACGGAGCAACGCCGCGTGAGT
>NZ_VTEI01000017.1 GCF_008180415.1 Rossellomorea vietnamensis
CCGCTTGGCATCGTAGTCGAGCTGGGCCTGCAGGGCATTATAAGGCTTACAGCGTTTTAGCTCGTAATGAATGGTGCTCTTGCTTCTTTTCAACTGTGCGGCAATATAGGAGAGCGACTTCTTTTCCAGGCAATAACTTTCAATTAATACACGTTCCTGTGGTACGATATGGGTATAGCTCATTTGGGAACACTCCTTAGTTGATTGGCGTTAACTATTGTGTACCCACTTGAGCTATTTTAATTTACGAGCCGTTCGACTTAATATGATAATCTATAACTCAAAAAGTATTAAGTAATGAAAAGGTTTTTATTGTAGATGTTAGGAACACTGATGCATTTGATGATTGGAAAGTTGAAGGCAGGAATGTGGAGGTCATTAATGCACCTTACACAGAAATTAAGGAAAAAGGCATTGACTCTTTCCTAGATAGGCTTCCTGAATCTCAGAGGATTTATGTTATTTGCGATAAAGGAAATTTTTCTCTAAAAGCAGCGGAGGTAATTGCCGAAGCAGGTTATACGGATGTTTATTCAATAACAGGCGGGATGAGTGCCTGGAGTGAACATCTGGAACCGATCAAAATAGGTGACTTGCAGGGAGGAGGAACCTTGCATCAGTTTGTACGGATCGGTAAAGGCTGCCTGTCGTATTTAATTCAGTCCAACGGAGAAGCCGCAATTGTGGATGCAGCCCGAATGACGGAACCCTACAGAAAAATCCTGGCAGAAAATGATATCAAGTTGACTCGAGTGCTTGATACACATTTGCATGCGGATCATATCTCAGGGGGAAGAGAACTCACTGAACACAGCAGGGCTGAATACTTTCTGCCTCCAAAAGATGCTGAGGATTTGCAGTTTTCCTATGAGCCGGTCAAGGACGGGGACCAATACGAGGTAGGTTATTCCATCATTAAAGCTTTGTACTCGCCGGGGCATACTATCGGCAGTACTTCTTATATTATCGATGATCAGTATTTACTAACAGGAGATATCCTTTTCATCGATTCGATCGGCCGCCCTGACCTTGCAGGTAAAGCAGAAGACTGGGCAGGAGATCTTCGTACAACTCTTTATCGGAGGTATAAAGACCTCGATGAAAATTTATTTGTTTTGCCTGCTCATTATATGGGAATCAATGAGATGAATGAAGATGGAAGCATATCTGCAAAACTCGGTACGCTCTATCAGGAAAACCATGGATTAAATATTAATGACCAAGAAGAGTTCAGAAAAACAGTGTCAGAAAACCTGCCGCCTCAGCCGAACTCTTATGAAGAGATCCGTAAAACAAATATGGGGAAAGAAAGTCCTGACGAAGAACAACAGACCGTGATGGAAACCGGGCCAAACCGGTGTGCAGTCAGATAGAAACGGTTTTAAATATTATATTAAGGAGAGGCTGCTCATGTTTGATTATACTCTTTCAACACCTAAAACCATTGATGAGGCAGTGGAAAGCCTGGAAACAAGCTTGAAGGAGGAACAATTCGGGGTACTCTGGACTTTTGATATAAAGGAGAAACTTCAGGAAAAAGGATTGGAGTTCGAAAAAGAATTCAGGGTACTAGAAGTTTGCAACCCGAAAGAAGCACAAAGAGTACTGAATGAGAACACTATGGCGGGCTACTTCCTTCCATGTAAAATGGTCGTTTATCAAGAGGGCGGGGAAACGAGGATAGGGATGCCGAAACCTACCTCACTCATTTCCATGCTGAACGATGAAAACATGAAAGAATTCGCAAAAGATATTGAAGAGCGGTTAATAGGCTGTATGGAAAAAAGCATTTAATGAAGAGGAAGCTTACAGGATGAATTCATCCTTTTTTATAATCTCTCATAGGTATTGTAAGCATTGCCATTGATTTTGCGAATTTTTATATGTTACTGTTGCAACAATGAATAATTAGTTTACTCAACGATCAACATGGACATTGAATAGAAAGACTATTTAGCGACCTTTGAAAAGCTCAAATTATGGAAGGATTTTTAGGAATCTCTTCTACTGTTCATTGTACTAAGGAGCATGATAATCATTATCCAATCATCTTGCACACTTTTAACTGGGGGATTAACTCATAATCACTTTGCTTCAAGGGGAATTTTAAAAGGTTAGGTAAATTTGGCAGCCAAAACGCCGCTTTACTAAAGAGCAAAAACTCCTAGTTTCGGAAAAAGAGGTTGACTTAATACCTACAGGGGTATAAAATAACTCATGTAAGCAAGATGTTTCCTTATAAATTGATAAGGGCGGTATTAAAATGTTATTATTGATTATCATAGTAAGCACCATAATGGTTGCAATGTATAATAGATACTTTCCCGTCAAAGGAGTTCAGTGCAGCACTGAACTTCCAGCAGAGACGGAATCGATACTCATATTAGATGTTCGGGATTATAACCAGTCATCTGCCAATCCTATACCTCATGCTGTTAATCTCCCAGTGGCGTATATCAAAAGAAACTGGGACGATGTGGCAGCCACCCGGATACATGTCGCAGCATCTACTCCGGTTGAAAAAAACATGAGCATCAGGATGCTGAGAAGAAAAGGATTTGAGGTTGCAGGTTATACTTTGACTGAAAAACAATCTCCGCTAAATCAGAATAAGGGAAAGGGGTATTGTTATGGAATATAATGATGGGGTCAAGAATCGTGTGAAACGTATGGAAGGCCAGTTAAGAGGCGTTCTAAAAATGATGGAAGAAAACAAAGATTGCAAAGAAGTCATCACTCAATTATCCGCCGTCCGTTCTGCTGTAGATAGAACAGTCGGAGTCATTGTAAGTTCCAACCTCGTCGAATGTGTACTGGAAGCGGAGAAACGTGGAGAAAAATCTGACGACATGATAAAAGAGGCTGTCAACCTGCTGGTTAAAAGCAGATAAAACTAAAAAGGGTTGACAACCTTTTTTTCACATAGTAATATACCCCTATAGGTATTACTAAAAATTATTTGGAGGTATAAAGATGAATGCAGATAAAGTATTAGATGCAAAGGGCTTGGCTTGTCCAATGCCGATCATAAAAACAAAGAAGGCTATGAACGATTTGGAACCAGGTCAAGTACTGGAGGTTCTTACATCTGATAAAGGAGCTAAGAATGACTTAACAGCATGGGCAAAATCAACCGGTCACGAGATGTTGGATCATAAAGAAAAAAGGGATATCTTTACTTTCTGGATTAAAAAGGGATAATTTTTTTACAACTTTAATACCCCATAGGGTAGTGGTAAATAAATAATAGTTAAGCAGGAGGAGAAAACAATGACAGATAAAAAAAGAACAACTATCGTACTATTCAGTGGAGATTATGATAAGGCCATGGCTGCTTACATCATTGCGAACGGCGCTGCTGCATATGATCACGAAGTTACCATCTTCCATACTTTTTGGGGATTGAACGCGCTTCGAAAAGATGAGAATATCGAAGTGAAAAAAGGATTCATGGAAAAGATGTTCGGCAAGATGATGCCAAGAGGAGCAGATAAAATGGGGCTCTCCAATATGAACTTTGCGGGGATGGGACCAAAGATGATCAAAGGAGTCATGAAGAAACATAATGCAATGTCACTTCCTGCTTTGATTGAGATGGCTCAGGAACAGGATGTAAAACTTGTTTCTTGCACGATGACAATGGATCTTCTTGGTTTGCAAAAAGAAGAATTATTGGATAGTATCGAGTATGCTGGGGTTGCAGCATATTTAGCGGATGCAGAAGACGGTAACGTTAACCTGTTCATCTAATAAGGGGGCCAATTACTTGGATTACATGAGGTATATCCTTGTCGGTATTTTAGTCATCATCATTATTATGCGTCTTATGCCCGCAAGAGGTGTAAGGCATATCAGTACAGCTGATCTGGAAAATGAACTGCAGGATAAAGACAAAATGTTCATTGATGTAAGGACAAAAGGTGAGTTTAACAAGAGAAATATTCAGGGTTTTAAAAACATCCCACTATATGAATTACCCTACAAGACCAAAGAACTTACTACTAATAAAGAAATCGTTTTGATGTGCCAGAGCGGCACGAGAAGCAATAAGGCAGCAAAAATTCTTAAGAAAAAAGGCTTCAATAAAGTCGCCAATGTAAAAGGCGGTATGGGAGCCTGGTCTAAATAAATATAATTTCGCTAGTTTCATGCTCTTTTCCCCAGCATGTGCTACAGGAAAGGAGCTTAAAATAAGGAGGAATGCTATATGAGAGAGATCACACCAAGAGAAGTCGAAACAATTGTACACGAAGGTAAACCTGCAAATATTATCGATGTCCGTGAAACGAATGAAGTGGCAGAGGGAAAAATTCCCGGTGCTGTCAATATTCCTTTGGGATTAGTTGAATTTCGAATGAATGAGCTTGATAAATCACAAGAATATATCATGGTATGCCGTTCAGGTGGAAGAAGCGGCCGTGCATGTCAATTCTTAGAGAATCAGGGGTATAAGGTCATTAATATGAATGGCGGCATGCTTGCTTGGGAAGGTAAAACAGAATAAATTTTTTTACGAAAAATTATACCCTATGGCGTATTAATTGGAGGTTATCATATGGAAAATATCAAAGTAAATGAAGTATTGGATGCTAAAGGACTGGCATGTCCTATGCCAATTGTAAAAACGAAGAAGGCCATAAATGGACTTGAAGCCGGACAGGTTCTGGAAGTGGAAGCAACCGATAAAGGCTCGAAAGCAGATATCAAGGCCTGGTCCGAGAAAGCAGGGCATCAGTATCTGGGTACAATTGAAGAAGGGGAAGTCCTTAAGCATTACTTGAGAAAAGCATCATGCGAAGAATCTATTGAGAAAAAACATCCTCATGTAATTGATAATGATCAACTTGCGGCTAGACTGGGAGAAAGCATTGTTGTCTTGGATGTAAGAGAATCCGCGGAATATGTATTTAACCATATCCCAAATTCAGTTTCACTCCCATTGGGAGAATTAGAATCACGTATGAGTGAACTGAACAAAGAAGATGAGATCTATGTAGTTTGCCGCACTGGAAGCCGCAGCGATCTTGCTTCACAAAAGCTAACAGAGAATGGCTTCAGTAACGTCATCAACGTTGTTCCAGGAATGAGCCAGTGGACCGGCGCCAGTGAATCAAACACCAATTAATCAAAATCCGGGGTCCTATAAGGTCCCCAACTAAATTTTTTTACAAACAATAATACCGCAGGGGGTAAATAAAAATGACTGTAAAAGCTATGAATGCAAAAGAAGTAACACAAAAAGTATTCAATAACGAAGATCTGTTTATCCTTGATGTTCGTAATGAGGACTCTTTTCAAGATTGGAAGATAGAAGGCCGCAATTTCGATTATCTAAATATTCCTTACTTCGATCTTCTGGATGGCGTTGAGGAAATCATGGATAAACTGCCAAAAGACAAAGATATTCTTGTCGTATGTGCTAAAGAGGGGTCTTCTGTTATGGTCGCGGAAATGATTTCTGACGAAGGGGTGGACGTTTCTTACCTGGAAGGCGGTATGAAAGCATGGAGTGAACATCTTGAGCCGGTTAAAGTAGGCGACTTAAAAGACGGGGGCGAGCTCTACCAATTCGTACGCATTGGGAAAGGCTGCCTATCTTACATGGTAGTCTCTAACGGTGAAGCCGCAATCATTGATTCAACAAGAATGGCCGATATTTATACGGAGTTTGCGCAAAGTGTAAATGCCAGGATTACTCATGTATTCGATACACACCTTCACGCCGATCACATTTCAGGCGGCCGCATTATTGCAGAAGATACAGGAGCAACCTACTGGCTGCCTCCAAAAGATGCTGAAGAAGTGACATTCCAGTATGCGGCTTTGGAAGACGGCAATGAAGTAACAATCGGAAATACAAAAATCAATATTCACGCATTGTACTCACCGGGCCACACAATTGGATCAACTTCATTTGTAGTAGACGAACAGTATCTGATGACGGGTGATATCCTCTTCATCGATTCTATCGGAAGACCTGACCTTGCTGGCTTGGCTGAAGACTGGGTAGGAGATCTTCGTGAAACACTCTACACGCGGTACAAAGAACTTTCCAATGACTTGATCGTTCTTCCTGCTCACTTCATGGTCATTGATGAATTAAATGAAGATGGAACTGTATCCGAAAAACTTGGTGTACTATATGCACAAAACCATGGATTGAATATCAATGATGAATCAGAATTCAGATCACTTGTAACAGAAAACCTTCCTCCTCAGCCAAATGCTTATCAGGAAATCCGTAAGACGAACATGGGAAAAATCACTCCAGATAGAGACCAGCAGCGTGAAATGGAGATCGGCCCCAACCGTTGCGCGGTAAGATAACACTTGAGATTATATATGGCTTAAAAATATCTTTTTTCAAAATGAGCTATTTAGGCATCGTTAGTAACTATCGATTACAGAAATAAAGGAACAATAAAATACAATGAACATTTTCAGGAGGCTATTAAAATGAATTCAACAAAAGTATTAGATGCAAAAGGACTAGCATGTCCAATGCCGATTGTGAAAACCAAAAAGGCCATCAATGACCTTCAATCAGGAGACATACTGGAGATCCACGCAACAGATAAAGGAGCTAAAAGCGACCTTACAGCCTGGACAAAATCAGGCGGCCATGAACTAATTCATCACGAAGAAGAGAATGATGTTTTCAAGTTTTGGATTAAAAAAGGGTAAATATATGAGGGAACCGATACATGGTTCCCTTTTTTAAGGAGGTATAAGAATGGATATAGGATTTATTATCGTTATATTTCTAATAGGTTTCATAGGTTCATATATTTCAGGAATGCTCGGGATAGGCGGGTCAATTATCAAATACCCCATGTTATTATACATCCCGCCTTTATTTGGGCTGGCAGCATTCAGTGCCCATGAGGTATCCGGCATCAGTGCCGTACAGGTTTTTTTCGCCACGATCGGCGGTGTTTGGGCTTATGTAAAGGCGGATATCTTAACAAAACTTTGATAGTTTATATGGGCGGTGCGATTTTAATCGGAAGCTTCGTCGGCGGGTATGGTTCCAAACTGATGTCAGAAGGCGGAATCAATTTAGTGTATGGAGTGTTAGCTCTCATCGCAGCAGTTATGATGTTCATCCCCAAAAAAGGAATTGATGACATTCCTCTGGACAAAGTGAAGTTCAATAAGTGGCTGGCAGCTTCGTTGGCTTTGATTGTTGGTGTGGGAGCAGGAATTGTCGGTGCTGCCGGAGCTTTCCTGCTTGTGCCGATCATGCTGGTCGTACTGAAAATCCCTACACGAATGACGATTGCCTCTTCGCTTGCCATAACCTTTATTTCTTCTATCGGAGCAACAGTCGGTAAAATTACCACGGGGCAGGTGGACTATCTTCCCGCATTGGTTATGGTTGCTGCAAGCTTGATAGCCTCACCGCTCGGCGCAATGGCTGGCAAGAAGCTAAATACCAAGATTCTTCAATATATACTGGCATTCCTGATCTTGGGAACTGCCATTAAAATTTGGATGGATATACTATAATAGTTTGATTTTGCTGTTATAGCTGCCCTTAAAAGGGTAAAATCATACTATCTAGGGATTTTAGCCTTTTTTTAGAGGATTGAGAAAGCATATCCTCAACTATAAAAGCTTGTTGTAAAGGAGGCATATCAATGGTTAAAGTGACTCAATCAGCAATAGATGTTATTCGTTCTCAAGTAAAAGACGTCATCGAGCAAGGCAAAAAACCGTTCATCCGTCTTGAAATGGGCATTGGCTGAGGAGGCCCTAAGCTGCGTCTGACTCTGGATGAGTCAGCTTTAGAAAAAGATGAAGTAACAGAAATAGAAGGAATTCAATTCCTTGTTAATGAAAAAGACAAAGTTTATTTTGATGAAGCAAAAATTGATTATGTAAAAACTTTGCTTGGAGGCGGGGAATTTAAGGTTTTAAGAGTCTAATAAGAGGCCTGGTCCTGGTCAAAGAGGAGCGTTTATATGTCCAAACAGCAAAAATGCAAGCAAGGTTCGGTTCCTGAAGCAGCAAAGTGGAGAATCAAATGAAGTATAAGAGGTTCAATCCTTCCATCTGACCTGGTGTTCTCCTCTGGCTCCTGGCAGGAGTCATCTTAATGGTGAATAAGATATTTTAATAAGGCTTTTATCGTAAACTTTGTTGCTATTCGATACTAAGTCCAAAAAAACAACAATATTAAGAGGGGGAAGAATGGTGTCACCGAAAAGAAAAGAGCTGCTCTCCCTCCATCAGAAATAAAACTCTTACTATCCGGGGATATCCGAAAGCAACAATATATGCGAAAACAACCTATAAAAGGGCCCTGCTCAATCGAGTATGGGACCTTTTGTTTCTCATTTTTCTTTAATGTTTTTTAGGCTCTCTTTTTTTATAATCCATCTAACTAAGCTTTTTGAAAGAACCGGCTTAGCAGAATATAAAGCCGTTATCTTACGAAGTTAATATAAAATAGTATCTAAGTTTACGAAAAGAGCCCTATAAAAAGGAGAGTTTACATCCGTTACGATTACGAAGGAAAGCGGAAGATGAACAAATGGAATGAAAGATTCAAGCAGGAAAAATACGTCTATGGAACTGAACTACATGAATTCTTGAAAACTTCATTTTAAAAATATCTTTATCTGGAGATGTTTTGGCGATCACAGATCGTGAAGGCAGGAATGCTAAATGTAACTCCATGGGAATACGCCGCCTAAGGGCTTAAAATACAAGAGCTGGCCGCCATGAGAAAAGGAAAGGTTTGTATATAGCCAATTTATAGGGGGAAAGAAGTAAGGTGAACAATCCATTCTTTAAGGGGGTATACTCATGAAGAAACGAGAATATTCCGATGAGGATTCTCAAAGTACCATTGACTCAAAATATATCCAGCAGCACTTGGCGAGTGAAAGGACCTTTCTTGCCTGGATTCGTACTGCAATTGCCATCATCGGGGTCGGGTTCCTAGTAACCAACCTCCATTTTACAATGGCAGACAAACTATCTCCCTTGAGCGATTTGCTTGCGAATATCATTGGCTTATCATCTGTCGGACTCGGTATCCTGACCATCATCATGGCACTCTTTGCCTACATTAAAAAAATTGATGCCATAAATAATCAATCCTTCCGCACATCAAGAGCCACCATTATTGCCCTGGCTGTTTTTGTGATTGTCATCGCTATCATATTCGGCACCTATTTTCTTATTGTTTAATCCTTCAAAACGGGCTCATTCTGTTGTAACTTGCTGACCTTCCCTTCGTCTAATAAGGTGTAAAAGGAGATTTACAGCAAATTACATCAAGAGAGAACATTATGGGGGTTAAATCATGAAGAAAACATTTATCAAGTCGGCAGCCATCGCATTGGCACTATCAGCTTTCAGCCTTACACATGCACAAGCTGAACATTTTCATCTTATTAAGAAAGGAGATACTCTTTGGAGTCTCTCCCAAAAATATGGGATGACTGTGAAGCAACTGAGGGAGAGTAATGATCTCACTTCCAACATCATCTATGCAGGTGAACAACTACAAATCCAGAAGATCATCAAGGTTAAAAAAGGCGATACATTATGGAGCATTGCAAAAAAACACGGTACTACCGTTCACCAATTAAAATATGTGAACGGACTGAAATCAGATACGATTTTCAGTGGTCAAAAACTTAAAATTCCCAATTTCGTCATTATCCGGAGCGGAGATACTTTATGGAGCATCAGTCAAGAATATGGGATTTCTATAGATGAACTGAAAAGAAATAATGGTTTAAAAAATAACCTGATCTTTGCAGGACAGGTCCTAAAGGTCAGTCAGATGCACACTATGCCAGCCGGATACGATGCTGAAAAAATCCGCCTGCATGTTCCTTTGAATTCCGGTTATACTTTTACATCTGAGGAACCAAGAACTTATATTCTTCAATCTAAAACTAAGGAAAATTACTTTGCAAGGGTGGAAGTGCTTGATTCTCAAACGGACATAAAGAATGTGCGAATGAATGCAGGAGAGCAGCTTGCAGCACTGGGTTCTGTGACAGAATTAAGGACTCAGAATCCTCTTCCGTTTTATGAAAAGGCACATTTTTTTCTCAGTGCTCAGAATACAAAAGTTCAAACGGCCATTGGGGTAAAAAGCGTTGATGGCAAAATTTTAAAATTCACTATCCATTATCCTAATGAAGAAGAATCAGAAGCTGTATACCCGGCTATGCTCAAGATTCTTCAAGAAATTACAATTAATTAAAGAGAGAGCTCCCAGTCCAATTTGGGAGCTTTTTTCATACTTTTCTTTTTTATAAAGATAATAACGGAAAAGGAGGAATCTCAATGAATGTTTTCGAGCTGTTTTTAAGGGTGGTAATTGCTTTTATCGCTTTGTTCATCATGGCCCGGCTCTCCGGAAGAAAAGAAATCAGCCAAATGACTTTCTTCAATTTCATTTCGGCAGTCGCTGTGGGGAACATCGGAGGGACGATCGTTGTTTCTGCTGAATTAAGTATACGCAATGGACTCCTTGCGCTTGCAGGCTGGCTTGTTTTGACGGTTGGATTCTCTTACATAGACATAAAGTCTAAAGCTGCAAGGAAAATCCTTGAGGGAGAGCCTATCATTGTAGTGAAACAGGGGAAGATAATGGAGCAGAGCTTGAAAAAGACCCAATTAGATGTTGATGGCTTAATGGCCTTGCTGCGTGAAAAACAGGTATTTTCCATGAAGGACGTTGACTATGCGATATTCGAAACAAACGGAAAGTTATCTGTTCTCAAGAATCAGGCACAGCAAACCGTCACCAAACATGACATGAATGTTCCTTTAACAAGTGGAAGATTTCCTCAATCCACTGAAGTCATAGCAGATGGAGAAGTGATTGAAAATAATTTGAAAAGACTCAACCTTCAAGAAGAGTGGCTGATATCACAACTTCAGCAAAAAGGAATACAGTCTATATCAGAAGTCTTTTATGCAGAAGTCCAGAAAGACGGGTCACTTTACATTGATAAGAAGAAAGACAATATGACCCATTAGCAAGAATCGTTTACCCCTTTAAAGCTTTAAGAGGATCAACCCCTTTTAGCGATTAAAGGGGTATATTCATTCTTACAAATAGTAGAGTGATCAGGCAGATGGCAAGCAGGAATTTACAAATTGAATTATACTAATGAAATACTTAGATTGTTATTTTAGAAAAATATTGATTTGGAGTTTTGAAAATGAGCTTTATATTAATCGTAGTGCCTGTCTTTATCATTCTATCTGTCGGTTTTATTGGTCAAAAGCTGCTCAAATTGGATATTAAGTCCCTCTCAACAGCAGCTTTGTATTTGATGCTGCCGTTCCTTGCTTTACAAACTTTTTATGAAAATGAACTGAATATGAATTACCTTTATATCTTACTGTTTTGTCTCCTTCTGTTGTTCGGCTTAATCCTTGTCTCTTTTATAGCAGGAAGGATGACCAATAGGCCGCACAGTAAAACATCTGCTTTTGTATTAGCGGGTGCTTTCATGAACAGCGGAAATTACGGAGTGCCAGTCATTCTATTTGCCTTTGGTGAAACGGGGTTTCAGTATGCGGTCATTATGATGGTCATTCAATCTTTACTGATGAATACCGTTGGTTTGTATTTTGCAGCAAAAGGAAGTAAAAGCGGCGGGACGTTGAAGGCATCATTAATTAAAATATTGAAAATGCCGGTCCTTTATGGCTCTATTTCAGGCATTCTGCTGCAAATCGGATCTGTTTCCATTCCAGATTTCATTTATAACGGGATGGATCTAATAGCTTCGGCTGCCATTCCTACCATCATGCTTGTTCTGGGAATGCAGCTGGCAAGCATATCCAAGAAAAACGTTGAAATGAAAGAATTATCAGGAGTGATATTCATCAGATTGGTGATTTCCCCTGTTATCGCCTATGCCATCACCGTGATGCTGTCCCTGGATACTCTGCTTGCCAGCGTACTTATTGTTCTAGCGGCAATGCCGACCGCTGCCAATACAACGATGTTTGCTGTCCAATTCGATACTGAACCTGATCTCGTTTCATTTAGTACTCTGGTCACAACGTCCATGAGTATTATAACCGTCCCTTTGATGGTCATGCTGTTGTCTTAGGCTGTAAATATAAGAATAGGGTTTACCTTGATAAGACTTAATTATGTAAAAACATAAAATATATAGAATTTACTTATCCCTGATTTCGCCATATAGTAAGTTATAGAAAGAAAAGAGGGGGAATTTCTAGTGAATCCTATTAAAAGTTATGTTAATCAATTTCACCCGATTATTTGGGTTCTTCTGACTGGTACGGTTTTATCGAGAGCGGCCTTTTTCATGACCATGCCATTTCTGGCAATATACCTTTCCAGAAATATGGATATGCATCCTCTGCTGATAGGTTTGACCGTTGGTGCAAGCCCGCTTGTGGCTACGGCAGGGGGGTTTGTTGGCGGACATTTATCTGACAGATATGGCCGGAAACCAGTGTTATTGTTTTCTTTACTCTCGATGTCACTTGTGTTCTTTGGATTCAGTATGGCAGACCATCCGATTTGGTTCATCGTACTGAATGCATTGAATGGTTTGTCAAATTCTTTCTTTGAACCAACTTCTCAGGCATTAATGGCAGATCTCACTAAAAAGGAGGAGAGGATGAAAGCCTATTCTCTCCGCTATACCGCTATAAATATAGGAGCTGCTGCAGGTCCGCTGGCTGGTGCCTATTTAGCAAGTATATCGGCAGCGTCCACTTTTGTTCTAACCGGTACCATCTATCTGGTATATATGTTGGCGCTTATGGTTCTATTGAGAAAATTTAAAATGGAGGGTACAGGAGAAATCAAATCAAACGTTACCTTTCGTGATGCATTTTCAATAGTGAAACGGGATTCTGCTCTCCGATTTTTAATCCTCGCCATTATATTAGTTAATATCGGCTACTCACAATTGCAATCCACTTTACCTCTGCATTTAGAAGCCCACCTGGAAGACGGAATTTACATTTTTTCCATCTTGCTATCGATCAATGCTGTAATGGTCGTATTTCTGCAAATGCCTGTCAGTTCAATTGCAGAGAGATTCAAACCGATGCAAATGATGGTCACTGGCGCTCTCATTATGAGTTTAGGATTAATGGGATTTGGTTTTGCTGATGGGTGGATGATGTGCATTGTTTCTGTCGCCTTTCTGACATTAGGGGAGATATTGATTTTTCCTGCGAACTCTGTTTTGATTGACAGACTGGCACCTGAACATTTAAGGGGAATTTATTTTGGTGCTGGACAGTTCAGAAAAATAGGAAACTTTGCCGGCCCTGTCTTGGGGGGATTTCTGTTCAATGAAGCGGGAGGACCTTTCATGCTGTGGCTCGTTGCAGGTATTGCTCTAACAAGCATTTTCTTTTTTTCTATCGGAAGCCGCTCCTTTTTAGAAGTGAAGGGACAAAGTGTGTAAGCAACCTGAAGAAGAGGACTTAACGGCCGATGATAGTCGGCTGTTTAACAGGAGGAGATCGGCACATAACATTGAAATAGGGATAGTTTCTCACAGCGCTTTACCACGTTAAAGCACTAAGAGGGACTGTCTATTTTAATGCTTTAACGTGGAAAAGAACCGTTCGATTATAACAGTTCTTTATTTAGACGAAATCAAACTTCATAAATTTTATCTTATTTGCCATTTAACTGCTTCCACCCTGGTTCCTGAACCTGGAGCCGATGTGAGTTCAAACTCATCCATGATTGTCTTCACTCCGGGAAGACCTGCACCAAGACTTCCAGATGTAGAATATCCTTTCTGCATGGCCTTTTCGACATCCGGTATTCCGCACCCCTGGTCTACTGAAATAATCCTGATCCCTTTTTTCCGATCCTGTTCTACTAATACAAATTCTATGTGGCCGCAGCCCGCATACCTGTAAATATTCCTTGAGAGTTCTGAAACGACTGTCAAAATTCTCGCTTGATTGGTTAAGCTGAACTGTAATTGTTGAGCAATCTCTCTACCTTTTTTCCGTGCTGCAACAATGTCGGCTTCATTCCTTATATAAATAACAAGCGTGTTATCCATACCTTGCGACTCCTTGAAGACCTGCAGAATACCTTTTAAAAGTAAGCACAAAATTTTTCATAATCTCTTCACTCCATTAAGGTTTTTCTTTTTTGTTGCTATTTCAAACTAATTTCGAAAAAAACAATCATAATTCACCGGAATAACCTCCTACCTAGGAAAAGAAAAGAGCTGCTCTCTCAGCTTTGAGAGAAAATCTTTAGTTTACGGGGATATCCGAAAGCAACAATGTATGCGAATACAGCCTTTTTTAATATAAAAAAAGCCAAAAAGAGGGGAGGCACCCCATCTTTTTGGCTTATGACTAGTCCTATGCCCAGTCCATCAGGCCAACTATGAATTTTAAGCTTACTGGCTGTATTTAACTTACAGTTAGAATGTGTTCCGCTGACACTCTGTTCCTACATGTGGACTCCAGCTTCATATCCTTTGTCCGACTATGGAAATTTCTTCGATTGTTCCATTATAACGGAATTTTTCTAATATATATATAGAATTCGATAATTGGAAGGAAAAACCTTTTAATTTCTAAACCTATTATTATTACATTTTATTATTAAATAACAAAAGATCCCCCCTAGTCCTTATGAGACAGGGGATAACCATTATCACTTCAATTTATTTTTAATGTCCTGCTGGGTGATTTCACTGCGAATGGCTGCATCCTTTGCAAATTCTTCATTGAATGCTTTATTTCTTGGATACTTATTTTTCCGTTCGCGGTTATCATTTTTATTAGTCATTGTGATCAACCTCCTTTCCATAATAGCCTTTTCAAACTTTCTACTGATTATGTACGGATAGGAAGGACTTCAGTAAAGATCATAAGGCTGTTTACGCAAAGATTTTGGTTTTTCTAAAATGGATTTCCGCTCCAAGCGCGACTCCAATCCTTCTAAGTGAAAATTAGGAGGAGATAAAATAGCATTCAAAGCAACAATCTTTTAGAAAAGAGCCTTTCAATATTACCATATTTTTTCCTTCTTGAGATTGATATTTCTTCGGAATTAGTATCAAATAGCAACAAAGTTTATGAAAAGATCCGATCTTAGAGGCGATCAGATACAAGCATTTGTTTCTTTTCCTTTCTATACGGTAAAATAGCTTATAGAAATGAGGGATAGTAATTGAATATTTTTTTGACTGGAGCCACGGGTTTTGTAGGCAAAAAATTAACGGAAGAATTATTAAATGACAACCACCATTTGTACGTCCTTTGCAGGAACGAAAGAAAAGCAAATGCGTTCATTACCGGCATACCACTTGGTTTAAGGAAAAACGTCACCTGTGTGATAGGAAATTTAAGCTCAAGTCTGCTTGGGCTGGACTTGAAAGAAACAGAGAATTTGAAAGGGAAAGTTGAGGCCATCTTTCACATGGCAGCCTACCTTTCTTTTGATCCTGAACAGCAGAAGGAGAGCTTTGATGTCAATCTCGAAGGAACCAGGAGGGCATTGGAATTCTCAGAGAAAATAGAATGCAGAAAGTTCCTTTATGTGAGCACAGCCTATACAGTAGGAATGGAAACAGCAGGAAAAGAAGAACTATACAGTTCCGAAAGAAAGTTTGTAAACCACTACGAAGAATCAAAAAATCATGCGGAACATCTTGTTCATTCCTATAAAGACAAAATGGAAGTCATCATCCTTAGGCCATCCATCATTATCGGGGATTCCAGAACAGGTGAAGCAGACACCACCTTTGGTGTATATGGCTTGCTGAAAGCAGCTTCACTGCTCAAGCGGAAAGTGTCAAAGAAGGATGGATGGGAAGATAACATTTATCGTTTTCTTGGAGAAAAGGAATTAAGGATGAATCTCGTCCCCGTTGATTATGTAGCCAGTGTGCTAAAGGAAGCATTGACACTTGGGGAAAATGGAAAGATCTATAACATTACGGATCCGTCCCCTCTCAAACAGAAAGAGATTTTTCAGGTCGTGAAAGAAGTGCTGGAGTTCCCAAATCTCGAGCTGGTTCCTTTCTCTCAAAAGGACAAGTTGAGCGATCTTGAGAATTCATTGAATGAAGCACTCGGTATTTTCAAGCACTATTTTACACGGGAACTTCATTTCCCCTGCCAAAATACGCTCTCATTGCTTGAAAGAGCCGGCAAGAAGCCGTTGAAATTAGATCACGATAACCTGAAATTCATCCTGGGAAGCTATAAAAAGTAAAGTCTTTAGAACTTTAAGGCATTAGGCTCTTATCGAAACTTTGTTGCTATTTCATAATTACGAAAAAAACCATAATTCATCGGAATAACCTAGTAAACAGGAAAAGAAAAGAGCTGCTCTCTCAGATTTGAGAGAAAACTCTTAGTATACGGGGATATCTGAAAGCAACAATGTATGGGAATACAGCCAAGCTTTCAAGGGACAGTCCCTTTTTGTGCTCTAAAGCATAGAAGCACTGAAAGGAGGAAGAGGATGCAGCCATTACCGGATCATTTACAGAAAAATCTTGATATTGTGTTTATCGGTTTCAATCCCAGCCTTAAATCTGGGGAAGTCGGCCATAACTATGCAAATCGCAGTAATCGATTCTGGAAAATCCTCCATCTATCAGGGCTGACTCCAAGGCAGTACGCACCAGAGGAAGATTCAACCTTATTGGAATTAGGGTATGGATTGACAAATATCGTGGAGCGGCCGACAAAAGAAGCTGCTGACATAACTAAAGAGGAGTACAGCGAGGGAAGGGTCATTCTCAAAAAAAAGCTGCAATCAAATGCACCTAAAATAGCCTGCTATGTCGGGAAAGGGGTGTATCAACAATTTTCACAAAAACGAAAGATAGCTTGGGGCGTACAGGAGAAGTCTGTCGTGGATGGTGTGGTCGATTTCGTTGCTCCCTCATCCAGCGGACTCGTTAGGATGAAAATAGATGAAATCGTCTCTATCTACAAAGAATTGAACTTGCTGAAGAAACAAGAAACGTAACCGAAGAAAAACACCTCTTCGGTTCATTTCATTGGCTGTTTTCGTAAACTTTGTGGCTATTTGATATTAATCACGAAAGATAGTTCAATAATAAACCCGGAAAATCCTGATAAACAACAGACTCAAGGCCTGCTTATTGCACATCTTGTATTTGTCCTTTCCTCGATGCATAAGAGAATTTATTCCCTTGATTATTATTTATCATAATATTGCTTTCCAAGAATGTTGGTTACCAAGTATAGTATTAATAGAAAGTAAATCCAATACAGCGGGGGAGGGAGCCCCCCTTGGAATACAAGTGAAACCTTAACTAAACAACTAGCAAAGGGTAAGATTCTAGACTGAATCCTGAATAGCAGAATCTCTCAACCCTCGCTTCTAACATATGAATATATTGGATATTACGGTACCCTTGGTGGACATCCAAAATTAAAAAAAAAAAATCTGATCTCCACTATCAAAACCTCTTTTACTTTTTAAAAAATTTATTTTACCCAACTATTAGGAGGACGTATGATTAACAGCGAGATAGTTCAATACTTCGTCGTAAATAAAGAGTTGAATATGTCACCAGGAAAAATCGGAGCGCAAACGGCTCATGCGGCAACCATCAGTACGATCGACCTTCTTTCGGATTCGTCTTTATTTCCAGATTTACGAGATGACTTTATTTTATGGTATCAAACCGGAATGAATAAAATTGTTCTAAGAGGAAGACAAAAAGATTTAGAAAAATTAGCGGAGAAAGGCTATTACTATGTCCATGACAGTGGGAGAACAGAAATTGCTTCTGGTTCTTTGACCGTCGTCGCCCTGCCTCCGATGCCTAAGCCGAAAGCCAAAGAAATAGTAGGAAACTTGTCTTTGTTTAAGTAGCTTCTGTAATAACTTTGTATTATAGCTGAGCGCTGAATGAAGATTTCCTATGTCTTTAAAGCAGTACGGTTTAATCGTGTTCAAAGAAGGAAAAACACCCTATTGAAAGTGACGAAAGGAGATTTAAGAATGTTTTCTAGAATAGACACAGTCATATTGAATGTAAAAAATTTAGATGATGCCAGGCAATGGTATCAGGAAACATTGGAACTCGAAGAAGTTTTCGATGGAGGAAACCATGTCGTTTTTAAAGTGGGACAGGGGGAAACGCCTATCACCATTATTGAGGGAAAAACAGGAGCTTCAGCAGTGAAACCTATACTTTTTTCCGAAGCAATTGAAGAAACTCAGTTAAAGTTAAAGGGCCTGGGAGTTGAGGTAGGATCACTTGAACAAGACGGAACCGTTACGTTCTTTTCTTTCAGTGATCCAGACGGCAATAAGTTCGAAGTTTGCCATTTTTAATGGGAAGTAGTAAGTAACTGCTTTATAATCTAATGAAGAATATAGTTTCTTCTCTAATTAAAAGGCTGTTTTCGCATACATTGTTGCTTTTCGGAAAAATCCCAAGAGCCGGATTTTTTCCCTGATACTAAGGGTTTTTTCTCAAATCTGGGAGAGAAGCTCTTTTCTTTTCATGTTTACCAGGTTATTCCCCTGAACTATGGTTGTTTTTTCAGAATTGGCGTCAAATAGCAACAAAGTTTACGAAAAGAGCCAATTAAAAAGAAGAGCAGCCTTCACATAATAAATTTCATGAAGAAAAAGCAGAAGATGGATACTTCCTGAACAGTGAATTTAAAAGGTTATGTCCTTGTTAAATTCGAAGGTAATCACATACAAAAAAAAGCAGAGCAAGGATCTGCTCTGCTTCTCATCACCAAAAGAATCTTCTAGGCAAACCAGGGTTCATACCGAAAGGGCCGGGCATACCAAACCCTTGCGAGGGACCGCCTCCCATAAATGGCTGTCCAGCAGCTCCTTGCGAAGGTCCTGTTTGATACGGTCCATATGGAATGCCGGGACCATATCCCGGATTGCCAGCACCTTGCATAGTTGTGGGACCGAAAGCTCCTCCACTTTGCTGCCCATAATGTGGAAAGGAACCGCCTCCCATTCCGCCTTGAAACTGGCCGGTACCATTGCTCACTGCAGTGCCATTCATAGGGTAGGGGTTCATGGTTGTCATCTGATTCTGCTGAGACGGGTTCATTCCCTGCTGACTTCCATATATATCGGATGGGGTCATTCCTTGCTGCATGCTTCCATATATATCAGATGGGTTCATTCCCTGCTGGCTTCCGTACATATCAGTTGGGTTCATTCCTTGCTGCATGCCGTACATATCGGATGAGCTCATTCCCTGCTGCATGCCGTACATATCAGATGGGCTCATTCCTTGCTGCATGCCATACATATCAGATGGGTTCATTCCCTGCTGCATGCCGTACATATCAGTTGGGTTCATTCCCTGCTGCATGCCGTACATATCGGATGGGTTCATTCCCTGCTGGCTTCCATATATATCAGATGGGTTCATTCCCTGCTGCATGCCGTACATATCGGATGGGTTCATTCCCTGTTGACTTCCATAGTAATCTGAAAGGTCCATAGATGTTAAGGCCTCTTCATCGATACCAGACATCTGCAAAGGGTTCAATCTGTATTCATCTATACCGCCATAATAAACTCCTTGGTCGGCATACATTTCTGGAGCGTGATAATGATTACTATTTATGTTCACTTGTGATGATGGTATAGAACTTGTGTTCATACCTGACACTATATAGGGATACATATTTTTCACGAAGTAATACCTTCCTTTCAGCATCATCATTTTTCTAACTTCCTTTACATCCTATTTAGCAAGACTGAACTTGTGCCTATCCAACCTGATATGTCTACCCTCTAATTGAAAGGAGCACAGCTTATGAAGGCAAGATCTATTGTAAAATGTACTCTTCTGTTTTTCATTGTGATGACCTCTCTGTATTTCACTCCTGATTTTAATGCTTCGCTGAATATTGAAGCGGCAGGCTCTACAAATAGTCAGTCTCTTACTGCAGCATCCACTGATATAAGCAGTAAGAGTGAAGGGGAGCGGGAGAGGCCTCTGTTTGAAAGCATCCTGCTTTACTTGATCATTTTCACCCCCGTTATGGTCGTGACACTGTTACTATGGGTTTTTTCTAAGATCATGAAATTAACAAAAGAAAAGAATGAAGCATGATAACACAGCTTCATTCTTTTTCATGACTCTCTTCTAAAATGTTTTTGCACAAGTAAAGAAGCGCAAGTCAATTTTCACTATGTTTTCTAGTAATCGTCTATTCACTCCAAAGGAATAGAACATAGTATAAAAGGAAGGGAGTGATAGGTGTGAATTTTAGAGAAGATCCTTCAGACGAAATGACATTCCTTAGGATGAGGGATACGTTGAAGGCTCATGAATCAATGATATTTTCTTTGCAGACTATTGTAGAAAAACAGCAAGAGATGTTAGAAAAAATGGCGGGCAGAGAACTGCAGGTTCACGTCTAGTTCCAGCGCCTAGTCCCTCGGGGTCAAATCACCCCAAGAGAATAAAAGGAAAGACCGCCTTTTTTCTCTTGTGAACATTTGCCTGTCGGGCCTGACCAAGGCGCTTCCACTTTTGGTGCGAAACCCTCCTTCTTGGAGACGATCGCCTTGGAGAAAATGATAAAAATCGCCTTATTTGCTGCAGCTCTTTATAATGAGGATGGAACTGAGAGCCATTCAATATAGTATTTAATTTACAACCCAATTTTTGCTAAATATTTATCGATCTATAATCGGAACAAGAAGCTCCGAATTAACGGAGTAGTGTGTTAAACCACTTGATGCTTTAACAAACAAAGGAAGGGCGGAGGTTACTCCGTGCTTCCTTTTTGGTACTGATGGGTAACCAGAGTATAATTCCCAGAGGAATTTTCAAAATGAACTCCTATTTCTTATTCTCTGGTATTTCTGTTTCACCAAAGTCTCTTGAAAGACGTTCAAGGTTGGTGATAAGCTCATCATCTGCAAGCGGAAGGCCATGCCCGACGACCGCCACAGATGGCTGCAGCTCAGTGAGAGTTTTAACCGAATTCCAAGAAGCCTGCCAATCCCTTGTGAAATATTGGGGAGGTCCATGGATTTCCTGCTTTTGCGTCAGGACATCATAAAGCTTTTCCTGCTCCACATTAATGAAGGCATCACCAGCTATTAAAGCTTTGTCGTTCTTCCTGAACAAAGATATGTGTCCTGGTGTATGTCCAGGTGTATGGACATATCTCCAATCGGGGAGAACAGGGATTGAACCATCTTTAGGTAGAATATGGAGGTTGGCAGAAATATCAATACTATGTCGCGGAAAGGTAGTGGACATTTTTGCAACCAGCCCAGCCTCCTCAGTATTCGGAGGCGGGTAATTGCTTTCTCCAGAGAGGTAAGGCTTTTCCATTGAGTGGGCGTAAACTGGCACATCCCATTTTTTCAATAAACCTTCAAGAGCTCCCACATGGTCAAAGTGTCCATGGGTGAGGATGATTGCTTTACAAACACAATCATCACCAAAACGTTCCTGAGCAGCTTTAATGATCATTTCATGTGAATCAGGCATTCCTGCATCTACTAATATAAATTCATTGCTCACACTTGGGTTTCCGATAAAAGCTATATTGACAATTTGCACAGTATAATGATAGAGATCCGGTAGTACTTCGATCCCCATTCCGCTGGCCACAGAGGTCATTGGCATTTTCTTCATAGACATCCTCCTTACATTTTCTGCGGTAGTATCTGTTAAAACCAGATTGATTATGTGATATCGCCGGTAATTATATACCCTGTTTTTTTAAAAAAATGGGAATCCTTCAAAAAAATTGTTTCTATTCCCGAAATAATGTTTTATTACAAAAAAGCGCAAGCGCCTTGATCAGCCCCGACAGGCAAATGTTCTCCGGAGAAAAAAGGTGCTCTTTCCTTTTATTCTCCGGAGGTTATTTGACCCCGAGGGGCTAGGCGCTGGAGCTGGATTGCACAAAAAAGCGCAAGCGCCTTGATCAGCCCCGACAGGCAAATGTTCTACGGAGAAAAAAGGTGCTCTTTCCTTTTATTCTCCGGAGGTTATTTGACCCCGAGGGGCTAGGCGCTGGAGCTGGATTGCACAAAAAAGCGCAAGCGCCTTGATCAGCCCCGACAGGCAAATGTTCTACGGAGAAAAAAAGGTGCTCTTTCCTTTTATTCTCCGGAGGTTATTTGACCCCGAGGGGCTAGGCGCTGGAGCTGGATTGCACAAAAAAGCGCAAGCGCCTTGATCAGCCCCGACAGGCAAATGTTCTCCGGAGAAAAAAGGTGCTCTTTCCTTTTATTCTCCGGAGGTTATTTGACCCCGAGGGCTAGGCGCTGGAGCTGGATTCAAAAACGCTGTCTAATTTTCAATCTGAAAATCTTATACTTTCTTTTTTTTAGGCTCTTTTCGTAAACTTTGTTGCTATTTGATAATAATCCCCCAAAAAAAACACAATTCACATGAATAACCTGGAAATTTGAAAAGAAAAGAGCCGTTCTCCGCGATTTAGAGAGAACCTTTAGTATACGGGGAAAAATCCGGCTCTTAGGATTTTTCCAAAAGCCACAATATATTCCAAAACAGCTTTTTTTAAAGGCTCTGTTAGTTAATATGCCAGTTTATATTGGATTCTCAGATCCTCCGCAAATGTTGACTGGAGTGGAAGGTGTACGACCTCCTGCGGGAGTAGCGGGACAGGTGAGACCCCGCAGGCGAAGCCGAGGAGGCTCACCGCCCGCCCCGCGGAGTCGTACACCTGGAATGGAAGTCAACATACCCATTTAAAACAACAGGAGTCTTTAACACCCTAAAAAAAGGATTAATAAGAATAGAGGCGGAGAAATTTCAATGAAAGCATATATTCTGGAATGCAGGACTAATTATAAAAGCTATAACCGTAACGTCAAAATGGCCATAGCTGCTAATTTATTTACACAGATAGGCCTCGGGATCTTTATGACCCTGTATAATCTGTATCTGAGGGATCTGGGGTACAGCGAGCTCACCAATGGAAACGTTATTGCCATGACTGCACTGGCACAGGCGATTTTCCTTGTGCCCGCCGGCTTCTTAAGCGATTTATGGGGAAGAAAGAGGGTTATGGCATTAGGAGCAGTATTGGCAGCTCTCACTCTACTGGGACGTTCTTTCTTTGAAGGAGAAACCACTCTGATTATATTGGCATTTGGAAGCGGAGCGTTCATGGCCTTCATTCAAGTTTCAATGATACCGTGGCTTGCTGAAAACTCTACTGAAAAAGAAAGAGTGCACTTATTCAGCATGCATTTCGCCATCATGATGGCTGCGAATGTCATCGGTAATCTTTTTGGCGGGCTATTATCCGACGTTCTATCTCTTTTCGGGATTGATTCACTTACCAGTCTTCGTCTGACTCTTATTTTGGGTAGTTTTCTTTACTTGGCAGGAATACTGCCGATCCTAAAAATGAAGGAGTCCGTGCGAAAACAGCCAAAGAAGATACTGGAGAAAAGCCAGTGGAGAGGAAAGGGGAAGCAGTGGAAACTGGTGTTCCTTTTTGTTGGGGCTCAGCTCATCATCGGTATAGGCTCGGGTCTTGTTGTGCCTTATCTCAACCTTTATTTTGCCGAGCGCTTTCAAACCTCTCACTCTGCAATTGGCTTCATCTTATCTTTAGGTCAGGGTGCAACGGCAATCGCGATGATCATCGGTCCCGCTGTTGTCAATAAAATCGGTGAAGTGAAGGCAGTAGTGCTGCTTCAGTTATCGTCCCTGCCATTCTTGATTTTGACCGGAATCACGACAAACCTGTATCTAGCGGTAGTTGGATTCTTATTCAGGCAGGCACTTATGAACGCAGGCAATCCCATACAGATGGCTCTAATGATGAAGAAAGTCCCGGATGACAAAAAAGGAATTGCAAATTCCCTGAGTCAAATGGCTTTTTCAATCGGCTGGGCAACGATGGGGCCGGTATCAACCTATATTGTAGCAGCCTACGGGTCTTATTGGGGATATTCCATTGTTTTTGCCATAACAGGCTGCATTTATTTCATCGGCGCTGTTTATTTCTTACTTGTTTTTGGTGAAAAATCAACCTCAATTAAAAAACAACCAGCAGCGGCCTCCTAAAAAATTTCCATAATTCCCTGAAAAAATCATGTGTAAAATGGTATGCTAGGGTTAACACTACATACAACTATTTTATCAGGAGGAATTTCTCATGGATAACAAGCCCGTGCACTATGATGGAACATTAAGAAACGAAACTGAGGCAGTAAATACTGCTCAAAGCGAACAGCCTTTCGTCTTAACTCCTGAAGGACGTAAAAATCTTGGCGGAAACCCATATGAGGTAAATGGCCAGGAATAAGTACAATTAAGAAGCTGGCGATGAGTCAGCTTCTTTTTAATGCACCAAAATATTCAGGCTGGTTCTTAGTTCTCTTATGAAGGCGTAGGGAAACCTATGCTAATGATACAAAGAATTCGAATCATCAACGCAGAAACATAATTACCTGGCTGCCAATTAACCAACAGAACATAAAACCAATTTAGAAATAAAGTCTTTTTCTAACTGTGTGCTTCGCCCTACTATGTATCTGATAGTCTTGATTACCTATTCTATAAATAATTTGAATGCCTCATAAGACTTTAGTTCGTTTTATAAACTGGATGATTAATGTTTGAATATCCGGGTAAATATTATTTGTTCCTTTAATGACTATGGGATTGGTGAATAAACGAATACATAAAAAGTAAAACTAAAGTGTCAAGTTACTTAGAAGGGAAGATCAGTATGGTAAAGGTATTATACATTACAGCACACCCGCATGATGATACGCAGTCATTCAGCATGGCTGCCGGAAAAGCATTTCTGGAGTCTTATAAAGGGTCCAACCCATCGGACCAGGTCATTCATCTAGATCTTTACACGGAGGATATTCCGCAAATAGATGTGGATGTTTTTGCAGGATGGGGTAAACTTCAAAAAGGATCAGGATTTGAAGAGCTTTCTCAAGAAGAAAAGGCAAAAGTGGGAAGGCTGTCTGAATTAAGTGAACAATTCGTTTCAGCCGATAAATATGTTTTTGTTACACCTCTTTGGAACTTTTCATTCCCGCCTGTCATGAAGGCTTATATTGATTCTGTGGCAGTTGCAGGTAAAGCTTTTAAGTATACAGCCGAGGGACCAATCGGATTGCTTACTGACAAAAAAGCATTGCACATACAGGCACGAGGCGGCATCTACTCAGAGGGCCCTGCAGCTCAAATGGAAATGGGCCATCGCTATTTGGACATAATCATGCAATTCTTTGGAGTTCCTTCCTTCGAAGGGTTGTTCATCGAAGGCCACAATGCAATGCCTGAAAAAGCACAAGAAATTAAGGAAGATGGAATTGCCCGTGCGAAAGAATTAGGTAAGACGTTTTGATTTTAAGCCAGCAGACTTATCTGCTGGCTTTTTTGTTATGTTAGTGGTTTTAAGGTGCTCATGCGAATTTCTAGAGACAATAGAATGTGTCCAGCCACCACCAACCGGCTCTTCAATAAACCAAATAAAAACCAGCAGATCAATAGTCCGCCGGCCATAATACCATTTATGATTGTGAAAATTCTGGATCCTTATACGGATGAGCCACCCAGCCTTCTGATTCAATAAACAGGCGTACCGCCACTACTTGTTTATCCTCCATCAGTGTAAAGAAATGGGGATTACCTTCAGGGACAGAGATGACATCTCCAGGCTCCAATTCAACATCGAAGTATCCTGTCTCATCGCTCCCTTTAATGATGAAAATCCCGTGGCCTGCCGTAATGGCACGGACTTCATCCTCCGTGTGGGTATGCACCTGTTCGAATTTCTTCAGAAGCTCTTCAATGCCGGGGGTTGATTCTGATAATGCCACTACATCCCAGCTGCCATAACCTCGGCGTTCTGCCAGTGATTCAATTTCACTTTTAAAAGTATCAATGATCGTTTGCTTTTCATCGTCAGTGATTTGGCAGCGGTCCCGCAATTCTGCAGGAAGTTTGGATATATCCCAATGTTCATATAAAACTTCTTCTTTCGCCAAAAACTCACGGACGTTTTCTTCACCTGAAATCGTTTCATTTGTGTTTCTTACTTTAATAACAGCCATATTCTGATTCCTCCTATTAGTTAAGCGCAGCTTGGCGCAAAGTCAGTAGTTTTACATGATAATTAAATAGAAACTCGTAAGCTTCTAAATGTTTTTTTGCTTCAAAGGCATTTTTGCCCCATACTGTAATACCGTGGTTACGGATCAAAACGGCTCCGGTGTCTCCCTGAATATGAGGGATCAGCTCACTGGCTAAACGAGGGATAACAGCATAATTTGGAATTATAGGCAGATGAAGTTCAGCATCTTCCTCCCACAGACCGAATGCTTTGATAATCTCCTGCCCTTTAAAAACCACTTTCCCTGCATCTCCGTAGAGTTCGGAGATAACATTGTTATCGACCGTATGGATGTGGAGGGAGCAGCCTGCGTTAGTCCTCCCGTAGATTTCAGAATGCAGCAAGGTCTCCGCTGAAGGCTTTAAATGAGTTTGTTCTGCAGGGTTCCCATCCTGGTCTACCAAAAGAAATTCCTCTAAGGTTGTCTTGCGTTTATCTTTGCCGCTTGCTGTCACTAAAAAGGTGAGCGGGGAGGAGTCCACCTTGATAGACAGGTTTCCGCTGGTCCCATAAAACCAATCCCGCTCGGCCAATTCCCTTTTCACTTCACTTAATTCATTCCACTTCGCAAGGTAGTTTCCCATAAGTTCCAGCCTCTCTATTAATCTCTTTCAAAATGGATATTACTTCATCGAATGTTTCGAAAGAGAGGTAATTCAACCCCAATTCTTCACATTTACCGGCAAGGAAATCATCACATGCAAGGACGAGGTCTGCCATCTTGGCTCCTTCAAGATCCGTAATGGAATCACCAATCACAATGATATAATCACCTTTTTCAGAGTCGTTTCGAATGATGCTTGTTTTACAGCAGCCGCATTCATTACTGCAGTGCTCGTCACAAGAATATGGCCAAGTGATTCTGATGGTATCCCCTGAAAAATCAGAGCTATTACAAAAGATTTTTTCATTTGGAACGATTCCCTCCAAAATAGGTTCCACAAAGAAATCGATTCCGCCGCTTACAATCTTTAAATCAATGTTGTTCTGATTGCTCCATTCAATAAAATCAATGAACCCCGTCCTTAGCTGATGGGTGTCCAACAAATAGTCAATCAGCTTTGCCCTGGAAGAAGAGGGGAGAAGACGAAACATCTCGCCAACACCCTCTTTTATTGAAGTTTTTTGTGCCAGGATATCATCTTTTATAGATATCCATTCAGGTGGTGCAAATTGTTTCATTAAGGAGATAATATTATCCGTTGTGGTAATAGTTCCATCGAAATCACAGTAGATTTTTAACTTTTTCATACCGTTGCCTCGCTCACTCCCCATAGCTCGATTGCTTGTTTCAATTCAAGGTGATCAATTGCTGCCAGTTCTAGCGGTATGTCACTCATTACTGCACGAATCGCCTGATTGAACGCTTTTCCTCCACCCGCTGCACCAAGGGGGTGTCCATGGACACCTCCGCCTGCATTGATCACAGAGTCAACGCCAAAATCTCTGTAAAGGAGCGGCGTCAACCCTGGATGGATGCCGGCAGAAGGGACCGGCAGAGCCTTCTTGATACGGGAATCTTCGGATGTTAATTCTCTTGCTATTCCTAAAGCTGAATTTCTTTCCAACGCTACACTTCCATAAGGAGAAGGGAAGAGTGATAAATCAGCCCCTGCATACCGAAGGAGCTTTCCTAAAAGCAGCCTGTGAGAAAAACCATAATAAGGGGAAGATGTGAACGCTCCGCTGACTGCTGGATGCGCCATGACCGGCAGTCCGATTTCATTATCTTCCCGAATTGCCTGAAGCACATCCAGCCCATAGGCAAAAACATTAAAGAGGAGGAGGTCAGCTCCCGATTCTTTTGCGCGCTTGGCCTTATCTTTTAAATCAAAGGTCTTTCCGGACAGATTGACGGCATAAATGGTCCTATGGCCGGTTTCTTCATAGACACCGTCCAATACACTTTTTGCCTTTGATATTCTTTTAGTAAAAGGTGTAAGGGGATTATCAAACAGGATTTCATCATCTTTAACTATGTCGATACCTCCAAGTGCCTGGTCTCTAAGCTGCGTTGAAAAGTAATCGAGTTCTTTTCCAATTACGCTCTTAAAGATGCTCATCAAGAGCGGTGTGTCATACTTATTGAGCATTCTCCTTATACCATCAATCCCATAGGCAGGACCTGGGAAAGCAGACTTTAATTCATCAGAGAACTGCAGATCCACCAGTTTGATTTTTCCATCAAGAGACAGTTTTCCAAATACCGTTGTCAGAATGGCTGGGAGGTCTGTACTGAAATTAGCTGCCGGATAAAAAATTTTGATAAGCCCTTTATTTTCCGCCAGGGCTTCTACCGACACAACACGGCCTTTATGGCGCTGAAGCTGCTTCTGTTCAAGATGGGAAAGGTCCGTCCATGACCCGACCGTGAGCCCAAGAGCAATACCTTCAGCTTTCTTTTCCAAGTTGTCCGTCGAACCATGGACAATATAAGACGCGGTTACACTTGTCATAAATGATGCTCCTTTCAAAACGTATGTACAAAAAACAAAAGCGGAAGCGCCTTGACCAGCCCCGACAGGCAAATGTTCCTCAGAGAAAAAAGGCGCTCTTTCCTTTTATTCTCTGAGGGTTATTTGACCCCGAGGGGCTAGGCGCTGAAGCTGGACGAAACAAAAGCGGAAGCGCCTTGATCAGCCCCGACAGGCAAATGTTCCAAAGAGAAAAAAGGCGCTCTTTCCTTTTATTCTCTTTGGGTTATTTGACCCCAAGGGGCTAAGTCCGTTCCAGTGGGTACGGATCCTCAGGCGCTGCAGCTGGACGAAACAAAAGCGGAAGCGCCTTGACCAGCCCCGACAGGCAAATGTTCCTCAGAGAAAAAAGGCGCTCTTTCCTTTTATTCTCTGAGGGTTATTTGACCCCGAGGGGCTAGGCGCTGAAGCTGGACGTGGATAATATAGCTGCAAGTAATCAACAGAGGGTGATGTTATAATTTCCTAAACCTCAAAAAACCTCTTCCCGCTGAGGAAGAGGTTTTATTTTTTACAGTAAAAAATAAACTCTTATCTCTCAGCAAATATGCTGCAAGAATTAGCACCGTGCTCTAAAGTCGGTTGCCGGGCATCATCGGGCCAGTCCCTCCGCCTGCTCTTGATAAGAATAGGAATAGTATAAATTTTGTTGTAATTCAAAATGGATTATGACACGTGTTTGAATTGTTGTCAAACACTTTTTGTAAGTTTTCCGTCAATTTTGAGAATCAGAGAGTGCTGGACAGAGAAGGAAGGATCGTAAGCCTACTGTTTAAAAAGCCCCAGCTCACCAATCCTCCTTACCGCTTCCGCAAGAACTTCCTCATCCTGCAGGAGGCCTACCCTGACATACCCTTCTCCGTACTCGCCGAATCCAGTACCGGGTGCGACTGCAACATGCGCTTCCTCCAGCAATACTTTGAAGAACGACTCTGAAGTAAAACCCTCAGGGACAGGGAGCCATGCAAAGAAGGACCCTTTTGGCGCTTGCGCTGCCCATCCAATTTCGTGCAGCCGCTCCATCAAGAAATTCCGTCGGTTTTCATACAAAGAGACCAAGTCTTTCACACTTTCCTGAGAGGACGTCAGTGCGGTGGCAGCCGCTTTTTGGACCCCTCCAAAAAGGCTGCAGTGAAGATGATCCTGCAGGAGGTTCAAGGCTGCTATGACACTTGGGTTACCAACAGCAAATCCTACTCTCCAGCCTGCCATATTGTATGTCTTTGATAAAGTATAAATCTCGATTCCAATATCCTTCGCACCTTCCGTTTGAAGAAAGCTTAGTGGCTTTTCCCCTTCAAATCCGATTGCCCCGTAAGCGAGGTCATGGACTACGCAAAACTTATTGTCTTTTGCCAGCTCAACTGTTTCTGAGAAGAAGTCAGCCGTGGCGATAGCGCCGGTAGGATTGTTGGGATAGTTCAGGAACATCAGTTTAGCTTCTGCTAATGAACCTTTATCCACTAGAGAATAATCAGGGAGGAAATCATTTTTCTCATGCAAAGGCATAGGGACCATTTCTGCTTTTGCCAGTGATATTCCAGACCAATAATCTGGGTACCCTGGGTCTGGCACAAGTGCGATATCTCCTTCATCCAGCAGGCACTGGCTGACTTCAATCAAACCGGCTTTACCACCGAACAGTACCGCTACTTCTGTTTCAGGATCAATATCTACATTGTATTCACGTTTATAAAATTCAGAAGCCGCTTCTTTGAAAAAAGGGTAGCCGCGAAAAGGAGAATACTTATGGAACAGAGGATTCTCGACTGCTTCTTGTGCAGATTCTATAATATGCCCGGGTGTGGGCTGATCAGGATTTCCCTGTGCTAAATTGATCACATCATGGCCCTCTGACGTTACTTTATTCACGTCTTTAACGAGTTTCGCAAAAAACTGCTGAGGAAGATTTTCTAAGGTTTTGGACTGTTTAAAAGATTTCATAAGACGCTCCTTTTGAAAGATTCTTGAAATTCTAGTAGCTTATGTTATATGGTTAATGAAAAAATGTCCAGCCAATTTTTTGAATATTTCGAGGAGGAGTATCATGGGTTTAAGGATAGCATGCTTGCAGATTGATATACAGTATGGAAAACCGGAAGAGAACAGGAAAAATGTTTCCCGGGAGTTTCAGAAATTATTTGAGGAGGAAAAAAAGCTTGATGTTGTTGTCCTTCCTGAGCTATGGACAACTGGTTATGACCTGTCAAGGCTGGATGAGATCTCAGATGATGAAGGGAAAGAGTCAATCGAATTTCTCTCCGGCTTAGCACAAAAATACAGCATCAATATCGTCGGTGGTTCTGTCGCTAAAAAAAGCGGTGAGAATATCACCAATACACTTTATTCTTTCGATCGATCCGGGAATCTCCTGGGTGAGTACAGTAAGGTCCACCTGTTCAAACTGATGGACGAGCATCATTATCTCTCAGCAGGAAACACAAGCGGAGCGGTCACGATTGAAGGTGTTCCTTCAGCTGCGTTCATTTGTTACGATATTCGATTTCCCGAATGGATGAGAACCCATACAGCGGGAGGGGCAGAAGTACTGTATGTCGCTGCTGAATGGCCGCTTGCGCGCGTAAATCATTGGCGGACACTTCTGCTGGCAAGAGCAATCGAAAATCAATGCTACGTTGTTGCGTGCAACCGGAGCGGAAGCGATCCCAATAATGAATTTGGCGGACATTCGATGATCATAGATCCGTGGGGGGAAATCATAGCCGAAGCTGGTGAAGGAGAAGAAGTCATCATTTCCGACTTGGATTTAGAGAAAGTGAAACAAGTGAGGAAACAAATCCCGATTTTTCAGGATAGAAGGCCGGAGCTGTATTGATGAATGGGGGGGAGGTCTCAACGATACTTCTCCTCAAAAGTAAATGAACACCCTAAAAAAACTATTGACAATTCATAACAAACCTAGTTTAATGTTCATCAGTAATAATAAAAATGTTTAGAAAAATCAAATACGACATTCTCTTATCAAGAGTAGGCGGAGGGATTTGGCCCGATGAAGCCCAGCAACCGACTGTGACCAGTATATACTGGAGCGCTTTTTATAAACGCAGGTTCAACCTAGCAGCACGGTGCTACTTCCAACAGAAAGGAAACTTTCTGGCAGATAAGAGGTGCGAAGCCTTTTAATGTCTTCAAGCCTCTTTCTGAATGAAAGGGGCTTTTTACTATGCTGAAAAGCCTTGTAAACAAGGAGGAATATAAATGGCCATCGTAAAACAAGCGGGTTATTACCCATTAACTGAAAATACTGCAAAAATGCTGGCAAAATCTCTGGGATTCTTTTCAGAGAACGAAGAACTTGTCAGTACAGAGATTGGAGACGGAAACCTGAATTACGTTTTCAGGATCATCAGCAGATCTCATGAAAAATCGATTATTATTAAACAGGCTCTTCCTTACGCAAAAGTGGTTGGTGAAAGCATGCCGCTGACACTTAAGCGGGCCCAAATCGAGAGCAGCGCTTTGAAAAAATATAGTGAGTTCACTCCAGAGTCTGTTCCAAAAGTATTCTATACAGATAGCGAGCTTGCTGTGACCATCATGGAAGATTTATCTGATTACAAGATTTTAAGAAAAGGATTGAATGAAGGATCGACATATCCGCTGCTGGCAAACCATGTGGGAGCTTACCTTGCCAAAACTCTTTTCTTTACATCAGATTTCGGTTTGAACGGAAGGGAAAAGAAAGAACTTGTCGGTCAATTCATCAACCCTGAACTTTGTAAAATCACCGAGGACTTGGTGTTTACAGACCCATTTTATGACCGTGACAGCAACGATTTTGAAGATCAGCTCAGGGAAAAAGCAGAAGGTTTGTGGCAGGATCACATACTGAAACTCGAAGTAGGCAAATTGAAAAGAAAGTTTTTGACACAGGCAGATGCCCTTCTGCATGGGGACCTTCATACAGGCAGCATCTTTGTAACACAATCGGATACGAAGATCATTGATCCTGAGTTTGCTTTCTTTGGTCCCATAGGTTTTGATATCGGCCAGTTTTTTGCCAACATCCTTCTTAATGCCCTTTCACGGACGAAGGCAGAACAGGCTTCAAGGCTGGCCATTATATCAGACACTTGGAGCGTTTTCAGAGCAGAATTTACGAAGCTTTGGCTTGAACATAATCAAGAGGCCTATTCCACAATAGCCGGATACCTCGACCATATCCTAGCTGAAATTTTCGAAGACTCAATCGGATTTGCAGGTTGTGAAATCATACGCCGTACAATAGGTTTGGCCCATGTTGCCGATCTGGATGGAATAGAAGATACTGCCCAGCGTATAAAAGCAAAACACGAAGCGCTGGATTTGGGAAGAAGATTGGTTCTTCAGAGAAAAATCATTAAAACACCTGAACAACTTGCATTATATTAAGGGGGAAGAACATGACAACCGGGACAACAACTATACGGTCTGTGCAATGGAAGGGAGACCATATCCTCCTTTTGGACCAGCAGAAACTTCCGCACAAGACAGAATTCATTAAGCTTACAACTATAGAAGATGTGTGGGAGAGCATACATTCTTTGAAAGTCCGGGGAGCTCCAGCCATCGGAATAACAGCAGCATTTGGGCTGGCTTTATGGGCAAAATCCTTTAAGGGAAAAGAAAATTTCCTAGGGTTTTACTATGAATTAGAAGAGAAAAGGAGCTATTTGGAAAGTTCCCGTCCAACCGCTGTGAATCTGGCATGGGCACTTGCCAGGCTGCTCAAACGATTTTCCGGAGCAGCCACTGTGGAAGAAGGTCAATCTCTTCTTATCGAGGAAGCTAGGGCAATTGCAACAGAAGATGAGAGAGTCTGCCGGTCTATCGGGGAACATGCTGCAGGATTGTTTTCCCATGGAGATGCGGTACTCACTCACTGCAACGCAGGCGGGATTGCCACTGCAAGATACGGGACAGCACTGGCTCCCTTTTATATTTCCAAAGAAAAAGGGGTTGAATTAAAGGTCTATGCAACAGAAACCAGACCGGTCCTCCAAGGTGCCCGCCTAACAGTATGGGAGTTGATGCAGGCAGGAATAGATGTTACTCTCATTACCGATAATATGGCAGCCCATACGATTGCCGAAAAAAATATCTCAGCTATCATAGTAGGAGCAGACCGGATTGCAGCCAATGGTGATACCGCTAATAAAATCGGGACCCGCGGACTGGCTATCCTGGCAAGGGCATTCAATATTCCTTTTTATGTAGCTTCACCGTTATCGACAATCGATTTGGCCATAGAAACGGGAAATGAAATCCCGATTGAAGAAAGAAATTCAGATGAAGTTACGCATTTAAACGGGGTGGAAGTTGCCGCAAAAGGGGTGAAAGTGTATAACCCGGCGTTTGACGTAACACCGAATGAGTATATCACTGCCATCATCACTGAAAAAGGGATTCTGAGTGGAAATTATAAGGAAGCCCTGGCTGAACTTAAATAAGGTTGTTTGAAAAAGATTTTGAGTTAAAAAAACCCAAGGGTCCGATTTTTCCTCATGATTACAAGGTTAATTCGGGAAGTTTCAAAAAGCCTATAAAACAACAACAGAGATTCCCGGTACTTAGCAATTTCATTGTACTGGGAATCTCTGTTTCAATTTTTTGTAGGCATTCCATTGCCTGAAGTATAATAAAAGTAAAAACCGAGGTAAATTTATGCCAAAAAAACGATATAAAAATTTAGATGATGTCAGCAATACTAAAACGTTCAGAGAACTTATGAAGTGGATGAAGGAGAGGCGGACAAAAACCAAAGACCTCGTTTCCCAGATTCCACAAGCAGAGGAGAAGGAAGCGGAGAAGCTTCAAAGGAACAGAAATCTCCACTCTATTACCTGGATAGGCCATTCCACCTTTTTTATTCAGTTAAATGGGTTGAACATACTGACTGATCCAGTTTGGGCAAGAAGGATGGGCACAGGAAAGCGATTGACGGACCCGGGGATTCAATTAGGGCATATACCCGAAATTGATATTGTGCTGATTTCTCACGGACATTATGATCATTTGGATTTTGCCACTATCAAAAAGGTGAAAGGTGACCCAACCTTTTATGTTCCACATGGTCTAAGGTCCGCTTTTTTAAGGCGGGGTTATAAAAATGTGATTGAAGCCAATTGGTGGGATTCCTTTGATGAACAGGAAGTTACGATGCGCTTTGTCCCTGCACAGCATTGGACTAAAAGGACAATAACCGATACCAATACTTCTCATTGGGGAGGCTGGGTATTGAATCCTGGCACGAGTGGAAAGTCAATTTACTTTGTCGGGGATACAGGATATTTCAGGGGATTCAAGGAGATAGCTGAAAAACTTTCGCCCCAAATTATTTTAATGCCGATCGGAGCCTATGAACCCGAGTGGTTTATGAGGGACAGTCATATCAACCCTGAAGATGCAGTCACAGCCTTCGCAGAAATGAATGGTGAATTGTTCATACCTATGCACTACGGGGCTTACCGCCTTGCTGATGATACAGGACCCGAAGCACGTGAAAGGCTGCTTGCTGAGTGGGAAAGAACAAATATGGATGAAAGAAAATTGAAGATGCTGGATATCGGTGAAACTTTATGGCTTGAATAAGGGCCAATTTTAAAAAACTTCTTACATCACAAAACAATCTCTCCTGAATATAATCGCCACTATTTTACTCCTTTTGAATATATATGTGTAGTAGGTTTTACAAAAGGAGGTATGGTTTTATATGGCGGTGGTGAAAGCACCAGAAGCGCATGTGAAACTTTTGGCAAGGCTTATGAGAGCAGAGGCGGAAGGTGACGGGCGGCTGGGAATGCTGACGGTAGGAAATGTAGGGATCAACAGGGTGATTTCCAACTGTCTGGATTTCAAGGATCTCCGGACCATTGAAGATATGGTCTATCAACGTCCAGGTGGTTATGAAGCAACAGTTAAAGGGTACTTTTTTCAAAGGGCCAGAGAAAAAGATATTGGGCTGGCAAGACAGGTCATAAAGGGATGGAAGTATCATCCCGCCTCTTATGCTCTGTGGTTTTTCAGGCCTGAAGGGGATTGCCCTCCAACCTGGTACGACCAGCGAAACGTAGGGAGGTTCAAGTCACACTGTTTCTTTGCTCCTACACAGGAAGACTGTCCTCAAGTATATTACTAATCCAGACAGCAGGGCTTGTGAATTAAATCACGAGCCTTTTTAACGTTTTTAACTATTTTTGATTAGGTTGACTTTTACTAAGTTTCCACATCAAAGTTTACGAATTATCCTTGAGGTTATGATATAACTAATAGTGAATAGAATTTAGGAGGACCTTACATGCTGACCAAATCACTTAAAGCATACATAGAAGAAGAAATGAAGGATAATAAGATTGCTTTGTTTTCTGATGAACGGATATTCGCATCTGAAACCGGCATTCTGTCAGGTGAAATCACAGTTGAACCTTTGGATGATGCGGTTCGTTTTCATGACTCTCTGATTGAAAGAGTCAACAAGGAAACCGAAGAACTGATTCATACAGAAGAAACCCCTCAGTTCCTTGACACCCCGGTCAACTTTGTCAAGAGGAATATCCATGAGTTTCTTTTCATCGACAGCAAATGGTTTGAAATCATCAGAATAGATGGATTGACGCTGGAAGTCGACGATGTTTTTGGACATTACAGCGCGCTTACTGGATTAAAGTTGCAAAAGAAAATGGCCAACGACCTGAAAGCCGCCCTGTCAGAAAAACTTCATGGAGAAGATAAAGTTCAGCTTATGTGGAATGACAAAGACGGATTATTTGATTTAAATCTTTCCATTGACAAACTCGATGGCTTTAATGAAAATGAACCCCTTGGGAAAAATCTTCAGCTTATTTACCACTTCCTATTTACTGTATTGAAGGAATTAGAAAGTAAATAACCATTTAAAGAGCAATCTGAATAAAGAGTTACGGTTTCTGTTATTGAGAAGGCTCCAGAAATAAATGAAGGACGAAATCCTATGAGATTTCGTCCTCCATTTATTTAACCTGACGGAGATATAGAATCCTTCTTCAGCCGTGCTGTCGGACTGGGAACCTCCTCTAATACTTTAAATTTTCCATCGAAATGTAAAGGCCATAACCTTTTTCATAAATTCCTCAAAGGTAAAGTCAGGGCCCTTTGTCTGATTAAACCATGTACGGACGGTTTCCATTAACCAGGAAGGAACCGGCTTGCCATTGATATATCGGTAATATTGTTGATAGCCTTTCTTCAGATATTCCCAACGCTGGTCATTTCCAGGCAGGATATATTCCGATACATCAATGATTTTGACCTTTCCATGCTGCAGAAGGATGTTTTTAAGATGCATATCCCTTGGATTGAGACCACAATTTCGAATATGGCTCCTTGCCTCTTCAACTTCGTCTATAACGGAGGAAGGGATAAAGATACCCCGAAGCAAACAGTCAAACAGAGTCGTCCCCTCCTCAAAACTTAAAACGAGAAAGTTCTCCCCGCTTCCGATTTTCCTGGAAAAGTAGGGAGAAGAGCCAAGGTGGTCGTATACATGTTCCTCAATGGACTTCTTCTCTATTTTTTCCTGCGCATATACCTTGAAGGCCAGATGAGGGAAAAGCTCTGACCGGAAAACAGCTGCGTCTGTACCCGTTCCAATTAGCAGGAAACCTTCCGACTCTCCATCAATCGAAACCGGATCGTTATCAGGATTGGCTGTGACCTCTAGTTTATTTAAAGCAGGAATAACCGACTGCCATTCAGCCTGCATGAATCTCACTCCTCAATTCTTTCTATTCTTATAGTATAGTATAAGAAAAAGATTGAAATGAGGAAAACAATGTTTATTCCAAAAGATTTTAAAGTAGAAGATCAGGAAAAGCTGTTGAAGTTCATCCAGGAAAACAGTTTTGCTATTCTTTTCTCACAAGACGAGGAAGGACCAAAAGCGACCCACCTGCCATTCATACTAGTCAATAATGAGCAGCCCGAGCTCATAGGACATATCGCAAAAGCAAACCCACAGTGGAAAACCCTGAATGGAAAGAATGTTCTTATCGTATTCTCAGGCCCGCATTCTTACATATCAGCTTCGTGGTACAAAGAGAGAAAAAATGTGCCGACATGGAATTACGTGGCTCTTCATGTCGAGGGCAGGGTAGAAATTCTGCAGGAAGCAGATGAACTGTTATCCATTCTTCACCAATCGGTGAATTACTATGAAAAGGATTTAGAAAAGCCCTGGAAAATAGAGGAGGAACCTGAGACAGTTAAACGCCTGTTAAATGGGATTGTCGGAATCAGAATCAAAATAGAGAAACTGGAAGGAAAATGGAAGCTCAATCAAAATAAAAGCAAAGAAAACAAAGAGAACGTGATAGAAAATTTAAGAAATCAAGATATCTATGACTCTCAAAAAATTGCCGACTTAATGGAAAGGGAGTAGCAGAATAGAGGAGAGCACCCCATTTTCCGAGAAATGAATACAAGAGACACAAAAGGGGGAAAACAGGTTGATTTATGAAATGACGTATCAAGTCAGGGTGTCAGATTTCAAAGAAGGAAATAATTGGTATGAAAGACTGTTAAACAGGCAGGCTGATTTTACCCCGCACGAGGGCTTTGCTGAATGGGAGCTTCTCCCCGGCTGCTGGCTGCAGGTTGCAGAAGGGACCCCTTCTCCAAACAGCGGTCCCATCCGTCTTGGCATTAAGGATATCGTTTCAGAACGGGAAAGACTAATAGTTGAACTGAGTACAGACCATTTTCAAATCCATGGCAGGGAGGAAGTTCCTGTCAAATGGGCTTCTTTCAAAGACCCATGGGAAATCAGCTTGGATTCTTTCAGTATTTAGATGATTCAGAGATAGATGCCAGGACTTCGGCACTGACTTGGCACAAGTAGAGGTTGCTGCTGGAAGATAGTCAAGTGGATGTAGATTGGAACTTTTCTTCTTGTCTCTGTTAAGAGCCCTGGTGATTAGATCGGTAGTGAATGTACGCTCTCTTGCAAGATCAGCAGTTTCATCGCTTCAGAATTCTTACTCTATGTGAGGCATAGAAAGCGATTGTAACAAGAAAATTTTTCCTTTATACTATTCTCATAGAGATGTAAAGGAAAGGAACTACAAACTGACATGTGGACAATCTTGTATTGATGCGAAGAATCGTATAGAATGCTTCATCCCCATCGTAAGGGAGAAGTGTGTCTATGTGTCATTCATTCACAAGGGCGGCATGGTGTTGGTAAATCCTTAAACACTAGTGGATACCTTGGTATCCGCTTTTTTGTATTTAAGAAGAATTTACATCTCTGAAACACCTCTGCTTTCTAAATCAGGAGGTATATATATGACAGGATTAAAAGGAAAGACAGCGATTATTACAGGTGCCAGTCGTTCTAAGGGGATAGGGGCAGCCATTTGCCGTTCCCTTGCCGAAGCGGGAGCAGATATATTTTTTACTCATTGGTCTCCTTTTGACGAAGAGGCAGGCAATGGAGAGGAACCCCACTTCCCTGAAAGTTTCAAGAAAGAGCTGCAAAGTCTCGGAGTCCGGGCAGCCCATATGCAAGCAGATTTAAGCAAAGAGGAGACCCCTAAGTTGATTATAGATAAAGCAGAGGAAATCCTGGGGACACCCTCTATCCTTATCAATAATGCCACATATGAATTCCACGCAGACTTTAGAACGTTAAATAGAGAAATTCTGGACAAACATTATAAAGTAAATAACAGCGGAACCATTCTGTTATCAGTGGAATTTGCCAAAAGATTCGAAGCGGCCTTTCCAGAGAGCAAGGACGGAAGAATCATTCACATCGTATCTAAAGGCCCTGATCCCAATAATCTTGCTTATATAGCCACGAAAGGGATGTTAATCGGTATTACTGAACCCCTTTCAGTAGCTTTAGCACCAGTTGGAATTACAGTGAATGCCATAGACCCCGGGCCTACTGATTCAGGATGGATGAACGAAGAGATTAAGAATCAACTGCTTCCTTTATTTCCGGCAGGGAGGCTGGGTGTACCAGATGATGCCGCCAAGCTGATTAGGTTTTTGGTGAGCAGTGATGGCGGCTGGATAACCGGCCAGACCATTAAATCAGAAGGCGGCTTTATCGGAAAATAAATAACTTAATCGGTTCATATTTTGGAGACAGGGGTCAAAATAAATGAAAATATATCTTATAAAAGCATTGCTGAATGATGCAGAAAAATTAACGGCAGTGATGAAAAGGACATTTGATGAGGAAGCGAAAAGATGGCTTTCTGATCAAGAAGATGTTGTAGACTATAACATTCAGCCGCCAGGTTATGCATCCATCGAAATGACGAAATATATGATAGATGAGCTGCAATACTATAAAATCATGATGGACGGAGAATTAGTCGGGGGTATCATCCTGACAATCGCTGGAAACTCTTATGGGAGAATCGACAGGATCTTCGTAGCTCCGGAACACCAAGGGAAAGGTATTGGGTCTGAGGCCATCCGATTAATAGAGGAAAAGTACAATCCTATCAGAATCTGGGACTTGGAAACATCAAGCAGACAGCGGAACAACCATTATTTTTACGAAAAAATGGTTTATGAAACTGTCTTTCAGAATGAGGAAGAATATAGTTATAGAAAAGAAACCGCAAAAAGCCTCGATAAAGAAAACCAATTTGAGACCCATGAATTGCCGGATTCAGAGTTCTATAGCATGAATTTGAAAGAGAGCTCATTCAGCAACAGCAATATAGAGGGAACCAGCTTCAGCAATTGTAATTTGAGCCATTCCCGCTTCCAGAATATCAATCTGCAGAACTCCTTTTACGCAGATCTTAACTTTTCAGGGAGCCGGTTTATGCTTGTCAACCTGGGGGGCGTTTCTTTCCAAGATACCACTTTAGAAGGCAGAAAAGTCCTTTTCAATAGATGTGACTTAGAGGGCACTACCATCACGAATAGCTCACTCCAGAATGTTGATATTAAGGACTGCAGCATGTCTGGCATGAAAATAGACGGAATATCGGTAGAAGATCTCCTGGATGCATATTCCAAAGTGAACAGGAAAGAATAGCTTCATTAAAAGATCAGAGTCGTATCTCTGATCTTTTTTGATTCCTAATAGATTTATAAGATTTACTATTGGAATAAGTCAGCAGGAGTATAAAAGTCAGAAAAATCACTACATTGAACGTTTGTGAAAGAAAATGAATTTTTATGATTGAAAAATGTAAAGGCTTACTTTATAATGAAGTTACTTCATCATGAAATGGAGGATGAAAATGCTTACACCCGAAAGGCAGCTCATCATCCTTTCTCTTTTAAAAGATAAGGGAGTAGTAAAGCTTCAAGAACTAATTGAAGAAACCAACGCCTCCGAATCTACAATAAGACGTGATCTTATTCAATTGGAAGAGCAGAGGAAACTAAAACGAGTGCATGGCGGTGCTTCCTTATTGCAGGGAAAACGCACCGAACCCAGCTTGACCGAAAAATCATTCAAAAACCTTCAAGATAAAATCAATATAGCTAAGGCAGCCGCTTCCTTCATTCAAGATGGTGATTCGATCTTTTTGGATGCCGGAACAACAACGCAGCGGATGATCTCCTTCTTGGAGCAAAAGAAATTAACTGTCGTTACAAATGGAATTACTTTAGTCGATCCCCTGCTCGAAAAAGGCATCACCACCTACTTGCTTGGCGGGATGGTAAAAGGTTCCACTCGAGCGATCATTGGCAGATCTGCACTCGATACTCTGAAGACCTATCGTTTTGATAAATGCTTCATCGGAACCAACGGCGTTGATGTTGATTTTGGCTACACAACACCCGATCCTGAAGAAGCACTGATCAAGCAAGTGGCCATTGAACTTTCACAAGAGGGCTATGTACTCGCCGATCAGTCAAAAATAGGAGAAGTTTCATTCAGCAAAATAGCAGACCTGGAAGAAGCTGTTCTGGTCACCAATCAGGATAGCGAGAACATACAGAATTATCAGCAGCATACTTCAATAAAGGTTGTGACAACATGATTTACACACTTACACTAAATCCCTCTATTGATTACTTTGTAACAGTCGGAGAACTGAATTTGGGGGAAACCAACCGCATGGAGCATGAAGACAAAGCTCCTGGAGGAAAAGGCATCAACGTCTCAAGAGTTTTAACTTCATTGGGAATAAAAAACAAGGCACTTGGCTTCATAGGCGGTTTTACAGGTCAATATATCCTGGAAGAATTGAGAAAGGAAAACATCGACTTCGACTTTGTAAGAGTGGAGACTGATACCCGAATCAATATCAAGCTTCGTGGCAAACAGGAAACTGAAATTAACGGAATTGGCCCGGAGATCTCATCAGAAGCCTTAGGCCATTTGACGACACAACTGGAAGTTCTCCAACAAGGCGATACCTTAGTATTGGCAGGAAGCATCCCTTCTTCAATGGCGGCTGACTATTATGAACAAGTCATGAAGCAGCTTGAAGCCAGAGAAGTCAAGGTTGTGGTGGACACCACAAACGAAAAGCTGATGAACGTCCTTAAGTACCGGCCTTTCTTGATTAAGCCGAATCATCACGAGCTTGGCGACCTTTTTGATGTTTCCATAGACAGTAAAGAAGATGCCATTCCATTCGGGAAGAAACTTGTAGAAATGGGAGCCCGGAATGTCATTGTCTCCATGGGCGGCAAGGGGACTCTTTACTTTAGCCAAGCCGAAGCCTGGTTTGCACCTGTACCTCCAGGTAAACTGGTTAACTCAGTGGGAGCAGGAGATTCAGTCGTTGCTGGATTCGTGGCCGCTTATGAGGTAACAGGAAATGCGTTGAACAGTTTTAAATATGGAGCAGCAGCAGGAAGTGCAACCGCTTACTCTTCAGGATTCTGCACGGAAGAAACCATTGAAGAGCTTTTGAAACAGATAGAGATTGAGCCTATTACTGGGAGGAAATAACCATGAGGATAACAGAACTGCTACAGAAAAACACCATGATCCTTAACTTAAAGTCCGGGTCTAAAGCCGATGTCATCGATGAGCTTGTAAGAAAGCTTGACGATGCGGGAAAACTGAAGGACCGCCAGCTTTATAAGAAAGCAATACTGGCAAGAGAAGAACAAAGCACTACAGGGATTGGTGAAGGGATCGCAATTCCGCATGCCAAGACAGCTGCAGTCAAATCACCTGCAATTGCTTTCGGCCGCTCTTCAGAAGGAATCGATTATGAAGCATTAGATGGACAAAACAGTCATTTATTCTTCATGATTGCTGCTTCAGAGGGAGCTAATAATGCCCATTTAGAGACACTTTCCCGCCTTTCATCTCTTTTGATGGATAATGGGTTCAGGAAGAAACTCTTGAATGCGTCAGATGAAGAAGAAGTTCTTAGCTTGATCGATGAAAAGGAAACAGAAGTACTTGCAGAAGAGGAGCCTCCGGAGTCGCCCCAAGAGCCAGTTTCTACCGATTCAGCTGGAACCTCAGGTAAAGTTCTTGCGGTAACAGCATGTCCGACAGGAATCGCCCATACTTACATGGCAGCAGATTCTCTTAAAGCTAAAGCTAAAGATAAAAATATCGATATTAAAGTTGAAACAAATGGTTCATCAGGTGCGAAAAATGTCTTGACCAAAGAAGAGATCCAAAATGCCGTGGCAATTATTGTTGCTGCAGATACAAAAGTGGAAATGGAACGGTTTAAAGGAAAGAAAGTCATCCAGGTCCCTGTAGCAGAAGGGATCCGAAACCCGGATAAACTTCTTGACCGTGCAGTAAACGGTGACGCTCCTGTATATGAAGGCAGCGGAAAAGAGGCTGAAGAATCAGGAGAAACAAAAGAAAAACGCAGCGGATTTTATAAGCATCTTATGAACGGTGTTTCTAATATGCTTCCGTTTGTTGTCGGTGGCGGAATCTTAATCGCCATTTCTTTCATGTTCGGTATCCAATCAGCTGATCCTACCCATGAAAGCTACAGCCCGATTGCTGAAGCCCTGATGACTATCGGAGGCGGAAGCGGTGCTTTCGGTCTGATGATTCCTGTACTTGCTGCATTCATTGCTATGAGTATTGCTGATAGACCTGGTTTTGCAGCTGGTATGGTCGGCGGGTTCCTTGCAGCTACTGGCGGCGGTGGATTCCTTGGCGGTTTGATTGCCGGTTTCCTTGCTGGTTATGTTGTGCTGTTACTAAAAAAATTGTTTGCTAATCTTCCTGATTGGCTTGAAGGCTTGAAGCCGGTATTACTTTATCCGATTTTTGGTATCTTGATTACAGGATTGATTATGCTGTTCGTGGTGAATGAACCCGTTTCCTTCCTCAATGAGCAACTTCAAGACTGGCTTGGCGGAATGGGAACGACTAACCTTGTGCTTCTTGGCCTGCTTCTAGGCGGCATGATGGCCGTTGACCTTGGCGGCCCAATCAATAAAGCGGCATTTACTTTCGGTATCGCTATGATCGATGCAGGAAATTTTGGTCCTCATGCAGCCATTATGGCAGGAGGAATGGCACCTCCGCTTGGATTGGCCTTTGCCACGACATTCTTTAAAAACAAATTTACACCTCAAGAGAGAAAAGCAGGGTTCACTTGCTACTTCATGGGAGCATCCTTTATTACCGAAGGTGCCATACCATTTGCAGCAGCAGATCCTGGACGCGTAATTCCATCTGCAATTGTCGGATCGGCAGTAGCGGGCGCCCTTTCCATGGCATTCGGCATTGGACTACCTGCACCACACGGCGGAATGTTTGTCATTCCGGTTGTAAGCGGAAATCCATTCATGTACATCCTGGCAATCCTGATTGGTTCACTTGTCACTGCAGTTATGCTTGGATTGTTAAAGAAACCTGTTCAACAATAATTCAGTGAAGGCTGGAGTTTCCGCGGCAACTGAAAAGGTCCTACAAAAATCTAAAAGGCAGAATCGTTCATTTCAAAGAACGATTCTGCCTTTTTCTCGTCAGGTACTATAAAAAGTGTTGGTTTCCGTTTAAGATTGTCACGACTCCACTGGGCTGGCGCACGTTGTAGTGGCTTTATAGCGAAAGCGGCTTGTTATTTTCATAATTAAGGATTTAGCGGGGGAAAAATAAGGGGAGTTTTCCCGTTACTTGAAATTTCTAAGCTCATGTTGGAGTAAATAGAGGGAGTTTTTCCCGTTATACGAAGAAATTGCACCTGCTTTCTAGTGTTAAAGTCAAATAAGGGGAATCTCCTCCGCTATTTAAGCTGTTTATACATGCTTTTTAGTAAATAAGGGGAATTTTCCCCTCTATATAACTACCCAAAGTGCTGAAACTGGATGTTCGGTACCACTGATTACTTTACCATATTCTGGAGTGTCTTTCCTCGACTAGTTGAGAAAGTGCCTCCCTAAGCCCCGCAGGCTATTGTTTCAAAAATCATTAAAAGACTCTAAAGCTATGTGATAAAAGAGTAACACTTTAGTGGGTTGTAGGAATAAAGTCAATTTTTCTTCTCATTTATGGAGGTATCGTTGACTTTTCTAGGTTATAGAGGATTTGATACTTAAATTCGGTTTATTTTCAATGCATTCGAGTTTCCTGCCTTTCTTTGTAACCAGAAATATGTATAACACCTTCCAGGCATAGCCGGAAAGGTGTTACTTTGAATCATGCTATCTAATTTACCGCCAGTAGCCAGGACGGCCATAGCCCCAGCCTGGTCTTCCGCCATATCCCCAACCGGGACGGCCGTATCCCCAGCCGGGACGCCCATAACCGTAACCCCAGCCTGGTCTTCCGCCATATCCCCAACCGGGACGGCCGTAGCCATATCCTCCAAAACCTCCGCCAATTGCGCCTGCTGCACCTAAAGCAAGTAAAGGAAATAACAGTCTTTCATCTTCAGCATATACAGGGAAATCTTCTCTATAATACATAAAGCAGCCTCCTTAAATAACATTGAATTCGCTTTATCTTATGGAAAAGATTAGACTTTTGTCTCCCTTTCACATAAAAAGAGGCTTGCTCAAAAAGAAAACTGTTCCTTTCATGCTTCATCGTACGAAAGAAACCTTCCCCTTTAATAGGTTAAAACATGAAAGCCGGCTCAAAGGCCGGCTTTCGTTCATTGATTCGGTTCCATTTTTCCTTGCCCTTGCATTTTGCGCAAGTCTTCTGGCGGAGTACCATGAAGATAAGGAGGACCCGGCTGCAACTGCGGTTTCTGTCCCATCGCTTGAGGACTCTGAACATATTGAAAATTTGCCTGCCCATCTAAGGTAGGTCCGCTTGCCCATCGGCCAGTGCTGCTTTCTTCTCCTTGTGAAAAATTCATGAAGGAATAAGAAACGTCTTGCTTTTCATACTCTTGATTAAATGTGCTTGGCACAATTGCTCCCTGTGTTTGTTCCAATTCTTCGATAGCTGCCATCCATTGGTTTTGATGCATGGTATCTCTCGCAATTAAGAAGGAGAGCATGTCGCGTACACCAGGATCAGTCGTCATCTCGTACAAGCGGCAAACCTGCAGCCTGCCCTGGGATTCAGCATTTAAATTCGCCCTGAAATCAGCAAGTAGATTTCCACTGGCAATCGTATACCGTGCTGTCCAAGGAAAACCGACACTATCATTAGGTTGTGCACCCAATCCATTTACAATGGCATGCTGAGGATTCATTCCTCCCAGGACTGCCTGGACTGCCGGATCTTTCGCGGCCATATCCTGATCGCCTGCAGGTGCACCATCGAGTAATTGAGCAATCATAGTGGCAATCATTTCCACATGAGCAATTTCCTCTGTCGCTATATCAAGGATCATATCACGATATTTACCTTCAGCCCGACAATTCCATCCCTGGAACAAGTATTGCATCATGACGGACATTTCACCGTATTGTCCGCCAAGGATTTCTTGAAGTTTCTTGGCATATACAGGATCTGGATTACTTGGCTTAGCATTATATTGAAGTTCTTTCACATGATAGAACATAAACTGCCTCCTTTAAAATCGATCGTTTATAGTTTGCATTGGACAAACAAGACATATGTCATCAAAAAATTTCCAGCTGTTAATTTAGTGCTTCAGCGTGCAAAAAGGGACTGTCCCTTTTTGCACGCTAAAGTGGTAAAGGACTCTTTCCCTTATAAAGGATTAGTTTTTTGTTGTTATTCGGAAATGATAAGAAAAAAATCAGGAGTGATATCATGCCGGAATTGCCTGAGATGGAACATTATAAGAGAATGTTAACTATGCACCTTCAAAATAAGAGAATAACCGGAGTGGAAATCGGAAGAGAAAAATCCATCAACATTCCTGCTAGTGAATTTTCTTTACTTGCCGGCAGCCAAACAATTAAAAGTGTGTCAAGACGAGCAAAGCATTTGCTGTTTCATCTTGAAAATGATGTAGTATTAATATTGCACTTAATGCTGGGAGGATGGATGTTTTTCGGAACCGAAGAACAGAAACCTGACAGGACCATCCAAGTCAAATTATCATTTGGAACTCAGCATTTATTCTTTATCGGCCTTAGACTTGGGTATCTACATTTATATAAAGGAATGGAAAAAGCGGGTGAAGAGCTGAAAAAATTGGGACCTGAACCTTTATCCAGTGAATTAACCGAAACTAAATTCCTGGAATTGTCTTCTAAAAGAAGAGGAAGCCTGAAAACCACTCTTGTAAATCAAGGCTTTTTGTCCGGGATTGGCAATTGCTATTCCGATGAAATGTGTTTTCATGCTGGACTGCTTCCCAAAAGGAAATTCAATGAGCTGTCCGAAAATGAAAACAGGAAGCTTTTCCATTCCATGCAGTTTATTTTAAGCGATGCGGTGAACAGCGGAGGGTACATGGAGAATCCATTTTATCAAGGAGATACCCTTACTGGAGGATATAATTCCAAATGCCTGGTCTATGACCGGGAAGGAGAGCCTTGTCTTCGTTGTGGAAGTGAGGTTGTCAAAGATGAAATCTCCTCCAAGAAAACATTTTACTGTCCTGTCTGTCAAAGTTGATTTATAGGCAATATTGAATCATTTAAGCAATATAAGAAAAGGTGATTACATGGAAAAACTTTATGAACTTCACGAAGAATCTATTCAAGATACTAAAAGAAAGGTCAAGGAGGATGTTTTCCGCTTCATGGAAAAAAAAGAAACACTTCCGTCTTTCGACAATTACCTACAAGAGAGGATTCATTATATAGAGCAGCTGTGGATGAATGTCTGGTTGAATAAAGTCACCAATTTCATCAGCAGAAGTGACAAAAAAGCCTTCCTCCGCAGCAGGGACTATGAGGTGGAGGGCGTCGACAAGAAATTAATCAATAAGGTGTTCCGCAATGAAATGAGAGATTACCACCCCTTTGACGTCGTTCACTGGCTTCAGGACCTTGCCGAATATCAGGAAGGGCAATGGGAAGAACGATATGAAATGGCAAGGGAAGGGTATCTGCTGCGCTTAGAGCAGGACAAGATTGAAGAGAAACAAAAAATGATCTCAAAGGAAATCACCAGCAGTCTTAGTGCGAAGTTTCATGAACTGAAAGATAGCTGGTATCTTCCAGTCCGGTTTGCTGCTGCTCAAAAGCTGGCAAACGATTTCCAGGAAAAAATCAGATACCGTCATGTGGATACCTTCATGCTGGAGGAGCAGCTGGAGGAACTAGGTCCTTTTGATCCAGAAGAGTACGGTGTGTTGAGTGAATTTTTTCAAGAACTGAATGGACTTATTCACCGCACCTTGCATAGAGGGCGAAGCTATTGGGAATATGAGACCTACTATTATGTTTACGAAGAATTCGTTTCCAGCTTTGTACTGAAAACCTTCCCGAAATCGCTGCACAGCCTAGTGGCAGATGAACATTCCCTTGAGTATCACCAGGCATTTGGAGACGAACTGACTCCTGATGAAATACGCAAATCGCTGCAGCATGACTTTCTTGATCAGGCCCAGATTTACATGGACCATCTACAAGAAGAGTATATTGATGACCTTTTGAACCTGGCTAAGATTCCATATGAAGAAAAAGCTCATGCAGCGATCCTTGAGAGAGATGCAGCTCAGAGGCAAGAGAGAAAAGCAGCAGAAAAAGCCGCTATTGAACGTAAACGAGAAGAAGAAGAACGGATGATGAACGATATATTCGGAAGAGAGTACAGCGCTTCCCTTGGAGGGAATACCCGTTATGTCCTTCATATAGGGGAAACCAATACAGGAAAGACTCATCACGCTTTAGAAAGCATGAAACGGGCGGAAAGCGGCCTTTACCTTGCTCCACTGCGCCTTCTTGCCCTTGAGGTATACGACAGGCTGAATAAGGAAGGAGTACCATGTGCCCTGAAAACAGGCGAGGAAGAAAAGTCGGCACATGGCGCACGCCATTTATCCTGCACTGTCGAAATGTTCTATGAAAAAGAAGAATACGAAGTAGTAGTCATTGACGAAGCGCAGATGATGGCTGACAAAGACCGAGGATTCTCCTGGTTTAAAGCCATTACCAAAGCACGGGCCAAAGAAGTTCACATTATCGGGAGCCGCAATGTCAAGCCCATGCTGATCGGACTGCTTGAAAACTGTGATATAGAAATCCTTGAGTACAGCAGGGATATCCCGCTTGAAGTCGAAAAAAGAGAATTCTCTTTAAAACATGCCAAAAGAGGAGATGCACTTGTCTGTTTTTCAAGAAGAAGAGTTCTCGAAACGGCCTCCCGGCTGCAAAATAACGGCCACACGGTCAGCATGATTTATGGAAGCATGCCGCCTGAAACCAGAAAAAAACAAATGCAGAGATTCATCAAAGGGGAAACAAGGGTCATTGTCGCGACAGATGCCATCGGAATGGGGCTCAACCTGCCGATCCGCCGGATAGTTTTCCTGGAAAATGATAAATTCGATGGAACAAGAAGAAGGACTCTGACCTCGCAGGAAGTCAAACAAATAGCCGGACGCGCTGGACGAAAAGGAATTTATGATGTCGGAAAAGTAGCTTTCACTAAAAATATTAAAATGATGGAAAAGCTGCTTCAACAGGAAGACGAACCTGTAGAATCATTTGCTATTGCGCCTACAAACTCCGTCTTTGAACGATTTCAAAAATATTTCCGCGACCTTGGAAGGTTCTTCGAATTATGGGAGAAGTTTGAAAGTCCATTCGGTACGAAGAAAGCTTCTCTCTATGAAGAACGTGAACTGTATGAACTTGTAAGAGGAACAGAAATTGAAGGACGCTTGTCAATGATGGACCTTTATGGCTTTCTGCATCTCCCCTTTTCGAAAAAAGAACCTGAGTTAACCTCTCAATGGCTTGAAACAATGGATGCGCTGATAAGTGGAAACGATCTTCCTGAACCGAAGCTGAAACAAAAAAATCTTGAACAGCAGGAAGTCGCTTATAAGGCAGTAGGTCTTCATCTTTTATTCCTCTACCGTCTGGGAAGAGGAACAGAAGCAATTTATTGGGAGCGTCTCCGACAGGACATTGCCGAAGGAGTACATGAAAGCTTGAACACAGAAGTATCAACCTTTACCCAGAAATGCAAAAATTGCGGGAAGAGACTGCCGGCAGGATTCAAGTTTCCTATCTGTGACAGCTGCCATTATTCCCGAGTGCGGAAGAGGGGACCGCGAAAAAATAAAGGCTGAGTTTCTTAAGAAGCACTCAGGCATTCTGGGAGTTGTGGCCTATGCGACGATGATTTTATCAAGGATCCTTCAAGGAAAAGATTTCAGCCGAAGTGCCGCTTTGCTATAAAAAAAGCGCAAGTGCCCCTTTTAGCCCCGACAGGCAAATGTTCCCCGGAGAAAAAAAGGCGGTCTTTCCTTTTATTCTCCGGGGGTTATTTGATCCCGAGTGGCTAAGTCCGTTCCAGTGGGTACGGACCCTCGGGCGCTGGAGCTGGATTCAAAAACGCTGCCTAATACTCGCTCTAAGAATTTTATTCTTTCTTATCTTACTAGAAAAACTCTTTGACTCAGCCAAACGTCCCTTAGAAAAGCTTCTTTTAAGGTTTTTCTAACCAAGCTTTTTTGCGAACTAGTCTAGTCTTACTATAAAAAATCCGCTTCCATATTGGAGGCGGATTTTTTATAGTGTAATATTACAACTCCAAAGAAATACCGTGCCGGTAAAGGCACGGTATTGTTAATTACTAAAAAAGTTCTCTGTATAGTACGGCTGTGATTCCTCGTTAAAGGCGACTCCAACACCGAGGTATTCATAATCTTCCTTAATGATATTCTTTCTGTGGCCCATTGAATTCATCAAACCTTCATGGGCGAAGATAGAACTGAATTGTCCATAGGCCAGATTCTCGCCGGCAACGGTGAAGGTAATATTGTCCTCCTGCATTCTGTCGAATGGCGACTGGCCTTCCAAGTTAGTATGATTAAAGTAGTTGTTCTCAGCCATATCCAAGCTGTGTGCCCGTGCTGTGACCTTTACCTGGTCATCCCACGATAATAAAGGAAGACCATGATTGACGCGTGTAGCATTTGTAAGGTCAAAGAGCTGGTACTCAAAGCCTTCCTTTAATTCAGAACTTCCGTCAGAGTAGATATCTTTCTTGCCTTGTTCCATTTCTTCGTCAATAACCTGCAGTGCCGTAACGGTTTCACTTTCATGCTTATCATAAAAAACCGTAATATAACTGCTGTCCCGTTGATAAATTTCATATTCACCATCATCCTGCAGTTGATAATAGACAAGGCCTTTTCTGATTTTTGAAATAGGTTCTCCAAGGACTTCATGTACTTCATCTTTAGAGCTGTTCAAAGCGATCCCTGAATCTGAAGCTATTAAATCCTGATTGGTGTATAGGGCGCTTATCTGATTATTTTCATCGAAAGCTGCCATGAGGAAATTATGATAATCCTGGTGATAGGCATGCCATTCAACTCCATATTCATTGACGGAAGAGCGGTCGGGAGTTCCAATCATTTCCTCAACCGCCTCTCTTGTATCCCCAATTTCAAGGTTATGAATGGAGAACACCTGATTCTCCGGCTTAGTCAGTTCCGGCTTGCTTACCTCTACCGCTTCTGTATCTTCGTTGGGCTTCTGTACTTCTTCTTTTACATCTTGAAGTGATCCTTCTAATCCATAAATGATGGATCCGATCTTGTCATTGATTTTGGTTAAGGCATCCTGCACATCGGGATTTTCTTTAAAAGAATCAAATTTAGCAATTGTATCATTCATAAAGGAAGAATCGAGATAATCTTCCCAATAAGGCTTGGTGTTAAAAGCTGCGACTATAATTATAATGAGCAACAGTAATCTTCTCATTGTCCACGCTCCAATCTTATATCCATTTTACCCGAATTCCCCGTTATCAAAAACTCTGAAACATATTAAACAACCTTTTTTATACTGGAAATTTAATGTTGCTGCACTGTATTTTAAAGCTGAGGCCATCTAACCTCTTCTTAAAAAAGGGGTTTCACTAGGTGCATCACCCATATAAAAAGAATACCGTTTTATTCTCTGAATGACAGGGTATCATAACAAATAACTAAGAGTTGAAACGTACCGTTTCTGCATCATTACATAGGGGGAAAATATTATGAAAATGTCTCATGAAGAAAGAATACAGCTCCACGAATTTAATAACCTGACGAAATCATTAAGCTTTAACATGTACGATATATGTTATACGCGCACAAGAGAAGAGCGTGAAGCTTACATTGAATATATCGATGAACAGTATAATGCAGACCGCCTCACAAAGATTCTGTCCAATGTATCGGATATCATCGGGGCACATGTTCTCAATATAGCAAAACAGGATTACGTCCCACAAGGTGCTTCTGTCACCATTCTTGTTTCTGAAGGACCGATTGTGGAAGTGCCGAATGAGCATTTCGACGAGTCACCAGGGCCGCTTCCTTCAGCTGTTACCATGCAGCTCGATAAAAGCCATATCACTGTCCACACCTATCCGGAGTACCATCCACATGAAGGAATCAGTACATTCCGTGCTGACATAGATGTATCCACATGCGGGGAGATTTCCCCACTTAAAGCGCTAAATTACCTGATTCATTCGTTCGAGACAGATGTTATGACGATGGATTACAGAGTGAGAGGATTCACAAGGGATATCAGCGGACGCAAGTTATTCATTGATCATGATATCAACTCGATTCAAAATTATATTCCTGAAGAAATTAAAGAGGAATACGACATGATAGATGTAAATGTCTATCCGCAAAATATTTTTCACACCAAATGTAAACTGAAGGAATTCGATTTAAACAATTATCTGTTTGGTTACACCAAAAGCAAGCTGGAAGAACATGAAGTGAAGGAAATTACCGATAAGCTAAAATTAGAAATGGATGAAATCTTTTACGGAAAAAATATGCCAGGCAGCTTAACCGAATGAACTATCTAAGTCCCCGGAAACGGGGGCTTTTTTATTAATAAAGGCTCTTTTCGTAAACTTTGTTGCTATTTCTAAAAAAACTAATCATAATTCATCTTAATAACCATGTGATCATGAAAAGAAAAGAGCTGCTTTCCCCCGATTAGAGAGAAATCCCTTAGTATCCGGGGATATCCGAAAGCAACAATCTATGCGAAAACAGCATTAATAAAATAGTGTAGTCCCCTTCAAAAACGAAGGGGACATAAACTTTTACTGATTCTGTCCTTCAGCTAACGTCTGCTGGGCAAGAGCGACCAGTCTCTTAGTCATCTCTCCTCCAACAGATCCGTTGGCACGTGCGGTCGTATCTGCTCCAAGTGTTACTCCAAACTCATTGGCGATTTCTTCTTTCATCTGGTTCAATACTCTTTCTGATCCAGGAACCACAAGTTTGTTTCTTGCCATGGTAGATTCACTCCCGATGAAGGATTGAGCAAGAATCTGCTCTATCTTAATGTAACCTCTCAGAAGGCTTTCCATTAGGGTTTCCAAAAAAATACGCCAGCCAATTATTTCTATGTGTCAGGCGACTGATAGAAAAAGTCCATTCCCTGATCTTTCACAATATACACTCAATTTGGTAAAATAATAAATAACTTATTATAGGATGTGCTCCTATCGTCATTCATTTCAATTGGAAAAGATGAATAGAGGCAGAAGTAGTGAACGCTGCTTTAATAACCGATAGAGCGTTATATTTAAAAGGACAGGGAGGTTCTATATTTGTATAGAAAAAAGCTGTATGTTTTCAAAAGAGACCAGCCTCTTGAAGCTGTCATTAGAACGTATAAACATTCGGACTTCCAAGGTCTGATAAGGATTCAGCAGGAGAGCTTTCCGCCGCCATTCCCATCAGACTTATGGTGGAGTGAGGAACAACTATCAAACCATTTAGCGTTATTTCCCGAAGGAGCTCTGTGCATAGAGGTGGAAGGAGAGATTGCAGGTTCAATTACAGGCATGATCACTAATTTTGACCCACAGGATATAAAGCATTCTTGGTCTGAAGTGACCAGTGACGGTTATATTCATACGCATAATCCTAATGGTAATGCTCTCTACATAGTAGACATCGGTGTCTCTCCCGCATTCAGAGGGCTTGGTTTAGGCAAGGCCCTGATGCAGTCTATGTATGAAGTGGTTGTACAGCTTCGATTGGAGCGTCTCCTGGGCGGGGGAAGAATGCCAGGATACGGGGAAAGAGCAGCTGTAATGTCCGCTTCTCAATATCTCGAAGCAGTTATCAAAGGTGAACTTCATGACAAAGTCATTTCCTTTTTGCTTCGATGTGGACGTCTGCCTGTCGGTATCATACCGGATTATCTTGAAGACGAAGAATCAGGAAACCATGCTGCACTGATGGAGTGGAGAAATCCTTTTTTTAGCGTATGAAGGAAAAAACCTCATGTTTACTGTGAGGTTTTTTCTTTTTTAAACTAAACTTTTTTAAGTTGTATTACTAGAGAGTAATGGTTTTCCGTTCCAATCCTTCTTCGCAAAAGCGGGTGGTGGATAAAATAGTATTTAAAGCTCTTTTCCTGATCTTTTTGAAAAAGAAAGCCTAAAAAGCTAGTGGTTAACTGAATTAAGCCGGTATGCAATATAGAAAAGAGCTGTTCCCTTTTTTGATAAAAAACTTATTATCCCTTGGATATCTGTAAGCATCCATCTCTACGAATACAACCATCAAAAAAGATTTAGGATTAAGAACAGTCTCCTCTTTAAAAAGATCCGCACTGTGTATTTATGTTTCGTTCTCTTTATATTAACTATTAAAGATGCTTATTTTTAAAGCATCAAAATTCAATGAATCATTTTATTAGTTTTCCCAAAAAATATATCGGGGAATATAGATTGATCAACTTTATGAAAAATCGCTATCAAAAATCCACTTTGTTTTAAATGCTTCTAAGACAATATCCGACATATATCGATAAATGCAATTGTATTATGAGGAATTACGTGCTATCATTCACTATATGCCTGTTATCAGACTGCTAGCAGATTGATAACAAGTGCTAGAAAGCTGTCATGAAGGGAAGTTTAGTACTGTGAGTGATTCAAACAGAATTCAGTTGAATGTCCGCATAAGCAAAGATACAGCCGATATGCTTGATGAAATTGTTGACTATTATCAAAAAAACACGAAGCTTGGAAGAGTATATAAAGGCGATGTGCTAACCGATATCATCGAAAAATCTCACGGCTTGATGGAAAAGCAGAAAGCTATTCAAAATAGAAAATACTAAAGTTCAAAAACTTAAAGCAGCATATTTCCTTTTAAAGGTGAAAGTAGGGATTCCATTTTGAAAGACTTTAAATCATTAGGAATTTCTGAAGAGATTACTTCAAGACTTCAGAAAAATAATGTTACAACTCCAACTCCCATCCAGGAAAAAGCAATACCTTCTGTTATGGGGCATAAGGACGTAATTGCACAAGCACAAACGGGAACAGGTAAAACACTTGCTTTTATCTTGCCGGTCATCGAAAGGTTTGATTTTGACAAACAAAGCATCCAGGCATTGATTGTGACGCCGACCAGAGAACTTGCCCTTCAAATAACGGAAGAAGTTCGAAAGCTGATCCGCCATATAGATGGAATCAGTGTTCTCCCTGTGTATGGCGGCCAAGACGTGGATAAGCAGCTTAGTAAACTAAAAAGAAATGTGGGAATTGTTGTTGGAACTCCCGGAAGAATCTTAGATCATATAGGGAGAGGAACCATTGATTTATCACAAATTGATACACTTGTATTGGATGAAGCAGATCAAATGCTTCACATAGGTTTCTTGAAAGAAGTCGAGATGATTATTAAGGAAACTCCCGCGACCAGGCAGACTCTTTTATTTTCCGCGACCATCCCGGATGAAATCAAGGTTCTCTCAAAAAAACATATGAAAAATCCACAGTATATTTCTGCGGAAAGAACTCAAGGACCAGCCAAGAGTGTGAAACAATTGGCGGTTTTCGTGAACGACAGAGAGAAACAATCCACTCTTATCGATATGATAAAAGAAAAACAACCCTATCTTGCGGTGATTTTCTGCAGAACAAAACGAAGAGTATCTAAATTATATGGAGAACTTGTTTCGTTCGGATTCAGCTGTGATGAATTGCACGGTGATTTATCTCAGGCCAAACGTGAGAAGGTAATGAAAAAGTTCCGTGAAGCCGAGTTTCAATTATTGATCGCGACTGATGTGGCGGCTCGAGGCCTGGATGTTGAGGGCGTCACACATGTCTTCAATTACGATATTCCTGAAGATGCAGACAGCTATGTACACAGAATCGGAAGGACAGGGAGAGCAGGTGAAACAGGCCTTGCCGTTACATTCTATTCTCCTGCCCAAAAGGACGATCTTACTCAAATTGAGAAGGACTTGAACATCAAGCTCCCTAAGCAGACAATCGGGAATGTAACCGAAAGGGATTCGAAGCCAAAACAAAAATCGGCTAAGAATCCAAGTACCGACAGAGCAAGAAACCCTAAAGAGAAACAAACAGGGGGCAGCCGGAACAACTCTGAGGATCGTTCACGCTCAAGAAACAGCAGGGGCACTAAGCCCGCAGCCTCCGATAAACCCAGGAGCAGTAAAACTTCCAAATCAGCTTCTTCCAAAGGTAGAAGACAATCAAATGTATTGGAATCCAAAGAAGTTTCACGAGGCTCTCTCCATAAGTTTGCTGATAAAAGCAGCAAAGGCGGAAAGACCCGCAGCAGTGGTACTTCAAGGGGAAAAACAGCCGGCCGACCAGCCAGAGGTTCTTCAACAGGCAGGAATCAAAGGAAAAAATAATAAATGCTTTCCTTTGATTCACTGAAGGTTATTTGACCCCGAGGGGCTAGGCGCTCTGGGTCAAAAGCATAAGCGCCTTGATCAGCCACATGCTAAGAGTTATCCACAAAGAGATATCTTATAATTTCCTTTGTAATTAAAAAAAAGCGTACAAATCCTGAAGGATTGTACGCTTTTTCGCTTTAACGCACTATAGTTAATTCTCACAACGTGAAGCCGCCTCTGTTTTCTGTTAGAATAGGACTCTAGTAAATCAACGGGAGAGAAGCAATTATGAAATTAGTATCTTGGAATGTTAATGGGATAAGGGCTTGTGTTAAAAAGGGATTTTTAGACTTTTTCCATGAGACAGATGCCGATATTTTTTGTATACAAGAATCCAAGCTCCAGGAAGGACAAATTTCTCTGGAGTTGGACAACTACCATCAATACTGGAATTACGCTGAACGAAAAGGGTATTCCGGAACAGCGGTCTTTACGAAAGAAAAGCCGCTTTCCGTCTCTTATGGAATAGGCGAAGAGGAGAGTGAACCGGAAGGACGGTCTATCACCTTGGAATTTGAGAACTTTTTTCTGCTGAATGTTTATACTCCTAATTCAAAAAGGGACCTAACGAGACTGGCAGACAGACTGAATTGGGAAGAACGGGTCAGAGCCTATATTAAAGTATTAGATGCTGTCAAACCTGTAATCTATTGCGGGGATTTGAATGTAGCGCATAATGAAATCGATCTTCGGAATCCTAAATCCAATGATGGCAATTCAGGATTCACCCTGCAAGAGCGGGAGAAAATGACGCTTTTGCTTGAAGAAGGCTTTGTCGACAGCTTCCGTCATATATACCCTGAGAGAGACCAGGCATATACATGGTGGTCCTACATGAGCAAGGTACGAGAGAGGAATATAGGATGGCGGATCGATTATTTTATCGTTTCGGACAGACTTAAGCACACTTTGACGGATGCAGGGATGAATACGGATACTCTCGGAAGTGATCATTGTCCTGTTTACCTTGAGCTTGAAATAGAAAAGGGAATTTAGCACTCCTCACCCATAACGATTTGTATTATATTGCTCAAAGGCTCTTTTCGTATAGTTTGTTGCTATTTTATATGATCTTCGTAAGAAAGGCCCCTTGACAGGAAATATCCTGGAAGAATGAGCTGATTCACATATAGAGAGAAAAATTAGTATAAGGCGGGGTGCTCATGGCATTTTTCAAAAATAATAATAAATGCCAAAACTCTCTATTTAACTAAATGATTGATGCTTTAGAATGCTACCTTCACGCCCTTTACGTAGAGGATCTTCGCTGCAGGCGTACGATCTCCTGCGGGACTAGCGGTCGTCTAGTTCCAGCGCCTAGCCCCTCGGGGTCATATAACCCGGAGAGAATAAAAGGAAAAACAGCCTTTTTTTCTCTTGAGAACATTTGCCTGTCGGGACTGACCAAGGCGCTTCCACTTTTGATGACAGGTGACACCCCCAATCTAGTTCCAGCGCCCAGCCCCTCGGGGTCATATAACCCGGAGAGAATAAAAGGAAAAACAGCCTTTTTTTCTCTTGAGAACATTTGCCTGTCGGGACTGATCAGGGCGCTTCCACTTTTTATACAGGCGAAGCCGAGGAGGCTCACCGCCCGCCCCGCGGAGTCGTCCGCCTGGAGCGGAGATCTATTACTTCTCAAAGCCACAATCTTTGCGAAAACAGCCTTCTCAAAAAGGCTTGCAGATCATCTCCTAGATGAGAATTATCTCCAAGCCGCTGTGACCTGTTACCAGCTGTTCATTTTTCATTTGGATAATCACAATACTCGATAATGGTGCCTTCGGTATCTGCGGGGTTAAGATAGATGAGCCTTCTTCCATGTTTATTGGTTCGCAAAGTGTCCTCCAGTGTACGGATACCTTGTTCCTCCAGTTCTGCAAGAGCTACATCCAAATTATCGACCCTGTAGGCAACATGATGAACTCCCTTACCTTTTTGCCTGATGAACCGGGCAATGGGGGAGGTAGTGTTATTAGTCGGGGAAAGGAGTTCGAATCGGTCCTTCCCAAGTTCAATGACGGCTATTTCACTTTCCACTCCTGCCGCTTCACTCCGATATCGATCGAGTAAAACTCCTCCAAGCACCTCTGTATATATATGTATGCCATTATCTAAATCTCTGATGGCAATGCCAATATGATCCAGTTTCTTTTCCATGATGGCTTTCACTCCTTTGCCTCATTCTACATCACCTTATATATATCTCACAAAAAAGAGACCCTCAGAAAGCAGTCTCAGTAAATTTTAGTAAGAGCTTTTTTGAAACAATTTCTTTACAGCAAGATAAATAATCACCAATGAGAACACCACAATGACAATTACTGCCAAGCCTGCCAATGGAGCACCTAGAGGACCCAAAAACCCTGCAGCAGTAACACCTGTTACAAATAACAGAGCAAACCCTGCTCCAATCGCCGCTAGAAATAACAGCAAGTAATAATACATATTTTTCCCCTCCTTTGATACAGCATATGTTCTAACAGAAGGGCTTGATTGGTCATTCATCCAGTGTTTAATTCTCCATTTATGCAGCTCTCTATTAGGAATGGTTCAGATGGACAAGCATATAGTGTAAGTATAATCCACGGCGGGAAGGGATAAATCGATGAGTAATTACAATGCCAAAATTGCTGCTTCACTATATGCGGCAATGGCGATTTTTTTCTGGGGAGTTTCTTTCGTATCAGCAAAAATAGTCTTGGGCAAACTTGATCCTTTTACACTGATTGTCTTTCGTTTTGGGATAGGAGCGGTGTTCTTACTCGCTGTTATCCTCTTGACGAGAGAAAGGATCTTGTTTTCCTTACGCTATTTCCCTCACTTGTTTATACTCGCCATTCTGGGGACGTTCTGCCACCAGCTGCTTCAGACGACTTCACTTATTTTCATCGATGCTTCTTCGGCAGGATGGCTCATTTCCGTTACACCTGTATTCACTGTTCTGCTTTCTATGGTTTTTTTACATGAAAAATTGAGTATTGGCAAGTCTCTCGGCATCATAGCCGCCATCATGGGAGTCATCATGGTCACTTCGGCAGGAAATGATGACGGTTGGAATTTTACATTTAACATAGGCTTTTTTCTTATGCTCCTCAGCACCTTGAATTGGGCAGTATATACAGTTCTTTTAAAAAGTTTAAAAATACCGTTAGAGCCAACCGCACTGACGTTTTACATCACGTTTATCGGCTTTCTCGTTTCTTTGCCCTTTATAATTAGAAATCATGGGTGGGTGAGCCTTCCCGGATTGACTGCAATAGAATGGGGGCATCTGCTGTTTCTTGGTATATTTGTCTCGGGGACAGGCTATTGGTTCTGGGCTAAATCCTTGAAAGTCCTTCAGGCTTCTCAAGCCGGCGTGCTGTTGTACCTTGAGCCGATCGTTACATTTGCCGCGGCCATCATCATCCTTCATGAAAAAGCCATGTTAACCAGCATTGCAGGAGGGCTGATAATAATTGCGGGTGTAGCCGCTGTGAATGGAAATTTCTTTTCAAGAAGGAGACCTGGATTCCCGAGGACAAAAAAATAAGGCTCTTTTCGTCAACTTTGTTGTTATTTGACACTAACATAGAAGAAAATAATTAAAATTCACCGAAAGAACCAGGTAAATAGAAAAGAAAAGAATTGCTCTTCCAGATTTGAGAGAAAACCCTTAGTATCCGGGGGGGGGGAATCCGGCTCTATAGATTTTCCCGAAAGCAACTTCGTATGCGAAAACAGCTAAAAATAAAGACAAGCAGTCAGGAAATCTGGCCGCTTGTCTTTTGTCTTGCTCTACGATTTGGGTTCAACTCTTTCGCTTTTATGAATTCTAAAATCGGAGTTTTTCTCTCTAACCAAGAAGATGTTAATTCTGCTGGCGATCATTTCCGAGTTATATATCGAATAACAAGAAAATATACGAAAAGAGCCTTACAGAAACAACAGACCTAATGAAATCACAATTCCGCTCACTACCAGCGTAATGGTGCAGAATCCCATAATGTCTTTCGCTTTCAGCCCTGCAATAGCAAGGGCCGGCAATGCCCAAAATGGCTGGATAAGATTTGTCCATGCATCTCCCCATGCGACAGCCATTGCCGTTTTGGCAGTGGACACCCCGAGAGTCTGTGCTGCTTCAAGCATGACTGGGGCTTGAACTGCCCATTGCCCGCCTCCTGAAGGCACAAAGAAATTGACAATCCCGGCACTGATGAAAGCAAAGAACGGGAAGGTAAAGTCGTTTGAGATAGAGACAAATCCTTCAGACATGACAGCAGCAAGACCTGACGCTGTCATCATCCCCATGATCCCTGCGTAAAATGGAAATTGGATGATGATTCCGCTCGCTCCTTTAACCGCTTTAAGAACTGCTTCCAAAAAGCGTCTTGGCGTGCGGTGAAACAGGATGCCGAGGAATAAGAATAAGAAATTGACAATATTGAGATTCAGTAAAAATCCATTATGAACAAAATAGTATAGTAAGAATGCGATTCCCATAATGCCGGTTAATAAAGACACTATAAAACTATTCTCCAGTCGGTCAGCCGGGGTATTAGCACTTAAGGATTCTGTCCTCATCTCCGAATCATCTTCTTCAAGAATCTTCGGGTCAACAGTCACAGTATCACTTCTTGAAGGAATCATCAATCGGTTTAGAATTGGAAGTATGATGAAAAGAGCCAATACAATTGCAACATTAAATAAGGCAAAAATGGTTTCATTGGTAGGAATGATTCCAATTAAATCTTGAGAAAAATGTCCTTCCGTAGCGATGGTCAAAGGGATAGAACCCGAAAAGCCTCCGTGCCAGACGATAAAACCACTGTAAGCGCTTGCAATTAAAAGCCTGTAATCTACATTTTTAACCCTTCTGGCCAATTCCTTGGCAAAAAGAGCCCCTATTACAAGTCCAAATCCCCAATTGATCCAGCTGGCGATAATCGAGACGACCGTGACAATAATGATTGCCTGGGAAGGGGATTTCGCCTTGGAAGCCAGCAGCCCTAATCCTTTCTTAAAAATGGGACTGCTTGCCAGTACATAACCTGTCACAAGAACAAGCACCATCTGCATGGAAAAAGCCAGCAGCCCCCAGAACCCTTCGCCCCAAAATTGAACCATGTTTACAACGGAGCTGTCTGTAAAGATCAGACCCATAGCCAAAACAATGAAGGTAAGGATTACTACAAACAAAAAGGGGTCAGGCAGATACCGCTGCATGATTCGGTTGAAAAAAGAAATTAACTTTCCCATCGAATTCCTCCTTATAATTAGTGCGTACTAGTACCTACTACTATTTTTAAAAGTCTATAAATATTCCAAGAACGATGGAAGAAAAGTTAATGTTAGTAATGGAAGGCTGTTTTGCGTTACACTTATACTAGGAAAAAACGAACGGAGGAACCTATGGAGAATCATAATAATCCTCATTCACAAAATGAAGAAGAAAAAGATATTTTCAGCGATGAACCTGATCTTGAAGATTTTTTAACAGAAGAAGAGGAAGAGGCGCCTGCAAGAAAGAAAACCAGATCTTTTTTTGCAAAAGTGACAGCCTACGCCATTGCCCTTAGTTTGGTGGTAAGCGTCCTGGCCGTCTGGGTAAGGGTATTCAATCTGCCTTCGTTCTCTTTTCTTGAAAAATCCAATGAGCTTTCTAAAATAGAGAATATCCAAAATTATAAAGAAGCCGTTGTCACTCTGGAAGGCAGCGGGGTAAAGGGAACAGGCTTCAATATTGCCGAGGAAGGAACCATAGTGACTAACTATCATGTCATAGAAGACATGGCTTCCATTACGGTGATCTTTCCCAGTGGTGATATTATGAAAGCAGAGCCGGCCGAAGAATTTCCTGATTTGGATATTGCCATACTTGAAGTGGAGGGAAAAGATCTTCCTTACCTTGAAATCCAGGAAGAAAGAGGGGGGCGGAAGGGGGATTCCATCTATGTCATCGGAAACCCCCTTGCCTATAACCAGATTGTGATGGAAGGTGACATCAGCAGAGCAGAAGACAGGTTGTACCTGACAGCACCGATTGAAAAAGGGAATAGCGGCAGCCCTGTTATAGACTCCAATGGAAAGGTGATAGGAGTTGTTTATGCCATGACCGTCCCGGCTATAGGCAGTGGGAAGGAACCTGAAGGACTGGCTGTTCCGGTCAGTGAAATACCAGTCCTTCAATAATCACTATTTCTTTTCGATTTCTTCCGTAATCACAAAGCATAGTTCTTCATTTCCGTACATTTCCAGAATGGAAAGCAGAGAAGAGAGGGGAATTTCATCAGATTCTTCTTTCGGGACTGTAGAATCAAGTGCTTCTATCAAAAGAGGATTCTGCCCCTGGTGAGGATACGCTCTAGTATAAACCTTCTGTGGATCCAGTTCATTGTTCCGGCACCATTGAGCAAATGCAAGAATCATCATTTTTTCGTCCTTCTGATATTTTTGAATGATTTCTTTTTCAGTGAAATGGCTGTACATGGAGATTCTCCTTCTGAATGAAATTATTTGAAAAGTTTCCCGGGAAACCGCAAGATGCGACAGTTTCCCTTACCTTTAAACATCCTTAGTACTTATCTTAAATATTACAGCACAGTTTGTCGAATACGTGTATAATTGCGTGGAATTAACTAAAATTAATCTATAGAAGTTTCGAAAGGAATGCATCATTTATGAAAATTACTGGACACACAGTTGAACACCTGGAAGATCCAACGGGAATCCTCCAAGGTGAACGGTATGAATACCTTCTCGAAGTGGAAGTGCCGGAAGATGACGAACTGCATACCGAAAATGGTCTTTTGATCAAAGCGATTTATGCCGTTGATGAAAAGGGTGCACGCGTCGCCCAGTATTATCTGATGGAACAATCCACTGAAAAATACCTCGATTTTGAACTAGAAGAAGAAGAGGAAGAGTTAATCGGTACATACATTGCCAGGCAGCACAGTGAAGAAGAATCTGAATCAGTTTAATTGAAGAGAGGGGAATCATAAATGGAGAAAGTAAAAGTTGGAGAAATATTTACTTTGATTGGCGAAGACGACCAGGAACAGGATATTGAGGTTCTTGCCACGTTGACACTTGAGGGAAATGACTATGCAGCCGTAGCCTTTGCAGATGACGTACGTGAACAGTCTCAGGAGGACATGGACATCTTCTTTTTGAAAGTGGATTCTGAAGGCGACCTGACCGGTATTGATGACGACAATGAATTTGCGAAAGTATCAACAGCGTTTTCGGAGAATATGGGGTAATGAGCTAGTAGGAAAAGCGCTTCCTGAAATTCAGAGTGCACTGAAAAATTCTCACAATAAGGAAAAAGGCATAATCGTTCACTCCAAAGAGCGATTCTGCCTTTTTTACTTCAGGTTTTACCAAAAAGGGTTGATTTTCGTTACAGGTGGGCCACCCCGAATGGATCTTATAGTAAAAGAGGCCTGTTACTTTCTAAAAATAAGATCCAGCGGTAATAATAAGGGAACTTTTTTCCGTTAATTGCAAACTCAAAATCATTTTGGAGTAAATAGAGGAAGTTTTTACTCTTATATGTGAAAAAAGCACGATTTTTCTAGTTATATAGTTAATTAAGGGAAATATATTCCCCTATTTAAGATATTTTCAGTGTTTTTTCTTTAATAAGGGAACTCTTTTCCTCTATTTTCTATCCAAACTCTGGATCCTAGTAATATGTGCCACCGGTCACTATCCTTCTTTCCATCGACTAGTTGAGAAAGCAGCTAACGAAATAAACAAAGCAACATATTCAATGCTTTCAAAGAAAAAAGTCAACTTTTCTTCTTATAGATTATCATATTAAGTCGAACGGCTCGTAAATTAAAATAGCTCAAGTGGGTACACAATAGTTAACGCCAATCAACTAAGGAGTGTTCCCAAATGAGCTATACCCATATCGTACCACAGGAACGTGTATTAATTGAAAGTTATTGCCTGGAAAAGAAGTCGCTCTCCTATATTGCCGCACAGTTGAAAAGAAGCAAGAGCACCATTCATTACGAGCTAAAACGCTGTAAGCCTTATAATGCCCTGCAGGCCCAGCTCGACTACGATGCCAAGCGG
>NZ_VTEI01000018.1 GCF_008180415.1 Rossellomorea vietnamensis
CTGGTGTACCAGTTGTCTTGCCAAAGGCATCGCTGGGTAGCTATGTGCGGAAGGGATAAGTGCTGAAAGCATCTAAGCATGAAGCCCCCCTCGAGATGAGATTTCCCATCACTTTATGTGAGTAAGATCCCTGAAAGATGATCAGGTAGATAGGTCTGAGGTGGAAGCGTGGCGACACGTGCAGCTGACAGATACTAATCGATCGAGGACTTAACCACAGTAAAAAGCGCAGGCGGCTTGAACAGAGGCGACAGGCATATGACAGCAAGCAGATGAGGGTGGTATTTGCCCTCGGCTGATTGATGACATATGACCCCGAGCCTCTAGCCGCCGGAGCTGGATTGCAAAATGCAGCGAAACTCGGAATACTTTCTTCTTTCTTCTAATACTTTATCTAGTTTTGAAAGAACAATGTTCTTTCAACAAAATATGTCTGGTGATTAAGGCGAAGAGGTCACACCCGTTCCCATGCCGAACACGGAAGTTAAGCTCTTCAGCGCCGATGGTAGTTGGGGGATCTCCCCCTGTGAGAGTAGGACGTCGCCAGGCGAACCAAAGAGTACCCGAAGTGGTGCTCTTTTTTTGTATTTAAAAAGGGGGAGATCCCCAAAATAGATTCTCTTAAAACGCAGGAGCGAGGATGGGGAGGAGCAAGAAGGTCAAGGACGAGAGGGAGAGAACACCGCAGTGGGCAACCGCCCATGAGGATGTGAACGAGCGAAGCGGACGAAGAGATTCGCCGCTCATCGCCGTCCGAGCCTTCAGCGCTGATGGTAGTTGGGGACTCCCCCTGTGAGAGTAGGACGTCGCCAGGCGAACCAAAGAGTACCCGAAGTGGTGCTCTTTTTTTGTATTTAAAAAGGGGGAGATCCCCAAAATAGATTCTCTTAAAACGCAGGAGCGAGGATGGGGAGNGACGTCGCCAGGCGAACCAAAGAGTACCCGAAGTGGTGCTCTTTTTTTGTATTTAAAAAGGGGGAGATCCCCAAAATAGATTCTCTTAAAACGCAGGAGCGAGGATGGGGAGGAGCAAGAAGGTCAAGGACGAGAGGGAGAGAACACCGCAGTGGGCAACCGCCCATGAGGATGTGAACGAGCGAAGCGGACGAAGAGATTCGCCGCTCATCGCCGTCCGAGCCTTCAGCGCTGATGGTAGTTGGGGACTCCCCCTGTGAGAGTAGGACGTCGCCAGGCAGGACAAAGAGTACCCGATGTGGTGCTCTTTTTTATTCTAAAAATCTCCCTAGTAGATTCTCTCCGTTTACATGAGTAACTAGTTTTAGAAGTAGATAGGTCCTCGCGTGGGACCGCTGGGTACATGAGTGCCCCCTTTTCGTCATAGATATGTCCTCACGTAGCGTCTCTGGGTACATGAGTGACTAGTTTTCGTCATAGATATGTCTTCACGTTGAAGCTCTGGATACATGAGTGTCCCTTTTTCGTCACAGATATGTCCTCACGTTGCGTGTCCGAGTACATGAGTAACTAGTTTTCGTCATAGATATGTCCTCACGTAGCGTCTTTGGGTACATGAGTGACTAGTTTTCGTCATAGATATGTCTTCACGTTGAAGCTCTGGATACATGAGTGTCCCTGTTTCGTCATAGATATGTCCTCAAGTTGCAGCTCTGGGTACATGGATGACATGTTTTCGATGTAGATATGTCCTCAAGTTGAGGCTCTGGATACATGAGTGAGCCCTTTTTGTCATAGATATGTCCTCACGCTGCGACTCTGGGTACATGAGTGACATGTTTTGGCCTTAGATATGTCCTCACGTTGAAACGCTAGATACATGAGTAAGCCCGTTTCGTCATAGATATGTCCTCAAGTTGAGGCTCTGGATACATGAGTGAGCCCTTTTTGTCATAGATATGTCCTCACGCTGAGGCTCTGGATACATGAGTGACTAGTTTTCGTCTTAGATATGTCATCAAGTTGCAGCGCTGGATACATGAGTGTCCCTGTTTCAGTTTAGATATGTTCTCACATTGCGACTCTAGATACATGAGTAAGCCCGTTTCGTCTTAGATATGTGCTCACGCTGAGACTCTGGGTACATGAGTGACAAGTTTTGGCCTTAGATATGTCCTCACGCTGAGGCTCTGGATACATGAGTGAGCCCGTTTCGTCTTAGATATGTCCTCACATTGCGCGCGGACGGCGATGGACGGCGAACCTCCACCCTTAGCTCCTTCGTTAGCCTTAGCGAAGTTGGGAATATCCTAAAGTTTAAAACTAATACTTTACCCCGCATCGCCTGTTCCTTTTTTAACAATTTCCCATCAGACATACACAGACAGGAATTCCCTTACATAGTATAGCAACATGAGATAATTCAGTCTTTTTAAATTTTGTGAAAATGCGTATATTTGAACGGCTTCGGGGCAGAATAGGTGTATGGAGGTGGAGAGACTGGTGCTGAATACAGAGAAAAGAATTGGGGAAACGTGTATTGTCTGCAGTCAGGAAAAGAGAAAAGGGATACATCTGTACACATCTTTTATTTGCATAGAATGCGAGAAAGATATGATTGGAACAGAAACGAACCATCCTCAGTACAAGTATTTTGTAGAACAATTGAAGAAAGTTAATACACCGCAAATATATTCATAGACGAAGCCGGGAAAAAATACCCGGTTTTTATTATTGTTTAGATACAGCGCCTGAGGGTACCCACTGTAACGGACTTAGCCTCTCGGGCTGAAAAAGGCGCTTGCACGTTGTTCCTTAGTTCTTCGTATTTGTTTTAATGCAATGGTATTCTGCAATTCCCCAGAGGTTCGCTTGCCAATCAAATACTCAAGAATACAGGCAAAGAGCAGCTCTATGATAAAATATAGAGAATAATCGCAGGAAGGATTGCTTTTTATGAGAGATCAAAACAGGATGCCGTTGGTTGAGGCACTGCAAAGGCATATACAAAAGGGTTCGGTGTCTTTTCATGTACCAGGGCATAAAAATGGGTCATTGGTGGAAGGGCAGGTCAGTAAAGCGTGGGAGTATGATGTGACGGAGCTGGCTGGTCTGGATGATTTGCATGCTCCTGAGGACGCCATCAGGGAAGCGCAGGAGCTGCTGACGGAACATTATCAATCTGAGAAAAGTTATTTTCTTGTCAATGGAAGCACGGTCGGCAATTTAGCGATGATTCTGGGTGTATGTAATGAAGGTGATGTTGTATTTGTTCAAAGGAATTGCCATAAGTCTATCCTTAATGGACTTCAGCTTGCGAATGTGAAGCCGGTGTTCCTTCACCCAGAATTTGATGAGCAGACAGCTGTGTCGTCAGGTATTTCCCAGGCAACACTCATACAGGCCTTAAAGCTATACCCTAATGCGAAGGCTTTAATTTTAACATATCCTACCTATTATGGGACTGTGTACGATATAAAGAGTTTGATAGAACTTGCTCATGGACATGAAATTAACGTGCTGGTGGATGAGGCACATGGGGCCCATTTCTCTTGCGGTGCTCCATTTCCTTCGTCCTCATTGGGATGGGGAGCGGATGTGGTTGTTCAATCAGCTCATAAAACTCTGCCTGCCATGACAATGGGATCTTTTTTACATATAGGGACTGATGGGATAGAACACAAAAGGATCGAACACTACCTGGGAATGCTGCAGTCAAGCAGTCCGTCATACCCGATTATGGGTTCACTGGATTATGCACGCCAATATATTGCTTCGTATTCTGTAGAGGACATTGATTTTTTTAGGGATAAAAGAAACAATTTTATCAAAGGACTGCGCGGGGCAGGATATGAGATCATAGAAAGTGCAGACCCGTTAAAGCTGCTGGTAAGGCTTCAGGGATTTTCAGGTTATGAGCTTCAGGAGGAATTGGAGAATAGAAGTGTGTTTGCTGAGCTTGCCGATCCGTATCAAGTCCTTTTCATACTACCTTTGATTAAAAAGGGAATGACATTCCCATTTGAAAAGGCACTGCTGAGTATGAAAGCGATCGAACCTTCAGAGGGCATCCCGGAACTCATCCTTTTAGAGAAGCAGCAGAAAATCACAGCTCTCCGCCATTCATTTAAGGAAATGGAAAAGAAGGAAAAAGGGTGGGCCGCGGTTGATGAAGCAGTCGGAAAGACTGCAGCAGAAGTGCTGATTCCTTATCCGCCAGGTATACCGTTATTTTACCCTGGCGAGGAAATCTTGGAAGAAAGTATTTCAGAACTCAAGAGGCTTATGAAGCTCGGAGCAAAATTTCAAGGTGGACAAAAGCTGGATGAGGGGAAAATAAGCATTTTCTTCTAGATTGTTTTCGCTTATGTTAATGCTTTGTAAAATTCCAAGACTTTCTATTTAAACGGGGAGAACAGTGAATTCACTAATTGTACTTCTGATTTAAAAGTTTCCGAAAAGACCCTCGTATGAATCTGCAAATAGCTCTGATATGAGTTATAATGTAACAAGCAGCTTTTGGAGGTTAAATGATGAGACAGGGATTATTTATATCAGTTGAAGGCCCTGAGGGAGCCGGAAAATCAACGATCATTAAAAAGATGGCCGATGAGCTTGAAGGAAAGGGACTGAGTGTAGTCCTGACCAGAGAGCCAGGCGGGATTTCGATTGCGGAGGAGATTCGCCGGGTCATTCTCGATCCTGAGAATACAGCAATGGATGAAAGAACGGAAGCTTTGTTATATGCTGCAGCAAGAAGGCAGCATTTAGCGGAGAAAGTCATTCCCTCTCTAGAAAATGGCAGCATTGTTCTATGTGACCGTTTCCTGGATAGTTCTCTTGCTTATCAGGGCCATGCAAGAGGCATTGGAATGGATGAAGTTTACAGCATCAATAAGTTTGCGATAGGAGATACGATGCCTGATATTACTCTTTATTTCGATGTAGAACCTCAAATCGGTTTAGAGCGGATTGAGAAACATCAGGGAAGAGAAGTGAACCGCCTGGATATGGAAGCGATCGGCTTTCATGAAAGGGTAAGAGAAGGGTATCTGATGCTCCTCGAGAAGTTTCCAGAGCGAATCAAGAAAATTGATGCCGGTATGACTTTCGATGAGGTATATGATCATGCATTGGAAGTTGTTGAGCAATATATAAGCGAGCGAAGGCCAGTCAAATAGCAGACTGGTTTTCTTTTACCATATTTTCAAAACACGGTTTGCAGTAATTTCCAAAATTTATTTGGAAAGTTTGAACAGGAACAGTTATTATGAAGGGCATATTCTTGCTATAATAGTATATATACAGATTTGCGGAAGAGTTTTATGGGAGGAAGTGGAAGAGATGAAAATGATAATGGCGGTAGTACAGGACCAAGACAGTAACCGTCTTTCCAATGCACTGAGGGACCATAACTTCAGGTCGACCAAGCTTGCCAGTACAGGCGGTTTTCTTCGATCAGGCAATACCACTTTCTTAATCGGGGTGGACGACATCAGAGTTGAAAAGGCCCTGCAGGTAATCAGGGACAGCTGCAAGTCGAGAGATCAAATGGTTGCACCGGTTTCACCGATGGGCGGCAATGCTGATTCATATGTACCCTATCCGGTGGAAGTGGAAGTTGGCGGCGCAACTGTTTTTGTCTTGCCAGTTGAACAGTTTCACCATTTTTAGAAGCGAGGGAATAAGATGAAAATCAACCAAGACCTCCGTGTCGGTGTCGATAAGGTTCGTACCGATCAGAAGCCGAACAATGGAGGCTCTGTTAAGTTCGGAGCACTGGTCAGCAAGCAGGACCAGAAGCTGCAAATGGAACAGCTGGGGAAGCTGATGGGCGACATCTCCAGTGCAGGAGAGAGGCTGTCCCGTTCAAGGACCTTTAAAGATCTCGCGAAATACAAATCTCTGGTGAAAAAGTTTGTAAAAGAAGCTGTCGACTACGGCATGAATCTTAAACAGTCCCATACATGGAATCAGCATGGAGAAGGCAGAAAGCTGAACATCGTGGAGAATGTGGACCAGAGGCTGATGGAGCTGACAGAAGATATATTGGATGAAGAAAAACAGTCACTTGATATTTTAGGTAAAATCGGAGAAATTAGAGGCTTGTTAATTAATTTATATACGTAAGTGAGTGATCGTGTTGTCCATGAGCTGGGAAGAACTCAATGAAATACAGCCTGTTGTCCTGCAGATGCTGGCCAACAGCATCAAGAGAGAGAGAGTGGCGCATGCGTATCTCTTTGAGGGAGAAAGAGGAACAAGGAAGCAGGAATTAGCGGTCCTCTTTGCCAAATCGCTGTTATGCGAACGACCAGTGGATGGTATAGCGTGCGGCCAATGCAATAACTGTAAAAGAATCAACCATCATAACCATCCTGACGTCCATGCGATTGAACCGGATGGACTCTCTATAAAAAAAGAACAAATCAGAGCACTTCAGAGTGAGTTCAGTAAAACGGGAGTAGAGTCAAGCAAGAAAATTTACATTATCTCCCACGCTGATAAGATGACACCAAACGCCGCAAACAGCCTGCTGAAATTTCTTGAAGAACCTTCTTCAGAAACGACGGCTATTCTGATCACTGAGCAGGTGCATCGAATCCTCCCGACCATTATTTCGCGTTGCCAAGTGGTTTCATTTCAGCCGCTGCCAAAGGAAATGATAAAGAAACGGCTGATTTCTGAAGGTGTAAACCTCAATATGGCTGCACTGACTGCTGGTTTAACCAATAATTACCAAGAGGCTTTTGAATTAAGCAGCGAAGAGTGGTTTGCACAAGCGAGAATAATAGTGTTAAAATTGTATGAAGTCCTCCGCAAAAGTCCATTTCAGGCAATGATCAGTTTGCAGGAGGATTTTAACGAGCATTTCAAAGAGAAGCATCAACTAGATCGAGCTTTGGATCTTTTACTTCTTATATATAAAGATCTGCTGTATATACAGATAGATCAAGGAGATAAACTGGTGTACCCGGATAAGAAACAGGAATGGGAGTCAGATGCGCTTCAGGTTTCCACTAACAGTCTGTCTGAGAAGATGACGGCCGTGCTTGAAGCCAAACGAAAACTGAACGCAAATATGAATACTCAGCTGTTATTGGAGCAGCTTGTGCTAAAATTACAGGGGTGATTTCCTTTGTACGATGTTGTAGGAGTACGCTTTAAAAAAGCGGGAAAAATATATTATTTCGACCCGGCTGAACTGGGAATCGAGAAAAACGACTATGTAATCGTAGAAACAGTCAGAGGAGTGGAATACGGAAAAGTGGTTGTGGACCGAAAGCAGGTTGGCGAAAACGACGTGGTCCTTCCTTTGAAGAAAGTGATAAGATTGGCCGATCCCAAGGATCAAATGGCCGTGCAGGAAAATAAAGATGCCGCAGAAGAAGCATATAATGTCTGCTGCAGCAAAATTACAGAACATCAGCTGGATATGAAGCTGGTTGATGTCGAATATACATTTGATAGAAATAAAGTAATCTTTTATTTCACGGCTGACGGCAGAGTGGACTTCCGTGAATTAGTTAAGGACTTGGCATCCATCTTCCGGACGCGTATCGAGCTTCGCCAGATCGGTGTAAGGGACGAGGCGAAGATGCTCGGAGGGATCGGCCCTTGCGGCAGGATGCTGTGCTGTTCGACATATCTAGGAGATTTCGAACCAGTATCAATCAAAATGGCAAAAGATCAAAACCTTTCCCTTAATCCAACGAAGATTTCCGGATTGTGCGGCCGGCTCATGTGCTGCCTGAAATACGAAAATGATGAGTATGAAGCGGCCAAGGAAGAACTTCCGGATATAGGTGAAAGAATCAGTACGCCGCATGGTGAAGGTAAAGTGGTCGGTCTTAATATTTTGGAACGTGTCATCAAGGTGGATATTAAAGAAGTCGAACGTGTTCTTGAATTTACTTTAGATGAAATCTCAAACGAAAGTGCCGTCTCAATTCAAGCCACAGAGTAACGGGGTGGAGTTAGTGGATAAAAAGGAGTTCTTTGATTCAGTCAGTAATATGGAGCAACAAATAGGACAGCTTTACCAGCAGCTGGGTGAATTGAAACAGGTCTTAGCGGAAATTTTAGAAGAGAATAATTCCCTGCAGCTGGAAAATGAACATTTGCGCAGAAGACTGGAGCAAACAGGGAACTCATCAAAAGGCGCTGCACGTAAAGGGAAGAAAGGGTCCAGGCAGTCTCTTGCCGAAGATAAATCACTGGATGTTGGTGAAGGATATGATAACCTTGCCCGCCTGTATCAAGAAGGCTTTCATATCTGCAATATCCACTTTGGCAGTCCCCGTAAAGATGAAGACTGTTTGTTCTGCTTATCTTTCCTAAATAAAAAATAGCTTCAATATAAGCCTTCCTGACATCAGGAAGGCTTCGTTTTTACATAAGGCTGTTTTCGCATAAATTGTTGCTTTCGGAAAAATCCCAAGAACCCGATTTTCCCCCGGATAATGGACATTTTTTCAAATCAGGGAGAGCAGCTCTTTTCTTTTCACTATTAACAGATTTTCGGAGTGTTTTATGGTCATTTTTTTCGCAATTAATTTCTAATAGCAGTAAAGTTTACGAAAAGAGCCTTACATAAGAATGTGCTGTGTACGTCTACTAAGAGACTATAGGGGATGCTTTTAACGGTTGATTCTGAAGGCGATGTGCAGCGATGCTGAGAATCAATAAATGATTATAGTTAAGATCTAGAGTAAGAAAACAATAAACCCAACACTAGAACTACAGTAACAGAGAATCTGACGGAGGAGTAGAAATGGTTAAACTGAAAGAAGATGAAAGACTGGATTATTTACTGGCAGAAAATTTAAGGATCATTCAAAGTCCGTCGGTATTTTCTTTTTCGCTGGATGCGGTCCTGCTCGCCAATTTTGCTTATGTTCCCAAACGAAAAGGGAAAATCATCGACCTTTGCTCAGGGAATGGAGTGATTCCCCTGATGCTCAGCAACAGGACAAGTGTCCCGATCAGCGGGGTGGAAATCCAGGCAAGATTAGTTAATATGGCTGTCCGCAGCATAGAATATAACCAATTAGAAGATCAAATCACTATGATACATGGTGATATCAAGGAAATACCAGCCCATTTCGGGAACGATAAGTTTGATGCCGTGACTTGTAATCCTCCATATTTCTCTGAAGGTGAAAAAGTAAAAATCAACAGCAACGAACACTACGCGATTGCCCGGCATGAATTGCTCTGTACATTGGAGGATGTGGTGAAGTCAGTCAGCACGCTTCTCAAACAGGGAGGAAAGGCTGCTTTTGTACACCGCCCAGGCAGAGGGGTGGATCTTCTTACATTGATGAGAAAGTACCGTATTGAGCCAAAACGGATACGGTTTGTTTACCCTAATAAAGAGAAAGAAGCAAACACAATATTGGTTGAAGGAATTAAAGATGGCAGCCCTGATTTGCGGGTGCTGCAGCCGCTGGTGGTTTATAATGAAGACGGCAGTTATGGAAGTGAAGTCCATCGAATGCTGTATGGACAAGACAGTTAACCGGTTAGTTTCACTAACAGAAGAGCAGGTGAAGAGAATGAAGACACAGAAAAGCTTTCAGGAAACAGAGATAGGCAGCCTCTATCTGGTACCGACTCCGATTGGCAATCTTGAAGATATGTCTTTCAGAGCCGTCAGGATACTAAAGGAAAGTGATGTTATTGCTGCAGAGGATACCAGGAATACGAAGAAATTATGTAATTACTTTAAAATAGATACCTTTGTTGTCAGCTACCATGAGCATAATAAAGAGAGCAGCGGGGAAAAACTCCTCGAGAGAATTGAGAAAGGTGAAACGGTAGCTCTGGTCAGTGATGCGGGGATGCCCTGCATATCTGATCCGGGTTATGAAATTGTCAGAGAAGCGGTCGATAGAGGTATCGCTGTCATACCTCTGCCGGGAGCAAATGCAGCTTTAACCGCCTTAATCGCATCTGGAATTGACCCTCAGCCATTTTATTTTTATGGCTTCTTATCACGAAGCAAGAAAGAGAAGCGAAAGGAACTTGAAATCCTTTCAAGGCAGAACAGCACATTAATCTTTTATGAATCCCCCCATAGGTTGAAAGAGACCCTCAAGGAAATGAAAGAAATCCTGGGTAACCGTCAGATTGTTATATCAAGAGAGCTGACGAAGAAATTTGAAGAATTCATACGCGGTTCTCTTGAGGAAGTGCTGGAATGGAGCAGTGAAGGAGAGGTTCGGGGGGAATTTTGCCTTGTTGTTGAAGGCGGTACCGACACTCATGAACCTGTTGAGGAAGGACAGTGGTGGAGCAGTCTTACATTATCAGAGCATGTCCAGCATTATATAGAAGAAAAAGAAGTCTCCTCTAAAGAGGCAATTAAAATGGTTTCAAAAGACAGGGAGCTTCCTAAACGTGATGTCTACCAGGCATTTCATGTAGAGTGATTACTATTTATGCTATAAAATGATCTCTTGATAGGCGGCCTTCAGTGTTCAATTGTGGCCCAGTTTGTTAAACTTAATGGAATAGATTTTCCAAAAGGGAGTTACCGCATGACAAAACATATTACGGAAGAACTGTATAGAGCAATAATCGAAAACCAGAAGACCTTGGCTGATCAGTGGCTAAAAATGAGAACGAAGAAATCTGATTCCATCTATTCTGCCGATGCAGATGAAAAGTATGAAAAGCTTCTTAGAGAGCAGAATGCTATGACGACAAAAACAATTGCCAGTGCACTTTTGGATGATAAGGAAGAATACCGGCAGAATCTTGAACAGTGGGCGGCAATGGTGGCAAAAAGCCGGGCTGATCTGGGAACGCCGATTTATGAAGTCCTGGAGGCTGTCCATGGTTTCAGGAGTATCATAATGAATTTTTTGGATACCTATGTAATGGAACAAGAAGAGTTTATTACCAAGAAAGAGATATTAAATTGGAATCAATCCATCCACACAGCATTTGACCAGCTGATCCAGGAATTCTCAGAAATGTACTACAATATTACAAGAGAGAGAATGAAAGCTCAGCATGACTTAATTGCGGAACTCGGCGCCCCGATTATACCTGTTGGGGACACGGTAGCGGTCCTTCCTTTAATCGGTGATATTGATACCGAAAGAGCAAGACGGATCATGGAGATTGTTCCCATGAAATGTATGGAAAAGAGAGTGGATCAGCTATGCATCGACTTATCAGGAGTCCCTATTGTGGATACCATGGTGGCGCAGCAGATTTACTCCATCATCCAGGCTCTTTCCCTGCTGGGCATCAAGACATCTCTGTCGGGCATAAGGCCGGAAGTAGCCATGACTTCTGTTCAGCTTGGAATTGATTTTAAGGAAATCAATACCTTTAATACTTTAAAGCAGGCATTGCAAAAGACAGGGCTTAACTAGCCAATTGACATTTTCCCCACCAACATATTAGGTAAGCGGGCAGTGATCAAAGCGTTTAATGGGTGAATGGGCAAGTAGGCTTTCTATGAGGAATCTGTATGCCTTTGTAGTGCAAGTGGTTTAATCATTCTGTAATAAGACGAAAAAAACCCTGAGAAGGCCTCTCTGTTGGAAGCCGTTCTGCAGGGTGCTTTTTTTAGAAGATGATACAATCACCCTTTGTGGAAAATGTAAAGCTAAATTATCCACAAAGGGTGATTGCGCTTTTGTTCTTTATTTCTCTTCAAGCTGGAAAGAGCTTTGGATTTCTTTGATGATTTTCTCTGCACCTTCACGGCTCAGGATCAATTTTCCATCTGCCAGTTTGATGTTATCATCAGATACTTCACCTGTTACATGACAAGTCATGCTTGGCTTATATTTCTTTAAGATGATTCTCTCATCATCCACGTATATTTCTAAAGAGTCCTTTTCAGCAATACCCAATGTACGGCGTAATTCTATTGGAATTACCACACGTCCCAGTTCATCGACTTTACGTACTATACCAGTTGATTTCATAAATAATATCCCCTTTCGAAAATATGGTTCTATTTGAATTCGTCATTATTCGACATATTTTTGATTATGAATCTATAATAACAGCGATTCCAAAATCCGTCAATAATAAAAAATGTAAATTTTTATATTTCAATTTTCGAACTAATGTTGCTGTAATAAGGTTTAAAAAGCATTAGTGGCAGAAGATTTTCCAATTTATTATTATTATCAGAAAACTAACTTATGTAAACTTCTGTCGAATTATCAGATAACACATAGTCTGAAATCGACAACATTCGACAAAAAGCTAATTTCCTTGTCGAATTAGGTGCCATCTGTCTTCAGTTAGTTGCAGAATCGGGTTATTTTAGGTATATTTTGAGGATGCAAGAGGTTATGATGTAGTTATTACAGCCGTATTATTAACAGTTTTTTTATAATGCTTAGATAAGGATATAACCCAAATTAAACACACATGAAAATGATAGATATAAGGGAGGAATATAATATGAAGGAAAAGCTTAAAACCTTCTATCTGACGACGCCAATTTATTATCCCAGCGGGAACTTACATATCGGACATGCCTATACAACTGTAGCGGGGGATGCTATGGCGCGTTACAAAAGAATGCGGGGTTTTGATGTCATGTATCTGACGGGAACAGATGAACATGGCCAAAAGATACAAAGAAAAGCAGAAGAAAATGGCATCACACCTCAGCAATATGTGGATGGCATCGTTTCCGGAATCCAAGACCTATGGAGTAAGCTGGATATATCTTATGATGATTTTATCCGCACGACTGAAAAGCGCCATAAAGACATTGTCGAAAAGATTTTCAGCCGGCTGCTTGAACAGGGTGATATTTACCTTGATCAATATGAAGGATGGTATTGTACACCTTGCGAGTCATTCTTTACTGAACGCCAGCTGGAAAATGGAAATTGTCCTGACTGCGGCCGTCCTGTCGAAAAAGTAAAAGAAGAATCTTACTTCTTCAAAATGAGTAAATATGCTGACCGCCTTATCCAGTACTACAACGAAAATCCGGAGTTTATCCAGCCTGAATCCCGTAAAAATGAAATGATCAATAACTTCATTAAGCCAGGGTTAGAAGATCTGGCAGTTTCAAGAACCACTTTTGATTGGGGAGTCAAAGTCCCTGGAGATCCCAAACATGTTATATATGTATGGATTGATGCGCTTTCCAACTATATTACCGCTCTGGGATATGGAACGGAAGAAGATACAAAGTATCTTAAATACTGGCCGGCAGATGTGCATTTAGTCGGCAAGGAAATCGTTCGCTTTCATACTATTTACTGGCCGATCATGCTGATGGCTTTGGACCTTCCTCTTCCTAAAAAAGTCTTCGCTCACGGCTGGCTGTTAATGAAAGACGGCAAAATGTCGAAATCGAAGGGCAATGTCGTAGATCCCGTCACGCTGATAGATCGTTACGGACTGGATTCCCTGCGTTATTACCTGCTGCGCGAAGTTCCATTTGGTTCTGACGGTGTCTTTACACCTGAGGGATTTGTCGAAAGAATTAACTTCGACTTGGCTAATGATCTTGGAAACCTGTTGAATCGTACAGTAGCCATGATCAACAAGTATTTTGATGGAGAAATCCCGGAATACAAAGGATCTCAAGGACCATTCGATAAAGAGCTGCTGGAAGTGAATAACGAGACGGTGAGGCAGTACGAAGAAGCAATGGAAAATATGGAATTCTCAGTAGCCTTATCAAGCCTCTGGCAGCTGATCAGCCGTACGAATAAGTATATTGACGAAACTCAGCCTTGGGTGCTTGCAAAGGAAGAAGAGAAGAAAGAGGAACTAGGCAACGTAATGGTTCATCTGGCAGAAACTCTTCGCCGATCAGCAGTTATGCTGCAGCCGTTCCTGACAAGAACTCCTAAGAAAATCTTTGAACAATTGAACACAGTGCAAGAAGAGCTGACAACATGGGAAAGCCTTGAAGAGTTCGGTATGATTCCTGCCGGCACCAGCGTAGTGAAAAAGGGAGAGCCAATCTTCCCTCGTCTGGATATCGCTGAAGAGGTTGAATTTATTCAAGAAAAAATGAGAGGCACAGCTCCTCAGCCCCAAGAAGAAGAAAAAGCAAAAGAAGAAGAGGCTCCGGAATCAGAAGAAATCACAATTGATGATTTCTTGAAGGTTGACTTAAGGGTAGCAACCGTAACACATGCTGAGCCAGTGAAGAAGGCTGATAAACTCTTGAAAATCCAGCTTGATTTGGGATATGAAAAACGCCAGGTGGTTTCAGGAATTGCGAAGTTCTACTCTCCTGAAGATCTGGTCGGAAAGAAGGTCATTTGTGTGACGAACCTTAAGCCAGTCAAACTGCGTGGTGAATTATCACAAGGAATGATCCTTGCAGGAGAAAAAGACGGTGTGCTTGCTTTGGCGAGTGTTGACCAATCGTTGGCAAATGGAGCAAAAGTGAAGTAACCTATTAAGAGAGAGTGTTTCACGTGGAACACTCTCTTTATTATTCATAAGCAACAGAAAGATATTATAATTGCAGGTAACTAATCTCCTGTAAAAAGAAGGAAATCAGCGTTGTGAAACCACAGGAATGCAACCTTTCCAATTAATGTTTAATGTCGAGTGGAGAGGGTAACAATAAATTTATGTGAGTATTTACCTATTTTCAGCGAAAATATTGGAAGGTATTTCAATTGTTAAGAAAAAGTTACATAAGTGAGAAGCTTGTCATAGAAGAATATTATAAAATAATACTATTAAAAGGAGTCTTAATATGTTGTTTGATACTCATGTCCATTTGAATGCTGATCAATTCAGCGAAGATTTAGAGCAAGTCATTGAGAGGGCTCAAAATGAGGGAGTAGAAACTATGGTGGTTGTCGGTTTTGACAAGCCGACGATTAATAAAGCGATGGAGCTTGTTGAACACTATGACTTTCTTTACGCTGCCATAGGTTGGCACCCTGTTGATGCAATCGATATGACCGATGAAGATTTACAGTGGATTGAAGAATTGTCATCGCATCAGAAAGTGGTGGCAATTGGTGAAACAGGGCTGGATTATCATTGGGATAAATCGCCGAAAGAAATACAGCAGGAAGTATTCCGCAAACAGATCAGGCTTGCTAAGAAAGTAAGGCTGCCGATCATCATACATAATCGAGAAGCAACCCAGGATATTGTGGACATATTGAAGGAAGAAGATGCCAAAGAGGTCGGCGGCATCATGCATTGCTTCAGTGGAAGCCCTGAAACGGCTCATGAATGCCTCGAAATGAATTTTCTTATTTCCCTGGGCGGACCTGTAACATTTAAAAATGCAAAGAAGCCAAAGGAAGTAGCGGAAGAGGTTCCGCTTGAAAAGCTGTTGATTGAGACGGACTGTCCGTATCTTGCTCCCCATCCATACAGGGGCAAACGGAATGAACCCTCTTATGTCAAACTGGTTGCCGAGCAAATCGCCGAACTGAAAGGTGTCTCTTTTGAAGAGGTTGCCGAAACAACAACCCGAAATGCAAAAAAACTATTCGGCATAAATTGATAACTGATTTTGTCGAGGTTTAGGAAAGCTTGTCCTACTTACGATGAAAAAACTAAAGTTCTACATTTCTCATCTCTCTCATAGGATAACCGTGTCGAGAAGTTATCCTTCCTTTTTTCTATAAGTTTCAGCATAATGGCGATACGTTCCCAAAATTGCTAGACTCATAAACTAAGGGGGTTAGGCTTGACAAGGATGCTGCTAGTCTAATATAATCACTCCGAGAAAAGGAGGCGTTTTTCATGAGTGATGAAAACATGAAAAACCTGTTTTCCAAGTCAATGAAAAAAAGGAAATGGGCCATTCTGACCGTGAGTATAATAGCCTTTACGGCAGTTTTCGGTTATCTTCTATTCGAGGGGACAAAGAAGTCAGTCGCACTGACTTTGAATGGCAAAGAACAAGAAGTCAGGACACACGCAAATACCATACAAGATATTTTGCAAGATTTAAAGATTCCTTTGCAATCAGAAGACTATTTGTATCCAACGGGAGCAACCGAGGTTACAAATAACATGAAAGTGGTTTGGGAACCGGCAAAACAGGTAGAAATCAAGGTTGGAAGTGAAACCAAGAAGGTCTGGACGACAGCGGGAACGATCAAGGAACTGTTGTCTGATGAGAAGATCGAGATTGGCGAACATGATAAGATCAATGTCAGCCTTGATGAAGAGGTAACAGAAGAAACAAAAGTTGAGATTGCACCTGCATTCCCCGTAAAGCTTGTAGATGGGGGAAGTGAAAAGGCTGCATGGTCAACTTCGACTACGGTCGCTGACTTTTTAAAGCAACAAGGAATCACACTAACGGATGAAGACCGGGTGGAACCCAATTTAGACACCGCTGTTAAAGCAAATGATGTCATAAATGTCGTTCGAGTTGAAAAAGTCACCGATGTAGTGGAAGAACCAAAAGAGTTTGCTGTTGTTACCCGTCAGGATTCTGACCTTACAAAAGGCAAAGAAGAAGTTGTTCAAGCGGGACAGCAGGGTTTAATTGAAAAGAAGTATGAAGTTGTGAAAGAAAATGGAAAAGAGGTATCCCGTAAGCTTGTCAGTGAACAGACTGTCAAGGAAAGTCAGGATAAAATTGTCAGCGTCGGAACTAAGGTATTGGTTGCACAGGTATCCCGCGGCAGTTCTTCTTCCAGTGCTCAGACAACTTCAGCCTCAGCCCCAAGCAGCGGAGGCAAAGAGTTCTATGTGAGCTCTACGGCCTACACAGGCAGCTGTAATGGGTGTTCGGGTGTTACTGCGACGGGAATTAATCTTAGAGCAAATCCCGGAGTGAAAGTAATTGCAGTCGATCCTTCAATCATTCCATTGGGAACAAAAGTGTATGTTGACGGCTATGGATATGCAGTAGCTGCTGATACTGGCGGAGCGATCAAAGGAAACAAAATTGATGTGTTCTTTCCCTCCAAGTCCGAGGCTTACCGCTGGGGAAGAAAACAAGTGAAAATCAAGATCTTGAACTAATAATATTTTTTCTGGGCAGGGGATTTCTCCTGCTTTTTTTATTTTAAAAAAACCTATAACCTTAACCTTTGTGGAATACTTTTAATTAAGAGATCACCGTCATAAACGAAAACACCAACATTCTTTTCTCTTTCAGCCTGAAAACGATATAATAAACATTACATGAAAGATGTTGTTACTAATTAGACGAATAAGATTACAAAAATGTTTCAATTATTTTGGAGGAAATATGAAAATAAAAGAAATAATTGTGGTGGAAGGCAGGGACGATACAACTGCCATACGCCGTGCTGTCATTGCGGACACCATTGAGACGAATGGCTCTGCTGTTTCGGATGAAACCCTATTAAAGATCAAACATGCCCAGGAAAAGAGAGGAATCATTATTTTTACTGATCCTGATTATCCTGGTGAACGTATAAGGAAAATAGTGAATGACCATGTGCCCGGATGCAAGCATGCTTTCATAACCAAGAGTGATGCCCTGCCTAAAAGAGGCAGAGGCATAGGAGTGGAGCATGCCTCCCCTGAAGTTATCCAAGAGGCTCTCAAAGAAGCCCACTTAATGAATGAATCAATTGAAGAAGAGATCAGTGTAGATGATCTGATAGATGCCGGCCTAATAGGCGGAAACAGGTCCAAAGACAGAAGAGAGCGGCTTGGGGAATTGCTGCGGATTGGATACACGAATGGTAAACAGCTTCATAAAAGATTGAAAATGTTCCAGATAAAGCAAGAGGAATTTGCAGAAGCGATTCAAACCATATTACAGGAGGAAACACATGCATAAAGATATTGCTACCCCTATAAGGACGAAGGAGATCATGAAAAAGTACGGATTCTCTTTTAAAAAGAGCCTCGGTCAGAACTTTTTAATTGACCCCAATATATTAAGAAATATTACTGATTATGCAGGTCTGACGAAAAAAACGGCTGTGATTGAAATTGGACCTGGGATTGGGGCGCTGACGGAACACTTGGCCAGAACGTCCGGAAAAGTACTGGCGTTTGAAATTGATCAAAGGCTTCTGCCGATTCTGGCAGACACACTGTCTCCGTATAACAATGTGACCATCGTGAACGAAGATGTTTTAAAATCTGATGTACAGTCTATGATTGAGAAGGAATTGGGCGGCTATGAAGAGATCATGGTGGTTGCTAACCTGCCATATTATGTGACGACCCCGATCATTTTAAAGCTTCTGACAGAAGGTCTTCCAATCAAGGGAATTTGTGTCATGCTTCAGAAGGAAGTGGGAGACAGGATAGCGGCGAAACCAGGGACGAAGGAGTATGGCTCGCTGTCCATCGCGATACAGTACTATACGCAAGCAGAGACCGTCATGATTGTTCCTAAAACCGTCTTCATGCCGCAGCCTAATGTAGACTCTGCTGTGATCAGGCTGACCAAAAGGGCCGAGCCTGCCGCCCGAGTGGATGACGAGGAGTTTTTCTTCAAAGTGACGAGATCTTCTTTTGCTCAAAGGCGCAAGACGATTCTCAATAATCTTACCAGCCAGCTTCCGGATGGAAAACAGAAAAAGGATGAGATCACTGCAAGCCTGGAGAGAGCGGGAGTAGACCCGGGGAGAAGGGGAGAGACCCTCAGCATCCAAGAGTTTGCACATCTTAGTAATGAGCTTCTTCCTCATTTTCAATAAAAAAGCAAAGGACCGGTTATCTGCCGGTCCTTTGTTCTTTTATTACCAACTTATGAATACGTTGTGTAAGAGAGGGATTATTCTTTTATGCTGCTTAATCGTGATGGATTTCCACTCCAGCCGCAGACTCCGCCGGGACGAACAGGCCGCTTGCACTTTTTTACTGTCCCTTATGCAATACGTTGGTAGCACTCAAGTGATTTCCATCAGGATCTTTAAATCCAAACCCTCCATACCCGTGTTCTGGATTGATATTCAATGGACCTGTTTCAATGTCCTTACTCTTCAGCCAACTATGAAATCCTTTTAAGTCAGCAGTATAGAAATCAATGATACTGTGTTCTATCTCGTTATGAGAATTCCTGAAAAACAAGCGGTTCGTCTGCTCGGTTTCAACCAGAAATATGGTTGGCACCCCTTTTGTGCCGAACGTCAGCATCGCATTTCTTTCGCCTTTGAATTCAACTTCTGCCCCTGCAACCTCTACATAGAATGGAATGGCCGTTTCAAGGCTGCTCACAGGAATTTCGAGTGTGGCTATATGTGAAATAAATCCAGACATCCTAATGCCCCCTTATTAGTTAATATTTAAAAAATTCGATGAAGCATGCAAATTTCCTTCCGCTGTCTCAATGATTTTTTCAAAGACACCGATTTTCGGGCAGGTGCATAGGTTACTAAAGGAAGATTTATTTAAGGATGTACTATCCAATGGAGTTGACGCCAGTGAAATTAGAGGTCAATGCCATCGTCGGCCGGAAGTCTCATCAATGCGATATACTATTTCGCATCATTGACATCATGGATTCAGGCGGCCGTAAAACGGCGATATTATATGGGGAAGATTATAGACTCGTTGCAGATGCGCCGCTTGAAGACCTGGAACTTATTGATCCCCGCGAATATAAGCGGAGGACCATGGAGTTCCGATCTATGGAAGAACAATCGCTGGAGTTGTTCCAGCAGGATATCGACCTGCAGCAACAGAAGCAGGAGTACTATTCGACGAATGCTTACCGAGAAGAGTACAATTATTTTCAGATTCCCGGAAGAGTGCTGCACCTTGATGGAGATCAATCTTATCTCCAAAAGTGCCTGGATCTTTATGAAAAAATAGGGGTTCCCGTCACAGGCGTACATTGTAATGAAAAAGAAATGCCTGAAAGAATCGGGACTCTTATTGATCGATACCGGCCGGATATCCTAGTAATCACCGGTCATGACGCCTATACGAAAGCCAAGGGGAAAAAATCGGATATAAACGCTTACCGCCACTCCCGTTACTTCGTTGATACAGTGAAGGAAGCAAGGAGACGGGTACCGCATCTTGATCAGCTGGTCATCTTCGCAGGTGCCTGCCAGTCACATTTTGAGTCTTTGATCCATGCGGGAGCAAACTTTGCGAGCTCTCCGCTGCGAGTCAATATACATGCCTTAGATCCGGTGTATATAGTGGCCAAAATCAGTTTTACTGCTTTTACAGAACCCGTCAATGTGTGGGACATTTTAAGAAACACCCTTACAGGTGATAAGGGGCTTGGCGGAATAGAAACAAGGGGCGTGCTGAGAACAGGAATGCCCTATAAGCCAGTGGATGATGAGTAAAGAGACAGCCGTATGAAGAATATTCTTTTACGGCTTCTTCTTATTCAAAAGTGGAAGCGCCTTGGTCAGCCCCGACAGGCAAATGTTCACAAGAGAAAAAAAGGCGGTTTTCCTTTTATTCTCTTGGGGTTATGTGACCCCGAGGGGCTAGGCGCTGGAACTAGACGCATCAAAAGTGGAAGCGCCTTGGTCAGCCCTGACAGGCAAAAGTTCACAAGAGAAAAAAAGGCGGTTTTCCTTTTATTCTCTTGGGGTTATGTGACCCCGAGGGGCTAGGCGCTGGAATTAGACGCATCAAAAGTGGAAGCGCCTTGGTCAGCCCCGACAGGCAAATGTTCACAAGAGAAAAAAAGGCGGTTTTCCTTTTATTCTCTTGGGGTTATGTGACCCCGAGGGGCTAGGCGCAGGAACTAGACGCATCAAAAGTGGAAGCGCCTTGGTCAGCCTCGACAGGCAAATGTTCTCAAGAGAAAAAAGTTTTGAAAAATCCCCAATACACGGGATTACCGGGATACTAAGGTTTTTCTCTTTAACACGGAGGGAGTAGTTCTTTTCTTTCTTGCTTAACAGGATAGTTCCAATGTATGGTGGCGTCACCTTACGAAATTCATATTAAATAGCAACAAAGTTTACGAAAAGTGCCTAGAAATACAGCCATCATTCCTGCCCTCCTTGTAAGCAAGGTGCTGGAAGGGAAAACCCGATCGCGAGGAACTTACTATGCGGGCAGGTCTTCATGTGTTGGATTATTGGAAATAGGGTAAACAGCCATGTGAATTGCAAAAGGTTTAAGGGTGCTGCAAAAAAAACCTTTAAAAAATTTTCGACAAGATCTTTGCGTATCCTGGAGAAAAGGGAGCTGGAAAATCCCTTACATATTATGAAATATTCCAGGGAATGCTAAACTTGTTGAAAAAAAATGCATTTTGTTGATTGAAAAGCATTGACAGGGATTAAAAGTTATTGATAAAATTATAAATTTATTTGACTTTCGCTACATAAAGTGTTATACTAATTATAGTGAGGTGGAAGCGTAATGCCAAAAACATTAGCCGACATAAAAAAATCCCTTGATTCTAATTTAGGAAAACGCTTGATGCTTAAAGCCAATGGCGGACGTCGTAAAACAATCGAACGGTCAGGAGTCCTAGCGGAAACTTACCCTTCAGTCTTCGTCGTTCAATTAGATCAAGATGAAAATGCGTTTGAAAGAGTTTCTTACAGCTATGCAGATGTACTCACAGATACAGTTGAGTTAACTTTCTATGATGAAGCAGCAGGAGCAATGATCCTCGAGCAGTAAACACTTTGTTTGCTGCTTTTTTATTTGTGTTGAAAACAAAAAGGAAAAGTATCCTGGCTCTTTCCGCTGCTACAAAGCAATATTTGAAGAGGTGGAATAATTCCCCGAAAAACTCACCTTCAAAGAATGTTTTCACAAAGTATCCAAATCGGCCAGACCTAATAAATAGTGGATGCTTGATTCTTGGTGTCCTCATTCTGCTTTAATTGGAATAACAGGATTCAATCTCCTCGTAACAATTCAAAGGTTTCTGTTCATGCTAAAGATACAGCCCTTAAATAAGGAGGAATCATAAATGAGCAGAAGACGAGGCATGATGTCCGAACAGTTGAAGGAAGAGATTGCAAAGGAACTGGGCTTTTATGATACCGTCCAGCAGGAAGGCTGGGGAGGCATTAAATCGAAAGATGCCGGCAATATGGTGAAAAGAGCAGTTGAAATTGCCCAAAGAGGGATGATGAATAAGAATTCCTGATTCCTCAGAGACTTACTGCTGACTTGCTGCCTTGAGAAGGATCGGTTCTAACAGAAGGAGAGTCTTCTGGCCGGTCCTTTTTTCGCGTGAAATCCTTACATAATCGCTGGTTTTTCCTAAAAAATAATCCATCTAATTGAATTTTCTTTCCTATAAAAGGCTAGCATGAAAGTAACTATACAAAAAAGTAGGGGTTTTGCAGCATGCCAAAGAAGGAATATGCTAAAATAGTTTCCATAGATATTTCCATAGAAAGCATAAAATGAACGAACGAATCGGACATTCGGTCATTAATCATTGAATTTAACAATGAAAGTGAATGTTCATTGAATTGGTTTGTATAAAAGTAGGTGAATTTTTTGAGAACGTTAGTAAAGGCCCCGGCCAAAATCAATCTGACTCTGGATGTCCTGCATAAACGTCCGGATGGCTTCCATGAGGTTGAGATGGTGATGACCACGATTGATTTGGCTGACCGAATTGAATTGAATGAGTTAATGGATGATAGAATCAGTATTTTGTCCCATAACCGGTTTGTACCCGATGACCAGCGAAACCTGGCTTATCAAGCTGCTCATTTATTAAAGAAAAGATTGGGAATTAAAAAAGGGGTTTCTATCTCCATTGATAAGGTGATTCCTGTAGCAGCGGGACTTGCAGGCGGGAGCAGTGATGCAGCGGCTACCCTGAGGGGACTGAATGAACTGTGGAAGCTTGGACTGACATTGGATGAGCTTGCTGAGCTTGGCTCGGAAATCGGTTCAGATGTTTCTTTCTGCGTATATGGCGGAACAGCGCTGGCAAAAGGAAGAGGAGAACAGATCGAGCATATAAAAGCACCGCCAAACTGCTGGGTGATTTTAGCGAAGCCTTCAATAGGTGTCTCCACAGGTGATGTGTATAAGAATCTTAACCTGGGAGGAGTCCGTCACCCTGATACTAAGGCCATGTTATCGGCCCTTGAGGGTGGAGACTATGGTTCCATGTGTAAAAACTTAGGAAATGTACTGGAATCAGTAACTTTGAAAATGCACCCTGAAGTCCAGCAGATCAAAGAACAAATGGAAAGGTTCGGAGCGGATGCAGTCTTGATGAGCGGAAGCGGACCGACCGTATTCGGACTTGTTCAATACGAATCAAAGCTTCCTAGAATATATAACGGGCTTCGCGGCTTCTGTGACCAGGTATTTGCCATCAGAATGCAAGGTGACCGAAACCCTCTTGCTTAAATCCGTATATTAATGATATATTTAGTCTATAATATTCGGATTTAAAGGAGGTTGATGTTGCGTTGAAATTTAAAAGAAGTGAACGTTTAATTGACATGACGCACTATATGCTTGAACGCCCGCATCAATTAGTGCCGCTCACGTTTTTTTCTGAGCGTTACAGTTCTGCCAAATCATCCATCAGTGAAGATCTCGGAATCATCAAGGAAACATTCGAGACACGCGGGATCGGTAAGGTCCAGACTGTTCCCGGTGCTGCAGGCGGCGTAAAGTATATACCAAAAGTAAGTTCGCCTGATGCTAAACAAGTAATCGGTGAATTGTGTGAACACTTAGCTAATCCCGAGCGGCTTCTGCCGGGCGGTTATTTATATATGACTGACCTGCTGGGAAACCCCAGGGCGATGGACAAAGTCGGAAAACTCTTTGCTTCTGCATTTAGCGGCAGCGATATTGATGTCATTATGACCGTAGCTACAAAAGGCATACCGATTGCCAATGCGATAGCCAGCCATATGAATGTCCCTGTCGTGATTGTAAGAAGAGACAGCAAAGTGACGGAAGGCTCGACAGTAAGCATTAACTATGTCTCAGGGTCCAATAAGAGAATCCAGACAATGGTCCTTTCCAAAAGAAGTTTAAAGGAAGGCTCGAAAGTCCTGATTGTGGATGACTTTATGAAGGCTGGAGGCACAGTGAACGGCATGAAAAATCTCCTCGAAGAATTCTCAGCTGAATTATCCGGCATCGCTGTTTTGGTAGAAGCGGAAAATGCGGACGAGCGTCTAGTAGATGAGTATATTTCACTGGTGAAATTGTCTGACGTAGATGTTAAAGAAAAGCAGATCAATGTTTTTGAAGGAAATTACTTTAACTCAAATATTTCATTTCTTGAAATGGGAGGAAACTAATATGAGAAGCATCTCTACTTCAAAGGCCCCTGCTGCTATAGGACCTTATTCTCAAGGAATCATTGTCAATAACTTGTTCTACAGTTCAGGGCAGATCCCTTTGTCAGCGGAGGGTTCAATGGTTGAAGGTTCTGTAGAGGACCAGACTCATCAAGTGTTTAAGAACCTGACAGCTGTACTGGAAGAGGCAGGAGCCTCTTTGGATACTGTAGTGAAGGCGACAGTATTTATAAAAGACATGAACGACTTCGGAGCGATCAATGAAGTATACGGACAGTACTTCGATACCCATAAACCGGCAAGGTCTTGTGTGGAAGTAGCACGCCTTCCGAAGGATGCTCTGGTTGAAATTGAAGTAATTGCTCTTGTTAAATAAATCAATTCTTCCTAAAAAACAGGTGGTGCGTAATGGCATCGCCTGTTTTTTTGTTTTCGCAAAGATTGTGGCTGTTATAAAAGAATTGGATTTCCACTCCAGTCGTACGACTCCGCGGGGCGGGCGGTGAGCCTCCTCGGCTGCGCCTGCGGGGTCTCACCTGTCCCGCTAGTCCCGCAGGAGGTCGTACGTCTTCCGCTCCAATCCTCCTAAGTAAATGGGAGGAAGGTACAGTAAATGGAAAATAGCTCTTTGCTTCTTGCCTACCAGAATATTCACTGTGAATATTGGCGTTATCTTTCATTGAAAAAAGCAACAAGGTTTACGAAGAGGCAACTGAAAAAGTCCAACAATTAGTTTAAAGGCAGAATCGCTCACTTCCAAGAGCGATTCTGCCTTTTTCATAAAAGCTTTATGAAAGAGTGCTGGTTTTTTGTAGAGGAGGCCCGATCCGCTTGGTTGGATGATTAATGTAATGGGCTATAGAGAGAAATTGTCCAGTCATTTCCTTAATTGGGTACTCAGTCGTAAATAAGGGAACTTTTTTCCCTTATCTGCAATTTCAAGCTTATTATAGAGAAAATAGAGGAATTTTTTTCCCTTATATGATAAAAAGCACAATTTTTCTAGCGTATTAAGCTAATTAAGGGAAATTTATTCCGCTATTTTAGCTATTCTTAGAGTTTTGTAAGAAATAAGGGAATCTCTTTCCTCTATTTACTATCCAAAACACTGAACTACATAGTTAAGGACCACTGGTCACTGTCTTTAGTTAACACCCTTCTTTCTTTTCAGCGGTGGCAGGCAAATAAAGAATACCAAAGGATTCTAACGCTGATACAGGATAGAGAGCAAGAAAAAAGTCAACCTTTCTTCCTCTTTAAGGAGGGATAGTTGACTTTATCTTAGGTTAAAGCAAGCAGACTATAAAATTCGGTAGATTTTCAGTGCCCTCGTTTACGAAAAGAGCTTTTTTTTATTTTAAAAGTCAAATTTTTTATTTAGGTAATATTCCCTGTATATCAAGGGTTGAAACAACTTTTTAATGAAAAATTCTAAAAAAACGGAAATTTTTCAAAAAATTTTACAAATTAAGAAGGAATTGAGAAAATTTCGTTGAATATTTTAAGTAGATTTCATCTAGGGAAAAAGGTGGTGAACACAGTGGAAGTAACAGATGTGAGATTGCGCCGTGTGAATACCGATGGTCGAATGAGAGCCATTGCTTCCATAACACTGGACAATGAGTTTGTCGTACACGATATTCGTGTGATCGACGGTAATAATGGATTGTTTGTTGCAATGCCGAGCAAAAGGACTCCGGATGGAGAATTCCGTGATATCGCTCATCCTATCAATTCAGGTACCCGCGGAAAGATACAGGAAGCCGTTCTTACCGAATATCATCGTTTAGGTGAATTGGAAGAAGTGGAACTGGAAGAAGCAGGAAGTGCTTCTTAATAGAATATTACAGCAGGAGCCTACTTCTATAGTTGGCTCTTTTTTTTTTCTCTCTTTAAAGTCCTTTCCCGGATAAAGATAGCATCCGTGCTCCATTTTGGAATAATTCCTCATCGTCCACACCTCCTATCGTTGTCAAATATGTGTATTTTAAAGAGATTCCTTGAAATATATAGGTTTTTAGGATATATTCGTAATGGAAAAAAGGATAATGGAGGGCCCTATATATATGACTAATAGATATGCAGTGATTCTAGCGGCAGGACAGGGAACCAGAATGAAATCCAAGCTATATAAAGTATTACATCCGGTTTGTGATAAGCCGATGGTAGAACATGTCGTTGACCAAATCACGACACTTGATATAAATAAGACTGTTACAATCGTCGGCCACGGAGCCGAACTTGTTCGGACTCACCTTGAAGGAAAAAGTGAATTCGCATTGCAGGAGGAACAGCTCGGAACTGCCCATGCTGTCATGCAGGCGGAAGAAGTGCTTAGCGGACTTGAGGGTACTACCCTGGTAGTTTGCGGCGACACACCGCTTATTAAAGGTGAAACTATGGAAGCGCTTTTAAAGCATCACAATGAATTGCAGGCTAAAGCCACCATTCTGACAGGGAAACCTGCAGATGCCACAGGTTATGGCAGGATCATCCGCAATGAGGAAGGCCTTGTGGAAAAGATTGTGGAACATAAGGACGCTTCAGAAGAAGAACGCCTTGTGAAGGAAATCAACACAGGTACTTACTGCTTCGATAACAAAGCTCTGTTTGAGGCATTGAAAAAGGTCTCTAATGACAACAGCCAGGGTGAATACTACCTGCCGGATGTCATTGAGATCCTGAAAGCGGAAGGTGAAGTCGTTAGTGCGTATCAAACTGATGACTTTGAAGAGACACTCGGTGTCAATGATCGTGTAGCTCTATCCCAGGCAGAGCAAATCATGAAGAAACGCATCAACGAAAAGCATATGCGAAACGGCGTCACTTTCATTGATACAAACACGACATATATTGGAGCGGACGTGCAAATCGGCCGCGATACAGTCCTTCAGCCAGGCACAGTCATCAAAGGCAGCACAGTGATTGGTGAAGATAACGTGATTGGGCCCCATACGGAAATTAAAGACTGCACAATTGGAAACAATACAGTCATTAAGCAATCTGTAGCGCATGACAGCAAAATTGGATCTCATGTGAATATCGGACCATACGCTCATATCCGCCCGCAGTCACAAGTAATGGATGAAGTGAAAATCGGTAACTTTGTCGAATTGAAAAAAGTGACCTTCGGAAAAGGCAGTAAAGCGTCCCATCTCAGCTACATAGGCGATGCTGAAGTGGGAGAGGACGTCAATATCGGCTGTGGATCCATCACGGTCAACTACGATGGAAAGAATAAACATCTGACAAAGATTGAAGACGGCGTTTTTGTCGGCTGCAATTCAAACCTCGTTGCTCCTGTAAACATCGGAAAAGGCGCCTACGTCGCAGCCGGTTCAACGATTACAAAAGATGTTCCGGGAGAATCCCTTTCAATTGCCAGAGCCCGTCAAGTGAATAAAGAGAACTACGTAAATAAATTAAATCTTAACAACAACTAATTTGGAGGTTGCCATGCCTAACAGTTACTCTAATTCTAAATTGAAGATCTTTTCTTTGAATTCAAATCCTGCGCTAGCTGAGGAAATCGCGAAAGAAGTAGGGGTTCCGCTTGGTCAATGTACAGTAAAACAATTCAGCGACGGAGAAATCCAAATCAACATCGAAGAAAGTATCCGCGGCTGTGATGTTTTCGTCATCCAGTCGACCAGCGCCCCTGTTAACGAAAACCTGATGGAACTGCTCATCATGGTAGATGCCCTTAAGAGAGCCTCTGCCAAAACAATCAACATCGTCATGCCTTACTATGGGTACGCAAGACAGGACCGTAAAGCGCGTGCGCGTGAGCCAATCACCGCAAAGCTTGTTGCAAACCTTTTAGAAACAGCTGGTGCTACGCGTGTCATCACTCTAGATCTTCATGCGCCGCAGATCCAAGGTTTCTTCGATATCCTGATCGACCATCTTATGGGTGTGCCGATCCTGGGTGATTACTTCCTGGAAAAAGGCTTCAAATCGGAGGATATTGTCATTGTGTCACCAGACCATGGCGGGGTGACAAGAGCCCGGAAGCTTGCGGAAAGATTGAAAGCACCGATCGCCATTATCGATAAGCGCCGCCCTAAACCGAATGTTTCAGAGGTAATGAACATCGTCGGTAACATAGACGGCAAAATTGCGATTCTGATTGATGATATCATCGATACGGCCGGTACCATTACCCTGGGAGCAAATGCCCTAGTTGAGAACGGAGCAAAAGAAGTGTATGCATGCTGTACACATCCTGTTCTTTCAGGCCCTGCGATCGAAAGGATTCAAAACTCAAAAATCAAAGAATTAATTGTAACGAACTCCATTAATTTAGCTGAAGAAAAAATGATAGGCAAAATCAAACAGCTTTCTGTTGCTCCTCTAATCGGTGAAGCCATCATCCGTGTTTATGAGCAGCAATCAGTGAGTACTTTGTTTGATTGATCAATACCCGGCAAACTAGATATGGTTAACGTCCATATCAAATAGAATAGAATTAAGAAGCAGTGTGGATTTTTACTACTAGTCCACGCTGCTTTTTCTTTTGCTCTGTGATTCTGAGAGCTTTCTTGAGAGACGCCAAGAGGTGGTTTTCCAGGGCTAGGTGTCCTTCGGAAAGGGCCCGAGTGACCCCAGGGGTTGGTTTTCCAGGGCTAGGTGTSCTTCGGAAAGGGCCCGAGTGACCCCAGGGGTTGGTTTTCCAGGGCTAGGTGTGCTTCGGAAAGGGCCCGAGTGACCCCAGGGGTTGGTTTTCCAGRGCTAGGTGTGCTTCGGAAAGAGCACGAGTGACATCAGGTGCCTATTTTCCAGGGCTAGGTGTCCTTCAGAAAGAGTCCGAGTGACCCCAGGGGTTGGTTTTCCAGGGCTAGGTGTCCTTCGAAAAGAGTCCGAGTGACCCCAGCAGCCCAATTTTCAGGGCTAGGTGTCCTTCGAAAAGAGCCCGAGTGATCCCAGCAGCCCAATTTTCAAGGTTAGGTGTGCTTCAAGAAGAGCCCGAGAGACTCCGGCAGCCCGCTTGAACAGATCCACCTCGGCTAGTAAATATCATCAGCTGCCTGTGTCCCAATCGCGCTGCGCACCACTGAAATTCTGTTGCCAGGGGAGGAAGACCCCAAGAAATAAAGGTAATTTAAGAAGAACCTGTTTAATATTACCTTATTTAGGGTATTTTCTATAGAGAGACTAATATAGAAAAATGAGGAAGGGGTTTTATTCATGGCTGTACAATTAAAAGCTAGTGGCCGCACAGGCGACAAAAGATCTGATCTAACCAAACTTCGACATCAAGGGAGTATTCCTGCAGTAGTATACGGATATAAAGTAGACAATACACCGATTTCCATCGACTCCATCGCGTTTATTAAAACAATGAGAGAGGCCGGCAGAAACGGGATCATCTCATTGGATATCGATGGAAAGAAACAAAACGTTGTGCTGAGTGACTATCAGCAGGACCATATCAAGGATGCTGTCATTCATGCAGATTTCCTTGCGGTTAACATGTCCACTGAAATGGATGCAGACGTGCGTGTAGAACTTGTTGGAGAATCAGCAGGCGTTAAGGACGGCGGAGTCCTTCAGCAGCCGCTTCATGATGTTTCCGTAACAGCTAAGCCATCAGATATCCCTGACAGCGTTCAGGTTGATATTTCTGAGCTTCAAGTCGGGGACAGCATTACAGTGGGAGATATCAAAGGCAGCTATTCTTTCACAATCAATACAGATGATGATATGACGATCGCCTCTGTCCTTGCGCCTCGCCAGGAGGAAGAGATCAGTTCTGGTGAAGAACAGGAACCAGGCACTCCTGATAATGAGGAAGGCCGTGAGACAGAAGCAAGCAGCGAGAGTGAAAGTAAAGAAGAATAGAATAATTTTTCAGGCGCAGCCTTTTGCGGGTTGCGTCTTTTATCGTTTATAATTATGGTATTGATAGTGCATGAAAATGAGGTGGAACTATGAAATTAATTGTTGGGCTTGGAAATCCGGGAGCGCAATATGATCGTACCAGGCATAATATAGGGTTTGAAATTATAGATGAACTAGCAAAGAAATTCGGCAGTCCCTTGAATCAATCGAAATTTAAAGGGGTCTATACTAGTGTCCATCATAAAGGGGAAAAGGTCATATTACTTAAACCTCTTACATATATGAACTTATCAGGAGAAAGCGTTGTTCCTTTGATGGATTACTTCGATATTGAGGAAGAGGACCTGCTGGTGATCTATGATGATCTCGATTTGCCCGTAGGAAAAATCAGGCTCCGCCAAAAAGGAAGTCCAGGGGGCCATAATGGAATGAAATCCATCATCGGTCATTTGGGAACCCAGCAATTTAACAGGATAAGAGTGGGCATTGATCGTCCGCCGAGCGGCATGAAAGTTCCTGATTATGTTTTAGGAAAATTTGCGCCTGAAGAGTGGGAAACTATGCAGGATGTCATTGCTTCCAGCACGGCTGCTTGTGAAGAGTGGCTCGAAAAGCCTTTCCTTGAAGTCATGAATAAGTTTAACTGAACGGCTTTTTGTATAACTCCTGCTTAACACGTTCATAATAAGGATATTAGTGTTATGAAGGAGGAAGGATATGGCGATTCATTACCACTGCCGTCATTGCGGGTACAAAGTGGGGAGCTTGAATCAGGTTTCCGTGCACTCAGAGCAGGTCGGCCTGCATAAACTTTCTGATGAGGATCGCTTAGATATGGTATCATATGAACAAAATGGGGATATCCATATCAAGACGATTTGCGAGGACTGCCAGGAATCACTTAACCGCAATCCTGATTATCATCAATCAGATTATCTGATCCATTAAGGGGCTTTGGTCTTGACCAAAGCATTTTTCTGTTGCGATGGACAGGTCTATAATCAAAAGGAGCGGTTCCTAGCTTTGGTTTTATAGGCTGATCGCTTTTTGATAGACTATCAGCTGAAACAGACTAATTTTTACAAGGACCCTCTATTGATGCGGGATGATCTTGATACTTAGGAAATCACATCAACTTTAGTGGATCACTTATAGGTATGTTAGCCGTGCCTAGCTCCTCGGGGTCAAATAACCTCTAGAGAATAAAAGGAAAAACCGCCTTTTTTTCTCTAGAGAACATTTGCCTGTCGGAGCTAACCAAGGCGCTTACCCTTTTGTTCATAAATAGAAAAGGAAATAGAGAGGAGGATTACTCCCTTGAAAAATATCTTACACTTCATTGGACAAAATGAAGAATTGCAGGCTCTTGCTGCCGGTGTGGAAGAGGGGCTGGAGGAACAGCTTGTTGCGGGATTATCAGGTTCCTCGAGAAGCGTGTTCATGGCATCGATGTTTCGTAAGACAGGGAAGCCTGCGATTGTTCTTACCCACAATCTCCTGCAGGCACAAAAAATATATGACGATCTTCTTCAATTCCTTCCTGATGAAGAAGTATTTCTATATCCAGCCAATGAGCTGATTGCGGCCGAACTCAGTGTAGCCAGTCCTGAACTGAAGTCACAGAGAATAGAAGTTTTGAATAAGCTGGCGCTGGATAAAGGCGGAGTATTTGTGGTACCCGCAGCAGGTTTAAGAAAAATCCTGCCGCCCAAATCATTATGGAAATCCTTACAGCTGTCCTTTACGCTCGGAGAAGACATCGATCTGGACAATCTTTTGGATCAGCTATTATTGATGGGTTACCAGCGGAATGAAATGGTCGGTACACCCGGGGAATTCAGTTTGCGCGGAGGGATTCTTGATATTTTCCCTCATACATTGGAGACACCCGTACGGATCGAGTTGTTTGATACAGAAATTGATTCGATTCGGTCCTTCTCACTGGAAGATCAAAGATCCATTGAAAAGCTGAAGGAAGTTCATATTGGCCCTGCTTCAGAAACGATTATGAAGAGTGAACATCTGGAAAATATCATCCGACGCCTGGAAACAGGACTATCTAAGAGCTTGAAAAAGATTAAAACTGACCAGGTGAAAGAACGTCTCACCCAAAATACCGGATATGAATTGGAACAGCTGAGAAACGGCCAAAAACCTCAAGCGATTTATAAATATCTATCATATGCCTATGATGAACCTGCTAGCTTGCTAGATTACCTTCCCGAAGGCGGAATGTTCTTCCTGGATGAATTGGGAAGAGTGCAGGAAATGGGAGAGTCATTGGAAAAAGAAGAAGCAGACTGGTATACATCTCTTTTACAAAATGGAGAAATTGTCCATGATGTCCCTGTCTCTCATAACCTTTCAAAGCTGCTGGTTCAAACCGGTTTGCCGAAGGTCTATTTCTCATTGTTCCTGAGGCATGTTCCTAATACCAGTCCGCAGAACATATTTAATCTTTCAAGCAAGCCGATGCAGAGTTTCCATGGCCAGATGAATGTTTTAAAAGCGGAATTGGATCGATGGAAAAAGGGGAATTTCACTATCATCCTATTAGGTCCTGATGAAGATCGGAAGAAGAAGCTTCAAAGGGTATTGAATGACTATGATATTGAAGTAGCGGTGACACCGGATAATGAGAAGCTTTTGATCGGGCAGGCTCAAATCATGAGCGGACATCTTACTAACGGCTTCGAACTTCCGATGATGAAAATAGCTGTTCTAACCGAAGAAGAGCTTTTTAACAAGAAGACAAAGAAAGCTCCCCGGAAACAAAAACTCTCCAATGCGGAAAGAATCAAGAGCTATTCCGAATTAAAAATCGGAGACCATGTTGTCCATGTCAATCACGGGATCGGTAAATATCTCGGGATAGAAACTCTGGAAATCAACGGGGTCCATAAAGATTATCTGCATATTAAGTACCAGGGTACTGACAAACTGTACGTACCGGTAGAACAGTTCGATCTTGTTCAAAAATATGTGGCTTCTGAAAGCAAGGAGCCTAAGCTATATAAACTTGGCGGTTCTGAATGGAAGAAGGTCAAGAATAAAGTTCAATCTTCTGTACAGGATATCGCCGATGATCTCATTAAGCTTTATGCAGAAAGAGAGGCTTCCAAAGGGTATGCTTTCTCTCCTGATGGAGATATGCAAAGGGAATTTGAAACTTCCTTCCCTTATCAGGAAACTGAGGATCAGATCCGCTCTATTCAAGAAATTAAGGTGGATATGGAAAGAGAAAGGCCGATGGACCGCCTGCTTTGCGGAGATGTAGGTTACGGCAAGACTGAAGTGGCCATCAGGGCAGCGTTCAAAGCGGTTGTGGATGGAAAACAGGTTGCCTTGCTCGTACCGACAACGATTCTTGCACAGCAGCATTTTGAAACAATGAAAGAAAGATTTCAGGATTTCGGACTCGAAGTTGGTCTGTTGAGCCGCTTCCGCACGAAGAAGCAGCAAACGGAAACAATCAAAGGAATCAAAGCAGGAACAGTTGACGTGGTAATAGGAACACACAGAATCCTTTCAAAGGATATTGAGTATCGTGACCTTGGCCTGCTGATCATTGATGAAGAACAAAGGTTTGGCGTCACTCATAAGGAAAAGATCAAGCAGTTGAAAACCAATGTCGATGTTCTTACTTTAACAGCCACACCGATACCTAGAACCCTTCATATGTCGATGCTTGGTGTCAGGGATTTATCTGTCATTGAAACCCCGCCGGAAAACCGGTTCCCGGTACAGACCTATGTGATGGAATATAACGGGGCCCTGATCAAAGAAGCAATCGAAAGGGAACTTGCAAGGGATGGACAGGTCTATTTCCTTTATAACCGCGTAGAAGATATTGAACGGAAGGCTGAAGAGATTTCCATGCTTGTGCCCGATGCAAGAGTCGCTTTCGCTCATGGAAAAATGAACGAAAATGAACTGGAATCGATCATCCTCAGCTTTCTTGATGGTGAGTATGATGTTCTCGTAACTACGACCATCATAGAAACGGGCGTAGACATCCCGAATGTCAATACACTTATTGTGTTCGATGCAGACCGAATGGGACTCTCCCAGCTGTATCAATTAAGAGGAAGGGTTGGCCGTTCGAACCGGGTCGCCTATTCTTACTTCACCTACCGAAAAGATAAAGTACTGACAGAGGTTGCGGAGAAAAGACTTCAGTCCATCAAGGAATTCACTGAGCTTGGCTCGGGTTTCAAAATTGCAATGCGCGACTTGACTATCCGGGGAGCAGGCAATATTCTGGGTGCCCAGCAGCACGGGTTCATTGATTCTGTCGGTTTTGATCTCTATTCACAAATGCTGAAAGAGGCCATTGAAGAAAGAAAGGAAGACCTTCCGAAAGAAAAGGTATATTCTTTCGAGGTGGACATAGAAGTGGATGCCTATATTCCGGATACTTATATCCAGGATGGACATCAGAAGATCGAAATGTATAAACGCTTCCGTTCTGTTTCAACCCTAAAAGAAACAGCTGAACTGCAGGATGAAATGCTTGACCGCTTCGGGGAATATCCCGAAGAAACAGCGTATCTGTTCCAAATAGCTGAGATGAAGGTCTATGCACGCCAGGCAAAGCTGGAGAGCATCAAACAGAACAAAAAGGAAGTATCCATCTTTATGTCTCCTGAAGGTACTCAGGAAATTGACGGCAGCAAGGTCTTTGATATCTGCAACAAACACGGCCGCACAGTCGGCCTTGGCATGGAAGAGCAAAAACTGAAAATCACCATCAATACAAATAGAATGAAAACGTCACAATGGTTCAATATTGCATACGATATCGTCAAAAACATCCACCTGGCAAGGAAGGATGCAGAAGTTCATTCTTCATAAGCAAAAAGCCCGCCCGTCATTCTATTGGCGGGCTTTTGTACTTTAAAAAAGGGACTGTACCTCTACGCGCGGGAAACCTGTAAAGTATAAAATAACTATTTAAGAATAATCGAAAGTCAGGTGAAGAAATGAATCCTCTTAATTATATATATATCTGCATATAAACTCAGGGGATGTTAAGGGTGAACTGCAGAAGTTGTAATGGTGAATCATTTGTAGAGGCTTCCGATTATATCAATCTCCGGCCACTGAACAAGCAGTATCTTTTTAAAAGACTCTTTTCGCAAACTTTGTTGCTATTTGATAGGATTTTACGAGAAAATACAAAACGTACGGGAATTTCCTGGTTTGCAAGAGAGAAAAGAGCAGCTTTTGGTTTTTTTCCCGAAAGTAACAATCTATGCGAAAACAGTCTTTAGGAAATAGCTTTTTAAATAGAGGAATAAACTTCCCTTAATTACTAAATAGCACCCAAAATAGCTTTAATAGAGGAAAAATATTTTCTTATTCGATTCATAATCCCAAAAAAGGGAGCTTTTTTTTCAAATAAGGGAAAAAACTTCTCTTATTCATCAGCAAAATAAGCGCTAGACTGCAATTAAGGGTAAAATATTCCCTTATTTTAAACCCCTCTGGTTCCTCGAGTAAGGATTTGGCCTTCAATCTCGCTTCCTTCTTAAAGATTGTTGCTTTTGAGTGTTATTTTTCCCCCTTCTGCCTCTTATTCGTAGAAGGATTGGAGCGGAAATCCATTATGATTAAGATAGCCACAATCTTTGCGAAAAAAGATGATAACGGGATATCGAACATAAGAAGAGAAGCAGCAAGAGATTTAAAGGACTTTGAAGGAACTGTAACTTAAATGTAATAAGCTATTCTTGTTTAATTTAGGATAGTCAGGGTATTTAATTTAATGCAGCTGCCGTTTTGGTAAAATAAACCTTAACTAGAACAAAAACGTAATTACAGAAAAAATAGTGGTTAGTGTATAGAAGTTTCCTCTTGAAGGATACTAAAGTCAACTTTGGTAATGAATATACAACAGTAATTACCGAAAAAAATCATCTGATGGAAAGTGAGGCAACTATAGATGAAAGCAACTGGTATTGTTCGTCGTATTGATGATTTAGGTCGTGTCGTTATTCCAAAGGAAATCCGCAGGACTCTAAGAATTCGCGAAGGTGATCCCTTGGAGATATTCGTTGATAGAGACGGCGAGGTCATCTTGAAGAAATACTCACCAATCAGTGAGTTAAGTGATTTTGCAAAAGAATATGCGGAAGCATTGTATGACAGCCTTGGCAGTTCCGTCCTTATCTCGGACAGGGACGCGGTGATTACCATCGCGGGCGGCTCCAAAAAAGAGTATTTAAATAAAAATATCAGCGATCTTCTTGAAAAACAAATGGGTGAACGTACTTCGTTACTCCACACCCAACAAGGGAATATCGAGTTTGTGGAAGGTGTTGAGGAGGAAGTTTCTTCTTACACAATCGCCCCCATCATCGCAAACGGTGATCCAATCGGTTCAGTGACGATCTATTCAAAGGATAAAACAATTGGTGAAGTTGAGCAAAAGGCAGTAGAAACGGCAGCTGGCTTTTTAGCAAGACAAATGGAATCATAAAATCAGGAGCGGTGAATGCCGCTTCTTTTTTTTGTTTAGGAGAGTATAAAATTCTTTATATATAACTTTAGCTTGAAATCCACATCTAGCTGCAGCGCCTAGCCCCTCGGGGTCAAATAACCCTCAGAGAATAAAAGGAAAGAGCGCCTTTTTTTCTCTGAGGAACATTTGCCTTTCGGGGCTGTTCGAGGCGCTTCCGCTTTTGATCCGTCTAGCTGCAGCGCCTAGCCCCTCGGGGTCAAATAACCCTCAGAGAATAAAAGGGAAGCCCGCCTTTTTTTCTCTGAGGAACATTTGCTTGTCGGGGCTGTTCGAGGCGCTTCCGCTTTGGGGAGTGCCCGCACTGCAAGAAAAAGGGTGTTTTGTGTTATAATACAGTACAATAATTCGCAAATAGGAAGGCAGGAAACAGCTGTTGCCCTACAAAAATACGTCTGCAAAATTAATGAAGGGAACCCTTGTCCTGACAGCGGCAGCCTTGATAACCAAAATTCTCAGCGCCGTCTACCGGGTTCCGTTCCAAAATATCGTCGGCGATATCGGCTTTTATATTTATCAGCAGGTCTATCCTTTTTATGGTATTGCCCTTGCTCTATCTACATATGGATTTCCGGTCATCATATCAAAAATGATTGCGGAGCGGCAGGAAGAAAAGAACGAACAAGAAATTCAGGCCGTTCTGCGTTCATCCTTTCTTTTTTTAACTCTGACCGGTATGATCTGGTTTCTGCTGATTTACTTCGGCTCAGAGTCAATTGCTTCCCGGATGGGTGATCCTCAGCTGAAGGAGCTAATTCAATTAATCAGTGTCACCTTTTTACTCCTTCCGTTCATATCCGGTCTCAGGGGCTTTTACCAAGGTAAAGGTGATATGATTCCCACTGCCTATTCCCAGGTGGGAGAACAGTTCATCAGGGTTGCCACGATCCTTGTGTTCTCGGCTGTCCTGGTTGCAAATGGTTATTCCCTGTATATGGCTGGTGCCGGGGCACTGTTTGGTTCTATAACTGGAGGTTTGGTCTGCATCATTATCCTGATTACATTTGTCTGGAGGGACCGAAGCCATCTTCCCCTTTCTTTCAGCAAATTACGGGGAATCGATCATAAAGAGATTTGGGCCAGGCTTTTAAAGCATGGGACGGCAATATGTATCAGCGGTATGCTGCTTGTCCTGCTTCAGTTGATAGATGCCTTGAATGTATACTCTCTTTTAGTACAATCAGGTATATCTCAGGAAGAGTCCAAACAGCTGAAAGGAATCTATGACAGAGGCCAGCCCTTCATCCAGCTGGGCACGGTCGTCAGCACCTCCCTTTCTTTAACATTGGTTCCGCTCATCACATCGGCGTTCCGTAAAGGGGAGAGTGCCGAAATGAATGACAAAATCAGACTGGCCTTAAAGATAGGCAGCCTCGCAGGTTTTGCTGCGTCTCTTGGTTTAATCAATATTATCGAACCCACCAATACTATGCTGTTTCAAAACAGCCTTGGTTCAGATGTCATTGCGGTCTTTTGCTTGTCCATTCTTTTCAGTTCCATTATCTTAACAATTTCAGGCATTCTGCAGGGGCTACAACTGATTTATTTTCCTGCCATCGCCATTCTGGGCGGATTAGTGATTAAATACTTTTTAAATATTTTGCTTGTCACCCAGTACGGTACAATGGGGTCCTCGATCTCGACGGTCATCGCTTTAGGAACGATAACCGCGATTTTAATTTTTCGTTTAAAAAAACAATTCAACGCATCATTCTTGAAACCGCATTTTTATTTTGTGACAGGTTTCGCAGGAATAGGTATGACCGTGGTACTGCAAGTATATTCATATCTTTTTTCGGCACTCATAGAGAATCCCTCGCGTATTATGGCTGCCGCAGAATCTCTGTCCAGTGCGGCCATTGGAGCTGCCGTGTTTATCCTGATGATTTTAAAAGGAAGCATCTTTTCCTCGGAAGAACTCGAGCAGCTGCCCGGGGGGGATAAATTAAGCTCCCTCTCTGAGCGTTTTAAATAGGCATACTTTAGGTAAGCACCACCGGAAGCGATTGTGCTTCAGGGATTCGCTTTTGTGGATCAGACAGTAAAGTCTATTATTTTTAAACGGTTTCAATCTGAACAAAGAGCGTTGAAATAAAGGCTGTTTTCGCATGAATTGTTGCTCTCGGATATCCCCGGATACTAAGAGATTTATGTCGTATCGAGGGAGAGTAGCTCTTTTCTTTTCGGTGTTATCCGTTTTTACTCCTCTTAATATGGTCATTTTTTCGGAATAAGTATCAAATAGTAACAAAGTTTACGAAAAGAGCCTAAATAAAACAATAGGAGGTCCAGCATGAATAAAATTATGGTAGCCGGCCTGGGAGCAGGGGAACTCGATCAGCTGCCCCTTGGTGTTTACAAGCAGCTCAAAGGGGAACGAACAACCTTTCTCCGCACGGAACATCACCCGGTGGTATCCGAGCTGAAAGAAGAAGGCTTTGTCTATCAATCCTTTGATTACATATACGAAAAGCATGACAGCTTTGAAAAGGTTTATATTGAAATAGTCGAAGTGCTGGAAGCTGAAGCGCAAAAAGGCGAGATTCTGTATGGAGTGCCCGGCCATCCTCTGGTGGCGGAAAAGACTGTCCAGCTGCTGATCGAAGCGTCGGAACGGGAAGGATTTGAACTTGAAATCATCGGCGGACAAAGCTTCCTTGATCCCTTGTTTGCAGCTGTAAAAGCAGATCCGATAGAAGGATTTCAGCTCTTGGATGGAACTGATTTACATCTTGAGGATATCAAGATGGATCAGCATTTAATTATCGGACAGGTTTATGATGCTTTTACAGCTTCTGATGTGAAACTGACCTTAATGGAGTTATATCCTTATGATTACAGTGTGACCATCGTGACAGCGGCAGGAACGAAAGAAGAGCTTGTGAAAACAATCCCTCTTGTGGAACTGGATCGTGAAGTGCAATTAAACAACTTAACGAGTTTATACGTCCCGCCTGCAGTCGAAATGGATACAAGATATAAGCAATTTTCAACGTTCAGGCAGATTATTGCGAGATTGCGCGGACCAGGTGGCTGTCCTTGGGATATTGAACAGACCCACCACTCGCTGAAGAAGTATTTAATAGAAGAAACGTATGAACTGCTGGAGGCAATAGAGGAAGAAGATATCGATCACATGATTGAAGAACTCGGAGATGTTCTTCTTCAAATCATGCTTCACGCCCAAATCGGTGAAGATGAAGGGATGTTTACCATTAATGAGGTAATCGGAACAGTCTCGGAAAAAATGGTCCGCCGCCATCCTCATGTATTCGGTGATATATCAGTGGAGAATACAGATGATGTAAAGGCCAATTGGGAGACCATCAAAAAAGCTGAAAAAGGCGGGACGGAGACGGAAAAACCGCTACTAAGTGATATTGCCAAAGGTTATCCATCTTTGATGAAAGCCTATGAGTACCAGAAAAAAGCAGCCAAAGCAGGCTTTGATTGGGAACTATCGGACGGGGCATGGGAGAAAGTCTATGAAGAAATAGAGGAATTCCGTGACGAGGCAGCGAAAGGAGATAAACACGCCCAAATCAGCGAATTCGGCGACCTTTTGTTTTCGCTTATCAATATAGCCCGCTTCTATAAAATTCATCCCGAAGAGGCTCTGGCTAAAGCGAATACGAAATTCTTCAACCGTTTTGCCTATGTAGAACAGAAGGTGAAGGAAAGCGGGAAGGACTTCGCTGATTTTTCATTGGACGACCTCGATGGGTTCTGGAATGAAGCGAAAGAGAGAGGAATCAGTTAAATAATTATTATCATTTGTGGAATCGCCCTGGAAACTCCGACGGGCAAATGTCCTGAAGAGCAAAAAGCTCATTTTATAGTGGTCGCAGCTCTTCATTAAGAGTTGGCCTTAGCGGTGAAAATATTAAGCCAGCAAGACAAATTAAAGGAGAGATAAGAGATGGCAACAATGCGTTTAGATAAGTTTTTAAAAGTATCCCGTTTAATCAAAAGAAGAACATTGGCAAAGGAAGTGGCGGACAAAGGCAGGATCACCATAAACGGACTGCAAGCGAAAGCAAGTTCCAATGTCAAAGTAGGTGATGAGTTGAAAGTCCGCTTCGGCCAGAAAGTAGTTACAGCTACAGTGGACCGCCTGCAAGAGTCAACCCGCAAAGAAGACGCTGGCACGATGTATACTATTATCAGCGAAGAACGATTATCGGACGGACCTGAAGAGTAAGTTGACAGCTTGTTCTATTTTCCTCCCTCCCGCATACATATAGTTACAAAGCCTGTACTTTGTGAATGTGGGGGATGAAAATGAATCAGTATCAGGAAAGCGGGAATAACAAAGGAACGATGCAGGAGCATGATGTCATGATGAGAGGCAGACGCCTTTTGGACATCACAGGAGTCAAGCAGGTGGAAAGCTTCGATAATGAGGAATTTCTGCTTGAGACGGTTATGGGGTTCCTATCAATCAGGGGACAGAATCTGCAAATGAAGAATCTGGATGTCGATAAAGGGATTGTATCAATCAAAGGCAAGGTGTTTGATATCGTTTATTTAGACGAACAAAGCGGAGAAAAAGCTAAAGGGCTCTTTAGCAAGCTGTTCCGATGACACTCTCAGTACAATTCTACACCATGCTGGCGATGGTCGGCATGGGTAGTATTTTCGGAGCTGCCCTTGATACGTATAACCGATTTTTAAACAGAAACGAAAGAAAACGCTGGCTTGTTTTCCTGAACGATGTCTTGTTTTGGATTGTGCAGGCCCTTTTTATTTTCTACATCCTGTTTTCAGTGAATTTTGGCGAAGTGAGATTTTATATATTCATTGCACTGCTGTGCGGATTTGCAGGCTATCAGGCCCTTCTGAAGGCAATGTACAAGACCGTGCTGGAAAGGGTCATCCAAGCCTTTATTTCTCTTTATAGATTCATAGTGAAAATGGTAATGAATCTGGTTTACTCGCCAGTCAAGTGGCTGCTGGTCCTGTTATTTTCGATCATATTAGGGATTGCCAAGGGGACATGGGCTGTATTCAATTTCTTGAGTAAAGCAATTATTTCCATATTGAAAATTGTGTTTGCTCCTCTCCTCTGGGTGGTAAAAATTATTTCAAGCCTTTTGCCGAAAAATATTAAAAAAATAGTCGAGAAGTTATATAATAAATTTGCAGGATATTTATTTCCATTTGGTAAAGTTATAAGTACAAAGCTGAAAAAATGGCTTAAGAGATAAAGGAGGTGCAAGAGATGAGCCGGGAACGAAATATCCGTTCAATGGAAAATGCTTATGTACGACAGCAGGAACATAAAAAGAAAGTCAGTCACCATAGAAAAAAGAGGCTTTTTCGCCGCTTGGCCCTGTTATTTATCCTCGCCCTGACGATAAGCGGTTTTCTCGTTTCGACCCTCATCTCACGCGCTTCCGTCCTTGAAGAGAAGGAAACACAAAAGGTACAGCTGGAAGCCAAGCTGGAAAAGCTTGAAAGGCAGCAGGCAATCCTCGAAGAAGAAATCATCAAGTTGAACGATGACGAGTACATTGCCAAATTGGCCAGAAGAGATTACTTTCTCTCAGACGAAGGCGAAATAATTTTTAATATTCCGGAGCCGGAAGCGAAAAAAGAAGAAGAAGAGTCGTCGCATTGACACTCTTTTTTTTAATTGGCTATAATATATAGTAAGCTTTATTTTCTAATTATTTTAAGGAGGAGCATTCTTTTTATGTCAATTGAAGTAGGCAGCAAGGTTCAGGGTAAGGTAACAGGGATTACAAATTTTGGAGCGTTTGTAGAATTGCCGGAAGGTGCAACAGGTCTTGTCCACATCAGCGAAGTTGCCGACAATTATGTAAAGGATATCAATGAGCATCTTAAAGTCGGTGAAGAAGTGACAGTCAAAGTCATGAATGTTGAGAAAGACGGAAAGATCGGTTTATCCATCCGGAAGGCAAAAGACCAGCCGGAACGCCCCCAGCGCCCTCAGCGTCCTCAGCGTCCACGCAGCAACAAAGCGAATGACATTCGCCCGAAAGAAAATTTCGAGCAGAAGATGGCGCGCTTCTTAAAGGATAGCGAAGATCGTTTAACTTCATTAAAGCGTCATACAGAATCAAAACGCGGCGGCAGAGGAGCAAAAAGAGGATAACTTGCTGTCTATTTATATATAGCAGGTTTATAGAGGGTTCTGAGTGAGAACCACTAGTAAAAAGGCTGTTTTCGCATGCATTGTTGCTTTCGGAAAATCCTAAGAGCCGGATTTTTCTCGAGATACCTAGAATTCTCTTTCTAATTGGAATAGCAGCTCTTTTCTTTTCATGTAGACTAGGCTTTTCGAAAAAAAATTAAGGATGTTTTTTCAGGAATTAGTATCATATAGCAACAATTTTTGAAAAGAGCTATAAAAAAACAACTGACTGCCTTTCATCCCTGGAAAGCGGTCGGTTGTTTTTTTGTTTGATTAGAGTGCAGTGTGACTTGGGGAATTTACGGGAAGCACCGATTTGGCGGAAACAGAAATCAATGATGCTGCGTCAGGTTTAAATCGACATCGATTTTATAAAATCGATGAAGTCCGTTTGTTCGTTAAACAACATCGAATGGACGAAACCAAAAATCGATGAAGTCAGAAGAGTCATCCGGCAGCACTGCTTTGTTAAAAACAAAAGTCGGTGCTGCCAGTTTGTTTGAACTTAAGACAACACCGATTGAAAAAACAAGAATCAATGCAGGAGATCAGGTATCTGATACCAACCATACAGACCTCATCCTACAGCCACAGGTGATCCCTCAAGGAACGAAATGGTTTTTGAGCAACTTAAAAAGGAAAAATGACAAAAAAAAAACACGACAAGATTCTGTCGTGTTTTTTCTATATGACCCATACGGGATTCGAACCCGTGTTACCGCCGTGAAAGGGCGGTGTCTTAACCGCTTGACCAATGGGCCAATATAATATGGTAGCGGCGGAGGGGATCGAACCCCCGACCTCACGGGTATGAACCGTACGCTCTAGCCAGCTGAGCTACACCGCCATATTAATAAAATGTTTTGAGACACAAGTAATATAATACATAGAATTAAAAATATTGTCAACAGATTTTTTGAGAAAAATGTCAGTTTATAAATCTTGTATTATTGGGTTCGATCCTTGATGCTTCTGGAAAGCTTGAGAATCATGTATCTTTCAATCTTCTGACCTTTCGCAGAAAGAAGTCGAACGTTTCTTCCATTTAAAGTCGTCATTTTGACAAACTTCTAAGCTTGTCCACTATATACTAACTACAATGAATAAGACCAGGGGAGAGGATATGTATGGAGAAAGCTGAGCATAGTGTCATGGAGCCGGTGAGGAATGTGGACATCCAGCAAACTAGATCGGAGTTCGCGATGGGGATGAAAGTCTTTTTGCAGAAGATAGAGTGGTTCTTCATTCAAAAAGGTTTTGTTCTCTTTGGTTTGGGATTTCTTTTGGGACGGGCCCTGATACTCTCACATTTGACACCTTTTGCCATGCCTTTTTTCGCCGCCGTTTATATGGTGCGAAGAGACCGTGCTCCTGTCGCACTGATGGGCCTGCTGGCCGGATCGATGACATTATCTATATCTAATATTACGTATACGTTTGCCAGTTCACTATTATTCCTGATTCTTTTTAGAATAACGAGGAAATTTCAAAAGAGTGAGCTGAAGGCGATACCGTATTTTGTGTTCTTCACGACCATTACAGCCAGCCTGGCCTTTGATTATATAGTCAATAGGGGGGCCGTTACAATTTACGACGGTGCGATGGCGGGGGTGGAAGCCACACTTTCCTTTATCTTGACACTGATTTTTATCCAAAGTGTCCCTTTGTTCTCAATCAGCAAACGGAAGAAGTCCCTCAAAACAGAAGAAGTGGTCAGCCTGATCATACTCCTGGCTTCTGTCATGACCGGAACCATCGGTTGGTCTGTATATGATCTTTCTATAGAACATATCCTATCGCGCTATCTTGTTTTGCTGTTTGCCTTTGTTGCGGGAGCTACTGTTGGCTCCACTGTCGGAGTGGTGACCGGCTTGATTTTCAGCCTTGCGAATGTGGCCAGTTTTTATCAGATGAGCCTCCTGGCATTCTCAGGTCTTCTTGGAGGGTTGTTAAAAGAAGGAAAGAAGGCAGGAGCAGCCATTGGTCTGCTTATTGCCACATTGCTGGTCGGCATGTATGGGGACGGTGATACATCATTGGCCAAAACCCTGTATGAGTCGGGTGCAGCCATCTTTCTATTGTTTCTCACCCCCCCTGCCCTCACTGGAAAGTTGGCAAAACATATACCGGGAACAACTGAATACAATCATGAACAGCAGCAGTATATCAGGAAAGTCCGTGATGTGACAGCAAGCAGGGTAGAACAGTTTTCTTCCGTATTCCAAGCACTTTCAAATAGTTTCTCAGGCTTGGAGGATAAGATGAACAACGAGGAGGAGGAAGAGAGAGAGTTTGATCAATTTTTGAGCAATGTGACTGAAAAGACCTGCCAGACCTGTTTTAAGAAGGATCAATGCTGGGCCAGAAACTTCAATCAAACATACGATCTTATGAAAGATGTTATGTATGAAATAGATCAGGGACAAGTCCCGCTTAGTGGAAAAACAGGAAGGGAGCTTGAAAAACACTGCGTTCGGTCCAAAAAAGTCCAAGATGTCATTTCCCAGGAGCTGACTTATTATCAAGCAAATCTCAAATTAAAAAAACAAGTACAGGAAAGCCGAAAGCTTGTGGCCGACCAATTGTTAGGTGTGTCCGAAGTGATGGGGGATTTTGCCCGTGAGATTCAGAGAGAAAGAGAAAACCACCAACAGCAGGAGGAACAGATCCTCGAATCATTACAAGAATTCGGTATGGAAATAGAGAATGTAGAAATCTATTCACTGGATAAAGGGAATGTTGATATAGAGATGGCGCTGCCAAATGGGAATGGACACGGAGAAGGAGAAAAACTGATTGCGCCAATGCTGTCGGATATTCTGGGAGAAAACATCATTGTCCTGCGTGAGGAGCCTGCTGCATTCCCAAGTGGTCACTGTCAATTAACCTTCGGCTCTGCAAAAGCCTATATGGTGGATACTGGTGTAGCCCATGCGGCTAAAGGAGGGGGTCTTATTTCAGGAGACAGCTATTCGATGATCGAATTGAGTGCAAGTAAGTACGCTGTGGCGATAAGTGACGGAATGGGAAATGGGGAAAGGGCACATTATGAAAGCAATGAAACATTGAGTCTCCTTCAGAAGATCTTGCAATCCGGAATAGAAGAAAAGGTGGCGATAAAGGCGGTCAATTCGATTCTCTCTTTACGAACGAATGATGAAATATTTTCGACTCTTGATTTGGCGATGATTGATTTGCAGGATGCGTCCTCAAAATTTTTGAAGATCGGTTCTACACCAAGCTTTATAAAAAGAGGGGATAAGGTAGTGAAGGTGGAAGCAGGCAATCTGCCAATGGGGATTTTCTACGAGTTCGATGTCGATGTGGTGAGTGAACAATTGAAGGCGGGAGACCTGTTAGTCATGATGAGCGATGGAGTATTTGAAGGGCCGAAGCATGTGGAGAATTATGATGTGTGGATGAAACGGAAGATTAAAGAAGTGGATTCAGATGATCCTCAGACAATGGCTGATATTATCATGGAGGAAGTGATAAGAACAAGATCAGGAGAGATAGAAGACGACATGACCATCGTGGTTTCGAAAATAAAGCACAATATCCCTAAATGGAGTTCGATCCCTGTGCAAAAATACAAAAGAAAGGAAAAAGTCTCATAAAGAGAAGAGCCTCTTTTCACCATATTTTTAAACAGTTTGCTAGAATCTCGGTCATTGCTTAATCCAGCAGATTGAGAAATGAAGGGTGGTCACTAAGTGATGTCTATTGAGATAATTAAATGGCTGCATTCGTAATGATTGTTACTTTCGGGTACCCAATAATTACTAAGATTTTTCTCTAAAAGGAGGAGATAGCCGATAATATTTACGGTGAATGATAGCGGTATTTTTCAAAGTATACGAAAGGGGATTTCACATAGGGTTGTGGCTGTTTAAAAGTAATGGATTCCGGATCCAGGTGCACGGGCCTGAGGGGCTGGGCGCTGGAACTGGATTGCGGGGCTCGCTTGTCTGCTCCAATCCTCCTGCTTAAAGGGGATTAAGGTGAATAAAGCAACAATCTTTTAGGAAGGAGTTTCCTCGTAAATTGCTGATTTCAGAAACATCCCTGGTATCGGATTTTCTCGATGAAATCAGAACTTTTTATCTGAACAGGTTATTCCACTCCATTATGGCGAATTTTTTTCTGAATCTATATGGAATCGCAGTAAAGTTTACGAAGAGAGATTTATAACATAAAAGGAATTGGAACGATCGCTGATTCCGGAAAAGCCCACTAACGTGTAGACAGCAGAAGAAAGAATGAAACAAAGGTCTTTGAGACAGTGTCAGGTACTTTGAAAACAGCATGATATACGGATTCTATCAGCAATCCGAAGTATATTTCCCTCCTAAACTGGCGATGATGGTAACAAACAAAGTTAGAGGAGGGGAAACTGTTGAAGACAGGTACACTTCGACAAGTTCTATTAATCACTGATGGCTGCTCCAATCAAGGCGAAGACCCGGTAGCGATGGCTGCATTGGCAAAGGAACAAGGGATTACCGTAAATGTAATAGGTGTGATGGAAAACGATTCTATTGATGAAAGAGGCATGGAGGAAATAGAAGGCATTGCCATGTCGGGCGGCGGTGTAAGCCAGATCGTTTATGCCCAGCAGCTGTCACAGACAGTCCAGATGGTTACAAGAAAAGCAATGACCCAAACCCTGCAGGGGGTCGTTAATAAGGAATTGAAGCAGATATTGGGGAAAAGTACCTCAATGGAAGAACTTCCTCCGGAACAGCGGGGCGAAGTGATGGAAGTGGTAGATGAATTAGGCGAGTCCGCAGACCTTGAAGTGTTGATTCTTGTCGATACTTCAGCGAGCATGAAGCATAAACTGCCAACGGTTAAAGAAGCCTTGCTGGACCTGTCTCTCAGCATGAATGCAAGAATGGGAGATAACATGTTTTCAGTATTCGTATTTCCCGGGAAAAGAAAAGATGTCGAAAAATTGCTGGATTGGACTCCAAAGCTTGAATCGCTGACGAGCGTCTTTTCAAAGCTGTCATCTGGAGGAATAACGCCAACGGGGCCGGCAATTAGTGAAGCGATTTCTTCATTCAAGAAAAAACGTTCATTAAGGGGTTTGCTCTCACGTGATGATGAACAATACTTGGAAGAAACAATATAATTTTTCTTCAGGAACAAGAATTACCGGCAAGTGGCACAAACAACATTATACGATCGTGAAAGAACTTGGATACGGGGCAAACGGAATCGTCTACCTGGCTCAGGCGGGTGCGGATTATGCAGCACTTAAAATGAGTGACAGCTCGATGTCCATCACCTCGGAAGTAAATGTGTTAAAGGCTTTTGCCAAGGTCCAAGGAGCGCCTCTTGGACCTTCTTTGCTTGATGTGGATGACTGGGAGGCGGGAGGCAGGAGAATCCCTTTCTATGTCATGGAATATATTCAAGGACCGGACCTGTTGGAGTTTGTTCAAAAGAAAGGCTTCTCCTGGACGGGTGTACTTGTTGTACAGCTGTTGAATGACCTTCATCGTATCCACCAGGAAGGCTGGGTCTTTGGAGATTTAAAACCGGATAATCTGATTGTTACAGGTCCGCCGTATAAACTCCGCTGTATTGATGTTGGAGGAACGACAATACAGGGCCGGGCAATTAAAGAGTTCACAGAATTCTTCGATAGAGGATACTGGCTTGGGCATTCGAGGAAAGCAGAACCATCCTACGATTTGTTTTCAGCTGCAATGATTCTTATTAACCTCGCCTATCCGAAAAGGTTTAATAAAAGCGGAAGTGAGGGAATAGAGCAATTAAGGAATGCTGTAATGGCAAAACCGGAGCTTGCGAAAATGAAGGCGCCCATCCTGGGTGCCATTGAGGGCAGATACAGGACAGCTCTGGAAATGCGCCAGGCATTGCTGGATACATTCTCTGTAAAAAGCAAACCGGGCAATCATAAAGCCTATGCCGCTAATCCTCAGAAAAAGCAGGCCGCCGCCAGCCGTACTCAGCTCAGGCAGAAGAAAACAGGGGGAGGTTTCCTCGAGACGGTACTGGTTGTTATGATCGTATCTCTTCTATACTTTTTATACATCTATGGTGAACTTTTATAATTTTATCTTACTGAAGCAAAGCCGCTTGAAGTGTAATCGGGACCGTATATTGTTAAGATGGAAGAAAACATAGATCAGGAAGAGGAAGTATGTTCATATATGAAAGAAAAGTCTTAGACTTTATAAGGAAACACAACCTGATTCAAGAGGGGGACTCAATCCTTGCTGCCGTGTCCGGAGGGCCTGATTCGCTTTCACTCCTTTACTTCTTGGATAAATACAAAAGGCTCTGGAATGCTAAGGTGGCAGCCGTGTGTGTGGATCATATGTTCAGGGGAGAAGAGTCTTACGAAGAGTTCCTTTTTGTGCAGGACTTATGCGGGAAGATGGGCATTCCTTTTTATGGTGAAAGAGTGAATGTGCAAGAAATCCTGAAAGAACGCAATGAAGGTCTGCAGGAAGGTGCCCGTAATATCAGGTACAGCCTGTTTGCCAAACTTGTCAATGGTGAGGGATTCACAAAGCTGGCTTTCGGACATCACGGGGATGACCAGGTGGAGACCATTCTGATGAGGATGACGAGAGGAAGCAGCATGGCTCGCAGCGGAATACCTGTCACAAGAGACTTTCATGGAGCACAGATCATCCGCCCCCTTCTTTGTCTGGAAAAGCCGGAAATCCTGGCTTACTGTTCTGAGAGCGGATTGGAGCCGAAACATGACCCAAGCAATGAAAAAAGGGACTATACCAGGAACAGGTTCCGGCATGAGGTTCTGCCTTTCCTGAAAGGTGAAAATCCGCTTGTTCATCTTAAATTTCAACAATTCAGTGAAGAAGCAGCTGAAGATGAAGCACTTTTACAGACTCTGGCACAAGAAAAAATGGAAAGTATCCTTACAAAAGTCAAGGATGAAGCCATTGTTGATATTAAAGGTTTCCGGCTGATGCCTCTGCCTTTACAAAGAAGAGTGATTCATCTAATATTAAATTATCTTTACAAAGATAGGCCTTCATCCTTATCATCTATACATATTCAAGATGTCTTAGCAATAATAATGAAAGACAGCCCCTCACTGAGTCTCGACCTTCCGGGAAACCTTAAAGCAATCCGTTCCTATAATCAATGTATATTTACATTTGGAGGCAGAGCAGAGGAAAGCGGCGATTTTTGTTATACATTGAACATAGGTGAAAGTGTTGAACTGCCTGATCATCGAATATTTATACTTCAAGAGGCTGAAGAACCGGGCATCCAGGCTGATTCCGTCATTTTCCAGAAAGTCAGTATTGCCTTACCGCTGAGGATTCGGACAAGGAAACCGGGGGACCGCATGAAAGTTAAAGGATTGAATGGTACCAAAAAGGTAAAAGATATATTTATCGATGAAAAGATACCAGTCATCCTTAGAGACAATTGGCCGCTCGTCACGGACGATCACGGCGAAATACTCTGGGTCCCTAACCTGAAGAAATCAGTCTTTGTCTGTTATGAACCAGGTGATCCGGGTGAACATGTAAGGTTAATCTATTCACAGCAAACATCTTCCTAGGAGGCAGACCAAGTGTTAAACAAAGATATCGAGAAAGTGCTTATTACTGAAGAAGAGCTTCAAGAGAAAATCAAGAAACTGGGCGGTGAGCTTACAGAGGAATACAAGGATGGCTTTCCTCTGGCTATAGGAGTACTGAAAGGTGCTATGCCTTTTATGGGTGATCTGCTTAAGCGTATGGATACATATTTGGAAATGGACTTCATGGATGTTTCCAGCTATGGAAACTCTACCGTTTCTTCTGGAGAAGTGAAAATTGTCAAAGACCTTGACACAAAAGTCGAGGGCAGGGATATCCTGATCATCGAGGATATTATTGACAGCGGATTGACTCTGAGTTACCTTGTTGAACTGTTCCGTTACCGTAAAGCAAAGTCAATCAAGATTGTAACGCTTTTGGATAAGCCATCCGGAAGAAAAGCAGACATTAAGGCTGACTACGTTGGGTTTATTGTCCCTGATGAGTTTGTTGTTGGATACGGCCTCGATTACGCAGAAAAGTACCGCAACCTGCCGTATATCGGTGTGCTGAAACCTGAAGTATATAGCGGCAAGGAATAAGAGCAATCTAATGAGAACGAACATTTGTCAGGAACTATCAATAAAGGAAGCTAATTGTTGTCATACCATGATTTTCTATGATACTATTTTATATAGCTTTTTTACCGTGGGAGGAGGTAAGGGATGAACCGGATCTTTCGAAACACCATATTCTACTTACTAGTATTTCTCGTCATAATAGGTGTGGTGAGTTACTTTAATAACAGCAACGAGCCAACAGAAAACATTAAATATAACGAATTCATCACTCACTTGGAAGATGGTGAGGTAGAGTCGTTTTCCATCCAGCCTGAAAGAGGCGTTTATCAGGTTAGGGGACAACTGACTGGATATGAAGAGGAGCAATATTTCCTTACCAATGTACTGGGGAATGACTCCGAGATATTGGAACGGATCAATACAGCAGCCGATGAAAGCGGCATTGAAGTCGATGTCCTTATGGCAAAAGAAACAAGCGGCTGGGTATCTTTCTTTACAACGATTATCCCGTTCGTGATCATCTTTATCCTATTCTTCTTCCTGCTGAACCAGGCGCAGGGCGGCGGAAGCCGGGTTATGAACTTCGGCAAGAGCAAAGCCAAGCTTTACAGCGAAGAGAAGAAGAAAGTGCGATTCAAAGATGTTGCCGGAGCGGATGAAGAGAAAAATGAACTTGTCGAAGTCGTGGAATTCCTTAAAGACCCGAGAAAATTCTCTGAGGTTGGCGCGCGAATTCCTAAAGGAGTCCTTCTTGTCGGACCGCCGGGTACTGGTAAAACATTGCTTGCCCGTGCTGTTGCTGGAGAAGCGGGAGTACCATTCTTCTCTATCAGTGGTTCTGATTTCGTCGAAATGTTCGTCGGTGTCGGTGCATCACGTGTACGTGACCTATTCGAAAATGCGAAGAAAAATGCCCCGTGTATCATCTTCATTGATGAGATTGATGCAGTGGGACGCCAGCGTGGCGCAGGCTTAGGTGGAGGCCACGATGAACGCGAGCAGACATTAAACCAATTGCTTGTTGAAATGGATGGATTCGGAGCGAACGAAGGAATCATCATCGTCGCAGCGACAAACCGTCCTGACATTCTGGACCCTGCCTTACTGCGTCCTGGACGTTTCGACCGTCAAATCACAGTGGACAGACCAGATGTCAAGGGCCGTGAAGCGGTGCTTAATGTACATGCCAGAAACAAGCCGCTTGATGATTCAGTAGATTTAAAAGCAATCGCAATGAGAACACCAGGTTTCTCTGGTGCAGACTTAGAGAACCTGTTAAATGAAGCGGCGCTTGTAGCTGCCCGTGAAAACAAAAAGAAAATCGATATGCGTGACATCGATGAAGCGACTGACCGTGTCATTGCAGGTCCTGCCAAAAAGAGCAAGGTCGTTTCTCAAAAAGAACGCAAGATTGTGGCATTCCACGAAGCTGGGCATACCGTTATCGGTCTTGTGCTTGATGAAGCCGAAATGGTCCACAAAGTTACCATCGTACCACGCGGCCAGGCTGGCGGTTATGCTGTAATGCTTCCAAAAGAAGATCGTTACTTCATGACAAAGCCTGAGCTCTTGGATAAGATTACCGGATTGCTTGGCGGCCGTGTAGCAGAAGAAGTTATCTTTGGTGAAGTATCCACTGGTGCTCACAATGACTTCCAGCGTGCCACAGGCATTGCCCGCAGAATGGTTACTGAATTTGGGATGAGTGATAAGCTTGGACCAATGCAATTCGGTTCTACTTCACAGGGGCAGGTATTCCTTGGCAGAGATATTAACAATGAACAAAACTACTCCGATGCAATTGCCTATGAAATTGATCAGGAAATGCAAAGCTTGATTAAGAGTTGTTATGAAAGAGCTAAAACAATTCTTACAGAGCATCGTGATAAACTGGAACTTGTCGCAAACACATTGTTGGATGTAGAAACATTGGATGCCGGACAAATCAAGCATCTAATGGATCACGGCAAACTTCCGGACCGCGGTTATGGAGATGACGAAGCACCTGGCAAAGATGATGTGAAAGTGAACATCCAAAAGAAGGATGATACGCCAAAACCATCAGATGAGTCAGCTGCAGAGGATAAAAAAGAAGATTAACTAATACAAAGGCACCAGCTTCCATGCTGGTGTCTTTTGTATTTTTATGACATGGTTGATGGCTGTGGAAGGTACACTTCCCGCAGAGTGGTGGAAATCCATTACTGTTTGTTTAAGGTTCTTTTCTTAAGGCTGTTTTCGGAAAGATTGAGGTGATGGAAATCCAGTACTATTTAATCAACCATATTCTTTGGGAAAACAGACTTGTTTAAAAACAGCTTAAGAGTAAGACAACAGCTTTCACCAAACGGATTCAATTGTGGTATGATGTTGGCAGAATGAAATCAATGTTTAGTGGGTGAAAAAAGTGATTTTTGTCTTGGATGTAGGGAATACCAATATAGTACTTGGAGTATATGAAGGCGAAGAGTTAAAGTATCACTGGAGAATGGAGACGAACCGCCATAAGACAGAAGATGAATATGGCATGATCGTAAAGAATCTATTCCAGCATGTGAATCTATCGCTGGACTCCATTGAGGGAATCATCATCTCATCTGTTGTCCCTCCCATTATGTTTTCTTTGGAAAGAATGTGTGAGAAATATTTTAACATCACACCATTGGTTGTCGGACCCGGGATTAAAACGGGTTTGAACATTAAATATGAAAATCCCCGTGAAGTGGGTGCTGACCGCATTGTCAACGCGGTAGCAGGAATTAAAGAATACGGCGGGCCATTGATCATCGTCGACTTTGGTACGGCAACAACCTACTGTTATATCAATGAAGATAAACAATATATGGGCGGAGCAATTGCCCCTGGAATTGGGATTTCAACCGAAGCCCTTTATTCTAAAGCAGCAAAACTGCCTAGAATAGAAATTGGGAGGCCTGATCACATCATTGGCAAGAATACGGTGTCTGCGATGCAATCCGGGATTCTTTACGGATACGTAGGTCAGGTGGAAGGCATTGTGAAAAGGATGAAAGCTACAGGTTCGACTAACCCGCTGGTCATTGCGACTGGTGGACTTGCACAATTAATATCAAAAGAATCAGATGTCATTGACGTGGTGGATTCATTTTTAACATTAAAAGGTCTCAAGCTCATCTATGAGAGAAACCGGACAGTATAGGAGGAAATAACATGAGTGATTATTTAGTAAAAGCGTTAGCCTTTGAGGGACAAGTCAGGGCATATGCAGTCAGAAGTACAGATACAGTGAATGAGGCACAAAGAAGGCACGGTACATGGCCGACAGCTTCAGCCGCCATCGGAAGGTCGATGAGTGCGGGTGTCATAATGGGTGCAATGTTGAAGGGTGAGGAGAAACTGACCATCAAAGTTGAAGGGGACGGCCCTTTAGGTGCTATCATTGTGGACAGTGATGCGAAAGGCAGTGTGAGGGGCTATGTGACCAATCCCCAAGTTCACTTTGATTTGAATGAGCAAGGAAAGCTGGATGTAAGAAGAGCAGTGGGTTCTTCCGGCACGTTGTCTGTTGTTAAAGACATCGGCATGCGTGACCATTTTACCGGCCAAGTGCCGATTGTATCTGGTGAACTTGGGGAAGACTTCACGTATTACTTTGTAACATCAGAACAGGTTCCATCTTCTGTCGGAGTAGGGGTACTGGTAAATCCAGATAACTCTATCCTCGCAGCCGGCGGCTTTATTATTCAATTAATGCCAGGGACTGCTGATGAAACTATCACTGAAATCGAGAACAGGCTAAAGACTATTCCGCCTGTATCCAAATTGATTGAAAAAGGTCTCACACCGGAGGAGCTTCTTCATGAGCTGCTGGGTGAAGAAAATGTTAAAATCCTTGAGAAGATGCCTGTCCAATTTGAGTGCAGGTGCTCCAAAGAACGCTTCGGGGATGCGATTGCCAGTTTGGGATCAAATGAAATCCAGGAAATGATCGATGAAGACGGCAGTGCTGAAACTCAATGTCATTTCTGCAACGAAACGTATCACTATACAGTGGAAGAGCTGAAAGCGTTGAAGGATGAAGGAGAAAATCTGCAATAACATCTAAGGGGATGGATGCAAAGGTGAGATTAAAAAGGTCGGTTTTAATAGGGTTGATCTTTATTTTGGCAGCAGCAAACTTATTGACGCTGCTGCTTTATTTTACAAAATCCGAAGATGCCTCCGGGTTCGCTAAGCTAGCTGGAACTGAAACCGCAGCATCAATAGACGGTGAGTCGATCAGCCGTGAGTCATGGATGTACGAAATGGAACAGCGTTATGGAAAAGAGGTCCTTAGGGAGCTGATTAATCAAAAGGTCATGGATCAGCTTGCTGCGAAGTATGATATTAAGGTGACTGATGAGGAGCTAGACAAAGAAATCACGCTGATTAAAAGTGTTTATAATACTTATGATAGAGACTTGGCGGTTGATGATGAGATTCTAAGGGAGAGAGTAAGGATGGAGCTTCTTTTGGAAAAGGTGGTCACCAAAGATGTTGTCATTCCTTTAGAAGAGATTGAAAGGTATTATGAAGAGAACCAGGAGCAATACTCCATACCGGAAATGTTCAATCTTTCGCAAATCGTCTCAGCCTCACATAAAGAAGCAGAACAGATTGCTGATGAGGTCAAAGACGGATCCAGCTTTCAAGCTATGGCAATGGAGTTGTCCGAGGATGCTCCGTCTGCAGTTCAAGGAGGAAATATTGGATATATTCCTGCGGACTCGCATATATTAGCAGGGGATTCAGCCAAAGAAATTGAATCATTAGATCCGGGCAGCATCTCTAAGGTCATTGAGATGGATGGGAAATTCTATATCTTCCTTCTCCATGATAAGCTGGAAGCCGAGCAGTATTCTCTGGAGGATGTAAAAGGTCAAATCCACAGGCGGCTCGCTATGGAACAAGTGGAAAAGTCGATGAAGCCAGAGGATTTCTGGAAAGAACTTGATGTCGAGTGGTTTTATGAAGGAAGCCTTTAAAGAACGGATGATCACATGTCTTTTATAGAGCTGCTGTTTTAAAAGGCAGTCTAATGAAAGAAGTCCGGTAGTCGCCGAGCTTCTTTTTTGCAAACAGCCCTTATAAAAAGCAGAATCCATTTGTTTGACATATTTACAGAAAATTGATAATTTTAATGAAAACCCATCAAACTACTTGGGATTAGGAGTGATAGTATGGCAAGAATAGCAAACTCAATCACCGACTTAGTGGGACAGACACCGATTGTAAAACTTAATCGTCTCGTGGAAGAAGATAGTGCTGAGGTTTATTTGAAATTAGAATATATGAACCCGGGCAGCAGTGTAAAAGATAGAATCGCCCTGGCTATGATCGAAGCTGCAGAAGAATCCGGGAACTTAAAGTCCGGGGACACAATTGTAGAGCCGACAAGCGGGAACACTGGTATCGGTCTTGCGATGATTGCGGCTGCTAAAGGATATAAAGCCGTGCTGGTTATGCCGGATACAATGAGTATGGAAAGAAGAAACCTTCTCAGGGCTTATGGTGCCGAATTGGTCCTGACACCTGGTTCTGAAGGCATGGGCGGTGCGATTCGCAAGGCAGGAGAGCTCGCTGATCAAAAGGGCTTCTTCATGCCGCAGCAATTTAAAAATGAAGCAAACCCAGAGGTTCACCGAAGAACGACAGGAAAGGAAATTGTCGAGCAGATGGACAGTTTGGATGCCTTCATTTCCGGAATCGGCACAGGGGGTACCATTACAGGCGCAGGACAGGTGCTGAAGGAAAACTTCCCGAATGTTAAAATTTACGCTGTTGAACCTTCTGATTCACCGGTTCTGTCCGGAGGCAGCCCTGGCCCTCATAAAATCCAAGGAATCGGCGCTGGTTTTGTACCGGATATTTTGAACACAGATGTTTATGATGAAGTCATCACCGTGCAAAATGAGGAAGCCTTTGATTTTGCCCGCCGTGCGGCTAAAGAGGAAGGGATCCTTGGAGGGATTTCTTCTGGTGCTGCCATCAGTGCAGCATTGAAAGTTGCAAAGCAGCTTGGCAAAGGTAAGAAAGTGCTGGCAGTAATCCCTAGTAACGGTGAAAGATATCTAAGCACCCCGCTGTATCAATTTGAAGACTAAATTTTTAAGGCTCTTTTCGTAAACATTGTTGCTATTTGATACTAATTCAAAAAAATAACTATATTAAGAGTTGTAAAAACTGGTAACACCGAAAAGAAAAGAGCTATTCTCACTCGATAAGAGATAAACCTCTTAGTATCCGGGGGAAAATCCGGCTCTTGCGATTTTTCCGAAAGCAACAATATATGCGAAAACAGCCATAAAAAAAGATCAGGCAGCAACTTTCCTGATCTTTTTTTATGGCAATATTGAATAACCACGGATTTTTAATTGACGTACTTAGGGAGGCTGACCTTACCGCTTTTATGAGAGAAATGAACAAGCAGTGTGTCTTGAGGTTATTTGACCCGAGGAGCTAGGCGCCCACTAGTCCCGCAGGAGATCGCACGCCTTCCATTCCAATCCTCTTACGTTAAAGGGAGGAAGGTAAGATAGTAATCAAAAGCAACAATATCTTAGAAAAGAGTCTTTTAAAATGTACTCAAAATATCTTCGTAAATTTACCTCTCCTTTCGCTTTAACATATCTTTACAAATCTTCTGACTGGTAGAAATTCAATATCTTCATAGATTACGTGAATCGAATAGAGCGTTTATAAGAAGGGTCATTGCGATTTGTCCTCCTGGGCATTTGTGAACCGACAGTCCTAACCCTTGCATTTTGACTATGAAACAACAATCAGATTCATGTATGATGGAGAAAGAGAAAAACTAGGAGAGTGAACCATCCGTGGATACTACACAACTTCATTTTGAAAAAATACGATCCTCGAAAGCAGATTTCTTTCATGCCTATGAATTACTGACGGCTGAAATCGATCACCATATCCTTCTTGAAAGCGGACGAGGCGGGAAATACAGCATTGCCGGATTCAACCCGGTATCAATACTAAATGCAAAGGATAATAGAGTGGAAATCTGCGAAACTGGCAGCACAGAGATCGTGAATGGAGATCCATTGGATGTGTTGTACAGCCGTCTTCAAAAACGGCATATGGAAAGAGACCCGGAGCTTCCTGATTTTCAGGGAGGAGCGATGGGGTTCATCAGTTACGACTATGCCCGCCAGATAGAGAGACTTGGGAACAGAGCCCATGATGACCTCGAAATCCCGGATCTTTACTACATGATATTTTCCCAATGGGCTGTCTATGACCATGACTCAGAACAGATTTGGCTGATGGCAGACAAAGAGGGAGCGCATATCTTTGATTCTTATGTGGATGAGTGGAAAACCGGATTGAATCGATCTATACCTGAAAAGAATGAAACTCTTGGCCCTGTATCGGCTGACCGCTCCGTTTCTATGAATGAAGAGCAGTTCATTTCAGCTGTCGAGAAGATTCAGTCCTATATCAAGGAAGGCGATGTATTCCAAGTCAACCTGTCTGTGAGACAGTCGCAGGATTTGGCCGCTTCGCCATATGCTATATACAAACGAATGAGGGAATTGAACCCTTCTCCTTACATGAGCTATGTCCATACACCCCATTTTCAAATCGCATCGGGGTCTCCTGAACTTCTTGTGAAAAAGAAAGGGACAGAAGTCAGTACGAGGCCGATTGCCGGCACAAGATCCCGCGGTCATAATGAAAAGGAAGACCAGATGCTGGCTGATGAATTGATCCATAATGAAAAAGAAAGGGCAGAACATGTCATGCTGGTTGATCTTGAAAGAAATGACTTGGGCAGAGTCTGCCAATACGGAACTGTTGAAGTCAACGAATTCATGGTCATAGAAAAATATTCACATGTCATGCACATTGTTTCCAATGTGAGAGGGACATTGGCCAATAATAAAAACGGCAAGGATCTGATCAGAGCTGTATTCCCGGGCGGAACGATAACGGGAGCACCTAAAGTGCGGACCATGGAAATTATTGAAGAACTTGAACCGGTAAGAAGAGGGGTTTATACAGGATCAATCGGCTGGATCGGCTTTAATGGAGACATGGAACTGAACATCGTCATCCGGACACTTTTTGCTAAAGATGGACAAGCTCATATTCAGGCAGGAGCAGGAGTGGTGATAGATTCTAATCCGAAACACGAATATAAGGAGTCACTGAAAAAAGCAAAAGCGGTTTGGGAAGCAAAAGAATTGGCAGAGGGTGCAGACAAATGATTTTAATGATAGATAACTTTGATTCTTTCACATATAACATTGTTCAATATTTAGGAGAGCTGGGCGAAGAAATCGTCGTCACAAGAAACAATGAAATTAATATAGCTGAAATCGAACTGCTGGCGCCGGATTATCTCATGATATCACCTGGCCCTTGTACACCTAATGAAGCGGGCATAAGCCTTGAGGCAATCAACTATTTTGCTGGAAAAATCCCGATTTTTGGCGTCTGCCTGGGACACCAGGCGATTGCCCAGGTATTTGGGGGAGAAGTAGTGAAAGCGGCCAAGCTGATGCATGGAAAGACATCCTCTGTGAGCCATGATGGCAGGACACTCTTTGAAGGGGTTTCAAACCCATTTCAAGCTGGACGCTATCATTCTCTTATCGTACGGAAAGAAACGCTGCCGGATTGCCTAGAGATCACAGCTGAAACAAAGGATGAAGAAATCATGGCCCTCCGCCATAAACATCTTCCCATTGAAGGCGTTCAGTTTCATCCTGAATCCATCATCACAGAAGAAGGAAAACAGCTTCTCGCCAATTTCCTCAACACCTATAAGAAAGCACCGGTAACTGTTTAGGGGGAACGGAAGTGTACTTATATTTAAATGGTGAAATACTGCATAAGGATGAGGCTAAAATCTCTCCCTTTGACCATGGCTTTCTATACGGGATGGGCCTTTTTGAAACGATGAGGACCTATAGCGGCCATCCCTTCTTACTGAATGATCATTTAGAACGGCTGCAGATGGGACTGGATACATTCAATATAGATTTGGATTTACAGAAGCTCAATATTTCCGGAATGATTGCTTCGCTTTCCGAGAAGAACGGTTTGCAAGACTCGTATATCCGCCTGAACATATCGGCAGGAGAGGGAGAAATAGGACTGAGGACAACCCCTTATAATCAGCCGAACATTCTGCTTCTGCAGAAGGAACTTCCGCCTCTTATACCGCTTAAGGAGAAAGAAGCGGTGCTGCTTCAGTTGAGAAGAAATACCCCGGAGACACCGGTAAGGCTCAAATCCCATCATTACTTCAATAACATTGCTGCTAAAAGAGAGGCAGGCGATGACCCGGGAAAAGAAGGCTTGTTCCTGACAAAGGAAGGCTATATTGCTGAAGGTGTGACTTCAAATATTTTCTGGATATCGGATGGGAAACTATATACGCCCTCATTGGAGACAGGAGTATTGAATGGGATTACCAGGGAGTACATCATGGAGCTGGCAGGTACATTAGGCATTCCTAGTGAGGCTGGAATGTATATGCCAGAAAGTTTGCTGAAGTCGGATGAAGCTTTTTTCACGAACTCTGTGCAGGAAATCATCCCGATTCATACTTTTGAGAGCAGGACATTCCCGGGTAAAAGAGGGAGAATCACTCAACAACTCTATTCGCACTACGAGCGCGATGCACAAGTGCTTTTTTCTAAAAATCAACTTCATAGGAGCTGATGTATATGACTTCTACAATTATAAAAGCAGGGCCTTATCAGCTGGATTACCAAAAAAGGACACTAATTATGGGAATCCTGAATGTCACGCCTGACTCCTTTTCCGATGGCGGAAGGTTCAATGTGTTAGAAGAAGCGGTTCTCCGTGCCAAGGAAATGGTCCAGCAGGGTGCCGATATTATAGATATAGGCGGAGAATCGACCAGGCCCGGGCATGAACCAGTCCCGGAAGAAGAAGAAATTAAGAGGGTATGCCCTATCATAGAAGCCGTTTCAAAAGAAGTTGATGTGCCAATATCAATTGACACATACAAATCTGGAACGGCAAGAAAAGCCCTTGAAGCTGGTGCCCATATCATCAATGATGTGTGGGGTGCGAAGAAGGATAGGGAAATTGCCGGGGTGGCAGCCCAATTCAATGCCCCGATCATCCTGATGCATAACCGCGATAACATGGAATACCGGGACTTCATAAAAGAGGCTCTGCAGGATGTTCAGGAAAGTGTGGATATTGCATTGGGAGAGGGGGTCTCTCGAGAAAATATCATTCTCGATCCGGGCATCGGGTTTGCCAAAGACCTAAAGCTCAACCTTGAAATGATGAGAAATCTCGACCAGCTTGCAGCCATGGGATATCCAGTGCTTCTGGGCACTTCTAGAAAACGGATGATTGGAACCATCCTGGATCTGCCTGTCGATGAAAGAATGGAAGGGACCGGCGCCACAGTCTGTTTTGGTATTCAGAAGGGCTGCCAAATTGTTCGCGTCCACGATGTGAAGGAAATCAAGAGGATGGCGGTCATGATGGATGCCATGCTTGGAAAGGGTGAGTATGATGGATAAAATCAACCTGAAAGATATGGAATTCTACGCATATCATGGTGTTTTTCCTGAAGAAACAAAGCTGGGACAAAGGTTCAGGGTAAGTCTGTCCTTGGAGATGGACCTTTCAAAAGCGGGAAGAAGTGACGACATAGATGACTCTGTCAATTATGGTGAAGTTTACTCCTTGTGCAAAGAAGTTGTCGAAGGTAAACCATATAAATTGCTTGAAGCTCTCGCAGAAACGCTCGCTGACCGGATTCTCGGTGATTTTACTAAGGTAGAGAACTGCACAATAGAAGTCATCAAACCAGATCCGCCGATTCCTGGCCATTACCGCTCTGTATCGGTTGAAATCACCAGGGGGCGCTGATATGAAGAAGACGGTCTATCTGTCGCTTGGATCTAATGTAGGTGACAGGGAACAATACCTCAAAAAAGCCATTAAACAGTTGAGTGTGCACCCTGAAATTGAGCTGGAGAGGATCTCCTCCATTTACGAAACCGATCCTGTTGGATATACAGATCAAGGAAGCTTCTTGAATCTGGCAGTGGAAATCCGGACCTCATTAACGCCACAAACCCTTCTGCACCAATGTCTTCAGATAGAAAAAGATCTTGGAAGGGAACGTGAATTCCGCTGGGGCCCAAGAATTATAGACCTTGACATTTTGCTTTATGATCAAGAAAATATTGAAACAGAAGAACTTATTGTTCCTCATCCGCGGATGCATGAAAGAGCCTTTGTGCTCGTGCCTCTGACGGAACTGTCCCAAACAATCAAACATCCTAAGTTTAATACCTCTATGATGGCTCTTTTAGACGAAATACCTGATAAAGAAGGAGTTCGATTATGGAAACAGATAAGTGGGGAAGACGTATACGTGCATTCAGAAAGCTGAAAGGCTTAACGCAGGAAGGTCTGGCCAAGAAGCTGGGCATCTCCGTTTCTGTCCTTGGAGAGATCGAAAGAGGCAGCCGTCTGCCCACAGAGGAATTTCTTGAAAATGTGGCGGAACTTCTGGGGATTCAGCGCGAGGACCTCGAACCTTCTGAGGATAAGTAGCCCTATTGATTCGTAGCCAATAGCAAGTTTGCAATGTGTCTTACTAAAAGGGGAACTTATATAGAAGAACGCAGTAAAGGAAACATAGACGGAAGCGTACTGCGTACAACTAGTAAAGCAAAAGTATGGAACGAAATCACAATGGTCAGAGCAGAGATAGAAAATGAGGTTATTCACCGGGGGACTGAAGTGCTGCAGAGCAACAGTCCCTTTTTGGTTAATGGAATTTCCTACAGGCGAGGTGGATTTCTCAACAAAAACCAACCTTTTTCAATTAAAGAGGCCTTTAGGGGTGTTCGAATTACATATATTGTGTAAAATAGTATGGTATAAAATCATATAGGCTAATTTAATAAGGCTCTTCTCGTGAAAATTACAATTGTTATGACTTTGAACAGCTTTCCTCGCATGGATAAGCTTTCAATTTAGAAATAAGGGCTTGCAATCATGGCGTTCAGCTTTATTTAAAACTAGCAGATAGAACAGGAGTGAAGAAAATGAGTCACGAAGAAATTAATGACCAGCTGCGGGTGAGACGTGAAAAGATGGACAACCTTCGTCAAAAAGGAATGGACCCATTTGGTAAACGTTTCGATCGTTCACATAATTCTCAAGAAATCAAAGAGCAGTTTGATGCCTTCACTAAAGAGGAACTTGAAGAGAAAGAAGTTTCTGTTACCATCGCAGGAAGAATCATGACCAAGAGAGGAAAAGGAAAAGCGGGCTTTGCCCACATCCAGGACCTTGCCGGTCAAGTCCAAATTTACGTCCGTAAAGATGCAGTCGGCGATGAAGAATACGAAATCTTCAACACAGCCGACCTTGGTGATCTTGTTGGAATTACAGGAACGGTATTCAAAACGAAAGTAGGGGAACTTTCCATTAAAGCGAAACAGTTCATCCTTCTTACTAAGGCGCTGAGACCCCTTCCTGAAAAATTCCACGGATTGAAAGACGTTGAACAGCGTTACCGCCAAAGATATCTTGATCTGATCACAAGCCAGGAAAGCAAGCAGACTTTCATAGCGCGAAGCAAGATCATCCAATCCATGAGAAGGTACCTGGACAACAACGGATACCTGGAAGTTGAAACACCAATGATGCATGGAATTGCAGGCGGAGCATCAGCACGCCCTTTCATCACTCACCATAATGCCCTTGATATGCAGCTTTATATGCGTATTGCCATTGAGCTTCACTTGAAAAGGCTGATTGTCGGCGGAATGGAAAAAGTATATGAGATCGGGCGCGTATTCCGTAATGAGGGTGTTTCCACCCGCCACAATCCGGAATTCACCATGATTGAGCTGTATGAAGCATACGCTGACTACCGCGATATTATGGCTCTTACGGAAAACCTGGTTGCTCATATTGCTAAAGAGGTCTTCGGCTCTACTTCCGTCCAATACGGGGAGTACGAAGTGAATCTTGAGCCTCAGTGGACACGTCTTCACATGGCAGACGCCGTAAAAGAGCACACAGGAGCAGACTTCTGGAAGGAAATGAGCGATGAAGAGGCGCATGCTCTTGCAAAAGAACATGGTATTGAAGTGAAACCTACTATGCAATACGGCCATATCCTTAACGAATTCTTCGAGCAAAGAGTAGAGGACAAACTGATCCAGCCGACATTCATCTACGGCCATCCGGTTGAAATCTCCCCTCTTGCCAAGAAGAATGATGAAGACGGGCGATTCACCGACCGTTTCGAACTGTTCATCGTCGGCCGTGAACATGCAAATGCATTTACGGAGCTGAATGATCCTATTGATCAGAGAGAAAGATTTGAAGCTCAATTGAAAGAAAGAGAAGAAGGCAACGATGAAGCGCATATGATGGATGATGATTTCATCGAAGCGCTTGAGTATGGTATGCCGCCAACAGGCGGGCTGGGCATCGGTATCGACCGTCTGGTAATGCTGCTGACAAACTCACCTTCCATTCGTGACGTACTGTTATTCCCGTTAATGCGTCATAAAGACTAACATATATAAGCTCTGGCTGTCATCGGCCGGAGCTTTTTTATTTTATTTTTAAAAAAGTATTGCGTGGGCCTCTGAATGGTGTTATATTATTATCTGTTGCCGCGAAACACGGCAGCCGACACAGAAAACTTCTTCAAAAAAGTTGTTGACTCAGATTCAGAGAAATGATAAGATAATCAAGTCGCCAAAAACGAGCGACGCAGATTGAACCTTGAAAACTGAACAAAACATTAACAAACAAAACGTCAACGTTAATCTAGTAAGAACACTGTTCTTACAAAGTTGCTAACACTTTAATTAGCAAATGAGCAAGTCAAACTTCTTTCGGAGAGTTTGATCCTGGCTCAGGACGAACGCTGGCGGCGTGCCTAATACATGCAAGTCGAGCGGATTGATGGGAGCTTGCTCCCTGAAATCAGCGGCGGACGGGTGAGTAACACGTGGGTAACCTGCCTGTAAGACTGGGATAACTCCGGGAAACCGGGGCTAATACCGGATAGTTCTTTTCCTCGCATGAGGAAAAGTGGAAAGGCGGCTTCGGCTGCCACTTACAGATGGACCCGCGGCGCATTAGCTA
>NZ_VTEI01000019.1 GCF_008180415.1 Rossellomorea vietnamensis
GCGTTTTTTATTAAATGTGCAGAAAAGGTTCCTTGTCCCTGTTGTAATCATCAGGACTTCAAGGTCATTGGTTCAAGGGAGAGAAAGTTAAAAGATGAGAGAGGCATGGCCAGAACGTTTATCATCAGGAGGCTGCGTTGCCAGCAGTGCAACAAGATTCACCACGAGCTTCCTGACTTAATGATCCCATATAAACGATACGCTGCAGATGTCATCGAGGAAACCATTTTCCAAACAGCCCACCTGACGGTGGCAGCAGATGAATCTACGATTTACAGGTGGAGGAAATGGTTTTCTACTTTGATTGATTACTGGTTGTTTATTCTTCAATCCTTACTAATTCAAATTGATCAGAATGAGACCCCAACGGTCGACCTGTCCAGTCGCCTTTTGCCTGTACATAAACGAATTGGACAATGGTTTGGCACAGCAAGTGGATGGCTGGGGRAAATTGTCCATCCAGTTGCAAATCATCATTTTTGGATACATACCCGTTCTGCGTTTTTGTCCGCTTATCCATGATTTACACTTCAATTATCAAGAAAAAAGGAGTGTTAACAATGGATAGAACTAAAGCAGATGAAAAGGCGACGAATCGCTTTCAAATGATTGCGCCGTTATTAGATGAAGAATTGGATAAGCAGGAGCGAGGAAGACTCATCAAGCAAATCTGTCTGAGGCACGGACTTTCAGAACGCACCATTCGACGCTATATCTCGCAGTTTAAAGAAAAAGGCTTTGAGGGTCTAAAACAAAAACCTTATCGTTCAGTTCCAGAAGAATTACAGGATCAAGTGCTTGAACAGGCTATTTTACTGAGACGTGAAGTGCCAAGTAGGAGTATTGCCTCCATTATTCAAATCCTCGAGTGGGATGGCCTTGTAGAAAAAGGTGTACTGAAACGATCAACACTGCAGGAGCGTCTCGCAAAACGTGGTTATAGTTCACGGCAAATGAAGATGTATCATGAAACATCTGGAGCAGTCCGACGTTTTCAGAAGCGTTGTCGTAATGCCTTATGGCACTCTGATATTAAATATGGACCTTATTTACCGATTGGACCGAACGGTACGAAAAAACAGGTATATATGGTAGYTTTTTTAGACGACGCGACTCGATTTCCTCTTCACGTGGCATTCTATCCTATGCTTGATGCTCGTTGTGTTGAAGATGCTTTTCGTGAAGCTGTCAGAAAGCATGGGGTTCCTGAAAGTGTTTACTTTGATAACGGTAAGCAGTACCGGACGAAATGGATGGCCAGAACCTGTTCCAAGTTAGGTACACGGCTTCTATATGCCCGTCCTTACTCGCCTGAATCGACTGGTAAAGTAGAACGTTTTAATCGAACATTCGAAGAGTTTTTAAACGAGGTGAAACTAGAAAACCCTCAAACAATTGAAGCGTTAAATCAATGGTTAGGTGTATGGCTTGATGAGCGTTATCTTCATAAGCCGCACTCAGCTTTAGAGAAAAACATCACACCATTAGAAGCTTATCGCAGTGAAGGTACGCCCATTCGCCACGTTTCTGCAGAAGAGCTCGCTCACGCATTCCTGCATTCAGAAACAAGGAAAGTCGATAAAGCCGGCTGCATCAGTTTTCAGGATGAAAAATATGAAGTGGGTATCAATTTCGTTGGATGTAAAGTTGAAATTACCTATGACCCTAAAGACACTACTGAATTAACCGTAGATTATCCGGGTTTTGATAGTTGGAAAGCAAAAAGAATGGTGATTTCAGAGAGAACAGGAAAAAGACCATCTCTTCCGGAGAAGATGATAAAGGAACCTGCCGGTTCTTCAAGACTTCTTCAGGGAGCTAAAAAACCTAACCAGGCAAGAAAGGCTGCCGCCATTACACCTTCTGTCCCAGCCGTGAGTTTCCGTCATATCAACAAAGGGGGAACGAGTCATGTTTGAGTCCTTCTTTGAGATGCGCCATACGCCATTTTCTCGCAGCATTCCAACGACTGAACTATATGAATCTACTCAGCTCGAAGAGATTATTGGACGACTGAACTATGCCGCAGAACGTCAGCTTTTCGCTATCATGACTGGTGAGTGTGGGCTTGGAAAAACGACAGCTATTCGCAGATTTACAGATCAACTAGATCCATCTCATTTCAAGCTGATCTATTTATCAGATTCTAAGTTGACACCACGTCACTTCTATAAAGGAATGTTAGAACAGTTGGGCCTCGAAGCAAAGTTCTACAGAGGTGATGCCAAGCGCCAATTACATCGTGAAATCGAATTGATGAAAGGCATTCACAAGATAACGCCTGTGGTTGTGGTCGATGAAGCCCATCTGCTTGATCGTGAAATGTTAGAGGAAGTACGTTTCCTTTTAAATTTCCGTATGGATGCGCAAAGTCCCATGGCATTGATTATGGTGGGACAGACTGAGCTTTGGGATCGCCTTCAGCTTCAGTCCTTCGCAGCAATCCGTCAGCGCATTGATATCCAGTTTAARCTTGATCATCTTGACAGAGCAGAAACAGAGCAATATATGAATAAGCATTTAAGCTATGCAGGTGTTGAACGAGATATTTTTAGTGATCTAGCCCTGGATGAGATTTTCAGCTATTCAAGTGGTGCATCACGACTGATCAATAAACTGGCGACACATTGTCTTCTGTTCGCAGCACAAAACGGCTCAAGAATCATTGATGACCGTATGGTCAAGAAGGTGATTGAAGGAGAACTTGCATGAAGAAAAGCCGTTGGAAGAGTATGTACTTTGATGAGACACTTGATTGTTGGATTGTTAATTGGGGAGATCAAAAAGGTTACAAACTGAGGTGTGGCGAATGGTTCGAGCTGAACCTTGGTTATGGAAAGGTGTTGTCATGCAGGCTTGAGCTCGGCAGAGATTGGTACATTATCACCGGCAGTCACGAAGTCCGTTTTTATTTGAAGCAAAATGAAACCTATGAGGTAGATTTATAGATGTTTTGGGGAGGCCTCACAAGCCTCCCTTCTGTATCTTTAATAGGCAATAAATCCGTCAAGTTCAGGACAAAATGAGCCGTCAGTTTAAGGACATTATGGAGCGTCATTAACATCTTCAATTAAAGGGGGCGCGCGACAAGTTCTGCTATAAGCGCTATCAAGCGTGAAAAGCAGGGAATTTTCAATTGAAATTCTAACTTTACAACCGAGGATGGGAATGACGGTTCCATGTTACCCGAAACCATCCCGTCAATACTCCTGCATGCGTTATAACTGGCAGGTTATAGGGTTTGGAGCACAGGTAGATTCGGCAGAACGAAGGCTGAAGCCAAAAAGGTATGCCAACGGATATGCCGCACGGCTGAAAAACTAGAAATGGTGAGAATAGTTCTATTAGCTAAAGAACTGACGAACTTCCGAAGGTAAGGGTCTAGAGTTAAGAACATAGGGAAACTTATGTCCCATCTTCCGATGGGGTGAGTGGTGTGGAGTAAAATTGCCCCCTCTGAAAGACGCTATACCGGACTACGGCGGTATCAAGCTCACAGGCTTAAAGGAAGCACCTAACTCTAGAATGAAAAGCTACGTTGTAAGGTACTTGGAAAGCAAGGAACGTTGAACCAAGAGCTGTCACTCGAAGCGTTTGCTATAAGGTTTACGAAAGGCATTTATCCTTGTGAGGGTAGGGGGACGACTGAAGAAGCTTTTGTAATGAAAGTGGAGGAACAGCCCCAAGTCTACTGAATGAAACGATTATTTTCCTATACGTGAATGGTGCCGGTCGGGTAAGAATGTGGGGACATCACTTCTACAAGGAGGGATGCCACAGTGCCAACACTGCGATACTGGGATTACTACAATATGACGGAGACATTCACGGAACTATATGAGAAAGCCCAGGAAGGAAACAGCTTTTCCTTTCTTTATAATGTCATCACTTCAAGAGAAAACATCTTACTCGCTTATCGTACCATCAAATCCAATAAGGGTTCAAACACACCTGGGACCGATGGAAAAACGATATCGGATATCAAGGAATTATCCGAAGATGAACTGGTCTTGAAGGTGCGTACAATACTGAAAAGCTATCAACCTAAGAAAGTCAGAAGAAAATGGATTGAAAAGGACAATGGGAAAAGAAGACCGCTAGGTATTCCCTGTATTCTGGACAGAATTATCCAACAAAGTTTTAAGCAGGTTCTCGAACCCATTGCGGAGGCTCATTTTTATAAGCACAGTTATGGTTTTAGACCTCTACGGTCTGCCCATCATGCGATGGCAAGGATTCAATCCCTAATTAATCAAGCCTCTCTTCATTTTGTTGTTGATATTGATATCAAGAGTTTCTTTGATAATGTAAACCACACACGGTTAATGAAACAGCTTTGGAATTTAGGAATACAGGATAGGAAAGTATTAGCTTGTATTTCTAAAATGATAAAAGCAGAAATTGATGGAGAAGGAATTCCCGACAAAGGGACACCTCAAGGTGGAATTTTATCTCCCCTTCTCTCTAATATCGTGTTGAATGATTTAGATCAGTGGATTGCTGATCAATGGGAGTTCTTTCCCCTGCATAAATCATACAAATCAAAAGTTGGTGAACGATACGCAAAGAAACGGACTAATCTGAAGGAAGGATACCTCGTCCGCTATGCGGACGACTTCAAAATTCTTTGCCGGGATGGAAAGACTGCTCAAAAGTGGTATCATGCAGTCCGTCGATATTTGAAGGAACGGCTCAATCTTGATATCTCCCCAGAGAAATCAAAAATCCTTAACCTGCGCAAAAGGGAGTCTGAATTTCTAGGATTTACGATACGAGCGAACAAAAAAGGGAAGAAACGAGTAGCGCATACCGGCGTTATTCAAAAGAAGAAGAAACAAATCAAACAGGAAGCTAAAAGGCTAATCCGTCGGATTAAAACTTCACCAACTTCCCAAAACGTTCTGCGATTTAACAGTTTTGTATTGGGCATCCATAATTATTTTAAGCGAGCGACACATGTGAATCCGGTGTTCACACGTCTTGCCTACGATTTAAAGCCGTTCATATACAATCGACTTAAACCGGTTGGGAAGCATCAACATCCAAGTAACCCACCGCCTCTGTTTAAAAGATTTTACAGTGTGACCATGAAAACCTTTAAAGTCGCTGAAGTCTACCTTTTCCAACTAGGAATTGTTAAAACGGTTAACTCGTTAAACTTTAGTCCAAAGGTAACACCCTATACAGAGGAAGGTCGAGACATGCTATACAAAAAGCTTCGTCCTGATATCCAAAAGGAAATCAGTAATTTGATGAACTCCAACCTTCCTAATCGGTCAGTTGAATATGCGGATAATAGAATAAGCCGATACAGTATGAAAATGGGGAAATGTGAAATTACAGGCTGGGACTTACAGGCATTTGAAGTGCATTGTCATCACTATCTCCCAAGGTCACAAGGAGGAACCGATAAGTTTCATAACCTGCGAATTCTTCACCAGGATATTCACCGGTTAATCCACCTAACAGACATGGAGAAGATAGAGTCAATTCTCAAAAAGCTCAACATCTCAGAACCCATTTTGAATAAAATTAATCAATACCGGAAGGTATGCGAACAGGCAAATATCGTATTATCCTAATCGTCAATGTAACGAGGAACTTATAATCTATTACATATCAGTAGATGGAGCGCCGGATGCTGGGAAACTAGCACGTCCAGGTGTGGAGCAGGGGAAAAGCCGGAGATAACTTCAAACGCTTACCTATTGCTAACTTATCCAGAACAGGGTAGGCTTCTTTTTCATTGAAACTTTTCCTTGAGTAAGCAGCTGGTTTTAAAAAATCAATAATCACTCTAATTTAAAAGAAGTTTCTGTAATGATTTATAAAGAATTTGTAGTAAGAACAGGAAGTGGTATGGAATATGAAGATGTTGTTAGACACTTTTCAAATACCAGGGACTCTACATTTCCGATAACACTTGTGGCTATAGAGAACGGAGAATGCTTAGGAACAGTATCTATAATTGAAAATGATTTAAAGGTAAGAGATATGTACAAACCTTGGCTTGCATCTCTATATATGAAGCCAGATTCTCGCAGTAGAGGTATAGGGCAAAAGTTAGTAGCGATAACAATAGGTGTAGTCAAAGAATTAGGATTTAATGAACTTTATTTAAGAACAGAAGATACATCAGAATATTATAGAAATAGAGGTTGGATTTATGTTGAAACTGTTTCAGATGATAAATACGAAAAAATTGATGTATTTAAAATAAAGTGTATTTGATTTTGTTAAAGGAAACTTCTTTATCCTTTAACAAACTATATTGGGAAGTATTGTACTTAAACGGGGGCTTATCGGGAATAGGATAAACTCCTTTTTGATATAAGTTTTTCTTGAGTAAACTACTAGATTTTGAAATAAATGTTATTATATTAAAGGGAGAATAGTTGAACAAGGAACGTATAGAGAGGAAATGACAAAGTTGTGAGCAGAGGAGGCAGAGAAGTGAAGTTTGACGACTATACACTAAAATTGGTAGGCGTTCTTGCATTGGTTGGTATAGCAATAAGTACTGGTTATTCGGCACTCTGGTTAGCCGATTTTGCAGATTTATTAGTTGTAATAGCTAACAAATAAACTATGTCATTATTGGACTAATCTGCAGCCATTAGACCAGATTTATTTCACCGTTTACAACCTTATTTAATAGAACAAACCGATTTCGAGTATTTTGATAAAGAAGGGAACGAATTACCTTATTGAAGTAACGGAGTGCCTTTACATAAAAAGAGTTTTAATGTAGAAAAGCAATGGAGGAGTATTAAAAAAGATGGATTATGTCAAAGATTTACGAAAATTAGTAGGCAATAGACCTCTCATACTTACAGGTTCTGTTGTGTTGGTTTTAAATGAGAAGGATGAGTTATTATTACAACATCGAACAGACGGCGGCTGGGGGTTACCAGGAGGTCTTATGGAATTAGGAGAAAGTTTAGAAGATGCTGCAAGAAGAGAAGTAAAAGAAGAAACAGGTCTAGATATAGGGAAATTGAAGTTATTAGATGTTTTTTCTGGTCCCGAATATTATTTTAAAGTATCTAATGGTGATGAACTCTATTCAGTAACTGCTGTATATGTGTCAAATGAAGTAAATGGGAATATTGAAATTGATGAAAAAGAATCTTATGATGTCCAGTATTTTTAACTTACTGAATTGCCAGAGGGTTTAACAAATGAATATCGAAATTATATTAACCCGTACATAAAAAAAATTATCTGATTAATCTTTTTCTTCAACAAATAGGGGCAAATAACTAAAGATCAGTTAATTGATCTGAGGATATTGCCCTCCTTATATTATTGGATAACAATGAAAATATTTTAAAGAACGTTAATTTCGGTGGAGGCTTTTATGACCAGTGCAGTAATAAGTGTTTTTCTTTATTTAATAATTCTTTTTGGTCTTTCAATATTATTGTTTTAGCGTTAGTTTCAATTTGGAATACAAATGAACCTGTCATTGCTTACCTATTGTCGTTAATTAGTTCTCATTTGATATTAAATTCATTTGGAGAAATAGGTAAAAAGGAGAGGTAATATCATTACTATAATACAGAGTGGTATACGACCTCTAAATTTCCCTTATTCCGTTATTGGGCAGGTTAGTTTAATAAGATATTAAAAATGGGGAGGATTGATAAGAAATGAAAAGACGGGGAGTTGGTGTTTCATTTATAGCTATATCTGCTTTTTTAATTTCAACTAAATACATGAGTGCAGCTATTTTTGGTTCTGGTGTTGTTAGTTGGAATGAGCAGTTATTTAATGGAATGTTAGATTATGTTGGAGGTCTACTTAGTACCTTCAGTCTATTTTCTTTGATAATCGGAATAGGATATATCATTTGGGGAGAGTACGACGAATTTTTAGAAAAAAAGAAAAAATCCAAAGGATAATTCTATTAAAATAAACCAGCTACTAGAAAATTATTTCTCATTGCATTAACGGGGGCGATAAATGAAGATCATCCTATCCAAGCCATTTTAGTCTACCCCGAGTAATAGACTCTTAGAGATAACATGGATATTTATGGTATAATAACATCATTAAAATATAGATAAGGGGGATTATGATGAATAATAAGTTAACGGGACTTACCTTGGTTTTAACAGGTTTAGTACTTTTAATGTTATCTATTACTTTGCAGTCTCAAACTTCTATTTGGGTAGTTTTACTGGGAGCAAGCATTGTTTTAAATATTTCAGGCGCATCACTTCTATTCAAATTTTTAAAGGAATCTGTTAAGACAACTAACTAAGTACAAAGTGACCAACAAAAAGGTCACTTTATTTTTTTCAGCTTGAGGGATTTAGGCACCACTTATCCTCCAAGGGGCAGTTTTGCTGCTGGCCTAAAGTAAAAAATACATTGTCCCTAAATGGCGGTAGCAGAGTTTAAGATTGTACTCTGGTTTTTTACTTTATTCAGTTATAGGGGCAGGTTAACAGAAGAGTACGTCGTAACTAATAATTTTTGTAATACATTTGTTCTGAGGAGAAAACCATTGAAAAAAATATTTATACATATATTCATATTCCAATTATCTTTAATCCTATTTGCTTGTTCTTATTCCAGTGCAGAAAAAGTAAGAGAATTACAGGATGAAGAGCTACTTGTAAAGCATTGGCAGGAGTTGCCTGACGAGAGAAAATATACGTTAATTCAAGAGGTTCAAAGTGAGGGGGCGTACCGCGTGAAAGAATCTCGTGAGGTTCAGGAACATTTGATTATGCTATTCGATGCAGGCATGAGAAATACGCCTTACCATGATAATAACCTGATGAAAGCTATAGAAGAATTTAATGAAGACAGAGAAATCACAGAAAATAGTAAATGATAAAAAGGTTATAGTTAATAACTGAAGATCAGCTCATTGATCCGGCTATTGCCCTTCTTCAATTATTGGGGCAGGTTTATTTAATAAGGTTGAAACTTTATTATGTCTGGACCGTTAAAACTACAAAGGAGGGAATATAATGAAAAACGATTTAATTTCACTGTCCATATTTTCATTAGCCATTGCTATCGTGATAGGTAGTTGGTTCATTTCAAATGGGTTAAGTAATAGCGGAGTACATACAGACGCAGAAGAAGTGCAACAAGAACAGTTATTAACTCAATCTGAATTAGGAGAATACTTAGGTCTAACAGAAGAGGAAATTAAAATGTTCATCAGTGAAGATATTTCAAAAAGTATGATTCCGTATATAAAAGTTGGAAATGAGTTCTATTTCTCTGTTAAAGCCATTGATAAATGGTTAGTTGAAACGGGTTCATTAAAGGTTGGACAATGACAAGAGTATTCAACAAACGGGGGCATTAACTGAAGATCAGCTAATTGATCCGGCTATTGCCCTTCTTCAATTATTGGATCAGAGTTTGAGATATTAAAAATGATTGAGAGGGGGAGAAGAAGAAATGAAAAAGGGGTATATTATTGGTACCATAATTCTGGTAACTTTGTTGATTCTGGTTCAAGTTTTCCGTGTATTTGTAAACCCGGCTAATGTCATTATTAGTATAGTTGAATGGACTACTAAATTTATTCTTCCTTGGTTCTTCCTATATTGGTTAATAAGACTCACGAAAATTTTAGGGAAATGTGAATAAGTTTTTAATAAAGCTAAAGAGCGCATAACTGAAGGTTAGCAAATTGCTCATCTTCAATTATTGGAGCAGGTTAATGGAATAAGAAGGAAATCAGGCTATATCATCCGAATAAAATAAATTAGGAATTTTTAGGGGGAGATTTTTTGTCTATTAAAGCATTTTTTTTAGACTTTTATGGAACTGTTGTACACGAAGATGGGGAGATAATTTCAAAAATCTGTAATCAAATAAAAGATAATTCAAAGACGGAAGCCACTCTAACAGAAATAGGAGGATTTTGGTGGAAGGAATTTTCTAATTTATTTCAAGAGAGTTATGGTGAAACTTTTAGAACACAAAGAGTATTAGAAACTATCTCATTAAAAAATACACTTTCTAATTTTGGTTCAACGTTAGATGAAAATATATTAAGCGAATTAATGTATAATCATTGGATGCAACCTTCTATTTTTGATGATTCTTTGGAATTCTTCAAACAAAATAATGTTCCAGTATATATACTCTCGAATATTGACAATTTTGATGTAAATACTGCAATTGCATATCACAAATTAAAGGTTAAAGAGGTAATTACAAGCGAAGATGTGCAATCATATAAACCACGTCCAGAAATGTTTGAAAAAGCACTAAAATTGTGTAATCTATCCAAGGATGAAGTTCTGCATGTTGGTGATTCTCTTTCAAGTGATGTGAGTGGAGCAATGAATGTAGGTATAAAAAGTGTCTGGATAAATCGTAATAACAAAGAGTTTAAAGGTAAGGATGAACCAAATTATACTATAAATAAGTTAGATGAATTACTTAAATTTGAGATGCTTGTAAAAAATTAAAGAGAAGTTTCTAATTCAAGTAAAGGGGGCGTTTGCTGAACAGGCAGCCGTCCTTTGTTCAAGGGTAGGTTAATGGAAGATTAAAAAAACTTAAAGCGTTAGTATTCGTTTTTGGTAATATAGATATAAGGTTACAAAAGAAAGGGATGATAAGATGGCAGCAATTTTTTCTATTATTGGTGATATTTTTAGTGCTATCGCAACTTCACTATTGGTCAAAAAGGATAAGAAGTAAATAAAGTTTTAGATAAGTATTACACTCAGTCGTTAACTAGGTATCTTCAATTATAGGGGGCGTTTATGCAATAACTGAAGACGCTTATTCTTCTATAAGGGTTGAGATAATAAAAATATGTTACGATTTCAAATGTTAAGTTAAGTAAGATTAAAGGACTGTTCTAAATGAAAAATCATATAAAGGTAAATGGAAAACTCCTTCAAACAAACAAACGATTTTCACAATTGAAAAATAGTCAAAAAGATTGGATTGCAACGGAACTTTATAAGCTATACCACGAAAAGATGATAGAAAGACATACAACTAGGAAGCTCCCTCCTTATCACCGTGATGCTGTAATATCGTCTCTATATGATCAAGTTCAAAGTAGAGATATATGGATTCCTTATGATGAAATAAGAAAATATACATTTAGCAAAACCACTAAGATAGTAAAATCATTTAAGAAACATTTTCCTGAGTTAAGTGAGAAAATCGAAGCAGCCAAGTACTCAAATAAATAATCAATGCATGGTCTATTAAGTTATCTGGGGCGCTATATAAGATTGATGGTCATTTAGCTGTGATTGTAGAAGCAGAAAAATTTTTTTATAGCTTAGAATAAACCATCTTCCGAATGGGCATACTAGAACCAAAGTTTACTTGGTTGGCAGCCTTGTAGGAGATGATAACGTGATGAGACTGTCTAAAGCCTGGGAAAAGTATCAGTTAGATAAGAAGATTGAAGGGTATTCTCCATTAACGTTGAAAGCTTATTGTTTTCAATATACTCTTCTGTTAAAACACTTTGCTGATATCAGCATAAAGGACTTCACAACAGACGAACTGAAGAGTTATCTGATCCATTCCGGAGACCATTTAAAACCGGCGAGCCTGGGGCACCGAGTCCGATGTATAAGATCCCTTTTTAAGTGGATACATGATGAGGGACATCTTCCCTACAATCCCGCTGCTAAGTTAAAGGAACCGAAGATAGGAAAAAGAATCCCAAAGTTCCTCACCGATCTTGAAATCGAACACTTAAGGGAAGCTTGCGAGAGCTCCTTGGAAAACGCCTTGTTTGAATTCTTTTATTCAACAGGTTGCCGGATAGGGGAAATAGTAAAGCTAAACCAGGAAGACATCAACTTCTCAGCGAACTCTGTTATAGTTCATGGGAATGGTGACAAAGAGAGGGGAGTGTATTTTAATACTCGCTGTTCCCTTTGGTTGAAACGGTACTTGGATGAACGGGATGATCAAGAGGATTGTCTATTCATAACAGAGAGAAAACCCAAACACCGGATGAGCATTGATATGATTCGATACATTATAAAACGGGTTTCTAAGCGAGCAGGTATAAAGAAGAGCATTCACCCCCATCAATTAAGACATTGTTATGCCACTCATCTAATTAATAACGGTGCGCCCCTTGAAGTGATTCAAAGCCTTTTGGGACATGAGAAAAGTGAGACGACAAAGATCTATGCTCAACTTAGTGGGAAGCTGCGTCAGGACTTCTATTGTAAATATTTTTAATATTTCAGAGCTTCAACCCTTAGTGGGTATGAGGCTCTTTCTTCTTGTTTCGGGCCATTTAATGGAAGAAGAAAAGTAGCTTCCTTCTTAAACAATTGCTCTAACTTAAGGAAGTAAGCAAATTTCCGAATTAGTATTAACAGGGCGAAGATAGACTATGGTTGATTGACGGTGAGAGCAGCTCCTCTAATAATTGAAGGCCTCAGCATAATGATTGTTATTGCAACCAGGAAAAAAGCTGAAGGAATCATGGACCATCCTATACCGATCCATTCGAAAGACAGCCCAAAAATAATCATTCCAAGCGGTGACATGGCTTGGGAGATTGTTTCCAAAATCCCGAACACTCTCCCCTTAAACTCCTCTTTAATTCCTTTTTGAAACATTACTCCTATTGGTGTGTTAATACAAGTCAGCGTAACCCCATAAAGAAAGGCAAGCGTTATATAATAAAGAAGATTTACATTATAAGTAAAGGTTAACAAGACAGGTATTGTAGCTGTTGCCAATAATAGAGCAATGAGGATAATCCCTTTTTTTACAACAATCAGCGGATTGTTTAATTCTTTTCTTATTGAAAAATACAGGGAGGCAGCCAACATACCTCCTGCAAAGAATCCTTCAATAACTCCAAAATGAAATGAATCAATTCCCAGCTCTTCAACCGTGATGTAGGGCATGCCCACTACCATAGAAACTGAAAAAAGGTTAATAAGGATGGCCATTCTCATTATTGTCCAAAGAATACCTTGGGTTTTTATATAACCAAACCCACTAGCAATGCTTTTGAAAAGCTTTTCTCTCTTGGTATTCGGATCGGCGATAGTGGAGTATAACTTAAATTTCATTGTCGATTCGAGCAATACAGCGACTGCATAGGAAACCATATGGGTAAGCAAAAAGGCATTCAAAGAAACAAAGCCGTACATCAATCCACCTAAAACTGGTCCGGCGATAGCAGACGAGGAGACAGAAGCCTGATTAATGGCCATTGCCCGTTGAATACAATCTTCATCAACGAGAGATGAGATTGAGGAAGTAAAGGTAATCCCCGTAAACATAGATGAAATAGATAGAAGAAAAGTAGTCATATAAATTACAACTATTTTTATAGAAAAAAGCAAATTGAAAACCAAGAGCCCTCCCACGACAAATGCAGCAAAAGATTGAGATAATAGGATGATGAATTTCTTAGAATAGCGATCCGCCAAGTATCCAAATACAGGAGCTAGAAGAATTCGTGGCAGTACGCTGCATATTAGGTTAATCGCAAATCCGAGTGCAGAACCAGTGAGTTCTATTACATACACACTTATTCCAAAGCTGTAAATACTGTTTCCAAAAGTAGAAATGAATTTACTGATTGAAAACACCCTTAAATGGTACGTTGCCTGCTTAATTTTATACTCTTCAGTCACTAGGATATCCTCCTCGTAAAAAAAAGTTTAATTTAATTAAACAAAATATAACATGGCAAAGGGTTTTCTTTCAAGTATAAGTTTAATATAATTAAACAAATAACAAGTACTTGGGGGTGTGCAGGTGGAGAAACTAGGTGGAAGAATTAAAACATTAAGAAAAAGAAAAAAGTTAACACTTGAAGGGCTGGCAGGTAAAGGGATGACAAAAGGAATGCTAAGCCTTATAGAAAACAATAAGGCAAAACCTTCTATGGAGAGCTTAATTTATATAGCGGGAAAGCTAGGAGTGTCTGTGAATGAGCTCCTCGAAAATATTAGTATTACTGAAATTCGTGGGCTACTACAGGAAACGGAAGATCCTTTTAACAAAAAGGAATATGAAAAGGTTGTGGAACTTTTATCATCATTACCCCTGGATTCGCTTCCTTTATCTTATGAGGCTGCGGCAATTCTAGAGAGATATAGCAGGGCATCCTACCATGCAGGAAGAGGAGAATGGGAGGAGATATATAAGCAGGCGGAAGAAATGTACATAGCTCTTAATCTTCATAATGAAGCAGCAAAATTCCTTTCTTTTCTTGTAAAGGCATATATGGAAAAGCGAAATTATTACACAGCTTTTGGAATGTTAATCGAGCGAAAGGAAAGGTGGGAGAATGAAAATGCGAATTTAAACATTCTTGGTAAGTTGGAGTTGGATTACAATGAAATCCTGCTTTTGTTCGCTATTGGAAAATATAATGATGCTAAAAAGAAATTAGAAAGTTCCATCTCCCTCTCATATAAAAGTGGTACTTTTTATCAAATAGAGGGTTTGTACCGTCTAGCCTGTTTTTATGCAATGATGAATGCAGAAGAACAAGACGTGGAGATTTACTTGAAAAAATTAACCTTGTTTGGAGAGTTTATAGACAGTGATGAGTCTAGGTCAGCTGTTTTGATTTTAAAAGCTCACTATCATAATAAGTATACAAGAAACTTTACAAAGGCCGAGCAGTTTATAGAAGAGTATTATTATATAAATGGTTTGGACCCATACTATGCAATGGAAAAAGGGAAGTCATTGTTTAGAGCAAAACAGTATGAGCAAGCATTAAAGAGTTTTCTGGAATTTAAAGAAATACCGGAATGGATCCACCCCTTTGACCTGTCGCTTATGTATGAGGTATACGCGTACATTGCACGATGTTATGATCAACTTGATGAAAAGCAAAAGGCTGTGCATTATTCAAAATATGCTCTAGATGGTATTGGAACGTTACCGGAAACACCGTATAAAGAATTTGTTAAAAATACAGCATTGCTTATAAATCGATGATCAAGTGATGTTGCTTAATTGAGTTAAAGAGGATTAGGAGGCTTATTCTGAACAGGATAAGCTTTTTGGGTTAAAGTTTTTCTTGAGTAAGCTGCTTGGTTTTGAAATAATTGGTATTAAGTTAAAGGGCAGTATAGTGAAACAATTCTTATCTGTTTAGACCACGTACTTATTTTAAATTTAGAGAGGGTGGAAAAATGAATAAAAGCTTAGCCCTTGTATTTGTGGCACTTGTGTTTTTACTTGTAGGATGTAATGAAAGTAGTCAAGAACCAGCTAAATCACCAGAAGACGCTTTAAGGATGATAGAGGTAGAAAACGAAGAAAGACAAATAAATATATATGGCACTCATAAGGTAAATGAAGATTTAGTCTTAATAGTTTTTAGAGGAGTAATGAATGGGGAGGATATTTGGCTTGCCGATGTTCATAAAGAAGACGGTCGATGGAAAGCTAAAGAAAGTGTCCAAATGAACGGACCATTTGAAGGAAATGGTGAAATTCAAACAATCAGTATTAACGAGGAATTTGGATATGAAGTTGGTTATATTAAAAGTAATGTTCCAACTCCTGAGAACTTAAATATTATTGAAATTGATAAAATTGAAGATTGGAAAATATGGTTTAAACAAACTAAATCAAACTGAAAAAGGTGTTTGTTGAACAAGTAGCCGCCCTTTGTTCAAGTAAAGGGGTTAATGGAAAAGGAGATAAGAGGAAGGAGAGGGAACTCATTAAAAATCTAAGAAGGGAATATAAAGAACTGAACCGATATTATGAAGAAAAAAACAGGAATGGCGACCATTTGCTGTTAGTTCTCGAAAAGAGCGGTCTTATGGCATTTATGTTATATCTTCCATTTTGGATAATTGCAGAAGTAGTGACATTATTTTTTAAACTTTCTAAAAACCTTTTTGTTCTATTAAAAGGCAAATGAACAAAGGAGTATTTATCCTTATTCTATAAACCGGGGCGTTTGCAGAACAAGCAGCCGCCTCGTTCGTTTACGTCAACAAATATAACTATCTTCGGCTAACGGGGCAGGATAATTAAATAAGAAAAAGATTTTGGAGGAAGTAAATGTATACAGCGTAAGATGTTGTTGTTATTGGATCTCTACTTTTATTGTTATATATCTCGGTGGATTTTTTTAAAAATAAATCCACGGATATAGCAAGACGATTGGTCTTTTATAGTTTTGTTTACTATCTACTAAATGTAATGCAACTTACTACTGGAGGTATCGTACTGCCACCATAAAAGGACTTTCTACCAACTACTCAATTAATTCCATTTTATTTTATTGGTGACCTTTTTAGTATGTATCGCACTAATGGTTTGGATTGGTTTTTTTGGAATTCTTTTAAGTTAACATTTCTCAACATGATTTTGTTAATGCCCCTTGGTATTTATTTATCTTTATTGTTTAAAGTGAAACGAACATCTAGAACATTTTTAATTATTTTTCTTGTAAGTCTTACTATTGAAACTATTCAATTCACTTTTGGACATATAGGCATTGTAATGGGGCGGGGATTTAATGTGGACGATTTAATTGTTAATACTCTAGGGGGCGTAATTGGGTTCGCACTTTTTGGGCTAATAAAGAAAGGCTTTTTTTCAATTATACCAAGCCTTAATACCGAAAAGGAGAAAAGTTATTAAGCAGCCAGGAGCATTTGGGTAACATGCAGTCGCCTATTTGATTGCTCAATTAAAGGAGCAGGTTAACTGAACATTAAATGAAAAATGGTAGGTCAAACTGACTTAATAGAAGGCTCTTTTCGTAAAGATTGTTGTTGCTTTTAATAAATCATAAGGAAAGATTTACTTTTTATGGTATTATATTAACAACTATTTCAGCTTAGTTGAATTTAGGCAATAAAAAGGGGAAGCTTCTAATGGGAAAATTGGACACAGAAAGATTGTTACTTAGACCATTAACTATTGATGATTCAGGAAGAATTGAAGAAATGGCTGGTGATATTGAAGTAGCCAAATCTACTTTAAATATTCCTCATCCCTACACTGAAGGTTCGGCAGTAGGTTTTATTGAAAGTGTTCTGAGTGCAGAAAAGAATAATAAAATTGTAGCCTTTGGAATTAAAGAGAAAGAATCAAATCTTCTAATTGGTCTTATAAATATTAATCTATCAGAACCGTTTAGTCGTGGAGAATTAGCATATTGGATCGGGAGAGAGTACTGGGGCAAAGGATACGGAACAGAAGCTACTAAAGCATTATTGGAATATGGATTCAATCAACTACACCTAAACAAAATTTTCGCAGCATCATTTACTTCTAATCCTGGTTCTTGGAGGATTATGGAGAGTGTAGGGCTGAAATACGAAGGAACGTTAAAACAGCACGTAGCTCGTTTTGGTCAATTCTACGATTTAGCTTATTATGGATTGTTAAAAGAAGAGTTTTTCGCAGAATCTCAGAAAGATAGTATAAAACAGAGCATAAAATAATTTAATCACAGCCTTCCTAAATGGAATGGTTGTTTTTTTATCCCTCACGTATGAAATTGACTGTAATGCTATTCGAATTTTGGCAAGCATTGAGGAGCATTTGGTTTATCTGCTCCTTTTCAGCAAACTTCTTACTTTGCTGAAGGAAGCTGAACCAGTAAAGTTTATTTTCCCAATACTTTGTAGCCACTCCTTGAAACCTATCCATTCAGTTGGGATAGGGACTAGTGAATAATAATGGAATGGAATGCTTTACGTTTAATCTTAAAGATCTTATTTTTTATTCGCATAATTAACGTTATATGTATTGATAGGTAAACTATAGAATGAAAAAAGTGCATTAATCCGAGATGGGATTATGCACTTTTTTGTATTGTTTTGAATGTATCTGCGCTAATATTCGCTAAAATTCACTAAACTAAATGAAATCAGTGAGTGGTTATCAAGCCTTTACCTTTTGACCATATTTATCCCTCGTGCGCTTAATATCTTCTATTGGCGGTAAACCAAACATCCTCGAATATTCACGGCTGAATTGGGAAGGACTTTCGTAGCCAACACGGAAGCCAACTTCCGCTGCATCTGCTGATTGAGATAATAACAGGCTTCTGGCTTCTTGAAGTCTCAGTTGTTTTTGGAATTGAATGGGGCTCATTGCTGTTACCTCTTTAAAGTGCCGATGTAGGGAAGAGACACTCATATTTGCTATTTCCGCAAGTTCCTCAATCTTGAAAGATTTAGCATAGTTGTTCATGATATGTTGGATTACATCACTGATTTGATATGTTGAACTTCCTTCTAGTGCTATTTGTTTCAGCAGGCCCCCATTTTCTCCTTGCAGAACCCTGTAGATAATTTCTTTTCTGATCAGAGGAGCTAGTACCTTGATGTCTTTCGGAGTGTCCAGCAAACGAGCTAATCTCGCTACCGCGTCTAACAAAGACGTCTCTAGATTGCTGACATACATACCTCTTTTAGCACTTTCCTTCTTTTCAACTCCCATTTGGTATTCACGTAATACCTCCAATATTTCACTCGGTGTGAATTCCAGTTTGAGGGCAAGATAAGGAACTTCGGGAGAGGCTTCTGTAACTTGTCCGACAATTGGCAAGTTAACGGATGCAACAAGGTAATTGGCAGGACCGTATAAATAGCTCTCCTGTGCCAGCAATACCTCTTTTCTGCCTTGAACGATAATACATAATGATGGTTTGTAAACCCCGTAAACTGGACCTGTTACCTCTGAAAAACGAATAAAAGATAAAGAAGGAATAGCAGTCGCAACAGCTCCATCCCTACCTGTGTAACTTTCAATATATTGGGTAATTTCAGCACGTTGTTTATCAATCTGTTCGGACATAAATACCTCCTTGATTCAATATTTCTAAGTCAATTTTAATACATATTATCACATAATGTAACTATCGTGAGAGGATTAGGCAATATTTTAGCAGGATTAATCTAAAGGTTTTAGATTTTTTATTGCATAATAAAGGAGTCAGTCGCAGTTTTTTATCCTTCTATCATATTAGGTTAAGGAGTTGAATCATACATGAAAAAACGCAAATTAGGAAACAGTGACATTGAGGTTTCCTCCATCGGACTTGGATGCATGGGAATGAGCTATGGTTACGGGCCTGCTGCGGACAAGAAAGAGATGATTTCGCTTATTCATGAGGCGATTGACCGTGGTGTTACTTTTTTCGATACTGCAGAGGTATATGGTCCATATATCAATGAAGAATTGGTAGGGGAAGCCCTTGCTCCATTCAAAGGTAAAGTTGCGATCGCTACAAAATTTGGAATTCAATTGGAAAATGGTAAGCAGGTTCTTGACAGTAAGCCGGAGCGTATCAGGCAATCCATTGAAGGATCGCTAAAACGGCTGAAGGTAGACACCATTGATCTTTACTATCAGCATCGGGTTGATCCAGGTGTTCCGATTGAAGAGGTAGCCGGAGTAATACATGACCTGATTAAGGAAGGTAAAATTAAGCATTGGGGACTTTCTGAAGCAGGGGTAGAAACGATTCGCCGTGCACACTCGGTTCATCCACTTACTGCCATTCAAAGTGAATATTCAATGATGTGGAGAAATCCTGAGGATGAGCTTTTACCTGCCCTTGAAGAGTTAGGAATTGGCTTTGTTCCTTTTAGTCCATTGGGCAAGGGATTCCTTACTGGAACAATTAAAAAAGATGCAATGTTCGTCAGCTCGGATTTTCGTAGTATAGTACCTCGTTTCAAACCTGAGAATATTGAAGCAAACCAGGTATTGGTCGACATAGTAAAAAAGATTGCTGTAGGTAAAGATGCAACGCCCGCTCAAATTGCACTTGCATGGGTACTTGCTCAGAGGCCTTGGATTGTTCCGATTCCAGGCACTAGGAAGTTGAACCGCCTCGAAGAAAATCTTGGGGCAAATGATATTGAACTGAGCTCTGAGGAACTTAATGAGTTGAATGATTCCTTAACAAAAATTGAAGTAGCGGGAGATCGCTATCCGGCAGAATACGCAAAAAGGGCAGGAAAATAATTTACAAGTGAAAACAGGAGGATTTTATATGCAAAAGGTAACTTTAAATAATGGTGTAGAAATGCCTATTCTAGGTTTTGGGGTTTTTCAGATACAAGATGAAAATGAATGTGAACAAGCTGTTTATGATGCGATTATGGCAGGATACCGTCTCATCGATACTGCTGCATCCTATCTAAATGAAGAAGCAGTGGGACGAGCAATCAAGCGGAGTGGTGTTCCTAGAGAAGAATTGTTTATTACCACGAAGCTATGGGTTCAGGATGCTGGTTACGAAGGCACAATGAAGGCAGTTGCAAATTCAATGGAAAGACTGCAATTAGATTACTTGGATTTGTATTTGATTCATCAGCCTTATGGAGATGTACACGGATCTTGGCGAGCAATGGAAGAACTATATCGTGAAGGAAAAATCAAAGCTATTGGAGTGAGTAACTTCCATCCAGACCGTCTGATTGATTTAATGCTTCATAATGAAGTTGTTCCTGCGGTTAACCAGGTTGAAACACATGTTTTCAACCAACAAATAGAAAGTGCACAATTCATGTTAGAGAACAATGTTCAGATTGAGTCTTGGGGACCATTTGCTGAAGGGAAAAATAACATGTTCCATAACGAAATTTTCGTGTCGATAGCGGAAAAGTATAATAAATCTGTCGCTCAGGTGGTGTTGCGTTGGCTGACACAAAGAGGAGTTATTGCGATTCCAAAGTCTGTTCATAAGGAAAGAATTATCGAAAACATTAATATCTTTGACTTTAAATTAAGACAAGAGGATATGGATCAAATCGCCACGTTAGATACTAAGGAGAGTTTATTCTTTTCACATAGGGATCCTGAAATGGTGAAGTGGATCGGTACACGTAAGCTTGATATTTAATACTCGTTTTCATATAAAAAGAAAAAGTCGATTTCCTTCTTGGAACATCGACTTTTTCTTGAAATTAAAGATACCTAGAGTTTCAACTCTTATCTCTCGTATATGCATGTTGAAAATGCGCCTAATCAACCAGTTTACTTTTCGGTAAGATATTTTGAGAAGATTAGGCAATTATTTAATACGATTATGATACCAGGCGTGATTTCTCCTGTTACATAATGAGTATAGGATTTAATAACAATGATCATCTAAAGCTTTTACCCAATCATTATATAGAAACTTGGAGGAGGAACAGTGTGAAAAAAATATTATATAAGCTCTTTATATTACTTGGGATGTCCATTACTCTTATAGCTTGCAGTAACAATAACGATACCCAACAAGAATCGATGGATGATGTTCCAAAAAATGATAGAGCCCAACAAGAGACAACGGAGGATGTTTCGCAAGGGGATCCTACGGAAGACGGGTCTAGTCTTATTCAATTCCCTGAAGATTATAAAGAGGGAGTTCTTTACACAACAGTTACACGAGGAAACGCTTATGAGGAACTTTTCACAAGTAGGGAAGCAATTGAAGCGGTTCAGAATGGGGAGCCGATTCCAAGTGGTACTGTAATTACCCTTGATATTTATGAGGATGGTGAACTTGACCGTATTTTTGTGATGGAAAAGCGCTCAGATCTTGACCCGGAACTGTTAGATGAACAACATAATGGAGAATGGGCTTTTCAGTCATTCGCTCCCAATGGAACTGTAAATGAAGAGGAAGATCTTGGTCGCTGTATGTCTTGCCATGCTAATCAAGAGAGAGACAATTTTCTTTATAAGCTGGAAGAAATGGAGAATTACGACCTTGAAGAGCTCGCTGGATTAACTGAAAAAACTACAGAGTCTCCAATTTCAGGTGTTTCTACAGATGAATGGGAGATAAGAGAGGTAGCAGCTCACTTAGATAAATCAACTTCCAATGTTGAAAGAAGTAATGAGAATATTGAATTAGAAGGTCAGGAAAAAGTTGAAATAATACAAAATACTCTTTTGACAATTTTTCTTAAGCAGTTGGAAAACTGATTCGATTAGAAGAATTAATTAATAATAAGCAGAGGATGAAATATTTGAACCGGAATATAGCAATTAGATTGGTAATTGATTTAACCATGACCATTCTGATGTTAGTGGCAATGGCTTATCATATTACTGGGAATACAATTCATGAAGTAGTCGGGGTTTGCCTATTTCTTTTATTTATTGTCCATAATATTTTGAATAGAAAATGGTATAAGGCCATAGCTAAAGGGAAATATAATATCCGGCGTATATTAAGCATAACAGTCAATTTGCTTTTTCTTATGTCTATAGTAACCATAGTGATAAGCTCTTTACCAATTTCCAGTGATTTACTCCCTTTTGTTTCTGTTAATAACGACATGATATGGAGAGAAATACATGTATTGACTTCCTATTGGGCATTTATCTTGATGGCAGTACATATAGGAATGTCGTGGAGGACAATTATTAATGCAGTAGGAAAGATGAGTGGGATTACACAGACTAGTCGCATACGCACCATTATTTTGCGTTTTATAGCAGTAATGATTGTTGTTTACGGCGTGCAGACTTCTTTTGATAGAGAGATGAGTTCCAAGTTAACCATATATAATCCGTTTGGCTGGGGTACTGATGATTCCTTTTTAAGATTTTTAATAGATCATCTAGCCATTATGGGAATTTATATAAGCGGTACTCATTATGTGCTTAAATTTGTACAAAGGAAGAAAGTGGAGAAGACTGGCAAGAAGTAATCTAAAGGTAAGATAATCAGGTTTAACAAAAAAGGAAGTGAGTATGATAAAGCGGGCAATATTAACAGTGGGTGTAGTTTTTAGTTTCATTCTAGTTGGCTGCCAAAATAGTGAACCTAAAGAAACACCCAGTTTACCGAATAACAATTCGGAAACTGGGTTACCCTCAGGAACACAAAATTCTACATTGCCAATTATAGAAACTGAGTATGGTCGTGGAGCACAATCAGATGGAGAGGACACGAATGCACAGGAAGAGCCTACACGCATTATTTCAGATGAAGCTGATAGCATAATAATCTATTTTCAAGATCAGGTAACACCCAAAATCTTGCGAGAATGATCTACAATGAATCCGGTGCAGATATGTTGGAATTAACGGTTACAGATCCATATCCTTCAGATTATAGTGAAGCAGTAGAACGAGCTAACGAAGAAAGAGATAATCAAGAATATCCTGACATTAATACAGACATTCCTGATTTATCCCAATACGATACAGTCTATTTAGGGTATCAAACCTGGACAATGACTCTATCTAATCCTATGATTTCTTTCCTACTGGATCATGGTTCTGATTTGTCAGGAAAAACAATTTATCCCTTCTCAACCAATGCCGGGTATGGTGAGGGTAATACGATAGAACGTATTGAGGAACTCGCACCGGATGCGAGTGTGGTCAAAAGTTTCAGTATTCAAGATGAAGATTTATTAGATAACCAGGAACAAGTATCTAAATGGTTAAATGAGAATTAATCATAAAAGGCAGAATAAGTTTTTTGGAAGAAGCCTCATAAGCAACAAGTATAATCTTGATTGCTGTTAGAAAATGATTTGAACAAATCTATCATATGTTTCCCTCGTTAGGAGTGTTGAATAATGTAGTACTTATTTGACCAACGAGACAGGTAGTTTGCAAAATAGGAGCAATGCTAACATGAATAAAACAAAACAAAGAATACTAGAGCCATTATATATGGAAAAATTCGCATGTATTGGCTCAGAATGTGAAGATACTTGCTGTGTAGGATGGAAGATTTCAATTGACCAATCCACATATAAAGAGTATGAAAAAGTTAATAATCAAGAACTAAGAAAATCACTTGATGAAAATATAACCAAAAATCAATCGGACCCAACCGAACAAAATTATGCAGAATTAAAAATGAACAAATCAGGCGCTTGTTCTTTTTTAACAAATGATAAACTATGCGGCATTCAACTTCAATTAGGTGAGGACTTTTTATCTAATACTTGTGCGAATTATCCAAGAGTATTTAATTTGGTTAATGATACTATTGAACGTTCAGCAACCATATCATGTCCAGAGGCTGCACGAATAGCATTATTAAATCCAGAAAAGCTAGAATTTGTTGAAAAAGAAGAGGTAGTTGTTAAGAAAAGGATTATTGGTCAAAAGCTGACTCCAGACACGCAGACAGATATAAATATAGAAATGTATTTCTGGGAGTTGCGTATTTTTATCATAGAAGTTTTACAAAATCGAAATTACTTTTTGACGGATCGATTAATTATGATAGGTATGTTTTTTGAAAAGATTCAAAAAGTTATTGATAATGGTGATATTGAAGATGTTCCTTTATTAATAAATGAATACAGGAAGTTAATAGAAATAGGAACCTATAAAAACGAGATAAAACAAATACCCACTAACTATTCAATGCAAATGGAATTAGCGAAAGAACTTGTTGACAAGTGTTTTACTCTGGGGATAGGGAGTGAGCGTTGCGCTCAATGTATTGTAGAGTTTATGGATGGAATAAAATTTTCAAAATTGGAATGTCAGGGCACCATAAAGGATTGAATAAAGAACTAGCCATAAAGCTTATCCAATCCTTCGGAAAAACAATAGAACATAATAATATTTTTCTAAACTCAATTAGTAAGTCACTTAATAAACAAGGTTTTACAACTTCAGCCAATATCTCAATCTTAATTAATATCTAAACTACTCTTTATAAGTGATCGAGAAAATTCCTACCTTAGATACAAAAGAAAGTTTGTTCTTTCTTACAGAAATCCTGAAATGGTGAAATGGATTGGGACACATAAACTTGATAATTAATATTTTTTCCGCCTAAATACTGTAGTTTATTAAGGTGTTGAATCCATAGAAAAGCGTGTGAATTAATAACACACGCTTTTTCTATATACAGTCATGAGGAAACAATTATGGGATTGGCTTTAGGAGAACATTGAAAGAGGTGGTAGTGTGCAAAATCAAAATAGTAAGTACAAAATGGTATTAGCCCTCTTTTTGATATTCATTGTACTTCTTACTGGATGCGATAAAAACACGACAGATGAGCAGATTTCTTCATCGAGAGAAGAAACAACCAGTGAAACTATCAACGAAAAACAGGATACGGTGAAAGAATCCGGTACAGAAGCAATAGAGGATACCGAGGGATCCACAAAGGACAATATAGAGATAAGCTACACAGTGGACACAAAAATATGGGATGTCATTGATGAACCTGCCTTTGAAGAATACGGGAGACTGATTTTTCCCGCCGATAGGAGGATTGACACAAGTATGACTCTGGGTGAGGTCGGTAGCATCCTTACCTGGTACAACTATGTCAATCCAGATCGGACAGTCGAAATAGTAAATTATATGAAAACCAAAGCAGAGGCAGGAGAACAGATTTTTTATGACATCTACACGGATGAAGAAAAAGAAGCTGATCCTGAAAAGGAAAATACCGGACTTTTCTTTTTTCGAGGGAATTCGGACGAGAAATTTGCCATTGTGAATGCCGGTGGCGGCTTTGTATATGTAGGAGGCATGCATGACAGCTTTCCGCATGCATTGGAATTATCGAAAAAGGGATATAATGCATTCGCATTGATTTACCGTCCGGGAGCGGAGACAGCCCGAGAGGATCTTGCACGAGCGATTGCTCTTATTCATGAACATGAGGATGAACTAGAGGTGGACACGGTGGACTATTCCCTGTGGGGAGGCTCTGCTGGAGCGCGGATGGCCGCTTGGCTTGGATCATACGGAACAGCAGCCTTTGGAGAAGCAGAATACCCGAGACCTGGAGCGGTCATCATGCAATATACGGGACTTTCCGAGGTGAATGGAAATGAGCCGCCGACGTATGCAAATGTGGGGACAAGCGACGGCATTGCAAGCTATCACACAATGGAGAGTCGTATTAATCAAATCAGTGCAAATGGAACTGACACAGAGATTGAAATATTTGATGGACTTCCGCACGGGTTCGGACTTGGCGATGGGACAATTGCAGAAGGGTGGATAGATCATGCCGTCAAATTCTGGGAGAACCAGATGGACTGAGGAGGAATGGAGAATGAGAGGGAAAAGATTACTCGGAATTATGTTAGTACCGCTGTTTCTTATCGGGGTACTTGCCGCATGTAACAACCGGCAAGCTTCGGATGGTACCTCTGTCTCTGAAGTAAAGGATAATACAGCGATTGAAATAGTACAGCAGGCAGATGTTGACATGAACAAAGGAAGCGGTGAGCATCCAGTTCCGCAGGAACTGGATGCTATTCCGGGAGAGTATTACCAAGCGGCAAATCAGAAGGGAAACTTGTTGGAGCTTACCTACAGTACCTATGAATCGAAAACATATGAACAGAAAAGTAAGGAGTTAACAAAAAGGGCAATCGTATATCTGCCATATGGGTACTCTGAAGAAAATAAGTACAATATTCTTTATCTTATGCATGGCGGCTGGAGTAATGAAACAACGACCCTTGGCACTCCGGATAATCCGAATTCCTTTAAGAATGTCATTGATCATGCCATAGAAAATGGAGAGGTAGAACCGCTTATCATTGTATGCCCTACATACAATAATGAAAGTCCTGAGGACAGTGCAGACTACACGTTGGCGTTTTATACTCTGACGGTCAATTATCATAATGAACTGATAATTGACCTGATTCCTGCTGTGGAAGGAACTTACTCGACTTATGCGGAAAGCACATCCCCTGAGGATATTAAGAATTCCAGAGACCACCGTGCATTTGGTGGATTTTCGATGGGATCTGTTACCACATGGTACACCTTAGTGAATGGTCTGGACGAATTTAGATATTTCCTGCCTATGAGCGGTGCGATGGATTATGAGGACAATGATGTAGATGCGGCAGTGACTGCCTCCGGTCACAGCCCGGATGATTACTTCATCTACGCGATTACTGGTACAGAGGACTTTGAATACGGAAATTTCACAAGTCAGATTGAAGGCATGCTTGGTATGTCGAGTGGGAATTTCATATTGGCCGATAATGAAGAATACGGAAATATTGCACTTCGTATTAAGGATGGATACTCACACGACGGACTTGCAGCAAAGGAATATACCTATAATGGCTTAATGTGGTTTTGGAACTAAGGAGAAGATGCGCAAAGTGAAATATCAGCTTTAGAAAGTGATTTGAAGGTCAGTGCAGTAGGTCGTATGATTCTCTATGATTTTTAGAAAATTAGAATCTTTGATTGTTTAAGTATGGAGGTGCCTTTTCTATTATTTTTATCAAAGTAAATAGACCTCTTTATAATCTTCAGGGAATTGTTTAAGACTAGAAACGTCTCCAGGAACAAGTAACTACATAGTTAATGAGAATGTCATCACACAGTAGTTTCTGTAGCGTTCGAAGTTCAACCTTATCTTTATTGATATAGTTTACATTCCCTTGCTCATCGACTGTCTCAGCTTTTCCTTGTTGCAGTAGCAAAGATGCAATTGTGTGGCGCAAATGGTGCAACTTAAAGCGGTTTGGAGGTAGGCCAGCTTTTACAAGAACCTCTTTAAATATGACATTCATTCCTCGAGGGTTGATGGCTTGTCCGCGTGAATTAAGGAATACGGCTCGAGCGGATGATTCTGATGCTCCAGTAAAGAAGCTTTATACTTCTTTTATAGTGGAATCATCATGGAGTGAAGGGGAAGGAGGTGTTCCTTTTCCCAATCAGTTCCTGCCGTCTCATTCCCGTGGTCCCCAGCAGTATTAACATCGCTTAATTTCGAAGCGAGAGGGGGCGCTCATCTTGTTCCAGGGAGCGTAAGAGCTTTTGAACTTCTTCCAGGTTCCTGTAAACCGGAAGCTTGCTATCCATCTTAGGTGATTGAATGCTGACATGAAGTCAGATGACATTATTTTTTCTTTTAAGCAGAACTTCGAGAACGATTTCAAACTCGAGATCGGCGGATAGACCGACCGATGTTTACCATGATGTTGAAGGGTCTGCTGCTGGATAAAGCGGCGCAGAAGGGAGGGATTCGAATCCTACAATAGCGTTGACCGCTTATGATCCTTCAGGAAGCTGTGAAAAAAGGTTAAATTGCTTTCATAACTGGAAAGGGTATTACTGGAGTAATTTTGTTCAACCTAGAGGTAGAGCAAAAATTCATGCAACTCATGCTGAATTCTATGAATTAAACGTCCAAATAATAATTATCTGGATGTACCAACAAATTCTATCTCATGAGAATTATCGGAACAACACCAGAATGTTATCCGGAAAAATTATTGGGAACATGCTCGAAAATTTCTTCTTAATAACGTATATTATAGGAAGTTTGATCTCTGCCAAAATATTTATTTCGTCTCAATATTAATAGTATTCTTTGGTTATGAGACAAAATAACTTCATTTTACCTTGCTTCCTATAATATATGTTATGTAAACTAAGAAGAAATTCAGAGAGACCATAAATGATTACCCCTGGTTGCCATAACCTCTTCACTCTTTTTAAATTTCTCTATCACAGATCCGGCTCTGCCATATAAATTCATTGGTGCCTGCCAGATAAAAGTGTGTCTCATTATCTTTTAATACTTCTAGCTATAATTTCCTTAATAAATTCACGATATTTACTTTTTAACTATTAGGTTTAATTTCATAAAGCCATATAGAAATATTTCATTTTATCGGCTCCTATTAATTAGAAAAAATGAACACTAAGTTTGCAGATCTGCTTTTCAACAAAAGAATTATTTACGAACAAGTGTTCTATGGTACGAAAAAAGGCACTTTAATGTATCAGAAAGCCTTGCTGTAAGATATTATTTCTATCTTGCTTTTCGGTTTAGTAATTCAGTAGAACCTGTCTCTACCGTCTCTTTGAGACCAATTCAGCTCTGAATTTAGGGCGAACTGGTCTCTACAGCGCTCCTTGAAACCGACTAAGATCTGATAAAAAGTTTAACTGGTTGAGTAATTTCATAGTCCATTCCATATTCATTTCATGCCAGTTGGAATAATATTGTGTATTCAAAGCTGCCAAAACAGGTCCTTAGAAGCAGCTTAATAGTTATTTGATAATAAATGCTGATATTTCTGTACTGTCATCCACTGCATATCCTTTGAAGCCATAGGCACAAACCCACCGTCGGAAGCTGTGATCAATTTGTTATACATCTTTTGAAAATGAATGTCCTGGTAAGACATTTGAAGATGAATGTTTTTTACATTTTCATCTTTCATCATAGCTGCCGAATTAAAGTTGTTGGTTCCCATTGATTTTGCTGTAAAACTTCCTTCCAATGCGATGTTTTTTTCCCAAGGCTGTAATTCGCCTAGTGTTTCAGTAAAAAGGATTTCACTTATTTCAGGCAGCTGCACTTTATGGATTCGATTGGGATCTATCAGGGAAATCATGACAGCAACATGGACTTGTAAAGTGTCTATATGGCTTTTCAGCACTCTTTTCAATAATGGGTTTTGAACATTTTGATAATAAGTCTGCAGTTTGAAAATGACTCCCTCATGGGCAGTCAGATGTTCAGCCATCAGGCCGAGATCGATAGCAGGCAGTTTCATTTCTGCACCCCCTCATTATATAAAGGTATGCAGTAAATACGAGAAAGAAGCTTTTCTTCTAGTTTTTCAAAAGCTTTTTATTCTGAATCTGTCTCAAAGCCCAAGGTATCTTACCGAATAACGGCCGGTTTCTGAATACAGCAACTCCCTGTTTATTTCCTAATTCTAAAAGAATTGGTATATGCAGCTCCTCAACCAACTCCCCTTCACCTGTATCCAGAAACCCTCTAATATTGGTAAATAATACATCTCCTTGTTTTCTGGAAGTATAGAGCGAATGGGTAAAAGGTTGATGTTCTTTTATAACTGCGCCCTCACCTGCACCGAAGATGAATGGATACTCCTTTATCTGGAGGGTTTTCTCGATAGATAAATAACCGTTTTCATCGACAGGAAGCTTTGAAAGCTTAAAAAGATCCGGTGCTTTTGGTTTCTGTAACCAAAGCAGCTTATCAAAAGAGATTTCTTCTGAATTTAGAAAGATTTTATTTTCTTCCATTTTCTTAATGGTTTCCCCTTCAAACAGAATAATCCCGCTTTCCCTGAGCCTATTGGCTATAGCTTCGGAAATGTTCTCTTTCATTTCAGGGAGCAGCCTGTTTTGGGCAATGACCGTGATGGGGTTGGGTAGATGCTGTTTTGTACGCCAGGCTTGCACAGATGATGCTATTTCAACAGCAGCAGCATTTTCCCCGATGATGACGGGATTGTTAACTCCGCGGAAGGTTTTAACAGCAGTTGTGAATTGATAATTAGGTTTAATCGTATAAATATTTTCAGAAAGGGAAATTTTATCAGTTCCACTGGTCATTGAACCGATATTCAACGAGATGATGTCAAATTCCAGAATCTCTCCTTCTGCTGTCAATGCCAGCTTCTGTCCCGGATCTATTGAAAGTACAGCTCCCTCTTTCCATTTGACTCCTGCATCTTCTGCAAGTTTTTCCAAATCTGCTCTAATCCTCTTCTCTGCGTATCTATCTTCAGCATATCCTGGAAACAGTTCAGGAAAGTACTGATAGTTGGATGGTGATATCAGAGTTATGTCAACTTCCTTTAAGGGTTCTTCTTTTAATCTCTTTAGTACCTGTATATGAGAATGGCCCCCTCCGGCCAGTAAAAGCTTTTTCATTATGTACCAACCTTTCTTGTTATGTCGCACTGATAAGTTTACAGGTATTTCTGCTTAATAAACAACCGTTAATATCTGAGGTGATCAATTGAAAAAAAACAGCAGCCCTCTTCAGGCTGCTGTTTTTGTATTATTTCTTCTTATTCATCATCTTCTGTATTTCATTCATATCCTTAGGTACTTTCCCGCTTGTGATCGCCTTAACGAGCATCTCTTCTTTTTCTCTTGAAACCGGCTTGCCTGCCAGAGATGAGACTTTTTTAATCATGGTTCTGACTTGTTTTTCATCTTTGAAGTTCGTGTTTTGGAATGACTGAGCAAGCTTCATAATGTCGTCCATTTTGACACCTGTCTTCTTTTCAAAGTTTCCGAACATAATGGTCCTCCTCTCAAAGAGTTTCTCAATGCATCTTATGTATAAGGAGTATGCCTTGTATCAACGGACGTCCCGGGTGTTGGAAATTTGAGATTTTTATAGGCTGCCGAACAAGCCGTGAAGGGATTGTCTGCATAGTCTGTAGCATAAGAAGAAAAGGAGGAAATGAGATGTATCCGCCTGAAAGAATCCGCAGGAAACCCAAGGGGTTCTGTGTTTTTCCTGGTTACCGTTATTGCGGTCCAGGGTGCAGCGGACCTGGTGCTCCTGTCAATGCGGTTGATGCCGCCTGCAAGGCTCACGATGAATGTTATAGAAGATATGGTCCCTCCTGCCGCTGTGATCAGTTATTTATGGAGAGGCTGCAGGCCAGAATGCATGCGAATACTCCAGAGGCACGGCATGCAAGAATTATGCACGGTTATATGAAGCTTAAAACAATGTTTTCTTGCTGAAAAAAAAGAACCGGTTCCCCATAGTGGAGTTCCGGTTTCTTCTTTGTTAGTTAGTCTGTGAAAGGCTCTCTTGCTGCCAGGCACTTTCTAATTGCTTGTGATAATCAAACTGTTTGTTCTTCCCTTGTATTCTTCCTAAAAGGAAGATGACCACTCCGACTGCAGACCAGATCAGTAAAAGCTTGAAGACGGAGAAAATCAGGGTGTAGCTGAAGAATACCAGTACACTTAAAGAAAAGACTCCGCAGCAGATAATCAAAGGCAGCTTTGGTTTGATCAATGCACTTTGGAATAATGCCGGCCTGACGAACGGCAGTGCAATCATTGCAATGGCATGGCCGATGTACATCAGGAACATCCCTTGCAAAGATACGTTTAAAAGGTAATCCAGCGTTCTTGTCCATATAAGGCCCAGGACAATAACTGTATTGATTGTGATCGCTATATGAGGTGTGTTAAAGCGTTTATTCACTTTGGCAATTCCAACCGGGATTACCCGGTCTTCCGCAAAGGCGAATAGAATCCTTGAAACGACCATCACCAAGGAATTCAGCGTTGTCGCAAAGGCCATTATGATGCCGACCATGACAATCCATTCCCCTCCTGCAGGCAGGTATACTGAAGCCACATCAAACATGGCGCTTTGAGATTGAGCGAGCTGATCGTATGGAATAACACCAAATGCTACGATGGAAATCAAGAAATAAATGATAACTGTTGCGAATGATCCTATCAGCATCGTTCTTGGCATGGCTTTCTGCGGATTCTTCATTTCCCCGCCGGCCTGAGCCAGCTGCTCGAACCCAAAGTAAGCAAAGAAAAGGGATGGGAGGATGGCTATAAACCCACTCACTCCATTTGGCAGCATAGGTGAAAAGTTTTCTGTTTCAATGAAGAATACTCCAGGTACTACCAGGACAAGGATGGCGATGAAAAGCACGGCTGACATGACAAGCTGTACAACACCGAACCATTTAACCCCTACAATATTCAAAAGGTAAAATACAAGCAGCAGAACAGTTGCTAAGATGGCAGTGTTACCAGCTCCTATTACACTTGAAAGGTAGTCGCCGAATGAAATCGCCATGATGGCCATTACGCCAAGTAGAGCAATGTACTGAAACCACATGAACAGGAATCCGGCAAAGTAGTTATTGAAGGTCCGGCTGATATGAACGTATGCACCGCCAGGACTGTTCCCAAGCGGAGTGCTCATAAAAATCAAGTAAGCGAGTGCTGAACACAATAGTACTGGTAAGAGTACTACATAGCCAAAAGGCACTGAAGGACCAGCTTGTGCTCCCGCTTCACCTGTTACTACAAATATTCCGGAGCCGACCATGCCGCCGATCATCAAAGCGTAACCGTGCCATTTTCCTAATTCTCGTTTTAATCCATTTTTCATGATGGTTCACCTTCGCTTTCTGTAAAAGTTGTTAAAATGTCTCTCAGTGGTTTCTTGTTTATATTCGGCACCTGACACTGGTCAGCTGGATATCCGACTGGAATCACTACAATGGGCACTTCGTTTTTTGGCCTATGGAGAAGGTCCCGCAGGAACATCATCGGACTCGGTGTATGGGTCAGCATACACAGGTTGGCATGATGGAGGGCACTCATTAGGATGCCGGTATTGACACCTGATGAAACAATCGGACGGTTTTTATCCCAGTATGATAAATCATGATCTATATCGTTATTGACTTTAAACCCGATGATAAGGTATGGCGCATCTGTAAGATGGGCTTTTTCCCAGTTTGTGCCGAGCGGCTTTAGTACATCTCTCCACTCATTAGTTATTTTCTCTTCATAAAATTTCTTTTCCTCTTCTTCCGCCTTTTCCCTTATCAGTGCTTTCGTTTCCTCATTGGATATAACAGCAAACCTATAGGAATCAGAGAATGGACTGGAGTACAGGGCCCCGAATGATTTTGTAAAAAGAGGAGCGGGAATCTCTTCTTGAGAAAAGTCCCTTATATTCCTCCGCTTTTTAATGCTGTTATAGTAATCTGCTGAGGAAAGAGCTGGACCAGATTTATGGGATGGCACTGCTGATATCTCGAACTCTCTGGATTCTTCTTTAAAATCAAAGGACACAAAATCTTGCAGATTATGATGCTTTTTATCTTCCCATTCGTCTGCTATCCCTATGGAAAAAACCATAAAGGGTTCTTCTTTTTCAGAACGCTGGAGAATGGATGACAATAATTTGACGGGTTTGTGCAAGTTATAATGAAGCCCCGCTTGATTTAATGCTGTTATGAAGAAACCTCCGCAAATCCCAACAGATTCATTTGGGTAATAGTGCTTTACCTTAACCGTCTTCCCAGAAACATCCTTCTCCTGTCCATACTTCTGTTTCAGTAACACAACAATATAGGGTGCTTGTACCAGCGTTGGGGTTTCACTCCTGACTTCGTTTATTATCTGAGTTTTTACTTTTGGGTCGGAAACCAATACAAACGACCAGGGCTGCTGATTGGCGCCTGATGGAGAGGTGCCTGCTGCCTTTATAGCATTTTTGATAATCTCTATAGGTATTTCTGATTTTGAGAATGACTTTACTTCTCTTCTAAAGTGAAGCCGGCTTAAGAAGTTATCTAAGCATGCGTGTTGTTCTGCTCTGCTCATTCTATGAAATTCTAATGGGATTTTCTCTTTTACTACTGCCATTTTCCTGCCCCCTTTTAAAAAAGAATACAAAAAAGCCCTTCACCCATAAGGGACGAAGGAGCTCCGCGTTACCACCCTTGTTGTAGGAAAAGACTATCTATCTTTTCCTACCACTTCATTGAGTGACAGTAAAACGTCCGGTGTAATTCACCTGTAAGCTGCCTGAACTCTCACCAACCATTCAGTCTCTGCTGCTGCTCACTTACCTGCTACTGCTTCCGCACACTGCCATTTATGTAATTGTTTTGTGAATTGCTTTTCCGCTTTAACGCTTTTATGCTTTTATGTGATAAAGTATATATAGACTATACAATGTCTCCAAGTGGAACGTCAAGTATAAATTTGAAAAAAATTGCTGGATCAGAAATTTTTTCGTTTGTTCACCAAATGCTTTTCATCATCTAAAGCTTTTATAAAACTTTTTATGCTTTTATGATAGATTTCCGTGGTTGCTCCTAGGTGTAATCATTGTATGTGCTGCATTCTGCTCTAACAGGCGCGTGTCAACCCTGAAAATAGAAACCACCAGCACATGGCTGGTGGTTTCTTCAATACTATATTTTTTTAGACATAATGACATTGGTGACTTCGTAGTCTAACATTTCGTACAGATTCCTAGCTTTGTGATTGTGGCCGAAAACATGAAGGTCGATTTTACTGAAGCCTAAATCTTTTGCCACTGTCTCTATCTCCAGCATCGCCTGCTTGCCATAGCCTTTACCCTGTTGATCCGGATTAATGTAGATGTCATAAATATATCCAGTATCTTCTGCAATTTTGGCAATCCAGATCGAACCTACAGATTTCTCATCTTTCCAGATAGTAAACAGGCGGTTATCGATTGAATTCTCCCTCTCAGGTAGAAGCCGCTGAAAATCACTTTTGGAATTTTCCAGTGCTTCTTCCTCTGTCCAATTGCCCGCTTCTGTTTTTTGTTCTGCATAGTTTTTAACAGATCTCTCCAAGAACGGTTCGAATTCCTCAGAAGTCATTGGTACTAGTTTGATCATTGTTTTCCTCCTGCTGGCTTATTTCACGATTCCAAAGACAAGTCCATCGTATCCTTTACTGCCGACTGTTTGGATACCTGTACTGTCTATTCGGGTATCTTCTGACAATAGGTCGAACATTTCCCTTGTACCGGTTATGTTCGGGTCCTCACTTTCCTCCTCGACAATGTTCCCTTTGCGTACGACATTGTCTACAATAATCACTGTCCCGGGGCCGGAAAGCTTCATAGCCCATTGAAAATAATGAGGATTATTGGATTTATCGGCGTCAATGAAGATAAAATCAAAATAATCATATCCTTTATCCTTCAGTGTCGGCAGAGTATCCAATGCAGGTCCTGTCAATATATTTACTTTGTTTTCCAATCCCGCCAATCGGATGTTATCGTTGGCGACAGCAGCGTGTTTCTCGCTGAATTCCAATGAAAGCAGCTCGCCGTCTTCAGGAAGTGCCCTCGCCATCCAGACACTGCTGTAGCCGCCTAAGGTACCAATCTCCAGAATCCTTTTTGCGCCTTTAAGTTTTACAAGTAAATGCAGAAATTTTCCCTGATTGGGTGAAACATCAATCGAAGGCAGGCCTTCTTCACGATTTCTTTGCAAAATTGATGCCATCAAGGTGTCTGTGCCATGCAGTTTTTCGCTGAAGTATCCATCGACTGCACTCCATCTTTCTGTTAATTGCATAAGAATCCCTCCCATATGTAAATTCTCCAAAAACGGGAAGATACCTTTTACTTTTTGGTATTGTTTTCTATTCACAAGAAGAGCCATCTTTCTTAGAGAAAGACGGCTGGCTGTTCATAGGCTTTTTTCAAGAATCTCTTTATTGATGGAAGATAAAAATTCATCTAAGGAGACTTCGTTTGTTTCATCACTTTTGTATCTCCGCACATTCACAGTTTCTTTTTGAGCTTCTTTATCGCCGATGACCAGAATGCAAGGAATCTTTTTCATTTGAGCCTCTCTCATTTTGTAACCGATCTTTTCTTCCCGGTAATCCAGTTCAACTCGAACTCCTTCTTGTTTTAACCTGCTGAATACCTTTGCAGCATACTCATGATGATGTTTGTTGGAAACCGGTATTACCTTGACTTGGACTGGTGCCAGCCAAACTGGGAACGCTCCGGCGAAGTGTTCAATAAGAATGCCGAGGAAGCGGTCTAAGGAACCGAAGACCGCGCGATGGATGACAACCGGTCTGACTTTTTCATTATGTTCATCGATATAGTGCAAATCAAATTTCTCAGGCATTTGGAAATCCAACTGAACAGTGGCACACTGATGGCTTCTTTTTAGGGCATCCTTGATATGGATGTCGATCTTAGGTCCGTAGAAGGCACCGTCCCCTTCATTGATAGAAAAATCATATCCCAGGTCTTTCAGGACATTTTTGAGAGAACCTTCAGCTTTATCCCAAAGAGCTTCTTCCCCCATATAATCTTCTGGCCGAGTGGAAAGTTCAATACTGTATTCAAAACCGAATGTCTTGTATACATAGTCTATCAGTTTCAAGGCTGAAGTAATTTCTTCTTCAATTTGCTGAGGTGTCACAAATATGTGAGCATCATCCTGGCAGAATGTCCTTACCCGCAGCATTCCGTTCAATGCACCGCTGAATTCATGGCGGTGTACTTGCCCGAACTCTGCCATCCGGATTGGAAGGTCCCGGTAGGAATGCAATTTATCTTTATAGATCAGCATATGGCCTGGACAGTTCATTGGTTTGAGTGCGAAATTCTGTTCATCAACTTTTGAGAAATACATGTTGTCCTTGTAATGATCTCAGTGTCCTGATTGTTCCCAGAGCTTTCGGTTCATCATAATCGGTGTCTGGACTTCCTCATAGTCAAAAGAATGTTGAAGCTGCCTTAGAAAGAACTGGAGTTCATTTCGGATTTTTTGTCCATTATTCAAGTAAAACGGCATACCCGGTGCCTCCTCAGAGAACATGAAGAGCTCCAGCTCACTGCCGAGCTTTCGGTGATTCCGTTTTTGGGCTTCCTTTTGAAAATGAACGTATTCTTCCATCTCTTCCCTCGACCCGAATGCGACTCCATAAATTCGCTGCAGTACTTTGTTATTGCTGTCTCCGCGCCAGTATGCACCCGAAACATGAGTCAATTTAAAATGTTTTATTACACCAGTCGAAGGCAAATGAGGCCCCCTGCATAGATCAAGAAATTCACCTTGCTTGTAGACAGTGATTTCTTCTCCAGAAGGAATCTCTTTTAGCAGTTCTAATTTTAATGGGTCTTCAGAAAACAAGTCCCTCGCATCTTCTCTTGAAACTTTCTGCCGAAGAATGCGGTGGTTTTCTGCAATGATTTTATTCATTTCCTTCTCGATTTTTTCTAAATCCGATTGAGAAATAGTGTGATCCAGTTCTACATCATAATAGAAGCCATTTTCAATGACTGGACCAACCCCTAAATGTAAATGTCCATAAAGTCTTTTGAGTGCTTGAGCCATTAAGTGAGCTGTGCTGTGTCTGATCAATTTGATTCCATCAGGTGAAACTAAACTCAGCAACTCTATCCGAGCATCTACATTAATGGGACGATTTAAATCATACAGGTCACCATTCACCTTCCCTGCTGCCGATTTTTTCTTCAAGCTGGGGCTGATTGATTGTGCTATATCGGATAATGATATTCCCGCGGGGAAACTTTTTTTCTGTCCATCTGGAAACTTGATGAGTATTTTACTTTCACTCATATCTTCTCCACTCCTTTTTTATAAAAAATAAAAACACACACCCATCCCTCAAAAAGGGACGAGTGTGTGTTGACCCGCGGTTCCACCCAGCTTCCCGCCAGAAAAAACTGACGGCTTCATTCATGCTTTATCGCAGCATCTGCGGCATTGATTACTTACATGTTCACCAATGCGGCTCAAAGGCGGTAAGTGTTTTCATCTGCGTTAGGAAGTTTTCAGCCATGCCTTCCCTCTCTGTGAACCGTTTTTGAAAAACTCGTGTCCTTATCGCTATGCTTATTTATTTTTATATACAGACCTAAAAAGGGACGAGTGTGCTTTGGACCCGTGGTTCCACCCAACTTCCCGCCAGAAAAATTGGCGGCTTATGGTGCTTTATCGCAGCAATACGGTATTGAATACTTAAGTTCCTCAATACAACTCCAAGGCGGTAAGTTTCTCCTTCAGCATTAGGAAGTTTTCAGCCATGCCTTCCCTCTCTGTGAACCGGTCAAGAAAAACTCGTGTCCTTATCAACGTTTCATATAAATTTAAATAAATATATCGCAACGTTTGCGTGAAGTCAATATGAATTCGCAAAAAAAATCTGATTTATTTTTTGAGCAAATCGTCTTTTGTATCTTCTATATTAAAGCATATCTAAATCCTGCTGGTGACAGTTGATAATTCATCGGAGGTTACAGCCACTTGTTGAACCGCACCGCTAATGTCCTGAAAAATTTCCGTCAAGTCTGATATTTCCCTGGCGATCTGCAGGTTTTGTTGTTTGACGTGTACCATGGAAGAGAGAATACTGTCAAAGAACGCATTGGTTTCTTGTGTTTCAAGAGCACCGGATTGTATTCCATCCTTAATTTCAGTAAGTGTCAAGGACATAGTGTTTGATGAAGTATTAATTTCACTGATCAGATTTCCTACTTGTGAAACAGCTTCTTTCGTATTTTCGGCTAGTTTTCTAACCTCTCCAGCTACCACGGCAAAACCTTTTCCATTTTCTCCGGCTCTGGCTGCTTCAATGGCAGCGTTCAATGCAAGAAGATTGGTTTGGTCGGCAATAGATGTCACCATTACAGCAATCTGTTCTATCTTCTTTGAAGAAGTTATCAGCTGCGCCATATCATTAGAGATTTTGTTCATATTACCATCTGCATTTGTCATGACGGCTTCAAGGTTTTTTAATTTATTCTTACCCTCATTCGATTGTTCCTCGGTTTCTATGGCAATTTTGGAACCAAGTTGTGTCACACTCTCAATGTCCCTGGATTTATGAACAATTTCCTGGATGGCTGAACTCGTTTCCTCACTGATTGCCGCTAGTTCTTCAGCATTGCGGTTCACGTTTTGAATCATAGTACTCTTAACATTCTCTGCCTCTAAACGAATTCGATCGTTTTCCTTCTCGTACGCTTCAAGGACAATTTGCTGTTCAAGGTTTAATATTCTTGATACAGCCAGGTTATAAATCTTGAATTCCTCAAAGCTGTAGTCTTGCTTATCGATGATTTCAAGAAGAGATTGGTACAAGCCTTGAAAGGCGCACATATACCATTTTGGTTCTAGACCGATTTTGACATGAACATTGGCAATGACAAACCTCTTTTCAATGAAGTCGTTGTCAATCACCCCATTAAACATTTCATCGATATGGCGGTGGAGTGTTTTCTTCAGCCTGTCAATTGAACTATTATCATTAATGATGTTGAGAAGACTTTCTTCAATGCTGAGGTTTTTATAAAATTGATCAACAATGTCATCTAAATTTTCTCTGACAGAAGGCTGGAGACTTTTTATATAAAATAAATCTTCTTCAGACATTCCGATCATATTAAGTTGTTTGATATAGCCGGAAGAGTCCAGCTCAATCCGGACTTGGTCTTTTATGTTTTCTGCTGTCACGCTTGTATTTTCAGTTTTCTTTGATCGTTTAAGTAACCCCAGTTTCATACATGCAACCCCTGTTCATTCTACTTAATTTAACTATCATATTATCTATCTAACTATAGTATCGGTCATATTAAAGAATACTGAATAGGTTCTTTAAAGAAATGAAAAACGGTGAACTAAGAGGGAGCTGAGAATACGGTTGATTTAGGGGAAGCTCAATTAAGAACAGTAATAAGAATTCAAAAAAATAGGCCCAGTGAGGGTCACTGGACGTATTCGGTACTGAAGAAGCTTTGAACTTAAGGGCCATCAACTAGGGGTATCTTAGTTATTTCTTTTGTTTCAATGGCTCCCCTGACACAATATGCCAGTGGAGATGCTTTGAATCCTGATACTTCCCGAGATTTGTTATCACCTTGCAGGATTCATGCTGGTCCAAAACCTTGGCGGATATGTCTTTTATGATAAGCATCAGGTCCATCAGTATAAAGTGGTCATTTTCTTCAATTGTTGTCAATGATGTTATATGTTTTTTAGGGATGGCAACTATATGTACCGGATAAAATGGCTTGGTATGATGATAAGCCAGCACATGTTCCGTTTCTGCCACTATCTCTACTTGGGTTTTGCCGCTTAATACTTCCTCACAATAAAAATCAGTTGTCACTTGTATCACCTTTGCTTCTTTAATGGTAAAGTTTTTGATCTGACCAGAAGGAGTCCTGTCCCGCTTAGCACCATTATGATCATTAGAATCAGGATATCCAAGCTGTAAAAAGATACAAGCTCGTGGGATGAAAGGGTGACATCTAAAAGTCTAATAGTTACTCCTATAAGGGTGGAAACCAGCATTAAAAGAAATACAGTTCTTTTTTGATCGGCAGTCATAGTCATTCCCTCCTTAAATTCCTTACTTGTTAGACGAGGGAGAGCAGACAATGGTTTCCGAATGCTGAAATTTTATTGAATTATTTTCCTGCCTCTTGTATTACCGTTTTTAAATTTCTGACTGAAGATTTCGGATCCCTGCTGCTGCTTATACAGGATATGACTGCGACCCCCTCCGCACCTGCATGAAGGACTTCAGTAGCATTATTGGCGTTTATCCCTCCGATGCCTACGATTGGAAGGTGAATTCCATTTGTCTTCAGCTCTTCTATAAGGATTGGACCGCTGACCGGCCTGGTATCATTCTTTGTAATTGTCGGATACATTGGGCCGACACCTAAATAATCGGCACCTGCCTTGATTGCTGCATTTGCTTCAGTAAGAGAATGCGCAGAAATGCCGAGTATCCTGCTGCCCATCCGTTTTCGTATCTCCACAGCATCACCGTCTTCCTGCCCGATATGAACTCCGTCCGCTTCTATTTCGAGAGCTAGATCAATATTGTCATTAACGATAAATGGGACTCTATATTTCTTGCAGATGGCATGCAAATCAGCTGCGAGATTAACTGCCTCTATTCCCGTTAGGCAGCTTTCGCCTTTCTCCCGGAACTGAAACATCGTTACTCCAGCCGAAAGTGCATCTCTAAGAACTTTTCTGGGGTCATCTGTACAATTGGTACTTCCCATCACAAAATAACATGACAACGAATCTCTAAGCGTCAAGAGCAGCCACCTCCTTGCTGTTATAGGCCCAATGATTGGTGGGTCCATGCCCCTCACCTATATGAAGATCCTGCTCGATGGCAGCCTGTATGAACCCTTTCGCTGTTTGAATAGAATCGGCAAGTGATTTACCTTTTGAAAGCTCAGCCGTGATTGCCGCTGAAAACGTACAGCCTGTTCCGTGGGTATTTTTTGTTCTTATTCTTGGGCCGGAATAGAGGGAGAATCGGGTTCCATCATAGAAAAGGTCGGACGCAGTTTCAGTTTCATCATGGCCTCCTTTGATGACTACAGACGCCGCACCCAAGTTCAAGATTGCTTCAGCAGCCTCTTTGCGTTTTTTCATACTGTCAATTTGCATGCCGGTTATAACTTCTGCTTCTGGTATATTGGGGGTGACGACTGTACTGAGCGGAATCAGTTGTTTTCTTAGAGCTTCCACCGCCTCTTCTTGTAAAAGAGGTGAGCCTCCTTTGGCCACCATGACTGGATCGACTACGAGATTGCCCCATTGATACAGTTTAATAGATTCGGCAACAAGCTGGATCACATCACTATTGAACAGCATGCCGGTTTTGACAGCTTGCGGAGAAAGATCTTCAGCTATGGATGCAAGCTGCTGCTGGATCCCTTTCAGAGTTATTGGGAATACCCCTTGTACACCAAGCGTATTTTGTGCTGTTACAGCAGTAATGGCTGACATGCCATATACCTTCAACTCCTGAAAGGTTTTGATGTCTGCCTGGATTCCGGCTCCTCCGCCGCTGTCGGAACCAGCGATTGTTAATGCTTTAACAGTCTCCATGAACATCCTCCTATCCTAAATAACGGTGATAAATCTTCTTTGCTTCGCTTATATCACTTATTCCGTGAATAAGCACTCGCCCATCTTGGAAAAGGACTAAGCGGTTACCGAAAATTTCGAATGATAATAGAAAAGGGTTCCTCTCTATTTTTCCTCCTGTTTTAGCCAGTCTGTTTGCTGCCTTATCCAAGTCCCTCCTAACTTTGCCAGCAGGCCGGATCTGCACAGAATTCCTTCCGCAAAGCACCGCTGTTTTAGTTTGGTTTTCATAGTTGAGAAATGGATAACTCGGTTTGCTTCCGCAGGAGAGGCATTCTTTTTTCTTTAACCCTTGAGGAGATATGGCCGAGTGCTGATTACTCCAAAGATCAAAGGTGACAAGCTTGGTTCTTAAGGATCCAAGGTCACCCACCAGCAGCTTCAGTGCTTCAGCGGTTTGGTAACTGACGACCATCCCGACTGCCGGACCAATAATTCCTGCTGTATCACATGTAGCTCCTCCCAGAGGGACACTTTCCATAAGACAATGAAGGCATGGTGTTTTTCCAGGGATGATGGTGTAACTGATTCCATAGCTTCCGACACAAGCACCGTACACCCATGGAATTCCATACTTTTGCGAAATATCATTGATGATCATTCTTGTTTCAAAGTTATCAGTGGCATCTATAATAAGATCCACGTCTTTCTGGAGTTTCTCGAGTTCCTCAACCCCTGCATCCTCTATAATTGCCTCTATTGTGACTGAGGAATTAATTTTTTTCAGTCTTCTTTGAGCTGCTGCAGCTTTAGGGATTCTTTCTTCGGCATCCTGTTCTGTATACAGCTGCTGACGCTGCAGGTTGCTCCACTCGACGTAATCTCTGTCCACTATAGTCACTTTGCCTATCCCAGCCCTCACAAGAGCTTCGGCACTGCCGCTTCCAAGTGCACCTGCTCCTATAATCAGCACATGTTTTTTGAATAGTGTTCCCTGGCCGGAGGGCCCGATTCCGCTGAATAGTTCTTGTCTGGAATAACGGTTGTTCAAATGGTGCTCATTCCTTCCAAAGGACTGCTGGCGGAGGCATATCTTTTCTTGGGTATCCTGCCTGCTTCGTAACCGAGCCTGCCTGCTTCAATCGCGAGTTTCATTGCTCTAGCCATTTTAACAGGATCCTTTGCAGCTGAGACAGCTGTATTCAATAAGACTCCATCTGCTCCAAGTTCCATTGCATAAGCGGCGTCAGCAGGTGAGCCGATGCCGGCATCCACTATAACGGGCACAGCTGCCTGTTCAATGATGAAGCTCAGATTAAGGGGGTTGATAATGCCCTGCCCCGAGCCTATAGGAGAAGCTCCAGGCATAATGGCGTGAACACCCATCTCTTGAAGCCTCTTAGCAAGCAGGACATCATCCGAGGTGTAAGGAAGAACGGTAAAGCCCTCATCCAGAAGTTGTTCTGATGCTTTCAGCGTTTCAATCGGATCAGGCAAAAGGGTTTGGAAATCACCGATCACCTCAACTTTAATCATGTCACACAACCCGGAAGCTCTTGCAAGCCTGGCTGTTCGGACTGCTTCTTCAGCTGTTTTTGCTCCTGCTGTGTTGGGAAGCAGCGTATACTTTTTCACATCAAGCTTCTCCAGGAAATTCGGCTGCCCTTTTTCAAAAATATTCATGCGGCGTACCGAAAAGGTAAGGACCTCCGTCCCGGAAACATTCACGGCCTTCTTTTGTATATCAAAATCAGGATACTTTCCTGTACCTAATAACAATCTTGATGAGAACTCATAAGAACCTATCTTCAACATTTCATCCGCCTCCTACAAAGTGTACGATTTCTACTACATCACCGTTGGCTAGTCTTGCGTCTGCATGCTTGCTTTTTTCAAGAATCACCCGGTTCAATTCTACAATGGCGACTTTCTGATCTAACTCGAAATATGAAAGAAGGTCCGCCACAGTACTTACTGCATCATCCACCAGAACTTCATCACTGTTTATAATTAAGTTCAACTCTATTCCCCCTAACCTAAATTTATTGGGATGCTATTGCGATCCACTTTAAACGATTGGTAAAGAGCTTCCTCTTTCTCTGGAACTTTTCGTTCAATCATATCTGAAATCATTTTCCCGGTTATAGGACTCAAAAGAATACCGTTGCGGTAGTGTCCGGCTGCAATATAAAGTCCTTCATAGGCAGGGTGCGGTCCAATGTAGGGAAGTCCGTCTCCTGTCTGGGGGCGGATGCCTGCCCAGGCTTTTTCCCACTTCGCGTATTTAATGTCAGGAAGCAGGTCGATGGATTTTTGTGATAAAGAGGACACACCTTTTAATGAAACATCCTTATCCCAGCGATTGACGAGGGTGGTTGCGCCGACAATCAGCCTGCCATCTTTTTTGGGAACGATATAACAGCCGCTTTCCGAAAAAACGGTTGACTGAATGATCGGATGTGAGGGAACAACTGAGAAACATTCCCCTTTTACTGGACTCACAGGCAGAGTTAACCCTGTCTTTTTCAATAACTCCCCAGCCCAGGCGCCTGTTGTAATAACCAGATGGTCTGATAAAACCCGGCCCTGGGAGGTCTCGCATCCTTTCACACGCTGGCCCTTAAACATGATGTTTTCAACTTTGCAAAACTCGATAATGTCTGCTCCATGAGCCGCTGCACCTTTCGCAAACGCTTTCGAAAGTTGTGGTGCCATGACCTGCCCGTCATTCGGAATGAGCATGCCTCCCTCCAATTTGGTGGAAAGAGCGGGTTCGTGCTGCAGCAGTTCCTTGCCATTCAGCCATTTGACTTCCGGGTCCCACCCAGCGTGATAGTGGACCTGCTTTTGAAGATGAGCGGCCTCACCTGATGATTGAGCTATTTTTATCATTCCTTTATTCACAAGGCCGGCATTGATTCCTGTCCAGTCCTCCAGTTCCTGAAGCAGCTGGGGAAACATACTCCGGCTTTTCAGGGCCAGCTGAAGCATAGCAGCATTTTCATGAATTTCTGCCTGCGCACCCAACATACCAGCTGCCGCACTTGAAGCTTCAGCTCCAAGGCTATACCGCTCGATGATAAGTACTTTCTTGTCGAGCTTAGCCTGTTGGTAAGCGATCGAACTTCCGATAATTCCTCCCCCGGCCACTATTACGTCATATACTTTATTCATGCAGCATCCTCTCCAATTGGTTTTTATATTCATAGGCCGCTTTACTCGGCTTTACAGCATTGAAAATTCCTGACATGACCGTGACTCCATAGCACCCTGTCTGTACCACCTCCTTTACATTAGATGGCTTAATTCCTCCTATCGCAAAAACTAGGATAGAAACCGCATCGGCGATATCCCTCAATTCCTCCAGTCCCCTTGGCTGTAAGCCCTCTTTGGAAAGAGTGGGATAAACATGACCATATAATAGTGAATCTGCTCCTTCCTCTTCTGCTGCGAGTGCTTCTTTCAGGGAGTGAACAGATTTGCCAATAGATAATTCTGGATAGGCATTCTTAATAGCTGATACAGGAAGGCTGTGAAAGCCCAGTTGGACTCTTGGAATACCAAGCGCAGCAGCTGCATCGACCCTGTTGTTCACAACGAGCTTGCTCACCGGTATGCCAGACTCTATCAATTCCTTTCCTATCTCATAAATTTCTCTTGCTGTCTTCCTGTGCTCTCTGATATGCAGGCTGTCGACATAAGGATTGATATCCTGGCAGATGGATACTACCTCATTTACAGGTCTATTTCCGGAAGTGACAGCATGCAGTAGACATTTATCCATAGAAACCTCCGCCTTTTCTTCTTTTGAGAACATTTTCATGTCGGAGCATAACAGTGCGTTTCCACTGTTTAAACAGGTGCAGCCATTGAGGCCGGGTGGCTGGAGCGGAAAGCCACTGCTTTTCCATAACCACAATCTTTGCGGAAACAGCCTAAAAATAGACAACAAAAAGCCGCCTCCCTGAAAAAGGAAGGCGGCTTGAATAATAAACTAAATGGTAGATTATTAGTGTCAATGACGCTCACTTCCCTCCGCTAGTATGAACTAGATCAGGTTCAAAGGGTCTTAAAGTACACTTTAATCTCAGCCTTTAAAAGGCTCCCCCAGTGGTTCGGATATTTATTTATATGCATTTTAACACAGTTTTTATTATTATCAAACTATTTTAAGGGAAATTCTACTAAGGTCACAGACTTCAGCAAAGAGTATGGCTAATTCCCCTAATGTACAGAACTCTTCAGGTCAGCGGTGAATCAGAACAAAAATTCGCTTCTCGGCCAGTGTGTTGAAAGAAAGCAATTTAATTGCTATCCATTCAAGAGAAGGTATAATAAATACATTACTAAATAACTAGTTAAATATTACTATACAGGAGGGTTAATATGAGTATTTATACCCACAAAGCTATATCCATGAATGGACAGGAAAAGTCTCTTGAAGAATACAAAGGGAAGGTTGTTTTGATCGTCAATACAGCAGGAAGATGCGGTTTCACTTATCAGTATGAGGATTTGCAAAAGCTTTATGACCGATACAAAGACAAAGGATTTGTGATATTAGGTTTCCCTTGCAACCAGTTTGATAATCAGGAACCGGATTCAAACGAACAAATCCAAAACAGCTGTCTTCTGAATTATGGGGTGAATTTCCCGTTATTCCAGAAGGTTGATGTGCGAGATGAAAACATGCATCCCCTGTTTGACTATCTTACACATAAAAAGTCGTTTGAAGGATTTAATAAATTTCACCCAGTTGCCAAAATACTCATCCCGCTATTAAATGCGAAACATCCTGAGTATTTGACTGACGACTATTCGATCAAGTGGAATTTCACAAAGTTCCTTATTGATTCTAACGGAGAAGTGATCAAGCGTTTCGAGTGTACAACAGATCCAATTGATATGGAGCAGGATATTGAGAATTTGCTGGCATCTGCCACAGTATGATGAAAACCGGACGAGGTCATTCCTTGTCCGGTTTTTTAATTTTTTCTATAAATCTCCATATAACTCGCTTCACTATTCCACGTATTCAAAACCTCATTTACAGACAGGACCTGCCAGGGGTTGAACATGGTCTGTCCATGCTTATTGAAACTGTACTCGTTGTTCAAGAGGAAGCAAGCATGCATAATTTCATTCTGGTAGTCTCTCCACACCATAACATCACCTTTTTCAGGAGTGACGTTATCAATCGGTCTATATCCATAATGATTCAAGAGAGCCTGGAATCTATCGGGCTTCATCCACTCTTTAATGATCTCCTTATCCCCTGTGAATCCTGCTGCCGCCGCTGAGAGGCAGTTAGGGCCATTTTTAGAAGAAAAAGTATCAAAAAATACCGAGAGATCTGAATATTCTTCTGTTAATTGCTGTTGATCCGGCTCCTTTAAATTAGCAAATGCAGCGTAATCATCTATCCACAATTCTGCATAGTTTAACAGGAACTGAGTCTGCACTCGTGAAGATAACGAATTCCAAAGAAATTGCTGCAGCATAAATATCTTCTTTTTAGTATTCGCATCAACAAAAGAGGATGACTCAAGAACCTTCAGATTTTCATCGGAATGAGCGGCTACCCTCAGTAATTGAATAATTTCCTCTTCAGTAAAAACCAGTCCTCTTTGAAGCAGCCACTGTTCTCTTATAACTTTCTTTCGTTGGCCTTCATTTAACTCTAGAAAAGTGTCCTTTTCAATCTTGGCAATATATCTTCCTTGTTTGCTAACAGACCAGGTGGCAAATGCAGTTCTCTCATCCAGGGTAAAGGATGGGGAAGTTCCGGGTAAGTATTCTTCAGAAGGTATGAAACCTGGAGCTTCCCTGAAAAATAAAATTTGGTTTTCCGGAACAAATCTTTCTTTCCACGAATCCAAAACTGTTTGTTTTAACGTGTAACCATTTACTGTTTTCATCTGGACTCCTTACTGTCAAAGTATGTATTTCCGATAAACATTCATATTCTCTAACATTTTAAAGCCTGCCGAATAGTATAATTTTTCGGCTGCTTTATTGTTTTCCATATAGCAGATGTGAATTTCTTTGTGTCCTTCCTGCAGCATCCTGTTCATAGCAAAGTGAAGAGCATCTCTCCCTAATCCTCTTTTTTGATAGTGAGGGGAAACCATTAAATTATCCACTTCCCCTTTTCCAATCGACACAGAAGCCATTACGTTTTCGCCATCCATAGCAACATAAACATTCCCCGGATTTCTCAATTGATAGGTCTTTACACTTTCAGGAGAAGCAAGATAAGGCTTCAGGTCGATTTCTTTGTGTAAGGGATAGTAGCAATCCTGGACGATTTTGACAAACTGTTGAAAAAGCTTATCATCATAGAGATCAAAAGTGGTCTTTGGTTCTGGAAAAGGAGGTCCTTTATAGACAAGTGAGGGTGAACCCCACCATTTATCCATTCCGTTTTTCTTACAGAAACCTGCTGGGTCCAGCTTATCTACACGAATAGAAGCAGTTAACACTTCCTGTTTCTCGGCTTCTGCATAGGATGAAAGCTCATGAAATAATTGTGTTCCTATTCCATTATTTCTGGACGAAGGCTCAACATAAATTTTTACATCGGCCTGTTTTTCGCCTGCACCATTAACAGACAATACTGCATAGGCGGCTCCTTTCACTCCATCTTCTTCGTAAAGGATGAATTTGCCCGCACTTTTTTCGATTTCTTCTGCTTTTTCTACTACATATCCGGTGTCTATGGTGTTAAACAATTCATTGACTCTCTCCGAATCTGCAGGTGAATAATTACGAATCATAATCTACACTCCATTTTTAGGTGATGTATATTACTTCTTTATACACCACTCTAATACCTTTAAACTAAACGCACCCGTTACGTCAATCGCGAGTCTTTTTGTTATGAAAATTAAATTGCTTCGGCATCCAGCTTCCTTTAATTAATCTGTTGATGGAATACTCTCTGGTTCTAATTTCTCGAATTTATATAGGTGAGATATTAAAATGTGGCTCCTTGAATATATGTTTACTTTTGATTATCTGGTTTGATATATTTCTTTAAAATACTTGGATTTACGAACCGAATTGAAGCTGCCTCCCCACAATCTAAACAAACAGTTAGTTCTTTTTCATACTCTGGTACTTTTACAAACGAATTTCCTCCACAGCTTTTACATTTATGCATCTCATATCCCCTGCCTTTCTAAAAATTAGTTATCTATCAGCACCCAATAAATTCCACATAAATGAGGGTAAATCCTTCTTTATGTATACCGCCCTTTGTTGGAATATGAGCTTGCTATGTATCCTAATTTTACCCTAGGTTAGACTCGCGCTTATACAGTTTATGATGTGTTCTTTGTGAGAAACTGAACAGGCTTAGAGATAATTGCATCTCTAAGCCTGTTTCAATGTGAACTATATTGGGTGATTATATGTTTTCCGTTATGCACTTCTCATGCAAAACTATAGAATGAACAGCCGCTTTTGTTGTATTGATTAGGGTTTCAGAATGACTTTGATGCAGTCGTCTTCCCTCTTGTTAAAGATGTTGTATCCATGGGCTGCATCGTCCAGCGGGAGTTTGTGGGTAATGATGGCCGTCGGATCAATTTCCCCTTTGACTACCATGTCATACATGGTCCCCATATAGCTTCTTGCATGAGCTTGACCGGTTTTAATGGTAATATTCCTAGTGAAAAAAGGTCCAAGCGGGAACATATTATAAAGTCCGCCGTAAACACCAGTCAATTGAACGGTTCCGCACTTTCTCACTGCTTTGGTAGCGATCTGGATGGGTCCGAGTGTTCCACCCTGTAATTTCATTTTTTGTTCAACGAACTCCAGCGGTGACTTCTTTCCATCCATCCCTACACAATCGATAACGACATCTGCCCCTCCATTTGTTAATTCCTTAAGGGTCTCTCCCATATCGTCATATTTCGTAAAGTCAAAAGTTTCCGTTTTGTTCATTTTCTTCGACTTATTCAACCTGTAGTCAAAGTAATCCACAGCAATGACTCTTTCTGCTCCTTTTTTCCAGGCGAATTGCTGGGCCATCAATCCAACAGGTCCGCAGCCAAGTACGATGACGGTATCTCCTTTTTTGACCCCTGCGTTTTCTACGCTCCAATAAGCCGTCGGCAGGACATCCGAGAGAAACAGCAGGTGTTCGTCATCCAGTTCACAGCTCTCTGGAATTAAAAAAGGAGTGTAATTTCCATAGGGTACTCTGAGGTATTCTGCCTGACCCCCGGGGTGATCACCGAACTTCTCGGAATACCCGAAATAACCGCCGGAGTCATAATGAGGGTTGGCATTGTCGCATTGACTTTCCTGATGGTGATTACAGTAATGACAGGTCCCGCATGCTACAGTAAAAGGAATAACGACCCGGTCTCCTTTTTTCACCTTGGTGACTTCAGGGCCGATTTCTTCCACGATTCCCATGGGTTCATGTCCAATAACATACCCAATCGGCAAAGGAAAGTTCCCTTGGTACAGATGAAGATCCGACCCGCAAATGGCTGTGGAGGTGATTTTGACGATAACATCCTGAGGATCCTGGATTTTTGGTGCCTCCACTTTTTTTACTGCTATTGAATACTTTCCCTGGTAGGTTACAGCCTTCATTTCATCACTCCATTTAAATAATTCACTCTTAGTGTGTGGATTTCCAAATTTAGTATTTGAAAGACGCCTCGCTCCTATTCATTTTCAACACAGGTTTGAAAGCTTTGTTGAAGAGGTATCGGTTGATATTACCATCTCTCTCTCCTCTATTTTTCTGGTAAACTTTTAAAAGCAGAAACTGACAGGAGGCATTTCATCTATGAACAAGCGAGGCATTCTCCTATTAGCGGCGGCTGTTTTAACATTTTCAGCAGGTTTTTACGCCGGGATCTCCTATATAAAAGCTGAGACCCTTACAATTGAAGCAGTTTATCATCATCTTCGTTCAGAGGAAGTGGAGTCACTTTTTAAAAAAGCAGAAGGAAAATATGAGTCTCAGTCCAAAGTGGTGATGGGGTATATACAGGATCATCACGATCCAGAGACAATCAATTACCCTTATTTATCTCACGTGATTTTTTCATTTGCCCACCCCACAAAGAAAGGTGATCTTCTATTCAGCGGTGCCCATGCGAAGGATAATTTACGCAAAGCTGTGAGACTGGCACACGAACATGACACAAAAGTGCTTCTCGCTGTGGGTGGCTGGTTCCATATAGAAGGCGGCGAAACCTATCCTTACTTTAAAGAAGCAATTTACAATGACGAGTCCCGGACGAAACTTGTTAATGAATTGATAAAAGTGGTGAAAGAAGAGAATCTGGATGGCGTGGATATCGACTTTGAACACCCACGGACTGTAAAGGATGCTGAACATTTGGCTGCATTTGTTAATGAATTGAACTACAAGCTAAATGTGAATGATAAAGAGCTCTCTATCGCTGTCTATTCTAAAGTCAGCAGTGTGACCGGCCGGAAGAATGAATCTGTTGTCTTTATTCCTTCGATGTTCAATGACGTAGACTATGTAAATATCATGGCCTATGATGGCCAGTGGGACGGCGGTTATAACGCAGCTAACCTGTCTCCATTTCCTTTTGCTGAGAATATCGCAGACTACTGGAGCTCCTTTTTTGAAGAAAACGGCCTATCTAAAGATAAGTTGGTTCTGGGAGTCCCATTTTATGCACAGCCTGAAGATCCGTCAAAATCTCCTCTTTCCTTTTCTAAAGTAATAGAACATGGGGCCGATAATGCAGACAAGGATGCTGCCACCATAAATGGCGTGAAATATCACTATAACGGAATATCCACTATTCAGAGGAAAACGGATCTGGCTCTGCAGAATGATTTCGGGGGAATGATGATATGGGAAGCCGGACATGACGCAAAGGGCGAACACAGCTTGGCGAGGGTCATTTATGATTTTTTAGACAAGCATGCTGAGAGAGAGAAGAAGCTATTCTGGTCTAAAACGGATGAATAATAACTGAAGGGCGCCGCATTTATCTAATAGCAGCAAAAGAGAGCAGGTTCACTTTGGAACTTGCTCTTTTTTGTATCTTAAAAGGCATAGTATTAAATCAGCCATTTAATACTTTACCCTATTTGTCCTGCCGCATTTTATGTTATTGCAGTGGTCAATCAAATACTTGGTGAATTTCACAGTTTCCAGCACACGTTCCTTATCAAATTGAAACAGCTTCACATATTTATTGCTTCGAATATTCAACGCTTCATGAATGATGGGGTGCCATCTTTCTGGTAGATTTAACAATCCATACTCTCCCGCTTCCGCTTTCGAAGTTATATCTGATTCCTTCAAGGTGAAGTATTGACGCAATAATCCTAGTACTGTCCATTCAACCTCTTCAGAAATCTCCTTGGAAGAATGATTCATATCTCGATTTAATGAATTCTCCAGCCTTTCGACCCTCATTGTCCAATAGGAATTCATGTTTTCCCTTACATAAGAAGTCAGGAGGTCCTTGCTGGCATCAAAAGGGAATTTGGTTATATCAGGACCTAAGACACTGATTCCCTTTTCTTTCAAAAGCACCCAAGTTACTGGGTTAAACTTGGTGTCCCATTTCAATTTACCATCATTATAGTAAGGAAAGGCTGCATTGTCATCCGGTCTGATTTTCCCCAGATCCTCCGATACAATAAACACTCCGTCCATCTCAGGTGATTGAAACTATCCCGCAATCTCTTCATGAATCTTTTTAAGGGTATGTATTTCTGCTTCAGCTAATCGGTTTCTTGTGACCGCCGCGAAGTCTATATCACTGCAATCTTTAACATAGGCATCCAGTACTATCGAACCGTGTAAATACAGCCCTTCCAATTTATCCGCAGCCTCGTGTTCCAAAGACTGATATACTTTTGGAGCACCTCTTGAATAGAAGTATGTAATAGTATGACCGTAAACTCCCGACTTCAATTATTGTGGACAGATACGAATTTTCGAACTGCACCATCAATTGGAATCTTACCATAAATGATCAAGAAGGAGCTTTCTGATAGAGGATATACATTCTCACATATTGTATTAATCATGGACAGGATTAGAAGCGTTAATAATGATCTCCTTATAAGTAACAATAGAAAAGCAGGCCGCTTTCATAGTTGAAGCACCCTGCTTTTGAAAATATCCCTTATTTACACCTTTTCTAAGCTTTCTCTTTCACGTGCCAAATGAATCCATCTCTGTGGCCTTCCTTATCAATGATTTTACGTACATAATAAGGATCGTGCAGCAGTCCATCACGTTTGGAGGAATTCAAAAAAGCTTCTCTTTTCGGATCTGCTCGTAATTCTTGGTACCATTTTTGTTCTTCAAGTTCTCTCCATAATTCTTCAATATCAGGTTCCTTTACCCGCAGGATATATTTTTGAAAGAAACTCACAATAAGTGCTCCAGTCAAAAGTGTCAAAAATAGAAAGATCATGATATAGCTCCTTCATTAACCAAGCTGTTCATAGTTTAAGCGGAAAATTCTTTCTGATTCTTCCTTTTCTTCAACAGCAGCTTAAATGTACCGGTTCCCAGAAGAACCCCAAAGACGATAAAACAAAAGCCTGCTAAGTGTTTGGAAAGGATTTCCTCTCCTAGAAAAATGGAAGAACCCACTAATGAGAAGAACGGAGTCAGGTTAATAAAAATAGAAGTTGATCCTGCACCCAGCCGGTGAATGCTATAGTTGTAAAGCATATGGCCAAGACCGGTTGCAAGGATAGCAGAGCCTATCAGTGCCCACCAGACAAAAGCCGGTTTCTCTGTGAAAAGAACGGTTTTTGTTTCAGAGAAAAAGAAACTTGCGATGATGAGCAGAATCGAGCCCATGAAGAGCATTAAGCCTGTCATCTGCCGGGAATCAATGCTCACACTAAGCTTTTTGATCAGAATAAAGCTCACAGCCTGAGTCAATACAGCACCGAGGATATACAAATCTCCTATTGAGAGCCCTGAAAGTGTTCCTTTTTCATTCATTACAATGAGGTATACCCCAAATAACGCAGCCAAAATCCCCATGGTTTTCAGAATTGTAAGTCTCTCATTCAAGAAAATCATGGCCATGATGGAAGTGGATAAAGGGACCAGCCCGAGGATTAAACCTGCATTCGTCGCACTGGTTTCAGTCAGTCCAATCGCAAGAAAAAGATGATGCCCCAGCACTCCGAACAGCGAGGCTGTTAAAATGCCGGCTAAGGTTTTTCTTGATACTTTCTGAAAATTTCTCTTCAATATCAGAAAAAGAATGACAGCAAATCCTGCCAGCATGACGCGAAGACCTTGAATCAACACTGGAGGAAAATAGGTTACTAGAATTTTAATAGCTGAAACATTGAACCCCCAAACAACCATCAGCAAAAATAACAAAATATAAAGGCCCCATTTGGACACGATTTCCACACTTCTTTCGAAAACAGTAATATTTCTAATTTATCAGGGGAGGTTCTGCCTGTAAAGGGAAGTGAATTAAATGGAGGTATCGTATAAGGAATTCATTTATAAAAGCAATCTAAGAAATTAAACAAATAAGTGCTTCCTGAATTTTAGAGGGCACTAAGAATCCATTATTATCAAAGAAAAAGTCAACTATCCTTTTTAAAACAAGATGTAAATTGTCAACTCAAGTCGAACACGGCAAGAAATTCATGAATACCTCAAAGCGTATTATAATTGAGCACTTTCCGGGGGACCTGGTTGAACGTCAAGAGAAAATCCATGATGTCCTTCTGGGTCATTCGGTTGAAATCGGTTCCTTTTGGATACGTGCGCCTAATGCGGCCGTTGCTATTTTCGTTGGTGCCACGCTGACCTGGTTTGCCAGGAGCCGAGAAGTAAAAGGGAACTTCCAGCCCTTTCTCTACTTCTTCCCAAAGATGAAATTCCTTGCCACGGTCTGCGGTGATGGACTTTACCACTTTTTTAGGCAAGTTTTTCAACACGTGGATGATGGACTGTGCGGTTTCACTCGCCGTTTTCGCCGACAGCTTATAGATAATCTCAAACCGGCTGGTACGCTCGGTCAACGTGAGAATCTGACTTTTGTGTGACTTGCCGATGACTGTATCGACTTCCCAATGCCCGACTTGGCTTCGGGGCGCACTAC
>NZ_VTEI01000002.1 GCF_008180415.1 Rossellomorea vietnamensis
CCGCTTGGCATCGTAGTCGAGCTGAGCCTGCAGGGCATTATAAGGCTTACAGCGTTTTAGCTCGTAGTTAATGGTGCTCTTGCTTCTTTTCAACTGTGAGGCAATGTAAGACAGCGATTTCTTTTCCAGGCAATAACTTTCAATTAATACACGTTCCTGTGGTACGATATGGGTATAGCTCATTTGGGAACACTCCTTAGTTGATTGGCGTTAACTATTGTGTACCCACTTGAGCTATTTTAATTTACGAGCCGTTCGACTTAATATGATAATCTATATTACAAAAAAGATAATTAAATTACTTAATAATCCACTATATATATTCCAATTTTTCCAATGGTAAAGTAAACTATAATTTTCGATTAAAGCAGCAAAAGTTGTTAAAGCAATAGTAAAAGTCAAATAATGAATGATTATTCTTACCCTTCCTTTATTTATGGGATAAAACATAATAAATATGACTCCAAATGTCGGGTAGATAAGAAAATATAAAGAGAAACTCATTTTTGTTGCATTCTCAAATTCTCTATATGGAAATTCCACCAAGTTACATAATAATTGAGCATATTGATAGATCCATGCAATACCTTGTCCAAATAAAAATGTTATGTGAGCAATTCTTTTGCGATCTTTAGGTACACATTGTATCAATACAATGATTGATAGTAGCCATGATAACAATAGTATCGATACTTCTTTGTTCATTTATAATCAACCTTTATCAATCGTTTTCTAAACCAAAGATAGTATTTATGATTAATAAATAATGAAATAATGACAGTTACTAAAGTCCAATACCACTTCCATTCGTCATATTCCACCAGTGTTGTATACTTCTCAAGTACTACTTCAAACAATGTGAAAAACCCCGAAAAACAGAGGTAATATAAAAAAGCGGTAAACCTTTTGATGTTATATGGATAATATAAACTAAAAAAAATTGCGACTGTTGGGAATAAGAAAAACTCAAACGAGAAACTTGTCTTGTTATACATATTTGCTTGAGGTAATAATTGTGTGGGATATTCAATCCATCCCTTTTCAACAGCAAATAAGCCAGCGGGCCAAGTTATAACTTGAAGAAACAAGAATAATACCCATGCGTCTCTTGATTTACCTTTCGGAACTAGTTTTATTAACGCAAAAATACATAACAATGAAAAGCCTGTTAGAAACCATCTCTCAAGATTCATTTTTAAGAAACACCCTTAAGAAGAGTTTTTTATTATCTTTTCCATTATTGGTTTATATATTCTTATAAGTAAAATGTAAAATACAATTAATTCTTTTATTAATGAGCCTGTTAGATTATGTGTTTCACTGCACAAATTCACCTAAAAATGAATTTCTTTGTTGCGCAGTTTGAGTCTACTCCTTTATACGAGGTTAATCTAGGGAGTGGTAAACAGTCTGTCATTCTGTGGTACACTATTTGTCATTAGGGGGTAAATAATATGTCACAGGTGGTACATTTCAATGGCCGTAATCACTCCAATAAAGCCAAAGATTTGTCCAACTCTATCATCTTTTTTACCAACTTACGCTAAGGAATATACCAAAAGATATTCGCCCTATATATATTTCTTACAACTATCGAATAACTCTTTGGTTTTTCAAACCCATTGTTTTTAGTAACTCTAATAGAAGCAGTATTGTCTGCTGCACAATCCCCAACGAGGAGTTATTTCAAGAATACCTGGTTGGGTACTAAGCAATGCTGCAGACCCGTAGTAACCATGTAGAGATTCCCGTTTATATAATCACTTAAGATCGAATACGCCAAAGTAGAAATGAAATCATGTTTGTTATCTAGCAAGAAAGCTGCTTTATCCTATTTATAGATCACAATTTAAACCTCTTAAAGAGTTTTCTGTAGTAAAGAAAAGATTTTATACTGCCAGTGATATGTATACCTCCCTATATACGTTTTTAGTTTGTATATAGGTGTGTTAGCGTGGAAAAGACATCCCAAATCAAATTTTTTCAAAAAATGCTGACGTCCTAAATGGATGCCAGCAACTGAAACTTAAATCAATTTAGATAAATAAATATGACTTGGATGTGAAAGTACCATGAATGGTATCCTCACTACTTTGAAAGAAGACTAGCTAGAAAAACGTGGGCACTGAAAAAGTCCAACAAAGACTATTAATTGTAAAACTTGCCTTTTCCGCTTCAGATATTATGAAAGAGCTTTGGTTTCCGTTGAAGATAACCGGCTCATCTGAGTAGGCACTTGATGGATCAGGTCTTATAACGAAAGCCGCCTGTCATTTCATTAATTGGGTACCCAGCGGTATAATTAAGGGAACTTTTTTCCCTTATTCGTTAATCCAAGTTAAATACTGGGTAAATAGAGGAACTTTTTTCCGTTATATGATAAAACAGAACATTTTTTAAGTGTATTTAGTTAAATAAGGGAATTTTCTTCCCCTATCTTAGCTTTTTTCAATGTTTCTTAGTAAATAAGGGAACTTTTTTCCTCTATATATTATTTAGAATACTGGGCCATATTGGAAAGTCTCATCGGTCACTGGTTTGAGTTAGCATTTTTTTATGGACTAGTTGAAAAAGGCCGCATTCCTGACAGGCAAATGTGCCCAAATGATTCGATACATTGCATTCAATGAAAAAAGTCAACTTTTTCTTCCTATTTAAGGAAGGAAAGTTGACTTTATCTTTGTTCATAAAAAGAAAATTTTAAAATCTCTAGATTTTCAGTGCCCTTAGAAAAACCCGTAGTTATTTAAAAGAAACTATTTTCGAAATAAATCGGGTAGTCACTGTGACAGTGTATAAAAAGAACCCTTATACAAATTCACTCAGCAATAACCAATAACATGGATTGAGCGGAAGATCAGGGTCCACAGGAATATCGTCTGCGTTATAACCGACGATAAAGCTTTCTGGTTCAGTGGCAGATGCCCAGCCTGCGACGAAAAATTCATTCACAATTGTATTGTCAGTACTGAATATATCTGTGCTGCCTATATAAAAGGAATCGATGCCGGCAATTCCTTTTCCAGCAGTATTTTGGACGGTATTTCCATAGAAAGCGATGAATTTAAAAATATTCAAGATCGCCCCAAACAGTAAGACAGGAACATTTCCTTCACTAATGGTTGTGTTATCGATAATATAGAGACCAAAATTTTCACCTGTAAATTCTTCTATAAGAAGAAGATGCCGCAAAGTAAATGGAGAAGCCAGTTGAGTATTATTTCTGATGACTAAATCTCCCGTCAATGTACCAGAACTAACTGATACATTTGTAATAATGATGAAGGTGCACCTGGTATCTCCTGAATCCGAGACAAAAGTATTTGTATCAATAATACTTTGACCTGATGTAGAAGCAATATTGATATACCGGTAACTGTTGTTCAGCCCAGCATTAGGTGAATAAACAAAATCACAATTGGTAATTTGAAATTCTGTTGCAATCAGTGAAATACCAAACTCACAAACAGAAATCTCACAGTTATCGACATAGATTCCGACAGCTGATAAATTCCCTACTCTAATGACGGTCTCAGTGGATGTTACTGACACGAAATCTTGAACGAGGGACATGTTCTGGAAAACAACATTCGATACTGTCACATTAAACATGTTCGTTACACCGTTATTCGTAGTAATCACAGTCGTTGCGCCTTTTCCTTGACCCTCTATCGTAACCGACTTATTAACATTTATAGTGGAATTTATAATAAAGGTTTCAGCATCAAGCAATAATCGATCACCATTGACTGCTGCGGCTAAAGCAGCATCTATCGTGGTAAACGTTTGAGTGGATCCTACAAGCAGGGTATTTCCTGTTGGAGTCGGAATCGGTCTTGCTGCAGGAGGAACAGGCTGCAGCTGCTTATAAAAAGTATTCCCTGTGGAGGTATCGATATAAAGATCTCCTTCATTACCGAGATCACAGGTTGGTGAGCCTACTCCTGTTAGTACCGGGGTTCCTGCTGGCCCGGTCGCTCCTTGAGGCCCCGTTGCTCCCTGAGGCCCGGTCGCTCCTTGAGGTCCCGTTGCTCCTTGTGGCCCGGTCGCTCCTTGTAGTCCCGTTGCTCCTTGAGGTCCGGTCGCTCCTTGAGGTCCCGTTGCTCCTTGTGGCCCGGTCGCTCCTTGTGGTCCGGTCGCTCCTTGAGGTCCCGTTGCCCCTTGAGGTCCCGTTGCTCCTTGTGGTCCGGTTGCTCCTTGAGGTCCCGTTGCTCCTTGTGGCCCGGTCGCTCCTTGAGGCCCTGTTGCTCCTTGAGGCCCGGTCACTCCTTGAGGTCCCGTTGCTCCTTGAGGTCCGGTTGCCCCTTGAGGTCCGGTCGCTCCTTGAGGTCCCGTTGCTCCTTGAGGTCCGGTCGCTCCTTGAGGTCCCGTCGCTCCTTGAGGTCCCGTCGCTCCTTGAGGTCCCGTTGCTCCTTGAGGCCCGGTCACTCCTTGAGGTCCGGTTGCTCCTTGAGGTCCCGTCGCTCCTTGAGGTCCCGTTGCTCCTTGAGGTCCGGTTGCTCCTTGAGTTCCCGTTGCTCCTTGTGGTCCGGTCGCTCCTTGAGGTCCGGTCGCTCCTTGAGGTCCCGTTGGTCCAACTGGTCCAGTATCAGTACCTAATAGCTCTTCAGACACGACACGATGTGCTGCAACTATCTGCCCATTAGCATTTTTTCCCCAAGTCGAAACTTGTACTTCTTCTTCAGCAGCTCCTTGAACTGTAAAGACAAACTCGAATCCATCTAAGTCTGCAAAATAATTCCTTGTGATCACCGCGTTTGGCAAAACATTCAGAGATTCCAACACATATAATACGCGGGAACCATTAAGATAATAACCTTGAATGAGAACGGCAGCGGAATTACTTGAACTACGGTTGTCAATCTTCACTGTTACTTGTCGAGTAAGCCTTTCCCCATTGGACGGGTTGTTCACAATAGGTCCCGTTGAAAGTATAGACATAGTTTTCTTACCTCCCTTTTAAATTTGAACACTATTCCTACCGAAGTAATCTCAGTTGATAAGACTATGAAACTGTTCTTCTATATGAATAGCTGCTACTATACTATTCGAGTCTATGAAAAGTTGATTGGGTTGAGGCAGTGAGAAGATTATATTGGGGATAGGAATGGGGTACCTTTTACCAGTGAAAGTCTGTAATCTCGGTTATATGCTCTTAAGAAGGATTCATTAATGACTACCTTATCTGCTGGTGATAGCAGCAACCAAAATAGAGAATTCCTTAACCTTCCTAATAGAATATTTTGTGAAAATACGAGGCAGATTATCGCCGTATTGTTCCAACTATTCATTTTTAAAAAAGAGAAGAATTTATGTTACTGATGTACCAATGCTATGAAACTATCTCTATTTATGCAGCAGAAATACAAGATATTTAAAAGAACTTATGCTGCCATTACCGAGAAGCATAAGAACAAAATCTTCTCCAGCGCGGGTCCATAGAATACTTCTCTGCTTGACTATAAAAAGGATAGCAGGATAAAAAAGGATCTTTCTGCAGCTCAGTATTGCCATGCTATCGATCTCTCAGTAACAGATGAAACGAATGATTTCACAGCAAAAAGGACTTCAGCTTGTTTAAAGCTAGAAGTCCTTTCTATTTGGTTGATTCTGCTCGCTGGATGAAGGAATCTCTAAATGCATGATAATCCACCTATCTCATACTCCCTCAAGGACCCTAACCCACACTATGGATATAAACCACCAGAATGAGAAAGAACGCAATTGTTTCCAAGTTAAAGAAATAAGGGTTCACTTTACTCTTTTCCAGGTATGTAATCGGTTTGACCATGCTGGTTTTGACAAGCAGCAGTATGTAATAAATAGAGAATAAACAAAAAAGGCTCATTAAACCTTTAGAAAAAAGCCTTTTATTTACAAGGCTGCGACAATTATTTCCCAATACAAGTATATCAAGAGTTTACAAATAAAAAAGCCTAATCCTCTATATCTTACCGAGGTATGAGGCTTAGGTCTTCCATATTCATACTAATTATGGAGTATATTCAATTTAATAGTTTGATTGTACTGTGCAGCAACTGATATTGTATTGCTATTGTTCTTCTTAAAGTAAGCCCATTTTTGGTATCTAAAACTTCATCACTACAGCAAGATTCCGGGCAGTATTTTTCAAATTTTCATACCCACTTTGAAGCGCTTCCTCTAACGTCATCACTCCTGGCACTATGCTGAAGATTGCATCAATGCCGTGGTCATACACATTGGTATAATCGTTGGTTAAACTACCTGCAAGGGCAATGACGGGTACATTATATTGTTTTGCTGTTTTTGCTACACAAATGGGGGTTTTTCCATAAATCGTTTGATGGTTAATGCCGCCTTCTCCTGTAATGACTAGGTCGGCATCTTGTACCGCTTCTGCTAGTTTCGTTGCTTCAATGACAAGGTCCCCGCCGCGTTTGAGGCTTGCAGATAAAAAGGCAAGCAATCCTGCTCCTAACCCACCCGCAGCTCCTGCACCTGGTATAAATTGAATGTCTTTGCCCACGTCGCGGTTGATGACATTGGCATAATGAACCAAATGAGCGTCTAACAACTCTATTTGCTCCTTGGTTGCTCCTTTTTGCGGGCCATATATCGCAGAAGCCCCTTTAGGACCAGTTAGTGGATTATCAACATCGCACGCCACATCCACTTCCACATGATGAAGACGCTGATCAAGATTCGTCAGATCAATTCGACGAAGGTTGGCAAGCGCCGCTCCTCCAAAGGGAATATCCACACCGTCTCCATCTAGTAATCTTCCACCTAAAGCTTGAAACATTCCAGCGCCGCCATCATTGGTCGCGCTTCCCCCAATTCCGATAATAATCCGTTCCACACCTTTATCGAGAGCAATGGATATTAATTCACCTGTTCCAAAAGTCGTTGCCGTCATGGGATCACGCTTAGTAATCGGCACCAGCTCAAGCCCCGAGGCAGCGGCCATTTCTATGACAGCTGTCTGTCCGTCTCCAAGCAGTCCGTAAAACGCCATTACCTTGTCTCCTAACGGGCCGGTTACCGTCGCATGCTCGATCTTCCCGCCCGTTGCCTCGACTAACGATTGAACCGTTCCTTCGCCCCCATCTGCCATAGGAACTTTTACAAATTCAACATTAGGTAAAACTTCTTTCAGCCCTTCTTCGATCGCATTGGCTGCTTCTAACGCTGTTAAACTCTCTTTAAATGAATCTGGTGCAATGACCACTTTTTTCATGGTTGATCCCTCCCTTATTTTTATAAAAATAGTTTAAATACGCCAAAGATCAGTGTTGATATGATGGCAATCGTTAATCCAACAAGGGACTCATATGGAATCAGCTTTAACCTTTCTTGGAAGTTCATCAGCACGCTTCCTGCGGTTGCGTGGAAGAAGCTTCCGTGCGGGAGGTGATCCAGGACGGTTGCACCTGCATGAATCATGGCTGCACCGGCAAGACCTGCTACACCTAATTCGAGTAACGTTGTACTAAACACACTACTTGCAACGGCCGCACCTGCCGTCGTTGATGCTGTTGCCGCTGACATGAAAATACCTGAAACCGGTGCCAGCACATAGGCCGGCAATCCAAGCACATCAATCCCGTCAATTAAGAGATTTCTAAGTCCAGAGTTCGAGATGATCCCAGCAAGGGTACCTGTTCCTAAAAGTAAAACAGCCACACCAGACATCTTGTTTAATCCAGAAACAATAAATGTATTGATCGATGTCATTTTCCCCATCACTAACGCACCGACAAGTCCGCCAATTGGAAGCGCAAGCATCGGATCGATTACAATGTCAAATAACGGGCGTAGTGCCAGTAACACAATGGTAACGAGCGGAGCAATAATGGCAAGCCAGAAGGATGGCAGCTTTTGACCATCTGTTTGTGTAATTTCATCAAGTGATACTTTCGAACCTTTATTCACTAACCTTTTCGCAAGGACATATGTAACAATTAATCCGCCAACCGCCGGTATGATCCCAGCCGCCATGACCGATGTTAACGATACGCCAAAAGCTTCTGAGACCGCGATCGTATTTGGATTGGGTGACATAATATTTCCTGCCTTACCTCCACCAATCATCGCTAGTAATATTGCCGTTTTTGATAGATTTGCACGGCTGGCAATCGCTAGAGCAATGGGCGCCACGGTTATGACAGCTACATCGACAAACACACCGACAGCTGTTAAAATCATCGTCGCGATCGCTAGGGCAAATAATGCTTTTTTCTCCCCAATTTTCTTTACAATGCTTTCTGCAATGGAAGCAGCTGCTCCCGACTCAATTAACACCCCTGCAAGCACACCAGCTGCTAAAATTCTCAGAACAGCAGGGATGATGCCTTGAGCTCCGCCCATCATTAGATCAACGGTTTCAGGAACAGAAGCTCCCCCAACTAGACCACCAACCATCGCTCCTCCTACTAATGCGTAGACGGGCGGAACTTTCCTGAATATAAGAACAATTGCTAATACTAAACCTATAATCGCACCTAAAGCGCTTACTTGAACATCCATTGTTATACCCCCTAGTTGAATCTTAATTAGTACCTATTGTAAGCGCTTTACATACACAATTCATCGTTCGGATGAACAGAAGAAAACGTATTCAAACCTGTTTTCTCTGTTCATCCGCACAACTCATTTTTCCTCACTCACAAAAGTATTAATAACAAGGGAGAGATACAATTCAAATAAATCCTGATAGTTTCTAGGATCCTTGCCCGTGATTTCCTTAATCCGTTCTAAACGATACTGAAGCGAATTTCTGTGGATAAATAATTTATTGGCTGTATTGATCGCTTTTCCATTTTCATGTATGTACACCTGCAAGGTCTTCTGAAGGTTTCCTAATTCATCCTCTTCCTTTAACTTATGAATCAATTCAAAAAATGGATTGTTTTCGATTTGATTTGCTAATTTACTCATGAACACATAAATAGAAAGGTCACTGAATAGGAAGATGTTCTTTTCAGGTGTTAACTTTTCTCCAACCGTTATGGTTTCTTTCGCCTCACTAAAAGATTGATAGAGACGTTTAAATGTCGAATAATAATTTCCAATCGCTATTTTGACGGCAGGGTCGATTTTACTCAGCTGAGCGAGCCAAATTCGAACCGTGCTGATTGTACGTTCCTTTTCCCACTGGCCATCTTGGATGAATACTTTTTTTACAATCACGATCTCGCCCGTATAAGTAGTAACAGTGAGGTCGTCATGTTCGATGATGTTGTTGATCATCCGCTCTACTTTCTGTTTTCGATCCAACTCAAACGAGTGACTCTTTACGACTATAACCACCCTTGGAAGCAGCAAATCAATCTGTAACGCCTTTGCCTTTTCAAAAAATAAATTCTCATCCAGATGGCTGCCGTTAAGCAACTGATGAACAAACTCTTCTTTTATTCGTTTATCAAGCTGTAATTGCTTTTGCAAATAAGCCTGCTCAATAATCATTTCTGTTGTCATCTTCACTAATTCTCCATATCCTCTCGTTACATCAGGGGCTCCCGTGATTCCTACAACACCAAGGATCTCACCTTGAAACATAATCGGTAAATTAATTCCCTCTTTGACCCCATTCCAATTCTCCGTGTCGGAACCTCCAATTTCTACTGCTTCTTTTCTCCTCAATACTTCACTCGCTACTTCATGTTTTGCCGAAAGACGCTTTTTATCACCTGAACCAATGATCACCCCTTCTTGGTCCATGACATTGATATTATAAGGAAGGATTGCCATGGTTCGATCGACGATTTCTTGAGCAAGTTGTTCAGTTAGATATATGGTCATTCATTTGCTCCTCCTTTTCATCTATTTTCTTAAGAGACAGAAGGTTCCTTGTCCCGGAAGTAAGTAATTCATAAAAACGGTTCAGTCCATTTGGCTCATTTCTGAATACCTCTGTTTTAATACATCCAGTCTCCCGATCCCCTCATATACATAAAAATAAGCAAGTGATTTATATCATCCGCTCCCAACCAAACCTTTATATTAATTTTTTCATCACTTGACGGAGGTTCCCTCAGAATATGACACAGTTTTGCTTGAAGACAAACAAGAGATTTTACTTGCTCTGCCATCTTTCTTACCGACTTGCGCCAATGAATTTACCAGGCTCCGCCAACGTGTTTACCAATAGAAGTATGTTCATGGTTTTATAAAAGAAGTCTAATCCTACTGATCTTTACTGAGGAATTAGGCTTAGGTTATCACACTGTGCTAATTATGGATTAATATCTTCTATCGAATCGTTTCATTGAACTGTTGAGTATTAGCTGAATTTTTCTGTATAATTTTTAAGCCTTGAGAGAGGATATTCCTTATAATCACATAAGGAGGAAGGATTTTCAATGTCCGAGGTGACTAATAATAATACTACTAATAATAATGGCTTGAGCACTGCAAACAAAGTAAACCTTTCAGGTATTGGTATTGGAGCAATTGTCCTTACTACTGTTTACACAGCTATTTTAGCTTCCCAACTACTGGCTACAAAGCACAAGGTCGATTATCTTTACTACAAAGAAATAACTCAAAATAAATAGATTAAATTAACGGTGAACTCTTTCACCGTTTTTATTATTCCTCCCTGGGCATAAGTTCAAAGTTGGAGGCTACTACGTAAAACAATCATTATTCATGTAGTGGTAAACAGTCTGTCATTCTGTGATACACTTTTTGTTATTAGGAAGTAAACCGGATAGTCAGTGTGACAGTGTTGATATCCTGAAGAAGGCAGCAATCCGGGGAGACAGAGGGACAGGTTCATTGTCCCCGAAGTAAGTAATTCATCAAAACGGTTTATTTCAAATGGCTCATTTCTGAATACCCTCTGTTTTAATACAGCCATACTTGCGCGCTCATGCACACAAAAAAAGAAGCAAATGACCAATATCATCCGCTCCCAAGCAAACCTTTAAATTGATTTTTTCATCACTTGAAGGAAGTTTCCTTCTGAATATGGCACAAGTTTTCTTGAAGACAGCCAAGAGATATTACCTGCTCTGCCATCTTTCTTACCGGCTTACGCCAAGGAATTTACCAGGCTGCGCCTACGTGTTTACCAATAGAAGTATGCTGTTCCCAACCTAGCTAGTTATGGATTCATTTTTTTGAATAGCTTATTTATACTGTGAACCAATATCCTGTTTATAACAATTCAGCTGAAATCGAGCTAGCTTCATTCTTTCAGTCTTTTCAATTCCACTTTTCCAATAGTAAAGTAAAATGGCGAAGGAAAAGGCGGACGTTTCCCTTTCATTAATTTTGATAATGAAATATTTAACCAGTTACGTTTTTGGTGTATGCCCGTAAAGAATAAATATAATTTGTCCTGATCCTGTTTCGATTCACCATAGCAACCGTTGGGATAGCCTATTCCATTCCTATACCATTCCGCACCTTCATCACAATCCAAAATTAACTTAGGGGAACGAGACCAATTTCCACGGTCTCCATTTGGTTCGGCACCTTCTAGCAGCCAGAGACCTTGTTTAGGAAATGGGTGCCTGCCATATAAATTTGTACTTCTACAAACAGCCATTCCATAACCGCCCCGATAAGACTTGTGGATTGTTGCATCGTAGTAATTTTCATCTTCATTAAATAAGGTTTTAGGTTGGGACCAATTGTGCAGCCCATCGTCGCTTTCAACGTATTTAACACAATATTGAGGAGTCCCCTTCTTTCCAGTTTCCTTCTTAGTAGTTACATACCACATTCTCCACTTTCCCTCTATGTAGCTTACTTTTGATTCAAGAACATTGGGACTTTCTTTCGTTCCCGCTAGAATTCGTGTGGGATGACGCTTCCAAACACCTTCTCTTTTTTCTATGACTCCGATGGAATAGGGGGATGTATTATCCACCACTTTTCTTGATCCTCTACCAGTATAATACACGCGTTCAACGATATCCCCATCCGTACCTCTTCCGGAAACATAAAATGGTGTATGAAAACCAAAGTAATCCCAGCTTCCTTTCTCTGAGTTTTCGAATATTGGATTTGCCTTTTTGGGATGCCCTGATTGAGTCGTAATTTTCCATTCATTAGAGCTGAGTGTTTTCCCCTCAGGAAGGGTTGCGGTAAAAATATTATTTTTAAAATTAGTTTGAAATCCACTAATAAACATCCACCATTGGTTTTTAATTTTTACAACATGAGGATCACCAAAACCTAATACGTTATGTATATCACCATATCCATCTACTTGATCAAACAACTTTATTGGCGCATTTATTAAAAAGTTCATGTACAATCCCCTTTAAAGTATCGTTTACTTGTATCATTTCCACTATGTAACTAATTAAACTAGTACAATCACTGAGAAAGAAGTTCCTTGTCCCACTCAATCCCGAATTCCCTCGATTTTAATACATCCATACTCGCCATCCCCCTTCTTTACAAAAAAAAGAAGCAAATGATCTATATCATCCGCTTCCAAGCAAACCTTTGTATTTTTTTTACATCACTTGACGGAGGTTTTAACATCCACTATTTTCGACATAAACCGGGTAGTCACTGTGACAGCGTTTTTACTCCATCACTGATTATAAATTTATAAAAATACACCAGCGCAGTTTGAGTAAAGAGGTAAATGGGGAAGGAAAAAAATAACTCATATCCATTTTTATATATAAACACACCCACCTTTACATTTACATATTCAAACGCTATACCCATTAGAGACCAAGCAAGGATATAAAGCAAAAGCCGGATATTCTTAATTTTCCATTTTTCCATTATATATATAAAGAAGTAGCCGAAGGGCCCATATAAAAGATAGGCTACTAAATCCATATCAGTATACTTTTCACCATCCATAATATCATAATAATCATAGGGTGATGCACCTAGTGTATTATCAAATAAACCAGCAACGACAATCCCCCACATAATGAGTAAAAAAGAGATCATCCGGTTTCGGAAAGGACTTTTTATGGTGAAAATAAGACCGTATAAAACAATAATTAAACTTATTACAAAAATGTCATTTAGACCAAAACGTTCCTCTACCAACAAGAATGAACCTTCCATTAAGTCCACCCCAGTCTTTTAAAAACCTTATGACACAGAAACCCCAGTATCATCAATAGTGTTACAAATAACAAAGAAAAATGGATGGACCATTTAGCATATGTCACAAGCTCTTCACTTGTATTAAACCACTCAAAAGTTCCAATTAAAAGAAGCATGCCAACAGCCTGCATGAACCTTGCAATCATTCCTGTTGTATTGAATACCAATACAAAGAAAAATGTTAATACTAATGGAACAACGAAACATTTGTATAGAGTATAAGCTATATACTTACTGGGATCATCATTAAAACTGATAGCTTTAAATATAGCAGCCACTATTTCATATAAGTGGCTGTTCATTAAAGTGAAGAAAAGAAAGTAAAAACCTATTTCCCTATTACTTATGGACCTTTTAATAAAAGCCAATAAACCAACAACCAGCCAGCACGTTACTAAATATACAGCTAAAACCATATGAATCACCCTTAATCTTTAGATCCCCTGCTCCTTAAAAAGAGTACCCACCAAGGATTAACATGAATAGTTGGTCATCGCCAATATAAATGATGTTTACTTGGGCTCTGTTTACGTAATAATTGGTTTAGTATGTACATTATTCATTTTCTTCATTATCTTGATACAATATACAGATTTTAAAAATGAACCAGTCTCTCTGTCCCATGTCACATATTCATCCTCAGTAAATTCTCAGTGCATAATCCCCTCTTCACAGGGTTTTATGAAAAGATAACTCTCTCCTGTCAAACGCATGTTTTCCTTAACCGACTACCCCTTTAACTTTATGCAAAACTCCATCAGCAGCTCTCAAATTTCCCCTTAAACTCTGTCACAGTGACACTACCCGGATGCTCCTCAGCCACTACATAGCTTTTAAGACAAACGGTGATGAATTGTCGGCAGTATTATCTTCATATGTGATCCATTCTCTTCTAAAGAATACTGTCCGCCAAAATCAGTATAGAATAGAAACAAAGTTTACGAAAAGAGCCTCTGAAATAATAAAATCCCAGCGGTACTATCTATACCACTAGGATTAAGGACTAACGATTATAAGTTTTCAATTTTTTTCACATCTTCATGGGATAACACGAAATCGAAAAGCTCTAGATTAGATGCCTGATTTTCACGGTTGTGAGATTTAGGAATAACGACCACACCACGTTGAATTTGGTATTTTAGTAGTACTTGCGCGCCAGATTTTTTGTAGGCTTCACCGATTTCATCCAACACTTCTTTTTGATGGGCATCGGCTTTCATAGGTCCCCATGCAACTGGTGTAATGCCCTCTTCTTTTAATAAAGCAAGGAGATCTTTGTTCGGTTCTTTTAGATTAATTTGGATTTGATTAACAGCTGGCTTCACTTTGGCAAACTCTTTCAATTCTTCTAGATGATTTTTTCCAAAGTTTGAAACACCGATTGCTTTTAGTTTGCCCGCTTCGTAATATTCTTCAAAGACTTCCCACGTGTTTTTAAGTTGGACTTTATCCTCGATAGGAAAGTGAATAAGAAGCAGGTCGAGATAGTCCGTTTGAAAGTTTTTTAGACTGTTATCGATCGCTGCTCGAGTAGCTTCCTTTGAAGAAGTATATTCTTCATCAGCTGGAACTTTTGTGGTAATAAATAACTCTTCTCGAGGCACTGTGCTCTCTGCTAAAACCCTTCCGACAAGTTCTTCGTTTCGATACATGATGGCTGCGTCTATTGAACGGTAACCCAACTGAAGTGCTGATACAAGTTCAGGAATTTCATTTGTAACCGACCCGTTATACTCATTATTTACTTTCCCATACGTATTTGTACCAGTACCGACAATTGGCATTTTCAACCCATTATTAAGTGTTATGTATTCCATATTTTTAAGCACTCCCTCTGTATACTGTAATTTTCAGCTTACAAAGTACATCATATCAAATATGGGAATTTTCAAAAAGAAATCTGTATTAGGGCATAATTCTATTTAGAACAAAGCCCCCAGGTCTTAGCACATTTGAAGAATTCAAGAGATATACAACTTGGCCTTCCTGGATAGGCAGCCCCTATGTGAATGGTAAGTCAATAAAAAAGGAGGTTTTCGCAAAAAATTTGGCTATTTTAAAAGTAATGGATTTCCGCTCCACGTGAAAATGAGGAGGAGATAAAACAGCATTCAAAAGCAACAATCTTTTAGAAAAGAGCCATAAAAAAAGACCACTTATGAAGTGATCGAGGTTAAAATACATATTTAGCACCAATATTCTTATACAGTGGTACAACAGGGGCTTACAAATTTCTATAAACATCATCACTCGTGTATTCCCTCAGAATACCTTCTACAACGTAATATAAATCCACCCTCTAAACAATGGTGTCGTGTTGTGTTATTTTTGCAGCAGCATATCGACGTGAGGGATATTATCTTCTAAATAGGTTTCAGATATGGCCTGAAAACCAAAAGAACCATAGAATTTCCTTAAATAATCTTGGGCTTGAATTTTTACAGTTATTTCATTTAACTCTTCTTGGATAAACTCCAGCCCTTTTTTTATAAGTTCCTCTGCAATTCCTTGGCCCCTGAATTCTTTCTTTACAAAAACTCTTCCAATAGAAACTTCTTGATAAGAAACACCTGCTGGTAAAATCCTTAAATAAGCAATGATTTCTCCGTCGTCTTCTTTAAAAAGATGATATGAAAAAGGATCTTTACCATCAACTTCGAGGTAGGGACAATTTTGTTCAACCACAAAAACTAAAGTTCTTTCTTTTAAAAGATTATATAATTCACTATTTGTTAGCTCGTCGAATTTTTTTAAATTCCAACTCATTGAATTTCACCTCTTATTTGGCAAATGCACAAGCACCTGATGCTGTCGTTCTGGCTGCTTTTATCATATCATTTATCTTTTCTTAAATGAACTAACAGGGAATTGCTTGAAGTGAAACTCATCAAAATCATAATTCCCATCATGGTAAACAGTCTGTCAATCTTTGGCTAATCGTTCTTTGACTGACTTCTTCAAGGTGAAGTTCTAGAATCTTTCGGCAATTAACCATAAAAATGCCTCCTGATATAATAATGTCATGCTGCTAGCATGTAGGGTTATTATACAGGAGGCTTTCATTTATTCCATTTATAGTGGTCCTACATTCCAGCACTGGGTGGCTCTTTTCTCCGCATTGACTGGCTCAAAACTCCGCAGAAGTAGCTCATTTCAACTGCAATAATCAAGGAAAACCTTAATTGTATAACATGTACTATATTCGACATAAACCGGGTAGTCACAGTGACAGAAACTAAGAGGTGGATTTCTCTGCTAGCCTTAGCTTTCTGATATCTTGCTTAATGACCATTTAGAATATTTTTCATCGTACTCTATAATTACTGCACGCATTTCTTCTCCCTCCGTCACAAAATCATTTAAGTTATGAATATAAGTATCTGCTATCTTACTGATATGAATATATCCAGGAAGCTTCTTGCCAAAGTAACCTATGGATCCATTAACAAATGATTTTGTTATTGCCTTAACCTCAAAAGAAACTACATCACCTATTTGTGGATTTTCGTATCTTTTCATATTATAATCCTGCCTCTTACCAACAGATAAAGCACTCTGAAGAGCTTGATGTATCATAATTCTCCATTCATCTGCAATGATAAGTCTATCATCACCTTTATGTTGCCATCTATACATTTGAGATGCAGGAAAGAAATTCCCAATTAATCCGAGTCTGTATAAATCATTTAAAACAGCATTAAAATTTGTATCCATAATACTGTTTCCAAAGAATTTTGTTACTCTATTCCTTAACTGGTTTACAGAAAATATTGATTTGTAACCTGTTAACACATTTATAATGTCTTCTATTTGTTCTGAAGTATATAAAGCTCTCATTTCTTCCCTAATTTCATTTAAACTATCTATAGAATATTGTTTATGTAAACTAGAAAAAACTGACTGGGAGAAAGACGTGCTATCATTATTTATGCTGTTTTGAGCAGATATGATAAACCTTACTATATCCCTTGGTTTATGCCAGCTGTTATTGAGTACATAATTTGAGGGCTCAATATCATGAATTTTTTCTGGAAACCACTGAGCAATAATTTCTTTATCACTTCTAAGACTTTCATCATCTTCAGACTCACTTATAGCAATTCTTCTTAATAAAATTTGCATTATAGGATGACTGAATGAATTAGTATTGTTATAATTCCATATTAGAGGTATCTCAAAACCAGATGTAACTTTATTCAGTTCTTTAGTTACTATAAACCTGGAAATGGCATTTACAATCTCAGATCTTATAGAACAAATTACTTTTATATTACTCATATTTGATGAAGAAAAAATTGAGTTAAACCTCTTAATTGTAAAAATCAAATCTCTAATTAAATATAAATCTCTCTTAAATACTTGGGCATCTCCGTAATATGCTTCAAGTTCGTCTACAAAGATATGATATGGTATATCTGTCTTTGAAACTTTTGTTAAAGCAACTTCTGCATCATCAACTAGCTTTACAAAACTTGAGTAGTTATTTTGAGGTGAACCATTATTAAGATCCACTTCCATCTCAGGTGCAATTGAAGCGCCTGTAGAATCATTAAAGGGAATAGCTAATTTTACCCTATTAGGTATTACACTTTTCTTTATATTAATTGGTCCTTTAATTTTTGAAACGATTTTTTTAAAACTACTCCATTGTTCATCATCCTCAAATAACCCACCATTAAATTCTTCATTATCCGCAACTATTCTCTTAAAAAATAACCATCTCCAAATATATTCAAATTCTGAATTATTAAGCAGTGTATCTTTATCTATCGTGATAGAGGATAATCCTCTTTTTGAAAATTTATCAAACTCTTCTTTTTTAAGTTCTGCAAACTCTTCCTTAAAGAAAACGAAAGAAGAGCATGCGCTTTCATCTCTCTCTCTAATCAAGTTATCCAAATAGAAAAGTAGTGCTGTTTTACCAGTTCCTTTAAATCCAGATATAAAACAATGATTTCCTGAGAGTAACAAATCAAAATCTATGTTCTGTGGCAATATAAATGTCTTAATAAAATCCGAGAGTCCATCAAAATTTATTTCATCTTTAGCATCAGGTTTTCCAGAGTAAATATTTTTTACAGTTATGCTTTTCATAAAAGTCTCCCCCTTTATAGAGTAATTGATTAAGTACTCTGATAGATTTAAGTGTCTGATGTAAGGAATAACAGATGTAATAAGGACATTGCGTCAGAATCTATGTTTTCAGACTGATTATTTACAGTTCCTTTAATTTAACTATGAACATCAATAAATTAAAAAAGGTATTAATAAGATTTAATGCAGAGATAACGGCAGTACTAAAGTTTTAATTGCATTAACCTTTATTATAAATTGACCTGCACCTCAACAGTCCTCTTCATCCCATCCCAAACCCCAGCAATCAACTCAACCCCACCCTGCTTATCCAAACTCTCATTATTCCGTTCACACCTAGATAAGTGTGTACAGTTAGGACATCCCTCATCACATTCACAAGACTTAAGAATCGACAAAGCCTTATTAAGAATATGGTGAAGTCTTTCAGAGACGGTATCCATGATGCCTGCTCCTCCGCCTCCTGTTTCATACAATACAATGGTCGGAACATTGCCGAATTCATTTAAGTTGGAAGATGATAGTAAAGCAAAATCACTGTTTGAACACTTAACCACGGATGGGATGGCAGATGTTAATGCATGCTCGACTACATGTAATGCAGAGTCGGTTACCTGGTTGTCGGCAAATTGCAGCCAGAGGCCTTCTGTCGTGTATTTAACCAGATACATATTGGTTTCGGTTATTAAATCCGAGATCGAACCGCCATATAAAGGGACTTTTTTGTATCCCCACAACCTTCTGGTGACTTCCAAAGTTCCTTTTCCAAATTCCAGTGACTCATTAATCCTGCTACGTTCAAGTTCCGTTTCAATGTAGATCGAATCTTTGACCTGGGACCTTGTTGTATATTCTGCTTTAATTGGAATCACTAATATTTCGTTGGTTCTCTGTGAAATCCTTAAGACTCTATATGTATGCTGGTTGTATAAAAAGACAGCTCCATAATGGTAATCTCGTAATACAGTCCGCTCATCAACGCCTTCCAGGATTACATCTTTTGTATTGCCTTTTTGAGAAAGGATTGAATAAACTTTGCCGCCTGAGACCAGAGGATTGTACAATAATTCTTTAGTAGTTAACTCCCATGTGCCTTTTTTGATTTCTGCCATATTATCTAGAAAACCAGCAGACTTTCTTGCGGCAGAAACCTTAAAGTACTGATGGACCCCAGATATTTTTCCATTCAATTCATGAGCGGCATACTGAAGGTGTTCCGCTACAATGTTGGGATTGGAGACATCAATTGCTACATGCTCTGCTTGTCTTTCCATGAATTCTACCGGATTACTGGCATAGTATTGTTCCAGCGGATCTTCCTGGAATATCTGAATCACCAAGCCTGGACCTTTTCGGCCAACTCTTCCTGCTTGTTGAAGGAAACTAGCTTTGCTGCCTGCATATCCGACCATTATGCAGATATCTAAGTCTCCTATATCTATCCCCATTTCCAGAGCGGAGGTCGACACAAGGCCGGACAATTCCCCTTTTTTGATTCTGCTCATGATTTCTTGTTTTTTATAAGCATTTATGTGGGCATGGAAGGGTGAAAAGTATTCTTGGGGCATCCCTTCCATGCCCCATTTTTCACGTAACGTCGTCCTGATTGCTTTGTTCAATTCAAAACTAGCTGTCTCCGTCGATTTACGATTGCCATGGAACAGAATTGATTTAGGCAATTTTCCGTATTTGTATGCTAGATGTTTTAGAATTTCTATAGCTTCCGAAATTGGCGCCCTCCTGAGCCGGTTGTCAGTTTGGTTTCCTAACAAGCCTGGGGTCATCAAGAGAATTTCCCTTTGATAAGCAGGGCTGCCATCTTCCTCAATCAATGAGAATCCATTGATTCCTTTCAACCCAGTGATGTCTTCGGCCAATTCTTTTGGGTTTCCTATGGAAGCAGAACAGGTGATGAACTGTACGGATGTTCCTAAAGCTTTGCACAATGATCTAATTCTCCTTAAGAGCATCGACACCTTGGAACCCAGCACCCCGTTATAGGCATGAAGTTCATCGACAACAACATATTTAAGGTTCTTGAAGAAGTTCATGATGGCGGGGCCTTTCTTTTTAAAATGCACCGCCCCTTGAAGGATGTAATGGAGATAATGAACATTTGTCAGCCAGTATCTGGCGTTCTGGTAAGTCAATTCTTTAACAGAATCTGCCTTGCCTCCTTCCAGGATTCCCACGCCAACCTCTTTGTCACCTAACCTGATCGTTTTAAAACCAAAAGAAGTCTCACTTGAAGAAGTTCCATGATCGAACATGTCCAATGATTGCAGTTGATCCCTTGTTAAAGCTTTCAATGGAGAAAGATATAGGGCCGTCGCTTTGTCGTCCTCAATAAACGACTCCAATACCGGGATTGAGTACACCAGGGATTTTCCTGATGCTGTCCCCGTAGTAATCACCACGTTCTCTCCCTTTCTTACCTTATTTACTGCTACAGCTTGATGGGAGTATAGCTGACCTATTCCTTTCTCTTTCAACTTCATAGAAAGTTCGTGAGGTAATGGGTACTCGAGATCCCCAAATGTTGCATCCTTTTCCGGAACCGAGTATTGCTGAAGTTTCGAGCCTTCCCTGTTACTGACCTCTTTGATGTCAGAGATGATTTTACTTAGTGGAATATCGTTAAAAGATAGAGCTTCCATTCGGTTATCCTTAAGAAGCTCCCTCTCATCTTTACTAATCAACAGATCATTAACCAAGGAATCACAAGCAGCACAATAGATACCATCACCTAATTGTCTCTCTGGATGAAGTACCCATTCAGCCATCCTCAACCCATTTGTGGGCTGCTTAATTTCTCTTTTGTAGGGTTCTCCCCTAAGTTGAGTACTGATTTGATAAAAGTTCAACTGTGCCTTTTTAGATGTAAAGCAATCCTGACAAATTAACGGCATTGCACTTCAGCCTCCTCGACCTGGACATCATATGATTCAGCGATTTGACTTAATATAAATCTTCCTCCCACTTTAGATAGGTGTTCATTGTTCTTTCCAGGATATTGAATACAAGAAGGACATCCCCCTGGACATGAACACGTTTTCAGGAGATTAAGGGCAGACTCTATGATTCTATTTAAGTTTTCTCCTATAGCAGTGGTGATCCCCATGCCGCCAGATTCGTTCCCGTAAAATCCAATGACCGGATTTCCGTCAAAATTTGGTAAAGAAAAACCTGAAAAACTAGAGATATCCCTGCTGTCACAAATAATTGTATCAGGAATGACTGAGAGAATAACATGCTCTGCAGCACGCAATGAGCCCTCAAGTTTTTCCTGTGTAGCCTCTTCACCTAGTAAGTCAGACAAGGAACCAATGCTTTCTTTTGAAAGATGAATCCAGCATCCCTCTGAATCAAAATTTGAAGAGATTGGGGTAAGAAGCTGCTCCGTTTCTGCCACCCTAGAGTTGAAATAAGACTTATTATAGGCGAAAACAGATCTCTTAATATTCAACTCTCCGAATTTCAAATTCACATGACCTATAGAGTTAGCTGAGGTTTGTTCACTAATGGAAATGGTATCCCTATAGATTGATTGTGTATAATATTCGATTTCCCCAGCAATTTGTTTCACAAGAATTTCGGCTCTATTACTATTAAAGCTGTCTACCTTGTACCCTTTTTCATTTGCATTCCAATAGACAGCTCCTTCATGAAAGTCACGTAAAGCGGTCCATTCGTCGACATTTTCAATCAGGACTTCCCGATTTTTTGTCGAGACCACTTTATAACTGGTTCCACTACCGGAACGAAGACTGCATCGTTCTGAGAGCTCCTCAGTCGTTACCTCACTTAGATGTGCTAATATAGCTGACTGGTAATCCTCGTGGATATCAAATAAGTTTAAGTCCTCTTTTATTAACTTTCTCCCCAGTTCTTCTTGCAGATATTGAAGATGAAGCTTCAGCAGTTCTCTGTTCCTTGGATCAATCCTTACAACCTCCGGGGGCTTTTCAAGGAATTTATCAGGATTCTGCATATAGTACTGCTGCAGCGGCTCATCTTCAAAAATCATTACGGCTACGCCTTCCCCTTTACGTCCCACTCTTCCAATTTGCTGAGAGAATGCTGCCTTGCTGCCAGGATAACCCGAAAGAATGGCCACACTGAGATCACCAATATCTATTCCTACTTCCAAGGCATTTGTGGCAATAACCATATGGACATCGTTTTTCTTAATGGCATGGATAACTTGTTTTCTTTCTTCAACCGCAAGCATCCCATTATAAAATGCCGAAAGTCTCACGCCGGAGACATCATCTTTCTTCAGCCTTAGTTTTTTTCGAAGTACATCTTTCATGGATCTTGCCGTCACTTTCCCTTGCAGTCTCGATCCCTGGAACATAATGGTCCTGATTAATCGATTTTTTTGTACCAGCACATTCTCAGCGATAGATAGCGCATCCGAGACAGGGGCTTTCCTTTCGCCTGTATCCAATGTTAATCCAGGATTCCAGAAGATTATATTCCGCTTTCTCTTGCTTGAATCATCATTATCCACCAATTGAAATCCATTTCTTCCCGTCAGCAGTTCGCCAAGACGATCAGGCTGGTCAATAGTAGCCGAACACAATATGAATTGAATACTGGTATTTCCAAGATTTTCACAGATCTTCTGTAATCTTTTCATCACCAGTGAAACATGGCTTCCGAAGGCTCCACGATATAGATGCATTTCATCAATGACAATGTACTTTAAATTTTTCAGCAGGGTAATAGTATCCTGAGAAGAACTGTTATTCATCGCCATATTTTTCAAAATAGAGTGATGAATCATATCCGGGTTGGTGAAAAGAATTCTTCCATCTTTCAGAAGTCTTCTTCTGGACCCGAGTTGAGTGTCCCCATCAAACCTTCCGAATGAGAGGTATTTCTCACCCAACTTGATCGAACGCTCGTACCAATCATCCAAGTCTTCATCTTCTGAACCGGTATCTTTAAGTTCTGTCCATCTGTATAACTGTTCCACTTGGTCGTCAGCCAGCGCTTTGGTCGGAAATATGTATAAAGCCCTCGCCGACTCATCCTCCATCAATCCCTGCAGAATCGGAAGGTTATAGGATAAAGTCTTTCCGGATGCTGTATGAGTTACAAGAACAACATCTTTCCCTTTTCTTACTGAATTATATGTATCCGTTTGATGAACATAGAGATCATTGATTCCCATGCGGTTTAAAGCTTCTTTTAAACTTACTGGTAATTCTTCATTCAGGGTTCCAAAAGAAGCTTCCGAATCTGGCATCTGATGGATATAGATATCAGCCCGCTCTTTCTCACTTAATTTTTCCAGAGAATCAATAACTTCATCAGATTTAAACTGGCTTGAGCCTACTCCAGGAATACGTTTATCAATCAAGATAGAACTTTCTTCTGGTGCCAGGACTACAGGATTGCAGCAACCCGGACAATACACACCTTCCTCTTGGGTTCTCATCCATGAATGCTCACTATCAATCTCCTGCCATTCACCCATATCCATAGCTGCCCCAACCTTGTATTCAACTAGTCTATATTCTCCGTCAGGGATAACTTTTCTACTCAGCTGAAGTCCTTTCAGCATAGAACCACAGTCACACTGTAAAAAGGCCATTTATATTCAACCTCCCATTTTAATTGTTCTGATTTTTCTTAATTACCATTATACGACAAAAGTAGTCATATAATGTGAAAATCTGTAAAATACATTCTCAATAAACCAATAAAAAAAGACCACTTTTAAAGTGATCTTAAGAATTATTAACAGATTAACTAACGTTTACAGTTATAAGCGGCTGTTCATTAGATATTATTTTTTATTTGCTAGAAGGATAAACCCGTTGCTAAGTCCCTATTCATGATTATGATGAGGATTATTGATATAGGTATGAGTTATCCTTCCATTATGATTAATGGATCCTTAATTTGTGTCTCCTTCGTAAATACCCCATAACATAAGAAGAAAGAGGATTTACCAAATTTTATAAGGCTGAAGTCCTTCTTAAGTTCGCCAAGTAAATTAGTTCTGGATTAATTTTTAATTATTAAAGATTATATCTACCTTCTTAATAACACCTATAATATCTTGAACAAATTGCTCTTCATTTTTCTTCTCTAATTCAAATAATAAGTTCTCCAAGGTATCCTCAACTTGTGATTTTAATAATTTATGATCTTGATTAAAAAAATTGTGACTGGTATCACTAAGTGAATTAACCTTATAATTTCTTAGACACTTTTTAAACGCCTTATTTATATCAGCCGTTTCTATCACTTTGTGACAGGAATTACAAAGAGTTACAAGATTATCCTTATGGTTGGGACCTCCGAGTCTGCGAGGAATCTTATGATGCACATGTAAATCCTTTTCTGCCTCACAAACAACACACCTCCACTCATCTCGATCCTTTACACTCTTTTTTAAATCCTCCCTAAATGTTTGAGACCAAACATCCAGCAACTTTAATTCACCATTAGTTTCTCTTAGTTTGTCCATAACTTCTTGGTGTGGAAGGATAATACTCTCTATCGTCATATAGATGGGTTCAGCAATGGCATCGTCAAATTCAATATACCTGTTATCCTCTTCTTCATCAATATCATAGGAAAAGATGATTTCAGATAGGTCACAAGTAAAGCCCATTATGAGGTCCTTGTTCTTACCACTTAACTTTTCTTGAATCAAAAGAGACTTATTATAAATGTCGGTTATTGATAAGGATCTCCAGTTTGTTATACGCTCTTTAATGATTTGAGGTATATGTTCTCTCCATACTTCTTTTAAGGACGAATCAGCTTCATTGTAGTCTGAACCGACTGCACCCTGTATGTATTTTTCTATAATTTTTAATGGATCCTGATGCTCAAGATCTATTATATCCCTATTCTCTCCTAATTTGCTCTCTCTGATATCTAGAATAGCTTCAAGTTCATCATGAATGGAGATTAGTTCTTCAATATGAAACTCTAATAGTTCATTAAAAGAGTAATCATTTAAATTCATATTGTTGTCGGGTAGTATATAAAGATCCATCTCACCACTCAGTTCTAAAATTCTATCAAGAAAATATTCTCTTTCTCTTTTTTCACCTGATTTTGCAACCACTTACCACACCTTTGAATTCTATTTATACTAATTTTACTTGGCTCATAAATTCGTTATCATTAAATTGGGAAGTGTCATTTTACATAGCTCCAATACTATATGATTAATAGATAGAACATCCTTAGAAATTTTTAATATATCAAATCCGCACTCCTCTCCACCGGGTTTCATCTTATTACAATGTTGATCTCACATTTCATTAATTGCTAAATTGCAAGTAGCTGTAAAGAATTCACATTCTATTTAGTAGCCCTTAGATATAGCAGTGACTTATAAACATTAAACATTTGCAATATCAATCAACCTTTCATAAATCTCCTTCCAAGAGCCATCCAAATCCACTGTCATCACTTCTAGACATACATTCTCACTCCATTGGTAACTCTCTTTTACATCTGTTCCATTCGCAGGATAGATCAGCAGCCCCCTAAGCTGAAGCTCCCTATCCTGGTGCATTAAATAGGTGAATAGTTGATACATATTGTGGCTGTGAAAGGTTGCTTTGCCAAAATTCTCTTGGAATGCATTTTTATAAAACTTTGCATCTATAATGATTTTTTTCTGTTCTTCTTTGTGAGTAAGGGATACATCTGTCTTCATCTGAGGCAGGTATGATTTGTTCCCTTCCAGCCCCCACTGTAATATCTCGGAGGAAACACGATAATCCTTCTGTTCAATTCGGTAAAAATGAAACAGAAACTTTTCGAAAATAGCATTCAACGATCTTTCATCAAGTTCTGCTGAGAATAAACTCCACTTTCCTTGTCTGTGAGACAGTAGCCTCAACTCAAATAATAAGGTTGCCAGATGTATCATCCGTTTGTAATGCTCGTTATGTCTTTTGAATATCAATTGGGAAAAGATCCTTTTAGTAAGAGAGAGATCCCTTACCTCGTGAAGGAGCTCCAATTTCAAAAAACTTTTCTTGCGTGTCTCTGTTTTTAAATACTGGTTCATACAGATGGACTGCAATGTGAATTTCATAATTTGATTTGGCAGGATATCGAGCGAGTATTCATCTTTCTCGCACACAAGCATCGGTTTTTTTCCTGCGAGATAAGGAATGGACTCATTAATCAGCATACGGCCGGACAATCTGTTCGTCACTTCTTGCTTTTCAACATAATCCCTCACCAGTCCACGATGCTGAAGCCAATCCACTTCTCTAAGAAATTGGTCCACGATAAAATCATATGTAATCAAATCTTCATCAACATCACTCAGGCTCTCAATCAACTCTGGCATGTCGTTGATATAGCTGAGGAGACAAAAAAGGTTACGGATCGGGACTTTAAACACCTGTTCCATATCAAGACCCTTCTAATAGAGAAACAACCATGTCCGGACGATCGAAAAAGTATTCTTCCAGTAGCGGCTGAATTTCGAACATAAGAATTCCTTGGTACCAGGCATGCTCATCCATGTCCTCAGGTTTCCCAGTGAAGAACGAATGGCCAATGGCATATCCTTCACCTAGCTGAAAATCTTTCTCAATTTCTTTATTAATACCTGAGACAATGTCAGTGATCTTTTGCAGCATTTCTGCTGACACACCTGTTTCTTGAACAGCTCTGTACCACTTTTCACCAAAGGCTGGATTAAGGGTGATAAAAGCAAACCGCCTACGCAGAGCGACCTCAAGTTGAGCCAGTGATCGGTCTGCCGTATTCATAGTCCCGATGAGATACACATTGCTTGGTACGGTAAATTTTTTCTTAGAGTAACCCATTGTGACATACTCTTCCCGCTTGTCCCTTTCAATCAGCATGAATAGTTCACCAAATACCTTTGACAGGTTTCCTCGGTTAATTTCATCAATGATAAAGTAATAGTCTTCTCCAGGGTTTTCTATCGCACGCTGGCAGAAGTCATAAAAAATACCGTATTGAAGAGAAAACCCATTCTTATCTGGTCTAAACCCCATCACGAAATCTTCATAAGCATAGTTCTGATGAAATTGAACCATTTCGATTCTTGTAGAATCTTTCACACCCATTAAGGAGTATGCCAATCGTTTAGACACAAAGGTCTTCCCTACACCAGGAGGTCCTTGCAGGATAATATTTTTCTTATAACGAAGCAGGCTGGTCATTGTATTATACTGGTCTTCCTCCATGAATACCTCTTTAAGGAAATCCTCTTTGTAATAGCTTTCAAAGTCTGCTTCTGAATACGTATTACCAATCGCTTCCTTCAAATTAGATTTCAACCTCCAGATGAAATGGTTATTCTCTTCATACTCACCGTTGAACAGAACACACCAATAGCAGTCTGTCCCGTCATCTCTTACTGGCACATTTATTCCCGTTGCTTCTATTACGCGCTTCGCCAGTTGAACTACCGGAGTATTAAACGATGAATGGTGTTTACCAAGCTCAACTGCAAGCTGAGAGGCGGTAGCCTCCCCACCTAACTCGTACATTTTATGAAGGTAGACAAAATCGCCCTCAGTAAAAACTTCATTATTGTTCAAAAGCTCTAACCATTTTTCTGAACTTATATTGTCTTGTGAATTTTCATTAGGGGCAGTATTCCCACTAGTATCATTCGTTTCTTGAAATGCATCTATGACGTTTACCATTTTCCAGTGTAAATCTTCATAAGTAAAAGAAGAGACATCACTTGTTTCTTCGATATCCCGCTCTCCTCTTCTTGGATGTTCTGAGCCATAGAGCATTCCATATCTAAGTCCACTGTCCTCTACAGCCACAAACAATTGAGGGGCATTTTTATGATTCATATGATTCTTTTCGTAAACTGCCAGCCAGCAAGTTGAACCACCAAAATTCTGATTCCAGTTGAAGCCATTCAGGACTCTATCTTCAAACAAATCAAATTCCTTTAGCTCTTCCATTTTACGAAGCGCCTCATGAATCTTTCTTTGTTCTTCCAGAACTTTCGCTTTCTTATCCGTATAGTAAAGCTGAAATAAGATCGAGAAGTTGTTCCAGGAGTTTAAGATGTTTGTTTCATACTTAACTCTTACTTCTTCCTTGATTTCTTCCAGTTCATAAACTGTCAAAGACCCATTTTCGATAATCCTGTCTACTACTCTGGACTTGATTAAATTAACCTTCTCGGAATTCTTATACTGATTTTTCAGAATTTGAAGACGAGCAGCATCAAGCTGAGAAAGGCTGTCCAGCATCATTTGTGGATCTAACTTGTATGTATGCAGCTCTGTCGCAATACTATATAGATAGTCAACCGCACTTTCCACTTTGATTTCATCATATGTAGTGCTGCAGTAAAAGAAATCCTGAATATCGAGCATCGTCAACCCTTCATAGTCCTTATCCAAATTAAAAAGAGCAATCTCACACAGCTCTAAATAAGTTTGATAATTAGAGCCTACACTGGAAAGCTTTAGGTTAATACCATAAGACCTCTTCACATCCATAAAAACTTCCTGCTTATAAATTGGATACTTCTTATAATCGAAAGCTGCTAATATATAGCCAAATAAAGGTGCTCCTAAGGAAATTTTAGAATTAAAGGCCTTGGCTTTTTCACGGAAAGCTTCGATCTTCTCATCTATTGAGTCGGTAGAATAGATCAACTCATTCAATAGGGTAGCAGCCACCTGCGGTTCCGTCTCTGCAAACTTCAGCAAATCATCAATATTACTCCAATACACAAAGCTGCCAGACGTCGGATTTTCCTTCTGCAGCTTTTTTACTATATCCAGGACCGTAATCTCATTAATATCCTGCTTGCTCATGAATTCATTCAAGCGGGAAAGGATTTCTTCTTTATAGGACTCATCGTAATTAGAGCTTTTCTTAAACTTCAAGTAACGTTTGAACGACAGATCTATATATGAATCTTTTAAAAGATACTTTTCCAATTCTTGTGTAGACATCATATACACCTCATAAACTATTTTTGTCACCCTATAATTATAAAAGCTGCCAGTAAAATTGAGAGACATACTTATAGCCTAGCATAATTCCCACTAATCCGACTAAACAAATGTAAAACTCCACTAACTTTGTTAAAATATAGTATATATTACTAGAAAGACGTGATTTCATGCTAAAAACACTAATGTCGAAATTATTTGCTCCCCAAAAGAAAGAAGCGCCTATAGAAAATAATCCAGAAGTCGAGGTCAAAAAGCAGCAAGTGGTCATCTATGAGTCCGACCCCAACCGGTTAATGGAAATAACAAAGTCTCCTTTTCCTGGAGGTAGCGATCAAGGGTATGTATATTTCTTACAAGAAAGCCTAAATGGAACCTTTAAGATTGGCAAGACCGCTTCCATTGATAAGGATATGAAAATCTTCAAAGAAGAACTTCCATTCAAGACTCAATTGGTACACCTCATAAAGTCGGGAGAATCTTCAGGGACAGAAGCCTCTTTCCATAACTACTTCTCTCCACAGCACTTAGAGAACGGATGGTATGACTTAAGTCGAAACCAGGTAGCATGGATCAAAGAGGAAAACTATACCGAGCAAATCAGGGAAACGATAGGCATCGCAGAAGACAAAAGTGAAAAACCCCTGACTCAAAAACAAATCGATTATGCCAAAACCCTTGTGAAGCGATTGGAAAAAGACTATGTAATGACAGCCGATTATTCGGCACTGACAACCAAAGATTTAAACAGATTGCTGGTGTATTTCCGTTACAAAAATGAACGGGCACTACTAAATCTTGTTAAAAAAGGCGTTCTCTCTCCGAAACAACAAGTACATTCATAATCACGCCGGCATGCTGGTAAACCTAAAATCAAAATAGTTAAAACCCCAGAAGCCGCTCTTCTGGGGTTTTAACTTATAGACTGTCTAAGATTATTGTTCAAGTTTTTTCCACTTCCAGTAGTTATAGAGAAATTGTATTCCGTCAAGAGCCAAGAAGAAAACAGCCAAGATAATAATTTGTGTAAGGTCTAATTCTGCCAAATAAGAAATACCGATAATTAAAATAACGAGTATGGGAATGGACCACAAAGTTCGTATCATTTTTCTTCTGTAACTTAACTTATAATAGGAGAATACTACACCTTTATCTTTCTTTTCTTTGTTTTTATATACTAGAGCTAAAATTACTGTAGCGATCAGGCCTCCAATTAAACTAGGTATCATTATATTTAGTAGATTCTCAATAGCGATTTCATCTCCTTTCTTTCCAATGATGGTTTAGGCTTAGCCAGGTGTTTTTACTGGTTGTTACATTCTCTTCCCACTAACCTGCAATATCATTATTTTGTCAACTGCTTTTATCAGATGACACCTTTCGCTTCTTCCGTTCATTCGCAATTTCTTGAAAATAGTTCGTGAATTCCGATTCTCCTGAATAAGACAAGCAAAGATATTCCTTCGCGCGCGTCATTCCAATGTAAAGCAGAGATGTTTCTCTCTCAACATCATCTTCCAGAGCAAAAGGCATATTATCCAGGTTGACGATGAAAACGGCCTGAAAATCAAGTCCCTTGCTGCTATCGATCGTGCTGATTTTCACACGCTCATCATCTTTCTCAAATTTCCGCTTCGATTCACTGTTTTCTGTGATCCAGAAGTAGTCAATTCCTTCCGCTTTCAAAGCATCTTTTAATACATCCACATAGCTCATTTTGTATGTCTTTTTCACTCGATATAGAATTAACATCTAAGAAAGAGGAACCTTTTTCTGCTCATGAAGTTTCTTAATTTGCTTGGCGACGATCTTGGCTTCTGTAAAGAATGAATCTGCCTTAAGAATTGCTGGGTCCACTCCCTTACGCCTAGTACTTTGAGGGGCAATAATCTCGCCTTCAAAGTCCTTCGCCACAACCTTGCTTTTCAAAGAAGAATGAGATTGATAAAAGTCCCATGCAAATTTCACAATTTGAGCGGTGTTACGGTAGTTGATATTCAGTACCTTGGAACGGCCCCTGAAGTTCAAGCCTGTATCCTGCACGTAGCTTCTTTTTCGTTTATAAATCGACTGTGCACGGTCTTCTACCAGCAGAAGAGATTTCGTCTCAGGGTTTAACAATGAACTTACAAGTTCAAACCATTCTGACTCAAAATCCTGTCCCTCATCAATTAGAATTGCATCATATGTAGGTAGTATAGCTTCGCCGTTTTTCAACTTTAACAGAACAGCCGGAATTCTACTTTCTGATATCTTCAAGTCATTTTTCAGCCAAGAATGAAAGTTTCTTACCGTAATGTTATGTGGAATTGCTGCTGGAAGTTCGTCTGTATTGGTATAATCAAAGTCAAAAAGATTGTCAGGTTCGTGCATCATATGGTGAATCATCTGCTCGATATTACGAGCTAACGAAATGTTATAACAAAGAATTAGTATCTTCCAATCAGGATGATCTTTCGTCAGCATCTTTGCCCGGCTGCCTAGGATAAGTGTCTTCCCACTGCCGGCCACTCCCCGGATTAAACGGTTTTTGTCACCGATCTGCTTAGCCAGATTTTCTTGATGTAAGTCCATCGCCTTAATATCGTGTAGTGAAAGCAGCAACTGATCCTGATAAGGCACCGGCCTTTTAAACTCTGCACTGATCCGCACCTCTGGAAACAAATGATAGCGGATAGAATCCATCTCTTCTTTCGTCAGTGGTTCTCTTAATCGATAAGGAACAATAAACATGTTGGCAATCTTCTCATACAGATTCTCTTCTGAAAATGCTTCTTTATCTGGATCCATTTCATCTCTTGTCAGACTAAGAGAAGGTTCAATCACACTATATAAATCGTTCTCGATAAAATCTCTTTGAGACAACCTCGTAAAAACAGTGCCGAATCCATAAGGAAACTTCAATTGAAATTGATACTTGCCATCCAATTGAACAAGATTTTTATCCTTTTTCAATGCATCAACAATATGAAACACATTATCTCTGGCCTGTTTCAACGGGCTCTTCACCTTGGTCTGTTGCCCAGAAGTTGTCACCAATGTCCACTCATCTTGGTTCAATTGAAACAAAGTATTCTTGGTATAATCTTTCACTTCCAGAACCAGTAAACCAAGGTCAGGACCAATAATAACAAAATCAGGTCTTCGTCCATGGATATCCGGTTCAAAATAAACAATATAATCATCAGGTAAATACGTCTTTAATGTTCTGAAAAGCAGCCGCTCCCCTGCCGTTGCCGAAGACCGAATAATCTCTGGAATTGTATAAGCCACAACTAACACTCCAAATTATGAGGTTTTCTTTTATTATACTACAAAAGAACTCCTATTTTTACATAAAATGGGTAGATTGGGATTTTACTTGGTGAGCGTTCTCTTCCCTTTACACCATAAGAACGGTTATAAAATCTTCTTGTGCTACTGATTATCATAACTTTTTGACGGTATTGATCTCACTGAGAAAAAATATTTTATTAAATAACCATTTTTATCCTTTTTATTGCCTATAGACAGTTTAACCTTCTTGGATCCACTTGAATAATAGAGCTAAAAGGATGATAATGAGATGGACGAAATAGAAAAAGAATATGTAAAGCAAATAGGAAAACACATACGCGGCCACCGGCAAAGACTGAACTTGACCATTGCCGAACTGGCTGAACCTTCAGGATTAGACCCCACCCACCTGGGTAAAATCGAAAGAGGCAAAACTCATCCTGGAATGGTAACCGTCGCCAAAATTGCGACTGGACTGAAGCTGCCAGATCCCCACCTTTTATTCATGGAATCCAAAGAGAAATACTACCCGATTCCGATAAAGCTCTTATATTAATCTTACAAAATTTTGGGGAAACCCTCCTCCCCAAAATTACTCCCTTAAGGAAAGGCTCAATGAAAAAAGAACTTTGGTACATTCAGGACCAAGAAGTCTTCATCTATACCTTGATTGGCTTTCAAGAGCCTGGTGGATATGGGGAAGTACATATCAAGAGTAAAACAGAAACGATCCATATATTCAGGGGATACGAGAGAAGAAAAGTCTTGAAGGAAGTCAGGAGAGAATTGAACACCCTGCTTAGAATTCAGACAACGGAAAGAAATTAATTTTTTGGCAATGTGACAGTCCAATCGTCTGGTAGCAATATAGATTTGAATAGAATCAAAAAAAGGAAGAAAACTTCTGCCTTTTTGTTATGTTATGTAGTACCCAGGATGGTTAATGCTCACTATTTAATAAAAGTCACTTCTAGAGATGAACGCTCTACCTTGAAGTATAGGTGATAACCCTTTTCCTCTTTTGTAAATATCGGTACATGATAATCATAAACAGAATCAAGAAAAGCTTTTAAATCAGCAACATACCTTGAAATTACCCATTCCTCATTGCTGTGTATAAAATCTTCTGCTTCCTCTAGGGGGGAAAAATTAAGATCTGCATCTAATTGCTCACTGGTGACTACATTGAAACATTTAACGAAAAACATCATAAGACCTCCAAGATAGTAACTTCGACATCATAGAGGGTGTTTTCCTTTATTTATTACACAGAATTCACTAGGAAGTATTATGTTTCGGTCATTTCGTAACTATAAAACGTTAGTACTTTAACAAAAAATCATGCTCTATTTTAAGGCTGCATCCCTGAGTGATAAAACCAGAAGTATTGTGTTTCAAGACCGCAAATATCTTAAGAGTCGTTTTACATTTATTACTTCTAAATCATGGAAATATACTAAACACTCGTTCTGATTTTGCTTAAAATGTAGCTGAGGACTAAGTACCTCAGCTTAACGTATTTTGATAACCTTTCTTGCCAATATAACTCCCGACAATAACAAGTTAATAATATATGCTTCGGTTTACCAATAAAAGAAAATCCCTTAATATTGCTTATGTTTTCAATTCATCTTCAGCGTTATCCTTAATCTTATTTTCTTTAAGATACTCTTTTAAAACATCCAGTGAGTTTTCTACTGTTGCTTTTGAACTTTCAATTACGGCGTCATCTATTTCATCTTTAGTTAGATGCTTAATCAGTGCAACTTTTTTATATGAAACATGTATTTTAACTAAGAGGTCATCAGGAATGTTGAGATGTAACATTGTTGCTTTCCATGTATCGTCAGATAAATTAGCCTTAAGCAAATTATAGTCATCTTGATTATATGGAGAACAAGAGTTTAAAACAGAGATATTGTCTCTCATTTCTTCCCTGATTAATTTAAGCATCGTGATAGTAGTTTCTTTTTGCTTTACTTCTTCTTGAATTTTAGATTTAGCAATCTGGTATTTGGCAACCAATAATGCTACAATACCTCCTGCTATACCTCCAATGACATTACCATTAAAAGATAATAGAGCACTAATCCAATCAGCGCCAGTTTTCGAGTATTCCATGAATGAATAGGTAGATCCCACAATAAAAAAAACCATAATAATAATAAAGACTAATGTCCAAAGCAATTCTTTAACAGTAAAATTCATTAAGAACTCCTAATCCTTTCATCTAATCCATCTAATAGCCTCCGAGCCGTGGGCGTCTTTTTTATTCGTGCAGGTCGAAGGCCTCCTGCTTTTCCCCGTATATCATTACCTCTTGAAATATCCTTTTTACCATTTTGCTGTGGTAATTGGGGGGATTGAATTAGCTCAAACCAAATTACCAAATTGTTCAAAGAAACATCAATATACTGATTACATTCATTACATAAAATTCTGTGAGGAACTTCATGTGCAGAAGTATATACACCTAATATTGTATTGTCATGAGGGCATTCAACGATATATTTTTCTTGCAAAACTTTGATTTTTGGGTCTGTACAAATCGCAAATAATGAGATAGAGTATTCTTCATCAATATCTGTATCGATACTGAATTGCAAAGGGGTTAAGAACTTCCTTACTGCTTGTCGCCTCGTTCCTAGCCAGGAATCTAATTTACTAATAACAAAATTATCTATCTGGTGGTAGTTCTTCAAAATGTTTAAAGTTGGAAAATACATGATTTTGCATCTCCTTTGTGGTATATGCATATAAAAAATGAATAACAAAGTGTTCTTTTGCTACTTCAAATTTCGTTTCAATTTTCTCAAGTGGTTGACCGGTACGCTTATAAAACCATGTTATCCATATTTTATCAAACTTTTGCAGTTTTTCTATAGACTCTTTTGTGTCAAAGTATATATCTGCAACAGCAATACCTTCCTCAACTTCACTTGATCTAGCATTAACAGAGGCACCAGTGGCATCTGAAAAATATATTCTATTTACGATACCTCTTTTTCCTTCAAAATATCCTTCATATATGTGAAAATCTTGCTGTATTAAAGCTCGCTCTAATAATCGCTTTAATCGATGAGGTAAATCAACCGGATCATAAGGACTATGTAAGCCCACTTCTCCAGCTACCTCTTCTGCAAATGTTGTTATCTTTTCTTCTAGTGGTGCCACTGCTGCAGTAAAAGGTTGTTCTGCTGTTTCAGTAAGATCTTTAAACATCTTATATAATATGTTCTTTACACCTTCCATAGATTTTGGTGCCAATGAAAAAGTTTCTCTCACAATAGTGGATATTTCATCATATAGTTCTTTTATTCTAGAATTGTTAACCCAAACATTCCCTGAACGCTGTCTCATTTTGATATGAATCTTTTTGTCAGTTGGTAAAATATCCACCCATACATATTCGGTTTCATTTCGAGGGGGTAATTCTTCACCTTCTTCATCAATTGCCCCTTTTATAATAACAGTCTTTGAAAAGCAAAGTGATATTTTATTTACCAATTGTTCTTCATGTATTTTTAAGTAAGCTAGTTCGAGATTTTCTGGGCAACTAATAGTGTGCAAGTTATTAAAATTTACTGTTCTTAGCCCTTTCATTCTAAGAGCATCTCTAATTGCCTCAACATTTTGTAAATTAGCGACTGCGCTATCAGGGAAAGAGGAGACAAACAAAATTCTATTCTTTCCATGTGCAATTTCTTCAGCCAAAAACTCTTCAACCTCTGTCTGATTTATAATTCCTGAAACCACGGATTCTTTAATTAGATTAACAAGTTCGTTTTTCGTACCTGATACTCGTAGTCCGTGTCTCCTATTAAACATTCGAATTCTTTCAAGGTTGATATTTGACATAACATCTGAAACAACTTGCATAAAATAGCTCCTCTCATTATGAATATTAAAGTATATGGGACTGAGGGACAGGTATCTCGTTCATCTCATCACTCTTATCGTAAGTTTCCTTCTTTTTATATAGGTAATCTGTTGTCCCTATAAATTTGCATATGGGACAGTTCCCCTTTTCCATTAGTCCCATATAGACTCTTAGTCAACCTCTCTTAATCTTTCCTTGCATCTTGTAATTCCTCTTGGAATCTATTTATTGAGTTATCTTAAAAACTTTGTGATTTAAGATTTGCTAGATGGAAAATCTATCTGCACTTCCATAAAACGTTTTACCTCAAACCACAACATCTCTCAACAGCTGGAAAATTATTGCTTACTTATATCCTACTACATATCTACATGTTTTTGAACCTATGTGAATATTGTCGACATTAGTCAAACGGAACTGTCTCATCTTTGATAATACAAAGAATATCCCCAACTCCGCTACCATGAGTTTTATGAACACTTATACAATAAGCTGATTCCATAGGATATTTCTATCTTTACTTAAAATAAAAAAATCCGTCAGAACCTCCGACGGACTTTCTTAATAAATTTTGAGAAAGAACATACAACTCATTAAGATAAAAAATATAGCTATATCCTGGTTGAGTTGTACATGGAGACAAGAAACTTGTCCCACATTGAGGAATACAAACTTATCGGGACATTTACCTGTCCCTGCATCAAGAATAAATCTTTCTATTTATACTTCCTTTTAATTTTCGGGACAATCTCCGGTAGTACTTTCAGGAGTTCCATATTATGTTCCAATAGGTTACTAGTTTTGGGGTTTTCAATCGAACCATAATCTACATTACTTGTTAATTCATCAATATAAGGAATATCCTTTGGATTCGCTGATGAATAGGTTTCTAACGATTTCTCAAGAATCATTCCATTAAGTCCCCACTCTTGGGATAATTTATAAATTTCATTTTTTAATTTATTTCGCTTCCATTCTTCATATGCTTCATCAAAGTTCACATCACTCGCTACATTCCCTGGTTCTAATTCCTCTTTAACAAATTGTTTCAGTAGCTCTGCTTGGTCAAAATCACCCATATTACTTAATTCTTCAATATGTTGATAAATAATACGTAATGTTTCTGCATCCACTGTTTGTTTTCCGTTTGTTGAAGTGGTTTTCTCCCCGATTAATTGAATAATATAATACGCATCAATTTTTTGAGTACCAGCTAGTTTTGCTTCACCCAAAGGTAATATTGGTAAATCTTCTGGATCACCGTCTGGATTATCATCTCTCGTTACGTTACGATAGGCACCGACATAACGTAGCCATTCATGCTCTGATATACCGAATGCTTCATCTACCCAAGCAAATTCATAATATTGTTGAATCGTATTTAATTGACTGTTTGCTTTTTTAAAAGCTTTTACGAAGATTTCCTTTGCCTCATCATCTCTTTCTAAGGCTTGCCATGCCGTTGGATCTTGTAAAATCTCCATCACTTCTTGTGAGTATTTTACAAATTCCTCTACAGCTACAGGGTAGGGTTCTACTATTGCTTTACTATTCTTTCCACCACTTCCGTATAAAATCAATGCATCATTTACTGTTTGTTCCGTTATTCTTGGGTACTGGAAGTTGACAATTGTGCCAAATTCCTTTTCTTTCCCATGAATTCGGTTTGTGCGTGAATAAGCTTGGATTAATCCTTGTAGTGCCAGTGAACGATCCACATATAATGTGTTAATAAATCTTGAATCATAACCCGTTAGTAACTGATCCGCAACAATAATAAGGTCAATGTTTTTTGGGTTCCGACCACTCCCACCACGTGTTGCTCGTTCAACGACATCTTCATAATATGCATCTTCTCCTCGTCGTTTATCACCGTAAGCATATTCAATTCCCGTGAAAGCAGCGTAATCTCTAAACATCGTCTTAATTAGTTCTGGGTCGGTAGGTTTTGTATCTGCATCGGTTCCAAAACTAAATGTCATTGCTACGTTTAAGGCAATATCATCTCGTTCTGCTAATTGCTTTTTAAACTCTTCATAGTATGCTATTACACGATGTTTAAATGCTACCGTTAAAATGGCATTGAAAACCTTATGTTGTGATTGATCTTCCCAGTTGTTTAATATTTCCTCAACCACTCTCGGAATATGTGTCTCATCATGATAAAACAATAATTTGCGTTTTTTTGCTTCTTTTTCAACTTCTAACTCAGAAAGTTCATATACTTGTCGTTCCAGTTTTCTTTTGGGTGTGTCAGGTTGTTCAGCTAGTTTATATTCAACAATTTGTTCACGTAATGTATCGTAACTTTCAAACTCTCCGGTATTTATGTAGTCAACATGAAATCCTAATACGTTTTTATCTGCAATTGCTTCATCAATTGTATATTGATGCAATCGTCGTCCGAAAAGCTTTTCTGTTGTATCGATTAGTTCACTCTTCTCATTGATCATTCCTTTAATCTTATTCTCGTCAAATAAGGGTGTCCCAGTATAACCATAAAAGAGACCATTTTTCCGGAAGTAATTTTTAATTGTTACCATCATGTCACCCATTGTCGTTCGGTGAGCTTCATCAATAATAAAGACGATTTTCTTATTTGATAAGCTTTCATCCTTCGCTTCAATTAAATCTTTCACTAGATAATTTAATTTAAACGTTGTCGTTACAACGATACTTGTACTAGCAGATGATAAAAGTTTACGTAATTGAAATGTATGTGCTGTATCATCAACTGTTACTGATTCGTATTGTGCATAGGCTTTGAAATTATCACTCGTACGACTATCGAGTTCTTTCCGATCCACTAAGAAAACAACGTTATCAAATCCTGCTCTAGTCGATAAAAATAAAGCTGTTTTAAAACTGGTGATTGTTTTACCAGAACCTGTTGTATGCCAAACAAATCCACCATGAGGAATTTTATCCTCATTATCCCAGCCTAGTGCTGCACCTTCGACAGCTTGCAGGGCATGTACTTGATAAGAGCGTAATAACATATGTTTACGATTTTCCACTTCTTTTGCTTCATCAATGACTAAATAATCGCCAACTATTTGATGTGCCATCGGAATCATTAAAAGGTGACCTATGACATCTTTCCAATGATTAATCGGTCGATTATATTTGTCTGCCCAATGAAAAACAAAGCTTGGATTAAACGCTTGAATTGACTTTGGTGTCGCAAAGTAACGTGTAGATACTTCAGATGTCATCACCATCATTTGAGAAAATGCCATAAAATTGTTCACATATTCACCAGCAGCATAATAACGTTTAAACTGATTAAATGCTTCTTCTAACGATTTGTCTGTACGCTTTTGTTCAATATTAATAAGTGGTAGACCATTAATGAGTAAAACAATATCAAAACGATTTCCGTTCGGTGTTTCTACTTCTCTTGCGATATTATAACTAGAATCTCCACCACGCACTTGTGCCTTTTTAAAGATTGTCATTGTAATTTGTTCGCGTGTAACGTCAGGATGAGAATCTCGATAAATGCCATCAATTTTACCAGTCGATTGTTCCATTGCTAATAACTTTGCAGCTTCATAACTGTTTTCAATTTGCGATACTTTTGCCATTACTTGTGCAAATTCATTATCTGTTAAAGGAACACTCTCCAAGACATCTGCATTCATTCGATTTAGTTCCTTCCGCCAATGATTGACTAAATCTTGTACAGTTACTTTTTGTTTATTTCCATTAAGAAAATCTGGTGCGTTCCATTTATATTGTTGTAGCTTAGCAACGTATTTATCTTGAAAAGCTTTCTCAGCAGCATTTTTTCGTCCATTACTCATATATGTACCTCCTTCCTATACAAACATCTCTTCTAAATAAGCCTCTTTTACCTTCTTAAGTTTTTCTAGTTTTTTTTCTTCGGTTGTAATCTGGGCATTTAGATTTTTGAAGAACTCACCGATTTTTTGTTGTTCTTCCAATTCAGGTACATAAGAACTTAAATTCCCTAACGTTACTAATCCGATACGTTTTCTAGTTGTTCCAGTTGAATTTTCTATTGCTTTGGTTCTAAAATTATCATGGTTAATCAAAGTTAATATAAAGTAATTATCAAATTTATTTTTATCTACTTTTAATCTAATACCATCTGATGCCATTAAGTATTTTTCTTCATGATACGGTAATATAGCTGCTCTAGCCAGAGGCTCAGCCATTTTTGCAATGATGATATCCTCTGGAAAAATTAAATTGGAAGACAGTGATGCTGCCTTTTCTTTCGAAGTGTATATTTTATATTCATTGGAAAAATAACCATCTCCTATATTTTGTAGTTGAATAATTCGTGTACCAGTTTTGGTGTAATCATCTGTTTTTAAATCCGAACCAAAAGGTCCTCCTGTATAAGAATATGCGTCCGATTCATCTCTGAAATCTTTTAAACTTTTTTCTTGCCATTTCCCTTCAAACCCATTAAATCTTCTTCGCGGTTCGACTTCGCCTTCTTGTGGGAACATATCGGTTAAATAAGCAGACTTTAATGCTTTTACTTTAACTATTTTTCGTTCTTGAATTGTAATTCTTTCATCTAATATCTTAAAAAACTCACCTATTTTTTGTTGTTCTTTATAAGTCCGTGGAATGTTAATATTTGTTTCTAAAATATCCTTATTATAGAGTCTCTGAATAGTACTTCCTTCCAAACCATTCCATTTTATTATCTTATAGAATTGTTTTAGAAAAAGATTATTTAACTTGCCATTATGTTTTAACCATACAATATTCGAATCCTGAAAATAAGCATCTTCACCATTATATTCTACAGTCCTTCCAATACTTCCTGAAGCTGAAATTAATATATCTCCTATATTTGGATACGGGTACTTTAACTTATATTCATTAAAGATATCATATGAGATAAACGCATTTGCTTTTTGCCCGAAGGTACCTATCTTATAGAATGGCACATCTCCTACAATAGAAGTTTGCCATTTAAATATTCGCTTATTCATTTCAACCGTACCAAAATCTCCTAAATTTCCTTCTGTCCACTTTTTCTCAAACTCTTTAAACCTTCTCTTCGGCACCAACTTATTTGTTTCCATTACTCTGTCACCACCAATTCTTGCAGCATTTCGTCAAATTTTGCTTCTAGTAATTTACTTTCTTCTTCAATAGTTTCTAACGTATCAGCATATCTTTCCTTTAATTCTTTCAATGTATCCAGTTCCTTTATAAGAGGTACTTCTACAAGTTTTGAGATGTCTCCTATTAATTGACCAAACCACTTTTTATACATGAGTTGGTCGATTTCTTCATGTGTTAAGTTTTCAATTCTTTTTTCAACTTGTTCAGTTAATGCTTTTTCTTTTTCTCTAATTGCTTTGTTTAATGATGATCTTTCATCCAATAGCTCTCTAACCTTGTGTAATAAAACATATTCATCCGTATCTTTTGCAACTTTCTTTAATTCTGCTTTTACAGCTGATAAAGTAAAGTCGTCTTCTCTAGCATTTAATGCATCTCCCAATGCTTCCGCTTCTTCACTTTCTTCTACTTTTGCTGCTTCAACGAGTTCATTTACTTCATCATTAATAGCTGCTAAAGCTTCTTTTTGTGTTTCAACATCACGTAGTTCTTCTGTATAAAGTTCCCTTAATACAAGTTCATTTGGAACAATCGCTCCTACCCAACCATCTTGTTCTGTCCGTTTCGTTTTACCAGAACCTTTTGTAACCATATTGGCTTCACGTGTTTTTCCTACTGTATAAAAGTCACTAATCGCAATTTTCTCTGTATCTTGGGATAGTATATTTCCCCATAACTCAGCAATAATTTGATAACCATCATACGTATGAACGTGATTAAATTGTTTTGTTAGCTTTTTAATTTCCGATAACATTTCTTCATTTAACGGCTCAATATCATTCACATCAGCCACCGTTTTTAACTTTTTCCAATATGTATACATATAGGACTCTGTTACTTCTTTTATTGCTTTGATTATATTTTGTACGCTTTCATGTGTTAACACTTCTTCTGTTAAATCTTTAACTGACTGTGTTACTTCCACATAGCCTGGACGTACTTCAGTAAGCGCATTATATAAAACATCTTTTGTCATCTCGTGTAGCACTGTTAGTGTATTAACTTGGCTTAATGGGATGCCACCATACAAATGTGCATCTACATCGTGGGCAATATCTTCTTCTACCCCTTCAATATAACGTTGGATATTTAATTTATATTCATTATCTTTAATGTCTTTTCTAGTTGCATTATTACTGTACCCTGGTTCACTCGTGCGTTCGATATATGTATCAACAATTTTAGCGATGTCCTTCTCTTGTAAGACGTGCTGCTTTCCTTCTTTTACAAACGATTTAGAAGCATCAATCATAAGAACAGGATCATCTAGCTTTCGGTTTTTTTTCAATATTAACACAGTTACTTGAATGCCTGTATTGGTAAACAGTTTATCTGGCAACCCAATGATTGTATCAATATAGTTTTTCTCTAATAGTCGTTTACGAATTTGCCCTTCTGCCCCTCCGCGGGATAACACACCATGTGGTAGTACAATTGCCATCGTACCTTCTTGACCTAAATGGAATAAACCGTGTAATAAAAATGAATAATCACCTTTAGAATCTGGTGGTAAAACCCCAGCAATTTCAAATCGTGGATCTGTTACTTTTAAGTCTTCTTGATTCCAATTTTTCACTGAATATGGTGGGTTCATTACTACCGCATCAAACTGAACACCCTCATTGGGACGTTCTGGATCTTCAGGCCAATCTTGTCCTAATGTATCGCCATTTTTTACAGTCATTTTTTCCGGTCGAACACCATGTAATAGTAGGTTCATTCGTGTTAAGTTATATGTAGCTGTATTTTTTTCTTGACCATAGTAATGGAGATCTTTTCGATTATCTTCTTTTAAATGTCGACTAACCGTTAAAAGTAATGAACCCGATCCCACTGTAGGGTCATAAATCGATTTTACCTCCGTAGTTTTAGCAACAATTTGTGCCATGACTTCACTTACTTGACGTGGTGTATAGAACTCTCCAGCTTTTTTTCCCGATTCCATCGCAAACTGACCGATTAAATATTCGTAAGCATCTCCTAACACATCACCTTTTTGAAGTGCAACCATATTTAAATCAGCAAATAATTCAATTAATTTACGAATATTTTTACTTCGAGCATTCAAGTTACTTCCTAACGCAGTGTCTGTTAAATCAATTGTAGAACTAGAAAAAAGTCCTTTAAAATCATCGATATCACCTGTTGTAGCAACCGTACGTTCGAAACTTTGTAAGCTCTCTGTTACCTTCTCTAATTCAAAAGTGCCTTCACGAATATCTTTTAACCAAGTCTGGTATAAGTGTTTAGGTAAAACATAATATCCAAGGACATTTTGAATCATATTGATGAGATGGTTTCCATAATTTGAATAAGCCTCTTCATAAGCTTGAACAATTTCTTGCTCATTCCCTTTAGTACCACTTGTTTTTACAAATGTTTCAAGTGTTTTATCACTAAGGAACTTATAGAACATTAACCCTAGCATATAATCTTTATAACGGCTGGCATCCATAGAACCACGAAGGTCATTGGCACCGTCCCACAATCTTCTTTTAATATCATCTGACGTAATCATATGTTTTCCTCCTTGTGTGTGCATACATTCTCATTCAAAGTGACTAAAATATTATTAATAAGTGTCTGCCATGTGAAATTAAGCCTCTTTTACCCATTTTAGTCTTTACTTCAGAAAAGGGAAATACCTTGTTCCTAGAATCTGCTTTCAAACGATTTATCGAAGTAACTAATGTCCCATTCAATTTTACAATTTACATCATACACATGCAAAGATACTAATGCGTATGGGTAAAAATCTAAAAGTCGTCATTGAACGATTGGGACATACACAAGTTGTATCATTTTAGAAATCTCATACCACACAGGAATTTAGCGGCAATTGGCGAGCATAATTGAAAAAAGAAATTCTAAATTAACTATTACCGACAGTATGAGTCTACTGTACATTATTAACTGCCTATTACAATATATAATAGTGAACGGGAAGCTTCCTGTTGATCTATGTACTTGTTGTAACATGTACAAAGGGACGGTTCTGCAACTTCCTTTCATGTAAAGAAGTTTAGGGATTGTCCCCTTGTTCTCTATGTTATTTAGTTACCTCATCAACTATTTTTCTTTGAATACAAATATCAACTATAGGAATCAAGACACTTTTAAGGTCTTTGACTGAAATATAACGCATTGAACTACTCGTTTCATACCTATTAGTTTGTTGATCCACTAAATATGAATTTAAGATTATTGATAGATATTCGGGAAGTACAATTTCTGTGTTAGATTGAATTCTCACTAAGTGATCATGGAACAAATAACCGTTTGCTTCTTCATCGACTATTGCTGCCGGTCCTATACTCCCTTTTACTCGAAAAAGAATATCTCCTTTTACAAGAAATTTTTCCTCTGGTATATTGTCTACTTCAACTGATTCCTCATTTTCAAGGTTTATTTTTTGGACCCTTATATTTTTCGCCTTAATAAGCCCAATTTTGTTTGAACCGTCTGCTTTATGTTTTGATGGGTTAAATCCACTATCTACTTTACCCACTTTATCAAGTGGCAATATACTTTTAGCCTGTCTAGTTAACTCATTAACAAAATCATCCATTAAAGGATTAAGTCCTGAAGGAATCCATGTATCTCCACTTAGAGCCTGATAACCTACAGAAAACAATTTTTTCTCTTCATTTTTAGTCATGTCTATGTTAATATATTTTTTAATAATATTGTTAATCAATCCTGAAGTAGATTGAGAATCTTCTGTATCCAAATCATTAAGTTGCAGCTTAATTGTTTGGGTTTTTTCTTTTCGTAGTTCCTCTTTCATCCAAGGGATACTAATTTGTTTTAGATCTCTGAGGCTTAGTCGTTTAACAACTGTACCTTTACTTAGAGCCTTGATCTGTGTTTTTACATATTCTGTAGTAAATGCCCAATAAATATAGTTAGGGTCAATTTTGGGTACGCATACTGCAAAGATATCTGAGACAAGAAATAATTCATTTTTCGGTAGGATTGTTGGTAAAGATGACTCAGCCTCAACTAATGGGATCAGCATATCCCCACCTTCAGTACAATATCTAAGTCTTCTCGAAACTTTATCGTTAATCTTCTTACTATTTTTTATTCCTCCTGTGAACTTATCAATACAACTACCATCGATATATTTATCGTAATTTTTTATTTCAACGTTTGAAACTTTCCGATTACTTGGTACTATTAGACATAGACTTTCAAGTATTCTTGTTTCTTCATACTCCCCTAAATTAGTTTGTTGAAAATGAAAATTTGGTTCCCACCTTTCTGTATTTGTTAGAGACGAATAATCAATTAATTTAATTTCCATTTATACACCTTCTCTCTCAGATAATAACTTACATAACTCCATAAACTCTTTTATTTCAGTTGGTTGTAATTCTTGCTTTTTATCTACTTTAATATCACTAAAATCCCCCATAATGACGTCTTCAGGTTCAGTCAAATCCTTTGATTTTTTCTGTAGTATTAACATACAGGTTGATACACCAGAGTAAGGCAGAAAAACATTAGAAGGTAAAGAAATAATGGATATAACATAAGCTTGTTTCAGGATGGCATCTCTAACCTTTTTTGTAGCTCCTCCCTTAAACAGAAAACCAGAAGGTAGAACTGTAATTATATAGCCACCTGGTTTTGCAATAGTAAACGCCTTATCTAAAATTAATAATTCTGTTTCAGTCGTTTTAATGTCAGTTAGCAAATCCCCACTACTAAGTAATTCATTTCTATCCACTCTTACACCAAAAGGGACAGTGTAGCTAACAATATCAACTTTCGATTTAGGAACTCCTTCCATAATTACATTTTTTTGATCTACCTCTATAGATAAGCCTGTTAATTTTCCTACTTTTTTCTGAATTTGAACGAGCACTTCCATTAGCTCAAAAGATAATGTTTCTGTTGTGTTTAATTCTTTAAGGAGTTTCCTTTGTGTAAATCCCAGTCCAGATGTGATATCAGCTAAACTAATAGGTGTATCCTTCACAATCGACTTTGCCACTTCAGTAATGGCGTTAGTTACAAATTCAGGATCTTGTAGCTCACCATGTGAGGACTCTAGGGAAATCTTTCTCAATATTAATTCGAGTTTCACTAGTAACTCATCTTTTGAAATGAACATCAATTCTTTCATTACATCAGGGTACTTTACATCAACCAAATTCACCCCGTTTGTTAAATCCTCTAACTGATTAAGCACTACTGTAAATTCATTAAAATAATTCCCTCCTTTAGCACTAACTTCATTTTTAAACATATCAGCAATGTTCATCTGTGTTCCTCCTTTAAATTTTTATTAGGATTATTTTTAGTTTTTCTAATAACTTAATTATAATACGGATTATTTTAAATATCAATAATAAAAAAGGATTATTTTTAGTTTTTTATTAATGGTTAATTTAGTAATTAATAAATAGCCGTAGAACGATATAAAGTCCTACAGCTTTAATATATGATACAAATCAATAACACACTATAATATCGACTTAATTGTTTTAAGGACTTAAATCAATCTGCATTTCCTTAATAAACTGTTTCTTTTCCTCTTCCTTATATCGTTCAGTAAGAAATTGAACAAGGTCCTCTTGTCGTGGTTGCCCGAACACCATTTTATATAAAGCTAAAGAAGTACGTAATGCCTTAAGCTTTTGAAAATCCTAATTATCTGTCACAGTGACACCTTAGTAATTGTCGAACTCTATATTATTCTATAAAGGAAGAAAAAAATTATATTTTCATTCTGACATGGGCAAATATAAGCGAACTTGCAAGTCATGTAATGTTCAACCATGGACACCTTAAGCCTCCAAACATGAAAACAGCTTACATTACACAGTATGTTATAATGCTTGGAGGCTGTGTAAATATTCATTCTCCCCTTTATTGTCATTTAGCGATTCTTCAAATCTTCACGACGCTGGAAGAAATAATGCAGTCTGTACTGGCATACCTCTTTTGTAAATTGATATAATAGATTCTTCTCCTGCTCTTCAGGCAAAACTTGCACATCAAACTTATTATCCTCAAGTGTAATCAATCCTTTTGAACTCCCACTCCACATGGTCATCGGCATTTTCTTAATTAGATTTGCAAGCTTCTTCTCATCATACTCCCAAAGCTTCTGTGAAGATTTATCGGAGAAATCGATCCGCTTACGGTATTCCTCACTAGTCAAGTAGTCGTGAAAGTAAGTTGCTGCTTCTTCAGGAGAGATCGGATCAAACCAGTGCTCTGGCCCTCTTTCCAGCATCGCTGAAAGCAAAACCATTTTATAACTCTTTTGCATTCCTGTTTTCTCTACTTCTCGGAACCATTCTTCATGTTTTAAGAAAACTTCCTCTTCTTTTTCCGACAATTCATCTGCCCAGTCAAGGAAAGCATGGTAAGACTTCCACTCATCGTAATACGGCTTGGCGCCTATTGATCCTTTGAGATGCAGTTCAAGGTAGGTTGGTCTTCTCCCCAATTCCTGCTTCACTTCTCTGTAGGCAGCTAATAACTGCTGCTTTCGCGGCTGCTGCTTATGTGCCAATTCATTGATCAGATTAATAGCTTTCACATCGATTTCAAATGCACAACTTTCTGGTACTGTCGGAAGGATCTCGCCTTTCTTCCGTTTCCCGTCCAACTCTTGATCAAAGACGGATAGTTTTACATCTGCATGGCGATAATTACCGATTAAATCGATAATGACACAGGAGTCTTTGGATGAGTGCAGACGTAATCCACGCCCAATTTGCTGTGTGAAGACGGTTAAGGATTCAGTCGGCCGGACAAACAAAATGGTATCGACTGATGGAATATCAATCCCTTCATTAAACAAATCTACAGTAAAGATTGCTTCTAGTGTTCCTGCTTCGAGCTGCCTGATAGCTTCTTTTCTGCTGATGTCTTTCTGCTGTGAATGAAGGCTGACTGTATTGTAACCTTGTCTGTTGAAGTAATCAGAAAGGAATACCGCTTGTCTGATTGATGAACAAAAGACAAGTGACTTTGTTTGTTTATGCTTTTCCCATGCACTGATGATATTTTCCGCTATGTCTTCTCTCAATTGAGCTTGTAACAGCTGTTCCTCGTCATATCGATTACCAAGCCAGCGGATTTGCGAGTAGTCGGTATCATCGTACACACCGAAATACTGGAAGGGAGAAAGCCAATTTCTTTGGATGGCTTCCAGGAAGTCCATCTTGAAGGCGACATTTCCTTCACAAAGTGCATACACGTCACGATCGTCATTACGGTCAGGCGTAGCAGTGATGCCCAGGAGGAACTCTGGGTGGAAATAGGATAGCAATCTCTGGTAGGAATCTGCTGCTGCATGATGAAATTCATCAATAACAATTAAATCAAAACTATTAGGATTGAATGCTTCCAGATGCTTCTTCATCGAGAGTGTGAATACGGATGCAAAGACAAAATCCGCTTCTCCATCTTTTGTTCTACCATTATAAATGCCAGTGGATGCTTCGGGCATGACAATCTTAAAAGATTTCTCTGCCTGATAGAGAATCTCTTCACGATGGGCAATAAACAATACTCGTTTAAATTTTTCAGCGAAAAAGGCTGCCAGGTATGTCTTCCCGAGCCCTGTAGCCATAACTACCATAGCTTTCTTATAACCCTCATCATACGTTTTTTCCAATTCTTCCAGCGCTTCAATTTGGGCAAATCTGGGTTTGATGGTCCCGTACTCGGCTTCTGGTTCATGAACTTGCCCGATGTCTTTCCGTTTATTGTCCTCTTCAGGAAGCATAGCTTCAATCTCTTCCTGTTCAGTCCATTTACGAATCAAGGTGGGGTACTTTTCATGATATTCTTTATATTCACTCTCATACTCTTTTATGGTTTCGTTATTAACGGAAATCGTTTTTTCATGATAAAAGAGATGAATGAACTGCTCCTGCACTTCCTCGAACAATTCTTTGTTTTGCTGGACTGCCAGGCTCCATTCCACCCCTTCTGTTAAAGCAGAGGCGGAAAGATTAGAAGAACCTACAACCAAGAACTCGCCTTCCGAGGTTTCAATCAAGTAGGCTTTTGGATGAAAAGAAACCCCTCCGCTTTTCCACAAGCGCACTTCAATGCGATCGTCAATCGACATTAGCTCTTTCAGTGCTTCTGGTTGTGTAATATGAAGATAATCTCCAGTTAACAGCTTAATATCTGCCTGAAGTTCTGCTGCCAGCTTTAAAGCATTCTTTAGATACCGAACACCGGATTTCATAGAGAAAGAAGTCAGTATATATACTGACTTCGCTGACTGAATTTTCTCTTTGATCGTTTTGCCTAGATGTGATGTGATTAACTGAATATCAGACATTACTCATCCTCTACATCAATTAAGAAGATTTTTTCGTCAAACGCCCCTCGTTTCTCAGCTTTCTTAAGACGGATCTCTTCTATTTCTTCAAGAGTAGAACCATGGGACTTGGCAAAGGCATGAACGATTTCCATCAAATCAGCCAGCTCTTCTAGTGCTTCTTCCCTGGTTCCTGCATCCCTGTATTCTTCTAACTCTTCAAAACTTTTATTTTTAAGTTCTGTTATGTACTCTTCTTCAGAAAGGATTCTTGTTGAGAATTTTTTCCCGTTAGATTCAATAATTTCAGGGATTTTGTCACGTACTAGTTTGTTGTATGTAGGCATAAGGGTTCCTCCAAAATTATATATGAATATTATAATAACTTCCAATTTTATCTTACCAAAACAATGTAAAAAGAGCCATCTGATTTCAGAGGACTCTTTTGGGTATTACCATTTAATTCACTAAAGGTCTGAAGTATTTCTAGTCATTAGAATAGTTAAAACTACAATCCTCTGAACAGAATAAAGAATTATCAGTTATTGGTTTTCCGCAGTTCAAACAAAACTCCTTTTCATGAGCCGCCATATAACCACCCCTCTCATATTTAGAAGATATGAGATTTAAACGGTAATTATTATCAATACTTTGGTTTGTCAGTTCTTATAACACTAGCATTACTCAAACTGAACAATAATACTAACAACCTCAGCCCGAGTACCAAGCCGAATAGGCGGCCCCCAAAAACCAAAACCTGATGTCACAATCGAATGCATTTGTTCCTTCTGCAGATGTCCCCAATCATTTTCATAGATCATATTAGTCAGCAGGCTCCCAGGGAAAATCTGCCCGCGATGGGTATGGCCGGACACCATGAGGTCAATGCCTTCCTGCTGTGCGATGTCGAGGTCATATGGCTGGTGATCGATTAAGATTTTAGGTTTAGTTTGGTCGACGTCATTCATTAATGCATCTAATGGCAATCTTTCATCGTCGATCCGGTCTTTACGTCCGATCAGCGTGAACTGCCCTTCGATGTCTACTGTCTCGTCATAGAGCACTGTGATGCCTCCCTGCTCCAATGACTGAATCAGTTCCTTCATGGTGCCATCGTGTCTGTCATGATTGCCAAGTGAGGCATAGACTCCGAGTGGTGCCTGGAGATCTGATAGAATTTTATCAATCTCCTGGTCAATGAATGGCTGCACATCGTCGTCGAAGAGATCGCCCGGAAGCAGAATGATGTCGGGGTTGAGTGCATTGGTTTCTTTCACAAAACGCTCTGCATGATCTTTCCCTGACAGCAGGCCAAAGTGCATGTCGGCGGCCATCACGATATGAAGTTCGTCGAGTGTAGAAGAGCCTTTATCGATCTGTATTTCATAGTCGCGGACAACGGGGCTGAATGCATTATAGCTGCCCCATGCCATAAAGAAGATTAGCAGCCCAAGGGTAATGAATCCCGCCCACTTCTGTGTTCCATGCCTCGGCAGCCTGGTGAGGCGCAGGAGGATGACTGTCACGTGAGCAAGTGGAACTAGCAGCAGAAGCAAATAAAAGCAGGCCATCCAGTATGCTCCGATAATATTGATAAACGTGAGTCCAGTCATGCGGCCAACGATAAACGAGGTGGCTGCCAGCACAATGACCAGGCTGTAGAGGATCTTAAAACGTCTGGTTGAAGACTTCGGCCGCAGCCAGTGTAAACCGCGCCAGCCGATATAGTAGACAAGGCCGCCATATAGCAGCAGTGTGATTATAAAAACAAGAATGACCATATGTATTCTTCATGCCCCTTTTTAAGTGATTTCAATTCTGCAGTCTTATAAGCAATCGCAGCCTAGCCTATATCCGAAATGGTTAGCATTCAGTAAACGATGATGATTAAGACCTCACTTTTTATAGTACCGCATTCCTATCGAAATCACTAACGGGAAGAGTCGGGATTAACAGAAACGTGAAATGGGTGATTACAGTGATGCCCGTAACCTAGTGGCGGCTCTGCGAAAATGTTCAGAAGAGGTCGTTGATGGTACAGGTTACAGAAAAAATCGCTCTGAACAGCATGCTCTACGCAACAACTCCTGCAACCTGTTATTTCACCGGGCCCATACAGGCCCAATGGACGGTTTGATTCTCTTGGATCCGTTTGCCATACGGGCCTCCCCCTCTCTCTTCCACCTCTCGAGCTTGGCCAGGAAATCATTCGTTTCTTTTACCAGGTTGGCAGAAGAGGTTGGGGGCTTAGGAGTACTCCTGGAACTCCTGATTTTCCGCAGCAAAGCCTTCTCGTAGTAGGCAAACGACTTGATAGTGCTGTCCTCATTCCGCTTTCGATAGGAGGACTGGATATCCTCCATCCAGCACACCAGCGTCTCCAACTCGATATCCTTATTTTTTCAATGGCACACTGCTCCTTAAGGGAAAGATAGAACCCTGAATTTCGCAGCTTCAAAAATTTTTCCGTGACCTTCTCGACTCTCATCTGCACATCTGGATTGGAAGGCAGGTCCTCTCGCGCGCGCACGCTCTCTTTTTCTTTCTTTTCTCTACCTTTCTTACATTCTTCTTTTAGTGGCGCATTCATTACCGGCTCGTCATTCTGTTCTTCATCCTCCGTTCTCCCGTTTTCGTGCACAGAAAAATCATTTTCATTTTGGAGTAATGTGAACAACGTACCGATTTTGGTTTCCTCAGTAGAGATGAGACCATACTTCCTCAAACGTTCCACACTCAATCTAATCATATTCTTCGACGGAATCTTCAAATTGCCACTCTCCACATACTGCAAATCTTCAGCCAGCCGCGAATACGAGCGTAAATATTGGCCTCTCAACACCTTCACTTCTTCCACATACATGAATTCCTTCTGCAGTGCCCTGCAGCTCAGCAATAATAGAAGCCTCAAGGTAAACGGGCTCCCCCAAACCGGACTATCAATCATGCTTCGGTTAAATTTGATCCATCCTGTCATTTGTAATTCCTCCCTATAAGTCTTTTTACCTTTTATGTAGAGAGTTTTTAAGGAAAGAGACACCGTTTTAACAAACTATTTGTATATCAAAAAAATTTAATGTGCGAAACCCACATTAAAAAAAGGCCCTAATCGCCGGTACATTAATAGGTTCGTGTACCAGGATTAGGACCTTATTCTCGATTCTGATTTCAGCCCTTTTTTATATGGACTGCTTCATAACTACGCTTTTTCCACATTTACTCTTTTTGTTGCAATTGTCTTTTGGAAAGTATCGTCATGTTCTACAAAAATCATGGTGGGATTGAATGTTTGGATAAGCTCTTCGATTTGCATGCGAGAGTAAACATCAATAAAATTTAATGGTTCATCCCAAATATACAGATGCGCCTTTTCACACAAACTCTTGGCAATAAGCAGCTTTTTCTTCTGTCCACCTGAATAAAAGGAGATATCTTTTTCAAACTGTATCCGATCGAAATCCATTTTTCTCAATATCGACTTAAATAGAGTCTCATTAATCTGATGTTCCTCGATAAAATCAGCCAGAGATCCCTTTAAATGGGAGGTATCTTGCTGAACATAAGAAATGATGAGATTAGATCCCTTATTCATAACACCTGTATGCTGAATTGGACGTCCTAAGATTGATTTTAAGATACTGCTCTTTCCGCTGCCATTCTTTCCTTCCAAGACAATTCTATCTCCTTGTTCAATAGAGAAGCTGACAGGTTTGTTCACCAATTGACCATCATACACTACAGACATATCTGCAATTTGAATGATTTCCTTGGATTTATATTTTAAGGGTTCTATCTGCAGGGCTTCTGTTTTTTCAACATTTTTTAATAGGTTCGATTTTTCTTCAATTGCTTTTTGCTGCCGGGCCTCCAGGTTCTTTGAGCGTTTCATCATTTTCGATGCTTTATGCCCTACAAAACCTTTATCCAATTTTGAACCTGAATTCGTTGTTCCATTCTTAGTAGCTTCGACTTGATTAGACCAGCTTGCTGAACGTCTTGAAGATTGTTTCAGCCTTCCAATATCTTTCTCCAAGCGTTCATTTGCTGCTTCTTCATGTTCCTGCTGGCGGTCAAAGTTCACTTTCCAAGAAGAATAATTTCCACTTTGAACTTCAATATTCTCTCTGTTTATAGACAAAATATGATCTACGCAGCCATCTAAAAAGTTTCGATCATGAGAAATTAAAATGAATCCCTTCTTCTTTTTCAAGTAACTAGAGACCACTTTCCGTCCTTCAGTATCTAAATGGTTAGTGGGTTCATCAATTAACAAAAATTGTCCCTCGTTTAAAAATAGAGCAGCAAGCAGGACTTTTGTTTGTTCACCGTTTGACAGCGTTTCAAAGGGGCGGTACATTGCTTCGGCATCGACATCCAAATAAGCAATTTCCCGAAGGAACTCCCAATCTTCTGCCTGCGGGCATATTTCTTCTAAAATTTCATGAGTATCCTTACTTTTATCTCTTATTGGAAAAGGAAAATAGTTATAATCGACAGAAGATATAATTTTTCCACTGTAATCAAATTTCCCTAGCAGCAAATTAAAGAAGGTTGTTTTCCCTCGTCCATTTCTGCCTATAAAACCCAACTTCCAATCTGTATCGATCCCAAAGTTTACATTTTCAAAAATGGGATCAAAACTACTCGGATAAGAGAAAGTTAAATTTTGAACTTGTATCATTGACATATAAATTCCTCCTTTGTATTTTACGCTTATCTACAAATACAAAGTCGGTATATCCATCTCGACTACTTCACTCCGTACAAGCCTGATGGAGTATATCGACTTATACGGAGTAATACATGTGTAACATCCAATTCTAAAGACATATTATCTCTCCTTTTCATTAGAATATAGCTCATGAATGAATATTCTTTTAAAAAAAATAAAAATCCTTTCCATCTTCGGAAGGATTGATAATTAACTTTATATACATAAGCCTCGAATATACCATATGATTTGGCACATAAAGTGTAACTGACTACAAACAATAATCAGCCTAATCCTATACCTTAAAAAAAGTATTTAATTTCATAAGGTAACTGAATAAAGAATCAATATTTGTAAGTTCAGTCCTTTCCATTTCTTAAAATATGTTCTACAGCCTTTTTCATAACAAAAATTATACATCAAGGATAACACAATTGTCCGCCCTTCGCTATCCACGTTGCTATGGTGACTTCTTCCTTGGTTTCTAAACTTAAGGAGTTATTGCACGGTAAGAGTTTTCTGCATACAAAGGTAAAACTATTTAGTGGTAAATAGTCTGTCATTCTGCGGTACACTTTTTGTCTTTAGGTGGTATATGTCCAATCATGATTATCCTCTATAAGTCTGAATCTACGCATCTAGTCGATGGTATAAGGAGCTATTATAGTATTAAAACGAAACTTACCTTGCGGATTACTCTCTTCATCTATTAGCCAAATTAAATAATCTATCCTGCTATTGAGTTCATTTGTTTTTCCGATAAATGATAAATCATCTTAATTTTTCCCATTCCACACTTATAGCAAATAGTAGACTGCTTCATAAGCACCTACCATACCGTTTCAAAATAAATTAACCTAATTATTCTTTAATCAGAATTCACTTGATACACATTTAAGTAACTGTATGTTCTGAGCAATAAAGAACTTTAAGCATACTTCTTTCATATTTGACAATACTAAAGTCACTCTTAACTTTAGGTGATAGAATGATCCTTTCTGTGTTTATGTTTATATTGATTTTCTTGTTAATTGTTTTTTGCAACTATAAAAAGAGACTTCACCTTTTTGAGATACTTTTCATATGGATGACAGTCTGGTTAGTTACACATTCAGTATCATCTATCCTTATAGTCAATTTAAAATTATTAAGCTTATCAGAAAATCAAAGTGATTTTTGGACTCATTTTTTAAAAAGGTTTTTGCTATATCCATTAATTATTATTTTCTTTTTCGATTTTTACCTTAAAATTAGAGATCGCGTTGGGAAAATCGCTCTTTTAATTTTTAATATCTGCTTTATGTCTTCATTAGAATTTTTATTTATTTTTTTAGGTGTATTGAAAAATGAAAAGTTTTATGTTCACCATTCATTAGTCGAATGGACAGTTACAGTTGTTCTAACCTATATACTTTGGATCTGGTACAGAAATCAACGTCTAATGAGGTCATGATATGTTTTTATACCTTCCTGAAAAGTTTGATATTAATGAATGGACTATTATTGCTTTAGTCATTTTTAATATAAGTATTTTTTTCTTTATGCATAAAAGAATCCCAAAGGAAATAACCCCTTTAATTGTATTGCTTAGCATTTCATTTCCTAAAATTATGGACCATTCAATGGGAGTTATGCCGTTTGATCTTTATGACTTAACAGACACTAATAAATATGAGTTGTTTGATTTAATTTTATATGGGGCCTATCCAGCCTTTGGCTACTTATTTGTTTATTTCTTGGACTATTTCAAATTAAAAGGGAAGAAGCTAGTCTTCTACTTTTTATCATGGACATTCATTTCAGTTGCTTTTGAACTATTACTAGTTAAGTTACATGTGTTTCTTTACACTGGCTGGAAAATAGTTTATTCATTACCTGTTTATATGATTGTTCTTTCCCTAACATTTTTGTTTTATAAGTTCCTTATCTACTACAAAAACTACAAGAACAACAAGCAAATTAATGAGGGTGAGTAAAAAACTTAGCCTGATTCTTTTCTAAAAATTAATTGAGTCTCCTATGTGTACAAGATTATCTCCAGGTGTACTGCTTGATTAGGTATAACTTTAAGCTTTTATAGAAAAGTTTCATACAGCGGGTACTAGCGGTAACCAGCAGACTCCAGCATAAAATAGAGACAGTCAGATGTCCCTTCTTAGAAATTACATTTAAATATTGGACATTAGGTTCTGTTTTCAGCCCTCTTCTATCGAGAATCTAAAAAGCACCTTTTTGACTGTCTAATAATCAATAGACCTAGTTATTGTGTAATAACATCACAAGTTGGCACAACTTGATACGTCGTGTTTTTCGGTTTTGCTTTTCATTAAGAAGCTATTTAGCCAAGAACCACTCTAGAAGAGAGAATGATGACCCACAAATAATGCAATAAAAAAAGCCACTGGATGAGAGTAGCTTTTTGAATAGTTAAGCGCGATTTAGTTCAGGAGAGCGTTGATCAAAAGAGAATAGTCCTATATGTTAACTATAGTCTCATAGTGAATAGAATCTATTTACTTTTACAAATTTCCCACCAACAAAAAAAGACCCACTCGGTTAGGAGTCAGTTTCAATAAGATTGGTGTTTAGATGAAGTAAAATAAACTCTCGGAACCCCTCTAAGCTTACTCCTTATCTTAAACATATTATTTACTAATCTATTGTCTACAGTTAAAAAACTTAGGTTATAATGATCAGCAATAGAAGCATTAACAGCATCAGCCGACCCTAGTTCCTTAAAGACTTCAAGTTGTTTGATTACAGTATTCTTATTTCCGGAAGCTACTTGAAGAACATCATTTTTAATCAATTCTTTAACTTTGTCTACAGTTAAATCAATTAATTCGAGAGGATTAACTTCCTTTAAATCAATTTCTGGATGTTTTCTTTTATATGACTCAAAGGGTTTTCCTGCCAAGAAAGTTATTTCATTTAATATTGTTGGGTTTATAAAAAGAAAGATTGGTTTATCGTCTTCGTTTATTACATACTGTTCAAATAAATTTTTGACTGTGTTGTGCCAAGAGTCGTATTCGTTTGCTAATGCCAAGATTATACCAGTATCAACTAGAATTTTTTCGTTATTATTAAATCCTTGGAAGTTTAAATTAAAGTCAATTTTTCTCATTATTCCAGTTATCTTTAACCTTGTTTAAATCTATTTTAGAAGAACTACTACCAATAAAATTCTTTAATAAATCTTTTCTTTTTTTATTAAGTGGCTTAATGGAATTTTTCTCAATTACTAATTCCATATCTTTACCCTCCTCATTACGCATACCATCACCTCTAACTATATGTTAACAAGATTAGCATGCGTGTAGTTACCATAATTATACCAAAAATTTCTACACCACTTCAAGATAATGAGGTAAATATTGTAACTATTTAGCATATACTAACTTCTTTTTTCCTCTACCCGACATGAAAAGATGAAAACTAACTAATTATTATTATAAAATGAAAATTATGTAGAATTTTTTAATTAATGACCTCATTCAAGTGTTAGCCGAAAGAGTCAGCTAACCAATTCATCGATAACTCTCAAGGTTTTTGAAGAATGTTCCAAGCTTATCATACTTCGAATTGTAAGGTTAACTCCAATTAATCTCATATAACTTTAGCTCACTGATTTAGCTTGTCTCTAAGGCAGCATCAAGTGTTCTTGAAAAAATCACTCAACTAACAGGTCCTTATCTTCAATAAGGATTATAAACAGTGACCCCAATCTAACTGTGTCCCTGTTTTATGGCCATTTATCAACAATTCTAATTAACATTGCTGAATAGAATGGCCCAATTTAGTTCAAGAGTGCATTGACTTGTTTGATTGTGTAGTCATTTAGACTATAAATGGTATGTGTATCTTCAGCGTTCATGATCGTTCCAGATTTTTCACTAATCCAAAGGAAATACGTCTCCTTCCCATGTACGATTTTGAATTGAGGGTCTGCCATATCAACAATTCCAGGTTGCTTTTTGGCTTTACTAATCGCTTCTGTAATCATTTCAATGGTGTCAGGTTCCTCGATAACAAGCTTTCCTGAACCTTTCTCCATTTTATAGATCGTTATCTTTTCTAGTCTTTCGAGTTCAGCTTGTGGCTGGCAGCCAATTAATACGATTGATATAAGAACGAAAGATAAGAGAAAGCTAATTTTTTTCATAAATAGAAACCTCACTTCACTCTCTTTATACTTTAGACGAAAGCATCTCTTTTTAGTTACACTTCTTTCAGCAGTATTCGTACCAATGGCTTTACACAAAAAAACACCTGTCATTCCTTCACCGTTGAGTTATTCAACGTTTCGGGACACTGACAGGCACTTTCTTATCTTTTCAGAAGATAATTTTCCGTTGTTATGGGCAGAAGACCCATGATCTTTTCTACGGCTTCTTCAATGTTATTTACATGGAGGGTTATTTTTTGATCTTCTGGATACTGCATGGCGGCATGCCCATACTTGGGATCATAATAATGCTCCAGAAGCAATGACAGGAACGGCTTATACTCCCCTTGGTCCAAATGGGTCTGAAGTTCTCTGGCGATAGGTGTGTGAATACGGCTTTTGATTTTTTGAAAAGCATCGCGAAGTTCCTCAAGATGTCCTTCAATTCTGTACTCTTCAAGAATATGAAGCACTCTTTGTTCCATAGGCATTTCTATAAAAATATGAGTTCCCTGCTCTTTTTTCTTAAGCAGCGTTTCCGGCACGGTTACCTTGCCAATCCTCTTGCTTTCTGCTTCAAAGACAATGAATGGGGAAGATTTCAATTGAGAGATTTCATGCAGGAGCATTGAATCGAACTTTTTCTGGTTGTTTGGACTACTGCCAATGTGTCCAAAAACAGACCCGCGGTGGCCGGCCAGGCCTTCCAGATCCAGGACAGGTTTTCCCTTCTCTTGCAATCGTTTTAGGATCGTCGTTTTCCCTATTCCGGTACCTCCGTTCAACACGTAGGCATCGGCATTAATCTCAAGCCCCTCCATTTTTTCCAAGACCCACTGGCGGTAGGTACGTACTCCCCCTTGCAGGCGCCAAGCCTTTATCCCCATTAAATCAATCATGGTTGCGGCCGTTTTACTCCGCATTCCTCCTCGCCAGCAAAAGACAGCTATCTCTCCCTCGATTTGTTGAAACTTTTTAATAAATCCTGGCAGCTTGGCAGAGAAAATCTCAAGCCCTCTCTCCTTAGCAGCTTCCGGGCTGACCTGCTTATAAAGCGTGCCCACTTCTGCTCTCTCTTCATCATCAAACACAGGGATATTGATGCTTCCCGGCATTGTCATCTCGTGGAATTCAGATGGAGAACGAACATCCACTAACGTCCAGTCTTTTTTATCGTTCTGCAATAGTTCATCGATCTTTATATCTTTAAACAAAATAATCTACCTTTCTATTTAAGGGAGAAAAATCACCCAATCTGTTTCCTAAAAGTATTTTAGTGAGAATACTATTATCAATCTTACAGAAATGATCCTCATCTAAACCGCTATAAACCTTCTTTACCGGGGAAACTCATCAATAACCATTACAGTTAAACTGTTGTGGGAAGCATCCCGCTTTTTTCGAAGTATATCTATTATACCACCAAACGAAAAAGCCTGTGCTTATCCGGTTTGCGGTCTATGATCCAATATAGTCTGTTTTTCCCCTACTGCCTGCACGGATGGTATTGAAGACGACCACCACACTCTAAAAAGCTGAAGGACATCTGGACTTTTAGCTGCTTCAATGAGTATGTTCAATGGAAATAAAGTGTACCTACAGAGATTGACTGCATAAGATAGGATGATCATTTTTTCACCGAACCGTATCGTCCACCCTTGAAAGGAGTGCAGCTATGGAATTAATTCCCATGACAAGCAAGAGTAAGTACTTTATCCAAATGCTCAACTTGTATACAATCCTTTACGGTGAAGACCCGTTAGAAATGCAGAAGCAATTTCTCCATCATTTTCAATTTCCAAACTTCGAAGGGTATTTCGCTGTCATAGACAAAAGACTCGCAGGATTTATATATGGGTATTCTTCTCGTAAGGGGCAGTATTATCATGACTTATTGTCAAAGCAGTTGAATGGAGACCGTAACTGGATGGAAAACTGCATGGAGCTGGCGGAGTTAGGTATCCACCCCCGTTACCGAAGGCGGGGAATTGCCAAGGAACTAGTGAATGCATTGCTTAAAAATAGAACGGAATCTAAAGCTTTGCTGACAACACGAAAGGATAATGAAGCAGGAATCAAGTTTTATAGAAAGATGGGATGGATGAAACTCAGTGATGGATTCTTCCCGAATGTTCCCTATGAATATATTATTTTTGGGAAGGACTTATCTCCTTCCGTTAGGGGAGTGGATTTCTGACTTTATCTCAGGCAATGCAGGTTATTCTGGAAAAAGCATTCGGGACGCAGTGCCCCGCGTCCCATCCATTAGTTTGTTTGGAACATCTTCTTTAAAATACTCTTCTTACGAAAAAAAGCGGGACAGGTGAAATGTTACGCTGGCAAGCTTGTGATAAAAAAAGGACTTTGTTTTTAGAAGATTTCAACCAGTAGAGATAGTTTTCTAGTGATGAGGGGTTTTCTTTATGAAATGATACTGATGCTTGCGAGGTGATTGATACTGAATATAACTAGAAGAGTATACAGTTTATGGACTTAACTTCCTGGCTGTCTGCTTAAACACTCAATATCTGATTCAACATGATAAACTCTTTTATTCAACACTTCCGTTCTAGCATCAACGTGATCAGATATTTTCTCAGTATACTCACCAAGACTTTCTATAAAATCTTTTTGTAGTTTCTTCAGTCCATCTTCAAGCCTGGCTTGTCCGGTTTTTAATTCACCTAAATCTGTCTTTAAATCTCCTAGGTCTGTTTTTAATACACTTACATCTGTCTTTAAGTCTCCAACATCCGTTTTTAATGAACCTACATCTGTCTTTAAGACTCCTACATCTGTCTTTAAGTATCTAACATCTGTTTTTAATGAACCTACATCTGTCTTTAAGTCTCCAACATCTGTTTTTAATGAACCTACATCTGTCTTTAAGTCTCCAACATCCGTTTTTAATGAACCTACATCTGTCTTTAAGTCTCCAACATCCGTTTTAATTCCTTGCAGTTCACCCAGAATTTGTTTTAATATATCTTCCACAACTCTTCCCTCCTCTTTTTGTGAAACTAATCCTATTATAACAGCTTCGTGCTAAAACTTTTTAAAAATAAATGAATTATAATCATTTTTTCTTTGGTTTGTCTTTCACAAATTGACATATCTTTTGATGAACAGATTTATTACTTAGCACTAATGGCCAAGCGTTTCCCATTTAACGCCTCCTAATGATAAACAAAATGATTTAGTATTATAGGAAAAGTCTAATCCCTTTAGTCACAAGGAATTAGACGAATAAACGGCATGGGTAATTCTTATATTTCAGGTTGAATACAGGTAGTAATTACAGGTCCTGCTTTCCCCGTATCAGTAACCGAAGTAAAATACTAGAAATCAGGCAAGCGAAGAGCCTGCTGTAATAGAAAAATCATTTTATAATTGATCAAATTTTTAACCATATAACCCCTTATTAGTATAACTGAACATAAAGAGGCAATAGCGGAACCCTCCACCATTGCCAAAAGGTAAGAAATACAACACTATTCTAATTAGCCAAAGAGAAAATGGAGCATATTAACTTTTAGGAGGTGGTATCGTGGCTGACAATAAGAAAATTCCCAAGGGCACCGGAAAATTCGGGGCATTAAACAAAGAGAATAAAAATGACCGGCACAACGAGAATGCCAAAGCAGCGGCAAATCTTGAGCAGGAGTATCCCAGGATTAATACGGATAATATTTAATAGTAAGTGAATAGAGCTGTTAATAACAATACAGCACACATTGAAGACAGCGCGGCAGTTGACACTATTCAGTTGTTTACAATTCGGTTTTCTGTCGATGTGCCAAGTGTTTAGCACGGCACTAATCAACAAATAAATTCATAAAGACCTTTTCAAAGTCAAACAAGCTTAGAGAGACAACTATCCCTAAGCCTGTTAAAGGAAATTCGTAAGCTAATATAAAAATAAGACGTGTAAAACTTGGATAGATAAGGGAAAAATGTTCCGTTATTTCGAAAGGAACACTGCAATTAGCTTAAATAGCGGAACAAATTTCCCCTATCACTTTGAAAAGACGGAAAAAAATCTATTTTGCCTTGAATAAGGGAATTTTGTTCCCTTATATCTCTGAATCCAGCACGATTCTGCTGCTTAACGGAAAAATGTTCCCTTATTTTTTTGGATAGAGTCGATTTTCATATGTACCTTGGGTCTCAGCCCCCCTTAATAATTTTAAGGAAAACCTAAAGGACTAGAATTACGAATTTCATTAAATTCTTCTGCTTGCTGCATGAAAGGACCCTGCTCACTGCTAGTAGTGATTTCGATTCCCAACCCAACGTCCCGAAGAATTCCCCTTAATTTTTCAAAGTTCCGCTTATCCTCTTGGGTTACATCAACAAATCTGTATAACTCACCATGAGGATACTGATTTAAATGGGAATGCAGGCGTTCAAGAATTTTCCTGTCACGATCAGATAGCGTTCCTAACTGTTTTCCAGTAGTCATTGCGAGCCAAATGCCGTTTAATACGTCACTTAATTCAGTTGTGACCAAGTTAGGCTCAAACCAATTTTTCTCCATCTGAATAGAAATCAAGCCTTCAAGTTCTACTAAATTATCTTGCACCTCTGTAAGAATAACTTGCTCACTTACGAAGTTTACCCTCGCTATTCTCCAGGCTAAGATTAGGATGAGCAGTATATTTAAACCTATTGATATCTTGAAAAGAACTTTGATTTTACTCCTCAGTTTCATTCCCCCCTTACCATTTATCAATCCCTAAAACCTTCCAAGCCCTCTCCGAGTATATAATGTGAAAACCACATCAAATTCTGCTTCATAATCGCCGCATGCATACCCGGCTGGTCGGAACTATAAGCCATTCCTTTAAAAACAACTAGTTCTGTTTCCACATTCATATCCCTTAGCCCTCTATATAGATCATAGGCATTGGTAATCGGCACCCTTGCATCCATTTCTCCATGCTGAATCAACGTGGGGGTGCTTGCCGATTTTATATAAGTCATAGGCGAGGCTTTACTGTAAATCTCTGGATCATCCCAAGGAGTACTTCCTAGATACATCCTGAAAAAGTAAGGGATATCTGTATTAACATAATGATTTCTCAAATTCGTTATAGCTCCACCAACTGATGCTGCCTTGAAACGATCGCTGTATATTGAACAGAAGGCGGCGATAAATCCTCCCTGGCTCCATCCCATCACCCCAACTCGATCTCTATCGGCTATCCCCTTGCCGACCAGCAAATCCACTCCGGATATCGCATCATCGTAGTCACCGATTCCGAAATTACGATAGTTGGCTTTGTAAAAGTCATTTCCATACCCCGTGCTGCCTCTGTAGTTGGGTTCCAGAACGATAAAGCCCTTCTGTACAAACGCCTCAACCGGATATTTGTCATTAAAGCAGCCTGAATGGATCGGAAAGGATGCCCACCCTGGGCCGCCATGGACGAGCACCAGCAAAGGATATTTTTTAGAAGCATCAAAATCTGCCGGAGTTGTAAAAACTCCTTCAATTTCAACATCATCACTGTTTTTCCATGAGATGATCTCTCTGTTACTCCTTAGATTACCTTTGAAAATACTGTTTTCATTCGTTATCTTCCTATCGTCTAAATAGACTTCAAAGGTTTCGTTGGTTGCGGCCTTCGTATAAGCTAAATGATTTCCATCTCTTGTAATAGAAGCTTCACTTATCACGCCATCTGTATTGATTTTTTCCACTGTGCCGTTTTCAGATAAAAGGCCAATAAGGTAATTCGTTTTATAATGCCATCCTATTAAAATGCCTTTGGATGTCCATCGGATGGGAGTAACCGTACTATCAAAATCATGTAAAGGCTGAAGGTATTTACCGCTTTCAAAATCATAAATTTCGATTGTGCTGTCTTGAATTTGGTTTTTATAAAACTCCTTCTCTTTCAAGCTGGCTGTATAGCAAATTTTGCCGGCATCCGGAGAAAAGCAAACGCTCCCTCCCAACAGCTTTTTACAGTTTATCTTTTGTAACTTTCCAGATTCACGGTCTGCTATGTATAGGTCCCTGTTTGGATCATCCTGGGCTTCCGGGCTTGGTTTAGCGATGAATGCAATTTTTTTCCCATCTTTAGAAATATCAAATTCCTGCACATGAAAATCTTTAGCGTCCGTCAGTTGATAGACTGTGCTGTTTGACCTGGACGTACCAATTTCAATATAGGATAAAATATGATTCTGGTATTCCTTGCCTGCATGATGAAAGTTCCCATAGATCGCCTTGCGCTTCGTTATTGTCTCTGATTCTTTTTCCCGTGAAGTAAAATAAATTCCATTTCCAGGAGGGTCCCATTTGAATGTACTTATTCCTTCATTCGCATCGGTTACTTGTGTTCTGCTATCCCCATTTAATGACTGAATGAAGATTTGATTCTTCCCACCGACTTCGCTAAGGTAGGCAAGACTCTTTGAATCTGGAGACCATATAGGAGATGTACCTTCTATATTGCTTAGTGCATAGCATTCTCCCTTATTATTTTCAAATATCCATATGTGATTTCGATACAGATTGCCTTTCCAGTCAGCTGTCGTTTTGACGAACGCAGCTTTTTCACCATCTTCGCTGATATTTACGTATGATAAGGTAGGTATGGATAACAGTTTTTCTATATTGAGATATTTGTTTTCTTTGCTGGTCATACATTATTCTCCTACTCTTGGATTCATAATTTAGAGGCACTCATTTTGCATGAAAATTCTAACAATATCCATTATTATGTTACCAATATTTTCATTAAGGTGCTATCATAGATTTTCTGTTTTCCAGATGGATGCTCTTGGCTTTTTTTAAAAGGAAGACAAAAAAATGATTACGCGGGTTAACCACATAATCATTTTCATAAAACTTCATCTAAACGATTGGGCTATTTTCACCAGTTCTTCTTTGTATAACATTTGCCCCGATTCACCCGGTTTATAATGTAAGCTATACATCTTTTGTTCTTCCTCTAACCACACCATACTGCTAGTTTTAAATTTGAAATCATTATTAACTTCAACTGATTGATCTTGAGAATAGTACCCTTCAAACTTTCCTTCTTTAACTTGTTCTCCGGCAAAAGTTAGATTTTCAATATTATCATTCATGGATTGAAAAAAAAGTCGAAGGGTTTCTTTCTTCTCTCCGATTAAGGTAACGGTGTACATCATACCGACAGGGCTTTCTCTGGTTCTGGTTTTAACATCTGAAACCTTAAAAGGCACTTTTGCTGGGAATTTAAACTCGTCTCCTAAAAAAGACGGTTTTTCTATATTAATGTTGTAATAGTGAATGCTTGTTTCGGCAGAATGGTTTTCAATGATTCCTAATTCTGAACCACCGTAGTAGGCTGCTACTGAAATACTTGCAACTGCAAAAATGGAAGACAGAACGGGAGCGAACTTAATTCTCTTTTTTGTGCTAAGAGTCTCTTTAGAGTTGATTTGATTAACAATGTTGTTCTTCATCCTGCTGGTGAATCCATGATTTCTAAATGTGTCCGCCTTCATCATGGTTCGAAGATTTTTCAGTTCATCCATTGTTATACACCTCATCTTTAATTAAGGATTCAATCTTTTTTCGTCCTCTGGCCAGCCGCGATTTGACAGTATTTATGTTGACGTGAAGTACTTCACAAATTTCATCCAGTTTCATTTCCTCGAAGTAATGCAGGAAGATGACCTCTCTGTATTTAATCGGAAGAGATAAAACCGTGCTAATGAGTTCATGATTGGTTTCATTATGTATGACCGTTTCTTCTGGCGTTCCTAGTGTCCCTTTTACCATGTCATTAATCTTATTAGTGATACTTACCATCCTGTTGTTCCAGCTTCTTAAATAATCCTTGCAATGATTAATCGCAATACTGATGATCCAGCTCTTCAAGGCGGAATCTTCTCTAAACGTATCCATTTTGTTATAGCATTTAATAAATACCTCTTGAGTGAGATCTTCGGCCAAGCTGTGATCCTTCACATAAGAAAATACGATATAGTAAACCTCATTTCCATACAGGTTCATGGCTTGATTGAGGAGCTGATCTCTTTCGGCTTTCTCTAAGTCTCTGGGTCGTTCTATTGCCAAGTATGTCACCTTCTTTGAGCTTTTCTGTATACATAAGACGGATGCCGGCTTGATAAGGTTGCTTTTTTGGCGAAAAAATTCTTATAAATATTTCTCTGCTTCAGTAAATTCTTCTATGCCATGTTATTGTGTGATTCACTATAAATTATTTTTAAAAGTCTTTTTCTGCAAAGGTTATGGTTGTTTAAAAGAAATGGATTTCCGCTCCAGGCGTACGACTACGCGGGGCGGGCGTTGAGCCTCCTGGGCTTTGCCTATGGGGTCTCACCTGTCCCGCTAGTCCCGCAGGAGGTCGGACGCCTTCCGCTCCAATCCTTATATATATAAGGGAAAAAGATATATTTACATTTTAAAGCAGAAATAGAAAATCCAATTAATTAAACTGCTTTAATATTATTATTGCTTCTTTTCTTCTAATTTCCAGAATACCCCTGCTTATCTTTTAAAGATCTTTAAAAACTTGAACCTCACGTTACGTGATGTTTTATGATAGAGGTAAGAAATATAAATGGAGATGATATACATGGACCTTTATTCTGTGGGCGAGTTTGCCAAATTAACCGGTGTTAGCATTAGGACCCTGCATTATTACGATGAGATTGGCATTTTGATTCCACTTCGAAAAGATAACGGACGAAGATATTACGATCGATCCCATTTAGTCTCTATGCAAAAAATTGTGACCTTAAAGTTCCTCGGATTTTCCCTGGAACAAATGAAAGAGCTGCTTCTGCAGACAGACTGGAATTTGAAGGAAACTCTGCAGTTTCAGATAAAGCTTCTTGAAGAAAAACTGCTCGGATTGCAAAAAGTGATGAAGGCTTTGGACCATTCGATCCATCTGGCGGAAAGTAGTGAGACCATTGATGCCAGTATTTTCACCTCCTTGATCCGGGGAATTCAATATCAGGACGAACATAAAGAGTGGCTGAAAGACATTTACACGGAAGAAAAGATTGACGAGATCTTCAGTATCCACCCCCAAAGACAGCAGGAACTGGAAAAGAAATTTACCGAGATTCTTTCAAAATTAAAATCCAAGCATGGGAGTAACCCTGGAGCCCCTGATGTCCAATACCTTGTCTCACAGCTGATGGATATGCTGCAGGAGGTCGTCGGTGAGGATCTGCCTGACTTTTTTCAAAGGACAAAGGGTTCGAAAATTGCCACAGAAGATCCAGCCTTTCCTTTGCCGCTGGATTCATCTGAGCAGGAATGGCTTAGAAATGCAATTAAAGTTTATCTTGAAAATGCCGGGATCAAGGAGGAAGCAGATAAATGATGACCTATGGGTAATTGTGGCTGCTTTGATGCTGCCTGGAATCCTGTTAATGGCACTAAATGAAAAAGGGTTATATAAGGAAGCAGTTCCGGAAATCGAACCTCCTCCCTTTTACCTTCGCTTGGTCAATCACATGATCCTGGCCTTCCCCTTTGCAGCGTTAGGCTTGTTTTTCTATAAACGAGCGGGTTTTCATTCACCGGTTTTCATACAAGGGGTTGATGGACTTTCCCTGCTGCTTGGTCTGCTGTGTGCCCTTTTCAATGTTGCTGTCTACTACCTCTTTTTCAAAAAGAAAACGACAGCAGAAATCTTCGAGAAATTGGAAAAAACAAGGCAGCAGGTGTGGATCTCGACACGTTGTTTGTATGGGGGAATTGTGGAAGAAGTGATCTTTCGTTTCGGCCTTATGAGCTTCTTTGTCTGGGCTGGAAATTTCGTAACCGACCAACCTTTACTCTCTGTTTGGATTGCCAATCTCTTAGCAAGTATCTTATTTGCACTAGCCCACCTCCCTGCGGTCTATCAGATGAAGATCTCTGTCACCAAACCCATTCTCTTCTATTCCGTAGGGATGAATATGGTGGTCGGGTTGACGTGCGGCTGGTTATACTGGGATAACGACCTTACAGCAGCCGTCCTGTGTCATATGCTTTTCCATCTGGTTTGGTATGGATTTGAAAAAATTGGCCATAAGTAGAAGAATGGTTGAAACAGAGGTGTGAAAGTTTTGATGGATTTTTCATCGAAGCCGGAAGTGCATTCAGCGTATTAGTTATTTAACTCACTCCAAATATTTACAGACTTTTCACTTTCCACCCCTCACTAAAATTTAGTATACTCTAATAGGAGGTGATAAAAATGGAAGAGAAAATAATAAATCTTCTAACCGAAATGAACCAGGAGATGAAAGGGGTCAAGAAAGAGTTTATTAGCTTCAAAGGTGAGATGATTAGTTTTAAGAAAGATGTTAATGATCGCTTTGATGGTGTAGACCGCCGCCTTGATGGTTTGGATTTACGTCTCGATGGTGTAGATGGCCGCCTCGATAGTGTAGATCGCCGACTCAATAAGGTAGACGGCCGCCTCGATAGTGTAGATCGCCGACTCAATAAGGTAGATGGCCGTCTCGATAGTGTAGATCGCCGACTCAATAAGGTAGATGGCCGTCTCGATAGTGTAGATCGCCGACTCAATAAGGTAGATGGCCGTCTCGATAGTGTAGATCGCCACCTTGAAAAAATGGATGCTAAGCTGGATGGAATAGGGTATCAGTTTGAACAAACGAATGCGTTAAGATCAGAAGACGTTGACTTTGTGACAGCTAAGGTTAATAAGCTGGAGAAGGAAGTTTTTATTCTTAAAAGCAAAAAAAAGTTTAATTCTTTTTAAATTCCACCACAAAGCCTCTTTAGGTTCCTCTTGCTCTAAGCAGCAAAAAAGTTATCCCGCAAATTCTTTACCCGGCTTATTTTTTTCAAGCAGCTCTCTGTTTGTTTACGTGAAACGTCGGTGCCCTTTACGTACTACTTTTCAAGCACTCCCCCATTCAATAATATCTTCTCATTTTTCGATTACAAAAAGCCATCTCCAGTCGATGGCTTTTTTGATAGATTCTTTCATATATGTGACTTATTGCTACGCTTTATGTGCTCCGTGGAAAACGGTACTCAAGTAGTTTCCGTAGTCATCCCCAAAAGGAAGCACCTTTTCCATTAAATCTATCCATAGTCTTTTGTCGAGTTCGAACAGTCCCTTGAGGTGCAGAACTTCCAAGTCTTGAACAGAGAGTTCGGCATGATAGTATTTTTCTCCATTTTTTACGACCATTTCATAATCCGGCCATTTCATCACAAATACTTCATAGTTTACATCCCACTCATGCAGCTGGTTTTCCATTATGCCAGCGACGTACTTCAAGAAGTCTTCACTGCTCATCACCTGCTGCATGTAGCTTCTGACTATACCATTGGTTTGCATAAGCGTTCCTCCTGATCATTAAGTCCTCTCATGTTGGTTTCTTCTTACTTATTTTCCCTCTTTGCTCTTTCCTATAACACCTTCCTGCCCAATGATTGTGATAAAATGGATGCATTTCTAAAATGGCAGAGGTCTATACTCTTCTAGGCAGGAAAGACGTTTGGAAAATCGAAGAGGTAACGAGACTAACTAAGCATTTCATTTGAAGGCCCAAAAAGGCAGTAGTATGATTTTTTTATAACGAGAAACTATAAGTAGAAATGATTTTAGTTATAAGGAGTGCATTGTTTATGAAAATTAAAGCAGCGGTTACCCACGGACAAGGACAGGATTTTAAAATTGAAGAAGTCGAATTAGCAGAACCTAAGGCTAATGAAGTTTTGGTGAAGATCGTTGCCGCCGGTGTCTGCCATACAGACGCAGTGGCGCGTGATGCAGCCATTGCCCCTCTTCCTGCTGTTTTAGGACATGAAGGAGCAGGAATTGTGGAGAAGGTGGGACAAGGAGTGAACACCCTTGAAGAAGGCGATCACGTTGTCCTTTCTTTTGCACACTGCGGCCACTGCCAGAACTGTTTAACAGGCCATCCCGCTGTTTGTGAAACATTCAATGATCTGAACTTCGGTGGTGTTGCCGATGACCACACACACCGCTTAAGCCAGGACGGCCAGGAATTATCTACCTTCTTTGGCCAATCATCATTTGGGACCTTTGCCATTGCTCATGAGCGAAATATAGTAAAAGTGGATAAAGATGTAGATCTTGCTTTATTAGGACCGCTTGGCTGCGGTATCCAAACAGGTGCCGGGACCGTATTGAACACCCTGAAACCTGAATTTGGTTCAACTATCGCCATCTACGGAGCGGGTGCTGTAGGGTTGAGTGCCATTATGGCAGCAAAAATAACAGGCTGCAAACATATAATTGTTGTTGATATACACGACAGCCGTCTCGAATTAGCAAAAGAACTAGGAGCCACTCACACTCTGAATGGTTCTCAAGTAGACGTTGTGAAAGAAATCAAGGCGATCACCAACGGAGGTACAAACTATGCCATTGATACAACCGGGGTTCCTCCCGTCGTCCGACAATGCTTGCAAGCGATGCGTCCACTAGGAAAAGCGGCTATAGTCGGCGTAACTCCTGAAATGAATATCGATGTCCACAATGACATCATGGCAGAAGGCAAAACCATGATGGGCGTTATCGAGGGAGACTCGGTTCCACGAGTATTCATTCCTCAGCTTGTCGAGTATTACAAAGAAGGACGCTTTCCATTCGATAAATTAGTGAAGTTCTTTGAGTTCGAACAAATCAATGAAGCTTTTGAAGAGTCCAAAAATGGAAATGCGATTAAACCGATATTGCGGTTGGGATAAGAAGGATACTGCGGAAAAAGGCATGGGTTGATCCCATGCCTTTTTTAGTTAATATATTGGGGGAGAATTAGCCCCAATTAAAATCTCATTCCCTCATACATTAATCCAATTTCTTTATACCAGGTAATTCAGTCAAATTTAATCGCATACTTTGCAAATTCCTCAGCAAGACCTGCGATATCTTCTTGCATTTGTGATCGCCTCCGCTTTAACTCTCTTTTATTCGAGTAAAATATGGACCGCACAGACCGGTTTCATGTGTAACTGCAAAAGTCCAGTGAAAATGTTTGTCTACTATATACATATCTGTATCTTCTTCATCAAACAAGTCATCCGTGTGAAACAATAACGCGTTTTCAACCAGTAACGCATCATCCTCATGTTGGAAGAAAACAAAGCATTCTTTTTTCGCTTCATAGTTAAATGCCTCTTCAGCTTTTTCACCCTCCAGGCATTCCAACGTATTGTAACTGAAAACATGCCATAAATGACCGCTTGACCCTCCTTTATCAAAGAGATGGATACCTGCTTTTTCTTGTTTGGTAAGGTGATTGGCAAAGCTATTTTCCCACTCTTTTCTCAAGTAAGGTCCCCATTTTGGTATTTCAGTCACTTGTATTTTTTTCCTTTTCAGCCTATCGATTATATTCATTTTACACCTCTGGGTAATATGTAAATGTGCATTTCTTTGAGTGGTTTAGGTATAACCTTCTTTTTCCGTTAACTTAACTATACCTGGCAATGTGATTAATTCTTCTGTAAGACGAATGAGTTGGAGAGAAAGTTTCAATTTAATTGTAATAAAACTATACAAAAAAACTGAAGATCACTTAAAGATCTTCAGCCTTTATCTATACATCTGCATCTCTGCAACTAAATACTTGCCGGAAGGACAGTCACCTATTTCACCGATAACTTCCCGCATTCTTTCAGCAAGCCCTCGTATACCTTTTGATCTCTCGGATTAAAGTCCACATCTTTATAGACGATTTCACCCTTCTTGTCGATTAGGAAACAAGAACGAATCGCCACTTCATCTTTTTCATGGAACACTCCATACTTCTTCACTGTTTCTTTATGCCAGTCTGACAACAACGGATATGGCAGGGTTCCAAGGCTTGCCTCAAACACATTATGTGAAAAAATGTGATCGACGCCAATTGCCAGAATTTCTGTATCTGTACTCTTTATTTCCTCGTAGTCCTCTTTCCAAGAGGATAATTCCGTAATTCAGCCAGGGGTGAAATTTAGCGGATAATAGGCCAGAAGGACATTTTTCTTTCCTTCATAGTCCGATAAGGAAATCTTCTCTTTTCTAGTAGAAGAGAGTTTAAAATCGGGAGCTTTATCACCCACCTTAAGTTCCATGTGGTTTCCCTCCTTTATAGTGCGGTTCTGCAATAGAAACCTTCTTATCTTCATTCTTCCCTGACTTGAGAATATAAAACTTTTTAATGTTTCTTCTTATAGAATGATTGTCACTTGCCCCTCAGGCTTACAACAGATATGTACATTAAATATTAAGAGTAGATGATTTCTCTCCGGATAACCTATTTATGAGGCTCTTTTCGTAAACTTTGTTACTATTTTATATTAACTTCGTAAGGAAACGGCTATATATTCTGCTAAGCCTAAAGAAATGAGCTCCTCCCCGTTTAGAGAGATAACTCTTAGTGTCCGGAGGGTTATACTGCCGAAAGCAAAAATGATGCGAAAACAGTCTATTTTATAGGCGTTTTCTTATTAATTTCTGATTTGAAATTCGATTTTATCTTCACTCCCCTGTTCGTAGGAGGATTGAAGTGGAAGGCGTACGATCTCCTGCGGGACTAGCGGGACAGGTGAGACCCCGCAGGCGCAGCCGAGGAGGCTCACCGCCCGCCCCGCGGAGTCGTGCGCCTGGAGCGGTAATCCATTTCGTTTTATGCAGCCACAATCTTTGCGAAAACTGCCATTTTTTGAAGAAGATATACACCCTTCAACATTATAGAAAACAGAAAGAAGCTGAAGTTTACTTTGTGAATCTTCAGCCTTTTATTAAGGTGCCTTCAGACGGATTTGCAACATATCTTTGTACAAAATCTTCATACGTTAACGGCTTGCTGAAATAAAAACCTTGTCCGATTTCACAGTTCAGGTCTTGCAGGAAACGAAGCTGCGACGCGTTTTCAATTCCTTCGGCAACTACTTCAAACTTCATGTTGTGTCCCATATAGACAATGGTTTTGACGATAGATTCTTCATCTTCTTTCGTGTTGATGCCGTGGATGAAGGATTTATCGATTTTTAACGTGTTGATCGGCAGATGTCTTAGGTAGTTCAAAGAGGAGTATCCTGTACCGAAATCATCGATGGCTACTTTGACGCCGATTTCCTGCAGGCACTCTAATACAAATTTGGCATTTTCGATATCCTGCATGATGCTTTCTGTTAGTTCTATTTCCAGATACTCCGGCTGCAGGCCTGTTTGCTGCAAGACGTGCAGCACTCGTGTGACAAACTTTTGATCTTTAAACTGGACAGGCGATATATTCACAGATACGGTCAATTCAGTGAGCCCTTCTTCCTGCCACTGTTTACATTGAGCTGCAGCTTCTTGCAGAATCCATTCTCCCATTTCTACGATAATGCCTAATTCTTCTGCAAGCGGGATAAATTCAACAGGAGATATTTCACCGAGTTCTGAGCTACTCCATCTCATCAACGCTTCCATCCCGACCACTTTATCATCGGACAGCCTCACTTTTGGCTGATATTGAACATAGAATTCTTTATTCTCCAGTCCTCTTCTCATGCGGTTCTCCAGCTGAAGCTTTCGCCGGTTCACTTCATTAAGAGACGATTTAAAGAATTTATAATTATTTCTTCCGTTTTCCTTTGCGTGATACATGGCTGTATCCGCTGCCTGAATAATCTCTTCCATGCTCTTTCCGTCAAGGGGATACAATCCGATCCCGATGCTTGGCGAACTAAAAAACTCTAAACCTTTAATGATAAATGGTTCTCTGAATTCATGGATAATCTTCTTGCAAATCTCAATGGTTTCCTCTTTGTCGGCATTATCGAGGATGATGATAAATTCATCTCCTCCATACCGGATCAAGCTGTCTTTTCCATAAATACACTGCTTAAAGCGCTTAGAAACCTCGATCAATAATAAGTCCCCAAATTCATGGCCTTGTGTATCGTTGACGATTTTAAAACGGTCTAGATCAATAAAAAGAAGCGAAAAAGGAAGATTCTTCTCTTCCAGAATTAAGTGATTCTTTAAATAAGTCCTATTGGGCAGCCCCGTCAAAGGATCATGATGAGCCAGATACTGAAACTTTTCCTTATACTTAATTTGTTCAGTAATCTCAATTACAACCCCAGTTACCTTATCTAACATTCCGATACGGCTGTAATAAGGGCTCCCTGTCATCTGGATCCACTTGACCTCTTTGTTAGGCAGAATAATCCGGAACTCTTTGGAAGTATCCAGCCCGATCGCCACATCTTCCATTAACTCTCCAACAATCGATAGATCTCTGGGATGAACAGCGTCAATCCACCTTTTTTCAGGATCATAGGAGAGGTAATTATGTTTGTATCCAAATAACTTACTTACTCCCTTGGAGAAGTAGAATTGCTTTGTATGTATATCGTACGACCAAAGTGCAGCACTGGTATTATCGACAATTTGAGTATAGTGCTCCATTTTCTTGTTAATCTCATCATTTTGCTTATCCATTGCCTTATATTTTATGGAAAAATAAATAATAGGAAAGGCAAAGAGAACCGTGTCAAAAATCACGTAGTAATAGGCTTGATTTCCGTAATAATGAAACGCTGCTACGGCAAACGATTTACAAAATGTGATAAGAACAATAAAAAAGAAAACAAGGTCACGTTCCAGCTTCCTCACTTTACTCTCATCCAGCATCATGGAGATCACCTCAGTTCTTTATGTATGGGCGTCTATTTTTCTGTTACATAAATCTCTAAAATTCATCGGGATTCACTCACTCATAGGAAATTTTTCCTATATCCATTAGAACACAAATATAAACAAGAAAATATTAAATTATTGTAAAAAAAAGAAGCAAAAGGACTAGAAGAATTAGCAGAAGTAAAATTGAAGAAACAGTTCAATCTCAGGGTGCTCTTGGAACATTGAATGAACGATCTATTTTGTAAGAGTTTCCTTTTAAGAGGTGTTAAATGTTGGGTTGTCCTCTATACTTATAGTGAAACTACTATTTCATTTAGGAGGCAACCGGCATGAAACTAGGAGCATTTTCAGTAAGTTTGACCGTAAAAGATATCCACGCATCCAAATCATTTTACGAGAAACTGGGGTTCACTGTTATAGGGGGCGAGCTTCAACACTATTATCTCATCATGAAGAATGAGAATTGTGTCATTGGTTTATTTCAGGGAATGTTTGATAAGAACATTCTTACCTTCAATCCTGGGTGGAATGGGAATGGAGAAAATCTTGAATCTTTTACAGATGTAAGGGAATTGCAGAAACAGCTGAAAGAAAAGGATGTTACCATTATAAAAGAGGTAGATGGTGGAGAAGAAGGGCCAGCATACTTAACGATTGAAGATCCGGATGGAAATCATATTTTGATTGACCAGCACCGTTGAGTACACTTACATAAAAATTCTGCAAGTAAAAGAAGCTGGTGCTCCTATCAGCTTCTTTGATTGTATCTAATTTTACAAATAGGAAGGCTTGGCCACCCTGCTTTATTGACTTTTAAACTCTATGAATACCGCTTAATTGTTTCCTCTGCATAATGAATTAAACTAGAATAGCTGGAATTCCCTCTTAAGAATTGGTTTAGTATTGTCAGCGGATCAATCACAGTATCTCTCCTTTTTGAATAGAGAACCGTCTGTATTTCGTTCCTAACCACATAATTGGCAGAATGACGTTCAACCGAATCTGATTCATACCAGTAAAAATCCTGATTGATATCTCTTCTTATCACCTCTCCAATATAAGCCCCCAGGCGAGTCACAAAGTTATCAAAATAGGTATTCAATAAATCGGTGTCATACTGCGACTTCATTAATCTCTCTGCATACTTGTCTATAATGCGGACACTCTCTACGCTGAAATCCAAATTTCTTTTAGTCAAGTTCTCTCTATCCCATGAATTTTTGGACACATCCTGATACATCAAGGCAGCAATTCCTTTTAAATCGTCTTTTTTCAATTTCCTACTCCGGAAACCAAACATATTGATATTCTCCTTTTTCCAATCTCACGGTTCTTGTTTCATCTCAAGTATGTATGGATCTAATATTTTTCGCAAAGGTTTCATGAAGCTCTTCCCTGCCCACCAGCCTATATCAAAAACCCCGTCTCCATTGCCGGTAGAGATGCACTTCACTGTGGTGTCTCCTTCAAAATCGCTGACAGTAACGGTTAATGTAGCGGTGCTGTTGTTACGGAAGAAATATTTTTCAAAAACCAGAATCGCAACCGCTTTGGCATCCTCGTCTTTCCCATTTGCTACCTTGTAGTCTTGAAAAGCCAGTTCTTCTTTATAATCCGGGTCACTTAAAATTTTTGAAACGGCGTCAAATGGTTTTAGATCGACTGTAAATTCTAAATAGCTGCGCAATGTTATTCATCCTTTGTTTAGAAATATCGTATTCCTTAATATGATTTTTCAGGCTTAAAAATTATTGGATTTTTCTGATCTCTTAGTTAGTATACGATTCAACCTTCCGCAAGGTTTCATTCATTTCGATTCGGCTACCTTAATTGACAAATTCTTACTTTTTTAAATAATAGGATTAAACCTATGGGGAAGGAGACTAATAGATGTCAAAAAAACTCACTTGGGGAATTGCTTTTATCATCAGCCTCGGTATTCTGCTCACCATATATGCCGCAATGAATTTTGAATTGCTAAGTTATGAGTGGAATGAAAAAGAGCAACTCGTCTTACATGAAGGATTCGGAAATAGCATCACTGTTACGAATCACGATGTGACCATCGATTATGACAGCCTGGAGATTTTGGAGCAGCAGATGGGTGCCTTTAACAGGTTGATATTCATCGGCATCCTGCTTGCCTCTTTGTTCATTGCCACCTACTGGGTTCTGTTAAGTGATAAATGGCAGGAAAATGAAAAGAAGAGGAAAAAATACATGCTGTGGACGCTCTCCTTGAATGGAATCACCATTACGGCTGCAGTATTCATTGTTTTGCGTTACTATCATCAAATGAATGAGACCTATCATAATGTTTTGTTTTAAAACCAATCAGTATTTTTAATGTGCAAATTATTACTATCAAAATCTTTTAACTGAGGAAAAATAAGGGGAGAAATTCCGCTTATTTAAAAATCAGCCCCAAAAAAGGCTAAAATAAGCGGAGAAATTTCCCTTATTTTCTTAAAAGTTACGAATTCCAGACACTTTACTGATCTTAAGCGGAAAAACTCCGCTTATATACCCCCTATCAAACTCTATTTTTCAGCTTAACCGGAGAATTTCCGCTTATTTATGATGCAACGGGATGTTTATGAAGTGACGGTGAATCTGGAATACCCGGCATAGCAAGGGGACTTCAAGACTCTCTATAAAAAACTCCCTGCAGCAGTGATTCTGCCAGGGAGTTTACTTGTTCCTATTAGGCTTTCACATTAGAATCTTCCTTTAGAAATTCACCAATATAATCATAGACTTCCTGAATATCCTCTTTGGCATCCATCAGGCTGAAGAAGTTGAAGAATCCGTGTATCTGTCCTTCCTCTCTTTTAAGCTTGACAGGTACTCCCGCTTCCTTCAGCTTTTCAGCATAAGCTTCGCCTTCATCACGAAGTGGATCGAATTCGGCCGTGATGACCAGTGCTGGCGGCAGGCCGCTGAGATCGTCTGCATTCATGGGGGCTGCATGTGGATGAAGGTTCCATTCCTTATTTTGAACATAGAGTGTGCTGTAGAGTCCGATATGCTCTGTCGTCAGGAAATACCCGCTTCCATTTTCTTTGTAAGATTCATATTTTTCCGGATTATAAGAATCTGTAACAGGATAAATGAGGACCTGTTTTGAAATGGAAAGTCCCCCTTTGTCTTTAGCGAGCATGGATACAACTGTTGAAAGATTAGCACCCGCACTATCACCTGCTACTGATAAACGGGATGCATCTCCGTTCAGTTCTGCAGCATTTTCATACACCCATTTGGCGGCCTCATAACAATCATTCACCGCAGCAGGAAAAGGATTCTCCGGTGCTAGTCGATAATCCACCGCAATGATTACGTGCTGAGAAGCATTGACCATCCCCCTGCAAAGAGCGTCATGGCTTTCAAGGTCTCCATATACGAAGCCTCCTCCATGAAAAAAGACGACTAATGGAAACGGGCCTTCTCCTTCAGGTGTATAGATTCTTATAGGGAGGATACTTTCAGGACCTTGGATACTCCTGTTCTCTATTTTATGCACAGGCTCTGCTGTTCCATAGCCCACACTTGCTCTTGAGCGAATATCCTCCAATGTCGGTGTGTAGCCTTCTGGATAAACAGGGAGCAGATTATCTAAAAAATATCTCATCTTCGGATTTAAAGCAGCCATCTTTTTCCCTCCAATTTTTATTTACTTAAGGTGACTCCATGGTTGGCGGCAGGTTTGGGCTTTCCTTCTCTGCGTCCAATATAATCACTTCTTTTTAACTTGGAAGCTTTTTTGAGAAATGAGAATGTATAGCCCGGCCAAAGTGTGGAGTTCCTGCCGGTTTGATCAAGGTACCAGCTTTTGCAACCGCCGGAAGTCCAGACCGTCCCTTCCATCAATTGGTCTGTTTCCCTAATAAAGCGTTCTTGGGCTTCGGCACTGGGTTCAATTGTTTTCAGATTCTGTCTATTTATATGTTTAAGCGCTTTCATAATATGCTCTACCTGTGCCTCTATCATAATGATTACAGATGAATGACCCAGCCCTGTGTTAGGACCTTGAAGAATGAACAAGTTAGGAAACCCGGAGACCGTTGTCCCCATATAGGCCTGGGGGCTGCCATTCCATTCTTCTTTAAGTGTATGACCTTTCCTGCCATATATGTTTTCCGAAAACGGCATTTCCGAGACTTGAAAACCGGTGCCAAAAATGATGGTATCAACAGGTATTTCTCTGCCGGCAGAATCTCGCACAGCATTCTCGGTTACCTTCGCGAGGCCTGATGTATTCACTTCTACATTAGGTTGTGCTAATGCAGGAAAGTAATTGTTGGATAGAAGGATCCGTTTACACCCTATTCGATAATCAGGAGTAAGCTTTTCCCGCAACTCAGGATCTTTAATTGCCTTATGCAAATGGTGTCTCGCAATGCTTTCCATTGTCTTCATCCATTTCGGATTCCTGAATGCGAGTACCCTTACCTCTCGCTGTGCATAAATTTTCAGTCTTGTTACTTTTTGGTGTAAAGATGATTTTTTAAGCTTCTGCTGCTCCTCCGTACTGATCGGTCCGTCCAGCCGCGGAACGACCCAAGGCGGAGTACGCTGGAAAACGTGGAGGTGTTCCGCGTCAGGCTGGATAGCCGGGATGAATTGAATAGCTGAAGCTCCCGTACCCACAACCGCAATTCGCTTTCCTGCTGGATTATAATTTTCCGGCCAAGCGGCTGAATGAAAAACCTCTCCTTTAAACTGCTGAAGTCCCTCCAGCTTAGGAATGGAAGGGTTGCTAAGCGCCCCGAAAGCTCCTACTACAAACTGGCTTGTAAAATCACCCTTACTTGTTCCAATGCTCCATTCCCCTTTTTGTTCATTCCATTCCATCCTCTTCACCTCGTGATGGAAGCGGATATGCTCCATCAACCCAAACTCTTTTGCGCAGTTTTGCAGGTAGGTATATATTTCAGGCTGAGGAGAAAAGACCCTGCTCCAGTTTGGATTAGGCGCAAAAGAAAAAGAGTACAGGTGAGATTCCACATCACAAGCACAGCCAGGATATCGATTATCACGCCAAACTCCTCCCACATCGCCCTCCCTCTCCAAGATAATGATATCCCGTTCTCCTTCCTGCCTTAAACGAACCGCTGCTGCAAGACCGGAAAAACCCGTTCCTACAATTACAAATCTGGCACTGTTTGCATTCTTTTGTCTGCCCTTCGATTCCAAGCAAGCATCTCCCTTCCTGTATAAAACTTTTGGTTTTGTTTCCATCTGCTTTAAAGGGAACTCTTACCTCTATTGTATTACGAATATTCTGATATTTAAATTTAATAAAATTTAATCTTCTTTAAAAAATATTTAACTTGTCTGCTTTAGATATTAATTATTGAATTTTCTAACTATTACTATCTATCTGCATCCCTTTTTTGGTAAAATTTATCTAAAGTCATTTATAATATCTTTTAAGGTGTGTGAGAATGAACATAACTCAGCTGCAATATCTTTTAGATGTCGGAGAACTTGGCTCATTTACTGGAGCAGCAAAGAAAAATCTTATGACAGTGCCTGCTATCAGCATCTCCATCAGCCAATTGGAAACCGAACTGGGTGTTTCCCTATTTTCCCGTTCTAGAAAAGGTGTCATTCCAACGTTAGAAGGAAAGAAAGTCATACAGCACGCCGTTTCTATATTAAAATCAGTTGAAAAAATGAAAGATGAAATCTCAATTTTAAAAGAAACTGTATACGGCAATATCACCATTGCCACCATTCCTGGCATGGTCCCGAAGATCATTGATACAACACTGGAATTTCAAAAGAATTTTCCCCATGTGAATGTGCAAATGGCAGAAGCTCCCTCAAGCGATGTGATCATTGGGGTTAAAAAGGGACAGGCTGATATAGGTTTTCTCTCTGCCGCAGCGAGCAATCAAGACCCTGCCCTTACCTGGACATCAGTTATGAAGGATGAGGCAAGGCTGGTAATCAATAAAAATTCCCGATTAAGATTCTTTGAAAGTATAAATGGAGAAGAAATCAAGAATGAAACCTTTGTCCTTTATAACGATCCCCTGATAAAATCCATCGCGGGAAATCTTTTTTTAAAAGAGAATACCAACCGGGTCGCCTTAACGACGAACAATGCAGAGGCCATTTACCAGATGGTGATCAAGAGTAATGCCATCACCATCGCAACAGAATATATCGTAGACTCTTTGCCTTTTCATATAAAAAGTGAAATTATCACCATTCCTCTGAATAAAATTAATAGCATCCCTAATTTCTTGTGGAGAATTACCCGTAAGGATGAGGAGTTATCAGGAGTAATAGAGACGTTCACCCATCAGCTGTTAACGCAATTGCTTCATAAAGATTCTCAATGAAATTTCTAAAAAGGAGATATGGATATGAATCTGTATACTTATGAAAAAAGACGTTCCATACAAAGTTATCTTTTTGAAAGATACTTAGGTCTGGCGATGAGAAACACCAAAAGAGGATATTCCACCATTGAAAATACTACGAGATATGTAACCGAAACAGGTGAGGAAAACATCAAGCCTTACGCTATAGGCAAGGTTAAGCTGCACAGCGAAGTAAAGGATGAGATGCTTGAAAATATGAAGGTCTTCACGATAAATGATAGAGGTTCTTCGAAGCAGAAAGTAATTCTATATATCCATGGAGGCGCCTGGGTCAACCAGCCAGTCAGTTTTCATTGGAAGTTCATGGACAAAATGGCGCAGTCCCTAAATGCCAAAATTATTGCACCTATTTATCCTAAAGTCCCTCATTTTAACTACAGCCATACGTATCCCAAACTGTTGGAAATTTATCAAGACCAGCTGAGCAGTGTCGAGAACTCCCAGCAATTAACCATCATGGGTGATTCTTCAGGTGGAAATATCGCTCTTGGCCTTGCTCAGCTTTTAAAAGAGCATGATATTCCTCAACCAAAGGATATCATCCTCTTATCTGCATGCGTAGATATGTGCCTTGATAATCCTCAAATTGCCGACTATGAAAGAAAGGACCCCATGCTATCTGCAGGAGGAATGGAAGTCATCACGAAAAAGTGGGCAGCAGATAAAAATCTACAAGATCCTCTCATCAGCCCTATTTACGGAGACCTCAAAGGCCTGGCAAAGATTTCTCACTTTATCGGTACACACGAAGGCTTGTACCCGGATGCTCTCAAACTCGCTGAAAAGCTGGCCAGCGAAGGAATTGAGCACAACACCTATGTGTATCCGAAAATGAATCATGTCTTTGTTGTGCTGCCGATTCCGGAAGCACGGGATGCTCACCAAAAGATTATTCATATTATTAATAATTGACGGGGTGATTAGGCAGCAGCACTTGCGAATAAGTATGGTAGCACTCCTGCGTTTTGCTGTGTGGGTACACATATCTATAGTCCTTTGTGAGCGGGATATGCGGTTATACGAGCGCATTATACATAAATACGAACGGAAAATCTGGGAATGCGAGCGGGTTCCTATACTCAAACGCCAGTGCTGGCAAGTGATTCTGCGATCTCAACTCTTTATAAAAATTGATTATAATCTTCATACCGACACTGTAATACAAAGGCTCTTTTCTAAAAGATTGTTGCTTTTGAATGCTATTTTATCTCCTCATCATTTTCACGTGGAAGGATTGGATCGTAAGGCGTGCGACCTCCTGCGGGACTAGCGGGACAGGTGAGACCCCACAGGCGAAGCCGAGGAGGCTCAACGCCCGCCCCGCGGAGTCGCGCGCCTGGAGCGGAAATTCATTACTTTTAATATAGCCACAGTCTTTGCGAAAACAGTCAATAAAAAAGAGCTCAATCTTATAAAGAATGGGGCTCTTTTCTAAAAATATTAGGTTGTAACCGAACGATGTAACAGGCTTTTCAAATACTCCAAAAACACATCCTTGACCATCTCATTTTTTCCTAGGTCTATCAATCTATTTTCTTTAACTGAGCTGTATCCGCACACTTCTTCATAAAGCATAGGAGATCCGGTTCCGATTGTGTATAGTCTCTCTTTTTCTAAGTCTTTGCCATTTACTTTGATATCACTGATAGTATCTTCAGTATTTTCCCACGTCACACCTGAAAAAGCTAAGGTTCCGATCGGAATTCCGTGTGGACGGAATCCATTTCCGTAAACTGGTTTTGATATGATTTCATCCTTAAAGCTATCCTCGATCAATCGGGAGATGTGTTTGCCCTGAAGTTCTATCAGCACCGGAGAATGCATGCTTTTGCAGGTATTCAGCACAGATCCTTTTGTCACATCGCCTGCTTCCATTCCTCCAACAGCTCCGCCGCCGTACATGATTCCGATTTCTGCATTCCATCGATTACGAAGGCTGTCCGCCATGAGCTGAATGACATTTGCGTGAGATAAAGGCTCACTTGTTGTGAACAGAACCTCAGAAAGAAATTCCTCCGTTTCCTTCCTTCCCGTTTCTAAGATGTATTCCATGGCAGGATCCGGTTCAGAGTCAGGAGATATCTGGACTAATTTGCCTTCAAAAGAATCGATAATGTGGTCGCCCTCGTTGTCGACATTGATGCTCAAAGACAATTCGCCAACATAGATTCCGTGAGATCCTGCCTGTACGATCGGAACACCCGATTCAACCACGGGACTCTCCAACACAGTGTGAGAGTGCGCTCCAATGATGATATCCACTTGTCCGTTTATTTCTTTTGCCATCTCCTTATCCGCACCAAACCCTAGGTGAGACAGAAATAGGATCAAGTCTGCTCCATCTTCTTTTAAACGAGAGGCCGTTTTCTTTATAACATTCAACGTATCAAGGTTTTTAAAGCCGTGCTTGTTTTCATAGAGATCCTCAAACTGGTCGGTGGCTCCAAACAGTCCAATCCTAATTCCGTTCGCTGCTGTGACAATAAGGGATTCCTTCATCCCGCCGATGATGAATCCATCCCCTTCCACAAGGTTGGATAATAACCAAGGCACGCTGGACTGCAGGCTGAGTTTCCTGATCAATTCAGGCGTTGACCGCAGCAATTCATTATTGCCGACGGACATGGCATGATATCCTGTTTCCGCCAGCATGTCCAAATGCACTTCACCCTCAGTAGCCAGGCATTCATTGACACTCATGTCCATGTGATCGCCGCCGTCCACCAAGAGAAAGCTTTCCCCGTTGTCTTCCATTTCCCTGACTCGTTTTTTTATGTAAGCTACCTGCCTAAGTGCTTGTTCATAACTTGCATGAAGATCATTTGTGTGCAGAATGGTAAGTTTCTTATTCATATGTATTTCCCCCTTCAAACAGCCTGCAGGTTAAATCTTTCGTTTAAAAGATTCAGCACGACTTCAACCGTATTTTCGATAAACTCATCGACCTCAACAGCTGTTAGATAGATAAACTCATGGTCCTCAGAGACTGTACTGGTTTGGTAAAACTCCGTAATGTTTTTGATCTGTGTAAGGGTCTGTCCTTCCGGGAAGATATCCAAATACTCCGGAAAATCAGTGATGTGCTGAAAATCTGTCCAGAAAATAGTATCTTTATGATCCTTCAAATACTGAAAATCCAAGCCATACCAATCTTTTTTAACAAGGCGGGCGTAGTCAGGACTGTCCAATATTTCTTGATAAACCTTCTCCTCTTTCTTTCTGGCCAGCAGTTTAAGCCATTCTTCATCTGTCACCAAGTGAAAGTAATACCCTAGATAATAGGATAACTTTCTGGATAATGGTTGTAATTCACAGGAAAGATGTTTCTGATAAAAGGAATTCGAATTAATTTTCCCATCAACCTTGAAATGGGTATGTTCTTTTGATGGAGTCGGTCTTCCATCTTCACCAACAAGCCCGCAATCAGGACCGATATTTCCAACCAGGAATTCAATCTGTGAAACAGGCAGATTCCTTTTCAATAATTCTTCTGTAATCCTAAAATGTGTAACCCAAGTAGCCACTATATGCTCTCCCCTTTTTTGTTTCTCTCAAAGTAATTCTAAATGAAGGTATTAAACTCCTCTTTTTATAGGGAAATAATGGATCACGGTTGACCCTGGGCTGAGGGGAACCGGGAACATGTACCTGGGCGAGGTACTGAGAATCTACCGGATTAAAGGATCTACTTTTCTTAAAAAAGCATTTTATGTGCTACCAGTGACCGGTGGCACTTATCTATGAGGTTCAGGATGGTGGATAGTAAATAGAAGAAAAAAGTTCCCTTATTTACTAAAAGACATTGAAAAAAACTAAAATAGCGGAACTAACTTCCCTTATTTAACTCCATACACTGAAAAAATCTACTTTTTTATCAAATAAGGGAAAAAGGTTCCTCTATTTACCGCAAAATTAGCTTAAATTTAAAAATAAGGGAAAAAAGTTCCCTTATTTTTACGACTGGACACCCATTTAAGGAACTAACAGGCGTCCTGTCCCTCCGCCCCAGATCTTTCCAACTATGAAGACTTCGACTTCTTTCTCAGAAAAGACTCGAAAGGCCCTCTCATAGATTTACCTGCCAATAAGGCGGCAAGAATGACGGATAGAATCCAGACAAGCAGCGCAATCAGATCACTTCCCAATTGGCCCAGGTGACCGCCAAGTCCTCCAGCATAAGGAGCCAGGATAAGGACAAACATAACGGACTGAAATAGGTAAAAGCTCAAGGATCGCTGCCCCAGGGCTGCAATGGCTGAAACGAAGCTTCCTTGCTTTCCTTCAAGCCTGACAACTGCCAGCCCTATAAGCGCCGTCCACCCTGCTCCTCCCGCATATCCGGATGTGATGTGTAGGATTTTTGCTGCTGCTACCGCTATTTCTCCATTACCACTCCAAAAAAGCGAGGATCTCAGGGCTATTGGAATGGCGCCGGCTATCGATAGAAGCAGACCAATCAAGGCAACTTTTCTCAGTGTTTTCTGATGATTTTCGGGGTTGTCCAGAAACCCGGCCCGCCCGAGCAGGATCCCAATCAGCACACCGGGAACATATTGATAGCTTAAGGAAGGAGTATAAAAAATCCACTCATATATGCGGATAAGTGAGGCCTCCAGAGGGTTTTCCATTACAGCTGTACCGGCAGCAGCCATAAGCAGCGTCTCGTAGGCTCTTGGCATGAAAGGAGCAATGATCCCCACCACGATCAGCAGGATTGAGGTAACAACTACCATCTCTCGATTGGACAGACGAAGCAGCCGCCCGGCAAAAACAAGCGCAATAATTCCATAAACACCAATGATATCCTCAAAAAATAGGCCGGCGTGAAGAAAGCCGATGACCAGCATCCAACTCCCTCTTCGCTTCAATATATTTTTCGTTTCTCTCCATGGCGCACCTTTCATCTCCTGCCTGGTATATAACTTATGAAGTCCATACCCGAAAAGAATGGCAAATAACGGGAAGGCACGGCTGTCAATGAACAGCTGTCTAAAAAAGACAGTTATCTGGTCGGTTATCGTGATTTCTCGATCTGAGGAAAACAAAAATAGATTAGCATGAGCGAGAGCAATGAACAACAACATGAACCCCCGGGCAAGATCCGGGGTTAATTTTCTCTGAGCGACAGGAATTGTGTTGTTCATCCTCTATCCATCTTTTCTATAAAAATAGTGAAAACGGACAAAAACCCTGCTTCCCCTATCGATCTTAAATTTTTATTCGCTAACTGATTGTAATTTTGTACGACTTGCTCCTTCAACTCTTCATCACCCCTTAGAAGTCTCATCATGCTGGTGGATCGTTCTCTTATTACTTCATTCCGAAAAGTGCAGACTCTTTTTCACTGCCTGTTGAAGAAGATCCCAGCTGTTCGATTCTTTCAGATATTATTTACCCTAAATTACTTATCTCTTATCACCCTTTTTGGGACAATGCACTTGTACCTCCATTCCGTTTTACATTGTGAGAATAAACCTGTTATACTATCCTTACGACCGTTCGGAAGGATGATGATGAATGACATCAGATCAAATAAAGAAAGCTGCTTTGAAATATTTTGCTCTAAACGGCTATGAAGGTGCTTCCCTTTCTCATATTGCCAATGATGTAGGAATTAAAAAGCAGTCCATCTATACTCATTTCAGTGGAAAGGATGAACTTTTCCTTCAGATCTGCAGAGATGCTTTTGTATCTGAGCTCGCGAGTGTGAAAGATTTTATAAATACAAACCGTTCACAGCCTGTAAAGGAAGTTTTATATGGCTTCTTGCTTCATTGTATTGAGAGGTTTGAGAGCCTGGATTCTGCCAAATTCATGATCCGGATCTCATTTTTCCCTCCAGCCCACCTCAGTTCTGAAGTGCTGAAAGAGGTTTATCACTACTTGGACGAGTTAGAGGCTCTGTTTCTTCCTATTTTAGAAACTGCGGCTGACAGAGGAGAAATCCTATCCAGCATAGATGTTCCTAAAGCAACAGCTGCTTTCTTAGGTGTGATGGACGCGGTTATTGTTGAAATGCTTTACGGCGGGCCTGTTCGATTACAAAAAAGATTGGATGCCTCCTGGTATCTTTACTGGAATGGAATTATGAATGATTAATCGAATGGAGAGTGTTTAGTGTGAATCGAAGTTGGTTCCTCGTTATGATTGCGGGTATTATAGAGGTTTTATGGGCGGTAGGGCTGAAGCATTCGGATGATTTCATTTCATGGAGTGCCACCATTCTGCTTATCTATTTTTCGTTTGTGGTTTTAATAAAAGCTACTCAAAAATTGCCGGTTGCCACTGTCTATGCAGTCTTTACGGGAATCGGAACAGCAGGAACTGTGCTGGTTGAAATCCTGCTATTTGGTGAAGCCTTCAGCGGGACAAAATTATTCTTTATTCTCCTGCTGCTATCAGGTGTCATTGGCTTGAAACGCGTCACTCCTCCATCCGACGAAAAGGAAGGTGGAGTTTAATGGCTTGGACTTATTTAATTTTAGCAGGTGCTTTTGAAGTCGTCGGTGTAACAGGAATCAATCTGGTTGTAAAAGAAAAAAGATGGCAGTCGTATCTCGTTTTATTTCTGGGATTTCTATTTAGTTTTGGGTTTTTGAGTTTGGCGATGAGAACTCTTCCTATGGGGATGTCCTATGCCATTTGGACAGGCATCGGCACTGTCGGAGGCGTGCTGGTTGGGATGTTGTTTTATGGAGAGCCCAAAGATTGGAAGCGGATCTTATTTATAGGAGTCATCATTAGTGCAGTGTTGGGGTTGAGATTGGCTTCTTAAGTTTTTTATATGGGAGCTTTCAACAAGGGTGCTCCCATTTTCTTGATGGCCTTGATGCCGTTCATGATGGGATTATACAGGGGGCATGGTCACTGCTTTGAACGAACTCATCTCAAATAAGCGGAATTTTTCAGGCTAAGCGCGCCCGCTTGGTTACTTTTCCCTTTGATTTGTGTGGAGTTTGGGCAGCTAGGCGTCCGCTTGGTTACCTTTTCCTTTGATTTGTGTGGAGTTTGGGCACCAAGGCGTCCGCTTGGTTACCTTTCCCTTGATTTATGTGGAGTTTGGGCACCAAGGCGCCCGCTTGGTTACTTTTTCCCTTGATTTATGTGGAGTTTGGGCACCAAGACGTTCGCTTGGTTACCTTTTCCTTTGATTTGTGTGGAGTTTGGGCACCTAGACACATGCTTGGCGCCTTTTTCTCCTAAAGTCTGGTGAGTACGGGCTCCAAGGCACCCGCTTGGTTACCTTTTCACTTGATCTCTGTGGAGTTTAGGCACCAAAGCACCCGCTTGGTTACTTTTTCCCTTGATCTCTGTGGAGTTTGGGCACCAAGACGTTCGCTTGGTTACCTTTCCCTTTGATTTGTGTGGAGTTTGGGCACCTAGACACATGCTTGGCGCCCTTTTCTCTTAAAGTCTGGTGTGTACGGGCACCAAGGCGTCCGCTTGGTTACCTTTTCCATTGATTTGTGTGGAGTTTGGGCACCTGGGCGTCGGCTTGGTGCCCTTTTCCTTATATTCCAGTTAGTTTGGGCATTGATTAGACAGCGATTTTGGGTAAATAAGCGGAATTTCTCCCCCTACTGCTCAAAATGTTTTCACAGGAAAAAACTTGATAGTGATAAACCGATGGGTTTTATCGTAAATTCTGGTGTCGCAGTCTCAAAATAGATATAGTCAGCCGTAATGGAATCACTATTCCGTTAGCTCAATTTCAAACAGTATATGGTTTCATCATGGAAACCTTTTTCAATTTCACCTGCTCATTTTGTTCGTCCTGCAGAATACAGAAGAAATTCCATATCTATTTTCCTAAAACTCTTAGTATCTTTATCAATAATATTCATACCGTTTCGAACAGCAACTTTTTGAGCGGCTAAATTTGTGTCCCTAATAATAGAGTAAACCCTATCTGCATTAAGAACTGAAAAAGCGTATTCCTTGCAAGCAACTGCCGCTTCTGTTGCATAACCCCTGTGCCAATACGCTTTTTGAAACAAAAATCCTATTTCCAAAACTTCATTTTCTCTCCAGCCTTGCATCGTCACGCCGCATTGACCAATCATTTCGTTTGTTTCTTTTAATTCAACAGCCCATAGTCCAAAACCAAGTTCTTCATATCTTTTAAGATGTCTGTTAAGCCAATTTTGAGCTTCTTCTAAGTTGAATGCACTTTCATAAGCACCACGCATTACTTCCTCATCACACAATATTCTGCACAATGCATCATAATCGGACTGCACCATTTCTCTAATTATAAGACGTTTTGTTTCTATCACAAATCTCCCGCCTTTCTATTGCATCAATAACCTTTAAAATTCCTTGTCCTTCCCCGTCAGCTTAGCAAGACATGAATAAGCAGAAAGCCGGTGTTTATTATTCGTTCCGGTTACTGTAAACAAGCAGATTTCACCAACATATTCTTCTTATTGAATGAGGGTTTCTGCACTCTGGAACCGTCACATCCTTGGTTCGAAATTGCAAAAAGAAAATAAGCTCTCGCTTACCGTTATCGGCCGAGGTATCAGCAAGCCTCTTTAGTTCCTTTAAATCCATGGTAAAACAACTAGGAATAGTGATATTACCCTTATTTCAAACTATTAGTTCGTATAAATTATATCTATAACAAAGTTTAGCATAACCTTTTAGAAGAATCCCCCAAACACCACTGTCGAGGCAATCACCATAGCTACAGCAATAATCAATTCATAAGGCAGTGCTCTCAGCCGTTCTTTCATCTCCATGAAAAGAGACTCCCGAGATATATGAAAAAGAGGTCCATGAGGCAGGAAGTCAAAGCCGACAGCGGCAGCATTGATCATGGCTGCGCCAGCGAGGGCCGCGACCCCATTTTCGAGCAGCATTTCTGCAAAGACTCCGCTTGAAATAGCCGCTGACGATGTGGCAGATGCGGTTGCCATGGACATGAATGCCCCTGAAAAAGGAGCGATGAAAGATACTGGCAAGTGGAAAAAATTCAATCCGCTCAAAATCATGTCATTCAGCGAAGAGTGAACGATGATTCCCGCTAAAGTACCTGTTCCTAGAATGACAATGGCTATGCCAGACATCTTTTGAAGGCCGCTGGAGATATGAAGCTTGAACTCGCCCATCTTCCCCATGACAAGCAATCCGAAGAAACCTCCCGCAGGCAGTGCCACTAAAGAATCGATTTTGATCCCTGCTATTGGCTGCAGTGAAAGCAGGAAGATAGTAAATAAAGGGCCGGAAATCGCACCCAGGAATGAAGGTTCTTTCTTACTTGTGATTTTCTCTGTTTCCATCTCAGTAACCATTGGTCCCTTGTTACTGAGTTTTTTGGCAATAAGATATGTAAGCCCTGCACCAACCGCCGCCGGCACGAGCCCTGCAGCCATAACACTGGTCAAAGGCAGTGAAAAGCCATCTGCTGCTGCAATGGTACTTGGATTCGGAGCGATGGCATTTCCCGCTCTACCGCCGCATATAACCGCAATCAGCACACTGATCCTGGATACGCCGGTTCGCTTGGCAATCATGAGGGCGATGGGAGCGACCGTCAGTATAGCTGCTGCAATAAACACCCCAACTGCTGTTAATATCATTGAAGACAATGTTATGGCCAGCAGGGCTTTCGTTTCTCCCAGCTTGCTGACGATTGTAGCAGCAATCACGTTGGCTGCACCGGATTCAATTAGAACACCTATTAAGACACCTGCCGCCAAAATTCGCAGTACGGCCGGCGTTAATAACTGCGCTCCGCCTATCATGTATTCTACTGTTGTTGAAAGATCCAGCCCGCCAATGATTCCGCCTGCACAGGCGCCTGCAATCATCGCATAGGCAGGATTGATTCTTCTGAAGATCAGGATGACCGTGAAAGCCATCGCGAGGAGCACTCCCCATATACTCACCTGTAATTCGATTGAACTCACCGCCTTAATCGATAACTTCCAAAGCTTGTTAATAAATTCAACACAAAGAGCTGCTTTTCCTTCTAAAATAAAAATAGGACAAGGTATCGTCCCTTGTCCCAGTTGGAAATCATTCCTGCTTATCTTTCAACAGCAGAGTTCACTTCATCATTGTTCTGTATTTCTCAAGCATTTTTCACACTGATTAAAGTAAGCGAATTGAGAATCATCGATCATTCTTCCGCAATCACAGCATTCTTTTACACCTTTTGTTGCAGCATTCACTCTTTTCATTTTCCTTCCTCCTTCTGTAAAAATTTTCATGGGTCATTAGCTTTGAAATTGTGCCGTTTCGGTTGAACCTTTAAGCGCTGTTGTAGAGGAAGTTCCTCCTGTGATGACCTGTGTCACTTCATCAAAATAACCTGTTCCAACTTCTCTTTGGTGCCTTGTAGCGGTGTACCCATTTTTCTCGGCGGAAAACTCTGCTTGCTGAAGTTCGGAATAAGCTCCCATTCCTCGCGTCTTATATCCTCGTGCCAGTTCAAACATTCCATAGTTGAGTGAGTGGAAGCCGGCAAGGGTTACAAATTGGAATTTATAGCCCATTTTACTAAGTTCGACTTGGTATGTTTCGATGGTTTCTTTTTCAAGATTCGCTTCCCAATTGAAGGATGGTGAACAGTTATAAGCCAGCAGTTTTCCAGGGAATTTTTCATGAATGGCATCTGCAAATGTTTTGGCTTCTTCCAGGCTAGGTTTAGATGTTTCGCACCAGATCAAGTCAGCATATGGGGCATAAGCCAGACCTCGCGCAATGGCCTGGTCAATCCCTGCCTTTGTGCGGTAGAATCCTTCTGGTGTTCTCTCCCCTGTAATAAATTCAGCGTCTACCGGATCGATATCGCTTGTGATCAGGTCTGCTGCATCAGCATCGGTGCGTGCGACGAGCACTGTTGGAACTCCGGAAACATCAGCTGCAAGACGGGCAGAAATCAGATTTCGGACGGCCGTTTGAGTTGGAAGCAAAACTTTACCGCCTAAATGCCCGCATTTCTTTTCCGAGGACAATTGGTCTTCAAAGTGAACACCGGACGCTCCAGCTTCAATCATGCCCTTCATCAATTCAAACACATTGAGCTGGCCGCCAAAGCCGGCTTCTGCATCGGCTACAATCGGAGCAAAATAATCAATCTCCCCTTCGCCTTCCATGTGTTGAATTTGATCAGCTCTTGTTAATGCATTATTGATACGCTTTACTACCTGAGGAACCGAATTCACTGGATACAGGCTTTGATCCGGATACATCTGCCCTGCCACGTTGGCGTCTGCCGCGACCTGCCAGCCACTGAGATAAATGGCTTTCAAGCCTGCCTTTACCTGCTGAACAGCCTGCCCGCCGGTTAAAGCGCCAAGAGCATTCACAAAAGGTTCTTCATTAATCAGTTTCCATAGTTTTTCAGCTCCGGTATGAGCCAGTGTGTGCTCCACCTTTAGAGATCCTCTCAACCGTAAAACATCCTCTGGAGAATACGGGCGCTCAACACCTTCCCATCTAGGATTCAATTCCCAATCTTCTCTCAATGCAAGTGCCTCATTTTGAACTGATTCTTTATTCATTCTCCTGCCTCCAAGTCTTTGTTTTTTTGCTGTATTAATACAGTTATAGTTTAATTGTTTTTATTATATAACACTACTTTCTGTATTACAACAGATACTTTTATAAAATTCTGAAAATATCTTTATTGTTTGATTAGACACTAAATCCTTTTTAACCAATAGTCTCAAAGGGTGAGACTTGTTATATAACACAATCTTGATCATTTGTGCCGCTTACACAAAAAAAGAACCGCATCTTCCAATTATCGAAGAGGCGGTTCCTTTTAATGAGCAAAATTATTTAATTCACCAAATTCTTAGCAAGGGCTTTCGCTTCAAGCCTTCTTCTGTGCAGGATCGGTTCGGTGTAACCATTCGGCTGCTGTGATCCTTCGAAAATCAATTCTGTTGCTGCCTGAAATGCTATCGAGCGATGAAATTGAGGTGACATAGGTTGGTACTGAGAATCGTCTGCATTTTGCTCATCAACGACTTTAGCCATTCTCTCCAAGGTTTCTGTAACTTGGTTTTTTGTGCAGACACCATGGTGCAGCCAGTTGGCAACATGCTGACTTGATATACGAAGGGTCGCACGATCTTCCATAAGTCCTACATTATTAATGTCCGGCACTTTCGAACAGCCGATACCTTGATTCACCCAGCGCACCACATATCCCAGAATGCCTTGAATATTATTATCGAGTTCTTGTTGGATTTCTTCTTCACTCCAGGAGAAAGTCTCCACGAAAGGAACATACAGCATGTCATCTCGGCCACTAAAATCTTCTTCCCCTAATTCATTTTGGATCTTCCTGACATCCGCCTGATGATAATGTAGGGCATGCAGTGTTGCTGCTGTCGGTGATGGAACCCAGGCTGTATTGGCTCCCGCTTGAAGATGAGCAATCTTTTGACTTAGCATGTCTGCCATCCTGTCCGGCATCGCCCACATTCCTTTTCCAATCTGAGCTTTCCCTTTGAACCCCGCTTGCAGTCCTCGACTAACATTGGCCCGTTCATAAGCATTCAGCCAATTCGTTGATTTCATGTCATTTTTCCTGCACATAACCCCTGCTTCCATAGAGGTATGAATCTCATCCCCTGTTCGGTCCAGGAACCCAGTATTCACGAAGGCGATCCGGTTTTTCACTTGATAAATGCAATTCTTTAAATTCAGGGAAGTCCGCCTTTCTTCATCCATGACCCCAATTTTTATAGTATGACGGTCCAGCCCTAACAAGTCTTCTATTCGATCAAACAGCTTATTGGCAAAGGCCGCTTCTTGCGATCCATGCATTTTGGGTTTAACAATATAGATTGACCCTCTAGTTGAATTAGTAAAATCTCTACCGGCTTCCAGATCACGCTTGGCTATTAAACTGGTAACCACTCCATCTAATATCCCCTCGAAAATTTCCTCCCCATTGTGATCCAAAACCGCGTTGGTCGTCATTAAGTGACCCACATTTCTTATAAAAAGCAGAGAGCGACCGCGCAGTGAAAAGGAACTTCCTGTTAAGGATGTGTACATGCGGTCTTCATGAAGAGAACGCACTACCGTTGTCTCTCCCTTTGAAAAAGTGGTCTCTAAATCTCCCGTCATTAATCCAAGCCAATTGCGGTAAACCCCGACCTTGTCCTCTGCGTCAACTGCAGCAACAGAATCTTCACAGTCCATTATCGTGGTTACGGCAGATTCCATCACTAAATCTTTCACACCCGTTTTATCATTCTTTCCAATCGGATGTTGGCGGTCCACCACAATTTCAAAATGAAGGTTATTGTTTTTCATCAGCAAGACACTTGGATCTTCCGGCGTTCCGTTGTATCCTGCCAATTTTAACGGATCCATTAATTGGGCTGTATTCCCATTCGCCAGCTGAGCCTGCAGTTTATTCCCCACTATGTGATAGTGACTCACTTCTTTATGCGAGCCTTTTGTAAGAGGAATGGTGTCATCGAGGAATTGTTTGGAGAATGCAATGACTTTTTCTCCTCGTTTCGGGTTGTAGGACTGACCTTTTTCACAATCATCTCCCTCAGAAATGGCGTCTGTACCATACAGCGCATCATATAGGCTTCCCCACCTGGCATTAGCAGCATTAATGGCATAGCGGGCATTATTCACTGGTACCACAAGTTGTGGTCCTGCCTGAACAGCGATTTCATCATCCACGTTTTCCGTGGAAATGACAAAATCCTCTACTTCGTCTTCTAAATAATTGATTTCTTTTAAAAAAGCTTGATACTTCTGTGCATTGAATTGGGGATTTTCTCGATGCCATTTATTCAAGGAGTTTTGAAATTGTGCTCTCTGTTTTAATAGAGATTTATTTTCAGGAGTAAATTCCTTTATTAGTCCTGCAAATTTGTCCCAAAAATTATAAACTCCTGCTTGAGGAAGCACCTCAGAATTCATAAAATCATAAAATACTCTCGCAATTTTTAACTCACCGCACGTTACATAGTTTTCCAACTGATTTCCTCCTTTAATTTGTGAATTTACTGTACTATTACAGATTTTAATTTTATATTAATTATTATATAACAGAAGGAATATTCAGACAATACTTAATTTGCGTGGTGCGGAGGTTCCTTGTCCGGTTTGTTATCAGAACTGAGCGGCTTTTTAGTATGTGGTTCAATGTATGATAATTTTTGTAGGCTGGGTGCAGGCTCTTTCTGATTACATTATTTCTCTTTAACGGATTTCGATGCTGGCAGCGAAAACTGCTGACTACATGGATGATTCGTTTCCGGGATAGAGTGCTGTCAGTATGGCTTTCTGATAATTTATCATAAATGAATTCTGCCATTTTCATTCGAACAAAATAAGCACAATTCCTCAAAGGAATTGCGCTTGAATGATCACTCTATTCGATTTAGAGAATGGAATTACTGCTTTTGGCATACCACAACTTTCTCATCTATTCACCCTTCACCCCCACCAAGGCCGCTTTCGAGCTGCCCTCTTCTTTTTTTATAATGGATAGCGAGCCATCTCCTTCAAGCACGATTGCTGCTACGTTTTCAAATGATGCCATTCCTTCTTTCCGTACTTTCGATCGTAAATCATCGATGAGGATCCGCTGCTTCTGCATTTCTTTTTCATAAAATTCTCCATCATTATAAAGGAAAGACGGAGAGGCTTTGATTATGTCAGAAAATCTTTTTGAATTCTTGGCCGCTTTTGCAATAATCATCTGCAGCAAAGTGAGCATAAATAAAATGACAGCTCCTTCTGCAAATGAGACTTTATCATTTGTCAATATACTTGATAAGGTGGCTCCATAAGTTACTGTTATAATAAAATCAAACATATTTACATTGGTAAGGGTGCGTTTTCCGAAGACCCTCAGGACGAAGATAAGAAAAGGGTAAGCCAATAGGCACATCACCGCTGCCCTGAGAAGGCTTTTCCAATTGTCGAATAAGACAGTATCAAGCATTTTTACACTTCCTCTCAATTCATTTCCTGCCTCTGATTTTATAGAGCGATTACCCTTTAGGGAGCAGGTTTAAACGGGAAAGGAAGAATGCACATACCCTTAATAGAATGGTAAAAGGTTTTCATTCATGAGGTGAGTTCGGATTTTTCATCCTGTTGTTTTAGTACTTTAAAACATAGAAACCATCCCTTCTTAATGATGGGATGGTTTCTAATCTTTGGCGTGAATTTCCTTTTACTAACTCAGGTGCTGTACAGATAAAATTAACTCGGCCTGCCCTGTCTAAACAATCTTCCTGTTCCTATGTACGCTTAACTACGTTATATAACGTTTGGATGGAATCTTCGAGTGAGGTGTAATTGTTGACGATTTCATTCACTTTGCCGTTTTGCTCTTCGACACTTGCCAGTACCTCTTCTACTCCGGCAGCGGTTTGCTCTGTTACAGAAGAGACAGCGTTGACCTCTTCGGAAGTTTTCATGGAAGACTCAACCAGGGTCCGGATAAGGTCATCGATGATTTCAGCCTGTTCCATGACTCTTTTTCCGTTTGAGCTGACTTGCTCCAATATATTCTTGATTTCTTTTGTGTTATCCTGACTGGTTTGTACTGCATTTGTTCCTTTTTCAACTTGATTAGCTGCGTTTTCTGTATTGGTTTGTATTTTGTTCAAGATATTCGTAATCTTCTGCGTTGATTCCTGTGAGTCCTCGGCGAGCTTTCGTACCTCATCTGCCACAACCGCAAACCCTTTACCATGCTCTCCAGCACGTGCCGCTTCGATTGCCGCGTTCAAAGCCAGGAGGTTGGTTTGTTCAGAGATGGAATTTATGACGTTTAGAATCTCACTGATTTGGGCGGCGTCCTGTTCCAGCTGACTCATTGTATCCTTTGTCCCATTCATAATTTTGCTCAAGCCTTTCATTTCAGAATCCAGGCTTTCGATTTTTTCATTAGCGGTCCTGGTCACTTCCACAGATGATTCTGTCAATTCCTTCATCTTATTGGAACCATTCGATACGTTATCAGTGCTGTTGGTGCTGTCCATTATAAGTCGGTTTATATCTGCAACGCTTAGAGCTTGATGTTCAATCGAAGCGGCCATTTCATTAAACGTTACTGCTACATCGGAAGATATGCTGCCGGTGACCGTGATATTTTCCTTCAAGCCGTTGCTGAAAGAACGCAAAGAGTCGACTGAATTGCGGACTGTATGGATGATTTCTTCAGCCTGTTCTTTTGCAGCCAGGGCTTCTTCTGCATACTTCCAAGAGTTACGCTGAATATTCGTATTCAGTTTTGCTTGAAACAATAGAAAAGATGTTACGAGTATAAGATACATAATCAATGTCATAAGACCAGCAGGGCCATATTCAGAAAACATAGGTTCGTTGAATTTTATGTAAAAAAGGACTGTCAGACCAATTTGAGCCAGTCCGGTGACGATGATTGGCTTCATCTGCTGATACATGGCTATGACAGCTAAATTATAATAGACCATTAAATAGGATAGAAAGCCAGGATTTGATGACATCATGGAATAGGTAATGATGGTCAATCCAAGCATCAGTATGTACATGACATATTTAACGCCGACTTCTTTCCATGCCATAAATGTGCTGATTCCAGTTGAAATTCCGCCCATCACTGCAATGATCGCAAGGATCTCCCACGCTGAGCCTCTCGTTAAATTAATGACAAGGCTGAGTGCAATAGAAAACCACGTCAATTTTACTAATAGTTTGTTTCTTTGGTTAAGTAATTCATGTTGTTTGTCCAAGTACTTTTTCCTCCAGTTATGTAGTTGATTAGGTTTTACCTGGGTAATTTGAACTATCCACTCTACTATAATAGATGATGTTTTGGAATTTTTCTACTTTTAACTCTTTTAAAAATAGTTGTTTAGAATCGCAAATCAATTAAGTATTCACTTTTAAATAAACCATCCTAAAAATTACTACATACTTACACTAGTAACTTAATGATTATAGGGGAAGTGGAGTACTGTGTACATAAACATTAACAAAATGAAAGACTATTAATTACCTCATTTTATTCTTATAGTTAACAAAGAGCATTGTACTGTAGCTATTTACACTTTTAACACAGCTGGAGGGACCATTTTATGAAAATTGAAACACCAAATATACCTAATGATTTACCTTTGAAGAATTTTAATGATATTTTCTACGAAGAAGATCCTGAATTGGAACTTTGTGAAATACAGGATTCTGTTTTTGAGGATGAAACCCTGCCTAAAGTACGGTTGTATCGGATGACCTTAAAGAATTGCAGGTTTACCAACACTGATTTTTCCTCTATTGACCTGACAGATGTACGCTTTGAGAATTGCGATTTTTCCAACGCCCGGATGAGCGGCGCTTCCATACACAGGACCGTTTTCAAGAATTGCAAATTGCTCGGAGTTGATTTTACAGAGGCCCGCTTTGGAAATGTTGTATTTCAGGATTCTCTGCTTAACTTGGCTTCCTTTGGGAATTCCAAGCTTGAAAAAGTCAACATGCAAGAAAGCACATTGGAGCGTGCAGATTTTTATGATTGCACTTTCAAAAAAGTTGAGTTTCACTCCTGCAGCCTGAACCATGCCAGTTTTGAAAGTACGTCTCTAAAAGGGGTCGACATCAGCACTTCCGCTTTTGACGCCATTTCTGTTTCTATACCTGATTTGAAGGGATGCAAGGTGTCCACAAACCAAGCCATCCAATTCTCCGCCTTATTGGGGATTGTAATAGTTGATTAATGCCTTGCTGTTCACTGCACCAATAGCCGCAATGTAATCGCTGCGGCTTTTTCGCGTAAAATTTTTACCACCTTTCAGCGCTGGCATCATATAGTGTAACGATGAAGAAAGGTGGGTTCTAAATGAGTGAAAATGTGATAAATGAACTGAATCGATTTGCGGCCGAGCTGATTGAAGAATGGAACAAGGCATGCAACCTTGATCAACTTCCGTTAAGTAATGAAACCTCGGAATACAGTGAACAATTAGATGAGTTCATCAAACAATTGGAGCAGCAAAGGAATAATAGCACTTTGCTGGATCAACACACTGCCAATCAATTACAGCTGCAATCTGTCCTATTAGCAGAACAATGGGAATCTATATTAACCTTGACGGAAACAGACAGCCAAAGAAATAATTCCGGCGTACCGATCGGCGGCCATAAACTTCCCCCTATTCCATATCCTTATAAAGCCCTTGAACCTTATATAGATAAAAGAATCATGGAACTTCACCATGACAAGCATCATCAAAGTTATGTCGATGGTCTCAATAAAGCTGAAAATGAAATGGAAAAGGCAAGACGGATGAATGATTTTGCTTTGATCAAACATTGGGAACGGGAAGCAGCCTTCAATGGAGCCGGCCATTATCTGCATACTATCTTCTGGAACATCATGAGTCCTCAAGGCGGCGGTAAGCCGAAAGGAGCTTTACTTGCTGAAATCAATTCTTCGTTTGGAAGCTTCGATCAGTTTAAACGCCATTTTTCAGAAGCGGCTAAAAATGTGGAAGCTTCCGGATGGGCTATTCTCGTCTGGTCTCCTCGCTCGCACCGCCTCGAAATCCTGCAAGCAGAGAAGCACCAGAATTTGAGCCAGTGGGACGTCATTCCTCTCCTGGTTTTGGATGTGTGGGAACATGCCTACTACTTGCAGTATGAAAACAACCGGGGTAAATACGTGGATAATTGGTGGAATGTCGTTAATTGGAACGAGGTTGAAAAGAGATATAATGAAGCGAAAAAGGTTAAATGGAAACCCTTTTAAAATATGAATTTGAAAGATCTTTTGTTTGTAGTAGTTAATGGCTGCTTGGGGCATTTTTTCTGTTAGATGTGGAACTGCAATATCAGTTGAGATGTTTCTAAGCCGTAATATTGGCTTTATTAGCGAGAAACTGGGCCGCATTTCTGATATGCGGGCCTTTTAGATTGATTTTTTAGCTGATGATGACCTGCAGATAGCGGTTAAGGGTCATTGAGATTGATTCTTCCACTAGATATTGGACCGCAAGTGACGTTAACGGCCCATTGAGACTCACTTTTACGCTAGATATTGGGCCACAAGTATAATATTGGGGCAGATATTAAAGGATCCCACAGATAGACTTACCTCACAGCAAAAAACACTGCGAGGGAAAGGGTCCTATTTATGTATAAGTTCTATTTTGCATTCTCGTCCGTTGAAGCTTTCCTGGAACCATTCATAGCAGAAATCCCCATTACACCACAAGCGATTACCCCCATGACCAACACCACAGTCAAAACCCAGTTATCGCCCCAGCTCTAATATGCGCTGTATAAACAAACCCTGGCTATACTAAAACTGGAATACTTTGCTCTATTACTACTTATTTCATACACCTTTTTCGCAATTCATTCTAATCATTCAATGTCTTTATTGAGTTTCTGAGCTGTTCTCTTCTTCTTCCAAACATAAGGAACATCTGTCCAATGAAAAAACAAAGAAATTAAAAATACCATTGAGCTGATTCCTAAGTTCTCACCCCATCTTATTTCATTATGGATGAATAATTGATAAATAATCTGTGTTGTTAAATAGACCGCTGAATAACCGATGCTCTTCTTAACCATCATGTGACTTCCTATCGCTGCAGGAGCACTTATTGATTTCTTTTATACTTTTTGTACCTGCGTTCCGATAAGCTCCAATTGAAGAATCCGAATAATACACCAAATGTAACAGCTCCTGTCAAATAATTACCTGTTTCTAATTCATTGCCTAAGATGAAATTAATCAGGACTTGAATAAGAAAAAATACCGAACCTCCACAGAGCAATCCAAAGAAAATGATATATTTCCATTTGCCCATTGGGCGGAACCTTTCCCAATCTTTAACGATCCTTTCCTTTTTATAAATACCAACACCCCCTAAAACTAAGAAACTTAAACTCTCACACCAAAAGATTCACCTTACAAAGGAAGGTTATTTTATAGCTGCTCAGATGGACTACCTAAAAAAATATACCGTATACGAAAGAATCATAATGACGCCAACAGATACAAACAGCACAAAGCCAACAAACCCAATGATACCGCCCCATCCAGTTAGATAAGCCATGGTAAACAATGCATAAAAGAATCCACTGAGGATCATGGCGAGAGGTACATTAAATGGAAAGACCCTTTTCCAGACGATAGCCAGTATGGCAGAAAAGAAAAGCAGAACAGCCGCTAATGCTGTTTGAGAAGAATCCCAGCGAAACTCTAGACGAGATTGCCCGGCATCAAAAGACTGTGAATCAACCAGTTTTCGCGTTCCATCGAATCCTTCTGATAGTAAAAGAAGGCCAACAAAAAGCAGAGCTCCAAATACAATCCAGTTGATCTTTTGAAACCTTTCTTTATTTCTCATGTAGCTGCCCCCTTTATTAGTTGACGAGAGCCAGGGCATTAAGGTTTCGATTTTATAAATAAAGCCACTAAAAAAATCCTGAACCACATTATGAAGGGAGGTCCAGGCGAATCATAACCAATTAAAATGGGCTTTTCCAATCTTAGTAAAATTACTTACAGCCAATAATGAAATCACTTAGTTTGGCGGAGGCAAATAATCAAGCAAGAAAAACTCATTCTGTTCACACTTAAATGGGTAGTGAGTTTCAGTCAACTCTTTGCTTCCGCAGACTTCCGCTACAATTGTTTGCGCCGGAAGCTGGTTATCCTCGACTTTATGCTTCCCTGCTGTGTCAATTTTGTAACTACTGTCCGATTTCGCATCATAGCTTTCACGTATACCATCTGTTTTAAGATGGTAGTATTCCTTGCCTTCCATTTCGAACATTGATGGTGTTATGATATCGATGTTCGCCAGCACCAGCTCTGCGTCCGTAAATTGCTGATTACTGAGGTAATCATCATCTTCTTTCACCTTATAACGTGATACCTCAAAACTTTCCCTGTCGTCTGAAAGATCGATGCTATAGTTAACCGTCCCTTTGTGGGTATCCTCTGCCAGCCCAAAGCTAAGATACTTATAGGTCCCATCCTCCTGAATGACCATATCAAGACCCCTCAATTCAGTACTGTTTCGATTCATATGAAAATAGTCTTTCAGATGTTCTAATTCATCTGCCAGGCTTCCACTATAAAAATTGGTGTCTTGGATATCGACGTGATGAGTGCGCTGAAAGATCATCGTTTCAATATGAGGAATAAAAATTCCAAGCAATAAAATGTGCACGCCTGCGAACGCTGCAATCTGCTTTGTATCTGCATTGACTTTAGGTTTACGAAAGAACAGCAGAAACACCGCGAAACCTAACGGCAGCTTTACGCCGTCTAAATCCAGCACGAATGCACCGATGCATGTATATCCAGCTAACTTTAAGAGTAAAAATGATTCGGCATCCTTCGATTTAGTGTAGAGTACCAATACAACGATAATGCTGAGAACCAAAATAATTACTTGCGCCGTATCGCTCATTAGTGCCTCCTATTCTTATAATTATTATATTTCATTCGTTTTCTTAGAGGCTGCCATTTAATACAATGTCCTCTTCTTCTAAAAACACCTGAATATTATTCCGCCCATTCCTTTTAGCAGCATAAAGGGCCTGGTCTGCCTTTCCAATAGTTAATTTCAAGTGGTCCAGGGAGAAGGCCTCCGATGCGCCAATGTAGGAAATCCCAAAACTGGATGTGACCTGTACCGGACTGCGATCTACTTTGACCAGACAGGCTGCAATGCTGATTCTTAATCTATTTGCTATAAGAAATGCATCTTCTGGGGTTGTTTCCGGTAAGAGAATGATGAACTCTTCCCCGCCATATCTGCCCAAAAGGTCATCCGCCCTCAGATGTGACTTTGCTTCCCGGGCAACTTGGGAAAGCACCAGGTCTCCCGCTTCATGACCGTAGGTATCGTTAACCTGCTTAAAATGGTCGATATCAAATAAAATCAGCGAGGCACCGCTCACGGACGAATTCAGCAGGGATTCAGCTTTGTCCAGAAAGTATGTACGGTTATATACCTTGGTAAGTCCGTCAAAGCTGGCAAGTTTCTTTAACTTATCCTGCAGAATCACTCTCTCGGAGATGTTCATAAAGGTAATGATGCTTCCGATCACTTCCTTATTTTTGTGAAATACGGGAGAGAAACGGACCTGATAATGCTCCACAGACCCTTCTATGGAACATTCATAGTCACACTCCTTCCCTTTGCAAATCAAAGCAGCCAGTCTTGGATCCTGAAGCACTTTATGAATGGATTTACCGACAGCCAGTGGATTGAACTCAGGAACAACTTTCAGCATGGCTTGATTGTAATCCAGGACAGCTCCCCTTTGATCGAGGACCACCACCCCTTCCCTCATGCTGTCAAATATTTTTTCCCTTGCAATGGGAAGGACATTGAACATTTGATAGGACAACAAAGCTATTCCGTGAAGAATGAATGAAAGGCTCATCGACACAGGTCCCAGATCAATTCCCGTATGGCTGTATTTATTCACATAAAAATAATTGGCGGCAATGGGGACGAATAATCCCAGGACCATCAAGATGATTTGTATCCTGAAACGAAATGGAGCTTTTTTTAACTGAAGCAGCAGCAGGACCATACTGGTGGCCAGACAAAGGAAAAGATACAAAGCATGAACGTAGAAAAGTGGCCCATATGTCAGTTCTACAGTGCTGAACGATGTGTCATCCCTCAGTCGAATAGATGTGTAGTATAAATGATGAAGTTCATTCGTATGATGTGTGAACACTGTAATAATGGGAGGCAGAAACAGCAGATATAGATGGCGCTGCCTGAGTTCTATACCTGCATACCTTACACACATCCATAAAAGGAAACCGGGAATAAACGGCATGACGAGATATTCTGCACCCAGCCAGAACTTCACTTCCTCCAAGGTACTGCTTGTCAGTTCAAATATATAGGCGAATGAGAAAACCGCGGATAAAAAAGCAGCAATCATATACTGCCGGCCGCCTGGAGCGTCTTGAAGTTTATAATAAGAAAACAAGCTTAAACCCAAACTTAAAAAACCTGCCAAACCGATCAGCAGGACATACAACCACAATTCTTCTGCCATTTATTTTCTCCTATACTAGTAAAAGGGATTATTCTTCAATTATATAATGAGAGGAAGGGAATAACTACCTCATTTTATCCGAAGAGGTCATACTTTGCCTGCAGCTTTTGACTACACATGTATGGCTGAGTTGTGATGAAAGTTAGAAGAATGAAAAATCCACCTATATACACTCTTTAATTCAGCACTACGGTTTTGTCATTAATATGACCACTAATTCTCTCTGTGCAGGTACACAGACTTTCAATTAGTTTATTTTGTTATTCTTGCAGCCGTCTTCAAGTCTTGATTGATTTGCTTTTAATTCTCCTAAGATTACTTCAGCACTTCTACTACACCACATACCTCCCTTTTGAGAATTTTGTAATTATCATTACCTGTGGCCTTAATGATTGATCAATTTCCTGCCCCTACCTTATCCTCGATTGACTCAAATGTAACTCCTTCTGTAGTTTGAACGATGAGAGGTTCCTTGATTTCATCAATTCCAATCATGATATAAGGAGTATGATTGTCTTGTTCCCCTTCCTTTATCTCGACCGTGATTTCTGTGTTATTTTTTTCGCTGACCCTTTTCACTTCTATCTCTTTGCCTAGATACTCCTTCCCAAGAGTTAACGTTACTTGTTTAGTTCCTTCTGAGACGGTTGTAACTCTATAATAATTTTCATATTTACGGCCGTCTCCCTCAACATATTTTGTGCTTCCTTCATCAATAATCCGGTAATTCTCATTCGTGATGATGATAATCCCCACAGAAGCGGCAAACACAAGAGGGAGAGAGAATAGCATGATGAGGTCACGTTTCACAAAACGCTGCTTCTCTCCTTTGCCAACCAGGAACCTCAAACTAATCGTACCAATAATAGCCGTAATCAAGAATCCTAACCCAATGAATCCATAAGCCATTCCTGCAAACCCCGGTACATAGGTAAAACCATAGGCAGTAACCAGAACTGCGGCAAAAAAAGTGACCAAGGGCGGGACGAAATACTTTCCATATTTCTTTGAAAGAACGTAAGTGAACACAAATAATAATATACCCCAGAATACACCAAGATAGATTAAAGCAAACATGTGACTTCCTCCCTTTTTAGTTGAATAACCATGATAAGAATATAGGCGTCAAGATAATAACCAAGACATCTGCCCCTACTGATATGAGACTCCATTTTTTATTAAAAAATGTAAAGGTGAAAATGGTTAGAAAAATTGCTGCTGGAAAATAGAACAGAAAGATACCCGCTTCCACATGGTGGATTGTTGTTAAATTTATTGAAATTTCATCTGCGAAATTTTGACTTGAAAGGATTAAGTAAAATAGGATTACGACCCTTACGCCAATCAGTAAAGTTTTGAGACCCGTATTGAATTGAACCAATTTCTTCAATGGCGGAATTTCTACTTCTTCGCTGGCGTGTTCAGTTGAAAAACTCTCGCTGAATTTATTCATTTTGTTGTAATACTGCTGACATGTTCTGCAGTCCTGTATATGATTAATCAGAATCTCTTTTGTTTGGAGATCTACGTCTTCCATGAGCGGAATCAGTTCCTTACATAACTGATGAATTTTTTCCTGGTCACTCACCTAATCACCTTCTCTCGCAATCTGCTTTTTTATTCTGAAAACCTTTGATTTCAAAGTGGCGACCGGGATCTCCATCAGGCCGCTGATTTCTTGATAATTATAGCCGTAGAATTCTTTAGCCAGAATAATAGCTCTATCGGTTGAGGATAAAGAATTCATTATCTCCCCTAATTCATTCTTAAGAATTACTTTGAATTCAGGTGTTTCGTTCTCAATTAATAAAGACTCTATGATGGTTTCATCTTTCATTATGTAGGGCTTCTTCTTTTTATAATGGTCCAGCAGCGTGTTTTTAGCTCCTCTAACAAGCCAGCTTTTCATGTGGCGGACCTCAAACACTGTGGAGGGATTCAAAAGAATTTTCGCAAATAATTCCTGAATGATCTCATCCGCTAATTCTCCATCCCTGGTCAACCCCATTAAAAAGTTGCGCAGGTAAGAATAATGCTTATTGTATACATCCTCAATAACCTTCAATGGTTGATGCCCCGCCATATCAAAAACTCCCMATCACTTTGCCGCTAGTAGTGAGACGCTTCAGGTTGAAAAAAGTTGCAATTTTTTTATTTTTTTTATAGTTCTCCTTTGTTTATAAAATTCAGTCTGTTAAGATTTCATCATCGGATCTATTTTAGGCTACAAACTACCTGCCATTAGAGCATGTCAATGTCATTTTATGTTAGGATAAAATGGGAAAGTTTACTTGCAGTCCTTTTAGTATTTCAGAGACACATAGAGGGGGATTTCATGAAAAACCAGAGGATTATGATTGTATTACTGGGAGTGATATTTTTACTTATCACCGCCTGCGGAAATTCGTCAGAAGAGTCAAATACAGCACAGGATAATGGGGATTCAAATTCAAATAGCAGTTCTGCTCAAAATGAAACGCAAAATCCATCAGACACAAGTACAGATGAAGATTCAGCACAAGATAGTTCATCCAATGACCGCTCCACTGAAGAAAATGAGCAGCAGACTGGAACAGATGAAACCCAAAATGAAGAAAGCGCCAAGAGCACTGAAGAAAATCAAGCTTCTGAAAAAACGAAAAAGGAATACCTGGATAAGCTGAATGCTATGGAAGAAGAAGATAAGCATGCAGAGGCTAAAGATACCATGGTTGAAATGGAAGAACAAGAGCAGGAAAGGTTTGAGAAGTGGGATGATGCGTTAAATGAAATTTACGGAGTTCTTCAAGAGCAGCTGGGCAAAGAAGAGATGGAAAAGTTAAGAGAAGAACAGCGGGATTGGGTTCAACAGCGAGACGAAGAAGCCAAAAAAGCATCACTGAAATATGAAGGCGGAACCACAGAATCACTGGAATACATAGCAACCCAGGCGTCACTGACTAAAGAGAGAGCCTATTTCCTGGTCGCGCACTATATGAAGTAAAACTTTTCAGCACAAACTATATTTTAGCGCTTTAAAGGACGAAGAGGGACTGTCCCTTTTCGTCCTTTAAAGCGTTGAAGGTCCATCCCTTTGGACACTTAATATGCTAAGACTTCTGCTTTTAGTCTTTTTAACACAAGGGTTTCCCGTTTCAGCCAGGAATTTCTTTTAATTTTATGCATCAGTACTTCATTTTGTCTAATTGCTTCATCCAATGTTACCCAAACTGGTGAAAAGTCCAGTTCGGCCTCGTATTCATTCAGCCTTATCGACGTCTTGTCTTCATTTATTAACTTACAAAGATAATAAGTCGAGTTCATGCTAAACAAACAATCGCTTTCAAATTCGTCTGTTTTTCGCTCAAGGATCTTTCCAATGGTTTTAATTACCTCAAGATTGATATATCCGGTTTCCTCCTCTACTTCACGTTTCAATGCTTGCTGGTGATTCTCTTCCCCTTCAATCCCGCCGCCAGGAAATTTGAAATCCCTTTTATTAGATTGAACTAAGAGGATTTTATCGTCCTGTAAGATTACTGCCCTTACAGCCTCCCTGTTATTAATTTTCGTATGAACCTTTTTTAAAAGGGGTACTTCGAGTTTTATAGTGAAAGGTACTGTATCATTCATGCCCTTTGTCTCCTTATACATTTATCGTTGAGCTAAAGAATATGTAATAATCTCCTTCAGTGAGAGCTTGGCTGATATAAATTGAAATGATTTGTTAAAAGGCATCTTACTTAATCATTGATAGAGGTAAAACAGAGGCTCAACGCCCGCCCGGAGTCGCACCCCTGTAGCGGAACTCCAAGTGATTAGAAAAGACACAATCTTTGCGAAAAGACTCTTCAAGAATTAACCCCTCACTTTGAAGCAAAAAAGTTGGCTCCCACTAACTTAGAAAGCAATAAGCCCAAGGGAAAGGTTGCACCCAATCTGAAGATCCATTTCCATTGGACTACTTCCATAGGAAGAAAAAAGAAAGCAGCGTGAACACAAAAAATACAATCACTCCTGCCAGCAGGATGGGGTAGCCTTTCTTGGATTCTTTAACCACTTCAGACTGTAACTGTTCCAGCGTTCATCGTGCACCCTTCAACAAAAATTTCCAGCATATTCCTACATTAACTTTATCATTGAGATTTTTGTATAAATCTTTTTACCATTAACTTTTCAAATTCCACACCCGGCACCGGCCTGCTGTAGATGTATCCCTGGACATGGTCGCAATGGTTTTGGTACAGAAACTCGAGCTGTTCTTCTGATTCTACCCCTTCTGCTACCACATCGAGTCCAAGCCCATGCGCCATTTCTATAAGAGATTTCGTAATGACAGAGTCTTCACTTTTAACAGGAACATTCTTGATGAATGACTGGTCAATTTTAAGTGTATCGAATTTAAAGTGCTGCAATTGTGACAATGCTGAGTAGCCTGTGCCAAAGTCGTCCAGTGATATCTTCACTCCCATTTCTTTCAGAGAAGTCATGGTTTTTTGGACAACCTCAGAATAGTGGATCAAAGAGGTCTCTGTGATCTCGAGTTCGATCCATGTTGGGTCTATATCATACTTAGCTATATTGGATTGAACTGCCTCGACAACATCCTTTTTTAAAAAGTGCTGTGGAGAGATGTTGATGCATACAGGTACAATCGGAAATCCCTTTTCAGACCATTCCTTCTGCTGCCGGCATACATCCTGCAGCACCCATATCCCGATTTCAGTAATAAATCCACTGTCTTCAGCGATTGGAATAAATTCAGCAGGAGAAATATTTCCCCATTCCTCATGCTCCCATCTGAGAAGTGCTTCAGCTCCTATGATCTCTTCGGTTTTCACATTTACTTTCGGCTGAAAATTCACCCGAAACTCATCTTTTCTAACTGCTTTTCGCATATCTCTCTCCAGACAGTACTTTCGATAGGATTCCTGATTCATCTCCCGGGTGTATACTTGGTATGTATTCTTGCCATTTCCTTTGGCATACGATAAAGCAGTATCTGCATTTTTAACAAGAGAGTCGGCATCCTCCCCATCCTTTGGAAAAACACCAATTCCAATACTTGTTGATATAAATAGGTCATAATCACCATAGTGAAAAGGTTCTTCTAAAATGGCAATGATCTGCTGTGCCACATTCACCGGTTCATCCAGCGTTTTTAACCCTGGCAGGCAGATGGCAAATTCATCACCGCTGAGCCTCGCTGTAAATTGATTCTCTGATCGATTCTTCAGCCTCTCCGTCACTTGCTTCAGAAGCTCATCTCCGACGAAGTGTCCCAGACGGTCATTAATGAATTTAAAGCGATCCAAATCCATATACAGGAGTGCGAATGATTCCTCCTTTTCTCGATGAAAGGCGATTTGCTCTTCGATATATTCTTCAAATCTTCTTCTATTCGGCAATTGAGTCAGGTAATCCTGAAAAGCGGCCTTGTGAAGCTTTTCTTCAGATTTTTTCTTATCCGTAATATCCCACATAATACCGTCTAGGCGAATCAAATTCCCTTCAGCGTCACAGGTGGGGATTGCTTTTACGTCGATCCATTTGATATCACCGCAGGAATGAAGGAGACGATATTGTTCAAATATCTCATTCCCTTTTCTGATCTCAGACATGATCAATAAAATTTTTTTCGAGTCTTCATGATAGATGGTTTCATCCCATAGTGATGGTGATTTAATGAGATCTTCCAGTTTATACCCGCAGACAACTTCAAATTCCTCCGAGCAAAATAACACTTTTTTGTTTTGGATATCTATGGACCAGACGATTTCATTCAAATTTTTAAAAATCATTTGCGCATGAGCTTCACTTTGCTCAAGCATAGCTTCTGTTCTTCTGTATTCCGTAATATCATGGACGGTCCCTATCATCCTTGTCACTACTCCATTTTCGTCTACGATCGTATTTCCCTGTTCATGGACGATTCGTTCTCTTCCGTCTCTTCTGATGATTCGATATTCTATACTGAAGGCTGTGCCTGTTTGATAAGCACTCATGCATGTCTCCATGAACTCATTGATGTCATCAGGATGAACCATTGAAAGATAATTTTCTAATGAAGGGGTAATCTTTTCAGGATCCTCCATACCATAAATCCTATATAATTGCTCTGACCAGTGTGCTTCTTGACTTTCCACCTTATACTCCCAATTGCCAACATTTCCGACAACCTGGACAAAATCCAGGTCTTTCTGAGTCCGTGAAAGCTTTTCTTTAAACATTTTAAATTCTGTCGCATCTCTGGCAGTGCCAAAAACACCCAGTATAGTTTCTCCATTCAAGATCGGCGAATGAGTCATTCGCAGGTCCACTCTTTTCCCTGTCCGGCTGACAAATACAATATCATAGCTGACGGTTTCACCTGTAACGGCTAGAGCAAATTTCTGTCTTGCCTCTTCTTGATAATCAGCAGCGACGAACTGATCAAAAGGGCCCGTCACTTCTGCTTTTGAATAACCGGTGTATTTTAAAATAGCATCATTGGACTCCAGGATGTTCCCTTCCAGATCCAAAATGAGGACTACATCCTGATGCTTCTGAAAGAACAAATGATAGATTTCTTGATTTTCCAACGCATTCTCTTGCTTGTTTCTCCCTATATTTAATTCATTATATTTATCTGACACTAACATTAACCCCTTTTGCAGCAGCAAGTATAGTTGTTCTTAGAGGAATAAAAACTGGTATTCTATCTTTATATCGTTTTCATAGTAGGTTTTTTTTACCTATATTCCTTAATATTGTAATATAAATAGAATCAGACTTCATTTCTTCCTCGAAGAAAAGGAAGGAAAATTTTTAGAAAAGAACTGGAGTGACAGAAAATGAAACCTGAATGGATTCCCATGTATGTATCATTTGGAACGATGATTTCACTCTACCTTATTGGGTACCTGGCGAAGATTAAAATACTTACATTCAAACTTTCATTCTCTAATACTGAGATAGCACTGCTGCCGATCGCTGCGGGATTTGCTGCATGTTTGATTAGTCAATGGATTTTGAAAAGGAAGGAAAGAAGGGCATGAAAGCGGTCACGGGGACAATGGGTCAACTAAGTGATACAAATTCAGCCTTATCAGGTTCTTACCTAGGCCTCATTGGATAAACTTTGTTGTGAATCAATTAAATATATATATATATATATATATATATATATATATTGACCGAAACTCTGCCGGTAAACGGAGGATTCAGAGTCAAAAAACCAGTAAATTCTCTCCTTTGAGGCTTTTTTCCAAAATGATTATCCAAACCAATCCACCCTCTTGAATAGAGGGAAAAATCCCCCTTATTTCCTTAAATGAATGGAAAAACAGCTTAAATAGAGGGAGAAATTCCCCTTATTTACGTAAATCACTTGAATGCAGCTGCTATTTCTTCGGTTAAGGGGAAAAACTCCCTCTATTTACTCCAAAACGAGCTTAGAAATTGCCATTAGCGGGAAAATCTCCCCTTATTTTTAAGCCTTGATACTTAAGACAAACGCTTTCCTTGTAAAGCCTAATCCTCCAGGTACACAGGCAAAGCAAGATAGTAAAAAAGAACAATCCATTAGAAAGGGCTTTTCTAATGAATTGTTCTTTTTTACTACTATTTAACTTTATTACTCTGTGCCAGCCCTTCCCCTCAACGAACCGAAAACCAGGCACACTATCTTCATTTAATTTCTTCGCTTCTTACCTAGTGATGTGCAACAACTGGAACCCTATTCTTTAAGCATTCCTTTGCCCACCATCTGAAGCATGATTTCTCTGGGATCGATCAGCAGCTCTTCTGGAGTATCTGATGAGTTCTGTTCTTTTAGAATATTGATCTCATTATTAATTGTTTCCATCTTCAAATCGAGCTCAGCAACAGTATTGGCAGCTTCCTTCAATTGTCTTGTTAAATGCTCCGGAACTTGTTTGTTGTACTTGTAATAAATTTTGTGCTCAAGGCTCGCCCAAAAGTCCATGGCAATCGTGCGAATTTGCATTTCGACATATACATGTTCAATGCGGTCTGACATGAACACCGGAATCTTCATGATGATATGCAAGCTTTGATACCCATTTGGCTTTGGGTGCTGGATGTAATCTTTAACTTCAACGACTTCAATATCCGACTGGGCCTGTATCATTTCGCTGATACGGTAGATATCTGACACGAATGAACAAATAATTCGTATACCTGCTATATCTTTAATACTCTCCTGGATGCTTGTAATAGAAGGTGCAAGTTTCTTTCTTTGCAGCTTTCTGTAAAGGCTATCCGGCGATTTGACACGTGAGTTCACATGCTCAATCGGATTGTAATCATGTATTAAGCGGAACTCTTCTTTCAATATATTCACTTTCGTATTTACTTCATCTAAAGCAAACTTATATACCATGCTAAATCGAGTGATTTCCTTACGTAGTCTATCCAGTGTTTCTTTTTTTATAGTAAGCGTTTCAGTAGAATTCATTACGGCAAGATCCTTTCCATATGTCTGTTTCTCTTCAGTCAATTCGTTACATCACCTAGTCTGTTAAAGGCTAAATGATTCATCCTCCATTTCAAGCGGGTCTTTCTAGGGAGAAATTGGCGGATATCCTCACTGTATCCAGCCTGCAGTCTCTTTTCATCCACAATGATGGGACTCTTAAGCAGTTTTGGATACTTATTAATGTACTCAATCAACTCATGCAAAGATAAGTCTTCTAAGTTAGCATTCATTTCTTGATACGTTTGTGATTTAACTGCCATTATTTCATCTGTTCCGTTTTCTGTTATACGTAAAATTGAATGAAGTTCTCCAATGGTAATAGGGTCTTGGATAATATTCCTCTCCACATAAGGAATCCCGTTCTCTTTCAGCCACTGCTTAGCTTTCCTTGTTGAACTGCAGCTGCGTCCATAAACTGTAACCGTCATCTGCCTCTCCCCTATCATCTAATTTCACTTTGGCGAAAGTGATATTACCTTTGATAAATCCCGTTCTTAATCAGTTCCATTTGAACTCTAAAATGTTTAATGGCCTCTTCATCGGATAGTTTTCTAGATAACTTATCAATTAAATTGTGGAAAGCTATGGCTGCAATGATTTGCAATACAGGGACCAATTCAGTGTCCTTCCGAACGTTCACTAATTCTTTATTCACTAGTTCCAACATCTTTTTGAAATGCTCGTGATCATGAGTGGAATCAATCATATACCTGAAGGAATTCTCCACTTTATGAGTAGCATAGAGCAATGCATTTTTTATAAAATTTTCTTCCTCTTCATCCGGCATCATAATCAGGAAATTATGATGCATATCGATGACAGCTTCGATAATATCACCATTATGTACCTCCAACATCGTTAGAAAGTGCTCTTTTCCTTCTTTCAACTTTTCGTCTAATAAATAGAAATAAAGATCGTCCTTATTCTCAAAGTATTGATAAAAGCTTCCCCTTGGTATACCCGCAGATTTAACTATATTTGCAATGGAAGCCTCATGGAGAGGAACTCTTGCAAATTCATTTTCCGCAGCATCAATCAGCACTTTTCTTTTGTTTTCTGGGAGATTAAAGAATGTTAACTTTGGCAATAGGCTCACTCCACGAATGTGACATAGTGTCACTTTTTGATATCTTCATTTTATATGACACGTTGTCACATGTCAATCTCATGACAATAAATTTGAGTCTCTGGTTCCCTCGGGAATTTCTTAAGAGAGAGATCCTGAGTGACACCTGAAGGCCGAAATTTGAGCTTTGGTGTCTCTCGGGAGTTTCCTGAGTGACACCTGATGGACGAAAATGAGTCTCTGGGGTCCCTCGTGAGGATCCTGAGTGACACCTAAAGGCTCAAAAAGGTGTTTTGGTGTCTCTCGTAAGCATCCTGAGTGACACCTGAAGGCCAAAATTGGAGCTCTGGTGTCCTTCGGGAGGTTCCTGAGTGACACCTGAAGGCTCAAAAAGGTGTTTTGGTGTCTCTCGGGAGAATCCTGAGTGACACCTGAAGGCCAAAATTGGAGCTCTGGTGTCCTTCGGGAGGTTCCTGAGTGACACCTGAAGGCTCAAAATGGTGTTTTAGTGTCTCTCGGGAGAATCCTGAGTGACACCTGAAGGCCAAAATTGGAGCTTTGGTGTCTCTCGTGAGCATCCTGAGTGACACCTGAAGGCCAAAATTGGAGCTCTGGTGTCCTTCTGGAGGTTCCTGAGTGACACCTGAAGGCTCAAAATGGTGTTTTGGTGTCTCTCGGGAGAATCCTGAGTAACACCTGAAGCCCAAAATTGGAGCTCTGGTGTCCTTCGGGAGTTTCCTGAGTGACACCTGAAGGCTCAAAAAGAAGTTCTTGTGTCTCTCGTGAGCATCCTGAGTGACACTTATCGGCCAAGTCCCGATACTTTTGATTTTTTCATTATCCCGCTAGTATAGCTTCCTCAAAAAAAGACCCGCCAATTGACGGGCCCTAACCAAACTAGTTACCTAACTGGGCGTTTTTCTTCCTCCGAATAACTAAAAATGAGACAATTCCCATTCCAATCATGATGATCAAAAAGGTTATGCCTACTATTGGCGCTACCGTAAAGCCCCTATGTAACTGAACACTGTACAAGAAGGCTATAACAGCTAAACTTATGTACCCATTTCTTTTGTTTTTGATATAAATGGAAGAAAAAATAGCCATAACCAACGATACTTGAATTAAATGTGAGGCAGTCATCATCAAGTACATTCCGATACTAATATCCATATTCCTCCCTCCCATCATCATCTCTGTTTTTCCAGAGTTGGCAGATCGGCAACTGAGCTTCAGTCGCTTTCTTTACCCCCAGGAAATGTCAGTAACATCCTTCAACTTTCTGTGTTTGGCAGCTCCTCAGATGCCTATGATTCCGTCAAATACCCTCTAAGGGTATATCCGAAGAATCCTTCACTATGAGGATCTTTTCTGTATACCCTTCATACGGATGAGAAAAGTAATAAGTTTCAAGATCTCTCTAAAAGGTTTTTTGTTTAATACCCCTTTTTGAGTACTTTTTCCTATTATCACGGGAGCTTTGGGTCACTAGAAGATTTCTTGAGATTCTCTTTTTTTGATTCTTGGATATCTGAGAAATGCCTGGTGACCTCTTTTCATAAAAATAGTGTGCTTGCAGGCTCTCAATTTAAGAAAGCACCCTAAGCACCGCATACTCCTGTCCTAACAGTCATATAGATTCTAAGAATAAGAGGTGATGCAGATGAAAGTCAGCCAAAGAATAGGGTGCAGTTTGTTTTTCATCTATTTTATTATCGTAATCATTGTCAGTTTTATCGGCATTGACGTCCATAATCTAAGAATCGTTTCTTTAGAGAGTGGAAAGAGTAACTTTATTCCTTTTGATAGTCTTAGAATGTATATTTCAGAAAAAGAACGCTTCAACCTTGATACCTGGTTTTATAGTACGTTCGGCCCTTTGCTCTTATTTCTGCCAATGGGGTTGCTTCTTCCTATTGTTTTTAAGAATATGCAGACGTTAAAATCTGTTGTGTTATTTTCTTTTGCGCTAAGTATCCTTATTGAAGTGCTGCAATATGTGACCCGGCTGGGAGTTATGGATATAGATGATACTATATTGAATATTAGCGGAGCAATGACGGGATACCTTTTTTACAATATTCTTTTCAAAAGGCTGTTTTCGTAAATATTGTTGCTTTCGGGAAAACCTAAGAACCGGATCCCCCCCCCACGGATACTAAGGTTTTTCCTTTCAGACGGAGGGAGTAGCTCTTTTCTTTCTTGCTTACCAGGATATTCCCTATTAAATGGAGGGGGTTTCACAAAATTCATTTTAAATAGAAACAAAGGTTACGAAAAGAGCCTTTCAAAAAAGCTGCCAACTAAAAAACCCGTCACTCTGACGGGTTTTTTCGATACATTTAATGAATATCCCTCTTCTTAAACCTGCCGCCCCGGACTTCATTGATATCCGCAACCGCCAGGAATGCGGTCGGGTCCATCTCTTCTACAATCGATTTGAGCTTGGCTTCTTCCAGGCGGGTCACGATACAGAAAATCACCTTTTTATCGTCTCCGGAATAACCGCCTTCGCCTTTCAGATAGGTAACTCCGCGGCCCAGCCGTGCCAGTATGGCATCTCCAATTTCTCTGTCCTTGTCACTGATGATCCAGGCTGATTTTGACTCATCAAATCCATCAATGACAATGTCGATGGTCTTGAAGGCAATCACATAAGCAAGCACAGAATACATGGCTCGGTCCCAGCCGAGGACGAATCCTCCCCAGGCAAAGATGAATACGTTAAACAGCATGATGAATTCCCCAACGGAAAAGGGAAACCTTTTATTCAAAAGAATCGCTAGGATTTCGCTCCCATCCAGGGCTCCTCCATACCGGATGACAAGCCCTACTCCCGCTCCAAGAACAATTCCGCCGAACACAGTAGCAAGCAGCATATCCGAAGTAAATGCCGCGACAGTATGCAGGTAATTCGTTGCCAGAGATAAAATTGAAATCCCAAACACCGTGGAAACTGCAAATGTCTTTCCAATTTGTTTATAGCCTAAAAAGAAAAATGGGATGTTCAACAGGAAAATGAATACACCCAGCCTTATGCCTGTCAGGTTGTATAAGATGATGGAAATACCGACAATTCCTCCATCCATGATCATGTTGGGCACGAGGAATACCTCGATTCCCAATGCCATCATAATGGCACCCAGCAAGACGAAAAACGCCCGCTTAAAAATCTTCTTTGTACTCATTTTTTGATGTTGCTGCAGTTCGGATTTTATCTGCTCCTTTATCGCCTCATCATTCAATCCGTTCTCCCCCCATCTTTTAATCTTCTACATTCAGCATTTTCTTTAAATCCCTCTTGCTGCTTCTCGATACAAGGATATATAGGATGTCTCCTTTTTCAATGATTGTTTCCCCGTAAGGTGTAACTAATTCACTTCCGCGTATGATGGCGTTAATCAGGACGTCCTTTGGAAAAACAATCTCAATTAGACTTTTACCAAGAATAGGGGTTTCTTCATTGACTTCGACTTCCATGATTTCAGCATTGGCCCTGCCGATCGAAACCAATTCAAGAGAATGGACTGGATCTACTTTTTTCGGACCGGTTAAGCCAAGTTTTTCAGCAAAAATGGATATGGTCGAGCCTTGAATCAACGCCGAGGTTAGAACAACGAAGAATACGACATTGAAAATCATTGGAGAGTTGTCAATTCCGGCAATCAATGGAAAAGTGGCCAGTACAATCGGGACTGCTCCCCTTAACCCTGCCCAGGACAGGAAAACCTTATCTTTTATATCGAAATTCGATTTGACTAAAGACAGAAATACGGCTGCCGGCCTGGCTAACAAGATTAAGATTGCAGACAGCAGCACTCCTTTCAAGGCAACATCCCACGTAAAGAGCTGAGATGGAAACACCAATAATCCAAGGATAACGAACATAAGTATTTGCATCATCCAGGCAAAGCCTTCGTTGAACTTGAATATAGAGTGCTTATACGTTAGTTCCGAGTTGCCAATCAGCATGGCTGCTACATATACGGCTAAAAGGCCGCTGGCGTTGAACAAATCGGTGATACTGTAAGCCAGCAGTGCAAAGGCCATGGCATATACAGGATACAGCCCGCTCGAATCAAGGTTGATTCTATTAATTGAGCGGGTCGCCAATTTTCCGAAGAGGATTCCTAAAGCCAACCCCAGCCCCATCTGCCAGAAAAACGAACCGATAATTAAAGGATACGAGGGGTTTTTCACCGTCAATAATTCAATGAATGATATCGTTAAAAAAACGGCCATCGGGTCATTGGTTCCGGATTCAACCTCCAGTGTGGACCCCAGCTCCCCTTTAACATTTTGCCCTTTGAGCACGGCAAAAACGGCAGCCGCATCTGTCGAACCGACAATGGCACCAAAGAGGAATCCTTCAAGCCAGGAAACTCCTAATATAAGCTTCGCTGCCACTGCGACGACTGAAGTCGTGATGAGTACACCAAGAGTAGCAAGTGATAAGGCAGGCTTGGCGACAGATTTAACGGTGGATATCTTTGTCTGCAGGCCCCCTTCAAACAAGATCATTACCAAAGCGAGAATACCAATGAGCTGTGTCAATTTAGCGTTGTCAAAGTATATAAGGCCCAACCCGTCACTTCCTGCCAGCATGCCTACCAGGATAAAGAGGACAAGTGCCGGAACACCGAGTCTTGTAGAAAATTTTGTTGTGATGACACCTGTTACCAATAACAGAGCTGTCATCAAAATAAAGTAGTCTGAACTGATTATAGAATTTTCCATGAATACTTACTGCACCTCGCTGGCTTAAAGATTAACGTCAACCTTGATTGGTTCTTCGGTATGAATGTCAATCCCGATATATTTCAAGGTTTCTGAAGGAGTAGAATGATTGAATATCTTTTGGAGGATGGACAGAGCTATGCCTTTTCTATAAGCGTGATAACCGAATGTTTTTCTGAGGGTGTGGGTGCCGATCTTCCCTTCCACCCCTGCCTCCTGAGCAGCCTTGTTAATGATCCGGTAAGCCTGCTGGCGGGTAATCGGGAATTCATTTTTTTTAGATTTAAACAAAAAATCTTCCCTTCTCAAGGAGGTTTGGGTCAGGTAATCAAACAAGGCCGATCTAACGACATAGTTTAAATAATATGAATTCCCATTTTCACAAGGGGTGAAAAACTCTCTCGCATTTTCTTGATCCCAGACCTCCTTTACCCTTAACTGGAGTAGATCGCTGATTCTCATGCCAGTATTCACACCCAAAACGAAAAATAGATAGTCCCTTTTAGATTGCTCATACAGAATCTTTTTCATCTTATATATATCATCAATCTTCCTGATCGGCTCTACAAATTCCATTGAAGACCTCCGTAATGTTACTTAATATAGATTATACGGGATTTATGTAACATCATAAAACAAATATGCTTGGAATTGTCAGAATAGAACATCGATACAGCGAGTAGCTTGACCGCTTCTAAAAGCACGAATGCTTACTTCAGAAAACTCCCTGGTTTCTTTCACCTAAGAAAAGAGCAGAATCAGCTCTGTTACCATAAAAAGTAATTCAACTTACCTGGTTCTATCCTATCATTTTTAGAATTTTATAAAAACATAGTTTATTCAACGTATAAACAAACTGTATAATACCGTTAACAGGAATGCGCTTACATTAACAGCTTATGGTTTCACTCATTCTCCTGTTTTACTAATTGATGAGGAGGTTATGTTGTTTAATAAATTTTCACCACTGACTAATAAAATATATTTTTAAAAGGAGATTTTGTATGTTCAAAAAAATTCGCCCACCCTTATCACTGGAGTAGCTTTGACTTTACTGATGCCCGCCGCGTTGCCTGCATCTGCCGGCACATTAAAAGAATCCTCTATAAGTGCTATCTCGGCTCCTTCCATTGCTGAAAGGTATGAGAACTCTTTTAATGTTGGCGCAGCAGTAGAACCCACTCAGCTGAATCAAATCGATGCAGAAGTATTGAAACAGCATTTCAACAGCATTGTGGCTGAAAATGTAATGAAGCCGATCAATATCCAGCCCGAAGAAGGAAAATTTAATTTTACTGAAGCTGACAAAATCGTAGCGTTCGCAAAAGAAAATGACATGGAGCTGCGATTCCATACCCTTGTATGGCAAAGTCAGGTTCCTGATTGGTTCTTCCTGGATAAGCAAGGAAAGAAAATGGTAGAAGAGACTGATCTCAAACAGCGCAAGAAAAACAAAAAGCTGCTCTTAAAACGTTTGGAGACACATATAAAAACCATCGTCAAACGATATAAGCATGATATTAAGTCCTGGGATGTCGTGAATGAAGCAATCGATGATTCTCCACAAAATGAGAGAGGATTGAGAGAATCAGCTTGGTATCAGATCACTGGAGATGAGTTTATAAAGGTTGCATTTGAGACAGCCGATCGATTCGCAGCTAAGGACGCAAAACTATATATCAATGACTACAATACAGAAGTCACTCCAAAAAGGGATCATTTATATAACCTAGTAAAAGACCTTTTAGAACAGGGTGTACCGATAGATGGAGTTGGCCATCAATCTCACATCCAATTAGGCTGGCCTTCCCTTCAAGAAACCGAGGAGTCTATTAATATGTTTGCCGATCTGGGCCTTGACAACCAGATAACTGAACTGGATGTCAGTCTTTATGGCTGGCCGCCAAGACCTGCCTATCCTACTTATAATGACATTCCAGAAGAAGTTTTTATGACGCAAGCTGAACGTTACGACGCCCTTTTTGAACTATATGAAAGACTCGGAGACAAAATCAGTAACGTGACGTTCTGGGGAGTGGCCGACAACCATACTTGGCTGGATGACCGGGCAAAAGAGTATAATGATGGTATAGGAAAAGATGCTCCATTTGTATTTGATCCGGATTATAATGTGAAGCCGGCGTATTGGTCGATTATGGATTAATTAAAAAGCGCAAGGGCCTAGATCAGCCCCGACAGGCCAATGAGAAAAAAGGCGGTCTTCCCTTTTATTCTGTTAGGGTAAGGCTCGCTATTCTATACTAATTTCGAAAAATAACCCTATTACGGAGATGAATTCTGGTAACACCGAAAAGAAAAGAGCTGCTACTCCCGTTTAGAGTCAAAACTCTTAGTATCCGGGGAAAAATCCGGCTCTTGGGATTTTTCCGAAAGCAACAATATCTACGAAAACAGCCTAGGGTAAAAAGACCTCAACTCACTTTCTACGGAGAGCTGAGTAGAGGTCTTTTATAGATAAGGCTTTTATCGTTTGGTTGAGCTTGTCCTCAGCAAAAAACTCGGATGAGTATATTTTTTATATCCGCTAATAATTCTCTGCTCAATTCTGCTTCTTATCCATGAGCTGACGTTTAATAGTCCTGATTTGCCCCCGATGATTGATTTCATCTTCCATGACATGAAACCAAAGGTAGTAGTTATTATAAGGAACCCCATTTCCCCATTTGTTTTCTTCCGCCAGCCAATCATCATTGAGCTTCTGCAGCTGAGAAAGTGTACTCTTCCTTACTTCAGATAATTGATTTATGTAGTATTCTATTGGCTGCTTTTGAATTGTTTTTCTGGCTTGCTCCCCAAGTTCCAGTGCTGTCCGCCATTTGTTTAGTTCAACATCATTAAGGTCCCGCCCATGGAATGAAATGATTCCATGAACAAATTCTATAGAAGCAATATGATGCAGCAGCGCACCTATTGAGTTGGAGCTTTCATCCACTCGGAAGTCCAGGTCCCACTGTTTTAATTCTTTTATTTCCTCCAGCGTGACAGCCCTTGTATGCTCAAGCATACATACAAGCTCGCCCATTTTTTCTGTAAAGCCGCCATTGCTCCGAATTCGGTAATCAATCATTTCCTCAACCTCCTTATTAGTCCATTTCTAAGAATAGCAGGATATTTCTGAATTAATAGACTAATATTTTTCTAATCTGAATGGTATACTAATAATAGATACAGTTATTGCTCCTTTTTTGAAAAAGGCAGCAGTACTCTCCACCCGCTTCCCTCAAATAATGTCTTCAGCATCCATAAATGATCGCTGCCAATCAGCAGAAGAATTCGTTCATCGCCTTCCGATGCTGGCACCTCGGAAATATTCTTATAAATCTTGTATTCCCTTTCCATCCATTTAGTAAGAAAATTCCATGCCGATGTTTCTGCCCTTTGGATCCTCCACTAAGGCAAAAGAGAGATACAGCCTTTCTATCTCTTTAATGGCGTTGCAGCTGTTAAGTGCTTTATAAGAATCCATCATTCTTATTTTCTTATTAATGGAGGGTGTACGTTCTCTTACAGCTTGTATCTTTTCCCTTATTACAGGATATCCTTGTTCAATACTTCTAAATAAATCTGTCATATCTTCTTGAGTAAGGGTGCCTTCCCCATCCACTACATGCACTTCTTTATGGCCTAAAGCCTTGGCAGCCCTGAAGCCGATCTGTTCCATTTCATGCTGTGAGTATTGTCCTTTGCATTGGCTGTACCTCTCTTGAAGCTTGGTCTCTAAGTCCCTATCCCACTCTAAAGCTACCTTTGTAGGTTGTAACCTAACTAATTCCCCGACCATCTCCATAATTTCTTTTTCTTTCTCTATAATTAAATTAGCTTCATACTGCTCCATATGAAAGGTGCCCATCAGGATGATTTCCTTTTTGATCATTCTCTCCCCTTCTTTCTATAAAATAAAAATTAGCGAGTGTGCCCCCGCTCGAGCCTATGCAGATTCCTGTCCTGCCATTAAAGAATCTTACTAGATAGATAATTGATAACCCGTCTGTATTTGGTAAGGGGCTAACTGACTTTTGATTAATCATGAGGTAACGCTGGGTGTTACAATGCATGTGTATGAAGTATGTCCTCTTGAACCTCCCGCCTCCTTCATTTCTGCAACCATAGTCTTTGTTTTCCCCTTGTATGGTCAGTTCAAAAACGGGATGCCGTTAAAAGTCCTGCGGCTTCACCCGTCCTGAATAGTTCATCATTTGGGATAGTGACTACAAACACTGAGTTCTTCTATGGGAGAAACACCATGCTAAAACGCCTAACTCAGCTTATAGCATGATGATTAGAGGATAAACACCCTACTAAAAAGTCAAACTCAGATTATAGTATGGTGATTAAAGGATAAACACCCTACCAAAAAGCCTAAATTAGATTATAGTATGGTGATTAAAGGATAAACACCCTACCAAAAAGCCAAAATTAGATTATAGTATGGTGATTAAAGGATAAACACCCTACCAAAAAGCCAAAATTAGATTATAGTATGGTGATTAGAGGATAAACACCCTACTAAAAAGCCAAATTCAGATTATAGTATGGTGATTAAAGGATAAACACCCTACTAAAAAGTCAAACTCAGATTATAGTATGGTGATTAAAGGATAAACACCCTACTAAAAAGTCAAACTCAGATTATAGTATGGTGATTAGGACATAGAGGTTATTATTCATAGTCTGTCTTCTATTATAACTCTAGGAGGAAGTCCAGGATGATAACTGGAGACATTTTCCACAGATTTATATTAATTTATTTCTTAACTCGCTCATCATAATAGTCTGTCGGTGGTTCCAACGGCAATCGATATAGAGCCTACCTATGCAAACTTATTACTTATTTTACCATTAGGCAGGATGAAGTGTAACCTATGTATATATCACTCCCTTTTAATCTTTCGTTGAGCAGTCAAGTTTGGGCTTGCTCCTTTTATTCTGTAAATTGGGAACGCTGTAATAGTCTTCTCTACAATACAATATAAAAAAGGAGCCGCCACTATAATGGCCCGCTCCTTCGTAATAGATCAAACATTCACATTTCCCTGCAAGTCGAACCTCGCCAAAGTCATCCCAAGAAGATCCGCTGCCTGGTTGAATCCGACTGGAAAAACCGGATCGACTACATCACCCGGACGCTGGCCATAGCCATTTGGGAAATTAAAGGTATTATCATATACCTGAATTTGACCGACTGCTGGCAGGTTACTTCCTCCTCCACCTGCTGCGAAATATACAGCCAGCCTTTCTGAATCATTGTTGATAAAGAAATTATCTTCTATCAGCAACTCCTCAAGAAGTGTATAATCCACCCTTGTCGTTAAGATGATGGAGCTTCCTGAGTTAGTCTGGTGATCGATAACATTTTCCCTAATGATCAGACTCGTTGCCGCTTCAAGAAAAGTGTAAAAATTGACAAACTGATTGAAACTTGTCATTGTATTGCCGATGATATTGATGGTTCCAGAAACATTATAGGAAACAAGGTTTGGTTCAATAATAATTGCCCCGACACTGGTGCTGTTTCCTTGAAAGGTATTATTTGTTACATTCGTTGTTCCCCGTAACACTTGAAAACGCAGGCTCTGAGTATTGATAGCATTATGAATGAACAGATTATTATCAAAAGTGATGTTCTCTGCAAAAATATAGGCGCTTCTCACAGTACCTTCGATAGTGGAATTTGATATCGTTATATTTCTGTACAAATTATCTAAAGACCTTAGAGGCACACTGACCACAGCATTTGAACCTGTCAGCGTTCTATTACTGATCAAGTACAGATTGTCCACTGTCACATCGTCTGCTTCTATCACCAATCCGTCGACAGTACTTGCTGGATTGAAAATGACTTGAGGCTGTGTATCTCCTTCTCCTTGGAGGGTTAACGATTGATCCACAACAATCAGCGCAGCTATTTCATACATTCCACTCAAGATATGAACGGTTCCGCCTGGATTCACAGCGGTGATCCCTTCCTCAATCGTGCCAAACGGATTGGCCCTGCTTCCATCCCCTCCTGAAGCCCCGGCTTCCACGTAAATATTGTCTGGATCCACAACTACCTGTCCAATGGCAGTATCCAATGCTGCCTGAACTTCCTCTACACTTTCATAACCAAATACCGGACGGTTTTCCAGCAGGATATCGGCTATCTGATTTTTTTGATCTTCCGTTAAGGGGTCGTACTCTGTAAGATCTAAACCAAGCAGAGGGTCTTCAATTGCTGCACGTATTCCCGCAGGCGTCTGGGCAGCATTCACCGCCTCCAAAGCAGGATTGACAGGAGTGCCGAAGTCTCCAGGGAGAACGCGCTGAATCAGCACTAATTCTCCTAAATCATTTTCCGTAAAAATGGTAGCCGTTATTTGGCTTCCTCCCCCCGGGTCTGGTGAAGTCATTATCCTAACCCCAAACGCCGGAATTAAAGGGCTGTTGAGTGAAACCGGCAGGACAAAGACCGGACCCGTGCCCATCACCGGAGTTCCGAATTCCTGCAATTCTGCCAGGTTCTGCGCATAAATTATCTGCTGAGCATACCCTTGTGCATTTGGCTCAGTAATTCTGTAAACTTCTATTAAAACATTGGCAGGAAGATTACCAGTCCCTGTATTCTGTACCCGGACAACAAGCTCCCGTGCGATCCTGTTTCCTGCTCCGTCAATATTTGGTATCGGCCCTGAATCATAAATGGCCATAGTTAAAAACCCCTTTCCTTCTATTAATTAAACCCGCTGTAAGAAGGGTTCTACTCTACCAGTATATGAAACACAACATGGATGGCTTGGTCATATGTATAGTAATAACTAATAAGGGCGCTGTTTTAGAAGAGAAGAAGGGATACCGCCTCTCTCTCGAAACTCTTTAATTCATCAAAAAACCGAGCCAATCCTCAATGGATTAGACTCGGTTTTTAGAAACATATTACCCTTTTACTGAACCTGCTGCAATTCCTTCTACGATCTTGTCGCTCAGGATGAAGTAGGCGATCAATACAGGAATGATGCTGATCATCAGTGTTGCCCCTATCGCACCCCAATCAGTCAGATACTGTCCGACGAAGTTATTCACCCCGACCGTGATGGTTTTCCACCTGTCAGAACTCATGAAGGTTTGGACAAAAACAAATTCGTTCCAGTTATAAATCATGTTGATGATCACTGTAGTGGACAGCACGGGTACTGTCATAGGCAGCGTGATCTGGAAAAAGATGCGGTGAATGGAGCAGCCGTCCATGACAGCAGCTTCCTCAATTTCACGCGGCAGGGCTTTGTAGAACCCTGTTAGAATCATAATCGTAATCGGCAGGTTGAATGCTACATACGAGATAATGATGGATACCGGGTTGTCAATCAGGTTCACGGACTTAAATATATTGAATAATGGAATGAGTGTCGAATGAAGCGGAATCATATAACCTGCCATGAATAAACCAAGTACGACTCCGCTCAATTTCCAGTGCATCCTTGTCACTGCAAAAGTCACAAAGCTTGCGAGGATAACCGTCAAAACAACTGCCGCTACTGTATAGAAAACACTGTTGAAAAAGTAGGTATCGATGTTTCCGGTTGTCCAGGCTTTAACATAGTTGCCCCATTGCGGATCCTGAGGCAGCGCGAACGGGGACATCCCGAACACCTCTTGATTCGTTTTCAATGAAAACATGAACAGCCAGACCAGCGGGTAGATTTGGATGATCCCGATGATCCCCAAAACGATGTAAAGTATACCGAACCCGATTCTTTTGCCTAATGATTTGTTGGTGTTATAAGAAGCCGGAAGTGCCGGCTGCTGTTGTGTCTCTACTGCTGCTTTACTCATCTTGTTCTCGCCCCTCTCTTAATATTCGACTTCATTTTTAGATGTCAGCAATTTTTGGATGATAAATGTTAAGCCGAGACTGATAATCAGAAGTCCGAAGCCAATCGCACTTCCGTAACCGAAGTTATATTTGCTGAAGGCTTCCTTGTACATATAAGAGGCCATTACTTCGGAGGCACCATTCGGACCGCCGCCTGTCAGAATGAAAATTAAATCAAAATACTTCAATGAGCCGACGATGGCAAGGATGACCATGACTTTGATAACACCTGAAATCAATGGCACCTTGATTTTATAAGCAATCTGGATGGGAGTCGCCCCATCTATTTTCGCCGCTTCCACCAATTCTTCCGGTACATTCTTTAAAGCTGCATAAAAGATGATGATATAGAATCCGGCATATTGCCAGACGATTGGAAGGAATAAGGCAAATAGCACAATGTTTGGATCTGCCAGCCACAGCGGCGGATTTTCGAAACCGATTAATGTAAGGAATCGATTTAACATTCCGTTGGACGGATCGAATATTTTTGCCCAAAGCTGGCCGATAGCTACAGAAGAAAGCAGCATTGGAATCAGATAGATTTTTCTGAAGAAATTGGCTCCTTTAATTTTACTGGCAAGAATCAAGGATAAAATCAGGTAGCCGACCAGGCTTAAAGTGGAGAACAACCCAAGCAGGATCGAATGCCAGGTGCTTTTCCAAAACATCTTATCCTGTACTAACTCTATATAGTTATCCAATCCTGTAAACTTCATTTGGCCGATTCCGTTCCAATCCATCAACCCGTAATATCCTGTCAGGACAATCGGTATATAAATCAGGAAAAGGATGAGGACCAGTGCAGGAAGAACATAAAGGCTGATGACCCATTTGTTTGACATGACACTTCTCATTTTCTATACTCCCTTCTCTTTAAAAAGCTGCTTTCGTATGCATTGCTGCTATACGAAATCGATTTAATGCTTGTTACGGAAAGTTTTTTCCGTAAACATTGGTGCTGGTTCATATGGTTTCGAAAATAAATCGGTAAGGAAGAGGCAAAAGAGCTACTCTCACAGACGTTGAAAAATCCGGCTCTTGTGATATTTCCGAATGCAACAATCAATACGAAAACAGCTGTACAAATGAGCTTGAAAAAAATAGAGGGCATATTGGATATGCCCTCTACACTGAGTGTATTACTCCTGCTCTTTGGCAATTTCGTCCGCATGCTGTTTCACGAACTCTTCAGGTGTTATCTGTTTTCCGAACAGGGCTGTTACCAGGTCATGGTGCAGCTCAGATACCGCAGGGCTGGATTGGGTATCAAAGTAAGTCGTAACATTTGAAGCAGAACCCAGGTCATCCAGGATTTCAATGTACATTGGATCAAGATCAAGACTTGCTGTATCCACCTTCGTCGCAGGGATAACGCCTGCATCTGTCACTGACTTTTCTCCCCATCTCTTTACAAGATAACCGACAAAGTCTTTCGCTTCATCTTGAACTTTTGAATCTTCTGCTACGAATAAGCCAACTCCAGGGCCGCCGACATAACTGTCGATGGATGATCCTTTTCCGCCTTCATAAGTTGGGAACTTAAAGTAGCCGATTTTATCTTTGAACTCCTGAGTTACATCAGGGCTCGTTGTGTAGTTAGGCAGTTCCCATGTTGCTGTCAGGAACATTGCTGCCTGTTCGTTCATGAAGTATCCTTTTGCATCATCATTGGATAACGCGCTTGCCCCTTTAACAAAGCCGCCCATATCCACAAGGTTCTGGATTTCTTCTGCAGCTTGCTTGATCGCCGGGTCATCGAACTTCGCTTTTCCATCGATGACATCTGTCAGGATCGTCGGGCCGCCGATTCGATCAGCCATATACATGAACCAGAAAGATGCAGGCCATCCGTCTTTTGCACCGACTGTTGTAGGAACGACGCCATTATCCGCCAGTGTTTTGACAACGTTTTTATACTCTTCGAACGTTTCAGGTACTTCCAGGTTATGCTTCTCAAAGATTTCTTTATTGTAAAATACGTAAGAGATATTGAGTTCTAGCGGCAGGCCATAGGTTTTGCCGTCCACTGCATAAGATTCTTTTACACCAGGAATAAATTCAACGCCATCTGTCGTTACATCATCCAGCGGTGCAAGCATCTCGCCTTCCACGTATGGCTGGATGAATCCATCAGACCAGGTCATTCCGATATCCGGCAGTTCATTGGAAGAAGCCAGTACTTTCAGCTTTTCTCTATATTGATCTGGGTTGAGGATTTCTGTTTCGATTTTCACATCATGTTCTGCTTCATATTCTCCGATGATATCTTTCACGATGGAGAACTGGGCATTGGAACTTCCCTCAGGCCATAAATGCATGAATTTTATAACTTTTTCGCCATCTGCACTGGCTTCATCCGTTGAACTTGAAGATGAACACCCTGCAAGTGCAAGCGAGGCAACCATAAGTGATGAGGCGATTACTGCAAACGCTTTCTTTTTGAACAATGTAAGATCCCCCTTTGACCTTGTTTGTATTTTGTTTACATTTCTAGTGTACATTGTGAATGTTCTGAAAAATAGGTCACTATGATTAGGAAAAATACTACTATTTTTAGAAAGCGGTTTCATTATAGGTTTTCCGGTAGGTACTCGGTGTCATTCCTTCTTGTTCCTTAAAGATCTTGATAAAATATTTAGCTGTTTTGTAGCCCGACTCTTCTGCGATTTCATTGATGGGAAGTTTCGTTGAAATCAGCAGGTCCTTTCCCCTTTGAATTCTCCTTCTGGTGACATACTCGCTGAAGGTCATCTTGACATGCTCCTTGAAAAGGACACTAAGGTAGCTGGGATTTAAATGGACGTGATCCGCTACTTCCTTTTGTGTCAGTTCGCTTTTCAAGTGCTTATTGATGTACTCAACAGCTTCCCTGATGGGAGTACGGGTGGACAGGTTCTGGGAGTCAGCCTGAACAAGCTTTTTATCCACCACTTTCTCGATTGTCTCAGCACGCTCCTGCTTTTCAACAGCTTGTACAGCTGCTTCGACCGCCTCTATTAACGCCTTCTTGCTGATTGGTTTCAAAAGGTAGTTGATGACACCGGACCTTAGGGCTTCCTGAGCGTACTCAAATTCTGAATAAGCTGATATTACAATAATGACAGGATGTACAACTTGCTGCTCTTTTATCGTTTTTACTAACTGCAGCCCCGTTATTTCAGGCATCCGGATATCGGTGAGCAATATATGGACCCTGCTGCTTTTCATCAGCTCTATCGCCTCTTGGCCATTGGAAGCTGTCAAGATGTTGTACTGTCCATCCGCCCACTTTTCAAGCGATTTCATTAAACCTTGGCGGCTTCTCGGTTCATCATCTACGATCAATATGGTTTTCAGCATGTTCGTCTTCTCCTTTCAAGGGGATCACAAACCACACCTTCGTCCCCTCTCCAAATTCACTAGAGATTTCCAATCCGGTTTTAAGCTGAGTTGGGTAATATAATTCCAGCCTTTTTTGAACATTCGTCATGGCCATCCCATTTCCTGATTGATTGGAAAGAACGCCCCCAGACCGCATTGCCTGTTGGATCGCCATCATTTTTTCCGTTCCGATTCCMGGTCCATCATCTTCCACCATGACTATTAAATATCCATTTATTTCAGCACGCTCAACGGATATGGAAATGGTGCAAGGATCCATTGTATTTCCTGCCCCATGAAGCACCGCATTTTCCACCAGAGGCTGAATCAGCAGTTTCGGAATTTTTACATTCCGGTATTGAGGCTCGATGGATAGGTTCCATTTCAAATGATCACCGAAGCGCATCTTCATAATTTCCATATAATTTTCTATATGCTGTATTTCTTCGTGTATAGTCACCCAGTCTCCATTTGTCTGTTTTGTGATGGTATAGCGGAAAAGCTCAGACATTGCTACGACAAATTCCGCAAGCTCGTCCTCATCCTTTTCCTCCAGAGTCCATTTAAGGGCATCAAGCGTATTAAACAGAAAGTGAGGGTTGATTTGAGCTTGCAAAGCTTTTAATTCACTTCTGCTCCTCGTTATTTCTTTTTCATATACCATTTTGATTAAATGGTTTGTCTCTTTAGCGAGCTGGTTATATGTACTATTCAACTCATTGATTTCATTGGCTGTCGTCACACTCGGATTCATTGTCATGGAACCGGCGCTGGCCTGCTGCATTGTTTCTGTCAACTTTATAATAGGTCTTGTGATAAAGGAGGATAGGAACAAAGAACTTACCAGGAATATGATAAATCCAGCGACTCCCGAAATAATGACGACCATTCTCAGAACATTGATACCAGCCGTCAGTTCCTTGACAGGTGTCAGAATGATCAGGGTCCAGCCGGTAACATGGGAAGTCTGCCTAGTCATAATATAGTCCTGGTTATCCAGTGAAAGGGTGCCAGTTGGATTTTCAATCATTGGAGTAAGGGATCCTTCATAGTTTGAGAGAATCGGATTCATGTCTTTGTCAAGGAGGATTGAAAATTGATTGGTATGGTCCGTTTCATTTTCAAATTGAAGGTAATTGCTGTAGATACTGATTAAGAGATAACCTCCATTGTCATAACCCTTTCCTATCAAATTAACACGCCTTAAAGCCATAAAGTTATCTGTATTGCGGGGATCATCGCCCAGCCAGATAAGGCCTCCATTTGCTTTATCTGCTTCAATGATCCATTTTTTATCTATTCTGGAAAGCAGACTTGAATCATCCAGCGGAAGGATCCGATTCATATTACGAGTGTATAGTTCAAATTCAAAGATCCCATCAGTATTCGCTTGAATGGTATTGACGATTCCGCCCAATTCCTGCCGCTCATAGAAATCGATGGTTTTTCCTTCGTAAGCACTGGAGAGTACTCTTTGAATATTATTGTTGGTCATGACCAGTTTGGTCGCCGTATTGATTTGCTTGTACAGTGATTCCAGCCTTCCGTTTGCTTCCACTGCTGTTTGATCGATCTGCTTTTCGGCGTTTGATTTCAGTAGTGAAGACACTTGGTTGTAGGTCAGCACACTGACGAGCGCCAGTACGGTTGCCATGACAACCAGAAATACGAATGACAGCTGATTACGCAGGGTATTCCATTTTTTTAATTTGGAAAACATCGTTCAATCGCCTACTATCTCGAATTAATAGTTTTTTAATTTACTATAACTCATCCCGTCAGAAAGGTTAATACTATTCCTAAAAATCAAAATATGGTTTATACTTAAATTAGTAAAGTGAAAGCGCAGACATAAAGGGGAATTTGTTAATGAATAATCGAATGATGAGCGGACTGTACTCCTTAACAGAATGGATTACGAAGTTTGCCTTTTTAAATTTTTTATGGATTGCTTTCTCCTTACTGGGAGTGATTCTTTTTGGGCTCCTGCCCTCGACCGTTGCACTGTTTACCGTATTGCGTAAGTGGATGATGGGCGAAACAGAATTCCCTCTCCTTCCTCTCTTCTGGAATACCTACAAAGCTGAGTTTTTTAAAAGTAATTTGCTGGGAGGTATCTTTTTTCTCCTGGTAGGGCTGATGTACCTGAACCTGGAATTTATGAATGCGAACGAAAGTCAGGGTCTTCAAGTCGTGCATATCCCCCTTTATTTGATCATCCTGGCCATTTCGATGACCGTCTTGTATACCATTCCAGTTTATGTTCACTATAATATCGGCCTTTTGCAAGTCTTTAAGAATGCATTTCTCATTATGCTGCTGAATCCGCTGCCAAATATCATGATTCTTGTCGGGACTGCTTCGACACTGTTTGTCATGAATGCACTGCCCGCACTTCTGCTCTTCTTTGGCGCAAGTTTTACAGGGGCCATCGTTATGGCAGCCAGTTACCTTGCTTTTCAAAAAATCGAGAAGAAACAAAAGGAAGCACAGTCAATCTGATTGTGCTTCCTTTTTATTTTGCCAGTTTCAGTAACTCACTGATGGTGACCAGGTTCCAGCCTTCTGCAATTAATTGGGGAATGAGCCGGCTTATGGCCTCTAAAGTTTGAGAGCGATCACCATAGCCATCATGGAAAAGGAGTATAGCTCCGTTAGAAAGAACTGAACGTGTTTCTTCTAAAATATGATTAGCTCCCGGCTGTTCCCAATCTCTTGCTTCCAGATTTACAGCTCCAATGAAATGGGAATACCCTTTTTCTTGAAGAGCGGCTGCTGTTACATGGTCATAGTCCAGAAATGGCGGCCGAAAGGAAGCTGGTTTTTCACCTGTCAGCCTTTCTATCAAACTCTTTGTCCGCTCTATCTCTGTTAAGCATTCCTCCTGTGATAACTCAGTCATTCTTGGGTGGGTATATGTGTGATTGCCGATCTCATGACCTAGTTCTGCAGCCCGCTTAACCAGCTCGGGGCACCTTTCCATCTGTTCCCCGATCATATAAAAGGTAGCTTTAGCATTGGCTTTCTGTAAAATCTCTAAAACCTGTGGAGTATATTCGGCGTTCGGGCCGTCGTCAAAAGTGACTGCCAATACTTTTTCGTCGGTGCGGACTTTATTTATCATAAGTGCAGGCATTGAGCGGAACTCCTTTCTTATGGGGTTATCTTGGATCTCAACTCAGCGGGCTTATGGCTTCTTTTTGCTTTGTTATACTGGATGGAGACCTCTTAGTCGGTAACTTGTATTTTGTGTTGTTATTTAAACAGCATAATACCGTTATTATAAGAATCTAATGCAGTTAAGGCTGTGTTAAACAGCATTAAACCGACAGAAAAAGAATCTTATGCTGTAATGAGTGCGTTTATACAGCACTAAACCGCTAGAAAAAGAATCTGATGCCGTAAAGAGAGCGTTTATACAGCATCAAACCGTCAGAAAAGGAAACTCATGCAGTAAAGAGAGTGTAATAAGCTTTCTTGATAACGCTTTATTATTTTCGAATGAGTGTGGCCATCTGGCGTCCCGCTTGATGACCTTCCAAGATTACTCACCTGCACCATGGTAACTAGAAGCCCGCTTGGTTACCTTCTCAAGGAGATTGAACTTCATCAGGGCACCTAGGAATCTGCTTGGTGACCTTTTTATCAATATCTAACTGCATCCTGGCACCTATGGGTCCGTTTGGTTACCTTTTCAAAGAAATTCAACTACATCAGGGCACCTAGGAACCCGCTTAATGACCTAGATATTAATAAGGTCCCCGGATAGCCCCCTCCACACTCTCTTTATAAAAGCTTTCAATCTTCTTCAATTCATCTGCTGAGAAAGATTTGGTCTCCAAAGCAGACAAATTATCCTGAACTTGTTGTTGATTTTTGAACCCAGGGATGACAGCAGTAATCTCTTTTTGATCTAGTATCCAGCGCAAGGCGGCACTTGCCATTGAGTTTCTATCTTCAGCAATCCACTTTAGCTGCTCAGCCAGCTCCACTCCTTTGCGGAAGCCCAGGCCGGCAAAAGTTTCACCGACATTGAAAGCCTCTCCATTTTCGTTGAAGCGTCGGTGGTCGTCCTMTTCAAAAACATGGGATGAATCGAATTTACCTGTCAGCAGGCCGCTTGCAAGCGGAAGTCTGACGAGAAGTCCGACACCATTTTGATGAGCTTGTGGAATCAAGGTTTCCAGCGGCTTTTGGCGGAACATATTAAATATGATCTGGAGGCTCTTTACGCCAGGATACTGCAAGCTGATCAGCCCCTCTTCAACCGTTTCGACACTGACTCCATAATTTCGGATTTTTCCTTCTTCTTTTAAACGGTCCAGCACCTGAAAAACGCTGCCATCCTTGAGTATTTCGGTTGCAGGGCAATGAATTTGATAGAGGTCAATTGTGTCTCTGTTAAGGCGGCGAAGGCTGGCTTCACAATAAGACTTCACTTGTTCATAGCTATAGTTGGCAGGATCAAATATATCTCCTTGGCGGCAGAATTTTGTTGCTAAATAGATCTCATTTTCTCTGCCCTTGGTCGCTTTAGCCAACAACTCTTCACTGTGGCCGTCTCCGTATACATCTGCGGTATCAAAGAAGTTTACTCCTTGATCCATGGCGTAATGTAATGACTTCAGCGCTTCTTCGTCACTGGTTTTTCCCCATGAACCCCCGATAGCCCATGTTCCAAAGCTGACCTCACTGATCTTAATACCTGTATTTCCTAATTCACGATAATTCATTTGACATTCTCCTCTCTTATTGAATTCCAAAAGTATAAGTAGTGGCTGATGTGTATTTTTCATTCGGTTTCAATACAATTGACGGAAATCCAGGCTGATGAACAGCATCTGGAAACCCTTGTGTTTCCAAACAGATTCCAAGGTGTTTCGCTCCCGGTGTCCCCCGGAAAGGTCCAGCCCCATCCAGGGAATTACCTGAATACACCACTACTGCAGGTTCATCCGTTTCGACAGTCAATACACGCCCGCTTTCCGGATCCTCCAGCCTGATTTCTCTATCTTGATTGGTATTCAGTACAAAGGGATGGTCGTATCCTCTGCCCGCTAAAATAGTTTGCGGATGAGAAGAATTGGCACCTATTTCAATAGAAGCACCATCCCTTAAATCAAAGGGGGTGTGATCTACATTGAGCAATCGCCCCGTAGGAATGAATTCTTCGTCCAGTTCTAAATATTCATTACTTTTTAATGTAAGTGTGTGGTGCAGGACATCCCTTTTCAGACTGCCGCTCAAGTTAAAATAAGAATGATTGGTAAGGGTGACCACTGTTTTTTTATCAGTCTGGGCTTCATAACGGATTTTCAATTGATTATGGTCATCCAGTGTATAGGTAACCGCAGCATGCAAGTTGCCTGGATATCCTTCTTCACCATCTTTACTCAAGTAAGTAAAACGGACTCCATCTTCAAGTACATCTGCCTGCCATACTACTTTATTGAACCCCTGCAGACCTCCATGTAGATGATTAGGGCCATTGTTTTGTGGAAGCGTATAAGCTTTACCATCCATTTCAAACGCTCCGCCGCGGATCCTTCCGGCAACCCTTCCGACAACAGCTCCCAGGAAAACTGGATCTTCCATATAGTCTTCTAGTGAATCATGGCCGATAACAATGTTTTCATAGTTTCCATTTGTATCTGGAACTAGTATTTTAGTAATGATGCAGCCGTAATTTATCGCTGTTACTACGACTCCATTTTCATTTTTCAAAGTGAAAGATGTGACTGTCTGCTCCCCGATCCGGCCGAATTCTTGTTGAATGATCTCCATTATACAACCTCCTTTTTATCAGGTTCGGTTCCAGTCGAAGCCGATTTCATTTAAAAATGATCTGGCAAGTATCATATGCCCGGCGGTTGATGGGTGGACACGGTCCCAGGCAAGTGCCGCCGGATACAGGTTCTCCATCACCCTGTTAAAAGCTGCCTGTGTATCTATGAAAAGACAGCCTTCTTCATCCGCTATTTTTCTCACAATATGTCCGTATTCATCCATTGTATTACGCATTGGATCTTTTTCATTCGGCTCCAAGTAAAACGGGGTAAGAAGCACGATTTGCTTTACCGATGACTGTGCATCTGTTACGAGTTTCCTCAGTGTCTTATCATATTCTTCAATTGAGACGTGTCCATCTGTGATGAATGGTGTGTCGTACTGCCTCCAAACATCGTTGATTCCAATCATAACCGCCAGCCAATCAGGCTTCTGATCCAGTACATCCTCTTGCCAGCGGCTTTGCAGGTCGCGGACCGTATGGCCGTTGATTCCTTTATTCACCACCCTGGCCTCCAATTCAGGATATACTGCTTGCAGAAGTCCATCGAGAAAGGAAACATATCCATTGCCCAAAGATCCCGGCAATCCTTCTCCTTCAGGCTTAGCCCTCTCACAGTCGGTTACAGAATCGCCGATGAACAGAAGCTTTTCACCTTTTTGAAGTTTCAAATTCTTCTCCTCCTCTCTGGTATCGCAAATAGAACCCGCCAAGCTGATCAGCAAAAAAGCTTCTCCAAAATTTGTATAGACCCGGCGATCACTTTCTAAACTCTCTTAATCTCTCGTTCATTTCCTTGGTTTGCCGGTAGACCTCCTGATAGATTGAGAAAACCTTTTTATAGGCTTCTACATTTTCAGGTATAGGCTCATACGTTTTGGAAGAGGATAAGAATTCCTCTGCACACTCTTTTAGTGAAGAGTACCATCCGCACCCATAGGCTGCCAGCATTGCCGCACCCATTCCAGGTCCCTGTTCACTAGCCAATTTTTCAATAGAGCTGTTGAAAATATCCGCTTGCATCTGCAGCCAGGTTTCATTCTTGGCACCGCCGCCGATTGAAATGATCGTATCGATGGTTTTGCCGCTATTTCTGAACACCTCAATGGACTCATTCAAGGAGAATGTTATTCCTTCCAGCACGGACCTGGAGAAGTGTTTTCGTTCATGAGATGCATCTATGCCGATAAAACTGCCGCGGATGGTTGAATCTGCATGAGGTGTCCGTTCGCCCACTATGTAAGGAGTGAACACTAATCCATTGCTGCCAGCCGGTACTTCTTCAATTCCAGTTAAAAGCTGCTCAAAGGATTCCTCTTTGGCAAATGTATCCTTGTACCAGCTCAGGCTGTAGCCTGCGGCGAGTGTAACTCCCATTGTGTAAAAAGCATCTTCCTCAGCGTGGTTAAAATAATGAACCGTTCCTGCAAAGTCAAGATCGTTTCTTTCTTCATATGAAAGAACCACACCTGAGGTCCCAATGCTGCACAGGGTTTTTCCTTCAGAGAGGATTCCGGAACCAATCGCGCCACAGGCATTATCTGCTCCACCCGCAAAAACTTTGACCTCCTGTGATAATCCTGTTTTCTGAGCAAATTTACTTGTGACGTTTCCGACAAACTCATGAGATTCTACGAGTTCCGGGCAGATTTCAGGAGATAGTTGGAACTGTTCGAGAATTTCCTTGCTCCACTGCCGTTCGGCCACATTCAGCATCAAAGTTCCTGCAGCATCTGAATACTCCATCTGAAGCCTTCCTGTCATGCGGTAACGAAGATAATCTTTAGGAAGCAGGAATGAGGCTGCCTTTGCAAAGACTTCCGGTTCATATTTTTGCACCCAAAGAATTTTCGGCAGAGTGAAGCCTTCTAAAGCAGGATTTTTTGTTATTTGAAGTAACCGGTCTCTTCCCACTTTATCATAGATTTCCTGACATTGCGGAGTTGTTCTTGTGTCATTCCAGAGAATGGCATTTCTTAATACCTTTTGATTATTATCCAATAATACCAAGCCGTGCATCTGTCCAGAAAAACTGATCCCTTCGATATCTTTTACATTTCCAGAGAAATTGCCTATAAGTTCAGCCAATCCCTCCTCTGTTTTCGCCACCCATTCTTCAGGATCCTGCTCGCTGTATCCGGATTTTTCAATAATTAGGGGATATTCTTTTGAAATTTCATCACTTACTTCGCCTTTTTGATTGACGAGTAAGATTTTAACTGCGCTTGTTCCAAGGTCAATTCCGATTACATATTTCATTTTTTTCATCCTTTCCTACGAAAATATGCTGGAGTAAGTATACTGCCAGCATATTTTCTAAGTTTTATTGAATTGGATTTATGCCTTTACACTTGTTAAAGTTTCCAAGAGGTATTGGTTGATAACCGCCTTCAGACGCTCTGTTCTTCCTGAAGTGTTCTTAATTTCTTTTAGCTGCAGGGCATGAGCTTCCAGCTTACGGAAATCCGCTCTTCCCTCTACGATATCAAGGCCGATGCCTTCATTGTAACTGCTGTAGCGCTCTTCTACAAAACCATCAAGCACTCTGTCTTCGATCATTCTGCTGGCCACTTTCAAGCCAATAGCGAATGCGTCCATTCCTGCAATATGTGCGTGGAATAAGTCATCAGCCTCGAAGGAACCTCTCCTCACTTTTGCATCGAAATTCAATCCGCCCTTGCCAAGTCCGCCATTTTTAAGGATTTCATACATTGCTAAAGTGTTAGAGTACAAGTCTGTCGGAAATTCATCCGTATCCCATCCTAGAAGAGTATCTCCCTGATTGGCATCTACAGAACCAAGCATGCCGTTGATGCGTGCCGTTCTCAGTTCATGCTCGAATGTATGTCCTGCCAAAGTGGCATGATTCGCTTCAATATTGAACTTGAAGTAGTCAGTCAGATCGTATTTTTGCAAGAAAGCAAGACCGGTAGCGACATCGAAATCATATTGATGCTTCGTTGGCTCTTTCGGCTTAGGCTCGATCAGGAACGGAACATTCAAACCGATTTCTTTTGCGTAATCCACTGCCATATGGAAGAAACGGGCCAGATTGTCTTGTTCAAGCTTCATATCCGTGTTTAGAAGAGTTTCGTACCCTTCTCGTCCGCCCCAGAAAACATAGTTCTCGGCACCAAGTTCCTTCGCAACCTCAAGTGCCTTTTTGACTTTCGCAGCAGAGTAAGCAAATACATCTGCATTCGGCGATGTAGCAGCACCATGGACATAGCGCGGATTTGTGAACATGTTGGCTGTGTTCCAAAGAAGTTTCGCTTTGCTGGTCTTCATGTATTCTTTAATCATCCCGACGATTTCATCTTGGTTTTCATTTGTTTCTTTCAGTGTTCTGCCTTCAGGAGCAATGTCCACGTCATGGAAGGCGAAAAATGGTACATTCAGCTTCTCAAAAAGTTCAAACGCTGCTTCAACGCGGGCTTTTGCTAAATCCATCCCCTGGAAGTGATCCCATGAGCGGATGGCCGTTCCTGCTCCGAATGGATCCGTTCCATCTGCCGTAAAAGTATGCCAGTAGGCTACAGAGAAGCGCAGAAGCTCTTCCATTGTCTGCCCATTAACCACTTCTTCCGGATTATAATATTTAAAAGAGAAAGGGTTGGTCGATGAAGCACCTTCAAATTGAATCTTGTTCACTGTTTCAAAATAAGCCATGCTGGTTCCCCCTAAGTTTTTAATTAGTTTTTATGTAAAGGCTTACAAAACCTTTATTTGACCTCATTATAGCACCGCTTACTTAGTTTGTCTATTGTATAAACTAAGTTAATATAATTATATTTTTGGAATATCTGGTCTTTTTACTTTGATTCTTTTCTAAAAGAATGTTGCTATTGAATGCTATCTTATCCATTTCCCCCTTTACGTAGAAGGATTGTAACGAAAGGCGTGCGACCTTGCCGGGGCCATTCCACTTTATATAGATAAGTCATCTAGATCATTTCCTTACAAGTTGAGAGGCTGTTATGAGAAAAAGTCGGGTTCTGGACTTTTTCGGTGCTTAATTGACTTCTTATTTGAATCGCTATTTTAATTACAGGGAAATGATCATCGAACCGCTAACGCTCTTCGTGATTCCTTTATCTCATACGAGAGCCCTAAAATCTGTACGTCACTGAACGGCCGCATCCGCTTTTGCTTCACCGTCCGCCCCTTGGAGTCATGCGGCTGAAGTGGAAATCCACTATTTTCCACAGTGACCATCTTTGCGAAAACAGCCTTTACTTTGAAGCACTGATAGGACTGCTCCTGCGGATGTATGATTGCATTAATTGTATCCTTCTTAGGTTTGTATCCTCAGTAAACTAAGTATGTGATATGATAAACGTATTATTATTTAAGGAGTTTTTTTAGTGGGAACGATGACATGGAATCAGCAAAGAGTCAAAAAAAATAACAAAGCACTTGTACTGCAACTGATTATCGAGAAAGAACCAATCTCCAGGGCGGACATTTCTCAGGTTTCTGGACTGCATAAAGCAACCGTCTCCTCCCTTGTCAATGAGCTGCTTGATGAAGAGCTGATCTATGAATCAGGTCCAGGCGAATCCAGCGGCGGCCGCCGTCCTGTTATCCTTCATTTTAATAAAGTCACCGGTTATGCAATCGGGATTGATATTGGAGTGAATTATGTCCTCTGCGTCCTGACAGACTTGAAAGGCAATATCATTACAGAAAGAAATCAGTTTGTGACGGAGACACCCTACCCCGCTATCCTTGGAGTGATTCAGGAGATGATTCAGTCTATTATGGATGACATGCCGAACAGCCGGTATGGAATCGTCGGTATAGGCGTAGGAGTTCCTGGCATCATCAACAAAGAAGGAACTGTCCTTCTTGCTCCAAATCTCGGATGGAAAACGATTCAGTTGAAAAGGGATCTGGAAAACCTGTACCGCCTTCCTGTCCTTATTGAAAATGAAGCCAATGCCGGGGCCTTCGGTGAACAGCAGTTCGGCGCCGGGCAGGATCATCCTAATATGATCTATGTGAGTGCAGGCATTGGAATCGGTGTCGGCATCATTATGAACAAAGAACTTTATCAGGGGAAAAATGGATTTTCCGGGGAAATGGGCCATATGATCATCGACATGGATGGAAAGTCATGCAACTGCGGCAGTAAAGGCTGCTGGGAAGCCTATGCATCTGAGCACGCTTTGCTGGAATTGGCAGGTGATACGGGAGAATCACTGGAGGAACTGATCAATCATGCCAAAGAGGGAGATGAAAATGCCCAAGAACTTTTTAGCAAAATCGGCCGGTATCTGGGATTCGGCATCAACAATATCATCAATACCTTCAACCCTGAACAGGTGATTATCGGCAATCGGCTGGCACTCGCGAAAGAATGGATTCAACAGCCTTTAACAGAGACAATCAAAAACCATACTCTTCCCTACCACCAAAATGAAGTTCAACTGGATTTCGCTAAATTGAATAATTACTCTACCGCCCTGGGCGTTTCTGCTTTTGTCGTAGAGAACTTTATCAAGGAAGAATCAAGAGCGAGGTAAAAAGCATGCTTATCTATATCTCGGATATACTTCTGAGGAGTAAAACAGTGTACAACCTAAACAACATTTTATTCTCACCAACTTCACAATACCAAAAGCTTAGAGGATTATATATTCCTAAGCTTTTTTTAGTATTTTATTGTGTTAAAACATCCGTTAATTAAATAATCTCTGGTTAAGGACCTCTTAATTTTAAAAACCAAACTAATTCAAAACATGTCTATTTTCGATGCTCTGAAATGATATATTTCTTTAGTTTCCTATGGTTTACGAATCGCATAGATACTACCTCCCTGCACTCTTAACAACAGTTAGTTCTTCTTTAAACTCTGGTACTTTTACAAAAGAATTTCCACCAGCGTTTTTGCATTTTGGCATCTCTTATCCCCGCCTTCCTTAGAGTTGATTGTCTTACATGATTTAATAAATTCTCCATGAATGAACCCTCTCGAAGCATATTGCTCATTGCTACTTTAATGACCGCAGTGTAAAAATACTGCCGGAAGCATTTTGCTCGTTTAAGAATACCCCACTTTATTTTTCAAACACTACTTAAGGAATAGTAAAGACCATCAATTATTTTTAAACTGCTTTAACATGATTGGATTATTACTGTTTACGTATATTTGCATCCGTGAATCACCTTTTTCTTCTTTTTTTGGATATTACTTCCAATTTATCGCTGCGTAATATATAATAATAGAAAATTTTGAAAAATAGGAGGATTGCACAGATGGTGATTAACCTTTCATTGAGGATGGCCTCAATATTGTTCACTTTGCTCTTATTAATGGGATTGCCTTATTGGGCTTTTCTAAGAACAGGACGTCCATTTATGGAATGGACTTTGGTAATTGGAGTTTTAATAACTGCAGCAATCTTTTATTGTCATGGGCCGGGATACAGAGCGTTTGTGGAAGACACAAAAACCAGAGTTTTTCGATCCCCTCCATTTTGCGTTTCCCTTATCTATACTCTGGTCGTTTCTTATCTTACATATGTCTATTACGGAGAATATTTCTAAGGTTTTCATGAAATTAAACTATGTCCGCCATTTGGATTAATACTCCTCCATTAAAGAGCCATCCCTTCAGGTTATCGAAAAGTATTGGTCCTTAGAATAGTACCTGGCAAAACGGCCCCCTGCTTAATCCTTATGCAGGGGGCTATTTCTTATCCATTCTGGTGGTCTTCATCTTTATACTCCAGGATATCTCCTGGCTGACACTCCAATGCTTTGCAAATCGCTTCAAGGGTTGAAAACCGGACCGCCTTGGCCTTGCCGTTTTTCAAAATAGATAGATTGGCCATCGTGATTCCCACTTTCTCCGATAATTCTGTCACACTCATCTTCCTTTTAGCCAGCATCACATCAATATTAATTATAATTGCCATGTCATCACCTCAGACCGTTAAATCATTTTCTGATTTTATATCGATGGCGTTCTTTAACAGCTTTTGGAGCACAGCCGCGAAAACTCCGATCACCATAGAAGCAGCAACGATAACCATTCCTATCAAAATCACACCTGGAGCGTCATCTATTTCTGCAAAAATGTAAAATAGCGGCAGGCCGATTACATACAAACCGCTGATAACCGCTGCACAGAATTTAATGGTCTTCAATGCGTTTACTGACAGTTGGGAGAAAGCTTTGTTTCCGTCGATAAACTGTAAAAGTTTAAACGCTTGATACAGAGCAAAGTAGAATGGAATCGCTGATATATACATCAAGATTACGATGCCGAATAATACCCACGCCCACTCCGAATTGCTTTCCACTCCCCACGTCACCATCACCGGCAGCCCGAATATACAAAGAGCGAGGACCGGGGTCCCAATGAAAAACAATGCAGCCTTTAAAAAGAGTGTTTCCCGTTTCATAATAAGCACCTCACACAAAAAATAATGATCTTAAAATGATTTTACATTATCATTTATCGATAATCAATAAATATTTGTTGAGATGCATTTTTTAGAACGTTCTCAATAAAAATTGTATATGAACCTGGACTTTCTGTGACACCTTTAAACACCATGTAGTGCAGCTTGCTTCGTTTCCTCCTGGCCATTAAATGACAGGGGCCCTGGCAACAGCAAAATCAATAATGTTATCTAGATTTTGGTCTCTGAAGCTCTAAATACGCCCTTATTCCCACCGTTCCCATACCGTTCCTATTAATCCAGTATTTCTCAATTTTAAAATAAGAAAATATTCATTACGAACCTCGAAGTTTGCCCCAACATACTATATTTTATCCTGAAAGAAGGAGGTGTGTTGAATGGGTCAAGAAGGCGGTTACGGATATAATGCAGGTTTTGCTTTGCTTGTTGTATTGTTCATCCTACTGATTATCATTGGTGCTTCATGGGCTGGCGGCGGCGGCTATGGCGGCGGTTACGGTTACTAATCATTTAAAAAATCTATAGCAGCAGGTCTCTTTAGGCCTGTATTTTTGATGACATGACGATTCATTACATTGAAAAGACCATCTTCAGGGGCAGGATGCACACTTGAAGATGGCTCTTTTCAAGCTTTTAAATTCATACATACACAAAGGCATACAATCATTGTAAAAAAGGCTTGTCCCTCAGGTGATAAGCCTGCTCTCTTTTGTGTTCGTTCCATATTATGTATTATCCTACCCATATCTCCTTTTCATTGATAGCAGAATCCCCTTTAAGAGGGGATTTTTCTTAAAGCTAAAGAATAAATTTGAAAAAAATGGCTTTTACAAAGAACAGAATTTTATGTATGAAAGTCCGTTTTGCTCCACTTTGCAATGAGTATATATCAAAAACACCCGATAAAAAAAGTACCCGAATTCGTCCGGGCACTTCAGTTTGCAGGCTGCTGTCTTTATTAGCAGCTACCGCCTGTATATGCTGCTCCTACGATGATCAATAGGATGAACAGAACAACAATCAGCACAAACGTAGATCCTGCGCCGCCATAACCTCCGCCGCCGTATCCATATCCGTTGTAACAACTCATTATTATTCCTCCTTTCCTAGAGCAATATCTCTATACTTATACAATATGTATCACAGTTATATAGTGATTGTACTTATGCCTAACAGCTTATTTTCTGATTGGGCTGGCTTTTAAACCTGCATGACTGTGGATGTCAGTAATTTATTTGAAGAGTGAAGGTCCCTTGTTCCCCTTCAGTAAGCAATAGTGCTTGTGTCCTCCTCCAAGCGTTCATCTTGTGAAGTAATCACATTTTATCGTTCAGGTCAATAGGCAAAGAAAGTATGGCATGCTTTCCAATCAGCAGCCTAAAAAGATTTGCCCCTGGGAATAGAAGTTGTTTTATATTTCCTATCCAGCTTCAACTTCCCTATATAAAGAATTTGGCCAAGATGTTCTGAAAAGTGAGTAGAGCACTGCAGGAGTACATCCAATATAGTTACAGTATTCTGACGGATCTTTTGAGGTTTAAGATAATCATTTTCGTCCAGGTTTTTCAAGGTGTTTTCTAAAACAGCAAAATTTCTTATTACAATTTCAACGGCTTCTCTTTTCTTAAGCTTTCTATTAAGATCAAATTCTCCCTCTCTATCCCGTTGATCCTGTTTGCCTAAGATTCCTGCTTCAATCCGCTGATGGATATTCCCTTCAATGTGAACAATTAAGTTGGCAATACTGTTGCTTTCTTCATTTGGTCTCCAATTTATATCGTCATCTGTAAGTTGTTCTATTACCAACAGTATTCTGCTTTTGATCGAAGCAAACTTAGATATTAAGTTATCAATTACAATCCTTTGAAAATTCATTCAATCCTCCTATAAGATACCTGACTTTTCTAATAGTTCCTGTAAATCCTCCTTAGTCCGATCGAGATATAAACCTTTGATCCCTTCCCTATCGGCTCCTTGGATATTTTCCAATAAATCATCAACAAAGATGCCTTCTTCCGGCCGTGCCTCTAATTCAGCAAGAGCAATTTTAAAAATACCACCCCCGGGTTTCTCTGTTTTTACAAATGCAGAAAGAACAAGCGCTTCAAAGTATTTTCTGATGTCTAATCGGTCGAAAACCCAGTCCATGCTCGGCATTGAATTAGATATAACTCCTAAACGATACCTCTTGCTTAGTTTTTCAAGGACACCTCGAACTTCAGGGAACAGTTCGCAGTGCCCTGCAAAGTGGGTAAAGAAAAGCAGTTCCTCTGTCAGTGAATTGTCTTTCAATTCTTCAGCAATTGCCCCGTAATATGTTTTATAGTACGCCTCTTCCTCACTCCAAGTTGTAATAAATTCAGGCTTTATCAGCTTAGCTTTTTGTATGGCTTTATCAATATCTGAAATTTTATAGCCTCTTCCTTTCAGCAGCCTTCGTATTCGTTCTTCCCCTTTTACAGGGGTATCAAAAAGAACCCCTCCAGCATCTAAGAAAACTACTTTCACTTCTGAATTTATTAGTGACATTTCCTTCTCCTCTTAGTTAAAGTAATTACAGGCGGAATTCCATCAGCCAGCAATCCTGGTAAACACCTTCGTGCAGCTCTCTTTCAGAAAGTAACTTAACCTTTTGGAACCCGCATTTTTCATAGCATCTTATTGCCCGGGTGTTACGAGTCTGCGGATCCATAACAACGACATCAACGCTCTTTTCTTTTTTTAGAAATTCTGTCATTGAGGATACAAGGAGTGCCCCCACCCCTTTATTCCAATACTCTGGTTCTCCAATGAATTGGTCCATTCCGAATACCTCTTCAGAAATGTACCCATGCTCAGCAGCCATTTCAGCGTCCAAAGTGTAGTATTGAATGTAACCAATAGCCACTCCCTCAAAGTACACTAAACATTTTACTTCATCATCATGCGTCTCAAAGAATACCTGCTCAACCTTTTGTAAATCAAAAGGGTTGTCCCTTCCTTCATAAAATTCCAAAACACGCGGGTCAGAAAGCCATTTCACCAACAGCGGCTTATCTTTTTCCTCTAATTCTCGTACTGTCAGCGATTCATTGCAAACTATCATCCGGCCGCCCATCCTTTGTTTAACTATTTTAGCAACCTAATTTTACCATAATTTTCAGTCAATAAGCTCTACTTGCTCAGAAGAAGGCAAAAAAAGACGCCGGTGTCCTCTGAACTGTTCTGAGGCAACCCAGCATTAAAAGTACTGATAAAATGACCATCTGTCCATTGTTCAGGATGAAATCCCCTTTCTTCTTCTTTCTCTTTTCAAATAAATCCCCATCGGTAAATAGGTAAGAAAAAACAAAAACAGTGCGGCGATTTCAAGATTCATGTAATACCAAATCCCTGTGCCAAAGAAGGATAAAATCGTCTTTGATTCAGTAGGGTTTGCTAAATAAAAGAAGTTCGTACCGAGAAGAAGATTCAGGAAGTAAATCGGCAGAGCAAGAAGGTTCAACATCAAAAAGCCGGTCCATACAGCTTTCTTCGGAACCCTGTATCCCTCATAAACAATGAAGTATATAACCGTCCAGGCGATAGCGGAATGGTGCAGAAAGTACTTTATGAAGCGATAATGAGGAAATTGGTAAAAGACTTCAGGAGTAACCATGCTTAAAATCGGAGGTAAAAATCCAATGAAAAACAACAAGTAAAACGCTTTTTTACTGGGCTTCAGAAACAAAAAGATGGCTATAAAAGTACTGATCGAGCACAAGTGGAAAGGCAGGCTGCCGAGCTCCCATTGATTAGTGGATATCACCCATACCTGGGCAGAAATCTCACTAAGGACCAAGATGCTCAGTAAAATCCACTTGATGAAAGACTGATAAGGCCTTAAGAGCACACGAAAGACAACCAACCAGATGCTTACCGCAGCAAAAAGCAAAAGAACAGTGATATGCGGGACTGAAAACAATTCAAAAGTGCGCATTTCCGTTACCGAAAACATCATGCCACCCCTATCCCTATGGATTCATGCGGTTATCATTAATAGTTTATTCTGGTAAGCCTGCTCTTTAGAAATTGTCCGGAAGCAATAGGTAGCTTTTTACCGGTGATGTCCCGTTTTGTTAGGAAGTATATGAAAGTTTCAATTAATCTGTTTGTCTGGGTCAATGAGTTTATGGGGTAAAGATCCGGAAGCGCTCCTAAAGGCTGATCATGTATCTGACTGGTGACTTTGAGCCTATGATACGATCACAAGCCGAGGGTGGATACATGAGTTTTCGATTTGAGCCCGAGATGTGTAACCAGGGACTGATCCTGGATACATGAGTTATGGATTTACGGACGAGATGTGTATCCAGAGGCTGAGGGTGGATACACGAGTTTTGGTTTTGAGGCCTAGATATGTATCTAGAGACCGGACGTGGATACATGAGTTTTCGATTTGAGCCCGAGATGTGTACCCAGGGACCGATTCTGGATACATGAGTTATGGTTTTTAGACCGAGATGTGTATCCAGAGGCTGAGGGTGGATACATAAGTTATAGCTTTTAGACCGAGATGTGTACCCAGGGACCAATCCTGGATACATGAGTTATGGTTTTTAGACTGAGATGTGTATCCAGAGGCTGAGGGTGGATACACGAGTTTTGGATTTGAGGCCTAGATATGTATCTAGAGACCGGACGTGGATACATGAGTTTTCGATTTGAGCCCGAGATGTGTACCCAGGGACCAATCCTGGATACATGAGTTTTGGTTTTTAGACCGAGATGTGTATCCAGAGGCTGAGGGTGGATACATAAGTTATAGCTTTTAGACCTAGATGTGTACCCAGAGGCCGACGCTGGGTACATAAGTTATAGCTTTTAGACCGAAATGTGTATCCAGAGGCCGACGCTGGATACATAAGTTATAGCTTTTAGACCGAGATGTGTACCCAGGGACCAATCCTGGATACATGAGTTATGGCTTTTAGACCGAGATGTGTACCCAGGGACCAATCCTGGATACATGAGTTTTGGTTTTTAGACCGAGATGTGTATCCAGAGGCTGAGGGTGGATACATAAGTTATAGCTTTTAGACCTAGATGTGTACCCAGAGGCCGACGCTGGGTACATAAGTTATAGCTTTTAGACCGAAATGTGTATCCAGAGGCCGACGCTGGATACATAAGTTATAGCTTTTAGACCGAGATGTGTACCCAGGGACCAATCCTGGATACATGAGTTTTGGTTTTTAGACCGAGATGTGTATCCAGAGGCTGAGGGTGGATACATAAGTTATAGCTTTTAGACCTAGATGTGTACCCAGAGGCCGACGCTGGGTACATAAGTTATAGCTTTTAGACCGAAATGTGTATCCAGAGGCCGACGCTGGATACATAAGTTATAGCTTTTAGACCGAGATGTGTACCCAGGGACCAATCCTGGATACATGAGTTATAATTTTCAGCCCTAGATGTGTACCCAGGGACTGATCCGGATACATGAGTTATGGTTTTTAGCCAGAGATGTGTACCCAGAAACCGGTAGTGGCTACATGAGGGATGAGTTCGAAAGCAGGATGTGTATCCAAAGGCTGGGCCAAGATCCATTTATGAGGGATTGTGATGTCCGTTTTTATCTAGTGAAAGGCACTAATTACAACTATGCTAACGGAAGAACCTCCCAGCCTGCCCCCTGACTAAGAAGTTCTTCGATTCCTCATCTCCTTCACAGGCTTATTCACCAGATAAATGCCAAGTAGAATTATGCTTCCGCCTATCAAAGTGGTGAAATGAAGCTGCTCTTTCAACAGCAGCCAGCCGGTCAAGACTCCAAATACTGGGGCCAGGAACAAAAATGAACTCACTTTTGCCGGATCTTCCTTTTGCAAAAGATAAAACCAGATAGCGAATTGAACAATCGATGCCATGATGGCAAGCCAAAGAATGATTCCGATGGAACCTTGAGTAAAAATGATTTTGGCCTGTTCAAAAAGAACGCTGCCAAGGAGCAGCATGATTCCTCCAAATAACATCTGATAGGCTGTCATAACCCACGTATCGAATATTCTTCCCCATTTTTTCATCACAAGCGTTGCACTTGCCCAGAAAACGGAGCTCATGAAACCAAGGAGAAAACCGATTTGCCCAACATCAAGACTTGCTCCCAAGGTGATAAAAACACCTGCGATGCCCATCATGACGCCGAGCCATTGAAGCCTTCGGTATTTCATCCCCATAAACAGCGTACCGAATACTACAACCAGCAGCGGGTTTGTGAAAGTCAGGATGGATGACTCCCCTGCTGTGATGGTCCTCAGACTGAGAAATATGCAGCCCATGACCCCAGCAGTCTGGAGGCTTCCGACCAAAGCAATTTTACCCCAGTCTTTTACCTGGCTGGGATGCGGCCGCTTGGTTAGTTTGACGGCAATCGCCATCAGCACGCCTGCAATTGTKAATCTTAATCCTACAAGTAAAAGAGGGGAAACGTATTCCATACCGATTTTTCCGACAGCAAAGGAAGAACCCATCAGTCCTGTTGTGGTGAGTAATAATAACACGAACACCCATCTTTTCATGTATCCCCCTCCTCCTTCTCTTTCGCTGCTTTTAGATCCCCGCGGTATTATAACTTTATCAACAACAATAAAATCAGCTCTTATTCTACTTTTACAGGTTTGCGTTGTTTTTTCGATATTAGAGCAAAGTTTTAAAAATGACTGATTTTTCACTGTGGATTATAGACCTATTCCCTCACTATGTCTAAGGAGATGCATCGAGTTGGTCTTCTTTTCAACCTTTCTGCATACATTAGGATTTCAAACTGCAATTGTTGTTGCATTTCTCCGCTTATCACCATAGAGTAACTTACCTGGGTTGAATATTATTCAATTTGATCCAGCAGAACGCATTGGAGGATGATGGAATGACAAAAACATTTAAAATCCCGGCTGGGTATCGGTCTAAGCTTGATTTGCTGTACACAGAACTTGCGATTAATGAAGTAAAGAACCATTTTGAATCTAAGCTGGCAAAGTCCCTTAATCTTATTAAAGTGACTGCACCTCTTCTTTTAAAAAAGAATACAGGCCTTAACGATAACCTCAATGGTGTTGAACGAACCGTTTCCTTTGATGCTTTTGACTTACAAAATGAAAATGTGGAAATCGTCCAATCTCTGGCAAAATGGAAACGGGCGGCTCTTTCACGCTATGGGCTGCTTATCGGCCAAGGGATTTATACGCAAATGAATGCTATCCGGCGTGATGAAGAACTCGATAATCTCCATTCCATCTATGTGGATCAATGGGACTGGGAAAAGGTGATATCTAAGGAAGAGCGTAATCTCCTTACGCTAAAAAAAGAAGTGAAAAACATATATGAAGCAATCAAAGCAACCGAGAAGTATATGGGAGAACTGCACAGCTCACTGATTCCCATTCTTCCTGAAGACATCCACTTTATCTCCACTCAAGACCTTGAGAACCGTTATCCTCACCATTCACCTAAAGAGCGGGAGGATTTGATTGCCAAACAATTCGGCGCAGTGTTCATCATGCAGATCGGAGGCCTCCTGCAATCCGGAGAAAAGCATGACGGACGCTCTCCCGATTATGATGATTGGACACTGAACGGAGATATTGTTTTATGGAATCCGGTTCTCGACACGGCGTTTGAAGTTTCCTCCATGGGTATCAGGGTTGATGAGCAAGCACTGCTTTACCAGCTTTGGCAGGCTGGCAATAATGAGCGTAAGTCCCTTCCCTACCACCAATCCGTATTGAATGGAAAATATCCGTACACTATGGGAGGGGGCATCGGACAGTCCAGGTTATGTATGTTTCTTCTGAAAAAAGTCCACATCGGTGAGGTTCAGGCTTCTGTCTGGGATGAATCAATCCTTATGGAGTGCAGGGAAAAAAATATTGAATTATTGTAATCCTTCTTTCTCGATAAAATTACTTACACTAATTTCTTCTTTTCTCACATTATGATGAAAAATTTCACTTTAAATCAAAACCACCAGTGTTAATAGGTCCCTTCGTTTAAATAACATGGACCAGATCTTCAGTCTAAGATGGGCTGAAAAGCGGAGCAATGGCTGAAATAGTAGAAAATGGTTTAGTGCGAAAATCTCATTCCCTTTAAACAGAAAACAGCAGGAAAATGACTCGCTTTAAACGGGTCGTTTTCTTGCTGTCTTATTGGTAACAGGAGATGAGTTATTCCCAGGTTTTTTGCAATCGCGCCTAAATCTTTCGAGGCTGCATTCCATGTAATCATACGGTTATCAATCTACACTCCCAATTCAGCAGGGTGTTTGTCAGGTAATCATACTATTACCTTTTATAATTTATACGACTGTAAATCAATCACTTTCTTTCAGTATTCCTGTTTCTACGTAACTGACGGCTCCTGTGTGTGCATTGATTTTCTCGATATGCCCGCCTGTTTCAGGGAAATCCACCATATAGCATAGAGTATATAATTTTTCGTCGTCAAAATTTTTAACACATCGGGCTAAATTCATACTAATATCTCTAAAGACCCTTTCTTCTGCTTCTTGTAAAGTTATGGCAGGTTCCAAATTTAACTTTTCCAAGCCTGCTGTTTGTTCAGGGCTTAAACGTGTCACCGAACACTCTCTGATTAAGCCTGTGTACAGGCCGACATGAACATGGGCTTCGAGTCCTTCTAATCGGTATCCGTGATGTTCTCTGTAAAAAGTGAACATTTGCGTAGGTTCAGGTTCAGGATAAAGACCTTCCTCTTCCTCTTCTATGACATCAACTTCCTCGTCTATATCCTCTGGCTCTTCAGTTAATTCCGTTATCGTAGGTACTTCCAAAACAAATTTTTCATGTATCTTTCCTTCGACCAGCTCCAACACTTCCAGCGCTTTTTCTTTTAAGATCTCAATTGCCATTGGCGAAGAATCTTCAGGCATATTAAACGGCAAATTAGAGTAACTAAAATAACCTGTCTCATTAGATACTATTGATATCAACGGTTCTGCTTCTTCATCTTCTTCTGCCTCTGCCGCTGGGTCAATCCAGATTACAGAGTCTACCTCCCATGTTCTTTGTTCCAAGTCTTCATTTACCCCAAGCATCTCTTCAATAGTAGAGGCCGGACGCACGCAGGAAATCTTTTCTGCCGAGAGTTCCTCCGCACCTATAAATTCTGTTACTCTCTCTATTCTTCCATCCACTCCGACACTCATAATGTCGTGGCTGGAACGATATATCAGCTCTGGTTCAGTCCCAGGTTCATCAGGAATATGAAGGTCAAGCTGCACATAGTTGGATTCTTTTAACACCTGCTTAGCCTCTTCATTTGAGAGCGTGATCTCTGGATACTCTAGTTGAAAATCAGTTTTTCCTGTGTTTGCCGAAGTCAGAATCCCATCCCTTGTAAAGAAAAGAGTGAAACCAGTGTGCGGAATCTCAAGGCCCAACTCTGGGTCACGTTCTTCATAGGTAATCATGAAGCTGTTGTCACTCCACTCATTCAGCATACTGAAGTGAACATCACGATCTATAAATGAATCTGCAAATAACTTGGCTGCCGCCAGCATTTTGTTTACATTTGGAGAAGTGTCAAATGGTGTTTGTTCCTCTTCCTCACTCTCCATTTTCTGAAAACCACAAAATTCACCTTCTTCTATATAGACAAATCCATAAACTTCTTCCGATTCGACCTCGATTACGTTATACGAAAATTCATCCTCGACGATTTCTATTAGTGAATTTCCATCTATAAATGGCTGGAGCTTTTTTACTAAATTATTCATTAAGAATACTCCTTCTCCAAGCAGCTTTTGGCTGATTGAGTTTTTAATTTCAATCCTTTTACTTGCCCCTGCTATAATCCTTAACCGACGAAATCCAAGCATATAATAGAACCTGCTTGAAAAAATAGAAAAAAACAAAAATGGTGACGTGCATTGGCTGAACAATATGAAATGATCGATAGACTCAACGCTAAACAAAAAGTTTTAACAGAAGACTGGACGCAGTATTGGCAGCAGTTTTCTTCTTAATTTATTGGGATAAAACGGATGCCTCTTTTCACTTTGCCGTCCTTTCTTTTCGGTCTAGAGAAATATACTCCCCATCCTCTTCCAAGAAAAAAGCTAACTCCCTACCTTCAATGCTGGCGGTTTTCTTTAACTCTTGGTTTATGGTGGTAATAGCTTTCTCAACATCAACCACATAGTTGACGATTGAAACCCTGCCTGCTTCCAGACTTCCTTCAAAGCAAGCTCCATTTCCTGTTGTTCCCAACCCTTCATTCAGTATGTATTCAACTTCGTCTTTTACCTCGAGTGTTTCTTTCCACTCTTGGTTTTCATCATATTCGTATCGAACAATCAGTTCAAACAAATCTTGTTCCTTATGATATTCATATCCTTGCCGGGCTTTTTCATCTGCTAAATCCTTCATCACTTTTTCTGCACTCTGAAAAAGCTTCACTCTCATTTCTTCCTTCTCTCCCGTACTGCCGACTGTTCCCTTTTGAACGAAAACCTGCTTGTTGAACTCCTGCCAGACTTCCCAGAATAATAGTTGGCCGTTCACTGCCTTAGTCATCCTGATCATAAGCTTTACCTCCATCTACTTTCAAAGAAATGAGAGTTTTTATCTTTTTGAAAGTGAATGTTTTGCATTTATATAAAATAAAGTGCCTAAGAAAAAAAGTGCCGCCACAAGCCAGCTGGCAATCGCAGAATATTTGCCGTTTAAAATGTATTCACTTGCCAGGTTCACAAAAACCATTGCCGCCATGACAACTTATTTCATAGAGGGTCACCTTTTCTGTTTCAAATTTTAAAGAAAAACCTTCAATAATCGGTGGTAAAAGAAAGGCATGATTGACGCAGCCAGCACTGCTATACCAATAACGGTCAAAGACAGCATCCTGAACTTCCGGATGGTAATCACCTTTCTTTTATAGGCTATATTAAATAATTTCACCAAAGAATAAGCTGTCATCATTATTATGAGTGTTGCAAACACACTGAATATAAAAAGTTCCATTGTTTTCTCCTGTCTACCTTTTCTATGATTAGGTCGTCTTCTCATCCATTTATTTACGAATAGCAGCGGAAAAGGTTTCATGATACTTGTTTTGTAATTTCCTTCTTTATTTCTATGTGAGTGATCGAAAAAGACTCGAATTCAGGACACGATTTCCAATATATTTCCGTCCGGGTCTGCCACATGAAAAGACGATGAGTAATTATTTCTTCTAACGTGATAGTTTCTCGAGGATAGTATTCCGCTGTAGAGAAATAGTTTCATAGGATGGTTTTCTTTTATCGCTAGTGAGATTTCTAGAAACAGTTGCTGATTACCCAGCTTGGTGTGTGCGTGTGTAACGGAGTCAATAGATGTTGTTTTCAACCGTTTTCTGGATCTGTGCAAAGACGTTTTGATGGCCTCCTCATTTGTCCTGAGCATACAGGCGATTTCTTTTACTGTATAAGAGAAGACATCTTTTTGGGTAATGAGCATGGCTTGTTGTAAAGGCAGTACCGAGAATAAGATTTCTATTAAGCTGTCGTATTCCAAAGAATTACCCATCACCCCCAAAAAATCTTCCTTAAACAGAATAGTATCTCTTCTTCTAACTGGTTCTGTTTTCGAGTACAAAATTAACAATTGCATATCAAAAGGAATGTCAAACCGCATTGATTTTGGCACACCTTTTTTTGTTGATTTAAGGGTAATCTTGCTAGTAACTCTGTTCAATTGGTAATACAAAATGTACCCTAAATAGCAAATGACAGAACTTTTTGTTCTACAAAATTTGAGGCACAATTTCCTATAACCAATACTACTAAATAGGAGAGTAGTTAATTATAAAAAATCTAACAATAATTTGATTGGAACGGAAGGTGCGTGATCTCCTGCGGGACTAGCGATCGTCTAGTTCCAGCGCCTAGCCCCTCGGGGTCAAATAACCCCAAGAGAATAAAAGGAAAACCGCCTTTTTTTCTCTTGAGAACATTTGCCTGTCGGGGCTGACCTAGGCGCTTCCACTTTTGATGACAGGTGAGACCCCACAGGCGAATCCAGCTCCAGCGGCCAGCGACTAGCAGATTTCGGTCTCTCTCCTTGCGATAAGTCAACATCAACTCACTTCGTTCGTTGTGTTTCCTTTATCTCATACGAGAGCCCTAAAATCCGTACGTCGCTGAACGGCCGCTTCCGCTTTTTATGAAGCCGAGGAGGCTCACCGCACGCCCCGCAGAGTCACGCACCTGGAGTGGAAATCAACAGACATTGTTTCCGGGTACGAATCACTTAACCTTTTCTTTGGCTAATTAGAAGTTTGCACTTCAAAACAGAACCCGTTACTCTTCTTCTTTTTTCATCTATAAAAAGGTTTTTTGCTGTTGTATAGAGAAAAGAAATCGTAAGGATTCGACCAGGCTCGCAGCTTTTAACGTTGTATGCTTTTAGCATAGTCTCTTGTACCAAATCCTCTGCCTGACACGCAGACTTAGTTAAACTCAAACAGTATTTATAAATTTTTCTCATTATTGATTCCATGTCTGCAAAAATCATATGACCACCCTAAACTTTTTTAAAGTTTTATGTAACCTTTTTATCATTGTATTCGTTGTACATAAGAATTCATATATAAAGGAGAGAGTATAGTATGTTTAAAGTTGGAAGTGTCTTTGTTCCTGTCACTGACCTTAAGAAGTCTGCCAGTTGGTATGAAGAAAATCTGGGTGTCAAAAAGATTGATGAATGGGAAGGCGGCGCTGGATTTTACTTTCCATCAGGTTCCACTCAATTAGGACTGGTTGAGACGACAGCTCCTCAACCTACAGAATTTGCGATCCATGGCAAGAAGAAAAATGTCTACTTTAACTTTGTTGTTGAAGATATTAATGATGTTCATCAGCAGCTTCAAAGCAGAGGAGTTGTCACCACTCATATTGAAGACTTTGGCGGGATGAAGTGCTTCGATTTTTATGATCCCGACGGCAATATTTTCAGCGTGGTGGATGAAGCAGAGGGATCTCCTTTTCACTCTGCTAATATTAGAAGATTGCAGGCAAATGACATAGAATAATAATTTATTAAGAAGGCGCCCGGTTCAATACCAGGAGCGCCTTTTGATTTTTTAATGAAGCTGCAGGGTAAAACACCCATCTAAACGACCGCGTGTGGCTGAGTTTAGTGTACGAAAGGATGATAAAGCCTCAGCAACAATTATTGTATTAATTAAACACCCCCAAAAAATCTGTGGCAAAAAACGATAGTAAAGTTACGGCAATAAAACCTGTTTGAATCAGCGTGAATTTGTAGTCATTTTTATTTTCAGCATATCGCTTTTCCATAATGGCCCTCGCCACCTCTGAAACCAAGATAAATCCCAACAGCAGGGTATGAGTCTCCATAAACCAAACCGGATCATATATCTCCTGTGACATATTATAGAGATAGCTAATGATTAATACTAAAATGAAACTGAATCTAATCATCCAGTCAATTTTTTTATGTTTTTCATTTAAATGATTGTAGGAAAAGATCTTCTTCCTCTTCACCTTAAGTTTTTTTCTCATCACTGTATTGAACAAAATGATGACGAGTGCATACAGCACTAAAAATATAATGACTTTCAGCAGTAAACTTTCCATTTGAACGCTTCCCTCCGTCTAATTACTGTGTATTAGACGATTGTCATTGAATGAAAGTTTCATATTTATTTATTGCTGGACGCCAGGAGATGGATAAAAAATGAAGCGCCTTGAGGCAAAATTTTTTCAAGATAACCTTTAGATCCATTAAGAAGGCGTGGTCATGGGTGATTGGGGGTGGAACTGAATTCTGTATAGCTGTCCGATTTTCATCTTTAAGATAGAGGAAAAAGATTCCCTTAATTAATAAATAGCAGGAAAAACAGGTAAAATAAAGGAAGAAAACTCCCTTAATAGACTTAAAACCTATAAATTATGTACGATCTCTTCATATAAAGGAAATCACTTCCATTATTTAAGCCAAAATAATCCTAAACTTATAATTAATGAAAAAATTCTCCCTTATTTTTATTGCTTGTTACTCATTTAGGACATGGCTTTTTATTTGGTTCTTTTCGTTTACTTTGGAGCTATAAAAAAAAGCACCCTGAGAATTCATCTACAAGGTGCTTACATTCAGTACACTATTTTTCTTCCTGAAAGGATTCCTGTATTTCTCTTATAATCTTTTCGGCCCCTTCACGGCTCAGAATCAACTTCCCGCCTGCAATCTCAACGTTTTTTTCTGACACTTCACCTGTGATATGGCAGGTCTTACTAGGCTTGTATTTCGTCAGGATGATCTTTTCTTCATCCACATAAATCTCCAAAGAATCTTTTTCAGCAATTCCTAATGTGCGGCGCAGCTCGACAGGAATCACAACACGCCCCAGTTCGTCCACTTTACGGACAATGCCAGTCGACTTCATTATAATCTCTCCTCTAGAAATGTGTATTTTAAAAAGAAACCCCCAGCCTATTCACTATCATGACCGGCTATGTTTCTAAGTTTGGTTGATTTACAGGGTACTTCCCTTTTAATAGTTATGTAACAAAACTTCATTCCTATAAATCATATAATATTTCGACTAGTTTCTGAAGTGGCAAATAAGCAACATTTCATCTATTGGCAACTGCTTTTCTAGTGAGAACGCTGATTCTGTAGTATTATGCCAAACAGCAGAAGCCTGTCACCGCTGCTAATCTTGTGAAACATCTATTGAATCACTGAATCCTCATCATTTTCCAGCAACCTCATAAATAGGATTCAACTTTTGGATATCAGACGAAATAGGTTAGCGGTATCTTTTGAATCGGAAACGTAACGTTCTTCTCTGTCCGTTTCCAAAAAGATTCCTTTTTTTCTCTTCTCCGAAGTAGACAAGCCTTCCAACCCTTTAGTTATCCCATTCAGCGAAAGAATAGTTAGTGAAAAGAAAAGCATCGGCACCATGAATATCCACGATGCGTTGAAAAGATCTTTATAGTTCATCGCCATCATGCCTGCCCATTCCTGTACAAAAGGCTTTGGCGGATCACAAAACGGCTCATAACATACATCGGTTCCCCCAAAGAACAGAGTGAAAAACCCTAAGTGTGCAATGATCAATAAAGCTTGGATGATGATTTTTGGAAAGATGATGAACAATCTCATTTTCAAATGAGGCAGCAGATGCTTCCTAAATAGAAAAAACTTGCTGCCTCCAAGTACCCTGGCACTCAAGATGAATTCTTTCTGAAGGATTTCCCGAGTTTCGTTGGAAATTAAAATGGCAGTCGTTGGGACCGTGATCAAGGCAAGGGTGACGATTTGCCATATAACCCTCTCGGTAAAAGTGGTCTGAAATCCGGCAGACGTCTCCCAAAGTAAAGGGTATAAGACGTTATAAGCAATGATTGACTGCGGAATAAAATAAAAAGAGGTCAGGATTGTCTGTGTCACGTACTTGCTTCGTGAATTTCGAAAACCTCCTGCTATTCCAAAAACAAAAGATATCAAAAAACTTATAATAGAAATGAGAATGGCTGCTCCCAACGTATATTGAGCTCCCTGCAGTACCTTAAAAAACATATCATACCCATTACGGTCCGTTCCAAAAGGAAAATCAAGAGAAGGCTTGAAAGGTGCTCCACCAATCAGGTTTCCTGATTCATCATATTTCAAGGTGGTCTGAGGAATCTCTCCATCAAAGATATTATTGAATACCAGGCTTCCCCCCACCATCAAGACTACAAAAGCAGTACATATGAACACGCTCCATTTATAAGCGGTCCGATTCCTCATAAGCTCATCTCCTTCCCGATTTTCTGCTTTATTACAAATTGCAGTCCTTTTAATAGAGAATAAATCGGAATAAAGAGGAGGATTGCCGTAATTGCAAAGATAGATGGTGTGTTATAGGTGAATAGAAAAGATGTTACACCGAAAACATTAAATAGATACTCTAAGATTAATAGATTGGAAAGCATCATCCAGACAATTTGCTTTGCATGATAAGTTAAACTGATCAAGATATTTCGGATCATATGTACGAAGAGCAGATTGTACTTTGTCAGGCCTTTTCCCCTGGCCAGCTCGACGTAAGGTAAGTTCTCTTCCTCCCCGACAAAAGACACCATCAATCCAAGGAAGAAAAATGCCGGGAGGATACTCAGCGTTACAGCAGGAAATAGAATCACCTGATTCTCTCCGACCGACGCCACGTCGATTAATAATATTCCTGACTGTTTGAAGAACCAGACGACAAAAATCTGCAAAGCTGAAATCACAAAGATATCAGGAAGCGAGCTTACTAGAAAAGAGCTTGATTTCATCACTCCCCTGATCCACTTCCCTGCTGAATAGTAGAGTATCAGCAGCAGAACTGATACCACTATGGCAATGAATAAAGCAAGAAACACAATTTTTGCACTGCTGGCGAAAGCTGTAAGGATAATCGGGAACAATTCCCTCTCCACATCCGATATGGGGTTAATATAAACAAGCTGGAACGGATGTGATAAATCAACCAGCACACTCCGCAAGCTCTCCCAATAAGTCCTTAATGACGGTCTTTGAGTAAGAAATAATCCTGACCCTGCGCTTACCAACAGAATTCCAAGTATTATAAGAATTGGCTCCAACAGCTTTCTTACAAACGATTTTGCCACCACTTTCTTTCCCCCTCTCGACTAAATTCTACAATAAAACATTTCCATTTTACCATAAATTGGTGTTCAAGAGTCTCTCATAACAAAAAAAAGAGCAGAGGAACTAATCCGCTGCTCATCCCATGAATCTGGCCATCAAAATGGTGTTATAAAACCAGTTACCACTTAGTAAATTAGGAATGTTATGAATTGGTCCTCTTCTCTTTTACATGTATTTCTATTTTTTTCAACGCTTCATTACTTAAGTGATGTGCTATATTCATGACCTCCTGCTCAATGAGGGTTTCTTCCAATTCCACCAAACGGAAGAATTCTTCGAGTACTTTATGGTTCCTCTCCAATTCACGGCCTTTTTTCATCCCTTTTTGTGTTAGTGATATAATTCCATATGGTTTGTAATCAATAAACCCTTCCTGAGCTAATCTGCCAGCCATCTTTGAAACAGAGGAGATCCCTACCTTCAATGATTTTGCTACTAAAGAAATTCTGGCATATCCATTTTCCAATACAGCATAATATATCTCTTCCAAATACTTTTCTTCCGAGGGTGATGGCATCTTAGATCACCTCTTTCTAAACTGCTTCGCCAGAAACAAGCTTTCTTCTGATTACTTTCTTCACAACAATTCCGTGCGACGGAGAAAACAGAAACACAAGTAAGAATAATCCGCCTGCAACAGAAATCATCGAACCGGCAATCGACGCATCCAAAAAGTAAGCAAGATAGTATCCTGCAATGGAACTGATAATACCAACACCCATACTGATGAAAATCATGCTGCTCAGCTTTTCGGTCAGCAGATAAGCGGTAGCTGCGGGTACAATAATCATTCCGACGACCAGTATGGCACCAACACTTTCAAATGAAGCGACAGTTGTTAATGATACTAATCCCATCAAAAGATAATGAAACAAAACTACGGGAATTCCTAATGCAGCTGCCATCGCAGGGTCGAAAGAACAAATTTTGAATTGTTTATAGAACAAACTTATAATCAAAATGCTCAGCAAGAACACGGATCCAATTCCCCAAACAGCGGCAGGGCCTAAGCTCATGCCGCCAATTTGAAAGGTATCCCATGGAGCGTAGGCTATCTCGCCATAAAGGACACAATCCAAATCCAAGTCGATCTGCCTTGTAAATAAACTTACGAGCACCACTCCAATTGCAAATAGTGCAGTAAAAACAACGCCGATCGAAGCATCAGACTGCACGCCGTTATTCTGGAACATTTGTATCAAAAACACGGTTACCAATCCTAGTGCTGCTGCCCCAATCATCATGAACAGCGAATCCCTTGAACCGCTAAACAGAAATGCCAGCACAATTCCCGGAAGGACTGCATGACTGATAGCGTCCCCTATCATTGACATCTTTCTTAAAACTAGAAAGCATCCTAGAATACTGCAGGAGCAAGCCACGAGAGCGCCAATCAATATTATCCAGAAATCATTCATGAGGACCTCTCCTTCACTTTAGTGTTCATGTATACCTCTTCGTAATTCCGCTTTGCCGCCATCCTCATTTTAACTTTCGCCAGAACCCCTCTTGTAGGTGAGAAAATGATACTGACCACAAAGAGTGCAGTGGCTGACAGTACGACAAGCGGACCTGTCGGCAGATTGGAAGCCATTGTACTGACGATGGTACCTGCAAATCCGCTTAATGCACCAAAAACGCCGGCGAGAACGACCATCACATGCAGCTTTTCTGTCCAATAGCGGGCAGATACTGCAGGTGTTATCAGCAATGCTGCCATCAGAACTACGCCCACTGCCTGAATGCCAATGACAACGGCAATTACGAGAAGGAGCATGATGAACTGATCAAGCAGGAAAATCGGAAGACCGATTCCTTTTGCAAAGCCTGGATCAAAAGACAGCAGTTTAAATTCCTTAAAAAACAAGGCGCAAACACCAACCAGGAACAGGCTGATGGCTGCCATGGTGTAAACATCCGATTGCACCATGGAGGCTGCCTGCCCGAATAAAAATTTATCCAAACCGCTTTGGTTTCCGCTGCTGCTGTGCTGTATCTGTGTCAGTAAAACAATCCCAACTCCGAAGAAAACTGTCAGGATAATTCCCAGCGCAGAATCCTGCTTGATTCTTGAGTATTTCGTTATTACGCTGATCATTAGAGTGGCTAATAAACCTGCAATAACTGCCCCGATCAGGAAGAAGCCAATAGATTTGGTTCCTGTCAGCATAAAGGCTGTGCAGACTCCTGGTAAAGCTGCATGAGAAAGGGCATCCCCCATGAGTGACTGCTTTCGGAGGTATGCGAAACATCCGATGACCCCGCTGCTTATCCCCAGCAGCATGGAACCAAGCAAAATCCATTGAGTATTCGGGTCTTGAAAGAAAGTAAGCCAGTTCAATCCGATCACCTCAATTCCCTATCAAAGCTGTTGAACCGGAGTCCAGCATAGTTAGTTTTCCACCATATGTCTTTTGCAAGTATTCCTTTGTAAAGAGATCTTCCGTTGGCCCTACTCCGATTAACTCTACATTGAGCAGCATGATCCAATCAAAATATTCCTTAACAGTATTAAGGTCGTGATGGACCACGAGAACCGTTTTTCCTTGCTGCTTCAATTCATTTAATAAAGAGATTATCGCTTTCTCAGTAGCCGCATCTACCCCAACAAATGGTTCATCCATAAAATACAGATCTGCATCCTGAGCCAAAGCCCGAGCAAGGAATACGCGCTGCTGCTGCCCTCCCGAAAGCTGGCTGATCTGGCGGTTGGCATATTCCGCCATCCCGACCTTTTCCAAGCATTCCATGGCAAACATTTTATCTTTCTTCCTTGGTCGGCTGATCCAGCCAAGATGGCCGTAACGGCCCATTGTTACAACATCCAGAGCATCCGTCGGAAAATCCCAGTCGACTGATTCCCTTTGAGGGACATATCCTACACGCTTTCGGGAGTTTTTATATGAGCTTCCGAATATCTCGACATCACCTCCCAAGGAAGGTATCAGTTCAAGTATCGATTTTATCAGCGTTGATTTTCCGGCTCCATTGGGTCCAATGATCCCGATCAAGCTGCCTTCAGGAACGCTGAACGAAATATTCCTTAATACCGGCTTCTTTTGATAAGCTACTGCCAGGTTTTGTACCTTTAATGGTGAATTCATTCTAACTCCTCCTTTATTTCAGAGCATTGACAATCGTATCCACGTTATGGCGGACCATTCCCAAATACGTTCCTTCTTCGGTCCCTTCTTCTCCCATGGCATCTGAGAAGAGTTCTCCACCAATTTCCACTTCATGCCCTTTTTCCTTTGCTCCTTCAATGACGGCTTCGATGGCTTTTTTCGGCACGCTTGATTCTACAAAGACCGCTTTCACTTTATTATCAACCAAGAAATCCCGCAGCTCGCTGACATCCTTTGACCCTGATTCAGAAGCCGTGCTGATCCCCTGAAGTCCCATTACCTTAATGCCATAAGCTTCACCAAAATATCCAAATGCATCATGAGCTGTAACCAGGACTCTGGATTGTTCAGGTATGGTCGATATCTGTTCTTCGGCATATTGGTCAAGTTCCTCTAATTTTTGAATGAAAGCTTCTCCATTCGCTATATATTCGCCGGCATTCTCTTTGTCATAGTTGGAAAGCTCTTCCGTCACTGTTTCAGTGACCTTGATCCACAGCTCTATATCAAACCACACGTGAGGGTCATGCTCCGCGTATCCATCTGCAGACTTTAACAACTCAGCCTCCGGTATATCTTTTGTTACCGCAATCGTTGGCTTTTCATCTTCCATTTTCTCGAAAATCTCAATCATTTTCCCTTCAAGATGCAATCCGTTATAGAAAATCAGATCTGCTTCCTCCAGTTTTTTTATGTCACCTTGAGATGCCTTATAAAGATGGGGATCAACGCCTGACTTCATCAAACCTGCAGAGTCGACATGTTCACCTCCCACGTTTTTTACGATATCATTAATCTGGCCGATCGTTGATGTGACCTTGATCTTACCTCCATCTGCTTCCGCCTCTGTTTCGCCATTGTTCGAACATCCACTTAAAATCAATAGAAGTGCAGCACCAGCCAAAAAAGCATTTTTCATCATTCTCATCTTTACATACCTCTCTTCATTTGTTTTTAACTTAGGACAATTTAGTTAACCGACCACACAATAGTTTCCCTAGGGCAACTCTTAAACAAAAAAATATAGAAGCCTTACAACTTATAACTTTACTGCTTTAATCCTACTAAGAGGGACAGTCCTTTCATCGATGTACAGTGTTAAATTTATACACCACCTTTTGCCAGCCGCTTTCAACTATATTCTACAACACACTATTTGTTTCCTTCAACCAAAAAAATTCCTTTTTTTAAAAAATAGTTGAACATCTCCATAAATTTGTTCTTTAAAAGTTTTTCTTTTGTTTCCTTTCGGTTATTTTTTTCAATTCTTCCTCGTTAAGGATTCCCATTGCTTTAAAGACAACAGCGTACCTGTTGATCTTCTTCTGAATTCTGCCAGAATTATACATTTTCACCACCCCTTTATTTGCGTTCACCAAATTATATTCACTCCCCCTAAAAATGTTTCCTTTGTGCAAAAATATAGGCAAAAAAACGCAGAGTCACACCGTCTGCCTCAGACAGTATTAAGAAGCTTGGAGCTTGCAAACCGTCCAACCTGCACTTCAGATGCTCATTTGATCAGTATCTACTCTCTATTTCAAAACCTATATTTTACTAAAAAATACAAAATGATTGAAAGGGCTACGGGTAACAGAGTAATAGCAAACCGAAGAAATCTTTTTTTCAAAATTTTGTTGTCCTTTTCTCGTTTCACCTCTTTCTGCATAACTCCCCAACCTCCTTAAAATAGCCACGCGCTATTTTTTTGCCTGAAGCCAACTTTCACAAGCAGTATATGCTGCAAACGAATGAGAGTTGCACATAACTCCTCTTTATTATCTGAGAGGCTGAGTCCTTTCTTTCATAAGAAGTAAGAACGAAAAATATGGATTCTTTACACTGGTTATAGCCGCATAATAATTTAACAGACTGTTTTTCTTTGAATTTATTTTAATATCAACAGGTTTTCCTATTTAAATCGAGGGCACTAATCCAACTTAGTGCCCTCATAAAATATATTAAGTTTAAGAAGATAATTCTTCCTCGACCGCCAGAAGCCGCTTCATTTCCAGATGTTTGTTCTCCCGTATCTCTTCTCTGCAAATACCGCAGTGCATAAGCACGTTTCCTTTATAGTAGAACGCTTTAATGGAATAAGGGATCCCACATCTTATACAAGGCTGTTCTTCTCTATATCTCATAGTAACCCTCCCACATATTGGTTATAAGGAGTATTATGGTTATTTTTTTCGAAGTTATCCTAAATAAGCAGGTGATTGGATTCCTTGAGTTAATAAGGTAAATAGAACCAAAACATCTAGGGAATGATAAGCGCAAAACACCAACAGGAGGAAAAACTATGAGTGAAAATACCAGCTTATTATCGATTTTTGCCCTCGGCGGCTGTAATGAAATCGGAAAGAATATGTATGTCCTTCAATACGGAGATGACTTGGTCATCATTGACAGCGGTGGAAAGTTCCCTGATGAATCTCTGATGGGAATTGACTTAATCATTCCGGATATAAGTTATCTTGAAGAAAATGCAGACAAAGTCAAAGCACTTCTGGTCACCCATGGACATGAGGATCATATTGGCGGAGTACCTTACCTTTTGAAAAAATTGAATGTACCCGTCTACGCGACCAATTTTACCCTTGGCCTTATTGAATTGAAGCTGGAGGAACATAAATTGAGGAGGGAAACGACCCTTATACCGATTGATTCCAATTCGGTGATAGAGTTCGGATCAATAAAAACCTCCTTTTTCAACGTGAGCCATAGTATTCCAGATTGCCTGGGCATCGTTTTTGATACTCCTCAAGGGACCGTAGTCCATACGGGTGATTTCAAATTTGATTGGACACCTCTCAATAACCAGAAGTCGGACATACATAAAATGGCCGAAATCGGTAAAAGAGGCGTCTTAGCTTTGCTATCCGAAAGCACCAATGCGGAACGCGGAGGGTTTTCTCCTTCTGAAAGCATCGTCAGCAGCCATATGGATGAGGCGTTTATAAAGGCTGAAGGAAAAATATTCGTTTCGACTTTCGCTTCCAACGTGAACCGGGTGCAGCAGGTCGTTCACGCAGCTATGAAAACAAACAGAAAGCTCGCTCTTCTCGGCCGCAGCATGGTCAATGTAGTGTCAGTCGCGTTGGAAAGAGGCTACTTGAATGTCCCGGAAGGAATGATCATCGACCATAGAGATATCGATTCCTTTCATTCCGAAAAAGTTGCCATTCTTTGTACGGGCAGCCAGGGAGAACAAATGGCTGCGCTTGGCCGCCTTTCTTCCGGACAGTTCCGCGATGTGACAATAGATCCTGGAGATACTGTGATTCTGGCTGCTTCCCCTATCCCTGGCAATGAAAAAGGTGTGTCAAAAATCATTGATAACCTGTACAATCTTGGAGCTCACGTTATTTATGGAACAGGCAGCACTACCGGCATGCATGTTTCCGGGCACGGATATCAGGAAGATTTGAAGTTGATGCTGACTCTCATGAATCCGAAGTATTTCATCCCTATTCACGGAGAAACAAGGATGCTCCACCATCACAGGTTGCTGGCTGAATCTGTCGGGGTGGAAACAGGCCATACATTTATTATAAAAAATGGCGAGGTCGTTGATATAGAAGATGGAGAAGCAAGACAGACCCGCTCAGTAGCGGCAGGTGACACCTATGTCGACGGAGTCAGTGTCGGCGATGTCGGGAATATTGTCCTGCGCGACCGCCGGCAGCTGTCCGAAGACGGAATTCTAGTTATCGTCCTGACGTTGAGCAAGGCAGAACAGCGTCTGCTTTCAGGGCCCGATATCATTTCCCGCGGCTTTGTTTATGTGAAAGATTCCGAGGCACTTCTCAGGAAGGTCAATAATATTGTCCGCGATACACTGGATGATCTGCCACAAGGAAACCTCCAATGGAAAGTCATTAAGCAGAGCATCATGAAATCAGTTGGCCAGTATTTGTTTAAGCAGACAAAACGGAAACCGATGATTATACCGATTATCATTGAGATTTAATTAAAAAGCGCAAGCGCCCTGTTTAGCCCCGACAGGCAAATGTTCCAAAGAGAAAAAAAGGCGGTCTTCCCTTTTATTCTCTTTGGGTTATTTGACCCCGAGGGGCTAGGCGCTGGAGCTGGATTGCACAAAAAAGCGTTAGCGCCTCGATCAGCCCCGACAGGCAAATGTTCCAAAGAGAAAAAAAGGCGGTCTTCCCTTTTATTCTCTTTGGGTTATTTGACCCCGAGGGGCTAGGCGCTGGAGCTGGATTGCACAAAAAAGCGTTAGCGCCTCGATCAGCCCCGACAGGCAAATGTTCCAAAGAGAAAAAAAGGCGGTCTTCCCTTTTATTCTCTTTGGGTTATTTGACCCCGAGGGGCTAGGCGCTGGAGCTGGATTAAGAAACGCTCCCTAATTTTCGAACTAAACCTTTTATTTTCTTATCTTTTAAAAAAAGGAACCCTTCCTTCCAACAATTCACTTGGACAGGATGGATTCCTTTTTTACTAATACCAGAAAGCAAAACGAACAAAAATTTATTGTCACCCTTTAAGATTCCAACTCGGTCTTTACCTTGAGCCGAAATTCGGCATCACGCAAAAACTTCAATTGAAAACCATTCAGGTTCCTTGAGAGCTTTCGCTGCTCCAGGGGGCTGAGGTTGTCCGCAAGCAATACAAATTCTGTCTCGGCGCTTTTCTTGTCTTTTGCATACATAGCATTAGTCAGAACAAAAGCAGTCGAGCCTCCCTTTTGACCTGCATGTGCCAGCCACTCTTGGTTCTGCGGATTCGCCATAACACCCTCCATCACTGGATCAAGGAATTGATGAACAGAAGCACTGAAATATGTTTTACTGTTTAACTTTTCCATGATGGAAAGATAATCTTCTGCGGAGGCACCCGGCAAGCGATCTGACCAGATTCTCTGGACATCCATGTCCATTAACTTCAAAAGATCTTTCTTCTCTTGTGCTGACATTGGATGAGTCAGCCAGCTTTCTCCTATATCAGTTGCCAGCCGGCTGTATTCCCGCATCTCCATTTCCTTAAGCGCTTCAAGCAGTTCATCGTCAGAAAAAGAATGCTTCTCTTTCAAGTAGATAGGAACCGCCATCGCGCTTGTTATAGGATAAATCGGGTCGTGGCTCTCCAGGTTTAACGCTGCAAGAACCTGATTGATATTGGATTCTCCCAGTAAGTTCATTAAATAGTGCGTATTTGCGTTGGAGCTGAAGGCGACCATTCCTTTTGCCACTTCACTTAGAGGAACTTTGCCATCCACGTCTTCTATTTGAGAGAGCCAAGCCTCATGGGCTCCTCCATCTGTATGGGGAATATAAAAGTCATTCAGCGTCTTAAGACTGACCGGCTGCTCGGGATCAATCTTCCCTTCTGCTGCCTGCTGAGCATATTCTATTGCCAAGATGATTTTGACTGTGCTGGCGAGTGGAAGGACATGCCCTGCATTGATGTTCACCCATTCTTCGTTTTTATAACGGATTGCAAGCGCTGCCTCACCCCCCAATTGCTTTGCTCTAACAAGCTCAATAATATATTCAGGATTCTCTTTAACTATCTCTTTTTTGTACATTCGCACCCCGAGAATGAACACGAAAAGGATAATAAGAAGAATAATTGACACAATCACCATGGCGATTTTCATAATCAGCACATCAATCCTTTTTTATTAGTTTGGAAGATTTTCTGGAGAAACAAACTCAATCGTCACTCCATCTCCACCTTCCTCGTTCTGTTTTAATACATTTGCATATTTGATATAGCCAGGGACCACTGGTTCCTTAAAGGAATTTCTGGTTAAGGTCTCTATAGGGACCATTCCGGATAGATTGTCCAGGCTGCCCAACTCTTCTATTATTCGCTCCCTTGTTCCTTCTTGGGCGATCTCTGGAAGGAATATCAATTCAAGCCGGTACCTTAAAGAAAGATTTCTTCGCTCAAATCTCCCTCTTGATGAAAACGTGCCATCTGATAACACCTCCATGTAAACATCACCATCAGTATTGCTGAATGGTTCGACACGATAGTTTTTAATATCTTCCAATTCTGCATCACTCTTATACCTTCTAAGCCTGGCAAATACAATAGCTCCTGGAGGTATATTTGTTTTCCCTTGGATGCTGATTTCACTTCCGTTTAAAGTGGCTTGTCCTTCTAGTTTATATGTGGGTTCCCCTATAGGAGCTTTCTTCGTAGGTTCAGCGTTTGCTTCCACTGAGGTTTCTTTTTCATTAGAGTCCCCTAGGCTATCTTCTTCTTTTGCAGATTGGCTTCTCATCTTTTCAGCAGCAGAGCGGGCAAACTCTTCTTGTCCGGCCAAGTCAATCCGGCAGGCAGTAAGGACAGGAATGAGTAAAAGAAGAATGGCGAAAAGGAAAGTTTTCTTATTCATTAAATCACCTGTTTATTCAGAATTTTATTTACAATTCAGTTTCATTATTGTAACATTTTATGTGAAAAAAATGTTAGGATTTTCAAATAAGGAGGAGTTCCATGAGGCAAATTGCGAACACCTCATTTCATTTTTTCACTGTCGTACTTGGATTATTTCTCTTAAGTGGAATCAATTCATTATTGAATTATGATACAGAGCTTGTTCTTACTCTAGGAATCTATGCAGAACAAATGAAGCAGACTATTATAGACCTTGCTAATCTGTCCTCTCTCTATATTTACTGGGGAGAAGGAGACAAGCAGTATCCTATCACCACTGTGTTTTTCAATACATACGGCTATTCCTTTTCAATAATCTTAGCAGCATTCATCGCTGCGATTTCCGCTTCTGTCCTGCTAAGCTATTCCATCATGCTGATGCCACGGCGCCTATATCGCTTCACATTAAAAATCATCAATACTCTAGATGCTTTTCCAGATGTCTTTATTGTAGTCGCGTTTCAGTTATTCATCGTCTGGCTGTTCAAAAAAACCGGGGTACTGCTGTTCAATATTTATGCGTTCGGCGATGAAAGGACCTATTTCCTGCCTATCCTGTGTTTATCTATTCTGCCTATCGTATTTTTGTTAAAGCAATTTCTTTTTCAACTGAAAGAAGAAGAGTCCAAGCCCTATGTTGAATTCTCTTATGCCAAAGGTTTTAAAAAGACTTATACCTTGTGGGTGCACTTGTTCAGGAATGTATGGGTTCACTTCTTCTTTCACCTGAAGCCAATATTCCTGTTCATGCTTTCCAATCTATTGGTTATCGAGGTTCTGTTTAATATCAACGGCTTTATGACTGCATTGCTGAGGACGGCCACAACATCCTCCGCTGCATTCTTCATTGGCATGCTTCTTGTATTTGTCCCATTTTTCATCATATTCACTTTAGGTTCGTACCTTCTTGGAAAATGGTTGAATGGAGGAGAACAACATCTCTAAAACATTCATCTTTAAATTAGGCTTGCCCATCCTCTTGCTGGCTGGCCTGCTCATCACCAGTTTTTTGGTTCCGGTAGTGAATCCCGGCTATGACGAGGTAGTGGATTATTTGAAAGATGAAAATGGAAAAATCATTGCTGCTCCCCCTTTCACACCGAGCGAAATGCCTCCTGCAGGCAGTGACAGACTCGGCAGGAATCTCCTGCTCTTGCTTCTCACAGGGGCGAAATACACGATTTTCGCCGCTTTAACTGTGGCATTATTGCGGATTGCAGCCGGTTTCTTATTTGCTGTGATATACTCCTTCCTGCCGAATCGTTTAGGAAGATTTTTCAAAAACCTGGGTGAGTCTTTTCAATATATCCCGCTCGCCATCATTGTCTTTGCACTATTAGTGCCGTTAGAGGACATTTTCCAAGAAGATTATCTGACTTCGACCAACTATTTTGTCATTCAACTCTTTGCCATTGCGTTCATCACAATCCCCTCTCTTGCCGTTTATCTTGGCGAAGAGATGAAACTATTTATGAAACAAGAATTTATTGATGTTTCACGGACCATGGGGGCAAGCCGGTTTCATATTTTCAGGCGCCACCTGCTCCCTCAGTTCCGCAGAAACTCCATTGTCTTGTTTTCCGAGCAGGTATCACAGGCTCTCGCGCTGTTTATTCAACTTGGCATATTAATAATGGCACTCGGTGGACTTAAGATAGCAGACTTTGCCTTTAGCGGGTTGGACCCTTCCAATCCTGTATATTTCTCACATACCAATGAATGGGCTGCTACAATCAGCATAAACATTAACCAAATCTTTATTACACCGACCCTTGTAGTCGTACCATTGATCTTGTTTGCACTTACGATATTATGTTTTAATTCTATCAGTTCCACCTTAAGAAAACTGTTGATCGAGGAAGATTTTCCTGAAGCAGAGAAAGTAAAAGGACCTGTAGACAAACCGGCATCAGCTGTTGTCAGGGAGGATTTATTCACCATGAAGCACTAAATGAAAAAAGGATCAGAGGTATTCTCTGATCCTTTTTTCCGTTCACCCATTTATGTTTTTAAGGAGTCCCCCTTACTTGTTTTTTTCTTAAAGTTGAACCTCGCTCAATCCACTCAATCTGAACCTGGCTCTATCTACCCTTCTTTTAAACTCGTCTCCTATAGAGGCATTTTCCTCATTTCACTACTAATGCTGCCTTACTTTGCATAAATTGTACAAGCGATCAATTTGAAGGATCGTATTTCTACATACCAAGACTGTATAGTGAGGGGACGTTGGATGTTTGTCTTTATAGAAAAGGCTCTTTTGGCAATTGTTGCTTTAAGAATTTTATCAGGAAGCATAGAAATTGGCGCTGCCTTGCTTATGTTGAAATTCAACGATCTTGAGAAGGCGTTTGCCATCAATACCTTGCTGGCCCTTGTAGGACCGACAATATTTTTTTCTACCACGGCAATCGGGCTGATGGGTTTATCGGGGAAGATTTCACTGATGAAGGCCGTCTTTCTCATCTCGGGAGTGCTTTTAATTGGGTTAAGCTTAAAAATGAAATAAAGTATAGTGCCGGCCGGTCAATGTATGGCCGGCTTTTTTTATATGATTGCTTTGAATAAGATCTCTCCTGCTCCATGATAAAAACACATTCTAATACATGACACCCGCCCATTCATTCATAGGACATTCACCTATATCCTCCTCAGTAATATTCTGTTTACTGAGAGGAGGGTGTTTTTGTATGGTTTTATATAAAGAAGATGGTCCTGAAACAGAAAGTTTATCTCCATGGCAGAAAGATGCTATAAGCCGGTTCTCAGATAAAATGACGAGCAAGAAGAAATTCCCTTGCATTCCGGCCACTCAGGCATATGGGTTAAAGCATCTGCGTTATGGTTTTGCAGGCTTTCCAGGATCTGAATCCACGGGAATAGAGCTTGCTGAGATCCTTAAGCAATATTCCATAAAGAGCCGTGATTTCGGCAAGTATACCACACTGGTCGTTTTTTTTGATACACCAGCAGCCCTTGTAGAGACCAATACAGTGGAAGATTTTGAATTCTTATTCTGGAAGCTGCTGAACCAGTTGAATGAACAGGATGAACTAGACTGGCCGGCGCATATTCCAACTGAGCCCGAGGATTCACATTGGGAATTTTGCTTTCATGGAGAGCAGTACTTCATGTACTGTGCCACCCCGCTCCACAAGAACAGGGACAGCCGCTCTTTTCCCTACATGATGATGGCCATCACCCCGAGGTGGGTCCTGCAGGAATTTAATTCTAACCCAGCATACGCTGAGAAGGTGCAAAAGCAAATCCGGAAGAGACTGGATGATTATGATGACATAGAGGCACATCCCGAGTTGAAAAAGTACGGCAGTGAAGATAATTACGAATGGAAGCAATATTTCCTGAGAGACGATGATTCTGCTCTTTCCAAATGTCCTTTTCATAAAATGGTGAAGGCTTCCCGAGAAAAATGAACACCACCGGACTACCTTGTTCGGTTTACATAGCTTAGATTGCTGCTTACGGAAATCCCAAGGAGCAGATTCCCCCCCTGACTACTAGGGGTTTTTCTTTCTTGTTTTGGGAGTCTCTCTGGTGAACTACCAAAAATTCGTAATAAATAGCAACAAAGTTCACGAAAAGAGCCTAAATAAGACCCTTTCTGCAAAGGGCCTTGGTGAATCCTTACCTTCCTAAAGAAACTCCTTTGGCCAGCATACGGTCCAGCTCCTTTATTCCAAGAGTGCTGATTCTGTAGCAGATGGCTGAATACAGCACCGAGAACACAAGGGTTCCAAGAATGACTGCTAAATGGGATGCCCCCGAAACCGCTGGGCCAAGTATAGAGAACTTAATAATGTATAACAAAAGGAAAATACCTCCCGACAATGCAAGTCCACCAAAGAAAATCGCGGCCAGCCAATGTTTTAACAGCCTCATTCCCATTCCAAGACTCAACCCAAGCAGCCCTGTTCTCCGGATACAAAGGGATTTCTCTCTAATCGGGAACGCAGCTCTTTTCTTTTCATGATTACCAGGTTAGTAAGGTAAAATATAGTTAGTTATTTTCGGAATTAGTATAGAATAGCAACAAAGTTTACGAAAAGAGCCATATAAAATGACGCAGGTCTAGTATTATATGATAGAAGTAAACTCCTGTGCTTTCTTATCCAGTCCCTCAGCTGAGCTGCTGATTGCATCAAATTCCTGCATGGCGATATCTATTTGTTTCTGGCTCTCATCCACACTCTGCGAAATCCGCTCAATGCTGTCTGACACCTTTCCGACTTCCTTGACAATCCCGTCGATGTTATCCTTTACCTCTGTAATTGACATTGCGACCTTTTCAGACAGCTTGCGTACTTCCTTTGCGACCACATCAAACCCTCTTCCATGTTCGCCTGCACGGGCTGCTTCGATGGCAGCATTAAGCGCCAGCAAGTTGGTTTGTGCAGCGATTTCACGGATGGTTTTAACAATACCTGTAATAAAATTCGCCTGGTTCTGCAGGTTCTCAAGGTTTTGTTTATTTTCTTTTGATTCATAGGAAATTCTTTCGATGGTTGTCAGAAGTTCTTTGCTTCTCTTTATACCGATCTCGGAACGATTATGCAGCTGTTCGGACATTTCACTCAGGTGATCTGCCATATTAAGGATTTCAGTTTGTCTTTTGGTTATATTGGTTGCCACTTTTGAAACACCCACGACGCTTTGCCCATCTTCTGAATAAACCGGCATGTAGGTGGCCTCCAGCCATAACTTGTTTCCATGTGCATCCACCCGTTCTATTTTCCCTTGATAACTATTCCCTGCAAGAAGCTTTCTCCAAAACGCTTCATACTCCGGACTATTAGCAAAGGAGGGGAAACAGAACTTTTTATGCAGCATTCCCTGCATATCGGCTGCTATGTAACCCATAGAGTTCGCAAACAGCTCATTTACATAAGCCACTCGGCGGTTGACATCAAACCGGATGATTGCCAGATGTTGTTCGATTGCCTTTACTACCAGTTCGTCAGTCACTATATCCGAACTCTTTTTAGTCATTAACGTGTTCATATAAACCCCCATATGTAAGTAATTGTAATTTTTTATAATTTTTCGTCTATTTATTTTAACATTACCTTATACATAGGCCTTTAGCAACAGATTAATTCTTTTTTCATTGCAAGACCCAGAGCTGACTCTGGACCGGAAAGGCGTCTATTGGTTTCTTTGAAGCGTAAAGCCCAAGTAGCTTAAAGCGTTAGCAAGATTAGCCTCAATTTGAATATCTTTCAGATCGATATGGACCCTTACTGCCTGCATTGCGATTTCAGGACGGATTCCCGTCAGCATAGGTTCTACGCCCACTAGTTTCATCAAACTGACGATCCGCAGCAGGGAAGACACTACTTCATCATTGATATGTGTAATGCCTGATAAATCTATGACAAGATGTTCCAGGTGCACTTCCTGGCTTTTCATCAATGTTAATTCTACTATTCTTTCTGCTCTTTCTTCATTAATAATCCCAACAATCGGAAGAACCGCCACTCCTCGAGTAATGGGTACCAACGGAGCCGACAGTGTTTCAATCTGTTTATTAGCATGGTCAAGTTCAAGAACGAAGGAGAGCAGTGAACTCATCGTTTCAAATATTTTCTTCTGCTCCTCGGACAGTGTGAAGGGATCTGTATCAAGTCCGCATATGGTTCCATAGTTACTGCCGTCCTCATAATAAATAGGGATTCCCACAAAACCGCCGCTCCCCAAATCATGAGTGACATTTAAAGATTTGGTGGAATCATTTTTCGTTATATCGGGAATAATCAAGAGCTCCCTGCCTTTATCCACACTGACTTTACAGAAGGTATCCTTAAATGGAAGGGTGTCTCCTTCCCTGAGCAAGGACTTGTCCCTGTTCAGCACCTTAACAATTTCATTGTTTCTTCTGTCATTTTTCGCGATGAAAAGAGTATTGATGTTCATCAATTTCCCCATCATGCGGAGAATGCTGTCTGCCGCTTCCTCAAAGTTTCTGAAGTTCTGATTTTTTATGCTATTAAATTCACTAGAATAAGACATAAATTGAATTCCTTCCTGAAAAAACTGTAAACAATGTTATATACCCTTTGCGGCGTATAAGTAAACCATTAGAAAAGAGTTTATTAAGGAAAGAGTAATTCTGTTTCCTGCTTACCAGGTTATTTACGCTTAGTTATCGTTTTCAAAAAATTTATATAAAATAGCAGCAAAACTTTCCACAATACAGTTCACTCCTCAGCAGGAAAACATACCAAAATTAAAAGCTCATCTCCTTGCAAGGAAATGAGCCTTCTTTCATCCCTGGATGTCCCTCCGGCGGTATCCTGCAAATCCTGCAGCAGCTATAATAACAGCCAGAATTGTTAGAAGGATGACCTTCAGAAAATTCATTTCTTCAATCGGAAGTTCAGGTATGTGGGCAAACGGTGAAATATTTCCGACCCATTCATCAAATTGGAACAATCCGCCAAGGTAAACGACAAAGAATGAATAGCCTAAATAAAGCCAGGAAAGACCTGTTAATTTTGGCGCGAAGCCGACCAGCAGGACTGCAATGGTGATGAAGATCCACATCGCTGGAAGATACACCATCCCAGCCTGCAGGAAAGTACTGAATTCAATACTGTTTTCCAACGTTGCATTTGCTGCTGCTCCAAGGGCGAGGGAGGCGGCACCCTGCATGACGATAGTAACAATAAGGGAAAGAAAGAGGTAGCTGCCCATCATGCGGGTCCTTGAAACAGCTCGTGCCAGCAGATGTTCGGTACGTTGAGCTTTTTCTTCCCCTTTTAATTTCAAAACCGTCATCAGAGCTGGTACTGTGCTGATCATTGCGACTATAGACATGATTTTGGCCAGGAATTGTTCTGTTAGTGAAAACCCATCTGCCGAGGGCAGGAGCTTCTGCATCATTTCAATTTCACTGAAGAAAGATTCCAAATCTCCAAATATCGAACCGTAGGATGCCCCGATTAACAGCATCCCGACTGTCCACGAAATCAGTCCAGTGCGCTGAAGACGTGCTGCCAGCCCAAATGGACTCAGCAATAAAGAAGATGCAAATCGCTTTCCGGGACGAGCAGGAAGAAATCCTGATCCTAAATCCCTTATGGAATTCAAGTATATAGATACTAAAATCAATGCTCCAGATACAACCGCTGTCATGATGACCGGCCACCAATAATTATTGACATATACTTCTGAGCCCAGCACCCATCCCAGAGGGGAAAACCATGACAGGGTTTCGCCGCTGACATCTCCAATTGCACGAATTAAATAGGCGGCACCTAAAACCGTGAAGGAATATCCGATTGTTCCCCTTGAAGTCTCAGATAACTGTGCAAACACAGCTGTTATTCCTGTGAAGAAAAGTCCGGTCACCTCAAGAGCTGACCATATAGAAGAGACCCGTTCAAATCCATACTCTCTATTTGAAGGGCATATAATCCCAAACCAATAACAATAGCTAATATAAAACTGGTAAGAATCAAAGAAAAGTGAGCCGCCCCTAAGTTTGCCATCCGCCCGGCAGGCAGGGCCCTGATCATTTCAATTCGTCCGTCTTCTTCTTCAGCCCTCGTGTGCCGGGCAGTTAAAAGAATGCTCATCACAGCTACGACCATCGCTGTAAAAAGAAGCATCTCATGAGCAAACATCGCTCCATACGTATAATTGTCAATGCCATATGCTTTCCCAAGCATAGCGGTCATGGCGGGATTCATCATTGTTTCCGCAATCGCCTCTCTGCTCTCCTTAGTTGGATACAACTCTTTGAAGGATTGAGCCGTCATAAAGGACAACAAGGATAGTGATAGAATCCAAACTGGAATTCTTATCCGGTCTTGTCTCAGGATGAATCGAAGCAGCATTCCGGTATTTTTCAAAGGAAGACCTTTCATTACACCCCACCTCCATCTCCTGTGTCAGATGATTTTGCAGAAGAATCGTAATGACGCATGAACAAGTCTTCAAGCGCAGGCGGAGCACTTTCCAGCCGTGTTACCCCAAAGCCGCTGACATACTGGATGACTTCTGACAGTCTTTCTGAGTCGACTTGAAGAGAAAGTTCAGCTCCATTTTGTTTAAGATTGTGTACCCCTTTTAACTCATTTAATGAAATAACCGGTTCCCTGGTTTCAACAATCAAGTTGGTGTGAGTCAAATGTCTGAGTTCCTTCAAAGACCCCGTTTCAATGATTTCTCCCTGTCTGATAATCCCTACTCTGTCACACAGTTTTTCAACTTCTGACAGGATATGACTGGATAGGAGCACACTTTTACCCTCTGCCTTCACTCCAGCCACACAATCCTGAAACACTCTCTCCATTAAGGGATCGAGGCCTGATGTAGGTTCATCAAGGATATAAAGATCTGCCCCTGAAGCGAAGGCAGCAGCAAGCGCAACTTTCTGCCGGTTCCCTTTAGAATATGTTCTGCATTTTTTGGTTGGATCGAGACTGAACCTCTCGATCATTTCTTCCCTCGTATCCTTATTTGCGGCTCCTCTTAATTTCATGAATAGATCAATCACTTCACCGCCGGTAAGATTTGGCCATAGATTTACATCACCGGGCACATACGCGATTCGTTTGTGGATCTCCACTGCATTCTTCCAGGCATCCAATCCGAAAATAGAGGCTTCTCCCTTTGTCGCTTTTAACGCTCCCAGCAGAATACGGATGGTGGTTGACTTACCTGCTCCATTTGGACCGATGAACCCATAAACCTCTCCTTCATTCACTTCTATGTCCACACCATTCAGCGCCGTGAATTCACCAAATGTTTTGGTTAAATTGGTTGTTTCTAAAACGGCCATCCCCCATACCTCCCTTTTTTCAATGCCTATTTATAGAATGATTTCTTTAGTACTTTCAAGTACTCTTCCATTTCCAAAATGGTTTCTTCTATACCTATCTCCTTTAAGCCCATCCCTTTCACTTTTGCCTGCATCCTGTTTGAAAAGCCTTCCAATGACCAGGTGATGATATCTTTCGCTTTTTCAACATCTATCCCTTCCCTGAATTTACTTGTATCGATATCCCCCATCATTTCTTTGTAATTATTGCTGAGAAATTCATTCTTCCTCTTTTCCAATTCCAAATGAATGACAGGATCTTCTTCAAAAAAGATGCCATTAAAGTAATCGAAGACATGAGGGTACTGATGGAACATTTTGATTTTGACTGATGACATTTCCATATGACGGTCAAAAATGTCTTTGATTTCCCAATCCACTTCTCTTTTCATTTTTTCAATTAACAGTTGAACAAAATGATCGAATAGAAATAAATAAAGTTCTTTTTTATTATTGAAATAATGAAAAATCAACCCTTTTGAGATCTTTGCTTCTTTCACAATTTCATTGGTAGAGGCATTTTTAAAGCCTTTTTGAGCAAATTCTTTTAATGCTGCATTTAAGATTCTGTCTTGTTTTTCTTGTTCAAGACTGAAAAATTTCTCATCCATATGTTCACCTCCACTGGATCAAAATTTACGTTGACCAACCCGGTCAATATGATCATACACCCGTTGACCAAACTGGTCAATAAGGTTTTTTATTTAGGTAACTTTAAAAGCTAAATAAAAAAACAACTCACATTGAGTTGTTCTTTAAGCACTTTCTGCTGATTATCTAAGAAATATTAGACCTTAACCATCCTCCTGCTTAACCTCAACCATACCGGTACGCTGGAGGAAAAGGGCAGTTCTCCTTGTGCATCTATAAAATTAGGTTTTTCTTCCCTGCAGATCTCTCGGAAAGTTTTTTCCGATCAGCTGCGGTCGGCGGTTCTTCAAGCCAGCCATTGCTTATCATCATGGTTAGACCGTCATCCGCATACTTTCCAACTCCTGCTTTTAGAGAAATGAATTGGGCATGTATATTATGCCGAAGAATTTTTGATAAGGCCGCTCCATAATTCATAATTCCAGTCGCACTGGCCATTGAAGCGTGTGTAAGCATCAATCTATCAGAGAAAGGGGAGCTAGTTGAATCGGTTACCTGGTCATCCAGGACACGGGGACTCGTAAGGTCTTCTCTCAAAAGAAAGGTACTTAGTTCTCTGATTTGCTTGTCTGCCAGCTGAGAGCCTTCCCTGAAGAAATTACGCAGTTTTTCAGAAGAGGCAACCTGGCTGAATCTAAGCATAAGGGCTTTGCTCCAAGCACATTCGTGTGAATGTTTTTCTGCAGATGCTTGATCTCCAATGCCCGCAGAGGCCTGCTGTTACACATAACGATTGAAATGAACGACTCCTTTTCGCCACAGTACGCCTTTTGAGGATATGAGATTTCAGGAGAAGTAATATCAAATTCCTTTTGCCATCAGCAAAGCAATGCCTTATATATATCCAGCTAGTTGTCCTTATGCGGCATCCCGGGAGGATAGTAATATGGCGGTACTTTTAGCCATCCCCGTTTTCTCATCAGTGTTTTTAAAGTGGTTCCAAAATTCGTCCATTCTGTATAAAAACCAAACCACATAAGTCCTATATCATTCCTGACAGCGTCTGCCTGCCCCTTCGCGCATGCAAGCATACATGTGACCAATTTGAAGGCTATTCCATTGGTGATTTCATCATCCGTTAATTTCACTCCCAAAGGAATGGAATTAGACTGCGATTCTGGTTTTGATGAGGTGACGTCCGGCAAAGGAATCCCTTCTGTTTTCATAAAAATGGTCATCTTCTCTACCTGTGACTCACATACTCTGATTACATCGGTAAGCATCTCTCTTACTTCATCATCCACTGTGGTGTTCATCCCGATTTCTTCATAACGGATAAATTCCTCCATCAGAGTTATATACTTCCAGCAATCTCCTGCTTCAATAATATGTAATGGGACCTTAGGTTCATCTTGGTTATCAACCATGGTTTTAATTGTATTCCATACTGCCTCAAATGGGTTTCCCAATGAATACACCTCCTACTCCTTATTGTTTCTAATTAATTGGAAAAAATGTAAATGGTTTTGAATTCTCCAATAGAAAATGTATGTAAACTTCTCCCTCAGGAAAAAATAATTATAACAGGAGGGATACGATGACATCGATTTTCGATTCAATGAAAGAGTTTATACAAATGAGCCTGGATGGTGAACCTAGTAATCCCCTGCATGTCGGTGAAGTAATGAGCTGCTGGATGTATATGGCGCTTATGGATGAAGCTACAATTTATATCCAGATGGGACTCAACTCTACCTTTGATGATGAAGTGAGAAGTATGTTGATTAAAAGCTTAAAACAATGCGAGGCTCAAGGTCAGCGTTTTAAAGAGTTCATGAAACAGGAAGGGGTCCATTTGCCCAGAACAAGCGAACCCCGGCCGGATTCAGATCCTAATAGCGTTCCTCTAGGAGTTAAGATGACAGATGATGAAATCATGAATGGAGTAAGTATGAAGACAGTAGCGGCAGTCATGCATTGTGCAGCCGCGGCGAGCCAGTCCATCCGTAATGATGTCAGCTTGTTGTTCACTCAATGCATGCTGGAAAAGATGAAGTATGGGACAGAATTAAAAGGGGTAATGAGAAATAAAGGGTGGATCAAAGTACCGCCTTATTACTATCCTCCGGGAATGCCTAAAGAGAGATAATGAAGAGAAATCCACTCTGGATTTTTCTTTTTTCTTTTAGCTTCTTTCTAAAGGCTATATTCGTGTAATTAGTTTTATCATTTCCTAATCATGAAAAAAGAAGCCTTTCCTAAATGGAAAGACTCCTTCGGGGCAGTGTAATCAGCCGCCCATTTTTCTGCGCGTGACGCTCGCTTTTTTAGACTGCTGGCTCTTCATACGCTGATTACCGGCAAACCCGCCGCTTTGTTGTTTGCCATTTCCTTGTGCTTGTTTCTTTCTCTTAAGCTGCTGCTTCATAGCTTCTTGTAAGCTGACTTTCTTTTGATCCTGCTGTGTATTTTCGTTTTGGTTCATTTCATTTGTCATTATGCTTTTCTCCTTCACACGTAATGCATGTGTATAGTTATTACGTACACATCCATTATAATACAACCATCTGAATAAAACATCTTTAATTTCACTTCACAGCTTCCAACGAAAGATTGGGGACTGTCCCCTGTTACTTCAGCGCAGCAGAGTGCTTTCTTATTGCTATACTTCTGATAGATGCCCGATCTGGTTGAATTTTTTGAGGCTCCATTTATTATCCTGGAAGTGGATCGTATTGATGCAAGCGTTAACGAGGCGGGTTTCGCCATAGATAAATTTCTCTGGGGAAAGCTTAGCAAGCAGGAGCCCGATCAAAGCTCCATGTGCGACCAGCAGGACATTTTTATCTGGAAACCTTCGCTGAATTTCTTTCACTCCCCTTATTGCTCGATCTACCACTTCTTCTCTGGATTCCTGCCCCGGGCTTCCTCCATTCGGATACTTTCTAAGGCTTTCTTCTATTAATAAGCCTTCAGCTTCACCAAAATATCTTTCAGCGAACTCTTCCATCTCCAGTAATGGAAGCTGTAATCTTTCATTAATGATCTCGGCTGTTCTTTTAGCCCTTTTTAAAGGAGAAGTGAAGATTACATCCCATTCTTCCTTATAAAGATAATCTCTTGCTTCTGCAGCCTGCCGTTCACCTGTCTCATTTAAGTCAATGTCAGTTCTACCCTGCAATCTTCTCTCTTTGTTCCAATCTGTCTGGCCATGACGGACGATACATATCTTGGTCATTCCTTCTCCCCCCATTGGTATTTCTGCTTTATAAAATACATAACATTCACTTAGTACACTATCAAAATATAGAAATAATTTGAAGACCTGACCCTGCTCTATCAAAGATCTTCCAAGCGTTTTCTAAACAGACATCATGTTAAGCTGCCCTTCATTTACTAATCTCTCCTGCCTTTCACTATTATCTCATAGTTCCTCAATAGCGGAATTTGAATGACACAAGATACTCGTCCACTATTTTTGAAAATATTTACATATAAATATAGTAATATATGAAAATTTGCAAGATTTTCTTTTCATATATTACTAATTCATAAGGAGTGAAAGATTTATGTCTAATAAGTATTCCTTTCCGGGACACAGTAAGAAAAAGCACTGCGACAAATCTAAAGTGAATAGTGTTTCCTGCCAGGCCGATTCTTATCATGTACCCGGCGGAACGTATGTCCCTGTCATTTTGGCCTATATTAATCTGGAAACGGACATTGCTTCACATGTGACATTGCCTTCTCCGGCTAAAGAAATTAAATCCATCAAGAAAAATGTATCACTTAAACAATGTGAAGTCTTGAAACATCCCGGCTCAAGAGGAAAAGCGAAAATCTTTGTTAAAGGAACCATACACAAAAATATTCAATATGTAGAATCCTGCAATGGATATTTAAGGGATTACAGTGTTGATGTTCCATTCACTTGCATAGATGAAATATTTATTCCTGGAGCTGACAGGGAACTGAAAAGTCAAAAGAGTTCTCTTACCCATGAATATAAATACTCTTCAAAAAATAAGCTTGGAGCTGATCCGCATAAATCCGGTTCTTATACACACGAATATTTCAATGAGCCGATTGAGTGTGTGTTGAAGTCCGCTGATATTATGGAAATCGACCTCTTCAAGGACTTTAAAAATGGCCGATTTACCAACTTAACAGAAAGAATGGAAGTCAATCTATGGTTGATGCTTGTTCAAAATCAAGAGCGATTTGCTTTCCGTTATGAAGATGCCCCCGATTGCCCCCGATTAGAAGATGAAGTGGAGGAGCAGGAAGAACTTCCTTCAGAACAAAAACCATCCAAACCGATTCTGGATCTTATCCAAGAAAGAATCGATAGAATGAACAGTTGATTTAATGGGTGTCTATTTTATAGACACCCTGTTTTATAGTACCAACGAAACCAGTTGTTTCTGGACTCCTTCTATTGAAACTTTTGCTGTTCCTTGGACACCCAGCCGTGTCTTCCCTTCTTTCCCCTTTTGAAGTTCATCATGCCAGATTAAATTAAATGACCGAAGATCAATAGTTATGGGCTGAGCCAATTTTTCTTCCCATACTCTGTGAGTGGAGGGCAAATGGTCATTTTTTTCTCTGAAATCATACTCGCCTCTGTGTGAACAAGAAAAATCAGGAGGATATTTCCAATCGACCGTAACCGTTTTATGCAAAGGTAGGAACATTTTCAGGGATTGAAGGCTTCCATCCTTCTCTGAAACAAAATCAACATCTGCGGAAAGAATCAGTTCAAGAAAAACTTTATTGGAAGGAAGAAGAACACACCCTTTATAGCTTTTAACACTCCATTCAACTTTTGAAACGGAGGATAGCGGGCGCATAAGGGTAAAACTGTTAAAAAGCTCGATCTCCACTTCTTCTTGAATCAGAAGGACTGGAAGTAAGGCTTGAAGTCGTTTGCTTGGCAGCACGTCTTCTGCTAGTGGGCATTCTTTCTCTTCAGGCTGTTTTTCTGCTTGTTTATGGCTGTCACTATTGACTGTTTTTTCCGCTACTTCTTCCTTATCAAGGCTGCTATTATCAATTGTTTCCTCAACTTCTTCTGGGAGCTCATCCTCATTCAGGTTTTCTAGAACTGGTGAATCAACCACACTTCTTTCTTTTTCATAAAGAAATTCATCTTCATCTTCCGGCACTGGAATGACTTCATCTTTCCTGTATCGTTCCACTGCCTTATATTCTTCGTCCTTGTCAGCCTTCTTCAGCAGTTGTGTTGACACAATGGGAGGAGGCGGCAGGATAAGGGGGCTGCTGGTTTTTTTCTGGATTTTCTGTTGAGGTTTTTCTTCGTTTTCTTCTCTATTAACTTCTTTACTGTAAAATGTACTCGGGTATACCTGGTCTTGCCCAAGTCCTTTTCTATTTCTTCTTAGAATATGGGGCATTACTATATTTTCTCTGGGTTCCAACATTTTCACCTCCTTCAACTAACTCGGAGCATTCACTTTTTTCTGCAGTACTGACAGCAGAATCTATATATTTTAAAAATGGAATAGGGATTACACTATGATCTAGTATAACCCCTGGCATATTGAATCTTAGTAGTGGTCATCCTCATCACAATCTTGACGATGGTGGTGGTCATCATTCGTCGTGGAAGCCACACGTATTTGCTGGTCTTGGATGACTCTAAGGGTGAAATCCAGCACCATCTTCTCTTCAATTGTTCTAAAAACTCCTTCTGCCAGCGGAGCATCTTTTCCTATCATTTTCCTATCGATTGCTTCATCCCATTCGATGATCTTGCTTGAAACTAGTTCACAGTAAGGCAGTTCGTTGTAGTATTGTGTGCTGGATTGATGGAACTGAGATAAATCGCTCGACAATAATTCATCTTTTACAGGAAATCCTGATGGAAGGGATTGAGATACGAAGAAATCAAATTCTTCCCTTGAATTCATTTGAGGCTGCACTGGTGCCGAAAGATAATGTTCGATCTCAGTGACCAATTGGAACGGAATGTCTACAGTATAGGAATGCAGGTCTGATGCAATTGATTTACTTGTTGCATGCTCGATGTCACCTGAAGGGCTGGCATATTGGATGTTCTTGCGGACAAATCCGCTGACAAACAGTTTATTAGAAGGAAGAAGAAGACGGCATTGAGTGATTTTCACCCTTTTCTTGACGTCTTTGATCTCCAGCACCGGCTCAGGAAATGTAATCTTGGCTGTCATATCCGCAGTTAAAGCAAGTTCGGCCAGAACGACAGGCACCTTTGTAACCAATTTACCAATATTCACATTTGGATGATGATGTTTAGGTTTGCAGAAGCTTTCATTATTTTCTTTGTATGAATCAGACATTTATAGTCCTCCTTAAAAATCAAGATAATTCACATTATGTTATGCATTCGTCTATGTATAGGCATGCGCCCATGGGCAAGTTGGAAATTTTTAGACGATTGTCCCGGTCGTAAGATAATGAAGTGGTGGATTGGCTTAGAAATTAATGAAGTGCACCTGCTTCAAAAACCTAACCTTCCTCCCTGTACATTGCTGCTTTTGAAAAAATCCCAAGAGCCGGATTTTTTCCCTTGGATACCAGGCATTTCTCTATTCTTTTAACAGTATTTTCCGGGTCTATAATGACACTATCTTTCTCAATTAATTTCAAATAGCCACAAAGTATACGAAAAATGCTCACACATAAAGAAGCACTATTCCTGTTGAATAGTGCTTCTTTATCAATTTGATGCTTATGCGTCGTCGTCACCCGTTTCAATCACCATCTGTTGGTTTTGAAGCACTTTCACAGTAAATGTAACAATCATTTTCTCAACAATTTTTGTGAAGCAGCCTTCCCCTACCGGCCCCTCATTGTATTGGTGGCGGTTTGTCGCCTCATCCCACTCCAGAATTGTACTTGATAACAGCTCACAGAATGGAAGCTGATTGTAATATTGAGTGCTGAATTGATGGAATTGGGAGATATCACTGGATAGGAACTGATCTTTCTCAGGGTAGCCTCTTCCAAGATCCTGTTCTCTATAAAAATCGAATTCACTGCGGGTGTTCGCCACTGGCAGTTGTACAGGTGCATCTAAAGGAATATTGGAAACGCACTCAAATGGTACTCTTACTGTAAGTGACTTGATATCAGAAGCCACACAATTTCCTTCTTTATTGTAAATTGGTGTAGCGTACTGGATATTTTTACGAACATAGCCTTTAATGACAAGCGGGAATGTTCCGTTATCAGAGAATGCTGGGGCTCCTGCTGGTGGTGTCAAAAGACGGCATTGTATAATTTCAACTCTCTTTTTGACATCCTTGATTTCCATAACTGGTTCAGGAAAGTGGATATCCGCTACAAGGTTGGTCGTAACTTCTCTGACAGCCAATTGAACAGGAACTCTGATTGTTCTTAAGACGTCATCTGGTACGATTAAAGTTTCGCCTTCAGTATTGGCACACTCCCCAACGTTAGCTGACTTGCTTACTTCGACACAATCACGTTTAGGATGATGATGTTTTTCACTCATTGTATTTCCTCCTTATGTTTTTTCCTTCACTTTATCCTATGCGTACGAGTCTATTAAGCTTGGTTATATGCATCAGGACATGCGTGGATTTTCATAGAAACTTCCCGGAGTCAATCCATTGTGCAAAAAAAAAAGCCGCTGGGTACTTGCACAGGGCTTCTCACTCACCCATAGGATTCAAGAGAGGAGGAGATAATGATGAAATCGTCCAATTTTTTCGCGGTTGATATCGGTAACAGCTGGTACAAAGTACTTTCTTCCGATTGTGGTATCACCTCGGAGTACCAAATGCCTAATGCCATTGCCTTATTCGATGACGAATTCTATGAAATGCCCTATGACGAAGAAGATGTAGAATTAGAAGAAAATCTGATCGTTGAGGTAAAGAGTCCTGCAGTTGATAATAAAAGAGAATTATATTACGTTGGAAAATCAGCAGCGAGGCAAAGAAATGTCAGCCTCACCTCTGTCAACAATCAAAAGGTTGATGAAATTCGTACTTACGTTTTGCTTTTCTCTACTGCTGCCTATCACGCCCTGCTCATTCACGAAGATGCAACTGATATAGTTTATGAAATTGATCAACTGGCGGTCTCCCTGCCAACTACCCAATATAAAGAAAAGAAAGAGCAGTTGAAGCAGCGGCTGATCGGAACACACTCCATCATCCTTCATAAAGTGCCGGGAGTTCCCGAGCCTAAGGAAGTATGTGTAAAGTTGATGATCAAAGATGTAATCGTCGGGGCTGAAGGAGCATGCGCTTACCTTGGAATGACCAGGGACCAGGAAACCCTGGGAATCAAAGACGATGAGCTTGTAAAGGATTCTGTTAAAGGAGTGCTGATTGGTGATCTTGGAGGAGATTCAGTCGATTTTGTAGGAATCAAGAATAATAAACCAGTGGCTTCTGTTGAAGGGGAACATTTCGGAATCAATCAATTCCTTGATATCATCATTCAAAAGGTCAGTAAAAATGAGCTGTATAAATTCGACTCCAGGTCCGAACTTGAAGAAAAACTCGCTGCAGGACAATCGGAATGGTATGTTGAGCCTTTTGCAGGAGTTCGTAAAGACATCAGTAAATATATAATTCCTCAATTAAAATCCATGGCCATCAAATATTTAGAACTATTTGATAAAGTCAGGAGCAGCTCAAATGAAATTAAAGGGGCTTCCCGCTATATCGCAGTAGGTGGTGCCGCCAAACTGGCACAAAAGCAAATTCAGGAAGCGGCGGTAAGGTGGACAGATAAAGGGCGCCCCATAAACCTTTACTTCCCTGAAGACCTTGAAAAATTAAATGTAATGGGGCTCATGATCCTGGCAAAAATGAATCATCTCAAAAAACAACATCTGGAAGAAACTAATGACCTAGCAGCCGCAAGGGGTTGATCGGTATGGGAGAAACGTACACGGATTATGTCAATCGGGTGGCCATCACAATTCCGGAGAAATATATCGATATCAAGACCGGCGATAGTCATACTGTTTCTAAGATCATTCAGGAACAGATTGAATACCATGCTCATAATCACACCCTGGCCCACCTTGTTTTTTCAGCCCTCGATCAATACTTTAAACCCTATGCAAGGAACGGGACAAATGCCGAAATCCTTCAAGAACTTGAATCTATAAAAACCTTGCTGCAGCAAGGCTATGTTCCTGGACCCCCTATTGTCCCAGCTAAAGAGCAGCTTACCTCTAAACCTTTGAACATGCGTGACCTGAACGATATACTCGAAGCCTTCGGGGGCTGACACCCTGGAGGTTTTTTTGGGGGGATTAAAAAAGAATTTTGATTATCTAACTGCGTTTGGAAATACATCGCCAATATTTACTGACAATAACAAGGCACGTGAAAAAACCTAAGTATCGAGTGCTGGCATAACCCAGGGAATTGCACTTCTCTTAAGTAGTACTCACAATATTTTTTTAACGTAATTATATTTGCTCTAATATAAAAATTATAATTCATTAATACAAGGCAACATAAGGTCGTTTTTCTTTCCTCAGCATCCATTATCTCAGAAGGGATTCCATTACTCTTCATGGCTTTTTATAGAATAGAGCTGCTCTTACCCGATGAGAAATAAAACTATTAGGGAAAAATCCGGCTCTCGGGATTTTTCGAAATCAACATACATGCGAAAACAGCCTAGTAAAAAACCAGTATACACCATCTCTTATAGTAAGACACAAAAAACCGGCTCCCCATCAGGAACCGGTTTTGTAATTGGTGGTAGTATGTAGGCCGCATTTGCCGTAAATCGTTTAAGAAAGTTTTAAACCACCACTCCTCAAAGTGGGTGTTTGCAGAAACGTTCTTGTCTTCCGCTATCCGAGGCGGCCTGACATTCCGGCTTCGATGTAAAACTCCCTATTACAGCTTAAAGGTTAAAACTTTATTATCATTACGAACAACGCAGCTTATAGTAGTATATTAACTCATCAAGTTTAGAATTTCAAGCACAGTTTTTTCCATTATTCCGTAACGGAATTTCGCCGGCAGGTTCTTCATTACTTTTATGTCTCACCCAGAAGGCATCGCATAGTTTAAGCTCTTTTTTTCTCAAAACTCGGAGCACAGCTTCTGAAATCAGCAAAAAACCGGCTCCCCATCAGGAACCGGTTTTGTGATTGGCAGTATGTACAGCCACAGTTGCCGTAAATCGTCTAAGAAAGTTTTAAACCACCACTTCTCAAAGTGGGTGTTTGCAGAAACGTTCCTGTCTTCCGCAATCGCGGCGGCCTGACATTCCGGCTTCGATGTAAAACTCCCTATTACAGCTTAAAGGTTAAAACTTTATTATCATTACGAACAACGCAGCTTGTATTTAGTATCTTACCTCATCCTTCAAGGAATATCAAGCACATTTTCTTCCAGGTTTCGAAATGAATCCCCTCACTATCTCCTGTACTACGATGTAATAATTTACATGCTTTGCGATTCGATCATTCGAGACACTAAGGTAAGAGAGTTTCCTTAAAGCTTTATATCATAGTCCGGTCATTTATCTTTGGTGCACTTCCCTGTGAACATGAATTACATGAAAATTGACTACCCATGTATCCACCTCGCTCCTCTGGATACATGAGTTACATGAAAATTGACTACCCATGTATCCACCTCGCTCTTCTGGGTACATGAGTTACCTAAAAATTGACTACCCATGTATCCACCTCGCTCTTCTGGGTACATGAGTTACATGAAAATTGACTACCCATGTATCCACCTCGCTCTTCTGGGTACATGAGTTACCCGAAAATTGACTACCCATGTATCCACCTCGCTCCTCTGGGTACATGAGTTACATGAAAATTGACTACCCATGTATCCACCTCGCTCTTCTGGGTACATGAGTTACCTAAATTGAGCCCTCTCTTGTATCCACCTCGCCCCTCTGGATACATGAGTTACCTAAAAAATGCCGACTCTTGTATCCACCTCGCCACACTGGGTACATGAGTTACCTGAAAATTGACTACCCATGTATCCACCTTGCTCCTCTGGGTACATGAGTTACCTAAATTGAGCCCTCTCTTGTATCCACCTCGCCCCTCTGGATACATGAGTTACCTAAATTGAGCTCTCTCTTGTATCCACCTCGCCACACTGGGTACATGAGTTACATGAAAATTGACTACCCATGTATCCACCTCGCTCTTCTGGGTACCTGAGTTACCTAAAAATTGACTCCCCATGTATCCACCTCGCTCTTCTGGGTACCTGAGTTACATGAAAATTGACTCCMCATGTATCCACCTCGCCACACTGGGTACATGAGTTACATGAAAATTGACTACCCATGTATCCACCTCGCTCCTCTGGGTACATGAGTTACCTGAAAATTGACTACCCATGTATCCACCTCGCTCCTCTGGGTACATGAGTTACCTAAATTGAGCTCTCTTATGTATCCACCTCGCTCCTCTGGGTACATGAGTTACATGAAAATTGACTACCCATGTATCCACCTCGCTCCTCTGGGTACATGAGTTACCTAAAAATTGACTCTCCATGTATCCACCTCGCTCTTCTGGGTACATGAGTTACCTGAAAATTGACTACCCATGTATCCACCTCGCTCTTCTGGATACATGAGTTACCCGAAAATTGACTACCCATGTATCCACCTCGCCACACTGGGTACATGAGTTACATGAAAATTGACTACCCATGTATCCACCTCGCTCTTCTGGGTACATGAGTTACCTAAATTGAGCTCTCTTATGTATCCACCTTGCTCTTTTAGTGTCTGAGTTACCAAAAAAGAACCTAGTCCTGTAATCAAAGCTCTTTCTATATATAAAAGATAAAATTTTGAATCGATATGTATAATCGGTTATCTCCGATATTTGATGCTTCTAAGAAATAATTCAAAAGCGCGTAGCTGCAAGACAATATATGTGACAAACTCATATAAGGAGGATATTCTATATTATATCCCATTGGAATAGTCTACTTTATTCCCTTTACACACATGATAAGGAGGTGTAGTAAATGAAGGTTGTATTGGCCTCCCCTGACTTTCATCAGCAGCGGGGAAATACTGTGACAGTTCAAAGGATTGCAGACGGATTGGGAAACGAGGGTGTAGAAACCGAAATTGTTTCCATAACGAAAGAACCTGAGATTTCTTCTTTTCCAGAAGCGGAGCTGATTCATGGTTTTCACGCTTATAAATTCTTTACATTCAAAAAGAAATTGAGTGAAAACCATATCCCCTTTGTCATCACCATGACCGGAACAGACATTAATCATGATTTATATGATCCAGAGAAACGAGAAACTGTCCTAACATGTTTAATGGAAGCAGCCGCCATAACGGTTTTTGACAAAACCGCAAAAGAGACGCTCCTTAATGAAATCGAGGGCCTTGACCCCAAAATTCACGTGATACACCAGGGAACCAGTTCACTTAATGCATCAACTCTTTTTATCCCGAAAGAAGAAAACACCTTTTTATTTGTGCTTCCAGCCGGGATTCGTATGGTGAAGAACATTCCATTCGCCATTCATGCATTAAAAAAATTGCACTCAACCTATCCTCAAATCAGGCTGCTGCTTGTTGGACCCATCATTGAAAATGACGAAGGAGAACGAGTAGAAGCATTAGTAAAAGAAAATGAAGAATGGATTTCCTATATTGGACAACTTCCTCATCAAGAAATGGGAGCCGTCTATGAACATGCAGATGTTGTTTTGAACACTTCTCATTCGGAAGGACAGCCCGCAGCCATCCTGGAAGCAATGGAAAGAGGTCTTCCTGTCATTGCTTCTGACAATGCAGGAAACCGGAATATCGTGACACATGGAAAGACTGGCTTGGTGTACACTAATGAGATCGAATTCCTTGATTATGCGGAGGATTTGCTCAATAATAACGAAATGAGGATGGAATTTGGAAGTTCAGCCAAATCTTTCATTCTCCAGTATCATTCCAGAGAGTATGAAACGAAAACCCTGCTATGGATTTACGAGCAGGTTCTCTCTAAGGCAGCATCTTACTAAATAAAATTGAATAAGGAGTGATTCCGTTATGACAAATAAAGAAAAAGTCAAGTTAACATCTTTGTCTTCAAAAGGCGGTTGAGGATGCAAAATTGGTCCTGAAGACCTGGCGCAGGTTCTGCGTCATTTGCCTCGATCTGTAGAAGATCCTAATTTACTTGTCGGCCTCGATACTTCCGATGATGCCGGCGTTTACAAAATCAATGAAGAAACAGCACTCGTTCAAACATTGGACTACTTTACTCCAATTGTGGACGACCCGTATATGTTCGGGCAGATTGCTGCTGCGAATGCCTTAAGTGATGTTTATGCAATGGGAGGCAAGCCCATCACGGTCATGAATATCGTCGGCTTCCCTATCTCCACTTTGGATAAAAGCGTCCTAGCCGATATTCTGTCAGGTGCTTCCGATAAGGTCCGTGAATCCGGGGCTGTTCTAGTCGGCGGCCACTCCATTGATGACCAGGAGCCGAAGTTTGGGTTATCGGTCACTGGGGTTGTTCACCCTGACCGGATAAGATCTAATGCTGCCGCTCAGCCCGGCGACAAACTAATCCTGACGAAACCGATCGGCGTGGGAATCTTGACGACAGCTATTAAGAACGACAAGCTCCCTCAGAAAAACATTGAGGAAGTCATGGAGACTATGGCAGCCCTTAACAAGGATGCAGCAGAAGTCATGGACTCCTTCCCTGTTAATGCATGTACAGATGTAACAGGATTTGGACTACTTGGTCATGCATTGGAAATCGCTGAAGGAAGCAAGAATGGCATAACAATTGAAAAGGATTCTGTTCCGCTTCTCCATATGACAAAAGAATTAGCTCATCAGAATATCATCCCGGGTGGTTCTCGTAAAAATCATAAATGGCTGTCAGACAGAGTTGATTATGATGAATCTATATCAGAAATCGACCAGTTAATCCTTTGTGACGCCATAACATCCGGCGGCCTTCTGATCTCTGTTCCTGAGGAACACGCAGAAGCGCTGAATAATGAGTTGAAAAACAGAAACTTAAACTCTGCGATTGTCGGGACCGTAACAGCAGAAAGACCCGGCAAGTTGTTTGTAAAATAAAAAGGGCTCCTATTGAGCCCTTTTTTATGGATATCTGACATGAAAAGACCTTTTTCTCATTGTAAATAAGAAGTATATAACTTATAAAAGAGGTGCAACCCATGAAAAAAAGCTTTTTCCTTACATTATTGATTTTCCTTTCCCTGATTATTGCGGCGTGCGGCAATACAAACGAAAATAGCAGCGGGAATAATGGAAACACCGATAATGCAAACAATGCTAATGAAGCATCAGAAAGTGAAGCCTTTACCATTGGCGTCATCCCAGCCCAAACGCAAGGATCGATGGAAGGTGCTATGGAAAAATTGCAAACGATCCTTACTGATGAAATGGACAGAGAGGTCAAGGTGGAAGTCTACCCTGATTACAATGGTGTCGTTGAAGCCATGAATTATGACAAAATCGATATGGCTTATTTCGGACCTCTGTCATACGTTATTGCTCATGAAAAAAGCGGTGCGAAAGCTATCATCACACAGTTGATTGACGGCGAGCCCTTTTACCACTCTTATATCATTACCCATAAAGATAATCCTTGGAATTCTCTAGAAGAATTAGTGAAAGACAGCTCAGAAGTGAACTTTGCTTTTGGAGATCCAAACTCTACTTCAGGTTCACTCATCCCTTCGATCGAATTGAAGGACCGTGAAGTTTACCGTTCTGAAGATGATTATGATTTTGAATCTGTCCGCTTTACAGGTTCTCACGATGCTACGGCGTTAGGTGTCTTGAATAAACAAGTTGATGCAGGTGCCATTGACAGCGCGATTTACAACCAGCTTGTCGATTCCGGAAAGGTGGACGGTGAACAAATTAAGACAATTTGGGAATCTGAGCCGCTGTTTCAGTATCCATGGGCGGTTCACCAGGATACCGATGAAGAAACCATTGAAGCTTTGCGTTCAGCCTTTTTGGGTATAGAGGATCAGGAAGTACTTGATGCTTTTGGTGCTACAGCATTCACTGAAGCAAGCAATGAAGACTACGAAAGTATCAGGCAGGCAGCCCTTAAAGAGGGACTTATCGAAGAATAGAGTGATTAGGCGTGTGGTTTAAAAAGAGAAGCATCTTTACTTTCCTTATATTGATGTTCTTTGTTTACGTCAGTATGAGGCTGACAGAATTCGATCTATCCAAATTTAGAGATTTTCGAAATATGATTGATTTTTTATCACAGTGGTTTCCAATGGATTTTTCCCTTTTGCCTAATATGGTTGAAGATGGATTGGAGACATTGGCAATGGCGTTTTTAGGAAGCTTCTTCGGCCTCCTGATCGCATTGCCTTTGAGTTTTATTTCAGCCAAAAACACATCTCCTTCCTCCCTTCTCTATCATATAGCAAGAGTGGGACTGAGTTTTGTTAGGTCGGTGCCTGAGATTGTTTTTGGTTTGATTCTTCTGACCGCGTTAGGTCTTGGTCCCTTCCCTGCGGTCATTGCCATCATGATTCATAATATTGGTGTCTTAGGAAAGCTCATTTCAGAACTCATAGAGGCATCAGATTCCGGTCCTCAGGATGCGATGAAAGCTGTGGGAGCAAAGAAATGGTTCGCCTACTTCTTCAGCATTCTGCCCCAAATCTGGCCAAATGTCCTTTCTCATTATTTTTACCGGTTCGAAGTGGCGATTAGGACTTCCCTTGTCCTGGGGTTTATCGGAGGCGGCGGGATCGGTCAAAGACTATTCAACGATTTTAAAACTTTTCAGTATTCATCCGTTTCACTCGATGTACTGATCATCATGATCATGGTCATTGCGGTCGATTTCTTGGGCAGTTATGTACGAAATAAAGTTATATAGGAGGCAGAGAATATGTTAACTATTAAGGATGTCAGTGTACAGTACCGAGGATCTGAACAAGCTGCTCTGTCTTCAGTCAACCTCTCCTTCTCAAAAGGAGAATTCGTATGTATATTAGGAAAAAGCGGTGCCGGCAAGTCTACTTTTATTCGTACGATCAACGGCCTGCAGCCTGTCTCAGAAGGAGACGTATTTTGGAATGGAAAGCCGCTTTCTGCTAACAATGAGGAGGAAGCCCGGAAAGCCAGAAGAGAAATGGGCATGATCTTTCAGCATTTTAATCTTGTCCCCCGCCTTTCTGTCATGCAAAATGTGCTGACTGGCATGTTCGGCTACCGCCCGACTTTTAAGAATTTGGTCGGCTGGTTTACAACCGAAGAAATCCAACGAGCCAAAGATGTCATCTCACAAGTCGGCCTCTCCGATTTTTCAGACAGACGGGTGGAACACTTAAGCGGCGGCCAAAAGCAGAGGGTTGGAATTGCCCGCGCTCTCGTTCAGAATCCCAAGGTCCTCCTGGGAGATGAGCCGGTTGCCAGTCTCGATCCCGGTACGTCCAATCATATTTTTTCTTTGATTAAACAGATGCATGGTCAGCATAACCTGCTGACCATCATCAATGTGCATGATGTGTCACTGGCGAAGAAATTTGCCGATCGCATCATTGCATTAAAGAACGGTTCTGTAATCTTTGATGGAATTGCATCAGGCTTTACTGAAAAAGAATACATGGAAACCTACGGATCAGAGAATTACCAGCATGTTTAATAGAAGGCGCTTTTCGTAAACTTTGTTGCTAGTTGATACTAATTCCGAAAAACTAACCCTGTTAATACAGGTAAAAAACTGGTAACACTGAAAAGAAAAAAGCTGCTCTCCCTCTATAAGAGATAAAACTCTTAATATTCAGGGACATCCGAAAGCAACAATATATGCAAAAACAACCTAATGAAAAGGAGCGGGCCTTATGCATAGAAGTCCATGAGTGGTTGATTCAACCAGGGTCGTGTACGACTCTAATGATAAAAGCATTATAACTATGCTTCCACCTGGCGAGAAAAAGACCGTAATGCTGACTTTTGATGATGGACCAGGAAGAGCTCTTCCTGAAATCCTTGCGATTCTTCAAGAAGAAGAAATCCAGGCGGCTTTTTTCTGGCAGTCACGCCTTCTTCATCCAAATCGTCCTTGGAAAAAGGTTTTAGATCAAGGTCACATCATTGGCAATCACTCCTGCTCTCACAAAAATCTCGCTCGGCTTCCTTTCCAGGAGCAACTTGCAGACCTATCCAAGTGCAAGCAAAAAATTGAGAGCTTAACGGGACAAAAGGTAGATTATTTCCGACCGCCTTTTGGTCAGTACAACAGCGATACTCTTGCAGCAGCAAGCCAGCTGGGGATGAAAACCGTGCTGTGGAGGATTGCCTCGCTCGATTGGGAGCTGAAAGATGATCCAGTACAGATTCTGAACTACGTAATCGATCATTTGGAAGACAGGGCCATCATTCTTTTACACGAATTACCGCAGACTGTAAAAATCCTGCCCGTTTTGATTCAGGAAATCAAGAAAGCCGGCTATAACTTCGGACTTCCTGAAAGATGAAATTTGAAAAATCTATGAATATTCATTCCTTCCTTTTCTTAAATGAACAGTCCCTGCTGACTGCTTCATTTAAGAATCCAAAGTATTCAAAAAAGCAGTGAAGACCCAGCAAAAGAGACTACACTGCTTTTTTTTAAAGGATCTTTCCGAAATACTGCAGTTCGCATGTATTGCTGCTTTCATCTATTACGGAATACAAAAAGGTTTTCCATGATTACAACTGCTTAATACTTATACGTTTCACTTCCAAGGGCATACCTTCCTATGCCCCAGAATGAGAGGAAAATAGTATATTAAACAATCAAATATAGGCACATCATTTTTCTAAGAGAGAAAAGTTTTTGAAAATAGGTTATTCATCTTTAATGACCCTCCTAGTAAAAGTTTCCTTGTATCGTATTATTATTGCACATTAGAAATTTACATAGTCAGCTAATACAGATTATAATAATATTTTGCAATACTTCTTCCTTTAAATGATAGAGTTAAATCACTAAAAGATTTTGATGGGAGGCTAAGGAATGACTGCCTATTCTAAAAATGTAAATGGCTCTGATTTTCACTGGGACATGGAAAAAGGAGAATTTCATTTCGAAAATGATGAAGTTGTTTTATTCTGGGTCAATACAGCTTTTAAAACCCTGCTTGATTCTATAGAACAAATAGCTGGAGAAAATGAAGCAAAGCTGGTTTTGGAAACAGCAGGATACCGTACTGGTAAGACTGTAAGCCGGTTCTACAGTAACACTCTTGGTGAACCGGAAGAAATCCTCAAAAAACTCCCTAACACCTACTTAACTGCCGGTTGGGGCAAAACAGATATTATTTCCGTTTCCTTTGAAGAAAAGCAAGCTGTAATACGTGTGCAGAACGGCTGGGAGTATAAAGTAAATACTGCTCAGAACAAAGACCATGAAGGCACCTTCCTCCCTGGTCATTGGGCCGGTGTATTTTCAGGTTTGTTTGGGGAGACCGTCTGGTATGAGGTCACCAAGAGCCAGATTGAAGGTGACCAATTCAGTGAATACAGGTTTTTCCCTTCTTCAGTAACGCCTTCCCTGAATATATCCACCCTTATTCAGGAACAGAAAAAGGCTGCCCAAGAAGAAATTGAGAATGTTACCCGTGAACGGACGGAATTCTTGTCTAAAATGATCAAAGAAATCTCTTCTCCAATCATTCCGGTTATGGAGTCTATCTTAGTCGTACCATTAGTGGGACGCTATAATGAACTTAGAGCCGAAGAACTTCTGGACAGAACGTTACTGAACCTGCCTCTCTATAAGGCCACACATTTGATTGTGGATTTGACAAGCCTTAAAGGGGTGGATCATTATACCCTTTCTTTCATTGATAAATTTATCCATGCCACAGCCATCCTGGGTACAAAATGCATCCTGGTTGGAATTTCAGCAGAGCTGAGCATGCAGATTACTAATCGAAGACACAAAATTAACAAGGTCCCTTGCTACTCAATGCTGCAAAATGGCGTCATGCATGCATTGGATGAACTCGGACTGGAACTCACGAAGAAATAAGTTTTTAATCAGCATTAAATCTTCCTGATTTAATGCTCGTTTCTGTTTCAGAAGGATTGCATCTTCCTTATCCAAATTCTCTTAACACAATCTATTTAATGCACTTCTACCCCTTTCTTTTTGCCAGACCATCTCGATCGTGTGCCAGCGGCGGCTGCTCGAGCCAGCCATTCTCAATTAAAAGCTGCGCTCCTTCATTAGCATAAAGCCCGATTTCAGCCAACATTCGAGTGTAATCCACCGCAATATCCCTTCTCTGAGAGACAGCCAAGCCTGCACCATAAAAACCGATTGCAGCTGAAACAAGTAAGACGATGTGATTTAGCATCAATTTTTCCGAGTAAGGAGAGGTAATGCTATCCGTTACTTCCGAAGCGAATGTAGGTGGTGAAGATAGGTCTGATTTCTGCAAAATATCCCTAAAAATCGAAAAATGCTTCTCGCAAATATCCTTTCCAAGCAAGAAGAATTTTTGAACCGCTTTGGACTTACATACTTGTCCAAAAGCAATTTCCAATGTGATCTTTACAACAGTTTTTTGCATATTGTAACTGATTCCGCTGATTTCGGATGCAGTTAGCGGGCGTTTTTTGCCAAACCAGCCTGCCATATAACGCTGCTGATCAATCATATCCACGCTGTCAGCAATGTCTATATTTGGCGGTCTAGTATACAGTCCTTTTTGCAGCATCAGATTGACAATTCTTTTGTATAGCTTCATCGTCGCCAGATTGCATTCCGTAAAATAATCTATCTGGTCTTCTCTTGCTGAATTCCCTACAGCACCGGCATATCCTGTCATTCCATGAAGGGTCATGACATGTATATAAACCAGTACGAAAGTATCCGTAAACAAAGCTGGAGCTTTCATATTCATTTTCTATCGTGAATCCCTTTGGAATCGGTTGACCCTCACGGTTAAAGAACTCGGTAATTTTACTTAGATGAGTCTGAGCCATTGAGATAGACTGGTTCAGCACTTCTTTAATCTCTTCATCTTTCACCTTACTGACTGCATGCGTCAACATACAAATGGAAAGAGAGTCATTTATATACTGTGTCCACAGATTGGCTGTCTCTGCTGAGGAAAGCGAAACGATATGAGTACTTTTTTCCACAAAAATCCTCCACCTCTTCATTATTCTATTCTATATAATTCTCTCCAGCCATCCTTCTCATTCACTATTCACCTGGATTTTTTTCTTTAAGTTATAATGAATCCATATGGGGAAAAGTATTGTTGAAGCTTTTCCAAATCAAACAAACAGTTTTGAGCTGGCCGGAAAATACAATAGCGGATTTTCAACGTTAAGAAATGGAGGTCTTTTCATGAAAAAATGGGCATTTGTCTCAGATTTTGATGGCACTATTTCAGAACAGGATTTTTATGATCTTGTTATTGAAAAATATTACGACGAAGGAAAACAGTTATACACACAATGGAAAAACGGGGAAATGAAGGATATCGAATTTCTCGGCGAAGTTTTTAAAAATATCAATGCAAAAGAAGAAAACCTTATTGATGAAATACGGAAAATGCCGATTGATGAATTTGCTATGGAATTTATCAAAAAAGTACAGCAAAATGGCGGTGACTTCTTTATCCTCAGTGCAGGAACCGACTATTACATCAAGCATCTCCTTGAGAACTATGGAATCCAGAATGTGAAAATCTATTCTAATAAGGGCTATTTCGAGAATGAAGGTGTCCACTTAAACCTTGATGAATCCCACCCTCATTACCATGAACGATATGGAATCGATAAGTCCATAGTCATTCAAGACCTGCAAAAAGAGTATGAAACCATACATTTCATAGGAGACAGCGAGCCGGATACACATCCTGCCGAGCATGCAGATCTCGTGTTTGCTAAAAAAGCATTACAGGATATGCTTCAAGAAAAGGACATTCCCTTCGTCCCAGTGACAACTTTTGAAGAAGTGGATGCTTATTTACGCAAAGAAGGCTGTTTTCACAATTGAAAATGATAAAAGGTCCGGGATATTCTTTTAAGTTAAGAATTTCCGCAGCGTAGCCATTACCTTTAAACAAAAGACTCGTTAAGGTGACGAGTCTTTTGTTTAAGTATGGAAAATCGAGACTTGAATGTGTAAGATAAATAACTCTCCCCAGGGAAACAAGAGGCGTCTGCTTTTAGGCGCCCATCCTGGTAGATATGCAGGATGGGGAAAAGATTTTCCTAAAAGCTAATTGTTAAAAAAATATATATCCACCATGATACTCATAGCTAGTAAAGCCAAAGTCCTAAAGCTATCTCCATTTAAGTTGTCGATATAAAAACCGTCATGTTTAACGAGATTATCTTTAATAGAACTATAAACTAAAGAACGACGTTTGATTGAAGAAAAGGCTTCGTTCGTCTTCAGGTCGATTATGGAAAAATCTGTTGCTCCAAAACCTCCACTAGCCCGAACTAACTCTTCCCCATCTCTAGAGATTACTGTCATTTGTGGTGACTTAATTTTCACTAGGGAACTAATTTCAGCTAAGAATACCTTATCTCTGGAGAAAATCTTAAAATTCTTATAAAACCCTTTTTCTTTCTTTATCATTCCAATAATATTTTCATTGTTATCTACTATCGACAAATCAATACCCGCTGCGTTGTAGAGACCAAGAAATTTAAATGCTTGATTTCCTAAATTTTTTCTTGATTCCAGAGTCTCTTCAATTCTTCCAATTACTTTATCATTAGTTGTTAAGGAGTATTTCCTCCCCTGGCTTTTTAACATGGATTCTTTTTGTAAATATATTTTGTTCTGGTCAAACATCTATTTTCCACCCTTTTGAAATTATACTGATTCTATTAATTCTTTTAAAACAAGTCTCTTCAATGGCGCTATTCAAAATTTGTTATGATTTAAGACAAAGTTTATAGTTTCGCCTGCACGCAGCCGAGATAACCCGTTAAATATCAGTATAAGAGGTAATCGCTCAAAACGCACATATATCCATCTCATCAACTAATATTGTTTAACAACAAATAAACCTCTTTTAAAAGAGGCCACTGAAAAAGTCCAACAATTAGTTTAAAGGCACAATCGCTCACTTCCAAGAGCGATTCTGCCTTTTTCAAAGAGTGCTGTTTTTTCGTTGAGGAGACCCGTTCCGCTTGGTTGGGTGAATAATGTAATAGCTTTAGAGAGCGTCCAGTCATTCCCTTAATAGGGTACTCAGCCTTAAATAAGGGAACTTTTTCCCTTATCTGCAATTTCAAGCTAATTATGGGGAAAATAGAGGAACTATTTTCCGTTATATGATGAAAAGCACAATTTTTCTAGCGTATTAAGCTAATTAAGGGAAATTTATTCCTCTATTTTAGCTTTTCTTAGAGTTGTATAAAAAATAAGGGAATCTCTTTCCCCTATTTACTACCAAAAACACTGAACTACATAAATTAAGCACCACCGGTCACTGCCTTTAATTATCACTCTTCTATCTTTCCAGCGGTGACAGGCAAATAACAAACACCAAAGAATTTTAAAGCTGATGCAGGATAGATCAAGAAAAAGTCAACCTTTCTTCCTCTTTAAGGAAGGATAGTTGACTTTGTCTTAGGTTAAAGCAAGTAGACTATAAAATTCGGTAGATATTTAGTCCCCTCTTTTCTTTTTAAAAGGCTATTTTCACATATTGTTGCTTTCGGAAAAATCCCAAAAGCCGGATTTTTCCCCTGAATACTAGGCTTTTTCGTTCTAATCGAAGAGAGAAGCTCTTTTCTCTCTTGTTTAACAGGATTTTCCGGGTTAATTATGGTTCTATCTTTCGCAATCAATATCAAATAGCCACAAAGTTTACGAAAAGAGCCTTTTAAAAAGGGGAAATTTAATATGGATTCACTTGAGATCCTTAAGTATGTTCATTTCTTATCTCGATGAGTAAATTCCTTCGACTTTGTATGCGACTGCTTCCGTGAGTTCAGTTGTCATTTCAGGGAGAATCGAATTCAACAAAGGGTTAACCATCTTGGCAAGCGGCCCTTCTGCGTTAATTTCCAGATATCCTGTCATGGTTGATGAATTGGTTTCTATTGCTACAGCCTGGAAATATCCCTGCCCATGGAACCTTTCATTGATCCCTGTCAGGTTAAAAGTGACCATTGAAGGCTCCTTCCAGTCCATTATATCCACTTTTAAATGAATTTTCTTCTTCAAGAAACCCACTTCTGTCTTGAACTTCCATGTGGATTCCCTGTCGTTGAAAATTTCATGTTCCATATAACCCGGAACCAAGGGTGCCCAAATATCCATCACACTGACAAATTTCCAAAGCTCTTCCACCGAAGCTTCCACTTGCATTTTATGAAGGCCTGACGGCATACGATCTCCTCCCAGATGTCTTCTTGTGCTACTTTATATCATATTAGAAAGAGCGGAGGTTATTACAGAATTTCCTGCCGTTTACCATGAAAACACTGATTGCGAAATTCAGCTGTGGAGGAAAATGCAGAAGCATTTGTATTCAATCGGAAATCACTTTAAATTGCTGCTTCAAAAATGAAAAAAATAAAAAGTGACGCAGCCAATTTAAAAGAGTTAAGCTAAGAACAAAAGCAGAAGCGCCTCGATCAGTCCCGGCAGGCAAATATTCGAGAAAAAAGGCGCTTTTCCTTTTATTATCAGACGGTTATTTGACCCCAAGGGGCTAAGTCCGTTCTAGTGGGTACGGACCCTTAGGCGCCGAAGCTGGACGTGGATAATATAGCAATAAGTTATCCAAAGAGGGTGACTTTATAATTCTCTAAACAATAAAAAAGAGAGCTGAATTGTTCAGCTCTCTTAAGTGTATTTATTAGTCTTCAATGACAACCTTTTGCATTACATCGCCATTTCTAAGATTTCTTGCCGATTCAAGACCGGAAGTCACTTTACCGAATACAGTATGAACACCATTCAAATGCGGCTGGGGTTCATGCACGATGAAGAACTGGCTTCCTCCTGTGTCTTTACCGGCATGTGCCATAGAAAGTGAACCAGCTTCATGCTTATGAGGGTTTCCTTCTGTTTCACAAGGGATTGTGTAGCCGGGACCGCCAGTACCAGTTCCTTGAGGACACCCTCCTTGACTTACAAAGCCCGGGATAACACGGTGGAATGAAAGACCATCGTAGAAACCTTCTTTCGCAAGCTTAGAGAAGTTTTCAACTGTACCTGGCGCTTCATTTGGAAACAGGTCAAATTCTACCTTTTCACCATTCTCAAATTGTATGTATCCTTTTTTAGCCATTGTATAACACTCCTATTCATTAGAAATCAATTATTATAATACCATGATTTTCTTCAGAAGAAAAAGATTGTGAAGGATTTTAGATAAATTTGGTGGACAATCAGCACCAATTACTTCCCTATGCTCATTGTCCACCGATTCTTTTATCCTCCTCAGGCCACTGCTGGGCATCTGCCTTTACCAGTCCGAGAAGCCGTTCCCTTCTTTTCATAAGATTAGATACTGCAATATTTAATTCAGCATTGGATTTCAAAGGCATTCCTGCATCACGCAGAGAATTTAAATCTATTGGCGGTGGTGTATTTACGGCCGGTTTAAAAAACACCTTATGAAGGGTGTCCAGGTAATCATCCACACTGGACCTTGCTTCCTTTAACCATACTCTATTTGGCTTATATTCCTCTTCAACCCCGAATTCGTAAACCGTTAAAGCTTCGTCCAATATCGCCAGTGCAACAGCAGAGGATTCACTGTTCTTCTCTGTATGATAGTAATGCAGAATGGGGTATGCTTTGTGCTGCTGTGTCAGCATGCTCAATTGTGAAGATAAATCTTTTAGCAGGAAGTCTACACTGTGATAGTCCTGTCCGTTCCAGCTTTGCCTCACAACGGAAACCCAGCTTTCACCTTGTCCAGTTACATTTTTGGCAAAGGAGCGTTTTTGTACAACTCCGCTGAGAACCGATACCACGTAAGATACAGACAGAGTTATGAAGAGCATGCCGCTTCCTGTGGCAATAGTTGTCACTAACTGCCAAACTCCTTTTTGGGGGATATAATCCCCAATTCCAAGAGTAAACAAGGTAAAACCGACATAGTAAATTTTTTCAACCCAAGTGGTGACGGGCGTTTTATCCGGTGTAAGAAGAATCGAATCTGCATCTGCTGAAAAAACTATTGTCCAGCCTACCCACAGCAGGATAATCCAGGTTATCAAAGTAAGGGACAAAACCAATGGGCCTGCCAGCCTCAATAAGTTTAACTTTTTACTGCTTAATTTTCTAAGTATATACCAGCACGTTTTTCCCATTCTCCTGGACAGCGGGCCTCCTCCCCCATCCACCCAGATGGTTGTCCATAATAAATCGACAGCCACAAATATTAGAATGGAAGTACCTAAAATCAAATATATTTCATTCAAGCTCAATCTTCCTTTCCTGACTCTCAGTCCTGTTATGCTAGTAGTAAAATTACCCGCACTCCCCTGAGAGCAAACCTAAACAGGAAAGGTAACAAATTCCCCTTCACAGGTTTATTTTTATATGTTAGGGTATACTACAGTAAGGCTCCTCCCGAATTCTATTCGCTTGTTGCGGGACACTTAACCACTGTACGGATCGGGAGGGGCCTTTACTGCCATCATACATACGACAGAAAAAGCTTGCAGCCCATGGCGAGGGCACTGAAAAAGTTCAATAAAGATCTAAAAGGCAGAATCGCTCACTTCAAAGAGCGATTCTGCCTTTTTCACTTAAGGTTTTACGAATAAGTGTTGATTTCCGTTCCAGGTGCACGACTCCGCGGGGCGGGCGTTGAGCCTCCTCGGCTTCGCCTGCGGGGTCTCACCTGTCCCGCTAGTCCCGCAGGAGATCGTGCACCTTCCACTCCAATCAACGTTGAGAAAAAAGAACACTACCCGCTAATAAAGCCTTACTTTATAATAGAAGTAACAATAAAAGTGGGTGGTTTCCAGTGATTCAACAACAACAAACATTGATGTTCAGTAAGTATATGGACCTTTATGATATCGTCGTTCCACAGGACAATATGTTAAGGAAAATAAACGATTTAATCGACTTCTCCTTTATTTTTGATGAATTAAAGAATAAATATTGTCATGATAATGGGCGAAATGCGATTGATCCTATTCGTATGTTCAAATATCTGTTTTTGAAAACCATTCACGGTGTATCAGATGTCGATATTGTTGAGCGGTCTAAATATGATATGTCTTTCAAGTATTTTTTGAATATGGCTCCAGAAGAGCCAGTTATTGATTCAAGTTCTTTGACTAAGTTTCGAAAGCTTAAGTTAAAGGACATGAACTTATTAGACTTGCTTGTCAACAAGACGGTTGAAATCGCCATAGAGAAAGAAATCATAAAAGTAAGTCCATTATTGTGGATGCCACCCACACCAAGTCGCGCTATAATCAAATGAAGCCAAAAGAAATTCTGGTGGAGCGCTCGAAAAACCTTAGGAAAGCGATTTATAAGATAAACGAAAATATGAAAGACAAATTTCCTTTGAAACCAACCAGTGATGTGCTGGAAGATGAGATCGCCTACTCACAAAAGCTAATTGGGGTAATAGAAAAGGAAGAGACCCTTTTAGAATACCCCAAAGTAAAGGAGCAGCTAAATCTCCTGAAAGAAACGATTGCCGATGATATTGAGCAACTCCAGTCCATGAAAGATCAGGATGCCAAAGTGGGGCACAAAACCGCTGACTCATCCTTCTTTGGCTACAAAACCCATCTTGCGATGAGCGAAGAACGTATTATCACAGCCGCAACCATTACCACCGGAGAAAAAAGTGACGGAAAAGAACTCCAGACACTCATAGAGAAAAGTATAAGCTCGGGCATGGAAGTTGAGACGGTTATTGGGGATACAGCCTATTCGGAGAAAAACAATATTGAATATAGTAAGGGAAATGGTATTAAACTGGTTTCAAGATTGCACCCCCAAATCACTCAGGGTGCCCGAAAAAAAGAGAACGAATTCGAGTTCAATAAGGATGCGGGACTTTATGTTTGTAAGGTAGGACATATGGCCACACGGAAAGCTAGGCAAGGCAAAAAAGGAGTAGGAAAAAACCAAGTTGACACTTACTATTTTGAGGTGCATAAATGTAAGAGATGCCCTCTTAGAGAAGGGTGCTACAAAGAAGGAGCTAAAAGTAAGACGTACTCCGTTTCCATAAAGTCCGATCAGCACTCCTCCCAAACAAAATTCCAGGAAAGCGAGTATTTTAAGGAAAAGGCAAAAGAACGATATAAAATTGAAGCGAAAAATAGTGAATTAAAACACAGACACGGGTATGATGTGGCAGAATCCTCGGGTCTAATTGGCATGGAATTACAAGGGGCCATGGCTATATTTGCAGTAAACATTAAAAGGATCCTAAAACTAATGTGATAATAAAGGGGCAGCATATATGGCATATATGCTGATATCCAAGAAAAAAGCCAACCCTTCTTCCTTTTATAGGAAGAAGGGTTGGCTTNTTGAAGCGAAAAATAGTGAATTAAAACACAGACACGGGTATGATGTGGCAGAATCCTCGGGTCTAATTGGCATGGAATTACAAGGGGCCATGGCTATATTTGCAGTAAACATTAAAAGGATCCTAAAACTAATGTGATAATAAAGGGGCAGCATATATGGCATATATGCTGATATCCAAGAAAAAAGCCAACCCTTCTTCCTTTTATAGGAAGAAGGGTTGGCTTTTTCTTTATTAATTATAGTTATAGTTTAGATATCGGCAGATTTTCAGTGCCCTCGCCCATGGCTGCAAGCTTTTTTGGCATAGATTACCTCTTCTCTAATTTCCAATCTCCCTTTATACTGACTAGTTGGAGGATGGTGAATGGACATGGCAGAATTGAAGCAATTTATCTTTTTTGACTTTGAAATGAAGTGTGATGATAGAGGCATGGCTTACGAAAACATGGAAGCCATACGATTAGGCGCAGTTAAATATGATCTGCAAACCCGAAGAATTACCAGCTTTGACCGTTTCATCCAGCCCGCCACAAGAGATCCGCTTAGTCCTTTTTGCAAGAATCTTACCGGAATCGATGACAGAGATCTTGAAACAGCCGACCCTTTCCCTGTTGTATACAGTGAATTTCTATTCTGGACAGGCGGTGTCAAAAAGTCCCGTTTCTTCTCTTGGTCCAAGAGCGATTTATCCAGACTCAAAATAGACAGCCACCTGCATGGACTGCCTGCTGTCACTCTCGAGAAAATCGAAAAACGTTATGTGGACTTTCAAGATATCTTCAGCAAAGGAGTCTCTAAGGTTAATCTTTCAGTTGAAAATGCCCTCGCTATATATGGAGCGGCCTTTGAAGGGGAGGCGCATCATCCTATGTATGACTCTTACAATACTCTGCGGGTTTTTCTCAGATATTACAGTGAGCCCGTTACTTCTGATATTGAAATGGCAAGAGCATTTATTCTGAACGGAGAAGAGATAGAACTTGCCACGATTAACGAGAGAATAAAAGAAGTGCTGACCGCAGATATCGCGGAGCTGACAGACAACCTGCATTTCGCATACCGCATGACAAACGTTAAAAAACTTCTTAAAAAAGTTAGCAAAACAGTTGGAAAGTATGACAATATACTTATAAACCGTTCTGGTATATTTACAGAAGACATCCTGCATCTCGTTCATCAGCTCAATGCTTTCAACAAAAACCTTCTCGAGTCCTTCCAAGAACATCTTGAATGCTCGTCAAGAATAATGATCATCGATGACTACTCTGAAACCACTTTAAAGAATTTGAAGTGAAGCCATATGCTTCCTTCTACATATTTAGGCTCTTTGTCTGATTAAAAGCACCATCATCATACCAAACAACCCAATCACGCCAACCAGCGCACCAGTTAAGGCAAACGGCAGGCTATCCCATCCGCCAAAGAAAACAGCTGACAACAGGGCAAACACCCCTCCTGCCAAGCCCACTATATAGAATGCAGCGAACCGCTTTGATTTCTTCACGTTTCGGCTCAAAGCCAGCGTGACGATTAACAGCAAAATACTTCCTATAACGAGCATTGTAACACGACCCTTCAAACTTCTAGTTTATCCATTTCAGAGTAAGTAGTGGATTCTATGTATAGGCTGTTCTCAGATTGCTGCTTTCGGATCCCCGGATACTAAGGGATTTCTCTCTAATCAGTGAAAGAAGCTCTTTCTTTTCATGCTAAACAGGTTATCAAGGTGAATTACGATTAGTTTTTTGGGATTAGTATCATATAGCAACAAAGTTTCCGAAAAGAGCCCATGTAAATGAACTAAGAAAAAGGAATGGAGAAAAATCTCCACTCCGTTATTGAATCCAAGTCACAGCATCAGTGTGATGGTTCTTATCAAAATGTTTCACTTCTAAATCGGGCATGGTATCTTCCATCTTCGCACCAATTTCGACCCATTTCTTGTCACTGACTACCGCTACTTTATTGAATTCGTGCATGTGGTCCTTACCGAAAAGAAAATCCTCTTTCAGTGCTTTCATTGAAAAATCCATATCATTTACGACTAACAGAAGATTCATGTTTTCATTAGGTGTCTTCTTTTCATGAAAAGCTTTTTCAAACTGCTGCATATCGTCTTTGGTGTAATCTCCTGTCACTTCTACTTCCAGCAAGTCATTTCTTCCACTTGGAATAATTGTAAGCATATTTCATTCCTCCTTAATCGATGTCTTATTCCGTTTATACCCTTCTTTTCCAAGGAGTTAAACTTCACGGGCACATGAAAAAAGGTGCAGTATGCTAAACTGCCTTAACCCCGGCCTCTACGTAACTTCTGACCAGCATCCTTTTTACTTCAACAAATTTAAATGTATTATAAACTAAATTAGCAGTCTCCAAGGGCTTGCCATCAATGACCATGGAGGCGGATATAAGTGCATAGCTTCATTTCAGAAAAAAAGTATTCGCGCTCCGGATTTTGATCTTAAAAGCGAACGCTCCAACTCATAGTTTATAGATAGTCCGTTATTGTAAAAGATAAGAAAAAAACCAGTTCACTGATTCCTCTCCATTACTCCTTTTAATACTCTGGTGAAAATATAGCAAAAGTATACAACTGCTAAATCAATAAGCAAGAGGTAAGCATAGTTCATCCCTTTCCTTAATTCCAGAAGGCCGATTACGCTTTCCAAAGGAGCAAAAACAAAGGAAAAAACAGCGCTCATTAATGCAGAATATACAAAGAAGTCTTTCTTTCTGCTGGTGCAATATTGATAAAGAAGCAAAAAACTGACTGGCAAGACTGCTGCCGTCATATTCAGTGAATAAGGGTAGATCGGAACAAAAAAATACTTATGTACAAAGTAACCGTATCTTTCAAGTGGCACATCTATGTAAGTCCATAATAGATGAATCGAATAGCCAAGGAAAAAGAGTTCAAACACCCTGCTGCGATCAACTGTGAAGATGAGCAGTATCAACGGGCCCACCGTAAGTATCAAGACAACCCAGAACTGCCAGCTGTCAAAGCTGGAATAAACACTCCAGTAATGATGAAATAAAGAATTCAGCTCGTCACCCGTCTGATATAATCTGTCCCAATATTCTTCATAGTTCATAGACTATCTAACCTCCAAGTGCGATGTATCCTTAGCTTGTCACGTCCCTATTGAACTATCCTCTAAATTTCTAGAACAACAATTATTTTTATTTACATTACCCTCTGACAATCGATAAAGTGCTTCCCGGTAAAGGTCAGCTTATAAATATCCGGCATATCCAGCGTTTTCCAAAAATTAAAGTCGTATTTTTTATCGAAATAATTCATAATCAAAACCATGATATTTCCATGTGTGCCAATAACGACCTTCTTTTCTTTAAATTCTGCAAGAACTTTATAAAGCGAATCTACTCCTCTTGCTTGAGCTTCCTGATTAGATTCCCCGCCTTCCCAGGAGAAGGTCCAGTCTTCCCATACCCTGCTGATGGCTGATGCAAAATCAGATGCCGGAACTTCACTCAATGTCCGTTCTTTGAAACCCTCTCTATGGATAATTTCTTTTTTGTATTGTTCCGCAGCTCCCTCTATAGTTTGAGCTGCCCGCAAGTAAGGACTGGAGAGGAAAACATCAATATCCTCTTCAGCCAGTATTTCTGTGATTTTTTCTGTATCTTCCATTCCCTTCTCAGATAAGGGCCTCCCTAGTTCATCCGGTGTATATACCGAATGAGCATGGCGAACGAAGTAAATTGCAGTAACCATAAATTGCTCCTTTCTCTGTTCCTTTTACCACATGAGAGATCACCAGCCAAGCCTCATTTCTTTTACCAAATTCTGTATTTAAAAATGCTGGTCTACAGGATGATAACCGCTCAAAGCGGAAGTTCATGCTATTTAAAGTGCTTTTATACAGCATAAACAGCACAATAACCTTTTAAGCCCGAAGTTCATGCTGTTTAAAATGCTTCTTTTAAACTGTAAGGTATCCTTCACATTAAAACATTTTCACTTTCCATATATGTGCCAAATATTTCAACAAGTGATGATCCACCTTGTCGATAGGCTCCTCTAAGCACGATTTATCCCATAAGATGATCTTAGTGGTTTCCTCATTTTCTTGGAAGGGATGAAGGATTTCCATCTCACCAAAGAAGACAGGATTATACTTTACAGACCCGTCTTCTTTTCTGACCTTCATTAAACCTGAAAATTTCAATTCGTCCGGCATTTGCCCTGTCTCCTCCAACAACTCCCTGAATGCGCAGTCTGATATGGTTTCATTCTTTTCCCTTTTCCCCGCGGGAAGTTCCCATTGGTTCCTCCACTTATTAAAGCAGAGAAGAAAATCACCATTCACTTTAATGACTGCGTAAGAACCTGCAATAGGAAGAAAGCTGTCTACATCTGACTCCTCAATCTGAATAAAATCAAGGAACTCCTGTCCGTTATCCTTCTCATTGATCAATAGACTTCTCTCCTTTCTCAGCATAATAAAAGGATGTAGTTGGTCTGTTTATTAACCCTATCAAAATAACAGCTACGAACAGCATCAGAAATGATGCTATGATAATGCTGTACCTGAGCGGGAACACCTCTCCTGTAAAACCAATAAGCATTATGAATATGATTTGAAGTATGCTTTGAAGTACCCCGAATAAACTTGTAAATCTCCCCATCAGATCGAAGGGAACATTATTTTGGTAAAAGGTCATGAAGCCTGTACCCCAAAAAGGATTGAAGAAGCCCAGAACAAGGAAAGCGGCAGCAGCGGTCCAAAAAGAAAAGGAAAAGGCGTAGAAAAGGTACCCTGCCGAAACTAGTAAAAATCCTGTGTTCATCAAAAGCCTGACAGACAGCTTTGCAGATACTGCAGAAACGACAGAAGCACCCACTATCGAACCAATTCCCGTTATACTGATCAGAAAGCCGTACTCTGCTTCAGTAAGAAGCAAGATCTGCCGGGTAAATACAACTTCCTGTGCATCCATGGCAAGAGCGGCCACCATGAAAAACTGAGATAAGAAGTAGACCACAGCAATATAACGATGAGTAAAAGAGAATTGGTATATTGCCTTCCAATCCTCCTTCAGCACTGCAAGTGTAATTTTCGCTCTATCCCTTCCCGATTCCACATTGGGCAGTAGATAAAGTACTGCTGCTGAAAACAAAAACGATATTGAATTGATCCAGATTGACGCCTCTACAGATGAAGCAAGAATGAGAACACCAGAAACAGCCGGCCCTATCAGAAAGGCACTGGAGGTAATCAAGCTTCTGAATGAATTGAATCGTTTTCTTTCAGCTTCTGGTATCAATCCAGTAATGTAGGCAATAGATGCAGGCTCAAAAAAAGCTTTAGACACCGAAAGAAAGAACAATATTATATAAATGAATAAGACCGATTCGCAGAAAGGGATAAGAGCTATAAATAAGGCTCTCACTATATCTGTTAAAATCATTAATCCTCGTTTATTTATCCTGTCAACAAGGCTGCCAGACCAAAATTTTGTAAGAAGCGAAGCAGCAGGACCGATGATCCACAGCCCTGCTACCGCAGCAGCAGAGCCTGTCAGCTGCAACACAAGAATATTAATGGCCACTAGGTAGATGAAGTCACCAAAAGTGGAAATGCCAAGTCCCAATAATAATAGATTATTCCTATAAGATAGAGTGATAATAAATCCCCCATGAAAAAGCGTCTTTCTTATCAATTCTGCTATTTCATTAAAAATTCCTTTAGCAATAATGAAAATTCACCAATTTGCCACCATTCTTCCTTTAAACTAAATTATCCCATGAGTAAGTAAAACCTTATCAAAAAGACATACTATACAAAAAGTCTAGATCCATTCAGGTGGTTGGTAACGATGAAAAGAAAACGAAAAAGAAGAAACACCCGCTATTTTTTATTACTAGGTATATTTCATTGTGTGCTGCTGCTCATAGTATTGGTAAGAAGAAAACAGCGGATAACCTTGGTGCTGCTGTTCACCAATATGGGTTTCGCCTATTTATTCGATTATCTGATTTTAAATCTATTCAATGCCTACACGTACAAGCCTCATGTCATGAAGAACCGCTCCCTGGATAACATTTTTGGAGCTATTTTGTCTCAAGATGTTTATGTTCCCGTAGGTGCTACATTTATTACGGCTTTCAGAGGGGACTGGCGATGGAAAATCTCGTTTAGTCTCTATTTTTACTTTATAGAAAAACTTTTTTTGAAGCTTGGACTTTATACAGTTCATTGGTGGAGATCTTACTATACACCAATATTTTTATGTCTGTATTTTTATCTTAGTGATGGCGCGTATATCGTGTTGAAGAATAAAAAGAAATGGGCTTTAATGACCGCACAATACTTATCCTCAGCAGTTGTGGGCGTTTCCTTGTTGTATGCTGCAGCAGCAGGCAGAAAACTGCGTTTTGGGTGGAAACACCGCCATTCTTGGAAGGAACACTTCATGATAGCACCACTGTATAGCATGTTTCTTTCCCTGATCGGAACCCTGGTTTCTTTTCAGGCAAAGTTTATCTACCGGCTTCTATTCTTAGTGTGGTGCACAATTTTTGATTTCATCTTAATGAAGACTGGCGTATTAAAAATGCAAAGCAGGCAAGTTTTAATGAATATCCCTTTCCATGTGTTTATGGTTTACATATCCACTTTTTTGAACAGAGCTATTTATAAATGGGGAAAGTAAGGCCTCACAATGTTATCGTCCAAAATTCCCGGTCTTCCAGCACTAAATCATAAGGTGATTGAATGCTCGGCCAGCGGACGGTTCTCTTCTTTGAGATTTCTTTATTTTCCTGTCCGTTTAGGGAAGTGAAGTATTCCAGGATACCGCTGGACTGTATGGCTTCTTCCAGATAGGTATGCAAAATTTTCAAACACTTCTCCTCTCCTTGTGTTCCTTTTAAGCGGTACTTAAATGGAATATGATTAGCGTAGGCTGCCATTTGATACTCCAGAGAAAAATGAGTGCTATAGGAAATTTTCTTTTTTTGTCTGGCATCATAATTATTCTCAAAATCCAAATGAGCAAAATCCAGTTCAGCCTTAAAGATATTTGGATTGTCAAGAGATACAGGATTAGACCCAAAGGATCCTTGAGGCAGTTTATTTGTTGAGGCAATGTATATGTATTGTGTCATGGTATTCACTTCCCCTGAATGTAGAATAAATCATTTCTACAGGTGGTAGTAAAGACAGTTATTCAAGGGTGCCCTCTTCCGGTAGTGACAGTTCTAATAGTGATTGAACCTTTCCTGCCACCTCTTGTGGTCTAATGTCTATTGAAGGGAATTCTTCAATCGAAATCCATACCGGTTCATAGGTTCCTCTGCAAGGGTCCTGGAATTCTGCCGCTTTGCCCTCACCAATTCTTCCTGCCGTGATTTCTGCATGAAAATAATACTGCATTCCGTTAAGATTAATGAAGGAAAGACAACCCTTTAGTTCAACGGCAACACCCAGTTCCTCTTTTGCCTCACGTATCGCTGCCTCTTCCGGTGTCTCGCCTGATTCTATTCCGCCTCCAGGAAACACGAAGTACTCTTCATGTTTTTTCACCCTTTTGATCAATAGAATCTTTCTACCATCTATGATGACAACGGCCCCTCTGTTTCTTATCACTCTTACCCTCTCATTGTCCTTCACATTAATCTTTCTCCTGCAGCAGCTTATCCAGTTTTTCTTCTATTCTGTTCAAACGGCTTTTCCGGTTTCTTAGTCCGACTACTACAATCATTATGATAGCTGCAGGTATACCCAGCATGAAAAGGAACATGAACAATTGAAAAGCTATGTCTCCGCCATTAAATTCTGCTTGTAATAAATACATCCTCATTCTCCTTTGGGATTGAATTTCATCCGGACAAATTCAAAACTGCTGCCATTTGTGTCCTGCATGAACGTTTCGACAGGAATGAATCCTGCTTTTTGATATACCTTGATTGCTCTTTGGTTAAAGGCGGCAACTGAAAGGAAAAGGTCTGCAGGCCCATATTGTTCGAGAGCAAACTCTATCCCCTGTTGGAAAAACTCCAGTCCCTGCCCATTTCCTGTTAACTCCGGCTTCATTCCCAATCCGATTTCGATTTCTCCTCTTCTGCTTTCTTCAAAACAATAATAACCAATGCATTCTCCTTCTTTTTTTACTGTGTAATACCCTGTTCGATTTGCCTGTAGAAACTCTTCCAGGTCTTCTTCATCCTCGGTCATATCATAAAAGGAGTATTCGCCATCATACTTCCAGCGATAGGCGATTTCCTCTGCCATTTCTTGATTCATGGGTGTAAAGCTGTACAATAATCTCACCTCTTTGAGCAAACTATTCAGAAAGTATTTCTCTGTATAATCTTACCATCATTTACGTGATTACTGAAGGTGAAATCACAGTTTCACTTCTACATAATCCTTGCTTACTATAGTCAAACTATCAGAAGGAGGTGTTTTTCAGATGAGAAGAAAAAAAGTAAGCCCGTTATTAACCATTATGTTTTTGACATTCACCACCTTAACAGGGGCCATCCTGCTGCCTTTTGCTATTATCAAACCATCCTTCAAAGACTGGCTGATAGTCTTCCTTGTAAGTGTGATCGGTAATTCTACGATAGACCGATACCTTGTTACTCAAGGTTATTTAAAATACACCATCAGGCCACTGAGAGAAAAAGTCAAAATTCATCTGCCATTTGACTACATTCACTATCCATTAATGCTTCTTTACTACAACCAGTGGACCTTGAACAGCAAACCTGCCGGCATCATCTTTAAAATGTTTCCCTTTGTCATTCCCCAGGTCGTTATGGAAACAATAGCTGAGAGGAAGACAGACTTGATCTCTTGGAGGAAAGGCTGGACATGGTACCACTCTTTAATAAGCCTGGTTCTTAAGTTATTGATTTGCAGGGGGATCATTTCTTTGGTGAGGATCATCAATAAAGATACTCTTTCTGTTAAGGAAACACCTTACAATTCGGACGAAAAATAAAAAAACGCTTCTCTGAGGAGAAACGCTAATCTTTCTTTTGAAAGTCCTCTCTGGAAAACCTTTTAAGATGAATGTCTCTTCCAATATGAATGAACGCACGGGAAATCATAAAGAAACTGCCCGCGAGGAAAAAACTGGTGGAGAGTACCCTGTCTGCATCTGTCATGAAAAGAATACTTCCTATCATATATAAGATACCCAGCATTAAGTCATTCATATATCCGATGATTCGATATCTGTTGCCTATCATTATTTTCTTCTTCCTGCTCAAATGGATCTTAAGCCCGCTATCTTCCAGTTCTTCTGCTCTTTCCTTTAATTTTTCAAACATTATATGCCACCTCTTGTTGTAATAATTTCACTCAAACCACCGGCATTTTCTATTAACATATAGGTTCTTAATTACCCATTTAGTTTAGATTTAAAATAGAAAATGTAAAATAATTGTATTCCGTACAAACCACCTAACTTCTTGGAATGTTCCTAATTTGTTACTAGAGGTGTTTTATGCTGAGTATAGGAACTTATTCTACAAAGTAAAACAAATAAATGACCTTTCTTCAATTGAAAGAGAAGTTCAATAACCGTCATTCTGCATGCATTACCAAATAGAATATTTCTTAACAACTAAAATGCTGAAATGATTTTCAATGAAAAAAGGCCAGAGGAATACTCTGAACCTTAAAGTTTTGCCCCGAAATATAAAGAAAAGACCTATATCCCTACATAGGCAATTCTTGTGTGTTTCAAAATGGCGCTTTTCTTTTATCAATATTTCCTTACTTCTCGAGGAAATACCTGATAAACAAGAAAGAAAAAGTTCCCTTGGGATTTTTCTAATAGGCACTCTATTCGAAAGGCTGTTTTCGCATAGAGTGTTGCTTTCGAAAAAATCCCAGGAGCCGGATTTTTCCCCGGATACTAAGGGATTTCTCTCTAATCGGGGAAAGTAGCTCTTTTCTTTTCAAGATCACCAGGTTATTAAGATCAATTATGATTAGTTTTTTGGAATTAATATCAAACAGAAACAAAGTTTACGATAAAAGCCATTCGAAAACAGCTTTAAAAAGAAATGATTGAGTGATCCCCGCTCAAAACAATGTCTATTGATTTCCACTCTGGGTGCGTGACTCCGAGGGGCGTGTGTTAAAAGCCTTTCTCCTTTGCTGTTATCAATAATTTAGTTTTCTGCTGTATTTCAAGCTTCCTCGTATATATGCTATGGATAAGCATTCCCAAAACTATAATAAAAAGACCCGCCATGGCCATTCCGTTTGGGAAGGGAGCTGAAAGAAGCATTACTTCGCCTGCGATCACAAATAAAACCTGTGTGGATTGGGTTGCTTCAACGGCTGCCAGTTTTGTTTGATCACCTTTCGCTTTGTCTGTGGCGATAAAAAATAAGGTGGTGGCAATCACCCCTGAGCAAATAGCGACGATGAAGGATTGAAGAATTTGATTGGTATCCGGGAGTCCCGTTTTTGCCAAGCCGAATGCTCCAATGATCAACCAAAACGGGATGGTCGCCAACGTCATTCCAAGCACCCTTTGAAAAGTGTCCAGTCTTCCTCCACATAACTCCATCATCTTCCTGTTTCCCAGTGGATAGGCAAAGGCAGCAATCAAAACAGGAAGAATGCTGACTGCCGCCATCTCAGCTGAAAACCCGCTGGACGCCTGCTGCCATTGAATTAAAATGACTCCTGCAAGAATCAGAAATGAAATTAACAAAGCCTTCACCGGGAGCTTTTGTCTGACCATTTTCCTACCTTCTTTACCATCCTCTGCCATAAAGAAAAGAGGTACCAGCAAAACACCTGCCACAATTGTTAATTGCCAGGTACCAGCAACCAGCCACCCAGGTCCATAGGCAGCGGCAAAGGTTAAGGGTGCATAAAATAAGACAAATCCAACAAAACTCCATCCAATCCAATGATAAGGATGTTGTCTCATTTCAAGAAGAAGCGGCTTAAGATTTTTTCTAGCCAGTACAATCATAATGAGAAACGGCACCATAAAAAAGAATCGGAGGGATGAACTCCACATCCAGCTTCCGCCTGCCAGCTCCATTGAACGGTTTAAAATGAACGTAACAGCAAAAAACACCGAGGCCAGAATCCCCAGTAATAACTCCCTCATATGAACACCGCCGCTCTTTTAGTTTTCTATTATTTTTATATTTATATGTTGAAGTTAATGAAATTTTCAGATTTTCCACCCTGGATAATTTTAAATGCATTTAGCTATTTAGTCAGAGGGGAGTGTCCACTTTTTCCGGGAAGAGGTAACTCATATCTACAGGCCACTACTCCCGCTGGTAATTCCCTCTTTACACAAGGAGATTTACTTAGTAACCTTCTCGGAGTATAAGTAGCTTTGGATCAATGGCGGCATCAAGAAAAGAATCGGAGAAAAGGCAAGGACAACAGACAGGGTCTCCTTTACGGGCGGTAGGAATAATACGGCGATCCCTAAAAGCAATTCAGGAATAGACCAGATGATCAGCATCAGGCCCCCGTACTTATTGATCTTATACCATGCTTCCTCCGACTGAAAAGACTTTGGAAACCTGACGCCATACAAGTAATTCATTTCCACCTTACCTAGGTACAAGGGGATGCTTAACCCTATACATAAAAGGGCAACTGTGATGAGCGTTAATCCCAATCCAACATTCATATTCCTCACCTCAATACGTAAAGCTGTTATCGTATAAATTGTTACTTTCGGAAAAATCCCAAGAGCCGGATTTTTCCCTGGGTACTGAGGCATTACTTTCTGATCGGGGAGAGCAGCTCTTTTCTTTTCCTAATAACGAGGTTATACCCGTGTATTAGGTTATTTCTTTGGAATTAGTGTGAAATAGCAACAAAGATTACGAAAAGTGCCTTACGTAAAAATCAAGGAGCTGAAACACCGTGGGTCAATGTATCAAAATGAGTGACCGTATATACAATAAATCCTGCTAGAAGAATGAATACAATTATCTCGGACACGTCAATTTTTCTGTCATAGAAGATAAATTTGCAAACCATAAAAATCATCATTGCAGTCAACATCACTCCCAAGTATACCCATTCATCCACTTTGTTTTCAGTATAGAATGTAAGCACCTGGAAAACAGCAAGGGCTATAATAAACAATACCCTTTTGGTTATAGTATAGCGTTCGTTATCAAAGAGAATTTCCTTCATAGCGCCTCCTATTCATCCATCACTCTCTGGTAGTCATTTGAATGTTTCTGTATCAAAATCAAGCTGTTAATCCAATCCGTTTTGTTAATATTATTTTTAGAAGAAAGAAATGATTCTGTCTCAATCTCCCATTTTGCACTCGTATCTTTTATATGGCGAATGATACGAATGGAATCTTCCTCCAGGCTCAGACTCTCTCTGTCACCAATCTCACTCGTGAGAAGGGCGATTCGATTTTCCATGAACCTGGCTGTATTATGGGTGATGCTATGTAACTGGTCGGCATTGTCAAGATTCAGCCCCCGGGCTAAATTTTCAACCTGGAGACTTTTCATCCGGATCATTTCCAGCGACTCCTGGATTTCCAATAATGACTCTCTCGAAATTTCTTTATCTTCAAGGGCTCCGGCTGTCACAAAATGCAGGGTGTTCACTTTAAGGTTCAGCATTTCCAGCCTTTCGTTAAGCTGCTTATTTAGGTATTTTCCCATTTTTAGATTTTCTGTAAATTGAAATCCGGCATAAACCAGAGAGAATAACAGTAATCCTGTTAAAACAATATATCCTTTATTTTTCAAAATGTACCTCCGAGCATCTATAAATGAGCTAATTATAATCACAAAATCCATTATACGCGGAATTTCAAAATTCATCACCATGATGCTATAAAAGTATAACTTTACTTATCGTTGAGAGCCGTTTTTTGTACCGTTAAAAATTGGGTCACCACTCTTGTGAATTCTTGGGGTGATTCATAGTGTGGGGTGTGGCCGCAATCCTTAAATCTATAAATTCTGCCATTCTTCGTTTCATTGAACACGGCTATTTGAATCGGACATGGAACGGGATCAGAGTCTCCCATCAGCAAAAGCATTTCATGAGGCAAAACCTTTAGATCTGCCAGCAGGGAATCGAAAATCTTCCCTTCTTCCCTTAACAGGTTGTAATGTATGTCTGAACGGTCATAGAATGTCTCCCACTCCTCATCGCTGTAAAATGAATAATCTACTCCTGAATCCAAATCATGTTTGTAGATCTTCATCCGTTCTCCTCCAAGTAAATCACTGTAGGCCATATATTTTTCAGTCAGCTCACGTATGCTGACTGATTCTTCTGTATCAGCCAACTTCCTGCACTCTCCCGCTTCCTTGTATTTCCCAGACTGCTCCAAAAGAAGAGCCGTTTTTCTTAGCAGGCTTCTCGAAGTTAATTCGAAATCAAAGGTGGGGCCCTCAAAAATGATCCTCTCTATGGAATCTGGATATTGTGATGCATACATAACACTAAGAAATCCGCCGAACGAGTGGCCAATCAACGACCACCTTCGAATATTCAAGTGCTCCCGCAGAGTTTCGCAGTCTTCGATTATATCCATTAATGAAAACTCCTCACCGGAAATGAATTTCTTCCGACCTGCAGACTCCCCTCTGATCGATAGATACCACATAAAAATTTTCTCCCAGTTTTTCAGCCTGTTCAAAAGAAAAATCGTAACAGCTTTCACCTGGGCCTCCGTGTAAATATAGTATGGCATCCTGGTGTGCCGCTCCGTAAACTTCAACATATAATTCTTTTCCTCGGATATTGATTCTGTTTCCTTGTATCATTACACTGCCTCTTTCATTTCGTATTCCATTCCCTTTTCAATAAGGAATAGGTATAATGGTCAAAATATTCTCCTCTGTAAAAATGCTTTTCTCTGTAGATCCCTTCCCTTTTAAAGCCAAGAGATTCGAGCAGAAGAGCTGAACGCTGATTATTCAGTGCCACAAAGGCATTGATTCGGTTTAACTTCATATTATGAAATCCTGAATCGATAGCAGCGATCAGTGCTTCCCTCATATACCCCTGACCCCAGAAATCTTTCCAAAGGTCATAGCCAATTTCGGCAATATTATTTTCTCTGTCCCATGCATCATATCCGCATGTGCCAAGCGCCTCCCTGCTGTTTTTGCTTATGATGCACCACCGGTTATTTCCTTTATGTTCAGGATCAGAATTCCATCGAATAAAATCCTCTGCCTCGTCTATGCTCTCATATATTTCTTCGTCATATAGATACTCACAAACCTCTTCATCACTGTAAAGCTTGAAAATGAACTCTGCATCTTCTAATCTTACATTTCGCAAATGCAGCCTGTTTGTTTTCAAATCAGGAAATCTTTGAACAACTTTCTTCATTCATTCACCACTTTTCTGTTAAATAGTGTTGGGCTTTTTACCAGAATAAAAGTAGATAAACATAGCAGCAGGGAAGAATACCTCAGGGCATCAAGGAAGGATGCAATTCCCTGTTCAGCGGGCTGTACAATTAATGAGACTATAAAGAGCAGGAGATAGACCCCCATAATGGGCAAGGAAGTTCTTCTATGTATAAATGGAAACACTGCCACAAATATCATCAGAAGGATAAACACAATCATGGATGCAGGGAAAAACGGCCTGAATTTAATGGCATACAAAAAGAAGTCCAGCTGAGAGATTTCCGATTTCTCCAAGACCTCTCCTTCGTTCATCATCTGCGAAATGACAGCAGTGTACTTCCACTGCTCTGTATTATCAATTAACGCACTTCCTTCATAAAGGGAAAAGAACCCTGTCATCAAAACAAAAAGTGCTAATACAGCGAGAATAGTACGTTTGTATTTCACGAGGCACGACTCTCCTTTAAAACTTGTTACTTCATAGCCAGCTTCTAATTCTTTGAATTTCGAACATTCACTTTATTTTAACACAAACGTCCCCCCTGTTTTGGTTTATAATGGGAATCTTTTCAGAAAAACCAGTGCAGGAGAAAATGGAAGATGTATTTATGAATGATAAAAAAAGACCAGCTTATTGAGGAGCTGATCAAGAAATATAGGAAATCTTACTTTGATTATCCAAAACGAGCTATGCTGATAGGAAAGGATCAATCTTCTTTTTTCTTGAAAAGAGCTGTCCTCAAACCGGAGACTCCGAACATGCCAGATAATGCAGGCAGTTCTCTCATCAAGCGGATTTCCAAAGTCTTAAAACGATCGAAGATTTCTTTCAGCTTTTCTTCAGAATAACCCAGACCGCCCTTCATGCTTTTCAATCTATATACATCCCAGTCGGATATTTCCGATCCGCCAAGTTCCCCGCCTTCAACGAATGTTGTCAGCGCAAAATAGCCACCGGGTTTTAAAACTCTATCAATCAACTCCAAATAACTCGTCCTCCGATGAGGCGGAAAATGGTGAAAGCAGCCGGAGTCATAAACAAAATCATATGTACCTGCTTCATATTCCAAGCAAAAAATGTTTTCTCTGATAAAGTTCACATCTATCCCCTTCGACCGTGCGCGTTCATTTGCCCACTGAAGAGCTTCTTGTGAAGAATCCACTGCATCAACAAGGAACCCATTCTCAGCCAGAAAAATCGCATTCCTTCCTGGTCCGCAGCCCAATTCTAAAACCTTACCAGTCTTGATGACCCGTTCCTTCACGTAACTGACGAGATTCTCATCAGGTAAATCTTTAAAGAAGGGTACTTGCTTCTCTCTATTTTTATAAAAAGTATCCCAGTTAAATTTTTTCTCTTCGTGAAGCAGTTCATCCAGCATCACCAATACATCTTCATAGTTCTTGATTATTTCCTTCAATCCACCCATCCCCGCTTTCTTTTTTCTCTTCTTAAATTTACTAAAAATTATCAGCAGGCATGTTACATCAATATTAATACGGTCTTAATTCACTCAATGTTTATAATGGTATGCTTTGCTTTAAATCGCTTTACAGTGAGTGTAGACTTGCTGTGTGTCAATTAAGATTACCTTTGAATAGTATGTACTCTCACCAAACGAAAGTTGATATAGCGGGGCAATAAGGGCGTATAGGGTGATCAGTTCTGTTGTGTACCATCTTTTACATTACGTTTATTTCGTTTTCGTTACACAGCTATCGCGATTATAATGGCCCTCTTTTACTGAGACATCAAATTTATTCATAAAGATTGTTTTCAACCCAAAACAAACCTGCTGCTTCGCTAGCTGCAGGTTTGTTCTTATGGTATGTCTATTGCAGCCGGGTAATAACAAGATGAGCAGAAACTGGTTGCGTCCCTCCAGCAAGAGGCGTAATGGTCAATGCGGTAGAGTTACCAGCAGGATTTCGAACTGTGAGTATAGAGTTTATGACAGTAGTTTCCACAATTGCCATTCCCACAATTTGAGAAGTACCTGTTGCTCGACCAGCAACTGTATAGTCAAGTTCTACTGCTCCTCCTCCTGAATCGAGTGTTAAAACCAATTGACCTGCCTCAGTGACACTAACCTGAAACAACACTTGATAAAAGCCTATTTCAGACAAATTAAAGGTATCAGCGCCTGTTCTGAATATACTTCCACTGATCGGTCCGTCTTGTGGAAAATCAACGTCTGCGCCTGGTGCAACTGTTGCAGCATTATCCGGAGGCATTAAGGCAAAAAAGTCTGCAAATTCAGAGACTCCTGCAGGGCCTGTGGCCCCTTGTGGACCGGTTGGGCCTTGTACACCTTGCGGACCGGTTGCTCCTTGAACACCTTGCACACCTTGTGGGCCGGTTGGGCCTTGAACACCTTGCACACCTTGCGGGCCGGTTGGGCCTTGAACACCTTGCACACCTTGTGGGCCGGTTGGGCCTTGTACACCTTGAACACCTTGTGGGCCGGTTGCTCCCTGCACACCTTGAGGGCCGGTTGCTCCTTGCACACCTTGAGGGCCGGTTGCTCCTTGCACACCTTGAGGGCCGGTTGCTCCTTGTATACCTTGCGGGCCGGTTGGGCCTTGGACACCTTGAGGGCCGGTTGCTCCCTGCACACCTTGCGGGCCGGTTGGGCCTTGGACACCTTGCAGGCCGGTTGCACCTTGTACACCTTGAGGGCCGGTTGGGCCTTGAACACCTTGTGGACCGGTTGCTCCTTGTACACCTTGCGGGCCAGTTGCTCCTTGTATACCTTGCGGGCCGGTTGGGCCTTGGACGCCTTGAGGGCCGGTTGGACCGGTTGGGCCCTGGGGACCTGTAGCACCACCTGGAGGGCCCTGGGGTCCTTCAGGGCCGGTTGGTCCTGTAGCACCTATTACACCTGGAAGTCCCTGTGGGCCTGTAGCCCCTGTTACTCCTGGAGGGCCTTGCGGGCCTGTTGCGCCCCCTGGAGGACCTTGAGGGCCTGTGGGACCTTGAGGGCCTGTGGGACCAGGCGGGCAGTCACATTTTACAGGAAAAAAAGAACATTGTTTTGGAGGTAATACATCTTCAAAGCATATCTCTTCTTCAATTTTTCCTTTTTTTCCTGATAACTTCTGAGGCTTCCTAAGCTTCGGTGCTTTTGATTTTTTGCTGCCATTGTTCCAATTATTTATATCCATATATTCACTCCCTTTAAGGTAGTCCTTATAGGATATAAAATATACAATTGACTTGTGCTTGTACTATCAGTCCATTTTAATACAAGTTTAAGTTTATTGTTTCAATTGGATTGAGAGCTCTGTTTTAATGGCTCTTCTCTAAAGATTGTTGCATTTGAATGCTATTTTATCCATTCTTCCTCTTTTTCGTAGAATGTTTGAAATGGAAGGCCTGCGACCTCCTGCGGAACTAGCGGTCGTCTAGTTCCAGCCCCTAGCCCCTTAGGATGAAATCCAGCTCCAGCGGCCAGTAGATTTCGGTCTCTCTCCTTCCGAACAGTCATCATGTAATCGCTAACGCTCTTCGTGATTCCTTTATCTCATACGAGAGACCTAAAATCTGTATGTCGCTGAACGGCCGTTTCCGCTTTTTTTGAAGCCGGGGAGGATCAACGCCCCCTCCACGTGGAGTCATGCACCTGGAGCAGAAATCCAGTATGATATAGAAAGCCAACCTTTGTGAAAACAGCCTTTTTAATGAATAACCCTGAGGTATAATTTAATCTTTAAGTCTTTAATAATTTTTAACTGCAAATTGAACTTTCAAACTCTATCAAAAGTTACTTTGCAATCAAAACAATCAATTCCATTGCAGGTAATAAAACTCATTAAAGATTTAAAATTATTTAGCTGTTTAATTCTTCAAGTACGATTCATTTTATCCAGCTATTTGCTTTAGATAGTCAGCATCTTGCTCATGTATAGAATAATACACGACATCTTCCCAGCTTTCGCCCGATCTTTCAGCAATGACAGCTCCCTCATCTTTGAACCAAATTCTCGAGTCAATTAAACCGGTAAAGTGCTTAGGGTTTAGCACTTCTAAGTAAATATCAGGTTTTTCAAGGTTCACGTCTGGATCCGCAATTTTCTCTTTCTTCATGAAAATCATCATTATGTTATCCACTGCACTTTGGTTCTCAGTGTTCTTAATGATGTTTTTGAAGTGAATCACATCATCTCTGCCCCTGTCCTGATAACCCACTCGGATTTCCCTTGTAACTTCTTCCTTTGAAAAGTAGATCCCTGCCAAATAGCCACCTATGAATATGATCAGCATCATGAGTGCAGCCTGCCATTTTTTCACGAAATCATCTTCTTTCTTTGAACTTTTTGTTCCTATTCTGGATACATGTTTTGTCTTTTTGAGGCTACTCATGTACCCACACGGCACTCCTGGATACATGTCTTTGCCTTTTTGACTTAACTCATGTGTCCACTCGCCCTGGCTGGATACATGTCTTTGCCTTTTTGAGCCTACTCATGTACCCACACGGCACTCCTGGATACATGTCTTTGCCTTTTTGACTTAACTCATGTGTCCACTCGCCCTGGCTGGATACATGTCGTTGCCTTTTTGAACCAACTCATGTATCTACTCGCCCTGGCTGGATACATGTCTTTGCCTTTTTGACTCAACTCATGTATCCACACGATATCTCTGGATACATGTCTTGACCTTTTTGGCCCAACTCATGTATCCACTCGCCACTTCTGGATACATGTCTTTGCCTTTTTGACTCAACTCATGTATCTACTCGCCACGTCTGGGTACATGTCTTTGGCTTTTTCATCCAACTCATGTACCCACACGACACTTCTGGATACATGTCTTTGGCCTTTTCATCCAACTCATGTACCCACACGACACTTCTGGATACATGTCTTTGGCCTTTTGACTCAACTCATGTATCCGCTCGCCCTGGCTGGATACATGTCTTTGCCTTTTTGACTCAACTCATGTATCCACACGATATCTCTGGATACATGTCTTGACCTTTTTGGCCCAACTCATGTATCCACTCGACACTTCTGGATACATGTCTTTGCCTTTTTGACTCAACTCATGTATCTACTCGCCACGTCTGGGTACATGTCTTTGGCTTTTTCATCCAACTCATGTACCCACACGACACTTCTGGATACATGTCTTTGGCCTTTTGACTCAACTCATGTACCCACACGTCACTTCTGGATACATGTCTTTGGCTTTTTGAACCAACTCATGTATCCACTCGCCCTGGCTGGATACATGTCTTTGCCTTTTTGACTCAACTCATGTATCCACACGACATCTCTGGATACATGTCTTTGCCTTTTTGACTCAACTCATGTACCCACTCGCCCTGGCTGGATACATGTCTTTGCCTTTTTGACTCAACTGATGTAGCCACACGTCACTTCTGGATACATGGCTTTGCTATAATGACGTCACTCATGTACCCACAAACTTCTGCAAGTCAATCCGACGGCATAGTGGCCTCTACTGAAGTTTCGATCCTCCAGGACAGAATGGTCGTACTATCTCTAACATTGTTGTCCCTGATGGATTCCAGAAGCTTTTGGACGCCTTCTTGATTCGTGTTTCCTTCGAATACAGAATAAATTTTCTGTGGCAGGTGATAATCAGTTCCCTGGCACTCTGTTAAGCCATCGGTTGTCAGGAGTATATGGTTCACCCCGGCCCTCAACTCTTTTATGCCCGAACTGTAAGTGGGTACAGCTTTATTAAAGGTGCTATTCTGGCCAACCCATTCATAAAAACTGCGCTGATTTTGCTGATATTCGCCCAGCTTTGCCAAGTCGGGATTGTATAGGTGGAGGAGGCAATCTCCTACTGAAAACCAGTATAAATAGTTATCTTTCCTTATGGTAAAAAGGCATGCGGTTTCGCCCTTTATCGTTTTACAGGCTTCCTTAAACGCTTTCCCCTTAAATGTAGTTAGAATTAATTCATTCATCTTTTCAAAGCAGCCCGCAATTCCCATATCCAGTAATCCGTAAATCGTTTCTTTTTGTGAGTGAATTTCCTTTAATACCAGCTCTGCGCTTTGGGCAGTATTATGTGCATCAAGCAAAAGGGCAAATTCCCATCCCTTCTTTTTATCAACCCAGACCAGGCAGCCGTCCTCATTTTTTGTTTGTCCGGAAGTTGAGTTTCCTCCAAAGTGCCCGGCAATAACTCCACCAATCTCCTCCAGATGAGTTTGGTCCACGAAGTGTTCTTCACTTCCTACCCATTTATATTCTTTTATCATTTAAGACCTCACCTTTTCTATAAAAAGTGGCTGGTGAACCAGCCACACTCATTGTTCTTTTTTAACCGTTGTTCCATCAGCGGTCCCATTAAACAGTTTCTTTAGACTTCGTTTACACAACCATATTTTCAGGATGCATTTGCCCTTCAAGCTATCAAACCAAAGAAAACTATTCTTCAAAACAAATAAAAAAGGGACTGCCCTGCTAATATAAAGCAGCAGAACACGTCCCTCATTTGAACTCTTTTTTATCGAAACGTAATCCCTTTAATAGGCTTAACCGCATTTCCTATTTTTTCTTCCCCGAACAGCAGTACAGTCGGTTTAACAGTGACCGTTTCTCCACATGAAGCTGACCACTCCTCTGTGGAGGCCGACACGAATACTTCTTGATTCATATAGAGTTCGGAGAGCTTCCGGGATTCTGAATGAATGAGGGTGATCGCATCCTCCCGGTCGTCAGATCCCACCGATACATAATCCGAGTCACCCAGCATAAATTCCTCTATACCGGCATAATACCTTTCAAACACTCCATCAGACGGCACCTCGGCATAACAGGAGGAAAGTTCGTCTCCAGGTTTAAAGAAGGCTTCCATGTCGAGAAGTTCGCCTTTGAAAGTACGGCCTGTTTGTTGATGGACTTCCGCGTAGCAGGCAAGCACCCCGACCTCCGGAAGAGTCAAAGCATACTGTTTCAATATGATGCCTTTCATCTTCTCATGTACTTTGAACTCTGTCGTCAAGCACAGCCCAGTCCATTTATGACCATTGTTGTCGGTTCTTGTTACGGGTTCGGCCCTTGTTATTTCCTTCATCATTGAATAAGAGCTGACATTCTGGAAGAAGTACCTTATCCCCCCTCCCCAAGGATTCCACCATGCTTTGGGGCCGGCCTCCGGGAACTGATGGTGAAGGTTTTCTTTTCCGTCGATTATTAAACAATAAATTCCTGGAAAATAGGAAGGTGAAGATTTGAAGGACAACATTCCATTATCCACTGTCCAGACTCCGTTGATTTCTTCCACCGTCACTTCTTTCTTTCCTTTTACGAACTGAATCGCTTCGAGTGATGCTCTTTGTCCTGGAGCATGAAAGAAACCTGTAATGTGTTTCAAGCCAGGTGAGTTATGTTCTGCCTGAACACTTATTTTTGTTGCTTCATCTTCTTTTTGGGAGCAGCGTTCAAAGCAGTCACCTTCAATTTTCAACTTTAAGCTTCCGTGGATGTAAGGTGTCAGCATGGATCTGAACGAGTATTCCACCGTGCCGCCTTCTTCAGAAATGAAATCTCCGCCAGAAGCTTCCAGTGCATAAAGTGGAATTTCCTTCATCCTTGGTGCTCCTTCTCCCATGATGAATTCCCGCCAGCGTTCCCAGGTTGGTGCCGTATTGATTCCGATTGAGATAGGGCCGAAGCAGACTTCCTGTTGAGGATTAATGGTCTTGGCAGTATATTCGATACCGAACCGCCAGTCATCTTTTCTTCCCTTCGCTCCCTCAGGCCAAGAAAATCCGGTAGTATCTCCTTTATTTCCAGAAACAAAGATCCAGCTTTCGGATATCTCCTTGTCTTTTATATAATCCATGAATGGAATGAAGGCTTCCGAACCGATGATGACTCCGTCTTTTTGCGGAATGGCCATATTCTTCAGCTCAGGATAAACTGGCTGCAGAAGGAAGATATCAACCAGTGATTCTGTTCCCTTATTGATGATTTCATGATTGATTTCAATCAACCCATCACCAAACAGCTTAATATAAGTATTCAGTGTTACATTGGGAAAAGCATTCGATTCCAGAGAGGTTTTGATTACCAATCCCTCGACAAGTTCGATAAATTCTACATGACTTGCTTCCTTTTTGGAAAATTCTTCACTGAACGGTTTTCCGAGCTTAGGTGAGAAGACAACCATCGCTTCTCCTGAAGAATAAATCGACCCCGCTTTGACAATATGATTCCGCTTTTCCACCTCCACATAAAATGGACCGTTAAAGCCATACCAATGTTCTTCCGTTTCTCCTCCGAATTTGCTTCCGTACCCCGGGAAAGCTAAGGACAAATTCGTGCGAAAGGTGAAGGTCCCTTTATTCTCCCGCTTTACCCTTACTTCTATTTCCTTTGACAGAAAAGCATTTTTCAGAAGTTTGGCTGATAAAGGAAAGGATGTTCTACCTTTTCCTATAATATCCGCAGCTATCTCTTTCCGATCCCACTCCAGCACCGAGTTATCCGGCAGTAAAATATGATAGGTGCAGTCCTCTTCCATCTGACTTTCGATATCCAAATGAACCAGGCCTTTTTGTCCCGCTCTCCAGTCTTTTCTTACAGTGCGTAGATGAACCTTCGCTGCTTGTTTTGGGAATACACCCATGTTCAAAGGAATAGGGGAACCGTCGATTGTCATGACCGCACTTACAGCCGGATGTGTTTTCCAAGGGTTCGGTTCCTGACTCGGAATGGTAACCTTAACCGGAAATTCACCTGTCCATTCACTATCCACCATGCAGGAATGATAAAAGGAATGTTCGACATTCTCATTTTCCTCCCCAGTAAGAGTGACCTCCATTGGGCGGCCGGTTTTATTCACCATTCTGTAAGTCACTGAATGAGTCTGATTTTCAAGGAGCTTAAAATCCTGCAAGCTCATTTCGATTAGGAAGTCCTGAGTCTCTATAAGACGGATACCGCGCCCTGTCCGTTCTACCTGGACCCGGACATACTCTTCTCCTGCTCTCCAATTGTACTCAAAGTACGTGTAATCATTATGTCTGATTCCATCGGGTTTCACTTCAATGACGCGCTCGCTTGTCGAGTACCAATCATGCTTTTCGAAAAATGGACGAAGGCAGTCGATGCTCATGACAAGCGGAATGAAATTCATTAAATGTGTACTATCATCTCTTTCCTCCCAGAAGAAACCGCACTTCTTGTAGAGCGGGACTGCTTTGGTGTTTCCTGCCCAAGTGAACAAGTCCAGCCTCGGCCAATCCAATTCGATGGTTCTTTCAAGCGCTTTCAATACCAGCTGTTTGCCGATTTTCAACCCTTGGTATGAAGGGTGGACATTCAGAAGAGGAATGTACAATGCACCTGTATCTTCCCTGTATTGAGACAATCCGCAGTATCCCACTACTTCATCACCGTACATCGCCAGGAAGAGATGAAGATTCGTAGAGTTCGACTCTTTCTCGATTACATCCGATTCGGTCGTTACACCAGAATCTCCTCCCCAATTCTCACGGCTTTCATTCCACATCTTTGCTATACCCTTTGCTAATCCTTGATGATATTCCACTATTTTCACTTGTTCTGCTGTTGTTTTCATAAGAACCCCCTGAGCTACGTTTTTATCGATCTAACCTCACTTTTGTTACTCTTTTGACCTGCATGGATGACTTTGATCATCATCATCTCCTCCTTTCAAATTATAGGCTGGAAAATCTTACTTCTCCTTCCACAGTTTAAAATGATATGCAGCACATGTAAAGAATATTCTAATTTGACAGATAATTAAATTTATGTAAATACCTCTATTTCTTGGAGATGAATAAAACTAGTAAATAGATCACCAGAGCAATCACCATTTCTAAAAAGCCATAAACCATATATCCTGCAGCATGCCAGCCCCTAGCGTAGTTAGTACCCAAAACTAAAAAACTGGAAGATATGATGAATAGAAAACCGGAATAAAGTATCCCCAACTTCTCTTTATCATCCTAATTCTAAAGCAGTACAGCCAAGCGGCGGCAGAGACTGAATACATAATAGTAACAAGCGTGGTACCCGGCATGAAATCCCCCGTTATAATAGCAAATTATTCGATCGTGTCACACAATTTCACCGAAAGTCTTTCAGGGTCTTTCCAACTATGATACAGTTCAATATGCCATCTCCCTTTCAACCTCTTAAAGCCACTCGTTTCTATCCATTTGTGCAGGTCCTCATATGCCTTCACTATTTCTTTATTCGATCCCTGATGATGATAAACTGCATACGATTGAGCGGGTACCGTCAAGGTCACCATATCCTCCGGTACATTTTCGAATGCTGATACCTCCATGCAAACCCAATAACCATCCTCGTCTTTCGTATTTTCTTCTACCTTAAAAGCCCCGATTTGCCGTTTGGAATTTGTAATGTGGCTGATTTCTGACATACGATTCTCCAAATGCAGCGATGCCTTTGGGATTTCCTTGATGTATCGAACTCCTGGACAAAGGACCCGAAATCCTACTAACTTGATTTCTTCCATTTTTATCTTTCTTGTTTTCTCTGGCATATTTTCCAACTTGAAGCCCTCCCATATAGATATACTTCAAATTTAAATTTAAAACCCTGACTAACAGCTTTCCTCAGGAATGCCACCCCCTTTTCTCCATTAAAGCTTCCCTTCTTTTATCCAGGCAACAATCTGAACGGAACCAAGAACGGAAACAAAGAGCAAGGATAACAATGTAATTACCCAGATGGAAAGGCGGCCGATTTCCCCGAGAGCGTCTGCAAAAAGTACAACGAATATAAATACGCCAATCATCATTAGATAACAAAAAGCATTTAGTGCAATATAGGCAGTCCTTAATGCTCTATCCTTCATAAACATCTCCTTCCATTCCATTTCTGGACTCTTACTATGTATCTTATTGAATCACTGTTATTCTATTAGTATGGGTTAAATACTTTTAAGCATTTTTAAAATAGATTACGTTATCTGTCCACTCCCCGAACTCATAAATGAAACCTTTTCTGATACACTCGAAATCCATTCCGACACTTTCGGCTAATCGGATTGAATTTTGGTTATCCAGATTGATGTGTGCCTCAACCCGATGATATTTCAAGTCAGAAAAAGCAATATTCAAGGCTCCATTTACAGCTTCCTTTCCAAAACCCTTGCCCCAAAACTGATTATGTATTGTATAACCGATTCTCCCCCATTGAAAATCTTCCCGGGCCAGAGTTGAAAAATCAATCATACCCAGATGTTTCCCGTCAATCTTTCGAAACACACCGAAAACAAAGGCAGTGTCATTCTTTGCCAGAGATTGATGCTTTTCAACTAAACTTGCAAACCAATTTACCGTACATTCTTCCATATCAAGCTTTCCTTGGTCATGTCTATACTGAGATGGCAATCTATCATTGAAGCCCTTCAGCCACGCAGAATAGTCTTCCTGGATTAACGGCCTGACTGTCAAACGGTCTGTTTCTATCATATATGTAAATGTATCCAATCTCGCACCTCTTATCTTATTAATGCATGTCCCCTATGACATAAGAGACACATCATTATCTTGGTTGATAACACGTTTGTTTACTATATTGCTGTACTATTTAGACGAAGCAAGCAGCCGCAATGTTTCAAATAATTAAATCTAATTCTAATATGGTATAGCCCTAAAAAGAGACGGGCTAAAAATACAAAGAATAAAAGAGGCCGGAATTATGTAGATTCCGGTCTTCATTTCTTTATTTAGAAATAAATATTTAAATATGAAAAGAGATAATCTATTTTGGAACACGTTTACAATCCCCTTCCAAGCAGACATCCTTAATGATCAAGTTGGATAGATTGTTTTTTTCCTTCTCTTAAAACAGTCCTTCAACGCTAGGACTTCACTCTGACAAAATCATCCTCATGGACAGTGTTTTTAACAGGCTTTCCTGACGTGTCAAGATTCTTCTTAAATTTCTGTCCATAGTATGAATAACCTGAAGCTGCCCTGATATACCCTTCCATCATAAGAGCAACAGCAAACATGACGAGTGCAAAGGATAGGATGGGGGTCAACGGTACCCATGGAGCTCCCTGCAGATACCGGAACGTGTCACCTATCAACCCGGACCATTCATTGGTTGATGATTGAGGCGGATCATTGACCAGCTGGTAATCTACTTCTGTTCCACCCAAAAACAGTTTCAGCAGCCCTAGGTGAATAAAGATAATCAATGTCTGCATGACCTGCTGCCCAAAGAGGATCACAATTTTTTCACGCAATGCGGGTAAAATATGCTTGATGATAATCCTGAATCTTCCCGCCCCAAGCGTTTTCGCGCTTGAAATGAACTCCTCTTTGTTCACTCTGGCAATTTCATTACCCAAAAGAGCAGAAAGCACTGGCACAATCAATAAGATCAGTACAAGTCCTTCAAGGATAAACCTTTCTGTCATAGTAGTAGAAAAACCTTGAGGAGGTTCCCACAGAATTGGATAAAGCAAGAAATAAGCCAAAACCGACATGGGAATGTAGTGAAAAGAGTCTGCTGCTCCATTAAAAATTTTTTGGTATTTCTGAAGATAGATTCCAATCAGAAAACCAAATGGGAGAGCTATGAACACACGAAGAAACCCTATCGCAAATGAAGCCAGGATGGTATATTTTGCTCCTATAATAACCTTTCCCAGCATATCCAAGCCAAGAGGGTCGGTGCCAAATGGAAAGGCCCATTTAGGCGATATGGGCGCTGATTCGACAGGCACATTATCAACCGAAATGTAATAAAGTTTCCTGACCTCATTGTCCCAAAGAAAGCTGTAGATAAAGCTGGATATCAAAAACACGGCAATAATGATCAAACCGGAGAGGAAAAGAGGATTCTTCCAAATACTTCTCTTCATTACAACTCCTCCCCTCTATTGGCTTTATTGGACAGTATCATTTCCCCCAGATTGTAAAATATATAAAGTGGAATGAATATCGAGAGCAGAGACAACACAAATAGGATCGGCTGCATGGTCGACATTAGAAATCTGGTGATTCCAGGAATGTTGAAAAGCAATTCGATTACAAAAAGATTGGAGAGCATGAACCAAACCGTTTTTTTGGATTGAAAAAATACACTCACGATTGAGTTTCGAAGTATGTGGGAAATCAGAATGACCAACTCTCCAACACCAATCGACCTTGCGAGAAGAACATAGTCTTTCTGTATCTCCGTTTCAAATGACAGAATAGAAACCCTGAAAAGCTGAACAGCCGGCAGAATCGCAAGGAGTAAGATGGGCAGAAAATAGGCTTTTTCTTCATACGTTGAAGCTGTATTGAAAAGCAGGAGGCCGGTTTTTTTGTAAAAATACACAATGGTCAATTGGACCACTAGAATGATTAAAAGATCAGGCAGTGCCTCCAGGAAATAAAGTGCTAATTTAATTCTGCTTCGAATTCGGTCATTGAAGAGCATTGATACAACTGTAAATACCAATGCAAAGATTAAAGCTAAAAAGAAAGATGAGAACAGAACAGTCAATGAATACAGAATCGGATCAAAAAGATAAGGAAATAGATCTCTTTCCTTCTGGCCTCCTATCACTGTGTATGCAAGAGATCCAGGATTTAACAGATCATTTATAATCCCTTGGACGACTTGCCAGTATTGTGGGAAATTCAATGTTTTATCATTAAGGCCGGACAGTAACGCAGGCAGCCCGCCAGCCAGGACGATGCCTGCTAACGATACTGCAAATAAAATCACTCTCTGATATACTTTCACCGTTCCTCCCCCTCTTATGGCACGGCACTCTTCAAGCTGCCGAACATCATTCTCTCCGTGTTGATCAATTCACGGTCAATATTTCCATATAACCTGAACCCGGTATGAAGTTCCTTATCTATAAAATAATGGTATACACCCGCAACCTGGCTGCTGTTATATAAATTTTCACCTTTTCGCCCGATCAGTTTCTGAACAGACTGTTTTTGTGTGTGGGGAAATAGTTCCAATAAGAGCACATAATCCTTTCTTGCTTCAGGAATACCGAAGGAAAGTGAAAAAGCGCCGCCCTTACCAATTAGAATTTCCTCTTCCCTTATAATGGTTTGCAGTCTGGCATCCACCAGGCTGGCTTCCAAAATTGTCCCATTAGGGAGCGAGCTTTCCCCTATTACAATGGCCTCATGCTTTTTCCTCTGAGTCGTCGCTTGAATAACAGGCTCGCCATTTAAGAGAGACGCTTCAGTTGATTTGTCATCAGAAAAGGGGTGGACAAGATAGCTGCCTATAACTGGAGTCAAAATTAAAAGGGTACTCAAAAGAGCGAGGTTGTATTTCAAAGATTGCGAATATTTATGAGTCCATTTCTTCCTGTTCGCCTTCCTCCAGATCATTTCAAATTCTACCGAGGAGCTTTCTTTCCTATCTACCTCGCGGAAAAGTCTTGAGAAATCCTTATCCTTCAACCGCATCCTCTCCCTTATGTGAAAATTTTTTCAAATCCAACCGCCTTAATTGTTTCAGTGCTGTATTCATCCTGGATTTTGCCGTTCCCTCGGGGATTCCAAGCACATCTGCAGACTCCCTTAAAGTGAATCCTAAATAAAAGTGCAGAATGAGAATCTCCCTGCTTTTAATAGACAATCCTTTGACTGCTTCCCATATTTCCCTTACTTCTTCATTGTGCATAAAAATGTCTTCGAGGGAATTGATCCGGTCATCTTCTATATTGTCCGTAAATATCGAGAGCCTGTCCATCCACTTTTGTTTTCTCATAATCGACCTTGTGACATTGATGGTTATAGTATATATCCAGGGCTTGATTGGCTTTGTTTCGTCATATGTATGGTACTTTGTTAAAATCCTGATGAATGTTTCCTGTGTGATATCATCCGCCAGACTTCTTGACTTGGTCAGCAGCAGTGCAGTTCTGTAAACATAATCCCTAAACTCACTAAATAATTCCTCTGCTTGTGATTCATTCAGATATAAGATCATCTCCTCCTTTCTTAGTGTTCATATGTAATACTCCTTTAAGGCTGAAATGGTTCGGTGCAAATAACATTTTTTTTGAAAGAATTAATAAAAGGCTGTTATCTCATCATTAGTATCAAATAGCAGCAAAGTTTACGAAAAGAGCCCCAATAAAATACCCCGTAAGAGGCCCCCCGGGGTATTAAAGATTCGGTAATTTAACAGCAATCACTCTAAATTTAATAATTTGTTTTTTATCTCTTCTGCAGAACCTTCTTTAATTTGAAGATAATAAATTTCATCTTTTAAAACGAGTTCTAACTGCTCCTGTATTGAAATGGTTCTCATTGTATTCATTTTCGTTGCGGCCAGTCCACTCAGGATTGTAGCTAAATCGGGACTGCTATCTGTATCTCCAAGGAGGAAATCAATACTTTCCGGCTCGATATGGGAGAGCATATTGACCATCACACTTCGGGAAAGATCCAATTGATCTTCTTCAGTCCAGTTTGTTCCATTCCCATTTGTGACAGCGGGAGTAGTCAGAAGTGCTGCCGCTTCTTCCCCATCCAGGTAATTAGTTCCTTTAGGAAGCTCAATTTGGCTGCCATCAAACGAAAATAAAGATTTTTTCTCATTCAGCTTGAAATTTGTTTCGCCTATAGTGTTCAACAAATTTGCGAAGTCATTTTCCTCCAGAGTAAAATAGTGATCGATTTTCATATCCAATGCTTTTGAAATGGATTTTTCGACAGATTCTAGACCTCCCCTATACGCATGAATATTTGTAAGCTTATCCATGTCCGGTTCACCTTCACCTGCAGGGATAACAGTTACATACATGTCGCTTGGAAGGGAGGTTAAGTTGATACTGCCATTGCTCTTGCTGTAACTGATGAGCAGAAGAAGATCCGTTCTGTTATCTTGACCTTCCAACAGAAACAACAGAGTCGTCGCATTATTTAGTTCCATTGCAGCCTCTTTATCGGCTTGGTCAGCTGCCTGGTTGCTTTCATCCCCGATCAAAGAGTAAGCCAGAACAATTGAAAGGGTTAAGAGGACAGCCGCCGCCATTAAAGGGACAGCCCGGCGGCTTAGGCTCAATAGAAATAATTTACTCTTCTGATTATGATGATTCTCTATCTTTTGGAAGACTTTTTCCCTGTCCTCATGAGTAAATTTGAGGTCGGCATTATGAAATTTCTTTAAGGATTTTTCCAATTCTTTATCTTCCATATAATTCAGCCTCCTCCAACTTAATCTTCAACCTTTGCTTCGCTCTCCTTAACCGGGTTTTAACTGTGTTCACCCCAAGGTCTGTCACCTCTGCGACTTCTTCAATATTAAGTGAGTCATAATAATACAGATAGAGCACTTCCCTGTATTTTTTAGGTAGAGAGAACACAATATTTTTTATCTCCTGATTCTTTGCTTCCTTAAAAACAGATGATTCAGCAGAAGGAAGCATAGACTTTGTATTTTCCTGTATGTAATCCATTACCCTGACCTTTTTATGGTTCCAGCTTTTCAAATGGTCTTTGCACTCATTAATCGTGATCCGGTACAACCATGTCTTCATTTTGGAGTCTCCCCTGAATGAGTCCAGCTTTTGATAGCACTTCACAAAAGCATTCTGTGTGATATCCTTGGCAGTATCAACATCTTTCACATAGGAATACGCCAGCCGGACTAACTCGTCTCCATACTCTTTCATGATCTGTTCCAGTAACGAATCACGTTTGCTTTTCTCCATGCTGCAGCTCCCTTTTCCCCTCACCTGTCTATGAATTTTATAATTTGACGATTTACTCCGCACAAAAAGTTTCATTTTGGGTGAATTATTTTACTTTTGTTCTTTTATCTTCTTTTTCCGTTCCACTTCAACACATAGGCAGCCCACTGCCGCCAGCCCTATGAAACTGAAAAAAAATGCTACAAGTCCGGAGGTTCTTAAGGTGAAATAATACAATCCTGATAACGTACTCAAGGAAGTCACTGCCAAAAACAGCCAATGTCCATATCGTCTCAAAAACCTCATCCTTCAACCTCTATGACAAGTCAAAATACTCTTTTATAACCTTTTCTCCAATTATTCCAAAAACTGTTAGTGATTACAATAGAAAAAAAGCGCTAACGTCCCTTGGACAAGCAACGGCTGCCTTTTCTTTTCTTCTTCAAGGCTTATATGACACCGAGGGGCTGAGACAGAAACGCTGCTTCCATTATATAAAGGCTGTTTTTGCCTATATTGATGCTATTAAATATCCCATCAATCCTAAGGCTTTTCACTCTGAACGAAGCGAGAATCTCTTTTCTCTCTTGCTTAACAGGATTTCCCCCGATTCCTTAAGGGAGCTGTCTATCGAAATTAAGATCAAATAGCCACAAAGGTTACGAACAGAACCTAAAAAAAAGTAAGAGCTGTGCTTATGCCCAGCTCTTACTTTAGTGCTACACCTCCGTGGTTACAACCAAATGTTCACTTAGTGTTTGTTGTAAAGTCCCTTTGGTTTCTACATTGGATTCAAATTGAACCCCTGCATTTATCATTTTTCTTACAAGTTCTACCCGCAATCCTGTAATTACTGGCCTGCAGCCCAGCATCTTGATTCCATTCAAAATCTTTTCAAACTGAACAATCACATCCAGTTCCATCTCGGCAATTCCGGATAGATCAATGATGAGCGTTTGAATACCCATAGAACTGATCCCTTTCAAAACCTTTTCTTCAAGGGTTTTGACCCGGTGGGAATCAATCATGCCAATTAAAGGAAGTACAGCGATTGCCGAATTAATCGGTATGATAGGCACCGATAGATTTTCTACAAGCTTACGTTGTGACAACAACTGTTCATCTTTATAGTCTGAATAGCTGATAAAGAAAGTATTGAGGAACTGATCGACTCTGTCATTTATTTGTCTTTCTAAATCAAAGAACTCTTCGCTGGAAAACTCTATATCCGTATTTAACTTTTCGTATTGATAAAGAAAGTACCACAGCGTCCTTCTGATGGCATGGACCCATTCCAGTTTGAAGGACAATGTCAAAGAATGCTGCGCCCATGCCGCGCCTTCGAATTCCGCAAACTCTATAAGCTCGTTCTCCCTGTTCTCAGCAATGAACAAAGCCAGATTTTCTGCGTTCTTAAGCAGGTCAATGTTTCCCTTTTCAAGGATATCCTGAATCTTATTTCTTACGTTCATTGCTTCTGAAAGCAGCTTCTCTTTGAAGTTTCCCCTGTTCGCTGATATAAACTCTGAAATTTCCTCTTTATGGATGAATTCTGTACTCACAAAGAACACGCTCCTTTAGTTTTTCCAGATATAATTTTATTCTTTGTATAAGATAAAAATCCTTCCAGAAATTTTAGGAGAGGGCTATTCTTTTAAGAATATCGCCTGAGAAGTGAATCTAATTCAAAAAATCTTCCAGCATTCTATTATAAATATCGGGCTGATCCATGTTTGCCGTATGACCAGCATTGGAAATCACCTCGCCCAGCACAGCCTGGTTTGTTTCTTTGAAGTAAGAAACTGCATCTGCTTCATGTCTTTCGCTGCTTCCATTCAGTATCAAGACAGGTACTGAGAGACTTTGTATATTCTCCTTTGAAATAGAAGGGGAGTGGTACGTCATCGAATGAAGTACAGAATGCAGCGTCTGTTTCCATTTCGCTCCATGCAGTTTGCTGAAATATTGAACTGCATTGGGATCATTTTCTTCTATGTTATAGAAATATTCATACTGTGTTTCCATGAGTGGTTTCATATCTTGGGGAATAAAAGGTGAATATCCTGTCAGTACAATTCCCTTAACTTGCTCGGGAGTCTTTAATGCAGTATGGATGGCCAGAGATGCTCCGAGAGACAAACCAACTAAATAACCAGGCCCCTTTTCCTTAATCAGCGAGATGATAAAGCTTAATGCTTCTTCAAAGTATGATTCAGCAGCTTCTATGTCGTTTCCTCCATGCCCTGGCAAATCAACCGGAATCACTTCATATTTCTCTTCAAAACGGGAGATTTGAACCCTAAAGTGTGTTTGTGCGGTACCCATAAATCCATGTAGCAAATAACTCATTCCAACTGCTTCTCCCCCTGGAAATATTATTGAATTTTCCTAACACTTAATAAATAACGGCTTGTTTTACAGGCCCTTTGCCCTTATATGTACTTTTCCATTCGGATGTCGTTCCACATTCTGCCCTGCCAATATGTGAAATTTTCTATTTGGCCGATTTCCTGGTAACCGAGTTTTTGATAAAGCTTTTTTGCATGAGCGTTGTATTCGAACACACCCAGCTCTATACGTGAATGGCCATTCTTTTTAATTTCGTTTTCTAAAAATCGCATTGCCTTATTGCCTATGCCTTTACCCCTGCCATCAGGATGCCCAATGGTAATCCCAATCCAGGCTGTGCCGGGTTCTTTTTTAAAGAGATGAGAGGGATCAACCATGTAGTTCATATCCCCTATCAGCTGTTTATCCAGATATATTAAATATGTACAGTGCTGCTCCACACGCTTTTTCAATCCTTCCACGGTAACAGTCTGCGTGCTCTCGAGGGCAGACTTGCTTTGACTGGGACGAATCAATGGAACCAATTCAGGATCATTTTCCCAGTTGTTAATAGCTTCAGCTATTTCAATGGTTGGCTCGTTTAACTTTTCAAAGTGAATTCTCATTCTGTTTCTGTTCTCCTTCGTCATTTGCTCTCTTCACTATACCTTGAACAAACTGATATTTTCCTTCTGTATATGCGGATTCATCAGCCGGGTATTGAGAGGCAAGTTTGTTCTTCAATTCCTCATATTCTTTAGCAGCTAAAGGGTGGCTGTTCAAATAATCCCTGAAGGTGAGATGCTCGTTCCACCACTTGCCTTTAAATTCTACAACATGGAGGATATGTGTTTTGGTTAAGGTCTCTAAATCTGAAAACTTAGCAAAGACTTGTTTTCCTTGAAGTTTGACACCCGGCAGATGATAATACCCCTCTGCTTTCATGAGGGACTTGTCGAATTTGCTGATATCTTCTATTCTATTTACGCCAACCAAAATATCGATAATTGGTTTGGCTTCATCCCATCAATTGAAGTGCTGCCAAAATGCTCTATATCTTCTATTGACTCACCGATAATATTTGTTAACAATTGTTTTTCCTTCTGAAAAAGTCTATTCCAATTAAATGAATGGTCTGTTAAGATCACTTGCCCTTTCTTAACGCCTAACAGGATAAGCGCCTCCTTTAGGATGGATTCTTGAGTTCTTTCTTAAAAGCTGTTTTCGCAAAGATTGTGGCTATTGAAGTTAATGGATTTCCACTCCCCTTCCTTTAAAAGGAGGGAGGTAAGATAGTAATCAAAGCAACAATTTCTTAGCAAAGAGCCTTTCATAACGATTGATGCTGCTGAGAGATTCAGACGTTTCACCGGATACTAAGCCTAAGCCGTCAGATTAATGGAGAAAGCAGCAGATTTTACGGAAAGAGCCTTAGTAAAAGAATTAGTCCGGTGCCACGATTTCCACCTTGATTCGATCAGGATCTTCAAAGAAAACAGCGTAGTATCCTTTTCCTCCAGCAAATGGATGTCTGTCTGAATAAAGAATATTCACGCCCTTTTCTCTTAACTTCTCGGTTAGCTGGTCTACATGGTTTCGTGAGCGGGCATGGAAAGCCAAATGATTGAGGCCTACCCTGCAGCGGTGGTAAGCTACATCAAGGAAGCGTTCCTCCGCTTGAACAAATACAATGTAAGTATCATTCATGATCCAGCTGCGGCCGCTGTCCCACTTTTGAAAGGTCTCATAGCCAAGCTCTTTCAATAACCAGCCCCAAAAATCAACCGTTTCTCTTAAATCTGAAACATATAACTCGATATGATGCAGCATTATCTTGCTCCTTTCTTACGGCTTCAACTTAATCGAGTGTATAACCGGGGCTGTGTCTCCTTGTACTTTGATTAAAGCTATATCCGTTATGGCACCGGACACTACTCCGACATTCGTAGAACAATAGGTAAAAGCCCCGGCCAGCTTCTTTGCAGACAACCTGTTTGCCAGCGTACAATGGGGAACCCATTTATCGGATTCATACAAAGGGTTATTTTCAACCTTTAACTCTTTAAAACCTTCATAATAACTGCGATGCAGATTTGGCAACTCTTCGGTGACGACAGGAGAAAGAAAGAGGGAGCCTGACTTCATAAAAGATCCGAGTGAGTTGAATGTGATATCGACGGGCTTCTGAGACTGATAAACTTCCTCCATCCTTTCTATGAATGCATCCTCCTTAATGCTGCGGCAGCTCGCCAATGTGATATGCGGAATTCGGTCAATCACCTCATAGGCATAATCAGAAATGGATTGTTCTTTCAGTTCTTTCCATATTCCCCTGACAGTTTTCTCTGTCTTCTCATCAAACAGCGCGATCAATCCGTACACTTTAAACCCTCCCTTTTCCTATTCAGGCCTGGCAAATGGACTCTCAAATGGCTTATACCTTGTATAAAATTATACCAAACTATATTTTCTTGCAAAAATTGAAACTTTCTGTCAATAACAATCGTACATATACTATAAGAAAAAAAGGAGTGTCATAATGAAAAAATTCTCAAAAGTTTTAGCAACCGCAGCACTCGCTCTATCTTTGGGTGCCTGTTCAATGACCGCCTCGCCAGAAGATGATGCAAAGAATAAAAGTGATTTGACTTTGAAAGAAGTTTTCACGAATTCCCAGAAGGCTGATTCTGAACTATCCAGTGTACATATGGATATGGAGTTAACGCAAATCACTCACGATGAAGCAGCTGAAGAAGGAACCATGAATATGAGCACTACTTCTTCTACTAATCTTGTCATGGATCCGATGACCATGTATCAGACTTCTTCCGTCAATATGACGATGGATGAACTGGAAGGCAGTGAATTACCATTGGCACAAGTTGAGATGTACTTAACAGAGCAGGAGATTTACATGAAAGACAACATTCAGAATGAATGGACGACAGTTCCAAACGAAATGGCAGACTTATTAAAAGATGCCGCGCTGCAGGAATCCTCTCTTCCTGAAAATCAATTAAAACAGCTGGAGCCTTACCTTGACGACTTTACCTTTAAGCAGGATGATGACAACTTTATTCTTCAGCTTTCTCTAGAGGAAGAAAAAGCGGATCAGCTTCTTAAAGAAGGAATGGCGCTGATGGGCGATGAACTTCACTCTTCTCTTCAAGGAGCAATGGAGGAAATTTCCCTATCTAAGATGGATTTAAAAATGTGGATCGATAAAGAAAGCTTCCATACAGTAAAGATGGATATCACCCAAAAAATAGAAATGACACAGGACGGCGAAAAAGTTAAGGTTGATCAAACCATGAAGAGCGGCTTCTCCAAATTCAATGAAATCGTTTCAATCGAGGTGCCTGCAGAAGTCACGGAGTCTGCAGTTGAAATGGAGTCACCATTTGGGCAGTAATTGACTGCCGGTCAAGGTTTTAACTAAGGACAGTATCACCATTACTAGCCCAGGGGACGAAGTCAAAAATGACTTTGTCCCCTTTTGGTTAGTCATCTTCTAAAATTGAATATAACAGGGAATCTCTCCAGCCTTCTTTCATTTTCAGGTGATCGCGGATTCTTCCTTCCCTGGTCATTCCAATCTTCTCCAGTACCTTTATGGAAGCTAAGTTTTCAGGATTGCAAGTGGCATATATTCTATGAAGCTTTAACTCCCTGAATCCATAGTGAATCAGCAGTTTAGAAGCATCAGTTGCAAACCCATTTCCCCACAAATCCGGATGGATGATATACCCCATTGCCCCAGCTCTGTTATGTATGTCTTTAATGATGAGATCCACAGCCCCAATGACCTTATCATCTCCTTTATTTATGATGACGAATAAGAACCTGGTCCGTGGTTTTCTCCTGCCGTCCTCAACTGCCAATCTAACAAAGTTTAGAGATTCTTCTTCTGTATTCGGTCCCCAAACCTGATATCTGCTGGAAAGTTCATGAGAAGCATAGCTGTGGACTCCTCTCCAATCGGATTGTTCGAGTTCTTTTAAATAAATTCTATCTCCATGAATTTTCAACATTTATACCACTCTTTTTCAAAGGAAAGTCCCAATGCCTCTCCAAAAGCAGCACCGAATTCGATAAAGCCTCTGCCTCTGGCTGTTATGATATTTCCATCTTGTACAATCAATTCATCAGAGTAATTCTCTTTTTCAAAAACCCCGGTCTGATCACGAGCTTCTTCTACCATTCCGACTGTATATCTTTTTCCTTTCAAAAGACCTGCTTTTGCCAGTAGATAAGGGGAACTGGAAATGCCGGCTATGACTGAGGCATTCTCCCCAGCTTCTTTCAGGAATTTGAATAAAGCCGCTTCTTCATCAAGTGACATGACGTCCATGCACCCTGGTAGGAGCAAACTATCAATCTCACTGATATCAACCTCTTGAAACGCCTTATCAGGAAGGCATGATAATCCTGACTCACCTCTTATCGGTGAGGTCTTTTCTCCACAGATAAGGACCGGCTTGCCTCCCTGCATCAAAATAGAAAGTGCCACACTCAACTCATATTCACTGAACTGCGGATACAGCACTACTGCCGTCGTCTTCTTCAAAGGATTACCTCCTTCCTTTGTTCCTCCCACTCTCTGCGTATCATTCCATATATGACTCGATCCTTGAACTCTCCATTTATGTATTCAAATTCCCTTATGGTCCCTTCTTTCATAAAACCCAGGCGTTCAGCCACCGATCTGCTTCTTGTATTTATTGATGCCATATTAATCTCCACCTTATTTAGCTCCCACTCCTTGAAGGCATGATCAATAAATCTTTGACATGACTTTGTAACGAGTCCATACCCTCGGAATGATTCTCCCAGCCAGTACCCGATTTCCGTTTTGCGGTTGCTTTTATCTACATGCAGGTAACCAACCGCCCCTGCCAGTTGGCCATTGTACCATATTCCAGCCCAGAACCCGTTTCCTGCTGAGAATCTATCTAAAGACCTTTCAATGAACTTTTCTGTATCTTCAAGAGATTTTGTTTTGCCGGGAAAAGAAAGCCACTCTCCCAAAGAATGCCGATTCTCAGCAATCAGTTCATAGAGTTCAATAGCATCCTCCGGCTGAAAGAGTGCAGTATAAATATGTTCGTCTAACTTCAGCTTAAACAAGATTTTCCCTCCTTACTAATGGGACGGTGTGGATAATGGGAGCTTCCATTTGTTTCCCTTGCTCCTCTGCCAATTCAATCAATGCAATTGCAGTGATTTTTCCATAGATGGATTCATTCCTTTTCAAGCAGTATTGAAAGGCAGCCGCCAATTCTTCTTCAGGAAGCTTGTTGGCAAGAGTACAATGAGGTATCCATTGGTTCGGCATATACAATGAGTTGGCTTCTTCACTAAATTCCCTGAAAATCTCATAATGGGAATTATGCAAATCCATCAATTCTTTGGTAACTGTTGGCGAGAAAAAAAGGGTCCCGTAGTTCAGGAAAGAACCGAGTGTATTGAAACAGATATCAACTTGCTTTTTATTACTGTAAAGCTCGTTCATTTTTCTTATGCATTGCTCTTTATCCATATTGGTGTAACTGGCTATGGTCACGTGCGGCCTGCCATTCTTAATCTCTTCACCATAAAAAGAAAGAGATTCTTCGCTTAACTCTTTCCATATTTGTTTGATTTCATTTTCAGTTTTTTCATCAAATAATGCTGCAATCCAGTACATGTCTAAAACCCCTTTATGTCCATTTTTTTACTGAGATTTTCCGGAGTCCTTCAATGTTCAGGAGTGGCCCCATTCCCTCCTCAGGTCTTTGGACAAGGCTGTTTTCGTAAACTTTGTTGCTATTGGATACCACTTCCAAAAAAACTAATCATAATTCACTAATTCACCTTAATGACCTGGTAATCATGAAAAGAAAAGAGAGACTTTTCCCAGCTAGAGTTAACCCCCTTAGTATCTGGGGATATCCGAAAGCAGTAATCTCTGCGAAAACAGCCTTGTGCATATAAGCTGCAGAAGCAAAAGCCTTCCGCTGACCACTCTACATTAGAGTTTTTTCAAACATGATCATATCCATCGCCCTGATTCCGTATTCGAAGATGGGCTCTGGATAATTGAAAAAGAAATTCCTTTTAATCTCATACATCCTGAATCCTGCTTTTTGATAGAAGGCTATGTTGTCAATGCTGGAGTTTGCTGTTCCCACTATGACTCTATCCTTGCCCTGGTTTTTATAAATAACCAGGCCTTCTTTAATGGAAGCTTTGCCGATGCCCCTCCCTCTGAATTCGGGTATCACAGCCAAATTCTTCAGCTCCACCGTACTGTCGTTAACAGAAATGAATAAAATTACGCCTGCCAATACATCTTCAAAATGGATGGCATACAGATCTCCTTCGACAATATAATTACGGACAGCTTCCTCACTTTCATCAGCCATTAGAAGCAGGTGAAGATAATCCATTCTTTCACCATCATTTATAAGGTGCAAATATGCTGGCGTCATATCGATTCTGCCTCATTAAAAGTATGTACAAAACTAACAGTGTCTGAAAAGCTGTCCAAAATTCTCTTTCTATTCCAAGGGTGCATCTGCAGAGGGAGATTCTCCCTAGAAAAAAAGGCGATTTCTTTAATCTCTTCATTCGGAATGAAACGGCCTTCTGACTTAATACCCGCCCTGAACAAGAGCACTAAATCATCTTTTTCTGGAGCAGAATAAATCCCGACCAAGTTTTCCACCTTCGCTATATAGCCTGTCTCCTCCAAGATTTCTCTTTCTACCCCTTCGATGGGTGATTCATTCTTATCCAGGTGTCCTCCTGGCAAAGTCCAGTTTCCGGACCCGTAATTCAGTTTGACACAAAGAACTTCATTATCCTTATTTTTTACAACAGCAAATACTCCTACCGACGGCAATATTATTCACTTCCTTTTCAAGAACCCATAATTGATGGGAACATATCACTGAGCATATTGTGATGACTTCAAACCCATTTGTCGTTCTCGGCTGTCAATTCCCCGCCGGCTTCTCCCGTATTGACAACACCCCTTGGTTCCACCAGCATGATGTGGCATTCCCGCTCGGCATATGGTTTGTGCTGAACACCTTTAGGGACCACAAACATTTCCCCTTTCCGCAGAGAGACCATGCCATCCCGGAATTCAATCATCATCTCTCCTTCAATGACGAAAAACACTTCATCCGTTTCTTTGTGCTCATGCCATACAAAGTCCCCTTGAATTTTCACAAGTTTGAATTGATAATCGTTCATTTCTCCAATAACTTTCGGAGACCAATGGTCCGAAAGTTTGCTAAGTTTCTCTTTTAAGTTAACCGGTTCAAGTGTCATAGATTGATAAGCTCCTTATGTCTAAATTCACCGAAAACATTATATCCTAAACCAATAATAATAGCTTAACAGAATGAAGCTTGCCGTCATAATCAGAGTCAAATGCAACCTTGATCTTTTCTCCGGTTTCCTGGTGCCTTTAAAATAAAAAAGAAATGACCCTGCTATGAAAATGATATACGCTGCCCACTTGAGAACCATCATTCTCTATTCCTCCCGTTTGTTAAGTTAAGGTTTCTTTAAGTATTTCCTCTACTGAAGCTTCTGTTCTTCTAAAACAGTTTTCAATTGATGGGGAAACTGCTGTATCTAAGCGTCCTTGCTGTAAAACTGTTTCAATTCTTTTTCTTCTAAGAACCAGGCATGAGTGGTGTTTTCATCACACATAATGCCTTCCCATCCCATAGTTTGACATAGTCCCTCTATATCTCTTTTGAAAATAACGAATGAATAGGGTTCATCAAAATAACAAGTGAAAATTAAATCCTCTTTCTCGTCATATAAACTGATTGGCTCTTCGCACAAATAAAGCATATCTTCAGTGGTCATCTCATCAATTACTAAAGAGCCGCTTCCATCAGTTATCTTTTCGAAATGTACGGTCCTAGATCCGCTGCTGCGGATAACCTCTAGGAAGCTCTCGATCACCAATTCAGAAAGCTGATCCTCTTTAGGTGGAAACAAGGTTGTTCCTATGACGTCCTTCAGCTTTTTATAGATTTCCGGCTTTGCTTTTTCGTGGTAAATTCCACCTATCCACATGTACAAGCCAATAGCCAGTTCTTTTATGGAATTCATCCCGGTCTCTTTTCTTACTGTTTCCCAAGATACCGGCGTTCCGCACGATAAGGAATCTCCTTGAGCAGGAAACGACATATGGGGTTTGTTACTCTTTTCAGGCTTCCAATATAAAGGCATTCTGACAAAAGGATGGAACACTATAGCTGCCGAAGTGTACCCGGGGGGCAGAAAGTTCTTAATTGGTTTATCGGCTGCCGGAGAGGGCTCCGAAGGAAAAAAGTAATTTTTACTCATCGCTTCATCCTTTCTTTGAGTCTATTACTTACGGTGCATAACGATTTGCGACCTGCTCCTTTTAAATCCGGATTGCTCATAAAAAGGAATGTGTTCTTCCTCACAAAATAAGCTGATAATATCAATGTGCGCCAAATCATCCAGGAGCCGGCATACAAGCCTTTTACCTATCCCGCTTCTTTGCCAGTTGCTATGTATGACGACATCTTCGAGATACGCCCTGAAAACTCCGTCCGACACTGCCCGGGCAAACCCGATTAACGCGTCTTCTTTCCAGGCTCCCACCGATATTTGAGCTTTCAGCATCTTTTCAATATCTCCGTTACCTCTTTCTTCCCACCAACCGGCATCCTTGTAGAGTGATGCTATATCACAAGCTTTTATCTCTTTTTCTTGATAACTAAGAATTTTGATATTCATATTTTTCTCCTTATATTATTGAATGGGAACATAACCCGTTTTTTTGATGAGGTCCTGTCCCTGCTGGGAAGTGATCCATTCAATGAAAGGCTTTACTTGAGGATTATCCGTCCCATTGGTAATCGCGTAAAATTCTCCTGTAAGAGGATATTTCCCAGTTTGTATGCCTTCAATGTCAGGTTCAACATTATCAATCTTCAATAATTTTATTCCCTTGCTGTCAACCATCTCTGTTGCAAAAAATCTGTAGGAAAACCCAATGGCATTGCGGTAGTTTCGGTAATCGGAAGCTTTCTCGATCACTCCCCCCATACCGTCTACCTGCTGGTCAGTCGGAGGTCTCATGATCGGAATCTCACTCATCATGTTCTGCAGGCCAGTCTGGCTTCCGCTCCCTTCAGGCCTTTGAAAAGCGATTATTTCCTTGTCATTGCCTCCGACTTCATTCCAGTTGGTGATCTTTCCTGAATAGATCCCCTGAAGTTCCTCAATGGTGAGGCTTTCCACAGGATTGCTGTTGTGAACGAAAAAGACGAATGCTTCTTTGCCGATCGAAGTCATTTCCATGTTTTTCAGCCCTGATTTCTGCGAATCGGATGGACCTGCAGCGAAGATTAGGTCCACATCCTGCTTAGCAAGCCTTCCATATGCCTCATCAGTTTTGGAAGCCACCATTGGACTTTCAGCAGGGTTGTCGTGCGGGTATTCACCCTCTGGATAAACCGCCTGGACGAATGAAGCCATCACTGGATATAAAGCTGTTGCACCGTCCAGTAAGGGAACATTGCCAGAGACAGTAAAAAGGCTGGTTTCTTCAAGTGAAGCGGCTTTGAAACCGCTTTTAAAAGGTTCGTATGCTGTCAGATCTACTTCAGCATTTTTAATTTCTATATGGTTTATATAAGCCTCAGATCCTCCATACCCTGCTAAAGGAAGAGCAAGGATCAAGAATGGAACTAACACCCCTGCTTTTTTCGGCAGCTTTGCAAGAACTCCAAGAAAGTACAAATTACCTGTCACCAGTAAGGCGATTAGTATGATCCACGTATACACATAACCATTTTGGTTTGAAACCAAAGTGGAGAAGGCCCCGATGAACAAACATACTATACCGAAGAAAAGTGTAAACATCCCTGCTGTTATTATTCTTTCCACATGAAAATTCTTTACCTCCCGCTGATACTCCCTATGTATTCATCTATCTTTTTCATTATAGAAAAGGCTCCGCTGCTATGATTGCAGGGTATAGCATACCGCATATCCACTTCTGGGAAATAACCAGAGTGAAAACTCACACCTGGGTCGTATCCCATAACATGATACTTGGTTACAGCCTCTTCATTGTTTATCCATACGCCATATCCGTAGTGGACTCCCTCTTTAACTTTTATTCGAGGACTTAAAAGGACCCTGGTCAATTTTTCATCCAATATTCTGTTTTCAAATAGGGCTTCCCAAAAACGGATCATATCCCCAGCAGTTACATAGGCACCCCCATCTGGCCCCCCTTTTACTGGCAGGGAATAAACATTGGTTTTGTACTGACCACCGCTCTTTTCAACATACCCAAAAGCGGTATTTTGGGGCAGTTCATCCATAGGATAATAACCAGAGGATTGCATTCCGGCCGGTTTAAATATATTTTCAGCCACATAGTCTGTAAATGGCATCTCCGTCAGCCTTTCTACAACCAGTCCAAGCAAGATATATCCTGCGTTATTGTAATGGAAAACCTTCCCCGGTTCGCTCTTCATCGGCTGATGTTGAAATAACGGTAAGAAGTCGGAAGGCCTTCTCAGCAGATACATCGGCGTTTCCTTCCAAAGCTCTTCAAAATCATTCATTACTTCTTCATCAAAATAATCGGGGATGCCGGAGCTGTGAGTCAGCAGCTGGTGAATCGTGACTTTTTCATCCCAATTTACAAAAGAGATATCCAAACAATCTATTAGTTTCGTGTTGAAACCAAGAAGCCCTTTTTCAACTAATTGACATATAGCTGTGGAGGTAAAGATTTTGCAGCCGGATGCAATGCCGAAACGTGTGTTAAGTTCGTTGGGCCTTTCTTCGCTTTTATTTGCAAAACCTGCTGCTTTTTCCAGTATGACTTCTTCTCCCAGCTTTATAAAAACGGTTCCCGAATAGTTTTCTTTGTCTATTACGTCTTGAATTGCCTTTAGCAGATAATTGATTTTCACTATTTACAACACCTTATTCATGATCTTTTTTAGTAATATTTCTCAAGAAGCTTATAATCTCTTGTCTTTTTCACAGCAATACCGTTCTCATTAGCAAAAGACTCTAATTCCTCATAGATCTCAGAAGGCTCATAATATATGACCCATATGTTATGCCCTCTCCTGTTAATGACCGCCTTCTTAGTTGACCACCCTGTCCTTTTGAAAATAATGGATTTTACGGATTCACTTTTAACGAGGTTTTCATATATGCGGAAACGAAAAAAGTATATGCCAAATCTTATTCTGTTCTCTTCAATATTGAGTTTATAGCTCAACCACAATGACAGAACCAGAAAAAGCAAGAGCAGCCACCTTAAGCCTTGCATAATGGAGTTTTCTGTGAAGAATAGCGATGTTATCAGAAAATAAAGGATAAGCATCTTAGTTGTTTTAGCTTTTTCCACTCTAGTGTAAGTCATTTTACGTCAACTCCTTTCCCATTCCTGGCAATCTATCTCACTTAGCAGTGGTCTAGATATAGCGGTTGATATTGTATTATAAGGGGTAGTGATGTCTGAAAAAGGATAGATAAGGAATCAGCCAGGTTTCGAAGGATATGCCCTTAAATACCTTCCACCAGTACAGCCGCAATTCGGATTCCCCGCATTTTGGCAACCCCATTTTTCTACCTCCTTGTTCATTCACGTGAACCGTTCTCCTGTCTGGATGTCTCCTCTAATTCCTTCTCGATTTCTTCATCTGAAATCGGGGATGAATTATTCTTCTGTTCCATAAGAAACCGGCGGGTCATCTGTCCGGTTTCGGAATTATCGATTCCCTTTCTTACTCCGGATTCGATGATGGCAAGGAGGATAATAAAAAATAACACAATGAGTAAAATTTCAAAATGTATTCCATTTTTAAATTCCTCCAACTGGTCTTTTGAAGATTTTACCACATTCTTACTTCTTTGTGGATGAAGATTCTGAATATACAAATCAGAGAGTGCCTATCTATTGGACGAAGGCTCTCATCTCTAAGTTTCAAATTCATCTTCCATAGTACTCTGTTTGAGTTATGATAGTATAAAAGTGATAAAAAAAGAGGATAAAAAGGCAGGGTTGCGGATGAAAAATTGTAAAGCAATGTTATTCGACTTAGATGATACATTGCTAAATAGAGATGAAGCAGTGGAAAATATATTTACCCTTATTTTAGAGAAGTGCTATGAGGATGTTGAGCATTCGGTTAAAAATGATATGCTGCAAAAGTTCAAAGAGTATGACAAAAGCTGTTATGGTAATAACAACAAAACTAAAGTTCTGAACTCTTTTTATGCAGATTTTCCACCAAAGCATAGATTGGCAGACCACTGCATCCAAGATTTTTGGAATGAATATTTCCCTCAGTGCTTTCCGATAAACCATCAGATTATTAATATTGTAAATACTATAATGGAGAACATGAAGGTTGCTATAATCACAAACGGCTCAACTCAACGACAGAAAGCAAAAATCAGGAACACACGATTACATAACTGCTTTGATATCGTAGTTATTTCTGAAGAAACTGGATTCAGCAAACCTGACACTCGCATCTTTGAATCCGCCTTGGAAAAGCTTAATGTGGAACCGGAAGACGCATTATTCGTGGGAGATGATCTTTACAAGGATATTGGCGGCAGTCAGAATGCCGGCATATAGGGGATTTGGTTCAATCCTCATAAAAAGAAGAATGACACAGATATAAAACCATATGCTGAGATCCATTCTCTTGAAGAATTAGTGCAATTTTAAAATTAACTAGTATCGGGTTGACTTTTTTAACAAACAGTAAATTAAACTCAGCCCAGCCGGTACCCTTTATTGCATTAAAGCAGTAAAAGGGACAGTCCCTTTTACTGCTTTAGCGAGGTGACGTATACGCTTACTGATCATATTAAACGTTTTAGAAACTGGTACTCAAGGCTGGTCGGGATAGGTTTTCTGCAAAAACTCCACAGATTGGTTTATCAAATCTTTTAATACTTCCTCATCGATATCAGCCACTTTATTGATATACACACAAGCTTTACCTGAAGTGTGCTTACCGAATTTCTTCAGAAGTTCTTCCCTATCAGGGTCTCCAGTTGCAAAATAGAGACTGATTTTCGCTTTTCGCGGAGAAAATCCTACAAGCGGCGCATCTCCCTCATGACCTGTCTTGTACTTATAATGGTAAGAGCCGAATCCGATGATGCTCGGCCCCCACATCTTAGCCTGATATCCTGTTGTTTCTGTAAAGATATCCAGAAGTTTATAAGAATCTTCCCTCTTTTTCTCACTGTCCACATTCTCGATAAACTCAATTACACTGCTGTCATTGTCTTTGGTTTTTAATTCATACATCTCATTAACCCCTTTCCAGCAATATGTATTCCTCTACTTATCTAGTATAACCTAACGACTATTTAGGCCGGCTTGAAAATCCGTCTCCCCTTCTATCGGCCTCGTTACTCTTAATTAACAACCGCTTTATTCCACCTTTTTAATTTGGGCGGTCCTATTAATCATCTCTACTATTTCTTCAATTACTATAGACGGTTTTTCTACATGGACAGAGTGCCCGGCAGCCACATTAATCTGCTTGGTATTTTGAGTAAGTTTCACCATCCGTTCTTGATTTTCATTCCACTCTTTTGAAGGATTATAGGCACTGATGACAGTAACGGGCAAGTCAGCGGGCAGCGGTTCGGCTTTCAAAATTTGTTGGGCTGATTTGTCCGTATCCCTAAATTCAAAGTAAAGAGTCTGATAGGCTTCAGGAGTATGGCCAATGTATTTCAATGTTTTTTCATGTTCTGGACCAAGATATTTCCGGCCGACTCTGTGCTTCATCAGTCTTGGAATACCCATCCATGAGGTCAAATAACCAAATTTGGCGAGAAGGTTAAACTTCTTTGTTCTGCTTTTATTTGAAGCATTCTCGATATATTGATTTTCATGAGCTGCGTCCACTAATATCACCCCCTTAGTTTCATTGGGATAGGTACTTGCGAATAATCTCATAATCATTCCGCCATATGAATGACCAACCAGAATATATGGCGGCTTTACCTCCAGAAGATCTAACCATTCTTTCAGTTCTTCTAGTGAGTCACCAACAGTCCTCGTCTGTCTCTTTGTCCGGCTCCATCCATAGCCTCCCCTGTCATAAGAAATGACTCTTGCAAGCTTGGCAATCTCCGGCTGCACAAAGCACCAGTCAATTGACGCAGAACTTAAACCAGCCTCCAGAATGATAGTGGCTGGACCAGAGCCAGAATCCACAACATGTATAGTAGAATTCCTTTTTTTGACCATTTTACCCGGTGCCGGAACTGTACTGGTTATGTTCATGAAAAAGTTCCATGCAGTAAGGGGGAAACCAACAGCTGCCAAGCTTCCTCTTGTTAAAACGTATAAATTCACCATGTTCTCTCCCTATTTTCCAATTTTAGTATTTTCATTCACTCATTTTTCCTGTTAGGCTTATATTACTGATATTTACACTAAGTACTAATTTTTGTCAGACCAGAAGATTTGGGAGGGTTTTATATTTCTAGTAAATACAATTTGTCATCTACCGACTTTCCATCACTCAAAACCGCCTCCAAAAAAATGTTTCGAAGTATAGGAGAACGGTTGAATGTAAATACAGCCTATGTGACAAAAAGAGGTAAAACAGCCATGACGGTTTTAAGTTCTTTTAATGAGAAAGAAGAGATAATCCCTGAAGGCTACAGCGTTGAATATGGAGGCACCTATTGCCGACTTATCATTTCTAGTGGTGAAAGCGCATTGAATACAATAGACTTGACAGAGGATCTTCTAACAAAAGAACTGGAAGTCACCTCTCAATTGAATGTGAAAGGTTTCATGGGAGTAACTCTTTATGATCATGAAGGCAATGTATTTGGTACACTATGCGTGATGGACAGAGACCGGAGGGAATTTTCAGCGAACGACAAGGACTATCTGAAATCAATGGCCGAGGTTTTATCACATGTTATTCATTTGGATCAAACACAATTCAGTTTGGGTTTTCTTAACGTTCCTATTATCCCTATAACAAAAGGCATATCAGTAATTTCCATTCAGGGAATCATTGATGATAGCAGGGCATCCAAAATTACGCATGATGTTTTAGCGTATGGCACCCGTAATGATGCAGACTGCTTTATCATTGATTTATCAGGGCTGGTCATTCTTGATGGTGTTTTTCCGGATGTCCTGGCTGATCTTGCTGCATCCTTGCAACTGATGGGGATAGACATTATCTTAACGGGTGTTACCCCGGAAATTGCTAAATATGAAGGGAACAACCGGTCGCTGCAGTCCCCATCCATAATCAAAACAGCAACTTTAGAATCAGCACTTGAGCATATTGGATTCTATTTAATAGAAAAATAGACTTCCTTCTAATTACTTATCTGTCAAGAGAGCTTTGTTTCCGCTCTCTTGCATCCTGCAGCTGTCTATTAAAGGCTCTTTTCGTAAACTTTGTTGCTATTTGATACTAAATCCGAAAAAATAATCATACCAACAGGGGGTAAAAACTGGTAACACTGAAAAGAAAAGAGCTGCTTTCTCTCGTTAAGAGATAAAACTATTAGTATCCGGGGATATCCGAAAGCAGCAATCTATGCGAAAACAGCCCTATCAAAAGAATAGGTCTTGAATTTACCATTATCAGAAGAGTATTGCAGGATGTTTCGATCCTCAGGAATGCCGATAAAAAAAGCACCTATGCCCCCCGTTGTACAGCGGTGGCCGGAGATCAATATGTTACAGTCATGGTCATTAACCGTTTTCTCCAGTTCTGATAGGAAATCAAATACCCTTGCAATGAAAGCATCTTCTGCTTCCACTCCCTTATATACCGTACAGTCAGGAAGCATCCCTCTCATTACTGCCTCTTCTTTTCTTAAACCATCTGCTTCCCCTAAATCAAACACATTCAGTCTCTCATCTATGACAGGTGAAATCCCTGCAGTGATTACTGCCGTCTGTACCGCACGCTCTTGAGGAGATGAGTAAACATATTCAAATTTAATATTTTCCAAGACAGAGTTCAGCTCTTTGGCTTGGTCCAGCCCCCTTGAATTTAAAGGTAAGCCATTCCTGCCTTGAAGCCTCCCTTCCCTATTCCAGTCTGTCTCACCGTGCCGGATTACATAAATCATGCAAAGCCTCCCAATAAAAAAATACTCTAACTTGAGTCCTCTTCAAGTGTCTGCAGCAGCTTTAATTGATTTTTGAATTTGCTCAATCTCTATAAAATCCTATCTGTATCCCCCGCCAAATTCCTGCTCACTACTGCTGCCCGCTTGGTATTATAAGGACCATCCTCTTCATGTCTGTCATGTGTCCAAACAAATCATCCTGAAATTCTGAAACTGCTTTGAATCCCTTTGCATGATAAAAGTTTATTCCTTTTTGGTTTTCTTTTTCCACGTTTATGTAGATCTTTTTTATGTCTTTTACGGCTTCTGCTCCCTTGTTCAATAAAAGCGTGCCCGCTCCTTTGCCTTGATGCTCAGGCAGTAGATAAAGCGCGCCTAATTCCACTTCACCTTCCTCTTTTACCTTCGAGAAATTGGCGAAGCCGGCAATGATTCCATCTGTTTCAGCTATATAAAGGCGGGAAGCCTCCAACCGCTTCAGCATCATTTCATCATTATAGGCCGATGAAAGAAACCGCTGTTGTATTTCCAGCGGGATAATATCCTTGTACGTATCATTCCAGCTGATTTCAGCAACTTTTTGCACTGCAGGAATATCTCCTGCGTGCATCTCCCTAATACTATAATTCATCATTTGGAGCCTCCTTCCCATCCTTTTGGCAGTCGTTCACTATCCAATTAACTGCGTCAATTAAATCCTCGGCTATGTAATGGGGATCAATTCCTTTCCAGGTATACCGGTGAGAGGTAAGAGAATTTATTCCCCAGCCGGTTTTGACAAGCACTTTTTTAGCTCCGGCTGTTTCTGCTGCAATCATATCTGCGCTTCCTGTATCCCCCACTACATAGCACTGCTCGAGCCGGAGATTATATTTCCGCTGAGCTTCCAGCAGAAGCCCTATCCGCGGCTTTTGACAAAAGCAATTGTCATCAGGTTTATGTGGACAGTAAAATATATCGTCTAAAAATGCTGAGTGACTCTTTAATTCTGCTTTCATTCTGTTGAAGCCCTTAAGTAATTGTTTCTCTGAAAAATATCCTCTTCCCACTCTTGTCTGGTTGGTGAAGAGGAGCACTTTTAAACCTGACTGGTTAAGCGTTCTTATTGATTGGGGCGAAAAATCATACAGAGTGAATTCATCGGGATGCATTCCGCCGCCCGTCCCCCCAATCGTTCCATCTCGATCCAGGAATACCGCTCTCAATTATCCTTCCTCCTTCATAAATTTTTGCTGTTCTATTAAAAACTATCCCAAAGCTTTCAACCAATCTTCGACACATGTACTTGCCATTTCTCTTTTCTCAATGTGAAGCATAGGTCCGGATCCTTCCAGTACTATGAACGAGGCTCTGGTGAACTTTTTAAAGAGGTCATATTGATCTTCCCATCCGCAGATCCAATCCTGTTTCCCCATAAGAAACAATGCGGGTACATCTATAGACTCCAGCCCTGTAAAAGGAGCAGCGTCAAGGAAGTAATAGTTTTCACGCCAGTCCGAAGTCAAAAATTCTCTGTCAGCCAATTCTCTTCCAGGCTGGATCTCATCTATGAACAAATCCAATGAGCTTTTTGTTTGAACGGCCATCAGAGTTTTGAATGCCTTGGTTTTATCCTCATCAAGATCTTTGCCGAATCCTGCCTCTTGAGTCAATACTGCTCTTTCTGGAAGCCTCCCAGTTCTGTTATGTACCGCAGGGACAATCAAGGCAATCCCTTCCACTCTCTCTGTCATTCGGTCCATAATTCCCTGGGCTGCATAAGCTCCATAGGACATACCCAGTAAAGAGAAATCTTCATTTCCGATGGTTTGCCCAATGAAACTTATGACGTTCTCAACAGAGTGCTCAGTACCTTTAAAATCGCAACTGATGGTGCTTTTGCCATGGGCGGGCAGGTCTATATAAATTCGTTTATACTTTTCGTACTTTGAAAAAACCGGCTCCAACCACCCCTGCATTGCCCTATAATCTGTTCCCATCGAATGAAGGTATAAATACCGTTGTTCCCTCGCCGATTATTTTGTAAGGCTCTTTTCATAAACTTTGTTGCTACTTAATATTAATTCCGCAAACATAATCATGTTAAGAAGGAATAATACGCTAACAGAAAGAAAAGAGCTACTCCCCCTCGATTAGAGTAAACTATTAGTATTCGGGAAAAATCCGGTTCTTGGGATTTTTCCGAAAGCCACAATATATGCAAAAACAGCTTTTTGTAATGTATCTTCCCATAAGGAACTTCACATTCCATCGTTTCCAGCACCTTCCTTTTCCCTTCCTCTCAATTATTTCGACTCAGGTTTGATTTCTCCTCCTGCTAAAGTTAATCTGATAGAATGGAATTACCTGCGAGACTCAAGGAGGAACTTCAATGGCAGAACATCACTTTCATTTAACAGCGAACTGGCCGGGTTTGCGGAATGATATTGGAGACATCGAAACAAAGAATATGAAAACCGCCATCTCGATTCCAAAGGAAATGGACGGGCCCGGGATAGGAACGAACCCAGATGAAATGCTTCTGGGAGCAGCCGCCACCTGCTTTATTATTACATTGGCGGCCATGATGGAAAGAAGCCGCCTGGTGAAAAGTGATCTCACACTAAAATCAGAGGGAATTGTGGATGTCACCAAAGGGATCATCACTTATAAGAAAATCATTCATAAGCCACTTATCACATTAAAAAAAGAGGCAACAGATAAAGAGTTGAATCTGGCCAGAAAACTGGCGGAGAAAGCTGAGGCATCCTGCATGATCACCCGGGCAATCAAGGGAAATGTGGAAGTTGAACTTCAAGCTGAGGTAGTGAGAGATGAAGAATGAAAAAGGAAGGCAGCTAATTTAACTGCCTTCTCTATTTAAGGATTTTTAGTTTTGTACTTAGTTATTGAAAGTGAAGACAGCTGTCTCAGTTTAACTTTAGAAACAGTCATGGCAATGAGGCATTAAAATGATACTTCTTCACCATTCTCTATAATAATGGCTTTGGTTTTCTTGCACTCAGCAAATGAGAGGCTAATTCGTTATAGTAACCATTCTTGTCTACAAAAGGGTTGCTTTCTGTGCTTTCAACTGACAAACTTAAGGAACAGGATTAAAAAGACAGAAATGAAGGTGAAATCATGATTGAAGTACGTACATCCAAAGTTAGTGACGGAGATTTAAATAGAGGGGTATTTGCAACCCGTGATATTAAAAAGGGAGAATTAATTCACGAAGCTCCGGTACTTCCATATCCGAATAAGGAACATGAAATGATCGAGAAAACTCTTTTGGCTGACTATGCCTTTGAATATGGCATAAATCATACAGCTCTGCTGCTGGGTTACGGCATGTTGTTTAATCATTCCTACAAACCCAACGGCACCTATGAAATCAATTTTGATAATCACACGTTTGATTTTTATGCCTATCGTGATATCAAGGCAGACGAAGAAATCTTTATTAATTATAATGGTGATGAAGAAGACCAAGAGCTTCTCTGGTTTGATAAGGAAGAGTAAACAAATCCGTCAGAAAAACTACAAATTGGAAGCTTCCTGAAATGGGGAGCTTTCTTTTTACATGGAGGTACCATGAGAACCAGTTTGATTCTTTCACAGATTTTATTTTTTATTTTATCTCCCATTTGGCTGAAGCTGACGAACTATCTGCATCCCATCGTATTAGCCATCGTCTGGCTCTGCTACACCTTCCTGGCTGTTTATTTAATCTGTCTGGTAAAGGGAGTTGTAATTTCTTTCCGAAAAGATTGGCTTCATACATTAACAGGCTTATATAGTTGCAGTTTACTAGTCTTATTATTCTTAAGGCCCAATAACCAGGAATATAATCAAGCGAATTTTACTCCTTTTGAAACAATCTCCTTTTACTTCTCAGGAAAGGTAGAATTTCTTGTCGCCTTTTATAACCTGGGAGCCAACATTGCCCTTTTTATCCCTTTTGGAGTGTATTATCGCTATATCAACGGGAAACACGAAGCAGGAAAGCTTGCAGCTTTGGCAGCTCTGGGTATAAGTATGATCGAAGGAGGGCAATTTCTAACACGCCGCGGCAGTTTAGATATTGATGACTTCCTTCTGAATATAGCCGGTGTGCTTATGGGTTATCTTCTGTTTCCCCTGTTTCAAAAAGTGTTTACTATAAAAAACTAAAGTTTATTATTCAGCGTTGATCATGAACTATTTTTAATCTTTTTATAGAAATATATAATCCTTCGGGAAGAAGGATGATCAGCATTAGCACGATGAATACTGATAATGTCTTATTTTCATCTACTGGCTCTCGTTCCATGTACTTATTTTCCCTGAGAGCCTTTTGATATGTTCCGCTCTGCATCTCAACCGCGATAGCCTCCTCTGTGCTTACGTTAGTTATTGAAAAATACTTTGTACCTACACTGAACTCGTTTGAAAAGTTGCCGGGAAGTTCCTGCATGTCTGAATATGCTGTCACCTCGCCTATTTCTTTTTCAACATCTGTTACAGTTTCATCGGTCATCAGATACACATAGTCATTCCATACAACAAATGAGAACGCCCATGAAGTGGCCATCGCTTTGAATGGACTAAGGAGAACAAACAAAATTATTCCTATCCCATAAAAACATCTTCTGTACATAACAGTCATCCCTCCTTTTCAAGTCTTTTCAGGTGGCTGTTTTAAAACTAATGGATTTCCGCTCCAGGCGGACGACTCCGCGGGGCGGGCGGTGAGCCTCCTCGGCTGCGCCTGCGGGGTCTCACCTGTCCCGCTAGTCCCGCAGGAGGTCGTACGCCTTCCGCTTCAATCCTCCTATGTAAAGGGGGATGAGGATAAAATATCATTCTAAATCAGCAATGATTTTTTAAAACAGCCTATTAAATAGACTGTTATAAAAAATAATATTTACTTTCAAAAATATCCCAGGAGCAGGATCTCCTCGGATAATATGTTTTTCACTCAAACCGGGGGAGCTGCTCATTTCTTTTTGTTCACCAGAATATTTTATGTGATTTATAACGTTATCTTACTAAGTTTATATAAAACAGCAACAAAGTTTACGAATAGAGCTTTTCAGATTTGACGAAATCTCTGAGAAAAGGTTTCTGTTCGTACATACTTAATTTCTTTAAAACAAAGAGAGGGACTGTCCCTCTTAGTACTTTAATGGAATAAAGGAATCATCACGAAAAAAACGAATCCATGCTCATGAATCCGCCTCTTCACTATTATTTTTCCACCATCCGTGTTTTTATCTTGATTTAATCACTGTACTTATCACCCTTAATCCACCCTGCCCTGCTGTAACCTGGTTATGTCACAAACTTTCTACTTTCTCATTACCAACTCTCTAAATGCCTTGTCCACTGACTCTGAAGAACTACCTTGACGTACCTTGAACTGGGGTAGTTCTTCTGAAAGTTCTCTCATATATACTTCTATAAATGGGAATAGACAGCCGGCAGTTGCTTCTACTTTCTGTTCACCGCTTTTCTTCAACTCCACTACTCTCTGAATTTCCTCTTTTATCTTTTGATCATGCACCATCTGGTGAATAAGATCGTTGAACGGAACAGGCGGGAAGGACTTTTGTTCTTTAATCCATAAGCAGCAAAGAATCCCTCTCAGTAAATGAAGAGTCAATTTGACCGATTTAACGGAATCTCTCTGCCACTTCTGCCAATTTGTTTTTGACATATTAAGATAATGATGATAACAAGAAGAGGGAGAAAAAATCTCCTTCTGCAATGGAAAGATCTTCGTACAAAAGTACTTGTCCGCGATGAGCCTGTCTTCTGTCTGCAGCCATTCCAGCATGGACGGGTTGGATTTTTTCAACAGCACCATGGCTTTCTTGAGGTCCCAGCCGCTTAATTCCAGCTCCTTTCCAGCCTTCGATTCAATGACATCCCTTTTTTTGTCCAGAGATAGATACCATTTTAATGGATGCTTGTAAATGAACCGAATATCAAAATCACTGTCTGGCGAGGAAAAGCCCCATGCCCTGCTCCCTGCTTGTACAGCAAACAGGATCTCAACTTCATGCTCCTGTTCTAGTTTATTTAGCTCCGCCAGAATATGCACCTTCATAAACTCACCTTATTCTGAAAGATTTTCAATCACTTTTGCCAAAAGAAGTGTTCTCTCAGCAAGAGAAGAGATTTCAAGATATTCCTTATCACTATGGGCATTGCCCCCTACTGGTCCCATCCCATCGATGGTCGCAATCCCGGCAGCCGAGGTGAAGGAAGCATCCGAACCTCCGCCTGTAGAGGTATCGGTGATTTCGATTCCCATCTCTTCACCCACTAGCATGATTTTTCTCAGAAGCTGTCTGTTCCGCTTATTCTTTTCCATAGGAGGTCTGTTGATTTCGCCTTCAAGAGTGATCTCGGTACCTGGAACATCTGTCCTGGAACAGATCTTTTCCATTTTTTCTTCGACCCTCAAACCTTGATCTGTTTCTGCAATTCTGATCTCCATCTGAGCACTGGCATGATCGGATACCGTGTTGACAGAAGAGCCTCCCTCAATCAGGCCGACATTGACACTGATACCATTTTCGTGATCGTTCAATTCATGCATCTGGATGACTTTATGCGCCAGCTCTTCAATAGCACTTCTCCCTTTTTCCGGTTCAATACCCGAGTGGGCCGCTCTTCCGATGACATTAAGGGTATAATTGCCTTTTCCTCTCCGTGATGAAACGAGTGAACCATCTTTTCTGGCCGGCTCCATAATGAGTGCATATTTTTTTCCTTCTGCTGCATTTATGATTAATTCTTTAGATGAAGGCGACCCAATTTCCTCATCACTATTCAAAATAATTTGAACGTTTTTGTAGTGTGGTGAACCTTCTTTTATTAATGCTTTCATTGCATATAGGAGAGTAACCAGGCTGGACTTCATATCAATGACTCCCGGCCCATAAGCTATGTTCCCGTTTCTTCTGAACGGCCTCTCCTCAGCCGTACCAAATGGGAAAACGGTATCCATGTGGGCAATGGCAAGGATCTCCGGTTCATCTGCTTTCTTGTGTTGAATGATTAAATGGTTTCCATATTCTCTTTGAGGAACCTCATGAATCATAAACCCGATTTTTTCATACTCAGCCTTCAATCGATTTCCAACCATGTCGACTCCCGCTTTGTTTACAGAGCCGCTGTCGATATTGACCAGCTCTTCTATCAGATTCAGCATTTCATCTTGTTTAAACTGTATATATTCTTTCACCTTTGTTCTCTCCCAGCTTTCTTCACGACTCTTTTACGAACGTTTTTTCAATTACTTACCATTATACCATTTAGTTAAAGAAAGGTTGGATTTCCAGTTATAAGAATATATTCGATGAAACCCGCAAGCATGCGGACAGCCGGCAGTTGGGCCGGCTGCACTTTTAACGTATGGGTGGTTTCGCATAAATTGTTGCTTTCGGATATCCCCGAATATTAGGGGGGCTCTCGAGTCAGGGAGAACAGCTCTTTTCACTATCAAAGGATTATTGGAGTGTTTTATGGTCGATTTCGTAACTAATTTCAAATAGCAACAAAGTTTACGAAAAGAGCCTAACGTATAAGGTAAAACTCTTTTTGCCGTTTTGCCAGATAAACGACTCTTCCATCAATAAAGGAGATAGGTTCCTCCAGGAAAATCGGCACTTCTTGGTTCCACTCGGTGATAAACTTCCGGATATTAAACTCTAAAGCATAGCAAGTATTGTTCCTGATAAGCAGATCTCCCCGGCCGGGTATTTCTTCCTGCTTGTCGTACAAACCGATCCATGGACCTGCTCCATGGCAATGGACACCAAGAGGATGTGAATACAGCATAGCATTGATATTATTTTCTCTGCTTACTCTCATACTATCTGCGAAAACCTGGTTCCCGCTTCTTCCTTCACTTATAGACGCGGACACTATGTCTTCAAACTTCAAAGCTTCTTCCAAGGCTGCTGTCAAGCTGTTCGGGACTGTTTCTTCTCCCTTCTTCAGCACATATGCCAGCTGCTGTGTATCTGTAGCCAGCCCCAGGTAGTGAATGCCGAAATCCAAATGGACAATGTCACCAGGCATAATGATGGTATTCTCCAATCTGTCTGTCCCTGCTCCTTCTCTTTGAATATCAACTGTCGGATAAAAGGAAGTTTGAAGTCCTAAGTCCAATACTTTTTGCCGGATCCAGTCTACTGCAACTTCCGTAGAAGTCACGCCTGGATGGATTACCCTATTTGACAGTGTTTCTTCCGCAATCTCCCTGGCCACCTCACAAATGTGCGGATATGCAGCCAGTTCAAGGGAACTTCTTGTTTGAAGCCAGTCCACCAATAGCGGTTCAGAGCTGACAAATTTTTCTTTCCCCACCTGGGCTGCTCTCAGCAACTCGTCGAAAGTATTTACTGTCAGACCGTCACTTACAGAATGAAGAGAGCCTGCATTCACAGCGATTTTTTTAGGAGCTCTTCTATGGATGAGTCGTGCTGCGCACTGCCATTGAGTTTCTGTTTTATCTTCCCAGACATTTTGATAGAAAGGCTCCAATGCAGGATTGGCATTTAATACGAAGCGCTGAACCCTTCCTTCATCATCCTTGCAAAATATAAAAATCGTAAGCCTTCTTGAACTGTCGACAGCTGAAGGGAAAAAAGTATGAATTACAGGATCTTCATTATATTCACGTCCAATGGTGATCCACATATCGATTTCATGTTCGTTCATGATAGCCGGCAGAATAGTATGTAATCGTTCCTTTAGAACTCTATCCCTGAATTCATCTCTTTCTTTTAATCGCAGAATTCTTGAAAATGCTTCTTTCATCTACACGCCCCCCTTTTTGTATACTCTTCGCTGTATTATACGCTGTTTCCTTTTTTTACTGCTCTAAGTGATGTTCAACCAGATTCCTCCCTCCCTTCAAGTACATCCCTATAAGGGGTTGCTGAGGAACTGAGACCGCTGAAAAAGACCACATAAAAGTTAAAAAGGCAGAATCGCTCAATAAAGAGTAATTCTGTCTTTTTCACTTGGGATTTTATGGTGGCTCTTTTCGTAAACTTTGTTGCTATTTAATACTAATTCCGAAAAATATCATCTCAAAAAAGGAAAAAATATGGTAATATCGAAATAAAAGAGCTACTCTTCCCCGATAAGAGATAAAAATTCTTAGTACCCGGGGAAAAAATCCGACACTTGGGATTTTTTCCAAAGAAACAATATATCCAAAACAGCCTTTATGAAAGAATGCTGATTTCCATTCGAGGTACACGACTCCAATCAAGACTGAGAAAAAAGAATACTATCCGCTAATAAATCCAGATTCTTTACTAGAATCATCACTATTTTTGGGGAATTCCAATGACACATCAACAACCTCCTAGGATTGCAGTTGATTTATTCAATTAGCTCTTTATATTGCTATTTTTGCAAAGATTGCTCCTGGTGCGCTAGTAAGAGCCGACGGGCAGATGTTCCCAAGAGAAATAACGGAACATTTTTCTGCAATTTGCAGATTCACCCTCATTTTAGAGTAGATAAGGGAAGTTTTTTCCCTTATCTAAAGGAAAGTGCCTAGTTTGCTAATTTTTGGAGGTATATAAGAGAAGTTTGTTCCTCTATTTAGGCTTTTTTCGGTTCTTTTTAGTAATTAAGGGAACTTTCTTCCTCTATTTTTTAAAAAAGCGGAAGCGACCTGGCAGAGTCGACGGGCAAATGTTCCCAAGAAAAATAACGGAACATTTTTGCGCTATTTGCAGATTCACTCTCTTTTTTGAGTAAATAAGGGAAGCTTTTTCCCTAATTTAAAGGAAAGTTCCTATATTACTAGTAGTTGGAGGCCTATAAAGGAAATTCGTTCCTCTATTTAAGCTTTTTTCCGTTCTATTTAGTAATTAAGGGAAGTTTATTCCCCTATTTTAAAAAGCGAAACTGCCCTGGTCAGCCCCGACAAACTATGATGTTCAGTTTGTATAAGAAACAGCATCAACTGTTTTGTTTAGAAAACCATCGTGATAACGGATAGACCAGGGGACTTTGGATGAGAAGAGATAGAACAATGGCACCGTAAGTCAACGACAAAATTGTATCCATCTGTCCTGCTTTTTCAGCTGCCAGCCCCAGCAGGAGTGCCACTGACATAGTCCCTTTGATTCCCGACCAGGTAATCAGGGAGATTTCATCCCATAAAAATTCCTGTCTCCATAAACGAAACATCTTTAAAATCCCTGCAAGCACAATGAATCGGACTATGAGTGATAAACCAAAAATGATGAAAATGAAGCCGATGTTTTGGAAATCAATGTGTTTCATGAACTCAATTCCGATCAGTAAAAATAGAATGGACAAAATGCTGGGCTCGATAACTTCCCAAAAGGAGTCCAGGTAATTTCGAAGATCCTCTTCTTTATTGGTGGTATCTAATTTCCATGAAAGCATGGCACCTGCCGATACTGAAGCAAGCACTCCTGAAACACCAAGATGTTCGGCAAGATAAAAACTTCCATAAGCCAGGACAATGCTTAACATAACCTGATATTGCCGGTAATGAGTAAAATGAAGGACTTTGCTGACAGTCCAGCCAAAGACCATGCCGATAATCAGCCCTCCTGCAGAAACCAGCAGAAAGTCTCCCAGGGCAGAGGTAAGCTGAAATTGCTCACCAGAGATATAAAGATGAGCAATGACAGTAAATAGAACAACACTTGTCCCATCATTGAGCATCGACTCCCCTTCCACCACATCAGCTATTTTGGGACTATTGGAAGATCTCTTTAGGATTGACACGACTGACACGGGATCTGTCGGTGTCAATATAGAAGCAATTAATAAAGCTCCCATAAAAGATAATGAAACCAAGCCGACGAAATAAATAGAAACTCCTAAAATGAAAACAGTCAGCACCAAACCGAGAGTACTCAGGACACTTATAACTCCAATATTCTTTCTTAAGCCCGCAGTTTTAAATTGATAGGCAGATATAAACAGCAGCGCCGGCAGAAATACATTAAAAATCATATCTCTTGTAATAACTACAGAAGAATAGAAAGGTGTGAACGATAATCCGATTCCAATCAGGAGCAGAACCATCGGCACAGGAAAGTTTTTTTGCTTTTTATCGATAGTAAAAACAACATATCCAATAAATAATAATAGAAAAATATGAATGTAACCCATGACTGCACCTCCAACAATTAATCTCTTCCTCTTCTTTTTCCTTCTCCACTCCACCTTAAACGGACTGCAAGGGCAGAGGACCTTTTTACTATGTTTATTTCAACAGCCTGCCGGGTAAATAAATTACTAAAATAGTTGCAAGGAGGAATAAGGGTATGAGACTAAGTTCAACTTTGATGTTAGGAGCTGCAGCAGGAGCAGGGCTTCTGATGCGCAAAAAAGAAAACCGAGTAAAAATCCAGAATATGATGGAAAGCGCAAAGCAAAAATGGGTGAACCGTGACAAGAAAGACTTTACAGTTGAAAAAGCAGGAAACCCTGATCCTGCTGATGTTGAGGATAACAAAATGGTCAGTGAAGGTGCACAGACGTCGGTTCAATACTATAATTCCATTACACAATAGACCTCTTAGAAAATAGAAAAGGGATCGTTCATTTATAAAGATCCTTGAGCTTGGTTTAAAGTTCTTTAAAAGGGACTTATAATCCAAGTTTTTTTTGTGTGTTTGCAAGGGAAAAGAATTCTACGCTGAATCGGAAGTTCCTTCAGATGGGAAGCACTTTTCATTCTGAAAGAACTGTCAGCTTTACTTTTCTGCTCAATGAAAAAGGGTCTTACCATAAACTCTGTAAGACCCTCTCCTCATGTTATTCAGCAATACGAAAAGCAATCTTCCCTAAATTCTGAGAATCCTTCAACCGTGTAAAGGCTGCTGCGAAATCCTCTAATGAATACACGCTGTCCACCACTGGTGTTATGTTGTGTTTTTCAATGAACTGCAGCATAGCAGCAAACTCCTCGGCACTGCCCATGGTGGAGCCGAGTAAATTTAACTGAGAATAAAAGAAGTGGCGGATATCCACTTCTATTTTATCCTCTGTTGTCGCTCCAAAAGTGGCAACCGTTCCGCCTTTTCTAACGACTTTTAACGATTTATCAAAGGTGGCCTTCCCGATACTTTCAATAACGATATCAATGGTTTCATCCTTGAGTTCCTCATTCCAGTCACAGTTTGTAGAAATGCTGCGATCGGCTCCCAGTTCCATTGCTTTATGCTGTTTATCATTGCTGCGAGATGTCACAATCACTCTCGCTCCTGCTGCTTTAGCGAATTTAAGCAAGAAAGTCCCCACTCCGCTGCCTATACCAGGTATCAGGACGGTGTCACCTGCTTTTACTTTTGCCCGTGTGAATAACGCACGGTAAGCTGTCAATGCAGCCAAAGATAATACGCCCGCTTCTTCCCATTTTAGATGAGCGGGCTTCTTTTCCACATTGGCTGCAGGAAGTGTAATATACTCCGCAAATGTACCATGATCAGGCAGTCCGACGATTTCAAACCCTGCCGGTGGTGCTTCGCTGTTCTGCCTCCAGCCCAGTCCTGGGTTGATGATCACTTCATCCCCTACAGCTGCATTTGTTACATCTTCTGCCGCATCCACTATAGTGCCCGCTCCATCAGACCCGACAATCAGCGGAGGCTGTTCTTCTTTATGTCTGGTTAATACCATAAGATCTCTTCGGTTCAGCCCAGCAGTCTTCAATTTGATTTTTACCATGCCGCTATTCACTGCCGGCTCTTGAAAGTCTCTGAGTGAGAGTCCTTCCATTCCTAGTTTTCCCTCATGAATGATGGCTTTCATAATTCTCCTCCTCTTTTTCTATAGCTCTTTCGCAAAGATTGCTGCTGTGGAGAAATGGTGGATTTCCGCTCCACCCCCCTGCCTTAAAGGGAAGGAATTAAAACAATATCCATAACCAACAATCTTTTAGAGAGTCTGTTTTCTTTTATCTTTACTTTTGATAATCCTCCTGAAACAATTTCGCTCTAAATAGAAGGAGCAGCTCTTTACTTCCTTGCTTACCCGGTTATTACCGATGAATGATGGCCTTATCTTATGAAATACCGATTAATAAACAGCAAAGTTTACGAAAACAGTTCTATAGGGAACCATTCTTTTCTACTCTCATGGTTACAGGCTTTTGACAACCTTGATGCTGTCTTCATCCACGGGATCTACTGCCTGTGGAATATCAACTAAAGTTCTTAAGAAAGTTTCTGTTCCTTTATCGGATATTGGATGATCTTTAGATAAAGAAAATTTGAAAGGGACCCTCTTCACTTCCTCTGCCTTTACGGTACCTATCTCTTCCAGGGCAAAGCCATGCAGCTCTTTTTCATGATAGGAAAAGTCACTGTCTTCCCGGTAGTCCTCTTCCCTGATAAAGATGGTCAGGACTATTTTATTTACTTCCTGGTCAGACATGCCGCCTTCTATTACTACTTCACCCTTCAGCTCGCTTGCCGGTGTCAAGGTAGGATTTTCTACAATTGTATCCACCTTGATATTGCCAATTCCGATACTCGATAAAAACTCTTTCCACATTAAAACTCATCCTTTCCCGCCATAGTGGTTTAATCACCTAATCTTTCATTCAATAATTGGTATGTATGGTGCTTTTGGTGAAAATGATACTAACTAGAGAGGGGAAAAGCAAGAAATACTATAATGCAGCTAAAAAAGAGATCACTCTTAAGAATGATCTCTCATGTTATTAACTTTCAACAAGCTTCCTGACGACAGCAATCGTCTTTTCAATATCATCTTTACTGACATCCAAGTGAGTGGTAAAACGAACGAGTGACGGTCCAAAGGTCACGGTAAGTATCCCTTCTTTTTTTAGCAGACTGGTGAATTCTGCTGAGGTCATTCCGAGTGCAGACACTTCTGCGACGACGATATTGGTATCAACATTGTTGGCGATTGTCAAAGATGGTATCGAACTCAACCCTTCAGAAAGCAGGACAGCATTTTTATGATCCTCAGCCAGTCTTTCTCTCATATGATTCAGCGCATACAATCCAGGTGCTGCAATAATCCCTGCCTGACGCAGTCCGCCTCCCAAACGCTTTCTCCATTTGCGAGCTTTTTTGATAAACGCCTCGCTTCCCGCTATGATGGATCCAACGGGTGCTCCCAGACCTTTTGATAGGCAGACCTGGACTGTATCACAATACTGAGTGAATTCCGTCAGGGGAACCCCTAAGGCCGAAGCAGCGTTGAACAGCCTGGCACCATCAACATGGACAGGAATGTGATTCTTTTGGGCTATAGTATAGATTTCTTTCATATTGGAAGAGGGTACAATTGCTCCTCCAGTCCGGTTATGGGTGTTTTCAATACATATTAATGATGTCTCTGGAAAGTGTTGATCATCTTCCCTGATAGCCCCCTCGACCTCTAATGGATCCATGGCCCCGCGAATGCCTTTGAGCGTCCTTGGCTGGACACCCGCAAAAGCAGATATTGCTCCGGATTCGTAATAAAAGATATGAGACTCTGCTTCCATAATTACTTCATTTCCCGGATTACAATGTGTCAGAACCGCTATTTGATTTCCCTGGGTACCGCTTGTGACAAACAATGCTGCTTCTTTTCCCAGCAGTTTAGCTGCCGTTTGTTCCAAATCATTGACAGCAGGATCTTCACCATACACATCATCCCCCACTCTTGCATTCAGGGCAGCCTCTCTCATTTCCTTTGTCGGCTTAGTCACTGTATCACTGCGTAAATCAATCATGAAATCCGCTCCAATCTTTATGTAATTTAACAATCAGAATTTCTCTCTAAAATTATAACACTACTCATAATGTACTGTATTTTTCCTGTTAATTCCAAGTAAACGCATCAAAAATATAATTATAGGAATATTCGGACTATATGCAGAATTTATGTGGTAATCTTATAATGATTTAGAGCTGCTGCTTAGGAAAATTTTCATGGAAACACACGTATTTTAAGCATTCTTCATGGGGTGGCGGGGCTGATTTTCCCAAGCAGCCAAACTCGTCCTAATTACGGGATTATTTTATACTATTACTATAGATAGAGAGGAGAAAAGAATCATGACGATCGGAAGTAAGATCCGATACCATCGCATGAAAAAGAACTTAACACAAGAAGAACTTGCAACAGGAATTCTATCCGTCTCTTATCTTTCCAAGATCGAAAATAATCAAACCACCGCTTCTACTGAAGTCATCGAGCTCCTATGCAGCAGGCTTGGAATCTCATTGATACAGAATGATGATGAAACTCTTAAGAAAACATTTTCTGAATGGAACAGAGCGCTATTGAAGAATGATTGCAAGGAAGCCATCCGCCTATATGAAGTGGTCTCCCCGCAGATTATCGATATTGATGACGTCACTCTTCTTAACAGTTATCACATCCTTATGATCCGCTATTATATTTTACTTAAAGATTACGAGAGTCCGAGAGATTCCATCAGAGCAATTGAAAAAGGCTATAAAAATCTTTCTGATAAGCTGCGATTCTACTTCCATAAGTTTGTCGGGAACCTTCACTATGCAAGAGGAAGCTATGAGGAATCCAACCAGCACCTTAAAGATGCGGAGCATTATTTTGTTCTTGGAAGCATTTTGGACACCGAAGAGAAAGCCGATCTATTCTATCTGAAGGCACTCACTTTTGTTCAACTGAGAAAGCATGCCCTTGCCATCCATTACTCTGAAGAGGCCCTCAGCCTCTATCAGAGCCTCTATCATAATAAACGATGTTCAGAAATCCATCTGCTGCTCGGAGTCTGTTACAGGCGCATCCAAAACATCAGTGAAGCCATCATCCACTATGAATGGGCGAACGAAATCAGCAAGAATATTGAATATGTTGTGATGAGGGGAAAGGTTGAGCAGAATCTGGGGTATCTTAAATCCATGGAAAACAGGACAGAAGAAGCCATTGCCCACTATTTAAAAAGCCTTGAATTCAAACATGATGACCATGACAGCAAACTTACGACCATTCTTGCTCTTGTGAAAGATTATTTTAAACTCAAAAGAATGGATGAAGCCGCAAGCTGGCTCCAAGAAGGAATCTTCTTGTCAAAGCAGCAGAAGAATACAGAAAAATATTATGAATTCAGGATTTATGGTTATGCTGTTGAAAAACTTGATGAGGAATTCGAATGCTTCATGAAAGATGAAGCACTTCCCTACTTTGAAAATACCGGAAACCCTCATCTTCTGGCTCAGTATTCTAAATTTCTTGGTAACTACTATCAAGAGATTAGAAAATATAAATATGCTGCCCATTACCTTACAAAGGCTAACGTGGCATATGAAAAAATAATAGGTTTATAGGAGGAGATTTAAATGAAGAAGCTTAAAAGAATCACAGTAGCAGCACTAGTACTTATCGCACTATCAGCAGCAGGTGCATCTGTTAGTGCTCAAGAAGAAGACCTGCCGCCGGCAAATGGAGTTTCCCCTCTAGTTTCTGGAAAATAATCAGAGAAGAGAAAGCCCCTGCCTCCTTTTGGAAGCAGGGGCTTTTTGCGCTGTACAGCATTAAAAGGGATAGTCCCTCTTAACACTTTAAAGCATGAAAGCGTTTCATATGATTTGGTGAATTTACTCATCACATAGTATATTTATCTTGTAAGCTACTTAAAAGGGGGATTCCAGCATGGTTTCAAAAGAAACAAAATTAGAAAGATATGCCGATTTATTGATTAGGGTGGGAATCAATCTACAGGAGGGGCAGACACTCATAATCAATGCTCCTATTACTGAAGCTGACTTTGTGGCTCAATTAACAGAAAAAGCCTATGAAACAGGCGCTAAGAATGTTCTTGTAGAGTATTCTGATGAGAAATTAACAAGACTGAAAATGGAAAAGGCTCCAGAAGAAGCGTTGAAGGACTTCCCGGTATGGAAGGCAAAAGGAATGGTGGAGATGGCGGAAGAAAATGCAGCTGTACTTAATTTAACCTCTCCTAATCCTACGTTACTAAAGGGCATTGATGCCAAGCGAGTGGCCATGGCCAATAAAGCAAGCGGTGAAGCTTTCAAAGACTTTCAGCCGTTTATTTCCGGGGGCCGCATCAGCTGGCTGATTGCAGCTGTTCCTTCTAAAGCATGGGCAAGAACAGTTTTCCCTGATTTGCCTGAAGAGGAAGCTGTCGAGGAATTATGGGATAAAATCTTCTACACAACCAGAGTCGATCAGGAAAACCCTGTCCAGCTATGGGAGAAACATATTGAAAACATGACAAAGAATGCTGATCACCTTAATGCGCGTGCGTTCCGTAAACTTCACTATAAAGGTCCTGGCACTGACTTCACAGTTGAACTGCACCCTAAAAGCAAGTGGATTTGCGCCCTTTTCACCAATGACCAAGGTGTTCAATTCGTTCCTAACCTGCCGACTGAAGAAGTATTCACCATACCAGTCCGAAACAGTGTCATTGGAACAGTAAGCAGCACAAAGCCTTTAAATTACAGCGGAAACCTGATTAACAATTTCACCCTGACTTTCAAAGATGGAAAAGTTACAGAATTCAGTGCCGAAGAAGGCTATGACACGTTAAAAAGTCTGCTTGAAACGGACGAAGGTGCCTCCTTCTTGGGAGAAATTGCATTAGTGCCTAATGATTCACCGATTTCAAACACCGATATTATTTTTAACAACACATTATTTGACGAAAATGCTTCCTGTCATATCGCTCTTGGCAATGCCCTTTCAATCTGTGTGGAAAATGGGAAAAATTTGAGCAAAGAGGAACTGAAAGAAATCGGGTTTAATGAAAGTTTGACCCATGTGGATTTTATGATAGGTTCTGAACTCCTGGATATCGACGGTGTCCTTGAGGACGGATCTATAGAACCAATCTTCAGCAAAGGAAACTGGGCGTTTTAATCGACTGGCCATATATAAGCCCTGCTTAATTCATTGGTGAATCAGCAGCTGCTGCCCCCCTTTGATACGTGTATAACATAGCTATCAGTTGTCCACAGAGTAACATTACTTAACCAACAACAAGAAAGAGCTGCATCCAGTTGAACGGATGCAGCTCTTTTCTCTTATTTTCCAGAAGAATCCTTTTCTGTTCCACTACCTTGTTTGGTTCCTTTGCTTGTATATGGTTTGGCAGCTTTTTTCTTCGCACTTTTCTGCCAGCGGTTCCAGCCTTTTTTTCCGGTGCCTTTTCCTGTTCCGCCGCCTTTGCTCTTGCTCACACTATCAACTCCATTATCTGGTCGGACTTTTCATTTTGATTGAAGGTTCATTATATCAAAAATTCACCTATTTTAACAAAAGTTGAAGGAATTTTCTTCTTAGCCCCTCTTCTCTCTCCAAAGAGGATAAAACTTTATAGGTTTTACCGTTTTAAAATAGGGAAACAAAATAAAGAAGAATTAGAAAGGAGCGATACTCATGAAAGAATATTATGTAGTACCAAACAAAGACGAAAGCGGCTGGTTTGTAAAAATAGAAGATGTTGCTCCAACATCATTATTCAATGGCCAGTCAGAAGCTATTGCAGAAGCAGAAAAACTTGCTAAAGAGAATCAGCCGGCTAAAGTGCTTGTGGAAAACGAAAACAATGAAATAGTAAGCGAAAAAACGTTTTCATAAAATGCATGAAAAAAGAAGCCATTTCAACCGTTTTTGTTGGTTGTTACTGGCTTTTTCTTTTGCTTAAATTAAATACCAAATATTACATATTATATTACAGAAGAATTTCAGATAAAACATTTTCAAGTCATACATAATCGTTTATGATTAGTATATCAGGAATTAAAGGAGAACAACTTCCCATGATAAGCAACTTAAATAGAAAGAAGGCTTTTTCAGTCGGGGCTCTGCTCCTGCTTACCTTCTCATTAACTTATATTACACTTAAATCTCAGGTAGCTGAATCCAAAGAAAGTTCTTCAGAGGTGTCTGCCGGCATCCCAACCGTGTTCGTACATGGTTATAAAGGCACCTATAATTCTTTCAAAACCATGCTGTACCGTTTCGAAGAAAATAAATGGGGTAAAAGGGACCTCGTTGTGTATGTTTCTGCAGATGGAGAAATCACTTGGAGAGGTTCACTGAACTCCTCTTCCGGCCTGCCTCCTTTGGTACAAATCGTTTTCGAAAAGAACAAAGCTTCCATTTCGGAAACCTCTTCCCGTCTGCAAAGTGTTATGAAAGAAATGAAAATCAAGTTTAATGCCCCTCAAGTGAATCTTGTCGGACATTCGATGGGAGGCCTTGTTTCAACCAATTATCTGGAACAAACCAATGGCAATTCCGAGTATCCTGAAACCATTAAATTTGCAGCCATCGGAAGCCCTTTCGACGGGATTTCTAAAGAATCCTACCACAGGGTCAATACTGGAGAAGCTCTTATTGACTTAAGACCTGATTCAGATGCTTTAAAGAATCTGGTGAAAAACCGAGGCCAATTTCCGTCCCAACTTCAGGTTCTGGCTATTGCAGGATCAGGCGATCAAGTTGTGGACATTGAAAGCGCCTTTGCCATTGGAGAAATTGTCCCGCAAAATAATCTTGAAAAACGCCTAATTGAGGATGAAAAAATTGATCACAGCGGCCTGCATGAAACAGAAAAAGTGGATAAAATCTTAAAAAAATTTCTTTGGGATTAACGAAAAGCCTGGTCATTCATCGATCAGGCTTTTTCTATTTGTTCTTAGCTTCGCTAGAAAAAGGGCAAGTCCCCCTAAATAGGGATAACACTCTCTAGTTCAGTAAGCCAACAATAAGGTTTTTGCTGCCCTTGTGAAGTCCGTAGTGGAAGGATTCTTAATAAACCACTCCGATGGTGCCAGATAGCGGTTTTGAGACAACATGGAATCTTGGAATATATAGATTCATGCTGTCAGATTAAATATTACTTAGTCATTCTTTACTTTACATAATAAATTTACTATCTACCCATCTCAAAAAGACCGCCGCTATGGCAGCAGTCCCTTTGATAAATTATTAAATAATACCCTTTAACAACTGAATTTAACTAAAGGCCATATTTTTATTTTTGCCTTTGAGAATCTGAAATACTCCATAAGCTGCCAATCCGATTGCAACCAATCCGAGCATCCATTGACCAAAAGGCTGCTGTGCAATTTCAGACAGTGCTGCATCGAGACCTTTTGCATTGTCGGAGTTCGTTGTAATAGCGGTTTGGATCAAGAAATAACCAGTGATGCAGAATACAACACCTCGTGCCATCAAACCGGCTTTTCCTGTTTTCTTTCCAAGCTGATATTCTTTCTTATCCATTTTGCTTCTATGAAAGGAATCTGTAAATTTCTCGCTGTATCCTTTATACATTTCATAAAGACCATATCCTATGACTGCTGCGCCTGCAGCACCGACCATCCATTGGCCGAACGGCTGTGAAAGAATTTGAGCAGTGATTGTCTGCTTGCTGCTTCCTCCGCCTCCCCCGCTGCTTCCTGCATTGGTTGCAAGTTGGAAGGCTCTGTAAGCAAGTCCTGCATAAACGATTGCACTAAAAACAAAACCGATTCTAATTATAATACCTTTTGCATCGTGGCCTTTGTTTTGGGGATCGGTGATGGCCTCAACGATTTTCCATAAAACATACCCGGCGAGTCCTATGGCCAGCAGCCATAATATGATTTCACCGAAAGGCTTGCTTGCAATGGAAGCCAAAGCGCCCTTGGTTCCAGTCGTCTTTCCTCCTCCGACACCGATGGCTGCCATGAATGCCAGTACACCAAACAAGACGTATACGCTTCCTTTAGCCAGGTAACCTGCGCGTCCAAGCCCTTTTACCCATGGCTTTGCTTCATGAGCACCTTTTTTGGCATGTCCTTTCGCTTCTTGTTTATTCATCACTATTGCTCCTCTCGATTACATGATTCTATGTCTACATCTATTGATTTCCCTTATTTCCTTGAATGGAAACTTCTCACGTGCATGCATCATAGATTTGATAAGAAAAGAAAATACTAAAAGAGGAAATCTATTCTTCCATGTGGAATTATTACCGACTATTTCCCCGGAAAGCGCAGGATACGACAATTAATGGGGGTTTACCGGAGAATTTTTATATAAGAAAGGAGAATTTCAGTGAAAAAAGCTGTATTTTTAGATCGAGATGGAGTTATAAATGAAGTTTTATCGAAGAGAGTTAGATTCGTCAATAAACTTTCTGATATTTACTATCTTGAGAAGGTTCCTGAGGCTGTCCAGTTGTTAAATGAGACAGATTATAAAATTTTTGTTGTCACGAATCAGGGAGGAGTGGGACTTGGCTATCTGACTTCCTCCAATTTAGACAAAATTCACGAGAAAATGAAACAAGACATAGAGCAGCAAGGCGGCTTTATCGAGGAATTTTTAAGCTGTATCCATAAGCCCCATGAAGGATGTTCATGCAGAAAACCAGAAGCCGGAATGCTGCTTGGGCTTGCTGAAAAACATGAAATTGACTTATCACTGAGTTACATGGTCGGCGACAGGGAGCCTGATATTGAGGCAGGAAAGAAAGCCGGCTGTACAACGATTTTGATTGCAAATGGAGATCCTGAAAAAATCGCGGACCATCACTTCCCTTCACTTTATTCAGCAGCTAAATGGATAGCCGGGCAGAAAAAAATATAGTTTTTCGGAAGGGTCATTTACACTTTTACTTACCTGCTCCAAACATACACTGCCGGCCTCCATTGTATCTTTCCATAAATCAGTAATTTTTCTTTTATGAAATTAAAACTTATGAACCCTTTCTGAAGTTTTAATAAATACTAATATTTGAATCTATGAACCTCTAGAAGTAAACTTAATGAGTGGTAAAAACATTCTATAATTTTGTGGAGGAGTAAGATAATGAAGTCCATTTCCAATAAAATAACAAAGTTTTATAAAGCATTCCTGGCCTTCTGGGTCATACTTGCAATCGGACTTGGCTATTTTGCTATAGGTCTTCCCGGTATTCTGGGCGGCGACGGGTTCAGGACAGATGGAGAGTTTGAAAAGGTAAATGAAACACTTTCAGATGACTTCGACTTCCCTGAAAACACTCTTCTACTTCTATTTCAAAAGAAAAGCGAAAGCGAAACAGATTTTGAAAGGGAGATCGAATCCATTCTTGGTGAAATTGATCAATCTTTAAATATCAGCGGGATCCAGTCTCCGCTTGAAGATGAGTCATTAAGAAAGGGAGATACCGCGTACGCAGCTCTCACCTTCGATCAACCAAACATTGATGAAGAAATCGACTCTATTAAAGAGGCAATAGCAGATGAAGAGAATGTGATATTGACAGGAGGCCCTGTAATTTCCGCTGATATTAATAAAGCCAGTCAGGATGATTTGAAACGAGCTGAACTCATAGGTCTTCCTGTGGCATTGCTTGTACTGCTTTTCGCTTTCGGAAGCATCATTGCCTCGATTGTACCTATTATCATCGGAGCAATCACAGTGATTTCTTCTTTTGGAATATTGACCCTGCTTGGAGGAAATGTGGAGTTATCTGTTTTTCTGCTTAATGTCGTTCCGATGATCGGACTTGCATTAAGCATTGACTTTGCTCTGCTTTTCATTAACCGTTACAGAGAAGAGCTGTTGAATTCAGATAAATTGGCGGCAATCAAGACGACCATACAGACTGCCGGCAGATCAATCATCTTTTCTGCTGTCTGTGTATTCATTGGCCTGGCAGCTATGAGCGTGATTGACATCGACATTTTTCAGACTATTGCGATTGGCGGGATGGTAGTTGTATCCATCGCTGTCATCTCTTCCCTGACATTGCTTCCAGCTGTTTTAATCCTACTTGGACCTGCCATTAACAAGTGGATGGTGATTAAACGGAAAGAGGACTCTTCAAAAGGATGGCGTGCCTTTGCCCGTTTTGTTATGAAAAGACCCTTGTTGATTTCTGTTTCAGCACTCGCGATTTTGGTTATTGGAATCCTCCCTGTTGGAAATATGAACCTTTCGATCCCTGATATTGACTCTCTTCCTGAAAGCTATGAGTCCCGTCAGGCCATAGAAATTATACAGGATACCTTTAATACCCATGAAGGAAGCCAGGTCTATGTCATTGCGGAACGCCCCGGGGACTGGACCAGTGAGGAGGGGCTAAAAGAAATGGAACGATTGGCATCGGAACTTGAAGAAGATGGAATAGTGGACTCCGTCAATTCCATTTACACCGAAGGCGGAATTGATTCACCTGAGGCTTTATCTGGAGCACTTCAACAGCCTGAAACCCAGTCTTCTCTTGCTCCTTTGCTGGATTCTTTTATCAGCGGTGAAAAGCTCTTGCTACCCCTCACATTGTCAGAAGAAGAGTCTTCAGAGGCTGCTAAGGACTGGATCAGAGACTGGTCATCCAGGAATTGGGATTACTCTCTTTCTTTTGGTGGAGAAGTAAAATTCAATCAAGAAATTTTTGATGAAATTTATGATAAGGTAGCATTGAGTATCGGGATTATTTTAATCTCAACTTATATTATCCTGATGATTGCCTTTCAATCAATTATCATTCCTTTGAAGGCGATCCTGATGAATATCATTGGATTGACATCGACCTTTGGGATCCTTGTTTGGCTTTTCCAAGGAGGCCATTTCGGTCTTCAGGCTGCGGATATCGCCCTGGTCCTTCCCGTCCTTGTCTTCAGTTTGGTATTTGGATTAAGCATGGACTATGAAGTCTTCCTGATTTCGAGGATCCATGAGATTTATCTGCAGACTGGTGATAATACCCATGCAACCATCGAGGGACTGACTTCGACAAGCAAGATCATCACTTCAGCCGCCTTGATCATGATGGTCATCACTGGGGCATTTGCTTTTACAGGCGTCATGCCGGTCAAACAAATAGGTTTAGGGATTGCCATTGCGATCTTTATTGATGCTACAATAATAAGAATGCTCCTTGTTCCATCTCTTATGAAGCTTCTCGGGGATTGGAACTGGTATATGCCATTTTCAAAGAAAAATAATAAAGCAGGAAAAAGCGGGGATTTTTCAGCTTAATGAAGATGCTAGTACAGAGTTGCTCTCTGTACTGGCTTTTTTTCTATCAAAAAAGCATGAATGACCATCCATGACTATGTTAAGGTTACAAATAGAAGTGTTGGATTAGCTGAGATTATACATAACTTAATTACTGCGGGCAGAATTAAATCCAGATGGACAAGGAGGCTGACAGATGAAAAAAAACGAATTTCACGACATGATCAAAGCTTCATATCCTTTTAATCACTTATCGGATGAACAACTGGAGTACCTCGTATCGCAAGCACAATTTCACAAATTTGCTAAAAATGAATTCATCTTCCATGAAAAAGAATCACAGGAAGAGCTGGACGTCTATTTCTTGATGTCGGGAACCGCAAAGAATGTTCTTCACCGGCCTTCAGGAAAGCAGGTGTCGTTAAGATATTACTATCCTGGGGACCTTGTCGGATTGATGATTTTGTGGACAAGCGGTGATATGAGTTTTTCCGTGCAGGCCATCGAAGAATGCACTCTTTTTCGGTTTAATAAAAAAGTCTTCTTCGATATGCTCACAAATAATAAAGAGTTTTCACAAATTATTTTTGAAAGTGTCGGAAACCGGATGAAAACTCTTTATGATGAGATCAAATATAAGGAGTCACAAGAAGAATCCGCTGACCTGTCCCTCTTCAGGACAAAGGTTAATATTTTGATGGAATCGCCTGTAATACTTCCTAAGACTTCAACGATGGAGGAAGCAGCAGAGAAAATGCTCGATGAGGCGGCCGAGGCCATTGTGGTTTGTGATGATGAGGGGGCATTAAAAGGTCTTGTCACCCAAACCGAAATCCTGCGCTACCTTACCAGTTCAAGGGAAGCTCCCACAGTAGAAGTCTGGATGAACAAGAACCCCTATTGGGTAAGGGATGAAGCTTTTGCCTATGAAGCCCTCTCCTTCTTTAAATACGAAGGGGCGAAATATGTTCCAGTCCTTAGGAACGGCATTGTCATCGGCTTGCTGACAGGACTGTCTTTTGTCAATATACATGATTCAAGCTACTTGGATCTCTCGTACAGTATCCAGTCCGCTTCGAGCACCGATGACCTCGTTCCACTATCACCGGTTGAAAACACAACATTTACTTCCTTCATAGGCGGACTGCTCCTGCAGGACAGCTTTGCATATAATGTGAGTGAAGTTTTGACGAATTACAATGACCGTCTGTACCGGAAAATCATCCTGCTTTCAGAAGAGGAAATGCGCGCGGAAGGATTCGGCTCACCTCCTGTCAACTACTGTTTTATTGTAATGGGCAGCCAGGGCCGCGGTGAACAGTCTTTCAATACCGATCAGGACAACGGCATCATCATTGCTGATTATGATCATCTCGATAATGCAAAAGCAGTGGACAGGTACTTTGAACGTTTCACTGAAAAAATCAATAGGAAACTAGCGCAGTGCGGTTTTCATGAATGTACAGGCGGAATCATGGCAAAAGAACCTAAATGGCGCAAATCATTCAGCCAATGGAAGGCGGCGATTGATGACTGGCTCCATGAAATCGATGCAGAAGAAGTTCAAAGCTTTACAATGTTTTACGATTTCAGACCGATTTTTGGTGACTACAGCCTTGCCGAAGATACCCGGGCTTATATAGCGAAAAAGGCCCAAAAATCCCTGAATATGCAGCAGCTTTTGAGGAAGGATGCTATCCGCTTCCGTATACCTATCAATGCATTGGGCAGGATCAACCTGAAAGGAAGAAACAAATTTTTCAACATTAAGAAAGCCGGCTTGATGCAAATCGTAAATATGGTCCGCATCCATTCCATCAAGCACGGATTAAAAGAAGTAAATACTGTTCAACGTTTGAATGCCTTGAAAGAATTGAAAGTATTCCATCCCAGAGACGCAGAGAATGCCAAAACAGCCCTGCACTATCTGCTCTATTACCGCTTGAACCAAAACCTTTTGGAATTGGAAGAGAACCGGGAACTGACAAATGAATTAGAAGTAGAGCAACTTACTAAAGAAGACAAACGAAAACTAAGAGAAGCGCTTCAAATCGCAAATCGTATGCAGCAAGTCATGGAGATCAGCTTCAATCGCAACCGGGTGGTTTAACTATGAGTGATGCTCGATTTAATGTAGGATATCGAATTATTAAATATTATTTTTGGCATAGATATCTTTTTAAAAAACAAGTTAAAAAAGAAAAGAAAAACCCCTCTTACCAAAAGCTGATCAGGATGCTGAAGGAATTTGAAGAAGAAAAACCCCTCCTCCAGCAGCAGAATCTAACTAACTGCACATTTACGATTTTTGACTTGGAGACCACTGGCTTCTTTCCTGAAATAGGAGACGAAATCGTTTCGATAGGTGCAATAAAAATGCAGGGTGAAAAAATCCTGCAGAATAAGACCTTCTATGAAGTCATTAATCCGCTTCAGACCGTCTCAGCTGAAACAAAACAGTTCACCGGCTTGAAGCGTAAAGACTTTATCCAAGGAAAAACCCTGCCTGTAGGATTGATAGAGTTTCTGGATTTCTGTAAAGGAACCATTCTAGTGGCACATCCTGCATCTTTTGATATCAATTTTCTGCAAAAGAGAATCGGGAAATGGGATCTTCCTCCATTTGATCCGGAATTCATTGACTCTTATGCACTCGCAAAAGAGCTGCTGGATGAAAAAGAATGCTACTTGGATGATTTGGTAAAGAAGTTCCAAATCATCAAGCGGGCACGCCACCACGCTCTGAATGATGCCATTATGACGGCCGAGATTTTTCATGAACTTTTAAAAATCTGCGAATTGAAAGAGATTGATACTATACGGGAGCTGCATGAAGTTGCCGGAATATAAGCGAAAGAGACAGCCGGCTGGCTGTCTCTTTTCAATTGGTAATTATTTTGCATGTTACGGGTGTTCTAAAAAAGAGCCCTCTAAAAATGTCCCTTGAATTAATACAAGGGACATTCTCTATTGATACTTATCGAATTTGACCGTTACCACTCATCATATATTTTACAGTGGTTAATGCAGGCAGTCCCATTGGTCCGCGTGCATGCAATTTCTGGGTTGAAATACCGATTTCAGCGCCGAACCCAAGTGCTCCTCCGTCAGTAAAGCGGGTGGATGCATTATGATAAATGGCAGCTGCGTCTACAAGCGTCATAAACAGTTTGGCCGTCTCGGCATTCTCAGTGATGATGGCTTCTGAGTGCTTTGTACCATACTGCTCTATGTGATTGATGGCATCAGCTGTGGCTGAGACTGTTTTGACAGCAATATCCAAGCTTAGGTATTCATTCGCCCAGTCTTCTTCTCCAGCAGGAGTGCAGCCCGGAATTGTTTCACAAGCACGCTCATCACCATATGCTGAGATATTATGATTTCTAAGTGTCTCAATTAAACGGTCTTTATTAGCTGCCAGCCATTCCTGATGGATGATGACTGTTTCCGCAGCATTACAAACAGCTGGACGGTCTGTTTTTGCATTCACAAGGATATTCAGTGCCATTTGGACATCTGCATCTTTATCAATGTAGATGTGGCAGTTACCTACACCGGTTTCAAGAACAGGAACGGTTGCATTATTGACGACTGCATTAATCAGTGCTCCGCCACCGCGTGGAATTAGTACATCTACATGTTCTTTCATGGTGAACAGCTGCTGAGTCGCTTCACGATCAGTTGTATTGATGAACTGAACTGCTTCTTTTGATATTTGAGTTTTTTCAAGGGCATTATGCATAACATCCACAATTGCTTTGTTAGAAGTGATTGCATTGGATCCCCCCTTAAGCACGATGCTGTTACCTGATTTCAAAGCCAATCCTGTTGCATCAACTGTAACGTTTGGACGCGCTTCATAAATCATGCCGATTACGCCTAGCGGCACTGTGACTTTAGCGACATCCAAGCCGTTTTCAAGTGTCCACTCGCTGACAGTTAAGCCGGTCGGGTCTTCAAGCTCCGCAACTTCACGTAGACCATTTGCGAAGTCAAAAATGCGTTCTTTCGAAAGTGACAGGCGATCCATGAATGCTTCATCGAATCCTTTTTCACGGCCTCTTGAAAGATCTTTTTCATTAGCTTCCAAAATGGTTTCAAACTGTTCTTCCAATGTTGAAGCGAGAGTCATCAAAGCTTCATTCTTCTCTTCAGTTGTTAGCAGTGAAAGTGATTTCGCGGCTTTCTTTGCTGCGATAGCTTGTTCTTCAACGTTCGTTCTGTTAGTGGTTAGAGTCATCCAATTCCTCCATAAATTATATTTTATTGTTACTATCTAAGTTTAAAGTGTTTTCTGTTTAGACTTTGGTAAAACTCTTTGCACAGGAGTATTTCTATATTCGGCTGTAAGATCTCTGCTATAATCCTACAGGAATCGGCACTTCTACGTGACATACCAAATGATCGAATTCTACTGCCGCATTTTCATATTTTTCGAGCTCTTCGTCTGTCATTCCATTGAATTTTTTTAATTCTTCGGAACCATAATTGACGACACCCAGACCGATTTCTTCTCCGTTTAAATCGGCAATCCGGATAACTGCACCGCTCTTGAAGCGGCCTTTGACGGAATAAATGCCCGAAGCATCAAGGCTTTTCTTGCTTTCAAGAATAGAGTCCCTTGATTCATTATCGATGGTGATTTCGCCTTCTGGTCCTGAGTTAAAGGCAATCCATTGTTTCTTGGTATTAAGGTTCACTACATCTTCTTTTGTTTTAAAATAGGTACCTTTTGCATCATTTTGAACTGCATCATAAATAATGTTAGATACACCTGATTTTCCTAGGAAAGATGGAATTCCTGAGGCCATAGCGATTTTAAACGCGTCGATTTTGGAGCGCATGCCGCCTGTACCTACTGAACTTCCTGGTTCTCCTGCCATATCTTCAATGTCCTGCGTTATTTCATTAACTTCTTCAAGAAGTTCAGCATTCGGATTTTTACGTGGATCATCATTGTAAAGTCCATCAATATCGGAAAGGATGATTAATTGATCGGCATTTACCAGTCCTGCAACTTTCGCAGATAGCGTATCGTTATCACCAAATTTCAGACGATCAATGGTGACTGTATCATTTTCGTTGACAATTGGAATAATCCCGCGCTCGAGCAGAACATTTATTGTGTTTTTTGCATTGTTATATCTGCTCTCATCAGAGAAGTCGCTTCTTGTGATGAGTATTTGAGAAGCCACATAACCATTCGATAAGAATAAATCAGAGTAAGCTTCGATTAACAATCCTTGACCGATAGATGCGGCTGCCTGCTTTTCCGGCAGCGTACTGGGACGGGTCAAGCAGCCTAACTTTCTGTATCCTGCTGCTACTGCCCCAGAAGATACAAGCAGCACTTCATGACCATCATCTTTCAAGCGTACGACTTCGTCTGTAAGACGCTCCAGCTTTCTGCGGCTCATCTCCCCGTGAAGGCTTGTTAAGGAACTGCTTCCAATTTTGATTACGATTCGCTTCTTCTTGGTGTCCGGAGACATCATATCACTCCTGTTAAGATAGTTTTAAATATTTCTTTTATTACTCTAAAGCACTAAGAGGGACTGTCCCTTACATCGCTTTAGTGCGTTAAACGACTAAAATAATCAAGCGTTAAGAAGCCCCCCTCAGCTGTAAAAATTGAGCCGAGGATCAGGCTTTATTAATCATTAGTTGGCAACAAGTACCTTTTTGAATTGGGAACTGATTTCTTTTGAACGTTTTTCAGCACCTTTAACAGCTTGAGCGATAGCTTCTCCTCCGCCAAATTTCTCTAGTGCATCCAGTCCTGCTGCTGTGGTTCCATTCGGGGATGTTACATTTTGTCGTAACTGTGCGGGTGTTTCTTCACGTTCCATGATCATCTTTGCTGCACCTAAGATGGTTTGAGCTCCGATTTGACGCGCTACTTCCGGCTCAAGGCCGCTGTCTTTACCGGCTTTTTCGATATGTTCCATTAGATAGTAGAAGTAAGCAGGTCCACTTCCGGCAATTCCGGTGAAGATATCCATTTTTTCTTCTTGGATCGTATATACTTCGCCGATGGAATTCAATAATTCTTCAGCAAGTTTCATGTCCTCATCATCTGTATACTCTCCTGCTGCAATAGCTGTAGCGGATTCTCTCATCATGCTGGATGTGTTAGGCATGACCCGAATGACTTTTTGTCCTTGCGGAAGCCCTTCTTCCATATGTTCTGTGGTAATCCCCGCCAAAACGGAAAGTACAACCGTATGCGGACTGACAAGATCTCTAATTGATTTCAGTACAGCATCAATATCCTTTGGTTTCATAGCAAGGATCAGCATATCTATTTCTTCAAATTTCAATTTATCTTTTGTCATGGCTGTTATATCGTATTTTGCTTTCAGTTCTTGTAAACGCCCTTGATTGCTTCTGTTTGATACGATAATTTGTTCTGTTGGAATTGCATTGGATTCAACCATTCCTGAAATCATGGCCTCTGCCATATTACCTGCACCTAGAAAAGCAACCTTTTGTTTGTTTAGCAAATATATCCTCTCCCAATAAGTTCTATGTGTTCGTATTTTTGTTCGCTCTTTTTTCAACGTTTACAATCGTAACACGTACAAAATCATAATCAAGTGTTTTGAACAATGTTTAGTGTATATGGTTGAATTAACGAGTGAAAGCGCTACCATCCTCCGGTGAACTATTCAGATCAAGAATAATCCCTGATTTTCCCACGATAGGACGTTAAACAAGGATTTTTCTTTACTCTTTTTTTCCAGAAGCCTGCACTTACAGGCTTTACTATAAATAAAAGGACCAGGGGTTAGCCCCGGTCCTTCATCAATCATTGATTCAAAAACTCTTGTAATTCTGCTTTATTTGTTTCAAAGTCAACTTCCAATACTGCACCTGCCTGCTGGTAATAGCCATCCGTATACGAATCCGCAACCGGGATTGTCAGCTTATTGATATCGCCGCTGTTACCTAAAAGGATATCTTTAACGATTCCAACTTGGTCCATCTTGCTCATGTTTGTTTCAATATAAGGCTGAGCTGCTCCAATCATCTTTGGAAGCCTCGTGACACTTCCTATGCTGAGCGCTTCGTCTTTCACAGCTGTGATGACCTCCTGCTGTCTTTTTACCCGCCCATGGTCACCTTCTGCATCTGCACGGAACCTTGCGTAACCGAGAAGCTCCTTGCCATTCAGGTTTTGAAGCCCGGGTTGGAGAGAAACCCCGATATTTTCCGACATTGCTTTTTCGACATTCATTTCGATTCCTTCCGGAGCAAGAATATCTATGGATTGTTCAAATCCTTTAAAATCGACAATCATATAGTATTGAATATCGATATCAAAATTCTGCTTTAATGTCTGTCTCAGCAGGTCAGGGCCTCCAAGGAAGAAAGCCGTATTAAGCTTATAGTTCTGGTATCCCGGGATTTCAACATACATATCTCTCATGAACGAGACTAATTTCGTTTCATTTGTCTCAGGATCGATTTGGGCAATCATCATTGTATCTGTACGGGACTGCTCTTCTCCGCGGCTGTCCACTCCAAGGAGGAGGACATTGATTCTGCCGTGTTTATCCTTAACACCATTAAATGTATAATCCTCTTCTTTAGGTGTATTTCCTTCACCAGAAGCCATTTGAGTTCCTTGATAGAATTGAAAACCTGCATATCCTACTAGTACTGTTATCATAAATAAGAGGAAAAGAACAAGTTTCAATCCTCTTCTCTTCTTTTTCTTTTTAAATTCCATTCGTGAATTCATAATTGCACCTTCTTTACTTAGCTTTTATCCTAAAACTTATATCTTTTCACTTTAGAGGCCGTCCGGCGAGTTGAGAACAAACCTCCCTTTTCTAAGAGAAGATTAGCTATCCAAAAGCAGCATTATTGAAAAAATCAGCCATTACTTACGCCCTTTTCATGTCTCTTATACAAGCGCAGTGTCTCTCATGAATTTCAGCCTTGTTATGTTTTGCATGATTCTAGTATATTAGACGAAATTCTGCACTAAAAGTTTCACTATTAAACTACTAAGTGATTGTATAGTATAAAGATAAAAATAACAATACTTATTTTGTGGCATGTTTAAGAGGATCCCTCCTAAAATAACGACATTTTTCTTCCTTATTATATATTGTTGTCTGCTGACAGTTTTTAAGATGGCTGCTTTCGCATATATTGTTTTTCGGAAAAATTCCAAGAGCCGGATCCCCCCCCGGATACTAAGAGTTTTATCTCTCAGAGTAACTCTTTTCGTTTCTGTGTTACCAGTTTTCACCCTTTTTAAAATGTTTTTTTCTCGGAATTAGTATCAAACAGCTACAAAGTTTACGAAAAGAGCCTTTCATTATCACCAGATTATTTCGTTTTATTTTGGTTATTTTGCTCATATAGAAGCAAAGTTTATGAAACAGGGTTAAAGAAAACAAAAAAATAGACACCAGTCACGATATCTGGTGTCCTAGATTCACCCATATTAACTTTTCAAGAGGGCATCTTGCAGGAATTTCATAAAATGAGACAGGTGGATTTATCTATTCCCCCAGGTTCTATAATGGTCAGAAAATGCATGTACTGCATCTAATTATGACTGAAACCGTGAACGTGGAGGAAATTTTGATAATCGCAGGGGTTTTCATCTCACTTTTCCCTTCATTTGATTCAGCGTTTTATAATTAAAGGATAAAAGCGGCTGAAATCCATTGGGGCAGCCTTACTCCTGTTCCCCCTTTTAAATTTTATGATAAAGCATGTCGGGGGCCCCCAGAGATAGTAAGATCCAGCTTGCACGCTATTTGTTCCTTCCTTAAGGAAGACTGCCCTGTCAGGACTTTCAACTCCTCCAATATACCTTTAGAGCCCGCTGGAATTAAATCAAATATATACGGAGAGAAGCAGCACTCCATAAACAAGGACAGTGGTGCTGTTCTTTCCTTTTTCTCCATGACAAGGCCGCCGACTAATGGTTTCCCCATGACAGCCTATTCATAATCCCAGGGATTTTCTGATGCTTTGACAGCTTTTTGTGTACGCAAAACAGCTCTTTGAGGACATCTTCTCATGTATCTTCCCCTTGTCATGTACCCATGCCAGCCCCTTGGAGACATTTTTTTACGTTTCTTCGCCCTTTCATTACCCAAGCCAGCTTCTAATCTTGCAGGCCCCTATGGCTGAACTCTTTGCTTTCTCAACACACTCTCCAGCTCGCTGGTAGAGTTAATAATGATATCAGCCTCATCAAGCTCCCCTTCAGAGGCAAAGCCCCATGCACACCCTACTGTATATAAGCCGTTTTCCTTCCCTGCTTTGATATCTGAACTCCGGTCTCCAACCATAATGGCAGAAGAAATTTCATTTTCCTCCAAAATGATCTTCACAAGATCCTCCTTTCTTCCGGATGGACACCGTTCGATGCTGTAAACTCCGCTGAGCAAGGAATCCAGCGTGAAGCAGTTCACAATTTCAAGAAGATAGGAATTTAACCCGTTGCTGGCTATAAAAATCCTATACTCCTTTGATTGTTCTTCAAGAAGCTCAAGTATTCCGGGATATAGTTCTCCGCTGCCATTCCTTATCTCCTGAAAGAGATGAACATGGAACATGCGGTTGACCTTTTCATGAAGAGCCTCCTCGTGCATGGGCAGCAGGTTCCTCCACACCTCAGGTAAAGGCACACCCATTATATCCAAATACTTTTCTATGGGTGTTCCTCCTTCCCATTCATCCACACTTCTCAGACAATCAAAGGTTTTATCCAGTGCAGATAGAAGGACTGTGTCCGTCTTGAATAGTGTTCCGTCCATATCAAAAATAAGCGTTTGTTTAGTCATCATGATCTCCCCCAGCTTCTTTGTAAACAGCTATTTTCGTCAACTTTGCTGCTATTTAATAAAAATTCCATAAGATAACTCCATCTTTCATTGGCAATACCCGGGTTAGCATGAAAGAAATGAGCTTCTCTTTCCGTTTAAAGAAATACTTAGTATTCGGAAAAAATCCGGCTCTTGGGATTTTTTCGAAAGCAGCAATCTAGGAGAAAACAGCCTTGTATTTTTTCCCACTGATAATTCAATACTGAAAATTAGTTCTGTATCACTACAAATTCCCTGCTGCTTGCTATTGTAACAAAATAATAGTTGTTACCTTTGTAAATCCTCTGCCTTCTGAAGAGGATCTCTAATAACCACCATTTTATATTGTTCTTCCTCGACTATTTGGCTGGCGTTCATATCCTGAAATACATTATAGGGCCCAAAGAGATCACAAGCCAGGAAGAAGGAGAGGACAGCCAATAAACTAAGCCATTTCTTTATGATTAAGTACTTTTAATACATAGTAATTCTAGGTATATTGACATATCACCGGATCTCTAAATCTTTTAACGCTTCCCTCTCTTGTTTTCTCACGAGATTGCTCGATTGCCAGCTCTCTTTATTCTTTTCGGCCTCCACTTTTTCCTGGATGAGTGCTTCCTTTAACCCGGGCATATCAGGGTTTTCTTCATACAGTTCAATCAATCCAAGAGTACCAGCAGCTGAAATCTGTTGTAAATAAAACAAGTCGAGCTTCTCTGTCTCCTGATACCTATCCAAATTTTTCTGAACAATCAACCTGTTGAGATCGACAATGTTCAAAGCACTATAGAATACGAGTGTGCTGATAATATAAAATCGGCTTAGAGAAAGACTCTTATACCAGATTTTGATAAAGGTAAAAGTAAGAATGACACCAATCCATACCATAAAAGCATGAGCAAGAATTCTTGCCATCGTAAAACCGTATGCTTCCTCATACAGGGTCAGTCTCATTCCTGCAGAATAAAGCATGATGCCGCTCATCCCCACAAGTAATGAGAGCAGTGCATTAATTATCGCATTCATCTTTTTGCTTTTCATATCCATTGTTTTAATAACAGCAACGACAATGGTCCAATTGATCAATGTAACAACAATTAATTCAAAAAATCCTCTCCTTGCGTAATCTGCATACGTTAACCCTGATATAAGTGTATCGCTGAAGAAGTATTGAAACTGTACAAAGGTGAATAATGCGTACAATCCATTCAATGATATCAAAACCGTAATGACTATAATTCCTTCCCACTTCACTTCGTTATCTCTCTTCTGTGTGGAATAAGATGTATGGTTCCTCCTCAAAATTCTAACAAAAGAGTATAACAGCAATGAAACAATCAGGATAAAAGCAAGGCGTGCCAGTTCATCTCCGATTGAAAAATCAAGCATCTGCAAAGGAAGCAGTTCTACTAGTTGGGCAAAATGGCTGTCAGCAGACATAAGAAGAAGTCCTGTAAAGAAAACAAGCGGCAAGGAGATGAAAATTCCGAGCACTATCATTTTCAGCGTTCTATAGGATTGCACCTGCATCCTGCTTGCAAAGATTTTCTTAGGAACAAGCAGCCTGCTTATAGCGAACGCGATCCATTGGCATGTGAATGTGAACATATATCCGATAAAGCCAAAGCTGTTCCAGTCCACCCTCTTCTTTCTTGTTATGAGTACACAATGGACGATAATGAGCCCCGGAAGGATAATGAGATTCAATAAATAAAGGACTATATTCCAATACAGAAAATAATTTAATGCAAGAAATAAAATGGAAAACATGAGCAGAAATCCGATTTTTCGATTCATTAAGCGCTTACCTTTCATTTGCCAATAAAACAGACAATAGTACAGCGTTGCAAATAAAACTACATTTAAACCAAACGTGTGGTCAACAAGTAACCATTCTGCTAAAATTCCCACAGCGACGCAGCATGCGATCAGCAAAAAATTCCTTTTTTTCATCTTCCAGCCTCCTATGTCGTAATTCTACTTACATAGAATTTCTATGTAATATTCCAAAAAAAAAAGAGCATTTTTATATGGAGGCTCTTCTTCCCCATCTGTACCCCGCCCAGCTGATTGGCAGCAAAAGGATGGTAAAAGCGATACAACTCAATATGAATGATGAGTTCAATAGCGGATCGAACCATTCATGAGGTATAAGATGAAAGAGTACAAGATTCATCAGAATCAGATTAGGGATCAAACTCATAATCAAGATTTTCATTAAGAGGCTCTTCCCTTTGGACCCGAATTCCTTTCCAATCTCATAACCCAGCAGTATCCAAAATACAATATACACCGCTATGATGATGGCAGGGATGCTGGTTAATTTAATCCAGAAATCCTGCAGCCATTCCCAAGAATAGACATTATAAAGGACTGTCAACAGGCTTCCGCCGGCAAATAAAAATATATTAGCCGATACGAAAAGCCATTGTGTCCTGCCTGGTGTCAAGGACCACTCGTCGTTCCATATCGTTGCTATTTCCTTTGGTGTACCGATTCTGGTATGAATCAGATCGGTCAATTCCTCGTTTCCAAGTTCCCCGGTCTCTTCCATAAGATGCAGAATGTGTCCTTCATATTCCTCTAAAACATCCTCTTTATCCTTATGTGCAACCAAAAGGGAATTCAGCTCTCCTATGAATTCTTCTTTAGATTGAATCATGTTCCGGCTTCCCCATCATCTTGTTCATCATTTTGACAAATCGATTCCATTCCTTTGTCCGTTCCTTCAAAATCTCTTTTCCCTCATCTGTGATTCTGTAATATTTTCTTGCCGGCCCTTTTTCTTGCTCCTGCCAATAAAACTCAATATAATCCTGTTTCTCAAGCTTATGCAGAGCTGGATACAACGTACCTTCCTTTACATGAAGGTTGTTTTCGGACCGCTTCTCCATTTCTTTTACAAGCTCATAACCGTACATGTCTTTTTCATTCAGCAGCTGCAGAAGCAGCAGCGAGGTACTTCCTTTTACCAATTCCCGATTAAACATTCCTTCACCTACCTAGAATTATGAGGTATGGTATTATCATAAAAAACATCCAGTAGTTTGTAAAGTGATTCTTTTATTTTTTTTCCAATAGAAGCTTCTTGTGGATCCAGATTGCCGCGATTGATCCGTCCCCCATTGCAGTGGAAACCTGTTCAGAGTGAGCCACGATATCTCCCGCTGCCCATACATCCTCTACATTTGTCTCTTTAGAACGGGCATCGGCATTGATATGCTTATTATCCAGGATTTCCACACCAAGCTCCCGGGCTAGTTCCGTATGAACCTTGTTTCCTCCAAAAGCGATAAATCCTTTCTCACCAGTGATTTCCACGCCATTCTTAAGACGTACGCCCTTAAAGTCACTATCTCCCTCTACGATTGCTTCTGATAGGTTTCCTTCCACAATCCTTATATTCCTTTCTTCAAGCTTTCTTCTCGTTTCATCAGTTACTTCCTTGCTTTCATGATTGATATAAGTGATTTCGTCTGTCCAATAGTGAATGGTCTGCGCCATCTCTGCACCCGCTTCGCCTGAGCCAAGTATCACCACTTTCTTATTCTTCACTTCATACCCGTCGCAGTCAGGACAGACATAGACAGACAGTCCAAGACAGGGAAGGAGGTTCTTGATTTTCGGGATGTTATCCATGATTCCGGTTGCCAGCAGAAGTTTCCTGCCGACATAGTGGTATCCGTCTTTTCCGTCTAATATAAATTCCCCTTTATCTTTCCTGGCAGTAACGATGCGGTCAGATTGGAACTCGACGCCAACTGCTTCTGCCTGCTGTCTTCCCAGTGAGCGGAGTTTTTCTCCACTGACTCCATCAGGCCACCCCAGAAGATTGTGATAAGACCTGCAAATGGAAGAACGGCCGTCACTTGAATCTACAACCAATATGTCATGCTCATACCTGCCCAGCTGGATCGCTGCCTGCAGCCCGGCGATCCCTCCTCCAACAATGATGCAGTCATATGTTTTTTTCACGAAAGTCCCTCCTCAAACTACTTCTTGATTTTAAGCATTTCCCCAACCTGTCCATAAAGATAACTCAACATGAAATATCATTCATTTAATAGTCCTAGCATTTTGCTTGTCCTTCTAGTTTATTCTTACTTACCCTTTCTTTTTCCCTAGAACCAGCGATTGTAACTCCAGCTGAGACCCCACTCTATGTGGAGGAAGCACTACAACGTTTTCGATTGTAAAATATAGGGCAACAAACTGCTGGATAGCTGTTGGAGAATGGAACGAGAAGAACCGCTCTGGTTCATGAAGATCATCTTTCCATACTCCTTCCTTATTATCCCCTCAGATAAAAAAGACCTCTCTTGTCCAGTACGCAGCACAGCTTCAATGTCCTTCTTTAGGATATGCAGCAGAGAGTTTATCGCCCAGGCAGCCTCGAATTTCCTACCAAGCTTATTAACCTCATCACAGTTCAGCACCTCTGCCTGTACCCCTTTTTCTCTGCAGAGACTGATCATCTCAGGGGAAATATCTACGGCAAAAGGATGGATTCCATTCTCTTGAAAAAACAGGCTGTCCTTCCCAGGGCCTGCGCCTAAATCCAATACTGAAAATGTCTCTTCTTCAATCATCCAGCCGAGCCGAGAAAAGTTTCCCCTTCAGCATCTTTCCATTCCGGTGTCTCACTTTCATTCCGCTGGTGTGCTTCTCCATCATAAGTTTTTACAAATTTCTCTTTTAATGTCTTATCCATATCATACCCCTCCAACTTCATTGCTGATTAGCATTCATGACTTTTACCTTTTAATAAGGCTCTTTTCGTAAACTTTGTTGCTATTTGATACTAATTCAGAAAAAATAATCATATTAAGAGGGGTGAAAACTGGTAACACCGAAAAGAAAAGAGCTGCTCTCCCTCGATAAGAGATAAAAATTTTAGTATCCAAGGATATCCGAAAGCAACAATTTATGCGAAAACACCCCTTAAAAATGAACTTAAACATCACCGAGTTCAAAAAAATACTGCTTCTCAGGATTTTTTTATTGTCGGGAAAAATAATTGGTGATAAAATTCTTTTATCGTTTAACACTTTAGTAGACGAAAGTATAAATTCTGGGAGTGAGCTCTTACTATGAAACAAACTGAAATAGCTACATTTGCAGGCGGCTGCTTCTGGTGTATGGTGAAACCTTTTGACCAGCTTCCCGGAATACATGCCGTCGTTTCCGGTTATTCCGGCGGCCATGTAATAGACCCTTCATATGAAGATGTCAAAAGTGGAGACAGCGGTCACTATGAGGTTGTTCAGATTACCTTTGATCCTGCATTATTTCCATACAAACAGCTCCTTGATTTATATTGGCCTCAAATAGATCCTACCGATGACGGAGGACAATTTCAAGATCGAGGAGAATCTTACCGTACCGCCATCTTTTATCATAATGAGCAGCAGCGTCAATTGGCAGAGGAATCAAAAAGAGAAGTTGAACAAAGCGGACGTTTCAAGAAGCCGATTGTTACCAAGATTCTACCTTCTGCACCATTTTATCCTGCTGAAGATTACCATCAGGATTTTTACAAAAAGAATCCTAAAGAGTATAAAGAAGACCGCGCCCAGTCCGGCCGTGATGAATTTATAGAAGAAAACTGGAAATAAGATTCATTAACTATTTTTAAAAGAGGGAGAAGCGCATCAAGCTTACTCCCTCTTTTCCTGTTTTCAATGCCCCCGCCTCCAAAGCTGTCTCTCTCTACTGACCAGATCCCTTGAGTTGAGAGGGGAAATGAGGGTCATACTAATAAAGAAGGGGTGAGATTAAATGAAGAAAAATCAACCATTTGAAAAAAAAGGAGATCTGCGTGCGGGTGCTTATGCAGGTCACGGTGCTTACCTGGATGTGAATGAACCTTATCCAGGGGACTCTGTTAATGAGCACCAGGATCTCGAGTTTGCCAATGAAATCGTTGGCAGGGACGAAATCAAGCAGCAAAATGATAACCTATAAGCAATATGAAAAAACTCACGCTCCCTGCGAGGCCGCTAAAAAGTCCATATAAAATTTAAAAAGGCAGAATCGTTCACTTCAAAGAGCGATTCCGCCTTTTTCACTTCAATTTATAAGAAATCGTGTTGATTTCCGTTCCAGTCAGGTACGCAACTCCGCGGGGCGGGCGCCCGGTCTCCTCTGCTTCGTAAAAGGCTGTTTTCGCATATATTGTTGCTTTCGGAAAAATCCCAAGAGCCGGATTTCCCCCCGGATACTAAGAGTTTTATCTCTTGTCGAGAGAGTGTAGCTCTTTTCTTTTCGGTGTTACCAGTTTTCATTCCTCTTAATATGGTTATTTTTTTCGGTATTAGTATCAAATAGCAACAAAGTTTACGAAAAGAGCCTCATCAAAAAAGCAAAATAAGAAGACCCGGCCATAAGCCGAGTCCTTATAAAAATTAATATCCTCCGCCGAATGCACCGGCACCTACGACCACTAACAAAATGAACAACACAACGATCAATGCAAATCCTCCTGCATATCCACCTTGACCTTTACTCAAATGGATGACCTCCTTAAAGATAGATTCGTATTTAACATATTCAGTTGAGAATAATCGGTGTGGGCCAGCTCCTCCGCGTAACATAAAGGCAAAAATTAGTATCCGATAATTACTACATTATGGTAATATATACAAAGATAAATCAGAGGAGGAATAAACATGTTAAAAACATTCACTGCAGTTCAAACTCACAAAGGAGGAGTGAAGGGTTAATTCTGCTGTCAACATACGGTTGTTCAGGATACTTAACGGACATCTATATCCATAAAATCCGAACTGATTAACAGCACACTCCTGCCTTCTATTTAAAAAAAATTTGATAGAAACAGGAGAATGTTAAATTGAAAAAACAAACGATTGCATCACATAATATCCGCGCTTTATTTTGGGTTCAGTTTTTTGGCACCATCAGCTTTCTGCAGCCGGTCATCACTCTTTTTTATATGGAAAGAGGATTGAATTCTTCCGATATCTTGATTGTACTGATGTTTTGGAGCGGAGCAGTGCTGCTCGGAGAAGTGCCAACAGGCATTTTCGCAGACCGATTCGGTGCCAAAGCATCTTTCAAAACAGGGACGATTTTGAAGTTCTTGAGCATCACCATGCTGCTCTTCGCTTATGAACCTTGGATGTTCTTTCTGTATAGTGCTTTAAATGGATTTTCGGTCACATTCTTTTCTGGTGCTGATGAAGCGCTCATCTATGATTCTCTAAAGGAGAGCAAAGAAAATGACTTCATGGACAGGGCGATGGGAAAAATTCAGTCTGCAGGTTTCATTTCTTCTATCTTTGCCGTTCTTTTTGGTTCCTATCTTGCAAAAGATTTGCAAGATGACCAATTTCAATTATTGATCCTGTTGTCACTGGCTTTTCATGTAGTCGAAATCATTTTTGTCATGACCGTCAAAAATCCTAAGACTGAAACTTCTTACAGGGAGAACCCTTTTTCTCAAGTTAAACAAGGATTGACTGTCATTCGGAAAGCGCCGCAGCTTTTGATGATGTTCCTGAATGTCACACTGGTATTCATTCCAGCAGGGGCAGTCTACGGGTACTTTGATCAGCCGCTGATGACAGATGCCGGACTTCCGGTTTATTTGCTGGGTGTTATGTATGCTTGTTCCGCTTCACTAGGTTTCTTCGCATCCAATTCGATTGGATGGCTTACTGGAAAGTTTTCAAGGATTATTCTTATGCACGCGACCGGCCTTTTCGCTGTGGCAGGATTGCTGGTCTCTGCCCTGCTGTCCGAGACGCTTTGGGTAGTACTGGGTGCTTTCTTCCTTTTAAGGTATGTCAAGGCGATCCGATATCCAATATACTCTCAGCTCAGCAACGACCTTATTCCTTCAGGCAGCAGGGCAACGACGATTTCTCTGCTCTCGATTGTTGATTCTGCACTTGACCTGCTTGTCTTTGGAATTCTGTCTTATGTGGCACTAAGTGGATTTGAAGCCGTGCTTTATGGGTCAGCTGCGATAGCGCTGATCGGGACGCTGCTCCCTATTAAAAAAGTGAAACGGCAAGATTCAGAGACGGCATTGTCTGCAATTAAGAATGATTGAATGAGAAAAGAAGCCATTGATTTGGCTTCTTTTTTACAATTTGCCTAGAATCAAATAGAGCCGGTGTGAATGACCGGTACGAGCCATTATACTCTTTTTTTCCCCTTCTCGTTGGGCCGTATCTACCTCTTGCGGACCATCATACTCTCTATTTCTCTTCTCATTGGGCCGCATTTCCCTCTTGCAGGTCATCTTCCTCTCTATTTTCTCTTATCATTGGGCAGCAAACCGGCCCGCAATATGCTACTAATTGGACCGCTTCTATTCTTACAGCCGGCTTATCTCATCAGCTCTCGGCTAACGGAACAAATAAAGAAAAGGCTCTTTTCGCATATATTGTTGCTTTCGGATATCCCGGATACTAAGAGTTTACTGTCTAATCGAGGGAAAGTAGCTCTTTTCTTTTCGTTATTCAAGATTATTTTTTAGGATAATGATCATTTTTTCGGAATTAGTATTAAATAGCAACAAAGTTTACGAAAAGAGCCAAAGAAAAAGATTAGAAACTTCACAACTTATTATCAAACTCAATCTAAAAAAGGCGCAAAGGCGATATGCCATTGCGCTTGCTCTTATTACTTTTTATAATAGGTCCATCCTTCTTCCTGGTAGACCCGTCCTTCTTTCATCAGCTTACCCATGGCTCTTTTAAAAGAAGCTTTACTCAAACCCAGCTTTTCCTTGATTTCTTCAGGCAGGCTTTTATCCCACAAAGGCATCGATCCGCCTCTGCTGTCCATATAGTCTGTGATGATATCTGCATCCTCGCCCATTTTATCTTGTTTCAATGGAAGAAAAGAAACATTGAGACTGCCATCATCTTTAACATCTATAACGCGGCCTTCGACCAATTCACCCAGTCTCGGCTCTTCTCTTCTTTCGTTTTCGTGAACAAAACAGCGGTATCCCTGCTCGGTAAGAAAGAATGTCCCGACTTTCAGCAGTCGATACACACGACCTTTTACAGTGGCTTTCAACATTTCCTGTGAAGCCCGCCTTGCGATTTGCCCGATAATATTTTCAGTTGCCAACTTTCCATATAATCGTCCGTTTTTGTCTGGTTTCAGTGACAAATAAAGCTGGTCTCCCGGCGCGGGCCATAAATCCTCATAGATGGGAAGATCATCGGAAGATACCAGGATATCCTTCATCAGGCCGATATTCACGAATACTCCAAGGCCTGAATTCACGTCTACTACTTCTGTCCAGCCATAAGAGCCGATTTGTATCTTAGGTATATGCATGGTAGCAGTCAGCCTGACTTCCTTATCGTGAAAAAGAAAAACTTTCACTTCGTCCTCCACTTCAACTTCTCCATCTACCTGACTATGATGAAGCAGGACATCTTCCTCTCCATTTGTTAAAAAATACCCAAAATCAACTTCTCTATCTACTGTTAAAACCTGGACTGTTCCTGCTTCCAATTCTCTGAACATTACCTATTCCTCCTATATAACCTGTTCTTTATTTTTATCTTTACCCAATGGTTTCTACCTAACTCTGTTTTTCCAGATAAAAAGCACTTATTGATGTGGATTGACCCAGCCACATGAGACTCTTTTAAATAAAAAGCATAGTCACTCCCTTTTATCTATAACTGCTTTCTCATACATTGCTGCTTGCAAAATTTCAAGCGCCCATTCTCCCCTTCAACCGGAGTTTTTCTCTCTAAACAGGGAGAGCCGCTTTTTTATTATCGTTTAACAGGTTGTTTTGCACAATTAAGCCGATAATCTTCAAAATTATATGATACAGCATAATTTTTTTCGAAAAGAGCCCTATCAAAACAACATTCTTTTTTCAGAAACTAAATAGATATTCCTCATCTTTCGCATCTTCCTGCTGCGCAGAGCCTCAAGGGATTTCCATTTAAACGGCATGATAGTCTCGTATTTCTTTATCTTTAGGCAGCAGCCACGTCAACACTCCAACAAGCGGGAGAAAGCTGCAGAGGATCATGACAAAGCGGATACTATATAAATCAGCCAGGCTTCCGAAGAGGACGGACCCTACTGCACCCATTCCAAATGCCAGTCCGACCGTCAATCCTGAGACCATGCCTATCTTCTGAGGAAGCAGTTCCTGTGCATACACAACAGTAACACTGAAGCTTGAGGAAAGGATGAAACCAATTAGGAAAAAGACCGGTATGACAACGTCCAACGGCAAGTACGGCAACAGGAGTGTCAATGGTGCTGAGCCAAGCATTGACAGGAAAATGATGTTTCTCTTGCCAAACCTGTCTGCGAGGGGGCCTCCGAAGAACGTTCCCAATACTCCAGCAAACATAAAGGTAAAGATATACAGTTGAGCCTCCCTGATGGTAAGCCCATAATCTTCTATCAGATAAAATTGATAGTAATTGGATATCCCAGCACCATACCATGATCTCGCAAAGACAAGGAAGACAACCAGGAGCATGGCCATCTTAATTTTTTTATGTATCCCATTATTGGCTTTCATCTTCTGATTCTGTCTTTTCTTGCTAAATCCGTCCTCGCCAGCCAGCCTTCTTTTATACCACTGAGACACGCGGACAAGCACAATGATGCCGATTCCTGCCGCCAAGGTGAACAACAGGGCACCTTTTTGGCCCAAAGGTACAAAAATGAATGCAGTTATAATGGGAGCCAGTGACTGGCCTGTATTTCCCCCTACCTGATAGATGGACTGTGCCAGCCCTCTTTTATTCCCAGCTGCCAGGTAGGCTACCCGGGATCCTTCTGGGTGGAATATGGCAGATCCGAATCCAATGAACAACACAGATAACAGGAGAAAAATAAAATTGTTTGATAAAGCAAAGCCGATTAATCCCAAGAGACTAGACAGCATACCAAGAGGAAGCAGAAAAGGACGGGATTTAATATCTGCATAATATCCAAAGACAGGCTGAAGAAGGGAAGAAGTCATATTTAACGCAAAAGCAATCCAGCCAATTTGTGTGTAGCTTAAACCCAATGATCTTTCTACAATCGGAAACATCGCAGGAACCACTGCCTGCAATGTATCATTGATAAAATGGCCGGAACTGATCGCCAGCAGGACTCCATACATTGTGGCTGTTCGCCTTGTTTCCTCTTTGCTTAGAGTTTTCCCCACTAGATTCAACTCCTGTTCAAAAGTTTAAAAGTCTTCAATCTTCGATAGTCAACCTTTCAAGTATATCTTAATTATGAAGAATAGAAAATAATAACATGTTGTTTTAACAAGGCTCTTTCCTAAACTTTGCTGCTTTATATAAATTTCAAATTCGAACACCACAATTGAGCGGAAATACTCTGGTACGCAAGAAAGAAAAGAGCTGCTCTTCCTATTTAGAGAGAAAAAACCGAGTTCCACTTGAAATTTTTCCGAAAGCAACTTTTGATGAAAAAACAGCCTTTAAAAAAACGGAAAATGTTCCTAACAATAGACAGCACGCCAATCCTCCTGCTTAAAAGAGCAGTAAGCTAAAATAGGATTAAAACACAACACTGACTAGCAAAAAGCTTTAAATCAGGTTTAATCAAAATTAAAACTAACCATTTTAGTGAACGGTTTAGCAAAAGAAGAGGTTGTTCATTAATAAGAAAGAGGTTTTAGCGATAGAGGAAATTTTGGTTGTGAAGAAATGAAAAAAGAAAAAACTGGTGACAGGCTCCCCCGTCACACAGTCCTTTGAGTTTCATTACCGTTTATTGTATTGATTGCCTGTTTCAAACTGGAGTAAGTTTGGATCTTTTTAAAGTCAATCCCAAGATTCACCACTGTTTGGACAATATCCGGAGTCATTCCGGTCACTTTTGCTTCTACCCCGATTAATTCTAATGAATCTATCAACTGGAAAATGATTTGTGCCACATACGTATCAATAATGGGAACACCAGATAGATCCAGGATAAAATATTTGACTTTCAGTTTTGCGCTCTTCTCAAGTGCTTTTTCCAGCATCAGTTTTGCCCTGCCTGTATCGATATCCCCTACGAGCGGCAGCACGGCAATCTCATCTGATATCGGAATGACTGGAACAGATAACTCAAATAATGCTTCTTTTGAATTTCTTAATTGATCTGCTTGATAATCGACGAATGGGAGGCTGAAATAACAAGTGACATCTCCAATATCCGTCTCAAGAATATTTAACATATTATAAAAGCCGTCGATCGTCAGGTCATGTTTTTTCGCATGTATTTTCAGCAAGTCACCCAAAATAGTACGATATTCAGGAAATTCATTCAGCATTTCCTCAAGACTGGCATTTAAAGTAGCGCATTGGGTTCCAGCTTTCTTTCCCCATGCTTTGAAGTTTTTCTTCCGGTCTTCATTACTCATCACAAAAGACTTGGCGAATAAGCTGACCAATTCCTCCCGCATTGAAAGCAAGTCATTTGATATGGACTGCATTTCTGGATACTTCTTTGTCTGGATCTCTGTAACCTCATGAGCAAGTTCGCTGCTTTTCTCAAGAATCAGGCTGCAGAATTCTTCGTAAACTTTTTCATTGGACATTAATACACCCTCTTTGCCTTTCTCTTTAACAATTTAATTACAATTCTCTCTATTAAATTGTATATTAAGTTTGCACGAGGATTCAAATAATAATGTTCGAAGTGAGCTTCTGTTAATTAACCAAAGGCTGATAAATGCTGCAATCTTTTACACAGCAGGGTGAAGATTTCAATGAAGGGTAAATAAAAAATTTCTCTTATTCTTATTCAGAAGGCTGTTAAAACCTTTCAGCAAATTAATACTATTTCCGACAGATAGCGCCAATTTATTCATACCCTTGACTCACTGCTTATTGAATAGAAAAACTAAGAATAGAAATCGGCCTAAAAACTGTTAAATCAATAAAAACGCACGTTGAATTTGAGTTCAAGTGCGCTTTCATATGTGTTATTAGATACTCGCACCCCTAGAGTAGATTCGTTCACTTTTAGAGGGAAGGTTTTTATTTCTTCTATTGAGAATTCCGAAATAGATTGGAAGCTCTTTCTCCAATACGTTCTCCCAGGTCTTCTACAGGTCTTCCGCTATGGACAAGGTCGCGGTAGGTTTTCATGTCCCTGACTAAATCACGATCCTTTGTGACATAAACCTGCCGGATATTACTGTCCACACTTTTCACCGCTTCTTCCACCTGTTTTTGAAGATCAGCATCAAGCTTCTTTTCAAGCCGGTTCTCCAAAACTATTCCTGCATAAGCATCTGCACCATTGGAATATACATAAGCTCGTTCCACTTCATACAGCTTCATCACTTTGTTTGCCATCCGGTCTGTCATCCCATAGGCAGGGTCGGCTGGATTGGCATCACCATAGATATTATTGGATCCGTTGTTGGTCGTGTTATATTTGACCTGCTGCACTCCCATTCCACCGTCTTCCCCAACTTGTCCCAGGTTCTCATCGTTATTCAATGTGCATCCTGCCAGTAATATTATCAACACCTGCATTGAGCACAGTAATTTTTTCATATCCTGACCTCCTTTATCTTCTCCACCTAGAGTTCCCAAACCGGATTTAAAAAATACCGATCGGAAGTGAAATTACTAAAAAAGAGAAAGTGGGGCAAGTCAGGGGAACCGGCATACAATTCAAAGTAAAAAGGCAGGAGCCCGAGCTTCTGCCTTTTATTGATTACCATCCAACACACCAATTTCATCAAGGTAAATATGGCCTTTTGGTGTTTTATCAAACACAAATTCAATTGTAGATACCTTTTCAATTGGCAAATCAAATTTTTCAAAGGGAATCCTGAAGGTCTGTAGGACAGGTTCATGTGAATCTCCATATCGTGCCTTCTGATAAAACAATGTTTTACTTTGCTGTATATGGAGCGCAGGGGCAAGCTTTAAGGATTTCCCCAAAGAAATCTCCGAAGTTTCTCCACTTTCTGTTATGAGACGGATGGTGAAGTCGGAAGCTTCTTTCATGCTGCCCATGCTTGCAGCTGAAAAAGTGAAAACATCGTCTTCCGTGATAGCTGCCTTTTTAAAATATTCTTCAGAAAACTCCATTTGATATTTCCCGGGGTCGGAATAGCTGTCATCCCACTTAAGGTAAACTCCATGATTCCCTCTGTCGTCATTTTCTCTCGATTTCAGTACACCTTCACTCCAGTATTTAAGTCTGGAAGCCTTGAAGGTAACTCCCTCACTATAGCCGGTTGTTAAATCATAGTCGTTTTCAAAGTCATTGATCACCTGAAACCGGGCATCTCTATACCGATTGATATAGATGGTCTCCGGCAGCCAGTCAAGTGCATGGCTGTAATCCTGAAACATTGGTTTGTATTCTTCCTTGCCCTTCAGCGTGGCATCCAGAAATCCCGAAATATAGGTTTTGGCAATCTGCCTCTGCTCCTCCCCTTCAAGAAGAGGCTTTTTATTGATGAACAGGTTCATCGGTATTGACGTGTCGTTGTCGCCCCAAGAAGTGTTGAACTGTCCATGGTTGGCTCCATGAATATAAAGAGAAGATTTAAACCAATCACCATCCTTGCTGAATGTCAGTCCATCATATTGGCGGTCGCCGCTGTATTCAGAAACATCACTATCGTATGAGCCGTGAAGAAGCAGATAATTGACATCTTTGAGCTGGACAGGCTTATCTCCAAGTGTAAAATAATCGGTTGGTGCTATCGATATAACAGACTTGATTTTATAATCAAACCGAAAGGACACCATTCCATTATTCGGATAGCGGTCCAATTCATTGAACTCTGCAGCCACTGCGGCAGCCTGTCCTCCGCGGGAATGACCCAGCAAAGCAATATTCTTCATGTCAACTCTATTGAACAGTTCAGAACCTTCAGCCTCATTAAATTTTTCAAATTGATTCAGATGCTTTAACATCAGCCATGCCCTTGTACTTATTTCATTGTTCAAGCTGCCCGACCATGATGAAGTATTTAAAAAATTCTCATCCAAAGAAACGGCAATGTAACCCCTGCTTGCCAGAAGTTCTCCTAAATAGGCATAGCCTTCATCAGAAAAATCCTCCATAACATGATTGCCATGGACCATCAAAACAAGGGGAAACTTCCCTGGACCTTCAGGCATCCAAACCGTCCCATTCAACGGCAGCTCCGTCCGGTCAAACCCCCAGAACCATGTCCTGTATTTATTCCAGCCGCCTGTAATAAATGAAGCATTCACCGGATCTGTTTCATAATCTGCTTCATCTGCGAAATGCGGCCTCCTTTTATCCGTCCCGCTTCCATAGGTAAATGTGCGAAAATCATATCTTCCCTTTTTAGATGGATCCTCCACATTAAAGGATTTGGGTTCTGTCTCCACGGCTGCAGCCGGATATTTCTCCATTCCTGGAGACCATAACCACAAAGCGAATCCCGTGTAGCAAACGAGACCAAGCATAAGTGCAAGCAAGGAAGAGAACTTGGTTCTTTTAGACTTCCACCAGTAACCGATGGCTCCCCCGGCCAAAATACCGGTCCCAATGACCCCATAACTCAAAGGCAGAATTTGATATGCTGCTCTTACCTGCGTTAACAGGACGATCAAAAGAATGGCTGACGATAAGACAACAGCCAGAAATCGATTATTCATTTTTTTAACAAGCACAATAAAGGGGTATAAAATATACGGACTCAAAAGTGCCGCAAACAAACCAGGGATAAACACAATCAGAAAGTCAATAACAGGACCCAATCCTGTTTCCAAGCCGATACCAAAAAAAGCTGTAAAGAGTATCAGCATAAAAAAAGCTCCGGCAGCAGCACCCTTCCATGCCTTCCGGGAAGATTCCTCAACAGAATTCCAAGCGGAGTGAACATGCTTCTTCATACGCTGGATTGCGGATTTCTTTTTCTTTATTTCAATTGGTAGATCTACCTTTTTGTTCGGTTCCATCATACTGCCACCTTTTTTAATCCTCAACGCCATTATAACAAAATTCGCGCTCCATCACGGTTTAAAATTATGTAAATTTCCCCTGAGCGGCATCCAGGACCATTGGTTATTTTTTCGGAATATAACTCTAAAATTCACCCTGAAAGAAAAACGCTGCTCCCTCAAGAGAAAAGCTTTAATTGCAAGAAGGGTGTCGTTTCCACATCAGGTATTATAAAAGAGTCTAGGCTTCCGTTTAACAATCCCACTCCACTTGGGTGTTGCCTTATGGAATGGACTTTATAGCGAAATAGGCGTGTCGCTTCTTAATTGGGGGCCAGTGATAAAAATAAGGGAACTTTTTTCCCTTATTTCTTAATTCAAGCTCATTTCGAGGTAAATAGAGGAACATTTTTCCTTTATATGATAAAAAAGCACATTTTTTTAGTGGATTCAGTCAAAAAAGGGAACTTTTTTCCCCTATTTTAGCTTTTAACGATGTTTTTTAGTAAATAAGAGAACTTTTTTCCTCTATTTTCTATCTAATATACTGAACCACATGGATAAGTGCTGCCGGTCATTGGATTGATTCAGCATGTTTCTATCGGCTAGATGAAAAAGGACCCTTCCAGCTCCGATAGGCAATGACCCTAAAATCATTAAAGGATTATCAAGCAATGAAGTAAAGAGAGCAGCATATACGTTGCTTTCAAAAAAAAAGCCAACTTTTCTTCCTATTGAAGGAAGCTTAGTTGACTATTTCTTTGGTTATTACAGAAAGATTATAAAATTCGGTAGTTTTTCAGTACTTACCATAATGGCACAGCTTCTCTCCGTCATTTATGCTCATCATGATAAATCACTGTCTCTTCATCATGACGCCGGTTCATTTGATGGCTCTTTTTCCGATACTCTTTTGACTTGAAAACTATATCAAAGTCATAGTCTTTCGGGTATAACTCTTTTGCCGATATATAAAGCTCCAGCCGTTTATGGTTAACCTCTCTCTTTTCACCCTTTACCCAGACAGTGTAACTTCCCATTTTATCAGGTCCTTTTTCCACTATGCCTATTTCGCCTTCCGGGCTGACTTTCACATTGTCACCCATCACAAACTGAGGGAATTCTGTTTTGGGTGTTTCTTTTTCGATGCGCTCTCTCCTCGCATAGCGGTTGACAGCCACCTGTCTTTCTTGTTCTTTCCGCATATAATCATCATGTGAAACACCAGCGTATCTCCTGTTCTCTTTATATGTCACTCTATGGGCAGCCTCAATAATTTCAGGATGCATTCCTAACTTGAGAGCAATCGAGAATGCCTGGCTCTCGCCGCCTCTTCCCACGATAAGACGATAAGTTGGTTCCAGTGTCTCAAGATTGAACTCCATTGAACCATTGATGAATCCTTCTTCTCTGTCTGCAAAATCTTTTATTTCACTGTAATGAGTAGTCGCCAGCAATGTCGCTCCTTTGTCATACAATTTTTGCAGAATGGCGGTTGCGAGGCCCATTCCTTCTCCAGGATCTGTTCCAGAACCAAGCTCATCCAGAAGAATCAAACTTCTGTCATTGGCTTCTTGCAGTATTTCGATAATATTCTTCACATGAGAACTAAATGTGCTAAGATTTTGCTGCAGGTTTTGACCATCACCGATATCCAGGAGGATTTTCTGAAAAATGCTGATGTGACTGCCTTTTTCCACAGGAACATGGATACCGCATTGAGCCATAAGCGTGAGAAGCCCGACTGTTTTAATCGAAACTGTTTTTCCTCCCGTATTCGGGCCCGTGATGACCAGGGCGTGAAACTTCCCTCCCATTGCAATATTCAGGGGAACCGCATCTTTTCTTAAGAGAGGATGTCTTGCATTCTTTAAAGAGATATAGTGTGACTCGTTAAGTTCAACCGCATTACCGCCTTTAGCTCTGCTGTACTTGGCTTTGGCGAAGAGAAGGTCATAATTGATCATGATTTCGACTGCCAGTTTCAGTTCCTTTTCGTGCTGCTGCACCAGCCCTGTCAGATAAAGCAAGACACTCTCCACTTCAGATTCTTCCTCCATTTTCAGATACAACAGTTGATCTTGCTGTATACCTACTTCTTCAGGTTCGATATACAGGGTTGAGCCGGAAGCCGATGCATCGAGCACAGCTCCTTTTACCTTGCCTTTGTATTCTTTCTTGACAGGTATGACATAGCGCCCTGCTCTTTGACTGACGATGGCTTCTTGAATATACGTTTTATACTTATTGGATTTAAGCATACTGTTGACTTTTTCTTTAAGGCGTTCTTCCCTAATGCTGATTTGTTTCCTGACCTTAAGCAGTTCCTTTGAAGCATAGTCATCCACTTGGCCATTACGTATACAGCGGCTGATTTCCTCATATAAGCCTGGAAGGTCCTCTATCGAATAGACATAGGACGAGACTCTCGGGGCTACGAATTCTTTATCTTTCATGAACCTTTTTAATTTTTTGCAGCAATCCAGGAATAAAAGAAGCTTTTGAAACTGCACCGCTCTCAATGCCGTTCCTTTATTCATCCCACTAAGAATTATTTCAATTCCGTCGAGAGCATGAACCGGCACACTCTCACTTTTATTTAAAATCTCTACTGCTTCTGTGACTTCATCCAGCCAGGCAGCAATTTGCTTCTTATTAAAAGAAGGTGAAAGCGATGTGACAAGCCCTTTTCCTGAATCGGTTAGTGCATAGCTTGCTATCTCTTCTTTAATTCTTTGAAAGTCCAATTGTTTCAATGTATTTTCGTTCAACTTTTATTCCTCCATAATTAAATATTTTTTGTTTGCTGTTTTCTGGTCTAAGCGCTCTCTGAAATCTTTTTTAAGTCATTTACTGAATGTTACTTTTCAATCTATTTGGCCGCTAAAAATAATCTATTTAGTACTTATTTCATCCCATGGAATTCAACTAATCCGTAAAAACAACACAAAAAACCGTAATGAACAATGTCCATTACGGTTCTCGATATCATACAAAGGTCAGGTCTTCAGCAGTGAAAGATTACACAAAAAACTGTGCTTGATCGGACACAGTGCTGCAGACGAATGATTGCATGCTATGATCATTGTTCTTAACTTATCAGACATAAAGGCATACTTAAATACGCATTGAGAGACAGATATTTTTCTGCCCAGCCTTAATGAATGACCGTATAAAATTACGGATTAGTTAAGAACGACACCTAACATACAACATTTCCCCTTTTGAGAGATTCAATATTTACAACTACATAATATTCCAAATGAAGTGCAATTGTCAATCACTGATGCAAATTCTACAATTTGATATCATACTTGTTTTTCAGTTCTTCAGGTGCCATCTTGATCATCTGCTGAAGAATCAGCGTAAACACAGCGATATCATCCACTATTCCAAATATGACGAGCCAGTCAGGGATCAAATCGAATGGCAGCAGTATATAACCAAAGATCAAGCCTACAGACAATAACTTTTTCCACACCTTTACTGTTGGTGATTTGAAAAATGCCACCAAAAATGGAACTGACCTTCTGATGTTAAATAAAAATTTCAATCTGCTGATAAATCTGGTCAAAATTCCTTCCCTCCTTCTAGAACACTTACTATTTATATACCACATTTTGAAACGTTTATCTTTCTATTAGTCATATTCTTTTATTTCATATTATAATGTTTCTTCCCAGAACTGTCTCAACCGGCCTTAGATGAGGGTGACACCAGGTGAAAACAGTCTTATTTAAGCCAAATCCACTAATACATGTGAATTTATTCTCTGAACATGTTATAATCTCTTAGATATGATTGATGGAGGTAATTACTAAATGATTCAAGTATCAGATGTAAGTCTGCGTTTTGGTGACCGTAAATTATTTGAAGATGTAAATATAAAATTCACTGCTGGAAACTGTTACGGCCTTATTGGTGCGAATGGTGCCGGTAAATCCACTTTCCTAAAGATTCTTTCCGGTGAGATTGAATCTCAATCCGGCAATGTATCCATGACACCTGGAGAGCGGATGGCTGTCTTGAAACAGAACCACTTTGAGTATGAAGAACATGAAGTGTTGAAAGTAGTCATCATGGGCCATGCCCGTTTATATGAGGTAATGCAGGAAAAAGACGCTATCTATATGAAAGCTGACTTCTCTGATGAAGACGGCATGCGCGCAGCCGAACTTGAAGGCGAATTTGCTGAATTGAACGGCTGGGAAGCTGAGTCTGAAGCCGCAATCCTTTTAAAGGGACTAGGAATCAGCGAGGACCTTCATACGAAGAAAATGGAAGATTTAAATGGCGGGGACAAGGTAAAGGTCTTGCTTGCTCAGGCATTGTTTGGAAAACCAGAAGTTCTCCTTCTCGATGAGCCTACCAACCACTTGGATATCGCAGCCATTCAATGGCTTGAAGATTTCCTGATCAACTTCGAGAACACAGTTATCGTCGTATCCCATGACCGTCACTTCTTAAACAAAGTTTGTACCCATATCGCCGACCTTGATTTCGGAAAAATCCAGGTTTATGTCGGAAACTATGATTTCTGGTATGAATCCAGCCAGCTTGCTACAAGAATGGCGTCAGACCAGAACAAAAAGAAAGAAGAAAAAATCAAAGAACTTCAAGCATTCATTGCCCGTTTCAGTGCAAATGCTTCTAAATCCAAACAAGCGACTTCACGTAAGAAGCTATTGGACAAAATCACTCTGGATGATATCAGACCGTCATCACGCAAATACCCTTACGTCCACTTCAAACCAGAACGTGAAATCGGAAATGACCTTTTGAGAGTAGAAGGCATATCTAAAACGATTGATGGGGTCAAAGTTCTTGATAACGTAAGCTTCATCATGAATAAAGATGATAAGATTGCATTGGTCGGCAGTGATGAAATCGCAAAGACGACTCTGTTCAAAATTCTTGCAGGTGAAATGGAGCCTGACAGCGGTTCATACAAATGGGGAGTCACGACTTCACAAGCCTATTTCCCTAAAGATAACTCCGACTATTTTGAAGGAAACGAGCCTAACCTGGTCGAGTGGCTGAGACAGTACTCCCCTAACGATCAAAGTGAATCCTTCCTGCGAGGCTTCCTGGGCAGAATGCTGTTCTCTGGTGAAGAAGTTATGAAAAAGCCAAGTGTTCTTTCCGGTGGAGAAAAAGTCCGCTGCATGCTTTCGAAAATGATGCTGAGTGAAGCTAACGTTCTTCTTCTGGATGAACCGACGAACCACTTGGACCTCGAATCCATCACAGCGCTGAACAATGGCCTCGAAACCTTCAAAGGTTCCATGATTTTCTCATCTCATGACCATCAGTTCATTCAAACAATTGCTAACCGTATCATCAAGCTTGACTCTGAAGGCATCATCGACAAGCAGATGACCTATGACGAATTCCTTGAAACGACAGCGGTTAAAAATTAATAATTCCTATAAAAAAGCAGCCTTCCCCCGGGAAGCTGCTTTTTTGTTTAGTTATGTCAGTGACCATTCAGGAACATAAGAAAAATTGACTGGAATGAGTTCTGTTGAATTACCGAACTCACTCCAGCCAATCAGCCACATAATATAACTCTAAATTTCGTAGGGGCGGCAGCAGATACCATGTATTATTCGTTTTACTTTTTTTACTCCCCTGAAGTATAGCTGCAGCTTCTTACAGGATTTATTTTACAGACATGACCCGTTCATGAAGAAAAACCTTGATTTGAAAGTAGTCAATTTCATCAGGAAGCTCTTCCTTGATAGGTTTAAGCTTTTCTCCTCCTGTTTTTTCCACCGCAAGTTCAATGAGTTTTCGTTCTTTGTCAGAAATAAAAGCTTCGGTGTTTACTTCCATTCCCTCTTCAAAGCATTGCAGGATATGGTTCTGGACAGTGGTCAAAGACAAGTTTCGCTGTTCTGCTACCTCTGCCAATCCCAGCCCCTCTGCATACATTTTAAAAGTTGTTAAACTGGAGGACTCATCTGTTTTCCCCTTGCCTTCCTCAGCTTGGGTATTCTCTTCTTTATATTGAGATATCGCTTGAAGGAAGCGAGAACCATACTTTTCACTTTTGTGGGCGCCGACTCCTTTAACATCGAGAAAAGCGGTATTATTTTCAGGGAGCTTGCTGCACATGTCCCTGAGCGTTTGATCAGAAAAAATGACAAACGGAGGAACTCCTTCTGAGTCAGCCAGCTCTTTTCGTATTGCTCTTAGAATTCCAAACAGCTCATCGTCTTCTTGATGAGAAACTTTTTCTGCTCTCATGGTCTCTTTCCGCATCACTTTTTCTTTTCCCTGAAGGACACTCTTTCCTCTCTCATTAACCCTGAGTACTGGAAAAGTCCCACTCACCACTGTTATATATTCTTCAGAAATTAAAAAGTCGATGAACAAGCTGATCTCTTTTTGTTTCTGCTCTTTCATCAATCCGTAGGTGGAAAGTTTCTCAAATCCAAATTCTTTGATTTTCTTATTCTTTGAGCCAGCCAGGACCTGACTGACCAATGAATTACCAAATCTCTCGCCCATTCTGATCATGCAAGAAAGCACCATCTGTGTCTCTTTTGTCACATCGATTGCCTGACGATTGTCTGTACAATTGCTGCATTTCCCACACGGTGCTGCTCTTTCGTCACCGAAGTAGTGAAGGATGAATTCCTGCAGGCAGCCTTCTGTATGGCAGTAATCAACCATTTGCCTCAGCTTAAGAAGTTCCTGTGTATGGCGAGCAGGATCCTGAGAGTTTTGGGAAATCAGGAATCTCTGAATCTGCACATCCTGAGGAGAATAAAGCACAACACACTCACTTTCTCCACCATCACGGCCGGCTCTTCCTGCCTCCTGATAATAGCTTTCCATATTTTTCGGCAGCTGGTGATGAAGCACATATCGCACGTTTGATTTATTGATCCCCATCCCGAAGGCATTTGTTGCCACTATTACCTGCAGGTTGTCTTTCAGGAATTCTTCCTGCATCTCGTTACGCTGGACATCACTCATTCCTCCATGATACTTTCCCACTGAGAAACCCTGTTTGTTCAGTTTATTATATAGTGAGTCGACTTCTTTCCGTGTTGCAGCGTATATAATTCCCGATTCATTTTTATTCGCTTTGACATAGTTCATGGCATACTGGCTGCGGTCCTGGCCCTTGATGACTTTAAAAGAAAGATTCTCCCTTGAAAAGCCGGTGATATAGGTATTCTCATCCTGTATTTCAAGAGAGGCACAAATATCATTTTGCACCTGCGGAGTTGCGGTAGCTGTCAAGGCGAGAACAACCGGGTTACTCGGGAGTCCCTTCAAAAGGTCCTTGATTTTTAGATAGCTCGGACGGAAATCGTGGCCCCATTGAGATATACAGTGTGCCTCGTCTACCGCCACCAGAGGAATCGGCAGGTTTCGCAGGTATTGTACAAAATAGGGAGACTCCAATCTTTCCGGAGCAATATAAACCAGTTTATAAACCCCCAGTTCGGCCTCACTCAATCTTCTTTCAATCTCTGCATGAGTAAGGGAACTGTTTATAAAAGTTGCCGGAATACCGGTTTGGTTCAAGGCATCCACTTGATCCTTCATTAATGAAATCAAAGGGGAAACGACAAGTGTGATTCCTTCCAGAAGGAGTGCCGGAATTTGATAGCAAATGGATTTCCCTCCGCCTGTCGGCATGATTCCTGCAGTATTTTGGCCGAACAAGACACTTTGAATAATTTCATCCTGTCCTGTCCTGAAATTTTCGTACCCGAAATATTCTTTTAAATAATTTTTCGCATGATATATATTCATTGCGCAATAACTCCTTATTAAAACCAATAGGCTTGGTCCTATGCTTCTTACTTCCATTATAAACCCCATACACTCTGAGGTCGATGAAAGCCCCTGGTTTTACAAGGATTTTTTTTGCTTGGATGTTCCGGAGACAGTGTACTATTTTTCTGCATTAAGAATCTTTGTTTCTTATCAAATACAGCTGCTCCGGGCACAAAAAAAACCCATTGAATGCTCAACGGGTTTCCATTCTTTATGTCTTATCAAAACCAGCGGAAGCCGGGCTTTTCTTCTTTTTCTTCTTGTTCAACTTGTTCCTCTGCTTCTGCTGCAGGCACACCTCTCCAAAACACATCCCACACATTATGTTTTGGCTTTTCTTCGACAGCTTGCACTTCTTCTATATCAACATTTTTCTTTGACATGGAAATACCTCCTTTGAATTTCTTCCGGTTGTTGCCGTAAGGAAATCGACATTACATACTATTCAAAGAAAGGCACATCGTTTAGGCGGATTGCCCACTTTGTCATCAATTTTCTTTAATTTCCCCCATTAGGCGGCGCAGGACATTTTTAATGAAATCTTCATAATCGAAGTTAATATTGATGAAATGGTTTGCTTCTGGATTGTTCTCCATGTTCCTGAAATCTGCATAGGTGAATCCTTGAGTGAGTTTTTTGGTAGATATCTGCACGTTTTTTTGGACAATGGCTGTTTTATCTGGATTGGTCAATAAGTATAAGGTATAAAGATCATGTAAAGGCACCCCTTCCAAGCCGGGCTGCAAATTTTCATACGCTTTCTGATAATATTGAAAGATTGGCAGAAAGATCGATCGGAAAGGATTTTTACTATTTTCAGCCAACAGGCTGATATGTTCCTCTTTCAACTGTGCATATTGAGTTACATTTAGGGGAGCCAAATAGATTGGCAGACCGGATTCAAGGACAAAATTTGTGGCAGTCGGGTCACCATGAAAGTTCGCTTCCGCCACTGGGGTGACATTGCCGGGCACTAAGAAGGCACCGCCCATTAAATATACTTCTTCGATACTATCTTTAATGAAAGGGTAAAGGTTAAAGGAGAGGGCCATGGAGGTATTTCTCCCAATATCCACGAAGTAAAGGTCATCATGCTGTGAAGTGACTTCGAGGATATGGCTGAATGGTTTAGCTTCATAGGTAAAAGCGTCTGGTATTTCGATTGGACCGATTCCTTCTTCACCATGTATTTCAGGATAATAAGGCTCATATTCTCCTGTAAGCGGCTGAGATGCTCCAGTAATGACAGGGATGTCTTCCCTTCCTGCAATGTGCAGTATATATGCCGCATTTTCAGTGGCGTCTTCTTTACTGACATTTCCAAACCCAGTGACAATCGCCTTGACTTCTAACTCAGGGCTGCTTAAAGCATAAATGATCGCGAATGTGTCATCTATGCCAGGGTCTGCAAACAAAACAACTTTTTTCATTGAAAACACACCTTTCGAAAAACTTCATGATGATAGGGCTTATTCAAAGGCCGCTTTCGCAAAACCCCCCGGATACTAAGTTTTGCGTCTTTAATCTGAGGGTGCAGCCCTTTTCTTTCTTCATTATTTTCGGTTACTTATGGTGACATCTTACGCGTTTCATGTTAAATAGCAACAAGCTTACGAGAACAGCCTATTCAAAAGAGAAAAAATTCAGCCTTGAAATCAAGAGCTTTAGCTCTCTTTTCATCCTATTTACCATGGTATGCACGATTGCCGGGAGAGGCGCTTCAACACTTTAAAGGACCAAAAGGGACAGTTCCTCTTAGCCCAGTAAAGTAAAAAAGCAAATAAAAAACTTCCTACTGAATAGGAAGTTGAATGATCACGGTACTATTTAGTTGTTGGATGCGGGTTATCCACAACTTGAAGAACTTCTGATGAAGGGACCATTTCGCTTTTGCAAAGCGGACAGTGAGGTATTTCTTCACTCTTGAAGTTATCTCTCATCCAGCCTTTGCAGCCTTCAGATGAACATCTCCAAATCTTCGTATCTTCAGTTTTGATTTCTTCTTCATTTCTTCTTCCAAATGCCATCGTGTCATTACCTCCTTTGATATTATAAGACCGATTCCCGGCTGATGAAATGCCGCTTTTTAGACCGGTCTTACAAAAATAGCTACCCTCTTGCTGGTGGGGCAGCTATTTTTTAAGCATCAACGCACGCACTAAAATTATAATTTTACAACGTTAGCTGCTTGTGGTCCGCGGTTGCCTTCAACCACTTCGAACTCTACACGCTGACCTTCGTCAAGGGATTTAAAACCTTCACCAGTAATCGCACTGAAGTGTACGAATACATCGCTTTCGCCTTCAACTTCGATGAATCCGAAGCCCTTTTCTGCATTGAACCATTTTACTGTACCTTGTTTCATGAGTAGAAACCTCCAAGCAATAAAAAAAATTAATATGTTACTTTTTAAATATAAAAATTCACATATTATAAAAAGTACCAGCGAAGAAAGGCGATCACTTTTTATAATATGTGAATGGCTTTCGAGATTGCGGTGTTCCGTTATTAAATCTGATAATCCTATTATAGTACATTAATTGATTTTGTCAAATAAGTAAATGGGAATGCTTACCGGTTGAGACGGAGCAGGAGAGCCATCGCGACCCTCCTTTGCATTATTTCTTATTTTTTTCCTGGAAGAATCAGCTTTTATACCGCCTGGCAATTCACTTGTTGTGTTACCCTGCCCTTCAACCTGAGCTGATCCCAGACCTGTTTTAGATGGATCTTGTTTATTCTTTGCCATGTTTATCACCCCGTAGGTTAGTATGACAAAATAAACTGCATGCTATGTCTTTTATTTTTCGATTGGACTTCTCATCTGCCATCCATCAATAGAGAAGCCGCCCATTTTGTAAAGAACATGCTCACTCAGTCTTTCATACATTTCTGCCATTTGAGCAGCTTCAGTCATATTCATCGCTATTTGGAATAACCGGGAAAACTCCTCATCAGGAAAAGGGGGCTTCAAATATTTCTTAAGGTATCTCTTATCACTTAAATAAGCACCTATTTGATAGTAAGGAATCTGTTCCAGTGAAAGGAACCGGCAATATTGGCCAAATAGCAAATTTAAGGAGTTATGGTAAACAAACGCCATCCCTGCCTCTTCCTTCTCATGCATGTCCTGAAGGTTATCCAGGGTATCCCAAATGGCATACTTCATAAACTCCAATTCCGTATCACCGATTTCTGTAAACGGTTTTTTCAGCCATACACCTGCCTCTTCTTTCAATCCTGCCACGCTTCCCTCCTTATCCCAGAGAATTTCCCCTGTAGTGAATTGAACTGCTGCATGAGTAGTCCTGCTGTAATGATCTTCCTCAAAATACTTCCTTATTTGAACAGGGGGATTGCAGAAGTACTCGATAAGATAACCGTCCACAAATTCATTTCCCCTCTCCCTCCATTCCTTTCCTTCCTTTAGAATCAAGTGGACATCGATATCCGAACGTGCTGAAGGGTTTCCTGTAACAAAGCTTCCGCAGACCAATGCACCCGCAAGGTCGGATGCATACTGAAAATCATTCAAAAAACTTTCCAGTGCTTTTCTCCAATTCTGCATAATGATCACTGCTTTCTTTTACTGATTCCGTCAAAAAACGGTAATAATTCCACATTTCCAGGACAAAATACTAGAAAATATAGGTTAAGGATGTTTGGGCATGGTATTCAAATGGCGCGAAAAGAAAAGAAGAGAAGAAGAAAAATCAATAGCCCACAGCCTAAGCTTCGAAGGCTTGAAAGAAGAGATAAAAGACTCATTGAAACAAAGTGCGGATATCGCCTTTCATAAAATCGAAAAAGAAGATCACAGCATACTGATTATCTATTTAGAAAATATCATAAATACAGATCAACTTCATCAAAATATTATCAAACCACTGGAAAGAACTTCAGAAGAAATGGATCCCAGATCGATCGCAAACAATATTAATATCGGCAAAGTATCAATCACCAATAAACTCCTCGATATTACAGAGGCCATTTTAAACGGTAATGTGTACATTTATGGACAAGGCCAAGCCTGTGGTGTTCTTGCCAACATTGCAGAAAAAGCAACCCGTTCTCTTGAAAAAGCGGAAACCGAATCTCTTGTGTTCGGCCCTAAAGTAGCCTTTACAGAAGATATTTCTACCAATATGAATGTGATACGAACTAATATAAATGACCCGAATTTATGTGTAGAAGAATTCATACTCGGCTCAAGGGTAAAAACTAAAACCTATCTGATCTATATAAAAGATATTGCTGAACCGGAAAACGTAAACACCGTCAAACAAAGAATGAAAGATCTTGAAGTAGACAGCATCATAGACAGCTCTGTTCTGGCTCAAATGATAGAGGATAATTCATATACTGTTTTTCCTCAGCTCATTACTACAGAATTGCCTGACCGCTTCAGTATTTCGCTTTTGCATGGAAAACTGGGCATTCTTGTAGACAGAAGCCCTCAAGCCATCATAGGACCATCGACCTTTCTGAATTTCTTCGAATCAACAGAAGATCTATACATGAGATGGAATATGGGTACTTTTTTAAGAATGCTGCGCTTTACAGCCATCATGTTGTCTGTTTTACTGACACCAGCTTATGTATCCGTTCTTACTTATCACTATGAAGTCATTCCTTCTTCATTGCTGGTATCACTAGGTGAATCAAGATCAAAAGTACCTTTCCCCCCAGTGTTTGAGGCTCTGCTTCTGGAGTTCATCATTGAATTGCTTCGGGAAGCAGGTGCCCGGCTCCCTACAAAGGTCGGCCAGACAATGGGTATCGTGGGAGGTATCGTTATCGGGCAGGCAGCCGTTGAAGCTGGTTTCACAAGCAATATATTAATCATTATCATTGCTATCAGCGCCCTGGGCTCTTTTACTGCTCCCAGCTATGCCATTGGGACGGCTGTAAGGATCATCCGGTTTCCGATCATAATCTGCGCAGGGCTTTACGGCGGAGTTGGAATCGTATTTGCTTTTTCGTTTTTGTTGATTCATCTTTTAAAACTTACGACATTGGGGAGACCTTATCTATCTCCCATCTACCCGCTTACCATTTCTGACCTCAGATACAGTTTATTCAGGATGCCATTTCAGTATATGGGAAAAAGGCCTGAAGCTAACTCCCCTGTAGATTCTGAGAAGATGAAAGCCAGTAAAAAGGCTGAAAAGAAAGATGTTGACGAATAAACAACCCCTGCTTATAACAGGGCTGTATAGCCGGAAGGAATATACTTTAGCCTGTCACCAAAAAAATAACCATATATCACTTAAGAATCTGGAAATTACCAATAGAAAAGAGCTACTCTCTTCTCGATTAGAGAGAAAACTTTTTGTTTCCGGGGGAAAATCCGGCTCTTGGGATTTTTCCAAAAGCCACAATATAAGCAAAACAGCCTAAAAAAGAGTCGAATGATAAAGGATTGTGTCCATGAAAATTAATGTTGATCCTCCAAAAAGCTTAATGTTCAACTCATTTTTCATCATGTTTGTTGTTCACGCTGCGCAAACAGGAGTTGGTATCGCGGGACTTCCGAGAATCGTCTTCCTTGAAGCCGGGCAGGACGCGTGGGTTTCCATCCTGCTTGCCGGTGTCATGACCACAATTGCAACAGCAATAATTGTATTGCTGTTGAAGAATTATGAAAGTGCAGATCTTTTTGGAATCCATAAGGATATTTTCGGGAAATGGATAGGCAGTTTTTTAAGCGTGATCTATATCGTATACATGATGGTAATCGCCTATCTTGTCATCATGCATTATACCGAAATGGTTCAGGCTTGGATTTTTCCGCAAATGCCCACCTGGCTCCTGTCTGCCCTATTGATTTTTCTAGGGGTATACGCTGTATTGGGAGGAGTCAGAATCATCGTCGGAGTAAGTTTTATGGCTTTCATACTAACTGCATGGCTGATATTTGTCATTTATGCCCCTTTGAAGTATATGGATTATACTCATTACTTCCCGATGATGAATCATAGTTGGAAAGAGTTGGGGATGGGAACGTATAAGACCGCATTTTCTGTCATCGGATTCGAACTCCTTCTCCTTCTCTATCCTTATGTAAAAGACAAAAAGAAAGTCTTGAAGTTTTCTTTAATAGGTATAACCTACACAACATTCATCTACTTTGTGGTGACCTTTGTCTCCATAGGCTTCTTTTCTGAAATGACACTTGAGAAGACAATCTGGCCAGTTCTTTCAATGTTCAAAATTGTTCGGATTCCTAACCTGGAACGTTTTGAATTTATTGCCGTTTCTTACTGGATGCTGGTCATCCTGCCGAATATCTGCTTATATCTTTGGGCAGCGACAAGAGGCGTCAAAAGAGTGTTCGGATTTCATCAGAAGAAGACAATCTATATTTTTGCCGTACTTTTATGGGTAAGCACATTTTTCATTGACCAGAGAATCCAGATGAATACTTTTACCGATAAAGTTGCTTCCGTCAGTTTCGTCCTTGTATTTATCTATCCAGCGCTGCTTTTGGTTTTTGTATTTATAAAGAAGTTTTTCAATAAGAAAAAGGGGGAGTCCTTGTGAAAAACCTTCTTATGGTAACAGCATTCTTAACCGCTGCCCTTCTTCTAAGCAGTTGTGTTGAAACAAGGTATTTGGAAAAACAGGGGTTGATCACCGGTGTAGGATATGATCAATCTGAAAAAGAAGGAAAAATAAAAGGGACCATCGTGTTCTACCAATTCAATCCTTCTATGAAAAACTTATCCACCGTCATTTCAGCTGAAGCAGACACAAGTAAAGGAATCCGAATGTCCGCCAATATGGAAACCGACCATAATCTTGTTTCAGGCCAGCTCAGGGTCGCTCTTTATGGGGAAGAAATCGCTAAGAAAGGAATAAGCTCTCTGGTTGACTCTCTTTCAAGAGATGCCTCTATAGGAAATATGATCTATTTAGCGGTGGCCAGTCCAAGTGCCAATGAAATTCTTTCCTTCCAGCCAAAAAGCCAGCCAACCAATATGGGAACCTACCTTTATAATCTCATGCAGCTGAATATTCAGAACGAAGTCATCCCCACCCCCACCATGCAGGAATTTATGACAAGTTACGGGTCCGTAGGAAAAGATGCCATCCTTCCCTACCTATCAATTGTCAAAGGGAAGGTAGGAATCACCGGGTTTGCCCTATTTTCTGATGATAAACAAGTTGGAGTGCTGGATAGGGAAAAAATCTTCTATGTCCGCTCCTTGCTTAATTCAATAAAAACCGGAAGTACGGAAGTCAATGTTCCCAAGGAAGTTTTTAAAAAAGAGATCGAGGTGGCTGAGCCGGAAAAAATAGAAGAAAATGAGGCAGATAATGAAGAGAATATGATGCACATTACCATGGACAATATCAAAAATAATTACGATATCGAGTTGATTGACAAAAGCAAACCTTCTTTCCAAATCACGTTAGAGTTTGAATCCAGAATCCTTGAAATGACTGTTCCGCTTAGTTTATCAGACGCAGAAGTTCTCAAGAAGCTCGAAAGCGAACTAGAAAAATCGATGGAAAAGAAAGGGATGGAAGTTATCAAGGAGTTACAAGAATACGGAACTGACCCAATTGGATTCGGCTCATATTACCGTGCATCCAGCAGAAGGCAAGAAGTGACAAAGAAAATGTGGGCTGATAAATATCCTGAAGCCGAATTCGACCTGAATATTGATTTGAAAATCGTCCGGACCGGAATCATTGATTGACGTGAAGGGATTGCTGAAAATACAACTTCATCATGATGGAGATAAACTGCAGCGATTGATGATCCCAGTCTTGGTTGATCTGGTGCGGAATATACCCTCATAAAAGAAGGCTGTTTCCGCTTGCATCGCTGCTTTCAGATATCCCCCTGGATACAAAAGAAACGTACCTATTTAAAAAGCTGTTTTGGTTCATTGTCGATTTCGTTATCTCCTCAAAATCAGGACGTTTCTTTCAGCGAAAAGCGTCCCTGAAGGAATGTCATATTTGGAAGAAAGAAAGAAAGAAAAGTGCTGCTCTCTCTGTTCATAGAAAAAGTCCTTAGTAATCGGGGGAAATTCCAGAACTAAGGATTTTTTGAAAAGCAGCATTTTTCATGTGAAAACAGCCTTTTTTATTTGTTTTATACCAAAGCTGCCTATTTTGCATTATAATGTCATCATTAGCAGGATTATGGAGGTATGCATGGCTGTTTTCACTCTTTTCCAAAGAAAAATGTTTTACAACTACATTTTAGGTTCACTTATTGCCGTACTTGGTGTCGGCTCTGTCTTCATCTTTCAGACTCTCGATCTCCCAAACGGAGAGTACCAGTATATGATTTTCACCATTTTCATCTCTTTAATCACCATGTTTTCAGCTGAATATCTTGTATACAGCAGGCATATCAATCCGATTAAAACCATTTATAAAGACCAGCTGTATTCACTGGATGTCCTGGAGAAAGCCTTCAACCACAGCTTAAATTTTCCTGTACTGACGGTCAAAAGAATCATGCTGCCTCACTTCCTTGGACTCGCTGTTCCGGCAACAGTTCTCACTTATTTCTTTATAGAGGCAGAACTGATGGACTTGCCTTATACTTATATAGGCTACGCCTGGGCAGGAGCATTTCTCGTCGCTACAATGCATGCACTTATTGAATTTTATTTAACTTTTATCACTGCTGCTCCTCTCCTGACAGATTTAGCTGATAAAGACCAGAAATTATATAATACCGATCTTTTTAAAAACAAGCCCTTTTATCTCAGCTTAAAGAGGAAGCTCTTGGCAGGTTCGCTTTTCCTTGCCCTCTTCCCGGTAATGCTGTTTAGTCTTGCATCACAAATCCGGCTTTCGATCACCTCTGAACCTCAATCGGATTATTGGAGCTGGGCTGGGCTTCTGATACTGATTATCCTGGTGCTCGCTCTCTTGGGAACCATCCTTCTATTCAGAAACATTGAGCAGCCGGTAAAAGAGCTTCAAGCTGGATTTCATAATATTGAGCAGGGTAATCTGAAGCAGTTGACAAATCCTTATTCTGACGAATTTTCCGATTTGGTCAACGGTTTTAACAACATGGTGACTTCCATTGGAGTAAAAGACAAGAAAAACGAGCAGTTGATCGCCAGTTTCTTTGATGTCATTGCAGGAGCATTGGATGCCCGTGATCCATACACTGCCGGCCATTCCAAGCGTGTCGCTCACTATTCTTCCGAAATAGCCGAAAAAGCCGGATGGAGACCTGATAAGATTGAATTGCTTAGAAAATCCGCACTCCTGCACGATATCGGAAAAATCGGGATTCGGGATGACGTTTTGCTGAAAGATGGAAGACTGTCAGAAGAAGAGTTTGCCCAGATCAAACTGCACCCTGTTATCGGAGCTAACATCCTGGAAGGGATCGACCTGACAGAAGAACTCCTTCCCATCCTGCCTGGTATAAAATATCACCATGAAAGGCTGGACGGCAAGGGATATCCAGAGGGGCTGTCAGGTGCTCAAATACCTGAATTCGGCCGGATGATCGCTGTCGCAGATGCCTATGATGCCATGACATCTGACAGGCCTTATAGAAGAGGGATGAGCCCCATGAAGGCTTTATCCATTCTTCAAGAAGGAAAAGGCACTCAATGGGATTCGGAGTTCGTCGATCATTTCATCTCAATACAGTCATCGCGAATTGCTGAGAAAGCTTCTGCCCACAGGGAGGGCACTGAAAATCTGCCGATATCTAAACTATAACTATAATTAATAAAGAAAAAGCCAACCCTTCTTCCTATAAAAGGAAGAAGGGTTGGCTTTTTTCTTGGATATCAGCATATATGCCATATATGCTGCCCCTTTATTATCACATTAGTTTTAGGATCCTTTTAATGTTTACTGCAAATATAGCCATGGCCCCTTGTAATTCCATGCCAATTAGACCCGAGGATTCTGCCACATCATACCCGTGTCTGTGTTTTAATTCACTATTTTTCGCTTCAAAAAGCCAACCCTTCTTCCTATAAAAGGAAGAAGGGTTGGCTTTTTTCTTGGATATCAGCATATATGCCATATATGCTGCCCCTTTATTATCACATTAGTTTTAGGATCCTTTTAATGTTTACTGCAAATATAGCCATGGCCCCTTGTAATTCCATGCCAATTAGACCCGAGGATTCTGCCACATCATACCCGTGTCTGTGTTTTAATTCACTATTTTTCGCTTCAATTTTATATCGTTCTTTTGCCTTTTCCTTAAAATACTCGCTTTCCTGGAATTTTGCTTGGGAGGAGTGCTGATCGGACTTTATGGAAACGGAGTACGTCTTACTTTTAGCTCCTTCTTTGTAGCACCCTTCTCTAAGAGGGCATCTCGTACATTTATCCACCTCAAAATAGTAAGTGTCAACTTGGTTTTTTCCTACTCCTTTTTTGCCTTGCCTAGCTTTCCGTGTGGCCATATGTCCTACCTTACAAACATAAAGTCCCGCATCCTTATTGAACTCGAATTCGTTCTCTTTTTTTCGGGCACCCTGAGTGATTTGGGGGTGCAATCTTGAAACCAGTTTAATACCATTTCCCTTACTATATTCAATATTGTTTTTCTCCGAATAGGCTGTATCCCCAATAACCGTCTCAACTTCCATGCCCGAGCTTATGTCCTGTGGAACGACGATATCATAAAGGTCCATATACTTACTGAACATCATTGTTTGTTGTTGTTGAATCACTGGAAACCACCCACTTTTATTGTTACTTCTATTATAAAGTAAGGCTTTATTAGCGGGTAGTGTTCTTTTTTCTCAACGTTGATTGGAGTGGAAGGTGCACGATCTCCTGCGGGACTAGCGGGACAGGTGAGACCCCGCAGGCGAAGCCGAGGAGGCTCAACGCCCGCCCCGCGGAGTCGTGCACCTGGAACGAAAATCAACACTTATTCGTAAAACCTGAAGTGAAAAAGGCAGAATCGCTCTTTGAAGTGAGCGATTCTGCCTTTTAGATCTTTATTGAACTTTTTCAGTGCCCTCCCCACAGGTAGGAGCTTTTTCATTGTTTAGGAAACTACACGTTTCAAAGGAAAAAATAAAGAGAATATATAGAGGAGAGGACTGGATACAGTCCTTTCAGTATTTGTAAGGAGTGAAATGTATGCCTGAGGGAAAATGGTTTCGCAGGGGCTATGCCGTTGCACTAATTTTATTAATTATCTATTTAGGGACACTGGTGGACTTTATTTTCACCCCCCTTACCGTGTTAGTTACAGCCTTGTTCGGACCAATCGTGCTGGGAGGAATCTTTTATTACCTATTGCGCCCGCTGGTCAATTTCCTGGCTAAGAAAATGCCTAGACCTGCCGCTATACTCATCATCTACGTGGTCGTCATTGGTATTTTTACCGGAGTGATCTTCTATATCGGCCCGATTCTGCAAAGACAAATCAACAGCCTGATTGAAAATATGCCGCTGCTGATTGAGAATTTCCGCGATGCACTGTTGAACCTGCAGCAAAATGAATGGGTCTCCCGTTTTCAGAACGGAGAGAGGTTCTCTCTGGAGGATATTACCAACCGCCTGACAGATTACCTTAACGAAGCAGCATCCACACTGGGCAGCAACCTGATGAATATTATCAGCACGGTGACCAATATTGTTGTATTGGTTATTCTTATTCCCTTTGTTCTTTATTACATGCTGAAAGACGGGAGCAAGCTTTCAGGCAGAATCCTGAAGCTCGTACCCCATAAGCATGAAAAAGAAGGAAAAAAAGTATTGAGTGACATGGATGAAGCATTAAGTTCTTATATCCAGGGACAAGTGATCGTCAGTTTCTGTGTAGGTGTCCTTGTATATATTGGATACTTGATCATTGGATTGGAATACTCACTCGTCATTGCCTTGCTGACGATGCTGACAAATGTGATTCCCTTTGTCGGGCCATTTATCAGTTCGGTGCCTGCCGTCATCGTTGGATTTCTTCAAGACCCTATTATGGCACTATGGGTTGTCATTGTCATACTGGTTGTGCAGCAGATCGAGGGAAATCTTATTTCCCCGCAAGTCATGGGCAGAAAATTGGATATTCATCCGCTTACCATCATTCTGCTTCTTGTGGCGGCCGGAAGATTTGCCGGCTTTCTTGGATTGCTTCTTGCAGTACCAACCTATGCGATCTTGAAAGTAATATTCACACACGTTTACCGATTTATTAAGTTACGGACAGATTTATAAGGTGCTGGCTCCCATTAATTTAAAATGCTCTTTTCGATCAGATACAAAACCCTTAATATCCAGGCATATCCCAAAGCAGCAATAGATGCGGAAACAGCCATTGAAAAAAAGCAGGAATGAAGGATCCCCTTCCATTCCTGCTTTTTTGTTGAACCTGCATCAGATCATGTCTACAGGAAATATGATATAAGGTACCACACTGCTTTTATAGGCTGAAGCTATGCTGCGGACAGAAGCATACTGCAAGAGAATAGTTCTATTTTCAATACAGCTGTCAATAAGGTGATACCCTTCTATATTGACTGAAAGATGGTCATCTTATAAATGAAGAGTCAAACTTCTTTTTTTCTTCTTCAGTAAACTCTTTTACCTTTTCATCTTCCATTAAAATAAGGCCATGATACAGCTGCAAGTCATCGTCACACGCTTCACAAAAAACCTTTTCGTCCTCATTCCAGAAAGCCGCAGTATTCTTTTTATGTTTTGCATGCTGAAAGGCCTCATTGTATTCCTCAATAAGGTTGATATACTGCTCAAAGGCTTTTTTTTCAGTACTATAGTTTAGTTCCTCTTTTATATCCTTCTTCCAATCAGGAAAAAACCACCACGGTTCTGCTTCTCCTGACATTTTGACTATTTTCCATGATGTCATTGCAAAACACCTCCGAATCCTACGGGTAAATTGTACAAAATTTCCGGCAGGATAGAAAATCATCTGCTTAGTTTCACCTCTGAGACAAAGTTCATTCACCTTTTAGACAAGTTTTAAAAGGGCAAGGCATATATTTGTACAAGATAAAGGAGGTTGTACCATGAAGTTTGTTGTATTGAAGAAAGGATCTCTTATTTTTTTTATTATCGGCTTTATCGCCCTTTCACTGGGTGCAGTGTGGATGATGTTTCCAAAAGAATCCTATCCGACTGTCTCAATGAATGGAGAGAGCTCCAGAGTTCAGGTAATTCAGATGGTTACCGCGGAGTTCTCTTCTGAAACTGAAAGCGGTGAGAAAATTGAGTCCTATAGATGGGATCCGGGCACAATCGTAGTGGACAAAGGCAAGGAAGTACAATTCCGCATTTTAGGTGTCAATGGGATGGCCCATCCCTTTTACATTGAAGGGACAGATGTAAGGGGGACTGTTAAAAAGGGAGAAGAGTCGGTTTTCAATGTGACCTTTGATAAGAAAGGAACCTACAGGCTCGTTTGTGAAACTCATGAATCTATTGAAAATGACGGGCCAATGATCGGCTATATCGTGGTCAAATAAAATAAGGCCGTCTCATTATAATCTGGGCAGACAGATGAGCCGTCCTTATTTTAAAGCTGTTTTCGGATATATTGTTGCTTTCGGAAAGATCCCAAGAGCTGCTCCCCCGATAAGAGTTTTTTCTCTTATCGGGGGAGCAGCTCTTTTCTTTCGGTATTACAGTATTTTTTCCTTTTTGATATTGATATTTTTCGGAATTAGTATCAAATAGCACCAAAGATTACGAAAAGAGCCATTTTATAAGATTTATTCCCGCAGCAAGTCCTAAGAAAGCTGAAGACAAGCCGCCTGCATAACTACATACCAGATATAATACCGCTCTTCTTCTTTCTCCTAATACTTCCAGTCTCCATGCCTCCACCATAAAAGTAGAATAGGTGGTAAATGCACCAAGAAATCCAATTCCGAAAAATGCGTATGGTCCCCCTTCGATTCCCAAACCGAAAAGCACGCCCAGCAGAAAAGCACCTGCCACATTTATAGACAGTGTGCCCAAAGGAAAACTTGAAGGGAATCGGCGTTTGACTGCATTTCCGATTACAAAGCGTGAGACAGCCCCCAGAAATCCTCCAGCTGCGATCGCCATTAAAATCATCCTCTCACTCCTTTCCTCTTCCCGGCTTTAAGTCCGCCAAAGGCAAATAAGAGTCCACCCAATGCACTTAAAATAAAATATATTAATGCCAAGTAAAAGTGTCCTCTGTACAAAAGTCCAATTGTTTCAGCACTAAATGCTGAAAAGGTTGTAAAAGAACCAATCAACCCCGTTCCAAGAGCGGCCGATACTTCAGCAGAAATCCTGCCATTCTTCAACGATGATTCTGTTAAAAGCCCCAGCACAAAAGACCCCGCCAAGTTGGCTGCCAGCGTCCCATAGGGAAACGCATAAGGATTCAAGTCCAGTAACAAATTCCCCGTCATATATCTTAACAGGCTGCCTGCCGCTCCGCCTAATCCAATAAGAATATAGATCATAAACATCCCTCACACTATGTAGTAAAAACTATCCTGCCTTTTTAAAATATGGCTGTTCTAGCTTATATTGCTGCTTACGGAAGAATCCCAAGAACCGGATTTTCCCCCGGTTACTAAGAGTTTTATCTCTTATCGGGTAAGAGCAGCTCTTTTCTTTTTAACATTACCGTATTTTTACTTCTTAATATTGATTTTCTTCGGTATTAATATCAAATAGCAACATAGTTACGAAAAGACCCTAAAATATTTACATATGAAAAACACACTCCCCTTTATTGTAACTCTGAATAGTCACAATAAAAAGAAGTGTGCATCTTTTCAAGTCTTACTATATTTTTCCCTTGGGTTTGTATGATGTACACACCGGGTTCAATCATTGATAAATTGCCCTAAGACAATGAAAGCCCTTCCTCTCAATCATCCTTATGGCTCCTAGGCCATGCCAGTGAGAATTAGGGGAAAATCTAGCAATAACATATATCATACAACTCTCATTCTGTTTGCATCGGATAATATTGAGCCTTTTTAGCTGGATTGAAAAAGGCCTCCTTATCTTCTCCGGATCTATTCGTCCGGTCAGCATAAGGATCAAAAAAATCGATCAAGCTGTAGTTGATCTGCAGAAGAAAATTTTCGATGTACTACTACGGAGATTAGTAGTCAGTAAGACCTGACTTATGGTGTTTCATTACCACAAATATTAACTATACACTTTTCTGTAAGACTTGTCAACAGGTGAAGAAGAGATGGCACTAGTCTGCACAATTGGTTCTCTACTCTTCCTTGCAGACAGCTCCCTTCTTTCCAGCTTCTCAATGCATGTATCATCCCTTGCTCAGTGGTTACAGCCAAAATAAAGAAGCTCAAAAACCGTGGAAGCAGACCCAGTAGGTTTCTGGCACTTTAAATAGCTGGTGAGCCTGCTTCCATACTTACACACATTTATGCGGACGTTCTTTTATTTCTTACTGCCGCGGCGCCTGCTATCAACAGCAGTCCAAAGTAGAGATAAACAGGATATAGAACCAGCTGGCTGTTAACAGGATCCCCACTTTCTTCCTGGTCTCTCTCATTCTGCTGTCCCTTTGATTTTTTCGGGATGGCAGGCAGCTTACTCAACAGCTGCTGCTTTCCATCCAGTGTATAGTTCAATCCCCCGGTAGCATCTAAGGAGATAAGGTCTTCCTCTCCCATAAGACTGGTATAAACGATCTCCCTATCTGAGAAATATTCCTTCCCGCCGTTTGCATATCTCTCTCCTTTTGGAATGACGTTATGCCGGAAATGGGTTAACCCATATTTCAGTAAAGCATCAGTATCCTGGTATATGGCCGTTTTGGATTGCGCTTTTAATAAAACTACTGCTATCGAAAGGTTTTCACTAGAAGCAGTTGTGACGAGAGTATGTTTCGATTCATCTACATAGCCATTCTTTCCACCGGTCACCTCAGGAAAATCCATTTCTCCCTTGACCATCTTGTGGTGGTTAAATAATGTTGTTTCCCAGCCTTTCCCTTTCCATTCTACTTCTTTCAAAGAAAATAAATCTTTGAAATCCTTATTTTTCATGGCATAAGAGATGATTAAGGCCATGTCCTCTGCTGTTGTATAATGTCCCTTTTCATAAAGGCCATGAGGATTGGAAAAATGGCTGTTTGTAACGCCGGCTTTTTCTTCTAAAAATAGGTTAAGGTTCTCACTGAATTTTTTAACTGAACCATCCAAATGTTCTGCAATAGCCACAGAAGCATCATTGCCTGAATTAATCATCATTCCGGTCAAAAGCTGCTTAAGTGACATCTGTTCACCTTCCAGCAAGTACACAGACGATCCCTCTGTCTCAGCCGCCTCTTTGCTGATTGTCACCATACTATCTAAATTCCCCTTTTCAACAGCGTAAACAGCAGTGGCTACTTTGGTTATACTGGCAGGAGACATGGGCCTCTTCGCGTTTTTTGAATATAGAATTGTCCCAGTATCAGTGTCGACCATGATTCCGCTCTCACTGAAGAGCATTGAGGGTTTTTGGTTTTCTTCTTCTTGAGCAAACACAGTGATAACAGATGAAAAAAATAAAATGATGGCGATGACATACTTTTTCACAGAAGGGTCTCCCTCCTTTTTCGTTATTTAAAGGCTGTTTTCGTATAGAGTTTTGCTTTCGGAAAAATCCTGAGAGCCGGATATTCCCTGGATACAAATGTTTTTCTCTCTTAACGGGGCGAGCAGCTCTTCTCTTTCTTGCTTACCAGGATATTAAAGTTATAATCTAGTGATGTTTTTCGAAAATCATACTAAATAGCAACAAAGTTTACGAAATGAGACATTTAAAAAGACATTTAACATTTTAACAGAAAATTGCGCTTCTTAACCGTTGAAATCAAAATTTAATAAAGTTGCAAAGACTATATCAAATGTTTAACCCAGGATTCTTTCAAAGAGTATAAGGTTAACCATTTCTTTGTTGGGGAATAAAAGAAATGACGATTTTACAGGAGGATTAAAATGAAGAGAAAAGTACATTTATTTGTTGAAGGGCACGTACAGGGAGTTGGATTCCGTCATTTCACTAAAAACAAGGCAGACGAAATGGGCATCTCTGGTTGGGCAAAGAACCTCGATAATGGTTCAGTTGAAATTACTGCTCAGGGAGATGAATCTGATATTGAGAATTTCGTCACCTTTGTCAAGAATGGAGCGAGTCCGTCTTCCCGCGTAGACGTTTGCCATATTAATGAACTTGAGGCGGATGAAAACTCCCGCTCGGTGGAGAGTTTTAAAACATTATAATATGTAAACGGATGAAAGCTGCCGGGCCAGCCAGCGGAATTTTTGCCGGTTGAGTCAGGGCAGCTCCAGCGGCAAAATAAGACTGGCCCAATAGTTGGTCAGTTTTTATTTGCAATGCTGGTTCGCAAATGAAGTTACCGGGCCATTGAGAAGAGAAAAAGCCCTAGTAATCAAGTGTCGCCGAGAATCATTTATATTTAATTCCTCTATATTTGCAGGATTTTTGAAACTTTTATAGTATTGAATCGTAATAAATAGTAATAAAGCTATCGCTTTTAATACAGTACGATTTAAGGAGTAGATCATATGAAATCAATACCTCTGACATTCTTAAAGTCATTTTTAGGAATTAATGGGTTTTTCATCACTTTCCTTGTGATGATATTTGGATTCGAACAATCCGTTCCTGCAGGAGCTTTAGGCGGAATAGCTGCTGCCTTTCTGGCTTCCACGCTTGGAAAATGGGTGTACACAAGGAGATTTCTTAAGGAAAACGGCATTTCCTTACAGGATTACCGTTATATAGATAAAAACTTGAAAGAAGCCAAGGTGAAAATCAAACGCCTGCAAAAGGCTCAATTCCAAGTCCGCTCCCTTGGTGCCTTTAAACAAATTCTGGAATTGAACAGGCTCGCCCGCAGGATCTATGCAATTGTTCGGAAAGAGCCGAAAAAGTTTTATCAGAGTGAACAATTCTTCTTCTATCATCTGGACTCCGTGGTGGAGCTTTCGGAGAAATATACTTACCTGGCTACACAGCCAATTAAAAATGATCAAGTATTTCAGTCTATAAAAGATGCCAAGCGCACACTCCATTCCCTGGAGGATTCGCTTCAAGAAGATCTGATGAGTGTACTTTCCAACGACATCCAAACCTTGGATTTCGAGTTGGATGTTGCACGCAAAAACAAAAAATAAAAGGAGCAAACTCATGAACTCAAATCATTCTACTGACTATAAAAATGATGATTTAGAAAGTCTTTTGGCAGATCCTTTTGCCGGAAACAAATCCGAAGTAAATGAGGTCAGCAATGCACCCATGATGCTTGCCGACCGCCTGACACCTGAACACAGGCAGAAAGCGCAGGATATCGCCAAGCAAATCGACATCGGAAACAGCCAGGCTATACTGGAGTATGGGACAGCCGCACAGACCCAGATGTCTAACTTCTCTCACTCCATGCTTGATCATGTCCAAAAGAAAGATGTCGGACCGATCGGAGATGTCCTGAACGACTTGATGAAGAGATTGAAAGAAATGAACCCTGAGGAACTTTCTGATGAGAAGAAAGGCTTCGTCAAAAGATTTTTCGGCAAGCTCTCCAGTTCTATACAAGAAGTCCTGTCAAAATATCAAAAAATCGGCAGTCAAGTAGATCGAATTTCTGTAAAACTTGAACATTCAAAAAATGTTCTTATAGATGATAACCGGTTTCTGGATGAATTGTATGACAAGAATAAAACTTATTTTCAGTCTTTAAATATATATATTGCTGCTGCTGAACTGAAGCATGAGGAACTAACGACTGTTACCATCCCTGCTTTAAGGCGGAAAGCAGAATCTTCTCAAGATGACATGGGCTACCAAGAAGTCAATGACGCCCTGCAATTCCTTGACCGCCTCGAAAAGAGGATTCATGATTTAAAAATCAGCAGACAGATGACGATTCAGACAGCACCGCAAATTCGTCTCATCCAAAACACGAATGGAGCATTGGCTGAAAAAATACAGTCTTCCATACTGACCAGCATCCCCCTTTGGAAGAACCAAATCGCCATCGCTCTCACTCTTTTTCATCAAAAGAAAGCCGTTCAGGCACAAAAGCAGGTATCAGATACGACCAATGAGTTATTGTTGAAAAATTCTCAAATGCTTAAAACAAACAGCATAGAGGCAGCAAAAGAAAATGAACGGGCCATCATTGATATGGAAACATTGAAAAAAACGCAGGAAAACCTGATCTCCACTATTGAAGAAACACTGAGGATACAGCAAGAAGGCCGTTCGAAGAGGCAGCAGGCTGAAAAAGAATTGATTTCCATGGAAAACGATTTAAAGAACAAACTGCTGCATTTAAAATAGAGTACAAAAAAAGGCTGATACCCAGCCTTTTTTTGTTGCTCACCCCAAGGACTCAATGCCTGTCTTCAATATTAACAATTGCATCCGTGATTCGTTCATGTTCCCTATCTGCTGTTTCATTCGAAATTATTTCTTCTCTAAGAAGAAGGTCAACCGCTTCGTGTTCCGCATACAAGGTATGCTTTCTCAATGTATTCATTTGTTTTTGCTTTAAATCAGGAACTCGGTCGAACAACTCATTAATCTGGTTTTTCAACTGATCAATTTTTTCCTGGTACGTTTTGATCAAGTCATCAGATACTGGGTCCGTGATATACAGCTTTTTCTTCACTCTATGGATTTCAGCTATCGCTGTTTCATAGCGGTGCAGTTCTGCAATAAGTTTCTCGAATTCAATAGAGCCTTCTCTGTCAGGTTTCACCCCAAGAAACCCGATCAACGGTTTTAAGGAGAGACCTTGGACCACAAGTGAAAATAAAACGACGCTGAAGGCCAGGACAAGGATGTCTTCCCTGCCAGGAAAGTCCCTTGGCAGGCTCAGTACAAGAGCTACAGATAAGGAACCCTTTAAGCCGCCCCAGTTCAAGATGTGCTTCCACTTAAGCGGAAAACTCTTGATAAGCATCAGACTTCCATAAACAGCAGCACTCCTTGCTATCAGGACAAGGGGAATGGCCGCAATGATCAGCTGCCACTTATCCACTAAATCAATCCTGGTTATTTCCAGCCCTACCATAAGGAATACAAGTGAATTGGCTAGGAGAGCCGCCACATCCCAAAAGTTATTGATATTCAATTTAGTAGTCGGGCTCATGCCTATTCTTCCGCCGTAGTTACCGAAGATCAGGGCTGCGACGACCACCGCTATGACTCCTGAAGCATGTACGCTTTCTGCCAGCAAAAAGGAACCATAAAAAAGGATGACACTGAATATGATTTCCAGAGGATAATCATCAAAATACTTGGTCAGGATCGAGAATCCATAACCAAGTGAACCCCCGATGATCAGTCCGAGCGCAACGACCCTGATAAACTCCCATAGACCGCTCCCCAAGCCGGACCATCCAGCATCCAGATAGGAGAGCAAGTAGAATGCTGAAATATTAAAAAGTACGACCGCAAGTCCATCATTGAACAAGCTTTCACCTTCAATTACGACAGAAAGCCTTTTATGGACGCCGACGCTCTTGAAGATGGAGAGTACACTTACAGGGTCGGTTGCACTCATTAAGGCTGCAAAAACAAAGGCTGCAGGGATGGAAAAGTTGAAAAAGTACATAGTACCGAACCCAATGATCAAGTAAGAGAGGAAGGTACCCCCAAACGCCAGTGTAAAAATTGGTTTCCTATTCTCTTTTAAATGCGAGAAAGGAAGCTTTAGCGCTGCTTCTCCGAGAAGAGCCGGCAAAAAAAGAGTAATGATGACAAAGTTGAAAACTTCTCCTTCTGTTATAAACAGTTTCAAAGGCTCCAATACCGGAATATTGAAAAGACCTATCAAGGCACCAATGATAACGAGAGCAATCGGATATGGCTGTTTGAATTTTTTAGCAATCGCCGTAATACCGGCAGCTATCATGACCAGAATTAACCCTAATTCAAAAATATGATGCAGATCGAGTTCTTCCATTAGATTCCTTCCTTTCTTTAAAGAATAAAAGATATGTACAACTGGAACTAACGTATTATGACGCTTATTTCTGTTTCTGAAGGTACAGAACCTATCTCTATATAATATCCATTACATCTCTATGTAAAACTAGAAGAACAAAAACGCAAGCGACTTGGTCAGCCCCCACAGGCAAATGTTCTAGACAGAAAAAAGGCAGGCTTTCCTTTTATTCTCTTAGTGTAATTTTATCCCGAGGGGCTAAATCCGTTCCGGTAGGTACGGACCCTCGGGTGCTGGAGCCGGCTTGAGAAACACTCACTAATTTTCGGACTGAAAATTTTATCTTTCTTAACTTATAAAAAGGCTCTTTTCTAAAGGCTGTTTTCGCATATATTGTTGCTTTCGGAAAATCCCAAGAGCCGGATTTCCCCCCGGATACTAAGAGTTTTATCTCATGTCGAGAGAGTGTAGCTCTTTTCTTTTCGGTGTTACCAGTTTTCATTCCTCTTAATATGGTTATTTTTTTCGGTATTAGTATCAAATAGCAACAAAGTTTACGAAAAGAGCCTTTCTAAAAGATTGTTGCTTTTGAATATTTTTTCCTTTTCCCCTTTACTTAGAAGGATTGGAGCGGAAGGCGTGCGACCTCCTGCGGGATTAGCGGGAACTAGCTCCAGCACCTAGCCCCTCGGGGTCAAATAACCTTAAGAGAATAAAAGGAAAGACCGCTTTTTTTCTCTTGAGAACATTTGCCTTTCGGGTCTGACCAAGGTGCTTTCACTTTTCAAGGACAGTGAGACCCCGCAGGCGAAGCCGAGGAGGCTCAACGCCCGCCCCGCGGAGTCGCCGCCTGGAGCGGAAATCCATTACTTTTAAAATAGCCACAATCTATGCGAAACAGCCTTTTAAAAAGACCTGCCACAATAAGTGACAGGCCGGGTTCATATACTTTTAATCAAAAGGCGTCTCAGCAAAGGAAAGAGAACATCAGGCAGTTCTTCAACATTAGAAACCAGGATGCTGAATTTCCCATAGATATTTTCAATCATTTTCCGCTGCGCTTCCGTAATTTCATCATTTGAAAGAAAAACATTGATCACTTCAATCCCCTGTTTTCTGGCTTGCAAGACCGCTTCATGTGTATCTACGATTCCATTTTGTTCGTATCCGAAGGCTGCTGGTTCACCATCTGAAAATACCAGGAGGAATTTCTGTTTTTCACTTCGCTGAAGCAGTCTTTCTGTCATCAGTCTGATTGCAAAACCATCACGATTGTCTTCCTCAGGCTGCAAACTCATAATTTCGGCACCCATGCCAGGCTTCAGGCTGGTCCTAAAATCCAGGACAGCTTTCATATAGTTGGGCTGCTTTGTTTCTGTAGCATGGTTGGTATCTTCCCAGAATCCCACTACTTCATGGGGAACTCTCAATGATTTTAAGGATTCATGAAAAAGTGTGATTCCAAGCTTAGTTTGTTCCATTTTGTCATACATGGAAGCAGAACAATCCACCAACAGGGAAAAGACAGCATCAATCTCTGTTGAAGGATTCTGTTTCTTATGAAAAAGTCTTGGATTGTCATCAGTCAGGAACCTTAATAACTTCTTATTCAATCGTCCGAAATGCAGGTCACTTCTTGGCAGAATTTTTTTATGTTCCAACGTTTTTTCTATCATCTTCTGAAGCTTCTTCTGATAAGGAGAAATCAGTCCTTTATTATGATCATAAGCCTTAAATTCCTCATAGTTCGGGTGATCCGGCTTTAGGAAAATCGGATAGGCAAATCGGTTTTCTTTTCCATACTCTGTTTCCCCTCCGCCTTTTTCCTCTTCATGATCCTGCCGAGCTGCTTCCATTTGTGAAAAATCCTTGTTAGCTGTCTCTTGTGAAGAGCCTTGCACCATACCAAGTGCCTGGTCGCCTTTCTCTCCTTCTCTCACTCCATTGCCCATTAAATCGGATTTAGAACCTTGATCGAGATCAAACTGCAAAAAGGAATCTCCTTTATCACTCGTTTCTCGATGCCAAGTCTTCATTTCCTCCTCAAATACTTCTTCTTCTCCAGTACTTTTTTCTTCAAGAGTATCATCATTTTGAAGCGGATCTTTTCTTTTAAGATCTTCAATGGTCATTCCTTGCTCATCCTGGGTAAAGACTTTTTCCGGCAAATGAAAATACTCATTGAGCATATCTTTTTCAAGAATCTCCTCGAATACTTCCATTAATTCCAGACAAATCCGGCTGACATCTTCAGTTGATTCAGTTTCAAAAAACCTGGAAAGAGTACTGCTCACGTAAGGCATGGCAAGGTCTATCCGCTCATTGATGGATGCAGCTTGTTCCAGAGGAGACTGTGCATTGAGAATCAGATATATGCTGTTAAACAAGGAGTCTGTAAATACACTTTTTACAAGGTTTACTTTTAATTGCGATTGAAAATGCTGACGGTACAAGCTTCTTCTCGTTGCAAAGGCCTTTTTTGTACCCGGCCTCTCCCTTTTGCAGATCTCCTCTAAGCGAATGTCTTCTCCCAGAACAAATAATTGCTTGCCCAAGCTTGAAAGCCGTGTCTCCTTGACCTTCTCGATGTACTCAGCCGTTTTAGAAACATCAGTATGTTTGAGATTACCGATTGTCCTGAGAAAGATATCACTTTTTAAACCATGAAGTTCTTCCACCTTGCTTCTATGATCCCAAAAGTGTGTAACAAAGACCTTTTCGTTTTTATAGTCCAAGTAGGAATGTGGACCATACTCCAGCTCCATCCCGCTGTTTTTAGAGAGGGTCTTGGCCAGGTCGGAAAGTTCCATAAAGAGAAATGAATCGATCGTTTCATCGTTAAACTGAATAAATCTCTGCATACAATCAACCCTTACTCAAATAAAGTTTCTGCAATATTCAGGATGGCGGCTTTTTCTCTGTCATCCTCCAGCTTGTCAATAATTCCACGCTGAATGGCTCTCAGTGGAGGAAGGTAAACGGCAAGGTCGCAGGCATCTATCAGCGCCCTTATGGAAGCAGCTTCTTCAGAAATCTGCCCATTCCGAACCTGTACCAGCAGATCGGAAGACAAGGAGATAAACTTCTCTACAAGCTTCTCATCCTGCTGTTTGCTTTGTGCCATAAGTACAGACTTTAAAGTCTCGCCGCTGATATAAGGAACATCGATGACAACAAACCTGTTCTTCAATGCTTCATTTAAAGGAACAGTTCCCACGTACCCTTCATTAATTGCAGCTACAACTCCGAATGTCTCAGTTGCTTTAATGACGCCGCCAGTGAACGGATTTGTAATCATCCTCCGATAATCCAGCACCCCATTTAGAATCGGAAGAGTTTCCGGCTTAGCCATATTAATTTCATCAATGTAGAGAAGATGTCCTTTTTTCATCGCTTCGATTACTGGGCCTTCGATGAACTCTATCGTATTCCTGCCCTCTTTTTCGGCAATTGTCTTGTACCCAAGCAGGGCTTCGGCATCCATGTCGACTGAACAATTGATGCTGTGCATCGGCTGTGCAAACAGAGATGAGAGGGTCTCGGCAAGCTTTGTTTTCCCAGAACCCGTAGGCCCTTTCAGCAACACATTCTTCCCCATCGCAAGGGCAATCACTGCATCCTCCAGTACCGCGGCATCTTCTGCAGTATAGCCCCCTTCCCCTATCAGTGTCTGGTCTTCCCTGTTGGCAAATTGGCCTCTTCTATTAGTTAAAATATCTGAAATAGCACTAGGTAATTGATTTTCAATCGTCATAATTATACTTCCTTCCTAAAAACGAAATTCTGCACTAGAGACCATTCTACATGTAAAAACGTTTTCACTGCAACGATTGTAGTTTTAACGTGTTTCAAAGCGTTTGCGAAAAGTAAATACGAAAGTGAATTTCTATTAACCAGCCATTATCCTGGAAGGTTCTTACTCTTACTCTAGTGTTCGCGGGTAACATCGCGGAATCTTTTCAATCTTGAGGCTTGGCAGCAAATCCAGAAGCTGGTTTTTAGAAATAGCTCTCTTCGTAAACTTAGTTGCTATTTAATATGAATTTAGTCAGATATCATTCACTAAAATATTCTGGTGAGCAAGAAGTAAAGAGATACTCCATCGTTTAGAGAGAAAAAACATAATATTTGTGGGAAGAATCTTGCTAATTGGGTTTTATTGGAAGTTAAAAAATTCGAAAGTATTCTTTTCTAAGAAAATATTACATTAGAATACGATTTTACTTTCATCCCTCTTTTCGTAGGAGGATTGAAGTATAAGGCGTGCGATCTCCTGCGGGAATAGCGGTCGTCTAGTTCCAGCGCCTAGCCCCTCGGGATCAAATAACCCAAAGCGAATAAAAGGGAAGACCGCTTTTTTTCGCTTTGGGTTATTTGCCTGTCGGGCCTAACAAGGGCGCATCCACTTTTTATAAAGGCGAATCTAGCTTCAGCGGCCAGCGGCTAGCAGATTTCGGTCTCTCTCCTTGCGATAAGTCATCATCGAATCGCTGTCGCTCTTCGTGATTCCTTTATCTCATGCGAGAGCCCTAAAATCTGTACGTCGCTGAACGGCCGCTTCCGCTTTTTATGAAGCCGAGGAGGCCGGGCGCCCGCCCCGCGAAGTCGTCCGCCTGGAGCGGAAATCCATTATTTCTCAATAGCCACAATCTTTGCGAAAGAGCTTTAAAAATACTTCAAAAAAATCGTATTGAGTTTTGACTTCGTGTTTTAAGGTTCATTCTTCTATAGGATATCGTTATTCCTATTCGCAATACGTTATCTCACCGTCTTAGGAAGATTGCCGTTGAACAAAATCACAATTAATATACGCACATCAATTTGCCTGTATCTCCTGCCTGTGAAAGAATCGATCATACTTATAGTTTACCCTGTCATATCAAAAGGCTGTTTTCTCATAAATTGTGGCTTTCGGAAAAATCTCGGGTATCGGATTCCCTCCCTGAAATCTGAGTTTTTCTCTTTAACCGGAAGAGCAGCTCTTTACTTTCTTGTTTAATAGTTTTTTTCGCTCATTTATGACGGTAGTTTTTTTAAAACTTATATGTAATAGGAACAGTGTTTACGAAAAAAGCACATCAAAAAAAGGAGTGGATTGCCTATGCAACCCACTCCTTCTTACTCACCTGACCTTATTTCGCTTCCTCAAAATAGTCTTTATAGAAGCCGCCCATTTTGCCGCTGTCATCAACAACAAACAGATAATCTTCTGACTCGTTTTTAACCTCATAGGTTTTTCCAGGTGTTAACACGTTTTCAACCTTATACTTCGCAGCGTTCGTATGTTTACATTTGACGGTTTTGATGGAAGGACGGTTTGTCCAATCGCGATGAATCATTTTGGGATTCTCCTTTCTTTATCTTTCCCTATAGTATATTCTCCCCGGGCACGGACTTCAATAGCCGGTTTGACCATGGAACAGTATTTTCATTATATTTGGGATGGAAGTACCCCTGGGCTGTCTCGGTAACTTATTAGATGGTATAGTAGGAATATACATTTTTTGAGAGGTTGTAAGCAATGAAAAAACTATTAAATCGACTGCTGGCCATGTTGCTTTGCGCGTTATTAATTTATTCTGCGGCACACCGTCCGACAGAACAAGATTTTAATAGGTGGCTGAAAAATGAATATGGCCTCTCCTGCGGCCCCGTTTCTTGTACAATGAAGGATCAGGAATCAGATGAATACCGCACTTTGATTATAACCGGCTCTAAAACAAAAGACGGATACCTTCTGTTTAATACAATATCAAGAACGTTTGAAGGCAAAGAAGGAAATCAGACAGTCATCAAGGCTATCGGTTTTTTGGGGAGCTATTATACACTGGTTGAAGAAAGTGACCACATCATTCCCAGCGGTTAGTTTTATTCTCCTCTATTCATGATGGTTCTCGAAGATTGTTTCCTCCTTTTGAAATAACAAAACCCAATCAGTGCGAAGAACACAATCACAGCCGCTGCCGCAGCGACTAAAGAAAGATGTTCAATGATAATTGTAAAAGTGGATGGAAAAAGCCTGCCTATCTGAAAATAAATCATGCACCAAATAAAGGCAGCAGGATAAGCAGCCATCATGAAGGTGCGGAAAGATATTCCCGACGCACCCGCTATATAGGGCATGACCAAGCGGACACCTGGTATGAAATAACTGAAAGATATCCCGATTGGACCGTACTGTCTCAACCAGGTTTGAGCCTTGCGGTAAAGCTTTTTTGATTTAGATGTTTCAATTTTATACAGAACACGTGCCTTTGCCCATCTTCCGACTCCATAACCAAATGTGCCTGAACTGATGATACCCAAGTAGGTTGATGTAAAGGCGAGGACAGGCGAATAGCCTCTCCATTCTGTGAGCACACCTGAAAAGGCTGCTGCTGCTTCATTGGGCAGCGGCAGTCCTATAAAAATCAGCCAGCTGAATATAAACATGGCAAAATAGCCTAGATCATTTACGAGTTCTATCAAGAAAGCCATGCTCTTCCTCCTGTCTTAATAGCTATCAGGTTGTTTATCTATTATACACCCAATAGTCATATTCAGCGTATTGTTTAAACCCGAGCTTCTTTAAAACAGGAGAGGAGTGGCCTTGTCTGGCTTGGCAAGTTGCAAGGATAGCTCCCTTACTTCTGGCATGAGCCAAGCGGAAGTTGACCATTTCAGAATAAATTCCCTGATGCCTTAATTCAGGGAGCACCCCTCCTCCATTCATGAACATCGTCCGGCCGTCACTGCTGTACCTGTAATTACTGTACCCCGCCGGCTTGGAATCCTTACGAGCCAATATATATCCCCCTTTCCTGTAAGGGGAGGTTATATAACTTTTTCTTTGGTCGAAAAGCTTTCCATACTGATCTTCCTGGTACCCCCAAATTGTTGAAGATACTTCTACCAGACTTTGTATTTCTTCTTCATCCTCTACATCACTCAATCGGATTTCTCTGTTTTGAGGCAAGGATGCAGGCAGATTGTTCAACATGCAGGCAAGCCCGTCATATCTGTCTGTCATTTCATATCCATCAGCTTTTAATAATGGGGACAGCAAGCTGCTCTGAGATCTCTCCAGCCAGAGACTGAAAGAATTCTCTCCAAAAAAGGCCTTCACCTTCCGCCATTTATTCATTCTGCAGTCAGGATCAGTAGCGGACAACTCCACTACTTTATTACTGAAAACATTGTTTAATCGCGGATTCTTTATCGCTCTCAATCCGTCTTCTTCTAAAGTTTCAATATAAGAAGGGATCCATTCTTTTTCATAATCCCAATGGTGGGCATCGATTGCCTTAATAATTTCATTAGTGTTCATTCATTTCACCTTTATAAAATTTTCTTTTTGCTCTAAATGGTGAGTATTGCCGACCACAACTTTCTACAGCCGGCCAGCATGTGTCTGCGGTCCAATCCAGGAGCCAAGCCGCCATCTCACTTATTCAGACAAAAGCCCATCAACTTCCTGTTCGGACATTCCCAGCAATAACAGCTGTTTTTTTAACTTCAAATGATACTCCTGGCTGACGAAAGGCAGGGCCCCCCTTAGGATTTCTCTCGCATAATGAGCCGGCGGCCTGGTTTCTTCACCTTTGTGATTTACAATGAACGTCAGCACATTGGGAATCACCACATCATTGACTTCTATATTCACAAGTGCAGCCCTATAATTGCCGGGTACCACGCCTTCTCTTTTGTAAAGATAATCCACAGCCTCGAACGGAAGTCTGTATACTATACCTTCTGTCGTTCCTCCATCTTCAAGGATATCTCCCCGGCCTCCATCTTCCACAATAAAGGTATATTTCATTGAGTAACCATTCAAAATTCCTTTCCCCAGAGGTTCTCGGAAATGATGATCAACCCCTGCAAGCTTGAATCGTTCAAGATCCATACACGAACCATAGGCAAAATAAAGAAGAGATTCTGGTTTTTGCTGCATAAAAGTATGTAATGTCCAGTCGCCCGAAGCTATACGCTCCTGGAAAAGCGATGATTGATATCCAGTGTAACATATGACATCAACCGGACCTTTGTCGGTTTGTACAGGAGCCGACTGTCTTAAATAAAGGTTATGATCTCTGTTTTCCTTATAATCTTCTAATTCATCGATGCTCGCCAGCACAGCCGGATTAATTTCATATATTTCTCCAAATACCCTCTCGTTCCCTTCTTTTAGAGCAGGATAGCCTTCACCAGTGTCATACAGCTCACCATTCATCCAGGCTTGCTCTGACACCAGGCTGGACTTTTCCAGGTAGTAATGGTATTTTTGATTTTTCCTTAAAGATCCATACACAAACAGTTTCATTGTTTCTATGTAACCCCCTGTTGAATTGACTTCAAATGTTATTCGTTAACCTCTGACCCAGCACATCATTATTGTCTTTCTACACTATATGAATAAACTCCTTTTTTCAAGCATGGTCATATCCCTATATATATCTATTACTCTGAAAGTTCATCTCGCATATTTTTGAATAAATTATAGAAAATGTACTCCATTTACATGCAGGGGGCCTTCATGCATGCTCGTACTAACAGCAATCCAGCAGGTTGGCAAGTAATCCTTATTGCTGGAAAGTGCGGGACGAAACACACCCCACCTATCACTAAGGCGCTACCTTACATATGCAGTGCGATTTACAGCAGCATTAAGACATACTTAGGTGACTTAAATTAAAAATACATAAATCTGCGTAATTAAATGATGAAGCCGGCTGCTGAAACAGCAGACCGGCTTCATTTCATTTAACGCTGCAAGGCCTTCCTTTCAGCCTCTTCTCTCAATCTGAACTTTTGTATCTTTCCTGAAGCTGTCATAGGATATTCGTCTGTAAACTCAATATAGCGCGGAATCTTATGACGGGAAATTCTTCCTGTGCAGTATTCTCGCAGTTCCTCGGCCGTTGCTGTTACATCTTCTTTAAGGATGACCCATGCCATGACCTCTTCTCCATATACTTCATCAGGTATTCCAACAACTTGAACATCCATGACTTTGGAGTGAGTATATAAAAACTCCTCTATTTCCCGAGGATAAATATTCTCCCCTCCCCTGATAATCATATCCTTCAGCCTTCCAGTGATTCTGCAGTATCCATTTTCATCCATAACGGCGAGATCCCCCGTATGAAGCCAGCCATCAGAATCAATGGCAGAGGATGTGGCTTCCTCATTTTTATAGTAGCCTTTCATGACATGATACCCTCGTGTGCACAGTTCCCCTTGCGTTCCTGAAGGCACCTCTTCAGCTGTGCCGGGGTTTACAATCTTCACTTCCACATTGGGCAGTGCACGCCCTACTGTTTCAACCCGAAGTTCAATTGGATCATCTGTCCTGGTCTGAGTAATAACAGGAGAAGCTTCGGTTTGGCCATACGCAATTGTTATCTGATCAGCACCCATCCTTTCTATGACACCCTTCATTACTTCAATGGGACAGTTGCTGCCTGCCATGATTCCCGTCCGAAGAGAAGAAAGATCAAATTGGTCGAATTCGGGGTGGTTCAGTTCTGCGATGAACATTGTCGGTACCCCGTGCAGCCCCGTACATTTTTCATTCTGAACTGTTTCTAATACCGTTCTGGGATTGAACTCCTGCACAGGAACCATAGCAGCACCTACAGATACACATGCCATGGTTCCAAGTACGCACCCAAAGCAATGGAAAAAAGGAACAGGGATACATAAGCGGTCCTGCTCGGTTAACTTCATACATTGCGCAATATTGTAAGCGTTATTCACTATATTGCTGTGGGTGAGCATTACCCCTTTAGGGAAGCCGGTTGTTCCTGAAGTGTACTGCATATTTATGACATCATGAGGCTTCAGGCTTCCCATGCGTTCAACCAATTCTGACTCTTCAACTGAATCAGCCATATTTAAAATATCCTGCCAATTGTATGTACCGCTGTATCGATTCTCACTGAGGACAATAACATTCCGTAAGCTGGGCAGGCGTTTGCTCTCCAGGTTTCCAGGCTGAGAATTTTTTAATTCAGGACATATTTCATAAAGCATCTCGATATATGAAGCATCTCGATATTGGTCCATCAAGAGAATGGTAGTTGCGTCTGACTGTTTCAGCAAATATTCCAGTTCAGCCGTGCGATAATTGGTATTGACTGTTACCAACACAGCACCCATCTTCCCAGTAGCAAACTGACTGGCAAGCCACTCGGGAGTATTAGTCGACCAAACAGCCATATGCTCCCCTTTCTGCAGTCCCAGTCCCATTAAGCCCCTTGCCACTTTTCTGCAGTGTTGATCAAACTCTCCATAAGACATTCTTAAATTGCGGTCACTGTAAATGACTGCCTCTCTTTCCCCTTGTAATTCAGCCTTCTCTTCCAGTAATCTTCCTACAGTGACATTCAATAAATTAGTCAAAGTATATCCCCCATTCAAGCAAAAGATTTTTCCTTTGTGGATTGGAAGCGATCTGCACTACTTGAAGTTCTCCACATCTCCCGCCCTTATATTATCATAAATTTCGGAATATTAAAAATGCAACACTGTGTACTTCGTTTTCTTTCTTTATTGGTATGTAATTCAGCAATACGCACTCCTTTAAAGAAGGCTGTTTTACATAAATTGCTGCCTTCTAAAAAATTCCAAGGGCTTAAACGAGGGCACCACCGGTCACTGCCTCTAATTAGTACCCTTCTGTCTTTCCAGCGGTGGCAGGAAAATAAAAAACACCACTGGATTCTAACGCTGATGCAGAATAGAGAGCAAGAAAAAAGTCAACCTCCTCTTCCTCTTTAAGGAAGGATTTTATTGACTTCATCTTAGGTTAAAGCAAGCTTTGGATGTAAATAGAGGAAAGAGATTCCCTTATTTCTTAAAAAACTCTAAGAAAAGCTAAAATAGGGTAATAAATTTCCCTTAATTAGCTTAATACGCTAGAAAAATTGTACTTTTCATCATATAACGGAAAAAAGTTCCTCTATTTTCCCCGTAATGAGCTTGAAATTGCAGATAAGGGAAAAAAGTTCCCTTATTCACGGATCAGTACCCAATTAAGGGAATGACTGGACGCTCTCTCTAAAGCTCATTACCTTATTCACTTAATCAAGCGGAGTGGCCCTCCTCAACAAAAAACCAGCACTCTTTCATAAACTTTTTATGAAAAAGGCAGAATCGCTCTTGGAAGTGCGAGCGATTCTGCCTTTAGACAAATTGTTGGACTTTATCAGCGGCCTGGCTAGAGCCCGAGTTTCTCTCTCTAAATAGGAAGAGCAGTTCTTTTCTTTCTTGCTTACCAGGGAATTTCCGTTCATTTATGGTGAACGATATTGAAATTTATATGGAATAGCAACACCGTATACGAAAAACGCAAAGAAAAATTATTATTTAGCTGAAGAACTTTCGCTTACTTGTAAGCGGTGTAAATCTAAGGAGTTCACCTTTTCTTAATCACTGAACGTCTTAATCCATCGAATTGCAAATTTTTAAAGAATGGTAAAAACTTCTATAAATTTTTCTGTAATACCCCTTTTCTTCTGGCAGAAATAGTTGTAGAATAAATAGAAAATATAGAAAATTCTATATTTAATTTTCCTAGGAGGTTTTCCATGAGGATTATGAGTAATGAACAGTTGGTTGCAGCTTATCGTGACGCGGAGAAAACCGGAACTGATCGTGACTGGATTCAAATGTTGAAGAAGGAGATTCATAGTCGAGGAATAAGGCCAATTAGGAAGATATAAGCCTAAATTTGATACTTAAGAAAACCGAATGTTTCTGCAGTACCCCCTGAGTGAAAGATAGTCTGAGAGAGCCTTTTCTAAGGCTTTCTCCTTTTTTTAGGTTCAATAGCTGCTGACTTCGCTGAGCGACTGCCTGAAATCATTTATTGTGAATTCTTAATGATTGTCTATGCTGCTTGCTATATTCTTAGAAACAGCACGTTTTAAATGCCCTTTTAAAAAAACACCAGCAGAAGCATTCTGCTGGTGTTTTCAACTTATCTATTATCCTTCAAGCAGCAAATCTTCAGGATTTTCAAGAAGATTTTTGATTGTGGAAAGGAATCCAACCGCTTCTTTACCATCAATGATACGGTGGTCATAAGAAAGGGCAATATACATCATTGGACGATTTTCAATTGTGTCTTTATCAATTGCAACTGGACGAAGCTGGATTGTATGCATTCCAAGGATACCTACTTGAGGTCCATTCAGGATTGGCGTGGAAAGCAATGATCCAAATACACCGCCGTTTGTGATAGTGAATGATCCGCCTTGAAGGTCGCTGAGAGCTAATTTGTTCTTCCTTGCTTTTGTAGCAAGCTCCATGATTTCGCCTTCGATTTCTGCGAAGTTTTTCCGGTCACAGTCTCTTACTACCGGTACTACAAGACCATCATCAGTTGAAACCGCAACTCCTACATCATAGTACTTCTTAAGCACAACTTCATTGCCGTCGATTTCAGCATTTACATATGGATATTTCTTCAGTGCTGCTACGACTGCTTTAGTGAAGAATGACATAAACCCTAGGCGTACATCATGAGACTCAAAGAATTTATCTTTTTTGCGCTTGCGCAATTCCATTACCTTTGACATATCAATTTCATTGAAGGTCGTAAGCATTGCAGCGTTTTGCTGAACTTCAACCAGGCGTTTGGCGATCGTCTGGCGTCTGCGTGACATTTTTTCACGTACAACCGGTTTACCATTATCTTGCTTAGGTGCAGCGGCTGGTTTGCTTTCAGATGCTGCAGGCTTAGAAGGAGCAGCCTGTGGCTTGTTCTCATAAGCTTCAATATCTTGTTTGCGAACTCTTCCAAGCGGGTCTGTAGACACCTGTGATAAGTCGATGCCTTTTTCACGAGCAAGCTTGCGAGCAGCAGGAGATGCGATTACACGCTCTTTTTTGCTGTCTTGATCATCCTGTTTTGAAGAAGTTTCTTCCGGTTGTGCTTCTTCTTTTGGAGCTTCAACTTTTTCCTCTGCTGCATTTCCAGAAGACGCCGGCTGTTGTCCGCCTTCACCGACTATCGCAATGACCTGGCCTACTTCTACCGTATCTCCTTCTTCAGCTTTTAACTCCTGAATAGTTCCTGCTTCCTCAGAAATGACTTCCACGTTGACCTTATCTGTTTCAAGTTCAACAATGTATTCCCCTTTTTCAACATAGTCTCCCGGTTGCTTCAGCCACTGGGCAATTGTACCCTCTGTAATGGATTCTGCTAATTCTGGTACTTTAATTTCTGCCACTTTGTCTTCCTCCTCCTGTTTATCTTGTCAACGCTTCACTAATGATTCTGGATTGCTCTTTTTTATGGACGATCGGCTCGCCTTCTGCCGGGCTTGAACGTCTTCTGCGGCCGGCATACTTGACTGCTACACCTTCAGGCGCTATATCACGCAAGCGTGACTCCGCAAAAGTCCAGCCTCCCATGTTTTTAGGCTCTTCTTGAACCCAAAGCAGTTCATTCAGATTAGGATACCTTTTCATGATTTCTGTAATATCCGACTTCGGGAATGGATACAACTCTTCCACACGAAGGATGTGAACCCAATCCAAACCTTCTTTCCCCTTCAGGTTTTCTTCGAGGTCGATGGCCATTTTGCCGCTGGTAAGGACAATTCGTTCTACCTTTTCCGGGTTTTCCCCCAACCCTGGCTGTTCAAGAACTGAATGGAATTGTCCATTGGCAAGTTCTTCGGCTGTTGCTGCCGCAAATTGATTCCTCAGCAGGCTTTTAGGTGTCATAATGACAAGCGGCCTTACCTCTTCTTTTTGAAGGATCGCTGCCTGCCTGCGCAGAATGTGGAAATATTGTCCTGCAGTAGAGCAGTTTGCAACTGTCCAGTTGAATTCAGCGGCACTTTGAAGGAAACGTTCTAGTCTTGCGCTGGAGTGTTCTGGTCCCTGCCCTTCGTACCCATGAGGCAGAAGCATGACAAGTCCCGATTTTTGTCCCCATTTTGCTCTTCCTGCCGATATAAATTGGTCGAACATCACTTGGGCGGTATTGGCAAAATCACCAAACTGGGCTTCCCACAAGACTAGGGTCTCAGGAGCAAATACATTGTAGCCATATTCGTAACCAACTACAGCCGTTTCCGTCAACGGACTGTTAAACACGGAGAAGGATGCATTTGAATCTTTCAACTGGTGAAGGGGGATCATTTCCTGGCCCGTGTCATGATCGTGCAGGACTAAGTGGCGCTGGGCAAACGTCCCTCTCTCGGAATCCTGCCCTGTCAGTCTGATCGGCGTTCCTTCTTTAAGAATTGTCGCAAATGCAAGTGTTTCCGCATGCGCCCAATCAATTTTTCCCTTTCCTTCAAAAACGCCTCCGCGTCTTTGAAGGATCTTCTCGAGTTTCTTGAATGGGGTGAAACCTTCAGGCCATTGAAGCAGCTCGTCATTCAATCCTCGGAGCTGATCAAAATCAACACTGGTATCGATTTTCGGGAAACCGTTCGTCACGTCTTCCGGCGGATTCATCACGATATCAGGATTCTCATCTTTTGTCGGCACTTTTTCAAATGCTGTTTTCAGTGTGTTTTCTATATCCTTCTCCATCTTAGCCGCCTCTTCCTGGGTCACGATACCTTCGGAGATCAGCCTTTCTTCATAGATCTTGCGTGGAGTCGGATGATTTATGATTTTGTTATACATCACAGGGTTGGTCACCATTGGTTCATCCATTTCGTTATGCCCGAAACGTCTGTATCCAATTAAATCAATCACGAAGTCCTTATTGAATTTATTACGGTATTCGTAAGCTAATACAGCTGCAGCAAGACAAGCTTCCGGATCATCTGCATTTACATGGACAATCGGAACCTCAAATCCTTTGGCTGTATCGGATGCATACTTGGTCGAACGGGAGTCATAGCTTTCTGTCGTGAATCCAATCATATTATTAGCGATAAGATGAATGGATCCGCCAGTATTGAAGCCGCGCAGGCCGCTCATATTGAACGTTTCTGCTACCACTCCTTCACCTGGGAAAGCTGCATCTCCGTGGATCATGATTGCATAGGATGTTTCAGGATTCTGTGTTGGGCAGCCATTTTGTTCTCTTTCCTCTTGTGCCGCTCTTGTATATCCCGCCACAATCGGGCTGACAACTTCCAAGTGACTTGGATTGTTGGCAAGTGTTACTCTTGCTCTTGCTGTATCACTCACACCGATTTTACGGTCAGCACCCAAATGATATTTCACATCACCTGTCCAGCCGTAAGTAATTCCAATTGAACCTTCGGAAGGAATCAAGGCCTTGCTTGGTGCGTGCTGAAATTCAGCAAAGATCATTTCATATGGCTTGCCGATTACATGGGCCAGTACGTTCAGGCGTCCACGGTGAGCCATCCCGATATTTATCGTTCTTGCCCCATTTTCAACAGAATAGCGAACAAGCTCATCCAATAAAGGAACCATGTTATCAAGGCCTTCAATGGAAAATCGCTTTTGTCCGACAAACGTGCGGTGAATGTACTTCTCGAAACCTTCCACTTCGGAAAGTCGTTTTAAAAGGGCAAGTTTTTGCTCTTTACTCGATTTTGTCAAGATGGAACCGGACTCTATCTTGTTTTTCAGCCAGCTCTTCTCTTCCAATTCATGTACATGTGCAATTTCATAAGCCAGCTTGCTTGTGTAAACCTTTTTCAGATGGTTGATTGCATCAAGCCCATTACGTACATCTGAAGGTGCTTGAGGGCAGATGAATTCAACCGGGATCCCCTTAAGGTCTTCTTCAGTCAAATTGTATTCTTTCAAGTCAATTCTTCTCGTATCTTTGTCACGGTCGTTCAACGGGTAGATATCCGCGGCAAGATGTCCATATGTACGGATATTATCAGCAAGATTAACTGCAGCAACAATTTTCCCCAAATCTTGATTTCCAGTTGGAAGAGATGATGCAGGAGATGATTGTCCTGCTTCTCTTTCTACTGCTTCCGGCGGTCCCCATTGATCAAATAGTTCTTTAAGTTCAGGGTCGATTTCTTCCGGATTTTCCTGGTAAACCTCGTACACTTCCATTATATAACCAAGGTTTGGGCCATAAAAACTTTCCCATGGTCCTGCCTGGTTTGTTGATTGTCTTTTCACTTTGAAAAACCTCCAACCATTTCGCCATTCTAAATTTTTAATTACATTATTGGAATACTATGTAAGTATAGTATTTTAAAAGAAATATAAAACGCTTACAGCAACATTTTATCACTCTGAAGTAAAGAGATAAAGCATTTGTGACAAAATCTTTAAAATTTCGCCAACTTTTCGAAATAGTGTATAACTGGTAAAGTTATCCACTATTTGTTCAATTGATATAGTATTTAGATTATTCTGAAATAGTAAAATGCAATGAGTTTTCTTTTGAAGCCACATCTCTGTGCAACATTACCATTTTTCATAAACCATCTTACTACTGTTACCTAAAAAAACCAAATATTTTTTTTGATTTTATTCACTTTTTCGTTTGTTTTTTTCAAATCCCTCCATACCGGCCACCTTTATGCATTTTTCTCTTCTTATTTAACAGCGCTTCTTTCCTGAAATCGAGGTATATTCTCCCTATTTCTCTTATCCCTTCTTACAACAAAGTCAAACATGTATACAAAAGCGGAAGCGCCTTGTCCAGCCCCGACAGGCAAATGTTCCTCAGAGAAAAAAGGCGGTCTTTCCTTTTATTCTCTGAGGGTTATTTGACCCCGAGGGGCTAGGCGCTGCAGCTGGACGGAACAAAAGCGGAAGCGCCTTGTCCAGCCCCGACAGGCAAATGTTCCTCAGAGAAAAAAAGGCGGTCTTTCCTTTTATTCACAGTAGATTTTTTGACCCTGAGGGGCTGGATCGTTTCAGTGGTTCGGGCTATCAAGCGTTGAAGCATTTTTTTAAGAAGGCTGTTTTCGCAAATATTGTTGGTGTCGGATGTCACGGATACTAAGAGTTTTAACTCTAAAAGGGGAAGAGCAGCTCTTTTCTTTTCGGTTTTACCAGACTTTATCTACCTAATAGGGTTTTTTTGAAATTAGTATCAAACAGCAAAGCTTACCAAAAGAGCCTTTAAAAAACTTAAGATATTCATTTGCAAACCACTGGGCAATGAGGTAAACATCTGAGAACTACAGGGCTTCCGCCTGCATATGATGTATGAGAATATCTCGTTTCATTATCCTATAGTGCTTTTGATCACAAGAATACATTTTTGGTATCCCCCGTTCAAATAACTCTACAATGCTCAAGAGGTGATAAGACATGTTTCCCTGGAACTCATTTTTTCCATTAAACAAGAACATGAAAGATATGATGAAGAGTATGAATCCCCAGGACGTTGATCAGTATGTTAAGGGGGTAATGAAGCAAATGTTCCCGAGTGACTGGCAAGGGACACAGGACCCTGGTGACTTCATGAAGAATATGAATACTATGATGAGCGGAGGACGGAATGATTCTGAGAAAACAGATACTCCTCATGAAAGTGTTGAAAAAATACCGGTGAATATATTTGAAGCCCTTGAGAGCATTTATATTCAAATTAAGATACAGGATGACGACCTGGTCAAAAGCGTGAAAGTGTTTCATACTTCTAATCAAGCCATCTTAGAGAATATCCCTTCCACTGGAGAACGACAGGTGATCACTCTTCCTTGTCTTGTTAAGAAGAAGGGGTCCACCGCACAGTACAAGGATGGAATTCTTGAGATAAAAATCCCTAAAAGCATGGACCTTCAATATACCGAAATAGATGTATCTGAGAGAAAATAAAAACCAACTTCCAATTTGCTTTATCTTAAGAACGACGTAATTCTAGGAAAAGGCAATGGAAAGGAAGAAGAAGATTGAGATTAAAAGGAGACAGCCAATGAACGGGAAGATGACCAAAACCTCAATGGTCTGGCTTTCAGCGGCCAGTATGAAGAGAACCTGATAAATTACATCAGAAATTCAGAATGGTTTGTCCCACAGCTATATCTTTGAGCAGTCAGCAATAAAGGGAACGTTGCCGGACACCTGCCAATGAGCGAAGTATTGATTGATGGCAGCAGTGAAAACTTCTCCATCCTGGCAAGCCCGTCAGGAAGGCCCTTGGAAAGGGTGAAATACAGAGCAATGAGGCATGCTGTTGTTTTGGGCCACCCTCACTATTATCCCCGGTTTGGATTTAAAGCAGCTTCTTCATAAAGAATCTCCACTCCGTTCCTGGTCCCTGATGAAGGTTTTATGGCCATTAAGTTCAAGCCCGGTTCTCCTGAAGACAAGAGGGGAGCACACAGCCAGATACCCTCCTATTTTGAATCCGTTACATAGGACGAACATTTGAACACAGAGTGTTTCACCAGTAGTTTAAGCGGGGTCCTTTTCAGACACTTTTCGTTCAAGCTCTGGAGCGGGAAAAATTCCAAGCTTCTATTCTTCATGAAAGCTCTGCCTCTTATCTTTGAAAAAGGAACTCTTACTATTTTAATCAGAATATGGCAGCTTTCTCGAATCAAATTAACAAGCTGCTTCAGAAAAAACCGTGAGCCGGATCCCCCTCGATATGCAGTTTTATCTTTCCTTATAACAACGGAAGACATATCTAGTCTAAACTCGAATGGACCAGGATACCTCTACAGAATGGCTTGATTCTTGTTTCTTGTTTCTTGTTTCTTATAGTTCTTAGCGAGCCGCTTTTAAGTATCCAAAAAATGACTTCTTGCCTTTGAATGAATTCCTTTTTTTTGAAGACAATAAACGAAGTGAATGAATTTGTCTTTTTGGAGGATCGACTATGGAACAAAAAAAGAAATGGGACTTATTTGCTCTCTCTTCAATTCCGCTTGTAATGACACTTGGCAACTCGATGCTGATTCCTGTTCTTCCGACCATGGAGAAAAAGCTTGGAATCACCGGCTTTCAATCCAGCATGATCATTACGGTATATTCTCTTGTAGCTATTCTTTTGATTCCCATTGCAGGGTATCTATCCGACCGATTCGGCCGAAAGAAGATTATTATCCCAAGCCTTATTATTGCAGGGATAGGTGGAATCATTTCCGGCTGGGCCTCTTGGCAAATGAAGGATGGCTATTGGATTGTACTGCTGGGGCGCTTAGTGCAAGGGATCGGTGCTGCAGGTGCTTTCCCGGTTGTCATCCCTACTGTAGGCGATATGTTTGAGGATGAAACAGAAGTGACAAAAGGATTAGGGCTTATAGAAACCTCCAATACTTTTGGAAAGGTACTCAGTCCTGTTCTAGGATCACTGCTTGCAGCTTGGATCTGGTTCATTCCATTCTTCTCAATTCCCCTATTTTCGATTATTGCAATCCTGTTAATGTTCTTCTTGGTAAAAGTACCGAAGAAGGAGAAAAAGGACGAAAAAGCTCAGACAATAAAGGAGTTTACTAAAGAAATAAAAGAAATCCTCGGCAAGGAAGGGAAATGGCTTTCCGCTATCTTTGTCATTGGAATTGTCTCTATGTTCATTCTTTTTGGCTTTTTATTCTTTTTATCGAATGTATTGGAAACCAAATACAAAATCGACGGTGTCCTTAAAGGGCTTTACCTCGCAATGCCTCTGTTATTTTTATGTGCAACCTCCTTCCTGACTGGGAAGTTCATTGGAAAAAACAGAACAATGATGAAATGGGCGATTGTAGCCGGCATGTTACTGGGAGCAGGAGCTCAAATACCGATTTTTTTTACTGAGGGAAAATGGATGCTTTTGATATTTCTCTCGTTAGCCAGCATAGGAATCGGTGCAGCATTGCCTTGTTTAGATGCACTTATAACAGAAGGAATCGAAAAAGAGCATAGAGGCACCATAACGTCCATCTACAGCAGCATGAGGTTTATCGGGGTGGCAGCAGGCCCGCCTATTGTCGCTTTGCTTTCAAAGGGAGTTACGTTCATGATTCTAATCGGCATTAGTGCCGTATCAGCATTCTTTGCCTTGTGGTTGATCAAACCTGAACCCCAGGAAGAAGGAAAGATGCAGCCAAAAATTACGTAGGTTTATTGGATGGATAAACTCTCGTCCTGTTCTGACTTTGAGGGTCGAAAGAGGCTGGCAAGTGGCTGGCTTTTATGCCTGAGTTAATTAAAATGCCTGGCTCAAATCTCGACTCTTGAGCCAGGTTCTTTTTATACAAGGCTGTTTTCCCATAGATTGTCGCTTTCGGATACCCCCGGATACGACAAGAGCCTTTTACAAAGGCTGTTTCCGCCTATACATCGAAATCTGTTTTTTTAAGAGACCGAAGTTTTAACATCCGCCGCTTCAATAAGTTCTTTAATTTCCTCTAATTTTTTCTCCTGTAGAAGCTGAATGATTCTGCTTCCCACCACCACCCCATCGGTTATTTCAAGGAAATTCCTGACATGGTCTGGAGTTGAAATCCCAAACCCTGCAAGCACGGGAGCATCGCAGACTTTTTTCAACTCTAAGAAATGGTCTTTCAATGAAGATTGAAACTCTTTGACTGTTCCAGTAATTCCATTGATTGTTACTGCATACAGAAATCCTTCCGTCGTCTCCGCTATTGTTTTCAGCCTTTCCTTGGAACTGGTCAATGATGCAAGCTGTATTAAAGCTATATCCTCTTTCTGTATATGAGGTTTTAAAATATCTGTATGTTCCAAAGGCAAATCAGGAATAATCAGTCCGTCCACTCCGGCAGCTGTGCATTCTTCAGCAAATTTATCAAGTCCGAATTGCAAGATAGGATTGAAATAGGTCATGAAGATCACTGGTATGCCGATCCTCCCCCGGCTCTTTTTAAGAGTTTCAAATATACCAGTCAAGGTTGTGCCTCCTTGAAGAGCTCTCTTTCCGGCTTCCTGTATGACAGGGCCATCCGCGGCTGGGTCGGAAAAGGGAATGCCGATTTCTACGGCAGATGCGCCCGCATTTTCCAGAAACGACACCTGGTCCACCAGGTTTTCCAGCCCTCCGTCTCCAGCCATTAGATACGGAATGAATATCCCCTGTCCTTCTGTTCTTAATTTTCCCAGTGTTTCTTCCAGAAATTTTTTACCCATGGTGGTTCCCTCCGATTCTCGATTTGACGGTTTCTACATCTTTATCGCCTCTCCCTGATAAGCAGATGACAATGCTTTCCTCCGGACTCATACCGGACGCCAGTTTAACTCCGTAAGCAACAGCATGTGAGGATTCAAGTGCAGGGATAATTCCTTCTTCCTCAGAGAGCATTTTGAATGCATCTAAAGCTTCCTGATCACTCACCGCCGTATATGTCACACGGTTGATCTCTTTCAAATGGCTGTGCTCGGGGCCTACACCAGGGTAATCAAGACCTGCTGAGATGGAGTGGGCCTCCTGGATTTGTCCATGTTCATCCTGCAGGACATACATCATGGCTCCATGAAGGACACCAGACGATCCTTTTGTCATGGTCGCTGCATGTTTATCCGTATCGACTCCAGCACCTGCTGCCTCCACTCCAAAGAGCTTCACCTCTTTATCCTCTATAAAAGGATAAAACATTCCCATCGCATTGCTTCCACCTCCTACACAGGCAACCACTGCCTGGGGCAGAGCGTTTTCTTTCTCCGTGAATTGGACCTTCGTTTCCTTACCGATCACACTTTGAAAGTCCCGCACCATCTTAGGAAAAGGATGCGGCCCCAAGACAGACCCGATAATATAGTGAGTATCCCCTACATGTGAAACCCAATAACGCATGGCCTCGTTTACAGCATCCTTTAATGTTGCACTCCCCTGCTTGACGCTGATGACTTGCGCCCCGAGAAGTTCCATCCGGAAAACATTCAGTTTTTGGCGTTGTATATCTTCTTCGCCCATGAAAATGACGCATTCAAGATTCAGCAGTGCACAGACTGTTGCTGTCGCAACACCGTGCTGGCCGGCACCTGTTTCAGCTACAATCTTCCTCTTGCCCATACGGATGGCGAGCAGTGCCTGGCCGATTGTATTATTGATTTTATGTGCTCCAGTATGGTTCAGGTCCTCTCTTTTCAGATAAATTTTCGCCCCTCCTGCACGTTCGGTGAGATTGGCTGCTAAATAAAGCGGAGTTTCTCTTCCTATATAGTCTTTTAAATAATACTGAAGCTCTTTCTGAAAGCTTTCATCCCTAATCGCTTCTTCATAAGCGTAATCCAGTTCCTGAACTGCTCCCATGAGGGTTTCTGAAACAAATTGTCCTCCAAATCGACCGAAAAGACCTTTTTGGTCCGGCTGTGCATATATCATTTTATTTCCTCCTTCTTAGTCGTTATGTCTTTTGCTTTGTTTAAAAACTCAACCATTTTTCTTATATCCTTCGTTCCGCCGGTTTCCACACCGCTTGATACATCAATCATAAAAGGGTTTACTTCCTCTATCGCTGCTTCAATATTATCTGCAGTCAATCCACCTGCAAGGATAATGTTGTGAGGAATAGAAAGATCTTTCAAATAGGACCAGTCGAAAGTCAAACCACTCCCCCCTTGTCCTGCTCCATGGCCGCTGTCCACCAGCACCATGCTCCCAGGGTACCTTTCTATTCCTGATAAATCAGTTTCCTTTTTAATGGATATCGCTTTAAATGCAGGAACTGCTAAAGATTCCATAAATTCAGCGGTCTCGCTTCCATGCAATTGAACATAGTCAAGGCCTGCAGTCTCTGCCGTTTCTTCTATTTCTTTTTTGGATGCATCGACAAACACACCAATTTTAAGAACAGATGCAGGAATGATCCCTCCAATTTTTTTTGCCGCTTCGGGAGATATCCTTCTCCTGCTTTCTGCAAATATGAATCCTACTGCATCCACTCCGGCGTGAACGGCAGCTTCAGCATGTTCGACTGTCATGATTCCGCAAATCTTCACCTTAACCAAACAGGACAGCCTCCTTATCTACGGCAAAGTCTTTAATGGCTTTTTCGGCATTTTCACTTCTCATCAAATACTCTCCAACGAGTATTCCATCCGCACCGGCTTTTGCTGCCCGGATACTGTCACTTCTTTCCTTCATCCCGCTTTCACTGATGATGACCCTGCTTTTATCATTCAACAGAGGGGCCAGACTTTCTGTATGAGCGAGATCAACATCAAACGTTTTCAGGTTACGGTTATTGATTCCGATGATAACAGCCTCAATTTTCGCAGCTCTCTCTGCTTCTTCTTTGTCATGAACCTCAACAAGCACTTCAAGATCTTGAGATATGGCGTACTCATACAACTCCTTTAACCGTCTCTGTGTTAAGGCAGCAGCAATCAGAAGAATAATGCTGGCTCCGGCATCCTTCGCCCTGTCTATTTGAATCTCATCTATAAAGAAATCTTTGCATAACAGCGGCAGATCCACTTCTCTTCTCACTCTCTTAAGGTCTTCAATGGAACCTTTGAAAAATTCTTCATCTGTCAGAACAGAGATGGCAGCCGCTCCCCCGATTTCATAAATTCTTGCCTGCTGAACAGGATCTACAACAGTGGCAATATCGCCTTTTGAAGGAGACGCTCTCTTTATTTCAGCAATGACTCCCATTACAGAGGAGGAATGCAGCTTGTTGTAAAGTTTTTGACCATTCTCTCTATACAAATTTTCTTTTTTATATCCAAACTTTTTCAAACGGGTTACTTCCTGCTTTTTTCTATCGATAATCTTGTCTAAAATATCACTCATGTCACATAACCTTCTTTCTCACGAGCTGGGAATACCTTACTGTTTTCTGTAACTTTTCAAAAGCTGCACCGCTTTGCACAGATTCTCTTGCCAATTTGACACCTTGGGCTATAGTAGTCGATTTTCCATTCGCGAATAGGGCTATTCCCGCATTGAAGAGGACTGTATCTAAATAGGCACCTTCTTTTCCTTTAAGAACCTGGAGAAGGATTTCTGTGTTTTCCATGGCATCACCGCCCCGTATCTCTTCATTTGAATAGACCGGGAGACCCGCTTCCTCAGGTGATAAAGTGAACTCTGTAACCTTTCCATTTTCCAGCAGAACTAAATGGTTCTCTCCTGCTAAAGATGCTTCATCCATGTATCCCGCACCATTTAAAACAACTGCCCGTTTTCTTCCCAGTTCATGAAGAACCATGGCCATTTTCTTAAGCATATCGCGTCTATAAATTCCTAATAGTTGAGTATCGATTGGGACAGGATTGGTCAGGGGGCCAATCATATTGAAAATGGTCGGGATTTTCAGTTCTCCCCTCACTTTCATGACCTTTTTCAAGCGGGTATGAACATAAGGAGCATACAGGAAGGCAAGTCCATTGCTCTCAAGCATTTCTTGAATTTCAAAACTGTCGAAATCAAGCGATATTCCTAAGTGCTCCAGCACATCAGAACTGCCGGTTTTGCTCGACACACTGCGATTGCCATGTTTGGCAACTTTAACTCCTGCACCTGCCAAAACAAAAGCAGTTGTTGTGCTGATATTAAAGCTCTGGGATCCATCCCCTCCTGTTCCGCAAATGTCCATAACATCTGACGCAGGAAAAGGCTGAAAGTTTGCTCGCTCACGCAGCAGCTCGACAAGCGCAGATATTTCCTGCACGGTTTCACCTTTCATTTTCAGGGCTGTCAAAAAGGAGGCAACTTCACTCTCGCTGGTTCCTTCTTGCAGCAGTAAGTCAACTGCCAATTTCATTTCACCCTTTTCAAATGAGATTCCGTCAAATAATTTTTGTAGAAACTCTTTCATTTTTCGCTTCCTCCTTCAGCAGAATAAAATTCTTCAGTATTTTTTTCCCAAGCTTTGTTCCAATTGATTCTGGATGGAACTGGACACCGAACACCGGGTATTGAAAGTGTTCTAATGCCATGATTTCTTGATCATCCATCGAGAGAGCAGCAGCCGTTAAAACTGGCGGAAGTGAATCCTTCTTAACCACCAAGGAGTGATAACGCATCACTTCAACGGGCTGCGGGATATATTGAAATAATGCAGAATTATTATGTCTGATCAAGGATGTCTTTCCATGTCTGATATTCTCTGCCCGGACAACTTCTCCCCCAAATGCAGCTACGATCGCCTGATGCCCTAGGCATACTCCAAGAATAGGTGTTTTATTATAAAAATGCTGGATGACTTCAATGAGAACTCCAGCATTCTCAGGCCGGCCAGGACCGGGGGAAAGGACGATAGCCGAAGGATTGAGTTCTTCAATCATTTCAATGGTCAATTCATCATTTCTTTTAACGAGTACATCTTCCCCAAGCTCGCGAAGATATTGATATAAATTAAATGTAAAAGAATCATAATTATCAATTAACAAAATCATTTTGCCACCTCGATTAATGCTTTCGCTTTATTGATGGTTTCCTCGTATTCCTTTTCAGCTTCGGAATCGTAAACGACACCTGCTCCTGCCTGCACATACGCGTATTCATCTTTGATAACCATCGTTCTGATTGCCAGTGCCATATCAATATCGCCATTTACAGAAATGTAGCCCACCGTACCTGAATACACACCCCGTTTACAGTTCTCCAAATCGTTGATGATTTTCATTGCGGCTATCTTAGGAGCTCCGCTGACTGTTCCTGCTGGAAGACTCGCGGTGATGACATCCATGCTGTCAACCGATGGATGAAGCTTTCCTTCCACTTCCGACACCAGGTGCATCACATATTTGTACCGCTCGACCATCATGTACTTAGTCAAAGTGATACTCCCCGGTTCACAGACCCTTCCCAGGTCATTTCTGGCAAGGTCCACAAGCATTCGGTGTTCAGCAAGCTCTTTTTCATCTTCTTTGAGCTCTTTTTCCAATCCACTGTCTTCCTGATCATCTAAGCCCCGCCTGCGGGTTCCGGCAATCGGATTGGCCGTAACCGTTCTCCCCTGCACCTTGATGAAACTCTCAGGGGAGGTGCCAAGCACTACATAGTCTTCAAAATCGATAAAGAACATATAAGGAGACGGATTGCTTTTTCTTAATTTGCGGTAATAAGTAAAGGCATCTCCGGAGAATTCAGACCTGAATCTTTGCGATAACACGACTTGAAATATTTCACCGGAAAGCACCTGTTCCTTGGCTTCGTCTACCATAGCGAGGAATTGTTCCCTCGATAATTGAGATTGGAAGGATAGCCGGCCGGGATCACACTCATCCTGTACAGTTTCTATTTGGCGGATGCTCTCTTCCATTTCATCCAGCATCCCCTCCGGCACCTGAACTGACTCTTCATCAAAACCCTGTAATGCAAGCAAAATCACTTTGTTTTCAAGATGATCAAAAACGATGGTTTTTTCGTAATACATAAGATGGATGTCTGGCATTTCAAGAGCGTTCTCTGGTATCCGGCCGATATGTTCATAATGGCGGATGTTATCATATCCGATATAGCCCACCGCTCCGCCCTCAAAAGGAAAGTCCTGCTTAATGCCTGATGTACCGGAAAACATCTTTTTCAGCTTTTCGAAAGGATTGCCTTCTGAATGGAAGATTTCTCCTGAAGGATAATGAACTTCTGTCATTTCACGGCCATCTGCCTTAAATTCATAAAAAGGATTGCTGCCAAGGAATGAATATCTCCCTGATCTTTGATGCTTCAGCGAACTCTCAAGCAGGAACTTACGACGCCCCCTCAACTTTTTGAAAACACTGATCGGCGTCAGTTCATCCGCATTTATTTCTCTGGTATGGAATCGGATATCTTTCATCTGTTTCTTCCTCCTGTTTCTTCCTGTGACAGTCACGCCCCGGAATTTGTCGATTTTCTTCTCTAAACAAAAAAGTCCCCCATGAAAACAGATCAACTGTTTCATGGAGGACGATTGAAATCGCGGTGCCACCTCGCATTGAAGCTCAAAAAAGAACTTCCTCTTTTTCAGGTACGGGAAAATAATCCGATACCCTATCCTTTTAACGGTGGAACCCCGGACTGCCCTACTTCTGTTCAAGCAGCCTCTCACAAGTCCATTCAATAGTGCCCCTCGTGCCGGATTCTCATCTCCGCCGGCTTTCTGTAACGATTTCAGCATTACCTACTACTCTTGTTCAATGATTTTTCTTTATGGAATTTTTTCAAATAAAAAAAGGGTTTCCCGTCCTAAAAATAAGGACGGGAAACCCGTGGTACCACCTTCGTTGACTGTCTGACAGCCCGCTTAGCCATATCGGAGAATAATCTCTAATATGTGTCTCTTATATCGATGAGACGTTCGTCAAAGCCTACTCTCGACACAAGCCGATTTCGGTTTGAAGGCTCGGAAGTCCATTCACATCCATGATTCACACCAGTTCACACCACCCACTGGCTCTCTTAAGTGATCATCGGAAGCTACTCCTCTTCGTCAACGCCGATCCGTTTTGTAATTGTTAATTATCATAATATAAAGTGAACTGGTTAGTCAATAGGCTTTTATCAGAATTTTATATTTTAATGAATTGACTTAAATTGCAAACCACCAGGATTAAGAATCCTTTCGCAATTATTGCTGCTTTCGAAAAATCCAAACGCCGGATTTTCCACCGGATACGAAGAGTTTTATCTCTTAGCAGGGAAGAGTGGCACTTTTCATCCTTACCATACTTTCAGCTCTTATTATTGATATATCTTCGGTATTAGTATCATAAAGCAACAAAGTTACGAAAAGAGCTTTTTTAAAAGATTTTATTTTGTCTTTATTTCTCTATGAATTTATTTTTATAGTTGCTTAACGTCAGAAGGGGCCAGATATAGTTATAACTATGATAGTGAATATAAAACCTTCCGGGCAGCCCTGAACCTGTAGGATATTTCGTCCGCCAATCATCACTTTGGATGAGAATAAGGAGCGCTTCCATCCCCCGGCGGATTTCCTTGGTCGGGAAATCGCTTGCCGCAATCAATGCATCCAGGGCCCACGCTGTCTGTGATGGAGTGCTGCTCCCCAATGAGATATACCTCTTCTCTTTATCACTGCGGCAGGATTCCCCCCAGCCTCCGTCACTATTTTGAATCTGGCACAGCCACTTTTTCGCTCTTACTATTGCATCTTCTCCATTTCTTACTCCTGCTGCACTCAAACCGGTAAGAGCTGCCCAAGTTCCGTAAATATAACAAATGCCCCATTTCCCATACCATGACCCGTTCTTTTCCTGGTGGCGCATCAGCCAATCAATCCCCATTTTTACTTGTTTACTTTTCCATATCATCCCGGCATCCTTGCATAAGAATTCAAGCGTCCTTCCGGTTAAATCTGCACAAGATTTGTCTAACGCTGCATCTTCCGCTCCATCCATGGGCACCCAGGACAAGATTTCTTTATTTTTGTTTTTCTCGAATGCCGGCCAGCCTCCATCTTCATTTTGCATGGCTAAAGCCCATTTGACTCCTTTTTCCCATGCAGCATACTTCTTCGAGTCTTGAAAAGCCTCTGATTTTACTGCCCTTAAGGCAGCAGTTGTATCATCAACATCCGGGTTAATCGTGTTGCTGTGGGAAAATCCCCATCCACCCGGAATCGTCCCAGGTGCTTCTAGAGCCCAATCCCCTTTTTTGTAGTGCTGCTGTTTGAAGAGGTACTCATTTGCCATGACAATCGGCTTGGTCCCGTAATCCATTCCTGAAGTTTGAAGGGCGTGGGTGATCAAAGCTGTATCCCATACAGTCGACGTTGAGTTTTGGATATGAGGAAAGCCCTTTCCTTTACATTGATAGGACATCAGCGCTTTCACTGCTTCGACGATCAGGGGATGCTCTCTGGAGTACCCTTGTGATAGGAGTGCAAAGATCATATAAAAAGTGGAACTGAAATAACTGTATAGGCTGCCATCGATTTCAATCCTGCTCAGCATATAGTCCATCGCCGCCTTTTTACTGAGCTTTCTTAAATTTGCAGGAACAGCCGCGATCGCTTCCAGCCCCTTTGTAAGGGAGTCCACAAAGATTCTTTCATTCTTGCGGAAAAATAAATCGGCTTCCTTTTCTGTCAGTAAGTCTGAGAAATCAGGCGGCAAGAAACTTTTACGGATATACTCCTCGCTTTTCAACAGGAGGAGAGGTGCCATATGAACCCTTGCATAGGCACTAAAATCCATGAAGCTGACAGGAAAATAAGAGGGCAGGAGAATAATCTCTGCAGGTACAGGAAAGAAGCGGTCCCAAGGATACTGTCCATGAACAGCGAGCATGAACTTCGTCATAGAATGGACTTTATCAAGGCCGCCTCGGGAAAGGATATAGCTTCTTGCTTTCACCATATTTTTATCTGCCTTTTTGGCTGTGCCGCTCCAAAGCAAGGCAAAATAAGCCTCTACTGTAGCAGAAAGATTTCCTTCCTCTTCATCATTGAAAATCTTCCAATGACCTTCGGTGGTTTGCTTGGATAATAGACGTGTTCCGAGCTCCTCAGTCAATTTTTTCTTTTTAATGCCCAAAGACTTCATCAGGACAATCATATAGGCATCGGTCATTAAACTATTTTCAAAACAGTAATGCCACGATCCGTCACTTTGCTGTCCGGCTGTCAATCTGTCCCTTATTCGGGTTATCTGCTCTTCTATATTGACTTCCATCATTACACCGCCTTTTTCAGGAAGGATATCTATTAATATATTCAGGGGTTTCTCCCACATGCCGTGAAACTTATTCAAGAAGTTCAATAATTTTACATATCTTCCAGCGGAAATAATTCCCTTTTTTTATATACTATAAATAACAAAACTTTTCCCAAGGGGGAATCAGTATGGTGGACGCTATTCAGAAACCGAAAAAGAAATGGCTGCTTTTTCTTTCGTTAACAACGTTGATACTATTATGTAATTTTTTCGTTTACCGCCTTGAAGAAGTGCCAGAAGGAATGGTTATTGGATCAATTGTTGACTTGATGATCGTCATACCACTTTTGGCTTACTTTTTTATCATTCGGGGGACCCACTCTTTCAAAACATTATCCCTTGTCATTGCAGCAGGATACGGTGCTGCTTGGATCATCGTCCCAAACGATCATTTGTCATCACTCCCATTTTTTAAATACCTGCTCTTTGCAGCCGAAGGAGCCTTCTTGCTTCTTGAACTGTATATCGCCTTTCATATCATAAAGACGATTCCTAAAGTTTGGACCTATACAAAGGAACTCAAAGCGGATGATGGAGACTTTTTCCCACACCGGCTCGAGACAGCCATCCAGAGAAATATGTCTGCTCCCCTATTTATGAAAATCTATCTGACCGAATTTTCTCTGTTCTACTACAGCTTGTGTTCATGGAAGAAAAAAGCTTTAGTGACTAAAGACTCGTTCACCCTTCATCATAAAACAAGCACCATGGCCCTTTATATAATGGTTATTCACGCCATTCTTCTTGAATCGGCCGGTCTTCACTACCTGCTTCACCAGTGGAATCCAATTGTTTCCTGGATCCTACTCATATTGAATATATATACTGTGTTTTTCATTCTTGCCCAAATACAAGGTTTCCGCCTCAATCCTGTGAGGATCACCGAAGACCAGCTCATCATACGGATAGGGTTTGCCAGCAGAATCAATATTCCTTTAAAAGCCATTAAATCTATCAGAGAGTATGAAGGCCCTGAGAAACTCGAAAAAGAAATGGTCAAAACAACCTTTCAGGCAATTGCCCCTGATTTCATTGAAGAAAAACCTCAGCTTGAAATTCTTTTAAATGAACCGCAAAAAGCCTATTTACTTTATGGTTTCACAAAAAGTGTGTCACAGATTCATATCAGGCTGGATGACCCTTCTGCCTTTAAACCCGCTCTGACCAAAAAAATCACAATATGACACCCAGATGCTGCTCTTCCAAATTAGAAGAGCAGCCTTTTCTCTGTTCCATGTTCTCTGATTGCCCCTCCCTCTCTCTCCTTTCAATTTATGTTAGAATTGATATTGAATTCAGAATGTTGATGAATGGATGTGTTGACAATGAACTATACAATTTATCCCCTTGGAGATTCTGCTCTTATAGCCGATTTTCATAGCGCTGATGAAGAAAGACTGTTGAATATATTAACCTCTCTTACACAAGCTCTACCCTCGTTCATGCACGAATCCTTCATTGAGGCGGTGCCCTCTTATAACACGGTAACCGTTCACTATGACCCTCTTAAAATAAAATCTCATTACCCCTTTCAACTGATGAAGGCTGCACTGATTGAATCAATCGATGCGTTGGAGGTGAAGGAAGGCAGGAAAAATAAAGACATTGTTACCATTCCGGTCCTTTATGGGAATGGTTATGGCCCCGACCTTCCTTTCGTTGCACAATACAATGATATTTCTGTTGAGGAAGTCATTAAGATCCATTCCGAAAAACTATATACTGTAGCTTTTCTGGGTTTTTCCCCGGGTTTCCCTTTCTTAAGAGGAATGTCCTCTTCTATTACCGCACCAAGGCGGCAAAGCCCACGGATCAAAATTGAAGAGGGTTCTGTCGGGATTGCAGGCAGCCAGACTGGTGTATACCCTGTTTCCTCACCAGGAGGCTGGCAAATCATAGGCAGGACACCTTTGAAGCTGTTCAACCCCGGCAATCCTGATAATCCTGCCCTCCTCTCCCAAGGGGACCTGTTGAAGTTCACATCTATATCTAAAGAAGAATTTCATAGATTGGAGGAAAGCTGACCATGGGTTTCTCAGTAGAAAAGAGCGGCTTGTTGACGACCATCCAGGATAAAGGCAGGACAGGCTACCGAAATATCGGCATGCCAGTCAGCGGTCCCATGGACTCCACTGCATTCCGACTGGCTAATCTTATAGTGGGTAACAGGGAGACTGAAGCTGCATTGGAAGTCACCATGCAAGGACCTGTATTACACTTCACATCGGACACAGAACTGGCCCTCTGCGGTGCAGATTTGAACCCCTCCATTAACAATGAAAGGGTATCCAACAACAAACCCTTGCTGATAAAAAAAGGGGATGTCCTTCGATTCGGGCTCGCTGAAAAAGGAATGCGCGTGTATATCGCTTTCAAAGGCGGCATCAAAATAGAGAAACAACTTGGAAGCTGCAGTACCTATCTGCCCGCGGGAATTGGCGGTTACAAGGGAAGAGCATTAAAAGCAGGCGATAAGATTGATCTGAATTCAGAAGGTCATTCAGACAGAAAAATTTCCTGGTCTGCTTCACCCTCCTTCTTCACCTATTTTCAAAAGAGAGAAGTGAGAATCCTCAAGAGCAAGCAGTGGAATTGGTTTACTAAAGAAGCACAATCAAGCTTCTTGTCAAGAGATTTTACCATTCAGTCAGAGTCCGACCGCATGGGGTATAGATTGAATGGGCCAACGCTCATGACAAAAGAAAAACGGGAGTTATCTACTGAAGGAATAGTAAAAGGGTCGATTCAAGTGCCTGCAAACGGCCTGCCTATCATCCTCATGGCCGACAGCCAGCCCACAGGAGGCTACCCAAAAATCGCCAATGTCATAACAGCCGACCTGCCTGTCATTGCCCAGCTGAAGCCTCTTGAAAAAATTCGTTTCAAGGAAGTCACAATACAGGAAGCTTATCAAGCATTAGTGGATAAAGAAGAGGATTTTAAATTAATTAAGTCTGGAATCCGATTGAAAAATAGAGACTGAAACAAACAAAATAAGTATCCGTTCTCAATTGCAGTAAACTATCAGCAGAGTTCACTGGATTCTGGTGAATTACCGGGATACTGAGAGTTCGGCTAAGAAGCTAAGAACAGGAGGAGATCAGCATTAAAATTGATTTGAATTGTGATCTTGGAGAAAGTTTTGGAAGCTATCTCAAAGGAAATGATGAAGAAATCCTAAAAAAAATCACTTCGGCTAATATTGCTTGCGGCTTTCATGCAGGCGACCCGCACATCATGCTGAAAACCGTTCAGATTGCGTTGAGAAATGACGTTAAGCTTGGAGCCCATCCAAGTTATCCTGACCTTCAGGGGTTCGGCAGGCGCCATATGGAAATTCCACCAGAGGAAATCTATTCACTGGTCCTGTATCAGGTTGGTTCACTGCACGCCATTGTAAAAGCGCAAGGAGGAGAACTATCCCACGTAAAACCGCATGGCGCCCTCTATAACCGGGCAGCAAAGGAAATAGAAACAGCAAGTGCCATCGCTAAGGCAGTACATGATTTCGATTCTTCCTTGACACTATTCGGCCTGGCAAACTCCTGCCTGGTAGCTGCTGGTGAGGAAATCGGCCTTCTTACCGCAAGCGAGGTCTTTGCTGACAGGACCTATCAAAGGGATGGCAGCCTCACACCGCGCACACAGGAAGGAGCCCTCATCCATGATGAGCAGCAGGCAATAGACCAGGTAATCAGAATGGTAAAAGAACACAAAGTTATGAGTATAGATGGGATAGACATTGAAATAATTCCTGATACCATATGCCTGCACGGAGACAATGAAAGAGCTCTGATCTTTGCTGAAAAAATAGCGGCTGCCTTAAATGACCTATAGTTTCACCTCTGCACTGAGCAGCTCAGCGAGTTTGTTTAATGATGATTTGAAGACATAAATTCCATTTCTAATCAGAAGTGTATCTTGATATGTAACGGGTTCTTTTCTGAAGTATAAACTTCTAATTAGCTAAAGAAACGGTCGAGTGATTCACACCAAAACACAAAGTCTATTGATTTCCACTCCAGGTGCGTGACTCCGCGGGGCGTGCGGTGAGCCTCCTCGGCTTCGCCTGTGGGGTCTCACCTGTCACGCTAGTCCCGCAGGAGGTCACGCACCTTCCGTTCCAATCAAATTATTTTTAGATTTTTTATAATTAATTACTCTCCTTTATATTAGTATTGGATTGAAAGTGTATAGGAAATTGTGCCACGAATTTTGCACATCAAAAAGTTCTGTCATTTGCTATTTAGTGTTCATTTTGAATTACCAATTTGAACAGATTCACTAGCAAGAATACCCTTAAATCAACAAAAAAGGAGTATCAAAATTAATGCGTTTTGACACTCCTTTTGATGTGTAGTCGTTAATTTTACACTCAAAAATTGAACCCGTTATTTGATATTATGCCCTTCACCGGACTAGCGCGGTGCATCAAAGGTTTTTTACTCTTAACATTTAGTTTAGCTTTTTGCTTTTTTGCCAGAATATTATGAATGTGTATAGGTATTCATATTAACTCAGCAAAAACATAGTAGAATTCCATTAAAAAAGCTTTTGAAATTTTAAAAGAAGCGGTCTCTCATCGAGACCCGCTTCTTTCTGTTACTCTCCTTTTTTGTCTGCCATCACATTAAAAGGCAGTTTTTCGGCTGCAGCTTGAAGGATTTTGTGATTTTTTACATTTTCCATCAAAAATTCTGTGTACTCATCATCTTTGCACAGAGCAGCAGAATATTCTTTTTTAATATGATTTTCCGCATCCAGATATGTTGGGAAATCACCTTCGAAGACCCCATTATATTCGACTTTCCACTCTTCACCATCTATTGGGTAGACAAACAATTGGTCTTCCTGCCTGTTTTTATAGAGAGACCCATTAGGAGACTCTTTTATATTGTAACGATTTTTCGGAGCATCAATCGGAAGTGGTTCGATGGTAAATACATCCGTGACAAAAAGCTTGAATGCTTCGGTCGTCAAATTGCAGCCTGAAGCTTTCGCATGCCCGCCGCCTTCAAATTTTCCTGCCACTTCAGAAACATCGACATGATCATGAATCGTCCTTAAAGAAATTCGTTTTCCTCCAACACTGATGATGGCAATGTAGTCAAGGAAAGGGTAATCTTTTCCGAGTTCATTCCCCAGTTCTGAATGATAGGATTCTGCATGCACTATACCTACACAGTATTCGTCGATAAACGATTTGGTCAGTTCTCTTCTTTTCCGGCGGATATATCTTTCAATCTTAGCCTCTTCCATTTCAAGAAGCTTTTGTTCAAACTCGTCAAAGAAAAACTTTTCATGTTTTTTAAGGCGGGTTAACATTTTTTCTTCAAACTCTTCTAACGTTAGCAGGAAGAACAAGTCATTCAACCTCTTGGCGGTAGTGTTGTTGTTCACATCCCACTCCCACGTATCATATTGACGGACAAGCTCAACAAATTCCTCTAAGATCGGGGTCGATTCAATCTCGCCTCTTTCTTTAAGTTCTTCATAAAGAAGGGATGTTGCTGAGGCCAGCCTGCCATCTTCGTATTGGACGGTCACGGCTGCCCACTCGTATTCATTTAAATGTTCAGCGCTGCGGTGATGGTCAATCAGTTCCACTTTTCCATCTTTTTTAAAATAGCTTTGCAGAGCTTCTTCATTTTCTTTATTCACTGATAGGTCCGTAATGAACAACTTTGTGTTTTTTTGCGGCCTTCTTAAGAACCTTGCCACTTGAAAGTTTAAACCGCCTATCGAATTGTAGCGTACTTCCGCCTCGTCTCCCCAGGCTATTTTGGCGATGATGCCGCATCCGACTCCATCTAAATCATTATGAGATAGTAAAAAACGTTGCATGTTTGGCCTCCTAGGCTTCTCTATGTATTAATGGTTTTAGGTTTTGTCATTTCCTTGCTAATATACAGGAAAAAGCTCCGTCTGTTAAATGATACGGAGCAATTTTTCATTGTGGTATGCTGTAAAACGACCGGAAACAGATAGGTTTGAGCAAGAACAGCTGAAGAACAGAAAAGTAAAAACCTAAACTCCCCTTTTATTTCCCCATACATAGGTATGAAGCTGCGGAAGTACTCTAACGTCATTCAACCGTTCACTATCCGTAACTGCTTCAATAAGAATTTCGTAGTCAGTAATTAATTGAGATAGAAACCCCTTGCCTTCTTCTGCTGCAAGGTTGCCGTTACCAACTTGAAGAAAGAAAGGAACACCAGGATATCTTTCATGAAGGTTTGCTGCGTATTCGAGATCTTCCGCATTGAAAATGACGACCTTTAAGCTTCGGCTGGTATGATCCTTTAACCGTTCTATAATATAGTCTAATTTTTCAAAGTCTGTTTTCATTCCCGAGCTTGGCGGCTTAGGCGAAAGGGTTAGTTCATCAATATCCATGAACCAGTCCTGCCATCTGCTGCCCTGTGTTTCGAGTGCTGATGATATCCCATTTTCCTTAAAAACGGCCAACAGCTCTTCTATTGCCGTTATGAGTGCCGGGTTTCCACCAGATATCGTTACATGATTAAAACGTCTTCCGCCAATCTCACGAAGCTCTTGCCAAATTTCTGCTGCGGTCAATAAACGGATATCTTCTTTGGCTGACCCATCCCATGTAAAGGCAGAATCACACCAGGAGCATGAATAATCACAGCCCGCCGTGCGCACAAACATCGTTTTCTGTCCGATGACCATTCCTTCCCCTTGAATGGTCGGACCGAATATTTCAAGTACCGGTATTTTTCTCATAGCTCTTTGCCTCTTCTCGGCCGAAAAATACAGTAGCTTGTCGGAGTCTCGCGTAAAAACACCTGCAGGCACTGAGCCTTGTTGCCTTGCTGATCCAAATGCTCTTGAATAATGCTATGCATTACCTCTGCCATAACTTCTGTCGTTGGAAATCGCTCTGAATTACCTTTGAATAAAGGATCGTCATTTAACAATGTGTGATCAAACCGGTCATGAATAAGCTTTTTGATCGTTGCAAAATTGATAAGAAATCCTGATTCATCGAGGATGTCACCGCCGACTGTAATGTTTGCAAAATAGGTGTGCCCATGAATTCTCTGGCATTTCCCCGCCGCTTCTGAAGGAATCCTATGGGCGGCAGCAAATTGAAAATCTTTGTTCAACTCATAGGAATAGGAGTGCTGAGGTACAGGATAAATTTGGCCAATCATAGTTTTGCTCCTCCATCTTTAGAAGATAAATAGGCTGTCAGACCTTTACTTCTCAGTTTGCAGGAGGGGCATGTTCCACATCCGTCTCCCCGGATTCCGTTATAGCAGGTAAGCGTCTTTTCCCTGACATATTGAAGCATGCCCATTTCATCTGCCCACTTCCATGTGGCTTCTTTATCCAGCCACATAAGCGGGGTGTGGACGACGTAACCCTCATCCATGGCCAGGTTAAAGGTAACATTAAATGATTTAACGAACATATCCCTGCAGTCAGGATAGCCGCTGAAATCTGTTTCACAGACTCCTGTAACGATATGCATGGCACCTATGTTCTTTGCAAGAACCCCGGCGAATGATAGGAATAAAAGGTTCCTTCCTGGTACAAAAGTAGAAGGAAGTTCCCCTTCCTTTTCCGTAATTTCCTCATTTCGAGTCAGGGCGCTTGGGGCAAGCTGATTCAACAGACTCATATCCAAAACATGATGAGGCACCTCTAATTCGTTTGCAATCTCGCTTGCACAGACCAATTCTTCTGAATGTCTCTGGCCGTAATTAAAGGTGACTGCTTCCACCTCTTTAAACTCTTTCTTGGCCCATATCAGGCATGTCGTGCTGTCCTGGCCGCCGCTGAAGACGACCAGCGCTTTCTCGTTTTTCATTTTCCAATCTCCTCTCTTTTTCAGGCTCAATGCCAGTAAAAGAAGAAGGAAGTTCATGGCGTTACTCTATAATATGTGACTAGTTTACTTTGTACTTATGAAAGCAAACAAAAAAACGGCACCCAAGGAGATGCCGTTTCCTTAGTTTTTTATAGAGGGTTAAGCTAGAACCTCTCCTGCATTTCTGCAGCAATCTTCTATTGTTATTTTACTATAACATAACCGCAGTGGACTGTCATCTACTTGCGCACTACCGGCATGGAGCAGCACCTGAATGAACCGCCGGATTTGATGATTTCTGAAAAATCGACTTCGATCACTTCATACCCATGCTTTCTTAATGCTCTGTTCACTGCCTTATTTTGCGGGAGGCTGAGTACTTTTTTATCTCCGATCGATAAGACATTCGTGCCCATAGTGAATTGTTCTGCATCATTTACTTCAATTAAGTTGAAGTGTTCTGCAAGCATCTGTAATTCTTTCTGTTTGAAAGCAGGAGCAAATACCAGTGCTTGATCAGGTGAAAGAATGTTGAACACACAGTCAAGATGTAAGTATTTTTTTTGAAAAGGGACTGGTATCACGGTAAATCCGTCTGCAAGTTCTCTCAGCTGGTCGATTGCACCCGCATTGGTGCGATGGCTGACACCAACGAATACTTTATTCTTATCAACAATAACGTCTCCGCCTTCTATAGTCCCGTAATCCAGCTTTTTATATTGATGGCCATTCTTTTCCAGCCATTTCTTCAATACTTCATCTTCTCCAGAACGGATGTCACTACCCATTTCAGAGACATATATCGTATCCCCGATTGTGAATCCAATGTCCCTTGTGAAGACCTGTTCAGGCAGTTCAGGGTCCGGTGTCATTTCGATTACTTCTGTACCATTGTCCTTTAGTGCCTTCACAAAATCATTATGCTGCTTTAGAGCTGTAGTGATATCTATATTTTTATCAAGAAAATGTTTTTGAGTCTCGTTAATGATTTCATCTATCTTCATGTATCGCGGCTGGCAGACAATCACCTTTTCCAACCTGTCATATTCACTGTCACAATATTCCTTTTGGTTTTTCCTAATGGTAGTTGCCATTTTTAACCCTCCATAATATAATGCCTTTTACGGGAATATTCCCATAGATGGAGTAATATTAAACCTTTTAGAGGAGACAAGAGAGGACATTTATCTCCCTTCGATGCATAAAAAATGAAATCCTAACAGCTATATTGTATTTTTATTCTAAAACAAAGAGAAATACATCAGGTTTTTGAATGAATATTTATATAGATTTTTTTCTCTTTTTTCAAGAAAGCCCTTTTAAACTATCTTAGATTCTTTCTGAAAGCATAGCTGTATTTCCCATATTCCAACCCTTCATAAAAACGATGAGCATCCTTTCTATGTAATCCAGAGTCCAATCCTGCTGTCTCACATCCTTGTTCCTTTCCCCATTGTTCAATAAATTGAAGGAGTTTTCGTCCATACCCTTTTGACCGGGCAGACGATTTGGTGACAAGGTCATAAATAAACACATGGCGTCCTGCATAAAAGTTTGTCCGGATGACGACACCAGCAAGCGAAACCAGCTCTTTTTTATCATATAAACCGAACACCCGGTACCCTTCAGCTCTCATTTCTTTTGAGAGTTTTTTGAATGTTTCTTCCTCCAAGTTTGTCCTTAATTCAATTAATAACTGATAAACCTGATTCCATTCTTCATCCGACACGGCTTCCCTTATCTCCATAGTCATCTTCCCCTTTACACTTTGACTTTCAGACTATTAATTCTCGCTGAATGATTTGAAGTCCTTCTTTACCGCTTTCAAGCGCTGAGAGTGACTATTCCTGTTAGTGTTTTAAGGTAAACCTCCCTGCCCATTTTAGTTTTCAGCCCATTCTTTGGAACTTTGTCCTGCATATTGTTAGGAAGAGGAAAATATCAGGAGGTATGTTATGTATCAGTTTAGAAACTATCCGCAAAATGAAATGGTGATGTCTATGCCTATGAATCAGGGTAACATGCAATCTCAGCCTATGTTCAACTTTGAACCTTATGTCTATGAAACATTACGGTCTGTCATTGGAAAGGTACTGATTGTTTCTACTGTCAGGGATACACTGCGAGGTAAACTAATGGACGTAAAGCCGGACCATGTCGTTCTGAATATTGGAGATGAGACTTTCTTTGTTCGTACTTGCCAGATTGTCAGCGTCATGCCTGATTAACCCCATCCTGCAAGGAGCCTATCCGGCCTGCTTTTTATAAAGCACTGTAATGAGGGATTTTGTTTTAATTTTGAACTAAACGTAAAAAAGAGCGCCGGTTCTACTCGGCGCTCTTTCTATTATTCTACAACATTTCCTTCTGCCGGGATGGGATGTTCTTTCAGCATTCTGGCAAAATGAATCAGGTTATAAGCCATGATTTTGGTATTTTGCTTAGTGAAATCATTGTTAAAACCATCCGCTTCCAAGAAAGAAGGGCCCGGTCCTGCTTCGCCTACCCAGTAAACATCAACATTCGGCGGGATAGTGAACCCAAGATGGGACATGCCGTAAATGACGTCTTTTGCTGCGCTTTTGGCACCATCTTCATTTCCTGTCACAACCGCTCCTGCCACTTTGTTATAATAGAGGTACTGTCCTTTATCGTTAGTCAAGCTGGCACCTCCATTGATACGTTCAATGACACGCTTGGCAATACTGCTTTTCTCACCAAGCCAGATCGGCGTTCCAATTACTAGAATATCTGCCTCTTTGACCTTCTCGAAGATTTCCGGCCATTCATCGCCGATCCCCTCATCCGGTGTCATCCCGGGAGCAACATTATAATCAGCAATCCGGATCGTTTCAGTTTCAATACCTTCATTTTTCATGATATCGATGACTTTGTCCATCAACCCTTGTGTATTAGAAGTTTCCGGACTTTTCTTTAAACTGCAGTTTAAATACAAAGCTTTAATAGCCAAAACAATTCCTCCTTCATTGCATCTCACTTTCCTTATATCCTTATCTGCTATCACTCAAACGGATTATAGAGAGTTCAAATTCTTAATAGAATAATCTATTGTTAACTCACTGCTTATACGTTACTGTCATCCTTCTTCTCATTTCTTCCTTAATCAACGAAAGATATTCTTCGGATAGGTCTCTCTTCCTGGCATGCCTCCAAACAGTCAGCAGCTGCTTATTGGTAAGATACTTCAGTGTTTTGGGTCTCATGGATTCCTCCTATCGAAAAGAAAGAACATCAAGGCTTGACAAATGATTTCATAGGTTTTTACCCTTTTTCTAATGCTTTATAACCCGAACGGTTAAAAAGCCGTAGAAATTCCATTCTGGCCAGGGGATCTCTTCCACTCAAACAGGTGCAAGTCACCAACTATATCTTTTTCTTTTCTCACTCCGAGCCACTGTGGCTGTCTCGATACAGCACTCAGAATGAAAGACTGCTTTATGAAAACACTTCTTTCAAAGGTTTTCAGCTGACTGGACCAGCATCTCTTTTCTTTCCTGCTTACCATTTATTCTGCTCCATATGTCGGTGTATATAAAATTCATATGGAATAGCAGCAAAGTTAACGAAAGGCTGTTTTCGCAAAGATTGTGGTTATTTTAAAAGTAATGGATTTCCGCTCCAGGCGCGCGACTCCGCGGGGCGGGCGCCCGGCCTCCTCGGCTTCGCCTGTATAAAAAGTGGAAGCGCCCTGATCAAACCCGACAGGCAAATGTTCCGAAGAGAAAAAAAGGCGAACTTCCTTTTATTCTCTTCGGGTTATTTGACCCCGAAGGGCTGGGCGCTGCAACTAGATTAGGGGTCTCACCTGTCTTCAAAAGTGGAAGCACCTTGGTCAGACCCGACAGGCAAATGTTCTCAAGAGAAAAAAAGGCGGTCTTCCTTTTTATCTCTTGGGGTTATTTGACCCCGAGGGGCTAGGTGCTGGAACTAGACGCCCGCTGGTCCCGCAGGAGGTCGCACGCCTTACGCTCCAATCCTTCCACGTAAAAATGAGGAGGGGATAAAATGGCATTTAAAAGCAACAATCTTTTAGAAAGGCTGTTTTATCTATATTGTTGCTTTCAAATAATTCCGGATACTAAGAGTTTTTTCTCTTTTCGGTGTTACCAGATTTCACCCTCATAGTGTGGTTAATTTTCGGAATTAGGATCAAATAACAACAAAGTTTACGAAAAGAGCCTAACGAAAAGAACCCTGCCTGCCTAAAGAGAAACTCCTGGTGTGTAAACGCGGCTTAGCACACTGAGCAAAACAAAAAGCCGCTATACAAGAGAAAAAAGTTCCCCCTTGCATTGCGGCTTTTATAATATATTATTTAAAATTTCTGTCTCCTGGACCACACGGCACTCTCAGTTATTGTTTCAGCTTCTTCAATCGCTCCAGGACCGATTTATACTGAGCATCCAGTTCTTTTACATCATCAGCAGGAGACGGCAAGCTCAATCTGCCTATCAATTCTGTGAGCCTTGTCTCCAGTTTCAGCATTTCTTCTTCATTTTCTTCTAATGAACTGATCTTTTGTTTCGAAGCCTCTAACTGCTTCAATCCCCCGTCAAACATGCTGATCGTCCCGTCTTGGAACCTCCACAGCTTATCAGCGACGTTTTCAACGAATCTTCTATCATGGGAAATCAGCAAAACAGTGCCAGGGTAATCTTTCAGTAAACCTTCCAATGCCTGAATTGTATCAAGATCAACATGATTGGTCGGCTCATCCAGGACCAGTAGGTTATAGTCACCGACAAGCAGTTTGGCGATGGCTGTTTTGACACGTTCTCCACCACTCAGGACTGAAATCGGCTTAAGAACATCTTCTTCAAAAAACCTTAGGCGAGCGAGTATGATTCTGATCACATGCTGGGGGAGAGTGCTTCCTTCTGTCACAAATTCCAAAACACTGGAACTCTCAGGAAGAGTTTGAAGGCTCTGCTCAAAATATCCGGTTTTAACATTTTGGGACATATCTATTTTTTCAGAATCCTCCTCAAGCAGTTGTCTGATCAAGGTGGTTTTTCCGCATCCATTCCTGCCGATGCACGCAGTCTTACTGCCTGTTTTTAATTTAAGGTGCGGTGTTTCATATAGCTTTTCGCCTTCTATATGCTTTGTTAAATCTTTAGCGGCAAGTAATATTTTTCGATGAACTGGAGATTGCAGAACATATTCCATCTTGACCGCATCCCACTCAAATGGTTTTTCAACCTTTTCCATTCTCGCGATCCGGTCTTTGATCACGGTTGAAACACGTTCGACTTTTCCGCGTTTACCTGCAGCTTTTCCTTTATACAGCTGCCACTCCGAATTCCCCATCCTTGACGGGGGTTTATCCATTCCCTGTGCCTGCCTCTGTTTCATATCGACCCTTGCAAGAAGACGCTTCTTTTCTTTAGAATAGCTATCATATTTAGCTTCCTGTTCCTTTTTTTCACGTTCTTTCTCTAGTAGATAATCTTCAAAATTCCCTTGGTATTCTCTTAACTGTCCATCATCCAGCTCCCATATTTTCGTACAAACTGAATCCAGAAGACTGCGGTCATGAGAAGCCAGCAGGAAGCTCCCCCTAAACCCCTTTAGCCTTTTCTGCAATTCGGCAATTCTTTCCCAATCAAGATTATTGGATGGTTCATCCAGAAATAAAAGCTGATGTCCTCCAGCAAGCAAAGAATTCAGCTTCTTTATTGTCCATTCGCCGCCGCTTATATAAGGTTCATCTGAAGAAATACCTAACTGCTCCATATAACCTCTGCTGCAAAACCATTCCACATCAGGATGGGAAGCTGTCAACCCATGCAAATATTTCAAAAGGAGGGATTTGCCTTCACCATTCCTTCCGATCAACCCGATTTTATCTCCCTGATAAATCGTTAATTGCTTCTCATCAAAAAACTTCTTTTCACCGATGGTATATTGCACATTCTTCGCTCTCATAAATAACATAAAAAAACCTCCCCGAAATGCTCCGGAAAGGTTAGTATATAATCTATGCTCAATATAAAGAAAAAGTTACACGTACAGAAAACATTCATGAAATTTCTTCATGAAGACTGAGTATACTTTTTTGAGCAAGAGTCCTTAATTTATAAAAGTGCTGTTAATAAAGCGGTTGATCCTCCCATTAGTGAAGGTTCAGATCCACTTCAATTTGCGTAAACAGAGCTTTTTAATAAATGGACATACTTATCCTATCCGGAACGAGTCTAATCATTTCATATGCATTTTGCACTTCTCGTTTTTTGTGGGATAGGTAAATTACTTCATTGCTCAAAAGTTCAGTCCTTTCTGTTTCGATTACTGATAGTATATTGGGAATCATTAGAAAATGCAACTGTTAATGAAATAGTTTTCTGATCTTAAAAGAAAATCATAAATTACAAAAACTCACTTAGGTCTCTTTTTCTTTTGCATAAAGTTTCCGTATAAGCCTGATCTGGCCCCTGTGATTAATTTCGTCCTCAAAGACGTGGAACCATTTAAAAAAGTTATTTCCCTTTCGTTCAAACCACCAATCAGTCTCGCGGTACAGCCAGCTTTCATCAAGTGAAGCAAATTTCTCCTTCGTTATCTTCCTGATTGAAGCAAGTTCTTCCAGATAAAACTCAACTGGTTTGCCTTTTATCGTAAAAGCCTCAGCACCAAGTCCTACTGCCGGTTCTAGAGTATCTGCATAATTATTAATCTCGTCATCATTCATTTCCTCAAAGGTGAGTTTTTGGAACACTTTCTCGATTGCTGCCAAATGGGCCAGCAGCATAGCGATCGAATTGAACTCTCCACCATATCGATAGTCGATTTCTTCCTGAGTAACGTCCTTCAAATCTGCCAATGTGGTAAACCTGGCATAGTCCATCATAGAAATCAAAACCGAGAAGTCCTTTTTAAAGCCATCTTTTTCTTTAATCAATAACAGTTCCTTATCGATATCCATTTTAGCCCCCCTGCCCTTTTCATAATCTACTATCCTATAGTATCATATTAATTAGTAATATTGCCCAATTGAGAAGGAGGTGCTCTAATGGAAAAGTAATAGTGTTCAAAGAAATGGCTGCAGAAGACCTTCCTTTAATGGAGAAGTGGCTGCAATAACACCCGGTCTATGAATTTCAGGGAGGCAAACCAATAGAGCCTGAGGCCGTTCAAAAAATATAACCCTAGAATTCTCGGCTGCCATTTTGTCAGACCCTATATCTTCCTTTATGAGGGTACTCCTGCAGGATATCTCCAAAAATATAAAATTAAGAACCCCATGCTTTCCAATGGGGATTTGCAAAAGAAGAGTCAATATTCGGCATCGACTGTTTCATCGGAGAATCAGAATTATTCAACAAAGGCATTGGTACGAAGATGGTGAAAGAATTTATCAACCAAATCATTCAAGAAGATGCACCAGACTTCATCGTACTCGATCCTTCCAAGGAAAACAAAAGGGCAATCCGCTGCTATGAAAAGGCAGGCTTCAAGAGTAGATCCGAGATTAATGAAGGCACTTCTTTAGTGATGGAATTCAATTGTTCATTAAACCGGCCTTCCCATTCTGTGTAACAGATGGTCTATGACAGGAAGAGTGCAGAAATCAAACTTTTCTATGTCATTATTTTTGATCCATGCTGCTTCCAAAATATCAGCATTACCAGGTAGTTGTTTATCCAAGAACAGCTTTCCTGATATTATTTCAGCAATTTATGTAAACTTGCCATGTTTAGACGACAGCTGTTCAATTACTTTTGTTTCGTACCCCGTCTCTTCCTTCACCTCCCTGATCATTTTCTGGTGTTTCCCCTTTCTAAATACCTCCTCCAGGAAAAGTCCAGATGACGTCCCCTCTTTGTACATATTACCTGACCATTAATACATGTTCGTCCCTTTCAATGACTCCACGAGAAATCACATTACACACCCTTTCTTTCACTTGTTCTATACTGGATTGTACATTATTTCAAAATGAATTTAAATCTGGTAGAATGAATTACTATTATTGTAAAAGGAAGTGTTTCAATGAGTTATCCAATTCGAGTAAGAGCAGGCGCATTAATTATTCATGATCAAAAAGTCCTCTTGGCAAAATTTGAAGATGAAAACGGAATTCACTACAATCTTCCAGGCGGCGGAGTGGAAGAAGGTGAGTCCACAGCAGAAGCCGCGGTAAGAGAAGCCAAGGAAGAAGCAGGAGTAGATGTTTCTGTATCAAAATTGGCGTTCATCTATGAGTATGCACCTCACCAAAATAATGACATATACGGAAGCACACCGAACCTCAGTCTCTTTTTCGACTGCCGGATTTCCAGCTTGAACTCCCCCTTGCCTGACTCCCCTGATCTCAACCAAATAGGCGCGGAGTGGGTTGCCATTGAAAATCTCAATTCTATTACTCTATATCCTAAAATCCAGTCTCATATAACAGAATATGCCGCCGGTTTGTATTCTTCCGACCTGATAGAGGAACGACAGCTAAATAGATAACCAATGGCAAAATCCCAGCATTTCTGTGTTACTATGAAGAAAACTACTTGAGAGGATGGGTAGAAGTGTTAACAATAAAAATGACAAAAGAAGATAAAGAGGAAATCATCGGGAGAATTCAAACTTTTCATTATGAACAGCATGGCGAGGAAATCGGCATGTTAGGAGCAGAAAACCTTTTTGAGTTTTTCGTGCGAGAACTGGGTCCTTTCTTTTATAATAAAGGGATAATGGATTCCAAAGACGTCCTTATGGATAAAATGCTGATGCTTGAAGAAGATTTATACGCATTGAAGCGGCCGATGAAATAAGGTTGAAAGCAGACGGCTTCAGCTTACTAGTGCGAAATATCCTGCATTCAAGAAATTAACTACTTACTTTCTTAACGAAAAGCTGTTTTCTCATGAATGGTTGTTTCAGGAAAAATCCAGAGCCGAAGTTTTTCTCTCTGAACAAGATGAGCAGCTCTTTTCTTTGGAGCTTACCAGGTTACTTCAGGTGAAATATGGTGATAGTTTTTGATATTTATATTAAATAAAAATAAAGTTTACAAAAAGAGCCTTACGAAAAAAACCAAAGGATGATTTCCTCCTTTGGTTCACTCGTTGTCCCCACTACCCAGTATCCAGCTTCTATTTTTAATTAGAACAGGGACCTTCCTCATGAAGCATCTTTTTTCCTGCTTATTTAGAAATTAATTCACTTTATGGATTTCTTCTGTAGCAAACACTTTTTCAGTATTCAGGACATCAATTTCCAACGCATTTTCCTCTTTATCTTCGATGATACCCTTAAGCTTTTCTTCAGAAATTTCTTCAGTTAAAGGCAAAGTCTCGTTAATTTCTATTATTTTGGGTTTTTCACCTTCTTTATGGCTGAGATATTCTTCTTCAAAAATGAAGAGGTCTTTTCCAAGTACCCTAACCAGTTCGCCGTCGTAAGCAAAAAGTCTTACTTGATACGGAGTCTCTGGCTTCATATTTTCATCGTTCAAAATGATCTTGATCTCCAATTGCTTTCCATCTTCAGATAGTGAAACACTCGCATTATCAACCATTTCAATTTTATTACTGCATCCTGCCAGCAGGATCATTAAAACAATCAAAGACAAAACTATATTAATCTTTCTCAAGAAAACGCCTCCTATTCTATTTTCCACTTTTATTATCATACTATAGGGAACACTTACAGGGAAATTGATTCACAAAAAATTATAAGTAATATTCAATAGGTACTGGTGCAGGCTGCCAGCCCGTTCATTGAGTTTTTAGTATTCGATAAACTACCTCAAAACAATTATGATAAACTATAAAAGTCTTATATTTATTTCTTAAGGACGTGATGTAGTGAAAAAAAGGCTGGCTGTCGCCATTTCGGTTTCTGTTCTTGTCTTTATTTTGGCACTTTGGTTTTTATCCAGTAACTATAGGGAAATAGAACAATTGACAAGGATCTTGATTGCACTTGGGGGTACGATTCTTTCCGGGGTGATTACTTATTTTCTTTTTCCAGAGAATGAAAGAAAGATATAAGGGGTTTCAATTATTATAATGGCAGACTTCTTCCACTAAAATTCCACCTGCCTATTAGGATAATGAGACTGCGTAATTTCTTTCACAGCCCGGTAGTGTTTGTGCCAAAACTTGATAAATCAATAAAAACGCACTGTGAATTCTATTGTGAATTCAAGTGCGTTTCATATGTGTATTAAATGTTTAACTATTTAAAGGTAACCGCTACTGAGAGAACAGGTGGTTGCTTCAATCCAATAAGCGCACCTCAATCGGCTGCAGAACCTGTTTGAGCTGTTCTCTATGAGTTTCATATTGAACTGGCAGCTTTAATTTAGTACCTAATTCTTCAGGTGCCTCATCTATGGAAAATCCAGGTGGATCTGTCGCAATTTCGAAGAGGATGTCTCCATGTTCTCTGAAATATACAGCGTTGAAGTAATTTCTGTCCTGAACAGGAGTGACAGGATAGCTGTTCTTTTCCAAATGCTCTTTCCATTGAAGTTGATCGCTGTCATCCTCCGCTCGCCAGGCAATATGATGTACAGTGCCGACACCCATTCTTCCACGAGCCACCGCTTCCTTCTTTAAATCCACTATATTCCCAATATCCGCAGTGGATTTAAATCGGATAAATTCATCATCCTCACCTATTTGTTCAAGGCCCATGACATCTATCAGCAATTGTGCTGTCAGCTCCGGATTGGCTGATAAGAGACTGGCTCCCGCAAAACCTTTGATTGCGGAATCTGAAGTCACTTCACCCGCAGTCCATTGATTGACCTTGCCACTCCCTCGTTCAACCAGTTCTAACTGAAGCCCATGAGGATCATTGAATACCAGGCTGGTTTCTCCGAATCTCTCATCCCTGCTGAAAGAGACTTTAAATTTTTCAAGGCGGTTTTCCCAGAAGGACAGCGAACCTTTCGGAACAGCATAAGAGGTAGTCCCGACCTGGCCGCCGCCAATCCTGCCTTTGTGGGCTCCATCCCAAGGAAAGAAAGTAATAATTGATCCGGGGCTTCCCTGTTTATCTCCAAAATATAAATGGTATGTCCCAGGGTCATCAAAATTGACCGTTTGCTTAACCATCCTCAAGCCCAGAACCCCAGCGTAAAAATCAACATTCTCCTGTGGATTTCCAACAATCGCTGTTATATGATGAATTCCCTTCATTTTTGTTTCCATAGTATCACTCCTGTTTAGTCAAAGAATATTTGCTGCAGATAGATATGTTCATTATAGGGTATAAAGAGTCATCCTCAAAAATCTTGTCATTTAAATTTTAAAATAAAATTGCATCCAGAGCATATTTCCCTGGACCAGCCAGCGCAAGCCCAATTGCCACTGCCAACAAAGCAAGGTTGTATTCATAGCCATTATTTGTTGACCAATAGCCATTTGCATAATGGACTTTTACAATGGCTATCAGCATAGTGATGGCTATCATGATACCGGCAACCGGCGTAAGAAGCCCCAGGACAAAGAAAATACCTCCCAAAAATTCAGCAAGTCCTGCCAAAAGCGCCATTGCCTTTCCTGGTTTCATTCCAAGAGACTCCATCCACCCTCCTGTTCCCTCCAGTCCATAACCGCCAAACCAGCCAAACAGCTTTTGAGCACCATGGCCAATGAACGAAAGACCAATCACTAATCTAATTATCAATAAACCTGTATCCAACATACTTATTCCTCCTGATATTTAATTTATTTTGAATTCGAGATATCTTAATAAAATTTTTTCAAGTTATCTTCTTGAAATAAGTGCACTCTCATTATTCTTTAGATAATAAAAATTTATCTTGAATTCGAGATAATTTTATAAGAACATCTCTTTTCTGTCAACTGCATAATTTAATGTTATTCAAGAATTTCAAAGTTGCTCCTAAAAAAGGCTTGGTTTAAAAGACCTTTTTGCCTGTGGTCTATTTAGTAACTATCAGCTTCTCAGCTAATACTGCTTTTTGTTTCCCCATACTTCTGCATAAAAGAAGCAGCTGGAAATCCCCAGCTGCTTTTTTATTAGTTTGCAAAAGGAAAAACCACTGTAAAAACAGTACCTTGTCCTTCAGTACTATCTATGCGCAGTTCCCCTCCATATTCTTTGAGAATCCTATTGCAGATGGTCAATCCGAGGCCTGTTCCCGTTCCTTTAGTTGTGAAGAATGGTTCTGTAATTTGGCCAAGTAAACTTTTGGGTATCCCGCAGCCTTCATCTGTTACTGTTACTTCAACCCTGCCATTTTCTACAGATAAACCTACAGAAACATCCCCTCCGTCTTCCATCGACTCAATTGCATTTTTCATTATATTGATGAATACTTGTTTGATTTGCTGCTTATCGCATTGAATAACTATTTCCTGGTCATCAATCGTATTGTTGATGACCACATTTTTCAATGTTGCTTGGGGTTCAAGCAGCGTGACGACTTGGTCTATTAGTGTAATGATATTGTGCTGTGTGCGTATAATAGCCTGTGATTTGGAGAGGGAAAGCATTTCACCTGTTATCCTTTCTATTTTATCTATTTCTTCCCTCATAATCTCGGCATATCTTTGGTTTTCTTCAGGAATTTTAGTCTCAAGCAGCTGCAAAAAACCTTTAATCGATGTAAGGGGATTTCTGATTTCATGTGCGATACCGGCGGACAGCTGGCCGGCAGTCAATAACTTTTCGTTTTTTACTGTATGCTGATGCTGCTGTTTGTTTTCGGTAATATCTCTTAGAATTACCTGCAATGAAGGTTTATTATCTATATTAAACGGCATGACCACAGATTCGACAAACCTGGAGGTGCCATCAAGCCTGATAAATTCCCGCTCCACCCTTTCCGCCGGTCCATTTGGATGATCGATGACGTTTATCGTTCTTTGCTTTACATCCTCGTGGTCTCTTGGGTGAATAAAATCCAATACTGACCTGCCGATAATTTCGCTTTCATGCTGGGCCTTGAAAAGCTTCAGACCTGCTTTATTTATATATTGAAAAACATTATCAGTAACTAAAGCTACGGTATCAATAGAGTTATCAATCAACGTCTGATAGTGCTTCTTTTGCATGAGGTATCTATGCTGAAGCCTGCTGCTCTCGCTGGAATCCTTAACAATAATATAGTCCAGCTTTTCACCATTTACCGTAATCTTTGATACGACCGTCTCAATCTCCAGCACATTGCCTTTCATAGTCATAATATTTTTCAAAGAGCTGCTTTGAGGAATACCTCTTTTTAGCATGGCCAACTCTTTAATTGTGTGCTGATAAGAGGTTTCGTGAGTGAAGTCTATAACATGTTTACCTCTGATAAGCTCAAGACTATCTGCTTCCAAGAGCTTTAGGGCATGTTTATTAGCAAAAAGAAAAACTCCATCTCTGCCCAGAAGGACTGGAAATGGGGTAGCTTCCATGGCATTCATGATCGATGTTTTCTGCTCTAATATCTGTAGATCATTTTGATTCATATCCATAACATCCTGTCTTCATATCGTATTATTCACATTATACCATTTTTTGCCTCACAACAGACCAGGACTTAACATTCAATTCCAGCATCGTTGAAACCACCCAACTTCCCCCAGATTCTGCAAAGGAGCAGGCAGATGACTTCGGATACCTTCTCCTTTGGCTCTTCTTGATGGCTGTTTTTGCATATATTGTTGCTTTCGGATACCCCCGGATACTAAAAGTTTTATCTCTTATCGAGGGAAAGTAGCTCTTTTCTTTTCGGTATTACCAGCTTTCCCCCCTCTTAATATGGTTATTTTTTTGGAATTCGTATCAAATAGCAACAAAGTTTACGAAAAATGCCTTTAGAAAAGAGCAGTTTGAAAATTGATGTTGTGTTTTATTTTCACACTGTCATCCTAAGTACCCTTCTACGCAAAAAATAAAAAGCTCATCTACATTTAAGGTGAAAAGTCTTTGATTCCGAGGAAATATCACTGTTCAAAATTTTTTTAGAAATATCCAACACGAAGATAGCCTTTTCTATAGAAAGGCGAGCATTAGACTGCTCTTAAGAATCACACTCCTCTAAAAAGAGTTTCTCCTTGTCTGGAAAAAAATTGTTCTTTTGCAAATAACACTTGTTAATCGACACAAGTGTCGTTATAATAAAGTTAACAAAACGACACTTATGTCGTTTATTTTGGAGGGATTTAGTTGGAACGTAAATTAAGTCAGAACAAAAATTTCGTCCCTTTAATCACAGCTCAAGCTATCTCCAGTTTAGGTGATTGGTTAAGTATTGTAGCAATCATTACGCTTGTTGGGTTAAAATGGGAAGCAACCCCCATGCAAATGTCTCTTATCATTTTGAGTCTTGCTATGCCGATGGCTTTATTAGGTCCGCTATCTGGAGTAATTGCCGACCGGATGGAACGAAAAACACTAATGATTGTTTCTGATGTAGCCAGAGGCATACTCATCCTGCTGCTGCCCCTTGCAAGCAGTGTCTGGATGGTTTATATTATTTTATTTGCAACAGGGATTTTTTCGTCTATATTCGTTCCTGCCAAAAACGGAAAGTTAAAAGAGCTGGTGAAGGATGAGAATATAAAAGGGGCCATGTCCCTTACCTCGATGATCGATTCAAGCACCAAAGTAATGGGACCGCTGATCAGTGGTATATTGGTTTCTTCGTTCGGAATGTACAATGTTTTTTATATCGATTCGGCAACCTTTTTCTTTCTGCTATTCTAATTTTGCTGTTACCTGCCACAGCGAAGGAATCTTCTAACAACAGACAGGAAGGTAAACAGGACTCTTCTCTTAAAACCGATTTACAGGAAGGAATCACGTTTATAAGGCAGAGCAGTTACCTACTATATGGATTATTTCTTTTGGGAATCAGTTTATTGATCCTCCAGTTGTCGGATTCACAGATCATCATTTTGCTCCGTGAATTAACAAATGTTTCACCGGATTTATTCGGGTATGCTGTAACTAGTTCAGGGTTGGGAATGCTTATTACCGGTGTCTTTCTCTCTAGGAAGACAGAGTATAATGCCTACATGTATATGTGCTTTGGGGTCTTAGGCATTGGTACAGGGTTTGGGGTAATGGCCGTTCTTACGTACTTCAATCTTTCCCTATCTATTATTTGGGTTCCATTTCTTGCGTTGATTGTAGGGATTTCTGCAGGTTTTGTTTTCATTCCCTTCCAAGCAGCGGTACAGGAAAAAACACCAGTTCATATGACGGGCAGAGTTTTTGGGGTGATCAACAGCACCATGACTACAGCCACAATTATTGGGCCGCTTGCTGGAGGAGCGCTGGCCACTGTCATAGGAATCATTCCATCCTTTGTTGTCACCAGTTCTTTGCTCATATTCCTTTTCTTCATCTCAGTATTATTCCGAAACAAAGTCGAACAGGAGGATGAACATGTCACCGAAAGTCAGCCAGGAACACAAGGAGCAGCGTCGCGCCAAATTAATTGAAGCTGCTGCAGAAGTATTTATTGAAAACGGTTATGAAACTGCTACCATGAAGCACGTCATGGACAAAGCAGGTGTAAGCCGAGGAGGGTTATATCAATATTTTGAAAATAAAGAAGATCTTTTCCGTGAAGTCATTCAAGGCAATCAAGAGAAGATCATAGATGGTTCATTGGAAAAATTGATAAAGCAGCAGAGTTCCTATTGGGATGTCCTGCTGGTTATCATGCTGGGAGATAAAAAAGAATCCAATGATAAAATGGATCCCCTTTCCCCTTCAAAACTGGAATATTTCGTGACCAGAAGAAATGACGAAAAACGTCGTGAGTATGCCCGCCTTAGATATTTCGATGCTTTTGAAATGACGACAAAGATTATTGAAAGAGGCGAAACTGCCGGTGAATTCATTCCCAGATTTCCCATTAGGCTGATAGCCAAATCCATTATTTCTTATATAGATGGACTCGCATTGGGTCATGCCATTTTAGACAGCAGGACACTCGAATTAAAAGAACAGACCACATTATTACTGAATTATTTAAAATGGGCTTTAGGAGTGGAGGAAGAGTGATCTGTGCGGGGCACAGATCACTCTTTTTTTGTCTCATACAAGCAGCCTTGAGGACTATTATTTCCTCCTTACTATATAAATCGTTAATCTGTAACCAGCAGGCAAAAATACTACAGTCAACTGTGATTCGGCCGTTTGCAGTATTTTCGCTCTCCTAGGGGCTTCTTCCTTTATTGAGGATTAATCATGAGAAAGGACGAAATCAAAGTGATTTCGCCCTTTAAAATATTTACTATTATTCTCTTCTGCTTTTTCCCTTCACAAAGCGATAGGATAAATAAGCAATGTATAAAGGAACAGCCACATAGATCAAATAAGGGAACTGCTCATATGTCCCTCTGTAAATGATAAATAAAAGCCCTGCTATGAATACCGTGATGATCGTACCGTATTTAGGCAGCGGAATGTCCTTTAAACTAGGAATCCGTACCCTGCTTACCATGAGAAAACAAAGCGCTGTAAAGACCACCGTTGTTACGATGTTGGGAATGAAGTTCCCGAAAAGAGTCAGTAACGCCAGGATTCCTCCTGCTGCAGTAATGGGGACACCTATGAAATAACTCAGGCCTGTTTTATCTGAACTGATATTGAACCTGGCCAGCCTGTATGCTCCAAACAAAGGGAACAACCCTGCAACAGCAAATCCAATCATGCCGAATTGAAAAAAGTATGTATAGTACACCAAAAAGGACGGCGCAACACCGAATGTCACAATATCCGCCAATGAATCAAGTTCTTTTCCAAGCACAGAATCCGCTTTTAGCATTCTTGCCAGACGCCCATCCATACTGTCCAGCATCATGCCAATCAATATCAGAATAGCCGCATTTTTGAACTGACCGTTTGCAGCGAATCCAATAGACAAAAATCCGCAATATAAATTACCCAAAGTAAACATGTTAGGAATGCTTTTCTTAAATCGCATTTTAGATTCTTCACTCTCCGTAAATTTCTTACTGATTTCTATTATTATACCATTAAAAATCACTCACTCACCCTTTTCTTTTAATTTGGGTTTTCAATATGGGTAATTTATGATAGTAATATCATTAAATCGTTTTACCTAGAGGAGGACAAGATGGAAACAAAACAAGAATTACTTGCAGCACTTGAAGAAACAAACCTTTGGATTGAGGATCAGAAGAAAGCCTGGTTCTGGGAAAAGTGGACCAGACTTCCTTTTAAGATACTGGATAAAATCACACCCCAGTTTATTCATAAAAAAATCGGTTCTTTGCTGGATGAAATGGGCGGCTATATACAAAATGGAGGAAAATATCTAACTTCCCAAAAAATGATGTACTCCTACATCGAAAAGAAGACGGGCAGGACTATCTCGAATTTAGAAGACATATCCTCTCTTGAACTTGCTGAAATGGACAAGCTCAGCAAGACCCTTGCCGGATCAAGAAAGCAGGCAGCTGCAATACAAGGAGCAACGACAGGCATCGGCGGCCTCTTCACTTTGACAATTGATATACCTGCATTGCTGGGCATTTCATTGAAGACACTCCAGGAAATTGCAGTGATTCATGGGTATGATCCCAATGATAAAAAAGAAAGAGTCTTCATGATTAAGTGTCTGCAGTTTGCCTCTGCTGATATCGTCGGTAAGAAAGCTGTTCTCGACAATCTATCTGCCTATTACGAAGGAGAAGTATCAACAAATGAGGTCATGGCTCAAATTCAGGGGTGGCGTGAGGTAGTGTATACTTACAGGGATCAATTTGGCTGGAAGAAGCTGTTTCAAATGGTGCCGGTAGCCGGGATCATTTTTGGTGCTTTCACTAACAGGGCCATGATCAGTGATATTGCAGAGGCTGGTACAGTTCTTTACCGTAAAAGAAGAATCTTAGACAGACTTCACTACAGAGAAGATTCAGTATAAAAAACAATCCCCTCCCTGCTTGTCAAGGGTGGGGATTAGTTATAATCAGGCATGGACATCTCCATGTGTCAGTTCTGAGCGTTCGATCTGAATGGTTGTATGGTTGATCTGGAATTCTTCTTCAATGATATTAATGGCTTTCTGTAAAATTTCCTGGTCGTCTTCTTCATCTTCAATTAATATATGACAGCTCAGTGAATTCATTCCTGAAGTTATTGTCCAAATATGGAGATCATGAACGTTAAAGATGCCATCAATACTCTCCAGGGTGCTTCTCACCTTCTGCACGTCTATGCCTGAAGGAACCCCTTCCATCAAAATATGCACTGTATGGGTGATGATCCCCCATGCACTTTTCAAGATCAACAAGGCAACCAGGACACTTATGAGAGGATCGGCCCAGTACCAGTCAAACCAAAGCATGATGGCACCTGCTATAATCGCCCCTACTGAACCTAAAGCATCTCCAAGTACATGAAGATACGCACTGCGAAGGTTGACGTTATCTTTAACATCCCCTTGCTTAATCAGCGCCCATGCGCTTAACAGATTGGCCAGCAGACCGATAAAAGCTATCAGCATCATGGCACCGCTTGATACATCTGGAGGATCAAGAAAGCGTTCATAGGCTTCAAAGACAATAAATCCTGCTATCAAAAATAATGTAACCCCATTGAGTAAAGCAGCCAGAATCTCAAATCGATAGTATCCAAACGTCTTGGCTGAAGAGGCGGCCCTTCCAGCCAGCCACATGGCTGCCAAACTTAATGCCAATGAACTTGCGTCACTCAGCATATGTCCTGAATCAGACAGCAAAGCAAGACTATTGGTGATCAATCCGCCGAAGAACTCGAGAACCATGATGCCGGTAGTGATAATCAACGCAATCAGAAGCCCTTTTTTGTTTCCTTCTCTCGAGTGATGATGTCCGTGATGGTGCCCATGATCATGTCCATGCGCGTGTCCGTGGTGATGATGCACGTTAATTCCTCCTAGTCATGAAGTGAATGATTGATAACCTGTTTTAGTATTTCGATCACATGGTCATCATCATAACTGTAATAAAACGATTGGCCATCCCTTCTTGCTTTAACAAGCCTTTGGTTCTTCATAGAAGACAGTTGATGAGAAACCGCCGATTGTGACAAACCGAGAACTTCGGCTATGTGCCCGACCGAACATTCTTCCTGTGTGAGAAGATAGAGAATTCGTACTCTGGTGGGATCAGAAAGGGCTTTGAATGTCCTGGAAACCCTATCAACAGTTGCTTCTTGTAAAAATTCATGCTTTCCCTTATCCATAGATCGACTACCTCTTTCAGCTCTATTTTATTATATGAACAAATGTTCATATGTTGATAAAACAATTATAACATTTATTCATGTATATGTAATCCCTTACTAGCCTTAAATGTGCATTACTTCTAAGAAAATAAGAAAATAGAAAAAGGCGCCTGTTCGAAAACAGGCGCCTTTGATGCGTATTGAGGCGAGAGACCGTGCGCCACATCGCACGTTGCTTATAAAGCTTGTCTGTCGGCTTACACAATTAGCTCATCGCTCAATAAATATAGCATGATCATCAATTTTTTACAAGTCTTCTTTTCATGGGAAATAATGACTTTAATTCAGAATGGGCAGTGTAATGGTAAAAATGGTACCGGAGCTCTCGCTGGATACACTCATATTTCCGCCATGATTTTCAATGATTTTTTTACTGACGGAAAGTCCAAGGCCGGTTCCATCATCTTTTGTTGTGAAGAAGGGATCAAATACATGAGAGATCATAGAAGGCTTAATACCTGAACCATTATCCTTAAAATGTATTTCAAGGCCAGACCCCTTTTTTATTACCTCTATTACGATCTTCAGCGAGCCAGTGCGTGCCTGAAACGAGTTGCTGAACAAATTGATGAATACTTGAAGAAATTCTTCTTTATTTCCATTAATAAGGCACCCTTTCGCTTCTTCTGCTACGGTGCAATCAAAGGAAATATTGTATAACAGCGCTTCGCTGTTGAGGAATTTACTGATGTATTCAACCATAAAATTTTCTATTTCTAACTTTTCAGAGGGAGTCTCCAGCGGTTTTGCGATTCTCAGGAAATCGGTGATGATTTTGTTTGCCCTGTCTATCTCCGGAATAAGCAGGCCTTTAATCAAGGACGCGGTCTGTTCATCTGACTCGGCATGCATCAGCTGAAGATAGCCTCTTACTGTTGTTAAAGGGTTCCGGATTTCATGGGCAATTCCCGCAGCGATCCTCCCGGCAAGGCCTCTCTTTTCAGCTTCTTTCACTCCATTCAAAAACTGAAAGGTCCCTACCACCCTGAGCAGTTCGCCATTAGAGTCCCTAATGATTTGAGTATTATTGATTCCGTAATTTTTATCTAATACTTCCCTGTTGACTATCGGCTTTTCCGTCCTAAGAGTTTCCAGAAGATTTATCTTAGAGTCAGGGAGGCCCAAAAGTTCGCGAATGTGCCTTCCAACTACTTCATCACGTTTCACTCCAAGATCGGCTGCTGCCTGCAAATTGCAAAGCGTCACCAGTCCTTTCGCATCGATGAAAACGATATGGTGCTGCACCAAGTCCAGAATCGGTGCTAAAAAATATTCCATTTGGTCAAACGGGATATCGAGAGTAGACGTAATGGCCGGAGATTCTGATTCTGCTGTTCCCTCAATTAAAGAAAAGCTTTCCTGATTCTTGATGATTTGTTTCCCCGAAGCAGGATCATTGTAAGTAAAACTGAAAGGAAGCTTCTTTATCATCTCACGGTAAAGCTCAACTTCTTTTTCAAGTTCATCTGCTTTTTCTTTCAATTTATCAAGATTATTCTTCATAACATCGTCCTTTGGTAGCATTTGTGCCAAATAATTACATAATTCCATTATATCTTTCTCTTAATATGTAAACAATAGCCTATTAATTCGTTTTGTGCGTTAAAGGATTAAAAGGGACATACTCTTTTGCTGCTTTAACATACTAAAGAACCTCAATAGTGTGAGGTTCTTAGATAGGCTGTTTTGGTAAACTTTGTTGCTATTTGATACTAATACCGAAGAAATATCAATTAGGTGAAATACGGCAATGCCGACCCGGCAAGAGATACAACTCTATGTATCCGTGGATGTCCGAAAGCAACATCATATGCGAAAAACAGCTTTAGATATTATCCTTTTGTTTAGCTTTAGCAAGTGCTGGTTTTCTCCTAAGTAGTTTGAACAGGATATAGCTAACTGTTACTGTCAAAAGCAATCCGTTTATAATCCACTGTACATTATTGAAGCCTTCCTGCAGGGCGTCAAGATTTCCTATGCTTCCCAGATAAAACATGGCGATTGAAATTGGCAGAATGCCTATAAACGTCAGCAGTCCATATCTGGCAGGCTTGATACTGCAGAAGCCTCCCAGATAAGCAATGTATCCCATTCCAAGGATCCTTCCCATTGTAATGGTCCAATCTCCATATTTATCAGTCCAACGGTCGAATTTTTCCTGCTTCCTTTTGGATAACTTCCGGCGGATATCATCTTCATATTTAATACTCAGCCAATAGGGTATATAGCTGACCATGACATAAAACACGCTGACAGCCAAACTGTATAGAAGGATTTCCAAGGGACTTGGCTGAAGAATATATCCATAAATCAAGATGAACAATGCTGCCGGAAAAGGCAGTGAAACAGCTTCTATTAAAACTCCCAGCAATAGGCCCCATATTCCCAGGCCAACAAGGAAATTCATTATCGGTTCGATTTTTCACACATCCTCTAATCATTCTATCTGCACAGGCAGTACTTCTATACCCTTTCCTGTCATGAAAAAAACTCTTACCCCTTAAGTAGAGGAGTCTGGCTTGATCATAGAAATTGGTGAGTGGGTCATCGAAAAAACATGCATGGATGCAAAACTCTGGAAGAGGGCAGGAGCAGGAAAGCTAATGCAAGCGTGAATGTAACCATGAAGCAATTTCTTCATGAGAACCTTACCAGAACGATTAACAATCATCTCCAAAGAATAAGTTAATTCCCTCTAATTTAAAATTAGAAATCACTGAAAGTGCTGCAAGGTCACAGCCGAAAAACCATCAGCAGACTGCTGCTGCTAAAGAAATGAACATCGATTTGGCACTTGATGACTTTGGGACCGGGTTCTCCTCCCTGTATCATTTGAAAAACCTTCCAGTCGATATCTTGAAAATCGATCGGAACTTTATCATTGATCTTGAAACCAACACTAATGATACGGCCATTGTTAGGGCCCTGATTCAAATGGCTCATAGCTTAGGAATGGAAGTTGTTGCGGAAGGTGTAGAAACCCTGGGACAGCAGCAGATACTGGAAGTGATCGGATGTGACACAATTCAAGGATATGTATTCAGCAAGCAGCTTCCCAATAAAGAACTTCTTACTCTCCTGCTGGAATATGACCAAACAGTACTGTCGGATGATTTAGCTCAACAGGAAAACTAATTCATTTGTATATCTTCTTGATTATGTTCGAAAATCAAGGGTGTTCTAATGTTGGGAATTTTCAAAAGCTCTTTACTAAAGGCTGAGGATTTGAATACTATTTTAACCTCTTCCCGCTCCCCTTTACGCAGAAGGATTGCAGCGGAAATAGCAAGACATCCTGCGGGACTAGCGGGACAGGTGTGATCCCCAACCTGGTTGCTGCGCCTGGTGTGGAAACCCTTTACTTTTAACACAGCCACAATTTTTACAAATACAGCCTTTCAAAAAAAATAATATTATGCGGACTTTTTTAAAACCCCCTCCTAACTAAGTCAGCAAGAACAACGGTTCGTTGACGAAACGAAGTCCTTTCACTATACTGAGTAAAGCAAATCTACATGAACAGGATGAAAACAATGGACTTTGAAATCAAATACTTGTCCTTTTACGTTGTTGAAGTGGAAGGAAAAGGAGAAAATGCCGATAAGAGGTTCAAGCATTTTCAAACACTTGACGAACAAGGATATGAGAATAACCCATTAAAAGATTTCCTTGATGGGGAATTGACCAAAATCGCGAAGCGAAAAGTGGACAGGCACAGCAAATCCGAAGGTGCACCAACTAAAATTGGCCGTTTTATCGTGGAGCCGGGTCATGAATTGGATTCGAACCCGAACTATAATTTGTTTGACCGTGCCAGAAACCCTGAATCAATTGATGCCTTTAAGGAAGCCTCCCTTCAATTCGTCAATGCTTACGTAGAAGCAAGCGCAGTCAGGGGCGGCGTTTTCATTGTGGCTCTCGCAAAGCTGCGGAAATACTTTGATGATCCTTTTCTGTTTCTAATGAAGTGTGATTTTGAGCCAAAGGTAGCAAGAATCACTGATGAAACCACCCTGATTCATAATGTCGAGATGGCCATCACTACTAAAAACATGAAATCCATCCAGTATCCGTTCATGCCTGAAGAAGGAATGATGGACGAAGCAGAACTAAAAATCCACCAGGCTTCTCACGCCAGGTATTTTGAAGACTTTCTTAAATTTGTGGAATACGAAAAATCAATGCCGGAAATCGTAAGGACGCAGGTTATGGGTATGGTTCAGGAACACATTGAAGAATCTTATGAGCCTGAAAGCGAAGAAAGAGTGGAATTTGAATCTGCCGTGGAGGCCTGGTCCATCAGCCCGAAACGGGAGCTGCAAGAGAGATTCACCACCGAACAGGTCGTAGAGGCCACTTCGCAAATCATTGAACAGTCCCCTGAAGTGGAATTGAAGATGAAATTGGATCATATCGATGTAAAAGCCATGCTGTCAGATTTCGGAGATACCATTCATATAGCCAAAGTGAACGGCCGTTATATGCTCTTAATCGAGGGTGACTCTGTTCAATTTGAAAAAGGCGCCTCCCCTATTGAATTTTTAAAGCCTGATGATCTGCAGGACGTGATAGAGCGGATTCAAGGAAAAGGCGAGTAGTCTAAATTCATATACTTAGTGTTACCAGTTTACACCCCTCTTAATATGGTTATTTTTTCGGAATTAGTATCAAATAGCAACGAAGTTTACGAAAAGAGCCTATACTTAAAAGGTCAGCCTTGGATCTCAGGCTGGCCTTTTTAATACGCTGTTTTCACATAGATTGTATCTATTTTCTTGCTTCTATTCTATATTAAAGGGACTATAATTAAACTTAGATCCTATGTAACAAGGGGGAGTATATTATGCTTACCAACAACAGATTGAATGAAATAGAGGAGTTACAGCATCTATGTGAAGAACACGATAACTGTAAATTAAAACTTAATGGAGACATGCTTCGCACACGGACGAGCGGACAAGATGATTACTTTCATTTTGAGAATGGAAAATTAACCGGGTTTCTCGGTTTATATGGATTTGGGTCAAGTTATGAACTTTGCGGCATGGTTCATCCACACTACCGCAACAGAGGGATATTCAAAAGCCTTTATAATAAAGCGTTAGCTTCTCTTAAAGATCGGGAAATTACCAAACTTCTCTTAAATGCACCTGGTTCATCTGCATCAGGAAAAGCCTTTATTGAAGCCCAGCCTGCCGGCTACTCCTTTTCAGAATACCAAATGAAATGGCAGCCGAGAGAGTTAAATAGAGACGAAACCGATATAGAATTGATTGAAGTTACCAAGGATGATCTCCCGCTGATTATAGAACTGGATTTTTTATGTTTCAATGTGGCACGTGAAGATTCTTTAGAATTCATGAAAACAGTCAAACAAGCCGAAGATAGCAGCAGCTTCATGATTGTAAATAAAGGAGAAAAAGTTGGCAAAATCCACATCCAGCGTGAAAGTGGTAGAAGCTATATATTCGGTTTTGCTGTTCACCCATCTCATCAAGGCAAAGGAATTGGAAGGAGCGTTCTTGAAAAATCGGTAGTTCTTGAAAATGAAACCGGCAGAGACATCTTCTTGGAAGTAGCGGCTAAAAATGAAAACGCATTAAAGCTGTATGAATCTGCAGGGTTTGTCACGTATCAGGTACAGAACTACTATGATTTTGAGAGGTTATAATAATGAAGGAAAAGGCTGAGTACATGACCCAGCCTTTTATTTTATTCATTCTTATTGCTATAAAAAACATGTTTAGATTTTATCTCATCTTCTATCTCCAAAATTCCAAATGAGTAGTATGGCTGCTTTCGCTTGTCAGTAGCAGACCCCGGGTTAAATAACAGCGTGCCTTGATCAAACCTTAAATAAGGGATATGAGAATGTCCAAAAATTATGATATCAGGCTTGTCTTCGAATTCATCCAGCACCCTTTTCTCGGTCGTCTTGTTTTTCCCATCTCCATGGACGACACCAATTAAGAACTTCCCTGCTTTCAGGACCTGTTTACGTGGAAATAAGCTTCTGATCTCTTGGTTATCTGTATTCCCATACACTCCTTCAACTTTGGCATAGCCTTTCAGCATCTCAAACACTTCGATGCTGTTCCAATCCCCCCCATGAATGATTAAATCAGCATTGTTCAATTCCATTTTTAAGGGTGCAGGAAGCCCCCTTCCTCTATTTGGCATGTGGGTGTCACTGACGACGACTATTCTCAAATTAACATCCCTCCAAACAAATCACATAGTTTATTTACCCAATTTAGCGCGCTCTATTTCAATTCTCTCTTGAGGTATGGCTGTAAATAGGGGTTCCTGGCCTGAAATCCCTATCTTTACTGAAAGTCCGAACGGTTTCCATAGCAGTTGTTCATCTAACTCGAACTGATTATATATCCTTTCTGATGTAAACGGCAGGAATGGAGCAAGCAAAACAGACAAATTAATGCTGATATAGAGACAGCTTTCCAAGATGAGCCTGGCTTGCCCGCGTTCTTCTTTTATGACTTTCCAAGGCTCCCTGCTGTCGAAATACTTATTCCCCCAGCGAACGATTTCAAATACCCGTCTTGCCGCTTTCCTGACCTCGCCTTTTTCCAGCCATATTCCGGTTTCTCTGAAAACAGTATCCACTTGATCCATTACTTCTGGGTCAACCTTCCCTAAAACGGCATCATCACCAAATTCTTTTCTATAAAATTTTACCGTTCTCTGAATGAAGTTTCCAAGTCCCCCCAGCAACTCACTGTTATGTTTTAACACGAATTCCCTCCAAGAAAAATCAGCATCTCTTTTATCAGGATAATTCACACTGAAATAGTAACGAAGAGAATCAGGGTTGTATTCTTTCAAAACCTCCGGCAGCCAGACTGCCCAATCTTTACTCGTGGATATTTTCTTTTTTTCAAGTGTCACATACTCACTTGAAATTATCCAATCCGGAAGATTTTCATTCTTGATACCTTTCAAAAGCGCAGGCCAAATGATGGTATGAAACGGTATGTTGTCTTTTCCATGAATATAATAAGAAACGGTTTCCTTATCCCAAAACTCGGTCCAATCACTACCTGTTTTGTCAGCCCATTCGATGGATGCCGTAAGATAACCGCTGACGGCTTCAATCCAAACATAAATTTTCTTATCTCCATATCCCTCGACCGGTACCGCTACTCCGTTCCCTATATCCCTGGTCACTGCTCGATCTTGAAGCCCTTCCTTTAGGTAGCGCTGAGTTAAATGGATTGCATTTCCCCTCCACCTTCCCTTGCTTTCACTTGCATATTCTTGTATCTCTTCCTGCAGTGCCGATAAAGCAAGATAAAAATGAGTGGTTTCTTTTAGAATGGGCGGTTGGTGACAGAGTTTGCAATACTTATCCATCAATTGGACAGGATTCAAAATAAGGCCGCAAGCGTCACACTGATCTCCTCTTGCCTTTTCTCCGCACTCAGGACAATTTCCTTCAACAAAACGATCGGGCAGGAATCGGTCACATTCCAAGCAGTATGTTTCTTCTGTCGTTTTTTCATATAAGAGATTATTCTCTATTAATTTCAAGAAAATATTTCGGACTTCCTGGTGATGCCGTTCAGTATCTGTTCTGCTATAGAAATCATAACTGAAGCCGAAATCCTGAAAGCATTTCTGAAACTCCAGATGATATCTGTCAGCAATATCTCTTACCTGCAATCCCTCTTTATTTGCTCTGATTTCAATGGGTGTGCCATTACAATCGCTTCCCGAAACATACAGCACCTGCTCTCCCTTCAGCCGGTAATATCTCGCTAATATATCGCCTGGCAGCAATGCCGCCAAGTGCCCGATATGCAGGGATCCATTCGCATAAGGCCAGGCTCCTCCAATAAATATACCCATTCCTATCTCCTCCTAAAGTGTTATAAACAAAGGCTGTTTTCGCTGATACTGCTGCTTTTGGATTTTCCCGGATACTAAGAGTTTTATCTCTTTTCGAGGGAGAGTAACTCTTTTCTTTTCGGCGTTACTCGTTTTTCCCCCTCTGAATATGGTTATTTTTTCGGGCTATGGATCAAATAGCAGCAAAGTTTACGAAAAGAGCCTAAACAAACAAAAAACCCCTCGTCCATAGATGTATAGACATCTAAGGACGAGGGGGTCTGCTCGCGGTACCACCTTAGTTCACTGAGGGCTCGCGCCTTCAGCCTCATAAAGTACGGAATGCGGAAATAGAACATTCTTATACTGTGGCAATGATAACGGAAGCCAAATCCCGTTCCACCCTACACCATATGGTTCGAATGGAATGCTCAGAGACCATCTTCAATCAATTTTCCCCCTGCTTCTTTTCAGCTTCCGAAGCTCTCTGTTAAAGGTTCCTCATTAATTTACTCTTCTCTTCAATGCAAATAATTATTGTTTACTATCTTATGAAAATTAGCAGGAAAATGCAAGGGTAATTTAAAAATAATTCTTATAAAGATCTTGAATGAGTTTACCCTGTAAATTAGTGGTAAAAAAATACTTTTGTATCCTTTTTTTTACTTTTACAGCGGACACAATGGATGAGTATTCTTTTAGAAGGAAATAAATAAAGGCTGTTTTCGCATAAATTGTTGCTTTCGGAAAAATCCCTAGAACCGGATTTTCCCCCAAATATTAGTGATTTCCTCTCGAATCAGGGAGAGCAGCTCTTTTCTTTTCACTATCACAAATTATTTGAGTGTATTATGGGTTATTTTTTTTCGTAAATAATTTCAAATAGCAACAAAGTTTACGAAAAGAGCCTAAATAAAAGCTGCCAGCCTGAAAGACTGACAGCCATTTTGTTCATTATTCAGCGTTTTCTTCTGTGTTTTCAGTAGCATTTTCTTCTGTGTTATTTCCTGTGTTTTCTTCTTCTGTGTTACTGCAACCTGCTGAAAAGCCTACGACCGTTAATGCTGTTAATACCATAAGTAACATTTTTTTCATCATAATAGCCTCCTTTGGAATGTTGCATTGCTAACTACATGCTTATCTTACATGAATTTTCCATCAAGGAAAGCACTTTTACCTGTTTTTAACAATCACTTATTAAGGCATTTACAGTCTTTATAATATCTTTAACATTCCCTTCCATTTGAATATTCTCTATGTATACAGCTACCTGCTCTGGTAAGGCAGGCATATTAACTCTTCCCCCAAAAAATAAAATGCCCAGCCTTTGTTAAGGATAGGGCATTTCTCTGTTAAAGGTTAATCATCTTGGAATCACAAACTGGCTCATAACCGATTTCCATATATATTTTGTTGGATGTCGGATTATCAAGATCTGTGTATAAAGTGCAAAACTGGTTGCTTTCTAGCAGCTTTTCGCTCAGTTTAGCAACTATGGATCTTCCATATCCCTTTCGGCGGCAGTTCCTTGGAGTAAAAACGAAATTCACCGTGACTCCGTTATCTGTTTTCCTTGCCCGCCTAGCCATAGAAACTGGAATTCCATCCACTTTCCAAAGAAATACAGAATCTTCTTCGACCATTTCCGCTGCCCTTTTTCTTGCAGCCTCTTTAGGGATTGGACTCTCCGGTGTATCTTCGATGAAGCCTTGAAGCCATTCTGTTACAAGTTCCACATCTTCCACTCCAGCCAGCTCCATTTCACCTTGGCTGATGGCTATATCATTGACTTGCTGCAGTTTATATATCCTCTGTCTCATATGGGTTTCATAAGGCTTATTGGTTTTTCCACTCCAGAATTCCGCTAAGGGCTCAGCAGCCTTACTGTTTCCTATAAAACCAGGGAACCTCATACTATACTTCACAGAATAGTCCCATAAAGATTCTCCTATCAATTCAGTCTTTTTATAATTAAAGACAGTAGCGATCAAATAGTGAGGAGGAGTTCTGACAAAGACTGCATGGATTTCTTCATCTTCTTTAAAGACAGCTAAAAAAGGATCTTTGTACCGCCCTGCTTTAATCTGGTCCAGTAACCCCAGTGGTAAATTGTTTTCTGCTTCTTCCCTTAACAGAAGGGGCCGTACTGTTTCATCAAATTGATATACATCGGTAAAAACGACTAAATTCATTTCCTTCACCTCTGCAAATACATTCGACATTCCAGATTCTATCCCCTTCTGCCATGTTGAAAAAAGTCATCAGTTTTTAAAGCAATTGCTGTTCGTCCTTTTTTTACGTGTTGAGTTTTGTTTTCTCTGCTTTCTGATTTCCTTTACCCGAAGTAAGTTCTTTTGAAAATTCTTCAGATGTCAGTGATTTAGCAGACTGAAGTCCTGATTTAGTTTTAATGTTTCGTTTTGTCATAATGGCTATCTCTCCTTTCATGAATGTAGTTTTCTCCCCATTTCGTCCTTTCATTCGAACGTTCTATGTAGAGAAATTGGAAATTCATCTAGCTGCCCCGATGTTTTTCAGTTATAATACTATACAATTTATGAGGTGTTTTTAGATGATAATTAGGGAGCTAACCGCTGAAGATGCAAATGACTATTGGGACCTGCGCCTAGAGGCCCTTAAAACTAACGGAGAGGCATTTGCCATTACATATGAGGAATCCAACTCACGTTCTAACCCAATTGAACGGGTAGAAAATAATTTATCCTCACCAGGAAGTATCACCTTTGGAGCTTTTATTGATGGAAATCTGGCAGGAAATGTTACGATTTTATACAATACGCTGGAGAAAATGAAACATAAGGCTTCGATTGTGGCAATGTATGTTTCTCCTCACTTCAGGAAGAGGGGACTTGGCAGAGCGCTGCTTGCTGAAGCAGAAAAAACAGCAAAAAGCTCTCAAGTGGAATTACTGCAATTAACGGTTGTCACCTCTAACCCTTCAGCAGTGAAGCTGTATGAAAAAACAGGATTCGTGTCATTTGGGGTTGAAAAACACGCAATGAAATCTAATAGAGAATATTACGACGAAATGTGGATGTCCAAGGAACTGGTTTAATATGAGTGTGTGTCCAAAAAAAAGAAGTGAGGCTGCTCCTCACTTCTTTTAAGCATTAAGGATGCATTCTCTCAAGAGGGGGACTCTTGTCATATCAATGAGAATGATTTTCAATATCATTTTATTCTAAATACGGTTCCCTGTCAACACACTAACCTGATTCATCCAGCTTTTTTAATCATTTGCTCAGAAGGTGTCCTGCTCCTGCTGATGAATACTGCCCCGCTGCGGAACCTCGATAAAGCTATATTCCCTTCTGGTGGTGCATTGAGGAAAAAATAATTACTTCCAAGGAATTCGGAAAAGTACATCCGCAAAAATCATAATGTTCAACATAGACAGCCATTAATGGAATAGCTATACAGGTGATCAACACAGTCCCTCAATCCCTCTTTATCTTAATAAAAAATTTACGTATCCTCAATACATAACTTTTAATTCTGAATATTTCAATTTTAACCCTCGGCAAAAAAGATATATTCCAACTACCTAAATTGTGGTAAAATTCTAAATTAGAGAAATAGAAAAAAACTTGGGGGTAAAATATGAAAGAAAAATTGAAAGCTTTTGGACTGCCGTTAATGGCAATATCGGTTTTGATAGGCATACTATTTTTCCAGCAGCTCCAGACATTGACTGAACTGCCAAATGAAAAGTGGAGCCGTTCCATTCCTTTTGAATTGGAGACAGAGGAAAAGCCTATCGTGTTCCATAAAGGAAATGAAATCTTCTACAGTGAACAAGATCAGGTGCACCATTATAGTGTGAATGAAGGACTTGATGTAAAAAATGAAGGGGATATCTCCTTTACTGTTCCTCGTGGATATTCATTTTGGACTGACGGTGAGCAATTCGTCACTCTGAGTCAGGGAGTCCTCACGCTGAATGGGAAGAGCGAGAAGGTTATAGCGGAAGAAGTAACAGGCGTGGCGACGGTGGAAGATAAGGTCATCTACTGGCAAGAAGGAAATGTGTTCAAATTAGACCTTGAAACATGGGAATCTAAGAATCTTCACAGCTTTTCAAATGAAGTAGCGAACGTATTCTTTGGCAGTAATGGAAGTTATGTCATTGCAGAGCAGACTGATGATGTAAATGCAGAGCTGTTCTATGTTACTGCAGACGATGCTGTAAATGCAAGCCCTTTTCTGAAAGTTGCCAATAATAAGAATAACAAACTCGGCAACTTAGCCTATACTGACCAGGACGGCGAAATCACTTTTATTTATGATTCACAATTGAGATCGCAGGGTGTCCTTTCCTACAGCATGTACATGGCTAAGGCTTCCATAAATGAACTGGGGAATACTTTACTTAAACCTGAATTGGTTCAAATTATTAATGAAGCAAACGGAGCGAAACTTGTAACACCTCGTGATGTACAGTTCATGACATCTACAGACACTCCGACACTTCTTTTTACTGCAGAAGCACAAGGAGTCGGGGCTGGCAATACGGTAAGCCTGTATACAGGAACTTATGATGGTTCAACAACTATACAGTCTTCATCCATCACGACCACGGATGGAATTTCCCACTTTCCTGTAGAAGGATTAGGAAATTCAATTGTATGGCTTGATTATAAAGGAGGAAACTATACCCTTTACGGTGCTTCTCAATCTCCTGAAATAATGGCTGCCAGTACTGAGCTTAATACACGCTCATGGAAGGAAGCAGGCATCAACACAGTATGGATGCTGGGAAGCAGTATGGTAACTTTCCTGGTTTCTTTCTATTGGATTCTGCCTTCACTTCTCTTGCTGATAGTACTTTACATGACGAAACCTAACATCTTTGAAAAGGAAGAGATCAACTGGGTAGAATATGTATCGATAGCCATTTTCGCATTGATGCCTTTTACCTTTATTGATAAAGCGATGAATGGATACTTTTATGAGATTGCACCTTCGTATCTTACTTTTTCAGGAAGCGGATGGATTCTGCTGCTGATCATCACAGCAGTCTCTGCCGTGGTCTGGAAATTTGGCCGCGACCCTGAGTGGGGTACTTTTGGAGGAGCTTTTTATTTCATTGGAGTATATATCATGCTTTATATTACGAGCATTGGTACGTATGTATTTAACCTCTTCTAGAAATTTTCAACAAAAAACATGGACTGTCTACAGTCCATGTTTTTTGTTGAATGGCTTATAGGTTGCTGATTTCCCTCCAGGGCCTTCCCCCTTTAATGAAGGTATACACGAGAATGGAAAATAGGAGCCATACCCCTCCTGCTGAAAACCCTCCCAAAATATCACTTGGATAATGAACGCCTAGATAAATCCTGCTCAATCCAATTAAGAACACTAATAGCATCAGGACAGCAGCTCCCAGGATTTTCGACCATGTATGATCATATAGGCGGAATACCGCAAAAGCCAAGGCGCCATACAAAATGAATGCCCCCATGGAATGGCCGCTTGGAAAGCTGTACCCTCCCTGCTCAACCAATGCTTCAAGATCAGGTCTCTCTCTTTTGAAATACGTTTTAAGAAGCCAATTAAAGCCTCCTCCCAGCAAGACCGTTAACAAGACATAGATCCCTAATGAGTATTTTTTAAATACCATGAATAAGATGACTGCCAAAGCTGTAAGAATGGATATCCACTCGACTCCCCCAAGATATGTGATCCCTTTCATGAAGGCCGTTACCCCAGAAGCTTTCAATGTACTCACCCCAGAATACACAGCGGAATCAAAAGCTTCAATCTCCTGTTCCTGCCACTCGTCAACGATTGTAATAAACCCTGCTGCCAGCAAAATGATGAAACCCATACCACCGATAAAGAATACAGTTTGCTTCCAATGGATTTGTCTTTTTTTCATCGCCTCTCCCTTCACCTTTGAAACAGGTTATTGCGCTTTTAGTCTCTTAGTGGTTCTTTTCTTTTTGGTGATTTTTGAAGCAGGAGCCTTTTCTGATGCTTCCTTTTCTATTTTAGGTTTCGTGTTATCTATAGAAGCCTGCAGAGCAGACATTAAGTCTGTCACATTGGCGGCAGGCGCCTTCTCTTTAGGTGTTACAAATTTTTCTCCTGTCTGTTTACTCTGGATAAGCTCCATCAATTTCTTTCGATAGTCATCTTCATATTTTTCCGGTTCAAATTCAGTCGACAACTGGTCAATCAGCATGATAGCCGTATCCAATTCTTTCTGACCGACTTCATCTTCTGCAGGAACATTGGGGACATCACCCGTTTGCCGGACTTCATCGGGGAAATGAATGGTTTCCATAACCATTGTGTTTTGATAGATCCGCACGACAGCAAGCTGTTCCTTTGAACGCATCACAATTTTCGCAATCCCGACTTTGTTTGATTCAACTAATGCTTTTCTCAATAAACTGTAAGCCTTCTTTCCTCCCTCGTTTGGTGAAATGAAATAGCTGCGGTTAAAATAAATCGGATCAATCTCTTCAATTTTGATGAAATCAACAATTTCCACCGCTTTCTCTTCACTATTGTCTCTTAACTCTTTTATTTCCTCATCTTCTATGACGACAAACTTCCCTTTTGCAATTTCATATCCTTTAACAATGTCTTCGTATTCCAGATCCTTTTCGCATACCGGGCAGATTTTTTCGTATTTGATCGGTGTGTGGCATTCCCGATGCAGCGACCGCATTTTAATATCTTTATCTTCCGTGGCAGCATGAAGCTTTATCGGAATGTTTACAAGCCCAAAGCTGATGCTTCCTTTCCAAATCGTGTGCATGAGCATCCTCCATTTTTCATTTGTCTTATTGTTAATTTGGGGTATTCTGCTGTCTCGTTATTCTATAAAAGTTCTGGAAATAGTTCTGGTTACTCTGGGAAAGATAAGACTTATCCTGTTAATTTAGTGGTGATTAAAATGAAACCAATGCTTCCGTCGTTATTTAATGAAATGCCTGAAAAAGGAAATTGGAACTATGAAGTGAAATTTGATGGATTCAGAGGAGTACTGATAGTGAAGTCTGAAGAAGAAATCAGTCTGATGAGCCGGAATGGAAAAGAGCTGCTTCCCCTCTTTCCGGAAATAAAAGATTTTTTAACGGACATTCTCTCTGAAAAAAAGTGGCCGCTCCCCTTCATACTGGATGGCGAGATTGTTTTATTGGAAAATGACTTCAAAAGCAATTTCAGCGGTGTCCAGACCAGGGGCCGAATGAAATCAGAACCAAACATCCAGAAAGCTGCAGGACAGAACCCTTGTACATTCCTTGCATTTGATCTTCTGCAAATCGATGGAGTTTATTTTGCCAGCAAAGATTACTCCGCAAGGAAAAAAGCTATGAAAGCTCTATTTAAGGAAAACGGTCTGCCCTTGAAGCCTTCCTATGGCTCCTCTTTCAGATTACATATGATTCCTTCCTACAGAGAGAGCAGTGAAATCTGGAGGAAAATCGTTAGTTTTGATGGAGAAGGGTTGATTGCCAAAGACACAGGCAGCCAGTGGGAAGAAGGCAAACGAACATCAACTTGGAGAAAAGTGAAGAACTGGCGGAAAGCGTTCTGCTTCATTCTTTCCCACGACAACCAAAACGGCTACTATGAAGTAGGTGTTTTTAAAAAGGAAAAAATCATTTCAATCGGTTCTTTTTATTTTGGCATCAGCCCTGAAGAAAAGCAGGCGCTGAACTTGATTATTAAGGAAAACGCTTATAAATCCGAACGAGGGAAATCTTTTGTGCAACCGGGCCTTTGCGTTGAACTTAAGTACCTCGAATGGTATGAGCACCAGATGAGGGAGCCCCATTTTCATCAGTTTCTATTTCAGTCAAAGCCTGAAGAATGCACCTGGGAAAGATTGATGATGGACGAAGCGTCCCTTCCAGAAGCGGTTGAAATCACACATCCCCAAAAGCCCCTTTGGGAAACGCCTCCCATCGACAAACTGAATTATATCCGTTACCTAAGAAAGGCAGCTGCACGTCTGTTGTTCTTTCTTCAGCAGCGGCCCTTGACTGTCATCAGGCTTCCTCACGGGATGTTCGGTGAATCTTTCTACCAGAAGAACTGCCCGGATTACGCACCTCCATTTATTAAAACAGTCAAAATTGAAAATATCGACTACATTGTATGTGATGATTTAGAGACTTTGATGTGGCTGGGAAACCAACTGGCTATCGAGTTTCACATTCCTTTTCAGAAAGCAGGATCAGATTATGTGAATGAGATTGTCTTTGACCTTGATCCCCCTTCAAGAGATTATTTTCAATTGGCCGTCAAAGCCGCCTTAGAGATGAAAAAGCTTTTTGACCAAATGAATTTGATCAGCTTTATTAAAACTTCCGGCAATAAAGGGCTGCAGGTTTATATTCCTTTACCGGAAGGATATTCCTGGAAGGATACTCATCTCTTCACGGAGTTTATAGCAGATTATTTAACCAACCAATATCCTGATGAATTCACAACGGAAAGATTGAAAAAGAACAGAAATAACAGGTTGTACGTTGATTATATCCAGCATGCAGAAGGGAAAACCATCATCTGCCCTTATTCCCCCAGAGCCAATGAGGATGCACTTGTATCTGCCCCTCTCTTCTGGGATGAAGTAACAGACGAATTAAGACCCGAACGTTTTACCATGCAGACTGTCTTGGAGAGACTGCAGAAGAAGGGCTGTCCGTTCGCAGGCTACGAAGAAGCAAAAGAAAAACAGAACATAAAAGATATACTTGCTTTCCTTAAAAGTAATAAAGCTAAGGGAGTCCGATAAGAACTTAAGAATCCATTACCTTTGCTGAGATATAGATAAAACTTAACTCAAGGTATGCTTTATAAATACTCTATTCTAACGGGGCTTTTCGTAAAGTTTATTTGCATTTAGACGGCACGTCCGTATAAGGGCAGGCAAGAGGAATTAACTGCTCTCTCCTCTGTCGAAGGAAAGTTTCTAGCTACAGCGGTCCCTAGTGAGAATACTCTTTGAGCGCACTAAAAAGACAGGACGCTTGAAGCTCCTGTCTTTTGTTTCATATATCTACGCTTTCAGAAAAACACTTCTTTCCACAATGTCTTTCGCATGCTCCTGAAGCTCTGAATAGCCTGCCTCTTCATCGAATATGAATTCATCCACTGTAACGAAACTTTCCGGTTCTTTTGCATCGACTTCTATCCCGATGCGGCTGACATAGGTTGCGTTGCCGATGAGATCCATCGAATAGAGCTCCTCATTCTTATGAACGATGACCCGTACCTTCCCGCCATTGTTAAACACATCGATTTCCTTTTCATATGCATTCAGTCCTGTCAGACATGTTACCAAAGTAGATGCTGACATGGCGGTACCGCATGCATTCGTGAATCCTACTCCTCTTTCAAAGGTCCTTACATAAATGCCCGCTTCTCCGAGATCCTGTACAAAGCTTACATTTACTCCATCAGGAAAGAGATTATTTGGCCCATTTACAGTTTCAGATATACACTTTTGCTCATTGGAAAGGATATGTTCGTTTTCAACAATACTGATCAAATGAGGATTCGGTACTGCAACAGCCGTAAAGTTTAAAGTATCGGAGATTTCCGGTATATTTTCGGATATAAGGGTTTCCTTCTCCATGTTCATCGGTAAATGCTTCAAACCGAACAGCACTGGAGAGATCTCTACCTTATAAGTAGGAATATCCGCAAAAATGGACGGTTCTTTTGAAACCTTTAAGTCAGCTTTCATCGTTTCAACCGTGATCTCTTCTCTATTCTTCACTTCCGTCACATACCGCCCCACACACCTCAAGCCATTTCCACACATGGAAGCTTCTGATCCATCTGCATTGAAGACCCGCATCTTCGCATCACATCTATCACTATCCAGAACAAACAAAATCCCGTCGGCTCCTAGTCCCTTTTTACGATCACAAAGGGCGATTGCTAAGTTTTGCCGGTCCTTTTCCGAGAATTGATAAGTTTCCGTGATTTCATCGATCAGAAGAAAGTCATTACCTGACCCATGACATTTAATTAAATTCAATTTCATAAAAACCCTCCAAGGAGTATCTTGCTGAAACGAGAGATAGTTAACCCGTCAGCCAATTAATCTCTAATTCTAATATATTTAGCTTGCCACATCAAAGCCCATTTCGCAATAGGCAGAAACTGACTTGCTGCCCACCCTTGCTGGGGAAGCTTAATTAATTCAATATTTGGGCGAAACACGGTATCCTTAATCTGTAACAACTTAAATCCTGAGGAGGATTGAATGGATGACAGAAGAATTCAAGTTCTACTTTTCTGTAAAAAAAGTAGTTGTAATAGAGGATGCCCATAATACAAAAGAAGTGCTTGTTCATACCAAAATAAAAAAAGGCAGAAATCTAGTCTGCCTTGAGAACGTATTTCCAGTCAGAATCACAGATATCGGTATCTTCCCCGTGCCTAAAGCTATAGCTGAAAATGTTACGGATCCGGCTCTGCGCAGGACTCTCCCTTTTGAGCTGAAAAGGTATATTAAACCACAGAAGCGTTTTCTAGAGCCAGGTGATTATAGCTGATCAACTTATGCTTTAAGGTTTTCTGCCTGAAGGTATTCTGCTTTTAACAGGCCCTCTGCCCATTGACACGCTTGAATGTAGAAGTGATTATACTCATTTTGAGTCATATTGATATCTAATTCCGCACTGCCGGCCTTTTCCCAGTCTGCCTGCTCAATAGCCGTAACAAGATCGAGTACTTTCTTTAAATTATTTTGCTTCCCTCTCAAGGCATTGCAAATATCATCTTGCAGCGGCATATCCTTTAACACTTTTCCTATGGGCTGCCCAATTATGTCTTCTATTAAAGAAAACATCCCTGTAAGAAAAAAACTGGAGGGAACAGCTTCTTCTGACAGCTTGGTTGAAATTAACTCACACATTTTTGCACGGGTAAGGCATAATCTGATGTTCTCCTCCGATATTTGGCTGGCTGAACCTGTCATGTCGCGTATAGCCAGGACATAAATCCACCGCTGGATTTCAATCAATCCCAAAAGAATGATCGCCTGCCTGATTGAGTTGACTTTGTGCTTGGGCCTGTATGCGGGTGAATTAATGAGTTTGAGCAGTTTATAGGACAGTGAAAGATCCTGTTCTATAAGTTCTGAAATTCTTTCCATATTCGGTTCACTCATTTCCAGACTTTGTATGACTTCATAGTAAGAATGAAAATAGACAGGAACATCATATGTGCTTAATATCACAGGTTTACTGAAGAAGAACCCTTGAAACAAAGTATATCCCCGCTTCTTTGCTTCTTCGAAATCTCTTCGCGTTTCCACTTTTTCTGCCAGGAGCTTTATGTCCAGCAGTCTTGTAATCAATTCAATCTCTTCCCTTTTTTCCTCTGTAACAGCCAGCATGTCCACTTTAATATAGTCAGCCAGCTTCATTAATTCTTTGCAGTACGGGTTTTCTTTGTCAAATACAAAGTCATCCAAAGCTATCTTATAACCAAGCTTTCTGAGTTCTCTGCAGATATTAATGATTTCAGGTGAAGGTTGAACAGTTTCAAGGATTTCTACAACGATTTCTCTCGGCCTGAAGTAAGTGGGAACCTTCAGCTTCAGCAGCGTTTCTGTAAAATTGATAAAGCAGGGCTTGCCTCCTGAGAGCTGATCGATCCCTATATTCAAAAAACTGTTTATGATGACGTCAGCTGTCGCTCTGTCACCGTCTATATCAGGAAAGAAGTTTTCTTGATTATTTCTGTACAATAATTCATAGGCAATGGTTTCTTCATTTTCGTTGAAGATAGGCTGCCTCGCTACAAAAACTTCCATCATTATTCACTCCTAAGAGAAAATGAAAATATCTATAATAGTTCTAAAACCTCAGCAAAAAGGGTAAAATTTGAATATTCACTCTCCTAGAATACCAATAAACAAACCATTCGTCTATCCAATAAACCCCATATGCTTCACTGTTCTAAAGCACCAAATCCTCGATCGCGCTTTAATGCGGCAAAGAAACCTTTAATTTCATTCCTGGATCTCTACATCCAAATGAAAACAGCATCAGGGACATAAGCCCCTGATGCTGTTTTCATTTTGTTTAGGAAATTATAAAATCACCTTTGGATACCTTATAGCTATATAACCACGTGCAGCTATAGCGCCTGAGCGTCCGTACCCACTGGAACGCACTTAGCCCCTCGGGGTCAAATAACCCTCAGAGAATAAAAGGAAAGAACGCCTTTTTTCTCTGAGGAACATTTGCCTGTCGGGGCTGGACAAGGCGCTTCCGCTTTTGATCCGTCCAGCTGCAGCGCCTAGCCCCTCTGGGTCAAATAACCCTCAGAGAATAAAAGGAAAGAGCGCCTTTTTTCTCTGAGGAACATTTGCCTGTCGGGGCTGGACAAGGCGCTTCCGCTTTTGATCTTAATGTACTGAATGGACAAGGAAATTGACCAAAAACAGTCCTGCAATTATATATAAAGGAAGAGATACATCTTTAGCCTTTCCATTTGCGATCTTCAAGATAGGATATAAAATGAATCCGATGGCTATTCCATCCGCTATACTATACGTAAATGGAATCATCGCAATAATGAAGATGGCCGGAAATGCTTCAGTTAAATCTCTTAAATCCATATGCCTGATATTCTGGATCATCAATCCGCCGATTATCATCAGGATCGGAGCAATCGCGTGGTCCGGTATCCACTTAAGATATGGAATGAACAACGTCGAAGCCAGGAAAAGCACACCCGTCGTTAAAGAAGTCAGCCCGGTTCTTCCGCCTGCCGCTATGGCCGCGGCACTTTCCACTGTCGATACAGTCGGACTTGTTCCAAACACTCCACATGTAGCTGCTGAAAAAGCATTAGACTGAAAAGCCTTTGGATACTTTTCAGGAGTTCCAGCCATATCCATATGGCCATGCACTAATCCTATATTTTCAAATACCAATACCATAGTAATGGAAAAAGCAGCAATCCAAAACGGAAGCTCCACTATTTTGGCAAATGACATCTCGCCGAATACAGACGCATATTCTGACAAACCCATCCCTGATTGACCTGTTTGAGGTTCAATCCCGAAAAGAAAGCCAAGCACAGTTCCAAAACCAATGCTCCATAGAAACCCGCCTTTAACATTTCTAATGAAAAGAAAAATCGCCACAAGAAAAGTCAAGATAGCCGCTATGACTTTAACATCACTAATATCTCCCAAACTGATCAAGGCACTGGAACCCCGCTCCACAATACCGCCTTTTTCAAGACCGATCAGCAGCAGAAACATTCCAAGTCCGACTGTGATAGCTTCCTTAAGAGCTTTAGGAATGGCTTTTGATAAAATACTTGATAACCTTGTAAAAGCAACAACCATGAATAACAGTCCTGAAACAAAAACAGCCGCCAGGGCTTCCTGCCATGTAAGGCCCATCGATTCCACCATTGTAAAAGTGAACATCGCATTGATTCCCATTCCGGGAACCAAAAGAATCGGTGCGTTAGCCCAAAATGCCATTACCAGGCATCCAAAAAATGACGCCAGAATGGTGGCCATTACCGCTCCTTCAAACGGCATTCCCGCCTCCGAAAGAATCATTGCATTGACAGCAATAATATAAACAATCGTAAAATAGCCGATTGCTCCTGCCGTCACTTCTTTCTTAACTGTTGTTCCGTGCTGCTCTAAACGAAAAATACCTCCTGTTGTTTTCATAAATATCATGTCCTCACGACACAGCCCTCTCCCTACCCGCTTACCCAAAAAGGGAAGCCACAAGGATTAATTTTAGCAGATGTACGTACCTTTGCCAATATGTATCTTGTTCTGAGCAGCGGTTCAATACTTCCTATATTGCGGTCCGAATGCTGATCTTTGATAGAGAAGTAAATTTCCTTATTTATAAAAGCTGTTTTAAGTGGTTGAAATAAGAGATTTTCTTCATAACAACGCTCGGAAAATGGCATTACTTATAAAACAGCCATAATCTTTGTGAAAGGCTCTTTTCGTAAACTTTGTTGTTGTTTGGTTCTAATTCCGAAAAAAATAACCATAATTCACATGAATAACCTAGAAATTATGAAAAGAAAAGAGCTGCTCTCCCCGATTAGAAAGAAAACCTTCAGTATCCGGGGAAAAATCCGGCTCTTGGGATTTTTCCAAAAGCCACAATATATGCGAAAACAGCCTTGTGAAAACAGCAAAAAAACGCAGACGGTTAAAACACCCTCTGCGTTTTCGCATAAAAGCCAGCCATCGTAATGGCGTCGTATCGCTGAATATTATTGATTGATTTGGCGGATAAGATTAGCCATTTCAATAGCACTGACAGCTGCTTCCCATCCTTTGTTTCCTGCTTTTGTTCCTGCACGTTCAATCGCCTGCTCGATCGTATCGGTTGTCAAAACACCGAAGATAACCGGAACTTCCTCTTGAAGGCCGACATTGGCTACGCCTTTTGCTACTTCTCCGCTCACATATTCAAAGTGTGCAGTTGCTCCCCTGATTACAGTGCCGAGTGTGATGACGGCATCATACTTTTTCGATGCAGCCAGCTTCTTGGCGATGACCGGAATTTCAAATGCACCCGGTACCCATGTGACTGTAATATCAGCTTCGTCGATTCCATGTCTTTTCAGAGCATCTTCTGCCCCGCCCAATAACTTGCTTGTGATGAATTCGTTAAAGCGGGCAACTACGATCGCAACCTTTAATCCTGATCCTACTAAATTACCTTCATAAATTGTTTTCATTGTGTATCCTCCTTAGAATTGAAGTAAGTGTCCTAACTTACCTTTTTTAGTTTTTAAGTATTTTTCATTTTCTGCTTTTGACGGCATCTGGATTGCGACTCGTTCTTCAACCTCCAAGCCGTATCCTTTGATTCCGGTAATTTTTCGCGGGTTATTTGTTAAGAGCCTCATCTTGGTTACTCCCAGATCTTTGAGGATTTGCGCTCCTATCCCATAGTCACGCAAGTCAGCGGCAAATCCAAGTTTATGATTTGCTTCGACCGTGTCAAGTCCTTCTTCTTGAAGCTTGTAGGCTTTCATCTTGTTGACCAGGCCGATTCCCCGCCCTTCCTGACGCATATACAACAAGACTCCATGGCCTTCTTTCTCAATTTGTGAAAGTGCTGCATGCAGCTGCGGACCGCAATCACAGCGATTGGAACCGAATACGTCACCAGTTAAGCATTCTGAATGGACCCTTACCAGCACTGGTTCTTCAGGACGGATTTCTCCTTTGATCAGTGCAACATGCTCCTGACCTGTCAGTTTTTCCGTGTAAGCTACTGCTTTAAAATCGCCGAATTCAGTAGGCATACTGATTTCCACTTCTTTTTCCACCAGCTTTTCTTCTTTCCTTCTGTAGGCAATCAAATCCTGTATGGTGATCATTTTCAAGTTGAATTTCTCTGCAATAGTCTTAAGTTCAGGCACCCTGGCCATTGTGCCATCGGGATTCATGATCTCGCAAATGACACCCGCCTGTGCTGCGCCGCATAGGGAAGCCAGGTCAACGGCAGCTTCCGTATGGCCGGCCCTTTTGAGAACACCGCCTTTTTTTGCTATCAGCGGGAATATATGTCCTGGGCGTTTTAAATCACTTGGCTTCGCCTCTTCTTTTATCATTTCCAGTATTGTTGTTGACCGCTCGAACGCACTGATACCTGTAGATGTATTGATATGGTCCACGCTGATCGTGAATGCTGTGCCATATGGATCGGTATTTTGATCAGTCATCGGATTCAATTGCAGCTGTGAAGCTTTTTCTGCCGTGATAGGCGTACAAATCAAGCCTCTTCCCTCTGCAGCCATGAAGTTGATGACTTCAGGGGTCGCTTTTTCTGCAAGAGATACGAAATCTCCTTCATTTTCACGGTCCTCATCATCTATGACTATAATCACTTTTCCTGTTTTTAAATCTTCCAATGCTTCCTCGATTGTATTAAACAATTAGTCCGCCTCCTTCTCAACCACTTAGTCATCCCATGAAGCCATGCTGTGTCAGGAAATCTGTTCCAATATCCTTTTTACCAGAATTTCCGGGCCTGCCGCCATTCATAAATTTATAAATATATTTTGCCATCATATCGCACTCAAGGTTGACAATATCGCCTGCCTTTTTACTCCCGAGGATCGTGTCATGTCTTGTTTGCGGAATCAAAGAAACGGTAATTGTGTTATGTTCCGTTCTAAACACGGTTAGAGACGTGCCATCCAGACAAACAGATCCTCTATCAATAAAATATCGTGTTAACTCTTCCGGAATTTCAATGGTGATGTAGAGAGCATTCTCGACAAGCTGAGTGGACGCGATGATTCCAGTCCCATCAATATGCCCTGTCACAAAATGACCCCCAAAACGTCCATTGGCAGCCATTGCTCTTTCAAGGTTTACAGGAGCTCCTGCCCCCAGGAGCTTCAATGATGTATGGTCAAAGGTCTCAGGCATTACATCAACTGTGAATGAGCGGCTGCTGAAGGAAGTCACAGTCAGGCAGGTGCCGTTAACCGAAATACTGTCTCCCAGCTTCACATCTTCCAGCACCTTTTTCGCCGAGATCGAAAGCACCATGGAAGCAGACGATTTGCTGATTTTCTCAATTGTACCGATCTCTTCAATTATTCCGGTAAACATTTATTTAGCTCATCCCTTCCTCAATGGCTTGGCAATAATCTTCAGATCATTACCGATATTTTCTACAGAAGAAAACTCTAATTCATCACCATCTGAGATAAGCGGAAACCCTCTCCCCCCAAAACTGGAGAAGGCATCAGATCCGCCAACAAGCTTAGGTGCTATATAGATAACCACTTCCTGATACGCCTTTTCTCGTAAAAAAGAAAAATGTACAGCAGAGCCGCCTTCTACTAAGAGAGAAGTAATTTTCAGCTCGCCAAGCCGTTTTAAAACTTGATTAATCGAAATATCTTGAGAATGCAGTTGTTCAATTCTTGCTCCTTTATCAAGCAGGAGTTCTTTTTTCTCCATCGAGGCATTTTTTCCACAGAAAATAATCGTTTCTGCCTCTTGTACATCTAAAATTCTGCTTTCACTCGGAATTTTTAAACTTGAATCCAAAACTATTCGAATGGGATTTTTTCCACCTCGGGGCAATCGGGTGGTGAGAAGGGGGTTATCTTGTATGACCGTATTTACTCCAACTAAAATGGCATCGTGAGTATGCCGGTACTTATGTACATCCAGCCTGGACTGTTCAGAAGTGATCCACTTGCTGTCTCCTGTATAGGAGGCTGTTTTACCGTCAAGTGTCATGGCTGTTTTCAGCGTGACATAAGGGGTCTGGTTCTGGATAAAATGAAAGAAATGCGCATTTAAATCCAGTGCCTCTTTTTCACAGATACCTGTAGCTACTTCGATCCCGGCTTTTTTCAGGATGTCAATCCCTTTGCCGGCGACTAATGGATTGGGGTCCATGCTTGCTATAAACACTCTTTTTAATTTGTTTTCAACGATAAGGTTGGCACACGGAGGCGTTTTCCCGGTATGTGCACAGGGTTCTAAAGTGACATAGATGTCTGCACCCTCTGCCCTCTTACCGGCCTGCCTAATGGCGTTAACCTCTGCATGCGGGTCCCCGGCTTTCAAATGGGCACCCAGTCCGGCAATTTCTCCGTCTTTCACTACCACTGCACCGACAGCGGGATTCGGTGAGGTCTGTCCCTTGCCTGCTTTGGCGAGCGACAGTGCTAATTCCATGTATTCACGTTCCTGCAAGGATTGGTCCTCCTTCCTGATGCAATAGGTCCCCAAACATATTGCTGATAATAAAAACCCTGAGTGGTTGGAGCACTCAGGGAGACAGTCATAATTAAATAAGCGTATAAAAATGAAATTTTTACGCGCTTCTTCCTTCTCCCATCCAGACTTTAACTGTCGGCCTTGGAGTTTCACCAAATCCACCGTCATTTGCTAAAATGACGGGTCACGGACTAAGAACACTTTCGTTCATCACCGCCGGTAGGGAATTTCACCCTGCCCCGAAGGAATACTATTCGATTGAGTTTACTATACCATAATAATAAAACAGTTGCATCACAGAATGCTTGAATGTTCACACATTAATGTTTTGTGCCTTCAAAGCGAAAACCGAGCTGATATTGCCTTGGTATGCAGGTCATAAACGATTGGCAGTGAGTGGTTACATCATGTTTTATACTCTTTTGGTATCTTTAAATACCCTATCGAAGAAACCTATAAATCCTTTTCTCTTGTAGCATGCCCAAAACCATCCTATTGCCAATTCGATTATCTTAAACACTGTTCATCTCTTTCATTAACTCAAATTTAAAGGCTGTTTTCACCTATATTGTTGCCTTCGGATATCCCCGGGTACTAAGAGTTATATTTTCCCTTCTAGATAATGATATTTTTCAGAATTAGTATCAAATAGCTACAAAGTTTACCAAAAGAGCCAATTTAAAAGAACAACTAAATCAGGTAGTAATTGTCCATGTACAGCACTGCAAAAAGGATGCCCCATATTCGTTGCTCATCATCCACTCTCTCAAATCGAAGAATAAGGCTTGAAGGATCAAACAACTGCTGAATTTCAGCGGGCATGCGGCCTTGAGTTATCGAGCACACCTTTTTTTCATTTACGGTCAGGCTCCAGCCTTCTCCTTGGTTCAGTAGTGAAATTTCATTTCCGTCAGCGTCATTCCAATTTCCATGGGTTTTAACAAATCTCCTATAGTCGCCTTGGCATTCAAGTTCCACTGACCCCTTGCCTTTTTTAACTATAGCCTGTAAATCACTTATATCCAGTTTCCACGAGCCATTTTTAGAAGAACAACAGCCTTTCATTACTCCGTCAAAGCCAAAGAAATGATAGGTTTTGTCCTTTTTAGTCACAACCAGACAAGCCCCATTTCTATCAGCAGAAGACTTTATGGCAGCCCTTGAACGTTTTACTTCTCTCTCGTATATCAAATACATGAAAACGCAGGATATTCCTAGCAAAATTAAGGTTAAATAGAAAAGAATATGCAGACCTCGAATGAGAACGCTCAGCAGCACAGCAAGAGCCAGTATCACTACTGCACTTTTAAAATAATGAAGGCTTATCTTTTTATAGAAGAGAGTTATATTCATCATGAAGTCACTCCTTAATAGAGTTCTTTTCATATTATGAAATTGCTAGAGAAAAAAGAACAGCTGCAAAAGAAGTCTACTTAAATTATTTGAATACTTTACAAAACCCTGCTGCGGGCACCTAGCGGGTGTCTAGCTGCCCAAACTCATCAGTTCAGCCTGACGGTATATGAAAGGCCAAGATAGATTTGGAAATCTTTGAGATATTTACTACAGGGAATACGACAGCCTTGCAAACTAGGAGGATATTAAAACAGTATTAATGATGACAAGGTGCATGCGGAGCGGGTTCAACTATGGGTTAGTAAAATGGGAGGAAAAGAAAAGGTAAAGAAGGTATTTTTTCGATGGCTCTTTTCGTAAACTTTTCTATTTGATACTAATTCCGAAGAAATATCAGTAAGGTAAAATAAGATAATACCGAAAAGAAAAGAGCTGCTCTTCCCCGATAAATAAAACTCTAAGTATCCTGGGATATCAAAAGCAGCAATATAGGCGAAACAGCCTTTTCGATTAACCAGATTTATATCGCATCAACAGTACCAAGAGAAACGATAGTAAAATAGCTGGGGAATTGTAAAAAAAGGCAAAAACGTTTCATCACATGAACCGATTCTGCCTTTTTTGCAAATAACTGTAAAATTCAACTTAACGTCACCATTTGTGATTGTACATCCTTCCATGCCAACAGCTCTTTAAATTTCCGCTCGGCATCCGCATATCCTTGGTTGTATAAATCCTCAAGTTTCCTTGGATTACGCTCGATTCTACCGACTTTTAACGGCATTTCAGGACGGATAATAAACACGCTGCCCCTCTCTTCTTCCTTTTCCAGGTATTCAACCGTCTCATTATATACTTTATAACGGTTCATCATGGCTTCTCTTAGACCAGGATATTGAGGGTATTTTCGTTTAACCAGGTAATTAAACTTCGATGGGCTTTTTAAATAACCTTTATTCCTTGTCAGAATGACGACGTTCTTTGGATAACCGTCCGTTTCCGCTTTCCTAACAGGTATCGGGTCGCTGATTCCGCCATCAAGTAAGTGGCGGGATTGAAACTGTACAACTGGCGCCACGAATGGAAGCGAGCTTGATGCACGAATGGGCGTCAAAACATCTTCACCATAATCGCTTCTATTGTGATAGACAGACTCGCCCGTATGGCAGTCTGTTGTCCCAATTACAAATTGGGAAATGCTTTTTTGGAAAGCTTCATAGTCATATGGAACAATTTTATTGGGAATTTCATTAAATACGAAATCCATCCCAAACAGTTCTCTTTTTTTAAAATAGTTTCTCCACGACAGGTAATTCGGATCTCCTGCAAACCCGATGTTCACTTTTTTGTTTCTTCCTTTTTGCTTAGACAGGTATGAGGCCGCAATACAAGCACCTGCTGAAACCCCGATAACGTATGGAAACTCGACTTCGTTTTCTAAAAGGTACTCCAGGACTCCTGCTGTATATACTCCTCTCATTCCCCCGCCTTCCAGTACAAGTCCGGTTTGTTCGAAAAGCATCTTTCTTTCACCTCTTCAAAGTTTTTGCATTTTATAACTCTCTTGATTAGTGTCTCATAGTAAGGAAAGAATGTGTATTAATCTTACTCTTCATTAAAGATAGACTTTAAAGGGATGATAACTGCACCGCATTCTTTTTCGTAATATTCTATAGGTCCAGCTTCACCTAATACAATATAGGCATAATTCTTTTCTTTCATATCTTGAAGTGCTTGATGAAGAAGCATGCTTCCCACTCTGTTATTTCTTTCAGTTTTCAACACGCCCATAGGACCGTAAATCCCTTTTTGGCTGCGATAGACATCATAGGAAGAAAATCCGATTAGCCTTGACCCTTCCCAAGCAAGAAAGATGGGAATATCTTTTTGCTGGAATCCATTGAGAATCGACTCTGTCCAAGATCCTCCAAAGTTTTCCTCTACAAATTTAATGACTGCCGGCTGGTGCTCCTTTTCTGCTCTTTTAATCACTGCCTGTTGATCTGAGATTTCTTTTTTAGTGTATGTATTCAAGAAAACGAGCAAGTCGCGGGCCGTCGTTACTGCAGCTTTTATTTTTTCATGGGGAAGTGCTTTAAGGAATTGCTGCTCTTCTTCAGACCAGTATTGATAGAATGATTTTATGATATGTCCTTCGTTCAGATAAAGTTGATTGTAATTCTGCATGATTTCGAGGGCTCTGTTCCATACCTGCTCTGTTCTTCTGGAAATACTTCTTGAAAAGTCTTTATGAGGAACACTCACCTCTTCTTTAGCCCTTTTTAAGACAAGGAGATCATGAATTTCTTCTTCCATCAGCAGGTACATTTCCATCAGTGTTCCCTTCCTTACAAGAGCCGCCCCGAGAAACAGATCCACTGGTTCAACCGGCCCCTCACTGACTGCCTCCGCGTGGCTTATTAAACTTTTTACCTTATTCGTAAGAAAATACGTTTCCATTCCTTTTCCCCCTATAGACAAAAGACCGATTCTCTACCAGAACCGGCCTTGGTTTCTTTACTATATTCTACAAGAGTTTTATTTTTCCTATGCTAATTTCCTTTTTTTGAAAGACTGTTTTTGTATTAACTGTTGCTTTCGGAAAATCCCAAGAGTCCGATTTTTCCCCGGATACTAGGGTTTTCCTCTCTAATCGAGTGCAGCTCTTTTCTTTCTTACCACTATTTGCGGTGATATCGTACGTATTCCATGTTAAATAGCAACGAAGTTTACGAAAAGAGCCTTTTGAAAAGCAATGGTGTGGCCGTCATGATAAGGATGATGATTCCGAGTGTGATAATTAAGGTTAAATTCAAATCAGTGGACCAATTTCCGTTTACAAGAATTTCAGTTACATAAGAAGTGATTTGTGAAGGAGACCATTTTAATTGGCTGGAAAGCATACTTGAGAAAAATGTAATAAAAATCGAGAGTCCGATTGTTGAGAAAGCTGCTAAACCAGGGGAAGATGTCAGGCTGCTTAAAAAGATTGTCAACGTAACAATGAAGGACAACCAAATTCCATAAGCCAGCAATGCTTGAATGAAATCAGACACCGCAATGCCATCAAATAATATATTGATATAGTAGCAACTTGCAACCATCCCTATTACATAGGAAACCCCGACAAGAATTATAGCAGCGGCCCATTTTGACAGAATATAGCTAAAAAACGATACGGGTTTAACCAGCACAAGAGAGGCGCTTCCATTCTTTCTTTCTCCTGCCACAGTCCCCATAAAACCCAGAACAATTACCAGGACGCCCAACGTGCTGTACTGACTTATCACAGCAAGAAGCACTTCTTGGGACGATGGAGGGGGAATTTCAATGACTGCCCCTTCAGGAAGGTTTCCCACTGCATCCAAAATATCAGGCATATAAAAGGCAGTCAAAGGTTCTGTAATCCCAAATAAGATGAATATAATCGGCATCCAAATCCATTTGAAGTTTCTCCTTGATTCAAGCAATTCTTTCCTAAGAAGTACGAAGAATTGTTTCATCATTTAACCACCTTCATGAATATATCTTCCAGACTGCTCTCGCTTGTTTCGAATCTAATGAGTGGAAGCGCATGCTGAACAGCAATCTGCAGTATTTCATTTCTCGCCTTACTGATATTTACAACTTTAAGCAGGATAGTGTCACCATGTATTGTATGTTCCTGAAAAAATGGACTGCCTATGAAATGCTTGATGAATTGATCGGCTGTTTCTTCAAACTGTAATATAAGAACTGCCTCTTTATATCTCTCTTTAATGTCCTGCAAGGCCCCGCCTTCTACTAAATTTCCATTATGGAGAAACAAGACATCATCACAGATTTCTTCTGCATCATTTAAAATATGTGTGGAGAAGAGGATGGTTGTATCTTTTTTCAACCTTCCCATCAATTCCAGCACTTCTCTTCTTCCAAAAGGATCCAGCGCTGACACTGGTTCGTCGAGCATAAGCAATTTAGGTTTGTGAATTAACGCCTGAGCTATGCCAAGCCTTTGCTTCATTCCGCCTGAAAACGCTCCTATCTTCCGAACTTTTGCGTCTGCAAGGCCGACGAGATCAAGAAGATCACCGGTTCGTTCTTGGGCTTCTTTCTTTGACATTCCCGTAATTTCACCAGAGAATATCATGTACTCCTCCCCGGACATCCACTCAAAGAAAGATGGGTACTGGGGCAGGTAGCCGATTAACGACCGCAGATCCTTGGTCTGGGGCAGAAGATCCGAATGCACACTTCCTGAACTGGGAGTAATGAGTCCCGCGAGCATTTGAATGGTGGTTGTCTTTCCCGCCCCATTAGGTCCCAGCAGTGCTGTGCACTTTCCTTCTTCCAATTGAAAGGTCACGTTGTTGACCGCAAGCTTTTCTTTATATTCTTTTCTTAACTCTTTAACAGTGATGACATTCATCCATTTTGTCTCCTTCCAATGACAAAGTAGATAATGGGTCCAATAATGTTGATAAATAATATGATCAATACCCACAGCCATTTCGGTCCATTGGTATTCTTGATCCTAATTAAATCCACAAGAGCCGTAACTATTAAAATGAGCTGGATGATCAGCAAAGGAGCAACCAGCCCCCAGTTGATTGATTCTAAAACTTGTTGTAGTTCTGTCATTTTATATTCCTCCTCATTATTTCTTTTGTATTCTCGATGATAATACGAAGAAGAGGAAAAAACGTTCAATAATTATTAAATTTTTTTAAAGAAATCTTTAGCTCTTAGTAAATATCCGTTTCTTCTTATAAGAAGGCCCTTTTCGCCATTTTATATTTATCCCGAAAAGAATAACCCTGCTTCACCGGTTTAACCTGGTAATAATGAAAGGCTCTTTTCGTAAACTTTGTTGCTATTTGATATTAATTCCAAAAAAACTATTCATAATTCATCTTACTAACCTTGTGATCGTGAAAAGAAAAGAGCTGCTTTCCCCCGTTAGAGAGAAACCCTTTAGTATACGGGGGCAAATACGGCTCTTGGGATTTTCCTAGAAGCCGCAATGAATGAGAAAACACTATAAGAAAAGCCGTCTGCACTTTTGCGCAGACGGCTTTTCTTTCACAATTCAACGTGGTTACTCGTTAAATCTTATTCCTTATAAAATGCGGAAAATCGCTGGAATTCGGTAGTACTCTCCTTCATATGCCTTTATCGCTCCAAGGATTGTAAAAATGAAGGCAAGCAGTCCGACAATCGGTGCAAGGATAAATCCGATCAGGACTAACATCAGCAGCGAACTTATCAGTCCATAGATGAAATAGGAAATAAGAAAGTTGATATACTCTTTTCCGTGATGGTCGATATACTCTGATTCGTCTTTCTTGATGAGCCAGATAACCAGCGGTCCAATGAAAACTGTAAAGAAGCTGATAATATAAATGAATGCGGCTAATAGTCTTTCTTCTTTTGTTGGTTCCACACTATCCCTCCTCTATAAGTCTTTTCTTGTTGGAGTTGCTGCTTTAGGATATCTCCGGATACTAAGGTTTTTCTCCTGGTGAGTGAGTTATGACGTTATTTCGATATAGATTAACTTGAAGCAGCGATTACGAAAAGAGCCACCGGAAAATATCATCTACTTAACTATACGCTTGAGAAAATGAAAAGTTTCGATTGATTTTCTTTATTCCTTTAAAGCACGAAGAGGGACTGTCCCTCTTCGTGCTTTAAAGGGGTAAAGTCAAGGCATTCTTCCGGCTTTTTTGAATATATGTTAATAGAGACCTTGTCCAGGAAGGATGAATTTTTATGATGTCTAAACTTGAAGCCTTGATATTGGGAATGATTCAGGGGCTTACCGAATTCCTGCCGATCTCCAGCACCGGCCATCTGTATATTGGACGGAAAGCGTTCGGACTTGAAGATGCGGGCCTTTTCCTGGATACGATGCTTCACCTCGGAACTCTTCTTGCGGTCCTTGTTGTCTACCAGAAGGAACTGCTGCATATGATCCGCCACCCTTTCAGCAGATTGAGCATGATACTGATCATAGGAACGATTCCTGCTGTCATCATCGGATTTTCCTTTGAAGATTATTTTGACCGAATTTCCACAACAGGAAGTACAATAGGATGGGAATTTCTCATAACAGGTCTGGTCATGTATATAGCGGATGGAGTCAAGGATGGTTATAAAAAGCTTGAAGACCTTACTTATACGGATGCATTTGTCATAGGAAGCTTTCAGGCTGCCGCCATTTTCCCTGCTCTATCAAGGTCCGGGTTAACCATAGCTGCCGGTTTATTCCGCAAACTTGACCGCCAGACAGCTGCTTACTTTTCCTTCCTGCTTTCAACTCCAGCCATCCTTGGTGGATTGCTGATTAAAGGAAAGGATCTTTTCTCAGGCCATGTTGAAGCTGTTTCCCTTCCCGCTTTGATGGTCGGAACTGCGGCTTCTGCTGTCTTCGGCTATATAGCCATTGTCGCCATGATTAACTTCCTGAAAAACCGCTCTTTGAAAATTTTCTCCTATTATGTATGGGGGCTGGGCATTCTCATTTTAGTTCTTCAATGGGCAGGAATATTTTAAGGGGTTGATGAAGTGGCACATGAATGGATATTTCAACTGCTTCAAACCCTCTCTGAATGGGGCTATCTTGGAATTGCCCTCGGATTGATGGTAGAAGTGATTCCTAGTGAATTGGTATTAAGCTATGGAGGTTTCCTGGTATCTGAAAACAAGCTTCATTTCGTTGGAGCACTTCTTGCAGGTGTAATCGGAGGTACACTGGCTCAATTATTTTTATATTGGCTTGGACTTTATGGCGGACGGCCTTTCTTTAATAAGTGGGGCAAATTTCTACTAATCAGTGAAAAACATTTGGATGCTTCGGAAGAGTGGTTTACCAAATATGGCACCTTTGTCATCTTCTCAGCCAGGTTCATCCCAGTAGTCCGGCACGCGATCTCGATTCCGGCTGGAATAGGAAAAATGAAATTTTCGTTATTCTTACTTTATACATTTGCTGCTATGATTCCTTGGACGGTTCTTTTTCTCCTTATTGGAATGGAACTCGGCGATCACTGGAAGCAGATTGAAATTATCGGAAGCCAATACATCAAGCCTATTGCCTTTTTTGCAGGAACAGGCATAGCAATTTACTTCGCTGTTCAAGCTTGGAAAGCCAGAAAGAAGAAAAATTAAGGACCGCCTTATTTCTCCAGAAACACGATTAAAAGAGGAATAAAAAAGCTAGTGTTCAAGTTCAAAACCAGTAAAGGAACTGAAGTTATGCAAACACTTATATTGAAAAATGCTACTCTCTATACCATCACATCAGGGATCATTCCTAACGGCAATGTCTGGATAGAAGAAGGAAAAATCAAAAAGATATCGACCCACTGGACCCAAACGATTCCCGGGGCAAAAACCATCGACTGTAAAGGAAAACCCCTTCTTCCCGGCTTCATTGATGTCCACACGCATCTTGGCCTTTATGACGAAGGAACAGGATGGGCAGGAAATGATGCCAACGAAACAATTGAACCGATGACTCCTCATATTCGTGCATTCGACGGAGTTTATCCTTTAGATCCCGGCTTTCAGGACGCTCTTAAATATGGTATCACCACCGTCAATGTCATGCCGGGAAGCGCCAACGTCATAGGCGGTACAACGGCAGTCATCAAGACAGCCGGCAAAAACATTGCGACTATGATGGTCCGTGAAACATCCGGCTTGAAACTGGCACTCGGCGAAAATCCAAAAAGAATTCACAGTAATGGAAACAAAGATTCCATTACCCGAATGGGAATCATGGGTATGCTGAGGGAAGCTTTTTTTCATGCAAAGTACTGTAATCAGCCAGAAGAGCTGAGAGTGGCACCGTTAGTCATGGCATTGAAAAAAGAAATTCCTGTCCGGATCCATGCACACCGAGCTGATGATATTCTTTCTGCTGTACGCTTTGCCTCTGAATTCGACCTGGATTTAAGAATTGAACACTGTACAGAGGGACATCTCATTGCAAGTGAACTGCGAGACCTGAATTTAAAAGTCAGTGTCGGTCCTACTTTCACCCGCCGCTCAAAGGTCGAGCTTAAAAACAAAAGCTGGCTGACCTATCAAGAACTGACGAATAATGGCGTTGAAGTTTCCATCACCACTGACCATCCTTATACTCCTGTCCAATATTTGAACATGTGTGCTGCCATTGCGGTAAGGGAAGGATGGAACCCCGAAAAGGCATTGGAAGGCATAACCATTAATCCTGCCAAAAACCTGGGGATCGACCACAGGCTCGGCAGTATCGAGAGAGGAAAAGATGCCGATCTGGTGCTTTGGAGCGACCATCCTTTTCATTTTATGGCGAAGCCCCTTCTAACATTAGTCAACGGGGAAATCGCTTTCAATGATTTGTAGAAAATTGGTGAATTTTTTCATAAAAAATTAACGAATTACCTATTTCCTTTTATTATTTTTTTTAGTATGATACCAACAGATGATATATTCCATTATATTGTTCACTAGCCGGGCAATTGGATATATGGCTTTTGTAATGGAGGGAAGGCAAATGGTGCGCCACCAGTTTCTTAACTGGTCTTAGTGGGTTCGATTCCCACCCCGAAATTTTTTATGCTGTTTATGAAAAATTTCGAGGGTGGAGTCTTTACACTAAAAGACTGCCCTCATGGAGGGATACAGATGATTAAGAAACGCGAATTGCAGGACTGTCATGTTCTGTTTGATTTAATGGTGCATCCGGAGGTCTTCCCTTTCGTGCGTCAAAAAGCACATTCCTACGAGGAGTTTCTCTTTTTGTCAAAAAGCACGATAGAGGCCGAAGAGCGCGGAGAATTAATTTCACGTACCATCGTTGATGAATGGGGCAGCCCGATCGGAACCATCAACCTGTTTGATATTGAAAATGGCGCCGGTTTCCTCGGAACCTGGATCGGCAAACCATACCACGGCAAAGGCTACAACAAACCAGCTAAAGATGCTTTCTTCCAAGAGCTTTTCTATGAGCTTGGAATGGAAACGGTCTTCATGAGAATCCGAAAAGTAAACATCCGCTCACAAAAAGCAGCGGAGAAACTGCCTTACGTTATCAAAGCAAATGAATTAAGGCCATCCATCTACCAGCAATTGAATGCAGATGAAGATATTTATGACCTTTATGAAATTCCAAAAGATCTATACACCATGCACCTCTACAGCACTCCTCAAGAAGAAGAGCAGGCTTTGGAGGCGTAAGAAAGCCCTGGGTTCCGTTTTTTGGGACCGGGGCTTTTTTGTTTTGAGATTGCCTGGAGGTGCAATACTGATTGAAACCTCCATTTAGAATTAAGTTTCTTTTAAACTTCTTTTTTCTGTATCTCATTCATGCGGTCTCGGAGTTCATGCTGTTTAAACCCTTTCTTTACTGCTTCAACTTCAGGAATCCTCTGAGTTCATGCTGTATGCTGTTTAGACCTATCTTTTACTGCATCAACTTCAGAGATCTCTGAGTTCATGCTGTTTAAACCCTTCTTTTACCGCATCAACTTCAGTAACCCTCTTAGTTCATGCTGTTTAAACCTTTCCTTTACTGCATCAACTTCTAGAATCTCATACTTAGTGCTGTTTAAACCCTTTCTTTACTGCATCAACTTCTAGAATCTCATACTTAGTGCTGTTTAAACACTTTCTTTACTGCATCAACTTCAGGGATCTCGGAGTTCATGCTGTTTAAACCCTTCTTTTACGGCATCAACTTCAGTAACCCTCATAGTTAGTGCTGTTTAAACCCTTCTTTTACGGCATTAACTTCAGTAACCCTCATAGTTAGTGCTGTTTAAACTCTTCCTTTACGGCATCAGCTTCAGTAACCCTCATAGTTAGTGCTGTTTAAACCCTTCTTTTACGGCATCAACTTCAGTAACCCTCATAGTTAGTGCTGTTTAACCCCTTCCTTTACGGCATCAACTTCAGTAACCCTCATAGTTAGTGCTGTTTAACCCCTTCCTTTACGGCATCAACTTCAGTAACCCTCATAGTTAGTGCTGTTTAAACCCTTCCTTTTCTGCATCAACTTCTAGAATCTAATAGTTCATGCTGTTTAACCCCTTCCTTCACTGAAAATTAACTTCAGTAATCTCAGAATTCATGCTGGCTGATATGGCTTCTGACTGCTCCGGCCCTAAGTCTAAATTTCTCTGTTGTATCAAATTCCATCAGACTGAATCGTGTTCAAAAACTTTAATTTATAGCTATCAAAATCCTCTGGGACCCCCCTCTTTTTCGTCTCCCTAAAAAACTGTTTTCGAAACTGAATCGACTCTCTCTCCCCGGACTCGATTTCTCCCCCTATACCCTCAACCATAAAAAGAGGCTGATACTTATAAGTACCGGCCTCTTCACAGCGAAAAAAATATTATTTAGATAGTCGTGATAGCTCATTAAACATGTCTTCTATGGTATAGGAAGACTTATTCTTCTCCATAGCCAAAATCATTTCTTCACTTCTTCTTTCCAATTCATCAAGGTTATGTTTAAATGTCTCAGGACTCAGTTCTTCCTCTTCAAGCTTTAGTGCGATTCCCTGCTTCACAAATGAATCGGCATTAATGATCTGGTCTCCCCTGCTCGCTTCCCTGGAAAGGGGAATCAGCAGCATTGGCTTTTTAAGGGCAAGGAATTCAAAGATGGAATTAGAACCAGCCCTTGAAATGACAAAGTCTGTCATGTCGAGGAAATGCGGCAGCTCTGTTGAAACATATTCATATTGCTTGTAGCCTTTTTGTTCAAGAGAAGTGTCAAGATTGCCTTTTCCACAAAGATGGACAATTTGATAGCTCTTCAGCAATTCGTCAAGGTTTTTCCTAACAGCTTCATTAATCTTCCGGGATCCCAGGCTTCCTCCCATAATCATCAGGATTGGTTTATTGTCATAGAATCCTGTAATCCTTTTTCCTTCCGCTTTGTCTCCGGAAAACAATTCTTCACGGATGATTGCCCCGGCACAAATCGATTTATCCGCCGGCATGCTGTTCAGTGTTTCAGGAAATGTCGTGAAGATTCTCGTCGCAAACGGAACAGCCAGCTTGTTTGCGAGTCCCGGGGTGAAATCAGATTCATGGATTGCTGTCGGTATTCCGGACATTTTTGCTGCCATTACAACAGGAACAGAAACAAAACCGCCTTTTGAAAAGATGACATCGGGCTTGGTTTTCTTTATGACCCCCATTGCTTCCATAAGCCCCTTCATAACCCTGAAAGGATCTGAAAAGTTCTTCCAAGAGAAATATCTTCGTAATTTACCGCTGGAAATTCCGTGGTAAGGAATCTCAGGAAATTGTTCTGTTATGATTTCATTTTCGATTCCATCTTTAGAACCTATATATGAGACCTTCCATCCCTGCTTTATAAAAAAGGGGATAAGGGCCGCGTTGACTGTTACATGCCCGGCAGATCCGCCGCCGGTAAAAAGTATATGTTTGCTCATAATCAAGCTCCTATCCATAAAGTATCCTTTATCATTATACACGGTATTTCCCTAAACAATATCAAGATTATATATTAACATGGAACCCGGCTGCTTACGAGCAGGAAATCGTCCAATCAATCTTTACTTACCCTTGCCCGCTTACAATTATGATATAATTCACTAGTTCAATTATTCTAAAGTAAAATTTGTATTGAGAGGCTGTACTATATATGAGACAAACCACAACCATTAAAGAAAAATTCAACCAGTTCCTCATTGTACTGGTTCCGATTCTTGTCACTCAGTTAGGCATGTTCAGCATGAGCTTTTTTGATACGATGATGTCCGGAAAATTCTCGTCAGTCGATTTGGCAGGCGTGGCGATAGGGTCCTCGCTTTGGGTACCCATTTTTACCGGATTGAGCGGCATCTTGCTGGCCGTGACGCCGATTGTCGCCCAATTAGTCGGCGGAGGCAGACAAAAAGAGATCGCTTTTTCCGTCATACAAGGAATCTATGCTGCAGCGGTACTCGCCCTCGTGGTGATCATTGCAGGATTCGTCTTCCTTGATCCTATCCTGAATAATATGAACCTTGAAGAAGGTGTCCGTACCGTAGCGAGACAGTACTTGATTGCTTTAGCGTTCGGTGTGATTCCCGTGTTTATATACAATGTTCTACGTTCGTTTATCGACGCTCTGGGTATGACCAGAGTGACAATGTATGTGACGCTGACATCATTGCCAATCAACATCTTTTTCAATTATGTACTGATTTTCGGCAAATTCGGATTTCCGGAATTGGGAGGGGTTGGTGCTGGGATCGCTTCATCTATAACTTATTGGCTCATCACCATCATTGCCTGGTTCGTCATTGCCCGATATTATCCTCTAAGAAAGTATAATATTTTCGGCAAATGGTTCGCGGTTTCACTATCCAAGTGGAAGGAAATCCTTCTAATCGGGATTCCCATCGGCCTATCGATCTTCTTTGAAGTCAGTATTTTTTCAGCCGTCACATTATTCATGAGTGAATACAGCACGAATGTTATAGCTGCGCATACAGCAGCCATCAATTTTGCTTCATTTCTTTATATGATTCCCTTGAGTATTTCGATGGGGTTAACGATTGTAGTAGGATTCGAGGTTGGTGCTAAGAGGCTCAATGATGCTAAGATTTATAGTTTGATGGGGATCTTCACCGCGGTTATCCTCGCCATCATTTATGGAATCATCCTGCTGCTGTTCAGAGAACCAATATCCATACTTTATACAGATAATCCTGAAGTTAGTGCGCTGATTGTTAATTTCTTGCTGTATGCGGTGCTCTTCCAGCTTTCAGATGCCATACAAGCACCTGTACAAGGAGCTCTTCGCGGGTATAAGGATGTCAATATCACCTTTATTATGGCATTGATCTCCTATTGGGTCCTCGGCCTGCCCCTCGGATATATACTGGCTAAGTTCACTGAGTTCGGTCCTTACGGATACTGGGTAGGATTGATTTCAGGTCTCACGGCCGGTGCCATCACTCTCTCTTGGCGACTGGTAATTGTTCAAAAGAAGACAAAAAGGAAAATTAGAAAGTCTTAATGGTAAACCTATATTTCGATAGCAGCAAGTTGAGGCACTTAGGGCATTGTCTAATTACCAAAAGAAATTGGAGGGATGAATCGCTAATGATTCATCCCTCCAATTTCTTATATAGACTCCATTGAATGAACTTTCTGCCAGCCCCCTGCGAGTATCTCCCCTGACAGAGCTGCTGCGTGTTCATTCTATTCTTATTACTCCTCTTCCAGCACTTTATCAAACGTGTAAAAGGGATTGTCCTTTCCCATGAACTCAATTTCACCAGTTTGTATAAATCCATTTTTCCTGAATAACATTTGTGCTTTTTTATTCAGTGAATAAGTATCCGTTCGTATGTAAAAAACCTGGTTTTCCTTCGCCACGTGTTCTGTCTGTTTGATCAAAAGTGAGGCGATACCTTTTCCCCTAACCTCTGGATTCACCACCAGACGGTGAAACAAATATGCCGGCCCTTCTTTTCGCCATGCTGAGTTACTGTATTCCACCGGCTCCGCCTGATCAATCGTGATACTTCCAGCCACCTTATCCTCCAGATTTACAGCGACATATAGTGACTTGTTCTCAGCATCTTTTATGAAATCTTCGGCTAGCGGATATTCATCTGTCCACTGATCAATGTCCTCTCTTTTCATAATGTCCACTGTTTTCCTGACCATCTCCATGATTTCTGCAATATCTTCCTTTTTTCCTTTTCGAATATGATATGTCACTGATGCATCTCTCCTTCTTTACCTGCTATACCTGATGAGCCCTCTGATAAAGCCACATTGTGCTATTGAAATTACCATTTAAATCCGTTCTTTTCAACTTTGTTGCTCTCGGTCATCAAGGATATATTTACCTTTATGGGCTGATTTCATACAGGATTGACAGGATGACCAGGAAAATGGAGAATTAAACAACCAAAAAAGGAAAGCCTGAAGCTCAGGCTTTCCAATCTAGTACTATTTTATTTTCCGATAAACATTTGAGTCCAGTAGTTGCCATTCGCATCGTGGCCGACACCGATATGAGTGAAGTTGCTGCTCAAGATATTCTTGCGGTGTCCATCACTATTCATCCATGCCTTTACCACCTCTTCAGGTGTTCTCTGTCCCATGGCAATATTTTCGCCAGCTGCACGATAATCAATTCCAAAGCTGTTCATCATGTCAAATGGAGATCCGTACGTTGGGCTTGTATGAGAGAAATAGTTCTTAGTCTGCATGTCGTTAGATTTTTCTCGTGCCACATTGCTTAATTCTGCATCGGCTGTTAAAGCAGGAAGCCCCGCTTTAGCTCTTTCCTGGTTAGTCAAATCAACTACTTGTCTTTCAAATTGACTGAGTGTTCCAGATGCAGCTTCTGTCGTTTGTTTCGGTTGTTCTGTTGGCTGCTGTGGCGCTGCCGGAACAGAGCTTTCCGGTGCCACTTCTTTTGCAGCCGGTGTCTCTGCAGGTTCAGTCTGCTTATCATTAACTGGCTGTTCTTCCGCCGGTTTGCTTGTTTGCTGTTGAGTAGGCCATTTCACATTATATTTAGACATAATTTCCTGGATCCACTTATTAAGTTCATCATGGTTTCCAGAGAATTGATGGGTGTATACCTTTTGTTGTGTTTGGGTTGTAGTATTCCCGCTTGCCGCTTCCGCATTATTTAGAAATGGTGCGGCCATTAGTGTTAAAGCAGTAGCTGTTGAAACGATCATTTTCTTTTTTGTATTCATGATGTTCCTCCTCTGAAATGTGGTTGCTGTCTTGCACAACCATCATATCACCAGAGTTTCTGTCATAATTATGGATAAAATTGTAAGATAGCGCCAAAAATCAAATTTTTCCCAACTCCAACCGGAAAATGTCTTATCAACAGTGAATTTTGTGAGAAATCAACCATTTTACTCTTTAGCAAAAATCAGGATATATCACTGGAAATTACCAGGTTTACCGTATTGACAGACTTTTAAATCAATGTGATTTTTTTCAATTATGACAGTAAGTTATCAATGTTTAAATTTCAAAGGGAGGTTCGCAATTTCTCTAGTTCCGCGGTATAACAGGCTATAAGCTTATACTTTTCCTCTATTGTCAATTCTGACTCTGCCACTCTCTTGATTGCAAAGAAAAACTTGGTTTCTTTATTCTTCCGCACCCTGGGATGACTGTTTTCATCCTTCAATTCTCTTTTCATGGCTTCTTTCAGGACTACTGCAGAATCCTCTTCTGATTTAAGATCACGGCTATTCCAGATTTGTTTGTACAAACTTAGCAGCTCTTCGTAATTGGTTTCCATATTTGCCTCCCCTTCTTAATGATGCATATTTTTTGTTTCTGCTTCTCATACTACATTTAAACACGAAAGGATGGTGCATCATAATGAGCACGCCATACCGTTGTCCGAATTGTAAGACGAACCGGTCACGCTTCAACATTATACAGCAGGTTCCTCAGAGTGTGAAACTTGACCCCGGATCTGGTGAAGTGGTGCAGCAATACGATAACAGCAGCCTGGACCCCTTCCATATCCCATACAAAGGGCCAGAATATAAAGTGCAGTGCGGGGCTTGCGGGCTTGTGGAAGACGAAAGGACATTCAAGAAATTTGGTGAAAGCTAATTCAATTAGCTTTCTTTTTTTGTGTTTTTTTGTAAAGGTATTTTCGCATTAATTGTTGCTTTGGGAAAAGTCCCAAGAGTTGGATTTTCCCTCTGAATACTTAGGTATTCCTTTCTAATCAGGGAGAGCTGCTCTTTTCTTTTCCTATTGACGAGGTTATACCAGTGAATTAGGGTATTTTTTCGGAATTAGTTTGAAATAGCAACAAAGTCTACGAAAAGAGACTTTTGTAAGGCTGTTTTTGCATAAATTGTTGCTTTCGGAAAAATCCTAAGAGCCTGATTTTTCCCATGGATACTGAGGTATTACCTTCTAATCGGGGAGAGCTGCTCTTTTCTTTTCCTATTGACGAGGTTATACCAGTGAATTAGGGTATTTTTTCGGAATTAGTTTGAAATAGCAACAAAGTCTACGAAAAGAGCCTTTTGTAAAGACCTTATATATAAGATTCATAGACCCAACTTTAAAAAAGGGCTGCTACTCCTGGGCAGGGAACAGTGTCTTCGCAGGGTGAATTGCATATGTTAGTAGCATGAAATCCATATAAGGAGGAATTTTTCATGAGTGATGGTTCTAAAAAACAGCCTAAAGCAATCCCTTCCACTGTTGTTGACTTATTGGTCAGCGATATTTTCAGAAAGAATGGTGTTAAAGAAGATGAAGTGAAAGGAAAACTCTCAGACGAACAAAAAAAGTGGATAAAGGAAATGGTTCAAGATTTAAGCGGGCAAGTGGATTCTTTTGTAAATTCGAATGAAAAAGATAAGAAAGAATAATAATTCATTTGTTTATATCGCCTAAATAAACGGCGATTTTTTATTTTATCGCTGAAATTTCTCTTTACCATTAGAAAATGGTTATTTTATTCAGGGAATCTGCACACTCCCTCAGGACAAGAGAACAATAGTATATAGCATACCAATAAAAAGGAGTGTTAATTGATGAACAAAAATTATAGTTACAATAATAGCTATTACCATGGAGATCATGAATATGAAAGCCATGGAGACAGCTATGGGTATCAGGATAAATGTCATGGCAAAGATGAAGATCATATCGTCCTTCAAGATGGAACCCAGGTTTCATTGAATGATCAGGAATCTGATGAATTAATCTGGATTAGAAACTCTTGCAACGTATCCGTGCAAACGACAGATACTCAAGCAGCGGTTTCTCTTCAAGTCGGTCTGCAGCTGGCAATCGCTTTAGTGGTCAGCATCACTGTCGGCGATTCTGACAAAGGAAAAGCAGTAGCTCAAGAACTATTCCAGAAATTTGATGCTGAACAAACAAACTATCAAAAAATTTATATCGATAATTCAAAAGATGTCAACGTAACAACAACGGACACTGACCTGGCTGTCAACATTCAAGCATTGCTTCAAGTTCTTGTCGCATTGGTAGTTAAATTGGATATTCTATAAAAAAAAACAAAGAGGTGAATTAAAATGGAAGAAAAAAAATGGAGAGCTCTAGATCACCATTGTGATGATAAAGGCCACGGAGCAGATGTACAACAAGATGCAGATCAATACGTTAAAAATGAACAAAAATCCTATGAGTGGATCATCATTAAAGATTCAGAAGGTGTAGACGTACAAACTACGGACACTCAGGCGGCTGTTTCCCTTCAATTGGGTATCCAAGCGGCAATTGCGGCTGTCATCAGTATCACAATCGGTGATTCTGACCAAGGCAAAGCAGTAGCTCAAGATATTAAACAATTCATTAAAACAAGGCAGAGTAATAAACAGAAAACAATTATTGAAAACTCCAAGAAAGTAAAAGTTGTGACTACTGACACAGACTTAGCTATCAACATCCAAGCTCTTCTTCAAATCCTTGTAGCCATCGTCGTTAAATTGGACGTACTTTAATCCAAAAGGAGGAGCATTCTTCATGGCAAAAGATATTAACGAACTAGTCAAACACCTGCAGGAAATGAACAGTGGATCATTGAACAATCTGTTTTCACAGCAGCAAAAAACAAAAAGCCAGCGAAAACTGCAGGAAGACTTTAAAAAGAATCAAGAATCAATGAACGAGTCACTGAAAAATCAATTTAACCTTTCTGATTATAGTGATTTGAACAGCTTGCTTGAAAAATTAAAGTAAACAATTCTATTAAAGTTGGTAGAGTCAGAGCTAATAATTGCATGAACCAAGAGACCATCCTGTTCCCGGGATGGTCTTCGTGTTCAAGCCTTTACTGATTTAGATTCTTGCCCAGATTGAATTTCGTTCTCCGGTTCATCTTTATTCGTCATCCGCAAGGGAATTTCCTTTAAAAAGAATGTAAGCAGGAAGCCTGAAAAAAGTACGAAAGCACCAATAAGGAAGACATTTGTAAGTGAATAGCTTAATGACTCTCTGACGATTTCTATCGTTTTAACAAAAACGGCTTGCATTTCATTCGGCAAAGAAGCTTGAATTTGCTGAAGTTTTTCCCCATCCATTAAACTCTGAGGGCTCTGCAGTGTCTGCAGTTGTGCTGCTGCTTCAGGAGGCAGTGCTCCAAAATCGGAATTTCCCTTTAACTTGGAGAGTTCCTTATTCATTCTAGTAGACATTGAATTGTTCATGACAGTTCCCATGATGGCAACGCCAACCGTCCCACCTATTTGCCTGAACAACTGAGTCGCTGCCGTGGCAACCCCCAAATACTGGTGCTGTACAGCATTTTGAACTGTCAGTGTGAAGACTGGGAAGCTGAGGCCTAGACCTAAACCGACGATAATCATATTGATAACGGCTACTGTATTTGTGGTATCGGTCCCCATCAGCGATAGCGAAGCAAGGCCGCTCCCCATTACAAACAAGCCGATCAATGCAATTAATTTATATTTACCTGTTTTTGTGATGATCTGTCCTCCAATGGCTGAAGCAAATACCATACTCAGTGTCATAGGCATCATGACAAATCCTGATTTAGTAGCTGATGTACCGATTACCCCTTGAATAAAGAAGGGCATATACATAATCGCCCCAAACATTCCTGCACCAAGAATAAAGCCAATGGCATTAGATAGTGTAAAGATTTGATTCTTGAACAGGTGAAGAGGCAGGACAGGATTTGCAGCACGTTTCTCTGTCATAATAAAAAGAATTAATGCTGCTGCCGTCACTGAAAATAGACCAATGATTTGAAAGGAAACCCACTCAAAGTCATTTCCACCCCATGTAAAAGCCAATAACAAAGGGATAATAGTAAGGGACAACATGATCGATCCCAGATAATCCACTTTCTTTTTCTCCTTAATTGTCTGGGAAGGAAACAAACGCCAAATCATCAAAAACGCTACCAATCCAAAAGGAAGAAACACCCAAAAAACCCAATGCCATTCAGCATTATCGACTATCCAGCCTCCAAGCGTCGGTCCGAAAACACTTGCCAGACCAAAAATTCCGCCCATGAGCCCCTGCCATCTTCCCCTTTCCCTAGGAGCAAATAAATCACCTACCGCTGTAAAAGATGTGGACATAATCATTCCGGCACCTAAGCCTTGAATTCCGCGGAAAGCTATCAATTCTATAATGGAAGTGGAGAGCCCATTAAGAAATGACCCTGCGGTAAAAACGCCTATACCGATCAAGATGAATGGTTTTCGACCATACATATCGGACAACTTGCCGACAAGAATCGCCGTTACAGAAGAAGTCAGCATAAAGATCGTAAATACCCAGCTGTAGTATTCAATTCCGCCGAGCTCTGAAATGATTGTAGGAAGAGCCGTCCCGACAATTGTCTGATTCAAAGCAGCAAACAGCATTGCCGACATGATGGCCAGCATGATTAATATTTTTTTCTTCGGTTCTAAATGTTCCATAGTGCAGCCCCTTTTTTGTTTATTACATAAATAGTTAACCTAGTTAACCTTTTAGCGTAAGGAAAAGGGTAACTTTCTATAACGAGAAAGTTAGCCCTTATATTCCTGACATTATTTCATTTTATACAACTTTGAGAATAAGTTAATTAATTGTGTAATTTCTTCCTGTGAGAAAGTATTGAACTTCTCTTCAAAATACTCCACTTTGATTTCCAGGCACTTTTTAAGAATTTCGCTTCCCTTATCCGTAAGAACCAGTTCAACTACGCGTCGATCTGACGAAGATCTTTGTCGGGTGATATATCCTTTTTCGGAAAGGTTATCCGTAACACTGGTAATGTGGCTTGCAGAAACATTCATTTTCTTTGATAAATCAGAAGATTTCATTTCACCATGCTCAGAAAGATATTTCAGTACGAGAAGTTCTCCACTTGATAAATACTGTCCATAAAGACTTGTGATATCCTGTTTCATCATACGAAATACATTGCGGAATAATTCTTCTAATTGAAACATTTCACTATTCAATAATATCTTACACCTTTCAGAAAGAGAAATACTTCAGTTGGTTAACTTTTTAATCTTACGACATATGGGCATCCAGGTCAACTTTTATTATTTCTCTCCATCTCTTTTAATTGGGCCGTTATCTGTGATTCATCCAGATTTTCGCCTATTATGACAAGGTTTTTTGGAAGATTCATATCCTCCGGGAGCAGGACAGGCATTCCATAGGAATATTGAAACATGAAGGGATATTTCTTTCCGGTAAAAGGAATATATCCTTTCATCCGGTAAATTGAATCAGGCAGCTGCCGGAGCCATTCCTCAAAATCTGTTTGGGATACAGAACCTGTGAATTTATGTACATGAGCCCTTAAGTTAAGATGATGGCCAATGGCAGTTTTTTCCCTATCCCCTGTGGCAGAATGACTTTGAAGTTCAAGCAGACTGGATGAAGATACTTTGCTATAGTTTGTCATGATCAATTTAGCACCAGGATTCATCTGCTGAATTTCAAAAAGGGCTGTTCCCTTTTCCATTTCAGTCAACAAATCTTCTTTATTGAATATCAGGAGATGAGCATGTCTTATTTGTTCCCTCATCAACTGCAGCACCTGAGGACTGTAGGTCCCCCTCGATACCCACTGCTTCCCGTCCACAACCGTAATGATTCCTTTAAAATAAAAATGGTCAGCAAATAGCGGTGACATTACAGCATCGACCACTTCAACTGGGTGAGCGGCTCCTGTCGTTTCTATGACCAGCACGTCAAATTCATCCTGAAAAAGCAGCTCCTGCAGCTGAGACTCTAACTTATCTTGGATAGAACAGCAAATGCAGCCATCAAGCAGCTCTTTAAGAGGAGTATCTTCTTCCACTTCCTGTGAATCTATTGAAACACTTCCTAGTTCATTCATTAATACAGCAGGCTTTAGGTTGCTTGCTTTTAAAGCAGCAATCAAGTTTTTCATTAAAGTCGTTTTCCCGCTCCCTAAAAATCCGGAAAGCAGATAGACATCTTTTTTCATCATAATCTTCCTTTCAACGTCCTTCTTAGCCCATTCTAGTCGAAGAAAGCGGGCATTACAATCTTAATGCTGAATTTGGTATAATGAACACACCTAAGGAGGTCACTTTATTGCTGAATTTAACAGGAGAGCGTGTTATCCCTGAAAAGATGGATCCTATGAATGGAATGCTCCTTGAACACTTGGCACGATATTACTTTGCTATTGAATATACCAAAGGAAGAGTTTTGGATATTTCATGCGGTACTGGTTATGGATCAAAAATCATTGCTAAAGCACAGAAGGCTTTTCTTGATGAAATTATTGCCGTCGATAACGATGAAGAAACTTTGCACTATGCTAAATCGAAACATTACCACCCATTAATTCAATATACAAATATGAATGCGGAAGATCCAGAACTGCCTGAAACACTGGGTCAGTTCGACTGTATCATCAGCTTCGAGACCCTTGAACATCTGTCTCATGAAGAAATTTTCATGAATAATCTCTATCAAATGCTCAAGCCAGGAGGCATCCTCATCATATCCACTCCGTTTGGGGCCGGACGAGGGCAGCCGACAAATGAAAAATACCACGTCCATCAGTTGACGGAAAAGGAATTTAGTGGATTATTTGATTCTTATTCTGAAAAGGAGCTTTACTATCAAAGAAGTGTGTTAGTGGAACCTAAAAGAGAGGGCAAGCACTATCCTTTTGGCATAGCTGTGTGTAAAAAATAATCAACAAATGTTGGTTTCCTTAAAGAAAAAGGCTCTGCATTTCGAGGGCCTTCTTCTTTTTGGAAGGCTCTTTTAGGAAGGCTCTTTTCGTAAAGATTGTGGCTACTTTAAATGAAATGGATTTCCGCTCCAGGCGGAAGACTCCGCGGGGCGGGCGGTGAGCCTCCTCGGCTGCGCCTGCATAAAAAATTGAAGCGCCCTGGTCAGACACGACAGGCAAATAACCTCAAGAGAAAAAAAGGCGCTCTTTCCTTTTATTCTCTTGAGGTTATTTGACCCCGAGGGGCTGGGCGCTGGAACTGGATTAGGGGACTCACCTGTCCCTCTAGTCCCGCAGGAGATCGTACGCCTTCCGCTTCAATCCTCATACGTAAAGGGGGGGGGGAAGGTAAAATCGAATTCTAAATCAGAAATTAACTAGAAAGCCTATTAAAAAGACTGTTGTGCATTAATTTTTCTTTCGGCAGTATCACCCTCCTGGACACCAAGAGTTCTCTATCTAAACGGTGAGCAGCTCATTTCTTTTGGCTTAGGCAGAATATAGAGCTGTTATCTTACGAAAGTAATATAAATTAGCAACAAATTATACAAAACCAGCCTTTTGAAAGCAAATTCACATGATTTTCTAATAGTTAGTTATTGTCCTGAAAGGTATTAAATGTAGTGTTTTCGGCTCGAGGATCCGTCCCTTATTCCACACTCAAAAATTTCCCCGCCGCTTCAGCATTTGCTTCAGTATCGACCTCCAAAACCAAACCGTCATCCTTTGTCATTACATTTTGGTAAGAATTCTCTATTGGAATTCTCAGCGAATCAAATGATTCTACTGGTTTGAGCATTGACATAAAATCCAGTTGAAGAAAATCACTCAGGGCCAGATCTGTGTCAACAGCCTCTTTTCCATCTTTTATTAGGGAGGATACCGTCTTAATCCCTTCACCATCTGTGAGTTGTTTCAAAATATTCTTCTGGATTTTTTCCAATACTTCCTGCTGTCTTCTAACTCTTCCAAAGTCACTCTCACTATCTTTGCGGAATCTCACATAGTTCAAAAGCTCCTGTCCGTTTAAAACCTGGAGGCCTGGTTCCATATCCCATTTCCAGTAATTGATCATTTCTGCAGGCACCTCTACTTCAATTCCCTTTGGAAGCACTTTGTCTATAAAAGACACAAACCCTTGAAAGTCAATTTTAATGGTACGGTCAGCCTTCACATTGAAATTTTCTTCAATTGTTTCTTTTAATAATTGGTCCCCTCCCCACGAGTAAGCATGATTGATTTTACTCTTACCGTATCCCGGAATAAAAACGTATGAATCTCTCATGATGGACATCACCTTGGCTGTTTTGGCACCCGGATGGTATTGTGCAATCATAATGGTATCAGCCCTTGAAGCTTCAGTTCCCCTCTGATCGTAACCGACAATTAAAATATTTAGCGGTTTCTCTTCACTTTTAAATAAGCTGATTCCTTCTTTTGTGTTATCTGTTTTTTCAACGCTGGTTTTAGTTTCGGGTACTTCTTCTAATAAAACATTCTGCCCATTTTCTGCTGCTTCATCTTTACCATTCCAATCGTCCGAGCAGCCATGAATGAGTAGAAAGCAAATCCCGAGTTGAAGTATCCTTCTAACTGATTTCATTTTATTCACCTTCTTTTTTGAAACTAGTAGCCCTTCATCCGCTATTAAATAAACAGGTTAGTTAGAAATTTTGTTAAGTTCTTGGAAACGCTGGTTCCTAAGCAAAGGGCCTATGTAAAAAGGGAGACTTAAGAAAAAATCTCTTCTTTCTTAAAATCAGAGTAACTAATTGGTGTTATCATTCTTGGCCAGAAAAAAGCAGTCTATACAAAAAACGTTCTTAAGAAGGGGAATTCTTGTTAGCATTATTGACTGACATAATCTTTTCATTTTTCCGGAGAAAGAGGCAAGTGCTATCTTCATAACCACCCTTGTGAAATGGTGTCTTGCTTTGCGGCAGTAAGTCTCTCTTGCCGGGCTTGGCCAAAAGCACACTGAATATAGTCCAGCATTCTTGAGAAATTAGGGGGGAAATTCCGCTTTTTAAAGAAAAAGAATGAAAAAAAGCTAAAATGAGCGGATAAATTTCCCTTATTCTCTTCAAAAAGATTTGAAAATGGATCATTTGCTGTACTAAAGCGAAAAACTCCGCTTATTTACCCCAAATTGAATTCTACTCTACAGCTTAACCGGAAAATTTCCACTTAATTTAGATAGGATTATTCTTGTTTTCACCGTGCATACCTACAGTTGCAATGGAACGAAGTGATCGGGAAACCTGATTTTCCTTTGAGAAAGGGAGAATTTTTTATACCACGATACACGCTATATGCTCCCTGTAACCCACAGAATAGAAAGGGGATTTCAGGACCATAAAAAAAGCTTACAGGAATTAACCTGTAAGCCGGCTGAGTGTGAAGCAGTTAGTTCATTTTATCTGAAAGAACTTCCACTGCCTTTTTTACTTGCGTATCGTTTTCTTGTATCAGATTTCTCATATTTTCCATGAGCTTAAGGATGCTTTCGCTGTTCAATGTACCTGTAACTTCCAGCTCTTCTGCTTCCTGGAACGCTCTGACGGCTTCTGTTGTCTGGTCATCAAAGAATCCATCTGTTTTTCCTGGCTCATAGCCAGCAGCTTTCAGCATTTCTTCGGCGGCCTTCACTTGGTCGGACAAGTCTGACTCTTTTAACTCCTGATCAGGGTTGATATATGGAAGTTCTGCGTAAGCTGGCAGAGAAACTTCATAATCAGGTTTGATACCTTTTTCATGAATCCACGTTCCTTCAGGCGTCAGCCATTTAGCTGTTGTGAATTTCATGTTTGATCCATCTGAGAAGTTTTCGGCTGTCTGGACAGTTCCTTTTCCAAATGAATTAACACCGATTAACGGAATATCAGAAGACTCACTGACTGCAGCGGCAAGAATTTCTGAAGCACTCGCACTTCCTTTATCAATCAATACTGTAACAGGAACGTCGACTTTTTGTCCGCCTTCAGCGGCAATACTTTCTTTATTTCCTTCACTATCTTCCACCTGCAGAAGGACTTCCCCTTCCTCAACAAACAGCGAAGAAATCAGGATTGCCTGGTCTAGCAGCCCTCCTGGGTTTTGGCGGACATCAATGATAAGGCCTTCCATGCCTTCAGCCTGCATTTGTTCCAATGCCTTTGTAAGTTCATTGAAGGTATCATCAGAAAAACTCGTAATTTGAACTTTCGCTATACCGTTATCCAGCATTTCCGCATAAACGGTTTCAAGGGGAATCTCATCTCTTGTAATCGTTACCTCGGTTGGCTCTTCCGTTCCAGGGCGCTGAATGGTCAATGTTACCTTCGTTCCCTTTTCCCCCCTGATTTGAAGAACAGCATCCGTTACACCGACACCTTGAATGCTTTCTCCGTCAACTTCGAGGATTTTATCATTTGGACGCAGACCTGCCTTTTCTGCTGGAGACCCTTTTATTGGAGATACTATCGTAATATTTCCGTCCTTCTCCTGTATTTCCGCGCCTATCCCTTCAAAAGAGGAGGTGATGCTTTCTTCAAATCGTTTTGCTTCCTCTTCATTCATGTAATCAGAATAAGGATCTTCAAGGGAATCAAGCATTCCGTTAATAGCACCGTTCACAAGATCTTCCTGTGCCAGGTCCCTGAAATAATCATTGTTCAGTGCGTCATAAGCTTTATAAAGCTTTTGAAATTCATTTCTTTCCTGAACCCCTACATTCACCGCTTTTTCATCGCCAAACGCTAAAGCAAAGGTTGTTATCCCCGCCGTTGCAAATACCAATAAGAAAATTAACATAACAAATTGAAATTTTCGGATTTTTATGTATCCAGACGGGTTCTGTTCATTTGAATGGTTGTCGCTGTGCTGCTGATCCTTGTCCATAAACCTTCACCACTTTCATTGCAAATCTTGCTAGCATATTTTCCTTAGAATAGCATGTTTCATAAAATTTTAACACTATTTGTACACCTACTCATTTTATCAGCTTCTCATACTTATCGAAAGGAAAACCCCTTTCGTTTTTTAGTATGAGTTAAAAGAGCGGTAAAAAACCCAACGGTACTGACAGCAAGCAAGGAATGTAGAAAAGAATAAGCTCCTATCAGGCTGAACCCCGCAAGCAGTACCAATGTATCAATAAAAAAGATAATGATGCCCACATTCCAGCCTGTGCTTTTGCCTATTATTTGAGCAAGCAAGTCTGTTCCGCCCGTTGCTGCTTCAGCAAGGAGCATAAGTCCGATACCCACCCCCACAAATACCCCTCCAGCCAAAGCAGCCAAAATGGGAATCAAGTAGATGTTCTGGGAAATAGGCTGAAGGACGTCAATTAACAGCGAGGAAAGCCATAAACCGTGTATACTCTTGAAAAATAAATTTTTATCGAGGAAGAAAGCCAGAACATAAAGGGGGATACTCAAGATAACTATCGTCAGACCGGGTTTAAGGTCAAGCCAATAGTGGCTGATTAAACCAATGCCGATCATCCCTCCGTCCATAAAATGCTGCGGCACAAAAAAAGCGTTGATCCCGATGGCTACCAGAAGACTCCCGAGAGCAATTTGAAGGTAAACCTTGTACAAAATCATCCCCTCCGTATCGTTTACAAGCTGAGGACATCACATTATAAGCCTGTACACCTTATTAACATATATGTGAGAAGGAGGGGTTTTATTTATGTAATAGAGTTGAAATTCAATATGCTTCGAATGAATCCTGTACTATGTTCCGGAAAAAATAAAGTTGATCGAGATATCCTGCTAGTAATCGCAGGCATTCCAAACACACAGGAAAACGTACCTTTCACTGTGCTGCTTGACTATATTATCAGCAGTGTTTTATTCCTCGTAATAAATCTCAGGGAAAACAGAATTATTGTTATTGAATTGGAATCCCCCTCTATTTGAGCTATCTTGGATGCTACTCCCTAAATGAGGAAAATTTCTGGGGATTGAAAATAAATAGGACTTGAAAGGATGTCCCCTTCCAAGCCTTTATGGTTAAATCTTTTTAACATTGTTAAAATACTCTTCAAGAGTCCAGTCATTTTCAAAAATAACCTGGGCAGCTTCTTTTCCAACATACCTATAATGCCATGGTTCATATTGGTATCCCGTTATGTCTTCTTTTCCTCTAGGGTACCGTAGGATAAAGCCGAATTTGTGAGCATTTTCTTTCATCCATTTTCCTTCTGGTGTATTTTCAAGTGCCTCGCTGACTTGAAAATCATTGCTCTCACTGGATATATCCATAGCAAGACCTGATTGATGTTCACTATTGCCTGGGGGAGCAACAGCTTTTACCGCTTTTTCTTCTCCAAACTGCTTGATTTCCCTCTCCAGCAGCGCTTGCTGATATTGATAGGATCGGTATCCTGAAATGGCTGTCAAATACTGCCCATCTTTTTCTGCTGCAGCAAACATTTCCTCCAGTGCCTTGGCAGCTTCTTCACGAATATATGCTTTCTCAATATCCTGGCTGCCGAAAACAAATGGCACCTCAGGCCTTACCAAGTCCTTAGGTTTGTAATCGCCAGTCAGGCCAAACTCTTTATTTACCAAAGCTAAAGTATTTTCAGGGTTTGTGATCACTTTTTTACCATCAACGGTCTGGACATTATTAAAGAATTGGGATTCAAGCTGCAAAGCAGGAGGTATCTCTTCTTCCTTTTGTGCAGAAGAATCTTCATCTGATGTTTTTCCATCTTGATTCTGTCCATTCTCCGTATCGGGGGCTTCCTGGCTGTCATCGTCAATACCAGGTTCATTTTCCTGAGTGATGTCCTCTGGATTTTCTTGTTCCTGAGTTTGTTCATTGGAGCCAAATAAATCTTCAGTCCATTCCTCTGCCTGCTGACATCCGGAAAGCAGCAGCAGAACTGCCGGCACCATGACTAATTTCTTCATTTCTTTCACCTTCTCTATCTTTGTCTAAACCATCATACCATTTCTAATAAAATCTGTAATCAGGGTAGAAAGCACTTCTTCAGTTAATAACAAATAACAAAGTTTACGAAAAGAGCCAAAAATAAAAAGCCCTGCCGGATTATTATACCCGGCGAGGCTTATTCACTTTATTTAATCGCTGCTTCAAGAGCCACTTCGATCATTTCGTTGAACGTTGTTTGTCTTTCTTCCGAAGTTGTTTCTTCACCTGTCAGGATGTGATCAGATACAGTAAGAACTGACAGTGCCTTCCGCCCGTATTTAGCAGCCAGCGTATACAGTGCTGATGTTTCCATTTCAAGAGCCAGAATTCCATATTGCGCCCATTTTTCATGTTCCGCATTATCATTGTAGAACATATCTGCCGTGAAAACATTTCCAACCTTCAGATTTAGTCCTTTTTCCTCACCTGCATCGTAAGCCCTTTTCAACAGGGAGAAGTCAGCTGTTGGAGCATAATCAATTCCGTTGAATGTCAAACGGTTCATTTGCGAATCAGTCGAAGAACTCATCGCAAGAATGACGTCCCTCACTTTAACATCCTTTTGAATCGCTCCGCATGTACCAACACGAATCAAGTTCTGTACATTATAGCTCTGCATAAGCTCGTTGATATAGATTGAGATAGAAGGCACCCCCATACCAGTTCCCTGGACGGAAATACGTTTCCCTTTATATGTACCTGTGTAGCCAAACATGTTTCTTACTTCGTTATAGCAGACAGGGTCTTCCAAAAAAGTTTCCGCAATGTATTTTGCACGTAAAGGATCTCCTGGAAGCAGGACCGTTTCTGCGATTTCATTTTCTTTAGCACCAATATGTATACTCATTTCAATTCCTCCTGTGTTCGTTTATAAGATTTCAGAATTCCTCACACTTAGCTTTCTACCCTTTGCCAAGGCTATGCATGAACATTGTAAGCTTTTTTACCAATTCATGCAACGAAGACATATCCAGGATAACAGCGAACGAAGTGGCTAAACTAATTTCAAGGAGGGATTACTATGGCTAATGAAAAAATGAGCAAAAAACTTCGTCAGGCAGTCGATTATGCAAACAGCACCAATCCATCTTCACGTTCAAGAAACCAGCCTAACTCTTCTAAGACAGAAAGATTCAACAGCGGGAGGTAACTGCTATGGGAAAAAAACATCGCGCACGCATTAACCAGCCAAAAAAAAATAACCATATACCGCCAGAGGCAATCGTTGCTGAACACGAAGCACACGAGAAAGAGCATTCAGGAAACAAACGTAAAAACGGTCCAGGCCACAATATGTAATCAAAAAGAAGCTGACCCTGTCAGCTTCTTTTTAAATGGCACTTTTCGTAGGCTTTGTTGCTATTAATATAATCCCGAAAAAAATAACCATAATTCACCGGGATAACCTGTTAATCATGAGAGAAAAGAGCTACTCTCCCTATAAAAGAGAGAAAACCTTTGTATCCGGGGCAAATCCGGCTCTTCGGATTTTTCTCAAAACACAATTTGTGTAAGAACAGCCTTTTTAATATATTTTCCGACTTGTCCCTTTCGTACTTCTATTATTTACATAAGATGTTAATGAATCTAATAGAGAAAGGAGAAAATCAATGAGAAAACCGAAAGTGTATACGACAGGTGTCCTCAGAAGACAGCCTGATACCGTTACGGCTACCGTGAACCTTATGAATTTTTGTTCCACCGCAGATATATGGGTGGAAGTGTGGGATTGGTCTTCCTATATAAATCCTCAGAGGATTACTGTCTTAATTGGCGATAATGATGAAGTTCACTTTCCTTATTGCTTGCGTCCTAAAAGTCTTGCCGTGATGTATGCTCCTCTACAAGAAGTGACCTTTTATGAAGTCAGAGTTGTGCATGCAGCAGGAAATAACCTTATTGCCAATGCATTTGGGAGAAACTTGGATCTTGAAGCACAAGAAGGAAATACTGTACTGGATTCTCAATTCGTGACCGTCGATCTGGATTGTTTTGGACAAGCACCAGAATAAAAAAACATTAGGGACCCGGCTCGATTTACATTCTTTGAGCCGGGTCAACCTCACCTCTCTACAACAATATCTCTTTGCAGTTTCTCGCAGCATTTACTTTACCTATCTAATGATCACTCTGTTGACTTCTCTCCATCCTCCCGGCTCCAGCCTGAAATAAAAATGTCCGCGTCTTCCTTCATCAATAAAAATAATATCCCCTGTTGTTATATATCTCCCTTTATAGTCACCAGGCATCCTGTCAGGGACATTGAAGAGCCTGAAGGTCTGGTTCAACGCTTCCATTCTGTCCTGAGCGGGTACTGCCATGCGATATACTTTTTCATACCCTTTCCTTTGGCCGAATTGAGGTGTCTGAAAGATCGTGACATCATAAGTTTTAGTATATGATTTCGGACGAATGATTTTTTCGAGCAATGCCATAAGAACCCCTCCATCATTTGGTTCTTATAGAATTAGCTCTTCAGCTTGTCGAATCCTTCATCGTAATTAGACTGCTTTTGTCGAAGAAGAGAAATCAGGAAAATTGGTCCAATACTTTTTTGATTTTTTCATCCATTATAGGGAGATCGGAAGTGGAAATGGTCATTTTCACCATCGATTCGTCCATCTCAAGAGCTTCAGCCAAAAAGCCGCCAAATCCCCTTGCTTTACGATCCACTTCAAAAAGGATGGTCAAGGAAGAGGCAGACTGATTCAAGAAGACTACTTCAAGTTCATCCAGTCTGCTGCGGTACCCACCTGTTAACGGAACAAATTCAAACTCCTGAACAAATGGATTTCTGCCTCTTAAGTGCCTTGGAGCTTGCTCACAATCTGCTTTCCTTAACTTGAACCCCAGTCTCTCCAAAGAAGTAAAAATGGATGTCATCATCTCATTAGGAAGAATATCGATATAATCTTTATCCTTTGGATCAACAGCATTTTTTATATCAAGGCCTGTTGCCACCCAGACACGTGTGTTTCCTGCTGTCACAGGCGTTTCTAAAGGAAGTTCGAAGCTAACCGGAAACTGTCTGGTTTCATTTGCTTTAATCACGAATGGTTCTGATATTTGGATTTTTTCTATACACGCACTGTCTGTGTATTTTTTGTCATCAGACTCACGGATATAGGTTGTATATAACATTAAATAGATAGAATCTACTTCCTGTTCTACGCTGCCGCCTTTCACTTCCACAATACCAGACACTCGTTCTCCACCTGTATAACGCGTTTTTTCCAACTTAGTATCAACTGATGCTGCACCAATTCCGACTGAAGCAAATACCTTATTAAAAAATGACATAGCAAAACCACCCTTTTCTATTTGAATTTTTTAATGCCTTAGTGAATGAAAAAATTGGGCTCTTTAATTGAACCTGCTTTTTTCCTTACTCCCACTAATAAATACGTTTTATTACTTAAGAAAGTTTCACACTGGAGTGAATTATCATGGTTTTATCTTTGATCCAAAACCTCTTCAACTCTAAGGAAAAGAAGATCCCGATCATGGATTCGAATGAAATTGAAAAGGTAAAAAGAAGCCTTCTCCTCAATGACAGCACCCCCATTGCGATACTTTCTGATGAGCAGTTAATCATTAATGAAACCAAGAGAGAGACTCTTCTTAAAAATGCTAACAATGTCACCCGCACAAAGGCGTACCTTGATTTCTACTGCAGCCACCCCGAGATTCACTGGGCCTTTCTTGCTCATATGGTTTCGAGAAACGCAGGATACCATATAACAGACTTAAAGGGAGATCTCCTTCCTTCCATACTGAAAAGAGAAGAGGCGGAAAATTTCTTTTTATTTCTCGAAAGAGCCAATGCTTATATTTTTCACGATGCCTATCCCCAACTCCTGCTTTATCGTAAAAGTATTGAAAAAAAGAGGCCGCTGTTTCACTTACTTCCTGCTTTCGGTGTTTCGAAGGCAATGTCTGTATTCTGGGAACGCTTTTGGCAGGAAAGAAAATCGGCTGAACTATCACTCTCTTTAGTCATCAACGAACAAAACATGCTGCAAAAAAGGCTTCTTTCCAAACTGGAAGATGGATTCCTTCAGGAAAAGCTCTTGTTTCTCCTGCAGGACCGGCTTGAGTTGACAACGGTCTTCTTTCCTTATCAAAGAAAATTGAAATACAAAAAGCCCTTTCTTCTTGCCGGCACTAGTATTTCTCATTTTGAACTTCCAGGAAAACGAATTGAAATCGGAAAAAAATTGTACAGTATTCTATTCCTGAAAAATATCGTAAAGCAAACCTCCTTTCAATACGCTGAGAGCACCCCTCATACGGGCTCAAGAAGCGACTACTGGCCGGAAAGTTATTCTTCATGCTCTGCCGATAATAAAAAAATTTACAGCCCGCATCTAAAAAGCGTCTGGAAGGACATTACTCATACCTTTTCCTCTGAGGATTGGCTGGACAAAAAGACCATTGGGCATTTCGATGTCCTTGAAACCCTCTCCCCTCACCGACATTTTGACGTTACGGTACAGGCTGGAATTTTAGTGACGCTCGCCACAGAGTTGAAACATTTTTCTACATGAAAAAGCGCAAGCGCCTTGATCAGCCCCGACAGGCAAATGTTCCCTGGAGAAAAAAAGGCGGTTTTTCCTTTTATTCTCCAGGGGTTATTTGACCCCGAGGGGCTAAGTCCGTTCCGGTGGGTACGGACCCTCGGCCGCTGGAACTGGATTCATTAAAAAGCGGAAGCGGCCCGTTCAGCCCCGACAGGAAAATGTTCCCTGGAGAAAAAAAGGCGGTCTTTCCTTTTATTCTCCAGGGGTTATTTGACCCCGAGGGGCTAAGTCCGTTCCGGTGGGTACGGACCCTCGGCCGCTGGAGCTGGATTTATTAAAAAGCGGAAGCGGCCCGTTCAGCCCCGACAGGCAAATGTTCCCTGGAGAAAAAAAGGCGGTCTTTCCTTTTATTCTCCAGGGGTTATTTGACCCCGAGGGGCTGGCCGCTGGAGCTGGATTCAGAAACGCTGCCTAATTTTCGATATAAAAATTTTATTTTTTTCTTATCTATAGAAAAAGGCTTCCCGGTTAGAGGAAGCCTTTCGTATGTAACAGAGACATAATTTCTGTCTCATATAGAATCAATACTCATCATCGTCCGGATCTTCATCGATGATGCATTTTTCAATTAAATATTCAAACGTAATGTCAGCTATCTCCTCTAATTCTACTTCCGAGGGTACATACCCTCTGCGAACAAGTTCCTGAAAGAAAAATTCTGCAATTTCTTCCGTATCGATGAACACTTCGATTTCACGCATAGTATCGCCCCCTTGTACTTCAATCTATGAAAATCTTAAGAAAGTTATGCAAGCTGAATAAAGTTTTCATATACATGCCTGGACAAGCATAAAGTGAGGATACAAAGAAGAAATTATATCATTTTATACAAAGGAGAATGGACGATGGATGCAGTCAAAACACTGAAAAGTTTCGTAGAAGAGGATATCCAAAATGATGATGGACTGATAATGAAAGGGATGGAGCGATTGCTGAGTTGGATGCTGAAAGCTTTTTTCATCCTAAGCTTTCCAGTGTTCCTTCTTTGTTTATTGTAATACCTGTCTCTAGGTTACATCTGAATTTGAATTTAGGTGATTCTTAAGCTGATCGACAATAGAATTCATTTTTCGTTTATATTTTTTATCATTGAACAAATAGTATAAGGCTTTATAATCATTGTAATGATCAAGCAGCCTGTCGACAATGCTGTCATCCTGATATCGAGGAGAAGGCAGCAATGCTTTTTCTTGTTTAACAGGAATAACGATTCCATATTTTTTAATAAAGGTTTCCGCTTGATCATAGTCTGCAATAAGTGTCAATTCATCTTCATCGGCTTCCAGCCATTCACCATCGTTGATTCTGGTCAATTCATAAATGACATCTTCCCATGCATCTTCTTTATATCTCCAAATTTCTGTCCGAAAACCCACCACTTTAAATAAGTCATTATCATAGCCTTTCACTCTGACTAAATCCCCAAACAAAAATTTGTATTCAATATCGATCTGCTCCTGTTCAAGTAAATAGCCATCATACTCATCAAGCAGCCTTAAACAATCCTCCTTGAAAAGACCTTCACTTTCATTGACTTCGTATACATATTCTCCTTCGAGGAGCTTTATATTAGTCACTTTTCCTACTGTCCCATAAATCGTTACAACTACCGTGTCCCCCGCTTTAAATTTCGGTTGTTTTCGCTTGCCCATTTTCTCCCCTCCCCGTTTAGCTTATTTGTTATTATCATATGCAAACCCATAAATAACGCTCATCATTGCAGCCTATTGAGACAGGATTTTTGTCAATCATTTTATAAGGCTCTTTTCGCAAACTTTGTTGCTATTTGATACTATTACCGAAAAAACAATCATTTTAAGAGGGTTAAACACTGGTAACACTGAAAAGAAAAGAGCTGCTCTCCTCGATAAGAGTTAAAACTTTTAATATCCAGGGATATGCGAAAACAGCCTTTTTAAATATTGGCGTTCCATAGAACTCTCCCCGTATTACCTGATAGGAAACTTCACAATAAAAAACAGTCCGCTAAGAGCGGACTGCGGCCTTCACTGTGTGAGGTTAATATTAATTGAATCGTAAATACAGAGCTCAAAGTCCTGGTTTCTTTCATTATATTGATGGACCCTTCTTACCTGACTATTCTACCCGGTGCTTATCTACCGAAGTAATTTGAGATTCATATAGAGGAGTGTACTCTTCATACTTCTCAAGCCCGCCATCAGCCTTACCATAATAACCTCTTATGTTCTGGAAGCTAAGACCTTCATCTGGCAGCGGCATCAATTCTCTGATTTCAATTTTATACAGGCCGTTTGGCGATTTATTGGATTAGACTGTGGAAGCTTTGATACCGGAGGCTTCCTCTGCACTGATTTCAGCCTATCCTTCTTTACCAGAGAAGTTCACTTCAACATTCGCAGCAGAAAGTCGTGAACCGTCATTGTTAATGGCCTGATCAAGATGTCCTCCTTTGTACTTGATTCTGACTCAGAAGGTCCAAACCAAAACGCAGACCCTTTCTCTACAATTTCAATAGAAAATTGATCATTAGGAGAAGAGCTTGCCTCTAAAAGACGCTCTTTGAAATACCTATCATAAAGGAATCCTCCCCTACCGGTAATGATAGGAGCAATAACAAGAATTACCGCCCATGAAAAACAACCCCAGTTTGCCTTTATCCTGCCAGACGAAACTGCGTCCACTTTATTCATAAGGCAAAACTCCTTTTCCAAAGGGCATTTTTTTATAATAAATTAATTCCTCACATGTCCACTATGTAAAAATGAAGATCTATATAAAAGGCTGTTTTCGCAAAGATTGTAGCTGCTTTAAACGAAGTGGATGAAGGTAAAATGGCATCCTGAATCACTAATTAATTTGAAAAAATCCTAGACTGTTTTCGTATTTAATTTCCTCTTGGCAGTATCATCCTCCGGACACTAAGAGTTCTCTCTCTAAACGAGGAGCAGCTCAATTCTTTTGGCTTAGCAGAATTTAAAGCCGTTCTCTTACGAAGATAATATAGAACAGCAATAAATTTTACGAAAACAGCCATATAAAAACAATGACTCATATGTTTTCGAAAGCTGAGTGCGGTACATTAAATGGTGAATTTCTCATGATGATGTACCTCGCCCGCGAAACTATAATACCAAAAGCTCCCTCTAAAAACCAAAGCCCGATTTAGTTCTGCTGCGTTCCCCTGAATTTTCAAAACCCTTTTGAAAAGCAAAAAACCGCCTATGGCAACAGGCAGCCTTTTAATCTCTACTATTTTTCTTCAATCAGGTATTGCTCCCACGCTTCATCAAAAATCCGCATGCTCTCCAGGTACAGACCGTTCAATTCCAAGTATGAACTCACCTCATCATAATCTTCAGCCTGCTTCGGGAAGGCCAGGTCATCGTACACATTATTAGCTAAGGCTGTGAGTTCATCACGGTCAGTAGGCTGACGGTATTTCATTAAGAAGTGGTAAAATGATTTTCTCATAGTAATCTCCTGCCCTGTTAAAACTGTTTAGTATCTATTGCTTCATACACCTTGGTTCTTTTGTATTAGAATACATAAACAAACAGGAAACGTAAAGAGAAACGCAGAAATCAAATCAGTCAAATCGGAAATAGTTTCTTTTCAGTTTCCTCTCTATTTTCATCAAGTCACGATAAGAAATCTTTTCTCCAAGCGGTTTTGTGTCAATCAGCAGCAGCTGGTCCTCTAATTCAATTGTAACCGCTTCCTCGGTAAAGACTATACCGCAGCCGCTGCAAAAGACTTGTGGGGTTCCTGTAATCTCAATAGCCCTTGATCCGTCGGGAAGTTCCCAAAAAACCGGCCCTCTGCTTCTATATGCTTCTTCTTCCCCGCACCATTCGCACTCAAACCTTTCAATCATCGGAAGAGTCTGCCTTATCCATTTTCTTAAGCTGAGCCTGGTACTTTTTCTCTTTTAAAACGTCCCTTTTTTCCCGAAAGTCCTTCAGTGATTTATGCTCTGGATTAGTGACATAATTCTCTCTTCTGTCCTGCCTGTGCAGCCCCTCAGGGACGAGTGTGGATTTGGATTCATTCAGAAGCCCGGTAATCCCTATGGAGGATTCAAAATTTTTCAAAGGATAGATAGAATTAAAATATTCGTCTGCCCTGCCCGGTGTATAATTTTCCGGCTCTGGATAGGTCGTGATAACTCCCTCAAAGTTCCGGAGAACCACTTTTCCTGCACTTTGCGAAATAAGATAATTAGGCTGAAGGGCAATTTTGCCCCCGCCCCCCGGCGCGTCCACTACAAAGGTCGGTACGGCATATCCGGATGTGTGGCCCCTTAAGCCTTCAATGATTTCAAGTCCTTTTGAAACAGGAGCTCTGAAGTGTCCGATCCCTTCAGATAAATCACATTGATAAATGTAATAAGGGCGGACTCGGATTTTCACGAGATCATGCATCAGTTTTTTCATGATAGGTACACTGTCATTGATTCCAGCGAGAATGACCGCCTGGTTCCCTACAGGAACTCCTGCATCAGCAAGCATTTCACAAGCTTTTTTGGCTTCCTCGGTGATTTCAAGGGATGTATTGAAATGGGTGTTAAGCCAAACGGGGTGATACCTTTTCAGGATGGTACAAAGGTTTTCCGTGATTCGATGCGGAAATACTACCGGTGCTCGAGTGCCGATACGAATAATTTCCACGTGTGGAATTTCCCTTAGATTCTTCAGGATGTATTCAAGGATTTTGTCATTAATAAGCAGGCCGTCCCCGCCTGAAAGCAGAACATCCCTGACCTGAGGGGTTTCCCGTATATAATTGATTGCTTCATCCAGCTGCTTCTTTGGGACACCCATCCCGATTTGGCCGGAAAAGCGCCTTCTTGTACAATAGCGGCAGTACATTGAACATTGATTGGTGACAAGAAAGAGTACTCGGTCAGGATACCTGTGAGTAAGTCCGGGAACAGGGGAGTCCTCATCTTCATGCAGAGGGTCTTCCATATCATATTTCGTTTTGTGAATTTCCTTTCCTATTGGCACCGACTGCATCCTGATAGGACAACGGGCATCCTGTTCATCCATGAGCCAGGCATAATAGGGAGTAATATTCAGCGGAATGGTTTTCGTGGAGATTCTGACTCCTTCTTCTTCCTCGGGAGTCAGGTTGATCACTTTCTTTAAATCATCCAGGGTCCTGATTGTATTGGTCAGCTGCCAAATCCAATCATTCCATTGTTCCTCCGTGACGTCCTTCCATACTTCTATGTCCTTCCAATGTCTCTTAGGTTTATATAGATCATTCAACATTTGAAGCACCAACCCTTCTCCATCATTTCACCAGACTGACAGCCCTTCCACAAACAAAATTCTAGTTACTTCTAGGCTATGATGGGCCAGGAAAAATGGTTTCTGGTTTTATAACAAGATTTTATAAGGCACTTAAATCCTTCCACCAAATGTTCATATCCTCCATTTTGTCATATATATAACAATTGTTCACAAGCCTGCCTCCATAGCGGTACCCAAGATGCCTGAATGCGGCGTTCATCCCGAACGAAAGCGATCTGGCTATTGTATAAGCACAATAGAATTCCTGCTTTATCAGTTCTTCTTCCAGCCCGGTCAACAGCTGTTTCATCAGGCCCCCTCCCCTGAAAGCAGGAAGTGTGGCACAATCAGTGAGTTCTGCACTTCGAAGGCACTTGTCGATTTCTGCAGACGCAGCACTTATGATTTCCCCGCTCTTTTCTACAAATAAAAAAATGGTTCCGCTTTCAATCGATTTCCGGACATACTTCTCATCCTGCAATGGGACCGGATACACAGGGAAGACCTTTTCATAGAGGCCGGCCAGCCTTTCAGCATCTTCGATATCAGCTCTTTGAAGACTGTAGGCGTATAAAGGATACTTATCCTCAGTCTTCAGCTTTTGAACTTCCGTCAAGATTCTGTTGGACTTTTCCCAGCCAGTGCTCATCTTTCTCTGGACCGTTAAAAACTTCGCCAAAAAATAGGCATCACTTCCATGAAAGTATCCGTTAATATTGGCCTCTAACTCATAGCCATTTTCTATAAAAAAGTGGAGATGTTCACGTCGGGACTTGATAATCACTTTCTCTGCAGCGGCCTCCTGTGCAGCTTTATTTATCATTTCATTGATTTCATCTAAATTCCCTGAATAACCGTCAAGCCTGATTCTTTCATTGAAAGAATCACAATAGATTTTGACGCTCGCTCTGTCTCCTTTGATTTCTTTAATGTATTGCATCCCTCTCCCTGCTTTCTTCATTTAGAAATGTGATTGAGGCTTTAATTATTTTTGATAATGAATAGCTGTTAATCTCCTTAGATTGTAAACTCCTTAACTACTTTTTAGGCACACTGGATAACCAGCTTAGGCATGCGCCTTCTGGAACACCAATACTTCCAACAGTTTATTCGTCTACAGCGTCTGATACCTCACACCATTTGATGATGGCAGAGGCAATCACTTCTGCTGCCAGCAGAATCTTGGGAACTTCAATGTATTCATTTGCATCATGAGCTGCTTCTGTTGTACCTGGCCCGAATACTATCACGGGGATATTTCCTCCCTTTGACAAAATTCCGCCGTCTGTTCCCCACGGGGAAGCTTCAATGACAGGATCTGAACCAAACACATCCTGGTAAGCATCTTCCATTACGTCCAGGAAAGGATGGTCCGGCTCAATACTTCCCGGCTGCCATCTTCCTCCAAACCATTCCAGCAGGACCGGATGATGCTCAAACCAATTATCATAGTCTGAAAGTTTCTTCAGAAAAGATTCCAATTGTTTCTCCACTTCTTCCATCGTTTCATCCGGACCAACACCAATTCTCCCCTCTACCACTGCCAAGTCAGGGACTGAGGATGGCCATTTGCCGCTTTCAATTTTTCCGACGTTGATTGGAAATGGGATTGGTATACTTCTATATAGGGGATCTGCCACCTTTTCATTTCTCTTTTGCTCCAGCTCCTGCAATGCCTGTAAAACCGTTACTGCTTTCTCAATGGCATTCACGCCCTCATACCGGGTTCCTCCGTGTGCCTGTTTACCTTTTATAGAAAGCCTGAACCACATGGAGCCCTGCTGCTTCGGAAACAGCTTCAAGTTCGTTGGTTCAGGAATAATGGCTGCATCTGCTGTGTAGCCTCTTACCAACGCTGCCAAGGTTCCAGTCCCGCCGCTTTCTTCTTCAATTACACTCTGAAAGATGATATCGCCCTTTAATTCAATTCCATTTTCTTTTAATGCTTCAACTGCCAGCAAAAGGGCTACTGTCCCGCCTTTCATGTCGGTCGATCCTCTGCCAAAAACCTTTCCGTTAAGGTACTCTCCGCTATATGGATCGATATTCCAGGCAGATTCATCTCCCTCTGGCACCACATCAATATGTCCATTTAAGATGATGGACCTCCCGCCGCCTTTTCCTTTTATCGATCCAACAACATTTGGGTTTCCCTGGAACTCTTCACGATCGCAGCGATAGAATGGATGGTTCGCAATTTCCTTTTTCTCGATTTCCCAAATGTCCAATTCCATTCCCAATTCCCTGCATTTTTCTATAATTACCGCCTGCGCCTTAGATTCATTGCCGCGGACACTTTTTTCCTTAACAAGTTTTTGCAAGAGACGGACAGCCTGCGTTTCCTGGCTGTGGATCCATTGTTTGACCGCATTATTGTCCATTTCTTTCACATCCTTCGTTGTTGATAGGGTCTTTACTTAATGTTCTTTACCTAACCTGTAAATTTGTGTTCAGGTACACTTTGAGGCTTTTTTCACCGCGAAATGTCTTTTAGAATGCTCCCTTGGAACACTTGAGTGCTTTTTTTATGGCGAAGTGGCTTTTATAAAGTTCCTATGGCATACTTGGACCCTTCTTTCCCAGCGAAGTGGCTTTTACAAAGTTCCTATGGGACACTTCGGCGCTTTTTACGCGGCCAAGTATCTTTTACAAATTGCCTATGGCATACTTGGATCCTTCTTTCCCAGCGAAGTGTCTTTTACAAAGTTCCTATGGGACACTTCGGCGCTTTTTACGCGGCCAAGTGTCTTTTACAAATTGCCTATGGCATACTTGGACCCTACTTTCCCAGCAAAGTGTCTTTTAAAGAGTTCCTATGGGACACTTCGGCGCTTTTTACGCCGCCAAGTGTCTTTTGGAAAGATTCCATGGAACACTTGAGTGCTTTTTTCATGGCGAAGTGTCTTTTAAAAAGCTTCTATTGTATACATGAACGCTACTTTCCCAGTGAAGTGTCTTTTACAAAGTTCCTATGGGACACTTCGGCTCTTTTTACTCGGCGAAGTGTCTTTAGAATGCTCCTTTGGAACACTTGAGTTCTTTTTCCCTGGGGAAGTGTCTCTTAGATTGCTCCCTCGGAAACACTTGGGCACTTTCCAGACGAATTCTTTTCATACCATGGTTCTTAAACTCAAGAGTTCAAATAAAACCTAGATTGTCGGCTGCTTCAAAAGCAGCTTCTGTGTTTTGGGTAATGTCACTCAGTGTATAGGGGCGAAATATTTCCAGGAGCCTTAATCCAGTTTCGGTTGTCTCAAATACCCCCATGTCGGTGATGATCATATTCACACAGCCTTTGGCAGTCAACGGGAGCTTGCAGTCTTTCACAATTTTGCTATTTCCATATTTATCGCGATGGGCCATCAACACAATCACTTTTTTGGTTTTCATTGCTAATTCAGTTGCTCCCCCCATTCCAGGTACTTTCTTGCCCGGAATGATCCAATTAGCAAGATCTCCTCTTCCGCTGACTTCAAGTGCGCCCAGGATCGTCAGGTCAAGCACCCCCCTTCTAATGATGCTGAAGGCCGTCAAGCTGTCAAAATAACTTCCTCCCCGTTGGAGAGTGACCGGAAAGCCCCCGGCGTTACAGAGGTTGGGATCTTCTTCTCCTTCTGCCGGTGATTTTCCAATCCCAAGGATTCCATTTTCTGCATGAAAGAGAATGTTCTTCACTTCTTTTACATGGTTAGGAACTAACGAAGGGATACCGATTCCAAGATTGACGACCATTCCATCGCTGATTTCTTGTGCCGCTCTGGCTGCCATTGCGTTTTTCTCCCTTACTCCCAAGCCCACTTCCAGTCAACCCCTTTTGAAAGCACAATTTTATCAACGAAAACTCCTGGTGTAACAATTTCCTCAGGATCGAGTTCTCCCGGCTCTACGATTTCTTCCGCTTCCACAATCGTGAAATCGGCAGCCATTGCCACTAAAGGATTGGTATTTCTGGCGCTTTTATCATAGACAAGGTTACCAAACTTATCAGCCCTTTTTGCATAAATTATACCAACTTCTGCCGTCAGCGCTGTCTCGATCAAATATGTTTTTCCATTCACATCAAGGGTCGCTTTATCACTATTTAAAAATGGATCATCCCAACCCACATCCGTTATGATGCCGTATAACCCGCTTCCTCCTGCTCTTATCCTTTCTGCCAGGATGCCTTGCGGGGAGAATTCAACTTCTAATTTTCCTTCGCTCATCAGCCTTCCTGCAACAGGATTGCTTCCAATATGAGATGCGATCACTTTTACTGCCCTTCCTTCAGAAACCAGCTGCCCTATTCCAATTGAAGGAAATCCTGTGTCGTTTCCAATCAAGGTTAGACCAGATAGATTCCATTGCAGAATGTGCTTGATAAGGGTTGGAGGGGACCCCACTCCCCCAAAGCCTCCGAACATCAGTGTCATTCCATTCCGAAAATAACCTTTAATCTCCTCGTAATCACTGACCTTATGCTCCGCCATGATCTTCCCTTCCTTCAATTCATATCACTGTAATAGCTTTAAACGTCCTTTCTAATCGGGCAATAATCTCATCAATTTCAGGTATGGTGATCGTAAAAGGGGGAGCAATCATTATTGCCGACCCGCTTCTTCCATCAATTCCCGCAGCTGCTGGATATAAAAGGAGACCTTCCTTTTTGGCACCCTCCACCAAAATTGAAGTGAAGGCAGAATCTATTTTTTTCCCATTGACTGACCCGGCGAATTCAATTCCAATCATCAGCCCCAACCCCCGGACATCACCGATAAAGGAATAATTCTTCTTCATTCCTTTTAATTCATTCTGCAGGTAATAAGCTTTCTCTCCAATCCCTTCAATCATTTTCTCTGATTTTATAAGTTTGAGAACAGCCAGGGCCGCGGCACTGGAAAGAGGGTTTGCACTGAAGGTGTGTCCGCTCATGATGACTTGTGACCCCTGAAGGATGGGTTCGAGCACTTCGTTCATAACGAGAGCAGCCGCAATCGGGGCGTAGCCTGCACTCAAGCCCTTTCCAAGCGCAACTATATCCGGTTTGATCCCCCAATGTTCCATAGCCAGGAATGTACCGGTTCTACCGCAACCTGTCATCACTTCATCCGCAATGAACAGAATCTCATACTTTTCACAGATCTCTTTGATGACCCTGAAATATTCCGGCGGTGCGTTGATCGCTCCCCCTGCCGCTCCGATGACAGGCTCCGCAATGAAGGCAGCAACATTTCCTTCTCCTATTCTTCTAATCACCGTTTCTAACTGCCTGGCACACTGAACATTGCATTCGGGATAGGTCTTGCCAAATGGGCATCGGTAACAGTAAGGGGGTTCAACGGCAGGCCAGTCACCCACAAATGAATCAAACCTTTCCCTCCTGACAGGGTGGCCAGAAGCTGATAAAGCCCCAAAGGTAATTCCGTGATAGCTTAACCATCTGGAAATCACCCTCCGTTTTGAGGGTCTTCCTTTTTCCTGCCAGTGCTGGATGGAAATCTTCACAGCCGTTTCAACTGCTTCCGACCCGCTGTTGACAAGGAAACACCAATCCAACCCCGTTTCTTTTGAAAGAAGGGCAGCAAGTTGTTCACTTGGCTCGTTCGTGAACTGCGAACGATACACAAACGAAACCTGCTGCCCCTGCCTGTAAATGGCTTGCAATATTTCTTCAATACCATGACCAATATTAGCTGTCACTGCTCCGGAACATGCATCCAAGTATTCAAAACCTGCCTTGTCATAAAGAAAAACACCCTTGCCATAGTCGACTTCAGGATAAACCTCAGATAGCATCGGTTTGATTAGGTGCGAATGAGGCATGAAACCCCCTCCTGATTTGTATGAAGTTCTGCTCTTACTAATACTTATGTTTGAACAGGAGAATCTTTCTAGAAAAAGTTAATATAGGAGAGGAAGCTTTAATTCTATAATGATCAACTCAAGCAAGAAATCAGTTTGACTATCCGGGTGCAGATACTGGCGAATATGAGAATCGAAACTGCCAGAATGGCTCGCTGACTGTCCGGATTCCACAAGTCTATAATTCCATGTTGCCTGAACAGCTCTCCTGCCAGCCAATCTTTTAAATTGAATATCCATCCTCCCATTAAAATTGCTGAAACCATAAATATTTAAGGACCTATGTAATCCACTCTGTTTGAAAAATATTATTTTTCAGCAAAAAAAGACCGATGAGACATCGGCCTGTTCTCGTATTACTTCATTTCATATTTAGATTAATATCAGCCTTTAGGCGCGTAGCAAACTGCCCCGATAATGATCAATAAAATAAACAGCACAACAATCAACGCGAATCCACCCGCATACCCTGCACCAGCTACAGGTGCTGCAGGATAAGCATAACAACAATTGTCATATCCGTAATGCATAAAACATATCACTCCTCGGATTTATTTCTGTTTCACCATTACTCTATGTAGCAAACGCCTAATGTGTTTGTGCTTTTGCCCAATTTCTGTTCACTGCAGCCACCAGCAGGCGATGTTTGTGCTGCCCCCTTCCCCAAAGCATCTATTTGCTTTATACTTACAAAATAGTAATCAAGGAAGTTCAATTGGATTTCAAAAATACTTACAAACTTATATGAATAACAAGGAGATCAGGATGAAGTACTTAATAAAAAATTTCTTTAACGGTGTACTGACCATTTTGCCAATTGGTTTGGTGATTTACGTAGTTTATAAGCTTTTTATTTTTCTAGACGGTCTGCTTGGGAATGTACTCAGACCCTACATGAATGAGAATTATATTCCCGGTATTGGCATATTGGCAACGGTAATACTGATCACGCTCCTTGGATGGCTTTCCACAAGATTCATAACCGGTTCAGTCATCAAACTGCTTGATTTTACTCTTAAAAAAATTCCTTTGGTTAAGACTCTGTACAGCATCATTAAGGATACAGTACATTCGTTTATAGGTGATAAGAAGTCGTTTTCACAGGTGGCGCTTGTTACTCTTCCCGGTACTGGAATGAAATCTCTCGGCTTCATCACCTCAGAAGAGCTTGAAAAGTTCCACGGCCACCTTCAGCCATATGTCGCTGTCTATATTCCGCAAACTTTTCAGGTGGCCGGATTCACTTTTTTAGTTCCGAAAGAAGAAGTGGAGATCATTGATGTCAGTCCTGAAGATGCCATGAAGTTCATTTTATCCGGCGGCATGACATCCTCAAAAAAATAAGAAAGTCTAAGTGGTTGTGATCTTCATGATCTGGATCTTCATGATCTGGTCCGAAATAATGAACTAGTCGAAAAAAGCCATAAAAAAAGAGCTGAAAATTTTTTCAGCTCTTTTTTTTATTTTGCAGAAACCGTCATTACTTGGCTTTCCCCGGCTGTTACATCTCCTGTTTCTGCTTTCTCAATTGCCTCAAAGTCATCTCCATTTGTAATGATGACAGGTGTGATGGTACTCTTCGCTTTCTCTTTTACAAGATTGATATCGAAGGTCACAAGAGGATCTCCTACTTTGACTTTTTTCCCTTCAGATACATGGGCTTCAAATCCTTCTCCATTCATGGAAACTGTTTCAAGTCCGATATGGATGAGAAGTTCAGCACCATTTTCAGCCTTGATGCCGACAGCATGTTTGGTTGGGAATACTTGAATGATCTCTCCATTTACAGGTGAAATCACTTTTCCTTCCGATGGCTCGACAGCAATACCATCACCCATCATTTTCTGAGAGAATACAGGGTCCGGCACCTCTTCAAGGTCAAGCAGCCTGCCAGTTAGAGGAGAATGTACATTGATGGAAGTTGGTGCTTCTTTTTTTTTTCCGAATAGCTTCTTAAGCATTTCAATCAACCTTTCATTGTCTGAAGTTTGTCATAGATTATGTTTTAAAGGAATGATTCAATCAGCCTCACATCAATCACTCAAAGAGTTTATTATATTTGCCATACCCCTCTTTTTCAAGGTCTTCCTTAGGAATGAACTTCATTGCTGCTGAGTTGATGCAGTATCTGAGCTGATCCGGACCTGGACCATCATCAAAGACGTGACCGAGATGCGAGTCACCAGATTTGCTTCTGACTTCCTTCCTGACCATGAAGTGGCTGTAATCCATCTTTTCTTCTACTTCCTCTTCTGTGATCGGCTTTGTAAAACTTGGCCATCCGCAGCCTGCATCATACTTATCTTTGCTGCTGAACAATGGTTTGCCGGAAACGACATCAACATAGATACCGTCACCGAATTCATCCCAATATTCATTTTTGAAAGGAGGTTCTGTTCCATTGTTTTGTGTTACCTCATACTGCATGGGTGTTAACTCTTTTTTTAACTCTTCCTTTTTCTTCACTGCTGCTCCCCCCAATGCTTTTTGGTAAATGCTTTTCGGCCTGAACCGATACTGTATCTTTGATAATGCGAAGGGTTCTTCTTGTAGTACTGCTGATGATAGTCCTCTGCTTCATAAAAATCTTTGGCCGGCAGGATCTTGGTAACAATCGGCTTTTGAAACTTGCCGCTCTTAGCCAAGTCCTGTTTCGATTCTTCCGCTGCTGTCCGTTGATCTTCATCATGATAGAATATGGCCGTTGTATAGGATTGTCCCCTGTCAAAAAACTGTCCGCCTGGATCAGTGGGATCTATTTGCTGCCAGTAAAGTTCCAGCAATTTCTCATAAGGAAACTTTTCCGGATCATAGGTGATTTGGACAGCCTCATAATGGCCTGTTGTTTCTGAACACACTTCGCGGTAAGTTGGGTTTTCTTTGTCTCCGCCGGTATAGCCGGACACCACATTCAGTATACCCGGCATTTCCTCAAACGGCTGAACCATGCACCAAAAGCAGCCGCCTGCAAAGGTCGCTTTCCGAGCCTCAGGAGTTTCCTTCATTACTCTCATCCTTTCTGCGTTCTCCATAACAATATTCCCTTTATTGCATAATTCTAACGTGAAAATGAGTAGAGGTAAAAGAATTAGATTACCGTTGGCCCATTCTGTTTTGCGTGGTCTTCTTCCACTTCTTTTTTTCAAGAGATTGAAGGCGTTTATCCGCTCTTCTTTTGGAATATTGGATTTCCCTCTGCAGCTTTTGATAACTCCTATACCGCTCTTCTTGCAGAAGTCCTTGTTGGATTGCCTGCCTGATCGCACATTGAGGTTCTTCTTCATGTGTGCAATCACGGAACTTGCACAGTTCTGCATATTCTTCTACATCCCCGAACTGAGTGGAAATCCCTTCATTGCCTTCCCACATTTGGAGCTCTCTCATACCGGGTGTGTCAATGATGAACGCTCCATTTTCCAGAAGGAACATCTCCCTATGTGTTGTCGTATGCTTTCCCTTGCTGTCTTGTTCTCTTATCTCCTTTACAGCCTGCAGGCTTCTGCCTGCCAAACTGTTCAACAATGTGGATTTCCCTACCCCTGAAGATCCAACTAACGCAGCTGTTTTTCCTATAGCCAAATAAGGAGTGAGCTCTTCCAATCCCCTTTTTTCTATTGAAGAAACCGGAATAATGGGTACTCCCATCGCGACTGCCTCCACCTCGGCAGCCTTTTCGATAGCGTTGTCACATAAGTCCGCTTTGCTCAGAATCAGCACCGGACTCGCACCGCTTTCCCAGCAGAGAAGCAGATATCTTTCAAGCCGATTGATATTCAGGTCTCCGTTCAATGATGAGACAATGAATAAAAAATCGATATTGGAAGCGATGATTTGCTCCTCTGCTTCATCTCCCGCTTTCTTTCTGGAGAATTTGCTTGAGCGCGGCAGCACTTTCTCAATCATCGCCTGTTCATGCTCCAAAGGTACGAATCCTACCCAGTCTCCAACAGCTGGCAAACCCTCAATTGTATGCGTCTGATAGTAAAATTTCCCTGGTAGCTTTGCTTGAAACTCTCCATAGAGAGACAGCAGCGTGTATACTCCTTTATGCTGTGAAGTCACTCTTCCTATTTCAAGAGCTTCATCCTTCAACTGATTGGCCTTTTCTAAAAAAATCGTCTCTAATCCGTTCAAATTGTTTCCTCCTAATATATCCGGTCTTCCGGAAAATGAACACACAAAAAAACCATGGCATAGGACACGGCCATGGTTCATATGCATATCGAAGAAACAGTTGAATCTTAAGATCAACCAGATATCATGATACATCCGCACATTGAAAACAGGCCGTGTCAGTAAAATCAAAAACAAAGTACAAATTAGATTTACTCATAACACATCACCTGCTTTCTATTTATTAATACTATTATGGCATTATTCACCATAAATGACAACATTTTTATTAAGACTGTATTCGCATGGCTCTTTTCGTAACATTTGTTGCTATTTTAACTTCATGAGATAACTGCTTTATGTTCTGGTAAGCCAAAAGAAATGAACTGCTCCCCCCACCCGATTAAAGAGAAAAATCTTAGTATAAGGAGGAAGACCATCTTATCGAAAGCAAAATTAAATACGAAAAAAGTCTTGGCTTTTTCCCTATTAATTGTGCTGATTAGAATGCGAATTCCCCATCATGCCCTTTACGCAGGAGGATCTTCGCTGCAGGCGTACGACCTCCTGCGGGACAAGCGTGTCTTTTATTTCCAGCACCCAGCCCCTCGGGGTCGTCCGCCTGGGGCGGAAATCCATATCATTTTAAACAGCCATAACATTTGAAAGAAAAGCCCTTATTTATTAAGACAATTCCCTTCTCAAGCCTTATTTAAGTTGCACAGTACTATATTGAGGTCAATGGCTTGGAGCATCTGCAGCTTAAATTTATCACGGTAGAAATGCCGTTAATGAATTGAACTCTTTTATAAAATCTAGGTGTTTTCACCAATTTTCCCAAAGGAGCATAGGGTATTGAAGTAAATTCAAATATAGGAGAGAGATGAATGACAAACAGAGAAGCCTATCTTCAGAAAGCTGCCATGTATGATTTGTTATCCATGTATTTTAAATATTCCGATCCCCGGCTGCACATACATTATTATCAAAAGCACTTGAAGTACATGCAAAAAGGGGTTCACAGTATGAGAGACCATCAACAGGAACGCCCTGCCCAAGTAAGGGTCCTTCATGCAGTCCCTGATGCACCGAATGTAGATATATATGTAAATGGCAATCTAGTCTTGAGCGATATTGCTTTCAAAGACATCACCGGATTCATGCCGCTTCCTGCCGGAAAATATCATATTGATATCTACCCTGCCGGCACAAGCGTCAGCACCGTCATCAGCAAAAAAGTGACGGTGGAAGCAGGAAATATTTATACTCTTGCCGCAGTCGGGCAAGGAAACAAACTGCAGCTTCTTCCATATGTAACGGATCCGTTCGTTCCTCACGGTGAAACAAAAGTGCGCTTTATCCATTTGTCACCAAACGCTCCAGCTGTCGATATTGCTGTTGCCAAAGGAGATGTTATCTTTCCGAAGGTTTCGTTCAAGCAAGCAACGGATTATCTAGGTCTGACGCCGATGACTGTTAATCTAGAGGTGAGAGCCGCCGGCACCAAGGATGCTGTACTAAGTGTTCCGAATGTTTCTTTACAGCCTAATCAGTCCTATACTATTTTTGCGGTTGGCCTGCTAAATGATTCTCCAGAATTGGATGCACTGTTAGTTATGGGGTGATGCGAACTCAGGCCGGATATACGATTAGACTGTGCTCTTATAGTTGTACATTCGGAAATTCCAGACTATGGACATAAGAGCCGTTTTTTTCCTTCTGAACAGGATATTAATCCAAATTAAAATTTTAAGCTGAATTTTGAAAAGCGCTTTATAGACTCAGGAGAGATATTCTTCTTGGCCGAACGCTGGGGGGATATAGAGAGAAGGTCACCCTTGCGATTCTTGGAGGCCAAACTCTGCTGGTTTTGAGTGAAATGGGCACCTAGAGTCATCCTAGCTGCCCTATTCCCATTAGTTTTGAGAGCAATCGGCATTTAGCGCCATCCTAGCTGCAGATTTTCTGCTAACAAAAAGGCTGTTTTCGCATATATTGTTGCTTTCGGAAAAATCCCAAGAGCCGGATTTTTCCCCGGATACTAAGGGATTTCTCTCTAATCGGGAACGCAGCTCTTTTCTTTTCATGATTACCAGGTTAGTAAGGTAAAATATAGTTAGTTTTTTTCGGAATTAGTATAGAATAGCAACAAAGTTTACGAAAAGAGCCAACAAAAAAGAAAATGACACCAAGAGAAAATCTAGCTGCTCTAACTCCGATGCAAATGATTGAAGTAGTCACCAAGCGAGTGTAATTGCGATATCTCCATAAAAAAATAATGGGGCTGCGGCACCCCATCATTTTTGTGTATAAAGAATTTAGTCTACCGGAACCAGCATATTAAAGACGATATCATCATTCTCCAAGTCGAACTTTTCTGCGCGAACCTGCAGATCACTCTTCATTTCCAAGTTTTGCAGCGAAACATATATTAACTCTTCGTTTGGCTGGATTTTTATCCATTCTGGGAACTCATATGAATCCCGTATGATCTTTAACACATGCTCTACAGGCAGCTTCAGGGCTCCCACCGAAATCGAGTCCTGCTTCAGGAGTAAATCACCATTCTCCAAAGCCCTAGGCTCAAATGTCATCTTAAAGTTTATTTCACTGGTAAAGACAGGCACCGCTCCATTTAGTACCACCTGGTCATCCAATACGACAGAATAATCCACAGGTGCAGTGAATTCATCCTCAATATAATGGTCGATCATTTGATTTAAATCCTTCTTGGTCGCTCTAATCTGGAAAGCGACATCCTCTCTCTCATTAAGACTTTCTTCAGGCAATGCATCATCCTCTATCGGAACCATCAACAGAACGGCAAAGAACAGAAGCACCAAAATGTTAAGTCCCAGGAGAGTAAAAAAGCTTGCCTTCCATCTTTTTTTCATATCAAAGCCCCTCTTCCCCGACAATAAATTCACTTTGAGTCAACTCTGCTAACGTTTCCCGTTCAGTCAGTTCCTCAAACATTCTCTCCGCCATTAATTCATACCCGTCATCATTAGGATGAAAGTAGTCGCCTTCAAACAGCAGGCTGTCCTGTCCTTCGATAAAAATTTCATTAATTTTGACAAAGGCTGTCCTATCATATTCAGCCAATACTTCTTCACTAAGCAGATTCCAGTTCAGGATGATTTCATCAACCTCTTTAATCTCTGAAAACCACGTATTGAAAGGGTTATAGATACCGACCAATACAATGCCGCCGTCAGGGTTGTACTGCCGGATAAGTGTCAGGATTTCTCGGAGGCGGTCAGCATAGTTAACCATTTCTTTATTAAAGACAGCAAGATTTAAATCATAGAGGTTTTCCTTAAATACCTTCATGACATCATTCCCGCCAATGGTAATGAAAACCAGGTCAGAGTCTGAGATGGCACTGCTAACCTCTTCACTTTTCAACCTTTTCAATAACTGATCGGTTCGATTCCCTCTTACGCCATAATTAGTGAATTCAGCTGTTTTAATGGAATCAAGTCTTTCAAGATCGGACTGCAAGAATGGAACATATCCACCACTTTTGGTGCTGTCTCCCACCCCTTGTGTCAAGGAATCACCGATTGAGACAATCTTAATATCTTTCGGTATGAAGTCCGCGGGCGGCTGTTCCTTCTGCAGTAAGCTATGGGTGACTTGCGGATGCGGTTCAATATTCTCACTGGAGCAGCCTGAGATAACTAGTAGAATGAACAAGAGAGAGAAGAGAATTTTTTTCATAAGACAGATCTCCTCTCTTTTTGTGGCTGTATTCGAATAAAATTGCCGCTTAGGAAAATAACCATGATCCTTAAAAAGAAGAAGCTTTTTCAAGGCTTGCTTACCAGGATATTTCAAGTAAGCAGGAGGATGCTTCCTCATAGTTATTTAGGGCAGCAACACTTTAGAATAGGCTCTTTTGTTTTCATTATATCATGAGTATATATTGAAGTCCGACTCTTTTTGCTTCGCTGCTTTCACAAACCTGCAGCACCCAGTGCATTCTGCATTCTATCCCGCAGGACTGCCGGGCTTCTTTCATCAATTTTTAACGGGCAGGAGGATTTTTAAACGTTTGAAACACATCTTTTATGAAACGGCTGTAGTTAAAATTGACAGCAACGTTATGAGATTTCCACTCTATTTTTTCTGTGCTGTCCCTGAAATCGCCTGAACTTTGACCGAATGTAATGCCCAGGTTTACTTCAATTTTCACAGGAACCTTCACAAATTCCATTTCAGAATCACGCTTAATCGACCAAAGAGCAAGAAGGTCATGCAGCGGACTCCCAGCTAGTTCCGGATATGTTTTCTTATAAAACCTCTGATAATAATCTACCAGCGGTTTAATAATACCCCCCACTTTATCACCTGTTTGCTTAAAGTAACTATCCAGATCGTTTATCATTTGAGGCGTGAAGAGAGCATACTTAGTGACATCCAAAGGTACAATGTAGACAGGCTTCGGGGACAACTGCAAGACGATATTAGCGGCATAAGGATCTCCGTAAATGTTAGCTTCTGCTACAGGGGTGATGTTTCCGGGTACCCCAAAAGCCCCTCCCATGAGATAAAAATCGTTCACGAGCTTCATCGTTTCTGGATAAAGAATAAAAGCAGCAGCCAATGACGTAAGCCTGCCTGCACAAAAAATGGTAATGTCATGCTGATATTGTGTAATGATGGTTTTCACTTCAAAGAAATTTTCTAATAAAGTTTCATCTGCATGATGATTTTCAGGAATAATCGGGCCTAGTCCCGCTATTCCATGTATCTCTGGAAAGTATTGCGGCAGCTCCCCTGTCAAAGGAGAAACAGCCCCTCCAATCACCGGCCTTTCTGCACCTGTCAACGTTTGAAGGTAGGCCACATTTTTTAAAGCGATTTCCTTTGAGACATTTCCGTAATCAGCCACGATGCCCACTATCTCGATTTCTTCACTATAGAAACCATAGAGAAGGGCTATAACGTCATCCACTCCGAAATCAGAAAACAGCAATACTTTTTTTCTTGCCACTCATCACCACTCCTCATCCTGAGATTAAGGCATTGCAACGCCTTTTCCAATTTTGTCAGAGATCCTACTGATTATGTTAAGCCATAAAGACATATAGCTGGGTGTGACTAATCGGCATTAACACATAACTAAGTTATCCCTCTAGAAAACAAGTTCACGTGACAAAGTTGTAACAATTGCACACTTATATACCACTGAAAGGTCCAAGCTGTTATGATAAAAACATTAAATAAAGGAAGTGATGAATATGCAAAAAGGGATAGCTTTATATATTGTTAGTCTGGCAGTGCTGATGTTATTCATAGCAGGGTGCAGTCCGAATGAAAAAAACAACACCGCGTCTTCAGAGGATCATGAGCATCACCATGAGGAGCTTGCTAACGGAGATATAAGAGAAGAGACAGCAGGACCAGAACAGCTGCCGTCTTTTTTAGATGATAAAGATGAAAACATTCAGCTGGTCTATGCCTCGGCTGCTCAAAATCCGGAATTACTGGAATACATTCCATGCTACTGTGGATGTGGAGAGTCTGCCGGGCACATGAATAATCTGAATTGCTTTGTCCATGAAATTGTGGATGATAAGGTCATATGGGATGATCATGGCACAAGGTGTCTTGCCTGTCTTGAAATTGCTGCCGAATCCATTGTGATGCATAAAAAAGGAGAGTCCATCAAAGATATCCGAAATTATATTGATGAAAAATATAAAGAAGGATATGCAAAGCCGACTCCGACACCGATGCCTTCTTAATGAGGAATCTTTTGAGGTAACAGATACACATTGAGCAGAACGATTGATCTGCTGCTGCCCCCTCGCAGGCTTTCCTATCTGCTAAAATAAAGGAAGGTTCCATCTTATTGGAACCTTCCTTTTTGTTCAATCTGTATAATACATAAAGCCGATCGCACCAGGACCTGTGTGGGTGCTGATTATCGGAGTCGTATCCTCGATTTCGATAGCTTCATAGCCTGTTAATTCAGTGATCCGGCTCTTCAACTTCTGAGCGAGATCCAGTCCATCTGCATGGACAAGTCCTACACCGCGGATTGTCTTTCCTTTTACATCTTCCACAAATTGGGCTGATAAATATTTAACCACCTGTGAATGGCTCCTGACTTTTGCAACAGGAGTATATTCTCCTCCAGCCAGTGAGGCAATAGGCTTGATGTTCAGGAGAGACCCGATCAAGGCTCTTCCTTTTCCTATCCTTCCGCCTTTAACAAGATTCTCCAAAGTATCCACTACCACGAATAGATTGGTTTCATTTCTAATCTGATCCAGTCTTTCCAGAATGTTTTCCAGGCTTTTCCCATCCTCCGCCATCTTGGCAGCCTCTATTACCTGAAAGGCAAGAGCTTTAGAAATAAAACGGGAATCAACGACTTTCACATTCGCAGAGCTCATCTCAGCTGCACTTTCAGCAGATCTTACCGTGCCGCTCATATTCCCAGTCATATGTATAGAAAGTACAGTGCTTCCGTCGCTGCCCAATTTGTCATATAATTTCACAAATTCTCCTGCAGGGGGCTGCGAGCTTTTGGGAAGTTCATTGGACTGCTTCATCTTCTCCATAAATTCTTTTGGAGTGATGTCAACCCGATCAAGAAAATTCTCCCCTTCGATCGATATTGAAAGAGGGACTACGTGAATGCCGTAGGTTTCAATTTCTGCTTTTGAGAGATCAACTGTAGAGTCCGTTACAATTTTTATGTCTTTCATTTCCACACATCCTTGTCTCGTGTATGCTTGTATTATACCTTGATATGCAACCGTTTTAAAACATTTTACAGTATGAGCAGCTTCTTTTTTTGAAACGGTGATTTTAATAGGTGATTTCAGTAAGACTTCTTACTATGTAATCGGATGGTGATTTCCTCTTCAGGAGAAAGACTGGATAAATTGCTTCTTACTGAAAGATCCCAAGAGCGGATTTTTCTTCCGACACTAAAGTTTTCTCTCTAAACCGAGAGAGCCGCTCTTTTCTTTCCAGCTTACCAGGTTATTATAGTGAATTGTGGCGTTATTCTTCTGACATTCCGCCAGACATCGGCTATTATTGAATTGTTCAGTTTTTAACGAATCCTCCCCTATAAAAATGATATTTTCACGCAAAAAAAGAAGCACATCACGGGAGGAGTGCTTCAAAATTAAAGGGCTACGCATTATTTTTTAATTCTACGGCATGATAGATACTTTGGTATTCCGGCCACTTCAAATGCCTTTTTAAATAATCACGGAAACTGAAAACCTTTTTCCCGGTTCCCTGATTAATATCTGACAGGAACAATTGAAGCCGCATATTGACTTTAAAATAGAGCGGGTTATCATTGGCCAACACTGGAATGTCTAAAATCTTTACCTTCTGTCCATAACTATTTTTGAACTCAAGGCTTTTCAGTAACAAAATATCAATCCTCTTTTTCACCCGTTTATACTTATATTATACCTTATAATCGTTGCTGACAGATGAGATGTTATCGTAATTTTTAAATTTTCTTATGACAAATTCTCCAATGGTTTTACACAGGCTTCAAAATCATTCCTCGTAGAATTGACTTCTTGTGACACTTTATACTTTGTCATGAACTCCGAAGGAAAAGGCACAAGCAGCTCCTTCACATCATTGAAGGTGTAGTCTGCTGTAGAAATCCATTTCTTGATGCTTTCCTCTCCCTTTAGTATGACAGGCATCCGGTCATGCACCGGCTGTACAAGATCATTGGCAGAGGTCGTGATAATGGTCGAAGAAAATGCTGCAGAATTGTCGTTTGCCTGCTTATCCCACAAGCCGGCAAAAGCAAACGGTTCCTTATCCTTCATCATAAAGCGATAGGGCTGCTTTTCTCCGTCCTTTCTCTTCCACTCATAGAAGCTGTCCGCTAGAATCGCCGTTCTCCTTTTGTTCAGCAGGTGCTTGAAGCTTGATTTTTCTTCCAGCGTTTCACTTCTGGCATTGATAAGGGGCTTCCACTTGCTTTGATCTTTTACCCAAGATGGGATAAGTCCCCATCGAATCGGACCCGCCATCCGCTGTCCTTTACCTATAATCAAGGATAGGACCGCCTGCGATGGAGCAACATTGAAGCGAGGTCCCCATTCATAGACCCATTCATCTATAAGAAATTTTTCGACAAGCTCTTCATAAGACATTGTCAATGTGAACCGTCCACACATGGCTGCCGCCTCCCTCTTGTATGTATTTTAAATTATGACATATATTATATAAGACTTTTTGGAGCAAACCTAATAAAAGCAATGGAGGTTTCTTACTGATGGATTACAAACTTAATGCTGTGGACAGCGAAATTCCTGTTATCGTAACAATTGATCCGGATAACGGTATCTATACAATCAGAAAGAGTGATACAAGCGGAGAGATTTTTAATGATCCTGAAGATCTTTTAGCCTGGTATCAGGAGAATTTGGAGCCCGGCAGCTTCACCTCCTCCATTGAATACCAAAAAGCGATTCAATGGATTAAGGCGAATCTTCATTAAAGTCACGGGCGTTCTTTATCCAGCTCTTTGCACAAACTTTGGAACTATTTAAACCCCATAAGAAGCGCCTTATTTAAATTCATATCAAACATCAAGAAAAGAACTGTTCTTCCCATATATAATCTGCTCATTTACTTTTTATTTCAGAATTTTTCCTATTAAGGGGCCCTATCTTACGAAGATCATATGAAATAGCAACAAACTATACGTAAAGAGCCATTCAAAAACTCTTTTATTTAAAAGTTCTTACAGAAGCTAAGCATCTAACAATATCTTTCATTTGCCATACCGCCTCCGCCATATTATGATGAAAACAGGATAAAAAAAGGAGGTACAAATCGGTTGGCCTTTGATTATACAAACTGGAAAGAAGAAATTGCGAACGCTGTGACACACGGTATCGGGTTTCTCCTGAGCATCCCGGCTCTTGTGCTGCTGATTTTGGCTGCAGTTGAAAAAGGGACTGCTTGGCATATTGTAAGTTATACGATTTTCGGGGTTTCCATGCTGCTTCTGTATTTGTTTTCAACATTACTTCACAGCTTTAAACCCTCACCAATAAAAAAATTGTTCGCCATCCTGGACCATTCAGCTATATATCTGCTGATTGCCGGAACCTATACTCCATTTATGTTAGTCAGCTTCCGCACCTCTTTGGGATGGACGATTTTTGGGATCATATGGGGATTGGCTATAGCGGGGGTTGTCTTCAAGTGTTATTTTGTAGACCGCTATCAAATAATTTCGACCATAGTTTACCTTCTCATGGGATGGATGATAATCATTGCCGTCAAGCCGCTATACGAAATCCTCAGCCCTACTGGGTTTTTGCTTCTTTTGACAGGCGGAATCTTTTATTCCATCGGAGCAGTTTTTTACGTATGGAACAAGCTTCCTTACAACCATGCGATCTGGCATTTATTCGTATTGGCAGGAAGCACTTTTATGTTTTTGTGTGTATTGCTTTACGTTTAATAGTTAGATTGATTTCTATAAAAAAGACCCTGCAGGACGGCAGCAGCCATCCAGCAGGGTCTTTTTTTACTCATTTAATCTGCATTAGGATACCAGTTTTACAAGCATATGGGAAAGCATATGCTGCTCTTCTTTATTACCGGCTCTCCATAGTTCATATAAAAGTTTTTCTTCGCGGTTTTTCGGCTCTTCATGCTTTGCTAGATAATCTCCAACTTTTTGAGCTGCTTTTGCTTTCTGCTCTTCATTTAAGCCTAATTTGTCAGCCTTATCTACTTTGTCGCCCAAATAGGATTTGAAGCTTTCGAAGTTGTCTAGAATGTCTTCTTTTTTATCCTCTGACATGTTTGAAAGTTTGCCTTCTACTTTGCTGCCTACTTTACTGTCATTAGTATTAGTGTTGTGTTCCATTCTGTCTCATCTCCTTTTTATTGATTGCTACAGTGTCTATATTCCCGGCTGCCATTAGACTAAACCATCCTGAACACACTGAGAAAAAATTATTTTCAGATGAGAGACATGAAACATTTTATGAAGCTTTGTTGATCCTGCCGGTTTCAATGATTTCTTTTAAGAAGTCTGCCATATCCCTTGGCGTTTTGCCGTGGTAGTCAATAAGCGGAAGGGCTGGCAGGATATTAATACGAACAGAAGCTGGTTTAAGCCCTCTCTTCTGATTTTCATAAATATCGGCAGTGCCGCTTATATAAATGGGGACTACCGGCACACCTGCGTCAAGGGCAATTCTGAATGCACCAGTTTTAAACTCGCCAATGCCTCTGCCTTTATTCCGAGTTCCCTCCGGAAAAATCACCAGAGAATGGCCGTCCTTCAGTTTGGCAGTACACTCCCTTAAGGAAAGGACGGACTGCCTTTTATTCTTTCTATCAACAAAGACACAATTCAGGACTTCCATCCAGCCACTGATGATCGGTACTTTTTTCACCTCGATTTTCGACATGAATCCGAATGGCTTATCTACATACCCTAAAAGTACAGGAATATCGAAATCGCCCTCATGGTTGGAGATGAACAGTACAGGGCCATCCGGAATATTGCCTTCCCCGGATACCTCCACCGCAGTGCCGGTCCTCTTAATGATCCCTCTGGCCCACCTTTTAGCCATGGCATGTCTCTTTCTATCTTTCTCCTCAATAGGAAATGAATCGCTGATATTTTTCATTTTCACAAGATTGGGCACACTATAAATCAAATATAAAGCCATAAATGATAGCACATACAAAAAACGAAACATGGTAAACCCCTTTCTGATTTTCTCTCTGTTATTATATCTTTTTTTAGGCTCTTTTCGTAAACTTTGTTGCTATTTAATACTAACTCCGAAGAAATACCCATGTTACGAAGGGGATATCCGAAAACAACAATATATGCGAAAATATCTTTTTCATAGTGCATGACTTCTTTTTTTCATAGGATTTGGAGTATGCATTTTTTTAAAAATGTTATTGCGGGGAAAGAGCTGAGTTGATAGATGGGCACACTTGCTCATGTCAGTTAATAGGCAGGGTAAAGATTTGTTATAAAAAGGCTGTTTTCGCAAGGCTTGTTCAGAAAAAAACATTTAAAAAGAGCCGGCAGACTCTAACGTCTGCCGGCTCTTTTTTATTATTTCTTCTTGTATACTTCAAACACATAATGATAGGGATTTTGCTCGTTTTGTACTCCCTGCTTAGTGGAGATCAATTCATACTCATCCCAATTGAGATCAGGGAAGTAGGTATCCCCTTCGAAGGTTTCATAAATTCTTGTCACATACAGCTTGTCCGCGTAGGGGATGAATTTTTCAAATATCTCCGCTCCGCCTGTCACCATGACCTCGACTTCCATTTCTTCAGCATGATGGAGGACTTCTTTTATATCATGATAGACAATGCAGCCTTCTGCTTCATATGATGCATCTCTCGTGAGGATGATGTTTTCTCTTCCCGGAAGCGGCCTTCCGATTGATTCAAACGTCTTACGTCCCATCACGATTGGATGGCCCATTGTTGTTTCTTTAAAGAACTTCAAATCCTCCGGCAGTCTCCACGGAAGCTTATTTTCATAGCCGATTACACCATTTTTATCCATTGCCCATACGAATGAAATCATACACTTACCACTCCTTTAATATGAGGATGGGGATCATAATTTTCTAAAGTGAAATCATCGAAGCTGTAGCTGAAAATATCTTTGACATCTTTATTAATACGTATGGTTGGAAGAGCGCGGGGCTCTCGCGATAATTGAAGTTTGACCTGTTCCATATGATTTTGATAAATATGCACATCCCCGAAGGTATGGATAAACTCTCCCGGCTCTAAATCACATACATTAGCTACCATCATGGTCAGCAGTGCATAGGAGGCAATATTAAATGGAACGCCCAAAAAAACATCTGCCGATCGCTGGTATAACTGGCAGGATAACTTCCCGTCTGCCACATAGAATTGAAACAAGCAATGGCAGGGCGGCAGGGCCATCTTCTCAATTTCACCAACATTCCAGGCATTCACAATCAATCTTCTGGAATCGGGGTTATCCTTGATGTTTTGCACCAGCTCGGATATCTGGTCGATCGTTTCTCCCCCGGCACCTTCCCATGAGCGCCATTGCTTACCATATACTGGACCAAGGTCGCCTGTTTCATCCGCCCATTCATTCCAAATACGAACACCGTTATCTTGAAGGTATTTCACATTGGTATCGCCATTGAGAAACCAGAGAAGTTCGTGAATGATTGACTTCAGGTGCAGCTTTTTTGTCGTGAGCATCGGAAAGCCTTCACTGAGATCAAAGCGCATCTGATACCCGAAAGTGCTCACTGTTCCTGTCCCGGTCCTGTCTCCTTTCTCAGTCCCGTTGTTCAATACATATTCGCAAAGCTCTAGATATTGTTTCATGTCGTACCCCTTTTACATGGATTCCAATTCTGTGAAAAATTGGTGTGTCGCCGGAGCTTTTTCTTCCAGCTCCTCATTGGTTTTCAAGTTCAGAAAGTACATCGCAAAGGCCTCTGCGAAGTATTCCTCTTCATAATTCAGGAAATAATCTTCTTCTGGAAATAGAAAATGGGCTTCCTGTTTCCAAATAGCAGTGAACTTCATTTTATAGTAAAGATCATCAAGCACGTAACGATTGATGCTGTGTGCCAGTTCATGGAGTTCAAGATTAATGGATCCGTGGCCGGACCCTTTTTCGCTGTGCCCGATTTTCACGAGAACCAGCTTTGATCCTCCTATACCCGGCACCTCATCCCAGGTTCTTTCTGTATTAGTGTACCCTCTCGGAGTGACTCCTTTCAAGTGTTGAGTTGTGGGGAAACTAGTTAATTTATCTTGAAACAGACGGATCATGATTCCTTCTGTTTGAACAGAATGAAGTAGCCTTGTGGGTAGATGGTCAAGGCGGTAAATAATCTGCCTGGCTTCGGATTCATCAAATGGTTCCTCGGGAAGGAGAATGATTTCTTCAAGAACTTCTGAATTCAGTTCGATGTCTTTTGTTATGGGGGCCTTTTCGAGTAATAACCCGGGATAATCTGCGGAGGAATTCTGCAAAATAAAAAAGACTCCTGCAAAGACAGCAGCGACAAGTATTGAAAGTTTCTGATACATACCTGTTGTCACCCTTTCTATCGCATGAGGCTTCTTAACCGATTAGTGGACTATGTATCTATCATAACATATATTACAATAATATTTCTCTGTAAGATTATTGAAAAATCACACTATATACAATCACTATAAATAGTATTTGGATGAAATAGTTGGTTTTCACAATAATGAAAAGCAATGATTCATATAGTGTCTTTATAAAATTTAGCAGGTAATGAGAGTTTATCTTAACTCATTCAATGAATTTCCCACAAAAAAACAAGAACGTCTTCACGTCCTTGTTAACCGTGACTCTATGATAGACTGCTCCACTGGGGAGGTACATTTTTATCCCAGTATATATCCCCCAAAGTGTGATGCTCCTGGAAATTATCATGCTTGGTATGATAATGAAAGTTAAAATAGTAACCTTCTAAAGGAGGATGGTCTCTTCTTACATGAAAACGGATGATATCTTCACCGCTTCGTTCATCATAAATATGAAAAATCTTTTCGCTTTTCGCATAAGCAGGTACTTCCGAAATGGTTAAGTGTGAAAGTTCACTTTCAGGAAATTGCTCTGTCGTTTCTTCAATAGCGGTTTGGATTTTTGGCAGAATGACACTTTGGAATTCATTTTCAATCACCGGCTTGATTTTGCTGCCAAATTTAATATAAGCCTGGTGTTCTGCTTCAGTTAACATCTTTTGGACAAAGACCTCATGATCAACAACGGATTCTTCTGCAGTTTCGGTTACCTCAGTTTGGCTATGTATACTTGAAGCGGCTTTCGTATTGGTTTTAGTAAGGGTTTCATTCTCATTAAGAAATGCCTGTGAGGGAGTAACCAGCCCAAATGTTAAAATGGATATTAATACTACAAATGATTTTCTCATCCAATTAGACACGGAGATTCTTCCTTTCTATATGTATCTCTCTTTTTCCATTATACATATATAGACGGATGAATGGTCAAAAAGGTTTCGAAAATTTTATGAAGGATATTAAATGAGGAATATGGTACTATATTAAAAGAACTTGTAAAGAGGAGGAGTATCCATGAACGTTGAAATTATGGTGAGCATCGGTTTCTTGCTTTTACTGTTTTATTTTATTACCCTGACTATAACGGATTGATCAAAATACTTAAACGATAACGGGGTTTGCTCAAGGGAGCAGATCCCGTTATCCATGAACGGAGATAATTCCATACTGAAACTTGGCAGACGGACGTTTCCTCACATAAAATCCTAGTTCCTCAAACAGTGGTGAGTTGTAGTGTTCCTTAAGGATGACTCTGCCTTTTGCAACTCTTTCTGCCTCTCTGACTGTCTCTTTATCGATCCGCTGATATACCGCCCATTTGCGCAGTGTACTGATACCAGCTGAGTCTTCAATTGGCTCCTCAAACATTGGATCAAAATAAACTACATCAAAGCTGTTATCCTCCAATGACTTCAAACAGTCGATTGCCATGCTATGCACGACTTCAATTCTCTTCATTGCCGCATCCATCTCAATGACTCCAGAATCCCACACTTTTAAACCATGTTTAACCAAGTATGAAATTGGCAGGCTCGCTTCAATTCCTTTAACTTCTCCTTCCGTCCCGACCGTGTGACTTGCAATGATACTGTCAGAACCCATGCCCAAGGTGCAGTCGAGGAAACTCATTCCCTTCCTTAATCCTGCGGCTTCTGCAAAAGTATCACTTTCTCCCTTTAGGATTCTTTTCATGCGGAAGGAAGCTGAATTGGGATGAAAGAAAAAGGGCTGGTCAGAATTCAGTGAAAATAATTCCATACGCTCCTTTCCAACGACTAAGATATCCTCTTCATATTTCTCCCTCAGCCATTTTACTGTTTTCTTTTCTCTATTGATGTAAGAGAGGTTCAATTCATCTGCCGTTTTTTTCGCTTTTCGAATCATTTCGTTAGTTGTTCTGCCTGCCGTTGTAACCAACAAAGCTGCTTCCACCTTTCCTTTAGGCCATAATAGAAAATCCAGGCAAAAGGAATTATACATTCCTTCCTCCTGGATTCATTGCGTTTATTTCTGTGTTTTTTCAAGCCCGGTTTGGATTTCAGACATGATTTCTCCAATAGAGTGATCCTCAATATTGTCGCGGGGGATGAAGTGGATAACTTCCTTGCCCTTCATGACAGCCATTGATGGAGATGAAGGCTCATATCCTGTAAAGTATTCGCGCATCTTCGCCGTTGCTTCCTTATCCTGGCCGGCAAAGACGGTAAGCAGCTGATCAGGCTGTTTTTCGCTGTTCAATACAGATTGAGTGGCCGCCGGTCGTGCCAGCCCCGCTGCACATCCACAGACAGAATTCACGACAATCAATGAAATTCCTTCAGATTGTTCCATTGTCTGCTCCACTTCTGCTGCTGTTATTAATTCCTTGAATCCTGCTTGTGTTAATTCTGACCTCATCGGCTTGACTACTTGCTTCATATATTCTTCATATGCCATTGACATGCTTATCCATCTCCTTTTACTTTTTCTTTCCCTTTAACTATTGAGCTGATCTGTCTACTCTTACTTCTCATGTGTATGCTTTTACACAATTTGTACCATGAAATAAATATCATTTTTGGTGGGCAGCGAGCCTTTTACTGCTTTCGTGCTTCTGTCATCTGCTTCCACACAGAACCCTTGGCAGCCTCTCCGCCCTCGATTCTTTCAATAGCCATTCTGACCTGAAGCTTGACTTCAAATTCGGGATCATCTTCGGCAGCTTTCAAAGCAGGCAGTATGCTTTCATCTCCTGCTTCATATAGGAACATGGCCGCACGCCACCGCACAAGCTTATTTTTATCCTGAAGGGCGTCCGCCATTTCATTCATTGCCTCTTTAAAACCGAGGTCTGAGAGGCAGTCTCCTGCGGTTCTTCTGACTGTCACGGTCTTGTCTTTCAACCCTTTATATAATAAAGGAAGCACCATTTTGTCCTCGATCATTCCTACATATACGACAGCCAGCCTGCGGATGGAAGCTTTTTCATCATTCAATGCTTTCTCAAGAAGCGGCAAGTCTTCCAGCTCAGGATCCTTTATGCTATCTAAAAGCTGATACCGTGTCTGCCAATCAGGTGCATTAAAATCTTCAACGGTCACTTTCTTTCCGCCTTTACTTTGCTTCTCATCTTTACTTTCCGGATTCTGTGCTCTTTTAACTAGTGAGTGCAGACGGTCTTGGGGGTAAGCTGCAAGAAGCTCTTCCACCACGCTTTCCCCGATTTCTTCCAGTTCACCATAGCGGGCGCCCTGGTCTTTCCATTTTCTAAGGAGAACCACATTATCTCCTTCCATTTGTGCATCGCTTACAGCTTTAACGAACTGTTCCGGCATGGAAAAGCGTTTTTCCTCCGAATCAGTTGAAAGCTTCACCTGCATGGGAATTCCTTTGAATTCCTGTACACTGACAGCGACTTCCCCAAAATGCTCATCAGCTTGCAATGCTTCATTATGAGCTTCTGATTCTTCTCCAAATGCTTTTCTTACTCGGGGAAGAAGCTCCTGCCAGTCAAATTTAGCATTTCTTTCAACAGCCAGGAAGTCGGCAACATGATAGACGCCTTTAATTCCTTCAATCTCCAGGATATCTTTAATTCTCTTAGGTGCAGAATCCGCATCCTCTTTTTTATAGTTATTGCTTTTGCCGCCAGCCATTTCTTCATCTAAAATGATTTTCATTGTATTTGGGCTTGGCGTTGGTTCTATGGATTTGATCCTCATGATCTTGACCCCTTTCTCCGTCATAATTATCTATAGTTTAACATAGACAGAATAGGTTTCTAATGAATGTGCTTAATCCTCCGCAATTTCAGAAAGGTAGGACCATCGTTCAATTAAATGTTCCAGGGCTGTATTATACTGATTGATTTCTTCCATTAGTTTCTGGGCTCTTTCAAAATCGCTTCCGACCGCTTCAAGTGAGGCTTGTGCCTCAGCAAGCTTTTCTTCCGTATCTGCGATTTTGTCATCGATTGCTTCCCATTCCCTTTTCTCGTTATAATTCATCCGCTTCTTTTTCTCAGAAGCAGGCTTTGCGGCTGGCTTGTCTGAAGGCTTCTTTTCTTTCACTTCCGCTTTCTCATCCGTTTTCTGGGCAAGATACTCAGAGTATTCTCCTAAATAGGTCCCGATATGACCGCTTCCTTCAAAGACGAGAAGCTGTTCTGCCGTTTTATCAAGAAAATAACGATCATGGGAGACCGTAATGACTACACCTGAAAAATCCATAATATAGTCCTCAAGAACGGTCAATGTTTCTGTGTCAAGATCATTGGTAGGTTCATCGAGCAGGAGTACATTCGGCTTGGTCATCAATAATTTCAACAAGAAAAGCCTTCGTTTTTCTCCTCCTGAAAGCTTTCTGATCAGCGTTCCATGACTGTGCATGGGAAACAGGAAACGTTCGAGCATGCTTGCGGCCGATATTTGGTCTCCGCTGTCAGTTGTGATTACTTCTGCGGATTCCCTGATATATTCAATCATTCTTTTATTTTCGTCCATTTCTTCATGGCCCTGAGTATAATAAGCGATCTTCACTGTCTGCCCCTGGTTCAAATCGCCTGAATCTAGTTCGTCGGTGCCAGCTAGAATATTAAGGAATGTCGATTTTCCGCTTCCGTTTCTTCCGACCACCCCAATACGATCGCCTGGCTTGATCAAGTAATTGAATCTGTCGAGAATAATCTGTCCCGGATAACTTTTTACCGCATCCTTAAATTCAAAAACCTGTTTGCCCAGACGGCTTCCTGAAAGAGACATATCTATTCCATCACTTGCTCCTGAAGGAGACATGTCCTCTTCCAGATTTTCAAAACGTTGTATCCTTGCCTTCTGCTTGGTCGTCCGTGCTTTGGCACCACGTCTCATCCAGGCTAACTCCCTGCGATAGAGATTCTTTTGCTTTTCAGCCATATGTTTTTCTTGTTCATTTCTTTCAGCCTTCGCCTCAATGAATGCCTGGTAATTTCCTTTATAGGAGTAAAGGCTGCCTCCATCTAGTTCAAAGATCCGGTTAGTGACGCGGTCCAGAAAATATCTATCATGTGTGACAACCAGCACAGCGCCCTGATACCTTGACAGGTAATCCTCAAGCCACTTAATTGACTGATAATCGAGATGGTTGGTAGGCTCGTCGAGTATTAGAAGATCAGGTGTTTCAATCAACACTTGTGCAAGTGCCACACGCTTCTTCTGCCCTCCCGAAAGCTCACCGACCTTTTTAGAAAACTGCGAAATGCCGAGTTTAGTCAACACTGCCTTTGCATTGGCATTGGCATCCCAAGCATTATGGATTTCCATCTGCCTTTGCGCCTCAAATAATACTTCCTGATTGCGCTGGCTTTCAGGACTTTCTTCTAACTGGAGCAAGGCAGTTTCGTAATCACGCATCACCTTGATAACCGCGGCATCGCTTCGGAATACCTGGCTGAGTACGGTTAATGCAGGATCAAGATCTGGCTCCTGAGATAAATATGAAATCACATAATCATTCGGCTTGGTCATATCTCCACTATCTGCTTCATCCCAGCCTGCAATAATTTTCAAAAGGCTTGATTTACCAGTTCCATTGACTCCTATCAGCCCTGCTCTCTCCTTATCTGTTATCGTAAAGCCTATATTCTTGAAAAGGGTTTTCTCCCCGTAGGATTTTGTAATGTTTTCAACTGTTAACATCCTCATTGCTGACCATTCCATTCTTTGTAAAATTGCTTGAGAAAAAGTTCCATAAACCTATGCCGTTCTTCTGCGATCTCTCTTCCAGTCTCTGTGCACATCTTATCCTTTAAGAGAAGCAGCTTCTCATAAAAATGATGGATGGTGGATGATTCTCCATTCCGGTATTCATCATGTGTCATCTTTTCTCTCACCGCGAGTCCGGGGACATAGATCGGATTGCCTTTTTTGCCTCCATAAGCAAAGGTCCTCGCAATACCGATTGCACCGACAGCATCCAGCCTGTCTGCATCCCTGACTGCTTTGGCTTCCAAGGTATCCAGTGTGCCCTCTTGACCGCCGCGATAGGAAATCACTGATATAATCTCTAGAATCTTCTCTTTTTCTTCATTATGTAATTCTATACTATTCAGTACTCTATGTAACTTATCCTGCCCCTCCTGTTCACTTTCATTAAGCTTATCATCTGCCACATCATGCAGCAGAGCAGCGGCCTCTATCCTGGCGAGGTGGCAGCTTCCTTCATTTCTTCCTATATATAAAGCAAGATTTCTTACTCTGTCTATATGGTACCAGTCATGTCCGCTTGAGTCCCCGGCATGAATTTTTTTCACTAGCTTCTCCAGGATTTTAAGGTTGTTTTTCATGGAGGGTTCCTCCTTTTAACAAATTAAGTTATTGATCGAAAATCAGGCAGTCTTTCGAATCCAGTTTCGGCACCCAGGAATTCTTCTTAGCATCTAAGGAGCAAATAACCTATGGAGGACATTTGCCGGCGGGAGATAAAAAGGGAGCTTTCGTTTATTAATCTATTTTAACAGATTGGGGAAGTAAATTTATTGGTACTCTGATTATTGACCAAGGAGAAATAAGGAGACTATTGAATAGACCCTCTTGGACCTGATTTCTGTAAAACTCTGAGGCATTTAATCGTATGGATTATTATTCTTGGTACAACTTTCTCTTCATAAAGAATGTGAAGATTTTTTTGAGTTACCATGCCATTTTCTTCTTAGCTTCCTGACTTAATGGCACGTGTCCATGCTGCCAGATCTTCTGCTTCTTGTTTAGAAGGTGATCTTTGTAAATAAAGACGTTATCAAATTTATATAGAATGGCAGCATAGTTTGCCAAAAGAGTTTTACAGATGACTTTTACAAGAATGCATAAGATTAATTTTTAATATTCCTAAGCACAAAAAAAGAAGAGGGAATCTTCCCTCCACCTTACTGAGCAAACCAGCTGATTCCCAATGTGTTTTCCCCTGCATGCACTCCGATGACAGCACCTAGTTCATGCGAGGAAAAGTCAATATCGGGGTACTTTGCTGAAAGGCCGGTAATCCAGGAATCCGCTTCCTCTTTATTCGATCCATACAGAATATAAACCTCTTTGATTTTTTTGTGCAAAAGCACTTCATTCAAATAGTCTTTCATCCTGCTGTAGCCTTTTACTGTGCTTCTTACCTTTTCCTCTACTTCAAGTTTTCCATCTTTTATCGCCAGGATCGGTTTAATTTTCAGGACAGAACCCAGAAAAAATGATACTCCGTTCATTCTCCCGCTTTTGTGAAGTTGTTCAAGGCTGCCTACCATGACATACGTTTCACCGGAATCGATTTTAAACAATAAGAGCTCTTCAATTTCAGAAGGACTCTTACCTTTCTTCCACGCATCGATACCTTCCTCTATGAGCTTTGTCAGAGGGTAGGATAAGATTTTGGAATCAATAACGGTCACAGGTATATCCACAAGCTGTGCTGCCTGGCGTGCAGAAGAAATGGTTCCGCTGAAAGCTGCTGAGACATGTATGGAAAAAATATGATCATACTCTCCTTGAAGTTTTGAGTAAAGTTCCTTGAATACTCCGATAGATGGCTGTGAAGTTTTGGCATCGGAGCCGTTTTCTTTTAACAAGTGAAATAGTTCTTGAGGAAATAAGTCGACCCCGTCTTTGTATTCCTTGCCCCCAATCAATATATTCATCGGCACAACAAATACATTTTTCAGTTCATCCAATTTTTCAGTCCTGCATGCGGTACTGTCTGTCACCCACGCTATCTTCATCCTCCTCGTCCCCCTTACTCTATATGTATGTCCATGCACTATTTATCTATGAACTTATTTAGAATAATTGCAGCAATGAATTCTCTATATGAAGGACGATTTCCTCCAAATCGTCCACCATTTCTTCCGTGATGATCCGATTAAAGTCAACAATTGCCTGGTATAAAGATGGATGGAGGGTGGAAGTCACTTCCCGCCATTCAATTTTCCGGCGTTCCCCCCACCATTCTTCCATACTTGTGATGAAGGTTGCTGGAAACGGGCTTCCTTCTGATTCATACAGAACTTGAAGCCTTGCCCCCGGTTCTCCCCCGAACTCAGGAAAAGCCTCTGCATTCCATTCTTTAGCACCTGCACTCAATGAGACCGTCACAGTAATCTTTTCACTGGCTGGGTTGCAAAGGGTTAAAGAATATCTCCTTGCCAGACTTGCCAGATCTACATTATCTTCTCTATTAACCACCTTGAGCGACCCTAATAGTTCGAGTTCATAAAGAGCTCCCTGAAGGACCACTTTAAGGTTTTCATAGGCTGTAGGATCAAACACTGCTTTTTTCCCCTTTCATCCCTGACTTAATAAAGTCCGCTTACATTACCTTTTTCGTCTACATCCATCCCATAAGCTGCAGGGATTTTGGGAAGGCCCGGCATTGTCATGACTTCGCCAGTCAAAGCTACGATGAACCCTGCACCTATTTTGGGCCTGAGCTCCCTGATGTGTATGGAGAAATCTCTTGGTCTACCCAGCTTTTTTGCATCGTCTGAAAGGGAATATTGGGTTTTAGCCATGCATACCGGTAATTGTCCCCACCCATTACCTTCAATTTCTTTAAGCTGTCTTTCTGCTTTTACAGAAAACTCAACGTCTCCCGCTCCGTAAACATTGTAAGCGACCGTTTTGATTTTATCTTCAATGCTTACCTGATTGTCATACAATCTTTTAAAAGACTTCCGGCCATTGGTAATGACATCGATCACTTTGTGAGCTAAATCCTTTCCGCCTTTTCCCCCATTTTCCCATACTTCTGTCAGTGATACAGCTGCCCCATGGCTTTCACACCAGTTCATTAGAAAAGATAGTTCCGCCTCTGTGTCTGTAATGAACTTATTGACAGCTATGACATAAGGAACCCCGAACAGGCTGATGGTTTCCATATGCTTCTGAAGGTTCTCTAATCCTTTTTCAAGTGCAGTCAGATTCTCTTGAGATAAATCCTTCTTGTTCTGTCCTCCATGCATCTTCAGCGCACGTACGGTTGCTACCAGCACTACGGCATCCGGGCTGGTTCCGAGTGCAGTTGTTTTGATGTTCATGAATTTTTCTGCCCCTAAATCGGCTCCAAAGCCGGATTCTGTGACCACATAATCTGAAAGTTTCAAAGCAGTGCGGGTGGCAATGACTGAGTTGCAGCCATGGGCGATGTTGGCAAAAGGACCGCCATGAACAAGAGCTGGTGTATGTTCGATAGTCTGTACAAGGTTGGGTTTCATGGCATCCTTCAGCAGCATGGTTAGTGCTCCTGCTACTCCAAGCTGCTGAACGGTGACTGGTTCCTTATGTATGTTATAAGCGATCACCATGCTGCCAAGGCGGTTCTTTAAATCATCAAGGTCATTTGCCAGGCATAGGACGGCCATGATTTCAGATGCGACTGTTATGTCAAACCCATCTTCTCTCGGCACACCCTGGACAGGGCCTCCCAATCCAATGATAATCTGCCTTAGAGCCCTGTCATTCATATCAAGCGCCCTTTTCCAGGTGATTCTTCTCTGATCAATCTCAAGTTCATTTCCCTGGTGCATATGATTATCGATCATTGCCGCTAATGCATTATTGGCAGTAGTTATGGCATGGATATCCCCTGTGAAATGAAGGTTAATATCCTCCATCGGAAGAACCTGGGCATATCCGCCGCCTGCCGCTCCGCCCTTGACCCCCATTGTCGGTCCCAAAGACGGTTCTCTGAGAGCGATCATTGTTTTTTTATTGATTGAATTCAGGGCATCGCCAAGTCCGACTGTCACAGTTGATTTGCCTTCTCCTGCTGGAGTCGGATTAATGGACGTAACCAGTATCAGCTTCCCATCCTGTCGGCCTTCCAGTTTTTTTAACGTTTCATACGATAATTTCGCTTTGTATTTACCGTACAGTTCGATATCCTCTTCCTGAAGACCGAGGGATCCTGCTATATCCAAGATAGGGAGCATTTCTGCCTTCTGTGCTATTTCAATGTCTGATAAAAACTTCTTTTTATTATGTTCCATTTTCATTCCTCCTGAAATCTTAAGGCATCGCATAAATCTTTTTAACCCTATGTAACTTTTACAAAACTGGCTTAGTTCCTTCATATACACTTTACAAATTTTTTGTAACCTATTTTTATAGGATACCATTTTTTCTTTATATTGAGGGGGCTCTGTTTGTGCATAATAAAAGGCTGTTTTCTCATATATTGTTGCTTTCGGAAAAATCCGAAGAGCCGGATTTTTCCCCGGATACTAAGAGTTTTATCTCTTATCGAGGGAGAGTAGCCCTTTTCTTCGATGTTTCCAGATTTCACCTCTTTTCATATGGTTATTTTTTCGAATTAGTATCAAATAACAACAAAGTTTACGAAAAGAGCCTAATAAAATGACGATTTTGATATTGACTGCTCATTACGGTGAAGGACATGTCCAGACTGCTCAAACGCTTGCAGATACATTCATTGAGAAAGGTGTGCAAAATGTCCATGTTTGTGATCTGTACGGGGAAGCTTATCCGGCAATCCATAGCTTTGCACAAACTCTCCTGAAGAAAAGTTTTTCAAGATTAGGAGCTCCTTTGTATAAAGCGTTCTATTACGGCACAGATAAGCTGTCAGCCAAAGGGCTTTCATACTTCTACCAACATCTTGGGAAGAAAAGACTCATAGAATTATTCCAATCATACCGCCCGGATATTATCATTACCACTTTTCCTATGCATGCAGGTGCCTATCTGCGCTCACGTCCGGCATTCAACATTCCGACATACACCGTCATCACCGACTATTGTGCCCACCCTTTATGGACCCATCCCTTGATTGAACAGTATTATGTCGCCTCACAGCAGGTCAAAAATACTCTTACCAGTTTCGGAGTGAACGAGAATCGAATTGGAGTAACAGGCATACCAATCCGAAAAGGATTTAGCCACCCTCCTGATCGTTCATCGGAAACCTTCAAGAAATTCAGCCTGGATCACACTAAAAAAACAGTTGTTATTGCTGGTGGAGGACTTGGTCTTCTGCCCGATGTAGATGAAATCTATAAAGGGCTGAATACTCGCAGCATTCAGATCGTCCTCGTCACCGGAAGGAATAGTGAATTAAAAAATCAACTTTCGGATGTTTATAAATCCTATGAAAACATCAAAATCTTAGGGTATGTCGATAACATACTTGAACTCATGTCTGTAACTGACTGCCTCGTCACCAAGCCCGGCGCTATCACTCTCACAGAAGCCGCTTCATTGAATATTCCGGTTATCTTAGTAAATCCGAATCCTGGACAGGAGACTGAAAATGCACGATTCTTTGCCAGTAAAGGCGCTGCCGTCATTGCCTTAAAAGCCGAATCCATAACGCCCTATATTTCTTCGATACTTTCTGATGAAGTGCTCAGGCAGCAGTTTTCCAAAGGATACCAATCTATTTATAAAAGAGGAGCAGCCATGAAGATCGCGGATGATATCCTTGAACGAAATGTTCATCTTCGTCAACAAAAAGGAGCCAACTAATATGGATACACTGACTCATGTGATCATCGGTGGTGGAATTGCATCCTTAAGCATGCTGGATCCTGTTATAGCTGAATCAGGAATCACTCCATTCATTTATGCATCTTGTATACTGGGCTCTAATGCGCCTGATCTTGATTACTTATACAAGATAAAAGGAAAAAGTTCATACTACCGTAACCATAGAGGGTTTTCACATTCCCTTCCCATGGTGCTGGTATGGACACTTTTGATTTCCTTGCTTTTTGTTCCATTGGCCTCTCCTGTTACTCTGCTGCATATAGCCTTTTGGACCTATCTATCTGTACAATTTCATGTTATTTCTGATATTCTCAATATTCATGGAACACAGGCTTTACGCCCTTTTTCAGCAAAATGGCTGTCCCTTGATGCCATTCCGCTTTTTGACTTTTTTATTTTAGCCCTTCACGCAGGTGGGTTTGCAGCTATTGGATTAGGAGAACCGCCTGGTGAAAGCTTTCTTATTGTTTATGAGATTCTTGGCTTTTATTTTGGGATACGACTGCTGGTTTCTTTTTCAGTCAAAAAACATCTGAATGCTCATTTCAAAAATGCAGGAAGAATAAAAATCATTCCATCCATGAATTTATGGAGTTTTCACGTCATCATTGAAACAGAAGAAGATTTTATTCTCGGGCAGTACTCACTCGGTAATCTTGTCATTGAAACTATACTGAGCAAATCCTTAGAAATGGATAGCAGCGTGCAGGTTTCCTTGCAAGATGAAAAAATTGCCGATTTTCTATTCAGTACACCGTTTGTACTGCCGAAAGTTGTACACCGAAAGAACAGGATCGAAGTCAGGTGGATTGATTTGCGTTTCAGGAAGAAACTTTTCTTTCCCTTCATGGCAGTATTTGTGTTAAATAAATCCCTTACCAGCGGAAAAGCATATGCAGGCTGGTTCCACAGCCCTTTCCAATTCAAGAAAAAGGTAAATCAGTTGAACAATGATTTATAAATGCGGCGCATAGGATGACTTATTCTTATGGGCTCAGTCCTTAAACTCAAACCCCACTCCATCAAGTAACGGAGCGGGGTTTTCAATGGACCGAAAAGAACATCCGGCCAATCTATAGAATTCCTTTATTGCTGCTCGCTGTAATACACTTCTTCAAAAGGCTGAACAACAACGAACCCTTCTCCTTCAAATTTCATTTGGATGGATTCGCCGCTGCCTCGCCCGAAGAAGGTCTTCAAAGAGACATCTGTCACAAAATCAGGCTCAAGATCACCTGACCAAGCAACAGTAGCATTAGGGTCGGTATAGACTGGGCTGCCCGGCCTCACAATCAGTGTCAAAGGTTCGTAATGTGATGTAATAGCAACCATCCCGGTCCCCTCTATGTGTACATTAAACAAACCGCCTGCCATCATGCCAGCTACTCTTCTCATCAGTTTGATATCCCACCTCATTCCTGGCTGAAAAGCCAGCAAGTCATTTCCGTTCACATAAATCGACTCATTGTTCAAATGAAGAATGGAAATTTTCTTCCCTTGATCAGCCAGATACAGTTTTCCTTGACCCGCTGCTTTCATTAAAGAAGTGCCCTCACCTGTAAATGCCTTTTTGAACATCTTGCCCAATCCGTGCTCCAGTACACCCTCTCTCTCGAACTTGATGGAGCCTCTATAGGAAACCATTGCCCCCATTTTCGCCCAGACATCACCATCCAGATTAACTTCGAGCATCCTCGGTGTTTCCAATTCAAATAATCCCTCACCTTTATCTTCCTGTTGTGTCTGTTTGATAAATTCATCTATTGAAAAACGCTGTTTCATATCCGTACCTCCCGTTAATTGTCTTGTATTCTGAACATAAATAGGGTCATGAATGATAATGCCTGCTTTAATTCAGAGGAAAGATTCATTAAATGTTTCTCGGGAACACCCTGTTTGTAAATCCATTTCTCATCGTCTTTCACCATTCCACTATCAAGAGCAAGTTTTTCAAGCTCCCACGGCATCATGGTATTGCATATAACTTTTTCACCGTACAACCGGGGGAATGAGTTTTCCCTCGGGTGAGCCGTCGGACCAAGAATCCCTATGCATAACATGCCATTCTGTTTCACAAGTCCTTTAACTTCCTTCAAAGCGTGAAGAGGATTTTCTGTCCATTCCAAAGAATTAATCATCATGACTGCGTCAAATTCTTCTTTTTCAAAGGGAGGATTGGATAGGTCTCCCTGTATAAAACTTAATCTGTCCTTTTCTTGCTTTTTAGCGATTTCAACCATTTTTTCTGACAAGTCCATCCCTGTCACTTTGTACCCCTTCTCATACAGTAAATAGGAGCCAAATCCATCTCCGCACCCTAAGTCGGCCACCTTGCTGCCCTCCGCTAGATGCTTCACCATGAACGGTATGATCTCTTTCCTGCTGCCCTCTGTCCACATGTTCACACTTCTGCTATGCCAGTTGCTTGCATTGTTATTCCAGCGCTCCTGCGCACTTTCATGCCATTCATTCTTTTTCACTCTGTCACCTGCTTTGCCATTAAGGTATGTAAGTAAATTTCCCATCAATACTCTTTTCTCAACAGATCCCCAAAATCCTTCTTTTCGCGCCTTCTTTCTTGGGTGTTATTTTTCACTGATTGGCCATGTGCAGCCTATAGGGAGAAATAGGCCTCCACGAGCAACCAGCTCTAAGTCAAACAGCATGCTCTCGGCAATTTCGAAATCACCCTTTTAAATTTGCTTTTTTTGACCATACTAGGTGTGAAAATAATTTAAAGGATGGATAAACGATGGAGGAAATCACAAAGATTCAAAGGAAACATGACGGACAAATCATCAGTTTTCAGACCTCGTCAGGGAGGATCATCTCCTATCAAAAGGCTTTGATGGAGGCTCAAGAAGGAAATTTAACCGGAGTCAGCTTTGGACTCGATGAAGATGGAATGACCCATTTATCCAACAGCGTAGACGGTGATACAGGATTTTCGGATTTGCCGGAGATTTTTTGAATATCAAGTACAATAATGTTCTTGATACTCATTGAACAAGGATGGGAACGGAGGGATTTCGGCTACTGCATGACAAGCGGGATGAGCCGGGAGTGCTGCCTTCAGCCCTCCGAGTCATTCACCCTTCTTTCCCAGGCTATATTTGCCATTTAAACTAAAATTTGATTATCATCGCCTTTAGTCACGTGAAATAAAGAAAAATAAGCAGCTTTGTTGTAAAGAGACTTCATCCTTCTTAGCATCCAAGGATATTCGAAAGCAGCAAACTAAGCGGGATCAGCCCTTAACAAAGAGCGTGAACAAAAAGAGGACGATTCAGGAAATCGTCCTCTTTTCATTCGTTCTCATTTTTAGCGTGTATATCCCTTAAGCTTTTAAGAAGCTCATCATTATCCTCGAAAAGCTGTACAAGATCTCCGATTCTGTCGATCGAGTCCCAGCTTAAATGATGTTCTATTCCTTCGACGTCCTCATAAATATTTTCTTCTTTCACACCGATAATATTTAAGAATTGTTCCAGGAGCTCATGCCTGAAAACCAGTCTTTTTCCGATTTTGGTTCCCTTGGCAGTCAATACAAGACCCCTGTATTTTTCATATACAAGATAATCATCTTTATCTAATTTCTGTACCATCTTGGTTACTGAGGAGGGATGGACAGACAGGGCATCAGCTATATCTGAAACTCTGGCGTATCCTTTATTATCGATCAGTAAATAGATCTGTTCTATATAATCTTCCATACTTGGCGTCGGCATATCGAACCCTCCACATTGGTAAAATATCATTAAAAGTTTACTATAGATGCTTCTTGAATACAACCGAAAGTGACAAAGCCCTTGTTTCTTAAACCCTGATGCGAGACATTTACCGTCATTTTCCTCGTGTAAAAGGAATTAGATGAAAACGTTTAAATTTTCTCACAAAATCTTCGCTAACTTCCTTGACTCATTGGAACACCGTATTGTATATTTAAGACATCATTTACAGAATTCTATGTCTTCTTCTGTTGAGACTGACAAAAGGTTCTTACAATGATAATATTTCCAAGAGCACAAGAATGTGCTTGAAAGATTTAGGAGGAACAGTATTATGCAAAACGGTAAAGTAAAATGGTTCAATAACGAAAAAGGTTTTGGATTCATCGAAGTAGAAGGCGGAGACGATGTATTTGTTCATTTCACTGCTATCCAAGGTGAAGGTTTCAAATCATTAGAAGAAGGTCAGGAAGTTTCTTTCGAAATCGTAGAAGGCAACCGCGGACCTCAAGCTGCTAACGTAACTAAATTATAATTTCGACTATTATAGATAGTAAAGGAAGCTGTTTTGGCAGCTTCCTTTTTTATTTTTTTAAAGGCTCTTTTCGTAAACTTTGTTGCTATTTGATACTAATTCCGAAAAAGTAACCATATTAAGAGGCGGAAAATCTGGGAAGACCGAAAAGAAAAGAGCTACTCTCCCCGATAAGAAATAAAACTCTTAGTATCCGGGGAAAAATCCGGCTCTTGGGGTTTTTCCGAAATCAACAATATATGCGAAAACAGCCCTATTTAAACATATATATACAAAAGAAACTGTTTCCTTTTTCCCTACAGGCAGATGTTTCTCAAAGATTATCCTCTTAGAATACATTTAACTAAATAACCCCATTCGGCTTCACTACAGGGGAGTCACATCCTCTGGAACGGACTTAGTCCTCAGGGCCATATTATCCGATGAGAATACATTGGAGGACCTTCTTAAGTTATAATTTCCTCCCTAATTAAAAGGCTCTTTTCTAAAAGATTATTGTTTTAAATATTTATTATCCTCTTCCCCATTTTTACGGAGGAGGATCTTCGCTGCAGGCGTGCGACCTCCTGCGGGACTAGCGGTCGTCTAGTTCCAGCGCCTAGCTCCTCGGGATCAAATGTTCTCAAGAGAATAAAAGGAAAAAGCGCCTTTTTTTCTCTTGAGAACATTTGCCTGTCGGGTCTGACCAGGGCTGTTCCACTTTATATACAGGCGAAGCCGAAGAGGCTCATCCAGCTCCAGCGGCCGAGGGTCAGTACCCACTGGAACGGACTTAGCGACTAGCAGATTTCGGTCTCTCTCCTTGCGATAAGTCATCATCGAATCGCTTCGCTTTTCGTGATTCCTTTATCTCATACGAGGGCCCTAAAATCTGTACGTCGCTGAACGGCCACTTCCGCTTTTGCTTCACCGCCCGCCCCGCGGAGCCGTGCGCCTGGAGCGGAAATCCATTACTTTTAAAATAGCCACAATCTATGCGAAAACAGCCAATTAAAAAGAAGCTTGTTTTTAAAAGCTTCTTTGTTCTACTATGTTAAGTTCTTGCCCAATTCCTTGATCTCCTGGCCGACTGTGCATTTTTCTATGCAAAAGCGGTGAGCATAGGTTTTACCATGCTCCTTTCTAAAGTGTGCTTTCAGCAGACAGTCCTCACAGTATGTGGCATGAATTTCGTCCAGTTTTCCAATGACTTGAGTTCGTTCCACGTTCATCACCTTTCTTGTATCCGTACTTAATATTTGGCCCTTTTCGTAAACTTTGTTGCTATTTTATATTAACTTCGTAAGATAACGGCTTTTTATTCTGCTAAGCCAAAAGGAAATGAGCTGCTCCCCGCTTAGAGAGAACTTTTAGTGTCCGGAGGGTGATACTCTCGAAAGCAAAATTAATGCGAAAACAGTCTATTTAATAGGCTTTTTCTAATTAATTGCTGATTTAGAATTCGATTTCACCTTCCCCCCTTTATGTAGGAGGATTGAAGCGGAAGGCGTACGATCTCCTGCGGGATTAGCGGGACAGGTGAGACCCCGCAATCTAGTTCCAGCGCCTAGCCCCTCGGAGTCGTCCGCCTGGGGCGGAAATCCATTTCTTTTTAAAGCAGCCACAATCTTTGCGAAAACAGCCTAATATTTAGAGTGGCTGTGGATAAATGTATCCTGCAGTGCTTGATTCGCCAAATGATCTGCTTCTTTATTTTCTTTCCGGCCAATTGCCTCATAGGCAGGCCTGATGCCAAGTGATTTAATTTTTGCTTCAATGCGGTCCAGCCAATTATTCAATGATTCTTCATAGCAGGGCCATTCTCCTTCAAGCTGTTTCAATACAACCTGTGAATCCCCTTTGATTATGCAAGGAACACGGTGAACACCGAGTTCTTCTAGCAGACCCATACAGGAATAAAGAGCAGCATATTCAGCTTCATTATTATTATCAAGCTCGAGAAGTTTTTCGTTCTTCCTGATCCTGAAATCCTCTCCGCCTTTTTGATAGTATACCACCATTCCCAGACCGGCAAGTGCATTTTCTTTATCGTATCCGCCATCAAAATAAACTGTAATATTTTCTGGTTCCTGTTCGAGCTCTTCTTTCAGTTTGAGGAACTCTTTTCTGCTCCACTCATTCTCCATTTCATCACGGATAATGATATTCTTCGCTCTCCCCGTTCTCATTAGATCTTCAATTAAATAATCCACAAATTTCCGATTCATCCAATCAGATTCAAATGTGATATTCTCCGGAATCTTTCCGTTATAATTCCAAATCACTTTCATTTTCATGGGGTCCCTCTCCTTTCAGTCTTCTTATTTGTCCGATTTGTCTTAACTATGTATAATGTACAAGGTCTTTTTATTTTATTAGGGCGTATTTAGTCTGCTTTGCGTTAAGAATATATACTATTGATTGTTTATAGTATATGCATTAATTCACTATAATTACAGGGAGATGCTGTTATGTTTAATGAATGGTTTGGACTTTTATTTATTCTTGTCAATTTCGTCCTTGTCCTGGCAATGTACCGAATGTTCGGAAAGACCGGCCTCTTTGTCTGGATAGGCGTCTCAACTATATTAGCCAATTTACAGGTCATTAAAACCATCGAGGTTTTCGGGCTGACCGCCACTCTCGGAAATGCTATGTACGGGACCGCCTTCCTCGTCACCGATATCCTGAATGAGAAGTATGGAAAGAAAGAGGCCCAAAAAGCGGTGTGGCTTGGCTTCTTCACATTATTGACGATGACGATCATCATGCAGCTGGCTCTGCTCTTTGAACCTCATCCTGATGACTTTGCACAGGGCTCACTGGAAACAGTCTTCGGCATGATTCCGCGAATCGCTCTAGGAAGCCTTGCCGCTTATCTTGTAAGCCAATTTGCGGATGTTTATATTTTTGCCTTTCTAAAGAAAAAATTCCCAAGGGACTCCCAATTCTGGATTCGCAATAATGGAAGCACCATGATCAGCCAACTGCTTGATACCCTTGTGTTCACCTCTATTGCCTTTTTAGGCGAATTTCCTTTTGAGGTATGGATTCAGATTGCTTTCACGACTTATTTATTAAAGTGGATTGTGTCAGTAATCGATACTCCCTTTGGTTATCTGGCGAAAAGAATCTCACCAAAAGACTGATTTCTCCTGCCGCTTGAAACTTATCCTGAGTATTCAAGCGGTTTTTCTATTGCCGAGAATCCTTGTTATGATTGATGTTTTTGTACTTCTTATTAAACTGAAGATAATAGTTAACATAGTCGAGGTGAAAAAAATGATTGAAGTATACATAGATGGCGCGAGTGCTGGAGATCCCGGTCAAAGCGGTGCAGGAATTTTCATAAAAAATAACGGAGATAACCACTCCTTTTCAATCCCACTGGGCATAAAGGAGAATCATGAAGCAGAGTTTCTTGCTTGTATTAAAGCACTGCAGATCTGCAAAGAAAAAAATTACAGTGTGCTGTCTTTCCGGAGTGATTCTCAGGCAGTAGTCAATGCTGTTGAAAAAGAATTTGCAAAAAATAAAAAGTATAGGCCGCTTTTGGAACAAATTCTTCTCCTTTCAAAAGAATTTGATTTATTTTTTATTAAATGGATACCCAGTAAAGAAAACAAACGAGCCGATGAACTTGCAAGAAAAGCCATCCACTTGAATATTGAGGATCCAGATGAATAGAAAAAAGCTGAGGGTATCCTGACTGTCGCTGTACTGTCATTCGTATCCATGTTGCTATTCGAAGATTGGCAGAACTCCTAACGTGGCCAACTCTGCTCCATAGGGATATGCTGGCAGCACTTATTTCCACTGCCCTACTTGCTACTTCAGCTGCCTATTTTATCCAAACAGCCGCCCAAAAGTACACCACTTCAGCGAGGGCAGCAAATACTGACAATGGAGCCAGTATTTGCTGCCCTTTTCTCTTACCTTTGGATAGGAGAGCAATTAACCGGGCTAGCCGTGATTGGCTGCTTATTCATCTTCTTAGGCATGCTCCTGGCTGAATTGCCTGGTCTAATTAGTCTTGCTATAAAGAAAGCCATTAACAGACAGGCTTTAAAAAGTAAGCAGTTACGCCAGCATTGAAAAAATTCAAGGCTTAAACCAAATATCTTACGTTGGCAGTAAGAATCAATAATTTAAATTAAACAAAAAAGCTTGGAGTCTCCCAAGCTTTTTTGTTTTGAAATACTTTATTCTTGAGGATAGCTTTTTCAGTTACTTTCTTACAGGATTAAAGACCACGCAAATGCCCCTGACTCAGGCCAGCAGTTTCAGGCTTTCCGCATGCTTCCAAGCATCCTGTCTTGTGGTGATTTTGCTGGAATGCAAGGTTTCCAATAAAGACATATAAAAGCTGTTATCGAACCCCTTTTGCGCCTTTAAAGTGATTTCAATAGCAATATTAACAATTTCGTCAGAAGCATTCAATGACCGCTTCCCAAAATAAATAAAACCGATTGCATCTTCCCCGAATTTGAATCCTTTGTTCTCTAAATGAATAAGAAAGTCTTCAGTTGTCTGTTTGCTGTACCTCACTATTTTCCTCACCCTGCATATTAGATTAGAACTCATTTGTATGTATTCATCTTTCCAGACATCAGTATTTATATCAAGCGGAAGCCCTAAAATCTGTACGTCGCTGAACGGCCGCTTCCGCTTTTGATCCCGGCCAGCTTCAGTGCCCCAACGGCTAGCGTACTGCCCATCTCCTCCTTGCGATAAGTCAACAAGTTCATTTCCTTACCCTTTTGAGAGCAGATCATGAAAAAATCGGGTTGTGGATTTTTTCAGTTATCAATCGTATACTTTTTACATTCGCTCTTTTTTAAACGAAAAATGAACATCAACTCACTTCGTTCGTTGTGTTTCCTTTATCTCATGCGGAGCTGGTACAGTCCGTACGCCGCTGAGCGGGGCACTTCCGCTTTTGATCCGGCCAGCTTCAGTGCCCCAACGGCTAGCGTACTGTCCATCTCCTCCTTGCGATAAGTCAACAAGTTCATTTCCTAACCCTTTTGAGAGCAGATCATGAAAAAATCGGGTTGTGGATTTTTTCAGTTATCAATCGTATACTTTTTACATTCGCTCTTTTTTAAACGAAAAATGAACATCAACTCACTTCGTTCGTTGTGTTTCCTTTATCTCATGCGGAGCTGGTACAGTCCGTACGCCGCTGAGCGGGGCACTTCCGCTTTTGATTCTATCTTACAAAATATTTTCTTTTTTGTCTTTGTTTTTTTTCGAGGAGGAAGCTGGCTGCCCCAAGGAGGGAGCCGAAGATGGCACCGCCAACAACTTCAGCCGGCTGGTGGCCCAGCATTTCTTTTAGTTTCTTGGGCTTTTCTTCAAAGGGAATGGCCCGGTTCTGGTCGGCTTTGCTTACCAGTTCGTCCAGGGAATTCACCTTTAATGTCAGTTCACCTGTTTGCCTGCGAATCCCTTGGGCATCATACATGACGATCAGTCCAAATACGAAGGAAAGAGCAAAGTCGATAGTTGAAAATCCCTTTTTTAATGCTATAAAAGTGGTCAAAGAGGAAACCCCTGCTGAATGAGAACTTGGCATCCCCCCGGTCTGAAATAATAACATGGGATTCCATTTCCCGGTTTTAAAATAATACAATGGAATCTTTAGAGCTTGAGCTGCAACAATGCTCAATAAGGCCGTAACGACTCCTCTATTCATCATGAAACGCCTGCCTCTCGTTCTAAAAGTAATTACCCCAATAGTGTATCCAATTGATTTGATTACATTAGGCTGTATTTGCAGACATTGTTGCTTTGGGAAGAGCAGCTCTTTTCTTTCCTGGTTCCAAGGTTATTCCGGTGAATTATGTTTATTTTTTTGAATTAGGCTGAAATAGCAACAAAGTTTACGAAAAGAGCCTTACATTAAAACCATCACTGGTGGTGAAAATAAAAACGGAGGTGAAATTATGAGCAAAAATCATAGCAATAACAGAGGCACCAAGGCACCAGGTGTTAACCCGCAAGGATTCGGACAAGATGGCGTAAAAACTCCCGATCCGAAAACGGAACTTGAGAACAGAGCAAAGCACTCCAACACTAAAAGATAAGTCTTAATCAGTTACGATTAGCCAAATAACGTACCATTAAGTCAGAGCAACTCATATATAATGGTACAATTAGCCAGGAAACGTACCATTAAGTCAGTCCCGCCTGATGTTAATAGATAGAAAAAGGGACATTTCAAAGGCCTTATGCTTTTGGAATGTCCCTTTTAAAAAATAAAAATATTAAGCATGCTGACTGAGCAAATGGTCTTTCCCGACCAGATATCTTCTAAGAACTCTTAGCTCCAGCTCGTCCATCATGGAAATGGCATCAGGAGCTATCGCTTCCCATTTGGCAGACTCCATATTGAACTTCAGCGGGACATCGCATTTAATTTCAGCTAGCTGGCGGGATACATGAAGCATGTCTAGATCAGCCTCTATTTTCTTTCGTTGAGCCGGCGTAAGAAGGTGGATCCCCTCAAGGATTCCCTGGATATGCTGGTGTTCCTGAATCAGTTTTACCGCTGTCTTTTCACCAATTCCCTTTACACCAGGATATCCGTCGCTGGTATCGCCCATAAGCGCTTTAACGTCAATGAACTGAGAGGGAGTCAGCCCTTTTTCTTCAATAAAGTAGTCTTTTGAATAGGTGTGATAGTTACCAAAGCCCTTTTTCAAAAGAACTACATCAATATTATCATCCAATAGCTGCAGCAAATCCTGGTCACCGCTCAAGATCGATACTTTTGTTTCTTTGGAAGCACTTTTGGCAATCGTACCTATACAATCGTCTGCTTCAAAGCCGCTTAATCCTATATTATAAAGAGCAAACCCTTCTGCCACCTCTTTTGCAAGGTCGAATTGAGGAATCAACTCAACTGGAGGTGCATTTCGGTTAGATTTGTAGTCTGAATAAATTTCATTACGGAATGTCGAGCTGCCCATATCCCAGCAGACTGCTGTATGTGTCGGCCCGATATGCTCCACGGCCATCAGAAGGTGCTTCATGAACCCCTGAACCCCGTTTGTAGGCTGGCCTTTCGAGTTAATCATGAATTGCCCTGAAACGGCAGTAGCAAAAAATGAGCGAAATAATAATGCCATACCATCTATCAATAATAAATGTTCGTTATGTTTTTCCACTTTAACCACTCCTTTGTTCACCTTAGCATTATAACATATTTCCGTATGAATTTTTTTAGGAATTCTTAGGAGAAGGACGAATCACAAATAGTCTGATTCTCACCATAATAAAAAAAAGACCGGCTCCTTTTGGATGCCTGGCCTTTGGTCAACCCTGTCTATCATTCCGTTTCCACACTATTTTCCTCATAAGATATCCAGTCACTGTAGCTGCCTGTATAGAGCTTTGCATTTTTATACCCTGCTGTCCACAAGGAAAGGATATTCGCAGCAGCGGTTACTCCTGAACCGCAATAAACAATGATCGGCTCATCCTTATTGATATCCACCCATCTTTTTTGGTGATTCTCTTTAGGAAGAAAGCTGCCGTTGTTGAACGCTTCTGTCCAATCAAAGTTTTCAGCTCCTGGAATATGGCCGGCAACTTTATCAATGGGTTCAAAACGCCCTAAATACCGGTCCTTGGCTCTTGAATCGACCAGCAGTCCTTCTGCTTCTCCGTCCGCTATCATTCTGACATCCTCAACAGCCGCTGACATATCCGCCTGCATATCAGGGTGATATTCTTCAGGAGAAAACTCAGTCATTTCGGATGTTACTTCAAAGCCTTCATTCTTCCAGACTTCATATCCGCCATTTAAAATAAATGCTTCCTTGTGGCCGAGGTACTTTAACATCCACCAGCACCGTGCGGCAAATGCTCCTTCACCAGAATCATAGGCAATGACTTTAGTTGAGTTCGTTATTCCGGCCTTTTGGAGTTTCTGCACAAATTGGGCTATATCAGGAAGCGGATGACGTCCTCCGTGCACCTTAATTTCGCCTGAAAGATCTTCTTCCAAATCAAAATAAACTGCCCGGGGAATGTGTGCCTCTTGAAAAAGGATTTTGCCATAATCAGGTTCTCCCAATTTATATCGGCAGTCTATAATCCTGACATTTTCACTGAGATAATTGGACGAGAGCCACTCTATTTCTTTAATATGCTCCATCAGAATCCTCCTCCTTTTTCATAAGGTTCCTAATATGTTCTTTAGGACTCCAGCAATTGAACTCATATTGGGGCTGTGTTTCGAAACCAAGTCTTGTGCAAAGGTAAAGCATCTTTCCGCTTACCCTCTTTGCAGAAAAATGCTCGCAGGTGGCACAGGCATGAAATCGGTTCTTCTTCATATGCTCCTCCCCCTTAGCTGTACGAAGACAGTTCTGTGTATACAGCCTTCCACCTCTCTAGGTTTTCAATAGATTGGAGTGCTTCCAGCCAAGAGTCAATCTGATCAGCGGATTGAGATAATAAGGAGTCCGTCATCCGTCCATGCTCCAATTCCATGAATTCCAAAGCCCACTTAAGAATGGCTTCTTTTGATTCATCGAGATAATGATCGGCTGGGGTTTCCAGATCATCCTTCAGCTTTTCCATTACTTTTTTCTTTCCGTTATTCTCAAAAAAGTCCTTTGAATTCTTGAACAGCTTCAATGCCGGCTGAAATCGTTCCCTTTCAATTTCTAAAAATGCCTTTGAAAAATCAAGGCCTTCAGGATCTTCCTTTTCATAAGGAGATATGACAAGGTCTTCCTGCAGCTTACTGATTTTTTTCAGGTATACTTCGAATTGGGAATCCAGCTGTTTTTCTGCAAATTTCTCAGCTCTTAAAGTGGTTGCCCTCATCTCTTGAGCAAAATCAAAGCCTGTTGAATCAAGCAGTTCATCAAGTGCCGAGTGAAGTGCTGCCTTTGAAGTGGAATGCTGCGAAAAAAGAGCCGGATGAAATGCTTCCTTGAAAAAGTCTGAAAAGCGCAGGAATACTCTCTGTTTCACATAATGAATCAGCTCTTTAATTTCTTGAGTTATACGCAGCTTGATGCTTTCTGGAGCCTCGCTCTTCAGGAAATCTTTCAGCTTTTCTCTAAGCAGCAGCAATTCTTCTCTTCTAGCTTCACGCTTCTGCTCATCCATGGAAGAGTTCTCGATCAGTGATCTTAATCGCTCTAAGCCCCTCTTCCACTCTGCTTCTGCAGATTGAGCTGCCATCCACTTTAACTCTCCATCAATGAATTGATCGAATTCATCTTTGAATGAATCTATTCCGGAAAGACTTGCATCCTCTTCTTCTATTGCCAGCTTGGAGGAAACTCCAAAAATTCTTGGAAAACGAATTCCGTACTGGACTAGCTGTTTTTTTACATAATCAATGACTTCTTGTTTTTCGTCCTCGTCTTTAGCAAGGTCCACCGCATTGACTACGAAGAACATCTTATCCATTTCGAATGCATCCTTCACCCTGCCCAGCTGAATAAGGAATTCACGATCTGCTTTTGCAAAAGCATGATTATAATAGGTTACAAACAGAATCGCATCAGAATTCTTAATATATTGGAAAGCCACCCCGGTATGTCTGGCATTGATTGAATCAGCTCCCGGAGTATCCACCAAGGTTATTCCCTGCCTGGTAATAGGAGAATCGTAGAAAAGATCAATAGATTCCACGAAGCAAGACTGACTTTCGTTTGCGACAAATCCCTTAAATTCCTCCATATCAACTTTCAGTACTTCACCAAGCTGTGAATGATAGTCAGAATATCCTCTTAGGAACGCGGCAAGGAACGAAAGGTGGACTTTCTCCTTCCCTTCCCCATCTTTGCTGTTTAACAGTTCAGGAATGCGCTCTGCAGCTTCACTTAGTGAATCAGCATGGTACCTGAAGATATTCATTGAATTCTGGACGTCTATCAACATTTCCTTCTCGCTTTTCAAGAACACTTTTGCCGTTCCATGATGATTTCCATCCATTGGCGGCCTGATACGATTGATGGAAGCCGTGGTAGGATTCGGGCTTACCGGCAGCACCTTGCTTCCCAGTAGCGCATTGGCAAAAGAGGATTTACCGGCACTGAAGGCACCGAATAACGCAATGGTAAATTGCTGATCCTGAAGCCTCTCTGCCTTCTTTTGCAGCACCTGAGCTGTTTGTTTTAACCCGTTGATGGTTTCAAATTTTGACCCCATTACATTCAACCGCTGAATCAATGGTTCCAGTGAAAGGTTCCGATTGTCTGCTTCTGATTGATTTCCCTCAATCTCTCTGGCAGCCGTTTCGTTTTCCAGCAACTCTTCTTCTATAAGATCTTCAGTATACAAGACATAATCTTTCTCTTTCTTTTCCCACTCTTCATCCCACTGGTTGATCATTTCTGTGGATGGAAGATTTACTTTATCTTGAATGATACTTTGAAGGTTATTAATCTTGATTTCCAAGTCTTCATTAATAAATTCAAGCTTTTTCAGAGCATCGGTTTTCTGTTTTATCTCTTTATACTTTAAACCTAATTCTTCATTTTCTTGGGCTTTCTCTTCTTCAACCAACTCTATAAGACTGTTTTTTAATTCTTGTGTTTCATTTCTTGCTTTTCTTTTCAGCTTTCCTGCCAGCTCTTCGCAGTAATTAAGGACATACTCTCCTGTCACCCTTGCACCTGGCCTTGCCGATTCCTTTAAATCCTCTTCTGTAACTTGCACGGTCAGTCCTTCTGATTTGGCAATTAAATATTCGTCATGAAATCTAGCCTTTTTCATCACAAGACTGCCTAATCCACGCAAATGCCACTCCAGCTGGGACTGAACATTACTTCCAAGATTACGAATCAGCTCTTTCATACGCTGATGCCGCTCTTCTTCTGTTTTCTTTTTGGCAAAGATCATCCCTACCTTGAAATCATCTTGAAGTGATTCCAGATATCTTTTGGCGGATTCCCTCGTTTCGAATGGCATTAAATAAGCGTTCTTAAGAATCTTTTCTCTTTCTTCGTCAAAAATATCGACGTAGTGCTTTGAACTGTTTCTGGCAATCTTTTCACTTAATTTAGACTCACGCTGATACAATGCCTCTTTATTCTGGAAATCTTCATCCGATAGTATGTCTGCAAGAGAATCTCGCTGCTCCTTCAAGTTTTCTTTCAGCCATCGTTCATGTTCACTGACAAGGAGGTTTACACCGGCAGCAAAAGAATGCTGAAGAAGTTCATCCTTATTTTTAAATAGGCTGTTGATCAAGTTCCTGACTTCAGAAAATTCATTGTCAGGATTATCGGAATCCCTGAGAGAAGTGAAAAATATCCGTTCAGGATTTACCTGCCATGCTGAGAATGACTCTGATACCGATTGCTTGAAATTTTCAAACGACAATTCGTCTTCGTTATGTTTATCAATTTGATTTACTATGAGGTACAGCCTCACTCCATGGTTAGCCAGCTCTCGAGCATACTCGAAGTTCAGCTGCGACTGCACATGGTTGTAATCCATTACATAGAACACAATATCCGCTAGATGGAGAGCCGACTCGGTTGATATACGGTGAGCATCATCCGTACTGTCTACTCCCGGTGTATCCAGGACGGTCACTCCGTCAGGAAGCTTAGTATCCTTTTTTCCTATCTCAATGCTTTGGACGTTTTCTCCATCTTTACAATACCTTTTCACAATATTGAAGTCATAAGCACCATTGAAGATAACTGATTTCCGGTCATGGTAATGAATCTTCGCAAAATCTGACTCTGCATGATGAAGCTTTACCAGGTTTGCAGATGTTGGAATCGGGCTTGAAGGCAGCAATTCCTCCCCTGCAAGTGCGTTGATCATGGTGGATTTACCGGCAGAAAAGTGTCCGCAAAATCCCGCTATGAATTCATTTTTCCAAAACTTATGAGCCAGCAGTTCGGCTTTGGCAGCCGTTTCTTTATCTCCGGTCTCAACAAGAGTTTCATATAAAGAAGCTAGTTTTTTTAATTTATTTGTCGTCTTATTGTCTGATAGCGTTTGCAAAAGAACCTTCCCCTTACACCTTTGAGTAGTCATGATATTGATATGCATCTTTATTTTAGCTTATAATTCGCTTCTTTCCTATTAAAAGATAGCAAAAAACCCACCGAGTTACTTGGTTAGTCCACAGTTCATACACCCCAGAGAATGCTGCAAACTGCTTCTAAAGAACTAAAGAGAAAGCTCTTGCCCAACCCGACAGGCAAATATTCCAAAGAGACAAAAGGCCGTCTTTCCTTTTAATGTCTTCAGAACATTCGTCCCAATGAGCTGGACGTAGATATCCCAGCGCCCACACAGGAGTAATTAAATTTTATGAACAACAAAAAAGGACTCAATATTCAAGAGGTCTTGAACATTCAGTCCTTTTCAGGAAGCTATTGACGATTATAGGCAGGAACCAGTTCTGTTGGTTTTTTCTCTTCTACCAGCCCGCCTTTAGAAGCAGCAGCGGAAGTACTTTGTGAAACGAACACATTATTCAGCACATACTTCATGACCATGCCGTAAGCTGCAGCTGTAAAAATGACCAAAAATAAAACCATGTAGAAACCCCTTTCCTTTCACTCGTCTTGAGAATAATTTTCATCTTCAATTAGAATTTTATCAAAAATGATAATCATTTTCAATGATGTTTCATTCATTTTTTTTAAATTTGCTTCTTTTTTTTTCGAATGTCGAAAGCAGCGACCATAAAGGCTGCAGCAACTCAGTCAACTTCTTCTTTTTTCATCACAGGTAGAAACCGCTTTTTGCCTTGATGGACAGCCTGGTAGTTTGTCGCTTCTTTCAGGGCCTTTTCTTCCAAAGGAATGCGCACAGACAAAATAAATTGGTTAAGCAAAGCAAAAATGAATAATGTCCAATAAGCGTTAAACATTAAAGGTATGACTATCAGTTCGACTGTGACAATAAAATAATTGGGATGCTTGATAAATTTATAGGGGCCTTTCGCTACCACTTCTGCCTGTGGCAGCACTATGATTTTCGTATTCCAGTATTTTCCCAATGAAGCAATGACCCATACCCGGCCAGCCTGAGTGATTAGAAAAAGGATGAATAACAAACCCCAGTAATCATTCAGAGTTCTTTTTAAGAAGAATTCTTCCGCCAATAAAGAAATAAAGAAAAGCAGATGAATGGAAACCATCAGCTTATAATGTTTCTGGCCGTATTCCCTTGCGCCTCTACCTTTCATCCATTTTTCATTTCTTTTAGCAATAACCAGCTCTACCATACGCTGAATCGCTATGACTGCAAACAGTATATAAAACATCATTCCCACCTCATCAGTAGTAATTCTGAACTGAATCCCGGGCCAAGAGCCACCCCAAGTCCGATATCACCCTCTTTTATATCTTTGTTCAAGTGCTCTTTTAACACATAAAGGATTGTTGCTGAAGACATATTGCCGAATTTTCTCAATGTATCTCTCGAAATATCAAGAAGGCCTTCTTTTAACATCAGTGCCTTGTCATAAGCTTCGATTACCTTCTTCCCTCCAGGGTGGGCAACAAAGTGATTAATATCCTTTAGGGATAATTTGTGCTGCTTCAGCAGTTTTTCAACATTTGGCTTTAACCATTCTTCTATAATCGAAGGAATATCTTTTGAAAAGACAACAAATAATCCATCATCTTTGATATCCCATCCCATGACATCGAGAGAATTTTTCATAGTAGTTGTTTGTGTTGCAAAGATGGCAGGCAGCGGGGCAGCTGCTTTTTGTACAGCCTCGCTTTCATCACCGCTCACCAGGCAGCAGGCTGTTCCATCAGCAAACAAGGAGGTGCCGATCAAGTTGCTCTTCGACCGGTCTCCGTGCTGAAATGTCAGGGAGCAAAGTTCAATTGACAGCACCAAAACATTAGCCTTCGGAAACGCGAGGCAGTACTCATATGCCCTTGCCAAGCCGCTTGCCCCTCCCGCACACCCCAGGCCCCAAATCGGGATTCTTTTCACATGATCTGGAAATGGAAGGTGGTTCATAATCCTTGCCTCAATACTTGGGGTGGCAAGTCCAGTCGTACATATAGTGAAAATAGCGTCAATATCCTTGTAAGAAACCGGACTGCTTCTTTCAATACACTTTCGAATGGCTTCTGTCCCTAATGTGACTGCGTTTTCTATAAAAGAGTCATTCTTTTCCTGAAATGAACGAGGTCTTTTGAACCATTCAATATCATGGACAAAATGCCTGGATTCAATTTCACCATTCTGGAATACCGGCAAAAGTCTTTTAATGTCCCTGAAGTCCCGGGAGAATAAATTTTCGGCAAAGTTCGCCACTTCCCCTTGTTTAATAGAGTGCGGGGGGATGGCCGTTTCTACGTTTATGATTTTAGGCATATTGATCTCTCCTTACCTCAGTAAGGATATCTTTACCAAGCTGAAAAAAATCATTCATTTTTCTTAACAGAGACAGTAAACAAGCGGTGTTTTCTGTCGATAATACCTATATACATAGAAATCATGTAAAAAGCACTACTTTATAAAGAATCAACGATCTACTTTTTCAAAATTCAAAATCATCATTCTTTTTTCAGAAATTATGCTAAGCTAAAAAAAGACAAAATAATGGAGGATTCGACATGACTACAACTACAAAAAGTGTTACCGATATTTTAAATGGTACGATACAGTCAATCAAATCGGTCATTCCCCTCCCTGTAAAAGTCGATCAGCCCACTCTTCTTTCAGAGCCTTTGAGGACACATAAGATTGGTGTATTAATCGGTCTTACTGGTGACATTCGGGGGCAGATCATCTTCGATGGAGATATAGAGGACTTCCAAGGCCTTGGAAATGCCATGTTCGGTATGCCTCTCGAAGGGGAAATGCTTGAATCCTTTGCAGGTGAACTAGGCAATATGATTGCCGGCAACCTCTCTACACACATTTACCAGCTGGGGCATTCCATGGATATTACCCCGCCTACCGTTATTGCAGGCGAATCAAGGCTGTCCGGTTTTGACCGGGCATTAAGGCTTCCAATCACTTTAGAAAATGGCAATGAATTCATCGTTGTGATAATGGTCGACCTAGACTGAAAAATTATGACAAAGAGAGAAGACATACGAATCGTCTATTCGCATACCTTCTCTCTTTGTTATTTTACTAGTTATTTTACTAGTTATTTTGCCATATCTTACTTTAATTCTTGTGGATATAGCAGTCGGCCTCGGGTATTTATGCTTTGCGGGCCAATATTTATAGATTTCCTCACGCTCACTGGTCCGTATCTTCTCTTTGCGGACCAACATCTATGAATTTCTTCATTCTTACTGGTCCGTATTTTCTCTATGCGGGCCAATTCTATGGATTTCTTCATTCTCATTGGCACGTATCTTCTCTTTGCGGGCCAACATCTATAAATTTCTTCACTCTCACTGGTCCGTTTTTCTCTTTGCGGGCCAATATCTATAAATTTCTTCACTCTCACTGGTCCGTATTTTCTCTTAGCGGGCCAACATCTACAAATTCCTTCACTCTCATTGGCCCGAATCTTTTCTTTGCTGGCCAACATCTATGGATTTCTTCCTTCTCATTGGCACGTATCTTCTCTTTTAGGGCCAACATCTATGAATTTCTTCACTCTCATTGGCACGTATCTTCTCTTTTAGGGCCAACATCTATGGATTTCCTCACTCTCATTGACTCATATTCCCAAATGCGTGCTAACAACCATCGTGATCCTCAGCCCTGTATCAGAGGCTGCAAGAGAATAAGCCCAGAACCTGGAACTCGATAATTAATTAGACGGCCTATTATGTTAAGCAGATAACTTAATCAAAATCCTTGGATCGTCATCCCGCCGTCTACGAAGAGAGTCTGTCCGGTCACATAGTTTCCAGCTGAAGAAGCGAGGAATACAGCCGGTCCCACCAGCTCCTCCAATTCACCAACCCGCTTCATGGGAGTGACCGCCAAAATATCCTGCACGTATTCTTCGTCTGCAAGGAGCTTTTCAGTCAGAGGCGTTTTGAAGTACCACGGCCCGATGCTATTCACGTTGATATTATAACTTCCCCACTCTAATGCAAGAACTTTGGTCATCTGGATCAGTGCAGCTTTTGTGGCTGCATAGACCACCCCAGTCCGCAGTGCAACATGCCCCGCAACAGATGCAATCGTAATGATTTTACCGCTGTTTTGCTCTTTCATGATCTTACCTGCTTCCTGGCTCATCATGAATGCGGATTTAAGGTTGGTATCCATGATTTTCTCCCATTCATCATCTGTTACATCCAGAGCTTTAGACCTGATATTCATTCCGGCATTATTGACAAGAATGTCGATAGATCCGGCCTGTTCTTTCACACTTGAAATAGCTTTTTCTACTTCTTCTCTTATCGTAACATCTGTAGTCAATATGTATGCTTTTCTTCCGATCTTTTCAATATGAGTTGCGGTTTCCTTCAAATCTTCCTCTGTTCTGGATAAAATGGCTACATCAGCACCAGCTTCCGCCATACCGATGGCAATTGCCCGTCCTATTCCTCTGCCTGCTCCTGTAACAACGGCAGTCTTTCCCTTTAGCTCAAAAGATGGTAAAAACATCACAATCTCCCCTTTTAACTATTTTCCTCATTTTAACATAAGCCGTATACTTTCATGAGGAGATTGCTCTTACTTCACTAATCCTGTTGATCTGAAATTTTATGAAACTGATTTTGAATCGTTATTTTCTTGGTTTCTTCGCAGCATAAATCACATATATCTTCCTTTTCAAAGAGTCTCCGACATCTGTCGCAATAAAATTTCTCCATTTCCATACCTCCATGAACTCGCTGCTTCCATTGTATGCAGCAAGGTCTGCGGAAGTGTCTGACAAGCAGAAAATAACGGCTTCTGCTTGGTCTTTTGTATCTATTTAATCTGCATCGGCAATTTATATTAATCGTGACAGGCTCTTCTGCAGGTGCTTCATCGGATCTCTACCGGCTTCCCCTATCAACAAAATGGTTAAGATTCCATTCTTCGAAAACCGGGGTCAAGCAGTTGTGACTATCGAAACACTTTAACCTCTCATAGAAAAAAGCCCTGAATAACCGAGGGCGCTGAAAATCTACCAGATATTAGAATCTACTTTTTATTCACACAGAAAAGACAATGAATATGTTGCTCTCTATATAGCTTTAGAATCCTTTAATCTTTTTTAATCATTTGCCTGCAGGAGCTACTTTTCATCTTCAATGACTAGTCGATGAAAAGCAGCTGATTCATGACAGTGACCGGTGGACCGACCATTTCCAGGCGATCCTGCCTCTTAGAGGAAAGATCATCAACGTGGCACTTATCAAAGCTGTTCAGTATGGTAGGTAGTAAATAAAGGAATAATTTTCCCTTATTTAGCAAAAAACATTTAAAAAAGTTTAAATAGGGGAATTAAATTCCCTTATTTAACTTCAGACACTTAAAAAATGTGCTTTTTATTCAAATAAGAGAAAAAATTTCCTCTATTCATCCCAGAATTAGCTTGATTTTAAAATTAAGGGAAAAAAGTTCCCTTATTCATACTGCTGGGCACTTAATTAAGGAACTAACAGGCACTTTCCCTTAAGATCAGGCGCCAGCCCAACGCAGGCGGGTATTGTGAACGGAATCCAACTTTCATTCATAATATTGGAAGCGGAAAAGGTACGTTTCAACAATTTAAAATTTACAGAAATTTTTTCAATGACCTTAAATATCACTCTTGGCTTTTACAAGAGATCAAGAAGCTCTCTGCTCCACTACTCTCACAGTTTTTTCAGATCTTCTTACATTGAAAACAATATTCAAAAGAATGGCTGTCAGGCTTCCTGCTACGATGCCGTTGCTGGTCAGGATCTGCAGGCTTCCAGGCAGCTGGCTGAACATGTCAGGAACAACAGTAACGCCCATGCCCATCCCGACTGCACAGGCAACAATCAATAGATTCTCCTGTGAATCGAATTCGACACGGCCAAGCATTTTGATTCCATATGCGACCACCATGCCGAACATGGCAATCATCGCGCCTCCAAGTACAGGAGATGGTATGACAGTGGTCAGTGCTCCGATTTTTGGTACAAGTCCAAGTACGACCAGCATGCCACCAGTTAAATAAATCACATTTTTCGTTTTGACACCTGAAAGCTGAGTAAGTCCAACGTTTTGAGAGTAGGTAGTGTAAGGGAAAGCATTGAAAATTGCTCCCAGCACGATGGCTGCCCCTTCCGCACGGTATCCCCTCGCCACATCGTTTTCTTCTATTTTTTCCTCACAGATGTCACTTAGCGCAAAATATACACCTGTCGATTCTACCAGACTGACCATCGCTACCAGAATCATGGTTAAAATGGCTGTCAAATGAAATTCCGGCATTCCGAAGTAGAACGGCTGGGCCAAGTGGAACCAAGAAGCTTCAGCTACCGGTGAAAAATCAACCTTGCCCATAAACCCTGCTGCTAACGTGCCGGCCAACAAGCCCAATAGAATGGCTACCGCTCTAACAAATCCTTTAAAGAAACGGAACAATAAAATGATGAAAAGCAGGGTTCCAAAAGCCAAGCCGATGTTGGAAAGAGCACCAAAGTCAGCTGAGCCTTCACCGCCTGCCATGTTATTCATAGCTACCGGGATCAGCGTAATTCCGATTATCGTCACAACGGATCCAGTGACTACCGGAGGGAAGAAACGAATCAGCTTGCCAAAGTATTTGGAAATCACCATTACGAACAGACCCGAAACAAGAATGGACCCATAGATGGCCGGAATTCCATACTGCCCGCCAATGGTAATCATCGGTCCCACTGCTGTAAATGTACAGCCAAGTACAACTGGAAGCCCGATACCGAAGAAACGATTCTTCCAGACTTGTAAAATAGTCGCCACACCGCACATAAGAATATCAATCGAAACTAAGTAAGTAAGCTGCTCTCCGGTAAGACCAAGTGCCCCGCCAACGATCAAAGGGACAATGACTGCCCCTGCATACATGGCAAGAACATGCTGAATCGCAAGTGAAGATAATTTCAATGAGTTCATGTTAAAGCCTCCTCTGCGAATTCTACTTTTCCGCCTGACAGTGATTGAAGCCTTGCAAGAGACTCTACCTTAAATCCTTTTTCTCTCAGCAGCTTTCCTCCATCTTGAAAAGCTTTTTCGATGACAATCCCTATGCCTGCAATGGAGGCACCTGTTTGGGAAACAATGTTGATCAATCCTTCTGCAGCTTGTCCATTGGCAAGAAAATCATCTATGATCAGGACATTATCAGTCTTTTTTATGTACTTTTCAGAAATGGTTATCGTATTTGTTTCTTCCTTTGTAAATGAATACACATCTGCGGTAAGCAGTCCCTCCGTCAAAGTAAGCGACTTTCGCTTCCTTGCAAAAACGAGCGGGACATCCATCGTTAACGCTGCCATCACAGCAGGCGCGATCCCGGATGATTCAAGAGTCACAATCTTTGTGATACCTCTATCCGCAAAAAGCCTCGAAAACTCTTCTCCAATCTCTTTCATTAAAAATGGGTCGACCTGATGGTTTAAAAAGGAATCCACTTTCAGAACTGAGTCAGATAACACGCTTCCCTCTTTGATGATTTTCTCTTCTAACTTTTTCAATCCATTCTCCTCCTTCCGCCCTCCAGCAGAAAAAAGCTCAAGGGCATCACACTCATCATATGAGCGAGACAATGCCTTTGAGCTTTATAAAACCAAAGAAAACAGAAAGAACTCTTCCGTCCATTGCTCACTCATAGTCGAATAATTTACGGTTATCCGGTAGAGACTTGCAGGCCATATTCCTGCGGTTATATGAGTAAGTGTTATGTAATTACTCATTAGTATATCAGGTTAGAATGGAATTTCAAGTCTTTTTAGACAAATATACGAACAATAAACAAATTTTTGTATCGTTTGTTCGCTTATTTATACTATTAGATTTGGTTTTCAAAACCTTCTTAAAACTCCTCATCCTCGTTCTTCACACTTCTTTCACAAATATTCTTATCAGGTGTGACTTATATCACAGATAGGATATAGTTTCTTCCCTATTATTAAAGTATCAAGATAGTGTTAGCTACAGGAAAGGAGTGAGCCGCATGGCAAATCCGCAGTTAAATCACAAGACGAAGGTAAAGACCGAAGATTCCTCATCTTTGAAAGGAACTTTCGCGGCCGTATTGTTACTCGGGCTGTTTCTTATCCTCAGCTGGTTTGGTGTTTTTTATATTTTCATAGATCGTTTCTAAGTGGAAGGGGAAGATTGTATGCATATGCACCGTTATGAAAAATGGTGGCTTGCTTTTGGTACTGGGTCTCTTATTATATTCTTAATCATTCTAGGTATCGGCGCTTTTCATTCAGGTCATACTCCGCCAAGCGCCAAGGCGTATATCGATCCTGAGCAGGTCGATCAAATCGCTCCATTCAGTGAGCCTGGATTAAAAAAAGTCGAGGGCAAAGACTGGGATTATGAACTGGTCGTTGTCGGTTCAGCCTTCTTTTACTTCGCCGGTGAGGAAATTGAAGTTCCTGTTGACTCAAAGGTGAAAATCATTGCGACTACAAAAGACGTAGTGCATGGATTTCAAGTGGCAGGCACTAATATTAATATGATGCTTGAGCCAGGATTCATCAGTGAATACGTAACAACTTTTGATAAAAAAGGTGAATATCTCGTTTTGTGCAATGAGTATTGCGGGACAGGTCACCATATGATGCAAACAAAGATCAAGGTGGTGGATTGACATGATGACAAAAGTTGATCGAAGGGATGGCCGTTTAGCACTTGCTCATTTATATGCAGCGTTCATTGCACTGGCTCTAGGAGGGCTTGCAGGGCTGCTGCAGGTGCTGGTCAGGTCAGGAAGCTTCACTCTTCCTGCGAATATTGGTTACTATCAAGTTTTAACCGTTCATGGAGTTCTATTGGGACTTGTACTTACGACATTTTTTATCTTAGGTTTTCAGCATGCCGCTATTTCAAGAACATCCGGCACATATCGCAGCGGTTCACGCAAAGCAGGCTGGATTGGATTCTGGGTAATGCTTGTCGGGACTGCTATGGCAGCGGTTATGATTTTATTAAATGAAGCTACTGTTCTTTACACCTTTTATGCTCCACTTCAAGCTCACTGGATTTTTTATCTTGGTTTGACTTTTGTTGTGGTGGGCAGCTGGATCGGCGGAGGTGCAATGATTGCTGAATATATCCACTGGAGAAAAAAGCATCCCGGCCAGCCTAGTCCTCTTTTGACGTTCATGGCCATCATTAATACAGTTTTATGGATTGTGGCTACCTTGGGTGTTGCAGGAACGGTGTTATTTCAACTGCTGCCATGGTCACTTGGACTAGTTTCTGAAGTCGACGTTCTGATCAGCCGGACGCTTTTCTGGTACTTCGGCCATCCGCTTGTGTATTTCTGGCTGCTTCCCGCATACATGGCTTGGTATGTGATCATCCCAAAAATCATTGGTGGAAAAATATTCTCTGATTCATTGGCACGTCTGTCTTTTATCTTATTCCTGCTCTTCTCGATTCCAGTAGGATTTCACCATCAGCTGGTGGAGCCTGGAATAGATGCAACTTGGAAGTTCCTGCAGGTTGTTTTAACCTTCATGGTTGTCATCCCATCATTGATGACTGCTTTCTCATTGTTTGCAACCTTTGAAATGTATGGAAGGTCCAAAGGGGCCACTGGATTATTCGGCTGGTTTAAAAAACTTCCTTGGGGAGATGCACGTTTTACTGTTCCATTCATCGGAATGGCGGCTTTCATCCCTGCCGGAGCCGGCGGACTGATCAATGCCTCAAACCAAATGAACCAGGTGGTCCACAATACCATTTGGGTTACAGGACACTTCCATTTGACACTTGCAACTTCTGTTGTATTGACCTTCTTCGGGATAGCCTATTGGCTCGTTCCTCATTTGACCGGACGCGTTCTTACTAAAAAAATGAACAAACTGGCAATCATCCAAGCAGTCGTATGGGCAGCAGGAATGAGCATCATGTCTGGAGCCATGCACGCTGTCGGGCTGCTAGGTGCACCAAGACGTTCTTCCTTCTCAACATATGGTGATGCCCCTCAGGCATTGGACTGGATCCCGTATCAGGTTGCACAGGCAGTCGGCGGAACCATTCTTTTCCTTGGAATCATCTTGATTCTTTATATCTTCACTAACCTGGCATTCTTTGCTCCTAAAGGTGAAGAAGAGTTCCCAATTGGAGAAACAGCCGATGAAGCAGAGAAGACCCCGATGGTGCTTGAAAATTGGAAAATCTGGCTCACTGTTCTGGCTGCTTTGATCTTGATCGCTTATACGATTCCGTTTGCCGATATGATTCAAAACGCACCGCCGGGTTCAAATGGATTTAAGTTGTGGTGAATATGGTTACAGGTCTCTTTTAATAGAGGCCTGTTTTTTTGTTGTTTTAGTTTAGTGAAATTTCTTGATTATGGTACGGTGACTCATTGTGATTTTATGATTGATTTTTTAGGCAGGGGTATTTTTCGAGGGCGTAACCCTTGCGATTACTAGGTCGGTGCACTCGTTTTCTTAGCGGGGATTATCATTTTTTCGTTTTGATGTACCTCACTTCCTTAGCGAAGTACATTATCTTCTCGATTTTGGGTTTTGATGTACCTCGCTTCTTTAGCGAAGTACATCATCTTCATGTTTTTCCCCTTTGATGTACCTCGCTTCCTTAGCGAAGTACATCGACTTCATGTTTTTCCCCTTTGATGTCCCTCGCTTCCCTAGCGAGATATATCAACTTCATGATTTGCCCCTTTGTTGTCCCTCGCTTCCTTAGCGAAGTACATCATCTTCATGTTTTTCCCCTTTGATGTCCCTCGCTTCCTTAGCGAGATCCCTTATTTTATGTATCCCGCTCCCTTTAAGAGGAGAATGTTCTACCTAATACACCTTCCCCGCGTTTTCCAATGAATTCATTATATTGCTTTACATAGCAAAAAACCGGCAGACCCATCAAAGGGACTGCCGGCTTCAACTGAAAATTATTAAGATAAGTTATAAACTCTGGAATACTTCTCAGTGAGGTAGTTTACAAGATGAGTGGCATTCAGCCCTTCTCCTGTTACCTCTGTAAGAATTTCAAGCGGCTTCTTCATTTTCCCCCATTGATGTACATTCTTTGTCATCCATTCGCGGATAGGAGCCAGGTCACCTTTTTGAAGCAGTTCATCATAATTAGGAATGTCTTTGATCATCGCTTCCTTGAATTGAGCAGCATACATATAGCCTAATGCGTAAGATGGGAAGTAGCCGAAGCTGCCCCCTGCCCAATGGACATCTTGCAGCACGCCTCTTGCATTGGTTTCTGGCCTGATTCCTAGATACTCTTCGTATTTGTCATTCCAGATCTGCGGCAGATCTTTCACTTCAATTTCATCGTTGAAAAGACCTTTCTCAATTTCGTAGCGGATCATGATGTGAAGCGGGTATGTCAGTTCATCCGCTTCAATCCTGATTAAAGAAGGCTTAGATTCATTGATAGCACGATAGAAATCTTCCAGTCCGACTTCATCAAACTGTCCTTCTCCATACTCCTTAAGCAGGGAATAGTTCTTCTCCCAGAAGGAATAGTTTCTTCCTACGAAATTCTCGTAGAATAGTGATTGAGATTCGTGGATTCCCATGGAGGTGCCGGTTGCAAGCGGAGTGCCTGTCAGGCCGCCTGAAATATTCTGTTCATACAGCGCATGGCCGCCTTCATGGATGGTACCAAAGACTGCCGTTCTCCAATCGCCTTCATCGTACTTAGTTGTCACCCTTACATCACCAGGGTTCAAGCCGATGGCGAAAGGATGGACCGTTTCGTCCAGTCTCCCGGAATTGAAATCGTATCCCATCTGTTCCAGAATCTTAAGGCTGAATTCTTTTTGCTTTCCTTTAGGGAAATGCTCAAAAATGAAGTCAGTCTCAGGCTTGCTGTCACTCTCACTGATGCGCTGGACAAGCGGAACAATTTTGTCACGCAGCTCGCCAAATACCCTATCGAGTACTTCAACCGTGACGCCCGGCTCATACATATCAAGCAGTGCATTGTATTTATTGCCCTCGTATCCCCAATACCCTATGAACTTCTTATTGATCTCAACCAATTTTTCAAGGTAAGGCTGGAAGGAATCAAAGTCATCGTTTTCTTTTGCCGCTTCCCAGGCACTTTCGGCTTTGGATTGAAGCACGACATATTCCTTATATTCATCTGCAGGTATTTTTTTATTGCGATCGTATTCTTTTTGGCACTCTTCCAGTACTTTCAGGACCATTTCCGTCAGGTCGGATTTATGTGCGGATAATTTTGCTATGTAAGCTGCCATCTCTTTGCTTGTTGACATTTCAAACACTTCTGAAGACAACAGTCCGATTACTTCTGATCGCTGTTCAATTCCATTTTTAGGCGCTCCAGTCCTTAAGTCCCAAAAAATAAGGCCCAGGGCTTCATTGTATGCTGACATTTTCTTTACATATTCTAAAAAATCTTTTTCAATTTCTTTTATCTCTGTTGACATATTACTCCCCCTAATCTCGGTTTACCATGCTATTTTATCATAGTTTTCTGATAAATTCTTCTCTGAAGACCGGTATAGCAATTGTTTTTTAAAATACATATGCCAGATTCTCCTGTAACCGCGAGAGTCTTTAGCCGCTTCCCATGTATGGAAAAACACCCCTCTTTAAAACTATGGGACAAGGTCTAGAAAAATGTTAAAAATGAAAAAGCGGGAAATACAAACAACGTATTTTCCGCTTTAAAAAGTATTAATATGGCAGTACAGACTTGACTTGAGGCAGTAGAGGCTTTTCCTCCTCCTTCAGCAAAATGGATACACTTCCCTTATCCTCGGAGGTCCTTATCAGCCTTCCGATGCCCTGCTTAAGCCGCAGCAGCATGTAAGGAAGATCCACTTCTTCAAATGGATTTTCAGCATGATTTCTCTTTGCATCAAAGACAGGATCCTTGGGCGGGAAAGGCAATGAATAAATCAGCACCTGTGACAGTGAGTCTCCAGGAATATCCAGTCCTTCCCATAGGTGGTAGGAGCAGAGAACACTGTTCCGTTCATTTTGGAACCGTTCAACAGCCAAGCTGATTTCTTCATCTCCTTCGTAGTAAACTGGATAAGGCAAATTCTTATCCTCAAGGTACCCTTTGAATATCTCCAGGTCTCTTTTGCTTGAGAATAACAAGAGGGTCTTCCCTTCATTTTCTTCTATCTTCTCCAGGCAATACTGCAGCTTTTCCTCTGGAACTCCTGAAGTTAATGCAGGAATATCGATTTTCATATTTTCCTCATAATCGAAAGGTGATTCTACCGAAAATGATTCGTACTGATCGATTCCAAGGCTGTTTGCCAAATAAGAAAAATCTTTGTTGTTCGACAACGTAGCTGATGAAAAGACAAAAGGAATCTTTTGATTGAACACTTTCTGTCTGAGTATCTCCTCTACCAGCCGGGGCATGATGACGAGCGTGTCATTCCCTTTGTTAGTTTCAAGCCAGTTAATTCCCTTATTTTCTTCCAGGAACAACTTTAATGAGTAAAGGATTTGTTCCAGGTACTCTTCGATCACTTTCAACAAATACTCGTCCATCACATACATCTCGGATTCAAACACGAGTTCTTCGGTCAATTTATCAATTAGACCTACCAATTTGCGTCCTTCCTCTTTCACACTTGCTGTCTTGTCAACATGAAGACGGAACGCATCTTCGTCTTTTTTGGCAGAGAGGTTCAAACATTGAAACCAATAGTCATTTTGATTAATAATGTCCTCAATGAGATACATAGTATTTTCCCGCATATCGCTAGCCGTCATTTTTTCAAGCAGGCTTTCGAGTGTCTCTTTTCTGATCCGGTAGGTCAATGCCTTCTGAGAAGCAAATTCAAGGAGGTGGCCTTCATCAAAAATAACGGAACTGGCTTGGGGAAGCAATGGGAGCTGGCCTTCTCTCACTCTGGATTCCTTAGTCCAAATGTGTTCCATATAAAAATCGTGTGACACGACTATCAAATCAGCCGCTTCACGGTAATAGTCCCTGTTCAATGTCTGGCCGCAGCGGTGGCGCTGCGCACAGGACATACAGTCTTGAAGGTTATCCCAGCCGACAGATTCCCATTCCGTATCACTCAATCCGCTATACTCTTTACGATCTCCATAACGGTGGTATTTCGTCATAGAAGACTTTCCATGGACGAATTCAGGCAGAGTGTTGAATATATCCATGAATTTATCCTCTTCAAGCATTTCGGACTCCAGCTTCTGCAAGCATAGATATTGTTCCCTTGACTTCGCCAATCTTACGTCCACCTCAAGGTTCAATGCCTGTTCAATTTTCTTGATATCGCCTTCTTTTTTAACAATCTGTTCGATCAGTGTTTCATCCGCGCAGGCAATGATTGCCGGTTTTCCGGTATATCGGGCATATGCCAGTGCATAGAGTAGATAAACAAGCGTTTTGCCGGTACCCACACCCGCTTCAGCGAACATTACTTTTTTGTCCTGAAATGATTTCAGCACCTGAAAAGCCATATAAATTTGTTCATCCCTCAGCTCAAAGCCTTTTTCAGGGAGAATATCATAGAATACGTCTCCTATCCAGTCACCAAGCCCCTCATAAAAAGACTGCTCCTTGGACAATGCAAATGGTAATTTACCTCTCATAGCTTCCTCCATCTTCACTCTGAAATCTATTATATATTAATGTGAAATTTCTTAATCCATAAAAGATTAATTGTATACTTTAACAAAAGAAAACGCAAGCATCCAGCGCTTGCGTTTCTGTATCAGCAATATTTGTGTCCTGCAAGTTATCATCCTTACATAGTATCTCTCTTCGTATCATACAGTATCAGAATAGAATCACAACCAGATTCCGGGAGGATTTAAAAAAGCAGTATTCTTACATCTCAAGACTGGTTGCGGGGGTTGCTGTAGAACAACTCAAAGGCAAGAGCATTCGTCAAATCTTCCTTTGCTGACAACAAACCTCCCAGCACCTCGCTGTCCATCTGAACTTTTTCGTCTTCTATTGATTCAATCGTAGACTGTAATGCTTTGGAAATTCGATTATAGTCTATTGGTGATTTTTCCACTGTGTTTCACTCCTCATTAATCTATATTGAGAAGTATACGCAGATTCTCTGTTAATTATGACTGCTCCAAAAATCACGCCTTACTTGATGATCAACAAACAGCCGAACTTCTCTCTATTATTCTTCATCCCTGAATAACTCTTTTAGAAACTGTTCTTTTCGATTGAGGAAGCCTGCTGTAATTTGATAATGTTCTGTATCTTCGTAGTTGATTTTTCCCATAGGTGCACTGTCAAAATTATAAATAGAAGCATGAGGATATCCAAGAAGAATCGGGGAGTGGGTGGCAATGATAAATTGCGCATCGCCTCTCCCTGCCAAATCATGAATGATTTTCAAGAATGCCAGTTGACGGGCAGGAGATAAAGCGGCTTCCGGTTCATCCAGTAGATAAAGGCTCTCCTCGCCGAAACGGTTAAGAAACAAAGACAGAAATGCCTCACCGTGAGACTGCTTGTGCAGAGATTTCCCTCCATACCCCTTATATCTAAAGGTTGGATCTTCTTTCGCCAGTTCATCCAGGTAGGAAGCAAAATGATAGAAACTTTCCGCTCTTAAGAAGAATCCCCGATTGATTTTTGAAAGCCACGAAAGCCTGATATATTGGCCAAGGTCTGATTGAGATGCTCCAACGGAATAGTTCGTGTTTCTGCCGCCGCTGGCATTATTAAAGCCGCATTGATCGGCAACTGCTTCAAGAAGGGTAGACTTGCCAGATCCGTTTTCCCCTACGAAAAATGTGACAGGATGCTCAAGCTCCAATGACTCAAAATGGTTGAGTGCCGGTATGGAGAAAGGGTACCGCTTGTCATTTGTTATCTTGTCCCGCATCAATGTAATCCGTTTTAAATACACTATGCGTCCACCCCCTTAAAAAACTTTATTTGTTCAGGTAAACAAAGAAAAACGAGAAGAGGAATAAAAGCAGAAAGACAAGTATTACACCCGCAAAACCCCTTCCAGAATCACCCTTGTGTTTATTTCTGTTAATGACAAAATAAGAAATGGATAAACCAATAATAAACATGACAGGGTAAAACCATTCCATTTCAAATACCTCCTTCTTTCCTAATTGCTGTTTTCGCATAGAATGTGGCTATTTTAAAACTAATGGATTTCCGATCCAGGCGCACGACTCCGCGGGGCGGGCGCCCGGCCTCCTCGGCTTCACCTGTATAAAAAAAGTGGAAGTGCCTGGGGTAGCCCCGACAGGCAAATGTTCTCAAGAGAAAAAAAGCGGTCTTCCTTTTTATCTCTTGGGGTTATTTGACCCAGAGGGGCTAGGCGCTGGAACTAGACGACCGCTAGTCCCACAGGAGGTCGCGCTCCTTCCGCTCCAATCCTCCTCCGTAAAAACGGAGATGAGGATAATAAACATTCAAAAGCAACAATGTTTTAGAAACGCTGTTTTCTCATAAATTTTCGGAAAAATCCCAAGTGCCGGATTTCCCCCCTGGAATCTGAGCTTTCCTCTTCACAGGGACGGTAGCTCTCTTCTTTCTTGCTTATCTGGTTATTTCCGTTCAATTTTTGCGATAGTTCGGTTCAACCCCCTAAGTTTGGACACGTTCTCCATATTTCTTAATGTTGCTTAATTTTTCACTTTTCTACCGCGCATTCGCTTGCTTGCCTCCTATTCTTTGAACTGGTTTCCAGTTCAAAGAATAGGAGGTTACATGGTTAACTTGAGCGGTGTAAGTTGATTGTTTTTCCACTTCTCATAATATTCATGGGGAGAATCATCTTTTAAGCTTCCGTGAAATCTTTTTTCGTTATAAAACCTAATATAATCATCTACCACTTTATATGCATGTTCAAAGGTGATGAATTCATTGGGTTGGTAACACTCTCGCTCTAATACGCTATGGAACGATTCAATATACGCATTGAGATTAGGTGATTTAGGTGGAATTCTTTCATGTTCTACCTTCATCTGTTCAGCACAAAAAGCACGAAAATGGTTACTACAAAATTGAGGGCCATTGTCCGTTCGAATGATTAACTTTGGTGTTTGGTTATCGTTTTCCTCTGGGATTTGAATGCCCCTTTTCAACATAGCTTTCTGAAGCATCTTCGTTATATGCTTGGCTTCGCAAACGGTGCCTCTGTAATGACCCACAATCGTACGATCATAGACATCGATGGCACTAGCGAGAAAAAAATAACGCCTTGATGACAATACATATCCATATTTAATATCCAGCTGCCATAATTGATTAGGGGCTGTTACTTCACGGTTCCTCGCAAGTTTTCTAGGATGCTTTTGCTTCTTTTCTCGTTGAGGCATGAGAATGTCTAACTCCTTACACAAGCGATAGACCTTCTTTTTATTAATGATTAATTGATAGATCTTCTTTAAGGATTTGGTGAGTTTTCGATAGCCATATACAGCTTCTTCTCCCCCAATTAACGCTAATAAATATTCCTTTATTTTCGTATCTTTCACTTTTTTGCCTTTCTTGGTTTGGGAGTATCCCGGTATAGGTCTTCCTCCTGTTTTTACTTGTTTTACCGGTGGATGAGAAAGTCTATGGTAATACGTACTTCGTTGTACAGAAACAATGTTTAATACACGGGTCGCAGGAAAACCTGCCAGGATCCATTCATGTGCAAACTCTATTCGTTCGGAAAGTCCGGAAACTTTTTTTTTAGCATTTCACGAAGCATAGTTACTTCAAGTTCTTTCTCGCCAAGCAGCTTCATGGCATGGTCGTACTTCTTTTGAATATCATTTTCTGAAGAGGTTTTAGATAAGGGCGAAACGCCTTCTCGCCTCATATCCTCTTCTATTTCATCACGATATTGTTTCACCCAATTAGCTAGAGTCGACTTATTCACACCTGTTTTTCGAGCGATAAAAGACATGTTTCCAGACTCTAAAGCCATACGTACATATTGTTTCTTTACACCTTCCATCGGTCCATTTCGTTTACTCATTTGGACTCCTCCTTCGATACTTCTATCTTATTATTTTTAGGATAAGGTGTCCAAATGAGTTAGGGGGCTAAATAGAGTTTTTGGAATTTATATGGAATAGCTACAAAGTTTACGAAAAGAGCCTTTCTTCCTAATAGAAATTATAAAATAGAAGGTTAGCAAGAAAGTGTCAATATGCTTTCTATTCAGTGATAACGCCCGGACATTACATTTCACAGATTCGTTTGAGTGTCTCTAAACATCATTATATTGAACAGAAAACTACATGTAAATTGCTTACAGGTTTTCTTTTGAGTTAAAAAAGGTAAAAATTAGATAAATTAACTTACATATTTTAAGGACTTCACCGGGCAGATCTCAGTCAACTAGGGTTAAAGAACGAAAATCTCTAAGTTTTTCAAAACTCATCCCCCTAAGTAGTAAAGGTTCGTTAAGTCACTTAGTTATTAAAAGGATATTTACCCATTTTTTGCTGCTTTAGGATGTCCCCGGATACTAAGAGTTTTTCTCTAATCAGGGAAGATCAGCTCTTTTCTTTTCGTTAATACTAAATTATTACTTCGTACTATGATTTTTTCGGAATGAGTATAAAATTGCAGCAAAGTTTACGAAAAATGCCTAATAAAAAGAGCCTATTACATTAAACCGCCTGCTCAGACGGTTTTTGTAATAGGCTCTATGATTAATCAGTCTTTCCTAGGTGGTCTTGGTCCCCAGTACTGGTAGTAATCGGTTCTGATGAATCCATTGAAGAGCTTTCTTTTCTTCGTTGCTTTCTTGCCGTAACACTCTTCAAATCCTTCATGAGACGTCATGATATATTTAGACCATGTATCCATCTTTTCAAATGCCTGGCCCATAGCCTTATACATTTGTTCTACTTCTTTTCTTTCACCGATTCGTTCACCATAAGGCGGATTGCCGACGATGACACCATAGCTCTTATCACTGTGGAAGTCCCTTACCTGCATCTGTTTAAACTGAATGAGTTCACCCAAACCTGCCTCAAAGGCGTTATTCTTGGAGACTTCAATCATGCGGTGATCGATGTCTGTTCCAAGGATTTCAAGCGGCTGATCGTAGTTGGCCAGGTCTTCAGCTTCCATCCTGACTTCTTCCCAAATCTTTTCGGGCATCCATGGCCACTCTTCAGATAGGAAGTCCCTGTTGAATCCCGGAGCGATATTTTGGCCGATTAACGCAGCCTCAATCGGAATGGTTCCAGATCCACAGAAGGGATCAGCAAATGGCCGGTCCGCGTTCCACGTAGTCAATTGAATCAATGCAGCGGCAAGTGTTTCTTTTAAAGGAGCTTCACCTTGGCCGATTCGATACCCTCGTTTATGAAGGCCTTGCCCGCTCGTATCCATGGTCAGAGAAACGACATCTTTATGTATAGCCACTTCCAATTTAAATAAAGATCCACTTTCCTCCAGCCAGCTGGAACGGTTGTATGCTGTTTGCAATCGTTGAACAATCGCCTTTTTTGTTATAGCTTGACAGTCGGATACACTATATAACTTTGACTTCACCGATTTTCCCTGCACAGGGAACTCAGCGTCTTCCGGAAGATAATCTTCCCACGGGAGTGCTTTTGTTTTTTCAAACAATTCGTCGAAGGAATAAGCTTTAAATTCACCAACCAGTATTTTTACACGGTCTGCGGTCCTCAGCCACATGTTTGCACGTGCAATGGCTTTTTCATCACCTTCAAAGATGACTTTGCCATTTTCTACTTCACATTCGTAACCAAGATCTCTTACCTCTTTAGCAACAAGGGCCTCAAGTCCCATTGCAGCTGTGGCAATCAATTTGAATCTCATTTTTTTCACCCTAACTTTTAAGATATAAATAACGTTATACAAACCGTCTAGTTATTGAATTTGCACATAATATGTAGGTTTCCTCTTCATCTCTAAGTGTAACCATTGAAGATGTGTTTAAGCAACAGAAACAAAGAAAACAGTGATTTTTCAAACAATGAAAGTGAAGGAAGTTTTGCAGCTTAATCAAGCCTTACCATGATCATTTTTGTATATCAACATAATAAAAGCTCTCCTCTAAGAAAAGGAGAGCACCACTTAACAATTTTATAATACCCATAATAACATTCTGTAAGCCATGTTTTGTTCCTTCGTACTGCAAACGATGGGTCATCTCGTACTCCGGCGGCAATCATCTATCTACGAAACGAATGTTTCGTCCTTCTTCTCGTTGAATTCCTCGAAGAAGATGCCCCTACCATATTTTGGGTTTCTCGCTCGCGGGGTTTACCTCGTTCCACTCTTGCAATTTCTTGCAAGACTCCGTCACTGTGGCACTTTCAAGGTATTCACACCATATCCTGAGGACTTAGGTGTTTTCCCTGCCGTCAATCTGCATCTGCAGATTGCCCTAGCTTATGAATTGGCTAGGCACGAACACTACGGGCATCTCAGCACCGTGCGAGCATGGACTTTCCTCTACAACTAACGTTGCAGCGATTACCCGAATGTTATTATTAGTATATCCAAAAAGTTATTATACAGAAGAACCGGCTATAGTACAAGCGTTAGTATTTTCCAGAATCAATCGTACAACTTGTTTCCAAATACATGCTTCTCCAGATTCGACAGTCTTTTCAGTATATCAAAGTTAGTCGTACCGGTTTGCTGCTGCTGCGGAGACGGAGTGCGGCGGTTTGATTCTTCAACCTGTTTCTTCAAGCGCAGGTTTTCTTGCTGCAAATCTTCAATTTCCTGATGAAATGTTTCATAATCTTTGATGATCAAATCAAGGAATTTATCCACGTCTTCTTGTTTATAGCCGCGCATTCCCGGTTTGAATTCCTTTTCGAGTATATCTTTTGCGGTCAATTTCACTTTATCAGATATCATATTTTCACCTCTAAATTCAACCAACATCAAGTATATTTTTTCAAAAAAAACGCTATTTGTCAATTTTTCTTTCAATCCATAGTATTTAATTGTTCCTCTTCCACTATCCATTGTAAATCCATGAAAGTAATCTGCCTTATATCCAGGTGATGATTTTCCTTGTATTCCTTTGCTGCTTTAAAGAAATACTGGGGAGATCCTTCTTTCTCTTCATCATACAGGATGACAAGAGCATCACTTTTATCCAGGAACAGCTGATCTCTGTTTTTAAACTGGGCCGGGCTGGTATACGGCTGCTTGGAAACGCTGTCCATAAAATCAGCTTGAGAAGTAATCATTTCATAAAATTCTTTATTGTTTTCATTCCAATTCTCTTCCTGATTCATGAATGGAGTCAATATGGCCAGCTTTAGATCAGGATACTCCAGCTGCAATTCAAATACTACTTCTGCGGCCCATAATTCTGTTCCGATCTGACCGCTTATCAAGACCCATTCCAGCCCTTCTTCAAGAAGGGCTAGCAGCTGCTTCTGAATCGCAGCCTTAATATACTTCAATGCTGGTTCTTCTTCTTTAAAGATACCTAATTCATATGATTTATAGCCTGTTACTGCTGCCACCAATCCCACCTGTTTACCTCCTTGCTCATGACTATGTTCTTTACACTATAATCAATTTTGTTTTCTTTGTAAAAGGCTCTTTTCGTAAACTTTGTTGCTATTTGATCATTTTCCGAAGAAATATCTATAACAAAAAGGAAAAAAAACGGCAATCACTAAAAAAAAGAGCTGCCTTCCCGATAAGAGATAAAACTCTTAGTATCCGGGGACATCCGAAAGCAGCAATATATGCGAAAACAGTCTCTTAAATACAATTCTTGTGAGAATTGTGGGGTTAGGAATGGATTCCCACTCGTGCCATGCGACTTTGCGAAACGAGTGGTTAATGCCGTCCAGCGAAGGACAGATTTGCAGTGCTTCCGTGAAGAACAGCACCTTTTTCTTTTGCCCGGGACATTTTATAGTTCCCTTGGGATTGTTTCTTTAAGGCTCTTTTTATAACTTGTGGCTATTTGAAATTGATTTGGCAGTGCCAAAATGAAGCAGAAAAATCCTATTAAGCAAGAGAGAGCTTCTCTCTTCGTTTTCAAAGAAAAAAATATCTGAAAGCAGGATTTCATGCGAAAACAGCCTTCCTAAAAAAACAAAATAAAAACCAAGGACACAAGTGTCCTTGGTTTCTAACATTATCTTCCTGGTCCAAACGGTCCCATAGGGCCGCCCATTGGTCCCATAGGTCCCATCGCGCCAGGTCCTCCTGGTCCACCAGGTCCCTGACCGCAATTGAAGTGCTGGTGGGATACACTATCCACCATCGATTGTGATTGAGGGAAATAATGCTTATGCTGGTACATTTGATTATTTACGACAGTCGTATGCTGGGGATGAACATGCGGCACTTCATACGTTGAGAAGTTATTTACTGTACAGCATTTGGTAGGATGCATAACTGTCGGAAGAACTTGATTAGGTCTGCAATGCATACTAATTTCTCCTTTCATCTTTTGTTTCTTTACATTAACAGCCTATGATGAAAGGGTAGAACATGTACTAATGCAAACACCTATTTTTAGGGATTTGGCCGGTATAACCTGCGGATTCTTTAGAAGCAATCCAGGCTTAAGACCTGCCCTTATAAGGAATCAAGCTATCCAAGCAACGTATAAGAGCCGTCTTTCATACTTGAAAAGATGAAAGCGGTTAAGCATATGACTACGAAAAAAAGAAAAACTAAAGCTCTGCTCATCAATTATCATCCTATCTCAAAATTAGAATCAACGAATTTCAACACAATTCAACATTTTACAAAAGCTCAGGAGATTCCTCAATAAGAAATTAATGGAAAACGTGACAGTTGTTTGACAACTTAATTTGCAGTGCAGCACCTTTCCAGCAGAACGATTAATAACCACAGCATGAGTCCCTCAGTTATAGCCTGACATCCATTCATCCGTGCAGGTAATGCCTGCTTTTTTCGACAAACGCTGAAAAAGTTAGCGAATGCTGCGGTTACCCGGGAAATGACCGTTATTTCGCTAATTTTCTTTCGAGTCTCTCCAGTCTTTTCTCCAAGTCATAAGATACCTTCTCATTAGATACTGCTCTTTCCTTCATTTCCTCATAAGCCTTTTCACTAAACATCAAGGCTTTGTCATACCTTTTGAACTGATGCTCTGACAGCTTGGCCAGTTCAATACAGGCTTCCAATCTTAGATCTTCCGGTCCCGTTTCCCTTACTTCGTTCCAATAGTCATATGCGGTGGAATAATTTTTCAGCCGTTTATATTGAAAAGCCAGCGTATGTTTTGCAGCCAATGACTCGGGGCCTGCTGATTCTGAAATAAGCTGTTCCAGCTTTTTCACAGCCTGCTCCTTATCTCCCAAGTAGTCAAACCATTTTCCGACCAGCAGTTTTTCATCGCTGCTTTGAGTAGAATCAATGCCCAGTATTTGAAAGCTCAGATGAACGTAAAGCACAACCAAAGACAGGATGTCCAATTCATTATGAAGGAGGACCTTAAACATTCCTTCCGGGTCTTTCCGCTCAACGAAATCAAAATAAATCATGGGAGCTAAGTAGCCGGGAACATCATCCGTTCGATGAAAATCAAGGATTTCTTTTTCCACATTGCTTAATTTGACTGAATCCATCTTTGATTTCCAAAGCCTTCTGCTTCCATGAAATAGATCAAAGTGGCCAAATGAAGGAAGTTTAGGTACATGCTCCCTGATTAACGTATGCCTGGTTTTTACCTGCGGCCAGTCAAATGCTTTGCCGTTATAAGTCACAAGGGTGTTATAGTCTACCTTTTCAAGGAAACTGTGATATAGAGGAATTTCACTTCCCGGTCGAGGAAGGATATGCTGCCTCAAGATTAGCTGGTCTCCTTTTACCTTTGCATACCCCAAAAGAAAGATGGTATTGCCTGTGCCGCCTCCAAGGCCGGTAGTTTCTGTGTCAAAGAAGAATAAATCTTCCACAGTAAGTCCTTTTGAAGATAAAGGGTGCGTTCCTTCAAACTGATTCCAGGCATCAACCGCGTCTTTTATTTGCCCCAAGCGATATTTTCCATGGTAATCGGACAACTTGTATGTCTTCTCGAGAATCAGACAATAATCTTCATCTAAATAATAGGGGTTGACTCCTTGGGAGGTCCAGGTTTCCAAGAAGGGAATCTCCGTCCTTACAACAGGCTCAAGATGTTCAACAGGCTGATCCGGCTTATCTCTCACTATATGATTTTTCATGCGATTCAGCTTGTTTTTTAGTGACATTGTATCCCTCCCTTCCGATGACCGGCTATAATTGATTTTGAAAATTTCTTTTAACTTAACGCAACCAGTCCAGCTCTGTTAATCAGAAATGCTTTCCAGAAACATATCCAGCAATTTTACCGAATCGTTTTTCGCCTCGTCTGACGAAATATCTGTGCCAATACAAGATGGACAGCCATTTTCACATTGACATCCTGCTATCATCCTCTTAGCCTCAAGCAGAATTTCACCCATTTGGTCATAAACCTTTTCGCTGAGCCCTACCCCCCCAGGATAGCGGTCGTAGATAAAAATAGTAGGTTTTTCATTGTGAGAAGCTTTGACCTGAGGAACCACATAGACATCACTTGGATCACACATGACGAATAATGGCACAATAGCCTTCAAGCTTTGCGAGAGTCCAATTAATCCTTGTTCGATCCGGTCAGTCGATAGATCTATATCTTTCTTTAACGAAACCCAGGTTGAACTGGTATGCAGCTCTTCTTCAGGCAGATGAATCGGGCCGGAACCGATATTTTCATGTGTATCGAACTTGATTTTCTTAAAGATGGTGGCCATCGCCTGGACAGTGACATCGCCATAGGCAGTTTCAGCGGATTCGCTGGACTTCGATTTGTCTTCTTCCAGCACCCTCAACTGAACTGCTAAGTTGGCGTCGGTGAAATAGTCTACATCCACTTCCCTCACAAAGGCTTTCTTTTCATCCCAATCCAGAAATTCTACTTGAAATTGGACGCCCTGATGCAGGTAAATGGCTTCATCATGAAGTAGGGTCATAGCTGAAAACCTGTCCATCTCTCCAATAACTTTCACATTGGCAACATCGCTTTGATCAATGATAATGACATTCTCCTGTGAAGCAGAACGCAGGCTGATGTTATGAGCAGGAAAAGAATCATTCATCCAATACCATTTTTCTCCATTTTTGTGTATCACTCGTTCCTCAGCAAGAAAGTCAAGGATATCTTCTATATCCAATCCGCCAAATTGCTCTCCTTCCTTAAAGGGCAATTCATAAGCAGCACATTTTAGATGGTCAATTAGAATGATCAAGTTGTCGGGATTAATACGGGCAGTCTCAGGCGAATTCTCGAAGAAGTATTTTGGATTTTCAATGATGTATTGATCGAGCGGACTTGAACTGGCAACCATGATGACCAGTGCCTCATCCTGTCTTCTTCCTGCTCTTCCTGCCTGCTGCCAGGCGCTTGCGATTGTTCCGGGATAACCGGTCATGACACATACTTGCAGCTGGCCTATATCCACACCCAGCTCCAGCGCATTCGTACTGACGACTCCATATATTTCTCCACTGCGCAAGCCCTTTTCAATTTCACGCCGCTGAGTCGGCAGGTATCCACCTCTGTATCCCCGGATGGACTTCGGGCCTAATTGGGACTTCACCAGCTCCTGTAAATAGGTCAGAATGATTTCCACCCTGACTCTGCTTCTGGCAAAGACAATCGTTTGTATTTTATTCTTCAGCAGCGCTCCGGCAATATCCCTCACTTCGAGGGTCGCACTCCTTCTGATATTCAATGGCTTGTTGACGATAGGCGGGTTATAGAACACGAAATGCTTCTTTCCGCTCGGCGCGCCATTATTATCAATCAGCTCCATCTTTTTTTCTGTCAGCCCTTCTGCCAGCTCGTTGGGATTGGCGATGGTGGCCGAGGTACAAATGAATATAGGATCACTTCCATAAAACCTGCAAATCCTCCTGAGCCGCCTTATCACATTGCTGACATGGCTGCCGAATACACCTCGATAAATATGAAGTTCATCTATCACAACATATTTCAAGTTTTCAAAGAGTGATACCCATTTCGTATGATGAGGCAGAATCGCTGAATGAAGCATATCTGGATTCGTAATGACAATATGGCCGGCTTTCCTGACCTTCTGGCGGATATTCGCAGAAGTATCGCCGTCATATGTATAGCTGTTGATCGCGGCATCCGCTTCAGCGATAATCTCATTCAGTTCACTCTTCTGGTCCTGAGCCAATGCTTTGGTAGGAAATATATATAGAGCTCTCGTATTCTGGTTTTCTAATATGGATTGCAGCACAGGCAGGTTGTAACAAAGTGTTTTTCCTGATGCAGTCGGTGTTACTGCTGTAAAACTTTTCCCGCTCATGGCTGTATCGAAAGCGGTCGCCTGATGTGTATAAAGCTTTTCAATCCCCCGCTTTTTCAATGCTGACTTCAGCTTGGGATGTATTCGTTCCGGCAATTCTCTAACCCGTGCTTTTTTTTCTTCTATAGTATGCCAATGGACAATTTGCCCTTTATGTTCTGTCTGTTTTTGAAATTGATCTATCATCTCTTGCAAGTTTCTTTTACGAAGCATGCTTTTTCACCTCTCTCTTTATTTTAGCGAATAAACGTTCGAATAAAAAGAGAAAAAAATGCCAGGCAATAATTGGTTTGGCCAATATCACCCGGCATCTCCTCTTTATTTGGTCTCCTCTATGAAATTCTTTATTTCATAAGTGAGTTTTTCAGGCTCTTCGTATATTCCCATATGACCCGATTCCTCCAGCAGTATTTTCTTAACGTGAGGGCGGTCTGACGTAAACGTTTTTTCTTTTGGAACAACGCTGTCATTGGCTCCTGCCACCAATAAAACCGGAAGACTGGTGTTTTCAATGACATGCTGCAAATCACCTCGGCTGCGCATGGCTTTCAGCGTTTCTTTTGCACCAGCCGGACTGGTATTATATCCTATTACTTTTACTTTATTGATTTCCTCTTTTAGTTCTTCCAGCCTGTTCTTACTAAAAAGAGCTGGAACCATCTCGTCAATGAAGGAATACATGCCCTTTGAATCAATGTTATCTATAGATTCTGTCCTTTTATCCTTGGTGTTCTCATTGTCCGGCAGCGGAGTTGAATGAATCAATCCAAAGCCCTTAAGCTTGTCAGGAAAGTTTTGCGCAAAGGACAGAGTCACGTATCCTCCGAGTGAATGCCCCAGCATATAAACATCCTTCAATTGCTTTTGGTCCATGAAGTAGTAAATATCCTTAGCCATATCCTCTATGGAATATCCTCCTTCCGGGATCCCGGACTCTCCATGCCCGCGAAGATCTACTGCAATTACACGATATTGGTCTAACAGCGGCATGACTTTTTCCCAATAATCGGAGCTTCCGCAAAAACCGTGCAGCAGAATGACTGTCTGTCCTTCACCCTGATCTTTATAAGCAAGTTCATTTATGCCGACACGCTGAGTATCCATTCTTATCCCGCCCTTCTTCAGAATCTATTCTTTATATTGCCTTTCAAGAAATCGGCTAAACGTGCGGGGACATTAACACAAATCTCTGCAGACCCACATAAAATGAATCGTGAAAACGGTTTGAAAGGAGACAAGTATGATGGATGGTAACCTGCCTGATAAAAAGAAACCCAAGTTTGGTGAACTGATGGACTCCTTCTTTCAAGAAAAGCCGGTGCGAGGGATCCTGGAAAGCATTGATGGCTTTTTCTCTTCACCATTCCCATTTGGAGGATTTCCGGTAGAGCTTAAAGAATCAAAAACAAATTATACGATCACAGCCAAGCTGCCCGGGGTGAAGAAAGAACAAATAGATATTGATGTTTTTCAAAATTATGTAACCCTTTCAGTCCATAATGAGGAAATCCACACCTCTGAAAATGAAAAATCAAACGTTTTTTTCCACAAACAGCTGAAGCAGCACAACTCCAGAACCATCCCGCTCCCCGGCATGGTGGATGAACGCAAGGTCAAGGCTTCCTATCAGGATGGATTATTGACGTTAAAGCTAGGGAAGTTAAAAGGGAAGAAAGTGGAATTGTAAAAGAATGTGGAAGGACTCTGTTCAGCCCTGGCTCGAAGGTTGTTCCCATTAGAAATGAATCAGCTCCCCCCTTTATTCTCTCATCATTAGAAAAAGCTCAGGGCAGGCCCTGAGCTTTTTTCTACACTTATCCTAAACCTTGAAAATACCTCCCAGACCCTTAACCATCGAAGACACTTGTGACATAGCATTCATCATCTGACCAGCCGTATTCACCATTTTATTAAAATCAAGGGAACCATCCTGTGATTTAAAGGACTTCATGATTGTTCCAACCCCTGAGGATTGCGGTTTTGCCATAAAACTTCCTTTAGGGTATGGATTTACCATTCCTTGATACTCGTTGTAACCTCCGCTTTGTGAATAACTGGTTTCATCAGGCTGAAGGGGATTTTGGAAGTACTGATTGGCATAAGGGTTACCTTGGGCGTACATTCCATATTCCCCGGACGGATTTTGATACCCCTGACCATAACCATAAGGCTGCTGCAGTGAATGGGGAGTTGGCTGGTACTGCTGCGGATTACCATAAGGGGGATAAGGCATGGCGCCATTATATGTGTTTTGGTACCCGTTATAACGGTAGGCAGGAAGTCTCCTATTCTGAAACTGATTCTGAAACTGATTCATTTCCATTCATCCTCCTGACAAAGGAATCTCTGCTATAAAGTATGTTTCTCTCAGAAAAAATGTGCAGATGCCCTGTTTGGCCTCTGTTCTCTCTACTTCAAAAGAATATTCGACAATTGCAGAACTTTGTCGGAAGTTCCATTTTTCTTACAACTTTAAAATTTGGCAATCCATGTTAGTATAAGCATGTAAGGGGAAGCAGGAGATACCTGCTGATACTAACGTAACAAAGGGGAGGATTCATAATGAATTTGGAAACTATTCAGGAATTATTTCAAGAGAAATACAACTTTAAACCAGCCTCGTTAAATGAACTTCTGACTTTTGCCCGAAAATGCTACATATTGAATGAAATTACCATTACGGAATACAGGCAGCTTGTTAAGGAAATTGAAGCAGCCTATCCTGAATCCGATGCTCCGATGGTTTCACATTAATTATATAAATAAAAGGGGCAGATTCTTTTGAATCCTGCCCCTTTTCTATTGCTGTTCTTCCTTTAATTGTTCAAGAACTGTTTTAAGTACATAGTGAACAGACTGAGAATGGCTGATGAATCTTTTATAACTTGCTTCCGGGAAAAAGGCTTGTATAGAAATCATCTCCAAGTTTTCAGCTGTATTGATAATCTGGCTGGGGTGAAGGTTTTTCGGCCTGTCTTGTTTCATCCAGTCTAGTGCCGTTTCCTGCCAAAGGTCGATTTTTTCTTTTGCTTCATCCGCAAAAGGCTTTACCTCTTGATAAAAATCGCCTTTTTCTCCCCGCTCTCTTGTTTCTTTATATATTCTTAAGATTTCTCCGTTGGTTTCCAGGAGTTCTGAAGTTAACTTTCCTAAATTATTCATTCAACCTCTCCTTTGCTTTAAGACGCCTATGAGGCAGATCATTTTGTTTTATTGTACTGCTGGAAAGGACTTTTCCGCCAGTATCCTTTTCAGCAAGATTAATCTATGAGAAGCGGCTGTTATGGCCTAAAAAAAAGCAGCCTCTGTCAGCTGCTGTTATTGTTTCTTCATTTTATGTGGTTTTGTAAGATAATTCAAGATTATTCATCGCTTTATCAAGAGAAGTTTCTCCGTATAAGCTCACTTTGAGGAGAACACGCGTCTCCGCTTTGGTATATTTTCTTTCAGCCTTTGCCAACTTCAACTTCCTCTCATTGACCAGCGCATTTCTTTCTTCGGAGACCTTCACATTTATTATCTCTTCCAATTCATCCAATTGACTTTCAATATCCGTCAGCAGCAGGAGCAGGTCATCTTTGCACACCATTTTAAAGCCTCCTCGATTTCGTTTATATACGTATTCGCTCTTCTCTTAGCTGCACCTTCCCCCATGACAAAACTAGTACTCTTTCGGCAAAGAAAGTCGGAATCAAACAAGTTGAGCAAAGTCTTTCGACAGAATCACTGCATGAAAACCGCAGCTATTTCGAACAATATAATGAGGAGGTGTTAAGGACATGGCAAAAAACGAAAGCAAAGAACAAAGAATTAAAGAAGCGAAGCGCAGCGAAACGAAAGCTGGACAAGGCAATCCGAAATTATCAGGTCCCGACCGTCCATCAACTTAATACATTTTATTATACAGTGCCGGCGTGCTCATGGAAGAAGCATCGCCGGCACTGTTATTTGGCTTTTGAATTTTTCGATGCCGCAGCTCATTAGATTAAACTTCTTTATTTCTTGAACAGTTCTTCCAATTTAATCAGTTTGTGAACCTGCCTCTGCTTATGGAAGAACCACTCTGTCAATTTTACCGGTTCTTTAAACGTCGACCGCTGGAACCATCTGTCTTTTACTTTTCTTTTTTTTGACCAATCCTGAAACTGCCTGTGAATATGATGCTCTTGTTCCTCATATACCGTTCTCAATATTGGAGTACCTGTATAAGGTGCATTTAGGCAGAAGCGCTCGTAATCCCTCCTGGATCCCGTGGGTTCTGTAGAAAGTGCAAATTCCTTAAAGTGCGGGTATAAATCTTCCTTAAACAAAACTTGAGATAATCTGTTTCCGAGAGCAATCCTGCTGTCTAATTTTCTGAAGTCACTCACACTGGCTCCGTAAAGGTTCCCCCTCTTCGTCGGGAAAACAACTGAAGAGAAATGAAATCGGTCTTCCAGGAAAAACAATTTGCTTTTAAAGACTCTCCTTTTATAAACTGGATGCCCGATAACTGGTTCTTCTATAACATTTTGTTCATTGATGATAAGGGACTGCATCAACCTGTCCCTGTCTCCTGTCTCCCAAAACCCCCTCCACTCCTTCTGCATGAACGAAGACACAAAAAATTCACGAAATAAGTGAAACATATCTTCCTCTATTTCCGTCTTATAGTGATGTATCAAAAGCTGGGGAAATATATCTTGAAAAATCAGCCAATTGGCCCGTTCATAAGTCATGAATAGAGCCTTCCTTGTTTTTGCATCGATCACCGAAGGGAACCAGGCCCCTTGCAGGTCACACATATTCCATCCGGCGTTCCTGGAGACCATCGAGGCTAAAAAAGACCATTTTATTTCTGGATGTAATAGGTAATACTCTTGATAAGCCTTTGTTCTTGATATATTATCCCTGTTATATTTAAAGGTTTGTTCGCGAATGATCCTGATTATTTGTTCTGGAGTTTCAGCAAGCGAGTATTCGGGTAAAAACCCGTGAAAAAAGGATATTTTGGCCATATTAACCGCCCCGTTCGTCATTATAGGGTTATGTTAACGAGATTTAGGCATTTTTATTCACCCATCATCTTGACGTATCTGATATGATATAGATTAGTTTGCGAGGTGGGAATATGAACTTCCATTATCCGAATGGAAAAAAATTCATTCAGAAGGCTTCCCCTGCCAATAAGAAAACGGCGGCACAAAAAGTCTCATATAGCAACCGGGGAATGACTCTTGAGGAGGATATCAACGAAACCAATCAATATTATCTTGCTAATGGAGTCGCCGTTATCCATAAAAAACCGACACCCGTTCAAATTGTCGATGTCCACTATCCCCAGCGAAGTGCGGCAGTCATTAAGGAGGCCTATTTCAAACAGCCTTCTACGACGGATTATAATGGACTTTATAAAGGCAGATACATTGATTTTGAAGCAAAAGAAACGAGGAACAAAACCTCTTTTCCATTACAGAATCTTCACAGCCATCAAATTCAGCATATGAAACAGGTTGATGAACAGGATGGCATTGCGTTTATCTTAATCCGGTTTTCAATGACGGAAGAAATTTTCTTCATGGAATTCATTGAGCTTTATAAGTATTGGCAGAGAATGAATCAGGGCGGAAGAAAATCCATCAAGAAAGAAGAAATTGAAGCAGATGGAGTAAAAATCTCCTTAGGCTTCCATCCCCGCATTGATTATCTCAAGACGGTACATTCATTATATTTTTAAAATCAAGGCTCCAGCTGAAGTGCAATTAGAGAGCATGCAGCAAAAGTGAGTGAAGATGAAAGTGAGGATACACACTATGTCTGGTCAATATAAATCCAGGGAAGAAAAACGCCTTGCTCAGCAAAAAAAGGCTAAAGGTAAAGGAAAAGGCAAAAAGAAATCGTTTTTTGCAAAGGCCATTATCAGTTTATTTATCATTGGGATCATAGGAATGCTTTCAGGAGCAGGCCTGTTTGCATACTATGCCAGCAAAGCACCCGAGTTGGACGAGTCTCTCTTGAAAGATCCGATCGCTTCAGAAATTTTTGATATGAACGGCGATTTGATCACCACCGTAGGGACAGAGAAGAGGGATTATGTTAATTATGAACAGATTCCTCCTCTAATGGAAGATGCCATACTTGCTACCGAAGATAACCGCTTCTATAAACATAACGGGATTGACTTAATCCGTTTGGGCGGTGCCGTGATTGCCAATGTCACTAATGGTTTTGGTTCGGAAGGTGCGAGCACCCTTACTCAGCAGGTCATCAAAGGATCTTTCCTGTCTCCTGACAAAACGCTGGAACGAAAGGCGCAGGAAGCTTGGCTTGCCGTCAAGCTTGAACAGGATTACACGAAGCAGGAGATTTTTGAAATGTATTTCAACAAGGTATATATGTCTGCCGGAATCAACGGCTTCGGCACTGCAGCTACCTATTATTATGGAAAAGAACTAAAGGACCTTGAGCTGCATGAGGCAGCACTGCTTGCCGGTATGCCCCAAAGTCCTAATAACTATAACCCTTTTGATTACCCGGAAAAAGCTGAAAAGCGAAGGAACATCGTACTCAGCTTGATGCACCAGCATGAAAAAATCAGCCAGGAAGAAATGGAACAGGCGCAGGCAATGCCTGTCACTGAGTCTCTCGTTTCCGAGGAAGCAAGAGAAGAACGCTCTATTGATAAATATCAAGCATTTGTCGATGTCGTGATTGACGAGGTAGCAGAGCTTGGAGACTATAACCTGTTTACAGACGGCCTGAAGGTTTATACGACTGTAGATCCGAAAGCACAAGAGCGTGTCGAGGCGGTTCTTGCAGGAGAAGCGATTGATTTTGAATATCCCGCCCGCTTTGAGGAATTAATGCAGGCCGGGATCACTCTTCTTGATACAAAGACTGGAGAAATACGCGCAATTGGCGGCGGTCGTGACTATGGAGAAATTAAACGTGGATTCAACTATGCTGTTGATGCAAAAAGACAGCCTGGATCGACAATCAAACCTCTGCTGGATTACGGCCCTGCCGTAGAATATGAAAACTGGTCTACTTATCATCAAATAAAAGATGAGCCTTATCAATATACGGATACTGACATCGATATCAATAACTGGGATAAACGTTTTAAAGGAGATATATCGATGCGGGAAGCCCTATGGGATTCCAGAAACGTTCCTGCTGTAAAGGCATTGCAGGAAGTTGGCCCTGCGAAAGCAGGAGAATTCCTATCAGGCTTGGGAATTTCATTTGAAGATGTTTTTGAAGCCTATGCTCTCGGAGGAACACCTGGGGTTAACACAGTACAGATGGCTGGAGCTTATGCAGCTTTTGGGAATGGCGGTATATATAATACCCCCCATTCCGTTCAAAAAATCGTTCTTAGAGATGGAGAAACCGAGGTTAACGTTAATCCTGAACCTAAGACAGCAATGAAGGATTACACTGCCTATATGATTACAGATATGCTAAAGGATGTCTTAAAGCCTGGAGCTACTGGAATATATGCTAATGTACAAGGATTACCTATGGCAGGTAAATCAGGTACAACCAACTATACTGATGATGATAGAGCTAAGTATAATGTAGCATCCAATGAGGCACCTGATTCTTGGTTTGTGGGTTATACAACTAATTACACTGCCTCAGTTTGGACAGGATACAAAGAAAGGAAATTCCCTTTAAATCCTTCAGAAAGGCACATAGCTCAGCATATCGTCAAAGACATCATGAGCTACGTTTCACAGGATATCGATACTCCAGACTTCAAAAAGCCTAAGAGTGTCGTTGAATCTCCTGTAGAAAAAGGATCTAACCCTGCACGGCTTCCAAGTGATTACACACCGGAAGACAGGATTACTTATGAACTATTCGTTCGAGGGACAGAGCCAAGCAAAGTCTCCGAACAATTCGATAAAATTCCTGCTCCAAAAGGGCTGCAGGGAGAATTCGATAACGACAAAAAAACCATCACCTTAACTTGGGACTATAAGGATGATGATCGTAAACCAAACTTTGAAGTAACAGCATCCTTCAATGGAGAAGATTCCAAAGTCCTCTCTACCACTTCTGAAAAAGGGTTGATTGTTGAAAACATCGCAGCTGACGGAAGCTACACGTTCACCGTAACGGCTATCGATGGAGAACAGCGCAGTGAGCCTGTATCAGTTACCATCAACGTTGAGGGCCAAGAACCTGAGGAGGAGCCTGAAGAGGACATAGAAGAAACTCCTGAAGGCGGAGAAAACGAAGACAGTGCCAATGAAGATGATGATCAAGAAAATGGTGAAGGAAACGGCGATGGTGAAAATGAAGAGGATGAAACGACACCACCTGCCGAGGATGGCACTGACGAGGAAAATGACGATGATGCTGGGGATGACCAAGGCGATGGCAATGGAAACACCGGCGGCACCGGAACAGACACTAACTCTAATAATGATCAATAATACAAAAAACAGCGCCTGGCTTAGTCAGACGCTGTTTTTTTAAGGCTCTTTTCGTAAACTTTGTTGCTATTTATTATGTCATTCGGTAAATAACACCGTAATTCTCCCGACATAACCTATTAAGCAAGAAAGAAAAGAACTATCCCCTCCGTTCACAGAGAAAATCCTCCGTATCCAGGGAAAAATCCGGCTCTTGGTATTTTTCCGAGAGCAGCAATCTATGCCAAAACAGCCTTTTTTAATGACGGTGTTTTTGAAGAGCCTGGTTCTTGGCATATTGCTTTGTTTGTTCGATGAACAACTGATCCAGCTGCTTGTAAGAATGAAACAAAGACGGCTGTGTTAAAACAAAATCCAGTCTTTCAGCCACGTTCACCGGTTTTATTGACAGGAGCTGAAGATCTTCTTTCAACCTAAGAAGATTCACAGGTTTGCCATTTGACCAAAATAAATACATTATGAACTGTGCAGCCGCTTTTTTCATTAGTGTCTTTACCTCATCAGAAGCACGCTTAGAAAAAGCTTCATTCAGCTTTTCACGCAGTTCAGTCAGAGCCTCTTCCGCCTTTCTTATGGAGACAGGATCCCCCCAAGGAACCACCAAATGACTGTCATCAGTGTAGTAAAGGATTTCATACAAAAAAACAGGGTGCAATGAATCCATGTTCCCGTCATCAATGAAGACCTCATCTTCTGATTCACTATAGAAATAGGAATGCGTAACCTCTTCAGGTACCTGATAAAGTTTCTTCATTACTTCTTACTCTTCATTCGCTTCTTGCCTTCCCTGCAAAGATCCAGCAAAGGACATATTTTACATTGAGGAGACTGTGCTTTACAATGATACCTTCCAAAGAAAATCAGGCGGTGATGCGTATCAGTCCACTTCTCTCTTGGAATTTTTCTCATCAATGTTTTCTCGACTTCGAGTACACTATCTTTCCAGCGGCAGATAGCCAGCCTCTTACTGACCCTCTCAACATGAGTGTCTACGGCCAATGCGGGTTCCCCAAATGCAACAGAAACTACTACATTAGCCGTCTTTCTCCCCACCCCTGGCAGTTTGACAAGCTCGTCTCTTGTTTGCGGGACTTCCCCAGCATGCTCTTCCAAAAGAATCTCACACAGACTTCTTATATTCTTTGCCTTATTTCGGTAGAGTCCAATTGAACGGATATCCTGCTGCAGTTCTTCCAGACTGACCTTTAAGTAGTCTTCCGGCTCTTTATATTTCTCAAATAAAGTTTTGGTCACTTTATTGACCAGTACATCCGTGCACTGAGCTGACAAAAGAACGGCAATGACCAGGTCAAAGGGGTTTCTATGGTTTAACTCACAGTGAGCCTCAGGAAACATTCTCTCCATTTCGGTCAAGCAGTACTCTATTTGACTTTTATTTAACATAATATTATTCACCACTGATCGATTGTTTAATTTTTTGCTGTAATAAGCAGTTGATTTTTGATTTTCGCCCAGTCCCCTTCTGTAAAAGGGCAGGAAGTTTAACTAGTATAATTGCCTCAAACTTTTATCAAGGCTGCAAAAAGTCTTTTGTACAAGAAAATTACATTTCAGTAAGCTAATGAGTTACCAGCCTAATTCCACTTTTTTAAAGAAAAAATTATTGATCCGCGATCCTCATCCTCTTGTCCCCTGTTTAAAAATAAAGGAATGCCGCCTTGCCACGGCACTCCTTTTAAGCAGATATTTTACTGTTCGAGCCAGTTGTAGAAAGGGACAGTTTTTTTATCAGATTGAGCAGTCTGGGAGGATACTTGCTGTTTTTGATGCGGCCTGAATTTTTCTCCCTGCTTCTTGGCTTGTTCAATGGTTTTAACACCATTCTTTTTCCACTCAAACAGGATTCGGTCGATATACCGAAAGTTCAGTTTACCGGATATGACAGCTTCCCGCAGTGCCGCCTTAATAATGACAGCATTATGTTCATCTTGATCAACCCACATGGCAAGTGTTTCACACTCCAATGGGGAAAGCGGCCGGCTGAATTCCTGTTCAAAAACAGTATACAGGTCTGTTTCATCGAGAAGAGCTTTTTCCATGCCTTCTCCTTTGCTTTCGTTCAGCACAAATTCAGCCAATTTGGTCCAAAGCGGTTTCAATGAGTATTGCTCATAAAGAATTCCGCTGGAAGAATTTCCTTCCTCGATGGAAATGAATTGATTTTGTACAAGCCTTCTGAGTATAGAGGAGCACTCCTCACTCGAAAAGCTCATTTTGGAAGAAAGTTCTTCAGGAGTAGGAAAATCGTTGCCTTTATCGATAAAGGAGTAAACTTGAAGAAGCAGAACAAATTCTGATTCACTCAAACCGAGCTTATTGTAATTGGAAAGAAGCAGTTGAGGGATACTGATAGTCCCTTCTTCCAGCCAGCTTACCATTAATTGTTTATAATCCATAATACGTCCACCTCAAATAATAGTATATCATGATGAAAGAAACACTGAACATGGAAAAAGACTACAAAAGTTCTTTTTACCAGTTCAAGGTATACGCAGTCACTAGTCAAAGCAAAACAATTACAGGTCTTCTCCTTATGAAGAAAGACCGGATTTCTATACTCGCCTTATTTAATCTCCTGGATTATTTTCTTACCTCTCTGAATTGAAAACAACTTCTTTCTTCCTTTCAATTTATCGCCGAAGATTTAACGCGGTCTTCTTCTGAACTATTATCAACTAACAATAAGTTTTCGAAAGATAAGTAAAAAACGACCGCCAAGGAATCAATCGCAAGGCAGTCGTTTAAATGCATTCATCTATTAAGGATATAGACGGTTTAATAATCTTGGGAATGGAATCGTTTCGCGCACATGTTCAACGCCGCTGATCCATGCCACAGTTCTCTCGAGTCCAAGACCAAAACCTGAGTGAGGAACTGAACCGTATTTACGCAGTTCCAAATACCATTTGTACGCCTCAGGATCCAGCTCATGCTCTTCAATGCGCTGACTGAGGATATCGTGGTCATGCAGACGCTCGGACCCCCCTATGATCTCTCCATACCCTTCTGGGGCAATCAAGTCCGCACACAGAACAACATCATCACGATTTGGATCCGGCTGCATGTAGAAAGGCTTCAGGGAAGTTGGATAATGGGTGATGAATACCGGTTTATCGTAGCTTTCAGCAATGGCCGTCTCATGAGGAGCACCAAAATCATCTCCCCACTCGATATCATCAAACCCTTTTTCCTGAAGGAATTTAACTGCATCATCATATGTGATACGCGGGAAAGGAGCTTTGATATTTTCAAGCTTGGAAGTATCGCGTCCCAATCTTTCCAATTCCAATTTACAGTTTTCAAGCACTGATTGAACAATATGGGATACATACTCTTCCTGTACCTTAAGACTGTCCTCATGCTCATAAAAAGCCATTTCAGGTTCTATCATCCAAAACTCAATTAAATGGCGGCGGGTTTTTGACTTTTCAGCACGGAAAGTAGGTCCGAAAGAAAATACTTTTCCAAGAGCCATTGCCGCTGCTTCCATATAAAGCTGTCCGCTTTGGGAAAGGTATGCATCTTCTTCGAAATACTTCGTATGGAAAAGCTCCGATGTTCCTTCGGGAGCGCTTCCTGTCAGTATAGGAGGATCCACTTTGACGAAACCTTCTTTATTGAAGTATTCATAGGTTGCACGGATAATTTCATTCCGAACCTTCATTACTGCATGCTGGCGGCGGGAGCGCAGCCATAAATGACGGTTGTCCATCAAGAATTCTGTACCATGTTCTTTCGGTGTAATAGGATAATCAACAGCCTCATGTATGACTTCAAGGCTTTTCACCTGCATTTCATAGCCGAAAGGAGAGCGGGTGTCCTCCTGGATCACACCAGTGACATATAGAGATGTCTCCTGAGTGATGGACTTCGCCTTCTGAAAAATCTCCTCTTCGACTTCACTCTTGACCACAACACCCTGAATGAAACCTGTACCATCTCTAAGTTGAAGGAAGGCAATCTTGCCGCTTGATCTTTTGTTTGCCAGCCAAGCACCGATTGTCACTTCTTCTCCAACATGCTTATTTACTTCTGCAATTGTTGTTTTCACGTTTAATTCCCTCCAAAAACTCAACACTCTTATACTTATGTATCAATTTCTTTTTATTATACATATCCACCCAACCCCTAGCAACAGAGAAAACACAGTAAGGGGTGATTCATCAGATTAAGCGGCAGAAAATCTGCCGCCTGAACCTGCTTTTTATTTTGATTGCTCCATTTTATCAGTAACAAAAGAATGGATTCTCTCTAATGCTTTTTCAAAAGACTCAAGAGATGTTGCGTATGATAACCGGATATTATCAGGCGAACCAAAACCGGATCCTGGAATAACGGCCACCTTGGCTTCTTCAAGCAGAGCTTTCGTAAAGTCGTCAACCGACTCATGTCCGGTTAGTGATGCGGCTTCTTTTACATTGGGAAAAAGATAAAATGCTCCCTGCGGTGTAATGCAGTTGAACCCGGGAATTGCATTCAGCTTTTCTATGACGATGCCTAAACGGTCCTGAAACGCTTTCCTCATGTCTTCGACTGGCTCTTGTGTCCCCTCATAGGCCGCAATAGCACCGTGCTGCGAAGTTGTCGTAGGATTGGAGGTTGAATGGCTGGCAAGGTTCGTCATGGCTTTGATAAGCCGTGCATCCCCTGCTGCATAGCCGATTCTCCAGCCTGTCATGGAATGTGACTTTGATACTCCATTGATGACAATCGTCTGCTCTTTTAACTCAGGTGAAATCTCTGCAATCGAAACATGGCTATTCTCACCATAAACAAGCTTTTCATAAATCTCATCAGACACTATCAGGATATTGTGGTCAAGACAGACTCTGCCTAGAGCTTCCAGTTCATCTCTGCTGTACAGCATGCCTGTAGGGTTGCTTGGTGAATTGATGATGACTGCTTTTATTTTGTCAGTAACAGCATTTTTGAGCTGGTCAGGAGTTATTTTGTACTCATTTTCCTCTTTACCTTCGATGAATACAGGACTGCCGCCTGCCAATTTTACTTGTTCGGGATAGCTGACCCAATAGGGAGTAGGAATGACTACTTCATCTCCCTCATTAAGAAGAACTTGGAATAAAGTGTACAAACCATGTTTCGCACCGCTTGTCACAATCACTTGAGACGGATCATAGGATATACCTTGATCCTTTTTAAATTTATTGATGATGGCTTCTTTTAATTGTGGCAAACCGCCTGCCGGAGTATACTTTGTATGTCCATCGTGCATCGAATCAGTGGCAGCTGTCATAATATGATGAGGAGTATTGAAGTCCGGTTCACCGGCACCAAGCCCTATAACATCTATTCCTTGTGATTTCATCTCTTTCGCCTTTGCCGTAATGGCAAGGGTTGTGGATGGAGTTAAAGCACTGACTCTCTGCGCCAATTCCAATTTCATATGCATTTCCCCCTATTAAAGATTTTCGATCTTCCTCCACCATTCTCCAGATTCAAAGAGAAGGTAATAGTAGTTCAGGTGCTCATTTTCATCAAGATACGTCATTTCCCATACGGGTCCTACACTCTCCATGCCCAATTTGACAGACAGAATTTCGGAAACATCGTTTTCTTGATTTAGTTTATTAATCGCGTCTTCTTTCGAGATTCCATCAGCCCATTTTTTTTCAATTATCTCTTCATCGTTTTGAGGAACCCATAGGATGATCTTTTCCCCGTCTGTATCTTCGCCTGTAATGACTGCATATGACTTTTCGCCATTGTATAGAGTAACATCCTCTTTCGATGTTATTTCGGTTTCAGCTTCAGCCCTTTTTAAAGCAGCCTCGGCCCTTTCATTAACTGGGGATCTGGCATTCAGGAATACGGCTGCTGCCGCTCCTGCAACTAGGATTAACATTAACACTGAGAAAATTATGAGTTTTTTCATTTCATCACTTCTTTATGTACGATAGATTGTAAAAACTGCCTGTTCTTGATCTTCAGGATCCAAGGCAAGTCCAAACATCAGATCTCTTTCTTTCAGAGTACGATTTAAAGCATCGACCACTTTGTAAAAATCAGGCGAGTGCTGAATTTTGACGGTTGATAAAACCTCGATTTTGCTTTCCAAAGAAAATCCCCCTAACCTCACAAAAATTGTTATAAATATTGATCCAATATTAAGGCAAAATAGCATTAGAACCATTTTTCATTATAACAGCAAATGGGCTTAAATCCGAACACAATCAAACAAAAACAATTCTATTCCACACACACTTCTGCAGGGGGCTGTCTGAACAGCCCTCTTTTCGCAGTGCCTAGCCAAGCACCTGATTTTCCTCTGGAAACGTAATCACTTCATAGTTGTTTTCATTGAATTTAATCGTGATAAGCCCATGCTGGCCAGTAAAATAAACATCAATCCAGCTCTCATGGAAAAGTTCCACCAGATCTGTATTCATATATTTTTTCTTATCTCGGTAAAAAACAGCTGTTTGCGGATCGATATGATTTAACAGCCGTTCCGATAATAATTCCGTTTTGTTATACAGCGGAACCTTCAATATATTGACATCACTTAACTGCTCATTCATTAATAAGTTCTCTGCCTCCTGGGAATGAGAACTCAGCCAAAGGAAACGATGAGGCAAAGAAGTGATAGAAAAATCAAGCCCTTCATTTTCCGTGCCGCCGTCAAACATCACATCAATGGCAACATTCTGATTTAACGCATGCTTAGTGCCTTTTTCTAGAGGAAGCACAGGCACTTCCGAACCAGTGATCCCCGGGGCAAGTTTTGCACCTGTCAGCACTTCTTCCACTCCCCATTGTCCGGCAATTCTATTGAGAACATCTCTATGATATTCTGTAATATCGGTGACAAGTATTCCTTTTATCTTTTTGATTCCATACTTATCCAAAGTAGAGGAAAGAGACTCCGACTGGCTGCTTGTACTTGTGTTGATCAGGTAATTCACACCTTCCGGTAGGTGGATAATCGCAACTTCCCCTCTTTCAAAAGGCAGGAAAGACAACGCAAACTCGTCTGGTTTTAACTTTAAGTCCACCTGTGGACCAGCTGCTATTATATTCCCTTCTGAAAAAAGAAAAAACATTATCAGCAGGAACGCCGCCGTATACCCTCTCATGACTAACATACCTCCTATTTCATTTCTACATTTAGAGTACGTTAATCATGAAAATTTATCCGATAAAGCCGAATGGATTTTACAGCCACTCTTCAATCAATTCCACCATTTCATGAAGCTCTCCCTGGCGGACGGGCATATCAGGAATGGAGTCAAGGAATGCCTTGCCGTATCTGGCTGTAACAATCCTTCTATCAAATACAATCACGATTCCCCTATCCGTATTTCGTCTGATCAATCTCCCGACACCCTGCTTGAATCGGAGGATCGCTTCGGGTAGTGAGTAATGGGAAAACGGGTTTTTCCCTTCACCTTTCAAGAAATCACTTTTTGCCTGTGCTACGGGTTCATCCGGCGGTGCAAAAGGCAGCCTTACCAGCACAAGACAGGACAGGTCTTCACCCGGAATATCGACACCCTCCCAAAAGCTGCTCGTGCCAAATAAGATAGCCTTGTCAAATCTCTGGAAGTTCTTTGTCAGCCTAGTCCGGCTTCCCCCGGAAATTCCTTGTGCCATCAACACAAAGTCATCCAGCAAACCGCTGTCTTTCATTAAATCATGAGTTTTGCGAAGCATATCAAAAGCGGTGAACAACACCAGCATCCTGCCCTTCGTTGCCTGAGCCACACCAATTAAGTGTGTCGCAATGGCTTCAACATATTCATCCAATGACACGTTCTGGATTTCAGGAACATCTGTTGGAATGAACAGCTTGGTCATCTCATTGTAATTGAATGGGGAAGAAATTCTGACAGCGTCCACTTTATCGCGTGATAAACCGACTTCTTCCTGAAAATAATTGAAAGAATTCTGGACAGTCAATGTAGCCGAAGTCATGATGGCACATTTCTTTTGGTCGAAAAACGAACTCTTCAATTTTTCCCCGACTGCTGCAAGCTGAGACTGGATTAACAGGCTGTTAGGCAAGGAGCGTAGATCTCCTTCCAGCCATATCACATCGTTATCTGAAGGAAACATAAATACTTCCCGCAAGTTTGATCTTAGCTCCGCCCATTCAACAAGAAAGCTGTACATTTCCTCCAAGGAAGCCTTTTCGGAATCGTCCAGGGAATTTTCTTTCTCCTTCAGCATTTCCAAGCGGCTTTCCATTTCTCCCTCGATTCTCTTCATTTCGGAGACAACGCGTTCCACACACATGATTGCCGGTCTCCATTCACTGGAATTCAACAGCGACTGGGTAAGTCTCATTTGAATCTTTTGGATTCCTTTTCTCTTTTTTGCCTGCTTCAAGAAGAGCGACGTAATGACCGAAAAGCAATCTTCTATTTCTCTGTAAAAATCATTGACATACTGATCAAGCTCGAAAGAATGAAGTTTCGGTTGAAGTGAATATTTTTTTATCATTTTTTCCATTTTGAACAATAGCTGTTTTTGGTCAATCAGTCCAAGCTGCCCAATGACAAACTTGACCGATAGATAATCGATTATTTTGCCAAAGTGGCTTCTGGCCGACTTCTCCAGATGGTGAGCTTCATCTATGATGACTGTCTCATATTCTGGAAGGAGCCGCCTTTCACTCACCAAATCCGCAAGCAGCATTGAATGGTTGGTGACAATTAAGTCGGCACTCTTGGAAAGATTCCGGGCATGCAGATAAAAGTCCCTGCCGATCCATGGATCCTTTTTGATATGCCATCCGTCATGCCTGATTCTATTCCAGAATAATCTTCCGCCGCTTGTCAAATTAAGCTCATCCACATCGCCTGTTTCAGTGGATGTCAGCCAGACAAGAATCTGCATCTTCGTAAGAGCAATATCATAGTGGTTCTCTTCCTCTGTCAAAGACTGCTCAAATTTGAACAAATTCAAGTAGTGGTTCTTTCCTTTCAAGAGAACGGCATTAAAAGGGAAATCCAGCATCTCTCTAAGGAATCCGACTTCCTTTTCCAGCAATTGTTCCTGAAGCTGAATGGTATACGTGCTCACCACCACCGGAATTTCTTCCTGCTTACTGTGCAAGATGGCAGGAAGAAGATAGCCTAAGGACTTGCCCACACCAGTACCCGCTTCGATGATGATATGCTTATTTTCTGTCATCGCTTCATATGCCTTATCCATCATCAAAAATTGGCCTTCCCTTTTCTCAAATGAAGATATGGCTGTAGACAATAAAGCCATCTTATCCTCATCCTCTCTTGGATAAGCCGCCTCTGACTGGTCGACACGCACATGAGGCTGAACCTTCTTCTTTCTGATGGCGATTCCCCTGAAAACCTCCAGTTCCGGGTCAATGTCCTCAATCGATTTCCTCTTTTGGGTAAGAATATTGGAAAAAAGCAGGGATAAATCACTTTTCAGCCAATTGGACAGCTTTTCCATCTGCTCAAGTGTCACGAGCGGAAGTTCTGCAAGCTTCTCAATAAAATGAATAAGCAATTCTGCCGTAACCAATGCGTCACTATCAGCTTGGTGCGGACGGCTGTGGTTAAAAGAAAATCGATCGGAAAGTTCTGTCAGTTTATAACTGTCCGCGGTGGGAAGAGTGATTTTTGCAAGCTCGACAGTATCAAAGGAAGGACCCGTAAACGTATTGTAGCCGGCCTCCTCCAGCTCAGCCTGGAGAAAACCCAAATCAAATTGGACATTGTGAGCACAAAAAACAGCCCCATCCAGCAGCTCCAAAACTTTTGGAGCTATCTCAGAAAATTCAGGGGCGCCCTTGACCATTTCATCATCGATCCCGGTCAATTCCTCTATAAACGAAGGTATCCTCATACCGGGATTCATAAAAGTGGTATACGAATCTACAACAGCTCCTTCTTGGACCACCATTGCAGCTAATTGAATTATTTTGTCTCCCTTTTTCGGGGAGTTACCTGTAGTTTCTAAATCCACTACAACTATTTTATGAGGTACCATAAAATCACACAGCCTTTATCATCTCTTTATCTTCACAAGTGTACCATAATACCTTGGAGCAGAGCCAGAAGAGAGGGTGCTGATATATTTTTTTGGTCTGCCTTTGGATAGTTCGAGTTTCTATATGTATAGGCGTTTGCTGGCCAATCCGCTATCGGTTAAACGATATACCTCTGGCTGGTGGATACATGAGTTTATGGTTTTGAGTTGAGATATGTATTCACTCTATGGCGGGTGGATACACGAGTCATGGGTTTTGAGGTGAGATATGTATCCTCTCGGGGCTTCTGGATACATGTCGCTTCGATTTTCTGCTGAGATATGTATCCACTCGGGGCTTCTGGATACATGAGGCAACGATTTGCTGCTGAGATATGTATCCACTCCGGGCTTCTGGATACACGAGTCACCGATTTTCTCCAGAGATATGTACCCACACAAGGCTTCCGAATACACGAGTCCTGGGTTTTGAGGTAAGATATGTATCCACTCGGGGCTTCTGGATACATGAGGCACCGATTTGATGCTGAGATATGTATCCACTCCGGGCTTCTGGATACACGAGTCACCGATTTTCTCCAGAGATATGTACCCACACAAGGCTTCTGGATACACGAGTCACCAATTTTCTGCTGAGATATGTATCTACTCCGGGCTTCTGGATACACAAGTCCTCGATTTTCTGCTGAGATATGTATCTACTCCGGGCTTCTGGATACACGAGGCACCGATTTGCTGCTGAGATATGTACCCACACAAGGCTTCTGGATACACGAGTCACCGATTTTCTGCTGAGATATGTACCCACTCCAATCCAAGATCCTGAATACACCAAGTCTGCGCTGAAAGATACAAAATTCATAAACCTTAAGCAGAATCCTGTACCCATCCATTCCACGCTGACGGGTCATCAGTCCCGGTAACCTCAATGATCAAGTGTGGCCTTAACGCAATAACTTTTTAAAATAAGTACTTTCCCGCTCAAAAAAGAAGAGGACGAAACCTTAAACGATTTCGTCCCCATTAGCAGGTACTATTTATGATTCGCAAACTTGGCACCCATAAATTCCGGTGCTGTCTGCAAAGATCAATAAACCGTTGCTTCCGGCTCTGTTCCCAGCATTTCCACTATATTATTCTTTTCATCCATGATGGCCACTTTCGGGACATGAGTATGTGCTTTTTCGTCAGGAACAAGCTTATATGAAATGACGATGATGACGTCACCCGGCTGTACAAGACGGGCAGCCGCACCATTCAGGCAGAATACACCGCTTCCGCGTTCTCCCGGTATGATATACGTTTCAAGTCTTGCGCCATTATTATTATTGACGATTTGAACTTTTTCATTTGGAAGCATACCGACATTGTCGAGGATATCTTGGTCAATCGTAATGCTGCCCACATAGTTCAAGTTCGCTTCTGTCACTGTCGCTCTATGGATTTTCCCACTCATCATCGTTCTAAACATGGTGTATCTCCTCCTGTGCCGCTTTAATGATAATGTTATCAATCAGCCGGGCTTTATCGAATTTCACTGCTAAGGCTATTATGAACTCACCCTGAAGTTTATCTATGGCTGTTAATTCAGGATATGAATAGATTTCGATATAATCAATGATTCCGCTGGTTTCTGCGCTGATTCTATTATGGATAAAAGAAATGATGCGTTTGGGATCTGCTTCACCTTCCCTGATCAATCTTTCTGCATCATTCAGGCTTTTGTTCAAAACTGGAGCTTCCTTTCTTTCCACCTCGGAAAGGTAGACGTTCCTCGAACTCTTTGCCAAGCCATCATCTTCCCTGACCGTGGGAACACGGACAATATTCACAGGAAAATTCAGGTCGTTAACCAGCCCTTCTATAACAGCTACCTGCTGTGCATCCTTAAGTCCAAAGTAAGCATTATCCGGGCCCACAATATTGAATAACTTCGATACCACAGTGACTACCCCGTCAAAATGACCTTCCCGCTTGCTTCCACATAGGACATCGGTGCGATCGGTAACATGCATTTTTATTGAAGATCCTGAGTACATTTCATCAGCTTCAGGGAGAAACAGCACATCGACTCCTGCTGACCGGGCAAGCTCGGCATCTCTCTCAGGATTGCGGGGATAGCTTTCAAAGTCCTCATTGGGTCCGAACTGCAGCGGATTCACAAAGATACTCATGACGACAATATCAGTTTCCCGCCTGGCCTGCTGCGCCAAGGTAAGGTGGCCTTCATGCAGAAAGCCCATTGTCGGCACGAAACCTACTGTTTTTCCTCTCCGCTTTTCTTTTACTAAAAACTCCTGTATGGAAGAAATCGAGGTATATTTTATCATGTTACTTTTTACCCCCATATAAGGATTGTAGTTCTTCTTCTTTCATAGTGAAAGTGTGGCCGACCTCTGGAAACAGCCCTTCTTTCACCTCATGATGATAATTCTGGAGTCCGGCAGCTGCCGCCTCGTTGAAATCTGCGTATTTCTTTACGAATTTTGGGATTCTTTCCACCCCATAGGTCATGATGTCATGAAAGACCAGGACCTGGCCGTCCGTCTCGCTTCCCGCACCTATGCCAATCACTGGGATATTGATGCTTTTCGACACTTCAGCTGCCAGCTGGCGGGGGATGCATTCCACAACAAGCGCAAACGCACCGGCTTCTTCGCATCTTTTAGCTTCTTCTATAAGCTTTTTGGCTGCTTCTGCCGTTTTTCCCTGTACTTTATATCCCCCCAGTACACCAACCGATTGGGGAGTAAGTCCAAGATGGGCAACAACCGGAATACCTGCAGTTGTAAGGTCAGTAATTGTATCAATCACCTTACCCCCGCCTTCAACTTTGACTGCATGTGCCCCGCTATTTCGAACGATATCCGCTGCTGCTTGTAATGTATCGCGTTTTGAAAGATGATATGTCATAAAGGGCATATCCGTCACCACGAATGTCTCGGGTGCTCCCCTTCTTACCGCCTTGGTATGATGAATCATATCGTCAAGCGTTACAGCAACCGTAGAATCATAGCCAAGAACAACCATGCCGAGGGAATCACCCACCAGCAGCATATCGATTCCGGCCTGTTCAGAAAGCTTGGCAGATGGATAATCATAGGCAGTTACCATGGATATTTTCTCATTTTCATTTTTCATTTTGATAAAATCAGATGTGCTCTTCATTTTCCGTTCCTCCTTTTTTATCAGAGGCGGCGAAACAAATAGTATAAAGGCAGCTTGTGCAGGTTCCCTTCAAGTAGAAAAAGAAACCGCACAAGAGCCTGACAAAAAGGGACCCTTCCGCAAAAAGGCAGAAGGATCCCGTTAAGTTCATTTTAAAGTTTCGACCCTCCGTCCCTGTCCAACTGGATCAAGGCAGAAATAAGCTGATATATTCAATTTTAATCAAATGGTGCAGTTCATTTGAGATACTGCCCTTCACTAAACGATTATAACAAAAGAATCGGGGAATTCAATAGAAAAAAAGACTAAAAGAAAACGGTTTCACTTTAATTTAATTCAATATCCGCCGAATACACCTCATGAATGGTTCCGTCTGCATCTTGTATTCTTAAGACGCCGTCTTCATTAATCCCAAGAGCTTTTCCCTGTATGCTTCCGGTGATAGTTCTCGCTGTAATTTGCCTGCCGATACTGACGGCATAACTTTCCCAAAGCAGCTTGATCGGCGTGAATCCTTTTTCCATATATAAATCATAATACAACTCTAATTTTTCAAACACCTTTTGAATTAATTTTGATCTGGATATATTTTCTTCTTTTTCTATGGATAAAGAGGTAGCAATAGACTTCAGTTCTTCAGGGAAATCATCTGCATTCTGGTTGACGTTCATCCCGATTCCGATAATAATGGAGTTGATTTTATCCGCTTCAGCCTGAAGTTCTGTCAAAATGCCTGTTACCTTTTTGCCGTTCAGCAAAATATCATTCGGCCACTTTATTTCAGGACTCAAGCCGCAAACCTCCTCGATTGCCTGCACAACCGCTACAGCCGCTATCAGAGTAAATTGCGGTGCTCTTTGAGGAGGAAGCTGGGGTTTCAGGATGATGCTCATCCAGATGCCGGTTCCTTTTGGAGAATGCCAGCTTCTAAGGAGCCTTCCTCTTCCCTCTGTCTGCTCATCGGCTATGACTGTGGTTCCTTCCCCGCTGCCTTCCTGTGCAAGGGTATGAGCGATTTTTTGTGTAGAGGGAACGGATTCCTTATATTCGATCACTCTTCCAATGGCCCTGGTCCTTAAACCTGGGTAAATCTCTTCCCCGCTCACCCTGTCAGGAGATTCCAAAATCCTGTATCCCCTTTTTTTAACAGCTTCGAAAACAAATCCTTCTTTTCTCAGCTCTTCAATATGCTTCCATACGGCTGTACGGGAGCAGCCGGCTATATCTGCCAGGGCTTGTCCCGATAAAAACTCTCCATCAGCCTTCCTGAAGGCTTCCATTAATTTCACTCTTATTGGTGATTGCAAAGTCCTAACCACTCCCTTATGGTTGATTTCTCATTAGGTACTTCCCTTTGTATAACCGCTCTTTCTGTCTTTTCAATAAGGTCTTTTATCCAAGCACCGCCGGCCTTACCGGTCCATTTCATCAGATCATTTCCCGACAAATCCAGTTCATCCCTTTTCTTAATCGGCAAAGAATCATGCATATCCCTTAAGTAACTGTCATCTGCTTTTCCAACAGAAGAATTCAGCACCTGATATACCCTTTCAACATCTATCGCTGCCGGCATTCCTGCTAAATAAATACTGTAAGGGGTCCATTCCTTTTCCATTCTGTCAGAAAGGAATGATAGTGTTCTTGATATATATTTCACTTTCTTTGAAGGAAGTCTCCAAGGCTCCAAAAAGTCAGGACCATTTTGGGAAAGATGATTCAACAACAGCCACATCTGTTCATTGGTCAGGTGATCAACAAGCATATCAGCTGCAGCTCTTACCACTTCGCCTTTTATTTGCGGCAAAGATTCATGAAGTCCTGTTTCTTCCATCACCTTAAAAGACGAGCGCTTGTATGGTGCACCTAATACCTTTTCGAATTCAGCTGACAGCCGCTCAACAGCAATATACTGAAGAGTTTTTCGGTTGTTCATGATGCTGTTGAAAGTGTCAATATTAATATTGAAGTTGAGCTGAGCCATAAAACGGACGGCCCTCATCATTCTAAGGGCATCTTCTTTGAAACGTTCATCCGCATCCCCAACTGTACGGATCACCATTGCATTAAGATCTTCCCGTCCCAGGAATGGGTCATGGATCTCCCCTGAACTGTCCATCGCCATGGCATTAATCGTAAAATCCCTCCTCTGGAGATCTTCTTTCAAGGACGTAATAAAAGTCACTGAATCCGGTCGTCGATGATCTTTATAGTCATCCTCGCTCCTGAAAGTAGTGATTTCATAGGGGATTTGGTTATATATTGCAACCACCGTCCCGTGCTCAATTCCAACATCTATTGTTTTAGGAAAAACCGCCTTCACTTGTTGGGGTAAAGCTGAAGTGGCAATATCAATATCATTTGTTTTTCTATTCAAAAGAAGGTCTCTTACTGAACCTCCGACAAAATAAGCCTGATACCCGGCGTCTTCCAATTTCTTCAGGACAGGCAACGCCCGCTGAAATAGGGCAGGGAGCATTATCATCACCTACTCTTCTACTGTAAGCTTTCTGTAAATTTGTTCATATTGATCTACTATTTTGCTCCAATGAAACTTTGTTCTTGCCGTTTTCAACGCGTTTTCCGAGAGATCCTGGTAAAGTTTCTCATTTGTGAGCAATGACACAGCCTTTTCCGAAACAGAATCCACAGCTCCTAAAGGACATATATACCCATTGACGCCATCCTCAATTACCTCTGGTATCCCGCCAATGTCAGTCCCAATGCAGGGTACTCCGCAAGCCATCGCTTCAAGAGCCACCAGTCCAAAGCTTTCTTTCTCTGAAAGAAGAAGCATGAGGTCACTAAGCGAATACAGTTCTTCAAGGCTATCCTGTTTACCCAGAAAAAGGACCTTCTCTTTAATCCCAAGTTCCCTGACCAACTGGCAGATGACCGTCATCTCCGGTCCGTCGCCAACCAGGAGGAGTTTAGCAGGAATTTCCTTGGCAATCCTGCTGAATGCCTGAACCACATCTTGCACCCTCTTGACACCCCTGAAATTCGAGACATGGATGATGACTTTTTCTTCCGGAAGTAAACCGTATTCTTTTTTCAGATGCTCAGAATCTACCTTGCGATAAACTCGTTCATCGATAAAATTGTAAACTGTCTCAATGTCCTTGTCTGGTGAAATAAGACTGTATGTCTGGTCGACAAGCGCATGTGATACTGCTGTAACATGATCTGACTGTTCAATGCCGAAACGGATGGCTTCTGTTAACGATGGGTCGTACCCCAGTACCGTTATATCTGTTCCGTGCAGTGTGGTGACAATCTTCAGATCGGTATCAGCCATTTGTTTTGCCAGTATCGCGCAGACAGCATGCGGCACTGCATAATGGACATGCAGGATGTCCAGGTTTTCCCTTTTCGCAACCACAGCCATCTTATTAGCGAGGGCTATGTCATAAGGTGCATGCTGAAAGACAGAGTACTGACTCACCTCTACCTGATGATAATAAATATTCGGATACATTCTATTAAGTCTGAAAGGAACACTGGAAGTAATGAAATGGATTTCATGTCCTCTTTCAGCGAGAAGTTTACCAAGTTCAGTTGCCACTACCCCGGACCCGCCGACCGTAGGATAGCAGGTGATTCCTATTTTTAATTTCATAAACTACTCTCCTAATAAGTCCTTGTCGACAATCAAAGCGGTATGAGAAAAAAACCCTTCTGCAAATGAAAGACCGGCTGTTTTGCCCATCATTCTTTCCCTTGCCTCTACCGATTCAAGATACCCTTCTGTCAGAGGAGTAGAAATGCTTCCCTCCCTGCTGATAAATTGACTTTGATATGCTTCCAGGCTTTTTATTTTGGTCTCTATGTATTGATCTATATCTATGACAAAATCAGGCTTGTGAAAACCGTTTATCATATAAAAATATAATGCTATTGGTTTATGCGGTTCTCCTTCTCCATACATTTTAATACCAGCTGAAAAGAAAGCTTCTTTCACCAAGGAAGAGGCATTCCCATGATCCGGGTGCCTGTCGGCTTCATATGGAGCAAACACGATTCTTGGCCTGTACTGTCTGATGACATGTACGATTTGATCAATGTAGTCTTTCTGTATGTATAGTCCCCTGTCAGGCAAACCAAGGTTCACCCTTTCCGATACACCTATTATGGAGGCTGCGTCTTCAGCTTCTTTCTCCCTTGTTTCAGGTGTGCCGTTAGAGGACAGTTCTGCTCTGGTCAAATCGCATATCACTATTGTTTTCCCGGCTGCTGCATACTTGGCCAGCGTGCCGCCCATGCCGATTTCTACATCATCTGAATGGGCACCGAATGCCAGGATATCAATTTCCATTACCGTCATTCTCCTTTTGCTCCTTTACAACCTCACGCCAGTGAATATCTCCTCGCTGCAGCCCTCTGATAATGATTTCAGCAGTACCCATATTGGTTGCCAAAGGAACAGAATAGACATCACAAAGGCGGATGAGAGCTGTTACGTCCGGTTCATGAGGCTGTGCAGTCAATGGATCCCTGAAAAAGATGACAACATCCATTTTATCATTGGCGATGAATGATCCAATTTCCTGATCACCGCCGAGCGGGCCTGACTTAAATCTGTGCAGGTCTAAGCCGGTCTCTTCCTTTATTCTTGAGCCTGTTGTCCCGGTGGCATATAAATTGTGTTGTTGAAAAATATCCTTGTATGCCAATACGAAACGAATTAAATTATCCTTCTTCTTATCATGTGCGATTAAAGCAATATTCAAAACTTTCACTCCTCAACTCGAAGTAAAGCCTTCTGCGAGATTTGGCTCTTGCAGATCGGCCTCCGTTTTAATCCAGTATATTCTCAAGTCCGTAAACCAATGTATCAAGTTTCATGACCGTATCAACACATACTTTAACTCCTGACATGAAGGAAGCTCGGTTATAGGAGTCATGTCGGATGGTTAAGCTTTGTCCCTCAGCACCGAACAGGACTTGCTGATGGGCAATAAGTCCCGGCAGACGTACGCTGTGAATGTGCATCCCCTCATAGTCTGCCCCTCTTGCACCTTCTATTGTTTCCTTTTCCTCAGGATGGCCCTGTACCTTCATTTCCCTTTGGGAAGCAATCATTTCAGCCGTTTTCACAGCTGTACCTGAAGGCGCATCAAGCTTTTGGTCATGATGAAGTTCAATGATTTCAACATCTTGGAAATACTTTGCTGCCATTTGGGAGAATTTCATCATCAATACGGCACCAACAGCAAAATTGGGTGCTATGATACACCCTAGCTTTCTCGTCTCGGCCAACTCTTTCAACTCAGCCAGCTGTTCCGAGGAAAAGCCTGTTGTGCCAACAACTGGCCTGACTCCGTAATCCAAAGCTGTTTTTGTATGTAAATACCCTGTTTCCGGGATTGTCAAATCAATCAGGACATGAGGAGCTTCGGTATCAAAGCACTCCTTAATATCTGTATAAACAGGAACATCGGATCCTGAGAAGCCTTCTAAATCACTCAGCCTTTTTCCTTCGTGCTTATGATCGAGCACACTGATTAGTTTGAAATCATTTGTACTTTCTACCATCTTAACAGCTTCCCTGCCCATTCTTCCCCTTGGACCAGCTATTGTAACTTTAATTTGTGCCATTGCTTCCATCCTCCTCTTTGCGTGTCCAACGGTCTTTATCTCTGGTGTTGAATTTGTGCATGACTGTATTATGTGCTGTTTCGAGGTCAATCCCCAGTGAATTGGCCAGGCATGTGACGACAAAAAGAATATCGCCAAGTTCTTCTTCTATAGTATTATCTTCTTCAGTACTTTTTTTCGGTTTCTCTCCGTGGTAATGGTTGACCTCTCTTGCCAATTCCCCCATTTCTTCCGTTAATCTGGCCATCATAGCCAGCGGACTGAAGTACCCCTCTTTAAACTGTCCTATGTATGTATCTACTTCATTTTGCATTTCTTTAATTGTTTTATTTTCTCCCATAATAACACCTCGCTAATTTCTTCTATTATGTTAGCTAAAGAATTGAATTTTGACAAATAATTAAACCATATCCACCCTTTTAGCTTGCATCATATGATTACCCAGAGAGGACTGTTCTGCCTGAGAAAAACGTCAGCCGCTCCCACCAAGCTTTTACTTAATAAGATACACAATAGCATCAGCATACTTCGCGTCTATCTTAAAGTGAATAACCTGATATGTTGTCAGGTAAAAAATTCATTCGATAAAGAAATTTAATACATGAAAGAGACTTCCAACGGCTTCTTCTCTGTCGAAGTCTCTAAGGACACTTACATTATCAGTAAAAGACCATTGCTTTTCTTCCGAAGAGTCTATTAGATTTCACATAGACCTTAAGCTGAAGAAGAAAAGCCTTATTGATAGTTTACATCTCTTCCTATATAATTGCTCTGTTATAAGAAAAGAATACGGCGGCTGTCTCCAGGAAATCTCCTCATACTGGCATAAAAGCAGGTAATTCGACTGAAAACACTATAACTGGAATACATAAACCAGCTGTTCTTTACTTTTATAATTCAACTAATGAAAGATTGGAGGAACAATTATGTTACTCGGACTGCGAGTCAAAAATACACTTTTTATCATTCTCGGTTCTGCGATATTTGCTTTTGGACTTGTCCATTTCAACATGCAGAACGAGCTTGCAGAAGGCGGTTTTACAGGCATTACGTTATTATTATACTTTCTTGCCGGCATTGACCCTTCTTATTCTAACCTTGCATTGAACATACCGATCTTTTTTATCGGATGGAAGTTTTTAGGAAGGCGCGCTTTTTACTATACCATTATCGGGACCATTGCCCTCTCAGTATTTCTATGGATTTTCCAACGATACCAAGTCAGAATACCTTTGGAGGGCGATTTATTTCTTGCAGCTCTCTTTGCTGGGGCTTTCCTAGGTGTAGGACTAGGGATTATCTTCAGATATGGCGGAACGACCGGCGGGGTGGATATTATCGCCAGGCTGGTTCATAAGTATGTGGGCTGGAGCATGGGGAAAACGATGTTTATTTTTGATGCTCTGGTTATATCGGTTTCCCTTATTACATACCTGGGCTATCGGGAAGCCATGTATACTCTAGTGGCCGTATTTGTGGGAGCAAGAGTGATTGATTTCATGCAGGAAGGGGCCTATGCAGCCAGAGGTGCTATGATCATCTCTGACAAGTATGAGGAAATCGCTGATACAATCAATGAAAAGATGGACAGGGGAGTTACCGTCCTTAAAGGCCACGGCTCATTTACAAAAGAAAATCGCAATGTCCTCTACTGTGTGGTTGGTAAAAATGAGATCGTGCGTTTAAAGAATATCATCAGCTTTGTCGATCCCCATGCATTTGTTTCTGTCACGGTGGTTCACGATGTATTAGGAGAGGGGTTCACTCTGGATGAAAATAAAAACCCTCTTGAGAATTAACTAAAAAAAGTGCTTCCCGGATCCGGGAAGCACTTTTTAAAATAGATAAAAGAGTAGAGGATTTTGCAGCGTTTCAGAATCCTGCACCTGATGGTCCGCACACACTGGAACGGACTTAGCCCTTCAGAACATTGTCTGTCGGGGCTAAACAGGATGCTTCCGCTTTTTAATTAATCTTCTCCCTGCATACCAGTGTAGATCAGCACAAGACGAAGGAGTTCGATTAACGCAACAGCGGCGGCGGCAACATACGTCAACGCGGCAGCATTCAATACTTTTTTAGCATGACGTTCTTCTTCGTTACGAATCAATCCGAGTGAAACGATTTGATTCATCGCCCTGGAGGAAGCATTGAATTCGACCGGCAGAGTGATGAATTGGAACAGAACTCCAGCAGCCATTAGAACAATACCCAACAGGAACATTCCAGAAAGTTGACTAAAGATCCCGATCAAGATAAATACAAAAGACATGTTGGAACTGATATTCGCTACAGGAACCAGTGCATGTCGAAAGCGAAGAAAAGCATAGCTCTCGCTGTCCTGTATCGCATGTCCCACTTCATGGGCAGCAACTGCCGCACCCGCAACAGAATGTCCATGGTAATTATCAGGTGATAATGCAACGGTTTTATTAATAGGGTTATAGTGGTCGCTTAAGAATCCGCGTCCTTCAACTACTTTCACATCATATAACCCGTTTTCATCCAATATACGGCGGGCCATTTCCGCTCCCGTCATCCCCGACGTAGTGGCAACCCTTGAATATTTTTTAAATGTTTTCTTCACATTCATACTCGCCAAAACCGGAATTAATGAAATTAAAATGAAGTAAAGGATAAATCCTCCCATTTCAAACCTCCATCTAGTTGTAATTATTTAAATTTTATCTTCTGCTGATATGGTTGTCAATCCTTTTGCCTTTCAGATCGGGACTGTTCAGATTCCCCTTTATATTTTCTCCAGCCTACATAAGATAATGTAAGGATGATAATACTTCCTGTGGTAGTGATCATCCACCAGAGTGAAGGATCTGCTTCATCTTCCGTGAGGCCATCGAATAAATCTTCCAAATCAGTTTCCAAGGTATTCAATTCATTGATTGTTTCCGTGCCGCTTCCGCTTTCGCTTCTATAGCGATCAATGAATGTAATCCTTGAATCAAGCTCCTGTACTTTTTCTACAGGAATATCCAATTTGATACTTGGCTGGATGATGCTGTACTTCGTCAAAAACTGATTAAGGGTCGAATGATATTCTTCTGCATCCCCCTCATTGGCAGCCGTCTGCATCTGCTGAAAAGCTGACATAATCGGCTTTTCCATCTCAGTCCACAATGGCTGATGCTGCGAAGAAATTGTATCCATGACCAGTCTGAATGTGATGACCGAATCAATTCGCTGCTCTGCCGACTCGGTCGTATTCGCTAGAGATTGCAGAGCTCCTTCATGAGCCACTGTAAGAATCCGGAGTTCGTCCATTGAAAAGGAACGTTCCCTTGCATTCACTTCAGAAAACTTGTCCGAAAAATATTGTAAAAGCTGCTTCGCTTCATCGAACCTTCCAGACTTTGTCATTTGCAAGGCCTCGTCCGCGATTGTATCCAGCTCTTTTAAAGAAGCCTCTTCAGCTGATGAATGTACAGGAAAACTTATCATAAAGAGAATGAGCGCGATAAAAATCAACCGGAATAATTTCATACTTGTCCCCCCTCAAACTACTAATAAAGTGTATGAGGGTGTGCACAAGAGTAGACCTCAAAATTCTATCACCCCAGATGAATATTCCGTCTTTCCACTTTTTGTGTGAAGTAATAGCAAAGGAAGATAGACAATAAACTCAACCAGAAAGTAAAGTAGCCTATTTCCCTGATATATAGATGAAGCTGAGAATAGACCGGATACTGCATGAACACATAATCAATAATATCATTGTGCAGAGTCCACACAGCGGCTGCTATAATATGCCAGACTTTCACACGGTAATATGGGGAGTAGAGTAAACCCTGAACTGCCATCGCAAAGTGAGAACCTATCAGCATATACCCTTCCCAAGGCAGGTATCCAGTAACCCCAAGAGTCAGCAAGTTCATGACGACTGCCCAGATTCCATATTTAAATAATGTTATGATCGCTAAAGCTTCCATCAACGGCCAATTTCTGCCTCTTAATAAAGCTGCTACTACAAAACAAAAGAAGAGACTGGCTGTCGGGCTGTCAGGAACAAAAACCATGAAATGAGGCGCCGTTCTTTCCAATTGAGGAAGATACCAGATGTAGCCATAAATAGTGCCCAGTATATTGACAGCAAGCAGCAGGGCAAGAAATGATTTGTGTGTTAAATAGGAATATATTAGATTCATGCTTTCTCCTTTTCATATCCATGATCTCTACAAACAGTTATGTATAACATTATAAGGAAAAGCGAGAAGTTTTTCATCCCGTCCTGCCCCTTATTTCATCCAAAAAAAGATCCGGCATCAGCCGGATCTTTTTTCTTTATTCACTTTCAAGTCCTGCGATGAATGCTGCAAGCGTTTCAAGTTCTTCATCAGTACCTTCAAACATACCAGCAGGCATTCCCGGCGGTTTACCGTTTACTGCGATATCAGCAATTTCTTCTTCGCTAAGTTCGAGGTTAGCTAATGAAGGAGCAGTTGATCCACCTTGAAGTGTATCACCGTGACAATTGATACAGCCGTTTTCCTGGTAGATTTGGTAACCTTCAGACTCAGTATCCACTTCCACTTCTGCAACGATTTGTCCTTGCTTTTTAGCTGCATCCCAATCATGGTTAACGACAGATTCCCATGTAAGGAAGATAGTCGCTGCAAGAGCCAAAAGCATAAATCCTGTAGCAAATGGACGTTTCACCGGACGGCGTTCAGGTCCGCGGTCGATAAATGGAGCAAGCAAAAGTGCTCCAAATGCAAGTCCTGGAATTACGAATGCACCGATGACATTATATGGGCCTGATGCATAAGTATACTTCAATAATTGATAAAGAAATAAGAAATACCAATCTGGTAATGGAATATATCCCGCATCCGTTGGATCGGCAATACGTTCTAACGGTGATGGGTGAGCGACCGTCAGACAAAGATAACCGATTAAGAATACCGCTCCGACCAACCATTCTTTTAATAAGAAGTTAGGCCAGAAGGCTTCTGTTTTTCCAGGGAACTCGGAATAATCTTTCGGAATATTAGGCTTACGTTCTGCAGGCACACGAGAGTCGCCTACGAACTTCATCCCTTTTCCTCTATGCATAGTGTCCCCTCCTTTTTAGTTAAAGTGAATCAATAACCACATTGAATTAAGATCTTACAATGGACCTGAAATCCCTTGTTTACGGATCATCAGGAAGTGAGCCCCCATTAATCCCAGCAATGCTGCAGGAAGGAAGAACACATGTATAGCAAAGAAACGGGTAAGGGTCTGCGCTCCTACGATCGTAGCGTCACCGGCAAGCAGAATCTTTACTTGTTCTCCAATGAAAGGAGTCGCGGCCGCAATTTCCAAGCCGACTTTAGTCGCAAATAGCGCTTTCATATCCCATGGCAGTAAGTATCCTGTGAAACCAAGACCAAGCATCACGAAGAAGATAAGCACTCCGACAACCCAGTTCAGTTCACGCGGTTTCTTGTATGCTCCTTGGAAAAAGACGCGCAGTGTATGTAAGAACATCATTACAATAACTAAACTCGCTCCCCAGTGGTGCATACCCCGGACGATTTGTCCGAAAGCTACTTCATTTTGAAGATAATAAACAGATTGCCAAGCATTTTGAATATCTGGAACGTAGTACATTGTCAGGAACATCCCAGACAAGATCTGAATGACTGTCACGAAGAAAGTCAATCCGCCAAAGCAGTAAACAAATGCAGAGAAATGATGTGCAGGGTTAACATGCTCAGGTACTTCGTGATCAGCGATATCACGCCATAAAGGCGTAATGTCTAAACGCTCATCAACCCAATCATACATTTTGTTCAGCACGGATTACGCCTCCTTTACTAGATTATTTGCTTCCGGTTTTCCAAGGTACAGAATTCCGTCTTTAACTTGTGTTGGATATACATCCAACGGTGATACCGGCGGTGTTCCAGGAATATTCTTCCCGTTCTTCTTGTAAAGACCGCCATGACATGGGCAGTAGAACATGTTTTCATTGTTCTTATCGCCATTCCAGTTAACTGTACATCCCAAGTGTTTACAAACAGGTGAAAGTGCTACGATTTCATCATTTTCATTTTTGTAAACCCAAGCTGTCTGCGTAACATCAGAAGTATACCACGCATCGACTTGCTCGTAGCTGTAATCCACACGCACAGGTTCACTTGTTATTTCATCAACTTTCTGCTTCGTTGCAATGAAATCCCCTCCTGCTTCTGCTTTCAAAACAGGATCGATTGCAAATCGAACCATTGGCATCAACATTCCAGCAGCCATGAAACCGCCTACACCAGTAAGCGTATAATTAAGGAATTGACGTCTAGATACACGTTGTTTGCTCATCCTTATCCCCCCTCTATCGTAAGGTCAGTCCGATGGACATTTTTCGCACAAATATAATACTAGGACATAATAATGATATATTAATCTCTCTACCAGGTCAATAACTCAGTCCTTTAAAAAGATGTCAACAATGTGACTTTTTTAAAATCATCCTTCACTCTGCCATTTTTTCACGATGACATTCAGCAGTTGTTTAACCTGATCCTCCATTATTGAATGCTTATATTTCTCATCCATATTATCGAGGGGAATTGAAGGAAGCCACATGAGGCTGCGCTCTAGTTCATCACTGGCAAATCTCCAATCGCTGTCCGAAGTCAGGAAGAAAACATATTGAAAACCGGAATCTATCATAGAGGATCTCCATTCCTGCAGCCTTTTTTCTGCAGAGCCTTCTTCTTCAGTTTTAAGATATGTAAAGGAAGGAAATAACATCAGCCTGCCTTTGAATTGATGCTCCAAATGCATGGCCAACAAAGAAATGAACTCCCCCTGTGCAGCAGATGTCTTCATATCCTCTCCGAACCCAAGCGGAAGAAGCGGAATGATTGCTGTATCAATATACTTTTTTTCTTTCAAATAAGTTTCTACTTCTTTTCCATTCCAATTCATTAAACAACACCTCTTATTTGTCCTTCTTGCGGAATATGATATCACTTTCGGAAAGACTTTGAAAGGTTAAAGATGTATGGGATATGAAATGGTGAAAATGTACTGTGAAAATCTTCGAATAATAGGTAGTTTCAGATGACCTTTTCGCAAATTCTATAGCTAGTGAGAAGGAATATATGGCTCTACGGGGCGGGCGGTGAATTGAAAAGCGGCAGCGGCCGTCTAGTTTGCAGGCCTTCAAAGCAAATAAAACCTTCAGTTTGTACTGGTGGTTTTCTCTGAGGCCGGAAGCCTTCCTTACCAGCTTCGGCCTCCGGAGGGGAAAGCTCCCCCCATTGCCTAAGAGAGTATATATATTCGGAGAGTACTCCCTTACACATAATTATTGACACTACCTCAATTCTGAAGCTTACCCGGAAAAACTCAGCTTATTTTAGGCTATTAATTGCCTTCAGCACGGATACCTCTCCTCCTGCTGGAATGGCCAGAAGGGATACGGAATTGGATTATTCTATAGAAAGAGGGTGTTTTATATCATGCTATAAGCTCTCTGGAACCTCCGGGAGAACCAGGAGTTTTCAAAAACCAATTGTTAAAATAAAAAAGCCGACAATCCTGATAGATTGTCAGCTCCATGGTTAAACCGGCAAGCTCTTTAATTTTGAAGTCAATTCCCTGAACTTTTCTTTATCGTTCCGATCCAGTGCATCATCGATGGCATCGAGGAGTTTCTGTCTCTGGTATGTCTCGATACTGATTTTAAGGAACTGTTCAGCTATTATCCTGTCTTTCTCATTAATTAACAAATATTTCGGCATGAAAGGATTTTCTTCACGAACCGCGGCATACTGGTACGAAGCATTGGCCTTAGTGAAATTGAGCTGAATATAAATATCCTCATCCTTATTCAGCCTGATATCATGAAAAGATTTTTCAGCATCCGTCGTCATAATGTTTTCTTTATAAAACCTGAACGGCACTTCCTCTACACAATGGGTGGACATGACCAGCCCTCTTGGACAATATTGTGCTTCTTCGACAAAATGAACTTTTTTCATTAGCTGGTCATGGCTCATAAGGTAATTCAGAATCCAGACACACTCACGTCTCTTCAGCTGGTAACGATTTAAGAACCACCGGATGAAATCCTTTTTCTCGTTGACAGATACAGGGGTCTTCATTCATTTCCCTCCTCTGCGTATTTTGTCCTGCAGTGTTATACAGGCAGTCATTCTTCCAACCTTTCAATCATCATAGCCCACTCTTCATTTGTTGGATCTTTCTTTACCAATTCATTAAATACTTCTCTGGCCTCTCCGCGTTTTCCTTCTTCGATAAGGAAATATCCATATTCCTGAAGAAATTCTGGATGTTCTTTAAAGAAAGTATATGCAAGTCGGTATTGTTTTAATGCTTCTTTGTAATCCTCTGTTTTTTCGTAAGCAGCTGCTGCGTCCCAATGAAGCTGGGGATCTTCTTCTCCTTCACTCTCCATCAATTTAATGATTTCAAGAATGTCCTCGTATCTTTCCTGGCGGAGGAAGAGTTTGTTTAAGGTCAGAGCAGCTTCCATATAGCCTTGGTCAAGCGCCAGAGATTCACGCATGAATTTTTCAGCATCCTCTTCCAAGCCGAGCTTCAAGGAAATTTTCCCTCCGTGGAATAGGAGTTCCTTGTTGAACTCGTCATGAGTAATCCCTTCTCTCACTGTTTCCAGACTCTTTTCAAGCTCCTCTTCGTGTTCGTAAGCCTTGGATAGGAGCAGATACAGCGAATTATAGTCAGGATCCAATGCTTTCACAGATTCCAATTTTTCTATCGCCTTGGTATAGTACCCCGCTTGATAGGCTGTAAAGGCATAGCCAAACAGCGTATTGATTTCCAAATGCTCATCAAGAGCCTTCTCGTAATGATGCAGTGCCTGTTCGAAGTCTCCCCCCGCACTGAGAGCTTCACCCATCCTTTGATGGACATCCACTCCGCCGACATTCGTCTTTTGAGCTTTAAGGACATTTTCGTAAGACCGGATCGCTTCAAGAAACTTTCCTATCTCAAGGTAAAGTTCACCAAGCGCAAAATCAATCACTGGTTCTGACGGGAGAATCTTTTTAGCCTGAAGCAGCTTTTGCTCACTCACTTCAAAAAGCCCCTGCATTTGATACAAGTCTGCTTGTAACAGCAATGCCCTCGGATAGTCAGGGTCCCCTTCCCCCATTTCTGAAAGCAGTTCAAGGGCACCCTCCTCATCATCCATTTCAACAAGGACTTCCGCAAGTGTCACAATCAGCTCGCCTTCACCAGGGTAGCTGCCTAAAAGGAGTTCAAGCAATTCTTTTGTCTCCTCCAAAAAACCTAAGTGGTAAAGATTTTCTGCAAGTGTAAACTTCTCTTCATCAGTACCTAGATTCTTCACCCGCTTGAAATGTTTTGCAGCGTTGTCAAGGTCTCCTTGTTCCAGTGATGTCAGCATTTCTTCTGCATAGTTCATATCAAAAATCCTTTCTTCTACAAATACTTTTATAGAAGGGTTAATTAGAAATTATATCAAGAGATGATCAAGTTAAATAGCCGGGATTTTTAATGATCAATTCTTCCCCGATCCCTGGCTGAAAGAAGCATCTTCCATTAGACATAAGTACTTTACCCTTGTTTACTGTAAGAAGTAACATATGATTATCATAAAGAAATGATTGGCAATGGGCAACTATTTCAGAGGCAGGGCTTTCATATAGGTTATAACTAATTTCTCCGCCTACCATGAAATTCCCTTTAAGAGGAAAGATACCAATTTTTTTCAAAATCTGCAGGGGCATCGGCTTTTTGGTGGAGATTGGTGACTGAATATGAGGAATGCCTTGATCTGATAGGATTTCCTGCCATGAATTCACTAACCTGTCTCTTTTCCTTTTGTCGATTTCTGATGAAATAAGAGGACAAAAAACCAACGGGTAACCATATAAAGCTTCTTTTACCCAACCCCATGCTATGTTCCTTAGATCTTCTTCTGTTGAAAATTCAATAAATACTGCCGGGATTTTATTTCGCTTTAGACACCTTATCAGTTCCGGTGTGATCAGCCTGGCTTTGCATCGGAGGACGATGACATAATCTATCGGACTAGACAGCAGTGAAGTCCTTAAACGTCTTAAGTTCGCTTTAAGTTCCGACTGATAATCTATTGAAAATGAGGTAACCAGGGTAGTGCACCCCTTCATAATGAATTCAGTTGTAAAATATGACTTGAAATGGTCAAACTTTAAAAAATCAGGAAGTTCAAGATCTGCCATAACGTGGACAGGCGACATCAAGAAAGGGGAAACATTCATCCGCGGTATAGTATAACGTTTAAAGTTTGAATTAATTGATCGAATTCTATTATCTTGTATAAGCATGGTGATATCTCTTCTCCGGTCATATTCAATACAGGGTACATTTTCTATAATATATGCCATCGCCAGCTCTCCCTTCTTCTCTTAAGACAAGCTATGAGATAAAGAGCAAAGTGATGACAAATAATTTGATAATCTAGTCTCTATTATCCTATGGATATGCACTGCTAGTTTCATCAAGAGACCCATTCCTAAGTAGAGGAGCCCAATCTGAATGCGGCGTAAAGATACCCCAAAAAATTCCCGGCTCCCCTAAGTATCCGCTTGAAAGACTTAGGAAGTGTTTAAATAGTCTCCTGGTTTTCCAAGAGACATCTGAGACCCTCTGAAAAAAATCGAGAGACACATTCTGCCCCAGCCATTTTGATATAGGAAAAAGGCGTCTCCGTTCGACCCTTGAACAGAAACACCTTTCAGAGATGAATTTAAGAAATGGCTCTTTCGTAAACTTTGTTGCTATTTAATATTAATTCCAAAGAAATATCAATATTTATAAGGAAAAATACAGTAATACCGAAAAGAAAAGAGCTACTCTTCCTGATAAGAGATAATACTCTTAGTATCCGGGGGAAAATCCGGCTCTTGGGATTTTCCCGAAAGCAAGATATATGCGAAAACAGCCTTATGAAAAGAAAAGAGCTGCTCTCCCCGATTAGAGAGAAAACCATTAGTTTCCGGGGGAAAATCCAGCTCTTGGGACTTTTCCAGAAGACGCAAAATATGTGAAAACAGCTTAAGTAATTGACAATGAAGCAAGGTCTGAATAAAACGCAGGAAAAGAGATATTGACGGCATCGGCATTTTTCAAGGTGACTTCTTCTTTGCTGAGCAGAGCTGCTACAGCGAGCGTCATGCCTATTCTATGATCTCCCATGGAATCAACCATCCCACCATATAATTCGGTTTTTCCATTAATAATCATGCCATCCTCCGTGCTTTCAATATCGGCTCCAAGAACTTTCAATTGAGAGACAATGGCATCAATGCGGTTGGTTTCTTTCACTTTCAGTTCTTCTGCATCTTTGATTATCGTACGCCCTTCTGCTTGCGTAGCCAGTAAGGCGATTACAGGAAGTTCATCTATCAGTGAAGGGATGATTTCTCCACCAATCTCAATTCCTCTTAGTGACGAAGTTTCAACCGTGATGGTACCCCTCTCTTCAAATTCACTGGTTTCTTTTGATTTTACTACAGTAATATTCGCTCCCATTTTTTCCATCACTGTGATGATTCCTGTTCTTGTCGGATTAAGCCCAACATCCTGCAGGACCAATGTACTGCCAGGCACTATCGCAGCTGCCACAAGGAAAAAAGCGGCTGAAGAAATGTCTCCAGGGACTCTAACTTCTGTTCCTTTGAATTGCTGACCCCCGCTCACTGTAATCAAGCCATTCTCATTGCTGATATCCCCGCCGAATTTTTTGATCATTGTTTCGGTATGATTCCGGGTAGAAACCGGTTCCTTAATAGCCGATATTCCATCTGCTTGAAGTGCAGCAAAGATCATGGCTGATTTTACTTGAGCACTGGCTACTGTAAGCTGGTAATCAACAGGAGAAAGCTTTCCGCCCCTGATGGACAATGGGGTGAATTCGCCATTTCTCCGGCCGGCTATATCTGCTCCGAAAAGACTGAGGGGTCCTGTTACACGCTTCATAGGTCTCTTGGCAATTGATTCATCCCCCACAATGACAGAATGAAACGGCCTTCCTGCCAGCATGCCGGACATCAGGCGGGCGGTCGTACCGGAATTTCCGACATCTAGAATATTCTCAGGCTCTTTAAGGCCTTCCCAGCCTTTTCCGTAGACAATTACCTTGTTACCCTCTTCCTTGATTTCCACTCCCATTTGCTTAAAGCAGGTCATCGTACTGATGCAATCTTCCGCTTTCAAAAAATTATGTATGACCGTTGTGCCCTTGGCAATTGCCCCAAACATAATGGAGCGATGGGAGATGGACTTGTCGCCGGGCACCTTCATTTCACCCTTAATCCCATTGCTCATGAAAGCTAATTTTTTCGACGATTCCATAACAGCCTCCCTATGTAATGTGTTTTAGTTTTAAAATACTTCAAAACTGGTTTCTTGTATCAAGACCTTTTTACCTCTTTCAAGATCGGTATTGTTCTGAAAGCTGATTACCAGCCTTCCCACCGAGTCTTCCCTCATTTCCAAAACCCGTATGTTGGTCAGGCTGATCTGTTCATTTGCCAGCAAGCCGGTTATCTCTGCAATAACTCCAGGATTGTCTGGAATATCCACGTACAAATCATAGAAAGCAGGTATCGCTCCTTTGCTTTTCACCGGAAGTCCATCCCGGAATGTCTTAGCCTCAGAAAAGAAACGAAACACATTTTCTTTATCTTCCCCTCCAATTCTTTCAATCAGAACATCCATACTTTCCTTCCATTCTCTTAGGAGTTTGAGAAGCACCCGATTGTTCTGCAGTGTAATATCACTCCACATCTGCGGATCTGCGGATGCAATTCTTGTTGTATCTTTAAAGCCTCCTGCGGCGAGCCTCGAGATATAAGGAAATTGATCTTCAGCGCTCATGGCCGTGTGGACCAGGGATGAGGCAATCAAGTGAGGGAAATGGCTGACAACCCCGGTGAGCTCGTCATGATCCAATGGATCAAGTATAAGAAATTTCGCTCTTGTTCCTTCAAGCCATCTTTGAAGTTCTGCTGATTTCTCTTCGGATATTCCGGCTCCAGGTGTCAAAATATAATAAGCATTTTCAAAAAGAAGATCTTTAGCCGCTGTCACGCCGCTTTTATGCGAACCCGCCATCGGGTGTCCGCCTATAAAGGCAGCCCCTTTCTCTGCCAGCTGTTTAGAAGCTTCCATAATTGGACTTTTTACACTGCCAGCGTCTGTTATCAAGACATTTTCTTTCAAACTTACGCTCTGCAGCTTCTCAATTAACTTTATGATACCGTTAACTGGTGCAGCTAAGATGATCAAGTCAGCTGCTTCGGCTGCCTCTTCAAAAGAACAAGCTTCTTCATCAATGATTCCGAGTTCCCTTGCCCGCCTCTGCTCTTCCTTCTTTCTGTCGAATCCAATGATCGTGCAGTCAGGGTGGGCTTTTTTGATACTGATGCAAAGGGAACCACCGATTAAACCTAGTCCGGCTGCCAGAACTGTTCCTTTCAAGAGATTCACCTTCTTTTTCTGTTTGTTTATCAGAGTGCCTGCTAAATATCAGTCATCCGTATTCAGGAAATCTCTGATTGTTTCCAGTAAGCCTTGATTTTGTTCAGGAGTTCCTATCGTTATTCTTACGGCAGTCGGAAAGCCCAGAGCCTTTCCGGACCGGACGATATACCCCTTACTTAATAAGTGCTGAAAAACTTCATCTCCATCAATTCCAAAATCAATCACGATGAAATTGGCTTGTGAAGGGAAATACTTCAGTTCTTTCTCTCTGCATAGTTCATAATACTGTTCCATGCCCTTTCTGTTTTCAAGCCGGCATCTCTCTATGAATTCCTGATCAGTAAGCGCAGCAGCGGCAGCTCCTTGAGCAACAATATTATTATTGAAAGGTTCACGCAATGGTTCAAGCTTCGAGATGATTTCTTCATTGGCGATTCCGTAGCCGACTCGCAGACCCGCCAGCCCATATGCTTTTGAAAAAGTTCGTGTGACCAAAAGGCGTGGATACTTTTCAACCAGCTTGATGGCGTCATAATAATCGCCAGCGGTCACATACTCAAAGTAGGCTTCATCCAACACAGTTAATACATGAGGAGGGACGCGGTCCAGGAAGTTAGTTAAGGACTTCTCTGAAATGTACTCTCCACTCGGGTTGTTCGGACTGCAAAGCCATACAACAGTCGTATTTTCATCAATAGCCTTAAGCATTTCATCAAGGTTGTGGCGGCCATACTCATCCAATACTATCTCTCTTACCTCTGCTCCTTCAATTACAGCGTTGTGCTTGTATTGAGGGAAAGTCGGACTTGCCATGACCGTATTCGCCCCCTGCTGCAGCAGCCCCCTCGTAATGATTTGGATAATTTCATCTGAACCGTTTCCAAGAATGACTTGTTTTTCTGATACTCCAAGATGCGAAGAAAGTGAATTTCTGAGTATCTTAGCGTAACCATCCGGATAAATGGAATAAGTGAACTCTGCCTTTCTCAAGTACTCTTCTACCTTCGCAGAAAAACCGAACGGATTTTCATTTGAAGATAATTTTACGATAGAGCTTAACCCATATAACTTTTTGACGTCATCTATTGTTTTGCCAGGCTGATATGCTTTTAAATTCTGTATTTGTTTTTTCCAATTCACTGTGAACCCACCCTTTCCCTTCAATTCTCTAATACGTTATCACGTTAAAGCGTTACAATATTAATACTATCACACAATTCTTGTGAAAATCTATATAGAATTGGCGGTAAAGCGGTCCAGGAGGACAATGAATAAGAGTCATGGCAAAAAAGAACCGGGTGGCTATCCTTCTGCACCTTCGTTAACACGACGACATAACGAATTCTACCTCAAGAACCTGCTGAATGTATTATAAACCCCCTTTAAATAGTCACCCTACAGCCAGCACATAATCATGTGCTTCTTTCAGGTCTTCCTTGTTTATCCTTTTCAAAAGAGGATTGCCGATCTCACTCAGGAGGACGAATTGAGGAATCTTATTCTCAGCTTTTTTGTCTCTTGTCATGACTTCATAGATTTCATCAAATGAGTGCTTAGCTGCAGCTTCAGCTGTATATCCCAGTCGCTTGACCCAATTGGTGAATTCTGAAAGGTCAAACCGAAATCCTGCGTGTTTCACACTGAGAAAAAGGGCAAAAATCATTCCAGTCATAACCGCTTCACCATGGGAAATACCTTTGTAGCCCTCAAGGTTTTCCAAGGAGTGCCCGTAAGTATGTCCAAAATTCAAATAAGCTCTGATTCCTTTTTCTCTTTCATCCTGTCCTACTATTTCAGCCTTGACGGCAATTCCTTGTTTCAAGGAGTTTATTAAAAATGTTTGATCAATAGAAGTAAAGGTTTGAAGATTTGCTTTCAGCATCTTATAAAAGGTCTCATCCGATATCAAGGAATGCTTGATGACCTCAGCCATACCAGATCTAATCTCCTTTAAAGGGAGACTTCTCAGGAATTCCGTTTCGTAAAACACCGCTTCAGGATGATAAAATTGTCCAATCATATTCTTCCCCAGCCTGTGATTGACTGCCACTTTGCCTCCTACTGAACTATCATGGGCAAGGATTGTTGTTGGAAGGCCGACAAATCTCACTCCCCTCATATAGGTGGCTGCGACAAAGCCAGCCAAATCCCCGCAGGCTCCGCCTCCAAACGCAAGGATGCATGACTGGCGGTCCAGCCCCTTATCAATGGCAAATGTCATGCAGTCATCATAGACCTTCAATGTCTTGGCTTCCTCCCCTGGAGGTACAGTAAATACAGAATAATCAATGGATAAAGGCAGAGAATCTTCCAGAGTATCTCCATGTAATTCATAAACAGTCCTATCAGCAATAACCATGATTTGCGATATAGGCTTCGCTTGACTGGCCAAGAAATCTTTAAGGTTACCTATTATTCCGCTGCCTATGTATACAGGGTATTGTTTTGTTTCGGTTTCAATTTGCAAAAGATCCATAGTTTAATAATCCTTGGACTGCTTGCGGTATTCAGATAGGTCATGCTTCAGCCGCTGAAATTGATCACTACTGAATTGTTCAGTGATGGCATTTGCCAGCTCCCATGCCACAACCGATTCGGCAACGACGCTGGCTGCAGGCACTGCACAGCTGTCAGAACGTTCAATGCTTGCTGTAAACTCTTCTTTGCTTTCAATATCGACACTTTTCAATGGTTTATAAAGGGTGGGGATCGGTTTCATCACGCCTTTAACCACAATCGGCATACCAGTCGTCATCCCTCCTTCGAAACCTCCAAGCCGGTTGGTTTTGCGATAGTATCCCAGTTCTGCATTCCAGGCAATCTCATCGTGTACTTCACTCCCGGGTTTTCTCGCCATTTCAAACCCCAGACCGAACTCTACTCCTTTAAAGGCATTTATGCTCATGACCGCCATTGCGATTTTAGCATCAAGCTTGCGGTCATAGTGGACATAGCTTCCTATTCCAGCAGGCATTCCTTCCACAATGACTTCAACGACTCCGCCGATAGAGTCACCAGCGTTCTTCGCAGAATCAATTGCGGCCATCATTTTTTCCGCTGCTTCATCGTCCAAACAACGTACTGGGGAACTCTCCGTTTTCTGTATTAATTCTTCGATAGACGAATAGGACACATCTTGGGCAATGATTCCCCCAATCTCCCTTACATGTCCTGCCACCTTGATCCCAAGCTCATCCAGCAGTTTTTTGGCAACAGCTCCAGCCGCCACCCTTACTGTCGTTTCCCTTGCAGAGGATCTCTCAAGTACATTCCTGAGATCACGATGTCCGTACTTGATTCCTCCATTTAAATCGGCATGGCCGGGACGCGGCCTTGTAATCTTTCTTTTAACATCCTCTTGCTCATCAGGAGAAATCGGTTCGATCCCCATGATTTTCGTCCAATGAGTCCAGTCTTTGTTCTCTACTAATAGTGCCAGTGGTGAGCCCAGCGTCATCCCATGCCTCACACCTCCGGCAATATTGACCTGGTCCTTTTCTATCTGCATTCTGCGTCCGCGCCCGTAACCCTTCTGGCGTCTTGCAAGCTCATTATTGATGTCTTGAGCACTAAGGGGCATCCCTGCAGGTACTCCTTCAAGGATCGCGGTTAATTGCGGTCCATGTGATTCTCCGGCTGTTAAGTATCTCATCCAGTCTTTCCCCTTCCCAGCTTAAATAATTTTGTATCAATATACCACATTCTCCTGCTGAATACATAGAAGATAATCTTTATAGAATGCTGTTTTCCCAAGGCTCTTTTTGTAAACTTTGCTGCTATTTAATATGAATTATGTGAAAAAAACCCCATTCAATAGGGAATATCCTGGTAAGCAAGAAAGAAAAAAGCTCCTCCCTCCGTCTGGAGAGAAAAACCTTATCCAGAGACATCCGAGAGCGACAATATATTCGAAAACAGCCTTTCCCAAAGAACGCGCCGTGTGAAAAGAAATAGGCTTCCCAGCTAGTTTCAACGCCTCCAGCGAATATCCCTTTACGTAAAAGGGGTAGCATTTAAAGGCACAAACCATTAAGTGTAAAACCTGCTTTAAAAGTCCGTTTGGCAACTGGCTCTATTGAGTCAATTGAAGGATAGTCTATTAAAAGGCGGCTTATAGGAATAATCAAAACCACCATTGTGACTGGTGGTTTGAACCGCGGCTGGAAGCCTGTCATACCGAACGAGCTTGATCTAAAAGGTCCACTTAATAATTTGCATCAATTTATCCCCTATAAAATTTTCGAGAAATAAGGGGAGAACTTCCGCTTATTTAAGAAAAAGCAAAAACTCAGCTGAATTTAGCTGAGAAATTCCCCTTATTCTCTTAAAAAGATTGAAAATGGCTCATTTTGCTGTGCTTAAGCGGAAAAACTCCGCTTATTTTAGTTAGGAATATTCAGGTTCATTACAAGGCATACATCCTGTCAATTGAAATGAAGCAATAGAAAACTGCTTTATTGCTTCAGGAAGGGAGAATTTTTTATACCTCGCTATTAGCTCTCCCCGGCATAGGCAGGGGATTTTTAGACCATTTAAAAAACGCCGTTCAAGCCCGGCGCTCCCTTTACTTTTTTCTATAAAAAAATGTATCTTCTGTTTCCAATCCATATTTGGCAGGGTTGAATATCTGCTCGGTACTGCCTACAAACAGCACGCCGCCAGGTCGCAGGGCTGAACTGAAATTATGATATATTTCTTCCTTTGCTTCTTCAGTAAAATAAATCATGACATTCCGGCAAACGATTAAATCATGATTGTTATCATAGGAATCAGAGAGAAGGTTATGCTTCTTGAATCCGACCCTTGTTTTAATCTGAGGAGATACATTATAAAAGTCGCCACTTTTTGAGAAGTATTTCTGCTTGATAAGAGCTGGTACTTCATTCAATGAGCGTTCTGGATAAACGCCAAGTTTAGCTTTTGCAATTGCATTGTCATCTAAATCTGTAGCCTTTATCGATATCTCTGAAAGAGGCAGGTAGTTGGAAAGCACCATAGCTATCGTATATGGTTCTTCACCTGTTGAACAGGCAGCACTCCATATCTTCAATCTATTATTCTGTGACAGAAGCCTTGGAAAGATCTTCTCCTGCAAAACCGACCATCTTTTTTCATTTCGGTAAAATTCAGTAACATTTATGGTCATCCTGTCGAGAAATTCATTCAGCAGCGGTGTATCCGAATCTATTCCTTTATAAAAATCCTTAAAATCAGAAAAACCCTTTTTTTCATAGAGAGAAGTGAGCCTCCTCTTCATTTGGGCTTCTTTATATAGGGAAAGGTCAATGCCTGTTTTCTTATGTATATCTTTGGTGAATTGGCCATAATCATACATCATGCATACACTCCAACAATAGTTAATAAGTTCCTTTCTAGTATAGCGGAAATTTTCAGGAAAAAGTTAAATTTGCATAAAAATAATAGGTCGTATATTGTATCTACTTTCAAAAATCGCGGCTTTTCTATTCGCATGGATTTCCGCCTGCCTGCAGTTTCCTCCTGTTAAGAAAGGCACTGTTTAAACCACAAATTTTTACTCCGAGCCTTCTGAAACTCTTTACAGATATGCAAAAAGCCTGATCCAGGAGGATATCTCCCAAAACAGGCTTTTTGTTTAAGCTCTCATATCCATATAGTATGTTATGGAAGGAAAGCGTCTATCAAATGGATATTAGTAGATCCACTCATTCATTAATTTAGAGTACTCAACCAACTCTTCTTCTTTGAAGAACAAACCGATTTCTCTTTCTGCACTTTCAACAGAGTCAGAGCCGTGAATGACGTTTTTCCCTACAGTGATTCCGAAATCACCACGGATCGTTCCCGGAGCAGCATCTTTCGGGTTAGTAGCACCCATCATTGTACGAGCTGTAGTGATGACGTTCTCTCCTTGCCATACCATTGCGAATACAGGGCCGGAAGTGATAAAGTCCACAAGCTCTCCGAAGAAAGGACGCTCTTTATGTTCACCGTAATGTTCTTCAGCCAATTCTTTAGAAATGCTCATCAACTTGGCACCAGCAAGTTGGAAGCCTTTTTTTTCAAAACGAGAAACAAATTCAGCAATTAAACCGCGTTGTACGCCGTCTGGCTTTACCATTAAAAATGTTTTTTCCATTTTTCTCCACTCCTAAGTATGTATGTATGGGTCTCTATTTCATTTCCCACAAAAAATGGTATCATTGATTTAACATTTTGGCAACGTTTCCATTTGAAATTTTCTAAAATTTCCGCCTGCCGATGAAATTGGCGATATCTCTCAGCGTTTTGTTTGCCCCGTTCTTCGGAAGGCCTTCAAGCTCTTTCAAAGCCTTCTTCAAATAGCGTGAACTGAGTTCATGAGATTGCTCTATCGCTCCGCACCTCTTGATATCCTCAATAACAGAGGTTAAATACTCCTGATCTGCCGTTTCATCGACTCTGATAATTTTCTCTTTCAACCCTGCATCCTGCATCGCAAATAAAACCGGAAGTGTAATATTACCCTGGAGAAGATCACTTCCGGCAGGCTTACCCAGCTCTTCCTCACGGGCTGTGAAATCAAGAATATCATCCGTGATTTGAAAGGACATCCCCACATTATATCCAAATCGGTATAACTTTTTATGTATGTGAGGAGGCGCACCCGCTGAAATGGCTCCAAGCTGGCAGCTGACCGCTATCAACAAAGCTGTTTTCCTTTTTATTCTTCTGAGGTAATCCTTCAGATCCTGATCAAAACGGTACTTATCCTTGATCTGCTCAATTTCCCCGACTGTTAATTCGACAATTGCATTAGAAAGGATTTTATGAGCATCTTCATTTTGGATTTTCGTCATATATTCCAATGAGCGGGCGAATATATAATCCCCTGTATACATCGCCGTCCGGTTGTCCCACTGAGACTTAATCGTCGGTCTTCCTCTTCTCAAATCCGCATCATCAATTACATCATCATGGACAAGAGATGCACTGTGAATGAGTTCCAAGGCAACCGCTACATTTTTGATGCTGTGAATGTCATATCTGCCGAACTTGGCAGACAACAAAACAAAAACAGGGCGGATGCGCTTGCCGCCCGCCTCCACCAAGTGAAGTGATGCTTCGTTTAAAAGAGGCGAGCGGGAATCGATTGCCTGCTTTAATTCTTTTTCAATGAGGTCGATATCCGCTTTCAGAAACGAATATATCATTTTAAACTTCATTTCATTTCCACCCAGATTTAAATTTTTCTATTGATTATTTCTTTTTGAAGCCCATATGCATTGCTGCGACACCGCCAGTATAAGGCTTGCAGGCCACATTATCAAAGCCAGCTTCACGGAACATGCCAGAAAGCTCCTCCATTCCAGGAAAGTCTTTAGCTGATTCTTGAAGCCAGGAATATTCACTATAGCTTTTAGCGAACACTTTGCCGAACAAGGGCATCAGGAACTGAAAATAAAAATAATAAGCCTGACGGTATCCAAACATCGTTGGCTGGGAGGTTTCCAGACAAACAGCCATTCCGCCTGGTTTAAGCACCCGGTTCATTTCTTTAAGCACGTGCAGGTAGTCAGGGACATTCCTGAGTCCAAAGCCAATTGTGACATAGTCAAAAGAGTTGTCTTCAAAGGGAAGTTCCATCGCATTGCCATGAATCAATTCAATCTGGTTCATGTTTGAATTGCGAACCTTATCTTCCCCGATTTTTAACATATTCTTACTGAAATCCAGTCCTTTTACCGTTCCTGCTTCTCCGACAGCTTCTGCAAGGGCGAGTGTCCAATCGGCAGTTCCGCAGCAAACATCAAGCGCAGAAGCCCCTTGTTTTACGGCCATCCGTTTCATTGTATCTTTCCGCCATCTTTTATGTTGTTGGAAACTTATAAGGGAGTTCATTTTGTCGTAATTTCCGTAAATTTTTTCAAAAACGGTATGAACTCTCTGTTCTTTTGACTGGTTCATCCATTAACCCTCTTCCGCAAAAATTTTCGTGTCCGGCCTGGTCAGCTTAAGCAGTGAGTGTATCCGGCTTTCCACTCGCAATCCTTCCAATGGTTGGTTCCTCAGCAGGACGGCAATCTTGTCACCCGATTCATCAATATATTCTGTGAAGATTTCTTCCAGGTGCTCATTGACGCTTTCCTTTACTGATGGGAGAGTATCCTGAAGTAATGCGGATTTCACAGATGGGAGCACTGCTGTAACCATTCCGGATTTCAAGTTGTTTTTTTCATAAAGCAGCCTTCTTAAAAACAATACCTCGCTCACAAGTTCATTGCACTGGGATGACCCATAGTGTCCAAGGAAGCTTGTGATGACAGCCGATTCAATTGTCTTGATACTTTCCATGATATCATGAATAGTTGAGTATTCTTGTTTATATAGGGAAATTTTGCTTTCATTCACCATTTTAATTGCTTTAGCCAGTTGATTAATCAGGCTTACATTTTCCAGGTCGGATAGAATTTTATAATACTGGCCGCTGAAATAAACTCCAGCAAGAACAGTCAGTTGCCTTTCCTTCAAGGAACCGGTTGGTGAGTTAGAAACCTTTTCATGGGTATCAAGTCCTATTTGGATCAGCATCACAGTCGAGATGACACGGATGATCTCCTTTTCCTCGAGCTCATATCCATTTTGTAAAAATGGAACGAGCAAAAAGCTGATCCTGTCTTCATCAATTTGAGGAGAATCAATATACTTTTGCAAATAAGAGTAAGATAATTTCTCTTCCACATAGTGTTTTATTGATGCTTCAAGATGAAAACAGTCCAAACGTTTCATAACCCAAATCCCCATTTCGTATATGTATCTACTTAGTCGTTTCAGCAACAAATATTATAACATAATAAGCTATACCGGGCGAATACTATATCTCCGGCCATGAACTTACACGGCCGCTGCCTCTCTCAGCAGAGGATGCCCACTGAAGATTTCGAAGTGCTTCCTGGTTCGTTATGGCGGCAGCAGGCTCTGCACATGATGATAAATTGAACGCAGGACCAATTTCCAGCATTTTTAAAGAGCTATGACGAGAGCCTGTGATGCTGCCATCTCATGTCAGAAAGCTTCTGGATATAAAGAACAGCTTCTCAGCCAGCGCTGCCCCTTAAAAGTAAAAAAAGCAGCAGTACGATGGATCTGGTTCTGCCGCTGAATACCTTCAGGTGGAAAAGATTACTTTTCTTTCATTTCACTCTCGATTTCCCCGTTACTTGTAATGATTTTTGCTTTGCCCCGAACTTTGATTGCGGAAGTATGCTCAGTGAATTGAGCTATCATTACTTCGCCTCTATCAAGCTTTTCAGAATGGTGAAATTTAGTATCCGTTCCCCTGGTCAAGCCTATCACATTGACACCATCTTCGATTGCTTTTATGACGATATAATCTGTTTGGTTATTAGCCATTTTCTTCACTCCTGTCTCATGTTTTTGAAACCGATTTATAAGGATTTCTTATATTCTTGATGATTATTGTATCAAACAATTCCAATGAATCGGTGTTTCAACTTAGAAACACTCCTCATTCATCATCCTATCAGACTTCTTTAGGCATTGCGGCGAGTAATAGGTAAGGAACAAAATCTTTATTTCTTCCCTATGATCTACCCTTAACAGCTTTATAAAGGTAATAGTAGCACAAGGCACTATAACCTCCAAAAAGTATAATCCCGCCATATACTATTTTCTTTATGCAGTCTTCCTACTTTAAATAAATTCAAAAAAAGAGCCGCATTGTGCGCGGCTCTTTTTACGCTATAAAGTATGTAATTATTTTACTGCATCTTTAAGCGCTTTACCTGGTTTGAATGCAGGTACTTTGCTAGCTGAGATTTCGATCTCTTCTCCAGTTTGCGGATTGCGTCCTTTACGTGCAGCGCGTTCGCGTACTTCGAAGTTACCAAAACCGATTAATTGTACTTTATCACCATTTGCCAGTGCGTTTTGAATACTTTCAAAAACGGCATCAACTGCTTTTGTAGCGTCTTTCTTGGATAGCTCAGCAGCTTCTGCAACAGCATTAATTAGTTCTGTCTTGTTCATGCCATTCACCTCCTCCCAAAGGAAATGTCTCAGTCATGATTCATATAACTGTCTTGTTACATTAGTGAACATATTTTTCGGTTTCTATACATGAACGTAAACAAAAACCTCAAAAAACGTTGTAGAATCAATGTTCGACATCAATTCTGTTAAAAGATTATCATATAAAAATAAGGTTAGCAAGAATAATCCAAGAAATTATGGGAATCTTTTCTTTTTCAGACCGTGATTTCTTTTTAAAGAACGGATTTTACTGTTATTTTAACGTTTTAAATATAAATTTATAGAATAAAACCTGCCATAGAAGGGGTTACAAGGACAGCCAATTTCTTAATAAAGTAAAGCCGGGAACCTTTTTGGTCATACAAGTCTGCTTGGCCCTATCCGTTCTGTACTATTTTCTAAAGTTCATTTCAATTGCGGTGATTTACGCAATGAGATTTGTATAGGAAGTGAAACTTATGCAGATTTTACAAGCACGCTTCTTTAGGAAAGGGCTGTTTTCGGAAGGACCTCAAAAGCCGGCCACCCGGATACAAAGGTCTTTCGCTCTTCAGGAAGAGAGAAGGTCTTTGCCCTCTTTTTTTACAGTTTTTTTCTGATTCATTATGGCGTTAATATCAAATACCACAAAGTTACGAAAAAACCTTCGGAAAAGAAGCCTGACCAGGCAGTTTCCTTTGTGTGGCAAGAAGGACTGAACTAATTATCGGCGGATCTCATTCGAAACATTACAAAAGGCTGTTTTCGCATATATTGTTGCTTTCGGATTTCCCCGGATACTAAGAGTTTTAACTCAATACTGGTAAGCGCATCTCTTTTCATTTTTGCCAGATTTCATCTTCGTAATAGGGTTTTTTTTGAAATCAGTATAGAATAACAACAAAGTTTGCAAAAAGAGCTAAAAAAAAGACTCTCTAAAAGAGAGCCTCCTACAAGATGATTGCGATCAGGCCGCCAGAACCTTCATTGATGATTCTTTCCAGCGTATCCTTCAGTTTATAGCGTGCATTTTCAGGCATTAAGGACAATTTAGCCTGGATTCCCTCCCTGACGATTGAACTTAAGCTTCTTCCAAAGATATCAGAATTCCAGATGGAAAGCGGGTCATCTTCAAAGTCCTGCATCAGGTATCTTACAAGCTCCTCGCTTTGTTTTTCAGTGCCGATGATAGGTTCGAATTTGGACTGCACATCGACCTTGATCATGTGTATGGACGGAGCCACTGCTTTTAAACTGACACCAAAGCGGGACCCTTGACGGATGATTTCCGGCTCATCCAGGCTCATATCGGCCAGCGAAGGAGCTGCAATGCCGTATCCCGTTTGTTTTACCATTTTTAACGCATCTGCCACTTGGTCATATTCACGCTTCGCATGAGCAAAGTCCTGCATCAGTTCCAGCAGGTGATCTTTTCCGCGAATTTCAACGCCGACTATTTCTTTAAGCACTTCATCGTATAGTTCATCAGGCGCATATAAGTCGATTTCCGCAACACCTTGACCCATTTCGATTCCAGCCAGACCGGCTCTTTCAATATACTCAAATTCACTGAAGTAATGGACAACACGGTCGACATCCCTTAAGCGTTTAATATCTTTGACCGTTTCTTTTACTGCTTCCTGATAATTTTCACGAAGCCAATGATCCTCGTTCAGCACCATTACCCAGCTTGGAAGATTGACATTCACTTCAAGCACAGGGAACTCATACAATGCCTCGCGCAGTACATTCAGAACATCTGAATCTCTCATACTCTCAACGCTCATAGCAAGTACAGGAATATCATACTTTTCCTGAAGTTGAATCCGGAGATCCTCTGTTTCAGCGGCATGAGGCTTGACGGAGTTGATCACCATGATGAACGGTTTTCCGACTTCCTTCAGTTCCTCAATCACTCTTTCTTCAGCAACCAGGTAATCACTTCTCGGAATCTCGCCAATGGTGCCGTCTGTCGTGACAACCACACCGATTGTAGAGTGCTCCTGAATGACCTTCCTTGTGCCAATTTCAGCTGCTTCATGAAATGGGATCGGTTCCTCATACCAAGGTGTATTAATCATTCTAGGCCCATTCTCGTCTTCATAGCCTTTTGCTCCAGGGACTGTATAGCCCACGCAATCAACCAATCGGATATTAACATCCAAGCCCTCATCAACGTGAACAGAAACCGCTTGATTTGGAACAAATTTAGGTTCCGTTGTCATGATTGTTCTGCCAGCCGCACTTTGAGGCAGTTCGTCTTGTGCTCGTGCCCGTTCTGATTCACTTGAAATATTAGGAAGGACGACTAGTTCCATGAATTTCTTGATGAATGTCGATTTCCCGGTTCGAACGGCTCCTACAACACCTAGGTAAATATCTCCGCCGGTTCTTTCTGCAATGTCTTTAAACAGATCTACTTTTTCCAAGAGATTCCCTCCAATCTTTATCTTCCAGGGATGTTTCATCCGGTTAGCTGTTTGGACAATTTATATTTATGATGTTGTCCCAATTACTTATGACTATTAATATGTTTTTTTTGCCTCCTTATTACTAAAATGGAAAAATAAATGGCGGAGACAAGAAAATTGCAGATCAGAAATGGGAAAACAAAAATGAAAAAACCCCTTTCCTTACAAATATATTTTGCAAGTAAGGGGTTATGCCTATTTCGTCATAAAGACCGGTTCGTTTTTATCATTTATGGTATATGGGGTCGAGTAAGCCGGGACAAAAGCGGAGTCTTCCGTCAGTATTGAACGGATATCCTCTCCTTTTTCGAGGTTATACTCTTGCTCCTGAAGCTTAATGTTCAAATCATTTGTATAATCCACAAAAATTTCCCCGCTGCCGCTGATTAGAAGCGGAAGATTCTGCTTAGAGTAAGGGCTTACGACAAATGGCTCTTCGTCATAACCAATCTGGGAATAATCAAGTGTATACACATTGTCCGCAATACTCTCTTTGAATGGAGGGTAACCGGCTGAACGGATCCTGATATTGACTTCGCGGATTTTTTCTGCAATCCTCAAATCAAAAATCTTTACCGTCGGTTTTTCTTCCACGTCAATCAAGACATATTGAAAGACTCCTCCATTTTCATAGGCATTTCCGGGAATCTCGGAAAGGTACGGGCCTTTCAGTTTGTTAAATTCAATAGGATATTTAATATAAATGGGTGTGTCCTGGTCCTTTGTTTTAATAGGCAGGATCCCGCTGTTTTCTGATTGATACTTTTCGACAGCAGACTGTACGGCTGCTATTTGATCTTCATAAGGCAGCTGATTCTGCTGAAGCTGATCCTGGGGATACAGGCAGCCAGTCAGAAGCGACACTGTCAGCACCATCAGAAGTGCGGCGGTAATTTTCTTCAAAGTAACACATCCTTCAAGCATAACTTCTTCTGGTGATAGAAACAATACTTTGGTTGCTTCGTATCAGTTACATTAAAATTTAGACTAAACCTTTCTAGTTCGTAGGACCGCTTAACACAATATACGCCATCATCAACCCGCCGGTAATCATAAGAACATATGCTATCAGTGCAGTAACAAAGCGGAAAAAGCCTTTTTTCAATTTATATCTGCTTACATAAATAGATAAGATTGCAAATATCATAAAGCCCATGGAAGCAAATGAAACCCACATTTTCATCATCGAAGACATTGGACATCCCTCCTTATATATCGAAAGTATTATATCACACACAATTAAAATGTTAATAGAAAATGGAGATAATTCACGGTTATGTCGTTTTTTCGGATAATTTTTTAAAAACGCTCTTTTCGCGAAGATTGCGGCTGTTTTAAAAGAATTGGATTTCCGCTCCAGGCGCTCGACTCCCCATGTGAAAGAGAAGTAATTAAAGCAGCATCCAAAAGCAACAAAGTTTACGAAAAGAACCTTTCAAAGAGTGACCCTCTTCTCGCAAAGATTGCGGCTGTTGAGAAGGATGGATTTCCGCTCCAGTCCTTCTTTGAAAAAGGATGCAGGATAAATTTCGAGGAGTTAGTAATCGACCTCAAGAGAATGATATTTGAAATACTCTAAATAAAAACCCTACTGATCTAGGCAGGTACAGACAGACAGCCATCCAGAGGCTTTAAACAGTGGTTTTTCCTGTTTCCTTTTATCTTGGACCCCCTAATAGCCAAATCTCCTTATTTAGGTCTCTGAATGCTATTTAAGGATAATCAAGCAGAAAAAGACTGAAGCGGGAAAAATCCCCTGCTTCAGTCCAAAGTGACAGTTACCCCATCCATGTTTAAAGCTGTTTATGTTCCATTCATCCTATGCAAACAAAAGGTATTTGCATCGTCGAATGCCTATAATTAGGTATTATTCAGTCATTTTTTCTCCAAGAATGTTAAACAGATCTTCCATTTCATGGGTCTTCATTCGTCCCATCAATGAATCAACTGCTTGTTTGGGAGGAATATCATTGAATAAGACATCATAAAGGGCTTGTGTAATCGGCATCTGAACACCAAATTTGTCCGCAAGCTGATGGGCTGCTTTAGTGGTTCTGACACCCTCGACGACCATTCCCATTTCATCCAGGACATCTTGAAGGTTCTTTCCTTTTCCAAGCTGATTACCCGCTCTCCAGTTTCGGGAGTGGACACTTGTACAAGTCACAATCAGATCGCCTATTCCTGTCAGTCCTGAGAAAGTAAGTGGATTAGCTCCCATTTTGGTACCAAGTCTGGCTATTTCAGCAAGCCCCCTTGTAATCAGAGCGGCTTTGGCGTTATCGCCATAACCCAGACCATCTGTGATTCCTGCAGCAAGGGCGATGATATTTTTGAGTGCTCCCCCTATTTCCACACCGATGACATCCGGATTTGTATATACTCTGAAATGCTGATTCATGAAAAGGTCCTGCACATGTTCGGCCGATTCCATGTCCTCAGAAGATACCGTGACCGTTGTCGGGTGCCTCAGGCTGACTTCTTCTGCATGGCTGGGACCCGAAAGGACGACGACATCCTTTAATCCGGTATCACCCATTTCCTCCTTAATCATCTCAGAAATGCGCATTAAGGTATCAGGTTCTATACCTTTGCTAACGTGCACCACTGTTAAAGGCCTGGACACGGTTTTCTTCACTTTCTGAAGAACCTCTCTGACAGCTTTAGTCGGAACAGCCAATATGACCGTCTCTGCCCCATCGAGGGCTTTGCCAAGGTCAGTATGTCCCTTTATTCCTTCAGGCAGCTGGATACCCTTTAAATACTTCTCATTCGTATGTCTGGCGTTAACTTCTTCCATAAGCACTGCATTATGTCCCCAGAGGTTGACTCTGTGCTGATTATCAGCCAGCACCATTGCGAGTGCAGTCCCCCAGCTTCCCGCACCGAGTACTGTAACAGTTTTCAAAGGTTTCTCCACTTTTTCACCCTCCTGTCCTATTTTCGAGCACGTGCAATAATCCGGATCGGTGTTCCTTCAAAAACAAATGCTTCCCGTATCCTGTTTTCAAGGAATCGTGAATAAGAAAAGTGCATTAATTCAGGCTCATTTACAAAAACAACAAAGGTAGGCGGTTTTACAGCTACTTGAGTGGCATAAAAAACTTTCAGCCTTTTTCCTTTATCGGTAGGTGTAGGGTTCATAGCGACCGCGTCGGCAATTACTTCGTTCAATACACTTGATTGTACTCTCAACGCATGATTCTCACTAACCTGGTTGATGACTGGAACCAGCGTGTGTATTCTTTTCTTGGTTTTAGCAGACAAGAAAAGGATAGGTGCATAATCAAGGAAAAGGAAGTGCTCTCTGATATTCTGCTCGAAAGCCTTCATTGTCTTTTCATCTTTTTCTACCGCATCCCACTTGTTGACTACAATAATGACAGCTCGGCCAGCTTCATGCGCATAGCCTGCAATCTTCTTATCCTGTTCGATGATTCCTTCTTCACCATCGATGACGACGAGAACCACATCGGAGCGTTCAATTGCTCTTAAGGCACGCAGCACACTGTATTTCTCAGTGGATTCGTATACCTTACCTTTTTTCCTCATTCCAGCTGTGTCGATGATCACATAGTCCTGTCCGTCTACCTTCAACCTTGAGTCAATGGCATCCCGTGTTGTGCCCGCGACATCGCTGACAATGACGCGATCCTCGCCAAGCATGGCATTGACAAGGGAGGATTTCCCTACATTTGGACGGCCGATCAAAGAGAACTTGATCACATCTTCTGCGTAATTGTCTCCTGAATCCTGCTTAAAATTCCTGGCGACTTCATCAAGCAAGTCCCCAAGGCCGATGCCGTGCGATCCAGAAATCGGGAAGGGCTCTCCAAATCCTAATGAGTAGAAATCATAAATCATTTCCCTCATCTCCGGATTATCGATTTTATTGACTGCCAATACGACAGGCTTCTTGGAACGATAAAGAATTTTCGCAACGATTTCATCCGCAGCGGTCACTCCTTCGCGGCCATTGGTAAGGAAAATAATGACATCTGCTTCATCGATGGCGATTTCGGCCTGCTGACGGATCTGATCAAGGAACGGCTCATCGCCGATTTCAATACCTCCAGTGTCAATAAGGTTAAAGTCATGAGTCAGCCAGTCAGCTGAACTGTAAATCCGGTCTCTTGTCACGCCGGGAACATCTTCAACAATGGAGATCCTTTCTCCGACGATACGGTTGAAAATGGTCGACTTCCCTACATTGGGACGTCCAACAATTGCAACAACAGGTTTTGACATATTGTTCACCCTTTCTGTTTGTTAGGTACATTAAAGGCCGTTTTCATTCATCTGTTTCGTTTTTTCCGAAGCAATAATTCCTAATGTTAATTGCAGGCTTTTTCAAAAGGTTATATTTAGGTTCCAGTGATTTCTTATACAATTCAGGAAAAGAGCCTGATTTAATTAATCATCATATCTTCAACGATTCATAATGCTTGTCAGTAGTGACTTCGGCTAATGATGCAGGCAATCCTCTATTTTAGGAGGATAAATTAAAGACTGACCTTTTAAGGTATTAATCTCCTTACAGGCCAGCCCCCTTAACTTCGTTATTTTATCAGTAAAAGCAAATTCTAGCAATTAATCTTCATATATCTCTGTTTTAATTTCTCTTTTATCAAATTCGCCTAAGACTAGTGCCTTACAATGATGAATAGGCCATCATCCAGTTCATGGGCTATTCCATCCAGGATTGCTTCAAGGTTGGCAGAAACTTTCAGCAGCTCTTCTTGTGTCCGGCAATGAAATACAGCTGTCCCGCTTGGCACCTTTTCGGGGTAGGTGGTGACTGCAGCGAGTATGAATTTGTCAACAGTACTCATTTAAGCTTCCTCCCCTTTTTGTTCGCTTTAGATTCAGTCGGCATCCTGATTGCATTTTCAAGGGTCGGTACCTGGCCCAGGACCGCAATCGCCTTTTCAACGTCGTTTTCCTGCGGAAGGACGAATACGCCGACCCGCCCATCATCCAAGTCCCTCTTGGCTAATGGCGTCAGTGCTGGTGTTCCTGAATCCTTATATATTCCTAAGGTCGTCGACATATCATGTAAAATCGCCTGTCTCTGTCCCAGATTGGCAATCGTGGATCTGGAGTCAAAAGATTTCGGGGTCAGTAAAAATCCCATTCCATACCTAATTATTTCTTCCTGTCTGGCCGGCAGACCTATATTCATGATATAAATGTTATCCACGTAAAGGCCTGCTCCATCAAAATGAGGCTGAACAAATTCTATATTAACAATGTCCTTCAGCTTCCCGCCGGCCATCAGCCTGTGGGCAGCTATTATGCTGATAATGCCTACGACTACAGCAGCCCAGAAATTAACGACCAAGTAGGCCAAAGTTGTCAACAACGAAGCAAATATCACAAGGTAATTACGGCTTTCGAATGCGATAGCAATTCCCTCAATGTATGTTGCACCTCTTGGTACCAATTCAAAGGCATCAAGCTCTGTCAATGTATTTCTTTCCATATTACGCACATCTCTGAACTGGGAGGCTGCCACCGTTAAAAAAGTGATAGCAGTAAAATTTTCTTCCAATAACGCAGGAACGGCTATAGTACCCAGTCCTGCTGCAATAAACCCCAGCGCGATATGTATGATTTTACCATGCAAGTAAGTAGGGTACTGGCGGTAGTCTGTTCTAAGCATGTAAACCCGGGTCAATGTTCCAATTAGTACACCAAATACCACTGGATAAACATATTCATTCATAAATTCTTGACTTCTCCTTTTTTAAGTTCAGTTTTTATGAAGCTTGATTGTGTGTTGGATAATAACTGCAATAAGTGCAGCACGCCTACGCTGACCGCTATTACTGAAATGACATCAAGAAATAAATGTCCACCTGCGGCATATGGCAGTTTATGCTGCAGAAATACAGTACCTGTCAGAAACTCTCCTATAATCAATCCTATTACCAATGCAAGCAGTCTCTTCTTCACCTGTTTAACGTCACTGTATAACAAATAAGAAATAACCAGGAGTATGGCTGTAACCATTAATTTCTCATCAAAAACTATTATGATTGGATCATAAACCGATAAGAGCTTGAAGCTTGAGTACGATAAACCGATAATAAAGCTGCATAAGAATAAAAAAAGCTTTTCTGTAAGGCTGTAATTTCTGATCAATAACATAGAAAACAGGAATATTTCAAATGCCGTTAAGCCTGCATGCTGCCCCGGCGTGCCTACTGCATATGGAAAGCTGATAATCAAAATCAGAATTGCGGCAGAACACCTGAAACGCCAAGCGTTATTTTTATTTACTATAAATGTACTGACAATCCACCCTGCCCACATCAGCCACAAAAAAATTAATCCATTCATGTACCTACCTCCTATTATTCCATTATGGAAAATCTTTATGTAATCCATTCATGCATACTTGAAATCTTCTGAGAAAAAGTATAGAGAGGAGGTGTGGCTAATATGGGAAAAGATCGTCAAGAGAAAAAGTTGAGACAAAGCGGGAGAGTTGAATCTGACCGAGACCAGACTTTAGAAAAAGCTGGAGCAACCAGATTGGAAGGACCAGAAGAATCCAGACGCAGACAAAGATAATTGGTGAACTATTTGGTTAAGATAAACGGAATCGTGATCTGTTGACCTTGAATTACAAACGTAAAACGTCTAGAGAGTTCTCTCTAGGCGTTTTTACTATTTTTTATATACTCTAGGTGTAAGCACATACTTAAGGGCTTCATGATGTACTGGCTGCCTGAACATAATCTCAACTTGAGTGAGATAGGCTGCCTGAGGCTTAAGCTGACATTTCCAGGCAATGTTTTGCTCAGCATTTTCTTTTAGGCTTCCAGCAAGGCTATTGAGGTAATCTTTCACACTCTTTCCCTTGTTTGCGTCCTCAAAGTTTGTTGAGGCCCTTTCCGCTTTCTGGGTCTCATGGGATTTTCCTGAGGCCCTTCCTTTGTGTTTTTCCATTTTCTTAGGCCTCTTGAAGCCCCAGCGAATTCTATTCTTCACTTCTAGCCATTTTCCACCCACTAGTAAACACAAAAAAAGCCGGCCACAAATGGCCGGCTTTTACTAATCACTTTTTAAAATTCTTCAATTTGTCCCCAATCATATCACCAAGCTGGAAACCTGTATTTTCTTCAGGCATTTCATAATTATCATAGTCATCAACAGGCTTTTCTTCCAATTCCTTGATGCTCAATGACAGACGCTGATCATTTTCGTTAACGTCAAGCACCTTAACTTTCACAGTTTGGCCCTCTTCAAGTACTTCATGAGGAGTGCCGATATGTTTGTGAGAAATTTGAGAAATGTGAACCAAGCCCTCTACTCCAGGGAATACTTCTACGAACGCACCATAAGATACAAGGCGTTTCACTTCACCTTCAAGCACTTCACCTTTTGGGGCTTTGCTTGCGATGTCATTCCATGGACCAGGCAGGGTTTCTTTAATAGAAAGGGAGATTCTTTCATTATCCCTGTCTACGGACAGTACTTTAACACTGACCTGCTGGCCTTCCGTTACTACATCGGATGGCTTTTCCACATGCTCATGTGAGAGCTGGGAGATATGGACAAGGCCGTCAACACCGCCGATATCTACGAAAGCACCGAAATCAGTCAAGCGCTGTACTGTTCCTTCAAGCACTTCGCCAGTCTGGATTTTGTCCAGGACCTCTTTCTTTTGCTCTTCCTTTTGTTCCTCAACGACAGCACGGTGAGAAAGGATTAAGCGGTTTTTATCTTTTTCAAGTTCCACAATTTTAAATGTAAGTGATTTTCCTTTATAATCACTGAAGTCTTCAACGTAGTGATCTTCTACAAGTGAAGCCGGAACGAATCCGCGGACACCAAGATCGACAACAAGGCCGCCTTTTACAACATCCTTCACTTCAGCTTCGAATACTTCCCCGCTTTCGAAACGGTTCTGCATTTCGTCCCATGCCTTTTCAGCATCGACTTTGCGTTTGGAAAGGACTAAAAGCTCCTCTTCTACTTTTGTTACGATTAAATCAAGTACATCGCCTTCCTGGCAAGCATCAGAAGCTTTTTCAATATGGAGGCTGGATAATTCACTGATTGGGATAATGCCGTCCACTTTACTGCTTTCTACATCTACCAGGACCTGCTTTTCTTCAACTTTCGTGACTGTTCCCTTAACCTTGTCACCTGCTTCAAGGTTATTTACTTCCACTTGGTTCATGTCTTCTACCATATGTACTCCTCCTTAATCCATGACTGCTAATCTTTTTAAAGTGAATGAATTCACATTTCTTTAAAAATATTCTTTCTATTAACTTCTAATAAATAGCCTCATTTGTCAAGCAGAAAACCTCAATCATGCTCATCCAAAAGTTTTTGGATATCTGCCATTATGACTTCAGTAACTTTTTCAGCGTTTGCCTTCTCAGTACGGAGTCCTTCAATCTCGACAGGCGGCCCGAAGACTACTTTCAGTTTTCTGAAAGGCTTGTAGGAGCCAATGATGGCACAGGGCACCACAGCAGCATCCGTCCGCAATGCAAAGAATCCCGCACCAGCAAGCCCTTTACCTAACTTTCCGGTTTTACTTCTAGTACCCTCAGGAAAAAGGCCTAAAACATTATTTTCTTTTAAAATTTTCATTCCTGTCCTGAGAGCCTCTCTGTCACTCATTCCCCTCTTTACAGGAAAGGCATGTACGTGCGGCAGGATTTGCTTCAGGATCGGCGCCTTGAATAATTCTTCTTTTGCCATAAATGCCACCGGTCTTGGACAGCTAATGCCCACTACAGGGGGATCCAAATTATTGATGTGATTACTGCAAAGAAGCACTCCTCCGTCTTTGGGGAGGTGTTCTGTCCCCTGTACCTCTATTCTATAGAGAGGTCCCAGGATGCTTTTCACCACACCTTTTGCAAAATAATAAAATTTCATCAGGTGCCAGTCCTTTCTGATGCCAATTTCAGGATTTCGGCGGCTACTTCTTCGATTCCCAATGAAGTAGTATCAATTTCAACTGCATCGCTTGCTTTTTTCAGAGGAGAAACTTCTCTTTCGGAATCAAGCTTATCTCTTTGCGCGATTTCAGTTTTCAACTGTTCTAGGTCAGAAGAAATGTTTTTTCTTGTATTCTCACTGTGCCGCCTTTTTGCCCGCTCTTCTACACTGGCAAGCAGGAACACTTTCACTTCGGCGTCAGGGATAACATGTGTGCCGATATCACGGCCATCCATCACCACTCCACCTTCATTGGCAAGTTCCTGCTGCCTTTTGACCATCTCTTCCCGGACAAGGCGATGTTTGGCAGTGATAGATACTGAATTTGTCACATCATTCTGCCTGATCTCATGTGTTACTTCATTCCCATCAATGTAAACAAGCTGTCCTTCCTGGCCAGGTTCCAAATCGATTTTTGTTTGAAGCAGCAGTCCATGCAGGCTGTCTTCATCATTTAAGTCAACCTCTTGTTGTATAGCTTTATAGGTAATTGCCCTGTACATTGCCCCTGTATCAATATAAATATATGAAAGATTCTCAGCGACGATTTTCGCAACCGTACTTTTTCCGGCAGCTGCCGGGCCGTCAATTGCAATCCTTAATTTCTTTTCCATAAGACCACACCCACTTTTATATTCTATTCCTTAAATCCTCGTATATTTTAACATAAAAATATAATTACACACATACAATGTTCCATTCTGCATGAATCTCATTTATCCTGCCTTTTTCTCTTCAGGTTATTTGCCCCCGATGGGCTAAGTCCATTCAAGATAACATTATTTAAAGCAACAAAAAAAAGAGAGAGCAATCAGTCTCCCTCTGTCCCGTTGTTCAAGACCTCGATAATTTCCGCATGCTCCTGCTTATTCACACCTTCATAAAATGCCAATTTATTCATTTCCGGCAGAACTTGAAATGCATGGAAGGCCATTTGTATAACAAGAAGCAGGATAAAATGAATAAATGCCAGTTTGATAAGTATTCGTTCGATCGCTTTCACTTTTATCTTCCATTCATTTAGGATTTACTAAAAGTATGGGTTATCCTGCCGATTTTTATTCTTTCAAACTTCAGCTTCTAATCTTCAGCCTTTACTTCTTTAGCACTTATTTTTATATATAATTTTAATATTCGACCAGCCCTTTATTTCTTAAGGTAAGCTGTCTTTCAAAACAAAAACGGAGGATGTTCTGCTGTTGATTGTCCTTAAGTTCGTTGAATTCTAGAGATGCAATCCTGCCAGAACCTTTATCCCAAACTCTGACAACTTTTCCGGGAACATTAAAATAATGGTATTCTCCTGTCTGCATATGCAAAACCAGAATAATTTCCACTTCCATTCCCGCCTCATAATTATGATCTTTATGAACCTTGACCGCGCATCCTCCTGCACTGAGATCTGTCGTGATGGTCGTATAAGATGCTGTCGGGGTAATGACAGCTGCATCCACGGAAGTTTCAACCCTTACAAACTGCCTTCGCTGCACTTTAACCAGTTCATCGTCACCAGGATAATGAAGGCAGATCATCGGAATATTGCTTTTCTTTCTTCCAGTGACTTCTGTTTCGAAAGAAAAGACAGTTGTTTCATTATAAACAAAGCTAACTTTCAACTGGGTACCATCGATTAAAAATACTGTCCTTTCCGTTTCCGTATGGACAGGGTAATCAATATACAGCTTAGAGTCTTTGAATTCAACGGCTTTACATCTGAACTTTTCGGACTTTTCCGTCTGGATTGGCTCTAAAGTCAGAGTGGTTCCTATTTTCAACATAACTACACTTCCTATACGTTTGCAGCATTGCAAGCTGTGATGAGATTTTCCAAAATTCAACCAACACCTTTTATAGGTATATTATGGCATGATTCTTCAGATTCTGCCATAGTTTTTATGAGTTTGTACCTACTTGGTTATTTCAATCTGGAATTTTATGGTGTTCGCTATACTGTTAAGATCCAATGCTTATTTATGTACGCTCCTCCGTTTTAAAGACTCAGGCATTCCCCTAGATAAATTAATTCAAATAAGAATACTGGGTGTATCCTGCCAACTCACATGTTTCCTATAAAATGTTCTCAACTCATGTATCTGTTACTTACAATTTCTTATTTAAAGGCTCTTTTCGTAAACTTTGTTGCTATTCTATACTAATTTTGAAAAATAACCCTATTACGGAGATGAATTCTGGTAACACCGAAAAGAAAAGAGCTGCTATTCCCGTTTAGAGTCAAAACTCTTAGTATCCGGGGAAAAATCCGGCTCTTGGGATTTTTCCGAAAGCAACAATATCTACGAAAACAGCCTATTTAAACCATGCAGCTCATGTAACCAGCAACTGGCGGTGAAGGCATATTCTCATAATAGCCCGGCAACTTATAACTTATATACTCACTCCTCTAGGAAAGCACAATCTGCCAGTAAACCCTTCTGTTAAGCTTCCCCGTATAAACAGTGTGCCCAAAACAGTTTCTGCGGGAAAAAGAATTTTTAATAGGAATAAAAAAAGCAGGCAGCTGGATCATACCTGCTGCCTGCTTTATCTTATACTGTCTCTTCAAAGATTGGTTCTGCATTCTTCAGTTTTTCTACTTTTTCTTCAATGGCACTGTCTGCATTGATAAAAATTCGGTAAGTATCGTTGCCAAGCATTCCTAAAAATTCGTAACATAATACCTCTTCATTCAAATCATTTACAATGACAGCCAGTCTGTCTTCCATAATTTTCACTTTCGGATTGATCTTACTTTCCGCTTCACTTTTTGTGATCTGCGGTTCAGGTATACTCCGGTCCTGATGGTTTTTCAGAAATTCCTCTGCTGCAAATCCGATTACCTGCCCATCATCGAGTGCCACCTTCAGTTTTAAGGCATCAGGGTATACCCGCACTCCATTAATGATAGTGACGAAAGTAAACGTCCCAATATTGTCATACTGAGCACTCTCAAACAATTCCATATCTTTGAACTCGTTTTCTTTCAGGAAAGATACCGCTTTATTTGCCGCTTCATTCAAACCGATGTTGCTTTCTTTTACATCACGATTATGAATAAAGTAAATCGGATATCCTCCCTTCTTGGTCACATCCATACTTGCTTCGCTGTCCGTATTTTGCATTGACACACTGTAAAAACCGAAGTTTGATCCTTTTCCATTCTCGGTTACTTTCACTTCTTTTACATCCTTGATTCTTGTGTATTTCTTCATAATATCGACAGCTTTTTGTTTTGAAACCGGATCACCCTTTAAGTTCTTATAATCATCATTTTTCTTTTGAGTGTTGACGAACGTTGGTCCTCCAAAGTTGGCTTCATCATACCCGTCAACCGTCTTTTCGACCGTTTTAAAACCATCGATTATCGTATTGTCGGCCTGTTCTTCACCAGTAGCCAGCGCCATCTCGACATCCATCCAGCGTAGATTGTTCTCGATGACTAGATGCTGAACATTCCTTAACTCTTTTTGAATATCTGCACTTTGCTCATACAGTTTTTGCAAGGTACTGTATTCTTCATCAGACAAAGGTTCTTTGTCCAAGTCCCTCACTGCCGCCCTGTAACTAAAATCCCCGATATTGGCTAAAAACTCTTCTGTTTTGTTGAACGGAAGAAGCGTAAGCGGAAGCTGTCCAACATCACTATGTGCCTGAGAGGTCAATCTCCATACGTCTGCTAATTCCGGCGAGAGCGAATTCCTGGAATTCATCGCAAGAGTAGTCCCTATTTTGTCATGCAGCAGATCAATTTGGTAGGTCAACTCATGAAATGCACGCTGATAATTATTCTCTGCGTTAATGAGTATGGCGTTTTTTTCTTGATGTTCCTGGTAACCCCAATACGCTGTTCCTGCTACTCCGATTGTCAGAACTGCAATTATTATACCTCGTATCAATTTTATTCACCTCTTTAGTTACAGAATATGTGTTTCCCGATTTTTTTGATTTGAGGTCTTGTCCAGATCCATTTGCTAGTTGCCGTGACAGGATTAAAGTAATATTGTGCGTTCTCTGAAGGATCCCATCCCTGAATGGCATCCATCACTGCCTCTTTCGCCTTTTCATTAGGTGTGAGCCATATTTGACCATCTGCCACTGCCGTAAAGGCACCTGGTTCAAATATCACACCTGAAACTGTGTTGGGAAATGACGGACTGTCAATTCTATTTAGAATGACTGCCGCAACCGCAACCTGTCCTTCATACGGTTCACCCCTGGCTTCACCGTAAACCGCATTGGCCATGAGCTGAATATCATTCTGCGAGAACCCGTTCGGCATATTGACAGCAGTTGGCTGTTTTGGCTGTTCTGCTTGCTGTGGAGAAGTTCCTTGCTTCGCAGGGGTTCCTCCTCCCCCCGTTTTTCCTCCGCCTTCCGATTGGCTGGATAAATCGGTGCCTCCGTAATGGCTGAAATTCTTACCTTGATTAATTTGTTTCTTCACAAACTCTCTATTATATTTGGATGCTTTAACAAGTTTATCTTTTGTTTCCTGCCCGGCAAGACCATCAATAGGCAAGCCGAATTCATACTGAAAATTCCTGAGGGCCCAGTATGTACCCCAGCCGAAAACCCCGTCGATTTTACCATTATAGTAGCCGACGTATTGCAAGCGTGATTGAAGTTCAATGACATCCTCACCAGTTGCCCCTTTTTGGACCACCTGATTGGAAAATGCACCTGCGTGGTCAATTTCGTCCTTGAATGATAAAGTTGTTAATATAAGGACCATGAGCAGAAAGATCGTTAACAACTTAATGCGTTTTTTCATCATACTACCCTCCAAATCTTGTATTAACATTAGCTCTAGTTTCTGTAGTAAAACCCATTTTATACATACTCAGGAGTTCAATTTCCGCCTTGGAAGGATAAGGAACAAAAGCGGAAGCGCCTTGTCCAGCCCCGACAGGCAAATGTTCTCAAGAGAAAAAAAGGCGGTCTTCCTTTTATTCTCTTGAGGTTATTTGACCCCGAGGGGCTAGGCGCTGCAGCTGGACGGAACAAAAGCGGAAGCGCCTTGTCCAGCCCCGACAGGCAAATGTTCTCAAGAGAAAAAAGGCAATACACCAAGGCAGCTTTTCTACTTTCCTTTCTACCCAAATCAAAAAGGCCCCCAATTCAGTTCTTACTGAATGAGAGGCCTATATTGAGATCTTTTTATCGATATTCTGGTCATAATGTGAAGTGGTCAATCGGTGTGCACTCTTGATTTTCCTGAGGCCGGTCCACCATAGAAACAGCATGAAGGGAATCATGTAAAATATCCAATTCTTTCCTGAACCAAGGATGAAGTCATATGTCCCATGCAGAAGGAATGGCAGAAAGAATGAGATAAAGATACTTCTCATTTTCATATTGTTACCGGCAAATTTGGCTTTGCCGAGATAATACCCCATGACTACACCGAATAATGCGTGTGCGGAAACAGGAAGAAGCGCTCTTCCAATGGCGAATTCAACTCCATGCGCAACAAGATATAAAATATTTTCAACAGTAGCGAAACCAAGCGAGACACTTGCTCCATAAACGATTCCATCATAGGGGTCGTTGAATTCAACATGCTGAAAGACTGCAAAAAACAATATGAACCATTTAAAGAATTCTTCTAAAAGTCCTGCGGAAAAATAAGCATGGATCCATGGTGAAGAAACAACGGCCTCTGCCTGCAATACATATTGCAGGAACATGAGGGGAAAAGTCAGAATTGCACCATACATAAACGTCTTTATGATGAAGGAAACCGGTTCTGATTCAAATTCATCACGCAGATAGAAATAGCTGAGCAATGCCAGCCCCGGTGCAAAACCAGCTGATAAAATCACCAGCATATAATTTGTCCTCTTTTCTTTCTGTTTTCTTAATCGTATCATGTAGAAGGAAGAAAGAAAATATCCGAATGTAATTACATAAATATATTCGAAGGAGATGAAGATTATTTATGAAAAAACATATAGTAGTCATACATACAGGCGGGACCATTTCCATGATGGAAGATGCGGCCACCGGTTCAGTCCAGCCCAGTGAAGAAAATCCTTTGTCCGCACATTCTTCATCCCTGAGCCAGCTGGCTGACATAACAGTAAAGGAAGCATTTCACCTGCCTTCCCCGCACATAACACCAGATCATATGCTGCAGCTGAAAAAGATCATTGAAGAAGAATACAAGAAAAACAAAATTCAAGGAGTTGTCATTACGCATGGAACCGATACTCTTGAGGAGACAGCTTATTTTCTCGATTTAACTGTCGACTTGCCCATTTCCATTGTGGTAACCGGCGCCATGCGGTCGAGCAATGAAATTGGCGCAGATGGACTTTATAACCTTCTATCATCGGTTAAGGTAGCATCTAATGAAGACTCTGCTGATAAAGGCGTTCTCGTCGTCCTGAATGACGAAATCCATTCTGCTAAAAATGTAACGAAAACCCATACAAGCAATGTTTCCACCTTTCAAAGCCCGCAATATGGTCCCATAGGAATTGTCACTAAGCGCGGAGTGATATTTCACCATAAACCTACGTCACTTGAGAAATATCCGGTAAAATCCGTTTCTAAGAAAATTGCTCTTATCAAAGCACATGCCGGTATGGATTCATCCCTGCTGTCTGCTCTGAAGGACCTTCATTATGACGGGGTGATCACAGAAGCACTGGGGCAGGGAAACCTTCCCCCGGGCGCTGTAGAGGGAGTCGAGCGTCTTCTCCGCTCTGAGATTCCTGTAATTCTTGTTTCCAGGTGCTTTAACGGCATCGCCCAGGATATTTACGGATATGCAGGCGGAGGAAAACAGCTGAAAGAAATGGGTGTGATTTTCTCAAACGGCTTAAATGGCCAAAAGGCACGAATGAAACTGCTAGTAGCCTTGTCAACCTCCAGTGCACCAAGCTTAAAAGAACTTGAAGATATCTTTAAAAATTAATTGACATCAAAAGCGGAAGCGCCTCTCTCAGCCACGACAGGCAAATGTTCCTCAGAGAAAAAAAGGCGCTCTTTCCTTTTATTCTCTGAGGGTTATTTGACCCCGAGGGGCTAGGCGCTGCAGCTGGACGAAYCAAAAGCGGAAGCGCCTCGTTCAGCCCCGACAGGCAAATGTTCCTCAGAGAAAAAAAGGCGCTCTTTCCTTTTATTCTCTGAGGGTTATTTGACCCCGAGGGGCTAGGCGCTGCAGCTGGACGAACCAAAAGCGGAAGCGCCTCGTTCAGCCCCGACAGGCAAATGTTCCTCAGAGAAAAAAAGGCGCTCTTTCCTTTTATTCTCTGAGGGTTATTTGACCCCGAGGGGCTAGGCGCTGCAGCTGGACGAACCAAAAGCGGAAGCGTCTTGATCAGCCCCGACAGGCAAATGTTCCAAAGAGAAAAAAGGGCGCTCTTTCCTTTTATTCTCTTTGGGTTATTTGACCCCGAGGGGCTAGGCGCTGAAGCTGGACGAACCAAAAGCGGAAGCGCCTTGATCAGCCCCGACAGGCAAATGTTCCAAAGAGAAAAAAGGGCGCTCTTTCCTTTTATTCTCTTTGGGTTATTTGAACCCGAGGGGCTAAGTTCGTTCCAGTGGGTACGGACCCTCAGGCGCTGAAGACGAGGATTAAAAAGCAATAAGCATCAACAGAGGGTGATTTAATAATTTCCTAAGCAATGTCGAAGGCCGGAAACCAGTTACCTGGTTTCCGGCCTTTTATTAGGAATTCTCTATGGCATCTGCTATTATCCCGCCATGAAAACGGCCGTTTTCAATGAAGATTTCATTCGCATTGTTCCCAGCCGCTATCACACCGGCAATGTAAATCCCTTTTACGTTGGTCTCCATTGTATCAGGGTTAAATTCCGGCCTTCCCGTTTCCAGGTCAATGTTTACGCCCATTTTGGCAAGAAATGAATGATCCGGATGGTACCCGATCATTGCAAAAACAAAATCATTCTTTATCTCTTTGGGTACACCCGCTGCCGTATAGCTTACTTTGTGATGAGTAATGGAATTGACTTCTGCTTCAAATTCCATCACCACTTTCCCGTTTTTGACCAGAGCTTCGAATTCAGGCAGAATCCAAGGTTTGATGCTGCTGGAATAATTACTGCCCCGGTAAAGGACCGTCACACGAGCACCTGCCTTTTCCAATTCTATGGCTGCATCAACGGCAGAATTCTTGCCTCCGATGACTGTCACATCTGTATCAAAATAAGGGTGGGCCTCTTTGAAGTAATGGTATACCTTTTCAAGGTCTCCCCCTTCTGTATCCAATTTATTAGGGTGATCATAATATCCAGTGGCAATGATGACCTTCCGGGTTTTATACTCATCTTTGGAAGTCTTAACAGAAAACCGGCCGTCATCCAACTTGAAAACACCCTCCACTTCTTCAAATCGATTTATCCTTAAATCATGCATTTTTACCACTTCACGATAATAGACCAATGCCTGGTTCCGTTTTGGTTTATGCTGTTCGATTATAAAGGGCACATTTCCGATTGCCAGCTTCTCACTTGAACTGAAGAATGTCTGGTGGGTAGGGTAATTGTAGATAGCATTGACCACATTGCCCTTTTCAATAATTAGCGGATCTATCCCAATCTTCTTTAATTCAATAGCAGCTGACAATCCGCAAGGACCTCCGCCGACTATAATGTACTCTTCTTGTCTCATTGCCTTCACTCCTCTTGAGGTCGTTCATCGCTCATTCACTAATCTATATCATAACTAATTTACTCATTAATAAAAAATTCTCCTACCATAATATGATAGGAGAATTTTAGCGGAGATGCAAAACATTAGGTGCCCGCAAAAATGATTTTAATTATTCCAAACAAAAATGCAGCTACACTTTCTTGGATATATGTTCTTTTTTTTAGAAGGCTTTTCCGCTATTTCACACTAATTCCGAAAAAATAACCATAATTCATAGGTGTAACCTCGTAAACAGGAAAAGAAAAGAGCTGCTTTCCCCGATTAGAAAGTAATACCTCAGGTTCCGTGGACATCCGAAAACAACAATATATACGAAATCAGCCTTTTTTTATATCCGTGGAATAAAAAAGGCGGATGCCTGTATTAAGACATCCGCCTTTACAAATCAGATCCAGCCCCTGAACCTGCTGGCTTCTGCCATTTTTCTAACGCCTACCATGTAAGCTGCCAGCCTCATGTCCACTCGGCGGGTTTGAGCAGCTTCATATACATTGTTGAAGGAAGCCACAAGTATCCTTTCAAGCTTTTCTTCGACTTCTTCTTCTGTCCAGTAGTACCCCTGATTATTCTGTACCCACTCAAAGTAGGAAACTGTCACTCCTCCTGAAGAAGCCAATACATCCGGCACTAGAAGGATTCCCCGCTCTGTAAGGATCTTGGTAGCTTCAAGTGTAGTTGGGCCATTGGCCGCTTCAACAACGATACCCGCGCGGATATTTGCCGCATTTTCTTCTGTGATCTGGTTCTCGATTGCTGCAGGAACCAGGATATCACAATCAAGTTCGAGTAATTCTTTATTTGATATAGTATTGTTGAAGAGCTTTGTAACCGTTCCAAAACTGTCACGCCTGTCCAGTAAATAATCAATGTCCAAACCATTCGGGTCATGGAGGCCGCCATATGCATCCGAGATACCAATGACTTTAGCCCCTGCATCATGCATGAACTTTGCGAGGAAGCTTCCGGCATTGCCAAATCCTTGAACGACGACTCTCGCTCCTTCAATATCAATGCCTTTCTTCTTCGCTGCTTCCCTGATACATATTGTTACCCCTTTGGCAGTCGCTGTTTCCCTGCCATGCGACCCTCCAAGGACCAGCGGCTTTCCTGTAATAAATCCTGGCGAGTTGAATTCATCTATCCGGCTGTATTCATCCATCATCCACGCCATGATTTGTGAATTGGTGAAAACATCAGGAGCCGGAATATCTTTAGTAGGCCCCACAATTTGGCTTATGGCGCGGACATAACCGCGGCTCAATCTTTCCAATTCCCTGAAGGACATATCGCGGGGATCACAGATGATTCCTCCTTTTCCTCCACCATATGGAAGATCGACAATTCCACATTTCAGGCTCATCCAAATGGAAAGAGCTTTCACTTCTTTTTCAGTCACATTCGGATGGAAGCGGATTCCGCCTTTCGTGGGGCCGACCGCATCATTATGCTGTGCACGGTAACCAGTAAACACTTTTATTTTTCCATCGTCCATTCGGACAGGTATTTTAACTGTAAGCATTCTCAATGGCTCTTTAAGAAGCTCGAATACTTCATCTGAATATCCCAGTTTTTCCAGAGCTAGCTGAATTACGGTTTGAGTCGATTTCAGTACATCATTTTTATCTTCAGGATTGTTGCTTGCTGCATCTTTCTCGGCTACCATTAGTAAACCTCCCAGTTTGTTCACTGTATTACGGAAACACGTCCGTCTTTACAAGCAATAGTATACACGTTAGATATGGTGTTGCAAAGATACTAAAATAAAAAAAATCATTTTATTGTAAACGCTGTCATACCTGTTGAATACCTTATCATTCTGTATCTTCTTCCATAGTTTTTTACCCGAAAGAGTCGTTCATATTCGTAATAATGAATCTTTTTATTGGATTACCCTGACTTTTGGGGAATCCCTTCAAAGAATACAATCTTTTATAGTTGAGGACAAAGCTGAAACGTACTATCCAATTCCTATTCAAGAGCAGAACTGCACAAAAAAGGAGGCTGTACTTCCTGCCCCCTTGAACGTTCAGTTATTGAAAGTATTGCAACAAAGTTTCCCGGCATGTTTTGTCTATGATTTTACTTCCATATTCCTTCAATGTATGAATGGTTTCTCTTGCCTTCTCCCCGTATTCTCCGGCTAAAGACGCCAGCCTTTCGCTTCCTCCATTAACCTCCAGATAATAGCTTTCTCCCTTGAAATAAAGAGAGATTTCCTCATAATCTTCATATTTCAGGGTGTAAGTAAAGGCCAAAACATCCTCAAACAACCCAAACTTATATAACAGAAGATCTTCATCCACTGTTTCCTTTTCCTTAAAAGGATCATCTTCAAAGAAACCCTCTTCACTTAAAGTCAATATTAGAACCATCTCACTAGCATTAACTGAATTAATTTCCACTGTGACGGTGCTTTCAAGATCGATTCCGTATTCATTGTACATTTCATCCATCAATCCTTCGAAAAATTCGTGCCAAACCAATGAATCTTTCCACTGGTCATCCTCTAGGATACCTTTCATTTCTAATTCGGCTATACTTATGGAAAACTTTACTGTATTACTCGATAACCTCTCAAGCTTCATTTTTCCGCCCCCTGAGTATGAATGGTTACCAACATAGTATGTAAGAGGAAAAAGAAGGTTCGCAAATCGCCGGAGGATGTATTTAGAGGCAGTGAATGCTCCAAAGAAAGGTGATGAATGCATCCCTGCATATAAAAAGAAACGGCTCAAACAGTACCTATCGTTTGAGCCGGAGGCAATCTTTATAGATTTGTCTTCAACCAGGAGTCCCAGTCTTCTTTGCTTGACCCTACAAGGTTTTCCTTGTATGCCTCTTTTATTCGTTGAGGCAGCGAGTTGACGGCAAGGCCGCCGATGCCTACATGCACGAAGTCTTTCGTTTTCTGCAGCTGATCGATCACACCAAGTGTCTGGTCGATATTTTCCCTCATCGTACAAGATAAAAAAAGAAAACGGGGCTTCACGGTATCAATGACCACTTCCATATCTTCTTCCTTGATGCTAGATCCAAGATAAATCACTTCAAAGCCTTTCCGCCTCACATAAAGCGTAAACATGAGAAGCCCCAGCTCATGGTGTTCATTCGGTCCGCACACGGCTACAACTTTAGGCAGCAGTCCGTTATGAGGAAATGTCTGCATAAGATTTGATATACGGGCCCTTAATACAGCAGTAGCAAAATGTTCATGGGCAGTCGTAATTTGATTGTGCTCCCATAAATCACCAATTCTAACAAGCAACGTCCCTAGAACATCAATAACCACTTTGTCAATTGTATACATTGAAAATGCCCTGTTCATTAGCTGATGGGCCTTGCTCTCATCAAATTTCAGCAGGGACTGCATCAATTCTTCCGTTAAGTCGTCTACCCTATTGCCAGTGGGGCTTGCCGTATCTGTTTCCTCTGTGAGGCCCTGCTTGTCCAGTAGCGAAACCGCCTGGCTGATGGTAAAGCCCTGTTCCACTTTGCCTACCAGCCATTTTAATACTCGTAAATGTTCTTCTGAATATAAACGGTGTCCGGATTCATTCCGGACAGGCGCAATCATCTTATATCTTCTTTCCCATGCTCTTAGAGTTCCAGGCTGAATACCAAGCATTTTGGAAATAGCTTTAATATTATATTTTCCTTCAGATTGCTGTGTCATTTAAAATCCTCCAAATGTACCATGTATTAAAATTATAATGGAGTGATTTACAACTGTAAAATTAAAGTACTCCTCTAACTCTCTATGATTTTCCTTTTATTGTAATTAAATGGGTTTCAGGTGGTGCACCGAGCCTTAGCGGTAATGCTGTCGTACCATAACCATTGCTGATGAGGATAGTTGTCCCAGCCACGGTCCGGATTTCTCCCTTTTGATACATACCAAATCCAAAGATACGTATTTGCCCTCCATGAGTATGCCCGCTCAGCATTAAACTGATATTATGCTGCTTATTTAATTTCTTTATTGTGTCGGGATTATGGGCAAAGAGGATCCGGAATGTTTTTTCAGGAACATTTTCAAACGCTTTTTCCACATTGTCCCTTCCTAAGCTGAGATCTTCCGTGCCAACCAAGGCGATTGGATGTTCATAACCTGCTTTAAGGAGCACAGATGAATTTTCCAGTACTGTAACATCTAAGCTCTTTAATAATTTTCGGAATTCCTCTATGCCGGCTTCATAATCATTGTTACCCCAAATAAAGTATACAGGACCTGCTTTTTTCAGTTTATGGATATTTTTGCTGACGCGGTCAAAAGAGACACCTTTTTCAGTCAGGTCTCCGCCAATGACAACTATATCCGTTCGGTCTTCAACTTTCTCAATAAGACTGTCATGAATCGCCCTTCTATGGACGTCCGAAATAAAGAAAATACTCAGCGGCGAGGCATTCTCTGGATAATTTTTAAAGGAAAGCTCATTTATTTTAACCTTATTAAGAAATGCTTCTCTCAGCATATATAACAGCAGTAATAAACCGCTAATTAATATAATTCCAATGAACACTACCATGGAGCCCTCCTGCTCTTTGAAAAATCTACAGAAATCATACCATAAAACAAAGCCAAACATAAAAATAAGAGTGTCTGCCATATTCCGATTGTGCTTAGAAAGCAGAGTCCGGCTATATGCAGCGGTATGGCGAGAACCTCAAATGAATACTCTCCCTGAAAAAAATGTGCCAGCAAAAGGAATTCTTTTTTGATGAGGTCGGCATTGACAAGGACGCCCGCCATAAAGGCAATTGAAGAAGCAAAGAACTGAATAGGATTTAACACCAGCTTCACGATGATATCCGAGAAGCTCAATAATTCAATTACAGGGCACCACATTATAAATAGATACCCTGTTATTAAGGACATAAAAATTTTAAGTAGATAAACCAGCAAAAAAATCCCTCCCATAAATCTTATGAGAGGGATCTTTTTTAATGAATTTAGTCTTCAGTAATATCTAAAATCCGGAAACCAGATTTCTCAAGTTTTTTCAAAAACTTATCGATATTGTCTTTCTTTTCAATCTTCAGTACGATTCGTCGCAGCAGTTTATCCGTGGCATCAAATGTGACCAAAGAAATAACGGATTCATGATGCTGCTGGATGATCTCGCCTAAACGCGCGATCCGGCCTTCTGTTTCTACTGAAGTAAAGGCAATTCGGATTCCTTCACGGTGCATGCCGAAAGCACTTTGGAACTGTTCAAGAATATCATAACGCGTAACCAGTCCAAGAAACCTGCTTTCCTCATCCACAACGGACAAAATTGGGAAGTCCTGTAATTCAAGCAGGGTTTTCTCAAACATTTCATCTCCGACCAGATACTTATCATGGTGAGTGACAATGTCCTTCACAAGGGTTTCTTTGACGAAATCAGCTTTTAATTTTTCTGAAGAGAAAAAGTGTTGATAAATATTATATCGTGTTACAACTCCAGCATATTGATCTCCTGAAAGGACCGGTACACCATCTATCTGATGATGTTCAAGTACGTCCAATGCTTTTTCAACAGTATCATTTTCCTGGACAACATAACATTTGTGTTTTGGAATCATCGCACTTTTCACAAACATACCTATCACCTCATTTAAAATTAACTATATTATTATAATTCACCACTCATTCGGTAAATACCTGCTTTTTAACGTAGCAAAACTAAAACTTTTGGAATGTATTACTATGTCACTCATACAATCTAATAGGTATTACTAATTTCTGGAGGGATTGCTTTGCATAGTTTGTATAAAAGCTACAAACCTTATATTTCCCCTTTCGATCCGTGTCCGCCTATTAAAGTAAAAACCTATTCTACTCCTCCCAACCTTTATTTGGGCTACCAGCCTCCGGACCTGCCGCAATTCACTCCAAAGGAAGCTTTGAAGGCTGGGACACTATGGAAGGTATTCTATGATCCATATTACAGTCCTTATGAAAAATACAAGGAGTGATTTTGATGAAACAAATGCCTGCTGAATATTATCAATTGCTCGAAGAACTGCAGACAGCCGATTTTGTCATCGTCGAGCTCACATTATATCTGGATACACATCCTGATGATTCAAATGCCATCCAGCAGTACAATCAGTTCGTAAAACAGCGGAAACAAATAAAAAAAGCTTTTGAGGAAAGGTTTGGCATGCTGACAAATTTCGGGTACAGCTACTCTCGATATCCCTACGAATGGCCAGAAGCACCTTGGCCATGGCAGGTATAAACTTTATTAACAAGGAGGGAGATTATCTACATGTGGGTTTATGAGAAGAAATTGCAATATCCAGTAAGAGTAAGCACTTGCAACCCCAGACTTGCCAAATACTTAATTGAACAGTACGGAGGTGCTGATGGAGAACTCGCTGCGGCTCTGAGGTATTTAAATCAGCGCTATACTATACCTGACAAAGTCATTGGGCTGCTGACTGACATTGGCACAGAAGAGTTTGCTCATCTGGAAATGATTGCAACGATGATTTATAAACTAACAAAGGACGCAACGCCAGAAATGCTTAAGGAAGCAGGACTGGAACCGCATTATGTGAACCATGACAATGCCCTGTTCTACCACAACGCTGCTGGAGTGCCTTGGACCGCATCTTACATTCAGGCAAAAGGCGATCCGATAGCAGACTTATATGAAGACATTGCTGCTGAGGAAAAAGCCAGAGCTACCTATCAATGGATTATCAACATGAGTGACGATCCAGATTTAAATGACGGTCTTCGTTTCTTGAGGGAAAGAGAAATCGTCCACTCCCAAAGATTCAGGGAAGCTGTTGAAATCCTAAAAGATGAGCGGGACCGAAAGAAAATATTTTAGAACAAAAGCGGAAGCGCCTTGTTCAGCCCCGACAGGCAAATGTTCCTCAGAGAAAAAAAGGTGCTCTTTCCTTTTATTCTCTGCGGGTTATTTGACCCCGAGGGGCTAGGCGCTGCAGCTGGACGGAACAAAAGCGGAAGCGCCTTGTTCAGCCCCGACAGGCAAATGTTCCTCAGAGAAAAAAAGGTGCTCTTTCCTTTTATTCTCTGMGGGTTATTTGACCCCGAGGGGCTAGGCGCTCAGCTGGACGGAACAAAAGCGGAAGCGCCTTGKTCAGCCCCGACAGGCAAATGTTCCTCAGAGAAAAAAAGGTGCTCTTTCCTTTTATTCTCTGAGGGTTATTTGACCCCGAGGGGCTAGGCGCTGCAGCTGGACGGATCAAAAGCGGAAGCGCCTTGGTCAGCCCCGACAGGCAAATGTTCCTCAGAGAAAAAAAAGGTGCTCATTCCTTTTATTCTCTGAACGTTGTCCACAATAATTAATTTTATAATTTCCTAAGCAAGACAAAGCCTGCAGCTATTGCAGGCTCTCTTTCTTTCCGCATAATTCATAGAGAATCCTCTGACCTACTTGCTCACATGGTATAAATTGATATCCCACTCTTTTTTCATCAGTTCGTATACTTCATTCCTTTTTTTCCATGAGTCTTCCTTCCATAGATCCTTGCTCCGATCAATGATTTCACTTCTTAGCGCATGGTACTCTTTTTCGGCCTTTTCTCTTTTCGTATAAAGGACTCTCACTGCACCAAACATTCCGACAAGGAAAAGAAATATATACAGGTGGCTTTCTTTAGAAAAAACAGCAGAGAATACAGCTTCAAAAGAATAAGAATATGGATCGATGATTTTGTTATAGAAGTAATATAGGAAACAGAAAGCAAGAAAGACGCTGCTCCACAGCAGCAGAAGGTGGAGGCGCTTAAACTTGTCCCATTTTTGTTTTTTATCGATAACATTATGCAGCATCTGTTTTGTCGCCAAATCAGTCCTGTCATTAAGTTTTAAAATATGCGGATTCATCGCTTTCACCTCAAAGTCCATTTATCTTCTGTTACCAATATATGAACTTGTCCTGAAAATAGAAGGAGATTTTAACATATTATTAAAAGGCTCTTTTCATAATGTTTGCTGTTACTGTTAAAAGTAATGGCTCGACTCCGCCGGGCTGGCAGCGAGCTCTCTTACGTAAAAGGGTAAAACAAAAAGCATTAAACTGTATAAATTCATAAATAAAAAAAGGAGCTGTGCCCCTAACGGGTTCTGTTTTGAAGTACAAACTTCTAACTACTCTAAGAAATGGTTGAGTTATCCGTACCCCCATAATAATGTCTATTGATCTCCACTCCAGGTGCGTGACTCCGCGGGGCGTGCGGTGAGCCTCCTCGGCTTCGCCTGCGGGGTCTCACCTGTCACGCTAGTCCCGCAGGAGGTCACGCACCTTCCGTACCAATCAAATCATTGCTAGATTTTTTAGAATTAACAACTCTCCTTCATATTAATATGAGATTGAAAGTGTATAGGAAATTTTGCGACAGATTTTGAAGAACAAAAAGTTCTGTCATTTGCTATTTAGGGTGCATTTTGTTTTACCAATTGAACAGATTTACCAGCAAGAATACCGTTAAATCACCAAAAAAGGAGTGGCAAAACCAATGGATTTGACACTCCTTTTGGTGTGTTATGTTTTGTACTCGAAAAAAGAACCCGTTACTGTGCCCCCTTCTATAAAACTTGAAAAAGTATAAAATTTTCAGATCAAAAAACAGACAGCGTTTCTGATCCAGATCCAGCGACAGATTGGATGCCAATAGAGGCGCTTGCACTTCTAGGCATGCTGTCTGATCTCTTTATGTTCGTCTACTATTTCTCCGTACTCATTGAGCAGCCCGTCAAAGATCCTCTCCCAGGATTGCTTTTCCGAAAAAGATCTTGCATTCTGCCCCATTCTTTTTCGGGCAGCTTCATCTTTAATCAAATACTCAACTGCCTTTATAAAATCGGATTTGGAGTGAGCCGGACAGATCACGCCGTTGAATTGATCTTTGATGAGGCCAGTGACTCCTCCTTCGTCCGCCACCACAGAAGGAATACCTGAAGCAGCTGCTTCGAGAACCACATTTCCGAACGTTTCGGTTGGTGACGGGAAAACAAATAAATCTGATGATGCGTAAACTTCAGAAAGTTCCTGGCTGTTTAAATAACCTGTCATCGTAACATTTTCTTCCTGGATTTTTTTCTTGATTTCCTGGTGACAGGGGCCATTTCCAGCAATCAGCCAATGAACCTGTTCTTTTACCTGCGGAGAGAGACCCTCAATCGCAGCTATCAGGGTGTCAAGATCTTTTTCAGGAGCGAGCCTTCCGGCAAAAAGAATGACATACCTTTTTGTGATATTATATCTTTTTCTTACTTCTGGATTTCTCTTCTTTGGAGTGAACAGGTTACAATCCACTCCTCTCGTCCAGATGGAAAGGTTGCTCAAACCTTGTTGTTCCAGATGCTCCAGGGTTTCTACGGAAGGCACGAAGATTTTCTCACAATCAGCGTGGAACCATTTCATATATTTCCATAAAAAGGGTGATATCCAAGACATTTTGTAGTAATCAAGATATCGGTCAAAATGAGTATGATAGGAAGCGACCATCGGTATCCCCAGCTTTTTGGATGCGTGAAGGCCATACAGGCCCATCGTTAAAGGAGTGGCCAGATGAATAAGATCAGGGGAAAACTCTCTTAATCTTTTTTCAATCTTTCTTGGATTGGCAATGGCCGTTCTGCATTCAGGATAGAAAAAGAAAGGGAAGCTTATGTGCTGATGAATATTGGGATAAGTCCGGCCATCATTACCTAGCTCAGGGACGAATAGTTCAAACTCCACCCCTCTCTTTTTCATATGATCAGTCAGTCTTTTCAGCGTTCTGGCTACACCATTCACCTGTGGATCATAAGTATCTGAGAAAACAGCGATTCTCAATATTATCCCCTCCTGAATGAAGCTTTTTAGATAACACTCCCAAACACTTCTTAATAAAAATGAATTAATATCACTACGGCTGTCACTGTGCCAAGGAAAGACCCGGCCAAGATGTCGCTGGGATAATGGACGCCCAACACCACCCTGGATACAGCAGTAAGCAAGGAAACTGGTAATAAAACAACTATGAATGCAGGATAATGAATCATAAAGGGTACTGTAATGGAAAAAACAGCGGTTGTATGTCCTGAAGGAAAGGAATGATCTTTGAATTGATGGCCATATAAATTCGCGTTGGGCAAAGCTGCGTATGGACGAATTCTTTTGACAAGCTTCTTGATTCCCGCTGCAATCAAGTGACTGACCGTTAGTGCAAACATGGAAATGATCACCGTTTCCCTAAGTAAGGTTCCTTGTTCAGCCAGCAGGTACATAACCAGCATGGCGCTGATTGTGAATCTTGCCCCTCCCAAGTGAGTAATCATATGAAAGAAAGATAAAATAAATCCTTGATGTCCGTTAAAATGGTAAAACAGGCTTTCATCATAATGAAAAATCCTCGATCTTACCCTTTCCATACGCATCCCCTTTTCTAACTGTTGTCATTATTATTGTATGGGAAGTTTGTTAGTGTATTTGTAACAGAATGTAAATATTTCATTAAGGTGTCTGTATTACGTCTATGCTTATAGTGTCTTTGGGAAACTCAGCAGCAGCATTTGGGGTGAGTCTATAAACCGGTCAAGATGTGCTGAAAGATCTTTCACAAAAAGGGTAGACTCTGAATACATAACTTGGGCCTTACTGCTTCACTCATGCACCCAAGCGCCTCGTGTGGTTACATGTCTTCGGGCTCACTGCTTCACTCATGTACCCAAACGCCTCGTTTGGGTACATGTCTTCGATCTTACTGCTTCACGCGTGTACCCACCTGCCTCGTTTGGATACACGCCTTTAGCTGCCCTGGACAAGTTCACAAGAACAAAAGCGAAGCACCTCGATCAGCCCTGACAGGCACATGCTCCAAACAAAAAAAGCCGGTCTATCCTTTTATCTCTTGGGTTAATTGACTTCGAGGGGCTAAGTCCGTTCTAGTGGGTACGGACCCTCAGGCGCTGACGCTGGTTGTGGATATTAAAGGCTAAGCCACCCAGAGCGTAATTTTTTATTTCTTACACAACAAAAAAGCCTCATAAAGAAATACCCTTTATGAGGCTTTGATTTCTTCAAGCATCAATCCACAGGAAGAGGAATCTTAAGTACTTGTCCTGCTTCCAGATCATGATGATCAATATTATTCCATTCTTTGATTTTGTCGATTCCTTCTTGAGACTTATAATAATTCATAGCTATTCGGAATAACGTTTCCTGAGGTTGTACAGTGTGCTCTATAACCTGCACATTTGCTCCGAATTCATCTTCTTGAACTGTTTCTTCCTGATCATTTAATTGAACAAGGTTTTCATCAGATACATCTTCAGTATGAGCTTCTTTTTCTACTTCTTTTGATTGCACAGTCTCTTCAGCTTCATCGGTTGCGGATGCTGGTTCAGAGTCAACAGCTTCCTTTTTTTCTTCCGAAGCTACTTCGCTTTCTACTTTTTCTTTCACTTCTTTTGTTTCATAAGTAACTTCTTCCGGCTGTCCTTCTTCTGTAACAACATTTCTGTTCTCATTTCCACTAACATCTAAGGATGAATAAAGACCATACATTAAAACTGGTAATAGGACAAAAAATGCCAGCATTCCTTTTATAAGAGGGTACTTGATTTTCTTCCTTTTCTCCTGATGTATATCACTTCTTTTTGGCAGTGATTTCTTCTGTTTAACTTCCTGCTCTGGCACGGATTCCACTCTTTCAATTTTCTGTCGGAGTTTTTCCGCTTGAGCACGATAAGGATCTCTTCTCATAAAACATCCCTTCTTTTTTCTTGATTTTCTGCTTGATACTTAATGGTTAGTCCTAATAAAAAGTCGATGATAAAATGCATCACCATAGTGACAGCGAGATTGGCTGTCCATTCATAGACCAATCCAATCCAGGCACTGAGGAGGACAATATTGATAATAAGGAACAAATTCCCCCAATACCTGATGTGAACAAGGGCAAAAATGAGGGTTGCTGCAAAGAAACCAAAATGATATTGAATGATTCCCCTGAATAATAATTCTTCACATACTGAGATAACAGCTGCCAGAAGCATGATATGAATCATGCTTCTATTGCGGAAAATCCTGTCATTAATACCCCCGTCATCGTAATACTTTGCTGGCAGCAGCTTCATCAAAAGAAGATCTATGATGACGATGGCGATTCCGCTGCTTACTCCAAATTGCAAGATTTGACGATTCCAGGCAAATTGACTGATAAAATCTGAAATATCGTCATATAAAAATATACCCGTAATAATAGCTAAAGTTAATAGGACTAATTGAGTGGCATAGAGATGAAAGGTTAACTCACGATCTGTAATCTGCATGACAAGTTCTTTTTGTTTATTTTTCATAAGCCGCTGTTCAACAGCATATTATGCAGCTGTTCTTCCCATGTAAAAGAATTTTCTGTCGGGGTATCAGGAAAATGATTACCTTTAAATTCCCTGTAATCCAAGCCACAGGAATCACAGCACTTTTCTTGAAGCACTCTCGGTTCCTCTCCGAACATCTCCAGAATCCCTTTTCTTCTGCATCCGTCATCCATAGCCCATCCTGCCATCAAACCAATCTTCATACGCTTGTTCTCCATCCGCACGTCTCTAATCCTCTTCACAAATGAAGCAGCATTGCCAGCATCGGGAACTGAATCCCTGGTTCTATTTATATATACCTGGTTATAAAAGCTTAAAAACCTAAAATGGATTTCATTCAACCCAAGCAGGTCCATTAATTCCTGGTCTGCCTTGATTCCAGCCTGTTTAAAATACTCTTCAATCTGGAAATCTGATGGCATTTCATTGTCTACCATTTGATATAATAGTCCTTCGTCTCCTGGAGAATAGAGAAGCATTGCAATACTTCTCTCTCCATCCCTTCCTGCCCTTCCAACCTCCTGCAAATAAGCTTCAGCACTGGCTGGAAGGTGAAAGTGAATGACAAACCGGATATCGGGTTTGTTGATGCCCATGCCAAATGCGCTTGTAGCACAAATAATATCAAGCTGGCCATGAAGGAATTGCTGCTGAATGAGGATCCTCTGCTCCTGTTCCATTCCACCATGATAAAAAGCGGTTTTATGAAGACCGTTTTGTTTAAGCCAAACAGCTGTCTCCTCGGCCATCTTTTTGCTGGAAAAATAAATGATTCCAGGATTTTGAAAGGCAGAGACATATTCCAGAAGAAGTTCCATCTTCTCGTGATAGGAAGAAACGTTGGTGATGGCCAGACTGATATTGGGCCGGTCTGCTGAATAGACAATTTCCTGAATGTCCTTCATTCGCAGGATGTCTTTAATATCTTCCCGCACTTCCTTATTTCCGGTTGCTGTCAAGGCAAGTGTCACCGGAGAACCAAGCAGTTTCCTTACTTCTCCCAAGCGTTGGTAATCCGGACGGAAATCATGGCCCCACTGGGAAATGCAATGAGCTTCATCAACGACAAATAGAGAAACCGTTATCCTTTTCAATTTTTCTATCACTTTCTCTCCCATCAACATTTCAGGAGAAATAAAGATGAAACGGAACTTTCCAAGGTTATTCAATAAATAATTCTTTTCCCGGAAATCAAGAAACGAATTCAGCGCGGCAGCCTTCTTCTCTCCCATAACCTTCATATGCTCCACCTGATCCTGCATCAGTGATAAAAGAGGGGAGATCACCAGCACCGTCCCTCCAGTAATATACGCAGGAAGCTGATAACACAAGGATTTACCAGTGCCTGTTGGAAGCATCGCAATCGTATCTTTCCCCTTTAGCACCGACTGTATCACTTCTTCCTGTCCCTGTCTGAAGTCCTTATAACCAAACCATTTATTCAGTTCATTTTGCAAATTCATATTTGATCACCATACCTGGCAAGAGTAAGCCTGATTTGAAAATAGGAAAGCTGCGGCAAAGCATTCTTTATCGGTTTCAATTTCCGCATCTTCACTTTTCTGGCTATGTGAAGAATATGCTCTATATCAGCTTCAGGGACGAAACGTTCAATAGAGAACACTTTATCATTAAGTGCAATTTCGACTACATGATCCTCGATAGTGCTCTCCTTCAACCTTCTCAATTCAGAAATCCGCTTTATATCCATGCCTCGTTTTAAAAGCTTATACGTTTCTTCACTGGATTGAGTCAGCGTAATTTCAGGCACTAAATCTGTAACAAGGGCATAAAGTACAGGATACTTTGTTTTTTCTGAGGTTACTTCTCCTGCTGTATAATGCAGCACATTCAAAAAACGGTACCAATATTCATCCTCCTCCATACCCAATCGATCAGCTGCCTGCCCTCTTGTAAGGCCTATAAATTCCCCGCCAGTAAGCCGGCAGATCAGAAGATCAGGATCATCCGGAAAAGATTCCTGTCTGGCTAAAGACACTATATCTGTAAATAACGAATTGTTTAATTGCTTAAACGGAACGGGCGGTTCATTAAGAAATGATTTTATCCATGTTTGAACATCTCGCTCTCTCTGAACAGGATAATACCGCTGACTGGCTCTTATGTAATGAGACAGGACCTGAACTAAAAGGGACAGCCTTTTCCAAAGAACTTCCACCGTTGACCCATACAGCCAGCCGTTTAACCACGCAGGAAAGGGCTTCTCATTAAAAAAGATTGTTAATTGCTGGTCTCCTTCTTCTGTAAGGATGTATTTTTCAGCCTCACTCTCAGCAATCAGCTTCTTCTTATAAAGACTGGAAACCACTTTTGTAAAGCTGTCCCGGTCAATCGGAGGATAAGAATAAAACAAAGAAGTCAAAGAGTATAAATGAGCATCCTGTATAGTTTGGGAAGACCTTTTCCCTTTAAGTAAGTGGAATATGGAGAAAATGGTTCTCTCCCCTTTGATTTCCTTAAGGCAATACAACACGACAGCCTCGATATAGGTCATATGCTAACTCCTTTAAACACTTGTTCTTATTTAAATTATTGTATCACGAAACCGACATTTTGCGACTTATTCCTACTTAACTTTACAGTAACCAAGATAGAAATTATCACCGATGGGTACCTTAACTATTGAAAGTTTTCTGAATCACCATTAGAATAATAATATGAATATTAATACACTTATTGGAACAAGTGTATGATACTTAACAATATCGACCATTTTTCAGGAGGTTTTTTCATTGCCAAAGTATACGATTGTTGATAAAGATACATGCATTGCATGTGGGGCTTGCGGCGCTGCTGCTCCAGACATCTATGATTACGATGATGAAGGTATTGCATTTGTAGTTCTGGATGATAACGAAGGTACAGTTGAAGTACCTGATGTACTCGAAGATGATATGATCGATGCTTTCGAAGGCTGCCCTACGGATTCCATCAAGGTTGCAGATGAGCCGTTCAACGGAGACGCTTTGAAATTTGAATAGATATCATGTGTAACGGCTGGAACTCTCAGCCGTTTTTTTTGTGTCTAAGTACCGGAGAATTTTTTTATGCCAAATAAACAGTGAATGTCCTGGGAGAGATTCACTGTTTGAAATTCAGCCAAAAATCTCTATGTCCACAACTCCCTTCTTGGCTGAAGGCTATTTTCTAACTGATATTTGTTATGAGTACCCAGCCCCTTTATTGACCTTAAGAACATTTCATAGCAGGCCTGAACCAAGCAGTCTGTACTTTTTAAAAGGCTCTTTTCTAAACTTTGTTGCTATTTAATGCAAATTCCGAGAAATTGATCATTAAAGAATAATCTTGTAATAACGAAAAGAAAAGAGCTGCTCTCCCGCGATTAGAGAGTAAACTCTTAGTATCCAGGGGAAAATCCGGCTCTTGGGATTTTTTGAAAGCATAAATATATACGAAAACAACTTTTTAAAATAGAGGGAAGAATACCCCTTAATTAATAATTCGTACCTTAAATAGCTAAAATTAGAGGGAGAAATTTCCTTTTTTTCCATATAACACTATAAAATAAAAATTTCCCTGATTCACCAACTAAATGTGCTCAAAGCTGAAATTAACGGGAAAAATTCCTCTTATTTTTCTACCGCTAGTCCCTTGATCAACTCGTTACGTTCGTTGTGTATCCCCTTTCCTTAAGTGAGAGCCCAAAAAATCTGCCACTGCTGAACAGCAATTTCGCTTTTAAGTTCACCGCCATTCCCACAAAACCGAGCAATTTGAACGGAAATCCATTATTTTTTAAACATTGATTAAAGAAACAGGTAAGCCCTTCCCTGCCTTTATAACAAAATAAAAAAGCGGCTGACAGAGTCAGCCGCTTTCCATTACGCACGTTTAAAGGCAAATTGTTTGTTCAGCCATACCTGCATCCTGGTGAATAACAGGACAAAGACGATGGCAATCAATATACCTTTCAATATATTAAAGGGAAGGATTCCGGTTACAATAATGGTTGTCGGCAGTTCAAAGTTCATAAAATACTTATACGCCGGCAAAATGATAAAGTAATTTAATACGCTCATTAAGATAGACATAATCATTGTCCCTGCAACAAGCCCCGTTACCATTCCTCTTTTTGATTGAATACGGTTATAAATATAATACACCGGTAAGATAAATGAAATGCCCGCCATGAAATTGGCAAAGTGGCCAATCGGAACTCCTGTGTCGCTTCCTGTCATGACATAGTCCAGCACATTCTTCATCAACTCTACGAGTATCCCTGCAAGCGGCCCCAAAGTGATTGCTGCAATTAATGCAGGTACATCACTGAAATCGACCATCAAAAAACTAGGGAATGGTGGAATTGGAAAGTTCAGCAGCATTAACACATACGATACCGCGCTCAACATCCCAATCAGGATAAATCCTCTGGTGTTCAATTTCTTCATACTTTCTCTCTCTCCCTTGTGACTCATCTCACGTTAGAAGAAAAGTATTGCCAGAGCAACCTAAAAAAACTCAAGAGATTCTCTTGAGAAGTCAAAGGCATGCCCAAATAGACGTTCAAAACATTTGTTTTTGAACGCGGCTCCACCTTCATCTCCTCCCATCCAGACTGTACTGTCGGCTTTGGAATTCCACCAAATCCTGCCCAAAAACAGGCTCGCGGGCTCAGAATTAAACATTCATTACCGCCGGTCGGGAATTTCACCCTGCCCCGAAGACGAATCTATATTTTTTTGTTACACCATCATTATACAAAAGAATGGCTGTTGTGTGAAGAGATTGATTCGAATTCGAGACATTTATTGTCGGAAGGGCTGGTGCAGCCTTCAATATATCCTTCAGCAGTTAAGGTATCCAGGTGCTTACCGCATCATAAAGCTCCAGTTTCTTGCTCCAAGGATTGAGTCCTTTGACACAGAACAACTTAGCACTTATGCTTCGGAAAACCTGTGCACAGCCTTGCAAGTGTAGTATGCTGATTCTGATTACGAAGCCATTTTCTTTTTTAAAGGCTGTTTTATCATAAATTGTGACTTTCGGTAAAATTCCAAGTGCCCGGATTTTCCCCCTTGAAACTGATTTTTTCTCTAACCAGGAAGATCAGCTCTTTTTCTTTCTTGCTTATCAGGTTATTGCCGTTCAATTAAGTCTCCTGGCTCTCTAACAGCAACGATTTCACTTCTTCTGAATCGATGCTGTCTACCAGCTTTTGCCTGCATACTGAGGTAATTTAGCAATTTAGTTGAAACAGCAACAAAGTGTACGAAAAGAGCCTTTTCCAAAAACCTTAGTCTTTATTCACAATTAATTCTTGTGCAGGGATAATTGGATCATCTTTCTTCACTTCATTCCAAACAAGTAAATCGTCAACAGACACATTATATAGTCTGGCAATTCCAAATAAGGTTTCACCAGACTTCACTAGGTGCACCGACTTTTCGCCGGAAGCAATGACAAGCTGCTGCCCTGAAATTATGGTAGAATCACCCAGCCCGTTTTGTTTCATTAGCTGGGAGGTACTCACTCCATATACTTGAGATATTCCCCAAAGCGTTTCTCCCTTTGCTACTCTATGTAGCACATTTCCATCTGAACTCTCTTTCCCTTTCGCAGCTGATAAGGACTGCAGATTCTCTGGTTTAGTAACCTTCAGAGCAACTTCCCGGACCTGATACGGATCATGTTCTTTTGCAAAAACCATTTGTCCTGTTTCACCCTCCCCAAAAACCTGGTAAGGGTCAATTGCATGGTCTTTGTGTTCAGTCCACTCACCATTGTGGACTTCGAAGTGCAGATGGGTGCCCGTCGACCTGCCTGTATTGCCCATTTTCCCTATCTTTTCGCCCTTTACAACAGCCTGTCCCTCTGACACTGCTCTTTCATGCAGATGGCCGTAGACTGTTTCATAACCATTGGGATGTTTTACAAAGACTACATGACCATAACTTGAAGAATAATAAGATTTACTAACAACTCCTTCATCCACCGAATAGACAGGAGAACCATGCTCTCCTCCTATATCCACCCCTTTGTGATCTCCTCCTCTGGTTCCATAATGATCGGTAATATAACCATCAGCCGGAAAAACCCACGTAGAAATTCTTGATTGTTCCGCATGGGCTGCTGAACCGCTCCAGAATAACAAACTAACACACAGGGCAAGCAAACTGACAATCAGAATTCTTCTTATATAATCGACAACCATTAATATCCTCCTTTAATTTCAGGTACGCTCTAAAACTATGACAGCTTGTACCACGATAGAACATCAAAAGCGGAAGCGCCTTGTTCAGCCCCGACAGGCAAATGTTCTCAAGAGAAAAAAAGGCGGTCTTCCCTTTTATTCTCTTGAGGTTATTTGACCCCGAGGGGCTAAGTCCGTTGGGCACGGACCCTCAGGCGTTGCAGCTGGACGGAACAAAAGCGGAAGCGCCTTGTCAGCCCCGACAGGCAAATGTTTCTTTTCTCCCCAGCCACAGGGATATAAAGGGATCTATGCTGTCAAATTCCAAATTCCACCTGAATAGCATATGCTCATACCACCTTTATTATGTATTTTCCTGGCAATAGAGGTGCATACTTGCTTTTTATCATTTTCAACTGACAAGTCATAAGGTCCAAGTTGGAAGGAGAGAGTTTATGAATTAAAAAATAGATAGAAATTACAATTCCGCGACAGTAAAAAAGAACAATACCAAAATCCATTAAGTAAATTATCGTGTTTACTTTACAGCTGCAACAGGGTACAGTACTTGCATCATTATTTAATGACGGACATTTCTATTATGATTTCGGAAAACTATAATGGCGGCTTTTTTACTAACTTACATCAAAGTGTATGAATCCATGAACGGAAATACGTGATTCAATTAGGAATTCAAATTAAAGGAAGATTTCCCGGTTAGACTGGAGAATAGATTTGGGTCGGGATATTTTAGGGGATTTTTTCTGATTAGGCTAAGTAAAATCACCATTTTTACTTTTATTGAGCCGGCAGCCTGAATCCTTTCGTTTTACTGAAGCTATTAGAATTGCCATATTAATAAAGGCTGTTGTCGCATATATTGTTGCTTTCGGATATCCCCGGATACTAAGAGAGTTTTATCTCTTATCAGGGAAGAGCGGCTCTTTTCTTTTCATCCTTACCATATTTTCACTTCTTAATATTGGCATTTCTTCGAAATTAGTATCAAACAGCACCAAAGTTTACGAAAAGAGCCTTATAAAAGAAGTATCTCCTAAGCATTAGTGACTAAAGGACAATCTAAAAAGGCTTAAAGGACTGTGCCTTTAAGCCTTTTTGACTCGGATGTGATTTGTGAGGTTCACTCTGATCTGCTGTGAGACCAGGGTTGTTTCTTGCCTTAATGCACCTCACAAAGTACTTCCTTTTAACTCCGTCCATTTTCCTGCTTTATTATCACTATGATAGAAGCGGCAGAAGAATGTTCTCTCTTTATCTGCACTACCAGTTTTAATTCACTGTTTTTCTATTTGGACTGACAGGGACGGAGATCGGCTCAGAAAAATCAAATCCATTCCATGAAGTACCCTCAATATTTTTGAACAACACTTCTTCATAGCCAAACTCCTTGGCTGTCAGTAAAAGTGCCTCGGCAAAAAGAGGGTCAATTTCTTCATTCAGTTTAAGCGTTTCTCCAAATGAGATGGTCAAGAGGTTATTATCTGAAGATGCCTTAAGATTCAGCTTCTCCGGTATGAGCGGTTCGTACAGGCTGTTGGGCGACATCTTCATCCCCTCCAGCGCATCACTAATGTTTTTATGTTCTCCTTCTCCTGGAACAAGGTACGTATCTCCATTTGGGAGAGAATATTTATAGTACCCTTTATTCGAGGGCCCTGCTTTAGGTACTTCAGAGATTTCACCCATATGAGAAAATAAAGGAACTGTACCATCTTCTTTTTGAAGGTTTACCTTTTCATAGCCAGAGCCTTCCAAAGTGAAAGCAATGGAGTCATAGAAAATGTCCTCACCTCCTCCGCCGGGATTCGTCATCTCTTCTTCTGTTACAGTATAGACCAATTCACCGGTATCCTCATTCAACTCTAGTTTACCTGTCAGAGGATAGTACTCATCAAATCCCCAGCTTTGTTCAGGGATTTCTTCAGAAACATCCACAAACCTTTCCAGCCACCCGGCAGATTCTCTTTTTTCTGAAAGGACACTTACAGGAACAACTGATGCATCAGGCGTCACCAAACCAAAGGTGATTAAATCATATTGGAGCAAATCATCTTGGTAAACATTGCTTCTTTCTGAGGTTTCAGCTTTCCCCATTAATGACTGCTGCCTGCTTTCGGCATTACTGGAGCTGTCATCCAACACAGGATTTTCTTCCGTCTCTTGGATAGAGGCCATCTCCTTTTGAGGAGAACCCGCTTCGCCAGAATCCTCTGCTGCCATATCCGCGGCTGAATTTTCATATTGGGACTGATTGCTGTAGTCGAAGAGAGATGGAGTAATCAGAAAAAGGATCAATAAAGCTGCAACTCCGGCAATTGCTGGATAACCCCAGGTATTTGGCTTTTTCTTAACGCTGGACCTATCAACTGCAGCATATATTTCCTTCCGGTTTCTGCTGTCTTTCATTGAGGGCATTTCTCTAAGGAGATTTTCAATTTCTGTCTCGTCCCAATTGTTTTTCTTCATTGCTGGCACCCTCCTCTCGTTTTTGCTGCTCCATCAGCCTTTTCAAAGTTTTGATGGCACGATGCTGGGTCGTTTTTACTTTGCTTTCTGTCCAATCCAGTACATCCGCCGTTTCTGAGATGGATAAATCCTGGATATATCTCATTGTTATCACCATTCTTTGATCCGTTGTACACTCTCTGATGCAGCTATATAAATCTCTGACCTCTTCTTTTTGCATTGCCACTTCTTCTGGAATATCCTTATCGTCTTTAATGGGCTGGCTCCAATCGAATTTCTCGAGTATCTTTCCTTTCCAACCCTTTTGTTTGCGAAAGTGGTCTATCGCTACATTTTTTGCTATAGAAAAAAGCCAGGTCTTTTCTGAACTTTTCCCCTCAAAGTTATTATGTGATTTTAAGACACGAATATAGACTTCCTGGACCAGATCTTCGGCAAGCTGCCGGCTTCTGACCGTATAAATTAAAAACTGGAAAACATCCTGATGATATTTTGAGTATAGTTCTTCAAAAACGGAGTCCATTTCTTCCCCTCCCCGTTCAATGGATTAGACGGATTTTTTATATGAAAGTTACATCCTCAACTATATTATTAATTCTTTGAAAAAGGAAGGTGAATTTACAAACTAACAAAAAAATGTGCGGTATAACACGGAAAACACTGATAATCTATAGAAAAAAACCTTTCAATGACAGCGGGTATTCTGCTTAAGACAAATTCCGTTCAACACAAAACGCCCAGATTTCTCTGGGCGCTGCCTCCAATGTTTCCCGTGTAACAAGATTAATCGTCACCAATCTCCATTATGGGACGTCCGCTCCTTTTCTCCACAAATGAAATTTGGCGATTATTGAGGAAGGAAGAAGGAGAAAGTCGTACCTTGGTCCAGTTTACTGTGCACACTGATTTGACCGTTATGAGCATCTATGATATTTCTCGCGATCGCCAATCCGAGTCCAGTTCCCGATTTGCCCCGGGTTCTTGCCTTATCTGCCTTGTAGAAACGTTCAAATACAAACGGCAGATCCTCTTCAGGAATTCCAGATCCCGAGTCACTGACTTCAACAAGGACGCCGCTTTTTGTAGGTTTATAATTCACATGGACATGGCCGGTATCAGGGGTGTGCCTCAGTGCATTGTCAACCAGATTCGTCAAGACCTGTTCAATGCGATCAGGATCTATATAAATCAACTGTTCCTGGTCATTGGATTTTTCACCGATAAAGCTCAATTCAATATTCTTTTCTTTGGCGATTCCCTGGAATTTATTTGTCACCCGTTCGAGGAATCCCGATACATCTGTTTTTTCATAATTCAGCGTGATATGTCCTGCTTCCATCCGGGCAAGATCAAGCAAATCATTTACAAGCCTGCCCATCCTGAGTGATTCATCATAGATAATCTTGGCGATATCTTTTTTCTCTTCTTCAGAACCTGCAATATCATCTATGATGGCTTCACTGTACCCTTGGAGCATAGCAATCGGTGTTCGAAGCTCGTGCGACACATTTGCAATGAAATCTTTTCGTAACTTATCCAGGCGCCTTTCTTCTGTCATATCCCTTACGACAGCAACAGCACCCCTGACATATTCTTCATTATAAAGAGGGCTGACAATCACCACATAGGACCTCCCCTGAAGACTTACTTCCCCCGTCTGTTCATTCTCAAGGAGGATGACCTTCTCGAGAAGTTCTTTAAGGTTCGGCGGGATTGCTTCCTGTTCATTTCCCTCCTGCTCATAGTACCACTGCTGCAGGAACCTTTCGGCAGGCGGATTTGTGATAAGGATGGTGCCGTCTCTGTTAAAGGTTATTACCCCATCGGCCATACTGCTTAAGATACTGGACAGCTGTTCTTTTTCCTGGCTAAGGGCATGCATATTGTAATTAAGCTGTTTCCCCATTTGATTGAAGGCCGTGGCCAGCTCCCCAATCTCGTCATGAGTCAGTATGGGGACCTTGGTGTCGAATCTTCCTCTGGCCACCTCAAAGGCCGCTTCCCGCATTTTTCTTAGTGGCGCAGTAATTCTGGTAGACAAGAAGAAGGCGAAGATCGTCGTCAAAATGATGGCGATACCCGCCGCCAGCAGTATCAGCCTGGTTGTCTGACGGGTTGTTTCTTTGATTTCTTCAAGAGATTGAAAAATCAAAACAGCTCCCGTATTGCCATCCCCTAACTGTACAGGTGCTCCAACTGCCACAATATTTTCATAGAGGTTAGAAACCGACTCTCCATTCAAATGGATTTCTTTTACAAATGACTTTTGCTGTTCAAATACAGCTGTGACTTCTTTTTGCTGAAGGATTTCCCGATGAAGGTCCAGGTGCTCAGTTGTGATATCTTCTGCATAATACAATTGGTTCCGATCTTCTGCCACGATTAAATTATGAGGGTCATCCACGATTTCTTTTGAAATCTGCAAACCCATGCTGAGATCTTGATGATTCTCCAGCACAGATGCAATTTTCTCTGCTGTATCAGATAAGTCATTCTCTACCTGCTCCAGATGATAATTTTGGAAAAACTCAAGCTGCAGGATAGTTAGTATGAATAGTACAAATGCAACCAGCAGCAGGATGGTGATCCACAGTTTTCCTACAACACTCCGCCAAAGTCTCATTCATTATTAACCTCAAATTTATAGCCTACTCCCCAGACCGTCACAATCATCTTCGCGGCCTGCTCTGACACTTTATTTAATTTTTCACGAAGCCTTTTGACATGTGTATCCACTGTTCTTAAATCACCAAAAAAGTCATAGTGCCATACTTCTTTCAGAAGGTGTTCACGGTCAAATACTTTATCCGGTGCTTTTGATAAGAAATACAGAAGTTCATATTCCTTCGGAGTCAGGTTGACATCCTTACCATCCGCCGTAACCCTGTGAGCATCATTATCAATGGTCAGATGCGGGTAGACAATCATATCCTTTGCCTTGGTATCAGTATGTATATAGCTTGTTTGCGAGGATCTTCTCAAAAGAGCCTTCACTCTTAATACTACTTCCCGAGGAGAAAACGGTTTCACGATATAGTCATCAGTCCCCACTTCGAAGCCTTGTACACGATTAGCTTCTTCTCCCTTTGCCGTCAGCATGATGACAGGTGTGGATTTTTTCTGGCGCAGCTCCTTACATACTTCAATACCGTCCATACCTGGCATCATCAGGTCGAGCAGAATGCAGTCATATTCATTATTCAAGGCAAGCTCCAAGGCACTTTCACCGTCTTCAGCTTCTTCTATTACATAGTTTTCTCTTTCCAGGTACATTCTTAACAGCTTTCTGATGCGTGCCTCATCATCTACGATTAGTACTTTTACTTCCTGATCCATCTTTACATCCCCCTCTGAACTTGTAGATCTCTTCAATATACTCCCTATTTTAATAGAAAAAAGCCTCCACTAAAAGCGGAGGAGGTCTTATTTCAGCATCTTTTCAAGAAATCTCGGAAAAAAGCCCGGCTTTCCTGAAATAGATACCTATAAACGTGTCAATTAAGCGTAAGAGTGAAGTCCCGCGATGATCAAGTTAACAGCCACGAGGTTGAACATGATGATGATAAAACCTATGACTGCCAGCCAAGCTGACTTTTCTCCATGCCATCCTCTAGAGAGACGGAAATGAAGGAAGGCTGCATAGAATAAGAATGTAATAAGAGCCCATACTTCTTTTGGATCCCAGCCCCAGAAACGGCTCCAGGCAATTTGGGCCCAGATCATGGCAAAAATCAAACCTCCCAAAGTGAAGACAGGGAAACCAATTAACACCGAGCGATACCCGATTTCATCCATCAGGTCCAGGTTTACATTCTTAACATATTTTTGAATCCATAAGCTGATTTTCTTTCTGGCCGCCAAACGAAGAACCCAATAAATGACTGTTCCTGTAATAAATGACCATAGCACAGTATTTAACTTTATTGCATTAATGAGCGCAGGCATATCCACAGCGGGATCCAATCGGTCTGCAGTCAGAAGTTCACCTTCATGGGGAGCAACAAGTGCAGGCATTTTAAATTCTTCAACCGCTTCCTGCCCCGCTTGGTTGATATACTGAAATTCAGCGCTGTATCCCATAAGGGTGAACGCAGTTGTCGAGACAACAAATCCGACTACTACCACCAGGCCATACATAACACTTTCAAGCCAGAAAGATTGCTTTTTATCCTCTGAATGATTTACTTTTTTCAAAAGGTAAATCAAGCCGGCAACAAAACTGATAGCCAATATTGCTTCACCGGCTGCGACAGTCGTAACGTGGATTTTCAGCCAGTCACTTTGCAAAGCAGGGATAAGCGGGCTGACTTCTCTTGGAAACATGCTGGCATAAGCAATGACTAAGAGAGCAATCGGCAGCGCAAATAATCCCAGTACGGTCGATTGATATAAGAAGTAAATAATAATGAAAGCTCCGACCAGCATCATCCCGAAAAACGTGGTGAATTCAAACAGGTTGCTGACCGGTGCATGGCCTGAAGCAAACCAGCGGGTGAAAAAGTACCCAAGCTGTGCAGCAAAACCGACCAACGTCAGTCCCATACCTATTTTGCCCCAGCGGTTTACGCCTTTTTGTTTATTGTTTTTATCGCGGATGGAACCGCCAAAAAAGAGCGTGGCAATAAGGTAAAGAATAAAAGATATATATAACAGATTACTACTCCATTGTGCCAAATCCATAACAGGAAATCCTCCTTTTACAAGCAGCGGCTGATAGTTCACCGGCAGCCGCTTTAGTTTTCCAATTTAATTCATGTTCTTTCTTTTCCATCGATCTCCTGCTGATCTTGTGGTTCCTCAATACCTGTTCCATCAAGAACAAAAGTGATCTCTTTTTTCAATCCATGCCAGTTTTTATTTGTATGACCGGCAACTATCAAACCTTTATCAGATTTGCGAACCCAGATCCTTCTATGATTCCAGTAGGCGCCTTGAGCCACTCCTATCATAAAAATGGCTCCGCCTATTCCGATCACCCAAAGTGTCAGGTCCTTTCTGACGGTCAAAGCTGAAACATCCCTTGTATCCAGACCAGCAAAATTCATTTTGTAAGTGTTATCGCCCAACGGCTCAAGGTTTTGCTGGATACCGACAAAGCTGATTTCTCCATCTGGCTTTTCAGGTGAAAACATTTTGAAGAGAAAAGCAGGATTGTTCGGCAGCGGTGACTTTGTTTGGGGTTCACCCTTTTCATCAAACCCATCAAAATCAGGGTAATACCCCATCAATTCTACCTTTCTGCCATCTTCGAGCTCGTACATTTCCTGAGGATCGAAAAGATCTACAGTGAATTCCCCAAACTCTTCTTCAGTTGTTTTATTAGATAGTGTAAAAGACATCGCTTTAAACTCATCTAATTGATAGCTTGTCTGATAGACCGCATAAGAACCAAATTTCAGAGGCTGGTTGACCTGGATGGCTTTTTCTTTCTCCTCTTGCATTTCAGCCTTTTCTCCTGGAACGTTCGATTCTTCAGCACGATAAAGGACAGCGTCTGTCTGATAATTCTTAGCAACTTCCCCAGCATTCTCCAGCGCTTCGCCAAAAACCTCTTTATCTTCGTCTTTATCATACATTTCTAATGTAAAGTTCTTATTTTCCAGGTAATACTCCTTATTGGTTCCAGGAATCGCCTTGGTTTCTCCTTCTCTAATCCACATCACTTCATCGACGTACATGCCTGGAACAAATCTGAGCATGGCACCGATCAGGAAGATGATTAAACCTAAATGGTTTACGTAAGGGCCCCATCTGGAAAAACGTCCTTTTTCTGCAAGCAGGCTTCCATTTTCTTCTCGGACATTGTATCTCTTTTCTTCCATCTTCTTCTTGACTTCCTGAATAACTTGCTCAGACTTTGGCACTTCTGTTTCGCTGAATAATCTCTGCCTTTTCAGGAACCCTTCGTGCCTTGAAACTTTCTGTTTTTTCAAAGCTCTATATAGCGGTATCACCCTGTCAAGGCTTGCTATAACAAGCGAAATCCCGATAGAGGCTATCATTAACAAGAACCACCAGGAGCCATATAGATTATGAAAGCCAAGAGTATAGTAGACTTCACCAAACCAGCCATAGACTTCACCGTAATATTGTGAAGCAGGCATCGTGTTCGGAATATACATCTCCTGGGGCAGGACTGTTCCCAATGCCGAAGCAATCAGGGTGATCAAAATCAGCCAGATTCCTACTTTTACAGATGAAAAGAAGTTCCAAATTTTATCAATGATTGATTTTTTATACGTTTGTGAACGACGTGCACTGCCTTCATATCTCATATCATGAAGCTTGTCTTTCTTTGCATCCTCCGTCAAAGCCCTCCCGCAGGATTCACAAAGGATGGTTCCACGGGGATTAACATGACCGCATTCACATTTGATTTCCTTCATGCTAAAACTCCTTAATCTACAGGCCGGCAGCTATACTGCTTAGATAAACCGGCCTCCTGTTAATTAGGTTTGATGCTTTCCATGTGCTGCTCTATGTCCGTTTCAGTCATTTCACCTGTAATAATTCTCTGAATTATTCCATTTTCGTCCACTAGAAGTGTTGTAGGCAATGGCTTGATTCCATATGCGTTTTGAACATCTATCTCGGAATCTACTACAACAGGAAATGTAAGGTCGTGTTCTGCAATGAACTTATTGACTTGAAAATCAGATTCTCCGACATTTACAGCCAGTATTTGTACACCTTTATCTTTAAATGCCTGATATTGATTTTCCATATACGGCATTTCTTTTTCACACGGCTTGCACCAGGTTCCCCAGAAGTTCAGAAAGACACCCTGTCCCTTATAATCGGATAGCTGGTGAGTATTGCCCTCCATATCCTGAAGCACAAAGTCAGGCGCCTGGTCTCCGGCTTTAAGGACTCCCCTGTCTTCCTTAGTGAAATTTGCATATAAGGTATAAATTACGGCTGCAGCGAGCACAACCAATATGATTGTCCGGATAAGCAAGCGGCGCTTTTTTTTATCCATCTCTTTACTGCCTCCTTGCATTTAACAGTTTTTGCTGCAAACGAAAGGGGACAATGCGATTGTCCCTTTTGTCTGTGTTTATATATTCTCATCTATTATAGCATTGTTGTTTTTTCCTTCAGGAGCTTGTTTTTGAAGGAAGTGTGACACTTTTTAAATTCCGGTCACTTACAGGAGATTCCCGGTTTTTGCCAGTGCTCTCAACTGCTTTACTTCATGGGGAGTAAGCTCTCTGGAATCTCCGGCATTCAGGCCGTGAAGGTCAAGGAAAGCAAATCTTTCGCGTTTCAGCTTTTGAACTTGATGTCCGACTGCTTCAAACATCCTTTTCACCTGTCTGTTCCTTCCTTCATGAATCGTAATTTCCACAATGGCCTTGTCTTGCTTTTTTTCTATCTTCAAGACTTTCACCTTTGCGGGCGCTGTTTTGCCATCTTCAAGCATGATTCCTTTTTCTAGTTCCTTAAGCTTGAATTTTGGCGGTATGCCTTTCAATCTCGCCACATATGTTTTGTCGATATTATAGCTTGGATGAGTCAACAGGTTGGCGAACTCTCCATCGTTAGTCAGAAGGAGTAGTCCAGACGTATCATAATCAAGTCTTCCTACTGGGTAAATCCTTTCCTGAATGTGAGGAAAGAAGTCAGTGACCACTTTGCGGTCTTTGTCGTCTGTTACTGCTGAAATGACCCCTCTTGGTTTATAGAGAAGATAGTAAACCTTATTTTCTCTTTCAATCTGCACTCCGTTGACTTCAATCTTATCTGAGCCTGTTACCTTCGTTCCTAATTCTCTTTCAGTCTTTCCGTTCACTTTTACTTTTCCTTCAAGGATCAGTTCTTCTGCTTTTCTTCTAGATGCCACACCTGCGTGGGCAATCACTTTTTGTAAACGTTCCATTCTTCATTCACCTCTTATTAAGTACGTGTTTCATTTCCATTGATCTATTTCAGATTTTCTATAATAAAAGTTCTTCTATACAATCAATACTTTGAAATTCATACACATGAATGAATTATTACATATAAGCAGGGAAATGCAAAGGGATTGTCCTTTATTAGTATTGGTAACATAAGGACTTTTTAAAAGGTGCACTTTAAAAAGAAGACTTTGAGTATCGTGGATTTCTCATTATTGTTTCAGTCCTGCGACTCCAAGACTGGTCGGTAAAATTCTAAATCATAATCATGCGTCCAGCAATGAATCAGTTTCCTTAACAAAAATAGTGATTGATTGTGGCAAAAGAAAGCAACAGACAGGGACGTCCGCTAGAGTACTTATGCCTTTCAGCGGGATGCACCAGGTGAGTGACGGCTACCTTTTCGCTGCAAAGACAGTTCCAATATGTCTGGAACCTCGACCGCTGGAACTGGAAAACCGCTAGTTCTCCAAGAGGTTGTACTTTTGCTGCGAACAACCCTCTCAGTTAAAAGGAAAATGAAATAAACTTCGTTCCCTAATTGAGCCGATAGCGGAAAGAAATAAGGGAATTTTTTACCGTTAATCACAGATATCAGCTAACAATGGTAGTAAATAAGGGTACCTTTTTCACTTATTTAAGCATATTCTCCTGATTTTCTAAGTTTTGAGTCGAATAAGAGAAATTTCTTCCTCTATTTTAGTTGTTTTCGTAGAAACAAATGAAATAAGAGAATTTTTTACCTCTATTTTTGCAATTAAAGTACTTAACCTAAGAAAATTATAAGTTCTACATAGGGATCCTTAACCTCGCTCCCATAGAGCAGGAAATTTTAAAGTAGATACCTGCATTGCTAGTACTATATTAAGTATGAATTCTAAAACTTAATTAAAATGGCTGTTTTTATATAGATTGCGGCTTTCGGAAAAATCCCAAGTGCCGGATTTTTCCCCGGATACTAAGGAATTTCTCTAATCGGGGAAATCAGCTCTTTTCTCTTCATGATTACCAGGTTAATAAGGTGAATTATGATTCGTTTTTTTGAAATTAGTATCAAATAGCAATAAAGTTTACGAAAAAGCCATTAAAATAGACAAACCCCGCAGTTGCAGCCGCGGAGTTTGTCTACCATATGTGAGCGTTTAAATAAACGAGCACTAACCATTTTTTAAAAGCTCCTTCTATAATTATGTTTGTTCTAAAATCCTCCTCACGAAAACATAAGGGTCACAATGACGATCGCTGCTATGATGCCGATCAGGTCTGCGAGCAGTCCGACTTTTAAGGCATCGCCCATTTTCTTGATTCCCACTGCTCCGAAATAGACGGTTAAAACATAAAAGGTAGTATCGGTGCTTCCTTGGAGAACGGAGGCCAGCCTTCCTATGAAAGAATCCGGCCCATGGGTTGCCAGTAAATCACTTACCATCCCGAGTGCAGCTGTACCAGAAATAGGCCGGATGATAGCGAGGGGAACTATGTCAGCTGGTACCCCGATCGCGTGAAGTACAGGTTCTATCAGCGAAACAAAATATTCCAGAGCACCTGAGGCCCTGAATATCGTTATGGCGACAAGCATCCCGATCAGAAACGGAATAATCGACACCGCAATCTTAATGCCTTCTTTTCCTCCATCAACAAAGCTCTCATAGGTGGGCACCTTTTTAAAGGTTCCGTATAAAAGGATGACTCCAATCAGCATTGGGATCAGCCATAATGAAATCGTTGAGATAATCTCCATATCACTTCACTCCATTGCGGATTCTTCTGTGATAAAAATAACGGTCGATCATAATCGCTCCGATAGTAGAGAGAAATGTTGCCACCAGAGTCGGGCCGACAATTTCAGTGGGCGAGGCCGAATCATAATTCATTCTTATAGCGATGACCGTGGTTGGTATTATTGTTAAACTCGAAGTATTGATTGCCAGAAAAGTTATCATAGAGCGGCTGGCATAATCTCTTCCTCCATTTAATTCTTTCAGCTGTTCCATTGCCTTGATGCCAAGAGGTGTTGCAGCGTTGCCCAGCCCGAACATATTGGCCATCATATTCGAAAGAATGTAGCCCATAGCAGGATGGTCCGGCGGCACTTCAGGAAACAGCCGTCTAACAATTGGCCGGAACAGATAGGATAGCTTATCAAGCAGTCCTGAATCCTGAGCGATCCGCATGATCCCAAGCCAGAACACTAAAATGCTCACGAGACCGATACATAGTGTGACCGCTTCGTTTGCAGATTGAAAGATAGCTTCGTTTACCTCTTGCATTTTCCCGTTCACAGCAGCAAAGATTAGGCCGATGATGGTCATCCCGACCCAGATATAGTTAACCATCCGCTTTTACTCCGAGGATTGAAATGAAAGACTGTTTCCAAAACATCCACCAGCTTTTTTCCTCTTCCGCTTCAACACTTTTGAAAAATACAGGTACTCGTTCTGTTTCCTTTTCGTCCAAATAAACCACGGCTCTTCCCACAATTTCAGGAACATTACCGTTTTCCCAAGAATCCTTTGGCTTTAGAAGCTTGTATTCAATCCTTATACGATCCTCTTCTTCCTTTTTGATTGCCATCAGCACATCTCTTTTTATAAAGACCTTATCTTTATAAAATTCGTCCTCAATATCCTGGATTTCCCCTTGCGGAAGCGCGATGACGGTATCAAAGTTCTTAAATCCATATTCAAACATCTGTATATGATCATTCCAGTCGTCCGGACCGTTAAGTGTAACAGCAATCAAGTTTTGCTCATTCTTGGTCGCTGTTGTGACCAATGTTCTTTTGGCTCTTTTGGTGTATCCAGTCTTGCCTCCGGTGCAATACTTATATTTTTCCGTCAAAAGCCTGTTCTTGTTCCGCCATTTCCTATCCCAATCATTTTCAGGGTCGGGGGATGTATGCACTTTGGTACCTGAGATTTCCCTGTAGGTTTCATTTTGCATAGCATACCTCGTCAAGATGGCCATATCATAAGCCGTGGAGTAGTGGCTTTCATGATCGTCCAATCCGTGAGGGTTCTCGAAATTGGAATTGACCATCCCGATTTCTTCCGCCTTCTTGTTCATTAGGTAAACAAACCCATCGAGGCTTCCTCCTACATGCTCGGCAATCGCAACAGCTGAATCATTGCCAGACCGAAGCATTAAGCCATACACCAAATCTTCCAGCTTAATCTTCTCTCCCTGCTTAAGGTAAATCGAGGAACCTTCTGCTTTTACAGCATTGCTGCTTACAGTTGCTTCTTCGTCCAACTTCCCTGATTCTATTGCAAGGATAGCTGTCATGATCTTCGTTATACTGGCAATCCGGCTTTGGGTATGTGCATCTTTTTCATACAGTACCCTTCCCGTATCCTGATCTATGACAATCGCCCTCTGCGCACTGACAGAAGGTGCCGCCTCAGCCGTTTCATTAAAAGAAGAAAAAATGATAGAAATGATGATCACCGCATAAATAAAGGCTCTCAGTCTCATCCTCTTCATAAACATCTACTCCCTTTCCTTGTCCAAAGGTGTTTGTACAAGTCTATGCGGGGCGGTTTGATTTATGATTGCAGAAAAACATTTTCATTTATCCCTTCGGTTGGCAATGCCTTTTGTTTTGCCTGGTTCTGGGTATATATCTTGGATAAAATCCAGTCAGCTCGTGTATCCACACGACGGCTCTCAGGAAACATACTTTCTACCAAACTTACCCGCCCATGCGCCTGCCCGGCGGCTCTGGATACATATCTTCAGGCAAACTCCCTCTCTCATGTATCCACCCGACTGCTCTGGATACATATCTTCAGGCAAACCCCCTCTCTCGTGTATCCATCTGCCATCGCTGGATACACATCTCCCGCCTAACTCCCTCTCTCGTGTATCCACCCGACTGCTCTGGATACATATCTTCTGCATAACTTCCTCTCTCATGTATCCACCCGACTGCTCTGGATACATATCTTCAGGCAAACTCCCTCTCTCATGTATCCACCAGCCAACGCTGGATACACATCTCCCGCCTAACTTCCTCTCTCATGTATCCACCCCACTCCGCTGGATACACTTCTCCCGCCAAACTCCCTCTCTCGTGTACCCACCCGCCTTCTCTGGATACATATCTTCAGGCAAACTCCCTCTCTCGTGTATCCACCCCACTCCCCTGGATACACTTCTCCCGCCAAACTYCCTCTCTCATGTATCCACCCCACTCCCTTGGATACACTTCTCCCGCCAAACTCCCTCTCTCGTGTACCCACCCGACTGCTCTGGATACACATCTTCAGGCAAACTCCCTCTCTCRTRTATCCACCCCACTCCCYTGGATACACTTCTCCCGCCTAACCTCCTCTCTCATGCATCCATCTGCCATCGCTGGATACACATCTCCCGACTAACTCCCTCTCTCGTGTACCCACCCGACTGCTCTGGATACATATCTTCAGGCAAACCCCCTCTCTCATGCATCCATCTGCCATCGCTGGATACACATCTCCCGACTAACTCCCTCTCTCGTGTACCCACCCGACTGCTCTGGATACATATCTTCAGGCAAACCCCCTCTCTCATGTATCCATCTGCCATCGCTGGATACACATCTCCCGACTAACTCCCTCTCTCGTGTATCCACCCCATTCCGCTGGATACATATCTCCCGCCTAACTTCCTCTCTCATGTATCCACCCGCCTTCTCTGGATACATATCTTCAGGCAAACTCCCTCTCTCGTGTACCCATCTGCCATCGCTGGATACACATCTCCCGCCTAACTCCCTCTCTCGTGTATCCACCCGCCTCCGCTGTCTGGATACTGTCTGGATACAATCTTGATCAAAGCAGGTCCCAATCCTGTATCAATGTAATTTCCCTCCATTCAGCTGAGATTTCAGGGATACCTCTCTTTACGGGTTTCCTTTGGTACTACAAAAAAAACTGCAGAAAGTGACGGAGTCACTTCCTGCAGTTTAAATCAGCCCCTGGCTTGGGTTATTTTAGTCCTGAAATCAGTTTCATAGTATTCAAGTTCTTCCCTTACCCGCTGGAAACCACTTTCAGCAGCCGACATCAAGCTCATGATGCTTTTCGGCAGATCCTGGCGGAACATAATGGAGTTCTTTCCTGTATAAGCTGAGCGGCTGTCCTCGTACCATAAATCATAGCGAGGGGAGAAAAATTCTTCTATACACTGATGGTAGACTTTATAGAGTGTTTTTTCGGCAGCACCTTTGATGAAGGTCTCGTTTTGCAAGACAACAGAACATGAATCGAGACCTTCCTCACAATAAACAAGGAGCCTTCTAATATTGGAAAGAACACCTTCATAGTAAGCCCTATCTCCGCTCTTCTCCTGAAGCAGCCCGTCTATGGTGACATTATTCAGATAGCCTTCCAGCTCCGCAACTGTTTTTTCCAGGAATGTATGTACTTCTTCTACTTGTGATTTGACGATAGGATTGCTCATCTAACCCCTCCATAATTTTTTATTGATCGTGAAATTATCTCACTAGTTTCCTTACAATCTTTATCAGATAAAAAACATTCAATTCCTCTTCACTGACAATTTTTGAACTTTCAGAAAACACATTATAAGAAAAAGCTGATCTGGGAGATTAAAGCCGTCTCCTTCGATCAGCTTGTAATAATTTTACCATAAAGTCAGGACTGAGAATCCATTGTTTCCTGAAACTTTTCAAAAAACAAATCGGCATCCTCCGACATAAATTCTTCATCAATATTTTCCGGCAAAGGAGGAAGCTCACTGATATCCTTCAAACCGAAGTAATCCAGGAATTCTTTTGTTGTTCCATACAATATAGCTCTTCCTGTTCCTTCAGCTCTTCCGACAGCTTTGACCAGCCCTTTGGATGCCAGTGTGCTTAATGGCCTCTCGGTTTTAACTCCTCTAATCTCTTCTATATCGACCCTTGTAATCGGCTGTTTATACGCAACGATTGCCAGCGTCTCAAGAGCAGCCTGTGATAGAGAGTTGACGTTTGGTGATTCAACCAGCTTTTTCAAATAAGGGGCATGTTCCTTTTTCGTCACAAGCTGGTAAGTGCCTGCTAACTCAATGAGCTGTATGCCCCTGCTTTCATCTTTATTGTACTCAGCAAAAAGCCCTTCTATAATCTCTAGTGCCTGGTGCTCCTCAATTTCTAAGACTGCACAGACTTGTTTGAGGGATAGTCCTTCATCTCCTGCAGCGAAAAGCAGGCTTTCCAGTATCGCCTTCCAATTAATGATTTCCAACCAGTTCTGCCTCCTCTGATGACTGCACAGTAAAATCGTCAAAATTTTGTTTCTGTCTGACGATGATCTGTTTTCTTTTCATAAGTTCCAGTACTGCGAGGAATGTAACAACGATATGCTCACGGTCTTCGTCAGGGAATAATGAGAAAAAGCTTTGTTTCTCTTTGGAACCTTTTATCTGGATAAGAATTTCATCCATCCTTTTTTCAATGGGAATTTCCTGTCTTGTGATTTTGGTGGTTACCGGTTTTTGCAGTTTCTTTCTGCGGAGCAGTTTATTGAAGGCCCCGAGCATGTCGTAAATGGTCACATCTTGATCCAGCTGTCCCGACGCCTTCTCTTCAGCATATTCAGATAAGTCACTTGGCGGCTTGGTATACATCCGGCCTCTTTCTTCTTCCCGGTTTTTCAGTTCCTCAGCCGCTTCTTTATACCGTTTGTATTCAATCAGACGGTCAACCAATTCGTCCCGTGGATCTTCTTCTATTTCGAAATCTTCCTCTTCAGCTATTTCGTCATGTTTGGGGAGAAGCATTTTGCTTTTGATCGCCAGCAAAGTCGCAGCCATGACAAGGTACTCGCTGGCCACATCAAGCTCAAGTTTTTTCATAGTATGTATGTACAACAAGTACTGCTCAGTGATTTGAGCCATTGGAATATCATAAATATCGACTTCCAAAGAGTGAATTAAATGCAGAAGCAAGTCCAATGGACCTTCAAAGGCATCAATCTTCACATTGTATTCCATAATATCACCAATTCCATTTTGTACGATTTTAAGACTATCTATTAGTATAGTAGATTATAAAGCATTCTCCAATAGTAAATTTAGGATTGCGTTTTTCCGCGGCAGCGGGAATATGGTAAACTAATCGAAGAAAAGGAGGAAATTTGCCAATGGCTTATCCAAATGATTATCTAGATTTCCTCATCCATTTCCACTGTGACCGGGATTATTTTGAATGCCACGAGGTACTCGAGGAATATTGGAAGGAAACTGACCCGGGCAACAGGGAGTCTGTTTGGGTCGGGCTCATACAGATTGCAGTCGGCTTTTACCATTATCGCCGAGAGAACAGAAGCGGAGCAGTAAGGATTCTTAGAAAAGGGACCAATATCTTGAAGCAGCACCCCAACTCTTTGAAAAGCCTGGGAATCGACTTTGATAAACTTCTCCCGCTTCTAGAGGAAACTTTAAAAAACATCGTTTCCGGAATTGATTACCAGAGTATCGATCTTCCTCTCAATGAGGAATTGACACAACTATGTGAACAGGAATGCCGCAAGATCGGAAAATTGGACGTCATCCCTGATTCCATCATTCACCGGCATGCCCTCCGAGACCGCTCGGACGTGATCAAAATGAGAAAAGAAGCACTGGTAAATAGACAGAAACAAAAAGACTGACATGTATCATGCCAGTCTTTTTGTACTATTTAAGGCAGAGGTTAAATTCCTCGTTATCAATTTTCATCGTTAGTATCCAAATGGCACTTTTCAAAAAAAGCAGCCGTATGTTCATTCGGCTTTAACACTTTGTTGGAATAAATTTCACTTAAGGTTCTAAGCATTGCTTTCCCTATACCTTCATGGCGATGTGAAGGATTAACTGATATATGCCTTACTTCAATGGTTTCTTCCCCAATTACAACACCGATCAAGCCGACTATATCTTCGTCTTTCCAAAGAAATAACTGCCAGTCATCTTCCTGCTCATAATTCAGCATCGTTTGCTGCAGCTTTTTCAAATCCTTTTCCTGCGGCATAAAGGACAGCAACCCCATCGCAATTTTCTCGAAAGCTTTTTTGTAACGTATAAGCATAAAAGACCCCTCGTTATAATTTGTGCATATTCAGCACAATGTTTTTTATTCTTTCCGTGTATTCATATTAACCGTTTATTATCTTACTAAAATTAAGAAAAATATTCAACTTTATTCCGAGAAAAAGGGTATATCAAACTGAAGACCTGCATCAACTAGCAAAGAACATCCAGTAGAGAACTCCCCAACCCAGTGACATAATTAAAAGAATTATGAATAATAGTATATTTTTCTTTCTCATATTCGTGCAGCTCCTTCGTCTTGTCAACTGATTCAACTAATTTTCCGTCTGTGTGCTCTGCTTAAAAAAAAGAGGCAGACACACTTTTGTGTCCGCCTCCACTATAGAATATTATTCGTTAAGGGACAAGTCCAGTTTAACAAGATCTTCAAAGCTTTCTCTTCTGATAACGAGTTTGGCTTCACCATTTTCGACGAAAACTACTGGCGGCCTGGGAATCCTATTATAGTTGTTTGCCATGGAATACCCATAGGCACCTGTACAGAATACAGCAAGAATATCTCCTTGCGAGGATTCAGGCAGGGGAAGATCCCAGATTAACATATCTCCTGATTCACAGCATTTCCCTGCAATCGATACGGTTTCCTGAATCGGCTGTCCTGCTTTATTCGCAAGAATTGCTTCATACTTTGCTTCGTAGAGAGCAGGACGGATATTGTCACTCATTCCACCGTCCACTGCCAAATATTTTCTAATATCCGGAACTTCTTTGCTGGACCCCACGCTATATAAAGTCGTCCCCGCGTCACCGACTAGTGAACGACCCGGCTCGATCCAGATTTCCGGCATATCAAGGTTGGACTCTTCGGCTTTCTTTCTTACCTCCGCTATGATCTCCTTAACATACTGAGAAGCCGGAATCGGATCATCTTCAGCTGTGTATCTAATCCCAAAGCCTCCGCCAAGGTTAAGCACTTCTGCCGTGTAGCCGTGTTGTTCTTTCCATTGAGCCAATTTGCCAATGATCTTGCTCGCTGCTAGGACGAAACCAGTCGTCTCGAAAATCTGTGATCCAATATGGCAATGCAGGCCAAGCACATTCAAATGAGGGGATTTTACCGCTCTCAGCAATGCTTCTTCAGTCTGGCCGTTTTCCAAACCAAAGCCAAACTTAGAATCTTCTTGACCTGTGAGGATATAATCGTGGGTATGTGCTTCAATACCAGGAGTTACCCTGATTAATATATCCATCGTCTTGTTCAAATCACGGCAGACCTCTTCCAGCAGCTGAATTTCATAAAAATTATCAACGACTATACAGCCGATTTCATGCTCCAACGCCATTCTTAGTTCTGCTTCGCTTTTGTTATTTCCATGAAAATGTATGCGTTCAGCAGGGAATCCCGCTTTAATTGCCGTAAACAATTCCCCTCCGGATACAACATCCAAAGACAAACCTTCTTCAGCCATCAATTGAAAGATCGCGACTGAAGAAAAGGCCTTGCTTGCATAAGCTACTTGAGCTTTAATGCCAAGATCTTCAAATGTGTCTTTGAAACCCCTGGCTCTATCTCTGATCAATTCTACATCGTAAATATATAAGGGTGTTCCATATTCTTTCGCCAATTCTACAGTGTCGACTCCCCCGATTTCCAGGTGATCACGGCTGTTAATTCTGGCAGTTCCATTAAAATGCATTCTTCTCATCCCTTTGACTGCTTTATCGCTTTAGTAATTAAAAGTAAATTTATCACAGAATGAGCAGGGTTGCAATCCTAACGGGATTTTGCCGGCTGTTTATATTTGTTTCTCGGCTGGACGATGCTCGGCCTGATTTTCGATCCCGGCATGGATCTTCTAATGATGATTTGCATAAATGCTCTAGGACTGAACGGAATAAACGGCCATAAATATGGTGTGTTCAATGAGCGGATTCTGACCAGCAGAAGCAGGAAAACAGTTGTTCCAACGACTAACCCCGGTATGCCGAAAATCGCCACTACTATTAACAATGCCAGGCGCAGAAGCTTATTGGCTACACTCAATTCATAACTTGGTGTGGAGAATGTTCCAATTGCGGCCACGGACACATATAAGATGACCTCAGGGACGAACAATCCCACATCGATGGCAATCTGTCCGATCAATACAGCTGCGATCAACCCCATGGCCGTTGAGAGCGGTGTCGGCGTATGTATGGCCGCAAGCCTCAAGAATTCTATTCCCAAATCAGCCATCAATAACTGTACGATGACAGGTATGTTTGTTTCCTCATTCGGCCCGATAAATTCAAGCTGCGGCGGAAGTAGTGATGGATCAAGTACAAACAAATACCAAAGCGGCAGTAAAAATAAACTGGCAAGCAGACCAACGAACCGGGCCCACCTTACAAATGTTCCGACAGCCGGAGACTGCCTGTATTCCTCCGCATGCTGCAGATGATGAAAATACGTAGTGGGAGTTATGATGACACTGGGAGACGTATCCACGAAAATCAGGACATGCCCTTCAAGTAAATGAGTCGCTCCAATATCTGCTCTTTCTGTGTATCTGACCAGTGGAAATGGATTGTAGCCTTGTTTCACCAAGAATTCTTCTACCGTTTTATCCGCCATGGTAAGGCCGTCTATCTTAATAGCTTTTAATTCATTTTTAATGATGTTGATCAGGGAAGGATTAGCCACATCCTCAATATAAGCAATGGAAATATCCGTTTTGGATCTTTCACCTACCCGGAATATCTCGAATCTCAGGCGTGGGTCTCTGATCCTTCTTCTCGTCAAAGCTGTATTAACAATGATATTTTCAACGTACCCATCGCGTGATCCTCGTACCACTTTTTCCGTATCCGGTTCCTGCGGCTGTCTGCCTGGATAACTTCTTACATCGACTATCAGCGCTTCCTGTTCATCTTCTACTACAACCGCAATCAGGCCGCACAAGACCTCATCCACCATTTCTTCCACCGTTTTCACCGGTGCAATTGATTGATGAGGGATTCTGTTCTGAACAATTTCAGGAAGTTTCGATGAGAGTCTTTCATGATCATTGACCTCAACCAGATTTTCCACAATCCTCATAATGAACTGAGTATCACACAAACCGTTAATATAATAGATGTGAACACCTTTATGAAGAATCTTCAACTTCCTTACACCTAAGTCGAAGCTTTTGTTCAATCCGGTTGTGTCGATCATCAGTTGTTCCAATTTTCCAAGGTCTTCTGGTATTGGTGTCTTTTCTCTTTCCATATTAGGCAAGATAACCGCTCCTTTCGAGTATAATTTGAACTGCTTTTTTAGTAATAGGAGCTCCCCTGGAGAAATGGTCCCTCTTCGCCATCTTCCCAATGTCCCCCACGCCTACCACAATAGGCAGCTTCAGCTGGTCCAGACAGTACACTGTATCACCATTGAGCCGCCCTATCTCATTTTCAGGAACGCCAAATTTATCAACCCCATAGGGAGTCAGCTCCCCGAATTTATCTACACACACATCCACCCGTGTCCATTCAGCCTGTCTTGTTTTGGAAGCTACCGCAATAGCTCCAAGAATGTTGAATTCCTGGCAATTAACCACATATTTCATAGCTGCCTCACCACTGCCCTCTCCTACAAAACCACTGTCATCAAACATCACAAACACCAGATCTCCCTTTGCCTTCTTGATCAATCCTGCAATTTCGCTTCCCTTAAGAACCGACGGATTGCCTTGGGATCTGGAAATGCACCGGGCTCCGTATTCTTTTGCCGCTGCCTCGATTGCTCTCCTGGCATATTCATCTCCATCAGTAATGATTATCACGTTTTTCTTTTCTGCCATAAGAGCTCTCCTCCTTTATAAGCGGACAAAATACAACCAGTGAAACAGTGATCCCAGCACTTTACCGAAGACAATCGCCATTAAAAGAGTGATGATACGGTCATTGATGCCGATTCTTTTTGTAAGTATGGGTAATACATTCAGTACTTCCGTCAACGCCGCCGCCAGCATACCTACAAAGGTGCCGCTCATTAAGCCAATAGGTATAAGAACAAATGGTGAGAATATCAAAGTGAATTCATTTAAGCTGAATATACTTCCAATGACTGCCCCAAACACTACCGCCCATTCATAAAAATGAATCATTTTCATCGTCTTCGTTAATTGGGTCAACCGGGGAATGATCCCAAGTACCGTCAAGAAAGCCACCAGTCCTGATCCCACAGCAAGTCCCCCGGCAAGTCCTACAAAGCACAAGATAACGATGCTAATGGTCATCAAGGTGCTTCATGCTCTCTTTATTTTCATGCATGATGACGTATTGGTCGAGGTCCTGCTGGTAGTTGAACATTTCAACCTCAAGAGGGCTTGGTTCTTCATTGATCCTCTTTCGAAACACATGATTGAAAAATAAAATCATTCCCAAACCAAGACCAAAGGAATAAGGAACCTGAAATAATAACGGATGGGGGTCTTCCTGTCCCGTCATCATGAGATACAGGCGCTGATGTACCTCCCGCATACTGACATCCTCATGAAAATTCATGATGGCCATAGCTGCCCCAATGAACAGCAAAAGCCAGACAGCAGCGAACATTGGCGGTGAAACCTTTTTCCTCTTGTACACTACTTCCACAATCGTTTGGGAAGGCCCGATTGTTTGAACATCCACATCAGGTTGTACATCTTTTATTTGAGAAATGACTCTCATGAGATCAAGGATGATAATATTCTTATCCTCTTCCGTCACCGTATGAAGAACAATCTTCCGAATGGACTGAAGGTAATGTTCAGGCGCGATGATCTGGGCAGTATTTTCAAGCAGGATACTGCTTTCCGGTCTAACCTGCAGCCTATGCCTAAGCCGAATATATACTGAACCTTCCATCTAGATCACATCCTGGTCAACATTATTTTCCTGCTTGTATAAATAGTATGGATTTCAGACAAAAATTTCATGAAGCCAATAATTGCTAACTGTTTTTTGGGGGTTAAAAGGTATAGTGTTTTCGGCCGGTCAGTTTGATTTTTTTGAGGAAGTTTCACTTGAGAAGAGAAGGGAGGGGGACAATATTTTTGGAATTCGGTGCTGTCGCGATGCATCGATGTTGATTTTGGCTGATTCGGTGCTGTCTTTGAGGCAATCTGTGAATATCGATATTGATTTTTCACTCAACGTTATCTTCTCTTCTCCTTTTCGTGCTTCACATACCCGCCTTGCCGCCCCGTTTTTCATCAATACAAAAAAGCAAACCGCCCGAACGCGATTTGCTTCTTTTAACTCTTATATCAAATTCATTTTGTCCTTCATATTGTGAAGAATCTTTTTTTCAAGCCGCGATACCTGCACCTGTGAAATGCCAAGCCTGTCCGCGACTTCTGACTGGGTCTGGTCTTTATAGTAGCGGAGATAGACGATCAGCCGCTCTCTTTCGTCCAGTTCCCTGATCGCTTCTTTCAAGGCTATTTTATCGAACCATTTCTGATCTGAGTTATCGGATATCTGGTCCAGAAGCGTAATTGGATCTCCATCATTCTCATACACTGTTTCGTGAATGGAAGATGGTGCTCTGCTGGCTTCCTGCGCCATGACGACTTCCTCAGGCGACAGTTCCAGGTGAGCAGCAATTTCATTGATGGTCGGAACCCTTCCGAAAGCCTTTGACAATTCGTCTTTTGTCCTTCGAATCCGGTTCCCCATTTCCTTTAAAGAACGGCTTACTTTTACTGTTCCGTCATCTCGGATAAATCTTTGTATCTCACCAATAATCATCGGGACCGCATAGGTTGAGAACTTCACATCATAGGATAAGTCAAATTTATCCACAGACTTGAGAAGGCCGATGCACCCGATTTGAAAAAGATCGTCCGGTTCATATCCGCGATTCAAAAATCGCTGAACAACCGACCAGACAAGCCTCATATTCTTTTGGACAATGGTATCCCTGGCTGACTGGTCACCTTCCTGGCTTCGCTGGATGAGCTCTTTAACTTCAGTATCTTTTAAAAAGCTCTGCTCTTTGTCCTTCTTAACTTCCACATCCATAAGCACGGCTCCTTAATTGCATAGCGCTCTACTATTGGCTAAATGCTTTTTTAAACGAACGGTTGTGCCTGCTCCAGGTTGCGAATTCACTTCAATCTCATCCATGAAATTTTCCATAATGGTAAACCCCATCCCAGAACGTTCAAGCTCCGGTTTGGTTGTAAACAATGGCTGGCGCGCTTCCTCTACATCTTGGATTCCGATTCCGTCATCCCTGATTTCCATGTCAATGAAGCCTTCTTCCATTTTGACTGTGATATATACAAAGCAGTCAGGGTTGTTGTCATACCCATGAATAATGGCATTTGTGACAGCCTCTGATACTACTGTCTTGATTTCCGTCAATTCGTCCATCGTCGGATCCAGCTGGGCAATAAATGAAGCTACCGTAACCCGGGCGAAGGATTCATTTTGGCTCACTGCGCTGAATTGGATATTCATTTCATTTTTCAATTTATGCAACCCCCAGACTTTGTAATGCAAATTCTTCAGACGGCTCTAAACGAATGATTTTGAAAAGACCTGACATTTCAAATAATCGTTTGACTGCCGGGGATATTGCACAGACAACCATTTCTCCATGCTTTTGCTTGATTTGTTTATATCTCCCTAAAATCACACCAAGTCCTGAGCTGTCCATAAATCCGAGGGCTTCCATATTCAGTACGATGTGCTTGATTCCATGTTCTTCAATTAATTCAGAGGCTTGCTGCCTCAACTTCTCTGCCGTGTGATGGTCCAACTCCCCACTCAGGCGTATACAAAGTACATCACTTCTAACTTCCAGACCAATAGTAAGACTCACTATTCACAGGCCTCCTTCTCTGTCGTATAGTGAGTCAATTCTATTTTCTACTGTCTAATTCCTTCTACAAGACAAAACTAGAAGAATTTAGACATTTTATGCTGAATTTTTAGGCTCTTTTCGTAAACTTTGCTGCTATTTGATACTATGGCAAAAAATAACCCTATCACGAAGATGATATCCAGCTAAACCGAAGAGAAAAGAGCTGTTCTTCTCAGGTTAGAGTTTAAACTCTTAGTATCCGGGATATCCGAAAGCAACAATATATGCGAAAATAAGCTTTTTTTATAAGGAGGCGTTCAATTAATTCCCGCTCTTCGTAAACATGCCGAATGCCCGCTTATACAGCTGCCAGAAGCTTGCCAGTGGGACATCTTCTTTTGCAATCAGAGGCGTTTCAGACAGTGATTTTCCGTCTTTTTCAATGACAAGCTTGCCGATGGAATCGCCTTTTTTTACCGGTGCTTTCAGCTTATCCAACTTAACTTTCTTTTCAATACCGTCCAGCTTTTCACCTTTCTTGGCTAAAAGTGAAATTGGCTCATTGGTCATTGCTTCGACTTCTTTATCTTTCCCTTTTGATACTTTTGTTTTTCCGACAACCGCACCTTTTTCAAAAAGAGGTTGTGTTTGATACTGACTGAAAGCATAGTCGAACATTTTGCTGATTTCCGCGTTTCGGTCTTTTGGACTCGGCTCTCCGAATACAACAGCGATGACCCTCATATTGTCTTTCTTTGCCGTTGCTGTCAGGCAGTACTTTGCCTCATTTGTAAACCCTGTTTTCAGACCATCTACACCTGGATAAAACCGCACCAGCTTATTTGTGTTTACCAGCCAGAATTTTTTATCCGTATCTTCACGCAAATAGGATTCATATGTCCCTGTGAAATTTGTGATTTCCTGATATTTCAAAAGTTCTTTTGCCATCATTGACATATCATGCGCTGAACTGACATGATCATCAGCCGGAAGGCCTGTTGGGTTTTTGAAGTTGGTATCTTTTAATCCCAGGTCCTTCACCTTTGTATTCATCTTTTCCACGAAACCTTCTTCGCTGCCTGCAATATGCTCAGCCATTGCAACCGATGCATCATTAGCCGAGCCTATTGAAATCCCTAGCAGCATTTCTTTAACAGTCATTTCTTCACCGGGCTCAAGGAAGATTTGTGAGCCGCCCATTGAGGCAGCATACTCACTTGTTCTCACTTTGTCTTCCCATTTGATCTGCCCTTTGTCCAGGGCTTCCATAATCAAAATCATCGTCATGATTTTAGTCATGGATGCAGGCGGCAGCTTTTCATGGCTGTTTTTATCATATAGAACCGTCCCTGTGTCTCTTTCAATTAAAATAGCAGACTTAGCTCCAGGAGCCAATTCTGACTTTTTCTCCTCTGCAGCTGCATACGGAGCAATTGTAGAAGCGATCATGACTAACATAAGGATGGCCGATAATATTCGTTTCATTCCTGGTCCTCCATTCAATGTACAAATTTCATTACATGCATAGCCCCATTTTTTCCATCCTTCTCTTTTTTATACAGTCATTTCCAATGAATTTGTAAAATTAGTGCAGTTCAATTTCTCCTTCATACAAAAAAGGCAGAGGGTCCCGAGGGGCCTTCTGCCTTTACTGGTTAATGGACACGCACTTCCATTATTCCGCTTCTTTGATTTCTCCGTGTATAAGTACAGGAGTATCCACTTGTTTCTCTGTCACTTTAATGCTTTCATACAACTTTATTTTGACATCTTCAATATCTTCTGTATTACTATGGATGGTTACAAGAGAATCGCCTTTTTGAACCTTATCACCGATTTTCTTCCTGAGTTCCAACCCGACAGCCAAATCGATTACTGAATCTTTCGTTGCTCTTCCCGCTCCAAGCCACATAGCAGCTGTTCCAACAGAATCCGCAATGATTTCTGATACATATCCATCCTGCTTGGCTTCCAGTTCGAAAACATACGCAGCTTTTGGAAGTTTTTTCGGCTGGTCAACGACTGATTCATCTCCGCCCTGTGATTTTAAGAAAAGTTTGAAGCTGTTCAGTGCTGAACCGTCCTTCATAGCAGAAATTAATTTTTCCCGAGCTTCTTCAAGTGATTCTGCTTTGCCGGCAAGGTAGACCATATGACTGCCTAGCGTTAAGCAAAGCTCTGTCAAGTCCTCGGGTCCTTCTCCATTCAATGTATCGATGGCTTCTTTCACTTCCAGAGCATTTCCAATTGCAAAACCAAGAGGCTGGCTCATATCAGAAATCACAGCCATTGTTTTTCGTCCGACGTTGTTTCCGATATTGACCATGGCCTGAGCAAGTTCTTTTGAATCATCGAGCTCTTTCATAAATGCCCCTGCCCCTGTTTTTACATCAAGGACAATTGCGTCAGCTCCTGCTGCAATCTTTTTACTCATGATCGATGAGGCAATCAGAGGAATACTGTTCACTGTTCCGGTTACATCACGCAAAGAATACAGTTTCTTGTCTGCAGGTGTCAGGTTCCCGCTTTGACCGATTACGGCAATTTTGTTTTCATTTACAAGACGGATGAATTCATCGTTATCGATTTCCACGTGGAAACCTGGAACGGCTTCTAATTTATCAATGGTCCCTCCTGTGTGGCCAAGACCTCTGCCGCTCATTTTCGCAACCGGTACCCCGACTGCCGCTACAAGAGGGCCGAGGACAAGAGTCGTCGTATCACCTACACCGCCTGTAGAGTGCTTATCCACTTTAACTCCTTCAATCGCTGACAAGTCAATTTGATCGCCGGATTTAACCATTGCCATTGTAAGGTCTGCCCTCTCTCTTTCAGACATTCCCTGAAAGAAGATTGCCATCGTTAAAGCGCTTGCCTGGTAATCGGGAATCGATCCATCCGTATATCCATCAACAAAATAATTGATTTCTTCTGCGGTCAGCTCATTGCCGTCCCGTTTTTTTTCAATTACATCCACCATTCTCATTTCCATTCACCTCGTGTGCATTGTCATCAACCATATTGTCATGCTGCTGTCTTATGCTGTGCTGCTCTCCTGAAAAATCGAAGTCAGGAGTAGAAGTTTTAAGTAATAAGTAAACAAAGGAAGCCATCTTTGGAAGCTTCCGATAAAATAAGAGGCCAATTACTGAGGCCCTTTTATATTGCCGCTTACATCGATTTAACAATTTCCTTAACATAATTAAGGAAATCTTCACGAACCTTCTCTGTCGTCTCGATCACTTCATCATGAGTGAGAGGCTGATCAAGAATTCCTGCAGCCATATTGGAAATACAAGAGATTCCAAGCACCTTCATTCCCGAGTGCCTTGCAGCGATTACTTCCGGAACAGTCGACATTCCAACTGCATCTCCGCCCAGCGTCCTGATCATGCGGACTTCTGCTGGTGTTTCATAGACAGGACCAGTATTTCCAACATATACTCCTTCTCTCACATTGAGGGAGAGCTTTTGGGATACCGATCTCGCTAATTCCCTCAGCGATTTGGTGTACGCTTCCGACATATCCGGGAAACGGACGCCAAGGCGGTCATCATTGGATCCGATCAGCGGATTTCCACCCATATTATTGATATGATCGGAAATGATCATCAAGTCTCCTGCCTGAAACGATTCGTTGACCCCTCCGGCTGCGTTCGTAACGATTAAAGAATCGACACCAAGTGCTTTCATAACACGAACAGGAAATGTCACTTTATCAAAGCCGTATCCTTCATAAAAATGAAATCTGCCCTGCATGGCGACGACTTCTTTTCCAGAAAGCTGGCCAAATACTAATTGTCCCGCATGACCTGCAACAGTTGATACTGGGAAGTCAGGTATCTCATTATATGGAACGACTACTGGATTTTTAATTTCCTCGGCAAGAACACCTAACCCAGACCCCAGAATAAGTCCGATTTCAGGCTTTCCTGTGTACTTGTTTTTTAAAAAATGGGCTGCATTCTCAATTTTATCAAAATTCATATTACGACTCCTTACTAATGTCATTCAGGAAACTTTCTCCGTACTTCGGAAGTTTCACATTAAAATTATCTGCCACTGTTGCCCCGATATCTGCAAATGTTTTTCGTACCGGAAGCTCTTTTCCGCCATTCATGCGCTTGGAATAAACAAGCAAAGGTACATACTCTCTAGTATGATCTGTTCCATGATGAACAGGGTCATTTCCATGATCGGCCGTGATGATCAGCAAATCATCCTCTGTCATTCGCTCGAATACTTCAGGAAGACGGGCATCGAACTCTTCAAGCGCTTTTCCGTATCCCTCAGGATCACGGCGGTGGCCGAATAATGCATCAAAATCGACAAGGTTCAAGAAGCTCAGCCCAGTAAAATCCTGTTCGAATGATCTGACCATTTGATCCATTCCATCCATATTGTCTTTCGTCCTGACAGATTCGGTTACTCCTTCGCCATTATAAATATCTGAAATCTTTCCGAGGGCGATTACATCATAGCCTGAATCTTTCAATTCATTCATGACTGTGCGTTCGAAAGGCTTCAAAGCATAATCATGCCTGTTCGAAGTACGCTGGAAATTCCCAGGCTTCCCGACGAATGGGCGGGCAATGACGCGGCCTACAAGGTATTTCTCTTCCTTGGTCAATTCTCGTGCAATTTCACAGATTTCATATTGCTCTTCAATCGGAATGATGTCTTCATGAGCAGCAATCTGCAGAACAGGATCAGCAGATGTGTATACAATCAAGGCACCTGTTTCCATATGCTCTTCTCCGAGTTCTTCAATAATCGCAGTACCACTTGCGGGTTTATTTCCAATTACCGGCCTGCCTGTTTTTTCTTCCAATTTTTTCAATAATTCTTCAGGAAAACCATCCGGATAGACCTTAAAAGGCTGGCTGATATTCAGGCCCATGATCTCCCAGTGACCGGTCATCGTATCTTTTCCTACAGATGCTTCTTCCATCTTTGTATAGTAAGCAAGCGGGGCTTCCTGCTTCTCGATTCCCTGTACTTCATGGATGTTTCCCAGACCCAGCTCAGCCATATTCGGCATGCTGAGTCCATTCATTCTTTCTGCGATATGCCCTAATGTATCTGCTCCTGCGTCATTGAATTCCTTGGCATCGGGGGCTTCCCCGACTCCTACAGAGTCCATGACAACCAGGTGGATTCTTTTGTATGTATAATTGCTCATCCGTCTCTTCCTCCTTATGAAATTTGCTCCTTCTTTGACAGCACGAAGGCTGTGATGACCATCAACTTTGCCATAAGCCATTATTATGCTTATAATACCCTGATTACTATCTTGTAACCAAAGGAATACTCGTCAGAAGTCAGACAACCTTATTTTAAGACTGAACCACTCAAAATACAAGCGTTTACATCATTTCATGCCGGTTTTGTTTGTCAAAAATAAATGACGTTCGACAGGCCCCGACATTCTATCACTATTTAATCTAACTGCCACTAAGCTCACTCTCTCAATTGGAAGCCTCTCCCTCTCAGAACTGCTCTAAAGGTTGAACTTTTAAAAAGGCAGGTTTCGAATATATTGCTGATTTCGGTAAAATCCCAGCGCCTGATTTCCCCGGCTGCCAAGGCTGCTCGCTCCTATAGTAGAGAGAAACACTCTTCTCTTCAGAGTTTACGGAAAGAGCCTTGCACTGGCAGTCTTTCTGTTCCCACACAAAAAGCCCCGGACCTTAAGCCCGCGGGTGAAATTTTGAATATACATCCTTCATTCTCGTCTTTGTCACATGGGTATAGATCTGAGTAGTTGAAATATCAACATGTCCCAGCATTTCTTGGACGGCTCTGAGGTCGGCGCCATTTTCCAGGAGATGAGTGGCAAAGGAATGCCTGAGAGTATGGGGAGTGAGTTCTTTTGAAATTTTTGCTTCCGAAGCAAGTCCTTTCAAGATCTTCCAAAACCCCTGTCTTGATAATCCTTTGCCATGATGATTCAAAAATAGTGATTCATCTTTATGCTTCTTACTGACCAATTGGGAACGCCCTTCGTGCAAGTACTTTTTAAGGACGGAGATGGCTGCCTTGCCGATGGGGATGATCCGTTCCTTATTGCCTTTACCGATACATCGGACAAATCCCATGTTTAAATGAACATCATCCATCTGCAGCTTGATCAATTCAGAAACTCGGATGCCTGTCGCATACAGTACTTCAAGCATCGCCTTATCCCTTATACCAAGAGGCGTACTTTCCTGCGGCGCTTCCAAAAGGGCTTCCACCTCATCAATACTGAGCACCTTTGGAAGGGAACGCTCCATCTTAGGTGATTCAATATGTACGGAAGGGTCCTGTTCAGTTACCTTTTCGCGCAAAAGGAACTGATGAAACGATCTTATTGAGGCAACATGCCGTGCAAGGGTTTTACTGGACTTCCCTTCATTTTTCAAGTGACCCAGAAATCCCGTTATGTTGACCCGGTTTACTTCATCCCACTTTTGAACTGAGTCCACATTTTGAAGGAATTTCAAATAATTTTTCAGGTCCCGCTGATAAGACTCCACCGAATTTTTGGCCAGCCCTCTCTCAACAATCAAAAAATGGATAAAATCTTGTAGCCTGCTCTCCAAACTGCATTACTCCCCATTCATATAAAAAAGTAATAACCGGTCAGTCCAGCTGCGTTCCTCCTCTGAAACAGTCTGAGATACCTTGACAGCGGCACCTTCCGGCTCATCATATCTGTGGTAGCTTTCATATTCTTCGCTTATACACATGATACCATAGTAAAAAAGAATCGTAGAGCCTGTGAATAATATAAACACTTTTACAGTGTGCCAAATCGTCTTCATGCCTGATTGAAACATGCGCCTGTCCTCCATAAAGGTCTTTTCTAACAAGCTATGACGAAAAAGGGCTAATTTATACCAGCGAAAAGTTAAAAAATTATACGATTATAACAACAAAAGCGAAAGCGCCTCTCTCAGCCCCGACAGGCAAATGTTCCTCCTAGAAAAAAAGGCGCTCTTCCCTTTTATTCTAGGAGGGTTATTTGACCCCGAGGGGCTAGGCGCTGCAGCTGGACGAATCAAAAGCGAAAGCGCCTCTCTCAGCCCCGACAGGCAAATGTCCCTCAGAGAAAAAAAGACGGGCTTTCCTTTTCTGGCACTTGGCCTCGACGTAAATAACATGGCAGTAAGTTATCCAAAAAGATGATTAAATAATTTCTATGCGACAAAAAAGAACTGACACGTTTCAGCCAGTTCTTCATTTTCTGCTATTTTTCCTCATCATTATCAGGCTTCTCCTGGCATCTCCAGCAGATTCCATGGAACGTAAGGCGATGGTCTTTTATTTTAAACTTCCAATCTCGTTCAACAATGGTTTCCACATCTTCAAGTAAATCATCTTGAATTTCATCTACTGCTCCACATTCTATGCACACCAGGTGATGGTGAAAGTGAGCCGCTCCTTCTTGACGGAGATCATACCTCGATACACCATCGCCGAAATTTATTTTGTCTACAATCTTTAACTCTGTCAAAAGCTCCAAGGTCCGATAGACAGTGGCCAATCCAATTTCGGGAGATTTTTCTTTAACGAGGAGGTATACATCTTCTGCGCTTAGATGATCTTCTTCATTTTCCAACAAAACTCTTACTGTCGCTTCCCGCTGAGGTGTCAGCTTGTAGCTGGCAGAAGAAAGTTGTTTTTTAATACGGTCTATCCGGCTTTCCATTATCCGTCTCCCTCCCTCGTCAATGTCTACATTATTATATCAAAAAGGGAGGAATAAGCAAAATAAAATAATTACAAAGAAGAGATTATAATAGATATTAAATAATAATTATTATTTAGTAGGTAGATTAACCATCGCCTTCATCAGGTTCGGTGAAATATAAGCTTCAATCCCGGCAGCAATTGTAATGACAGCTATGGCCAGAACGAAAGCCAGAACGTACCTTGATAGCAGCGGCACCATTTGCACCTGGGAGTGCGGTGAAAGCTTCATGAATATCTTGCGGATAAGCGTCAAGGAAAAACTGACACTAATGACACTGATAAATATGAATGCAGGGATGATCACAATATTTTGTGGAAGAACGGCTGCGAAAGATAACAGGAAACCGTCCCAGTCCATCTGATTCACCAGAAAGCCTACTGAGAACCCTATCACGACCCCTTTCATGAACAGAAGGATAAAAATGAGCGGAAGACCAATGATGGATATGCCAAGGAGCCACATGAACCCCAAATACTTTACATTATGAAGAAAGCTCTGGCGAAATAATTCCTCTGAGGAAGCAATCTTTCCATCAGATATCTCTCCAAAAAACTGTCCGAGATAGAAATACAAATCTTCTTTTTGAGTGAAAGAAAGGCTGTTCACAACCACAGCGCCGAAGATGACGCCCATTAAAAAGAGAGTCAATATGAATAAATAGATAGAGGAATGTGACTGTACATGTTCAATTATTGGATTTTTTGCTGAGATTCCCTTTCGCATCTTTTTTTCCTCCTAAATACGTGTTACTAGATACTATGTAGCAAATCTAGTAATTATGTCTGTTGTATATGCTCTTTTCACAAAGGTTGCGGCTGTTCAAAGTAATAGATTTCCGCTCCAGCCGCGCGACTCCGCGGGGCGGGCGTTGAAGCAAAAGCGGAAGCGGCCGTTCAGCGACGTACAGATTTTAGGGCTCTCATATGAGATAAAGGAATCACGAAGAGCTTAAGCGATTCGATGATGACTTATCGCAAGGAGAGAGACCGAAATCTGCTAGTCGCTGGCCGCTGAAGCTGGATGAGCCTCCTCGGCTTCGCCTGCTTAAAAAGTGGAAGCGCCTCGGTCAGCCCCGACAGGCGAATGTTCTCAAGAGAAAAAAAGGCGGTCTTTCCTTTTATTCTCTTGAGGTTATTTGACCCCGAGGGGCTAGGCGCTGGAACTAGACGCCCGCTAGTCCCGCAGGAGGTCGCCCGGCTTCCGCTCCAATCGTTTTAGCTAAAATGGGGATTAAGGTAAATAGCATTCAATAACAACAACCTTTTAGATAAGCACTAATGACACCTTCTCCCCTCAACATCTAACATAAAGAGCATTTACTCTTCTAACTGTATAAGGTTGTTTTCACATTTATTGTTGCTTTCGGATAAATCCCAAGAACCGGATTTTTTCCCCGGATACTAAAGGTTTTAACTCTAAACGCGGAAGATTAGCTCTTTTCTTTTCGGTTTTGCCAGATTTCATTTTCGTAATAGGCTTTTTTTTGAAATCAGTATCAATAGCAACAAAGTTAACGAGAAGAGCCTTAGTTTGGCCATACCTATTTTTACTTTTACTGATACAATCAGCCTTCAAAAAAATAGTCATCATTAATATACTTACTCCCATAAGTTGCAGGCAGTGTTCTTATCCGCTATAATTTTCAGAAAACTGAGGAGGAATCAAGATGGATAAACCCATTCTTATTGATTTTCCAGAAAGTATTGAAACCAACCGCCTTTACATAAAGCCCTGCCAGCCAGGCGACGGAAAAATGGTGCACGAAGCAATCAACTCATCTATCAAAACACTGTCAGAGTGGATGCCCTTTGCCCAAAAAGAACAATCCATCGAAGAAGTGGAGGAAGGTGTACGGCAGTCTTATGCTCAATTCATTGCCAGAAAAGATTTCCGGCTCCATATTTTCGAAAAAGAAAGTGGAGAGCTGGTTGGCTCGACAGGATATCACCGCATGGATTGGAAAGCGGGCAGCGTTGAAATCGGCTACTGGGGAGTATTCGGTCATGGCGGGAAGGGCTATATGACCGAAGCCGTCAAAGAACTGACGCGATTTGCTTTTGAACATTTTGCAGCCAACAGAGTGGAAATCCGCTGTGATGAATTGAATATCGCTTCGCGCCGGATTCCTGAGCGCCTCGGTTACACATTGGAAGGTATCCTTCGCCGTGACAGCTTGAGCGCTGATGGAAAGAACCTAAGAAACACCTGTGTATATTCAGTTTTGGCGGATGAATGGGAATATCATCTCCATTAAAGCCGCCCAACTGTCACTCAATTCTCTTCAAATCTGGATTCCCCCTATGGACACATACCTCAATCGGACATAGACAGCTGTGAATATAATGAACGCAAATACGGCCGTGAGCCTTCATTACACCGGGGGGATGAAGCAATTGGGAGCCATCAATGGAAAAACGTATATCAACCGGCTTGATAGCATGGAAACAGAGATTTGGTTTGACGGGAAGCGATTAGAGGGGAATTTATCTGAGCACCCCGCCTTCAAGGGGATCATCGAGACAAAAGCCTCTCTTTATGATTTACAAAGAAATCCGGATCACATGAAAGAAATGACCTACACTTCTCCATCCACAAAGGAGCCTGTAGGACTTTCTTTTCTGCAGCCAGTGACAAAAGATGATCTATATACTAGGCGGAAAATGATGGAGCGCTGGGCAGGACACACTTGCGGGATGATGGGAAGAAGCCCTGATTACCTCAGCACGGTTCTCATGAGCTTTGCTTGTTCTGCGACTATTTTAAAAGAGCAAGAGAATTGTTTTCCCGCTCATTTTCAGACAGTGTATGAACGGGCCCGGGAGAACGACCTGTCCTTTACACATACGTTCATCACTCCTCAAGTCAATCGTTCACAGAGCAATTTTGAAGACGATGATGACCCCGTCTCTGCCAGGGTTATCGAAAAGAATAAGGACGGCCTCATTATAAAAGGGGCACGCCTCCTTGCCACACAAGGAGGGTTAAGTGATGAAGTTTTGGTCTTCAGTGCCCCGAGCAAGCTTTTATTCGAAACTGGGGAAGCATTTGCCTTTTCAATACCCTCTGACACAAAAGGTCTTAAGTTCATTTGCAGGGATTCATTTGTAGGCGGAAGCTCGGCTTTTGATCACCCCCTCAGCTCAAGGTATGAGGAAATGGATTCCATCATTGTGTTCGATGAGGTATTGGTACCTTGGGACTCTGTATTTTTTTACGACAATCCGGACGCGTCCAACAAGCTTATACTAGACAGCTCTTTTCATCACTTTGCCACCCACCAGGTCCTGACCAGGCAGATCGTCAAGCTCGAGTTCGTCCTCGGTCTTGCTCAATTTCTGATTGAGACAATTGGTGTAAGAGAATACTTCCATATTCAAGAGAAAGTATCTGAAATCATCATTGGACTCGAGACCATGAAAGCTCTGCTGGAGAAATCCGAAAACGACGCCAAACAGGATGAACACGGGTTCATGCGGCCAAGCATCACCCCGCTTCGGGTGGCAACGAACATATTCCCTAAAATCTATCCTCGTTTCTCAGAAATTCTTCAGCTTATCGGGGCCAGCGGAATGGTTACTCTCCCTACTGAAAACGCCTTTCATTCTCCAGTAATGCCAGACCTTGAGAAGTATTTGAAAGGAGCGAACCAGACCGCTGAGGACAAAACCAGGATATTCCGCCTGGCATGGGACCTTACCATGAGCCCCTTTGGCACCAGGCAGACTCAATATGAAAGGTATTTCTTTGGTGACCCTGTCCGCCTTGCCGGTATCTTATACAACTCGTATCCTAAACAGGAATATGTGAATAATATCTGTGAGTTTCTTGACTTGAATGAGAGGGGATAACTTGAGCGGGAAGTACCTAAAGGGTGAAGGACCAGTTTTATTCTCGAACCTGCATTGGTCAACAGCAGAACCAAGGATTTTTTTCATGATACCGAAAAGAAAAGCAACCGCTGAAATCCCTAATGAAATTTGCATAGAAACCCTCAGATTAATGGAGTCCATCTCATCATCCCTTTACTACAACTGAAACACTCTTTCACGATTAGACACTGACCGCTTCCATTATGTTTCAAAAAGTTATCTATTTTCTGCAATAGCAACTTCTAAAACAATAAAACGCCCTGTGCACATCACAGGACGTTTTATTGTCATTCAGTTGAGATAACACTACGATACTATTCAAGAACCTTTTCTTTCAGCCCGCTGTTTTCCAATGGTTAAGACGACAAGGATAACATGCTTACTGATTATTATTCTGTCTGGAGACCTTCCCGTACTTCCCTCCTCCGCCGGCATGAATGGCAAGCCTTCCAATCCTTGCTTTGTGGATGCTGTCTGCAAGAGGTTCAGTCGTGGCTTCTGCTAACTTTACTTTCGGAACAAAGTGAAGGATGTCCATCTCTGTGCCGAAATGATTCAGCAGTTTTTCCATCGTTTTGGGGCCGAGGCCCGGAATGTATTCCAGTGGGACCTGCGGAATGTATGGGGGCCTTGCCGGCGGAATCGCCTCTCCGGATAAATCCTCAATCCGATGCTTTACCCCTCTGATTTTTCTAGTATGACCGCACTCCGGGCACTCTTCCCCTTTATCCGGAACTATGGTACTGCAATCGCTGCAAGTCGTTTCATAATATTTTCCCAAAAGAGGATCCAAACCGTAATTGGCTGCAATCCCCCTTCCTTCTTCATTCCGAAGGGCCATTCCAAGCTCTTTAAATGAAGGACTTTCCATTGTAATAGAGTTGTACTCCCTGGCAATCTTGGCGAGCGAATGCGCATCAGAGTTAGTCAGAAATGGATAGTCATGCAGTTCGGTAATGGAATTGGCCATCTCTGTGTTGCTGCTCAATCCAAGCTCAACTGCATCAATCATGCCCGGAAGGAATACTTCAGCTAAGGAGTTCCTTACTCCTTTACCATACAGACTTTTGAAAGGGGTGAAAATATGGGCCGGTATGAACAGGCCTCCGAGGGACTTCACTTCCCGCTGAAGTTCCTGTCCCCCTGCATAGATTCTCTGTGAACTGAGATGGATATTGGTCACTCTTTCACTCAGCCAGGCTGAAAATGATTTCAACGCCGCGAGATCTGGAAAATACGCTAGGACGTGAATGGGGCCTTTACAGTTCTCATCATATATTTCAAGTTCGCTTCCGGGAATCAAAACAAGGCCATTATGATGCTGAAACCCGCCATCTTCCAATTCCATCAGTTCCCCAGTTCCGATCAGCTCTTCAATTTCCTGAATGACTTCAGGGGAATGGCAGTCAATGACCCCTGTCATATGGAGGCCTTTTGGTTCTCCTGAATAACGCAGGATATTTTGCAGTGTCAAGGTCCTTGATCCTGTTATTTTTACCGCGCGTCCCTTTGCAGTCCTTCCAATATGGACGTGCAGATCGGCAAAGTATTCTTTCATCAGCCCTTCATTGCTTCTTTCAATTGCAAATATTGGACAGCATAAGCAGTCTTTGCATCAAAAATCCTTTGATCCTCAATCATCGACTGTGCTTCTTCAAGAGTGACCTCCAGCAGTTCTACAAACTCGTCTTCATCAGCCCCGCTCGCATTTTCCATCTTGTAAATATCTTCTGCAATAAATAAATGCACCAGTTCATCGGCAAATCCTGGGGATGTATAAAAGGATATGAGCGGCTTCATGTTTCTGCAGCCGTATCCTGTTTCCTCTTCTAATTCCCGTTCCGCTGTCTTCATTGGTTCTTCGCCTTTTTCCAACTTTCCGGCAGGGATTTCCACAATTGATTTTTCCAGGGCTTTCCGATACTGTTCGACCATCACGATTTTTCCCTCTTCTGTCAGCGCAATGACTGCGACTGCACCAGGATGCTTAATCAATTCCCGCTTTGATGTCTTTCCGTTAGGCAGGCTTACTTCATCCACCTGCAAATCAATGATTTTCCCCTGGTAAATTTTCTCTGTATTCAATGTCTTTTCTTCAAATTTCTTCATCATTACACTCCTGTCCTGAAACTATAGTTGTCATCCATTATAGCAAAATTTCTTTACAATCCCTTCTTTCTTGCTTTCACTCATACTATTTCCTCTTTTGAATATGTATTAATCACACCGTACCTGTCTGTAGTCTATTCCTTATCATTTTTAAAAGCTGTATTAGCATACATTGTTGCTTTTGGATATCCCCGTATGCTAAGGGTTTTCTCTCAAATCTGAGAGAGCAGCTCTTTTCTTTTCCGGGTTACGAGGTTATTCCGGTGAATTATGGTTAATTTTTTGGAATTTGTCTGAAATAGCAACAAAGTTTACGAAAAGAGCCTTTTTAAAATTCATTTGCGGAGGTTTTTACAGATGAAAGTCATTATTCGCTCTAATGGATTCATTCTCTGCGGAAAAGCATGGGAAGTAAGAGCAAAACTGAAAGAATACAGTAAACAGTTTCAGAATGTTGAAGAGTGGATCCAGGCCTCCAAGAATGCGAAACAGTAAACTTGGTTTCTCCTGTCCTTATTCGGTACAATATCATTAACAAAAAGGAAGAAAGGACGCGAGGCAATCATGGAAAAACGGCAATTAGGCAATTCTGAACTGTTTGTAAGCAAAATGGGGCTGGGCTGTATGTCCCTTGGAGAAAATCCTGATAAAGCTCAGCACATCATTGAAGCAGCCTTAGAAGAGGGTATCAATTATTTTGATACAGCCGACCTTTACGACTTCGGTGAAAACGAAAAAATCGTCGGCAAAGCCCTGCAATCAGTCAGGGAGGATGTCATCATCGCCACTAAAGCCGGCAACTGCTGGAATGATGCCAAGGATAACTGGCATTGGGATCCTTCTAAGGAATATATAAAGGAAGCAGCTAAGAACAGCCTAAAAAGACTCGGAACTGATTATATCGATTTGTTTCAGCTTCATGGCGGCACCATCGAGGACCCCGCTGATGAAACAATCGAAGCCTTCGAGGAACTTAAACAGGAAGGAATCATCCGTTATTATGGAATCTCCTCTATCCGGCAAAATGTCATAAAACGCTTCACAGAGTCCTCCAACCTGGTCTCTGTAATGATGCAGTACAGCTTATTGGACAGACGTCCGGAGGAACTGTTCCCCCTCCTTAAAGAAAAAAATGTGAGCGTCGTGACAAGAGGTCCTATCGCAAAGGGACTGCTCAGTGATAGGATGCTTGAAAAGGCTTCAGAAAAAATCAAAGAGAATGGATATCTCGACTACTCTTATCTGGAACTTGAGGAAGTCCTTTCAAGCATTCATGGCAAACTGGCAAGTGAGCGATCCATGAACGAAATCGCCCTTCAATATATCCTAAGCCACGAGGAAGTTTCCGCCGTCGTGCCGGGTGCAAGTTCTGCCCGCCAGGTTCAGGAAAACGCCAAGGCCGTAAAATCAGAGCCGCTTGCCCAAGAGGAGATACAGGTATTGAAGGAATTAACGAAGCAGAATGTGTATGAACAGCACCGCATTTAGGTTTCCGAGCGGGGGAAGGTTTTGTAAAAAGCAGGGAGCCGTGGTGGTGAACCATTGCCTCTGCTTTTTATTGCTGTGAATTTTTGGCGAGACTTGAGAGAGGTTTATTACTTTTTTACATCCTTTAATTTTAACCTCGTTGTCGGCCATGTGATGGCTAGAGGCGTTTTACAGACCACTTCACTTCGGTTTCTCTGACCATGTGGACTCTAGAGGCTTTTTTGAAACCACTTCACTTCGGTATCCCTGGCCTTGTGGAGGCTGGGATACCCTCAAATTTCCCCTTCATATTAAATAAAGCCATCTAAACCAAATTGGCAGATAGCCTTCAGCCTATTATTCTCATTCTTCAAGCATGGGAATCCTGCTTTTATATTGATTGATCAACCTTCTATTATGTTCTTCAGCACCGTCCACATTTCCGCTTTTAAAAATAGGAGGGTTGAAGCCGTTTTTCACCATTAGATCTACTGCTTCTACCATGATCCCATTTATAATCGCTGCGCCAATAATAGTTGACCCAGTTCCAAACGGGACATCGAGATCTTCCTTACTCATGAGGGCATCTCCGATTTCTATATGGTTATCTATTACAAGGTCTACAGATTGATATAAGAATTTTCCGGAACTGTGACGCGAAGGCTGGCTGTCAGAATAACGCGGAGAAGTAATGGCAATGACAAACGAGCCTGTCCTTCTGGCGATTTCTGCCACATCGACCGGCACTTGATTTCTACCCGAAGTGGACGCTACTACCATCACATCTTCTGGCTCAATTTTTATATCAGCCATGAATTGTTCAGCGAACCTCTCTTCTTTTTCCAACTGTGAGGAACGTACCGCACCTTTATGGAGCATCAAATCTTCTATTAATAGAGGACTGATGGGAACCAATCCCCCGGCACGGTAAAATAATTCTTCACCAAGGATATGGGAATGTCCGCAGCCGAACACATGGACAATCCCTCCCTGCTGTATGCTCCGTGCTATTTCCTCTGCTGCTTTTTTGATATTATCATGTTCAGCTTTCTCTATAACGTTCAATAATTCTTCAAGCTTTTTAAAATATTGCTTAAACATAAATCTTCCCTCCCCTCTTAACTACCTGTTCATTTGGATTTTGAATTTATATCTATCCGCTCTATAGGAAGATTGAACAAATTCCACTGGGGTTCCGTCTGCCAGGAAGGTGTGTCTTTGAATGAGCATCACAGGTGCGCCTGGTTGAATATCAAGAAATTCAGCTTCCATTTCGCTCGCCACTGATGATTCGATCACTTGGGAGGCATGATCGATATTCAAGTCCAATTCGTTTTCAATATAAGCATAAAGGGATTGGTTTACAATCTTTTCTGTAAGGCCTTTGATAAAGTTCGCGGATATATAATTGGTTTCCAGTGCCATCGGCGCATCATCCGCTAAACGAATTCTTCTTATTTCATAGACAGGTCCATATTCCTGTATCCCTAACTGAGCAGCTATGTAGCTGGTCGCGGGGATGATCTCAAATTGAACCAACTTGCTCCCGGGTTTCAGCCCTCTTGATTTCATATCTTCAGTGAAGCTTGTTAATCCCTGCAGGGCCTGTTCGATTTTAGGCTTCCGTTCCGCTATGAATGTGCCCTTGCCTTGTATGCGGTGCAAATACCCTTCATTCACTAATTGTGTGAAAGCTTGTCTGACGGTCATCCGGCTGATTTGAAATTGCTCGGCATATTCTCTTTCTGCAGGGAGAGAGTCACCCGGCTTCAGTTCACTGCTTTCTATCTTGTTTTTAATGATTTCACCAAGTTGATAGTATATAGGGATAGGGGAATTTTTTTTAATCATTCTACTTGACGAACACCCTTTCTTTTAAGCTTTTTCACAAAACCAACTGTTATTTCCCAGAGCTGCTTTATCAGCAACTATTGTAACATGGGGGTGGTTTCTTAATATTGAAGCCGGGAAGTTTTCGGTCACTTCATTCTCCATGAGACGGTCAAAAGCCTCTCTTTTTCTTTCGCCTGAAATAAGGAGCAGGATTTCCTTACTCTTCATGATTGTTGAAATTCCCATAGTGATTGCTCTTCCCGGTACCTTTTCCAGGCTGTCAAAATACCTGGCATTTGCTTCCCGGGTTGATTTTGCTAATCGCACCAGATGGGTGTTGGAATGAAACGAGGTTCCCGGCTCATTGAAACCAATATGCCCATTGCTTCCGATTCCAAGAATCTGCAAGTCGATTCCCCCGGATTCTGCTATCCGCCTTTCATAATCAAGGCATTCCTGCAGCATGTCCCGGACATCTCCACGGGGAATATGCGTGTTCGATTTTTTTATATCGAGATGATTGAAGAGTTTTTTATTCATATAGTGACGGTAACTGCTGGGATGGTCTCCTGAAAGACCGACATACTCATCTAAATTAAAGGTGGATGTGTTTTTATATGAAGTTTGATTTTTTTGATGATCTTCAATTAGTTTGGTGTAAGTTCCGATCGGTGTTCCGCCTGTCGCCAGGCCAAGGTTGATTTTTTCTGAACTGCCGACTTTTCCAGATATAAGTACCGCTGCCAACCGGCTCATTTCCTGGTAGTCTTCTGCTTCGATAATCTTCACTTCAATTCTCCTCTTCTCTAAAAGCAGTCGTTCCGCGACAGAAAGTCATCAGAACCTCCATATTTTCATCCAATATGACGATATCCGCATCTTTCCCTTTTGAGATGCTTCCTTTTCGATCGAATATGTTTAATTGTTTTGCCGGGTTAACGGATACCATTTCAATAACCTCATGAATCTGGCACCCGGTATAAGCCAGCATATTTTTTACAGCATTGTCCATCTTAAGAATACTGCCTGCCAGTGTTCCGTCCTCAAGGACTGCCTTCCCGTCCTGCACAATGACCTCTTGTCCTCCCAAATCGTATTGTCCATTTTTCAAGCATTTCGCTCTCATGGAATCCGTGATCAGGATGATCCCTTTTTCCCCTTTTTCCCTATAGGCCAGCTTGATCATTTCAGGATGCACATGAATTCCGTCAGCGATGATTTCAGTTTTTAACTCATCTCTTAAAAAGGCTGCTCCTACAACACCAGGCTCACGGTGGTGCAGCCCTCTCATTTGATTAAATAGATGGGTGACATGATTGGCACCAGCCGCAATTGCAGCATCTGCTTCTTCATAGGCAGCATCTGAATGGCCTATGGATGCAATGACTCCAGTCTCACTCAAATAGCGAACCATCTCCAGTCCGCCCGCTTGTTCAACAGCCAATGTGACAAGCTTAATAGAGTTCTGCGATATGGATTGCCATTTTTTAAAAACATTCACGTCGGGATCTTCGATATGCTCCTTCGGCTGGGCGCCTGCCTTCTTCTCATTCACAAATGGCCCTTCCAAATGGATACCGATGATTTCTGATTGTCCGTTGTTTTTCTGTGTATGAATGTAACTTCCCGTGTTTTTTAAAGCTTTTTCAATTTCATTCCTGCTTTGGGTCATGGTAGTCGCTAAAAAACTGGTGGTCCCTTCCCTGGGAAGAGTTCTTACCATATTATTCAATGCTTCTTCTGTCGCATCCATAACATCCGCACCGTTCACTCCATGGATATGAACATCAATGAAGCCGGGAACCGCCATGGAACCAGAAGGAAAATCCAAAATCTCATATCCTTCCGCTCCTGTTAAATCCTCCTCTGGCCCAATGTCGACAATCTTGTGGTCTTTCATCTTTATATAACCCTTTTCCAGCTTGGATTCCCCGGAATAAATCTGCATCCCTCTCAGCAAAATAGGTTTATGGCTCGTCATTCTTATCTCATCCTTTCAGAGTGGAGACTGTTCGGTTCTTCTATATAGAGTACAACTTTTATAACTCTTGATATTTTTTGGATTCTTTTTTATCTTAGCATCCAACTAGTATAGTTGTCTATACCAATTAAACGTCTATAAAAGAATAAACGGTAAACACCATTTAGGAAAGTGGTTACTGGTATAGATAAGCATACTAAATTAATTATCTTTTAGATAAAATGAAACTTACCGAGGGAATTGCGCTTCTGCTGGTTTAATCCCTTTGAGATTCAGTCCAGCTGTAAGCATAAAAAAAGTAGTGTTCTGTTCAGATTTGAATTCTGTTCAGACACTACTTTTTTTGTACTGGAAAGCAGGGTAAGAAATTGTAACATAGAAAAGCAGCGGCCTGTACTTCTGATTTCACCTGCTTCGTGCCCATTTCAAAGCCCGCATTTCCAACTCCCGGACAAAATCATTTTTTCCTTCTATGTATGCTTCAATATTATTCGGATACTTTGCCGCTAATTCACTTTTCAGCCTGCCGTATTTTTCCGCTTCAACTTTCATTACTCTTAGATAATCCCTGAAAAGCAAGTGCCTTTCGATATCTTCACTGCCTGACGCGAAGATGTGAACATGATACAACCTTTCACCTTCTTTATTTTCAAAGAAAAAATATCTGCGTCCGGCTATACCATTTTCACCTTTCCCCACATACCCCAGTGCCTCTAAATTGTCAGTCCTGTCATCTGCCGCACCAATGTCTGGAATCTCAATAAGAAAGTCGATGATGGGCTTGGCCGCCAATCCTTCCACCGACGTCGATCCGATGTGATGAATCACCGCTCTGATTCCTTGAAAAACTGATTCCAGCCTTTTCTTTTCTTGAAGAAATTGCTCTCTCCACTGAGGACGGTAAGAGGTCACCTCGACTTTCCTGGACATCACTTATAATCCTTCCAGTTCATGCTGCTTTCACCGAGAAGTTCTTCAAACGATTTATTTTTTTCCCGCTGTTTCATTTCTTGCCTTTTTTTCTCCGCTTCCTCTTCCTTCCGGGTGGTTTCTTCTTTTTCAAGCTCTTTCTTTTTATCTTTTAACGCCTGAAACACATCAGATTGCAATGTGTCCTTCAATGTCAATTCTTCATTATTCTTTGTGGATGGACGCTTCCGCTGCTGTTTTTTCTTCATGGGGCTTTTCCTCCTCTTTTTGATTTGTACCCTTATCTAGGTGCCCGCTATTGGTTGATGGTGCATTTCCTTTGAATCTTACCGTTATCTAGAGGCTTGCTCTTTGTTGTTGGTATGTTTTCATCCAAATCGTACCATTATCGAAGGGCTCGCTCTTTGTTAATGGTATGTTTCCTCTCGAATCGTACCGTTATCTAGGAGCTTGCTCTTTGTTGTTGGTACGTTTCTTTCCGAATCACACCGTTATCTAAGGGCTCACTCTTTGTTGTTGGTATGTTCCCCTCCGAATCTTACCGTTATCTTGTCACGCGGTCCTTGTTGTTGGTATGTTTCTTTCTGTGTCGTGCCGTTATCGAAGGGCATGCTTTTTGCTAATAATACGTTTTCCTCATAACCTCTAAGTTCTCCCCCCTAAGACAAAAGGAGAAGCAGCCATACCGAAACTACAATACCATGATTTTACCAAAAAAATAAAAAAAGAGAAGCATAGCGCTTCCCTCTTCAAAAAACTGCCAGAGTACTGTTTTTTTGTGGTTTGATATCCTTGGTGAAACGTTTGAGTGACACCTGGATACTACATTTGATGACTTGGTGTTCTTCATGAAACGTTTGAGTGACACCAGACCTTGCTTATTCGTAGTTTGGTGTCACTCGTAAACCGTATAAGAGACTAAAATGCGTCTGTCACCAAGTTATCATCAATGGTCAATTGAGGTTCGGTTGTCGAAGTTACATCTTCAACAGTGTAGCCTTCTGCCACTTCCCTCAGAACCAGTCCATTGTCCGTTACATCGATGACGGCACGGTCGGTAATGATTCTGTGCACTACACCTTCTCCTGTCAGCGGAAGGCTGCATTCTTTTAGAATTTTACCCTCGCCGTCTTTGTTCACATGTTCCATAATGACGATGATTTTCTGAGCTCCATGAACAAGATCCATGGCGCCTCCCATCCCTTTGATCATCTTGCCTGGGATCATCCAGTTGGCCAGATCTCCTTTCTCGGATACTTCCATTCCGCCAAGGATTGCCACGTTAATATGTCCGCCCCTGATCATGGCGAAAGATTCCGAGCTGTCAAAGTAGGAAGAGCCCGGGATCGCTGTTACCGTTTCTTTTCCCGCATTGATCAGGTCAGCATCCACCTCATCTTCTGAAGGGTAGGGCCCGATACCGAGTAATCCATTCTCAGATTGCAGAACAACCTGCTTATTGTCTGAAATATAGTTGGCAACCAGTGTCGGCATACCGATTCCAAGATTGACATAGAATCCGTCCTGTATCTCTTTTTCTGCTCTTCTGGCTATTTTTTCTCTCATTTTCGCGCGGTCCATTTTCCTTCTCTCCTTTCCCTGACTCCAACTTAATGGCTGCTGACTGTTCTTCTTTCAATCCTTTTTTCCTGCTCTGCCTGGATGATGCGCTTCACATAGATGCTTGGAGTATGAATTTCATTTGGATTAAGATCGCCCGTTTCCACCAGCTCTTCCACTTCGGCGATTGTCACTTTTCCAGCCGCTGCAATCATAGGGTTGAAGTTTCTTGCTGTTTTGTTATAAATCAGATTTCCCATTTTATCGCCTTTCCAGGCACGGACGAGACTGAAGTCAGCTGTATACGCTTCCTCTAATAAGTACTTTTTTCCGTTGAATGTACGGGTTTCTTTTCCTTCTGCAATTGGTGTGCCGACTCCTGTAGGGGTATAGAATGCCGGGATTCCCGCACCGCCTGCCCTGATTTTTTCGGCCAGTGTTCCTTGAGGCACCAATTCTACCTCAATTTCCCCTGAAAGCACCTGTCTTTCAAACTCTTTATTTTCACCCACATAGGATCCGATCATCTTCTTGATCTGCTTGTTGCGCAAGAGCAAGCCAAGTCCCCAATCATCCACTCCACAGTTGTTGGAAATGACCGTTAAGTCTTTTACACCTTTCTCAACAAGGGCAAGAATCAGGTTTTCCGGGATTCCGCACAGCCCAAATCCGCCGACCATTAATGTGGCTCCATCTTTGATATCTTCAATCGCGTCATTAAAAGAAGTATATACTTGTTTCATCAAGGTTCCTCCTTCGTTTTATGGTTAAAATTTTTCTACTATTGTGGCTACACCTTGTCCGCCGCCGATGCAAAGTGTCGCGAGCCCCCTCTTCGCATTTCTGCGGCCCATTTCATGGATAAGAGTCACAAGGATGCGTGTCCCGCTTGCACCGATCGGGTGGCCAAGGGCAATCGCCCCTCCGTTCACATTCAGCTTTTCTTTATCAAATTGAAGTTCACGGTCGACAGCAAGAGATTGGGCAGCAAAGGCTTCATTGGCTTCTATCAAGTCCATATCTGTCAGGGACAAGCTCGATTTCTCTAAAACATTCTTCACAGCAGATACTGGTCCTATGCCCATAACTGCCGGATCAACCGCAGCATTTGCATTTGCTTTGATTGTCACAAGCGGAGTGATTCCCAGCTGGTCCGCCTTCTCTTTTGACATCACGACAACAGCAGCTGCTCCATCATTGATGCCAGATGCGTTTCCTGCCGTGACACTTCCTTCTTTTTTAAATGCCGCCCTTAAACCTGACAATTTCTCCGCTGTCGAGCTCTTACGCGGAAATTCATCGGTTTTGAAAATAACGGGCTCCCCTTTTCTTTGAGGAATTTCGACAGGGACAATTTCGCTGTCAAATTTACCGGCTTCCATTGCGGCCGCTGCTTTTTCCTGGCTCCAGGCTGCGAATTCGTCCTGCTCTTCTCTTTTAATGGAATAGCGGTCGCAAAGGTTCTCTGCCGTCATACCCATATGATAGTCATTGAACGCACACCATAAGCCGTCCGAAATCATGCTGTCGACCACTTTTCCGTCGCCCATTCTATAGCCGTTCCTTGCATTTGGAAGCAAATAAGGTGCCTGGCTCATATTTTCCATTCCGCCGGCAACAATTATGTCTGCATCACCAGCGATAATTGCCTGTGCAGCTAAATGGACCGTTTTCAGCCCCGATCCGCATACTTTGTTAATGGTCATCGCAGGAACCGTTTCCGGCATCCCTGCTTTAAGCGCCGCCTGCCTTGCCGGGTTCTGCCCGAGACCTGCCTGCAGCACATTCCCCATGATGACTTCATCTACATCATTCATCGATACTCCTGCTTTTTCCAATGCATCCTTGATCACTATCGCTCCCAGCTCCGGTGCCGGGATATCCTTTAAAGATCCGTTGAAGCTGCCTATAGCCGTACGGACCGCACTCACGATTACTACTTCTTTCATGTTCTTGTTCCTCCTTATGCAGAACTTGCAAGAAAACAGGGCAAGCTGCCTCTCTTTTTTACATCTACTTATAATGTTTTCTATGTAAGCGCTTAAATTCCTTTTAATTCGTCAAAATATTTATAGTTGCTTTTTAAATCTGAATTTTTCTACAATGTAGATAGAACTTATCTTTGGATGGAGGAATTTCAATGGACTTACCGAAAAAAGTTACAATGATAGAAGTCGGCCCGCGGGACGGACTGCAAAACGAAAAAAACTTTGTTCCCACAGACATTAAAATACAGTTTATCCGTGCTCTCAAAGAGGCGGGCTTGAAGGAAATGGAACTCACTTCATTTGTGTCGCCCAAGTGGGTGCCGCAGATGAAAGATGCCGGTGAGATAGTGGAAGCCTGCTTGGACAGCGAACGGGACATGGTGCTTGCCCCGAACCGGAGAGGAGTCGACCGAGTCCTTGAAACCCAAGGAAAAGCCGTGGCCGTTTTTGTCGGAGTCAGCAACAGCTTCAACAAGAAGAACATCAACAAAACAACAACCGAAAGCCTTGAAGAACTGAAACCGATTGTTGCTGAACTCAAAGAAAAAGGCTATTTTGTCCGCGCCTGCATCTCTACCTCATTCTATTGCCCATATGAAGGAAAAATTCCTCCACAGGAAACTCTTCAACTGTGCAGGGAATTCGCTGATATGGGGGTGGATGAACTGAGTGTTGCGGACACTATCGGCATGGCCAATCCGAAAGAGTCCTACGAGCTTTTCTCTTTACTTAAGAAAACGCTGCCGGATGTTTTGATGACAGCTCATTTTCACGATACACGTAAAATGGCACTTGCAAATATCCTTGCATCCCTTCAGGCCGGAGTTGATCGATTTGACACTTCTGCCGGCGGACTTGGAGGCTGTCCATTCGCCCCCGGCGCCTCAGGCAACGCGGCTACGGAGGACGTTGTCTTTATGCTTAAACAAATGGGGATCGACACAGGCGTCGACCTTGACAGGCTTGTTGCCGCGGTGAATATTGTGGCACCTCACCTTTCCCGCAGCATCGACACCGGCTACTACAAGCTGCAAACTGCCGGTCAATAATCTGAATAGCTCCCACTCCCTTGAGCATCCTAATCCTATATCCTATTAGGAAAGGAAGACAAACATGAGCCAAAAGCGCGAAAAGGGATACAGCCAAAAAGGGAAACCGAATGCTGATACAGTTCAGAATGTGATTTCTAAAGAAGAGCTGGAAAAAGCGGTTCATCCTACAAACCGCCAGAACTCAAAGCAGTGATGAGAGATTTTTATGGCCGGTCCGTATGTTTTGCGGACCGGCTTTTTTTGTTGGGATGGAGTGTTTGTTGTTGGAAGACGGTGGGATTGGTGGTACGGTCTGGGGGACATCTTGTTGAATTTTTTTGCTTTTGATGCCTCTCGCTTTTCCTCCGAGGGACATCAAATCATGTTTTTTCTCTTTTGATGTACTTCGCTTCCCGTCCGAGCAACATCAGATTGCGTTTTTTCTCTTTTGATGTACCTCGCTTCTGATCCGAGGAACATCATAATGTATTGTTTCTTTTTTAATGTACTTCGCTTCCTGCCGTTAATGACCCATTTCCCCGGCTAAGAAAGAGCGTTTTCTATACCTGGTTTACATGAAGTGGTAAAATATAGAGAACTAAATCTTGGAGGCTTTTATCATGAAAAAGTGGATTCCCGCTGTCGGCGGTGCTCTTGCAGCTGCCGCCGGTCTCGGCGTTTATTTAACAAATCAGTTTATGTACTTAAAGAAAAAGGACGAACAGGAGATACTTCACCGTGAAATTTCAGCCGGGCGCTTGAATATGGAGGATTATAATGCACTGCCTAAGGAGGAAGTCAGCATCCCTTCTCCCTTTGGCTACACAATTAAGGCGGTTTTTGTGAATCCAAACCCCGGCAATAAATATATGATTTTTTGTCACGGCGTCACTGAGACCAAGCTTAATTCCTTAAAGTATATGAACTTATTTCTTAAAAGGGGCTTCAATGCAGTAGTTTATGATCATCGCCGGCATGGGGAGTCAGGCGGCAAAACTTCGAGTTATGGTTTCTATGAGAAGCACGACCTGCAGGCGGTGGTCCAGGAACTCATTCGGCGTCAAGGTGAGGATGTTTTCTTTGGGATCCACGGAGAATCAATGGGGTCTTCCACCATGCTGCTTTATGCAGGCTCTGTAGAAGACCGGGCTGATTTTTATATCGCGGACTGCCCATATTCCGACTTTGGCGAACAGCTTTCCTACCGTATGACGAAGGAAGTCAGGCTGCCAATCCAGGGGCTTCTCCTTCTACTTGCCGATTTGTTTTTGAAGCTGCGCGAGGGTTATACCCTGAAGGACATCTCACCGAGGTCGGTTGTTGAAAACATAAAAAAGCCCGTGCTTTTTATTCACAGCACCCCTGATGATTTCATTCTTTCTTCCATGACCCAGGAACTATTTGATAAAAAAAGCGGAAGCAAGAAACTATATCTTGCCGAAAATGGACTTCATGCGCAATCCTATAATGAGAATAAGGAAGAGTATGAAAAAGCTATTGATGAATTTTTGGAGGAGGTTTCTGCCCCCACCGGGTTTCTTAACTTATCCTCATAAAAAAGGATGACCCCTTTATTTCAAGGGAGTCATCCTTTTTTAATGAATGATGAAACTCATTCTTCCATTTAATATCTGACTGGGGCTCTTCAACTGAAACGTATTAGCGGAAGAGGAAAAGTCGATTTTCAAATCCTTGTCGTAAAAGACTGTTTTTGATTTCTCGACCAGTACCGGCATTGCTTCTGTACTGATTTCGATATCATCCCAGCCCTTTTGAGTGACGTATTCTAAAACAGGGATTCCGCTCATGACGCATCCGCAGCCTTCTGTTTCATACTTTATTTTCAAATAGCCTTTTTGACCGCCTATTTTTGTCTTCAAAACCTCTTGTGCTTCATTGGTTATTGTGATGTCCATCTGTAAACCTCCTTGACGTTATGCCTGTGGCGTTAGTTTACCATATGACTTGGCTGTTTTTCATTTTTAGGGATTATGAAGTATAAGGCCTTTTTAAACTGGCTCATCTATTATTTCCACTCTTGGATATTTCAAAAGCCGCTATATAGGATCACAGAAATTGTTGCATTTTTCCAACCTTCCACTTACTATCAAGGTGGGGACTCTTTGTAACAAACAGAAAGGATGATTTTTATGACAAAAGTGCAAATCAAAGTGAATGACAATGGATCTTTAAAAGTAACAGGTGACGTTGAGCTTGTGGACGCAGAAGGCAATGTTTTTCCGACAAAAAACGTATTTTCTCTTTGCCGCTGCGGACTTTCAACGAGAATGCCTTTCTGTGATGCATCTCATAAAGGCAAGTTTGAATCATGTGTACGCGCAGAAAAAGTACTGGATGATAAATAAGTTTTCCATGAGCCTGAGAAAGGGATTCCTCCTTTATATCAGGCTTTTTTTGTGATTATTCTTCTGTAAAATGAATGTCGGCAATGTCATTGATTGACAGGTAATATTTCTTTTCGAAGCGGTCAAGGACATGAAGCTTTCCCTTCAATCCGTCGTAATAATGAATGCGGCCGATCAGTAATTCATGGCGCCGGCCGGCATAATGGGTAATGGTGACCAGGCGGCTGAACTCCATGGCTTCCGCTGTGATTTCGTTCAACTCCTCAAGATGCTGCTCATCCACTTTCTTCTGCTGCTCAAAGCTGTCTTCGTGTGCCCAGTCCCTCAGCAGTTTCACATGCTCCGGCAGCATCATGGAGGTCCACTTGATTCTTCCACGGTCGCGGTTCATTTTGATCACCTCTTTCTCTTTCAATTTGGCTATTTCGGCTGACTTCAAAAATTGCAGGTTTCTCTTTCAGGCTAAGGGCGAAGCTAAGAGAAAGTAGGACGGACCTTGACGGCTTGATCCTCACTTTACGCCTTATGCCCTCCCACCAGAGTCGCACGGTGTTTGGCAGTGCCGGCAGCGGTGTAGGAAATGGCCCGCAGCAAAGCACCTGAACCATATTTGTGGCGGATTTGGTCGACGACATATCCGAGCTCCCGTTTCTTCCAGCGGTCTGGCTCAAACAGGCTGACTTGCATACTTTCATCCGGAAAGAGGTTTCCGAGGCTGATGGAGATGCTGCGGACGGTTTTGCCGTTGTAGTTTTCCTTGAAGAGTTGAAGGCAGACTTTATATAAGTCCATGGTGATATTCGTGGGCTCTTCTATCGATCGCGACCGGTTGAATCCTCCGCCAAATTCCTCCTGGCTGTAGCCTATGCTCAAGCTGATGGTCCGCCCTGCCTGCCGGTGATTCCGGGTCCGCCGGGCCACCTCTTCGCATATCTCAAGCATGACGCTTTTGATTTCCTCTTCCTCTTTATAATCGCGCAGAAGAATCTGGCTTTTGCCGAAGCTGACCTGTCCATCCATGATCGGCGCTCCGATTTCAGACAAATCGACTCCCCAGGCATGATAATACAGCTGGTTGCCCATGATGCCGAATTTGCTTTCCAGCTTCTGCAGGTCGAATTTCGCAAGCTGGCCGACATTGAAGATCCCCATGCGGTTCAGGGTTTTCTCAAGCCGCCTGCCGATTCCCCACATTTCACTCAGCGGGGAAACCGGCCATAACTTCTCAGGAACATCTTCATAGGTCCACTCAGCGACTCCATGCTTTTTGGCCTCCAAGTCGAGGCACAGCTTCGACATCAGCATATTCGGGCCGATTCCGATGGCACAGGGAAGCTGGAACTCCCTTTCGATGTCCTGTTTGATTTTCCAGGCGATGGTATGGGCGTCACCCCATAGATGGGAGGTTCCGTCTATTTTCAAAAAACTTTCATCGACACTGTACGTATGGATTGCATCTTTGGGTACATACCGGTGAAACAGACGGGTGATCTCGGTGGAAATGCGGATGTAGGCAGCCATAGCAGGTTCAACTACCAGAATTTTGGGGTCCTTTGGCACTTCGAACAGACGGGAACCGGTTTTGATGCCGAATTCCTTTTTCAATTTGGGGGAAGCAGCCAGGATGACGCTTCCGGGGCGGTCCAATTTTCCCGCCACCGCCAGGTAGCAGTCGGATGGATCAAGCCCCATCATGACAGCCGAGCAGCTTGCATAAAAACTCTTCATATCGATGCATAAAATTTTCTGGTCGGGAAGATCACCATAGTCGACAGTCATTTTCTCCACTCCTTTCCGAAAGGGAACATTCGTTCTATTTTATCTAAAATTGTATACGAATATACGTTCGTTTTCAAATATTATTTGTTGGTACACAGTGAAAATTTTTGAGATTTTGGACAAATAAGGGTAATCAGCAAGGAATGGACAATTGTGGTGAAATCATGAATGCACACTGGAAAAATGGATGTGGCAGTTGCTGTTCGAAGCTGATCCTGCATCGGTCGCCCACGCATTTTTTGGGCCGCTCTCGACCGAAGCTGCCCCCACATCGGTCACCACACGCATTTTTCGGACCGCTCCCGACCGAAGCTGGCCCCACATCGGTCGCCACACGCATTTTTTGGGCCGCTCCCAACCGAAGCTGGCCCCACATCGGTCGCCACACACATTTTTCGGGCCGCTCCCGACCGAAGCTGCCCCCGCATCGGACGCCACACGCATTTTTTGGGCCGCTCCCGACCGAAGCTGCCCCCACATCGGTCGCCACACGCATTTTTCGGACCGCTCCCGACCGAAACTGCCCAAACATCGGTCACCACACGCATTTTTCGGACCGCTCCCGACCGAAGTTGTCCAAACATCGGTCACCCAGCGCAATTTTTGGGCCGCTCCCGACTGAAGCTGCCCCCACATCGGTCACCCCGCGCATTTCTATGCCACTCCCGACCGAAGTGTTCTTTTTACACCGAAATTACCTGTCTGCATGTTTTCTTAATCCGGACACCTTACTGAAAAAGATCCGGACAAATGTTTCAATTCAACGAATTCTATTTTGAAGCCATTGKGGCAGTTCTGTAATTTACTATTTCCTCTGTCAAATCAATAAAAAAACGCACTGTCAATTCAAGTGCGTTTCAGGTGTGTTTTAGATTAGTGTGCACCACTAAGGGAAACCCGGGACCAAATAGTCCTGGGTTCTCATCATTTCTTGAAAAAAGCATTTCTCCCGAGACGCTCGACAACCCCTGGAAACAGGGTATAAAGGACGCTGCCCGCATTCATCCAGCGCGGCAGGTTGATTTCCCTGGTGTTGGTGAGCATCTTATCAACGATCTTTTCGGCAACTGCATCCGGGTCGAGCATGAATCGCTCCACATTTTTGGCATAAGTGCCGGAACGGTCTGCGACATTGAAGAAGTTGGTTGCAATCGGTCCAGGATTGACAGCCGTTACATAGATGTTTGAAGAGGATGCTTCCATGCGCAGGCTGTTTGTGTACCCAAGCACAGCATGCTTTGAGGCGGAGTAGGCACTGGATTTAGGCGTCGCGAGCTTGCCTGCCTGGGAAGCAATGTTGATGATATGCCCTGAATTTCTTTTTTTCATGATCGGCAGCACATGCTTGGTACAGGCAATGAGCCCCAGAACATTCACATCAAACATCCCTTTGATATCTTCAAAGCTTGCTTGGTCGGCTTCGTCAAAAATTCCGTAACCGGCATTGTTGACGAGGACATCTACATTCTCAACCTCCCTGTAAATCGATTGAAAAACAGAGGGAATCGATTCAAACCGGGATACATCGACACTGTGGATGAAGGCTTTCACCTTATACCGGCTCTCAATCGTTTTTTGCAGTTCTTTTAGGCGGTCTTCACTGCGGGCCATCAGCACGACATTTGCTCCGCTTTCCGCTGCTTTGAGTGCGATTTTTTCACCAATTCCGCCGGACGCTCCGGTAATGACTACATTTTTATTTTTTAAACGCTGATTCACGGTTTCACCTTCTTTTTAACAGTAATACAGCAGGACACCATCCCGTTCTTCCCGGGATATCTCATGCCCCGCTTCTAAATAATCGATTTGAGCCTGTGTTTCAGACAACGTCAAACCAAGCTCTTTACGATAAACGGATGGAAAAAGTTTTCGGCAAAGTGAAAAGAGAGACTGCGGATCATTTTTCAACAGCTCTTTCACATGCATTGCCCGGTCATGCTGTTTTTGCAGCCGTTTATGTATAAGAGAATGCACATCGACAACCTCTTCCCCATGCCCTGTATAAGCAAGATTGATATCCACTTGCAAAAGCCCCTGCAGGGATTGATTGTATTGAAGCTGAGGCTTTGGCCGCTCTTCTCCCTCTTTCTCAGGAGGTTCGATCAGCGGATTGGGCGAGATATGAGAGAGAATGTGGTCCCCGGCAATCATCGTGCCGTCCTTCTCGCGCCAAAAAGAAATATGGCTCTGGGCGTGGCCCGGTGTGTCCAATACAGTCCATTCCTTCATACCGGGAATCGAATCCCCTTGCATTATTGTACGAGTCAATCCCCTGTTTCCCATGAACTCAAGGGGAGCCCTGATTTTATGGATGAAGTGCAGGAATTCTTGCGGCAGACCGGACTGCAAAAATAATTTTACATAAAAACGGTCATGCTCTTCCACAAAATCATCGGTCCTCACAAGCCATCTTTCATTGGCGGGGTGGCCGATTATATCGATGTGGTCCGGCATCCAGTCAAGCATCCCGGCGTGATCAGGGTGATGATGAGTCAGGATGACCTGCTCGATGTCTTGTACTGAATACCCTAATTCTGCAAGATTTAACTCCAGGACTTTTCTGGCTTCCGCGGTTTGCGGGCCGACATCAATCAGGCTCAGCGCTTCCCCTTTTACTAGGTAGACATTTACATCCCCGACTGCAAAAGGCGTCGGCAGCACTATTTTTGCTATATCTCCAGCCCAATAGGCATTCATATATTTCACCACTTTTTCTATATTTAAAATGAATGAGTATTCATTCTTTTATTTTACTTCTTTTCTCACTAGATGTCATGAGAAGGATGTAATTTTTTCAAAACAGCAATGGAAATACTAGGATAAACACTGAAAACTGCACGACTAGACACTAATTGCTACAATAGATAAAAACGCAGTGAATTGCAATAGACGAGACTAAAGTACAGGAGAAGTGATGAATGCTTTTAATATTGCTTGCGATCAATTTGATTGGCTGGGCCATCTTATTTACAGATATAGCCTTGGGACTGCGGAAGATCAATTCATTGGAAAAGGCCGAGCCGGATCATGATGGGCCGCTAATTTCCATCATTGTGCCTGCCAGAAATGAAGCCCACACTATCAGGAAAAGCATAGAATCGCAGTTGAAATCTACGTATAAGAGACTTCAGTGGGTCATCGTAAACGACCGCTCAACTGATGAAACGGGTGCAGAAATTGAGAGAATCGCCTCTATGGACAAGAGAATCAAGACGCTTCATTTAACTCAGCTGCCAAAGGGCTGGCTTGGAAAGAACCATGCCCTCTATCAGGGATATCTTCACTCGGAAGGTGAGCTGCTTCTTTTTACAGATGCCGATGTCCATTATGACCCTGACGCTATCTCAAAAGCAGTAAGAGTTCTGCAAACCGAGAATGCCGATCATCTCACGGCAGCTCCTTCCCTGACAGCGAAAGGCTTTTGGCTGCAGTCATTCATCGCCTTCTTTCTGTTTGGGTTTTCTTATTTCAAACGGCCATGGAAAGCTAACGATGAACGGTCTTCCATCGGAATGGGAATAGGCGCTTTCAACCTGATGACCCGGCCGGCCTATGAAACGATTGGTACCCATAAAAGCTTGAAGAACCGGCCGGATGATGATCTGCAGCTCGGCTTCAAAGTCAAAGAACATAAATTAAATCAACGAATGGTGACCGCCATCAGCCTCCTGCGGGTGGAGTGGTACCCTACATTGAAAGCCGCTTTTCAAGGGCTGGAGAAGAATACATTCGCAGGCCTTTATTACCGCTATTCAATGGTGCTCCTGGCCATTTCCGGAGTGTTTTTTTCACAGGTATTCCCTTTCCTGACGCTTCTGTCATCGGATACCACTGTAAGGCTGATGAGCTTGGCGGTGATCCTTTTGATTTTGGGCAGCTACACATCGGTCATCAAAAAAATGACTGACTTTCATCCAGCCTTGTTCCTGGCACTTCCGGTAACCGCCCTCATCTTCATATTCAGTATCATAAGAGCGGTTGTGCTGACCTTTGTCCGAGGAGGCGTAATCTGGCGGGGCACCAAATATTCTTTAGAGGAACTCCGCAGCATGGAGAAGGACTAAGGCAAAATCCTTTTTCGGAAAATTTTCTGCTGATATAATAAGCATGTATTTAGGAAGGCGAAATATCATAAGGCTCTTTTCGTAAACTTTGTTGCTGTCTCGAAAAGAGCCGCTCTTGGGATTTTTCGAAAGCAGCAATTAATGCGAAAAACAGCTTATCAAAAAGGAGCGGATAGCGTGTCAGCCAAATTATTTGAATCATATAAAATCAAAGATCTTACTTTGAAGAACAGAATCGTCATGGCGCCAATGTGCATGTACTCTTCACATAATGAAGATGGAAAAGTGGAGAATTGGCATAAAACCCACTATACGAGCAGGGCGGTAGGCGGCGTCGGACTGATCATTCAGGAAGCAACAGCTGTGACTGCACAGGGGCGGATTTCCCCGCAGGACCTGGGCATCTGGAGCGACGACCATATCGAAGGACTCAGCGAACTCGTATCTCTGATGAAAGAACAGGGCGCCCATACCGGTATCCAGCTGGCCCATGCAGGAAGGAAAGCTGTGATTGAAGGAGACATCATTGCTCCGTCCTCCATCGCATTCAATGAGAAGATGAAAACACCATTAGAAATGAGTAAAGGCGATATTGAAGAAACGGTCACTGCTTTTAAACAAGGAGCAGAAAGAGCCAAGAAAGCCGGATATGACGTAATCGAGATCCACGCAGCACATGGATACTTGATCAACGAGTTCCTCTCTCCTCTTTCCAATAAGCGGAGCGACGAATATGGCGGCTCTGCCGAAAACCGCTACCGCTTCCTGCGCGAAGTGCTCGAAGCGGTCAATGAGGTGTGGAACGGCCCTCTCTTCGTCCGTGTATCAGCAAAAGATTATGCGGAAGGCGGATTGGATGCAGAGGATTATGCCATTTACTCATCATGGATGAAAGAACAGGGAGTCGACCTGATCGATGTCAGCTCCGGGGCAGTCGTACCGGCGAAAATCGATGTCTATCCTGGCTACCAGGTTAAATTCTCCGAAACCATCAGGAGCAAGGCAGAAATTCCGACAGGCGCAGTCGGCCTGATCACATCTGGAATTCAGGCAGAAGAAATCCTTCAAAATGATCGTGCTGATCTTATTCTGCTCGCAAGGGAATTCCTTCGCGACCCGTACTGGCCAAGAACTGCTGCTAAAGAACTTGGAGTCGAAATCGAGCCGCCTAAGCAATATGACAGGGCTTGGTAATATAAAGAGTGCAAACATAGCGTTTGCACTCTTTTTTGTTTGATTTTTGGATGAAGGATGGGCTGTGGAAATCATGTCAATGATTTGCAGCTTAATAGGTGGGATGAATTTTGCAATTTTCTGCTCTGGCGTCTCTCGTCACCTTCCAGAAAAACACCTGAGGCTCTTTTGCCTGCTCTGGTGTCGCTCGACGACTTTTCGAGGGACACCTAGAAGCCTTTTTTTCAACTTTGATGTCCCTCGGCGCCTTCCCGAGGAACATCTGAGACCCTTTTTTCCAGCTTTGGTGTCTCTCGGTGACTTTTCGAGGGACACCTGAGGCCCTCTTTTCATGCTCTGGTGTCGCTCGACGACTTTTCGAGGGACACCTAGAAGCCTTTTTTTCAACTTTGATGTCCCTCGGCGCCTTCCCGAGGGACACCTGAGATCCTTTTTTCCAGCTTTGGTGTCTCTCGGTGACTTTTCGAGGGACACCTGAGGCCCTCTTTTCCAGCTCTAGTATCACTCGTCGACATCTCGAGGGACACCTGAGGCTCTCTTTTCATGCTCTGGTGTCGCTCGGCGCCATCTCGAGGGACACCTAGAAGCCTTCTTTTCGACTTAGGTCTCCCTCATCTACCAAAGACACTAGAGGGTATCCCTCAAACCATCCATAATCTAAGTGAGTTAGAACCTAAAGAGTCAACACTATGTCTATCACTCACTCCAAATCCGCTCGACAGAAGGTTCCCCCTCTTCAAAACTCACATGAAAAACATCCGGATTGGATAGCTTCATAAGCTCATGGTAGCCAAACCGATCATCAAAGTACCTTAGAAGCAGCGTAGTCAGGTTGCCATGGCTGACAACAGCAACATAATCATCATCGCTCTCGAGGATCTCTTCCAGGAACGCGGAAGCTCTCTCATAAGCTGTACGGTTTGACTCGCCTCCTTCTAGTAAATATTCATAGTCCTCAAAACTCTTTTCAAGATGCATCATCCAGTCATCAAGATCGGTGCCGCTCAATATCCTTTCACCCAAGCGGGCATCCTCTATAATAGGAACGCCTCTCTTTTCTGCCAGCGGCTCAATCGTCTTCCGGGCACGTAAAAACGGGCTGCTGTATAAAGCATCAATTTTTCTGCCTTCAAAAAAATCAGCCAGAGAACGGGCCTGTTCCTCACCAAGAGCCGTAAGCTTTGCTTCAGGAGGCTGTCCTTCCGCTTTTGCGTGACGTACAATATATAAGTGTTTCATCTGTAATTCCCCGCTTTCTATCCGATATTAATAAAAAGCTGTTTTCGCATAAATTGTTGCTTTCGGAAAAATCCTAAGATCCGGGTTTTTCCCCGAAAACTAAGAGTTTACTTTCTAATCCAGGGAGAGTAGCTCTTTTCTTTTCGTTATTACAAGATTATTTTTATTATAGTGATCATTTTTTGGGAATTAGCATTAAATAGCAACAAAGTTTACGAAAAGAGCCTAATAAAAATATCCGGCGTGGACAAGCCAGCACCTGATACACTGCCCGCTCACCCGTACAGGATAATCTACTCTTTCGTTATGGACACCTCAAAGAAATCACTTGCTATATAACTTTCAGGAAAGATTTCGCGTGCTTCCTGCTGTAGTTCAGGCCATTCCGCTTCTGTGAACCTCGAGCTGATATGGGTTAAAAACAATTTCTTTGCACCGGCTGACAAAGCGGTTTGAGCTGCCTGCTTGGTTGTGGAATGAAAATAATCATGAGCCATTTTTTCCTGGTCCCCGCTGAAAGTGGCTTCATGAATAAGGGCATCTGCCTCCTCCGCAAGTTTTTCAGCTGCGGTAGAAACCCTGGTGTCACCAAGGACCGTAACCACCCTTCCTTTTACAGGGGGGCCGAGAAAGTCGGTTCCAACTATCACCCTGCCGTCTTCCAAGGTGACTGTCTCACCTTCTTTAAGCTTTTTAAAAATAGGTCCAGGCTTGACTCCCAAATCTTTCAGCTTATCCGCTTGGAGGACGCCCGGCTTGTCTTTTTCTACAATACGGTACCCAAAACAAGGAATCGCATGGTCAAGCAAACGCGCTTCCACAGAAAATAGTTCATCTTCAAAAATGGGCCCTTCTTCTATTTCTTCAATATGTAAAGGATAAAGCAGATGAGTTCCGCTGATGGATAAGGAAACCTGGATGAACTCCCTGATCCCCGGAGGACCATAAACCGTCAATTCGGTTTCTCCTCCTTGAAAGGAGCGGCTCCCCAGCAATCCCGGCAGACCGTAAATATGATCACCATGTAAATGAGTGATGAAGATCTTCTCTATCTTTCTCGGTTTTAACGTTGTATGTAAGATTTGATGCTGCGTCGCTTCTCCGCAGTCGAACAGCCAAACTGCCCCTCTCTCTTCCAAAAGCTTTAAAGCAATAGAGGTCACATTCCTTGATTTGGCAGGCACGCCGGCACCTGTTCCCAAAAAAAGCAAGTCCATTGAAGCTCCCCCTCTCCTGATATTATCCCCTCCATAATAGCACAACCCGGCACACTGCGTGGTATTAAAGCTCCTTTCTCCACAAACCTGATTGAGGGGAAATTCCACACTCTGCACGATCCAAAATAATAAGAACACAATTGGAGACACTATTTAAAGGTACGGATATCTGATACAGCATAACTTAATTCTAAAATAGTATGTCATTAATAAGCACTATTGTGTACTATATAGAAGGGCCTGTCTGAAAATCACACAGCATATGATTTGCTAAATACGTCTGAAGTCTTTAAAATTAAGTACTTGTATAGAGTGTTTTTGAGAAAAAGTACAGCATATAATAGACTTTTCGCATAGAAGATATCTTGATCAGAATAATAAATGGTCCTTTCTTGCGGAATAGTTATTTTAATAGGAAAAAGTGAGGTCTTAGCAGTGAAACATAATGATACGCCATCAACTTTATTAATGATTTTCGGAGCAACTGGAGATTTGGCTAAAAGGAAGCTTTTTCCTTCTCTGTATCACCTCTTTAGAAAAGGAAAAATCGCTAAAAACTTCGCCGTTATAGGTGTGGCACGACGCGAGCTTTCTAATGAGGAATTCCAGGCACATGTTAAGGAATCGGTCCTGAAATCCATCGGCAAAGATGAGAACATCGAAGAATTCGTCTCTCATTTTTATTATCAGTCCAATGACGTGGCCGACAGTAATTCATACATAGAGTTAAATAAGCTGGCTGTACAATTGGATGAACAGTACGAATTGCAAGGAAATCGAATTTTCTATCTAGCAATGGCACCGGAGTTCTTCGGCACCATCACAGACCATTTGAAACAAGACGGCTTAACGGACACGCAAGGATTCAAGCGCCTGGTGATAGAAAAACCATTCGGGCATGACCTTGCTTCTGCAGAAGTCCTGAACAATCAAATTCGTGCAGCGTTCTCAGAGAAAGAAATCTACCGTATTGACCATTACCTTGGAAAAGAAATGGTTCAAAACATCGAAGTCATCCGTTTTGCAAATGCCCTTTTTGAACCTTTATGGAACAGCCGCTTCATTTCGAACATCCAGGTGACTTCCAGTGAGGAACTGGGCGTCGAGGACCGCGGCCGGTACTATGAAAAGAGCGGAGCCTTAAGGGATATGGTCCAGAACCATATGATGCAGATGGTCGCTCTTCTGGCAATGGAACCGCCGATCAAATTGACGACAGATGAAATCAGAAGCGAAAAGGTCAAGGTGCTTAGAGCCCTTCGCCCGATGAAGCAGGAAGAAGTGAAAGATTATTTTGTCAGGGGACAATACGATGCTGGATTCATCAACAATGCAGAAGTTCCTGGGTACCGTGCAGGAAGCAATGTTGATCCTGAGTCCAATACAGAAACATTTGTCGCCGGAAAACTGATGATCGATAACTTCCGCTGGGCAGGCATGCCATTCTATATCCGCACGGGAAAAAGAATGAAAGCCAAGTCGACCAAGATAGTCATCCAGTTCAAGGATATTCCGATGAACCTTTATTACAATACCGATAAACAGCTGTCGCCGAACCTTTTGGTCATTCATATCCAGCCCGAAGAAGGAATCACCCTTCACTTGAATGCCAAGAAAACCGGCCAGAACATTGAGACTACACCGGTCAAACTTAACTTTGTAAACAATGGAGTCGACGGCATGAACACGCCAGAAGCTTACGAAAAGCTTCTGCATGACTGCATGCGCGGCGACGCAACGAACTTTACACACTGGGATGAAGTGAAACTTTCCTGGGCATTTACGGATACCATATCTAATGTTTGGGAAAACACAACTGAAGAAGAATTCCCTAACTATGAATCAGGAACAATGGGGCCCTTAGCCGCAGACAAACTGCTGGCACAGGATGGATTCTTCTGGTGGCCATTCTCTGAACTCGAAGTCGACGACTGTTAATATTTCTTGAAAGGATGATGCACAATGAAAATTTATGACATTACTGCACCGATTTTTAACGGAATGCCGGTATATAAGAACAAGCCGGAAAAACAGCCGCAAATCAATACAAATACAAACGGACATGTGACCGAGTCAAGGATCTCCATGGATGTTCATACAGGAACCCATGTGGACGCCCCTCTTCATATGATCAATGACGGAGAAACAATCGAAACAATTGATATCCAGCAGCTTGTCCGACCTGTTAAAGTACTGGACCTGACCTCTGTCGAAGAAAAGATCACCAAGAAAGATATCGAAAACTATGATATCCAGGAAAATGATTTCCTTCTTTTTAAAACAAAGAACTCCTGGGATACAGAGTTTAACTTTGAATTCATCTATGTAGCAGAAGACGCAGCCGCATACTTGAAGGAAAAGAAAGTGGCCGGAACGGGAATCGATTCTCTTGGCATCGAAAGAGCCCAGGAAGGACATCCGACTCACAGAACCCTGATGGGCAGCCGTATCATCATCATGGAAGGCCTTCAGTTGAAAGACATTGAAGAAGGCTCCTACTTCATGGTAGCTGCACCATTAAAAATTGAAGGCACGGATGCATCGCCTGCACGTGTTATTTTGATGGATGAATTGATCGGATAACAAAATATTTATAGTAAAAAGACTCGTCAGATATTCTGGCGAGTCTTTTTTACATCATCTCGATTCTACTTAAACATAGCTGATCTCGTTGTCCCTGCACCATTCAATGGCAATTTGTTTAAACTTTTCTGTTCTGAAGGAGTACCATTGGTCATTCAAACCCCACTCGGCGATTGTATCCTTGAACCTTCTGAAAGCGCCGCTCCCTCTAATCGTTCTTAAAAGATCATTTTTTTGTTCTTCATTGGAAATAGAGAGACAAAAATCTTCCATGATGTCGTATTCATTGATATCAAACTTGGTTGGAAGTTCCCTGTAATCTTCAAAGTTCTCGACCACTTCCATAGCTTCCATCCGCTGTTCCTGCTGCCACTGGGGCAGGTGATCAAATGGCTCTTCGTCTTCAGCTGCAGCCAGTTCATCTGATGAAACGGAAACTACTTTTCCTGTTTTTATATTCAATAAATTCCTCCATTCGTCAATCTGGAATTCCATATGTTCAACTATATCCTCAATTTTTGCTTTAGCCTTCATCAAGATCACCTCTTTTTTTCTTCTATGATAACAATCTTTCTGTTTTGGATAAATGCTGCATTTATAAGTTCTTGAATAGTTTCCCTTCCGGCCATCGTAAATTGTTTGATTATCTCCTCACTAAAAGAGCCCGAATACCCGCAGCAGCCAAAATGATGAGGAGCAGCGCCACAAAAGTATAAAAATTAAAGAAAATTGAATTAGAATAAGTATTTATAAGATCAACCTGCGACACATTTTCAAACGATGGGTTCTGCTCCACTATCAGCAAGCGGAGTTCAGCAGCTTTTTTGATTGAGACAGCCAAAATTAAGCCAATTACGGCACAACTGATGATAGTTAAGTTTTTTACTGACTTTGTTGTCACAGATGCAATCAACTTGTTGAAAAGCCAATAACTGCCGTAAATGAATATAAGGAGAAAAGGAGATAAAACCACGAAAGGAAAAAGACCAGGGTTGCCGTTTCCTCCTCCCAATCCGCTTTCAGTCAATAAAGGTTCGGTCAGGTTATTTCCTAAGATATACATCATTATTGTCGCCAACACACTGATAAAATATATACCGAGATAAATCACCCTCAAATTAGATCCCCCGCTTTTCAAAAGCTCACCTGCATAATTTAGATGACTAATAGTTTGATGCGCTCCCAATGAATACAGTCCTTCTCATTCAGAAAGTATGGATTATGGGTTCACGCCTGGATGCGTCCTCTCAGATACTATTCTTATTCTTTTCAAGTTTTTTCTTATAATTGAGGTCGATAACAATATCTCCGACCCCCATTGCGATGAGTCCATTCAGCAAAGCAAAAAGCGGAATGACAACTCCTCCTCCGCCATCCAAGATTAAATTCATAACCATTAATACAATACTAAAAAAGACAAAAGCTATACCCAATACATATAATATTTGACCTACAAGCAATTTTCTCCTCTCCTTTAAAAAAATGAAATGATCCTTTCTAATGAGATAGCTGAAGGAGGGAGATATAGATTCAGCTCCCTCTTTAATAAAAGTCTATTTCCATTTTATTTTATCACCGAATAAAAACAAGTGTCAGTCAGCTTGCTGCCATCCGCGGATAGGTCATCATTTCTCAGCGTGCCCTCAAATGCAAAACCAAGTTTCTCAGGAATAGAACGGCTTTTGAGGTTGGTTGATTCACATCTGATTTCAATTCTCCTGAATCCGATATGATTTAATCCTAAGTCCGCTATGCCCTTTACAGCTTCGGTCATATATCCATTACCACTGAACTTAGTGTTAATCCAATAACCGATTTCACATTTAGGAATGTCCCAGTCAATCCCCTGGAGACTGGTGGTTCCGATGAATTCATTGGTCTCTTTAAGGAAGATAAGAAAACGAAAGCTATCTCTTTGCAGAAATTTAATATGAGCATTTCTCAAGTTAACCTCTGTTTCCTCAACAGCTGGAATTTCCTGCGCGAATGGAAGCCAGGCTTTTAGCTCAGGAAAAGATTCTCTGATTGCCCGGTTAACAACTTCACCATCCCCGGTTTGGCGGGGTGCCCGAAGAAGCAGTCTCTCTATTTCAATTTGTAAAGGAACATCTAATAATATTGGATTCATAGAACTCACCTTTCTGAAATACTAGTTTATAGTAAAGCCGGATTATCGTAAAAATTTCTAAATTGATTTACTCTCAATGAGCACAACATCGACTCATTTTTTGGACAATAAAAAAACTCCCACCCCCAAGAAAATGATTCTTGAGGACGAGAGTTATCACTTCGCGGTACCACCTCAGTTTGTTGATATGTCGCCATACCAACCTCTTCAGGTACTGTCATACCCTATCTTCATAACGGAAGAACCCGTCTCGCTATCCCTAATGCGGTTCATTAGATTGGCAAGAAGCTCCGAGGCTTTATTCATCAAGGCGGATATTGCTCCTTTTCAGCGGGAGGGAGCTCTCTGTAAATATCTACTTCCTGACTACTGTTCTCATCAACGCTCGATTATATCGAATTTTCTAAAGATTATATCCTTTATCGTTGCACTTGTCAAAGTCATTTGTGACATCCCTGCTGGTTTTTATTACACACAAATAAAATCTATTAATTATCTATTATCTATCATTCCTAAGATTTTTCCCCTCAACCTCTTAGAGCGATATTCACTTCGCTGAACTTTCTCCACCTTTGCCCAGCCATTAAGGTAACGAATATCAGGGTCCTCTTCTATAGCTCTCTTATGTTCTTTATACACTTGCTAGAACCATTCTAAGGATTGAAGCTTTTCAATATTTTTATTGATTTCTTCTTCCGGCATGCCGCGCAGAAACATTTGCATCGCCATACCGATATTGGCAAGGATTTCAATGATCACTCTGTCCCAACTCCATCTATAGGTTAATAACAGTTTTCACGAATGAAATCCAGCAAGGTTTCCTTTTGCTTTAACAATTTTCAGCAGCAGCTTTATTTACTACTGCAAACTTAAGTAACTTCCTTCCTGTCACCCCGCCCTTTCAGCATTTTCAGGAGTAGAAACCGCCACTGTAAGATAGCCATAAAATTTAGACAGGGGAAAGATCAGGCTGACTGCAATTAGACAAAGACCGCCTGCAGTAACTGTCCATAATGGCCCAGCAAGAGTGGCAAGCCATCCTCCGAGCAGAAGCCCGCCTAGCAGGCTTCCATTAAAGCAGGTTGTCAGGATTCCGGAGATCCTCCCGAGAAGTTCTTCCGGCACTCCCTGCATCAGCATGCTGTTCAAAGGGATATTGATGAATGGATTAGCGGCTCCGATCAAGCTCATCCATATATAGAGGGAAACAAGCGGGACCATTGTATGTAAGTCATACACAGGAATCACTACTGCCGCTAATAGTCCTGAAAAACCAAAAGAATACATGATAAGCGCCTTATTGCTGACCTTTTTCATAAGGAGTGGAACAGCAAGGGCACCAAGAATGCCAAAAGCCCCTTCAAGAGATTCCATCATACCGAAATGCACCTGGCTGACTTCAAACACATTGAGGATAATCGCGTACACATTGGCGCTTACAATACTCAGCACGAAAACAGCGGAGGTAAGAAGGATGAATATTCCTGTGATAAACCGGTTACTGGTTACTGACTGAAGTCCCTGCTTCAGGGATATCAGATAAGAGATCCCCGCCTCTTGATGACTTTTCTCTTCTTCTCTATTATCCAGCTTCAACCTCAGCAGAAACAAGGCCGATATGAGAAAAGTAGCTGCATCCAATATGAAAATCAGTGAAATATGGTCAATCAGCAAAAGAAATCCTCCAATGGAAGGAGCGATGATCATCATCATCATGTAGGTGGATTGAGAAAGGCTCACAGCTGCCGGTATCTCATCCTTTCTCATAATGGTCGGTATGACAGCGGACTTCGCTGGTTCAAAGAAGACAGCCCCGATTCCCTGCATAAATATCAGGAAGAGCAGCAGCGTGATGGATGACTGGCCGGCGATCATTAATAGAACAATCACAAACCGGTATAAATCGGCACCGATCATCATTCTCTTTCTTGAGAACCGATCAACCAATGGGCCAACGAGTGTACCGAACAACATTCCAGGAAGGTGACGGGCAATAAGAATGTAACCAAACACCATGGGATTGCTGGTCAACTCGGAAGCCAGAAATAATATTAACAAATGAGAAATTCCATCTCCTAATTCAGAGATCACCTGAGCAGACCATAATCGACGATAAGAACGGTTTTTGAGTAATTGGAACAAAGACATTCCCTCCATTAATTAAATATATTTTGTAAACGTGTATGTTAAAATTAATTTTAACGCCTTTAATATTTTTCAGCGTAATAATCTGATAAAATAGATAGAGCAAAACAAAGTGAGAGGTGATTGGCTTGAAGATTGATAATCTGGAAGTGGCTAAAGCCATTTTTGACCCGAAGCTGGAAAGGATTATTACTAGCGTAAAATTCAGCAGCAAAACAGTAAAAGAGATTGCATCAGAACTGGATGAAAAGCAATCACGCCTCTATTATCCAATCCAAAAGCTGCAGAATCTTGGTTTGATCATGGTGGTAGAGGAAAGAAAGGTAGGAAATATACTCGAGAAGTACTATTCCTCCAAGCATCTTTATGAAGATGACATTGCCTACAGTTTCGAAGGCGAATTTGCCATGGAACACAGGGAGTTTCTGATCTCCAAGATGATGTTCAGTTTAAATAAGGGATTCAATGTATTAAAGAATGATTTAGAAGGTGATCCGGCAAGGCAGGAGAGCAATGCGATGTATACGGAATACGGTTTGGAACTTACCCCTGAAGAATGGCAGCACCTGAATGATGAAGTGAGGAAGCTGGTGGATAAACGAGAGGGGAAGAACGAAAAAAAAGAAGGCGTAAAACCTTATAAAATGATTCTCTTTTCTTATAAAGATGAGGAGAATTATTAAAGAAAGCTCTCCAGTAAGACGAGGGCACTGAAAAGAGTTCACAAAGTAGTAAAAGCAGAACCGTTAACTCCAAAGAGCGGTTCTGCCTTTCATTTTTAAAGTTTTAATGAAAAAGTGTTGATTTCCGTTCCAGTTGCACGACTCCGCGGGGCGGGCGGTGAGCCTCCTCGGCTTCGCCTGTATATAAAGTGGAAGCGCCCCGATCAGGCCCGACAGGCAAATGTTCCGAAGAGAAAAAAGGCGGTCTTCCTTTTATTCTCTTCGGGTTATTTGACCCCGAGGGACTGGGCGCTGGAACTGGATTGGGGGTCTCACCTGTCCCGCTAGTCCCGCAGGAGGTCGCGCACCCTCCACTCTAATCAACCTGGAGAAAAAAATACTATTCACTGCCAAGGGATTACTTTTTAATAGAACCATCGATTTAAGTATGTTGTTTTCAAGGGAAACAACTATCATAGAAGTTCAGTAAGTTATATGGATCTATATGATATAATCCTCCCTTATGACGATAATACGAAGAAATAAATTAATAAATCACTTTTTCCTTTCTTTTCAGGGAGCTTGAGGATAAGTATTTTTCCTATTCTTATGTTCAGATATCGGCATGGATATACATGGTGCCATGGTTATATTTACGGTAAAATATAAAAAGATTTAAAACAAGAAATAAGCCAGCTCTCCTTCCTCTTATAGGAAGAAGGGCCGGCTTTCTCTTGTTTATGGTATCGACAATTTTTCAGTTCCCTCAGTAAGACCTGGAGAGCTTTTCTTGATTATTTGGACATCCACTCTGTATGGAAGATTCCTTCTTTGTCTGTGCGCTCATACGTATGGGCTCCGAAGTAGTCTCTCTGCGCCTGGATAAGGTTGGCAGGAAGAGTTTCTGTGCGGTAGCTGTCATAGTAAGAAAGAGCTGCAGAGAACCCTGGTACCGGGATACCGTTTTGCACTGCTGTTGAGATGACGTCACGAAGAGCATATTGGTAGCTTTCAACGATTTCCTTGAAGTAATCATCAAGAAGCAGGTTGGAAAGATGAGGCTCTTTATCATAGGCATCTTTGATCTTTTGAAGGAATTGGGCACGGATGATACAGCCGCCGCGGAAAATCATCGCGATTTCGCCATAGCTGAGATCCCAGCCGTATTCATCAGAAGCAGCACGCATTTGGGCAAATCCTTGTGCATAAGAACAGATTTTACTCATATAAAGAGCTTTACGGATGGATTCAACCAATTCTTTTTTGTCACCTTCGAATGGTTTCGTTTCCGGTCCGGAAAGGATCTTGCTTGCCTTCACTCTCTCATCTTTGATGCTGGAGATAAAGCGCGCGAAAACGGATTCTGTGATGATTGGAAGAGAAACACCCAGGTCAAGCGCACTTTGGCTTGTCCATTTGCCTGTTCCCTTTTGTCCTGCTTTATCCAAGATCACATCCACCATAGGCTTTCCTGTTTCTTCATCGTACTTGGTGAAGATGTCAGCCGTGATTTCAATCAGGTAACTGTCCAATTCGCCTTTATTCCACTCTGCAAACGTTTCATGCAGTTCTTCAGCACTGAATCCAGCTACGTGTTTCAATAGGAAATAAGATTCCCCGATCAGCTGCATGTCACCATATTCAATTCCGTTATGGACCATTTTCACATAGTGTCCCGCACCGTCCGGCCCGATATATGTGGTACAAGCTTCGCCATCTACTTTTGCAGCAATATCCTTGAAGATTGGCGCAACCAGTTCATACGCTTCTTTCTGGCCGCCCGGCATGATGGATGGACCTGTAAGTGCACCCTCTTCACCACCGGAAACGCCGGTACCGATAAAGTGGATTCCAGATTCACTTAGCTCGTGATTCCGTCTGCGGGTATCCTCGAAGAATGTGTTACCACCGTCAATCAGGATATCCCCTTTATCAAGAAATGGCTTCAGCTGTTCGATTGTGGCATCTGTAGGACCTCCAGCTTTCACCATAAGCAAGATCTTTCTTGGTGTCTCAAGAGACTGTACAAATTCCTCTATGCTGTATGTACCAACGACATTCTTGTCTTTGGACTCTTGAAGCATTTCATCCGTTTTTTCACGAGAACGATTATAAACAGACACTGAATATCCTCTGCTTTCAATATTCCATGCCAGGTTTTTACCCATTACCGCAAGGCCGATCACACCGATTTGTTGTTTCGACATGTTCATACGTCCTTTCATTTGTGTATTTAGTTAAGTAAACAATCTTTATAAATTTAACAAAGACAGCGGGCCCAGTGCAAACAATACACCTCATCCTTATTGTTGCATTAGGCCTGTTAAAATAATCTGGAAAATACTATTCGCTGCCGGTTATTTATCTCTCCGCAAAAAATCCTTATTAAAACTCGTATCATCATGGGGATCCCGCTTCTCCTGTTTCGCCGAGATTCCTTTTTTAATCATATCTTTTCCGTACTTGGTCTGAAGCTTCTCTAATGCAAGGTACAAGGGCTCCTTCTTGGCATGTTCTTCAAACGAGAAGAGATCAAGCTGAAGGGCGGCATCATTCCGCTCCACAAGATCCTGGCCCGTTACTCCCAGTAAACGGAGTGAATTCCCATTCCAGTGCTGAAGAAACAGCGATCTCGCTGCTGTAAAAATTTCCTCCTGAGAGCCGACAGGGTTCTTCATCTTCTTGCTTCTTGTTATGGTCTTTCGATTTTTGAATCTCATCGTAATCATAACCGTTGAGGCGAGTGTCTCTTTCGATTTCATCCTCGATGCCACTTTTGCGGACAGCTGATTCAGCGTATTCAACAATTCCTTTTGGTTGGCAGTATCCCTTGGCAGAGTCGTCGAGTTGCCGACACTTTTAAAATCGTAAACAGAATCAGGATCCACGGGCCTGTCATCCTGCCCGTTGGCTCTCGCTTTCAAGCGGAGTCCATTGATGCCCAGCTGTGCTTTCAGTTGAATTTCGTCTGCTTTAGATAGTTCCCCGATTGTGTTGATCTTCAATGTATATAATTTTTGAGCCGTTTTCTCTCCAATGCCATGCATCTCTTTTACATCAAGCGGCCAAATCTTTCCTGGTAAATCCCTCTTGCGGAGCACCGTGATGCCCATTGGCTTTTTCATATCAGAAGCAGTCTTGGCAAGGAACTTATTGGGTGCAATGCCGATACTTGAAGGCAGGTCCAGCTGGGACAGAATCTGGTTCTGGATGGATTCAGCGATAAATAACGGGCTTCCCAATGTCTGGCTGTCTGTTATATCAACATATCCTTCATCGATCGAAACAGGTTCCACGAGCTCGGAATACTGCCTTAATATCTCAAACATCCCCTGCGACGCAGCACGATATCGGTCAAAATTCGGACGCATGATGATCATCTGGGGACAAAGCTTTTTCGCTTCCCATAAGGTCATCGTGGTCTTGACCCCGAACTTGCGTGCCTCATAACTGCAGGTGACGATAATCCCTCTCCTTTCATCCGGGTTCCCAGCAATCGCCAGAGGTTTTCCCTTTAGTTCAGGATTATAGGCAGCCTCAACAGAAGCGTAGAAACTGTTCATATCGACATGAAGAATGACTCTTCCATTTTTAGGATAGTGAGGATGCATGCAAACCAGCCCTTTTTTTCAGATACTCTCTAGGATGAGCACTCAAGCCCTTTTCCCCTCTCTATTAGTGTACTATATAATTCCTCAGAGCACACGTTCGGGATTCCAATAGACAGCACCGGGAATCCTGGAAGACGTTTGGGATGGACCTCGCAAGCTGAACGCCGCATATGAACACAGAAAAAATAAAAATGATGCACCCGCACCTGAAGCGAAATACATCAAAATGAGAAAATGGCAAAATGATGTACCTAGCACCTAAAGCGAAGTACATCAAAATGTGAAAATGGCAAGATGATGTACCTCGCACCTGAAGCGAAGTACATCAAAATGAGTAAATAACAAGATGATGCCCCCCGCACCTGAAGCGAAGTACACCAAAATGTGAAAATGACAAGATGATGTACCTCGCACCTGAAGCGAAGTACATCAAAATGAGAAAATGGCAAGATGATGCACCCCGCACCTGAAGCGAAGTACATCACAATGAGAAAATAACAAGATGATGTACCCCGCACCTGAAGCGAAGTACACCAAAATGTGAAAATGACAAGATGATGTACCTCGCACCTGAAGCGATGTACATTAAATTGAGAAAATGCCAGATGATGTACCTCGCAGTCTAATCAAAGTACATCAAAATCCCTTTTATCTTCATTTATCAACTCTAGGAGAGACCAGCAGCACCTCACCGAGGCTTTTATTGATGAGTCTTCATATATTCTTGTATTTCCCTGATTCCATCAAGGCTCTCTACAAGAATATCAGGGTCAATCATCGTGATCAGCCTGTCTTCAAGATTGATGACACCAGAGAAGTACTTCGTCCGGGAGTAAGCCATTAATCCCATTTGTGTGATGGCTCCTTCCGGAATATCCAATATTTCCTTTGCTTCATTCACGATAATCCCCAGTGAAAGAATTTCCGACTTCAATACTATCAGTTTTTTATCTGAAGTGGATTCTGTTCTTCCATAAAGGATATTGGCAAAGTCGATGACCGGCACAAGCTCTCCCCTTACCTTCGTGATGCCTAATACATATTGGGGAAGCTGAGGGATCGGTGTAATATTCTCAAGTTTTTCAATTGATATTACATGACCGACCGGAATGGCGTACTCTTCTTTTCCCGCATGAAAGATTATTGCTTTTTTGTTTATATCCATAATGACGCTCCTTTATTGGGTAAGGTTTCCAAGAATTATGTATAGAACTAATTTACCATAAAAATTAATTACTGTAAGGATTAATTAGGAGATTAGAAATACTCTTCTCTTTTTTATCGGCAAAAAAAACAATAATATATAGTGTTTAGCTAAGAGATTTTTCACCTGAGATACCGGCTGGCTTAAAAACCACTCCACTAAAGAACAAAAGCGAAAGCGCCTCGATCAGCCCCGACAGGCAAATGTTCCAAAGAGAAAAAAAGGCGGTCTTTCCTTTTATTCTCTTTGGGTTATTTGACCCAGAGGGGCTAGGTGCTGAAGCTGGACGGAACAAAAGCGCAAGCGCCTTGATCAGCCCCGACAGGCAAATGTTCCAAAGAGAAAAAAAGGCGGGCTTTCCTTTTATTCTCTTTGGGTTATTTGACCCCGAGGGGCTAGGCGCTGGAGCTAGACGTAAATAATATAGCTATACGTTCTCTACAGAGTGTGATTTAATAATTTCCTATACAACAAAAAAGCAGCCTCTGCGTCAATAGACAGGGGCTGCTTCACTTACTATTATTCGCCTGAAACCTCTTGAACGATGGCAACCACCATTTCAGTCAGTTTGGAAAGTTCTTCAACAGACATTCTTTCATTTTTCGTGTGAATCTCTTCATACCCCACAGCAAGGTTGACTGTTGGTACGCCGAAACCGGCAATGACATTAGCATCGCTTCCTCCGCCGCTTGTCAGCAATTCACTCGGACGGCCGATTCGTTGTGCTGCTTTGCGTGCAACTTCCACTACGTGATCGCCTTCCCCGAATTTGAAGCCAGGGTACATAACCGTCACTTCTACTTCAGCGCTTCCGCCCAATTCACTTGCGGCAGATTCGAATGCTTCTTTCATTTTGGCTACTTGAGCTTCCATTTTTTCCGGAACAAGTGAGCGGGCTTCTGCCAGAATATCCACACGGTCGCAAACAATGTTTGTCGCTCCGCCGCCCTCGAAACGGCCGATGTTGGCTGTCGTTTCTTCGTCGATTCTGCCAAGAGGCATTCTGGAGATTGCTTTGGATGCCATGGTGATGGCAGATGCACCTTTTTCAGGAGCAACCCCTGCGTGGGCAGTCTTTCCGTTGATGGTGGCCTTCACTTTAGCCTGTGTTGGTGCAGCAACAATGATGTTGCCGACTTTTCCGTCACTATCCAATGCAAAGCCGTATTTTGCTTTAACTAATGAAGAATCAAGCGCCTTCGCACCAACCAGTCCGGATTCTTCACCAACTGTGATAATGAATTGGATTGTACCGTGTGAAATGTTCTGCTCTTTCAACACCCGCACCATTTCCAGCATCGCAGCAAGGCCCGCTTTATCGTCTGCACCAAGAATGGTCGTACCATCAGAGTACACATATCCATCTTTAACAGAAGGCTTCACGCCCACAGCGGGAACCACAGTATCCATATGGGAGGTGAAGTAGATGGTATCCGCTCCCTCTTTGTTTCCTTGAAGCGTGCAGACCAGGTTTCCTGCACCGTGCCCTGTCTGATCCATAGTGTCATCTTCAAAAACTTCCACCCCGAGGTCCTCGAATTTCTTCGTGAGGACTTTGGCAATTTCCGCTTCATATTTTGTTTCAGAATCGATTTGTACCAGCTCTAAAAATTCATTCAGTAAACGTTCATGATTAATCATACTTTTACCTCCAATTATGTAGTCACTAGATAAGTATATCTTTTATAGTGAAGGTCTACAAATGTTAGAAACCCCGGCGTTATAACGGGATATTTCCGTGCTTCTTCTTCGGGCGTTCTTCTTTCTTATTTCGCATCATTTCAAGGCCCTGAATCAGCTTGATTCGCGTTTCGCGGGGATCAATGACATCATCCACCATTCCCCTCGCTGCAGCGACATAAGGATTCGCAAACTTCTCCCGGTATTCCTCGATCTTCTGCTCCCTGACGGCTTCAGGGTTTTCGCTGTTTTGAATCTCTCTTGCAAATATGATGTTGGCTGCCCCCTGAGGCCCCATTACTGCTATTTCCGCATTCGGCCAGGAGAAAACCAAATCCGCACCGATTGACTTACTGTTTAAAGCTACATAGGCTCCGCCGTATGCTTTACGCAGGATGACTGTCATCTTCGGAACCGTCGCTTCGGAATAGGCGTATAAGATCTTGGCTCCGTGGCGGATGATCCCGCCGTGTTCCTGCTTGATTCCAGGAAAGAATCCGGTAACGTCCTCAAATGTGATCAGCGGAATATTAAAGCTGTCACAAAAACGGATAAAACGGGAGGCCTTATCGGAAGAATCAATGTCTAGTCCCCCGGCCATTACTTTCGGCTGGTTACACACAAGTCCGACTACTTCTCCTTTGATCCGGGCAAGGCCTACGACAATGTTCTTGGCAAATTCCTTTTGCACTTCCATGAAAGACCCTTCATCCACTACCTGTCCGATAACCTTCCTGACATCATAAGGACGAATCGCATCAAATGGAATAAGGTCTGTCAGATCCGGACGATAGTCGTCTTCCTCATCGGTTGCTAACATAGGAGGCTTTTCTTCATTGTTCTGTGGAAGATAGGACAGAAGCTCCCTGACTGATTGCAGAACTTCCCCTTCAGATTCACCCCTGAAATGAGCATTTCCGCTGATTGTATTATGTACCTTCGCCCCTCCGAGATCTTCGGAGCTGATTTTTTCACCCGTTACGGTTTCAATTACCTTCGGCCCCGTGATAAACATCTGGCTGGTTTTATCCACCATGAAGACAAAATCAGTGATGGCCGGGGAGTAGACCGCACCGCCTGCGCATGGTCCCATGATGACCGAAATCTGCGGAATCACCCCTGAGTAGATGGAGTTTCTATAGAAGATGTGGCCATACCCATCCAAAGATACGACTCCTTCCTGGATCCTCGCGCCGCCGGAATCATTCAGCCCGATGAACGGCGCTCCATTTTTCACAGCCAGGTCCATGACGTGTGCAATCTTCTTCGCATGCATCTCACCAAGTGCACCGCCGAAAACGGTAAAATCCTGGGAGAATAAGTAGATCGGCCTTCCGTTCACTTTTCCGTACCCGGTTACCACTCCATCTCCCGGACCCTTCATCCCATCGAGGCCAAAGTCTGTGCTTCTGTGTTCAATGAACGGATTCAGTTCGACAAATGAGCCTTTATCCACAAGAATGTCGATGCGCTCCCTGGCCGTCAGCTTCCCTTTCTCATGCTGCTTATCTATTCGTTCATCTCCTCCGCCAAGTTGAACCTCTCTGCGGCGGTCATATAATTCATTGATTTTTTCGTAGATATCCATTCTTTCTTACTCCCCCTTGATGTTGGTCTTGTCGCAAAGTTCGTATAAAACGCCGTGAGCCGACTTTGGATGCAAGAATGCGACCTCCGCACCTCCTGCACCAGGCTTAGGCTGTTCGTGGATCATTCTGACCCCTTTTTCCTGCAGTTCCTGAATTCTCTCCTGGATGCCGGCTACTCCGAATGCCACATGGTGGATGCCTTCCCCTTTTTTCGAAAGGAAAGAGGCAATCGCACTTGATTCATCCAGAGGTTCCAGCAGTTCCAGTTTTATATTTCCTCCATCTATAAAAGCTACCTTCACTTTTTCAGATTGAACTTCTTCAATTTCGAGCAGAGAAAGCCCCAGTGTTTCTGTATAAAAAGGCAATACTTTCTCTATAGATTGGACAGCTATCCCAATATGATCGACTTTTTTCATGAATATCTCCCCCTTCATTAAGAAGCTTAACATGTAATAAATTCGATAAAGTAATTCAAATTCCTTCAAAGAAACCAAATTTCCGAAAGCGGTTTCAGCTTAAACAGGGGTTGTCAATCTGAGCTAGTGAGGATAAAATAAGGGAGAAAAAGATTTTCACTGCGGGAGTTGAAAAAAATGAGCAACAAAAAACTTCAAAAAACAGTTGTCTATGTAATGTTATTCGCTATGATCACTTCAACTATCATGATGGGACTATCCATGTTCTTATAAAAATACTAAAAAAGAGGTGTTTCCCTTATTGGGATGCACCTCTTCTTCTTATAAAAAATGGAATAATTAAGGTTTGAAGAATTATTGGCTTGTCCACATGAATTCGTATGACTTTCTCACCAACGGCTTTCAAAAGCAAGAATCTTCTTGATTAAAGCAAAAAATCATATCCCTAATTGAATAACTAGTGTTAAAAATAACGGAATTTTTCCCCCTATTCACAAATTTGAGTTCCCTTTGGCAGGAAATAAGGGAAGTTTTTCCCCTTATATGTAGCAGAATCACCTATTTTTTTCGTTTTTAAGTCAATAAGGGGAATATCTCCCTCTATTTTAGCTATTTTCGGCGCTAAAAACTTTATTAAGGGGAATTTTCCCCTCTATTTATTAGAATAGTATTAAGCATTAAGAGCAGCTCTCACTGTTCCTGACTCTCAAGTCAGCATCTTTGCATCAATCGGTTGAGAAAATAGAACCATGATCGACTGGTAGAGGTTTTCGAGAAAAATAGGGACTTTCCTTTTAGCCCCGAGGAGCCAGGTGCAGGAACTAGACACATCTAATCCCGGAGCCTGCCTCTGCAGTGTTTATACCTCCTCAAACTAACATTCCTCACTACCTCATCGCACCATATTCTCTGGCCAACTCTTCAAAAGATCTTCCGCTCTTGACTATCAGCACCTTTGTACCTGATGGAACTTTGTCAAAGAGTGCCTCTACCTCGGCATTATGCATCCTGATACAGCCATTTGAAATATATTTGCCGATACTGTCAGGACGGTTGGTTCCGTGAATTCCGTATATCCTGCCATCCGTCCCCTCTGCATCAAAGCCCATCCACCTTGTTCCGAGCGGGTTATCAGCATCTCCTCCAGGTATATCCAATTTTCGATAGTAAGGGTTTTCAGCTTTTACAATAATGGTGAAAAGCCCCTGGGGTGTAAGCTCATCTGTCTTTCCTGTTGCGGCATTATACCGTTCACGGATCTGCTCACCCTGTATATAGGCAATCTCATTGGTTTGTTTATTGACAATCAAAAATGGATCTCCAGGCAGCGGATTTTTGCCAAGAGGCCAGATAGGGGAAACAATCAGTAAAATAGAAAGAAGCAAACGCAATTCCTTCACACCCTCTCAAGGATTAGTAAGAATTAGTTTGCTTCTTCTGTGTTCATCTCATTCTCTTTGTTAGGCCTGATCCCTTTAAAGGAACTTTTGATCAGAAGATAATCTTCCATTTCTTTCAGGAACTGAAAGAGAGCTGCTCTTGCTTCAAACTCTTCCCTTGTTTGGGGAAGCTCCATTTCTTCAAATTTCACTCTCATATCATACAGCTTCTTTAGATATAATAAAGCGGTATTTCCAGGATGGATATGTTCACTTAATTCTTCCATAAAATCAGCCACCATTTTAGACTGTTCCACCTTGAAGGAAATAGAAGTCACAAGAGGAAGGAGCCGCTGCAGGATATTAAATTGCTTCTCTCTCATCTTAAAGTATAGATAATAGAGATTCTCATGGCGAAGAAAATGGTTTTCAACATCTTTGAAAGCCAGCGTTTTGGCTTCATTTATAAGGTCTTCCACCTCCGTGATTTCCTTGCCCGCCCAGCCTCTGTCTTCATTGGTTCTTAGATACCGGACAATTTCTGTGAAAATGCGGTGAAAATTTTCTTCGACCTGTTCCTGGTAAGCGATCAGCTTGCTTTCCACACTTGGCATATACAAGTTGGCCAGAAGCGCGATCCCGATTCCGATGGCAATAATGCCAAGTTCATTCAAAATCAAATCCGTTGTGACGTTTTGAGCTGAGTACACATGAAGGATGATGACACTGCTTGTGACAATGCCTTGAGTGATTTTCAGCATGACGGTAGTCGGAATGAAGAATAAGAGAAGTAGTCCAATGACAACCGGATGATACATGATCAGTTCAAACAAAACAGAGGCAAAAGCCATTGCCAAGATACACGCCAGGAACCTGCTCCAGGCGGCTTTCAGGGATTTTTTCTTGGTATCCTGTATACACAATATGGTGAGAATTCCTGCAGAAGCAAAATTCTCGAGCCCAAACCACTGGGCAACCATGATGGCGACCGCTGTGCCAACAGCAGTCTTGGCTGTACGATATCCTATACGAAACATAAACTGCAGCTCCTGAACTAGTTTCTTTTCTTATGTAGTGTTGCCTAATTAACCTTTAATTAAATTGTATTCCCGTTGAAAAGAAAGATTGAAAAAGAAAAAAGAGTGACAGAATCACTCTTTTTTCAGCTTAAACTTCTTCGCAATACTCGTCGAAGTAGCCTTGCAGCTTATTGACAACCGACATAGGATCATGGCCTTCAATTTCATGGCGCTCGACCATCGTCAAAATCTCTCCATCCTTAAGCAGCGCGAAAGAAGGGGAAGACGGCGGGTACCCTGTGAAGTAGCTGCGTGCTTTCGCAGTCGCTTCTTTATCCTGTCCCGCAAAAACAGTTACAAGGTTATCAGGGCGTTTATCATAATGTACAGCATGTGCCGCTGCCGGACGGGCAATACCGCCGGCACAGCCGCATACAGAATTGATCATAACCAGAGTTGTACCTTTTTGGGTAAGCGTCCCTTCCACTTCCTCTGCAGAAGTCAGTTGTTTATATCCTGAAATTTCCATCTCTTGACGCGCCTGTCGGACAACGTCATTCATGAATAAATCGAAATCCATTTCCATGTGTTGCACTCTCCTTTATCCTAAAGTAGCATCTTCTGTAAATGCTAGTCATACAGTATCTATATCATATCAATTTTACCCGTCCCTAATCAATCAAATAATCTTTTTTATTTCCTTCAATCTTTCTTCAAAAAAAATATTCAAAGATAGGTTTAGTACCCTGCATGCCGGGTACTATAAAGATACATCTAGATCCATACCCCTAAACTCCCTAGATGATGGATAGCTCATACAGGAGCTATCCTCTTTTTTTTGCCCGCCTCCACTCTCTCAATTCACCTTCAAAATATACTTATCTGCCACCCTATTATGATTAACGTTAAAGTATAATAGTAAGAAACAGCGGGATAGACGGCCAGCTAATAGCATAATGAATACTCCCGGCTTAAAATAGAAAAATGTAAATCAGGAGGAATAGGATGAAGACAGCTTTACTAGTCATAGATGTTCAACGCGCTATGTTTACAATGGATCCGCCTGTTCATAAAGGGAATGAACTACTTAAAAATATCCAAAAAATGATTTCTTATGCAAGAGATAGAAGTATTCCTCTCATATTCGTTCAACATTCCGGCCCGAATAACAGTCCCCTTGAGAAAAACACGGAAGGATGGGGCCTTCATGACAATTTATCGCCCGCAGCAGAGGATATGATCATACATAAGAAAACGCCTGACAGCTTTTATGAAACCAGCCTGCAGAAATACTTGCGCCAAATGGAAATTGAACACCTGATCATAACCGGCATCCAGACTGAAGCCTGTGTCGATACAGCCTGCAGAATAGGATTCAGCCTTGGCTACAAGATGACCTTGGTTAAGGATGCTCATTCGACTTTCCATAAGGAAACCCTTTCAGCCTCTTCTATCATTGAGCATCATAACGAGGTTTTGCGCTGGTTTGCCGAAACAGTATTGACTGAAGAATTTATATCTTCTTAAGGAGCCTTTTAAGAGACTCTTTTAGAAAACTTTGTTGTTATTTATAAGAATTTTATAAGAGAACACAATATTGCAGTGGAAATATCCTGGTATCCAGGAATGAAAAAAGCTGTTCTCCAGCTTAGAGAGAGAACAACTTAGTTTCCGATGGGATTTTTTGAAAGCAACAGTATTTGTGAAAACAGCCTATAAAAGCTTTTATTACCTTTTCTCTAGAAGCGAATTTACTCATTTATTTAAACTATATGCTGGAACTTTAGTCTTCCCAGCGAAGGAGATTAAAGTCACTCCAAGCAAAAGACGTACACTGTGTCAAAATTTATGTGCAAGCTAATACAGCCATTAGTTTATGGCTTTAAGTGACGGCGCCAAATAAATGAATGAAGACAGGACTGCTATCAAACCGCCAATGACAATAGCATGGCCGGTTCCAAACGTTTCAGCTATCACCCCGGCTGTCAATGCTGCCAGGGGCATTAACAGCCAGGTCATGAACCGGCTTGTAGCTCCAACACGTCCCACCAATTGCTCCGGGCTTAAGATTTGGCGGATCGTCACGATGCAGGTGCTCATAATGGCTGCCGAAATTGTACCGATTGCGTTCATTACTGCCAGAAGAACAAATGAGTCGGCCAGTCCAAATCCGATTATTGAAGCCCCTCCAATCGTTCCTCCTGTAAAAAGGATCATCCTGTATGTAAAAGCCTGCTTGATGAAATTCGTCAGTAAAGCACCCGCAATGGCTGCAGCGCCTCCAATTGACAAGAGGTATCCTATTTCAGCGGAACTGAAACCTGCTGTCAATTTAAGGTGGACCACCAGCATGGTGATAAAAAGGGTGGTGCCAAACACCGAAAAGAGCATGGCCAGATTGGTATAAAGAATCGGCTTCTCTTTTATTACAAACACAAAGCCTTCTTTCACTTCAGCCAGCCATCCGCTGCCCTTCTCCCGCTTCTCATGTGAAAGGTTCAAACTAAAGACAACCAAAAAACCCATCGCAAATGATAAACTGTTGATCAGCAAGCCAATTCCAGGATTATATATGCTGATTAAGATACCGCCGAGGCCGGGGGCAATAAAAACAGCTGTTTGAAAAATACCTGTATTGATGGAATTCACCAGCTGCAAATCTTTTTTTCGCACCAGCTTTGGAACGGATGCAAATTGAGAAGTATTATAGAGTTGAGTCAAAATCCCCATCACGAGTGCTGCAAGGCAGATTTCCCAGAAGTAAAGATTACCCAGCAAATAGAGAATTCCCATTACCCCGCTTATTATGAACCTTCCCGAATCACAGAAAAGCAGGATCCTTTTTCTATTCAGTTTGTCAGCCAAAACACCCGCAAGTGGCTGTAAAAGGATCGGCAGCCTTTCAAGCGCAGCCGCGATTCCCATACTCAACGGAGAGCCGGTAATCGCGAGCACGATAAGCGGCAGAGCGATCATGTAAATTTAATCTCCAAAGAAAGACACTAGATTTCCCCCAATAAACCTAAACACCTGATAATTCTTTTTAAATTGGGGCCGTTCCTCTTCAATTGGCACCTTGCTCATTAACTCTTCCATTTAGTCTCCCCTTGCGCCGTTACTTTTTTAAAAAGTTTTTAAGTTCTTCTGCCGCTGAATGAAGAATTTGCTCATTTATATAGTATTTCGATGCACTATCGGTTACAAGACGTGCCGATTTCAATAGCTTTAAGTGGTGATGAACAGTCGTTTTCCCCATTCCCATAATCTCTGTCAGTTCTTGAAGGGTCCTTGCTTTTTCGCTGATGAGTTTCAGGATTTTCAAACGGTTACCGTCTCCCAATGCTTTGTACCGTTGAACGAGCATTTTATCAGGAACATATTGGCTGTCTGGTGAAAGACTTTCATTCGCTACAGGGTAATAAATAACCTTGGTGCCCTCCAGGTCAGCCTCAACATTCCATGGACGATAAAAATAGTGAGGAATCAATAAAACAGTGAACACACTCGGTTCCGGCCTATATTTAATGCCATCCGTTGCCCACTCGACAAATTGCTCCGGTTTCATCTTCTCATTCATGTTACGCTTCGCTTCCATATCTCTTTGAAAGATTGCCTCCAAGTTACCTTCCTGGGGCTTTATCACAGTGTCATACCAGTACTGCATAACTGTAATCAGATGATGTTTTAACTCTTCCGCCTCTACTGTAAAAATGAACTCTAAATAGGCAGGAATAAATGAGTTCTCCCTTGTTTTATCCTGCAGCATTTCCAACGCTTCCCTAGAACCATGTATAAGCTGTGAAACTGCTGTGTTCATGTTTTTCCCTAAGTAAGGAATGGCAGCCTCCTTGAGCTCTTCCTCAGATAAATCCCTGACATAGGAGGCAAAAGAGGCTAAGTTCTGAAAGTCCTCCTGATGAAGCAACTGAAGAAGTGTTTTCCATGTGTTATTTTCTTTGACATATGTAAGCTGGTCATTTAGTTCCCTGGAGAAGGACCTGCATATCCCGTCCATTTCTTCTTTTGAAAAATCAAGCGTTTCAACCAAAGACTCATTGGTGATTGCTGCAATTCCCAGTGCAGTCTCCCACAAGAGGGAAGATTTAAACTCAATCCTGTATGTTTCTCTTCTCCTGCTTCCTATAGAATAAATATCCATTCTAAAACCTCCCTTTTTACATTCTATAATATTAGAATTATCAGTTCAAGGAATATAGAATTAAAATTGGAGTTAATTTGAAAGTATGTTTAGTTTACAGGCTAGTATGAGCAATAAAGCATCACATAAAGATAAAATGTATTCAATCTGCAGGTAAGCACATAAGTTACTCATAAAAAATTCTCCCTCTGAATTGGCGTTAAAAGCCTTTAACTCATATCTGAATGAGGTTTTTCCTCCGACAAAAAAAGACGCCAGCCTATGGCTGACATCTTAAAATAGTTCTATTTATTCTGTGACTGCCTCTTCTGAGACTTCCACTCTAATGGTCCTGATTCTTCGGTTGTCCACTTCTTCAACCGTAATTTTTACGTTCTCATAGTCAAAGCTTTCTCCCTCTGAAGGGATATCTTCAAAGCTTTCCACAACCCATCCTCCTATTGTATGGTAGGAGCTTTCAGGTTCAGGAAGGTTTAGTAAATCAGTGAATTCGTCCAGCTGATACTGGGAATCGAATGTATAGACATTGTCACTGATTTTTTTCATGGAATGAAATTTTTCATCTTGTTCATCCCAAATCTCTCCAACTATCTCTTCAAGAATATCTTCAAGTGTGATTAAACCGGTTGTTCCTCCGAATTCATCCACCACGATTGCCATATGAACTTTATCTTTTTGCAATTTAGTCAGCAGAGTAGAAATTTTGGCTGATTCAAAGACAAACATTGGTTCTCGTATCAATTCCCTGATATTCGCTTCACCATATTTTAATAAGTGAGTATAGAATTCCTTCTCTGAAAGGATACCGATAACATTATCTATGTGATCTTCATAAATAGGAATACGTGAAAAACGCTCTTCGAAAAAGATCTCTTTTATTTCCTCAACAGACTGGTTCACTTCTGCTGCCATGACATCAATTCTCGGTGTCAATACTTCCGATACCATGATATCATCAAAATCCATTGACCGGTGAATCAATTCTCTTTCATCTCTGTCAATGACTCCTTCTTCTTCACTTATATCCAACATCACTTTTAACTCTTCCTCAGTGACTGATGGCATGTAGTCGTTTTTTGAAAAAACCCTGGATACCCAATCCTTTAATTTGATAAAGAAGAAATTAACTGGAGTTAAAACCTTAATTAAAAGATAGAGTATGCCAGATATTTGCAAAGAGTAGGTTTCAGCATTTTCTTTAGCCAATGATTTCGGCAAAATTTCTCCAAAGATCAGGATTAATATCGTCATGCCAAAAGTACTGATGACCAATCCAGCGTTTCCTCCAAAAAGATCGGTTGCCAGTTTAGCTGAAATACTTGCAGCTGCTATATTTACAATATTGTTTCCAATCAGAATTGTTGATAAGGCACGATCAAAGTTTTCAGCAATATAGAGTGCCTTCTTGCTGCCTCTTGCGCCTTCACTCTCATAATTCCTTAATCTGATTTTATTGACACTTGAATACGCAGTTTCTGCAGAAGAGAAAAAGGCAGAAAGTAAAATTAAAACACCTAGAATAATCAATGAATACAGTGGTATATCGTCCAAAAAAACGTCACGCTCCTAAAATATTTTCAACTATTATTTATATTGATCAAACCGAAAGCATTACCAGTGATTGCAGCAATGCTACCGCTTGAGGGGACACTTTGTTCAAAACTTTCTTTTTGTCTTCTTCATTTAGTGAATTCACAACTTGAAGAATGTCATTGATCTCACCATTCAAATGATCCATCTCATTCTGGATATGATTGACTTGCTCCTCAACCACTCTATAATCTATATTATTTGATTTCTTTAGTGACAATCTCTGTTTGATCTCAGCCAGTGTCATGTGATTTTGCTGGCAGTGTTCAATCAACTTTAAGTTTTCCAGGGCATTGGTATCATAATAGCGATAGTTATTAGCAGATCTGGTGCATTCAAGAAGCCCCATTCTCGTGTAGTAATCGATCGTTCGCCTGGAAACTTCACAGACTTTAGCCAGTTCACCTATCTTATACAACTTCCCAAATAAATCACCTCAGCGTTATTATACTCTCTTTCTAATAAAGTGTACAGTTCTACGTAATGGTTTAGTTTTAATGGTAATTTCGATGATGCTAAACCCTTGAAACAACAGAAAGAGAAGGTGAATCCGGACTTTTCTTTTTTTAAAAGGCTGTTTTCGTAAAGATTGTGGCTATGGAAGAGATGGATTTCCACTCCAGTCGCACGCCTTCCGTTCCAATCCCCATACGTGAAAGGGGAGAAATTCAAATAGCCATCCAAAAGCAACAATCTTTTAGCGAAGAGCTTTTTAAAAATAATGTTGAAGTAAAAGGAATCAAGAAAACCATAGAAAAAAGAGGCTGCTGATTTACGGAAACGGCCTCTTCTTCTGTCATAATTTATTTAAGGGATTCCGCCACCAAAATAAGTTCAGATTTGCCCAGCATTTTATCCGAACTTCCACGGTCGTAAGAAATCGTCATGGAAACATCCTCCTCCTGCCATGAAAGGATGCTCGAGAACCTGGTTTCATGATAGTTTCCGGCTGTTCCATTAACCGTCACTGCTTCGACCTCAATAGAGGTTTCTCTGACAGCTTCGGGCAGATTTTCGTCAGTTTGGTCAACTAACCTGGCTCCTGGAGTATATCTGAGATGCAGGACTTGTTCTTCCTTCCCTTCTATCTTAATCCAGTAAGGGCTTAGAGAAGGAGCTTCCATCTCTATCTTTTCCACAGGTGAGGTCTCTGCCACCTCAAAAGGAACAAATTCAGGAAATTTCAATTGTGAAGGTAATTCTATCTGACCTCGTTCCGTTTTAAAGAAACCTGAAGGGGCAGCTTCTCCATTTCCCCTTTCAATCAGTCCTGACTCCGCTGCTCCAAAAAACATAAGTAGAGAGAAACTGGCGGCTATGAAGATAACAGACAACGTTTTGGCTAGCCAAAATTTTCTTTTACCAGATTTAATGGTTGTATTCTCTTCAAAATTTATGTTTTCCATCTTCTTCACCTTCTAATTGATTTTTCTCATTAGAAGATTACTAAATGGAAAAAGTTTCATTATTTTGAAAATTTTTATACTAAATGAACAAATCAGTTAACTCCTCAAATTTTTCTATGGAGTAATCCCATTCCTTTGTTTCCCCAAAGCCATACTTTGCGTAAACAAATGGCATGCCAGCATATTCTGCCGCCCTCAGATCACCTTCAGTATCTCCTACATATACAGGACTGGAAAGATTGTTCCTTTTCATGATGAGTTTGATATTCTCTCCTTTGGAAAGCCCTGTCCTGCCAGGATTCTCATAATCCATAAAATATTTTTCAAGTTCATGGTATTTATAAAATGCCTCTATGTATCCGTCCTGACAATTGCTGACTATGTATAATTTATACTTACCTGCTAGAACACCCAGTACTTCCTCGACCTTATCGTATAGATCGCCGCCTTGATTTCCTAAGTATTCACTTTCCAAGTCACAGCACTCTTTTAGTAGTGCCTCCCGTTCAACTTCAGACAAGGAAGGGAAAAGCTGCTCTCCTATTTCCTGAATTTGCAGGCCCATTGTAAAACTGAACTCCTCCCTTGTGAATTCGCGGGCAACTTTAGGATGTTCCTTGGTTATGCTGTTCCAAGCTGTCAGGACCGTATCCATCGAGTCCCACAAAGTACCGTCCAAATCAAAAATAATGCTGTCCATTCCACTATTCTCCTTTACCTATTTTCTTATATATGTACTACTTCTTTATTCGGAGACAAATCCCTTCTTATCCCATGACGGGAATAGGAGGGAACTAAAAAAATACTTCAGGCAGAACCGCTGCCTGAAGCTTTAATAGACTTAATTCCTCAGCAATCCCCTAAATACTAACGCTGTAAGGGTAACTGGTCTAACTGATTAAGGATTTCATCAGTGGTGATAATAGTAGCAAATTCTTTGTGAAGCATTGCCAGCTCAGCCTTCTGGATGTACTCAGGTGAATATTTCTTACCTTTCGAATCGGTTACTTCAAAAGCCGCAATGGCATCAGAGACGAGATAGGTTTGGTACCCAAAGTTGCCGCTCATACGTGTGGTTGTCGAAACACAATGCTGGGTTGATAAACCCGTTATCACGAGAGATTTTATTTCTTGCTTGTCGAGATACAATTGCAGGTCTGTACCAATGAAAGCACTATTGACGTTTTTCGGAAAGATTTTTTCTCCTGAAGCCGGCTGTATAATATCTTTGAATTGGGTGCCTTCCGGATTTCGATGATACAAAGGTGAGTCAGGCTGCAAGGATAAGTGCTTAGAGTAAAGTACTGTGCCTCTTCTCTTTCTCCATTCAGTCAGCAGCTTTGCCATATTTAATTCGGCTTCTGGATTATTACGTTGTCCCCAGTAGGGATCATCGAAACCTTTTTGTACATCCAGAATCAATAGTGCAGGAAGATTTAACAATTTTTGCATTTGCTCATTCTCCTGTCTGCATAACTCTAGTTTGGTATCCGCAGACTTAACCTAACCAGGAGGACGGAATCTGATACATACTTTTCAAAGGCTGTTTTCGCAAAAATGGTTATGGGTTCTGTTTTCGAACAAACTACTAATTACAAACTAAATGGTTGAGTTATACGAGGCTAGTATCAATGTTATACACATAAAAAAATAGTCAGTAGCTGATGCCTATTGGCTGTTCTGAAATAAATAGATTTCCGCTCCAGGTTCTCGACTCCGCGGGGTGCACGGTGAGCCTCATGGTGACCTTTTTCTGCTTTATCATAAGAATTTGGGCACCTAGACACTTCCTTGGTGACCTTTTCTAGGTTTACCACAAGAGCTTGGCTTGGGCAGCTAGATGCTCCCTTGGTGACCTTTTTAGGGTTTACACCAAAAATTTGGGCACCTAGATGCTCCCTTGGTGACCTTATTTGGGTTTACCACAAGAGTTTAGGCACCTAGACACTCGCTTGGTGACCTTTTTTGAATTTACCACAAGAGTTTAGGCACCTAGATGCTCCCTTGGTGACCTTTTATGAATTTACCACAAGGGTTTAGGCAACTAGACGCTCCCTTGGTAACCTTTTTTGAATTTACCACAAGAGTTTAGGCACCTAGATGCTCCCTTGGTGACCTTTTTAGGTTTACCACAAGAGCTTGGGCACCTAGATGCTCCCTTGGTGACCTTTTTTAGGTTTACACCAAGAATTTGGGCACCTAGATGCTCGCTTGGTGACCTTTTTTGGGTTTACCACAAGAGTTTGGGCACCTAGATGCTCCCTTGGTGACCTTTTTWGGGTTTACACCAAAAATTTGGGCACCTAGATGCTCCCTTGGTGACCTTTTTTAGGTTTACCACAAAAGCTTGGGCAGCTAGATGCTCCCTTGGTGACCTTATTTGGGTTTACACCAAGAATTTAGGCACCTAGATGCTTCCTTGGTGACCTTTTTTAGGTTTACCACAAGAGCTTGGGCAGCTAGATGCTMCCTTGGTGACCTTATTTGGGTTTACCACAAGAGTTTAGGCACCTAGACACTCGCTTGGTGACCTTTTTTGAATTTACCACAAGAGTTTGGGCACCTAGACACTCCCTTGGTGACCTTTTTTGAATTTACCACAAGAGTTCAGGCACCTAGATGCTCGCTTGGTGACCTTATTTGGGTTTACCACAAGAGTTTAGGCACCTAGACACTCGCTTGGTGACCTTATTTGGGTTTACCACAAGAGTTTAGGCACCTAGACACTCGCTTGGTGACCTTTTTTAGGTTTACCACAAGAGCTCGGGCACCTAGATGCTCCCTTGGTGACCTTTTACATCCCACCCTAAGAATTTGGGTACCTAGCACTTGTATTGAAATTATTAATCGGTCTACTAGTTGGTGTATTTATATATAGGATGAATGTTTCAAGCAGCCTCTCCTCGGTTCGACTGCGGGGTCTCACCTGTCCCTCTATTCCAGCAGGAGGTCGTACACTTGCAGCTCCAATCATCAATTAAACACAAAAGGATTTTTGAATATAATTGAATAAAGGCAATACTCTAATAACCTATATTAAATAGCAGTAAAGATGTTTAAAGGGGCCTTTTCAAATAATATGCCGGCTCGCCAAATTCATTGGTTGAAGAAGGAATTCCTCTAGGGATTTTTTATGAATAATTAGACTCATCACATATAAAAAACGGCAGCTTATCCAGATTCCGAAGAAGATGATAAGCTGCCTGCTGTCATTTTTTATAGAGTTCCATTAACCGTTCGACCGCTTGAGAAGCAGTCTTCCTTCCAGAAATCACTTCTGCTTCAATATCCGGAAAGTTTCTTTTTATATCAGGGTCATGAAAAAAGCTGTTCAAAATCCTGTCTGCAATCATGGAGTGAAGCCATTCTTTTGTTTGAGATTTCCTTCGGGCGGAAAAAACTCCGCTTTCCTTTGTTGCAGTTTGGAAATCTGCGATGGCTTCCCATATGTCTCCAATTCCTTTCCCGTGCAGCGCCGAACAGGTAACTGCCTGAGTTTCCCAGCCTTTAGTCGCCGGCTGCAGGAAATGAAGAATCCCTTTATATTCTCTTCTTGTTTTCTCGGCTGCAGGCAGATTGTCACCATCTGCTTTGTTGACCACAATCAAATCGGCAAGCTCCATGATGCCTTTTTTCATGCCTTGCAGTTCATCTCCCGCTCCAGTTATAACAAGCAGCATGAAGAAGTCGACCATTCCCCTCACAATGACTTCGCTCTGCCCGACACCTACCGTCTCTACCAGAATGACATCATAGCCTGCTGCTTCACATAGAAGCATCGTTTCACGTGTCTTCCGGTGTACCCCGCCGAGCACTCCTCCTGAAGGGGATGGCCGGACAAAAGCATTTGGGTTCCGTGACAGATTCTCCATCCTTGTTTTGTCGCCAAGGATGCTCCCTCCTGTAACGGTAGAACTGGGATCCACCGCCAGTACGGCCACTTTATATCCCTGCTCACAAAGCGATTCACCAAATGTTTCTATAAAAGTGCTTTTCCCTGCACCTGGAACGCCGGTAATGCCAATTCTGATACTGTTCCCTGTATGGGGAGTCAACTCCTTGAGCAGCTCCTGCCCCCGCTGAAAGTGTTCTTGTGAATTGCTTTCAATAAGTGTTATGGCTTTGGCAAGATCACGTCTGTTTCCCGACTTTACTCCATGTATCAGTTCATGAATAGGTTGATGAGCTTGTGATTTTTTCCTGAACATCTTGGGCTTGTTTCCCTGATTGAAGGAATCCGGCATCTACTCTGTCACTTCCTCATACCCGAGTTTGCGGTAGATTTCTTCTATCACTTTTTGTGCAGCAACCGGTATGACTGTTCCAGGCCCAAAAATGGCTGCAGCCCCGTTTTCCATTAAGAAACTGTAATCTTTAGGAGGAATGACGCCGCCGATGACGATGAGGATATCTTCCCTGCCCAGATTAGCAAGCTCTTTTTTTAGAGCAGGAAGCAGTGTTTTGTGTCCGGCTGCCAGGGAACTGACTCCTATAACATGGACATCGTTCTCCACCGCTTGCAGTGCAGTCTCTTCAGGTGTTTGAAAAAGCGGTCCGATATCCACGTCAAATCCGAGGTCGGCAAATGCTGTGGCAATTACTTTAGCACCGCGGTCATGACCGTCCTGCCCCATCTTGGCAATCATGATCCTGGGCCGGCGCCCTTCATCCTCGCTGAATTCTTCGGCCATTCTTTTCACCCTGTTGATTTCTTCTTCATTTGAAAAATTGGAACTGTAGACACCGCTGATTGAGCGGATCACTGCTTTATGGCGGCCCGACGCATTTTCAATCGCATCCGATATCTCTCCAAGCGAAGCGCGTGCCCTGGCAGCTGAAACAGCAAATTCCAGAAGGTTGCCCTTTCCTGTTTTCGCTGAGTTTGCCAGTTCATCCAACGCTGCTTTTACTTTATTGTTATCACGCTCCGACCTTAATCTCTCCAGCCTTTCGATTTGCTTGCGGCGGACTTCAGTATTATCGATATCCAATACATCCAGATCATCTTCTTTTTCAAGGCGGTATTTATTTACACCGATAATGACTTCTTTACCTGAATCAATTTTCGCCTGCCTTTCAGCAGCAGCTTCTTCAATCCTCATTTTAGGCAAGCCGGTTTCAATCGCTTTGGTCATGCCTCCCAATTCTTCGATTTCCTCGATATGCTCCCATGCTTTATCCATCAGCTGCTTGGTCAGGCTTTCAACGTAGTAAGATCCCGCCCACGGATCAATGACATCCGTTATCCCTGTCTCTTCCTGAAGATATAATTGTGTATTTCTTGCAATCCGGGCTGAAAAATCGGTCGGCAGGGCTATTGCTTCATCCAAGGCATTGGTATGAAGGGACTGTGTATGCCCCATCGCCGCAGCATGCGCTTCAATCAATGTTCTGGTGACGTTGTTATACGGATCTTGTTCCGTCAAGCTCCATCCAGATGTTTGAGAATGTGTCCTTAACGCCATCGACTTAGGATTTTGAGGGTCAAACGTCTTCATCATGCTTGCCCAAATCCTTCTGGCAGCCCTCATTTTCGCGACTTCCATGAAGTAGTTCATCCCGATTCCCCAGAAGAAAGATAGCCTTGGCGCAAATTTATCAATCGGTATACCTGCCTTAAGGCCTGTCCTGACATATTCCAGGCCGTCTGCGAGTGTGTAGGCAAGTTCTATGTCCGCCGGAGCTCCCGCTTCCTGCATATGATACCCTGATATACTGATGCTGTTGAACTTCGGCATATTTTTTGAGGTATATTCAAATATATCCGCTATGATTTTCATGGACATTTCCGGCGGATAGATATAAGTATTGCGCACCATATACTCTTTTAAAATATCATTTTGTATAGTTCCTGATAATTTTTCTGGTGAGACTCCCTGCTCTTCAGCCGTCACGATGTAGAAGGCGAGTATCGGCAATACGGCACCATTCATTGTCATTGACACGGACATTTGATCAAGCGGGATCCCATCAAACAGGACCTTCATATCCAGAATGGAATCTATTGCCACACCAGCCTTCCCAACGTCGCCGACAACACGGGGATGGTCTGAATCATAGCCACGGTGAGTCGCAAGGTCAAAGGCAACCGATAATCCCTTTTGGCCCATTGCGAGATTTCGGCGGTAAAATGCATTACTCTCTTCCGCAGTTGAAAAACCTGCATACTGCCTCACCGTCCATGGCCTGTTTACATACATTGTCGGGTATGGCCCCCTTGTAAAGGGAGCAATTCCCGGAAGGTCGTCACCATGTGAGATATCTTTAGTATCTTGTTCATTGTAAAAAGGCTTTACTGGAATTTTCTCGTTGGTCTCAAAAGCAGAGGCTGGGATTTGGTGACCTTCACTATGATTTACTTGCTTTATATTTATGTCTTGAAAATTAGGTTTACTTTTCATTTGAAGTACCCTCCCATCCTCTTAAAAGCGCATCTAATTTTTCTGTCATGTTCTGCCCCAGGTAAATGCTGCTGTCCAGTCCGGCTTCCTGTAATTCTTCCATTGCATCCTTACTCAGTCTTCCTGCTAAATCTATCTGCCGGCCCTCACGTTTGATAGAAGCCAGAATTTCTTTTGCCATAGCTTCATAGTCTTCATCTCTTCCACAAATCACGAAATAGTCCGCTTTCAACTCTTCAGTGAAAGCAGCAGCATCTTCTACCGTCAGACACTCCCTGCTTGGCAGCACACCGATACCGCCCGCAGCGAGGAACCCGCTTACAAAATCTGCCCTGGCTTTATGCTGCTTAATCTTTCCGAGAAGGATCAAACCGGCTAGAGGTTTGTCTTTTAAGCTCAAAGCTCTCTCTCGAAGGTTTTCAAAATCAGCTGAAAGGCGCTGGCGCTTTATTCCATGCGGCGGCTGCTTTTGCTCAGATGACAAATTTCCTGCTGGAGATTCCTCTAGATTGGAAAATACATTTGTTCCAATCAAATTTTGTTTTCTTATGGCTACATCCTTCTGTCTTCTATCAAACACAAGCTTGATATCATTCTGTAGAGTTCCACCCCTCAGGACCTTTATCAACCCGCCGTTTCCATCAAGTTCCTGGAACTTCTTCCACGCTTGTTCTGCCAAGGTGTTTGTCAGTGATTCAATGTAGTAAGAACCACCTGCCGGGTCGCTCACTTTGTTCAGGTGGGATTCATGGCTTAGAATCAACTGAGTGTTGCGGGCGATTCTCTCAGAGAAAGGTGAAGTTGTTCCTGACACTTCATCGAAAGGGGCTGTGTGAATATAATCTGCCCCGCCAAGCACCGCTGAAAAAGTTTCATTTCCTGCACGCAGCATATTGACATAAGGATCCAGCTTTGACTTTGTGAACACTGAGGTCTCTGCACTGAGGACGGCCTCTGTATCATTTAGCTCGTACGCTTCTGCAACATTTTTCCAAAGTGTCCTGAAAGCGCGGAGCTTGCTTATCTCTGTAAAGAAACTGCTTCCTATGGAGAAGTTAAAGATCAGCTTCCCTGCAGCTTGTTCCGCAGTCCATCCCTCTTTCTTGAGTTTCTCTATTACGGCAACTCCTGCAGCCAGCGCATAGGCCATTTCCTGAATGGCATTAGCTCCAGCTTCATTTAATGAGGATGTATCCACCACGATGGTTCTTAATTCAGGAGCGCTCTCATTTAAATATGTAATGTGTTCTATCCAAGTATTCATTGTTTCTGAAGAGTCTTTCACCACCATATCAGTGACAGGATCTGCTCCGAATACACCTGTCAGGCGAGAATATCCTTCTTTAAGCAGGCTGAAGCCTTCTGAATCTAGAGAGGCAATATGAAATAAAGGCGCTTTTTCTTTGATTGCCAGAGTGAAAATCTTCTCCATGACATTCTTGCTGAGACTTCCGTTGTAATCTGTAAAAGACACTGTGTCCTGCCCTCTTGTCAGAGCGGTGGAAAGCCGTTCCGGCAGACTGTCCTCATCTTCTGCTGTCACTCTTTGCGCTACCTTCCAGTCCCTCTTTGAAGAATGACGCTCTGTTGATTGTTTTTTATCAATATCTTCTTTTGTGTACAAGGGCTTTAAGGTAATTCCTTCATATGTTTCCTTATATAATTGGTCTATTGGTCTGCCCTTAAGTGATTCCTCGGCTTTGGCCTTCCACTCTTGGAGACCCACTCGTTCAAATGAGGTCGTTTTCATTTTATTAATGTCCATACTTTCGCTTAACGCTTCCCCCTCCCGATTTTTGTAATCGGTTTCATAAAACCTGTAGACTATTCAAAATTTTTATACTAATGCTATTTCAGTATATAAAAAAACTACGGCCACTTCAATGATAGCGGTGAAACTTTAATAAATGCGCTCCACTGCTTTAAAGTACTAGAGGGACTGTGCTAGAGGGACTGTCCCTTTTCTCGCTTTAAAGGGGTAAAGCTTACTAAAAAACCGGTCTGCACTAGGCAAACCGGTTTTTACTTCTATTAATAGATAGATGTATTCTCTTTTGAAATGTTCTCAATGATTTCTTTAACGCGCTGCAAGAAGCGTCCGCATACCAATCCGTCCAGTACACGGTGATCAAGTGACATACATAGGTTCACCATGTCTCTTACGGCGATCATGCCATTGTCCATGACAACTGGGCGCTTAACAATTGATTCAACCTGCAGGATGGCAGCTTGAGGGTAGTTAATAATCCCCATTGATTGAACAGACCCGAATGAACCTGTGTTGTTCACTGTGAATGTTCCGCCTTGCATATCTTCTGATTTCAGCTTGCCGCTTCTGACTTTCCCTGCAAGCTCAGTGATTTCGCGGGCAATGCCTTTGATTGTTTTTTCATCCGCATTTTTGATGACTGGAACGAAAAGAGCATCATCTGTCGCCACGGCGATTGAGATATTGATGTCTTTCTTCTGGATGATTTTGTCCCCTGCCCACATTGAGTTGATCATTGGGAATTCTTTAAGAGCCTGTGCTACTGCTTTTACAAAGAAAGCAAAGAAAGTAAGGTTGTAGCCTTCACGCTGTTTGAATTCACCTTTGATCTTGCTGCGGTAATCCACAAGGTTTGTAGCATCGATTTCCATCATCGTCCAAGCATGCGGCGCTTCATGTTTGCTGCGAAGCATATTGGACGCAATTGCTTTTCTGATTCCTGTGACAGGAATTTCGATATCGCCAGGCATAACCGGTACGTTAGGTGCTGCAGCTGCTTTGGCAGGAGCTGCGGCAGCAGGTGCTGGTGCTTCCTCAACAGGAGATTGCTTAGGTTCTTCCTTCGCAGGTGCAGATGCTTTGGCATCGCCGGCTTTAGGGATATTTCCTGAGTCAATCAGCTTTTGAAGGTCTTTACGAGTGATTCTTCCTTCTCTTCCAGAACCTTCAACTTGATCAAGATCAATATCATGTTCCTGGGACAACCTCAGGACCGCTGGAGAAAAGCGGACTTTGCCCTCGCCTTTTTCAGCTTTCTTTACAGGTTTCTTAGCTTCTGTCTTTTCTTCCTGAGGAGCAGAATCACTTACAGGATCTTGTTGGGCTGGAGCTTCTTCAGCTGAACCGCCGCCCTCCACTTCAATAGAGCAGATAATTTCGCCTACTTCCAAAGTGTCTCCTTCTTCAGCGATCAATTCTTTGATTGTTCCTGTAAATGAAGATGGCACTTCCGCATTGACTTTATCTGTATTCACTTCGGCAATCGGGTCATATTTGTTAACGTGGTCTCCAGTACTTACAAGCCATTTGCTGATTGTACCTTCTGTAACACTTTCCCCGAGCTGAGGCATTTTCATTTTTTCAATACCCAAAGAGGAACCCTCCTTAACTGCATTTTGTTTAGTATCTATATATTAAAATTCGGCTAATTCACGCATTGCTTTTTCAACTTTATCCGGATTCACCATGAAGTATTTCTCCATTGTAGGTGAATATGGCATTGCAGGAACATCAGGTCCCGCCAGTCGCATGATAGGAGCATCAAGGTCAAACAGGCAGTTCTCGGAAATGATGGCCGCCACTTCACCCATAATGCTTCCTTCTTTATTGTCTTCTGTAAGAAGAAGTACTTTACCTGTTTTGGAAGCTGCTTCCATGATCGCTTCTTTATCCAATGGATAGATGGTTCTAAGGTCAAGGATTTCTGCTTCGATGCCGTCTTCAGCAAGTCTTTCAGCAGCTTGTTGAGCGAAATGGACACATAGTCCGTAAGTGATGACAGTCAAGTCTTCACCTTTACGCTTAACATCTGCTTTTCCAATTGGAAGAACGTAATCATCATCAGGAACTTCACCTTTGATCAATCGGTAAGCACGCTTGTGTTCAAAGAACATAACAGGATCTTCATCACGGATGGCTGCTTTCAGCAGTCCTTTCACATCATATGGTGTAGAAGGCATGACAATTTTCAGTCCAGGCTGGTTAGCAAATACTGCTTCGACCGACTGAGAGTGATAAAGCGCTCCATGGACACCGCCGCCATAAGGGGCACGGATGACCATAGGACAGCTCCAGTCATTATTGGAACGGTAACGGATGCGTGATGCTTCAGAGATAATCTGATTCACTGCAGGCATGATGAAGTCAGCGAACTGCATTTCTGCGATTGGGCGCATACCGTACATTGCCGCACCGATTCCAACACCAGCAATAGCAGATTCGGCAAGCGGTGTATCCAGGACACGATCTTCGCCAAATTGATCATAAAGACCTCTTGTTGCACCGAACACTCCGCCTTTTTTACCGACGTCTTCACCAAGAACAAATACTTTTTCGTCTCTTTCCATTTCTTCACGTATTGCCATTGTAACTGCATCAATATAAGAAATTACTGCCATGAATTATTCCCCCTTACTTCTCTTCTGCGTACACGTGTTTCAGTGCGCTCTCAGGCTCTGGATATGGTGCATTTTCAGCATAATCCGTTGCTTCATTGACAATTTTCATAACACGGTCATTGATTTCTTTTTCGAGCTCATCATTCATAACGCCTGTTTCTTTCAAGTAAGCACCGAATGTGATGATTGGATCTTTTGTTTTCGCTTGAGCTACTTCATCCGGAGAACGGTAGCTGCGATCATCATCATCTGAGGAGTGAGGAGTCAGACGATAAGAAATTGTTTCAACTAAAGTAGGGCCTTCGCCTCTGCGGCCGCGGTCTGCTGCTTCCTTCACCGCTTTGTATACTTCAAGAGGGTCGTTTCCATCTACTGTCACACCTGGCATACCGTATCCAATTGCACGGTCGGAAACATTTTCACAAGCCAGCTGCTTTTCGATAGGAACTGAAATGGCATATTTATTATTTTCACACATGAAGATAACTGGAAGCTTATGTACCCCCGCAAAGTTAGCGCCTTCATGGAAGTCACCCTGGTTGGATGAACCTTCGCCGAAAGTAACGAATGTAACCAGATCCTTTTTCTCCATCTTCCCTGCAAGGGCGATACCTACAGCATGCGGTACTTGCGTTGTAACCGGAGATGAACCTGTTACGATATTATTTTTCTTTTGTCCAAAGTGACCAGGCATCTGACGTCCGCCTGAGTTAGGGTCTTCTGCTTTTGCAAAACCAGAAAGCATAAGTTCTGTTGCCGTCATTCCGAAAGTAAGGACCACTCCCATATCACGGTAGTAAGGCAGTGCATAATCTTTTTCTGGATCCAATGCAAAAGCTGCACCTATTTGTGCTGCTTCCTGGCCTTGGCAGGAAATAACGAAAGGAATTTTACCCGAACGGTTCAACAACCACATCCGTTCATCAATTCGACGAGCCATTAACATAGTTTCATACATTTCTAATACCTTCTCATTGGATAGACCAAGAGCTTCATGACGATTTTCAGCCATTTATTTTACCTCCCAAACATTTATAGAGGGAGAACCTGCTGGCTCTCCTTCCCCTTGTATGTGCTCACATCCTTGATTGGATGCGGGAAAAATATTCTGCAAACTTAAGAGTGGATCGCTTTGCCGTCAACCGCTAATGCTGCTTCCCCAATTGCTTCACTTAACGATGGATGAGGGTGGATCGTGTGCGCCACTTCCCACGGAGTCGCATCGAGCACCTTGGCAAGCCCTGCTTCGGAGATCATATCCGTTACGTGAGGACCTATCATATGAACACCAAGGATATCATTAGTGTCCTTGTCAGCAATGATTTTGACAAAGCCGTCTGATTCTCCATATACAAGCGCTTTCCCGATAGCGCGGAAAGAGAACTTACCGACCTTCAAATTGTGCCCTGCTTCTTTTGCTTCGTTTTCAGTCAGCCCTACACTCGCTATTTCTGGATTGCTGTAGATACATTTTGATACAAGGCTGTAATCAATCGGCTCAGGATTTTCATTGGCCATATGCTCAACAGCTGAAATTCCTTCATGAGAGGCAACGTGTGCCAGCTGAAGACCGCCGATCACATCACCGATGGCATAGATATGAGACTCTTTTGTCTGCATATGTTTGTTGACCTTGATGAACCCTTTTTCTACAACGATATCAGTATTTTCAAGACCGATTCCTTCTGTGTTAGCCTGTCGTCCTACTGAAACCAGCAGCTGATCTGCAGAGAAATCTTTTTGCTCTCCTTTGATTTCAGCTTTGATTTTGACACCGCTGTCTTTTTCAATGGTTTCAGGAAGCACCTTAGCACCCGTTATGATCTTGACGCCTTTTTTCTTCATCAAACGCTTCATTTCTTTGGAAATTTCGTGATCCTCTGTCGGAACAATTCTGTCAGCGTATTCGATGACAGTGATATCCACGCCAAAGTCAGAAAGCATGGAAGCCCATTCAATTCCGATAACACCGCCGCCCACGATAATCATGGACTCAGGAAGTTTCTCAAGTTCAAGTGCTTCATCAGAAGAAAGAACAAACTCACCATCGATATCAAGACCTGGCAGCGTCCTCGGGCGGGACCCTGTAGCAACGATGACATTCTTAGGGATCAGCATTGGGTTCTCTTCTCCATTATTCATTTCAACAGAGACTGTTCCAGGCATAGGCGAGAAAATGGAAGGCCCGAGAATTCTGCCCATCCCTTCAAATACGTCAATCTTTCCTTGCTTCATTAAGTGCTGGACACCTTTGTGAAGCCCTTCAACAATTTTTTCTTTTCTTTCCTGAACACGTGTGAAGTCAAGTTTTACATCATTGATCATGACTCCAAATGTATCTGCCTCTTTCGCAGTCGCATACACTTCGGCACTGCGAAGAAGCGCTTTACTAGGGATACAGCCTTTATGCAGGCATGTACCGCCTAATTTTCCTTTTTCGACAATAGCTGTTTTCAAACCTAATTGTGAAGCACGGATGGCAGCAACATACCCGCCTGTACCGCCCCCAAGGATGACTACATCATACTCTTCAGCCAATGGTATTCCTCCTCCTGTATATTACACTGTCGCTTTAGTTTTCACGTTCCCTGGATAGTCTTTTTCCTGCTCTTCACCCTTCAATACACGCAAAGCTCCTTCGGCTAGCGCCTGAAGCTCATTTTCTCCCGCATGAACGATGACATCCGCTATCCAATTGACTCTCTCGCTGATTTGTTTAACGAAATCTTTTCCGTAAGCCAAACCGCCGGTCAGGACAATCGCGTCTACTTTCCCCTCCAGCACAGCACTTGCGGATCCGATTTCTTTTGCAATTTGGTAGGACATAGCATCGTATACGAGCTTTGCTTTCTTGTCCCCTTTTTCCACCATCTTCTCTACCTTGACAGCATCATTGGTTCCAAGGTATCCAACCAGCCCGCCTTGTCCCACAAGTTTTTTCATGATTTCATCACGATAATAATTTCCGGAGAAGCACAGATCGACCAAATCTCCGGCCGGAACTGTACCCGCTCGTTCAGGACTGAAAGGGCCGTCGCCGTGAAGGCCGTTATTCACATCTATAACCTTGCCATTCTTATGGACTCCGACGGTAATACCTCCGCCCATATGTGTGATAATCAGGTTAAGGTCCTCATATTTCTTTTTAAGGTCTTTCGCAACCCTTCTTGCAACTGCTTTTTGGTTAAGGGCATGAAAAATACTTTTCCTCTCGATAAGGGAAACACCCGAGATCCTCGCAATCGGTGCAAGCTCATCCACTACAACCGGGTCGACGATGTAAGAAGGTATGTTGAGACCTTCCGCAATCTCATAGGCAAGAATGCCTCCCAGATTGGATGCATGCTGGCCTGAGTATCCTTCGCGCAAGTCCTTCAGCATTTCTTCATTGACCGAATAGGTACCGCCTTGAATCGGCTTCAATAGTCCGCCGCGCCCGCAAACAGCACTTAACTTAGAAATATTGATGCCTTCTTCATCAAGAGTTTCAAGAATTGTTTCTTTTCTGAACTGATATTGTTCAATGATGCTTTCAAATTGATTTATTTTTTCAGCATCATGCCTTAATGTCTTTTCAAAAATCGAGATTTCATTATCAAATACACCAATCTTTGTAGAAGTAGAACCAGGATTGATGACCAGAATTCGATGTTCTTTCGCTTCCAATGTTGTTACCTCCAGTGTAGAAAAGCTTATGCCCTTCTTTAGTGGCCCCTTTTTCTAGATCTGTTCCTTCCTGCACCCCTTGTTCATTGCGGGCAAAATATCAACTGCCCTGAGAAGTTCTCTTACAAACAGGGAAACGCTTCGCCTCTCTGAAGCCAAGCGTTTTTCCCTGCTGCTTAGCGGTAGCTTAAGATATGCTTTCCGTTTTGCAGAAATTGGCTTCGAGATTTGCGGTTTCTTTCAATTCTCTCTTCAGCCATACGGTCAGCTGCAAGGTATGTTGGAATTCCGTCACGTTTTGCAATTTCAATTACACGCTCAACGTTATTGTAGATTCCCTCTACCTTTTTCATTGCACGGTCACGATTATAACCATAAAGCTCGTCTGCAACATTGATTACTCCGCCGGCATTGATTACATAGTCAGGGGCATAAACAATACCCATTTCGTGAATAGTGTCACCATGTGCTGTATCTTTCAGCTGATTGTTTGCAGCACCTGCAATTACTTTTGCTTTTATCTGAGGGATTGTTTCATCATTGATTACTGCACCCAATGCACATGGTGCATAAATATCACAATCCACACTGTAAATTTCATTGATGTCTACTGCTTTGGCACCGAATTCTTCAACCGCGCGCTGAACAGCTTCTTTGTTGATATCCGTAACAATCAGCTTTGCACCCTCTTCATGTAAGTGGCGGCAAAGTGTGAAGGCAACATTTCCTACACCTTGGACGGCAATCGTTTTACCTTCAAGAGAATCTGTTCCGAAAGCTTCCTTTGCAGCAGCTTTCATTCCGCGGTACACTCCATATGCCGTAACTGGAGAAGGGTTACCAGAAGAACCGAAAGCCGGTGAGATACCTGTTACATAATCCGTTTCCTCATGGATAAGATCCATATCTGCCACTGTAGTTCCCACGTCTTCTGCAGTTATGTAGCGTCCGTTCAAACCTTGTATGAAACGTCCGAATGCACGGAACATCTCTTCGTTTTTATCTTTGCGGGGATCGCCGATGATAACGGTCTTTCCTCCCCCAAGATTAAGGCCTGCTGCCGCATTCTTGTATGTCATTCCTTTCGCAAGGCGAAGAGCATCTTCAATTGCTGCCTCTTCGGAATCATAGGTCCACATGCGGGTACCGCCAAGAGCAGGTCCAAGTGTAGTATCGTGAATGCCGATGATCGCTTTCAATCCTGAGTTTTCATCCTGGCAGAATAGTAATTGCTCGTAATCGTATTTCTCCATATAAGTAAAAATTTTCATTTTTGTTTCCTCCCTGAGTATGTTTTTATGTTTTATTTGGCTCTTTTCGTAAACTTTGTTGCTATTTAATATAAACTTTGTAAAACACGCAAGCACTTACCGGAAATATCCTGGTATTCAGGAAAGAAAAAAGCTGCTCCCCGCTTCGAGACAAACCCAAAGTATCCAGGGAAAAATCCGGCTCTTGGGATTTTTCCGTAAGCAACAATATATGCGCAAAAAGCCTTTTATTTAGAGGCAGAACAGATTGCCAATGCCAATGAAAACAATTTGCTTTCGGCACTGTCTGCTCTTGAAGTAAGGACAATCGGCGCTTTTGCACCTGCAATGACTGCTCCCACCTTTGCCTTTGCAAAATAAATAAGTGATTTATATAGCGCATTACCCGTTTCAATACTTGGAACAAGTAAAATATCAGCCTTGCCGGCAGCCTCGCTGTGAATTCCTTTATGCTCCGCCGCTTCAAGTGAAACGGCATTATCAAGTGCAAGCGGCCCATCCACTACACAGCCTTTGATCTGCCCTCTTCTGTTCATTTGGGTAAGAACCGCAGCATCCATTGTTGCCTGCATGGATGGATTCACCACTTCAACAGCAGCAAGCGGAACCACTTTCGGGTTCTCGATGCCGATTCGTCTGGCAACCCCAACGGAATTATTGATGATTTGGACCTTCTGCTCAAGATCAGGGGCAATATTCATTCCTGCATCTGTCAGAACAGTCAGCCTGTCATATCCCGGAATCTCGAAAACCGCTACGTGGGATAAGGCACTGCCGGTTCTTAAGCCGAATTCTTTATTCAATACAGCTTTTAGAATCACCGAGGTGGAAATATTTCCTTTCATCAAAGCGTTTGCCTCGTTGTTACGTACAGCTTTCACAGCTGATTCTGCAGCTTCTGTCGCACTGCCTGCTTGGAGAACAGATACAACAGGACTGTCTAAAAGCTCTGGTGAAACAGCTTTCAAAATTTCATTTATTTTTTCACAGTCACCAAATAGCAGGAATTTTGCCATACAGCGTTCCACTGCCATAGAAACAGCTTCCAGGACTTCTTTATCTTCAGCGGCAGCCACTGCAACTGTCGCGTCTTTCAATTGGGTTGCCTGTTCTATTAAATTGTCTAATTTCATTAGGTGTTTCAACCCCTTTCCTAAAACTAGCCTTCACACTTTAATATACATGCAAGAATCATGCCAACTATCAAAACATGAAAACGCTTCACTTCAGAGAAAACCTACACGCAAAATATTTCTCAGTCTGCAAAATCTTGCATGCTATTCTCTTCAATTTTATGTTTTTCCAGCTTATAATACAAATTTCTCACCGAAATATTCAGTGCTTTGGCAGCAGCTGTTTTATTGCCTTTATTATGCTCTAAAACTTCTTTAATAATATTCTTTTCATACTGAACCAGCATGGATGCCAGGTCACTTCCATCTGGATCTGCAGGCAGGATTACCGCATCCTTCCGTTCTGGAGCTTTTTCTAAAAAAGGCAGATGTTTCGGTTCGATGGTCGTTTCATTGTATTTCATGAATATTATCGCCCGACCGAGAATATTTTCCAGTTCCCTAACATTACCAGGCCAGTGATAATCCATCAGCTTGGCCATGGCTGCAGGCTTGATCCCTTCAACATTACGCCCATAATCCTGGTTGATTTTATGAATGAGCACTTCGCATAAAGTTGGAATATCAATTTTCCTGGTCCGCAAAGGAGGGATCTGAATCGGCATTCTGTTCAGCCTGTAGTAAAGATCTTCGCGGAAGCTTCTAATGGCGATCGCTTTTTCAAGGTTCACATTGGTCGCCGCAATGACCCTTACATTTATACTAATGGATTTCGTTCCGCCGACTCTTACAATTTCACTTTCCTGCAGAACTCTCAGGAGCTTGGCCTGGGTATCCGCTTTCAATTCACCGATTTCGTCCAGAAAGATACTTCCGTTATTCGCTTCTTCAAATAACCCTTTCTTCCCTCCGCGCTTGGCTCCGGAGAAAGCGCCATCCTCATAACCGAAAAGTTCACTTTCAAGAAGGTTCTCCGAAATTGCAGCACAATTCACTCGTATAAATTTATTATATTTCCTGTCACTGGCATTATGGATAGCATGGGCGAACAACTCTTTTCCCGTTCCGGATTCCCCTCTGAGCAAAACGGTCGCAGGTGTCTTGGCACCAAGTTTCGCTTGTTCGACTGCCAGGTTCATCTCTTCTGAAACACCAACGATATCATCGAAAGAGTACTTGGCCTCCAGGGTTCTGATAATCCGCCTGGCCCTGTCCAATTCATTCGTCAATGACTGGATCTCCGATACATCATGAATGACACCGACACTGCCTTTGAGTTTTCCATCAACAATAATGGGGGCAACATTAACAATGACCTCTTTTTTGTTGGGGCCGACCCTCATCTTGCTTCCTCTTATAGCTCTCCTGGTCTGAAGGACCTTCAAATGAATACTTTCCCCTTCAGATATGTCAGCAGTTGCCGGTTTACCGATGATTTCTTCCTCGGTGAGACCCGTTATCCTTGTATAGGCAGGGTTAATCAAAATTCCTTTTCCCTCTTCATCCACAACCGATATGGCATCATCACTTGATTGAATGATGGCTTGAAGCATGGTCTGGATTTCTCTAAGGTCGGTAATTTCCTCTGCAAGATTAACGACGTCCGTAATATCTTTGAACACGGAAAAGGCTCCCATGACCTCTTGTTCTTCTGTAATCATCGGAATTCTGTTAGTAATGATTTTTAACCCATTCTCCAAAACCAGCTCTTTATTGATTTCATTTCGTTGTGTTTCAAGCACACGCGGCAGCTCACTCTTGGGAATCACTTCATAGATGTGTTTTCCCAAAGCATCCACGGCAGCGGTCCCAATCATTTTCTCAGCACTTCTATTGAATAAAATGATGGTTCCGCTGGTATCAATCCCCACCATCCCATCTCCAGTAGAATTCAGTATAAGATCTCGCTTGAAATTGCCAAACTTCATTTCGTCAATAAGATGTTCTTTTTCCTTGAGAAGCTTAGCAACCAAATAAGCTACACTTCCCGGAATGACGACAGCATTTTTCCCCCTGGCTTCTCTGAGGGCCTCGAATACAGCCTGGTCACCTGTGACTTCTATAATGATATCTATTTCTTCATTGAGAAAATTTCTCCAGTCATTTCCGAAGGATATTCCATTATCTTTTGCATATCGGATTCCCGGACTCTCTTCATTCAGGTCGCAAACAGCTGCCACTTCAAGCATTGAGGTCTCCCCCAAAATTCTAAGAATCGCTATTCCGCCTTTTCCACCACCAACTACTAAAACCTTTTGCAAGTTCTTTCCACCTCTTGGTATTGAGACTGCAATATCTTTCATACTCTCTTATTTTAGCGCAACTTCCTTTGGTTGACAAATTTCTTATATGATATAATGACTCCTGAATCAAAATTTAGAGGAGAATACAGCTATGCAAAGATTGATTGCTTTGATCATCATGCTGATCCCGGGAGCACTGGCTGCATTGGGAATAAAATTGATGAGAGATATGCTTTTTGGAATCCTTCAACCGCCTTTTCCGGCGCTTTGGCTGCAATTTGTTCTGGGACTGCTGTTTTTCTTAGGGGGCTTGGGCTTCATCGCCGGCTTCATCCTTCATAGAGATCGAAAAAGAAATAAAGTTCAGGACCGTTTCAGAGACAGGAAATCTTAAGAACAAAAGCGGAAGCGCCTTGACCAGCCCCGACAGGCAAATGTTCTCAAGAGAAAAAAAGGCGGTTTTCCCTTTTATTCTCTTGAGGTTATTTGACCCCGAGGGGCTGAGTCCGTTTCAATCTGGATATGACCCCCCGCGCGCAGAAACTGATAATTACACAGCTAAGAGTTATCTCCCTTAGGTGTCACTCAATAATTTCGCGCACAAAAAAATCTACCCTTTTTAGAGGATAGATTTTTTTATTTGCCTCGAAAGGATGATGAAGTATTAAAACTAAAACGCCATATATTTTACTGAATAAGTTTATTTACGCCTTAAATTCATAACTTGAAGATGGCCATCCAGTTTGTGTACTTACACTCCCATTGACTTTTTAAGTTCAACAGCTTTCTCAGGATAATCTGTTATGATGGCTGAACACTGAATAGCAAACAGCCTTTCGATGAGTACCTCACTATTTATCGTGTAGGGTCTCACTGCAATTCCAGCCTTCATCGAGTCAATGATCAGTGCATCCGGCGCAACCTTTACGTTAGGGTGGATTGCCTTGGCATTTATCGACTGGGCATATACCCATGGCATGAACAGGCCATTTGAGTACAGCGGGGCAATTTCGACTTCTGGATTAAGTCTGTAACAATGCACAATTGAATAGTGATTAAATGAAGAAATGATGGTTCTGTCTTGATAACCATATTCCTCAATGAGTGACAATACCTTTTCTTCAAGCTGAGGGTAAGGAATGATTCCGTTCTTTAATTCGATATTGCAAATCATTTCATTTGTTTTCATCCAGTCAAAAACTTCCTTGAGAGTCGGAATCCGCACCTTTTGCAATAACTTTTTAAATTTAAAACTGGCATCCAGCTTTTTAATTTCTTTAAGTGTTAAATCCTTGATAAAACCTTTTCCGTTTGTCGTCCTGTCCACAGTTTCATCATGAATCACCACAACTTCACCATCTTTAGTAAGCTGAACATCCAGCTCCATTCCATCAGCACCCGCCCGTTCTCCCTCCATAAAAGCTTCCATTGTATTCTCGGGGTGGGTTCCTGCGGATCCACGGTGTGCAAATATCAATGTCATTATAAAACAACTCCTTTTCATATGGCTGAAAGGTTATCGGCCTCTATCAGTCCATACCCTCTATCTCATTAACGAAAAATAAAACCTGGTAAACCAAATGATTTACCAGGTTGTTTATCTTTACCCTTATAAAGTATAAGTGCTTTTATTAATCCTCACTCTTTCAAGAAGCTTTATGCTCCAAACGAAGCTTATCGGCAACCATCGCGATGAACTCGCTGTTAGTAGGCTTAGCTTTACTCATGCTTACTGTATATCCGAATAAATTCGAAATGGAATCAATATTTCCGCGGCTCCATGCAACTTCGATGGCATGGCGGATAGCACGTTCCACCCGGCTGGCGGTCGTGTTGAATTTCTTGGCAATATCCGGATACAGGACTTTCGTAATTGAACCCAGTAACTCAATGTCTTTGTATACCATGGATATGGCTTCTCTTAAATAAAGATATCCTTTGATATGGGCAGGAACACCGATTTCATGAATGATGCTTGTAATGTTGGCATCAAGATTCCTAGGCTTTGATTCTGCAGCAGATCGTGTCGTAGATGATTTTCTGAAGATCGGACTTGATTTTCCACTTACCTGACGGATATGGCTGACCAGATTTTCCATGTCAAATGGCTTTAGAATAAAATAGGAAGCCCCTAAATCAACAGCTTTCTTTGTTACGTCTTCCTGTCCGAAAGCCGTCAGCATGATTACATTAGGAATAACTTTGCGTTCCCTGATGCGTTCAAGCACTGCCAGGCCATCCAGATGCGGCATGATGATATCCAATACAATAACATCCGGCTCCACCTCATCGAGCATTTCCAGGCATTCCTGTCCATTATGAGCGACCCCAACGACCTCCATGTCATTTTGGGATGAAATATACTCCTCAAGTAACGAAACTAACTCACGATTATCATCTACTACACACACTTTAATTGAATTCACTACAGTTTTCCTCCTCAATCCGATATGTTCCATATCCAATCTCTATTTTCATTCTAAAGTAAATTTTCGACAAAGCAATAAGAAATCCTCTTATTTTTTGAAAAAATTTGAAAAATAATATATTTACTCGCATTTCCTTTAGATTTCTCTTATTTTCGACCTGATTCGATATAAGCTTTATTGGTTTGTCGAAAAATCTTTACATTTGTATTTTAACAGAATTATATTGATTGAAAAACCTGCTTTTTAAACCGTTAGTGTGGTTTCTCTCCTTTATAGGACTTACTGTATCGCACATGTTTAATCGTACCATTTTCTTTTGGATTTCAACTTTATTGGTGCGTTTCTCAGTTAAACGCCCCATTAACTAATGATTTCTCAAGCGGCGTCACATAATCCCTTATTATTTAACAAAAAAACAGACGGTATCACCCGCCTGTCAACTAGCTTTTTCTCTTCCTTCTTCATAAATATTGATTCCTGCTTCGTTTAACATCCACTCAATGTGAACACCATACCCCGAAGTTGGGTCGTTTACAAATACGTGTGTCACTGCACCGATCAACTTTCCGTCCTGGATGATCGGACTGCCGCTCATTCCCTGTACAATACCTCCTGTTTTCTCTAAGAGGTCAGGGTCAGTCACTTTGATGACCATCCCTTTTGTCGCAGGAAATTTTTGCGGAATGGTGCTGACGATTTCAATATCGTAAAGCTCCACTTCTTCTCCATCCACCACAGTCAATATCTGTGCTGGCCCTTCTTTGATTTGATGAGACAGAGCAATCGGCAGTGCTTTATCCAGCATTCCATTTTTGATATCTCTGTTAAGTTTTCCAAATATACCAAACGGGCTGTTTCGTGTGATGTCCCCGATTATTTCTTTATCTCCGGTGAACCTGGCCAGTTTCTCTCCAGGCTTGCCGTTGCTGCCCTTCTCGATTGAAGTGACGGTACTATGGACGATTTCGCCATCTTCTACAACGATTGGCTTCTTGGTATCCATATCGGAGATCACATGGCCCAGCGCTCCGTATTTTTTTGATTTTGGATCGTAGAATGTCATCGTACCGATTCCTGCGGCAGCATCACGGATGTATAGTCCAAGTTTATAGGAATTTTCATTGCTGTCTTTCATAGGTTTCAATTCAGTTTGTATCGTTTCTTGATCCCTTCTGACAATAACATCTAAAGCTTCCTTACTTTCACCTGCTTCTTGAACAAAAGGTGCCACATCTGCAAGCTCTTCAATCTTTTCGCCGTTTATTTCCGTAATCATATCTCCGACTTGTATTCCCGCCTTCTCACCAGGGGATACTTTGCCGTCTTCCGTCTGAACCAAATGGTGGCCTACCACCAGTACACCCAAGGTATTCAATTTCACTCCAATGGACTGCCCTCCCGGAATGACTTTGAAGTCCTTGATGACTTCCACATCAACCTTCTTTATAGGAACACCAGCGAGTTCAAGGAGTACTTCCTCTCTCCCGGCGGCATCAGCCTGAATCGTTAAAGCTTCCGTCGTATCCTTCAGTGCCAATTTCGAATGAGAAGCTGACATCGCTGATACAGGTGCCGCCTTGGGAAGAATAACTTCTTCACCCTGCATCATGACTATTTTATTGGGAAGTTGGATATATTGTTGAACAGGTTTCAAAAAACCTATGAAGCAAAGTGAAACAAGGAGAATTCCACCAATCAATTTCCTTAGTATATCTGAATTCATTTTTTCACTCTCCTCGCTTCTAATCCACACACACTTTCTTCTTGGCTACAGTTTTAATTTTGCCTTGAAAGAGAACATTTATAACAGCCGTTCAGTAAAAAAAGCTACCCATTTTGGATAGCAGTGGGAATGCTGTAAAAGATGAATAAATCTTTGTGCATCAGACATAATAGGATTAAATTGACACAGCCCGAGTAAAACTATACAAAGAAAATAAAAAAACTCCAAAACCGTTGTGGTTCTGAAGCTTCTCATGATTATTTACTTTTAATGGATTCTGCAAGGCTGAGCAATTCTTTGGCATGCTCCCTTGTCAAATCCGTAATCTCAACACCGGAAATCATCCTTCCAATTTCCCTTATCTTTTCTTCCACTTTCAGGGAGGTAACGGAAGTGCTTGTCCGGCCTCTTGTTGATTTCTTGGCAATATACAGATGGGAATCAGCCATCGCAGCTACTTGCGGGAGGTGGGAAATGCACATTACCTGTGAATTTACCGATACCTGATAAATCTTCTCGGCGATTGCCTGTGCCACACGCCCGCTCACACCAGTATCCACCTCGTCAAATATGATCGATGTGATGCCCTGATGCTTTGAAAAGATGGTTTTCAAAGCAAGCATGACTCGCGAAAGCTCTCCTCCTGAAGCCACTTTTGAAAGGGGCTTCAATGGTTCCCCGGGGTTAGGGGAGATATAAAACTCTATTTGATCCGCTCCATCTTTTCTATATTTGAATTGGCCGGACTTGGAAGGCTCTTGTACAAATCGCACTTCAAAGGTGGTTTTATCCATATACAGTTCCTTCAATTGTTCATGAATCTTTGCTGTCAGCCTTTTTGCCGCTTTCTTGCGAATAGAAGAAAGCTGCTCTGCTTCTAAGTACAAATCCTTCTCTAATGACTGCAGCTTCTTTTCCAAGTCATGAATAAGAGTGTCTTTATTTGTCACTGTTTCGATTTCTTCCTCAATTGCAGAACTGTATTCCAGGATTTCTTCTATGGACGAGCCATATTTTCTTTTCAGTGTATTAATTTCATTTAAGCGGCCTTCAATGACGTTCAGCCGGTCCGGCTCAAATTCCAACTCATCCAATTCGGAGCGAACGGTCCCTGCAGCCTCCTCCAGCAGATAAAAGCTGTTAGAGACTGCTTCCATGAGCCCGGCGTATTTAGAGTCGATTTCAGCTGCACCCTCAATGTGACTCATGGCCAGGCCTGCCCAATCCAAACCGCGGCCTTCTCCCTGAATACTGTTATAACAGTTCTGAAGGGATTGAAAGAGTTTCTCGAAGTTCATCAGCTTATTCTTCTCATCGATGAGTGACTCATCCTCTCCGGGCACCAGAGAGGCATTTTCTATTTCAGATAACTGAAATTGAATTAAATCAAGCCTGTGAGCCATTTCCTGTTCATTCTCGTTATATTTTTTCAAACGGCCTTGAACAGCTTCAAACTCTTTATAAACTTCCCGGTAGTTTTGAAGCGATGTTTTCAACTGAACTGAAGCAAACTGATCCAGCAAGGTAAGATGAAGAGTTTCATTCATCAGTTCCTGGTGTTCATGCTGGCCGTGGATATCGATGAGCGTTGAGCCTAATTCCCTTAAAATCGCAATCGTCACCAATTTTCCGTTTATTCTGCAGACGCTTTTTCCTTGGGCTGAAATATCCCTTCTAAGGATAATCATACCTTCTTCGACTTCAATCCCGAATTCCTCCGCTTTTTTATAGCAGGGGTGTTTTTCATCTTCCAGAGTAAATAACCCTTCAATTTCAGCCTTTTTTTCACCATGTCTGACAAACTCGGATGATCCCCTGCCGCCTACAAGCAGATGAACGGCATCAATTATGATGGATTTTCCTGCACCTGTTTCTCCTGTAAGCACCGTCAGTCCCTCTTCGATGGAGACTGTCAATTCGTCAATGATTGCGAAGTTTTTTATCGAAAGTTCCTGTAACAATACTGATTCACCTCAATTAAAGCATATCAAGAAATTGCTGCGATATTTTCTCCGTATCTTTCTCTGTCTTGCAGATGATCAAACATGTATCATCACCGCAAATGGTCCCTAGTATCTCTTCCCAGTCTAAATTATCGATAAGGGCACCTATCGCATTCGCATTTCCTGGCAGCGTTTTCATTACAAGCATATGTCCTGCAGAATCAATTTTTACGAACGCATCCGTCAAAGTCCTTTTCAATTTTTGCAGCGGATTGAACCTCTGATCAGCCGGAAGACTGTACTTATATCGGCCGTCCATCAGAGGAACCTTGACCAGGTGCAGTTCTTTAATATCACGGGAAACAGTAGCCTGTGTCACATTAAAATTGGCATTCTTAAGTCTGTCGACAAGCTCATCCTGTGTCTCAATATCATGGTTGGAAATGAGTTCCCTGATTTTAATCAATCTTTGACCTTTGTTCATCATAATACCCACACCTCTAACTCATTAACTGCTGTATATTTATACTTCTCTATTCATGTTAGCTTATTTGAAATATTAACTCAATAAAAAACACTGAACCAAAAGTGGAAGCGCCTTGATCAGCCCTGTCAGGCAAATGTTCTCAAGAGAAAAAATGGCGGTCTTTCCTTTTATTCGCTTTGGGTTATTTGACCCCGAGGGGCTAATTCCGTTCCGGTGGGTACGGACCCTCAGGCGCTGGAACTGGACGACCGCTAGCCCCGCAGGAGATCGCAGGCCTGCAGCGAAGATCCTCCCACGTAAAGGGGGATGAAGGTAAAAGCACATTCCAAATCAGCAATAAATTAAAAAATGTCTTTTTAAATAGAATAGACTGTTTTAACATTAATTTTGCTTGCTGCAGAGTCTCATTTCGGATACTAAGATTTTTCACTCTAAACAGGTGAGCCGCTCATTTCATATGGCTTACCAGAAGATAATGGCATTTTCTTACGATTTAGTTTAAAACAGCACCAAAGTTTACGAAAAGAGCCAAAGAAAAAAAGAATGATGGCTTAAGACTATTTTGCAATCCATTAGATATCCATCTCTTGACAGAAAAAGAAAAAGAATAAACGTTGAGTTTATTCTTTCTCCTTTTATATACCGATATACTGTGCACAGTGCACAGTGATGTTCCAAGGAGGAAGGTACAGTTCCTTTCATTACCTCCCTGCGGCTTGCTTGGGGGATTGGAATTCTATTCCTTCGCCTTAAATTCACCTTTTGCATCGTCCACGACTGATTGGATGGTGCAGGAAAGCTGATTCTGTCCGATTTCTTTTTGATTCCATGATAAGTGAATAAGAAACTCGATGTTACCTTCTCCGCCAGTAATCGGAGAAAAGGAAAGGTCCCTCACATCATAGCCCTCTCGGACGGCCAATTGGACAATTTTTTCTATAACAGCATGGTGGACTTTAGGGTCTTTGACGATTCCCTTTTTTCCAACCTGCTCTTTTCCTGCCTCAAATTGCGGTTTGATTAACGCAATGACATCACTGCCCGGGATAAGAAGGGTTTTCAAAACAGGCAAGATAAGTGACAAAGAAATGAAAGAAACGTCGATAGTGGCAAAGTCAGGCATGCCTGCTGAAAGATCTTCCGGTTTTACATATCGGAAGTTGGTTCTTTCCATGACAACGACTCTTTCATCCTGTCTCAATTTCCAGGCAAGCTGATTATAGCCGACATCAAGGGCATAAGACATTTTTGCGCCATTTTGAAGGGCACAATCTGTAAATCCGCCAGTGGAAGAACCGATATCGATCATCGTTTTTCCCTCTACATTTAAATCAAAGTGTTTCAATGCCTTCTCCAGCTTCAGCCCGCCTCTGCTGACATAAGGAAGAACCTTCCCCTTTATTGTAAGGGGGATATCTTCATTCACTTTTTCTCCAGGTTTATCCAGCCTGGATTCCTTGCTGTATACCAAACCCGCCATAACGGCTCTTTTTGCTTTTTCTCTTGTTTCGGCCATTCCCCGTTCAACGAGGAGTACGTCTAATCGTTGTTTTTTTACTTTCATTTTCAAGCCCTTTTTTGTTTTTTTGGTGTCATAGAATGAACACGGTCCACTACATTTTCTGTTGTCATGCCAATTTCTTTTAACAGCTCATTTACACTGCCATGTTCAATAAATTGGTCAGGTATCCCGATACGTTCAATGCTGGCTTCTTTAAATCCTTGATCATGAGCGAATTCCAGCACTGCACTTCCAAATCCGCCTTGCAGGACCGCCTCTTCGATCGTCAAAATCGGCATATCATTCTTCATAATGGCAGAGAGCATTTCCTCATCCAGAGGCTTGATGAACCTCGCATTCACAACCTTCACGGAAACCCCTTGTTTCTCAAGCTGCTCTGCAGCCTCTAAAGCCATCGGAATGGTTGTGCCAAATGTTAATATAGCGGTATCATCACCTTCCCTCAACACTTCCCACTCCCCGATAGGAATGGTTTTCAGCTCCTTGTCCATTTTCACGCCGAGACCATTGCCTCGCGGGAACCTCAAAGCAATCGGTCCATCATCATATTGAATGGCTGTATTGACGAGATGCTGGCCCTCATTTTCATCTTTAGGCATCATCAGCACCATATTCGGCAAGTGGCGCATGAAGGCTATATCGAATACACCTTGATGAGTTTCACCATCTGCCCCTACCAGTCCCGCCCGGTCGATACCGATGAAGACGTTCAGGTTTTGACGGCATATATCATGAAGAACCTGGTCATAGGCTCTCTGAAGAAAGGTTGAGTATATAGCCAGGAACGGTTTCATTCCTTGAGTAGCAAGTCCCGCAGACACTGTAGCTGCATGCTGTTCGGCAATCCCCACATCAAACATGCGGTCAGGGAATTCGCTTGCGAATCCTTCCAGTTTTGAGCCGACCGGCATAGCCGGAGTAATGGCTACGATCCGTTCGTCTTCCCTTGCCAATCTTCTGACTGTTTCACTGATCAAGCCGCTCCAGGAAGGAGGTGCGTTTACCGGCTTGATTAAATCACCAGAATCCATTTTGTATGGGCCTGTCCCATGCCAGGTACCTGTTTTGTCAGCTTCGGCAGGGTGAAAGCCCTTCCCTTTTTTCGTGATGACATGCAAGATGACAGGGCCTTCCGTCTTTTTGGCATACTGGATGTTATCCATTAAATCATTATAATCATGGCCATCGATAGGCCCAAGGTAGGTGAAACCCATTTCTTCAAAGAACATTCCCGACACGAACAAATACTTCAGGCTGTCTTTAACCCTCTCCGCCGTAACCGCCAGCTTGCCTCCAACGGCAGGGATTTTTTTAAGGATATACTCAAGTTCATCCTTGACCCAGTGGTATTTGCCCGCGGTCCTCAGTCTTCCAAGCACATTGTGAAGGGCACCTACATTAGGCGCAATAGACATTTCATTGTCATTTAGTACGACAATCATATCCTTCTGTTCGTGGCCTATGTGATTCAATGCTTCAAGCGCCATACCGCCAGTCAAGGCTCCGTCACCGATTACCGGTACTATGAAGGAGTCCTCTTTCTTGACATCTCTTGCAATCGCCATTCCCATAGCAGCAGACAATGAGGTTGAACTATGTCCTGTTTCCCATACATCATGTTCACTTTCCACCATTTTCGGAAAGCCGCATAAGCCCTTATATTGGCGGAGGGTACCGAACTGCCCGGCCCGGCCCGTCAATATTTTGTGGACATAAGATTGATGGCCCACATCCCAAAGGATTTTGTCTTTGGGGCTGTCAAAACATTTATGAAGGGCAACTGTCAGTTCCACCACACCTAAGTTGGGACCGATATGTCCGCCTGTTTTTGATAAGGTTTCTATTAAAAATTTCCTGATATCCTTGCTCAATAGTTCAAGTTCTTGCTGAGATAATGATTTAAGAAAGGAAGGGTCTTTAATTGATAACAGATCCATCCAGTTCACCAACTTTCATACCTAAATGTTTTGTTTTAACTTTTCACGTTTTTTTCGTTGTTTATCTTTTTTATCTTTTATGATGGTAATGTGAAATTTATCCTCCACAAATTGTAACACTTTTCCTACTTGAAAGATAATATCCTTAGAGTACTGAATGGCCATTGTTTTTCCAATGGCTTTCCCCCCGACGGTCAAAGCCGCAAGGAAGCTTGTCAAAAATACATTTATCGCATACTCCATAGGAGAACCGTTGTTAATCTGCAGATCGATAGTCAGGCCAAGCAGCACGATCGCTGCGGCCGCCCCGCTTATAATACCGGAAATATCCCCGATTACATCGTTACAAAAACTGGCAAACCGGTCCGCATTACGGACAATGCGGATGGATGGCTTGGCTCCGTAGACCTTTTTGGCAGCCATTGCATGAAAGGGGGTTTCATCTGCAGCAGTTGCTGCTATTCCAAGCATATCAAAAAAGATACCTATGAAAACAATGATAAGCACAACTACGAGGCCGATCACCCAGGTAACTTCGTTCAGAATTAGTCTGGAAATGATTGAAAAAATTGCCGCTAACACAAACGTGATAACGGCAATGCTAAGACTCCATTTTATTGAATTTTTCAATACGTCCTTCATAAGGCAGATACACACCGTTTCTATATTAATAAACTATGTTAGGGAATTTACGCAAAATCATATGTAAAAGGATGGTCATACATTGAGTAAAAATTGCAGCTTAGGTCCAGTAGGTTTTCCCAATCAGGTACCGGATGTCGCCATACCGGCGGTTTCCCTTTAAACCCGACTTAACTGTGTCACCAGCAGTTAGACTGGATTACCACTTAGTCCGCACTATAATCCTCAATATATGTCTCAAATGGGAACAGTCTAGGAGTTTTCCTCAACAACCTTTAACCAGGTTCTTAGCCTCTTTTGCAAAGTGGATTTCATATGGGCGAAAAAGCACATATCAATGGCCAACTGATGTGTACCTTGTAACCATAATCCCCTCACACTTCACTCAAGGCAGGCTACGCTGCTAGCGGTTGTCACCGCATCGCAGGTCTATACTCCGTTCTATTGCTCATGCAATCGTGCCGGCCTAGAAACGGAACCTCCGCGGCGCAAGGGTCAACGCCCACATGCCATTGTGGATCGCCCTTGTGCCTTACTCCCAGCTTCGACCCAAGGCTGGGCGCCTCAAGCCGAAACCAGGAACTTCATCGATGTGCCCTTTAGTGGATTTTTAGGCCCACCTTCGGAACTGGTAGATCGACTAGAATACTGCACCATCCTTATTCAATTATCATCATTATAACACGAATTGGCCATTTTCTCAAATAGGCAGACTAGTGGTCTCTCGATGCAATCATATCAGCAATATCTACTAAAAGACCGTTATCAAGATCAGACGATGCAAGGGCCGACTTTCCTTTAATAAGATGGCTTTTCAGCTTTTCTTTAGCCCCGTCAAGAGTCAAAAGGGAAGGGTATGTGCTTTTGAATTTACTCTCATCGCTTCCCACTCTTTTCCCCATCTTATCCTCCCTGCCCTCGATATCAAGGATATCATCTTGGATCTGGAAGGCGAGACCGATATGATAGGCGTAGTCCTCTAGTGACCTTACCTGGCTTTCGGTTGCGTCTGCAAGAATGGCAGCTGCCATGACGCTGAAGGCCAGGAGTCTTCCTGTTTTATTCTTATGTATATATTGTAGCTCTTCAACTGTAAGGCTTTTATTCTCACCTTCCATGTCGGCAGCCTGTCCGCCCACCATGCCTTCCGGACCAGCTGATTTTGCTAACAAGGAAATAAGGCGTATGATTTTCTCAGGTGAGGCACCTTTGGTTCCGCACAGTACTTCAAAGCTGTAAGTGAGAAGTCCGTCACCCGCCAGAATAGCTGTCGCCTCGCCGTAAACTTTATGGTTGGTGGGTTTTCCCCTCCTGAGATCATCATTATCCATGCTTGGCAAATCATCATGTATCAAGGAATATGTATGAACCATTTCAAGGGCAGCAGCGGCTTCCAGCCCAAGCGCAGGGTCTTTCTTAAAAGCATGGAGAGTCGCAAATAAAAGAACCGGCCGAATCCTTTTTCCGCCTGCTTTTAAGGAATAGCTCATAGCCTCTTTGACTTGTTCAGGGGCTTGGAGTCCTGTCACCAGCTCATCCAGCCGGTTTTCTACCAGTTCTTTATATTTTTTTGTAAAACTCTCTAATGATACAGCACTCACGAATTCTCCTCCTCAGATAATGAGAATTCTTTTTCTCCTTCATCCGTCATTAACTTCGTCATTTGTTTTTCGGCGTGTTTAAGTGTATCGTGACAATACTTTGACAGCTCCACGCCTTTTTGATATTGCCGCAACGCTTCCTCGAGGGGTACCTCTCCTTCTTCCAAACGCTGGACAATGGTTTCCAGTCTTTCCATTGCTTCTTCAAATGACATCTTCTTTTCTTCAGCCATCAATTTTCACTCTCCTCTATTGAATCTATATGGCAATACAGCTTCCCGTCCTGAAGGTGAACCGTTACCTTTTCTCCTTCTTTTACAGCTTCTTTCGATTTAACAAGCTTTGAATCCTCGGAATATACAAGACTGTAACCTCTATCCATTATTTTCAGCGGGCTTAAGGCTTCTAGTGTGGAAATGGTCCTGCTGAAATCGTTTTGCTTCTGCCTTAATATCGTGGAGAAATTGGCTTGAAGCTGCTTAGCGGTACGCAGGTGCTGCTCATTTTTCTGTTCCCACAGCCTTCTGGGATGGACTCTCTTTAGGTTTGAATCCAAATGCCCGAGTTTTTCCCTTCCCGCCTGCATCCTTACACGCTGGTTTCTATTCAGTTTTTCTGTTAAATGGTCAACAGCCTCGATTTTCTGTTCATACAATCGGCGTGGATTTCTGAAGATAATGGAAGAAGTGACGCTTTTCAACCTTGCTCTTTCACTCTTCAGCCTGGTTTTCATCCCTCTGATGAGCATGATTTTTTGGTTTAGTACCCGTTCCAGGAGATCATCGATATGAGGAACGGCCAATTCAGCAGCGGCCGTCGGGGTCGGGGCCCTCATATCTGCTGCAAAGTCGGCAATCGTAAAATCGGTCTCATGCCCGACAGCAGAAATCACCGGCACTTCAGAGTTAGAAATAGCGAGTGCGACCCGTTCTTCATTGAAAGCCCACAGTTCTTCAATCGAACCGCCGCCTCTCCCGACAATCAGAACATCAATTTCTTCATTTTTATTCGCTTTTTTGATGGATTCAGCGATTGATTGTGCAGCCCTTTCCCCCTGAACTAAAGCGGGATAAACAACGATTTCTCCAATAGGATATCTGCGCTCGATGGTCGTGATGATGTCCCTGACAGCTGCACCTGTCGGCGAGGTAATCACACCGATTTTGCGGGGGAATTTTGGGATAGGCTTCTTTCTTGCTTCCGAGAATAATCCCTGCTTCTCAAGTTTTTCCTTTAACTGCTGGTAGGCCAGGAATAAGTCACCGATTCCATCCGGCTGCATCTCTTTTACATATATTTGATACTGTCCTCCTGCTTCATAGACAGAAATATCGCCCCTCAGCAGAACGTTCATCCCATTTTCAGGGTTGAATTTCATTGAAGCATTTGCGGAAGAAAACATGACAGCCAGTATCCTGGCCCGTTCATCCTTTAAAGTGAAATACATGTGGCCGCTTGAGTGGCGTTTGAAATTCGAAATTTCACCCTTCACATAAATTCCTGAAAGGTGAGGGTCTTTATCAAATTTCCTTTTGATATATTTTGTTAATGCCTGAATCGTCAGGTATTGGGAATTATCCATCATCCGTCTCCCCTCAGCCTATTTGTCCTCTTTTCAGAAGGCAGTATTTCGCATAAATTGCTGCTTTTGGATATCCCCGGATACTAAGAGTTTTCTCTTTTATCGAGGGAGCAGCTCTTTTATTTTTTCGGAAATAGTATTAAATAACAACAAAGTTTACGAAGAGCCTTTTAAAAACCAGTTAATCTTTCTGGACTTATCTTTTAAACCATTTCTTATTATGTAAGCTAACTTAACAAAAAGCTGCTTTCCGTTGTCTGGAATGCAGCCTTCTGGATAGTACTATTTTAACAAAAAATCGGGCTGAGTGTACCCAAAACGTACTCTCAGGTTAATTTTAACCGATTGCCCGCCGTGCAGATCTGACTGTATTGAACATAAGCATGGTAATAGTCATAGGTCCGACGCCGCCCGGAACCGGGGTGATATACCCTGCTGTTTCTTTGGCGGTGTCAAAATCAATATCTCCACACAGCCTGCCGTTCTCATCACGGTTCATTCCTACATCAATCACAACCGCACCTGATTTGATATCTTTTCCACTGATGAAATTTGGACGGCCTGCAGCTGATATCAGAATATCAGCACTTTTTGTATAGAAGGAAAGATTCTCCGTTTTTGAATGGCAATACGTTACGGTTGCATTCTCCCTGAGAAGCAGCTGACCAGCTGGCTTTCCGACAATGTTGCTCCGCCCCACTACAACTGCATGCTTTCCTGAGAGTGATATTCCCTCATATTGAAGCATTTTCATAATTCCATATGGAGTACAAGGAAGAAAGGAATCTTCACCTATCATCATTCTTCCTATATTAACAGGATGAAAGCCATCAACATCTTTGTCAGGAGAGATTTGCTCTATCACCTTCTCAGTCTGGATCCCTTCTGGAAGAGGCAGTTGAACCAGGATTCCATGAATGGTCTTATCCTCGTTGAGCTGGTGGACTTTTTCAAGCAGCTCATTCTCACTGACATCATCACCGTAGTCTATTAATACTGAATGAATCCCCATTTCCTGACAGGTTTTCCGCTTCATTCGAACGTAAGTCTGAGAAGCGGAGTCCTCCCCTACAAGGATGACAGCAAGCCCCGGAACTATATCATCTTCCCTAAGCTGTTGAACTTCCTTGGCAATGGATTCCCTGTAGTGCTGTGCAATTTTCTTTCCATCGATCAGTTTTGCGGGCATTATAATCCCCCTTGTTCACCTTGCTCTTCAATCATTGAATTGACTTTTGAGAGCACACCATTAATGAACTTTCCTGATTGGTCATCTCCGTATGACTTGGCAATCTCGATCGCTTCATTAATGACGACTTTATTTGGTACATCATTCACTTCCAATAATTCAAAAACGGCTACACGGAGGATGTTTCTATCCACTTTCGCCAGTCTGTCAAAAGACCACTTTTCAAGGTTTTCCCTGATCAATCCATCAATTTTTCCCTTATTATCTGTCGCCCCGTTCACAAGGCTGTCCAGATATTCATCAGAAGGGGCATCTTCATATATATTCAGTAATGCCTCTTCAGCCGTCATTCCGGACATATCCATTTGAAACAATGCTTGTAAAGCTTTTTCACGCGCTGTACGTCTTTTCATTCCTTTGTACTCCTTTTATTCTCATCAAATTTCGTCATATCAATGATAATAGCATAACCCAGTGTATGAAAGCACGCAAACACCAATAAATCCGCTATTCTGAAAATGAGCTCCTTGACATTTAACTAGAGATGCCTGGTAACTTTTTGCTTCTATATGGTTTCTTGTTTAAAATTATCACAATTGAGGATTTATTAAACTTCTCATCTTCCAGTTCACAAACAAAAACCAAAGGCTGCAGCCTTTGGTTTTTACCATTCAATCATTGATTTTCACCAGCTTATTCTTCTTCTGCCAGTTCCTGCTCTGTCTTCTGATTCTCAAACTGGACTCCAACAACGTGAATATTCACTTCGTCAGCTTCTAAAGCTGTCATATTAAGAAGTGCCTGTCTGATGTTGTCTTGAATCTTTTGAGCGGTATTCGGGATGGATACACCGAATTGCATGATGCAATAAACATCCACTTGGATGCCTTCCTCGGCAAGCTCGACTTTAACTCCCTTGCCATGGTTTTTCTTTCCAAGCCTTTCTACGACACCGCTGGCAAAGTTACCGCGCATTGACGCAACTCCTTCTACCTCTGAAGCAGCAATGCCGGCAATGACTTCGATTACTTCCGGTGCTATTTCAATCTTCCCTAAACCATCTTTACCATGTGACATTTGCAATAGGCTTTGGTTTTGGTTTTGATTTTCAGCCATGAATGTACACCTCCACTGATTTCGCCTGAATACTTATATTTTATTATATCACAGCTTTGACTAGGACTTCATTACCTCATGTATCTCCAAAAATTTCGTATTGAAATCACCGCTTACAAACGTCTCATGCTCCAATACTTTCAAATGGAACGGAATAGTGGTATGAACACCTTCAATGACGAACTCACTTAATGCCCTTTTCATCCTGGCGATAGCTTCTTCCCTTGTCGCACCATATGTGATCAGCTTCGCTATCATGGAATCATAATAAGGAGGGATCATGTAGCCGGGGTAGGCTGCAGAATCGACCCTTACACCCAATCCGCCGGGAGGAAGGTATAATTCAATTCTTCCGGCAGACGGCATGAAGTTTTTCTCAGGATTTTCAGCATTGATCCGGCATTCAATTGACCATCCATTGAATTCGATGGCTTCTTGTTTTAACTCCAATTGTTCCCCTGAAGCCACTTTGATCTGCTGCTTGATAAGATCGACCCCTGTTACTTGTTCCGTAACAGGATGCTCCACTTGAATACGTGTATTCATTTCCATGAAGTAAAACTTTTTGTTTCCATGGTCAAAAATGAATTCGACTGTACCCGCACCTGAATAGTCAACTGCCTGAGCGGCTTTCACCGCAGCCTCTCCCATCTCGCTCCTGATTTTTTCGTCCAGGGCAGGTGAAGGAGTTTCCTCAATCAGTTTCTGCAAGCGCCTTTGGATGGTGCAATCTCTTTCACCAAGGTGAATCACATTTCCAAAGTTGTCGCCAAGGACCTGAATTTCAACATGTCTGAAATCTTCAATGAACTTTTCAATATACACACCTGGATTGCCGAAAGCAGTCGCAGCTTCCTGCTGGGTAATATTAATGCCTTTAACCAGCTCTTGCTCTGTTTTGGCTACGCGGATTCCTTTCCCCCCGCCGCCAGCTGTTGCTTTAATAATAACAGGATATCCGATTTGTTCTGCCAATGAAACCGCTTCCTCTGCATCTTTTACGATTCCCTGTGAACCCGGTACAATCGGGACTCCTGCTTCTCTCATCGTCTCTCTTGCTACATCCTTCGTACCCATTTTGGAGATTGCCTCCGGTGATGGACCAACAAAGGTAATGTTGCATTCCCGGCATAACTCTGCAAAGTCCGCATTTTCTGCAAGGAATCCATATCCAGGATGGATGGCATCACAGTCAGTCAGCTTGGCTACACTGATGATGTTGGTGAAATTCAAATAACTGTCTTTGCTTGCAGTGGGCCCGATACAATAAGCTTCATCAGCTAACTGTACATGAAGCGCCTCTTTGTCAGCTTCGGAATAAACAGCCACGCTTTCTATCCCCATTTCGCGGCAGGCTCGAATGACACGTACAGCTATTTCTCCTCTATTTGCTATTAACAGCTTTTTTATCATAGAATGTTCGCTCCTTATTCAGGCTTAACCAAAAATAACGGCTGACCGTATTCAACCAATTGTCCGTCTTTCACTAATATTTCAACAATCTCACCTTTTACTTCCGCTTCAATTTCATTGAAAAGCTTCATCGCTTCCACAATGCACACAACTGAATCGTCCGTGACTTTGCTTCCTGCTTTGACATAAGCACCTGCATCAGGTGAAGGAGATTGATAGAAAGTTCCTACCATCGGAGAGACAATTTTATGAAGGTTCTCATCTGCTGCAGGAGCAGGGGCTTCTTCTTTAACCGGAGCTTCTGGTGCTTTAGGTGCTTGTGCAGGTGCTGCCGGAGTTGAAACTGCTTCTTCCGCTTTATGTACTTCGTTATTTTGAGTTGCTGCCTTTTCTTCCACATAGGTAACAGCCTTATTCTTTTTCATTTTAATTTTGCTGCCATCTAGTTCGTATGAAAACTCATCAATGCTTGATTGATCAACAAGTTTAATCAACTCGCGTAATTCTTGGATCTTTAACATAATGACACCCCTTAGAGTAATTAATCAAAATTAGGACTAGCTACTAATATCATACGATAAGACCTTGTAAGAATTCAATATGATAATACAACTAATCTTATTGAATCCTTGTTTTCTTAATAAAATGCCCTCTTGGATTTAACACATCTCATAAAAGAAGTTCAAGTCGCATTGAAAACAACATCTTTAAAAAGAGCATGCTATACCATCCCATACTTAGTCCTATTTCTATTGTAAGCTTCTTTTTCATATTTTCAAAGTCACAGGGAGGCATTCTTGTAAATATCTCCCTGCAATTCAAGGCTGGATCTTGTGCAGCCTCTTGATGGCTGTGCCTTTTTGAAGGGGAGCAAGATTCCTAAGCTACTTCTGAGGAGATCTTGAGTGCAAATAGGTTTTCTAGCTTTTCTGGTTAAGAAGTCGTTATAGAAGGTTTTTTATAAATGATTGCTTTCTTGGAATAATCCCAAGTTCCTTTTTTCCCTAAACAGTGGTGCTAGTTTTCGAAATTTATATGAGATAGCAAAATTTTACCAAAAGTGTCTTACTGAAAGGCTCTTTTCGTAAACTTTGTTGCTATTTGATACTAAATCCGAAAAAATAATCATATTAACAGGGGTAAAAACTGGTAACACCGAAAAGAAAAGAGCTGCTCTCCCTCGTTAAGAGATAAAACTCTTAGTATCCGGGGATATCCGAAAGCAACAATCTATGCGAAAACAGCCTACTGAAAAAATTTATGGAGCCAGGCCATCTACCTTTAGAGCAGGAGAATGGAAGTTATGGGAGAGCTTAATTATGCATAAAGATGGCTGGACATTGATATTACAAGATTTGTTTACTGAGGTACAATATTTAACTCTATTGGATTTATGATTCTATCTCTATCGAGGGATTGACGGGAGAGGAAGGGGGGCGGACTCATGCAGAACCAGCGGGCGACTTGTTTAAGCACTCCCCGTTTCTCGATTAGAGGAACAAGTTTCCCTTATTTCAGAATAACCTGAAAGTAGCTCAAATAGAGGAAAAAACTTCTCTTATTTGATTCATAAACCTTGAAAAATAGGTACTTTTACTTTTAGAAGAGAAGGACCTTCCTCTATTTAACGTAAGTTGAAAAGGAAATTTTTGATTAACGGTAAAATCTTCCGTTAATTTTTACCGCTAGTTACTCTGTTTAAAAAGAAGCCGCCGCCTCTGAAGGCGCCGGCTCTGGTCTTATTAGTTTGCTGGCTGGAATTGCACAGCCACTTTCTGCATCGGTCCGCCAAGTTCATCATTCACCAATCGGATGATTTTATTGGCATCCGCAGCAGAGTGTTCTTTCGCTTTAACAGTGATGCGGACTTGTTCCCCGTCTGCTCTTACCAATGCATCTTCAAAGCCCATAGATTTAATCAACGTTTCCAAGACAGTTTCAGTTTCGGCAAGTTCTTTAAGTTGATCCATTTGCTCAATTGCTTCATTCTTTTCATCGATTGACAGATCAGCCGACGCTACTTTTGTTTCCAATGCTTCTCTGCTCTTGGAGCGCTGATCAAGGAACTCCATACGCAGAGTTTCAAAAACTTCATCACCGGCAGCTTCTGTAACGATATCTACTTCACCTTCAGCAGCCGTTTCTTCATTGCCTGCAGAAGTTTCTTCACTTTGAGCCGGAGTTCCTTCTTCACTTGAGGCCATATCGGCTGCCTGCTGTGTCGGAGAAGTAATGTAATAAACTGATAGAACAATCACAAGGCTCAACATTGTCAATAACCATACCGTTTGCTTTTTCAATAACATATTTAATTTCCCCCTTAATTTTTAGGCATTACTGCTACACGGTGGCTGGGAACATCAAGCACCCTAGTCACAGATTCAATGATCCATTTTTTCACTTGTATATTATCAGCACCCTTGGCTACTACAAGAACGCCGCTGATTTTAGGTTTCTTGGTTTCCAGAATGACAGGAACTTCCGAGTCGCCATTCTTAATGATGACCAGCTTGTCATCCGAAGTTTTATCTTCGATGGATCGGTTGCCGCCTTCCCGGTCTGTTTCTTTCGTCAACTGCGTCTGGGATGAAGAATCCTTTTCATATACCTTCCGCTCTGTGGACTCGACATTGATGACAATGGTAGGATCACTCACTCCGGCAATTTCTTCAAGAGCTTCCCTCAGCTGGTTTTCGTACCGGTCTTCGTATTGTTCCATGACGGAATCCTTAGAGTCCTTTTTTCCAAAGGCCGGCACATCCTCTTCAGGTTGAGTACTAGTCTCCATCACCATTGATTTCTCCTGATCGCCGCCTCCCCACATATCACTGATGAGCATGATCGCGACCCCAAACAGAAGGACAATTAAGAAGTATTGGTACTTTCCCGGCTTCTTTCCGGGCTCTGCCTTCTCTTCTGATTCTTTTGAGAATAAATTTTTCAAGAATTGGAGCGGATCTCGATCAAATTTCATTTTTGGTTTCTGCACCTCCTTCAATCGTGATCACTAGTTTGTCTTCTGGTATATTCCATTTTTTTGAAAGCATGCTTTGGATTCCGTCACTGCTTTCGTCTTTTGAAACACTTTTGGAAGTATCAATTTCTACTGTTTTAATTGCTGTGACTGCTTCTTCTTTGGAGGTATCCAAGTGAATGGATACAGACAAGATGCTTTCCGGCAGGTTTTCGAGATCCTCCGCTTCCAGCTGGATATGCGTAACCGTTAAATCATATTGGTTCATCATCTCCTCTTCTACATCATTTTTCATTTGGACAGCCATCTGTTCTAAAATATATGCACGTTGTGAGGCTTGTATTTCTCTTTTCTTCATTTCTACTGAATTTTCTACTGCAGCCGTCTTGATTGATCCTTCCAAATTGATGGCACCAATGGTTTCTTCAAAATCAGCACTGAATAATTTCATCAGCGGAGTCAGGATTATGGTAATCAGAAGAAGTCCGGTGACAACCTTCGTGTATTTCTGCATATTGGAACTAGGGAGGAGCATATCGACCACACTAGCCAATAAGATAAATACAATGATATTGGTGATCCACTCTGTTAAAAAAGACATCTTCTCCCTCCTTACCTGACCATCAGAGTGATATTTCCTGCAGCAATCATGATGGTGATGCTGAGGAAAAACATAAACGAAACAATTGCCAGTGCCGCAAATACATAAATGACGCTCTTGCTGATCGTGTCCAGGCACGTGATGACCGGCCCTCCTCCTAAAGGCTGCAGTAAAGCCGCTGCAAGCTTATAGATCAAGGCAATCATCAGGATTTTTATTGCAGGGAAGGCGGCAATCATTAAGAGGATGGCCACCCCGGCGATTCCAACGGTGTTCTTCAACAGGACAGAGGCACTGATGGCAGTGTCGGCTGCATCTGTAAACATTCTTCCGATTACTGGTACGAAATTACCGGTTACAAACTTGGCTGTCCTGACAGTGATTCCATCTGTTACTGCTGCCGTGGCTCCTTGAACAGAAATGACACCAAGGAAAACAGTCATGAAAATCCCGAGAAGCCCAATGCTCCAGTTTCTCAAAAGGTTTGCCAGCTGAGTTACCTTATATTGCGGCGACAATGTACTGACGATGCTGAGTAATGCTGATAAAAACAACAGCGGAAGCACGATATTTTGTATAAGAAGGCCGCTTGTGTTCATCAGGAAAATGATCAGGGGATGGAAAAACGCTGCTGATATCAGACCACCCGAAGAAGCAATGAGCGCCAGCAGCAATGGAATAAGCGCTATAATGAAATTAGTCATCGTTCCGATCGCTTCTTTGGTGTAATCAATCGCGACATGAAAGCTGTTGAGGGCAATGATGATCAAGACCATAAAAACGATCGCATAGGCGACTTTACTGACATTGCCCCCTTCAAATGCATTTTGCAGTGATTGCAGGAACATACTGAAAATGGTCAGCAATATCAAGGTCCCGAGAAGCTTCCCATTCATGATCAACTCCTGGAACGCAAAATGGAGGATTCCGGAAAACCACGCTTTGAAAGAGAACTGCTTGTCCCCTTTGATAAAGTCGACCAGACTGCCTTTCTGGCTTTCTGGCAAAAAACCGCCATATTGGGTCATCACATCTTCCCAGTACACTTTCAATTCATCCATTTCCAGTCTTTCCAATTGCTCTTCCAATAACTTTTCTCCCATTGGAGTATTCTGTTCTGCGTCTTCTCCTTCAGCTGCAGCAGTGACTGTTCCAAGAATTAAAAAAAGTAGAGTACAACATATAATTTTTAATAACCGACGCATTTTTTCACCTCTGAAGGCAGTTCCTTCACCCTTAACTGGCAGGAATCATATTGATGATGGTTTCAATGATGACAGTCAGGATCGGCACCGCCATTGCTAAAATAAGTATTTTCCCTGCCAATTCCACCTTTGCCGCGAGCGCTCCCTGCCCAGCATCTTTTGTTATATGTGAAGCAAACTCCGCTATATAAGCAATTCCAATGATTTTCAAGATGGTTTCAACGTATATCATATTAACGTTCGCGTTTGCTGCCAGCTTCTCAATCATACGGATGATTTCGTAAATTTGATCGACCAGGAAGAGGAAGATGGCACAGCCTACGAAAACGACGAGCAGAAACGCAAAATTAGGCTTCTGTTCTTTAATGATCAAGGCGAGGAAAGTGGATACAAGTGCTATTCCCACTACTTGTATGATTTCAATGGCCCGTTCCCCCTCTCACCCTTGAAATAGAAATACTGATTTTATTTTTTGGAACAAGTCATCTACAACCGATGCCACCATGAATAAAATGTAAATAAAACCGAACAGCGTGACCCACTGGGCGTATTCCTTCTTTCCGACCTGATCCAGAATGGTATGAAGAAAAGCCACCACAATTCCAACTCCGGCAATTTTGAAAATCATATCTACGTCAATTCCCATCTTTTCTCCTCCTGATCCCTACAGCAATAAAATGATGAGAAGCAGGCCTGAAAGAAACCCTAAACTTTTCGTCATTTTTTCATATCTTTTTTGCTTATCCAGTGCTTCTGTTTCTTCTCTTTCCAAATGGGTCAGTGTCAATACAATATGCTTTTGCTGTGTTAACCGGTCATGTTTCCCCAGGCTCTCACCAAACTGACTGAGGATCTCATACTCCCTGGACTTGAATGCAGTCAACTTCCATACTTCCTTAAGACTGGCCTCCCAAGCTTCATGGACAGTGGTTTCCTGGGTGGTAATCTTTTCCGCAAACACTTCAAAAAACCAGGAAACCGGACGCTGAAGCTGCTTCGAGAGTTTGCGTGCAGCTTCATGAAGAGGAGTATGTCCATACATGATTTCCGCTTCCAGCGATTGCAGAGCTGACTTCAGTATCCTTAATTGCCTTGGCCTCTCACTCAGATATCTTGAAGCTTCAAATCCCGCCCAGGACGTCGAGAGGATAATAAACACAGCACCGATGATCTTGATCATTTATGTCACGCTCACTTTGCTCAAAAGCGAATATCCCGCTTGATTTTTGATATCCTTTATCTGGCCTGGATGGTCTCCTCTGGCCAATTCAATGTATCTGTCTATCACATTCATCTCCACAATTTCCTTAAGGTTCGGACGCTTGGAAATCTCCTCTAATGAATGGCCATGAGTTGTCATTATCAGGGATATACCAGCATTAACTGCTTCCAGGATGGCTTGGCCATCTTCCTGGCGTCCGATTTCATCCACCACTATGACATCAGGGCTCATCGATCGGATCAGCATCATCATCCCTTCTGCTTTAGGACAGGCATCGAGCACATCCACTCGCGGCCCAAATTGAAGCTGCGGCACCCCGTGTACACAACCAGCAATCTCAGAACGTTCATCCACGATTCCAACTTTACAGGGTCCAATATTTTTCTCTGAGAAGCCTGTGGAGACAATTCTTGCGATATCCCTCAGCATGGTCGTTTTCCCGCTCTGAGGAGCCCCGATAATCATGGTATGCTTCCATCCCCCGTCATACAGACAGGGAATCAATGGAGCAGCAATCCCGATGGCTTCCCTGGCTATCCGTATATTAAAAGAGGCAAGATGCCTGATCGCTTTCACTTTTCCCCCATCAAGGATCACTTTTCCGGCAAGTCCCACCCGGTGGCCGCCCTCTATCGTGATATAACCCCTTTTCAACTCTTCTTCCAATGTATAAAACGAATGGTTCGCCAGCTTGTTAATTAACTGCTCTCCATCTTTCCTGGTTACGACATAGGGAAGAAAATAAGGTATGCCCCTGGCTGTCACTTCCAGTGGACGGTCAATCCTTATTCTTATTTCTTCGATCAGCGGCTGAATATGGGATGGCATGCCAATGATTTTTTCTGCGATAATGGATGGAACAATTGATAGGACCTCTTCCATATTCCCTCCTCCTTATTTTGCTGTAAGTACAATTCTGAAATTTGTAGTACATGCCTTTTGTTATTAAAATGTATTCGGAGATCAGGAGATTATGCCTTAATAATTGTTTAGAAACCAAAAGAAACTGGGCTTCGGCGCTTTAGAGCGCGGATAGGGACAGCCCCTTTTTCATGCTTTATAGCAGTAGAATATTACATAAAAAAGCGCAATTCCCCCTTTAAGGGCAAAGAGAAAATATGCCTCCACAGCTGGAGAGCGCGGATTCCCACTTAGACATATATGAAGAGGGAGATACTTCGGTCTGGAGAGAGATGTTACCACTGAGATGTGTATGAAGTCTGGGTTACTTCGGTCAGGAACGATGGATTCACATTGAGATCTGTAGGAAGTTGGGCTGCTTCGGTCTGGAGAGAGGGATTTTTACTGAGATGTGTAGGACGTTCGGGCTGTCTCGGTATGGAGAGAGGCATTTTCACTGAGATGTGTATGAGGTTGTGACTGCTTCGGTCTGGAGAGAGTCGTTTTCGTTGAGATATGTATGATGCGAGGGCTCTTTCGGTTGGGAAAGAGGCATTTTCGCTGAGATGTGTATGAAGTTGGGGCTCCTTCGGTTGGGAGGGAGGGATTTTTACTGAGATGTGTAGGACGTTCGGGCCGCTTCGGCGTGGACCATTGAAATTTCACTGAGATGTGTACGAAGTTGGAACCACTTCGGTCTGGAGAGAGGCGTTTTCGTTGAGATATGTAGGAGGCGGGGGCTCTTTCGGTTGGGAGAGAGGCATTTTCGCTGAGATGTGTATGAAGTCTGGGTTACTTCGGTCAGGAACAGTGGATTCACATTGAGATCTGTAGGAAGCTCGGACGGCTTCGGCGTGGACCATTGAAATTTCACTAAGATATGTACGAAGTTGGAACCACTTCGGTCTGGAGAGAGTCGTTTTCGTTGAGATATGTATGAGGCGGGGGCTCTTTCGGTTGGGAGAGAGGCATTTTCGTCGAGATGTGTAGGAAGTTGGGGCTCCTTCGGTTGGGAGGGAGGCATTTTCACTGAGATGTGTACGAAGTTGGAACCACTTCGGTCTGGAGAGAGGCGTTTTCGTTGAGATATGTAGGAGGCGGGGGCTCTTTCGGTTGGGAGAGAGGCATTTTCGCTGAGATGTGTATGATGTTAGGACTGCTTCGGTCAGGAGAGAGGCATTTCCCCTGATATGTGTAGGACGTTCGGGCTGTCTCGGTATGGAGAGATGCATTTTCACTGAGATGTGTATAAAGTTGGGGCTCCTTCGGTCAGGCGAGAGGGATTTTCACTGAGATGTGTAGGACGTTCGGGCGGTTTCGGGCTGGAGAAATTGATTTTCGTTGAGATTTGCTTGAGGAGAGGCTGCATTTGGTGTGGCAAGCCTTCATTAAGACAGGTATAAGAGCTGTTACTTCGGTTGTGAGGCCTGTGTTTTCCTTTAAGTTATGAGGATATGAGGGGCTGATTCCTCGCAGTAAGGACGGACCTTCTGGTGCTGAAGGCGGCTCCCTAAAACTTGCTTAATTAACAATCCAGGAACGGCATACTTTCTTATCTACAAAAAAAGCTGGATGGCTAAGCCCTCCAGCTTTTTGGTCAATCGGTATTACCCGCGGGAAACGTATGAACCGTCCGTTGTATTGATGATAAGAGTGTCTCCTTCATTGACGAAGAAAGGTACGTTTACAGTCAAGCCTGTTTCTACGGTTGCCGGCTTGGATCCTCCTGTAGCCGTATCTCCTTTGATGCCCGGCTCTGTCTCCGTCACAGTCAATGAAACTGTGTTCGGCAGCTCGACACCTAGTGTCTCACCCTGATACATCATGATTTGAACTTCCATGTTTTCTTTCAAGAATTTCAATTCATATTCAATTGCCGAAGCAGTCAATTCGATTTGCTCATAAGAATCTGTATCCATAAACACGTGCATATCTCCATTTGCATAAAGATATTGCATTCTGCGGTTGTCAATTTGTGCCTTCGCTACTTTTTCTCCTGCACGGAATGTTTTTTCCTGGATCGCACCATTGCGAAGGTTTCTTAATTTAGATCGTACAAATGCCGCTCCTTTACCCGGCTTAACGTGCTGGAAGTCCATTACGCGCCAAATTCCGTTATCTACTTCGATTGTAAGACCTGTACGAAAATCATTTACTGAAATCATGAGTGTTCCTCCTAATATTTGAATAGCCGAAGAATGACTATTTACTGCATGTTCATTATGCCATATTGTTTTCTTGCGGCAAAGATTTTAATTAAAGAATGATCAAATCTTTCGTTGAATGTGTTAATGTTTCATTGCCATTTTCGGTGATGACCGTATCATCCTCGATACGCACACCGCCCACACCTTGAACATAGATTCCCGGCTCAACAGTTACAATCATGCCAGGCTTCAATACTGTTTCAGAGAGGTGGGAAAGTCCTGGTCCTTCATGAACTTCAAGGCCGATCCCGTGACCAAGTGAGTGGCCGAAATTTTCACCGTAGCCTTTTTCTTTAATATAATCCCTTGCGATGGCATCTGCCTCCGCACCGGTCATGCCAGGTTTGATTCCATCCATGGCTTTCAGCTGTGATTGAAGAACGACATCATAGATTTCTTTCAGCTTATCTGAAGGCTCTCCAACAGAAATCGTTCTTGTCATGTCTGAACAGTAACCTTTGTAGTATGCGCCGTAATCCAATGTGATGAAGTCTCCTTTTTCAATGACTTTATCGCTGGCAACACCATGAGGAAGCGCAGAACGCAGACCTGAAGCCACGATGATATCAAAAGAAGATGAAGCCGCTCCTGCTTTTCTCATGAAGAATTCGAGCTCATTGGATACTTCAAGTTCCGTTTTCCCTGGAGCAATGAAATCAAGGATATGTTTGAATGCAGCATCTGCGATATCAGCAGCGTCCTTGATGATTGCCATTTCTGCTTCCGTTTTGACCAAACGGATATCTTCAATCAAGCCGCTTACAGGCACAAGCTCAGCTCCAACCTTGCTGCGGTAGCTTTCAAAAGCAGAATAGGTAAGATAATTCTTTTCAAATCCGAGTTTCTTTATGCCAAGTTTCTCTGCCTGTGCTGCCACTTCGTTAGGAATCGGTCCTTTGTGCTGGACGATTTCAAAACCCTGCGCCTGTTCAGCGGCCTGTTCTGTATAGCGGAAGTCCGTGATGAATACCGCGCTGTCGGCCGTAATAAGCGCCACACCTGATGAACCAGTAAATCCAGTCATATAACGGCGGTTGTATGTACTTGTAATCAGTATACCATCAATATTGTTTTCAGAAAATTTCTCTCTTAATTTATTAATTTTACTCAACCTCTTCATCTCCCTTATGTTTTTATAAGAGCCTGCAGGGCCAGTTCATATCCAAGCAGACCCATACCGACAATCTGGCCGGCCGTCACTTCTGCAAGAACAGATTTGTGCCTGAAGGTTTCCCGTTTATGAACATTTGAAATATGAACTTCGATCACAGGGACATCTATTCCGGCTATGGCATCTCTTATTGCATAACTGTAATGAGTGAAGGCCCCGGGATTGAATATGATACCGGTAAACCCTGAATCTTCAGCCATATGGATGAAATCAATGAGTACCCCTTCATGATTCGATTGTTCCGCTGTCAGTTCATATCCGGCCGCCAAGGCAGCTTTCTTCATATTGCCTACAAGCTCCCCAAGCGTGGTGGTTCCATAAATTTCTGGTTCCCTTTTCCCTAAACGGTTCAGATTGGGACCATTTAGCAGAAGAATTTTATCCATATGTATTCACCCATAAAAATAGAATGTTCAACATGAACATTCTAACACAAACTAATTGACAAACCTACTACAATGTCTGAACTCCTAATGACTTGCCACATCTTCTTTTTCGTGTTGATGGCGGAGTTCATTCTCTTCATAAGAAATAGAATAACCGATGAATACACCATATAGGATATAAATGCAAGCTGCCGTAATAAGCGTGTTATAATCGGTATCTGTCAACCCTTTCATGCTCGGGAACAGAGGGTTCAATACCAAAAACACAACCAGCATCAGGGCTATGCCGTACCCCGCCCCCACCCACATGGATGTAAGTTTTCGTAAAGCAGCATAGTATACCAGCGCTGCACCAATTGAAATCAGGCCATATGCCAATATGGAAATGACGATTCCAAGCCAGCTGTCTTTCCAATCGCCAGCAGCCCATGGCTCCAAAATGATATTAGGTTCGATTTCAGTAAAGGAGAACATGTAGCAGATGTAAGAAATCAGACTCCACAGTATCCCTCCGGCGAATCCGGTCGTGACCACCATTCCTATAAATGATAATGGTTTCTCCTGCTTATTCTGTTCCAGCTTCTTGTCACTTGATGGTTCTTGTTCTCTTGCAGACATATAAACACCTCCATTGGGTAGTATGTCCATTTCCTTAAAAGTCTTTCATTAATACCGATATTAAGGAAATAGAGTAAATTTCAAGTTCAAAATTCTTTATGCCTGCTGGACTTTGAAGAAATAAGCAAGCACTATCTGATGTGTGGAAACTAAATATTTCATCTGTATCAAACCTGCATTTCTTCATTTTTTCTACTATAGAATAGACTTTTTTCTATAAAATATTATTTTTAACAGTAAACTCCTCCTTTATCTTTTCACTGAAGTTCTTTACATTAATGTAACCATCGTTCAGAGAAAAGAATTTCTGGAAAACAAATCAGAATTACGGTTAAAAAGGACAGAAATAGTCTAAAATATAGATAAAGGACTACTGCGCTTATATCCAATTCCAAAGGAGGTGACCTTCTTGAGTGCTCGTACGCTAATTGCAGGGGCTATTATTCTATTTGCATCAATCGGGTTGGTTTCCATGCTCATAGCAGATCCACTTGCACTTCTTCAAAGAATACTCATTTTTGCAGCGATTGCCGGAATCATTTATTTTGTTTTCCGGAAAGTGATGATGGGCGGGGGAAGCAGTGGAAAAAATAAGGATCAAAAAGCTTTCCTGAAGGCAGCAAGACAATCTAAGAAACGGTATAATCATAAGAAAACAGCTGCACCTGTCAAAGCAAGTGCTCCAAACCCATTCCGCAAAAAGTCCCACCGAAAAAAATCGCAGGCTAACCTTACAGTAATTGAAGGTAAAAAAAATAGAAAAAATCGAGCCTCTCTCTAAGCTCGATTTTTTTATTTATATAGATTATCATATTAAGTCGAACGGCTCGTAAATTAAAATAGCTCAAGTGGGTACACAATAGTTAACGCCAATCAACTAAGGAGTGTTCCCAAATGAGCTATACCCATATCGTACCACAGGAACGTGTATTAATTGAAAGTTATTGCCTGGAAAAGAAATCGCTGTCTTACATTGCCTCACAGTTGAAAAGAAGCAAGAGCACCATTAACTACGAGCTAAAACGCTGTAAGCCTTATAATGCCCTGCAGGCTCAGCTCGACTACGATGCCAAGCGGNATCATATTAAGTCGAACGGCTCGTAAATTAAAATAGCTCAAGTGGGTACACAATAGTTAACGCCAATCAACTAAGGAGTGTTCCCAAATGAGCTATACCCATATCGTACCACAGGAACGTGTATTAATTGAAAGTTATTGCCTGGAAAAGAAATCGCTGTCTTACATTGCCTCACAGTTGAAAAGAAGCAAGAGCACCATTAACTACGAGCTAAAACGCTGTAAGCCTTATAATGCCCTGCAGGCTCAGCTCGACTACGATGCCAAGCGGGAAAACTGTSGCTCTAGACGCACGGTCGATCAAAAAGATGTCGACTATATCTTRTCCAAACTCAAGCTGGGCTGGTCGCCGGAAAGCATTGTAGGCAGGTATAGGAAAATGCATAAGAAAYCTTTTCCTATCAGTGTATCAAGCATTTACCGGTACGCTGCCCTCGGGCTGTTTAAGCTGTCCCAAAAGCTTCTGATTCGAAAAGGGCGGAAGTTGAAAAACAACATGACGGAAACGCGAGGCAAGATGCCCCGTCTTAAAAAGATTCATGCTCGTAGTGCGCCCCGAAGTCAAGTCGGGCATTGGGAAGTCGATACAGTCATCGGCAAGTCACACAAAAGTCAGATTCTCACGTTGACCGAGCGTACCAGCCGGTTTGAGATTATCTATAAGCTGGCGGCGAAAACGGCGAGTGAAACTGCACAGTCCATCATCCATGTGTT
>NZ_VTEI01000020.1 GCF_008180415.1 Rossellomorea vietnamensis
AAGGCAACCTGGACCTTTCTAACTTATTTGGCAACTCCCCAAACGCTGTTTATAGCCAGGTTTACGGGACTCTTATCAGCTACTTCTTATTACGCTGGGTTTACAATGAAACAAAAGAAGAATGGGAAATCCTGCATTCATACACTTTTATAGAATTTACGCGCCGCTATATAGCGCACACTTTACCGATGGAAGTAAGGTGTGCCATTAAATCACTGTTTGGAAAATGGGGGAGTCTGTGTGTATCTACTGGAAAAATATAGCTAATCAACACCCGTGGACTGTCCCTTATCGTGCGGTGAAGCGTTAAGTCAGCAAAGCAGATTCCCTCACATTTTGTTCAATGATACGATGACTGATAATGGCGCTTACATGGTAATATAATAGTATAAAGGTTAATTTGATGGAGGGATCTATATGTCTCATTTCGGTCAAAATTTAAAGTTATTGCGTGAAGAACGGAATATCAGCCAAGAAGAATTAGCCATGCGGGCAAGACTCGGAAAGAAAACGATTGAAAAGTATGAAAGCGGCAATCAAATCCCTGATACCCAAACCATCCTGAAGCTGTCCACAGTCCTCGATGTTCCGGCTTCTGAAATGATGGAAAAAGAACTGCTGGAAAACCATCCCCAAGGAATCGATCATGAAATCGAACAGCTGATCAGCGAGATTGGCACGAAAAAAGCAAAGCTCATCCTGCGAAAAGCAAAAGAATTCTCTGAGGATGACTTTCTGCGGGTCATGCAGATGCTTTATGAAATCAAATACGGTTCAACCGTAGAATAATTTTTTAAACAAAATGTATAATTTTCACCTCAAGGGGCAATGCTTTTACTAAGCTTTCTAAGTATTCCCCCTTTTGTTTTCATTGTGGACGATATTTTATTATCGTCCTTTTTTTGTCTTTCAGCGGCTCTTATTTACTTCCTCCTCGATGCAGACCTTCTTTATCAAACTTCAGTCTGTTGAACAGCCTTAAGACCCAGTGGTGTAAAGAAGCCCAGTCTGCCGGCACCGCGGCTCTGTCCCCCTCCTAAAACAACATCACAATAATGCAATTTAATGGTGTTTTTTTATTCATGCAGGGTAAGATACAAGTACGTATTCTTATCAGGAGTGAGAGTAAAATGAATGATATCACTTACAAGGAAACCATTAATGGAGCAGAAATATTCTATGAACACCACCGCCATCCGTCTGCCCGGGAAACGCTTGTCCTTCTTCACGGGTTTCTTTCCTCTACTTTCAGCTTCCGGCACCTGACTCCGCTGCTGAAGGAGCAATATAATGTCATATCCGTAGATCTTCCGCCTTTTGGACAAAGCGGCAAGAAAACTGATTTTATTTATTCATATGAAAATCTCGCCAAAACCGTTGTCCTGCTTATGGAAAAGCTAGAAATAGACAAAATCCATCTCATCGGCCATTCAATGGGGGGGCAGATCGCTCTCAATGTCATGAAACAAAAGCCGGATCTTGTGGAGAAAGGGATTCTGCTTTGCAGCTCAGGTTATCTGAAGAAAATGAACTGGCCGGTAATGATGTTGAGCTATATTCCATTTTTCCATGTGTATGTAAAACTATGGCTTTCAAAATCCGGCGTGCGCCAAAACCTCGAAAATGTAGTCCACGATGCCAAGATGATCAATGATGAGATGATGTACGGCTATCTGAAGCCATTCCTGGATGATGATATTTTCCGTGCACTCACAAGGATGATCCGCCACCGCGAAGGCGATTTAAGCCAGCAGGATCTTCAGCAGATACAGACCCCCTGTCTTCTGGTGTGGGGGAAGCATGACCGGGTTGTTCCGCTCAGCATAGGAAAGAGACTGGATAAGGACCTGCCTAATTCTAAATTGATAGTACTTGAGAAAACAGGTCACCTGGTACCTGAAGAACGGCCGGAAGATGTTTTCAATTACATCCGCTCTTTTACAGACCGGGAGTACGAAGAACAGAAGGCAGAAACGAAAAGCAAGAAACCGATTTCAAACACCTTGCCCGTCACTTAAGTACTGTTTAAAAGAACAGCATTCAAGACATTTAGTGGTTATGGAGATGCATATGCAGTTCAGCCACTGGAACAGACAGCCTCATGTAAAGTTAAGAAATTACTTTTAAGAAAGGCTATTTTCGCATTTATTGTTGCTTTCGGATATCCCCGGATACTAAAGAGTTTTAACTCTAAACAGGGAAGAGCAGCTCTTTTCTTGTAGGTTTTGCCAGATTTCATCTTCTTAATAGGGTTATTTTTTTGAAAATTAGTATAGAATAGCAACAAAGTTTACGAAAAGAGCCTTATGAAAAAGGGATGTTCACCTGGGAGAAATACAGCTTTTCGCCGGCAGTATTCTCCTGAATGAACATCCTTTTTTTACAGAAGCGAAAGCACAACTGGGTAATTCCTGCTTCTTTACAATGACCTTCGAAGCTTCTGGATTGTCCCGCAAAAAGCTTCCATGGCCCTGAAGAAAGGTATAGTCCTTTTGAAAGTTTCTCACATGTAGTATTCATCATTTTTACATGTATGAAGTATATTTCAAGCATATGTTTTTAATCTTGCTTCTATCTGTTTTACCATATGATCTATAATTCTTTTTTGTTTTAACCCATTAACCCGCTTAGCCAAAAGGTGGACTCAGAGTAAAGCAGGCTTAAACTTAAAAAGGATGTGATGATGATGCATAATTTTGATAGCTCTCCTGACCGCAAAGGAACCTCTTCCGTAAAGTGGGATCTAACCAAGACGGTTTTCGGCCGTGATGATGTGCTTCCCATGTGGGTGGCTGATATGGATTTTCCTCCCCCCCCAGAAGTTTTGGATGCACTCCATAAAAGAATCGAGCATGGAATATTCGGCTATACGTATACCGGCGACTCACTGGGAAAAGCAGTCTGCAGCTGGATGAAGGAGCGGCACAACTGGGAGATCAAGGAAAGTTCCCTGTTGTACAGTTCCGGCATTGTACCGGCCATCGCCACCATTATCAAGGCTTTTACCGAGAAAGGTGATGGCATCCTGATGCATTCCCCGGTGTATACACCTTTTTTCAGCCTGGCCGAAAGTAATGGCCGCATACCGATAAAAGCTCCGCTGGTAATCAAAGAAGGCCAATTCACTGTCGACTTTCATGCATTTGAAGAAGCCCTTAAACATGGCGTCAAACTCTTCCTGCTTTGCAGTCCCCATAACCCGGGCGGCCGTGTCTGGACACAGGAAGAACTGTTGAAGATGGCGGAACTCTGTAAAAAATATAATGTCCTTATCATTTCGGATGAAATTCACGCTGACCTTGTTCATAAGCCACATACGCACATCCCTATCGCTTCACTAAAAAAAGAGATTGAAGATATCACCCTTACACTTGCTGCTCCAAGTAAAACTTTTAATATCGCAGGACTTCAAGCATCTGTAATGATCATCCCCAATAAGGAACTCCAGGAAAAGGTTGCCGAAGAGCACCAAAAGCAAGGCATCTTCACTCTGAATACATTTGGTGTCGTCGGCATGGAAGCGGCCTACTTACATGGAGGAGACTGGCTGGACAGCTTGATGTCCTATCTGGCTGATAATATAGAGGAAGTGAAAACCTTTGTAAAAGCAGAACTTCCTGAGTTGTCCGTCATGGAACCAGAGGCCACTTATCTCTTATGGATCGATTTCCGCGATACAGGCAAAACAGAAACAGAACTCCAGGACCTGCTCCTGAATAAAGGAAAGCTGGCTCTTGAACCTGGCAGCAAATTCGGCGAGGACGGAGAAGGATTTTTCAGGATGAATATCGCCTGTACAAGGGAAACACTGAGAGACGGATTAGAGCGGATGAAAAAGGCGCTCTCCTGAAAAACAAGCAAGGGGCAGAAACCCTTGCTTGTTTTTATTTGTCCAAGTGCACCCCTTTAAATTCAGCACACTTCAACTAAATTCACTCTCTGCTTCTTATTCCGATCAAGATTTTAATAGAAAAAAACCGACAACCAATCGGTTATCAGTTTCATTCTTTTTCTTTCTCACTCGTGATTTCTCCGCAGGCAATCCTATTTCCTGAATCTCCGGCAGGCTGGGACATTCCATCATCCTGTCCTTCATTAATAACAATGGATGTTCCATCTTTAGTGAAAAGAGAAGTCGGCCCTTTGGAAAGCGTCACTAATGGAGCCATAATTTGCCCTTTAAAAGATCCATCATCTTCCACAATCAAATTGGGCAGATCTCCTGCATGAGCTCCTTCTGGATGCAGCAGGCCATGTTCCTTATCCTCCGGGTTGAAATGATTTCCTGCCGATTCAAAATCAGGCGGATCGCACTTCCCCAGCTCATGAATATGGATGGCGTGAACACCCGGCGGGAGACCCACGAGATCCATGTCCAGCTCCACACCGGAAGCCTGCTCCTGGATGATGACCGTTCCTAATGAATCACCAACAGGGTTCTTTACATCAACCTCTGTTTTCTTTGGGTTCTCCAGTGCGCACCCTTGCAGCATTACGATCGAAGCCAGCAGTCCTGTCACTAACTTTGTATGCATCCTATCTCCTCCAACAACAAAATCGTCTATACCATTGTTGCCTTTGCTGGAAAAAAATATTCTCATACAGCGATTTTGCCCGGCTGATACCACTCATAAGCGATTTTATATTGTGAAGTTCGGCTTCATACTCGTCTCACTCTCAAAACAGGTGCTCTTGACCGACGCTGGCTCTGCTTCGGACACATCTCACCCGCAAACGAACAGCCCTTGACCGACGGTGGCTCTGCTTCAAACATACCTCACCTGCTAACGAGCTTCTCTTGCCCTCACCAGACCGCCAAGGAAGAATTACTTTTTACACCCAAATACCAGAAGCAGCCGACCGCAAACGCTCAACTCCTGCGGTCTTCCTCAGCAGCCTTTCTCGCTTCCTCTTCGGCACGTTTCGTTTTCTCTTCTTCTTTTTTAGATATTTTAATGAACCAGCGGAATGTCAGGACTGCGGCAGCCCCAAATAAAATCATCCAAAATGCAGCTGGGATATATTCTGTTTTGTCTTCTGGAAAATATAGAAACAGATTCAAGATAAATGCTTGAAGCATAGTAGTCTCCTTTCAAACTTGCAAACTGTAGCTATTATATCAATTCCTCTGGTGTAAAACCATGTCCAAAAACCAAACAAAAGCAGCTGCCTTATGGCTCAGCTGCTCCCAACTTTTCTTATTCTTTAACGACCTCTATTTTCTCAATGACGACATCTTCGGCAGGCTTGTCGTTGGCACCTGTTTCTACAGCCGCAATTTCATCGACAACATCCATGCCTTCGATTACTTGTCCAAATACCGTGTGTTTGTTATCCAGGTGAGGTGTTCCACCTCGCTCCATATACGTTTCAATCGCTTTTTTACCGAAGCCCGCTTGAACCATCTGCTGCTCCAATGAAGGGTCAACACTTGAATTCTGGACGATAAAGAACTGGCTGCCGTTCGTGCCCGGACCTGCATTGGCCATGGAAAGGGCACCGCGGATATTCAGCAATTCTTTAGAAAACTCGTCCTCAAATGGTTCACCCCAGACGCTTTCCCCGCCTGTGCCGGTGCCTTGCGGGTCTCCTCCTTGTATCATGAAGTCAGAGATAACGCGGTGAAAAATGACACCTTCATAATACCCTTCCTTGCTGTGTGTCATGAAGTTCTCTACCGCTTTAGGAGCTTGTTCCGGGAATAATTTAATCGTGATATCCCCCATATTGGTTACCATTTTTACAGCCTTTTCATTCTCTTGGATTTCGTCTGTCAATTGTGGATAGACGACATCACTGTCATCCACCGCTTCTGCCGTTTCCTGTTCACTTTCTTCAGGCTGGCTGCTGCCGGTATTCTGGTTATCTTCCTGTTCAGTCGAAGTCCCGCAGGCTGACAATAACAAAAGTAAGGCTGCAGCGACGATTGCTAAGTACTTTTTCATCAAAATTCCTCCATCATTTAAAAATTGTTTTGTATGTATAATAGTTGATAGTCCCTTTATATGGCAACACTCTCTATTATGAATTAGAATGAAAGTAAATGCTATATGTAATTAAGGCTGTTTTCGTCTATATTGTTTCTATTAAAAGGGCTTTGGCTTCCAGTTGAAATAGATGAAGCCAATCATCTTTAAAAAGAACTCAGCAAGAAGCAGCCGAAATAAAAGGCTCTTTTCTAAAGGATTGTTGCTTCTTAATGCTTTTTAACCTACTCCCCTTTTTACATAGAAGGATCTTCACTGCAGGCATGCGACCTCCTGCGGGATTACTTTTAACAAACACAATCTTTGCGAATAGAGCCAAAATAAAAATACTAGGAGGACGGCACATGTCTGATTTCAAAAACGGAGACATCGTAACAGCTCTCTATAAAACAGGAAAATACATAGGGGAAGTAACAGATTCACGGCCGGGGGTTTATGTGGTCAAAGTTTTGGCAGTTTTAAAGCATCCGCGGCAAGGTGACCTGCATAATCCCAAAGAGGTAGATGTCCCTCTATTTCATGAACGGAAAGCACTGGCTTTCAGAGAACGGGCCAATATCCCGGAAAAAATGGTCAAACCTTTTGAAGGAGATATCCCCGAATATAATGAGTCCCTGTCCAGCACTTTCAATGAATTGAAGGAACAGCTGGCCTCTGAGGATTCGGCTTTTGCAGCCAAGAGCCTTGAAACCCTTGAGAGCATTCAAAGGGAATATGAGTTGATGTATTCCATCAAGCTTTAGAACAAGTTAAAACCCAAATCAGCTTTTGATTTGGGTTTTGTCATGCCATCTGGTTAAAAAGCTTGGACAAGTCTATACGATCGCCGATTGTTGTGGGCTCCGCTTTATCCAGGTACTTTTTATCCTTTTCTACTAATTTATAGATGTGGTAAGTGGTCAAGGCATCATCCAGCGCTTTGTGATGCTTGCCTACACCCTCACGCCCATATTCCTGGACGGCTTTCCATAGGCCGGTTTGGTTCTGGTCTCCGAAGAACCGCTTGTATTCCATCGATAAGTCAATGAATTCCCCTGTAAAAGGAAAACTGATTCCCGCCTTGCTGCAGTTATTCCGAAGCACCTTCATATCCATATTGCCCCACGTAATAATCTTGTTCTTTCCTCTCCGGTTCAGTTCACTCAGGTACTGAATCAATGAATGAAACGGGATCCCGTTATCCACATCCTGTTGAGAGATTGATAAGAACTGCTTGCATCGCTTCGTTAACACCGGGAACGCTGCGGGTTTTACATAGGATGAAAACTTATCGGTGACTTTTCCATTTTGAACTGCTACCAGGCCCGTCTCAATAATTTCAGGAAAAAAGCCCCTCGGGTTCTGGTGCCTCTCCGGCATCGAAAATTCAAAATCAATGATGATCAATTGACTGCCTTTCAACTGATTTCCCTCCCGACATTCGGTTATCCTTCAAGAAAAAATAACTGCCAAAAACCTCTGCGTCTTTATTCTATTTATTATATCATGATTACACCAAAAATTATGACAATTTAAAAACTTTTGTCTAAAAAGGAATCATGACTGATGTACAGGCTTTCCGGGTACTAATTAGTGACAGTCACGCCCCGAAATATGTCGAAACAAAAGTGGAAGCGCCCTGAACAGCCCCGACAGGCAAATGCTCTCAAGAGAAAAAAAGCGGGCTTTCCTAGAGGTTGATTGACATTTCCCTAACCAAAAAGTATCAATGGTTGCATAGACAGGAGTATAGTTTATACTATTAATATTTAGTAATCCGAAATATATAATAATATTATTACGAACTAAAGAAGGTGTTGTGTATCTCTATAGAAAAAAGAAACTTAACGATCATGTGGTTCGCCAACTTCCTTGTCGCAGCCAGTGCCACTATGGTCCTTCCGTTTCTCTCTTTGTATCTTGAGACCTTTGGGGACTATAATAATGCATTTGTCCAGCGGTGGTCAGGCTATGTATTCGGTATAACCTTTCTCGTCGCATTCTTTATTTCTCCTGTATGGGGAAGAATCGGAGACAAGTATGGATTCAAACCGATTTTGCTGATAACCGGCTATGGCATCTCTCTCTCGATTTTCATGATGGGCTTTGTCGATTCTGTCATGGGCTTATTTCTGCTGCGGATGGCTATGGGAGCTGTGACGGGATTCATCCCTACCTCTCTTGCTCTCATTTCTTCTCAGACACCTAAGGAAGTTGCCGGCAAGACGCTGGGCACCTTGCAGATGGGGACCGTATCAGGAGGACTGTTCGGCCCGGTCCTTGGAGGAGTGATGGCCGATTCTTTTGGATTTTCTTATACATTCATCATTACATCCATTGCCATTGCCCTAGCGGCGACGGGTGTCTTGTTCGGGATTCAGGAAGTCAGAAAAAGTCCGGGTAAGACCAAGGCGACCCGCTATTCCAGCAAACAGGTATTTCAGCATATCTTGAGACACAAACTTTTATTTACAGTGATGGTCATCTCCTTCATCATCCAGGTAGCGAACTTCAGCGTCCAGCCGCTTTTAGCCCTTTATGTGGATGAACTGACCGCCACAACCAATATTGCTTTCCTTGCCGGACTGGCCTTTTCTGCTACGGGGGTAGGAAATCTGCTGGCCACGAGGAAATGGGGAAAGCTTGGGGATGAAATCGGATATGAAAAGGTTCTGTCCATTTTACTGATCCTGGCATGTATCTTTATTATTCCACAGGCTTTGGCCGATGAACTATGGCAGCTGATCCTTTTCCGCTTCTTATTCGGAATTGCGATTGGCGGGATGATTCCAAGCGTCACTGCCTATATCAGGCAGGAAGCACCCCTTTCCATGCAGGGTGAAGTACTTGGCTATAACCAAAGTTTTCGCTTCCTGGGAAATGTTGCCGGTCCAGTATTAGGTGGAATTCTATCAGGATTTGCAGGAATTTCCTCTATTTTCTATATTACGGGTGCTTTATTCTTAGCGGCTTTTGGATTATTATGGTGGAGTATGCGTCATTCCGAAAGCCAGGTAAAAGAACAATATTAGTTCTTTGCCTTCCAAACCTTACTAAAGCATGAGATGAGTTGAAAGCATGAGAACCGCTGCCGGTTATATATTAGTATTTTCACTGTTTCCTTTTTTCCTGTTCATCCTTTTTTCCACGGCAAAAGAGATTAATAAAGTTCAAGGCTTTCAGGGAGCTCTTGAGCAGGCTGTCAGTGAAGATAAGTTCAATATCACGAAAACCAGCTTGCTGACCGATAAAGACGGCAAAGTTTTTTCCGAGATGAACAGGCCGTTCCGGCTGTATGCGGATGATGAGGATATTCCTGACTTTGTTAAAGAGATTCTCGTCGCCTCCGAAGACCAGCACTTCTATGACCATGTCGGTTTTGATGCAGGCGCCATTATCCGGGCACTTGTTAAAAATCTGGTCTTCACCCATATTCAGCAGGGAGGAAGTACGATCACACAGCAGCTGGCACGAAACCTTTATCTCGGCCAGGAAAAAACCTATAACCGCAAACTGACCGAGTTATTCTACGCGCATGAAATTGAAAAGACTCTGACCAAAGAGGAAATCATGGAACTGTACCTTAATATCATTTACTTCAGCAACGGCGTATATGGTATCGAAACAGCTTCACAATACTATTTCCAAAAAAAGCTTGGGGACCTGAACCAGGCAGAGCTTGCCTTCATTACAGCCATCCCCAACAACCCAAATAAATATGATCCTGTCGACCATTTTGATCAGACAAAGATCAGGCAGGAACGGCTGCTGGACATCATGCAGCAAACTGGAAAGCTGACAGAAAAAGAAGCCTCCGAGCTAAAAGAGGTTCCGATCAAATTGAATGTACGGAAAAAAGTCGATCACTACCCCGATTACGCTGTGTATGCTCAATCTGAATTGAGAGAGCTCGTTGCCAGCCAGGAAGGGTATTTAAAGAAGCTGGAAGCAGCCGCCAGCCCTGAACAGAAGCAGAAGATTTACGATGATTTCGATAGGCGGATGAGTGAAGTGATCAATTCAGGCATCATTATCCACACCTCTCTTCACCGTAAAATGCAGGAAAAAAGCAAATCTGCTTTCCAGAACAGGTTGAATTATAAAGAAATTGAAGGTGCCAGCATTACGGTTGATAACCAGTCGCGGCAAATTGTTGCGATGATCGGCGGAAAGGACTACCAAAAGTATAATTTCCACCATGCCTATCAAGCCTTCCGCCAGCCGGGATCTTCCATAAAGCCGCTGCTTGTGTACGGTCCATATATCGAAGAGACCGGGGCATCTATTGCGGAGAGAGTTAACGCAGATAATTATTGCATCGGTAATTACTGCCCGATCAACTACGGCGGCAGACAGTTCGGAACAGTGACGTTGAACACGGCTTTTTCACAGTCCTATAACACACCGGCACTTCGCCTATTCGAAAAAGTCGGAATAGACAAAGCGTTTGCTTTCCTTACAAAGTTCAATTTTGAAAAAGTCCAGGAACAGGATTACACCTATGCAGCTTCCATCGGCGGCTTCACCCACGGGATGTCGCCGCTTGAGATGACAGATGCCTATACTTCCTTCATAGATGGAAATTATCAGCCTTCGCGTTCAATCACAAGAGTGACGGACTATAATGGGAAGGTACTGTACGAATGGAATGAACCCAAAGAAACCATTTGGTCGCAAGGTACAACAGAGAAAGTAAGAGCAATGTTATCCAACTCCATGCAGAACGGAACAGGAAAATGGGCAAAAATAAACGCCCCTTATGCCGGTGTCAAAACCGGAACAACCAACAATTATCATGATTACTGGGTTCTTGGCCTGACCGATCTGTACACGACAGGCGTATGGATCGGGTCCGACATCCCGCAAAACATGGAAAAGATCGAAAGCGACCGTCCGAGCCATTTGATCTGGAGAGACATTATGAACTAACAAAGACCAGATTTTCTGGTCTTTCTTTGCGGAATGATTTAGAAACACTGAAATCACGTGGTCTCAGATGCAGGAATAATCCTCCTTTGACTATCCGCCATGCAGCCCTGGAAAACCCCGGCGAACAGGACAGACAAGGCTGCATTCTGACTTTGAGTAAGAAAAGAGCATAAAAAAAGTACCTGTTTGCTATTAAGCTTGCAGGTACCTTTTTATGTAAAAAAGTTTGTTAGGTTCAATTCGGCTTCTTTACTATTCATTCTCTTGAAGACCGACCCAGCAGCCCAAGAGTGATAAAGATTCCGATCCCCGCAGCTAATAGCATAAAGCTGGAGAAGGCTGAGGGATAAGTGTACCATCCAGCAATCAAGCACACTGAAATCAAGAAAATATTAAAGAGAATCCGCAGCTTTTTTCTTTGCCCCATCATCCTTCTCACCTCCAGAAAATTCAACAGCAGTGAAGGCTATTCGCCCCCTCCGCATCCACCGCCGTCGCCTCCTCCAAAACCGCCTGAGCTGTCACAGTTATTGGAATCACTGTAACTTCCCATAAAAAACGGAGAAGAAGCATCCCCTCCAGTTCCTCGCCGCTTCGCAGGCTGAGATAAACCGACCGCTATAAAAATAATGAGTAATGGGAGAAACATAAAAATAATTGTCGCTGACATTGTCATCACCTCTTACATAACTATACGATTGATTCGTCAGAAGGTTTCAAAAATTACAAAAAAGGAAAAGGTACCAAAACAAATTGCACTGATACCTCTATTTTGTTCGTATGGTCTACAAAGGACTCGGGCATTAACTAAGCGTAACCAAAAGATAACGGGAAGATTAGCTGGGAAACATACCATCAACCTGAGGAAATCAGAAGTTACAGGTACGATAAGCAAAAGAAATCACCAGCTCTTGGTGGGGTTTTCAAATATTTAAAAGATAATGCTCCTTTAACAAAGCTTACGGACCATTAAGATTTCCATTTCCACAGCATAAAGCCCGTAAACAGAGTTTACGGGCCTTTGAGATTGCTAGATTCAAAACAAACAGGTCAGTTCAGCTTAACCTCTGACATGATCGGCAGACTCGCCATCAGTCCGTTATACAGTTTCAAGAGAACTAAGAAAACTATCAAGAACAGCGAAGACCATGTAATCACCTGAAAGAAGATAACGCCGAGTAATCCTGGTTTTGTCAAAGAAGGGCTTATCTTGTAAATGAAATAAACAAAGTAGGCAATGGATGTCAATGCAAAAATCGCCAGAAGTCCCAAGAAGGATTTAAGGCTTACGACCGACACGAGGGCTCCGATGAAATACACCATTGATCCAGAACGGACTCTGTGGAGGATTTCCCCTTCATTATCCTGTGAGAAAAACAGAAGAGATACTTCATTTATTGTCTCAGCAATGAGTTTCAAAGCTGCAAACACCATGAAACAGACGATCATCAGGAGAATAAGGAGGATAAATTTCAATTCAAGATCGGAAAGAAACTCCCGCATTCCAGGATAAACACCGATTTTTTTAAAAAGATCCACAAACACATCAACACCATAGACAGAAAACGTCAAACTGAACAGAAGTATAGAAAATAATGGCAAATAGCCTGTTAAATATGTATTTCGCACGCAGTTCTCCCCTTGATTTAATTTACCGCATGTCCATCATAATCTTTTACGGCAAAATTGAAAAGGGAGGCCGGCGCCTAAGTATACCAAAAGCAGTGCTTCATAGGCGCCTGCTCTTTAAATTACTTTGCAAGACGAATATATTCCCTCGGTTTGAAGGGCTCCCGGGTGACTTCTTCCTGCAGGTCGGCAACAGGCTCTACCTCGATTGCCGCTTCTGCATCGACGACCTCACCATCCACGCCGGCCGGCTGCAGCAGGTTCTTGTTTGTCCATTGATTTTTCTTTTCCTCCTGCTCTTGCTCCTGAACATACCAGGCCCCTAAGAACATACTGGAAAAAATCATGGCTGAGACGGTTTTTTTCATTCTCATACTACATCACCACCTACGGATAGCATGCGCTTTTTTGGCTCATACTATTCGCATAAATAGACATTTCAAAGGATATGAACTCTCATTGGAAACGCTCACAGAAACAGAATGATGATTTTCTTTTAAAAAATTTAGCCCTTGTTATGCCGTGTTTCTACATATTTAATATCAAATTTCACCTTTTAGTCCAGGCAGCCTTTCATAAATGCACACCTCATTTTTTTACGTTATAATTTCTCAAGAGGTTTCTTTAGGAACGCAGGACTGGTATGAGCAGAAATAAGTTTAAATACAAGGAAGATGATAAGGTTGAAGATAAATAAAATTTTATAAGGGGGTTTTTCGGTGACATTATTACACTGGGCAATTATATCACCTTTTTTAGCAGCTATTCTTGTGCCATTTTTGTATAAAAAGCTGCGTTCTATACATACCGGATGGTTTGTCCTCATACTTCCCGCAGTGCTGTTTCTCTACTTTTTCCAATTTATCAGAATAACGGCAGATGGAAATGCGATTAAGGAAACGGTTGAATGGATGCCGTCTTTCGGAATCAATTTCACAGCCTACGTAGATGGGTTAAGTTTACTTTTCGCACTGCTGATTACAGGGATCGGTGCTTTAGTTGTTCTGTATTCCATTTATTATTTGTCTAAGGAAAAGGAACAGCTTCACAATTTCTATGTTTATCTGCTTCTATTTATGGGAGCGATGCTGGGTGTTGTTCTTTCCGACAACCTGATTGTTCTTTATATGTTCTGGGAGTTCACTTCCATTTCGTCTTTCCTGCTGATCGGTTATTGGTACCATCGTGAACGCTCCCGCTACGGGGCGCAAAAGTCGATGCTTATCACAGTGTTCGGCGGCCTCTCCATGCTCGGAGGATTTCTGCTTCTTTATTTAATGTCTGGCACTTTCAGTATACGGGAACTCGTCGGAATGGCCGATGAACTCATTGCTGATCCTCTATTCCTTGCTGCCTTGATTCTTGTCCTTCTTGGAGCTTTTACAAAATCGGCGCAATTTCCGTTCCATATCTGGCTGCCGGATGCGATGGAAGCTCCGACACCAGTCAGTGCCTACCTTCACTCTGCAACAATGGTCAAGGCGGGTATTTATCTTGTTGCCCGCATGAGTCCTGTTTTCGCTGAATCGGGCGTTTGGCTGTGGCTCGTTGCCAGTTTTGGGATTTTCACTTTGTTCTGGGGCTCTTTTAATGCTGTAAAACATACAGACTTGAAGGCGATCCTTGCTTATTCGACCATCAGTCAGCTCGGTTTGATCATGTCGCTGCTTGGAATCGGAGCTGCTGCCCTGCATTCCGATCACCTTGATGAAAATATCTACGGTGTGGCGACAATGGCAGCGGTGTTCCACTTGATTAATCACGCGACCTTTAAAGGCAGCCTTTTCATGGTTGTCGGTATCATTGACCATGAGACGGGGTCCAGAGATATCCGCAAACTCGGCGGGCTCATGAACTTCATGCCTATCACATTTACCATAGCGGTGATCGGTGCCTTTTCAATGGCAGGCATTCCTCCATTCAACGGATTCCTGAGTAAAGAAATGTTCTTTACAGGCATGATACAGGTTCTTGAAATGGATATTTTCAATCTCCAAACATGGGGTATTTTGTTCCCTGTTCTGGCTTGGGTTGGAAGTGTATTTACGTTCATTTACAGTATGATTGTTGTCTTTAAACCATTTACTGGAAAGTATCAGCCGGAAAAGCTTGACAAGACGCCTCATGAGGCACCGCTTGGCATGCTGATTCCGCCTGTAATCCTGGCATCTCTTGTCATAGTGTTCGGATTCTTCCCGAATATTCTTACAAGGACGATGATTGACCCAGCAGTATCGGCGATCACCAACCTAACTGTCGAAGAAACAGATATTTACTTCTGGCATGGATTCACGATTGAATTATTCATGACACTGGGTGTGTTCCTGTTCGGTGTCCTTCTGTATACACAGCTTCCAAAGTGGATCAGCCTTTACAACAGAATGCCGGAAAGGCTGACATTGAACTCGTTTTATGACAATGGACTGCTAAATGGTGAAAGAGGAGCCTATAAATTGACAAGCTCCTATATGACCGGCTTCATCAGGAGTTATCTGGTCTATATATTTACCTTTTTAATCGGAATTTTGGTTGTCACACTGGTAGTCAAAGATGCATTTTCCGTGGACACCACCGAGCTGGCCTCCATCGGGGTTTATGAAATTTTGATTGCTCTGGTCATGGTGGTCAGTGCTGTAGCTATACTATTTGCCAAATCCCGTCTGACCTCGATCATTGCACTGGGGGCAGTTGGATATTCTGTTGCGTTGTTCTTCGTCCTTTTCCGCGCTCCGGATCTGGCTTTGACACAGCTTGTAATCGAAACTGTGTCTGTTGCTCTGTTCTTGCTATGCTTCTATCACCTGCCTCCTTTAAGCAGGCATGAAGAAAGAATGAGCTTTAAGCTTGGGAATGCATTGATTGCAATCGGGGTTGGGGTGGTTGTCACACTTATTACCATTGCTTCATACAGCAACAAGCTGTCCAGTTCCATTTCGGAATATTATATTGAAAATGTTTATGAAGAAGCTGCAGGAAAGAACATGGTTAACGTAATCCTCGTTGACTTCCGCGGATTTGATACGTTATTTGAAATCTGCGTCCTCGCTATTGCTGCATTAGGCATTTTCGCGATGATCAAATTGAGGATGACAAGGAGGAAAGAAGAATGAAAACCAATGATGTAATCCTCCAAACAGTTACCACAATCGTGAGCTTTATCATTATCTTGTTTTCAATCCAGCTTTTCTTTGCAGGCCATTATACTCCCGGAGGAGGGTTCATTGGCGGATTGATGACATCAGGCGCTTTGGTACTTCTGCTGCTTGCCTATGACATCAAAACCGTGAGAACCATCCTGCCTATCGATTATAAGCTGCTGACAGCCATAGGCTTGCTGCTCGCAGTCGGCACAGGAGCGGGGGCGTTATTATTTAATGTCCCATTCCTGACTCATGCCTACGATTACTTCCATCTCCCTTTGCTGGGAGAAACGTCATTGCATACCGCTGTGATTTTTGATACTGGTGTCTATTTTGTTGTTATCGGAATAACGATGACCATTATTCAAACGATTGGAGTGAGCGAATAATGGAAATTTTAATGGCCATAGTAGTTGGCATTCTATTTACATGTGCTGTTTATTTGATGCTCTCTAAAAGTTTGCTGCGAATCATTATCGGTACCGCACTGCTCAGCCATGGAGCCCATTTGCTGCTCCTTTCCATCAGCGGACTGAAAGCTGGGGCACCACCTCTGTTAGGTGAACATGCAGCAGATTATGCGGATCCTTTGCCGCAGGCGTTGATATTGACGGCAATCGTTATCAGTTTTGGTGTTACTTCCTTTTTCCTTGTACTTGCTTATCGCGCTTACCAGGAACTAGGAACTGATAATGTGGATCAAATGAGAGGAAACGAAGGAAATGATTAATTTACCGATTTTACCGATTTTAATTCCGTTATTTGCAGCGATTATACTCATGTTTTTTGGAAAGAACATCACCATGCAAAAATGGATCGGGGCCATTGCAACAGCAGGAACAGTTGCAGCTTCTATCATATTGGTGAATGTTGTGCATACAGAAGGAATCCAGACGGTCGACCTTGGAAGCTGGGAGGCTCCTTTCGGGATTACAATGGTCTCTGATATGCTGTCTGCCCTGCTTGTGACAACAACAAGCATCATTACGTTCTTTGTGCTTCTCTACTCTTTCCGTTCCATCGGGAAAGACAGAGAACGGTTTTACTTTTATCCTGTGGTCCAGTTTCTGCTGGTCGGAGTGAACGGAGCTTTCACAACAGGAGATATTTTCAACTTGTTCGTATTCTTTGAAGTCATGCTGATGTCCTCTTACGTTCTTCTCGTTTTGGGTGGGACAAAGGTTCAGCTTAGGGAATCTATCAAGTACATCCTGGTGAACATCATTTCATCTGCATTATTCGTTGTGATGGTCGCCTACTTGTACTCGGTGATCGGTTCCTTGAATATGGCCGATATCTCTGTGAAAATTGCAGAATTCGACCAGCCTGGGATTGTTACCGTCATTGCCGTAATGTTCCTGGTTGTCTATGGACTAAAAGGGGCCATTTTCCCATTGTACTTCTGGCTTCCCGGTTCGTATAATGCACCCCCTGCACCGGTTCTGGCCTTGTTTGGGGCATTATTGACCAAGGTTGGAGTCTATTCCATCATCAGGACGTATACACTTTTCTTCTATCATGATACTGGCTATACACACGCCATCCTGGGCTGGCTTGCCATTCTAACCATTGTGGCAGGCTGTATCGGCGCCATAGCTTATTGGGATGTTAAGAAGATCCTTATCTACAATATCATCATAGCTGTTGGTGTCATTCTCTTTGGAGTTGCCGTTATGTCTCCTGAATCTCTTGAAGGTTCCGTTTACTATTTGATTCACGACATGATCATTAAAGCGGCACTGTTCCTGCTGGTTGGTGTCATGATAGCCATAACCGGAACGAGCAACCTGCGGAAGATGGGCGGGCTAATAAAGGATTACCCATGGCTTGGATGGACATTCCTGATTGCGACACTGACACTTGCAGGTATCCCGCCATTCAGTGGATTCATCGGAAAGCTGCTGCTGGTAAGAGGCAGTTTTGCAGCAGAAGCTTACCTTGGCGGCGCCCTGATCTTGTTATCGAGCCTCTTTGTTCTTTATTCCGTGATTAAGATTTTCTTGAATGGAATCTGGGGAGTTCCTAAGCAATACAACGGAAAGAACAAGCACAATGCGTTCTATCTGTGGGGCTCCACCGTCTTCCTGGTCATCCTTGCTGTTGGCTACGGAGTGGGTGCTGAAGCTGTACGTCCACTCATTGCGCAAGCATCAGAGGCACTGTCAGATCCGGGAATCTATATACAAGCAGTACTAAAGGAGTAATGTAGAATGGCCTTTCAAATATTATTGAATTTCTTTCTAGCTTTTGTCTGGATGTTTTTGACAGTATCCTTTACATCAAAGTCCTTTGTCATCGGATATATTCTTGGCTTGATCATCACGTTTGCCTTCAGGAGGTTCTTTAACTCAAGATTTTATATGGAACGGGTACTCGCGGTCATCAGCTTGATCCTATTGTTTTTAAAAGAACTGATTCTCTCTAATATCTCAGTTTTAAAGACTCTACTTAAACCAAAGCTGGATATTAAACCAGGGATCTTCGCATTACCGACGGATCTCACAAAAAATTGGGAAATCACGCTGCTGGCCAATTTGATCACTCTTACACCGGGAACACTGGTTGTGGATATCTCTTTTGATAACAAGATTCTCTACATCCATACTCTTGATATCCCCGATGTGGACGAAGCCATTGACGATATCAAGAATACATTCGAAAAAGCAATCATGGAGGTGAGCCGCTGATGCTTCATACAATCATACAGATTTCCTTGCTCGCCGTTTCCATTTCCATGGTTGGACTTGTTTATCGAGTCATCGTCGGCCCAACAACACCAGACAGAGTCGTTGCTTTGGATGCACTGGGAATCAACTTGATCGCCATCATTGCCTTGGTGTCCATGGTATTGCGGTCCCACTCTTTTCTTGAGGTTATCCTGCTTCTTGGGATACTGGCCTTCATCGGGACAGTGGCCTTCTCCAAATTTTTAGAGAAAGGGGAGATCATCGAGCATGACCGAAGTAATTAGATTCATCATTGGATTTTTCTTAGTTGTTGGATCATTCCTTACCCTGGTCACCGCTTTCGGCTTGATCCGGCTTCCGGATGTTTATACACGGAACCATGCGGCATCTAAAAGTGCTACCCTTGGAGTAATGTGTATCCTGCTTGCCACCTTCCTTTTCTTCTATATGGAAGAAGGGCATTTCAACTCCAGGCTGATCCTGGGAATCATCTTTATCTTTATCACTGCCCCTGTTGCCGGGCATTTAATTTCACGGGCTGCCTATAACAGCGGCGTTCCGCTTTGGGAAAAAAGTGTACGGGACGATTTAAAAGGAAAGCAGAAATACGAAGATAGAAATATGTAGGTGTAAAACTAAAATCAAGCAGCATGGAAAGGGGTTTCCCCTCTTTTCATCACTGCTTGATTTTTTTGTTGAAATAAAGAATCTTTTACCAAAACGAAAAACTCATTTAAAAAGGGCTGTAGAACTATTAACCATGTTCTGCAGCCCTTCTTAATCAGTTGTCATATAATGTGTCAGAAACATCGCCATCCGACTTGTGGACGACAAGGATGCCGTCATGATCATTTACATAAGGCTTGGCTTTTTCAAGTAAATCTTCTTTCGTGTCTTCTGTATAAATCGACTTTCCGCTGCCATCCTTCTTCAATTCCCATCCATCTCCATTGGATTGAACGTGGAACTTTGGTTTGTCTTCAGAATCGCCATCGACATATTTTTCGGCTCGATCTGTTGCAATGGCAATGGCTCTTCCATCTTCATATCCTTCACGAAGCAAGGCATTGCCTATTTCAATCGCCTTATTTCTGACATCCGCCGAAAGATTTTTCCATGAAGCCGGATAATCACTCTTTGACCAAGGCATGCAATCATCTCCTCATAACGTATTTTTATTAAATTTCCCCGTTCTTGAGAAGGTAAACATGCTCTACAAATACTAAGGCGGTGAAAGAAACCCTCCCCTTCACCGCACTAAAGTGTTTATTTTTTTGGCACAACCGCCATTGTACAACGTGATACGCAAATCAGGTTGTCCTCTTCGTCTGTAATTCGGATATCCCAAACCATCGTGCTTTTTCCTTGATGAATCACTTCAGCGGTTGCTGTCACAATTCCATCTTTCTTCGCCCTGATATGGTTGGCATTGATTTCCAAGCCAAAGCAGATTTCTTTTTCCAGATCAATCAGTTCTACTGCCCCTACGCTGGCAACCGTCTCGGCCAACGCTACCGAAGCACCTCCGTGCAGGTACCCGAAAGGCTGCCTTGTTCTTTCATCCACAGGCATAGTCGCCACCACTTTGCCTTTACCTAGTTCAATAAATTCCATTCCCAATGCACTAATCAGTGTATTTTTGTTATTCAAGATCATCACCCCTGCAAATTCTTTGTTTAAGCTACCTTTCTCTACTTCTATATAAAAATCCTCTTTTATCACTGGATTCTTTAAAATTTGATATCCGAAATTCAATTACCTTGAGCGGGAAACTTTCTAACCAGGCATCTAAGCCTCCTAATATAAGAGCTCAAAGCATACAGTCAAAATATCAAGCATATAGATTTTTAAGGAATCAGGAAATGTCTGTAAAAATCTTCACCTGCCCGTACACAGTTTAGGAAGGAGGCAGCAAATGAATAGATTTCATCCATTCTATACTCCCATACAACGCCCGCAAACGCCGAAATGGCCGCCTGTTAATCCCTATTATGCAGTGCACCGCCAACCCGTCCAGTATCCGCCTGTACAGCCTGAGCAATTCATGGATTCTGCCGGGAAGATGATACCTCTCCTTGACGATGCCAAAGTGATTATGAACAGGGTATCTCAATCAAAAGATTTTTCAGAGAAGCTGATGGATGCAGCTCAGAAATCAAACATGGGAGAACTTAATCGCCTTATAAAGAGTACCGGGGTTAAACATACGCCAGGCATTAAATTTGATCCAGATGGGTTCACCCTTATATTCAGCAACAAGACAGCCAACATCGACTGCTGTCATTTGACGATAATCCTCAGATGGAAATAAAAAGAGGCAGGGTCCTTTCAGCACCTGCCAGTAAATATTCCAAATATAAACCGTCTATAGTTTTGTTCTCTTTTCATTACGAGGCTTCAGATTCAGAACCGCTTCTTAATAATTTTTAAGACTCTTTTCGTAAACTTTGTTGCTGTTTGACACTGATTTCGAAAATTACGGAGATGAAATCTGGTAGCACCGAAAAGACAAGCGCTGCTCTTCCCTGCTTAGAGTTAAAACTCTTAGTATCCGGGGATAGCCGAAAGCAACAATATATACGAAAACAGCCATTTTTAAAAAGGAGCCGCTCTATATCCAGAGCAGCTCCTTCTCATATTAATAAGGGTATCCTCCTGGACCGCCGTACCCTGGGGCTCCATACCCCGGGTAACCATATCCGGGATAGCCGCCTCCTGGGCCGCCGTATCCGTATCCATAGCCATACCCGTAAGATGGCGGTCTGTAATAACGGGGTCTAACAAGTGCACCGCCCAGCACACCGCCTAACACCCCTCCAAGGAAAGGAAGGCCGAACCCCCATCCGAACCGGCTCTGTCCAAAATGCTGGTTCCTCGGTTGAAATCTTGGATGCATCATAATTGAAAACCTCCTCATCTATTTAAGGCTTCATTATCTATGTATGCAAACATGATCCCATCCGCATGGGCTTACTGGGGATAAATCTTTTTTCAGGTCCTAGAAAAGCAAGCTTTATGGAGATTGGCTGGGGCGGCTGGGCTTTCAGGGAACAGTGAGTTCTAGTTAAGCTCTGGATATTGGACCGCAAACCTGCTTTTATGGGCCATTGAGATTGAATATCGGACCGCGAACCTCTTTTACGAGCCATTGAGATTAAGAACGGCTTTGGATATTGGGTCGCAAACCGCTTATACGGGGCCGTTGAGATTGAAATTGGCTCTGGATATCGGGCCGTAAATCCTTTAATATAAGAAATTCTTAACTGGTTCGCATGACTTTAAAACATAACAAAAGACCCATCAACAGACAGGTCTTTTATCTAAACTATAGCGGAAACCCTCTCAAGGCATCTAGTTTCCTATAAGATTACTGCGGCAATCCAGCCGAACAAAATCATTGGAATATTAAAGTGCAGGAATGTCGGTACACAGGTATCCCAGATGTGGTTATGCTGCCCGTCTGCGTTTAACCCTGCAGTTGGCCCAAGGGTTGAATCCGATGCAGGTGATCCTGCATCTCCCAGCGCACCGGCAGTACCTACTAATGCAATCGTAGCAAGCGGACTGAAACCGAGCTCTAATGCGAGCGGTACAAAAATCGCCGCTATGATAGGGAKAGTTGCAAAAGAAGAACCGATCCCCATTGTAACAAGCAAACCGACAATCAACATCAGCAAGGCAGCGAGGGCTTGATTACCTCCGATGATATCCGTTGTTGCTTCTACAAGTGTATCTACGTGGCCAGTGGATTGAACAACTGCTGCAAAACCGTTTGCGGCAATCATGACAAACCCGATGAATGCCATCATTTTCATCCCTTCAGTAAGGACACCATCCGCATCCTTCCACTTTACAGAACCTGAAGCATACAGAATGGCAATACCCGCCAATGCACCAAAAATCATGGAATCTAATGCCAGCTGCACATACAAAGCAGCCACAATCGAAATGAGTGCAAACACAATGGCCTTATTAGAGTAGGTTGTTGTGTCTTCAGTTTTCGTTTCGGCCACTCTCTTATATTCTCTTGGCTTTCTATAACTAAAGAATACGGCTGTCAATAAACCGGCGACAAGGCCTGCTGTTGGCAAAAGCATTGCTTTCGGAATATCAGCCATTGAGATGGCAAGACCGCTCGCCTCCATGTTCTGGGCAATGATTTCATGGAACATGAACCCAAATCCATTCGGCAGCAAGATGTACGGTGCTGTCAGTCCAAACGTCAGGACCGATGCTATCATTCTTCGGTCTATTTCAAGCTCTGTCATCACTTTCAGTAATGGCGGTATCAAGATCGGTATGAAGGCTATGTGTATTGGAATCAGGTTCTGTGAAAAACAAGCCATTATTAATATAGAAAAAACAATTAGAGCTTTAGATAAGGCTTTTTTTCTAGAATCCTTCTCTTTGCCTACCAAGCGGATAACAAAGTCGACGAGCAGGTTCGGAATGCCTGTGTAGGAGATTGCGACAGCAAATCCTCCAAGCAATGCATAACTGATCGCAATGTTCGCGCCTCCTCCTAATCCATCTGTAAATACGCTGACTGTTTCATTTATCCCCAAACCGCCTGTCATTCCTCCAGCAAGTGCTCCGGCAACCAATGCGAACACGACATTCACACGGAGCAAGCTGAGGATCAGCATGACCAGGACAGCCACGATGACTGCATTCATGTTGAAAATCTCCTTTCATTTGATGTTTTTAATTTTTTCACTTTAAGAATAATATCGCCATGCGCTTTAACACGCTAAATCGGTAGAGAACTAAAATACTTTTATTAATCTATCAGAGAGAGTCATAGCTGTCAATGCTTTAGTCTGGTAAATTACTAAAATACCCTGCTCCAATATTTTCTATCATTTCGCTGCTTCTGTCTTTTTGAATGCCCGCTAAGATAAGCGGAGATTTTCTGTTTAAACGCAGAATTTAACTCAGTTTAGAAGATATAGAGGAAAATTTTTCTCTTAAGATGAAGTATGAAAAGCGATTTGGGGTGAATAAGGGAAGATTTTTCCCTTAAGCAAGGCAAAATGGTTCATTTGTCCAGTTTTATAGTGAATAGCGGAAACTATTTCCTCTATTTACGCTATTTTTGGGTCTATTTCTTAAATAAGGGAACTCTCTTCCCTTATTTATCTAAGTTTTAAGTTTACCGATAGTCCCGACAGGCAAATATTTCGGTGGTACGGGACCCCCAGCTGGATTCACTAATTTTTTCTCTGAATTTCTATAGATAATTATTTTTGAAAAGGCTGTTTTCGCAAAGATTGTGGCTGCTTTAGAAGAAATGGATTTCCGCTCCAGGCGGGCGGTGAGCCTCCTCGGCTTCATAAAAAGCGGAAGCGGCCGTTCAGCGACGTACAGATTTTAGGGCTCTCGTATGAGATAAAGGAATCACGAAGAGCGACAGCGATTCGATGATGACTTATCTTTATAAAGTGGAAAGGCCCCGCTCAGCGGCGTACGGACTGGACTGACTCCGCATGAGATAAAGGAAACACAACGAACATAGTGAGTTGATGTTGACTTATCGCAAGGAGGAGGCAGGGAAGTACGCTAGCCGCCTTAGGCCTTGCAGCTAGATTAGCAAGGAGAGAGACCGAAATCTGCTAGTCGCTGGCCGCTGGAGCTAGATTCGCCTGTATAAAAAGTGGAAGCGCCCTGATCAGCCCCGACAGGCAAATGTTCTCAAGAGAAAAAAAGGCGCTTTTCCCTTTTATTCTCTTGAGGTTATTTGACCTCGAGGGGCTGGGTGCTGGAACTAGATTGGGGGTCTCCCCTGTCTGCAAAAGTGGAAGCGCCCTGGTCAGCCCCGACAGGCAAATGTTCCTAAGAGAAAAAAAGGCGGTTTTCCTTTTATTCTCTTGAGGTTATTTGACCCCGGGGGGCTGGGCGCTGGAACTAGACGACCGCTAGTCCCGCAGGAGATCGTACGCCTGCAGCGAAGATCCTCCTACGTAAAGGAGGATGAAGGTAAAATGGCATTGAATCACAAATTAATTAGAAAAAACCTAGACGGTATTTCGTATTTAATTTTGCTTTTGGTAGAATTACACTCCGGATACTAAGATTTTTCTCTTTAAAAACAGGGGAGCAGTTCATTACTTTTGGCTAACCAAAATATAATGCGTAATCTTATGAAGATGATATAAAATAGCAACAAAGTTTACGAAAAGAGCCTTTTTCACTGTAAAGTTTATGTGATTTGGGTTGCAATACCTCTCAAGTAAACCGTTAAAAATCCGCAATCTTTAAACCCATGAGGAGTATTTACTCAACTGCTCATCAAACATTTCTTTTCAGAGCCACAAAAAAAGCCTGTCCCCTAAGAGACAAGCATTCTATACCAATTATTTTTCTGCAGGCTCAAATCGTTCAACAAGCAGAGCGAGCGTACGCGCCATGGAACCTGTTGCACCAGCCGGTCCGAGGTTGTGGTCGGACTTCGAAGTGGCCGTTCCCGCGATATCCAGGTGGACCCAAGGAGTGCCTTCAGCGAATTCCCCTACAAAAGCACCAGCCATGATAGCATGTCCTTCGCGGCCAGGAGAGTTATTCAAATCAGCGATCTTGCTGCCTCTGACCCTCTTCTTATCATTTTCCGTATAAGGAAGGCGCCAGATGAACTCTCCGGCTTCTGATGATGCTTCCAATACTTGTTCGAAAAGGTCTTCATCATTAGTCATCGCACCCGTTTTGTCGGTTCCAAGAGCTACAATGACGCCGCCTGTCAATGTTGCAACATCAATCAGATAGTTCGCTCCATGATGCTTGGCATACGTCATACCGTCTGCAAGGGCAAGGCGTCCTTCAGCATCTGTGTTCAGGACTTCAATGGTCTTGCCGCTCATTGCCGTAATGACATCGTCCGGCTTGAAGGCATTTCCGCTTACCATGTTATCTGTGGAAGGAATGACAGCCACAACGTTTTGTTCCGGCTTCAATTCACCGATGATTTCCATTGCACCTAGAACAGCAGCCGCGCCTCCCATGTCGGTTTTCATGCCGACAATGCCGTCTTTCGGCTTAAGGGAATAGCCGCCTGTATCGAAGGTAATCCCTTTTCCTACAAGGCCGATAACATCATCCCATTGGTCTCTTCCCTGATATTTCAGGACGATCATTTTCGGAGGCTCTACAGAACCTTGATTGACTGCCAGCAAGGCACCCATTCCGAGCTTTTCCATTTCTTCCTTCTCAAGGATTTCCACTTCAAACTCGTACTTCTTCCCGATTTCAGCCGCATAGTCTGCAAGCTTTGTTGCTGTGATGATATTTCCCGGTGCATTGACCAATGCACGGGCTGAATTTGTTCCTCTTCCATGTGCATAACCAACTTGAAGGGCGGCCTCGATCTCAGCACTGTCACCTTTTGAAAAGGCAGTCAGGTTTTTAATGAATGTTTCCGGGATATTCCCCTTGTGTTTATACCCTGGGAATCTGTATGTCGCCATCGTAAACGCTTCGCTGACAGCATGGGCAATGTCAGAAGCATCAAGCTGTTCGGTCTTGAATGTGTCCACTGCAACTGCGAAAGAAGAAATTTTCATTTCCTGGATCGCTTTTGAAGCAGCGCCGATTGCTTCTCTCAGTTCGTCGAAGGAAAGCTCTTTCGCTTTTCCCAGCCCTACAAACACAAGACGCTTTGCAGGAATCTTACCGAAAGTATGTACCTTTGAAACCGTGTTCAGCTTAGAAGAGAGGTCTCCGGATTTTACTAACTCCGTTAACTGTCCTTCAAACTTTTCATCCAATTCGGCAAGCTCTCCTGTAAATTCAGGGGCATTGAATAGACCGACAAGGATGCATTCCTGTTCATTGTTTAAAAAACCATTATTATCAACTGTAAATTTCATTTAAAAGCACCTCCGATTTTATTATATATAAATTTTCGGTATATTTCGAATGAGAGGGACCATCAGGACCGAATATATACGGGATTTCTTTTTCCATGATTTTCTATGGTATAATTGGGAATACATTTTATAAGTCAGAACGGGAATATAACTACTATTATCATAGGAAAGGATGTTTTTAGACAGCAATGGAATTACTTACAAACTTCCCATTTTGGGCCGCATTATTCGGTATCTTTTTCGCCCAGTTCATTAAAGTACCCATTCAATTCATGGCAACAAAGAAAATCGATTGGTCACTGCTCACCTCGACCGGCGGAATGCCAAGCTCCCATTCTGCAGCTGTTACGGCACTGTCTACTGGTGTTGCTCTTGAAACAGGCCTTGACTCTCCTATATTCGCTGTATCCGCCATCTTTGCCATTATTACAATGTTCGATGCAACCGGGGTCAGGCGCCAGGCTGGGGAACAGGCGATTGTCCTGAACCAATTGGTTGGCGACTTCCAGAAGTTTGTAGGCGAAGCAAAAGGCTGGCAGAAGAAACCTGAAGAGGTAAAGCGGAAAGAACTGAAAGAACTTCTTGGACACAAGCCGATTGAAGTCTTCTTCGGCGGTCTATCCGGCATCCTGTTGACGCTGGTTATTTATTACACGCTGTAAAAGGGGGAACTGTTATGAGAATCGTATCAATTTGCCCCAGCAATACCGAAGTCGTTGACTACTTGGGGCTGACTTCTTTCCTGGTCGGGGTCGATGATTTTTCCGATTTTCCGGAAGAAGTCAACACTCTTCCAAAATTGGGCCCGGACCTCAGCATTAATATGGATAAGGTCGAGGAACTTCAGCCTGATTTAATCCTTGCTTCTCTCAGTGTACCCGGTATGGAAAAAAATATTGAGGAACTGAAAAAGCGAAGCTTGCCTTATATTGTGACAGATCCTCAAAGCTTTGATGATATTGCCGATGATTTGCTGACAGTTGGAAAGGCCTGCGGGATTGAAACTAAGGCCAAAGAAATGCGAAAAGAGTTCAGGGAGAAAATTACTCTTTTAGAAGAAGCAGCTCGCATAACGGATTCTGCTCCAGAGCTGTATTGGGAATGGTGGCCCAAACCTGTTTTTACCCCAGGGAGAATAAACTGGCTGACAGAATTAAGCGTGCTGGCGGGTGCAAGAAATATTTATAGAGATGTAGAACTTTCCAGCATCCAGACGGATTGGGCAGATGTTCACAGCAGAAACCCTGATTACATATGTCTCGCCTGGGTAGGCGTAAGGCGTGAAAAAGTCAATCCGGCTGTCGTCAAAAAGAGAGCCGGATGGGATACCCTTCAGGCAGTTGCGGAGGACAGAATCCTAGTGCTTCAAGAGGAATTGTACTGCCGGCCCTCCCCTCGGCTGCTGGAAGGTGCATTGAAGCTCGGTCATATTCTGCATCCTGATCAGTACTCCCATATTAAATTTTAATGCAAAAAGAGGAAGAGCCGCGGCCCTTCCTCTTTCTTATTATTCTTGGGTTTTCTGAATATACTGCTGTCTGAAAACCTGCATGCTCTCATTCTCATTCAGGGCTGTCAGCTCTTCCTCAGTCAGCTTGCCTGTACCCTTCGTAACAACATAGACATCAAGGTCCTTCTTGCCCCAATTCTCGTATACTTCATCAACGGTATTGTAATATAAATCAAGCTTATGCCCTTTAATGGCACTCCCCGTATCCGCTACAACACCATATCCGTAATCCGGGATGAAAAGAATGGTTCCTACCGGAAACACATCCGGATCAGCGGCAACCGTTGAATACAAATCTCTTTTCACTTTCACACCTGAATATGTAATACCGTATGCCGGATCATCCGGAAGCTTACCTGTTGATTCAATCCCAGCTGTATATCCTGTCGCCGTAACAGTCGATTTTGGGTACTGAGACCAATCAACAGCTTCTTCAAGCGGCCTTGGCTTCGCAACTACCGGTTCTGAAGCTGATATTAATGTGGTAAGGCTTTTTGCCCTTTTAAATAACTTTTCTTTTAATGATAAAGTTTTATATGAATGCTCTTTCAAAACGCTTTCTGCTTTTTCTGCGCCTGTTTGTTCTGACAGCCAGCCGGAAAATGTCTCAGCCTTTACTCCAGAAATAGATTGGAATGTGACTAGCAAAGCTGCTGTAAACAATAGAGCCATAACCAGCCTCTTAGACCATTTTTTTAATATGTTCATGTAAGAATCACTCCTCCCATCACTATTACTTTCCCAAAAGAAAAGAATATATTCAGGAATTAGTTAAAAAGTCTAATAGTTTCAACTTTCTGAATAGGAGCGTAACTAAAAAAAGGGAAAAAAGACATTAGTTTTTGGGGGAAGTGATAGTTCTGAAGGCTTGCCGTTGTCAGGTTTTACAAAGCTGACCCAAGAAAAACAAGTTACTATTAATGAAGCGGCAATATGGATGTTTACGACTGTAAACTCTGGTGTATTTATTTGAAATTTATATTAAATAGCCAAAAAGAGGAATATTGGCAGTAACTTCTACGCAGCTACCTACCCCTGTGTCTTAGCATAAGGCTATTTTCTACAAGGTTGTTGCTTCGGAGACTATTTCAGCCTACTTCCCTATTACACAGAAGGATCTTCGCTGCAGGCGGACGACCTCCTGCGGGACTAGCGGTCGTCTAGTTCCAGCGCCTTGCCCCTCGGGGTCGTCTGCCTGGAGTGGAAATGCAATTCATTTAAACAGCCACAACTTCGCAAAAACAGCCTTTTGAAATGAGGAATAAAAAAACCCTTTGCCTATGAGCAAAGAGTTTTGAAATTAAAACATTTGATAGCCTTTTTTTCTAAGTATCCTCATGGTGATCCCCGATACAATCGCACCGGCGAGTCCACAAGAAAGAATAAGTACATCCACTGCAGTAAGTGCTCCGAATTTTGTCCCCAGTGCAGAAAATGATTCTCCTGCGTTTCTGAAATATTCTATGAATCTTACCTCATCCACAATAAAAATGGTGATAAGAGGATAGATGACCGCCATAATCCATGTCATTCTCAGCAGCATGTTCAGCAAGAAACCGATGCCAAAGAACAAAACAAAAAATAATAACATTGATATAATTACAACCGGAATTCCCATTTGCATTCCTGAAGCACCTCCATTGACACTAAAGTTTAGTTTACTCAATGTTTAATCTACCGTCAATAAACATTGGGACGAATTGAAGGTTCTTCACAAAATGAACATATTTTCACCCTGGGAACGGTGAACACTTTAAGACTTTGCCTAGAAGAGTGCTGCGTAGAAAGCCAGTTATTTTTCCTTCCCATTTTATATGAGGGGTGCACGGTGCAGTGAAAGTTCTGCGTTGCCATGGGGGGGAGTGCGGCAGCTAATACGTTATTTTAAATAATAGAGGGAATAATTCCCCTTATTTTAATTACAGCGTCTGAAATTGCTAAAATAGAGGGATAAATTCCCCTTATCAACCTTAAAACTCTAAAATATAAGAACTTTTCTTAATATAAAGGGAATAATTTCCCTTATTCAGCCTTAAATGAGCTTTAAATCTATACTTAAAGGGAAAATCTCCCCTTATTTTTACCGCTGACTACACAAAGGAAATGACATTCGTTTGACTCCCTCATCTACAAATGGGACCTTTAAGAACCAAAAACAGCATTTAACAAAAACAAAAAAGCCAGCCAATGGCCAGCCCCTAATATAGATAATAAGTGCACTTATTTATTATTTTTTACCGCTGCCGCTGCAGCATGGACATGTCTCAGAGCCGCCAAGAACGAGTTGGAAATACCCTTTACCTGAGCAATAATCACACTTCTTTGATGCCGTTTCAATCGCTGATCTCATCGTCCTTATCTCCCCTTTTTTCAAAAGTTTTTGGTGATTTCTGATAATATAACACCAATTTTTTTTTTAGAAAAGGGACAAAAACACGCGTGTACAGCCATGAAAGCGAATACATCATCTTGTTTCGCGAATTATCTAACTATTTCTTTAAATTTCAGAAAATTAAAAAAATAAATTGTAGCTGGTATAACCGAATTGTTCTCCAGGGTCAATCGGATCCAACCCGGACTTTAACAAGCTGAAATTATATTTAATCATCTCATGAATCATGACAGAAGTTTCCTCACACTGAAGAAGCTCTTCTTTTGTCTTCCATGCGACTTCAGAGATTTCTCCTTCACACGGGGCCGGCATTTGAGCGGAATCCTTTTGCTTCAAAAGAAACAGCACCATGTTGTCGCTGATTTTATCCTTAATCACTCCGGACCGGATTCCTATGATTCCCTCAACCGAGGTATCAAGCCCCGTTTCTTCTTTTACCTCACGCTGTGCTGCCTCATCAAGAGTTTCACCCTCATCCACAAAACCTGCAGGCAGGGACCACATCCCCTTCAGTCCGCCGTATCTTTTCTTGACCACCAGCCAACGGCCGTCTTCATCAATAAGCAAGCCTGCTGCCGCAAGCCAGACGTTTCCTCGCTTCACCTGATTCTCCTCCTATCCTATAGTGCTGTATCACCAATTTATAGTTTAGCTCAAGCACCATGGGTTTTTTCCTGTGATCACCTTACTTCAGCTACTTCGCTACCCCCATAGCAGGCTGTTTTGCAATTAATCCCCTTGCAGTTGCCACATCATTTTTGCCAGCGAAGATTCTTGTTCCGCCCTCTTGACCTAGTAAGGTTGAATCCAGCCTAAATCTTTCTATAAAAAAAGCAGAACGAAATGAATCGCTCTGCTTGTGCTTATTACTTAAAAGAACTTGAACTTACCTTTTTTCATAACAAGGCCTGCTCCGCCTACCATGTAAAGCGCACGGTTATCGACCATTTTCTTCATGAATGAAGCTTTAGTACCCATCAATTTCTTCCCGAATACAAGACCGATGGCATCGTCTTCACCCAGAGAACAAACAGTTCCCTTGATGTCCGGCTTGAATTGCTCAAGAGCATCATTGCCTTTGATCAATGCAGTGATATTGCGCGCACAAGTTTCACCCTGCTGCATCGCAATTTGAGCAGTCGGCGGGTATGGACGGTCAACTTCTTCGTTGATCATCAATGAACAGTCACCAATGACGAAGATGTTGTCGTGGCCCGGAGCTCGCAAATCTTTACCGACTTTAACGCGGGCTCTCATGTTTTCAATACCGGCTTTCTCGATAACAGGGTTTCCGCGGACTCCCGCCGCCCAAACGATCGTCCCAGCTTGGATTTCTTCCACTTCATCTTCACCTTTTGAGATGATGACAGAGTTTGCCGTAGCTTCTTTAAGCGGAGTACCGATGCGGAATTCCACACCTTTTTTCTCCAGCTTGGCACGTGCATACTTAACAAGTTCCGGATCGAAACCTGGAAGGATCATTGGTGCAGCTTCCACACATACGATTCTGACTTTCTTGAAGTCTACATCGTATTCTTTACAAAGCTCAGGGATACGGTTTCCTAGTTCTCCAAGGAATTCGATTCCTGTAAAGCCGGCACCGCCGACAACGATAGTCAAGCGCTCGTCTTTTTTGTCTTCTTCATTTCTATAAGTAGCAAATTGATACTCGATGTGTTCACGAAGCTGGCGTGCAGAATTGATATTGGCAATCATGAAAGCATGCTCATGAAGGCCTGTAATTCCGAATGTTTCCGATACAGCACCAAGAGCGACAACTAAGTAGTCGTACTCTACTTCGCCTTCAGCCGTGATGACTTTCTTCGCATCTGTCTGGATATCTTCCACCGTCGTCTGCATGAAATTCACTTTGTGGCTGTCAATAACGTCTTTGATATCATAACGAACTTTATCATGATGCAATGTTCCTGCGGAGGCCTCGTGCAGCCATGTTGTTTCATAATGGTAATCGTTCTTGTTGATCAGAACGATTTCCGCTTGATCTTTACTGAATTGTTTTTGCAGTCGAGTCACTGTCATCAAACCGCCATAACCGGCACCTAATACAACTATTCTTGGCTTTCTCAACTAAATCACATCCACCTTTTTCTTAGAATTTACGATGAATAATAAGATTAGCATCCACCGCAGGCAAGATTTTTATTTGAAAAATAGTAAATAAATAAAGAAAATAAATAAGTATGTGACATATTTCACGATTAGGAATAGAAAAAGAGTGAAAAATGTCATAAAATCTTAACATTATGCCCTACTCTACATATTATTCTTTTTACCTTTTATTTTCAAGATATAACCTTAAAGAATAAAACTTAAGAAAATTTAGAATATAAAGCCTGCTGGTTCCTGAAACCCGCCTCATCATGGAAGCGCACTCAATATAACTGATTATTCTAAATCTTAATACATATTTTGTGAAGAAGTGAGCTCATGTGGTAGAATAGATATTATATTGCAAAACAAACAGGAGGGAATTCATTTGAAAGAGGATCAAAAAGTATATGATATTACCATTATCGGTGGAGGTCCAACCGGACTGTTCACTGCTTTTTATGGCGGCATGAGGAAAGCGAGCGTCAAGATCATCGAGAGCCTGCCGCAGCTTGGTGGACAATTGTCTACCCTATATCCTGAAAAATACATCTATGATGTCGCAGGCTTCCCTAAAGTAAAAGCCCAGGATCTTGTCAATAACCTCAAGGAGCAAATGGCACAGTTCGAATCAACTGTCTGCCTTGAGCAAGCTGTTGAAAATGTCGAAAAACAGGCAGATGGTGTCTTCAAATTAACGACTGATAAAGAAGTCCACTATTCCAAGACGATCATCATCACTGCAGGAAACGGTGCGTTCCAGCCTAGAAGACTTGATTTAGAAGGCGCTTCTACATATGAAGGAAAAAATCTTCATTATTTCATAGATGACATGCAATATTTCGCAGGAAAGAAAGTCGTCATCTGCGGGGGCGGAGATTCTGCAGTCGATTGGGCATTGATGCTTGAGCCTATCGCTGAAAAGGTTACGCTTGTTCACCGCAGGGATAAATTCCGTGCCCATGAACACAGTGTAGATGAATTAAACAAATCATCTGTTGAAATCAAAACACCATTTGTCCCGACAGAAGTGATCGGCGACAATGAAAAAGTGAACCAGTTAGTATTGGAAGAAGTCCGCGGCGATGCTAAAGAAGCACTCGACCTGGATGAATTGATCGTGAACTTCGGTTTTGTCTCTTCTCTTGGACCGATCAAGGATTGGGGCTTAAACATCGAAAAGAACTCCATTGTCGTGAACTCTAAAATGGAGACGAACATCCCTGGAATCTACGCAGCAGGCGATGTTTCCACTTATGATGGAAAAGTCAAGCTGATTGCCAGCGGCTTCGGTGAGGCACCGACTGCTGTCAACAATGCGAAAGCGTACATGGATCCAGACGCACGCGTGCAGCCGCTTCACAGTACATCTTTATTCAATTAATTTCAAAAGCGGAAGCGCCTTGATCAGCCCCGGCAGGCAAATGTTCCAAAGAGAAAAAAAGGCGGTCTTCCCTTGTATTCTCCAGGGGTTATTTGACCCCGAGGGGCTAGGCGCTGGAGCTGGATTCAGAAACGCTCCCTAATTTTCAATTCTAAAGTTTTATATTTTTTTACTTTAAAAAGCTGGTACCTGAAGACATTCGTCTACGGTATCAGCTTTTTTATATGGCTCTGAGAATAAAACAGCCTCATGGAGTGACTCTATATAGGGTATACAGGCAAGCGTTTATTAACCACTGATCGGGGTAGACCCATTAATAAGAATACTTTTAAATAAGAGGATGATTCTCATGAATGTATTAGTTATCGGAGCAAACGGAAAAACCGGGAAATTGGTTATTTCTTCATTGGTCAATAGCAGCCAGCATTTTGCCAAGGCGATGATCCGAAAAGCCGGGCAGATTGATGCAATGGAAGAACTCGGTGCTAAACCGCTTGTAGGAGATCTGGAAGAAGACTTTTCCTATGTGTTCGATGGAGTGAACGCCGTTATTTTCGCAGCAGGATCCGGCAGTTCGACCGGGCCTGATAAAACAACAGCCGTTGACGAAGAGGGAGCAATCAAAGCAATCGATTTTGCAAAGGAAAAAGGGCTGGACCGCTTCATTATGCTGAGCTCTATGGGAGCCGACACCCCTTCGATCGCCCCAGATGCTATGGGGCATTACTTAAAAGCAAAAGGCCGTGCAGACCAGCACTTGCTTGAAAGCGGACTGAATTACACCATTGTCCGGCCAGGAGCTCTTGTTGACGGGGAGAAAACAGGAAAAATCATTGCTTCCCCATCCATTCCAGATAAAAGCGGAAGCATTACCCGAGAGGATGTGGCTGAAGTGCTGACCGCATGCCTGAACGAAACAGAAACCTACCATAAAACGTTCGAGATCCTCAATGGAGACACCCCTATCGATGAAGCATTGAAAAGAGTATAAAAAGAAGCCCCTTCCGAGAAAACATTCTGCTGGGAAGAGGGCACTGAAAATAAAGAAAATTTAGTATCAAATTCTCTTTAGTAAAGAAAGAGTCAACTATACTTCCTTAAATCGGAAGAAGGGTTGACTTTTTTCTTTGAATCCATTGAATGGGTTGCTCCTTTTATCTCATTAGCTTTAGGTCTTTTAATGATTATTGGAACATTCGCCAGCCGGGCCGGGATAGATACCGATTCAAGGATCTGGAACAGTGACCAGCGATACTGACCAGCCAGTTTCAGCACCTTGGCTAGTAATATAGAGGGAAAAATTCCCCTTATTTACTAAGAAAGCTTATAAAAAAGCTTAAATAGCGGGAGAAATTCCCCTTATTTGACTTCAAACCTAGAAAATAGGTTCAATTTCTGCAAATAAGGGGAAAAATTCCCTCTATTTACTCCTATATTAGCTTAGAAGTCGCAATTAGCGGGAAAATCTCCCCTTATTTTTACCGCTGAATACGTAATTAAGAAAATGAGCAGCCGCTTTCGCTATAAATCCCAGTGGAGCCGTTCAACTTAAACGGAAACCAACAATACTCACGAGAAAAGGCAGAATCGTTCTTAGAAATGAACGATTCTGCCTTTTAGATTTTTATCGGGCTTTTTCAGTGCCCACGCTTGGAAGGGGCTTTTTTATGATGAAGTTATTAACAATTCTCCGGCGTACCCGTATTCGTCGCAGTCCTGAACGACGACCCGCATCCGCAGTTCGCAATCGCATTAGGATTATCGATCGTGAAGCCGCCGCCCATCATGGATTGTTTGTAATCGATCTTGGTTCCATTCAGGATAGGAGCGTCCTGTTTATTTACGACAACCTTAATGCCTTCGATTTCAAGCTGGATGTCACCTTCGGCTGCTTCATGTTCAAATCCCATTCCGTATGAAAGTCCGCTGCAGCCGCCGCCTTTAATCGATACACGAATGAATGCACCTTCCTCTTCATTCTGTTTCATCATATCCTTGATCTGCAGAGCTGCCGCTTCTGTGATAACTACCACATCTGACATGTAAATCACCTCCGTCAAAAAATTTAGAAAATCTATCTTCTCACTATAGTTTATGACTATTATGTTTTCAGTATATACTTTTTCGCCCTTATCCTCAACCAATCTGCAAAATGGGCAGTTTAGAACTTAATAGTTCTTTATACCTTATTTATGAGTTATAATATAAGTACAATGAACTATACAGGTGGAGGGTGAACGATGACTGAAATTACACCTTTTTATCAAAAAAATATAGAGTGCCTCTCTTGCAAGAACTCATTTCGGACCACAAAAATCCGGTCCCGTTTCATCAAACTGCGCTGTCACGAGACTGACTTTCGCCCTGTATATCAAGATGAGAAAATCAATCCCCTCTTATATAATGTGAATGTATGCCCGGCGTGCGGCTTTTCATTTACGGATGATTTCAACAGGTATATTGTTCCCGCAGTAAGAACCGAAATCCAGGAAAAACTTTCGGCCCACTGGACGGAACAGGATTTTTGCGGAAGCCGGTCAACCCTGGAGGCCATCAACACTTACAAGCTCGCGATTCTGTCAGGCACGCTAAAAAGAGAAAAGAGCGTAACAATGGCCGGGCTTTACCTGAGGACCGCCTGGCTGTACCGATCTATTGAAAATGAAGAACAAGAAAACAGATTCATGACGCTTGCCATGAACACCTATATCACAACCTATACCAATGAAGATTTTGCAGGCATGGGAATGTCAGAGACCAAAATTCTATATCTGATAGCTGAACTGCAATTAAGACTGCAGAACTATCGCGAGGCTGCCTCTTACTTTTCCAAGGTACTCTCCAAACAAAAAAACTCCCTTGAACCAAGGATTGTTGAAATGGCCAGAGACCGCTGGCAGGAGATGAGAGAAGACTATAGAAAAGCGACATAAAGACAAGGGGAGCCGGGTTTTCAGGCTCCTCTTCCTCAATCAATCATAAATTCCCGGGCAAAAAGCTTCCAGCATGTTTCCATCGGAGTCATAGAATTTAAAGTGGCCTTTATGAGAAGGACTCTCTTCCACCTCTACATCATTCTTTTTCAATTCATTATAGAGATCCCCGCAGTGTTCCTTTGAAATCCCCAGTACCGGGTGGGTCGTATTTCTTCCAGTCTCAGCATCCTTACTTTCAATCAAGCATAGTACAGGAATCCCGCTCTTCCCCTCATCATAGGAAGGTGAGTCACCGAAAGCCAAAATCACTGTCGTCCCGTAATCAGCCGCAATAGTGAAGCCCAGAATATCCTGATACCATTTTGATGCCTGATTGATATCCTTTACATATAAATTTGTTTGCAGCAGTCCTGTAAAATACGCCATGATTATAATCTCCTTTACTAACAATTTTTCGTCTAACATTAAAAAGCTTAAGCACACCTTTTAGCCCCGATAGGAAGAAGTTGCAACAAGAAAAAAGGTGTTATTTCCTTTTATTTACCCTGAGGGTTCGTCTGGGTAAGGACCTTCAGGGGAAATCTGGATTCAGAAACGTTCCTAATTACCATATTGATTTTACTTATCTTTTTAAAAGTCTTTTTTAGTGAAAAATGTTGTTATTTACTTCTATTTTCTTAACTCATAGGTAACAAGCTTTCTAATCCATTTTAAATTAATAATAGCGCTCTTTCTTTCAGCAGCATTGATTGTAGTGGAAGACGTTCGACCTCCTGCGGGATTAGCGGGCAGGTGAGACCCGCAGGCGAATCTAGCTCCAGCGGCCAGCGACTAGCAGATTTCGGTCTCTCTCCTTGCGATAAGTCATCATCGAATCGCTGTCGCTCTTCGTGATTCCTTTATCTCATACGAGAGCCCTAAAATCTGTACGTCGCTGAACGGCCGCTTCCGCTTTTTATGAAGCCGAGGAGGCTCACCGCCCGCCCCGCGGAGTCGGGCGTCTGGAACGAAGATCAATACCTTTGTATTAACTACAGCAATCTTTAACAAAAACCTATAAAAAAACAGGCAGAAAAAGACTTGCTCTTTCTGCCTGCTCATTGTTGCGTAATTGATTTATGCGTTAAAACATCGGGTTTTCTTCTAAGTATTGATAAATATTCTCCACAAGCTCATCCGGGCTGTCTCCCGTTACCACATCACCGTTGACAAGCGCAAAGAAGGCTGAAGCGCACTTTCCGCAGTATCCCAAACAGCCATATTCGACCACATCCAGATTAGGGTCCCTTTCAAGAGCTTCCAGTGCCTTTTGTGCCCCGCTTGCAAGATTGCTAATGCAAAACTCAATGATTGGTTTCACTTTCTTCACCTCGCTAATGCTACAAGATTATGCTACCTTTTTTCCTGTACAACGTCAATGAATACTCTTGAGCCAATGCTGGCTTTTTATAGATATCCATTAGGGGGTCAAGGGCCCAAAACAGCTCTTTTATGTGAATAATTTGTCATAATTCTGTTGTGAAAAATCTATTATTTCGATATACTTTTTAGTGATTACGTTTTGTTATATAGAGAAAAAGAAGAATATATGTCTATTATTGAAAGTGCTTACTTAACCTGTCCCTCATTTCGATAGCTTTGCATCTCCCCGCATTTAGAAACAGCCGGGCTTTTCTGCATAGTGTGACGAAAATGAGTTTCAACATTAATGCTAAAAGGGGAAATTATTTTATGAAAAATTTAGTCCTGCTCGGAGGCGGCTACGGAAATATGCGGGTGCTTCTTCGCCTGCTTCCTAACCAGCTTCCCGATGATGTTTCGATCACCCTTATCGACCGGGTGCCTTATCACTGTTTAAAAACTGAATACTACGCCCTTGCTGCGGGAACGATATCCGACCAGCATGTTCGAGTGGACTTCCCGGAACACTCCCGGCTGACTGTTAAATATGGTGACGTCACCAAAATTGATGCAGCGAACAAGCTGGTTCATTTGGATGGCGAAGAAGCGGTCACCTATGACGATTTAATCATCGGCCTCGGCTGTGAAGACAAGTACCATGGTGTACCCGGCGCGGATGAATTCACTTACAGCATTCAATCCATCGAAAAATCCCGCAAAACATATGAGGCACTTTGCAATCTTCCTGCAGGGTCTGTGGTCGGCATCGTGGGAGCAGGCTTGAGTGGAATTGAATTGGCCAGTGAACTTCGTGAAAGCCGTTCCGATCTGGACATCAAACTTTTCGACCGTGGATCGAGAATCCTGGGCAGCTTCCCTGAAAGGCTAAGCTCCTATGTCCACAAATGGTTCGAGGAAAATAACGTGGACATTGTTAATAATTCCAGCATCACCAAGGTGGAACCGAATACCCTCTTCAACCATGAAGACAGCATCCACTGTGATGCCATCGTTTGGACAGCCGGCATACAGCCTAATAAAATTGTCCGTGAAATGGAAGTGGAGAAAGATAAGCAAGGCAGAGTCGTGCTGACGAAATATCATAATATCCCTGAAAATGAACATGTCTATGTCGTCGGAGACTGCGCAAGCCTTTCACAGGCACCAAGTGCACAGCTTGCTGAAGGTCAAGCGGAACAAATCGTTACGGTCCTCCTAAAACGCTGGAAAGGCGAGGAGCTTCCGGAAGAACTTCCGCGCATCAAACTGAAGGGCATCCTAGGATCTCTTGGCAAGAAGCACGGTTTCGGACTGGTGAACGAACGCTCCATTACCGGACGAGTAGCAAGGCTGCTAAAGTCAGGTGTGCTTTGGATGTATAAATACCATAATGGATGATTGACTGAAATCGAAAACCCAACGGCTTGGGCGGAGGGGACTGAAGATCTACCGAATTTTATAGTCTACTTGCTTTAACCTAAGATAAAGTCAACTATTTTTCCTTAAAGAGGAAGAATAGTTGACTTTTTTCTTGCTCTCTATCCTGCATCAGCTTTAGAATCTTTTGGTATTTTTTATTTGCCTGCCACCGCTGGAAAGATAGATGGGTGCTAGCTTAAGGCAGTGGCCGGTGGTGCTTAACTAACTATGTAGTTCAGTGTTTTGGATAGTAAATAGAGGAAAGAAATTCCCTTATTTCTTACAAAACTCTAAGAAAAGCTAAAATAGGAGAATAAATTACCCTTAATTAGCTTAATACGCTAGAAAAATTGCGCTTTTATCATATAAAGGAAAAAAGTTCCTCTATTTCCCCCATAATAAGCTTGAAATTGCAGATAAGGGAAAAAAGCTCCCTTATCCACGGCTGAGTACTCAATTGAGGGAATGACTGGACAATTTCTCTCTAAAGCCTATTACAATATTCACCCCACCAAGCGGCGTGGGCCTCCTCCATACAAAACCAGCACTCTTTCAGAAACTTTTATGAAAAAGGCAGAATCGCTCTTAGAGTGAGCGATTCTGCCTTTAAACTAATTATTGGACTTTTCAGTGTTCTCGCTTGGGCGCTGTTGGTTTTTTGAAGAGCTGCTATTCAAAATTCACTAAAAAACTTTATGGGTGTTTTTTCGCAAAGCTCCCAGCTCAAATAGAATAGCTGCATCACTGTTTTCACACCAAAGTTCCCTTACCTTGTCACCTTTAAAATAAAAAATCATCATGCCTGTTTCTTTTACCCGCTGATTTTCTGAAGGAATGTCAAACCATCCACCCTTATAGGTCATCTCCCCAGTATACCGGACTGCCAGTTTCTGCTCCTGCTCTATAAGATCATTCATTTCCCACGTATCCTCTTGAAAAACTGAGCGATACCACTTCATGAATTCTTTCATCTTTTCTTTTGAGTTCTCGCCGTTTCGAGAATGATAAACAAAATCCTCTGTTGTAAGTTCATCCAGGATTTCTAAGTTTCCCTTAGTAATCATTAAACCATTTTTCAGCCACTTGGCGTTTTGCAGAACTTATCATATCTATTCCCCCTGCATCAGAGTGCGTATACCGAATACTTACTTGCTGTCCGTTTCATCCTCGTCGATATTCTTGCCCCACTCAAATCCTGCCTTACCCATATAATAAAGAACCGCTGCGGAAGTTAAAATACCTAATAATGTTAAGGTAAGTCCCACTATGTCCCTCCTCCGGATAACTTTATCCTTATTTTAACATATTGATTTAATTGGACTTCGATATCCTGCAAAAAAACGCACTGAGAGCTTATCAGTGCGTCCTGCTAGTCATATTCAGTTTTCGTCTATAGAGAATCACTATCACCCAGCTTGATATCCGAATTTCTCAAGCTCGGCAAATACCATTTTCAGTTTCGGATTTCCTTCACCGACCACCTTACCCGAGATCAAAACCACCGGGTAAAACATATCTTCGTCGATGACGCGGGAAGCAAATTCCTGCAGTTCCTCGTCTTCTGGAGGATTGAATATATCAACATACTTAATTGTAAATGATTGCTCTGGAAATTTCCTTGAGATAGCGGCATCCAGCCACTCATAGGTTTCCTTGGATGTCGGCAGGTTGACACAGCTTGCACAGACTTTCTCAGCTCCGTAGACGATGATTTCCGCTTCTTTTCTTTCCATCACTACACCCCTTTATCTTCCTAACTCTTATTTTACAGAACTTTCCCGTTAATCGTAAATCAAAAGTTTTTTGATATTATTTATCGAGCGCAGGAGGAAAATGGTAAAAGATAAGTCAGCTTTCTATCCTTTAAAGAGGGTAAACACGATAACCGCTTACAAAAAAAACTCCAAGGCAAAATTTAACACATGAAATCGGTTCAACAGATAGATTTTTTCCGCATATATTATTATAATAGAGAGTAAGGAAAGGAGTCGATTTTACATGACACAACAAGAATTAGTACCTCAAGTACAAGAGGTGTTAGATAAATTGCGTCCCTTCTTGCTTCGTGATGGCGGGGATTGTGAATTGGTCGATGTCGAGGATGGCATTGTAAAGCTTCGTCTTCTTGGTGCTTGCGGAAGCTGCCCGAGCTCAACCATTACTTTGAAAGCTGGTATTGAGCGCGCGCTATTGGAAGAGGTTCCAGGGATCGTTGAAGTAGAACAAGTCTTTTAATTTAACAAGGATGACCTGCTTCCGCAGGTCATCCTTTTATTTTTTTCAATCTTTATTCACTAGTGTATTCGGAATGTGCCCTTCAAGAACTGCTCTGATGTTGCTGACACAGAGCTCCATCATTTCCATTCTTGTTTCTACTGAGGAGCTTCCGATGTGAGGCAGTGCGAAGACATTTTTTAACGATAGTAATGGATGATGCTCATCAATCGGCTCTTTTTCAAAAACATCCAGCCCTGCTCCGGCGATGTCACCGTTCACAAGCGCATCGTATAATGCATCCTCATTCACGATCGGCCCCCTGGCAGCATTGACAAAGACTGCCGATGATTTCATTCTTTGGAATTGCTCTTTCTGCAGAAGACCTTTTGTTTCAGGTGTCAACGGTGCGAGGCAGACAACAAAATCCGATTGGGTCAGCAGTTCATCAAGATCCGCATATTTTGCTCCGAGTGTCTCTTCTGCTTCGGGTTTTCTGGAGCGGTTGTGATACAGGATGTCCATATCAAAGCCTTTTGCTCTCTTGGCAAAGGCTTCCCCTATGCTCCCCATTCCAATGATCCCTACCGTTTTATGATGGATATCCATTCCCGCCATCAAAAGCGGTGACCAGCTTTTCCACTTTCCTTCCCTGACATACCGGTCTGCCTCAATCAAACGTCTGGCCGCTGCCATCATCAGGCCAAACGTCAGATCGGCCGTTGTATCTGTCAGCACATCCGGCGTGTTACAGACCGACGCACCTTTTTCATTTGCTGCTGCCAGATCGATATTATCATATCCTACAGCAAGGTTCGCCACGACCTTCAAATTGGGTGACTGTTCAAAAAGCTCCTTATCAATGGTATCGGACAGCATAGATAAAATCCCGGAAGCTTTTTGTGCTTTCTCAAGCAAGATGTCACGCGGTACAGAACTATTTTCATCCTCCCACATCTCGACTTCATATTGATCCAGAAGAGGCCGCAAAACTTCCTCAGGCAGCTTTCGTGTTATATAGATATACGGCTTCATGCTTTCAACCCCTGTTATCTTTTTTCTATATTTTAGCAATATAGAGGAGTGTTGGAAAGCAAGTCGTTTCAGCTGAGCCAGGTCACTGCCGGAATACCGTAGGACTTAACGGGAACCTCGCCAACCTGATAAAAACTGCCAAGAAACCGCTCGTATTGACGGGTTGAATTCAAATATCCCTGCAGTTTGTCTTCCAGCTGGAAGTGCTGCCCTTCAGAATTAGAGAGATAGTAGTTCTCAATGGTTTCGAAGTAGTGGAGCGGAAACAAGAGCCTTGCATATACCAGCCTCCATGAGAAAGAAGACAGAGGAGCCACAGACTGATATTCACGGAAAAATTGCTGGATGTCAGGCTGGTGGGTAGTTTGTCTTTTAAAATACCGTTCGCGGACACTTTCCGCAATATCCCTTCCACAATGATCGAATACCCAGTCAAAGGGATTGCGTATGCTGAGCTCCCTTCCCCATACTCCCTCTAAGAAACGCTCATGGCAGACAGTTCCTGAATCTGTGTAGACAGGATTATCATCCATTTCAGTATCTACCAAATATTGCACGGCATTTTCAGCGAGTCCCAGGTAATACGGACAGCTGTCGATGAACATCCTCTCAAATTCATCTCCCGGACGATTTTCTATGACTAATTGAAAGGCCTTCTCCATCTGCTCAATCCGTTTTTCCCATAGAGATTTCCACTGGCCGATGCGGCTGATATGGCTGACCTTTTCTTCAATCGCAAGCCCTCTCTGATGAAACTTCGCCAGCTTCCTTCCAAGCCTGTCACCCGGATCACCGCTGTGGTATTCATTCTTCAGGACCGTGAAATCCTGTTCGTTTTCCGAAACCAGAAACCTGCCCTCCGTTGTGGGTACAAACGAAGAAACATACCGGTCGCCATATTTTTTCATATGTTCCGTTATTTTATATAGCTCCAACAGGGTGTCCTGTTCCATCTTCGTCACATTCACAATAGTATATATTGACCCATCCGCCATATATCTCTGGTCTCTTCCGTCCTTAAATGACCTTTCCGGCTGAAGTCCATAATGCTTCGTTAATAGATCCTCCATCGATTTCTCCCCCCAAAATTTCCGTTTATCCTAAGTATATGTAACAGAAAGGATCATTCATGATGAGAAAATCCTTGGAGATCAATATATGCTGGACGCTTCTAAAACTGCAGCACCTGTCATATGACTATAAGTACACCCTGAATTTCCTGCGATTTTGCAGATTCATCACTATCCTGACAAAATAAGGGCAATAATAACGGAATGACAGCCTCTTGAGTGGATAAGGTTCAAAGAATAAATTTCAGAAAAAGGTGACGTAGATGAAGGATAAAGAGTCCAAAGAATTATCGGAAGAAACGGCACGCAGATGGCTGCATGAACGCGGTGTCGAAATAGATGATATCGCTGAACTTGTCCTGTTCCTGCAAAAAAAGTACCATCCAAATCTGGGGATTCAAGAATGCCGGGATAATATTGAACGGGTATTATCCAAAAGGGAAGTCCAAAACGCTATCCTTACAGGGATTCAATTAGACAGACTTGCCGAAAGAGGAATGCTTGAAGAGCCTTTACAATCCATCATTGAAGTCGACGAAAGCCTGTATGGCGTCGATGAAATTCTTGCCTTCTCCATAGTGAATGTTTACGGGTCGATCGGCTTTACCAATTACGGCTACATCGATAAGCAAAAACCGGGTATCCTGGAAAAATTAAATGACAAGTCATCAGACAAATGCCACACATTCCTTGATGACATCGTCGGCGCTATCGCTGCTGCCGCCTCTTCCAGGCTTGCGCACCGGTATGAAGAAGCTGAATAACTTTATTTTCATGTGAAGGCTCTCCGCCTTCTTTTTTATTTTTGAAATTAGGTTTGTTGTATTGATGTTAGAAATCTTTTAGAGTACTTTTGGTAGAGATATCCTTTTTGTTCGGGTTTCTATGGCCATTTTGGGTGATACCTCAGCCGGATGGATTTTCGGCCGCTCCTCGAGGGACACCTGGACCTCGTTTTTAGAGCTTTGGTGTCCTTCAACCTCTCCTCGAGGGACACCTGGACCTCGTTTTCTGAGCTTTGGTGTCCTTCACACCCTCCTCGAGGGACACCTACTCTTCGATTTTTAGACTTTGGTGTCCTTCACACCCTCCTCGAGAGACACCTACTCTTCGATTTTTGGACTTTGGTGTCCTTCACACGCTCATCGAGAGACACCTACTCTTCAATTTTTGGACTTTGGTGTCCTTCACACGCTCATCGAGGGTACACCTGGACTACGATCTGGGCTTTGCTGTCCTTGATTTACTTTTCTGTGAAACACCCATAATCTTATTTGGTAATCCGCACGTCAAACATCCCCTTGCTTCTAATCTCTGCCTTCAAATGACAGTCTCCAATTCCAGGCCATCAAAAAAAGGAAGGCTCTCCGCCTTCCTTCAAAACAATAATCAAACTTCCCATTCATCAAGGGAATTGATGGTGTACGTCGGTTGTACTTCTTTTTCACTCAGAATCTCTCTTGTGGTGACGCCTGTATGAACGAGCAGCGTATCCAGGCCGGCATTGATCCCTGCCAGAATGTCGGTATCATAGTTGTCCCCGACCATCAGCGTATTCTCTTTCGGTACCCCCAATACTTCCTGCGCTTGTTCCATGATAATGGACTCCGGTTTACCGATGAAGATTGGCTGTGTTTGCGTGGAAACGGTGATGACCGATGTCAATGATCCATTGCCTGGCAGCAAACCTCTTTCTGTCGGAATCGCGATATCTCCATTTGTGGAAATGAACGTAGCGCCGTTCCGTACACCCAGGCATGCCAGTGCGAGCTTTTCATAATTGATGGAACGGTCAATTCCGACTACGACGAAATCCGGATTATCCTCTACAATACGGTGGCCGTTTTCTTCCAGTGCAGAACGGATGCCTTCTTCTCCGATAACATAAGCCGTGGCTCCCTGCTTTTTCTCTGAGATGAATTTCGCTGTAGCCATTGATGTTGTAAATACTTGATGTGGTTGGGCAGGTATATCAAAATCCCTTAATTTTTCTGCAACCTTCTCAGGGGTTGCCGATGAATTATTGGTAACAAATAGATAAGGCAGCCCTTTTTGAATCAGGCGGTTCACAAAATCTCCCGCTTCTTCAATTTTTTCTTTTCCTCTGTACATCGTTCCGTCGAGATCGATTAAGTATCCTTGATAGTTCTTCATAATTACCTCCAGCATGGCTCCCTTTGAAAGACTGTTTTCGAATATATTGTTGCTTTCGGAAAAATCCTAAGAGCCGGATTTTTCCCCGAATACTAAGAATTTTAACTCTAAACGGTGAAGAGCAGCTCTTTTCTTTTCGGTGTTACCAGATTTCATATCCGTAATAGAATTATTTTTTCGAAATCAGATCAACTAGCAACAAAGTTTACGAAAAGAGCCAATTGAAAAGAGCATCATTTATGTTTAGTTATGTTAGTTTCCACTGCATTTTTAGGTCTTGGCTGAGCTCCGGGCTTTATACCTCAGTTTCTAAAAGCAGAAACAGGACCCAGTTCATTGATCAAATACTCTCTTACGCGTCCAGGGAAAGATTGCAGTGAATCCATATGGTTTGAAAAAGTCTTTTCAACATTTTCATGGTCAATTTGAGTGTATTCCTGCACGATCATTTTGCGATAGAGGATAACTTCTTTCAGGCCTGATTCCATTTCTTTAGTGATGACTTTTTCATCGAGAAGAATATCAATAATATCTTCGTAGCTGCCCGGGTCTCTCATAATGAATCCATCGATCATCGCATTGCCTGTATCAAGGATGGATTCGATCAATGTGTGTGAAATACGTTCCAGCGCAAGCTTTTCAAGGGGAGATTTCCATTGAGACTGAGCCCGTAATAACTCCAGCTGACTCTCCATATATAACAGAATTTCTTCAATTTTTTCACGGTCAACAAAATACATTCTGCAGCACCTCGCCTAGTAATGACAAGACCTCCCGCAATCACCATTGCTTTTTACTTTTCTGCAGATAAAAAGCAACCCTTATACGATGACAGTCTTTGTCTAGTTTTCAACTTATAGTGTAACATATTCCTGCAAAATTCTTCTTCATAATCCTACCAGCATGATATAGCCGCACATCCATATACTATAAAATATCGGAGGTGGCTGAAATGTTTTTTAACAAGGAAAAACGCACCCTTGATAAAGAAGAAAAAGTGTACTCGGATTTTTCCAACGTGGAGACCATGCGGAACTTCCTGGTGCCTGAACAAACTCCTGAAGGGCCATATGGTGCCCCGAGGGGAAAATATACACCGGTTGAAAATAAATCAACTCCATGGAAGGAAGGACAGCGTTATTACAGTGCCTTCAACTATGAGTTTAAGTCCCTGCATCAGGACATCCCGAGGCAGGATCCCGGTTCCCATCCGGTCCATGCCGATCCTGACCGCAATGAAGAGCCCCCTTATACAGAAAATAAATAATCGAGTAGGAGGGGGTGACTAACCCCCGACCTCTCACACCACCGTACGTACCGTTCGGTATACGGCGGTTTCAATTAAGTCAAACGCAAAGTTTGATATCTCATAAGCAGACTCTTGAGCCCTTGATTCGACCAGTATTGGTTATCAAGGGCTCTATCTAAGATGGGGCTTTTAGCGATACGCCAATAACCCAACCTAGTATTTGCCCATTCCCAAGCCTTGTTAGTTTGTATTCCTAACTTCGTTAGGTTTCTATGTTTTGTTTTAACTTTCT
>NZ_VTEI01000021.1 GCF_008180415.1 Rossellomorea vietnamensis
TAGCTAATGCGCCGCGGGTCCATCTGTAAGTGGCAGCCGAAGCCGCCTTTCCACTTTTCCTCATGCGAGGAAAAGAACTATCCGGTATTAGCCCCGGTTTCCCGGAGTTATCCCAGTCTTACAGGCAGGTTACCCACGTGTTACTCACCCGTCCGCCGCTGACTTCAGGGAGCAAGCTCCCATCAGTCCGCTCGACTTGCATGTATTAGGCACGCCGCCAGCGTTCGTCCTGAGCCAGGATCAAACTCTCCGAAAGAAGTTTGACTTGCTCATTTGCTATTTTTAAAGTATTAGCAACTTTGTAAGAAACATGTTCTTACTAGATTTACGTTGACGTTTTGTTTGTTGTTTTGTTCAGTTTTCAAGGTTCATTCTTCGTTCGCCGTGTTTCAAAAGCGACTTTATTATCATAACACCGTGCTGCTTTAATGTCAAACATTTTTTTGAAATGTTTTTTTAAGCAGTGTGTTTGTTTTGTCGTTTGCAGCGACGAATAATAATATATCATGATAATATTATTCGCGCAATACTTTTTTGAAATCTTTTTTGAAAATCATAATTTTTTTCCTGCCTGCATACGTTTCTTAATAAATATATCGAGGGAAAGGAGCCAGTTTTATCTCATGGTCGTACAAGCAGCCCTTATTCTTTCATTCATCATGGCTATATATTTATTTGCCTTTTCTTTTGTACATGCCATCAAAATCGGAGAATCCGAAACAGAAGTCCAAGGCGGGACATTCATTTTCTCTGTAGTCATGGCTTTTGTTTTTTCTGGACTGACTTATGTTTTTATTCAATAAAACTAAAATGGAGGAAGGCCCGCCAGGTGTCCTTCCTCCATTTTTTATGTGGAGCCGAATAGTATTATCTCATTATTTTTCATAGTCTTCTTGCAATAGTGCAGAGAGGGATGCATCTACAAACCTCCCTTTTTCAAAGAAACGTTTTCGCTGTGTTCCTTCATATAGAAAGCCGCACTTCTCAAGAGCATTTCTTGACCTATCATTTGCAGGGTCATAAAAGGCTTCGATCCGATTAACTCCCATCTCTTCGAATGCGTATGTAAATATGGCATTCAACGCTTCATTCATTATTCCTCTTCCCCAGTAATCGGGACTAAGTTCATATCCAGTTTCTACTTTAAAATGTTCTGTTTCCATTTCATGAAAGCCGCAGGTTCCTATTAATTCCTTTTCATGTTTAAGAGTGATCGCCCATCTCAATTGGGTATGAGTCTTGAAGCCAGCAGCAATTTTTTCTATGAGCGCTTCCGCTTGAGCGACTTCCGTGAAAGTTTCCAGGTCATAGTATTCGGTTACTCGGTCATCGGAAAAATTTTTATATATGGCGTTGGTATCTTCCGCTTTTATTTCCCTTAACTTTAACCTTTCTGTTTCCAGTACCGGGAACCTATTAAAGCCATTCTCCATTGGTATCATCCTCCTTTTATTTCTAATGCTGCTCGTTTTTTTATTTTCCGCTCTTCTCTCACAAAGAAGAAGATACCCAGCAGAATAACTCCTCCGCCAATTACCTGAGACAAAATAATTGATTCACTTAAAAGATAATAAGCTAGTATTGAAGCGCCGATCGGCTCAAAAAGGATTGCCATGGAAATGGTTGAGGTGCTGACCCATTTCAGAGACCAATTAAACAAGGTATGCCCAAGCAAGGTGGGTATGATGGCCAGCAGTATAAAGTAAATCCATTCTTCTTTTGGATAAGGGCCAAGTTTTTCTCCTTTAATTAGTACATAGAAAAACAGCACAATTGTACTCATTAGATATACGATAAATGTGTATGTAATCACAGACAGCCGTTTTCTTACATTCTGGCCGAACAATAAGTAGGCCGTTACCAATGCACATGCCAAAAGTGCAAGCAGATCTCCCCACAAAGCCATTCCGCTTATACGGAAATCCCCCCAGCTGATGATAAAACTTCCTACAATAGCGAGAAGAGCTGAAAGCAGAGCCGTTTTACTGAACTTTTCTTGGAAGAAAAGATAAGTCCCAGCAAAAGCGAAGAGAGGCTGCAGCGTGACTAATACTGTAGAGCTGGCAACAGATGTGTAGTTCAATGACTCAAACCAGAGAATAAAATGAAAAGCCAGAAAGAATCCGGCTGCGACTGTATATCCCCAGTCTCTGATTGTTATACTCCTCAGTTCTCTTCTATATTTCAATAGAAACACTGGTGACATCAGTAAGATGGTGAATAACAGCCTGTAAAATGCAATGACTCCCGCATCTGAGCTGGACACTTTTACTAAGATGGCTGATGTTGATACTGATATTACCCCAATCATAAGAATGAAATAGGGATTCATGCGGATTTCCGGCATCTCCACGTCTCCTTTCACACAGGGAAGTCCTATCTTTCCCAAGTCTACTCTCAGGAGGTATTTAATTCTACCCTTATACAAAAATGTCCTTCATGAACTCTTGAAAAGTAAATTCTTAAGCTCAGCATTGCTGATTCTTCCTCATCAAGGATTAAAGTTAAAGAGTTTTTTTCATACATAAGAACACAAAAAAAACGACCGTCTTCTGGTCGGTTTTCTCAAGTTCTTTTATTTATATTGGTGGAAGTGATAAATGACATCCCCTGCAGTTTCTCCAGTAAATCAGATAAATTGGTTTTCTGCTTAATGGATAAGGTAAGAGTATATCTTAGCATTCCTTTATCATCCGTTTTATCTTCTTCAATATTATACTGGGAAATCTCAATATATTGTGAAGAAAGTTCAGCATTAATCTTCTTTATATGTCCTTCCCCTCGACTCAGGGTAATCGTCATGAGCAAATGCTCTTTCGTATCTGCTTTCTTTTTGTAGAGTTTTTCAAATCTGTTCAAAAAGAATAATGTTGTAATAATGATGATTGTTGCCAGAACTGCTTCATAATACATACCTATCCCTACCACAATCCCGAGACCTGCCACAACCCAAATACTCGCAGCCGTGGTCAGTCCTTTGACCGTTATGCCCCCCTGAACGAGTATGGTCCCTGCTCCAAGGAATCCAATTCCGGAAATGATGTAAGAGGGGATCCTGCTCGGGTCAAAACCTCTCATATCCTCGTGGGCTCTGATATAATCCTCGAATCCAAAGAGGGACACAAGCGTCAGCATACATGACCCTACCCCCACCACGATGTGGGTCCTCAATCCTGCTGGGTGATTCTTGACCTCCCTCTCAATACCAATGAGCCCGCTCAAAAGTACAATAACCAGTAACCTAATAGTAGAAATTAACATTTCATCAGTAAAAAAAGACATCTATTCTCCTGCCTCTCCCTTACACTTTCACTTTTCTGCTCTGCATTTTTTCATATTATTTAACCTAAAAGATGCTTGATTAAACAGTTGGCTCCCAGGGAATACTCGAAATGCGCGGCGGCAGAGCTGATCACCTGTCTTTACTATTTATATGCAGATCTACCGTCTTCATTAAAGTTATTACGAATTATATAAGGGGGCTTTATGGAAGAGTGGCAGAATCTTTTCGAAAAATGGCAGCAGGAAAATAAGCTCTTGAATATAGAATACCTCATTGAAAGAAAGGGGAAATTCTCCTTTGCCGGCCGTTTACTTCAATACTCCCCCGCAAACCAATCAGTCATCTTTTATGATGACGATACAAAAACGGTCCTTTCCCTCCATTTAAATCAGATAGAGAATATTTCACAGACATCCGACTGAGAATATTTGGAAACACCCTACTCCTTGCCTTATCTGGCAGTCGGGAGGAATAAAAAGCCTTCTCCAACAGGGCTTCTGCCTTAAAAACCACAGCAGAACCGCCACATCCATGCCTCTTGACGAAATAATTCAAGGGTGATAGGATTAACTTAATTGTTTTTGTTCGGTAACACTGAAAGATTCGTCTTGATAGATTGTTTAGAGCAAGAATGGTAATACATTGTGGCCTAAAGCCACGCAGGAGGAAACACATATGTTACAAGGTAAAGTAAAATGGTTTAACGCAGAAAAAGGTTTCGGTTTCATCGAAGTTGAAGGTCAAGAAGATGTATTCGTTCACTTCTCTGCTATCCAAGGCGAAGGTTTCAAATCTCTAGATGAAGGTCAAACAGTTTCTTTCGAAATCGAAGAAGGCGCTCGCGGACCTCAAGCTGCTAACGTAACTAAGTAATAATGCAAAAGGACTCCCAATTTCGGGGTCCTTTTTTTATGTCTTTTTCTTCTTAGAGTGGATAATCCATTCAGAAAGAAGGACCTGAAGATAATGGTACGATAAGCTAGTAAACGTACCATCAAGTCTTGGTACTTCAAAGATATTGATATGATTAACAGAGTAACGTACCATTAAGTCTGGGCACCACAAAGATATTGGTATGATTAACAGAGTAACGTACCATTAAGTCTGGGCAGCACAAAGATATTGGTGCGGTTGCAAAGGAAGCGCACTATTAACCACTGCACGTTCACTAAAAGCATTCTTACTAACTAACCAGGGAGAACCCAATTATTTTAGTTTGCTTTACGAAAAAATCAGGTAAGTATATAATGAACATATCATCATAAAATAAAAAAAGAGCCCTGACGGCAATCAGGACTCTCTTACAGCGAATACCTGCATGGACATGCAGCGGCTCAACTTTAAGCTGAATACAAGAAGTAATCATCTAAAACCTTTGGCCGGGGATGGGATGGTTACTTCTTTTTTTCTGTCACCGCGATAATCGCGACAACCAGAGTACCAAACGCAATCATGATCTGAAGAACGTCTCCAATAGCAACCATAAGCGTATCACCTCCCTTCATCCGGGAGTATGAGCCGCTGCCCCATCCTGTATTTCACTGTATCTCTATTATACCATCCACAGGCTTTTTATAACTCGGCAAAAAGACCTCAAAAAAGCAGAGGCTGCAAATCACCTCCGCTTTCTCCGTTATAATCTCTTCAGTTCATTTGCCAGGAATTCTACATCTGTACCGACGACCACTTGCAGATCTTTTTGATTCAGTTTGATGACTCCTTTGGCACCAAGGCCTTTCAGCTCCGGTTCGTTCACGAGTCCTGTATCTTCCACCACAAGTCTCAGCCTGGTCACGCAGTTATCGATAGAAATAAGATTCTCTTTCCCTCCCAAAGCGGCAAGATATTTTTCAGCCATCTCTTTATAATTCCCAACTGCACCTGGAGAGAACTCTCCTTCCACCTCGACTTCGCGGCCTGGTGTTTTCAAATTAAATTTGATGATCATGAAGTAGAAAATCACAAAGTAAAGGACTCCATATACGAGACCAAGTCCCAGGAGCAAAAGAGGCTTTTGGGCAATATTAAAATTTAGGATATAATCAATCGCTCCGGCTGAGAACCCAAATCCGTGATGTATATCGAGAACATAAGCCAGTGACATAGCAGCTCCTGTTAACACGGCATGCGCAAGATAAAGGACAGGCGACAAGAACATGAACAAGAACTCGATAGGTTCAGTGATTCCTGTCAGAAAGGAGGTAAAGGCAATTCCTATCATCGCTCCACTGATTAACTTACGCCTTTCTTTTTTCGCTGCAGCAATCATGGCCAAAGCAGCTGCAGGCAAACCGAACATCATGACAGGAAAGAAGCCGGTCATAAAGGCACCTGCATCCGGATCTTTTGCGAAAAATCGCGTCAAGTCACCCTTGACGACTTCACCAGCTGCGTTCGTAAATTCCCCAAACTCAAACCATACCAAAGTATTTAAAACGTGATGCAGTCCAAGCGGGATAAGTAGTCGATTTAAGAAGCCAAACATGCCGACCCCCAGTGCACCTGCTCCGACAATCCATTCACCAATCCCATTGATTGCATCTTGAATCGGCGGCCACGCATAACCAAATACACCGGCCAACAGGATCATCACCAGTGAGGTTATAATTGGAACAAAACGGCGGCCCCCAAAGAAGCCAAGGTAATCAGGCAGCTTCTTATCATGGTATCGGTTATAAAGCAGGCCCGCTACCACCCCTGATAAGATTCCTCCCAAAACCCCCATATTAATATCAGCACTAATCGCTTTCGTTCCCTCACCTAATACAAGAAATCCAATGGCACCCGCCAAACCGGCTGCACCGTTTCCATCCTTGGAAAGACCGATCGCAACACCAATGGCAAATAATAAGGCCAAATGGTCAAAAATTGCTTTACCCGCAGCAGAAACAAAGGCAATATCCAATAAGTCCGGCTGTCCCAGCCGCAAAAGCAATGCAGCTGCTGGAAGGACAGCGATCGGAAGCATCAATGCTTTACCGATTCGTTGCAAAAATCCCAACATGTCAATCCCCTCTTTCCTATAATAGTAGTAATCCTTATAAGGGCCCGTACTCTAAAATATGAGAAAGAGAGGTCAAATTAGAACATTACCAAAAAATAAGAGCGCTTCATCAAGAAAGCGCTCTTAACATGCCGGTAAATAGGTGCTATGGGGTTACCGGAAGAAATAGTCTATGACTCCTCCTTTTTCGGCATTCACTCTAATTTCAATACTATGAGGAGCTGACCCATAGGGCTGTTCAACTTCTTCTAGCCAAAATTGATCAGTTTGATTGATAGTAACATAGGGTGTTTCCTTGAATGCAGTCACATACTCGTCTTGATTCACTTCTACGTTCTTTCCATCCTTTTTCAAAATGTACACACCATTCTCTTCGGTACCGACAGACTCCCCGGTATGATTTTCGAACCATTCATTGATCTCCCGGTCTCTCCTTGCGAGGTCAAGGATATTCTCTTCGGTAACTTCCGTTTCTGGGAACGTAACATTTAAGAGAAAATGTTGATTCAGCGTACAGGTTTCTTGATTATTTTGACCCTCGTAACCACATACATCGAGCATGATTCCTTCAAGAGGAAGTCTATGGTTTTTAATTTTTTCAAGCCCGTTGTCAGTCACTGAGAATTTCTGCGCTTCCCTGACCGCATATCCATGCCGGTTTCCTTCAGAACTGATGGTGTAATACTGAATTCCCGAATGGTTAAACATTGCAGATGATAGAGCATCAAGATGGCTGAAGAAGTGAATGGCTTCCGATTCTTCAGAGATCAACATTCCTTTTTCCTGCCGGTATCGATTTATTTCCAGGTTTTTTTCCTCGTCAAGTTGAAGATGGTAATTGACATAACCATCGGGAGCCAGCTCTGTCAGCTTTATATTCAGAGAATAAAGTTCGCCGTCCTTGTCAAAAGTCGTTTCAAAACTTTCAACGACAGCATAGCTTCCCTGCCCCAGCTCCTCCTGCACTTTCTTCCACTCTTCTTCAAAACTGATTTTATCCAAATGATGACTTTCCAACTCAACCACCCTAGGCCATTCATAAGCTGTTTTTTGTAAAAGGGGAATCGCCAGAGAGATCAGAAAGACGGCAAAACCAAGAAAGGCAGCCTCCCGCTTTCTTTGAAAATTTGTGTTAGGCCTTAAAAATAATATAAAAATGATGAAGCCGAGTGGCAGCTTTATAGAATTGAAGCCAAATGAAAATGCCCCAAGAATGCTGCAGCCGACTAATTTAAGCAAAATATGCGGTTCGTCTGTTTTAGGTCTGGAATAAATATAGAAAATGCCCATCGCCTGAAGCAGAAACAGCGCCCCCATTATTATGTTATCCTTATAATTCTTCCTTTCATCTGAAGCATTATCTCATATGCATCCCTATGCTATAATGTCTCAGGAATAGAAATCCCCTTAAAATCTTGCTATATTATAAAGGTAGACAAGCAACGAAAGGATGTTGTGATATGACAAGCCATGACGAGAACCAAAACGAAAACATTGTTTACTATAAAGACGAACCTGATGAAGTCAGCGGCAGGTGCGAATGCGGAAATAAGCTGTTCAAATCGACTGTTAAAGACGGTATGTTTTACCGTAAGTGCAGAGAATGCGGCAAAACGAAAATCGTGTAAAAACATAGGCCCGCTCTTCAAAGGCAGCTACAATCAGATAGCTCAAAAATACAGCCTTCCCCAATAAGGAAGGCTACATTTTTACATTCGGGTTTCGGTCATTGTCATACTTCTTAAATAAATGTCTTCCTGCAATGACGAGCAGCGCTAACGCTGCATATACCATAAACAGAACCAGGAATCCCCATAACCCGATGACTGCATCTGCAAATTCCATATTGCCCCTATTTGTGATGGCCTGCTGGATCTCGATTGCAAACACTAGTACGAACATGAAAGTCATCGTATATAAAAAGGATATCATCGTAATTCCAAAAGGCATTTTTGACAGCCACTTCGTTACCGCAAAGATAAAGAAAAAGACACCGATCCCGATAACTCCCATAATCCAGAAATGCAATTCTTTGTCTGTTAAATTAAGCCCCAGTACATCATTGGAAATTCTAATCAAAATATCATGAAGTCCATTCACCGCTTCTGCCAGCAGCTTTATGCCATCTCTCAATTCTTCTCACCCATTTCTCGCTGAAAATTATTTCTTTTCATTATAACAATATAGAAAAGGGTGTGATACATGTATAGTGGTTGATCCTGCATTTTGGTTCAGATGAGTCCCAGAATCCGTATTTCCCCCTGGATACTTTGGTTTTTGCTTGTACCAACAGAGAGTGTTTTTCTCTCTTGCTTAAGAGGATTTTTCCGTTTCATTAGCTAACAGCCGGAAACTTTATAAAAAGACTCTTTCAACAAACCTTCCCCCTCAGCTATGAACCGTGACCGGACTTGATGAATGCCACCTATTGGTAAAAGCACTCTCGATAAAAGATTTGTTTTCGCCGTACAAGCGGATAACATCCTTGATTTCCTCTGACAGGTATTTCTCATTGCGATTATGAGCCAGATCCGGGTAACCTGATCCTCTCTGTAAGTAATCCGATGAGCCTACTTTATACCACCTATCTTCTTCAAGTGGCTTTTCTCCAATCAGGATATGATTAACCCTTGTACCGTCATGCTCTATTTTTGCTCCTGAAACATGAAGCCTCCCCACATATCTCCCTCTGAACCCCGGCCCTCTTCCATCTGCCAGGCAGACTTGTGCATCAAGCGACTGCTCGATCGCTGCTTTTAAATATTTCCCCTGTATTTCAAAGATTGTCGGGTTCAAAGGCGATGGACAAATCTCTATCAGCTTTTTATTTGAAAGATAATCGAAAGCTCCTGCATTCACAATACCGCTGTTGATCAACCCAATTTCAGCATTCAGCATATCTTTTAATCCATCTGCGATTAAGTTGCTGATTGGGTTTTCCTCTACCACATCATGCCAAAGCGGTCGTGGCAGAGGATAGAGCGGCTGGCTTAGTACGGAGATGGCTTTTGCTTTATTCTGTTTTAAAAGGCAGACCACTTCCTCATCCTCTTGTTCATCCCTGGTCGGCAGCGTTTCAGAATGAATCAATTTCACTCCTTCCGCTGACACTTCCACTTCGATAAGACCGATATGTTCACCATAGCAGCCAGCACTGTTCAAAATCGTACCATTGATGACTTTGGCTTTTGAATAAAGCTGATGATCATGAGAAGAAATGACGATATCTATGCCGTCCAATTCCTTTGCGAGTTCATCATCCGCAAAGGAGCCAACATGGTTCAGCACAATGCTGATATCATATTTACCTTTATTCCGATTCAATTCCTGAAGAAGTGCTTCTTTATAAGGACTGATATGGACTCCCAACCCATCATTAAAATCTCCAAGATCCGGAGAAGATCCCGTAATCAATATCCGGAGGCCATTCTTCTCTATGATGGTTGAAGTGACCACTCCGTCCAGAACAGACTTATCTTTTCTTAACAGGTTATTGCTGATGAATGGAACTGAACTTCTGCTTGCCATAAATTGCAGTGTCTCCACTCCATTGAACGTTTCATTATTGCCGATGGTGATGGCATCATATTCGGCAGACTCCAGCAGTTCAATCGCAGCCGCTCCCCGTGTTCCTTGTAGTTCAATACTTTTAAAGTCAGCAAAATCACCCGCATCCAGGAGCAGTGTATTTTCATCCTTAAGCTTTCTTATCAGCGATACAGCTCTCGAATAGTGATTAAAGTGACTATGCAGATCGTTTGTATGCAAGATTTTTAATTTCATGTTCCACCTCATTTTTCTATAGATATCCAGTCCATCTCTACCCTTTCTAAAAACTTTTCCATATTCCTGCAAAAAATAAAAATTCACAATATTTTAATTCCATTTTCTTCTTTCTTTACTGTTTAAATTTATCTCAATTAGGCTATAATACCTATAGGAACGGAGATGTTATATATGAACAAAGACATTGAAACCCTGATGTTTATCAAAGAGCTGGGCAGATTGCTCGATGATTATAAAAGATGTCCTGACATTCAATTGAAAGCATTTATAGAGGACGATATAAATTTGTTAACCCAGATTATACATCCAAACTAACTTTACCATAACAGCCTTTATCCAAATTTTGGAGGAGGCTTATTTTTTGTTTCTAACTTTAGTATGTTAAAGCAGAAGATTCCTTTTTCTGCTTCCTCCTTTGAAATATTTGGATCTTTTCACTTAGATTGATCAGGTTAGCAGTTACTAATCTATTTCATGTGGTAATATTATATCGATAGCCCACTGAGTATACCAGAGATGCTCTTAATTATATTGCTGGAGGAAAAAAATGACGACTGAAATTCAAGCATTGGGTAAAATGTTATTAATAAAGAAGCACGATATTGCATTAGAGATACATAGAGATAGAATGGCTGCTGTGCCACTGACTGAAACACAAAAACGCAATTTTGCAAAAATTGAACCGAAGATCCTTGAATTACGAGCAGAATTCATCGGTCTGTTTGGGGAAGCTTTAGTTGAACATGAGGATAAACAAAAAGCGATAGAGCAGGTCCGTGAGTGGGGGACCAGGAACGGGGAATATTTTTTCCATTTGGGTGCACCGTTGAAAGAAGCACTCAGAGACACTAGTTTTTACAGAGAGTATATTTGGAAGGCAATTAGGAAGGCAGCTGAAGAGAGTCCGATTTCATCTGACACCCTTTTTGAGATTGTATTTATCATTGATCCTTTACTGGATAGTGCCGTCTATTATTTCAGTCTCAATTACGTTGACAGCTTTCAGCGGTCGATGGAAAATGCCCGTTCTGCTTTTATGGAATTATCAGTACCTGTTGTTCCACTGGGGCCGGAAGTTGGCATCTTGCCTTTGATTGGAAATATTGATACGGAACGAGCAAGGCTTTTAATGGAAGAAACACTGAGGCAGTCCGAAAGTTTAAAACTGAGCATCCTCGTCCTCGACCTGTCAGGGGTCCTGACCGTCGATACCATGGTAGCCGATCAATTATTCAAAGTAATTGAAGCCTTGTCGCTCATCGGGGTGAGGACAATTATTACGGGGATCCGCCCTGAGGTCTCCCATACTATGGTGACCTTAGGAGTCGACCTGAATCACCTGACGATCAAAGGAACTCTTCACCAGGCACTGAAGGATCTTAAATTTTATTCTCTATCTTAAATGGTTTTTCCAGGCAGGCCCGGTATAACGTGGCTGCCTTTTTTATTGTATTTGAAGAAAGCTGCACTTAATGAAGGACTGATTGAAGTATAAGGGAGATACACACCATGCTAGAATGCGAAATCACCTTTATAGTAGGGTGTCGACTGCTTCGACAACATGCTAGAGTGCCAGTTCATCTTTTTGCTAGGTTATTTACCGCCTAAACACCCTATTAAAAGGCCAATTTATCTTTTTAGTAGGGGGATTACCGCCTAAACACCATACTAAAATGGCTATTCATCTTTTTAGTAGGGGGATTACCGCTTAAACACCATACTAAAAGGCCAATTTATCTTTTTAGCAGGGGGATTACCGCCTAAACACCATACTAAAATGGCGATTCTTCTTTTTAGTAGGGGGATTACCGCTTAAACACCATACTAAAAGGCCAATTTATCTTTTTAGCAGGGGGATTACCGCCTAAACACCATACTAAAATGGCGATTCTTCTTTTTAGTAGGGGGATTACCGCTTAAACACCATACTAAAGTGGCTATTCTTCTTTTTAGTAGGGGGATTACCGCTTAAACACCATACTAAAGTGGCGATTCTTCTTTTTAGTAGGGCGATTACCGCCTAAACACTATACTAAAGTGGCGATTCTTCTTTTTAGTAGGGCGATTACGGGATACATGAGTGTTTTCAATCGTACTAATGGGCGGGGTGCATTGAGGTAAGTTCCTTATGTTTCAAATCATCCAAAGCCAGGCACTTGATACATTGAATGTTTAGAGAGGAAATCACACGAGAATATAGTCTTATTTTAAATCCTCTTTCAATCATTACAAAGCTTCCTATCAACCTAAAAAATGTTATCCCTTCTTTATTCAGTAAAATACCTTACCTTCCTGCCTTTCCTTTATATAGCAAATTTATCATACACCGTTTTAATGTATTTACCGCTAGTGTTGTAGAAGACTTCTTTCATATAGTACCATTGAGAGTCTTTGTCGCTGTATATTTTTATATACCCGGTAGAAGTGTAGGTCGTTTTGACGTATTTCCATGTGTGTCCTTCTCCTATCGGAACATACAAGGGGCTGATTTCATCTTCAGCTTGGATCTCTGCTGCTTCCTCAGATCCTGCTGCTGAAACTCCTTCGACACCTATTAGTCCTGCTGCCATTATTACGCCTGCCATACTTATTGGTGCTTTTTTACTAACCATCATTGCCTCCCCTGTACTTTCACTAAAAAACTAGTTCATTTTCTCTTATTCTAGCTTTATCATATAGCTCTATTCTCTTATACCTCCGAACAATCCTTCCAATTCTTTGAAATTCAGCTGCTGTTTTAATTATTCTTTTTGTTTATATTTCTCTAATTGCCCCCCTGGAGGCAGAATAAGCAGGGTAAAAAAAGAGCGACTGTCCCTTTGTGCATTTTCATCCAAGAAAGCCTGTTAATAAAAGGCTCTTTTCGTAAACTTTGTTGCTTTTCGATACTAAAAAACTACTCATAATTCACCTTAATAACCTTGTGATCATGAAAAGAAAAGTGCTACTTCCCCGATGAGAGAAAAACCCCTTAGTATCAGGGGAAAAACCGGCTCCTGGGATTTATCCGAAAGCAACAATCTATGCGAAAACAGCCTAATAAAAAAAGGCCCCAATCACCAAATGTTGATTGGGGTCTTTTCGTATATAAGTTATCTTACATTCATTTCATTCGGATGCGGACCTTTGCGTCTATCCTTGTTCAATCCATCAATTTGCTTCATCTCTTCAGCAGAAAGTTCAAAGTCAAAGACATTGAAGTTTTCTTCAATTCTGGATGGAGTGACTGATTTTGGGATGACAATCGTATTGTTTTGCAGATGCCAGCGAAGCACTACTTGTGCAGGTGACTTCCCATGAGCTTCAGCAATCTTGGTGATCACTTCATTTTGCAGAACTTCACCGCCCTGCTCCAGCGGACTCCAAGCTTCAACAAAGATATCATGCTTCTCACAGAATTCCTTCAATTCATTTTGAGCAAGATGTGGATGACATTCCACCTGGTTCAGGACAGGCTTGATATCACACTCATTCAACAAGCGCTCCAAATGTTCAATCTCAAAGTTGCAGACACCGATCGCTTTAACTTTACCGTCATTATAAAGCTTTTCAAGTGCTTTATATGTGTCCACATACTCATCAAATTCAGGAGTCGGCCAATGAATCAGGTACAGGTCAACATAATCAAGGCCAAGTCTTTCCAAACTCTCATCAAAAGCACGCAGTGTATTGTCATAGCCTTGATCACTGTTCCAGACTTTCGTCGTGATGAATAACTCTTCACGGGGAACAGAAGTTTCTTTCAGTGCTTTTCCTACACCTTCTTCGTTTTGATAAATCATGGCAGTGTCGATTGATGTATAACCAGTTTCAATAGCCTTTGAGACTGCAGCCGTCGCTTGATCATTCTCTACCTGCCATACACCGAACCCAAGCTGCGGCATTTTAAGACCATTATTTAGAGTCACGAAATTCATTGTACATTTCTCCTTTTTCATAAATTCCTTATAAGTGAAGGACAATTATAAGGTTTACCCCTCAAGCATTCTTTATTCAATCTATCACCATGAGGCTTATTGCCATTATACAAAAGCCTGGGTGACTTATTAAAGAATTTAGACTCGTACATCACTATAATTATTTTCTCCTCTTCAATAACTCTCTTACCTCTTCAAAAATTACCGCCTTAACTTATTCATCATTTTTTCTCATTTTCATTGACTAACAAGCACAACTCCTATATGGTTATATATATAACTATATAACCATATAACACTAAGGAGTGAATGTTGTGGTGATGAACGATTGAGCCAGCCATTTGATGATAACAGGCCTATCTTTATCCAGATCAAAGAACGGATAGAGGATCAGATTGTTAATGATCAACTACAAGAGCATGACCAGATCCCGTCGACCACCCAGCTGGTCAAATTTTATAAAATAAACCATTTAACTATAGCAAAAGGAATCAACCTGTTAGTGGATGCAGGAATCATTTATAAGAAGAGAGGTGTTGGAATGTTTGTAGCTCAGGGCGCAAAGGAATTACTTGTAGAGCATCGGAAAGAAGGATTCGTTGACCAATATATGCTGCCGCTTATCCAGGAAGCCGAGAAATTAGGCATTTCAGAGAATGAGCTGGTAGACCTGTTGAAGCAATTGAAAGGACGTGATAAAAAATGACTTTTGATATTAATATGAAAGATGTAACAGTGAGATACGGAAAGAAGGAAGCCCTGACAGACATCAATCTCCAACTTGAAAGTAAAAAGATTTATGGTCTCATAGGCAGAAATGGCGCAGGAAAATCTACTCTGCTTTCTTTATTGGCTTCTTTCACGGAACCTCATAAAGGCACATTAAGGATCGGCGGAAAGGAACCATTTGAAAATGCCGAAATCATGTCCCAAATCAGTTTCGTCTATAACACCGATTACAGTGATGAAACGGAAAAAGTGAAAGGGATGTTAGAAGCTTGTGAACGATATCGTCCAACATACAATAAAGAACTTGCGGATGAGTTGGTGAAGTTATTCAAACTACCTCTTAACACACAGGTTAAGAACCTCTCGACAGGAATGCAATCTGCACTGAATGTAACGATGGGGCTCGCCAGCAGGTCTCCCATCACAATATTTGATGAAGCCTATAACGGCATGGATGCACCTACCCGGGAATTATTTTATAAGAAGGTACTTGAGGATTTTGAAGAAGTGCCTCGCACGATCATCCTCTCCACCCATCTAGTTTCTGAAATGGACTACTTATTTGAAGAAGCTATCTTCTTGCATGAAGGAAAAGTACTTCTCAAAGAACCAGTTGACATACTGATGGAACGCGGAGCTTCCATTACAGGTTCTATTGAAGATGTAGATGCATTTGTCCGCGGTATGAGGCAGTTAAGTTCCCAAAAGCTTGGCGGGACAAAATCTGTGATGGTGTATGGAGAGATTTCAGAAGTAAAAAGACAGGAAGCAAGAAATATCGGCTTGGAAGTGGGACCTGTTTCTCTGCAGGACCTGTTCATCCATTTAACCGGTGAGGAGGTTAACGAAAATGGCCAATAATAATCAATCTGTCAAAGTCGCTGTTGATATGTCTTTCTTACAGCTGATCTGGTCTGCATGGTTCATGTCTTTTGTGTTCACTGCCTACTTGATCCTGCAGAGAGTCGTTGACAATGAGAGAGTGAATGAGCAAAGCTTCCTTACCTTTATTTATGGCCCTTCAAAGATTTACATGCTGGTGATAGGCATTATCTCCGTATATGCATTCTTGACATTTTACGTTAAAAATGGAGTTACCAGGAGGGACTATTTTAAAGGAGCAGCTGTTTCCTCGGTGGTTGTGTCGTTAGTGCTCATGACTATTGCCGGTATTATCGCAGCAATTGAACAAGTGATAGATCCAGATATAGTGACATCATCATTTGTCGGACCGGATGCCTCTTTACTAGTGACTGTACTGGCATTCAGTATTAATATCCTTGCTTCTTATACCGCCGGCTGGCTGATTGGCGCCGGGTTTTACCGTTTCGGTGGAATGGGCGGTATGTTGTATATTTTTGCTAGCATCCTCATTCTTTCGCTTTTGGATTTTCTTTGGGAGTCCGAGCTGAAAGAGCCGCTGAAATTTTTGTTAGACATCAGCCATCACCATGGCTTCTCAGCAACAACATCATTCATTTTGACAGCAGGGTTGCTGGCTGTAACTTTATGGATCATAAAGAGCACAACCAAACGGGTCCAGATTAAGCTGAAATAAGTTGACAAGGAGAACAATATAAATTTTTTAGAAAAATTATTTAATTGGATGTTGGTAATCGGCCTGATTTTTATGTTTGGACGGTTGATTACCGCAGCATTCAGGCATTTAGATATTCCATTTACAACCTTCTTTGTGGACTACAATCCGCTTCCTTTTTTTATCTTGATTATCGGAGCGGTTGGATCACAGATTATGAAAGGGATGAATAAGGGCCGATAAAAAATATTTTTTAGAATAGAACATTTTAAAAGAGTAAAAAACAAAAAATGGAGGATGAATCCGTTATGATTCATCCTCCATTTTTGTAGTTACTTCCCAGCAGCCAATTCTGCCGCAACCTTCTTATTCACAGGCATCTCTTCCAACGGATCTTCCGCTGGTGTCGAGCGCTTAATGAAGAAGGATAGAATCAAGGCTGCTCCGGCAATAAAAGAAGCCACTAGGAATGCATCATTGATTCCTTGGAGCATTGCCTCCATACCGACCTGCTGCTGCATTTGCGCCATAGCAGCTTCTGTCGGTTGTCCTGAAAGGTTTTTCATTGCATCCTGCATCAATTCTTTGGTGTGAGTGACAGTCCGGTTTGACATTATCGTGATCAGCAAGGCTGTCCCTATCGCACCGGATACTTGGTTCAACGTATTATTCATAGCTGTTCCATGAGGATAAAAACGTGCAGGAAGCTGATTCAATCCATTTGTGGAAACAGGCATCATGACCATCGACATACCGAACATCCTGATCGAGTTCAAAACGACCAAGTTCGTGTAGGATGTATCCTGAGTCAATTTACTGAACAGGTACGTAGTCACGACCGTAATCATCAATCCGCTTGTCGCTAAAATCCGGCCGCCGAATTTATCGAACAGCTTCCCGGTGATTGGTGACATGAATGCCATTACAAGAGCACCTGGCAGCATCAACAAACCGGCATCCAAAGGAGAAATTCCCCTGATTGTCTGTACATAGATCGGGATCATTAACATTCCGGAAAACAGAGCCATATTCAATACCATCGTAATGGACGATGATAAAGCAAACATTGGATACTTGAAGACTCCGAAGTTAAGCATAGGTCTTTTCATTTTTGATTGACGAAGGATAAATACCACTAAGGAAACAACCCCTAGAGCAATCGTCCCGTAAACCCAAGGACTATCCCAGCCTTTTGTACCTGCTGAGCTGAAGCCATACAATATGCTTCCGAAACCGGCACTGGACAAAATCACTGAAATGATGTCCAGGCGGATATCCACCTTTTCCTTTTTATCCTTCAATAAGAAAAGGCCGAGTAAAAAGACGATTATGGCAATCGGTGTGACAAAGTGGAATAGCATTCTCCAGTCATAATTCTCTACGATCCAGCCGGACAGTGTCGGGCCGATGGCAGGAGCCGCCATCATGATCAATCCGAACATCCCCATTGCCGCTCCCCTTTTTTCAACCGGGAAGCTGACTAACATGACATTCATCAGCAGCGGCATAAGGATCGCAGTCCCGGATGCTTGAATCATTCGGCCGGCAAGCAAGACAGGGAACACGTGGGCTATCCCTGCAAGAAGGGTACCAACTGTAAACAAGCCCATTGCCACCAAAAATAACCGGCGGACAGAATACTTTTCAATTAGAAATGCAGTTGTCGGGATCAGCACTCCGTTCACCAGCATAAAGCCGGTTGTCAGCCATTGGACGGTAGATGCTTCAATCTCCAGCTCCACCATTATAGACGGAAGTGCTATGTTCAATAATGTATTATTTAAAAATGCGATAAAAGCTCCAACCATTAAAACAGCCAATATCCCATATTGAGGACGTACATTCTTTTTTGTACTCTCCATTTATTCTCCTCCTTATACTAACAGTCCATTTTTTTATACTGTCATTTTAAACAAGATATATCATATACCATCGGTCCAAAAATATCAATTGGAAATTTTATTTTTTCTATAAAAGTTTGTAGAAGAAGCGTTATTGGGGTATCATCGACTTTATACAGTCAGTATAGTCAAGGAGGAAATCATGAATAAAAGAAAGCAGCATGTCATCACCAAAGCACATGGGCTGTTTATCGAAAAAGGATTTCAGCAGACATCCATACAGGACATTTTGGATGACAGCGGCATCTCAAAGGGAACGTTCTACAATTACTTTTCTTCAAAGAATGAGTTATTGATAGAACTGTTCAAATCCATTTACAGTGAAATTGAAAAGAAACGAAATGACCTGCTGATCAGCCAGGATCCTTCCAATATAGAAATATTCATTAAGCAAATCGCAATACAAATGATTGAAAATAAGGAAAATAAACTGATCCCGCTCTACGAGGAAGTCATGATGTCAAATGACGAGGACTTGAAAAACTCGGTCAAAAGAGGGCAATTGAAGATGATCTATTGGCTTCACAGCCGATTCCTGGACATCTTCGGCGAGAGCAAGAGGCCATACCTTTTGGACTGTGCGATCACATTCCTCGGCATCCTTCATCACAACCTTCGATATTATTCGATGGTCAACAACACGACCGCTGGCCTTCACCGTGTCGTCCATTACAGTTTTGATCGAATCGTCAACATCGCCGAGGAACTAGGTAAAGGACATAAACCGCTGTTTCAGCCTGAACTCCTGAAAGTCTGGTTCCCTGAACATCAGTGCGGCATCCAGGATTCAAAACAGGAGCTGCAGCATACTGTTTTATTTTTGAAACAGCAGATCACCGACACCCCTGATCAAGTAAAGTACCAGGAATTATTGGATTTTATCCAGGAAGAATTGCTCCACAGCCAATCTCCACGGAAGTTTCTCGTTAAAAGTGCACTCTCTTCTTTAAAAGAAGGAGAAGAAATGTTTGAGGAGAACCATTTTAATAAGCTGGAAGAGCTGATAGGAAAGTTTATAGTAGAGATGTAAAGAGATGCACAAAATTTGTGCATCTCTTTTTGCCTGCAGTATATCCTCAAGTGTTTGTTCTCCTTCACCTTCAGGATTCACTTTATGGCCGGCTTACACCCCTAAATCTCGATAGTTATAACTTCTCTAGTCATCTACTATATAAAATCCAAAGTAATTAGCAGCAACCAGCTTATGATACCTGCGGATTTCTGCGCATGAAGTAAAAATCAAACACATAAATAGAGCCAGAACCTTTGCGAGAACAGTAAAAAACGCAACCCATAAGGTTGCGTTTTCCAAGTATGGAGCATAGCGGGATCGAACCGCTGACCTCCACGCTGCCAGCGTGGCGCTCTCCCAGCTGAGCTAATGCCCCGCAATAGAATGTTGCGACGTTTTTTATTATATAAAGATTATTCTGTTTTAGCAAGTAGTTTGGCGAAAATTTTCTATTTTTATTTTTTCTTCTTCTCGAAAGTGTTGTAAACGCTTTCTCTACCTTCTATAATGAAAGAAAATTCAGATATCTACAAGGAGGATTCTATGCTGCAAGCTGAAGTTTTGCCGGAACAGGAAAAGCCGTTCAACGAGTCTCATTTAGGAACCAGTGAGATGCACAAAAGCTATCGAGTGGATCTTCGCACATTTTCTGAAAAAGAGTATAACAAGTTTGTCAGGGTGAATACGGTCAGTGACTGGTCTTTGCTGTCCTGGAAAGATGTCGGCCGCCCGTTTGAGGTGAAAAATTATTCTGTGGATAGACATCAATATGAAGAAGAGCATGGCAAACCGATGAGCGTTCATACTTCCTGGCAGTATTTCAACAGATCTTTTCATGAGTGGTTTTCGAAGGATGTCCCTCTGGAAAAGCAGAAAGAAAAAGAAAAATTCTTAAAAAGCCTCAAGTCCTTCCAGCCCGGCACCGTAAAGTCAGCACTTGGCGATGTTGTCCGGATACAGCTATGGAATTATGTCCACCGAATACAGGACGGCATCTGGGATCCGCGTGGAAAGCGGGCATTATTCGAGGGCCTTGATGTGTCCAAGCCGCGGATTCTATTTCTCGGTGCAGCCGAGGGGTATGAAGCAATGCAGCTTGCCGCCATGTACCCAGGGTCCAAAGTGACGATGGTGGATTATGATGAGTATTGCAAGACTACGAGGTTTGAGCACTTTCCGGATTCCTACCCTTTTCTTGGTGAAAACCCTCAAACCGGGCAGCCCAAAGTCTATTATAAGGATGATTTAAATATTGAGTATGTCATAGACGATATCCGCAACCTTTCTTATGGAAAGGAATTTGACATTGTCATATCGGTTGGCCTGCTCGAGCATTTCCCTGACGAGTATAAACCGGAAGTAGTGGACTGGCACCGGAAATTTCTCAAACCGAATGGCTATGTGGTCATGACTACGCCGCGTAATCAATTGCGGTCGCGAATCTACTATAATATCTTTGCTGACGTGATGAATCACACATACCGTGAGCTGATGACGGTCGAACAGATGGGTTTATATATGTATGAAAACGGATTAGATATAGTGAAATCCGGTTATATCAAGGTTCATAATGGCATCATTGCCAAAGCTCGCTAAGGTTTATTTTTCCTCCTATGTAACATTTTCATTTCATCTCCGTCTACTTCAGTAATAAATGAAATGATTGGAGTGATGAAGGTGAAAAAACGATGGATCGGAGCTGGGGGTCTCCTGCTCATTACTGCACTCGTGTTTATTTATTTTAAGCAGCCTGCTGTAGAGACCGGCGCTCAAAGCAACGATAGAAATATTGTCCTTTCTGATAAAACTTGGAACCTTGAGTTTTCTCAGCCCATTAAGAAACTCAGTAAAGATGCTATTTATGTAAAAAATCAAAATGGCGAAAAGGTCCCTGTTAACATCACCATCAGCGATGACCGTAAAAGCGTCCTCATCCATCCGCCTGAAGAAGGCTATTCTACCGAAACAGAATCATTCACTCTGCACATTTCCTCTGCGGTCAAATCCTCTTTGGGACTTCCGGTCCGAGGAGATAAAACAGTTGAATTTGCAGTCGTCCCTACCCTCCCGGAAGTAAAATCACAGAAAGACCTTCAACAGTATTTCAAATACGCCATTAAGAGAGAAAAAGAAAACAGGCCGAAGTTTTCTATTTTTGACAGAGGAGTCTCAGAAGACTCTGCAGACGACAGCGGTTCCGCAGCTGAAGGAGCGATGGAGACGGAGCAGGCGTCTTCTTCCAATGAGCACAGCATGACCAATAACCAGGTGCAGGGAGTGGACGAAGCTGATATCGTCAAAACGGACGGCACCTACATCTATCAGATCGCCTCACAGCAGCTGGTCATAACAAAGGCTGAGCCAGTCAGTGATATGGAGGTCGTTTCATCCATTCCCTATGAGAATACCTTCTCCCCTCAGCACCTGTTTCTACAGGACGACAAACTGGTAGTCATCGGAAATAGCTGGAATGACGGATACCAGGACAGACCTCATGCCGAAAAAAATTTTGTAGAAGCTAATCTAATGCCGATGCACAGCGTGATGAAAACACATATTTACGATATCTCCGACAAGACAAAACCAGAGCTGTTAAGGGAGTTCGGCATGGAAGGAAATTATGTTGCAGCCCGTAAAGTAGGTTCTTATGTCTACCTTGCCGCCAGCCACCACCCAGACTACTGGATGCTTGAGGAGAAGGATGACGTTGAGCTGAGACCGCGGATTACCGACAGCTTAAACAGTGAGTCACCGGCTTTCCTGGAATATAAAGATATTAAATATATGCCGCAGTCCACCGAAACCAACTTTACCCTGCTTTCGGCAATCAATCTTGATGAGGTTACTTCCGACATCCTCGTCGAATCCTATCTGGGAAGCGGCCATCAAATCTATATGTCGAAAGAAAATCTTTATATGGCATTATCCAGATACTACCCTGCAGGCGAAAATCCAATGGCGTCTGCAGACACGGAAGTTTATAAGTTTTCCATAGACGAATCCAGCATAGAATTTTCCGGCATGGCGAATGTAAGAGGAACAATCCTCAACCAGTTTTCGATGGATGAACACGAAGGGAATTTCCGGATTGCTACAACAAAAGGAAACACATGGGGAGATGACAGAAATCCATCGACCAATAACCTGTACATCCTTGATGAAAATTTGAAGCATATTGGAAAAGTCGAAGACCTCGCCAAGGGGGAGCGGATCTATTCAGTCCGGTTTATGGGAGACAAAGCGTATATGGTTACATTCAAACAGGTGGATCCGCTCTTTGTCATTGATACAAGCGACCCTTACTCACCTGAAGTTCTCGGAGAGTTGAAGATCCCCGGGTTCAGCAACTACCTCCACCCATTGGATGAAAACCATCTAATCGGTTTCGGCTATGACACCAAGCTTGTAAAGGATGACAAATCGTCTAATACAGAGCCACTGGTCCTGACAGGCGGCATGAAAATCTCTCTGTTTGATGTCTCTGATTTCCATAATCCAAAAGAAAAGGATACCGAGATCATCGGCGGCCGCGGAACACATTCTTATTTAATGGAGGATCACAAAGCTCTCTTTCAACATCGAGAAAAAAGCTTGTTCGGGTTCCCTGTTTCCGTTTATCAGGATAAAGAAGGAAGTATGTATGAACAAATTTTTGATTACCAAGGTTCTCTTGTTTACGAAATCACCCCTGAAAATGGAATCATCAGAAAGGCGCAGATAACGAATTCTGAAGAAGATGAGATCTATGAGCACTGGGAGCATCAGGTGCAGCGGATGCTCTATATCGGAGAAAATCTCTACACCCTTTCTCCTGATCAGATTCATGCCTACAAACTGAATGACTTCACTAAAATGGGAGAGCTTGAGATTCAATAGACAATACTATAAAAAGAGGATGAAATTTGTAACCATTTCATCCTCTTTTTCATATTTACGGATTTATTTATCTCTGAAAAACCTTTGCTCATAGTAATAGGATATAAACCACTTCAACTTTTTTTACAATAATAGCCTATTTTTTATGTATAAAGGCAATAATGGATAGCAATGCGGAAAGGAGACTTTGCATATGAGTGTTTCTTTTTATCAGCGATTTCTGAGATGGCCAATCCTTGTGAGAACTTTGGTCATCGCCCTTACAGCCATTTCTGCTTTTGGAATCCTAATACATATTATAGAACCTGTCAATTTCCCTACTATTTTTGATGGCATATGGTGGGCGTTGATTACGACTTCAACAGTCGGATATGGAGATTACGTCCCTTTAACAACTTCTGGAAGAATCATTGCCATGCTGCTCATTTTTCTGGGAGCCGGTTTTCTGACAACCTATTTTGTCACGCTGGCTGCCTCTACTGTTACCAAGCAAAATGCTTACTTAGAAGGGAAAGCTTCTTTTATGGGAAAAGAACATACAATCATTGTCGGCTGGAACGAACGGTCAAGAGAAATCATTGATCAATTGCTTTCCTTTGACGGCAGCAATCTGGTTACCTTAATCGATGATTCCTTAACGGAGAATCCTTATAAAAATCCTCTCATCCATTTTATAAAAGGGCAGTCATTTAGGGATGATATTTTAAAAAAGGCAGGAGTCAATACTGCTGAAATTGCAGTCATCACCGCCGATCAGAATAAAAATGAAATCGATGCTGACATGAACACAGTGATGACTCTGCTGGCAATGAAAGGAATCAACCCAAAGCTTTATTGCGTAGCTGAAGTTTTGACAGGCGATCATATCGCCAATGCTGAGAGAGCAGGTGCTGATGAAGTCATCCAAACGAATAAACAGACCAGTTATATCATCATGGACAGTATCTTATCCAAGGGTATGAGCACAACCATCCTTGAGCTCTTGAATCATTTAAAGGGAAATAATCTTCAAGTCATCGACCCTATTGAAGAATGCCATAATAAAACCTTTCAAGAAATAAGCAATTTGCTGCTGAAGCAGAATATTATCCTTTTGGGATTAAAAAAAGGAGAGCGCACAATCGTGAACCCTCCATTGGAAACAATCATTTATGCTGACGACGGACTACTGGTGATTTCCACTGAGAAAGGCAAAAAGAAATCAGGTTAGGAGCTGGTCTTCCAGTTCCTTCACCAGCTCAACGCCAACAGCAATATATTCTTCTGGAAAACTGGCATCTGGATCCTGCGGTTCTGAGAACTGGTTGGTCGTGCCGGAAAATGTTCCTGTGGAAGCATGATCATCCAGCCCGATCTGGTACTTATGCGACAGCAGGAACGGCCTTCCGAATTCCACAGTGGCTCCACGGGAATCCAGCTGTCCGTCCACTGCAGCAAACGGCAGCCTTAAAAATTGATACCCTACCTCATCATCAATTTTATAGTCAAAATAGCCATGATCATAATCCCAATTGCCGCCAATATCATACCCTAAAGGCTTAAGCTGCTGCTCTAGCTTATATAACTGAAAATGCTGCCCCTCCAGTTTAGAAGGAAGTTCAATCATTCCAAACACTCCTTTCTTTTACGTTAGTTTTTCCCAGAGTGGCTGGAATAAGTCATTAAACACAAAAAGTCATTGAGTGATCAAAAGTGTGGAGGCGTCTAGAGTAGAAATCATTCCGTTCAGATAATTACTAAGCGCTGTTGTGGAACTGGAGGACAAATTTTTTCCATCAGCCACCCCTGGAATTCTGGTTACGGGCCGGTATCCTTCGAAAAAGGACTGCTTATTGGTCCGCAAATTCTGGTTACGGGCCGTTATCTTTCAAAAGAGGGCTGCTCATTGACCCGCAAATCCTGGTTTCGAAAATGGGGAGCTTATTGGCCCACAAATTCTGGTTACGGGCCATTATCCTTCCAAAAAGGGGTTCTCATTGGACCGCAAATCCTAGTTACGGGCCGTTATCCTCCAAAAAAGGACTGCTCATTGGCCCGCAAATCCTGGTTACGTGCCGGTATCCTCCAAAAAAGGACTGCTCATTGGTCCGTAAATCCTTCTGCAAAAATAGTTACCACTTTTACTCTGTTTGGGTTATGAACACAGTGGAGATTGAGTTTATACAAAAAAAGCTGACACCCAATGATGTCAGCTTTTTCTATTTCTTATTTCAAACGCTTCTCAAGCTCAGCTTTCTTTTCTTCAAATCCTGGTTTGCCTAATAGAGCGAACATGTTCACTTTGTAAGCCTCTACTCCAGGCTGGTCGAATGGATTAACTCCAAGCAGGTAGCCGCTGATCGCGCAAGCTTTTTCAAAGAAGTACACAAGATATCCGAATGTGTAAGCATCCATTGCCGGGATCTCGACAATCAGGTTCGGCACGCCGCCGTCTGTATGGGCAAGCAATGTACCTTGGAAAGCTTTATTGTTAACGAAGTCGACTGTTTGGCCGGCGAGGTAGTTCAAGCCGTCAAGATCGCTATCCGCTTCTTCAATGGTCAGTTCATGGCGCGGTTCTGAAACCTTGATGACCGTTTCAAATAGGTCTCTTCTTCCTTCCTGGACATACTGCCCCATGGAATGAAGATCAGTGGAGAAATTAGCTGATGCAGGGAAAATTCCTTTTTGGTCTTTTCCTTCGCTTTCGCCGAACAGCTGCTTCCACCACTCGGAGAAGTATTGAAGACCCGGCTCATAGTTGATGAGCATTTCAATTGTTTTTCCTTTGTTGTAAAGGACATTTCTTACAGCCGCATATTGGTACGCAGGATTCTCTTCCAAGTTATCCGTGCTGAAGTCCTGTCGTGCTGCTGCTGCGCCCTTCATCATGGCTTCGATATCGATTCCGCTAACCGCAATTGGCAGAAGCCCCACTGCTGTAAGAACAGAATAGCGTCCTCCTACATCATCAGGTACCACGAAAGTTTCGTAGCCTTCGTCGTTCGCTAATGTTTTAAGGGCGCCTTTTGCTTTATCAGTCGTTGCATAGATACGTTTTTTCGCTTCTTCAGCACCGTATTTCTCTTCCAGTTTTTTACGGAAAATACGGAATGCGATGGCAGGTTCCGTTGTGGTTCCTGACTTGGAAATGACGTTGATGGAGAAATCCTTATTTTCAAGAAGATCCATCAAATCCGTCATATACGTGGAGCTGATATTGTTTCCTAAAAACAGGACTTGAGGCGTCTTGCGCTGTTCTCCTGAAAGAGCGTTATAAAAGCTGTGGTTCAGCATTTCAAGCGCTGCCCTTGCTCCCAAGTACGAACCGCCGATTCCAATAACAAGAAGGACATCCGAATCGTTCTTGATTTTCTCAGAAGCTTTCTGGATGCGGGAAAACTCTTCTTTATCATAATTTTCCGGAAGGTCTACCCAGCCTAGAAAGTCGCTTCCTGCCCCTGTTCCTTCATGCAAAGAGTTGTGCGCCGTTTTGACAGCATCTTTTAAGTATGTAATTTCATGTTCTCCAAAAAAGGAAAGAGCTTTTGAATAATCAAAGCGTACATGTGTCATATCTATTACCTCCTATTAAATTATTCCTAAAACCACTTTATCGAAAGCTGTGATGATAATCAAGAAAGGACATGACTTGAAAGCGATACCAAATGGTTTTTTTCTAAAAACTTTCACGAAATGGCCGTGAATCGTTCAAAATTCTCCATGCAATCAGTTTATATCCCTTTTCATTTGGATGGAGGGAATTACTGAAATATTCCGCTTTGGACTTATTTTTAAAAACTCCATTCAAGGGAATGAAATTGATTCCCTCATACTCCGCCGCAAGCTTCTTATTCAAGGCGTTCCATTGGTTGAAGTGTCCTTCTATCTCCGAATTACCGGGATACGGATTATACAAGCCGATTAAGTGAATCGGTGCTGAAGGATTTTCTTCTTAAGGTGTCCAGTATGGAAGTCAGGTTTTGCTGATAATCTTCCTTTCCATCACGTATTTTCTCCTCTTGAAGATTATCCATTTCGCCTCCGTTGCTGTTGATCAAGTCATTTGTGCCAATGAATACAATCATTCCATCAGCTTTGCAGACCTCTCCCCTGGTTTCTTAGCTCTCAAGCTGTTTCAGTACGCCGTTGGTTTCCTGGCCGACAATCCCATAATTGGCAATCTCAATCGGCCCTGTCTCGTACTTCTGGTTGAGGACAGATTCCAGCTTATCAACATATCCTTCGTCACCTTTATCTCCAAATCCATATGTCAGGGAATCTCCAAACGCAACGATGGTTTTCTCCTTTGCCTCATAGTGTGCCCAGCCCACTAGAGCAGAAACCACGAAGATGCCCAAAATCGTATGCAATACAGGCCTCATATTAAAATCCTTTCCTGTAATGGAGAGAAAAATGAACAAAGGGGACTGCACCTTTAAAGGACAGTCCCATAGTAATCTTATAGTGAAGCTTTCAAAATTGCTTTTACGTCCTCATGCTTTAAGGAGCGGAAATTACCAAATTCTCCATTGGCCATTGCTTTGTCTGCCATTACATCGATGTTTTCGTCATTGATGTCATAATCGGCAAGTTTTGAAGGAGCCCCTAGGCTGCTCCAGAATGCGGAGAGCTTATCAATTCCTTCCAAACCGATTTCTTTATCTGTTTTACCCTCAGGATCCACATCGAAAACACGAACAGCCATTTGTGCAAAACGAGCTGGGTTAACGTCAATATTATGTCTCATCCAGTTAGGGAAAAGGATTGCCAGTCCGCCGGCATGTGGAATGTCGTAGACAGCTGAAACGGCATGTTCAATATTATGAGTCGCCCAATCGCCTTGATAGCCCATTTGAAGCATTCCGTTGAGCGCAATTGTACCGGAGTATAGGATAGTTTCTCTATGCTCATAGCTCTCCAGGTTTTCCAGAAGCTGTGGAGCCGTTTCAATCACTGTTTTTAAGGTGGATTCACACAATCTGTCCTGCAAAGGAGTATGTGTCGCGTTATGGAAATATTGTTCAAAGACATGCGACATCATATCAACCATTCCATAAATGGTTTGGTCTCTAGGGACTGTAAAGGTATTCTGCGGATCTAGGATCGAGAATTTAGGGAATACAGCCGGACTTCCCMAGCCATATTTCTCATGTGTTTCCCAATTGGTGATGACCGATCCAGCATTCATTTCCGATCCTGTTGCTGCAAGGGTAAGAACGGTTCCAAATGGAAGAGCTTCTTCAGCAGCAGCTTTCTTTGTCACAAGATCCCAAGCGTCGCCATCATACTTAGCACCCGCAGCAACCGCTTTGGTGCAGTCGATGACACTTCCGCCTCCTACTGCCAGCAATAGCTCGACGCCTTCGTTTTTACAGATTTCCACTCCTCTTCTTACAGTGGAAATACGCGGATTCGGTTCGACACCGGAAAGTTCATGGACTTCAGCATCAATTTCTTTTAAAAGACCCGTCACTCTATCATAAAGACCATTGCGTTTAATGCTTCCGCCTCCGTAAACAAGCAGAACCTTTTTACCGTACTGAGGAATTTCTTCCTTTAATTTTTCTACCTCATCTTTACCAAAGATCAATTTCGTCGGATTATAAAAAGCAAAACTGTTCATTTTGTTACCTCCTCTATTTATTATGGTGAATTTGTATTCGTTGGTGCTTGTTAAATACTATTGTTGATTAAGGCCGGCCCATATGTAAAAAACCGGGCTTCCATACCTTGTCTTTATTATCGAGTATAATGTTCCCTTATTGCAAAGAAAATGCACAATGATATTTTTTAAAAAGGGGATGCATAATTAAGCGGGAAAAACAACAAGCTATTAGTGAAACATTAAATAAAAAGTGCCGAGTGTACTTTCTATCGTAACCGGCGCCTACTCAATTAGGAGGTAACAACATGAGTACAATTCAACGCATTGCACTGGTCCTTACTATCATTGGAGCTATCAACTGGGGCCTTGTAGGGTTCTTCCAATTTGATCTTGTTGCCGCTATCTTCGGCGGACAAGATTCAGCGCTTGCCCGTCTGGTTTATGGTTTAGTCGGTATTGCCGGCCTAATCAATATTGGTCTTCTGTTTGCTCCTTCTGAAGAAGCAGAGCAGTCTCCTGAAGCCCGTCCAACTCGATAAAAATGACAAAAGACAAACTCCGGAAAAGGGAGTTTGTCTTTTTTGGGGGCAAGTTTACTGCGTTAACCACATCCAGCTTCAGCGCCTGAGGGTCCGTACCCACCGGAACGGACTTAGCCCCTCGGGTCAAATAACCCTCAGAGAATAAAAGGGAAGACCGCCTTTTTTTCTCTTTGGAACATTTGCCTGTCGGGGCTGTTCAAGGCGCTTACGCTTTTGTTCCGTCCAGCTTCAGCGCCTAGCCCCTCGGGGTCAAATAACCCTCAGAGAATAAAAGGGAAGACCGCCTTTTTTTCTCTGAGGAACATTTGCCTGTCGGGGCTGTTCAAGGCGCTTACGCTTTTGTTTCTATTTTAGAAGCCTCCGCAGGATCTTCAGCCCATTTTGGGAATTGGGGTACTTAAACGAAAAATCAAAAAGCGTGGTTTGCTTCAGGATACTTTTATAATGTGAAAACGTCGAGAAACTGCTCTCACCGTGATAGCTGCCTATCCCGCTTTCCCCTACACCTCCAAATGGAAGATGGGGAGTCACGATATGCATGAGCGTGTCATTGATGCATCCGCCCCCAAAGGAAAGATTTTCAGTAATATCCCTTTCCACATTTTCGCTTCCAGTGAACAAGTAAAGAGCAAGCGGCTTAGGCCTGCTTGTAACAAAAGACTTAACTTCTTCCAGGCTGCCATAGGTAAGCACCGGGAAAATCGGTCCAAAAATCTCTTCTGTCATGACAGGTACTTCGGTTGACCGGGGCTTCAACAGGGTAGGTTGAATCTGAAGGGTCTCGTCACTGAATCCTCCTCCGTAAATCACTTCTCCATCACTTAAATAGCTTTTCAAGCGTGTATAGTGACGCTCATTCACTACCTTACCATATTGGTCACTTTGGAAAGGTTCATTCCCATAGAACTCATGAACCGCTTTTTTATATTCTTCTATGAATGATTCTTTCACACTTTCATGGACGAACAGGTAATCCGGTGCTATGCAGGTCTGTCCGGAATTGGCCAGTTTTCCAAATGCCACCCTCTTTGCCGCGAGAGACAAGTCAGCATCCTCATGCACAATGCAAGGGCTCTTCCCGCCTAATTCAAGCGTGACAGGAATCAAACGCTTTGATGCTGCTTCCATCACTATTTTCCCTACAGGAACACTTCCTGTGAAAAAAATATAGTCGAATGGCTGATCCAGAAGAAGCTGATTCGTTTCGACTCCGCCCTCCAAAACATGAATCAATCCCTTTTCAAAACCCTCAAAGAGTTCAGCCAGAACCCTGGAGGTATTCGGAGTGATTTCAGATGGTTTCAGAATAGCTGTGTTTCCTGCCGCCAAAGCCCCGATTAACGGAGAAATCGCCAATTGGATAGGATAATTCCAGGGCGCAATGATTAAAGAAACGCCGTATGGTTCCGGTATACGATACCCTTTTGACCCAAAATGAGTCACCGCTGTTTTCACTTTTTTCGGCTTTGCCCAGGAGTCCAAATTCTTCAATGTAAAGTTGATTTCTTCAAGCAAGATCCCTATTTCCGTCGTGTAGGCTTCTCTTTCAGATTTATTTAAATCATCATGCAAAGCTTTCAGGATTTTGGATTCATTCTCACGAAGCACTTCACCCAATTTCTTGAGGTGTGCTTTTCTTGCTTGAAGCGGCCTTGTTTTGCCTGATCCATAATAGGCTTTCTGAAGGTCAACCGCTTCCGTCACTTCCTCTTTTGATTTCTCTGGTATGGTTATCCCGCTCATTAAAAACTCTCCTTGAATTGAGTGATTTAGTATCATTATATACCTTTACCCAAGTATTTACTTCTAAACTTCGGTTGGCCTGCTCTCTAAATTGGTTACAGGTGATTCAACTTCCATACTGGAGCTGCCGGGCAGGATATCGGCGGTAAAGGAGGGTTTTTCGGCGAGCGCAGCTCTTTTATCAGCGGTTTTTTAAGTTTATCGGCGCTATTTAAAATTTATCGGCGAAAACCACCTGTTTATCGGCCAAACGACATTTCTCAAAAATCTCATACCTACTGATTTCAACACCTTCCAACCAGTGAGCCGCCATTCCTCAAAAACTAAAAAACCGACCAGGCACAAAACCTGATCGGCATTTCTTTAAACCCAGCCTCTGAACCTGGAAGCTTCCGCCATCTTGCGGGCTCCTACCATGTAGGCTGCCAAGCGCATGTTGACTCGGCGGTTCATAGACGTTTCATACACGTTATTGAACGCATCCACGATTTTGGAGTGAAGTTTTTCATTCACTTCTTCTTCTGTCCAGTAATAACCCTGGTTATTCTGCACCCATTCAAAGTATGAAACCGTTACTCCGCCGGCACTCGCCAATACGTCCGGCACCAGGAGAATGTCCCTCTCTGAAAGGATTCGTGTTGCTTCAAACGTTGTCGGGCCATTCGCTGCCTCGACTACGATGGATGCTTTGATTTTATGAGCATTGTTTTCAGTGATTTGATTGGAAATGGCCGCAGGGACAAGAATGTCGCAGTCCAGCTCCAATAATTCCTGATTAGAGATTGTGTTATCAAATAAGGTTGTGACGGTTCCAAAGCTGTCACGGCGATCTAACAGATAATCAATATCCAAGCCTTTAGGATCATGAAGTGCTCCGTGTGCATCTGATATTGCTATGACTTTCGCGCCTGCTTCATGCATGAATTTTGCCAGAAAGCTGCCCGCATTACCGAAGCCCTGCACGACAACCCTGGCGCCTTTAATATCGATGCCTTTTTTCTTGGCAGCTTCCTCGATGCAGATTGTGACGCCTTGAGCTGTTGCTTTTTCACGCCCTTGCGATCCGCCCAGAACCAATGGCTTTCCTGTGATGAAACCAGGGGAATCATTTTCACGCAGACGGCTGTATTCATCCATCATCCAAGCCATGATCTGTGAGTTTGTATATACGTCAGGGGCCGGGATGTCTTTCGTTGGACCGACAATTTGGCTGATTGCCCGGACGTAGCCGCGGCTGAGCTTCTCTAGCTCAGTGAAGGACATCGTTCTCGGATCACAGATAATACCGCCTTTTCCCCCGCCATACGGCAGATCGACAATTCCGCATTTCAAACTCATCCACATCGATAATGCTTTCACTTCTTCTTCATCCACTTCAGGATGGAAGCGGACGCCGCCTTTTGTAGGGCCGACTGCATCATTATGCTGAGCTCTGTAACCTGTAAAAACTTTAATCTTTCCATCATCCATACGTACAGGAATACGTACAGTCAGCATACGAATCGGCTCTTTCAACAACTCGAACATTTCTTCGGTGTAGCCAAGCTTGCCAAGCGCATCGTTGATGACATGTTGAGTAGATGTAAACAGATTCAGGTTTTCTCCCATTGAAAAATTCGCCTCTTTATTGTGTAGTCTAAAACGATGTTATTGTAACATACAACCTTATGATGTCTTAATAGATTCCTCCTGAAACTGACAGGTTCCTGAGGCTGCAATTCACCCCTCTTATTTCGAAAGGACTTTCTGGATGCGCTCGATAGCCCAATCAAGGTCTTCCTGGCTGATGATCAATGGAGGAGCGAACCTGATGACTGTTTCATGAGTTTCTTTGCACAACAGGCCTTCTTCTTTCAGTTGTTCACAGTAGCCGCGGGCAGGTTCAGTCAGCTCAACACCGATGAATAATCCTCTTCCGCGGACTTCCTTGATCTTAGGGTTGTCGATTTCCCTCAGTTTGTTCATAAAGTACTCTCCCAGTTCAAGAGAACGCTCGGAAAGTTTTTCATCTTCCAGCACTTCCAGTGACGCAACCGATACGGCACATGCCATCGGGTTTCCTCCAAAAGTTGAACCGTGGGAACCTGGATTGAATACACCCAGAACCTCGTTGTCTGCCACAACACAGGAGATTGGGAACACACCGCCGCCAAGAGCTTTACCAAGGATGTACATATCCGGTTCAACATCTTCCCATTCACAGGCAAACATTTTACCAGTACGCGCAAGGCCGGCCTGGATTTCGTCTGCGATGAACAAGACATTATTTTCTTTACATAGCTCATATGCTGCTTTCAAGAATCCTTCAGGAGGGATGACGATTCCCGCTTCCCCTTGAATTGGCTCAATCAAGAATGCAGCTGTATTCGGAGTGATGGCTTCTTTCAATGCATCAATATCTCCGTACGGCACCAAGTTTATTCCGGGAAGCATCGGTCCGAAACCTCTCTTGTATTCGTCTTCAGAAGAAAGGGAAACAGCGGACATAGTACGGCCGTGGAAATTTCCTACACAAGCGATGATTTCAGCCTGATTATCGGCCACACCTTTCTTGTCATAGGCCCAGCGGCGAGCAGTTTTGATAGCTGTCTCAACTGCTTCAGCACCCGTATTCATTGGAAGTGCCATATCTTTATTTGTCAGTTTGCAGATTTTTTCATACCATGGTCCAAGCTGATCGTTGTGGAACGCGCGTGAAGTCAGGGTCACACGATCGGCTTGATCTTTGAGGGCCTGGATGATTTTCGGATGGCGGTGGCCTTGGTTTACCGCGGAATATGCGCTGAGCATATCCATATATTTGTTTCCTTCAGGATCCTTCACCCATACACCTTCAGCTTCAGAGATGACGATTGGCAGGGGATGATAATTATTTGCACCATATTCTTGGGTTTGATCAATAATAGATTGAGAGTTTTTTGACATTCGATTTTCCTCCTGATCAATTAGTTTTAGTAAGTATGAAAAAATTGCATGAAAATATGTCTATTTATAATCAATGGAGCCTCCGCTTGAAGGCTCCATTATATTGTCAGTCTTATAGCATTTCTGATGTTGTTTTAGCTTGCATATGAAGAAGCAAGTAGTCTGGTCCGCCCGCTTTGGAATCGGTACCGGACATATTGAATCCGCCGAATGGCTGGTATCCAACGATTGCTCCTGTACATCCGCGGTTGAAGTAAAGGTTGCCGACATGGAAATCTTCACGTGCCTGCTCGATGTGTGCACGGTTGTTCGTGATGACAGCGCCAGTCAAGCCGTAATCTGTGTTGTTCGCTACTTCGATCGCATGGTTGAAGTCTTTTGCTTTTGAGAAAGCGACAACAGGTCCAAAGATTTCTTCTTTCATAATGCGTGCTTCCGGATCAAGGTGTGCAAAGATCGTTGGCTTGATGAAGTAACCTTTAGAGTCGTCACCTTCTCCGCCGATCATCAATTCGCCTTCTTCTTTACCGATTTCAATGTAGCTCATGATCTTATCGAATGCAGCCTGGTCATTAACAGGTCCCATGAATGTTTCACGGTCTGTTGTGTCGCCGACTGTTAATTCTTTTGTCAGTTCAACGGCACGTTCAAGAACTTGATCGTAGACATCTTCCACGATGATCGCACGGGAGCATGCAGAACATTTTTGGCCTGAGAATCCGAATGCGGAAGCCACGATTGATTTAGCCGCTAATTCAAGGTCTGCTTCTTTATCAACCACAATTGTATCTTTACCGCCCATTTCAGCGATGACACGCTTCAGCCAGATTTGGCCAGGCTGTACTTTAGATGCGCGCTCATAGATGCGTGTACCTACATCGCGTGAGCCTGTGAATGATACGAAACGTGTTTTCGGATGATCCACGATATAATCACCCATCTCAGATCCGCTTCCTGGAATGAAGTTGATTACGCCTTTAGGAAGTCCGGCCTCTTCAAGAACTTCGATGAACTTGGCTGCAACAACAGGAGTCGTTGATGCCGGCTTCAGAAGGACTGTATTACCGGAAACGATCGCCGCTACAGCTGTACCAGCCATGATTGCGAATGCAAAGTTCCAAGGGGAAATGACTACACCTACTCCCAATGGAATGTAGTTAAATTGATTATATTCGCCAGGACGGCTTTCCACTTTGAAGCCTTCTGCTATGCGCAGCATTTGGCGGCCGTAGTATTCCATGAAGTCAATTGCTTCCGCTGTATCCGCGTCTGCTTCATTCCAAGGCTTACCTGCTTCTCTTACAAGGATAGCTGAGAATTCGTGCTTGCGGCGGCGGACAATCGCAGCTGCTTTAAACAGAATGTCTGCACGAGTCTCAGGCTTTACTTTTCTCCAAGACTGGAACGTGTCATATGCTTCGTTCATTGCTTTTTCAGCTAATTCACGGCTTGCTTTGGAAACACGTCCAACAACCTGCTCCTTGTTTGCCGGGTTCACAGAAACGATCTTATCTTCAGTCGTAATCTTTTCTCCGCCGATTGTCAAAGGATAATCTTGACCCAGATAGCTGTCCACCAGCTTTAGGCCCTCTTTAAAAGCTTGCTGATTTTCTTCTTTAGAAAAATCTGTGAATGGTTCATGTTTGTACGGAATCAATTTCATTTCCCCCTTTATCTAAAATAAAAATTTAGTATTTTCATAATTATGAAGAGTTTAAAGAGCAAAAAATATTTGCATTCAGAAAACCCTTACATATATAATAATGCAAAAGATAGTTGCGTTTTTCAAGCTTTTTGTTTGATTTTTTTATAATTTTTTAAAAATGGCTGGACTTCATATGTATGAAGCTGAAATTTCATCCATTCATGATAAGCTTCAACGCTTGCTGAAAAACTATCTTGCACACTACACTATTACACTGTTAAACAGTCTTTCAAACTTATAAACCTGATTCTTTGAAATTTTCCTGAAATTTTTACAGAGGCAGCAGACAAAAAGGAGAGAAACCATATGCTTGGGAACGGGATGCAGGAGTTAATATATCTCTATGAAAAAGTATTGGACTCCATAGATGCAGGCGTTCATGTTATTAACTCAGAAGGAAAAACGGTCATCTACAATAAAAAAATGATGAATATCGAAGGAATGGCGGTCGAGGATGTCCTCGATAAAAACCTTCTTGAAGTCTTTCAATTTCATTACGGCGAGGAAAGCACCCTGTTGAAGGTACTGCGCACTGGAAACCCGGCGCTGAATGTTAAGCAGACTTATTTTAATATCAAAGGCAGCGAGATTACCACCATCAATAACACCTATCCGATTTTCAACGAAGGTGCGCTTACAGGGGCGATGGAAATTGCACGTGATGTTACCAAATTGGAAAAACTGATCCGCGAGAATCGCAGCAAGAAAGAAGATCTCCACTATACATTTGATCATATTATTGGGGAAGATACCGAATTCAAGGAAGTCATCGAAAATAGCAGGCGTGCTTCCAGGACATCTTCCCCTGTCTTGATTTCCGGCGAGACAGGGACGGGTAAAGAACTTTTCGCCCAGAGCATCCATAACGGCAGCCCTCGGGCAAAGGAACCCGTGATCAATCAGAATTGTTCCTCCATACCCGATTCAGTGATGGAGGAACTGTTATTCGGGATCCATAAAAAGGATTCTGGAGAGGACATGGAATCAGCAGGATTATTTGAACAGGCTGCGAACGGGACATTGATTCTTGATGAAATCAACACGCTGAGCCTGACGCTGCAAACCAAGCTGTTAAGAGCATTAAGAGAGAAAAAAACACGGCGGCTCGGCTCAAATGTGGACCGGCCTTTGAAATGCAGAATGGTTTGCACGATTAATGAGGACCCCATTGATGCCATTTCGGAGGGCAGACTCAGGAAAGAGCTCTACTATCAACTTAGCGTCGTTTCCATCTTTATTCCACCGTTACGGGAAAGAATGGGTGATTTGGAGACTTTGATTCATTACTTCATCGAGAAATATAACGGCCTTTTCGGCATGGCAATCAAAGGTCTGGAAGATTCCGTGCTGGATAGATTCAAAAACTATGACTGGCCCGGAAATGTTCGCGAATTAGAACACGTTATTGAAGGCGCCTTTAATTTGCTGGGGACCGAAGACATCATCGGCTACAACCAGCTGCCGGTCCACTTCAGGCAGCGGACACAGCTTTCAAGCGAGAAGGAACTGGACACTAACGCTGAAGATTTTCTGTTTGACGGAGACAAAGAGATCAAACCGCTGGAAGATTACATGGCACAGGCGGAAATCTACTATATCCAGAAAGCTCTTCTACATCACGATTACAATATCACGAAAACCGCAAAGGTTCTTGGGATGAGCAGGCAGAATCTGCAATACCGAATCAAGAAATTTGATATTGGGCGTCCAGATTAAAGAAGAATAAAAATAAAGCAGCTGGCCGAAATAGGCCAGCTGCTTTATTGGTTGTTGGGATTTCTTGTTTGTACCTTAGACTAGTCAGCTGCCGATATTGGCAAGGCTGCTTTACTCTTTTTTATCTTCTTCGTCATTTTCATCTTTTTCGTCTTCTTCCTTCAGCTCTTCCATAGCCTGGTGTGTCTGAGGAAAGCCATTTGCCGACCATTCAGCTCGATAAGCGTGGTCTAATTCTGTAAGGCCTTTTTCCTCGTCTGTTTTATCCGCATCGGGACTTTCTCTCTGATCGATCTTCTTGCTGTTTCTCATATCCGTATCCTCTATCACTTCAGGATCATCACCTTTCTTCTTCTTGATGGCTGCCGTAGCCAGCGCTGCTCCACCTGCTGAAACCAGTGATCCCACGATTAGACCCTTAGTCGATTTTTTCATGGTAACCCTCCATTTCAATTTATGTGTCTATTACTCTATACCCTTTTCCCCCTCTTTTAAAAACTTGGTTTTCAAAAGACTATAATGAGCAGAGGATTGGGTGCCCGATGATTCACTCCGCAATATCCTGTACGAGGGAAACCTGACATAAGAAAATACGCACGCTGGTCTCTCTCAAGAAGACGATGAGGGACACCTGACACGTAAAAAGCGCACGCTGGTGTCACTCAAGAAAACGACGAGGGACACCTGACACCCAAAAAGTGCACGCTGGTGTCACTCAAGAAAACGACGGGGAACACCTGACACCCAAAAAGTGCATTCTGGTGTCACTCAAGAAAACGACGGGGAACACCTGACACCCAAAAAGTGCATTCTGGTGTCACTCAAGAAAACGACAAGAGACACCTGACACGTAAAAATCGCACGCTGGTGTCACTCAAAAAAACCACGAGGGACACCTGACACCCCAAAAGCGCATTCTGGTGTCWCTCAAGAAAACGACGAGGGACACCTGACACGTAAAAAKCGCACGCTGGTGTCACTCAAGAAAACCACGAGGAACACCTGACACCCAAAAAGTGCATTCTGGTGTCACTCAAGAAAACGACGAGAGACACCTGACACGTAAAAATCGCACGCTGGTGTCACTCAAAAAAAACACGAGAGACACCTGACACGTAAAAAGCGCACGCTGGTGTCACTCAAGAAAACGACGAGGAACACCTGACACCCAAAAAGCGCATTCTGGTGTCACTCAAGAAAACCACGAGGGACACCTGACACGTAAAAAGCGCACGCTGGTGTCACTCAAGAAAACGACGAGGAACACCTGACACGTAAAAAGCGCATTCTGGTGTCTCTCAAGAAAACGATGAGAGACACCTGACACCCAAAAAGCGCATTCTGGTGTCACTCAAGAAAACGACGAGGGTCACCTGACACGTAAAAAGCGCACGCTGGTGTCACTCAAGAAAACGACGAGGAACACCTGACACCAAAAAAGCGCATTCTGGTGTCACTCAAGAAAACGATGAGGGACACCTGACTCCCAAAATGCGCATTCTGGTGTCACTCAAGAAAACGACGAGGGTCACCTGACACCCAAAAGCGCATTCTGGTGTCTCTCAAAAAACCAAAAAGGGACACAAAAAATAACAACCAAACTCACAAGAAGAGTTTTTTACACAAAAAAAAGAACCGGCTGAAAAAAGCCGGTTCCGGTTCTTGTTCAATCATTATTTCTTGATTAGGTCTTCACGCTCGGATTGCTCGATCCACTCTTCAAGCTTGTCTTTAAGAGTGTTGAAGCCCGTTGGAGCAGATTCAGCTGCCGGAGCAGATTTCACGCTTCCTTGACGGCGCTTAGGCTTTTTCGCAGCTGCTGCAGCTTTTGGCTCTTCTGCAGGCGGCTCTTCAGTCGCACGGATAGAAAGGCTGATTTTGCCTGCCGCTTCATCAACTGATAAGACTTTTACATTAACTTCATCTCCGACACTAAGATGCTCATTGACATCTTTAACGAATCCGTGTGTGATTTCGGAAATATGAACAAGTCCTTGTGTATTTTCATCAAGAGCAACAAATGCACCGTATGGCTGAATGCCTGTTACTTTACCTGTTACAACGTTTCCTGTTTCGTATTTTGTACTCATGGGAACAACTCCTAATTATATATAAATTTTCTCCTTTTTACGCAATTATAAATTATATCACAGTTGGCAAGCTTACGCAAAAGTTCTCAACTTCTTATTAGATAGTTTTCCCGTTTTACCTATCATAAAACATCTTCACAACCGTTTTTTTTCCTTAATTTTAACGTTCATCAGGCAGATAAAATTCATCCCAGTGATCTGGTTCAGTAAAACCATTCTCTTTCAACTTTTGATAGTAAGGCATGATTCGTCCAACAGTTTCTGAATCAGGATGAAGCTCAATCATTTTCTCAAAGGATTCTTTTATATCCTCTTTCAGTGTTCCATCTCCATGAAAAAGAGGCTGCGCAGGGGATCCTTTAGTATAGGCCCTCAGCAAGGTATTGTATTCCATTTTGAACTCTTCAAGAAATTCAGAGCCTTCAGGAAGACCTTCAAGCGTTTCTTCATAAAGAAGAAGGTCTCCCCCCGCTCTCATCCAGTTCGTGGTAATGATGCCGTCATTCAGGCTTTCCGGTAAACCCTTAAGTCTTAGGACATTTCTAAATACCTCGGGAAGTTCAGAAGATGAAAGTATGAATGAAATATATTCCAGATCAGTTTCAGCCCGGAATCCGCCGGAAACTTCTGAGTAAGTTAGTAAAATCCCATTATCTGTTGCACCTTCCACCAATTGAATCAATTCGTCCGAATAACTGCTCTCTCTATCCATCAAGAAGTCACGGCTCACGAGGCTGCCATCTGAAGCCTCTGCTTCCCACTCTTTTCTGTATCTTTGTATTTCATCTTCATATATCGGCAGAAGCCCTTGATGGATCTTATGATACTCCTTTACCCACTGACCTGCTTCTTTTTCCGTGAGTGTTTTTCCTTTTATATCAAACAGAATTTGCTGAGGTGTTTTTAACATAGCATCCAGGTTTTCCTTCACTCTCTTCAAGTGATTACCGTCCTGTACCGGCACTTCTCCCTCTTTTAGCTGCTGCAGATTGAAGAAAACATAATCTTCTGCAACTCCCCCCATTTCTGATCGCCGGAACCCTTTTTCCGTCATGCCAAGGCTTCCAACCGCCTGTGTTTTTCGGATAGTGTAATGGCTTTCTATTTCATGGGCAATCTCCGCCGGGTCTTGAGCCGGCATCACCGCCTGTTTCACATCTTTAAGCAATCCAGGGCTTTCTCCTCCAATAAATTGAAACATTAGAATAGAGGCAATGATCAGAACACCGATAAAGCTTGCAGCGTATGGCCAATGAATGCCAGTCCGTTTCTGTTTTGCGGGTTTTTGCTCTTTTTCGATGGCTTTCATGACTTGAGATACATCTGTTTTAGCAGGCATCCTCTCATACTGGTCATTAAGCTTCTTCATCCGTTCTTTCAATGATTGATCATCCATGTTTCTTCCCTTCCTTCTTTTCCTCTTCTATAAGAGCTTTTTTCAGCAGGTTCTTCCCTCTAAGCAGCCTGGTCTTGACAGTCGAGAGATTCAACAAAAGGATGTCTTGGATCTCTTCGTACTTCTTATCATGAAAATAATGCAGAATAATCGGGATTCTGTATTTTTCATCTAGTTTTTTTATGCATTCATGAAGAAGCCTTTCCTCTTCTTCCTTGAAAAGCATGTCTTCAGGAAGCTCATCAGTGAGAAAGGGTTCCTTAGCCAGCTTTTCTGCTTTGAAGAGGTAGCGGTTTTCTTTTTTTATAAAATCCCTCGTTACGTTCAAGGTGATTTTATAAAGCCAGGTAGTGAATTTTGAATGGGTAAATTGATGTAAAAATCGGTAAACTCTTATGAAAACTTCTTGAGAAATGTCCTGAATATCCTTGAGGGAAGCTCCCAATTGAAACGCAAACCGCTCGACAACCGGTGAAAACCTCTTAACCAGTTCACTGTAAGCAGACAAATTCCCATTTTGAGCCTCCTTAATAAGAAAAGCATCTTCCATTTCCTGACCTCCTTTTCTCTTCTTTTGTCATTATGTAACGCTTGTTTTCCAATAATTGTTTCAATTTATAAGGAAATATATCTGATTAGTAGAAATCGTCTGTACACTGAGTGGAAATCATAGTAACATGGTGAAATCATCTTAAGGAAGGAGAGAAAAACTTTGAAAAACAGTGATCAGTGGTCATCCAAATTAGGCTTCATTCTGGCCGCAGCCGGTTCCGCTATCGGACTGGGCGCAATATGGAAATTCCCTTATATGGCCGGCACCAATGGAGGCGGGGTATTCTTCCTGCTCTTTATTCTTTTTACTATACTTATCGGTACCCCAATTCTGCTGGCTGAGTTTGTCATAGGAAGACGCGGCGGGGGAGATGCCGTCACTTCTTACCGGGCTCTTGCTCCTGCTTCACTCTGGCCGCTGGTCGGCTATTTCGGTACATTCATCTCATTGGTTATTTTATCATTTTACAGTGTGGTGGGAGGATGGATTCTCTCTTACCTGGTGCGGAGCCTGTCAGGAGGGCTGACCGGCATGTCACAGCAAGGCTATGGAGCGTTGTTTGAAAGCATCATCAGCCGGCCATGGGAAGTCCTGCTGGCTCAATTTGTTTTCATGGTGCTGACGGTCCTTGTGGTAAAAGGAGGCATAAAAGCAGGCATTGAACGAGCCAGTAAATTTATGATGCCTGCTCTATTCGTTCTGTTTTTTATCCTCGTTGTTCGTTCACTGACATTGGAGGGGGCAATGGAAGGTGTTCGATATTTATTGCAGCCGGACTGGAGCTATCTAACGGCTGAGACAGCTCTGCTTGCATTGGGACAAGCTTTTTTCGCCCTAAGTGTCGGGATTTCTGTAATGGTCACCTATTCTTCCTATTTGCCTAAAACAGAAAACATGCCAAATTCCGCTTTCAGTGTTGCCGGATTGAATATCCTTATCTCATTACTCGCCGGACTGGTCATCTTTCCTTCCGTTTTCGCGCTGGGATTCCAGCCTGATGTAGGACCAGGACTGGTCTTTGTCGTCATTCCTGCGGTCTTTAACGAAATTGCGTTCGGCGGAGTGTTCCTTGCCATCTTTCTCGTTTTGCTGCTGTTTGCTACTTTGACATCCGCTTTCTCTATTCTTGAAATCATCGTTGCCGTTATGGAAAGAGGCAATCCCCGGAAGCGCGGAAAGTCTGCTTGGTTTGCGGGTACCCTTGTATTTGTTGTCGGGATCCCAAGTGCTCTCTCATTCGGAGTCTTAACCGATTTTCAAATCATCGGGAAATCATTTTTTGACTTCGCCGACTTTATCGCCAGCAACATCGGCCTGCCAGTCGGGGCGCTGCTGATCAGCATCTTCACCGCATATGTATTGAAGAAATCCGATGTAAAAGAAGAACTGCAGAGAGGATCCGGCATGTCAGACGGACAGTTTGAAATACTCTATTTCCTGATCCGCTTCGCCGTTCCGATTGCCATCATAGCCGTTTTTCTGAACTCAATGAATATCCTTTAACCCTTTAAAGCACGATAAGGGACTGTCCCTCACGGGTGTTGATTAACCACAATATGTAAAATAAACGGTTTCATTAGACAAAAAAAACCACCCTCCTTTAGAATGATTGTTACCGCTAACAACACAAAAAGGAGAGTGGTTTCATTGACTAACTTTAACAAACTTTCTGAGATTCTTCAAACTTTCATTACGGATGAGGAAGTAGCCGACCTTTGTGAGAAGTGGGGGTATGAAGACACAGCCAGGAAGTTATCAGCCCACGATCTAATACGATTTTTTGTTATATCCTCTGCGAAAAAATGGGAAAGT
>NZ_VTEI01000022.1 GCF_008180415.1 Rossellomorea vietnamensis
CCTGTAAATCGTAGATTCATCTGCTGCCACCGTCAGGTGGGCTGTTTGGAAAATGGTTTCCTCGATGACATCTGCAGCGTATCGTTTATATGGGATCATTAAGTCAGGAAGCTCGTGGTGAATCTTGTTGCACTGCTGGCAACGCAGCCTCCTGATGATAAACGTTCTGGCCATGCCTCTCTCATCTTTTAACTTTCTCTCCCTTGAACCAATGACCTTGAAGTCCTGATGATTACAACAGGGACAAGGAACCTTTTCTGCACATTTAATAAAAAACGCTTTTATCGGCGGATTCCACTATGATATAATCATTTACAACAATCATATTGTTTGAGGGACGTCTTCCGTCGCGCCACTGGTAATGGCCGGCATAATGGAAGGCGTCTTTTCCTTTCTTCAGGGTGATTAAGGACATTATATCCGTCAATCCCCGGACAAACAATACCGTCAACATATGGACGTTTTTAGACAGCATTAACAATGAATCACAATGCACCTGGTCAGTTATTAGGTTACTCTATGCAATTTCCCAGAGCTCTATATCATCTCTTAACATCTGAACCTGGAGATGTAATATGTGTTGAGGTATTAGGGGACGTTTCTTCTGAAGATAACAAAGGAAATATTATTACAGAAGAAGACAAATCTTCAATAAATGGAAATCCAGTAACCGATAGATCGACTGATTTGTGGAAAACGTTTTATAACTGGCTTGTTACTATACAAGAAGGGGATTTGAAAGTTGAAAGTTCTAAATTCATCTTATATTGTAATCAATCTGGAAGAGAGGGGATAGTAGGAAGGTTTAGTAAATGTATTACTATTCCTGAAGTAGAAGAAGCATTAGCTTATGCAAAAGATAAACTTGCAGATATTAAGAGTGACCATGAGATATGGAAATATTACAACTATGTTATGAATAATGAAGAGTTATTTCGATCACTAATATTGAAATTCGAACATCAAGTGGGCAGCAGTAGTGGGTTTGATGAACTAAGATTAGAGATAAAGAAAAAAATTATCCCAGAAGGTCAAAGAGAGTTTATCATTGATAAATTGCTTGGATGGGTACAGAAGAAAGTAATGGAAATGATTAGCCAAAAAAAGCCTGCAAAAATTAGTTGGGAAGCATTCAATGAAGAATGTCAACTGATTTTTGATAGGGCGAGGGGACGAGAGTTGGTTGATTTTACTCATGGAATTAATTATACCCATGATTTAATTGAGGAACAGTTTAAGACTAGACCAAACTATTTAATTCAACTTGAGGAAATAGAATCCAGTGGTGATCAGATGATAGAAGCAGTTTCCGACTTCCTCAGAGCAGAAACTAATCGCGATAAATGGATTGAAACAGAGATAATAGATAACGAGGTAGCTGTGGAATTTGAAGATAAATTAGAGAGGTTTTGGAAAAATCAACAAGAAAGAATTGACTTATTGCATACAGATAGAATTGAGATTCATAAAGGCAAACTACTATTAAATGAATGTAAACTTTACCAGGTAACTATTAGGGATATGAGTCCACCTGCATCAACTATTACAGGTACCTATCACTATCTCGCGAATCAATTAGTACTTGGTTGGCATCCCAGGTGGGAAACAATTTTCAATAAGGGAGGGGTGTAGTATGGGGAAATTAGTTGAAGAAGTACGCCTTTGGAATACACCGACTATTGGTGCTTACTTACTATGGAGGTTTTCAAGAGGATATATTAGAGGACATTCTACTGGGGACTCCCCAAATGGATTACTACACTTTATCGCTATGCCAATCCTTTTAAATAGAAGGTTAATAGAGCCTATAACTAGAAAGAGAAGTGGGTTACAATCTTATGTTCGTAGTTTTATAGATAATAAAAATTCAGATATTCTTTTCTCTATACATGATAGAGTCGACCAGAAGAAAGAATATACATTAAGTGCTATAGATATTGGTATTTCACAGGGATTACTATATTGGGATACTGAATCAGGGGGAATACATCCAAGAGATATAGAAGTCAAGGTAGGCAGAGGAAAGGCTTTAAAAAAGAAATTTAAACAGGATGGAGATAAAGCTGAAATATTAGGAGAATGGTTCGCCCAACACGACCTATATACAGTTATAAAATATTTAAAGGTGGTTTTATAATGCATTTTCAATTACTGAACCTTATAGTCTGGCCAGATTCAAGTCAATTAAAACCACAAGTTATTAAATTCAAACCAGGAATGGTTAATGTTATAACAGGTGCCTCGAGAACTGGAAAGTCCGCAATAATACCAATAATTGATTACTGTTTAGGTTCAAGCGATTGCTTTATACCAATTGATACAATTCGAGATTATGCCTCATGGTATGGTGTTGTTTTTCAAACTGATACCGAAGAGATATTGTTTGCAAGGAAAGTACCTATAGGGACTCATGTTTCTAATGAATTTTATATTCTTAGGGGGAAATCGGTTGAAATTCCTAAACAAATAACAGCAAGTAATCAAAATCTTGATGGAGTGAAAGATATTCTCAATACCCTTGCCTCAGTTCCTTATTTTAACCTTACAGGAGAAGAATCAAAAGAAGGTTATCATTCTAGGCTTGGATTTAGAGACCTTATGGCATTTATATTTCAAACACAGGATATAGTAGCAAATCAAAATATATTATTTTATAAAACACACTCCCATGTTCATAGAGAGAGGTTAAGGAACTGGATGCCATATATACTGGGTGCTGAAAACATAGAAACCCTTATGGCTAGACAAAGGATTAAAATATTGCAGAAAAAATTAATGCAATTAGAAAAGGAAAGAGAACAGGCGAGATCTGTTTCTACCAAGTGGGTTTCTAACATAAAAGGTCATTTACTCCTAGCAAGCGAATATGGACTTGTTAAAAGAAATGTAATCGAAGATGCTACACCTGACGAATTACTATTAATTGGGGAGAGGATAGTCGATAGTATTCCTGACTTTACACAGACAGAAACTTTTCATATAAGTGATTCAAACAGTCAATTGCTTAACCTGGAAAAAGAAGAAGAAATTTTAAGTACTGACATAGGGGTAACTAAAAATAGGCTAAGAGATTTAGAAAGACTTACAAGTGGATATAAAAATTATGGAAATACTATTCGGAAAAGAGCAGAAAGGTTACATATTTCAAGTTGGTTAGAGGAGATTTCTAGTGGGTCATATGATTGTCCAATTTGTGGATCAAACAAACACCCAAAAGCCGAATCAGAATTAAAGAAAGTGAGTACTGCTTATAAAAAGTATGAAGAACAAGCGAAGAGTGTTGCAGAGATCCCCTCGACTTTTTTAAGAGAAGAAGAAAGATTAAAAAGTGATTTAGAAACTCTTTTAGAAAAAAAGAAGAACTTAAATAATCGTATAGAACTACTACTTGCAAGGAATAAAGAGGCACAAAAAGAGTTTCATAAAAATAAAAGTTTATTTTTGTTTATGGGACAGTTTCGATCATCTTTCGAATTATATAGAGAAATTTTGAATAATGACTTAAATGAAGTGGAAATAGAGAATCTTAGAGAAGAATATGAAGGTTTGACGAAATTGTTAAACCCCATGGTAGTTCAGAATAGAACAGATAGTGCTGTTTTGAACATTGCCCAAGGTATGTTTACATACTTAAAATTACTAGATGTAGATGATAATTATAGAAGAATCCCACCAAAATTCAGTATAAAAGACTTAAATATTTCTGTTCTAAGCAACAATGATAACTGGCATTACATTTCTGAAGTGGGAAGTGCTTCTAACTGGGTGGCATTCCATATTTCTCTAATGTGTGCCTTACAAGAGTTCTTTCTAAAATTAAAAGGATCGTCTGTCCCAAACTTTGTTATATTTGATCAACCAAGCCAAGTATATTTTCCGAAAACTAAAAGCAGGAATAACAGAAGTCTAGATAACAAAAATTACGAAGATGAAGACATAGAAGCGGTTAAGAAAATTTTTTCTACTCTTGCTAGTTCTGTTAGTTCAAGTGATTTTGGGTGGCAAGCGATTGTATTAGATCATGCGGATAGTAGTATTTATGGGGGAATTGATAATATATATGAAGTAGATGTTTGGAGAGATGGAAATAAGCTGATACCACCTCATTGGTATAATTCTTAAAGTATTTATTAAAAGCTGCTCTATATTAAAGAGCAGCTTTTACCTAAATTTATTCTTTATTTCTTTCTAAATTAGAGTGAGATTTAAAAATAATAATTTTATGCATTATAGTTATTCGATTACTTGTAACTTTCGACCTGTCCCCTGAAAAATAATCTTGGGCAATTTTTTGATGTCATTCTCGTCAATCCATTGCTGTCATCCAGATTTATACTTTACAAGATGCATTGTATATGATATAGGTGCTTCCTGATCAAAGAATTTTTTCTTGAATAATTCATTAGGGAATAAAATAATATTTATCTCTTGTTCTAATTTCTCGTTAGTTATTTATTAAGAGTGCTAATTCAAATTCAAAATTGCATAAAGATTTTTTGAATTTTTCTTCTCCGATAACTTCTAATGTATCAACACACCAAACTACATTAAACAACTCCTATATATATTCCTAATATTAAATTACTTTATGTGTAAATTCCTATGGAGGCATTCGTATAAGATCTATACTTTCAACTCAACACATGTGGAGTGTGTTAACAAGTGCATTAAGCTATCTATTTAAATTTGCTAACATTTTGCTAACGTAATTCAGTAAAGAACTGTAACATCTCGTTAAAGATGTTACAGTTGAAAAATCCCGAAATGTTGATATACGCACTCTTTGCGCACTATGTTATAGATATGACACACCCTAACCTTAGGGGCGGCATGATGTAATAAGCCGCTCATCCCCTTGGTATATAAGGGGTTTGAAGTGATTTGCTAACAAAATGCTAACATAAGATATAAAAGAGGCTTCTCATTAGGTGATTAAACTTTTGAGAAGTCTCTTTTTTTACTAAAAGTTATTTTTTATTTAAAAAAAAGCCGTTTTTTCATCTCAGTACCACTCTGCTTGCTACGCTTTGGCTCAAAAAATTTGCTCTTTGCTGCTACAGACCTTTCGTTCCCTATATACCTTGTTCAGTGGTCTAAGATTAATGTGTTAAAAAACAGTAAAGTTTTAAAAAAGAGCCTTATTAAACGTGCCAGTTGGGGCAAGACTTGTTGTATTATGAGGCCTTGAAGTGAAGCTGAGGAATGCTTGCCGATATGCTAAAATATAATTAAGTATGAGTTGAAAGGGATGATTTAATGACCATTCCGGATAAAAAAGAGAAGTACTCGTATGCCGATTATCTAACATGGGACGAAGGTGGAAGATTCGAATTAATCGATGGGGAAGTTTTTAATATGTCTCCTGCTCCATCACGCAGGCATCAACAGGTTCTCAGAGAGCTATCTACAGCTTTTTCGATTTTCTTGCGAGAAGAAGAATGTGAAGTTTTTTTTGCGCCATTTGATGTAAGGCTATTAGTTGAAAATAATCAAGATGATGATATAAATAATGTTGTTCAACCTGATTTATCGATTGTGTGTGATCGGAAAAAGCTTGATGACAAGGGGTGCAATGGAGCACCGGATTTGATTATTGAAATCCTATCACCTTCATCTGTTAAGTTAGATCGCTGGAATAAATTTCAGCTTTATGAAAAAGCAGGAGTGAAAGAGTACTGGCTTGTTGACCCGGTTAACGAATCTGTAGAAATATATCTATTAGTCAATGAGCAATACAAGTTTCAAGGAGTCTTTACAAAAGTTGATACAATTACCGTGAACATTTTGTATGGATTAGAAATAGACCTAAATCAAATATTTGAATAAATTAAAGTGCCTGACCCCAGTGTGTTAATGCTTTAGCGTCCTGGGGGTCAGGCACCCTTTTTTTGTCTATAGAAACGTCCCAAGGCTCTTCTGCAAAGGTTCCATTGCCTATATATTCCTTGAGCCGTAATAAGGATTATAAAAGTGTATGATACACATTTGACATTGAGAATCATTATCAGATATAATAAAGCCACAAATGATAACAATTCTCATTTGTTCCCTGCGCTCAGAACTTGATACCCCCTCTTTTATCAGGTTCAAATGCCGGTTTCTTATTGCTTCTTTTATAGGGGCAATAAGAAACTTATTTAAGAACCCTTTTAAATCGGAAAGAGGCTGGAAAGGCAGGCGAGGAACAATCGAATTTATAATGTGCCAATGGTGCTTTTATGTCTATACACAGGATTTAGATGAAGGTGAATATGGCATTGATGGTGAGCACTGTCCATGCTGTGGTTCAAAAAATTGTTTAGAACAGGTACCGTTTAATGAAGGGGCAGCTCGCGATGAGTAAACGATAGAGGACTATTCTAAATGGAGGAAAAAGAATGGTGAATCATTATATTGCTGTACAATCATTTGTTCACAAGATTGATTGCTTTTGTCCAGGTAAGGAACATTCGGATAAGATAAAGGTCAGTCAGGGAGATATCATCAGCTTTCAATATGAGCGTACATATAACATGGTAAACGGTTGGTATGTCTTAGTCCAAGTGAATCATTCCAATTTTTATATAGCGGTCGAGGATTTAACTCACTATTATTTACAAGGGTTATTCTATACAGAAACGGACCTTGAGCTTCAGATTAATTATCTGAATTTCTGTGTAAATGAAGCTCTTGATCTTAATGATGAGGGAAAGTTTAAAGCGGCAGCAGAGAAATGGATAGAGTTAAAAGAGTATAGAGAGAAGCTGGCAGGAGCAGCAGATAGCAGTATGAAAGTATCTCTATAATCAGCTTAGCCTTAGTTCTCTAAGTCAGAGAACGATTTTTCTGTAAGAGAAAAACTACATACCTAAAGATAACATTCGTGCTGTCACGGATTGTTGGTCTATATAAAAGGTTTTGAGGAGGATATGAAAATGGAGAAGCTACTATCACCAATAGCAAAAGCAATTCGCGAACGAAGGTCCATCAAAACGGGGTATACGGACAAACCAGTTACAGAAGAGGTTGTGAAAGAGATATTGAGTGATGCGGTATGGGCACCTAATCACGGTTTAAGAGAGCCATGGCGTTTTCTATTTGTGCCGACAGAACGAAAAGAAGATTTTATAGAGGAAGCTGTACAATGGTTCCCAGCAGGGATGCAGGAGAATAGAAGGAATTACTTCAGCCAGCCGTCAGCATTTTTGATTGTGGTAATGAAGGAAGATCCAAGGCAGAAGCAATGGGACGAAGATTATGGAGCGGTGAGCTGCATGATCCAAAACTTTCAGCTGCTTGCGTGGGAACAGAAGCTCGGTGTTGTTTGGAAAACAAACCCTCACAATTATGATCCAAAAGCACGCGAGGCATTAGGAGTGCAGCCTGGTGAAAAGATTGTTGCTTTTCTCCACATGGGGTACTTTTTAGAAGCCCCAGCACCAAGGCCGCGTACGCCTATTGAAGAGAAATTTAGTGTTTATGAGTGATTATAAAAATCACTATATCCAGGAGTTAAGATTAAGCATGATGTGCTAACTTTTCTCCATAAAAAAGGCTTCCGGTAATTTTCATATAACCGAAAGCCTTTTTAGTTTCAGATTCCTTCTGTCTCTCTGTCTCTCAGAAGAAAAGAAATCCAATGAGCAGCAGATAAGAAACGACAGCGGTCAAAGAAGGAAGAAAATAGGTGTGAAAGAGTTAGGTGTACACTCTCTTTTTATAAGGCTGTTTTCGCATATCTTGCTGCTATCGGAAAAATTCCCAAGAGCCGGATTCCCCCCTCTTAATATGGTTGCTTTTTCGGGATGAGTATCAAACAGCAACAAAGTTTACGAAAAAAGCCTTTTATACTGATCATCACACTAGCGGTTAATACAAACCTAATAAATCTTATGCCCGCCTATACTCCATGTTTTTTTCTTCATCCTTGTAAATCTTGACGAATAGGCGTTAGCCTGCTCATCACCTGTGAAGCTGTTAGTTCTGTGCAGAAGGTGCTTCCAAGGATATTAATAGACGAATAAAGCAGGAAAAAGGGCCCTTTTTGCCATCCCTCTTCACCCAACATATAACTTTCAGCTCACAGAATACCAAATGATTCATACACTATATAACATTTACTAAGCTTAGAGAGGTGTGTTCGTATGTCTAGTAAGAATCAAAAGATTTTATACATGGGGTGGCTGGGTTACAAGAATCTTGGTGATGAACTATTATGGGATCTTTTTAAGGAGAAATTTCATACAGCTATGGAGGGACAACCTTGGGAACTCACATCCACCCCTCCCAGAAGATTCATATATGGCCTAAATGTTGATCCATTTGATGTCGTGATCTTAGGCGGGGGATCCATTATTGGGCAAGATAGTATCGATTTTTTATACAATGCTATGAAAAAAGGAAAAAAAGTGATCATTTGGGGCACTGGTATCGATTGGATTGAAAAAGAGGATCTCAAATTGATAGAAAAGGGACACCGTATTAACCTTTATAAATATCTTTCAAAAGGGCATTGTGAGAAACTAGTCGAAGTAATTGAGCGAGCAGAGTTTGCTGGAGTCCGAGGACCACTAACATATGAATTTATCAAGCAAATGGGAGCCAATGAGGATAAGCTGATTTTAAGTGGAGATCCAGGTGTTCTCTTATCAAGAGAACAGGAAGTTGCTGAACCATTAAGAAGGTTTGAAGGAAGTAAGGTTATTGGGGTCAATTGGGGGACTTCTTATAATAAGATTTATGGAGGAAGCGAGAAAAAGGTGGAGGGGCAGCTAGTAAAAGCTATCCAATCTCTTATAAAAAAGGGTTATAAGTTTTATTTTTACAGCGTTTGGGAAACAGACATTGATTTTACAAAAAAATTATATAACCAATTAAATGATGCTGATAACATTATATTAGACACAAACCTTCACCATCAGCAGTACTTACTGGATTTAATCTCAAATTTTTATTTTACAATCAACCTCAAACTTCACGCGAATGTTATATCTGCAGCAGCAGATGTCCCGCCTATTCTTTTGGCTTATCGTTATAAAGTGTTTGATTTTGCTCAATCCATCAACTTGAACCAATTAGCTGTATCAACAGACTGCCTAACGATTGAAGAGGAAATCTTAAAACTGGAACAACTTATTGCCTCGGATCGGGAAAATATTATCAAGAATATGCGGTCACCAATTCAGAGGTATAAAAATATCATAAATGAGCCATTTAATAATTTGCTTTATGTAGGGAAGCAATGGCCGTCATGAAAGTTCCTCTTCTGAAAGTAAGTGCTTTAGGGGAGATGAAAGTCAAGGGATGTTCTTCTTCCTTAAAGAAGTGGCAAAAAGGTGGTTTAATTACATGTTAAACCTATTATTTATTACGAAAGACACTTCCAATCTCATCGTGAAAAATTATTCGTATCTAGAGCAAGAACTGGGAAAAATATCGAATCTGATGATATGGAGGCACCCGGGTAATTTGAAAGAAATTTTAGAGAGGCTGCCTGTAAAGCCGGATTTTATCCTGGTATTGAATGACCTGGGTGGATTCAATCCCATGGTGAATGGTATTGCTGAAACGAAAATTCCAGCTGGCCTATTTATTAATGATGTTCACCGCCTTGTTCAAGAAAGGGAAGAATATATTAAGGATAATGCTATTCCATACCTGTTTTCGGTTTATCGTGATAAATTTCATCAGAACTATCCTTCTTATAGAGACCGATTTATTTGGTTTCCTCATTTTATCAATCGGGATATCTATAAAGATTATGGTGCAGTTAAAGAAAATGAACTATTAATGTTAGGTGCGATAAACGGTTACTATCCTTTTAGAAAAATCGTCAAAGAATATTACAAAGATGATAAGAGATTTATCTATAAAAAGCATCCAGGATATAGAGCATTCTCAAAACAAGAAGAAAGTGCACTGCTGATAGGAGAGAGCTATGCAAAGGAGATCAATAAAGCAAAAATCTTCTTCACGGATTCCTCAATCTTGAACTATCCATTATTAAAATATTATGAGGTTCCAGCTTGTAAAACCCTTTTACTGGCACCTACCTTCCCGGAACTTGAAGATTTAGGATTCATACCAGATGTCCATTTTGCAGCGGTTACAGAAAATGATTTTGCCATCCGTGCAAAGTACTTCCTGGAGAATGAAGAACCTAGAAATCAGATTATAGATCAAGGGCATAATTTTATTTTGAATAACCATACAGTACAGGTCAGAGCAAGGCAGCTAGTCGAAAAAATTAAAGAAATTGTTTCAGAAAAATAAAATATACCCAGCCAATAAAAAGGAATTCGTTCATCTGAAAACGATGAACGAATTCCTTTTTAATTTTTTCCAGTTCCTTGTTTCCGTAACTTTCCGCATTGTTTGGGTAGTTTAGCTCTAGTTCTTCCGATTACCTTTCCACAGGAGCTGCACCTTCTTGACTAATTACCCAGCAAAAAAGTGTTACTGGTGCTGCACTCAAAAACCTTCGAGGATGAGAGAATCCAGCCTACTTATGGACTTTCCGTAAAAACCCCTCAACCATCTCATTGAATTTCTCACTATGCTCCCAAAACATCAGATGCCCGCCGAGTACTTCCACTGAAGCTTTAGGAGTCAGCCTACTTAGATATCTTGTTGCTGTTTCTGCCCAGTGCTCTGCGACAACATATAAAGTGGGAAGGGTTTCACTGCTCGCGGCCGCTTCAATACGATAGTCGGAAAAAAGCCCCGAGGAAAACAAATGAGCTGCGATATAGTAAGGTGTTTTAAGAGACTGCTCAACGATCCATTCTAATTCTTCTTCTTTCAGATCTCGCTGTACCATGACTCCTTTGGCATAAGCAGAAATGAAATCCCGTTGTCCTTTAGGATTGCGGAGGTAGTTGGTGTAAGCAGCCGCCATATCATCAAGCGGCCCCTCCACCCATTCCTGGTCCTGCTGCAGAGATAAAGATTTTGGCGGCATATCAATCAAGATAAGAGATTTGATGCCTTCCGTTCCGAATTGGCGGATATATTCCCAGACTGTCAAGCAGCCGAAGGACCAGCCGGCAATTGTCGGGTTCTCGACTTTTAACTGCTTCAGCACCTTGTGCAAATCCGTTCCATGGGTAATATAGTCATTTCCATGGACAGTCATTGTAGACCTGCCGTGGCTTCTCGGATCCATTACAATTATACGGTGGGTTTTGGAAAAATGCTTCACCTGCTCGGAAAAGACTTCTGTAGTAAAGGTAAAACCCGGAATAAGGACGATGGGATCGCCGCTGCCGGTATCCTGCACAAACAATTCTACTCCTGGCTCCACTTCAATGTAAGAGTTCATCGCGTGCCCTCCCTGAATTCTTTTCAATTTGTATATTATATTCGTCATAATACATTTTCATTTCTGGAAGTTAAGAAAAGATCGATAAGCTTGTCCGGGAGATATGGGGAACCGGTGGGTAAGGAGTTCTGTTTTCAAGGGAAATTAACAATTACACATCAAAAGGAGTGTCCGATCGCATTGATTTTGACACTTTTTTTGTTGATTTAACGGTATTCTTGTTGGTAATTCTGTTCAATTGGTAATACAAAGGGATCCTGATTTGTGGCACAATTTCCTTTACACTTTCAATCCCGTATTAATATGAAAAGAGTGTTAATTATAAAAAATCTAGCAATGATTTGATTGGAACGGAAGGTGCGTGACCTCCTGCGGGACTAGCGTGACAGGTGAGACCCCCAATCTAGTTCCAGCGCCTAGCCCCTCGGGGTCAAATAACCTCTAGAGAATAAAAGGGAAAACCGCCTTTTTTTCTCTAGAGAACATTTGCCTGTCGGGGCTGACCAAGGCGCTGCCACTTTTTATACAGGCGAAGCCGAGGGAGGCTCATCCAGCTCCAGCGGCCAGCGACTAGCAGATTTCGGTCTCTCTCCTTGCGATAAGTCATCATCGAATCGCTTCGCTCTCCGTGATTCCTTTATCTCATACGAGAACCCTAAAATCTGTACGTCGCTGAACGGCCTCTTCCGCTTTTGCTTCACCGCACGCCCCGCGGAGTCACGCACCTGGAGTGGAGATCAATAGACATTGTTTTTGGGGGCAAATCACTCAACAATTACTTTAGCTAATTAGAAGTTTGTACTTAAAAACAGAACCCGTTACCTGTTGAGAGCATTTTTTTTAGTAGAAAATCCAGACTTGAAGGATTTATTTATAAGATGGCAGGGGGGAAGAAAAATATTAAAACGTGCTTGTCCTCTTTTACTTCAAAAAGAAAAAATCAAAGATTAGTCTGTTTCCTCTCTTAACAGCTCCAAAGCTTCTCTGAATCTCAAAGAGTGAACGATAGTCCGCTCTCTTAAAAAGCGCAGAGTATCCAATATTTCCGGGTCATCAATCAGCTCCAGTAGATGCTGATAGAGCACACGTGCTCTTTCTTCTGTGGCAATATTGCTGGACAGATCAGCAATGGGATCACCGGTTGCCTGGATATATTGTGCTGACCAGGGAACACCCGCGGCATTTTGATAGAAAAGTGATTTTCCATGACTGGCGAAAGAAGGTGCTAAGCCGGCCTCTTCTAGTTGATCCGGTGTTGCATCCTTGGACAACTGATAAATCAAGGCTGCTATGAGTTCAGCGTGAGCCAATTCTTCTGTGCCGATATCGGTGAGCAGGGCGATGACTCGATCATCCGTCATGGTGTAGCGCTGGTTTAAATATTGAAGGGCCATTGACAGCTCTCCGTCCTGGCCGCCGTAAGCTTCATATAGAAGTTTGGCTGTCCTTGGATCGGTCTTGGTTACTCTTACAGGATACTGCAGTTTTTTCTCGTAAATCCACATGTTTAACACCTCCTGTCTATTTGCCATGGCCAGGGACTATTCACCCATTGCCAAGTCATCTTTGATTGAGAAAATCCATTTCCCAGCAGGGGACTGAACTTCCTTTCATATAGCGCCTTCAACTCTTGTGATACAGCAGATAATTGATTGAATTGCTTCAGAGCGATTTTATCGGCAGCGCGTGTATCAAAATACAATTGTAAATCTAACAGAGCAAACTCCACTATCTGTCTCCTCTCTAAAAGAGCTTGTCTTTTCATAAGTGACCTCCTTCTCGATATGTCTTCATTTACTACTATATTCAAAACTATGGATTTAGATTGGGTGGGGGAGGTAAGCACATCATAAAGCTGTTGTTTTCGTAATATAGCTGATTGGCAGCTGAAGCAGAAAATGAGCTAGATGAGTTAGTGCTATTTAAACGGGTTTTAAAAGAATCCCTTCTCCATTTCACAAATCGTTCCCCAATACTTCGCAAAGATTTCAAATTTATCTTTTATACTAGATAGCGTTGGGTAAAACTCTAACTAAAAGAAAGGATTAGAGGTCCTTTATGAATAATATGATATTTTTTATATTAATGAGTATGTTGTTGGTCTCGGGCTGTCAGAGCGAGTCGCTGGCTGTACCGGAGAATGCGGAAGAGGCTGTCATGGTTTCCCATTTGAAGGATGCCGGGCTGACTTTTATCGATAAAGAGAAACAGCAGGTGATAGATTCGATTGAATTGAGTTCTGCCATTGTGGACATGGTCCGCGTAGATGATGTCCGTATTGCTTTTACCAGTAAAGACGGTTCTCTCTCCCTTCTGAATACGGAAAACGGTGACTTGGAGCAATGGGAGGGTAGTGGTGAAGGTGTGAATGAGCTGTTGTACAGCAAGCGCACCCATCAATTATTTCTCGCAGACAGTGGGAAAAACAGAGTGAGAGTATTCGATTTAAAAAAGAAAGAAATGATTTCAGAAATTGCAGTAGGGAAGTTTCCGCTGTCAATGGCTCTGGATAAGGCGGAGAAACTTCTATATGTAGTGAATCAGAAGAGTTCTTCCATTTCTGCCATTGAGGTGGATACGCTGCAGGTGAAAAAGGAAATGCTCGTTCCTTATCTCCCGGAAGGCATTTTGGTCAAGGATTCAAAGCTTTATATTGGCGGACATGGTCCCGTCCATGGGGAATTGAACAGGTATGTTTATGTGATCGATCCGGAAAGCGGGGAGGGGGTCCAGCGCATAGAAGTCGGGTTGATGCCGGTCAAACTTTTCAGCCCTCCATCAGGCAGGGATGTGTACGTCGTCTGCCATGGCTCTCATGAACTTTACAAGATTGGCGGCGAAAGCACTGAAAAAATCAATGCAGGAGCCAATCCGTATGATGTGACCGGTAATGAGGAGACATTATATGTTTCGAGCATAGACAGCAATTCTCTTTTTATAGTAGATCTTCAAACATTTAAAGTTAAAACGGAAATGGAAATCAGCGGGGGTCCTGTTGCGATTATCGAGGGAGGGGGAGTTCAATGAATATTCTTGTGGCCGATGATGAAAAAGATATGATTCTGCTTTTAAACTCTTATTTAAAGGCTCACAATTATTCCGTTTTTCCAGCAGAAAATGGCTGGGAAGCGCTTGAGGTGCTGCGAAAAGAGCCTATCGATTTAGTGCTGCTGGATATCATGATGCCGGTCATGGATGGATTGGAAGCGGCAAAGGAAATCCGCACTTTTTCTGATGTCCCGATCATCATGCTGACAGCGAAAGGGAGTGAAGATGACCGTGTCACCGGCCTGAAGATCGGTGCGGATGATTATGTGGTCAAACCGTTCAGTCCAAAAGAGCTCCTCGCGAGGATCGAAGCGGCTCTCCGAAGGTCTAAGGGATACCGCAGTCCGGGTGCAGACAGCCAGACGATCACTCATGAAGACTTGTCCATTGATTTGAAAGGACATGTGGTGAAGGTCGATGGAGCGACAGTGAACCTCACTAGAAAAGAGTTTATGATCCTTTCGTTATTGGCGCAAAACCGCGGGCAGGTGTTCAGCAGGGAGCAGCTTCTGGATAAAGTCTGGGGATTTGAAAGTGAAGGAACAGCGCGGACTGTGGACACTCACATCAAAACCTTGAGGCTGAAACTGAAAACAGCCGGGCCATATATCGGAACGGTTTGGGGTGTTGGCTATAAATTCATTTAGAAACCAGCTGACCAGAATCGGGCTTCGGCAAAAAATATGGTTCACCATTGCCTTAGTGGCGCTGCTCACGGTCCTGATTACCATCGGGTTAACCTTCTATTTATATGAAAAGTTGTATGTGGACAAGCAGAAAGACCTGCTCCTCCTGCAAGGCAGGAGCCTTGAAGAGGCGTATTATGAAGAGTGGGATACGGAGAATTTCCAGGAGAGGCTGGAATGGGCGTCAGCCAATTCAGAGGCTGATGTGATTTTTACCGAAGATCCAATGAAGCTGAGCGCATCCCTTCCATACGGAGGTGCAGAGAGTGAAACGCTGATCACTTTTGAAGAAAGGCAGCAGCTATTGAACGGTGAAACGGTGACCATGGTCCGGCAGCATCCTGTTTTTAATCAGGACATCCTGGCTGTGGCCATTCCGCTGCTGGATGGTGATGTACTTTCCGGGGCGATTTTTCTTTATATGCCTTTGGAGGATGTCTACGCTCCTTTTGAATCGATTCGATATGTTTTGGCCGGGCTCCTTCTATTGATATTGCTTGTGGTCGTTTGGTCAGGCAGAAAAATTGCCTCCCAGCTGATTCAGCCGCTGAAGAAGATGGAAATGATTTCAGGACGGATGGCCGCAGGGGATTTTTCAAAAAGGATCGAGGCATCCACTTCGGATGAAATGGGGGCGCTGGCACGGTCATTCAATCAATTAGCGAAATCGCTGGAAGAGGTCGAGGGTAATAGAAGGGAATTCCTGCAGAACGTTTCGCATGAACTCCGGACCCCGCTTAGTTATATGAGGGGGTATACGGAAGCAATGCTCGAGGGTGTCGTGGAGAGTGAAGAGGAAAGGCAGAGGTACCTTGGAATTATCCATAAAGAAACAGCGCGTTTATCCCGCCTTGTCAATGATTTACTGGACCTCGCGCAGCTCGAAGGCGATTCCTATCCGATGAAAATGGAACCTATTCCATTTGGGCAGCTGGTGCTGGATGTTACCGAAAGATTCAAGCTGCCTCTGGAGCAAAAAAGGATTCAACTTGACCTCCAGCTGGATGAAGAGGCCATCATTGAAGGTGATCCCGACCGGCTCGAGCAGGTCATCGGCAACCTGCTGGATAATGCGGTTCGTTACTCTCCGGAGGGAGAAAAGATTTTTATGAAAATGGAACAAAGAGAAGAATGGACGGTGCTGACCATTGAGGATAGAGGACCGGGGATTCCGTCTGAAGACCTGTCCAATATTATGGATCGCTTCTACAGAGTTCACAAATCACGGACCAGAAACGAAGGCGGTTCTGGCCTGGGCTTGGCTATCGTCAAACAAATTGTTATGAAGCATGAAGCAAAAATAGATATAGAGTCTGCTCCGGGAAAAGGAACCTCAATCAGCCTGGCGTTTAAATCCATAGCGCTTGGCGGTGAATGATGAGAGCTGACTTGAATGCCGGAAACTGAAATGGAGGAAAAGAGTATGATGATAAAAAAATTAGGGATATCGATTGCACTAAGTGGCGTACTCATCCTGGGAGCATGCGGGGAACAAAATGAGGGAAATTCGGGTGAATCTCATCAGCATGACGATGGTGAAGCCTTACATGTGCTGGAGGTAGAACTCACTACCCAGCCTGGGCCAGATGAACTTCAGGACGGGGAGGGCTTCACCATCGAGGCGAAAGTCACTCATGAAGATGAAAACGTGGATGATGCCAAAGAAGTAGAATTTGAATTCTGGAAAAAAGGCGAAGAAACAGAAGAGCACGAAATGTTTGAAGGCGAATCCAAAGGAGATGGAATTTACTCTATCGAAAAGACAGTGGACGAGCCGGGTATTTATTATGTGGTTTCCCATGTAACGGCAAGAGATATGCATACCATGCCGAAGTTAGAGCTTGCGATTGGTGATATAGAAGAAACAGAACATGCTCATGATGAGGGCCATGAGGATTCCCACAGCCATGGGGAAGAGGTTTCAGGCCACATTATGATGGCAGATACGGTGAAATCAGGAGACGAAGTGGAGCTGACCGGACATGCGATGAATGGAGATCATCCTTTGTCAGAGGCGGACGTCCGTTTTGAAATATGGAAAGACGGCGAAGAGAAGCATGATTTCATCGATGCTTCAGAAGTGAGTGAAGGTGAATATAAAGCCTCCCATACTTTTACAGAAGCGGGGATGTTTCAAGTGAAACTTCACATCGAAAAAGGCGAACTGCACACGCATAAAGAAAAAATATTGACTGTAAAATAAGGACAGTTTTAGAGGGAGAAACGACATGGAAGAAAGAATACATCACAGCTATGACAGCAAACCAGAAGGAAAACCAAGCAGGAAAGCGGCGATTTTCCGGGCAGTATGGCGATGGCATTTTTATGCAGGGATTTTTACGGCTCCTTTTCTCATCGTCCTGGCAATCAGCGGAGGGCTCTACTTATTTAAACCCCAGATTGAAGCAAACTTGTACCAGGAACACTTTTTTATCGAAGGCGGGTCGGAAGGAAAACCAGCCCTGACATTAGCGGAGCAAACGGAAGCAGCCAGCCGGGAGTTTGGAGAGAAAGCATCGATTTTGTCGGTCAAGCAGTATGATGACCCCCTGCGAACAACCGAGCTGAGCTATATGGAAAACGGCACTATGATGTATGGCTTCATCAATCCTTACACTGGAGGCTACCAAGGCTCTTTGGCCGCGGATGAAACATTTTCAAGTATTTTCAAGAGAGTCCACAGCGAATGGTTTGCCGGCGGAACTTTTGTGAATCTCCTTGTCGAGCTTGCGGCCTGCTGGACCTTGATCCTTGTGCTGACAGGATTGTATCTATGGTGGCCGAAAAAGAAAAGCCAGATATGGGGAACGGTCCTGCCGCGTTTGGGGAAGAAAGGGCGGGTTTTCTGGAGAGATCTTCATGCCGTTCCTGCCTTTTGGCTTTCTATCTTTATCACGATCCTTATTTTAACAGGGCTGCCTTGGACAAGCGTCGTCGGAGAACAAATCAACAAATTAGCGACAGCTGCCAACAGCTATCCTCAATATGCTTTAGCTTTCGGTGCTAAACCAGAGTCAGTCCTGACTACGAAAGACGTGGTGGGAGACGGTCCGTGGGCAACCGAGAATATGGAGGTGCCTGCATCTTCTGGCAGCGGAAACAGCAAAACCCTGGACGAAATCAATCAGGTCGCGGACAGGAGTGAAGTTCAGAAGCCCTATACCATCTCGCTGCCACAAGGTGAAAAAGGGGTATACACCCTGGCAACCTCCCATACAAAGCCAGGAGATAACGCAACATTGAACGTGGATCAATACTCAGGCGAAGTCTTGAGTGATGTCCGTTTTGCTGATTACGGACTGATAGCAAAAGCCATTACAGTCGGCATCGCCCTCCATGAAGGAAGGCTGTTCGGCTTGGCCAATCAGATTCTTGGTGCGATTACCTGTCTCGGAATTGTCCTGATGGTCTTCAGTTCCTTTGTCATGTGGCGGAAGCGAAAGCCGAAGGGAACCTTTGGAGCACCGGCTGCCATGAATGATGCGAAAGTGAAGTGGGGAGTCATTGCCATCCTGGCGGTCCTGGGAATCCTTATGCCTCTTGTGGGACTGTCCATCCTGATCATCGTCATCATTGATTTCATGGTGCTCAGCCTCAGGAAAAGAAATGAAGGAACATATTAGGAATAATGTTTTAATACACTAAAGCGCTAAGAGGGACTGTCCCTTTTAGCGCTTTAGTGTGTGAAAGGATGGGATCCTTTAATCCTCATCATACTTTGTGTCATATTTGTAGCTGTTAAAGTGGACCATCGTTACACTTACGTTTACATCCGTTAAAGAATCCTTGTCCAAATAGAACTTTTTGCTCTCTTTCAATTCTTTATACCTCCGGGGGTGTTCCCTGTACCATTTTTCGCCTGCATCCAGGATATCTGTCTGGTTCTCAACACCTGTCTCATAAAGGGAAATCACTTTCTTTCTGAAGTCCTTTATGATGATGGCTTCCAGGTCCTTTAAAGGAATATCTTTCACTTTCTCGAGTAAATCTCCTTGAAGGGAGAGGGTGATGGAGAATTTAGGTTTATCCGGATTTTCTTCATATTTTATTTTCATCTTGGGAGAACTGAGCTTCACGGCAGCGATCAATTCTCCGTCCTTCTCGACCTTGTGATCGATCACAACCCCTTTTTCCGAAATCCAATTAGTGAGCAAAGCATCCTGGAATCCCAGGTTGGCTTTGTATTCCTGATGCTGAAATACAGCGTAGCCATCGAAATACAAGACAGGGAATTCTTTATCAGCTTCCCAAGATTCCTTGTCGATTTTGACAGTGGGTACTTTCGCCACTCCCATCGGCTCATAAAAGTCCCTTAAAAAGTTCATCAGAATCATCGGCTTGATTTCATCTTGTGACAATTCGTTTCCTTTCCCTTTGAATAAGACAGTGTAGATAGCAGGGTAGTCAAATAAAGCCTTTGTTGAAAAAGTATCCTCAAGATTTTCTTTAGAAATGACAACCCGGAGAGTCGGGCGAAGGGACCGGTTCCGGCCGATTTCGTTCATGACTTCCTGAAATTGCTCCTTCATGACATTTTCGGTTAATACAAGGGTAACCACATGGCCGAAAAAAAGAGGAGGTTCTGACTTTTTATAAAGCTTGCTAACTGCCAGGTTTAAGGTCTCCCCGGTAGCAGAAGCTAAAAATATTGGGACGGGCTCAATGGGCCTGCTGCCTTCCTGCTTTGCGACGTTAGCGAAGTTAAGCCCCTGGATGTACACCTTGAATTCCTTATTCTCCTCGTCATAATCCATACCCATGCTCACGATATAGGTTAAATCCTGTATATTTTTCAAACTTGAACATCCGGATAAGCTGAAGGCAGTGAGAGAAACGATTAAAAGAATCCTCACCCTCATGATCCGCCGCCCCTTCTTGAAGAATCTTCCGGACTTGTCAGGGAAGTTCTTGATTTAAAATACTGGCGAGGGGCCCGCAGAATTGATTTGACGGCTTCTGTGAAGCTGATAGGAGCCACAGATCCAAGATAAGGACTGCCAAAGGAAGAAAGAGTTGCCATATAGAAAAGGGTGAGCAAAAAGGCGATCGTAACCCCGAATAAGCCGAAAAAAGTACTCATTAACAGCACGGCAAACCGGATGATGGTGAAGGTGGAACTCAGGGATTGATTCACTAAGGTAAAGGAAGAGATATAGGTAATGGCAGCCACGACCAGCATAGTCGGGGAGGTTAAACCCGCCCGGATGGCAGCATCACCGACGATCAATCCCCCTAGGACGGCAACCGTCTGCCCGATGGCACGAGGCAGGCGGACCCCTGCTTCATTAAACAATTCAAACAAAAGCAGGATCACAAACATCTCGATGGGTGCGGATAAAGGCAGTCCGAAACGGGATACGGATATGGTGGCGACAAGCAAGTAGGGAATCTGCTCTATATTGAAAGCAGAAAAAGAAATCCACAGTCCCGGCAAAAAACCGGCAACCGTCAGGCCCAAGAGCCGGATGATCCTTTCGATTGAAACATAGGCAAAGTTATTATACGTGTCTTCAGGAGACTTGGTCTGCAATAGCAAATTGATAGGAGCAAAGGAGACAGTCGGATTTCCATCCACTATGAGAGCAAATCTCCCCTGATTCAATCCTTGTACAATAAAATCAGGCCTTCCCGTATAGTCCAGGGTAGGAAAGACAGAGTAAGGACGGTCGCGTACATACATTTCCAGATCGTAAATATTGGTTAAAATATCAAGGTCAATCTTCTGCAGTCTCTTTTGTACCTCCCCGAGGACATCTGGATCAATGATATCATCGAGATACATCAGGGCCACCTTTGTCTTACTTCTTTTACCTATTGTGTATCTTTCCAAGCACAAGGAAGGAGTATTAAGCCTCCGTCTAATCAAGGAAATATTTGTTTTAATATCCTCGACAAAGCCATCCTTCGGTCCTCGTATCGATGTTTCCAGTGCCGATTCTTCAGGCTGTCTTTTTGGAAATTCTGATGCTCGGATACTCAGGATGACAGAATCCAATAGAAACAAGGCGCTTCCTTCAAAAAGCAGGTCTGACAACTCTTCAATGGATTTGCTGCTGACATCTTCTGCCTGAAAGAGTGACAGAAGCTTATCTTGAACAGAATCACCGTTGTCTTTTCCTAGTTTGGGAAGGATATACTGATCGAGATATTGGAGGTTAATCAAGCTGTCAAAATAAAGGATTTCAAAAGACTCGCCTTCAGTCTTATGAAGTTTGGATTGAAGATCCTGGCTTTTTTGAAACTGAAGCTTTAATTTATCCGCTTTTTCAAGTTGTTTATCCTTGGATGTTTTGGACATCTTGTTCAACCCTCCTGTTAAATAAGAATAGAAGCAGTGCCGACAACGGGATATAGGTGACGAAGAACAGTAAACATCCCGGAAGATAATAATGATAGATAAATTTGCTGAAGTAATAAGGATCCAATTTTACAAAAATGACGGCGGTGAATAACAGCGCATAACTTACGACAACAATCCTTGGCTTTAATCGATAGTGCTTTAATTCCCTGGTGAAATATACACCAAGTAAGTACATGAACAGACCCGCACGGACCAATGCCCCGCTAAGCCACTGGTATAAAGCGAAGAAATCCATATGATTGATATATTCGCCGACGCTCAAAATCCGCCATTGTTCATAGGCCGGGTAGCGGAACTTAATTGATTCCACAGGACCAAATTCCATGATCGATGCCGATAAGGGGCCGAGAATTAACCCGGTAAGAATGACCAGCAGAATAACCAGATGCCTGAATTTAAAAGGCTCTTGTGAAAAGGGGCACAGTAAGATAATGATATAGACTTCAAGCAGCCCGGAGAGTGTATAGATGATCCCTTTTAAAACTGGAGACCATCCCTCACTAAGAATAGGTAACAGCAGGATTGGATCCTTTACACTCGTATTGATGGCCGCAATCATGATGCCGAGCAATATGACAAGGGGCAGGATAAACCCGCTGGCAATCGCGATATACTTTATTCCTGCCATGGTGACGAGAAGACAGGATACAGTAATGACACTAGTAATGACCAGCAGCGAGAAATCGGCAAGAAAATAGGCATTCAACCAAATAATTAAATCCTTCAGCGTCACATAAGCACTTGAAAAAAGAAATAAAATGACCGGAATGATTAGAAGGCTGTACACCCATTTGCCCATTCGCTGTTTCATCATGGAAAAAAAACCTTCAGGAGGACTATTCTTAACAACGTAATAAATCAGGAGTAAAAAAATAAGGGAAATGGGGAAAGCGGCTATCACTCCGACCCAGCTGTCCCTGCCGGAAGCCGTCAGAAGGTTGGGAATGAGGATAACGTGATTCAATAACCCGGTTGCAAGGACAAGCAGCAGCAATAACTGCCTTGGAATTAAAATCCTGATTAAGCTTTTCATAGAAAAACCACCAATTTTTAATAAGATAGGTAGTATTGTTTCCTAAAGAGAGCAATATATGAGAGGGTTATTTTTGGGATATCTTATAGTAAAACAATTCTGGGAAGCGGAAGTTTGGCTAGCTTAAAAGCTTTTGGGTAAGGTAGGTACATAAATAGTGGTTTTAGGCTGAGGGATGTACCCGGGTGGCGAAGGTGGGTACATGAGAGAGTGGTTTTAGGCCGAGATGTGTACCCAGAACGCGAAGGTGGGTACACGAGTGAGCGGTTTTCGGCTGAGATGTGTACCCAGAAAGAGAAGGTGGATACACGAGTGAGCGGTTTTAGGCCGAGGTGTGTACCCAGAAAGAGAAGGTGGATACACGAGTGAGCGGTTTTAGGCCGAGATGTGTACCCAGAAAGAGAAGGTGGGTACATGAGAGAGCGGTTTTAGGCCGAGATGTGTACCCAGAAAGAGAAGGTGGATACAYGAGTGAGCGGTTTTAGGCCGAGATGTGTACCCAGAAAGAGAAGGTGGATACACGAGTGAGCGGTTTTAGGCCGAGATGTGTACCCAGAARGAGAAGGTGGGTACATGAGAGAGAGGTTTTAGGCCGAGATGTGTACCCAGAARGAGAAGGTGGGTACATGAGAGAGAGGTTTTAGGCCGAGATGTGTACCCAGAACGCGAAGGTGGATACATGAGAGAGAGGTTTTAGGCCGAGATGTGTACCCAGAAAGAGAAGGTGGGTACATGAGAGAGTGATTTTAGGCTCAGATATGTATCCAGAAGGAGAGGGTGGGTACATGAGGTGGCGTTTTTAGGCTGAGATGTGTATCCAGAAGGAGAAGGTGGATACATGAGAGACGGGATTTTGTTTAAGATGTGTACTCAGAAGGAGAAGGTAGATACATGAGGTGACGTTTTTAGGCTGAGATGTGTATCCAGGAGGAGAAGGTGGGTACATGAGTGATGTGTTTTAAGTTGAGATGTGTATCCACAAGGCGGGCAGCCGAAGAGTATACTTCCGGGCAGCCTCCCCAAACCCATGACCATCCTGCAAGATAGAACTATTGAGTAAAGGAGGCCCAAAATGATATCACTTAGCATACTGGACTACTCTCCGATTGATGAAGGATCGGATGCTCATCAAGCTCTTTGGGAAACAACAGAGTTAGCGAAGCAAGCGGAATCACTTGGATATAAACGATTTTGGGTGTCTGAGCATCATATGGTTCACTCCGTGGCAGGCAGCAGTCCCGAAATGCTGATGATGCATTTGGCAGGGAGCACATCCCATATTCGAATCGGCTCGGGAGGAGTCATGCTGCCTCACTACAGCAGTTATAAGGCAGCGGAGAATTTTCGGGTGCTGGAAGCTCTTCACCCTAACAGGATTGATCTTGGTATCGGAAGGTCGCCGAGCTACCGGATGGTCAATCAAGCGTTGAATGAAGGGAAAACCAAGAGGCAGTCCTATGAGCAGCAAGTGGAGGACTTGAAAAAATATTTTACAGACAACACTAGGGATGAACACCGTTTTCAAACACTGGTCGCAGCGCCGGCCATATCAACTAAACCGGAAATGTGGATGCTCGGTACCGGAGAAAGAGGTGCCCGGGTGGCTGCGGTCCAGGGAACAGGGTATGTATTTGCCCACTTTGCCAAGCCGGGTATGAGCGGCGTGAAAATCGTTGAAGATTATCGTAAACACTTCGAGCCCTCTCCATTTTTAGACAAACCCAAAACAATCATTTCGCTGTTTGCTGTTGTCGGAGAAACAGAAGAAGAAGCTGAAGATCTGGCAAAAGCATTCGATCTGTGGCTGTATTTTGTGGAGTCGGAAAATCAGCCGCCTTATTACCCTTCCGTCGAGACAGCCAAAACACGGGGATTTACCTCTGAGGAAGAAGTCAAAGTGAAAAAGAACCGCAGCCGGATGCTCATTGGGACAGCGGAGACAGTCAGTAAAGAGATCAAGAGGATTGCCGAAGCTTTTGGTACGGACGAAATCATGGTCATCCCGAATGTATCACGAATTGAGAATCGAAAAAAGTCATAAAACTTCTCGCAGATGAACTTGCCAAGGGAGACGAATGACGTCAAATTCATCTATGACAATCGGTTGGGCCATGTAATTGCTGGTTTAACCATGCGCTCCTTGGGAAATCTAAAAGAAAGGCTTCTTTCTTAAAATATATTCGCTTGTCGTACAGTTCTTCGCCCTCATTCTAACGTAAGGTTGACTGGAGCGTAGTTCAGCTGCACTCCAGATAAAAAAATCTGTATGAATAGAGCAATAAGAAAAAGCCGCAAAACAGAAAGGGAGTGGGATCTTGGAATTTTCATTAAGTTTTATCATCAATATCATCATCGCCGTCTATTTATTCGTCGATGCCAGGAAACGCGGGAAGAACCCATGGCTTTGGGGGATTTTAGGACTGATTTTCGGTGCGATCGTACTGGGGATTTATTTTATCCAGACAGGCAGAAAAGGACTGGGATGGGTCATTGTCATTCTGTCCATCCTGTGGTTTATCCTCGCATTGGTATTAGGAATTGTCGGGGCTCTTTTCGGGCTGTTAGTTTAATGGAGAACACCAGTTGTTTAGGAGCAGCTGGTGTTTTTTTATTTTCTATAAAAATTTTATATCGAGAAGCAACACCATTTGCCCCGGCTGAAGATCCAAATTCCCGATGAAAACCCCCATTTATGGTTAAAATATAAAAAATAGTCTATTTATATAGGATAACAAGAATCGCAACTCGAAGGAGTGAAGGTGGATGTATAAGTATTCTGATGACAGCCTGGCTTTACATACAGACTTGTATCAAATCAATATGGCCAAAACTTATTGGGAAGATGGAATTCATGATAAGAAAGCGGTATTTGAATTGTTTTTCCGGAAGCTGCCTTTTGGTAACGGTTACGCAGTGTTCGCCGGCCTGGAGCGGGTCATCCGCTATATTGAAAACTTTCATTTCAGTGAATCGGATATTGAATTCCTGCGGGAGGAAGTTGGATACGAAGAGGAATTTTTACAGTATTTGAAGGAACTGCGCTTCACGGGAAGCGTCCGTTCGATGAAAGAAGGCGAGCTGGCATTCGGAAACGAGCCGATGATCAGGGTGGAAGCTCCACTGGCACAAGCACAGCTCTTGGAAACAGCCCTTCTCAATATTGTGAATTTCCAAACCTTGATTGCGACGAAAGCGGCAAGGATCAGGGAAGTCGTTCAAGATGAGGTCGTGATGGAGTTCGGTACAAGGCGGGCCCAGGAGATGGATGCCGCCATTTGGGGAACGAGGGCAGCATTCATTGGAGGCTTCAATGCGACAAGCAATGTCCGCGCCGGCAAGCTATTCGGTATTCCGGTAGCCGGGACTCATGCCCATTCAATGGTACAGGCCTATCGCGATGACTATACTTCTTTTAAAAAATACGCTGAATCCCACAAGGACTGTGTGTTCCTGGTTGATACCTATGATACGTTAAAATCAGGAGTGCCGGCCGCAATCCAGGTTGCGAAAGAGATGGGAGACCGGATCAATTTTAAAGGAATCCGCTTGGACAGCGGAGACATGGCTTACTTGTCAAAAAGAGCAAGGGTGATGCTGGATGAAGCGGGCTTCCATGATGCCGGTATCGTTGCCTCGAATGATCTTGACGAGTATACAATCATGAACTTGAAAGCCCAGGGCGCTAAGATCAATACCTGGGGAATTGGGACCAAACTCATTACCGGCTATGATCAGCCTGCACTTGGAGCGGTCTACAAGCTGGTGTCGATCGAGAACGAAAAAGGTGAAATGACCGATACAATGAAAATTTCCAGCAATGCCGAAAAAGTGTCAACCCCCGGATTGAAGAATGTCTACAGAATCATCAACAAAACGAGTGGCAAGTCAGAAGGAGATTACATCACTCTGGAAGAGGAAAAACCGCAGGAGCAGGACAGGATTAAAATGTTCCATCCTGTCCACACATTCATCAGCAAGTTTGTCACTAATTTTGAGGCAAAAGATCTTCATATCGATGTCTTCAAGGATGGACAGCTTGTCTACAAGCTGCCATCACTGCAGGAAATCCGGGCCTACTTAGAGGAAAGCATTGATCTCCTTTGGGATGAGTATAAGCGTCTCATGAACCCCGAGGATTATCCGGTGGACTTAAGTGAAAAGTGCTGGAACAACAAAATGCGCAATATCGAGGAAGTCAAACAGAAGGTCCAGGAATACCGGCACAGCGCCAAGTGCTAAGGTTCCATGTTTGTAGCCTCTCGTGCAAAGGTATTATAATAGTAGAATAGTTAAAAAAATCCTGTCAGGAGAGTGAAATCACAAGATGGATTCTTTGCAAAAACAAATTGTTGAAGAAATGAAAGTGCAGCCGGAAATCAATCCCAAAGAAGAAATCAGAAGAAGCGTAGACTTGATGAAAAATTATTTGAAAAAATATCCATTTCTGAAAAGCCTTGTGCTCGGAATTTCAGGAGGTCAGGATTCCACGCTTGTCGGAAAGCTGGCACAGCAAGCGGTGAATGAACTGAACGAAGAGAACAATACAGATGAATACCAATTTGTCGCTGTCCGCCTTCCTTATGGAAAACAAAATGACGAACAGGATGCCCTGGATGCGATCGAGTTTATCCAGCCGAGCAAATCCTACACCGTCAACATCAAAGGAGCCGTCGACGCAAGCGCAGCGGCAATGAAGGAAGCAGGAGTTCCGCTCTCTGACTTCACCAAAGGCAATGAAAAAGCAAGAGAACGCATGAAGGTGCAGTACAGCATGGCTGCCATGAGTAATGGTGTGGTTCTCGGGACGGATCACTCCGCCGAAGCGGTAACGGGCTTCTATACCAAACACGGTGACGGAGCTGCAGACCTTGTGCCGATTTTCCGCCTGAACAAGCGTCAGGGCCGAGCGCTTCTTATGGAACTAGGTGCCCCTGAGCATCTATACACTAAAATCCCAACAGCCGACCTCGAAGATGACCGCCCGCTTCTTGCTGACGAAGACGCATTGGGAGTAACCTATAACGAAATTGACGACTACCTCGAAGGCAAAGAAGTATCAGAACAAGCCGCCAACACGATCAGCGGCCACTTCCTCAAAACCAGGCACAAACGCGAACTGCCTATAAGCGTTTTTGATGATTGGTGGAAGGAATAGTTTAATTTTGAAGAGACCGGCTGGTGTACCTAGCCGGTCTTTTTGCTAGGTGAAGACCGGAGACTGCGGTTCATTGCGTGTTAATGCCCGCGCTAAAGGTGGACGCCCCGAAGGTTATTGTATAAAATTAACATATCTGAAGGGAAGGAATGATGCTGCTTGATCATGAAAGAGCGGAGTGTACCCCGAGAGCTGATAATATTAAGAGGTCTGCGGCCAAGGATGAATTTCAGCGAAAGTGAAGAAAGCTATTACCTTTACAAAGAAAAAGGATACGAAGGGGAAGTGAACTTCGATAAGTGGGCAGTGCCGCTGTCGGTATCGGAAAAAGTGATCTTCCTGAATGACGTAAATCTTAATCAAAACAATAACCATTTCCAAGTCGACTCATTCGGAATCTCCTCGGGCACCCTCCATCACTTCGAAGTCAAAAACCTCGAAGGCGACTACTCCATAGACAAAGGGAAATGGATTTCTCCATCAGGAAACCCTGTTAAAAACCCCCTAATTCAAGTTGATAAAACAGAAACCCTATTAAACCAACTAGTCAATAACCATAGTATCCCCCTCGCTGTAAAGTCTCACCTCATTTTAATCAATCCCGAATTCCACCTCTACAATGTCCCGTCCAATCTGCCCATCGTCTATCCAGCTCAAATGAACCGGTTTCGGAATAGCCTCCTGCACAACTCTTGGAAAATCAGAAATGCCGATATCCGTGCTGCCGAGAAACTATTAGCTCTCAATATTGGCGAGTCTCCCTATGATAGTGTGCCGAAGTACCGCTATGATGAGCTGCGCAAGGGAATGGTTTGTCGGGGGTGCGGGTAGTTTTATGCGGAGTTTAAAAGAGTTCTTTGCTGCGGGTTTTGCGGAGGAAAGGAGTGCAGTTCTGATGCTATATTGCGGAGTGTGGAGGAGTTTAGGTTTTTGTTTCCTGAAGTAAGGTTGACTACCGTCAAAATTCATGAATGGTGTGGCATTGTTAAAGATGAGAGAACTATCAGGATAGTGCTTCAGAAGAATTTTATTTATCAAAAGCATAGTCAGTGTTCTTATTATAGCTGAACGGAGAACTAGAGACTTAGAATCTTATAAATGATGAATACTCTGTTTTGCTCGAAAAGCCAAGTACATCAAAAGAGAAAATCCTCAAGATGATGTACCTCGCTCGAAAAGCGAAGTACATCAAACGGAAAAATCCTCAAGATGATGTACCTCGCTCGAAAAGCGAAGTACATCAAACGGAAAAATCCTCAAGATGATGTACCTCGCTCGGAAAGCGAAGTACATCAAACGGAAAAATCTTCAAGATGATGTACCTCGCTCGGAAAGCGAAGTACATCAAACGGAAAAATCCTCAAGATGATGTACCTCGCTCGAAAAGCGAAGTACATCAAACGGAAAAATCCTCAAGATGATGTACCTCGCTCGAAAAGCGAAGTACATCAAAGAATTTGTACCCGCGATCCTGTCTAGAACATCCCCAAAAAATTCCCAAACCCATCACCATTTCAAAATAATGTATTTTGTTATATAATTGTAACAGAAAATTCAGATTGTTAATCCGTCAGCACCCCATCAAAGAAGGGTCCCATAAAGTAGTCTAAACAAAGATTAATATCAAAGATTAGACAAAATACCTAAAGATTCTCTATATTATTAAAATATTCTGAAGGGTTTTCACTCCCTTCCCGAGAATGTAATAAGTAAATAGACAGGTATATGTCAGTCAGAGCCTCAGGAGGGAATAGAATGACGACAAACGTAATGAATCCAAAGTTACAGAATGTGATAGATAATATTGAGAAAGTGATGATCGGAAAGAGGACCGTCGCTGAACTGAGCCTAGTTGCGCTTTTGGCAAACGGTCACGTGCTTCTAGAAGATGTACCGGGTGTGGGGAAAACGATGATGGTCCGTGCTCTCGCGAAGTCGGTGGGAGCATCGTTCAAGCGGATCCAGTTTACCCCTGACCTGCTGCCATCAGATGTAATCGGTGTTTCGATTTATAATCCGAGAGACAGTGAGTTCCATTTCAGGCCGGGGCCGATCATGGGGAACATCATCCTTGCCGATGAGATCAACCGGACATCGCCAAAGACACAGTCCGCGCTGCTTGAGGGGATGGAAGAGCACAGTGTGACGATTGACGGGGTTACCCGTAAGCTTGATAAGCCGTTCTTCGTAATGGCGACACAGAACCCGATTGAGTATGAAGGTACATATCCTCTTCCGGAAGCGCAATTGGACCGTTTTCTTCTTAAGATGAAAATGGGTTATCCCGAGATGGAGGAAGAAATGGAGATTCTTCACCGTGCCCAGAAAAATCCGCCGATAGAGGATTTGGATGCGGTCATTTCGCTGGAAGAACTTCGCATGCTTCAGGAGGAAGTCAAAGAAATTATAGTCGATGATACGCTGAAAAAATATATCGTGGAAATTGCCCACAGAACAAGACTTCATGCCCAGGTGTATCTGGGAGCGAGCCCGCGTGGGTCAATTGCATTGATGAGGGCTTGCCAGGCGTATGCTTACTTGAAAAATAGGGATTATGTTATTCCGGATGATGTTCAGTATCTTGCTCCATTCGTGTTCTCTCACCGGATTATTTTGAAATCAGAAGCTAAATATGAAGGCATTACTGCTGAGGATGTAGTGGAACGTGTCATTGCACGGATTCCTGTGCCTGTTCAAAGGCTTGTGAGATAAATGAAGAAGAGATTACAGCTTTTAAAGGTGATAGGCAAGCTGCTGCTGCTCATTGTTTTATGGGCAGTGACACTTGTTTACGCATTGTTTCAAGGGGGGTTCGTCAGCTGGTTCCTGTTCTACAGCTTTGTTCCTTTTGCCTTGTTTTCCCTGATGGTTTCGATGTACCCGCTGTCCAATTTCGAAGTGGAACGTACGTTTAAATCAACAGATTTTAAAGCGGGGGAATCAATGGAAGTGTCACTCCATATCAGGAGGAGATTTCCGTTTCCATTATTTTATCTGGTTGCAGATGATATCGTATCTCCTTCGATTTTTTACAGATCTTCTTTTCAAAAAGCAAAATCCATCATATACCCTGGTTTCAGAAGGGAATTTCATTTGAAATACACCATAGATGAACTGCCCCGGGGAGAGCATCCTTTTTCGGCAGTCCGTTTGAAGACAGGTGATTTCTTTGGGATATTTGAAAAAGAGACAACGGTAACGTGTTCCAACACCCTTCTTGTGTATCCGTCGTTTGTGGATGTGATCTACCGCCCGATGGAAAGCCGGTATGATCAGGGAATGACTTCATCCAATGTGAAAATCCAGAAGGATACGACGATGGCGACGGGAATCAAGGAATATCAGCCCGGGGATCGTTTTTCATGGATTCATTGGAAATCCTTTGCCCGTACAAATGAGTTGATGACCAAAGAATTTGAAGAGAGGCAGTCACACGACGTGCTGGTGGTTCTGGACCGTGAATCTTCACAGGCTTTCGAACCCATGGTCACTTTTGCGGCTTCGATTTTAAAAGCGATTTTGCGAAAAGGTGCCCAGGCAGGACTGCTTTCTATTGGAGAAGACCATATTTCCTTCCCAATCAGAGGGGGAGAAGAGCATCAGCGCCAGCTTTATCATCATTTGGCCAAGGTGAAAGCAGACAGTAACTATGATCTTTCCAAGGTCCTTGAAGGAGAAGGGATCAATTATCAGCAATCTGCTGCAGTCATGTTCATTACCGGTTCCATTTCAAAAAAATTGATATCGACGGTGAGATCGTATGCCAAACGGAATTCGTCAGTAGTCATCTTTTTAATTAAGGAAAAAGGGGCATACCTCACAGATGAGGAAAAAGCCTTGAAAGCAATGGCTGCCGGAAGGGGTATTTGGCTGAAGGTTAGTTATGAAGGAGAATTTGATTCTGCGTTTTCGGAGGTGAAGAACGCATGAATAATGGAGCACAGCCCATGAAGTTCCAGCGGGTCCTTCTATATGGTCTCGCATTCATTTTATTATGGGAATGGTTACGGCCGCTGAATGAAGTTACGGATACAGGGAACATAGGATATTTCGTCGCATTCATCTTCCTGTCGATGGTCCTGTATTATTTCAATTTGAATAAAGTCCTGTCGTTTTCCATTAAAACGATTTTTATTTTGTTTTCGCTGTATCATCTATATTCAAAGGATACTTTCCTTCATCCTGCAGAAGCAATGATAAGAGAACTTTGGGACAATATTGGATTAACAATAGGCAGGGAATGGTCAATGCTATCGGATATGTACCGCAGCCTCTTGTTTTTCATTCTGCTGTGGCTGATGACGTATTTGATTCATTATTGGTTGTCGGTTAGAAAAAGCATGCTTTTGTTCTATATCATGACAATCATCTATATCAGTTTACTCGATACTTTTACATCGTTTGACGCGAAAGGCGCGATCATCCGTGTCATTATTCTCGGATTCCTGCTTCTCGGAATGCTGGCCCTTCTTCGCTTGAAGGACCAGGAGAGCCTGCGGGGTTCGAGGCTGGGTGCAGGAAGCTGGATGATTCCGCTGGTAATTATGATCGGGGCAAGTTCGGTGCTGGCTTTTGCAGGACCGAAGATTGATCCTGTCTGGCCGGATCCGGTTCCTTACCTGAAGGCATTTGCTGATGATAATGACGGTGTCGGGAGTGGTGTTTCCAAGCTCGGTTATGGAACAGATGACAGCCGCCTTGGCGGTCCGTTCAGGGGTGACCCGAAGACGGTGTTCGATGCGGATGTCGTCAGGGAACACTACTGGAGAATCGAGAGTAAGGATATCTATACCGGCCAAGGCTGGGAGCGAACAGGTACTGAGGAGTCAGAAGAGAGTGTCACGTTCGCTTCGGGGGAAGAAGTGCCGCTCTATTTAACTGAACCTGACCCGGAAAGGGAGCCTGATTCAGAAGTATTAAAAGTCAGGGAACCCTATTCCCACGTGGTCTATCCGTATGGAGTCAGTTCTTTTCAAGGAAATGAAGAGGGGACATTCTCCATCAGTGAGGATACTACAAAAATCACAACTCTGAGAGATCAGGAAAAAGTGAAGCTTGAAGAATACAGTGTTCACTACCGCAATCCTGTTTACTCTTTGAAAGGGTTGGAATCTGTTTCGGAGGATTCGTTCTCTGAAGAAACACAGCCATTTCTTGAAAAATATACCCAGCTGCCGGAAGAACTGCCGGAGAGGGTAAGGGAACTGGCGGAAACCATCACGGCAGATGAGGAAAACTGGTATCAAAAAGTGAGAGCGATCGAAGGGTATTTCAGTGAGGAAGGCTTCGTGTATGAACAGACGGAAGTCCCTGTCCCTGAAGAAGGGCAGGACTATGTCGATCAGTTCTTGTTTGAAACACAGATGGGATACTGTGATAACTACTCCACTTCAATGGTAGTGCTTGTCCGTTCGCTGGGTATTCCTGCGAGATGGGTAAAAGGGTACACCGAAGGGGAGTATCAAAGGACGATCGATACCCAATATAAAACGTATAAAGTGACTAACAACAATGCCCATTCCTGGGTAGAAGTGTATTTCCCTGGAGAAGGCTGGGTCCAGTTCGAGCCTACTGTCGGTTTTACCGGAAGCACGATCGTAAACTATGATTATGAACTTCCTGAAACGGATGAAACAGCGGTAGTGCCTGCACCGGAACCTGAGACACCTGAGAAGGATATGACACCGGAAGATGAAGAGGCTTCCGGCAGCAATTCATCAAGCTTTTCCCTCGCTGGTTTGTGGGAGGATACTGTGAACAACGTTAAGGATCATTGGGAAAAAATCCTGCTGGTTATCCTTGCGATTACTATAATCGGTTATGGGGTTTTCCTGGTGAGAAGGCGCTGGCTGCCTTACCTCCTCATTCCATATTATAAGTTCAAAAAGGATGAAGACACCTTCCCGAAAGCATACCTGGCGCTGCTGGATCAGTTGAAGCGCTATGGGCTGAAAATGGATGAAGGGCAGACACTCAGAACTTATTCGCAATATGTGGATTCTTTCTTTGGCAGCAGGGAGATGACATCCCTCACTGACAAATATGAACGAACACTTTACGGTCAAAAGCTTACGGAGCATGATTGGAATCAGCTTCGGGAATTGTGGGAAAATTTAATTAAAAGGACAACAGGTTGACCATCGCTCCTTCCCGTTATAAAATGATGTCGAAATGTAAAATAAATACGGTTTGCAAACCTTCATATATCCTCGAAGATATGGTTCGAAAGTCTCTACCGGGTCACCGTAAATGATCTGACTATGAAGGCAGTATTCATTTTGATGTGATATAAGCGTGAGGGATCAAAACCAGAATTCTGCCTTTATATAAGGCTGGATTCTGGTTTTTTTTCGGGTGGATCCGTTTTGAGGATTCGGTTAGGATAGCTGAAGACGGCTTTGGCGCTAGGGGCCTTTTATTGAATTAACCAAAAGGGCGCCTGTGCTGTTAACTCTTTTGGGCAAAATAGTGTAATAAATAAACGAAATAACTCTATGAGGTGAACAGGATGACGGGAAAAGCGGAATTGCATAATCAGGAAATGATTGTCGTTTTGGATTTCGGCAGTCAGTATAATCAGTTGATCACGAGAAGGATTCGTGAGTTTGGTGTGTATAGTGAACTTCACCCTCACACGATTACAGTGGAAGAAATTAAAGAGATGAATCCAAGCGGAATCATCTTCTCGGGCGGTCCTAATAGTGTTTACGGAGAGGATGCTTTCCGTTGTGACGAAAGGATCTTTGATTTGGAAGTCCCGATTTTGGGAATCTGCTACGGCATGCAGTTAATGACAATGCACTTTGGCGGGAAAGTGGAGAGAGCCAAGCACCGTGAATATGGAAAAGCCAAGCTGACTGTAGAGCACTCTTCAAAATTGTTCGGCAGCCTGCCTGAGGAGCAGATCGTCTGGATGAGCCACGGCGATCTGGTTGTGGAAGCTCCTGAAGGTTTTACAGTGGATGGGACAAACCCGTCTTGTCCGATTGCGTCAATGAGCGATGAAGCCAGAGGCTTATACGCTGTTCAGTTCCATCCGGAAGTCCGTCATTCTCAATACGGAAATGACCTGCTGAAGAATTTTGTCTTTGATATTTGCGGATGTACAGATGATTGGTCCATGGAGAACTTTATTGAAATTGAAATGGAGAAAATCCGCCAGACAGTCGGAGATAAAAAAGTCCTTTGTGCCCTTAGCGGCGGGGTAGATTCTTCTGTAGTAGCGGTATTGATCCATAAAGCAATCGGTGATCAGCTGACATGTATCTTTGTTGATCATGGATTGTTGAGGAAGGATGAAGCAGAAGGTGTCATGAAGACATTCTCTGAAGGCTTCAATATGAATGTGATCAAAGTGGATGCGAAGGAACGCTTCATGAATAAATTGAAAGGTGTTTCTGATCCTGAGCAGAAGCGCAAGATTATCGGAAATGAATTTATTTATGTTTTCGATGATGAAGCCACAAAGCTCGAAGGAATTGATTACCTGGCTCAAGGAACGCTCTATACAGACATCATTGAGAGCGGAACCGCGACTGCGCAGACAATCAAGTCTCACCATAATGTCGGCGGCCTTCCGGAAGATATGCAGTTCCAGCTGATCGAACCTTTGAATACCCTTTTCAAGGATGAGGTTCGTGCGCTTGGCAGTGAAATGGGAATCCCTGATGAAATCGTTTGGCGCCAGCCTTTCCCGGGACCAGGCCTTGGCATTCGCGTGCTGGGTGAGATTTCCGAAGAGAAGCTTGAAATTGTGAGAGAGTCCGATCATATCCTTCGTGAAGAGATCAAAAAAGCCGGTCTTGACCGTGATATTTGGCAGTACTTCACTGTTCTGCCAGATATCCGCAGCGTCGGTGTCATGGGAGATGCCCGCACATATGACTACACAATCGGCATCAGAGCAGTTACATCGATCGATGGAATGACATCGGACTGGGCAAGGATTCCTTGGGATGTACTTGAGTTGATCTCCACAAGGATTGTCAATGAAGTCGATCACATCAACCGGGTGGTTTATGATATTACGAGCAAGCCGCCAGCAACGATTGAGTGGGAATAAAAACCTTTTTTACGAACGTTAATAAAAAATCATATAAAAATGTTCGTGTTTCGTATTGACTAGTACGGTTCTGATTGTTACAATAACAATGAACTTAATTAGATAACTAACATTACGTCGTATAATTTTGGGGATAAGGCCCAGCAGTTTCTACCGAGCTACCGTAAATGGCTTGACTACGAGGTGATGGTTTGTGAAGACTAGTCTATGATTCATGCTATCATTTATTCTTTGAAACTAGTTTTTCTTACCATACCAGTATGTCATGCCCTGAACGACGGTCGTTCAGGGCATTTTTCTGTCCAGGCGGATCACCTTAACTGAAAACGGCGGGAATTTTAGAGGAGGTAAGGAAAATGAAAAAGTTTTTCCAATTTGATCAGCTTGGCACCACCTACAGCCGTGAATTTATAGGCGGATTAACAACATTCTTATCGATGGCCTATATCCTGGTCGTCAACCCGATCACGCTGTCTTTACAATCTGTACCGGATCTGCCGGACAGCATGAGAATGGATTATGGAGCGGTATTCGTCGCAACAGCTTTGGCGGCGGCAATCGGTTCTCTCATTATGGGACTGATAGCCAAATACCCGATTGCTCTGGCGCCGGGTATGGGACTGAACGCATTCTTCGCATACACTGTCGTGTTAACGATGGGCATTACTTGGCAAGCGGCTTTGACAGGCGTTTTGATCTCAGGGTTAATCTTCATTGTCTTAACATTGACTGGTCTCCGGGAAAAAATCATTAATTCTATACCTGCAGAATTGAAGTTCGCGGTTGGAGCAGGTATTGGACTTTTCATTACCTTTGTTGGGTTTCAAAATGCAGGAATCATCACGAATAATGATGCTACACTCGTGGGTCTTGGTGATTTGACGAACGGAAATACGCTTCTGGCTGTGTTTGGTATCTTCATTACGGTCATTCTGATGACAAGAGGAACCAAGGGCGGGATTTTCTTCGGAATGGTCGCAACGGCAATCGTCGGAATGATTTTTGGACTCATCGAACTTCCGAATCAGGTTGTTGGTGCAATCCCAAGTCTTGAGCCGACTTTCGGGGCTGCTCTCGATCCGCTTTTCAATGACATATCAAGTGTTTTCACCATTCAAATGCTGGTTGTTGTATTAACATTTTTATTCGTTGACTTCTTTGACACAGCCGGGACTCTTGTGGCAGTAGCGAATCAGGCTAACTTGATGAAGGACAACAAACTTCCAAGAGCGGGCAAGGCTCTTTTTGCAGATTCATGCGCGACGGTTGTCGGAGCGGTATTAGGTACTTCAACAACAACTTCTTACATTGAATCTTCTGCAGGGGTTGCAGCAGGAGCAAGATCAGGATTTGCTTCTGTAGTGACAGCCGGATTCTTCCTGCTTTCCCTGTTCTTCTTCCCGCTGCTTGAAGTCATCACCTCACCGGTAACAGCGCCGGCATTAATCATAGTTGGTGTGCTGATGGTATCTGCTATTGGGAAAATTGACTGGAACAAATTCGAAATCGCCGTACCTGCTTTCTTGACGGTTATCGCGATGCCGCTCACGTACAGTATCGCAACAGGAATTGCGGTCGGGTTCATCTTCTATCCAATCACGATGCTTATGAAGGGCCGTGGAAAAGAGATTCACCCGATTATGTACCTTCTGTTTGCCATCTTCGTACTATATTTCATATTCTTAGTTTAATCTCACGGCAGCTTCTCTTTTGGAGGGGCTGTTTTTTTATTGTTAAGAAATGATTGAATTAATCTTGGGTGACAAGGCTGATCAAGGCGCTTTCGCTTTTAATCCGTCCAGCTCCAGCGCCTAGCCCCTCGGGGTCAAATGTTCCAAAGAGAATAAAGGAAAGCCCGCCTTTTTTCTCTTTGGAACATTTGCCTGTCGGGGCTGATCAAGGCGCTTCCGCTTTTGTTGCGTCCAGCTCCAGCGCCTAGCCCCTCGGGGTTAAATAACCCAAAGAGAATAAAAGGGAAGCCCGCCTTTTTTTCTCTTTGGAACATTTGCCTGTCGGGGCTGATCAAGGCGCTTTCGCTTTTGTGAACTACAATGATTGAAAAGAGAGAGCGCTTTCGTTAGAATCAATAAGATACTAGAGTCTAACCTGAAAAAGAGGGAAAACGTGCATGGTTCATATAGAAGTGAAAAAAGTACTTAACAATAATGTCCTGATTGCCAAGCATGAAAACTATGAGGAAGTCGTGTTGATAGGGAAAGGGATCGGTTTCACGGCGAAAAAGGGAGATCTTATTGAAAATGAAATCGTCGAGAAGATGTTTGTTTTAAAAGGAGAGAAAGAGCAGGAGCAGTACAAGTTGCTGCTGCCGTATCTGGAGGAAGATATGCTGGATACCATCATCTCTGCTATAGAACTGATTAGAAACAGAACTAACTCCTTTCTTAATGAACATATTCACGTCGCTCTGACAGATCATATCTTGTTTGCGATGAACCGGCTGATGAAAGGCATGGCGATACGCAATCCTTTCCTGATGGAAACCAAAGCCCTTTACCCGTTTGAATATGAGGTGGCCAAAGATGTTGTCACTCTTTTAAATGAAGAAACCAACGTTGAACTCCCAGAAGGTGAAATTGGGTTCATTGCCCTGCATATTCACAGCGCAATGATGAACAAGGATTTGTCGCAGGTCAATCGGCATTCTCAACTGATAGGAACATTGACTTCAATGATTGAAGGAACCCTTCAGGTTGGAATTGATAAGGAGAGCGTTCCCTATATGCGGCTTGTCCGACACCTTCGTTACACCATCGAGCGGGTTTTGAGGCAGGAACGTGTACAGGAACCAGAAAAAATAGCATTATTATTGAAAGAAGAATATCCAGTGTGCTATAATCTATCATGGAAATTAATCAAGATAATGCAGCAAACACTAAAAAAACCAGTGGACGATGCGGAAGCGGTCTATCTGACGATGCATCTGCAGCGGATACAGAATAAAGTTAAATAATGAACTTATCTCTTCACGTGTTACTGATACGATCAGGCATGAGTAAAGAAGATAATTGATTTGTGTATTTTGGGGTAATCTATCTCTATACACGATCAGTTTCTCTTTTGCTCATGCCTTTTTTGTGTTTGCCGCTATTATTTTGTCCATTAAAAACAATTTTGGGAGGTTATTACTTTGTTTAAAAAAGCATTCGGTGTTTTGCAAAAAGTAGGTAAAGCGTTAATGCTGCCAGTAGCGATTCTTCCTGCAGCCGGTATTTTACTGGCCCTTGGATCGGCACTTGAAAACCCGACGCTGCTCGACATCGCCCCTTTCCTTGAAACAGGATGGGTGGCCAATGTTGCAGCTGTCATGAAGCAGGCTGGCGGAATTATCTTTGATAATCTCGCGCTCCTTTTTGCAGTTGGTGTTGCCATTGGCCTCGCCGGTGGTGAAGGAGTTGCCGGGCTTGCAGCCATAGTGGGGTATTTAATCATGAATGCCACAATGGGTGCTGCCCTGGGCATTACAGCAGAAGAAGTCGCAGATAATACGGCATACGCAAGTGTGTTGGGAATCCCGACTCTGCAGACAGGAGTATTTGGCGGTATAATCATCGGTATTCTGTCAGCCTATATGTACAATCGCTTCTTTAATATAGAATTGGCGTCGTACTTAGGGTTCTTTGCAGGTAAACGATTTGTGCCGATAGCAACAGCCGCATCAGCCGTAATTGTTGGTTTATTGATGCTGATAGTGTGGCCGCCTGTACAGTCAGGATTGAATACATTCTCCAATTTTATGCTGAATGAAAATAGAACATTTGCAGCATTAATCTTCGGGATTGTGGAACGATCATTGATCCCGTTCGGTCTGCATCATATTTTCTATTCACCATTCTGGTTCGAATTCGGTTCATATACTACGGAAGCAGGAAATGTTGTCCGTGGTGACCAGGCAATCTTTATGAAACAAATCCAGGATAACGTCCAGGAATTGACTGCTGGAACGTTCATGACGGGTAAATATCCATTCATGATGTTCGGACTTCCTGCAGCAGCGCTCGCTATCTACCATGAGGCACGACCTGAAAGAAAGAAAATTGTTGCAGGGATCATGGGGTCTGCTGCTCTGACTTCTTTCCTTACAGGTATTACAGAACCACTTGAGTTCTCATTCCTATTCGTAGCTCCGGTTCTTTTCGGGATCCATGCGGTCTTTGCCGGACTTTCGTTTATGACTATGCATCTGCTTGATGTAAAAATCGGTATGACCTTCTCTGGGGGATTGATCGATTACATCTTATTCGGTGTTATCAATCCACAGACAAACTGGTGGCTTGTCATTCCAGTAGGGTTGGTATTCGCGGTCATCTATTACTTCGGGTTCCGATTCGCCATCCGCAAATTCAACCTGGCTACTCCAGGCCGTGAAGAAGAAGAAGAAGAAGAAGAGGACGGAACGCCTTCAACAGGTTCCGACCTGGCGAACGATGTACTAGGAGCACTGGGCGGAAAAGAGAACATCGCTCACCTTGATGCATGTATCACCCGTCTTCGTGTATCAGTAAATGATGAGAAGCAAGTTGATAAAAACAGGTTGAAGAAATTAGGAGCCTCAGGAGTGCTTGAAGTAGGAAACAGCATCCAAGCGATTTTCGGTCCTAAGTCAGATACCCTGAAATCACAAATCAAAGATATCATGATGGGCAAAACTCCTCGCAAAGCAGAAACAAACGCTGATGAGGAAGTCGAGCAGCAAATTGAAGAAGTCAATCCTGATGCTCTTCAAAATGAGGAAGACTTTGCAGATGAAAAGTTTGTTTCTCCTATCACAGGGGAAATCAAAGATCTTTCTGAAGTACCTGACCAGGTCTTCTCGCAAAAAATGATGGGAGATGGATTTGCCGTTCTGCCAACTGATGGCCTAATCGTATCTCCAGTGGACGGTAAAGTAGTTAATGTCTTCCCGACGAAGCATGCAATCGGCCTTGAGTCCAAAGGTGGAAAAGAAGTGCTGATCCATGTCGGTATTGATACAGTAAAATTAGAAGGAAAAGGATTTGAGTCTCTGATAAAAGAAGGAGACAAAGTCGAAGCAGGTCAGCCGCTATTGAAAGTGGATCTGGACTACATCCGAGACAATGCTCCTTCTATTATTACGCCGATCATCTTTACAAACCTGAAAGAGGGCAAGACCGTAAGGATTGAAAAAGAAGGTAAGATAAACGCTAAAGACGAGAATATCATCTCTATTGATTAGGGAAAGAGAAAACCGGATCCTTTTAAAGGGTCCGGTTTTTTTGTGTGTAATTATGGAATAAATGAGGGGTAGAATAAATTTAATAAAGGCTGTTGACTCATTTATAAATACTTGTTATACTGTTTAGACCGTCGCGGGAAACACAGCGGCTTAAGCAGCTCTTAAAAAGTTAAAATAACTTGTTGACAGAGTATGTGGGTGATGATAAGATATAAAAGTTGCTTCAAACAGAGCAACGAAAAATGAATTTCGCAGAAGTTGACAATGACGAAACGTCATGGTATGATAGACTTCTGGTCGATTGAACCTTGAAAACTGAACAAAACAAACAAAACGTCAACGTAAATCTAGTAGGAACATGTTTCTTACAAAGTTGCTAACACTTTGAAAATTAGCAAATGAGCAAGTCAAACTTCTTTCGGAGAGTTTGATCCTGGCTCAGGACGAACGCTGGCGGCGTGCCTAATACATGCAAGTCGAGCGGATTGATGGGAGCTTGCTCCCTTAAATCAGCGGCGGACGGGTGAGTAACACGTGGGTAACCTGCCTGTAAGACTGGGATAACTCCGGGAAACCGGGGCTAATACCGGATAGTTCTTTTCCTCGCATGAGGAAAAGTGGAAAGGCGGCTTCGGCTGCCACTTACAGATGGACCCGCGGCGCATTAGCTAGTTGGTGAGGTAACGGCTCACCAAGGCAACGATGCGTAGCCGACCTGAGAGGGTGATCGGCCACACTGGGACTGAGACACGGCCCAGACTCCTACGGGAGGCAGCAGTAGGGAA
>NZ_VTEI01000023.1 GCF_008180415.1 Rossellomorea vietnamensis
GAAGAAAGTTAAAACAAAACATAGAAACCTAACGAAGTTAGGAATACAAACTAACAAGGCTTGGGAATGGGCAAATACTAGGTTGGGTTATTGGCGTATCGCTAAAAGCCCCATCTTAGATAGAGCCCTTGATAACCAATACTGGTCGAATCAAGGGCTCAAGAGTCTGCTTATGAGATATCAAACTTTGCGTTTGACTTAATTGAAACCGCCGTATACCGAACGGTACGTACGGTGGTGTGAGAGGTCGGGGGTTAGTCACCCCCTCCTACTCGATTAAGGAAGAAAGATAGAAGCCTTCACTTTTAATCTTCAACAAAGTCATTGCTAAATGGGCTGCTTGATAATGAGGTCTTTTTCAGCACAGGGGCGCTTAACTATTCGTCCTTCTTTCTTAAAAATGTAACTTTATTCTGTTGGGAGAAATATACTAAAAATGAGCTTTAAAAAATACTATACAAGCAAAGATTAGAGAGGAATGACAAAGTGGCTAAACTAAACTGGCATGAAGACTTTATTCTGCATCTAGCGAGTGTTATACGGCCAAAGACTTATGTAGAGCTGGGATTATATAGATGCGAATTATTTAACAAAATGGCGGAATTCTCAAATCAATTGGTAGGAGTAGATATAAACGCTGAGGCGGGGAAATACATGCTGAATACCCCTAAGGCTAGATTTTTCCATGGAACGACTCAGGATTTTGCCGAAAATTTAGAAGCGAACCCATTAAAGATTGATATGCTATTTATCGATGCAGACCATTCCAAAGAGGCGGTGCTGCAAGACTTTAGAAACTTCTTCCCATATGTTGTACCGCATGGCCTGATTTTATTTCATGATTCACATCCGAAAGACAATCGGATGGTACACCCGTCTTTATGTGGGACAGCCTATCAAGCAATTGAGGAATTATCCAAGGAAAGGGAGCTATTTGAAATGGTGACGCTGCCTATTTCTCCTGGAGTGACCATATGCAGAAAACGGAAGAAACAATTATCCTGGCATGAACGATGAATGAGTAATCCCCTTTGCAGATATCTCTAGATCAACTATCATACACATCCACTGTGTAAAAGGGACGGTGCCTTTTATACAGTGATGTATTTTATATACATACTTAGTCACAGAAAAAGTATTACTATTGTTAATATTCTGAAAGTTATTAACATAATCCACAATCGATTGTGGATTACTATCAACAGGTTATTAACAAAAAATGGGTATAAATGTGGAAAAAGATGGTCCGTTTTTCAGGACCATCTTCATTGTCAATTATCGTTTATTTCTATTTGCAACCTGCTGACGCTGATTTGCGGCATTCGAACGCGCTTGAGCTTCCATATCCGCTTGATCGGCAAGCTCGCGGGAAAACTCCTCGTCTACACCGCTAGTCTTCATATTTTTAGGAACCTGAGGAAGTTTGTTTTTGTTTTTATCTCGTGTTTTATGTCCATGTGCTCTACCCATTCGAACCGTCCCCTTTCATGATGAGAAAGATAAAGGAGCGAAAACGGAAAATGTTTTCGCTCCTTTAGTATTAGCGGGAACCAGCTTTTTAAAAAGAGGTATTTCTTTCAAGATCACAGCATGCATAAAAGGATATGTGGTTCAGCAGAACTTAATGCTTTTTCTGTGTGTAGCCGCCTGCTCTGTCTGCGCGCTTGAATTCACGGGAATAAGTGACTTCTTGCATAGAGGACAGGACGGATTTTGTTTTTTCTTTACGTTTTTTCTCCACAGCAATCATCCTTTCTCAAATGAATATATACCTATTTTTTCCTATCATTTGAGAATTCATACTCATTGGTGGTAAATCTCCTGCAGGGCTTCTTTTAGATGGGGATATTGAAACGTATAGCCGTTTTCGTTCAGCACTTCCGGGATGACTTTTTGACCCTCCAGGATAAGAGTGCTCATTTCTCCCAGGGCTGCCTTGATGGCAAAGCCGGGTGCTGGTATCCAATGAGGGCGGTTCAAGACATCCCCAAGTGTCTTGCCGAGTTCCTTCATCGTTACTGGTGTAGGAGCAGTGAGGTTGACCGGCCCTTCAATTGCCTTGTTTTCGATGACAAAGCGGATGGCTTTTGCAATATCCCCAATGTGTATCCATGACATCCACTGCTTTCCGGATCCCACTGTTCCTCCAGCGAAAAGCTTGTAGGGAAGCGCCATTTTAGGCAGTGCTCCCTCGTCTTTTCCAAGAATGATCCCGAAACGGGTGTAAGCTGTCCGAACTCCCGAATCCTTTGCTTTACTTGCCTCTGCTTCCCACCTTTTTACGGTTTCAGCCAGGAAGTTTGAGCTGGTATCCAGTGATTGCTCGGTGTGGGTCTTTGAGTCCGATGCTTCATAAAAGCCTATGGCACTGGCGTTGATAAAGACAGACGGTTTATCCTCAAGGTTCTCCAGTATTCTCACCATCTCACGGGTAGCATCAATGCGGCTTTTCAAAATCCTTTTCTTGCGTTCTTCGGTCCAGCGGCCGCTGTTGATGGATTCTCCGGCAAGGTTGATGAAAATATCCACTTCATTTAGATCCTCTTCCGGACGGGAACCTTCAGATAACCATTTAACATAAGAAACATTCTTCCTACTTTCGTGTTTGTCAGGATTTCTTGTAAGAATGGAAACCTCGTACCCATTGTTAAGCAGTTCTTCGGTCAAGGCGGTGCCGACAAAGCCGGTTCCGCCAGATATTACTGCTTTCATCTCATGACCTCCTTTTTTATGCTTTGGTCTTATTTTACCCTTCCCACTGATAAAAAACATTTTGGGTGTGTTACATTAATAAGGAGGTGTTAATTATGGGAACAATCACTAAGATAACCAAACAAGTAAAAAATGACGAGAGATATAACATTTTCATCGACGGTGAATATTCGTTCAGTGTCGATGAAGAAATTCTTGCCCGGTTTCAAATGGGAAAAGGCCAGGAAATCGATGAAGTCGCGATCGCTGAGATAGGATATGAAGATGACGTCCGCAAGTCCTTTAATCTCGCTATACATTATCTTTCATTTCGGATGAGGACAGAAAAGGAAGTATGGGATTACTTAATGAAAAAAGAGCTTGGACAAGCTGTTGCAGATGAGGCCATCCAAAAGTTGAAGAAGTATAAATACCTGAATGATCAAGAGTTTGCGGAAGCTTATGTGAATACGCAAATCAATACTTCTGATAAGGGCCCAGGCACAGTTGAAAGGGAGCTGGCAGGCAAAGGAGTCGATAAGGCATTGATAGATGAGGCGATGGCTGCATTTACCCGGGAAATTCAGGTTGAAAAAGCCATGAGTCTTACGAACAAACTGTTTAAGAAGTATAAAAGAGATTCAAGTATCGTGGCCAAGCAAAAAACAGAGCAGAACCTGGCTCGTAAAGGATATCCTTTTTCTGTCATAAATCTGGCCTGGCAGGAAACGGATAACGAAAAGTCAGAAGATGAAAAATTGGAAGCGGTCCTTGTGCATGCGCGAAAAGCACATAACCGCCTTCATTCAAAATTCACTGGATATGATTACGTGAATAAGATGAAGCAGAATTTATATCGTAAAGGTTTTTCAATGGAAGAAATTGATGGTGCAATTGAAATTTTGAAAGAAGAAGACTGAAGCGAGAGATCGCTTCAGTTCTTTAAAGCGCGAAAAGGGACAGTCCCTTTTCATGCTTTAAAGTGTAAAAGGCCGCTGGGTGCTGCTAGGTCACTGAAAAAGTCGATTCAATACTTTCAATTGCTGAAAAGTTTCTTTTCCGCTTTAATTGTTATGGGAGAGTGTTTGTTTATGTTCAAGAAGCCTGCTCCACTTGGTTGTGTGCCAGATGGAATGGGCTTTATTGCGTGTCAAATCATAATTGGGTACCCAGCGGTAAAAATAAGGGAACTTTTTTCCCTTAATCGCACACACAAGCTCATTTCAGGGTAAATAGTGGAACTTTTTACCCTTATATGTGAAAAAAGAACATTTTTTTAGTGTCTACAGTTAAATAAGGGAACTTTATTCCCCTATCTTAGCTTTTTTCAGTGTTTTTTAGTAAGTAAGGGAACTTTTTTCCTCTAATTGAAATACTGAACCACATTGATAAGTGCTATCAGCGTCTTTCACTAGATGAAAAGAACCCCTCCAGCCCCCGACAGGCATGTCCCAAAAGTCAGCAAAGCATTCTATGTGGTAAAGAGAGCAGCATATACATTGTTTCAAGAAAAAAGTCAACTTTTCTTCCTGTTTAGGAAGGATAGTTGACTTTTTCTTTGGTCGTAACAAGTAGATGATAAAATTCAGCGATTTTCAGTGCACTTGGTATTACCAGGTGCCCTTTTAATTTCACTTCTTTGATTCAATGATGATGTCTGTGGAAGTTTTGCTTTCTTCGTAAATGATCTCAGCAACTTCGCGAGGAGAACGTAATCTGCTCGGGTCCTGGACGTGCTGCGACTCATCCCAAAACGGCGTGTTCATTCCTCCCATATAGGCATTGATGATGCTGATTCCGCTCTCTTCAAACTCCTTTTGCAAGCTCTCGGCGAATCCTCTTAGAGCGAACTTGCTTGCGGCATAGTAGGATTCATTTTTTTTGCCGCGGAGCCCGGCTGTTGAAATGATATTAATGATGGACCCCGAATCTTTAGAAACCATGGAAGGCAGAAGTGCTTTTGTCAGATACACGGTACCGAGAAAATTAACGGACAGCATTTTTTCGATTTCCTCAAAGCCTGCCTGTAAGAAAGGTCCGAAAATCCCGACACCCGCATTGTTGATGAGAAGCTCCACATCATGTTTCTCGGTGATTTGGCGGCTTGCTTTTTCAACCTCTTCAGCGGAAGCGATATCGATGACAATAAAAGATGCGGTTCCGCCGTCTGTAATTATTTCTTCTTTGACCGATTGAAGCTTTTCTTCTGTTCTTCCGAGAAGCAGGATATGATACCCCTCATTGCTGTAGACTATGGCAAGCTCCCGGCCGAGACCTGACCCTCCACCGGAAATAACGGCTGTTTTCATATGTAATCCCCCTAAAGTGTATGGTATATCATGTAATTTTTCCTTATGCACAGGTTTTAAACCAAACTTTATTTATCATATCATTTTCCCTATAATATAGGTGAATGGAGTGAAAGCAGTGGAAAAAGAAACAAGATACAGTGAAATGAGCGAGCATGAATTAAGACAGGAGATCGCACAGCTCAGAGAAAAAGCCAGAAAAGCTGAGCAGCTGGGCATCCTTAATGAATTTGCCGTATTGGAAAGAAAATCCCTTATGGCTCAGGCGTACTTGATGGATCCTAAAGATTTCAAGCCCGGAGAAATCTACGGAATCGAAGGAGATCCAGGAGTGTTTTTCAAAATTGACTATATGAACGGTGTATTTGCCTGGGGATACCGCCTTGGAGGATCAGGCAAGGAAGAGGCTCTGCCGATATCCATGCTGAATAAAAAGAAATAAAGAAAAATGGAAACAAGGAATGCAGAGCTTCCCTGTTTCCATTTCTTATATTACGATCTTTTTCGGGTCTGTCTTTCCAGAATGATCAAGTCCTGAGTCTGAACAGTATGTCCATTAGCCTGTGAGTGCGCGTGTTTGGCATTATAAAACGCCTGATTGAAAGGACTCACATAGTTTTTATCAAAACGATTTGAGTTGTTCTTTTTTCCCATACCCAAAACAACCGCCTCCTTTAGAATGGCTCACTCGAAAACTTAGATTGAATCACTTTCACGCTGGTTGGATGCAGCCATGCGTTCTTGAGGATGAGTGTTAATGGTACCGTCAGCCCGTTTGGATGCATACTCCGGCTTCGCCCGCGGTTCACCTTCGAATTTATTGTTATTCTGGTTAGGAAAGCCTCTTTCTTTATTACGCATCGAATTCCTCCCGAGAATAATGATGGTCACCTCACAGCCAGCAAATCCGCCATAGGAACCTGCTGGCTGCGTACAATTAGTATGAGACTTAACAGCACCAGTTATCATAAAAAAATATTGGCAATGATGGCAGCTTTAAGATTACTTGGATTAAGGGGGGAAGAGGGCTGGGAGGCGGCCACTAGCTGCCCAAACTTCTCGAAAATCCCGGGAAAAGGTAACCAAGGAATCGTCTAGCAGCCGAAACCACCTGGTCTAAAGCAGGTTTACATCTCCCCGCTGAATACAAAAAAGCTAAAGAACGGAGGAAATCATAAATGGACACTTTTCACGAAGAATTAACAAAAGACTTATTAGAGAAGAATGAAGAATTGACTTACGCAAGAGCCAGGACCTGGGTAGAGTTGTTATGGGAAGATTTTGAGACAACCTATGCAAAAGCAAGAGGAAAATATCTTGGGAAAGAAATGACGAGCCGTTTGGTAAAACAGTGGATAGACAGCTATGGCAGCAGGCTGCATGAATTTGCTTCCCGAAACCCTAAGTACAGCCATATGCTGGAGGATGAGAAGGATCTTAATCATTAAAAAACGAAGTATTCCCACAAGGTGAATAAGAAACCAAAAGAAAAGGACGCGACCACCTAACGGCCGCGTCCTCTTCTTACTTCATTTTTGAAAAGATCCTTTAATCCGGTATAATCTCCAGCTTCTTCCGCAGCTTTTCCTCGCTGTAAATCCAGCCGGTATAGGAACTCTCAATATCCAATTCCTCGTTCAGTTTCACCACTGCAACAAATGGATAATGTCCATTGCTTCGGTACCTCAGATCAATGAATCTTACCTCATAGCCGTCATCTTCGAAATCCTCGATTTCCCATCTGTATATAGGAGAGAATGACAAGAATGCTGAAAGGTTTTTGTCCTTCTTGGCCGCATTGATTACAGGGTTATCCGGTACTGGAATTCTTCTATACTTTTCAAAAAAGGTGATGGAACTGCCATACGCACGGGCTACATAAAAGAATTCCTTCGAGACGATTGCCAGCCTCCACTGATAAAAATGAAGAGTGGACGAGACGATGATCTTTTCAGCATCCGGGATTTTTTTCTTAACAGCTGATTTTACAGCGTGCTGTACGAAAAACCTCAGAATATAGTAGAGAATAATGATCATGTACATATAGAGGAACGTCGGTCCTGGGTCAAAGCCAAACCCCCAGAGAACCAAGCCGACTACATGTATACCGAAAATGATCGGATCGAAAGTATTAATGACTCCTAAAGCGACCCATTTCGACGAAAATGGCCTTATGGCTTGGGTGCCATAAGCGTTGAAAATGTCGACAAATACATGAAGGAATACGGCAAGAAATGTCCAAATCCATAGATGAAGCAGGTTAGCCTCTGGGTACAAGGGATAAAGGACAGCCAATATGAGCAGCGGCCATATCAGCACTGCGGGAATCGAATGGGTAATTCCGCGGTGGTTGCGGATATAGACGGCATTATTTCTCAGTTTTAAAACAGTATCGATATCAGGGATTTGAGAACCGATGATGGCACCAATCAAAACACTTTGAGAGGTCACGGCACTTTCGGCTACCACAGGGTCCAGCGTTGCCAGGCCGCCGATTGCAAATCCCATCACTACATGTGTTCCTGTATCCAAGGTGCATCCTCCTTTACTAGGGGTTCCCGGTGAATTTTTAACAATGATTCCAAACAAATGCTCTTGTTTTCATTCCCTAAAATGATATGGTATAAAAGGAGATTAATTCAATGAATCATTCACTTCAAATGTATATTCAATACGAGATCAAAGAGTCGTACATTGAGCAATATCAGCAATTAATGAAGGACATCTTTTCAACACTGTCGTTGTACGAAGCGGGCGATATTGAATGGATGTCGTCGCCAGGAAGTCCCTCTTCTTTTACAGAGGTAATTACCCTGCCGACAGAATCTCATTACCATGCTTTAAAGAGACTCAGGACATCGGATGAGCACCCTCTCTTCGGTATGCTTGATGACTGCATCTCCGGTGGACTAGAGCAAATGGTATGCTTCGGGTTAAAAAAGACTTTATGAAAAGGTGTCAATGCTTTAATTAAGGCGCACTTGCTGCGATTACAATAATTAAAAATGGGCAGTAAAAGTTGTTTTAGTATTATATATTCCCTCAATAAGGGAAGGTTTAACATCTTGGAGGTACAAAAGTGGAGAATAATCCTTTAACAAGTTTAGAAGAAATTGACATAGAAGCATTCAAACAAGATCTCCTGAACTGGTTCACGGCCGAGCAAAGGCAGCTTCCCTGGAGAGAAGACAGCGATCCCTATAAGGTTTGGGTATCTGAAATCATGCTTCAGCAGACAAGAGTAGATACCGTAATCCCTTATTTCCTTAATTTTATCAGCAAATTTCCAACAATTGAAGCGCTGGCCTCAGCAGATGAAGAAGACGTACTGAAAGCCTGGGAAGGGCTTGGGTATTATTCCCGCGCAAGAAACCTTCAATCCGCTGTAAAAGAAGTAAGGGATTCGTATGGGGGCATAGTGCCATCAGAACCAAAAGAAATTTCAAAGCTTAAGGGAGTAGGCCCATATACGGCCGGTGCCATCTTAAGTATTGCATACGGAAAACCCGAACCTGCAGTGGATGGAAATGTTATGAGGGTCTTGTCGCGGATTCTGACCATCTGGGAGGATATCGCCAAGCCGTCTTCCAGAAAAGTCTTTGAAGAGGCAGTGCGAAAACTTATCTCTCACGAAAATCCATCTTACTTTAATCAGGCGTTAATGGAACTCGGAGCTCTCATCTGTACACCTACATCTCCTAAATGCCTGCTGTGCCCTGTTAGGGAACATTGCAGCGCATTCCATGAAGGCGTTCAGGACACCCTTCCGGTCAAAACAAAAAAGAAAAGTGTCAAGAAGCTTCAAATGGCGGCGGTTGTCTTGAAATATGAAGACGGAAACTATCTGATTCATAAGCGCTCTTCAAACGGCCTTTTGGCGAATTTATGGGAATTTCCGAACTGTGAAGTGGATTCGTTTGGTTCACAGCGGAAACAGCTCGAAAATTTCCTGAAAGAAGAGTTTGGAGTGGAAGCGAACATAGAAAATGGCCTTCTCACTAAAATTCAGCATATATTCTCGCACCTGGTGTGGGATATAGATATCTATGTTGGTGTCATAAAGAACATCGGAGAAATTCCAGATGGATTGAGAGTGGTTGATGAAGAGGAAATGAATAAGTTTGCCTTTCCGGTTTCACATCAGAAAATTTGGAAGAGTTATAAGGAAAACTGCCTTGAAAAATGAATTCAAAGCAGTTTGATTTTTGAAGCTTTGATATTGGATAGTAAGAAGTGTCGAAAATAGTCGGAAAGTCGATAAATCGTCAGTTTCGCTGATAAAATCCCAAAAGCGCCGATAAACTCATCAATGCCGTCGATAAATGAATAACTTCCGCCGAAAAGACACCGATCTTCGCTGAAACACAGGGTCACAGCATACCGGTTTGCCTAATCAGGCTGTGCCGCAACATTAATCATAAGTGACTTTTGTTCCATGTGCCGCGTCGGCTTCATTACGTGTAAGACCGCCGCGGTTTTCTATTTCTTCAACGATTTCCCTGTGAATGGTTTGTCCTTCCGAGTTCAAATAGGGAACCATCTGCTGAAGGGAATGGTGAAAAAAGGCAAGCTCACTTTTATCCCACTCGGTTTTAGGCATCATCGAGAGCTCTGTCATATCTCTGCCAACATACATAATGATTTTTCCTCCTTATTGTCAGTCAACATAGTTTCTCTGTAAACGTTGTCGATTATGCCAGTTAAGGATAAAATGAAATTTATCAGAAAGGGGACTTAAAACATGAATAATAAAGTAGCGCTAGTAACAGGAAGCAGCAGGGGTGTCGGCAAAGCGCTGGCCCTGAAATTGGCCGGGGCGGGCTATGATATTGTCGTCAACTATGCACGCAGCAAGAAAGCGGCATTGGAAACAGCAGAAGAAATTGAGAAGCTTGGAAGAAAAGCACTGGTCGTGAGAGCAAATGTAGGTGATGTAGCAAAAATCAAAACAATGTTCCAGACCATAAATGAAGAATTCGGAAGGCTGGACGTTTTTATCAATAATGCGGCATCAGGTGTCCTGAGGCCTGCAATGGAGCTTGAAGAGTCTCACTGGGACTGGACGATGAATATCAACAGCAAAGCACTTCTGTTCTGTGCACAGGAAGCTGCAAAATTGATGAACAAGGAAACTGGCGGCAAAATCGTCAGCATTAGTTCATTGGGATCTATCCGTTATCTGGATAACTACACAACGGTCGGAGTGTCCAAAGCAGCGGTAGAAGCTTTGACGCGCTACCTGGCAGTGGAACTTTCCAAGGAAAATATCGTGGTCAATGCGGTTTCAGGCGGAGCCGTCGATACAGATGCACTTACACATTTCCCTAATCGCGAAGAACTGCTTGAAGACGCACGAACCAAGACTCCAGCAGGCCGCATGGTCGAAATAGAGGATCTTGTAAATGCGGTAATGTTCCTTGTTTCAGAGGATGCTTCCATGATCCGCGGGCAGACAATTATTGTGGATGGAGGCCGTTCTCTTTTAGTATAAGCTCTTTAGCTGGCTGCTGAAAAAAAATGCTTATTTTTTTGGAATAGTAATTCACCACCTTGGTTACATTAACAAGCGTGGAGGTGATTACAAATGGCAAAACGTAACGAAACTCAATCAGGTACTAACGTACAACACGTTAAACAACAAAATGCTCAAGCTCAAGGACAAGCTGGCCAATACGGTGCTGAGTTTGCTTCTGAGACAGACGTACAACAAGTTAGACAACAAAACGCTCAATCTCAAGCTAAAAAAGGTCAAAACTAAGAACTTACTTAAGAAAAGGCATCCTGTACAGATTACAGGGTGTCTTTTTCTGTGTTTTCTGCCTCCCTGCTAAAAAAACCGACTGATTGTGAGCTTCTGGGGTACATGGGTGTCGTGAAAAGAGGGGAGATATGTATTCAGAGTAGGCGTGTGGGTACATGAGTGCTCGGGAAAGAGGAGAGATATGTACCCAGAGCCGGGGTGTGGGTACATGAGTGACCGTGAAAGAGAGGGATATGTACCCAGAGCCGGTGTGTGGGTACATGAGTGTCGTGAAAAGAGGGGAGACGTGTACCCAGAGCCAGCTTGTGAGTACATGAGTGCTCGGTAAAAAGAGGAGATGTGTATCCAGAGCCGGCGTGTGGATACATGAGTGACCGTGAAAGAGAGGGATATGTACCCAGAGCCGGCGTGTGGGTACATGAGTCCTCGGGAACGAAGAGAGATATGTACTCAGAGCCGGCGTGTGGGTACATGAGTGAGGTGAAAAGAGGGGAGACGTGTACCCAGAGCCAGCTTGTGAGTACATGAGTGCTCGGTAAAAAGAGGAGATGTGTATCCAGAGCCGGCGTGTGGATACATGAGTGAGGTGAAAAGAGGGAAGACGTGTACCCAGAGCCAGCTTGTGAGTACATGAGTGCTCGGTAAAAAGGGGAGATATGTATCCAGAGCCGGCGTGTGGGTACATGAGTGACCGTGAAAGAGGAGAGATATGTATCCAGAGCCGGCGTGTGGGTACATGAGTGAGGTGAAAAGAGGGGAGACGTGTACCCAGAGCCAGCTTGTGAGTACATGAGTGCTCGGTAAAAAGGAGGGATATGTACCCAGAGCCGGCGTGTGGGTACATGAGGGTCGTGAAAAGAGGGGAGATATGTATCCAGAGTAGGTGTGCGGGTACATGAGTGAGGTGAAAAGAGGAGAGATGTGTATCCAGAGCGGGCGTGTGGGTACATGAGTGTCGTGAAAAGAGGGGAGATATGTATCCAGAGTAGGTGTGTGGGTACATGAGTGCTCGGTAAAAAGAGGAGATGTGTATCCAGAGCCGGCGTGTGGATACATGAGTGACCGTGAAAGAGAGGGATATGTACCCAGAGCCGGCGTGTGGGTACATGAGTGTCGTGAAAAGAGGGGAGATATGTATCCAGAGTAGGCGTGTGGGTACATGAGTAGTGTGAAAAAAGTGGAGATATGTATCCAGAGCCAGCCTATAGATACATGAGTGACCGTAAAAGAGTGGAGATATGTATCAAATACGATTACTACATACGTAAGTTGATTGGCGAATTAATAAGCGACAAAGAAACTCTTTTAGCGACAGAACTAGTCAAAGGAATTTACATACAGGCAAAGAATACTAATTAAGAAAGATTACTGTGAGGGCAGGTGCATGAAGTGTCACAATTTAATAAACTTATTACCGATCAGTTGAAGACGATGGATAAACTTCTTTTTCTCCAATCAGAGATAGAACGATGCCAGGAAATCGAAAAGGAACTGGCGGAGCTTCAGCAGCAATCGAAACTAGAATCAATTCATAAGGAAATCAAGGAAATGAAAGAAGAGCTTAAGGGGATTCAGAAGGAATTTCAGGATCAAACGAATGAAGTGATTCAAATGTATTCTGAAGAAAAGGTCATGGTTTAATAACAAGAGTATTTCAAAGCCGCTGTTATGCAGAGGCTTTTTTCTTTGCGGGAAATCGAGTAATCGGTGAACAGCATTCTTTCATTACCTCAGCGGCCCAATTTTACTTTTTGCGCAAACATCATGGAATCATGAAACCGGAGAATCGATGCGTGAGAAAAAGCCCCGCAGACAACGTAACCATCATACGGAAAATCAAAATGCCTGCATCCTCCGCCTGTCTATTCTCCTCCAATCACAGTTAAAAAAGCGAGCAAATCAACCTGGAAATCGATGTTTTTCATCTCCAAAAGGGAACACTCTTCGCAAAAACATGCCTCTTTTGTTTTAAAATTATTCTCAAAACGTTATAATAATAAAATAGACCTAACAGATTAGCGGAATATTCTGCAGGAAGGCAGGGGAGACTGATGGCGGTTCCCAGTGAAGGGCAACCAATACAAATACATAGTTACAAGCATGATGGCAAGATTCATCGTGTATGGAATGAACTGACAGTACTAAAAGGGACGAGAAATCTTGTGATCGGGGGAAACGACCGGACGATGGTGACCGAATCGGACGGAAGGACATGGATTACCCGTGAACCGGCCATCTGTTATTTTCATGCAGAGCTTTGGTTTAATATTATTTGCATGATTCGCGAAGATGGAATTTATTATTACTGCAATCTGAGTTCACCTTTTGTTTATGATCATGAAGCGTTGAAATATATAGACTATGATCTGGATATCAAGGTTTTCCCGGATATGACCTATACTCTGCTTGATGAGGATGAGTATGAACAGCACAGGAAACAGATGGGATATCCAGATGTCATTGATCACATTTTAAAAAGAAATGTGGACAAGCTTGTCCGCTGGATCAGGCAGCGGAAAGGCCCTTTTGCTCCCGATTTCATTGATGTCTGGTATGAAAGGTTTCTTTATCACAGGAAATAAGAAAGAGTATATGGCCGGTTATATGACTGCATAATGCAGTAAACCTGTTGGGCTTGATTCAACAGGTTTTTTTATTGTGTACAAGGGAAAAATACGGAAAGGAGGATGAATGAATGGACAGTATTAAACGTTTTATGCAATTTGTTAAACCTTATAAATTTCAGATTATCGGTACACTCTTAATCGGAATTATAAAATTTTCGATACCTTTACTCATACCTATATTAATACAGTATGTTATAGATGATATCGTCGGAAGCGATTCAATGTCCAGCGGAGAAAAGACGGATCAGCTGTTGATGATTATGGGAGCCATGGTTGTCATCTTTGTCATCGTTCGTCCGCCAGTTGAATATTACAGACAGTATTTTGCCCAGTGGACGGGAAGCAAGATCCTCTATGATCTGCGGGACAAGCTGTTCAGCCATACACAAAAGCTGAGTTTTAAATACTACTCTAACACAAGAGCGGGAGAGATTATTTCCAGAGTCATCAATGATGTGGAGCAGACGAAGAATTTTGTCATCACGGGCTTGATGAACTTATGGCTGGATGTAGCGACCATCATCATTGCTCTTGCGATTATGTTTACATATGATGTAGGACTGACATTGGTGTCACTGATCGCTTTTCCATTTTACGCCATTTCAGTGAAGTATTTTTTCGGCAATCTGCGAAAGCTTACCAGAGACCGTTCCCAGGCACTTGCAGAAGTGCAAAGCTACCTCCATGAGAGGGTGCAGGGAATGTCAGTGATCAAAAGCTTTGCTCTTGAAGATCATGAGCAGAACCATTTCAGGGGCCACAACAGCCACTTCCTGGATAAAGCCCTGAAACAGACGAGTTGGAATGCCAAGGCATTTGCGGTCGTTAATACGATTACGGACATCGCTCCGTTAATTGTTATTGGTTATGCAGGGCTGCAAGTAATTAACGAGGACCTGACTATAGGTGTCATGGCTGCGTTTATTGCTTATGTCGACAGACTCTATAATCCGCTCAGAAGGCTTGTGAACTCTTCCACTACACTTACTCAATCTATTGCCTCTATGGACAGGGTCTTTGAGTTCATGGATGAAAAATATGACATTAAGGATGAACCGGGTGCGGTGGAATGTAAGAATGTCAAAGGGGAAATTATCTTTGATAAAGTCCACTTTCAATACAACGAAAAGGATGAAGAGGTCCTTCGCAATATTGATTTGACAATACCGGCTGGAGAAACGGTGGCTCTCGTAGGAATGAGCGGCGGAGGGAAATCTTCCCTTGTCAGCCTGATCCCGCGTTTCTATGATGTGAGCCGCGGCCGAATCAAGCTGGATGGAAAAAATATAAAGGACTACCAGGTGCAAAGCCTGCGTGAAAACATCGGAATGGTTCTTCAAGATAATATTCTATTCAGTGAGTCTGTTAAAGAAAACATCCTGTTTGGAAATCCTGATGCATCTGATGAAGAAGTGATTGCAGCTGCTAAAGCGGCGAATGCACATGACTTTATTATCAGCCTTCCAGAAGGCTATGACACCAAGGTTGGTGAACGGGGAGTGAAGCTTTCAGGAGGGCAGAAGCAGAGGGTGGCTATAGCGCGTGTATTCTTAAAAAATCCGCCAATCCTTATCTTGGACGAAGCGACTTCTGCTCTTGATTTGGAGAGTGAACATCTCATTCAGGAGGCAATGGAGAAGCTTGCGAAAGACAGGACGACTTTCATTGTCGCCCATAGACTCTCAACTATCACTCATGCCGATAGAATCATTCACCTTGAGTATGGTGAGATAGCTGAGATGGGTACTCATACAGAACTCATGAAGCGGAAAGGGCACTACTATAAGCTGTTTCAGGTGCAGCAGCTCGATCAATAACACTCCATTTACGCAGTGTGGAATCTCTCAAATTCTATTCTGTTTCGCTTTTTTTGCCGGCTGTCAGGTGAACTTTTCTGGATTTAAGACAGCATTCAACAATTAATCCGAATGAACTAAATTTATACTTCAAAATTAAACTGCAAAATTGTAGATGATGTTAAAGCTGGATCCATAGAGATCCAGCTTTTTTGTCGTCTAAACATACAGCGTTTGGCGAATTTTTACTATTCATGTTTTATAAGTGAGAATGATGTCGAAAAAGAAGTTCATTTAAAATAATCTCATTTAAACAGGAGGTAAAAAGATTTAGGTAAAAATACCCATTAATATTATATTAATATATATGAATAAATATTTACTATTGATTCTTTTTTTTGGCTATGTATAATAAGTTACAAGTATATGTCAGAAATATTATAAAATTCTAAATTGTTTTATTGAACAGGGGGGTTATAGAGATGAGATCCGATACTCCTATTTTAAAAGTGGAAGAGCTTCAGACGACTTTTTTTACAGATGATGGAGAAATTCCAGCAGTGGATAATGTCGATTTTCACGTAAATGAAGGAGAAATCTTAGGGATAGTCGGAGAATCCGGCTGCGGAAAAAGTGTTACTTCTCTATCGGTAATGGGATTGGTGCCCAGTCCACCTGGAAAGGTCACTGGCGGAAGGATCCTGTTTAAAGGAGAGGATTTGGTTAAAGCTTCGGAAAAAAGAATGAGGGAAATCCGCGGAAATGATATCGCGATGATCTTTCAGGAACCGATGACTTCTCTCAATCCGGTTTTTACAATTGGCAATCAGCTTACCGAAGCCATCCGGATACATAAGAAGAACAGCAAAGCGGAGGCCAGGAAAGATGCAGCCAGGATCATGACACTTGTCGGGCTGCCGCGTGCGGAAGAGTTATTGAATGAGTATCCTCACCAGCTGTCCGGGGGAATGAGGCAGAGGGTCATGATTGCGATGGCAATGGCCTGTGACCCGAAAGTTTTGATAGCCGATGAACCGACGACAGCACTTGATGTAACGATTCAGGCTCAAATATTGAAACTGATGAAACAGCTGAATAAAGAAATGAATACAGCGGTCATCCTGATCACCCATGATCTTGGAGTCGTAGCTGAGACTTGTGAACGGCTGATCGTCATGTACTCAGGAAAAGTGGTCGAAGAAGGTACTGTAGAAGAAATCTTCAAGGACCCCAAACACCCTTATACGAAGGGCTTGATCCAGTCGGTACCTGACATGCGGTATAAGAAGCAAAAGCTTTACTCTATACCGGGAAGTGTCCCTAAACCAGGATCCATTAAACATGGCTGCAGGTTCGCTGCACGCTGTGAATATGCATTCGACCGCTGCTTGAGTGAAACGCCGGCTTTATATGAGACGGCACCCGGCCATACGAGCCGCTGCTTTTTATATGACAGCAAGGAGGAGATGGCTCATGACAGAACCGCTGTTAAAGGTTGAGGGACTCAAGAAGCACTTTTCCATCACGGGCGGCATCCTTGGAAGACCTGTCAATCATGTAAAAGCAGTTGACGGCGTCTCGTTTCATGTTGAAAAAGGAGAAACACTTGGAATCGTCGGGGAAAGCGGCTGCGGAAAGTCGACTACCGGAAGAATGCTGATGAGACTGATTGATCCTTCAGAAGGAACAGTGACGTTTGAAGATAAGGAACTTACGAGTCTATCAAAAGCAGAAATGAGAAAGATCCGCAGGGATATCCAGATGGTTTTCCAGGATCCCTACGCATCACTGAATCCAAGGCATACAGTTGAGAAGATTCTCGAGGAACCTTTAATCGTTCATGGAATCGGTTCAGCTAAAGAAAGGAAGAAAAAAGTTCACGAGCTGCTTGAGATTGTAGGGTTAAGCAGTTATCACGCCAAAAGGTATCCTCATCAGTTCAGCGGGGGGCAGAGACAGAGAATCGGAATTGCAAGGGCGCTTATGACCCAGCCTAAGCTGATCATAGCGGATGAACCAGTATCAGCCCTGGATGTTTCGATTCAGGCTCAAGTCCTTAACCTGATGAAGGAGCTTCAAGCAGAATTTGATCTGACCTATATATTTATCGCACATGATTTAGGGGTTGTCAGGCATATAAGTGATAGAGTCGGAGTTATGTATTTAGGCAGGATGGCAGAACTGAGTGAAAGCGAGAATCTCTATGAGAAGCCGCTTCATCCCTACACCCAGGCGCTGCTGTCAGCTGTGCCGATTCCTGATCCGGGATTTGAAAGGGATACGATCCTGCTGCAAGGCGATATACCGAGTCCTTCCAACCCGCCGGCAGGATGTGCTTTTCATACAAGATGTCCACATGCAATGGATGTTTGTAAAAGAGAGACACCAGAATTTAAAGAACATTTACCGGGGCATTATGTTGCCTGCCATCTCTATGAAGATAGCAAGTGACGTAAGCATATATAAAAAATAATGGAGGGGATTTATTTGAAAAGAAAGAGCTGGGCAGTACTATTAGTGCTACTTATGGCGGTTTCCACTGCGCTGTATGGCTGCGGGGGTGACGAGGGGTCAGAAGGTGACGACTCTGCTTCAAACACATTGATTTTTGGACGCGGCGGTGACTCGGTTGGATTGGATCCAATCACTGTTACCGACGGGGAATCTTTTAAAGTTACTAAGAATATTTTTGAAACTCTTGTTGAATTCGGAGAACAGGATACAGAGATCCAAGCCGGTCTTGCGAAAGAATGGGACGTGGCTGAAGATGGCTTGACATACACATTCACGCTTCAGGAAGGAGTCAAATTCCAGGATGGAACAGACTTCAATGCCGATGCGGTGGTGTTCAACTTCGAACGCTGGATGAATGGAACAGCTGATGAATTTCCATATTACGGCTCTATGTTTGGAGGATTTAAAGGGGACGAAGGCCATGTAATCCAAGAAGTTAACGCTGTCGATGAGAGTACAGTTGAATTCAAACTGAAACGTCCTCAAGCTCCTTTCCTGAAAAACCTTGCGATGAGCATGTTCTCAATTGCGAGCCCGACAGCCGTTGAAGAACTTGGTGACAAATTTGCCAAGCAGCCTACAGATGCTGGTACCGGTCCATTTAAATTTGTTGAATGGAAAGAAAATGACAGAATCGTTCTTGAGAAAAATGAAGATTACTGGCAAGAAGATCTGCCAAAGCTTGATCAAATCATCTTCAAGTCCATTCCTGAAAACTCTGCCCGTTTGAACGCATTGATTTCTGGAGAAATTGACTTGGCAGACGGGATCAATCCTAGTGATGCTGAAAAAATCACATCAGATGAAAACCTGCAATTGTATGAGCGTCCGTCCTTGAACGTAGGATATCTTGGATTGACAAACACAAGAGAACCATTTAATGACCCTAAGGTACGTCAGGCGCTGAATCATGCGGTGAACAAACAAGCCATCATCGATGCGTTCTTCGAAGGTAAAGCAGATGCTGCTAAGAATCCGATGCCGCCAGTTATCAATGGTTACAACGAAGATATTGAAGGGTATGAATTCGACCTTGATAAAGCGAAGGAGTTACTTGCAGAAGCAGGATATCCTGATGGTTTCGAAATGGAGCTTTGGGCTATGCCTGTTCCTCGTCCATACATGCCGGACGGCCAAAAAGTCGCTGAAGCAATCCAGGCAGACTTTGCCAAGATTGGTGTAAAAGCTGAAATCGTATCTTTTGAGTGGGCGACATACCTTGATAAAGCAAGTAAAGGTGAAGCAGATGCCTTCCTTCTTGGCTGGACAGGGGATAACGGAGATGCTGATAACTTCCTTTATACTCTCCTTGATAAAGACAATATCGGAAGCAATAACTACGCTTACTACAGCAATGATGAGCTTCATGATTTATTGATTGAAGCACAGACAGAAGTGGATGAAGATAAACGTGCTGAGCTGTATAAGCAGGCACAGGAAATTATCCATGAAGATGCTCCGTGGGTTCCGCTTGCACATTCAACGCCGCTGCTGGCAGGAAGTGCGAAAGTGAAGAACTTCCTTCCGCATCCGACTGGATCTGACTTGTTGTCTGGTGTAAGTATCGAATAGAACAAAACAAAAGGGGGGATTTCATTAGATTTCTCCCTTTTGTACATAATGAATGGCTTTGCTGAATAATAGGCTGCCTTCTACGTATAAGAATCCATTCAGAGGCGTGGCATTGCAGTGAGCTTGATGCCAGGCATTACGCAAGAAGAGTTTACGAAAAGTGCCTAATTAAAAGAGGTGACATGATGTTTCAATATACAATCAGGAGACTGCTTCAGCTCATTCCTGTACTGCTCGGAATGACATTTATCGTTTTTATGATTATAAGGGCCATTCCGGGTGATCCGGCACAAACAATCCTTGGACAGCAGGCAACCAAAGAGGCCGTCGCAGCATTGAGAGGCCAGCTTGGATTGGACAACCCTTGGTACATTCAATACTTTCAATATTTAGCCGGTCTTTTTCAAGGAGACCTTGGAGAATCCATCAGAACGAAGTCCACTGTTTCCAGTGAAATCTGGCCGTATCTCGCAGCTACCTTTGAATTAGCTGTTGTAGCAATATTTATTGCTGTAGTAATAGGGGTGAACGCAGGAATCATCAGTGCCTGGTTCCAGAACTCCTGGTTTGATTATACGGCTATGATCCTTGCTTTAGTTGGCGTTTCCATCCCGATCTTCTGGCTTGGTCTGATGGGTCAATGGATATTCGGCATTCAGCTTGACATGCTGCCGACGACCGGCCGGGAGAATATACGAAACCCGGTAGATGCGATAACCAATTTATATTTGCTGGATACCCTTATACAGGGCGACTTTCAAAAATTCGGAGAGGTCATCCGGCATTTGATTCTGCCAGGATTGGCGCTTGCCACTATTCCAATGGCTATCATTGCGAGGATGACACGATCCAGTATGCTGGAAGTCATGAAGTCCGATTACATCAGGACAGCAAGAGCAAAAGGCTTAAAGATGTTCCTGGTGGTGTATAAGCATTCCTTAAAAAATGCAGTCATCCCAGTATTGACTGTCATCGGTTTGCAAATGGGCCTTCTCCTTGGAGGAGCAATCCTGACAGAAACAATCTTCGGCTGGCCGGGAATCGGAAGATATATTTATGACGCCATCGGCTATCGTGATTACCCGGTTATCCAATCAGGAATCCTGGTTGTGGCCGCTATATTTGTAACAATCAATCTCATTGTCGATCTTCTGTACGCAGCAGTCGATCCACGAATCAAATACAATTAGAGAGAGGTGTCCGATATGGCAGAACTGGCACCTAACACAGGTGAAATAAAACATAAAGAGGCTGAAGAGACAATCTCTCCATGGAAAGAAGCCTGGAAAAGCTTCCGGAAGAATAAAACAGCCCTTGTCGGGTCCTTAATTGTCCTGTTCTTCGTGATCCTCGCCGTGACTGGTCCTCTGATCGCACCGCAGGGAATCAATGAGCAGGATATGGCCAAAAGGCTGCAGGCTCCTTCTGCAGAACATTGGCTTGGGACGGATGATTTTGGCCGTGATATCCTTTCAAGAATCATCCATGGTGCAAGGATTTCACTCACAGTAGGATTCTTCGCTGTTGTCGGTTCAGCAGTGGCAGGCAGCATATTGGGTATAGTAGCCGGCTACTATGGAAGATGGGTGGATACCATCATATCGAGGATATTTGATATCCTGCTGGCTTTCCCGAGTATCCTTCTTGCTATAGCCGTAGTCGCTGCATTAGGGCCATCACTAAGGAATGCCCTCATTGCCATTGCGATCATCAATATACCGAACTTTGGCCGGTTGATCCGCTCTCGGGTGCTGAGTGTAAAACAGGAGGAATACGTAATGGCTGCCAAAGCTATTGGGATGAGTGACAAAAGGATCCTTTTCAGCCATGTCCTTCCCAACAGTATGGCGCCGATAATCGTTCAAGGAACCCTGGCAATTGCAACAGCCATCCTGGAAGCCGCAGCTCTTGGCTTCCTCGGCCTAGGCGCACAGCCGCCGGATCCCGAGTGGGGGAAAATGCTGTCAGATGCAAGAAGGTACATGCTTGACGCTCCTTGGACCATGATCTTCCCAGGGCTCGCCATCATGTTGACAGTATTAGGTTTTAACTTGATGGGTGACGGCCTGCGGGACGCGCTGGATCCTAAGATGAAGAACTAAAAGGGTGCCGTAGTATTTGAGCAGCAGTATAACTAAGAGAGACCAAATCTTTAAGGTTTGGTCTTTTTTTATTGCTGGATTTGAGGTTGAGTAGATGGGTGATTGGCTGAGGTGGCTCCCTAGGTGCCCTTTTTGTAAGGAATGCCGTTGTTCAGGTCGTCAAGAGCCTGTCTCGGTGCTCTCTGCAAAAGGAATCCCATTGTTTAGGTCATCAAGAGTCCGTCTAGGTGCCCTTTCTGTAAGGACCCCCGCAGTTTAGGCCTCCAAGCCCCCGCCTAGGTGCCCTTTCTTAAGTGAATATCATAATTTTGGTCATCAAGCCACCTGCTCAACGATCAAAACCATCATAAAACAGTTACCCAATTAAAAGAACTTATATCCCTAAATGAAAAGGGTGAGTTTATCCAGCAGGATAACCAGTATTATTTGTTGAATTTCACATTATAGGCTCAAATAAGAGGTGATAGGATGGCCATAAAAGGACTTAATCATTTGTTGTTTTCAGTGTCTAATTTAGAGTGTTCTATCAAATTTTATAAAAATGTTTTTGATGCAAAGTTGTTGGTGAAGGGGAGAAGCACGGCCTACTTTGATTTAAATGGAATCTGGCTTGCCCTGAATGAGGAAAGGGGCATTCCTCGGAAAGAGATCAGCCAATCATACACTCACACAGCCTTTTCAATAGAAGAATCAGAGTATGAGAGGATGTACTTAAAATTAAAGGAATTGAACGTAAACATCTTGCCAGGACGCCCGAGAGACGAAAGGGATAAAAAGTCTATTTACTTTACCGATCCCGATGGGCATAAGTTTGAATTTCATACAGGGACTTTACAAGACAGGCTAAACTTCTATAAAAAGGACAAAACCCATATGGAGTTTTACGATTAGTTAGATAAATCACTGATTTGTGGAGAGGTGAATATTGAAGAAATTAGTGAGAGCAGTGTTATTGATTTTCTTTTTGTTTTTTGGCTTTATTACCTTAAGGTTTGGGAGTGCCTTGACTCAAGAAGGCAATCCTGCTCCTTACTTAGCTGCCATTGGCCAACATCAGTTATCCAATAATGGGTATGAAGAAGTGTTAAGAACATCAACTAGAATAAGATACATTTCTAAGTTTGAGGATAAGTACCCCTTGGGGATGGCGAGAGAATACATGGAAACGTTGGGCTGGGAGTTTAAAGAGCAGATCGGCTCAGGCCTTATGTTTGAAAAAGGTGGAGAAACCATTACGATTGAAACCAGACAATATTCAAAGCATTATTATATATGGGATATCCCTAAAGAGATACTGAATTAAAAGCAGCGGGACTTCTTTATTAATCTAAGGAGTGTAGTATATGGAAAATTTAAAGGATATAGAAGATCGTTTGGATGAAGAGTTTCAAATCAGAAGCTTTGGGAAGGACCCTGCTTTTAGCAGGTTCATCCCGCAGGTTTATGAGGACAGGGTGAAATGGAGAGAGAAGTTCGAACCCGAATTCAGCGAGTTATTCAATGGGTTAATGATAAAAGGGGACCAGGAAGTTAATAACGTTTTTTTAGCCGTTTTTCCAACGAAAGAAGTTTTAGAAAAGTTCATTGAAGATGGAGAAGCTGGTGACCTGTTGTTTATGCATCATCCATTATTGATGGAGTGCGGAAATCCGAAGGGTGACTAGGGAAGAGGTTTTGTACCTATCGAAGAGAAGAGCTTAATGGACGACATTAGAAGTAAAGGACTTTCTATTTATACATGTCACGCTCCAATGGATTATCATAAAACGTTAGGAACCAGCCAAGCGATTGCAGAGGCATTGAAAGTGGAAATAACGGAACGGTTTATACATAGTCCTGAACATGGGGACATTGGAATAATAGGTGATGTTGAACCAACACAATTAGAAGACTTCATAGAGCAGCTTAAAAGTAATTTTAATATACCCTATGTGGATTTTGAGGGGAAGAGGAGCGATGTAAAGAAAGTAGCAATTGTCGCTGGCTGTGGAGATAAAACAAAATGGATGAGGATAGCGGAAGACAAAGGAGTGGATACATACATTTCAGGAGAAATTCACTGCCATATTGACAATGATTACGGTAGAAAAAGATTTGAGGAAGTTAAGAACTACGCAAATCAAACAGAAATGTCATTAATCGGTGTTTCTCATTCAGCTTCTGAGTATCTAGTAAAGAAAACATTGATATATTCTTGGTTCCAGAAGCACTTCGAATTTGATAATATTTATCTTTTACCGCAAAAAAAATGGTGGTTGTAATATAAAAAGGCTTTAAAGGCTTTTTTCGCATATTTTGTTGCTTTCGGCAAAATCCAATAGCCGGATTTTTCTCCGGATACTAAGAGTTTTATCTCTAATCGAGGAAAAGCAGCTCTTTTCTTTTTGCTGTTACCTATTTTACCCTCTAATATGGTTATTTTTCTGAATTAGTATTAAATAGCAAACAAAGTTTACAAAAAAAGCCTTTCCAAAAGATTGTTGCTTCTGAATACTATTTTATCTCCTCCCATTTTTACGTAGAAGGAGTGGAAATCCATTTGATTTAAAATAGCCCCAACATTTGCGAAAACAGCGTATAAAAAAGAGAGCATGGATTTTTAAAAACCCCAAGCTCTCTTTTTAATTTGCCCAAACTGCTATCAATACTCCTCAGTCTCCCTGACAGTCACTTCATTCTCTTCTTTATGATAAGATTGGAAGCTTGTGATCAGTGTATCAAGGTGTTCCAGCTGTTCATCATACTCAAAGATAGCCGAGAAGATATGCAGGATGTGGAATGTATTAATGTCACTTTCGTTATACGACTTGTTGATTTCGTCCATAAACAGGTTCATCATTTCCCGTCTGTTTAAGCAGACGGCATTGGTGTGCTCATTATCTTGGATTGTGTGCATTTTCCCGATAAAACGGAGCAGCTGCTGTTCATGGTAAGTCAGCAGGCAGTCAAGCTGTTCTGTTATCGAAGCTCTCAGCTTCTCTGGGAGGTGATTGAGTTCATTTTCATAACGGTTCAGGCGTTTAAGGATCTCAAAACTTCTTCTTGCAGCTGAGATCATTTGCCTGTAAATGACGAGCTTCCGGCTTTTCGCTATATCACTTGTTTTAAAGTAGTTTCTTTCTTCCTTATAAAGAAGATACAGCTGTTCACTTTTTGTCAATCGTTCTCTAATTTTTTCAAAGTCTTTTTTCAAAAGGTGGAAGTCGGATGAATGCCTGTTGCTCAGGCGGATCCATTTTAAAATCTCTTCTGTGATATCCTCAATCTTATGGTAGAGCTTTGTTTCATACTTTGGTGGAATAAAAATCAAGTTGACCACAAAAGAAGCGAATACCCCTGTCATAATAGTTGAAAATCGAATAAGCGAGAATTGTATGAAATCATCCTGTGGTGCTTCCATGATGGCGATAAGGGTAACAAGTGCAAGTCCGATTGTGTTCTCAAGTTTCAGTTTTAAGATGATTAAGATTGCAATAATGGCAGCCAGTCCTACAACGAGGATATTGTGGCCAAATAAGAGCACAAGCAGGACGGCAAGAGCAGCGCCGATCAAGTTCGCTTGTATTTGTTCAATAATGGTGAGGTATGACCGGTAAATGGTCGGCTGAATAGCAAACACCGCCGCAATCCCAGCAAAGACAGGGTTTGGGAAGTTGAGCATATCTGCCACCAGCAAAGCGAGTACAATTGCAATCCCGGTTTTGAAAATACGGGCACCTAGCTTCATTTTTTATATCCTTTCCAGTGTGCTTATTTTGGTGAGTAACATTGCAGCAACCTTTTATAAATAGATGACTATATAGTAGATTTAACACAATGAGAGAATGCTAAACAGTTTTTCTTGATAGTGGAGCAATAAACACTTTTTGTATTTAGGTATTCTTTTCATAGTGCTTGCCGTCGGGAAGGAAACACTCTTTGCGGCGTTATGGTTGCTTACTCTTTTAATAACATAGACCCTATTGTACTGATAAGGATGAAAAAAGGGAATAGGAATTTGTGTATTTTTCATAGACAGGGAATAAGTAAAAAGGCTGTGCAGGGGAGTGAACCATCCAGCATCAGCCTTTTTTTATATTCTTATATCCAGTAGAGGGTCTTTCGTTAAGCACCGGCGAGGGATATGATCTTGGGATTCTTCTGATTTGTTGTACCTCGCTCCGCCGGCGAGGTACATGATCCAAGGATATTTCTGTTTTGATGTACCTCGCTCCGGTATCAAAACACCGATAGCCAAACGATTCTTACTCTGTCGATACGGATGGATCTGCTTGTTCTTTAGAAGGGATGACTTGAAGGAAATGTTCTCCTGGTGATGCCAGGAGTTTTCTTAAGCCTTCCGCTTCCTGGGGCTGCTCGGTCTCCAGTGTTTTAATGTACTTAGAAAGAAGTTCAGTGACATCTTCGACTCCTTGCTCATTCAACGACTGAAGCTGAACTTTGGCCCCTTTGGCAATACGTCTTGTAATAGCTTCTTGTGTCAGCCCCATCTCAGGCTGGTGGCGGAGATAGACGACTCCGCCTGTCATTCCTGCACAGATCCATGGTCCCGGATCTCCAAGCACGAGACCGCGTCCATTTGTCATGTACTCAAAGGCGAATCCTTTAATGTTGGCATTTGCCCCCAGGTTTCCGTGTTCTTGAGCCGGTATCGGTTTTGTTACCTGGCCGCCGATGACCATGTCTGCTCCTGACAGCCTGATCCCTGCGCGGGCATCTGCATTGCCTTGCACCATCAATAAACCTTCCTGAGCTCCATAGCCAAAACCTTTTCCGGCAGAGCCATTGAAGAATAGATCATTTTTGGTTCTGCCTTTCGTAACGACAATGCTTCCCCCGTAGCTTGATTTACCAAGTCCATCCTGTGCTCCTCCGCTGACAGTGATGTTGATGCCGTCAACATTATAAGCACCAAGACCGTTTCCTGGGATAGAGCAATCTTTGTAAGAAAGCTGGACAGGCTGTAATTCAGAATTGGCGTTTTTCAGCTTGGAACGTACACGGTGTCCGGAAGCTCGGCTGCCCAGTACACGCTGATTTGAAATAACCCCCGAGAATTCTCTTGAAAGGTGCAGTTCTTCCACACTGCTGTCAAGGTATTCACCTGAGACAGCCTGAAGCAATCTTGGCTGTTCAAGAGAAGCGGCTGCTTCTTTATGAAGCTGTCCGATTTCAAGCGGCTGAAGAAGTGTGGACAGGTTCATGGATTCATTCCCTCTGACCTGCTCCAAAAGGTCAGATCTTCCGACTGCATCCTGAAGATTCTGGACACCGATGGATGCGGCAAGGGATTTCAGTTCTTCTCCAAATGCAGTGAACAGGTTGGTAAGTCCGGAGACAGCCAAATCCAGCTGTCTAGGAACGAAGCGGCGTAAACCATGATCTTTCGCTTGTGCTTCCGATTCGATCTGTGTCGCAATGCCGACATGGCAAGTATCAAGATGACAGCCGCGGCATGTTGTACAGCCAATGGCAATCATTGACAGAGTGCCGAAGCCGATTCTGTTGGCTCCAAGAAGCATCACTTTCATTACATCCTGCATGCTTTTGATTCCGCCGTCAGCCCAGATTTCGACAGTGTCTCTCAAACCGGCTTCAAGAAGAGCATTGTGGGCCGCTTTCACCCCGATTTCTACCGGAAGCCCGACGTGCTGCAGTGCATGAATTCTTGCTGCACCGGTTCCGCCGTCAAAACCGCTCAATGTAACGATATCCGCCCCGGCTTTGGCAATTCCGACCGCGATGGTCCCGATATTCGGAACCACAGGTACTTTTACAGCCACTTTAGCCTGGTCATTGGCCGTTTTCAGTTCATGGATCATTTGAGCAAGATCTTCTATCGAATAAATATCATGGTTGTTGGAAGGCGAGATTAAATCAGAGCCGATAGTTGCATTACGGGCCTGGGCGATCTTCGCCGTGACTTTGGAACCTGGAAGGTGTCCGCCTTCGCCCGGTTTGGCTCCTTGGCCAATCTTGATTTCGAGCAGATTGGAAGAGTTCAGAAGCTCGGCGTTGACACCGAAGCGGCCGGAAGCAATTTGCTGTCCGCGTGAATTTGGATATTTGCCAATCATATCCTTGATCTCTCCGCCTTCTCCATTCAAGCTCACCATATTGAGGCGGTCCGCCGCTTCTGCATAAGCTCTGAACGCAATTTCGTTCTGGGAGCCGAATGACATGGAGGCAATGGCAAAAGGAAGACTGTGACTGCCTACACTTATATCTACTTTTTCAGGATCGATTGGGTTATTGGACTTTTTAAGAGAGGTCAAATGTCTGATTGTTACAGGTTTTGTCTCTTCCTGCTCAGTGATTTTTTCTCTGTAATCAGTATAATCACCCGTTCTCGCTACATCTCCAATCGCCTTCCAGATACGCGGAAACAAATGAAAGCTCTTGGAAATTCTCTGTTTTTCATCAAAGTAATCTGCTGCTCTTTGGATTGAATCCTTTTTCATTTCCTCGAAATTGAATGCAAGGCCTTCAGCACCGAAGAAGTTGACGATATCCAGTGTCCTGGCGACTTCTTCACTTAAGCCTATGGAAGAGAAGAGTCTTCCGTAACCTCTAAGTTCATGAATGCCGATAGTGGAAATGACTTTTTCCAATCCTTTTTGCAATGAAGTATATAAGTTCAGCACAGGCTCATTGGACTCTTCCTCCATTACAGTCAGGAACATATAGTAAGGGCTGATCGCGTCCGCTCCGAAGCCGTATGCAACTATAACGTCATGAAGGGAACGGATTGCTGCCGAACGAAGAAGCAGTGAACAGTCTCTCCTTAAAGAGTCGTCAGTCAGGCGCTGGTCGACCGCTGCTAAAGCAAGGTGGGGATCGAGCCACAGCTTGCCATCATGGTGTGAATCTCCATCATCCAATACGAGCAGGGTTTTGCCGGAAGATACTGCCTCGGCAGCTTCATCTGCCAATCTTTCTAATGCTGCGGGAATCGTCTCTTCCTCAGAAAAGGTAATCGAGATGAAATGACATAAATTGTCTGATTGGAATAGATGCACTAATCCATCATAGCTTGGCTGCTGTAAAATTTCTGCAGCCTGCCAGCCGGCTTTGCCTTCAATGACAAGGGGAGTCAGCAATTCAACGGCAAGGAATTCTTCTGTCCTGCTGTTGTAGTGTGGTCGTTTCCCGATAATCGTCCTTGTGGAAAAATGCTCTGTTTCACGGTCTCTGTCGATGGCCGGATTGGTAACGACAGCAACGCTTTCCTTTATGAAGTCCGTCACGTTTTTTCGGTTAGGATTGATGGCTGCAAGGGGGGAGTCATGTCCGAGCGACCGGATCGGCTCCGCGCCTTTTTCTGCCATCTGCTCCAGCAGCTGAACCTGTTCACGTTCCCAGCCGAATGCATTATACTGCCCATTTTCAATGCTGTTGGGATAACTCATCATGATATTTTTTGGAAGATTAAGTGTTTCAAGCCTGCTCTTGTATCCCTTAAAAGCAATGCGGGTTTCAAAGCGGCTGTGGATTTCATTTTGGAAATCGCTATATTCATATTTTTTAATCGTATCATTATCCCAGGCAAAACCTATTTTCTCACCTGGAGAGAGTGGTTTTGGATCTGCAGTGAATTCCGAAGAATTGATGATGCCCGGCTCAGAGGCGAAAACATAGGCGCTTTCCACTTCCAGCATCCAGAGCGGGCGCAGTCCCAATGAATCCACACTAAAGACAGCTTCTTCTCCGAATCTTGACACAATGCCGGCAGGACCTTGAGCAAAATGTCCCCACGTTTCTCTTAAATAAGCGTAGAGGTCCTGAAGATGATCGGGGTATTGCATGATTTCATTAATAATTGGAGGAAACACTAACTCCATGGCTTCAAAAAGGGAGTAGCCGTCTCTTCCAATAAGGGTTTCGATCGTTCTATTAAGGTCCTGCGAATCACTGCCGTTTTCCACAAGAGGTACATCAATTTTTTTCGCTTCAGCCCTAAGTTTGCTGATGGTATTGATTTCACCGTTGTGGCCGATGACGCTGAACGGCTGTACCCTGAAAAAGTTAGAGAGAGTGTTAGTTGAATAGCGGTTGTGCCCAAGAGTCATAGTGGAAGCGATTTTCGGGTGTGTCAGATCCTTATAGTATTCCCGGAGTGAAGCACCGGCTCCCATAACTTTGTAGACAACATGATCAGGGCTTAAGGATGCCGCATGGACAGCGCTGTTTTCTTCAATGGAATTCTGCAGATCAAATAAGCTTTGATAGATTTCAGCTCTTTCCAGTTCTTCCGGTGCTAGAAGTGCCGTTTGAAGAAAATGCGGGTTTTCTTGTGCTGCAATGGGCCCTAGTGTTTCTGGTCTGGTTGAATCGAGAGTGGTTAATACAACCTGTAATCCTTGTTTTTCAAGTTTGGCGACAATTTCCTGTTTTCCTTGGTTTACTGGAATTCCTTTAATGAAAAAGTGGCCGATAATGAATCGGGGTGATAGTGCTAAAGAGGGATCGATAGAAGCGGCTTCGAGTTTTTCGGACCAGACGGCTCTTGGAATATCTATATGTATGCCAGCTCCGTCTCCTTCGCCGTTTATGAAACCTGCCCGGTGATCCATCGTAACCAAAGCATCGATGCAGCGTTCAATATTTTCCCTGGCGGGTAATTTGTTTTTTTCAATGGAAGCAACAATTCCGCAAGCGTCATGAGCACCGTGATGAAAGTCTCTAAAGAGCTCCGGGCTCCAATTTTGTCGTAGTTCGTTCAATAAAAGCACCTCCGTAAAAAATGCAGAATACATACAAAATATTCTGAATACTAGTTCAATGATATCACAAGAATTTTCAGAATTCAATTTTTTATTCAAAATGATGGATGGTTAAAGAGAGTGCTGAAAAGAAAAAGCACCCTGTAAACGCTTTCATTAAAAGATATAGAAAAAACAAGGAGGAAGCCCCCCTTGTATAAATGTGAATGTTTATGCGTTTTGTAATTGCTGAAATGCATAGTCGACAGCTTCGATTGTTTCTGCGATATCCTTCTCAGTATGGGCAGTTGTGATGAACCAAGCTTCATATTTTGATGGTGCAAGGTTGATGCCCTGGCGAAGCATGAGGTTAAAGAATTTGGAGAACATTTCTCCGTCTGTTGCCTCAGCCTGATCGTAATTTTCCACCTTTTCGGTTGTGAAGTATAAGGTAAGAGCGCCTTTTAAACGGTTGATTGAAATCGGTGTCTCATATTTTTGGGCTGCTTTTAGAATGCCTTCTTCTAAAATGGCGCCCAAGCGGTCGAGCTCCTCATATACCCCTTCCTCTTTCAGCACTTCGAGGCAGGCGATTCCTGAAAGGATGGAAGCAGGATTTCCTGCCATCGTTCCTGCCTGATAAGCCGGCCCAAGAGGTGCGACCTTCTCCATAATTTCGGCTTTCCCGCCATAGGCCCCGATTGGAAGGCCGCCGCCGATGATTTTGCCCATTGCGGTTAAGTCAGGTTTGACGCCAAGCATATCCTGAGCTCCGCCATACATGAAGCGGAATGCTGTAATTACCTCATCATAAATGACAAGGGCGCCTGCGTCATGGGAAATGTCATTGACCTGCTGAAGGAATCCCTCTTTTGGTTCAACAATTCCGAAGTTGCCGACAATCGGCTCAACAAGGACTCCGGCGATTTGATCGCCCCATTTTTCCATAGCTTCCCTAAATGGCTCAATGTCATTGAATGGAACGGTGATAACCTCATTGGCGATGCTTTTCGGTACCCCTGCAGAGTCTGGTGTCCCTAAAGTTGCCGGTCCTGAACCTGCTGCCACAAGGACAAGGTCTGAATGGCCATGGTAGCAGCCAGCGAATTTGATGATTTTGTCTCTGCCGGTGTAAGCCCTGGCGACCCTGATGGTCGTCATGACAGCTTCTGTTCCAGAGTTGACGAATCTAACTTTATCCAGGTTCGGCATAGCTTCTCTCAGCATTTCGGCAAACTTCACTTCGAAAGGTGTAGGTGTTCCGTATAAAATACCGTTCTCAGCAGCTTTTGTTATGGCTTCTGTTATATGCGGATGGGCATGGCCGGTGATGATAGGCCCGTATGCAGCAAGATAATCGATGTACTTATTGCCATCCACATCCCAGAAGTAAGCTCCGTTTGCACGCTCCATGGCAACAGGAGAACCGCCGCCGACTGCTTTGTATGAACGTGAAGGGCTGTTTACTCCGCCCACGATGCTTTTCAATGCTTTTTTATGTAAACGTTCAGAATTACTGAAATTCATGAAATTCCTCCTTCTTTTTTCTGAATCTCTCACTCATTTTAGTATGATGTCCTCCATTGCGCAAATGAATGGAATCTTAATGGTGTAAGGAAGATAGTGGAGACTAAGCATCTCCTGCTCTGAATCCATGAGGACTGTGTTACACTATTTCATGGTTTGTATGGAAGGAGGAGCAGATATGAATGCAATAGAAGTCCATAATCTTCGGAAAGATTTTAAAGCCTACTCCAGCCGTTCTGGTTTAAAGGGTGCTTTTCGTGATTTATTTACCCGCAATTATAAAGTCGTTTCGGCGGTTAATGATATAAGTTTTACAGTGAAACAAGGAGAGATGGTCGGTTATATCGGTGAAAATGGTGCCGGTAAATCGACCAGTATCAAAATGCTGACTGGTATCTTGACCCCGACGTCAGGTACGGTGACGGTCAATGGCATGAACCCTCATAAGGAGAGGGAAAAGTTTGTCAGCAGTATTGGTGTTGTGTTCGGCCAGCGCTCCCAGCTGTGGTGGGATATCGCAGTCCAGGAGTCTTTTCAGCTTTTGAAAAAGGTTTACAAGGTTCCAGATCAACAATACAAAGAACACATGGATCATGTCATCGAAACACTGGAAATAGCCCCTCTGCTAGACAAGCCTGTCAGAAAGCTTTCCTTGGGGCAGCGAATGAGATGTGAACTTGCTGCAGCTCTTGTGCACAATCCGAAGCTGTTATTTCTCGATGAGCCGACAATCGGGTTAGACGTGCTTGTGAAATTGAAGATCAGGCAGTTCCTGAAGGAGATCAATGAGAAATATAACACGACCATTCTGCTTACGACACATGACCTTACTGATATTGAGGCACTTTGTGAACGGGTAGTCATGCTGGATGAAGGACAGATCATCTATGACGGAGCTCTTCAGAATCTGAAAACAGAATGGGGAGAACAGAAAGAAATTGTATTCCAATTCATTGACCAGCCCGCAATAGAAGGATTGAATACACTTACTGCTGAGCTGGGAGCACAATGGCATCTTGATGAAAAAGATATGAGTTTCTCAGCGCTTATCGAAGCAGATGATAATAAAATATCCGAATTAATCGGCCTCGTTGTTTCCGCCTATAAAGTCAGGGACATGAAAATCAAGGAGACGACAACAGAAGAGATCATCCGCAACATTTATGAACAGGGCGTTGTCGATATCAAACCAGCACAACGAGAAACAGTGAAGGCGTAGGGGGGATCGGCAATGTCAAAATATATTGAGATGATCCGCATCCGCTTTTTGATGATGCTTGCTTATCGAACGAATTATTACAGCGGCATCCTGATCTACAGCATCAATATCGGAGCCTATTACTTCCTGTGGCAGGCTATTTATGGAGGGAAAGAGGATATCGAAGGGTTGTCTGTCATTCAAATGACCACCTATATCGCGGTTGCCTGGATGGCAAGGGCCTTTTATTTCAATAACATCGATAGAGAGATAGCAACCGAAATAAAAGAGGGAAAAGTGGCTGTCGAATTGATCAGACCTTACAGCTACCTTGGAATGAAAACCATGCAGGGTCTGGGAGAGGGCATATTCAGGCTGCTGTTTTTCTCCGTTCCCGGTATGGTGATTGTAGCACTTGTATTTCCGATAGAAGTGTCAGCTAATGTTTCCACTTGGCTGATCTTTGCCGTCTCCATCATTTTCAGCTTCATGATTAATACACAAATCAATTTGCTGACTGGAATTACTACTTTTTTCTTATTTAACAATGATGGATTAATTCGTGCTAAACGGGTCGTTATCGATCTGTTTTCAGGACTTCTGCTGCCAATCAGTTTCTTTCCTCTTTGGGCGCAGGAGACAATGAAGTTTCTGCCTTTTCAAAGCATCAGTTATGTTCCGAGCATGATTTTTACTGAAGGCTATAAAGGCTTTGAAGTATATGAGGCTCTAGGTATGCAGGCTGCCTGGGTTCTAGTATTGATGGTGCCGATCTGGGCGCTGTGGCAGATTGCTAAAAAACAAATGACTATTCAAGGAGGGTGAGAAGTGTTTTATCTATCAATGTTCTTCCGGTATATTTCCCAATATATGAAAACAAGATTGCAGTACCGAACAGATCTTGTTGTTGAAATACTTTCTGACCTGCTCTTTCAAGCTGTCAATCTAGTCTTTATCCTGGTTGTTTTCGGCCACACCCAATTCTTAAGCGGCTGGACCCGGGACGAAATCATCTTCATTTATGGGTTCTTCCTTGTCCCGTTCGCCCTGTTTTCAACCTTTTTTAATATCTGGGATTTCAATGAAAGGTATATTGTGAAAGGGGAAATGGACCGGATCCTGACCCGCCCGATTCATAGTCTCTTCCAGGTCATTCTGGAGAGGATGGAGCTTGAGTCGCTGTTCGGCGTCGTGACGGGAATCGTCATCATGGTCTATGCAGGGCAAAACCTTGGCCTCACGATAGAATGGTTGGATCCGATCCTGTTTGTGTTGTTTGTGGCAGGCGGCGCACTGGTGTATGCAGGGATCTTTATATGTCTTGCAAGCATCGGCTTCTGGTCGGATGCGAAAACCTCCATAATGCCGATGATGTACAATATCGGTAATTACGGCAGATACCCGGTTGATATTTATAATAACGTGATCCGGTTTGTCCTGACTTGGATACTTCCTTTTGCATTCGTCGGTGTTTATCCGGCTGCCTATTTTCTCGGCAGGGAAGAGTGGTATGTCTTTTCCTACCTGACTCCGCTGGTCGGCACAGCCTTCTTTGCAATTTCCATCTTTCTTTGGAATGAAGGGGTCAAAAGGTATCGGGGAGCAGGGAACTAAAATGGGCTCCTAACGAACATCTTCTATTTATAGAAGGTGTTTTTTTGTTTGCTCAACATGATTCGGGATGTCTATACGTAAGATGTAAGACAGGCATTTGAAAGCAATATCCAAAAGGGTTGAGGAATGATGGTTTATATATTGGTAACTGCTATAGTGTTTTGTATGGTGATGAGTTTAAGGACCCTTTTTTTTCCGTCAAAATGGAGAGAAAAGCATCTCTCCATTAAGAATTTTCTTTTGTTGGGCATTTCTTATCTTGTGCTGATGCTGGGTTTTGGACTGGTCTACGTCCTTCTGGAAGTGGAAGGAATCGACCTGCTGACAGAGGGAGGAGAAGTAATTCAAGGAGATTTTCTTGATCACTTGTTCACCTGTTTATATTTCAGCGGTGTCACCCTGTTTTCTGTTGGATATGGGGATGTGACGCCTATAGGAGTGGGAAGGGGAATTGCGCTTGTTGAATCATGGCTGGGGTATACAATTCCTGCTGCATTTGTGATAAAAACGTTTTTTGTAGACGAACAGAGAGGAAAGCCTGGAAGGACAAACAGTTGAGCCTTCCATTCATTTTGGGTAAGCTAAATGTATAAATGATAGGAGGAGGATTTAAATGACAGTTGAAACAGGGAAGAAGGCCCCGCAATTTGAACTTGAAGCCAGCAATGGTGAAATGGTAAAGCTCTCTGATTATGAAGGGAAAAATATCGTGCTTTATTTTTATCCCAAGGACATGACGCCGGGATGTACCACGGAGGCATGTGATTTCAGGGACCAGCATGAGCAATTCGAGGATCTTGATGCTGTGATCCTGGGCGTAAGTCCTGACCCGAAGAATAAACATGAGAAGTTTGTTGAGAAACATGGACTGCCTTTCCTTTTGCTGGTGGATGAAAATCATGAAGCGGCGGAAAATTATGGGGTCTGGAAGCTGAAGAAAAACTTCGGAAAAGAATACATGGGCATTGAACGGTCAACCTTCATCATTGATAAAGAAGGCAATATCGCCAAAGAATGGAGAAAAGTGAAAGTGAAGGGCCATGTAGAAGAAGCGCTGAATTATATAAAAGAAAACCTTCAATAAGGCCTATTTTTTAAAAGAGGAGGCTTTTGTCCATTCACTTCCCTTCATATTACATAGATTAAAGTAGGGCATACCTCCTCAAATAAGTCTCGGATCTTTGACGGCTGCATAACGCGGCCGTTCTTTTTTATGGTTCTTTTCGTAACGCTCTTTTCGAAAAGATTGTGGCTGTTGAAAAGTAATGGATTTCCTCTCCAGGCGCGCGACTCCGCGGGGGGGACGTTGAGCCTCGGCTTCGCCTCCGGGGTCTCATCTGTCCCGCTAGTCCCGCAGAAGGTCGCACGCCTTCCGCTCCAATCCCCTTAAATAAAAGGGGAGGAAGAAAAAGTGTTAAATAGCAACAGTCTTAAAGAAAAGAGATTTTTTGTCAAAGTCTTTTCGTTTAGAGTGTTGCTTCCGGATATCACAGATCCCAAGAGATTTCTCTCTAATCCAGTAAAATGGTTTTTAAAAAGATATAAAGTTTACGAATCACCCATGACTTAGTAGTCACCACCAAAAATGAAACAAAGTCTAAAGTTTTAGTTCCTGTATAAAAAGAGCCTTTCGTAAAACTCCCTCCGTTTTGAGAAAATCCTCCATATCCAGGGGGAAATCCGGCTTTTGGGATTTTTTCCAAAGCAGCAATCTATGCAAAAACAATCTTATTCGTTCACTAAACACCCAGTTCTGCATACACTATCGCAAAAACAGGAGGTGCATTCAGGTGAAAGTGAATACAGCCGGAAGTTCCAATCATGCCCCTGAATCAGCTGAAATAACAAGCATTTTAAAAAACGAGAACGAGCTTTTGCAAAAACAAAACCTGAAGTTGATGGTGGAACTAGAGGAGTTAAGGGCTCAAAATCAGATATTGCAGGAGCAGCTGGAGGCTATGGAGGAAACGGTGGATTCTCCGGTCTCTTTAAACGAACTCGTCAGTGTTTTTCAAGACTTCCTGCCTTTTGATGCCAAATCATTCGGAGAAGGGAATACCGCAATTTTGGAATCGAATTTCGCGCAGCGGATATTTGCTATTGAAGATGTAGAAAGTGAGCATATCGGTGACCTCCTGGAGGGTATCCTGGAATTGGATAAAGCAATAAATGTAGTAGAAGGGGAAGCACCCATACTACAGCTCGAGATAATAGAGGATGACGAAGAGAAGGCTTAGATGAAAATAGTAAGCTATTAAGGATCAAGTAACGGATTTACTTGTAAAGCTTAACGAAGTACACTTCAGAACAAACCAGTTAAACAGCATTACACTCAAAAAGGCTTAGAGAGGCGATGATCTCTAAGCCTTTTTCAATGAAAATCTGTTTAGAACAAATTTAGCGTAAATGGAAGTCGAATTGCCATCCCATCCACAGACACCCCTTTTCTAAACCATTTAATAGGAATAAGAAGAATGAAATGATAAAATAATGATACAAAGTGCTGGAAATAGAGGTGCCATAATGAAAGTATTATACACATTCCATCCACCTGAGAAATTTAAAAAAGAAATAGAAACAGAGTATCCCGGGTGCAGGTTTGAGTATTTTGAATCAATGCAAAAAGCTTCAGATTTTTTGCCTGAAGCGGAAGTAATTGTCACTTTCGGGGAAGACATGACTGACGAACATATCAAGAAGGCTGGGAAGCTGCGCTGGATTATGGTCATGTCAGCCGGCTTGGAGTTAATGCCCTTAAAGCTGATTAAAGAAAAAGGGATTTTAGTGACCAACGTGAAGGGCATTCATGCTATTCCGATGGCTGAGTTTGCCTTGGGCTCAATGCTTCAACATGCCAAGCAATTTCCCAGGATCAGGAAAGATATCAGTCAGGGCCTTTGGGAGAGGGAAGCTCCAAGTTCTGAATTATTCGGAAAAACCTTGCTCATCCTGGGGGCTGGTGCGATCGGAAGCGAAATCGCAAGACTGGGTAAAGCTTTCAGAATGAAGGTTTTGGGTATAAATACTAGTGGAAGCAAGAAAACCTACTTTGATGAAATGCATCCTCTTAAAGAAGTGAAGAGCATTCTCGGAACAGCTGATTATGTGATAGCTGTCCTTCCAAGCACAATGGAGACAAGGCATTTGCTGAAAAAAGAGCATTTTCAATGTATGAAGAAGTCCTCTGTATTCATAAATATAGGAAGAGGGGACTTGTTTGAAAGTTCAACTCTTATTGATGCGCTGCAGAATAACGAACTTGCTCACGCTTATCTGGATGTCTTTGAAAGGGAGCCGCTGGAAAGTGATCATCCCTTTTGGAGGATGGATAAAGTGACCATCACCCCGCATCTGTCCAGCAGGACCGAATATTACCTTCCACGTTCTTTTGATATATTTAAAAAGAACATGACAGCCTATATGAATAATGAAAATAACTATATCAACAAAATTCAGGTGGAAAGAGGGTACTGAGTTATGAAAATTTATACTAAAACTGGTGATAAAGGGACGACCTCACTTGTATACGGGCAGCGTGTTTCCAAATCAGACCGCAGAGTGGAAGCCTACGGGACCTGTGATGAAGCGAATTCTTTAATTGGCCTTGGGTTAAGCTATATTAAGAATGAGTACTTTGAAGAACGGGGGGAGTTTGAAGCGGTCTTCCATAAGATTCAAACGACCTTGTTCCATGTAGGTGCAGAGCTCGCGACACCTTCTGGGAAAGAAGTGAAATGGAAGGTGACGGAAGAGGATGTAAAGGACCTGGAATCGACGATCGATAAGTGGGACTCCGCCTTGACTCCGTTATCCAACTTCATTCTTCCCGGTGGCCATCCTGCAGGCGCGGCATTACATACTGCAAGAACGGTTGTCCGCAGGGCGGAGAGAGAGTCGGTCAGTATTGATGAAGAAGTCAATCCGCTTGTCTTATCGTATTTAAACCGTCTTTCGGATTTCCTTTTTGTTGCAGCAAGATATATCAACAATCAACTTGGTGAAAAGGAAAAAAATCTTCACCAGGGGAATTAATGAGGAGTTTTATTGACAAAACCTTACCATCGTTAGTACACTAATTATAAACATTATAAAATAATAATCTTTATGGAATAGAGGTGCATGGCGATGTCAGAGGTCCAATTGAAAGAAGCGATCGACACGCTGAAGGAAACTGGAGTCCGTATTACTCCCCAACGTCATGCGATTTTGGAATACTTGATACATTCTATGGCGCACCCAACTGCTGATGATATTTATAAAGCATTAGAAGGTAAGTTCCCGAATATGAGTGTAGCGACAGTCTATAACAACCTGAGGGTCTTCAGGGAAGTGGGCTTAGTAAAAGAGTTGACTTATGGAGACGCATCCAGCCGCTTTGATTATGTGACAACCGATCATTATCATGTAATTTGCGACGAGTGCGGAAAAATTGTCGACTTTCACTACCCGGGACTGGATGAAGTGGAACATCTCGCTTCACATGTTACTGGTTTCAAAGTTCGCAATCATAGGATGGAGATATACGGAACCTGCGAAAACTGCAGTACGAATAAAGAGCATTAAAAAAGGAATCGCCGAATTTTCGGCGATTCCTTTTTGTTGTGCGCCTGGCATGGGTGCAATCTATAGGGTGTAAGTCCCGAACTGTGAAGGCAGAAGTAGCAGTTAGCTTAACGCAAGGGTGTCCATGGTGACGTGGAATCTGAAGGAAGCGAGCGGCAAACCTCCGGTCTGAGGAACACGAACTTCATAAGAGGCTAGTATTGTTGGACGAGTTTTCAACACAAAACAAAGTCCTTTCTGCCGAAAGCAATACAAAGTAAATGAAGCAGATAGGTGGAGGGAAAGATTGTACTTTTACCCAGGGAGGTCTGACTGATAAGCCGAGCACACTCGGTAACCTATTTAATGATAAATAGCTGAACAGTCAGAAGTCAGCAGAAGTCATAGTACCAATGGTATCTAGAGCCATTGGGAAGGACTGAATCAATTAAGGAGAATCAGCACTTGGCGTACGTGTTGCTTGATGAAGCAGAAACATTATCCTTCCTAATGGAG
>NZ_VTEI01000024.1 GCF_008180415.1 Rossellomorea vietnamensis
AGAAAGTTAAAACAAAACATAGAAACCTAACGAAGTTAGGAATACAAACTAACAAGGCTTGGGAATGGGCAAATACTAGGTTGGGTTATTGGCGTATCGCTAAAAGCCCCATCTTAGATAGAGCCCTTGATAACCAATACTGGTCGAATCAAGGGCTCAAGAGTCTGCTTATGAGATATCAAACTTTGCGTTTGACTTAATTGAAACCGCCGTATACCGAACGGTACGTACGGTGGTGTGAGAGGTCGGGGGTTAGTCACCCCCTCCTACTCGATTTAAATTAGAAACCTGCATACTTGTGATGACAATTAAAAATCCCTTCAGCAATCACTGAAGGGGTGGGATTTACTGCTTTATCTTTTTGTAGATGTTAAATAAAACTGGATTGTGCTTTACCAGCTTTGTAAGACGAGCCTTTATATTTATGCCTAGTATCGGATTGAAATCATATTCCAGGGTCTCCGGCCACATTTCTAGAATCATTTCCTTGAATAACTGATGATCAGGGCCTTTTCGATCTTGGACGGGTGTTTTCAAGAGCGCAAATAATAGTGGGCGGTTTGAAAAGGGAGAAAATTCTTCAATGGCATCATCTTGTTCTAATGGAAAAAGAGCTCCCCAATTTCCCATTCTTTGTTCCCAATAGAATAAATCCGCTATATTTATTCCTTGTTTCTCAGCCCAAGGTTTCGCGTCCCCATACCATTTCGTAACCTCATCTTTAAAGATTTCGGGAAACTTAGTAAAAGATATCAACTGTTCTTTTTCTGAATCGCCGGAACGTGCTCTTGGATAGAAGGCTTTCGCAATCTCTCCTCCATTTTCATTAACATTAATGATATTCTGGTTTTTATTATTGAAATAATGCCATTGAATATTGGTTGTTTAAGGAAGTGTTCGTGGGTAGAAAAATAGTTCATTCATTAGTTCTTTAAACGCTTCATTGACTGGCTCTGTCCGGATCACCTTCAAATTCAGCTGTAATCGTTGGGAAAGCTTCTGGGCAATGTGAACATCGCTCGATTGGGAAGTGTCCCTCTGGAACAAATAGAACTGTACATCGTCTTTAATGTCCTTGAAAGCGGCTAATAGGACTCTGGAGTCATACCCTGTGGTAAAGAGGCTGCCAAATAACATACCTTTGCTTGATTGCTTTTAATGACCCTTTCATAATCGCTGTAGTGAAACGAAAAATTTCGTCTTTCTCTGAAGGGACGGAAATTTGCAGATTCATTCTCTCCGCTTTTTTTCTGAGCCCATTATAATAATGGTTTGGAAGCACCTTACGAATTCTTTTATCGATCCAACGGTCTCCATACCAAGGAGATTTAAGAGTTTTATACTTTGCTGAAGAAAGGAGATCTGCCACTTCCGGCTCCAGGATCGGCTTTTGATCTTGTATTTTGAGTATTAAATCGGGATGAGATGAAGATATGGTTTCTCCGTTGGCTTCTGTATAATACAATTGGCGCAAAGAGCAGCGTCGGAGGCGCAATATACGTTCGACCCGTCATGAAGGAACGCTGCAAATCGTCCTGAATATCGTTCAAGTTGTTGATCCATTCTTCAACATTACCAGAATGATCAGCGATAGTAGTGAGAATGTCCATGTTTGACATCTCAGATAAATCTCCGTCTACAATGTACCCTGCCATTAAAAAGTTCAAATCAGGGTTATTTTCGGCTGTGCAGCTGAAAATCTCCAGAGGATAAGCAGAGTAAATTGTATATCCGCACCAGTTTGTGCTGGTTACATCAGCTGGATTAGTAAGCGTAGCTTTAAAAATACTTTCTATTGATTCGTTTTTCATCATAATGAACTGATTGGTAGGGAAAAACACTTTTGCCACCACTGTGGATTTATAGTTGTGAGCCCTCGCTTGACATGCTGCTTCGTATAATTTCGTTAGTAAGTCTCTAGTTGATAAAGGCTGTTTTCGCATAAATTGTTGCTTTCGGAAAAATCCCAAGAGCCGGATTTTTCCCATGGATATTGAGGTATTACTTTCTAAACGAGGAGCGCAGCTCTTTTCTTTTCCTGTTTACGAGTTATACTCGTGAATTAGGGTTATTTATTTGGATTTAGTATCAAATAGCAACAAAGTTTACGAAAAGAGCCTTGATAAAAGTGCTGGCCAGTGTTTACTTTATTGCATTCCGCGAGGCTGCTGCAGTGTTATCTTTCAGATTTGAATAAGCGATTAGCGGGCTTTGTGTTGAAGGATCATGCTTTCATAAATTTCTTCCAGCTTCTTATTTTGCTCATGAAGACTGAAGCGGTCTTTTACCCTCACAACACCCGCCTTACTGAACTCTTCCCACATCTGTTGATTCTCTAACAGAAACAATATATTTTCTGCAAGTTTCTCAGAATCCTTCGGTGGACAGAGTAATCCAGTTTCATTATGAGAGACAGCTTCGGGGATTCCGCCTGTTTCAAAGCTGGCAACCGGCAGTCCCATGGCTTGTGCTTCTGCAAAGACCATTCCAAACCCTTCAGATGCACCTGTTTCAATTTCAAGGCTTGGTACACTGAAGATTTTTGCCTTATTCATATGATGGAGTACTTCTCTATAAGGGATTTTTCCTAAAAACTCACTATTAACATATAGTTGAGATGCAAGCTCTTCAAGAGCGTGTCTCTCAGGTCCATCACCTGCGATAATCAATTTCGCATGAGGCTTTTGCTCGTTAACCATTTTCATCGCCTTGATAAGGTACTCACAGCCTTTGTTTTTAACCAGCCGTCCTGCAAATAGTATAGTATCCTCACGGGAGACAGTATCATCCCTTTTCAGTAGATCAAGATTGACCCCAATGTAATGGACAAGAATTTGTTTTTCTGGGAAGCCTTTTTGGATGAGCTTCTTCTTTATAAACTCTGATGCAGCGATAAAAAGGGCATTGCTATTCTGAAGTGTATGTATTTCTTTTGTGTAATTTTGAATATTATAAGACGTGCTTTTTCTTAGGTACTCATCCTTGGTCGTGACATCGTATCCATGAAAGGTGACGATATAAGGAATATTCAGCGATTCTGCAAGCGGCAGGCCCAATGTTCCATCAGGCCCAAAATGAGCATGCATGAGGACGGGATTTATCTTTTTAAGTTTTGGAAGCAGCACGCTTTTAAGCAAAACCTTTTTGAAATGTGTGCCTGTGATTCTGTTATTTAAAATAGAATTTTTCTTCATAATGAATAGCTCTTCAGCCGGTGTGAGGTCAAGGCCATTATCGATTTTGTAAGAACCGGCAAAGACTGGGGTAAAGTCCTTTAGCCCCTCGGCTTGAGTTTTGACAAATGTTTCGGAAGAAGGAAGTAATAGATCTCTGTAAATAAGCACCTTTCTTTCATTCATTGTTAAATCTCCTTTACATAGAGGATTGCTTCAAATATACGAAAACGAAATTCAGGAGGCAATTATCTGCCCTTGAATTTCGTTTCGTGTTGCAGCTCTAATACAGTGTTTCATGGTCCATATGTTCTTGAAGTTCTGCCTGCAATTCTTCTAATTGAACGGGATCTGGCTCGAAGTAGTAAATTCCGCCGTAATATTGGTCCGTTCCATTCAACGATACTTTTTCAATTTTGTCAGCATTGAAATTAGGATACTTCTTTTGTATGGCAAGCGCATGAGAAACTCTCATGTTGGTCTGTACGTTTTCTCCTATATGCTGTGCGATGTTATCCAGCTTTGTGAGGGAGGAAGGGGAAAGCATTTTATCCACCACTGCAGTTATGATTTGCTTCTGCCGGTCATTTCTTCCAAAGTCTCCCCGCGGATCTTGCTTTCTCATTCTTGCGTAAGCCAATGCTTTCTCTCCGTCTAATGTCATTTCACCTTCAGTAAAGTGAAGCCTGCGATTATCCACATCACTTTTTTCATAAAAATCAAATGGTACATCCACAGTAACTCCGTCTATTTCATCAATAATATCTTTAAATCCGCTGAATCCGACCGTAACATAGTAGTCGATAGGAATATTCAGCAAGCCTTCCACAGATTCTATGGTTGCTTCTTTTCCGCCAAATGCATAGGCATGGTTGATTTTATCTCTTTCAGCTTTGCCAGGTATCTCTACCAGGCTATCTCTAGGGATACTCAAAAGCTTTACATTCTGAGTATCAGGGTTAAAAGTAGCCACCATAAGTGAGTCGGTCCGGCCGTTTTCTCCTCCGGTAGAGTAATCTTCTACTCCCATAATTAACACGGAGAATGGATCCTTGCTGACCTCCACTGCTTCTTCACGCAGTTTTGATTTCTCTCCTCTTTCAAGTTCAGTAAAAGACTGGTTGGCTGCATCATAGGCGTTGTATACTATATAGCCACCAAAGGCGACTAAGGCAGTTAAGAGAAGTCCTATTACCATGATAATCCTTTTAATACGGAGCCTTCTTCTTTTTTTAGTCTTTTTCTCATATCTTTCCAAATATATCACTCCTGAGTATATGGTGCCTTCGGTAGTATATAACTAGTTAGTATATACAGCAATGAACGGTTGATTAAAATTTATTACATTTCCGTTTCCAAATAGTCTGTTTGATGTTCTGTTATAATTCCCTGCCCATTTGTGAGTTCAGTCATCCACTCGACAAATTCTTCTTTTTTATCTTCTTCGACATACGTTTCGATTTCGACAGTATCCAGGTAATGGATTTCTTTTAGCGGGAATTTAGACGATCTCACTTCGTTTTCGACTTTTCCCAGCAGGGTATATTCAATTTTAGTCTTCATCACCCGCATCAGGGTTCTTTCGACAATTCCGACAGCGTTGAGGCCCTCTGAGACAGATTTTCCGTACGCTCTGATCAATCCCCCTGCTCCAAGCTTGATTCCGCCGAAATAGCGTGTGACAACGACGACAGTGTCTTTCAAGTTGCGCTTCTTAAGAACCTCCAGCATCGGTACTCCTGCAGTTCCGCTCGGCTCTCCGTCATCGTTGGCTTTTTGTATAAGGTTATGCTCGCCGATCATGTAAGCAGAACAATTATGGTTGGCGTTCCAATGTTCTTTTTTTATAGTGTTAATAAATTCATGGGCTTCTTCTTCGGATTCAGCCCTTTTTATATGAGCGATGAAGCGGGAACGCTCTATATTGATTTCGTGCTGTCCGGCTTCTTTCACAGTCAGATATTTCTGCAGCAAAATCATTCTCCTCTCGTCGGGTTTATCTCTGGTAATATCGGGTATTGTTCATAATTCGACAAAAACAGCTTAATCTCTATTCTACTATATGAGAAGAGACAAAGCATTAATATTGTGTGCAAGCTTTAGTGCTTTAAAGCAGGATAGGGACTGCAGTGTTTGGTGCGGCCAAACTTTCGGGTCATGACCTCAAGAGAACATTTGCCTGTCGGGTCTGATCAGGCCGCTTACGCTTTTGGTGCCGTCCAGCTTCAGCGGCCAGCCCCTCGGGATCAAATAACCTCAAGAGAATAAAAGGGAAGGGCGCCTTTTTTTCTCTTGAGAACATTTGCCTGTCGGGTCTGAGCAGGCCGCTTACGCTTTTGGTGCCGTCCAGCTTCAGCGGCCAGCCCCTCGGGATCAAATAACCTCAAGAGAATAAAAGGGAAGGGCGCCTTTTTTTCTCTTGAGAACATTTGCCTGTCGGGTCTGAGCAGGCCGCTTACGCTTTTGGTGCCGTCCAGCTTCAGCGGCCAGCCCCTCGGGRTCAAATAACCTCAAGAGAATAAAAGGGAAGGGCGCCTTTTTTTCTCTTGAGAACATTTGCCTGTCGGGTCTGAGCAGGCCGCTTACGCTTTTGGTACACTAATGTGCTAAAGCGATACAGGGTAATATGTAACGAAATTTTAATATCCGACAAAATATGACATGGTATAATAGATGTGCCTTTAGATACTATTCAATTAAAAATATGCCTAGATGAATAAAGGAATTTACTGCATACTGTTGAATTCTTTACATAACCGATTAAATGGGGAAGGCTATATAGTAAATTGGATTCAAGCGCTGCCGTGCAGCATGTGCCTTTTTATCTAAATTTGGCCTTTGTGCTGACTTTTAACTATTTTGAAATAGTGATGAAATATATTCCATGTACAATAGGCTTGGTATTAAGGAGGGTCCCCGTGTCTATTAGAAAGGTGAACACCAATATGCTGGATAATATCTTAGAGCAGATGATCGACACGGTCGGGCGCAGTAAAAGTGATGTTTTTGAAATCGGCGAACAGTGTCGACAGGATTATGAATCGATAACAGAAGAATTGAAAGTAATTAGAGAGTCAGTATTCAAGGTCATTCAAGAAGGTGATGATCTTGAGAGGAAATCCAGGTTTGCCAGGAAAAGGCTCTCAGAAGTCAGCCAGCACTTTCAGAATTTCTCTGAAGAGCAGGTAAGGGAAGCCTATGAGCAGGCGCATGATCTGCAGATGAAGCTTTCCCTGAACAGACAGACAGAGGCCAGGCTCCGGGAGCGCAGGGATGATATTGAGCGGCGCATCAAGAATCTTCAGGATACGATCGACCGTGCAGAACAGTTGAATTCGCAAATCTCGGTTGTGCTGAATTATCTAAGCAGTGACCTTAAACAGATGGGCGCTGCCCTGGAGGATGCCAAAGAAAAGCATGATTTTGGGCTGCAGATCATTGAGGCACAGGAAGAAGAGCGGAAGAAGCTGTCTCGGGAAATCCACGATGGCCCCGCCCAGATGCTGGCGAATGTGCTCCTGAGATCGGATCTGATCGACAGGGTATACCGTGAGAGCGGTCCTGAAGCGGCTTTAGGAGAGATCAAGGATTTGAAAACCATGGTCCGTTCCGCGTTATATGAAGTCCGCCGGATCATTTATGACCTAAGGCCGATGGCGCTGGATGACTTAGGGTTGGTGCCGACCCTCACAAAATACTTAAGTACTATCGAAGATTATCATAACAGTACTTCCATCAGGTTTGTGAACGTCGGGCAGGTCAAAAGGCTGCCATCCAAGTATGAAGTCGCGCTCTTCAGGCTCATCCAGGAATCAGTACAAAATGCACTGAAGCATGCTGAAGCCAGGGAGATCCAAGTGAAGCTGGAGATTTCTAAAAGCAAGGTAACCGTCATCATCAAGGATAATGGAAAAGGATTCAACGCTAAAGAAAAGAAAAGTGGATCCTTTGGAATCATGGGAATGAGAGAACGGGTCGAGCTCCTTGAAGGAGAAATGAGCATCGATTCAAAAGCCGGCTCAGGTACCGTGATACTTGTACAAGTTCCATTAACATCATAAAATTTTTTCTCGTACACATAGGGGGGCGAAATCATGGCAACGAACATTGTCATTATAGACGATCATCAGTTATTTCGTGAAGGGGTCAAACGCATCTTAGAATTCGAACCAAGTTTCAACGTACTGGCAGAGGGAGAAGACGGTTCTCAAGCCATTCGATTGGTGGAAGAACATCATCCTGATGTGGTATTGATGGACATCAATATGCCGGAAATCAACGGTGTGGAAGCAACAGCTCAGCTGGTGAAGAAGCATCCGGATACAAAGGTGATCATTCTTTCCATCCATGATGATGAAAATTATGTGAGCCACGCACTGAAAACAGGTGCACTTGGGTACCTTCTTAAGGAAATGGATTCTGAGGCATTGGTTGAAGCCGTGAAGGTTGTTGCTGCAGGAGGTTCTTACATCCATCCTAAGGTCACACACAACTTGATTAATGACTACCGCCGTCTGGCGAATTCTCAAGATACAGGCGGTTTCAAACAAGCAGAAGTCAGACGCCCGCTGCATTTACTGACACGCCGTGAGTGTGAAGTACTGCAGATGCTTGCTGATGGCAAAAGCAACCGTGGGATCGGCGAAGCGCTGTATATCAGTGAGAAGACGGTTAAGAACCACGTGAGCAATATTCTTCAGAAGATGAGTGTGAATGACCGTACTCAGGCTGTTGTAACTGGGATTAAGAATGGCTGGGTAGAGGTTAGATAATTTGGGAGCGGGTCCTTTTTGGGCTCGTTTTTTTGTTGTTTAGGAAAATATAAATTCACCCTCTATGGATAACTTATAGCTGCATCCTCCACGTCCAGCTGCAGCGCCTAGCCCCTCGGGGTCAAATAACCCTCAGAGAATAAAAGGAAAGAGCACCTTTTTTTCTCTGAGGAACATTTGCCTGTCGGGGCTGGACAAGGCGCTTCCGCTTTTGATACGTCCAGCTGCAGCGCCTAGCCCCTCGGGGTCAAATAACCCTCAGAGAATAAAAGGAAAGAGCACCTTTTTTTCTCTGAGGAACATTTGCCTGTCGGGGCTGGACAAGGCGCTTCCGCTTTTGATACGTCCAGCTGCAGCGCCTAGCCCCTCGAGGTCAAATAACGCTCAGAGAATAAAAGGAAAGAGCACCTTTTTTTCTCTGAGGAACATTTGCCTGTCGGGGCTGGACAAGGCGCTTCCGCTTTTGATACGTCCAGCTGCAGCGCCTAGCCCCTCGAGGTCAAATAACGCTCAGAGAATAAAAGGAAAAAGCACCTTTTTTTCTCTGAGGAACATTTGCCTGTCGTGGCTGGACAAGGCGCTTCCGCTTTTGATACGTCCAGCTGCAGCGCCTAGCCCCTCGAGGTCAAATAACGCTCAGAGAATAAAAGGAAAGAGCACCTTTTTTTCTCTGAGGAACATTTGCCTGTCGTGGCTGATCAAGGCGCTTCCGCTTTTGATACGTCCAGCTGCAGCGCCTAGCCCCTCGGGGTCAAATAACCCTCAGAGAATAAAAGGAAAGAGCACCTTTTTTTCTCTGAGGAACATTTGCCTGTCGTGGCTGGACAAGGCGCTTCCGCTTTTGATACGTTCAGCTGCAGCGCCTAGCCCCTCGGGGTCAAATAACCCTCAGAGAATAAAAGGAAAGAGCACCTTTTTTTCTCTGAGGAACATTTGCCTGTCGTGGCTGATCAAGGCGCTTCCGCTTTTGTTCTTTGCCGGGATTCTCTGGGGCGGTTTGGGTGGTAGTCTCGAAGCCGGGAAGGCACAGGTCCTCTCTTTCGTTTGATTTACCAGCAGTGGCCACCCTGCGATGGTAAGAAAAAACCTTTTGTTCGTACTGCTGCATTAACGATAGGCCGATTGTAAATTTTACCACTATGGTATAATCATTAGGTTAAAAGGAGGTGAAACAGTGTACACGTTGTTAAAAAAAATCACATTATTAAGAAAGGTAATAGTTGGCGGCTTTTTATCAATAGGATTCCTCTTGATGGTGTTGGTAAATACCATAATACTTGGCGGAAAAGTTATGCTAAAAGATTATTTTATTGCATTTGGGCTTACTTCTATCATAAGCTTACTAATCATTGCTCCTCTTTGGTCTGCATTAAGTGATTTTATATCTGAGAGAACAACTAAGCATTATAAGAATAAGGTAATAATGTCTTGCTTATTACATTTATTAGGTGGGATACTAATGCTGTTTTTTATAACAGTCATCCTGGATCCGGGAAGCTATAGGAGTTTTTTCTTGGTTGATGTAAATTACTCCCTTATGATTTTGTATATGTTTTATTCAATGGTTCCAGCTTTAGCATTTTGGCTGGCTGATCGTTTATTCCTACAATACATAAACAAGCAAATTCAATAGTTTTTATTTTATTTCATGGAAGAGGTGGGTTATTCAAAAATCTGCAGGATGCTGAAAATCGACCGCGTACAGGGTGTAAGCCGTTATTACGTGGCAAAAGCTTAGCCCAAATAGCGATGTGCTCACGTATCACCCCATGTGATTAGCCAGCCGCATCCTTGTGTATCCGTCGATTTCCACCTCTCCGCCTGCCAGCAGATGTTCGAGAAGGACGCAGATCTTACGGCGCATACTCATTGTGTTGTTAAGTGTTTTACATGATTTAGTCCCTTTTTCGGTAAGTGTCATGTTTTAATCGTTCAAGTCATCGAGCTTATCCTCAAGAACTGCTATTTTCCCTTCCTTTATCCCATCCTTCGCGCTCGGTGATGTCACCCATGTTTTCCTTGGTTGGGGCATGGCCGCTCCTTCATTCGGTCCAAACGGTACATTAATCGCTGCAACGGATATACTTAAAAGCCAGGAGCCGCTTCTCTAGGAAGCCGGTACTGGCTTCTTTTAATAAGGCTGCTTTCGTAAACTTTGTTGCTATTTTGAGGTTAGCTTCCAAGCAGGTAAACCATCGCAAACCAAACTGGAGCGAATGATCAAACGAACCGAGGTAATAGGGTGCGGGTGTTTTCTTAATCGTATTTTATACAAGAGTGGGCGGTAGTTAGGCTAAAAACTTCAAAACCATATGATAATAGTGATTAAAAACCCTGCTATGTACGGGGCCTTTTATACATAAAAGAGAGCCAGAATTAGAGAATACGAGCAAGTAAACGGAGTTCATAGCCTTTTGCGAGCGGGTTAAACATATAAACGAGCGCATTATTCATAAATACGAGCGACCCATCAAATTACAATAGGGTGTTTACAAAACGCTCTTTTCGTAAACATTGTTGCTATTTGATACTAATTCTTAAAAAAACGAATCACAATTCACCTTAATAACCTGGTAATTACGAAAAGAAAAGAGCTACTTTCCTCGATTAGAGAGAAATCCCTTAGTATCCGGGGAAAAATCCGGCTCCTGGGATTTTTCCGAAAGCAACAATCTATGCGAAAACAGCCTTACAAAAATAAGCCAGGGCGCGCCCCTAGGGGACGGCTCCTGGCTTATTAGTGAGGTGATTCTTAATTTTAAAACTTAAATCTCCCGAGCTGTTCCTGCAGGTCTTGAGCCAGCTTGCTCAGTGATTCTGCGGAAGCTGTGATCTCTTCCATGGAGGCAGATTGTTCTTCGGCCAAGCCAGCTACCGTTTGGGTGCGGGAGGCAGCATTTTCCGAGATGGAACTGAAGGCTTCAAAGGAGGCTGAAACCTGCTGTGCGCTTGCGGCCATCTGCTCGGATACGCCGGTTACTTCCTGTACCTGGCTGGCTACATTTTGAGCAGATTCGAGGATGTCTTTAAATGTTCTGCCGGTATGTTCAATAAGGCTGACACCGGTGTTCACATCCTCTGTAACCTGGTTCATCTGGTCGACTGTTGTAAGAGTGTCAGCCTGGATGGATTGAATCAGGCCAGTGATCTGCTGTGCTGACTTGTTGGACTCTTCAGCCAGCTTTCTGACTTCATCAGCAACGACGGCAAATCCTTTGCCATGTTCACCTGCGCGCGCAGCCTCAATGGCAGCGTTAAGTGCAAGAAGATTTGTCTGTGAAGAAATATTGGTTATAGCGGCCACAATATTTTCGATTTCTTTTGAACGGTCATCCAATTTCTTGATGGCATGAGCTGTCTTGCTTACATTCTGTTCGATGGTTTTCATCTGGCTGAGAGCTTGTGTGATGTTATCCTCACCTGTCTGCGATTTTTGAGAGGTTTCGTCGGATGATTTTCCCACAGAAGCGGACGTGTTGGCGATCAGTTGGATACCACCGGCGACTTCCGTAATAGCCTGAGTGCTCTCCTGAACTTGTCTGAGCTGATGTTCGCCTCCAGAGGCAATTTCGTCCACGGAAGCGGAAACTTGCTGTGTTGCTGTATTGGTCTGTGCGGCGCTGGCCAACAATTGTTCAGAGGATGCAGCCACATTTTCACTGGCTTGATGAACGGACTGCAAAAGAGACTTCAGGTTGTGTGACATTTTATTGAAGGATTTTGTCAGAACAGCGACTTCATCCTTGGACTTTGTTTTTATTTCCTCTACATTTAAATCCCCGTCTGCAATCGTCTGTGCAAGGTGAGATAATGTAGAGAGAGGTTTGATTTTACGGAACAACAATACAAATGTAAAGACGACGGTGAGGAGCACAAGGACAGCACATATAATCATAATGATATTGCTCTTCATAAGATCATTTTCTGCTTCTATCACTTTATTGCCTGTCCACTTGTCCAGTTCACTATTAAACTGGTTTAAGGGTTTGGCAACTAATTCTTTGGCATTCTCATACTGTGTGCCGAATACTAGTGAACGTGCGAGAGTCAAATCGCCGCTCTTCACATACTCCATGGCTTTTTCTTCAAGAGCGATTAGTGCATTCGAATTTTGCTTCGATTCTTCGACCAACTTTAGCAAGTCAGCTGGAACCTTCATCTTTTCAAGCTCGGCAACAATTTTATCCCTGGTTTTCGTTTCATTTACTTCTTTCCAGTAGTTATCGTAATATTCGGTTTCCCCATATTGGGTGTAAGTCCTGACTTGATCAGTTAAATAGTCGGATGCAGATTGCAGTTGAATGGTAAGTGTAGCAGCTTGTTTTTCAGTTTGAGCCGCTTTCTGTTGCTTTTCGATGTTTACCTCTAGTGAATAGATGCTCCATGCAAGGAAGCCAAACAGAACTCCAATAATGATTGCTGTTCTTTTTAGCAGTGTGCTGATTCTCATTTGATTAACCCCTCTTCTAGGTGTATGTATACAAAATAATGTCTCTAAATGATATCGGTTAATATTAAAATGATTGAATGGATAAGATAAAAAATGATTTATTTAAAATATTTTGAAATTTATCCGCGCTTCCTTTTGGCATAAAAACTGCAGTTTATACTACATTGAGGAGCCAATCGGATGAGGGAAAAAGGACCAATCATTATTTTCAGCTAGAAATTTAAGATACCGTATTCGTTCATCTAATTGTTATTGAACCGATCAGCGGTGCTGTTGCAGCAGTAAAGAGGTTGGGTGAAGGAGATATGGCTGCCGCCGTTGAAATGCTTTTCACTCTCTGACTCAAAATTTAAACGAGCTGATAGGACACATTTAGATGAACAGGTAAAAGGCAGGGGGGGCTTCCCTATCAATGAACCCACCTAACAATATTCAATGGTCCAGACTTAAAAGATACACCAACACTAGTCAGATAAACTAAATTATACAGGTTCGCGGAAGCTTCTCAGTATAGAAAACTATCTCTGAAGAATGAGCACTCCCCAGACCACAAAAAAAAGGCAGCCGATACAGGGCAGCCTTTTTCAATGCTTCCGGCGGGCAAAATCAACGAAACGAAACTTATCGAGCCTGTGCCGGGACTCTGTGTATTGAAAGAGTGTCGTGTCTTCAAGGTGAACATAGTTTTTCACGACAACGACATGGTCATAGCCTGACAGGTCCAGGTAGGAGCGGTCTTCTTCTGTACACTTTTCGACGACGATTTCTTTTTTGGCATAGGAGATTGAAAGCTTCATTTCGTTCTCCAGGTATTCATAGATAGATTTCTCGCAGATTTCCTTGGTCAGGAGAGGGACGTTCTTTTTTAAAAAGAAGTCTTTATCCAGTATGATTCGCTCTCCTTTGATATTGCGGGCGCGGACAACCTTCCATACCTCATCATCCAGCTGGCATCCGAGCTGGTGGGCAAGGGTTTGATCAGGTTTGATCAAGCCGAAGTCATAGACGATGGTCTGTGATTCGCCACCGAGCGAGCCCTGGAGTTCTTTGAAGCTGACGAGCCCTGATATGGGAAAGCTCAATTTTGACACATCTAATACAAGCGACCCTTTTCCGCGGAGTTTTTGGATGAATCCGCGCTGCGAGAGGAGGGTGAGTGCTTTTCGTATGGTTTCCCGGGAAGTCTCGTAGGCTTCAGAAAGTTCATTTTCAGATGGAAGCGTTTCGTTTGCGGGATAGGTCCCGTCCTGGATTTTATCTGTAAGTTCCTGGTATATCTGCATATATTTATTGTTTTTTGTCATAATATCACCATATTTAGTTTACCATACTCCAGTAATTTCAATAAGAGGTTGAGAGTTTTGGGATTTTTCAGGTAAAATGAAGTTATCGCATATTTTAGAAAAGGGTGAAGGAATTGACTACACAGCTTTGGAAAAAATTCATGATAGGTCTTGGGGTCAGCAGCCTCCTGCTGGCAGGATGCAGCAATAATGAGGGTGCGGGCGAAACGGACAAGCCTGAAGAGAATACAGAAGAGCAGGCTGAGGAAGCTCCTGCTGAAGATCAAACAACGGCATTGCTGGAAGAAACGTCAGAGCTGAAAGAGGCTGAGGATGTTCCGGAAGAGGAAAAACAAGCGATTCTGGATGCATTTAACGAATATATTGAGTCATTCAATGATGAAGATGTTGAGAGGTATATGGCTTCTCTATCCGAAACTCCAGTGAACTTTGATTTGGAAAAGGAAGAAGAGGCAGTAAACAATATTTTCTCTAAGCTTGATGTGAGAAGAGAAGCTTCCAATGTGAAGATCGTAAACTACTCTGGTAAAAAAGCAGATGTGTACGCTGATCTGGAGGTTGTGACTTCAGACCCTGAAAGTGACAGGGAAGCTACGACGACTGGTAAGCAGCTGACGATTTTCCAGAAGACGGATGATGGCTGGAAGGTTTCAATGATTAAAGTGAAGCAGAATATTGAAGAGTCTGCGGAGGAATAGGATTTGGAAGTGTTACTAGATTAAAGAGACTCGTCTAATGGCGGGTCTTTTTGTTTTGTTTATATTTCGACTGGGGGCGGGGCTATTAAGTCCATTTAAATATGAAGGTTGTGGTGCTTGCGTCGGGGGCGCGTGTTTTTACGAGAAGATATGTATGAAGTTGGAGCTGCTTCGGTCGGGAAGCGGTACTTTTACGAGGAGATATGTATGAAGTTGGGGTTACTCCGGTCGGGAAGCGGTACTTTTACGAGGACATATGTATGAAGTTGGAGCCACTCCGGTCGGGAAAGGGTGCTTTTTCGAGAACATGTGTATGAAGTAGGGGTTACTTCGGTCGGGAAGGGGTGCTTTTTCGAGAACATGTGTATGAAGTTGGAGCTGCTTCGGTTGGGAAGGGGTGCTGTTTCGAGGACCTGTGTATGAAGTTGGAGCTGCTTCGGTCGGGAAGCGGTACTTTTACGAGGGCATAAGTATGAAGTTGGAGCCACTCCGGTCGGGAAGCGGTACTTTTACGAGGAGATATGTATGAAGTTGGGGTTACTTCGGTCGGGAAGCGGTACTTTTACGAGGAGATATGTATGAAGTTGGGGTTACTTCGGTAGGGAAGCGGTACTTTTACGAGGAGATATGTATGAAGTTGGAGCCACTTCGGTAGGGAAGCGGTACTTTTACGAGGACATATGTATGAAGTTGGGGTTACTTCGGTCGGGAAGCGGTACTTTTACGAGGAGATATGTATGAAGTTGGAGCCACTTCGGTAGGGAAGCGGTACTTTTACGAGGAGATATGTATGAAGTTGGGGCTACTTCGGTAGGGAAGCGGTGCTTTTTCGAGAACATGTGTATGAAGCTGGAGTTGCTTCGGTCGGGAAGGGGTGCTTTTTCGAGGACATATGTATGAAGTTGGGGCTGCTTCGGTCGGGAGATAGGATTTTTCGAGAACATATGTATGACGTTAGAGTTACTTCGGCAACGAGTGAAAGTTAGAACTAGAATAGGGCCTATTTTCTAAGGCTCTTTTCTAAAAAAATGATGCTTTTAAATGCTATTTTATGTAGAAGGATTGAAGCGGAAGGTGTACGATCTCCTGCGGGACTAGCGGGACAGGTGAGGAGGCTCACCGCTCGCCCCGCGGAGTCGTGCGCCTGGAGCGGAAATCATTACGATTATGAAATCCACAATCTTTGCGAAAAAGGGTATTTAAACAAAAAAATACCCGCTGAAAATCAGCGGGCATATCAATTATTTCGTCAATCGATAAACAACAGACTCATAAGGACGAAGCTTGATCAGCTCCAGATCCGTCTGGCTGTCTTCATAGTTGGAAAGCAGGATTTCGCTGTTCCAGCCGTCCAGCTCCACCTCATCATTTGGCAGGTCAAAGACGGTTTTGTTGCCGAAGAAGTTATTGACGACCAGCAGTTTCTCGTTTTCACCGTTGCGAACGTAAGCGAAGACATCGGCGTGTTCGGGAGTCAGCAATTGGTAGTCGCCGTCCGTGATGATGTCGTATTCTTTGCGCAGTGAAATTAATTTTTGATAGTGATAGAAGACGGAGTCCTTGTCCTGCAGGGCTTTTTCGGCGTTGATTTCCGGATAGTTGCGTGCTGCCGGGATCCAAGGTGTGCCGGTGGTGAAGCCTGCATGCTCGCTGTCATTCCACTGTACAGGTGTTCTGGAGTTATCACGTGATTTGTGGCGAAGGATCTCCAGAATTTCATCTTCGGATTTTCCTTGTTCTTTTAAGATATTGAAGATGTTGATCGACTCAACATCGCGGTACTCGTCGATGCTGTTGAATTTCGGGTTGGTCATTCCGAATTCTTCACCCTGGTAGATATAAGGCGTTCCCTGCATCATGTGAATCGTGGTTGCCAGCATTTTTGCTGACAGGTTCCGGTATTCACCGTCATTTCCGTAGCGGGAAACGATGCGCGGCTGATCATGGTTGCACCAGAACAGGGCATTCCAGCCGCCGCCTTTGTGCATTTCGCTCTGCCAGGTTGACAGGATATCCTTCAATTGAAGGAAGTCGAAATCTGCCACGGTCCATTTTTCGCCGTTTGGGTAATCGACTTTGAGATGGTGGAAATTGAAGGTCATGCTTAGCTCGTTGCGTTCAGGGTTAGAGTACTCTATACAGTTCTCGATGGTCGTCGAGCTCATTTCGCCGACGGTCATGATGTCGTAGTTAGAGAAGACCTCTTTGTTCATTTCGTTCATGAACTCGTGCACACGAGGGCCGTCTGTGTAAAATTTGCGCCCGTCTCCCGGTGCCGCGGAGCCGTCATCATCAGGGAAGTCCTGGTCTTTGGAAACGAGGTTGATGACATCAAGGCGGAATCCGTCGACACCTTTATCCAGCCAGTATTTCATCATTTCGTATACTTTGGTGCGAAGTTCTTCGTTTTCCCAGTTGAGGTCAGCCTGTGTGACATCGAACAGGTGAAGGTAGTACTGGCCGGTTTCGTTGTCATACTGCCAGGCATTGCCTCCGAATTTGGACTGCCAGTTGGTCGGCTCTGATCCGTCTTCTTTACCGTCTCTCCAGATGTAGTAGTCACGGTAAGGATTGTCCTTGGATTTACGGGATTCGATGAACCATTCGTGTTCAGTGGATGTATGATTGACGACGATATCCATGATGATCTTGATTCCTCTGTCGTGGGCTTGTGATAAAAGCTCATCAAAGTCTTCCATTGTGCCGTATTCTTCATGGATGTTGAAATAGTCGGCGATGTCGTAGCCGTTATCGCGCTGAGGCGATTTGTAAATCGGTGTCAGCCAGACGACGTCGACGCCAAGCTCTTTCAAATAATCCAGTTTCTCCGTGATTCCTTTGATATCACCGACACCGTTGCCTGATGTATCGTTGAAACTCTTTGGGTAGATTTGATAAACAACCGACTTCTTCCACCAAGGTTGCTGTTTCTTCATAGTAAAAACACCTGCCAATTCAGAATTTGTTTGTCATTTCGCTATCGCCCTATACGGCGTTAAGAGAGACAGTCCCCCTTAGTGCTTTAACGCGTCAGGGCGGAATAGGGGACAGTCCCTTTTAATGCTTTAACGCGTCACTCCGCGAAGAGGGACTGTCCCTTTCAGTATGTTAAAGCTTGAAGACGATCGCTTTGTACGGCTGCAGTTTCATGGCTTTAGCCAACTTCGCGCCATCTTTGTAGTTGGTGATGAGAGTGCTGGCGTTTTCGCTTACAACTTCTTCCGGAAGGTTGATTTCCAGATCTTCGCCGTAGAAATTGCAGAGAACAAGCAGCTTTTCATCTCCAAGAGTTCTGGTGTAAGCATAAAGTTTTTCATGATCACCTAAGATCAGTTCGTATTTACCGTACACGATGATATCATGCTGTTTGCGCAGCTCTATCAATTTTTTATAGTAGTGGAAGATAGAGTCTTCATCGTTCACCTGGGCTTCTGCATTGATTTTCGTGTGGTTTGGATTGACCGCAAGCCACGGTTCGCCGTCAGTGAATCCTGCATTCCTGGAAGAAACCCACTGCATCGGCGTACGCGCATTGTCGCGGCCTTTTACATAGATGCTTTCCATTGTTTTATCAACCGGCTCGCCGGTTTCCATCTGCTCGTTGTAGAAGTTCAGTGTTTCGATATCCTCATACTCTTCAATGGAAGAGAAGCGGACATTGGTCATGCCGATTTCCTCGCCTTGATAGACATATGGCGTTCCTTTCATCATGTGAAGGACGGTCGCCAGCATCTTCGCGGATTCACGGTGGTACTTACCGTCATCACCGAAACGGGAAACGACGCGCGGCTGGTCATGGTTGTTGAAGTAAAGTGAGTTCCAGCCATCTTCCTCGAGTGCAGTCTGCCAGTGTGTCAGATTTTCTTTTAAATCAGGCAGGTAGAGAGGCTTTAAATCCCATTTCCCGTTTTTGCCGTTATCCAAGCTCATATGTGAAAATTGGAACACCATATTCAGTTCATCACGGTCCCTGCCGGTATACAGGCGGGCCTGTTCCGGGTTAACGCCCGGCATCTCCCCAACTGTCATGACATCGTAGTTGGAAAGGACTTCTTTATGCATTTCCTTAAAGTAATCATGAATTTTCGGGCCATTACGGTAGTACTTTCTGCCGGAAGCATATTTTTTGCCCGGCTTCACTTCATCATCTGGAAGGCCTTCTACCTTGGAAATGAAGTTTACGACATCCATCCGGAAGCCGTCGATGCCCTTATCAAGCCACCATTTCATCATGCTGTAAATATCCTCGCGAAGCTCGGGGTTTTCCCAGTTGAGATCAGGCTGTTTTTTTGAAAAAAGATGAAGGAAGTATTCGCCTGTTTCCTCATCATACTCCCAGGCAGATCCTCCGAAATTGGACCCCCAGTTGTTCGGTTCTTTCCCATCTTTCGGCTTGCGCCATATGTAATAGTCCCGGTATGGGTTGTGTTTTGACTTGCGTGATTCAACAAACCACTTATGCTCATCAGAACTGTGGTTCACGACCAGGTCCATGATCAGCTTCATGCCGCGGTTGTGCATCTCTTTTAAAAGTTGATCCCAGTCGTCCATTGTTCCGAATTCATCCATGATGTCCTGGTAATCGCTGATATCATAGCCGTTATCATCATTGGGTGATTTGTAGACAGGGGAGAGCCAGATGACGTCGACCCCAAGTTCTTTCAGATAATCCAGTTTGGAGATGATTCCCGGAATATCCCCGATGCCGTCTCCGTTTGAGTCCATAAAGCTGGGAGGATAGATTTGATAGACGACGCTTTCTTTCCACCATTGTTTTTCCATATTCTCATCTCCTGTTCTTCATAGTGATAGTATGTATTGTTTAGTGGTTTTAAAGGAATGTAAAGATAATTATTAAAAAAATACATCCTGAACTGGATTGTTGATTTCTACTTCAGGTGCGCGACTCCGCGGGGGGGGGGGGGGGGGAATGAACCGTATTAAAAGAAAATACATTGTAGGTTAGACTGTTGATTTGCGCTTTATCAATTGTCTATTAATCACACGATGGAAATGTTTTTCATCATCAACGGAAAATGCCTGGTCAGTCAGTTACATTTGAGTGAATAATTCACTAAAGGTATGCGGCTTTCCTATTAATATTGGGAACACTTCGATAAGTATCATACATAATGTTCCATTGTCTCTATTCCTTTATAAAAACAAAAGAGAAGAGCCGGTGCCAGCAGTTGCCGGCTCCGATTCTTCTTCATGAAAATGTCTTACTTCTTTTTAGAAAACTTGGAAAGCACAAGTGTTAATATGAATGGCACAACTAGTGCGACTGCCATACCAATTGCAAAGATCAGCCATTGTTCTGAAGGAATAGAGAAGAACGCTGGGATACCGCCAACACCGATAGAAGGTGCAATGACATCTCCGAGAGTGATGATCAAGCCGGCAATTGCTGAACCGATAATGGCTGCAACGAACGGATATCTGTAACGAAGGTTAACCCCGAACATGGCAGGCTCTGTCACTCCAAGCCATGCAGAAACACCGGAAGATACGGCCAGGCCTTTGACCTTTTCATTGTTTCTTTCAACAAGCATCATCGCAAATGCAGCTGCACCCTGGGCAACATTAGAAAGGGCAACCATCGGCCACAAGAATGTTCCGCCAATGGATCCGATTAACTGCAGGTCGACTGCAAGGAAAGTGTGGTGCATACCTGTGATTACTAGTGGTGCATAAAGTCCCCCATAGATAAGACCACCGATGGCAGGAACAGCATCAAAAATGCCTGTAACACCATCAACGAGCCATCCGCCGATTGTGAAAGTAACAGGACCGATGAGCGTAAATGCCAAGAAACCTGTGATGAGCAGTGAAATTGGTGCAACCGTAAGCAATTGGAAGGCATCAGGAATTCGTTTGCGAAGCCAGATTTCAATTTTAGCGAGTACCCATGATGCTACAAGGATAGGAAGGACCTGCCCTTGATAGCCTACTTTTTCAACCGTTAACCCTAATAGATTCCATGTTGGGACGTCTTCTGTGCTTCCGTAACCCCAAGCATTCAAGAGGTCAGGATGCACGAGCATTAAACCAAGGACCATACCGAACAACGGGCTTCCGCCAAACCGGGTGAGGGCACTCCAGCCAATCAAACCAGGAAGGAATACGAAGGCTGTGTTGGCGATCAAGTTGATGATAGCCGCAATATCAGCCCATTGCGGGAAAGCTTCGACAACACTTTGGTCATCCATAAAAATGCCCTGCTGGGTAAGAATGTTGTTGATACCCATAAGCAAACCGGCTGTAACAATGGCCGGAAGGATCGGGATGAAAATATCCGCGAGCGTTTTAACCGCACGTTGAAGCGGATTCATTTTATCCGCAGCCGCATTTTTGACATCCTGCTTGGACGCTTCCTGCACGCCAGTTTCTTCAGCTAAAATTTTGTAAACTTTATCAACCGTACCTTGTCCAATAACGATTTGGAACTGGCCGTTGGTTGAGAAGGAACCTCTGACAAGGTCAACATCCTCCAAGCGTTCTTTGTCCACCAGGCCTTCATCGTTCAATACAAGACGAAGACGGGTCACACAGTGCGTGGCAGTATTGATGTTCTCTTTACCGCCGATTGCTTCAATGATCTCGCGTACTGAATCTCTATTTACGCTCATGCTTGTACCCTCCCAAACGGGGCTTGCTTCCCCCTTATTTTAAGCAGTTATTTTTCAAAAGAATGTTATGCCCGCGAATCTTGTCTTTCAGCAGTGTATAAAAAAATAATGGCAATTGCTATTTTGTGAAAAACGAACTAATCTATCCACTTTTCAAATGTTCCCCTGTGGCTGCGGTTTAAACAAAAGGCTGTTTTCGCATAAAGGTGGCTTTCGGAAAAATCCCAAGAGCCGGAGTTTTCCTCCAATACTAAGTATTCTTTCAATCGGAGTGAGTAGCTCTTTTCTTTCTTACCTGCCAGGATATTCAAAGAAAAATTTGGAGTTATCTTACCAAAACTATATTAACAAGCAACAAAGTTTACGAAAAGAGCTCAACAAAATAACGCTTACAAATAACCGCTTACATTTCTTATGAAAAATAACAACTTGCTGTATATACAAGTTATGAGATTATTGTATTCCTGTATATACAAGTTGTCAACACTTTCGTGAAAGTCACGCCCTAGTTTTTGTCGAATGCTTGGCATCCACATCGAAAAAAGCCTGTGAAAACCCTTAAATAAAGGGTTTTCACAGGCTTTCGTTTTTAATAATTTCCAATTTTAATCGAGACTTCTCGGGGCGTGACTGTCACAAAGACCAGCACATACAGCTAGATTCTTTTTACCGAAATCGCATTCCGCATCTTTTTCAATGCATTCTGGCCTTCTTTATCACGCTTCAGCATGATGCTGACATACAGAGCATCGAATATGGACAGCTGGGCGATCCGGGAAGAGAGGGCTTCGGAGCGGTAGTCCGTTTCTTCTGAAACAGTATATAAGGAAATATCCGATTTTTCGCTCAAAGGTGATTTGGCGAAGTTGGTGATTGCAATGGTCTTTGCTCCGCTTTCTTTTAAAACCTTCATGACCTGCAGCATGTCTTTCGTCGATCCTGAATGAGAGATGAGAACCGCACAGTCTTTTTCTGACATTTGTGATGCAGTCATCAATTGTATATGGCTGTCGGTTGAAGCGTGGACTCTTAATCCGGTGCGGATGAATTTATGGTAAGCGTCCATCGCAACAATTCCAGAGCCGCCGCTTCCGAAGAACTCTATGTGATCGGCTGAGAGCATGGCATTGACTGCTTCCTGGAACTGATTTTCTTTTAGTACCATCAGGGTATCTTCGATGGTCTTCATATTAGACCGAAAGACTTTGGAGGCTATGGTTTGCGGTGAATCGTTTTCTTCGATGTTTTCATGGATATCCCTCATAGGGGTCACGATTTCTGCTGCCAGGGCAATTTTCATGGATTGATAGCCTTTGAATCCAATTCTTTTGCAAAAACGGAAAACGGTTGAATCGGCGACACCGAGTGTATCGGCAAGCCCGTTAATGGTGGAATGTATAATATCGGTCGGATGGTTCAAGATATAATTGGCAATTTTTTTCTCTGTATCACTGAATTGGGAGTAATGTGACCGGATGCTCGCCAAACAGTGCTGGTGTTCTTTCTTCATGTCTCCACTCTCCTGAAAGGGTTTTCATTATTTCATTATACTAGAAAACAGAGAAAGAAAAAATATTTTTCTGAAATCGCTTGCAAAAAGAAAAATATTTTTTATAATAGGGATATCAAGAAAATAAATTTTCACAAAAATTTTCAACGGAGGTGTTTCAAATGCAAATCGGTATGATCGGGTTAGGTAAGATGGGGTATCAGTTGTCACTGAACCTTTTAGAACATAAACATGATGTAGTTGCTTTTGACTTAAATGAAGAAGCGATGAAAAAAATTTCCGCAGAAGGTGTTGCGACAGCTTCTACGATTGAAGAACTGGTTGGTAAATTAGAAAAACCAAGAACAATCTGGATGATGGTTCCGGCAGGAGATGCGACAGAATCCGTTTTCAATCAGGTTCTTGCTCATTTGGAAGAGGGCGACCGTGTCATTGACGGCGGAAATGCTCATTACAAGGATTCACTGAGAAGAGACGAGCTTTCTGCTGAAAAAGGAGTATACTTCTTCGACTGTGGAACGAGCGGCGGAGTGGATGGTGCGAGACATGGTGCCTGCACAATGATCGGCGGAAATGCGGAAGTATTTAAAGAAATTGAGCCAATCTTCTCTGATATTTCTGTTGAAAATGGTTACCTTTACGCAGGCAAAGCCGGAAGCGGCCACTTCTTGAAAATGGTCCACAACGGCGTCGAGTACGGAATGATGCAGGCAATTGCCGAAGGGTTCGATATTTTGGAAAAAAGCCCATTCGACTTCGAGTACGAAAAAGTTGCCCGCGTTTGGAACAACGGTTCAGTCATCCGCTCATGGCTGATGGAACTGACAGAAAACGCGTTCTCTAAAGATGAAAAGCTGGAAGGCATCAAAGGTGTGATGCACTCTTCAGGTGAAGGAAAGTGGACGGTTGAAACGGCCCTTGACCTGCAGACGGCTGCTCCGGTCATAGCGCTGTCACTCATGATGCGCTACCGTTCATTGGAAGATGACACGTTCACAGGCAAAGTCGTTGCCGCTCTCCGAAATGAGTTTGGCGGACATGCTGTGGAGAAGAGCGAGAAGTAAGGTTTTAAAGATATGATTGGAGCGGAAATCCAATCAGCCCTCTAAAGATTAAGATGGGTATTTATCTTCGACGAATATAAGTTTTCAAAACAGCCTGGTACAAGACACAGTGTTGTACCAGGCACCCAAATAGAATAAAAAGCAAGCGTTTACAACCTAAACTGATCGATGTAGTTTATGTGAAATCTCTTATTCTATTAGACTATTTTCTAGGATTAATGCTTCTACGTAAGAGGATTGGAGCGGAAGGCGGGCGATCTCCTGCGGGACTAGCGGGACAGGTGAGACCCCGCAGGCGCAGCCGAGGAGGCTCACCGCCCGCCCCGCGGGGTCGTACGCCTGAAGCGGAAATCCATTACTATTCAAAATGCATAACCTTAGCGAAAAGAACTCTCTATTAAATTCATAAAAGAAAGGCTGGTATGCACCATGTCAGATTCAATGTTGATTCTCGTTGCGGTAGCTGGTATTTTTCTTCTATTATTCTTGGTGATTAAAACCAAACTTCATGCTTTTGTAGCTTTATTGCTTGTCAGTTTGATTGTTGGCATCGCGGCAGGAATGCCTCTTAATGAAGTTGTTGCCTCCATACAAAGCGGTATGGGAGGGACCCTCGGGTTCGTCGCAGTTGTTGTTGGTTTAGGTGCGATGTTCGGCCGTATGCTTGAAGTGTCCGGCGGTGCTGAGCGCCTGGCGCAGACGATGATCAAGAAGTTTGGCCAGGACAAAGCCCAGTGGGGACTGGGTATCACAGGTTTCCTTGTAGCAATCCCGGTATTCTTTGATGTTGGTTTCATCATTTTGGTTCCGATCGTTTACGGTTTGGCTAAGAAAACAGGCAAGTCGCTTCTATACTATGGGATTCCATTGCTTGCAGGCCTTGCAGTTACACACAGCTTCATCCCGCCGACACCGGGCCCGATCGCAGTAGCAGATTTGATCGGCGCGGACCTTGGCTGGGTTATCCTGTTCGGTTTCCTTGCCGGTATTCCATCTATGATTATCGCGGGACCTCTTTTTGCCAAATATATTTCTAAAAAAATTCATGTGGTAGTACCAGATTACATGAACGCTGAAGAAAAAGAGTATGACAAAGATCTTCCAAGCTTTGCACTGATTGCATCTCTTATCTTCATTCCATTAGGATTGATTCTATTGAACACGGTTTCAGGCGTTCTTTTAGAGGAAGGAAATACAATTCGCGAAATCTTGACATTCCTTGGACATCCGTTTGTTGCATTGACAATTGCGACATTGATGACATTCACATTCCTTGGAACAAAACGCGGATACTCCCGCCAGGAAGTGGCAGAGATTGCTACAAAAGCTCTTGAACCTGCGGGAATTATCATTCTTGTAACAGGTGCCGGTGGAGTATTCAAGCAAGTCCTGATAGACTCTGGTGTAGGTGATGTTCTTGGTGAAATGATGGCTGGCTCTGCGCTTCCGCCGTTAGTCTTGGCGTTCTTGATTGCGACGGTGGTTCGTGTGGCACAGGGTTCTGCAACGGTATCAATGGTTACAGCAGCAGGGCTTATGTCTCCGCTGATTGCGACACTTGGAATGGAAGGGCCGATCCTTGGCCTGATGGTTATCGCGATTGCTGCCGGTTCGACCGTCTTCTCCCATGTTAACGATTCAGGCTTCTGGCTTGTGAACCGTTACTTCGGATTGGATGTTAAAGACACCTTGAAAACATGGACTGTGATGGAGACGCTGATCGGTTTCGTTGGATTCGGAGTGGCGATTATTCTATCATTCTTTGTAGCATAATACTATAATCAATTAGGGTAAAAGGAAGGGCGGGCAACCGCCTCTTCCTTTTCTGCGTACAGGAGGATTTTTTAACATGACAAATTATTATATTGGCGTTGATATAGGAACAACAAGTACAAAAGCAGTCGTTTTTGACGGAAAAGGGAAGGCAGTCAGCCGCTTCGGCGTCGAATATCCGCTGCACACTCCGGTTCCCGGCACAGCCGAGCAGAACCCGGAAGAGATTTTTCAAGCCGTACTGACGGTCATCAAAGAAAGCATGGTGACAGGTGGTGTCAGCGGCGAGGACATCCGCTTTGTTTCCTTCAGTTCTGCAATGCACAGCCTGATCGTGGTGGGCGGAGAAGGCCAGCCTTTGACCAATTCCATCACGTGGGCTGACAACAGAAGTGCAGCCTGGGCAGATAAAATTAAAAATGAGATGAACGGACACGAAATTTATTTACGCACAGGTACGCCGATCCATCCCATGTCACCTCTTGTCAAACTTGCCTGGTTAAAAGAAGACCAGCCGGAGCTTCTGGCAGCGGGTAACAAGATGATCGGGATCAAAGAGTTTGTTTTTCACCGCCTGTTCGGCGAGTATGTTGTCGATTACTCAATCGCCTCTGCTATGGGAATGTTCCATCTGAAGAATCTCGATTGGGACAAAGAGGCACTGGAAGTCGCGGGAGTTACCCCGGAGCAGCTTTCCAAGCCGGTTCCGACAACACATCCGCTCTCAGGGTTGAAGGCAGAATTCGCAAAAATGATGGGGCTGCCTGAAGACGTGCCATTCATAGTCGGAGCAAGTGACGGTGTATTATCCAACCTTGGAGTGAATGCGATTGAACCGGGCGTTGTGGCCGTGACCATCGGAACAAGCGGAGCCATCCGTGCTGTAACCGATCGTCCGGTTACCGATCCCAAAGGCCGGATTTTCTGTTATGCGCTGACGGAAAACCATTGGGTCATCGGAGGACCGGTTAATAATGGCGGCATGATCTTCCGCTGGCTTCGTGACGAATTGGCGTGGGCGGAAGTTGAGGTAGCGAAACGCCTCGGCAAAGATCCATATGAAGTACTGACGGATATTGCGGAAAAAATACCTGCAGGATCGAACGGTTTGCTGTTCCATCCTTATATGGCCGGTGAAAGGGCTCCTCTTTGGAACGCCAATGCCCGCGGTTCATTCTTTGGCCTCGGCATGCATCACAAAAAAGAACATATGGTCAGGGCGGTTCTTGAAGGAATTGTCATGAACCTTTACAGCGTACTCCTTGCGCTGGAGGAACTGATCGGAACGCCGACAAAGATCCAGGCAACGGGCGGCTTTGCCCGCTCTACCCTGTGGAGACAGATGCTCGCAGACATTTTCGATGGAGAAGTCAGCGTGCCGGAAAGCTTTGAAAGCTCCTGCCTGGGTGCCGTCGTGCTCGGGATGTACGGACAGGGCGAAGTGGACTCGTTGAATGTTGTCAGCGATATGGTCGGTTCCGTCCACTCTCACAAGCCGAACAGCGAAGCATCCGAGATCTACCGCGAGCTCATGCCGATTTTCATCCGGATTCCAAGGCTGCTCGAAAGCGAATACGAAGCGATCAGCGAATTTCAGCGGAAATACTCATAAACTAACGGGGACAGTCTCTTTAGTGCATCACCGCACTTAAAGAGACTGTCCCTTTGCGTGTCTAAAGCAGTGTATAGGACCGTTCGCGCTTTAAAGCGTTGAAGGGTTTGGGTAAAAAAGTTTAAGAAATTTCATAAATCTTATGTAAATTCTGTGAAAGTTGTCGAAATAATTAGTAAGACAAATCGTTTAGAGTCCTTCTCTTTTTTTCTGGAGGGCGTCTATTGCGCACTAATACTAGTTCTATTTTCACAGTCTTAATTACATAAGTGAGGGGTCGGGAGATGAAGAAACTGGGGAGTAAGTTCAAACGAATGCCTAAGAACGAGGGAGAAAAACCTAAGAAAGCGAAAAAGGAAAAAGGCCAGAGGGCGGGTTTAAGTCTTTGGAAAAACATGAAAATCGGCCAGAAGTACATCATTGCCTTAAATGTCACCATTGTTCTCTTTTTAATTTCATCCGTTATTATTTTTATGCAATTCAACAAAATCCAGGATAATATTGAAAAAGTGGATGTCAGCAATGTCCGTTCCGTGCAGCTGACAGAAATGGGAAGCATCTTCAGGGACAAGGCTCTGCTGCTTCAGCGCTATGCGAATGAAAAAAGCCCGCAGATCGTGGAAGATTTCAACAGCCAGGCTGAAAAATTCAATACTTTAGAAGAAGATTTATCCTCTCAAATGAAAACGAAACAGGAACAACAGTTATTCAGCTTCATTTCGGAAAGCGACAAAGAGTTGAATACCCTGTTCCGCGATGAGGTTGTGCCAAGTGTCGACATGAATTCGACCGTTCTTTTAGACACGACCTTGAAAAAAGCAGGAATTATTGCGCCAAACATAGTCAGTAAGCTTAATGAACTTCGCACGATTGTCATGGATAATAAGGATGCGGCACTTGAAGAAGCATATGAAGGGATCGGCGGAAGCAAAATCATCATGATTGCAGCCGTCATCATCTCAGCGGTATTGGGCATAGCGATTCTTGTAATCATCAACCGCATGATTTCCAGCAGCTTAAACCGAGTTGTTAAAACAGCGAATCTTATTTCTGAAGGAAAACTGAACGCGGACGAATTGACCTACTTAGGGAAAGATGAAGTCGGGCAGCTGAGCTTGGCAATCAATAACATGAAAAATAATCTGGCATCCATGGTCAGGGACATGCGAAAAGTATCCGAAACCGTTACAGAGCAAAGCGCAACCCTGTCTCAATCTTCACTTGAAGTGAGAGAAGGAAGTTCCCAAATCGCTGTCACGATGCAGGACCTTTCGGCAGGATCGGACCAGCAGGCAAACTCAGCTTCAGAACTCAATGAAATGATGATGAGTTTTACAAAAGCCGTGGAAGAATCCAACCGCTTCGGACAGGAAGTCAGTGAATCGTCCAAAGTAGTCCTTTCAAAAGCAGAAGAAGGATCCTTGCTGATGTCGCAGTCAGTAGAGCAAATGAAGAAAATCTATACTGTAGTAGAAACTTCTGTTGAAAAAGTAGAAACACTTAAAACCCGTTCTAATGAAATTTCAAGCCTGGTCAATGTCATCCAGGGCATCGCCGACCAAACGAATCTGCTTGCACTGAACGCAGCGATCGAGGCAGCGCGTGCCGGAGAAAGCGGCAAAGGCTTCGCAGTTGTAGCCGAGGAAGTCAGGAAGCTCGCCGTTCAGGTTTCTCAGTCTCTCGAAGGAATTTCTAAAGTGGTTCACGGCATTCAAAATGAATCCAATACGATTGCCGCTTCACTGAATGACGGCTACACAGAAGTGCGAAGCGGAACGGAAAGCATCGAAAGAACGAAAGACAGCCTGACAGGCCTTGGCGATCAGATTTCATCCATGGTCCACAACATCGATAGAATCTCTCACAACCTGGTTGAAATCAACAGCAAAGGTTCAGAGATGAATGAGTCCATCGAAAACATCGCATCTATCTCCGAAGAATCCGCTGCAGGCGTTGAAGAAACATCAGCAACCGTGCAGCAGTCCACAAGCGTCATGGAAGAAGTTGCGCGCAACGCAGAAAGCCTTAATGACCTTGCAGATAAGCTCGATGTGCTGATCCGTAAGTTTGAAGTTTGATAGTTTAGTTTGATAGTAAATCCGGTGGGGGGGACCTTGCCGGATTTTTTTGTTCTTTCTTGGTGACAGTCACCGCCCGGTTTTTGTTGGTTTTTGTCGTAGGGAAAGGGTGTGGATTGGGGATCTCACCTAATGAGCCAAAAAGGCGGTCATTTAATTTTGGATATTGTATGATGAGAAGAGTTTATTTCTTATTAGAAAGAGTCATAGGTTTCACTTTGAAATAGGGAAAATTTTAATCGGAATTCAGTAGAGTGCTCTCTATACTAAGTTGTGGGTACATGAGTTGTAGATTTGCGAGGGAGATATGTATCCAGAGGCGCGGTGTGGATGCATGAGTTATAGTTTTGCGAAGGAGATATGTATCCAGAGGTGAGATGTGGATACAAGAGTTGTAGATATGCGAGGGAGATATGTATCCAGGGGCGCGTTGTGGATACATGAGTTATAGTTTTGCGAAGGAGATATGTATCCAGAGGCGCGGTGTGGATACATGAGTTATAGTTTAGCGAGGGGGATATGTATTCAGAGGCGCGTTGTGGATACATAAGTTGTAGTTTTGCAGGAGAGATATGTATCCAGAGGTGAGATGTGGATACATGAGTTGTAGTTTTGCAGGAGAGATATGTATCCAAAAGCGAGATGTGGATACATGAGTTGAAGGTTTGCGAGGGAGATATGTATCCAGAGGCGAGATGTGGGTACATGAGTTGAAGTTTTACGAGGGAGATATGTATCTAGAGGCGCGATGAGGATACATGAGTTGTAGTTTTTCAGGAGAGATATGTACCCAGAGTTGAGATGTGGATACATGAGTTGAAGTTTTGTGAGGGAGATATGTATCCAGAAGCGGGATGTGGGTACATGAGTTGAAGTTTTGTAAGGAAGATATGTATCCAGAGGTGAGATGTGGATACATGAGTTGGAGATATGCGAGGGAGATATGTATCCAGGGGTGAGTTGTGGATACATGAGTTATAGTTTGGCGAGGGGGATATGTATTCAGAGGCGAGTTGTGGATACATGAGTTGTAGTTTTGCAGGAGAGATATGTATCCAGAGGCGAGTTGTGGATACATGAGTTGTAGTTTTGTAAGGAAGATATGTATCCAGAGGCGGGATGTGGATACATGAGTTGTAGTTTTGTAAGGAAGATATGTATCCAGGGGTGAGTTGTGGATACATGAGTTATAGTTTAGCGAGGGGGATATGTATTCAGAGGCGGGTTGTGGATACATGAGTTGTAGTTTTGCGAAAGAGATATGTACCCAGGGGCGGGATGTGGGTACATGAGTTGTAGTTTTGCAGGAGATATATGTATCCAGAAGTGAGTTGTGGATACATGAGTTGTAGTTTAGCGAGGAAGATATGTATCCAGAGTTGAGTTGCGGATACATGAGTTGTAGATATGCTAGGGAGATATGTATCCAGAGACGGGATGTGGCTACATGAGTTGAAGTTTTGTGAGGGAGATATGTATCCAGAGGCGGGATGTGGATACATGAGTTGTTGATTTGCGAGGGAGATATGTATCTAGAGGCGCGATGAGGATACATGAGTTGGAGATTCGCGAAGAAGATATGTATCCAAAAGCGAGCTGTAAGTACATAAGATAGGGCTTGGAGAGAAAAACATGTATCCGGGAGTAGGTTATGGATGCAAGAGTTAGACTTTTAATTATAGAAGACCATAGATAGAAAGAAGGAATACATATGGCAAGACTGTACGCGGCCCTCATTACTCTCAGTTTGATTTGGGGCCTTTCATTTGTGTTTATCAAGGTCATCGTCGATCCGGCCGGTGTCTGGGGAACAACCTTCCTGCGGTGCCTGGCGGGCCTGTTAATACTGCTGCCGCTATTTATAAGGAATCGGAGAAAAAAGCAGAAAGGTCCACTGCCGATTGGCAAGCTGTTCATCGTCGGGCTTATCAACGCTGGCCTTCCGTGGTCACTGATTGCCTGGAGCGAGACCCAGATCAACAGCAACACAGCCTCCATCCTGAATGCAACGACTCCATTATGGACAGCACTTATAGGGTTTGCGATTTTTTCAGTTGTGTTGACAGGTTTCCAATGGGTGGGGATTTTGGTCGGTTTTCTTGGCATCCTGGTTCTGATGGATTTCCAGGTTGCCGGGTTGTTCACCTCCAACTTCATCGGAATTGGCACAATGCTTCTGGCAACAATTTGCTATGGCTTTGCAGGACAATACACAAGAAGGGCTTTGCAAGGTGTGAGCATGGTGGCGATTTCGACGTTTCAGCTGCTTGTCGGAATGGCTGCTGGCCTGGTGGGAATGATGTTTACAAGGGGGATTGAATGGGGAGCGCTTCTCGATATGAAAATTCTCTTGTCCATTATCGGGTTGGGCTGTTTTGGTTCAGGAGTAGCTGCCTTGCTTTATTTCTATGTGTTAACAAACGGAAGCCCGGAATTTGCGTCCACTGTCACCTACTTGATTCCAGCCTCGGCAATGGTGTGGGGATTCGTCCTGCTGGGAGAACCCATCACCTCGAACCTGATCCTTGGATTGATCATTATTTTTGCAGGCGTCTTCCTGTCATCACGAAAAGGGAAGAAGCAGGGAAAAACAAGGGAAACCGCTACACAGTAATGTTTACACCCTCTTAATCAAACGTTTGATTAAGAGATTCTTTAGTGTTTTTTCATAAAAAAGGGACAGCTCCCTATCAAGAAAGGGTCTGTCCCTTTTACTGCGTTAGAGAGGTAAAGAGGTTTTTTCTCAGATAGTAATGCAATCCATTCCTTTTTCATATAAAATGAGTTCTATACATAGATTGAAGGAAGACAAGTTATCGGCCCGTCCGATAAAATAAAAGCTAAGGCAGGTAATTTAATGAAAACTGCAATTGTTACGGATAGTACCGCCTACATCCCCAAAGAATTGCGTGACCGATATAATATTAAAATGATTCCGCTGAGCGTGATTCTCGGCGGCGAAATGTACCGCGAGGAAATTGATATTTCTGCAAGCGATTTTTACGAGGAAGTCAAGAATGAAGAGAAGCTGCCAACCACTTCACAGCCTTCACTTGGAAGCTTTGCCGAGCTCTATGAAGACCTGGCAAAGGACTATGATGCCGTCATCTCCATTCATCTATCAAGCGGCATCAGCGGAACCTACCAAGGTGCCATCCAGGCTGGAGACATGGTGGAAGGGATCAAAGTGTTCCCTTTCGATTCAGAAATCAGCTGCATGATTCAAGGGTTTTACCCCATCTATGCGTCCCAGCTCGCAGCCGAGGGAATGGATCCGGAAAAAATCATCGAGAAGCTGCATGAAATGAAAACCACTGTGCACGCGTATTTCATGGTCGACGACTTGGCGCATCTGCAGCGCGGCGGAAGGTTATCAGCTGCGCAGGCCATCATCGGCAGCCTGCTGCAAGTCAAACCGCTGCTTCATTTCCAGGATAAAGTCATCGTGCCTTTCGAAAAAATCCGCACACGCAAAAAAGCGATGAAGAGGATTGTCGAAATGCTAGGAAAAGAAGTTGAAAAAGGCTACCCTATGCAGGCTGTCATCATTCATGCCAACCGTGAAGAGGAAGCGCACCAATGGAAAGAAGAGCTGCAGAAGCAGTACCCGGACGTTGAGTTCTCTGTCAGCTACTTCGGCCCCGTTATCGGAACCCATCTTGGAGAAGGATCGATGGGGATGGGCTGGTCAAGAAGAATGTAAGAAACACATAATAAAGAAGCATTGCCATTTGCGATGCTTCTTTTTGTTGTGCGCCTGGCATGGGTGCAATCTATAGGGTGTAAGTCCCGAACTGTGAAGGCAGAAGTAGCAGTTAGCTTAACGCAAGGGTGTCCATGGTGACGTGGAATCTGAAGGAAGCGAGCGGCAAACCTCCGGTCTGAGGAACACGAACTTCATAAGAGGCTAGTATTGTTGGACGAGTTTGCAACACAAAACAAAGTCCTTTCTGCCGAAAGCAATACAAAGTAAATGAAGCAGATAGGTGGAGGGAAAGATTGTACTTTTACCCAGGGAG
>NZ_VTEI01000025.1 GCF_008180415.1 Rossellomorea vietnamensis
CTTAGAGGATCTTAGAGGATTTCGGATTGAACTAGATGAAGTTGAAACAGTGATAAGTAAGTATCAATACGCACGAGAACAAGTGGTTGTGGTTCGTGGTGGCGATAATGATCAGCTAGTAGCATATGTATCATTTCATAAATATGAAGGTGAGAATCCAAAAGAGGAACTACGTTCCTATTTAAAGGAGTACTTACCAGATTATATGATTCCGGATCTTATTGTTGAAATAGATAAACTCCCATTGAATTCAAATGGAAAAATCGATCGAAAGGCTTTACCTGAACCAACACTTATTAATGATATTACTAAAGTTCATATTCCACCAAGTTCAATTATAGAGAAAGAGTTAGTACAAATTTGGATGGAGTTACTGGGGTCGAAAAAAATTAGTGTAAAAGACAATTTTTTTGAGCTAGGAGGAAATTCATTATTAGCTGCAAAGTTTATTTGGAAAGTGAATAGGAAACTAAATAAAGACTTAAGAATGCAAGTGGTCTTCTCCCATCCAACTGTTAGGGAATTATCACAAATTCTTCAAGAAGAGAGTAATAATAGGGCTATTAGAATTAAAGAGACTAAAAAAAGAAATATAAACTTAGTTACAAATGGGTTTATGATTCCTGTCTCTTATGCTCAAAGTAGAATCTGGCTAATGGACCAGTTAATCGATAATAAATCTGTATATAATATAGCTTCCGAAATTGATATTAGTGGAAATCTAGATGAAAAGATTTTGGAGGATTGCCTTAATGAGATAGTTAGCCGGCATGAAACCTTAAGAACATATTTCGAAATGGTTGATGGTGAATTAATGCAAATTATTAAAGAAGCTCAACCTTTATATTTTGAACATGTCAATTTAGGAAATCTTTCGGGAAATCAAAAAGAAAAACAGTGTAATGTTATTGCTAAGAGAGAGGCTACATATCAATTTAACTTAAGTAGTCCGCCTCTTTTAAGGGCTGTCCTAGTTCAATTAAATAATAATGAATATAAACTTTTTCTCACATTACACCATATAATTGCCGATGGATGGTCTGTTGGAGTATTAGTAAGAGAAATGTCTATATTGTATGATGCAGCGTTAAAAGGTAAGTCTTTTAATCTACCTGCACTAGAAATTCAATATGCAGACTTTAGCGAATGGGAAAGAGAATCAGTGAAAGAGGGTAGACTAGATGAAAAATTAGAGTTCTGGAAAGAATATCTAAGTGGAGAGATACCGGTACTTGAACTTCCAACAAATTATCCACGGTCTTCTAACCAAACTTTTAAAGGGGCTATCTTTGAGTTTAAGATACCTTCTGATTTAACAAAGGCAATAAAAGAGCTAGGGAATAAAGAAAATACTACATTGTACATGACATTGTTATCTGCATTTAAGATTTTCCTCTACCGCTTAAGTGGTCAAACAGATATTCTTGTTGGTTCACCTGCTGCAAACCGAAATCAGGAGGAAACAGAGAACCTAATAGGCTTTTTTGTCAATAATTTGGTTCTTCGAACCGGCTTAACGGATAAAACAACTTTTTACGAGTTGTTAAATCAAGTGAAAACAAATGCAACAAGTGCTTATAGCAATCAAGATGTCCCTTTCGACAAAATAGTAGAACAGGCATCTATTAGTAGAAGTAATAGCTTTTCACCATTATTTCAGGTTATGTTTGCATTACAAAATATGCCGAGGGAAACGTTGGAGTTAGAAAATTTAGATATAAATATATCAAGAAACCAAAATAATACATCTAAATATGACCTTCTATTAGAAGTAACAGAAAACGACGATGAATTAATCAGCTTGTTTGAATATAATACGACCTTGTTTAATGAAGAGACCATTAGTCAATGGACAAATTACTTCATTAATATACTTAAAGAAATTGTAGCAAATCCGAATGAAAAAATTTCACGCATATCCTTGTTGGGTAGTAGAGAAAGGGAAGAAGTTATTGATAACTTTAATCAAACCGCTTTCCCTTTTTCAAGAAATAAGACCCTCACAGAAATCTTTGAGGAGCAAGTAGATTTAAATCCAGATAAGATAGCCGTCACATATGAGGATAAATCTTTAACTTATAGTGAATTAAACAAGCGGGCTAATCAAGTAGCAAGGGAACTTAGACATCAAGGAGTTACAACAGAGACTATTGTAGGGATAATGGTCGATCGGTCCATAGAAATGGTAACTGGAATATTTGGGATTTTAAAAGCTGGAGGAGCATATCTTCCTATTCTTCCAGAGTATCCGAAAGAGCGTATCTCGTTTATCTTAAACGATAGTGAAGTTAATACCATAATAACTCAGAAAAAATACAAAAATAACATAGATTGGGTTAAAGGTAATATTCTGGCTATTGATTCAAAAGAATTTGAGGAACTAGATACTTCAAATTTAAAACCAATCCACAACGAGAGAAATTTAGCATATATTATCTATACTTCTGGATCAACAGGAAACCCGAAGGGTGTTATGATTGAACATTTCTCAGTGATAAATAGAATTGAATGGATGATACGAGAACTAGACTTTACGAGCACGGATGTTTTCTTACAAAAAGCTTCATTTGTATTTGATTTTTCTGTGTGGGAATTGTTTGGTTGGTCGTTTTTGGGTGCAAGCTTAAGTCTTCTGAAGTCCGGAGATGAAAAAGATCCCTATAAAATAATTGAAAAGATAGAAGAAGAAAAGGTTACACATGTACACTTTTCTCCTTCAATGTTAAACATTTTCTTAGAATCACTGGAAGATCCATTGCTTCTTAATCGTGTAGGAAGCTTAAGGAGAGTTTCTTCAGGTGGAGAAGTCCTACAATTAAAGCATGTAAAACAATTTAAAGAAACCCTCTATAAACAACATGGTATAGAGTTAACAAATATGTACGGCCCAACAGAGACTACTATAGATGTTACTTCRTACCATTGTACATTTGAAGAAGATTATTCCATCCCAATTGGAAAACCAATTCAAAATGTACAAATGTTTATTTTAGATGCGAACAATGAGATTCAACCACCTGGGGTGCCTGGTGAGCTATGTATATCTGGAGAGTGTTTGGCACGGGGATATATAAATCAAGAGAAGTTAACTAAAGAGAAGTTTGTAGAACATCCTTATAAATCAGGCAAAATGTATCGAACTGGGGATGTAGCAAAGTGGCTACCAGATGGAAATATTGAATACTTGGGAAGAGTAGATCATCAAGTGAAACTTAGAGGATTTCGGATTGAACTAGATGAAGTTGAAACAGTGATAAGTAAGTATCAATACGCACGAGAACAAGTGGTTGTGGTTCGTGGTGGCGATAATGATCAGCTAGTAGCATATGTATCATTTCATAAATATGAAGGTGAGAATCCAAAAGAGGAACTACGTTCCTATTTAAAGGAGTACTTACCAGATTATATGATTCCGGATCTTATTGTTGAAATAGATAAACTCCCATTGAATTCAAATGGAAAAATCGATCGAAAGGCTTTACCTGAACCAGGAATTAGAGATAATTTCTTTGAACTTGGAGGACACTCATTATTAGCAGCTAAATTAGCATGGGAGATTAATAACAAGCTAGATGAAAATCTTTCAATGCAGGATATTTTCACCTATCCAACTGTAAAAGATACTGCTGAATTCATGGAGGGAAATTCCAAAAATAAGAGTCCGAAGAAACGTATTTCACATAGAAAAAACAAAGAAATTTACCCCCTAACTGCTGAACAACAGGGAATATGGTTTCAAGAGCAAATGATATCAGGTAGTAGTGCTTATAATATGTCTTTACCAATGGAAATTAAAGGTGAGCTAAATATAGAAATTTTAGAAAAGAGTTTTATGAAGCTTGTGAAGAGACATGAAATACTTAGAGCGAATTTTAAAAGTATTAGAGGGCTTCCTAAACAAGTAGTAAAACCTTCGCTACAATTAATGATTGATAAGGTGCGTTGTACTCATATGAGTAAAAGTGAGATCGGTAAAGAAATAGAAGCTGAAGCTTTTAGACCTTTTGATATTAGTGATGAGCCACTAATTAGAGTAAAACTATTAATTACCGGCATAAATGAATATGTGTTAATGATAACAATGCACCATATTATTAGCGACGCAGTTTCCTTTAAAAATTTGGTTGAAGAAGTTATTACTTTCTATTCATATGAAAATGAAAAGGAAGAAGTGGTGTTACCAAACCTGCCAATACAATTTTCAGATTATGCTGAATGGCAACAGAATTGGATTAATAGTAAAGACTTTAATATCCAGGTTGATTATTGGCTAAATAAACTTGCTGGTGCACCAGTTAGTTTGAATTTACCAAATGATTATCATCGATTGTCTATTAATAATGTTGAGGGAAGTATTTTTGATTTTGAAATCCCTACGAATATTGGTAATGATCTTAGAAAACTAGCTAATAAAGAAGGAGTAACACTTTATATGCTTTTCATAGCCGCTTGGAATATTTTATTATCAAAAATTTCTGGTAGTAAAGATATTGTGGTTGGTACAAGTGCGTCTGGAAGAAACATTGATACGGAAAGGTTAATTGGTTTATTTGTTAATACAATACCAATAAGGACAGTAGTTAAAAATGAAGCTGGGTTTATAGATTATTTACAAGGAGTAAAAACAACTGTTTTGGAGGCGTTTGAAAATCAGGATCTTCCCTTTGAAATGCTCCTAAATAAGTTAAAAGTGAAAAGGGATCATAGCAAGTTACCATTATGCCAAGTATTTTTTTCATATCAAAATCGAAAAACACACAATGAAATTAAGCAACCGAATGGTTTGAATCTAGAAAGGATTGATTTAAAGAAAACAACCGTCCGATACGATATTGTTGCTGATATTATTGACGACGAAGAAAGGTTAAGTGCAGTGGTGGAATACAGCACTGGGCTATTTAAAAGGGAAACAATTAAATCCTTATCTGATGATTATTTACTAATACTCGAAAGAATAGCAAAAAACCCCTATTTATCATTAAAGGATTTGAAATAAGCTTAAATAAGGTGGGTGTCGAAAAATGGAAAACGACAAAATTAATAAAATTAAATCTGAAATAAAGGAAGTTTTGGTGTCACATTCCTCTGTTAAGGATACGAAGGTTATTTATAATCAAAACGATAATGAATTTACTGTTTATCTATTAAGTAATAGGGAGCAGGTTCAATCAAATTTTATTCTTGGAAAGATTTTAAAGGAAAATTTACCCGCTAGAGTAGAAAAGGTTGTTTTTAGGTGGATAGATAATCTTGAAGAGTTTATTCATATAAAAAGTGAAAATGTAGATGAAGAAATTAGAAAGACAGACGGGAAATTACCCAAAACAGAGACCGAAAATGATGTATTAAAAATTTGGAAAGAAGTTTTAAATGTAGAAAATATAGGTATTGATGATGTCTTTTTTGAGATAGGGGGAGACTCTCTAAAATGTTCTCAGGTTTTTTATTTGTTAAACGAAAAATACCCCAATGCTATAACCTTGGTTGATTTATTTAAATTCAATACCATTGAATCAGTAAGTAGTCATATTGATATGCAGACAAATAAAGAGCATTCGAAAAAAGAGATCGAAGGAATCCAGTTTTAAGGAGGAGAAATAATGGATATTGCTATTATTGGTATGAGTGGAGTTTTCCCAAAAGCGGATGACTTAAATGAGTATTATATAAATTTAGCAAATGGGGTAGATAGTGTACGGTCTATACCTAATAGAAGAAATAGAGGAGGAAAAATTAAAGATAATAATTTTGGATATTTAGATCAAATAGATGAATTTGACTATAATTTTTTCAATTTATCTAAGGCAGAAGCTGATAACATGGATCCAAGCCAGAGAATGTTATTAGAGTTGGTTTGTAAAGCAATAGACAATTCAGGTTATAGTTTAGAAGAATATAAAAATACAAATACTTCTGTGATATTAAATAGTTTAGGTGCCCCTAAATTAGAATATGTAGATCTAGTTAAAAACTTTCACCCTACATTAATTACTGGAAATGCCCATTCTATGCCTGCAGGAAGAATTTCATATTATTTTGGATTAAAAGGACCATCAATGATGATAGATACGTCTTGTTCTTCAGCATTGACTTGTCTACATGAATCTATAAACAAACTAAAATTAGGTGAAGTTGAACAAGCAATAACTGGAGGAATTAGAATCTTGCCAAACTTGAATTACACGAGGAAGCACAATTTTGGGATAGGTTCAAAAGATAACAAATGTAAAGTTTTTGATGATTCTGCTGATGGCATTATCGGTGGAGAAGGTGGTGGGATTCTAATTCTAAAACCACTTGAAAAAGCGCTAAAAGATAAAGATAATATTCAAGCATTAATAAAAGGAAGTGCTACCAACCAAGATGGAAATAGGTCAAATGGGATTACTGCTCCAAGTCCTAAAGCACAGACAGAAGTGATTTTAAAAGCTTGGGAAAGGGCAGATATAAACCCTCGGACGATTGGCTATATTGAAGCTCATGGTACAGGAACAAATATAGGTGATCCAATTGAGATCCAAGGTCTAACCGATGCATTTAATCAAATTACTTCAGATAGGAAGTTTTGTCATATTGGTTCAGTTAAATCTAACATTGGACATTTATCTGAATCAGCGGGAATCGCCAGTATAATCAAAACAGTTTTATCGTTAAAGTATAAAAAGATATTTCCCTCCCTTCATTTTAATAAACCTAATAAGCTTATTAACTTTGAAGATACAGCTATAAAAGTAAATACGAGACTAAGAAATTGGGATATTAATGAAGGAGAAAAAAGAAGAGCAGGAGTAAGTGGATTTTCACTTACTGGGGCTAATGCACATATTGTTCTTGAAGAAGCCCCAGGGATAAAAAGACCCAAGGTAAAAGAAGAACTCCCATATTTAGTTACAGTCTCTGCTAAGAACAAGAACTCACTAACTCAATATAAAGAAAGGCTAAATGAACATCTTAGAAATTCAATTGATGATTTAAGGGATATTTCATTCACTTTAAATCGAGGAAGAAATGATTATTCTATAAGAGAATCTTTTGTTGTTAAAGACAAACAAGAGTTAATCTCTAAGCTAAGATTCTCAGATGTGAATCTGGAGGAGAAGAGTAAAAAGGATGTAATATTCTTGTTTGGCCATAAAATTAGTATTCCAGAAGAATTATTTATCTTTTTGACCACAGAGTTTACAGAAGGAGCAAAAATTTATAAAGAAATATTGAATTCCGAGATTGACATTGGCTCGGAATTTGCTAAGAATATTATATTTCAATATCTTTCCTATAGATATTGGATATCTGTAGGAGTTACACCTTTAAAAATAATTGGAACAGGTGTTGGTAACCTATTAGTGGAGCATATTACAGGGGATTTATCTTTTAATGGTTTAATGGAGAAATTGAATGGTTTTTCATTAGAGAATACAATTGATAATCAAAAACTAATTTCTTTTATTAACGAGTCGAATAAAATAGCAGACCCAGTTTTCTTAGATATGAGTTTTCAAAGTGATCTAGGTAGTGAGATATCAAACACGGATTTAAAGGACATTATAGTTATTAATTCTCACAAAGAGGACAACGTAAACTCTTTAATAGAAACACAATCCGAATTATATAATAATGGAGTTTATTTGGATTGGAAGATATATTACAAGGAAAATGAGGCTTATCGAGTTGAATTACCACATTATCCTTTTGAAAAGCAAAGTTGTTGGGTTGAAGAAAAAATTCAATCAGAAAATATAACTGAGTCATTGGAAAATGATGAACTTTTAGATCAAGGAGAGCAAGGTAGTTATTCGAGTGACTATTCCAACGACTCTTCATCATTAAAAATCAATATTACAAATGTATGGATGGATGCTTTAAGTTTAGAAAATGTAGATTCTAAAGAGGATTTCTTTGAATTAGGTGGTAACTCTCTTATTTCTTTACACATTATTGAAAGGTTAGAAGAAATGTATGGTGTCGAAATTGATTATGATTCACTATTTACCTATTCAACCATAGATGAACTTACTGAGTACATGATGTCATTAGTCCAAGAAGAACAAGTAGTTTCTGAGAAACCTCAAGTAGAGTCTAAAAGCACTATTAATAATGAATTATCTTATTCTGAAGAAAGTATGTGGTATTTGGCACACTATGAATCCGATAGTTCTTCTTATAATATTCCTTCAGGAATTCATTTAAAAGGTAACCTAAATACTAAGATACTTACCGAGAGTGTAGTTGAGTTAGTTTCACGTCATGATAATTTAAGAACGATATATCCTCAAAAGGATGGAAAACCGGTTGCAATTGTTAAACCAATAGAGAATTGGGACTACATTCTACCCATTATTGACTTAACTGATGTAGAAGATAGTTTTAAAGAAAAAAAAGTCACTAGTATTTTTAGAGATAATACAATAACACCATTTGATTTAGAAAAGGGGCCGCTTTATAGGTTTCTATTAATAAAAATTGAGGAGAATCATCATGTCTTAATATCTATAATGCATCACATCATATCTGATAATTGGTCTTATCAAATTTTCCAGAATGAACTAGTTAATGTTTATCAGTCGCTTATAAATAATGAAAAACCTCATTTGGAAAATCTGGAATATCAATTTAGAGATTATGCGAAATTACAGAGAAGCACTACAGAGAGAGATAAGCTTAAGCAACAGTTAGCATTCTGGGAGAGCAACCTAAAGAATGCACCAGAACTTCTAAGTTTACCTACTCAAAGTAAGCGGCCAGCTGTGCAAAGTTTTCAAGGTGAAACGTATTCCTTTGAAATACCTAAAGATTTAGTATCTGAACTTTCGAAACTTAGTAAAAAAGAAAATGTAACATTATTTATGACATTATTGGCATCATGGAAATCCCTGCTATTTAGATATTCAGGACAGAAAGATATAGTTATTGGGGTTCCAACGGTAGGAAGAAAAACAAAATATGAAAAAACAATGGGTAATTTTGTGAATACAGTACCAGTAAGAACAATAGTTTCGGAAGATTTAAAATTCACCGAACTACTTCAAATAATAAAAAATGACTTCGTAGAAGTTTTAAAAAATTCTGATGTTCCATTTAATAAAATTGTTGAGCATTTAAATATACAAAGAAAATTAGAATTTACTCCAGTTTTCCAAGTATTATTCGATTTTCACCATAATCATTTAATACAAGATCTTGATGTTCCGAACTTTGAGGTTGAGCCATTAGTCAAACCTATTGAAACGGTTATGGGTGACCTAGAAATGATTTTAATGAGCAGCAAAGAAAAAATAAAAGGACTATTTATTTATAATACTGATATCTTTGAAAAAGATGAAATGAAAAAGATGGTAGATAACTTTATAAGGCTTTTAGAAACGATAATTAATAGTCCAACTATTAAGACGCGAGATATCGAGTTAGTTGATGTACAAGATAAGAATGAAAGTAAAGTATTATCTACTATCTCTAATGAGGACTTTAATTTCTAATAATTAAACCTTCTAATGATGAGAGGAGAATTAAAATGAGCTTTACTGAGAAAGAAATAAAGAAAAAACAATTTTGGGAGTCAAGACTATCAGAGATTAATAATTTTAACTTTTTAAGTTTGAATAAGGTGAAAACCGATATACCACCTGACAATTTAAAAAGTGTTTATTGGCAAGTTGATAGTGATCTCCCAAGAAGAGTTAAGGCACTAACTGAAAACTCAAGTTTCTTAAAATACGTGTTATTTTCAGCTGCTATTCAAATATGTTTACTTGAGTATTCTGATAGAAACAAAATCATTTTTGGTACTCCTCTTCTTAAAGACAGTAACACTAACACAAAGACTTCATTAATTCCTATTATTAATGAAGTCTCAAAGGATACGAGTATAAAGCAAGTAATGAATTTCACACGTAAGGAGTTGCTAAATGTATATGAAAATGTGAGTTTTTCTTTGGACTCAATCATTTACAATCTAGGGTTAGAAAGTTCAACATATAATCTAGTTATTAGTGATGAAGATTTACATTACGATATTACAAATAATGAGGATTATGATCTTTATATCCGTCTAAAAAATGATTTTAGTAGTTCAATTGGTGAAATCAGATACAATGATAAAATTTTTAATTGTGATCAGATCTCTCAATTAATAGCTAGAAGTAATGAAGTTTTAGAAAAAATTTTTAGCGAACCGACAAGTAAGGTTCATAACCTGTCTCTCAATACACCTCTGCACATTAAGAATTTACCGAAAGATAAAAAAAATAGGTTAATAGAGGAATATCTCAATAAACATCCGTTAGTTCAGGAGGCATTAGTTAATATTAAAGATGAAAGGCATGTAGCTTTTATAAAGGGGGTTCCAAATAAAATACGTTCTAATCACATAATAAAGTCTTACCTATTAAAAGCTTTTAGTGATTCAGAAATACCCTCTGAATTTATTTGGGTGAATGATAATGAGGAAAGCATCATTGATCAACAAGATTTTTTGGATGAAAAATTCTTATATAAAGAGAATCAAGAAAAAAAAATTACAAGGCCAAGGAATGAAATAGAAAAAGAAATAGCTCTTATTTGGTCCGAGGTTTTAGGTGTTAAAGATATATCTATTGAAGATAACTTTTTTGAATTAGGTGGAGATTCTTTACTATCTATTCAAGTGTTCTATAAGATGAAGCAAAAGAATTTAAATCTAACTCCAAAAGATATAATTGCAAGTCCAACAATTGGTGAGTTATCCAGCAAAGTTTCCAATGAGAGTAAATATATTTCTAATACCATTATTAATTCAAAAAATATTATTCCTATGTCACCATCTAAATATTGGTTTTTTGATAAAGATTACATCAATCCCAATCACTTTAACAACTCGTGGATTTATGAAGTAAACATGGACTTAGACATCCATAAGTTCGAGGAAGTATTAAATATATTAACAAATCATCATGATTCTTTAAATATCAAATATTTTAAAGAGGATATGAATTGGAGACAATCAATTTCTCAAACAACTAAAAACATAGATTTTATTGTGTATGATTTGTCCCAGCTAAATAAGCAAGAAAAAAAGATGAAAATAGATAAACTGAATAGGGATCATCAATTAAAGCTTAGCATTACATCAGGTCCTTTGTTAAAAGTTATTCTGTTTAAGATGGGAGAAAATGAAAGGGATCAACTATTAATTATAAGTCATCGACTTTTAATGGATAGCATGAGTATTAATATTTTGTCGGAAGATTTCCAGACCGCATACAAACAGTTGGAGCTTGGACAAGATATCGAATTACCTATTCCCACAACAACATATCAAGAGTGGTCAAATAAATTATATGATTTTGCACACTCAAAAGAAATAATAAATGAAAGTCCTTTCTGGACGCAAAAAAAATTTTCAAAGGAATATAGGTTCCCTGTTGATTTCCCAGAGGGTTCTAACACAGAAGATACAAGTGAAACAGTATTTGGATATTTAGATGAAGAAACTACAATGAATTTAATGCATTCCGTTACGAGGAAATTAAACGTTAGCATAAGGGATATTTCTTTTACGGCCTTTCTCCTTACAATACATCAATGGACAGGTGAAAAAAGTATAGTAGTTGAATCAGGTGGACATGGAAGGGAACACTTCGATAAAAACCTTGATTTGACAAGAACATTGGGCTGGTTCGGAACACATTATCCAGTTTATCTAATGCTCGATTCAGGAGAAAATATTATAAGTGTATTAAAAAATGTAAAAAAACAACTGTCAAGTATACCAAGCAACGGTTTCGGTTATGGGCTTTTAAAATATGCAAATAAAGACTCTAATTTAAGGCATGAACTAAGCCAACACCCACTTCCTAAGATAGGGTTCGATTACCAGGGTAATTTCACTTCTAGGGAAAAAAACATGGGAAATATCTTCACTAGAGTAAATGAGGAGATTCTAGATCAAAGAGACCCTGAAAATTTTCGTATTCAGGAATTTGATATAAGTAATTGGATATCGGAGGATAAATATACTATCAGATGGACTTTTAGTAATAAGAGGTATAAAAGATCTACTATTGAACAGTTAGTACAAACCTATATTACAATTTTAAATAATTTTGTTAGAGAAGTAGAAAATTACTAATATTTTTATAAAACTATCAAGTCAGGAGAATATAATGAGGAATTTTCAACATAATTGGTTAAAAATTTTAGCAGTGACTATGTTTATAGTAGTTTTGTCGATTGTTACAAATTACTTAGATAATCCACCGAAAGCCAAAGAAGGAAACGACATAAACAGCAGCAAAGTAACTGCTGAAAGAGTCAGAGAACATTTGAACATTATTGCCCAAAAACCTCACCCCACTGGTTCTAAAGAGATAGAGAATGTTCAGAGGTATATTTTAAGTGAAATGGAAAAAATGGGAGTAGATACAAAAACAGATATTTTTAATGGCTTTTTAAAAACAGAAGAATTTGAAGGTAATATTAAATTAAAAAATATTATAGGGGTAATGAAGGGTAATTCTGATTCTGAAAAGATATTAATGATTTCTGCTCATTATGATTCTGTGGCTACTGGTCCAGGGGCGAACGATAATGGAGTCAGTGTATCTTCTCTTCTTGAAGTAATTCGTGCATTAAAAAATGGTCCGCCACTAAAAAATGATATTTGGTTTACTTTTTTTGATGGGGAAGAAAAGGGAATGCTGGGAGCTGAAGTATTTTTTAAAAAGAAATCAAATTTAGAGAAGGTTGGTTTAGTAGTTAATTTTGAGGCAAGAGGTTCTGAAGGTTCCTCCATGATGTTTCAGACTTCAGAACAGAATGGTGAATTAATAAAAAACCTTGCAAAAAGTGAGACGAGGATATCTACTAATTCATTTATGGGAGATGTTTATAAGATATTACCAAATGATTCAGATCTATCCGTTTCCCTAAGATATGGGATACCTGGTATGAACTTTGCTTACATTGATGGGTACGAAGCTTACCATACACCTCTTGACAATGTTAATAATGTAAATTTAAACACTATACAACATCAAGTAGATAATGTTTATTCAACTGCTAAAATATTCGGTAATCTAAACTTAGAAGCAATTAAATCTACTAATGAAATTTATTTTAACTTCTTAGGAACAATGATACATTACCCTAGTTCTATTGTAGTTCCGCTCACATTATTAACTACTATATTTATAGGTAGTTTGATTTGTTGGGCTATTAGAAAACATGAGGTTACAATAAAGGGTATTTTAAGAAGTTGTTTGCCCTTCGTGATAAGTATTTTCCTTTCCTTGCTCCTCTCTTGGGGGCTATATAGAGTTATTGATTTCCTCTGGGTAAATAAGATGACTCAATATACTGGAGCTACATATGATTCAATTTTTTATCAATTATCTTTCTTGTTAATAACATCTTTGGTAAGTATTTTGACCTACAGATTGTTTCCGATTAGGGGTAGCAGGCTAGAAACATTTTTGTTTGGAATTATTATTTTCCTTGGAATGCTACATCTTACTACATGGTACTTACCGGGAGCTAGTTATTTATTTTTACTACCAATAATTGTATTTGGTTTAGTGTTAGTTTTTGTTCTGAAGAGTGCAAGACCAGAGAGGATCTTGGATAACACACTTGTTATGTTATTACAAAGCTTTATACCCATAGTTCTATTTACCATTGTTTTTAAACTACTATTTATAGGGCTATCTCCCTCGATGAGCATTCCTTCAGTAGTGTTGCTTGTCATGCTTTTTACTGTAAACGAACCAATTCTGAACTTATTTACAGTAAAATTCAAACTTCTTACCATTATTCATATAAGTTTAATTTTACTTATACTATTAACAACTTGGGCTAGAAGTGATAGCGAAAATAGGCCAGTTTATAAAGATAGGGAAGCAGTTGCTAATGAGTTACTAGCTGAATGAAATCTTTAAATAAAATAATACTAATAAGGGGAATATTTATGGATTTTTTATTTACAAAAGAACAAGAAGAATTTAGGGAAAAAGTTATTGCCCTATTAAATACCGCAGAAATTCAAGAGAAACGGAAAATGATCAAAAAGGCAAATTTGGATTCAGACCCAAGGGAGATCTATAGAATTCTAGGTGAACAAGGGTTACTTGCACCTAATTTCCCATCTGAGTTTGGAGGATTAAATAAAACCCTAATTGAGGCTGCAATATTGGTTGAAGAAATGTCTAATAGTGGTATACCGGAGGCATTACATGTATTAACTAGTTTAATTATTGGGAATGTTATTTTACTTTCAGCAACGAAGTCGCAAAAGGAAAAATACTTACCGCAGTTGGCGGATGGGTCTAAAAATGCTTGTATTTTGTACTCCGAGCCTAAACATGGATCTGATTTAAGTTCATTAGAATCAAGAGCTTATAACAATGAAGATCTTGGTACCTATTCTATTTTTGGTCGTAAGGTATACAGTATGAAAACTCACATATCTGATTATGGATTAATAGCCGTTAGGACTTCAGAAAAACAGTCAAAGTATGATGGATTATCCTTATTTATGGTGCCTTTGAATAGTGAGGGGGTTACAATTTCAGAAATCCCTAGCCTAAGTGATGAATCATTATACGAAGTTATACTAGATGGTGTGGTGGTAGATAACACTTGTATGATAGGCAAAGAGAACGATGGATGGTCTGTTATTAATAAAGCATTGTCTGTTGAAAGGACTGGATTAGATTATTTTGTAAGAGCTAAGAGATGGTTTGATTTAATTTATACTAGAGAAATCAATAATATTCCAACTGAATCCACGCTGATAGAGCTTTCACGATTACGCTGTAAATTGGATGCGTCTAGATATTTAACGTATAAGGTGATCAACGAGTTTAATAGATTAGGAGCAGTGGATGAATCGTTAAGCGCAATATCAAAATTGTACGCTAGTGAGTTAGCTTGTGAGGTGGTCTGGAAAGGGCATGAATTAAGAGGGGTAGAGGCTTGCCTTAAGGACAATCATGGGTATTCAGAATTGTATGGAAGTTTAGAGTCTGCGTATAGAGAGGCACCAGGCTTAACACTGTCGGCTGGAACATCTGAAATGATGTTAGAAACTATATCAAAGTTACGCTTAACCATTTAGTAAATAGAGGAGGACGTATTATATGGACACTAAAAGTGCTGTATTATTTGATAGTCTAACTACTGTAATAAGAAATGCAGTAAGAGACAAAGATGATAGATCGATTGACGGTATTGAAATGGTTGCTAATATAGAAGGCCTATTAGAGAGAGTGGTTAGTAAAAAAAATGTTTGGGAAGAACTAAAGGAAATCGATGCTCCTAGTTTTGCCATTCCACTTAAAGATGGTGGATTAGAATTGGGTATTGAAGTAGATTTAATGTTACTAGAAGAAATGGGAAAGGCTTTATATTCTAAACCATATATCGAAACTCTCACAGCTATAGAAATCCTTTCCCAAATTAATAATAGTGAATTGATTCAGGAAGACATAGATTTATTGAAATCTGGAAGTAGATTTCTTGATGTAATAATGATTGATAAGAATATGAACTTTTTAGAGCTAGAAAAAAATTATATTTCTATTGATTCATTCAGTTGTTATATATCAAATCTTAAAGAGGTAGAATATTTTTTAATCATTGTTGATAATTTTATTTATAAAGTCCCTAAAAATAACAGGTCAATCAACATCACAACATGTGCCGATATAACTGAAACTAATATAAGTCAAGTAAATTTGAATATGTTAAAACTAAATCGGCACGACAGCTTAAATACAAATCCTGTATTATTTAGCCACGTTCTTCCAAATCAAAGGATCCGCCAAGCTGCATTTCTAAAAGGACTGGCACGAGGTGCAATTGAAGAAGCCATTAAATACACAAACAAGCGTAAACAATTTGATAAAAAATTAATAGAGCATCAAGCAGTTTCATTTAAACTTGCTTCCTTATTAGCGGAGCTAGAAGGGGCTTCAGCAAAAATAGAATATTCGACTAATTCTGAGGGATCAAAAGAATTTTTGCTGGATGCAACTGAATCTTTGGCATATATGGCTGAGATAGCTCTAAAAGTATCAAGGGAAACTCTCCATTTACATGGTGCTTACGGACTTACGAAGCTCTCTAAAATTGAGGAGTTTTATCGTAGAATAGCTTTAGAAGCAATTAGATATGGGACGCCAAATGACTTATGGCTTGAAGCATCGAATTTAAAGTTAAATGAGAAAGAAAGTAATAAATATTAAGTTAGGAGGAATTAAAATGGACTTATCTATGAGATTAAAGAGATTACCTTTAGAAAAAAGCAGACCTATTCTTAATAAAATCAAAAGTAGCGTTAGTTCGCAAGGAGCTAAAGCCGGAAAGGAAAAAGTAAGGGAAATTAAGCAGTTAGACAATGAAGAGATTGATTTAAAAAGAACTTATCCAATTACAGACGAAGAATTTAAGTTGGTGACAGAAACTTGGAGTAAAGGCAAGCCTCTAAATATAAATAGTAAATCGATCGTTCAGTTATTTGAGTCACAAGTATTAAAGACTCCTCATAAATGTGCTGTTTCCTTTAATGGAGAATATATGACTTTTGAAGAACTAAATAATAGAGCAAACCAGTTAGCTTATTATTTAACTAAACAGGGTGTTAAACAGGAAACTTTGGTCGCAGTTTATCTAGATAAGTCTCTAGAAGTCATTATATCAATCTTAGCAATTTTAAAATCTGGAGCTTGTTACATCCCTATTGCAACATCATACCCTGATGAAAGAGTAAAACAAATTGTATTAGACTCTAAAGCTGAAAAAATCATTACTACTCAAAACATTTTAGGTGATGAAGGCTTTAGGAGAGAGTTATCTCCAGTCTATATTGATGAAATTCAAGAAATTATAAAAACAAATCCTATTACTAATTTAAACGTGGAAATCACTGGCCATAACCTTGCTTATATAATCTATACTTCTGGAAGCACTGGTCAACCAAAAGGGGTACAAATTGAACATAAGTCATTAGTTAATTTTATTGAATCCATAGCTATAGAGTACGATATTAATAAAATGGATACTGTTATTCAATTTGCAGCTATCGGTTTCGACGTATCTGTGTTTGATATATTTGTTTCACTCTGTACCGGTGCGACATTATGTATTGCGGGAGAACTTGAACGGAAAGCACCGGAAGAGTTAACAAAACTGATGATTAAAGAAGGTGTAACTGTTGCAGAGTTGCCGCCTGCCCTTTTACCGCTACTTAACCCTGATGATTTCCCAAACTTACGGCTTATCTCAGTTGGTGGAGAAAAATTTTCGGGGGACCTTGTGAAAAAGTGGGAGAATAAAAATAGGCGTTTTATGAATGGTTACGGTCCAACTGAAACTACTGTAGCGGTTACATTATTTGAATGTAGGGGAGAGTGGTCCAAGAATCCTCCTATAGGGAAACCAATTCACAATGTTGAGGTGTATGTCCTAAATGAAAATTTACAGCCTCAACCTATAGGGATTCAAGGAGAACTATACATTGGGGGAGCGTGCTTAGCAAGAGGGTATATAAATCAAGAAGAAATCACAGAGCAAATGTTTTTGAAAAACCCGTTTAGCGATAATCCAGCAGACCGGATTTATAAAACTGGTGATCTCGTCAAATGGTTACCTGATGGTAATCTTGAAATTTTGGGAAGGGTAGACCGTCAAATAAAAATCCGAGGATTTAGAGTAGAGATCGAGGAGATTGAATCATTATTACTGAAAAACCCCGATGTAAATCAGGTAACTGTTGAGGTATTGACAGATGGTTTAAATGAAACTCAATTAGTTGCGTATTTAACATCAGAATCGAATGTTGAACTTGACATAAATAGAATTAGAGATGACTTAAAAAAACAAATCCCTGATTATATGATCCCTTCGTATTTTATGCAGATTTCGGAAATTCCAATGAATGCAAACGGGAAAATTGATAGGAAATTATTGCCGCAACCCGAGGACTCTCGACCTATAGATGATAGCTTTGTTGCACCAAGGAACGAAATAGAATTAAAATTGTGCAATGAAATTCTAAGCGATATTTTAGGTGTTAAACATATAGGAGTTAAAGATAATTTTTTTGATTTAGGTGGTAATTCACTTCAAGCAACTTTAGTAGTATCTCGCATTCGTGAGATTTTTGATGTGAAAATCAACCTGATTGATTTTTTTCAAACACCTATTATTGAAAATTTAGGAAAGTTAATTCAGGAAAGAGATAAAAATGAAAAGAATGAAAAAGGAGACATAATAAAGGAAATTGCAGAAATTGAGAGTTCTTGGCTGAAAATACATAAAGAGCCAGAGGCGAGGTTTAGATTGGTTTGTTTCCCGTATGCTGGTTCAAGTACCTATATTTTTAGTAAGTGGCCCGAGATATTAGCTCCTGATATCGAAGTTATAACTGTTAATCTACCAGGAAGAGACAGTAAAATTAGAGAAACACCTTTTGATTCAGCATTTGACGTTGCCAATCGTTTAGCTTCAGAAATAGAATTGCTTGCAGATAAGCCTTTGATTTTTCTTGGGCAAAGTGGTGGATCTATTTTGGCGTTTGAAACCAGTCGATTACTTTTAAAAAAGGGTGTGGAAATTCTTAGATTATTTGCTTTAGCAAGTAGAGCACCACATGCTGAGCTTTCAGAACCATCGAGGTATCATCTACCCGAAGATGAGTTCTTAAGAAGGGTAAATGAGTTCGGGGGATTATCCTGTGACTTATTAAGTAATAAAGATTTATTAAAACTTATGATTCCTACTATGCGGGCAGATGAAAAATTAGCTGAAACTTATAAGTATACCGGGGACTTATCAATATTGCCATTTCCAATTTCAATGTATGGAGGTAAAAAAGATATAATAGGCCCAGAAACTTTAAACAGATGGGCAGAACTAAGCTCTGTACAAAATGAATTAAAGATGTTTGATGGTGGACATTTCTTCTTACAAGAGAATGAGGAAGAAGTAATTTCTTCAATATTGGAATCGTTATTTGAAATATCAATTTAACTAAGGGATAGATTGCCTACATGGAAAGGAAAAAACACATTGTTAAAATCTATGTACTTCAAACACCACCCCAGTTACAGATGGATAGCGTAAAAGGATTCATAAATATATTAGATAACAGTGAAAAAAAAATATACAATAATTTTTTAGTTGAAAAAAGGAAAATCGAATTTTTGTTAGGTAGGATTTTATTAAAGGTTATATTAAGTGAAGAATTAAATACTAGTATTAGTAGAATCATGTTAGAAAAGAATTATTATGGAAAGCTGTATTTATCTGGAAGTATTGATAAAGGACCTTTATTCTTTAATTTATCTCATACTAATGGAATGCTGGTGTGTGGGGTTAATAGAATGGGGGAAATAGGTGTGGATGTAGAAAGGGTTGAAAAAAATATATTAAATGTGATGAATGGTATCTTTTTAAGTGATGAAGTAAATTATGTCAAATCTCAAGAAACCTTAGAAAAATCAAATGTTGCTTTTTTTAAGGTTTGGACAAGAAAAGAATCTTATATGAAATTAAAAGGTAAAGGTTTCTCTATAGATCCAAAAAGTTTTTTGGTACCTTGTACGGAAGGATATTCGCAGACACAAAATATTTTCTATGAATCACTAAATTATTCTAATAAATTTATGATATCCACTGCAGTTAATAAAGTTGATCCGAATATCCGCCCTAATTTCATCTTCAAGACAATTGATTACAATAAATTACTAAATTCAATAAAAAATTTGACTTAAGAAAGAAGGGATTATAATCAAACAAGAATTTTATTCTGATAGCCTAATTTGTTTTAATCCAAATAAAAATCACAAGGTAAGATTGTTTTGCTTTTCGCATGCTGGTGGTAGTAGTTCTTCTTATCGGAAATGGATACCTTACTGTGACAAAAAAGGTATAGAGATAATTGCAATTCAATTACCAGGGAGGGAAAATAGAATTAGAGAAAAACCTGTTGATGACTTAAATGCTCTTGCTCTTATGTTGACAAAAGAAATCTCACATTATTTGGATAAGCCATATATTTTCTTTGGGCATAGCATGGGCGGGATTATAAGTTATGAAGTCAGCAAACTACTATTGAAGGGAAATTTTAAATTACCTAAACACCTTTTTATATCGAGTACTAAAGCTCCGCACATAAAGCCAGCAAGCAAAGGAATTTATAATTTGTCGGATTCGGAACTTATATCAAAACTGAAGGATCTTAATGGTACGCCTATTGAACTGTTAAAGAATATAGAATTAATGTCATTATTTCTTCCAGCTATTAGGGCTGACTTTAAAATCGCTGAAACGTACTTTAGAGAGGTATGTATGTTGCCTATACCAATCTCAGTATTTCTAGGAGATAAGGACACTGTAAAGTTAAGTTCTGTTTTAAAATGGAAGGAACATACTACTAATAGGTTTGAGCATAGGATATTTAAAGGGGATCATTTTTATTTGATAAAATATACCTCAGAAATTATAGACACGATTTCGAAAGAATTTCATATGGATTTCACTCATTTACAATTGTAAGAAAGAAAAGCAAACATTAAGATATTGGTCTTACCCCTGTTAAGTGGACAGATAAAAAAAGCTAAGCTGCCAACGCGTATCGATATTCAATCGGTGCGCGTTGTTTTGTTTCTTTGGAAACACTTGTAGTTATAGTGATAGATCTAATCCTCTATAATTACTTGCCTTATACATGGATTCCAAATAGAGATATTAAAAGGACATAACATAACAAGGGAATCATTAAATGACCCATTTCGCTATGCCATGCCCGATATTTGCAATGTTATTTTATTCAGAAATGTATTGCTTTATTCTTAATATAATCATAAATAAATCTTTAGTCATTGTCAAATGATTTATTTATGATTATCTTATGGTATTCTAAATGTAAAATAATTGAATTGGGGTATATACTGTGGCAGAAGAAAGATTACTAAACGGTCAACGCTATTTTATAAGTAAGTTATTAGAATTTTTTGATGTTAGTTCGCATCAATTACCAGTTTTTTATAAAGCTTTACAAGATAAAAGATATGATAGCATCATATTAATGTTTAATGAATTTTTGGATATTGAAAGAGAGATAAGAGAAGGAACAAGCGATAAAACTAAGTTAAAACACAGTATGAATAGTTCTTTAAAAAGTATTAAATACCATTGTAAAAATAATCCTTGGGCTTTAAAAGGTGATTTGTCTAGGGATATCGATTATTTAATAAAAGAAATTGAAAAATTCCAAACAAATGAAGAGAAGCAAAAGGATTATACTAGGATTCGACTGGCTATATCTAGTATTACTAAAAGGTCTGATTCTGACAGTCTCATAAAAGATTACATAGAGTTATTGCTAAAATCACCATTGTCTTATAAGGAAATAGATTTGTTTGTACAATATTTTTTTAGTGAGATTATTAATCTGGGTTATTCAATGAAATACCTAATTGAATGGAAACAGCAATATAAAGAGTTAAATAAGTTCACTAATCATTTAAGTAAGAAAGAACTACAAGATAAATTGTTTCTTTTTAAAGAGCTTGTTAAGGAACCATCTAGTTATTTGATAATAATTAATAGCTGGTTACCTGATGAATTGAAAGATGAACTTTATAAAGACGAAAATATAACTATAAAATATAGGTATTGTAAGATCGATGCGGATAAAGAAAAGCTAGTCACAGACCAGGCAAATAAATTAAACTATCCAAAAGCTGAACAATATCAAAACCTAATAGTTGAAGTGATTGCTTATGATAAGTACAAAGCGATTGAGAAAGTAGTAAAAAACCTAGAGAGTTACCTTGAGATGTATAAGCACCACTATAGCTTTGATAAGAAAGCCATAAATGTAAATTGTTTACTTAAAAGTAATGAAGATGTTTGGGAGAAAATGCGAACAGATAACGTTGATACTCAAATCTTTAATAAAAGTATGAGCGATAGAGAAAATGAAGACATTAGGGATTTTATTTTACTTAGAGATAAAGTGCGAATAGATGAAGGTAAAATAAATACTAGTATTAATCAACTAAATAATTCTCTGGAAACTTTAAGAAAATCGATAGATGATTCGCCGGAAAATCGATTATTAAATAATTGGTCTAGTCTAGAGTACATCCTAAATTCATATGAGGGTAAAAGTATTATAGGTAAAGTAATAGATATTGTACCAAAAGTTATTTGTATGTACCATGTGAAGGACCAACTTAATATATTGTGGGAAAACCTGAGTAAATATAAAGGTAGCAAGGATTATAAAGAAGTAGAAATAATTGAAAGCCTATTCCAGCTATGTTCAAGGGATAAAGGGAAGTATGATAAAATTAGTTTCGTTAATTTTCTATCTAGTGAAAAAAAACTAAGGGAATTATACGATTGTCTAGAGGGCAATGTAGTTATTCATAGAGAGATTGCTTATATAAGAGATATTTTACTGAATGTCAAAAGATTAAAAGAGAATGTAATGACTTTACATGAACTAATCGAGCACGACCTAACTCGAATTTATAGGTTGAGAAATAAGTTAGTCCATTCTGATAATAATATTTCCTTTAATAGTGATATTTTCACAATTCGATTAAATAAGTACATTAATTCACTAATTGGGACACTAATTCATTACCTGAAAAGACAACCCAACTTGCATATTTCTGAAGTTCTTAATTCTATACATGAGACATATAAGTGGTATATTGATTTCTTAGAAAAAGAAGATATTAAAGAAAAAGAATTAAAAGAGAAAGAGAAAAAGAGAAAAGGAAAAGATCAGTCTTCGGATATGTCAGAAGAACTAGAAGAAAAGTTATATGTCGATATAGCAACTGCAGCTTATCCTCCTTATTTATATTTATAAGGAGTAGGTGTCAACCTTAACATTGTTATTAATTCAGTCTTTGTGTAAATGAACAGTGTGTTGTTTCAAGAAGGTTTTGACAATATTAAACAGGTATCTGTATAACTTCTGGAACAACATTAACAGTGACTGTAGACTTTATTGATATTATTAATATAAGGCAAAAAGTGACACTATAAAAACTAACTGTTATTTGGGAATAGTCTATAGTGAAGAGATTATTAATGCGAGAGCACAGACATGGGATTTTGCGAAAAATCCAACTGGCAGGTGGAGAAGTTTCGCATACGAGGAGATTATAAAAAGAGACAAGACTAATTTAGATATTTTTTAGATAAAAGATAAGACTTAAACCAATCTAGATAACCTTCGATCATAGCAAGCGAAATACTAGATGATTTAGAGGCTGTACTAGTAAATTTTAAAACAAAAATTCAAAAAAACGAGATATAGCTTAAGACATGGATTGTTTAAACATTCCATGTTTTTTTGTGTCTTTAAGGGAACTTTCTTTATTTTGTATTGAATTCACCTAATAATTACTAAATTTAGTAGGGTTTTGTAAGAGAATGTCGAATTGTAGTAGAAGTTGCCTAGATCACACTTAATATAATACTTAAAAGAAGTGGAGGGTAAAGATGAATTGTTAATGACGCTCCATAATGTCCTGAAACTGACGGCTCATTTTGTCCTGAACTTGACGGATTTATTGCCTATTAAAGATACAGAAGGGAGGCTTGTGAGGCCTCCCCAAAACATCTATAAATCTACCTCATAGGTTTCATTTTGCTTCAAATAAAAACGGACTTCGTGACTGCCGGTGATAATGTACCAATCTCTGCCGAGCTCAAGCCTGCATGACAACACCTTTCCATAACCAAGATTCAGCTCGAACCATTCGCCACACCTCAGTTTGTAACCTTTTTGATCTCCCCAATTAACAATCCAACAATCAAGTGTCTCATCAAAGTACATACTCTTCCAAAGGCTTTTCTTCATGCAAGTTCTCCTTCAATCACCTTCTTGACCATACGGTCATCAATGATTCTTGAGCCGTTTTGAGCTGCGAACAGAAGACAATGTGTCGCCAGTTTATTGATCAGTCGTGATGCACCACTTGAATAGCTGAAAATCTCATCCAGGGCTAGATCACTAAAAATATCTCGTTCAACACCTGCATAGCTTAAATGCTTATTCATATATTGCTCTGTTTCTGCTCTGTCAAGATGATCAAGCTTAAACTGGATATCAATGCGCTGACGGATTGCTGCGAAGGACTGAAGCTGAAGGCGATCCCAAAGCTCAGTCTGTCCCACCATAATCAATGCCATGGGACTTTGCGCATCCATACGGAAATTTAAAAGGAAACGTACTTCCTCTAACATTTCACGATCAAGCAGATGGGCTTCATCGACCACAACCACAGGCGTTATCTTGTGAATGCCTTTCATCAA
>NZ_VTEI01000026.1 GCF_008180415.1 Rossellomorea vietnamensis
GAGCCAATCCGTCAAATTGCTCACAACGCTGGGCTTGAAGGATCTATCATCGTTGAACGCCTGAAAAAAGAAGAAGTTGGCGTAGGATTCAACGCAGCTACTGGCGAGTGGGTCAACATGATCGATTCCGGTATCGTAGATCCAACAAAAGTAACTCGTTCTGCACTGCAAAACGCAGCGTCCGTTGCAGCAATGTTCTTAACAACTGAAGCAGTTGTTGCTGACATTCCTGAAGAAAACGGCGGCGGCATGCCTGATATGGGCGGCATGGGCGGCATGGGTGGAATGGGCGGCATGATGTAATAAGTGCCTCCAACCCTTGATATGACTGGGTTTGTTGGTAAGGTGAGAGTGGTTTGCTAACATTTTGCTAACATTGAGGATATTAACGGAGGCTTCTCATTAGTTCACCGAACTTTTGAGAGGCTTCTTTTTTCATTTCTTGCGTTACGTGGAGATATACATTTTTCGTGATTTGATCATCAGTATGACCGAGCCGGTCCATGATTTGTTCGAGTGAGACACCGGCTTCTGCTAAGAGAGACGTATGCGTATGTCTCAAAGNATGGGCGGCATGATGTAATAAGTGCCTCCAACCCTTGATATGACTGGGTTTGTTGGTAAGGTGAGAGTGGTTTGCTAACATTTTGCTAACATTGAGGATATTAACGGAGGCTTCTCATTAGTTCACCGAACTTTTGAGAGGCTTCTTTTTTCATTTCTTGCGTTACGTGGAGATATACATTTTTCGTGATTTGATCATCAGTATGACCGAGCCGGTCCATGATTTGTTCGAGTGAGACACCGGCTTCTGCTAAGAGAGACGTATGCGTATGTCTCAAAGAGTGGGGTGTCAAGGATGTATTTAATTCCGCGATAGTTAGTAGTCTCCTCATTCTGTTTTGTACTGTCTTAATGACAATGGGATAACCGAACTGTCTTTCCATCTTCGAAAAGATAAAATCTTTGTTATAGTAATCTTTGCCCAATCGTTTAATTCCTTCAAACTGAACTTCCTGGTGTTTCTTTAAAGCGTGAATTACTTCTTCATCTACAACAATTTTCCGCCTGGACTTTCGGGTTTTTGGTGGGAGTAATTGATACTCCAAGGTATTATTATTGGGATTGTAATACGTCTTGGTAATACTGATGGTGTTATTTATGAAGTCCACATCCTTCCACTTGAGAGCAACTAGCTCTCCAACCCGTATTCCTGTATAGGCTAGAACCAAGAATACCAAGTAATCATGTTCAAGCCCCTTAGTTTTAGCCGTTTCTAAAAGCAAGGCAAGCTCTTCTTTTTCAAGGTACTTTGGGATTTCCTCTTCTTCTAACTGTTCAATAGTTTTCTTATCTTTTTTAACATAAGCAAACTCAGTAGGGTCCTTCTTAATCAGCTCCAGCTCTAGTGCCTTTCGGAAAATCATTCTTCCTGTTCGGTTAATTCCCTCCCTGGTACTATCAGAATATCCTTGGTTATGCAAATCGTTTAGGGCATCTTGATACATTTTTCTTGTGATGTCTTTTAGTTTTAATTGAGCAAAGTAGGTCAATAACTTTCCAATTTCATGGAGGCGCACTCGAATGGTTCCGGGTTTTACATCCTTAGAATCACTGTAGACGGGAAGCCACTCAATTGCAAAGTCGCTGAAGGTTTTATCTGTTTCCTCTAAATATATTCCTTGGTTCACTTCGTGAATTAGGCTGGCTGCATATTCTTCAGCTTCATGTTTCGTGTTAAAACCACTTTTGACCTTTTGCTTTCGTTTGCCGGTGATTGGATCTAGGCCAATATCAACGGTGAAGGCCCATTTAGAACCACAAAAGCATTTTTTCTTTTTGCACTTGCATCCTCTTCTGTAGAAATGTCCTTTCATATCATTGTATAACCTCGCTTCCTTAAGATGATTTGGTTCAAAATATCAGTATTCCCATGGAATAGAAAAAAATTCGCGTGAAGAATTCTCGAACTAGCTTGCAGCTGTCATTTTGGCACAAGTACTTTTATGCAAATATTGATATACCAAAATAAAACAAGGAAATTTAACAAATAAAGCGAAGATAGTATAAGTTTGGTGAAAGTTTATTTTTGGTGTATAGGGGTGTACTATGGAAGAAAATCGAATTACTGAAGAAGATATATTGTTCTTTGTTAAGATGGTAAAGTCACCTTATGGACAACCAAAAGGGTACTATAGATATCTTAAAGACAGGAATTCTGATGAGTACAAGATGTTCATATTAGCTTACTTATACTTTAGAAAAAGCTTGGCAGAAAGGGATAGGGAAATTCTAGACCTTGTGTACTGCCTGAATAACGACTTGTTAACCTTAAATGATATTGGTAAGCGTATGAACATTTCAGGTTCCCGCGTTTCATCAATAAGAAATTTAGCAGAAAGACGATTATCGATAAGAATGTTAAACTTTTTAAACGGCCATACCCCCAGGAAGAAGTCGCTGTACTCAATTATTCGTGACCTTCCAGACGAGGAACTAATTAAACTCTTACAAGCGACTCGACCATGGGAGACTGTTATTCAAGATTTTGCTGAAGTTGGAGAACTAAGTACTGCCAGACGAAAAAGGGTAATTCATTTGGTATATCGTGTGTGGGATTTTGACATGTTAGACCATCGTGAAAAAATAATTAAACTCCTTAAGATTGAGAGGGAACAAATACACTGGAGTTAATAGTAAATATTTAATTTAGGGGTGGTAAAATGTCTTACGAACATGAAAGCTTCAGGAAAGCTGTAGAACAGCTTAAGAAGACTGCTAAAGACTTAGAACCCAAAAGTGATTTGGATAATGAAGTATGCCAAGGGGATATCGCTCCCGAACTTGAATTAAAGATGGAATCCCAGCTTCTTGATTACGATACTGTCTATAAGTATTTGCCGGAGAGATGGGAGATGCCCAGAGATGGTAAATTGTTGTACTATGACAAAGAATTACAAGATGCAGTGAAATTACTGATATATCATATAGGAGTGGAAAGTACACTCAATTTAATTCCTAAAGAGCTTATAAAAAGTTATTTAATAAAAAGTAATTAGAAGAGACAGGTTAAACCAATACAGTATCGATAGATGCCATAAATAAAAAACAGTACAAGTTGAGGTGAATTTTTTTATCGTATTTTTGTTGCTAAAAGTACAATTTCTTAGGTGTGTTTAAATAGGATATTGTGGGTAATTATATTTGAAGTAAAAACCATTATTTCGCGGAATACACTTCAAGAAGAGGAAAGCAGCAAAAGGTTTATAATCTCTTTTACTGCTTTAAATATTCAGCCCATAACAATTCCATACTTGTCTACTTTCTTTCGAGGCTTTCTAGATGCTCGAATATAAATCTTCCTTGCTGCATCAGGGCTATCAAGTAACAGTTGCAACCTTAGGACTTCTTTAGGCGAATAATCTGTCTTTTCTAAAACAGTTGTCAAAACTCTTGCTGCTCCACTACTTGTATTCAGTAATGACAATTTATTACTGATTTTAAGTAATGAGATTAGGTGTTTAGAGAAATCCTGAAATGCATCAGGTTCCGGGATTCCCTGGTTACAAATAAGGTGGTATAAATCGATTAACTTCCTCTTTCTTTTCTCCACAGCATGCCATTTTCTCAGTCTGAAAAAGTTTTGAGGGTGTTTATTTTTATAGTTGTTGTGACTAGATCTAAATCTCTTCATACACTCTGAACCAATTTGAAGTTTTTTCTTCGTTTTCACATTATAAATTATATAGTTCTCATTATAGATAGCTGCCCCGCATAATTCACAATGTGGTTTGAAGCCTAGCTCATTTGACTCCAACTTTCCGATACCTACCCACTCAAACATTGCGGAATCAAACTCTTTAGACAAGCTGTTATTAATAAGGGTTTCTATAAATACTTTTCTTGGTTTTTGTTTACACATAAAATATTCTCTCCTTTAATTTTCTCATGTTTATCTATAAAGAAAGTTTTAAAAATTACACAGAATCAATGAAATTTGCAGTTACTGTAAAATAAAAAAGCCAAACTGTTAGTAACAGTTGGCTTTCCTTAGATATCTTCCATTTCATCCATGTTCGTTTTGAATTTATAATTTTCTATGCTGACGATTCCGTGTTTATCGTGTAACTTTTCTAGTAATTCTTGTTCTTTTTCCCATTCAGCAATCTCCATTATCTCCTCGGCCCTATTTGTTAAGCTTCTGTTTACATAAAATTGTAAATTATCTAAGGTTTCCTGGGTGGCATGTTGAAAGAACTCCTCATTATGCCTGGCCCATTTATTCACAACATCCTTCTTTATGAAGCTCTTATGACTGGTAGCCGTCTCCTCGACCGGTATTTCTCTTGTAGCCTCAACAGCCTTACACAGAGTTTCTAGAATCATTTGCAATTCAGATGCTCTAACCACCTCTGGAGCACCATAATGAACCAGGCTGTTATACCTGCTCACGCGCATTAATAATTGTTCTGCATTCAACCTTAATAAAATCTTTTCTTTAGCCATTAAGGAATCCTCCTTTGAATTTTTATAAACTCTCACTATTAGTTATACAAAAGTGTGAAAAAATCACACGCTTTTTTAAAAACTGTTATATTATTATAAATTTAATACTATGGAAACCCACACGCCTTCCTTAATATCAAAAATTAAAGGGATATAACTTGTTGTGTTAAGAATGGTGTGAAGTTTTAGGATTCACCGTCAAACTTAGGAACCTAATATCCAGTAAGCTTAGACAATCTTAATTTGACTTGGTAATAATTTATGTTATTATAAAAGCTAACAAAGATGCGATTAAGAAAGGAGAGATCTTCATGGTTGATAAAGAGCATGATATCTCCGAATTCATTGAAATACCGTCCGAATATAAAGTGATTAACTTACCAAAGCAAAAAATTTCAGAAGCAGTTAGGTTAGGATTAAAAGAAAAAAAATTATCACTGAGAAAAGCAGCAGATAAAGTAGAAGGTATGAGTTATCCTCAAATATCGAGAATTACTAGTGGAGAAAACTATAATATCGATACATTGTTAAAGATATTAAACATACTGGATTTGGAAATAGAAATAAAGAAGAAGACCCTTTGATATGTAAGGGTCTTTTTTGAGGGTTATTTTTTTACATTTCTACCAGATGGTGGTATAATATCTGCTATATTCGTATATTAAGCTTTTGGTCCTTGAAAATTTCATATAGGGGGAATTACAATGAGCCATGTTTCTATTAAACAGTATCCTCAACTAGCATTTACCAGCGAGTTCCTAGAGGATTTAGCCTTATGTACAAGTCAGGCTAGGGCGAGAGTTCTCGACTTATTAGACCGAATAAACAAGTATGGTCTTGATAAGATGATGGTTGGTACTTGCCTGGAAGGAATGAGTGGAAATAATTCAGTTACTTTACGTATTCACTGCGATTCTGATATTCTACTCATCTTATTAGGAGGAGAAAGAAATGGTAAGAACATAGTGAACTCACTTAAAAAAGTAAGTTCATCACAGGTTTCTTAAAAGATTTAGGAGGCTGAATCCAGCCTCCAGAATCTAAACCCTAAACCCTATATGAAAAATGATGACTAAGCTTTAATATACTAAACGGAAATAATAAAAAAAGGAGGATAGACGAGAAAGAAATTACTTTTAAAACAATAGGATTTCTGAGAATTAACCCCATGATATGTAAATAAGACTAGGCAAGTTTGTATCTAGTAGAAGAAGATAATTATGTATTTTCTATATGAGATATACCTCTTTTAAAAAACAAATTAAGAATCATTAAAGAATTGATAGTTATTTAGTAAGTTAAGTATGTTTAGTTTTAAGACCTTGAGATCTAATGGTTTACATCTCTATCCATTAAAAAGCTGCAACTTAAAAGATAATTAGAAAAACATTTATTATTTAGTATGGGAATAAAAATAATAATAGTGTCTAGATTTTCAGTTTGAACGTATAATTACTGTTTTTATTAGAAGTATCATCTTATATAGTGAATATTTTGGTAGGCGGTTAATATTCTCAAATAAAGGAATTACAAATTAAATAGGTAGTAAAAACGACTGGGTATTTACCAGTCGTTTTTTTTTATTATTTTTTGTTTGACACCCCTTTTGTTATCGAATATAATAACAAATATACAAATCGTTATCATATTCAATAACAAAAGGGGTGCTTTTATGCTTGGAGGTTTAATATTTGATCTAGATCAAACCTTGGTAGATACATCAGCATTAAACAATTATCGATCAAATAGAGATTGGAGTGCTTGTTATAAAAGTATGGATCAAACCAATCTCTTTGATAACACAAAGGAAATTCTGGGATTTGCTAGTAATAAAGGTTTGAAAATAGGTGTTGTTACTATGTCGCCTCGCCCATATGCTTTAAAACTGCTTGAACATCATCAGATTCCTTTTGATAATTTAGTTGCTTTTCATGATTGCAAGAGAAGAAAGCCAAATCCTGAACCAATTATTAAATGCTTAAAAAGTTTAGGATTAAATCCTGTAAATGTTTTGAGTATAGGCGATGACAGAATGGATATTACCGCGTCTCGAAATGCAAACATCTCTTCTGTTGGAGTTACTTGGGGCAATTGTTCTGTTAGAGAGTTAACTGAGGCAGGAGCTGACTTTATTGTTCACTCAAACGCTGAGCTAATGAAAATTATTGAAAGTTATTAGTTTTAAAGGAGGAGTATTTCATGATTTTTAAAGAGAGAACGGAGAATGAAGAAAAATCTTTTTGGTATTTAGACGAATATTATCCCTATCGAATTGGTGGAGAGTTGAATCCAAACTTTGACACTAACAGTGGTTTAATATTAGATTTAAAGGAAGGATTATTGAAAGGAATTAATCATTACTTTGATATCCTTGATGAAATGCTAAATCGAAATATTACCCTTTGTACTGTGCCTTCATCTGATTCATTGAAGAAGGTTACTGGTATTAGGTCTTTAGCTCAAAAGTTAGCTGCTCATAACAGAATAGATGCAACATCTTGTTTATATAGGGAAACTACAATACCTAAAGCAGCTCATGGGGGACCTAGAAGTGTGGAGGTACACCTTCAGACAATCAGAGTAATAAACACGCACTTAATTTATAATAAGGAAATTCTTTTATTAGACGATATTAAAACCTCTGGAAGCTCTTTGAAAGCTTGTAAGAAACTATTGTTAAATGCGGGTGCGAAAAAAGTAGTTACGTTAGCAGTTGGTAAAACTACTCATTGAAAACTGGAGAGGTGATAAAAGTGGATGCAACAATTGTATGGATAGTACTTTCTAGAATTAAGGGTTTAGGTCCTAAAACCCTTAATTCAATATATAAAAAATATCCAAGTCCTACTAAAGAGGATCTCTTTATTGCTCAAAAAAGAATAAATTTTGCGAATACAATCAAAAATCAAAAGATTGTAGATGTATTGAACGACCAAATGTATATAAAAAAGTTATATCAGCAAGTATTAGATGACTTAACAAAGTATAAAAGAGAAAACATTACCGTGGTGTCTATCTCTGACTCTAACTATCCGAACATGTTAAGGGAAATTGAAGATCCTCCTGTACTACTATATTGCCGAGGAAACAAGGAGGCATTAAATATAGATAAAAAGGTTGCGATTGTAGGGACTAGGAATGCAACGCCTATTGGAATTAATGCATCCTTCCGTATTGCAATGACATTTTCGAAAATGAACTATGTAATAGTCAGTGGATTAGCAAAGGGAATTGATGAGTCAGCCCATAAAGGAACATTGAGTGCCGGGGGGATAACTATTGCGGTGATGCCAGGTGGAGTCGATAAAAAAAGTATTTATCCTGCTGATAATAAAGAACTTGCAGAACAAATTGTTTCGCGTAATGGACTATTGGTTTCAGAGTATCCACCATACCAAAGACCAAACAAAGCAAGTTTTGTTCAACGGGATCGCATTCAGAGTGGATTGAGCCTGGGAGTTTGTCCTGTTCAAACAGATGTTACAGGAGGGACTCAACATACTATAAAATTCTCAAAGAATCAGAAACGCTTATTGTTTTGTCCTACTCCGACCGAGAAAGGAGATATACCAGCATATCGTGGGATTCACAAACTTCTTAAAGAGAATTTTTCCGAAGTGCTTCAAGATAAATCAGATTATGCTCGATTAGATAAACTTATGGAGAAATTGATACCAGAAGAATCCAAGAGTGCTAAACAAGAACCCTTAGAAGATAATAACAATGAACAGATGACGAAGTTAGTCTCGGTTATAGATGAAGTGTGCGGTTTGGCAAAAGATATAGGAGTTAATGAAGATAAGCTCTTAAAAATGATACAACAACAATTGAAGACATGGAATTAACAAGAGGGAGGGCTAATGCCTTCCCTTCTTTGTGCTTTAAACAACCTCTCTATCAACGGCAGAAGGATTTAAAAATAAATCTGACGTATTTAACTTGCAACATCAATTGTTATCATTTATAATAACGGAGTGTAAGTGTTATTATATTTGATAACAAGGGAGAGTCGCCTTATTGATTATGGGTTTCTACTTTGGTTCAGCCATCTTGTTTGTAATCTTTTTTAATGAGCATACTGCATTATCAGTTATTCTCCTTCCTATCTATCTCATGATTGCATTTGGTTTTTTCTGGTTAAAGCAATCTAAGTTTAAAGATATTTATGGAGCCCTTGAAATTGCTCTTGGATTTGTAATTCTTGTTTTACCATTCATGGATATCCAGCCTCTTGAGTTACTGCTTTCTTACTTTGCTGGCATTTATATTCAAGTGAGGGGTTTGGAGAGCATCTATAAAAAGTTTCAAGAATTTGAAAATGAGAGTGAAGATGAGGAAAGAGTGAAAAAAAGAATAGGCAGAGGCTTCTACTGGGTATTTAAAAAAATGAAAGGAAATGGGGGGGAAGGGCTCCCATTCCTTTCAAGAAACAGTGTCATTTTTATAAAACAATAAATTCCCTATCCGGAATATGCATCTTTTAAAAAATGTAATTAAAAATCAATCGAATGAAGAGGTGACGTGTTAATGGATAACGAGAAGTATTGGAAGGTGGTATGTCGATACGGTCACGTAGGTAAGAAAAGATACATAAGTGTCTCAAGATATTTGAGAACAAATACTGATTTAAACCTAATTGAAGTTTTAGAAATTGTAGCACAAATGCCTGGAGTTAAGAAAGGTAGTAATGTTATACATTCAATAGACACTGCAAGACCGATTAGTAAAACAGAATATGAGGAGGGAAAAAAAGAAGAAAAAAATAACTTCTTTCTTCAAAAATTAATGAACTTTAAAAAACAGAATAAAGCTAAAGAAATTGCCTGACTGATACAATGTCATCGGTAGGGTCGAGGAGTCCAGTCTGTATTTCAATCTTCTCAATCTTCTGTTCATGCAAAAATTGATAAAGGTTACTCTATGCTTAACTGTCCGATTTTATTGTAGGTAATAGAATCGGATTAGAAAAAATAAAGAAGATTATTTTACAACTGCGTTTCCACTTTGGAAAAGGATGAACCGAGTGGAGTTATCGATGCTTTAATAAGAGTATTAACCAAAGCACTAGATGATTTAATGACTACTGAACTGAAATTGCGGAATTACTCAATCGAATCATAATACAGAAGGCCCTAATATTGTTGTAAACCTTGCAGATCGGCAGATGGAGCTGGTGGAATAACGAGCATCAGCCATAAGTGGCTATATTCTCAATTGAGAGTATCATAAAAAAGCATTGGTATCATTATTTTACCAATGCTTTTTTGCTTCAATAGTTATGGAGTATCCATCCTTGGGATGTAGTAAATGAATACACAATAAGTTAGCAACTGTTGTTCTCAAATTAGAAGTATGGTTTACTTTTATGTTTCCATGAAGGTTTCAAATGTATCAGACGCTTCTCTCCTGACTGGATCAGTTACATGAAGGTAGACTTTCCGAGTCATCTCATCATCAAAGTGACCTAATCTATCTTTGATGTCTTCAAGCTTCACTCCTGCTGCGGCTAGAAGGGAAGTGTGTGTATGTCGTAAACTGTGAGGAGAAAGCTTTGAATTTAAGTTAGCTTTTTTTAATAAAGTAGTCATTCTATTTTCTACTAATTTGGTTAAGATAGGGTACCCATGGTGGCAACGGATATTGGTGAAAATAAAGCCTTTGTCACTGTATGTATCCCCTAATTGAGCAATGATTTTTTCTTGTTCCTCTTTATGCTTTCTGAGCATATCTATAACAAGCTTAGCTACCACAATCTTTCTTTTGGATCTCTCTGTCTTAGGTGGAACTAATAAATATTTAGCGATGTTGTTTTTTTCGTTATAGTATGTTTTGTTAATTCGAACAGTGCGCTTATTAAAGTCAATATCTTTCCATTTGAGTGCAACTAATTCTCCTACCCGCATTCCTGTATAAGATAAGATTGTGAATATAAGAGCATCCATGAATTTCCCGTGTTTCTTAGCAACCCCCAAGAAGGTTTTTAAATCTTCCTTTTCAAAGTATTTGGGAAGGTCTTCCTCAGCAGGGTCTTTTCCATCGGTGTTCTTTTCATCTGAATCATTAATTTTTTTCTCATCTTTCTTTATATATGCCCCTATTGTTGGATCTTCTTTTATCATTTTCTTATGAGCTGCCATACCAAATATCATTTTTCCCGTAGCATGAATTCCCTGAATTGTACTTTTGGCTAAATTATCTGATTTCAAATCATCCAATGCATCTTGGTATAAATCTTCTGAAATATTCTTAAGTTTTAAGTGAGCAAAGTAAGGGAGAAACTTTTTTATCCCATATTTTCTAAGACGAATAGTCCCTGGTTTAGGACCAGTTCGACCGATATACATTGGCAACCATTCATAGGCAAAGTCCTTAAATAAAACATCTGACTCTTTGATAAAAGTCCCTTGATTCACATCAGTAATCATTGCTGCTACAGCATCTTCTGCATCTCTCCTAGTTTTAAATCCACCTTTACTCACTTGTTTTCTTTTTCCTGTCTTTGGATCCCGTCCAATGTCTACCCAATATGTCCAGGTCTTACCACCACAAGAACATTTTTTTTTAGGGTCACACTTGCAGTTTCTTCTTTTATAAGTACCTTTCATATTAGTGGTAACCTCACCTTTTCAATAATATTAAATGAATTAGAGGAGAGACTATGTAGCGCCTCTCGTTCTATTTGCTTCATCTGCAACTAACCTTGTTTCTTCTCTTTTAATCGCTTAATCCATTGTTTGAAATCCGCTTTTTCCACTCTTTTTGAAGCACCAATTTCATAGTTGGGGATTCCCCCATGATCAACATGCACTTGGAATAGCTCATAAATTCTTCTTCTAGAGATTCCTAGAAATTCAGAAATTTGTTTTGCTGTCAGAGTATCTGGTAATGAATCCCAAGTTTTGTGCTGTGTATTTCTTTCCATAAATATTGCCTCCTGTAAAATCAAACAGAAAAACCCCACAGAAACGGAAAGAAAGATAGACTGCACCCAAGGTAATAAGATCATAAGTTGAAAACATATAATCTTATACTTGGATTGGCAGGTCCTTCCTGATCCAATCTGTGGGGTTTACCCAAATGATTTATGAAATTTGATTATGTTAAACATCTTAAAGTGAGTTATATTGAATTGTCAAGCATAAAATTGCGGAAAGTTGATTGGAACAGTAATTGACTCTGGAGAGGATATATACTCCCTGAAATTATTTCAAAATGGATTAAAACTGATCGTATAAGAGCTCTAACACGAAAGTGAAATTCTTTCACACAAAAATGTTACTTATAGTTGCCACCCTAATGATATTGTTATAAAGTTTAGTCATAAGCACTTCAGTTTAGCGTTGGAGTGAAAATAGAATAATCTTTTTTCTTTTAAAATAGATCTAGAGCGGAAGCACCGTCTCTATATCTGTAGAAACACGCAATACGTGTGTTTTCTCACAGATATAGGACGGTGCTTTTTTTGTTGCTCAATATTAAGTGGTGAAAAAGATTATTCATTAATTTAAGAAGTTGAAAAGAGAGGAGAAACAAGATATGCAAAACCAAGATACAGTACAGCTGTCTTTATTTGATTTTAACTTTGATGAAGCTGACGAGTCAGGAGGTATAGAGAATTTATTTACCGAAAAAGACATGAGCCGCTTTGGAAAGGGTAGGAAAGGTTGGTCTGAGAATGATATTTCTCGGAAAGGGTCTTCCGAAATAGGAATAGAAGTGTCATCAACTGGAAACAATGTGAATACTGAATATATATATCACATTGAAAGTTGGGTAGATGACATGATTGAAAAATTGTATGATTTGGATTTAAATACGAAAGAAGAATTGTTGAGTACAGAGGATATTAATGAATGGCTTTTTACACATATAGTTAAGAAACGTTTAGATTCGAGATACGTAAAGAAATATATGAGTTCTAAGTTGAGTACCTCTGTTAGAGTGTTCAGTATCAACATTAAAATGTTTGAAAAGGTATTTCCTATTATGAAGAAGCTAACTAACAAGACCTTAAATGAGTTTGAGCGGGAAGACTTCTTAAACACCAAGTACTTAACAGATATAGTTATGCCTTTAAGTTCGGTAGAACGAGGATATTATCAAAGCTTCATTAATAGCTTAAAGCCGTTCACAAAGGTACGAGTTAATAATTATGTGAATAAGACGGAGAAAATCTGCTTTGACCATCCACTAGTTCGTGTTGTAGAACGTGTATTAAAGAAAGAAAGAAATATTAAACCAGAGAGTTTTTATAATAATTATTATGGTCCTGTGCAAAACTTTGTCAATTGGGCAATAACTTCTTTGGAGAAGTTTCAGGGTCAATCTATAAATACTTTTATCTTCAATATGGTAACTAGTGAAAACCTTGATTATTATAAATCTTTCCTCATTAAGCAAGTTAAAGAAGAGAAATTAACTGAAATTACAGCTAAGAGAAACATACAGTATGTCCGGGGCTTTTTTCAGGTATTATTTCGAAAAAAGAAAATTGTTAAAGAAGTTACCTCAAATCTAACAAATATTGAAGCGGACGAATTCTTTTACAGACAACTTCCATCAGATAATGAGATACAAGACCTTATTTATACTATTGGTTTATATTCAACAGATCCGATAGAGGATAAACTAGCTCTTTCATTAATGATGCTTATGGGATTCCGAGGGTGTGAGGTGGCCAGTCTAGAGTGGAAGGATATTAACTTGAGTACAAGATCAATTTCTATAACGGATACTAAAGGAATGGATGCTGTTCTGCCGATTCCTTCTAAAGTCTATGACTTGTTGGTACTGTATAAAAGTTCAAGTGATAAAAGATATGTCTTTTGCAATAAACCCAGTAATTTTCTCAATGATTTGAGGTTAGTGTTTAATTCTTATCAATTAATCGCTGGGTGGGATTATGGAGGAGGGCTACATCTGTTTAGACACATCTATGTGACAAGATTGGTTATTCATTGCCCTCCGCAGATTATTAAAAGCTTAACAAGGCATATATCTGATGACACTGTTGCCAAATATGTTCATTTGGAAAGGAAATTTGTTAAAAATGAGCTGACTAAATTAAGTTACACGGGAGGACGAATAGATGACTTTTAATCAAGAAGTTTCTAAACATGGTTCTGCTCAAGCTGCTATCCAGCAACTACTAGAGTTGCATAACATGGAAGACCTTCAAATGGCAGCATTTAATGTATTAGATTTAAATGGAGATAGAGACGTAGCAGAAAAAGGGAATTCCTTCGGGCAATTAACTGTTGAGGAAAGCTTGCTCTTTTTTTATGCAAGTTCAAAGTTTAAAGGGTTGGCAGATACATCAAAGGTTACCTACCAATCTGAAGGAAAATTATTTGGTGATTTTATATACAAAAAATATGGAACCTTAGATGTACAGTTAACGGAAGTTATATATCCCACAACTGCTTTGCTTGATTATTTTAATCAAAGTGATTTATCAAGTAATACAAGCGCTAAAAAAGCCGCATTTTTTAGAACTTTCATAAAAACAGTAGTACAGGAATTCTATTTATTAAACAAGGAAGACTTTGACGGGACATTAAGGGTGGACTGGAACAAAGACGGATTACCAAAGTTTTATAATATTGAACAATTAAAGGAATTACTCCTTTTAAGTAAAGAGACAGCTTTCGGACTCCGGAACTACACGATTATAAGTGTATTCCTTGGGTCAGCATTAAGAGTAAGTGAACTTGTTGGTATCACTTTGTCGGACATTGATTTGGAAGAAGAAATGATTATGGTGAGGAGAAAACGTAAAAAAAAGAAGCTTCTTCCTGCATATATTCAACGTGACGCTTTGCATGTCTTATTGAAATATATTAATTTTATGTATGGACACCTCGCAGAGGATTGGCAAGCACTTAAAGATAATTATGGAGATTTATATGTTTTTTCATCAACTGGGGGAGAAACGGCGATAACCGACAGAGCAGTTAGAGGTATGGTTAAAAGTTTAGCTAAGAAAGCAAAATCGATTAGAGATGATGAAGTAGAGAAACTAAGTGTGCATAATTTTAGACATAGCTATGCTGTTTACGGTATTCGGTCAGGCATCAATTTATATGCAATGATGGACTTGATGGGTCATACCACTGTTACATCATTGAAGCCTTATGCAAAACAAAGTATGAATCAAATCAAAGAAGACATGGAGAAGAATCCAATTGCCAAGCTTTTGTAATAGGAGGTGAAGAACGTGGAAAACAATATTATTGCGGATTCAAATTATTATAAGGAATGGTATAGACACACACATTTAGCCCAGTCAACAAAGGATAGATATAAGAATCTTCTTAAGAGGTTTGGAAGATATATAATGTCCTTAGGACCTGTAAGGGAATTAAATTTTGATAAGTTTAAGTTTGGAAAATTAGATTCGAGATATGATTCAATCGATGAAGAGTTTATTGATGATTACGTTGAATACCTAATAGACAACGGTGCCAGTAATGCTACTCTTTACCAAAGTATTGAAGCACTAAAATGCTTTTTCAAGTTCTTGAAAATGGTAGGTTTGATAAAGTCAAATCCAACAGCGTATTACCCAAATCCATATTATAAGCTTAAAAAGGTAGATCGTGCTTTCAGTAAAGAAGATGCGGAAAAGTTACTATCTGCCTCCAAAAAAGTGGATCCGTTTTTTAGACAATCTTATGTACTAATGGTTTTGTTTTTAACATGCGGATTGCGCTCGCGAGAGGTTTGCTTGATGAAGAAGTCACAAATAAACCTGGAGTTTCAAACAATTGAAATCACTCGTGGCCAAAAAACATCCGCAGGAGTTGTTTTAGTAGTAGATAAATTGAAAGAAGCTTTTGAACGATACTTTAAACACCCCGAATGGTTGAAGTGGTCTAATGGACAAGATAAAGAAGTATTCTTCTATAAGGGTAAGCCATTGAATAGAAGCAGGTTGGTTTCGATGTTACAACGGATTTATGATGAAGCTGGAATTGACAGGAAGGTACGTGTTCATGATTTACGGCATACGATGGCGCAGCTGTTATTATTAAATGGAGCCAATGAATTTTCAATTCAGGAGCAATTACGTCATGAGAAAATCGAAACAACTATGCATTATCTGAACTATAATATGAATTATCGAAATTACTTGGAAGCAAATTCCGATGAATATTTATAACACTGCCATTGAGAAGGACATCTTGAAGATCCTACCGAGTCCGATAAGTCAAAGGAACAAAACTCTAAATGCTCTCCTTAGAGGGCATTAGAGTGAAAGTTCTTGAATCAACGAAAAATTTATCGCTTCTAATTGAAATGCAGCAATACCACGAATATAATGAAGTTAATTCAATATAGTAGCCTTAAGTTAAATGCATTGTGGCTGGAAGGACCAGGGCGATGGATTAGTGATTTCACTATCCGTCTGCCCTTTTTTATTTGCCAATTTGATCTTGGAAAAGACTTGAAAGGGGGACTTTAGCAAAACAAATTTTTAAGAGTACAGCATCAGTTAGGTTATAGAAGTAGTGATACGGTCATTAACCTCTTAGGTCCTCAATCTCTGAATCTTGAGACTGAAAATGACCCTTTTTCTAGAATAGGAACAAAAATGATTAAGTTGTGAGTAAAAAGGACAGAAGAAATATTAGGAAGTACAATGTGTTTTCTGTTCGTTCCACCGGTTCTAAGCTCTTGTTGAACTGGGAATTATAAATGAAAAACCAATGAAAGGTATGATGAAAATGAATAAAAAGCCAGTACGAAAGTTTGTACCGTGGAGTAATATAGAGGTAATCGAATTTCTCAAAGTAGCAGAACAAGAAGGTAGCGGAGAAATGTATAAATTTGTACTCTCTACAGGGGTGAGGCTGGGAGAACTTTTGGCCCTAACGTGGGATAATATCGACTTTGATAAGGAAACTTTAACTGTTAAAAAGAATGCTATCTCAACAGGAAGTGGAGAAGAACAAATTGAACCATTAAGAAGTGGATCCCATACCATAGCTTTGCCTTCTAACCTGGTGATTACCCTAAAGAAGTACAAAGAAAAGCAGCGGAGGGAAATGGGTAAGGGAAATCAGCATAAATTAAATCTGGTATTCCCCGATAAAACTGGAGGAGTCCGAAAACCTTCTACCATTAGAATAGAGTTTTATCGTTTAATCGCAAAAGCCAATGTTAGGAAAATAACATTTCATGATTTAAGAAGAATGCATGCTATCTTACTAGTTAATGCGGGGGCATCCCTCGACTTGATAAAGAATCGCTTGCGACATAGTAGAATTGAAACAACCCACAAATTATTATACACATAAATTAAAATGTTGCACTAAATAAAAGGATGTAAAACCGTTTACAAAAGGAGCTCAACCACGAGTTGTTGAGCTTCTTTTTTTAGTTGAGAATTATATTTACGAAAAGGACTTTGGGGATACCCCTATTACCAGGCTTGTAAGGCAGATTGTAGGATTGGACCCTCAAGCAGCAAATGAAGCCTTGTCGGAGCTCCTAACCAATGAAAAACTTAATATCTATCAAAGTAGGCTTGTGAAACTTATTGTGGATTATGTAGTGAAGAACGGAGTAATGGATAAGAAAGTTTTACAGCAAGATCCATTTAAATCCGTAGGTAGCATTGTGGAGCTGTTTATTTGAAAGTAATAATAGAAAAAGGTTAAAACAAATAGTAAAAAAAGATGTAGAGGCTGACATTTCTCAATTTCACATCTTTTATAAAGATGGAGAAGTTAAAGAATACTTTGGAAATCGTTATGAACGGAAATCAAAAAATAGATTAAGAGCAATAGAAATTCATGGTACAACATGTATCGTATGTGGTTTTAATTTTGAAAGGTTTTATGGCTAACAAGGGAAGGACTTTATTGAAATTCATCATGTAAACCCACTTAGTACGTTAGACGAAGCAATAGAAATAGACCCAGAAACTGATTTGGTTCCAGTCTGTCCTAATTGTCATCGGATGATGCATTGAAAAAAGGATACTTTTCTGATTAAAATTGAACGTCTTATCTACGTTATTGTCAAAAAGCCGAACACTTTAAACCGTCAATGTTATTATTTAAAAACCGATTTGTTTATAAGTCATTCGTAATCACTAATAGGAGGAATTTCAAAGTGTTGTTAATGATATGATTATTAAATCTGTTGAAAATATTATGGTAAGGCAGAGGCAAATAGAACACGTTACTGAGTCCCTCTTCGTTAGGCAAACAAAAAATCATTAAACATCTCTAAGACCATTAATATGTCAATTAAAAATCATAAATTTGACAATAGCGTTAGGCAAAATGCTAACATTTTGCTAACCAATCTTATGGAAAAAGGTAAAAATCCATTTAAAGATTCACAGTAAGGATTTAACAATATCTTGATATTATGCGCTTTTCGCACACAGCGTGTATGATATTACACATTATCACCATAGGGGCCCATGATGTGATGAACGCCTAAACCATTGATATATTCAGTTTTTTTATGATTTGATAACAAAATGCTAACAAAATATAAATTTAAAAGAGGCTTCTCCTCATTGGTTATCCAAACTGTGGGAGGCTTCTTTTTTATTTCATGGGTAACGTCGACCTACAAACTTTAAATTGTCCATTTTCTTCTAGTCTCCTTTACTGACTTCTGATAAATCGGTTGAATGGTTTTTAATCCGTCTCTCCCTTTTTCCAATTTACTTAGAATTACATAAATATATGACATTAATATTTCGAATATAGAATAGCTGAATAATAAAAATATAATTATAGGAATAATTCAACATAAAAAAATATTTTTATGTATAATATATATTAATAATAAGGCTATTTTTAAAACAGATTGGTAGTTTGTTTTATATTTGTTTGGGCATTATTATTTGGTATGATAATTAAGTTAAAACTTAAAAATATATTCAGGTACGTTTAAATAACAATTAAAATAAAAATATGCGAAGAAGAGAAGAGTAGGTAAACGAGTTTGCGCAGAGAGCTCCGTTTGGTGGGAAGGAGTGAAACTTTTTTATTGAAGCAAGTCTCAGAGCATCAACTTGGATCCTTAGAGGTGATATTTTGACAGTTGGCTACTGTTATAGAGCTAAGAATTTTTATTCACAATAAGGTTAAGCACTACGAAGTGTTTAATAAACTGAGGTGGCACCGCGAATTAACTCGCCCTCAAGACAGTTATATGTCTTGAGGGCGAGTTTTATTTATATATAAAATTAGACTTTAATAGGAGGTCATAGTATGAACCTTGTGAAAAGGTGGGATTACTGGAAGAACCCAACCATATTACTTATTGCAGTGGGAATTTCTAATATAGGAGCTTGGATATATTTAATAGCATTAAATCTAACAGTACTTCAATTAACAGAGGGGTCGGCACTTGCTGTAGCAGGATTATATATAATTAAACCAATTGCAACTTTATTTACAAACACTTGGTCTGGTAGTGTTATCGATCGATTAAATAAAAGAACAATAATGATATTCTTGGACTTAGTTAGAGCATTATTGATTGGAATATTACCTTTCTTTAGTTCCTTATGGATGATCTATTTGATAGTATTTGTTCTAGGTATGGCTGGATCTATTTTTACTCCAACTTCTATGTCATATATCACACAGTTATTAATTCCAGAACAAAGAAAGAAATTTAATGCGATAAGAAGCTTAATTAGCTCAGGATCGTTTTTGCTAGGACCTGCTGTAGCGGGATTGCTATTTGCTATAGGTTCACCGTCTTCTGCGATTTATATTAACGCCATAGCGATGTTCATCTCAGGTTTATTAACCTTTATGTTGCCCAATTTAGAAGACAAAAAACTCAAAGAGGAGCACCTCAATAAAATTTCTATAAAACTAATGAAAGAAGATTGGGGCATTGTTAAAAGTTTTAGTAAAAAAAATATCTATATTATGTTAGTGTATATGTCATTTATTGGTCTCATGGTTATGGCTACAGCTTTGGATTCTTTAGAGGCGGCTTTTTCAACAGAGGTTCTAGGTTTAACAGAAAAAAGTTATGGGTTTTTAGTTAGTATAGCTGGTGGTGGAATAGTTGCTGGCTCACTAATTCTGGTTTTATTCTCCAGTAGAATATCTGTAGCTTATCTAATGGGGTTTGGAGCAATATTTGTCTCAGTAGGGTATATAATTTACTCATTTTCAACAAACTTTTTTATGGCAAGTATAGGGTTTTTTGTACTTTCATTTGCATTAGCTTTCATAAATACTGGATTTCAAACGTTTTATCAAAACAATATACCCATAGATATCATGGGTAGGATAGGAAGTATTTACGGCTTAATTCAAGCCTTTTTAATAATAATAGTGACAGTATTATTTGGAGTTACTGCTGAAATATCTGCTTTACGAAATATAATCATTTTAGGCTCCTTCATAATGTTATTAATTAATATTGGACTATGCACGTTAACGATGTTGCCAACAAAATCTAGATATTATAACGAGCCAGTAAATAATTAAGTTGAAAATAATTATTTTATTTATAAACTCTACAGAAGAAGTAAATATAGATAACTTATAATATAACTCCCCTATTGACTCAGATCATTGTTACGAGTCAATAGGGGTTTTTAAATTAAGAGGAACTTTTTAAAAATTAAAGGTAAGCGTTATGTGTTTTTTATTATCTGAATATTCTTTTTATTCTTTCGTAACTATTTTACCCTAAAAATGGTAATACATGTTACCATCGGAATTGTCGAAAAATTATTGAAGGAGATAAATATATGAATAAAGACCTACAATATTTCCCTTTGTCACAACCACAAATGCGTATATGGTATACAGAAAAGTTCTCTGGGAAAACCTCGATTGGAAATATAGCCGGAACTTTGTTAATGAAGAGAAGTCTTGATATCAACCTTTTAGAAAAGGCTATAAACAAACTTTTTGAAAAACAGAGTGCTCTAAGAATTAGGCTAACTGAAGAAGATGGAATTCCAAAGCAATATATTTCTGAATATAAATACTTTGCTATTGAGAAAAAGTTTTTTAGAGATACACAAGACTTAAATAATTGGGCTGTTGAGCAAGCGAAAATTCCTTTTAGGTTATATGAAAATGAACTAGTAAAGATTGTAATAATTAATTTTGATAACGACAGTGTGGGGATTTTTGTGAAAATCCACCATATAATTTCAGATGCATGGTCCATGGCTCTAATTGGGGATAAGATTCTAGATTACTATTTCATATATGCTGAGGGTGGTGAAATAAATGAACCGATAAATGATTATTCTTATATTGACTACATAAAAAAAGAGCAAGCATATTTAAATACTGAAAAATTCATTCAATCAAAGAAATTTTGGACGGAACAATTTAAAACTATACCAAAAGACACGCAGCTTTTTACAGGGAAAATTACTAATAATCTAAAATCTGAACGAGCATCTTTTACCTTCAATAAAGGGACGATAAAAAAAGTAAATAAGTACTGTACTGATAAGAACATCTCATTTTATTCTTTCTTTTTTACCTTATTAAATTTATACATATATCGAGTGTCTAATGAACCGGATGTAACAATTTTAACAAGTATACATAATAGAAATGATATTAAAGATAAAAGTAATATTGGAATGTTTATAAGCAGTCTACCAACTAGGGTAACTATTAGTCCAAATCAAGAATTTTCCTCTTTTGCAAAAAAATCATCAAAGGAACTAGTAAAATTTTACAGGCACCAAAAGTATCCATTTAATTCTTTAGTTGAAGATATCAGAAAGATTCATAGAGTTTCTAATGTTAGAATCAGTGATGTTTTATTATCATACCAAAACAAAAAAATGATGAAACAACAATTTGAGAAAGAAACAATTTGGTATCCAAATGGTCATCAAGAAATACCATTAAGCATTCACATAAATGATAGAGATGATATAGGTGAATTGTGCTTAGATTTTGATTACCGATTAGATGTATATAGCAAATTAGATATTGAATTACTTTTTGATAGGTTAAGAACTATGATAGATAGTGTTATTAGCAAAGAAAGTATAAAAGTTGATGAAATAGAGATACTACCTTCTTCTGAAAAAGAAAAAGTTATTAATGAGTTTAATCATACAAGTGATCATAAACCAGCGTGTTTGTCGTTAGTTTCTATTTTTGAAAAAACTGTAGATCAGTCCCCTGGGAAAATAGCTGTTACTACTAAAAATGAGAACTTGACCTATGGTGAATTGAATATAAAAGCTAATCAATTGGCGAACTTCATAATAAATAAAGGGATAGAACCTGATAGTGTGATAGCTCTTAAGTGTGAACGTTCAATAGACATGATGGTTGGTATTCTAGGGATTTTAAAAGCTGGGTGTGCCTATCTTCCTGTTTCTCCGGATTTTCCTACTGAAAGAACCAGATATATTTTACATGATAGTAAAGTTAAATTACTAGTTTCTAGTAAACCAACTAATGATTTCAATTCAGAATGTGAAAGTATAGTTCTTAGTAATGCCAGTATTATTACTGAAAGTAATAAAAATCCGGAGACTATCATAAATCCGGAAAGTCTAGCTTACGTAATCTATACCTCAGGATCCACAGGGAAGCCTAAAGGAGTAATGGTAGAACATAGTAGTGTAGTAAACCGTATTAATTGGATGGTTAACGAATATAATTATTCAGATAAAGATAGATTTATACAAAAAACACCTTTTGTTTTTGACGTATCAGTTTCGGAAATATTCACCTTTTTTTTCGTAGGTGCAAAACTTTACCTTTTAGAAGACGGAGAGGAAAGGGATCCATTACAACTTTGTGAAATTATTAATGCAGAAAAAATCTCACGCATTCATTTTGTTCCTTCAATGTTAACAGTTTTTCTAGAAACACTGTTAAAAGATAAAGAATTATTGCAAAAATGCTCTTCTCTTAGGACTGTATTTACAAGTGGAGAACCCCTAAAGTCAAATCATATACTTTGTTTTAATAGTTCTTTATTCAATGCCCATGGAACAACTATTTCAAATTTATATGGTCCTACAGAGGCAACTGTTGAGGTAAGTTATTTTGACTGTCCTCCGGGTGTAAACCTAAAAAATGTTCCCATTGGAAAACCGATAAATAATGTTCAATTATATATAGTCGATAAGAAAGATCGACCTCAACCTATAGGTGTAGTTGGAGAATTATGCATTTCTGGAGATTGTCTTGCTAGAGGATACATCTTTAATAAAGATTTAACTCTTGAAAAGTTTATAGACAATCCTTTTGAAAAAGATAAAAAAATGTACAAAACAGGAGACATGGCAAGGTGGCTACCAGAGGGTAATGTAGAGTTTCTGGGTAGATTAGATGATCAAATAAAAATGAGAGGATATCGGATTGAACTAGGTGAGATAGAAGCTCAGCTATTGGCACACTCTTCAATAACTGAAGCTGTGGTAATAACCAAAAAAGGTTCAGGCGAATTAAAAATATCAGCATACATAGTTGCTGAAAATCAACTAAAAGCAACTAATGTAAGAAGTTATCTAAAAGCAAAGTTACCTAGTTATATGATTCCATCAGAAATAATATTTTTGGATCACCTCCCCCTTACTATTAATGGAAAAGTGGATAGAAAAGTTTTAGTTAATATTTCTAATAAGCAGCCCGTACAATTCGATGAAGTAGTAATGGCGCAAAGTAAAAATGAAAAGATACTATCCGCTATCTGGAGTGAAGTTCTGGATTTAGAAACTGTAGGAGTAAATATTGATTTTACTGAATTGGGGGGCAATTCCTTATTGGCAGCAAAAGTAGTTGCAAGGATTAACAAACAATTTAAAATCAATATGTCCTTAGGTGCTTTTTTTCAGAATACAAGTATTTCACAATTATCATCGTGGATAGATGCAAATAAAGAGATGTCTATAGCAAATTCCTCAATAAGAAGAATTGATAGAACTGCTCGACAAAGAAAATAATAGAGAGGTGAGCATATGGATATAAAATTGAATACAATTAAAAAAATTGATTCTGAATTTGAATTTCAAGCTTCCTTTTCCCAAAGTAATCTATGGTTAATGGACCAGTTAATCGATAATAAATCTGTATATAATATAGCTTCCGAAATTGATATTAGTGGAAATCTAGATGAAAAGATTCTGGAGGATTGCCTTAATGAGATAGTTAGCCGGCATGAAACCTTAAGAACATATTTCGAAATGGTTGATGGTGAATTAATGCAAATTATTAAAGAAGCTCAGCCTTTATATTTTGAACATGTCAATTTAGGAAATCTTTCGGGAAATCAAAAAGAAAAACAGTGTAATGTTATTGCTAAGAGAGAGGCTACATATCAATTTAACTTAAGTAGTCCGCCTCTTTTAAGGGCTGTCCTAGTTCAATTAAATAATAATGAATATAAACTTTTTCTCACATTACATCATATAATTGCCGATGGATGGTCTGTTGGAGTATTAGTAAGAGAAATGTCTATATTGTATGATGCAGCGTTAAAAGGTAAACCTTTTAATCTACCTGCACTAGAAATTCAATATGCAGACTTTAGCGAATGGGAAAGAGAATCAGTGAAAGAGGGTAGACTAGATGAAAAATTGGAGTTCTGGAAAGAATATCTAAGTGGAGAGATACCGGTACTTGAACTTCCAACAAATTATCCACGGTCTTCTAACCAAACTTTTAAAGGGGCTATCTTTGAGTTTAAGATACCTTCTGATTTAACAAAGGCAATAAAAGAGCTAGGGAATAAAGAAAATACTACATTGTACATGACATTGTTATCTGCATTTAAGATTTTCCTCTACCGCTTAAGTGGTCAAACAGATATTCTTGTTGGTTCACCTGCTGCAAACCGAA
>NZ_VTEI01000027.1 GCF_008180415.1 Rossellomorea vietnamensis
GAGTGTGCTCGGCTTATCAGTCAGACCTCCCTGGGTAAAAGTACAATCTTTCCCTCCACCTATCTGCTTCATTTACTTTGTATTGCTTTCGGCAGAAAGGACTTTGTTTTGTGTTGCAAACTCGTCCAACAATACTAGCCTCTTATGAAGTTCGTGTTCCTCAGACCGGAGGTTTGCCGCTCGCTTCCTTCAGATTCCACGTCACCATGGACACCCTTGCGTTAAGCTAACTGCTACTTCTGCCTTCACAGTTCGGGACTTACACCCTATAGATTGCACCCATGCCAGGCGCACAACAAAAAAGCTTGCAGACGACTTGTCTGCAAGCAAGATTATTTTTATTAAGCCAGTTTTTTCTTTCTTTTTAGAAATCCAGCTAATTCTTTCAGGTAATGTTTATCAAAACTGATAAACAAAATGGCATAGAGGCCTATCCCCAAGAGAACGAGGACGGCAAGCAACAATACAGAAGCTGAATCCCACCATTGAGTTGCCAGTAAATAGCTTCCATAAACCAGAGCAGCCATAGTTGCGCTAATGATGGCCGGAGCTGAGAGTCCTGTAAAGTACTGTTTCGCATTCAGTCCGATTACATGATGAAGAAGGATTCTTCCCAGCAGGAAGTTAATCACTCCTAAAATGACATAGGTCCAGGCTACTGCCTCTACCCCATTTTCCACGACCAAATAAAAAGCCAGCGTATGAATGGCTGCTACACCAAGGTCCCACTTAAAACCAATATCCGCTCGCCCTTTTGCTAACAGGATCGATCCATTCGGATTCATTAACACTCTAAAGGTTCCAAGCAGAGCCAGAATCTGCACGAGTACGATGGAAGCATCATATTGATCTCCAAACATGACAGGAACCAGCACATCAGCTGTGGACATCATTCCAAACAATATGGGAAATGTAATAACAGCGAGCATTTTGGACATGTCTGTGAATCCTTTGCTTAAAGATTCATTGTTCTTCTGCTCTCTGGCAAACAATGGGAAAGCTACCTTAGTAATCAACGGGTTGATTTTCGTGACCGGAACCACGACGAGCTGATAGGCAATCTGGTATACGCCTAATGCTTCAGCTCCTAGAAATCGTCCAATCAAGATATAATCGACATTCGATGATAGGTAACTGACCGACCTCGAACCCATTTGATATAAGCCAAATCCTAGGAAAGATTTCACTTCTCTTAATTTAAAATAGAAGCTTGGGCGAAAATCCTTCCAGCCTTGAATTCCGTATAATAAGGATTTCAAAGAATGAAAAACGATTTGTCCATAGACAAGCGAGAAAACACCAAAGCCCAAGTACGCTAAAAGAATGGCGACAACCGCACCAGTAATCACACTTATAATATCCGTTTTAGCTATACGGTCAAATTCAAGATTTTTCTGCATGATATATTGAAATTGCTGACCAAATGGAATAATGCAGAATATTAAAGCTACAAGATGGACCAGTTCCACCAAGAGCGGTTCATTATAAAAATCGGCAATTAACGGAGCTGAGAAGAAAACAATCGCAGCAACAGTAAAACCGGTCATAACATTTAACCAATACAAGGTTGAAAGCTGGTTTTGTGTAGCATTTTGTTTATGGATAATGGCATTGCCGACACCCATGTCCGTAAAGAGCTGAGCAAATGTGATAATGACCGCAACCATACTCATGATTCCAATTTCGGAAGGATCCAGAAGCCTTGCTATCACTGCCCATTGGAAGAGCTGCACACTTGTATTGATAGCTGTCGCAGAACCTGTCCATTTCATACCGCCTAAAAGCTGTTTCATCATCGAAGACAAAATTTGTTCCCTTCTTTCTAACTAATTACTTCCCGTTATTCATTATACTATAGGGCTCTTTTCGTAAACTTTACTGCTAAACGCTGAAAGATAGCTCCCTAAAGAACTGAGATAGCCTGATAAGCAAGAGAGTAAAGAGTTTCTCTTTTCTTTCAGAGCAAATACGACTTTTAGGATTTTTCAAAAACAACAATATATACGAAAACAACCTAGGCTCAGCTCCAACAGGCAAAATTTCTAAGAGGAAATTACTTTGTTTAATAGAGCCTTAGGAGATTAGCGCTGCACTTTAAAAGCAGTCCACAGAGGGTAATTTTATTATTTCTTAAACAGAAAAAAAAGACAGCCGTTTATGGATAAATAAACGGCTGTTATATGGTTATTCTATTACTGCTGCTTCCCCGACACTTTTCGATAAAACTTGATAAATGGTCGGTATTGGTCATTCACGAGACCTACTGCTTCCACAATGACAAGTGTTATCACAAACAAACTGAACATGATGAGCAGAGCTCCCCACAATTCAACCGAAGATAACAAAATGGCACTGATGCTGAACAGCACACCTAATCCATATATAGCCAGTACCGTGTTTCGATGAGAGAGCCCCATTGCCAAAATCCTGTGGTGCAAATGGGACTTATCTGGACTGGAAATCGGCTGCTTATTATATATTCTCCTGATTATGGCGAACGTTGTATCAAAAATCGGCACTCCCATAATCAAAATTGGAATAATAATGCTGAATAAGGTAACACTTTTATATAGACCCAGCAGTGACAGAATCGATATACTGTACCCCAGGAATAATGCGCCTGTATCCCCCATGAAAATCTTGGCGGGATGGAAATTATAGAAAAGGAAACCCATAGTGCTTCCCAATATAATGACAGAAATAAGCAGTATTAAATCTTTCCCTGCCAGTCCTGCCATAACAGCAATGGTTGCAATCCCTATAGAGGAAATTCCTGCCGCAAGTCCATCGAGGCCGTCAATCAGGTTAATGGCATTCGTAATACCGACAATCCACAGGATTGTAATCGGATACGCCATCCATCCTAACTGGAATTTCTCAACAACAAATGGAATCGTGAGAAAGTCAATGGTGAGCCCAGTACTGACAATCATGACAGCAATCAAAATCTGGGCAGTAAATTTAATTTTTGCAGAAAGCTCAAATTTATCGTCTAAAATCCCCAAAATGACCACGAGTATCGCCCCTGCAGTAATTGCAGTAATTTTTTCGTTATGGAGATCACTTACAAAATAACCTACAGCCACTCCAATAAATATAGCAAGTCCGCCCATACGCGGCATGACCTTTGCATGCACTTTGCGATAGTTCGGTTTATCAGTGATGCCTAATTTCAATGCTAATTTTATTATGAGCGGAGTAATAACCAGGACCGTAATCAGAGATGTAAAAAAAGCCAATAAAACTTTGTCCATAATTAAATCTCCTTATCAAAGTTTCAGTATTAGTATTTCACCTAGCAGAAAATCAACACTAGAAAATAGTGGAGAGCACCATAATCAGGACTCTTTTGGAATCTCCGACACTATCAATCTTCAAAACACGTCAAAATATGCACCATAAAACATCCTCATCTTATCATATAAATCAAAAAGTGCCAATAACTATTTTAACTCTTACTCTTCTTAGACGTTGAAAGGCTAAATAAAGTTACATCTTAATTATTTTTTACCCCATATCTCTGGGTACAAACAAATTAAAAAGCACCCCTTTTAATTTAGGAGTGCCTCGTTATGTTTAGAACTCATAAGAAAGTCTAAAATCAAAATTATTAAAAATCCAAATGAATCTCTTTCCTTTACAGCCTTTTTTTCACTGCATGAAATCCATAATTGACAAAACACCATAATGAATAGCCGAGGCTCAGCTTTTCAATTTTCCGGTAAACCTGCCAGTTTCTCTTAGCAGTTTTTATTTTATTACTGGATATAGATCCTTTGACCACCCTGTACCTAGACAACGTTTCCTGTAAGCCATATGCACTGAAGCCTCTCTTCAGCAAGTCTAACTCTAAGGCAAAGTCCTGGCGGGTCCTGATATTCGGCATTTGGAAATAACCCGTCTTTTCTTTGTCCACCATGACAGTCAAGAAACCGATAATTGTATTTTTCAACAGCCCGTGGTAATCAATGCTCTCAGGGATCTGCACGACCTTTCCGGTGTCATTTCCATCTTGATCCATAATAGAGTATTGGGTGAATGTAAAGGCTAAATCATTCTTAAGCATAAAGCCCAGCTGCTTTTCCAGCTTCTCTGGCAGCCATTGGTCATCTCCATCAAGGAATGCAATAAATCTTCCTTCTGACTCATTTATGGCTGTATTTCTCGCTACCGCAGCACCGCTGTTTTCATCAAGAAAATGGATTTTTATCCTTGGATCTGCATCCGCTTCTCTTTTTAAAATTTCTCTCGTACCGTCAGAAGAACAATCATCCACTATAACCATTTCCCAATTCTTATAAGTCTGTGCCTTAACTGACTCAATTGTGCTTTCAATGTAATCCTGAGAATTGTAGGCAGGTGTAATGACAGATATTAAAGGCTCCGTTTTATTCATCAATAAAATCACCTCTTATAAAAATGACAAAGGCTGGCAGGAACGCCAGCATTCATCTTGTAATTATTAATGGCTGTTTTCCCCGGATACTAAAGGATTTCTCTCTATTAGCAACAAAGTTTACGAAAAGAGCCTTATTAATTAATCTCTAAATACTTCAGGCAGTAATACTAAAAACAAGCTTAACATGAATCCAATTATGAGACCGAAAATGACGTTTGTGAATGGATTGGCAGGCTGCCCGTCACTTCTGCCTCCTCCTTCAGTTACTAGTGTGACTGGTTCAATTACTTCTGCTTGCTTGGTGAAGAACAAGTTTTCCCTCAAGTTAAACAAAAGTTCCTGCCGGGTCGCAGCCTCTTCCGCTGCAACCTCTGTCTCCTCCAAATCTTCAATTGATTGGTTAATAAGTCCTGTCCATTCGTCATATCGAGCGTCGCTGCGTTCAATGAAATGGTCGACAATACCCTCGAGTGTTGCCAAAGTCCTTTCCTCTTCACTTCCAATTAACTTAATAATCACTTGTTCATCATAAACATTTTCAATATCAAGACTTAATTGAATATCTTCTATTTCCATAAGGGTGTTTGACTGATTATCCGGCAGCTTCTGCAGGAAAGCAGTGCTGCTGATTAAATTCTTCACATTGTTGGCCTCATTGAACTGAGGGTCATTGAACTCCCCTAAGTCTATGGTTACTTTAGCAAAGTAAGAACTGCGGCCAGAAGGCGATCCATCGCCTTCATCAGTAGCAAAAAAGGCAAGGACACCTGTCAAAATCGGAAGGATAAGCAGGAATATGGCGTACTTTTTAAATCGGGCAGCTATAGTAGAAAGAGTTCTTCTCATAGTAGAAATCACCTATTTTTCGTTTAGTATGTCTTGATATACATCTTTAATTTTTTGTGCATTCTTCTTCCATGTAAAACCTTCTTTTACTTTTTCCACCGCATTACCGGCTAACTCGTGAATGAGATCAGGCTGCTTAATCAAAGATTTAAATGCTTTAGCAAGGGCCTCCTCATCACGGGATGGAACAAGCAGTCCATCGACATGGGGAGTGATAATCTCCTCCACTCCTTCTCCCAGGCAGCCAATCACAGCATTCTCACTGGCCATTGCCTCGATATAAACGACTCCAAAAGCCTCATTCCAGCTTGGCAAGCAAAAAATGTCGCTTTGATCCATGAGTTCTTTTACTACCTCCAGCACGACCGCGCCCATGAAAGTGACATGATTCTCCAGTCCAAGCTCTTTTGTCAGCTGCTCGAGTGACTGCCTTTCTTCTCCATCACCCGCAATAACATAATGAAAATCAGGCTGCTCATCTTTAAGCCTGCTAAGAGCCCGGAGGTTATACTCGATTCCTTTTCTCTCCACCAAGTAGCTGACACTCAGGATATTAATTTTGCCTTCTGGAAAGTACGCTTTTTGGGTGGTCCTTGGCTCCAGGAAAAGATCATTGATTCCATTATGAATGACGGATATCTTAGATTCGGGAACTTCCAGCTCTTTTCTGTTTATTTTATTTAAGCGCTCACTCACCAATATCACCTTCGCCGCATCCGACATGGTCAGGCGTATAGCTTCTTTGGCTTTTTCGTTTAAATGAATTGACTTAAAGAAGTCTTCTCCATGGATGGTGACCGCATAAGGAACATCAAAGTCTTCAGCCAATTTTCTTGCAGCAAAGCCATCTGGAAGGGCAACATGGGCATGAATTAGATCAAAGTCGAATTCCTTCCTGATATCTTTAACCAATTTCTTTATACTGCCATACAGATTTTCACCATTCCGCTCAAAAAGAATATTTTTTGGGAGGGACATATATCTTGGATGATAGACGGAAATCCCTTCCCTTTCTTCAATAGAGGGCACTTGGTCGTATGCTCTCCACTTAGCTCGCAGCTTATTGATTGGAAACGGTGTGGCTTTCATCGGTGCAACTACCTTTATCTCGCATCCCTGCTTGATGAGCTCCCTAACTTGCTCTTGTACAAAAATACCATAAACCGGCTGCATAGAGGATGGATACATATGAGAAATAATTAACACTTTCATCGTTTCAACCCCTTACTAACGTTAATTAACACGAGACCTGAATGTTGGCTTGTTTCGAATATAATTTAGGAATCCAATGCTGAATGCTATGAGAACCCAATGGAAAAATAAATTAGAAACAGAACTTGGACTAATGGAGGCTGGAATAAAGGTGATCAATGAGAATAAAAGAGCCTCAGCTATCATTTTCTCAACAGAGTCATCTGTCTGTTTCCAGAATCTATAGAAGGATACGATCAATACAGCAAATACCAGCACATACCCTACAAAGATGATCACTCCGAAATTAGAGAATATCTCAAGCCACCAATTATGCATTTTATAAATTCCCCGGGTGAAGTAAGCTGAATAACTCTCCAAGTAAACTTGAGAGTTTCCTGCCCCCACTCCAAAACCAAGTGTATCACCAATAAAGTGGAAGGCATTTTTAGTAAGATTAATTCTGATTTGAGTCGACCCCATATTATCAGGATCAAAATCTTCGCCTTTAAATTTTTCGAGAACGCTGAAGACCCTGCCGCTGAATAGGACAAGAATAACAGCTGCACCAATCCCTCCCAATAGGATAAGGAATTTTTTCAGTTTTGGCCTAAAATGCATGAATACATAAAGTGCAAGACCCACTCCAAGGCCCAGCATACTGGCACGGGATGAGGTCAAATAAATCAAATATAGTGATAAACCGATCATCGCTAAGTTGGCCAGTTTAACATACTGATTCTGTGAATACTTCAAAAAGGAGATGAAAAAGAAGATACCGATGCTCAAGAAAACTGCATAATCATTCTGATTCACAAAAACAGCTGTGGGCACGCCTTGTACATGTTCAGGAAGAGTATTAATCGTCGAGATGGCTAAATGCTGCCTTGTAAAGTGATTCCACAGCCCTATGCCAATCAACACCACCGTCATGATGATCCATATGTAAAAGAGATTGAGATACTGCAGGCGTTTTGTGAAATAAACGTTTACCAAAGTAATCAAGGCAATCCCGATAAATAAAAGAATCAAATATTTTATCCCTTCAGTAATGGACTTTGCCCATAGCAAAGAAATGAATCCATACCCAAGCCAGGAATAAAAAAAGAGCAGCTGAAATTTTACTTTTGAATTGTATATCCTTGCTTGCCCTTTTAGAAACTGATAAATAAAAATGGCAAGTGACAGAACAAAGAATAGACGATATGGAAAAAGACTGAAGGGCCCCACATTAACGGATAAAATCCCGGCACCCAGAAATGAGGTTGCTATGAATAAGTATAAGAAAACATGCTCCCAATGCAGCCCCTTAAGGAAAAACGCAGCAAATCCTACCGCCATCAGAAGGCCGATTCCCAATAAGAGAATATCAAGATTCAAAAGAGAACTTGTACCAAGCACATGCAGGGCCAGAAAAAATAATATACTCAAAGCGACTGAGGAAAGGATTTGAAATAAGAGATTCTCTTTAAATTTCACTTTAATGTACTCCACCCTATTTCCCCCTTTTCTTGTTTTTTAACATTACTTCTCGACTTCCCTTAAATATGGTTTGAAGATGTTTCTTCTATAAAATTTTTTTCTTGTCTCCAACGGAATTTCTTTTTTCTCTGTCAACGTCAAGTATGGCTCGAAAAACTGATGAAAATGAGACCCTTTTTGGAAGCAGTCAAAGATAGGCAGCCCAAGTCCGATATAGTCAAATGTTTTTGTACCATGTTCCAGCGATTCATCCCGGATAATACAGAAGCCAATATCTGCTTGTGAAGCTTTTTTAATCGCATCTTGATATGGAAGCCTTGGGATAAAACGGACATTCTGGGCCATTTGCAATTTTTCTACTATAGGTTTAATCTTCTCTTCCTTTGCTCCGATAAACTCTAGCATATAATCCTTTTCTGCTGCTTCATTCACGTCCCTTAATTTCCGCAGAGCTGCTTCAGCCTTTTCAGCTCCATATTCAACAAATTTCCCCATACAAACATACGTGAGGGCATCATTCGGCCCTTTATCAGCATGCGCAAATTGCTCAGCATCAATATCATGTCCATTGATGACCACGGTGAATTTATCCGTTTCCCCAATGGCTTCGCGGTGAGATTCTTTCATCCCTTCTGACACGGTCCAGATATTTTCGCTATATTTATACATTATTCTTTCCCAAAATTCCGCTTCTTTAATGACTCTCCAGGAAGCCCTCTTCTTTGTCCCCCCAAAACCGCCTTTTAAATTTGCGGACCAAGGATCTCTGATATCTACTATGAATTTTTTCTTCCTGGCCAGAGCGGCAGTCAGGATAAAGCGCAGGTGCCAGAAAGGCCCGCAGGAAACGAACAATTTATCATACTTTGCTTTCATAAGGTACTTAAATACAGCAAGTCCCCATTTTAATTTACTCTTTTGAGCCGCTGGACCGAATGACTTCTTCGTAATAACATCAATTTCGTTCCCCCGCTTTTCCAGCTCATCAGTTAACACTCTGGATCTAAGCGCAGCCACACCATCTTCTTCAAAAAAATAGTAAGCTACATATACTAACTTCTTCATGTCTATTCACCTCCATATAATTGTATCTGCACAGATTTTCACTAAAAGGAAGGGCTGAATGAACCCAAAGAAGCGTTCCGCCCTCTAATGTAACAGGGATGTCCAATATAAAGGAATTGGTTTCCTCTAAAAGGGAAGGGAAATTTTGTGTATAAAAGAAGTACCATTCATGCTGGACAATGGAGCTTCAGCTGCTGATTCAGAAAGGGAAGTCTCTCAGGTCTCGCTGGAAAAGCGGAAAGGCTGATTACTGTATAATTCTTTATATCTCTCAGCAATTTCCTCCCATTTGAAAGCTTTTGATTGTTCTATGCTCCTGCTTGATATACCTTCATAGTCCTGGACAATCTTCTCAATGCCGCTGACGATTGAACCGGGAGTTCCGGGGTCGACGGAATATCCTACTTCTCCATCAGGAAAGAACCCATCTATCCCTTGGCCTTCAGAATAAAGAACCGGCAGCCCCTTGGACATGGCTTCAATATAAACCAGTCCGAATGTCTCACGGAATGATGGCATGACAAAAATATCAGATTCCTCCATCAGTCCGGCAATAACTGTCTTATCCTTAATATAGCCGTGAAATTTTACACGGTCCTCGATTTTTAGTTCTTTGCTGAGTTCCATGGTTCTCTCTTCATAAGGGCCGCTGCCTGCTACATGGAGCGTTACATCTTTCCCTTGATCCGCCAAAATGGCACAGGCTCGGATAACTGAACCTAAGTTCTTATTCTTATCTATTAATCCCACAAACAATAGACTCATCTTATCTGGGGTTTGGCTTTTGACAGGAGAATGAAGGCTGTGCCAATAATCATCGATTCCATTGGGTATCACCCGGCACTTATCCTTTATGGCCTCGGACACCTCTGCAGGAAGGAGTGAGAATGTCTTTTCCTTGTAGGCATGAGAGAGAAAGACGATTCCTTTGGCATTTTTGAGGATTTTGTACATAAAGGGCCTCAAATGTACTGCATATTTGTAAAAAAAGTTAATATCCGTATTGCGGACGTTCACTATATATGGTGTTCCATACTTTTGATGCAGCTTGTATGCTGTACCGCCATCACTAAAAATCGTGTGGGCATGTATGAAATCAATTTCAGCAGCATTCCCAAAAGAGCTTTCAATTTCTTTCATTTGTTTGGTGATTTTATTTTTATATAAATACTTATCATGCTTTTTTATCATATTTCTATAAGAATAGTTGATATCATGGTATTCTGCCGGAAGCTGGTTGCTGCCTATATGGCTTTCATCTTTGACCGGCACAAACACATCTTGTTTAAGCCCAAGCTGCGACAAGCGGCTGAACAAGTTCATGTACAATTTATTTCCTATGTAATAAGAACAAATATGCAACAACCTCATTTGGGTCCTCCTTAAAGAAAACACACGGTCTGCCCCATCATTTGGAGCAGCGCCGCATTTGACAATTTATGAAGCTCTTTTTCGCAAGGCGGTTTTGATAAAGATTATGGCTGTTTGACTAGTAATAGAATTCTGGTCCTGGCACATGACTGCAATCTCATTCCGCTTCGTCCAAGGCGGGGAAAACCAATCTTCTAGAAAAGAGACGATGCTATTCCATAACAAACGCCATGAGGCACCTGCAGCTCCTTTATATGCAATAAAGGGAAGAGCTTTTCTCTCCTTTTGCTTAATTACAGGTAATGATCAGGTCATTGGTGTTTTTTACAAGCAGCAACTCTAACCTGAACTGCCTGCTATAAACTCCAGTATTCGTACCCGCGGGCTTCACATTCTTTTCTGCTGAATAAGCTTTTCACATCAACCAGCACTTTATTATTGTCCGCGAATGTTTGATCAATGAAATCCAAATCATATTCCTTTTTAAATTCATCATGAGAGACGGCCAGGACGATTCCATTTAGATCTTTCAAGGCATCTTTTTCAACCAGCTCGATACCATAGACCCCATTCACTTCTTCTTTTTCAGCAACAGGATCATGAACAAGAACTTCGACGCCGAATTCTTTTAATTCCTCAATAATGTCGATGACTTTTGTATTCCTCACATCTGGGCAATTTTCTTTGAACGTCAAGCCCATAACAGCGACTCTGCTGCCTTTAACTGGATTCCCAGCCTTTATCAGCTTCTTAATGATATTGCTCGCAACATATTTCCCCATATCATCATTGATCTTGCGGCCAGATAAAATAATTTGGGAGTGATATCCCAGCTGTTCAGCTTTGTAGGTGAAGTAGTATGGATCAACACCTATGCAATGGCCTCCTACTAAACCGGGAGTGAATTTAAGGAAGTTCCATTTCGTGCCTGCGGCTTCAAGAACTGCCTTTGTATCAATATCCATTTTGTTGAACACCATGGATAGCTCATTCATAAAAGCAATATTGATATCTCTTTGGGAATTCTCGATAACCTTCGCAGCCTCAGCTACTTTAATGGATTCTGCCCTGAAGACGCCTGCTTCTATAATAGAACCATAAACATCGGCGATTACATCCAGTGCTTCATCATCTGATCCGGAAACAATCTTGATAATCTTAGTCAGAGTATTGACCTTGTCGCCGGGGTTGATTCGTTCGGGAGAATATCCAACCTTGAAGTCTTCTCCGAATATCAGGCCTGACTCTTTTTCCAAGATGGGAATGCATATTTCTTCCGTCGTTCCCGGGTAAACAGTTGACTCAAAAACAACGATTGAACCTTTAACCAGGTTTCTCCCTACTATTTCACTTGCGCTGATGACTGGTGTAAGGTCAGGCGTTTTATCACTATTAATCGGTGTCGGAACAGCCACAATATGGAACTTTGAGTTCTTCAATTCAGCCTCATCACTTGTAAATACAATAGACGTGTTGCTTACAGCTTCATTTCCAACTTCATTGGTTACGTCGACACCTTTCTTGTATTGTTCAAGTTTCTTTGTGTTAAGGTCAAAACCTGTTATCTTATATTTCTTCGCGAATTCGACAGCCAAAGGAAGGCCGACATAGCCTAAGCCGATAACTGAGATTCCTTCTTCTTTATCTCTAATCTTGGTAAACAAGTCCATTTATAAGTCTCTCCTTAAAATTGATATACTTTAGCTTTTCATATATTTAACTGCATTAAACATGTTGAAGGCACTCATATTACGAAACCCAGTTTTTTAGAAGTTTCTCCTGTTATTTTATTATTAGTTTCAATTTTTGTCGAATAAATCTTCGTTCTGCTGTCGATTTAGAGGAATAAAAACAAGATCATGCCGGGGAATGGATTTGCTAGTAGTTCTGCAAGGAGCTGCCACTCCTCCATGCGGCAAAAAAGAAGGCGTACTTGGAGCCAAATTCGATTAAGAAACACAATCAGAGCCTTAAAGAAAGACGATAAAGGGGGACTTTTAAAAAGTCCCCCTTTTGATAATGTGATCCCCACTCTGAAAGCTTTATACCAAAGATGGTCTCCCGATGGAGTGATATTCCAGCCCGAACTGAGCTACATGATCAAGTGAAAAACAGTTTCTTCCGTCGAAAATAACCGGTTTCTTCTGTTTTTGTGCAAGTAACCCTAGATCAAGCTTCTTGACTTCATCCCAGTCTGTGAGAATCATAACGATATCAGCATCTTCAAGAGTTGCTTCAATATCACCTGAAATATCAATTTGCTCAGGAAGTACCCGTCTTGCTGTTTCTTTCGCTATAGGATCAAATCCTTTAACATTTGCGCCTTGCTTCACTAGTTCATCAGCAATGACAATGGAAGCTGCTTCTCTCATATCATCAGTATTTGGTTTAAATGCAAGGCCAAGCAGAGCAACATTCTTTCCTGAAAGGCTGCCAAATCTCTTTTCAGCTTTCTCCATCAAGATTCTCTGCTGTTTATTGTTCACTTCAATCACAGATTTCAACAATTGGAAGTCATGTTCCACTTCTCCAGAAATTTGGATAAGTGCCTTTGTATCTTTAGGGAAACAAGAGCCCCCATACCCGATTCCCGCGTTAAGGAATTTCGATCCAATTCTATCATCCAAGCCCATCCCTTTTGCCACATCCGTGACATCGGCATTAAGCTTTTCGCAGATATTTGCAATTTCGTTGATAAAACTGATTTTCGTAGCGAGAAATGCATTTGATGCATATTTGATCATTTCTGCCGTTTCAATAGTGGTCACCATCACCGTCGTGTTGAACGGTTTATGCAGCTCCGTTAAGATTTCCCCGGCTTTATCGGATTCTACACCAATGATCGCTCTCTCCATATTCATGGTATCGTAAATAGCCGAACCTTCCCTGAGGAATTCTGGATTTGAAGCCACATCAAAATCATCGCTTCCGCTGTACTTCGCTACTAATTCTTTCACACGGCGGTTCGTCCCTACCGGTACAGTACTCTTCGTTACGATCACTTTATATCCATTCAGGTTTTCACCAATTGATTTAGCTACCGCTTCTACGTACTGCAAGTCTGCTTCCCCGGATGCCTTCTCAGGGGTACCGACAGCGATTATGATGACATCGGCAGTATCCATCCCTTGATTTAACTGGGTAGTGAACGAAAGTCTTCCTTGTTCTGTATTCTTGATAACCAGGTCTTTCAGTCCCGGTTCATAAATAGGAACAATCCCCTTTTTCAGGTTGTTGATTTTATTTTCATCGAGATCTACGCACGTTACGTTATTTCCGATATCACTGAAACACACTCCTGATACCAGGCCGACATAACCTGTTCCGATTACACAAACGTTCATCTTCATAGCTCCTTCAATTATTAATCTGCCACTATTTCTTTAAGCCACTTGCGCAGAGGATCCTTTAGGTCATCTCTCATTAAAGCAAACTCCACAGTAGCTTGTACGAAACCATACTTATCTCCAATATCATATCTTCGGCCGTTAAAATGGTAGCCATACATGTCTTGCTGCTTTGTCAATTCTTTCAAAGCATCGGTCAATTGAATTTCGTTTCCTCTGCCCGGTGGAATATTCTCAAGTATATCTAAAATTTCAGGCGTCAGCACATATCTTCCCATGATAGCCAGGCGGGAAGGGGCTTCTTCTAAAGAAGGCTTCTCGACCAGGTCCTTGATCTTTACAAGGTTTCCTTCATAATTCTCATCTTCCGGGGCAATAACTCCATATTTTGATACATCCTGATCCGCAACTTGCTGAACGCCGATAATAGAACTCTGCTTATCTTCAAATTCGTCAATCAGTTGTTTTAAGCAAGGTTTTTCTGATACTACAATGTCATCTCCCAGCATGACCGCGAATGGATCATTGCCTATGAACTTTCTTGCACACCAAATGGCATGGCCCAATCCTTTTGGTTCCTTTTGGCGTATATAGTGGATATCAGCCATTTCCGAAATTTTTTGTATCTGTTCCAGCTGTTCGTATTTTTCTTTTTCCGCAAGCATTTCTTCCAGTAAAAGAGATTTATCGAAGTGATCTTCTATCGCACGTTTGCCGCGTCCTGTCACAATCAAAATATCTTCTATCCCGGAGTTTACAGCTTCTTCTATTATGTACTGAATCGTCGGTGTATCTACAATCGGAAGCATTTCCTTAGGTTGAGCTTTCGTTGCAGGCAGGAAGCGAGTCCCAAGTCCAGCTGCAGGTATAATCGCTTTTTTCACTCTCATATTCAAACACCTCTTTTGATATTTTCCTCTTGTCTAGTAAAACAATTGTATTATAGCATACCCATGCTTGAAAATCGTGATGTTACAAATTTATAATCTCTGTATAAACTTGTAACGGTTTGATTATCTTCTTTTTCCGGATAGGCTGCTGCCAAGTGCAGTTGGTTTCCTTCACTACCTTTTCCCAAAATCAAACTATTAAAACAAGGCGGTTTCGGATATATTGCCGCTTTCGGATATCTACTGGATAATAGGCTTTTTCCTCTCAGCGGGAAGTACACTCTTCTTTTTCAGTAGATCCTGCGTGCACAATGGCTGTTATCTTTCGAAACTAATATTGACCAGCCTCATCGCCTTTGAAAAGACTTTAAAACAAAGAAATAAAAAGAGACCGCATAGCTTCCATGCGGTCTCTTTTTACTCTTACTTGTTAGTTTATTTTCCTAGCTGTGCACCAGGATAATAATGATTCAATATCTGTGTATAACTCATACCTCTGTCACCCATTGCTTTTGCTCCATATTGGCTCATCCCAACTCCATGGCCAAATCCTTTTCCTTGGATCGTGAATTTTCCACCGCTGTTTTGGATAGCATCAATATGGTAGCTTTTGAAGTAAATTCCGCCAAACATTGAGCGTAATTTACTTATGTTTTGATCTTGCAAGTGAAGGGTAAACAATTTTATATCCCCTAATAAAGCATTTTTAATATTTGTTTTGGTACTATCTGAAATCGCCGATGTACCTCCTAAATAGTAAATATGCGGGCGCATTCCTAAATCTTTTACCCACTCCTGCACGTTCGCTGGCAAGGAATCTTTCTCGGTAAGAACTACAGGTGCCGATTTTGAAGCTGCAAGAACTGCACCAGGCAAAGCATCAATAAATGTTTCTCCCTGAGCAAAGAAGATATTGTTTAAATCAAAGTTGAACTTATCAGCAATTTTGATACTAGTTTCATAGCGGGATGCACCGGAAATTCTACTAATATTTGAAACACCCAACGAGTGTAATTGACTTTCAATCGTGCTGCTGACAGCTGAAGTTCCCCCAATGATTGTCACTTTATCAATATTGGATCCCTTAATGATATTTTTTACAGAAGAATCCAGGGACTCTCTGCTAGTTAATAGGATTGGAGCCTTCTTATCTGCTGCATAGGATGAAATGGACAGGGCATCTGGTGACACTTCATCTCCACTGGTAATAAATACTTCAGTGAAATCCTTTACTTCTTTTGCAACAGCAGAGGAAGTCTGGTATCTGGAAGAACCACTCACTCGCTTTACTGTTACTCCGATTGATGACAGTTCACTTTCCACTTTTTCAGAAATGGCAGCTGTGCCGCCCAATACATATACCGTTGATGCCTTTAACTCTTTAATTCTATTTAGCACCACACTCGGCACTTTGTCAGATTCTGTTAATAATAGCGGGGAATTCAGTTTCTTAGCTAATACCGTACCCGTGATCGCATCTACATGCTTATCGCCGCGGCCAAGGACTACCGCTCCAGACGTTCCCCATCCTTCTTTCGAGATTTCCACACTCGTGTTATAGCGGGTAGATCCGCCAAGAGTAGTGGCATAATCATTGGATATATTATTATTATTGCTTTCTCTTACATATTCACCATTCTTATTCTTAACAAAGTATTCGACTTTTACCGTTCCGTGTGTGCTCTTCCCTGTTGCCGTCCCGTTATCTGCCTTAGTAGAACCGCTCACGCTTAATTCCGGCACCCTTACAACTTTGATATCAGAACCTGCTGCAACATTTGTGTTTTTCTCAATATAGCTCTTAATGTATTTCAGGGTTTTTGCATCTTCGCTTTTCTCTAATGCGGTATTCCACCATTTTTCAGGGCGCAAAAGATCGAGTTTAGATGCGTCCACTTGAACTTGGTTGATTGCAAGGTTCCAGCCAATCTTCGGATCATACGGGTCTGCTTTTGATGGAAGATAGCTGGCTTTCGAACTCCCCCAGTAATTCGAGTTCGACTCTGTATGGCCACCGTTGCTGGACGAATAGACTGCCGAAATCAAACGGCCTCCTGAACGAAGGACTTGTCCGGCTGTACCTTCAACCGCTTTTGTAGAGTTGGGATACCATTTATAACCGTCATACACTTGATTGGAGATGGTATCATCAAAGTTCGTATTGCTGACTCTTCCTATCGCATAAGTCCTGGCGGCAACAGCCTGGGCTTTCAGAGCTTCGACATTCCAAGAAGCAGGCATTTCACCAGGTACTACCCCTTTAAGATAGTCCTCAAAAGGCAGCATATTGATCGGTCTGATGTAACTTCCTTCAATCGTGAACTTAACCGTTCCCAAATAGGGTTCGCCGTTAATAGAGAAGTAGTTTGATTGACCGTAGGTTTTCGGTTCGATGGTGAATGATGTGCTATAGGTTTTGATTTTGGTATTATTTCTATACAAATTTAGCTTGCCGCTTTCAAGCTTAACGTTGTAGCTGCTGCTTGAATTCAGCTTGATATCCGAATTTTCTGTAATAAAGTACTCACCTGTGATTTTTAGCGCGATATTAGTGGTGTTCCCCAGTTTGTTCCTTAGTTTCACCTTTACTTCCTCAGCTGCATGCCCCACTCCTGTATAGGAGTGGGAAAACAAGGTAAAGACCATAAGAAAAACAATCATAAATGTTAATTTTTTTCTCAATTTACTCCGCTCCCCGCCACTCTAGTATTTAATCTAGGACTACTGTTGATTTATAACCATTATCTCCAGTTACTTCCATTTCTTCTTTCACCATTCCATATCCAGGGGCATAGTAACGAATGATAATAGTATCGCTTCCGACCACTTCATCAGTAACTTTTTTTACTTGTTTCACATCTTCATAGGTTTTGCCGCCAACTTCAAGTGTTTCACCTTCGCTGACCAGTTCCCACTCAGCACTTTCCCCGAATATCACTTCAGTGTCCGTGCTTGGTTCAAATCCCTGGAGCAGGTTAGCATCTGGCTGGTCGGGGTCGGTATACTCCTGATAAACCAAAGCCACTTCATCTTCTGACCAATGATATATTTCCGTTGTCATAGATCCGCCGAGAGTGACTACCATCTGAACATACTCTTCATCTTGAGCAATTATTTCTTCTGTAAAGACCTGTTGATCATTTTCTTTAAAAATCCTCACTTCACTGCCCTCAGGCCTGTACATCAAAAGGCTTACTTCAGCAGCATCATTCTCAGCTGATTCATCTTGGTCCAAGCTGTCAGATGGGGTATCCTGTTCGCTGTTTGAAGCATTTCCCTCCTGCTCTGAGACTGAATCATCAGCTGGCTGGTCAGTGTTTTTATCATTTGATTGCTCTTCATTCTGCATTTCATCCACAGCAGTCTCATTGTCATTTTCCGCATTATTAGAACATGCCGGAAGGACCACTAGGGCACCTAACAGCAATAGCATTGCAAGCTTCTTCATAGTTGTCCTCCAATCAGCTGATCGTTTGTCGATTACTTAATAAAGTAGGTTGTATCCTGTACCAGATCGGCTGGCAATGTACCGCCTACAACCTTAACCTCTTTAATACGCTGCCCATTCGCCAAGTTCCTAAGGAAGAACTCTACACTAGAGTCCATTTCCGGACCAGTCATAATAAGAGGTGCTCCGTTTCCAATTGAAAGAGGAGCAGCCGACAAGGCATCCGGGAAGCTCTCTCCGGTAGAAAGCAAGATGGCAGAGGAATCAAACTTGTCCTTAAACTCCCATAGCACTGCTGATAATGTCTTATAACGTGTAGTACCAGATAATCTCTTTACATTGCTTGCTGCTGTTTTCACTGACTTTTCAACAGCTCCGCTCACTGCCGCAGTTCCGCCGATTACTCTGGCAGGTTTTCCTTTAATAAGAGACAGAGAGTCGCTTGAGATTGATTTCTGGTCTGTTAGGATAATTCCCCAATTGTTGGCTGCTGCGATAGGAGCAACAGAAAGTGCATCAGCAAATTGTTTGCCGGAAGCAATGAAATAGCCGTTCACGGAACCAAGTTTTTGTACGATTTTTCTGTTGGTTTCATAACGATCGCTTCCTTCAATGCGTTCAACTGCAATATCCAAGCCGCGAATTCCCTTTTCGACTTCTGAGCTAAGGGCTCCTGTACCGCCTATCATGATCACTTTTTCAGCACCTAATCTCGAAAGCTCTGATTTAATGGAACTATCTAAGTTGTCTGATTCTGATAATAAGATCGGTGCCTTGCCATAAACACCTGATAAAGGACCGGCCGACAATCCGTCTGCAGAATCATACCCAGTAGCGAGAATGGCGACTTTTTGTTCTTTATCCTGTGCAAAGCCTTTAGGATATAGCATTTTAGACACTTCCACTGATGTTTTCACGCGGTTGCTTCCGCTCAGCACATTGACATGCGGTGTGGTTACTGCCTTCTGTCCTTTAATATTCGTCCAAATAATTTCAGAAGTATCACTTCTTACTACTTTGCTGTTTGTAAGCTTTTCAGCTTCAAAGAGTGCCTTCTTATAATCATAGTAATTATTCTTTTTGGTATTGGACTGATAGACCGCATAAACCGGTTTAATTCCGTTCGCCCATGCTATCCACTCTGCATCCTTATTGTAAACATAAGAATTTGCATGTTTTTTCGCATAATCAAGAGCCAGCTGGTATGAATAGAAGCCTTTTTCTGAACTTTCATTTCCTGTATAAACAATATAATTTTCGTTGTCGTAAATTGTCTTTTGAGTCTCTTTATCAAAAACCGTTACAAATTCATTCTGTTTATCCGCAAACCGGATAGCTTCTTCTTTCGTGTCCGTCACTATCAGACGTTCATTTTTCATGTTATATACTTCGAATACTTCATAGTAGCTGTCAATCCCAGACGACACAGCCTTTGCCGCAGCCCATTGAAAGTCATTCGTCTTGATCCTTGCTTCTTCCTCGGCATTTGTCATGTAGCCAAGTTCCAAAAGAACAGAAGGCGATTGAGCATTACGGATCATATAAAAAGCCTCATCCGCATGAATTCCTCTGTCTTCTGTTTTCAGATTGGTAACCATATTAGGATGAACAGACTCTGCTAGTCTTTTGCTATCCTGGAGGTATGTGATTTGCAAGGGATCATGCGGCCATCTGGAGTCAAAGTAACGCAATCCATCATAGTAATACGTTTCCGTTCCTTTTACACCCGTGTATCTTGGATGTCCATTATGATGCACAGATATAAAGATGGTTTGGTCATTATTACCTCTCATCAAATCATTCGCATAACGCATCCGCAAATCTAAATCCCCGCCAGCCCCAGATATATAACTTGAAAAGTCAACATCCGACTCACGCGTCATATGGACGTCATATCCTTTATCTTCAAGTAATGATTGTAATTTCAAGGAAACCGATAAGTTCACATCTCGTTCGCAAATCCTTGTAATGTTACCTGTTAATCCACATGTACCAGTGTGTTTCCCACCATGCCCCGGGTCAATAACCACCCTTTTTTCTGCCGATGCACCATTAGCTGATACCATCATAAAAAGTCCCATAGACAGCGCCAACGAACCAAGAAGCTTTTTCTTCATTTTTTCCTCCTACTAATGTCGAATTATTGTAATCTATGTAACATTATAGCAATTGAACATATGAAAAAACATACGAAATTGGAAATAAGTGCTTATAGACTACTAGAAAAATTCTTCCAATCCTTTTCTTTAGGTTTAAAGACTGGAAAGGCAGGGAAAGTAAATAAGCTGCCAATTTTGATATCGGCAGCTTCATGAATATTGTTAAGCAAAAGGCTTAAATCTTTAAATACCAATTTTTTCTATGCAAGATAATCGCTGTTATTGTCCAAAAGAGAACAATGAATAAGGCGAATGAGATTTTGGGATAAGCACTCCACTCTTCAATCCATTGAAGGAAGAGACTATGAATGGACTGCTCCTTCCCAGAAGCTGCTTCAAGTCTTACATTAATTAATACTGAAATCAGTATGTACTTCCCAAAGTAAATTAACAAACTATTTCTTCCATACGCTTCAATGATCCAGCTGACACCGGTAGCGCCTCTTGAATCCCCATCTTTCCCTTCTTTATCAAAAATAATATAAAACAAGGCAAGTACTGCGATAATGGCTCCTGATGCAAAAGCTGTAAAACTTCCTGTCCATATGCGCTTATTAAATGGAAGAAACTCATAAAACAACAGAGACACCACTCCTAGCAGCACAGCGAATCCAAACAATTTCAGCCACGGCTTTTTATTGCGGTATTTAAGCATCAGCATACCTGCCGCATACCCAAACAGAACGTTTGTTAAAGCTCCCGGCACTGACATAATCCCTTCTGGGTCATATCCTCTTTCTCCTTGATGATATAAGTGCTCACTGCCAAAGACTGCCTTATCAACCGCTATCCCAGGATTACAATCAGGCTGCGGTAGGCCATCGGCACATCCATCACTTCCACTAAGTAAGAAAGCTGTATGTAAAGAGATAATAAGGAGGCCGACCAAAGAAGCTGCCCACCACTGCCTTGCAAATCGTGTGATCAAGACGAGGGCTATGCCAGTTATAGAGAAAATTTGCAGAACCCCAGTATATCTCAATGTACTAAAGTCTATTTCCCAAGCTCCTATCATATTGAAAACAAGCCCCAAAATAATAAAAGCAATTGTTCTCCTAATGAGCTTTTGCCATTTTACTTTTTTGAAATAGGCAATTGCCATCCCAATACCATACAAAGTAAGAAATCCTGGAAAAATGATATCAGTAATTGTCAGTCCATACCACTCTGCATGTCTAAAATATTCTAATCCTCCCCATGGCAAGGCACTTACAAATACAGAAAGTAAGACAACCAGCCCTCGGACCATATCTACAGAATTAATTCTTTTCTTCTTCTTTGACTTTCCAGGCAATTCCGTCTCAGTCAAAGGACCCTCTATATCTTTTTGACTCAAGATTATAGCCTCCTTCTTTTATAATATTTCATTCATAATATCTAAATCATACAGTTGATCTGCTTATAAGACAATTCTTTAAAGGTATGGCTGTTTATACGAAGATTGTGGATTTCTTAATCAGGATTTCCCCTCTAACCTTTCTACGTAAAGAGGGAGGAGGATAAAATACCATTCAATAACAAATCGTTTTAGCATTGAACCAAAGATAAAGACGGGTTACAACAAAGCACAGAATGGCTAATGCTTAAAACAAACAAAACCGATGTCTGCATTACGGGCAATCTTCACATACAAAGCCATTCTACTACAGGACTGGCATCTTCTTCGTTGCTGCATAAAATAATTTCTTTTTTCTGATACCACCTCACACCTTGCGGCTGGATCACATCCGTAAATACGGTCAGAATCGAGTAGGAGGGGGTGACTAACCCCCGACCTCTCACACCACCGTACGTACCGTTCGGTATACGGCGGTTTCAATTAAGTCAAACGCAAAGTTTGATATCTCATAAGCAGACTCTTGAGCCCTTGATTCGACCAGTATTGGTTATCAAGGRCTCTATCTAAGATGGGGCTTTTAGCGATACGCCAATAACCCAACCTAGTATTTGCCCATTCCCAAGCCTTGTTAGTTTGTATTCCTAACTTCGTTAGGTTTCTATGTTTTGTTTTAACTTTCTTCCACTCTTTCCATCGAATCATTCGCAATCTTCTTCGAATCCATTGGTCTAGCTTGGCTAGAACCGAGGGGGTATCGGCTAATTGATAGTACCCCATCCAGCCCACCAAGTAGCGGTTTAGCTTCTCCAATCTGTTTGCCATGCTGATAGACCATT
>NZ_VTEI01000028.1 GCF_008180415.1 Rossellomorea vietnamensis
ATGGACGCACCGCTGGTGTACCAGTTGTCTTGCCAAAGGCATCGCTGGGTAGCTATGTGCGGAAGGGATAAGTGCTGAAAGCATCTAAGCATGAAGCCCCCCTCGAGATGAGATTTCCCATCACTTTATGTGAGTAAGATCCCTGAAAGATGATCAGGTAGATAGGTCTGAGGTGGAAGCGTGGCGACACGTGCAGCTGACAGATACTAATCGATCGAGGACTTAACCACAGTAAAAAGCGCAGGCGGCTTGAATAGAGGCGACAGGCATATGACAGCAAGCAGATGAGGGTGGTATTTGCCCTCGGCTGATTGATGACATATGACCCCGAGCCTCTAGCCGCCGGAGCTGGATTGCAAAATGCAGCGAAACTCGGAATGCTTTCTTCTTTCTTCTAATACTTTATCTAGTTTTGAGAGAACGATGTTCTTTCAACAGAATATGTCTGGTGACTAAGGCGAAGAGGTCACACCCGTTCCCATGCCGAACACGGAAGTTAAGCTCTTCAGCGCCGATGGTAGTTGGGGGATCTCCCCCTGTGAGAGTAGGACGTCGCCAGGCAAGACAAAGAGTACCCGAAGTGGTGCTCTTTTTTTGTGTTCAAATAATAGGGGGAGATCCCCAAAAATAGACTCTCTTATAACGCAGGAGCGAGGATGGGGAGGAGCAAGAAGGTCGAGGACGAAAGGGAGAGAGCACCGCAGTGGGCAACCGCCCATGAGGATGCGAACGAGCGAAGCGGACGAAGAGATTCGCCGCTCATCGCCGTCCGAGCCTTCAGCGCCGATGGTAGTTGGGCCTCCCCCTGTGAGAGTAGGACGTCGCCAGGCAAAGCAAAGAGTACCCGAGGGGTGCTCCTTTTTTGTGTTTAAAGAAGAAGGGGAGATCTCCAAAAAAGTTTTTCTCTGGGTACATGAGTAACTTGTTTAAGGAGTGGATATGTCCTCACTCTGAGGCTCTGGGTACATGAGTGACTAGTTTTTGAAGTAGATATGTCCTCACGTTGCGTTTCTGAATAAATGAGTGCCCCTGTTTCGGCATAGATATATCTTCATTTTGTGGAATCCAACGCAGGAGGGGGGGGGAGATCAATAACTAGAGGGAGAGAGAGCCAGCATACATATCCAGCAAGCAGTGTATATGCCATCCTCTTGTATCTAATTTATGGGTTAAAATACATCACTAACTTTAACTTGTATTATTCCTTCTCCTGCCTTTATTGAATCGAGGAATTTCTCTCACAACATTCAAATTTGCTTCTCCCAGTCCTATCCCTTAGTCTTTAAGTATATAGAACAAAGGAGAGATTCGAGATGACTTCAATTTATGATTTTGATGCGGTTAAACCTAATGGTGACGAAGTATCATTGAGTGAGTTTAAGGGAGAAGCAATGGTGATTGTGAATACTGCCAGCAAATGTGGGTTTACTCCTCAGTTTGAAGAACTGCAGTCTCTTTATGAAGAATTTAAGGATAAGGGATTCACGGTTTTAGGTTTTCCTTCAGATCAATTTATGAATCAGGAATTTGATAATAATGATGATATTATGGAATTCTGCAAAGTAAACTATGGAGTTAGTTTTCCGATGTTTTCAAAAGTGGATGTAAAAGGGAAAGGTGCTCATCCTTTGTTTAAGTATCTGATCAAAGAGAAGAAAGGGTTAATGACCTCCGAAGTGAAATGGAACTTCACAAAGTTTCTGGTTGACCGGGAAGGTAATGTGGTAAATAGATACGCACCTCAAACATCTCCCAAAAAGATTAAAGAAGATTTAGAGAAGATCCTTTGAACTACCCACCACTTATCGCCCTTACAGGTCGCTTGAAGTGGGGGATTCCTAAGAACACAAACCTATTGGTTCGTTTTTGGTTAGGCTAACTCCGCAGTCCCTGCGGTTAATCGCAATGCTTCGTTGCGAAGATTTATACTTGCGTTAAGATCCCTTTGATGGCTGCTTTTACAGGTTGGACACGTCCATTCACGCAACGCAAGATCTTTAACGGCTTTATACTTATGATTACATACAGAACATAGCTGGCTGGAAGGGAAATTTTTTGCTGCTGCTATCACCTGTTTACCGTACCATAATGATTTGTATTCTAACATAGACCTGAATTGGGCCCAGCTTACTTCGCTGATTCCTTTTGAAAGGTCTTTGTTTTTTAACATTTTTTTGACGGACAAATCTTCAATGCCGATAATGTCGTGGTTTTTGACTATTTCGGTAGAGATTTTATCCAGCATATCTTTTCTTGCATTAGCGATTTTTTCGTGCAGCCGGGCAACTTTCTTTTTTTGTTTAGTCCAATTCGAAGAACCCAATTGCCTCCTAGAAAGAATGCGTTGGGCATTCATTATTTTCTTTTCTAGTGTACGGAAAAAGCGGGGGTTTTTATAGGTTGTGCCATCTGAAAGAGTAGCGAAATCCTTTAAACCTACGTCGATTCCGACAGAGGTGCCGGTTTTCTTTATAGTGTTGAACTTCTGATTCAGCCATAATCGAAACGAAGAACTTACCTGAAGGGTTTCGTCTAATGGTGGCGTTCATTATTCGCCCGTCGACCTCACGACTCTTGGCCAAGCGAACCAGGCCGAGTTTTGGCAATTTGATGTGTTGATCTTTCACTTGTAGATTTCCGTTCACAAACTTTGTGGTATAGGATTGAACAGGATTCTTCTTCGATTTGAAGCGAGGTAAACGATTTTGTTTCTTGTAATATCGTGTGTAGGAATCATGAACGATTTCAACTGATTTCTGAAGGGCAATACTATCGACTTCTTTCAAGAATGAATAGGTCTTCTTGAGCTCTCGAACAGCTTTAATGGATTGGTTCTTGTTGAAAAATTCACCTTTCCAATTGTTCTGTAAAAGCTGCCCATTCTGTACCATTTCATTTACGATAGACCAATAAGCGTCTTTGTTCTTTTGTTTCCCAACAAAATAGTTGTAGATGAACCGGCAACAACCGAACGTTTTATTGATTAATTCAATTTGTTGGTGATTTGGATAGATCCTGAATTTAAAGGTTTTTTTAACATTCAAATGGTTTCACCTCCTTGTAGTAATTATACCAAGAAAGATGGTACCTTGGGAACGTATGTTTCTTTCAAAGTTTTTTTAGTAGAGACCAAAGGCAGGCGATTCATCTCCCCCTTACCGTTGGGCTATGCCCTTCACCTTTTGTTTCCCAACAAAATAGTTGTAGATGAACCGGCAACAACCGAACGTTTTATTGATTAATTCAATTTGTTGGTGATTTGGATAGATCCTGAATTTAAAGGTTTTTTTAACATTCAAATGGTTTCACCTCCTTGTAGTAATTATACCAAGAAAGATGGTACCTTGGGAACGTATGTTTCTTTCAAAGTTTTTTTAGTAGAGACCAAAGGCAGGCGATTCATCTCCCCCTTACCGTTGGGCTATGCCCTTCACACGCTTGAAGAGGGAGTTTTCTCGCCATTTTTTAGATAAAATTTCAGCGTGAATTCACTTTAAGTGAATTCACGTTTTTAGTAACCACAATTCCTCTACTATCACTATTTAGACGGCTAGACTATATATCATGAAAAGAATTTTACTAAGGTGGGGCGAGGTGAATGAAATAACTATCACAGCAGGGAGACCAGTGAGCCGGCTCTTTGACTTCAATACAGTGAATGGGCAGAAAAGATTTAAAGGGGTGATAAGCTGACTCTAAGTTTGTATGCCGTTTCTTCTTTATAGGTGAGACTTAATACAGCGTTTCTGCCTTTATTCATAAATTGGATAGAAGGTAGTCTTTTATTAAAGCTGGAGGCTTCTCCAGTGAGAGATAGAGAAAGTTCTTGATGATCGGATAGTCATCGGATGAATTTGATTTTAATAGTTCACTCCACCATTCTGTTTCATATCGTGCAATCATGCTCAGGTTGTACAGGAGCAGGTAATGGATGATTGGTTCGGGCAGTGTGTATGCTTGTGTGCGGTCACAGGGCAGTGAGTATTGGCTTGTCTTATTATTTAGCCTTATGGGTGGAATCTCCCCACATACTGCATCCTGGAAAGAAAGCTGTCCATTTTGAACATCAACCCTGTTTTCTGTTTTTTCTTGTAAAAACTGATGAAGGCGTTCTTCAGACATATGATAATGATGAAGAATTTCATCTGGAAAAGAAAGAATCTGTCCATTTAGAGACAAGGGAAAATGTGTTCGTTTATTAAAGATCAGCTTAAAAGTATCGTTCATCTCTGGTATTTGTGATAGTAATTCATCCATTTGGAATTTCTCAGCTTCTAAATGTTTCACGTGAAACATTTCTTGGGCGAAGTGGGAAAGCAGCCCATTTTTTTGTATTTTTATTTCATCCTTCAAGAAGCTGTACTGCTGTTTCTTTCTCTTTCTGCTTGTTACCCCGTGAGCCAGGACTGATGTGTTCTGGGGATAGAACGGATCGATGGTTAGTATGCATGCCTTTATGAGATGAATGTACCCATAGAAGAGCAGAATTGGCTGAATAGACAGAGGGGTGGCCAGTGCCTGTTTAAAGTATAGCTCGCCTTGTTCAAGATAATATATAAAAGGATAGCAGTTGTTATAGCTTTGTACGTCTGCTTCGTTCAGAGAGATTTTTTGATAGCATTTTTTTAGGTATTTCTGTGCCATTTCTGCAGAATGAAAACAGCTTAGTGATTCCCAAACTGATAAGGGGGATATCATTTTATAACCTCCAAGTTATCCGAATAATCTAACTACTAAATATCATCTTGACAGTATTTTAACCAATTGATAACCTACTAATAATATTTTGAGAAAAGGGGGACGAGAAAAATGTGGGAAACGAAATTTGCTAAAGAGGGTTTAACGTTCGATGATGTTCTGCTTCTTCCTGCAAAGTCAGAGGTTTTACCAAAGGATGTCAACATTAAGGTAAGTTTGACAAGTACGTTGAATTTGAATGTTCCAGTGATCAGTGCAGGTATGGACACTGTCACCGAAGCAGAAATGGCTATTTCTATGGCAAGGCAGGGCGGCCTGGGAATCATTCATAAAAATATGAGCATTGAGCAGCAGGCTGAGCAGGTGGATAAAGTAAAGCGTTCAGAAAGCGGAGTCATTTCCGATCCATTTTTCTTATCTCCAGAGCATCAGGTTTTTGATGCAGAACATCTGATGGGCAAATATCGCATTTCAGGTGTTCCAATCGTAAATAATAGTGAAGAACAGAAATTAGTCGGAATTTTAACCAACAGGGATTTACGTTTTATACAGGATTACTCCATCTTGATATCGGATGTAATGACGAAAGAGAACTTGGTAACAGCTCCAGTAGGCACTACTCTGGATGAAGCAGAGAAAATTCTGCAGCAGTATAAAATTGAGAAGCTGCCATTGATTGATGAGAATGGGGTGTTGAAGGGTCTCATTACCATTAAAGACATCGAGAAGGTCATTGAATTCCCGAACTCCGCCAAAGACAAGCATGGCCGTTTGCTGGCAGGTGCAGCAGTGGGTGTCTCCGGTGATACAATGAAAAGGGTTGAACAGTTGGTTAAATCCCAAGTTGATGTCATTGTGATTGATACTGCCCATGGACATTCAGCAGGAGTTCTGCAGGTTGTGAAGGAAATCCGTGGACTATATCCAGATTTGAATATCATCGCTGGGAACGTGGCAACAGCAGAAGCTACGCGTGCATTATTTGAGGCAGGTGCTGATGTCGTCAAGGTGGGAATCGGTCCTGGATCGATTTGTACTACACGAGTAGTAGCTGGAGTGGGAGTACCGCAAATTACAGCCATTTATGATTGTGCTACAGAAGCCAGAAAGCATGGGAAAGCAATTATCGCGGATGGCGGTATTAAATATTCAGGTGATATTGCGAAAGCACTGGCATCTGGTGGACATGCTGTCATGCTCGGCAGCCTTCTTGCCGGAACGACAGAAAGCCCCGGCGAAACGGAAATCTTCCAGGGCAGACGTTTTAAAGTATACCGAGGCATGGGCTCTGTCAGTTCCATGGAAAAGGGATCGAAAGACCGTTACTTCCAGGAAGAAAACAAGAAGTTCGTTCCAGAGGGGATTGAAGGAAGACTTCCTTATAAAGGACCACTTTCAGATACACTTTATCAGCTGATCGGCGGTTTGCGGTCAGGTATGGGGTACTGCGGTGCAAAGGATCTTCAAGCTTTAAGGGAAGAAGCTCAATTCATTAAAATGACAGGTGCTGGACTTCGTGAGAGCCATCCGCATGATGTGCAGATCACGAAAGAAGCACCGAACTATTCGCTTTAATAGATTTCAAGGAATACCGTCAAAGAAAAAGCCTGCTTTCAGGCTTTTTCTTTGATTAGGTGTATTCTTAGCGAGAAGGGCCTTTCGGCTTTGTAATCAATCCAGCTCCAGCGCCTAGCCCCTCGGGGTCAAATAACCCAAAGAGAATAAAAGGGAAGACCGCCTTTTTTTCTCTTTGGAACATTTGCCTGTCGGGGCTGATCAAGGCGCTTCCGCTTTTTATCAATCCAGCTCCAGCGCCTAGCCCCTCGGGGTCAAATAACCCCCAGAGAATAAAAGGAAAGTGCGCCTTTTTTTCTCTGAGGAACATTTGCCTGTCGGGGCTGATCAAGGCGCTTGCGCTTTTTATTTCCTAAACTAGGAAAATACTCTATCTATTATAAATAGTGCTAATATGATAAAATAACAAAAGTGTTTACATAAATTGATGGAGGGCTACAAAGTGAAAAAATGGTTTCAAAAATCTGTCGTTTCTTTTTTGGTCTTAGTATTAGCAGCAGGAGTTTTCCAACCGGCAATTTCTGCGAATGCTGAAGATGCACTGAACGCTAATGCGGAAGCAGCAATCATAGTGGAAGCTGAAACAGGCAAAATCATCTATGAAAAGAATTCGGAAACAGCCCTGGGAATTGCAAGTATGACAAAAATGATGACAGAATACTTGCTGCTTGAAGCAGTTAATGAAGGAAAAGTTGATTGGGAGCAGAAGTATACGATACCTGTCCCACTTTCAAATCTTTCCCATAGAACAGATTTAAGTAATGTACCATTAGAAGCTGAAGCACAATACACAGTAAGAGAATTATATGAAGCAATGGCGATTTACTCTGCAAATGCTGCTACTATGGCTATTACGGACATCATCGCTGGCTCTGAATCAAACTTTATTAAAATGATGAATGACAAGGCTGAAGAACTTGGCCTTCAATCTTATAAATTTGTTAACTCAACTGGCTTGAACAATGCTGATCTTGGAGAAATGAGGCCTGAAGGTACGGGAGCTGACGAAGAAAATGTTATGTCAGCAAACGATACTGCCAAGCTTGCCTTTCATTTACTGAATGATTACCCAGAGGTATTGGAGACTGCCCAGATTACAGAGAAAACATTTGGAAGTGTCAAGATGCAGAACTGGAACTGGATGCTTCCAGGGCTCGTTTATTCCTATGAAGGAATGGATGGATTAAAAACAGGCACAACCGATTTTGCCGGTTACTCCTTTACAGGAACGGCGGAGCGAAATGGTACGAGATATATAACCGTCGTAATGGACGCACATCCAAACGAAGGAGAAAATGAATATCATGCTCGTTTCGCCCAAACAGCGAACATGCTGAATTACGCTTTCAACAACTTCACTAAAGAAGAGATCTTCCCTGCTAATTATGAGGTGAAAGGCCAGAAAACTCTTCCGGTTGTAAAAGGGAAAGAAAAAGAAATTACGATTCATTCAAAAGAGCCATTAACGATGGTCGTTAAAAATGGCGAGAAGGATTTCACACCTCAATTAGTGTTGAATGAGGAAAAATTAAATGAAGATAAACAGCTTACAGCCCCAATCAAAGATGAAGAGCAGGTCGGCTACCTTACCGTCGAGGGCGGGGATGACCTTGGCTTCATCACAGACAACGCAGCTGCAGGCGGACAAGCCGCAGTTGTAACGGCAGATGCAGTAGAAAAAGCAAACTGGTTCACTTTATCCATGAGAGCCGTAGGCGGATTCTTTTCTGATATTTGGGGAAGCATTACGTCCACTGTAAAAGGCTGGTTCTGACCCAGCTAATGAATTAGGATAGTTAATACCCAAAAACCACCACTTGTCTTGACATAAGGTGGTTTTTGTTGTTTATTTAGCATGGGGGAAAAATATATTCCTGAGAGAGTTAGTTAATTTTTTCCTTACAATAATACTGCTTTTTGGTTGAAAATATATATAGGAAATCTGAAGGGGGACATATAGAAATGAAAACGGGTACAGACTTAGTTAAACGTGGAATGGCTGAAATGCAAAAAGGCGGCGTAATCATGGACGTAGTAAACGCCGAGCAAGCAAAAATCGCAGAAGCATCAGGTGCTGTTGCGGTTATGGCATTGGAACGTGTACCAGCTGACATCCGTGCAGCGGGCGGGGTAGCGAGAATGGCGGATCCTCGTATTGTAGAAGAGGTTATGGGAGCTGTTTCAATCCCTGTTATGGCGAAAGCACGCATCGGGCATATCGTTGAAGCACGTATCCTGGAATCAATGGGTGTGGACTACATCGATGAGAGTGAAGTATTGACTCCGGCTGATGAAGAGTACCACTTGAATAAAAGGGATTATACTATACCATTTGTATGCGGCTGCCGTGATTTAGGGGAAGCAGCACGACGTATCGGCGAAGGAGCTTCTATGCTTCGTACAAAAGGTGAGCCTGGTACAGGCAACATCGTAGAGGCTGTCCGCCACATGAGACAAGTGAATGCGCAGGTCCGTAAGCTTGTGACAATGAACACGGATGAAATCATGACAGAAGCGAAATTGCTTGGTGCTCCATATGAATTACTACTGGAAATCAAAGAACACGGCAGACTGCCTGTTGTTAACTTTGCTGCCGGCGGTGTGGCGACGCCAGCAGATGCCGCTCTTATGATGCAGCTTGGTGCAGACGGCGTATTCGTAGGTTCCGGTATCTTCAAATCAGACAACCCTGAACGTTTCGCTAAGGCGATTGTAGAGGCTACTACACACTACGAAGACTACGAGCTGATTGCAAAACTTTCTAAAAATCTTGGTATTGCGATGAAAGGAATTGAGATTTCTTCTCTGACTCCTGAAACACGCATGCAAGAACGCGGCTGGTAAGAATGGTTACGATCGGAGTATTAGGGCTCCAGGGGGCTGTTAGAGAACATGTCCGTGCCATTCAGGAAAATGGAGCTGAAGCAGTTGTGGTTAAGAAGGCGGCTCAGCTTGAAGGCATCGACGGACTGATTTTCCCTGGTGGAGAAAGCACAACGATGCGCCGTTTGATTGATCTCTATGATTTTATGGACCCGATGAGAAAATTTATTGATGAAGGGAAGCCTGTTTTCGGAACCTGTGCCGGCCTGATTCTGCTGGCGAAAAATATCGTTGGATATGCTGAACCTCATCTTGGTGTCATGGATGTAACTGTTGAGCGGAATTCATTCGGGCGCCAGCGTGAAAGTTTTGAAGTGGACCTTGATATTGCCCATGTAGGTGAAGGGTATAATGCGGTATTCATCCGTGCCCCTCATATCGTGGAGGCAGGAGAGAATGTCGAAGTGCTGGCGAAGCATGATGGCAGGATCGTACTGGCTCGTGAAGGTCAGTTCCTAGGCTGTTCGTTTCATCCCGAATTAACATCGGATAACCGCCTGACTGGTTATTTCATCAAGATGGTGGAAGAAACAAAAGAAAAACAAATGGCATAATCCTATTGCATTGAGGCCATAATTGTAGTAACTTATTATACAAACTTAATCGCTCGAAAACGTTGAGAGGAAATAGTAATGCGGACTGCTTTCTTCAGAGAGTCGGTGGCTGGTGAAAACCGATGTAAGCACCTCATGAATCCATCCTTGAGTAAAGGACTGAACGCAGCACTGCTGCAACTAGGCCCTTTCGGTGAGAACCGTTATATTACTTAAGAGGAAAGTAGTTTCTTACTATTTTCAATCAGGGTGGCAACGCGGAACCTCCGTCCCTTTTATGGGATGGGGGTTTTTTGTGTTCCTGAAAATTCTCGAGCCGATAACAAGGAGGAAATAAAAGTGCTGGATATTAGATATTTAAGAGCAAATTTTGAAGAAGTGAAGAACCGCCTTCAAGACCGCGGGGAAGATTTAAGTGATTTTGAAAAGTTTGAAGAGCTTGATGTAAAAAGAAGAGAATTGCTTGTGGAAACAGAAAACTTAAAGAGTAAGCGCAATGAGGTATCTCAACGAATCGCCGAAATGAAAAAAGAGAAGCAAAATGCGGATGACCTGATCGTTGAAATGCGGGAAGTCGGCGGCTTAATTAAGAAGCTGGATGAAGAATTAAAAGAAGTGGAAGGAAGTCTTGACCATTTGATGCTTTCTATTCCTAATATTCCTCATGAAAGTGTTCCTGTCGGAGCTGAGGAGGAGGATAACGTAGAAGCACGTAAATGGGGAGAAGTCCCAACTTTCGATTTTGAACCTAAGCCTCACTGGGATCTTGCAACAGATTCTGGCATTCTTGATTTTGAAAGAGCAAGTAAAGTAACAGGAAGCCGCTTTGTTTTTTATAAAGGCTTGGGTGCCAGATTGGAACGTGCTCTTATTAATTTCATGATGGACCTTCATATGGATGAACACGGTTATGAAGAAATGCTTCCGCCATACATGGTCAACCGTGAGAGCATGACAGGTACCGGGCAGCTTCCTAAATTTGAAGAAGATGCATTCCTGATTGAAAGTGAAGATTACTACCTAGTCCCGACAGCAGAAGTGCCTGTCACCAATTATCACCGCGATGAGATTCTGGCAAATGACCAGCTTCCGATTGCTTATACAGCATTCAGTGCCTGCTTCCGTTCTGAAGCGGGATCTGCCGGAAGAGATACAAGAGGGTTGATCCGCCAGCATCAATTCAATAAAGTGGAACTTGTCCGCTTTGTCCGCCCTGAGGATTCTTATGATGAGCTGGAAAAATTGACAGGACATGCTGAGAAAGTCCTTCAGCTGTTGAACCTGCCATACCGGGTAATGTCTATGTGTACAGCGGACCTTGGCTTTACGGCTGCAAAGAAATATGACATCGAAGTTTGGATTCCAAGCTATGAGACCTATCGTGAAATCTCTTCTTGCAGTAACTTTGAAGCATTCCAGGCACGCCGTGCAAATATCCGTTTCCGCCGCGAGCCTGGCGCGAAGCCGGAACATGTTCATACATTGAATGGATCTGGACTTGCCCTTGGCCGTACGGTAGCAGCCATTCTGGAGAACTACCAGCAGGCAGACGGCAGCATTGTCATCCCTGAGGTGCTAAGGCCATATATGCGTGGAGCAGAAGTCATCAAACCTAAATAAAAGAAATCGATCTCGAGCGGAAATCCAATTTTCGCTCGAGATTATATCTCAATAATTTTTTTGTAAAAAAACCTCGAAAAATTGTTGACTCAGTATTTATCCTGTGATAATATAATATTTGTCGACACGGAGGAATACCCAAGTCTGGCTGAAGGGATCGGTCTTGAAAACCGACAGGGGTGTAACAGCCCGCGGGGGTTCGAATCCCTCTTCCTCCTCCATTGTTTTTAAATTAACCATAGCGCATAAATATTGGAGATAAAAAAACCGCTGCCTTGTGCAGCGGTTTTTTACTTGTTTGGCTGAAACTCTTAGTGTGAACTCGCAACTTTGAGATCAAGTGCTGCAGATTGTTATTATGAACTTTTTGAATAACTTTGATATCCCTCGGAGCCGAAGAGGGGGTTACTTGAACTTGCGATATTAATAATTTAGTGCCCCCATGGTAGGTGCTTTGCAAAGGAACCCAAAAAGGATGGACAGCCCGGCGGCTTGTCCATCCTTTTTGTTATGACTTCAACAATCGTGTCTGTTCAATAAAATATCCAATTCTTTCAACAATCGGCTCAATTGAATTTTCGTTATTGACGAGATCATAGTCATTGATATTCAATCGCAGCACAGGGCATGCATTGAAGGAGTCGATCCAGTTTTCATAACGGATATGCATTTCCTGCCAGTAATCAACTGGAGTCTGCTGCTCCATTGGGCGCCCTCTTTCACGAATGCGGTCCACCACATCATCGATGGAGCCTTCCAAATAGATGAGAAGGTCGGGATGAGGGAAGTAAGGAGTCATGACCATTGCGTCAAAAAGGCTTGTGTACGTATCGTAATCGATAGCGGACATATTTCCTTTTTCATAGTGCATTTTGGCGAAGATGCCTGTGTCCTCATAGATGGAACGGTCTTGGATGAAACCTCCGCCGTATTCAAAAATTTTCTTTTGCTCTTTAAAGCGCTCAGCGAGGAAATAAACTTGAAGGTGGAAGCTCCAGCTCTTGAAATCCTCATAAAATTTGTCCAGGTAAGGGTTGGTATCGACTTTTTCAAAAGAAGTGCGGAAACCAAGTGCCTTCGCAAGTCCGTTTGTCATCGTCGACTTGCCAACACCAACAGTTCCGGCAATCGTGATAACGGAATTGTTCGGGATCCCGTATTTGTTTCGAAGATTCATGATAAAGTGGCTCCTTTTTTCAATGTTTGATCTAAAGAATCTATAATAAGTGCTAAATCATCTTTGTTCTTCACAAAGTCCATTTGGTCTCCATTAAAGCGAAGCACAGGAATGTTCGGATACTTGCTTTCGAACTGAGAGATATGGCGTTCGTAATCCAAGGAAAGCTGCTCCAGATACAAAGGGCTTATCTTCTTTTCAAACTCTCTGCCCCTTAAGGCAATTCGATGCAGAAGGGTATCAAGGCTTGCGTTTAAATAGACCACCACATTCGGTACAGGCATGTCTTCCGTTAGTATTTGATAAATGTTCATGTATTTATCAAACTGCTTGTTCTTTAAGGTTCTCTCTGCAAATATGAGGTTCTTTAAAATATGATAATCAGCCACGACTGGCTTATTGTGCGAAATAAAGTGTGATTCTATATCCTCCAGCTGCTTGTAGCGGTTGCATAAGAAAAACATTTCGGTTTGAAAGCTCCATTCATCGATGTTGTCATAAAACTTATCTAAAAATGGATTTTCATCTACGATTTCTTTTAAAAGATGATAATTGAAATGAGCTGAAATCGCTTTGGCCAAAGAAGTTTTCCCTACCCCAATCGGTCCTTCGACCGTAATGAATGGAATGCTTCCCATACAATGTCCTCCTTTACCGACATTATGGTGTAATAATCGACATGTACTCGTCAAATGACGACATGTGTTATTTTAACACAATATATAGTCGCGAGGGTGACTTTTTAGAAGTAAGTTCTGCTAAACAAGGCTCTTTATTTCCACATGGCCATAATAGATTTAGGGAAGGCCAGGCACCTAGTAAAAGGAAAAAACCGCCTTCTCTTGTTAAGGGAAGGCGGTTCTATCAGTATTATCTTTTTACCACATCAAAATTATCCGTGATCAACAGCCAGTTCTGCGGGAAGGGAAGGCCGAGCTTCCAATAACTCATTCCCCTTAACTTCAGTTCTTTCATTAAATCGAATTTTGCCTGGATGGATCTTGCATCTTCAAACCAAACCTCATGCTGGTTTCCTTCTCCGTCCTGATAGGTGAAAAAAGGTGCTTGAGCTTCGTCATCATATTGAATAGGAACATTATTCTGTGCTGCGATTTCAATGGCTCTTTGCGGGCTGACGGCCTTGGCGACATCTCCTTCTTTAAAAGGAAGTGTCCAGTCATACCCATAAAGATTCTGTCCCATCATGATCTTGGATGCGGGCATTTCGCTTATCGCATACTCCAGGACTTCCCGGACAGGCCCTATCGGCGACACCGCCATAGCGGGCCCTCCGCTGTATCCCCATTCATAAGTCATAATAACTACAAAATCTACAATCTCCCCATGAGCTTTGTAATCATGAGCTTCATACCATTTTCCTTTTTGGTCTGCGCTCGTTTTAGGAGCGAGAGCGGTGGAAAGAAGCCAGCCCTCCTGATTGAAGCGGGCCTTGGCTTTCCGGAGGAACTGGTTATATGCTTCGCGGTCCTGGGGGCGGAGATATTCAAAATCAAAGTGAATATCCCTGAATCCGTATTTCTTGGCGGTGGCCACCACATTATCCAGGAACTTGTTCTGGATGTTTTGGTTATTCAAGAGGATTCTTCCGACTTCATCACTAAATTGGCCTTCCTCTTGGTTCGTAATGGCCATCATGAGGACATTTCCATTTGCCCTCCCGATCTCCAATAGATTCCCAAGGGGCGGCTCTTTCAATGTACCGTCTCGTTTTGCTTCAAAGTCGAAAGGAGCAAGATAGGTAAGATATGGAGCGGCTTCTCTTGCGGCTTCCTCCAAATTCGGCTGCACGGTTGTGCCATAAGGTTCTACATATGCATTGAATTCAGCATCCGTTTTCGGGCGCTCGGGGATATAAAGACGGAAACCTACCTGCAGCGGCTGATTAACGGAAATACCGTTGATCTGGGCAAGCTCTTGATAAGAGATGCCGAACCTCCGGCTAATGGACCACAAGCTGTCTCCCGGCTGTACAAAATAAAATAAACCTACAATGGGGATGACCAGGGTCTGGCCGGCGACGAGATTGTCAGGATTAGGAAGATCATTCGCTTCCACGATATCTTCAACAGTTGAATTATATGTTTGAGCAATTCCAAACAACGACTGATTAGGTTGGACCACATGGATTTGCATTACTTGCCCTCCCTTTCACATTTTCACTGTAAGAAATGTATGCAGGAAAAGAGGGAAGTATGATGATTCAGGGAGATTTTTTTAAAATTTTTTTTGCAAGGATGGGTTCCCTCCGAGGGCAAAATATCGCGGGGTGAGCGGTGATCAAGAGGGGCTTGGCGGTGGAATTAGACTTCCTGCTAGTACCACAGGAGATTGCCTGCTCTGAGGTCACCTTTAGTTCAAAAAGGGAAAAGGGTAATTTTGTACTTAAATGCTGCAACAATTTTTGGATGACGCTCTTTTTTTAACTTTGAAATGTCCCGGCCGGTGCAAGGGTGCTGATTCCCCAAATATGGAATAGTGAGGGTTACATTAACTGATTAGGAGTTCAGGTTAGGTACGTTAGAAATAGAGGGAAATTTTCCCCTTAATTAATATTAGGGGACCGAAAATTATCTAAATAGAGGGAGAAATTCCCCTTATTTTTTTCCGATAGTTACTCATAGGGAACTGATTTTTATTTCTCTTATTTTTGATGGTAATTCGTAAGCTCTATCGATCGAGTCCTAATCAAACAATAAAGGACCGAAAATCTACTAGTAAGCCAGCCCATAGGATTTTTCCGGTACCAAGCAATATGGCATTTGGACATTTGGAAAAGAGCGTGGCAATAGTAACGCTATATGATACTTCCTGATTCAACGATATCCGCCTTCAACACATTCTTCATCATCTCTATGGCATACCGGTTATCCTCTTCACTTACAGAAGCAATGCAGTCTTCTGGGATAATCAGATTGAATTCCCTCATATAAGCATCATTGGCTGTAAATAACACACAGATATTTCCGGCAATGCCTGTAAGGATGAGTGTATCTACCTTTAAGGAATGAAGAAGGGTATTCAAGGCGGTGCCGTAGAAAGCAGAGTGTTTAGGTTTGATTAAGAAATAATCATCGTTTCCAGGCTTCAATGTTTCGATGATGGGCCGGCTGATGTCATTCAGGCATTTATCATAGATTTTTTTCAAATCAGCCTGCCAGAGGGTATAATGGTCATTGATATAGATGACGGGCATATTGTGCTGCCGGCAGGCGCTGCGCAGAGAATCAAGAGGCTTTACCATCTTCCTGGTATGGTCAGCAAGTGTTTGGCCGTGTTCAAATTGAAATGGATTCAGGATATCTATAATTAATAGAGCGGTATGGTCATTCATCGTTATCCTCCTTTTGCCATAGTGTGGGGAGGGGAGAGTGATTTTATCCATACAGCCAGTGACTATTAAGGGTTAGGGGTTATACAGGTGGATACCAAACAGGAATACTTTATGAAACTTGCCATAGATGAGGCTAAGAAAGCCGAAGGAAAAGAAGAAGTCCCGATCGGTGCAGTGGTCGTGCTGGATGGTGAAGTGATTGGGGGTGCCCATAATCTTAGGGAAACAACTCAAAATGCCGTAACTCATGCGGAACTGCTGGCGATTGAACAAGCCTGTGAAAAAATGGGTACCTGGAGGCTGGAAGGGGCAGAGCTCTATGTCACTTTGGAACCCTGTCCCATGTGTTCCGGCGCCATTCTTCTATCAAGGATCAAGACAGTAGTATATGGCGCACCCGATCCAAAAGCGGGATGCGCAGGAACTCTGATGAATCTTTTGGAGGATGAGAGGTTTAACCACCAATGTGAGGTGGTGCCGGGGGTGCTGCAGGAGGAATGCGGCTGGCTGTTGACGAGCTTCTTCCGCAAGCTCCGGGCTAGAAAAAAAGAGGAAAAGATAAAAAGGAAAACACAGCTGGAACAGGATACAGGAATTGACAATGTCTAACCCGTTGCTTTTTTCCGTAAGAGCTAGTATACTAATATTTGCGTCGGACATGGCGCAACTAAATATGGTATCAATTTTGCCGTGCTAGGCGGGGAGGTAGCGGTGCCCTGTACTCGCAATCCGCTCCAGCGAGGCTGAATCCCTTCCTGAGGCCTGCACTCTGTAAGGTCTGCCTCAAGTAAGTGGTGTTGACGCCCGGGTCCTGCGCAATGGGAACCCATGAACCATGTCAGGTCCGGAAGGAAGCAGCATTAAGTGGACTCTCTCATGTGCCGCGGGGTTGCCTGGGCCGAGCTAACTGCTTGAGTAACGCTTATGGATGCATGTCGACGGAAGGTGCACGGCAGTTTAATACTTATAATGAAACTCATCCTTTGCGGGGTGAGTTTTTTGTATACAGAAAGAACTTCAACAAAAACCCCGATAATCGTAAAACAGTCTTTGTAAAACCAATTTTAATTAAGTTATAATAGATAGATGAGAATAAACTTTACAAATATGCCCGTTGAAGCCTTCGCTGGAAACGGCCATTTTATTAAAATACATATAAAAGGAGGAGAATGTTTTGAGTTATCAAGCTTTATATAGAGTCTGGCGTCCACAGCAATTTCTTGATGTAGTCGGCCAGCAGCATGTAACGAAAACACTGCAGAATGCTCTCCTCCAGCAAAAGATCTCACATGCCTATCTTTTCTCGGGACCAAGGGGAACCGGGAAAACGAGTGCTGCCAAGATCCTGGCCAAGGCAGTCAACTGTGAAAGGGCTCCGATTGCAGAGCCTTGCAATGAATGTGACTCCTGTATCGGGATTACAGACGGATCCATCCCTGATGTCATCGAGATCGATGCAGCCTCCAATAATGGGGTTGAAGAAATTCGAGATATCCGTGACAAAGTTAAATATGCACCTAATGTGGTTTCCTATAAGGTCTATATTATAGATGAGGTCCATATGCTGTCTATCGGAGCGTTCAATGCTCTGTTAAAAACACTGGAAGAACCTCCGAAGCACGTGATCTTCATCCTGGCCACCACCGAGCCGCATAAAATTCCGCTTACCATCATTTCAAGGTGCCAGCGTTTCGATTTCAAAAGGATCACTGCAAGGGATATTGTTGGGCGAATGACTCATATTGCCGATGAATCGGGTGTACAATATGAAGAAAAAGCACTGCATGTAGTCGCAAGGGCGGCAGAAGGGGGAATGCGTGATGCCCTCAGCCTCCTGGATCAGGCGATATCCTTCAGCCAGGACAGAGTGACGGTAGATGATGCCCTGACAGTAACGGGAGCGGTATCACAGGTCTACCTGAATAGGCTGGCCAAGGCGATTTTTGAAAACGAAGTAGCCGACGCCCTTCAAGCTTTGGAAGAACTGCTTTTCCAAGGAAAAGACCCGGCAAGGCTGACAGAAGATCTCGTCCTGTATTTCAGGGATATGCTGCTTCACCAGACAGCTCCGAACCTCGAGGAATCACTGGAAAGGGTCATGCTCGATGAAGATTTCAAGGCATTGGCCGAAAGAGTCTCACCTCAGCATATTTACCGATTTATTGATATACTTAATGATGCACAGCAAGAAATGAAATTCACCAATCATGCCCGGATCTATATAGAGGTTTCCATTGTGAAACTTTGTCAGATTGAAGTGGAGAACAAGGTATCTTCACCGGAAATCGGGCAGTTGATTCAGAAGGTCCAGAACCTGGAGAATGAATTGCAGCATCTTAAGGCGAAGGGAGTTCCTGTACAACAGGAATCAGCTCCTGCCCCTAAGAAGCGGGCGCCTTCTTCCCGAAAAGGTTTCAAGGTTGCAACGGGAATGGTACAGGAAGTATTAAAGACAGCGACGAAGGAAGACCTGAATCTTATCAAGAGCCGCTGGGGAGAAATGCTTGAAGTCCTCAATCAGAGGCAGATGCGCTCTCAGGCAGCACTGCTCAATGATGCGGAACCTGTTGCCGCGTCCTCCCACTCTTTCATCCTGAAATTCAAGTATGACATCCACTGCCAGATGGCGATGGAGAATGCAGCGTTTACAGAGGCGCTGGGCTCCATACTTGGCCAGCTTGCCGGCACGGAATATCAAGCGATTGGCATTCCGGAAGACCAGTGGCAGAATGTGAGAGAGGATTTCATTAAGCATCAGAGAACTGATGATCCGGATTCTGCTGCAGGTGAAGAGGCGGAAGATCCGTTGATTGCTGAAGCAAGAAAGCTTGTAGGAGAAGATTTAATAGAAATAAGAGAATAAAATTAATGGAGGTTTTTTACTATGCGTGGAATGGGAAATATGCAAGGTATGATGAAACAGATGCAAAAGATGCAAAAACAGATGGCTCAAGCTCAGGAGGAACTGGGTGAAAAGCGCTTAGAAGGAACAGCAGGCGGCGGAATGGTAACGGTAATCGTTTCCGGTCATAAAGAAGTGCTGGAAGTGAATATCAAGGAAGATGTAGTAGATCCAGAAGATATCGAAATGCTGCAGGATCTTGTGCTTGCTGCAACAAATGACGCTTTGAAACAAGCGGATGAACTAACGAACTCAACTATGGGACAATTCACCAAAGGAATGAACTTACCGGGAATGTTCTAGGAGGTTTACTATGCATTATCCTGAACCGATATCGAAGCTCATTGACAGCTTCATGAAACTGCCGGGAATAGGGCCGAAAACTGCGGCCCGACTGGCGTTTTTTGTTTTAGGCATGAAAGAGGATACAGTCCTTGAATTTGCCAAGGCGCTTGTGAACGCCAAAAGAAAGCTGACCTATTGTACGGTCTGCGGCCATATTACTGATCAAGACCCTTGTTATATCTGCGAGGATGCAAGAAGGGACCGGAGCATTGTATGTGTCGTGCAAGATCCGAAAGACGTCATCGCGATGGAAAAAATGAAAGAATACAACGGCCTTTATCATGTTCTCCATGGAGCAATCTCTCCTATGGATGGAATCGGTCCGGAAGATATCAATGTTCCCGATCTATTAAAAAGGCTTCAAGATGAACAAGTGGAAGAAGTCATTCTCGCTACAAACCCGAACATTGAAGGCGAAGCCACAGCTATGTATATCTCAAGGCTTTTAAAGCCATCCGGCATACGCATTACAAGAATCGCCCATGGGCTTCCGGTAGGCGGAGACCTGGAATACGCGGATGAAGTCACTCTCTCCAAGGCATTAGAGGGAAGAAGAGATGTATAGAACAGGAGTGGAATGTGAGTATGTTCTTTCGAAAAAAAGGTAAATTACGAAAAGAGTATGAGAATAAACTGCTCCATTCATTGGAAGAGACAAAAAAAGATTGGATATCACAGCGTGCTTTAGAAGACTTAAGCATAGAGAGCTCGTATGAAATCAATTACCAATCAAAAATTGCCGAGGCCAAATACTTTTTCTTCTTCAGGGAAGCGAAAAATAGAAAAGTCGTCATAAAAAGATAGACAACCCTCATATCCTCTCTATAAGGTATCGATTTATCCTTTAAAGGAGGGAAGCATGATGAGTCCGGTTGTGGTTATCGCTGTTATCAGCAGTTTGATTGTATTTCTGCTTGCAGCAGGGACTCCGTTCAAACCTGCAAAATTTGCTGGACAGCTATGCATGAAGGTATTGATCGGAGCACTGTTCTTATTTTTCTTAAATGCCTTTGGAAGCCAATTCGGCATACATGTTCCAATCAACCTGGTGACTTCTTCGATATCCGGGATTCTCGGAATACCTGGAGTAGTGGGGTTAACCATCATCCAAATGTATATCATCGTATAGACTCCGCTGAAATCTTAAGCGGGGTTTTTGTTTTCAGTAATGCAACTCTTCATAGGGCCAAATATAAGCATCCAGCTAGTAAATTAGAGCCTAGGTAAGAAGAGAGTAAAAAGATTTCAGTGCAGAGGTGCTCGGGGAGACGGGATAGAACCTTCGCTTTATAGATAAGAGTGGATTTAAAAGAATAGATTCTATGGAATTTCTTTTCTTTCAAAAAAACTTTTAAATATGTGTTGACGTATTTAAGTTATCCATGATATTATATTCCTTGTCGCTGAAACAACAGCGAATTGATTTTAAAAAAACATTGACACCACATTACGACTTATGTTACACTAATTTGGTGCTCAAGAGAGACACATTGAACATTGAAAACTAAACAACTCAAAACGTCAACGTAAATCTAGTAAGAACATTGTTCTTACAAAGTTGCTAATACTTTAAAAATAGCAAATGAGCAAGTCAAACTTCTTTCGGAGAGTTTGATCCTGGCTCAGGACGAACGCTGGCGGCGTGCCTAATACATGCAAGTCGAGCGGACTGATGGGAGCTTGCTCCCTGAAGTCAGCGGCGGACGGGTGAGTAACACGTGGGTAACCTGCCTGTAAGACTGGGATAACTCCGGGAAACCGGGGCTAATACCGGATAGTTCTTTTCCTCGCATGAGGAAAAGTGGAAAGGCGGCTTCGGCTGCCRCTTACAGATGGACCCGCGGCGCATTAGCTAGTTGGTGAGGTAACGGCTCACCAAGGCAACGATGCGTAGCCGACCTGAGAGGGTGATCGGCCACACTGGGACTGAGACACGGCCCAGACTCCTACGGGAGGCAGCAGTAGGGAATCTTCCGCAATGGACGAAAGTCTGACGGAGCAACGCCGCGTGAGTGATGAAGGTTTTCGGATCGTAAAGCTCTGTTGTTAGGGAAGAACAAGTGCCGTTCGAATAGGGCGGCACCTTGACGGTACCTAACCAGAA
>NZ_VTEI01000029.1 GCF_008180415.1 Rossellomorea vietnamensis
GGAATTTCGGAATTTCATCTTTGGGAAGAAGTCGAAAAAGGGCTGGAGGTTCCCTTTTACTTCTCGGATCCCGGCAAACCAGGTCAGCGTGGCACCAACGAAAATAGTAACGGCCGCATTAGGCGCACGTATCCAAAAGGAACCGATTTCAACCGAATGACCCAGAAGGACATCATGGATTTTCTCTTGACGTTCAACCAGGTCCCCCGGAAAGTGCTCAATTATAATACGCCATTTGAGGTATTCATGAATTTCTTGCCGTGTTCGACTTGAGTTGACAATTTACAGCCTAAAAACATTTTCAAAATATTTTGCAGAATGATAGACTAGTATGAACAAACTTAGGTGGTGTCAATATGGATAAGAAACAAAGAGATGAAGTCATTGATGACGCAATTGGAGAAAGATCAGTCCAGCGGCTTGAGTTAAGAGGAGGGGTTTTTGCTGCAACAATTCCCCTTGTATTCTTCATCGTTTGGGCAATAACGCTAAGTGTCCTTGAGCTTGTTACAGAGGAAGCACTTGTGCTCGGGATGGTCATCGGAATCGCAATTGGTCTTTTTTTCTGTAAATCAAAGTGGGCAGATTATGCACAGAGTTTATTTTCTGGGATGGCGCAGCCAATAGGGGTCATAGCTGTCATAGCCTGGTTCTGGGCTGGAATGTTCGCTAAATTGCTTTCTGCGGGTGGACTAGTGGATGGACTGATATGGTTTGGCTTCCAAACCAACCTGGAAGGCGGCTTTTTTGCAGGTTTAACATTTTTGCTGGCTGCCCTATTTTCTACAGCTGTTGGAACAGGATATGGAACAGTCGCTACTTTTGGCATTCTTATGTATCCTGCTGGAATTATATTAGGAGCCGATCCTGTCGTCCTGCTGGCAGCAATTCTTAGTGGTGCGGTATTCGGGGACAACCTTGCGCCGGTGTCTGATACGACGATTGTTTCTGCAACTACACAGGAAGCCGATGTTCCGGGAGTGGTTAAATCCAGGTTCAAATATTCCATTTCCGCAGCTATTCCTGCACTGTTTCTATTTGTTCTGTTAGGCGGCGGAGGAGAAGCTGCCGGAACAGAAGCAATGGCCCAGCTGCAGGATCAGGTATCTCCGAGCGGCCTGCTATTGCTGATTCCTTTTGTGCTCGTCTTATATCTTGCACTATCAGGCCATCATTTGCTGACTTCCCTTACCTGGGGAATTGTGGCATCCATTGTATTCATCATCATTTCAGGAACACCTTTTACAGAAGTGATCCATATTTACAAAGATGATACAGGAAATGCGGTCGTGGAAGGAGCCTTGATGAGCGGAATCGGAGGCTATTTCAATATGGCGATTTTGATCCTATTCATCCTGGCTGCCGCTCACTTGATGGAAGTAGCAGGTACGATGGAAGTCATTAAGAACTTTTTTCTGAAAATGATCAATAATGTGGTTCGAAGAGCAGAGTTGTCGATCTTCGGAATCGTGGCATTTCTGAATATCTTCATCACAATTAATACGGCAGCAGAAATTGCCGCTGCGCCGTTTGTCCGGAAAATCGGCAAAGAGATGAACATTCATCCTTACCGCCGGGCAAACTTCCTTGATACGGTTTCGTCTTCACTAGGCTATATCTTTCCATGGAGCGGAGGAGTATTGCTTGCATGGGCAACGATAAAGGGGGCCGCGGAAGAGTATGAATTCCTGCCGATCGTCAGCCCTACAGAAGTGGTTCCATATGTCTTTCAAGGATGGGGCTTGCTGCTCGTGATGCTGATAGCAGCTTTCACTGGATGGGGACTTCGCTACAGCGGGAAAAACGGGGAGGAAGTTAAGCCTAAAGATTATAAATAAACAGTAAGAGGTGCCGGCAAAAATACCGGCACCTCTTTTGCTTTAGCTTTAACACATCAAAAGGGACAATTTCTTTTAAAAGGACAGTTTGCGAAAACAATGCTTAGACGAACAGGAAGTAGGAGATGAACAGGATGCAGAGAGCATACATGATCGGGTGCACTTCTTTGAATCTTTTTTGAGAAATCAGGGCTAGAGGATAGAGTATAAAGCCTAATGCAATTCCTGTAGCGATACTGAAAGTCAAGGGCATCATCAGGATGGTAATAAAGGATGGGATGACAATTTCCATGTGTCCCCAATTGATTTTGCTCATCTCTGTTGCCATCAACGCTCCGACAATGATCAACGCAGGTGCTGTTACTTCTGGTGTAATGACTCCTAGAATCGGAGAGAAAAACAACGCGATAAAGAAACAGGCGGAAATGATGATGGATGTGAAACCGGTTCTTCCTCCTACAGCAATACCGGCAGAGGATTCAACAAAGGTAGCAGTTGTTGAAGTACCGAGTACGGCTCCAACGACACCGGAAGTTGAATCGGCCAGGAGCGCTCGCCCTGCATTCGGTATTTGGTTGTTTTTCATCAAGCCAGCCTGGCTTGCCACCGCAATTAGCGCACCAGCAGTATCGAAGAAAGCAACAAACAAGAAAGTGAAAATGACGGTCAATACTTGAGGAGTCAAAATATCTCCTAAGTGATAGAAAACCACTCCAAAAGTTGGTTCAAGACTTGGGACTTTTCCGACAAACGAATCCGGGATGCCGATCAAACCGGCAATCATTCCGATAATAGTTGTAACGACCATTCCTATGAAGATGGCACCATGAACGCCTCTGACAAGCATTAAAACGGTAATAACAAATCCTCCGACTGCAAGTCCTGTCAATGGAGAAGCCAACTGACCAATAGATACGAAAGTGTCAGGGTTAGCTACAATGATTCCAGCGTTCTTCAATCCAATAAAAGCAATGAAAAAGCCGATCCCCGCCGCTATTGCGTGTTTCAGATCCTGAGGAATCACATTAATGATTTTTTCGCGAATCTTCATTAAGCTTAAGATCATAAATATGATCCCTGCCACAAATACACCTGTAAGAGCTACTTCCCAATCGATTCCCATCCCTATGCAAACAGAAAAGGTAAAAAATGAATTCAACCCCATGCTGGGGGCTATCCCGATTGGGTAATTGGCCAAGATCCCGATAAGTAAGGTACCTGCAATAGCAGAAAGGGCAGTGGCCGTGAACAATGCTCCTTTATCCATTCCAGCCTGACTTAAAATGACAGGGTTGACGACTAATATATAGGCCATGGATAAAAAGGTGGTGATGCCTGCCAGTGTTTCTTGTTTGTAGGACGTTGCACGTTCTTCAAACTGAAAAAATTTCTTCATGATGATTGACCTCCTGGTGTCTCATAGTAGTAAGTTGAACCATGAATGGATAGTGATAGACATAGTGATTGTTTAGTGACAGCCCTTAAACTTTAAGGAAGGTGAATTCCCCTGAGTGCCAGTCAGCTTAACAGCACGATAAAACTTCAATAGAACAACTCAAAAAAGCTCTGTCAGCAAATCAGCCGCCAGAGCAATTATCCATAAGAATAGAAATAATTATAAAATCATTACTATCCTTGTAGACAAGCTATTTAAGGTAGCTGGTAGAAACGCTCAGGCCATATTCCTGAACTTATACAAGGTTTTATTATTCAAATATAATAGTAGTCATCTTACCAACATAAAAATTAACCGTCAATAGAGAATGAAATAATCAATTTATTGAAATTATTCCTGCGGTACATACGCTCGATGAGGGAATACTTCTCAATATAGATTATCGTACTGAAGGAGCAACAGCTGGAATATAGTAAGTTTACTCCAAAAGGATCAAGGGAATTTAAAACTACACGCAATGTTAATAGTATAGTGTCGTACAGGCAGCAGCGATTGCTTATGGTGCCGATCTTTTAGGATTAAAATATATTCGTACCCTGTCTCATGTCTGACCGTGCATAATATTAATGGAGCCTTAATAGACTATCATTAGAACTTCAGCAAAAAAATATGTACCTTGTTTACTGAGGTTTGAAGGTCCAACTATACATAATATAATTATAATAAATAAAGTGCTTTACTACATATTGCTTTAACAGATGAAGAAAGGGGGGCGGTATGTTGAAGGAAATATTGAATTTTGATAGTGAGGGATATCCTTTTGTAATGTTCTCAATGTCCCATTTGATGGCTATTGGAGTTTCTATTCTGCTTCTGGGGCTTTTTTATCTGGCTCGACACCGGATTATAGCTCATGGAAGACAGTTGACGAGATACCTTTTGATTGCATTGCTTGTATTTGGAGAAGTGTCGTTTCAATATTGGTATTTCATCAATGATCGTTGGGATGCTGCTATAAATCTTCCTTTTCAGCTCTGCTCTCTGTCACTCTATTTGTGCACAATCATGCTGCTGACGAGAAGCTATCGAATTTTTGAAATCAGTTTTTTTGTGAGCATGACAGGTGCTTTCGTTGCTATTTTAACACCGGAATTATTCTACGGTTTTCCGCATTTTCGTTATTTCCAGTTTTTCATAGCACATATAGCCATCGTCCTTTCCTGCTTATATATGGTATGGATTGAAGGATATAGAGCCACCTACTCATCTGTCTTAAAGTCGCTAGCTGCTCTGAATATCATCGCATTCTTTGTTTTTTTGATCAATATCGCTATAGATGCAAACTATATGTTTCTGCTTCATAAGCCAGTAAATGCAAGTCCCATCGATTTGCTGGGCCCTTATCCATGGTATATCCTTTCCTTGGAAGCTGTAGCATTCATCCTGTTTTCTCTATTGTATTTACCTTTTCATCTGTCTAGGAAAAAGGAGATGATAAAGGAGTTTTAAAGAGGGATCCTGGTGCTGTTTCAATTAAAGAGTCCAAATTGCAGTAAAAGAAAGGTACTCTTGTAGAAGAGCAGATGAAAGCAAAATTCTTTTAGCGCTGATCCAAGCCTCGACTTCATATTTTTCAGGATTTTTTAGTATGCCATAGAGACTCTTCGTAAATCTCTTCATTCCTTCGGGAAGAAGAGATTTTTTTATGAAGGCTCTTTTTAAAAGTTGTTGCATTTAAATTCATTATTATCCTCCTCCCCATTTTTACGCAGAGGGAAAGGATTGGAGTCGTCGGCCTGGAGCGGAAATCCATTTCTTTTAAAGCAGTCACCATCTTGCAAATTCAGCCTTTATGAAAAATAAAAGCGCCGTACAGAGTCTTGCTATCAAACTCTTTGTAATTTTTTCGAAAAAATCAGTAAATAATTGTATAATATACATATATTACTTAAGCAGGGGGTATTGCATTGAAAGAATGGAGAGGTGCTGCGGCTATATGCTTAAACGAAAAACAAAAAATTCTTGTGGTGAGAGGAATGGGAACCGATATATGGAGTGTGCCCTCTGGAGGAATTGAAGCAGGAGAATCGCCTGAAGAATGCTGTATCCGTGAGGTAAAGGAAGAAACAGGCTGCGAAGTTGAAATTGTACGAAAATTAAAGGTCAAACAAACAGAAATCAAAGGCATTGCAGTTACGACTTATTATTTTCATGTGGCTATAACTGGCGGAACATTGGAGGTCAATGACCCTGATCTGAATATAGAAGAAGCATGCTGGAAATCATTCGAAGAGTTCGAAAGTCTGCCCCAGATGTATCCTGAGGATCTGCCTTTGATCAAGAGTGTCTCAGACTCTTTCAATGCAATTACATAACTATTTTGGAAGCCTCATTGAGGGCTTCTTTTTTAAAGGCTCTTTTCGTAAACTTTCTAATTAATATTTTTCATAAGAGAACGCCAGTATTCACCGGTAATAACCGGATAAGCAAAGGTGGAAAGAGCTGCTCTTTCAATTCAGAGAGTAATTGTATCCCTAAAACTGCAGGAATTTGTTTTTCGCTGCTAGGTGTCCCTCGAGAGCTGGATGAGTGACACCAGGAGTCCGTTTTTCGCTGCTAGGTGTCCTTCGAGAGCGGTTTGAGTGACAGCAGGAGCCGTTTTTTCGTTTCTAGGTGTCCTTCGAGAGCGGTTTGAGTGACAGCAGGAGCCTGTTTTTCGCTGCTAGGTGTCCTTCGAGAGCAGTTTGAGTGACAGCAGGAGTCGTTTTTTCGTTTCTAGGTGTCCTTCGAGAGCRGTTTGAGTGACAGCAGGAGCCTGTTTTTCGCTGCTAGGTGTCCCTCGAGAGCTGGATGAGTGACACCAGGAGTCCGTTTTTCGCTGCTAGGTGTCCTTCGAGAGCTGGATGAGTGACAGCAGGAGCCTGTTTTTCGCTGCTAGGTGTCCCTCGAGAGCTGGATGAGTGACACCAGGAGTCCGTTTTTGGCTGCTAGGTGCCCTTCGAGAGCGGTTTGAGTGACAGCAGGAGCCTGTTTTTCGCTGCTAGGTGACCCTCTAGAGCGGTTTGAGTGACACCAAAGGAGAAACTAGTAAGTTATTCTGATAAACTAGCTGATTCGTTTGAAAGAAATACCTAGTTACTGCAGTAATAAAGCAAGCAGGACTATTATCAAATTAAATAAAACCAAAAGAAATATATGGTAAAATAAAATAGAATTCTTATCTAGTTGAAAGGGAACCAGTATTCTAAGCGATAATGCTTGGGAGGTATTAGGCGTAAACATCTTATGATTGGAGAAAGCGGAGTTTATGTTAAAGAGCATCCTGGCACCATCTATGCCTTTTTGAAATGAATGGGTACTGAAGCTGCCTAAGGACTTGGCGGCTTAGTTATAAAAATAGAGTTGCAGAAAGAAACATTACTTAAATATAATAGATAGGAAGATACATCCACATTTCCATACTTCGCATCATATAGGCAAAGGCATAATTAGGGAGGGGGCCATTGAGTGAGCATTGAGAGTTTGACGCTGCTATCTTCAATACTGGTTATCAGTATTTCAGTCTATCTTTTATTAAAGTATAGTCACCTCTTTAAAGAGACAAAGGCTGTCGTACTATATTCTTTTTCGGCATCCGTTATTATATGGGGAGTCATCTTCCTTTTGGCAGTGGAATATGGTCTGTATGCAAATATGAGGAAGCCAGGCATGTCCATCCTGTTAGTCAGCCTGTTTTCATTTACTATGCTGGCGTTCAGTCTTGTCTTTTATAACCTGAAAAATATTGAACAGGACAAAAATTCCTTAGGTTATTTCATTAGCAGTATCGTTGCGGGGGTTTTTCTGGTAGCCATTCAATGCAGCCTCTACCTGGAACTTACTGGTTTTGATACATATATCTTGAATAACACTCTTCTGTTCGCGGTGCTTCATACCGTTATAACTTTATTTCTGCTTACCAGGGTGCTGCAGCAGGTCAGATTTGATCAGCTGCATTCACCTGCCAAAGTTAAAAATGTGTCTCTGGTGATCATCTCAATAATATGCGGTCATTCTTTATTTGGTTCTTTTATTACCGTTATAGAGGCATTCAGCTTGACGGTAAATTATGATCTATTCAATGTAGAATATGTAAGTGCTATCCTGTTGTTTGCCATAACAGTGGCACAGGGAGAGAGGCAGTACCTGGATGAAAGGGCAAAGCTTAATTATTTGGCCTATCATGATTCTCTTACAGGCCTGTATAATCGCAGCTATATGCAGGAGAGCATCTCTAAAAAAACGGGAGAGTCAAGAAGTCCATTCCATGTATTACTGTTAGACCTGGATTATTTTAAGCATATAAATGATACCCACGGCCACTTTTTCGGAGATGAAGTGCTGATAAAAGTTTCCTCCTTTATAAAAAGTAAGTTAGGTCCTCTTGACCGGGCAGGACGCTTGGGAGGGGATGAATTCGTTATCTTTTACCACGAGGAAATGAATGAATTAACAGTAGAAGAATTTTGCGGAAGCATTTTGGATTACCTGTCCAATCCGCTCATTATCAATGACCGGCAAATTACAGTGACGACTTCAATTGGTGTTGCTTCTTACCCTGAAAATGCGGAGACTCCTGGAGAACTCTTAGTCAAGGCAGATATTAGCATGTATAAGACGAAAGGGGATGGACGAAACTCCTACACCATTTTCAATCGCCAATTAGAGGAGGAATTCAACAAGGACATTACCTTACAGGCTGATTTAAGCAAGGCTCTTCTAAATAAGGAATTTGAAGTCTACTATCAGCCGGTTATCAGCCTGAAGGATAAAAAGGTCGTCGGTTTTGAAGCGCTGCTTCGGTGGAACCACCCAGAGAAAGGGATGGTCAGTCCCGGGGAATTCATACATATAGCAGAGGAAACGGGAATGATTGTCTCCATAGGAGAATGGGTGGTCCGGGAGGCTTGCAGGCAAATCCATGACTGGAATAGGCAGCTGAATCAGGAATATACCATTTCCATCAACCTGTCACTCAAACAATTTTCGAAGAAAGATATCTTTGAAGTGCTTTGGGAAATCATCATGGATTCAGGAATATCCCCTTCACTTGTGACCATCGAGATAACGGAATCCATGGCAATGGTCAATACTGAACATACCCTTTCTCTTTTAGAAAAATTCAAAGAAAACGGGATCGGAATTTCCATAGATGATTTTGGGACAGGATACAGCTCTCTCAGCTATTTGAAGGACTTTTCAATCCAGAATATCAAGATCGATCGTTCATTCATCAAAAGTGTCAATGAGAGTGGAAAAGATGATGCGATTGTAAAAGCAATTATGTCCATCGCCGAAAATCTTGGGATAGAAGTAGTGGCAGAAGGTGTGGAGCTTCCTCAGCAGGAACATTTTCTATTAAGGGAGCAGTGCCGTTACGCACAAGGTTATCATTATAGCAGACCGCTAAACAGCAGCGATTTACTGAAATACCTCGAAAGAAACAGCCTTGTAATTACAGCTGATCCAGCAGTGACTTCTTAGAACTGCACGAGTAGAGATGGAAAAAGGAATCTTTTTTTGATAATCTGCCAAAATATAGACAGAGAGGTTTTTTCTCACTACATGGAGAGAGCTTCGCAAAGCTTTCATGTTCCCAATTATAATGTGAGGTTTCAAGCGAAGTTAACAAAAAGAGCCTTATTTTAAATGACTTGGACCAAACGAAATCTATAAATGTACTTTAAGCCCGCATAATTCGGGCTTTTTTTATTTTCAAAAACACTAATTGCTTTTTGTAGTAATTTAAATTACTATATAAAGTAAAGGAGAAGAGAGGGTGTTAACCATGAAAACCAATTACTATCTAGAAACCGAAAGCCACTTCGATTTTGATGTTTTCCAAAAACAGTTTGAAGAAAAGCTGAAGGAATTTAAAGCAACTGACAATGTCTTTACCCTTAATAGGATCTTAGAGGAAATGAATGAGTTGCGGTTTGAATATGAGGGAGCTCAAAATCTTATCACTCTCCGCTATGTACAGGATTTTAATGATAGAGAAACATCCTCTGCCTACCAGGAATTCATGTCACGGGATACCAGCTATCAAAATTTAGTGACCTGGTATTATCAGGATCGTCTTCTTTGTCCGCAGAAAGAAAAGCTTGAAAAGAACGCAGGAAAACAGGTTTTCAGGCTTGCCGGATTAAAAGTGAATTCTTATCGGAAAGAGATTGAAAGAAAGGTCGATCTTGAAGTTAAGCTTATGGAAGAGTACTCAACATTACTTGGAACGGCTGAAGTGGAATTTCAGGGAGAACACTTGCCCTTATCCGCTCTGGGAAAGTATATGGCTAGTCCAGACAGGATGATAAGAAAACAGGCATGGGAAGCCAGAACAGAATTTTTTGAAGAGAATGGAGGTAAGTTTGATGACATTTTAGATGATTTAATCGCTGTGAGAAATGAAATCTCTCTTAAGTTAGGAAGAAAGAACTTCATTGAAGTCGGATACGAACGGATGAACAGGACAGATATTACACCCTTTGATTTAGAGAATTATAGAATACAAATCAGGAAATATGGAGTTGGCTTTGCTTCATCTTTGAGAGAGAGGCAAAAGTCCAGTCTGGGTGTTGAAAGATTAAAGTATTACGATGACAAAATAATGTTTAAGGAGGGCCCGCCCTCAATAAAGGTTAGTGAGAAGCAGTTCAGGGAAGGAATGCATAATTTGTTGAGGGATTTATCTGAAGAAACAAAAACATTTTCAAATGCTCTTTTTGAAGAGGGTCATTATGATTTCTATCCCCGGAAAGGTAAGAAGGGCGGGGGGTATGCAACCTACCTGGGAAAAGAAAGAAAGCCGTTCATATTTGCAAACCTTACAGGTACTTCAAATGATGTTCGTGTCTTTACCCATGAAGCCGGGCACGCCTTTCAATTTTTTATGAGCAGCAGTTTGAACTGTCCCGAATATATCATTCCAGTTGATTCTGCAGAAATATTTTCTTTTGCAATGGAACGGTTTGCTTGGCCGTGGCTTGATCAATTTTTTAAAGAGGACACCTGGAAATATAAATACTCACACACGGCAGAAGCCTTTATGTATATGCCGCTCGCAAATGCCGTGGATGAATTTGAACATTTCTTGTATGAAAAACCGCAAGCTACTATAAGAGAAAGAAGGGAAGAGTGGAGAAAACTAGAGAAGAGCTACATGCCTGAATTAGATTATGACGGGAATAAGTATCTGGAAGATGGCGGGAGTTTTCATAGCATCGCTCACATATTCTTTAGTCCTTTTTATTTTATAGACTATGATTTGGCCCATACAGTGGCAGTGCAATTACTGAAAATGGCTCAAAAAGAACCAGCGGCTGCCTGGGAAAGCTATCTAGAGATGTGTAAAGCTGGAGGAAGCAGGACACTGAAGGAGCATTGTCAGGCTGCAGGGCTGATAAGTCCTTTTGAAAAAGAGGCAATAGCCGGAATAATCGAGTTTGCTGAAGAGTTGCTGAAGAGTTGATGAATGAAAATCATAAATTGGTGAGCAAGAATAAAAAAGTGTAAGAAAACATGAAATCCCCTGAATGAGAGAATCCCTTTTTTTCACTCAATGATAAAAGGGAAGCAATTGCTTCCCTTTGGGATCTAAAGAAGTTCTTTGACGGCTTTCTCAAGAGAGCCAAGTGTTTCGATGTCAGGGAGCTGGATTCCCAGCTGGATGATTTTCTGGGCCACATCAGGAAGAATTCCCGTAATGATTACCTTGATTCCGAGTAATTTTAAGGCCTCTGCAATTTTTACAACTTCAGAAGCCACCATATCATCCATCATTGTGACGCCTGAAAGGTCAATGATTAAATGTGAGAGGCGGTATTGGGAAGCCTTATTTAAGGTTTTTTCAAGAATGATCTGAGCCCTTTCTCCATCAATATCACCAATCAAAGGCAATATTGCAACACTTTCGAAGATTTTTACAACGGGAGAAGAAATACGTAGAAATTCTTCCTTTGTATTCTTCAAAATATTTTCATGATATTTTACGTAACTCAAACCGAAAATCAAAATAGCATCGTCTAATAATGGATCTATAATGGATGCTGCATCGAAAACGATTTCCAGAGATAAATCATTTTCTAAGGCTATTTCACGGATATACTTCCAGATATATTTTCTATACAATTTAGAAGTGCTAAGAGTGCTTTTCATCGGTGCATTGGATTTAATAGCAGCCTGCCCGGCGAATTCAGCCCAGTGAGCGATGTCTTCCTTCAATGTATCTGGATTATCATACTGCAGTGCTTGAGCGATAAGGTGAATGAACTTTGCCCGGCCTTCTAGCAGTTCATGTACGTTAGATTCATCAAGATCTAATTCTTGATAAGTCTTTATATCTGTAATTTCTCTAGCGATGTTATATTTATTCTCAATTAATTTTTCCGATAATAACGCTAATTGATCCATGACTTTACCCCATTAATATTTAAGTAATAAGATTCCTAGTTAATAGTACATAAGAATCCAGGTACATTCAAATGAAATGCCTAATATAAAGGGATGTCCTTATTAGAATAGAGGGAAATACAGTACCTGTTCAGGATTTAGGTTAGGGGAAGGGGAATTATGGTCATTTTCTAATCTCCTATTACTAACAAAGATTCCAAGAAGGTTATTCGGTCCTGGTTCGCCAAAGGTTCCAGGACCAATGATATTAGAGAACCTCAGTCTTCTCTTCCCGAGGACGGTCCAGCTTCATTCGCTCCAATTCCAATTTCATCATTTCAGTTTCCATGACAAAGTTCTCTTGTTTCAGTTTTTCTAACTTAAGTTCATCTTTCAAAAGGGCCTGCTTGAACTTATAGCTTTTTTGAAAATGATCGCTAATGATGGCTATGATCGGGATGGAAAAAATCATGACAACAGCGATGGTGCCTGTCATAATACCCCTCCTTACAATAAAAGTATTGTTGAATGTATTTTCTATTATATAGGTATTTTATCTGAATTAATAGATTATTATCTCAGCCTGAAGACTGAGTTTTGTAGAGGCGGAGGTCCTGAATTTATGAAAGGCTAAACTATTGAGCACGGAGTATGATCCTTCTAACATGAGGCATCGAAGTCAGTATTCACGGGTCTCATAAACATAAAATGCTCTTTTTGTAAATTTTTTCCTGTTTAACATTTAATGCGCAGATATCACCGAAAATAATGATAAAACAGCCTTTTTAAACGATTGTTGCTTTTGAATGCGATTTTATCATCCTCCCTCTTATGGGCAGAGGGCATGGAGCGAAAACCCTTTAAGAATAAGAAAGCCGCAATCTATGTGAAAACAGTCAAATGAAAACACATAATAACAATAATGCATTCCTTGTAATGTTATACGAAAGACATGCTTGAAAAGTTTCGCGGCTTTTCGAATAACTTCTATTCGAGGCAATAAGAAGTCTCTTTAAAGTGCTCTGCTCACATATTTGTGGCTTAATCAAAGTAGTGAATTTACAATCCACCCGGTTGACGGCCCGAGACCGGCGCCCGCTTGAAGCTGAAATTCATTACTTTTAACGACTAAGTCTTTGAGTAAGTCAGTCATTTAAAAAAGGATATTCGCCTGTATCTATAGAAATATTAAAGGCTCTGAATTTAAAAGCTTCTCTGGCAAAGCGGAAATTGTCAGTAAATAGGACAGAAATGGAATGATGTATGACATGACAAGAGGAAAAATAATTTTGTTGAATGGTGTATCTAGTTCAGGAAAGAGTACCTTAGCACAAAAGATAATAAAGAAATTGCCCGATTATTTTCATCTTTCCATTGATGATTATGACTATATTATCGAAAAGATGGAAGACCGTGAGAATCAAAGGTTGATCCCTGTTCCGACCGAGTGTTTTTTTCATAGCACTATTTCAATGTTTTCCGATAATGGAATAAACCTTGTTGTAGATCAAATCCTTTTTAATGAAGAAACACAAAAAGACTGTTATCAAACGTTAAAGGATTATCCAGTATTGTTTGTCGGGGTGCATTGTCCTGCAATTGAGCTGGAAAGGAGAGAAATGACCAGGGGAGACAGGCAGGTTGGACAAGCGTGCGGCCAACTCTCCTATGTGCATCAGCAACAAGAGGAGTACGACATTGAGATTGACACATACAATGATGATTTGGAGAAAGCCGCTCAGTTAATCAAAGAGAGAATGGAAAATTTGGATGAAGCTTCTGGCTGGAAAAACTCAGTGGAAGAATATTTAAATCAGAAGATTGAGAAATGCTAATCCTAAGAGAGGCACTTTTCCGTTGTTTAAAAGAAACGGCCCTTCGTGACCCTTGCTGGGTAGAACTGCTTCACCTATAGACGATTAAATTTTTCTTTTCATTATAAATGGGTTGCGACATTGGCATACTTTAAGTAGTATAGAAAAGTAGAAAAAGGCAAGTATTTCGAAATGAGGGTTTACAATGGAAAAAGTTTCTATATATGGATTAACAATAGATCAATTGACTTCTTGGATTGTTGAAAAGGGCGAAAAAAAATTCCGTGCTTCTCAAATTTGGGATTGGCTATATAAAAAGCGCGTAACCAGCTTCTCGGATATGAAAAATATCGGCGGGCAGCTGACTGCCTTGCTGGAAGAGAATTTTCATCTCGGTACGCTTCAGCAGGAAATCAAACAGGAATCCAAGGATGGCACAATAAAGTTCCTTTTCAAACTTGAGGACGGGAACCTGATTGAGACGGTTTTGATGAAGTTTAACTATGGATATTCTGTGTGTGTTACGACCCAAGTCGGCTGTAATATTGGATGTTCTTTCTGTGCAAGCGGCCTGCTGAGAAAAAATAGAGATCTATCAAGCGGAGAAATCGTCGAGCAGATCATGAATGTACAGCATCATTTGGATGCTAAAGGAAATGACGATAGAGTAAGTCATATCGTGGTCATGGGTATTGGTGAACCATTTGATAACTATGAAAATTTAATGGACTTTCTCCGTGTAGTAAATGATCAAAAAGGATTATCAATCGGAGCCAGACATATCACCGTGTCAACAAGCGGTCTCGCCAACAGAATCTATGACTGGGCGGATGAAAACATCCAAGTGAATTTGGCGGTTTCATTACACGCGCCAAACAATGAACTGCGTACCCGAATCATGAAGATCAATAAAGCTTATCCGCTTGAAAAACTAATGCCGGCTATTGATTATTACTTGGAGAAGACAAACAGAAGAATTACTTTTGAGTATATTTTGTTAAAGGATGTCAATGATCATAAAGAAGAAGCTCTTCAGCTTGCGAAGCTTCTGAAAAGCAAAAAACATCTTTCTTACGTGAATTTAATTCCTTACAATCCAGTTGACGAGCACGGCCAATACCAGCGCAGTACCAAAGAAGCCATTGTAGAATTCTATGGTACACTCATGGATCAGGGGATTAACTGCGGTGTTCGTACTGAACATGGAACAGATATCGATGCAGCATGCGGACAGCTGCGAAGTAAGCAGATCAAGAAAGATCAAGACAAAGTGCGTTCTTGAACCCTTTAAAGAGCCAACAGCTTAACTAAGCTGCTGGCTCTTTTTGTTGTGCGCCTGGCATGGGTGCAATCTATAGGGTGTAAGTCCCGAACTGTGAAGGCAGAAGTAGCAGTTAGCTTAACGCAAGGGTGTCCATGGTGACGTGGAATCTGAAGGAAGCGAGCGGCAAACCTCCGGTCTGAGGAACACGAACTTCATAAGAGGCTAGTATTGTTGGACGAGTTTGCAACACAAAACAAAGTCCTTTCTGCCGAAAGCAATACAAAGTAAATGAAGCAGATAGGTGGAGGGAAAGATTGTACTTTTACC
>NZ_VTEI01000003.1 GCF_008180415.1 Rossellomorea vietnamensis
CTCAGACAGATTTGCTTGATGAGTCTTCCTCGCTCCTGCTTATCCAATTCTTCATCTAATAACGGCGCAATCATTTGAAAGCGATTCGTCGCCTTTTCATCTGCTTTAGTTCTATCCATTGTTAACACTCCTTTTTTCTTGATAATTGAAGTGTAAATCATGGATAAGCGGACAAAAACGCAGAACGGGTATGTATCCAAAAATGATGATTTGCAACTGGATGGACAATTTCCCCCAGCCATCCACTTGCTGTGCCAAACCATTGTCCAATTCGTTTATGTACAGGCAACAGGCGACTGGACAGGTCGACCGTTGGGGTCTCATTCTGATCAAATTGAATTAGTAAGGATTGAAGAATAAACAACCAGTAATCAATCAAAGTAGAAAACCATTTCCTCCACCTGTAAATCGTAGATTCATCTGCTGCCACCGTCAGGTGGGCTGTTTGGAAAATGGTTTCCTCGATGACATCTGCAGCGTATCGTTTATATGGGATCATTAAGTCAGGAAGCTCGTGGTGAATCTTGTTGCACTGCTGGCAACGCAGCCTCCTGATGATAAACGTTCTGGCCATGCCTCTCTCATCTTTTAACTTTCTCTCCCTTGAACCAATGACCTTGAAGTCCTGATGATTACAACAGGGACAAGGAACCTTTTCTGCACATTTAATAAAAAACGCYTTTATCGGCGGATTCCACTATGATATAATCATTTACAACAATCATATTGTTTGAGGGACGTCTTCCGTCGCGCCACTGGTAATGGCCGGCATAATGGAAGGCGTCTTTTCCTTTCTTCAGGGTGATTAAGGACATTATATCCGTCAATCCCCGGACAAACAATACCGTCAACATATGGACGTTTTTAAACAGCATTAACATGAAGATGTCATTTACTTTAGTCTCATCCACTAACAATTCTTGAGTTAACTCTCTTAGTTCATCTTCACTTGTGAATGTTTTTAATTCCTTACCGTACACTTCCTCTAATTTATCTTTAGTTAAATGATATTCGTGGTTGTCAAAATTAAATGTGACCCATTCAGCATTTTGAACTAAGGCAAATATAAATGAAGCATTATAAATTGCTGTTTCTTTAAAAGTTTTTTCGATTTCTTCTGTCTCAATGTCTTCATAATTCAAGGTCATTCCATAAGGTTCTTCCTTAGTTGTAAGTTCGTATCCCTTTAAACTTTCACCCTTTGGCAAATTTCTAACAAGGTCTCCAACCGCACTGTTATCTCCAATATACGAGCCTTGGAAATCAAACAAATTTGTATTAACGTTGGAGTTACAACCACCTAAGAAAGATAATATCAATAATAAAAAGAAGGAAAATCTAATTATTTTATTCATTCTTTATCCTCCTAAAGGTTTCCCAGAGACAATATGCCAATGTAAATGTTTTGAATCCTGATATTTTCCCAAGTTAGTGATAACTCTGCAAGCACCGTTCTCTTCAGTGACCATAGTAGCAACTTTTCTAATAACTCCCAGTAATTCTAATAGTAATTCATTATCGCTATCTTCCAATGCGATTAAAGAAGGGATATGTTTCTTAGGTATTGCAACAATATGAACTGGATAAAAAGGTTTTGTATGATGGTAGGCTAATACATTTTCTGTCTCCAGCACTTTATTCACTTCAGTTTTCCCACTTAATACTTCATCACAATAAAAGTCGTTAGTCATAATGCCCTCCAGAGATATATTTTTGACTATAAACATCTTCTATTCTCTTTTTGGATAATCCTGCCTATTCCTAAATGTAGGAGAAAAGAGGTTGCCAGACAACCACAACCAATCCAATTTTTTTAACTCCCTTAATAGAAAAAGGAGTAATTAACTATAAATTACCTTCTGTAGAGATGATACCTTCGGTCAAATGTAACAAAATAATAAAGAAGACATTATTCAACTAAACTGCCCCTTTACTTGAACAGAGGGCGGCTGCTTATTAAGCAAACGCCCCCTTTATATTGAACAACCTGGAGCTGCTTGTTCAGCTAAAGCTACCTTGAGTGGAAGATTGTTATTGAGTAGAAACCTCTTCTTTCTTCAGTAAAGAAAAGATTGATGAGAGCAAATACAATCCACTTACCGCCAAAATAACTACCATTAGAGCCGTTTCTATTGGTTCATAAAATATAGTTGAAATAGTTATTAGCATAAAAGCAATAATCCAAATAGATTTCGAAGTTTTAGCTTCTTTAGTGCTTATCTCTTTTTTATACAGCCCACCTGCGACAGCAGAAAAGACAAAACCAATTATCATCAAAATGAATAGAATTGGTTTTAAAAACACTGGAAGTGCCCAGCTTTGACCATAGAACAAAAAACTTAAAGCGAAAAAGAAGACAAAAAGGTGAATGTTATATTTTATTAGTCCCAATTCAAATTTCCCTCCTCGATGTTTAAAACTTGCCCGCCTATATACCCGCTTAATAGTTAGACGAAGCTATAAAAGATTAGTTTCACAATATTCCGTTAACCTGCCCGTTAGCCGAAGATGCTAACGTTCCTGGCTGACTAAAGGGGGGCGGCTGCTTGTTCAGTAAACGCCCCTAATAGTTGAAGAATATTCCTGTTTATGTTTATCAGACACTTGATATATCCTTTTAAATGTTTTAAGTAAAAGAAAGCCTATCATAGAACCTAGTGTGTTCAATAAAATATCATCAACATCAATAGCCCTTATTGGCAACCATAGTTGTATTAACTCAATAAATGTAGAACTCAGTAAACCCACTAACCCAACCATTAGTACACTATTAAATTTATTGAATTTTAATGGAAGCATAAACCCCAACGGCACAAACAATATTATATTCCCAGCAATATTTCTTAGAGGAACCATAAAATAAGAGTGACTCATTAAGTCTTTTATGCTGGATAATGGTACAAAGTTATTTGATGGACCATATCTATGAGGAATACCGATTTCAATAGGGAATATGGTCATTCCAATTATCCAAAGTACACTCACCAAAAAAAGCAGGTTAATTATTTCTTGTTTTAAATCTAACTTCCCATTTCTATAAATGATTTTAATACTTTTGATAATTATCCATAGAACTATTATTACTATTGCTGGCAAAAGAAAGTATATCCTCAATCCTCACATCTCCGAACAAGTATTTTCTATATATAAGCGACCATTAATATTCAATTTGTCCAAAATCATTATTACACATAAATGCCCAGTAATTACAGAAGCGCACAGCTGGATCGATTAGCCGCTCTTCAGTTATTGCCCCCTTTAGCTGAAGGCCACTCTCCTAATCTAACTTATCTGTGACCTTGATAGCAATCCAAATTAAAGCACCGATAATTAGTCCAAAATTCAACTGAACAATTGTATCTTGACCAACCTCTTCACTTAAAGTTAATGTAATTATCATATAAATAACTGCAAATACAACACAAAATACAGCTGTGCGAAGCATTCGTATCCCCTCCTGATGTTGCCTTAAACCATCATAAACTACCTGAATTACAGAATACTATTTCAAACTAACCTGCCTCTATACTTGAACAATAAGACGCTGCTTGTTTAAAGACTATCTTCATTCGTTGTACTCTTTGATAAATACTTCGAAAACATGATCCCGATTATTATAAAAATAAGAATGACTATAATTGTAAACGCCAATGGACTTTCAGTGGCTCTTACCCTTAATGGAGTGTTCAGAATGCCATCTCTCCATCCATTATTTCCATTATATGCTGTACCTTCTGCCCGATAAAGGATAGCCCAGCTTTAATAAACTTTAGAAACAACTAAGCCCAAAACAAATCCAAAAACAGATCCCCAAAGTATATTGTTTTCTTCTGAGTTCATTAAATTCCCCCTAAAAAAGTCTTACGTTAACCTGCCTTTTTCTTGAACAAAGGCGGTTGCTTCTTCAGCCCATGTCGCGTTTATTGAAATAACTTTTATTTGATAACTTATAATCCTTGTTCATCTACAGTCTTAAAAATCCTTGAATACATTTCCCTTATATGTGCTTCTGTGTTCTCACCATTATATATACCAAATTTCCAACTGTTTAATGAGTCATTTTCTTGATGGTTAAGAACGCCAACAGCATAGCTATTTCCAGGTGTCCATTCCCACGACTCATTATATTCTGTATCTTTTTCCGTAAAAGGAATATGGTTTTTTGCAGATATAAAAAACATTGGAATAGCAGAATTCATATACACATCAGCGTATTGACTTTCTGAAGCCTTAGAAAGATACTCATTTGTTATAAATACTGCATCATAAAACTTTAAGTCCTCTTCAGTCAAATCATCGAAAGAAATTTCATTGAACTTCACTTGTTCTTCATTAATTGTAGGCGGGTCTCCAATTACCGCAATACTAAGTACTTTACCTTCATATACCTCAAATTCAGGTTCTGGAGAACAAGCTGATAACACTATAAAAAGTGAAATAATAATAGGTATTACTAGATCTTTAGGCTTCATTAAAATTCTCCTCCACTAATTTATAAAAGAAAATTATTATTCTGACCTGTACTTAATAATAATTCAGTTATTAGACGACAATTCAATAATTTAAGTTTCATTAACCTGCCCTTGAACAATGGACGGCTGCTTGTTTAGCAAATACCCCTTTAGCAAATTAGAAGTTCCATGTATAACCTTAAAAAACTTATATTTCTGAAGGAATAGTTCTAGAAGCAGCCAATGCAGTTAAAGCCTTCTCAATATAACTATATACTTCTTCTGCAATCCCCAGAAATTCTTCAACATCTACATTACTATCCAAGTAACACGCATACAGATAGTCAACTAAAGCTGAATCAATATTGCAATAATCTGATATGGCACTCTTCATCTTAGTAATGTCATCTTGCCAAACCCCTGTATCTTCTAAAACCAAAGAGTATAATGCACGAATTAATTTCTTTGAGTAACCTTTGGTATATCTAGATTTCAGTGTGTCATCATTGGCATTAGATAGAAAACCGCGAACGCGATCCACTGCCACTTGAGTGTCTGAATTCAAGTCTAATATGAACTTAGGTGAAATCAGAATAGGCGGTACTTCTTCGCCAATATCAGTACCATGTATACAAACACAGATTATCTTGATCCAAAACCCCCATTCATGGGGCTTGATTCTTACATCATCCAATGAACAAATAACCGTATCAACCTTAGTAACTAATCGATATTTTTGTAAAATCTGGTCCTTCAGACATGATACTCTATCATAATCTATATCTTCTGGTCTTTCGCATACTATTGTAAAATCTGCATCAGACTTAAATGGCTTAGCAGTACCTTTAGGGATTGAGCCACACATATATATACTGTGAATCTTCCCACTGAACTCTGAAAGCAAGCTAGCTGTATACTCCTCTACCAAAGTCTGGTACTCACTCTGAATATTGATCTTCTTTATAACCTTCTCCAAAACCATATCTGGTCTCTTTTTATCTTCTAAAATCATTTTATCTCCCCCCTTTTTTAAGTATATGATTTTATAAATTTTTCTCTTATTGCTTTTTTCACTATCCTGCCCTTTACTGGAATAGAGGGCGGCTGCTTGTTAGATGTGAATCATTATTAATTTTGTTCTCGTTTAAATCTAACCACTTTTCAATTTTATCCGTTATTAGAGTGAACCCCTGCTCTATAAAAGGTGAGTTAATACCACTCTGGTCTAATAATTGGAGAAATGATTTACTTCCACCTAAATTACAAAGCTTCATGTATGCCTCCCAAGCCATCGATTCATTTGTTTGTGCATTGCTCCATATTTGTAAAGCACACATTTGGGCAAGGGCATAGTCTATATAGTAAAAGGGAGTGGTAAACATATGTGTTTGTTGCTGCCAATAAGATCCTCTCATTAAATAAGCGTGATTATATTCTCCTTTGTAAGGCATATATTTGTACTCAATTTCAATCCACTGCTCTTTTCTCTCAGAAATAGATAATGAGGGGTTTTTATAGATAAAATGCTGGAACTCGTCTATTGCAGCCCTATAAGGCATTGAATACAGTGCATCTTCAAGATGAGCATGTCTATACTTATCAGCATCCACACCAAATATCTTTTCTAAGTAAGGCCAAACAAGGAATTCCATCGATATGGAATGAATTTCGCAAGCTTCTTTTGTTGGCAGAATATATTCTGGAATATTGTTATGTTGATTATACAGGTACATTTGCCAGGCGTGACCAAATTCATGGCTTAATAATTTAATATCTTTTCTGGTACCATTCATATTCGCAAAAATATATGGTGTTTTTTCATTACATAGGTATGTAGCATAAGCACCCCTCGCTTTTCCCTCTTTAGGAAGTAGGTCTATTAAATGATTGACACTCAACGAATTGAAGAATTCCCCAGCTTCCAATGAAATTTCATTAAGAATCTCTTCAAATTTAGATACCATGAATTTGACATCTCCACCTGGTGAAGGGTTGCCTGTACTGAAGCGAATATCTTCATCGTAAAAAGCTAATTTATCCAGCCCCAACCTGATTCGTTGTTTATCTCTGGTTTTTTCAGAAATGGGAACGATGTATTTTAATATAAGCTCTCGGAACTCTTCTACTTTTGATTGACCATAACCAACTCTTGATAACCTTGCATAACCAAGCTCCACAAAGGAATCATGTCCAAGTTTTATTGCTATGGAGTTTCTTACTTTAATTAATTCATCGAAAATGCGATCTATTTTATTTTCTAAATGGCTAAGTAACTCATACTTTTTTTCACCAGCTTGTTTTCTCATTGAACGATCTTCTGAGAACAAAAATGATTCTAATTATGATAAAGTTCTCTTCTCTCCTCTGAATTCAACTGTTGAAGTAGCCATCAGTTTTGTATAGTCACTTACTAGATTATTTTCCTTAATTAAATCCTCAATTACTTCAGAACTAACTGTATTTTGAGAAGCCTCAGCAAAGCAAACTAATTGTTCTCCAAACTTCTCTTTAATTTCTTTTTTGAAAGGCGAATATGAAACATGCTCATGAAAAAGACCTACTAGTTTTTCATAGATTGGCCAGTTTTGATTGATATACTGCTGCTCTTTTTGATATTTAACATCTAAAGTATCTAAGTGACTCCTGATTTGAGCGATAGTTAGCATGGTCAACACATCATTACGAAGAGAATTAATTTGATCTATTAATTCGAACTGTTCCAAATGGGAATCACTATCTTTGAACCTTTCTAAAAGCTGAAGTACTTTTCTTTCAAATTCTTCAATGTCAGGTCGCTGGTAATTAAGGTTTTTAAAATTCATCCTACTCCCCCTGTCTCATTCAAATTAATGGTAATGGACAATTAAGAGTAAAAATAGTCTTATATTTCATAAAATTCAATGTTACAATATCAATATAAGATAATTACTCACTAAATGTAAGCAATAATTATTTATTAACACAAAAGGGAACTCCGTTAATCTGGAAATTCCCTTTCTTCATTTTCATTTAGTTTGTCACTTGTTCCACTTGAATTCTAATCCGGTCCTGCAGACAAATATACTACTCAATAAGTGTAAATTTTTTTAATCCTTATTCCATTAAATGGCCCGAAACAAGAAGAAAGAGCCTCATACCCACTAAGGGTTGAAGCTCTGAAATGTTAAAAATATTTACAGTAGAAGTCCTGGCGTAGCTTTCCACTAAGTTGAGCATAAATCTTTGTCGTTTCACTTTTCTCATGCCCCAGAAGGCTTTGGATCACTTCCAGAGGAGCACCGTTATTAATTAGATGAGTAGCATAGCTATGTCTTAATTGATGAGGGTGAATACTCTTCTTTATACCTGCTCTTTTTGAAACTCGTTTTATAATGTATCAAATCATATCAATACTCATTCGGTGTTTGGGCTTTCTCTCTGTTATAAATAGGCAATCCTCTTGATCGTCACGTTCATCCAAGTATCGTTTCAACCAAAGGGAGCAGCGAGTATTAAAATACACTTCCCTCTCTTTGTCACCTTTTCCATGAACAATCACAGAGTTCGCTGAGAAGTTTATGTCTTCTCGGTTAAGCTTTACTAATTCCCCTATCCGGCAACCTGTTGAATAAAAAAATTCAAACAAGGCATTTTCCAAGGAACTCTCACAAGCTTCCCTTAAGTGTTCGATTTCAAGATCCGTAAGGAACTTAGGTATTCTTTTACCTATCTTTGGTTCCTTTAACTTAGCAGCTGGATCGTACGCAAGATGTCCCTCATCATGTATCCACTTAAAAAGGGATCTGATGCATCGGACACGATGACTCATACTCGCCGGCTTTAAATGGTCACCTGAATTGATTAGGTAACTCTTCAAAGCGTCGGTTGTGAAGTCCTTTATGCTGATATCACCAAAGTGTTTAAACAGTAGCGTGTATTGGAAACAATAAGCTTTCAACGTTAATGGAGAATACCCTTCAATTTTCTTATCTAACTGATATTTTTCCCACGCTTCTGACAGTCTCATCATATTATCATCTCCTACAAGGCTGCCAACCAAGTAAACTTTGGTTCTAGTATGCCCATTCAGAAGATGGTTTATACAAAGCTATTAAATATGTGCTCCTTTTTGTAGGAACACCTTAATGGCCACTGATCTTACCTTAGCGCCCCCGTATGCGGAAGAGGGTTTATATTATTTCTCTAATGTCTTCCCATCCGTATACAAATTCGCTTAACCTTCTTCCTGATATCTCTGTTTCAATAGTGCCAATGTTTTCAGCCCCAAGAGCCTCATAAAACAATCTAGAAGTATTATCTTTTAGCACAATAACTGTCATCGCAAAAATTCCTTGTTCTAAAAATTCATCTATTATAGGCGTTACTAGCAATTTTCCTAGACCACTTCTTTGGTATTCTTTTAATATATATATGGCATATAACTCACCACGATATTGTGAGTATTTATTATCTCGTTGGGGACCACAACTTGAAAAACCCACTATTTCACCTGCACTATTTTCAGCTACAAAAACAATCCCTCCATTTAAAATAATATCTTTCCATTTTAGTTCTCGACTTTCATAGCTCATCCTTACTAAATAGTCATCTGGCACAATGTCTTTATAAGTAGTTTTCCAACTATCTACTTGAACTTTAGCTATGCCTCTAGCGTCATTTATATCTGCTCTTTTAATATTCATATTTCACCTCAATTGAAATCCGCCTTTTCGGTTTTTAGTAAATTCCCTTTCATGGGAGGCTGCTGCTTGTTCAGTAAACGTTAGCAATAGGTAAGCGTTTGAGGTTATCTCCGGCTTTTCCCCTGCTCCACACCTGAACGTGCTAGTTTCCCAGCATCCGGCGCTCCATCTAATGATATGTAATAGATTATAAGTTCCTCGTTACTTTGACGATTAGGATAATACGATATTTGCCTGTTCGCATACCTTTCGGTATTGATTAATTTTATTCAAAATGGGTTCTGAGATGTTGAGCTTTTTGAGGATTGACTCTATCTTCTCCATGTCTGTTAGGTGGATTAACCGGTGAATATCTTGGTGAAGAATTCGCAGGTTATGAAACTTATCGTTTCCTCCTTGTGACCTTGGGAGATAGTGATGACAATGCACTTCAAATGCCTGTAAGTCCCAGCCTGTAATTTCACATTTCCCCATTTTCATACTGTATCGGCTTATTCTATTATCCACATATTCAACTGACCGATTAGGAAGGTTGGAGTTCATCAAATTACTGATTTCCTTTTGGATATCAGGACGAAGCTTCTTGTATAACATGCCTCGACCTTCCTCTGTATAGGGTGTTACCTTTGGACTAAAGTTTAACGAGTTAACCGTTTTAACAATTCCTAGTTGGAAAAGGTAGACTTCAGCTACTTTAAAAGTCTTCATGGTTACACTGTAGAACCTTTTAAACAAAGGCGGCGGGTTACTTGGGTGTTCTTGCTTCCCAACCGGTTGTAGTCGATTATATATGAACGGCTTTAAATCGTAGGCAAGACGTGAGAACACCGGATTCACATGTGTCGCTCGCTCAAAATAATTATGGATGCCCAATACAAAACTGTTGAATCGCAGAACGTTTTGGGAAGTTGGTGAAGCTTTAATCCGACGGATTAGCCTTTTAGCTTCCTGTTTGATTTGTTTCTTCTTCTTTTGAATAACACCGGTATGCGCTACTCGTTTCTTCCCTTTTTTGTTCGCTCGTATCGTAAAGCCTAGAAATTCAGACTCCCTTTTGCGCAGGTTAAGGATTTTAGATTTCTCTGGCGAGATATCAAGATTGAGCCGTTCCTTCAAATATCGACGAACCGCATGATACCACTTTTGAGCAGTCTTTCCATCCCGGCAAAGAATTTTGAAGTCGTCCGCATAGCGGACGAGGTATCCTTCCTTCAGATTAGTCCGTTTCTTTGCGTATCGTTCACCAACTTTAGATTTGTATGATTTATGCAGGGGAAAGAACTCCCATTGATCAGCAATCCACTGATCTAAATCATTCAACACGATATTAGAGAGGAGGGGAGATAAAATTCCACCTTGAGGTGTCCCTTTGTCGGGGATTCCTTCTCCATCAATTTCTGCTTTTATCATTTTAGAAATACAAGCTAATACTTTCCTATCCTGTATTCCTAAATTCCAAAGCTGCTTCATTAACCGTGTGTGGTTTACATTATCAAAGAAACTCTTGATATCAATATCAACGACAAAATGAAGGGAGGCTTGATTAATTAAAGATTGAATCCTTGCCATTGCATGATGGGCAGACCGTAGAGGTCTAAAACCATAACTGTGCTTATAAAAATGAGCCTCCGCAATGGGTTCGAGAACCTGCTTGAAACATTGTTGGATAATCCTGTCCAGAATACAGGGAATACCTAGCGGTCTTCGTTTTCCATTGTCCTTTTCAATCCATTTTCTTCTGACTTTCTTAGGTTGATAGCTTTTCAGTATTGTACGCACCTTCAAGACCAGTTCATCTTCGGATAATTCCTTGATATCCGATATCGTTTTTCCATCGGTCCCAGGTGTGTTTGAACCCTTGTTGGATTTGATGGTCCGATAAGCGAGTAAGATGTTTTCTCTTGAAGTGATGACATTATAAAGGAAGGAAAAGCTGTTTCCTTCCTGGGCTTTCTCATATAGTTCCGTGAATGTCTCCGTCATATTGTAGTAATCCCAGTATCGCAGTGTTGGCACTGTGGCATCCCTCCTTGTAGAAGTGATGTCCCCACATTCTTACCCGACCGGCACCATTCACGTACAGGAAAATAATCGTTTCATTCAGTAGACTTGGGGCTGTTCCTCCACTTTCATTACAAAAGCTTCTTCAGTCGTTCCCCTACCCTCACAAGGATAAATGCCTTTCGTAAACCCTATAGCAAACGTTTTGAGTGACAGCTCTTGGTTCAACGTTCCTTGCTTTCCAAGTACCTTACAACCTAGCTTTCCATTCTAGAGTTAGGTGCTTCCTTTAAGCCTGTGAGCTTGATACCGCCGTAGTCCGGTATAGCGTCTTTCAGAGGGGGCAATTTTACTCCACACCACTCACCCCATCGGAAGATGGGACATAAGTTTCCTTATGTTCTTAACTATAGACCCTTACCTTCGGAAGTTCGTCAGTTCTTTAGCTAATAGAACTATTCTCACCATTTCTAGTTTTTCAGCCGTGCGGCATATCCGTTGGCATACCTTTTTGGCTTCAGCCTTCGTTCTGCCGACTCCACCTGTGCTTCAAACCCTATAACCTGCCAGTTATAACGCATGCAGGAGTATTGACGGGATGGTTTCGGGTAACATGGAACCGTCATTCCCATCCTCGGTTGTAAAGTTAGAATTTCAATTGAAAACTCCCTGCTTTTCACGCTTGGTAGCGCTTATAGCAGAACTTGTCGCGCGCCCCCGTTAACGCAATAAGAATGTCTATTATTTAAAGATAGATTTTAGTTCATCAGGAACAATTGTCACATCTTGTATTTCATATTTTGCATCTGGTGTTAAGTTAAGTAAAACCATTTCTCCATTATCAAATTCTAACAGTTCATAGGTTTTAAAGCCTGTACCAGCACTCATAACTTCATTTATTTTCTTTAATGTTTCCTCAGATATATGTTCTTGCCTGCCTTCAGCTATAAGTGTTTTAGCCATTTTATAATTTTCAACTCTAACTGCTTCTTTAAACGATAGTCCTACATCAACGGGACCTTCTTTTGTAGTCTCATTATAGAATAGAAAACCTAATAAAACATTCAATAAAACGGATACTGCAATGATATTATTTTTGATTTTCATTTTATCTTCCCCTTGTTTGTAGTATCTCTTATTCAACTCTTCTGCCCTTTACTGGAACAAAGGGGCTGCTGCCTGTTAAGCAAACGCACCTGCAATTATTTTACTTTCCTGGATTTATAGAAGAACCAAAGACTTAATAACAAAAATAAAATGAAAAACATATTGTTGAATATAGGTATTGGACCTGGTGTAGATACAAACACATTTTCTCTAACATTTGTACCTACAAAAACAACTGCATTCGTTAATCGCTCTAAAGTATAAATGACTCCACTGGTGAGAATGCTTAGCCATCCTAACAACATATAAGTCTGAGAATTCATACCAAATACCCCTTTTCTTAAAAACTCTTTAATAATAGACGAAACCGTTATTATTTTAGTTTCGACTATTCCGTTAACCTGCCCTTTAATTGAATATTCATTTGTTCTAATATTTTGTAATCTAGAAATTCCTATAATGGTTATAAAATAATTCACTGGTATCAATCAGTGTTTCGTGTTGAGTCGGCAGCCTAACCTAATTTGTTGTAAGTCCACTATTTCTTTTATTATCTTATCTCAACCGGGAATATACTAAATCATATTCAACTTTTGTAAAGTTCTGATAACCATACCGGACTTTTTCATAAATAGGGATTATCTCCGATGGTCCCCCAATTCTTCCAAACCATTCGTGAATAGTTTCATTAGTCTTTTTCTTTTGGTCATCTCTTAACTTGCCTTGCCATTCCTGAAGTAACCGCCGAATCTCATTCTGTTTCTCTTTGCTGAGTGATACATTTATATCTATACCCCCACCCTGAATCTCGTCAACTCCTTTAAGTTCATTGACATCCAAGATGTTGATTGTTAACTTTTTTCTTTTTCGTCTTTTTCTCAGTATGAAGAGTAATATAAGAGGAATGGCAATAAGGGAATATATGAGATAGCTGTTCTTTTTTTTAGGTTTTCCCTCAGTCCACGGTTCACGTTCTTTTTTGTCGAGAGTTTCTCCTTTCATTATCTCCCCGTTGTTGTTTTTTGGAAGATCAATTTCTTCAATTTCTAATTTAGTAATATCTAAATCAACCTTACCCCTTCCTTCATTGAAATTGCCCAAGAAAGCTCTTTCTTGTTTCTTTTGAATATCAGAATAAAAGCTGGTGACTTTGTTTGCTAACGTTTGACTAGTGAAAGTCACTAGAAAAGTGATGAGTAAAACCAATAACAAAAAGCCGAATATAAACATAACTTTTCTTTTCAAATCGATCTCTCCTAAAAAAATATTCATTTTAACCAGCAGAAGTTACATCACTGCTGGTCACATAATTACTCATGATGCTTTCATTGCGTTGATTGGCTTGGTCCTTACACCTATTTCACTCGGGAGCAAAGAGCCAAGAATTCCAATAAATACAGGAACAATAATAGTGGAACTTATCAATAGAAGAGAATCTGTTGGAAAAACACCATAAATAGCACCAATAACGGCAAATGAGATTGACACCCCTGCTAAACCTGCTATGAAACCAATCAAGGCACCTTCCATAATAATGATAAATCGAACTGCTGCTCGTCCCCATCCAATCGCTTGAAGAACCCCTATTTCATTTTTACGTTCTGAAATATTCTGCCACATAATCTCTGCTGTTGTAAGGATAGATAAACCAAAGGCGATTCCTAAAGTGATATAGTGAGTATTATCAATACTAAGAGCCACGTATTCACCGAGCCAAGAAGTATAAAGCACACCCTGAAGTCTGAACGTCACAAATAAGTAGAAAGTGAATAATGCGGTCGGCATGGCAATTACAAGTAAAGAAAGCAGGTTGCGTTTCCACTTGGATACAATATTATTAGTGGCCAATCCTACAATCCCCTTCGTCTTTACCAAGCGTTTGCCTAGTCTTGATATTTCACCTGTACGCATTGCCTCATAAGGCGTAATTTTACTGACTAATACAGCTAAAGGCAATAAACTAAGAACATATACAAGCAAAGCAAAGGTTGAAACGTATACGATATTTATAAAAGAAAATTCTCCTGTTTGTGTGTAGATAATGCTCTGTATGATGCATGAGAATAAAATTACCAAAACCCACTGTAATGCAGCTTCCATCATTAGAATACGGCGGATATGATTGTTCTCCCACCCTAAAGAGAGTAATACAGAAAACTCTTTTCTTCTCGATAGAAAGGAAACCAAGCTCGTCGAAAAAACGTAAACGACGGCAACCAATAACAGGCTGATCATGACTCCCGAGTATCCTAATGAAGTTTCCCGAAATATTGTAATGGCATTACCAATGTTTATCCAAGGCTGCTCGACCCAGCCTAACGTTTTTGCTTCAGTTTGAACCCTTGTGATTGTAGGTTGAGGGGATGAACCTAATGTTACTACAGCATTCAAACCTGTTTTATCTTTAATTTCTTTTGCAATGCTTTCTACTCTCTTTTGCGACTCCTCTCCTATTCCTTCAACTCCATTTACGATGATTCTAATGGATGAAATTGAATCTCCGCCAGTGATCATTTCTGCTGAATCTAATGTTGTAATAATATTTGGGGGATTGGTTAACAACCCAGTAGGATTCCCAATTCCGGTGACATCGGATGGTGGGTTGATAGGTTCTTCTTTTTCATCTAAGACCATTTTTGCTTGTGGTGGTCGATAGGTTTCTAGAGGCAGTTCATTTAACGGATCCTTAGAAGCGGTAATATTATTCGGGTTATAAAATCCTATAACCTTATAGGTGACAACCGGTAATACCGGCAATTCATTATCTTTTCTTTCTACTACTGGATCTACTAGTTGCAAATCCCTATACCCCTGTGCAGGAACGTTGCTGTCAAAAGGTTTCTCTAATTGTATTGATGTTTGTTCTGCAGAGAAAGCGTGAGACCATCGCTCGGGAAAAGGGCTTTTCAATTTTTTATATTGAAGTGGGCTGGACTTATATACAACCATCGACGAATTTCTTGCTTCTCCATTTACTCGGAAATTTTCACCCTGCTGTCCTGTTTCCACTCCAGTTAAAGAGTAGAAATAACTCTTTTCGAGCTCTTTACTGGATAACCGAATTGAATTAACCTCTTCACCTTTAGGCAGCGAATCCAAATATTCGAGTCCTCCATTAGTTGAGATGCTATTCAATGTTTGTCGTTGTTTAGTTTCATCACTAAAATCAAAATTCAACTTTTCCAAACGGAAGTTGTGAACAGTCTGACTAAACGAGTGATTATTAATGAGTACCGGAATTTCGAAAGAATTCACAGGTTCTAATTTGTTCACCTTATCTTTCGAGGAATCGAAATAGCGACTATCCCCAAATCCTTCAATAGCCTTGTCTAATCCTACCAACTTAGCTTCTTGTTCAGGATCTATGCCAACCAGAAGTTGTAATTGAGTGATGGATAGCTTTTTATCAAATTGGTCTGGTCCCAAGACCCCTGGTATTTTCTCTTTTATCTCTGCTCCTTCACTGAAATAGAATGAATAATCCTTAAGTTTTGTATCTTCTAACCCATTGTTTCCTGATTCATTTACATGCACCCGATAAATCCCACGAGCAAGTTTCTCATTAAATAGTTCTTCAAACGTGACTCCGAGTTCTGAATACCCAATAACGGAGATAGGAGCAGCTACCTCAACACCTTCAATTTTCTTTATGGTTTCGTATTGATCAATACTGATTCCTCCAGTAATTCCATTCAGATAATTTGGTTCAAGCAAGTTGCTATTTACACTGTCGGTTGGTTTGACCACAATATCGTAAGAGCTGACCCAGCTTTTTTGAAGATTCTCCACCACAGTACCTTTGCTGCTCTCTGTCAGATTAAACAAATAGCTTAGTCCCCCGCTTATAACCATTACGCCAATAATCAGTAATATGAGACGTTCACGGTTCCTTTTCCAACTCCCCATTATATATTTCATCATAGTCACTACACCTCCAATATCTTTCCATCTTGGAATTCGATAATGCGATCTGCTCTTTCGGCAATCTTCTTATCATGAGTAACCATTATTACGCCACATTGGTTTTCCTTTTGGATATCAAGCAGCAATTTCATAATGTTTTCACTGCTGACAGAATCAAGGTTTCCAGTTGGCTCATCGGCAAGAATCCAGCTTGGATTATTAATTAATGCTCTGGCTATTGCTACGCGTTGCTGTTGTCCTCCGGATAATTGAGAGGGTAAAAATCCTTCTTTTCCGGATAGACCTACTTGTTTCAATAGCTCCCTTGCTTCTTTATCCTTTGAAGGATCTCTTTTATGAGGAAATAATGGAGAAAGAACATTTTCAAGCGCAGTTAGGGTAGGTAACAAATGAAATTGCTGAAAAACGAACCCAATTTCTTCATAGCGGAACTTGGATAACTGCTTAGCCTTATATTTATTGAGATGCTCATTTCCATAATGAATCGATCCGTTTGATGGTTTGTCTAATGCCCCTAATAAACTCAACAAAGTTGACTTTCCAGAACCCGAGGGACCGATGACAGCAGTAATCTGATTATGCGGTATCACAATAGAAATGGATTGTATAGCGGCTGTAGTAAACCCTTCTCCTTTGAATTCCTTCGTTACCTGGGCTAATACAAAGTCTTTGTTCATAACATCAATCCCCGTTTCTAAAAAATATCTATTATTTGAAAAAATAAGGCTCTGAAAGTTCTCTGAGCCTTTCGTAAAATTTATCTTTTAATTTGTAGCCATTGCTGATGCTTTTGCATTTGAGGGGGAGTGCCAATGATGAGGGGTAAAGATTTACTATCTGTTTTTGAAAATCCTAACTTATAAAATTGATCTGTAGATAAGAATGCTCCGTTGGGATTTAGCATGGATAAGGCTGAGATGATCTTTTTTAGCTGGGAGCGGTCAATATCATTGTCAAGCTTCAAGACCTTTTTTTGATCTGTTAAATAATTGACCCAAAGCTCCACTTTGCAGCCATCTTTAATAAGATGCATACAAACCGAAACTGTATATTCAATTAGATTTTCCATATCTCTTCTCAGGTGGAAGTTTCCTTCTCCTATAACATTAAGGAAAATGGAGTATACATCTCCTTGAACTTTTTAATACTTTTTTGCCAATAGCTTGTTTTCTTTAGCTGTTGCAAGCCAATGAATATGACGAAAACTTTCATTTTCATATTCTTTGGTCCCGACAATGCCTGTTTCATCCAAGAATATTGAATGGTTTGTATTTTTAAATCCTTGTAGTAAAGATTTTAGCTTTAGATCCTTTAATTTTTGAATTTTTGGTATAACCTTAAAGACCGGCAGGATTTCTTTTTGGTATTCCAAGCGTTTACTTTGGAGCTTTAAAGGATCTGTTAATAAGAGATTTAAACTCGACCACTGATGATGCCCTCTGCTAGTTCCTTTCATTTTTACCTTTATTGTTTTTTGTGATTTAGGTGGTAGGTCAAGACTAAAGGAATACATGGTATTTTCCGCCTCTGTCCGGTTATCATTTCCTATAAACAGTAATTCCTTCTCATTTCTACTCTCGATGTCGATTGTAAAATTGAATATCGGAAAAAACGATTCATTTTTTAACTCTATAAAAACATCGAAGCATTCATCTATACTTGTAGATTCAAAATATTTTTCATACCGCCAAGTTACTTTATTTTGGACTGCCCTAAGATAAACAGATGAAAGAACTGACACAGTGAGAACTAAAGCTGAAAAGAATACCACAGGAATAGATCCACTCAAACTACCTATGATTAGTAAAATCACCATAAGAATTAGCATCCGCCACTGTAGAATCCATATTCTTTCGTCATGAATATTCATTTGGCTTCTACAGGAACAGAAGTGCTATCTATAATCTCTTCAATAATGCTTTCTTTAGAGTTCTTCACTTCTCCCTCAACGTTCAACGAGATCCTGTGAGCCAATAATGGTGTGGCTAATGCTTTAACATCATCAGGGGTGCAGTACTGACGATCATATATGTACGCTCTCGATTGTGCTGCCCTCATATAAGCAAGTGCTCCCCGCGGACTTACACCAACCTCTACATGAGGATGACTTCTTGTTTTAAGGACAATACTCATGATGTAATCTTCAACATCTTCAGAAACGACTATTTCTTTTACTCTTTTTTTAATTTCTAAAATTTCTTCGATAGAAATAACACTTTCAATTGTTTCCATTGGATTATTTTCGCGGAATCTTCTCATCATCGATTTTTCTTTCTCTGGAGATGGGTATCCTTGTTTGATTGTTAATAAAAAACGATCAAGTTGAGCGTCCGGCAGTGGAAAAGTTCCAATTGAATCAAAAGGATTCTGAGTTGAAATTACGATAAAGGGTTTCGGGAGCGGATACGTAACGCCGCCTAACGTAACATTCTTTTCCTCCATAAGTTCAAGGAGTGCTGACTGTGTTCTTGGAACTGCCCGGTTTATTTCATCAATTAATAGCACGTTATTGAATACCGGTCCTTTTCTGACTTTAAATTCGCTTGTTTTCACATCGAAGTATTCTTGACCAACTATGTCAGAGGGAAGGGTGTCAGGGGTAAACTGAAGTCTATTAAAGGAACCCTCAATACTTTTCGAAAAACATTTTGCCATTGTTGTTTTTCCTGTCCCAGGCACATCTTCAAGCAGAACGTGTCCATCACTTAGTAAGGCAATTAGCATGAGCTCAATTTCTTTTTCCTTATCAACCATTACATTTGAAATATTTTTAATTACTTTTTCTAACATCTAACTCCCCCTTATTATGTTTACGATATAAATTACCTCAAAAGTAAAAATCCCCTTTTTATTGTTCTATTCTTTCTACAACAGCTTCATCCCCATTTTTAAATCTATAAGAGACTGTTGCAAACTGTTTGTCTACTTTGATATACCAAAATCTAAGTTGGTCAGTATACTCAATTATTTTAGCTTGCTTCCCTGCCACTATAACTTCGGACACTGATTCATCATTAAGAGGACCTGAATAAAGGTAAGGTACCTTTTCAGCCATTGTCCAATTTATTTTTGAATTCCAAGTTGTTCCTATCTCTCCTACCCACTTCCAAGAATCTCTTTCTTTTTGAAAATAAACCATATGAACTTCAAGGTCCTTTGTTCTTTTTTCAGTAAAGAAAACAAGAGCGTCTTGCTTATCCCAAACATTTAATTCTTGATGAAATATTGAATAACTTTCTGAGGGTCTACCCATTTCTTCCATTGAGGATTCAAAAAAAGCTTCTAGTTCATCTTGAAATGCAGAGTCACTAATTCCATTGTTAAAAGGTGAATTATTAATTGGAATAACAATAGTAATGAATAACCAAAGGGCTGCTATTCCAGCCATACCTAAAATGACTGGCTGGACATTTCTATATATCATTCTCTTTTTCTGGACCTTTGTGTTATTCATTAAATTTCGATGGATTTTTTCTTGGATCTCATGATTAAAGTGTTTTTCATAATCTGGTTCTGGCATTGATTTAATTTCTTCTTCTAATCGATCGATTTCTGGATCTTTTTTATTTCTCATCAATGCAGTTCCTCCTTCTTCTTTTGCAGAGCAAGTAAAGCCCTGTGATAAGTAATCCTTACCTTATTCTCACTCCAATTCAAAACCTGAGCTGTTTCAGATACTGAAAACTCTTTTATCCCCCTAAGAATAATCACATCCCGATAATTTCTTTTTAGAGTGTGGATTGTCTGATAAAGAATTTTATTTTGTTCATTGAGGTGCAGGATACTTTCAGGACTTTTTTCTTTTTTATCCTCGAATTCTTTTTCTAGTAGAGCATGCCTTAGCTTAATCCTTTTTTTCTTTCTGATTTCATCAATACCTACATTTCTGGCAATACTAAAGAGCCATGTTTTAGGGCTTGATTGCTCTTTGAAAGTATCGATACTTTTTATGGCTCGATAAAATACTTCTTGAACTAAGTCCTCAATATCACTTGAGCCTGTATAATAAATTAGAAAATGATAAATATCCTTATTGTATCTGTAAAACCATTCCGAAATTTTGTTGCTTGACATCAAATGAAACCCCCAACTGTGTGCACACTTATTAATTAGTCGATCGAAATTTCTTTTTATTTCACTTTTCATAAAATAATTTTGGAATTTTATAAAAAAAAAATCACGCATTCTTGTTTAAGAATGCGTACTTGTGTATTATAGCTATGACAAATGCACATATTTACCTACCTAAATAGATTAATCATTGTCAATTTGATTATTTGTTAAATAGTAAACATCATTAACTAACCTTTCACCTCGAACTTTCCGGTTGAATGTTATTTTATCCTTTATCATAATGAAAACTACATCTTTTCTGAGGGAACTGTCATTAGATTCTTGTTCTTTTTCTCCTAAAGAAATAACTCCTTTAAAAACGCTTCTTCCTGAAAAAAAGAGTAGAGGACAAACACTTATTGCGTCTGTTTTAACATAGATTGCAATTACAAAGAATATTATTATCACTGAAACGGCTAAGTTAATCACTGAGGAGTGGTCAAGAGACACAAGGGGAACAAGTAACGTTAGCAAAAAGAAAGAATAATCATTCGCACTTAGCCTCTCGGCCTTTCTTATATACATGTCTTGACCGTCTTCTCCTGGCCTTATTCTCTCTTCAAATCCAGACATAAACCATTTAATGGTGTACTTATAGCTAAAATAAGTATAAATTAGTGTGGCTACGACAAAATATATTTCTGCACTCATATAGCTCACAAAGAAACTATCCTTATTTACCCAAGATTGATTTACTAACCACTTGTGACTGCTAAACTAAAGTAGACAGTTTTTGCTAGATAAGATGAAACACTTATTTACCCTAATATACCAGTAAAATATATGGCCCTTCCATTGTATGATGATGGTTTGATTTGTAAATCATTGGAGGGCTGAGAAAAGGTGGATAAGTGGGAAATGTATATGGAAATACAGCAGTTACTCAAGAAAGGGTTCAGTAAAACCAAAGTAGCAGATAAGCTGGGGGTGTCCAGGGCGACTGTATATCGTCACCTTAAGAGATCTCCTTCGGAGACGGCAGAATGGGTTGAATCCTTACAAACAAGAAAGAAAAAGTTGGATCCTTATAAAGAGTTAATCTTGAATTGGTTAAGGGAACATCCTGATCTTTCAGCAGCACAAGTAGAAGATTGGTTGATGGAAAGGTATAAAGAGCTTGAAGTGGGTGAAAGCACAGTCCGTGCTTACGTAAGAGAGCTAAGAGTTGAATATAAAATAGCTAAGGAATCTTCACCAAGGGATTATGAAGCAATTGCGGATTCACCAATGGGGGAACAGGTCCAAGTTGACTTTGGGCACACCAAGCAAAAAACGTCTGGTAATAAAGAAGTAAAGCTGAACTTTATTGCCTTTGTGCTATCTAACTCGAGATACAAATATAAAGAGTGGTTAGATCGCCCCTTTACAACTCAAGATGTCATTCAAGCTCATGAAAATGCCTTTCAATGGTTTAGTGGAATTCCAGGAGAACTCGTGTATGATCAGGATAGCTTAATTGTGGTGAGCGAGAATGGCGGTGATCTCATTTTAACGAAAGAGTTCCAGCACTATAAACAAACTCGCAAATTAAACCTTCGGGTTTGTAGGAAAGCCGATCCAGAAAGCAAAGGGAAAATAGAAAACGTTGTAGGATTTATTAAGTACAATTTCGCCAAGTATAGAGTGTTCAATAATATTGATTCCTGGAATGAGCAAGGATGGGAATGGTTAATCCGTACAGGTAATAGAAAAATCCATAACACAACAAAAAAAAGACCGGTCGAAGTGTTCTCCTTGGAAAAGCAACACTTAAGACCAGTCTCAGGAAACATTAATTTCCTAAACAATCATGAAAATAGTATAACAAGAAGCGTCCATAAGGACAATACCATACGGTATTTATCCAATAGGTACTCCCTTCCACTTGGAACTTTTCATATGAATGAAACTGTCTCAATAAAAGAAACAAAAGACAGAGAACTATTAATCTATCACTCTGAGACAGGAGAACTTCTGGCCAAGCATCAGATTCCAGATGGTAAAGGACAATTAATTAAAGACAGAAAGCATACAAGAGATCGCACAAAAGGAATTGATGCATTCATTGATACTGTGGCGAACCGATTCCAAGAAACAGAAACGGCCTACGATTACTTGGATAAACTTCGTGAGAAGTACCCACGGTATATTCGTGATCAGTTACAAATGATACTAAAAGAAACAAAACAAAATAACGAGCAACTCCTAACAGCAGCCCTCTCGGAATGTATCAAGAGAAACTTATATAGTGCAACGGATTTCAGCGATATCATTTTATACCTCAAGCGACAACGCCAGGTTCATGATACAACAAACGACAAAGCTGAGACTGTTTCACCATTAAATAGCATATCCGGTTGGATTATAGAAACAGAAGCACAAAAGAGAAATGTCGATGCCTATACTGCCTTATTGGAAGAAGGTGATCAAAGTTGAATCAGCTTCAGGAAGTCCAAGATATATTTAGATCCCTTCGGTTAGCTGAAACAGCAGATCGATTGCCAGAGTTAATAAGAGAAGCTGAGATAAGGGATTTGTCCTTTACTCAGTTTCTACTAGATGTAGCAACCTATGAACAAAAACGAAGAGATGAAAAGCAGCTGGAAAGGCGATTAAAGTGGGCAACGTTTCCCTTCCATAGAACAGTGGATGAGTATAACGTGAAAGAGCAAAAGTCTTTGAGCAGTAAGAAGTTGAACCAGTTAAAAGACTTAACTTGGATTGAACAGCTATATAATATCATTTTTCTAGGACCGCCAGGTGTCGGTAAGACCCATCTATCGATAGGTCTTGGAATTGAAGCTTTAAACCAGGGATATAAAGTGATCTTTACCACTATGGGAGATCTAATTCAGGCATTAAAGACAGAAGAAATAACCAGGAAATCCAAAACAAGAATGAAGCGAATTAGAGAGGCAGATTTGGTTATCATTGATGATTTGATGTTTATGGCAATGGATAAACAGGAAGCTAATATGTTCTTCCACCTCATTAACAACCTTTATAATCAATCCTCGATTATACTTACATCTAATAAAGGACCTAAAGAATGGGGGGAGCTATTGGGCGACCAAGCCATCACGACAGCTATATTGGACCGGATCTTACATCGAGTGGAAATAGTTCATTTAAATGATGATAGTTGGAGAATGAAACATCGAAAAACAATTTTTGGTGAACAAAGTGTCTCAAATTAATCAGCAAAAATTGTATCATTCTACTTGACGGTCACAACTCCGCTCACACTTAGTTAATTATTAATCAATGCCTTTTAATTTTGCCGCTCCTTATACAACATCCAAGTCTTATCCATAAACAGTTTTATTTTTCCAATGTGCGGGGCTCCATATGGCTCAACCAAATATTTGTACTTCTTCATTTCTGGTTCTTCAAGTAATTCCACCAGGTACCAATATCTACGCTCTTGATTTTTGCAGAATCTAAATTCAGGATCTTGAAATATGGATTGCCTCAGCTCATTTTCATCTTCCTTTTGTTGCTCTTTCTGGAAATCATTGATTTTCTTCACCTCACTATAGAATTCTCTTTCTATTTCTTCTATTGTATCTTCTGCCTTGCTAATGCCTTGTTCATCAATCCATAGGTTTTCTTGTATTATTCCTATATAAGTTCCATTCTGGACAATGAATAACGTCAAACTCCTTGGTGCATCAAAATCAAACGATTCTAAGAGGCGGTTATGTTGAGCGACTGCTGCTTTAAATTCCTCTGAATACTCGCTATACCAACCTTTTGGAATTATGTAATCATTCTGGTTATAGTAAGTTAAATAGTAATATACATAAGTAAAAGCAGCATTCTTAGCGAATTCTAAGAATTCATTTTCATTTATATTCAATTCAATTTGATTAGTGGTCTTTATAGATTTAACTTCCAATGGAATTAAGTTACATTTGTTTATTTTATTTTTAAGAGTATGACTATTGATTATTGACATCTTACTCTCCCATCTACTTACCATATTATCTCTCTTCCTCCTCTTCCTGCATAATTGCATCTGTATGAGCCACACTCACAATTGATCCATAAACAGCTCTTATTATTAAGTCATACTTAGTATCTAAATATTCTTAAACTTGAAACAATTACTAGTTCTCGACTTATACAGGTTTTGCTGAAGCTCTAAGAAGTGTTTATTCATCTCTTCTAAAGAGATCTCCTTTATTAGCTTTCACTTCTCATTTGGAGCAGGGTAATTTTCGCCAAGTGTCTTTATAAAGCTTTAAGTGTAGCTGCAGACATAAGTATTCCTATCCCTAGTCTCCACATACTTATCTATCCTACGACATTGTGTACATTAACTCAGTGAATTGGAAATATATTTAAATCAATAGAAAGATCCATTTTAAAGTTATAATATCTTTCTCATAGGATGATATGTATAAGAATTTTAAAGTAGATTTCAATGCCATCTAAACTATAAAGGAAAATTTAGATTTAAAGCTTTTCATAAGTTTACCACAAGGAATTTGATAAATTCCCTAATTATATCAGAAAACTACATAAGGAGAATTGTATAAATGCCCAATCTCTAAAGAAGAAGACATTAGCTCAATAATTATTTCTTATTGTGTCTAAGTATTTTTTATTCTTTTAAGAATATTTCAACTTTACCAACTAACAATACTATATACTCATTTTAAAGAGATGCAATTTACAATAAAAGTAAGTAAGTTGATACTTTTGTTTTAAAAGGTATCCATAAACCTTTGCTAGTTTGCTGGCCAGCTTACTATAGATTTTAAAACAATTATTATTGTGGAGGGTATCATGAAAATTTTTAAGTATATAGCCGCTACTGGACTTTCTATTACACTTTCGTTATCTCTGGTTTCCCCGTCTTTTGCTGCTAATGATGATAAAAAAGAATTTAGTGTTAATATTGACCTGGTTCAAATTAATGAAGATATTAAGGATATTAAGGATAAGATAAAAAACACTAAGGACAATGAAAAACTCATAGTTCTTAAGGACATGTTAAAATCACTTGAAAAAGAGAAACGAAAGGTTAAACAGGATCAGTCATCGACTGGTGAATTCTCCACTGCTTCTGCAAATGTTTCAAAGTGGTTTGCCGGAGAAGGAGATGAAGTTTTTCATAGCAACACTAGCAGTCACGATTCTAATCATAAAGCTAATATTAAAGTTAAAATCAGAGATGTAACTTGGTCTGGTTTTGATTGGTCCGGTACAAGTGGCTCTTATTGGTTGGCCTCTTCTCCATACAACGTTTACAAGATTAAGAACAGCATGACTTTCACTGCACACGGCGTAAATTTAAGTGGTAGCTTAAATGGTTTAAGCGTTTCTGGAGCTGTAAGTGGTTCAGCAACTATCTCATCTAGTAAATCTAATAACTGGACTGCTGGAAATACTTTTGATGCATTCTCAAGTGGTAGTACGATAAAAGCTGTATTTGCTTCCGGTAGCCAAATGACAAAATATAGTTACTCCACACCCGACTCAACTCTAGCGCAAATTACATTTTATGACCCTAGCTTTTAAGGCAGTTAAAAGAGTGAAACACCTTTCTCTTAGGAAAGGTGTTTCACTCTTAAAAGCATTTGGAGGTACACAATGAATAAGATTCTCAAGCTGACCATTATTTGTATACTTACTTTAACATTATTTAGCTGTCAAAAAGCTCCTGTAAATAACAATCATACCGAGGGATTAAGTAAACTTCTTCAATTAAGTTATATAGGCAATGGAGAATATATGGACTTTAGTGATAATATAACTTCAGAAGCTGATATATATGAATCTTTTTATGTAAGTGAAATTTCAAAAATTATTAATTATAACTCCCCTTTCAGTTCTAGGATTGATAATTTTATTAATAAAAGCATTGATAAAGAAAAGGATATATGGGAATCCATTTACTTATATAAACTCATTATCAATAACAACTTATCAAATGCAAGTAGTCCGATTAAAAAAGATATCCTTAATAACGTTTCAAAGATTTCCTTCAGTAATTCAGATTATAAGAATCTGAAAGAATTAGAGGAAGATAAAATTTATCAATTAGCTGAGACCCATGAACTCCTTAAGACATCTATAAGTTCCAATACCCTAATTTTTTTGAAAATGGTTAAAGAAGAGCTACTATTGCTTAACGACTCAAAAAAAGTTTATCTTTTAAATCCAATATTGAAGTTAATACCGGATAATTTAAGTAATACTGAAAAATCTAAAATTCAAGTTAAAATAGACGATATTCTTATATCTAATATAAATAGTAATGTTCTTGATATATGGGAAATAAATCAATTAATAGAATTAAGGGAAATGCTGAGTAATAAAAACTATCCACCAAGTATAATTAAATATTTTGAAAAACAATTTAAAGAGAACTTGGAGCAAGGAAGCAACTCTCGAATCTATTACTTACTAAAAATAAATAACGTCATTAATAATAATATTGAACATAATACAGAAATCATCAAAAATAGAATAAATAATTGTGTTGTGGTTTCAGGGGGTTACACTATCTACAGAACACAAAGAGATCTACCTCGATCTTTCACCTTTTTTACTATATATATACAAAACCAAATAGGTGATGAAGACAATGTAATCTCTCTTGAAAAAATTCATAAACAATTAATGAAAGAAATTAAAGATGAAAAGAACCTAGATTGGAGATCGCTATATAGCTATTTAGTTTTGGAAAAGAACCAACCTAGAAAAGATAACCTTACAAAGGAATTCATTAATAGACTAAAGAAGTCCGACTTCAACTATAATTCTGATTTAAATCAAAACTTTTATACTTATAAAGTATTTAAAATATTAAATATTAATCTTCAAAGACCCGTATTAGATAAATTGGTTTCCGACATACAAAGAAATACTAAGTCTAAAGACTTGAAAGACGCTAATTTAGTATACTTCTACTTCAGTGAACTTGTTAAAGATGACGTGATTAAAGTTAACGAGAATGAAGAAATATTAGAAAAAATTAGATTAGAAATAGATACAAATATGAATGACAATAATATGTTCGAGAAGGACGGTTATGAAAATACTTTAACAACCTTTATGTATATACTTATTGATGACAACCTTAATACAGGCTATATATCTAAAGACTTAAAGAAACAATTATATAAAAGTCTACCCCAATATCATAATAATGATGGCGGTTATTCTATGGTAATTGGTGAGCAACCAGATTTATTCAGCTCATTAATTGGAATAATGCTAGCTAATAAGTTGCAAGGAAAAGATACACCTATAATTTTTTAGATTAAAGGAGGAAAATGAATGAGTACTTTTTTAGTGATTTTCTTAATTGTCTGTTTATTTGTTGTAAGTTATATTACACCCTTAAGCTTTATATATTCAATCATAGGGGCAATCCTTGTACTAATTATTGCTTTCCTATTGAAAAGACAAAAACACGTCAAGCAATGATCCAATTGAAAAAGCCTTATTTAAAACAATATTACCCGTTTGGTTAAGAGGCAAAAAAAGCATCTTGCAGTTCGTGAGCAGATATGCTTATTTTCAGGCAGTTTTGAATTGGAAATGAAAGAAAAATCGAACAAAAAAGAGGAGCTTCAACACTACTTTACAGCTCCTCTTTTATTTTATGCGTTATTCCATTAAAGTCCCTACAATTGAATAACTTTTTGGACCAGGATTTCTTAATAGCCCAGCCCGTCGTGGCTAAGTGGAGGCTTTTGCTCTTTTAATGACAGGTGAGACCCGCTCAAACAAAGCCGAAGGAGGTTCACCGTCCGCCCTACGGAGTCATACACCTGCAGCGGAAATCCACTCTTCTTACTATGCCATTTTCTTTGTGAAAAGTTATCATTCATGTTGCCCACTTCTTCACCCTATAGTACAAAAGTAAATGAATTTTACCAATCTCTTTATTTATGAGACATGTAAGGAATTCAGAAAAATAATGAACTAAATTGCAAGGTTCAAATGACGTATTTTAAAGACTTAAACAGGCATTTGTAATGAAAAGGTTAAATGAAATATTACAATATATTCTTAATTAAAATGAGCGGAAGTAAAAACTTCCGCTTAATTCATATAACGTTAATTATATCAAGTCAAATCATGGTTTTTGTAAATATTTTTTATAACTACTTGACCGCCAAATTCAAAATTAGCATTGTACGAACCTTATTATAAATACGGTGAGGGATGTGAATATTAGAAATGCTATCAGAAAGTCTATATTCTTTAAAAATTTGCAGTATTTCTTCAGGTACTTCCTTATTTATAGAGAGTTGTTCTATGAGGCGTATTATTAGTTGTTCTGAGTATAGACTCAACTTATCCTCAGAAACTGCCTCATTATTATCCCATTTACCTAAGTACTGACCTAACTTAAACGCCGCAAGTTCTTCACCCATTAATTTATATTCTAGTGTTTCAATATCATCTTGTATTGACTTCGCTAAATCATTTGCGGGTTTCCAACCATTTGGACGATCTTCTTCACCCATAACAAAAGGAAGTACATAAAGTGATAAATCTTCTAGTTTTCGTATAAGTTCAGTTCGTTTCTCTGATTTTTGTACCATCAAAACGATGGACTTTAAATCGTTAACCAAACGCTTAAAGTCTCTTATACTTTCATCAAAAACAGCAAACTGACTAAATAACCAGCCTAATCTACTATGAATAGATAGTCCAAAATAGGCTAAATCAAGTAAACATATTAGTCGATTGTATTCACTTTTAATTTCAGACTCATTGGAAAAAGGTAAAGGCGAAAAATTCTCCGAAGATGTCTCTATCTTCGGCGGTCTACTGATACTTGTTGGTTCTCCTGGATTTATTCTGGTTGGCCCATTATTTTTTATAATAATATTTAAGATTCTCTCGCTTATTACTTCGTAAGGGAGAGACTTGTGATTCTCAACATCAAGTATACTTGAATGGTTGCCCGGCAATGGTATACTATCAGCCCATTTATCATCAATTATATGCGGGATAGAACTTTCTTCCGTTACCCATTTGTCTTCTGTACCATAACAAAATACACAACTAAGAGCCATCTTGCTTTTATTCTTCTGCCACAATCGCATGGTATCGTCAGTAAATGAGCTATTTGGTTCTAGTTGTGGAATTTGTGAATGATTATGAATATGCTTAATTAGACCATGATAAACAGCTTTATTAGATCCGTTGTAAGGAGTTGCTAAACTAATAAAGCCAACCACCTTTATAGGAGTGTCTCTTTCCAATTCTTCAAGAATATACCTAATTCCAACTAATCCTCCCATACTATGACAAACAAAAAGAATTTGCTCGTAGTTTTTGATATTCTCCATATTTAGTTCTCTTTTCAATTCTTGTGCTAGTTTTTTTATGTTGGCAAATGGTCCTTCACCAATAGTAACTCTGGAAAACTGTTGTTTTTTAAACCTTGTAGCAAGTCTGTTATAAACGCTAGTTAATTTTCCTAGAGCTACATGGGATGTTCCATACTTTATCACTGCCACATCTGTGTTTAAAAACCTTTTATCTGATAATATTAATTTCATCCAATCAGTTTTTTCACTTATCCATGTTTTTTCCGTGGCTCCTAAGCCGTGTATAAAAACTACTAAAACTTTTCCTGCCTTATCTTTTTCTCTTTGAATCCTTGTAAGCCTAAGTGCCATTTGTCTCACCTCATAAATAATACAACAATACTTTGCTTTATCTCCCATTTCTTTTTACCCAGTGATATTTGTTCTCTTTATGTAAACTCATATATAAAGCTATAGTACCCAATCTTTTATTGATATGCTCTTAGCCCAGCACTTCACTTAGCAACTTTACTAAGTCAGTTAACAATTTAGTAAATACCCCCTACGCCTTTAGTTATAATAAACTACCATTTTGTTTGTTGAGGATAGCTATTTCCTCAATAGGATGACACTAACAATCATAGCATCCTTAAAATAAACATAAATAATCAAGGAATCTAAACTGGAGCGCTGAGGACTAAGATAAAAACACATCTTTCAGTAATTATAACAAACAAACGCCTGGTAGTCAGGGAATAATTGGAATAACACTCTCTCATCAATAACACTTTTAAGTGGGAGGAATAAAGAAATTATTGTCTTGAAAAAAAAAAAGCCGAAATAACATGATTTCGGCTTATAATTAAATATATTAATCACAATTAACACTTAACACCTAAATATACTTTATTGTTCTATACAATAATTAGCTTACTTTGAATTTTTAAATAAGAGACTTGAGTGTAAAACATTGTCTAAATCAAATTTCCCTCTATTTTTGTTCAAAAAAGGAACCCAAAACTTACTAATGGTATCTCTTTTGATAACATTGTTGTGATCATAGATTTCATTTGTTCTTTCGGTTATTACTTTTTGATTAAATCCTTCCACACCTGAACGCCCCATCATTTCTTCCATTCCCCATAGTTTAACTTTCGGTAATAGTTTTACCCACGGATCATTTGGAGCTTTTTCATTTAATACTCTACCTACTTTTTTTCCAATATGTTCTTCCCATTTGTAATCTGGTGTTAATATAGATCCAGTTAATATTATACTATCAAAGGTAATAGGTGTAGATTCCATCCCCTCTAAATATGAACCAATTATGTATGTCCCAAACGAATGAGCAATTACTGAAACAGTTTCTGTATTTTATACCTTTTACCCAAATCACATATCCACTCTCGAAATTCATTAACAATTTTCGAACGTCTTCTTTTATTAATTAATAAACTAGGTGTATTTCCAACATAAATATATGGAGCTATTATCCATCCCTCACTGCTAGCAATTGGTGCAATTTCTTTGTTCCACTGTCCAGAACTCAGTAAACCATGGATTGTAACAAGGACACCTTTGCATTCCCTTACATTTAAAATATGTCGATCAATATAGGCACTCTTAATAACTTCATACTTCTCTTTCCCAGGGGGTTTTAATTTCCAAATCTTATTCTCTTTTAAAAGATCAATTTGGAGCACACCTACTTCTTCACTAAATCTGTTATGTGAGAATAAATGAAGATAGGCATCTATAATACTCCTATTTTCTAATGAAGCAAACATTAAATCTATATGCATCCCCCCTATTAATACTTCTTCTTTATTATTAGGGATTTGTTTATTTTCGTTATAAACAATAAGACAATCAATATCATTAGGGTCTAGTTCATTTGTTATAAATGATCCACCAATAAACAAATATTCTGCATTTGTCTTAAAAGCAAAGTTCAAAAGATCTGTTATTGGTTTTTGGAATCTCTTTCTTATTTCTGTATTACAATATCTATAAATGACATCTTCTCCACTACAATTATGAATTCCAATAGGGAGCTTACCCCTATTATTTAAACTCGGTATCAAGTATCATATCCCCCATCATATAATTCACTTAATAATTTTTAATAACACATTTATTTAATCTTCGCTAAGTTCTTATAGAATCACAATTAAAATTCACTTATTTATTTCGACATATTTTTCAAAAGTCCTCCTATATAAGGAATCATAAGAAAGAATAGGTGAATTAGCGCTTTGAATAAAAGTAAACACAAGACAAAAGGTTGTTCCCTACGAAGAGCTTCCAAATAAGCTGATGTATTAAATTGCAAAATAATAGTAGTTAGGAATAAATATGTCTAATTCATTTTTATAATGGGAAAACTAAATAAAGTTATGTCCAATAAATGACATAACTCTCAAGGACGTTTTCCGATAACCCTCTATCCCGCCCTTATATTTATAGGAACATAACGATAATTTGATCTTCTCAAACTTCTAACATATATTATAGGAAGCAAAGCAATATGAAGTTCTTTTGTCTCATAACCAAAGAATACTACTAATATTGAGACGAAATAAAAATTTTGGCAAAGATCAAACTTCCTATAATAAACGTTATAAGAAGAAATTTTTGAGCATGTTCTCAATAAATATTCCGGTTAACTTTCTAGTGTGTTCCGATTATTCTCATGAGATAGAACTTGTTGGTCCTTCCAAATAATAATTATTTGCACGTTTTATTTATAGAGTTCAGTTCAGCACGCGCTGGATGAATTTTAATACCCTTTCCAGCTACGAGAGCGACTTAATCTTTCACAGCTTTATGCAGGATTATTAACGATCAACGTTACTCGAGGATTTGAATCCCTCCCTTGTGCGCCGCTTTATCCAGCAGCAGACCCTTCAGCATCATGCCAAACCAAGGTCGGTTCGCCGGCGGATCTCGAGTTTGAAATCGTTATCGAAGTTCTGCTTAAAAGAAAAATGATGTCGTCTGACTTCATAGCCGCCATTCAATCACCGCAGATGGATACCAAGCTTCCGGTTTACATGAACCTGGAAGAAGTTCAAAAGCTCTTCAGCTCTCTGGAAAAAAATGAGCGCCCCCCTCTCGCTTCGAAATGAAGCGATGTTCAAGCTGCTCGGTACGGGGAATTAAACTACCTATAATCTATGTTATAAGTCATACTAAACCAATTTAATAGATAAATAATGCTATAAAACCTGTCCAAAACACTTTGAACTCCTCTTCCATTTTAGTAATTAAGTTTATCAATTTTTCATTTAATATAGTTTCTTAATGTTTTTTAGTGAATAATGTTTTGTACTATGTAGCAACCTACTTCATATTTTGTTCACTAACTTAATCCACCACTACTAACCATTCATTTATAAATGAATGGTTAGTAGGCAATAAGTTTTAAAAGTCTATTTTTTTGGATGTTCAAGTGCTTGGTAAGCTATCTGATACTTTCCTCCATCCGCAACTTCTGAATGGTACAAGGCCTTGAGGGCATTGTTTTTTTCAAGGCCATACTCAGCCTTCAGTTCTTTAAAGCGTGTGTGCAATTCTTTATTTTCCTTAATTAGTTGTTGCATTTGCGATTTAAAATACTTCAAAATATTTATCTCCTTTTTGAATCTCTGAGTTAAGCTTAATTTTTACGAGAAATAACCTGTTTAAAAAGATCCCTAAATTGCTCCCGGTCTTCTGCTGTAAAAGGCTTTGGTCCCTTTGTCCGCTGTCCGCCTTTTCTAGCCATTGCACTCAAATAACGTGTTTGTAATAATTGGTCAATATTTTCATTTGTATATCTAAACCCTTTATGGTGGAGGACGATTATTCCTTTTGCTAAACCTAGTGACGCAAGACCATAATCTTGTGTCACTATCATATCTCCTTTCTTCACTAACTTCACAATCCGATAATCTGCAGCTTCTGCTCCAGAATCAACATAAATGGTTCTCACTCCTGATGGCTGTTCTGCATTAGAAAAATGGGAAAAGCTTGAAACAAGAATAACCTCAATTTCAAAATTGGCTGCTTCAGAAATAATAATATCCTTCACTGGGCAGGCATCTGCATCCACATAAATTTTCATCTTTCCCCTCCTGTTAAGAAGTTTGACTTACTATTAACTAAATCTATTTCAACTATAAAAGGGACTGGTGACTTACATTTTAAAAATAGTCAAGCGTCATTCCTTCTGCTGTATTTTTCTATCCTCATATTATACTCTATAATCACTGATAATTCCCATTCTCCCTAAAAGGGAAGTCTCTCTTCTTGTGATAAAGTTTTCATGTCATTAATTTCTTCTTAGCTAATAATTTTTTTAGTTAGTTGTCCACCGAACATTCTAATCTTTATTAAAGAAATATTACAAACGGTTTCCACATTTTCTTCTGCAGCCTTTGCCATTTTGTATAATACATTCCAATAATTTCTTAAGAATTCAAAATTATTCATTTGAATTCTACTATCCCTGTTGGTCTCTTCTAGAATTACTTCGTCATCCAATATATAATCCCGTGCCTTGGAATAAGATTGGGAGAACTTTTCAGAGTTTGAGCTTGGGGATTGCTGGTTTTATTACAGGCCAAGTCTATCCAGTGGATGGCGGCAGGACTGCCAAATTGAGTCTGCCCTGAGCAATTGTTTCTATTTCTGGCTGAATAAATAAAAAAAGACACAGCGGCATTCGTTATGCAGCTGTGTCTTCAGGTAATTTTCCTGTGTGCTTCATTAATCACTAAGACCGACTCTGAAAGTTGACACGTATAAAGTATATTTCATCAGCACCCCCTCCCGTATATGGCACTCTCATTGTTTATAAGGCAGAAATCGTTTTTTGAAATTCTGTTCAAAGTCCTTCACTTAAAGAATTAACTTCCCCTTCTCTTTACTGCCCTTACTTAGGCAGTAAACAACTGATAGACCTGGTACAGATGAATATTAAAAAAAGCCAAGAAGATTTTCTCGGCTTTTTCCCTTTAGTATATGGTTTATTTTAATAGCTTTAAGATCTCTTTGTGTTCAACATCATATAACTCATCCAGTAAATCGTCATAGTTCTTCTGCAAAACATTAGCCAAGGCATGAATAAAGAACTTGGAGGGATGGGTTCTATTTAGCTCTGTGTTCACTATAAAATCCTCAGTCACTCTAAGCTGTTCAGCCAACTGACTTGCTGAGAATCCATTCTCTACCCTTAAAATACGGATGATTTCACCAAAATTCTGCTTTTTCTTATACACGGAGAAATCAAAATTATTCAGGTTCATGACTTCTCCTTTCTCCCCTTTAGAAAAAAGGATGATGGTCTCTTCAATTTCATCTCGGACTCTTCTGAATTCTTCTAGTATCTCATCATTTGTTCCTGCTTTGGCTGCTGGGTCATCAAAGCCCCAATGGTAATGATAGCTTCTAGAGAGTATCGCAGGACATCTCTCTTTTGCATCTTTACATAATGTAATGACATAACTGGCTTTTCCTGCTGTATGGACAGACACCAAATTAGATGATTGATTGCTGATATCAATACCTTTTTCTTTCATTACTTCGATAGCAATGGGATGTATACCTCTCGATTCAATACCAGCACTCATGATCTCATATGAGTCTCCTAAGTAATGCTTTGCAAAACCCTCGGCCATTTGACTTCTGCAAGAATTACCGATGCACAAAAAATATATAATTGGCTTTGTCATTAGTTTCTCTCTCCTTTTAATCGTAACATTATTTAAAACTATAAACGATTGATAGAATGCTATGAAGACCCCTCTATATTCTTCATAATAGATTCATGATATCCTTCTAAATTCATTGACAGTAAGTACTATTGAGACTAAACAGATAAGATATTCAAAATCACTCATTATATTACGTTCTGCTTATATAATAAAATGCTTATATTGAATTACAAGTTTAGTATTGTAAAGGTTTTGATAAGATTCTTTTACCCTGTTAAATTCTTCGTTTCCAGTATTCTAACGACTAACCTCTCAATTCCCAAATGGGAACGAAAAGCTATGTCATTACTAGACCCTTAAAGTATCTTTCTAATTTAAAAAACCTTGTTACCAATCGAAATCGGTACAAGGCTTTGGAATGTTTATAAGTTTTTAGGCAGTAGCGCTAAGACTACTGTACTTTCGATGCGCAATTCTATGTCTATAACAGCAGATCAATGAGCCATCATTTCATCTGCTATTTCTTTTCCGCTCATTTCAGTCGGATAATAGGTTGGCCAGTTAGTGACTTCATCCAATAAAGCCTCCCGGTCGTCACCCCAATAAAGATGGTAGTGGCCTGCCTTGGTCGGATAGATACTATGGTCACTGAATTGAATGTAACGGGGAATACCTTCAGACTCTTTAACAGATTTATATATATATCTTACTCCCCTGTTTCCAGCTTTATAGGTGAGGATTTCGTACCCGTCATATTTATATTCTCCAGAGCTTTCTTTCCCATTTTTAAAGAAAGTTGCTTTGCTGCCCTCAAATAAAATTCGCTCCACATCTGTTTCATATCCTGTTTCGTAATATTTCTTATATTCTTGGGCTGTTTTATCTCCTTTATGTTCCGCTTTATGTTCAAATACTTCATCAAGGGTTCCATCTAGAAGATACGGATAAACGGACTGCCAGTCACCTTCCCAATCCAAAAGTGAGCGGTCCTTCACTTGGCTGTCTTCAAAGTACCCACTATATATTTTCTCTGCTTCTTCGTCATGAGCATGATCGTGGTTATGTTCGTCGTCTTCATTATGAGGTGACGTGGTAGAAGCTGTTGAAAGGACTTCAGACAAGGTCTCTAGGTTCATCTGCATGAGTGTGAAATAATCCTCTTCATTATTGATATCCTCTTCAGTTAATACAGATAGATTGTGTATGCGTAATGCTTCAGCGCCAATCTCTTTTCTGACTACCTCAGCAACCTTTGGCGTTACATTTTGTTCAAACAGTACGTATTTCAATCCATACTCTTCAGCTGTTTCTATAATCTTTTGCAGCTCTTTCTGCGAAGGCTCGTTTTCAGGGCTTAAACCTGAAACGGCAATTTGCTCAATTCCATACGCCTGCTCCCAGTACCCATAAGCAGCATGTGAAACGATTATTTTATTCTCAGGTAAACTCTCAATTTCCGTATGAAATTTGTGTTCTAATTCTTCGAGATTACCTTTAAGCTCGTCGAAGTTCTTATTGAATGTATCTTCTTGTTCTGGCATAAGTTCAATCAATGTTTCTTTGATATTGTCAGCAATCTCAATTGACCGCATTGGGTCAAGCCAGATATGCGGGTCCTTGTCTCCATGTTCATGCCCGTCTTGTTCGTCTTTGTGAGAATCCTCTTCTTCGTGGTCGTGACCTTCTTCTCCGTGATCGTGATCATGGGAATGATTAATCAATTCAATACCTGTTGAGGCTTCTACTAATTTCACCTTCTCAGATTTAACAGCTTCAGATATTTTTTGGGCGTAAAGCTCCAACCCGGATCCATTGTATATAAAAGCATCTGCTTCAGCAATTTTCATCATATCGTCAGTCGTTGGTTCATAATTATGCGGATTAGAACCCGGGGGCAGGATGGTTTCTACGGATGCCTCATCTCCTGCAATTATTTCAGTGAAATATTGTAGAGGATAAACAGTAGTATATACCTTCAATTCCTCATTTGATTCACTAGCAGCTTCATTACTTGTTATATTACTATTTCCACATGCAGCCGTCCCCAAAATTAGGACAGACAGACTTAACATTCCTGCAAATTTCTTTAACATATAATTTCCTCCATGTACTATTTATTTTACGTAATGATTACGATTTAACACACAAGCTATCCCAGCATAATGTTATCGGGGATGAAATCGGGATTGTAACATACTTGCTTAGTAGTGGCAGGCTGTACTTCCTTAGATATTTCACTGGACTCATACCACTAATCTCTTTATCGGAATTACCATCCTGGCGTATTCAAGTACTACTTTCACAAAAATGCAGGTAATTCATCCTTGAACCGAGACCAATCTTTCTTCATTTCTTCCTCTGTTAATAAACAAGACTCTAATGATTCGGCTACTTCCTCTTGATTCATGTCTAATCCAATAAAGACAATCTCATTCATCCGGTCTCCGTATAGTGAATCCCACTTCTCCATCATCTCAGGATCATCTTCTAATACTTCATTTCTTTCATCTTCTGGGTAAGCGGCTACCCATTTTCCCGCTCCTTGCAGGACTATGGAAGGGCCTGCTTGGGAAATGAGGCCAGCTATATCATTGCGAGTCGCCAGCCAGAAAAAGCCTTTAGCTCTTAGTACGTCCACTGGTCAATTTTCCAGCCAATGTTTCCACTTATCAGGATGAAAGGGTCTGCAGCTTCGATGAACAAATGACGAGATTCCGTATCTTCTGTTTCAGGAATATGTTCCTCATTTACTTCTTTTATCCAACCGGCACCTTGACTTGCTATGTCAAACTTAAAGAGATATGTATTCAATACGCTATCTAATGATATTTATGAGTGTGAAGTTTGAAAGATTTTAGCATGCGGGTTCAACTTTCTCAGTACACCGGTCAATTTATTACTATCCTCTTCTTCAATTAAATCTGTTTTATTCAGCAAAATAACATCTGCGAATTCAATTTCATCTATTAACAAATCCACAACTTCTCGCTGATCCGCTGCCTATCTCCGGTCCATTAGGGTTTCTCCAGAGGCAGAGTCATGCCAAAATCGATTTCCATCCACCACTGTTACCATAGTATCCAGCCTGCAAATCTCCGCTAAGTTGATTTGAAGTTCTTCATCGAGATAGGTGAACGTTTGAAGCTGCCGGGATGGGTTCAGAATACCCGGTTGATTCAATAACAATATAATCAATGTCTCCCTTATTAACCAATCGTCCAACCTCAATATTAAATCTTCCCTTAATGTACAGGAGATACAGCCATTTTGAAGCTCCACCATTTTTTCTTCAGTCCGTATAAACCCACCGCGCTTAACCATCGAAGCGTCAATGTTTACTTCGCTCATTTAATTAACGATAACGGCGACTTTCTTATTCTCCTTGTTTGCTAAAATATGATTCAATAAAGTTGCCTTTCCTGAACCTAAATATCCACTTAAGACTGTTAAGGGTATTTTCTTTCTTCAACAATTAACTCTCTCCTTTATTATTAACAAACAAAATCATTACGATTTAAAATGGATCTTTTATCCACATTCCTCTAAGTTCTGGAAGAATGGGTCTATGACTTTAATAAAGCTATGTAACAAATTAATTAGGTTAGCAATGTATTTTTATGTATTGATCCGGATTAAATCGTAATCGTTACGTTTTGAATTGTAATACATACTTCTCTTTAAATCAAGTTATTTATTTGAAAAAGTTTGAATTTTAATTCAAGGCAATTCATTCCCTTATTTATTCTTTTCTTATAAGATAATTGCTTCAATGCTAAAATAACACCAGTATTGACTGCCTGCTTTACTTCTTTAGGAATCCTTCAAATGAACTACTTCTTGCATGAAAAGAATCTGGTGTACTAGCTGCTATTATTTTTTAAGTAACAAGTCGCTTGTACCCTTTTCCTATCAATGGCTGAATAAGTTCATATTGGGAATGGACTTCCGCCAATTAATTTTTCTTAAAAAACCAATCTAAACTTCATACCACCCTCATAGAGAAAAAAACTGTTAAGTAACTTTCAAAATATTTAATTGAGTATCCGGTGTTACTCTTACCCATAAAACAACAGTCTTTTTAAAATGAAATAAGCCGGCTAATCCAATGAACTTTGCTGGATTAGGCCGGCTTATCTTATTTTTATCAATTTCTCTATGCACTTTGTCTGCGGGTCATGACATCGAAAATGACCGCCAGTGCCAAGACACCCCCGCGAATCATATATTGAGGGGCAATACCGACGCCCATCAGGTTCATTCCGTTGGTTAGAGTGGCCATAACAATTGCACCAATAACGGCACCAGTTACTTTACCTACTCCTCCTGCAGCAGATACACCACCAACAAATGCTGCGGCAATGGCATCCAGTTCAAAAAGAGTTCCTGCGGTTGTTGTAGCAGCTTGCAGACGTGCAGTAAAAAGAATACCTGATAGTCCCGCTAACATACCCATCGAACCAAATACCAAGAATGTGATTTTACTTACACTGATACCACTAAGATGTGCAGCCTCAGGGTTACTTCCGACAGCGTAAATATGCCTTCCTATTACTGTCTTGGTTGTAACAAAGTGATAAATAGTTACGACTAAAAGAATAATGACAACCGTCCAGGAGATACCATTGTAACCAGCTAACAACCACGTGAAATAAGCAATGATCGCAGAGACAAAAACCAGCTGTATGATAAACATGGGTTGAGTAACCACTTCAAAATTATATTTAATCTTGTTTTTGCGGTTATGGATGGCACTGATAATATATAGCAAAATGCTGATTGTTCCAATAATTAGTGACAGTAAATGCAATCCGCCTACTTGTGCAATTGAAGGAATATATCCATTCCCTAATGCATTGAATGCATCGTTATCCACATTAACGGTACCGGATTTTTCGGTCACTAATAGAATGGCACCGCGGTAGATAAGCCAGCCCGCTAACGTCGCTACAAAGGCCGGGATGCCGACTTTGGCAACCAAAAAGCCTGTGATGGATCCGGCAAGAATTCCCAGAAGCAGGACAAGCGGTATAACGATATAGACCGGTACACCGTTCAGTAGCAAGATTGCCGCAATAGCGCCCAGAAAACCCGCTAAGAATCCAATGGATAAGTCAATGTGCCGAATGACTATAACAAGCATGACACCGACTGCAAGCACCGCAATGTATCCCGCTGAGTCCAAAAGATTACTAATATTCCGTGAAGACATAAATAATCCTTCGGTTAAAATTGAAAAAGTAACCATAATAATCAATAAAGCAATGTACATCCCATAATCACGTATATTATGTTTAATGACCTGCTTTGCTTCTTTTAACAAGTTCATTTGTAATACCTCCTATTGCGTCGCAAGCTCCATGATCTTTTCCTGACTTGCTTCCTCAGATGACATCTCACCTTTTATCTGTCCCTCTGCCATGACATAAACACGATCACTCATACCAAGTATTTCGCCAAGCTCAGATGAAATCATGATGATGCTCATTCCTTTATTGATCAGTTCGTTCATAACTGTATAGATCTCGAATTTGGCACCGACATCAATTCCGCGGGTCGGTTCGTCCAGAATCAGCAGTTTCGGGTTGACAAACAACCACTTTCCTAAAGAGACCTTCTGCTGGTTCCCCCCGCTGAGATTGCCAGTCATCTGCTGGATCGATGGTGTTTTTATTCCTAAAGATTTTCTATATTCTTCAGCAACTTTAATCTCCTCATTATCATTAATGATTCCTTTAGAGGCGATTCCATTTAAATTTCCGGCTGATATATTATTTTTTATATCCTGCAGTAAAAACAAGCCATTACCCTTTCTATCTTCAGTCACATATGCAATTCCGGCTTTGATGGCATCCTTTGTGTGTTTATAGTTGGCAAGCATTCCATCTACTATCAAATCACCTTTCAGCTTATAATTCTGCGCATTCCCAAAAACACTTTGTGCAAGCTCGGTCCGCCCTGCACCCATCAAGCCCGCAATTCCAACGATTTCTCCCTGCTTAACATGAAGGTTGATTTTTTTAGCCACTTGGCGTCCCAACTTAGGATCATATGCCGACCAGTCTATTAATTCCAGAACCTTTTCACCGAAATTCTTTTTTGGTCTTTTAGGATAAATATCACCGAGTTCCCGGCCAACCATGTTTTTGATAATGGCCGCTTCTGTAATTTCACCTTTGGAAGCATCCAAAGTACACATAGTTTCCCCATCACGGAGAACCGTTGCTTTATCGGCAATCGCAATGACTTCTTTCAGCTTATGTGAAATCATAATGCTGGTTATGCCCTGTTCTTTTAATACTCGCAGCAAATTCAGTAAATTTTCACTATCGTCTTCATTCAGTGCAGCTGTCGGCTCATCTAAAATAAGCAATTTCACTTCTTTACTCAGTGCTTTTGCTATTTCAATCAGCTGTTGTTTGCCAACACCCAGCTCTTTAATTAAGGTTTCAGGGTTGACTTTCAATTTCACTTTTTCAAGTAATATTTTCGATTTTACAACCGCTTCATTCCAGTCGAGGATGCCGCGGTTTTGTATTTCATTATTTATAAAAATATTTTCATAGACTGTAAGATCCGGAAATAATGCCAGCTCTTGATAGATGATCGCAATTCCTGCGTCGACGCTGTCACTGATTTTATTAAATCGTTGTACCTGTCCATTAAAGACGATATCCCCCTCATACATTCCGAACGGATATACACCGCTAAGCACCTTCATCAGTGTTGACTTACCGGCTCCATTTTCTCCTACAAGGCAGTGAATTTCTCCTCTTTCTACTTTAAAGTTTACATTCGACAATGCCTTTACACCTGGAAACTCTTTTGATATCTGGTTCATCTCTAAAATATAATTACTCATGTTATGCCTCCTTAACCAGACCAATTAGCACATATAGAATAGTGATAGAAGATTGATCTATCACTATTCCGCTTATCATTCTTTTATTCTAACCCGGTAAATTCACTAGCATCATAGTACTCACTATCAACGATTTCTGCTTTAACATTGTCTTTATCTACACTGATTACATCTGATTGTTTAGCTGGTACTTCAGTTGACCCGTTATCATACGAACCAGTTGTTTCGGGTTTATCACCATCAAGAATTGTCAGTGCCATATCCATTGCATCTTTTACTAATGTACGAACATCCTTAAATACAGTCATGGACTGCTTATCATCGATGATATACTGGATGGAAGCTTTAGTTGCATCCTGGCCAGAGATGACATAACTTGTGACACCACTTTCCGCGGAAAATACATCAGCAATCGCACGTGCCGTGTCATCATTGGGGCCAAGGATAGCTACATCACCTTTCATGTCTTCTCCTGCCGCGGTTAAGTGCGTTTCCGCTTTGTTTTTGGCTTCGTTTGGATCCCATCCAGTAGTAAGCTGACTGACGATCTTACTCATTTCTTCACGACTTAATTCTGTTTTATCTTTCAAGGCTTCTGCTTCGCTGGAGTTTGCAATCACAAATGTACCATCTGCGATTTTTGGCTGAAGTACATTCCAAGCTCCTTCGAAGAACAAGAAGGCATTGTTATCTGTGGCTGCACCGGCATATAAGTATAAAGGAACCCCTGAGCCCTCTGAATGATTAACCAAATATTGTGCTTGAGCTTCACCAACGGCTACACTGTCAAAGGTTACATAGTAATCAACTGCGTCTGTATTGGTAATTAAGCGGTCATAAGCTATAACGGTGATGTCTTCTTTTTTTGCATTTTCAACTGCACTTCCAGCTGAATCACCATCAACAGGAGTAATGATTAATACATCAATTCCTTTGCTAATCAAGGTATCTACATTTTCTTTCTCTTTTGCAGAAGAGCCCTGGCTGAATAAAATTTCTGCAGAGTAGTCAGAATCACTGATTGCCTCTTTGAATCTTTCCTCATCTTGCACCCATCTTTGTTCATCTTTCGTCGGCAGGACGATCCCCACTTTAACCTCTCCGCTTCCTCCAGTACTGCTGCTGCAACCTGTTGCAATAAGAACGGCCATAATAGCAATTGTTAACACAAGGAATAATTTCTTCATCTTTTGTAACCCCTTTCAAAATTTTCTGATTTATCTAACAACCTTAATATATCAAGGGCCCACTCGAATGAAAACGCTTACTTATAGCACTTTTTTGGTATTCGTCTGTACTTTTTAAATTTCCTTGCTTTTTCTTATGCTCATCCTGTGAGCTTCCTCTTTTTATTTTTCGTTTTATTAAACCAAAAAAGGACACAGAATTTACATTCCATGTCCTTTACTGCTTATCTTTCAACTGATAAACTTCATTTTTAGTATGAAACCCATCTGCGATTATGGTTTCGTCCAAATTATCTTTATTGACAGCAATCGGCGGGAGGAGAACAGATGGTACTTCGATTCTCCCATTATTTATTTTCAGCTCGTTTTTGATCTCTTCTCCCTTTGCAAGCTTGACAGCAAGCTCTGCCGCCGTTTTTGTTAACTCTTGGATAGGCTTGTAAACCGTCATGGCCTGTTCCCCAGAGACAATGCTTTGGACCGCTGCAAGGTCAGCATCCTGGCCGGATACAGGAATTCTGCCAATCAGTCCCCGTTCCTTAAGTACCTCTAGTATTGCGCCAGCCGTTGTGTCATTTGGAGCAATAATAGCATCAATTTGGTTATCATTGGCATCAAGGGCGTGATTTATATTTTTTTTGGCATTAGAGGGCAGCCAGTCTTTCGTCCATTGATCAAATACAATTGTGATATCTTCTTTATCAATTAATGGCTGAAGTACAGAATATGCCCCTTTTTTAATTAAATAAGCATTATTATCAATTTCTCCTCCACCGATATAGACATATTTCCCTTTAGGTACTAATTGGGTAATGGCTTTGGCTTGCAGCTCTCCAACCTTTTCGTTGTCATAAGATACGTACATATCCACTTCAGCATTTGTTACCAGCCGGTCGTAAGACAATACCTTAACTCCTGCTGAATGAGCCTTTTCTACGATGGCAGCTGCTGATTCAGCATTCTGTGGAATAATGACCAACAAATCGACTCCCTGGCTGATTAATGTTTCTGCTTGCCATATTTGCAAAGCATCGTCTCCATCTGCTGACATTATCTCCACATGGGCACCCAGTTCTTCTACCGCTTCTTTGAATAAATCACGATCCTTCTGCCAGCGTTCTTCGAGGAGAGTCCCCATCAAAAAACCAATTTTAATATCATCCCCTTCTGTTTCTGTTTCTTTCACTTCAGCTGGAATCTTATTAGAAGGACTCTTTATAGCAGAGTTTTCATATCGCTCACAAGAAGAAACTATATGCAGTAACAGTACTATAACCAGCCAGCCACTTGCTATATATAGAACCCTTTTCATTCATCCCGCTTCCTTTCCTTCTTTTAGACGAGCTTTTTATTTTCTAAGATTTTCTTTCTATATTCGGTCGGTGAAGCATGACACATTTTTTTAAATACTTTACTAAAGTAGTTAGGATCATGATACCCAATTTCAAAGGTGATTTCCTTTAAACTTTTCTCGGGATCCCTCATCAATTTTTTTGCTTTTTCTATACGGCACTCAGTTAAGAAATGAATGTAATTTACACCAAGCTCCTCTTTGAAAATTTTACTGATGTATATCGGGCTCAGGCCGATTACGCTGCCTATTTCCTCTAATGATATATCCTGATAGGCATGATCAATTATATATTGCTTAATCTGTTCAATGGTGTTTGTCTCCATTTTCTCATGATGCTTTTGTACGTACTGCTTCAGCCTTTTCAGGACCTGGCTTATCTCTGCCCGCAATTGGCGATAGTCGGTCGATTTAAATGGATAGACAGGTGAGACTAATTCCATTCCCATTTCACTCATGACCTGAGAGATGATCCAAAGAAACTTCATAAGAAGATGCTGTGTTAACAGCACACCAGTTCCTTGTTTTTCATTCCGTTCAATTAAGTCTTCCAAGAAGGCATGAATTGCTTCCCATTCTCCATGGCGGATATTGTCAAAAAATTGTTGTTCATATTGCTTAGCCATATGGTCATTGATGCCGGCAGGAAGTATAGGAATATCGGAAAAAAAACAGTATTTAACAGGCAGCGATGTATCCCAGGTTGCTGATAAAGACTCTTGATAAGATTGCTTAATTTTATTCGATGAATGATACAAATTACCTATTCCAATAAACCACTCATCTTTAGCTGATTTTACAGATTTAAGGATTGTTCTGGCTAACATAGTAGCTTGAGATCGATAGGATTGGTCTTTACTTTTAAAAGCAATAATGGGTAAGTGTCGGCCGTATAAAGCTCCCGTCCATGCATTCCCAGTATTCCTGACCTTTTCCCTGATTGTCGAATAATACTTTTCCGAATCAGGTGGAAGGATTACACTCATTACATATTTTTCTTCTGTCATTTGCATACCCAGCTTCTCGACCAACTCGTGTAAATGAACTTCATGAACATGGTCAAACAACAGCTGTGTTACAACATCTGTTTCAAAGACGGACATTGCTTTTTGTAAAGTGTCCTGTTTTTCCTTCTCGATATCCATTAATCTACGTTGTTCCTCTATCTCATGGAGTGCTTTGGCAATGATGTCCACGATTTCCGTTACTTTAGTTGGCTTCACCATATAATCAATTACACCAAGCTTTAGGGCAGATTGAGCATAAGTAAATGTTGCAAACGCAGTAATCATGATAAATTTAATTGCAGGATGGTCACGATTAATTTTCTCAATTGCTTCAAATCCATTTAGGCCAGGCATCTGAATATCCATTAACACTAAATCAGGTTGAAACTCTGCAGCTATCTCAACAGCCAGTCTGCCGTTTCTCGCTTGCTCTATTATAAGGTTTGAAAAATTTCTTTCTAAGATCACTTGCAATGCATCACGTTCGATTTGCTCATCATCAACCACCAGCACTTTGAACATCATTCGCAACTCCTCCCGCCTTAAGTAACTCTATTGTTACCTTCGTTCCGATTCCTTCCTTTCCTTCTATCTTGATTACATCTCTATTACCTGTAAAAAGACGTAAACGCCTTACCACGTTATTCAATCCAATTCCTGAACTTTGCCCTTGCTTTGGATCTTGTTCCACCTCTTCATTTAAAATTCTATTAATCTTATTTTCATGTATACCCGGGCCATTATCTTCGATTTCAATAATCACTCGATCCCCTTTATCCTTGATCCGGAACCAGATGTTTCCGCCTGCTTCGCAAGGCTCAACAGCATACATGATAGCGTTTTCAACAATTGGTTGAAGAGTCAGACCTGGAATTGCGATTTCCAAGCACGATTCCTCTATGTCTGTGGCAAAGGCTAGTCTGTCTGTAAATCTCGCTTTTTGTATAATCATATATTGCTTTAACACGTTTACCTCATCACAGAGTGTCATCGTCTTATCCAGATGTTTGAGGTTATAGCGCAACAGTCCTGCAATGCTAACCAGGAGGTCGCTTGTTTCTTCTGATCCTTCCAGATAGGCTTTTTTCGAGACGGTGTTCAAGGTATTGAACAAAAAATGAGGGTTTATCTGGCTTTGTAAACTATGAAGCTGACTGTCTTTTAATAGAAGTTTACTCTCCTGCAATTCTTTTTCAAGTTGAGCTTTCTGTTGGATTTCGATAATCAACTTATTTATGTTGGTTCTCATCTGCTCAAACATTCTTGCTAAAAAGGCCATTTCGTCTTTGGAATCCACTTCAATTTTCAAATCAAATCTTCCCCTCGACAATTCACTTGCAGCCCGAGTCAGCTTTTCAAGTGGTTTTGTAATTCTTAAGGAAAACCAGTAAGTATAAAGCAATAGTAAAAATGTTATCAACAGTAATAACCAAATTCCCAGCCCATTTAATTTTTCGGACTGATCAATCATCGCCCGGTAGAATTGATCATATGTACTAAGCTCCGAATCAATTAATGAAAGAGTCATTTCAGCAAGATAATTAGATATATATGTTGCTTCATTCAGTGAACTTCTTGCATTTTCAATGCCTTCTTCTGAATGAAATACAAGGGCACGATCTGTTACCTCTACAAGACTGGCGAGTAAGTTAATGTAGCTGGTCAACTCAAACTCATTTTCGCTATTTTTAAAACCAACCACTTCTTCCTGCATTGTCTGAATGTCTCGCATATTAACATTGACGGAATTTAAATTTTCAGCAGAAGGAAGCAGCAGGTAATTGTTAAGTGCTGTTACCGTTTGCTGACTGGTAGTCCTGATTTCGTTCAGTACCAGATACCTCTCAAGAATATCATTATATTGATCTTGCATTTTCTGATTATAAAAAGTAAGCGACATCCAAATCGAAGCCATGATCAGAACTACAATTACAGCAAGCATCCAAATTTTCTTCTGTATACTAGTCATTCTATATCGGTCGCCTTTATCATTCTAATATCTGTTAAATAACCTTCCAGATCCAGCGGAAGAGTCTCGTTTTTCAGCCATTGAGCCATGAGCTTAACACTTCTCTCACCCATCTCTTTTGGTGACTGTTCAACCACCCCATCAAGCTTACCCTGCTGCAAGGAAGATAATGATGCACTGCTATCATCAAAGGAATAGATATAAAAAGGTTCAACTTTGGATCGCTTCTCAATCTCTTGAATGATGTCTCCTGCGAAATTGGAGTTTACTGCGACGAAAGCATCCACATTCGGGTAATGGTTCAATAAATCCTTTGTCAAAGCGCCCCCATGCTCTCTACTGTCTTCAGTTTCAGCAGAAATCACTTTGATATGAGGGTACCTTCCAAGGGAATTTTGTATGCCTTTTAACCTTTCTTCCTGATAATATTCCTGTTTGCTGTCAAGCATAAGGATCACTTCCCCAGATGTACCCATATCATTGACGAGCTGCCTCGCAATTAATTCTCCAGCAAGATGCTGATCTGAACCCACATACGTTTTTCGAAGGCTTTCCGATGCGGGAACATCATTTGCTACAGTGATGATAGGGATACCAAAGGATGCCGCCTTAACTTTGGTTAACTCTTTAAATCCTTCAGTATCCAGGCCCTGTACTATAATCCCGTCCACTTTTGAATAGATTGCTAATTCTATTTGCTTTAAGAAATTCTCTTGATCATTCCCATAGCTCCCCCATATCTCAAGTGTGACTTCCTCTTTTACAGATTGATTCACCGCACCGAAACTGACCTGATCCCAAAAAGGTGTATCAAGCTCCTGGGTTATTAATACAAGACGTTTATTTAGAGATCCCTGGATCGTCTTGTTCGGGATTTTCCAGCTCGCTTTATATACATCAAGTGCTGAATCAATGGTAAAATATAAAAGCACAGCTGAAACGATAATACTTGCCAAAGTGGCGATCTTTTTCATCAGAATGCGCTCCTTAAATTAAATGAATCTCGAGTAATAGTATTTAATTACCATTATAGCAGGAATAGCTAAAATGGCGCAGGAATTTTCTGAAAATTAATGGTGTAGTATACTCTTAGACGCTAACTCGTTTTTATGTTTCTACCTTTAAGTTCGGCTTCTGTATTTCTGGCATATCGCGAAATTACGACAATGCAGGCAGTTTCAATTGTATCGGGATTTCTCTTCATGTTGATCCGGATAATTATGATTTTTTTTTTAGTAAAGCATGTAGATAAGATTGGAAGCAGTAAAGAACATACTAAAAAGGACTCAGGTTTTACCTCAGTCCTTTTTGCTAATAGACAGGTGGGTTTGGATATGACTATTAGCCACGTTTCTCTTTTACCAATTGTCTAAGTATTACGAGGGAGTGAAAAAGCAGCCAAGCTTCTCTTGAAAAAAGGCCTTATATCCCTAATAATGGATACAAGGCCTTTTTATTATGTTGTTTTAATAGGTTTTTTATTTTTCTTCTCAGGAATTCTTAACTGCCCAATCCCCAGTTCTTTTGCTTCTTTTTGCAAAGCTTTCAGAAAACTGATGACAATTAACCCTAAGATGATCGAGAATGGCAGAGCTGCTATGATCATTGTATTTTGCAGTGCCTGCAGCCCTCCTGTATAAAGCAGTACAAGAGCAGTCCCGGAAAGATAAATTCCCCATACGATCTTAATAGGATTGCTAGGATTTTGTGAACCGTTTGTTGTCATCATTCCTAACACAAATGTCCCGGAATCGGCTGAAGTAACAAAGAACGTCACGATAATGACGATGGCTAGAATCGATGACACCATAGAAATCGGATAACTTTCTAACAATCCGAAGAGAGATTCTTGAGGTAATAACTCAGAGATCGACAGTAATCCGGTTACCTCGGTTGTGATCGCCGCCCCTCCGAACGTAGTAAACCAAATGAAACAGATAAGTGATGGAGCGAGCAGAACGTACACAATGAACTCCCGGATTGTTCTTCCTTTAGATACCCTTGCAATAAAGACACCTACAAATGGAGACCAGGCAATCCACCAAGCCCAATAGAAGATCGTCCATCCATTAATCCATCCCCTGGCATCTTCATTAAGAGGAGCAATGCGAAAACTCATGTTAAGGAAGTTTTGAAAATACGTCCCCAGGGTGTCAATAAATAAATTGAGAATAAACAGCGTAGGCCCGAAAATGAATACGAAAAGGAAAAGGATACCCGTAAGTCCCATATTCAAGTTACTCAAAATTTTGATCCCTTTACCTAATCCAGTGGAAGCAGATACGATGAACAGCACTGTCACAATAGATATAATGATTGTTTGAACCACCATATTGTTTGGCACTCCAAACAAGTATGAAAGTCCTCCGTTTATTTGTGATGCTCCAAAACCCAATGTTGTCGCAACACCTAATATCGTAGCAATAACCGCTATGACATCAATGACAGTCCCTGCAGCTCCGTCTGCATATTTGCCTATCAGCGGACGAAGTGTCTTGCTTATCAAGCTGCGTTCCCCTTTTCTAAAGGTAAAGTACGCAAGAGCTAAGGCAATGGAACCATAAATGGCCCAGGCGTGAATCCCATAATGAAAGAATGTAAATCTCATAGCATCCTTTATACCTTGGTTCGTACCTTCTTCCCCTGTGGGTGAACTAATGGCAAAGTGGCTGATCGGCTCAAAGGTACCATAAAAGAGTAGACCTACTCCCAGACCTGCACTAAAAAGCATGGCAACCCAGGTAGGTCTTGAAAACTCAGGCACATCATCCTGTTTTCCAAGCTTTATCCTGCCAACAGGACTCATTAATAAATACAAACATACTCCAACAAATACTGTAACGATCGCAAGGTAGTACCAGCCGAAGCTGTCCAGAATAAAACCTTGCGCGCTGCTGGTAATGCTTTCTAAAGTTTCCGGCATCATTACCCCTATCAACACAAGACCTGTCATGATGGCTAATGAAATATAAAATACATTTGTAGCACTCTTCATATGTAATAAATAACTCCTAACTTTGTTGCTTTTTTTTGGGTGATAAGATAAGTAAAATGGCTGACTTTGAATGGGTTAAGTGGGGATTCAATAACTATTGTAAGATAGTGGGCAATTCCTTCTGGCTCAACTTCAGAAATGCTTCTCAACCTAGGGCCTTCTAATTATATCCTTTTTCATACTTAGGATTCAAAGGTCAAATATAAGCATTATTAGTCATTTAAAGCTTTTAGAATATAGTAAAGAAAGAAAACGATTATTATTAGTACATATACTCTGTCATGGTTCAATTTACTCTGGCAGAGGAACAAACACTCTTGCTCATTAGCTCATTAGTACCTAAGACCTCACTGTGTTTTTGCAGGAGTAGTACAAGCTATTTTCTTTCAGTAAATGGGAAGAGCCGACTTCCATAGAGTAGCTATATTTCCTTTTCACAATAAAAGCACTCATCCATATTGGAAGGCACTGAAAATATACCGAATTTTAGTATCAGATCCTCTATAACCAATAAAAGTCAACTATGAGAAGAAAGATTGACTTTATTCTTACACCCCATTGAATGTGTTACTCTTTTTATCCCATTAGTTTTAAAGTCTTTTAATGATTTTTGAAACATTAGCCTGCCGGGCCTGGAGAGGTACTTTCTCAACTAGTCGATGGAAAGAAGTGGATTCGAGGACCTGGAATAGTGACCAGCGGTACCGAACAGCCAGTTTCAGCACTTTGGTTAGTTATATAGAGGGGAATATTCTCCTTATTTACTAAAAAGTATTTGAAAACAGCTTTAATAGCGGGAGAAATTCCCCTTATTTGACTTAAGACATTAGAAAATAGGTGCTGGTTCTTCGTATAAGGGGAAAAACTCCCCTTCTTTTACCGCTGGATACTTAATTATGAAAATAACAAGCCGCTTACGCTATAAAGCTCACTGCATCGCGCACCAGCCCGGTGGAGTCGTGCATCTTAAGCGGAAATCAATACTTTTTAATAGTATCTGACGAGAAAAAGGCAGAATCGTTCTTTGAAATCAACGATTCTGCCTTTTAGTTTGTTGTTGGACTTTTTCAGCGGCCGCCCAAAATAGTATTAGTGAGTGCTTTTACCTTATTCTACTAAAGCCGCTTTTTCTTCAAAGCTATCAAGCAATGCTCGTACTTCATCAGTCGTCTCAGTGTCCATCAACTGATTTCTTAATTCACTTGCCCCTCGGAATTCGCGGACATAAATCTTGAAAAATCGGCGAAGCGGCTTGAAAGAACGCGGCTCAGATTCAGTTGAATATTTATCAAAGAGATCTAAGTGAAGTCTTAAAAGATCGAGCAATTCCTTGCTGTCGTGCTCTTTCTTTTCTTTTTCAAAAGCAAATGGATTGTTGAATATTCCACGGCCGATCATAACTCCATCGACACCGTATTTTTCCACAAGCTCCAAGCCCTTTTGACGGTCAGGTATATCTCCATTGATGGTCAAAAGAGTATTGGGTGCTACTTCATCCCGAAGTTTTTTGATTTCCGGAATCAGCTCCCAATGCGCGTCGACTTTACTCATTTCTTTTTTAGTACGGAGGTGAATAGAAAGGTTAACGATATCTTGTTCCAATAAGTGCTTAAGCCATTCACGCCATTCATCTACTTCTGTATAACCCAGCCTGGTCTTCACGCTTACTGGCAGTCCGCCTGCTTTTGCGGCTTGGATCAGTTCTGCCGCAACTTCCGGACGGCGGATGAGGCCGGAGCCCTTCCCATTCCCAGCAACATTCGCTACAGGACAACCCATATTGATATCTATCCCGCGGAAACCTTCTTTAGCCATGCCAATACTCATCTCGCGGAAGAATTCAGGTTTGTCTCCCCATATATGGGCCACAATTGGTTGTTCATCTTCTGTATAAGTCAAACGCCCGCGCACACTTTGGCGGCCATTGGGATGGCAATAACTTTCCGAATTCGTAAACTCTGTGAAAAACACGTCAGGTCGTGCAGCTTCACTCACTACATGGCGGAAAACGACATCCGTCACATCTTCCATTGGTGCCAGTATAAAAAACGGCCGTGGTAATTCACGCCAGAAATTATCTTCCATAACTAAATTCAATCCTCTCATCATTTGGTCCTCAGGAAAAACCCTGAAGGTACCACAAAAATAAAAAGTAAAGAAGTTTTGCTTGCTTCCTTACTTTCTTCTACACTTATACCATGTTTAAGCGCTATTTATCAATGCTAAATAATTTTACCAATATAACTTTTTAAAAAATATTATATATAAGGATCTAAAACCTTACTTCTCATTCAAAAAGCTGCTGAGCCGTTAAGCTCAACAACTTCTTTTTATCTAGTATCACTGCTAACTTGTTCAGCTGCCTTAGATTCATCAGGGATATAATTGTAGTCTGCTCTATTAACAGGAGTAAAACCTTCAGGGGTGTAGAAGCGTAAAAGATCACCTTCCACAACCCTGTCGGAATAGTCCAAAGTCTTCTGGGCAGTTTCACGAAGTTTTTCAGCTGAATTAGTTCCTTCAATTTCTTCACCTGTAACAGAGTCATAATATTTACCGTCAGTGTAGGTGATTTCCGAACTTACAAAATCGCCATTTCTGAACGGCACCAGTTGTTTATGATCTTCTGATAACAAATCTGTTCCAAACTGAAGGTATGGTTTTGTTTCGATACCCAATATATGCATGAGAGTAGGAAGCAGATCAACTTGTCCGCCATACTGATGCATTTTGCCTCCTTCTATCCCCGGCACATGTATCAATAAAGGAACGCGCTGCAATCCGGCACTTTCATACGGAGTGATTTCTTTATTTAATACTTCTGCCATTGCCTTATTATGGTTCTCTGATATTCCATAATGATCACCATACATAACGACAACAGTGTTCTCATACAGTCCCGATTCTTTTAAGTAGGCAAAGAATTCTTCAATGGCTTCATCTGCATATCGTGCAGTCTGGAAGTAATTGTCTACAGATGCATCACCTGTCGTATGCGGGTCAATCGTTGTTTTTGCTTGATCCATTTTATAAGGAAAATGATGTGAAACAGTCAGGAACTTTGTATAAAATGGCTGCGGCAAGGATTCAAGTAAAGGCTTAGATTGGTCAAAAAACGGCTTATCCATCAACCCATATTCCGCGAGCTCATCTTCTTCAAGTTCATAGTAGCTTGCGTCATAGAATCTATCAAAACCAAATGATTTATAAATCTCGTTTCGATTCCAAAACGTTCCATTGTTTCCATGGAACACTGCTGAAGTATAACCTTTTTGATCTAAAATGGCAGGAGCGGCTTGATACGTATTCATTCCTTTTAAAGCAAAAGCTGAGCCTTGAGGCAATCCATACATGGAATTCTCTAATAGAAATTCTGCATCAGATGTCTTCCCTTGAGCAGTCTGATGAAAGAAGTTGTCAAAATATAGAGTGTTCTCCCCTCTTGATAAAGAGTTCAAATATGGTGTCACTTCTTCCCCGTGCAGTTCATAATCAATTAAGAAATTCTGCATTGACTCAAGATGAAGGTAGATTACATTCATACCTTTTGCCGCTCCGAAATATTCCGGATTAGGTTTGGCATAATTCAAATCATTATATGCCAGTACTTCTGCAACATCATCCGAGTCAGCGAGTGCACGTTTAGATGAAATTTTAATACTCTGAACAGCATCATAGATAGTATAGTTATACATTCCTAAATACTTAACAATATAGGTACGGTCAAAAGTCCTTGTTAATAATTGAGGGCGATCCTTCTCTGCCAACTGAATATTTAAAGAAATAACTAGAACTGCCGCAATCAGAATTGCCGCCGCATATCTGCCTTTTACTGCTGGATTTGATTGTTTCACCTTGAACTTTAACCCAATGGCAAGCAAGATAATTGTATCCACAAACAATAAGAAATCATAAGGCTTTAAAAGTGAAGTAACACTTGTGCTAACATCCCCGAAGTTATTGGTCTGCATTAAAGTTGGAATTGTAATAAAATCACTAAAGAAGCGATAATACACGACGTTTGCAAACAATAAAAAACTCAGGCCAAAGTGAAAAATAACAAGCCATAAGAATTTTCGTTTATTCGATAGCAGCGTTAACCCCAAAAATAAGAGAATGGATCCTATTGGATTTAGAAATAGGAGAAATTCCTGTAAACTATTATCCAAACCCAACTTAAATTCTATATGTTGTACTAAATATGTTTTTAACCAAAGTAAAACTACTGCCAAAAAGAAAAGGCTAAGGTAGTTGCATTTGATTTTCTTCAACATATCTTTTCACCTCATGTCATTTAATAATCGCAAACTAGTAATTAATTGAAACTAATCAACAATTATATAACAAACGTATGTGAAAGTAAAATCGAGTAGATTAATATATTGATATTTCTCTTTTATAATGGCTCTTTTCGTAAACTTTGTTGCTATTTGATACTAATTCTGAAAAATAACTACCGCAACAAGGAGGAATAGGGTAATAAAAATGAAAGTGTATTTTCGCAGGAATTGTGGCTGCTTTAAACTAGGGCGGGCGGTGAGTATCCTCAGCTCGCCTGTTTTAAAAAGTGGAAGCGCCCTGGGCAGCCCCGACAGACAATGTTCCGTACCGAAATAAAAGGTGGTCTTTCCTTTTATTTCGATGCGCGTTATTTGATCCCGAAGGGCTGGGTGCTACAACTAGACGACCGCTAGTCCCGCAGTAGATTGTACGCCTTTTGCACCAATCTTCTTACGTAAAGGGGGATAAAGGTAAATTCGTAATATAAATCAGCAATTAATCAGAAAAAAGCCAAAAGAAAAGATCTTCTTTTCCCCGATTAGAGATAAAACTCTTAGTGGTGAAAATTCCGGCTCTTGGGATTTTTTCGAAGGCAACAAAATATGGGAAAACATCCATTAAAATAGAGGACTACATTTTACCTGTAGAAAAGCAGCATCCCTGTACATTAGAGAAGAAATGCATTGATTTAATCTGGATAAGATATCCCTCCCCTGAGTAAGAAGCGTAACGTTTGAGTACTAATTGTAATAAAAAAAGTACTATTCAGCGTTAAGGGTATCTTAAACAATCTGATTGTCTGTATACTTCTTTATTTCAAGGCTGAATTTGGTTTTCTGTTCCTTTGCCGCCTCTCCTATTTATAAAATTTATTTCACTCTCAATAAAAAACTGAAGAGGAACCTTCCCCCTTCAGTCAGATAATTTCTCATTTCAGCAAATAGCGTCTTGGCGTCCCAAAATAGTGTATTCCTTGAAAATCAGGATGTACAGATTCAAAGGCAATATAAATAGGGGCATCCAGGAGCCACGGAAAATAAGAGAAAAATCCTTGATCAGCATTCACTATTGCAGCCAAGGCGAGAGGCATTTCCTTTTGAAAAATCATATACCGAACTTTAGAGAGATTCTTATCAAATTCTCCTCCGCTTATATAGACTTTCCCTGAAAGGGTATACTGCCCCATTACTCTTACCCATTCAGCAAGTACCTCATCCCTCATGCTTGCATCCAGCTGATCCAAGTCATAATGGCAGCCTATACTCAGAAACAGCTGACCCGAATTGTCCGAGTGCGTCAAAGTATATTTTCTTGCATCAAGAGGACTGAAAACCGAAGCCGGCGGAAGATACGTCACAGATACCTTATCTGGATTGAACTCACTCATCGTAAGCCACCTCACCATTCTTGATGTGTGTTTGCTTACAATAAAGTATGATAAAAGCCTACAAAAGGTTCTTTTTGCTCTCTATAACTCTTCCCATTTCATATCAGTCAAGTTCCATTGATCGTTTTCAAAGTACCAATAGGAATAAACGTTTCCAACAGCATCCGCTTGATAGGCACCGCTGATCCGCTGTACTCCTCTCAATCCTTTCCCTTCCTTGCCTTTTATTTTGACAGGTTCAAACATCGCATAAGGGATAACCATCATTTCGGTCGGTTCATTCAATTTTCCGTCCTGGAAAATTCCAAGCCTTTCATAATCTTCTTTTCGATCGCCCAAATCTACGGTGAATGATTCATTCGTATCTGAAAAAGTGATGACACCTTTATAATCATTTTCGAAATGGGCGTCAATCGAAAGAGCTGGCGGCATGCCGATATCAGTCTTTTGATCACCTGCCAATGTATACAAACTATAGTTATAGAGCCCGCCGCTTCCTCCAGTAGCAGAAGATTGCAGGAGATCCTTTACACCATCATGATTCAAATCGGGAAATACAATTTGCGGTTCATAGCCCCCTTCATAGTCAATTCTGAATTTCTTTCCATCAGCCGTTTGGATTTCGGCCCAAATCTCTTTATAAAAAAGGGCTCCTGGTTCATAAGGTTTACCCCACAGCGTTATTTCATCTTTTGCCTTATCTCCCGTAACGTCCTTTTCATAGGTGGTGATCACTAGAACATTCGGTTGATTCTGTTCTTCTGCAAAATTACCAGCAATGGCGTGAAGCGACATGAAAAAGAAAGCAGCAAACGCAAATAACAATTCCTTTCTCATTAGTATCTCTCCTTACAATATCGTTTTTCTTATCTTCTCCAGTAAAGGAATTTATATGTAAGTCTGGAGATAAGAACAAAAGCGTAAGCGCCTTGGTCAGCCCCGACAGGCAAATGTTCTCTAGAGAAAAAAAGGCGGGTTTTCCTTTTATTCTCTAGAGGTTATTTGACCCCGAGGGGCTAGGCGCTGAAGCTGGACGGAACAAAAGCGTAAGCGCCTTGGTCAGCCCCGACAGGCAAATGTTCTCTAGAGAAAAAAAGGCGGGTTTTCCTTTTATTCTCTAGAGGTTATTTGACCCCGAAGGGCTAGGCGCTGAAGCTGGACGGAACAAAAGCGTAAGCGCCTTGGTCAGCCCCGACAGGCAAATGTTCTCTAGAGAAAAAAAGGCGGGTTTTCCTTTTATTCTCTAGGGGTTATTTGACCCCGAGGGGCTAGGCGCTGAAGCTGGACGGAACAAAAGCGTAAGCGCCTTGGTCAGCCCCGACAGGCAAATGTTCTCTAGAGAAAAAAAGGCGGGTTTTCCTTTTATTCTCTAGGGGTTATTTGACCCCGAGGGGCTAGGCGCTGAAGCTGGACGGAACAAAAGCGTAAGCGCCTTGGTCAGCCCCGACAGGCAAATGTTCTCTAGAGAAAAAAAGACCACCCGCATGCCGAGGGCACTGAAAAAGTCCAACAATTAGTTTAAAGGCAGAATCGCTCACTTCCAAGAGCGATTCTGCCTTTTTCATAAAAGCTTTATGAAAGAGTGCTGGTTTTTTGTTGAGGAGGCCTACTCTGCTTGGTTGGGTGAATAATGTAATGGGCTTTAGAGAGAGATCGTCCAGTCATTCCCTTAATTGGGTACTCAGCCGGAAATAAGAGAACTTTTTTCCCTTATCTGCAATTTCAAGCTTATTAAGGTGAAAATAGAGGAACTTTTTTCCCTTATATGATAAAAAGCACAATTTTTCTAGCGTATTAAGCTAATTAAGGGAAATTTATTCCCCTATTTTAGCTTTTCTTAGAGTTTTGTAAGAAATAAGGGAATCTCTTTCCTCTATTTACTATCCAAAACACTGAACTACATAGTTAAGCAACACCGGTCACTAGCTTTAATTAGCACCCTTCTATCCTTCCAGCGGTGGCAGGCAACTAAAAAAACACCAAAGGTTTCTAACGCTGATGCAGGATAGAGAGCAAGAAAAAAGTCAACCTTTCTTCCTCTTTAAGGAAGGATAGTTGACTTTATCTGAGGTTAAAGCAAGTAGACTATAAAATTCGGTAGATTTTCAGTGCCCTCCGAATGCCTAAGGTTTTTCAATACTATAGAAAAAACGGATGACCACCTGCTGGTCATCCGTTGATATTATCCTTGTCTTTTTTTCATTTCTTCTTCTGGCATTGTATCCCAGCATTCGATATTTTCAAGGCCTGGAATCGAGTCAGAATAAAATACGGGATCTTTTCCTTCTTTCTTTTGAAGGCGATAATCCTTCAAGGCTGCTGCTGCTATTTTCGCCAGCAGTGTGATGGCTACCAAGTTAATGATGGCCATGAGCCCCATGGATAGATCCGCCAGCCCCCATACGACCTCAAGTTCCACCGTCGCACCAAATACAACCATACCAAGTACAGCAAGACGATAGAGAAATAGAGAGACAGGGCTGTATTTAATAAAGTCAATATTGGTTTCCCCGTAATAATAGTTTCCGATTATGGAACTGAAGGCAAACAAGAAAATCGCCGTGGCAACAAAAGCTCCTGCCCAGTCTCCCACGTGATAAGTCAACGCTGCCTGTGTCAAACTGATCCCGTCAAGTCCGCCTGTGTACTCGTTGGATAAAATTATGATAAAAGCTGTAGAAGTACAAATGATCAATGTATCTGTAAACACGCCTAGTGTCTGAATCAACCCCTGCTTTGCCGGATGGGTGACTGCAGCAGTTGCAGCAGCATTCGGTGCACTACCCATACCCGCTTCATTGGAGAACAAGCCCCTCTTGATTCCCATCATCAGCGGCAGCCCCTACACCTCCGCTGACGACTTCTCTCAAGCCGAATGCACTTTCAAAGATAAGAATAAACATATCCGGGAGGACAGTTATGTTCCGGACTAAAATATATAAAGCCAGGAGTATATACAATATCGCCAATACGGGGACTAGTATCTGAGTTACATGGGCGATACGCTTAATTCCACCAAAAATAACAACTGCTGTTAAACCTGCCAGAATCAATCCGATTGTCAGCCGGTTCAGCCCATAGGACTCATTTACCGCTATTGAAATCGTATTCGATTGCACAGAATTGAACACCAGTCCGAAACTGAAAGTGATGACTATGGCAAAGATAATGCCCATCCATCTGGCATTCAGGCCTTTCTCCATATAGTAAGCCGGACCGCCGCGGAATTCATCTTTATCCTTAACCTTATAAATCTGCGCAAGTGTACTTTCCACAAATGATGTTGCACCGCCTAATAAAGCAATGAGCCACATCCAAAATACGGCTCCAGGTCCTCCACCGGCTATGGCAGTAGCCACTCCCGCAAGATTCCCGGTCCCTACACGGGAAGCAGTTGACACGGTAAAGGCCTGGAAGGAGGAGATTCCTCTTTTTCCGTCTGCTGAAATCATCGCTTTATCAGTAAGAAGCTTGAACATTTCACCGATATAGCGGAATTGAACCCACTTTAACCTGATTGAAAAGTAAATGCCAAGTGCTATCAGTGCCGCAATGAGTATATACGTCCAAATAAACGTATTCAGTGAGCCTGTTATAGCAGTAAAGTAGTCCATAAAATTTTTATCTGTCTCCATCGAAATTCCTCCTGCGAGTTACTTTGAAGCAAAAACATACCTTGGTATTACCCTAGTATCTTGATTGCAAAACCGAAAAAATAAGAAGCAGACACTCTATCTGTGTCTGCTTCCATTATTCATTTATAAAGTTGGCCGCGGTTCACGCCATATTTTGACTACAGACCCGCTTTCTCCCTGATCTAATACAAATGAGCCGTTAGAATAACGGTCATTGTTTCTGAAAGTGGCAGCTTGGATTGTTTCCACATGTCCTTTGCTCGTTTCAAGAGAAACTGCATCTATTTCTTCCACAACTTCCATTCCAGCCAAACGATGCGGATTGGCTTTCAATTCGCGCAGCATAACGAGACCGCGTTTCGCTCTAGAAGTTTTTTCAAACTCTGCAAGCTTCATCTTTTTCACAGCACCTCGCTGCGTGGCTATCAAAATCGATTGGGAAGCAGGCGTTGTGATGGTCTTTCCACCAACCACGAAGTCTCCGTCTTTTAGATTAACTCCTTTGACTCCCGCTGCTCTCGGTCCCACAACACTGACTTCTTCCTCGCTGAACCATAGGCCTAACCCAAAGTGAGTGGCAAGGAATAAGTCCTGGCTTCCATCCGTCAAATGAACATCAATCAATTCGTCATCCTTTTTCAGATTGAGAGCTACCAGTGCCCTGGAATACCGCTGAGCTTTATACTGGCTTAACAGCGATTTCTTGGCCATGCCATTCTTTGTAATGAACAAGAGATATCGATTCTCATCGAATTCTTTAATCGGCATGGCACTGATGAGATTTTCATCCTTATCAATTGAAATAACGTTTGCCACATGCTGGCCGAGATCCTTCCAGCGGATATCCGGCAGTTCATGAACCGGGCAATACAGATAACTGCCTTTGTCCGTGAATAGTAACAGGACATCGGTTGTATTCATCTCCTGTTGTATAAGGACCCTGTCCGTTTCTTTCATAGCGAGGTCCTGCCCGTTGGACGCTGCGAATGACCGGAGGCTCGTCCTCTTGATATAACCATCTTTCGTTACAGTCACCATTACATCTTCATTGGCAATCATGACTTCGAGGTTCACCTTGATTTCTTCGATTTCCGCTTCTATGACAGAGCGTCTTTCGTCGGCAAACTGCTTCTTGATTGCTCTCATCTCTTTTTTGATGACACTTAACAACTTGCTTTCACTTTCCAGAATCGCTGTAAGCTCACTAATAAGGTTCGCCAGCTCTTCCGCTTCCTTTTTAAGAGCCGTAATATCCGTGTTTGTCAGTCGATATAACTGCAAGGATACAATGGCTTCAGCTTGTGCTTCTGAAAAATCGAACTTGGCAATCAAATTGTTTTTGGCATCACGTTTATCTTTAGAGGCACGGATGGCAGCGATCACTTCATCAAGTATCGATAAGGCTTTCATCAAGCCTTCTACAATATGCTGTCTTTCCTGTGCTTTTTTTAAGTCATATTTAGATCTGTTCGTGACGACTTCTTTTTGATGTTCGATATATGCGTCCAGCAGCTGGCGCAGTCCCATAAGTTGAGGACGGCGGTTGTGGATGGCAACCATATTGAAATTGTAGGCGACCTGCAGGTCAGTATTTTTATAAAGGAACATCAGGACACCGTCTGCATCGGCCTCTTTCTTCAGCTCGATGACGATGCGCAGGCCGGTGCGGTCCGTTTCATCCCTTACTTCGGCAATACCCTCGACTTTTCTGTCAAGACGATACTCATCCATTTTCTTGACCAGGTTGGCTTTATTGACTTCATATGGAATTTCAGTAATGACAATCTGCTGCTTTCCTCCGCGGACCGCTTCCACTTCCGTCTTTCCTCGAACAACAATCTTCCCTTTTCCTGTTTCATATGCCTTCTTAATTCCTTCAACACCTTGTATAGTACCACCAGTTGGGAAGTCAGGCCCTTTAATGACGGTCATCAAATCATCAACGGATGATTCCGGCTTGTCCATGCGCATAATGACCGCATCAATGACTTCTGACAAGTGATGAGGTGGAATGTCTGTTGCATATCCGGCGGAAATTCCGGTCGACCCATTTACCAGCAAACTTGGGAAACGCGCAGGCAAGACGGTCGGTTCTTTTGAAGTATCATCAAAATTCGGTACAAAATCCACCGTATTCTTTTCTATATCGCGCAGAAGCTCTGTAGAGATAGCTGATAATCGTGCTTCTGTATAACGCATAGCAGCAGGAGGGTCGCCATCGACACTTCCGTTGTTTCCATGCATTTCAACGAGCAATTTTCTGAGCTTCCATTCCTGGCTCATGCGGACCATAGCATCGTAAACGGATGTATCACCATGGGGATGATAATTACCGATTACGTTTCCGACGGTCTTGGCTGATTTCCTGAAGCCTTTTTCATGTGTATTCCCTTCAAAATGCATAGCGTAGAGAATCCGGCGCTGTACAGGCTTCAAGCCATCACGGGCATCCGGTAATGCGCGTTCTTGAATGATATATTTGCTGTATCGGCCAAACCGGTCACCTATCACATCTTCAAGGGGCAGGTCCTGGTATCGTTCTTGAGTTGTCATACATCACCCTCCTCAGCGACAGATACATTTTCATTTTCCAATATGCTGCCATCTTCCTCGAGGCCAAAGGCAACATTACTTTCAATCCATTTCCTGCGTGGTTCTACTTTATCTCCCATCAGGGTTGTCACACGGCGCTCAGCCCGTGCGGCATCATCGATCTTGACCCGGATCAAGGTCCGTGTTTCGGGATCCATCGTAGTCTCCCAAAGCTGGTCAGCGTTCATTTCCCCGAGACCCTTATAGCGCTGAATCATATAGCCTTTGCCGATCTTTTTGATAGCCCCGTCCAGTTCATCCTCGGTCCACGCATATTCAATCACTTCTTTCTTTCCAGAGCCTTTGCTGACTTTGAAAAGCGGCGGAAGGGCAATGTAGACTCTCCCTGCATCCAATAACGGCTTCATGTAACGGTAGAAGAATGTTAAAAGAAGGACCTGAATATGAGCTCCATCCGTATCGGCATCCGTCATGATCACAATTTTATCGTAGTTGATGTCGCCTAAATTAAATTCCGGGCCCACTCCTGCTCCGATAGCATGGATGATGGTGTTGATCTCTTCATTTTTAAAGATATCCTGCAATTTAGCTTTTTCTGTATTGATGACTTTTCCCCTAAGAGGAAGTATCGCCTGAAATTTCCGGTCTCTTCCTTGCTTAGCAGAACCGCCGGCAGAATCACCCTCGACCAAATATAGTTCATTCTTCTGAGGGTTTCTTGACTGAGCAGGGGTCAGCTTTCCGGAGAGGATGGTTTCAGACCGCTTTCTCTTTTTCCCATTTCTGGCATCTTCACGGGCTCTTCTTGCAGCTTCCCTTGCCTGAGCCGCTTTGATTGACTTCTTGATTAAAAGTGAACTGGTGTCCGGGTTTTCTTCCAGGAAATAGAGGAGATGTTCCGAAACGACTGCATCAACAGCAGACCTGGCTTCACTTGTTCCCAGTTTCCCTTTCGTCTGCCCTTCAAATTGAAGGAGTTCCTCAGGAATGCGGACCGATACAATTCCGGACAATCCTTCCCTTATATCCGTTCCTTCAAGGTTCTTATCTTTATCGCGCAAAATCCCAGCTTTACGGGCATATTCATTGAATACACGCGTCATCGCGGTCTTGGCTCCGGCTTCATGCGTACCCCCATCTTTCGTCCTGACATTATTCACGAAGGAAAGGATGTTTTCCGAAAAGCCATCATTGAATTGAAAAGCAAACTCCACTTCAATGCTGTTATGTTCCCCTTCAAAGAAGACCACCGGATGGATACTATCCTTTTCTTCATTCAAGTACTGTACAAAGGCCTGTATGCCGCTTTCAAAGTGAAAAACGTCCTGCTGGTCATGCCTTTCATCTGTGATAGTAATCTTCAGTCCTTTTAGAAGGAAGGCTGATTCACGGAGACGCTCACATAACGTGTCATAATTATAAGAGGTCACACTGAAAATGGAAGGATCGGGTTTAAAACTGATCCGCGTTCCTGTCTTTTTGGTTTTTCCAATTTTCTCTAAGGTAGTCTGCGGCTTCCCACCATTAACGAACGTTTGTTCGTAAATAAATCCATCTCGCATGATGGTCACTTTCAGCCTCTCTGAAAGCGCATTAACAACAGACGCGCCGACACCATGCAGCCCGCCGCTCGTTTTATAGCCGCCCTGCCCGAATTTACCTCCGGCATGAAGTACAGTCAAAATGATTTCAGGCGTCGGCTTGCCCATTTTATGCATACCCGTTGGCATTCCCCGGCCGCTGTCTTCCACACTCAAGCTGTTATCTTTATGTATCGTAACAGTGATTTCATCTCCATAGCCAGCCAAAGCTTCATCTACAGAGTTATCAACAATTTCATAAACTAAATGGTGTAAACCTCTGGTATCAGTAGATCCGATATACATACCTGGTCTTTTTCTGACTGCTTCAAGACCTTCCAGTACCTGTATCGCATCATCATTATAATCCATGGACTGGTTATTTCTTTTGGCCACGAACATTCCCCTTTCAAAACTTATCTCTGTCTAGTAGTGGTGAATATTTTACACAAAAGAACGTTTGTTCGCTCTCCTCATTCTACCACAGTAACCACGCACATCTATGCTTTATTGTATCGTTTTATTTCAAATTCGCAAATTTATTTTTAAAATCCAGCTTAAAAGCAAGCCAGTTTTTTCAGTATTACCGGCGGTTTTTTTGAAATTCACTCGCCTTTAAGAAAGGCTGTTTTCGTATATATTGTTGCTTTCGGATATCCCCGGTTACTCAGAATTTTTACTCTAAACGAGGAAGAGCAGCTCTTTTCTTTTCCGTGTACCAAATTCATCTTGGTAATAGGGTTATTTTTTCGAAATTAGTATCTAAGCAACAAACTTTACGAAAAGAGCCTTAAGAAAACACATTTGGAATGTCTCTCCATAAAAAAACAAGCGGGGGCACCTTCCCGTCGCTTGTTTGAATCCTTACCGAGTTAAAGCATGTTCTACTTTGATACAGCGGTCCATAATTACGGTATAACCTTTGCTTTTTAAAAAATCATAGGCTTCTTCATTATATACACCAAGCTGTGCCCAAAAAATGTCTGCATCAATCTCATTGAATTCCCTTGCAATCTCAGGAAGAAATTCCGACCTCCGGAAAACATTCACGATATCTACATGCTTTCCGATCTCCTTCAGAGAGGACACTGCTTTCACTCCCAGAGCCTCGTCGATCACCGGATTGACAGGTATGATTTCATAGCCGCTGTCCTGCATAGCCTTCGACACCATATAAGACGTCCTGTCAGGATTATCGCTTAATCCCACGACCGCTATTACTTTTGACTTATCGAGCAGCGGTTTCATTTCATTTCTTGTTAGATGTTCCATTGTCTTCAACTCCTTATTAACATTATTTCTATAAAACTGGGAAAAGTCCTGCTAAAAAAGCTGGCCTGCAGGTTTTTTACCCGTTTTGGCCAGCTTAAATCCCTTAATTCTTATTCTTCAATGATGCCTTTAGATATGAGGAAGTCCCTTGCAACATCCGCAGGTTCTTCTTTATCAATATCCACTCTGGCATTCAATTCGCTCATCTCTTCTTCTGTAATTTTGCCGGCAAGCTCATTGATTGCATCTTCAAGTTCCGGGTGTTCATCCAGTACTTCCTGTCTTACAATAGGAGCTGCATAGAAAGGCGGGAAAAAGCCTTTATCATCTTTAGTGGTTTCCAAGTCATAACGCTGGATTCGCCCATCTGTTGTAAAGGCAGGAATCAAGTCAACATCCCCATTTTTAACTGCTTCGTACATGATGTTAGGATCATAGCTCTCTGTACTTTCAAAGTTAAAATCATAAGCTTTGACTAAATCATCATAACCATCGCCGGAACGTTCATAGAACTGATGGGGTGCACCAAAAACCATTTCTTCGGAATAGGCTTCCAAATCTGAGTAAGTCTCAGCGTCTACACCTTCATCCTTGCGGTAAGCTAGTGTATAGGTATTTTCAAACCCAAGAGGTTCCAGCCAAGTAACACCAAACTCTTCTTCGTAGCCTGATTTCACTTGTTCAAAGATGGCATCAGCATCTGCACCTTCTTCAGCTTCCTCTTTCAAGACTGCTTTCAATCCTGTTCCGGTGTACTCGACATACATATCGATGTCTCCTTTTTCGATAGCCGGAGTCAAGATAGACACTTCCCCAAGCGCCTCCTCACGTTCTACATTCAAATCTGTTTTTTCTTCAATGACCTGTGCCAGCATTTCTGTTAAAATGTATTGTTCAGTCCACATCTTCCCGGAAACTACTACAGTATCATTTCCATCACCGTTTCCGCATGCTGAAAGCACGAGCATCAGCGAAAGTGCCGCTAGAATCAAGCTTTTTTTCATAGCCAATTAACCCCTTTATTATTTTCTGGCCTTTAACCCTTTAGGGGTTGCAGCCTTTTCCAAAAGTTTAAGCAAGTAATCGAAAAACAAGGCAAGCAATGCTGCTGGAAGGGCCCCGGCCAGAACCAGACTGTTATTCCAAGACGAGAGCCCCCTGTAAATGATATCTCCCAGTCCTCCTGCACCAACGAAAGTTGCCAAAGTGGCCACACCGACCGTCAGGACAGTAGCCGTACGGATACCGGCCATTATGATAGGCAGAGACAGCGGCAGCTCGACTTTATAGAGCAGCTGCCGTTTGGTCATACCCATTCCTCTTCCTGCCTCTATTATGGCTTGGTCCACCCCTGTAATCCCTGTATAGGTATTCCTTAAAATCGGTAGAAGCGCATAAACAGTTAATGCAATGATAGCAGTAGTGCTTCCGGTCCCAAGAAGCGGAACAAGGAACCCAAACAGGGCAAGGCTTGGGATGGTTTGAAAGATTGCGGTAATGCCGATAAAGAACTCTGCTGAGCCCCTTTTCCGGGATATGTAGATGCCCAGCGGCAGGGAAATTAATATAGCAATGAAAATCGAAACAAATGAAAGGATGAGGTGTTCAATCAAGCCTTCCATGATAACATCTGACCTGCTGCTAATTGTTGTCCAGAAGGTGGAAAAGACGTTACCCAGCATAAGTTGACCCCTCCTTTTCGGCTACTGTCAGGAGGATATCCTCTTTTGTTACAAAACCGACGGCTTCTCCATTTTCCTCTACTATTAGAATATCCAACTGTAATTGAAGCAGCTTCCCGGCAGCCTTGGAGATGGATGAGCCGGCAGAGATGGATTCGACAGCATGACCCGGAATGCGTTTGACGTCCTTTGACATGATATCCCTGACAGATAGGACAGACTGTCCTTGGTTCATGCGGTGTTCTCCTATAAACGCCTTAACAAATTCATTTGCAGGGCTGGTCAGCAATTCATCAGGGGAGCCGTATTGTTCTATGACACCTTCCCTCATGACGGCAATGTTATCAGCAATCTTTAATGCTTCATCCATATCGTGCGTGACAAAGACAATCGTTTTATGTATTTTCTGCTGAAGGCTTTTTAATTCATCCTGCAGCTGTTCGCGGCTGATTGGATCCAATGCACTGAAGGGCTCGTCCATCAAGATAATCGGAGGTTCTGCTGCCAGTGCCCTGATAACGCCTACACGCTGCTGCTGGCCGCCGCTGAGCTCCAGCGGATATCTCTTTTTGTACACATCTGGTTCCAGGCCGACAAGCTCCATCAGTTCATCCACCCGCGGTGCATACTGCTCTTTCTTCCATCCTTTTAATTTAGGGATGAGTGCTATGTTTTCTTCAATAGTCATATGCGGCAGCAGACCGATCCTCTGTATGACATATCCAATATTCCTGCGTAATTCCACTTCGTTTTTCGAAGCAATTTCTTCACCGTCTATGTATATCTTTCCACCAGTCGGCACAATCAGCTTATTGATCATCTTCATTGTGGTCGTTTTGCCGCATCCACTCGGACCGATCAAAGCAGTCAATTCGCCTTCTGGGATGACCAGGTCAATCCCCTTTATTGCCTCTGTTCCATCTTCGAATTTCTTCCTGACATTTTTGAATTCAATCATCACAACACCTGCTTAAATTATAAAATCATATTCATATTTCCCTGCCCATCACAAGTTAAACATATATTAATCTAATTTTAAAAAGATATTGCTTGTTGAATACGCTTTTGCCTGGACCTTGCTGCAGCTCTCACGTGGAAAACTTTTCAAAATAAGCGGATTCTAAACTGTTTACGTGCCTCTTTGACTGCACCGATTCTGCATTTTTGAATTCAATGCTGTCTGCGGGCACTCTGACTGCATGGATTCTCCTTTTTCTCAGATTCAATGCTGTCTGTGACTCTCTCTGACTAAACCGATTCTGCTTTTTCCTGATCGATGCTGCATACAGCTCTTTCTAACTTCACGATTTAATAAAAGCCTATCTACTAATGCAGCCTGCACATAAAAAAGTACCAGCCTGTTTAAAAACCGGCAGGTGCTCATTATGCATTTTAGAACTTTTACTTTTTTTCCTTCCTGATCAGAACCTGCTCCACCGCGATGGCTGCAATGGTCCCGATGATCAACCCGTTGTTTAAAATTGAAGCGGCTACTGCCGGCACTCCCTCAAAAGCAGAAGGCGGGACGAACATCAACCCCACTCCGGCAATCAGGGCGACTCCCGCAGCAAAATTGGACCGCTCCGAGTTTTCTTCTTTTTTGTACTCTCCAAGGGCTAAGCCTACCATGTTGATGAAAATCACATATGTAACCGCATATCCAACCGGAGCTGGCAGTGTGGCTAAGATGTTCATAATATCTGGAAAAAGACTTATCACCACTACAAGAGATGCGCCTAGAACAAAAGGGATGATAGATAGAATCCCTGTGGCGGAAACAAAACCGGCTGCACCGGATATCGGTACAGAACCCACTGCAGAGAAAAGGCCGCCCAATACTTGGTTGATCCCTGATACTGTTCCTGCACTGTTGTATCTTCTGTGAAGCTTCATATTGTTCCTCGTCATGACCTCTTCCATTACACGAATAGAAGCAATCATATTTGTGATCAGCAATAATGTAATGAAAAATGAAGTAATGATAATTCCTAAATCGAATTCCGGCAGACCAAAAACAAAAATTCCTGGCAGTGATACTACCTCTCCAGTTGTTTCTGGAACTCTTCCTGTTTTTCCTATCAAGATAAAGACAAGCCATCCAATAATCAACGAAAAAATGATGGAGTACCGCTTGATCCATGATACTTTATGATTTGATAAATAAAGAGTAAGGAAAAACGTAAATAAACTCCCTGCTAGAATGGTTAGATCAATCGCTGTCTGTTCCCCCGACAACCCGAACATTCCCTTTATGAACGAACCACTCAACTGAAAGATCAGCAGAAGCAGATAGATAAAAGTTATCGTCGGCGTGAACAATTTTGTGAGCTTAGAGAGCCCTCCTGTAACTGCGAAGATAAAGATAAAGAAAAACAAACCGCTGACAAGCATGCCGCCCTGAAGCAGCTGCAGGACTTCTCCGCCGGTTCCATAAATGGTACCAACAAAGCCTGCGTAAATGGCAAACACCCCCCACCATAAACCGGCGGGTCCTTCGTTTATCGGCATCCTGTGGCCGATCAACGCCTGCAGCACTCCTGCTGCACCTAAAACAAACATCGTTCTTTGGATGAATCCTGCCGTTTCAGAAGCCGGCAGATTAAATAGATCTGCTATCGCAATGGGAGCCGCAATTGAACCGGCAACCATAAAGGCCATCCATTGCAGGCCTGTAAGAAATATTTTCATTGCTGTTACACCTCATTCTGGACAATCTACCCTCCATTCTAGCATATTCGGATTGGAAGGTGATGGAACATTCACTCTGTTATTAATAGAATTTTTCAAAGCGCTGTTCTCGTGAGAATTGCTGCTTTTAGAAGGCTGCTGATTTCTGTACAGGCGTTCGATGCGCTGCTCTTTATAGCTTGTTTAAAAAGGGGTTAAAATCTCGAATTAGCATGTTAATTCTGAGAAATCCCGCGATCATTCACCAGAAAATGTATCCAGTTAGAGAGAAAAACACTCGTGTAAAACAGCCATCTATTCGCGTACTAGAACCTCCACACGCATAAATAAGCCATGTATGAATAAATTTATATAAGTAACTAGTTATAGCTGGTCATAATTTTTACTGTCGTTACTCCCAAAGTGCCTCTTTTCATGGTAAAATAATCTTTACTCATATAAAAAAGCCGTTAACCTTACAACATTAACGGAATTCAGGTTAAAGGGGTTGTAAAAGTGATCATTGCACTTATTATTGTACTGGCCTATTTATTAGGTTCTATTCCATCGGGACTCATTATTGGAAAGGCATTTTTCGGAAAGGATATAAGGGAACATGGAAGCGGCAATCTAGGAGGCACCAACAGCTTCAGGACCCTCGGGATAAAGGCCGGGATGGTCGTAACGATCATGGATATCCTGAAAGGAACAGCAGCCGTTCTGCTTCCGCTTCTATTCGATTCAGAACTGCACATGCTGATTGCGGGTGTGGCAGCAGTCATCGGTCATATGTACCCTGTTTTCGCCAACTTCCGCGGCGGAAAAGCAGTAGCGACCTCCGGCGGAGTCCTTCTCGGATATGTTCCGATATTATTCGTATTGCTGCTATTGTTTTTCTTCCTATGTTTATTTTTAACGAAATATGTATCTCTTTCATCTATTCTAGTCGCTGTTTTTGCGTTCGTCTATTCGTTATTTACAGGAGATATACCGCTCATCATTGTGATTGGAGCTCTCTCCTTCTTCGTTGTCTTCAGACATAGAGCCAACATCAGCCGTATCATGAACAAAACAGAGCCGAAAATCACCTGGCTTTCCTTTAAAAGATAGCCTGAATGCCGTAAGCCAATCTCCATTTGGTTTATGGCTCTTTTATATTCTGTGGTTTTGATGGCAGAGGAAAAAGTCAAAATTTTTATTAATCAACTAAAAAGAGCCTGATTAATAGAACGTGTTTAATTACCAGGAAATTCGACAGTATTTTTTTCAATTATCTGTTTATAAATGGACTCTTCAGCACTATAATGGATAAGAAGGACTATTTTACCGTTTAAATTAAGTAGAGAGAAGTTGGTTGAATAATGAACAAGAAGGTTTTATGGGGTTCAGCTTTAGCATTAGTTTTAATTATTACTGCTTCAGCTTTGGTGCTGAGCCAGTTTAGGCTGGCAGAGGATACTTCAGATGCTGCCCGGACATCCTCCCCGCACTCCTCCAATCAAAGTACACTTAAGGAGAAATCGTATACAAGTCAGGCTGTTATCGGCGCTATTGGTGATGTTCTCCTTCATAATACTGTCTATCAGGATGCGCAAGATGGAGGCGCTTACGATTTTATGCCAATGTTTCAAGATGTTGAAACCTTCTTGCAAAGTCCTGACTTTATGATTGCCAACCAGGAATCCCTTCCTGGAGGTGCACACTTGGGCGTCTCAAGTTACCCTGCTTTCAACAGTCCCTACGAAATTGTAGATACTCTGCAAAAACTGGGAGTAGATGCTGTGACTACTGCAAACAACCATACATTGGATCAAGGTGAGAAAGGTGCATTGAGTGCCATATCTCATTATGAAGAAATAGGTATGCCCTATACCGGGTCTTTCAAGAGTCAGGAAGACCGGCAGAATATCAGAACCTTCAATGTGAATGGAATTTCTTTTGCTTTGCTGGCTTATACATACGGGACGAATGGGATCCCTGTTCCTCAAGGACAGGATTACCTTGTAAACCTTATAGATTTGGATCTGATGAAGAATGATATATACAAAGCAAAGGAACTAGGGGTGGATATGGTAGTACTGGCTGCCCATTGGGGTAATGAATACGAGAGATATCCTAGTGACAACCAGAAAATGCTTGCCCGTGAACTGACTGATGCAGGGGTGGATTTGATTATCGGCCATCACCCGCATGTACTTCAGCCCATCGAAAAGATGATCACCAAAGACGGACGTGAAGCTGTCGTTATATATTCATTGGGGAATTTCCTGTCCGGCCAGGACGGTGAGCTGAAGAACATAGGCGGCATTGCCAATGTTACGGTGCAGAAAGTGATCGATGAAAACGGAAAACGAATCACGTTTCCGGAAATCAGCTTTCAACCTACATTTGTCACTCAGTCTCAGTATAAAAATTATCGTATCCTTCCTCTTGATGCAGCACATCAGAGCGGATTGGTTTCTTTTCCCGAAGAGGAAATGGTCTCTCATGTGATGAGTATAGAGTAGTAACAGACAAAAATCCTGCCAGTATAAAGGCAGGATTTTTGTCTTAATGAGGGGCAGGAAACAGAACATGGTGGAACATCACAGCTGTAATAGCCAGTAGCGCTAGTATAAAAACTGCTGAGGTAAAGGCTTTTTTCAAGCCTTTTTGGAAAAGCCAGAGCAATACAGCATATAAACCGGCAGTTGCAGCAATGAACCCAAGTGCTTCCATTCTATAATCAGGCTTCAGCTGCAGGAACGTCATAATGGTCAAGCCGCCGAATATACCTGCTCCTATAATGATAAGAAGTTTCAGGTTGCTCAATCTTTTCAACTCCTTTTACCTTTATGTATTAGTATTAAAGATAACACGGAGAGTATGCCCTCTTCCAATCATTCACTTTTGTGAGCCGATGATTGGCTGAAGAAAAGGAAAACATCATATAATAGACGAAGACAGCGACAAGAAAGGAGTACAACGATGAATATTTCTTTTTCCGATGAGGCGTTGAAATGGTTTAAGGAAGAGATGAATATTGAAGATGGGGATTTTGTCCGTTTCTATGTACGGTATGGCGGTTCAAGCCCCCTTCACGAATCGTTCTCTTTAGGGGTTAATAAAGAAGAACCCATTGATATAGGTTCTAAAAAAGAAGTGGACGGAACGACCTTCTTTGTGGAAGAAAATGACCTATGGTTCTTTATGGAGCATGATCTCTACGTTAATTTTAATGAAAAACTGCATGAACCCTCTTATGAATACAAAAAATAAAAGAAGTGAAGGCCGGATTACACCGCCTTCACTTCTTTCTTTACTTCTTAAGATTTTTCAAGACCATATTTGTCAACTTGCTTGGTGAGTATGGTTTTACAAGGAACCCGTCAGCTCCGAGTGACATTACCTTTTCCCTTTCGTCGAGGGCAGTCGAGACGAACACCGGTATGTCCCTGAGCCCGGCGTCTGCCTTAACTGCCTGGAGAATATCAAGACCATCCATCTGGGACATGCTTAACATAATATCCAGAATGATGGCATCCGGCGAATTTATTTTTATAAACTTCAATGCTTCTTCACCATTCGAAAAAGTCTTGATGATAAAACCGCTCTCCGCCAGTTCGTTAGACAGCAGGGAAGCCAGCTGCTGATCGTCTTCCACAACTACGATCCGCCTTCCTTCTGTATCAGAAAAGTAAGACTCTGAGTCTGTTTCAGCAATGCCTGAAACCTTAGGAAGAATAACGGTAAATGTACTTCCTTTGCCAAGCTCTGTTTTCAAAGAAATATCTCCATCATGAGCTTTTATAATCTCTTTGGCAATAGCGAGACCCAGACCCGTTCCACCGATTTTTCTTCTGTCTGAATTATCAACACGGAAAAATTTCGTGAAAAGGTTTGGCACGGCATCTTCCGGTACGCCAAGTCCTTCATCAGCAATTGAAATATGCAGATCATCTGAGACTGTTTTCAATTGAACTGTTATATTCCCGCCTTCAGGCGAATATTTAACTGCATTTTGTATTAAATTTTGAAATACTTGAACAAGTTTATCCCTGTCTCCCAGGACAGTGTCTTCTCCTGAATTGCTGACAAATTGGATATCATGGATATCTGTATTGATTTTTATACCTTCTATCACTTTTTTCAAGATAGGAGTAAGCTGCTCGTACTTTTTATCGTAAGTCTGCTTCCCTGATTCCATCCTTTGCACATCCAGAAAGTCATTGATAAGCGCAGTCAGCCGGTTTGCTTCCTGGTATATAGTATTCAAGTATTTTTTTTGTCTTTCAGGTTTCAGCTCCCGGTTAATCAACAGTTCAGTATAACCAAGGACACTTGCAAGCGGAGTTCGCAATTCATGTGAAACGGTACTCACCAGTTCATTTTTCATCTGGTCCGCCTCATATTCTTTCGTAAAGTCTCTATGAACCAGGACCCAGCCGGAAAGGATTTCATTTCTATATAATGGTTCAGCGTATACCTGTATCATCTTCGATTGGCCGTTAATAAGCTTGTATTGAGTCTGCTTGGAAACACCAGCCTCACTGGTGAACAAGTTATTAACAAAGCTTAAAAGCTCCTCGGGTCTTTCCACCATATCTCTTATTCCCTCAAACCATTGAGAGAACATTTTTTCTGTTTCTTGTTTCGGGTTGCTGCACCCATAAATAGAACAAAAAGTATCATTGATATGGAGGATTCTTCCTTTTGCGTCGAGAAGCTGGATCCCTTCATGAATAGTATTCAATATATCGTTATTCATGATCCGGTCTGCTTCTGAGGTTTCAAAAACTTTGATCTTCTCCAATGAGATGGAGACCTGTTTGGACAAAGAAAAATACTCTTGTATCTCTTCGGCAGAATATCCTTCAGAAAAGCGTGTATAAACCATCACCGCTTCAATATTTCCTTCGTGAGATAAAACGGGCAGATACAAATCCCAGCAAGGTTGTTCTTCAGAATGAATGCCTTTTTCTTCCCTCGGGATTTTTCTCTTGATTACAAAACCTTCTTCTTCCTCTTGTAACCTGTCGACAATCCCATAACTCAGGGAGCGGATGAATTGTCCCGCCCCTTCATCCGACACTCCCCATTTCGCGAATGTCTTCTCTGCATCAAGAACAACGATCATCCCCCGGTCTGCATGAAGAACTCCTGAAAACCCTCTAACGATAGAGTTAAGTACTTTTTGTTTGTCCAAGGAATTCGAAAGGCTGTTGATGAGTTCATTGCGGTGGCGAAGCTGATTTTCGCGAATCTCCATTTGTCCGAGAAGGTTTTCCAGTTCGAACTGCTGTGCATGCAGTTCTTCCTGCTGTTCAGAAAGCTCATCATTATTGTCTATCAAACGCTGCTCATTTTCCTTAATGGACGAGAGCATTTTGATAAAACTGGCTCTAAGGACAGCTATTTCGTCATCTCGCTTATCCGGCGTTAAATCAATTTCTGTTTCCTGTCCCTTGCTGACTGCGTCTGCTGCTATCGCCAGCTCTCTCAACGGCTTTCCAATCCGGTTCAAGCTTATACGGGTAATGGATAACAAGACTATAAGCATGAATAATACAAACGCGAACATGATCCATTGCAGTTGTTGGTGAAGAGAAGCAAGCTTATCGCCATTTGCTTCTACTTGTTCATCCAAACTTAAACGATACTTGTTCAAATTGTTCTGAAAGGTCTCTAACTGAGAAGTGGCAAAACTATTGGCCCGGTTGGCAATGGCGTCGATATTCCCTTGTTCATAATCTTCAAAAGTAGGCGGCAGCAAATCATTGAAATAAGTGATATAGAAAGAATTCATTTCCTGCAGGATGGATTGTTCCCTGCTGGTAAGCGGCAAATTACTGAACATATCAATACTTTGCTGTATCTCTTCCTGCTGGCCTAAGGCTCTTTCTTTCAGCCGCTCATTACCAAATGCCACATAACCCCTAACATCCATGAAAGCCTTGTTGAAACCTTGGTCGATTTCAATGATAATCTCTTCTTTTTCTTCAGATAGGTTATTTTGGTGTTCAAAATCCCTCTGAATATGAAATTGTATATAGAGTATGATGCTTGTCCCTATAAGGAACAAGATGATGAATAAAAACATCAGGTAGGCAAACCGCCTCGATAAACTTGTTTGAAAGTAGTTATTCATCTTCTTTTAAAATTTCCTCCACTTTATCCACAAGCAGCATTGGGCTGAAAGGCTTAGAAAGGAAATAGTCTGCGCCCGCTTCCATTATCATCTTTTCATCAGACTTCTGGCTCTTGGCTGTCAGCATCATAATTTTTGTATTTTTATTAATACCACCGGTCCTAATGGTGCTGATAACCTCTAATCCCGTTTTGGCAGGCATCATATAATCGAGTAATATGAGGTCAAATTTCTTTGAGGCAGCCAGAGCCTCTGCTTCCTCTCCATCGCAAGCTTCGTGGATTTCGTAGCCTTCGTCTTCCAGAGTGTCGAGGATAAGGGAACGAAGGACATCTTCATCTTCGGCTAAAAGTAATTGTTTCATTGCTGCACATCTCCCTATGAATGGTCCGTCAATTTCTTTAGATAAAAAAGGATCTTATTTTCGAGCGATTGAATCGAAAAAGGCTTTAAGACATAATCAGCCACACCTAATTCGATGGCTTGTATCATCTCTGTCTTTTTGGTTTCTGCTGAAAGCATCAGAACCGTAAAGGGATCGAAATCTGCTTGTTTCAATGTTTCTATCCCGCTCATTCCGTCCATGAAGATGTTAAGCAGGACCATCCCTTTCTGGTTTTGATTTATCCAGCCGCTCTCTAAAAACTGCTCTCCGCTTTCAAACTTGGAAATTTCAATGGGTATATTCTGATCAAAGGCTTTCTGCTTGATTGTATTGGCAAGCAGTACCTGCATGATGGGATCATCCTCCAGAAGAGCCAGTGAAACAGCTTTATGAGAAGAGGACATACTCCGGTCGAAAATTGTCACTTGGCTTCTTCCGTTTTCTTTCGATCGATAAAGAGCAAGGTCTGACATATCCAGCCAATAGGAAAGGGAAGTCGATACGTAGGCATCCACCTCAACTATGCCGGAGGAGAAAGTACAAGTAAACTCATGGCCTCCTTCTGCCTCGAACGCAAAGGCAGAGAACTCATTTAGTATTTTCTCCAGGCGGTCTTTTCCTTTTTGAGCAGAAATCCCAGGAGAAAGCAGGACAAATTCCTCCCCTCCATATCTGACGAGAACTTCTTCGGGTTTTATTCGCTTTTGGACAAAGCGTGAGAACTCTTTCAAAACGGTATCTCCAGTCAGGTGGCCGTATTGATCGTTCACATTTTTGAAGTAATCAAGATCCAGGAACGCTATGGAAAGGGCCAGTTCTTCTTCCAACTGCTTGGCACATAACTGTGTAAAAGAGTTACGCAGGTACTTGCGGTTATATAATCTTGTCAATTCATCCACAAGAATTAAATGATCAACAAATCCTTTTCTTTCGACTTGCCTATTCACCCTTATGAAAAGCTCTTCCAGCAAGAAGGGTTTTTGTATAAAATCATCCGCGCCTTTTTGATAACTTTCCATGCGCAGACTGTCTGAATTGTTTTCAGACATCATTACTACAGGTACATACTGTTTTTGTACAGTTTTGGAAATATGCGATAAGGTGTCCAGCCCCTTTTGGTCACTGAGGAATATATCCAGAAGAATACAGTCAGGTTTCACATCATATAACGCTGATATGGCTTTATCAGCATCAGTAAACCCAAAAACATGAAATCCTCTCTTTTCAAGATAATCCTTAACACGAATGAGAAAGCTTGTATTATTTTCCACCAGAAATACAATTTTTCTTTTTTCATTTATATCTGCCATCATGGGGAAATCAATTTCATTTTCATACTCAAACTGATAGCACTCTTTCAAAAGAGGTGAGATAATATCCTGGATACTCTTTCTGTTCCAGCCGGCCTCCCCTCTCCTGTCAACTATTGTCATCGATTCCGATGCGAGTCTGCCAATTTTCTCAAGTTCAATTGTAGGGGCAGTTCCGCTGATGGAATGAAAAAACCTCCTCACTTCGGATGAATCGATTTCTTTGTTGGAACTAAGCCATTCTGATAACTTCTTCCTGATATTATTAATAAGTTTGTGCTGATAAACTTTCATTTTGGTCATATACTACTCCAGTAAAAAATTAATAGATAAGTAGAACGTACTATTATTATGGTCGTAAGTCAATATGTCATTTTTCGACAAATTTTGTTGAGTAAGCATCCCTGGTTCTTTGTGTGTACAATCTCTATGAGCTTTTTGTTTGAATAGGGAGAGAGGTTCTTTTTTGCCTGCCGGCTTAGATTAGGAAAATAATGGCTCTGTATTCGAAGATTAAGATTATAATTGAACGAACGAGAAAGAGAAGAACCCTCCATAATGACTTACTCGGAAGGAGACCAAGAGCTATGATTTCAATTAAATATAGAAAACAGAGCTTCAAAGACATCCTTAAAAGATTTATTGCATAAATATAGACGAGGAAATTTTTAACGGATAAATCGGTTCAAATGAGTATGAAGCTTTTCTCTCTCAAGGATCATTTTTTGCTTTTCTCCCAAGAGATCAAAGTGAGGATAGTCCTTTTTGCGATCATCAATCCATTCCCTCTTTAATCCATATTGTTTTCCCCACTCTGCAAGTGCCTCTATATCCTTTGCTCCTGCCTTTGTAACAGTTTTGCATCCCGGAAACCGTTCATCCAGCCAAAAATGGGTAAGAAAGGCTATTTCTCCATTGTCGATTTCTTTTTTCCATTTTTTTAAATCTTCTCTGTTAATCCCAAATGCCATGTCCATCTAACCTCTTTTACTTTTTTGCCTTCTCGTATGCTTCATGCCAGTCAGGAAATTGTCTCTTTACTGATATCGGCCGGAACGAATCTTTTCTAACACAAACATGCTTAGAATTAGCCGTAACAGAGAGTGCTCCTTGTTCATTCAAAATTTCATACCCGTATGTAACCCTTAATCCATCGTAAGACTCTATCCATGTCTTAACGATGGCTTCTTCACCGTACCTTACTGGGCTTTTATAACTGATTTCTATATCAATGACAGGGGAAATAATTCCGTCCTTTTCCATATCGGCATATTTAAACCCCAGTTCTTCTATAAGCTTGGTTCTCCCCAATTCCATCCAAACTAGATAATTCGCATGGTAAACAACTCCCATTTGGTCTGTCTCTGCATAACGCACTTCTATTTTTTTCTCAGATATGTACATTTAAAAATCACCTTATCCTTATTGATTATTATTACTAAGTTTATCATATTTGCTGCTCTGCCCATAGAAGAAGCTGCCGGAACTTTTCCGACAGCTTGAGTTTATTGGTACTGATTATTTTGGCCGTTTTTTTGAAAAGCGGCTTCTTCCTTGATTTCACTTCTAAATGCATCAATGCTTTCACGTCTGCGATCATTTTTAGCTTGAATCGATTGAATTTGTTCCTCACTGTCAGTATAGGCCAGCGATTCTTCAGCTCTTTCCATATTTTGAATCGTATGGAACACCTTGCTTTGAAGTTTTTCAACATTATCACTGCGGTCATCCGGGTTTGGACGGTTCTGTTGTTCAGCCATGTTGGTTCCTCCTTTTAATAAGGGTTTTCTTTTGAAGTCATTCACCTTTTGTCTGAATTACCTGTGCGTGCTTCCCTGACTTGTCCTGCATTTGTTTTCCCTTATTTCCACCAGCTTCACGAGGCTGGGTTCCAAGATGGTTCGGTACAAAATGTTCACTGTTTCGTTTTGGGTTGCTCATAAAAAAATCCCTCCCTTAGTTAATAGAATTTCCAAAGGGAGGGAAGATATGAGTGTACTTTCATTAGTTATTCCTGCCTGCAATGGCAAAAGAATGCTATTGGTTTATTCAGCTTTATCCATTCGCTTGATTTCCAATCTTGATTCAATTCTTTCTTCAATAGCATTAATGGCTTCTGCATCCATCATTAAGGCTTGCTTATTTTCGTTTACTAAGTCGGCAAATGACTTTTTTCTAGGTTTACGCATGATAATACCCTCTCTTCTGTCATAGTTTATTCCTATTATGGTCAAACACTGCCGCAATTATAATTAAATTTTCTAAAATTTTTAAAAAGCAGGGGTTTTCGGATAATATAATTGTTTCGATTATATTCTTCGTGTAAAACTCTTCAAAGTCCGAGCTGGATAACGGAACTGGCTGGGGACAGATTTGCTCGATTGATTGCAGCCGTTAAAGTAATGGTCTTCCGCTCATTCTCACGGTCTTGGCTGCAGTTGGGCGATGAAACCGTAATGGGCTGCCACCATGTCCTATCACTGAACAAACACATGAAAACCTTCTTCGTCCAGAGCACCAATATGCTTGTTAATTATAACTCCTTCTTCATCTACCAGCACAGTGGTCGGTATGGAGACTATTCCATATTCAGTGTTCACCTTATCGTCTACATCTAAAAGAACCGGAAAAGATATTCCAGCTCTTTCTGTAAATTCCTTTGCACGATCTTCAGGGTCAATGTTGATTGATATCACCTCTACCCCTGAGCTTGCTTTGTTAAACGCTTCAAGAGCAGGGAGCTCCTTAGTGCACGGAGCACACCATGCCGCCCAAAAGTTTATTAAAACTTTTTTGCCTTTATAATCAGATAAATATATTGATTTTCCTGATAAAGTTTTCAAAGAAAATTCAGGTGCAAGTGTTCCTATTTCTGAGCCATTAAGCCTCCTCGTTTGTGTCACCGGAACACTGTTCACAGCTATTTCTTCCGCTATTTTTCCTTCACTGCCGCTCCATTCTTCCATAGAAAAAAGTGAAGTATTTTCCAAGTAAATGACGATTACAAATGAAATCATCAACATGAATCCAATCAACTTTTTCACTGACAAGCCACGCCCTCCATAAAGTTATAACTTCATTTTATGAAGGCTTGGCTGTTTTTATTAGTGAGATTGGGGATTACTTCTGGGGCAGCCCAACCTATTAGTCCTTGAAATAAAATAATTTATTCACGCACAAGACGAACTGAATCATGCAAAAAAACTTGTTATTTTAATGTTCTTTTCGTAAACTTTGTTGCTATTTGATACAAAGTTCAAAAAAACCTTAACAACCTGGTAATCATGAAAAAAGAGCTGCTTTCCTTAGAGAAATTCCTTTGTATCCGGGGAAAAATTCGGCTCCAAGGATTTTCCGAAAGAACAATCTATGCAAAAACAGCCTACTATAATCAAGACCACCAGTTGAAGTGGCTGTTCTGCGGCTTTCTTAGCAGGCTAGGCCTAATGGTCCACTGAATGATATCCTTTAGCAATTAATAAGGGGAGAAATTCTGCTTATTTAAAAAAAGTACGAAAAACACCTAATTTAAGCAGAGACATTCCCCTTATTCTCTTAGAAAGATGCGAAAATTGTTCATTTTGTTGTGCTTAAGCGTAAAAGTCCCGCATATTTAACCCAAATTGAATTTCATTTAACAGCTTAAGTTAAAATTTTCCGCTTATTTTACATAGAATTATTCATGTCCTTCACAGGGCGTACATTCTGCTGCAATATATGAGTGATGAGAAAATCTGCTTATCACTTTATGAAGGGAGAATTTTTCAAACCACGCTAAAGGCTCTCTTGAACCCACGTCTTAGCCAGGGGGGGCAGAACCATAAAAAAACACCCGTCTCCATGTGGAGTACGGGTGCAGTTTGGTCATGTTATGCTTTAAGTTTATCACGCAATACCATTTGCAGGATACCGCCGTGACGATAGTAATCAACTTCAACTTCAGAATCGAAACGAACGAGTGCGTCGAATTGAGTTTTGTTGCCATCTTCGTCAATTGCAGTAACTTTCACAACATCGCGAGGTTTAACATTATTAGTCAGATCTACAGAGATTGACTCTGTACCTTTTAAGCCAAGTGTATCTGCATTTTCGTCCCTCTTGAATTGAAGCGGAAGAACGCCCATCATTACAAGATTGGAACGGTGGATACGCTCATAGCTTTCTGCAATGACTGTCTTGATGCCAAGCAGGTTTGTACCTTTGGCTGCCCAGTCACGAGAAGAGCCCATACCGTAGTCTTTACCTGCAAGTACTGCCAGGCCGATTCCTTGCTCTTTGTACTTCATGCAAGCATCGTACATTGCCATGACTTCATCTTCAGGCCAGTATGTTGTATATCCGCCTTCGGTTCCAGGAGCGATACGGTTTCGGATACGAATGTTGGCGAACGTTCCGCGCATCATCACCTCGTGATTGCCTCGGCGTGAACCATACGAGTTGAAATCGCGAGGCTCTACGCCTTTGCTGCGCAAGTGTTTACCAGCAGGTGTATCTTTACCGATTGCACCGGCAGGCGAAATGTGATCTGTTGTTACAGAGTCACCAAACTTACCAACAATCTTTAAACCATCCAAGGCTTGGATATCCTCAGGAGTCTCAGCCAATCCTTCAAAGAACGGAGGATTTTGGATATAAGTTGATTCATCATCGAAGCTGTATAAAGGTTCGTTGCTCGTCTGGATTTCATTCCAGCGCTTGTTATCATTGAAAACATTTTCATACTCTCTGCGGAACAATTCAGGCGTTACAGTGCGTTTCACAACTTCCTTTACTTCATCCTGTGTAGGCCAGATATCTGCAAAGAATACATCATTGCCATCTTTATCTTTTCCAAGTGAATCTTTTTGAAGGTCAATATTCACTGTACCTGCAAGAGCATAGGCTACCACCAATGGAGGTGAAGCAAGGTAGTTTGCTTTTACCAGCGGGTGGATACGTCCTTCAAAGTTACGGTTACCGGAAAGAACTGAAGTAAGAAGCAGATCAGCCTCCGCAACAGCTTTCTCGATTTCAGGGCGTAACGGTCCTGAGTTACCGATACATGTCGTACAGCCGTACCCTACAAGGTTGAAACCTAGCTTTTCAAGCGGTTCAAGCAGCCCGGAATCTTCAAGATAGCCTGTAACTACTTTTGAACCAGGAGCTAATGAGGTCTTAACATAATCAGGTACAATCATGCCTTTCTCTGCTGCTTTTTGAGCTACAAGACCTGCACCAAGCATAACGTAAGGATTGGAAGTGTTCGTACAAGAAGTAATCGCCGCGATTCCGATACCGCCTGTAGGGATTTTCACTTCTTCGCCATTCTGGTTTGTATAGTTGGCTGTCTTTTCGATTTCTTCAGCAGCAAGGCCGAAACCTTGGTTTCCTTCTGGATTAGTGATTGCTTCATGGAATGAAGGCTTCATTTCAGAAAGCGGGATCAAATCCTGAGGACGCTTTGGACCTGAAAGGTTTGGCTCAATTTCAGACAAGTTGATCTCTACAACATCCGTATAGAAAGGCTCTTCTTTATCAGGAGTGAAGAACATATCGTTTTCTTTCAGATACTGTTCCACAACGTTGATGTGTTCTTCTGAACGGCCCGTTAATCGCATATAGTCAAGAGACTCTGAGTCAACCGGGAAGAATCCGCAAGTTGCGCCATACTCAGGCGCCATATTGGCAATTGTCGCACGGTCAGCAAGAGGAAGTGTCGCCACCCCTTCACCGAAATACTCGACAAATTTGCCAACAACACCTTTTTGGCGAAGAACTTGGGTTACTTTAAGAGCCAAATCTGTTGCAGTAGCACCGTTTGGAAGAGCGCCTGTCATTTTTACACCAATTACTTCAGGAATCGGGAAGTATGAAGGCTGGCCAAGCATTCCTGCTTCTGCCTCGATACCGCCTACGCCCCATCCAAGTACACCGATTCCATTGATCATCGTTGTATGGGAATCTGTTCCTACAAGTGTATCAGGGTATGTCTCAAATTCACCGTCTTCATTTTCGACTGCGTGAACTACATTTGCGAGGTACTCAAGGTTAACCTGATGGACGATACCGGTTGCAGGTGGAACTGCACGATAGTTTTTGAATGCTTTTTGAGCCCAGCTTAAGAATTGATAACGCTCTGCATTGCGTTCAAATTCAAGATCCATATTTACTGCCAGAGAATCGGCAGTGCCGTATTTATCCACCTGCACAGAGTGGTCAATTACCAGGTCAACTGGAATTTCCGGGTTGATTTTATCAGGGTCTCCACCGATATCAGCCATCGCTTTACGCAATGAAGCCAAATCTACTACGGCAGGAACACCTGTGAAGTCTTGAAGGATTACACGTGAAGGCTTGAATGGAACTTCCGCCTCCTGCACATCTGCAGAACCCCAGTTTGCAAGGTTTTCTACATGTTCTTTGTTGATTACACGGCCGTCAAATTGACGCAGTACAGATTCAAGCAGTACCTTAACAGAGTAAGGTAAACGTGAAACTTTGGCTACGCCTGCCTCTTCTAATGCTTTTAAACGATAATAATGATAGCGTTTCCCTGCTGCTTCAAATGAAGAACGGGAGTTAAATACGTCTTTCGCCATCTCAATTCCCCCTCTTAGAGATTGTTACGATTTTTACGTGCGCTGAAAAGTTTGATTCTAATCTTTCAACTTTGTTCACATTAACATCTTAATACAAGCGATTACATAAGTAAATATCAAGAAAGTTATTGTGTTTGATAAGTTTTTCTTATGAATTAATCATCTTAGCACATTATTGTCTTTGTAAATGCTGATAAACCATGGTTCTTGTGAAAATAATCAGATTTCTATGCAGCTCACTTATTATGCTGAGAAAGTAAAAATGAAGGACTCATTGCTAATAGGATTGCCTTCCCCTGGAAACGATAAAGTGTAGGGGAGGTGACTTCAATGGCTAAAAGAAAAGCAAATCATATCCGTGAAGGCATGAATGCCGCCAAAGCTCAAGGAACTGGAGCCGGATATAATGAAGAGTTTTCAAATGAACCTTTGACTGCCGCACAAAAACAAAACAACAAAAAGCGCAAGAAAAACCAATAATCAAACAATTTCAACTATATAGTAACAAATTAAGCCGCTGTTACTCAATTGAAAGGCCTTGCAATCGCGAATTAAAATGCTGTAGTGCCTGGATGGGTCTTTATGTTATATTTCAGTCTAACTATTTTGTGAATTATGTTCTAAGACAAAAAAGGAGTATCCATGATGTTCATGGACACTCCTTTTTTATTTGAGCTTAGTTTTGGTTAACCTTCTGCATAACAGAAGATAGATCAGTCCTCATTTTTTCAAGCTGTTCGCGCTGATGTTCAGAGGCTGTTTCTAAGGCGTTTTCAATCTGCTGATACGCCTCGTTCACTTCATTTTTCAAGTGTGCCAGCTGGTGACCGTAATCAGCACCATCCAGTACAAGCTCATTTACAACATCTTGTACTTGTTCATGCCCCTGCTGTGCAGCTTGAAATGCTTGCTGCTTATCTTTATGATACGGCATATTGTGTCATCTCCTTAAGATAAATAATCCTATGTTATGTTTCCCCTGCTTATTAGAAGCTATACATTGAGCTGAACTTAAGTATCATCCTGCACCTTTAAGATAGTCAGCAAACTCCTCTCTCTTGAAGATTATCAGCAAACGTGAAATCACTGCTTGGCACCTTAAATTTAATTCACTGCTATTACAGCAGTGCAACTAGAAATTGATGGATGTATACGCGAAACAAAAAATCCGTATTCTATCTTTAGGAGGGATGCAATATGAACAAAAATGATGGAAAAGATATGCGCCGTAACACAACGAAAGGACAGCCAACAGGACAGCCAGAACCTTTAAGTGGATCTAAAAAAGTTAAAAACCATAATCATACAAGGCAAAAACATAATCAGCATCATGATATGTAACTAAAAACGCAAGTTCCCCTCTCATCCCGGGAGGAAAATGATCCCAGGAGGAAAAAGAAGTCTTTCTTTTATTCTCCTGGGTAATGGGACGAAACCCTTCCCCATTTTTATATCCGCGGTACGATTTTCCCTATTAAAAGGAGCTTTCTGAATACTTAGCGGCTATTTATCATGAATCTTGAAAGCCTACACCATAACTCCTGGAAACCTCATGGATAGCGAGAAAGAAAAGAACCACTCTCTCCTTTTAGAGCAAAAACATTTGTATTCAGGGATATCCGAAAGCAGTCAAAAGCAGAAATACATATGAAAAAGCTATAAAAAAAGTCCCCTTCACCAGGGGACTTTAAACTTTCGGTGGATTTTCTAACTGCCTGTCCAGCTCCACCAGGGATTGGCAGATAACTGGGATTTCAGTCTGGTCAGCAGTTCTAAAGTCCAGCAGGAATTCGTCCCGCTGTATTCGTCCGATTATCGGCGTTTCTGCTACTCGCAAAGCTTTTTCCAGTTGCGATGCATCCAGGGTTGCATGCTTTAAGGAAAGCACGTATGTATCCAGTTCTACATCCGGCATTGTCCCTCCTCCTACCTGGCTCTTTGCTGGTTTGACTTCAGCAGAAAAATGATCCGACCTGTCTTTTAGGTATGAGATTACCGTTTCTGCTGTCCTTTTAACGTCTTCTGCATGCAGTAAAAGTGACCGATAAGCAGGGATATTGCTTTCTTTTCCTTTCAGGTAGTCAATCAATGTGCCTTCCAGAGCCGCCAGCGTCATTTTATCGACACGCAGGACACGTGCAAGCTGATGCTTTTTCAAGATATCTATAATTTCTTTTTTCCCAGCAATAATCCCTGCCTGCGGTCCTCCAAGAAGTTTATCGCCGCTGAAGGAAACGATGTCAGCTCCTTTGGATATGATATCCTTGACCAAGGGTTCTGATCCAATATTATGCTTCTTTAAATCATAGAGCATGCCGCTGCCAAGATCTTCATAAAAGATTACCTGTTCATGGTTGGAGGCCAGCTGAACCAAATCCTCTGTCACTGCTTCTTCAGTAAAACCTTTAATAACAAAGTTGCTTCTATGCACCTTCATCACCATGGCTGTATTTTCGTTTATTTTTTCCTCGTAATCAGACTGTCTCGTCTTGTTCGTGGTGCCTACTTCCACCAATGCAGCTCCGCTTTCCTCCATGATTGACGAAACACGGAAGGAGCCCCCGATTTCAACCAGTTCTCCTCTTGAAACAATTACTTCTTTATTCTTGGCCAAAGCAGACAGAATCAAGAATACCGCTGCTGCATTATTATTAACAACCATCGCTGCCTCTGCCCCGGTGGCTTCCTTAATAAGGATTTCAGCATGCTTGTGGCGGGACCCTCTAGATCCCTTCTCTATATCGTACTCCAAGTTGCTGTAGTTCCTTGCTATTTCCATTACATGATGAACAGCTGTCTCACTCAGCCTTGCCCTTCCAAGGTTCGTATGCAGGATCGTTCCGCTGGCATTGATCACCTTCGTTAAAGTGTAAGTGAATTTTTTAGAGGCTGCTTTTCCAGCTTGTTTAATTATATAGGCGTTCAGTTCTGTACTTCCAGGGACAGGTCCGTCCCAAGAGCCATTCAGGATATTTCCCCTTATCCTTGCAACTTCCTCTTTTATAAGCTCTGTACCTTGTTCTATTGAGATATTTGATTCCCTTATCATTCCTTCAAAAACCGCATCTTGCTGGATTTCATGGATAGAAGGGATCTTCCTGAGCAATTCCTTCATAATACTTTCCTCCTGAGTGAAAACACTGAATAATTCCCATTATACCACCCACACATTCTCTCCCAAAGAGAATAGACTGTTTAAAAGGATAGCGGTAAATTCATAACTTGTTACGCTTCATTTATACTAAGATCCGGTGCTCAAAACTGTCTCTTTTAACAGGGGCTTAACGAGCGGGAGAGACTTACAGGATTATATTGATGAGCAAGCAGCAGACTGTTTATGAATTACGCTTGAGGAAAGATGGAGGAAATCATGTCGAATGCGGGAGATGATTTTACATTAGAAGAATGGGAGAGCTGGATGAAAGACTGGCTTCTCGATCCTTATACAACAAAGCTGGATGAAACCCACTTTCGAGTGGACTTGTTTGATACCACAGATGCTTATATAGTGGAAGCGACACCATCCCATTTCACTATGCAGGAAATAACCCTCGAAAAAAAAGACCAAACACTTTCAATACAGATTATGCCGGCAGAGGGAACCTCTAAGAGAGAAAGATCTCTTCAATTTCCCTTTTCTTTAAAATATAATCCCATTCATTTGTATCCTCGAAAAGGATATATAGAAATCCACATTTTGAAAACGCTTGATCCAAACCCAGGACCTTCAGTTATACGATGTCAGGGACAATTTTGAGAAATAGACCTAAACTTTTCACAAACGAAGAGTGGGCTGATCTAACTCTTTTGAGAAGGGCTCTGGTATGCAGATACAATTTTTAAAGCATTCAAAATAAAAATTAAAAAAGGATTGGCTAGTAAACAGGCCAATCCTTTTTGCATTATTTACTCTCCATTTCTCTTATCGTGTCATCTATGTCAGGAAAAATTCCTGTTTCCAATTTTGAGTAAATTTTCTCGCCATTCACAGTCACCTCAAAAGCTCCGCCTGAGGAAGGAATCAATTTCATCTCTCCCAAACTTGACCGAAAATGGTTAAACAGTTCTTCCGCGAACCTCGCGGCTTTTGGAGCATAGTTTCATTGCATGCAAAATTCGATGGATACTGCAATTTTGTTCATATGGCATTATCCTCCTTTTATTATACGTCTTTTATTTATTGTATTACACGAATATTCATAGTGCAAACCAATCTGTCCAGTTAGAATACTGGTGACATTTCCTCTTTTTGCGCAGGCACTCTCTCTAACGAGTTTATGAACATTATGTATGAACCCCTTAATACAAACCCTCCATATAAGATGAAAAGAATCTACTGGAGAACACTCGTGGAATATAAGATAACCCCTTGTTACTTGCATTTCCTGGATGAAGACTTCCAAACCATAACACTTTTTGGTCTAACCCGATAAAAGGGTGTCTATACTCTCTTGGATCTAGTTGGAAGCTGGCAAGAGGAATTCCGTCCTTTTGTTTACATAATATTTTTATAGTCTTGTACCTGCTTACCCTTTTTACAGCTTCCCATATTTCACACGGGACATCTTCCACCTTCTCAAAGGACAAGATCATTTCGAATTTAGAATTGTCAATATCTTTTAGGAGTTTTTCAGTTTTATTTTTCTCATACCACCGCAGCCTTTTGGTATGTACAGGGGAGAAAACAGAGGCATATTCCCTGTTATATGTTTTGCCTGTCTTCTCTAAATAATGAATCAGTTTGCGAACAGGCTTTTCCCCGCTAACATGTTTTTTAATGAATTCGTCATCTCCGAGCAAAATAAATTTCCCCTTAGCTCTGGTTACAGAGACATTGATGAGCCTTCCGCTTTCCTTCTTGGTGAGAAGCGCACCCGCTTTTTCTTGAGGAAAGCTGTCCGTGATATCAAAAAGAATCATGTCCTTTTCAGAACCTTGAAATTTATGAACGGTAGATGCAAATATATCTGCATTGATGGATACATCTCTCTTGTTAAAAAAGATTGAGATAATGGTGTTCATCCACCTTGCCTGGGCACGGTACGGGGTTGCATACCCGATTGAAGAGATTCCAGAAGCATTGGCTGCCAGCATCAATTGTATAGCTGCCAGACTGTTCAATAGATTCCAGCGTGAACCACTATCCGTTATGCACCAAGGCAGATGATTAATGACGGGCATCAATACTGCTGCCTGTTTCTCAAAAGGGGATTGATTTGAGATACTGGCCCGTTGATGAAGTGTATCAGGATGATCACTGACTAGTGAGTGATAAAAAAGTTCATTTGTAAACGCAGAAATATCAGGATGCATTCTTCTTTGAACAGGCAGGAGCATCAATTGAGGGTGATTTTGCCTTCTTTCCACCCAATCGGTTATCCCTGAAAGATGAAAGATATCCTGCTTCAGCCATTTTCCCACCAACCCATGCCGGGAAACAGCTATTGGAGGCAGCTGCTTGAAATCTCCGCAAATGATGACCCTTGTGCCAAGCGTGGCTGCAAAAGCAATTTGGGGAGCGTAAGCCATGCTGGCTTCATCAACGATGATCAAATCAAACTGGCTGTTGTATATCAGGGGATCAGTGGCAGCTTTAGATAGAGTGGTTGCAACAACCTTTGCCTCCTCTAAAAAAGCACCTTCCTTTTTTCTAAGCTTCTCCCTCACTTTTGCCAGCCCAACTTCTATTTTCGTCAGTTTAGCCGAGTCTGTTATATTAAAACCGTTTGAGAGCTTCTTTTTCAATATGGACCTTTTTTTTTCAAATTTCCGTTTTCTTTCCCCGGTAATGCTATCTTCCAATTCTGCAAGCTTTGCTACATTCAACTCAGGATGAGAGTAAAGTTCTTCTTTTTCAGGATGACCATAACGGATCACTTCTCCACCTGTCCATTTGTGGTTTTCCTGTAAGAAGCGGCACATTTCCAAAGTTATTACATCAATAGCAGCATTACTGTGAGAAAGCAGAAGTATTTTGCGGTCATTTACATATTGATAGGCAGCAGCACGGGCAAGATTGTAGGTCTTCCCTGTTCCCGGCGGCCCCCAAATATAGGTCACAGGATTATACTTGGACCTCAATACAGCTTCGTGTACAGTATTTTGCACTTTTTCTCTTGGATGAAAGGTTTGCTGAGGAGGATTCATTACGTTTTCAACTGTCTTCATTTTTGCTGGGTCTTCTTCAATCTCTTCCAACCTCTCAATTAATTTATTAAGAAGATCCCAAGGTTCATTACGCAGAATCCCTTTACCAATTTCAACTCCTAAATCTAAGTCCAATTCCGCAATGACATCCTTTCCTTCAGAGGAAAGGATGTTCCCTTCTGCTTTTTTACCGTTATATTCGAAAACAATGGAACCTCCGGGAAACAAGCTAACCGGATAAGCCATGACAAGCCAGTAAACAGCCCCTCCTTCACTTGTCGCTAAATGCTGGCCCTTAAGAACAAGAATTCCTCTGCCTTCGTATTCTTTCAATGTCTGGATTTCAGCAATCAGGGCATTTTTCCATTGCTGAATCATTAATGCGGTTGACTTCATATGTTCGCTCCTAGCTCATTGTCTCTTTTTTCATGGCTCTTTTCGTAAACTTTGTTGCTATTTGATACTGACTTCGAAAAAATAACCCTATTACGGAGATGAAACCTGGTAAGACCGAAAAGAAAAGAGCTGCTTTTCCCCGTTTAGAGTTAAAACTCTTAGTATCCCGTGATATCCGAAAACAGCCTTTTCATTGAGTTTTAAATCGTACTTTTCTCATAGATTGATGTTTCATCTCATCCCTTGCTGAAGGAGATTTTCTTTCTGAAAAGAGATAACGACTCTATTGTATAACACCGAGGTTCCAGAAATAGAGCCATGTCAACTGCCCTCAAGTATTTTGCATAGACCAACTAATTGCTTTACCCAAAACCTCACCAGGTTTAACCATTAGATGTTCTGTGTATATTTTATCTAAGAAATATAAAAATTATATCAAAGGAGGAATTTAAAATGGGATTTATAATGTATTTAATCGTCGGCGGTATAATTGGATGGCTTGCAGGATTGATTCTTGGAAGAGATGTACCAGGAGGCATTATCGGAAATATCATCGCTGGTATAATTGGTGCATGGCTTGGAGGATTGCTCCTAGGAGACTGGGGGCCTGACCTTGCTGGTATCGCCATTATTCCTGCACTGATAGGTGCCATTATATTGGTTTTCCTTCTCAGCTTGATTATGAAAAGCATGAGGAAAAAAAGTTAACTATCTATTTGCAATTACCATGGTTTCCAAAGATAAGTAAAGAAAAACAGGCTGCAGCTTTAACACTTGGCAGCCTGTTTTGTTTATTTCATCGTCGACGTTACATTTCTTCTTTTTGATATCTCTCCGCATAGTATAAAACATCCTCTACATACTCTTCACTGTGGTTGTAGGCAAAAACAGCTCTTTCTATTTCACCATCCGCTGCCCCGTTACTCGCCAGATAATTCGCAGCACTATAAACAGCATCTTCTATGTCCCATGGATCGGCTCTGCCATCGCCATTTGCATCTACACCGTATCCACCATACTTAGCTATCATCCCCGGGTCAGTCAGTTCATCATCCGGTATATCCCCTTCTCCCAGCCCTCCGCAGGTAGGATGGGACCAGCCGATAAACGTGCAGGGCATAAACTGCATATGCCCTTCCGCACCTACTGGGGAAACCATTGTTTCCATTTGTGAGAATTTAGTTTCGACTCTGTGGTGGGCTGCAAGGAGGTTCCAAGGCACTCCATATTTTTCTGAAGCATCTTTATAAATAGGTATATATTCTGAAGGAATTTCTTCCTTTGCTTCATCCGATAACTCCTGGTAGGTCAAGAAACCGCCATAAACGATAAAATATAGAAGTAAAACCGCAACTGGAATCAGTAAAATCTTTATGGGTGAATTCTTTTTAGATATTCGTTTTGGTCTCTTTTTAGCCATCAGGATGCATCATCCTTTTTATAAGTGTATCCTCTATTTTAAAAAAACTTATTTAGATTAGCAACTTTTAACCTCAATATAATATACTTCCCTCTCTCTTAAGTCTGACTTCATAACAGGAGGATCATCTTCGGTCATTATCCCCCCGTTATGACGAATTGTGCAGTGAGGTGATTTTGTATTTACTTCCTTTAAAAAGCGTCCAAGGACTTTCTCAGTCAAGGGAAAACAAATCCTCCTATACAAAGACTTAAAAGTTCTGTAAACCCTAAACTTCATTCAAAAAGCCCCAGAAGAATTTGTCTCCTGAAGCTGTCTTCTTATTGCTTTTTAGAAATACTCTTGAACACACGCTGCCGGCTGCACCAAACTAGGCCGCCCGCAGCAGTGATGCTTTACAGAATCCTAAAAATCCGATTAGCTTACATAAGCTGCACCAACAATAATCAAAAGAATGAACAGGACTACAATCAGCACAAAGCTTCCACCGTAACTGTTGCCGCCGCCATAGCCGTATCCTCCTCCATAACCGTACATACAATAACACCTCCTTGTACAAAGGTTACTATACTGTATGCCATCTCCCGATTCTTGACTGTAAAAAACGCCCTGAAACAGAAAAACAGGCCTTCTAGGAAGACCTGTTTTTTACTTACCGTACTTTATTGCGCGGTTTAGGTTTAAGATATAATCCCAATTCTTTCTTTTCTTTGGAAAGTGCCCTGTATAGGGAAACCATCATCAGAATCATAATCATCGAGAACGGAAACGCTGCTATAATCAATGCATTCTGCAGTGCTTGCAGCCCTCCGCTGTACATTAAAATCAAAGCGACCGTCGATTGGGCGATTCCCCAAGTCAGTTTCACTGTATTAGGCGGCGTCAACGACCCGTAGGTTGTCTGCATTCCAAGCACAAAAGTCGCCGAATCAGCAGATGTAATAAAGAATGTACTGACAAGGATAACAGCAATAATCGAGAGAACAGCAGATAATGGAACCTGATTAAACACGGCAAACAGGACTTCTTCTGTAGCATAAGTAGCGAGATCCACAGCACCTGATTGCTGTATATCAATGGCAGAGGTTCCGAAAACTGAGAACCAGATTAAGCTGACCAGCGAAGGCAGCATCAAGACTCCAAAGAGGAACTCACGAATAGTCCTTCCACGAGAAACTCTCGCGATGAAGATTCCCACAAATGGCGACCAGGATATCCACCATGCCCAGTAGAATATCGTCCAGCCGTTTATCCAAGTCTGGTGATCCGCATTCAACGGAGCAATACGGAAGGACATCCTGACTAAGTTCTGAACATAAGCACCTAGTGTGTCAGTGAATAAGTTCAAAATAAGCAGAGTCGGACCAACAATGAACATGATAACTAATAAGGCCAAAGCAAGAATCATATTGGTGTTACTCAAATATTTAATTCCTTTACTCAATCCAGACCAAGCAGAAATCATGAAAAGGACGGTCACAATGGCAATAATGATAAATTGCACAAAAAAGTTATTAGGAATGCCTAGCAGGTAGGACAGTCCTCCATTAATCTGTGCAGCACCGAAACCTAATGTCGTCGCTACACCGACCACAGTAGCAAATACAGCAAGGACATCAACTACGACTCCAAGAGGGCCCTTCATAAGATCACCGAACAATGGTTTCAAGGTTGCTGAAACCAATCCAGGCTCTCCTTTTCTGAATTGAAAGTAAGCTAAGGAAAGAGCAACTAGAGCATAAATTGCCCATGCGTGGATTCCCCAATGGAAGAAGGTATAACGCATTCCCTCTTTGATCGCTTCATTTGATCCGCCTTCAGCCATCGGAGGCGAAATAAAATGAGAGAGCGGTTCAGCTGCTCCCCAGAATACTAGTCCGATTCCCATCCCGGCACTAAATAGCATGGCAAACCAAGTAGAAGTGCTATATTCCGGTTTCTCATCAGGCTTTCCAAGACGAATGGTACCAATGGGGCTGATAATTAGGAAGATACAAAAAATCACTATCGTTGTGACGAGTATCAGATAATACCAGCCAAAATTCGTGCTGATGAACGATTGAACCTGCCCAGTGAAACTTTCAAAGTCTTCTGGTAAAAAAGCCCCGAATACCAGTGCAGCCAGAACTATGGCTACAGTGATCCAAAATACACTTGATATTTTTTTCATCATCATTCCCCTTTCATATGTAGTTTCAATTTCAGTTGTTTCTCTTTACTTGTAATATCCACGTTTCCGCCCTTTAAACAACATTCTAAACGTTAACAGATTGATACTCCCTATTCAACCAATATGCATTTTTTAGACATATCTGGTAAAAAGCTGCGACTTGATCATTATGAATTCTTGGTTTATTTTCCCCCTGAAAGTTTAAAATAATACTCTTCAATGGATAGGCTCATCTCTAATCCGTAAAGTATGCATGAATCACTGTTGCCCTACAAAAGCTATGAATGATTGAAAAAGGATAAAAGGAGGAAAAACATGCGCAAACAAAACCAAAACTCACAGCATGAAGCCGCGAAAGAATTGGCAGAAAGACAAATGAGTGACAGAAAAGAAATCCAATCCATTAAAAACCCGAATACAAAACCAGGACGTTAGACACTAAAGTATTAAAAGTCAGACCTCATTCAATGCTCTAATATTAATACCTTTTTGGTGCTAAGTTTTAAATATGGAGAATTCTTCCCTTATTTAACAGAGTCTCAGAACGCAAGGAGAAAGAACGAGATCTGCTGCCAGTTGAGGCCCCCTAACCGGTCCAGCCAGCAAGGGGGCGACCATATGCTCTCCGCTGAGAGCTTGGAGCTGGACTTAGGAACACGGCCCATCACAAAATTATCTTTTGAAATGACTCTATCCGAGAAGCCTGCGAAATCATCTATGTAATTAGTAGTTGATTTGGTAAGCGGTTGACATTAGTGCAAATCATAATAAAACCACTCACCTTTTTTAGATGAGTGGTTTTCTATTTCTCTTATCTTATTCGATGACTTGTACGGTTATACTTTTTACCCCATACTCCAGAGCTTCTTCACGTGAGGGTATAAAAATATCAATCCTGTTACCTTTGATTGCACTGCCTGTATCTTCCGCAGTCGCATACCCCAATCCTTCTACATACACTTTTGACCCGAGCGGAATGACTGCAGGATCAACAGCAATAACTTTTTCATCTGGATTTGCCCGCAAATCCACTCCTGTCTTTGTAATTCCTATGCACCCATCGCAATAAGCAGTATAAGCAGTAGCTTTAACTTCGACTTCTTTAATAACAGTATCTTCATTTTTTTCTTGTGCTTTTTCAGACTGGGCTGGTGCCTGAGCTTCTTTTCCTTCGTGAATCAGCCGCTTCCTGGTTTCTACCGTTAGATCTGCTTCCTCCTGTATAAAGGCTAAATTCCACAGCATATCTCCTTCTGAAATATTATGGTAGCCTTTAACTGGGCCGTCTAATGCAGGTTTACTATTTTCTTTTGCTTGAAGCGATAATGTATGAAATCCGATTATAAATAAAATGAGTAGTGAAATAAAAACGTGCTTCTTCAAGTTAATTCCTCCTTTTAGTCCGTTAAGACCAACAAAAGAAATAGTAACACAGGCTTATATCATGCCAATGACAAAAGAATGATGAAACCATTACATTTCATTACAACCTGTCAAAATTCAGGAAGATATTCACTCGTAGTCCAAATTGCAGAACTAGCTCACTTTTTTCCAATCTCTCAATATATTTAATCTAATGTAAATTGTCAACTCAAGTCGAACACGGCAAGAAATTCATGAATACCTCAAATGGCGTATTATAATCGAGCACTTTCCGGGGGACCTGGTTGAACGTCAAGAGAAAATCCGGCAAGCTCGACAAAGTAGCTGCAGATCGTAAGTGGGAAAAAATCATTGTTCTTGGCGACAAAGGGACAGGGCACATGCTGAGTGAAAATATGAATAAGCAAATTGACGAAGTGATCCAGAAAAATCTTCTCAATGAACAAGAAGAAAAAGTAGTGGAAGAAATAAATGCATAAGTGTTTGCATAAGGGAAAGGTGCATTATACCTTTTCCTTTTTTTAATGGAAATGAGTATTCCTTTTTTGATTCATACATCAGCATTAACAGATTCTTTACTATTATTATAAATGCAGGGCCTATCTTTGAACTACCCACGACTTACCGCCCTTACAGGTCGCTTGAAGCGGTGGATTCCTAAGAACACAAACCTTTTTGGTTCGTTTTTGATTAGGCTATCTCCGCAGTCCCCGCGGTTAATCGCAATGCTTCGTTGCGAAGATTTAAACTTGCGTTAAGATCCCTTTGATGATTGCTTTTACAAGTTGGACACGTCCATTCGCGCAACGCAAGATCTTTAACGGCTTTATACTTATAATTACATACAGAACATAGCTGGCTGGAAGGGGAATTTTTCGCTGCGGCTATCACCTGTTTGCCGTACCATAAGGATTTGTATTCCAACATAGACCTGAATCGGGCCCAGCTTACTTCGCTGATTCCTTTTGAAAGGTCTTTGTTTTTTAACATTTTCTCGACGGACAAATCTTCAATGCCGATAATGTCGTGGTTTTTGACTATTTCGGTAGAGATTTTGTCCAGCATATCTTTTCTTGCATTAGCGATTTTTTCGTGCGGCCGGGCCACTTTCTTTTTTTGTTTATTCCAATTCGAAGAATCCAATTGCCTCCTTGAAAGAATGCGTTGGGCATTGATTATTTTCTTTTCTGTGTACGGAATAAGCGGGGGTTTTTATCTAAATATGGCGAGAAAACTCCCTCTTCAAGTAAGAGGGGAGATGAATCACCTGCCTTTGGTCTCTACTAAAAAAGCTTTGAAAGAAACATACGTTCCTAAAGTACAATCTTTCTGGAGTATACTTCCTGCTGGAATAGAAGGAAGTGGTAATCAGCCTGTTTTCCTGTCATGAAGGGAGATGTTCATACCTCGCTATTAGCTCTCTGGAATTCCCAGAATAGCCGGCGGAATATAGGACCATAAAAAAAGCAAAGGCTGCCGCCTTTGCTTTTTTTACTTTACACTATATTAATCAAGAATAGTAACTTTTACAGAACGTACTCCCCAATTAAGTGCATCTTGTCTTTCAGGGATAAATACATCGATTTTGTTTCCTTTGATTGCACCGCCGGTATCCTGAGCAGTTGCATATCCGTATCCCTCAACATAAACTTCTGTACCTAATGGAATGACATTAGGGTCTACCGCAATGACTTTGGCATCTGGATTAGCGATCAAGTCTACGCCCGTTCTGGTAGTTCCAGAGCACCCTTCACAAGAGGCTGTGTATGCAGTTGCTGATACTGTAATTGCATTTGCTGCCTCTTGAGTCGGCTGAGTATTTACAGGTGTTTCAGTTGGTTGTGCAGGAATAGTCTCCTCGACTGCAGCAGAAGCTGTTTCTTCAGCTGCTGGCTCAGCCGCAGGTTCCTCTGTAGTTTGCTGCGTTTCAGTAGCTTGTTCCTGTTGATTCACAAGAGTAGCTACTCCACGGTTGTCCAAATCAATGACAAGATTTTGTCCAGGGTGAATTATATCTGAAGTCAGTGAATTCGTATTCATGAGTTCATTCACTGATACGCCGTAATATTTTGCAATTCCCCATAAGGTATCTCCGGATTCTACTGTATAATTTTCAGTAGATGATACTCTTAATTGTTGATTAGGGAAGATTAAATCGGAGTTTAAGTTATTCCATCTTAAAAGATCCTCAACAGATGTACCATATTCTTTTGATAATCCCCAAAGAGTATCGCCCTTCTTAACTTCTACATTTTCCGCAGAGGCACCTGCGCCCATTGTTAGAGTTAAACTTGCTGCCGTCGCAAGAGTGATAACTGTTTTCTTCATTGTAGTAACCCTCTCCTTTGTTAGTAAGTGGTACGATATCTTTACTCACATTCTTCATGCTAACATAGGAGTACTACAAAACAATTACGAGAGTATAATAGAGTCAATACATTTGTATTTCAATGCTGTAATGGGAATTTATTACTAGAGAAGAAACATGTGGGAGTGAAAGAATTGGGATAAAAGAATTTAAGAAAAGGAGGTTTAGGAGGCTAATCAAAATGGTATATATGTACGTTGTTATTTACTATATTACTTCGTTTTGATTCCTTATTCAATAGAATTAAAGAAATTTGTTAAGGTTTTTTTCAAGCTGCGGTATTTATTTTAATTTCTAAAATATTGCTAAAAAGAACTGTAGAGACTCTGGCAAGGATAGGAAAGAGCTTTCTCTATGGGCAGAGAGAAAACAACTAGTATACATAGCTAGTTAAGCACAACAATCTCTCCTAATAAAGTTGTATTTAATAACCTTAACCGTTTAGTTTCGAATCAGCCTAGTGGGTTCCCCATCGAAGTGAAAACACCTATAGTAACGAAAAAACAGCCAGTGACTCCTCACTGGCTGTTTCATTAGAGATCTGGTCCTTCAAGCCTCATAAAGTCAAAATGATAGGTTCTCCTTTTGTTACTACAATCGTATGTTCAATTTGAGCTACAAAGCTTTTATCCTCTGTTACGAAGGTCCAGCCATCATCCTCCTGAACGATTTCTTCCGCTTTTGTAGAAACGAAAGGTTCAAAGGCAATGACCATTCCATCTGCGAGAAGGCCGTTATCCCATGGATCAAAATAATTCATGATATGGGAAGGTTCTTCATGAAGAGATTTCCCCACTCCATGTCCAGTGAGATTCTTAATGACCGTATATCCGTTTCTCCTCGCTTCGTTATGGACCGCTTTGCCAATCCCATTCAACTTAGACCCTGCTTTGATTTTTTTAAGACCAGCATCAAAGGACTTCTTGACTGCTTCACACAAGTCGTGCAGCTTTTCGTTCCCCTCTCCCACTACGAAGGAAATCCCTGTATCTGCATAAAAGCCGTCCTTCGAACCTGAAACATCTATATTCACCAGATCGCCTTCTTGAATGACCCTTTCACCAGGAATTCCATGAGCCACTTCCTCGTTGATACTGATACAAGTAAAGCCTGGGAAATCATACTCTTGTTTAGGGGCAGAAATAGCACCATGCTTTTTAAAAAGCTCTGCTCCCAGCTGATCGAGTTCTTTTGTCGTCATACCGGTTTTAACGGCATTTTTCATTTCATCTCTAATGGCTGCGACAATCTTGCCAATCTCTTTCATTGCTTGTAGTTCTTGATCGTTTGTAATAATCATAAAATCTTCCTTTTTTTAAATAGTTGTCTTTTTATATTATACAGATTTAAGCCAGAATGAGAAGGATATTCCCCTTTCAACACGAATCATATCATTTCCCCTTCGAGTTCACTTATTTTCTCGTTCAGGATTTGCAGATCCCATTTATGCATTTCTTCCTTATTAATGTTCTGGAGAATGTATTCATGAAAACTGTATACAGCTTCCTGCCTCCCTTCCGGCATCTCCTTTTGAATGATGACCATTGCTTCCAAGAGAGCCAGAATAACTGATATATCCTGCTTGGCATAATGGACAATCTGATAATAAGATTTATACAGCATTCTATCAAACTCGAAGAACGGTATCCTTACCCGGGGCTCGGTATCTTTATCCATCATTGTCAAATGCCCATCATTTAATTCAGCGGTTTCACCAAGCAGAACCCCCAAATACCGAATACAGTCTCTCGCTGTATTTGGATCATTTATAGATGGGGACACAGCCCGTACCGCTATTTCGGAGATCCTCTGCAGTGAGAACTCCAAGTCATACTTCCCCATTCTTTCACTGCCAAAGGAAAGATATTCTGATAGATCTTCTATACTTTCTTTTTGGCTGTAAATCGTGTAAAGAGGCTGACCCTTTCTGATAAAATTCCCTACTTTGATCTCAAAGTCTATAAAGAGACCATTTTTCTCTGTGAATTCCAATAAACCTTTGAAATCAACAAATTGAAGAAAACCGCTTTTCTTACTGCATACTTCTTTTTTGTTTAAAAACCGGCCTGGGTCCTTCTTTTGTTCTTGAACGACATTGTTCTTTTGCAGCTCTTTATAAAACTTTACTATTTTCATCGCATCTTTTTCCAGCCTTCCAATTAAGCTGCTGATTTGAATGGAAGTAGCAACATGATGAATGAAATAAGCGAAGTAAGCCAGACAGACGACAGCATAAACCACCCCAAAAAACGCAGCTATCACGTATTCCTCATTTGGCGTGTCTCTCATGAACAGTAAAGTAGTGATGGAATAAATAAATCCACCCATAAAGACACCCAGCCCCCGAACCGTCTTCTTGTCATTCACAAAGTGTTTGAGGGCCCTTGGGGAAAATTGAGAAGAATATGTAGTCAAAACAACCATCACTGTCGAAAAAGTAAAGGTGGTCATTGTCAAAAGCGAACCGGCAATGGTGCCCAAAACAGTTTGAGCCAAATCTATTTTAGTCATCATGAAGGACGGCAGATATTCTTTCATGGAAGCTGCCCAGTAATAATCAATCATTATAGTGACGAAGGCCATTATCAATGAAAGCAGACTATAAACAGAGGGAACAAACCAGATGCGGCCTTTCAAGTTAATCAAAAAACTTTTCAACTAATCACTCCCTGTCACAATTTAAGAGTTCAATTATGTCACAATATATCTAAAAAACAAAAGTGTAAGCGCCCTGTTCAGCCCCGACAGGCAAATGTTCCTCAGAGAAAAAAGGCGGGCTTTCCTTTTATTCTCTGAGGGTTATTTGACCCCGAGGGGCTGGGCGCTGAAACTGGACGGAACAAAAGTGCAAGCGCCCTGTTCAGCCCCGACAGGCAAATGTTCCTCAGAGAAAAAAAGGCGGGCTTTCCTTTTATTCTCTGAGGGTTATTTGACCCCGAGGGACTGAAACTGGACGGAACAAAAGTGCAAGCTGGTATTTTCTTTTATTCTCCGAGGACTAGTAGATCATTTCTTAGCATTTTCTTAATTCAATAAGAAAAACCGGCCACAATAGCCGGCTGATCCTTTTTTAATTCTATTGAAGCTGTTCAACAAAAGCTTTTGCAGTACTTAACCCGGATTGAGGGTTTTGTCCAGTGACAAAACCTGTATCCGACACGACAAAGTCTGAAAATGCGCTGCCTTTTTGAAAATCTGCCCCATTTTCCCGTAGCCGGGATTCCATTAAGAAAGGAACCAGAGAATCCATATTCGACTGCTGCTCTTCTTCATTGGTAAAGCCAGTAATACGTTTCCCTTCCACAAGGTACTTGCCTGAAGACAGCTTCACATCCACAAACCCTGCTGGTCCATGGCAGACAGAACCGATCAGTTTGTTGTTCTCTGCGAAGTGAGCCAATGCTTGCTGAAGTGCTGCATTTCCGGGCAAGTCAAACATTGTTCCATGCCCTCCAGGAAGAAAAATAGCATTATAATCATTTACATTCACTTGCGATAGAACCAATGTGCTTTCCAGTTCATGAATGGCTCCTTCCCATTCATCGGGCGGCATCTCTCCATCGGTTACACTATTAGGGTCCACTGGTACTCTTCCACCTTTAATGCTGGCAGCGCTCACACTGTATCCTCTGTCAGTAAATTCAACATAAGGCTCCGCAAATTCGGACAACCATAATCCTGTTTGGTGATCTTTATCAATTTGTTCAGTATTTGTAAGAACCATTAATATCTTTTTCATAGAAATACTCCTCCTTTAATCTGGTTAACTTGTATTTATCCTTAGGGAAAGAGGATTAAACTATTATCGTTTGGCTGTTGTTTTGGATTTTGTTTCTCCCTTCAAAAAATTGTACAATATGGACTCTGAAAATATACCGTCCTAAATTAGAAGGCACTGAAAATCTACTGAATGCTATAAAGGAACAGTGATTAGAGGCACTTATCAGCAAGGTTCAATACGTTCAAATATATTAGAGGGAAAAATTCATCTTATTTGAATTAAAACACTAGTAAACGGGTGCTTTTTTTCATATAAGAGGAAAAACTCCCTCTATTTACTCCATTATGAGCTGAAATTTGCAATTAGCGGGAAAATCTCCCCTTATTTTTACGCTGGATACTTAATTAAGGAGCATACTCTTTTCCTTATAAAGACTATTCCGTCGGGGGCCATCCCAGCGAAATCGCACACCTACTGAAATCAAAACTCTTTTTCAGTACCCTTCTAAATAGAAGAACCTGTTATCCAGGGGATACACGGAAGCGATTATTGTTTTCTAAAGGCTCTAATAGTACTAAACAAATCCCTTTTCCTGTGGAGAGATAGATATTTATTGTATAAGAAGATGATGCTGCCGTTTAGGCAACTATCCATTTGGACTAACTGCGTACAGAATCATAAGTCGGCCTCTCTTGAACGACAGATAACTGAAAAAATTATATAATCAACCTTAACAAACTATCTGGAAAACGCTGCAGAGAAAAATAGATTTGGGATGGAGTTAAGGTACTTCTTATGAAAAAAATGAATTTTTTTAACACTCTTAACTATTGGGTTAATAGCATGCAGTTCAGGCAGCCAAAATGAGCTGACGAATGAAAAAGCGAAACCCATGATTGATAACGGAGATGTAAAGGTTTTTGATGTTAGGAGTGAAGAGGAGTATTTACAGGGGCATATTAAAGGCTGCTTGTTCATTCCTCTGGATGACCTGGAAAGCCGATTGGATGAGCTGGATAAAAACCAGTCCTTTCTGGTGGTATGCAGAACCGGCAGCAGATCCTCTCAAGCAGCGGAAGTGTTGAAGAGCAATGGATTTACTTCTGTTTATAATCTGCAGTCGGCCTTAGTGCTTGGAGCTATTCTCTGGAGAATTAAAATAAGCCGGATGCTGAACAATCTTCATCCGGCTTTTGCCATTATTTTAAGCAGCGTCCCATCAGGGTCAAATAACCCTAAAAGAATAAAAGGAAAGACTGCCTTTTTCTCTCCCTGAGCTGACCTGGCCGCTTACGTTTTCAAATTCATTCAATGATTTGGAGGTCTTTTGGGAATTTAGTCAGCGTTTCATATCCATTTTCTGTCACTAGCACATCATCCTCAATTCGAACCCCGCCAACTTCCGGTAAATAAATGCCAGGCTCAATAGTATAAACCATTCCTTCTTTGAGCACGCCGTCATTCATATGACTCATGGATGGAAATTCATGAACATTGATACCCATTCCATGACCGATACGGTGAGGGAAGTATTCTCCATACCCCGCATCTGAAATGATTTTACGGGCAGTGCTGTCCAGATCCCCGATCCTGTTTCCAGGTTTACTCACCTCAAGAGAAGCCAGTTCAGCTTTTAATACTGTATCATAAATCTCTCTTTGCTTATCTGAAACTGTTTTAAAGGCAACCGTACGTGTAATATCGGAGCAGTAGCCTTCCAGTACAACACCTAAATCAAACAGGACGAAATCCCCAGCTTTTAACTGGCGGCTGCCCGGGTTCCCATGAGGCTCACCTGATTTCTCACCAAATAGGACCATTGTAGAGAATGACATCTGCCGTATCCCTTTTTTCTTCAATTCAAATTCGATTTTGGCGAGGACTTCCATCTCTGTTATACCTTCTTGAAGAGCGTTGACTCCTGTCTGCACTCCGAAATCTGCCATTTCAGCAGCACGGCGTATGATCTCGATCTCTCTTTCATCCTTAACCACACGCAGCTCGTTCAATTTATCCTCCGCATTTATGACCTCCACCTTTGGAAAAAGTGACAAAAATGCTTTACTTCTCGAGTATGAAAGGACTTCTTTCTCAATTGCGAGCTTTTCAGGGTTACCGGTCTTCCTCCTCCCGATAGAAGCCTTAATGAGGTCCCATGGATTTTCATGATCTTTATACCCAAGGATTTCATGCTGCCACCCTGCACTCCTCAATTGTCCTTCTTCCATTGCCGGAAGGACAAATAAAGGTTCCGCCTCTTTGAATAAAAACAGGCCCATAAGACGCTCATGAGGATCTGTAAGGAAATTCGATAAGTAGAAAACGTTTTCTTTCGAGTTGATAAAAACCGCTTCGATATTTTGTTCTTTAAGCCATGTTTGAATCTTTTCTATACGCTTGCTCATTAAACGACACTCCATTCATTACTTATGTATAACTCTAATGATTTATCAGAAACGCCCCAATGTCAACTGAAAATCATGAGAAGGACAGTCCAGGATGACACTTAACCACTTCCAGGCTGTTTACCTATTGCTTGCTGGTTATTAAATAGTTGGTTTCCTCGACATGCACCTTTACTGCGATAGCGCAGTGAACTACAGGAATGCTTTTGTACAAGGTACCTGAATAAATATTTTGTCCACTAAAAAACACCTTCTTTCTATATAGAAAGAAGATGTTTTTTTAAACGGCTCTATACCTCAGCCGTTCCAATAAAGTCTTTTAATAGCTCCTCAGCCTGTAAGCGGGCTTCCACGTTATCAGTACTGATTGGTGTGAATTCAAGCTGACCTGCACGTTCGGAAACTTCTATCATGATTTCATTTGTTACATGAAATGGAAATAAGCTTCTTGGCAGGTGCTGCATTGCACTCTCTAACTGCTCTGTTTCTTCATTTTCGAATAATGTTAATGTAATGATTTCATCTGACATATTTTCAATTTTATATAGACCAATATCCACTTTCAGTTCACTCCTCTATGCATATTTATGAATAAGTAGTTATTCTAAAGTTACCCGCTCAGCAGAAGTTTGAAACTGTTTTAGCGAAAAATATTTTATTAGTCTGGTAAGATCGGTCAGTAGATTAACATTATCACAATTTATTGAAGACAGGCTGGTAAAAACTATGCCGATATAGTATTAATTTTTAAATTCAAATTGGAGCTTTCTTTCCTCATTATCCCACTTTAAGACTGCATCAAAGGATTTCTCACCTTTTTTAAACCCCTTAATGATTCCAGTTTTTCCTTCTTCGATCAGTTTTTTGGCATTGGCTGGAGAAATTTTCTTTTTCATGATCATCTTTGAAAGAGTGAAACTGCATTTTGTCTTTTTATAAGCACTGCATCCATAGAATTCCCCTTTATCAAGAACATTAGCCTTGCAATATGGGCATGATCCGATGGACTTTCCAAGTGAAGCCCGGGAGCTTGTCCTTTGAATCGCGTCCGTATCTATTCCATCAAATGACCAGTCCTTGGAGGCTTCAATCGCATCAGAAATGATCTTTCCGCTGAGTTTCTTGACTTGTTCCATGAATTGAGGTGCAGACGCCCGGCCCTGGCCGATCTCCCCCAGCCTCTGTTCCCATTTTGCCGTCATTTCAGGGGATGCAAGTATTTTTTCCCCAATCGCTTCAATTAGTACTTTGCCTTTATCGGTTGCATAGACGGCATTTCGCTTCACATCAATATACTTCCTGTCTTTCAAGCCTGCAATAATGTTTGCTCTTGTTGCCTCAGTCCCGAGGCCCTCAGTACTGGAAAGAACTTTTTCGAGCTCTTCATCTTCAAGATGTCTTCCTGCCGTTTTCATTAAAGTGATCAATTGCCCTTCTGTGTAACGTTTAGGAGGCTGCGTTTTTCCTTCTTTTACTTTTACGTTTTTCACAAGGCCATTATCGCCCTTATTCACATTGGGAAGCAATTGTTCATCGTCCTTCTCTTGCTGGAAAATGACTTTCCTCCAGCCTTCTTGAATCTGGATCTTTCCTTTGGAAACGAATTCAGCTCTTCCATCTACAAGCGTTATTAAAGTAGAGTAGTCAAATATCGACTTTTCAAAATGAGCAGCAATCAGCCTTCGGACAACAAGGTCATAAATCTTTTGCTCATCAGCAGGCAGTTTCTCAGGATTTTTCACCTGTTCTGTAGGAATGATGGCATAGTGGTCGGTCACTTTCTGCTCATTGACATACCTTTTGTTGTTCAACAATGATTTTACCGGCAGGGGAAACAGCTCTTGATAGGCCGGCAGCCTGCCTAATTTCTCCAAGATTTCTGGAAAAGTTTCAGCTTCACCTTTTGTGACATAATTTGAGTCCGAACGAGGATACGAAACGATCCCTTTTTGATAGAGCTTTTGAAGCGTATCCAGCGTTTTTTGTGGAGAAAATTTAAATATTTTATTGGCTGTTGCCTGTAGAGAAGAAAGATTGAACAGTAATGGAGGCTGATACTCTTTTCTTTCAGTGGAAAGATCTTTGATTACTGCAGGTTTTCCTTTACAGAAGTCAGCGATTTTCACAGCAGTCTCTTTATCTTTCAATCTCGGCTGCTTATCTTTCTCCCACTTACCCTGATACACTTTTCCGTCCACATCGAAATCAGCAGTTACTTCCCAAAATGGCTCACTGACAAAACTTTCAATCTCCTTTTCTCTTTTAACAATCAGAGCCAGCGTCGGTGTCTGCACACGGCCCGCTGAAAAAACATCGGACATCCCCTTTTGCTTCAAGAGGATACTATAAATCCGGGATGCATTCATGCCGATGATCCAGTCGGCACAAGCCCTGGAATAAGCTTCAAAAAATACGCTTCTTGTTTCACTTTCATCCAGAAGTTTTGTAAAACCTTCTGTAACCGCTTTAGGTGTAAGAGAAGAAATCCATAGTCGTTTCATTGGTTTTTTGATACCGGACATATTGATAATATTCCGGACAATCAACTCCCCTTCGCGTCCCGCATCACCTGCATGAATGATTTCATTCACCGAGGGTTTCTGCAATAGCGATTTCACTGCATTGTACTGTTTGTATTTTGAACGGTTCACTTCATATTTGAATTTTTCTGGAATCATGGGCAGCGTTTCGACATTCCACTTTTTCCACTGAGCATCATACTTTTCAGGAGATTGAAGCTGCAAGAGATGTCCGATTGCCCAGGTGATATAAGCACCTTCCGGAAACAGCTGATTTGGCAGGATTTCGATGAATCCCTGCCCCTTTTTATGAGGAAAAGGTTTGGCTAGCGCAGCACCCTGATCAGGCTTTTCAGCAATAATTACCTTCATTGTGAACTCCTTTGAACTTAACAGATTTAATTTGTTTTCATGTATAAAGGCTCATTCTCTAGTTCTTAGCTTCTCCCATCTAGAGGATCAAGAAAGTGCTAAGAGACTGGCTTACGGAATTTACTCATCATAAATATTTTCCATTGTAGCACAGCAGATAAGTTCTCTCCTATATCGAAGAGCTATTTCAAATGTGTAAGAGGAAAACTGGCGTATTATCTGATAAAGTATACCTAGATAGTGAAATAGGAACAGTTTAAGAAAGGATTTTTCCCATAGATTGTTGCTTTCGGATATCCCCGGATAGTAAAGGATTTCTCTCTAAGCGGGGGAAGCAGCTCTTTTCTTTTCATGATTACCAGGTTATTAAGGTAAATTATGATTCGTTTTTTTTGAAATTAGTATCAAATAGCAACAAAGTTTACGAAAAGAACCTTAAGAAAAGAGGAATAAAGATGCCGCTAAAGAAAAACAATCCTTCTAATTGGAATCGTTTCATGCGTTTACTAAAAATCGGTAAGCCTTCAAAGTGGATTTTCACGGGAGCACTAGTACTAAGTTTATTTGAAACTGCAGCCTCCCTGGTAGTCCCTCTTTTTACCAAGTCATTGGTAGACCAAATATCAGGAGCCGGAATTGAAATGAGTCTCATTTTTCTACTTCTGGCAGCATTCATAGTACAGGCAGTCACCGGTGGATTCTCCCATTATCTTATGACATATATTGGGGAGACCTTTGTGGCAAAAATACGGGAAACCTTATGGAATCATGTCCTGGAACTTCCCATCTCTTTCTTTGATTCACACCAATCAGGAGAGACCATGAGCAGAATCACCCAGGATACTAATACGGTAAAGACGCTTATCACCAACCACTTGGTGACACTTGTATCAGGTGTCATTACCATTATTGGCTCTATTATCATCCTTCTGACGATCGATTGGAGCATGACTGTCATTATGTTTGTTGCAGTGCCGGTCTCATTGTTGATCATGATGCCTTTAGGGAAGAAAATGCATACCATTTCACGCCAGACACAAGATGAAATGGCGGATTTCAGTGGAAATCTGGGCAGGGTGCTGTCCGAGATCAGACTCGTTAAATCTTATAATGGACAGCCTGCTGAAAGGCAAAATGGCCAAAAGGGAATACAAAATTTGTTTAAGTTTGGGTTAAAGGAAGCGAAGATCCAGGCTGTGGTCTCTCCTTTTATGACGACGATTATGATGGTGGTACTTGTCGTCATCATCGGGTATGGAGGAGCAAGAGTTTCTGCAGGAGCGCTGTCAGCTGGATCCCTGGTAGCTATCATCATCTACATGTTCCAAATCATCGTCCCCTTCACCCAGCTTGCCACCTTTTTTACTGCTTTTCAAAAAGCGGCAGGAGCTACTGATCGTATCCAGGACCTCCTGGATGTTAAAACTGAGGGAAAAAAAGAGACGGCCCAAAGGAACTTTTCAGATGAGAGCCTCATCTTTCAAGATGTCTCCTTCGGTTACAATAATAAGAAAAGAATCATAGACTTCTTGTCCTTTGAAATAACCAGAGGAAAAACAGCTGCGTTTGTCGGTCCCAGCGGCGGAGGAAAAACGACCATTTTTTCTTTAATTGAACGATTCTATCCCCTGGACAGCGGAGATATAAGGTTGGGGAATACCTCCATTGGGAACATACCTTTACAAGAATGGCGAAAATCAATTGGTTATGTTTCCCAAGAAAGCCCCATCATGTCCGGTACGATTCACGATAACATATGCTATGGATTACAAAGGGTAGTCAAAGAGGAAGAAGTGATTGAAGCGGCGAGGCAGGCAAATGCTTATGACTTCATTGTCAGCCTTTCAGAAGGTTTTCAAACTCAGGTAGGTGAACGAGGTGTAAAGCTCTCTGGCGGACAAAGACAAAGAATTGCTATTGCAAGGGCATTGCTGAGGAATCCGAAGATACTGCTTCTCGATGAAGCAACATCCAACCTTGACAGCGAATCAGAACTGCTTGTACAAAACGCTTTAAAGAATCTGATGAAGGGAAGGACTACCCTCATTATAGCGCATCGCTTATCTACAGTGGTAGAAGCAGATACTATTTTTGTCATTGAAAATGGATCTATTTCCGGAAGCGGAACGCATCAGGAACTTCTGCTATCAAATCAATTGTATAAAAAGCTTGTCCAGCAGCAGCTTACCGCTGAAAAGTAAAATAGAACAGTAGAGCCGCCCATTCTGTATAGTCGTCATACAGAATGGGCGGCTCTACCGATTTTCTTTAGTGCTGGCTCTTTTCACCAGGGACATCCAAAAGCAACAATATATACAAAGCATCCTATGTTTCAGACATCGTCCATTAATTCAGGGAAAGGATTTTGTATATCTTCATGGTCTTTATCTCCGACGCAGAGAATCCCTATTTAACACTCTGCTCGACCCAGCCAAATTAGGATAACCTTCACCAGAAAGTCACTGCAAAAGATAACCTATTCTTTATTTTTTAAAGTAATGCTTGACATCAATATTACGTTTTTCCATTTCCGTCAGAATGGTTCTGTTTATGATTTCAAGGGTTTTGACTCTTGCATGCCTTTTATCTTCCCCTTCAATAATATGCCACGGGGCGTTTTCCTTGTCTGTTTCCTGAATCATCTCGTCTACCGCTTCTTTATAGAGATCCCATTTTTCTCTATTCCGCCAGTCTTCCTCTGTCAGTTTCCAGGATTTCATAGGATCATTTTGGCGGTCATTGAATCTGTTCAGCTGTTCTTCTTTAGAAATATGAAACCAAAATTTAAGCACGATGAAATTTTCACCAGTCAGGATTCTTTCAAAGTCATTTATTTCTCCATAAGCCCTTCTCCACTCTGATTCGTCGGCAAACCCTTCCACTCTTTCAACAAGCACCCTTCCGTACCAGGAGCGGTCAAAGATCCCCAGCTTCCCGTATTTTGGCATCCTATTCCAAAATCTTTGGAGATAGTGATATTGCTTTTGTTCAAGCGTGGGTGCTGCGGTAGAGTGCACTTCAAAGCCACGAGGATCAATATTCTGGGTCGTTCTTTTGATCGCTCCCCCTTTTCCTGCAGCATCCCATCCTTCAAACACAAGGATACAGCCAATTTTTTCATCCATGAGAGCTCTTTGTAACCCCAGCAAAATTAATTGCTGCTTCTTTAATCTCTTTTCATATTCTTTTTTATCATCTATTTTTTTTGTCAAGTCTACTGAATCCAACATACACTTACCCTCCTTGAAATATTGTATGTATTGAAACCAATCTTATATCCATTTATCCTTTGCAAAGAGTTTTAAACTTATATACTAATCTAGACCCTGCAGGCGATAAGCTTTTTAGTGAATTAGGAAAACGCCATAATCCTGCCCCTTCATAAAAAAACAGTCCTGCAGGAGGACTGTTTTTTCAGATCATTAAATCCATGACCAACCGCGTCGTTTATCGTCTCTTCTGTCATCCTGGCCGCCGACATCATCTCTGTCTCGTTTGTGTCTTCTTCCTTCATCAGCACCTGCAACATCATCATAATGGCGTTTTCTTTTGTCGTTTTCATCCAAAATGATAACCTCGTTAGCACGAATAAGGACTTTGTCAGCATTTATTACACGTCTTTTTTCTTCAGACATCCCTTTACCCTCCTTTTCACAACCCTTGAATCCTTTTCTTGCAAAAGGGTTGGTTTACTATAGGGTATGAAATAAAGTTTCAAAGGAATGGACATCTATCTCAACAATTGATAAATAGGCGAATTCTCTTTGTGCATTGCATTTTTCGTAAACTTTGTATCTGTTTGTTACTAAATCCAAAGAACAACCTTACTTCAATGGAATAACCTGGTTAGCTTAAAAAGAAAGGCTGTTTTTGCAAAGATTGTGGCTATTTAAAAAGTAACGGATTTCCACTCCAGGCGCGCGACTCCGCGGGGCGGGCGTTGAGCCTCCTCGGCTTCGCCTGTATAAAAGTGGAAGCGCCCTGATCAGTCCCGACAGGCAAATGTTCCGGAGAGAAAAAAAGGCGGTTTTTCCTTTTATTCTCTCCGGGTTATTTGACCCCGAGGGGCTAGGCGCTGGAACTAGACGACCGCTAGTCCCGCAGGAGGTCGCACGCCTTACGCTCCAATCCTTCCACGTAAAAAGGAGGAGGAGATAAAATAGCATTTAAAAGCAACAATATTTTAGAAAGGCATTATTATCATATATTGTTGCTTTCAAATAATCTCGGATACTAAGAGTTTTAACTCTTTTCGGTGTTACTAGATCTCACCCTCTTAGTATAGTTAATTTTCGGAATTAGTATCAAATAGCAACAAAGTTTACGAAAAGAGCTAAAAGAAAAGAGCTCTCCCCTATTAGAGAGAACCCTTAGTATCCGGGATATCCTGCAACTGCAATGTATGTGAAAACAGCCTTATGCTTTTGTCGTGTTAAAGTTGAACCTCCCTCCTCGATGTCACCTTAACTACATCCTGCAAGGTTGAAAAAGAAGGTTTAAAAAAAGCTGTTGACCCTATAAGGCTAACAGCTTTCCCTACTTCGTTTTTACATGACAGAAACTGGGTCCTTAGGTTTTCTCACTAAGGCCATAATACCTGCAATCAGGAAAAGGATTCCTGGGAGGAAACCAGCACCTACCGTACCAAGCCCGACTACTAAAGCACCCAGGATAAACAGAATTCCTGCTATAACAGGTTTCTTGTTCCCTTTAATAAGAAGAACAGCAACCAAGCCAAGTATCGAGCTGATCAAGCCCAGACCTATCAAGAACGGACCAATCGATTCCATTGACTGAAGGATAACATTTGTTTCTTCAGCGGTAAAAGTTGGATCCTGGCTGAACTCCTCCTCCACCATCTCCTGCATGGCTCCGCTGTTTGCATTTAAAACAAAGCCCATTACGGCAAACAATGCACTCAGTATAATCCCAATAACTCCCATAACTATTTCGCCTGTACGTTTTACCAATTTAATCTCCTCCTGAACATTTAATTATGCACTACAAGTATTTACGAACAAACTCAATAAAAGATTCATCTTTTCTTATTGAATGAATCTTTTTTTCATTTCAGGGGATGGAAGCATACAACTATCTCTCTTTCCGAACCAGTTATATCGATTTCGGGCAATAAGGTCATATACTTTATCTCTTATGACAGGAGGAATAATAATAAAGATAAAGAAGGCCTTCCAAACACCCGTGAGTTTCTTGCCCACCCTCAGAGCTGCAGAAGATTTCATATAACATTCGTCTTGTTCTATCAAGACGATGCTATCTGTTTTAGGATCAACCTTATATTTCTCCAGTAACGTTTGTCCGGCTTCGCTTTGTAAGGAAGCAAATTTAAAATAAGCATGTTTATCCCTTTTTATCACGAATTGAACGATATGATTGCAGAGATTGCAAACACCATCAAATAGAATGATAGCTCCCATAATATCACTTTCCTTTCCTGCAACTCTATAATATCATTTTCCATGAAAGTTATGGTAATGTTTTCATATTACCTTTCAATATGCTTAGAGTTATAGTTTTTTATGATTTCGCTGCGTATCAGAAGATTTCCTCCTATTCAAAGGAGTTTATGGACTGCTATGGACTTATATCAATATTGGCTTTCCATTAAATTAGAGGTACATTATAAAAGAAGATTTGAAAGACTATTTGGCCCCCTCGTTTTTTTCTGACCTGGTTCATCCAGGTCAGCTTTTTTTGACTGTGCAGTAACTTGATACATAATTTGAGGTTTCCTCTCCATCCTAGAAAATGGAGGTGAATTTATATGGAAAAAGATACAGATAAAAAACAGCGAGACCCGAACTTTGACAGCCTGGATGACAGGCTGATTGCTTCAAGACCATCAAGCCCTTCTCTTGTTATCAAAACCAATCTCGATCAGCAAAACACAGAAGAGTTAAATCCGTATTATCAAAAAGAAAACCAGAAAGATCCAGAGAAATTCCAAAACTTCTTTAAAGAATGATACCCTGCGCTTTGTAACTCGTAATTTAAGACCGGTCATTTCACAGAAGAAATGGCCGGTCTTTTATATTTCATTTTATAGTGTGAGATGATATATTTCGGGTAATAGGTTATAATAGAATCGCTTTAGTAATCTTCTCAGAACAGATATAGATCAACTATTGTAATCTATGAAAATATATAGTCCATGTTTTCATCATCGATTGTGAGGTTGCATTAAAATGTTACATTATCGAACATATGTTAAAGATACTTCTTGGCCTTGGGTCACCTTTATCCATGGTGCCGGGGGGAGTTCCAGTATCTGGTTTAAACAAATTAAAGATTTCAAAAAAGAATTTAATGTATTATTAATTGATCTAAGAGGCCATGGAAGTTCCCAGGCTTCTTGGAAAAAAGGTGACTCCTTTGTCAATGTGGCTGAGGAAGTCATCGATGTTCTCGACTATCTAAAGATAAAGTCATCCCACTTTATAGGAATATCACTCGGTACGATTGTAGTACAGACTCTTGCAGGAAAACATCCTGAACGGCTTTCTTCCATGATACTAGCAGGAGCCATCATAAAGTTGAACCTTAGGACAAAATTTTTGCTGGCCGTCGGGAATGCATTTAAGTTTCTTATTCCCTATATGTGGCTCTACAAATTATTTGCCTGGATTATCATGCCTCAGCCAAGGCATGTAGAATCCAGATACACCTTCGTAAAGCAGGCTAGAAAAATGTGCCAAAAAGAATTCATACGCTGGTTAGGGTTGACAAAATCCATCAATCCATACCTGAAAAATCTGCAAATTGATTCCCAGGGTATTCCTACTCTCTTTGTGATGGGTGAGGAAGACCACTTGTTCCTGGCCCCAGTGAAACAGCTGGTGGAAAAGCAAAAAGAGCTTGATTTACACCTAATAGAGGATTCCGGGCATGTATGCAATATCGATCAGCCGGATAAGTTCAACTCGATCACACTGAAATATTTAAGGAAATTGAACCCAGTACCTGTTTCCATGTTCTTACCATTATCCGTCTTTCTATAAGACGGATTTTTTTATGCCGATAACTCTCGAAAGAAGACCTGCATACAGAGGAGTTCCCTGATAGAAGCTGTCCTATTTAAACAATACAGCGGATATAATAAAAACTTTCAGCACCCACTACCCCAAAAGATCCGATTTATAACCTTAGTAATATGGGTAGAGTGTTATGAACCACTTAAAACGCTTAAGCATGTTAAATAGGATAACGATTCGCTTGCCAAGCGCTGGAATTAGCATTCGATAACATAGAAAGCAGGTGAGATCATGATTGTTATGGGAATCGATTTGTCAGGCCCCTCTAATCCAAAAGATACGGTAATTTCAATATTCGAAAAAGTCAATGGCTCTTTAAGATTTCGGCAGTTGATTTCAGGAGCTACTGATGAAGTCATCATCTCCCAAATTAAAAGAGAAATTGAAAATGATTCTGTGTTTGTAGGCATAGATTCCCCTCTATCTTACCAGGACGGCGGCGGCGACCGAAAAGCAGACAAAAGCCTTCGCGCCTATATAAAAAGTCTTGGCATGAATACTTCTTCTGTCATGTCACCCACCATGAACCGAATGGCTTATCTCACGCTGAGGGGAATTGCCCTGACACGTTCGATTGACTCTCTTAATACAGACAGACCAATAAAGGTTGTGGAAGTTCATCCAGGTGCAGTAATGGGTTCGAGAATCCCCAAGGAACTGCTTCCTCACCTGCTCAACTACAAAAGAAGCGAAGACTCTCAAAATCAGATCTTTCATTTTCTTCAGTCCACAGATTTGAATGAACTGCCTAATGAGGCAGGATCCTCTACACATGCAATAGATGCTTGTGCCGCTGCTTTAGGAGCGTGGCATTGGGGAGATCCTTACCTTGAACCGAACTGGTGCGAAAAAGCAGTGCCTCCTCACCACCCCTTTGACTTCTGCTGTTAATGATCGACAGCCAAAAACCCAGGCTGAAACCTTTCAGCCTGGGTTTTGATTATTAATGTAAGGCTCTTTTTGTAAACTTCATTGATATTTGGATACTAATTCAAAAAAACTAATCATTATTCATCTAACTAACTTGGTGATCACGAAGAAAAGAGCTACTTTCCCCGATTAGAGAGAAATCTCTTAGTATCCGGGGATATCCGAAAGCAACCATCGATGCGAAAACAGCCTAATGAAAAAAGCTCTCGACATGCAGACCATTTTCCTTTAAAGCCTGTTTCAAGCTGCTGTATGATGGATATTCTTTAAAATCAATACCTAGGTGGACCGCGGTCATCGCCAATTCAGGACGAATGCCCGAAAGAAAGGCCTCGACGCCTATCAATTTCAGACTGGAGATCATTTGAAAGATTTGGTTGGCAATCATCGTGTCTATTATTCCCACTCCGGATATGTCGATAAACAACTTGGTGATATTATATTTCGTGCATTGCTCCAAAACTGAATCTGCAAGGCCTTCTCCAATCGTTATATTTAAATTTCCTAAAAGAGGAAAGATGGCAGCTGATTCAGTGACGGGAATCACAGGGGAAATGATTGCTTTAATCAGATTTTCCTGCTTTGATAAAGAGTCCTTTGTTTTCGCATGGTAAAGCTCGGTAAATTTCTCAATGACTGTATCAAACCCTGAATTTAATTCTCTGCTCCATTCTAAGATCTGAGGTACTTCTGTATGGTTTTCATGAATGAACTTTTCAATAAAACTCCAAAAGATTTTCCGAAATATACCGAACTGCTGAACAATTTCATTAATCGATGTCCCCAGCTCAACTCGCTCATGAGCTATTTTTTCTGCCCATCTGTCTACTCTTTCGCTAAAGTTATCTTTACATATTTATACATACGCAAGGCTCTCAATGAATTCTGAATTCTGGCTTCTAAGCTTGCTTTCTATTTCTGAGGAGGTATTTTTAGCGTAAACTGAAAAACCAGCACAGTGTTTACGGCAATCGAGCCAGGCATCCGTCATTTTATGGTCATTATCGATAATATATTGAAAAAGCAACCTATTATTTTTTTCCTGCATCAAGGGGTTCACCTCATCATAAATATACTTTTATTTTATAAAGCTCTAATATTTTTAGCAATATTTAAACTGTTTTAGATGAAGCCATTTACAGTAAATACTACAGAGCTCTTTAGCGGAAGGATTGTATATTCCTTCTAAAAGGGTTCTAAACCTGCCTTCCACATTACATTTCTGGTTCTTTTCACCTTCTAAATGGCTTTAAATACACCAGGAAGCCCTGCCTCTCTTCTTAAATTTATACTAATTCCTTCATCTACTTCACGTCCTCTAATGAGTACTAATAAGACATTGACTGTTATAAAGTGAAGATTTAATGAAATCTTTAGAAAGAAGGGATTTATCCCATCACAATATACTATAATAAAAAACAAGTATCTATATTGGAGGAACTACTATGTTAAAAACAGATATTGGTCGATTTAGGTTAATGGGATTTATAGAAGGAGCATCCCTGTTGGTTTTATTATTCATTGCAATGCCGCTTAAGTACATAGCAGACATCCCTGAAGCTGTGTCGGTTGTCGGGGCACTGCATGGTTTCTTCTTCATTCTATATTTGCTGGTCATCGGATATACGACAATCAAGGTACGCTGGGCATTTAAATGGATCTTCGGCTCTATTCTAGTCGCCTTTGTTCCGTTCGGTAACCTGATGCTTGACAGCAGGTTGAAAAAGACAAATTTTACGGTATAGGCAGGGCACATTCATACATGAAAATTTAAAGCAGCAATTCTTTTGCTGCTTTTTTATTGTACTGGAAGTTATAGGTTTTACCTCTAAACTTTCAACTGTGTTCCCTGCGTCAGCTTCATAGCCCAGCGTCTCGTTGAAAAATAACCTCAAGTGATTCAAAAGAAAGGCCGGCTTTTTCTATAAGGCTCTTTTCGTAAACTTTGTTGCTATTTAATATGAATTTCATTATATAACACTATAATTAACCAATATTACCCCTGGTAAGCAAGAAAGAAAAGAGCTGCTCCCCGGGTTAAGAGAGGAAAACCTTAGTATTCGGAGAAATCTGAAAGCAACAATTTATGCGGAAACTGCCTCCTCTAAGGACCTTTTGCCTTTACGAGCCGAACAGAGTGCTTCTGCTCTTGTTCTTAAAGGAAATTCTTCTTCTATTTTTTCTATCCTTACTATATGAGTCTATTCCTATCTCTTTCATACTGCATATATTATCAGTAGGTTTAAGAAAGGAGTGATAGAAATGGCTGCAAACCTGACAGATCCATGTGAGAGATGTAGTGAAGACAGTTTGCTGTGCTTGTCTGTTCCCGGCTCGCTATGTCTGCAAATTCTGGGACTTCAATTGACCGCAAATAACTTGCTGCTTGAATTGGAACCAGATGCCGACCTTGGAGGAATTTCTGAATTGTTAGGACAATTATTCGGAGGCTCCGCTGAAGTGTTATCTTCAGAGAAGTAATCTCTTAAAAAAAAACCCTTCTCTTAAATTTTTCGAGAAGGGCTTTCTTTTAATATGATTTTGAACTTTTTCTTTTATTTCTATACTTTTTATAAAGTGGATATACTATTGGCCCCCATTTGACAAGGGATTTAATAATTCGCTTCATGCCAATACCTCCCTATGAAATCTACTAGTAGTGTTTTTCCCTGAAATACAAATTTGTAAACTATTAGACTCAGCCCCTTCTCCTGACCAATACCTAGTCAAGAAGAAACTACACTTGTGGGTATTCAGTTCTTTTACTAATTTTGTTCTTAACCTGAAAACAGGTAACTTAAAGATGATGGCTGTATTCGCATACATTGTTGCTTTCGGATATCCCCGTATACCAAGGGTTTTCTCTCAAATCTGAAAGAGCAGCTCTTTTCTTTTCCTGGTTACGAGGATATTTCGGTGAATTATGGTTATTTATTTCGGAATTAGTTTGAAATAGCAACAAAGTTCACGAAAAGAGCCATAATGATAAATCAGTCTATAGGATCTGCCTTCTTCCCATATTTAATTACCTCGTAAATGGCAAGTCCGTCACTTGGCTGCCCTTCACCTGTCTTGAATGGAAACAGAGAGAAAAAGATGAAATAGACAGAGAAATAAACGAACTGGTAAAAGAAAATATGGACAGGCAGCGTACCTTGATAAATCAAAAAGTTGATTAGCAGGATGACTGCAAGGTTAGATAAACTGCCGGATATATAGATAAATATATGAACCCATACTTTATCGTATTTAAGCCTTTCATATTGGCACCAGCCATCCATGAAATATAATCTCTTTACCTCCAGCGGGCCTATCTTGAACAAAGTTTTCCCTGCACCCAACGTAAAATTAATTTTGGCACCAAATGCTCTTGCGGCCAGTACGTGTCCCGCCTCATGGACCAAAGTCACCAAAGGCAATGTCAAAAAGAACGCAAGAAAGAAGGTCCACATATCACTCAATGTAAACATTCATGAAACCCCCGTTTTTAATATTTCCTCTGTCTATTGCCGGAACTCTTACGCTTTAACCGTATTCTCGTTGTATTTAATAGACTCGTAACACAGAGTACATGGATGTATTAAAGGATGGAGATTTTGGTGCAGTAAAGCTATCCAGTTTAACAGCCTCAGAAAACAAAAGTCTCCTTATGAAAATCCTGTCCGAACCACCTTCTTAACTATTGATGCAGCGTACCATGCATCCTTGCATAAATCAATTCCACAATAACAAAGAAAGAGCCCTATTAGAGGAGAGCACTGAAAATCTACCGAATTTTATAGTCTACTTGCTTTAACCTCAGATAAAGTCAACTATCCTTCCTTAAAGAGGAAGAAAGGTTGACTTTTTTCTTGTTCTCTATCCTGCATCAGCGTTAGAATCCTTTGGTATTTTTTATTTGTCAGCCACCGCTGGAAGGATAGAAGGGTGCTAATTAAAGGCAGTGACCGGTGGTGCTTAAGTATGTAGTTCAGTGTTTTGGATAGTAAATAGAGGAAAGAGATTCCCTTATTTCTTACAGAACTCTAAGAAAAGCTAAAATAGGGGAATAAATTTCCCTTAATTATCTTAATACGCTAGAAAAATTGTGCTTTTATCATATAAGGGAAAAAAGTTCCCTTATTTACGGCTGTGTACCCAATTAAGGAAATGACTGGACAATTTCTCTCTAAAGCCCATTACATTAATCATCCAACCAAGCGGATCGGGCCTCCTCAACAAAAAACCAGCACTCTTTCATAAAGCTTTTATGAAAAAGGCAGAATCGCTCTTGGAAGTGAGCGATTCTGCCTTTAAACTAATTGTTGGACTTTTTCAGTGGCCTCTATTAGAGGGGATCTTCCGGTTAATCGCAAAAGTATTTATTCTTGGTTCCGCTACTGAAGTTTCTTGTATTCCTTGATGAATAAAGCTGGATTTTGTTTCACATAAAATGTGTGTACCCCCTGATGAGTATGTAAATAAAGAAAACCATTTCCTTCATTTAATGACTTATAAGAGATATCATAGACATCTTTCAGCCAAAAAGATTTCAGCGAGCATGCTATGCATTCGCCATAAAGTAATAGCTCATGTTCTGATTCATGTGATGCCTGGACGTTACTTTCAATTTTCCTGGTGACGACATAATATGGATGACTAGCAATTACGTTCATTGTGAGTCATCACTGGGAAACTTGATACCAATCTGCCTTCTCGCCTCTTCCAGAATTTCCATTGTATTTAAAGACTGCTGGAAGGATTGTTTTGCGGATTCTCTTTCACCTTTCACTATGGAATCGACAAACTCACTGATTTCATAAAACATAGTATTTCCTTTTTGAGCAGCACTTATATCTTCAATGGAACCATCTCTATAATGTATTTCTACCTTTTGAGGATCAGAAATACTGTCTATCACGATACTCCCATCCTCTCCCTGTATTTCTGAAGGGATGGCAGAATTAGTAATCTTGGAATACATCGCCACTGCTTCCATTTCTTCATACTTAAAGAGGATGGTCCCTTCGCCATCAGCACCCGTTTCTAATAACATACCCTGTGCAAAGATGCTTTCAGGAAGTCCGAATAAGGTGATGATTGGCACAACACAGTATATACCTATATCCATCAATGACCCATTTGCCAGTTGCGGTTTAAAGGCATTGAGGACGGTTCCATTCCGATAGGCATCATATCGGGAGGAATATTGATTTTTAACAGACACAAATCTTCTTACCTTGCCGATTTTGGGCAGGTTATCTCTGATTGCCTGAAACCCTGGAATAAAGGTAGTTTTCAGAGCTTCCATTAACAATACATCATTTTCCTTTGCCGCCTCGATCATTTTTTGAAGTTCTTTAGTATTGCTGGCAGCAGGCTTTTCGCACAGAACATGTTTTCCACCATTCATAAAGAGGATGGATTGCTCAGCGTGCAGAATATTGGGACTTGCTATGTAAACCGCATCGATACTGCTGCTCTTGGCCATTTCCTCTAAATCAGTAAATGTCTGCTTCACTCCATGCTTACCTGCAAATTCTTTGGCGCGTTCCTCCGTCCTGGAATATACCGCTTTGAGTTCAAATCCATCTACTCCTCCTGCAGCATCCAGAAACCGATCAGTAATCCAGTTGGTACCAATAACTCCAAAACGAATCATAGTAAAACCCTCTCTATTCTCTTATTAGTGATTAATACTCATACTTTATCACTTTTTACGAGCAGGGTGAAATTATTCAGGTTGACAGGGAAATAACTTTTACTAATTTTTACTGACATCCTCTCATATATTAAATCGATATCATTTAGACAGGTCTGATTCCTTCCTTTACTTCTTCCAGGGTCATTTTGAAAATGGGAATTTTTAGTCATTAGGATAGCGATTTCGAAAAAATCTAAAGGAGTGTCATATTAGATGAATAGAGAAGGTTTTGAGGAAAAGGCTCTTTATGAGCACCGTTTCTGGCTTCAAATACTTGGAGACCATGCCCGGTTTATTCGTGATACCTTATCCCCCCTTGAGAAAGAGGAGATAAACAGGGCAGAACAATTCATCGTTAACATGGATCAGCTCCTTGAAATGTCAAGGCAGCCTCTCTCAGGACAAAAACTGGAGGATTTGACTTCAATGGCTGCAAAGCAAACGGAAAAATTGAGAACCTTTAAACTTTCGCTTGTAAGAAAAAAATTAACTGGAAAAGTCGTCCTCGGTCTTGGTGAAACATTCATTAATCATATGGTCAATGAATTAGAAGAATATATTAAAATTCTTGATCACCTGTTGAAAAACGAAGAAGTGCCTGACTTTCATCCCGTTCATCACCACCTCCTCTGGCTGGCTGATGCAGCGGGACATGCGGGCGCAATTAATGACAGTCTTGACCTTAGTGAGAAAAAACTGAAAGAACAAGGGACGGAATTTAAAAAAGACTTTGAAGCTTTTTACTTAAAGGCCATTGAACTAGCAGGCTATATGAGAACTGGTTTACTCGAATTCCCTGCCTTAACGAAGTTCAATGAAGATGTAGAATTGGAAATGAAGATTTTCAAAAGCTTCCTCGATGAGTTGGAAGAATGGGAAATGAACAATAAGCTTCTTGGGTCCTTTTCAGCATTAATGGCTGATCATATGGGAAGGGAAGAATGCTACTATCTTATCAAACTATATGAATCCGCAGGCACACAGCTGCCGGAGTGCGACCCAACAGCTCCCCGTGTAAAAGCTTAAGTACTTCACCACTTTTAAGCACGAAAAGGGCAGTTCTTTTTCGTGCTTTAAAGTGATAAAATAACAAGTCTCTACTCGGTGACTTGGGCTTCCCTTACTTTGTACAACGGATGATTCTTACTCCCAGCAGGTCTTTGTATTCCGCTAAATATCCTTCGTGTCTATCAAGCATTTCATGAATCTCTTCGGGAATCTCTTCTGATAAATTAAATTCTATAACAGGTTCTGGAGACAACAGTGGAAAATCCGGTCTTTCTATTTCCACTTTCTTGAATCCTGCCTCTTCCGCACACTTCCTCCATGCCTCTTCTTTAAGCAGCTGCTTCACCCCGTAAAATCCTGTCAGGATTTCCATATCTTCACTAGAAATTTCCCGCTCAACCGTCATTTCGACAGCGATGAAGACACCCCCTGCCTTCATGACCCTATTCGCTTCCAATAGAACCGCTTCCTTATCAACAAAGGACAAAACAGATTCACAAATAACGAAATCAAACTCTTGATCCTTTAATGGCATATTCTCTGCAGATCCTGAGATAAGTTCTACCTCAGCATCTTCAGTCCTCATTCTCTTTTGTGCTTTTTCCAGCATAACTGGATGATTCTCCAATCCCACCACTCTGCTGCCAAACATTTCTTTCAAAAACGCTGCAGTCTGCCCGGTACCACAACCGATATCCAGCACTGACATATCTTCTGAAATAGTTTCGCGGTACATCAACTCTTTGGTTAATAAAATTCCTCCTGGATGTGCTCCTCCAATTCCATACAACGCCAAGAAATCAAGATAACTGCCCATTTCTCAAACCCCTTTTCCCCGATAATGTCTTATCAACACTTAACCTTCTGTATGAGTTAAAGCATCCGTCACTTTCCCTTTCTCTAATTATCTAATGAAAAGAAGAGAAAATAGGTGAATGTACAAGCAACCTTTCTATCGTGGAATAAGTTGATACTATACTAACTGAATTTGAGAGGAGAAGAGAATTATGAATTATTACAATCTATGCTGCCGTTACCATGGGAAGGTCGTCAGAATCAATGATCGTTTTGGGAGAAATCATATTGGGGAAATCACGCGGGTTACCGACAGTAAAGTTTATATCCGTCCTGTCAGGGCGAATCAAGGATATGGCTACCTAGGGTGGGGTTATGGCTATGGTGGGTACGGATACGGAATCGCTTTAGGAGCGATTACAGGGTTAGCACTTGCTGCATTCTTTTGGTAAAACGGTATAAAGGAGCCGGAGCATCATGCCATGTTTTATTAAAAACGTATATATTAAAGAAGTAAGCGGCGGAGAAGTAACCTTCGGTGCTCCACTCTATCAGTCACCCATCTCAAGTACTAAAAGTATAACAGGATCCGGTTCAGGAAATACAGGACCATTTCAAATAACAAACACAGGATTTTCTGTCACCTCTGCAATTCCACTTGAAATACCCTGAATGAACTTTGCAGCTATTTAATATTAATTTCGTAAGATAACACCATAAACCACCCTAAAGATCCTGATAAGCAAGAAAGAAAAGGGCTGCTCCCTTGTATTAAAGAGGAAAAACTTAGTACCCGAAGAATTTCCAGCTCTTGCGATGTTTATGAAAGCAGCAATTTATGCAAAAATCCTAGAAAAGAGGGTTTCAGAATAAATTAACGAGAATATTGAGACTACACAAAAAGCAAGGTGTTTGGTATTTAACACCTTGTTTTTTTACATATTTGACGCTTATAGTGATACCAAAGGAAAAGACAAATCATTACCAAGTATGGATATAAACCAAATAGATTAATATGATACCGGTATCTGCCAGAACATGACTGAGGATAGGTGCAGCAAGCGAACCAGATTTATATCTAAAGATCCCCCAGATGATCCCTGCCAGAAAAATCGGGATGACAGCAAGTACATTGAATGGCCAATGAAACAGCTCTATAAGTGAAAGCAAATGATACAAGCTGTAAAAAAAAGAAGAAATGATAATGGCATTTCCAGCTGATGTCGACATTTTCAACTCTTCAAAAATAAAATTCCGCCAATAATTTTCTTCCAGATAAGGGTTTAATACTAATAGAACAGCAATTAAAACCCATATCATCTTTCCATCAAAATTCCATTTCTTCAATAGTAAACGAATAAGTTCCAGATCAATCAGGAATGAGAAAAAATAGGAAACAGCGGCAAAGATAATCACCAGTACAAGGGTTCCACTACCCATTCCCAGCATTAGTGAGCGGGAGGTTATACTAAATTTCCATTGAGAATGGTTTTGCTTCTTCCAGCTGGAATAGACTGGGATTAGAAGAAGCCATCCGTAGAATAACGCAAAAGTTAAAGGTACATTCCCAATAAGGGTCAGCCCAATGAAAATCATGATGGTTGGACCCATCAGCAATAGAGTTTTACTCATTTTACACCTCAAAAACAGTTAATATGTACTATTCTTATCATGGTAATATAGGCATTGACCACTGGGGACCATGCACACACCATTAGTTTTTAATTAGATCAATCATCCCTTGAAGATTTGCGCGATCTAAAAAGGATCTTTTCTTTATGTTGGCTGTGATTTAATAGCTTTCATGAGCTGCTCTCCTTTTTCAAAGCCATCAAGCACCTCATTGGGGGAGTTCCCGAAAGCAACATTCTTGGTAATAGCTGCAAAAAGGATAGAATCCTATGGATTCTATCCTTGGCTTTCCGTATTAATCCAGTATCAATCTTCCGGATGCTTCGGCTTATCCGGATCCTTTTGCGGATCGATTTCCTGATTGCTTTCCTTTTTTTCTTCCTGTTCTAAAGAGAGGTTATCTTTTTCTTCTTGTTCTTTGCTCATTATGAATTCCTCCTTTAAGTTACGTTCAATAAATCTTTTCCCGTTCCGAATTTTAATCAAACAGGATTTCTTCAGGTTTTTTCACTTTCTCTGATCAGAATGAGTGATCCAAAAAGATTTTTCTGAAATTGAAGAAAAATTCGGCATAATTTTCCCCTTTTAGGTTCATCATGATACAAACCCTGAAAAGAATAAATGTATTTTAACTCTAAAGGAAAACTTCCCATTCCTTTTGCAGCTATTTAGAAATGTATGTATTCCCTGTGATCCAATAGCGATAAGGATAATCACGTGCTTCCCCGGAATTGCCAATTCCGATTCTTGTACCTGTTTCTATACTAACCGGCTTATACCCTTCTGCAATATATAAAGGACCTTGATGAAAGAATCCGCCATAGTCTGCCATGGTGATTCCCATGGCTTTTGTCAATTTTCCCGGTCCATTTGTCAGCTCTTTTCCCTTCTTTGGTCTTCTTTCCATCATATAATCGATGCCATCCTTCGGCTCAACCGCCCTGATCAGAATTGCCTCCGGTTTTCCCACCGGCCCGCTCACCACATTTACCAGACAATGAGTGTGCATCACATAGGTATACACCCTTCCCGCCTCAGCATACATAATTTCCGTTCTTTTGGTCCGTCGATTATTAAAGCTATGAGCCGCTCTGTCCTCCGGTCCCATATAGGCCTCTGTTTCCACTATATATCCAGAAGTTATTCCTTCTTCTGTCTCTTTGATAAGCAGACAGCCGAGCAAGTTTTCAGCTAATTGAAGTGTGGGTGCCTCATAAAAGCTTTGGGGGAGGATTGTATAGGATGTTGAGTCAAACATTTCAGCCTCTCCTTTCTATGCGTGAATGAATACTAATATTTTGAAGAAAATAGTATTTACCAAAGTTCTTCATTAGGATGTGCTTAACATGAATCTGCAGTCGGGAAAGCTATATTGGCCCTCTACCTTCTTGAATGCCCCTTCGTACCCGGTACTTCAAGAAAATATAAAATGTGATGTATTGATTATTGGCGGAGGCAGTTCCGGTGCTCAATGTGCCTACTTCCTTTCCGAATCGGGGCTTGATGTTACAGTAGTCGATAAACGGAAAATAGGCTATGGCAGTACAGCAGCTAACACTGCCCTCATCCAGTACATGGGCGATAAAATGGTCCACGAACTAGTCAATTCTTTTGGGGAAACAAAAGCCATGCAGCATTTAATTTTATGCAGGCAAGGGATGAGTGAAATTAAAAAAGCGGCTGAATCACTCGATATAGATGTCGAATTTCACGAGAGAGACACTCTTTACTACGCAAGTACAAAAGAAGATCTCCCCAAACTCAAAAAAGACTTTCAACTTCTAAAAAAACATGGTTTCCCTGTGGAGTATCTTGAAGAAGAAGAGATAGCACGCAGCTATTCCTTTTCCAAATTGGCAGCAATCTATGGAGAAAAGGATGCTGAGTTGAATCCTTTTAAATTCACTCATGGATTACTGAAAAAAGGGAAGAAAAACGGAACAAGAATATTTGAAGAAACCCATATTACCGGGCAAAAAGTGACAGAGAAGGAAAGTGTTTACTATACTGACAACTCCTCTTCCATCACAGCTCAATATGTAATTGTTGCAGGTGGCTATGAATCCCTGGAATTTAAAAAGGAAAAAAACGCGGTGTTGAACTCTTCCTATAGCATTGTCACAAATGCTGTAGAGGATTTCAGCGGATGGCACAAACGCTCCCTCATATGGGAAACAGCCAGGCCTTATATCTATATGCGTACCACAGCTGACAATCGAATAATCATTGGAGGATTGGATGAGAATACCGATATAGCTGCCGAAAGAGACGGGAAAATTCTCAACAAGAGGGATAGACTTATCCAAGAGTTCAATAAGCTTTTTCCTCATATTAAGATCACTCCTGAATTTTACCTGGGTGCATTTTATGGAGGAACTCACGATGGCCTTCCCATGCTGGGTATATATGAGAGCAAACCAAACCACTTTTACTTAATGGGATACGGAGATAACGGGACTGTATATAATATGGTCCTGGCTAAAATCATCAGGGATTTGATCGTAAAGGGCAGTTCAGAAGATCATAAAATCTATCTTAAGACATAAGTCCGCATTTCTAGGCACCAAGCTTTTACTTACATGAAGAAAACTTAAGTTGCAAAATATAGCAGGATGGACATCAACATTGAACAACTTGTTGAAGAGAAGCCTGATTCGAAAATCACCAAGAAGCAAGTGAATGGTTCAGAAATCGGTTTCAAGGCCAGTTTATCTTTAAAGAAAAGGATACGTTGAATGTATGGGATCCCTACTTACTTTTACCATATAATTAAAGATGTTAATAGTTATAACCATTACATGAATGCTCTCTCGCAAGATGAAAGTGAAATAGAAGCAGCCCAGTCCTTCTACAGCTATACGACTGTTTTAATAACCGATGAAGCTGATGTGGAGATATCTTTATAACATCGTTTTAAGTTAAGAACCAGCTTCCTTCAAGTATTGGAGGTAAAATGAAAACTCCAATGAATCAAACAGACTCAAGTCATTCCCTTAATTTTTTGGGGACTGTTTTCAACCAGTTCCTATTTTATCCCAAATAGATCGTAGTAAGTTTTTGCTGTGCTGCCTTTTCCCCGCATTCTTCTACTAAATAAGCAAAAGCATGCCGGCGTGAAGAAACTGCCTTTGCAAGATTGCCATCGATAAAGTGCAGGGCTGCACCATCATCCGCTGCGTATCCTGCTTTCAATTTCGAACGTTCTATCATGCTGGACGCCTTTCCAATTCCCCATCATAATGGGGGCAGTGACTTCCTTTTAAAAAAGCCAGACCATTAATTGGTTCCAACCCTTCTCCAAAGGAATCTGTGACTCCTTCTTCAAACCAGCATATGGAACCCGCACTCAGCCCCGTAAGTATAATTCCGGAAGACAAAGCCTCTTTCAGAATAGTGTCTAATCCCCATTCCCGCCAGAGTGCCAATAAATTTTTGGTATTTCCTCCTCCAACGTAAATGATATCCTGACTTAAGAGGAAACTTTTGATATCTCGGGTGTGAGGCTTAAAAAGCGATAAGTGTGATGGTGTACAATCGAGTTTTTGAAAAAATTGATAAAATCTATCTATGTATCCTTCAGCATCACCGCTAGCTGTTGCAAGAAAGCAAATGTTAGGTATCTTCACCGATGCTTGTTCCAAAATGTATGTATCAAGGAGGCTGTTTTCTGGTTCCATCGAAAACCCACCGCCCCCAAGCGCAATAATTTGCTGCATGCTAAACCTGCCTTCCACTGATCAATTAAAGAAGCTGTTATCGCATATATAGTTGGTTTCGGACTTTTCGGTGTTACCACTTTTCACCCCTCTTAATATGATTACTTTTTCGGGATTAGTGTCGAATAGCAACAAAGTTTACGAAAAGAACCTAATTCAAATACTTGGGATCTGTTTCAATATGCCTTAACAGATCAAGTTCTGGGTGTTTCTTATCCAATTGATAGATATATTTCAGAAAGTCTTCACTGCCAAGAGTGTAAGCTACCTCAGGAAATAGTTCACTGATGAGAAGCAGTTCTTTGCGGCTTCCTTGTTCCAAAAACTGAATCGTCTTTTCCTCATCTTGAAGAAGCAAATCCAGCAGTCTTTGCAGATATTCTTCCATACGAGGATCTTCATCGTCCATTAAGGCAAGCTTTCCCAGAACACTCCTTACCTGTTCATTAAACATTCTTCTCCCTCCAATATAATAGACTCCGGTGCTTTAATAAATTTCAGGCTGTATTTGCTGCTTTCTGATAATTCTTGTTACTAAGGTTTTCTCCTTGAACAGAGAGAGAGCTTCCCTTTTCTTATTGTGTGGCAGAAAACACCCATTCATTTCATTCGTTATATGATTACATAGCGGCATAACGTAACTAATTATATCCTCCAGGCTCAGGTATATCCAGAGCCTTGTTAAACGTTCTCGATTCTAAATAGAGACTTATACACAGAATCGAGTTGGACTATAAGCTGCTTACTCCATATTCGTCAATTCATCAATAAAATGCTTCAATATTTTAGCTGTCAATCCCCATATAACCTTATCCTCATAGAAATAGAAATACTCGTCGATCTTTCTTGTCTGCCAGTTATAATTCTCCCCTCCGGCGATTAAATCAAGTGGGAAATCCTCTTCTGGTTCAATTGTGAAGCCTACTTTATATACTTTAGGGTCTGTATCGATGAAAAATGACAAGGGAACTGTAAAAGTTTCAGCTACCTCATCTGCATTCGGTTTGATTATGGCCTTCTCGTCCAGTATTCCAACATAAGGAAAGATGAAAGTGCCAAACGAGGATACAATGTAATCCATCGGGTAGATGCCAGATAAGTTTCCTTCCTCGATCCCTAGTTCTTCACAAGTTTCCCTGATGGCTGTTTGCTTTTCTGTGTCATCACTCTCATCGACTTTTCCTCCTGGAAAACATATATCGCCAGGCTGACGCCTCAACTGCTCAGACCTCACTTCAAACAAGATATGAATTTCATCATTGATTTCTATTAAAGGCAGAAGCACAGAAAATCGGTAATACTGTCCGCTGCCCAAAATGGTTGGTGTCCGATTATTAAATCTTAGTTGAATATCTTCTATGTTCATCATTTCCCCCCCTATCCTTTACCTTACCCTTTTTTTCCGTTGTAGCAACTGGTTATTGCTAATTCCCTTTGTGGCATTGCTTCTTGATCGTGAAGGGAACTCATTTTTCTTCTGATAGCACCAAGACTATTGCCTAAACCCTATGTAGTGAATGCCTATCAAGCACAATAATCAAGCTCTCCCACTCTAAGTAATTCTTGTTAACACTTGTATATCCTCCTTTTTCCTGCAAATCGCCCTGGACATATCAACAAGGTTTAACCTCATTAAAAATCAGCTATAGTAAAAGGAAGGAAAGAAGAAAAGGAAAGGGCTGATAAATTTGATAATGGAATTTGAAATCACGACGACAAGCAGAGATGAAATAGTGGATATTACCGCAAGGATACAAACGTGGATATCTGAAACAGGGGTAAAAGAAGGATCATTGATCGTTCAGTCCATGCACACAACAGCCGGAATAACCGTAAATGAAAATGCCGACCCTGATGTTAAAACAGACTTTTTAATGAGACTGGATGAAACCTATCCATGGAATCATATTAAAGATCTTCATAGGGAAGGAAACACTGCAGCTCACTTAAAAACCAGCACGGTCGGCCATTCACAGACATTCATCATTTCAAAAGGCAAAATCCTTTTGGGTACATGGCAGGGAATCTACTTTTGCGAATTCGACGGACCGAGAACAAGAAGGTGTGTTTGCAAGCTGACTGAATAGGCGAGCGGAAAAAGTATAATCTCCTCCCCTTTTTCACAACCTAATCATCAATAAGCTGGTTTGCAGAAGCTGATTGACACAGCAAAGCACTTATTTAACAAGAACGTACTTAGAAGGAAGTGAAAAGGGAATGGATTTTGACTTACTTTGGAAAGCAGTTCTGATCGTTATTGGAGGCACATTACTTTTACGTGTAGCAGGAAGAAAATCGATCTCACAGATGACATTAGCTCAAGTTGTCATCATGATAGGCCTCGGTTCACTTCTTGTACAGCCAATTGTCGGCAAAGGAGTTTGGGCTACACTGCTGGTTGGGCTTACCTTGGTACTAACATTGGTTTTTATGGAGTTTCTCCAGATTAAAAACGACCCACTGGAGAAATTTATCACCGGACAATCAAAAGTGGTCATACAAAATGGCACTTTGCAAAAAAAAGCATTGAAAAAAATGCGCCTTACCGTGGATCAGCTGGAAATGAAACTGCGGCAGTCCCAAGTCAGCGGCATTTCAGATGTTCAGTTTGCGACATTGGAACCGAATGGACAGCTGGGATTCATTTTGAAGCAGCCAAAACAGCCTGCAACCAAAGAAGATATCATTCAGCTAAGGCAGGAATTGGAGTTGCTTACTCAAATGATCAATAATAAGCTGACTGTTTTTTCCGGAAATACCGGCTATAAAGCCCTTCCTGTCCAACAGCCAACAAGTTATACCGCCTCCACTGCTTCTGTACAGGATAACATTTTTGATGAAGTAAGTAATAAGGGACATATTAATGAACCTCCGAAAGACTTACAATGATTAAACAACCCGTTCACACAAATTGGAACGGGTTGTTTGGCTGATTGATACAATTATGATAAATTTACATATTCATTCCTCAGTATAGAAAATACGACGGTGTCATGATACTGCTCTCCATCGAAGTCTGTCTGTCTCAGCACCCCTTCTTCACGAAAACCATGAGCAAGCAGCAATTTACGAGATCCTTCATTCTCAGCAAAGATATCCCCCACCACCCTGTTCAATCTCAGATCATTGAAGCAATAGGATAAAATCACAGGTAATAGTTCGGTCATGACTCCCTTTTTTTGATATTCCCTGGAGATTACTACTCCCATCTCCGTTTTACTGTGCCAGAAGCTAAGCTTGTGCAGCCGAAATATACCAATGATTTTCCTGCTATGTTTCTCTTTGATCACCCAGGGTATTTCACTTTGCATGCTGAACTGCTTCAGTGAACGTTTTATACCTTCAGCCACCTCTTGTACCGTTTTATCAGGGTGGGGTGTCAAAAACTTCATGGTTACTCTGTCTCCCAGAAAGTCAAACATCTCTGGAGCATAGATCTCTTTCATTTCAGTCAATAAATAGTTCTCTGTTTCGATAACAGGTATACTTTCCAAATGCATTTTTTTCTCTCCCTACTTTTTGCCGAGTTTTATAAGGCGGTTGTCTTTATAAATAATAATAACTTTATCTCCTATAGTAAAATCAAGATATTTGTCACAATCAACTTCAAATATTTTTTTGTTGCTGAATTCCATTGCGCAATACTTCTCTTCGCTATCCCTTATCTCGATGGATTTATTTGTTTTTATTCCAACAGCCACATCCGATTGACCAGGTGCAAAATATTTTTCGGTAAGGGTCACCTTGTCTTTTAATTCTTCACCTTCTTTACTTTCATACATCAACATCATGCCCAGTATCACTGCCAAAGCGATAAAGACACAGCCTTTCACGATAACTTTGTTCATTTGTAACTCTCCCCCGCTTAAAGATTCAGCAACTTAAAAATATTCACCTGCAGAGGATTTATGACAGAAAGATATAGCAGAAGAACAAAAGCGAAAGCGCCTTGATCAGCCCCGACAGGCAAATGTTCCTCAGAGAAAAAAAGGCGCTCTTTCCTTTTGTTCTCTGAGGGTTATTTGACCCCGAGGGGCTAGGCGCTGTAGCTCTGGACGTGGATAATTTAGCTGCAAATTATCAACAGAGGGTGATTTTATAATTTCCTAAACCTAAATAAATCTTCCGCCCTGGCAGGCAGTTGATTTTTTATTTCCTTACCGAAGTTCTCCATTCACCGACCAAATAAACCAATAATGAATCCGGTATCATTTAACAATCATGATTTTCTGAATCTGTTCCATACTAAAAAAGAAAATTTCTTGGAAGGAATGATGAAATGACACTGACTGCACAACAACTGTCTGCCTTCCGCTCAACTTTAGGAGAACTGGAAAAGACCATTATTAAAAGACAGGAAGATAACGACAATTTTGACCTTAATCATGGACATCCTCATGAAACAGTTGGCGAATTATCCAGTTATGATAATCATCCCGGAGACGAGGGCACCGAACTTTATGAGAGAGAAAAGGATATAGCACTACATCAGCATCTTGATTATGAGCTTGAAAGTATACAAAAGGCCATGGCAGCAATGGAAGAAGGCAGTTATGGAAAATGCCATGAATGCGGGAAGGATATCCCGGTCGAAAGGCTTGAGGCAATTCCTACTGCCTTATATTGCAAGGAACACAGCCCTGACCAGACCGTTTCTCATAACCGTCCTATAGAAGAAGGAGTCCTTATGCCGCCATTCGGTAAGTTTTTTTTGGACGAAAAGGATGAGAATACGGCTTTTGATGCAGAAGACTCATGGCAAGCGGTTGCAGAATGGGGTACTTCTGAGTCCCCTTCTGCCTTGATGAATCCTCCAGATGATTATAATGACGTGTACATCGATTATGAGGAGAATGTTGGGTATACAGAGGATTTCGAGAATTTTACCGGTAATGATATCGAAGGCAGGAATGTCACAGTGTATCCTAACAAACAGCATGAACTGTATGAACAAGCTCTAGATGAAGAAGGGACCATGACAACCTTTGGTGATCTGCCTGCCTACGAACATGATCCTTACATTGAAGAATAAAAGAGGTGAAAAAAATGGATAAAAAACATAAGAGCCCCTCTACTGATCTTGCGGGAAGAACGTACGATGTTTCTGACTATAAGAAGAGTGATGAGCTTTCACAAGGACTTGCAATGACACACGAACAGGCAAGCGACAGCCTGACTGAAGGCACTATTGATGGGAAAATTGAGAATCTGGAAGGCAAGGATATCGACCTGCCCAGATAAATACAGCATAGTTCTCACTGCATTGTTTTTTTAAGGAGGAATTCGAATGGTTAATACAGATGCGGGAAAAGTGGCAAAATTGTCTCATGAGCATAAGTCCATATACCCTGGAAATAAACATATCAAGCAAAATGACGGAAGTAAATATGGACCTCAGCGGACGGAAAACCTCCCTCCTCTTTTACGGGAAGAATAACAAATATCACCACTCTTAAAGGGTTGAAAGGGACAGCCCCTTCCAACCCTGTAAGACACTAAAGCACAAGGTGTTTAGTCTGTTTCCTTCAGGGTAATTAAATTATAAGCAAGATATTAATTACTTTGAAAGGAGAATCATCATGGCAGGGAGAAACGAGAAAAGACTTCCATACAAAGGGATTAATACTGAAAGAAATAACGGACTATCCAGTTCCCAAGAGGTGCAATACGCGAAAGATTTTAAAGCAGCAACTAAAGCAGGGTACCCAGATGAAGTTAAGTCGTCTAACCAAGAGAATAAGTAAAGAAGCGGAGGGCAGCCCCTCCGTTTTTTTGTTTTGAAATGTCTGTATTCGTAAATATTGTGGTTATTGAATCCGTTCATAAACATGATTTCCACTCCGGGCTTGCAACTCCAATAGATGTTATAAGGACTAAAACCAAGATCTTCTAGAAGAGCTGTTTTTGCATATATTAGATTACCCTTTGTACAAATGGGGTATGGTAGTGGGAAATACCTTAAGGAGGAATATCATGGAATTCACCTTATCACTGATCCTGCAATTTTTTATGCTTGGTGCTGTTACCCTTTTAGTAAGCGGCCTTATTACATTTCTTTTTCCCAATATCCCACTATCTGTTTTAATTCTCCTGAGCTCTATGGCAGGGTACATTTTTACTGCTTACAACCAATTGCATGGCTTTATCATTACCGCCTCTATCCTGAATTCATTGCTCGCCCTGACTGCTTCGTGGCTTGTAAATTACGGGCAGTTTGTCAAAAGGATGGCTGAAAAATATAGTAACGTAACAGCTTAAAAAACAGGTGCATCTCCTATTTAATGAGGAAATGCACCTGTTTTGTTATTATCCGTTAAAACAAGATATTTATTTATACTTAGTAATAATATCCGCGTTTATTATCGAGCAATTCAGCTCCCAAATAGCCTGCTCCGAGTCCCAATAATCCGGCACCTAAAGGAGATAGTCCTCCTCCGGGTCCATATCCAGGCCCGCCATATGGACCCCCAAACCCTGGATAACCCCCATATCCTGGAGAACCATACCCTCCATAGCCCGGACTTTGAAATGGCCCATATCCACCGGTATAGCCTTGGTATCCTCCAAATCCAGGTCCGTAGCCTCCTTGAAATCCTGTGTTCCCATAAGGTCCTTGCCCGTATCCTCCAGGTTGATAGCCATACATGAAGTTTTGTCTTTGATTATATGCATCATAAGGCAGCAAAGTATACACTCCTTGTTTTTATTTTGATACGCTACATTTATATATATGCAAAGCCGATCCATTTTGATATCGACACTCTTTGAAGAAGGCTGTTTTCACATATATTGTTGCTTTCGGGTATCCCCGGATACTAAGAGTTTACTCTCTAATCCAGGGAGAGTAGAAATTCATTCGACTCAAGGAAATCCAAAAAAAAAATCACAAATAACCCTTCCTTTTAGACCGCTATCAGTGTTATATTTGGAAAGTATTTTTTGAACTTAACTTTTTAAATAAAGGAGTACTTTTGATGATAGATATTTTGTTGATTTTTGCTCTGCAGTTGGTTTATGTCCCTATATTGACTTTAAGGACCATCTTCCTTGTAAAGAACATGAGTGTTGCAGCCTCTGCCTTTGGATTCATGGAAGCCTTGATTTACGTATTTGGTTTGGCCTTGGTTTTCTCGGGTGATCAGAGTATCGCCAGCATGCTGGTATACGCTTTAGGATTTGGTGTCGGATTGTTTATCGGAAGCAAAGTTGAAAATAAACTTGCAATAGGATATACAAGCATCGTGGTAAACCTGATGGATATTAATGAAACATTAATTGAAATCCTTAGAAATGAAGGGTTTGGGGTCACTGTATTTGAAGGCATGGGACGTGACAGCAAACGGTACCAGCTTGAAATACTGACAAAACGGAATCGTGAGGAAGAACTTCTTGAAATTGTTGAAGTCCACGAGCCGCGAGCCTTTGTCATTTCATATGAACCCCGCCGATTCAAAGGCGGCTTCCTCGTGAAGGCAATGAAAAAAAGAATGAAAAAGAACCAGCGTGAGGCGTCCTCAGCTGCTGCAGAACCGAATAGTTAAACTATCCTGGCCTCTTCATTTGAAGGGGTTTTTTGTTTAAGCACACCTATATAAGGAAAAATAACAACAGAGACAAAGAAAGGAGGATTTCCATGTTTTTTTCCGGTTTCGATATCATCGAGAGAACCATCATCATTGCAATTTTCTCTTATATCTCGCTTGTTATTCTTCTTAGAATTTCTGGAAAACGGACCCTTTCTAAGTTAAATGCCTTTGACTTAGTAATAACTGTTGCGATGGGGTCCACTCTCTCTTCCATTCTTCTTGATAAGAATATTACCTGGGCACAAGGAACGACGGCATTCTTTATGTTGATTGCTCTCCAATATGTCATTGCCAAGCTCGCTGTACATATTGACTGGTTCAACAAAATCATCAAATCGCACCCTCAAGTCCTATATCAGGATGGGGGTTTCAGGGAGGGCGCCATGAAGAAGGAACGGGTACCGAAAAAAGCTATATTCCAAGCGGCCCGTTCCCAAGGAATTGGTTCAATGAAGAAAATAGACACTGTCGTATTGGAGTCTGACGGATCGATTTCCATCATTAAAAAATCAGATAAAGAAGATAAAGATACACTGGATGAGGTAAAGGGATATAAATAACAAACAGGCTGACACATTCACTTGGCGGGTCAGCCTGTTTGCCGGGTTTATAGCAGCTTTCAATAGAGACTGGCACCCTTGTCCTTATAGAAGCTATAGCTTGCCGATATATTTAAGCTGTTCTGCTGAAATGCTGTCGGCTCCTCCATCAATTATTTTCTGTACTCCTGCCAGCGAGACCTCCAAGGGAACGTATTCTCCTTTTAGATTAGTAAAAGCTTCGGCAGCATAAAAAGGCTGAGTTAGAAAAGATTCCAATCGCTGCCCCCTATGATAAAGATCCATTTCCGATTCAGGGATTCTCTCTTCACCAATATTATTGACAAGTACCCGAATTTCCCTGTATCTTCTTAAAAGCTTTCTTGCTCTTCGCTGGATTGATAAATGGTTAGTACCCAAGAGGGCGTCTTCTAATAAGGTGGAAGTTGCTTGAACTGGCTGCACTGCTGGATACATATGTCTGGTAGCCAAGTCCAAATCAAAAGGAATAAGGGAATCGAGTGGTCCATATGGATCTTCAGCATCGACAGCTTCCCCGCTTGGATCATATAAGAAGGTCGTTATGTTAGGAAAACCAGCTCGTTCAAACTCTTCATTCATAGCAAACAATTCGCCTGACTTCACCATTGCCCGATCTGCTATTAGGATTATGTCTTCCTTATTTTCCATTTTTTTTAGAAGGCTGAACACTTCTTCTGTGCTCTGGCACACATGGTCACAGGCTGCTCTGGCCTCAGCGACATCAGGGACAGTGGAATTTTCATCAACGAAAATCATCTGGAAGCCTTTGTCTTTCAGCCTGATAATCAGCTCATTCAACAGAACAAGCTGTCCCATCTGAGCCCTTGCTATAAATCCAATCTTCCCCCCTTTTACAATCGGACAAAAGATATCCACCACTTTAATCCCGCTTTCAATCATTTCCAAGCCGCTGTCTCGAATCAGCAGTTCATCAATCGTGCAGTTGGCTAAAGAAGCAAGTGCGACTATCGTCTTTACCTCCGCTCTGCCAACCGGGATTTTTCCTGTACAGAGGTTGGATACTGTAGCAGGCCTTAAACCAACAGCCTTAGCTGCTGAAGTTAGATTAGGAACCCGTCTCCGTAAAAGGGCTGTATTCAACTTAATATTCGTAGTCACCGCAATCACTCCTTTACTATAAATAGTAAACCATTTTACTCAGTAAAACAAGAATGCAACAGTTAGCATTAATCACTCTTGGTAGATACTTTCTATTTGCGATTTATCCTTTAATATGGATAATTGTAATGGTATTGAAAAGTTTCTTAATAAGAAAGGAAGAACAATATGGCTTGGATTTACCTTGTAATTGGCGGATTATTGGAAGTCGGCTGGGCCATCGGGTTATCTTTTTCAAAGGGCTTTACCGAACCTTTACCCAGTGTCATGACTGTGATCCTTCTGCTGATCAGTTTTTATTTTTTTGCAAAGTCAATGAAAATGATACCAATCGGTACTGCCTATGCAGCATTTACAGGTATAGGTGCTGGTGGAACTTCCATCATCGGGATGATCTTTTTAGGAGATAAAGTGAGTACCGCCAAAATATTTTTCATCAGCCTTCTTATCTTCAGCGTGCTCGGTCTGAAGTTCAGTTCAAAAGATGGAATGAAAAAAGATGAAAACAATCCGGAGGTATAATAATGGCTTGGATATATTTAATTACAGCGGGAATATTCGAGGTTCTTCTCGTGACATTCATGAAGCTTTCAGAAGGCTATAAAAAAGTACTGCCGACGATCCTTGCCTTTCTTTCAGGCGGCGCAAGTTTCTACCTCCTCTCACTTGCCCTGTTATCCATTCCTATAAGTACCGGGTATTCGGTATGGACTGGTATAGGATCAGCAGGTGCTGTCATTGCAGGTATGGTATTTTTCAATGAAAGCAGGGACATCAAAAAAATATTATTCATCAGTTGTATTGTTATAAGTGTTATAGGTCTTAAGGCTTTTTCATAAGGCTGTTTTCGTATACATAGTTGCTTTCTGTTACCCCCGGTTACTAAGAATTTCAACTCTAAACGGGGAAGAGCAGCTCTTTTCTTTTCGATGTTACCGTATTTTTCCCCTTCCTGGTATTGATATCCCCGCATCCTTTGTCTAAGAGGCCTTTGCTTCAAGGCTTTATTCTTTATAGCATCTGCTTTCAGTCTGCTAGCAGATACCTATCAAACTGTTTCCCCTCACCTTTGGCACCCCAATGAGTCCTGCCCAAAAAATCCTTTTTTATATGATAACTGAATATCCATCCTCTCTATGGAAAACAATAATGTTGTGCATATTGAAAGAGGTGGCACAAAAAATGAATGTTTTCAGGAGGATTACAATGGGTATTCTAAGCGGAAATCCTAAAGAAGAACCAATGCATTATGGTGAGGTTTTTGGAACCTGGTCTTTTTTACTGGCTGCTAAAGGAATGGTGGCAGGTTATCAAACGTTAAAGAATCATACAGGTGATAAAGATTTAAATAAGTTTATTGAAGAGCTCATCCAAAACGGACAGCAGGAAATCAAGCAAATTGAAGAGCTGCTGAAAGAGAATGGTGTCGGCCTGCCTCCTTCTCCCCCAGAGCGCCCAAACGCTTGCCTTGAAGATATCCCGGTAGGAGCGAGATTCCAGGACCCTGAGATTTCAGCAACACTATCAAGGGATATTGCTGGCGGATTGGTCGCATGCAGCCAGGCTATAGGACAATCGGTTAGAGAAGACATCGCAATGATGTTTGGACAATTCCATATGCAGAAAGCAACATTGGGAGGCAAGCTTCTTCGTCTTAATAAAGAAAAAGGCTGGTTGATCCCCCCTCCACTTCATCAGCATAAGAAAGAAGACTGCTAAATCACTCAGGAATATTCCAAACGGAATATTCCCTTTTTATTAGACTGTTTCCGCATACATTGTTGCTATCAGAAAAATCCCTATGCCGGTTTTTTCACCTGTTTACGGAATTTTACTAAACAGGGAGACAAGCTCTTTTCATTGTTGCTTACCAGGTTATTTCCGCCAAATAATAACAAGAGCTTTCAAAATATATAAGAGATAGCCCCAATAAAGTTTCACAAAAATATATCCATCAGGAGGAATGAATATGGTAAATCAAAAATTAAAGGAAGCATTAATACAAGTAGAAATCGCTGAACGTAATTTAATGGATGCTCAAGGAAACAATGACCCCCAGCACTATCAACGAGCATCACTTGATATCCACTACGCACAATCACTGCTGAATAGCGTCCATGGTATTATCCAGGACGCCTCACAGGAAGAACAACAACAATATCACCGTGCACAAGAAATGATGAGAATTTTGGAAGAAACACATGCCTCTCTATAACTTTTAATTAAGCTCTACTCATCTGATTTTAGTGCCTATAATCGCCCGCTTTGCCATTAGCTTATCTGGCAAGGGAGGCCTTCTCAGATTCAGTTGACCCTGCTGTAATGTAAATACTAGTTAAAGGTGATAAATAGGACAACTCCTGAATAAGATGTACAAGTTATCTTATTTAGGGGTGAAAAAATGGCTGTCTTTATAAGCTATATCTTCCTCGGGTTATCGCTCGCCGCACCGATAGGTCCTATCAATGCAGCACAGCTTGACCGAGGAATCAAAAGCGGGTTCTGGCATGCCTGGCTCATTGGAATAGGCTCTGTTGCAGCCGACTTTCTTTACATGCTTGTTGTTTATTTTGGTGTTGTCAGCTTTCTTGATACCCCTATAGTCCAGACTTTCCTTTGGTCATTTGGATTTTTCGTACTCGTCTATACTGGAATTGAAAGTCTCCTCGGAGCCGGAAAAATCAGTTCCACCAACAGAGAGAACAGTGATTCTTATCTTAAAACTTTCTTAACCGGTTTTTTGATGGCCCTATCCAATCCGTTAACCATCTTATTTTGGCTGGGGATTTATGGATCTGTTCTTGCCAAAACAGCCCAGACTTATGACCATGCCCATCTGGTCCTCTACAGCGGTGCTATATTCATCGGAATCACACTATGGGATGTCAGTATGGCAGCATTGTCAAGTTCCTTTAGAAAATTCCTAACTGACAAATTACTTGTCGCCATCTCATGTGTATCGGGTCTCTCTCTGATTGGCTTTGGTTTTTATTTCGGTTGGGAAGCGATTAAAATTATTTTCCTTTAATCTTTCAAAGCAGCATGAAAATGCAGCTGATAAATAGCTGAAATTAATTAAATTCAGACCAGACTGTCCACCACTTGGACAGTCTTTTTGAAATCCTTTTCAAGAGGGTCTTAACCGTATAATAATTGCTGTTTAAAGTAATAGTGTTCTATTCCTTCCTGCCGAAAACCTTATGCAGCCATGCGCTGTAAAAAATATATCACCCTTTATACGGTTTATAGGGCAACCATTTTTAAGTGTAAAGAATTTTCTATGTGCATAAATAAAGACCAGCTGCTAAGGCTGGTCTTTGAAGGACTATTAGTTATTCACACTGTCTTTTAGAGCTTTACCTGGTTTGAATGCAGGTTGTTTGCTGGCGGGAATTTCCATCTCTTCCCCTGTTTGCGGATTTCTCCCTTTTCTTGCAGAACGTTCTCTCACTTCAAAATTTCCGAAACCGATTAATTGTACCTTATCACCTTTTGCAAGAGTCTCTTCAATATTCTCAAGGACAGCCTTAACCGCATTTTCCGCATCTTTCTTGCTTAATTCCGCTGATTCCGCAACTGCATTAATTAAATCTGTTTTATTCATATGTAAAACCTCCTAAGAAATTATCTTGCTACAATTGATTCTTACCACTGCCTTCTATCAGTTAAACCTTTTCAGCCGCAACAATCATCCCTTTATGCAGATAAGTTTTACATTCCTGTGCATCTTCTTCTGAAAAGCCATTATCACGAAGAACTTTTTCTAACCTCATCAATTCTACAGAACCATCATCTTCATCAAAAGCGGTAGCTAAGCTGTGAATGCCGCTGTCACTATTGGAGGAGGATGTTTCCAATAGGTTCCCCTTTAAGGAAGTCTCATTATCAACAAATTCATATTGTTTAGGATCGGCAGTAAAAAACAGAATATCAGACTCTGAATCTCTTACTTGTCTGGTTTCTATATCAGAAATCAACTGTTTACCTGTACTGTATACTCCAATAATTTTAGCTTGCATGGTTCACCCCTCCTTCTTATCTTTTCCCTCCCTTTTGATCTTATAAACTCGGCTTGAATTTAAATTGACATTTTTGTACAGCTGTTTTCTTGATGTATAAGAGGAAAGATAACATATTTAAGAAATAGCACTAAAAACAGCTGAGGAACTTCCCTTACATTCTTAATCAATAAGATAATGATTAATGCTGCAGCACTTAAGTGAAAAATATTCGACGGGTAACTCAATTAAGATTTGTTCATATCCTTTAAAGATTATACCTCCTACTATGATGGAATGAAGAGGTCTGGAAACCAATCTATTCATAAGGAGGTTTTCAATACTCTGGCAGCCCCATTTTTTCCCAGATACGTTCAATCTATTTTCAATAAATTAAAAAAGCGAGCGGGATCCGCTCGCTTTTTAATATAATTGTCTTCCTTGCTGTCCAATTGCATAATAAATGCCATGCTTCAGAGTGGAAAAACAACTGAAACGGGACAATTGCATATCGGTACCCGTTATTTCCTGTGCAAGTTCCGGTGAAATTCCTACAAGAATCGTTTCAGTCCCTATCAAGGAAGCAGCCGATGCAAGTTTGCTCAGAAATTCAACAGTGAATTGGCTGATATACTGATGAAGGCCAGTCAAGTCGATCACCAGATAATCTGCTTTATGTTTAGGAAGATTATTAAGTGTCTTGGTAATCAGGTCTTCGGATCGATTCTCATCATATTTGCCGAGTAAAGGGACAACAACTATCCCCTCCAGCACTGGAATGATAGGCGATGAAATTTCTTTTACAAGGTCAGTGAGATCCTGGGTTCGTTCTTCCACCATACTCTCCAGTTTCACTATTCTATCCGATTCAGACTTTCTGGCAAGATCATGAATATTCTCTTCTATAGTGATATCTGACGGAGCAAATTGAAACTCACTATAATCCTCATTTTGTATTTGATCCTTTAACAAGGTGAACCATACATTAGCACCAAACAGTCCAGTAAATATTCCTGAAAAGTGACCTGCCAGGAATGTTGTCGATTGCTCCTTGCCTTGTGCTACATTAATCTTTGTTTCCCAGCTGTCTTTCAATCTTACTGCCGCAGTATGTTCATCTTTATTTAAATTGTGAATTTCAATCTTTCCCCACCCCGCGGAGGCATATGTAGCCGGAATCGCTGCTGCTACTTGCTCCAGCGGCATATCCAGTCTTTGAAAGTATTGACCTACTACAAGTCCCTGTCTGAACCCTGTAGTTTCAAGCACAACTTTGGCTGCTTCTTTTCCTGAAACCTCTTCAATTGTGTCAAAAAAAGACTTCATTGCAGATGATATCCAAAATAAAACGGCATCCTCCCCTTCAAATAGGAATAATCCCTGTTCCAACTGCCAGGCAAAATCCAGACCCCCGACATTTATTTGATCATTATGTAGATTGTCGTTCTTTTTCATATATATAAGGACCCCCGTATAATTTTATATTATTAATTTAACTTAAGTTAGTATATCCGTAAAGCCGCAGGCCTTATCTCTTTACAAAGAACAAAAATTCAAACCGCTTCGCTCAGCCCCGACAAGCAAATGTTCTCAAGAGAAAAAAAGGCGGTCTTTCCTTTTATTCTCTTGAGGTTATTTGACCCCGAGGGGCTTGGCGCTGAAGCTGGACGCATCAAAAGCGGAAGCGCCTTGATCAGCCCCGACAGGCAAATGTTCCTCAGAGAAAAAAAGGCGGTCTTTCCTTTTATTCTCTTGAGGTTATTTGACCCCGAGGGGCTTGGCGCTGAAGCTGGACGTATCAAAAGCGGAAGCGCCTTGATCAGCCCCGACAGGCAAATGTTCTCAAGAGAAAAAAAGGTGCTCTTTCCTTTTATTCTCTTGAGGTTATTTGACCCCGAGGGGCTTGGCGCTGAAGCTGGACGTATCAAAAGCGGAAGCGCCTTGATCAGACCCGACAGGCAAATGTTCCTCAGAGAAAAAAAGGCGTACTTCCCTTTTATTCTCTGAGGGTTATTTGACCCCGAGGGGCTTGGCGCTGAAGCTGGACGTATCAAAAGCGGAAGCGCCTTGATCAGCCCCGACAGGCAAATGTTCTCAAGAGAAAAAAAGGTGCTCTTTCCTTTTATTCTCTTGAGGTTATTTGACCCCGAGGGGCTTGGCGCTGAAGCTGGACGTATCAAAAGCGGAAGCGCCTTGATCAGCCCCGACAGGCAAATGTTCTCCCCGAGGGGCTTGGCGCTGAAGCTGGACGTATCAAAAGCGGAAGCGCCTTGATCAGCCCCGACAGGCAAATGTTCTCAAGAGAAAAAAAGGTGCTCTTTCCTTTTATTCTCTTGAGGTTATTTGACCCCGAGGGGCTTGGCGCTGAAGCTGGACGTATCAAAAGCGGAAGCGCCTTGATCAGCCCCGACAGGCAAATGTTCTCAAGAGAAAAAAAGGTGCTCTTTCCTTTTATTCTCTTGAGGTTATTTGACCCCGAGGGGCTTGGCGCTGAAGCTGGACGTATCAAAAGCGGAAGCGCCTTGATCAGCCCCGACAGGCAAATGTTCTCAAGAGAAAAAAAGGTGCTCTTTCCTTTTATTCTCTGAGGGTTATTTGACCCCGAGGGGCTTGGCGCTGAAGCTGGACGTATCAAAAGCGGAAGCGCCTTGATCAGCCCCGACAGGCAAATGTTCTCAAGAGAAAAAAAGGTGCTCTTTCCTTTTATTCTCTTGAGGTTATTTGACCCCGAGGGGCTAGGCGCTGAAGCTGGACGAGATAAAAGTTGTCCACACACATTGATTTTTTAATTTTAAGCAAAGAAAAAACTCTGCATTAATTGCAGAGCTTTAGGCACCCAATATCAGAAGTCCTATCATAAGAAGAGAGGGCACCCCATAGTATAGCAAGCTTTTATTTATAACCGTCCGGTCCTGTCGTCCCTTCCAGGTTTCATACTTATCGTTTTTGGAAGTATACCAGCTGCCTTGGTTGCTCATACTTCATCACTCCTTCCTATTTTAAAATCTATTTACCCAAAATCCTTGGATTGAAAAACGGGAATATTAGGAAGGTTTAGATTTTTGTTTGATTCATCCCATATTAGGGAACTTTTAATAACTAAATATTATTTTAAGGAGGCATTTCACATGAAAGACAAAAACAATAATATTGAAAAGGGTAAAGGTTTTGATAGATTTGATAATCCCGAGCAATATGACAGTGATAAAGAAAGCATACTGGACAAGTTTGAAAGCGAGCAAACCGTAGATCCACTCCCTATGGAGGATATACGAGAAGAAAAGCAAGAAGAACGAGCAAAATCTAACACTAAAGATCAATCTTCAAGTGAACGAAAGTATGACCAGGACTATAATTAAGGTATATACTCTATGAACCCCGCATATAAAAGGGTTAAAGTCAGGGCCGTTCTCATTAAAGAGGACGGCTCTGATTATGAACACAGTTTTTTTATGCAATCAGTTTTTGGCATTTTTCTGCACAATTAAAGCATGCCTCTGCGCATCTCTGACAATGAGCATGTTCATGCTTCTTGCATTCAGTCCCGCAAGATTCACATACTGAGACTAGAAGCTTCAGGATCTCCTTAACGTTTGGGCTGTCAGACTGCAGGGAATTGATAGCCAGAGAACAAACATCTGCACATTCACGATCCAAACGGATGCAGCCTGCCATCATGCCGACATTCTCTTCATTTAAACAGCTGTCAAAACAGACATTGCATGCCTCTAAACATTCCTGACATGCTTTGATGCATTCCTCAAAGGTTTTCTTCATTGATACCACTCCTTTAACATGATTTACACAACTTTTCCCCATTAAATCATTTTAAAACGGGATTACCAGATTGGTTTCCTATAGTATAATGAAATGGTTATTGATAGAATGTTTATGTACCTCTATGAATTAATAATAATTCCTGAAAAGAATATTCAAACATAAAACAATTTGAAATAGTAAAGGAAGATTGTATGAAAAAGATTGCATGGATTACAGACAGTACGGCTTATATAACAGAAAGTCTTAAAAACAATCAGGATGTATTTGTCCTGCCGTTAAGTATTATCTTTGGTGCAGAGGCTTATGAAGATGGGGTTGACTTAACTACCGAGCAGTTATATGAGAAAATCAATAACGAGAAAGAAATCCCAAAAACTTCACAGCCTTCAGTGGGCAGAACTGCAGAAATCATTAGTTCATTAAAAGACGACTATGATGCAGCCATTGCCATCCACATTTCAGGCAAATTGAGCGGGACCTTAGAGGCGACAAGATCTGCCGCGGAAATTGCCGATTTCCCGGTGGAAGTCATTGACAGCAAGTCCATGAGTTATGCGATAACCTCCCTTCTCCTCTCGGGTATCCGGCAGGCAGAAACGGAATCAGACCATACCAAAATAGCAGACAACCTGCGTGCCGAGGCAGAAAAGCACGAGAATCTTATTCTTCTAGGCAGTCTTGAGCAGTTCTACAAAGGTGGCAGGATGTCCGGAACACAATTCCTGCTGGGAAACCTTCTTAAAATAAAACCTATTATCCGAATCGCCCCTTCTGGAGAATTTATGCTCTCTGAAAAAGTCCGGTCTGAAAAAAAAGCAACAAAAAGAATACTTGAACTATTCGATGATTCCTATAGTAAATATAAAGTAAACGAGATTCAGATTTTGCACGGAAATGTTCCTGCAAAAGCCCTAGAGATCAAGAATGAGCTTAGTTCGAAATACCCCTCATTACAATTTGTTGTTGGTGAAATCAGCTCAACAATTGCCGTTCATGCCGGGGAAGGAACCGTCGGGCTCATGTGGCAGAACAATCCCAAATAGGAAAAAAGCAAGGAAAACCCAATATCTATTAATATTCCCCTTTTCTTCCTGTGTTTTACAGGGCAGAAGAAGGGGAATGTTTTTTTATACGGCTGCTTTAAACTTAGTGAAAGGCGTGAAAGAGGATGCAAAACAATCAAATAAGTTGGGACTGGATCAGGCTTGATTCGGTTAGTGATGATCGGTTTCAATACGGTTTGGGTCCCAAGTTCAACCATAAAAGCTGGTTTGCGGAGCACGGCGCACACAGCGATCACTTTACCCTCTCTGACGAGGAGTCTGATGGCCGGATAACAATGGCCGGTTCCTTGCCAATCACTATTACGAAGGAACTAAAGACAGAAGATATTCACTTTATTTTAACAAAGGATAGGCTGATTACTGCCGGGTTTTCCACCACATTGTTCCATTGGAAGGAGCCTAAGGAACTTCATACGATTATGAAGAGCTGTCCCTCACCTCATGAGTCTTTTTTACTCTTAATTAACCTGGTACTGGACAGGTACACGATGGACTTGTACCCAAGTTTTAAGCACATTAAGATGCTTCACAGCCGAATTGAGGGAAATAAAACTTCTGAACACCTTTCACAACTGATTGATTATCGGCATAAGCTGATCCGCTGGGAGAATATGTTACTACCTTATGAAGAGTTCCTGTTGACTCTGAAAGCTGCTTATGGTGATGTTTTTTCAAATTCAAAAGAATACATCAAAGTAGAAGCCAGAGTGCAAAAGATTTTCAAATTGATTCAGCACTACAATGGAACACTGAATAAATTATTGAACCTGGATAATACACTGGTAGAATACCGTGGAAATGAAATCATGAAAACCTTAACCGTCTTTACAGTAATTACAACCCCGATGACTGCACTTGGTGCATTATGGGGCATGAATTTCAAGAATATGCCAGAGCTGAATGAACCGTATGGATACCCGCTTGCTCTGACCTTCATTCTGTTATCATCCATTGTAATATTTATCTGGCTCCATAAGAAAGGCTGGACACAGAATATCCTTGAAGGAAAAAAAGGAAGAGACAGAAAGAATTAAGCAATGTGCACGCACCCCTGCTAGGAAGTAATACATAGGTTAGGGACCTTTCTGTGATGAAAAAAGGAAAAAGGCAGCCGCTGACAAAACGACCGCCGTAGAAAAATGCTGTTTACTGTAATGCTCTTCAGATAGTTTGAAGAAGCCTATTCATTCTAACCAGCCCTTTACTGATAAAAAATGAACACTTCACCAGTTTCTCTTAAAACAAATTAAAAACATAAGGCCCTATGGAGAATATATAAAGCATCATGTAAACAAGCATATAATAGAAAACACCTGCAAATGTTCCCCATTCAGGGTCCCTGCCAACCTTCCAAATGATGGCTGTCACTAAGCTGATGGCGACCAGCAATATTGCTCCGCTGTAAGGAAAGGTGTAGTAGAATGGTGCCACCTCATAAAAGAAAGAGTTCATAGCCCTGCTCATATAAGTAAATGGCATAACAAGGAATAAGGCAATGGAAGCATACTCCACCCAGTTGATTTCTTCTTTCTCAAAGGTATTAGGGCTCCAAATGTAAAGTACCAGCAATAAGGTCAACGATGGAAAAAGCCAATAAGAAGCAGTCAGCACCGTAACCATGCTGCTGAACAGCATCAAGAATGCATTATATGCACTGAGCTTCCAATCCTCGGCAGCAAGCTCAATGCTTGCTTCCTTCACCTTGCTGTTTTGCGAAGCACCATAGAGCTGATAATAGTCCCCGTTGAATGAAATCCATAATAGTGACTCTTCATTAATCTTCATAGGATTTTGAGCTACATTTTGATTAGTATTAACAGGTCTGGCAGCTATTTGTGTTCCGTCCTCCAACTCTCCTGCATACAGCCTGATACTCCGGTTATCACCGACCCTCTGCCCCTCAGCTGTAAATATAAGGTTCAATTCTCCATTGAGGCTCACTATTCTTGCATAATCGGGAGATTGAAGTTTTGCATTTGTTTCTTCATTAATAAAGGTCAGTTTTTGAGCAGAAAGCGGAGCGGCTTCCAATGAACTTACTTTGCCTGCTGCTTTAAACATATTGAAAGAGAGCGAACCCCCTGTTCTCATTTTCCTGCCAAATACAATCGTGACCTCATCACCATCACTATGAAGGACCAAGCTGCCAAGCTGGTCATACGTTGAATTTTTTACGGTTAAAACCGGGGAGCTTGCCATTTCACCGGTTGAACTCACATAGAACACTTCCGCATTCACTGTATCTTTCTGATGGATCACTGCGTAACTTCCGTCATTTCCGAATACAACATCGAGAATTTCATTAGTAAAAGTATGTAGTTCACTTGCCGCCCCATCTGCAGGTTTATATTCATATACTGCTCCCTGTTTCCAGTAGAGGACTTGTTCTTCTTTGGCAGCAATTCCGGTTACTTCTTCATCGATCACCTCTGTCTTACCGTCAGCTGTCAGCGTTAACTGACCACCTGAAAGAGTAATAAATTCAGTTCCATCAGTCCAAAAAGGATATCCCCTTGGTATGTCCATGGATAGTGTCTCAGTCTTTTCAATAGTGAGTCCTTCCCCTATAGTAAACTTCCTGACTTCGTCTACATTCGTCAGGTACACTTCATTCTGCCTTTGAAAGGTAATAGGGCTTTCTTGACCTTCAAAATTAAATGGTATCGAACGGCTCCATTCTTGATTCGGCAGCTTTGTCATAGACGAAAGCTGATGAAAAAATAAAGCTGCAATCAATGCAATGATTGCTAGTAATGGTATTCCAAAAGATTTTAATTTTTGCTTCATCTAAACATCCTTTATATTGTTTTATTTATAAGGCTGTCTTCGCATATATTGCTGCTTTTCGATATCACCATACTATTTCCTTCCTGAGATTGATTTTTTCAGGAACTAGTACCAAAATAGCAACAAAATTTACGAAAAGAGCCTTTTTCAAAGACTAATTACAGACCTGAAAATTTTATATTACAATAATGTAACAACAAAATTCTCATGTAAAATTCTAGGTGGAATTTTCCGAAAAGTCAATACTTTATTGGCAGCCACATTAAAGAAAGAAAGGAAATCTGTCTTGAGCCACTTTCTTCCCAGATTCTTGATTGAGTTATATTAGCTGCGAATTTCTATTTACTAAAAAAGCTTAGAGAAACTAGTCTCTAAGCTTCTTTTAACCGTATATTTTTTGGATGGTCAATCTTATACTAATCACCTGAAAGAACCCTATTACTAATTGAACAGATTTACCAGCAAGAATACCGTTAAATCACCAAAAAAAGAGTGGTGAAATCAACTATACACTTTCAATCCCATATTAATATGAAGGGGAGGTGTTAATTCTAAAAAATCTAGCAATGATTTGATTGGAACGGAAGGTGCGTGACCTCCTGCGGGACTAGCGTGCGTCTAGTTCCAGCACCTAGCCCCTCGGGGTCAAATAACCCCAAGAGATAAAAAGGAAGACCGCCTTTTTTTCTCTTCGGAACATTTGCCTGTCGGGGCTGATCAAGGTGCTTCCACTTTTGGTGCCGTCTAGTTCCAGCACCTAGCCCCTTTGGGTCAAATAACCCCAAGAGATAAAAAGGAAGACCGCCGCCTTTTTTTCTCTTTGGAACATTTGCCTGTCGGGGCTGATCAAGGTGCTTCCGCTTTTACTTCACCGCACGCCCCGCGGAGTCACGCACCTGGAGTGGAAATCAGTATACATTTTTTTGGTGTGAATCACTCAACCATTTCTTTGGCCAATTAAAAGTTTGTACTTCAAAACAGAACCCGTTACTAAAAAACAGACCTTTCAGTAATTGTCTCTAAGAATATTCAGGCACTGCATTTTAATTTGTACATATGTTTTAATTTTTTCCTTGCCCTGAAGAAGCGGGTCTTGACGGTGCTTTTCTTTAAATCAAGTTTTTTAGCTATTTCTTCCTCATTCATCCCGTACTGTATACGGAGCATAAAAACTTCCTGCTGTGCCACCGGCAGCTGTTTTATGTGTGTCTCAATGTCCTGTTTGAGTAACATTATATCGACAGACTCCTGCACACTCTCCCCTGCCGGCACTATCGAACCATTCAGCTCTATGGTAAATGGATCAAGTAATACTTCCCTTGCCCTGATTTCTTTTCGGAGAAAGTCAATGCTGGTCCGGGTAGCAATAGCTGAGAGCCAGCTCCCTGCTTTTTCCTGCTCTGAAAGGGTATCGAGTTTTTTATAGGCTTTTAGAAAGGTTTCCTGCACAATATCTTCTGAAACGGTTTTATTCTTGGTGATCCGGAAAGCAATCTGGAAAACCAGCTTATTATAATCTTCATATAAATGGTTAAAGTCAATTCTCAAGAAACCCACCCCTGTCCACTAATCCACTATCTTCCAAAATGATTTTCAACATACTCCGGCACTTCATTAGCGGAGGTAAACCCTTTAATGTCAGGATAATCATTACCTTTAAAGTAGAAGGCAGCGACGTAATCACCCTCCAAGGTCCATGAAGTTACCTCCAATAATTCTTCAACTTTTAAATCCGAATCTATTTTTAGTGCTTTTCCTTCTTCCTCGAGTATTTCAAGGGACTGGTTGAAATCCAAATCCATTCCTGTTTCCGAATCGAGACTTTCTCGTTTGACGACAAGCACTTTTGAAATGTCATCCGTTGTGACTTGGACTTTCTCATACAGACCCTGCTCAATAAGCCAATTTCTGAAGTTAGTATAAGTTGGCTTCCAAGGTACATATACTCTTTTGTCATCAGACAGCAGGAATTCGATATCATAAAGAGAGTCCGTACGATCGACCATGCTTTGGTAGGATTCTTCCTCTACCTCTTTTTTTAGAATTTGAGCTGCCTCTTGTAAAAGAAACTCATCCGTAATTGTGACTTGCCTGTTATGCGGGCCTCTAGCTGTAATGGTTAATTTATCAGCTTTATCCTCTTCCATTGAGAGGATTTCATTATATGACTTTTTGTATTCAAGAGATTCATATAGAGATTCAAAATACGCATCAAAGTGATCTCGATTTAACTGATATCCCCTGACCACCTTTTCTCCTGTTTTTAATTCGTATATAATATAAATCCTTTCTGATCCATGACTATTCCGATTTTCAAGAATAGCCTGGTGAAGTCCCAAAACGATGTGAATATTCTCTTTCTCAGTTAGGTACCGGACAGTCGGCTCTTCGTATTCTTCCATATAAGAATAAATGTTTCCGCTGAAGAAGACTCTGTCTATCTCTTTTTCTTGCGGTATATAAGTCTCGTAGTTCTCAGAGCTAATTTGAAAAACCAAGGCTGCCAATGTGATAAAAGCAGCGAAAATGATTAACCGTTTGATCTTGAATGACACTCTCCATGTTTTCTGCAGAATCATTTCAGAAGTTAAAAATCCTATCGTAAAACCGGCTGCATAACCAAAAATCGTCCATCTTGAATCTGGCTGCATCGCTGTGAAGTAAGCGCCGGTAAGAAGCATAAAACTGAAAATCAGTCCAAACTGAAAAACTGGCGTCAGAACCGGAAAAACTAAAGCTTGTGAAGCAGATTCGATGTTTCGTTTCTTATATAGAAAAAAGGCCAAAATGAATAGAATGACACTGACCACTATGTATATAGCCGCCTCGCTGACGGTTAAGAAGGTTTCATCCAGCATTCCTGCTTTTACAATCGGAGAGAAATTTTCAGACTGTACGTTCATATAGTATTCCTCTGGAAAACCGAACAAGAAATTCTTTAGGTTTAAAACAACTAATATAAATATTCCTGATGGAAAAAGAAGCAGTATATAAGTCAGTAGTGCCTGGATTACTGAGAGGCCCGTTAACATGGCTGCAGCAATCCCGCTTACATAAAATATACTGATGAACAAAATGGTAGTGAATGCCCATTTCCATATATCCTCATACTGAAAATGCTGTCCCAGGTCGATTACCCCTGTCATGATACTCATGATGAGTCCAGTCAAGATAACAGGCAAAACCAGCATAGAAAGGCCTGCTGCGGAAAATTGCAGAAAAAGAGTTCCTCTTCTGACAGGAAGACTATGAATCAAGTCAGCCTGTTGTTTTACATGCAAAAACCGGAATAAAAAGACCGACAGCAAAACAGGTACCACCATTATCATCCCTGATTGCAGAACATAGTTCACACGAAACATTCTGCCGTAAGTTAAGAGGTATTGATAACTTTCTTCATTGGAGATCCCCATCCAAACATTTAGCGGAAGCGCAAAGACCAAGCCTGCGAAATACAAGATTCCTATCCAGCCGGTATTCCTGCCAATCAGAAATAGGATTTCTTTATTTAACCAGGATGTTCTTAAGTGCATATCCGGCATCCCCCATTTCATGAATGAATATTTCCTCTAAAGTTAATGGAAGTATATCGAAAATAACAGGTTGGAAGCTGGTTACGACCTCTTCTATTTCTTGCTCAGCACCTTTGACAATGAAAGACAGAACACTTCCTCTTTTTTCTCTCTGTAAAACGTGCAGTTTATCAACCATTTCTTGCGGCGTGTCTCCGCGAAAAGCAACCTGGATTTTGTGAAACACTGATTTTAATTCATCTAATTCTTTTTGTATTAACATCCTCCCTTGGTGAAGAATCCCCACATGATCACAAAGATCTTCAATTTCCTCCAGATTATGGGAGGAAATCAGGATAGTCATCTCCCTATAAGCTGCTTCTTCCATAAGGATGGATTTAATTTTCTTTCGTACTACAGGATCCAATCCATCGACAGGCTCGTCCATGATTAACAAATCCGGACGGCATGATAAGGCAATTAAGAAGGCAGCTTGCCGTTGAACTCCCTTAGAAAATTTATGTAATTTGATCCTTGTGTCGATACCGAGACCCATGCATAGTTCCAGGAATCTCTCTTCATCCCAATTCTTATAAATGGCCCTGTAAAAAGAAGCCATTTGCTTCAAAGTATATTGCGGGAAGAAGCCTGGTGTGTCGGCCAGAAAAAAAATCTTCTGTTTTATTTCAGGACTTTCAAACACCTGCTGTCCAAATATTTTCACCTCTCCACTTTCCGGTTTATAGATGCCTGCCAGTATCTTTAGAAGCGTTGTTTTTCCTGCTCCATTGGAACCCAGCAGTCCGTATACAGAACCTTTTTTGATTGAAAGGGAAACATCATGAACACTCTCTTTGCCTTCAAACTGCTTTGATATTTTATGAAGTTGTATCATCATTAAGCCCCCCTCCAGCACTTCCCTCTATTTCCTTAATCATTGAGATCAATTCATCACTCGTAATTCCGAGATAGATTCCTTCAGCTATCAGTTTCTGCAAATCAGCCCTGACCTTATTTAGTTTATCGGCATCTCCAATTTGTGCAGCTTCATTCACAAAGCTGCCTCTTCCTTTAACGGAATAAATATATCCTTGTACTTCCAGTTCTCTGTAGGCTTTTTGAATAGTATTGGGATTGATTGTCAACTCACCAGCCAGGGTTCTCACAGAGGGTAACTGTTCATTCACACTCAATACTTCATTGATAATCAACACTTTAAACTTTTCAACAAGCTGTTCATAAATAGGCTTACGGCTTCTTAAATCGAGTTCGAACATTTATACCCTCCCTGCTGTATCAAGTGTACTACTATTGTTAATACAGTTTAGTATACTCTAGAATTTTAAAAAAGAGAAGGACATTTTTTATTATCTGTAGATCTTTGTTAAAGGCTCTTTTCGTAACCTTTGTTGCTATTTGGATACTAATTCCAAAAAAACTAATCATAATTCATCTTAATAACTTGGTGATCATGAAAAGAAAAGAGCTGCTTTCCTTGATTAGAGAGAAATTCCTTATTACCCTGGGAAAAGAAATTTTTCCGAAAGCAACAATCTATGTGAAAGCAGCCTTGTTAAAACTAATCCGCGTAACCCTTACCTCACAAACGCCTATTGGTATCTACGAATTACGTGTAAATTCTTCAAACTCTCGAAGTTTTTTTTCAATTCACCAGAATTCACAAAATTGTTATTGTTATTTTCAAAATCTCTTTATTTTGTCTCTCAAACGCGCAGGCAGAAAAGCTCACTTATCAGGAATCCCTTCTACATAATCCAATCACAACGAGGAAAGAATATTCTTAGGACTAAATAAAATATGAGGTGTTGTCATATGAAAAGATGGTTGAATTTATTATTTTTAGCTTTATTGGTTTCCGGAATAGTTTTAACCGGCTGTAATAATGGGGATGACGGGAATGGCGGAGCCCAGGATAATTCCGTGGTGATAGGTTTAAATAACTGGGCAGAGAATGTTGCTGTCTCGAATATGTGGAAGGTTCTTCTTGAAGAAAAGAATTACGAAGTAGAATTAAAATCCATGGAAAAAGCTCCTGTTTGGCTTGGAATCACCAGGGATGAGCTCGATATTGCAGCGGAAGTATGGCTTCCGCACACAGACAAACCATTAATGGATAAGTACGAAGAAAACCTTGATATGCATGAAATATGGTATGAAAATACCGGACTTGGATTGGTAGTGCCTTCTTATATGGAGGATATTTCAAGTATTGAAGAACTTAATGAGAGAAAAGAAGAATTCGGCGGAAGAATCGTCGGTATCGATCCTGGAGCAAGCTTAACATCCATGACTCAGGATGCTATAGAAGAATATGGCCTTGAATTTGATCTGGTAACAAGCTCAGGACCAGCCATGATGGCAGAATTATCAAAAGCATACAAAGATAAAGAACCTATCGTGGTAACCCTTTGGAATCCGCACTGGGCTTTTTCTGGATATGACCTGAAATATCTGGAAGATCCTAAAAAAGTTTATGGAGATCCGGATGACATATACTATATGACAAGAAAAGGCTTTGAAGAAGACCACCCAGAAGTAATTAAATGGATGAATAACTGGCAGATGGATGATGAAACACTCGGTAGTCTCATGGCGACAGTTAAAGAAACAGGTGATCCCGCCGAAGGTGCAAAGGCATGGATCGATGAAAATCGTGATTTAGTGGATCAATGGCTTAAGTGACAGACAGAAATCATATCCTTTAGCACTACGGAAATAAAGGGTCCTGTTTTTGGCTGTCTCCATGAAGAGCCTAAGCTTACTATTACACATGCTAATCAGGCAGAAAACTTACAGTTTTTTGCCTTCTATCATTTTATCTCAGTTTTATTCATTTTCAGAACAGAGAGATGATCATTGGGGCAATGGAGGATCTTGATCTTTTTTCTTAACCGTATTCTCGCCTCGACTGCCTGCTAAATCCCCCGATATTTCGATGAACTTAAAATTTATCTAGTAACCGCTCCATGAGTTCCTCGCCAGTTAATACAGCATTTCCCCCTCCTTGAGCTAAAGATGGTCTGCCTCCTCCTTTTCCTTCAGTCAGTTGGACAGCATATGCCATCAGCTCTTTCATATTCTTATCAGCTTTTGCAGATCCAAATACAAATTGCAGCTTATCTCCATTTTCACTCACTAGCAAAACGACAGCCTCATTTGCCTGTAGAACGCCTTTGGCTAAATGCTGTAAATCTGCCATGGATCTTTGGCTGAAAATCTGTTTCACTACTTTCAACCCTTTTATATCCTCAAAGGATCGAGAGAGAATATCTGCTTCATAGTCAAGGATGGTCTCCCTTGCTTCAGCCAGCAGTTTTTCATTTTTATTTGCATTTTCGATCAATGTGCGTACTGCCTGGGACATTTGGGGAGGTGGTGCATTCAATACACCTGTCAGTTCCTTTAAGACTTCATTTTTCTGATGTAACTGGGAGGTGACACGCTTTCCGCAAACAAACGTCACTCTTATATTTTTTCTTTGTTTCTCCCAATCAAGGATTTTAATCATCCCTGCCTGTCCAGTACTTTTTGGATGTGTACCTCCGCAGCCATTGTAATCAAAACCCGGAATGATGACCAGTCTGATGTCTTTCTCCACAGTCGGCGTTTTCCGAAGGGGATAGTGAGCGAGTTCATTCTTCGATATCCATTTCGTATGTATTGGAATGTTCTCCATAATTTTTTGGTTCGCGAGGGCTTCGGCTTTCATGCAATCTTCTTCAGATATTTCCTCAATGTTTAAGTCGATTGAACATGTTTCCTTTCCTAGATGAAAGCTGACTGTTTCATAGCCTGAACTTCCAGAGAACGCAGCAGACAAAATATGCTGACCTGAGTGCTGCTGCATATGGTCAAGGCGCTTATCCCACTCTATCCGCCCCTCTACTTCATGAGAGGACTCCAGCGGCCTGTCCATGTAGTGCCGAATGACACCAGCTATTTCCTCAACTTCCACGACAGCATTATCATTAAGCGTGCCCGTGTCAGATGGCTGCCCTCCTCCTGCCGGATAAAAAGCAGTCTCTTCCAGGATTGCGAACCACCTACCATCCTCACTTCTTTCCTGTGAAATCAGTTTTGTCTTGAAATCGCGTATATATTGATCGAGGTAATACAGTTTTTGTGTCATTTTTTAGTCACCTTCTTTGTTCAATATAGCCCGAGGGATCGGTTAACAGAGATATACTATCCATTATACCTACATATATGAGGAACAGTCCAAGTAGAATAAATCCGATTTTCACAATCTTATTCTGCACATTATCTGCATCTTTGCCTTTAAGCCCCGCAAAAGCAAAAATCAAAAGGGCCAGACCTGCAAGCAGCGGTACTATAAACATCAGTTTTCCTCCTTTATTCCTTATGAAGTATGGGGTTGATTGAATACTTCTTTGTTTTTATCATTCCAATGAGGTGATGATTTAAACTAGAAAAGCACCCTCTTCATAAAAGAGAGTGCCATTTGTTATCCATTGACAATTGTGCCGCCGTTCACATGAATCATCTGTCCAGAAATATAGGATGCATCCTCACTCGCAAGGAAGACATAGCTGCCTGCAAGTTCAGCCGGCTGTCCAGGCCGCTTCATCGGAACAGGTACGGCATCTCCGCCAAATCCATCAACTGTCTCTTTGGAAAATGTTGACGGGATGAGAGGAGTCCATATTGGTCCTGGTGCGACTGCATTTACCCTGATTTTACGGTCAATCAATGACTGAGACAGCGATCTCGTAAATGTGGTAATCGCACCTTTAGTCGCAGAATAATCTATCAGCTGCGGCATGCCCTGATAAGCTGTGATGGATGATGTATTAATAATTGAAGCTCCTTCTTTCATATGCTTTAGAGCTTCTTTCGTCAGATAAAACATAGAGAAGATATTGGTGCTGAATGTTTTTGTCAGCTGGTCTTTCGTAATATCTTCTATTGAATCCTGCGGGTGCTGCTCCCCTGCATTGTTAACCAAAATATCTAATTTGCCGAATTCATCAATGGTCTTCTGCACCGCTTGCTGGCAGAATTCTTCGTCACCCACATCCCCAGGAATGAGCAGGCACTTACCGCCTTCTTTTTCAACATACTCTTTTGTTTCTTTTGCATCACTATCTTCTTCTAGATAAACGATAGCTACATCTGCACCCTCTTTAGCATAGGCAACAGCGACAGCTCTGCCTATACCGCTGTCACCACCTGTTACCAATGCAGTCTTTCCATTCAATCTTTTGGATACACCTGCAAGATTTCCTGTAAAATCAGGTCTTGGGTCCATTTCAGATTCGATTCCAGGCTGATGGCTTTGTTCTTGTCCAGGTACTGATTCAGGTCTTTTTTTGTCTGTCATAATGTTATCCCTCCATAATTTTTTGTATATGCTAACCTTTCCCTTTGTTTTTTAAGATAAACCTCATTTCACCACCCATATTTTGGACGGGAATGAAATTCCTTGCAGCGGGCACTTTATTAAAAAGGAGGAGTTTGATGAATGAATTTATAGAAAGAATTAAAACCTTTTCTAAACACCTGACTCATGATTTTGAAGAAATGATTCATGATCATTCAAGTGAAAAAATCCCATTTACTAATATGCCTGCCTTGATTAAAAGGCATGATAAAACAAAGCATACCAGCCATAAACTCCTGGAGAATGTCTTCCATACATATGAACTCGATTTATTTCCTTACTTTCTTCAATTAGAAACAAAAGGGGATAGAGATGAGTTTATTTTGCAACTGACAATATCCTCACAAGAAAAGACGATTTACTCTTATAGGTCTTATGAAGAATCCGCGGCAAAACAAAAGCCTGTTTCTATTCCTGCACCTTTATGGGAGAAGTTAAAAGCCCCTTTCACTTCGGGAGCAGTTCATTAAGCAGCAGCTTCTTCTTGGATTAGTGGCTATTAAAAGAGGATGCAAACCAAAAAACGCTTGGCTGTCCAAGCGTTTTTCTTATGAGACCGTTTACTTCCAGTGTTACCAAATTGATGTATCCCTTCTTAGGACTTTTTCCTACTCACTACAGTTTTTTTCGGTCCTCGCATATAATTATCTTCATTTTCCCATTTCTCTGCACCATTACTTCTTCTATTTTTCACGAATGGCTTCAAAACAATCATTCTGCCTCTTCTCTTCCTGGTGTACATTCTGCTTTTCTTAATGGAAGTGCAGCTTTCCTTTCTCCTTTATCGGTACAGTCTTGGTAAGCCAGAATTTCGGATATTCATTTCAAAGCACAAGCAGGATAATCCTTCAAAAAGGTTGTGTTTTCCCTCCCTATTATCACAAATCATTTTCATTATCTAGTTCCGGCACTTAATCCTTCGGGAGCTTGGAAGGTATACCAGCGCATCTTCAAGCAGCTTTTAAAACAAGTTACTTTAGTTTTATTCCTTCAGCACTCTTAAAGGGATATCAAATATTACCCAAAGAGTGATGATAATCGGTACCGTCAGAACCCAGGCTGTCAAGGGTCTCTTATAGTGGATGATCAGCATAATAAACATCATTAAATTGAAAGCAATATCCCAGCCATAGTTCCAGCCTCTGTGATAAGTTAAGCCGCCAAAATGGTTAGTGACAAATTCATTGGCTCCATAAATCGCTGACCACAACAGTACCCTAAGAAATTTACTGCCCAGCCCTTCAGGCAGCCTGCCAATGAAAATGGCTATCGTGACTGTGTATTGTACGGCCATTTTCAATAAAGCAATATATGTATGATTCAAATAAAAAAAACGATCTACAGCATCCATGGGATGAAACATCCACAGAGAATGTTGGAAAAGGAGGAACTGCGCCAGCAAGTCACCTATGATTAAATAAAGTAAAGTGGAGTAATATTTCTCAAACTCCGACCATTCTCCGAATTTTATCCCTGCCAGAATGTATAATAGTAAAATAACTATACTCATTACAAAACCTGCCAAATTTATATTTCCCTTAGTTTCATTCAATACCACTCTTTTTATGTGCCCAAGTTCCCTACATATCCGTGATCAAAAGCGGAAGCGCCTCAATCAGCCCCGACAGGCAAATGTTCTCAAGAGAAAAAAAGGCGGTCTTTCCTTTTATTCTCTTGAGGTTATTTGACCCCGAGGGGCTAGGCGCTGAAGCTGGATGAGGATAACATAGTTAAACATTATTCAAAAAGATGATTGAAGAAATTCTAACGCAAAAAAAGAACGAAACTATAAGCGTTTCGTCCCCCATCGAATTTTTGTTAATCACCCATTGCTCCATGAACAGGATAATCACACAAGTCCAGTTCCGTCTCCATCCCCAATGCCAACCTAGCCAGTTCTGCCCCAAGGTAGGGGCCGCTGGTCAACCCCGAAGCCCCGAGCCCATTGGCAATCAGGGCACCATCAACACCAGGAACTCTTCCTATAATAGGAAGGAAACCTGGTGTATACGGCCTGAAACCAACCCTTGTTTCAATTATTTCCCCATTGGATATACCTGGAGCAAACTTCATTGTCTTGTCCAATATTTCAAAAATTCCGCCAGCAGTTGGGCGAACATCATAGCCAGTATCATCCTCATGTGTGGCACCCGCAACGATTCTGCCATCCTCAAAACCAAGCAGGTATTGATTGTTGGGCGGTATGACAACAGGCCAATCTTCCGTCTGAAATTCTTTCATGTGCATATGCAGTATCTGAGCTTTTTGAAAAGTTACTTTAAATGTGAGCCCTAAAGGTTTCAGTAGATCGGAACCCCAAGCTCCCCCAGTCAGGACTACTTCATCTGCCAGGTATCGTTCTCCCTCCACAGCAGCACCATAAACTCTTTCCCCTTCAAAGAGCAGCGAAGCATGTCCTTGTATGAACCGTGCACCATGCTTTTTCGCCCCATTCAACAAGGCATTTCTGAGTGCCCTGCCATTGACTCGCGCACCGCCGCTTATGTAGACGGAACCGTACTCTTCCGATAGGAGCGGCAGCAGCTTTTGAGTATCCTCCTTGGACAAGATACGAATCTCCCCGATTTCAGGTGCATTTTCCCGCCTTTTTTCTGCGCGTTCAGCCATCATCTCTAATTTTTCCCTATCAGGATGCAGGCTGATAGCTCCGACCTGCTTATAGCCGGTCTCCGTCTCGCCATCCTCTTTAAGCTGTTGAATAAGCGAAGGGTAATAGCGGGCTCCACCTTTAACAAGCCTGTACCATGCTTTATTTCTCCGTTGTGATAACCATGGACAAACAATGCCTGCAGCAGCATCTGTAGCCTGTCCTGGCTGAGGCCTGTCGACAATGAGCACCTCCGCTCCTTGTTTAGCCAGATGATAGGCTGTGGAAGCACCAAGTACTCCTCCGCCAATGATAATGACCATCTTCATTTAAACACCACTCTTTACATTCTCTATTCGTCGATTGTACTAGAGGCAGCCCCGATTCTCAACATTTATAAAACCACATGTTTTGTTGAATCGGTGAAGTTGAACATGTGCTTGAAGTTTCAGGACAAGAAAGGCTGCAAAATGAAAATGTCCTTTGCCGTAAAAGAGGCATTCAATAGCTTTACTTAGTCCCAGAACATAGCTATAAGTTATCCACTGAGGGTGTTTTTATAAGGGGGTTTTCGCATAAACTGTTACATTCGGAAAAATCCCAAGAGCCGGATTTTTCCCCTGGATACTGAGGTATTACTTTCTAATCGGGAAGAGCAGCCCTTTTCTTTTCCTATTTACGAGGTTATACCCGTGAATTAGGGTTATTTCTTCGGATTTAGTATGAAATAGCAACAAAGTTTACGAAAAGAGCTTTTATAATTTCTTTAATTTCCTAAACAACGAAAAAGCCCGAAACAAGTTTTCAACTCTGTCCCGGGCTGTCATTAATATTTATTTTGCGGAAAGTGAACCCACATGTTTGGCAATTGAGTTAGAAAGGGTGGACTCGATTGAGATTCTGTCCAAAGGAATCCCAAGTTGAACAGCTGTCACAGCAATTTCCGGGCGGATACCAGAGAGTGTTGTTTTGACACCAATCAAATTTAAAGCATCGATTAACTGAAATATTTCATGTGCAACCATCGTATCTATAATGACAACACCTGATAGATCTATGAATAGTTGATCGACTTCTTTAGCGGTACATTGTTCAAGGGTATTTTCCAATATCACTTTAGCCCTCGCTGTATCAATATCTCCCACAAGCGGAAGCAAAGCCGTATCAGAACTGATGGAAATGATAGGTGAACTCAGCTCGTTAATCATTTCCTGCTGTGCTCTTAATTGTTTCAAGGAAGCATTGTGTGTTCCTTCGACAAACTGAAGAACAACGTAATCAAAAACATCCTGAATCAAATCTTTCCAATTATCAATTCTTTGCTGTTCAATTTTTTGATCATTTTCTTTTGCGAATCGATTGATATAAGAAAAGTATTGATCTCTCACTCTTAAGAATTCCCTGATTACATAATGAATCGGTGTTTCTATGTGTCCGCTATCATTCGCTATTTTATGGATCCATTTATTAAACGCATCGAAAAACGCATCTCTTTCTTCCAAAAAGATGTTTGCCATATGTAAGTAGAATTCATAGTTTTGCTGCTTCAATTTTCTAATAGAGTCCTGGTCAGTGGTCACATATATACCGGAGGAATTTTTTTTGTTAATGGTTTGATACCATTCCTCACTCATTTCTTTTGTATGGTTCAGAAAATACTCATGTAATTCCTTATTCAGATGCATTCACCCTTACTCCCTTCTGAAGCGTTTATCCTCTAATATTAACCTAAGACCCCTAAAAAAGATACAAATAATGCTTTCGTGCCACCGTTTATAGAGATTCTAAGAAACGGAAGCAAAACAATCAATTCGTAGATTTCGCTTCTAAATGATGTACAGTTCTGCTTTGTTTATACATGGATAGCAGCAAGGTCAATATAGGCAGAATCCATAAAAACACAGCATATGGAAGATATGATAGAATCGGCACTCCTAAAATCGTACTGCACATGATGGCCAGCACACTCCAAGGAATCATGCCAGGAAACACCATGGTCGAATCTCCCATGGTTCTCGCTAATTCGGATTTATCATACTTTACGTCCCAGTGGTGCAAAAAAGAGCGGCCTGTTAAAATGATTGGCAGTGTCTGATTCGCAGAGATCATCGAAATAATGAATGTCGCTATGATCGTTTTGATCGAATCATTGAAAAGTCCTTTGGAATTTCTCAGCCAGCGGTCAAGCAGAGGCTGAATAATCCGGTATCCTTCCATGATTCCATTATAGGCACCCGCCAGCGCTAAAAACAGAAGCAGGAAGAGCATACTTGAAAGGCCGCCTCCGATCCCTTCCACTCCATACCACAAGGCTTCAAGGATGAAGAAAATCCCCGCACCTTCCGCCACACCTATCAGACAGGCAGACAAAACACTGCAGATGAATGCATAGAGAATACGAACGCGAAGTACAACAAAAGCAACCAATATAAAGGGAGGCAGAAATTTAATGATAGAAAGATTTCCCCACTCGAAGGTTTGATTCGAAAAAACAGTTGTTCCGTAGTGCCTTCCAGAGTCTATGACCATATAAAAAATCACGCACACACATATGGCAGTTATAGTGGTAGGAAGGAGCTTCTTAAACTGCTTCCCTGTCCTGACCTCCACTGTGTGTGATAAAAGCTGGTGTGAACTGGAAAAAGGAGAAGTCCTGTCMCCTACAAAAGCTCCGGAAACCAAGGCACCTGCAGTTATGGCAGATGAAAGGTCAAGGGCAAGAGCACTGCTCATTAAAGGTATGCCGACAGCACTCAACGTTCCTACTGAAGTACCCAGAATCATAGAAAAAACCAGACAAATTATAAAAGAAAGAACATAAAAGTGATTGGGAGTGACTAAATACAACGCCATGGAAACAAGCTGTTGAATTACTCCGGAAATATACCAGGATGGAAGGAGAAAGCTGACCAGCAGCAGGATATATATGACACCTCTTGTCTTCTTCACTCCAGCCCACGATATTCTAAGCACTTCTTTTAAACGTGCCCCTTTTGAAAGAACCAGTATTGTAAGAGCAGAATAACCAGGCAAAAAACCAAAGAAAAGAGGGAATTCCAAACTGACTGTAACCAGAACCCCTGATAATGTAACTGCGATGACAGCGAGCACTTGCCTTAAAGTAAAGTTCCAAGATCTCATAATTACCCACTCCTAACCTTCTAAGCAAAAGTTTACTATAAATCGGATTTCTTAGGTGGATTTATTTATAGAGCTTCCTTTTCCTTTAAGGGAGAATCAACTCAATCCAAAGTTGTATGGCTGTAAAGGTTTAGAAAAAGGACTTTTATAAATAGAATGTTTTGGTCTATATTATTGCTTTCGGAGTAATCCCAAGAGTCCGATACCCCAGATACAAAGGGTCTTCCTCTCTAATTGGTAGAGCAGCTCATTTTTCTCTTGATTAACAGTTTTTTTCTGGTACATTAAGGCACTGCCTTATGAAACATTGAACAGCCACAAAATTTCCGAACAGAGCTTTTAAAAAGAAACCCGGGGACACAGGAAAACGACCAGGGATTTCCCTCTGGTCGTATTTCAATGTCTCATATATCTTGTTTTCACGTTGATAGACTTGTGCTTATTGCTGAGATGGACCTGCGCGAAAAGATAATGGACCTGCCCCCAATCATTCAAAGTCGAATTCCTTCAGCTTATCACTATGGCTGGCGATCATTGCAATGATGGTATTGGCTTCTTCCTTACTGAAAATGAAATGAGATTCATCCTTTATCAGCCGATCATCAGCTGTTACAATTCTATTCAGCCTTCTTAATACACCATCACCTGTTTCAGTGAGAATACCAAACTGATAGGTGACCTCCACTTCATCACCGTGTAAGAAAGCAGTGACCTCTGGAGTTTCCCATTCTACATCGACTTCTTCCAGAATATCTTCTTCTGTCTGCTCTTCATAATCATCATCATGGTCATCAACGACATAATGCACTGGACCTTCTTCATCTTCATCATCCACTATATAATCAATATGATCATCATCGTATTCATCTGTTTCATCGTAAAAATCAACTTCTTCCATATTGAGATAATCGTGAAGACTTTCATGGACGGCATCAATAAGGTCCTCAATGTCAGGAAGAATGATTTTAAGACTTTGTCCATAATCGATATCATAGGATTCCATATAAAACTCTTCGTTATATGGATCAAATAGAAGAGAGCAAAAGTAGTCTCTTTCACCATCTTCTGTCTCAACATAGAATTCAATCCGCGGATGCTTTGACCCGCGATCAATTTTCATTTGCCCTTCTTTATCATATTTCTCACAAATTGATTGAAGATGATCCTGAAGCTCACCACTGACTCTGTCGAACCACTCTATATTCACTGAAAATCCACCCCTTTTTTTAAATATCATTGTTTTTACGTTGATGTGTATAACAATAATTGTTGACGAGCTCTTCAATTTGGTCATGTTGCGGAAACTTCCCGTTGAACTCAAACCGGATTTCTTCCACAAAAGTACCTTCCTTATACACATGGATGGCTCCTTTTTGAGCAGTCACACTGAATTCAGTCTCAAACACAAAGCCATTTGCATCAATCGCGCCCATATCCTGTCTCCTTAAATGTTTTCTCAAGTTAGTATGATTAAAAATGTAAAAGAATAATCCCCGTTACGCCGAATTACTATTTATGGTAAAATTTCCATATGAATAACCTTTTTAAGGAGAACGGTTCAATGAAAGAATGTTTTGATTTTTTATTAGAAATTGACCAGTTGAAAAAAGTGATCAGAAGAACTTATATTTCTGATGGAAGCAGACATGAAAATACGGCCGAACACTCCTGGCATGTGGCGATGATGGCCATGACCCTTTGGGAAGGGTATGAACATAAAGAAGAGGTTGATTTATTCAAGAGTATCAAAATGCTGCTGCTTCATGATATTGTCGAAATCGATGCAGGAGACACCTATGCATTCGACGAAGAAGGATACAAGGATAAGATACAGCGTGAAAAGCTTGCTGCCGACAGGCTTTATGGCTTGCTGCCCAAAGGAATAAAGGACGATTACAGAAAGACGTGGGAGGAATATGAAGAAGCACAGTCACCTGAAGCAACTTTTGCTCACATCATTGACCATATCCAGCCATTGATGCTCAATATCGCAACGTCCGGTGTTTCATGGAAAGAGCACGGAATCCGCTCTCAACAAGTATTGAAGCGAAATGAATGGATACAGGAGCTCTCCCCCTCAATCTACCGCCAAATTCAGGCGTGGGTGGATACAGGAAAAGACAACGGCTGGCTTAAACCGTAAAAACGCGTATATTTCCCCGCTTTAAAGCAAAAAAGAGATAGTCCCTCTTTATTCTGATAAAAGAGAAAAAATAAATCACACAAGGGAGATGCCGAGAATGATGGACCAAATACTGTAACAGATGCATTGAAAAGGTATAATGATTTCTTAGAAGAATTGGTCTTTTTAGATGAAAAACAATCTGATCTTCCTTTAGCAAAAGGAAAATGGTCCACCAAACAAATCATCAGCCATATGTATGGATGGGATCTTTATCTTTTAGAAACAGTGCTCCCTGCTGCATTGTCAATAAAAGCGGTTTCCTTTCCTTCTCATGATGAATGCAATGCCCGGTCTCTTAAAAATACAGAAACCTTCCGCTTTGAAAAGCTCATTCAGCAGTCTATTCATTTAAGGGACAGACTGCTCAGTGAGCTTAACACGGAAAAATACCTGCTAATACTGGAACAACCCTTAACAGTTAATGGTATAACTCATTGCCCGAAAAACGGAACTCAATACACTCTCGCATATTTGATGCATGAATTTGCTGATCATGACTATCAACACTCCAATCAAATCATCAACTTCATAAAAATCCAGGCAAAGTAAAGAAACGCCGTTCACGGCGTTTCTTATTCGTTCCTATCATTGTTACCAGTTACATTTTTTAATGCTTTTGAAGTAGTATCCACCGCGCCCATAGCTGCATTTTCAGTAGCCTCCAGGGCTTTATGCGTGGCATGGAATACGGCACCTGCTCCATCTTTGATATTGTCCGTAATTGTATCTTTTTGGTTTTGTCTATTTTGATCAGACATGAAATCACCTCCTGAACGAGCTTAGGTTATGCTATAATCAGGAACTTATACTCAGAAAAATTGCAAATTCAATTTTACAAGCGCTTCTCAAGATAAAATTGACGTTCACCTTTAGGAAAATCATCGACTGTTCCAAAAACCTTGTATCCCTGACTTTTGTAAAATTCAGGAGCCTGAAAACTGAAAGTATCAAGGATCACCAAGCAGCATCCTTTTTCCTTCGCCAGGTTTTCCATTTTCAATAAAAGTTCTTTTCCAAGTCGTTTCCCGCGGCAATTTTGACCAACCCATAAAAAATCGATATGACAGTGACCCCAGAACAAAGTACCAGTTATTCCTCCGACAATCTCCCCCTGCTCATTTCTGATAATGAAACTGACATTTTCAAGCGGTGTTTTGACTTCATCACTTATGCTGCTCATGTTATGCTCTATCACTTTTTTTCTGATGAAGTCGCTATCTTCCTGGACCCATTGCTGATTGATTTTCACAGTTAGTAACCTCTCCCTTTAGTAAGAACTGAACCTCTGGATCGACCTGCTTTCAACTTCCACCTCAGTCCAGCTTCCATTTGTAAATTCTTCTATCATCGATCTCCAGAATTTCTTGGCAGGCTGATTTCTCTTGATTTGAGAAACCTCCCATTCTCCCCTAAACCTATTGAACAATTGAACGGCGGCCACCCTTCCCAGCCCCGACCGCCTATACTTCTTCATTACAAAGAATTCCGCCATCGAGTAATATTGTTTATTTCCTTGCTCTATTTCCCTGACAAAAGCGAATCCTGCATACTTATCCTCATACTTCATAATAAAAGGGTGCCTGCCTTTTTCTTCCCAATAATAGTCCTGGCAGGATATTCATCAAACCTTCCATCGCCCATTATATCTTCCTCATTGAATTCTGAAAAGTCACAGAAGTAATATTGCATCATATTTGAAATAATGTCTCTCTCATTTCTTACGGCTGTTTAAAAAGTGAAACTCATTTATTCTCTCCTCTTCTTGAATGGATAGATTGATATCCATTATCCCTGAAGTCTTATTGTGAATAAAGGCATCTTGAAGGTCTTCAATTCGCTAATATCTTGAAAATTCCTTCTTTGGGTTCATTTTGAATAACTAATGAGCAGTACCTTTTCAAAAGCAATGTCTCTTATGCTACCTTTATTTAAGAGGCTGTTTTCGCATACATTGTTGCTTTCGGAAAAATCCCAAGAACCGGATTTTTCCCCGGATACTAAGGGTTTTCTCTCTAATCTGGAAGAGCAGCTCTTTTCTTTTAGTGTTTACCAGGTTATTTCGGTGAATTATTATTATTTTCTTCTGAATTAGTATCCAATAGCAATAAAGTTTACGAACAGAGCCATTTAAGAAGATACTAATATAAATGAGGAGGAGTTTTATGATCCCCAAACAAAGTAAACGTATCAGCTTAGCCTCACGACCGCATGGAAAACCGGAAAGGAATGATTTTCAGTATGAGGATGTACCTGTTCCTGAACCGGCAAATAACCAAGTACTCTTGAAAACGATCTATCTTTCAGTAGACCCATATATGAGAGGCAGGATGTCGAATGCAAAATCGTACGTTGAGCCCTTTAAATTGGGAGAACCTATTGAGGGAGGTGCCATCTCTCAGGTTGTTAAAACCAATTCAAGCCGCTTTTCAGAAGGAGATTACGTAATCGGGATCCTTCCTTGGCAAGAATATTGTATCGCTTCAGAAAAAGAAGTACGAAAAGTGGATCCTTCTTTAGCCCCTTTATCTTCCTACCTTGGAATCCTTGGGATGACTGGTTTGACTGCTTATTTTGGCTTGATGGATATAGGTCAGCCTAAAGAAGGGGAAACTGTAGTCATTTCGGGTGCCGCCGGTGCAGTCGGCTCTGCTGCAGGACAAATCGCGAAGATAAAAGGCGCTTATGTAGTAGGGATTGCAGGATCTGACGAAAAGGTTGAGTATTTAACTGAAAAACTTGGATTCGATAAAGCTATCAACTATAGAACTTGCGGAAACATCAGAGATGCATTGAAGGAAACCTGTCCAGATGGAATTGATGTTTATTTTGAGAATGTCGGCGGAGAAATCGGCGATGCTGCACTCAGCCTTCTCAATAAGTTTGCCCGTGTCCCTGTTTGCGGAGCTATTTCAGCTTATAACAGCACAGAAGGGGATATAGGAAATCGTGTCCAGACAGTCCTCATTAAGTCGAGTGCCTTAATGAAAGGATATGTAGTCAGTGATTATGCAGATCGTTTTAAGGAAGGTGCATCTCAATTAGGCCAATGGTTATCGGAAGGCAGACTTTCTTATGAAGAGACTATTACAGAAGGCTTTGACAATATACCTGAAGCCTTTCTCGGTTTGTTCCAAGGGAATAACCTGGGTAAACAGCTGGTTAAAGTCAGTGATACCGAGTAAGAGACAAGACCTCTTAGTCAGTCTTCAAAGCTTAGTTGAAACTGGGTTTTCGTTGAGAGGTGGTATACACCCTCTCAGAACTTAGAAAGAGAATGGGCCAATACTCCGCAAAGCAGCGTTCGCTCGGCCAAATCTGCTTTGACAACAGACCTTAACAAGAAACCGTCTCACCTGTAACCTGCATAACCCCAGGGTGCTAAAAGACCGGCATAATTACTATGCCGGTCTTCTCTAATTATCCTTCAACATCTATGCTGTTTTTCAAGTTTGTATTCTCTGCGGGCTCTTTTTCTTTAGATAGAAACCATCCTCCTGCAGCGATAAGAAGCAGCACTGCATAGAAGGTTATTTTCCATTCTGGCGATTTAGCAAAACTCTCGCTTAGTACTCCTAATGCTGGATGTGATAGGGTATATACCGATAACTTAACCCCAACCCAGCCAACAATCAAGAAAGCAGCGATTTCCAGCCCAGGTTTTCTTTGCAGCAATTTAACGAAGAATCCAGCAGCGAATCTCATAATGACCAAGCCGATTAATCCTCCTGCGAAGATGACAAGAAATTTACCTCCATCTAAACCACCTATCTGAGGCAGCGATGTATCTGGAAGTACTACAGCAAGGGCAACAGCTGCCAATATCGAATCTACAGCAAAGGCTATGTCAGCAAGCTCCACTTTAAAGACAGTCGACCAGAACCCTGAAGGTTTTTTTTCTTTTTTGAGGTCTGTTCCTTTTTGCTTTTTTACAACGAGCTTCCTGAAAATATGATTAGCCGCAATAAATAGAAGATAAAGAGCCCCGATAGCCTGAACCTGCCATACATTCACAAGAAAGCTGATGGCGAATAGGGATCCGAACCTGAATACAAAGGCACCTGCCAGACCATAAAATAATGCCTTTTTCCTTTGCTCCTCAGGCAGATGCTTGACCATTATGGCCAACACTAAGGCATTGTCTGCTGCAAGAAGACCCTCAATTCCAATCAGCAGCAGCAGCACCCATAAATACTCCATTAATAAAGCCCATTCCATTTACTATCTCCTCCTCTATTCTTCAAGTCAGCCGCTCATTTGACTGACGGTAATAATATCCTGATCTTTACTTTCCATGCCTTTATTAAATGAAAGCCTTGTTCTGAACTGATAGACGATTGTGTTTGTTGAATGAGGGAGATTCTCCGGAATCTTGAAGGTGAAATTCCTCTCAGATTCCTCTTCAGCATTGATGACTGTAGAAGTTAAGATTGTTGTTGAATCGATCAGGCTTTCTGTCTTGGCAACCTTGTCAATCCTGATCAATTCACAATCTATTCTGTTTATCCTCTGGTCCACCGTACCTCCTTCGATTTGGAACACTCCTTTAACGGTTTCCCCGGAACAATAGTTTTCTTTAGGCAGCTGCAGGTCAATCTTTGCAGCACCGACACCCATAAGAGACATATATTTTCTTAACAGCAATCCTTTCACCTCCATAGAATTCTGAATCTAATTCTTCATATATTTTTCTTCCAAACGCAATTCAATCTTTTCGATCTTCACCTTATCTTTTAGAAGCTCTTCCTTATTTATTTTCACAAGTTCATCTATTGTCAGTTGACCTTTTTTCATAAAGCTCCCTCCCTTCCTGCTTTAGTCGCAAATGTATCTCCTAAGACTTTTTTTCAACAAAAAAAGCCTTTACCAACAGTGTGGTAAAGGCTTTATAAACATAAATAAAGACCTGTACCAACGAGGTAAAGGTCTTGCTAACAACATTTCTGCTGCCAACAAAGCCGAGAGTTTTCACTCTGAAATGACGACTTTGCTGTAAAAGCTACTCCCCTTTAAGGAGAAACTATTCAACTTGTCATCTAACTATATAACATTCACAAGAGTCTGTCAATTAGTCATACGCTCATTTTTTATATAAGTGGTAGAAACTATTCATTTCCACGGCGAGTAGAGTCAGCTGCCGCCGGCTTCTTTGACTAAGGCTGTTTACGAATATATTGTTGCTTTCGGATATCCCCGTGTACTAAGAGTTTATCTGTTATCGGGGAAGAACAGCTTTTTCCTTTTCGATATTACCGTTTTTTTCCTTCTAGAGATTGATATCTCTTCTGAATTAATATCAACTAGCGACAAAGTTTACGAAAAGAGCCTTTATTTAAGACTGCTCATTTCACTCATGCAGCTGCATTCGTGTTTATGATATTAAAGCACGGTATCAGTCTGATGCAGAAGTAAAAGCTTGTTTCCCTTTCATACCCATCAATTATCGTTTTCTAATTCAATAATTTTCATTATTTCAATAATCAAATGCATAAATATTTGCGATCCGGACAAACTTTTTTTAACCCTTTCTCACAGCCTTATCCTTATTTCGAAATAGTAATTAAATTTAGTAAATCTTCAAAATATTATCTATATTGACGCACTTAGCAATAAAACAATTATTTCACTATAAGGTTTAATTGTTGCATTTGTGAAAATCTTTGATTAACATTGAAACTGGTCCCGAAGAAAGGGGATACATAAAATAAAACAGATAGGTGGTTACGTTTACATGAAGAAACAGTCCATAATATTACTGTCTATCCTGCTTGTTTTAAGTGCTTTTCTAACAGCATGCGGCGGCGGTAATAATAACGACAATGGTACTGCCGATACTGGCGGCGGTAAAGATGAACAAGTTCTGAACTTGCTGGAAAGCTCAGAAATTCCTTCCCTGGATTCCACACTTGGAACAGATTCAGTTTCATTTAACGTTATGAATAATGTATTTGAGGGTCTATACCGATTAGGTGAAGATGATGAACCTGTGTTAGGTATGGCTGCTGAAGAACCTGAAGTTTCCGAAGATGGCAAGACATACACGTTCAAATTACGTGATGCGAAATGGTCTAACGGTGAGACTGTCACAGCTCAGGATTTTGAATACGCTTGGAAAAAAGCACTAAATCCTGATACTGGATCAGAATATGCGTATATCATGTTCGACATTAAGAATGCTGAGAAAGTTAACAATGGTGAGCTTTCTCTTGATGAAGCAGGGATCACGGCAATTGATGATAAAACACTTCAAGTGGAATTGGAAACAATTGTCCCTTACTTTAAATCCCTGCTGACATTCGCAACGTTCCTTCCTCAGAATCAAGCATTTGTAGAAGAGCAAGGAGATCAGTATGGCCTTGAATTTGAAAATGCCATCTACAATGGTCCTTTTGTATTATCAGATTGGAAACACGAACAAAGCTTCCAAATGCAGAAAAATGCTGACTACTGGGAAGCAGATGTTGTAAAACTTGAAGAAATTAACTTTAACATTGTTAAAGATACTTCTACACGAGTTAATCTATATGAAACAAACGAGACGGACGTTGCAGTATTGTCTGAACAATATGTAGATTCGTATCAAGAAGATCCGAACTTCAATACACAGCTTCGTACTTCTACTTTCTTCCTTCGCCTTAACCAGGAGAATGAAGTACTTTCCAATAAGAATGCACGTAAAGCATTCGACATGGCTTGGGATAAAGAAGGTCTAGTACAAGTTCTTTTAAATGATGGATCCATACCTGCCTACTACCTGGTTCCAGATGACTTCGTAACTGGACCTGATGGAGAAGATTTCCGTGACACTAACGGGCAACTTGGGGAATTTAACCCTGAAGAAGCTGCTAAACTTTGGAATACAGCAAAAGAAGAACTAGGTATCGAAACAGCTGAACTTGAACTGTTGAACTATGACAGTGAAAACTCCCGTAAAGTCGGTGAATACTTGAAAGAGCAGCTTGAAGGTACTTTAGAAGGTCTTTCTATCACTATTTCTCAACAGCCATTCAAGCAAAAGCTGGAAGTTGAGCAAAGAGGAGATTATGACTTCTCCTATGCTGGCTGGGGACCGGATTATCCAGATCCAATGACTTTCCTGGATATGTTCGTCACGGGAAGCTCTTATAACCAAACAGGCTTCTCTAATGAGAAGTACGATCAATTAATTAACGATGCTCAAACAACTCTTCTTGAAGACCCGGAAAAACGCTGGGAAGCTTTACTGGAGGCAGAACAAATTCTTATGGAAGAGCAGGCTATCAGCCCAATGTTCCAAGATGGTTCTGCATACCTGCAAAGAGAGTATGTTAAAGACTTGTATCGTCATTCATTTGGTGCTGACTACTCTTATAAGTGGACACACATCGAATAATAATAATAACCTAAAAGGAGACCGGTACCCGGTCTCCTTTTAGCTTGCAGTTCAACTGCTTGCAGAGCCTTCTCTATATAGTTGTACGTTCACTTCTTTATTTTTCCATTAAAAGCCAGCGGATCACATCATTACAGAGAAATATTTCGTCTTTAAAGTAATAGGAATGACACGGCATAAAATTGATTTTGAACACTTACGTGAAGTAAGAAAGGGAAAAATGAGCGGATCGCCTATAATGGAGATACATGCAAAAAAGGGCAGCTATTCAAAAGTATGTCCAGTTCCATTCCTCCCTTTTTCCGAGGCTTGGGATGAGCTGCTTTTGACGATCGAAAGAAAATGCGGCAGTTACGTAATCGGGACTATGGACTTGAAACGAAGAAAAGGAGAAATACGATCCTGGGAAGAAACCTAATGAATTCCTAGTAGAAGGACAGCAGTTACAGCTGTCCTTTTTTATTTGTAAGGATAATGGGTGGCGGTTCTGAATCCAGCTACAGCGCCCGAGGGACTAAGTCCGTACCCACTGGAACGGACTTAGTCCCTCGGGGTCATATAACCCCTGGTGAATAAAAGGAAAACCACCCTTTTTTTCTCCATCGAACATTTTCCTGTCGGGACTATTCTGGGCATTTCCGCCTTAAATGTCTTATTCACCAAATCATTTCTGCCCATTCAGGATGATCGATGAAAGGATTCCTGTTGCCTTGATATTCTTCAAAAATTAAAGTATTTCTTCTCCTTTCCTTTTCATCTACAGGATCCATGCTGTGCCATTCCAATAAAACTGAAACCTTTCCATGAAAAGGATTAGAGCCATTCTCGACCTTGTCATTCAACTCTAAATCCAGTTCGCCGTCATCTCCCTCGTACCTCAGAGCCATGTAAAATAGCATGCGGGCTGTATCCCCTTTTATTTCATCCCTTGGTTCCCAGGAATCATTGTCGGAGAAATTCCCTTCTGCTTCTTTATGAGGACTCCCCCCATTGTCAAAATCCAGGTTGCTTCTCGAAGAATTGACGGTCGTGTCAGTCGGGCGCAAATGATGCAGATCAGTTCCCGCTCCTTTAGCAGTCCCAAATCTTCCATGAGACTTTGCCCACACATGTTCCCGGTTCCACTCATCAGCACCTCCGCCGTTCAAGAATTTTGATTGCGAGCGCCCCGTGTAAAATAGTAGTACATTTTCTGAGTTGTCAGGATCTTCATCTGTTTTCCTTAAGGCATCCCAGACATCATCATAGGAAAGTGTCCTGTGGTCGTCTATAATCTCATGGAGAACCTCCTTCAACTCTTCTCCAGTCTTTCCAGATGCCGATTCATAATAGGCTTCATTAATTTCAGGAGGGTCAGCCGTCTCTTCTTCATCATTTCCTCCCTCAGAATCATCTTCACTTGACTTTAATTCGATGGATGAAATGGTTTTCAGTCCTGGATGGGAGAAATAGCTTTCACGATGCCCCGTCACTGCAATCTTTTTACCTACTAAAGAAGGGTTACTTTGTAAACCGAAGGATTTCCGGAACTCAGCCGTTATTTGCACAAAAATCATGTTTCTCGGATCCTTCTCTTCCTTATCATCAGCAACAGCCACTGCGAAATCGTTTGAAAATCCCTCTTCCATCACAGTGCTACCTGAAATTGGTTGTCCTATGATGTACCCTTGAGCAGTAACTTCTTTTCCTTCCTCTATTGCTATTGTTTCTTCTATTGTCAGCAAAGAATCTTGAGTAGTCTTTAATGATTGATTTTCGGTAAGGCTGCACCCTCCTATCAAAAGGGACAAAAAGACCATTACGATTCCAATATATTTATTTCTAACCATTGTCATTCTCTCCTATCCGGCAGTTTGAAGGTAAAATAGCTTCTCGCCGACTCTCCTTAATCTTACTATAAGATGCATTCTAATAGTAATCCGCCAGAAAGAATGGTGCTATAGATTCACTTAAATGAATCTGATGTTAAAAGGCTGTTCCTTTCTTAATAGTAGTTTTCGTATATATTTTTGCTATCAGATGTCCCCGGATACTAAGGTTTCTTTAATCAGGGAGAGCAGTTCTTTTCTTTCCTGCTTAACAGGTTTTTTTCACTCATTTATGGCGGTAGTTTTCGAAATTCATATGGATTAGCAAACGATATTCTAAACTTAAGAGTGAAATTTCCGCTTATTTTGGGTTATATATGGTTACTCATTAGGATTGTTTATGTCCATCACAGGGGAACCTTCTACCTTGGAGTAATGAACTAATCGGGAGACCACCTTACCCTATCATAGAGGAGTTACTATTAATCCATCCCATAACATCCCTGGAACCTCGGCTTAGCAAGTGATTTTAAGACCATCAAAAAGAGCAGCCCGGCAAGCACCGGACTGCTCTCTCCTGCTTATAAGCAGAGTTCCATGCTCTTCAAGTTCTCAGAACCTTTAATGCTTCTGCCAGTCTCTTTGCAAAGGATTCAGGTTTTTCAACTGTCTGTACATGTAAGTATTTGATGGGAGGCTCAGCAGACAGCCAATGATTATGAAGAGCCGATATAGGGATGTCATTCTTTCCTAAAGCTAAAGTAAACGCGGGGATTTCATCTGGAAGCAGGACAATTTCAGCATGATTGAGAGCTGTTCCATCTTCATGAAAAGCTTCAAAATGGATTTCCATATCTGTTTCACTTTTAAACGGCCTGCCCTGCACCGCCACTTCAATATCCCTCGGTATTCCAGCTCAATCATACCATCCTTGGCTTCCCCTTCTGCTCCTAACAATTCCTACAGTTGTTCTGCAATTTTTTCCAGGTCATTGCATTACCAATCCTGTTCTTTCTTGGCAGGTTTCCTATAAATATTATCGTTCTATTGAAAATTCAATAAATTCTTGAGAAATATTATTGGCAGTATTTCGGTTGAATCTTTTAAGGGCGCTTGACAGCTCTAAGAACCATTCTTTGTCATTGGTTTCCAGCGCTATATCAATTAAATAGTTCAGCTGTGATTCTGTTAATGTACTGGCAGGCTGCATCTTTTCCATGAGACTGTCATCCATATTAAGTGTATAACCAATCAAATCTTTATCATCACTGTCGATCACTCTGATTTTGAACAATGGATCGATAGGATCAATATTCTCCATATACCCTTGGATCAAAGCTCCATTTTTAGCAAAACCTCTAACCCAATCCCCTACGTTCACTTTGTCTCGTTTAATATTACTCATTCTAATACACCGCCTTATTTTTTTGGTCAACCAGATTCAAATCTTCAATTTATTCTTTTCGTAATTTTTTATTATCTTAATTGCTAATTATCCCTTTATGAAGGAAGTCAAACATCTTCAATAGAGATAGGGAACTGCTTTTTTAGTTAATTGCTGTTCTATAAATGTTGACAGTATATAATATCTTAAGACTGTTTTTGCAAAGATTGTGCCTATTTTAAAAAAAATGGATTTCCGCTCCAGGCGCGTGACTCCGCGGGCCGGCGGTGAGCCTCCTCGGCTTCGCCTGTATAAAAAGTGGAAGCGCCTTGGTCAGCACCGACAGGCAAATGTTCTCTAGAGAAAAAAAGACGGTTTTCCCTTTTATTCTCTAGAGGTTATTTGACCCCGAGGGGCTAGGCGCTGGAACTAGATTGGGGGTCTCACCTGTCTTCAAAAGTGGAAGCACCTTGATCAGCCCCGACAGGCAAATGTTCTCAAGAGAAAAAAAGGCGGTCTTCCTTTTTATCTCTTGGGGTTATTTGACCCAGAGGGGCTAGGTGCTGGAACTAGACGCCGCTAGTCCCGCAGGAGGTCGCACGCCTTACACTCCAATCCTTTTACGTGAAAATTAGGTGGAGATAAAATAGCTTTCAAAGCAACAATCTTTTAGAAAAGAGACTATCTTAAAGAATTTTCTGTATTTTTTTAATACCTGAGAGATAGCGTTGGTGCACCTTCAATTTAAAATTTACTTTCAGCCCTTTTCAGATAACAGCGTTAATGCTCATTCAAAAAAAGAATATATCAAGGAGATTATAGAAGGTGATAAATAAAAGGCTATATTCGATTAAATTGCTGCTTTCAGAAAAATCCCAAGAGCCGGATTTTTCTTCTGATACTAAGGTATTCTCTCTATTCCAGAGAGCAGCTCTTTTCTCTTTGCTTACAAAGAAATTATAAGTGAATTAGCGTCTTATCTTACTAAAATCATATTAAATAGCAACAAAGTTTACGAAAAGAGCCAAATAAAAAACTTCCCGATAAAGGAAGTTTTTAAAAGCAAACTGGTGCCTTCTGTCTTGTTATTACTCCTCAACAATCAGTGCAATCGAAAACACGACAGAAGTGAGAAACCCAATGAAAAATGCATAGCCCGCCAAAGGACTTTCATCAAAAAAGAGAGTGATTAGTGCACAAAGGCACATAATTATTGAACATCCTAGGATTACCTTGGATTTTATTTTCTCTTGTTTCATACTTATCTCCTTTAATTTCTGCATCTAAAGAAATTGTTATGACGAAGCTCTCACAGGGGACACCAAATGAATTGTGTTTTTTTTATTGTATGGCTTAATAATAATCGGCTTAAGGCTTCCACCGAAACTTAGTGTTACCAGGTCGTCCTGAATCGATTTTAGCGCCTCTGCCAGGAACTTTCCATCAAAAGATATCTTTAAGTTCCTATCTCCTTCTACTTCAACTGTATCGAGCTTCTCATTGATCTGACCTATTTCAGATGTACTTGAAGTCAATCGTATCTTTTCGTCCATATTTAACGCGAGAGTTACATTATTATGTTTCCATTGAGATGCAAGCAGATTAGCCCTTTCGATTCCCTCAAGAAATCTAAGTCTTGGAACAACTACCTCAGTTACAGCTTCTTCAGGAATAATCCTGCTGATATCTGGGTAGTTCCCTGTTATTAGTCGAGAGTGGAGGGACAACCCCTCAGATTGGAAGGTCATCATGCTTTCAGTGGGGGAAATTCGTATAAATTGGTGTTTATCAATCACATGAACAAGTTCCGTCAAAGCTTTAATAGGCAGAATAAATGATCCAGTCAAGTTGGTATTCAAAGAAGCCTTTCTCATGGCCATCCTTTGGGAATTAGTAGCAATCAGGGTCAATTCGCCTTCTCCAAATACCCAATTTACACCAGTCAACACCGCACGTGTCTCGGATTTAGCAGCAGCAAATTGTGTTTCCTTTATCATTTCAATCAGCAGACTGGCTTTGATCTTAAATCCATCTCCAGAAGGTTCATGGGCGTCAGGATAGTCATCTTCATTCAAACCGCTTAAAGTAGTTTCTATGTCACCGCATATGATAAGAATCTGCTTATTGTATTTTTTGATTGTGATCAGGCCGTTAACCGGCATCTTCTTGATAAGCTCATGAAAGTACTTTATTGGAACAACAAGTGAACCCTGTTCTACCATTTTTTCTTGAGGGCTGTCTTTCAAATCGATGGTTTTAATAATACTGATGTCCGAATCTCCACCCGTAACAATCAGCCTATCTTTAACTCCTTCTAATTTGACCCCGGTCATGACTGGAACCGATGGTTTTCCAGAAATCACCCTGCTGACAATATTTAAAGCTTTTTTTAGTGTCTCACTATGTATAACGAATTCCATGATAATCTCCCTTACTATGAATTCCTTCTCTATGATAACATATTAAAAATTCTGAAATAAAGTTTCATATAATTATTGGTTTTTCGTTGTTCAACCTATTTGAAAATCCTATTTTCAGGAAAATACTATTCCGTTGTTATTAATTATTTTCTGCACTTTATTTAGTTATGATTATTTACCCCTCCAAGTAATAAGGGCGCATCCAAAACTCAGGATGCGCCCTTTATGGTCATTTATCCTCTTTTTCCTCTGTTGCTGATTCTTGCTCTCTTTCATCAGGGGTATCTCCAGGCGCTGCCGCAAGGGCCGTTCCGCCGCCTGAATATTGCTGTGAATGGTTCGCGTTCGATCTATTCGCATAGGACTTGAGCAATTCACCGACATCGATACCTGTCATTTCTTTCAAAGGTTCCTGCATATCAACCATGGTTTTTGTAATACTTTTACCGAATGATGGGATTCCATTTCCATTGCCGGAGTCAATGATCTTAACAGAATCTATGTTATTCAGCGGCTGTGCAATCTTCTCAGCAAACAACGGCAGCATTTCGATGAGTTTCTCGGTAATAATGACATCTCCGTGCTTTTCCATCGCTTCAGCCAGCAATTTTCTGGATTCTGCTTCAGCTTTACCGCGTTCACGGATGACATCTGCTTCTGCAGAACCTTCTTCCCGGCGGATTTTGGCTTTGGCTTCCCCATCAATCTCTGATCTGCGCGCATCCGCTTCTGCTTTTCTGGTAGTTTCATAGTATTCTGCATCAGCCTTGGTCTTACGCAGCTTGCTTTCTTCCTCTTCAAGTTTGACAGCTCGTTCGCGTTCGAGGAATTTCAGCGTTAATTCTTCTTCTTTAATCTCTTTCGCCAGCTTTGCTTTCTCAAGTTCATAGGATTGTTCAGATTTCGCACGTGCTCTTTCTGTTTCTTCCTTGAACGCTGCGTCCTTTATATCCTTTTCTTTTTTACTCTCAGCAATAGTTATCTGCCGCTTATATTCCTCTTCTTTTGTTTGCTGATCTGTTTGCGCTCTGTGGATTCTCGTTTCACGGTCATTTTCAGCTTCAGCTATTTCAGCAAGCTTTCGGACCTCCGCTATTCGGGGACGTCCAAGGTTTTCTAAGTAACCATTTGTCTCATCAGCATCCCTTAAGTCTGTCAATCCAAGGGAAGTGATTTTGAATCCCATCAAATCTAACTGTTTCTGGGCGATTTCTGCCACATCTGCATTGAATTTTTCTCGATCACTGTTTATATCCTCGACAGTCATCTTCGAAAGAATTGCCCGCAGGTTGCTTCCCAATACTTCAATGATTTCAGATTCAATTTCATCTTGGTCTTTTCCCAGGAATTGCTCTGCATAATTAGCTATGCCATTTAATGAATCCGCTACCTTAACCATTGCCACTGCATCAGCAACGATTGGCACCCCTCCATTGGTGTATACCCTCGGGGTAGCCAGCTTTAACTGAAATGATGTCAGGTTTACCGGAGTAGATGTCTGGAACCTTCTTAAACGGTAACCCCCTCCCCGGATGATCTTCATGGATCGTCCTTCATCGTCTGTAAAAATATTTGTTTCTTTTTCCGGATCACCTAATCTTGGTCCTGTAATGATTAAAGCTTGATTTGACTTCGCAGTACGATAACGGAACCTTACCCAAAAAAAGTATACAACCCCTGCTATCGCTGCAACTACTAGCACAGGTATCAAAATCATAAGCACACCAAATAATTCCACTTTTATAACCCTCCCTATGTATTTCCCCTCTTTTGCTCATCCGCTAGAGGGTATAGTATATATACGAGGAAGAATACAAATTAGTTTCAATTTTTTACAAAAATTTTAAAAAAGGGCAAGTATGGGCTAAGCGCGGGCAGGCAAACGTTTCTTGAGAAAATAGCAGTCTTTCCTTTATTCTCTTTGAGTTGACTGCGAGACCAGGGCACTGGAAATAGACGTCCGCTGCTCTTAACAGAAAGCATAAAGCCTGATGGGGAGATTCTTCTGCTAAACAGGGACAGAGAAAAAAACTTCATTAAAAAGCGGGGCACTGAAAAGTCCACCAAAAACTTTTATTACAGAATCGTACCTTTTCCGCTTCAAATGTATAAAAAAGGATTAGTTTCCCTTCAACAGGCCCACTCTACTTGGTTGTGTACCTGATGAAATGTGCTTTATAGCGAAAGCGGCATGTCATTTCTTTAATTGGTCACCCAGCGGTAAAATAAAGGAACTTTTTCCCCTTATTTGCCAATCCAAGCTCATACTGGCGTAAATAGAGGAACTTTTTTCTCTTATATGATAAAAAAGCATATTTTTCTAGTATATTAAGGCAATTAAGGGAAATTAATTCCCCTATTTTAGCTTTTCTTAGTGTTATTCAGAAAATAAGGGAATTTTATTCCTCTATTTACTATCCACAATACTGAATCCACGCCTTCCATGGACTAGTTGAAAAGAACCCTTCCAGTTCCTACAGGCAATCCGCCCAAAAAACATAAAAGGTTTCTAAAGCTAATGCAGTAAAGAGAGCATATATATATTGCTTTCAAAGACAAAAGTCAACTTTCTCTTCCTACTTAAGGAAGGATAGTTAACTTTATCTATGGTCATAACAAGCAGATAATAAAATTCGGTAGATTTTCAGTGAACTTTTCATAAGCGACAAGCTTTCAGGAAAAAAACCTTACTTATAATGATCTTTAAGTAAAAAAACCGCCTTTAATAAGACGGTTGAAATCATCACTTTGTAGTTTTACTTTCTTCCCATTTTGGAAGATTATCATCTTCATCAAATTCAACAATAACGTCAGTAACGCCGTTCTCTCTTAATATCCTGTCCTCAAGCCGGTCTTTAATATCATCAGCCTCTGCAACGGTAATGGAGGGGTCCACTTCGACTATCAGTTCTACGTGGTATTCATCTCCTTCTTTCAAGACCGCGATTTCCTGAACATCCCTCACTCCTGGATCATTAAAAGCAATATCACCGATGACACTTCTCAACGTCAGGTCTGCTTCCCCAAGAACTCCTGCAGCGTTATCGAGGAATGTCTTTCCGACTACAATGAACATCAACACACCGATGATGATAGACGCAATCCCTTCCACTTGATGGTATGGCGTGTAGTGGGAAATGATTATGGCAGCAAGGGCGAGTAACCCTCCACCTGTCGCAACTGAATCCTCTAAAAAAACAAGCTTTGTTGCCGCTTTTGCCTTATTGACATTCGCTATACTTTTCGTAATAATGCCGAACCCTTTTGCCTCAATTCCAACTTCGTGCAGCGTCTCTTTCATAGCCTTAAATAATACAAAAGCTTCAAGGATGATAGCAAATGATAAAACCCCGACACTTATAATAAATCCTGTTGACTCCTGAGGATGAAGGATATGATGATAGCCCTCAACAATCGTCTCATAGGCCATAATACCCACAACAAGCACCGCTGCCAATAAAACCAGATTGACCAACCTTCCAAAGCCATTGGGAAAACGGGGAGTTGGTGCCTTTTTGCTTAATGCGGAACCAATGAAGACAAAAAATTGATTAGCTGCATCTCCTATACTATGTAGTGTTTCAGCAAACATTGCAACGTTACCTGTAAGCGTAAAGGCCACCCCTTTTGCTATAGAAATCACCGCATTAATAATTGATGCGAGAAGAGCTGATTTATTTCCCTGTTTCAATAAATTCCAAAGTTCGACCACAGAAAATCCTCCTTCTCAATATGTACTGATTCCTTTAATGGATGAAAGGTGAATAAATTCCTTTAGATAATTTAAGAATATTCGAAACTTCTTCGATCCAATTCAAGTCTTCACTACCATGTTACCCATATCCAAATAACCCCTTCGAGGAACTTATCCCTTCCAGCCAGAAGTTTCCGACTTCTTTATATACTCATTTTTTCCCCATAAGATTATCCATACCCCTTCTAAATCATCCACTAACATCTCAGGCAAGTATACTTTCTCTTTAAGAATGTGCATTGACGCATACCGCTATTCATTTGGGAAAGGCCTTCACTTAGAAGGCAGCAGTTTTCCAAAAACAAAAGCGCTTTGTTCAGCGCCGACAAGTTATATTCTCTTGAGGTTTTCTGACCCTGGGATGGACTTTTATCATTACCTTTGTACTAAAAAAGCCAGCAGGTTATTCCTGCTGGCTCGAAAGACTTTCACTAAGTTTTCTAATTATGCTTTATTAACGTTTGCAGCTTGTGGTCCGCGTTGACCTTGCTCGATGTCAAATGTTACTGCTTGACCTTCGTCAAGAGATTTGAAACCTTCGCCTTGAATAGCTGAGAAATGTACGAATACGTCTTCTCCACCTTCAACTTCGATGAATCCGAAACCTTTTTCTGCATTGAACCATTTTACTGTACCTTTTTCCATGTTTGTTGCCTCCTAGTGCGTTTCACACATTATTAATACTATCCTTGCTCTCAGGGTATTCAGAATTAAAGATTTCATTCTCTTTCTTTCTTACATACCGAACAAAAATAATTCCTTATTATCATAACAGGTTAGCGGAAGATATGAAAGGAAAACACAACTTTCTTTATAAAAAAAATTAATTTATCTTCTCAATGACATATTTCAGGCCAGCATGAGCATTCCTGAAAATGGGCAGTTCTCCTGATAAATCTCCTGCTGCCAAGGCAAATTCCGGTGTAATACCGGCAATTGCACATTGGGAACCTATGAGGCTCAGACAATCACAAAGCTTTTGCATGTGAAACTTAATATTCATGTCTAGTTCATATATTCCGCTTAAGTCTACCAGAACATATTCGATTTTATTGAGCGCACATTCATGCAAGACAGAAGCAATCATGCTTTCTGCTCGATCATTATCAAAATGGCCGATCAACGGTAAAGTAATGGTCTTTTCCCAGACTTTAATTATCGGCACTGACAGCGATTTGATCAGTTTCTCCTTTTCTTCTTCCTCTATTGCTTGTGTCGTTACATCCATAAGCATAACGACATAACCACCAATAGTAGCTTTCTCGTTTTTTATAGGGGTCACGACAATATCAGCTGCAAATTTATCCCGGATCAAGATTCGAGCCCTGTGTATTTCTGTAAGCTCATCCATGACCTCTTTTTGGCGGGAAGGCGTATGGTGAAATGCGCTCATATTCAGTCCGATCATATCTTCTGCAGAATTTAAACCAAATAATGGGGCAAGTTCAGTCATCAATCCGGCGGCATAATTATTCATCCAGGAAACGGTATAGTCCAGATCAGCAATAATAATGTTTTCTCCTATACTATTTAATGCATTTAATAGAGAGATTTTCTCAGGCAGTACTCCTATGGGCTTCATCCTTATTCACCCTTACTTACAGTATATCCTTATTATACTACAATCCGGGAAAGGCGTACCCCTAATAGATTGATACCTGGACAACCACAGTGCTCTTTAACAAAGTTTGTTTGCGCTTATATCGGAAAAATGCCAGAGCCGGTTTTTTCCCAGGATACTATTAATTTTCTCTCTAAACGATAAGCCGTTCATCAGCTTATCAGAATTTAAAGCAGTTATCTTACGAAGTTAATATAAAATAGCAGCAAAGTTGATGAAAAGAGCCTTAACCGAACAAGGCCATTATTCCCTGAAAGCCAAAATAACTGCCGAAACACAGCAAGGACAGGCCTGATAGAACCGATATAATAATGAGGATATTGGAATTAAAATACTTTTTTAAAGAGGTAGTGAGCAGCGCCACAAATATATCCCATATGGTCAGCCCAAGGAAAATCATACTGCTGTAAACCAAAAGATCGCCTGTCCCATTCTCGGATGCCGTTTTCGCCAGGATTGATCCATATATACCAAGCCAGAAAAGGATTGAGAGCGGACTCGATATGGACATCAGGAAGCCAATAAAAAAACACTTGGTCAGCGAGTCTCTTTTCCTGACACTTTCTAAAGAGAATGACTTCATGCTGGTCATACTTTCTATACCTGAGTAAATCAGTACAAATCCGCCAAATAACCAAAGAAATATTTGAACTGCGGGATTATCGAGAAAGCGGACCATCCCCACATATACCAGCAGCATGAATACTGCATCAGCTATCATGGAGCCTGCCCCCACTATCCACGCATGCCAGAACCCGTTCTTAATTCCTTTATCCAGTCGTGCTGAATTCACTGGGCCTATCGGGGCCGCTAATGTCAAGCCTAACAATACATAACTGAAAAGAATACTGATGCTCAAGGAACCTCTCCACCTTTTTAAGACAGCTTGTACATTTTATGTCTTCAGGTAGAGAAATAGAATAATATATATTACTTTACTGCATTCAATTCAGGATTACGACTGGCAGGAAACAGCAAGTTATATTGAATCTAAATTGAAGGCAGGACCTAATTTAACAAATTTTACTATTCTTGATTATGCAAAAAAGAGGCTGGGACATAACTAGCCAAAAATCATGAAAAAAGGGCTTCAATCATCATTTTGGATGATTGAAGCCCTTTTTCTCTCACTGCTCTTGTGTATTTGTAGATTAGGTTGCGTTCCTGGCAGTCAACTTTCTCAAGTTAACCGCCATCAGCGCGAAGCCCATTTCATTTTGCACGCGCTCCTTGCTCCTGACAGAAAATCTTGTGAAACCTAAATTAGCCTTCAGAAATCCAAAAACTGGTTCTACGTCGATTTTACGTCGGCCGTAAATTTCACCCGTTTTCTCATCTGAAAGCAGTGTTCTAATCTTCTCTTTTTGTTGTTCCCATTTTTCATTGAGTAAGAGTTTCCGGTGATTTCCTTCCTTGGCTTTCGTGCACTTAGAACGGAAAGGACATCCCGTACAGCTTTCGCACTCATACACCTTAAACTCCCGAGTAAAGCCGTTCCGGTCAGTTTTGTGAGAAAGATGGCGGAATGTGAGTCGTTGATCATTTGGGCAAGTAAACGAATCGGTTTCTTCATCATACTTCCAATTGGCCGTATTGAATTCATTCTTTTGTGCGCTCTTCGTTTTCTCTTTGCGGTACATGTTGTAGGTAATCAGTGGTGTAGATGTCCGGTTTTCAAAGACATCTTCATAATTTTCTTCACTTCCGTAACCAGCGTCAGCCACTATGTATTTTGGGAGTTTAAAGAAGTGCTTTTCGATCGTATTCAGGAATGGAATGAATGTCCGTGTATCGGTCGGATTCGGGAAAACATCATAGGCAAGAGCGTACTGCCCTTCGCTCGCAATTTGTACATTGTAGCCAGCTTTTAGTTGTCCATTCTTCATGTAATCGTCTTTCATCCGCATAAAGGTGGCGTCGCAATCTGTCTTAGAATAACTGTTCCGTGTACCGAAGGTAGCCATGTCCTGTTCATACTTTTGTTTGCGTGCGACAAAATCCTTAAACTGTTTGAGGATTTGCTTGGGCATTTTACGTACAGAGCGAAGCTGTTTCCGTTCGCTTACGTCCTTACTGGATTCGATGGTTGTAGTGAGTTCATCAACGGTGTTTTCCAGTTTCCCCACGACTTTAGCCAAATCTTTTGTAGAAAGCACTTCCGGGCTTTCCCGTTCTATTTCAGGTATGATTTCCTTTTCCACTAGTTCATCATAGAGTTGATTCGATTTTTCAATGAGACCAGCACTATATTTCTCCACCGATTTCCGCCAAACGAATGTGAACTTATTGGCATTAGCTTCAAGTTTGGTTCCGTCAATGAAGATCGCTTCATCATCAATATGCTTTTCCTTAACGAGATGGCAGCGAAATTGAACAAAGCACTCACGAAGAAGCGCTTTTACTTCTGGGCAGACACGAAACCGGTTAATCGTGCGGTAGCTCGGTTCATGCCCTTGGGCAAGCCACATCATCCTGACGCTGTCGCCGAGGAGAGCTTCAATTTTCCTTCCTGAGAATACGGATTGGGAGTAAGCACATAAAATAATCTTCATCATCATACGTGGATGATAAGCAGGGCAGCCTGTGCTTCGTATAAACGAGTCGAAGGCTTCGTGTGGAATTTGCTCGACGAGGTCGTGCACGGAGAAGGCAATATCATTTCTTTGAAGTTTGATTTCTAAATCCAGGGGCAAAACCACTTGATTCATGATATAATTTTTAAACATAAGGACCCTTCTTTCAGATGGAATTTTGTGTGGTAACTTTATTTTATCAGAAGAGGTCCTTATTTTAATTCAAAAAATAATCAAAGCCGGTGAAATTTTACTTGTCGTAAAATTTCACCGGCTTTTTCATCTTAGAGGAGGGTTTTGTCCCAGCCCCTTTAATGTAATATAGGTTTTTTCCCTGTTCTATATTCACTTTTCTTTTTAGGAGCTCCGATTTATACTAACTCCCCCGGTATCCAACAATTCTTAAAAGAAATAGCACTTATTTTAAGAATCTTAACAGGTCCCCATAAATGATGTCATCTGAAAGCTCAAGCTCCTGGCGGACAGTTTCCTGATAAGGGATACATTTGGCAGGTACGATTGCTTCACTATTGCTTTCATAACAAACTCCATCGTTAAATGTTAAACCTTTTGCAACAAAACTTCCGTCACGGAATATAACTGGGTGATCCTCATTTCTGTTAAATAATACATGTCCAAAGGAGAGCTTGTTTTCGGTTTTGATTCCCAACAAGTGAAGGATGGTAGGACGGATATCTATCTCACCGCCTGCCCTGCTGACTACTTTCCCTTCCTGTCCAGGAATGTGAATAATCAAAGGTACCTGCTGCAATGAAACATGGTTAACAGGTGATACCTCTTTCCCCAGTATCTCGAAGATTCCCTCTTCAAACTTCTCAGAAATACCATAATGGTCACCGTAAAGGACGAATATCGTATTTTCATATAGTCCTTTATCTTTCAGATCCTGAAATAGCTTCTTAATTGCTTCATCCTCGTACCGTACAGTGGTTATATAACGATTGACAACATCCACTTTGGTATCCGCTTCTTGAATATATTTATCTTCTTCTTCAAGAAGGAATGGAAAGTGATTCGTTAGTGTAATCAATCTTGAATAGAATGGCTGAGGAAGCTCCTCAAGCTTTTCTGCTGTTTGATTGAAGAATTCAATATCTTTTATACCATAGTTCACTGAGTTTTCCTCAGTAACCTTGTAGTCACGTTCAGAATAAAACCGGTCATACCCCAAAGCATTATACATATTTTCACGGTTCCAAAAGGTTCTTTCGTTACCATGAAAAACAGTTGAATAATAGTCCTTTTCCTTTAAAATGTGGGGAAGGCTGTAATAAGTATTTTCCGGTTTTTGAACAAATACCGATCCGCTTGCCAAGGGGTATAATCCCGTATCAATCATAAATTCAGAATCGGATGTCTTTCCCTGTGCTGTCTGGTCATACACATTGCTGAAATAAAAGCTATCTTCTATCAGGCCGTTTAAAAAGGGAGTAATTTCCTCTCCATTAATTTCTCGGTTAATCACAAAATTTTGAGTCGATTCCATACTAATTAGAATCACATTTTTTCCTCTCGCAGCTCCAAATAAATCAGTTAAAGCCCCTTCCTTGCTCTTAAGGTAATCTAAAGTAGGCAGTGCATCAGCCTTGGTGGCTAGTGATCGGCTAAAAGGAGTCACCGCCCCGAGAGCAAAATCATATAGATGATAGTTATAAGGACCCAATGCCTTAACCATGCCGTCACGGTCATACGAAGCTGCAAATAGATATGGTGAGCGGAACAGCCCGATACCGACTGTAAATAATACGAGCACAACTCCCGCAGCACCATACAATCCCTTTTTCTTTTTAGTAATAACAGTTCCCTTTTTTGTCCTTGTTTTCATTATCCAAGGAAGTATAAACAAATCTATAAACAGAAGCAAATCCCAAGGGCTCATCAATTCAAGAGTACTCGGGCCCAATCCACCTACATTATCGAACTGAAATAAGATGGGCAGAGTGACAAAATCGGTATAAAATCTATAATAAAGCAAGTCTCCGTATAATAAGGCATTGGCGACTATCCAAGCTGTCCAGAATAAAAGAGGTTTTACAGTTTTCGTGAAATAGAAACTGAAGCCGAACAGCAGGAGCAGCGAACCAATAGGGCTCAATATGATGAAAGGAACTTCAGCAGCTGAAGTGATTTTTAAATCAAATCCTAAGAATAAAACAAATATCGTTTTTATCCAAATTGCTGTAACAGCTATTATGACTAGTCTAATTGAAGTAATCTTACCGGCTGCTGAGACCTGGGGAATTTTCATAGGACAGCAGCCTCACTGGCTGTTTGTTCTTTATACTCTTCTATAAATTTATCCAAAGCCATCATCACTTCGTTTAATTTATATTCGCCCATCAAGGCGATTTGAACCCAATTTCTTTTAAATAAGTAGTCACTTTCATAGCTGATAAGAATTTTTTTCTTTTTGAGATTATCACCAAACCCCCTTGATGAGATACCCTCCGGCAAAGGAATGGTGATGATCCCCGGAGAATAGGTGCCATCTCCAAGGCAAGTGATACCCGACCTCTCTAAAGTCCGCCTTACTTCATAATTCAGCCTGGCCTTGCTATAAAGGTCCAATTCTAATAAGGCAGCATGAAAGGCCGCTACAAGGTTAGAAGAATGGGTATAAGGAACACTATTATTCTCTTGATACATACCGAGATCTAAATAACGCGGCACAGAATTATCCGCCTCTACCTCATCGCGGTGAAAGACTACCGCCAGTCCGGGGTAGGAACCAAAAGCTTTCCCGCTTACAGTAGTGGCCATAAACACGCCCTTCAAATTCAACGGTGTGCTTCCAGCTGAACTGCATGCATCCACACATAAATTCACCCCATGTTTATTGCAGAGGCGTTTATATTCTTCCAAATCGAACAGATATCCTGTCGAGGTTTCACAGTGAACCAACCATAACCACCTGATATCAGGCTCATTTTGAAGGTACTCATCTACTTCTTCCAAAGTAATTTCTTCATTCCAACCTTTGGCTATTACCTCAAAGTGAAGGTCCATCCGACGGGCATGGTCAACGAGACGCAAACCAAATTCCCCATTCGCAAGAATTAACCCCCTGCCCCCCTGGCGGTGCAATCGAGCGGCAACAAGATCATTAGACAGAGTCCCCGTTCCTACGAGCACTTGAACATTTGGTGCACCCGTCATATCCTTCAGCCTGTTTTTCACGTCACTCATCTGGTCCATAAAATCCGTCGATCTATGGGAGATTGCTTCCTTAGAAAATGCTTTTTCTACTTCTTTTTTCACAGGCACAGGTCCGGGAAGGAAATTCATTATCTTCCTTTGTGATTCCTGCCTGTGCATCAGCCTGTTGAATACTTTGGTTGCCCTTTCAAAATTCTCCTTAGTAATAAACATAGGCTGAAAACGCGCTTCGTTTTTACCAACAAGAGGACCAAAAATTTCAAAGCCAATTCGTTTATATAATTTGAGCTGCCTCTCAGTCCCGGAAATAAGGGCAAGGTTATATCCATTCCTCAAACAATGAGATACCGCTCTCTCTACCAGTTTATAAAACACGATACTACTGCGGTAATCCTTATGAACAGAGAGTAACCGAATCTCACAGGGGCTTCCCCCTTCTGGCAAATAAGAATCGATATTAGGAAGTTTTTGATCCAAAGAGAAAGGTCTATTCCCTCTGACCGCAATCATCCCAATCAGCTCATTCCCTTTTTTGGCTATAATATATGTATTCTCGTTGTGAAAACGGTCAACAAGCATCCGTTCCGGGTTTCTTTCATGCTGTGGAATTTCATTTACAAAGGTTTCATAATTCATTCTATGAATCTGGTTAAATTCTTCTATGTCGTTTGCTATCTTAAAGTGAAGAGAATCAGTTTTCATTCTCATACCTCCTAATGGTGCCGGTTATGAAGTTGCGGCAATGGTGATTTTATATGTACCAGCAAGACTATAAAAAGCATAATCAGTAAAGCTGTCGTATATTCAGATGGAGTACTCAGCAGAAAAGCCGAGACGGGTATAGACAGCATTGATAGAAAACCTGCCTTCTTGTAGTCCTTTAACAGAAAAAAGCTGATACCCATGATCAGTCCGCATATAGGAATGCTGAGCGGAACCAAAAAAAGAGAGTTTGCCAAAAAGACAACTACTCCTTTTCCACCCCTGAAACCAAGCTGCAGAGGAAAGATATGTCCGATAAGCAGGAAAAACGCACTCAGGGACATGGAAATGATCTCGTTTTCAGTGATCCAGAAAGCAATCGTCATCGCTGCCATCACTTTTGAGACATCCAAGATGACCGTCAGTATAAAACCTTTCTTTCCCAGTATTCTTCCTGCATTTGTAGCTCCGACATTTCCGCTTCCATAGCGGCGGATGTCGTCTTTCAAATAATATCCGGTTAAATAATATGCTCCATTCAGACCTCCAAACCCATATGAAAGGAGACAAACTGCGATTAGCATATATACATTCATTTGGTTTCACGCTCAATCTTTTTTTCTAAGGATGTTGGAACAAAACCACCTCTTATTACATAACGAAACTTACCATTAAAAAGTTTCACTTTTACCAATTTTTTTTAAAAACTGAAGTAAATATCACCTTTTGATCTGTTCTAACCCGCTTGATCTGTCTTTGACCTCAATGATCCATCTATTCTAAAAAAATCCTTCTTGAATAGTATATTAACATCATCTAACTTATAGAAAAGAGGTGAGGAAATGGACCACAATATAAATCACAATGAAGATCTGCATTTTTGTGCACAGGCATCAGACCCTGCACCTTTGTTTTCAGCAGAGGCTTTCTTTAATTCCGATAAATCAATTAAGAATATTTCATTGAATCAGCTCCGGGGAAAATGGGTGATCCTGTTTTTTTACGGAAGTGATTTTACATTTGTTTGACCTACTGAACTAGCAGCGGTCGCTGCTATTTACCCTCAATTTCAATCCTTAAACGCTGAAGTGCTCGCTATAAGCACTGACAGTGTATATGCCCATAAGGTGTTCAGTGAAGTTTCGCCTTCACTTTCAAAAGTAAAGTATCCTCTCGTGAGTGATAGAACACAAGAGATATCACGGGCATACCGGGTTTTGAATGAGAAGAGCGGGGCCGCCTTGAGAGCAACCATCATTATAGACCCTGAAGGAATCATAGTTGCCAAACTTGTCAACCCAATGGAAGTAGGCCGCAATGTTTATGAAATCTTAAGACTTCTTCAGGGTATACAATATGGACGTGAAACAGGTCAAGGCATACCTGCTAACTGGATTCCGGGACACTCCGGCATTTCAAGGGACCCAAAGTTAATAGGCAGAATCTAAGATGATTAAAGCACCTGGTATAATTACAGCCTATTTGTACCAGGTGCACGATTCTGCTTAATCCTGCAAAGCTTTTTTGACAGCCGCTTCCGCGTGAATGGCGGCAGTATCATAGATAGGGATTTCCCACTCATCACCTTTGATGAGAAGCCCGATCTCTGTACATCCCAAAACGATTCCTTCAGCACCATTTCTATTCAGCTCTTTCATAACCTTTTGGAAAAAGTCCCTTGATGAATCCTTAATTTCACCAATACATAATTCTTCAAATATAATAGCATTAATTCTTTCTCTGTCCTCTCTTCCAGGTACAATCACATTAACCCCATTTACCAGCATGCGATTTCTGTAAAAATCCTGCTCCATTGTATAGCGTGTACCAAGAAGTCCGACTGTGTCGACTCCTTCATTTCTGATTTTGGATGCAGCCGCGTCCGCAATATGCAAAAAGGGAATATTGACGCTGCCCGAGATATCCTCAAAAACCTTATGCATCGTATTGGTACATAGAAGGAGAAAGTCAGCCCCTCCCTTCTCGAGAGACTCTGCCGCTTCTTTTAAAATGTAAGCTGCTTTGTCCCATTCACCCTGCGCCTGATACCTTTCAATTTCTTCAAAATCAACACTATAGAGAATGCATTTAGCGGAGTGGAGACCTCCTAATTGAGCTTTTACCGTTTCATTTATATGCCTATAGTATTCTAACGAGGATTCCCAGCTCATTCCGCCTATTAACCCGATTGTTTTCATTGATATCAACCTCCATATTTAATATAAATGGTTGCTTTCGCAAGGCTCTTTTCGTAAACTTTTTTGCTATTGGATATTTATTCCGAAGAAATAACCACATTAAGAGGGGGAAAAATGGTAATACCAAAAGAAAAAAGCTGCTCTTCCGCGATAAGAGATAAAACTCTTAGTATCCGGGGGCATCCGAAAGCAAAATATATGCGAAAACAGCCTTTCACAAAGATTATGGCTTACTTAACCATACTAGATTTCCGCTCCAAACCATATCTCTAAGAGAAGCTCCCAAGATTGCACCAATGCCACCATCTGTCATAAAAAAGGATATAATAATCATTCCCGCAGTATAAGGTTGAAGTTTGATTCAAAGTGGATATGCTAATAGTTTAGCAAAACTTAAATATACCTTTTTCATACAAAATCCCATTATATAAAGACATTATAATGGAACTTTCTGTTTTTGGGGAATATTTTGTTTTTTCACTTGTCAACATGATCTTTCAATCCTCTAATTCAGATTAAACAGCTTTGTGTTTTCAGGAATGTTTCTGGGCAAAAAGGCAGCATTTTCAATATTAAAATTTATGCACTGGATTTCTGATTTAAGTTCCAGCTTGGGTAAATCATCTTCTTTTCCTTTTCCACCTGTTTATGTCCTCATATTGCCTGCTTGGGTACATTTTCTTCACCACTTTGTTGTTCATATAACAAGGCTCTTTTCATAAACTTTGTTGCTATGAAACTAATTGCAAAAAAACGAATCATAATTCACCTTAAAAACCTGGTAATCATGAAAAGAAAAGAGCTGCTTCCCCCGATTAGAGAGAAATTCCTTAGTATCCGGGGGAAAATCTGGCTCCTGGGATTTTTCCGAAAGCAACAATCTATGCGGAAACAGCCTTTAACAATCGAGTAGGAGGGGGTGACTAACCCCCGACCTCTCACACCACCGTACGTACCGTTCGGTATACGGCGGTTTCAATTAAGTCAAACGCAAAGTTTGATATCTCATAAGCAGACTCTTGAGCCCTTGATTCGACCAGTATTGGTTATCAAGGGCTCTATCTAAGATGGGGCTTTTAGCGATACGCCAATAACCCAACCTAGTATTTGCCCATTCCCAAGCCAAAGCCTTGTTAGTTTGTATTCCTAACTTCGTTAGGTTTCTATGTTTTGTTTTAACTTTCTTCCACTCTTTCCATCGAATCATTCGCAATCTTCTTCGAATCCATTGGTCTAGCTTGGCTAGAACCGAGGGGGTATCGGCTAATTGATAGTACCCCATCCAGCCCACCAAGTAGCGGTTTAGCTTCTCCAATCTGTTTGCCATGCTGATAGACCATTTTCTCGAAGTAATTTCTCTTATTCTCTGTTTGAAACGTTGAATACTTTGTTTTGCGATTCTAACGGTCTACTGCACTTTTCTCATGATTCACTTTAAGTTTGAGTTTGTTCTCTATGAATGTTGTGATACTTTTCATAATCCGTTCTCCTGCTCTCTTTGAACGAACGTAGATATTACAGTCATCCGCATAACGAACAAACCGCAATCCTCTCTTCTCCAGCTCCTTATCAAGTTCATCCAATACGATGTTTGATAAGAGTGGGCTAAGTGGACCACCTTGGGGGGTTCCCTCCGTGTTAGGACTGACAAGTCCCTTTTCCATTACACCTGACTGGAGATATCTCCGTATTAATTGGAGAACTTTTGGGTCCTTTATCCGGTAACTTAATATCCTCAAAAGCCGGTCATGATTCACTTTATCGAAGAATTTCTCTAAATCGATGTCCACTACCCATCTATACCCTTCTTTGATATAGCGTTTAGCTTGTCGTACTGCGTCATGACCACGCTTATTCGGTCTAAACCCGTAACTTTGTTTAGAGAACAAGGGATCAAACTCCTTGTTGAGTACTTGCGCAATAGCCTGTTGGATGAAACGATCCATCACTGTTGGGATACCTAGCTTCCTTACTCCGCCGTTYGGTTTTGGGATTTCGACTCGACGTACGGGTTGGGGAAGATAGGTTCCATTTATCAGTTCGGCCCTTATGGTTCCCCAGTGTTCCATGAGATGCGGTCGTAGGTTCTTTACGCTCATCCCATCTACACCGTGGCTTCCTTTATTTCGTTCCACTCTTTCGAGTGCACTCGTAACGTTCTGATATGATAAGATTCGTTTCAACATAGATATCAAGCTCCTACGTGAATCAGTCATTCTTCTTGTGTGGTGCTACTTTCAGCCCTTCTAATGTCCCCGTGGATTCACCACTTCCTCCATTAGGAAGGATAATGTTTCTGCTTCATCAAGCAACACGTACGCCAAGTGCTGATTCTCCTTAATTGATTCAGTCCTTCCCAATGGCTCTAGATACCATTGGTACTATGACTTCTGCTGACTTCTGACTGTTCAGCTATTTATCATTAAATAGGTTACCGAGTGTGCTCGGCTTATCAGTCAGACCTCCCTGGGTAAAAGTACAATCTTTCCCTCCACCTATCTGCTTCATTTACTTTGTATTGCTTTCGGCAGAAAGGACTTTGTTTTGTGTTGCAAACTCGTCCAACAATACTAGCCTCTTATGAAGTTCGTGTTCCTCAGACCGGAGGTTTGCCGCTCGCTTCCTTCAGATTCCACGTCACCATGGACACCCTTGCGTTAAGCTAACTGCTACTTCTGCCTTCACAGTTCGGGACTTACACCCTATAGATTGCACCCATGCCAGGCGCACAACAAAAAGAAACTGCCTGCAAAAGCAGGCAGTTTCCAAAGTTACTAGTTATTACTCAGTAACTTTCTTTTGTAGTGCATCACGAACATCTTGACCAACAGCTGCTTTACCGCCAAGAACGGTTACAGAGTTGATGTCGTTTTGGTATGCAAACTTAGTTAAGAATGCATCTACTTCTTTAGGCATAGCATCTTGATCAACTAATACTAGTAATCCATCATTGTCGACTACTAAAGGAGAAGCTGATAAAGCATCTGGGAAGTTTTTGCCGTTAGCTACATAAAGCTTGCTAGTTCCAGTAGCGAATTCACCAAGGAGTGCCGCTAATGTACCGTAACGGTTAACACCAGAAAGACGTTTCACAGAAAGGGCTTTGCTCTTAGCCTGAGCTACAACTTCATTAGATACAGCTGCAGTTCCACCAACTACGTATACTTCCTCATCTTCAAGAACAGCTTTCGCTTCGTCAGATAGAGGTTGGTTTTGTCCTTCCGTTAATACGATCGGCATATCATTTGCACCAGCGATTGAAGCAGCGCTCAACGCATCAGCAAAGTTAGTACCAGTCGCTAGGAATACTCCGTTGCCAGAGAATCCATGATTTTTTTGAAGCTCAGCAACGATGGCAAGATTCGTATCATAACGAGTGGCACCAGATAAGCGTTTAATGTCAGAAGGGTTGACTTTAGCAGTACCAAGCTGATTTACAACCGCTTTAGATACAGCAGACTCCCCACCAACAATGTAAACATTTTCTGCACCAAGACGTTTGATTTCATCAAGAACTTCGTCAGTAAGCTTTCCGTCAGAACCTACTGCCAAGATCGGAGCATTTAGAGCAGTTGCTAAAGGACCTGCTGCCAGTGCATCCGGGAAGTTGTATCCAGTTGCTAACACAACAGCTTTGTTTTTATGATCTGCTGCATAACCATCAGGATGCAAGTTTTGAGAAATGGCAATACTTGTTCCTACGCGGTCAGCACCTGAAACTTCTGTTACCACATCGCCATTAGTGGAGATTGGTACCATAGATAACGTTTCACCTGTTTTCGCATCAAGCATGTAAACAGCCGCATATGCATTTACTGCTTCTTCAGGAGTAGTAATCTCAACTGGAACTGTTACAGACTCACCAACACCCAGCTTAGCTGTTTTTACGTCTGCTTTCACAGAACCAATGGCCCCTTCTTCACCAGGAGAAAGAACTTTTTCTTCTGCGATTTCTAGAGTGAAGTCATTTGTTTCACCAGCCTCACCAAAGTTATCAACAGCGATCACATACTCACCATCTGGTAAGCTTGAGACTGCAAATGATTCATTATCATTTGGAGTGGCACCTTGTGCTATAGGGTTTCTCATATCATTCTTGTTAAACAAGAATAGATCAAGATCAGCACCGCTGTCTGGAGTTGTAACAGAAGCACTTAAGGCTACATTGTTCTTAATGCTGATTTCAACAAGCTCACCATCAAGAAGATTATCGTCATCATCTTCTGTAACTGTGCCACTTACTGTATCTTTAATCGGGCCGCTGAATCCAACAGTAGCAAATTCAACATTTGCTGTGTCTTTAAGGTAATTAGTGAACGTGATATCTTCATTAAATTCTTCAGCGCCATTTACTTTTCCTAGATCAATCTTACCAGGAGAGCTTACGATATCTTGGGAAACAGCTTCGAATGTGTACTCAGCCATCTCTTTACCAGCTTCTGGAGAAGTAATACCATATACATGGACTTCCCATACACCTTCTTTTGGAGACTGCTGAACAAAATCTTCCACATTAAGTTCTCTTCCTGCATATCCAATATATTCATTCACCTGGAATCCGTCTGGATCGAAAATAAGCATCCGGACTACACCTTGATAATCATCATTTTCCTTAACAGCATTCAATGAGAAACGCAGTTCTTCAACTCCTGATTTCACATCAAAAGTATAAGCATTCGTTTGAGAAGAGATAACTTCGTTAGTATCTCTGAAACGGTTATTATTTTCAACAGTGAACTCATGCCCTGTCATGATGGTCTGAGTTGATCTAGCTTCTACATATGGAGTAGAAGAATCATCAATCAATAACATACCAGAGTTAGTTCCTTCTGCAAGCTTAGCCTCATCATATGAAACTGTAATGTATTCATGCTCACCAGCATCTAAGGAAAGGCTGGAAACAGATGGAGTGAACCAATCTTCGGAAGCTTCGATTGTCAGGTTTTTATCCTCATCCGTATTGTTCTCAATCAATACCTCAACTGTTTCAGGAATATCCTTGTTACGGACAAATAATCCAGGACCACCAGAAACTTTTTCACCATGATAAACTGTCACGTCAACATCTTTCACCTTTTGAACCATATGCTCACGCATCCACTCGTATGCAGCAGGAACATCAATCAAACCTGAGCCAACTTCAGCGTAGTTATACCCTTCAAGTGGCTTTGCGGTAACTTTCAATGCTTCTTTGGCAATTTCATAGTCAAATGGAAGGCGGTCTTTCAATGCAGCTGATTTAAGTAATGCTACTGCACCCGTTACATATGGTGCTGACATACTTGTACCTTGAAGTACATCGTATCCAGTTTGCCCGGCTGCTTGAGATTGGTGAACCGGCTGAGCCGCATAAGCAGAACCAGGAGCAACGATATCAGGCTTCATATCCGCTTTTTGGTTAGGACCGACAGAAGAAAAGTACCACATACCTTCACCTGGAAGCGGGTTTCCATCTTCGTCTTTACCATATGGATATGCATTGTATTCAGTAGCCCACATTTCAGAATCGATGTATGCGCCAACAGAAATCGCACTGCCTACGTCACCAGGGGATCCTACTGAGTCTCCTCCAGGACCGTTATTTCCAGCGGAGTTAACGAATACGATGTCATATTGCTCACTCAACACATCCATTAATACTCCATATGCACCGGAACCATCATTCATATCAGGTAAAGAACCTAAGCTAAGATTCGCTACGTCTGTATCGAAACCGCCAAGATCTTCAGGCAAAGCAGCATCGATCATTGCTTTCATGATACTGAATGTTGCAGCTCCTCCCTCTTCCTGGAATACGCGCAGCCCTACAACTTCAGCTTCAGGTGCCACACCTTCGCCAGCTACAGCGCCATATGCGTTTCCTCTTAACGGTCCATTAGCAGCCGTAATACCCGCTACGTGAGAACCATGGCCATTTAAATCGGTGAACAAGTTGATTTCATGGACGCCATATCTCTCATTAAAGCCCATGTCGTTAACACGGAAGTTAACACCAACAAGGTCATCTGTCACATCGTGGTCAAATGTACCAGTTTCATTGTTTCCGTAAGCCGTTTCATCGGTAAAATCCCCATCTTGGTCAGTATCGATATAAACTTTATCGTCTGCCATTAGAACCGGGAAATTATTATTGTACTTACCATCGGCATTAAAGTCAGCTGCAGCGTTGAAAAACTGTGTTGAACCAAAATAGAAAGTGTCGTTTTCCGCATCAATTCCTTCAGTGTTAAAAGCCCCATCAAGAATTGAGTCACCTTCAGGCAGTTCATCAAAGAAGAGGACATCCCCTTCAGCAATTCTATCATTTGCATACACAGCAGAGAAATCTGCAGGCAAATACTCAGCGTAGCGCTCCTCTAAAATATCAGAAGCATACCCAGTAACTGTATAGTCACGAACTGCTACGATTTTTGAACTTCCATATTTACGTGTAGTATCAAAATTAGCCGGTTTGTTTGTGAAGGATTCATGTCCGGGATCAGGGCCGGAATCAATGATACCTACACGAGTGCCTTCGCCAGAGAACTTATCATGGAAATCATCTACACCTGTAGATGGATGTGTTTCCAATTGATCAGGCGTGACAACCGCATCCTCATCAAGCTCTCCCTGCGGAGTGGCACCAATTTCATCAAGGTTTACTTTACCCAATTTCTCTTCATTATTTTTACCAATAGTCCTTACATTATCAAGACCGATGATGTCATAAATGTTTTCAGTTGGGACATCAGCTAAATAGGCAAAGTTTTTGTAGTTAACATGAACTTCTACACCAAGCTTCTTTAAAGCTTTAGTTGCGTCAGTACCAGTACCCACAATGATAAGCTGCTGAACTGAATCCTCGCTGTTCGCAAGTGTTTGTACTTCTTTAAAGTTTAATAGGCGTGACTCAATTGTTTTTTGAGCCGTCGTACCTACTTCAGCGCTTGCACTGGATGTAGTATATGTAGCTGCGCCAGCGAAGGATGATGCGACAATAGTAGCACTTGCAAGAACTTTAAGTGCTTTTTTAGCTATCTTCTGTCTGTTCAATTTGGTTCCTCCCCTTAAAAAATTACGAAAAGTTATAAAAAGTAGAAATATAGTAAATTACTACCTTTTATATTTTCACAATCTTTATTTTAATAGATAATTCGGACGACGTCAAATTATTTTTTGAATATTCTAGTTTGTCAAACAGTTAAATTTTTTGTAAATAATTTATTAAGTAGATATTAATCCCTACTTCCTTACGCTTTAGCGAACTAAAGGAAAATTCAGTTAGCGTAAAACTATTTCAGAATAATAAATAAGTCCAGCAGAAGTTTTCTTCTGCTGGACTTAATCTCAATTATTTTAGTTAAAATACCTATCCAATTCCCATCCGGTTTCCACATCAATTGCCTGCCTGCCGCCAATAATATGATATTGGTTTCTCATAGGAAATAATAAGATACTTTCCTTTGTTTTCTCTACTAAAGCAGGCGGAGTGAGAATAACAGGGCTCTTTGTTTGCGCAGCCAATGGCGCTACCGTCAAAGAGTCAGGAAAATTTACCCCAGTGGCAAAAAATAGGGAAGAGGCATCATCTTCGCCAAAAATATCATGAACAGCAAAATTGGTTTCATAACGGTCCTTGCCAGCAATTCTAAATGGTGCTGGAAGCATTTTTTCCACCTCACTGGAAATAGGCGCCTCTCCTCCTATAATATAGGATTTTGTAATTCCCGCTTCTCTAATATAATCCAAAACAGCTGGGTCGATGGTGTTTTGTTTGACGAATAAAATAGGGTATTGTTTGATTCCGCTGTATGGAGCAATTGATAACGCATCTGGATGCACTTCACCTGATACAATAAAGGCTTTGTTTGTTGTATAGCCTGCCGCCTTATTTACTGCAATGGAAGTCTCGTATCGTGTTTCCCCGGATATGCGGGCAATTTTATAACCTAATCCTTTCAACTCTGATTCTAGTTCAGAGGATACTGCCTGTTTTCCTCCTATGATTGCCACATGGGTTGCTCCGAGCCTTTCCAATTCTGCTTTCACTTCTGCCGTCAGAGTAGAATTCTTGACTAGAAGAATGGGAGAATTCAAATAGGTGCCCAAGGGGGAAGCTGCTAAACTGTCAGCAAAGGTATCGCCGGTTGCTAGGACAGCGATCTTGCCCTTGATTTCCTTTTTATCCACCGTTATACTTTTCTGCTCCAATTGACTCCAGCCAAATTTAGATACTTCAACAGCCGTTTCTACAGAGGTCGGGCCATAAAGACGATTATTACTATAAATTTTATCCAAAGAATTGCTGGCATTGATTATACCAGTACCTAATGAATAGGAACTTGATAATTCAGAGGTTGAACTCTGAATTATTTCTTTCACTTGGTGGTTTGTGAGATAAGGGCTTTGCTGTAAAATCATCGAAGCTAATGAACTGACAATCCCCGCCGACATACTCGTTCCGCCCATCGGCTTGTAATCTCCATCCATCCATGTACTTACTACATTGGTACCTGGGGTCACAACATCGATATAAGTTCCGTGATTTGAAAAATCAGCTTTCTCATGTGTGGCAGTATCAATACTTCCAACCGAGATCACTTCCGGGTATTTGGCAGGGTACATAGCATCATTTCTATTATGATTCCCTGCAGCAGCCACTATAACAATCCCTTGTTCTGCCGCTTCCCGTACAGTGTCCCGTAGAGCTAAAGAATTTATATAGCTTCCCAGACTAACATTAATAACATCTACATCCTGCTGCATTGCATATTCAATTCCAGAAATGACAGACGATATCAACCCTTCGTTCTGCTCAAGCACCTTTATCGGCATGATCTTAACTCCACGGGACACTGACGAGACTCCTATGTCATTGTCTGTAGCGGCACCAACTAACCCCGCGATATGTGTGCCATGCCCGTTATGATCGATAGGCTGCTCGGCTGGCTTTAGGATATTTGTTCCTTCTACGATTAAGGGGGAAAGGTCCGGATGATCCAAATCGATTCCTGAATCTATGACAGCCACGGTCACTTCCTGCTTGGGTTCATACTTACCCCAAGCTTCTGCCACTTTCATCACATCGAAGGAGGAATGCTGGTCAATGTACTTAGGGTCATTAGGTGTGTCAAAGGCTTGCGTATATACCGGGGCATCAATTTCAGCATATTCTATATACTCTTCTTCTCTTAATTCCCCAAGTGTCGCTTCCACTTCGCTTTGCGGTACTCTAATCGTCTTAATAGAGGAGTCATCTGTGTCTGCAGCCGATAACGACTGCACAGTGTCCTCATTATACTTTATGAATAGTTGAACCTCTTTCTCCGCAAAAACAGGCTGAACCAAAAAAATCCCGATGAACATCACTACAAAAATGGTAGACAAGTATAATCTAGAAGTATTCAAATCTGCACCTCTTCCACTAACTTTACTTAATATGTAAAAGTATATCTAAACAAAAGATAAGTGTCCAAGCAATTCATAAATTTCCAAAAATTGATACTATTACTTTCTGTTATTATATATGCAGTTGAAATTCAGGTTTCACTTTATACATATCCCGCCTCCTTTTCGAGTACTCCCGACCGATGTTGCGGCTGCTTCATACACATCCCGCCTCCTTTTCGGGTACTCCCGACCGATGTTGCGGCCGCTTCATACACATCCCGCCTCCTTTTCGGGTACTCCCGACCGACGTTGTGGCTGCTTCATACACATCCCGACTCCTTTTCGCCCACTCCCGACCGATGTTGCCGCCGCTTCATACACATCCCGACTCCTTTTCGCCCACTCCCAACCGATGTTGCGGCCGCCTCATACACATCCCGACTCCTTTTCGCCCACTCCCGACCGATGTTGCCGCCGCTTCATACACATCCCGACTCCTTTTCGCCCACTCCCGACCGACGTTGCGGCCTCCTCATACACATCCCGACTGCACATATCCGTCCTTCCTATCAAAATCCTCTTGAAACTAGCTTAACTTCAACACATTCACAGACTTTAAATCTTCCTATACCAAACTCTTTTGATAAATGAGTCAAAAGTAATTAAAATTTTCTGAAATATATGATAAAATGGTAACAGATAACTATACTGCACAGAAAGGAACTATACATATGAAAACTTTAAATTTTAGAGTAGGATTGATTTTCCAAAGCTTGACATCAACAATAAATAAAGAAGATATCCGAAATGAAGCAGAGACCATCTTATCGGAGAAGCTTAAAAAATGTAAAAACCAAAGAGAATATGTCGAACTACTTGTTTCCAACATAGCATTCAATGCAGAATCAACAAAAGTAGTCTATGCCCTTTTACGTTCATTAATCGAGAAAAAACAATATCCTTATATGCCAGGTATTTTTAAAGCAGCGAATGAAGCACAAGATCGTATTGAAGAAGCCATGCCTCAGCTCCATCCCTTATATTCTAATAAATTAGCCGACTTAGATAATTTAGATGATGCAGCGGTTAAAAAAGTGGAAACGGTTTTTGCCACTAGCAAAATTGAACAGGACCTTACTATTATTTTCATGGAAGCTTTTGCAGAAGAAAAAAACAGAGAAACCTTTGCCCCTCTCTTTACTCACTCTCCAGAAGAGGTTGACCGAAGCGTAAAGAAATACAGCAGTGTGTATGCAATGATGCTGTTAGATCGAGTAAAATTTAAAGAAGAGTCTGAGCCGGTCAAGCAGTAGAGGAAGATATCCATTGAAAAAAGAGACAGCCTCAGCTGTCTCTTTTTCTATGTTCTATGAAACTCCTCCCCTGTTTATCCTATAATTTGACTATCGGTCCGGTTCCCTTCCATCATGCTAATCAATTCAGAAACTCTGTTATTGAAAGGATCTTTCATATGGACCTATAGATTTGTTTCAAAAATAATTGAATAGATAAGTTTAAGAAGCATACAGAGGGGTAATAGAGTACTGAATGATTTCAAAATAACAAAAGAAAAAGCAGACATTTGTATGCCTGCTCCAATCCTCTATTCCAAGAAACTGACTGCTCCCATATATCTCGGGTTCCAATAAACATTATCCATACTCGTAATTTCGACACCTCTGTCACCTGAATGGATAAATTTATTATCACCCATATAGATGCCAACATGAGACGGGCCAGGCTTATAGGTAGTAAATACCACAAGGTCTCCTACCGAAGGCTTGCTTACTCTCTTTCCTTTATTCCAAATATCAGTTGTCGTACGAGGCACACTAATATCGTGCTGTCCAAATACATACATCACAAAGCCGCTGCAATCAAACCCGGCCGGTGTTGTACCTGCCCACTTATACGGTGTTCCTAAGTGTTTCTTTGCTGAATTAATTAACACTTCGGGATTAAATGTAAGCATTTTCTCAGCTTGCTCTGAGATCACAGACTTACCGCCAATAATAGTAAAAGAGTTCATCTGGTAATCATTAATGGTTTCCCTTACAACAGCAGGTACGCTGTCGGATTCTACTAACACAATAGGCTGATCATTTTTAGCGGCAATAACAGAACCAGTTAATGCATCTGCAAAACTTTCCCCTGTAGCAATCGTGCTCTCTTTAGTTGATGAGGTCGAATACAGAGAATTTACGACTTTCGTTGCTGTCTCGTAACGATTAGAACCAGTTATTCTTCTAGGGCTGGGAAGTTCATTGTATACTTTCTTGCTTACCGCCCTCTCCCCGCCTACCACGATTGTAGAACGGTATTTTTTTAATGCGTTTTTAGTCGCAGAAGGCAAGGCTTTATCATCTGTCAGCAAGATCGGCATAGAGTTGCTCGCTGCATATGAGGCAATAGATAAGCTGTCTGGGAAATTGTCTCCATAAGTAACGACTGCTTTCGTTCCGCCTATGTAATCAGCAATTTTAGAAGCTGTCTCGTATCTGTTCTTACCTGCAATTCTATCAATCTCCAGACCCATCCTCTTTAATTGGGACTCTACAGAGGATTCTACTACCGACGTCCCTCCAAGAATAAAAGCTTTCTTTGCTCCTAATCTCTTAATTTCATGATAAACATTTCCGGATAATTTATTCTTTGGTACAAGCAGGATCGGGGCGTTATATTTATATGCCAAAGGAGCTCCCGCCAGCGCATCAGGAAAATTATCTCCTACAGCAATCACGACGCTGTCTGCTCCCTTCGGCCAGCCTTTCTGAGAAACTTTGACTGAAGTGTCATATCGATTCGTTCCGCTTAATCTATCAACAGAGACATCGTCTGCTAAAGCTGATTCTCCAAGTGATAAAAACAAACAAAAACATACAATGGCCATGGCAATTAACTTGTTTTTTCGTGTCAGTAAGTGCTGTTTGGTCATGTTTTTTTCTCCCCACGTAACTTTTTTCTACAAAATGATTCTATCATGCATAAGTCCTAAATTTGATTACAGTTGTGTGACATTTATTGTGAATTTTCAGTCTATTGTCCATTACAACGTTAATCCTTCTAATTTTTTTGTCATTACCTGTCGAAAAAATATGACGATTTCAGCGTAAAATTTAATAGTAAAAATAGACTTTCTATCTTATACTATTCTAGATATTTAATCTATTTTGTCAGGAGGAGTGTCAAGGGAAGTAAATCATAGACTACAAATTTCTGTTTCCCTTGTATTTATAAAAGGATTTAATGAATTTATATTTTGGAGGAATAACAATGAAAAAATGGATTACTAGTTTAACTGCTTCCCTCCTCTTGGCAAGCAGCTCTTTAATGATCACTCCCGCATCTGCTGAAACAAGCAATACAATAAATTCACTAAAAGAATTACGTTCAGAGGGCAAAATTTCTCTTCAGGGATATAATTCAGAAGGTGAATATATTGAAGAAGAGCCTAATAATACATTCGCACAAGGCAATTCTATTAATCTTGATGAGATTGTCGCCGGCCATTTCGGTAAGAACGACACAGATATTTTTAAAATTGATATAGAAAAAGATAGTTTCATTATGCTGGCGGGCGGCCGTTACGGCGAAGAGCCTTTATCCGGACAGTTCAGCATGAAACTCTACAGCAGTGATGAAACGTTTATTCCAGCAGAAGAAACAGATGTAGAGGGAGGCGATATTTACGCCTCCTACCAGCTTTCACCGGGCTCCTATTACATCGTTACTAAAGATGATAAAAACTTAGGTAAAAATGAGAAGTACGGCTTTGTCGCCCTGGATTTTTCATATGAACCATACGTTCACCGCATTGAAGGAACCAATCGTTATGAAACGGCTCTTAATATCGCCTATGAAGGCTGGTCTGAATCCGGTGCAAACGAAATCATCTTAACAACAGGCACTAATTTCCCTGATGCATTAGCTGGTGCTCCACTGGCATACTATAAAGATGCACCGATTCTTCTTACGGCTAAAGATAAGCTGCACACGACAGTGGAAGAAGCTATTATTGACCTTGAGGTTAGCAAGGTAACTATCCTCGGCGGCACAAATGCTGTTTCTGATACGGTAGTGAAACGCTTGAAAGCCCTGGGTGTTAAGAATATTGAAAGAATTGCTGGCACAGACCGCTACAGTACAGCATTGGCTATCGCTGGAAAACTTCCAGCGAGTGATACGGCTGTCATTGTCAACGGAAAGAATTATCCTGACGCACTCTCAATTGCCTCTTATGCAGCGCAATATGGTTATCCTATCCTGCTATCTGACAAAGATGCAATTGGAAGCTCGACACTGAACAAAGCAAAAACCTACGGATCGAACATCGTTATTGGCGGTGAGCAAGCCATTAGCGGCAAGGTTTATAAACAATTGAAAACCCCTAGCAGAATCAGTGGACAGAATCGCTATGAAACATCTGTTAATGTAGCAAAAGATTTGGAAATGTATGGCGGATTTGCGTTTGTCGCAACGGGCACTCATTTTGCCGATGCGTTGACTGGATCAGTTTTAGCTGCTTATTATGGAGAGCCTTTGGTGTTGACTACACCTGACAACCTTCATGTTAATACTAGAAGCCTTTTTGAAACATCCCCTATGGGCTTTACTATCTTAGGCGGCACAAGCGCAGTCAGCCCAAAAGTGGAAGACCAATTAGGAGCACTAGTATACGAATAAACAGATGTAAGAGGCTGGGACAAAACCCTCCTCTAAAATGAAAAAGCCGGAGAAATTTTACGACGAGTAAAATTTCTCCGGCTTTGATTATTTTTGAATTAAAATAAGGACCTCTTCTGATAAAATAAAGTTACCACACAAAATTCCATCTGAAAGAAGGGTCCTTATGTTTAAAAATTATATCATGAATCAAGTGGTTTTTCCCCTGGATTTAGAAATCAAACTTCAAAAAAATGATATTGCCTTCTCCGTGCACGACCTCGTTGAGCAAATACCACACGAAGCCTTCGATTCGTTCATACGAAGCACAGGCTGTCCTGCTTACCATCCACGTATGATGATGAAGATTATTTTATGTGCTTATACCCAATCCGTTTTCTCAGGAAGGAAAATTGAAGCTCTCCTCGGCGACAGTGTCCGAATGATGTGGCTTGCCCAAGGGCATGAACCGAGCTACCGCACGATTAACCGGTTTCGTGTCTGCCCAGAAGTAAAAGCGCTTCTTCGTGAGTGCTTTGTTCAATTTCGCTGCCATCTCGTTAAGGAAAAGCATATTGATGATGAAGCGATCTTCATTGACGGAACCAAACTTGAAGCTAATGCCAATAAGTTCACGTTCGTTTGGCGGAAAACGGTGGAGAACTACAGTGCCGGTCTCATTGAAAGATCGAATCAACTCTATGATGAACTAGTGGAAAAGGAAATCATACCCGAAATAGAACGAGAAAGTCCGGAGGTGCTTTCTACAAAAGAGTTGGCTAAAGTCGTGGGGAAACTCGAAGACACCGTTAATGAACTCACTACAACCATCGAATCCAGTAAGGACGTAAGCGAACGAAAACAGCTTCGCTCAGCACGTAAAATGCCCAAGCAACTCCTCAAACAGTTTAAGGATTTTGTCGCACGCAAACAAAAGTATGAACAGGCCATGGCCACTTTCGGTACGCGCAACAGTTATTCTAAGACAGATCGCGACGCCACCTTTATGTGGATGAAGGACGATTACATGAAGAATGGACAACTAAAAGCTGGCTACAATGTTCAAATTGCGAGCGAAGGGCAGTACGCTCTTGCCTATGATGTTTTCCCTAATCCCACCGATACACGGACGTTCATTCCATTTCTGAATACGATCGAAAATCACTTCTTTACACTCCCAAAATACATAGTGGCTGACGCTGGTTATGGGAGTGAAGAAAATTATGAGGATGTCTTTGAAAATCGAACCGCTACGCTACTGATTACCTACAACATGTACCGCAAAGAGAAAACGAAAAGGGCTCAAAAGAATGAATTCAATACAGCCAATTGGAAGTACGATGAAGAAACCGATTCATTTACTTGTCCGAATAATCAACAACTCACATTCCGCCACCTGTCAAACAAGACAGACCGAAACGGCTTTTTCTCGGGAGTTTAAGGTGTATGAGTGCGAAAGCTGTACGGGATGTCCTTTCCGTTCTGAGTGCACGAAAGCCAAGGAAGGAAATCATCGAAAACTATTATTAAATGAAAAATGGGAACAACAAAAAGAGAAGATAAGAACACTGCTTTCAGACGAGAAAACGGGTGAAATCTACGGCCGACGTAAAATCGACGTAGAACCAGTTTTTGGATTTCTGAAGGCTAATTTAGGTTTCACAAGATTATCGGTCAGAGGCCAGGAGCGCGTGCAAAATGAAATGGGCTTCGCGCTGATGGCGGTTAACTTGAGAAAGTTGACTGCCAGGAACGCAACCTAATCCACTAGAGTAATGAAAGAAAAGGGCTTCAATCATCCGAAATGATGATTGAAGCCATTTTTCATGATTTTTGGCTAGTTATGTCCCAGCCTCTTTTTACTTTTTATAATAGTTTTTTTCCCATTTAGCTGCCCTCTCTCTTTCCTCTTCTTCTACTAAATATTTGACGAATTTTCTCATATTGTGGAATTAGGGTCTTTTCTCATACTATAATGGTAAGAGTTTGACAGATACGTGTAAGGAGGAAACATGAAGAAATACATAGTGTTGGTGTGTCTATTGCTATCACTGCTGCTTATTTATAACCAGCGGTTCATTCAAAACCCGGCGATTGCAGACTCAGTCAGAATTCAACTCGACATGGAAGAGACCATAAATGTACCTAAAAGCAGATTAAATTCGCTGACCCAACTTCATGCAAGCTGGTGGAGCGAGGCTGAACTGGATGGAATTGAACAGGCCTCGAATCTGGAAGTTCTTTTTTTCGAGGGAAATGAAGTAGAGGATATCAGCTATCTAACCAAATTGCCTCACCTTAAGGAGATCTACTTAGCTGATAATGCCATCAGCGATATTTCCGCGTTAGCTGACCTTGAACTCTCGAAGCTGGACCTGAGTTATAACGACCTGTCTGACATCAGTTCGTTAGGAAGCGTGAAATTTAAAGGGGAGGATGGCGGACTTGACCTCTCTCATAACAATATCTCCACCCTGGAAAAGTTATCGTCAGCCGCTTTTGAAGACACCTTTGATTACTTCTATTTCTCGGCCAACAACAATGAACTTCAGGTTCTTGATGGAATAGAAGCCCTGTCCGGCATTACTGAACTGGAAGCAGTAAACAATCATTTAAGGGACATCTCCGTTGTCAGCCAACTGAATGACTTGGAATATATCAATATCTCGAATAACATGGTTGATTCTTTGGCTCCTCTAAAGGCAATCCATCCGGAAACCGTGATTGCCGCTAATAATAACCTTGAGAAACTGGATGGCCTGAACATCTTTCCTAACAAAGCCTATTACCTTGATTTTAAAGGCAATGCTTTGACAAACATCGGGGATCTTGAGGGGATAACGGAAGGATACATCAACTTGGACAACACGGGAATTACTGATTTAAGTCCTTTGATGAGCCTGCAACAAGGAGAAATTTCTTTCAAAGGGAATATTATTACAGACCATTTACACCAAACTATCAAAGACTTGACACAGCGCGGAATCATGATTGAACATGATTGGCTGCCAATAAGGGAATTGGAAATGAAGCCTTTATTAAATGCTGAATATAACTAAGAAAGGAAAAGCTATGAAAACGTTCTGTACATTATTGCTGATACTTACATGTTTCTTTACAGCACCATTGGTCTCAATTTATGCAGCACAGGATACTACAAGCAAGCCTGTTGCTATTTTTTATTCCCCCCACCAAGACGATGAATTGCTTTCTATGGGGAATGGAATTATCCGTTACATAGATGAAGGATATGAAGTTCACGTGGTCTTATTGACACGCGGAGGAGGATCAAACGCTATTCATAGTGTGAATGAAAAGCTGGAATCCGCTAAGCTCTCTTCTCTTTCCAAAGCTAATTTTACCAGAGCCAGGAACAGAGAATTCTCTCAATCCCTTATATCCATGGGAGTCCCAAGAGAAAACATTCATTTTTCCCGGCTGAGAGATGGGCAAACCACAACTACTGAAGTGAATGAGGTTGTTTTAAAATATAAAAGCCGTTTTCCAAATGCCGAGCATAAGGCTTTAAGCTACCATGATGACCATATTGATCACCGTAATTCTGGACTTGCTCTTCAGACCTTATATAACAGCGGCATGATTTCTTCCCCTAAATTCTATATTCAAAATGTAGAGCATCACCTTTGGGATGGTAAATACGAGTCCTTCGACCCCTCTTACCAGCAATTTATCGATGATGCCACGCTGGCTTATCACACATGGAGCCCCCGTCTCCGGTACTATTCTGTAGGAGGAATATCCGTCGTACCCGATTTTCAACAATTAAAAGCAGATCCTCGAAGCAAGTATCACTATATTGGAGAATAAGAACAAATGCGTAAGCGCCTTGATCAGCCCCGACAGGCAAATGTTCCTCAGAGAAAAAAGGCGCTCTTTCCTTTTATTCTCTGAGGAACATTTGACCCCGAGGGGCTAAGTCCGTTCCCGTGGGTACGAACCCTCAGGCGCTTAAGCTGGCAGTGGATAATAAGCTATAAGTTATCCACAGAAGGTGATTGTATCACTATTTAAATAAATGGCTGTTTTCGCCTACATTGTTGCTTTCGGAAAAATCCCAAGAGCCGGATTTTCCCCCTGATACTAAGGGTTTTCTCTCTAATCTGGGAGAGAAGCTCTTTTCTTTTCATGTTTATCAGGTTATTCCCCTGAACTATGGTTGTTTTTTCAGAATTGGCGTCAAATAGCAACAAAGTTTACGAAAAGAGCCCAATAAATAAAAGCAGCAGACCAAACTACGTCTGCTGCTTTTTGCATTTTCCTTTATTGCCGTGCTTTAATCATTTCTCCCAGTTCTTGATCGACATTCACTGCGTTATTTCCGCCAAACAAGATGAACTCATCATACTGGTTGGTGTTAATCAAACGTTTGATTGAACTTGGCAAGCTGTCTTTTTGGGTTAAAATCACTGGAGTATTTTCTTTTGCCGCTAGTACTGAACCCGCTAAAGCATCTGCAAATTCCAGGCCGGTGGCGATAAATACTTTGTCTGAAACAGGCAGTTTCTCTGCCATTTTCACAGATGTTTCGTAGCGGTCGGCACCTTTAATTCTTTCAGCACCAGCAATGCTGTTGAACACTTTATCAGAAATAGCTGCCTTTCCTCCTGCCACTATAGGATTCTTGACACCTTGAAGAATCTCTTTAGCCGACTCATTGAGCTTTTCAGGATGAGTCAGCAGAATAGGATATCCATTACGCGCAGCATATGGCGCTGCAGATAGGGCGTCAGGGAAATTCTTTCCTGAAGCTACGATCACTCTTTCTGGATTCGGGTTAACTTTGTCTGCGATTTTAGCTGCAGTAATATATCGGTCTGCACCTGAGATCCTCTCTATCGATACGCCCTTCAACCCATCTACTGCTTTCTCTACAGAACTGCTTATTGCCGCTTCCCCTCCCAGGATGAATACTTTCTTAGCACCAAGACGCTCAATTTCACGTTTGGTTGAAGCGGGCAGTGTATCACTCTCTGTCAATAGAAGCGGCGCATTATATTTATGAGCTAATGGAGCACCTGCAAGAGCATCCGGAAACTTCCTTCCGTTCGCGATGACTACGGTATCAGCTGTTTCCCACCCTTGTTTGGATATGGTTTCAGCCGTCCCAAAGCGTCCTGCCCCTGCCAGCCGTTTACCCATATACTCCAGTGCACCTGAAGCTGTATAAACAGGATCAGCACCTTGATTTTGCTGACGGTCTACATCATACCAGACGTACTGCTTCATAATTTCGGCATTCCAATTTTCTGCGTGTGCATCTTTATAAGTAATATCATAGACAAACGGATGTTGTACCTCAAGAACTTCTGACTCTCCTTCGTTAAGGGTGTCTAAGAGATACTTATCATCCTTTGTTGAAGGAGCGGAGTGAAAATTGGCCTTTTCTGGTGAAATGACCAAGTCTCCCTTTTCAAACTTATGTTTTGTCATATGGCCTTTGTCAGTCAAATTGTATTTCCACTTGTCGTAGTACAAATAATTATTTTCTTCCTTATAGATGAAATCATTAGCACCAAAAAGGATATTATCTACCTTATCCCCTTCAAACATATTATTGTTTGCCCTTGATAGTAAGTTATATACACCATCTTGGTAGGTACCGTAGTTTCTCTGTCCAATCTTTTCCTTATTATTTTTAAATACCGGACTGTTGACTTGATACTCACCATTGTAGGCTAACACAGCAAAATACCAGTTTTCTAATACATCTGGATCGCCATCTCCTACGGAAGGAATTTCAAGCTTCAACTTACTCTTCAAAATTTTAATTCCTGAATCGATGTTATACTTGATATCCGTCTTAAGACGATCGGTATCATAGTTACTATTATTTGTTATCTGCATAATGCCAATACCATTGTCTCCATCCAGATTCATAACAGGTGTTCCATCTTCTTTAAACTGTTTCCAGGCACTTTCTCGATACGCAATTGCCTTCACAATTTCAGGCGGGACATTATGTTCTAATGCCGCTTCTGTCAGTAATTTATTTATTTCATACGATGATGGATTTTCATAGGTAGATGAGGCTGAACTTTGACCAGGGGCAATCGAGATAGCCATAGACAAAGCCAGGACTCCTGCTAATTTTTTTGTATTGGATAGTTTCATAGAAATCCTCCCTTAGTAATCTCCCTCCATATTACCATAAATCTGCCAGTTTACTAGTAAAAGAGACATCAAAAAACACCCTCTCGTTTTAGAAAAGGTGAATGAAAGATAATTTAGCTATCTAAGGAAGATTATTCCATATAAATGTTTTGTCGAATAAAGAAGGAAGTGTCCTAGGAGAATGCGGAGGAGACGCATCTGGGAAAATCGTTTTCGGGACTTTAGTACATCTCATTTCCTCCGTCTCTTCATACATAACACTATAGGAGGAGTTTGAAATACATAGTTCTGCATTAACATCAACCCATTTAGCAATCCAAGCCCAAGCTGCATGGTGAGCAATCCATTCTTCTCTCCCGCTGTAAGTATCCTCCCAACGCTCATCATACGTACGCCCGTCTTCATGGCGTTTCTGCATAGCCAATACCATTTCTGCATGAAAAGGTTCCCAATAGCCGCCGTTTCTTTCGGCCATATCTCCATAATGAAAGACGTCAGCAAAGATATCCAAGACAGCAAACTGCATCCGCCTGCTCGTTCCCCAATCATTTCCTTCCGGATAATAAATGTCAGAGGATCCTTCCCTGTAAATCGTCCCACCTGGAGATTCATAAGGAGGACTTTCAAAACTCACTTGAGAAAGACTGCTGTAAACCAAGTCAGAATGGTGGAACGCTGCCTTGGGAATAGTCAGCCCAGCCAGCGCATAATGTAAACCGGAAGTATTATTAAATGCAATGAATTCCATGTAATCAGGATGAAGAAATCCATGATTAATTGCTGTTCCATCTTCATTTATATTACTGCCGCTGATCCAGTCCTTCACCTGTCTTCCATGAAGGAGTTCATCATTCTCCAGGTCGGAAGGAACAGCAGCAGACGAAATCATCAGTTCAATATTTTTGTTCATCCATTCCAGGTAGTTTTCATGATTCGGCATCATCGCTGTAGCCAGTTGGAGTAATTGGGCATTCCAAGCATTTTCCTCTGCCTTTGTATCTCCTTCAAAAATGATTCTTCCACTTTCATCCTTCCAATAAGTCACTTCATAATCCAAGAACCGGTCAGCTTCATATTCCACCATCTCTTTAATATATTCCTGGTCTTGAGAAGAAAGGTCTTCCCATAACAGCCAGCCAGCAAAACCTGCAAAATAAGCCCAGTGAGCGGATTGCCAGGCATCTCCCCACCCATCCGGAGAATTAGACTTATGGCGGTAAGCTAAAGATGAAATAAGCTTTTCTGCTTTCAGTTCAGCTCCAAACTCCGACACTCCTGTTTCAGAAGAATCATAAACATCGAACGCTAAAGAAGCGGCAATACCAAGAGACATGGCAGCAGGGCGGCGTATCGCATTTTCACCTGTCCCCCCCATATCGAGATACTGTCCTTTTTGGGAGACAAATTCCATTTCTTCATTCCACCAAGTGGTTAATCCATATTGAGTGCTATTGAGCAGAATCTTTTTAATCCTGACTGAATCATCATCCATTGGGTTAATAGAAGAAAAAGAATCCCATTCAATAGGCTTGATTGTATTGCTCTCAGCTTTAACGTGGTAAGCAGGAAGAATAAATGTGGTAATCAATAGTGAGAATAGCAGCTTCCTTCTTACATACTCTTTCATTAATATACATCCCCATAAAAAGATTTAGTTTTTTAAAAAGCTCTTTTCGTAATCTTTGGCCGCTTCCGCTTTGTTTCACCGTCTGCCTAGGCCTAGAGCAGAAATCCAATTCCTTTAGAGCAGCCACAAACTTTAAAAAGAAAGCCTTTCGAATTACTCATTTGCCATTAAATCAGGTTTTGAAATATCTTGATCCAACCAAAAAAAGATATCCAAAGCGGAATACTTAATAAAGTGCCCCAATACATCCCCGTCAAAATGTTCCCGTCGTTATGCTCCATTTCAATAGACACCCCTCTACTTTTGATAGTTCGGTGTAATAGATTTGTATGTTTCCGTTATTATAAAGGATTTCGAAGAGAATTATTGTCTAATTGTAAGCGCAAACAATGGCTATTAACGTTTTGTTTCGTCGAATAACGTCTTTTGGTATTCTTTCTTTTAGGCTCTTTGTATGAAAAAGGCAAAATTAAGCTTGGCAAAACTACTAGCTTATCCACTTTGAATCTTACTTATACTATGAGGATGGTTATAGTAGCCGTTTTATGATAAATGGTGGCGGTGGTGCCGTCATGGGAGTTTTTCGTAAACGTTGTTGCTATTTGATACTAATTCTGAAAAATTTCAATCTTAAGAAGGAAAAAATACGGTATATCGAAAAAGAAAAAAGCTACCCTCCCCAATTAAGAGATAAAACTCTTAGTACTCGGGGAAAAATCCGGCTCTTGGGGTCTTTCCGAAAGCAACAATATATGCGAAAACAGCCTTCTTTTAGAAATATTTCCCCCTCTCCTGGTACCCTAAACGTTGCCACCTGCTATCAGACAATTTTTGGTTGAGATATGAATGATGAGTGTGGTCTTCGGTGGGGAATAACGATTTTTCATGAAGATATGTATGATGAGGACGATGCTTCGGTCGGGAGAGACGAATTTCTGCGAACATATGTATGAGGTTGGCGATACTTCGGTCGGGAGAGCTGGATTTCTGCGGAGATATGTATGAGGCTGGTACCGCTTCGGTCGGGAGAGACGAATTTCCGCGGAGATATGTATGAGCCTGGTGCCGCTTCGGTCGGGAGAGACGAATTTCTGCGAACATATGTATGAGGCTGGTGCCGCTTCGGTCGGGAGAGACGAATTTCTGCGAACATATGTCTGAGGTTGGCGATACTTCGGTCGGGAGAGACGGATTTCCGCGGAGATATGTATGARGCTGGTGCCGCTTCGGTCGGGAGAGACGAATTTCTGCGAACATATGTATGAGGCTGGTGCCGCTTCGGTCGGGAGAGACGAATTTCTGCGAACATATGTATGAGGTTGGCGATGCTTCGGTCGGGAGAGACGGATTTCCGCCGACATATGTATGAARCTGGCGATGCTTCGGTCGGGAGTGACGGATTTCCGCCGACATATGTATGAGGCTGGCGATGCTTCGGTCGGGAGAGCTGGATTTCCGCGGAGATATGTATGAGGCTGGTGCCGCTTCGGTCGGGAGAGACGAATTTCTGCGAACATATGTATGAGGCTGGTGCCGCTTCGGTCGGGAGAGACGAATTTCTGCGAACATATGTATGAGGNGCGATGCTTCGGTCGGGAGTGACGGATTTCCGCCGACATATGTATGAGGCTGGCGATGCTTCGGTCGGGAGAGCTGGATTTCCGCGGAGATATGTATGAGGCTGGTGCCGCTTCGGTCGGGAGAGACGAATTTCCGCCGACATATGTATGATGAGGGCGATGCTTCGGTCGGGAGAGACGGATTTCCGCCGACATATGTATGAAGCTGGTGTCGCTTCGGTCGGGAGAGACGAATTTCCGCCGACATATGTATGATGAGGGCGATGCTTCGGTCGGGAGAGACGGATTTCCGCCGACATATGTATGAAGCTGGCGATGCTTCGGTCGGGAGAGATCTGCTTCCTTTTAGATGTGTAATGTTTTGCTTTCATATCCAAGAACAAAAGCGTAAGCGCCTTGATCAGCCCCGACAGGCAAATGTTCCTCAGAGAGAAAAAGGTGCTCTTTCCTTTTATTCTCTGAGGAACATTTGACCCCGAGGGGCTAGGCGCTGCAGCTGGACGTGGAGGATGCAGCTATAAGTTATCCATAGAGGGTGAATTTATAATTTCCTAAACAATAAAAAAGCTGCCAGGAAAATCCCCGGCAGCTTTATACAATTCTATCAAAATTATTTTTTCAATTGATCAATAACACTTTCGCTGACCGCATTCTTTCCACCAAGCACGTTAAATTCTGAAGCATTCAACGCATCCATGGCAGCCTTTGTTTCAGCAGGAAGCATTTCTGGTTTTACTAGAACCATAGACGCATTCTCTTTAGCAGCCAAAACAGATCCTGCAAGTGCATCAGCAAATTCAGTGCCTGTTGCCACATACACACGGTATGAAGGCATTAAGTCTTCCGCAATAGCTGCAGCAGTAGCGTAGCGAGTATCACCTGAATATCTTTCTGCAGATGGAAGATCTCCAAATACATCAGCATTTACAGCTGCTGTACCACCTACAACAATTGTGCTTTCAATTCCTTTAAGAGCAATATCCGTAGACATTGGAAGATCGTCATTCTCTGTTAAAAGAATTGGGTATCCATGACGTGCAGCATAAGAAGCGACAGCAAGTGCATCAGGGAAGTTATTTCCGTTAGCAATTACAGCCTTTTCAGGTGTTCCGCCCATACGAGCAGCGATATTAGCTGCCGTTGCCCAGCGGTCTTTTCCGCCAATACGTTCAACATCAAGCCCCATACCTTCAAGCTGGTATTCAACATAATTATCGACAGCGGCAGTTCCGCCAAGAATGATAACATTCTTTGCACCCAAACGGTTAATCTCTTCTTTAACAGCCTTAGTCAAGACGTCCTTGTCCGTTAATAAGATCGGGGCATCATGTTTGTAAGCAAGCGGAGCCCCTGCTAATGCGTCCGGGAATGAATCTCCACGGGCAATCACAACTGTTTCAGCGTTTGTCCAGCCAGCTTTTGAAATTTCCACAGCTGTTTCATAACGAGTTTCACCTTTGATACGTTCCGTGCTGCTTTCCACAATACGAGCTTCAACCTTAGGCTCTACATTTGGATGTTTATCCAGATATTCATTAAGTACTTCATAGTCAACGAAGAATAATTCGTTCATTCTTCCGTCTTCTTTAGCTTCTCCAAATGTTTCATATCCATCACCGCCGTCTGCAATGTAGGCATTTGTAGCAACAGTATATGTTTCTTCAAGATTGATAGATTCAAATCCTTTGTCCGTTTCAACTTGTACATCGAGTACTCTTTCTCCTGCTGGAAGAGTTGCATCATAAGAGAACTTCAGTCCCGCAACTTGAGGGTAGCGGCCTGCGATATTCTCAAGGTCGCTCACACCGTTTTCAAGTGATTTAATGATCTCTTCACCAGTTAAGTCAAGAGTTACCAGTGTGTTGCCGAACGGCATTACAGTAAGGACTTCCTCCAATGTAATTGGGCCTTCGTCTATAGAGGCACGGATTCCTCCTGCATTTTGAATCGCAATCGTAGCTTTCCCTTCATTTTGCTGTGCTTTTTCAAGCATGGCATCGGCTACCAAGTTACCCAAATTGGTTTCTTTTGTACGAACATCATTACGTTCACCATTAAGGAAAGCAGCTGAAGAACCAACAACTGTTTCCTTCATTTCTTCAAGCGGCCCTTTTAACTCGTCAAGCAGTGCCTGTGCTTCAGGATCTGCTTGGATTACATAATTTTCAGAAGCATCCTGCTCATTAAGATCGATAAGATTTTCGTCCCATGATCCGTCAACAAGAACTCCTTCTTCATCAAAGCTCACCTGAAGGTCTCCAAGGAAGTTGCTGTATTCATTTGCTTGAACAACAATTGTCGGGTCAGCACTTTCATCTGCCTTTTTAACCTTAACTGCTTCTGCAATCTTAGTATGGCTGTGTCCGCCAACGATGACGTCGATTCCTTCTACTGTTTCGCCAAGCTTGACATCGTAGTTATATCCAAGGTGAGTAAGAGCAACAATTTTATTGATGCCTTGTTTTTCAAGCATCGCTACCGTTTCTTCGGCTTTCTCTAGGTAATCTTCGAATACAACCGTATCTCCAGGGCTGGATAGGATAGCCGTTTCTTCAGTTGTTAAACCAAAGACACCGACTTTCTCTCCGTCTACTTCAATGATAGAAGCAGGATAAACTTTTCCACCCTCACCAGGTGTACCGATTTCATCTTGTACCAGCGGGCTGATGTCTTTATCTCCACTGAAATCAATATTCGAACTCAGGATTGGAAAGTCTGCTTCTTTAATAAAGTTAGCGAATGCAGCAGGGCCGTCATCAAATTCATGGTTACCCGGAATCATTGCATCATATCCGATCATGTTCATGAATTCTACGTCAGCAAGGCCTTTGTACTTTGTGTAAAAAAGAGTTCCTGAGAACACATCCCCAGCGTCTAAAAGAATTGAGTTTTCTCTTTCAGCACGCAGTTCTTTAATTGCTGTAATACGGCGTGCGACATTGTCCAAATGTGCATGCGTGTCGTTTGTGTGCATGATTGTCAAGTCGAAATTTTCTCCTGCAGCTGCTTCTGCAGCAGTTGAAGGAGATACCGCAAAGATTCCTGCAGCAAGTGCGGCAGTTGAGAGAACTCCATAAAGTGGTTTTTTCATTTTCATAATTGACCCCATCCTTTTTAACATTTTTTTGATGCTTTTATTGAACAATCTATGAAACTAATAATAATATAATAAGAGTCCAGGAGGGCTGGTTTTCACCCTCCTAAAAACTTTTTACTTTTCCTCTTTAAGCTTGTCCAGTACAGATTCCCCAACAGCTTGAGTTCCGCCGATGACATGGAACTTGTTGATTTGGTCTTTCTCGATTGCTTCCAAGATGGATGCAGGCACTTCAGATGGTTTGACAAGCAAGATTTCTGCTCCTTCTTTAGCAGCAAGGACAGAACCTGCCAATGCATCTGCAAATTCCATTCCTGTTGCTACAATCGCCTTGTCAGTTACAGGAGTAAGCGTTTTGGCAATTTCCGCTGATGTTGCATAACGGTCAGCACCGCTGATTCTGTCAGCATCACTTAAGCTATTGAAAAGTTTCGTGTTAATAGCACTTTCCCCACCGACAACAATCTGCTTATCAATCCATTTGATTGCCTTCGTGGATGCTTCCGGCATCATATCTTGTTCAGATAAGATGATTGGATAACCATTTTGCGCAGCATAGGATGCTGCAGAAAGGGCATCTGCAAAGGTACGTGCGTTGGCGATAACTGCTTTCTCAGGTGATCCGCCAAGTCTTGCAGCAATATTTGCTGCAGTTTCAAAACGATCTGCGCCTGAAATACGCTCTGTCTTCACTCCAAGCCCATTGATTTGGTAGTCAACATAATTTGAAACGGCTCCTGTGCCGCCAAGAATTACAGCTTTTTTTGCACCTAAGCGTTTAATTTCATTTCTTACTTCTTGGCTCATAAAGCCATTACCGGTCAACAAGATTGGAGCATCAAGCTTGTAAGCAAGCGGAGCACCAGAAAGGGCATCTGGGAACTCATCTCCTCTTGCAATCACAACTGTTTCTGCAGAGTCCCATCCTTTTTTAGATACTTCAATTGCTGTTTGGTAACGGTCTTCCCCTGAAATCCGGTTAACTTCAACCGCTGGAGCCACTGCTTCTTCTTCGAAACCAATGCTGGCAAGTACAGGATCATGGTCACTTGCGCGGCCTTGATCTTCACTGAAGTCAGAGTTGATATTAATGCTGTCAATCTTAGTGTTATCCGCCAGATTATTCGTCACAAGAATATGATCCAGAACCTGAGAGTTACCTTGATAGTTGTACGTATATCTTTCTGCTGCAGGAAGTTTCTCCATCATATTGGTAAGGATGTCGCCTTCCAGCGTATTGATTGGAGCTGAGAATTCAAAGTCATTCAGATCTCCAAGTACAACTACATTTGCATCTTCAACAGTCGTTACTACTTCGTTGACAAAGTTATTCAAAATCTTTGCTTGTTCGATTCGCTGTACTTCACTGCCCAGAACAACTGGATGTGCCGCACCAAACAATGAACCGTCTCCGCCTTTAGAATTCAAATGGTTTGCGATGACAACAACCTTCTCGCCATTAAACATGAATTCTGCAGCAAGAGGTTTACGTGAATCTTCAAAAGCGTCACTTGTTGGAGCTATCCGTCCTGGATTATGTGTAAGACCGTCTTTTGTAACGCCAACTGATGTAGTTGCATCTCCGGCTTCTTTGTCCGTAAGCTCAACACGTTCAGGATTATAGATGAAGCCTACGCGGATATTACCGCCTGGCTGGCCGCCGTCCACTTTATTCTCAGGAGCGACTTCCGTAAATTTGTAAGTTGGACCGCCTGCTGCTTCAATGGCATCAATGATTGCCTGATAAGAATCGTCGGCTTTTGTAGTACCATCATCGTCAGGGCCATTATTGTCCTGAACTTCGATCAGCCCTACAATATCCGGTGTTTTCATATTTTTAATGATAGAATCAGCAATTCTATTAATCTTTTCAGTTCCTACGCCTTTATGGAAGTTTTCAATATTGTAAGAAGCAATCGTCAACTCTTCTTCTGCTGCTTCTATAGATGTCACTTCTCGTACAGTTCCGCCATCTACTAATTTAGGGAATGTTCCAATCGGACGTATTTTGAAGTTGCTGTAGTCATAGCTGACAACACCAGTTACAGAGCCATCCAGCATATCGCCTGTTTTGGCATCAATATCGATTCCATCCACATCAATCAACATGCGTTCTGGATTATAGTCATTCGGATTGATAAGCAGGCCATTTGCATGCGTACGCTCCTGGTCTTCGCTTGTATTCACAATAACCGGAAGCTCGTCATATTTGACAGGTCCTGTAATCGTAGCATCAGGAATTTCGACCAGCATTCCTTCAAGGCTTTCATAGAAATCCAATCCATCTGTTTCTGGTTCGAATTTAGTCATATTATCATCTTCAATAATTTCAGTAGGAGGTGTACGATCTTCACCGATTACGACAGCTTTAGGAAGTGTATTTCCTTTTGAAATCTCACTAATATTTGAAGCTGAAATTTGCGTTGTCAGAAGGTCTTTTGCATCTGAATAGCCGCCTTCTCTATACTCTGTTACCATTCCATCTACGGAAACTTTGTCTCCGACAGTGACAGAGTTCCCTTTTTTGTAAACATAGATCGCTTCGGAGGTCTTATCGTTATTATCAGGAGTTTCTGTTTGGATATAGAAACCGTTGGAACCGTTCTTAGCCGTCACGATTCCTTCTACACCCGAAACATTCTTTCCAGAATATGGTGAAGTATGGGACTCACCTTGAATATCGTAGATTTCCACATCATCAGCAGGCTTTACTACATCATAATTAAATGTGGAAACTTCACTTACTTCTTCTCCCTTTACAACAATCGCTTTGATTGTCGCATCGGCAGTCAGCTTGATCAGTGCAGAATAAACTGCACTGGCTGCAGTTGGCTCTGAACCATCCGTTGTATAATGGATAGAAGCTCCTTCTGTTTCGGTCTGGAGAACTACTTCTGTTCCTTCCACAACTGTTCCGCTTGCAGGATTTGCAACAACGGAAAAGGCATCTGCTATCACATCAGAAGCTGAGCGCGGAACCAATTTATATTCATCATAGCTGTAATCCACTACTCCACGAACGAAATCGTACGTTTTTCCTACTTCTAAAAGGCCTCCCGCATCAGGAGCAATAACGAACTGTTCCGTTCCATCTGTGACTGTGTATTCATCAAAGTTATTAACCGATTCAACTGTGATGTTGCTGAATTCAACGAATGTTCCTTCGTATTTTTCTCCATTGGCTGCGAACTCAGTTGCTGAAATAGCTGCCGGGTTCGGCACTCCTGCAGATTTCGTTTCCACTTTGATATTCGCCGAACTTGTAGAAATCTGGGCTAATCCATAATAGTCATCCAGTGTACCTTCTACAACGACTTTGTCGCCAGGTTGAGCAGTAATACCCGCAGCGCGGACTACTATTCCTGCTGTTCCATCTTGTATGTAAAGGTTTGTAGCGCTTCCTGAAGTAAATGCAGCTGTTGCTACCCCTTCAACTTTTACTATTGATCCTTTTCCACTTTGTCTAGCATCAGCAATCGTTGATAATGTAATCGGTTCTGCAGGAGGTGCTTCCTCACCATGGACTCCCAAGTTGCTGGAGTTGTCCTTTGGAAGGTTATCCCATTCAGCAGCAGCGGAGAATGTGTCTGATGGGTCTTTATCACCTGTAGTGATAGAGGCTTTTCTTACTAGTGTTACATCTTTGCCATAATCGGCAGATACACCAAGTTGTCCAATAGAATCAATAACACTATCGTCTTTCAGCAATGTCAAAGGATCATTTCCATTAAAATTGGCTATCATCCCATCTTCTGTATTTGCCTTTTTAAGGATTTCTGCAGAAGCTTGGGGATTTGCAATCACGTAAACCTCACCAGGATTCAAGGTTCCAGTCAGGCCAAAAGTCTTCTTGTTTCCAGCATCTCCATTTGTGTAAATCTCCAACGTATAGTCTGATAGATTGACAGCTGCACCCGTACCATTGTAAAGTTCGATAGCTTTGTTATGACCGCTGCCTTCAATATACTCAGAAATGATTAAATCATTAGTTGTTACAGCAGCCGATGCCTTCTGAATCGCTCCAGGCGCAAAAAAGCTGACTACCATACTTGATGCAAGGGCTACATTAAGAGTTTTGCGCTTAACTATTTTAAGATCCATACTATTCCTCCTGATAAAGTCTGTTTTCCGTGAATATTTCTACAACATACATTAGTATAATATAAAATCCGACTAAAATCCCTATAAATGTGTAAAAAAAATTTAAATGTTCCATACTATTCATTTACAAACTCTTAATATATGATATTTTTCGCAAATTGAGTATGTTTAACTCAATCTTCAGACAAAAGCGGAAGCGCCTTGACCAGCCCCGACAGGCAAATATTCCAACGAGAAAAAAAGGCGTCCTTTCCTTTTATTCTCTTTGGGTTATTTGACCCCGAGGGGCTAATTCCGTTCCAGCGGGTACGGACCCTCAGGCGCTGTAGCTGGACGGATCAAAGGCGCCATCTTTGACATTCCGTGCTGCTATGTCCGTTCCGGTAGATATGAATCCTTTGGGGCAGAAGCCGTACACGGAAACCTAGTTAAAAGTTCTTTACAAAGCTTGATTTTTTTTACACAGCAAAAAACCTGCTTCTTCTTAAGAGAAGATGCAGGTTTTTTATTTAGATTCCTCTTTGCGGGAGGCTATTAAGATAGGCATCATTTAACTCATAGAGTTCGAACATTCTGTTCATATACTTTTTATATTCTTCCTTTAATGGGATGAAATTGGTTGTTTGCAAGTCATAGGCTGCAGGTTCCTTTTCCTCGTCTGCACTAGCAACATAAAGTACTTCATTATTAAAGAATGTACCTGTCGGAAGGTAATATCTCATTCCAAAAAGGTTGCTTTCCGTATTAGAAAGGTCCTGGCCAAAATGAATATAATCGTCTAATTGAAGACCAAGGAAATTCGAAAGAGTAGGCATCATATCAATCTGCCCTCCTACCTGGTCAATTTCTTCAGCTTTTACCGCTGAGGGGTCGTGAATTATAAAAGGTACGTTAAAACGGTCTACCCTTGAGTAATGATGACCAATTTCTTCACTGATTAAGGCTGTATCCTCCTTTTTCAAGAGCTTCCCATGAAGCCCTGAATGGTCGCCATAAATGACAAACAAAGTATCTTCCCAAATTCCTTTTGCCTTTAACTCCTCAATGAACCTTCCCAGTGCTGCGTCAGCATAATGAGACGCTTCTAAATAGTTTCCAAAGAAGGAGTCCTGATACTTCGAGGGCAAATCGATGCTGATTTTTTCAGCAGGCATAATAAATGGTGAGTGATTTGTAAGCGAAATAATATGAGTATAGAATTTCTTGTCTTTCTCAACATATCCTTCTATAACATCCATTGTTCCTTCATATAGAATGTCATCTGACGGACCAAAACTCCCGACTACATCTTCATCGCCAAAGTATTCGCGGTCATAATAGCGGCCAAACCCTAATGCAGGATACATTTCAATCCGGTTCCAAAATGTGACCTCACCTGTATGGAAAGTGGCCGTTTCATATCCTTGTTCACTCAATAACCGGGGAAGGCTTGGTATTTTCCTGTCTCCATAAGCTTTGGAAGTAGCCTGCAGCCCTGCCGGATAAAGCGAGGTATTAGCCATAAATTCAGCATCGGAGGTATTGCCTGCTCCTATTTGCTGAAAGACATTCGTATAATAGTAGCTTTGGTTAGCCAGTTCGTTGAGATGCGGGGTGATTTCCTGTCCGTCAATGGATGAGTGGAGAATAAAGTCCTGCAGTGATTCCATTTGAATCATAATAAGGTTTTTACCTTCCGCTTCGCCAAAATAACGGTCACCGTCTCCAAGTACTGCGGTCCCTTTTATATCCTGTATTTCTTTGTTCGTAAAGCTTCTTACCGCAGAGGCTGTTTGGGCATCCTGGAAATACTGCTGAATTTGATAATTGAATATACCGTTCGATTCCGCTGTGGCCATTGTATCTATTATTCTTTCATCCCTGTGGACAGAAAAGTTAAGAACAAGTCCGATAAGACAAACAACGAAAAGGATCCCCATGTTTCTGTATTTTAAAGAAAATAGATGAATATCCTTTTTCTTTATAAAAATCAAGAGAGGAATTAAAAAGAGAAAATCCAAAAAGAATAAGAAATAGTGAGGTTTAATCAATAGAGTGATACTGTCACTGACAGCTCCGACCTGATCTAATTGATTTAAATCGTAATGGGAAGGAAGAGTTCCAAAATAGGCGGTATAGACAATGACCGAAAAAAAGACCGCCGTAACAAGAAAATCAAAAATCAAATAGGCGATGACTTTGCCTTTTGAAAAAATAAGCTCTATTAATAGAAGTGCAGAAAATATATAGACTAACTCTGATCGTAAAGTTGTAAATACATTATAATTTTCAAACAGTACAACCCTTAGAACTGTAAGCTTGATGATAAATATGAGGGTGAATAATAACAGATGTGTACCGCTAATCTTTTTTTTGAACAAGTTTAACAACTCCAATTAATGTAAATTCAATTACTTAATTGTAAATTCTTTTGTGGGTAATGTAAATAATATTACAAAATTGTTAATTACCCTTTTCTTCAATTTTTAAACGAACCGTAAAATTGAGATGACGGCTTTGAATTGTGAAAGGGACAAGTATCTGTTTTTAGGAAATTTTCAGAAGGCGACCGTCCCTCATTGTTGGAAGAAACATGATTTATAGCTTAATCACCATACCGCAAACCGAATTTTTCCATAGAACTGAAAAAGTCCAATAAACATCTAAAAGGCAGAATCATTCATTTTCTAAGAACGATTCTGCCTTTTTCTCGTGGATATTGTTGGTTTCCGTTTAAGATGAACGGCTCCACTGGGCTGGAGCACGGTGGAGTGGGCTTTATAGCGAAAGCGGCTTCTCATTTTCTTTATTAAGTATTCAGCAGTATAAATGAGGCCACTGAAAAAGTCCAACAATTAGTTTAAAGGCAGAATCGCTCACTTCCAAGAGCGATTCTGCCTTTTTTCATAAAAGCTTTATGAAAGAGTGCTGGTTTTTTGTTGAGGAGGACCGTTCCGCTTGGTTGGGTGAATAATATAATGGGCTTTAGAGAGAAATTGTCCAGTCATTCCCTTAATTGGGTACTCAGCCGTAGATAAGGGAATTTTTTTCCCTTATCTGCAATTTCAAGCTTATTACGGGGAAAATAGAGGAACTTTTTTCCCTTATATGATTAAAAGCACAATTTTTCTAGCGTATTAAGCCAATTAAGGGAAATTTATTCCTTTAATTTAGCTTTTTTTAGAGTTTTGTAAGAAATAAGGGAATCTCTTTCCTCTATTTACTATCCAAAACACGGAACTACATAGTTAAGCACCATTGGTCAGTGCCTTTAATTAGCACCCTTCTATCTTTCCAGCGGTGGCAGGCAAATAAAAAAATACCAAAGGATTCTAAAGCTGATCCAGGATAGAGAGCAAGAAAAAACCTTTCTTCCTCTTTAAGGAAGGATAGTTGACTTTATCTTAGGTTAAAGCAAGTAGACTATAAAACTGGGTAGATTTTCAGTGCCCTTGTATAAATAAGGGAAATTTTTCCCTATATATATAAGCCAAACTGCTGAAACTGGCTGGTCACTATTCCAGAGCCTTGAACCGGTATCTATCCAGGCCCGGCTGGCAAATGTTCAAAAATCACTAAAAGATTCTAAAGCGAGTGGAGAAAAAGAGCAACCCATTTAATGGACCAATGGATTCAAAGAAAAAAGTCAACCCTTCTTCCGATTTAGGAAGTATAGTTGACTTTTTCTTTGCTAAAGAGAATTTGATATTAAATTCGGTATATTTCAGTGCCCTCCTTGCAATCAGCGGACTCTCTACGAAATTATTTTAAGGCTGCTTCTATATCCTTGCCAAGAACTTTTTCTCCTCCATACAGGTAGAAGTTTCCGTTCTCTCTTTTCTTCATATAATCTTTTACTGGCTTTGCCAGCACTTTACCGTCTGTCAACAGAATCGGCATTTGATAAACCGATGCCAGATGGCTTCCCACCAGCGCATCTGGAAAGCTCTTGCCGCTTGCGATGGCTGCTTTTGTTCCGTTTGAATAATAGCTTTCAGCAATCTTGGCTGACGTTTCATAGCGGTCTTTACCTGATTTACGGCTGACTTCGGTAACGCCCGCTTTCTTTAACTCAGAAACTACTTGTTTAGATAACGCCTTTTCTCCACCAAGAACCGTCACTTTCTTAATTCCGCTTGCTTTGATGAATTTCTCCAAGTCTTTATCCAGTCCAGAAGAAGAATTCAGAAGGACCGGGATGGATTTACTTCCAGCATAAGGGCTGACGCTTAAAGTATCTGCAAATTCTTTTCCGGAAGCAAGGAAGATTTCTGCCGGTTTAGAATGAACCTTTTTCGCTATGGCAATAGCCGTTTGTGTACGATTTTCGCCAAATACCCGTTCTGCCTTAAATTGTTTCTTAATTGCAGTCTCCATAGAAGCCGGAATCGCATTCCTGCCTCCAAGAATAATCACTTTTCCATCTTTCTTTAAAAGCCTCGAGGTTTCTTTCATTACTTTTTGAATAGTGGCTGTATTATCGTCCACCAGCAGAATCGTTCCATTTAGCTTCTTGTTTAAAACCGCTCCTGCCAGCGCGTCGGGATAATCTTTTCCTGAAGCCAGGATCACTGTGTTCAATGATTTATCCGGTATTCTGTCCGAGAACTGTAAGGAAGTATCATACCTGCTGCTTCCTGCAATTCTCTCGACTTTTTTATCAACCGGAGAAGTTGCGGCAGTCAACGTATACTCTTCCACACTCGGATTTCCTGCAGCATCCGAAACGGCAATATAGTAAGGGCCGCTTTCCGTCAAATCCAGAGAAAACACTTCGTTATCGCTCTCTCCATAGTAATCGATTTCTTTAATGAGCTTACCCGCTTTACTATAAACCTTTAAGGCTCCGTCACTATCAGCTGGTGCATCGAGACTAATCTCCGCAGAAGTTCCCTTCCAGGCAGGAAGCTTATACCAATCAACATCCTCGCCTGTTTCGCTGTAATTCATCCGGCCTTTCGCCTGGTATTTATCCTGTCCGGCAACTTTCATCTCCAATGGCTGCGACGGGATATTATTGCTGACCGTATTTGGAGAATCTTCATCTTTATGGGAGGCTTCTCCTACCGTTAATTCGTAAGGTGTCAAGCTGGCAACGTCACTGAAATAGTTGAGTGTCAGGATGAAGTAACCCGCACCCTGCTTTCTGTTAAAAGAGCCTTTCTCCATCTCATTATCAAAGCCCGTATCAGTAACGACCATATTTTCACTCTCTTTATAATCAATCACTTGGTTTCCGTTACTGTCTTCGATAAAAATCAGAACCGGATCAATTGGGGCTTTCAGAACAGCAGGGACCCCTGCTTCCGTCTTCTCAGGGACTGGCGCAACATTGACGCCGTAGATTCCTTTATCTCCCGGAGGCAGATAGAAGTAGTCCATATCGCTGACCGTACTGTAATCCCCGATTGCCTTCTCCTCGATTCCAGTGGCTTCCCATGGAGAATTATTCGGCTCATTCTCGTCTGCCTTTCCTTCATAAAACAGATTGACTTTAACATTATACTCCTCAAAGCTTGGCTGATAATATCCATTCATGACAGCTAGGATATACTGCCTGCCTTCCACAAGACCAGAATGCAGGAACTCTTCAGGGTACATTCCCATGTAATTAGTGGCTACAGGATACCATTCTCCTATTTCCTCATCTTTAGCTAACAACTCCATTAACGGCAGGAATGTTTCACTTTGGCTGAGATCCCACTGATAAATCCCAGTAGTCTCTGGTGAGAAATGATAAAGATCTATATCATCAATCGTTTGGATGTAATCCTTCCCCGCTTCTCCCTCCATCAAAGGCAGGGCACTTTGCTCCAAAGGATCCATGAACTCATCCTCATCATCGGCAATGGTGTCTTCGTTTTCTTTTCTTTCAGAGTACTGTTTTGCATAGTATTCTCTCACTTGCTCTGGTGTAGTTTCATCATCTAATGAAGATTCCTCTTCTTCCCCTAGAGAATCCGGAAACCCATCTTTATCCTCAGGAAGTTCTTTTCCTTGAAGAGAAACGCTGTAAGGGTGCAGAGATTCAAACCCGCTGAATGTAAACGAGAAGAGATCCTCTCCCAACCATTCGTCAAAGTAATAGTCAGGTCCATTGGTCACTTCGACTGTATACGTCATTTCCGGGAACACTTCTATCGTAAGAGTTTCTTTGCCTCCGACTCCATTGTTGTCTACAGATGTGACAAGATAGTCTTCCCCTTCAAGCTCTTCTTCAGGGTTGGAAGGATCGGTCATAAAGACATTTGCTCTTAAATCGATTCCAGGAACCCCCGTTACATCAAATTTCACCACTTGTGGTTTATCCACTTGGAAAGTGAAAAAGTCACTATCGCCTTCTTCACCTGTCAGAAACAGCGGGGTGTCCAAGGACTTCTCCAAAGATAAGGAGACAGGCTGTTCCAAGGAGGACTCGTCTTCCGGCAGTTCCGTCCTTTTTTCAACATTCAATCGGTAGGAAGACTTTCCATCTGCATTATAGTTCCCATTAACATCGCGGATTCCAATGACAACCGTGCCTTCTTCTGGTGCTTTGTACAAGTAGCCTTCAGCAATACCATCCTTCGCATCATTCACATTGATGGCTTCCAGAGGGTAGGCTTTATTGGATTTGTATAAATAAATATCCAGGCCATAATCGTAATGGTCACTGCTGCTCAGGGCCGACTGGATGTATTCTCCTTCTTCTACATCCAGTTTGTAATAATGTCTTTCTCCAGGAAGCTTAATGGTTCCAGTTGCTTGAGCCTTATCACTGGAAAAGCTGAGTGATTTGGCGTTGGCGAGAAACTCATCCTCGAACAGAGAAATGGAGTCCGGAAGATTCTTCACGTCTGCTTTTAATGCATCAGCAGGATTGATAAGTCCGTATCCATATTGAAGATCGAATCCTTTTGCACCCAGATCCCGGCTTGTACTTTCTAAAAGGTGTTCAACCTGTGCAGGAGTTAAGTCAGGGTATTTTGATAAAATTAGGGAAGCAGCTCCTGCGACCATTGGAGCGGCCATGGACGTACCGCTCAATTTCTTGAAAGTTGATTTCTGACCGTGATCATATCCTGTGCTGTAAATGGTCTCTCCAGGTGCCACTACATCAACGGATGAGCCATAATTCGAGAAGGAAGTCAGGATATTTTCGTCATTGACCGCTCCTACACTGATAACCCCTTCAAACCCGGCAGGATACTCCCGTTCATCACTTCCGCTGTTCCCAGCAGCCGCAACAACCGTAATTCCGGCATTGATGGCTCTTTCTACTGCTTTTTCAATAATAGGAGAAGGGAAATTGCTTCCCAGGCTCATATTAATGACATCGGCTTCCTCTTCTATTGCACGCAGGATTCCCTCAGCAATGACATAATCAAACGCTGTTTCGCTTCCATTGAATACATCCACAGGCAGAATCTTGGCTGATGGATTGATTCCCATCCCGCCGATTCCATTGTTCTTTTGGCCGGCAATGATCCCTGCAACATGTGTGCCATGCAGATCAGGCTCTGCCCCCCTCAACGGATCAACCATGTTGATCGACGGAAGCAGATTGCTTTTTAACTCTGGATGTTTATTGTCCACTCCGCCATCTATGACGGCTACTGTAACAGGATGAGCTCCAGCCAGTCTTTGCGCTTCAGCCGCTTTCAACTCTTTCAAGAAAGGCTGTTTTCTTACTTTCGGATCAGCCTTCCCAAGCTTCTCAAAGGCGGCCGATTTATGAACAGAAATCACATCAGGGTTACCTTGATAAGTTTTGATGATTTTAGAAAGGTTTGCTTTATTTGAATAGCTTACAATTTCGAACCCAAGCCCTGACACCCTCTTTTTGACAGAGGTTCCTGCACTCTTATGAAGCGATGCAGGCAATTTGTTTTTATATTGAACAACTAATGTATTCTCTTGTAATTTCTCATCGGAGGGTACCATTTGAAGCTGCGCCGTACCTTCAGATTTCCCTTCACGTAAAAGCTGTTTACCGATTTTCTCTTTTAAATCATGAGCGGAAATCTTGTTCACCGATTGCTCTGCAGATACGGAAAACTCACTAACGGGCGACAGTGTGACAAGCAAAGCCAAACCAGCAGAAATAATTCCTTTTTTCGTTCTTTTCACAGCTTCTCTTCTCCTCCAAATAAAAATCTTATAATTGAAAATATTAACATTTTACTAGATTAGTATAGCTTCTAGTTGTCTTGAAGGATATTGTAACTTGTCGACAAATAGTGACAGAGAAAATTGGAGGGAGGGGACGGAGGGACAGGTCCCCTCTTCCGGTGAAATTCTGAGTGAGTTTTGTCCGAAGTGGGTCCGTTTTCGGTCAGGAGAGGTAATTTTCGACTGAGATTTGTCTGAAGTCAGGCCTTCTTCGGTCAAAGAGCGAGTGAGCTTTGTCTGAATTGAGGCTCACCCCGACAGGAGAAAGGAGAGTTGAGATTCCCCATCGAGATTTGATAGCAAGGCCAGATTATGCGCCCTAACAATGACTTCAACTTCGGTCCAGGTTAAAAGCAGGATGGTTAGTTTGAAGGTGAAAATAGAGGAGTAATGAGAGTAGAGTTGTAAAGATCACAAGGAGAAACCGGCAGCTGGCTGGCATTGTCTTCAGACTTCAGCCCCTATAGCTTTGCGTCACCACTTTTCAATGGCTTTGCCTTATCAGTTAGATTTTTTAATTCTGAAGCGTTAGAAGAACAGTTTTCTAGGTCGATTGAACACTTTAATATAAATTCGGTTTTCTTCATTCCTAAAAAACTTGATTCCAAAAATCTTTAACGGGGTAAATATTTCTTTCATATAATGGCCCGCCATACGTATCCTCCTACCTTATATAAATAGAATCATTTCTTATTTAATTAGTTACTAGCAAATTTATAATATAACTAATTATCAGAAAAATCTATACCCCTACACATTATAAATATCGACAAATTTCTCGCCTGATAATTTAGGGTCTTGCAGTATATATAGCATACAAAAGATTGAATGATGAGTGGTTTGTGATCTCCTATGAAGAAACCTGCACAATCCACCATAAAAGTTCTTTTTGAGGAATTTTAGAAAGATCCTTCTATTATATGCCGCAGTGAGGGAAATTTCGGATACGGTTAGAAACGGATTTCCGCCAGGCCGCGACTCCCTTTACGTAAAAAAGGGGATGAGATAAAATAGCAATAAAGAGCAACAATCTCTTAGAAAGAGCTTGACGGAAACAAGGGGATGGTTCTCCTGCTGCAGCAGCAGGAGAACCATCCCCTAGAATATCACACTTTAAATCTTTTACTCATCTCCAGCATACTTCTGCTTGATTCGCTTAAGGTCTCAGCAGACTCCGAAAGCGCGGAAAATGCTTGCAGTTGTTGTTCCGTAGAGGCACTGACTTCCTCACAAGATGCAGCGGATTGCTGGGCACCCGCAGAGATATTCTGGATTGCGCCAACCACCTCATCTTTATGGGAACTCATCACTGTCACTTTCTCACTAATACCATGAACGGCTGAAACCATTTCATCGATTCCTGCCAATATGGTATGGAAAGCTTGTTCAGTCGCTTCAACGACTACAGATTGCTCGCCTGCTATCATTTTTGTTTCTGACATTTCGTGTACTGCCTGCTCAGATTCTTTTTGGATACCTGCGATGGTATTCTTGACCTGCTCTGTTGCCTGCGCGGACTGCTCAGCCAGTTTTCTGACTTCTTCAGCTACCACGGCAAAACCTTTTCCATGTTCTCCTGCTCTCGCTGCTTCGATACTGGCATTGAGAGAAAGAAGGTTGGTTTGATCCGAAATCGCAGTAATAGAGTGAATCACCGTTTCAATTTCTTTAATCTTCTCTGTTAAATTACGTACTACAGATTCCACCGAATGGATGACCTTATTGGATTGATCTGCCTTCTCCTTTAAGGTATTCATCTGAGCAACCCCCTGACTGCTTGCTTCTGTAGCACTGGCAGAAAGCGTGAGGAGCTGGGAGGCACCTTTACTGACATCTTCAATTTGCTCTGATAAAGCAAGAGTGATGTGACTGCCTGTCTCTGCATCAGCTGCAGCACTGGAAGATCCTTTCGCTATTTCATTCATAGCACGGGCAACCTCTTCACTCGAAGCAGTCGTTTCTTCAGAAATGGCGCTCAGACTTTCAGAGGATACTTTCACATTGGATGCAGAATCTTGAACAGAATGAAGGATCTCCCTCATACTTTTCACCATAATACTGAAGTTTTGCGTCAGCTGTCCAATTTCATCTTTGGAACGCGACTCCGCCTCCACAGTTAAGTCCCCATCTGCGACTTTCCCAACCTGCTCATTCAGAACGACCAGAGGCTTGGCAATAGACTGAGCAACCAAAGTAGTCACCACAGCCATTACAACTACCATAACAACAGTCAACAAGAGAAGTAAGTTACGTAGGTCGGCTGCTTCCTTTAGCATGTCCTCATACAAATAAACGGTTCCGACTTTCCAATTAGTGTTCTCAAGAGTTTCATAATACAAAACCCTGTCCTGATCATTAAATACATAATCCATGCGGCCAGCGCTGTGTTCAGAGTCATACATATCTTTAATAAAGCTTAACTCCATCAGGTTATTTCCTTGTTCAGTCGGATGGACCATAGCCATTGCTTGCTGGTCGAAAAGAAAAGCATATCCGTTATAATTCACGTTAATATTTCCAACCAGCTCATTTAAAGGCTCAACTTTGATATCCATTGCAATAACACCTAGAAGTTTATTGGAATTTGCTTCTGTAACGGCTTTGGAAACAGTCACAATAAAATTTCCGGAAGTCTGGTCTTTATACGGGTCGCTCCAAAATACTTTTTCTGAATCAGACTCTGCTCCTTTGAACCACGGTGCTTTCTGCGGGTTAAAATCGGACGGAAGCTCAACAAACGGCTCAATAAGGAATGACTGATTTATAGAGGTAACATATACATTCGTAACATCTTTATTTTCTTTGATATAAGATCTGAATTCTTTAGAAATGTTCTCTTCGTCGATCTGCGATTGAAATGAAGAGGAATCTTTTCCATTATCAGATGTACTGCTCTTCCCTTTTAAGTATTCTCTTATTAACGCTTCATTTCCAAACATCTTTATGTTGGATTCATATTTTTCTAAAAAGATATTAACATTATATTTCAAGTCTTCAGTCACAAGCTTTGAATCATTTCTTACATCCTCTTTAATTTCAGCACTCTGCTTCATGTATAGGAATCCGGATAAACCCGTGAGCATAATCGCAAAGATAACTGAGAAAACGATAATCATTTTTAGCCTCAGGCTTTTTAAGTTCAACAAACCTGACATTTTACTTTTCTTCAATATAATGTTCCCCCTTGGAAGTAAGCTTAATAGGTGCGCCCTATTAAGTGATTGATTCTAGTAGTCAAGTATTGGATTCTCTCTAGATGGTCTATGTAGGAGCTAATGTCTTTAGAAGGATGACGATGCAGAATATGGCTGATAATACTGAGTTCCTCCGTCAATTTAGTTACATCCATTGTAAAATCCACTCTTGCTTTAAAAACTTCTGAAACCATTTATGTCACCCCTCCCAAAAATGAGTCTATTTACCTAGTAGAATTCCATTGTAATAGCTCGAATTGTAAAAGTAAGTCGATTTTTGTCGAAAGTTAAAGTTCACCTATTGCAAACAATTAAAATAGTCAGAACAAAGTGTGCAATTAATGTTGATTCAATTGTGCTCTTGCCTATCCTGTTCAACTAAAAGGAAATAACATGTCCGGATGAACATGTCTTATTAAAAGGCTGTTTCCGCATATATTTTTGCTTTCGGAAAAATCCAAAGAGCCGGATTTTCATACTAAGACTTTTAACACTAAACGGGGAAGAGCAGCTCTGTTCTTTTCGGTTTTGCCAGATTTAATCTTTGTGATTGGTTTATTTTTTTATGGTTAATATCAAATAGCAACAAAGTTTACGAGAAGAGCCTATTAAAAACATAAATGCTTCTCTTAGCCTCGGGTTCTCTTCTATTAAAATCCTATACCTTGAGATCACTTCATAAGGATCTCCAGCAAGGCTCTCAAATAAATCACACACACTTCAATTTACTCTATATCGCATAGCTTTTTTCATAGTACATACCACTGCAAGTAAAAGTACATACCACTGCAAGTAAAAGAACCGCTTGTGGTTGTAGTGACCTGTTCCGATCACACCACCGGCACAGATACATAAAAAAATCTAAGAGACGACCCTTAGGACTACTATTTCCCCCTTAAAATAGAATTGTTTTATCGAATAAATCAGTCTGTAACAAGACCGCTGTTAGTAAACATATCGGTACATACAAGCACAACTTAACATTTGCAACACTGGATTGTAATAATTTGGAAGGACAAGGAACCTCTCCCTTTGTCCTTTTATTTCGAAAAATGAAATATTTCAGGCATTTTGGTGGTTATTTATATAAAATATGGTAAAATTTTAATACGCCCAAACTATTGAACTATTATTTATATTTAGATAATTGATATTTTTACATAGGCAACCAATCTATTTTATTAGTTTTTTAGTAACGGCAAGTATATGGACTTAGTTCCAAACACAAGATACAGGGAGGAAATTGAATGTTAGATTGGAAGAAGGTATTAGGGACATCTGTCCTTTCATCAAGCATTATCTTCAGCTCCTTTGCTCCACTGATTGGGAATGTTAGCACAGCTAAGGCTGAATCACATGACCATACACACAGCAGCGAAGAGAACCTGCCATTCTTAAGCCAGCATGTCAGCGGACCATTTGACTTAGGATTGGTAAATGAAGAGAAGCTTCTGCCATCATTAATCAAGCAAGGCATTGTGGATGAGGATGCATCACCAGAGGAACAAAGAAAACAGATGCAGACCTACTTGAAGAAACGTTCTGCAAAGGCTGAGAAATTAGCAGCAGATCAAGAGGATCAAAAAAAGGTCCGTACTGAATTACAAAGGAAAGCAAACTTAAAGAAAACAGCTCCTGTTTCTCCAAAAGCCGGAGAAGAAAATAAGGTAAAAGCACAGTCCAATAAAGTCAGCGGAATTGAAGAAGAGGATTGGGACGGAGATGTGCAAACCGACCAAGTGCTGGTGCTTCTAATAGATTTCCCGGACTACTCGAACAGCAGCATCACAGAGGCTGATAACCCAGTACTGTTATATGATAACTATACAAAAGAACACTATGAAAATATGGTTTTTGGTGACGAGACCTATAAAGGCGGAAATGGTGAAGACTTCATTTCCATGAAGGAATTCTATGAACAGCAATCCGGCGGAAGCTATACAATTGACGGAGCTGTTTCAGAATGGTATACAGCTGAACATCCTGCTGCTTATTATGGAGGAAACTATCCAACAGCAGAAGACAGTGATATCAGGCCTCGTGAGCTGATTAAAGAGGCATTGGCTCACGCAGCTAAGGATCCTAACATTGATTTAGCACAATTTGACCAAGAAGATTTATACGATTTAGATGGCGACGGAAATTACCGTGAGCCGGATGGCATCATTGACCACTTGATGATCGTCCATGCAGGTACAGGTGAGGAAGCTGGCGGCGGTGCTCTCGGAGCAGATGCGATCTGGTCCCACAGCTGGAACTTAGAGGACGTATCGGTCATTCCTGAGACTGATGGACAAGCAGAAGTTGACTATTGGGGCGGCGGACTGGCTGCACTAGATTATACAGTGCAGCCGGAAGACGGAGCTGCAGGCGTATTTGCTCACGAATTCGGACATGATTTAGGACTTCCTGATCATTATGACACGAACTATACAGCTGGCGGTGTCGGGGCTCCAACTGATTACTGGACAATCATGGCGTCAGGAAGCTGGGCCGGGCTTATAGGTGGAACAGAGCCGACCGGATTCAGTCCATATGATAAAGAATATCTTCAGAATAGAATGCCTGAATCTAACTGGTTCAAAGATGTTGAATACAGCTTAGAGGACATTCAAAGCGGCAAAAAGGTGCTGGACCTGGATCAAGCAAGCGTTAAAGGAACGAATGCTGATTCAGTAAAAATCACTTTGCCGGATAAGAAAACGGTTATTAACACACCGACTAGCGGTGAGTTTGAATACCACAGTGGCAGTGGAAACGATCTGGATAACAACCTTTCCACTAAAGTGGATTTAACAGATGTTTCTAATGCTGAGTTAACCTTTAATGCGTTCTACGATATTGAAGAGCATTGGGATTATGCAAGCGTACAAGTAAAAGATGGCTCTGGTCAATGGGCTACTGTTGCCGGTAATATCACAACAGATGCCAATCCATATGATCAAAGCCCGGGACATGGAATTACAGGAACTTCAAACGGATGGAAAGAAGCAAGCTTTGATCTTTCCGAGTTTGCGGGACAAGAAATCGAGCTGAAAATCAACTACTGGACAGACGGTTATGTTGCAATGCCGGGTCTTTATGTGGATGATATCAAGGTTATTGCAGATGGCGCTGACCTTGTAACAGATGATGCAGAATCAGAAACTTCTGCTTTCACAGCCAAAGGCTTTACAAAAACCGACGGAATCAAAACTTCTGAACACTACTACTTGGTTGAGTGGAGAAACTACGCTGCTGCCGACACGGCATTAGCGCATATCCCTCGCGGTAATTCAATCATGACTTTGGATCCAGGTATGGTTGTTTGGTATGTAGATAACAAATACGATAACAACTGGGTTGGTGATCACCCTGGTGATGGTTTCAACGGGGTAGTTGATGCCCATCAAGCCACTGCCGCATGGTCCGATGGCGTTGTGGGTGCTACCAGATACCAAATACAGGATGCGGCATTCTCTTTAAATGCTACTGATAAAATGTATCTTGATTATAAAGATATCAATGGTACTTTCATGGAATTGGCTTCACAACCAGCCAAGCCGGTGTTTAATGATGACGAAGATTATTCAAACCCTGGCCAAATTTATTCAGGGCGTAATGTACCTGGTTACGGTCTCGATATTTCTGTACTGGAACAAGCAGCTGATATGACTACTGCAAAAGTCCAAATTGAATTTGATGATCGTACTCCAACAGGAACATTAACTGGCCTTGAAGAAGTGTATTCAAGTAATGAAGGTCATAACAAAATCAACGTTACCGTAACAGCAAACGATGGAAACTTGGATCAAGAAGTTACGATTTCTTCCAAAGTGCTTAATAGCGATGAGGAAGTTGTAGCGTCTGTGGAAGACGCATTTGTTTCAACACGTGAGTCTCAAGACATCCCGGTTGAAGTCACACTGCCTGAAGGATTAGAGTCCGGCAGCTATACCTTACTCGTAGACGTTAGTGACGGAACCTTAGATTCTTCTATCACTGAAACGTTCACAGTAGACAATGAAGCACCTACTCCTGAATTGGATAATAACGGTTCTACAGAAGTGACTGCTCAACCTTCTGTTACGGTAAATGTGAAGGATGCTGCTGAAGGAACACTTGAATATAAGTGGTCTAACTCCGAAGATGCGGCTAGTGATTCTTCCAAACTCGAAGGATTGCAGCGCTCTGCAAGCGAGACAGAAAAATGGCTTCCATTCACGAATGGAGATGCTTTAACTCTGTCTGGAGTTGAAGGAAAATGGTATCTGCATGTTCGTGGTAAAGATATAGTAGGAAACAACATTAAATTCACGTCCAATCCATTCACTGTTGATGGAGTAGGCCCAGCCATCACATTAAAAGGTGAGAATCCTTTCGTCATGGATGTAGATACTGAGTTTGTTGACCCAGGATATACAGCCGAAGACTTCACTGACGGTGATGTAACAAATAAAGTAGACGTTTCAGGCGAAGTGAACACTGAGGTTCCAGGAGAATATATCTTAACGTATTCTGCAACGGATTCACTTGGGAATGAATCATCTGTACAGCGTCGTGTTCATGTAGTTGACCAAGTTAATCCTTACATTGAATTAACTGGTGAAAGCACAATCGAATTGGAAGCTGGTTCTGAATATAAAGAACCTGGATTTACCGCAACTGACAATGTTGATGGAGATCTAACTGATAAAGTTGTCGTAACAGGCACAGTTAATACTGCTGTTCCTGGAGAATATACATTGACTTATACAGTAGCTGACAGCAGTGATAATGAATATTCCGTGACTCGTACTGTCACAGTCGTTGACACTACAGCACCTGCCATTGAATTGACAGATGGCGCTGAGCTGGTAGTAGAAGGTGCAACAACCTTCACAGATCCAGGATTCACAGCAACTGATGCAGTTGATGGTGACCTGACGGATGAAGTAACAGTCTCTGGAAAAGTAGATGTTAATACGGCAGGCGAATATATCCTTACTTACACTGTAACCGATGCTGCAGAAAATACAGCGGCAGTAAAACGTACAGTAACAGTAGTGGATACTACCGCTCCAGTCATCACCCTTTCCGGTAATAACCCGGTAGAACTTGACTTTGGCCAATATTTCGTAGAACCTGGTTTTGCTGCAGAAGATACAATGGATGGAAACCTAACAGATCATGTAACGGTCACATCCACTCTTCGATTAAAATCCGGCACGTATCATGTTACTTATAGTGTAAGTGACAAAGCTGGAAACAAGACTTCTGTAACTCGTACAGTAAACGTGAAACAAGCTTCTGAAGCCACTTTGGATGTAGTATCCGGCACTGACCGTGTTGGAACAGCCATCGAAGTTTCTAAAGAAATGTATCCAGAAGGCGGAGCTGAAACAGTACTGATTACTACTGGATACAACTTCCCGGATGCTCTATCTGCAGGTCCGTTAGCTTCTGCATTAGACGCACCGATCATTCCGGTTACCGCTGATGGTGAATTATCTTCTGCCGCGCTAGCTGAATTGAAGCGCCTTGGAGCAGAAAATGTCTACCTGGTTGGTGGAAAAGCGGCCGTCAATGAGGGAGTTTACACTCAACTTTCAGGAATCGGAATCGACAAAGATAATATTGACCGTCTTTCCGGTAAAGATCGCTATGAAACGAACCTGGCGATTGTTACAGAACTGAAAGAACTTGGCTTTGAAGGCAACGGCGTCTTCCTGGCAACAGGAGCAAACTATGCCGATGCACTAAGTGCTGGATCTATCGCTGGTGCTGAAGGCATGCCGATTGTTTTAACAAATGGAACGGACCTTTCTAAAGAAGCGGAAGCTATTCTGAAAGGTGAAGATGTTTATGCTGCAGGCGGAACAGCTGCCATCACGGATTCAGTGATTAAAGAAGCAAAAGCTGTTTCCAAATCAGTGAAAAGACTCTCTGGTTCTGACCGCTATGCCACATTGGTAGAATTGCTCAAAGAATTCAATGTGACAACGGACAAAATTTTCGTTGCAAGCGGCAAAAACTATCCAGATGCTCTATCAGCAACACCATTTGTAAACCAAAATGATGGGCTATTGCTGCTAGTAAATCCAGACTCCCTGCCTGAAGAAGTTAAGAACTTCCTGACTAAATATGCAAATACAACCTATGTATCTGCAGTCACAGTTCTTGGTGGAAATAGTGCAGTAGGAACGGACGTTAAGGAAGAATTGTTAAAAGCAGTAAGATAATCCTGGCTCGTTAAGATACAAAAAACAGACATGTCGTGATGACATGTCTGTTTTTGTATGGATGAACAGCCTAAAGCGAAGAACGCAAATTCCACCGCTCCCGACTGAAACGGGTCTCCCTTCAGACATATCCCGCTCAAATTCCGGCTCTCCCGACCGAAGCGGCCCTCACTTCGGACATATCTCACTCAAAATCTGCCGCTCCCCACCGAAGATACCCTCACTTCGGACATATCTCACTCAAATTCTGCCGCTCCCGACCGAAGATACTCTCACTTCGGACATATCTCGCTCAAATTCCGAGCCCTCCCGACCGAAGCGGCCCTCACTTCGGACATATCTCGCTCAAATTCCGCCGCTCCCGACCGAAGACGCCCTCACTTTGGACATATCTCATAAGAATCCCTGCTCTCCCGACCGAAGATGGCCTCACTTCGGACATATCTCACTCAAATTCCGCCGCTCCCGACCGAAGATGACCTCACTTCGGACATATCTCACAAGAATTCCAGCTCTCCCGACCGAAGATGACCTCCCTTCGGACATATCCCGCTCACATTTCACCCCTCCTGACCGAAGTGGCCCTCACTTCGGACATATCCCGCTCAAAATCCCGCCGCTCCCGACCGAAGATACCCTCACTTCGGACATATCTCACTCAAATTCCGCCGCTCCCGACCGAAGATGACCTCACTTCGGACATATCTCACAAGAATTCCAGCTCTCCCGACCGAAGATGGCCTCACTTCGGACATATCTCACAAGAATTCCACCGCTCCCGACCGAAGATGGCCTCACTTCGGACATATCTTACTCAAATTCCAGCTCCCCCGACCGAAGATGGCCTCACTTCGGACATATCTTACTCAAATTCCAGCTCTCCCGACCGAAGATACCCTCACTTCGGACATATCTCACAAGAATTCCACCGCTCCCGACCGAAGATGGCCTCACTTCAGACATATTCTCACTCAAATTCCGCGCCTCCCGACCGAAGTGGCCCTCACTTCAGACATATCTCACTCAAAATCTGCCGCTCCCGACCGAAGATACCCTCACTTCNCCTCACTTCGGACATATCTCACAAGAATTCCAGCTCTCCCGACCGAAGATGGCCTCACTTCGGACATATCTTACTCAAATTCCAGCTCTCCCGACCGAAGATACCCTTACTTCGGACATATCTCACTCAAAATCCGTGCCTCCCGACCGAAGATACCCTCACTTCGGACATATCTCACAAGAATTCCACCGCTCCCGACCGAAGATGGCCTCACTTCAGACATATTCTCACTCAAATTCCGCGCCTCCCGACCGAAGTGGCCCTCACTTCAGACATATCTCACTCAAAATCTGCCGCTCCCGACCGAAGATRYCCTCACTTCGGACATATCTCACTCGAATTCCGGCCCTCTCGACCGATGATGGCCTCACTTCGGACATATCTCACTCAAATTCCGCCGCTCCCGACCGAAGATGACCTCACTTCGGACATATCTCACAAGAATTCCAGCTCTCCCGACCGAAGATGGCCTCACTTCGGACATATCTYACTCAAATTCCAGCTCTCCCGACCGAAGATACCCTTACTTCGGACATATCTCACTCAAAATCCGTGCCTCCCGACCGAAGATACCCTCACTTCGGACATATCTCACAAGAATTCCACCGCTCCCGACCGAAGATGGCCTCACTTCAGACATATTCTCACTCAAATTCCAGCTCTCCCGACCGAAGATACCCTCACTTCGGACATATCTCACTCAAAATCTGCCGCTCCCGACCGAAGATACCCTCACTTCGGACATATCCCGCTCAAATTCCGCCGTTCCCGACCGAAGGTACCCTCACTTTGGACATATCTCACTCGAATTCCACCTCTCGCGACCGAAGATGGCCTCACTTCGGACATATCTTACTCAAATTCCAGCCCTCCCGACCGAAGATGCACTCACTTCAGACATATCTCACTCAAAATCTGCCGCTCCCCACCGAAGATGGCCTCACTTCGGACATATCCCGCTCAAATTCCGCCGTTCCCGACCGAAGATACCCTCACTTCGGACATATCTCACTCAAAATCTGCCGCTCCCGACCGAAGATACTCTCACTTCGGACATATCTCACTCAAATTCCAGCTCTCCCGACCGAAGATACCCTCACTTCAGACATATCTCACTCAAAATCTGCCGCTCCCGACCGAAGATACCCTCACTTCAGACATATCTCACTCAAATTCCGCGCCTCCCAACCGAAGATACCCTCACTTCGGACATATCTCACTCAAATTCCGCCGCTCCCAACCGAAGATACCCTCACTTCGGACATATCTCATAAGAATCCCTGCTCTCCCGACCGAAGGGGCAATCTCCCGCCCAAAACAACAGGCCCATTACCGCCGTTCAATTATTCTGTCTTGCCTATAAAAAGGCTGTTTTCGCATATATAGTTGCTTTCGGAAAAATCCCAAGAGCCGGATTTTTCCCCGGATACTAAGAGTTTTAACGCTAAACGGGGAAGAGCAGCTCTTTTCTTTTTAGGTTTGCCATATTTCATCCTCGTAATAGGGGGATTTTTTGAACTAAGTATCAAGTAGCAACAATGTTTACGAAAAACTCCCATGACGGCACCACCGCCACCATCTATCATAAAAAAGGCTACTATAACCATCCTCATAGTATAAGTAAGATTCAAAGTGGATAAGCTAGTAGTTTTGCCAAGCTTAATTTTGCCTTTTTTCATACAAAGAGCCTAAAAAAAGAGTCAATCTATAAAAGATTAACTCGCTAGTAAAGGTTGGATGCCTCCTCCCTTCTATCACCGGTGTTATTTAAGAATGCTTTGTAATGTTTGATCAAGGGTCTGAAATTTAAATACAAACCCTTTCCGTTCAAGCCGTTCTGGTATAACCCACCGGCTTTTAAGGACAAGTTCTGTTTCGGTTCTTATCACCCTGGAGCCGATCTCCAATATCCATTTAGGGGAAGGAAGGCCTAATGGGACATTCATTGATTTTCTTAACTCTCCCATTAACTCTTTATTACTCACAGGGTATGGCGCTGAACAATTAAATATCCCTTTGAGCTCTTTGTTATCGTTCAAAAAGAGAATGATACGATAGAGGTCTTCGATATGAATCCAACTGAATTTTTGGCTGCCCTTTCCCTGGCTGCCTCCGAGTCCGAATCTCACTAAATTTTGATAGGGTGTCATCACTCCTCCACCCTTTCCTAATACGATGGCTATTCGCAAGGCTATTTGTCTCGTATCGGGCAAGTTAAATGAAAAGAAGGCTTCCTCCCATTTCACTGCTACATCGACGGAGAATCCTGAGCCGATTTCTCCTGCCTCCTCAGTCATAGGCTTGTCCTCTGCATGCCTGTAAATAGTTGCTGTACTGGAATTCATCCAGGTCTTCGGAGGGGTGCTGCAAGCTTGGACAGCCTTTCCTAACAATGTTGTCGTCCTTATCCGGGAATTCATAATTTCTCTCTTGTTAGTCTCGTTATACCGGCAGTTCACAGATTTGCCCGCGAGGTTGATCAACAGATCTGAACCTTCTAAAGCTTCTACCATTGCTGCTTGGTCTTCCCAAGAAATATGCTGTTTTTGCCTTGAAATAATTTGTACTTCATAGTCCAATTCGGTGAACCGCGCTTTAAGATACTCTCCAATAAAACCGGTTCCTCCTGCTAACACCACTTTTTTCATCAATTTCACTCCTATCTCCTGGCACAGATTAAGCCCTTTGCCATGCTTTTCTTAGAAAGGAACAGAATCCCCTGGAGTCCTGTTATTTCGCTGTCCTTCTATTAAGTGGCTGTTTCCGCCTATATTGTTGCTTTCGGAAAAATCCCAAGAGCCGGATACCCGGATACTAAGAGTTTATTCTCTAATCCAGGAAGTACAGCTCTTTTCCTTTTCAATATTATCAGATTTCACTTTTGTTATATTGTCATTTTTTTGAATTAGGATCAAATTGCAACAAAGTTAAGAAAAGAGCCTATTAAATAAACACTCCCGGATCAAGTAAAGCATCCCTTTATTCAGCCAATTCAGTCCTCAGCAGGTGCTGTGTATTGTTGGCAGTCTTTCCTCCCAGATAGAACAGATGTTGAATTCCTTTGGTGGAGATGATTCTTTTCGCTTCATCTACATTGTTGGTGTCGGCAAGAATGAGCGGCTGATGGCGTTTCGATGCAAGCAATGCTCCTGTTAAGGCGTCAGCAAAGGTTCTGCCGGTTGCCACGTTTGCTTCCTTGATGGCTGCCGGTGCAAAATGGTTGATGATGGCTTCGCTTGTTTTATAACGATCTCCACCTGAAAGGCGGGTTTTTGAAGTATGAATCCCACTCACTAATTTTTCTGGAATTACAGAGGTTCCCCCGACTATATAAACAAGCTCTTTATTTTGAAGCTCTTCCAATGTTGCCTCTGGGAGCTGCCCCTTTTTTACTGTATCCGTTAAGAGGATGGGCATTAATTCATTTGCCGCATACGGAGCAATGGAAAGGGCATCCGGGAAATTATAACCGTACGCTACAACTGCTTTATTCGTTTCCGGCAGCTCATCCGCTATCAGTTTCGCCGTTTCAAAACGGCTGCCGCCTGCAATACGGCTGGTCTCCAGGCCCTTTTCCTTCAAGGTGTCTGCCACCTGATTTGATACAGCTGCGGTCCCGCCCAAGATAATGGCCTTTTGGGCATCCAATGCCTTAATCGTTTGAAGGACATCTTCCCGGATAGCCTTTCCCTTTTCAACAAGAAGAACCGGTGCTTCATGATAAGCTGCCAGCGGGGCGCCTGCCAGCGCATCCGGGAAATCATTTCCTTGTGCGATGACCACTGTGTCTGCCCCATCTTGCCAGCCTTCCAGCGCAATTTCATTCGCAGTCTCATAACGATCCAAGCCATTGATTCTCGTCACCACCGGCACCAATGCAGCCGAAGACAAATAGCCCGTGCGGTTCGTTCCATCCAGGACCTTCACTTTGTAACGTGTTCCATGGTTTGGAATGATATAAGACTGATCAGGCTGGTTAAAAGGCGCAAACTCTCTCAAAACATAATCCAGATAGTGAGTGTCTTCCAGTATTTCCACTTCACTATCGAAGGACACACGTTCAATCTTCTCTGCCTCACTTTTAAAAGGTGAATCTATTAGTAAATCCAGGTCCCATCCATCGTTTTTTACTCTTGCGATATCTCCCTTTTCAAACAGGTATTTGGAGTAGGTAAAAGAATAATCTTTAAGTGAAAACTCCATAGTGTTAAAAATAAGGCTGCCTCCGTTAACGGAAAAGTCCTCTTCTTTGAATGGAAGTGAATACAGAGTTGGTTTTTCCGGAGTTAGAAGGCCATCATTATGGAGGGCCATAAGCTTGTAAATATCACTCTGATACGATTTACCATTTGGATACGCATTCCCCTCAATCATTTCAATTGGATAATTCCCCGCGCTCACCCCATCATAAGCTAGAATCACAAAGTACCAATGCTCTAAAATCTGTCGATTGGCCCCCTTGAATCGCGGAAGCTCACCATTCAACCCTCTCTCCCATCTCTCATTAAGAAGCTCAATAGCAGCATCCGTATTATAGGCATCATCTGTTTCTAATCTTTCCTCATCAAATCTTTCTTTATCATGGATTCCGAATAGACCGATGCCTTCATCGTCAGGCTGGTGATCCTGTATCCACTTCTCCTGGTAAGCAATCGCTTTCAAGATCTCCGGTGGAATATTCGCCAGCATCGCCTTCTCTGTCAGCATCTGGTTAATGGCTAGTTCCCCTTCAGCCGGCTCTGCAGCCTGGAGCACATCAGTGCCAGAAAAAAATACAATAATTGCTAAAAGTGCAGGTAAAAATTTTTTAATCATCTCTCTTCCCCTTTTCTTCTTTTATCACACCCTACTATTCTACCAAATCTAGGGAGAAAGCGGCAGTAGAGTCCGGAACTTTAGGTACTGATTTTGAAGAACCCCCAATAAACCCGCCAATGTAAATTCTTTTTGCTTTTTTTGTAAATTTACATTTTACTAGATTTCCATATAGTAGAATATCCAAGATATCTCATAATCTGGAGGAGAAGTAGATGATACAGATACGGCATTTGATTAAAGCTTATTCAGTCGAAAAAAGCGATGTCAACATTTTGGACATTCCCTATTTAGATATAGAACAAGGTGAACAGGCGGCTGTCACAGGTCCCAGCGGCTCGGGCAAAAGTACACTTCTGCATATTATCGGCGGGGTCATTCAGGCTACAAGCGGAAAAGTGATCGTCAATGGGACCACTATAAGTGAACTGCCACAGGCAAAACAGGATTTCTTCCGAAAGAACTACGTCGGGTATGTATTCCAGGATTTTCACCTGATCGCAAGCCTGACAGCAGAAGAAAACATCAGGCTGGTGTTGGACAATATGCCGAAAGCCAAGCAGAAGCAGTTGATCTCCTCATGGTTTGAGAGAGTCGGTCTAAAAGGCAAGGAACACCGCTACCCTTCACAGCTGTCAAGAGGCCAGCTGCAGCGAGTAGCCATCATCAGGGCATTGATCAATGAGCCGTTGATTGTACTTGCGGACGAACCGACAGGAAGCCTTGATTACGATACTGCCCATCAAATCATGAACCTTCTATTAAAATTGTGCCAGGAACTCAGTCAAACCCTGCTTTGCGTCACACATGACAGAGAATTAGCTTCCTGGTTCCCTAAGAACCTGACCATGCCTGAACTGAATCAATCCTTGCAAAGAGGAGGAAAGACCGCATGAATCTCTTTACACTTTCCTGGAAAAATCTCCTTCATCGAAAAACACTGACAATCCTTACGGTACTCGCCGTCTCAGTCGCCACTGCGCTTATCGTTTTCATTTTTTTAGTAAATGATGGCCTTTCCAAAAATGTCGGAAAAGGATACGGGCCTTTTCAAGGAGTCGTGGGGGCAGAAGGAAGCGCCTCACAGCTGATCTTGAACACCTTTTACCATGTCGGGGCACCAACAGGAAATATTGATTATGAATTATATGAAGAATTAGCAGAGAACCGTTTTGTCGACATGGCCATTCCCATGACCCGCGGCGACAGTTACAAAGGTTCCCCTATTGTTGGAGTGCCTTCTGATTACTTAAGCATCCGCTACCCTGAAGCAGTTCTGCAGGATGGCACGATTTATAAAAGTGCTGGAGAAGTTGTCGCCGGCAGTTATGCAGCCGAACAGCTTGGGTTGAAAGTCGGAGATGAATTTCATGGTGAACATGGAGTCACGGAAACTGCAGGTGCTCATGAGGAGTTTACGTTTAAAATAGCAGGCATCCTGCCAAAGCTCGGCACACCTGATGATAAAGCTTTATTCACTACCTTGGATACAGCCTGGCTTGTCCATGAAGACCACGCGGAGGAAGAAGCACAATCCGGAGCCGAAGCTGAACATCATGAAGGTGAAATAACCGCGATTCTTATCAAGCCGAAAGGGATTATGGACGTGGCGGTCATCAAAGCTAACTACGATGAACTGGACGGTGTCCAAGTTGCCTACAGCGGAAAAGAGACAGCGAATATCCTTTCCATTGTGGATACGGGAGCCGGACTGGTGAAAGTAATTGCTTTTGCAACCGTCCTTGTTGCCGCCATTTCCATCCTCTTATCACTATCTGCGATGGCAGCAGAACGAAAAAAAGACATCGGCCTTCTGCGTTTGATTGGAAAACCGAAAAGCTACATTATGGCAGGCATGATGGCCGAAGCTAATCTTTTAACGATCAGCGGGATTTTGCTGGGTATTTTGCTGGGCCATGCCGGAACTTACTTCCTGCAGGATCTGATTTTTTCCTACGCAGGAATCAATCTGGCACCTTTTACACCAATCCTTGCAGAAGTATATCTATTACTTGGCGGCATACTTCTTTGCACAGCGGTTACCCTTGTCCCTGCCATCCGTTCCTACCGTGTAGACCCGGTCCAATTATTCCAAACTTAATGAGGTGTGCAAAATGAAGAAATTTTTATCCATACTTTTAACGGCAAGCTTGCTGACAGCCTGCAATTCAGGAGACAGCGCACAGGAAGGCCAGTCCCTGAAAGAAATGGTCTCTGAGGAAGCCACTGCTGCTTCAGCTGAAACCGAGATCGATCAATCCACCGAGCAGACTGTGCAATCGGAAGTAAAAGAGGAAAGTGTTGAAGTAGAGAATGATACTACTCAAACCGAAACAGCCCCAAGTGACACTGTAAAAGAAGATCCTATCAAACCTGATACCAGCGGTTCCATTCCAGTTATTACTTGGCAGGACTTCTTCGATGACAGCAGCCAGTCCGAACCGTCCGAAAAGCTAAAGGCCCTTAACGGCCAAAAGGTCAAAATCACCGGTTTCATGGGCGATGCTTTGGACTTTAAAGGCGGCTGGTTCCTTATGATCGAAACAGACGGCGGTGACTGTCCCTTCTGTTCGGCCGATGAATCCTATTGGAATAAGGTCATGGTCATTTTTGCAAAGAACAAAAACTATTTGAGAAATATTCCCGGCGGTGTCGAGGCAGAAGGAATTCTGGATGTCGGGATCAAGGAAGATGAAACAGGATATAACACGATGTTTCGCCTGTATGATGCTGAGTTCAGAAGTGCAGACTGACCAATTAGAAAGACTTTGGCTTACCTAGGAAGCCACCGAAAAGGTCCATATAAAAACTTATGAAGGCAGAATCGTTCACCACAATGAGCGATTCTGTCTTTTTTACTTTGATTATATGAAAAACTGTTGATTTCCGTTCCAAGTTCACGACCTCCCCGGCTGTGCTTGTATAAAAAGTGGAAGCACTCTGGTCAGCGCCGACAGGCAAATGTTCCGCCTCGAAAAAAAGGTGTTTTTTCCTTTTGCTCGAGGCGGGTTATTTGATCCCGAGGGACTGGGCGCTGGAACTAGACGCCCGCTAGTCCTTCAGGAGATCGTGCATCAGCGTTGAGATAAAAGAATGCTATATACTATTAAAACCAACTTAATGCTTCCTTTTTCAGAATAAAGGTCAGCCTTGTCTTTGTTAATCAAGAAGATTTTTCAGCGGACTCCTATTGTGACTCGAGTCTTATAGATCGGGACCTCTTCATATTTGTGTACCGGTATTTGTGATGAGATGTGTGTGAAGTCAGCACCCCTTCATACTGAACTGGGGAAATCCGGAGAGTTGTGTCTAAAGTCAAGGGTTCTTCATACATAAACAGCGAGTAATCCGACAAAACGTGTATGAAGTCACGATTTTCATACATGGGGGGGAACGCGCGAAGAAATTTGTAATTTGTCACATATCGTCAAACTTAACCAATTATTTACATAGTCTTTAAATCTATTAATTCTTCCTTAACATTGAAAGTTTACTATAAACTGGTAGAACAAAATTAGGAGGGAATACAATGGGAAGAATAAGCAAGAAGATTCTTAAGAGAGCTATGAAAGTGGCGGCTGCGACTACTATTGCAGCAACTGGGTTAGCGGGACTGCATATGGAGAACGAGGTATCAGCAGAAACGGCTTCCACGCCTAAATCCGGTGTCAAGAACGTCATTATGGTTATCGCTGATGGAGCAGGAATCCCTTACTACTCAGCTAACCGCTACATGAATGACAACCCTGAAACAAAAGATATGGAGCCTACAGTATTCGACCCATACTTCGTCGGACTGCAAACAACTTATGCACATGATCCTGATGAAAATGTAACTGATTCTGCATCTGCTGCAACTGCTATGGCAACTGGATACAAAACATATAATGCCGGTATCGGTGTAGATGAAAATGGAAAATCTGTTAAAACCGTTTTAGAGCAGGCTAAGGAAGACGGCATGGCTACAGGGCTTGTGGCCACTTCTGAAATCACGCACGCAACACCTGCAGCCTACGCGGCACACGAACTAAGCCGCCGTGACATGGATAACATTGCTGATGATTACTATAATGAAATGATCAACGGAGAACATAAGGTAGACGTACTGCTTGGAGGCGGACTGAAAAACTTCGATCCTGCAGCAGGACGCAAGAATGAAGGCAACCTGGTTGATAAATTCCAAAAAGACGGATACAGCTTTGTTGATAATAAAGCCGATCTTCTAAAGGATGACAACGAGCAGATATTGGGATTATTCGCGAGTGGCGGACTTCCTAAAGCAATCGATCGTACTGATTCCATTCCTTCACTTGAAGACATGTCAAAAGCAGCCATCGATCGTTTAAGCAAGGATGAAGATGGATTCTTCTTAATGGTTGAAGCCAGCCAGATCGATTGGGCCGGACATGATAATGATATCGTTGCCGCAATGAGTGAAATGGATGAATATGCAAAAACATTCGAATATATCATGGACTGGGCAGAGGAAGACGGCGAAACGCTTGTCATCGCTACTGCTGACCACAGCACAGGCGGCCTTTCCATGGGTGCTGGTCCTGGATACAACTTCCATGTTGATCCAATCAAAGCGTTCAAAAAATCTCCTGACTTCATCGCTGCTGAAATTGCCGGCGGAGCGGATGTTGAGGCAACACTAAAAAAACACATTGACCTGGACTTGTCTCCAGAAGAAATTCAATCTGTAAAAGATGCAAAAGGCGGATCTGCAATAGATGCAGCTGTTGAGAAAATCGCTGACAACCGTTCTATGGCAGGCTGGACGACTGGCGGACACACAGGTGAAGAAGTCCCTGTATTGGCTTACGGCCCCCGTTCAGAGGAAGTGTTTGGAATGATCGATAACACCAAACATGCTGAAGTAATTTTTGATATCCTTGCAGACAACCAGGATGTTAATGTTACAAAGTTAATCGGTTCTGATCGTGTAGAGACAGCTGTAAAAGTATCAAATGAACTTTACCCTGTGGGCTTTGCCAAGGATAAAGCAGACAAAACAGTCGTGCTTGCTACTGGCGAAAACTTTGCTGACGCTCTTTCTGCAGGACCGCTGGCTGCAAAACACGGAAATGCTCCAATCTTGTTAAACAGAGGAAAGAATTTAGATCCTGCTGTGACAGCCGAACTTGAAAGACTGGGTGCTGAAAAAGTCGTAATCCTTGGCGGTACCGCGGCCATCTCTGCTGATATCCATACAGCTCTTAAAGACGATTACACTGTGACACGCATCTCTGGCGACACACGTTTTGAAACAAATGAAAAGATCAACAAAGAATTAGGCAGCGTTGAGGGAGTATTTGTTACTTCAGGCCATAACTTTGCGGATGCTTTAGCAGCTGCACCAATTGCTTCTGCCAACAACTGGGCAATCGTTTTAACGGATAAAGACGCAATGGATACCAGCACTTTTGCTTACCTAAAAGGAAAAGATGTTGTGGTAACCGGCGGAACAGCTGCAGTCAGCAACTCCGTTTATAATAAAATCAAAACAGAAAGCAAATCAATCAAACGAATCTCTGGCGATGACCGTTATGAAACCCTTGCTAGCCTGAACACTGAATTCGCATCTGCTATGGAATCCCATACTTTAGTAGTTACTACAGGCCTTGACTTCCCGGATGCTCTTACCGCTTCTGCCCTGTCTGTAAATACCAAAGCACCATTAATCCTTGTAGGACAAGACATGGATTCAAGTGTTAATCAATTCATCGAGACTTACAAAAAAGAAAACAACGTCACAGAAGCGATCATCGTGGGCGGCTCTGTTGACGAAAGCAAGCTTGAGAGCATTACAAAGTAAATAACAGTACAATCCATTATTACTTTTTAAAAGGCTGACTTCTCCGAGTCAGCCTTTTTTTAATCTTTCATTAGCACAATTGTTTCGAAAGAAAGGTAACCTTTCTCAATCGCCTTCTATCATTTCAACTACCTTTTCCCTTCTTTCCATAGAAAGGTTTGTAAAGTTTTGCTAAAATTTCATCTCGTCTATAGTACCGGGTAATATTTCATACCCAGAACATCAAAACGAGATATGCTGCCTGCCATTCTATTTATACCCTTCTCTATTAAAGAGCCTATTGCCTCATTTTTTCTGGAACTTATATATTTTCTATGTGCCCATGGGCTTGCTTTCCCTCAATATAGTGAAGGTATTTACAAATTATTAACTTGTTAAAATATACTACTCTGTACTATCCTTTCCATTAGAGCAGCACTATGAAACTCTTTTTTTACAGAGAAATATCTCCCTTGCCAAAGCGGCAGGCGGCATTCGGAATAAGATGGTCCAACAGTATGCTTTACTTTACTAGCACACTAACCCTATCCAGATATTAACATCTTTTCATTTTCAAATGAAAACAGGTGTTGGTATATAAAATTACATACAGGAGGCATTTCTATGTTGAAGAAATTGATAATGTTTGTTTTTGCCCTGCTTATCTCGTTTGCCGCTTTACAATTTGACCTGCAGACCGCTTCGGCGTTTCTGTCTGGAACACCATCCAAGTCTGCGGCTCAATCTCAGTTGAACTCACTAACGGTGAAGTCTGAAAGCTCCATGTCCGGTTACTCCCGCGAAAAATTCCCGCACTGGAGCAGCCAAGGCGGCGGCTGTGATACCCGCCAGCTAGTGCTTCAGCGTGATGCTGATTACTACAGCGGCAATTGTCCTGTCACATCCGGCAAATGGTACAGCTACTATGACGGGGTGACTGTCTACTCTCCATCCGAGCTGGACATCGATCATATGGTCCCTCTAGCTGAAGCATGGCGTTCAGGTGCCAGCAGCTGGACAACAGACAAGCGCGAGGATTTCGCCAACGACCTCAGCGGCCCGCGTCTGATTGCCGTAACTGCCAGCTCCAACCGATCCAAAGGTGACCAAGATCCTTCAACGTGGAAGCCAACCCGCTACAGTGCCCATTGCGGATACGCCAAGTGGTGGATCAATACGAAGTACGAATGGAACCTGAGCCTGCAATCGTCTGAAAAGTCTGCGCTGCAAACTATGCTCAACACATGTCACTACTAAACTATTATGGCTGCAGGATTTTGCTGGCACCATTCACACCTAATCATTTTTAAGACAGGAGGAGGCAATTCTTTGGATAAGAAGTCGACCATCTTTACCGCAACCCACGGAGTCATGACCTCTGAAGTTGGCGTGATCAGCGGAGAACTCGAACTGAGAACCACCTGTGATGACAACGGCATGCTCACACTCGCCATAACGTATGTTGATGCTGATGAATGGTACACATTGCCTGGCGAAGACTACAAGCTTCATGACCTTCGTGACCATGAAGTCGTCCACCGGATGCTCGCCAAAGTGCTGGAACGCCCTTAACAAAATCGGGTACCCTCTTGAATTCCCCGGCGTATGGTTTATGCCGGGGGATTTATTGTAAGCAAATAGAAGATGAGCAAACAGCAGCTTTTAGACTCAGGCTGTAAACCCGCAGGAAATCACCCTCGTTCAAGACCTTCAAGAAACATCACAAGAACCGTCCCTCAGCAGCACCATTCAGCCTTGTGGCGACACTGGTCCAGCAATGCCAAGAAACAAAGGTCTCGCCATACTCTTCTTGCTGGCAAGATGCTTCTCCCCTTCCTGCTTCCATTTCTCAAGCTTTTTCAAAAATTCGTCCGACTTATCAAGCTGGTCCCTGTTAGCGCTGGATCGCGTCTCCTCCGGTACACCAACTTTTCCCCTGGACCTGGTCAGGATCGCTTTTTCAAAATATAAAAACGAATGGATTTTCTTACCGGGGTTCTTTTGGTGGTACTGATCCAGAATCTCCTTCATCCAGACGATGAGCTCAGAACTCTCCACATCAAGATGGCAAACTCTTTTAATGCCTCTGATTTGTTTCTGGGAAATCGATGAACCGGATTGCCGCAGCTTTAAAAACGCATTCGTGACTTCCTGGATTTTGTCCTGCAATGGACTGTTTAGTTCCAGGGAGTCTTCCATCGACTCTTGATCTTTGATCTCTTTTTCTTTTTTTTCTTTTCTATCTTTCTTAAGTTCTTCTTGTTCTGCCGCAGTGGTTTCCCCATATTCCTCCAGCTGATTGGAGGCCGTTCTGTCGTTTTCTCGGAAAAAAAATTCATCACGTTCGTCCTGTAAAATCGTGAACAAGGTGCCATACTTCGTTTCCTCTGTTTTAATAAACTTTAAATTTACAAGGCGGTCAATACTGCGCTTGATTGTACCCGAAGATGGCACCTTTATATTGCCGTTGGCGACATAAAATAAGTCCTCCGTGAGCAATGAATACGATCGCAGATACTGCCCGCTCTCCACTTTCACTTCATTTTTCCAAACAGGGCCTTTTTCTACAGCTCTTGCCGCAATCAGCAGATAGAGCCGCAGCGTCAATGGCTCACACCAAATTCTTTCCACAACCTTCTGCTCCACAAAAACACTTCCATTCGTCATATCCACTTACCTCCTATGTTTTGTACTCACCTACTATGTAGAAGCAATGAGCTGAAATGGACACCAAATTTTTAAAAAAGTTGGGTGCAAATATAGAGAGCACTGAAAATCTACCGAATTTTATAGGTTACTTGCTTTAACCTAAGATAAAGTCAACTATCCTTCCTTAAAGAGGAAGAAAGGTTTTTTCTTGCTCTCTATCCTGCATCAGCATTAGAATCCTTTGCTATTTTTTATTTGCCTGCCACCGCTGGAAAGATAGAAGGGTGCTAATTAAAGCCACTGACCGGTGGTGCTTAACTATGTAGTTCAGTGTTTTGGATAGTAAATAGAGGAAAGAGATTCCCTTATTTCTTAGAAAACTCTAAGAAAAGCTAAAATAGGGGAATAAATTTCCCTTAATTAGCTTAATACGCTAGAAAAATTGTACTTTTTATCATATAACGGAAAAAAGTTCCTCTATTCTCCCCGTAATAAGCTTGAAATTGCAGATAAGGGAAAAAAGTTCCCTTATTTACGGCTGAGTAACTAATTAAGGGAATGACTGGACGATTTTTTCTCTCTAAAGCCCATTACATTATTCACCCAACCAAGCGGAGCGGGCCTCCTTAACAAAAAAACAGCACTCTTTCATAAAATTTTATGAAAAAGGCAGAATCGCTCTTGGAAGTGAGCGATTCTGCCTTTAAACTAATTGTTGGATTTTTCAGCGGCCTCCAAATATATCACTCCATTTTTTTCACAAAAAACCTATTAATATTTAGAACTTCTGCTAAGGTGATTTATGAGTGGTTATATTTTACAAGGATTGGGCTTTCTCTTTGAAAAGGAAGGTACCTAAGAGCTTTTGAAATTCTTTCTGTAAAAAAAGAAACCCAATTGAGACAAAAGTCATTCTTCTAACGTCTAAGAATCAAAAATAGAAAATAAGGGGTTATGAGATGGAGGTAAAACTGAATAAAGAGTTTATCGAAAGTGAGCACGGAGAAGTTGGGATAGAGTATTTCGAGCAAATAATCCAATCCAATGAAAAAGCTGTTGTCCAATTTGCCTACACGTATGTGAAGGATTGGTCCGTCGCTGAGGATATATCTCAAGAAGTATTTATTAAAGTTTACAAAAATATGTTGTCTTTTGACCATCGTTCGAAATTGAAAACTTGGCTGTTCAGCATCACGGCCAATGAATGTAAAGATTATCTCAGGAAAACCAATAGAAGAACAAAATGGTGGGAACATCTCGTACAGAGCAGTCCAAAGCAGGACCGGGATACACCTGAAACCATTCTCCTTCAAAATGAAGAAAGTCATTCTATAGGTGAGGCCTTGCTGACCCTTCCTGTCAAATACCGTGAAGTCCTGGTTCTGTATTACTATGAAGACTTATCCACAGAAGAAATAAGCCAGTTATTAGGCGTGAATTCATCCACGGTCAGGACAAGGCTTGCCCGTGGACGTACAAACCTTAAAGACCTGAGAGAAGGAGGCCGGTTATCATGAAGAACAGGGATGAGCAACAAGAAATTAGAAGTTCGTTAAACCAAGATGTATTTTCCAAATATCAATTCAAATCACAGCAAGAGGAAATAATCAAAAGAGCCACTGAAGTCTCGAAAGCACCGAAGAAAGAAAAATATCACTATTATGGCTTATCTGGAGTTGCAGCAATTCTATTCTCTATTGTCGCATTGTCCTATATCTTAGCTTCTGGTACGGATAAGGCTCCTGCTTCTCCTCCTGATCAGGAAGAAGAAACAGATAATGACCAAATAGAGGATACCCGCCATGAGTATATAGCTGATCCGGATTTCCCCTTGACTCCTCACAAGCCTGATGTTTCATTATCAGAAAATGACAAGACAGAGACTGGCCAGACAGAGACTGACCATGTAGAAAAAACGGAAGAAGAATGGAAAGCGTATTTTAAAGGATTATATAATGAACAGCGAGAGGAAATTCAAAAACTGCATTTGAAATATGAAAGCTCAAATTCCCGTGATACATCTGAAGTAGAAATTACAGCAAAATTCGATGAGAAAAGTTTTATTGTAAAGAGCAATCAAACCCATATTGAGAATGGGAGGGTGGTAGTGGACCATTCATATATCTCCACTAATAATGAATATATTTTCCTTGATCACCAAAACAAAACCTTTGAACACCAATCATCATCCTCAGAGACAGCTGAAGAATGGAAAAGAGATCGCCCATTGTACACAGGAAGACCCCTGTACCACTTGCACGATATGGAATTTAACGGATATTCCTGGACAGTAATTGAACAGAATCTTAAAGAAAACTGGGTTTTAATCGAACTAAATAAAACAGATCCTCAAGTATTCTTATTCGAAAGAGGACGTATTAAAGTTCAATATGATTCGGGAGTGATACTGGAGAAGAAGAAGTTCGATGGAGAAAACTTTGTCTCCACATTCAAGCTGAAAGAATTAAGGAATAATGACGAGCTGCCTGACTTGACTATTGATAAATCCATCCCAGAGCACTATACAGATAGAAAGGAAGTCGAAGCTCACCATGAACGGGCAAAGTTCACCGAAACCCTTTTTGCTCAATCAGAAGAGAAAGTACTGACGAACAATAACAAGATTCAAGATATGTTTTTTTCTGGTGAAGACGGCCACCTTTCCTTTGTGATGAGAATGCAGGAAGGCGTTTCATCCATAGAAGGCCAGGAAGCAGGAGAGAAATTCATTGAGGAAATTACTGCGGCTGCAAACGCTTCTGAACCATTCCAACAGAAAAATACAACCGTTTGGGCCGAGGGACAGTATGATTTTACAATTAGGGTCGAGCTTCCCGAAACAGAGTTTTTATATGGGAGATTGGAAGGTTCGGAAATTGTTTGGGAAAGTAAAGCCTATGGGGAGTATTGAATGAGGAACGGTGGGAAAGGCTCCTTCATCCCTATCCTTTAAACACTGAAAAAAACATGTCCTAGTGACATGTTTTTTTCGTATGAAGACCAGCCCTTAATCAATAAAATGCCGGCATAAGTTATTTATTCCCTCTGTCCTGTCCCCTATTCAAACGGATATTTCAACCCCCACTGCCCGCGAATATCATCCATCAGTTTCATGATTTCCAACGATTCATCCAGCGGCATTACCGGACTTTCTGTCAGCCCTTGTCTCAGGCATCTTCCTACCTCTTCTATTTCAAACGCATAGCCCTTCGACTCCCGGTCATCCGTGAAGGTCTCTGCTTCCTTGCCGTCCTTATATAAGATGGCTGATTTTGCACTTAGGAAAGAAGGAATGCTAATAGACCCTTTCGTTCCATGAATCGAAGCATCCTTGCCTAACTCCACTCTTAACGCCCCATTCAATGCCGCGGTTTTTCCAGAAGCATAGGACAGAATAATCGAAAACTGTTCGTCCACACCTGTTTCACCAATATGAGCCGTACTCAGGATTTTCTCAGGGTTTGTCCCCATAATCATGGAGGCAAACGATACAGGATAAATGCCTACATCCAGCAGCGCTCCTCCTCCAAGATCCGGATTAAGCAGCCTCCACTGGGGATCCCAAGGGGCACGGAATCCTAAATCCGCTTTCATTAACAGGACCTCGCCGATCTCCCCATTCGCTATCCATTCTCTCACCTTCACAATCGAAGGAAGAAAACGAGTCCACATTGCCTCCATTAAGAAAAGCTTTTGATCTCGCGCAAACTCAATGATCTCCTCCAGTTCTCCACTGTTTACGGTAAACGGCTTCTCGCACAACACAGCCTTCCCCGCACGAAGACATGCCAGGGCATTCTCTTTATGAAAAGGGTGCGGCGTAGCAATATAAACCGCATCTACTTCCGAATCCTGCAATAGTTCCTCGTAACTGCCGTAGGCACGGGAAACCCCGTATTCTTCAGCAAACTTCTTCGCACTCTCTAATGACCGCGAACCGACAGCCGTCCGTTCTGTATTTTCAGCAAATGCTAGGTCTTTCGCAAACACACCTGCAATGCCTCCTGTTCCCATAATTCCCCATTTAATCATTTTCTCGTTCATCGCTCCATCCGCTCCTTTAGTATTTTAGTTGCTTTATATTCACCAGGCTGCCCGGTAATTTCCTCTACAGGTTGAGTATAACACGGGATGAAGGAACAGGTGTCCTTTGCCCCCTCCATAAAAAGGTGATGGAATGAATCTGTGCTTGAGCGCTCCACCGCGCTTCCGGGTACACCTTCAGGCCATATTTAGCAACTTATGTATCCAGCCGCATCTTCTGAATACATATCTCTACCTAAAACCTCAACTCATGTACTCACACCACGCCCTTGGGTACATATCTCCTCCTAAAAACCTTTACTCATGTATCCACACCTCGCTTCTGGATACACATCTCTACCTAAAAACCTCCACTCATGTACCCACACTACGTCCCTGGGTACACATCTCCCCTCAAATCTATCAACTCATGTATCCACACCTCGCTTCTGGATACACATCTCCTCCTAAATCCACCAACTCATGTATCCACACCACGCCCTTGGGTACATATCTCCTCCTAAAAACCTCTACTCATGTATCCACACTACGTCCCTGGGTACACATCTCCCCTCAAATCTATCAACTCATGTATCCACATTACGCCTCTGGATACACATCTCTACCTAAAAACCTCCACTCATGTATCCACACCTCGCTTCTGGATACACATCTCCCCTCAAATCTATCAACTCATGTATCCATATTACGCCCCTGGATACATATCTCTACCTAAAAACCTCCACTCATGTATCCACACCTCGCTTCTGGATACACATCTCCTCCTAAATCCACCAACTCATGTATCCACACCACGCCCTTGGGTACATATCTCCTCCTAAAAACCTCTACTCATGTATCCACACCTCGCTTCTGGATACACATCTCCTCCTAAATCCACCAACTCATGTATCCACATGACGCTTCTGGATACACATCCCCCCTCAAATCTACCAACTCATGTATCCACACCTCGCTTCTGGATACACATCTCTACCTAAAAACCTCCACTCATGTACCCACACTACGTCCCTGGGTACACATCTCCCCTCAAATCTATCAACTCATGTATCCACACCTCGCTTCTGGATACACATCTCTCCTCAAATCTACCCACTCATGTATCCACACCTCGCTCCTGGATACACATCTCCTCCTAAATCCACCAACTCATGTATCCACACCACGTTCCTGGGTACACATCTCCCCTCAAATCTATCAACTCATGTATCCACACCTCGCTCTTGGATACACGTCTCCTCCCAAATCCACCAACCAACTCATGTATCCACACCACGCCCTTGGATACACATCTCTCCTCAAATCTATCAACTCATGTACCCACATCCACTCCTAGGCACAATCTACGTCTATAAATCTCCACTCATGCACCCAGCCCAAACCCTATCAAAAAACACCCTTGCCACCCAACCCGGTTTTCCTGCTTCAAAAATAAAAACCGAATTTCAGGTGTCCTTTTCCCTCCCTCCCCTCTACATAGAAGGTGAAAGGAGGTGAGACAAAATGGCAACTGCAGATTTGAGAACAATCAAACTGAAAATGATCTTTGACAATGGAGTGGACGAGAAAGGCAAGCCGAAACTCTCAAGCAGAACGTACGGCAACATCAACTACGCTTCCACACCAGACGAAATTCTTCAGGCGGCCCAAGCATTGGCGGGGCTCAGCTCCAGGCCGCTATGGCTGGTAGAGAAGAATGACAGCTACGACATCAACGCGTAAGCAGCATTGAGACTTAATAGAAAGGAGGTGAAATAAAAATGGCTAAAGCATTGGAATTGCAATTCATTACCCAGCTTGGCAAAACGGCTCGTGTATCCATCGATGCACCTATTGAGCCAGTGGATACTGATCAGGTGAAACAGGTAATGGACACTCTTATCGCCACAAATGTCATTCAGAGTAGCAGCGGCCCTCTTGTTACTGCCGAGGGAGCTCGTGTCATCGAGCGCAATGTCACGGAATACGAAGTGTAATGATGAAAAGGTGCCCGGCGGCTAATGCTAATGGGCACCTTATTTTTTGAAAAAAGGGGGTGATTACGTTGGAACAAGCGATTTCCTTCATTTCAGAGGTAGGCTTTCCGATTGTCGTGACCATGTATCTGCTTCATAGAATTGAAACAAAGCTTGAAGCGGTCATTGATTCGATCAGAACACTGCCGCAAGAGATGAAGAATCAATAATGAAAAAGAGCGCTTATTGGATTGGTCTTAATCAAATAAGCGCTCTTTTGAAATGACTTAATTACCCCACAACTCTTCCAACATGATTTTCCTCATGAAGTCCTGCTTTATTTTCTAGAAGTATTAACACAAACATTTATCGATGTAAATATCGTAAAATAAGGCTCTCAGCCAAACATCCCCTTAAAGGATCTTATCAACTTAAGTGCTTTTTCATTCTCTTTGGTCATTACCGTTATCCCTGTAAAACGTGTCACTTTCTTGGGCGCAGCCTTTTCCAGTCTCTTTTCGGGCACCATTGCCATGCCAAGAAACCTGTCCCTACGTCCCCTGAAACAACCCATACTTCACCTTAAACCGGCCGATGATCTTCATCCAGCTGGCACTGAACACCCAGATGAAGAAGACATTGCAGACAGCATGGGCAAGGTCAAAATAAAAGCTGGTGCTGTAGTATAAGAGTATTGCCGGCCAGTTGAATTCCTGGATGACACCGACAACGAACCACAGATTCATGATCCACCCGAATCCAATTCCAGCAACGAACCCAAAGATACAGCGCCCTATTTTATTCTGCATGAATCTGGTGTTTCCGAGAAGTCCTGCAGTGAGGCCAATCATGCCCCAAGCATACATCTGCCAAGGCGTCCACGGTCCATGTCCAAGAAACAGATTGGAAACGATGGCCGCCAGCGTGCCGACGACGAATCCGCTTTGGGGCCCGAGTACCATGGCTGCCATGATGATGACAAAGGTTGTAGGCTGCACACTAGGAATGGATGCAAAAGGGACGCGGCTGACAGCGGCGATTGCGGCGAGTATGGCTATCACGACCAGTTCTCTGCTCATCACCTGCCTCGCAGAGAAACGGATCATAAGCGGGAGAAAGGAAGCCGCCATGATCAATAGACTTAATGCCAGGTAATGCTGCTGGTTAAGCAACGGAAAACCAGCGAGAAGGACGAAAATCAGAATGGCAATGCCAATCAAGATCGGCTTTGAACGTGCCATAGGCTCTTCGCCTCCTCTAAAGTCACTACTGGGCTCACATGGCTGTTTCGTGTCACCCTATTCACGACGGTCGTATAATAGGTATTTTCGTGGAAAAAATCTCTCGTTCTCTCCGTTACGGTAATCTCTCCTTGGAAGAGCATGCTGCATCTGGTTGCATGGTTTGCGGCAAATTCGATGTCATGAGTGACCATCACGACAGTAAGTCCTTCTTTTACCAGAACGGAGATGATTTCTCCGAATGCTTTTTTGGATTGAGGGTCAAGTCCTTTGGTCGGCTCATCGATCAGCAAGATTTTCGGCTCCGCCAGCAGGCTGCCAATTAAAGCTGCCTTCTGTAATTCCCCTCCGCTCAGGTCATACGGATGGCGGTCCTGCAGATGCCGGATATTTAACTTTTCCAGGAGTTCCTGAATCCGCTCTTCAGCATGGGCCAGGCCATGCTCCTCCGCTATGTGGTTAAATTCCTTTTTAATTGTATCCTGAATAAAAAACACCTTTGGATTTTGCGGAAGATAGCTCACTCTTTCCGGGAAGCGTTTTTTCACCTTTTTTCCGTTGAACTTCATCCGGCCGTGCTGTGCTTTCAGAATGCCGCCGATCACCTTCAGCAGGGTGGATTTCCCGGTGCCGTTCGCTCCGACGATGGCGAGCCATTCTCCTTCATAAATAGTAAGATTCAAGTTATGAAGCACGGGCGCAGTATGTTTATCATACTGGAAATCAATTTCATTCAGTTCAAGGATGGGAGAGCCAAACACAGACGTTTCCCCAGCGGGTTCGCGGCACTGAATAGTCTGGCCTTGCAGCCACTGTCTCGTTTCTTTTACATTAAGAGGAACATTTTCTGTAAGTCCGCCCGTATGAAAATCAAGATATAATAGCGCGGTGCTTGGCAAGAAACTCTTCATAATTTCATGGTTTCGAAGAGCCTGCACAATTCCTGCGGGTGCCATGTCATGCAGCAATTCTCCATTTTCAAGCATGATGACTCTGTTTGCGACGGTAAACAGCTCATCCAGACGATGCTCCACGATGACAATCGTGATGCCGAACTCTTCATTCAAGCGCTGCAGCATATGAATGAACTCTTTTGCGGCAATGGGGTCAAGCTGGGCAGTCGGTTCATCCAACAGCAAAACCTTGGGCTCGAGCAGCAGAACTGCAGCTAAGTTGACCAATTGTTTTTGACCACCTGAAAGCTCATCCGTCCGTTTGTGCAAAAGATGATTCAACCCGAAGAAATTCACCATCTCAGCAACTTTTTTCCGCATTTGCTCTGTTGTGAATCCCAAATTCTCCATACCAAAAATTAGTTCTTCCAACACATTGTCCATGGCAATTTGGTTCTCCGGATCCTGAAATACCATTCCCAGATCCTTGGCTTTCATCCGCAAATCGAGATCTTCCATCGGTCTTTTTTGAAAGGAGAGGGAGCCCTCTAGTTTCCCATGCGGGGCAATTTCCGGTTTAAACAGGCGAAGCAAGGTCGATTTACCGCTTCCGGAAGGACCGCAAAGGACGACAAATTCCCCTTGCTGCACACTTATGCTGATGTTGTTTAATGCTTTTTCCTCAGCTTCGGGATACGTGAAACTTACACGATGTGCCGAAAGTATTTCCATTTGACCATCTCCTTTCCTTCCGTCCAGACTGGAAACCCAATTAACAGCGACCAAATCGCTAAATAAAACCATTCTCTGCCGTATAACCGCACTGGTTCAAGGACCGGCAGCAATGTCATTACCCCATCACCCAGCCACCAGCCAAACAGGACGAGCGAACCGCTTACCAGAAGAAAGGCAAGGGCCATCCAGTCCCTTTTTTTCATATAAAACGGCTGGTATTTACTGCGCTTTCCAATCCCATAGCCCCTCGCTGTCATGGAATCCGCCGTTTGTATCGACTCTTCCAGCGACCATGTCAGAAGAATTTGCAGAAGCAGCATTCCTGCCCGGGCCCTGCTTTTCCATGATCCGCTCTTAACGGACATCCCCTTTACTCCTTGTACATCACTGATTTCATTGAGCCTTTTCCTCAGCAGCGGAACGAACCTCATGGACAACATGATCAGGAGCGCCCACTGCGGCAGGATCCTCGAGAATAGAAACACGAATTTATCGGGTGTGATGACTAAATTAAAGGTAATGAACAGGGTGAGGATCCCGACAAGGGTCAAGGCAATGATCACGCCCTGCCATACAGCCTCCAGAAATACTTGATTTTCAAAAAAATAAAATAAAATATGATTGCCGCGCCGATTAAAAAAGGGTGTCAGCAGCAAAGTAAGCACACCCATAAAAACAATTGGAATCACCCATTTTTTCAATTCCCTGCCCCCGTCAAGCATCCAATTGATGAGGATGATCATCAAGGCGGATGCTGCCAGGAATACCGGATGCTGATTTAGCATGATTCCCGCTATTGCCAGGATATAGTATAGAAGCAGGATAACAGGATGAAACGATCGAAATCCCCGTATCATTTTGACTCAACTCAATCCTCTGATTTAGCTATTCTGTATAATTTTTCGTATAATGCCACTTGATAGCCTGTCCCGGCGTCACTCCGTATATGCCGGTACTTCTGTCTAATTTTTTTCCATCGACGGACACTTCCCATCCGCTCAGCGGCCCCTGGTCCATTTCAAATAAGTTATCAATTCCTTCAACATAAGCAGTCGCATTTGATCCGCTGACACTCAGTTGAATGCCTTTTGCTTTGGTAATCTTCTGTGTGACAGACAGAACCGTATCACCTTCGGATATCTCAACTGCTGTCACAGGAAGGATCGTCCCTTTTACATCCGGAGCAGCAATGGTGATCGTGACGGTTTGTTTTGGTTTCTCAGGTTGTTTTGGAGGTTCCTGTTTTGGCGGGGGTGTTTTTTCCTCCTGCTTTGGCGGAGAAGTTTTTTCTTCCTGCTTAACAGGCTTTTCCTCTTCTTTCTTTTGAGAGCTGGAAGAGGACGTTTCTTCCTTAGGATTCTTTGCCTCGCTGCTTTCTGATCGTGCTGGTTCAGCCTGCTTTTTTTCAGCCGATTGTTCGGAAGGTTCCGGTTTGGCAGGTGTATTGGTGGTGGTTGAATTCTCTTGAACGGATTCGTTGCTGCTTTCCTTCTCGGAAGCTTCCTCTGTTGCCTTACTGTCATTCTCACCATCGTCAATTGAGGCTTCTTTCTCTGTGTCGGTTTCTTCCTTTTCAGCTATTGGGTCATCGAAAGCTTCTTTTTCTGCTGTTTCTTCAGACTGTTGACCGCTGGCATTCTCACCTGGTGCCCCGACCTCGTCTTTCGCACATCCGGCCAGTACCAAAAGGAGCAGCATCAGCGCTGCAATAATTAATCGTTTCACTCTTCATCCTCCTCTCCTTACAATGAATGAGGGTAATTCATCCATAAGGATAAATTACCCAATTATCAATTATGCCGTTTTTCTTTTACGGTTAAGATAGAAAAGAATGAAGCCGATCAACAGCAACCCAAGACCAGCGATCATAATCGCCATCGTGTTTGTTCCTGTTTCAGGCAGTTTCTTTCCTTCTGTTTTCTTAACTGGTGTTGTTTTTGCTGCAGATTCATCATCATTTGGCTTTTGAACTTCATCGTTATCATCCTGATCACTTGGCTGTTCAGTCTGCTCTGGATCAGATTCATTTGGCTGTCCTGTTTCAGGCTGTTCTGGCTCAGCTTCACCCGGCTGCTCCGTTTCAGGCTGCTCTGGATCTTCAGGAGTTTCACCGCTTTCCAGATCAAACTGGTAAACCAGTCCGCTTCCGTTCACGAAGTTTTGGTACGCTGCCAAAGCCAATAACGCTTGCTGAGTCGACATGGAACTGGAAGCCTCATCATCTTGCAAATGACTGAAGCCGCCATCAGCCTGCTTGAACTTCATTAAGTGCTGAAGAAGATTTCCACCCTCTTTAGTGAAGGCTTCCCCGCTAGGATCCACTCCTGCAGAAGCAAGACCTATTATTGCCTGTGAGATGGATTCGCTGGCATCTCCTCCATTTGACTCGATGTTATATCCGCCAGTCTCTCCCTGAGCTTCAGAAAGATACGTAACCGCACGATCCATTGCTGCCTTTACTTCAGCCTGTTCCTTGTAAGGAGCTAATGCAGCCAATGCCATTCCCGTAATATCAGGGCTCGGAGCCGAACCGACGAAGCTCCAGCCGCCGCCATCCAGTTCAAGATCCAGGATTCCTTCCACTTGTTCCTCCCTGAAGCCTTCTGGTGTTTCGTATTGCCCGCTGTCAACTGCCAGCAGTGCATAGATATTCATGTTGATTATTGGATTATCTAAGCTGGCATGGCTGACTAATGCCTCTACCAAATCATATCCTTCGACAGAGGATGCATCCTGGCCTGCCGCCGATAGTCCCATGATTACTTTTTCCAAATCATAAATATTTCGGAAGTTTCCTTCTACCGATTTCACTCTTTCTTTCACACTTGTTACATATGAAGATGGGATTTCTTCATTAGCATTCGCCAGTCCCCAAACCCACCATTCGTTTCCGTAAGTGACAGAAACATTAGTCGTTTTAATATATGATAAAATATTTGCGATATTTTCGTTGATGACTTGATCTGTTATCGGATCCGCTTCTTCCACTGGTTCAGTTGGTTCCGGATCTGCAGGCTCTTCCGGTTCACCCGGCTCCTCAGGATCTGGCTCAGACGGCGGTTCATAGGTGTGAAGTGTCAATTGCACGTGATCATCCGGCTGGATTGTATAATCTACGATACTGCTGTTTAAATCACTGCCATTTACACCTACACTCCAATAATCATTGGCGCCCAACTCTGTATTTTCGATATTATTGATATACGTAAAAAAGGTGTTATCCACTGTAGCTTGTACAGATAGATCATGCTTGGAAGCCGCCTGAATTAAGGCACCGTATGCACTGGCTCCTTCCATCAGTTCCACTGATTCTTCAGAAATCATTTCAGCTCCATCTTTTCCGATGACTGAAACTTTGGCCGTTACAGAAGGACTTGGCCATTCTGTAATAGCAAACAGGTAATGGTCCCCGTTGGCAGCCTTATGGGTAGAAGCACCGACCTCTGCACCTATTCCATTAATATTGAAAGACCAGTAAGCATCTCCCGTTGGAGAAGCCCCTCCAATGCCTGTAATAAAAGCCCCATACTCACCCATGGTTGCTTCAATTTCTGCATCATTCTTTTCACCGGCTTCCTGCAAGACATCATAAGCCGTTTCCCCTTCTTCTATCTCTACGGCTGTCAATGGTAAAACAACCTCACCATTTTCATCAATTGCTTTAATCGTCACGGCGTTATCAAGTGCAGCCGCATTAGCAGCAGGCTGAACAAACGCCAAATTGCCCATGATCAGCATCAGAACAGCAAACAGAACCGTCCAACGCTGCATAATTCCCTTGTTCATCGAAAATTCTCCCCTTATATCATATTTACGCAAAAAAAATACACCCCTTCTCCAAGAGTGTGTGTACACAGCAGGTTCCAACTCATTATGCACAAGACAGCATAATGCCAGAACCGTTGTACACCTCCCTATCCGCGTAGGTCGAATGGCGTCAAAAATAGGCAGGTCTCCTGGCTCATGATCATCGCTTTCTATCACCTTCCCATCTTTAGACAGTGGTATTTTAATAGAAAACTCCCATATACAGTGGCGGGACCGCGCCGGAATTTCACCGGACTTCCCTTTTAATGATTCACTTCCATAGATTCATAATCTACAGCAAATCAAACCTATTCTTTCCGTATTCAGTTATCTCTAGCATAGTGAAAGTTGCAGAAATTGTCAATAGCGGGACGGGCGAACGGAGGATTGGGAGAGAGGGTGCAGTTTATTATCACCGTGTCTCGTCTAGTCACCTCTCCTGGATACACGTCTCCCCTCAAAACTTGCAACTCATGTACCCAGCCGTCGCTTCTGGATACACGTCTCCTCCCAAATCTACCAACTCATGTATCCACCCGGCGCTTCTGGATACATATCTCCACCAAAAAACCACAACTCATGTACCCACACCGCGCTTCTGGATACATACCTCCCCTCAAATCTAACAACTCATGTATCCACCCGACGCTCTTGGATACATATCTCCCTTCAAATCTATCAACTCATGTATCCACCCGACGCTCTTGGATACACATCTTAGCCTAAATCCACCAACTCATGTACCCACCAGACGCTTTTGGATACATATCTTCACTAAAAAACAACAACTTATGTACCCACACCGCGCTCCTGGGTACACGCCTCCACCAAAATCTATCAACTCATGTACCCACACCACGCTCCCGGATACACATCTCTACCAAAAAACCTCAACTCATGTACCCACACCGCGCTCCTGGATACACATCTCCCCTCAAATCTATCAACTCATGTATCCACCCGACGCCCCTGGATACATATCTCCTCCCAAATCTATCAACTCATGTATCCACCCGACGCTCTTGGATACACGTTTCCTCTCAAATCTATCAACTCATGTACCCACCCGACGCTCTTAGATACACATCTTAGCCTAAATCCACCAACTCATGTACCCACCCCACGCTCCCGGATACACATCTCCCCTCAAATCTATCAACTCATGTATCCACACGACGCCCCTGGATACATATCTCCCCTCAAATCTATCAACTCATGTACCCACCCGACGCTCTTGGATACACATCTTCGCCTAAATCCACCTACTCATGTACCCACACCACGCTCCTGGGTACACGTCTCCTCTCAAATCCACCTACTCATGTATCCACCCAACGATCCTGGATACACGTCTCTACAGCAAAACCACAACTCATGTATCCACCCAACGCTCTTGGATACACATCTTAGCCTAAATCCACCTACTCATGTACCCACCCGACGCTTCTGGATACATATCTTAGCCTAAATCCACCTACTCATGTATCCACCCGGCGCTTCTGGATACATATCTCCACCAAAAAACCACAACTCATGTACCCACACCGCGCTTCTGGATACATACCTCCCCTCAAATCTAACAACTCATGTATCCACCCGACGCTCTTGGATACACGTCTCCGCCCAAATCCACCAACTCATGTATCCACCCAACGTTCCTGGATACACATCTCCCCTCAAATCTATCAACTCATGTACCCACACCACGCTCCCGGATACACATCTCTACCAAAAAACCTCAACTCATGTACCCACACCGCGCTCCTGGATACACATCTCCCCTCAAATCTATCAACTCATGTATCCACCCGACGCTTCTGTATACACATCTCCCCTCAAATCTATCAACTCATGTATCCACCCGACGCCCCTGGATACATATCTCCTCTCAAATCTATCAACTCATGTACCCACCTCACCCTCTTGGATACACATCTCCTCCCAAATCTATCAACTCAGTATCCACCCGACGCTCTTGGATACACGTTTCCTCTCAAATCTATCAACTCATGTACCCACCCGACGCTCCTAGATACACATCTCAGCACAAAAACCACAACTCATGTACCCACCTCACCCTCTTGGATACATATCTCCTCTCAAATCCACCAACTCATGTACCCACCCGACGCTCTCTTGGATACACGTCTCCACCAAAAAACCACAACTCATGCACCCACCAACCCGGAGCGAATCCCCTTCATCTTTCAGTAACACCATTTTCAACGAACCTCTCCTCCAAACTACCTAAAAAAATAAGAACTCACCCCATGCCCCTGCTGCTGGCAATTACCCTTTAAAACCTTTCGAATCGTTCGCTTGTCTTTAAAAATCCCACACCAATCAAACAGTCTATTAGTTGTTAATTTTTCAGAAGGAAACAGCAATCGAAACTCTTCCATACTTCTCAAAACAGCTTGCTCCGTACTTTCTTGCAGCTGGCAGGATTCACAATAAAAGGAAGTGTATATTGGCGGGCTGTAAAACTTGAGGCATCCGGGACAGGCAATGCCCTTTTGAAGGGTTTGATAGTCGTAGTGCGGGAGGTTGGAATAAGTCGATTCATTGATATGGAGCGAAAGAAGGGTCTGTGCCAGCTTCATGTCGGAAGGGGTAATTTTTACAGGTTCGTTATTCAGCTTTTCTATAAAGCGGTTAAGCTGGGCGGGATATACAATGGGAAGGCCTGACGGGATGTCGTATAGGTGAAATTCTGGATTGATGAAAATGAGGTGGGATTCTACGGTATGGCGGAAGCCTTTTTCGCGGAGTAATTGAGTCAGCAGCGCATCTGTTCGTTGAACTTGCAGGAGTGGATTTTTCACTATGATATTGTTGGGGGAGAACCACTTGTTTTCTTTTATAATGTAATCGCCCTCAAAGTTTTTGACTTCAAAAATATGAAGCTTATTCGAGGCGATGGCCATGGAGTCAATTTGATACTCGTTATTATTTTGCTTCAATGTTACATCATTTAAGAATGCCATTTTTTCTCTGAGAGGTTCGGTCAGCTTATCAAAGGCGAGTTCTCCTTCGAATCCTTTTTCCTTGTAATCGAGGTAATTCTTCTCCTCATTCGTAAAGTGCAGCCTTGGTTTCAACCCTCTTAGCATCAATAATTCTTGAGATGGTTCTCGATCTTTGATTAACAAATACATCACTCCTTTTAAGCCAATTTTACCCATATTCCTTGTCAGAGTCTACTTATTTTCTCTATAACTTTGCGTTTATTCACCAAAAAGAATGAATTTACACTAACGAAACAAAACTGCCTCCTCAGTCTTGAATAAATTGGTACATCAGCAGAATAAGAGGAAGTTAATTACAATCTTTGGTGAACAGGCTTTCACTGAGTAAATGGGAGAAAAAACTTGTCCCTGGTCCCTAAAAACAAAAAACACCCCAAAACCTTCGAAAAGGCGTGGGGTGTCACTGTTCCTACTTCATATCAAACCAGCCATTATTCACAGTCTGCTTATACCAGTAATAGCTGTCTTTTTTCGTTCTCTTTAATGTATGAAAGTCAATGTGGATTAATCCAAAGCGTTTATCATAGCCTTCTGCCCACTCAAAGTTGTCAAGAAGAGACCATGTTAAGTACCCTTTGATATTCACTCCCGACTCAATGCTGCGCTGCAGGGATGTCAGGTGTTGTTTCAGATACTGGATTCTTCTAGTATCCTTGACGCGGCCGTCTTCAACTCCATCATTATAGCAAGCTCCATTTTCTGTGATATAAATCGGAACATCGCCATACTGATCTTTTATCTTGCATAGAACTTTGTAGAATCCTTCAGGATAGATGTTCCAGCCTATATCCGTTTTTTCATAACCGATATCTACTTTTTCTACATCAAATAGTTCGTGATCCTTCTTATACCTTGCGACACTTCCGGTATAGTAGTTGATGCCAAGGAAGTCGATTTTCTGATTGATTGTTTCCATATCTCCCTCTTCGATCTTAAGGGTAACGCCTTTTTGCTTGAACCATTCCAGCATAAACTCAGGGTAGCTTCCCTTGAAAATTGGATCGAAGAACCATTCGATAAACCATCCGGTAGCTCTGTTAGAGGCATCGATGTCTTCCTGTTTGTCACTGAAAGGTTCATTCCATTCAGTATTAGGAGCATAACCGATTCCGCCCTCTACTCCAGATTCTCTGAATCGGGAAACCGCTTTCCCATGTGCCAGCATTAAGTGATGAGAAATGGTGGTTGCCAACTGAAGGTCCTGATATCCAGGGGCATGCACTCCAATGAAATTGGATAGGAATGATACACACCAAGGTTCATTGATGGTCAGCCAATTTTTGATTTTTCCGCTGAATTCCTTGAACATGAATGCTGCATAATCAGCAAACGCCTCCACCGTTTCTCTGTTTTCCCAGCCGCCCTTATCTTGAAGAGCCTGCGGCAGATCCCAGTGATACAGTGTACACATCGGTTCAATTCCGTTTGACAGCAGTGAATCTATGAAATTATGATAATATTGAACACCTTCTTGATTAACTTCGCCTGTTCCCTCAGGAAATATCCGCGGCCAGGATACTGAAAAGCGGTATGTGTCTATACCCAGTTCTTTCATTAATTCTATGTCTTCCTCATAGCGGTGATAGCTGTCACAAGCGACATCACCGTTATCTCCATTTACGACGTTCCCAGGCGTATGGGAAAATGTATCCCAAATCGAAAGACCTCTTCCGCCTTCAAACGCAGCTCCCTCAATTTGATAAGCCGCCGTTGCAGCTCCCCATTTCATATCTTTTGGAAATTCAATAATAGCCATTTAAGTGCCTCCCTATCTTGTTGTTATGCCAACACGAATTTGTGTACTTATATTCTATTTAAAGAGCAGCTGCAGGTGTTATTACTCCAACGTTCACCTGGCCTGCAGTCCCAAAGGGATTTGCTCCTTTTGTCCCAATCAAGGCTGCAAAATTACACTAGTGCAAAAAACCTCTATTTTTCTAAAAGAAATTCTATTATTTTCAAATGGATTTCCCTCCGCAAGATTCCCTGACAATTAATTCGGAATCAATAAAAACCGGCTTCAATTCACATTCACTATTGATTAAATCATTCAGCATATGCGCAGCCAGCTTGCCAAGCTTTTCTTTATCCTGCCTGACCGTCGAAAGCTTTGGATCACTATAGCGGCAGGCATCGATATCATCACACCCAATTAAACGGATATCTTCCGGCATTCTGAGTCCAGCTTCCTTCATAGCCCTCATCGCTCCGAATGCCATCATGTCTGAAGCTGCATAAACAGCCTGCGGAAGGTGAGTTTCCTGCAATATTTTCTTCATTGCAGAAAACCCGCTCTCTTCATGAAAATCTCCATATTGTATCCATTTTTCTTTCACATCAAGTCCAAATTGATTCATAGCGGTCAGGAATCCCTGCTCTCTCAGCTTGTTTATCGCTGAATCTTGATTACCGCCTATAAACCCAATTTCCCTGATGGAATTTAAGTACAGGTGCTCCACCACTTTTCTGGAGAGATTGATGTTATCGGTCATCACATAGCTGGACCGCGGACCCTTTATCTCAAGGTCAATGCCTATACAAGGGATATCGCTTTCCACCAACTCATAGATGGCATCCTCTATCTCTTCTCCCGTGATGATCAAACATCCATCTACATGGAAGTGGCGGCATCTTGCTAAGTAGCTTCCATTGTCTTGGTGAAAATGTTCATTGGAGAACATTAATATGTCATACCCTAATAAACCAATCGTTTTTTTGAATGATGTTACGACCTCCATGAAAAAAGGGTGGGTGAATTCGACATTAATTCGTCCAGCATAGATAACACCAATAAGATTTGACTTTTTGGTAGCTAGTGACTTTGCAGAAAAGTTAGGCTGATAACCCGTTTCGGCAATTATTTTCAATACCTTCTTCTTGGTTGCTTCACTTATGCTGCCGGTATTATTTATAATTTTTGATACGGTGCCTGGAGAGACTCCTGCCAGCAGCGCTATATCTTTTATGGTTAAATTCATTTTCATCCCTCAATCGCCATTTGGTAGGATTCACTCCCTTTAGGTTACTAATAAAAGGTAGATGAATCAATTGCGTCATCACAATTCAGGGAAATCTAATCATTTAACTGAACCTTCTGTGATACTCGATATGAAAAGTCTGTTGAAGAACAAGAAAACCACCAGCAATGGTACAGTTGCCCAGAACACTCCGGATAAGATCATTCCAAAGTCTATATTGAATGTATTGCTCAAGTTAGCCAACGCAACTTGAATCGTGTAATTCTCTGGATCTCTTAAAACGGTAAACTGCCATAAAAACTCTCCCCATATAGCAGTAAAAACAATGATCCCGAGCGTGGCAAATGCCGGAAGAATAATCGGCAGCACGATGCTTCGGTAAATTCTAAAGTTTGAGCATCCATCAAGCTTGGCCGCTTCTATCAATTCGTCCGGTACAGATTCACTGACATATTGCCTCATCAGGAAGATCCCCAGCGGATTTAAGAAGAACACCACCATGACACCAGCCAATGTATCTAACAAACCCGCTTTCGAGATTAGAAAGTACTGCGGGATCAAACCCAGCTGCGGAGGTATGATCATCGTCAGCAGGATGGCATAAAATAGAATATTTTTACCCGGAAATTTAAACTTAGCGAACGCAAATCCCGCGAGCGAACTAATAATCAGTACAACCAGCGTAACGACAGTACAAATAACGAACGAATTCCAAATGGCATGGAAGAAATCGATCTGAGCGAGTACCTTTTGAAAATTGCTGACCAGCATGCTGCCTGGTGTGATGGTCGGCGGAATCGAATTGTAAGCTGAACTTGGTGATGTAGCCATAACAAACATCCAGTAAAACGGAAACAAGGAAAAGAGAGAAGCCAGTGACAAAAATGTATAGATTACTATATTGCTAAAGGTAAACTTTTTCTTTCTCACATCTTTTTTCATCCTCTGACTCCCTTCTTCTTCCTGCCATATCCCGAAGTAAGCATGGTGTTTATGGCAGCAAAAATAATGATGATAAACAACAGAATAACGGCAGTTGCTGAAGCTGTACCAAATGATTGCAGCGTAAAGGCATCACGATATAAATACATCACGATAGTCAATGCTTCATCTCTTGCAAATGCCCCCGCTCCGAGAAAGACCGTCGGTTCAGAGAAGAGCTGCAGTGCACCTACAGTCGAGAAAAACACGGTCAGAATGATAAATGGCTTCAAGAGCGGCATCGTTATATAAATCAGCTGCTGCATCTTATTCGCTCCATCTATGGTAGCGGCTTCATATAAGTCGTTGGAAATGCTTTGGATTCCTGCCAAATAAATAATTGTGTTATAGCCTATCCATCTCCAAAAGACCATTATGGAAATTGCGATTTTTGTACCCCACTCGGATGATGACCAGTTAACAGGGTCAAAACCAAATACCCCCAATACATAGTTAGCCAGCGAGGATTCATGGTTACTGAATAGCACACTAAAAATCAGGGCTACTGCGACCATAGAGGTTATATATGGCATAAAAATCGTTATTCTGAAAAAAGCTTTGAATCGAAGAAACGTCAAATTTAATAAAAACGCCAAAATAATTCCTACTATTATTTGAGGTGCTGTCCCCATCAATCCAATAACAATCGTGTTATAGACTGACTTCCAGAAAAGAGGATCGGTCAAGACAATTTTAAAATTATCCAAACCGGCAAAAGTCATTGGACTTAATCCATTCCATTTTTGGAAGGCCAAATAAATACTGAAAACCGCAGGGTACAGCCCTATAATGCCAAATATAATAAAGAAAGGAGCTATATATAGATAGCCAGAGATCATATCTTTCTTCGCTTCAGATAAGTATTTCTTATCCTTGATGTTTTGTGCCTTGCCGTTTAAAGTGTCCATATTCCCCCACTCCCGCTTATGTAGTAGGGTATGGATGCCAAATAGGCCGCCATACCCACATTCACTCCATTATCTGCTCATTAAATCTTTAGCACGCTTCACTGCTGCTTGCCATTCCTCTTCAGGATCGCCGCCATTCCGGACGTTATCAAGCGCATTCATAATCTCCTGTTGTACTGGGAAATACTTAACTCCTTTAAATACAGAGCCCTCAATATCCTGAGCTGCTTGAGCAAAAACAGTAGATGTTACTTGCCCGCCAAAGAATTCGTCCTCATTGGTTTTAAATTCTTCCATGTCATATACAGATGTAGCAGACGGGAATAATCCTTTACTTTGGAAAGACTTCAACTGATTCTCAGGAGATACCAGCCATTCTACAAAGTCATATGCTTCCTGAGGGTGATCTGTCTCACTTGGGATTGAAATGTAGGAACCTCCCCAGTTCGCTGCAAATTCAGTCGGCAAAGTCGCTACTCTCCATTTCCCTACAGCGTCAGGTGCATTGCCTTCCATCCAGCCTTTTAACCAACCTGCACCCAATTCAGCAGCAAACTCGCCAGTATTCACACCATTTGCCCATTCAGGTGTCCACATATCCAACTTGCCCACAATTCCTGCCTCATATAATTCGACAGCATAGTCATATGCTTTCTTTGCAGCATTTCCGCTTTCTTCTATAAGTAGTTCTCCTTCAGGATTCAAGTAAGTTTCAGGTGAAGCATCAATGTAAGCACGATACGCCATTTCCATACTATCCACAAAAGGTTTTCCAGTAGCCTCTTTTAATTTAATTCCTGCTTCCTTAAAGGCTTCAGGAGAATTTATTAGTGCTGATACTTCTTCTGGGTCTGTAGGCAGTCCAGCTTCCTCGAACAGATCTACACGGTAGTACAATGCTTTCGGTCCGATATCTGTTGGCAGTCCATACAAGAAATCACCTGATTGGTCTTCCCCTGTATTCCATTTCCATTCCAGGTACTGATCCTGAACATCTTTAGCTCCAAGATCATAAAGGTTTTCGAAACGATCCTGTGCTTCTTTAAACTTATCTAATTGATCAACTTCAAGAGCTGCAATATCAGGAGCTCCGTTACCTGCAGCTAGAGCTGTGAATAACCCATTGTGGTGTTCCTCAGTTTCAGTTGTCCTGAATTTAATATCTACATTTGGATTTTCCGCTTCATATTCTTCTACTAGTTCTTCATAGTTTGTTGCTCCGAAGGCCCAGAAATCGAGCGTAACTTTCTCCCCGCCATCACTACCTGCCTCGTCATTCCCGTTGCACGCAGCAAGTGAAAGTGCAAGCATTGATGACATACCAATCCCCATTAGTTTTTTCATGTTTCTCATGTGAAACTCCCCCTTTTATTCGTTCCTCAAAATTGTAAACCAATTTAGGAAACCGGTTTCCTAAACAGATAAAAAAATATATCCGAAAGACATTTGGAAACGCTTTCTAACTGGATTATATCCTTATTTATTCCAAATAGCAATAGTTTTTTATAAAAAAAAGAAACCGCTTTCCTTCTTGGTGCAAAAGGACAGCCCTTGGCCGCCAGGGGGGGCGGGTCTTGCTGCCATTTCTTCATGCACCAAGAGAACCTTCCCCCTGTCCTGCCTACCACCCCGACCAATATTTATCTATTTCGCTGGTCTGGATATCATAAAGGTCCCTTCCATCAAGGTAGAACTCCTCGCCGCATTGGCTGTTTGTCACTTGAAAGGTGTTATACTGCAGCGGTTCACTTCCACTCTCATAACTGGCACCCCCACCACTGTTATGGATACAGTAGCGGTCAACTTCTGTTCTATTTCCAAATTCATCTTCGTAATAAAAGCGATCGGTGACCGTTCCAGAACTGGCTTCGGTGGAAGTTTGATAGACTCCATACTTCTCCATGTTCGTTCCCTCTAAAGAAGGCAGGATTTCTATATTAATCGGCACAACTGCAAACTCACCTTCTGTTTTAAGAGGCGGTTTACCCGGCACATTATAATAGACCGCAATCGAGCCCTCGAAGCCTTCCGGAATAAGATAAATGGTATTGGTTTCTTCTTCCGTCAGCTCCCCATGCACATTCATTCCTATAAGGGCCAGGACAACAAAGCCAAGGACTGCCCCTCCCTTTATTAGCAGTCCCCGCCTTTGCTTACCTGCCTGACCTCTGTTCTTCTGCCACTCATCCAGACCAAAAAACAAAGCAGCGCATATCACTGCAAATAAAGCAAAGCCCTCAATGACAAAAACCGTGGCAAACCCTAGTAAAATATGTACTCCTGCTGCCACAAAAAACCTTCCCTTATCAAGCCTTTTCGTAAGAAAATCCGAGATAAGCGATACGGGAATGCCATACAAAAAATTCCCTGCCATTGCATATAGTAAAACAATAAATGAGAACCAAATGCCCCCCTCTTCCAAGAGACCCGGAATAAAGAAGAAACTAAATATAATCAAACTGGAATATGTGGCCGGCTTTAATTTTTCAAACATACTGATATCCCCTTGAATTAGATATGTGAATTATTTCACATATAATTATAACACTTTTGATTTCTTTATAAAAATACTCCTCCCCTTGGACGGAGGGACAGGTCCCTCGTCCCACTCCCATTTAACACATAGAAAATAGAGAGGCATGTCGCTATGACATGCCTCTCTATTTTCTATGTGACTCTCAGCTCTGTATATTGTATAAAAATGGTGGGACACGGAACCTGTCCCTATGTCCCTCGCTATGTCCCGTCAGACTCCTAAAAACTTCACACAGACCGGTTCCGGCACCTTAACCCCTGCCTGGAGCAAGCTTAACCTTCCTGTTGCTTCATCCCTGCTAAACAAAGTACAGGTATTGGATTTTTGATTGGTGACGAGGAGAAATTTTTCAGAAGGATCTAGTACAAAGTCCCTTGGCCAATTTCCTTCTGTTGAAGTCCATTCGATAAAGGTTAAAAATCCTGATTCCTGGTCGACTTGAAATACGGCGATACTATTATGACCGCGATTGCCGGAATACAGATACTTTCCATCCGTGGAAATATGAATGGCACTTGCATCATTCGTTTCAGCAAAGTCTTCTGGGAGGGTTGAAATATACTGCTGTTCGGTAAAACTGCCGTCTTTCTCATCGTAATGGAGCGTAATGACTTCTGAGCTTAGCTCCGTCATAACATAGGCAAACTTCCCATTTGGATGAAACGTTATATGCCTAGGTCCACTTCCAGGTGTAACCTTATGAACGTGGACTTCTTTTAAATTTCCATTATCTGTTGCATAGGTAATGATACGATCACTCCCCAGGTCAACCGCAATGATATATTGGTTATCAGGAGTAAATCCGGCAAAATGCATGTGAGGTTTTTCCTGACGTGCATGTGGACCGGAGCCTTCATGCTCGATAACCGAAACTACGGGCTTTAATGACCCATCTTCATTTGTTAAATAGGACTCAATTTTGGTGGTATGGTAGTTTGCCGTGACGACCTGGCTGTTTGTTGAGTCAACGCTCACATGACATGGAGCAGATCCCTGCGAAGCTTGGTTATTTAGTTTTGCTAATTCTCCAGTTTCAGGTTGGATGGCAAATGCAGTAATCCCCCCGTACTCGCCTTCTTTGGAAACTGCATATAAGTTCTTGTGATCCTCGCTTATTGTTAAGTATGTAGGGTTGTCTAACGCAGCAGCCAGTTTTACTTCGGTAATCTCTTTCTTCTCTGTATCAAGAGTAAACTGATAGACTCCTTCACTTTCCTCTTTTGTATACGTTCCAAAATATCCAATATATCTCGACATAGTCAATCTCCTTTTTGTGTGGATTGTCTCTATATTTTGTTTTTAAATGCAGTGGGGGGACAGTCCCTAAGGTTATCCATATCCGCTTTAAAAACAATACCACCCGATTTTCGCAACACTTCATATACCTTCATTACCAGTGGGTGTAATGAAGGTATAACACTTCCCCTAATCCTTTTATTGAACTAACTGTTAGAACACTGTCAATTCATAATATAACAGATTATTACTCGTTTGACTGTTTAGCGTAATTTTATCCTCTTCGACATATAATATAATCTTTTGGCAACCACTTGGTCCATTTTCAACGTGGGGAAGAGGGACAGGTCCCTCGTCCCACTCCCCTTAACCCCAAAATGGTGGGACACGGAACCTGTCCCTTTGTCCCTCGTCTCTCAGACAAACGGATTCCTACTATTCTATTGGGTTTCATATAATGAGTTTTTATGTTTGTAGCAGGTAGCGATGCTTTTTATAGAGTTGGTTTTAGACTATGAAGACGCAGTTTTCAGCCAAACACTCATTACGATCACTAGATTCGATCAATTACACTTTTCGAAATCCCGGTGACTCTGGAGATTTGCCGAAGGGATACCCCCTTTAATTTTTTACCTTACCCAATACAGCATTCCGGTCGTCCCTGTTCATCTGCTGGAGCATACTGCTGCTTAGGACTCCAACCGTACGAAGATATTCCCTGACCTGCTCGTCGGAAAGCCTTACTTTCTCGTTTATATCCAGGCATTGATCGTTGTTATGTTTCTGCATATAATCGATAAACCGTTTCCTGGCCAACTGCCGGTCTGAAGAAAACAGATTCAATCCTCTATCAATCTCCACAAGCTTCACTTTCCTCACATACTCACGAATGCTGGTCCACTTGCTGTCCCAAACACTCCTTACCAATCCTGCCTTAAGCGGATTTTGGTGAATATATCTCAGAACCGTAATGAAGTAGGCGTCACTCTCGACATTCTCACTATTAAACCTCTCCTGGAATAAATGCCCGCACCTTTGATACTTCACGTTGTACCAATACACATAACTGGAGCTAAGCCTCTTCATAAAGTCTGAAATACTCTCCTTTGTTTCCTTCACCAGCAGATGGACATGGTTATCCATCAAACAGAAGGCATACAACTCAACGGAGCTGACTTTCATGAACCTGGCAAGTTTCTGAAGTAACACCATCTTATCTTCCTCATCTTCAAATATTGTCTGGCGGTTAATGCCTCTGAAGACAATATGATAAACACCTGTGCTGCTTTTCTCTCGGGATTTCCTTGGCAAATGAGCATCACCTCTTTATTCACTTGATAAGTTGTTAGAAAAAGTTAATGGGGTATTTGAAATGAGATTGAAGGAGGCAAGAAAAAGATGCTTTCAGTCGGGGAATAAGGTAGAAAGGGGAAACTACCACTCCTACTATTCCACAACTTTATCGCGAAATCCTTCTAGATAAAAAAATTCTCTGCAGAATCACCAATCGTCTGAGTGGTGCAGTCCAATAAGATCCTCCTTCTACCATTTGTGAAAAAATGGTGGGACACGGAACCTGTCCCTGTGTCCCTCCTACCACCCCGACCAGTACTTATCTATTTCACGGATTTGGGTATCATAACGATCCTTTCCACCCAAGTAGAAATCCTCGCCGCATTGGCTGCTAGTGACTTGAAAGGTACTGTACTGGATTTCTTCACTTCCATCATTAGAATAGGCACCCCCGAATCCTGGATGGATACAATATTGATCAACTTCTGTTCTATTTCCAGAATCATTGACGTAATAGAAGCGGTCCGTGACCGTTCCATAACTTGCTTCGGTTGAAGTTTGGTAAAGTCCATACTTCTCCATGCCGGTTCCCTCTAAAGGAGGCAGTTTTTCTATATTGATAGGCACAACTGAAAACTCACCTTCTTGTTTTAGAGGCGGTTGGTCCGGTACATTGTAATAAACCACAAACGGACCCTCAAAACCCTCTGGAATAAGGTAAATGGTATTGGTCTCTACTTCCGTCAGTTCCTCATGCCCCATCATTCCTATTATGACCACGGCAACAAAAGCAAGGACCACTCCCCCCTTTAACGCCAGTCCCCGTATTTGCTTATTTCCCCGGCGTCTGCCCTTCTCCCACTCATCCAGCAAAAAGAATAAAGCGGCGCATACCACCGCGAAGAACGCTAATCCATCAATGAATATGATCGTGACAGCTCCAAAGAAAATATGTATTCCGGCAGCTGCCAAAAATCTTCCCTTATCCAGCTTTCTCGTAAGCAGATCCGAAATAAGCGATACCGGGATACCAAATAAAAAGTTCCCTGCGGCTGCATAAAATAAAACAATAAATGAGAACCATACGGCTCCCTCTTCAAAGAGACTCGGAATAAAGAAGAAGCTAAAAATAATCAGAGTGGAGTATAAGGCTGGCTTTAATTTTTCAAGCATTCTGACATCCCCTTTAAACTCTATGTGAATAATTTCACATATCATTATAACACTTTTATTCTATTTGTAAAAATACTCCAACCCTGTTTTTTTAGCAATATGAGAAGGTTCTTGATCTAATCAACCGTTTGATTAATTACTGCTCTCCATATAACCACTAGTTGGTGCCTCCCAAGAATGAATTTCTGTATTATAATGGTCTTTAATAGAGAGTGATATTTGAAAAGTACTTACTCATTCAGCTTGAAAAAAGGATGATGACTTATATACGCAATCAGAAAATTTTTAGCCGTATGGGGCACGACTTTTGCTTTAGGAGTTGGTTTACTCTTAATAAGCATTGTCCAAGCTCTATTAAGCGATTATGAATTAGGTGATGACATTGGCCTTTCAGCGATTGTGCTTCTTATTGCTTTAGCAGGGAACTTCATATATGCCTTGCCCGTTTCACTTGTTGCCGAGTTAATCGCTAAACGATTCAGGCCCTCAGTGTTTTGGAAGGTTTCATTTGTGATTCATCTTCTAGGTGCAGTGGCGTGCTTTTCTTTTTTAGGTGTTACTATATTTGGTTTCTTTGGCTTTATCTGTTGTTTGTTATTTTACTTTGTAGATTTCTTCTTATCTAAAATCCCGGCGTTACAGGAAGACAAATGATTTATAGGGACGGTTCTCATGCAGCTTTTCTAGCAGAAGAACCGTCCCTCTTTTTATCCTGAAAAAATATTAAAATATGCCTAAAAGAATATTTTTTATCGAAACCTGAAGAAAAAGCACTAAAAACCTCTATTATTGCACTAATCCGCCGCCAGGTCCGCTCATCATATAATATCTTCATATAGTATTATTTACCTGACACATAAGTCTGAACATCGAGGTCTAATATGAACACCGACGATAAAGTACTATATAAAGACAACGTTTACTATATATTTTGGATTTACCCCAGCGGATACCTGGAGATCCGGTCAGAAAAAGGCAAGACGGAGCTTGTAGAAAAGACGGAAATCCAATTACTGTAGGGACGAAGGGACAGGTCCCTCGTCCCGCTCACATTTACTTCATATCATAAAAGAGAGCCATGTCACTGTGACATGGCTCTCTTTTATGAATATGACTCGCTGAGCTAGGTGGGACACGGAACCTGTCCCTCTTGTCCCTTCTTGTCCCTTCCCCCATTCCTGAAAAACTAAAAAATGAGATTGAGTGAGATTCACTTAGATAATAACCCTAATTATTATAAATCCGGCACTTTCCCTCCCTTTGAGTAGTCAGAATTATCTAACATCTACTATATCTTTTCCGAACAAAATCAACTAAACTACTCTTAATCGCGCGGGTTACTGAATTACTAGTTTTGAAAATTCAACCATAAAAGGAGCTTGACACTCTATGTCAAAAAAATTATTATCGATTGCTCTTGGTACTTCACTGGTATTTGGTGCTGCCCTTCCATCTGCTTTTGCAGGATCCATCTCTGATCATTCTGCGGCAAAGAGTGAAGCAGCAAAGACCATTATGGAGAAACAAAATGATAAGCCTAAATTTTACTCTGCGAAGCTTTCAAAGTCTGCTGTAAAAACGAAAAAAGAAGTTAAGAAACTATTAAAAGCGAATCAGGCTGTCCTGGGGATTGATCCTTCTGCAGAATTAACGCTGCTTGAGACCACGACGGATGACCTGGGCATGACTCATTATAAGTTCTCTCAATCTGTAAAAGGAATTCCTGTGGACGGTGCTATCTTCACTGTGCACACTGACAAAAACAAAGTGGTCACTAACGCATCCGGCCAAATCTATCCAGCTGCGTCTAAAAACCTGAAGAAGCAGAAAGCGGAGATCAGCAAAGACAAAGCTGTAAACCTTGCCTGGAGCCATATCGGCATCAGCGAGTCTGATACCATCCCTAAAGAAGAGGCAGCCCTTGACTTCCATAAAAAGAGTGATGTTAAGAATACCACAGTCAAAAAAGACTTGGTCGTTCATGAACAAAATGGAGAATTCACTCTCGCCTATAAGGTACAGCTTCAATTCATCGAGCCCTACGGTGCGAACTGGCAGGTATTTGTAGACGCGGCCAGCGGAGAGATCCTTGAAGCCTATAACGCCGTGACGGATGCCGCAACGACAGGATCAGGAACCGGGGTGCTGGGGGATTCCAAGCAGCTTAATACGTATTCCTCCAACGGCACTTACTATCTATATGATGTGACAAAACCAATGAATGGTGTCATCGAAACACGCACGGCCAACAATGGGACAAGCCTTCCAGGGTCCTACTCTGTTGACAGCAATAATGCCTGGACCGCTACTTCGCAACGAGCCGATGTGGATGCCCATGCCTATGCGAGCGCAGTGTATGACTATTACCTGAATACCCATAACCGAAACAGCTTTGACAATAATGGCGCCACTATCCGTTCCACGGTCCACTACGGATCCAAATACAATAATGCTTTCTGGAACGGATCCCAGATGGTCTATGGGGATGGCGATGGAACCACATTCCGATCGTTGTCAGGAGCCAAAGACGTGGTGGCCCACGAAATTACCCATGCTGTCACTGAAAGAACAGCAGGATTACAATATCAATACCAATCAGGAGCACTAAATGAGTCCTTCTCAGATGTATTCGGTTACTTTTTGGACCCAAATGATTATCTAATGGGCGAAGACGTCTATACGCCGAATATATCCGGAGACGCATTACGAAGCCTGTCCAACCCAGCCAAATACGGACAGCCGGAACACATGAGAGATTACGTCAACACCTCCGCAGATAACGGCGGCGTTCATACTAACTCCGGTATTCCGAACAAAGCAGCCTATAACACCATCGCAAGCATCGGCAAAGCCAAAGCCGAAAAAATCTATTACAGAGCTCTAACCGTCTACCTGACACCAACAAGCAATTTCAGCTACACACGTGCGGCCCTTCTGCAATCAGCAGCGGACCTTTACGGCAGCGGAACCACTACTTACAATGCGGTCAAAACGGCTTGGGATAATGTAGGGGTTTATTAAACAACAAAAGGGACAGAGGGACAGGTCCCTCGTCCCACATTTATCTCATAATACAAAAGAGAGGCATGTCGATATGGCATGTCTCTCTTTAATGATCTATCTATAGTAGAGCATCTTGGAGAAGTCTTAAATGGAAGAAAATAGTGGGACGGAGAGCTTGCTGCTGTGTCCCTGCTGGAAGGTGTTTGTTTTGAGGACATGTTAAGAACAAGTAGACATAGTTAGTAGTAATTGTAGTAGCAGAAGCTGACATCGCGAAGAAGTTCTTAATTTCTTTGTTTCACTATCCGGGTCAATCTCCCTTTCGTTCCGTACTGCTTTTTCCAGATATATTCCTGATCTAATTCTACGTTCTCCAATTTAGTAAGGAGCTCATTATGACGCTGTTCATTTTCAACCTTCATATTCCCAACCATAGAGATTAATTGTGAGAGCAGGTTTTCTATTCTTTCAATTCTTTCTTCCATTTTCAACACCTCCTTCTTTTACAAATATTATAGCAGTTTTAATTAATCTGGGAAAGGTCTATCACCGTACTAGCAGGGTGGTCTCAACCTGTCCCTTTGTCCCTGAACAACCACCAATAACATAGAATACCAAAGTGCATAACCAAGTTTCATTTTAGAGCTTTAACGGACCGGGGGCAGGCGTCCGATATGAAAAAAGCATCAGCACAAGGGTAGGCTCTGAAAAAGTCCGATAAAAATCTAAAAGACAGAATCGTTCATTTCTAAGAACGATTCTGTCTTTTTCTCGTGGGTATTGTTGGTTTCCGTTTAAGATGAACGTCTTCACTGGGCTTTATAGCGAAAGCGGCTTCTCATCTTCTTAAATCTTCTTAATTAAGTATTCAGCGGTAAAAATAAGGGGAGTTTTTCCCGTTAATTGTAATTTCTAAGCTCATATTGGAATAAATAGAGGGAATTTTTCCCCTTATTCGAGAAATTGCACCTATTTTCTAGTGTTTGAAGTTAAATAAGGGGAGTTTCTACCGCTATTTATGCTCTTTTTACATGCTTTTTAGTAAATAAGGGGAACTTTTCCCTCTATATTAATAGCCAAGGTGCTGAAACTGGCTGTTCATTACCGCTGATCACTATTCCAGATCCTTGAATCGGCATCTATCAAGGCCCGGCTGGCGAATGTTCCAAAAATCAGTAAAAGACCTAAAGCTAATGAGATAAAAAGAGCAACCCATTCAATGGATTCAAAGAAAAAAGTCAACCCTTCTTCCGATTTAAGGAAGTATAGTTGACTCTTTCTTTGTTAAGAGAATTTGATATTAAATTCAGTATATTTTCAGTGCCCTCCCACAAGGGGCTGATGCTTTTTCTCTGCTATACTCGATTCTTAAAAGGAATGCCGTACGGCAAAACCACGGTCATTGACCACGTAAAAGTCATCGGAGGAAAAGTCGATCAATCCTCTGCCGACAAACTGGTTAAATTGGTTGGGGAGTAATAGCAAGAACTAAAAAAACAAGGGGACAGGTCTTATGCTGAATAATGAAGCATGAGACTTGTCCCTTTGCTTTCACAGAACGAGAAGTCTGTCCCCCTTACACCCCAAGATCATAAAAAGATTCCTGCCCCAGATGTTGAACGTATTCTCGAACTAAAGATTCTAAATCCGTGGAATTATCGATATTAATCCAGTCACCAATCCCTCCTAAATAACAAAACCTTTCCACTTCAAAACTGCGTTCATCTTCATCTATTAAAACAAAACGCATTTGTGTGTCGTAGTGTTTATATTTATCTAAAAGTTGGGGTGGAACGGGTAATTCTTGTTCGGCAGTCACCCCCAGGATACGATTACTAAAACCCCTACAAATGGGTTTTCCTTTTAAACCACCGGGTAAGACAATAACTAAATTAGATATGAAAGGATCGTTTCTATTGCCTCTCAACAAAAAGTCACTTCTTTTACTCGTAGTAATTCTTCTAGGAGCAGCAATTCTTGTTTCTGTCTATAATTTAGTAACTCAATCACCTAAAGAAACGGTAGTGAAAATAATGGAGAATATCGAAGAAAAGAAGGAAGTTGAGGAACTCTCTAACGAAAATCAAGAAAAACTGCAATACTTTTTCCAATTTTCCAGAGAGAAAAACTTAGAGAGTCCCCAATTCATTATTCGTGATTACCCTAATAGATCAGATATCATCACCGTTACGTTTGAAATCATCCAAAACAATAAACAAAGCGGCGTAGAAGCCGTTTATGAAGGTCACGCTGACTTTTCATTAACCAAACAAGGTCTTAATTGGGAGGTACAGGATATCGAAGTCACGCCTTACAGAAAAGAAAGTTAATCTGCCTTTGTGAATACTTAAATGGGACGGTTCCAATGCTGCCTTTCGCACCACAGGAACCGCCCCTCTCTATTTACCCGCCACCCTAAAATACTCACAATCATAACCGATATCTAATGTATAACCCATTACCAGGCATTGATCATTGTTTCTGCATATAATCGATAAACCGGCTTGTGGCAATCTTTCGGTCTGGAGAAAACAGCTCCAACCCTCTATCAATCTCCACAAGCTTCACTTTCCTCACATACTCATGAATGCTGGTCCACTTGTTGTCCCAAACACTTCTACCCAAATATACCAATACACATAACTGGAGCTGACCGTCTTCCCAAAATCCGAAATACTCTCCTTCGTTCCCTTCATCAGCAGATGAACATGGTTATCCATCAAACAGTAGCCATACAACTCAATTGAGCTAACTTTCATGAACCTAGAGTAACATTTGTTGTCCATCTAATGAAAACGAGAGGTGGGCAACCACTTCTCTTTGCAGCCTTTAACGTCATGGGGGCTGTTAAATCATTCTATTGTAAACCACCTTTTTTGCATGCCAAGGCATACGGTGGTTTTTTCTAGTTTTTCTCTCTGAAACGCATCCTATCCTTCGAACTTCACTTAGAAATTTATACTCTACCTATTCCATAATCTCTATCATATCAACTATTTCTCCCGAATTGTAAATACCTGGAGGGGCGAGGAACCTGACTAAGACACTGAAAAAGCAGCTTTTTTCTCACCCGCTAAGCACTTCAACTATTTTAACTTTCTTTCGTCTTCATACCGATTTCTTACTTTTTCATTCCAATATCTCACATATGCTTCATATCCGGTTTGAGTTATAAGAAAAGGAATATGTTGCTCAAGTGTTAGCTTATAAGCTGGCAGAGTGGATATACCGAGCTCTCTTGCTCTTGTTACACGATGGCGGCCATCAATTAGATGGTCTTGGTTTCTAGGATTGAATTCTACAAGGATGATAGGCGTTGATAGATTTACAGTTGGACATGATTCAGGTTAATGTTTGTATATTCAACTGTAAGTAGTCTCATGTCCATTTGTTTAAATCCCTGTAGAACTTAATGGCGGTGTTCATAAGTTCTTGAGTGATGTTCGAGATGGTGATTGCTTTCTAGCCTTAGATACAAACCTTCTTGTTAATAGTAATTTTTTCACTGAGGAAAATAAATATGTTCGTTTCATAGTCAGTCAAAATGCTATTAATTTCTTTGAAAATGCAGTAAAAGAAAACACGGAAAATTCAGAACTGGCACAAGCAACATTGCAAAGACTAGAGATAGCTTCACAACAAGGATTCAATATCTCCACTGTAATAGCCTACGCTGATGAGGTTAAAGAATTAGGTTTAGAGCATACATTCCCAGCAACTGTCATGGCATCTTTTTATTATGCTGCCATAGATGCTGAACAGAAGAATAACAGAAGACTATTCGTTGTGACATTACCAGGAGAACAAGAAGGTATTTCAATTGCAAATCACTTAGGGTTACCTACATACATAATGCAAGTTTAAATAGTTAGGTTTTTGACTAATAATGCAATCATATAATTAAGTGCTAAGAGTTAGGACTTGATATTACCTATTAGGCAAGGAAAGGAGACATGGCGTGCAGCCATGTCTCTTTTCCTTGCCGTACATAGAAACTTTTGCACTTCGATGAATATGCCACAGACATGGAGGTTTCAGCAATATGTGTGGTCACGCTTCCTTATTCATCCTGCTTAGACGCGGGTTAAGAAATGATAAAGGTGTTGAATGACCAATACGCCCACATCCAGTGCTCATTCCCATTAAGCTAAATGGCCAAGAAAAAGAGACATGTAGCGATGAAATGTGTATTTTCAATAAAGGTTACTCTGCTCCTCGATTTAAGAAGAAAATAACCTTCTTTTCTTTATTTAGAATAATTTAGTAGGATAAGGAACCTGTCCCTATGTCCCTACCACAAAAAGAAAAAAACACACCAAACCTTCGACAAATCTCGGGGCGTCACTGTGACAGTACTTATGGTGGGACGAGGAACCTGTCCCTGTGTCCCTAAAGCAACTCTACAAAGAAGCAGGCAACTCCCCAGACTCGATCCTTATATACTCTGGTATCTCTCAACCCTAATTACAATCGGTGCCTCGAGAACAACCTGCTCAATTGTAAGAATTTGGTGGGACAAGGAACCTGTCCCTCTGTCCCTTGCAGCCTAAGAACCGTCCCCTTGTCTAAATGTGTAAATATTTATTGGCACAAGAAAAACTGCCCTTTAATTAGTAGTTCGCCAGCTTATCAAGGACATTATTCGATACAGCTGCTTCTCCTCCCAAAATGGTATAAAAAGGCGGCACTTGCTGTTTCAAATAACTCTCAACTGTTCCAGGAACACGGTTTTTTTCAACAAGAATAATGGGTTCAGAATATTTGGCTGCCAAAACAGATCCTGTCAGAGCATCCGCAAAGTTCTCACCGGTTGCAATCGTTACCATATCACTTGACATAGGCAGAGATTTTGCAATCCGAACCGATGTGTCATAACGATCTTTTCCAGCTATTCTCTGTGGATTTTTGGATTTCAACTGGCTGAATACGTTTGCTGTAATGACACCTGTTCCACCTACAACAACCGTTTCGTTAACATTCTTCAATGCAGACTGTGTTTCACGCGGCAGAGAATCCTTTTCGCTCAGTAAAATAGGAAGTCCATTTTCAGCTGCATAAGGAGCCACCGATAGGGCATCAGGGAAATTTCCACCAAAGGCGATAACGGCTTTATTATAACCACCAAGTTCTGCTGCAATCTTTGCAGCGGTATCATAACGGCTCTTGCCTCCTATACGTCTTACGTTCAACCCCATCTCTTCCCTTAATTCTTTTTCTACACCTGATAATATGGCGCTGGTCCCGCCCAGGATGATGACATTAGAAGCACCTAAATTCTTAATTTGTGCTTTTACAGCCTTATGCAAAGTATTCTTTGGGTTCAACAAAATGGGGGCATCCTTTTGATAGGCAAGCGGGGCTCCAGCCAACGCATCTGGAAATGTACTGTCCCTTGCCAAAATGACTGTATCAGCCCCTGCCGGCCATCCCATATTCGATATTTCTACTGCGGTTTCATACCTGTTATTGCCCGAAACCCTTAGAATATTGTCATAATAAGGAACCTCTTCTTCCAAAGAGAAGGCAGCCAGTGCATACAGTCCACCTCCACCATTCTCTAAAAGGTCTGTAGCAAAGATGTAGTATGTTCCAGGATTTACATCATTATAGACTAGTGCCTTAGCTCCGTCTTCTAGGGCGGCTTCATCAGGCTCCATAGCATTATAATAAGCATCCACCAAAATGAATCCTAAATCATTGTAATAGGACTCCTGAGTTCCTACCAATCCCAAATCCTGTGTGGAATCTATTTCAATTTCAAAAATATCGATGTCCTCGGACCATCCGAATGATCCGATGACATAATCTCCGAGATTAACAGGATCTGCAAGATCAAAGGTATCATTCGGTTCTGCCTCATATACTTCCCCGAGTAATTTCACCTTATCATCTGAAGTCCCTTTCTCAAACTTCTCTTTGACTCCAGAAACCGCCTCATTCAGCTTTTCCATCCTTTTATTTGACGGTGCGTCAAAAGGAATATCCTGCAGGTCCTTCTTAATAGAAGTATGCGATTCTGCGGTCTCAATTCCGAGCGCACTTCCACCGCTCAATACTAAAGAACTCACCGTGACTGCCGAAACAACTATCATTCTTAATACCTTCCAATTCTTCATCAACCATTCCCCTTTTAATGTAATAAATAGGAATTTCAATCTAATAACAAGTATAGCTCACATTTGGTAGTTTTTGTTAGTGTTATCGTTTTTATTTTTATCAATCTTCCATTTATAGTTCATTAATAGGAGTATTACCATGGGTACTATTTATTGGAGAGTAGAACTGGGGCGTTCACCCTCAGGCTTTCCGATACGTGACAATATATCTGCTTCATAGAATTGAAACAAGGCAACAAAGCTTGAAGCTGTCATTGACTCTATCAATAGTGAAAGTGCAAAAAGATAGGTTATGATGACATGTCTTTTTGCATGGATTCCCTCCGCTGGGGGCAGGAATCTGTCCCACTACACCAAATATCCAAAATAAAAACACCATTCCCTCGATTGATTATCGAGAGAAAGGTGTTTTTTAAATTTTATTATTACAAATTATTATGTACAGACGCGTCTGATCCTTTAAGAGGCAAAGACCCTTTCCGGACTAATAAAAAGTAAGACAAGAAGGCCAAAAAGCTTGCAGCCAAGATAATGATCCCCATTGGAAGCGCGGAGTACTCACCCGCTACTCCAACAAGCGGAGCTGTTAAGGAACCAAGCAGGAACGGCAGCACCCCTAATAAAGCAGATGCACTTCCCGCCACATGCCCTTTCGTTTCAATCGCCAGTGAAAATGACGCTGTTCCGATAATACTGATGCACATGACTAAAAAGAAAATAGGAATCGCTACAAATAGAAGCGGTGCCTTTAGAATAATGGCTGCTAGCAACAATACAGCAGCTGTATTGGAAATCCCTAATCCAATTTTCAAGAATGTTTTTTCCGGTATATAATCTGACAGCCGGCCAACCAGTTGAGTCCCTATGATTAAGCCCACTCCATTTACTCCAAATAAGAAGCTGAAAGTTTGAGGTGAAACGCCGTAAATGTTTTGGTAGACAAAAGAAATACCCGACACATAAGCGAAGATTCCTGCTGTTATAAAGCCTTGAGTAAAGGCATATCCCGCAAATTCACGGTCCTTTAATAACATTCCAAAGTTCTTAATGACTTGCTTGAAATTCCCTGGTACCCGTTTTTCAGTTGGCAACGTTTCTTCAAGTTTCAAGGTAACGGTGAATGTGAAGATCACGCCGATACATGCAAGGACAATAAAGACTCCTTTCCAACTCGTAAACGTCAGAATCGCACCGCCTATAATGGGCGCAATAATGGGACCAAGATTTCCAACCAACATTAAAGAAGCAAAAAACTTCGTCAGTTCCCTCCCATTAAACAGATCCCGTGCAATGGCTCTTGAAATAACCAGTCCGCCTGCAGCTGCAAAGCCTTGAATAAAACGAGAAACGATCAATGTATAAATATTTGGTGCAATGGCACAAGTTACAGAGGACAAAAAATACAAAGTGAGGAAGATGACCAATGGTTTACGGCGACCATGTACATCACTCATAGGTCCTATAATTAATTGACCCAATCCGAGTCCTAATAAACAAGTGGTTAAACTGATTTGGACCAACGAAGCATTTGTATGAAAATCATTAACAATCGTAGGAAATGAAGGTAAATACGTGTCAATCGTAAATGGACCTAAAATGGCAAGTGACCCCAGCAGAAATACCAGCTGTACTCTTTTAGTCTTTGATAAATTCAATATTCTATCGCCTTTCTCATTATGGAGATTAATTGTTTGATAAATACCTTTGTTATTGTATAACTTCCTGCAAGGTTTTTCACTTAAAATGCAATGTTATTATTTGGGTTTTTCAGCGATTGAAGGAAGGGATGAGTGGGCTGGCCCCTCGTCCCTCTCTTACTGTGCACATATACAGAAAAAAAAGACATGTCATGATAACATGTCTCTGTGCTAAAGAAATAGCCGGTACCAACGGATGGATGAAAAGCCTTCCCCCTCCCCAAGTAGGAATTTTCCAGCTAAAGAATATTCTAAATATAATGAACCTCCATCTAAAATGGGGATATACGGTAGGACGAGGACCCTGTCCCTCTGTCTCGAACTACCCCCAATTGCACCGCACCTAAAAGACACCATTCAACAGTATTTTGCAAAACAAGATTTTACAATATATATTCCGAGTCGCCACATCCTCATTCAAAAAATGTTCTAGTTTCTATTTGGAAAATCAGATCCTTACAAAGATTTTACAGAAGCACAACAAATCAAAATCAGATATTTCTAATACGCCACCCACACCAAAAGTAAATATTGTTCCTATGTCGCTCCTGCCCGCTCAAGGGGGTCCAACAGGAAGTGGCGAAACCATGCCCGCCAATCGATAATGGCTCTAAAAAGGGAGCTCTCATCATTGGTCAATCAGGATAACTTCCGTAAAACATTGGGTAAACACCTAAAGATTAAAAGAGAAGAACTCGACTAATCACAAGAAAAATCCGCCTGGGATGCCGGCCTGGATCACAAAAACTTGTGCAAAATCGAACGCGGTGTAAAAGGGCCATCCATCCGCACCCTTTACAAGCTCCGCCAAACACATAAAATAAGCATTGATCAGTTACTAGATGATGTGAAAGCTGACTTAGAAGAAGGAGATGACTAAGTGAGGGCGTCTCCTTACGAAAATCCAGAAAAGGAGCCATGCTTTGAAACAAGAATTTTCTATGACTAAGGACAATGTAACCTATCGTTTTACTTTTATAGGATTTCCCGATAAGAAAAACAGCTATGGTGAAATCTACGTGACTGACAGCAGCCACACTACATATGTACTCAGGGGATTTGACCGGCAAGCTGTTCTTAAAGAGGCGAAAAAGAGGATAGCAGATAAATAGACAAGCAAGCTCAGGAGAAATTAATGCATAATAAAAATACACTAATACCCACTCTAACAATGAGCACAGAAAAAGAGACATGTTGCAAACATTACTTCTTCCCAATAAAGCCTATGACAGGAACAGGCTGCTTTTCCCTATCTTAACCTCTAAAAAGGACTCTGGGCTATGGAACAATTGGTTGATATGATGAACCTGTCCATGTTCATAGCAAACAAACAATGGGCCTAATTAAATTCAGATGAAGCTCTCCCTTCTCTATCCAAAGTAAGGCTACTGCAATATCTCTCCCGCTTCTCCCATGATGCACCTTCATAATAGTCCAGCAAACTAGAGAGATTAATAAAACCAGGGGCCGTTAAATGTTCGTTCTTATAATACTTATAACTGCTCCAAGGATAGTGTTCCGGCAGTTTGACCATCCTCGCCTCTACCGGATTGAGATGGATATAACGGCTGACTTCCAGCATCCCTTCCTTACTGGCAATAAACTTGTCATAGAATCGCTTTTCATAGACATGACCTGTGAGCCGGTATTTCGTATTATAGTAATTGGCATATCGCTTATTGATAAGGCCCATGATCTTGGAAAGAGATATTTTCTTTGAACGCAGCTGCAAATGGTAATGGTTATTCATGAGGCAAAAGGAGGCAATCTCAAAGGGGTATTTTTCGTGGATTTGATAGAGGATGTGGAGAAAAGCTTGAAAATCGTCTTCATCCCGGAAAAGCGGATCCCTGCGGTTTCCCCGGGTCACGATGTGATAGAAGCGTTCAGGTATATGAACTCTCTTTTTGAAAGGCATACTTATTTTCCCTCGCAATCAAATGTGGTTTATTCATGTCCCATCTTCTCAGCTTCATGGCTTCCCAAATGGCTCCATCCGATAGTTGTTCCTCTCCTGCTAAATCTGAAATGGTTCTCGCTAGCCGGATAATCTTGATTTGCACGCGATTGCTCCAATTTTGCTTGGAGGAAACACGAGTTAGCAGTTGTCTCTGTTCATTTGAAAGTGGACTGGCTGCCATCATTTTTTCAAAAGGGACATTGCTATTGGACACTTCTTCTCCGTACCGATCAAACTGCTCCAAGTGAGCTGCCTCTACTCTCTTCCTTATATCAGCCGAAGATTCCTTCACATGGGATGGCTTATTGACATTCACCAATTGTAAAGATAAGAGAATATCCATTCGGTCATAAATAGGACCTGACAACCGATTTCTGTAGGCCTGGATTTGCTTTTGGGAACAGGTGCAGTAATGATGAGGAGATCCGAGGTATCCACAAGGACAAGGATTCATGGCTCCCACTAGGATAAAAGAAGAAGGATACGTCATGGAATGTGCCCTGCTAATCGTTACCTCACCTGTTTCAAGAGGCTGGCGGAGCATGTCAAGCGTCTTCTTACTGAACTCTGCGATCTCATCCAGAAAAAGCACTCCCTGATGGGCCAACGAAATTTCACCAGGCCTTGGATTCGATCCACCACCAATAATCGCAACAGCTGAAGCAGAATGATGAGGATGCCTGAAAGGGGCAGAAAGATCACGAAGACGTTTCTCACCTGCAATCTGATATAAACTCATTACTTCAAGAAGGGCTTTGTTCGAAAGCGGGGGCAAAATGGAAGGAAACGTTTCCGCCAGCAAGCTTTTCCCACAGCCCGGTGGTCCATTCATAAGCACATTATGCCCACCCGCCGCAGCAATCTCTAATGCCCGCTTAGCCCCATCATGTCCAATCACATGACAAAAATCCTTTTGAAATGAACCCGGATTTGCAATAAATGCTCTCTCTGAAATAGAACGAGGAGACAGCAATAAACTCTCCTGGCCTTCCAAATGCCCAACCACTTCTTCGATATGACGAACCACCACACACTCTACCTCCTGCAGCATATGAAAAGGGAGTGCCGGATCATCCGGCAGATAAATCAATCTAATTCCCAGGCCCTTCGCAGCAATAATAGCTGGCAGTATCCCTTCCCCACTCACAACCGACCCATCAAGTGACAGCCCGCCAACAAACGCCGTGTCTGCCGGAATCTCACACTTCACTTCCCCCAACTCCTTCAAAGCAGCCACAGCAATCGCCAAATCAAACAATGCACCATTCTTCTTCTGATCAGAAGGAGACAAATTAACCACCACCTTCCTATCCGTCACATCCAAATCAAAATGAGCAAGCGAAGCCAACACCCGCTCCCTCGACTCCTTAACCGAAGCATCCGGCAAACCCACAATCACCATAGACTCCGTATCCTGGGAAATCCGAACCTCCCCCCCAACCCGGTAACCCTCCAACCCTTTCAAACCAACACTTGTCACCTTACTCGTCATAAACCAGCCTCCATTATAAAATTTTTCATAAATAACAAAAAAGAGAAATGAACAAAAAGAAGAAAACACGATGTTAAGAAGTTGTACCTCAGTAGAATGTAAAGGGGAGAAAACAGAAGAAAAAAACCAATAACCTAAACTTCAACAAAACAACCAAAAAACCTCCAACAAAAACCAAAAAAACACCCCAAAACCTTCGACAAATCTCGGGGCGTCACTGTGACGTAAAAGTGTTGAGATTGTTGAGTTATCGTGTTGAATTTGTGGTATAATTAATTTAAGAAAAAGAAGGAGGAGTGAATATGTTTATTACAAAATGGCAGACCGACCAAGGCTTATGGCAAAGTGCATTAACTTTGGTTAGAAGTCGACATTATACTGACGCCGCTGAAGTGATAAAAGCCATTGCTGCTCAGACTGTTCAATCTATTGGAGGAACAATCTCCTTTCAATCATTTCCTACTCCAACAAAGAAACTAGAAGAAGAAGAAGTACTATATATGCAGGCACTTTCGAAAGAAATAGCTCAATTAGCAGAAGAAAGAAAAAAGGATAAAGTAGCAGAACTAACTACAGAGTATTTAGATCGTTTTGTTCATTTACTTTCTGAAACTAAGAGAGATTCGGATTATTTGCATAGGGAACTACTGAAAGGACTAATTGAATTCAAATTAACATCTCAAGAGAAACATTTTAAGCTTGTTAAAACTGTCAAAACTTTTGATAAATCCACTTTACCTAAAACTGTTTCTGTTGAGTTTGAAAAGGCAGGTTATGTGACTCCAAGTGAAGCCGCAGTAATTGGAGGAGTTTCTGATCAAACGATTCGCCGTTGGTGTGAAAAAGGAAAATTTCCAGAAGCTTTTAAAACGGATGGCGGACACTGGAGAATTCCCCAAAAATACTTCAAAATGTCCATTGAACAGGCTAGAGAAGCTGATGCGTTCATGAAGAAAGCAGATGAAGAAACCCGTGATCAGTTAGGAGGCGATGTGGATGAGTTCGACCTCGATCTTGACTACTCCTAAAGCGATGATTGATACGACTGTCTTATGTGGTGCTTTACTTACTGATGGAGTAAACCGCTAATTACTCAAAATCGCCCGATTGGGAGTTTATCAGCCGATTATTTCAAATGTGTGCTTATTGGAATTTGTAAAAAATGCTTCTAATGGCTTTGGCAGTAAGAATAAAAAGAAGATCTTCGATTGGAAGACGATTGATTCTTTCCTGGATCTTTTCGTCTTCCCTGCATTACAAGGCCAGGACGTCACCAATAGTGTTGTATCCCGAAATAGTTACCACGTTATCAAAATGCTTACCAAGAAATCATCTATATCGATTGGAGAGGCACTCCTAGAAGTTGCTGCCTGTTCAAAAGCAATAGCAAAGCAGCATGAAATGAAGCTCCCTTTAGAAAAGTTTGACATCCATGATTTTCATGTGTGGTCCACCGCCGTTGAGACAGAATGTAACTACATAGTCACTAAGAACACACGTCGCTTTCCTCCGCAGATTGGACTAATTATTCGCATTGACCCTGCTGCCTTTATAGATTCCTCCAGCATTAACAATAGCATTAACACAAAGTGTTGAATCTTAATTGATGAAAACTGTTTAAATTTATTTTTTGAAAACTGTTGATTTCTACTTGACGTTACAAAAGGACAAAAAGAAGAAAACACGATGCATCCTCAGGAGAATATAAAAGGGATAGGGAAAAAAACAGAAGAAAAAAACAATAACCCTCCAACAAAAAGCAAAAAACACCCCAAAACCTTCGACAAATCTCGGGGCGTCACTGTGACCATCATTAAAAATAAGCTTTGGTCACTACCCTGCCCCCTCCTCTGCAGCTTAACCCCCTCCCAAATATGCTCATCCAAAATTTCTTCAGAAAGCCCAAGATCCGCAATTGTCCGGTCGAGTCTGAGAATCTTGATCAGCGCACGGTTGCTTAGATGATTCTTAGAGGACAGCTGCCTGATCAGTTGGTGCTGGCTATGTGATAGAGAGCTGTTTTTCAACAATCGGTCATATGTGACCCTGCCGTTACAGATTTGTTCCCCGTATCGGTCATGCTGTCTTTCCCTAGCTTCGGAAATACGTTTGCGGACTACTTCTGAATCTTCCTTTTCTGTTTGCTGCTCTCTCTGTAAATCTACGGGTTTTAAGGAAAGGTGGATATCAAAGCGGTCACGGATAGGACCAGAAAGCCGATTGTGGTAAGCGGTGATTTGCTTTGGGGTACATGTGCAGTAATTCGTGAAGGAGTGGAGATAACCGCAGGGACATGGATTCATCGCACCTATCAAGATGAAGGATGCTGGATAGTTGACGGTGGAATGGGCTCGGCTGATGGTTACCGAGCCGCTTTCGAGCGGCTGCCTCAGCATATCGAGGGTCTTCTTATGAGAACTCGGCGATTTCATCCAGAAACAGAACCCCTCTATGGGCAAGGGTAAACCGAGTTTCTACTATTATAAAGACGGTTAATCTTCCCCTTTCTCCCTTCAAATTTCCCGGTTCATTTTCAATGCGATCTTACCCCCTCAAAACAAGAAAATAGCCCACCTCCTTAAATGGAGATGAGCCTGATTGGTCGTTTTTCTTCTATATATAAAGCTTTATTAAACGTATGCAGTTTTAAAATTTTATTAATGCTCCAAGCTTTCACCGTCCTCGTTTTCTATACTTTCATGAGCCTGTTCATTCTTTGGGAAGTCGGACCATTTTATTGGTGGATTTAAAGTTTGAAGTAAATTCTGAAGTAATTTCGTCATTTTAGCTTTTTGCTGAGTGGATAAATAATTTACATAGTAACCATTATTAAAGATCTTCTCAATCCTTGACAACAAATTTAAAGTTAGATTATGCATGAATGTATGACTACTTTTAGAATAACCAGCTCTTAAACTACTTTCACAGACAAATTCTTTCACAGTTTCATAGTTTTTAGTGTGTTGTTCGATTATCTGGTCAATACATTCTTTTGTGTCTTCCTCCGGTATATCCTTAAATGCATTTTCATTGGTAGCTTTTTTTATGATATCAACAGTGGACTTATTGATTTGTCTATCTATATATTTATCTGCAATGTAATTTTTCGTTTCTTCACTTAAATTCAATTTATGAATATCAGTGAATGCATGCCTACCAGCACCAGCTTTCTCTCCTCTTCTTAGCCATTCTGGATTAACTTCGGAGCCACGTATATATTTATTTACAGTCTCTTCATTGACATCACAAAGGCTTGCAATTAACCTGGCATCGTAATTTTTATTTTCTAATAGACGGTTAATCATTCTTTCCAGCTGGTATGCAGTTCTCTTCTTGGTGTGTAACTCTATCCCTAACCTTTTAACTATTCTTTCCTCTTCTGATGATAGCTTTTCTACATTACATTCGGCATCTTCTATTTCTAAAAACTCAAGGGCATAAAAGCGACGGTACCCATCCACTAACACATATTGATTCTTACCTTCTTCCTCAACAACTAACGGTACTTTTAGTCCTTGTCTATTAATGCTTAATTCTAAACTTAAATCCTTCTCACTTTTTCGATAACTTGTTTCCAACCTTATCTGGGAAAGTTTAATTTTCCTTGGCTGCTTGCTCATGTTGAACCACCCATTTCACTTTTATTAATGGGTATTCAATGAGTAAATTGTACTATTACAAAAATTTACCGTTTAAACCAAAAATTTTAAGCTCATCACCGGTTAAGATGATGAGCTACAGTGGATTTTACCTTACTTTACCATGACACTTTTTAAACCTTCTCTTACTTCCACAATAACATTTTTCTTTAGGATTCATTGGTTCTCTTTCTTTATCTAGTAGCTCAATGATATTTTGTAGTTCCTTTGTCATTTGGGTATTATTAGACAAAACAAAAGATTCTAAATTCTCTTTTGCAATCGGATACCATTTATAGCGACATATATGAATACCTAACTGATATGCGTCAAAAGCTGAATGATATTCTCCTTTACCTACATAAGCAAGCCCTTTAGTCATATGTGCAACTGTTGATACATCCTGTGCTATTATTTTATCTGCTAATTCTATAGCCTCATCATATTGATGATTTATTGCATAAGCATAAGCTAAGGTTTCTTTATTGGCTCCAATCTTTTCTAGGAAGGGAATTGCTTGAACATATTTTTCTTCAAATAAGAGCTTTTCCATTTTATTATAGTCATCATCAGCTTGTTGGATTGTGACTTGAATTTCTTGTACAGATCCTATTGGCTCCTGAAGCTTTACTTCTATGTTCGTCTTTATTGGCGGTAATTCCTCTGAGTTAATTTTCAAAAGTTTGTTAACCATAGATAAAATGTTATATTCACCTTCTTGCCTCAATGAAGAAAGTTGATTAAAGAAATCTTCAGGAGTAAATGTCCGAGCATTTACAACATAACTAATTGCACTTTGATTTTTTATGATTTTATCCCATTCTTTTCTCTTTTCAAAATCATCGAATTTCAAACCAAAACTCGAATATTTAATCCACCCTAGGTGTTGAATTATCATCATCCGATTTAGATCAGTTTCTTGATTTTTCAACTGTACAGAAATAAGTGTTGTCATTGGAATATTAAGATCCTTTTCAAGTTGCTGAATTTCTTTTTCTCTTTCAGCATCATCGATATGCTCCCATTTTTCATTTATTTCAATTACGCTATCCAAGAGTTCCTGGCTTATTTCAGTAGGAGGAATTATAGGGTTTCCAATTTTATCCTCAAGGATAGATAACTTTTTCAAAAACTCGCCTTCAAAGGTAGAAAGTGTATTATCTAAATTCGGACATGCTGAAGTTACTAATCGGCTTTTATCTTTCCCTAATATATAAGTGCGTCTATAATCAAGCCCGCGTATTTTACTTAAAATAGAATACCATTTATTCCATTCCTTTGCTGAAGCAAACGGTGATGGCTCAATATTAAAGTTAACATTCCCTTTTGACCTGAACTTCAATTTCACCATATAAGGTGCATTATCAGCATTTCTGTCATTAGATAATTGTATAGATAATGTCCTATTAAGAGGGTCTTCAACTAAATCGGCCCAAAATTCAGTTTCTAAAAAGGGCAACTCAGAATGATTGGGTCTAAACTCCATCATTACCATTCTGCCTTCTTTACTCTCATAGCCTTCAATATTCAAATCTTTTATGTCTATATCTTTATACACCCTAAAAGCTTGGCCAGAACTTGCTGAAGCTAAATATAACGACATGAAGCTAGAATGGCTATAATCCGTCTTTTTAACCTTAGTACTTATAGTAAATGTTTTAGAATCACTGTCATTCACTTCTTTTTTTTTACTTGTTGATCTAAAACATCCTTACTTACTTCCAATTTCTCTGGATCTAGGTGTTGGACTAATGAAAGGAATGATCCTAATTCCTTATGAAGGGAATTTTGGATATTTTCCATAGCGAATATAATCTCATCTTCTTTAGATAAAGAAGGTTTTTTCGATACATCTTGCATATAGCCATTAAGGATAAGTAAATCTAATACCACAGAACGATTTAATTGCGCAAAATTAGGGTCCATTTGCTTTTCATTTAATAGATTATCTAATACAGTAGGAGAGTTCCTTATCAATAGCAATCTATCTTCTCTATCACCGTGGAATATTCTATGTGAATATATTCTGTATGCAATATCATCAAAGATTTCCCCGATACTACCTCTAAGATAAGGTAAGCTAATAAATTTAAATATATAGTCTGTATTTTTCAGGGAATTGAAAACCTTTCTGCAAGTATCTTCACTTGCTGTTAACTTGTATTGTCCGTTTGATGTGTCAAACTCTAGAATACCTGTTGTTCTAAAGGTTCCTAAGATTTTCTTTATAATACTTTTTTCTCTTTTATTTAACACTTCATTTATTTCCTGTTCTGTATGAGGCTTTTCAGCCAGCGCTAAAAATATCTCCTTAGTAACTAAATCTTCACAATGTAGATTTAATAATACATCACTTATAATGATTTTGTTTTCTAAAAATAATTCATTAACCTGAGTCAACTTGGCCTTTATCTCCGTTACCATTTCTTCCATTAACTCTTCCATTTCCCAATCATCAGCATTAGCAGAGATTACTATTAAGTTTCTATTACTATTCATTCTGCTAACACCATGCACATTTTCATGCCTTTTGTGATGCTTCATGCTAAATTCATCAGGTTCCAAAACATTCATTAGGAGTTTAGATGTTCTACCTTTAGTTACATGCAACTCATCAGCGAAACGTAACATAGCTCCTAGTAATCTTAATCTCACTACAGTCCCTAGTCCATAAGAAACTTCTTGCTGCAGAGAATCTAAAGGAACCTTTCTGTGTGCCTCAGCTATATCTGCAATTAATTTTGCTTCTGTAAAATCTAGCCCTAAAACATCTGCTTCAGTAACAATTCTTTCCTTTGAAAAATAATTATGAGCATTCCTTCTATATGCTTCATAGTCTTGTCTCCCTAAGTCTGCTTGCTGGCCAACCATGCCAATATCATGTAATAACGTTGCAGCAATAAGAAGAAACTTTTCATCTTCTGTTAGCAGATCATATTCCTTATCTAGCAAAATATCATAAACGTTCTCCACTCCTAATGAATGATCTAGTGAATGGTCAGTAAAATTAATTAAAGTATTTGTAGTTCTTCCTAGAACTGGTTTTACCTTTTGATTTAATTCATCTAATTTAGATTTATATGGCGTAGAAAGTGACCTTCTAATTCCTGATTCTTTATATTCATTTGTTTCCACTAAAAAATACTCCCTTTCCAAGACAAGTTTTATCTACTTATTGCTAGAAGAATAGTAATCCCTATGTAAAAAAAATTAAAATCCTTTTTCTAAATTATAACAAATCTCTAACTTATGCATTGCAAAAATATATTTATGCACCTTTGTTTTCTTGTAGCATCCAATTTATTAGCTGCTTACGATCTACCAACCTAACCTGGTTTGAACTTGCTAATTTTTTTGCTTGTTCTGTAAAAAAGCTATTCGTAATTACCCAGCACTCATCAGCTTTATAATGACTTTTAGCTGAAGCTACTTCCTGTATAGCTTTTACTCCAACATTTTTCTTGTATCGCTTAGCTTGAATAATTATTTTCCTGCCTTTTGCTGATAAAATTAGGTCCGCCCCATAGTCGCCACTTGCTGGTGTTAATTGTACATAATAGCCTTTTGCTTTTAATAAGGCTTGAAGATATTCTTCAAACTTCCTGCCCGACATTATATCAACTTCTAAAATACCTGACTTTCTGAGTTTTTGTTCCCTCAGCACATTAACTATCAATGCAAAAATTAGGAAACCACCAAAAAATACTATTATCCCTAAAGTTAATAAAGGTTCAGCCGTTAACATAGTCCAAAGTAAGTCTAATCCCATTTTAAATCCATCAAAAAAATCCAGTCCCATACCACTCTACTCCTATTACTCAATTTTCAAATTACTTTTTTGAGGATGATAATTTATCCAATCCCCAGCTAAAGGGATAACTGCAAAAGTAACCCTTTATGTCATTTCGACTTTGACTTTCGACGTCCTAGTTCGTAGCATTCTCTACAACCTCTTGGTTTGTTAGTTTTACTACCCTTTCTACTGTAAACAGAGGCTTGCCATTCGTGCCCTTTATCGCAATTCCACCACACTTTTTTACTTGAACCAGCCGTAATATCATAAGGTGTAAGATTTTCATTTTTTGTTGGATGCCATTGAGAAGCAAGCTTTGGATTAACCACAGCTAAGCAGTTATCTTTTCCAACCTTTTTTCCCACACAGTATGGACACCCTTCACCCCTATTCCGATGATTCGGAGCCGCCTTGTAAGAATGCCCCTTAGAACACTTCCACCAGAATTTCCGATTAGAATTCGGGAGAATGTCAAAAGGAGTAAGATCCTTGTTTTTATCGTAATCCCACTCATATGCAAGTTCTTTCTTTACTGTACCTAGTGATGTTTCCATTGTAGCAATTTGCCCATCACACACTGGACAACCATGGCCCTTTTTTCTAGTAGAAGGTGCTGATTCCCAACTATGCCCATCTTCACAAGTCCACCATAATTTGAAGCTAGAACCATAAGAAAAGTGCTCTGGCCCAAACGGAAAGTTCTTTTCTAAATCGAATTCCTTTGTTAACAAACTACTATTTTGTTTTATATTGTTTCTCTGTTCTATTGGGGGTACTTGACTAAGGATTTTAAATCTTTGTTCTTCTATGTGGATTTCTTTTAAAGACTCTATTCTATGTTTTTCTTCTTCCGAGATGTTTACTACTTGGGTTATGTAATATAAAGAAGCCATGATTTCTTTTTTAAGCTGAGTTCTATTTTTATTTGAAAATGTAATATTAATAACACCTTGTAACGGAACTTCAGATAACCCTTGTTCCCGCATTCTAATAAGAACATTACGGTGCTTAATAAGTTGACTGCTTTTTTCGGTGTCAATTGAAAGTCTGTCCCGGTGATGAAATTCACTATCGTATTCCAATATTAGTTTGTACTTTGGTACATATATGTCCACCTTGTAACTTTTGTCCCCAGCATCTATCTTATGATTAAATTTGACCTCTTGAAATACCTTGCTATAAAAATAGACAAACGCTAATTCTTCAAAAGACACATTATACTTTTCTTTACATTTGGGGCATGCTGTTTTTTGGCTAGTTCGGTGGTTAGGTGTCGTTGGCCATTCATGATTACACTCTTTACATTTCCACCAAACTTTTTTATCTGAATACGCATGTATTTGATCGGGCGTTAATGTGCCATTTTTTGTTGGATGCCACTCTTCTAGCACATCAGGATTAATAGTTGCTAATGCATTTTCTTCTGTTACAACTTTACCTGCACACTTCGGACAACCATTTCCATGTTTTCTATTAGTGATTGTTGATAGCCATGGATAACCACATATAGAGCACTTCCAATATACCTTTCTAGTAGATCCTGCTGTTACATCATCTGAGGTTAAATTTCCATTTTTGTTAGAGTGCCATTCCAAAGCCAGTATAGGGTGCGTCTTGGTTAATGGTTCTTGGAATCTACCAAAACAAATAGGACAGCCAGTTCCTCGATTTCTGGAATTTATTCTAGCTTCCCACTCATGCCCTTGCTCACAAATCCACCAAGCAAAATTATTGGTACCAGCTGCAACATCATCTGGTCTGATAACCCCATTCTTTGAGGGATGCCACTCTGAAGCTAGCTTCGGATTCTTTTGTGAAAGGGGGGTATATTTTCTTGCCATTTTGGAACTCCTTACTCTCGTTTTTCGCAATACTTATTACCAGTTATATTTTACCATTTTAAAACCAGTATAAGAACATATAGTCTATTAAACTGTTAGAAATATGTATAAATTCTATTATATATTAAAAGAGAGTAACCCTAATAAAACAAAAAATGGCCCACCTCCATAATTGGAGATGAGCCTGATTGGTTGTTTTACCTCTATTAAATTTTTACTCTGCATACTATTAACCTTACAAACCTGATAATGAAACACTTCCCTAGTTCCTCTCTTTTCCCGAGCTTTAAATCTTTCTAGTATTCCCTGCTTCATTAATGGTCTCAAAATAACCTAGAAGGTGTGTGTATCAGAATCCATCCTCTCATTCATAAAATCAACAATCTCTTTAACTGATTTTGGTTCCTCGCAAAATACTAACAGCTCCTCCACCTCAGGCCTATTTAGTAACGCCTCATGCTTTTCCTTCGTTTTCTGCTTCTTATGCTGCCTTTGTATTTCCACATAGTCATCATAGGTTTCTGGCATTTCTTGCTCCAGTTCAAATATTAGGTGGTAGGTGAGCGTTCCATCTTTACACACCTCTGCACGACTTATAAATTCTTGAAACAAATCTTCAGGAAAGTCCTCACTTCCGCCTTCCACATACTTTCTCACTTTTTTCATGATTTCCTTAAACAGCTTTCTTTCTTGTTCCACACGTCTTTCGCGTTCACTAAATTGCTTCAGTCGTTCATGCAGTTCCACCAACTCTTCAGTCAATTGATCTACCAGCTGAGTGTTTTGGCCGTTATCCTGAATCCCATCTTCAACGGCACTGTACAAAGTTTGGTTTTGTTTTTTTACTCTTTCCTGCAATGCTGCTCTTTCTTTTTCCTCTCATCTCTTAGCTCTAATCTCTTTATCCAATGCAAGACGTCATTCGTAAAATTAGGATCAGTATGAATTTGGTTTAAAAAGCGAATGAAGTGCCATTCCAAATAATCCTGGCGAATACGCCTTGTATCGCATCGTTCAGTTCTATATCTCTGAGCATGGCGACAGCACACCCAGAAGTGCGTTTCATTTGGTTTTTCCCATCGTCTCTCTACATGCCGTCTATGCCCCATCAAATACCCACATTCACCACAATACAGCTTTTCAATAAAAGCTTGATTTTTCATTGCATCTCTTTCATACTTCCGGTGTCCATCCTTAACAAATCCTTTATTTCGTTTACGTTCTTCTAAAATATCTTGAACCCGGTCCCAGTCCTTCGGCTTAATAATTGCCTCATGATGATTTTCAACATAATACTGTGGTTCCTCTCCTTGATTACGAATGACCTTGGATTGTAATGTATCTACAGTGACATGCTTTTGAAATAGACAATCACCTTTATAGACTTCATCCGTTAGCATCCCCATCACTGATTTAGGGTTCCAATAATCTTTTCCTGTCACTGTTTTAATTCCGTCCTGTGCTAATTCTTCACAGATTTTATTTACTGTCTTCCCTTTTAACACATCAGGTAAATACGTTTGATGATGTTGGCTTGCTCTGGTTGGATATGCCACCGATATTCATCGTCAACCAAATACCCATACGTAGCTTGCTTCCACCCGATAATTCCTCGTTTGGCCTGACTTCAATATCCCCAAGCCCCCATAAAATGGCCCACCCCCTGAATGGAGATGTGCCTGATTGGTCGTTTTTCATCTATATATAATTTTGTAATTCCTGGCTGTCTTTATGTGTTAAGTAATTCATTTGCCTTTCTTAGAGAAAATTCTAATAAGAGCAATCCAAAAGATGTTAGAGCAACCCCGTCACCACTATTTGATAAATACGAATTATAAGAAGTAATGTTTATAAACCAACCGAAGATATCACCGAATAGGGCAGCAATGGGGAGAATGATGATAATAATAATAACTACCCAGATATAGACTCCTACTTTAAGACGAATCATTCTAGATAAAATTGGATAAAAAGCGATTGAAAAAGGAATCCAAAAAGCTAGGTGTTTCAAAAGAAATATTGGCTGAAAATTTGAAGTGACCCAAAGAAAATAACCTAGTAAACCAGTGACCACTAATATCAATATGGCAGCTAATAATTCAAAGGATATAACGGCCCATAAACCATACCTCTTAATACACTTTGGAGCCTTCCATTGAAAAAATCCAACTATGAATACTACCGACACAAATAACGCCACAGCAAAGAGTTTAGAATCAGACACAATTACGTCAAGGCCTATACTCGGCATTTTAAAGGCCATTACTATTTTCGTTAATCCCATACCAAGCATGTTTAATGAAACAAACAATATGAAAAAGTAGAACCAATAAAAATTTTTATTCTTTTGCTTTATTTCTTTAAACTTAAAAGTCTTCCTAATAGGGCGGTAAATAAATTCTAATAGCCCCTCATTAAATTGTTTTTTAATCCAATCTTTCATGCAATAATCTCTCCTACCATAACTTTGATATAGATCTACAGAAAACTAAAAATCCACAACCATATAAGTTGTTTAAATTAACCATATTAGTATTTGTTAACTTGTTAGATACTCTATTTTATTCTACCAAAATTTTTTGTGTAGACATTTTAATTATCAATTTTTTTATTATGGTAGGTGGTAGATTACTAGATTACACTTATTCCTGCGCTTCTTTTACATAATACATATATTCTCTAAAATTCTCCCTTTTTCTCAAGATGTTTTCCCCATTTGTTTCCTTTCCAGCATGAATGCTAACATCTCTTTCACGGTCCTCGGTTCATGACAGTACTAGAGAAGAGCTGCCACTTCTGGGCCTCTAAGAAAGGCTTCATGTTTTGCTTTTACCTTCCCCCACCGCTCTTTTTCACATTGTTCCTGAAAAGTAGAATACACCTCGTCAGTCGCCCACCCCAACCCAAAGCGTAAGTGGTACACAATGCTGCCATCTTAATATACAGAGGCATGTTTCAAAACGTCCGTGTAGTTTTCACTTGGAAAGGCTTTTGATTCACTTTTTATATATGCTTTCAAGGTTTTATAAAACGCTTGAGTGCTTTCCGTTCCTCTTCCGCTTTTTCCTTCCGGTCTCGAAAAGCCACAAGCTTCTCATACATGGCACATAGTTTTTCAGTCAATTGGTCAACACGCTCTGTATCTCGCCCTTGACCATGAAGGCCTTCATCTACCACCTGATAAAGATATGCAATAGAGGACGGAACTAAAGCATTAGATACCAAAGCGGCTTCCGAAATTTGTGCCTTTTTTCACTTTTGGGGAATGATGGTCAACAAAGGCTACCTTCCTTTATGGATTTTCAAAAGTGCCTCCGGACCCTCCGTCGTAAGACTCTTTCATCTGTTAAAACCTTACATAGAGGAACGGAGAAAAACGAATAATCACTACTATGCTATTGATTTCGAATATCTGTAAAAAAAATCGAAAGAACATATAAGATCAAATACGTTCCACCTGCACTCCCAGGCAATGAATTATTAGAGACAAAACCAGTGAATAAAAACTAGATAAGTACTTACAACACTATAGAGTAAACCTGGACAACTTGTTGTTCGGGTTCTTTTTCTTTTAATGGCGTTCATTGGGATGAGATAGTTTTGTGCTAAAGTCCCTCATTACTCAAGTGAAAATGAAACCCTTTATAAATGCACACAGATTTGTTAGAGGTAGTATACAAAATCTAACATCCATACATAAATCTAAGTAAAGAGTCCGGACACTTAAGCTCCAGCTTCATTGCAAGAGCTACTTAAAAGACACCATAAAAATCCAAGTGGTAAACAGTCTGTCCGTTACTGGTACAATGGCTGTCACTCTATGGTAAGAGTAATGTCACTTGCTCATGTCTCCCGCTTTAAATGGAAATAAAGATGAGCAGTTCAGAAAATAAACCCCAGCAAATTACTGAATTGACACCTTCAAACGCCAGTAACTGAGTGTCATCTTAATCTTGCTTTTAAAATATCAATTCCTATGTCGCTCAATCCCGCCTAAGGGGTCCAACAGGAGGTGGCGCATCCACGCCTGCCAATCGATAATGGCTCTAAAAAGGGAGCTCTAATCATTGGACAATCAGGAAAACTTCCGTAAAACATTGGGTAAACACCTCAAGATTAAAAGAGAAGAACTCAACTTATCACAAGAAAAATTTGCCTGGGATGCCGGCCAGTATGACAAAAACCTAGGCAAGATTGAACGCGGCGTCAAAGGACCATCCATTCAAACCCTATTCAAGTTCCGCCACACCCATAACCTAAGCATTGATGAGTTACTCGATGATGTAAAAGCTGACTTAGAAAGAGAAGAAGGAGATGATTAAGCTAGGGAGTCTTCTTTGGAAAAAGGGAGCGGTGTTTTATGAAAAAGGAGTTCTCTATAATCAGGGACAATGAAACCTATCGCTTCACGATTATTGGATTTCCCGATAAGAAAAACAGCTATGGTGAAATCTACATGACTGACAGCAGCCATACTACATATGTATTCAGGGGATTTGAACGGCAGGCTGTTCTTAAAGCGGCAAAGAAGCGTATAGAAGATAAATAGACAAGCAATTTCAAGAGACTTAAAATACAGCATTAACTATAATCCAGGACCTTGTTCCATTCTCATCTAACTAAGGAAAGGGTACAGAAAAGAACCATTGTCCCCTGGTCCCTTCACATTTATTGGCTCAGTTAACCGCAAACAGCGGCTCAAATCTCCGCACTTATCGCTCAACCTGTCCGCACTACTTATTTATCGGCGGTCTCCACTATGTTATAATCATTTATAACAATCAAAGTGTTTGAGGGACGTCTTCCGTCGCGCCACTGGTAATGGCCGGCATCATGGATGGCGTCTTTTCCTTTCTTCAGGTGATTAAGGACATTAATCCGTCAATCCCCGGACAAACAATACCGTCAACATATGGACGTTTTAAACAGCATTAACACAAAGTGTTGAATCTTAATTGATGAAAACTGTTGATTTCTACTTGACGTTACAAAAGGACAAAAAGAAGAAAACACGATGCATCCTCAGGAGAATATAAAAGGGATAGGGAAAAAAACAGAAGAAAAAAAACAATAACCCTCCAACAAAAAGCAAAAAACACCCCAAAACCTTCGACAAATCTCGGGGCGTCACTGTGACCATCATTTCTGTTCCTAGTCTTTGGTTCAAATTCAATTTACAGGATCCACTCTTCTATTATTTTCCTTAATTACACCTATATCATTTAAAAAAACACAGACAAAAGCTCCTGTTCAAAAATTGATACATCCCGCTCAATAGTATAGAATTTGTAAGAAAATGTTCATTTTAAAGAAATAAAGTAGGTGCAAGTATGAATCAACGACAAAATGAATTATTGCGGATTTTGTTGACACAAGACGATGAAGCCTTTCTCATACATAATTTATCTAACCAGCTTCATTGTTCTGAGAAAACCATCCGGAATGATTTAAAGCGAATAGAGGAGTTAATCCGGGAAAACTCAGCGGCTATACTGGTGCGTAAGCCGGGGATTGGTATATACCTTGAAGCAGATGCAGCCGAACGCTCAAGGCTATTTCAATTACTTTTTTCTCAAGAAACACTTAAATCAAATGAAGAGAGAAGAATGGAAATCGCTTATAAATTGTTGATTAGTGATACACCTCACACGCTGGATGAATTGGCCAAACACTATTATGTGACGAAGAAGAATATCAAACAAGATATTGAGAATATCACGGAGTGGCTGAAACGATTTGATCTCCAGCTTCTGTCTAAACAAGGACTTGGCAGTACCATTACTGGAACCGAATTGAATAAGCGGAATGCATTGGCACACTTATCCAACCTTCTTCCTGTGATGAGTCATACTACAAACTACATGCTGAACTTGTTTATGCCCTATGAAATCGATGTTGTTAGAAAGAAGCTAATTGATGTGCAGGATAGGTATTCACTTCCTCTTACAGATGGTGCCCTGGAAAGTTTACTCGTTCATGCGCTCATTATGATCAAACGGATCAAACAGAAGTCACCCATTGAGATTCCACAAGAAGAATTGGCTTCTGGTTACCCTCAGAAAGAGTATCAATACACGGAATGGTTCCTGGATCAACTGGCGTCTTCCTTTCAAATCGTTTTTCCTTATGAAGAAAAAGTATATTTCACCTGGCACCTGCTCAGCAGCAAGAAAAGACATGATCCCTCCTTAGGCTCAGATTTCAATAATCTTGCTCTTAAAGTCATTCAAGGACTCACGATGAAATTGAGGGAAATGACCATGATAAACTTCCATGCCGATCCTATTCTTCTTAACGGCCTGGCTGTTCATATGAATTCGGTCATCCATCGGCTCCATTATGGATTTCCGATTACAAATCCTCTTCTATACGACATTAAAAAGATGTATCCCTTTATATTTAACATGGTCATGCTTTCCTTAGAGGAAATCAAAGAGCAATTTAGGGTTTCCATTCCAGAAGATGAGGCTGCCTATTTGGTCCTGCATTTCCAAGCGGCCATCGAAAGACTTGAAGGAAAAAGGGAAATTATGAAAAGAGCTCTTATAGTCTGCCACATGGGGATCGGCATGTCCCACCTCCTTCAAGCCAAGATGGAACAGCATTACAAAGATATCTATGTTATCGACTGCATTGGAAAAGCTGACGTTTCAAACTACTTGAATAAACACTCAGTCGATTTCATTATTTCAACCGTTCCACTGGAAAAGGTGAAGATTCCTTCTATCGTGGTATCCCCTCTTTTAGAAGACGAGGATAAAGACCGCCTCAACCAATTTTTTCATCAGTTGGAATACAAGAAAACCGGAAAACAGCAGGAAGACATTTTTTCTAGATTCATGGATATCAATCTCATCTATTTAAATGTCGAGAAGGAACATCGTTTTGAGGTCGTGGAACTGCTGGGCAATGCGCTTTACCAAAAGGGCTATGTTGAGCAGTCCTTTACTCACAGTGCCCTAGTACGAGAAAAAAGCTCTGCTACCTCAATTGGTGCAGGAATTGCCATCCCACATGGGAATCCCTCATTGATTAAGAGGTCTGCCATCGCAGTCGCCGTCCTCTCTACTCCTATTGAATGGGGAAATGAGCTGGTTTCTTTAGTCTTCATGCTCGGTATTGGAGATGAGGAGAAGAAATATTCCAGACAGGTTATCCAATATATTGTTTCTTTAACAGACAATCCTTCTTTCATTCAACTATTGACGGAAGCAAAAACAGAAGAAGAATTTCTGAGTCTTCTATAATAATCCTTTTTTACCGGAAGCTATGGTAAAAATAAAAACTTTCCTCCGAGCAAGCAGGATATACAATAAAAGAAAGCGATTTCTTGAAGGAGGAAAAATCATGAAAGTACTAGCTGTCACCGCTTGTCCGGTTGGTATCGCCCATACATACATGGCTGCTGAGAATCTTCAAAAAGCAGGCGAAGAAATGGGCATCGACATCAAAGTGGAAACACAAGGTTCAATTGGTGTAGAAAATGCACTGACGGAACGAGATATAGAAGAAGCTGACGCCATCATCATTGCCAGTGATAAAGAAGTTTCCAAGGAGCGTTTCATTGGCAAGAGGCTTCTCGTCACAGGAGTTCAGGAGGGAGTCAGAAAACCGAAAGAATTACTGCAGCGGGTTCAAAGTGGAGAGGTCCCAGTATATAAGGCTGAAATGCTCGCTAGTGACGATAGAAAGAATAAGAAAAAAGAAAAAGAGAATCCAATATATAAACACTTAATGAGCGGTGTTTCCTATATGATTCCGTTCATCGTCATCGGCGGTCTTTTGATTGCCATCGCATTGACATTGGGAGGAGAACAAACTCCTGGAGGAATTGTGATACCTGAGGATTCCATTTGGAAGCAAATTGAAGCATTAGGCGGCGCTGCCTTCCTGTTCATGGTACCAATTCTAGCTGGATTCATTTCGGTCAGTATTGCTGATCGTCCAGGATTAGCACCCGGAATCATCGGCGGATATATAGCTGCGAATGGAAGCTTCTATGGAAGTGAAGCTGGTGCTGGATTCATTGGCGGAATCATTGCCGGATTCCTGGCAGGTTATGTGACCTTAGCCATCAAAAAATTAAAAGTACCAAAAGCCATCCAGCCAGTTATGCCTATTATTTTCATTCCAATCATTTCTACATTAATTGTTGGGTTATTATTCATCCTGGTTATAGGTGCTCCAGTTGCTGGAATCTTCGAAGGACTCACTTCGTGGCTGGAAGGCATGCAAGGCGCCAGCTCCATTTTGTTAGCTGTCATTCTTGGTGCAATGATTGCGATAGATATGGGTGGCCCTTTTAACAAAGTAGCGTTCTTATTCGGAGCCGCCATGATTGCAGAAGGCAATTATGAAATTATGGGCCCAATTGCCGTTGCCATCTGTATTCCTCCTATTGGAATGGGATTGGCAACATTCATTAACAAAAGAAAGTATCAGCCTGCAGAACGGGAAGCCGGAAAAGCATCCTTCACAATGGGACTGTTCGGAATCACAGAAGGAGCGATTCCCTTCGCTGCACAAGATCCACTGCGTGTTATCCCAAGTATTGTCACAGGATCAGTAGCTGGCTCAGTCATCGCCATGATCTCGTCCGTCGGTAACAAAGTAGCCCACGGAGGTCCAATCGTAGCCTTCCTTGGTGCAGTCGATAATGTTGTCATGTTCTTTGTAGCAGCTATCATTGGTGCCTTGGTGACAGCGCTCATGGTCAACTTCTTGAAGAAAGATATTACCCAAGAAGCACCTCAGGAGACAGCGTCGAATAACGCACATAATCTTAATAAAAAGCCAGAGCAAGCCCCGCAGTCTTCTGAAGATGCTGTTACCAATGTGACGAAACTGACGGATATCACCAACATCCATTTGATTGAAACCGAACTAGGTGGAAACACTCGTGATGACGTGATAGATGAGTTAATAGAGAAGTTTGACAAAAATCAAATCCTGCAATCCAAGACAGACTTTAAACAAGCCATTTTAAACCGTGAAGGCCAAAGTTCTACAGGTCTCGGAATGAATATTGCCATTCCTCATGGAAAATCAAAAGCAGTCAAACGCCCGGCGGTAGCTTTCGGCATTAAACGTGACGGAGTGGATTGGAAGAGCCTTGACGGTTCGGATGCTAAGCTGATCTTCATGATTGCCGTTCCGGAAGAAAGTGCTGGAGATGCACACCTGAAAATCCTTCAAATGCTTTCACGCAAGTTGATGGATGAAGATTTTAGGAACCAACTACTTTCCGTTAAGACGAAAGAAGAAGCTTATCGACTATTGGATACTATTCAGTGATTTAAGGGGACGGTTCTTGTGCTTCACTATGCAGCACAAGAACCGTCCCCTTGCTTTCCCCTCTTTAAGACAAATGTGGTATTATTTAGTGTATTAACAGAACGAACTGGAGGAAAAAGAATGTACAATGAGCCAATATTTTTGCAACCCATTTTCCAGGAGAGAATCTGGGGAGGACAAAAACTAAAAACAGAATTCAATTATGAGATTCCTTATGACCAAACAGGTGAAGCGTGGGTCATTTCAGCTCATCCGAATGGACCGAGTATTATAAAAAATGGGCCGCTGGAAGGGAAATCTCTCGCAGAAGCTTGGACTGAACACGGCACTCTCTTCAACAAACAAGCGGAAAATAAAGAAGAGTATCCATTACTTGTTAAAATCCTGGATGCTAATAACGATTTATCTGTTCAGGTGCATCCAAATGATCAATTTGCCAGAGAAGTCGAGGGACAGCCATACGGGAAAACTGAATGCTGGTATGTCCTGAGCGCTGAACCAGAGGCAGAACTTATCCTGGGCCACCATGCCCAAACACGAGAAGAATTTGAAAAGCTGATCGACAACGGACAATGGGATGATCTGCTTAAGAAAGAAAAAGTCCAAGCAGGTGATTTCGTCTACGTTCCAAGCGGCACCATCCATGCGATTGGAAAAGGCATTGTCATCCTGGAAACGCAGCAGAGCTCTGATATTACCTATCGTGTTTATGATTATGACCGCACAGATGCCAACGGAAACACACGTGAATTGCACTTGGAACGTTCCAAAGAAGTGACCACCGTTCCACATCAGCCAGCAAACACCAATCAGCAGACAACTGTGTCAGGTGACTTGACCTCAAAACAATTAGTAGAAGAGAAATACTTCACTGTTTATCATTGGACACTGAACGGAAAAGCTGAACAAAACCTTTCCACTGATTTCCTGCAAGTCAGTGTAATAGATGGACAAGCTGAAATTAAAGTCGGGGAAAACACATTCACCATTGGAAAAGGAAGTCATTTCATCCTGCCGCAGGGCGTGGAAGACTATGAGCTTTCCGGGAATGCGGAGTTTATTGTATCTCATACTTGATTGAATGAGCGACAGTCCCTCGTCCATTTTCTCACTAGGCTCAACCTACAAAAAAGAGATAAGTCACAATGACTTATCTCTTTTTTTGCTAGTAAAGAAATAACAGCTACTCTAGTTTCAAGGACAGAGTTTTCTTCTATATCCCAACCATTAAGTTTAAAGGGAATATTGATTTGGAATAATTGGTTATAGACGGAAACTGTCCCTCTTTCCCCTTTGTGAAAGTAATCTTCCCTAGTCCGTAAACTCATGAATCTTCAACACGAACTGAAATCCCTCATTTGCCGAAATCAGCTTCCCAAACTCACTCCACTTATAAGGCTTTCCATCAACCACCACAAGCGGCACGCCATTTCCTTTTTCATCATACTCTATTCTTCCCCATACCTCATCCCCTGCCAGGACAGGCTGCGAGACCCCGCCAAGATCATTTTCCTCTATATACTTCTGGCTTAATCCGCTTTTTACTTTTTCCATCAGCTTTTGGAGCAACTCAGCAGCAGAAACTCCGATTTCGTCATAAATGGCAAAGAAATATCCATGTTCCTTCCGCTCCCTCGCTTCTAAGAAGGTTCCATTCGGAAATACCCTTTGATCAACATCAAACTGATGAACCTCGCCCAAAGAATCCTCCATCTCGAATGACTTAATCAAAAGCTCCTCATAGGAAACCCCTAGTTCTTCAGCCATTACCTCATTATAACAATCTGAGCAAAGTACCAGATTCGGCACTCCCTCATCCATCTTCAAATGAATCTTGGCATTTCCCTTCTTGCATTGATCACAACCAGCCATTACTCTCACTTCTCTCTTTAAAATTGACAGCCTACCTACATTATACAAAACCCAACCTACTATAAATATAAGTAAAGAGTCCGGACACAATGCTCCAGCTTCATTGCAAGATCATAACCACAGCTGGAGCTATCTTAAAAGACACCATAAAAGGCAAGCGGTAAGCAAGCTGTCAGTTACTGGTGCAATTGCTGTTCCTCCGTGGTAAGAGTGATGTCACTTACTCAAGTCCTCCGCTTCAAAGATGGACATAAAGATGAGCAGTTCAGAAAATAAAACCAGCCAAAAACTGAAATGACACTTCCAAACGTCAACTGAGCGTCATCATGATTTCGCTCTTAAAATATCGTTCCTATGTCGCTTCATCCCGCCAAAGGGGTCCAACTGGACGTGGCGCAACCACGCCCTCCAATCGATAATGGCTCTAAAAAGGGAGCTCTCATCATTGGACAATCAGGCAAACTTCCGTAAAACATTAGGGAAACATCTCAGATATAAAAGAGAAGAACTCAACTTATCTCAAGAAAAATTCGCCTGGGACGCCGGCCTGGATGACAAAAACTTCGGCAAAATCGAACGTGGCGTGAAAGGACCATCTATCCGCACCCTATACAAGCTCCGCCACACCCATAATCTAAGCATTGATCAGTTACTCGATGATGTAAAAGCGGAATTAGAGCAAGAAGGAGATGACTAAGCTGGGTGCTTAGTCATCTCCAGAAAGGGAGCGGTGCCTTATGAAAAAGGAGTTCTCTATAATTAGGGACAATGAAACCTATCACCTCACGATTATTGGATTTCATGACAAGAAGAACAGCTATGGTGAAGTTTACGTGAGTGACAGCAGCCACACTACATATGTCTTTAGAGGAACTGAGAGGCAGGTTGTTCTTAAAGAGGCCAAAAAGAGGATAGTAGATAATAAATAAACAAGTTCTGGAATATTGAATACAGCGAACAAAATATGACCAGGCCCTTGTTCCATTCTCCTTTAGCTATAGGCACAGACAATAGACATGTCTATTGTCTGTAAAGAAATCACTGTCCTTAATAGCATGAACCACACGCACCCGACGATGACAATGAAACAAAACCAGTTGTAGTATAAGTACTAATAATCAGAGTGGAGACGAAAGAATATGGGACAAGGGATAGGTCCCTTGTTGGACATCTCTTTTTTGCAGGCTGTTTTCGCATATATTGTTGCGTTCGGATGTCCCCGGATACTGAGGTTTTCCACTTAAATCTGGGCTAGCAGCTCTTTTCTTTTCAAACTAGGTTATTCCGGAGAATTCAGGTTATTTTTTCTGGGATTAGTATTAAATAGCAACAAACTTTACGAAAAGAGCCTTTTTGTATGAGGAAAAGGTGATACCATTGGATGGATGAATAGGTATTTCTCTCGTCATCAGTATGGTTCGTAGGGTAAATGATTTCCGGTAAAAAAAAGTATTGGCGGACGAGGCCCCTGTCCCCTTTGCGCCTTTCAAAGCACATCAACTATCGTTTTCTCTCGTCTTCGTACCAATTCCTGGCTTTTTCATTCCAATATCTCACATAAGCTTCATATCCAGTTTGACTTGCAAGAAAAAGTATATGTTGATCACGTGTTAGCTTATAAGCTGGCAGAGTGGTGACACCGAGCTCTCTTGCTCTTGTGACACGATGACGGCCGTCAATTAAATGGTCTTGGATTTTAGGATTGAATTCTACAAGGATGATAGGCGTTGATAGATCTACAGTTGGGACATGATCCAGGTCGATGTTTGTATATTCATTTGTAAGTAGTTTCATTTCCATTTGTTTAAATTCTATTTCTTCTGGGTGGGCATCAATGTACTCCTGCATCTTGCTGATATTCCACCTGATTACTCCGTTTGCAAAAACCTCTTCACCTTCGACAGGTTGGCAAGGCTTAAATGCAGGACTTAATTTCATTAGTTTCATGTTGGCTCCTTAAAAGTTGGATGGCTTTTCTTTTCTGACTTGTATATTAGTATTCTATCATTTTGTCTTTTCTCAAACTACTTAGTTTGTTGTGCGCGGAGTCGCTTACGGGGCAGAGGGAGCTTTAACGCGCCGGGGTCTGGCACCGATATTTTGTTAAGGAATTCTTCCTGAGCGCCACTGGTAATGGCCGGCATCATGGAAGACGTCTTCTCCTTTCTGCAGGGTGTTTAAGGACATTACATCCGTCAATCCCCGGACAAACAATACCGTCAACAAGTGGACGATTTTAATCAGCATTAACATCTAAGTGAAGAGGCGGACATAGGTAAATCCTATGCCCGCTAAGTGGTTGAAAGAAAAGAAATCTGTAGTTATATGACTGCTTCCAAAAGGCAGCTATTGATTTATATTATGAGCTAGAAAGCGAATTATATTAACTAGCTATCTGTCACTGCCCCGAAATAGTTACAGACGTTCGTAAGCTTTCCCTAGGCTGAATCATTCTCAATTCATCTCCCCGCTGAAACTCCCCTGTTCTAGCCATCCAAGGCTCAATACAAACAAAGTTCTTTCCTTCCTGAACCCACAGCATGATATAGCGGAAATCGTCCTCCATTTCCATCACGATCTTCGAATCAGACAGATCAGCCCTTAGCTCATCCTTGGTATTGACGAGTACAACGGCTTCCGCTTTCCCGTTCATATTCATTTCACCTGAAAGTTCCTTATAACTATTATCATTGTAATCGTAATAAATTTCCGCATTTGTTTCTAGGTTAAGCTTTTTCGATTGAGACTTAAAGTAAGGATGAAACCCCGCATACATTGGCATCGGAGCAGTGCCATTATTTCGATATTCCTGCTGGATCACGAAGCTTGTGCCTTTTAAGATATAGGTGAACACCACTTCAAACTCGAAAGGATAGGACTGAAGAGTAGAAGGGCTGCTGTTGAAACTTAGGACGATAGAAGCTTGGTCTGAAGAGCTTTCCACCTCTTCTACTTTCCAGGGATTCACCCGTGCCAGACCATGATTCGGCATTCTATACGTTTTACCTTCCCATTCGTATTCACCATTCTCAAGTTGCCCAGAGATGGGAAATAAAACGGGGATGCCGCCGCGAATATTTTGACTGGGGTCAAAGAAAGTCTCTTTGTTCAGATAAAGAAGTTCCTTTCCGTTCACTCCATAACCGATAACTATGCCGCCTCGCTCCGGGCAAACCTTTATCCATGAGTCACTTTCTGCATTTCTGAGTTCATAAATCTCCAATTCTCTATCTCTATACTTGTCCACTGAATACAAAGTAACTCCTCCTCTACAAATAAAGCCGGAAACCATACAGTTCCCGGTTACCAGATGTTAGATGTATGAAACGATGTTTCCTGATTTTCCACTTCTCACTGTATGTATGCACACTTAATCATATCAAAAAACCCTCCCAGCTATACGGGAGGGCTACAAAAATTAAAGCATTTCTTGAACAATATTCATAACAGAAGATTGAAGAGCCTCGAGCTTCTGGCTGCTGTCTTCGAGGGATTCACCCTTCACACTGAAATAAAACTTGGCTTTTGGCTCTGTCCCAGATGGGCGCACACAGAACCAGGAGTTATCCTCCAAGAAGTATTTAATGACGTTAGATTTAGGAAGTTCAATCGTTTCCACTGTATCATTTAACAGGCTATGCTTCTCTGACGTGTGGTAATCTTCGACTCTGACAACCTTTTGGCCGGCTACCTCTGTTGGCGGGTTTTCGCGGAATGACTTAAGAATTTCGGCAATCTTCTCGGAACCTGCTTTCCCTTTTAACGTCAGGGATTCAAGAGATTCTTTAAAGTAACCGTACTGTTCAAAGACTTCTAAAAGTCCATCATACAAGGACTTGCCTTGAGACTTGTAGTAAGCTGCCGTCTCTGCTGCAAATATGGCCGCCTGCACAGCATCCTTGTCTCTAACAAAATCACCGATAAGATATCCGTAGCTTTCCTCATATCCGAATAGGAAGGAGTACTCTCCAGATTCGTTATACTCATTGATTTTCTCACCAATGAATTTAAATCCAGTAAGAGTATCAAGAGTCGGGATGCCAAAGCTATCAGCAATGACTCTTCCAATTTCAGAAGTAACAATCGTCTTAATGACAATACCATTCTCAGGGAGAGTCCCCTGCTCTTTCTTCTGAGTTAAAAGGTAATGAAGCATAAGCGCACCCATTTGGTTGCCGGTCAGCACTTCATAATTCCCTTCAGCATTTTTCACCGCAACACCCAGACGGTCCGTATCAGGGTCTGTTCCCATCAAGATATCAGCATCTTCTCTCTCTCCATATTGAATCGCAAGTTCAAAGGCTGCATGTTCCTCAGGGTTTGGAGACTTCACGGTAGAAAAATCCGGGTCAGGAAGTTCCTGCTCTTTTACAACGGTTACATTCTTAAAACCGAAGTTCTTCAATCCTTCTCTTACCGGGATGTTCGCCGTTCCATGTAAAGGTGTAAACACAATCTTCAAAGAATCTGCAACCTCTTGAATCACCTTTTGATTTTCACGGATGGTCAGCAATTCTTCCTGATAAGCAGTATCCACTTCTTCACCGATGTATGTAAGTAAACCGCTATCAAGGATTTCCTTCTCTTCCGCTACTTCGATTGTCAGTTCATTCTCCACGCCATTAACATACTGAATCAACCGATCAGCCATCGCTGGTGGAATCTGTCCGCCGTCCGGGCCATATACCTTGTAACCATTATATTCTGGCGGATTATGGCTTGCTGTGATGACAATACCTGCAAAAGCATTCAAATGACGGACTGCAAACGATAGAACTGGTGTCGGGCGCAGTCTTTCAAATACAAACGACTTAATACCATGGGCACCGAGGGTCTTTGCTACTTCTAAAGCAAACTCAGGAGATTTATGGCGAGAATCGTAAGCAACAGCTACACCACGCTGCTTTGCTTCTTCTCCTTGTTCTTCGATGTATTGTGCCAAACCTTCTGTTGCTTTTCGTATCATGTAGATGTTAAGACGGTTTGTACCCGGACCTAACTCTCCGCGCATGCCGCCTGTTCCGAATTCTAGATCTTTATAGAAATGTTCTTCTAGCATCAAAAAATCTTCCTTTATCTGCAGTAGGCTATCTTTTAACTCTTTATCTAAATTTATACAGGAAATCCACTTTTCTGAATTCATTTTCCAAGTCATTTCGTATCCCCCTAAAAAATCGCCTGTAACATGGGGAAGCATGCTAGGCAATTTGTTATTAATTCCTTAATATGTATCTTTTATTCCTATAATCATTACTTACGACCATATTCGACTGAAGTAATTTAGGATTAGAAACTTTTAAATTTATAGGATAGTAGAACCATTAATTAAACTTGTATAGTCTTTTTACTACTATAACTATTTCTAAGTCGAGGGGTCTTAATACTTAAAGAACTAAAGAATTTAGGTGATTTTTTGTAGATTAACTTAACCTTTTAAAAGTTTATAGCTTATATAAGTTTTTTTGCGTAATACTTATGAATCATTCCTCTACAAAAATTATTACAAGCAGGGCAGGTTGGCAACTCAGCACCTCAGTTTAAGCATGTTTATATCCCCCTGTTTAACATGTTCAGATGTTCCCTTTCTATTAAAGAAGTCAAAAGTTACTTAATGTATTACAAAAAAAAGAAACTCAGAGATTATACTAATGTCTAAGTTTCTTCTCAATTATCTTTTATCTTCATACTTGGGTGTTTCACTATGAGGCTTTTTATATATCGGACTATTTACTGTTTTCATATTCTATCAACCAACCTGTCATCTATCTCTTCTCTGTGGATATAAGACTTCAGTTTGTATACATGAATTACCTATTTCTCCAAGATATCAGCAATTCTTTTACTAGCGAAACCATCACCGTAGGGGTTACTTGCTTTACTCATTCTTTCATACTCTTTCTTATCTTCAAGAAGTAGTTTGAAGTTTTTATAAATGTTATCTTCATCAGTTCCAACTAACTTCAATGTTCCTGCCTCTATACCTTCAGGCCTTTCAGTAGTATCGCGCATAACAAGAACTGGCTTCCCTAAGCTAGGCGCTTCTTCTTGTATTCCACCACTATCAGTTAGAATTAAATAAGATCGAGAAAGGAGATTGTGGAAATCTAATACCTCTAGTGGTTCAATAATTCTTACTCTTAAATTATCCCCTAATATTTCATTGGCTAATTCTCTTACAACAGGGTTCATGTGAATTGGATATAAAACTTTAATATTTGAATATTCATCCACAATTCTTTTGATTGCTTTAAACATGTTTCTCATTGGCTCACCAAGATTTTCTCTTCTATGAGCAGTTATCATAATCAGTCTACAATCTGAAGCCCATTCAATTTGTTCATGAGAATAACTTTCTCTAACAGTAGTGTTAAGGGCATCAATAGCAGTATTACCTGTCACGTAGATTGATGACGGATCTTTACCTTCTTTTAAGAGATGTTCTTTCGACTTTTCTGTAGGTGCAAAATGGTACTTTGCCACAATCCCAACAGCTTGACGATTGAATTCTTCTGGGTAAGGTGAGTAGATTTTATAAGTTCTTAGTCCAGCTTCAACATGTCCAACAGGTATTTGCAAGTAGAAACAAGCTAAAGACGTTACAAAAGTTGTAGAAGTATCTCCATGTACTAAAACCACATCTGGCTTAACTTCTTCAAGAATAACTTTCATTTTTTCTAATATGTTGATTGTTACATCAAATAGTGTTTGTTTTTCTTTCATTATTGATAAGTTATAATCTGGAACTACACTAAATGCATCTAGAACTTGGGATAGCATTTCCCGATGCTGGCCTGTTACACAAACCACGGTATCTAGATTTTCTCTCGATCTTAGCTCTTTAACTAAGGGGCACATTTTAATAGCTTCAGGTCTTGTTCCAAAAACTATCATTACCTTTTTTTTCATACAATATCTACCAACTTTACTAATTAATTTAAATTATAAAATTTACTAATTAAATCAAATTCATATGCGAAGTTATTCTTCCTAAATGAAATTTATTAATAAAAATAATAAAACTAATAACTTGAGCAACACTCCCTTTGACTATTAGACTTATGAACCTGTTTGACCACTAAGAATTATATACTTTAGAACCTACCAACGTTTTAAGGGATTTTAACAATCAAGGTAAATCTCTTTAAAGATTAATTAAAGTTATCTATATCTTAATTTGTGTTTCCTTAAGGAAGATAAGTGTATGAAATAAATTAATCAAGCTAAATTAACCTTTTCTAAGTTGATTACATCTCGTGTTTCAGTTAATGGGCATAACTGCATTCCAATGAAAACATAGAAAAATAAATTAAAAGGATAAACTTCCAATATATTTGTGAAAATACCTGACACTAGCACTGCTAAAACTAGTCCTACAGCAAAGTCTAGCCTTTCTACCTCCACGGTCCTATTCTTTACAATTGCTTGTTTATGAAGATTTAATAATTTCCAAATTACAATGATAAAAAAAAGAAAATATGCTATTAATCCAAGTAAACCTAATTGTTGAAATATAGCTATATACTGATTATCAACAGCGTAATCTGTAGAATTCAGGCCTAGATCTGCAGTCCTTCTACTCGCAGACCCAACTACCCCCAACCCATATCCAATAAAGCCCTCAGACGTTGTTAAACTAGGCAAATAACTAAACCAGTGGCTAAATCTATCAACAAGAGAGGATCTACTAAATAAGCTAAGTCCAGAGGAAAAGGCGATCGGTAAAATAAGTATAGAAAATACCATTAGAAAACTTAATAAAGTAAAGTACAAATATTTTATAGTTTGTTTCGATGTACTTACTTTTTTAAGATAAACTATTAATTGACAAAATACAAACAACAATAGCGCTGATCGAATAGTTGATAAAACGAGGAATGAAAGAGTTAATAACATCACAATAAATGCAAATTTTTTATAATTTTTTCCTAGTAATGACACCTGCAACAAGACTCCTATTATAGCTAGCAAGAACGCATAACCATCAGGAGTACCGACGCTTGATGGCAATCTAGGAATACCATTAATATGTTTAACATTAACAGCATATTCAAACCCTAGTTGCATTAACTTATCTACACCTGAAAACCACTGTAACGTCCACGTGGAAATTAGACTAATAAATACTACTATTAACATTGATTGGATTTTTATATTCTTATTTTTTAAGTATATCCCTAACAAGACCCCACCCATGGGCAACAGTGAGATTTTAATCCCATATCCTAAATTCACTAAGGAATTACCATTTAATAAGCTTAAAAAGCTAATTAAATATATCCCCCCTAAAATGCTTATAATAAAAATTATAAAAATATTACTCTTGTACTTTTTAAAAAGAACTATATGAATAAAACTTAGAAGAATAAGAACAATTAGTGCAATGTCTTTTATTGATCTAATAAGTATAGTATCTTGAAATATAGAAAGTGTCCCATAAATAGAAATATAGAAAAAGAAAATACCTATAATAAAAGTTAGCATTCTTTTCTTAAGATTTTTTGTATAGCCCATTCTTAACCTCTTCCCTATTTATTGCCTAATTTAATTTACTAACTATTCGCCTCCCTAATAAGATTATTATTAGTTTCCTGAATATATTTACCTTTCCAAAATAAATCTTTGCTTGCATTTTTGCAAATTGAAACTTAAGTAATAATCACCAATTTGACTTCTATTTAAGTTATATCTCTCATGAAAAGTCATTCAGGATTTACAAGTGGAGTGAATAAACAAATGACATTTAGATTTATGCCTTTTCCTTATGGAAATTACTTTTCGTACAACTAGAATACTTCAAGCAAACTAATTAGAGGTCTTATTTGGAAAAAGAAAAACACTCGTTTTCAATGTCCTGCCATTCTGTATAGAGCCTTACAATATCTTCTTCTATCAGTTCACTACCACTTTGAACTTCTATTATTTCTATATCTGATATAGCTTTTATTGCATGGTAATCACCTTGTTTTATTTGTACTACGTCTCCTTGTTTTACACCACGCAATACCCCATTTAGCGCTAATATACCTTCACCCTTAATAATTGTCCAAAGCTCATTTCTCAGATTGTGAGTTTGATAACTAAGATTCTTCCCTTTTAATATTCCAATACGTTTAGTTAAGACTTCGTAGCTATTATCATTCTTAGTATGGTCTAAAACCTTATACCAGCCCCAACGACGTTCTTCATACATCGGTCTATTATTTATATTATTTACTATTTCTTTAATCTGTGTGCTTGCTTGTTTTTCAGATATTAATATACCATCAGGACTAGCTACAACTACTAAGTTTGAAACTCCTAAAACTGTAACAGGAATATCTAATTCATTAATTAAGTGTGTATCCTTACATTCATTACCTAAAATCCCTTTGCCCATATGATTAGTACTCATTTCTTCTGTTAATGAATTCCAAGTACCTAAGTCTTTCCAGTAACCATTATAAGGTAAGACTACAATATTACTTGCTTTCTCTACAACTTCATAATCAAAACTTATTTTAGGAAGTTGATCATAGTGGGTTAGTAGTTCTTCATAATCAAAAGGGAGTCCTTTCTCTTTCAATATATCTATTATATAGCCCAGTTTAAAAGCAAAAACCCCACAATTCCATAGAGCATTATCATTAATGAGTTCCCTTGCAACCTCTTCTGATGGTTTTTCAGTAAATCGATTTACAGGGAGGAAATCTAAAGAATTATTTCTCTCTTTTTCAGGAACAATGTATCCGTATTTAGTTGATGGACACGTTGGCTGTACACCAAGAAGTGCAATATCTGAATCACTATTGTAAATTACTGATTCCATTTCTTTCACTTTTTCAAAAAAGTTATCATGGACATATGGGTCTACAGGAAGGACTGAAACAACTTCTTCTATGCTTGCTTTTTTGACAGTGTAAAAGTAAGCAGCAGCTAAGGCAATAGCCGGAAAGGTATCACGTCTACTAGGTTCTACAATAAGATCTGATTGGTTATTTAATTGATTTTTAATCATATCGACTTGAGATTTACTCGTAGCAATAACAGTCTCTTTTTCTAATCCTACATTATTTAACTGTGCCCATACCCGTTGCACCATTGACTCGAAAGCGCCCTGCCCATTATCTAATACTTTTAAAAATTGTTTAGAACGAGCATCGTTGGATAGTGGCCACAACCTCTTTCCTGACCCTCCTGATAATAAAATTAGCTTCATAACCTTCTCCTCTCTTTACATTTTTTGATTTCAGTGAAATGCACTAAGGGTTATTAAAACAATTTGAGACGAATACTTATAACATCTGCTTAAGAAGCATATCAGTTTCTTCTGCAATAGCACTCCAATCATACCTTTCTTTTACTTTAAGAAAAGCATTCTCTGATACATCATTTAGTTTGTCGCTATCAGTAAATAATTCTGTGATTTTTAAGGCAATCTCACTCGATGATTTAGAATTGACTAAAAAGCCATCCTTATTATTATTTATTAATTCTGGCATTCCACCTACATTTGTACTCAAAACAGGGGTTCCACAAGCCATTGATTCAACTGCTGATAGACTTACTGCTTCCATTAAAGAAGGAATTACAACTAAGTCACTGACCTGGTAATATCTGATCATCTCTTCAACAGTTAAATTCCCTAATTTTACCACTTTTACATTCTTTACACCCTTTAACACTTCATTCACTTCATTGGCATATAATGGGTACCCATCATAATCACTTCCAGCAAAGGCGATAACTATTTCTTTTGCTATTTCATCTTGTTTATCAATCTGTTTTATAGCTTCTGCTAAATAGTATATTCCTTTAGTCGGGGCCCATCGTCTAGGACAAAGTATTACGAACTTACCACTATCTACATTAAAGATCTTTGTTTTAAGTGAGTATTTCTTTTCGTCTGATAATGGATAGAATTTACTTGTATCAACTCCATTATGAATCGTTACTGACCTATTATGAAAGTCAGGGGTGAGTTCTATGCTAGGCCCAATGATTGCTGAATAATGTTTTAACAATCCTGGCAATGCTCTTGATAGAACTGGATTATTTTTAATCATTAGATACTCCCCAGTATGATTTGTTAAGATAGTAGGGTATTTCCTACTGAGCACTTTAGTAGTAAGTATGTTAGCAGAAAAATCATGCTGCCATACTAAATCAGGATTAAATAATGAAACTGACTTTACTACATCTTTATAGGACAACATATAAATTGACTTATTTAAAAAACCTGGAAGGTACTTTAATACCGTTCCCCCACTAAATCTTTTTAAATCAAATGGTTTTTTCCCCATATTTATATATTCAACTTCTATTTCATCTATCACTTTATTGCTTACTTCGTATTCTTGTTTCCAAACCGGTTTAAAAATTTTAATTTCATGACCTATCTTCTTCAACTCTTTTGACATAAATCGAAGGTGGTTCTCAACTCCACCAATCGAAGTATCAAACATGAGTGTGGATATTATAGCTATCTTCACTAAAGACACCTCAAATTAGTTATTTTTCTTTAATACTCCAAAGAGTTCCTCAACTGTTTTTCTCCATTTATATTCCTCGGCAATTTCAGCACCCTTAAATGTTAAATCAAGTATATCGAACTTATTATCATAAACCAGGTGTATCTTTTCTATTAATTCAGCTGAATTTTTAGGATCAAAGTATATAGCACCATCTTGGCATATTTCTGGTATAGAAGCAGCATTTGAAGCTATTACTGGACATCCTAACTTCATCGCTTCTACCGGTGGTAATCCAAACCCTTCATAAATAGAAGGAAAGATGAATACTTTTGCATTAGAATAAAGACTACACAATTCCTCATCCGAGACATAACCTACATGTTTTATTTTACCACCAAATTCACTGATTTCTTTTGAAATGACTTTTTTGTCTATCCCTCCAGCTATTACCACATCACCTTCAAATTCTTTCATTTGATCAAATGACGATAATAGTACTTCAAAGTTCTTATTAGGATGAAGGCTTCCTACTGCTAATAAAAAGCCATCTTTTTTTAAATTGAACCTTTCCAATATTCCATTATCACTTTGTATATTCTCTATATGATCGACACCTAATTTTATTACTTCAATTTCATTCCTAATACTGAGTATGTTTTTTTGTAACTCTTCCTTTGAAAAATTTGAAACTGTAATAATCTGGTTTGAACACAATGACAAGAGTCTAAATAAAAGTTTATACCAGATTACAAATATTTTCGAGAACCCTTCTGGTTTCATAAATACAGCTGCATCATGGATAAATACTGTTTGCTTTCTCTTGAAAATTGGGCCTGTATTACAAAAATTAATAAGAGGACGCCCAATGGTGTATAAAGGTAAAAGTAATTGTTCCCACAAATGTCCCTGTAATACCCCTATCTCTTTCACTTTAACTTTTTTTAATTTTAAATCTTTTAGTGAGTTTTTGGGTACTAGAATTGTAAATTCAAACTGATTTTCAACTGCACCACTTATTAAATACCTATCAATATCCTTTATAATTTCCTCAGCAACCCTCTGCACACCTGTGACCTTCTGAGTTAAGAATCGACCATTAATATATAGTTTTTTCATTCATATCACCTTTGCAAAATTTACTTTTTAAAACATTTCTTGAATTAATAATCGTAATTTAACCAAGAAGTTTAAAATTATAAGAGAATTCACAAGAAAAGTAGCTATAGATTAGTTGACAGATGAAAACTCATCAATAGCTATCGTGCTTTAAAGCTAATATTTCATCATAAATATTTATATATAAAGATAGATTGTCATTATATTTCAAAGATTCTGTATAGTTATCCTCTATAATTTGTTTCATCTGTTGATTATCTATTTTAGAAAAGCGCTCAATTAAATCTTTTATATTATCCTGAATTTTATTATGAATTAAGAACTCCTTATGAATCATTAACTCTGGAATTCCACCCACATTTGTTGCCATTACCGGCGTGCCTTGATTATAGGACTCAATGATTACACGCCCAAAGGGCTCTTCCCAAACTGATGGCACAACTGTTAAATCCACTTTAGCCATTTGCTCGTTTACTGCAGCTAAAGGAATCTTCCCTCTTAATTTTATTCTTTCATCTACTTGGGCTTGTTTTAATAATTCTGGTTCTAAATCTCCAGTTCCACAGATAACCAATTTATCTACGATTTTATCTTCTATTAATTGAATTGCTTTAACTAGTTGATCTATCCCTTTCTTTCTATCTAGTTGTCCAAAGTATCCAACTATTAACGGCTCTCCTTTTCTATACTCTTTTCTACTATACCGTTTTGAATTAACAACATTAAAAACAACACTTTTTTTAGAGTTTAAAAAAAATCTTTCCGACGTATGTTTATCTAATATATATTGAGATATCCCTACTACCATGTCCACATATTTACTTCTCTCTCTATTAAAATAACTTAAGATTCTGTTGACAAGGTGACTTTTTACTGGTTCAAATAATGCATAGTCTCTAGTAGTGTGAACTATCGGAATTCTGTTTTTCTTAGCAATCTTCCAAAAATAAGTACCGATACCACTTAAATTTTGGGTATGAATAATATCAGGATTAATGGCTTTAATTACTTGATCTATAAGCTTATATTGGAGAGGACTAAATGTGTTAATTAAATGCCAACCTAACTTTAAGAAAGGATTTCTATCTTTTTTGCGGCCCTGCCAATATAAATTAAAACAGGGTAGACGAAAGACTTCTACCCCATTAACTCTATCTATTTTCACACCTAATTTATGAGATCCCGTAGTTAACACACATACCTTATGGTGTTTCGCTAAGCTCTCAGCTAGTAATTGGGTAGATACCTCGGCACCCCCTAGAATATCTGGTGAATAATAACTGTTAACTATAAGGATTTTTTTCATTTTTTTCACCTTTTTTTAATTTTAAATAGTATAGTCTTTAATTCATGCCTATCTAAGTAAAAAACAGATCCAGCATATATTATTATTCCTAATAAGATTTTAATTAAAAAATTGATATATATATTCTCTAAGTCAACTATATATCCAAACGCACTTACTCCAAATGTCATTATCATAACTGACTTTAAACTTGGTGCCAGTTTTGTATATATTTCTCTTGCTTTAATTTTCAAATATTTCTTTAAGAAGAGTAAACGTGCCGACTCTACAATTAATACTCTTACTAATTCCGCAAATGCAACAGCAGTTAAGCCATATTTTATAAAAATCAACAGTAGAATCCCATATGTTACAAAAGATATAACACTTAAAATCATTTCTATATTTGGCTTTCCTATGCCTCTTAATACTGGACCTCCTATAACTGTGATGGAGGCCAATCCTCCTGCAATTAATAAAATTTGCAAGACTGGGTATACTTCTATCCAACTTTCTCCATATAGTATAAAAATAAACTCATAAGAGACCAGTGCTAATCCAATACATATGGGAAGAGTTATTAATGATAACTTAGAAATAGAATCTAGATATATATCTTTCACCTTAGAAATATCATCTTGCCACCTTGAGGTTTCTGGGAACAAAACTCTCATAACAGCGCTGGCTAAGTAATACCTAGCGATAGAACCCCATTGAAAGGCTATTGTATATAAGCCGAGTTGTGTTTTACCTAAAAGTTTTCCAACTAAAAAATAATCAATGTTATTATTTGCATACATAAACATTTGAGATCCTAATACGCTTGTACTATAAGTTAATATATCTCTTGTGGCATCTTTATCTATATAGATAAGGTCTTTGAACGAAATAGGTTTAATAATGAAAGATAAGATAGATTGTATACTAGGTCGAAAAATATATTTGGTTGAAATCGCTAATATTCCATCTATGTAAATTGCAAATAAGATAGCAAATATGCTCGAAATAATTTCAGCAGTTATATCAACTAGCGTTATTATCTTAAATTGCCTTTCTCTCATAAGTAATGCTCGAGAAGTACTTCCAAAAGAGCTAATAATAATTCCTAGACATACATATTTTAGAACTAATTCAACTTGATTACTTTCGAAGATATTTGAAATCAAGGGGGACAATACCCATATCAAGATTGCAATTAGTATAGAAAGAATTAGATTTAACAGCAATGTCGCATTAATTATTTTCTTCGATAACTTTGTTGTATATATTAAGTAAGAGTTAAGTCCCGCCTCTTGTATCACAAAAGCTATACCAGCGAAAACCATAGCCATTCCTAAAACTCCAAAATATTCTGGAGATAACAACCTAGCTAATACAATATTGGTAACTATATTTATAAATTGGACTCCTACTATACTAAGTAATGACCAAATTGTATTTTTATAAAAAGACATTTTCTCCACCTAACTAGTCATTTTCCTTTTCACTCATCATTCTATTATTTAAACTTCTTCAAAAGGCTCCTTTTGAACCCAATAATATGAGCGATGTTTTAAATATTATTTTCATATCAAAATAAAGAGAACGCTTTTCAATATACTTTAAATCTAACTCAACCATTTCTTCAAATCCGATATTACTTCGACCGCTTACCTGCCAAAGTCCCGTACACCCTGGAACCACTAAGAGACGTTGAAGGTCATAAGTTGTGTAATCCTTTACTTCTCTTGGCAAAGGTGGTCTAGGTCCAACCAGGCTCATTTCTCCTTTTAATACATTTAATAGCTGTGGCAGTTCATCTATGCTTGTTTTACGAATGATCCTCCCTATTTTAGTAACCCTTGGATCATCCTTCATTTTAAACATTGCCCCAGTTGTCTCATTCAGTTTCAACAATTCTTGAAGCTTCTCTTCTGCATCTGAGACCATGGAACGAAATTTATACATATTGAATTCTTTACCGTTTTTACCTACACGTTTCTGAGTGAAAAATACAGGACCCTTTGGATCCTCCACTTTAATTGCTATTGCAGTCACTAAAAATAAAATACTTAATAGTATAATCCCAGAAAGAGAGCCCAGGATATCAACGACTCTCTTTGTCAGCACGTAAATCTTCGAGTTATTTACTTTAACTTTCGAACTAGATTGCAAGTTGACTAGTTCCTCATTAGCGAGGTTAGGCATACTCTATCACTCCTTAATAAGAAACTTTACTTTTGTGTTGATTCACTAACTCTTCCATGTATTCCAATATAGAACTTTTGATTTCATCATGTTCAAGGGCAAAATCAAGAGTAGTTTTGACAAACCCAACCTTTTCACCAACATCATATCTTTTGCCTTCAAAATCGTATGCGTATACTTTTTGCTTTTCATTTAATCTTTGAATGGCATCCGTTAACTGGATTTCTCCCCCTGCACCTGTCTCTTGGTTTTCTAGCAACTCAAAGATTTCAGGAGTTAGCAAGTAGCGTCCCATTATAGCTAGATTAGAAGGAGCTGTGCCTGGTGCAGGTTTTTCAACAAATTCACTAACTTGGTATCTTCGTCCCTCTTTTGTAACGGGGGCAATAATACCATAGCGGTGTGTTTGATTGTCTTCTACCGTTTGGACTCCAATTACCGACGAGCCTGTTTCTTCATATTGATCAATCAATTGCTTTACACATGGAGTGTCACTCACTACGATGTCGTCTCCAAGTAGCACAGCAAATGGCTCATCACCAATGAAGTTTCTTGCACACCATACCGCATGTCCCAATCCTTTAGGTTCTTTTTGACGGATATAGTGAATGTTTGCTAGATTGCTGGAATATTGTACTTTCTCAAGTAGGTCTGTTTTGCCTTTTTCAGCAAGACTTCTTTCTAGTTCCGGTGCAGCGTCGAAGTGATCTTCGATTGCTCTTTTTCCTTTACCAGTAACGATGATAATGTCTTCAATACCTGAAGCAATGGCTTCTTCTACGATATATTGAATGGTTGGCTTATCAACTATAGGAAGGATTTCCTTTGGCATTGCTTTTGTGGCTGGCAGGAAACGGGTTCCTAATCCAGCTGCCGGAATGATCGCTTTTGTAACTTTCTTCATTATTATTAGCCCCCTTGTTTTATTAAGCGTATTGTATTTGTTCGTTCACTGTTGGTCTTCCCATAGAGTGATACTCAATATCCGACTCTTTCATCACTTCAATATTGAAACAATTACGTCCATCGAATATGATTGGATTTTTAATATTTGTTTTAATTTCTTCAACAGTTAGATCTTTAAAATCTGACCATTCTGTTAGTATCAAGGCAACATCTGCTCCACTTAAGGCTTCATCAGTGTTTGTAGCAAATTGAACTTTTGAATTTAATAATTTCTTGGCATTTTCCATTGCAACTGGGTCATAAGCAATGACTTCTGCACCTTTTTCAATTAAATAGTTTGTAACTGGTATTGACGCAGCTTCTCTCATATCATCTGTGTTTGGTTTAAAGGCCAACCCTAATACAGCGATTCTTTTCCCTTTTAAACTTCCGAATCTAGCATTGAGCTTGTCGAGTATCATTTTTTGCTGCTTTTTATTGACCTCAATTACACCTTTCAGCAGTTGAAAGTCATACTCTGCTTCCCCGGCAATTTGCACAAGTGCTTTAGTATCTTTAGGGAAACAAGAGCCTCCGTATCCAATACCTGCATTCAAGAATTGAGATCCGATTCGGTTATCCATTCCCATTCCTTGTGCTACATCTTCCACATTTGCTTTTACTTTCTCACAAAGGTTTGAAATTTCATTGATGAAGCTGATTTTAGTGGCTAAGAAAGCGTTAGCTGCATACTTAATCATTTCTGCGCTTCTAATATCTGTTTTAAAAACAGGAATCCCAAATGGTTTGTTAATCTCTTCTATTAAGTTTGCTGCTTCAGGGCTATCTGCTCCTACCACAATTCGGTCGCCATGGAAGGAATCATATATAGCAGCTCCTTCGCGAAGAAATTCCGGGTTTGAAACAACATCTACCCTTATGTCATTAACCTTGCTGCTCTCGATAACTTCTTTAATCCAATCATTTGTTCCTACTGGCACTGTACTTTTTGTTACTACCACAACATTACCAGCAATATGGTTTGCGATATCAAGCGCCACTTGTTTAACAAATGATAGGTTGGCAGAGCCATCTTCTTTTTCTGGTGTTCCCACTGCTATGTAAATAGCATTTGCTGATTGAAAGGCTTCGGAATGGTTTGTAGTAAACTTTAATTTTCCTTGCTCAATATTCTTGGTCATTAATTCATCAAGGCCTGGCTCATAAATAGGGGAAATTCCCTTGCTCATTCTGTTTACTTTCTCTTCATCGATATCTACACATGTTACTGAATGGCCAATTTCTGAAAGGCATACGCCGGTTACTAGTCCTACGTATCCGGTTCCTACTACAGCTATCTTCATTTTTTTCTCTCCCTTTCAGGTATTAGAATGAAAAATATTTAATGAAAAAACACTCAAATGCTTAATGTTTTTTCATTAAATATCTAACAGGAAGTTTAATCCTATATTTATTGGATAATATTATAAGGGCATTTAACCCCGCCTCACACCACGCTATCGACGACAAGCGTCTAAGGTAGAGAGTCTCTACCCACAACATAATCGAGTGCCTCCCATGATAACGGAACAGGAGACATTTCCGATGAAAATATACCTATAAGATAGAAAGATATAGGCTAACTCTTTTAGTTAATTTTATTTTCATTAAAAAATCCCCAAAAACTTTTTCTTCTTGATCGGCTCCGGTATTTCTCTGTAGATATTCTGGTTATCTATTAACAACTCTGTATTCTCTGTAAAGAAATAGAGTTGATCCATTCCATACTGTTTTTCAATAAAATCCATTGCTTCATTCATTTTAAAGTTTCGGTTATGAGTGTTATGCGCATCTGAAGCAATAAAATGTGTTAAGTTTGCCTCTATAATTTGCTGTGAAAACTTTTGAATCTTCTTCCCGAAGTATCCTGTCAGGCTGGATGCTGTCACTTGAGTGCATGCTCCGTTTTTCACAAGTTCATACAGTTTTTCAGGTCTCTCAATTAATTCCGAGTTCCTTTCTGGATGAACTATGACAGGAGTCAGGCCAGCTAACTGGATATCGTATAGAAGTCTTTCGGTATATCTCGGTACGTGGTTAGACGGAAATTCAATAAATACATATTGTGAATCACCGTTTAAAGGAAGAATTTCTCCCTTTTGATAATCGTCTACCACTTCACCGAAAATCCGAACCTCTTGTCCGGGCAGGATGGTTACGTCTACCACTTCTTCTTTCAATCTCTTATTCACTTGATCTACTAAAGGCAGGATGTCTGACTTTATATTGTTATATTTTCCATTTTTATGATGAGGAGTAGCAATGATCGTGTGGATACCCTCTTTCAATGCAGCCTTCGCCATGTCGATACTATCTTCCATCGTTTTGGCTCCATCATCAATTCCCGGCAGGATGTGACAGTGAATATCAATCATTTGTACTCCTCCTCTACGTCTTAAGTCCTAAATGGCACAAAATTCATCTTAACATGTCGATACTGTTTACGAAACGGGGTTATTTTGTCGGATATTGTCGAATTCGGTTAATTAGTACCGTAATAATAATAGTAGTTTGTTTCTGATTGCTTTTTATTGTTTAACACAACGCCCAAGATCTTTGCTTTTGCTGCTACTAGGCTTTCTTTCGCCTTTTTGGATGCATCTGTTTCAGTGGTGCCGCTGGATACAACCAGGATGGTGCCGTCACATTGGTTGGCCATGACCTGTGCATCTGTCACTGCCAGGACTGGAGGCGTGTCGAAAATAAGGATATCGTACAGCTCTTTCGCTTCATTCAAAAACCAGTTCATTGCCTTAGAACCAAGCAGCTCAGCTGGATTTGGCGGGATCGGTCCGCTTGATAAGATATGAAGTTTTTCCACTCCGCTGTCTTTTACGGTTTCTGCCAGTGCTGTTTGCTTCGTCAGAACCGTTGTCAAACCAAATGTATTCGTGAAGTTAAATGTATAGTGTACGGTCGGCTTTCTTAAATCAGCATCAATAAGAAGCACACGTTTGCCTTGCTGTGCATATACGACGGCAAGATTAGCGGCCGTAGTGGATTTTCCTTCTCCCGGACCGGAGGAAGTGACCATGATGGTACGGTACTCCTGGTCGACGGTTGAAAATTGTATATTCGTACGGATATTTTTATATTGTTCCGAAACTGGAGATTTAGGGTTAACTTTTGTAATTAATTTTCTCTGATTATTGAACGTTTTATTAGTACGTTTAAACACTGGCACTTTCACCTCTTCTTCTTGCTGACCTGTCCTGGCGGTTCACTGTATTTGTAAATTCTTTATCATCCATTGTTGGAATGACGCCCAATACAGGAAGCTCGAGATTCTTTTCAATATCCATTTCGGTTTTCACTGTGTTATCCAGGTATTCCAATAAGAACGCCAATCCGACACCTGCCATAAGGCCTACTACCATTGCGATAGCAATATTCAATAGTGGCTGCGGTTTAATAGGCGATGGATTTTCACCTAGGTTTGCCTGTGAAAGGATGCTGACATTGTCAACATTCATAATCGTAACGATTTCACGTTGAAAGACTTCTGCTACTTTATTGGCTATGGCGGCTGCCTGCTCCGGATCTTCATCCTGGACCGTCACATTTACTACCTGAGAGTTCTGTTCACTCCCTACTGTGATTTTCCCATTAAGTGTTCCTGCTGTCATATCAAGATCCAGTTCATCTACTACTTTATCTAAGATGGCCGGGCTTTTCATAATGACATTGTACGTATTGATTAGTTCAAGATTTGTTCTTACCTGATTGACGTCGTACGCATTCTGCTCCTGGCTCGATTTATTCACCAGCAGCTGTGTGGATGATTGATATATCGGTGTTAAAACAAAATAACTGACTGCAGCACTTACGATCACTGCAATCAGTGTGATGATCAAAATCATACTCATTCGTTTCCTCAGTGTTGCCATTAACTCTTTCAAGCTTATCGTCTCTTCCATGATAGCCTCCTAAACTCCTTTTATATAAAATCCTGTAGTATTATATCATATTGCTTTGGGATTTATCGGAAAAATCTTGTCTTTTCCTGAAAAAATTGTCATAATTTTAATAGATTTGTAAAATGTGAATTCCTAGTATTAATTAAACAACATGACCCATTTATTTGGAAGACCTTTTTCTATTTTGGATTCATTTTCCATACATTTAGCTGGAATCGGAGGAGAAATTATGAAGAAATTATTTATTTTATTATTAATGATAGTCAGTGTTGGAGTGATTCTTCTCGGTAATCTTCATTGGAAGAATCTCAACTCTGCTCCTGCAGCCACTGAGGCTGAAAGTACTGATCAACAGGGAGATAGCGAGAAGAAGGACGAAGCTTCAAAGGAAAGCAGCCCTAGTGGGACTCTTTCTTATACCGGCAACTGGTCGCCTGAACTGAGAAGTATCTATGAGAACAAACTTGAAGAAGGAGAAGCGTTCAACCTGGTGATTGCTGGTTCCCAAGCGATGGATGCTGTAGAGCCTGGGTGGAATGATCTTGTTGCGGATGCCGTTAAGGCTAAGTACGGCGACACCATTACGGTTCACAGCTTTCCTTATGATTCTAATTCCTTTGACTTTGTTGCAGAAGCACAAGCCGAGGAGATTGCAGATTTAGATCCTAATCTAGTGATCTTTGAACCTTTAACATTGAACGATAATTCTTTGGTGCGAATTGAAGATTCACTGGTTCATATCCAAACTATCTATGAAGATATCTCTGCAAGCAATGTCGGTATGGAGTTAGTATTGACCCCTCCACAGCCGGTTCACTCACCGAATTGGTATGCGACGCAAATCAGCGAACTTGAGAAATTTGCTGACAATGAGGGCTATACCTATATCGACCATTGGGAAAACTGGCCAGATGTCGAATCGGACGAAATCAAGAACTATTTAAATGGTGAAGGCAGCAGCCCAAATGAACAGGGCCAAAAAGCCTGGGCAGACGCGATTATTTCCTACTTAATTTCTGAGTGACGAATAACCTTCCCTTTTTCTGCTTTATCGTGGTAAAATACTCATAAACTACTATATTATGACAAAAGGGGAAATATCGTGAAAAAAGTGTTATTTACTGTCGCTGCTACTGCTGTTATTTCCACTGCTTATGGAGCTGCCGCAGAGGCTAGTTCCCATAAAGTGTCCAGTGGAGATTCACTTTGGTCGATTGCCAAGAAGTATGACACATCCGTTTCGGCGCTCAAGAAGCTGAACAGCTTGAAGTCTGATGTGATTTATCCGAACCAGGTTTTGAAAGTGGAAGGCTCTCAAGCAGCAGTCCCGGCACCTCCTTCTAAAGAGACTGCGGTGGACAAACCGGTGGTTGAGACCAAGTATACGATTGTTCCCGGTGATACCTTGATTGGCATTGCCAACAAGCATTCTATCAGTCTTGCAGAACTGAAGTCCTGGAACAATTTAACGACTCACTTAATTTATCCTGGACAAGCGTTGATTGTTGCAAGAGGTACGGTAGAAATACAAGCTCCTGCACCTGTACAACCAAAGCCGGAACCCGTTAAACCTTCTCAGCCGGCTCCATCTTCAGAAACGTCCTATAAGGTACAAGCCGGTGACACACTCTCTCGTATCGGCGGGCAATTCGGAGTATCCGTCTCACAGCTGAAGGAATGGAACGGGCTTCGTTCGGATATGATCTACATCGGACAGAAGTTAACTATTAAATCGACTTCTTCCCAGCCTCCTAAAGAGGACCAAGCAGGAGATGCTGGCTATAATGTCGACAAGCTGATTAAAGAAGCAAAGTCCCATATCGGCACTCCATATGTATGGGGAGGCAGCAAAACAAGCGGATTTGATTGCAGCGGCTTCATCTACTATGTGTACAATAAAGCAGGAATGAACCTCAGCCGAATTTCAAGCGGCGGCTACTACAACATTTCGTACTATGTAAATTCACCACAACCAGGTGATCTCGTATTTTTCGAAAATACATACAAAAAAGGAATCTCTCATTTAGGCATCTACATAGGAGATAACCAATTTATCCACGCCGGTGATAACGGCGTGCAGATTACCAGTCTTAGCAACTCTTACTGGAAATCGAAGTTTGATGGGTTTAAGCGATTCTATTAAATTATAAAGGGTGTCCTGGGAATTTTCCCGGGAGACCCTTTTCTGCGGGACGGAGGGACAGGTTCCTTGTCCCACTTTATAGGCGCGGACGCGGGACATCTCACATTACCCCAGGAAGGATTGATTACAATGGATAAGAAGGAATTCGATTCTGTCAGCAGGCTGCCGGCAGCGGTCCGTTACGAGTACTTTATCAAGAAGGTAGCCGATCATGAAGAAGTCTGGGGCTTGTATAATGAGGGCTGGGCAACTGCTCACGATGAGGAAGGCAAAGTACTGATCCCCTTCTTCCCTAGAAGAGAATTTGCAGAGAGCTGCGCGAAGGATAAATGGACGGGATACCATGCTAAGTCGGTTGAGTTGGATGACTTTGTGGACAAATGGCTTGCAGGAATGAAAGAAAAAGGAATAAGACCTTCCATCTTTCCTGTCGAAGAAGATACAGCGGTTGTTGAGATTGAGGTACTGCTTAATGATTTGGAAGCAGAGCTGGAGAACTATTAGATGCGGGACGCGGTGCTCACTACAATTATAGTATAGTGGGACGAAATGACAGATTCCTTGCCCAAGCTTTATAATGTCAGATATAAGAACACCTCCTAAAATAAGAGGGCCAAAATCAATCATGATTTTGCCCTCTTATTTTACGAGAAATTCAGTAATGTACATGAGAACAAAGAAACATTGCAGGTTTTTTGATTATAACCATTCATCCCACTCTTGTTGTTTCCTCTTCCTTACACGTTCTTCTTTTGAATTCTTAAAGTCTTGCAAATCCCATTCTTTCTGTTGTACTTCTTGTTCTGCATCATAAATTTCAGATTCACTGCTGAACTTATACTCGCGGACGTCCTGCAAACCCCTCTCCGCCTCCCAAACACGGTTCTCGTATTTTTCCCTTTCCTTCCACTCTCTATATTCATCCGCATCCATTTCAAGAGAAGCGTTCTCATTGGCCTTCATATACTTATACGACCAGATAAGAAACCCTAAGAGAACCGCCACAAAGACCACGGAAGACACCGCTTCCATATTCAACACCATTCCACCATTCAAGAGGGATCTCAGTATTAACAGAAGAATGATGGCACATGCAAAAACAGCCATATTCGGCTTCTTCCCTGGAATACCTGTATAGCCCCACAGAGCAAACAACAGCATAGAAATTAGGACAGGAAATGTATAGTCCCAACCAAACATACCAATTTGTGCATAGTTGTAGGCAATATCCTCTAAATAACTTGCTAAATCCATCCCTTGATTTGTAATGGCTCCAAACAGCAGGGTACCAAAATAGGCCAGAATCGCTCCTGCAATGCCAATTCCCCTTAAAACAAGCATAGAAGCAAGCATGCCAAGAATAAGCGAAAAAGCTAAGTATTGAGACAAAGTAGAATATTGGGTGTAGGTCTCATAAACAATTCCAGACTCATCTATCCCGGCAAAGAAAATAGCTGCAAACAATGTATATGCAATAAAGCTCTTAACCATGTTCGGCTCATTATCTGCCAAGGATGCTAAAAACAAAATAGTAAGAATAAAAACGGCAACGTAAATACCTTTGTCAATTTCCATGTACCCTAGAAATCCGCAAAGTGGAAATAAAAAAGCAAGCAAAATATTTATTCCATAAATCCCTCTCCGCATCACTAACCTCTCCCCTTTAACCGAATTGTTAAATCTTACCTTAAATTCATATAAATTACAGTGACTATATTATACTATTATTCAAGAGGAGATATATCTTTCCTTAATTATGTAATCCTTTCTGAGGGGATGAATGGACCTTCCCCTCTGTCCCAACCAAAAAGGGTGTCCCGTAAATTCTCCGGGACACCCTTTTGTTTATCTGCCTGCTACCAGCTGAGCATAAATGTATTGGTGCACAGCATTATACCCGCCCAGTACTGTGTAGTTGGCGACATCGTTGAAATAGAAGTACCTCTTCACTTCATCATCTGCATGATTGTGTTGAACTAGAAGAATCGGCTGATTCCGTTTGGCTGCAAGCAGTGATCCTGTTAACCCATCGGCAAACTTTTCACCTGTTGCAATAATAGGCATATCTCCACCCGGGAAGAATCTATCTGCAATACGTACTGACGTGACATATCGGTTTTCACCGGAAATTCTATCGGCTTTGTTGACTGCTTTATATACGTTATCTGAAAGGACTGCTTTCCCTCCGATGACATATGTTTTGCCCGCTTTTTCCAAATAGCTTCTGTTGGTGGTGTTCAAGGCATTTTTATCCGACAGAATTATCGGCACCTGCTTCTTGGCGGCATAAGGTCCTATTGCAATGGCATCCGCGAAACTGTCTCTATTGACGACAATGGCTTCACCAGGAGTGGAATCCACTCGTTTTGCGATCTTGACCGATGTTTCCACTCTGTCTTTCCCGGCTATTCTTTCCACTTCTACACCCGGCATGTTTTCAAGCTGATTGATGACTTTATCAGATATGGCATTGCTTCCGCCCATTACCCATACTTTCTGAGCTCCAAGCCTTCTGATTTCATCATAAGAAGCCCTCGTCAGATTGTCCTGTTCTGTTAATAGGATTGGACCATCGACTTTGGCTGCAAACGGTGTACTTGCCAATGCGTCGGCAAATTCATCTCCTCTTGCCAGCACGACATCTTCGGCTTCATTCTCCCAGCTAATTTCTGAAAGAATGACCGCTGTTTCATAGCGGTTGTCTCCTCCAAATCTTTCTTCCGGACTGGCTCCTGCGGCACTAGGTATCAACCAAATTAGTAACATAGCTGCGATGATGGATATCGCGACCTTGTTTCTCACTGTATTACCCCTTTCCGTATTGTGTTTCTTTTATTCTATCATTTGTAGAATGGTTATAAATTGCCACTTTTTTCTATAATTAAACCGTAAGAAAGGGCAATCTTTTATTGAGAAAAGATTGCCCTTTTCTTTACTCGAGATATTCTTCTAATGTGAGATGGTTCTCGGTGATGTACTTTGCGTGCTCCACTCCGATATAACGAAGATGCCATGGTTCATATTGATAGCCTGTTATACTTTCGGCTCCCTTAGGATAGCGGACGATGAAGCCGTATTTCCAGGCATTATTTTTCACCCATTTGCCTTCCTTCGTCTCTCCGAAGCTTTCAACTAAGTCATACCCCACGCTTGCACTGGTCACATCCATCGCTAGTCCGGTTTGGTGTTCACTTTGTCCCGGTCTTGCGCTGAACCGGTTGGCTGCCGCTTCTCCGTACTGTCTCTTATAGTAATCAAAAAGTGTTTTCTGGCGCTGGTAGGAACGGTATCCTGATTGTGCATACAGTGTGCTGCCATCTCTTTTCGCAGCTGCAAACATGTTTTCCAGAGCCTTTGCTGGCACGGATCTTAGGTTTTTCTTTTGATCATAACCCGAGAATGGAAACCGGACATTGGGAATGGTCAGGTTCTTTGGAACATAGCTGCTGGATAAGTGCTTCTTTTTGTTCACCAGCATGAGCCATTCACTGTTTCGGTCGAATTGAGGTGCGTGCAGTTTCAGTCCGATAGATGAATCGACGGCTTGATTTCCGCCGAGGACGGTATAATTTTTCACGTTGTTATTTTTAATGAATCTTTTTACTGTGTTGTCGACACTGTTTTGCTTTACAAGAAGGATCGGCTGATTGCGCTTAGCAGCAAGTACTGAGCCTGTCAGACCGTCAGCAAATTTTTCACCGGTGGCTATGAAGGGCCTGCTTGAGCCCGAGAAGAATTTTTCAGCAATCCTCACTGATGTGACATGTCTGTTTCCTCCTGCAACTCGTTCTCCGTTACGGACCTTTTTCAGCAGGCTGTTGGAGAGAACGGCATCCCCTCCGATAAGATAGGTTTTATTGACTTTTTTCAAGAAATTGCTGTTATAGCTGTTTAGTTCGTTTCGATCCGAGAGAATGATGGGAATCTTCTTTTGGGCAGCATAAGGCGCAATGGCAATTGCATCCGGGAATTGGTCGCGATTGACGACAATGGCTGTTCCATGGGATGAGCCCAGTTTATTGGCGATTGCGACCGACGTCCGGATCCTGTCTTTTCCTGCCAAACGTTCGACCTTCAGGTTCATATTTCGAAGCTGGCTTGCCACTTTATCGGAAATCGCATTCGTGCCTCCGACGATCCAGACTTTGGACGCATTGAGGCGTTTGAGTTCCTGTGCTGTTGAACCCTTTAACGAATCACCGGTTGTCAATAAGATGGGACCATTAATCTTGGCAGCGAACGGGGTACTTGAAAGAGCATCCGCGAAATCATCGCCTCTTGCCAGGACGACTTCTTTTGCCCCTGTCTTCCACCCTGCTTTAGATATAATGTTGGCCGTTTCATAACGGCCTGCGCCGCCAAAGCGTTCTTCTCCACTCGCCTCTGCCGCACGAGGCATGAGGCTGATCAACATGAGTAGTGAGATGACTGATACAATAAGTTTCTTCTGTAACACTAGTATTTCTCCCCTTTTTCTTTATTTCTTCCATTCTAGCATTTAAGAGGGATTCCTTTCAGCCATTAACATTTTTTTGAAGAAGTGTTTCTTTTTCGACAGGAATTTAGTATATTTTACTTATGTCTACAAAACTATAAATAACATTAGGTGGGAAAATTAATTGAGAGCAGACAAGCATGAAAAGAAAAAAAGTCGCAAAGGCCTTAAGATATTTGGATTAATTGCGTTGCTTCTTGTGATTGCAGGCGGGGCATATGCCTATTCACTCTATGATTCTATTAACGATACAGCTTCCGAGATGCACGAAAAGATTGATCGTGAGAAATCTGATAGGCGGGAGAAAAAGGTATCCGTAGAACATAAAGAACCTTTTTCCGTATTACTGTTGGGAGTGGATGAGCGTGCGGGAGACAGAGGCCGCTCTGATACGATGATCGTGTTGTCCGTTAATCCGAATGAAAATTCCACGAAGATGGTAAGTATTCCACGTGATACAAGAGTTGACATCATTGGCAGGGGAACCGTGGATAAGATTAACCATGCATACGCTTTTGGCGGAGTCGAGATGGCTATGGATACTGTTGAGAACTTCCTTGATATTCCGATTGATTATTATGCGAAGATCAATATGGAAGGGTTTAAGGATATAGTGAATGCTGTTGGCGGTGTCACTGTTAATAATGATCTTGATTTCAATTATGAAGGTCACCACTTTACAAAGGGTGAATTGACTTTGAACGGTGAGGAAGCTCTTAAATATTCTCGTATGAGATATGAAGACCCTCGCGGAGATTTCGGCCGCCAAGACCGTCAGCGCCAAATCATTCAGGCGGTTATCAAAGAAGGTGCGAGTATTTCTTCTCTTTGGAATTATGGAGATATCTTTAATGCCATTGGGAAAAACGTTAAAACGAATTTGACTTTTGACGAAATGGTCGATATCCAAAAGAACTATAAAAACGCTACTGGTGATATCGAACAAAGCCAGATTGCCGGAAGCGGTACAACCATTGATGGAATTTACTATTTCATGGTTCCACAAGAAGAACAGACAGCTGTTCAGCAGACGTTGAAGGATCATTTGGAGATTTAAAGGAAAGAGCAACAGCAAGGGGACGGTTCTTGTGCTGCGAAGTGCAGCACGAGAACCGTCCCCTTGTTTTCCCTTGTTTTTATTCTCCGCCGTACTGATACTGCCCTGTATGTTTGTTTACTTTCAAGTAGACCCAACCGTCGCGCCCATAATCGGCTCCGATGTAATAGTAATCTTCGGTGTCCTTTTCCGGATAATGAACAGGTGCTTTTTCGCCATCTACCATAATTTCAATGATCTTCAAAGCTTCCTCTACGGTAAGAGGGAATGTCAGCTCCACGTAATCTGAATCGACTATTCCTTTTCCGTGTTTTACAGTATAAGTTTGCGAGTAGCCGCGTTCAGTTACTTTGTAAGTGAATGTATCGGATGTAACATCCATCACCTCTATCGTTTGGCTCCTACGATCCTCAGCTAAAGTGGCATATAGGAAATCGATGTTTCTCTTAGCCCCTTCCACAGCAGGATATTCGACCATCAGGTGTTTTTTTCCGGTTACATTGGACTCAACATAAAGCCCGGTCTCATCTTCAAAATAACTAATAGAACCCGGTTCGTCGCGCCCACTCCAGAGGAACCATAGATAGTAGGACCCATCTTCAACAGATTTGTAGTCGATCATATCATACTTGAGAGATGATTCTTCCCTCTCGAAGATGGAGACTCTCTCCTGACTCGGGAAGTAGGAAGTAAAGGTTGATTGCTCATTATCAATCAAATATTTCAACTTCCTGGCTACTGAATCACCGACTGCCCCTGTTCCGCCAAAGATCGTCAGTTTCTCCACCTTTTGAGATTCCAAGAGGCTGTCTGCGTGATCTGGGACACTTTCCGGTTGTACCAGCATGATTGCTGTTTTATTCTTCGCTGCCAGTACGGATCCTGTTAATGCATCGGCAAAGTCTTCTCCTGTACTGATATAAAGGTGACTATTTTCTTCATATTTACTTTGAATGAGATTTGCCGAGGTTTGATAGCGGTCCTTCCCTGAAATTCTTTCCGGGTTGGGAAGGGTATCTTCTACCTCTTTACTGATTGCATCCGTTCCACCCACTAACAGGGTCGACTTATACTCAGACACATGTTCCTCCACTTCGGCTGGAAGAGCTTTGGGGTCTGTCAGAAGTATAGGATATCCTTTTTCTGCTGCAAACGGAGCTGCTGACAAAGCATCTGGAAAATCCCTGCCTGTCACAATGACTGCCTTCTCTTTTGAGCTCCCCAGAAATTCAGCTATCTTGACTGAGGTTGAATAGCGGTCGCTCCCGGATATTCTTTGAGTTGCTATCCCCATCTTTTCGATTTCTTTTTTAATGCTCGTGCCAATTGCCTGCTCTCCTCCGAGTAGAATGACCATTGACGGTTCCAGTCTCTTAATCTCTTTTTTAGCAAAGTAGTGTAATTCGTCAGGTGAAGTCAATAGAAGGGGCGCATCTTGATCTTTTGCCAGCGGTACACCCGATAGAGCATCCGGATAGGAATCACCTCGGGCCAACACGACAATATCGGCTTCCTTCCAGCCTTCCTTCGAAATCATTGCTGCCGTTTCATACCTGCTGTTTCCAGATAACCTGGAAACCGTTTCATCTGCACTTGCTTCTCCGATACACATAATGCTTAGAAAAGTGATAAATAGTAACGCCGACAGTTTTTTCATCTTGCACTCCCTTTGATTCCCTTTTTATAACTTTAAAGGGTTATTTTTACACAATCTTTATTTTAACAAAAATTGGTTTTTTAGTCTATTTATTTACTCATTTACAGATGGTTTTTTGTAAGCGCTTTATATATTTATACTATAATAGGAAGAAACTCGGTTAAGTGTGGTTTTACTCGGTTCCACTTTATCTTCATAAGACATGGAATCAGAGGGTGTACGAGCTGTTGATTCATCTGGTACGTGTGTAAGGAATCAGAGCTCCGCCAGGATTTTTTTGAAACAAGTAGTGCCGAAGGCTTTGATTTTGGTAAAATCTATGATGAAAAGAGGGGATACGAAGATGTCTATTATCGAAAGGATTCTTACTGCCATACTCAGTTCCATCATGCTGGCATGGATCATTGAGCCAGATTCAGTTTACTTTTCATCCGTCATCATGGTCTCACTGCCTGTCTTTCTTCTAGGAGGAACACTATTTTCCCTTTTGGCGGACTACCTATTGAAGAAGATGCCAAGTCTAACTTCATTTCTTTATTACTTCTTGAGCGTGATTATTTACGGATTTGGAGGATTATTGATCGTAACAGTACTTTCACTCCTTCTGGATACGGGCCAAGGATCAGGCTCAACAGAATTTACATATTTGTTGATCATCAGTGGCCTTCCTGGATTGATTTATTTTCATATTCACCTAATCTTAGATGCTGTCCTTTCACGGGCAGGTACCTTTTTCGCTTGTATTGTATTTTCAGCTGTTTATGTTATAGCCTCTTTTATCATATCTGAAATAGCTGGACAAGCTATGGTCACTTCTTTGAGTTTTGTGCTTGTGATGGGGGTCTTATTTGGAGCTCGCAGGGAGATGCGGGTGAGGGTTTGACTCGATTGAGAGCGGCAAGGGGACGGTTGTCGTGCTGCAAGTACAGCAAGACAACAGTCCCCTTGCTTACCGATCAATTCTACTTTTCCAGGCGTTTAATTTTCTCTTTAATGAAAGTACTATATTTTTCATCCTGCTGCAGTTCAAAGACAATCAATGCTTTCTTCATGTATTGAATTCCTGTCGTTATATCCCCCAACAATTCGTAGTTGTATCCCAGGTGGTAGTGAAGTTCTCCAAGGAAATAAAGATTATCTTTTTCGATACACCAGTTGATACCCGCTCTACAATACTTGCTGGACTCTTCGTATTCTTTAAATCTTGTTAAAGTGCGGGCAAGGTTATAGAACAATCGGGTCTTGATTGTGTAATCGGTTAAGTAGGGAATAGTGTTTATATATTGTTGTATGTTCTTATAAACTTGGAGTGCTTCATCAAGGTGATCTTCCTCAAAGTGAATTGCCCCCATAGTAAGCATGATTTCTATTTCTCTTTCCGACCAATACTTATTCGAAATATGGGTTAATTGAACAGCGGCTGAGAGCGTCTCGAGGGCTGTATTTGTATCCTTATCCAGCTCATATTGATAAATGCCTTTATGCCATAACAATAATTGCAGATTTTTTTTATTTTGAGTAAAAAGTGGATTATGGACTTCCGTTTCGACGACCTGTTTCATTTCTCCATAATTTAAATTTCTACGAGAAAGAACCAGCTGCCTTTTTACCTCCTGCACATAATCAAGCCTTGGCGTCATACCAATATCAAAGAAGTGATTGACATCAACCCCCAGCTTTTGTGAAATAAGATATAGGGTAGAGGCATAGGGATAGACGTCCCCTTTTTCGATTTTACTGATTTGCGCTTGGGTACATATTCCCTCTGAGAGCTCCTCTTGAGATAACCCTATATTTCTTCTTAGCTCTCTTATTTTTTTACCTACGGCTGAAAAATCCATTGTTATCTCCCCTAAATATTCCTAAAGTTATATTTTTAAAGAAAAACGTCTATATAGTTCAAAATTATAGCGAAAAAGCGTCTAAAAGACCTATCACGGCAAATGCAGAACTTTCTTAGTTATGGTTTAATATGAGTAACAGATATTCTTACAGAATTATCTAATTAAATCACAAGGAGGATTTACCTATGAAGAAAAAAATCATGGTCGTGCTTGCTGCTTCATTCCTACTGTTCGGTGCCGGTGTTATGGGAAGTGCTTCAGCAGAAGAAACTCCTCGTACAGCAGAACTACCAACAGTATATTAATTAACAAAATTACTTACCCGCAGAGCGCTTTCTTAATGAAAGTGCTCTTTTTTCTATTATAAAGCACTTATCAATGTGACGCATATTCTTTCATGAATATTTAGTAGAAGTGTTGCTGGACCTTGCTTGCTGATGTTTAAATTTCACAAATAGATACTGTGAAAAATCAGTTGTTGATAGTTTATATTTCAGCTCTCCATTTCACATCCTCTCACTTAAAGGTATTTAATACTCATCCATAGAATATTCACATGTCAGGATATCGCAGTCGTCACACTCCTTTGAATTTCCTCTCGGGACAATGTGCCCCTCCCTTCTAGAGATCCCTGACCAATCTTTTAAATGGCGCTGCCCAACTATCAGGAGGGCGGGGATATGGATGTGTCTGTTAATGAATACAAACTCACAATCTACTTAGATAAAGATACTTTATATCCTGAAAAAACGGTTGTCTTTTCGAGTTTCAATGTCTCCACTTTTGAAACTTCCTTTATTCTTCACTGCGATTTAAGCAGCAAGGAATCCACCTTCAATGAAATTGGGAAGATTGAAATTTCTTCAGAAGCTGTTCAGTAAAAAGCAGAAGGGTTAATGGGTTCAATTTGAATTCAGAAACCCTTATTTTCTATTATTTAACAGAAACCCCTATAGTAAAATATGCTAAAATAGTATCATACTTACATACTGCAAGGAGGAAAATGTGTGATGCATTTTAGAATGAAAGCTTCTATTATCTTAGTATTTGGACTCATTCTTTCCGTTTTGTTTGCCAATGGGGCTTTGGCCCTTGAACGGACAAGCGGTAAGAATCGATATGAAACAGCTGTGGAGATTTCTCAGCTTGGCTGGGACAAAGCAGAGACGGTTGTACTTGCGACAGGAAGAGATTTTCCGGACTCGTTGGCAGGCGGACCGCTGGCTTATAAATACGATGCACCGATTCTTTTGACGGATCCTGCTGCACTTTCCAATGTAACAAAAGATGAGATTGTTAGATTAAAAGCAAAGAAGGTCATTATTCTAGGAGGAAAGAGTGCGGTTTCTCTCACTATCGAGAAGGAATTGAAGGCTTTAGGGGTTTCTTTTAAAAGAATCAGCGGGTCTGACCGCTTTGCCACGGCTGCTCGAATCTCGGCAGAACTGCCTTCCAGCCAGGTTATGGTCGTGAACGGCCGGAACTTCCCGGATGCGCTTTCGGTTTCTTCCTATGCTGCGATCAGCCAGACTCCTATCCTATTGACCGAAAAAGACAGCGTTCCTGCTGCTACTCTGGATGCCATGGATAATTTCGGCGCGGCGCTCGCTATCGGCGGAAAAGGCGTCATCTCTGATAAGGCGCTCGGAAAGCTTCCCTACGCAACCCGATTTGGAGGACAGGACCGCTTTGACACCAATTACATGAGTGTAAGAAGCTTGCAGACTTTTGAAGGGTGGAGCGGCAAAGCAGTCGTTGCGACAGGAAGAAATTTTGCTGATGCTCTATCTGGCTCTGTCTATGCTGCTAAAAATAACGCACCCATCATTCTTGTTGAGCAGGAGAAGGTCCCTTCACAGGTTGCTCCTTTGCTTGAGAATTTCAATGACTTTACGATACTAGGCGGGAAAGCAGCAATCAGTGACAGTGTCGTGAAAACCATCAGCACTTACCACAACCCGTTTCCTGATGTTTCGGACAAAAACAATCTTATATTCAGCAAGATCGGAGAACCGGCTGTTTCTCCAAGCAATGGGATGACCGTTACCGTCGAGAAAATTGAGGTGGTTCCAATGGACTGGTATGAGGAATTCCGAGTCACCTTTACTCAGACAAATAACACCGAAAATGCCATTGAAGAATCGCCATTTAGGCTTTACTATTCAGACACATTACCAGAATACCAATATGATAATTATAAAACGATCCAGCCTGGGGAAAGCCTGCAAAAAACTGCCGCCTTTTTTGCAGATAAACAAAAAACACCCGTTCTCCTTGAATACCGTGATCATTCCTTTCAAGAGGAAGTTCCCGCTAAAGATACTTTAAAGTGGGTAGTGGAGTAGGCGGCGCGGTGGGACAGGTCCCTTGTCCCACCCTCTCCATAGAGAGAAGGAGAAAATGAACTATGAGATTATTTCCTAAAAAGTTTCCTAACGATGAAGATGGACAAGTGTTAAAAATGCTTTATAAACAAGGTGTTGATTTTAACAAGCCGCAGATTGTGGATTTTTTCATCGGGATTCCAGACAGCGAAAGCGGTAATGCCCTTTCAACAGCACTTCGTAATGATGGGTTCTCCTGCGAATTAGAACAGGATGAGGAAACGAAAGAGTGGACTCTTTATTGTTATGTGGAAATGCTTTTGATTCACGAAGAAATTGTGAATGTGCAAAGGCGGCTGGATGAGTTGAGTGAGCCTTTCGGCGGCTATACGGATGGCTGGGGCGTAATGGTTGATTGATACGGCTGTGTCTCAAGTCGTAATGGAATAAATGGAAGCAGGACAGTTACCATGTCCTGCTTTTTTGAATTTTCTGGTTTTTATGTTTTTATTTAGGGTATTAAAATAAGGACTAATAGCCTATCTAAAGTGAGGAACCGATTATGCGCTGGTATTTTAAAGTCTTGAAGAGCTTTATGAATTTTAGCGGGAGATCCAGGCGGAAAGAATTCTGGTTATTTCTTCTGATTAATTTTATCTAAAAAATGGCGAGAAAACTCCCTCTTCAAGCGTGTGAAGGGCATAGCCCAACGGTAAGGGGGAGATGAATCGCCTGCCTTTTGGTCTCTACTAAAAAAACTTCGAAAGAAACATATGTTCCCATGGTGCCATCTTTCTTGGTATAATTACTACAAGGAGGTGAAACCATTTGAATGTTAAAAAAACCTTTAAATTCAGGATCTATCCAAATCACGAACAGATTGAATTAATCAATAAAACGTTCGGTTGTTCCCGGTTCATCTACAACTATTTTGTCGGGAAACAAAAGAACAAAGACGCTTATTGGTCTATCGTAAATGAAATGGTACAGAATGGGCAGCTTTCACAGAACAATTGGAAAAGCGTATTTTTCAACAAGAACCAATCCATTAAAGCTGTTCGAGAGCTCAAGAAGACCTATTCATTCTTGAAAGAAGTCGATAGTATTGCCCTTCAGAAATCAGTTGAAATCGTTCATGATTCCTACACACGGTATTACAAGAAACAAAATCGTTTACCTCGCTTCAAATCGAAGAAGAACCCCGTTCAATCCTATACCACAAAGTTTGTGAACGGGAATATACAAGTGAAAGATAAACACATCAAATTGCCAAAACTCGGCCTGGTTCGGTTTGCCAAGAGTCGTGAGGTGGAAGGCCGAATAATGAACGCCACCATTAGACGAAACCCTTCAGGTAAGTTCTTCGTTTCGATTTTGGCTGAATCAGAAGTTCAACCCTATAAGAAAACTGGCACCTCTGTCGGAATCGACGTAGGTTTGAAGGATTTCGCAACTCTTTCAGATGGCACAATTTATAAAAACCCCCGCTTTTTCCGTACACTAGAAAAGAAAATAAGTAATGCCCAACGCATTCTTTCTAGGAGGCAATTAGGTTCTTCGAATTGGAATAAACAAAAAAAGAAAGTTGCCCGGCTGCACGAAAAAATCGCTAATGCAAGAAAAGATATGTTGGATAAAATCTCTACCGAAATAGTCAAAAACCACGATATTATCGGCATTGAAGATTTGTCTGTCAAAAACATGTTAAAAAACAAAGACCTTTCAAAAGGAATCAGCGAAGTAAGCTGGGCCCAATTCAGGTCTATGTTGAAATACAAATCATTATGGTACGGTAAACAGGTGGTAGCCGCAGCGAAAAATTTCCCTTCCAGCCAGCTATGTTCTGTATGTAATCATAAGTATAAAGCCGTTAAAGATCTTGCGTTGCGTGAATGGACGTGTCCAAACTGTAAAAGCACCCATCAAAGGGATCTGAACGCAAGTATAAATCTTCGCAATGAAGCATTGCGATTAACCGCAGGGACTGCGGAGTTAGCCTAATTAAAAACGAACCGATAGGTTTGTGTTCTTAGGAATCCCCCACTTCAAGCGACCTGTAAGGGCGATAAGTGGTGGGTAGTTCAACATTAACTGTTTGCTTATCGCGGTAGAGTTGATGTTCAGTATAGTGGACGATTGGCTCGCAGAATTGTATTACTTACTCATCACCCTGCCTGCTGTAGCAGTGATTGTGCGACGCTTCCATGATATCGGGAGAAGCGGGTGGATGGCTCTGATCCTCATCATACCTTTCATCGGGCAAATCATGCTGCTATTTTTCATGACAAACGACAGCGAGAAAGGCACTAACCAATGGGGACCTAACCCAAAACACCAGGAGGCCGTCGAAAGTTCAGTGTCTCATTAGATAGATTATATGCCATTAAGCTGTCAGGTTAATTTTCAAGCGTCCCACCGTAAGCACTGCCCCTTTTACGCCTTCACTTCACATAAAATTCGTTACCTTACTTCACAGAAATCATATACCAACAGAACACACAATCCAGCAGATGAGGAGGTTTGTCGATGTTTACCACTGTCCCCAGCCATACTGAGAAAGTGGATAAAGGATTCGCGTTCAATTATTTCAAGCTCAGTTACAGAAGGAAGATGATTCGTACCATTTGGGTGACCTTGTGGAATCCTGTAATTTTCATTCTATTAAGATATGTACTTGACTACGGCTTTTATTTTTCTTTGATTATCACCCTTATCAGTGTAGTGGGGAATTCTATTCAAATTTATTATACGTATTATATGTGGAATAAGTATGAGAGGGGCAAGGGGGATTAGGTGGAAGCTGGATGTAAAATGGCTCCTTTTGAGGAGCCATTTTTACTTTGCAATTTACATAGGAAGTTCAATAAGTACCGTCCTCTTCCGTTTCAAACGGCACCTCATCCATTTTCGTTAAGCTGCCAGTTTCTATGCTCTCCGGCAAAATGTTCTGCTTTGAGAATTCATTTCGGGATACCAGGTAGTAATCACTTCCATCAACATAATAGACCCGGGTTTCCTTCATACTGCCGAATTGATTTTCAGAAAAGACATGCGCTACCTGATAAAATCCATCTTCTTTGAACTGCACTTTGTAGTTGTGCTCCTCTTTTTCTTCTTTATAGAGTTCTTGGGTGTTTTTATCTGACACGGCCAGCTGCCGATCACTATGTTCACTGAGTACTTTCGGTTCTTCCGTTAAAGGGCTATGTACTAAAGATACCGACAACATAATAGACATGTATTGATGCATCCTTTGCCTCCTTTTGTACCCGGGAGGTGCTTGACGTTCCACTTAACCCAGGATATTCTTTACCCTTTACCCAGCGTAATTTCCAGGAAACTGGGATTATTGAAACGTGCCGGATGTCCCGTTTGAGGAGAACTGGGACAAGGAAGCTGTCCCTCCGTCCCATTTTTTCCGTATTTTAGGATATAATTGGATTATGTTATATGGAAAGCGGGTGCAATATGACTTTAGAAAAAAAGGTAGAAGAATTGGAAACAAGAGTTATAGAATTAGAGCGGCAAATTGACGTTTTGAAGCTAAAGACTTCTTCCCATTCAGCAGCCAGTAAGCCCTTTAACCGCATAGACTCTAAACCGAAAATCGAGAAACAAGATCAGAAACCTTTGATACAGACTGAAAAAAAGGCCGCAGACCCTGTTGGCCTCAAAAATGAAGATACTGCCGTGGATTATGAAAAACTGATTGGCCAGGTCTGGCTGCCAAGGGTGTTCATTCTGGTGCTCATACTTGGGGTTTTATGGGGCTATAAAGCAATGGTGGATATCGGCTTGATCACTGAGCCGATCAGGATCCTGCTCGGGTATGCATTAGCCGGCTTTTTCGTTTGGCTGGGTGAAAGGCAAGTCAAGAAAGGCAGGAACGCCCTAGGACAGATCCTCATAGGGGGGGCGATCCCCATCTTGATCTTGTCAACATTTGCAGGCAACGTCCTTTATGGAATCATCCCTGGATCTCTTGCTTTTATAGTGAACGTAATCTGGGTGATACTGGGCATTTACTTATCTGACAGGCACAATTCCCAGCCGATTGCAGTTCTTTCGTCGATTACCGGATTCCTTGTTCCTTTTTTAATAGAGGGAACCTCAACAAACATACTGCTGTTTACAGGCTATGAAGTGCTGTTTTTTATCGCCCTGCTCTTCTACGCTATGTATAAAAAATATCAATGGCTGTATCTATCCAGTTTCATCCTGCTTCACCCGGCGTTGTTTGTCTACGCCGTTACCCAAGGGGGCGACGTTGAGATAATAGCCCTTGGGATTATCGTTCAGCATGTTTTTCTGTTAGGGATGTTTGTCACGAAAGAAATCTTTCCTGTTTATCAAAGAGCCACCTTGTTTACGAGCTTTGTATTAACTCAAGGATGGGTAGTCATGTGGCTGGATGATTCCGACTATACCCTATTCCTTGTAGTGTCAACTGCTGTTTATCTTGCATTATCATATTGGCAAAGAGGAGCGGATAAACTGCGTACTCTTCTTCCAGTCGCCACCTACTCCCTTGCTTTGCTTCTGGCTGACTTGTTGAACTACGAAGAAGTGGGAGCTCTATTGGTGATTCAAGGGGTCATCGCCTTGTACGCGGGATTAGCGACAAAAGGAAGAATACAGTCCCTGCTGGCTTTACTTCTTTATTTTATCGGACTGACCGCTACTATCACCGACCACATATATCATGTTTTTTCTTATCAAACAGCCGCATGGCTCATTTTGATTCTTTCCGGCTGGGGGTTGAAATTTACCCTGCAAAGAAACCAGGCTTTTTATGAAAGCTTCCTGGATTTTAAGTCGTCAATGCGGATACTATTCGGAGCAGTGGCGGTTCTTATATTGGCCTTTATTACACAATTAGGGCTCGCAGCCACTGAAGGGTATTCTTCTGATATTCAAAGCTTGATCATTTCCGGTCTCTGGGTACTCTACTCCATTATTGGGGTGATTATCGGGGTGCAAAGAGAAGATAAAAAAATCCGCTTGCTGGGGATTGTCCTGATCTTCCTGACTCTTGTAAAAGTTATTTTTATCGACATCGCCTATATTTCCATACTGGTTCGTGCTGTATTATTCATCGCTCTGGGTGGTGTGGGGATTGCCCTTTCCCGTTTTTATTATAAGAAGTCGGAGTAGTAAGGGGGTCCTATTGGGAGAGAATAGTACAAATAGCAGGCTAATTCGGAAATGAATTAGACCTGCTTTATTTGTCATTCTAGAGACCGGTACCCCAGGGAAAGTTAATTGAAGTGGTTTCTAGGAGCTTTTTAGAAACCAGTACCACAGGGAATTTCATTTGAGGTGGTGTCCAAAAGCTTTTTTAGAAACCAGTACCGCAGGGAAATTCAGTTGAAGTGGTGTCTAGGAGCTTTTTAGAGACCAGTACTGCAGGGAATACTCGTTGAAGTGGTGTCTAAAGGCTTTCTAGAGACCAGTACTGCAGGGAAATTCAGTTGAAGTGGTGTCTAAGAGTTTTTTTAGAAACCAGTACCACAGGGAATTTCATTTGAGGTGGTGTCTAAAAGCATTCTAGAGACCAGTACTGCAGGAAAATTCAATTGAAGTGGTGTCTAGGAGCTTTTTAGAGACCAGTACCACAGGGAATACCAGTTGATGTGGTGTCTAGGAGCTTTCTAGAGACCAGTACTGCAGGGAATACTCGTTGAAGTGGTGTCTAGGAGCTTTTTAGAGACCAGTACCGCAGGGGAATTCAGTTGAAGTGGTGTCTAAGAGCATTTTTTGAGACCAGTACCACAGGGAATACCAGTTGATGTGGTGTCTAGGAGCTTTCTAGAGACCTGTACCGCGGGGAAATTCATTTGAAGAGGTGTCTAAGAGCTTTTTAGAGACCAGTACCTCAGGGAAATTCAGTTGAAGTGGTGTCTAGGAGTTTTCTAGAATGGGTGGATTAACGGATCAAGAAGAAATATAACATTAAAACCCAGAGTCATTAGCTCTGGGTTTTACCTGTTATAAATATTTAGGTGTATTTAGGCTTTCCAGTCCATCATTGTTTCAAAAGCTCTTCCCTAGTCGGCATTCCTTCTTGGGCTCCCACTACCATTACAGATTTCGTGGCCGCTTCACATGCGACGATGCAAGCTTCCTTAAGACTGGATCCTTCATCCAGCTCGGCAGCCAGTGCGCCATTAAAGGTGTCTCCGGCACCAGTTGTGTCAACGGCGCTCACTTTTTTAGCAGGTATCTCTACTTTCTTTTCGCCGAGGTAAAGCACAACCCCATCCCTGCCTTTGGTAATAATGAGTTTTTGATATAGCTGGTCGGAGTGGGCAGCGTTTTCTTGTACTAACTGGTCTGCTTCTATTTCATTAGGTGTTAGGTAATGGACCTTTTTGATCCATTGCCAGGGAATGCTGCTGTAGGGCGCAGGGTTAAGGATTATTTTCACTCCATTGGAATGAGCTATGTCTATGGCCTTTTTTACACTTTCCAAGGGAAGTTCCAGTTGAAGGAGCAGCCACTCACTTTTACAGATTGTTTCCTTATGTTCTTCCACTACCTGTGGAGTGATATGGGAATTGGCTCCCGGTACTACAATGATTTTATTTTCGCTATCGTGAACGGTGATGGCGGCGATTCCGGTTTGTTCTCCGTTTATCACTTTGATGAGTTCTGTACGGATACCCTCTTTTTCCAGATGCTTTATATACTCTTTTCCATAAACATCGTCACCGACTGCTCCGATCATTTGAACTTTTGCTCCTAATCGTGCAGCAGCCACTGCCTGGTTGGCTCCCTTCCCGCCAAAGCTGGTATGAAACCGGTCACCGATGACCGTCTCCCCCCATGCGGAATCCTTCCCCGTAATGGTCACCAAATCCATATTGATACTTCCAATAACCGTTATCATTCATCTCCACCCTCTTTCCTCTTTCCTCTTTCCTCTTTTATTATCTCGTAAAGAAAAATTGAAGTAAATTCATGGCGATTTGATTTTTAAGGATATAGGAGTTTTCTCTACTCGAACGTTATTTTTAAAACACTAAAAAGCCATTTTCTTAGGTTGAAAACGGCTTTTTAGCGATTCGTCAGTCAATTTCCAAAATCGTATGATGTGGATACCCGGGAATACTAGAGAGAAAGCGCGCTTTCCTGAAAGGGAAAAAACCATGAATTTTGAGGAGATTGCGGTCCAATATGAGCCGATGATTTACAAAGTGATGAACACTCTTCACGTTTATAAAAACGAGGATGAATTTTACCAAATTGGATTGATTGCCCTTTGGGAGGCAGCAACGCGATTCAACGAAGAAAAAGGTCACTTTTCAAGCTATGCCTACTCTTACATTAGGGGACGATTTCTCGATGAAATGAAGAGAAGCATTCTAAATGAAGAACGTCACAGCTCACCTAAGGAAGTGTATTGGGAATATATCGAGGATCCCAATGAGGATGTGCCTCTGGAAGCTGAGCTGCTGCTGTCGTACTGTCATGAGTTGAACGATAATCAAACCAAATGGGTGGTTTATACTTGCCTGGATGGGCTTAGCATAAAAGAGATTGCACAGGTGGAAAACGTGTCTCCTTCTGCCGTGAAAAAATGGCGGTCCGGAGCTAAAGAAAAGATCAGAAAAGACCTGCAAAATTTGTATTAATTTTTTCCCGGTTGATGCGCTGGGAATGTAAGCGCAACCACCCACTTTTGTTCCCAGAACCCCCCTTGTATCCGCTTTTAGCCAGGCGTATAATGAATTCTTGATTATACAAGTAACCATTCAACCAACCAATACATAAGGGGGATTTCTTCTTTTTATGAAGAAACAAAACTGGCTGTCCATTCAATTCTTTGCAATCTTTTTCACCTGGGGCATTTTCGTACCATACTGGACTGCATGGCTTGTCGAAAGCAAAGGCTTTTCCATTGCCACAGCCTCTTCACTGATCGCTGCCGGCATGATTGCCCGTTCGTTTTCCAGCTTTTATTTATTCCCAACTTTGAGCCAGAGATTTCCGCTTGGAAAACTCGCCCGCATCATTGTGATCGGGTCAGGCCTGTCACTATTATTATTCTTTCCATTAAGTTCATATATCGGGATGCTGGCCTGCATGGTGATTTTCAGCCTGGTCTATCCTATGGTAATGCCGCTTGTTGAAAGCATGGCGGCGGTCATGATGAAAAAAGATAAAATCGATTATGGAAAAAGCAGATCGTGGGGCTCGATCGGCTACACTGCTGCACTTCTTCTGGCAGGTGTGGTTACCTCGATTTTCAGTGAAGGTGCCGTCATCTATATGCTGTTCGCGGGGATTATCATTATCCTGATCTCTTCCTTACAGAAACTTCCGGAATCCATGAGTGCGCCTCGTGGACAGGAACGGATGTCGTACCGCAATTTAATCAAGTCCAAAAAGTTCGTCCTGGCTATGGGAATCGTCGTTTTCTTAATGGGAACTCACGCCGCATACTACAATTATGGCGTGTTGTACCTGAAAGAACTGGGCGTCAGCAACCTTTATATCGGGGTCCTGCTCAATGTGGCGATTATCTCTGAAATTCTTTTCTTTGCCCTATCTGATAAGTTCTTAAAAGGCCGATCCATTTCCATTATGTTCATGGTTGCCGGCTCGGCAGCTGTCCTGAGATGGACGATGCTGTTTCTATTCCCGAGCGTGTCTGTGTTCATTGCGACACAGCTGCTTCACGCCTTCACTTTCGGGCTTACACACTATGCCTTTATGAGACTCATCTATGAAGAGCTGGAAAGCAAGGATGTTCCGGCCGCACAGGGTGTTTACACAGCACTGGGTACAGGCTTGAGCACCGCTGTCCTGACCTTCATCGGCGGCTTTCTGTATGACTACGCACCAGGCTATGCCTTCCTGGGAATGGCGGTCGTTGTCATCCCGGCGATTGTGCTTGGCGGGTATATGTATACTAAATATGAAAAAGCCTTTGTTGTACGCAAGGCGTTAGGTTAGATTAATGTTGGAGCATTGAACTGGTTATGCGGTTCAGTGCTCTTTTCTTTTTCCCCGGGGATTCTTTGCTCAAACCTGTTTTGTTGAAATTTTATTAACGGGTTTGCGTTTTTAGGAGGGAGTTCTCTGTATCGACGAAGTTTGCTGCTCTATCGACGAAACGGCTGGGTCTATCAACGAATTCTCCTCTTCTATGAACGAATTGCAGAAATGAGTGCAGATTTTCCGTGACTATAGAGTTGGTGAGACTCTTTCTGTCAGCCAGTTTGGGCGTTCTGTCAAGAAGTTTTAACGACGGTTATGTGTGTTCTACAACGAAATTTTGTACTCTATAGACGAAACTTGCTGCTCTATCGACGAAACGACGACCTAGTGCCTGAGTTTTTTTCTGTATACTAAACAGCTCGTGCTTTCTATCAACCGGTTTCCGTGTTCTATCAACCAGTTCGAGTGTTCTATCAACCACTTTTGCCGCTCTATCTGAATGTAGTATAAAAAGTGGACATAGGTAGTGGCGTATGTTTAAATCATTACTAACTTTAAAAAGGACGTGTTTTAAATGGCTAAAAATCAACGGACCTATGCTCCTGAGTTTAGAGAATATGTCGCCAAGCTTATCGTTCAGGATGGCCGTAAGTTGGTGGATGTAAGCAATGAACTAGATATTCCCTACAATACCCTTCAAAAATGGGTAGGGGGCTATCGAAAAAGACTAAGAGACGCTGAAAAGGCTACCTAGGATCAATTACTATCTGCCTCTGAATATCGAAAATTATATGAGGAAGAAAGACAAAAATTAATCGATCTCCAAGAGGAAAACGAAATTTTAAAAAAGGCGATGCACATCTTCACGCAAGAAAAACAGTAAAATTCGAGTTCATTCATAACCATCGACATGAACACACCATTGTGAAGATGTGCGATGTCTTAGGTGTGTCTACCTCTGGGTATTACCTTTATTTAAGGCGCTTAGAACGTGAAGAAACGGAAAGAGAACGGTGGAATCGGCAGCTGGATGAACGCATTCAATTTCATTTCCATGATAACCTTGGAACTTATGGCAGTCCGCGCATCTATAAAAAGATTACTCAGGAAGACGGCATCCAAGTCTCTCTAAAAAAGGTAACCAATCGCATGAGTGAGTTGGGCCTATATGCAGTCCCTAGTCCGAAATTTATTCATACTACAGATTCAGATCATGATCAAGCTGTCTTCAAAAATGTGCTCAATCGGAACTTTCAGCCTGAAGCGCCAAATAAGGTTTGGGCAACGGATATCACTTATATCCACACAGGAGAAGGATTTCTATACCTTAATCCCATATTGGACCTTTATTCTCGCAGGGTTATTAGTTATGCCATCGATGACCATATGAATCACTCTCTGCCACTCCGAGCGTTAAATGAAGCCTTATCCAAACGACAGCCTAAACACGGCTGGGTCCATCATTCAGATCGAGGATCTCAATACTGTTCCCGCAATTATTTAGATGCCTTAAGACAGGCCGACGCTACTATCAGTATGAGTCGTAAAGCTAATCCTTACGATAACGCTTGTGTAGAGTCCTTTTTTGCCTCCTTGAAAAAGGAATACTTATATAAGTGGGTGTTTAAGACAAAGGCTGAAGCCATTCAAGCTGTTCAATTCTATATTGAATTTTACAATCGGAAACGTATGCACTCCTCATTGGACTACGCCACTCCAATTGAGGTAGAAGTGGCATACATGAAGGCGCAAAAGAAAGACACAACTAAAGATTTCACTACCTCTGCGTAAAGGAACGATTGGTTTTTAATTGTTTCTTTACGCAGAGGCCTCCAAACATCGTCTCAAGACGGTGTGCGGAAGTAAAAACACGCCACTAACTGGTCAATTCGTATCTATTTTATTGACAGAAGTCCACTATCAACCATTTTGTGCATTCTATCAGCCACTTTGCCCTTTCTATCAACCACTCGGTAAAAACCAGGCTCACTCTCTCATAAATGGCTCGGAGATTCTGCCATCTCCTTTAATGCCTCTGCACGGGACACAATAAATCTTCTCATATAGCTTTCTAAAAACAGCTTGTCTGCCAGGATTCCGAGAGGGCCAAAGGGTGACTTGTACTGAAAACGGTCAATCATGAGGGTTCCGCCGTCTTTTTCGATAAATTGATGGGTATGTTCGAAAGAATGAAAGGCTCCTTTGACCATTATGTCGACGAATTGAGTGGGCTTTTCCATCTGTGTAATTTTAGCTGTCAGCCTTTGCTTTATTCCGAGGTGCACGGCTTCCCATATGACGATATCTCCTTCCTCCAGAAGACCTTCCGTCACTCCGCCGACTGCTTTTTCTTTAGTTTGAGACGTCGTCTGAGTGTGTATATCTACGTTTCTTGCGAGATCAAAACACAGTTCGATCGGTGCTTTTATGAATTGTTCATGCTCAATTAAGGGCATAAGTTGGTCCCTCCTTTTCTGTCTATTATAGGTAAAAAGAGTCTGAAAGCCCACGCTTCAAATATTTTAAATTTTTAAATAACCAATTCCCTTCCAATGTTAAAAAGGGTATACTTATTTCATCTTACTAAAAGGAGAAGTTACCTTGAAAAAACTTGCTCTTACCACTTTTGGCGTTCCGGTCTGGAGTTTTGCAATAGGTTGTCTGTTCATTATTCTATCCGGTTTTGGCGGCCGAATCGCATCCAGTCTTTCCAGGCAGGGTCATGAGGATGTGTGGATGGTTTCGGACGAATTAACCCGTGCGTGGACCTACATTCCCTTAATAGTCGGAATTGCTCTTTTAAGCCTGGCCGTCAGCACTTTTTCGATTTCTTATTTCTTTTGGCAGAAACGCATGAGTTGATTCATTTTAACTAGTTTAACAGTTGTATGGAGGAGTCACTATTAAAAATATCCAGATTGGAATAATGTTACTTATACTGAGCGCAATCCTGTACGGCTCTGCCATTATAGCAGCCTCTGTCTACTCGCTTGTTTTATCAGGAGATGGCGGTCCTGGATGGAGTAGAGTGTATGGCATTTTCGGAACCGCTCTAATAGAGGTGGGCGCCATTCCTGTAACCATATCCATTATTTCCTGCTTAATAGGGTTGGGCCTAATCGGCTACAGTTTAAAGAAGAAGTAGGTTTTATAAAGGCGATTACTCTAAAGAGTGATCGTTTTTTTCTTGGGCTTATTCTTTGGGCAATGCTGCTTCTGTTCTAATCTTGGGGCTGAGATAGTCTGTGGAGTTATTCTAGTGAAGGTTATACCTTTTTAGGAAGAAGTGTGAGATTTCTATCAACCGGTTTGATCAATCTATCAACCACTTTTCCCCTTCTATCAACCAAACCGCTCTTGCCTCGCCATTTAGCAGTATCTCGCTTGGATTCTTTGCTGCCCTCTATCGACGAAACTATTCAGGTACTGCCCTTTGGGAAATTACGAAGGGCTCTCCCTACAAAAAAGAAAAAAGCCCGAGGAAACCTCAGACTTTTATCCTTTCAATGAACCTGCCATCATACCGGCAACAAAATAACGCTGCAGGAAGATATAGGCGATAACCATTGGAGCTGACGCTATGATAACTCCTGTGAAGAGCATTGGATAGTTGGTCATATACTCTCCCTGAAATTCCAGCAGAGCAAGCGGCAATGTTTTATAATCCGTGTCTGTAATGAACAGCAACGGATAAAGAAGGTCATTCCATACCATCACGAACAGGAAGATAGCTGTAGCTGAGAGTGATGGAAGCGACAACGGAATGGCCACCTTTGCGTACATCTGCCAGTTGGAGGCACCGTCGATCCGGCTGGCTTCAAACAGCGAGCTTGGCAGTGATTTCATGAAACCTGTCAGGATGAAGACTGCTACAGGCAAGGTGACTGAGATGTTGACCAGGATCAACCCTGTCAGGCTGTTCGTCAGCCCTAGATCAAATACGAGTTGATAGAGCGGAATCATGTTCACTTGCGCAGGAACCATCATGCCTAATGTGAATAAGCCGAACAAAATCCTTCCCGGCCAGCCGGACAGTCGGGTGATGGCAAAGGCGATCAAACTTGAGAAGAATAGGGTCAGGCTTACTCCAAACAAGGTCACGATGACGCTGTTCCAGAAGTAAACACCCATTGATTCTTCAGAAAACATTGTTAGATAATTCCCGAAATTGAAGCTTTCCGGAAGTCCCAGTACATCCTGATACATCTCCGCGTTTGATTTGAAGGTCGCAAAGAAGATGGCGATGACCGGAATGATAATCAGCAAGGCATAAATTACGTTAAGGAAACCTTTTGTTACTTTCATGGATTTCCCCTCCTTTTTTAAAAAAATCTTATATTAGCTTACTGCTCTGTCGGAACGGAGCACTTTGAATTGAATAATGGTAATGACGGCGATCACAATCATGAAAATGACGGATTCCGCTGATGCATAACCAAATTTAAAGCTTCGGAATGCTGTGGAATAAATCAAGGTTGCCAGGATTTCGGTAGAGTAGTTTGGACCTCCGCGAGTCATGGCAAAAATCAGGTCGAACGCCTTGAAGGATTGAATCGTTGTATAGGCAACGACGATGGTTGCAGCTGGTGCGACCAGCGGCCAGGTGACGAAACGGAATCGCTGCCACTTGGAAGCTCCCTCAATCTTAGCCACTTCATAGAGATCATTCGGAATATTCTGAAGTCCAGCGACAAAGATGATTAACATCTGTCCGGTATGCATCCAGACTTGTACAACTGCAATTGAGAAAATCGCAATGTCCTGGTCTCCCAGCCAGTTATGGGTCAGAAAATCCAAGTTGACTCTTTCCAACAAGGTATTTAAGATTCCTAAGTTCGGGTCGTACACGAATGACCAGATAAATGCTACCGACACGGATGACAGAATGGTCGGGAAGAAATATAGGGCTCTCAGGAAGACATTCGTCTTTGTGTTTTTCACGAGATATAAGGCGAAGACTAGTGAGAATAAGGTTTGAAAAACAACAACAAACAGCATAAATTTTACGTTGTTGCCAAGTGCTTTTGCAAAAATCGAATCATTGGTAAAGATCTTTATGTAGTTCTCGACTCCGACAAAGTTATAATCAGGCGTCAACCCGTCCCAATCGGTAAACGAATAGAACAGCGCTGAAAATGTCGGGTAAATAAAAAAGATTGAATATAATATGAGGCCCGGCAGCACAAACAGCAACAGGGCTTTATTTTTCTTAAGATCCATTGAACCCACTCCTTCAAACTCAAAACATTATGTACCAAAAGCGTAAGCGCCTTGATCAGCCCCGACAGGCAAATGTTCCAAAGAGAAAAAAAGGCGGTCTTTCCTTTTATTCTCTTTGGGTTATTTGACCCCGAGGGGCTAGGCGCTGAAGCTGGACGAAACAAAAGCGTAAGCGCCTTGATCAGCCCCGACAGGCAAATGTTCCAAAGAGAAAAAAAGGCGGTCTTTCCTTTTATTCTCTTTGGGTTATTTGACCCCGAGGGGCTAGGCGCTGAAGCTGGACGAAACAAAAGCGTAAGCGCCTCGATCAGCCCCGACAGGCAAATGTTCCAAAGAGAAAAAAAGGCGGTCTTTCCTTTTATTCTCTTTGGGTTATTTGACCCCGAGGGGCTAGGCGCTGAAGCTGGACGAAACAAAAGCGTAAGCGCCTCGATCAGCCCCGACAGGCAAATGTTCCAAAGAGAAAAAAAGGCGGTCTTTCCTTTTATTCTCTTTGGGTTATTTGACCCCGAGGGGCTAGGCGCTGAAACTGGACGAAACAAAAGCGTAAGCGCCTCGATCAGCCCCGACAGGCAAATGTTCCAAAGAGAAAAAAAGGCGGTCTTTCCTTTTATTCTCTTTGGGTTATTTGACCCCGAGGGGCTAGGCGCTGAAACTGGACGAAACAAAAGCGTAAGCGCCTCGATCAGCCCCGACAGGCAAATGTTCCTCAGAGAATAAAAGGTGCTCTTTCCTTTTATTTCTCTGAGGGTTATTTGACCCCGAGGGGCTAGGCGCTGAAGCTGGACGAAACAAAAGCGTAAGCGCCTCGATCAGCCCCGACAGGCAAATGTTCCAAAGAGAAAAAAAGGCGGTCTTTCCTTTTATTCTCTTTGGGTTATTTGACCCCGAGGGGCTAGGCGCTGAAGCTGGATGAAACAAAAGCGTAAGCGCCTCGATCAGCCCCGACAGGCAAATGTTCCTCAGAGAATAAAAGGTGCTCTTTCCTTTTATTTCTCTGAGGGTTATTTGACCCCGAGGGGCTAGGCGCTGAAGCTGGATGAAACAAAAGCGTAAGCGCCTCGATCAGCCCCGACAGGCAAATGTTCCTCAGAGAATAAAAGGTGCTCTTTCCTTTTATTTCTCTGAGGGTTATTTGACCCCGAGGGGCTAGGCGCTGAAGCTGGACGAACCAAAAGCGTAAGCGCCTCGATCAGCCCGACAGGCAGTTGTTCCAAATCATTTCCTAAGTAACAGGAAGAGAGAGAGTCGCCCTCTCTCCCAAATCAGATATTATTGTATCTTTTGGTTTACGATTTCTTGAGCTTCCTGTGCTGCAGTTTCCGGATCTGCGCCGCTCAATACATTTTGTATGGAAGCGATGACCGCTTTCTCTACGTCTGCATCAGGGATCAGGTAACGAGGCTGGAAGCGGGTGTTTTTGTCCATCCATTCTTCCGTCGCCTTCAGTGATTCAGATTCATAATTCACATCAGGAATCGTTAGGGCCTGTCCTGTCTCATTGGCATAATACTCGGCATTTTCCGGCTGTGACAGGAAGTCGATGAACATTTTAGCTTCCTCTTTATTTTCTGACTGGCTGTTGACAGCAAGCATGAAGGTTGTTGTATGGACTCCTTCAAATTCCGCCTCACCGGCAGGAACCGTGATAGGTGCCAGTAAGCCCAGCTCAAGGTCAGGGTTCAAGTCCTTGATGTTCGCCATGGCATAAGAACCTGTTGCGAGCATTGCCGCTTCTTCCTGTGCAACCTGCGCAATGGCTCCTTCATGCTTCATGCCAAGCGCATCCTCGCCGATATATCCTTTATCCATGAGTTCCTGGAATTGAGCCAGTGTATCGACCCACCAGTCATCCGTCAGTTCTGTTTCACCATTCATCATGTCACCAAAGACACCCTCAGGCGCATTGTTCATCATCATCGAATTCATCATTTGCCCAGGTCCGATATCCGCTCCCGGGAATGCGATAGGCGTATAGCCTTCATCTTTCAGAGTCTGGCAAAGCTCGAGGAAGCCTTCCCAGTCATCCGCCGGCTCAAGGCCAAGCTCATCAAAAAGTGTCTTGTTATAGACTGGCTGGTTGTAGACAAGCTGAAGCGGAAGCGCCAATTGCTTTCCATCCGATTGTCCTGCATCAATCAAGCTTTCATTAAAGTTGCCTACCAGCTCTTCTCCCGTCAAGTCTTCAAATAGACCTGCCTTTTGAATAATTTCAAATTGAGATCCGGGAAAGGCTGTGAACACGTCACCAGTCGATCCGTCACGAAGCAGTGTCTGGGCAGTAGATTGATATTTTTCAGAAGGATACACGGTCATTTCGACGCTGATATCCGTATTTTCTTCTTCAAAGCGGCTGATCAATTCCTTAAAGGCTTCAGAATCTTCCCCGCGCCAGTGAATAAAACTGATTTCCTTTGAACCGTCTGCCGATCCGCTTTCAGAAGAGGAGCATCCCGCAAGAAAGCTGGATACCAGCAGAATCAACATCAACAGCAATGATAATGGCTTTTTCATTTTGACATCCCCTTTTGTTTATGATTATTTAAGGTGGGTATTAATAAAATTAATTGTTTATACTATGGCAGCTTTATGATTCTAAGAAGTAAAAATGACTGAGCATTCAGTCGGTAAGATTGTCCATATCCCCCTTTTACATTTTTTCCGACAAGATTTTAGACCTTTTCTATGTATATCTTCCTATGTATGGAACTCTTCATAAAAAGCAATCCTCTCATCCCTTGCCGGGTCTTAATTATTTCATTACCCTGCTCTTCCACCTTCAAAACATGAATTTTCAAAAAAAGTTAAATTTACCACAAAGTTTTTTTCTATAATACGACCGTATTACATTAAATAGGTCAACTGGATCGGCTCTATTTATGGCTGTTTTAATTTTATGGCTTTCCGCTTAATCCTTCTTTTCAAAAGGAAAGAAGGATTAATTAGCAGACAAAGGCAAGATTTTTTTAGAAACTCAGTCACATTTAAAAATAAACAAAAAAAAGAACCAGTCCTGTTTTGGGCTGGTTATTCTTAGTAAGGTTATAGGTTAGTTCTTTTTAAAGCCCATGGGTGAAGGTTTGCTGCGATATACACGATTGGCTGATAAATCATCACCAGTCTTTTCCACTCGCTTGGCGTCTTGTTCAAACATTTCGCGCGCTTTCATAAATAACATTGTCACAGTTTCTCACCCTCCTATAAAAAAGTTAGTTTCTAGTTACCCGGATACTCAGTTTTAAAACCTTATTCTGAGATTTTTTTATTATGATTAATAATCGTAATCCCAGAGCACCTTCCATTCCCCTTTTTCCAAGACGGCATAGCACATCTGTTTAATTTCCAAGACACCGAATTGGCTGTCATACGTCATAGTGATTTCAGCTGAGGTGACGTCTTTAAATACGGGTCCGTCTTTGTTCATTTTCCATTCCTTCAGCTTTTCCATTTTACCGATTTCCACTTCGAACGTTTCCACTTCCATATGACCGAGGAAAACGTGGTTTTTCGTCTGGATATAAGCAGACTTCTTAAACCGTTTTTTCATCTCTGAGTGAAACAGGTCCCACGCCTGACCGAAATCCGCCTCTTGTTCTGCTTCATAAAACTGTTCTATGACGGTTTCCGGTGTATCTGGCGGCGAGCTTCCTCCAGTACATGAACGAATTAACAGGATAACTATAAATAGTAGAATAAGTACGAACACAACCAGGGGGGTTGGTGAGTTTCTTCTCCGCATGGTACTCTCCTTTATTAAAGGCTCTTTTCGAAAACTTTGTGGCTGTACTATTAATTTTTTGAAGGGAGCGCAATAATGAAGCGCTGGATATATCCTGGTAAGCAGGAAAGAAAAGAGCTTCTCTCCTCGTTCAGAATGTAAACCTCAGTATCCAGGGGAAAAATCCGGCTTCTGGGATTTTTCCGAAAGCACCCTTTTATGCGAAAACAGCCTTATTAACAGCGCCATACTCTATAGGTATGACAACCTCTTGGCGGCTATGAGCTAAAATCTTTACGAAGAAGAGATTCACTGCCACTTGGGCAGTGAGATACAGCCGATGTGTTCATTAGAAGCTTCCTATGTGCCACTTGGGCAGTGAGATGCAGCCGATGTGTTCATTAGAAGCTTTCTATGTGCCACTTGGGCAGTGAGATGCAGCCGATGTGTTCATTAAAGGACAGAGACGGTGTTTCCGGAGAAGAGAAGCGCATATCTACGGTGAGAAATTCCCTTTCCTACTGCATTTCCGCTCTGACAATCAATCTGTTTACCGGATTTTCAATAGGATCACAAGTGATCAGAGTTAAGATCTCTTCGTCACTTTCCTGAAGGACGGAAAGATCAGTGGGTTCTACGACTTTTGTATCCGTCACCTTATACTGAAAGGTTCCGGATCTTGTTTTCACTGTAATGGCATCTCCCATTTGTAGCTCTCCCAGCCGATTGAACATTTTTCCCTGTTCCCTGCTTCGGTGGGCGGCAATGGCGCTGTTTCCGGTTTTCCCCGGGATGGCTGTTCCGTTCAAATGGCCAGCTCCGTATTTAAGGTTATACTGTGAAGCCCCGCGCAGAATGGGCAGATTGACATTGATTACATCAATTGTAATGATTCCCAGCATGTTACTGCCCAAAGCATTTTCACTTCTTTCCCTCTCACTGGCAGCCACTTCTGACGTTCTGGCTGAAGGGTTGAACACATCATCCAGGTTGATGTAGCTTGTCTGTGCCGTTTCTTCGGCAGACCCACTTGAAATAGGTCCTTCATTGCTGGTGGAAGCCATTTCAGATTCCCATTGCTTCAGAAGCTTATCCTGATGGTAAGCCTCGACATAATCTGCTGCTTTTGGATAAGCCATAACACCTAATCCACTAAGTATGATGAATATGGAGATTATTTTTTTCATATAGCACCTCATTAATAGAATAGGAGAAGGAGTATTTTCTCCCTCTCCATCTATTTCTTAGTCTTTATGAAACTTTCTGGTTCTCAAGTTTAAGGCACCAAAAGAGATAATCAATAATCCAGCAAGGTAGAATATTGCATCACTGCGGTCCCCTGTGTCAGGAAGCATTCCGCTTTCTTCTGTTGTTTCCCCAATCTCGTCCCCTTCAGGAAAGTTTTCTTCAAGTGACGAAATGATTAAGAAACCTTCTTCGTCCAATTCAAGGTCACTATCCTCAAGGTTTATGGTGTATTCTTCTCCATCTATCTTCAAGAACAGCATCACCACTTCGTTAGAGCTGATTTCCTCGCCGCCTGTCATGAAAACCCCCTCTTCCGTTTTTTCTAAAAGAACCGGGGAGAGATCACTCAGGACTAGTCTGGCAGCTTCCGCCTTTTTACCCTCTGCGGCTTCGATTTTCACTCCTGCTATTTCTTCTCCTCCTAATTCAGGCTGGATCACCAGACCGCCATATAGTATTCGGAAGTTAGAAGAATCTGAGAGGTCAGTGATGAATTCTTCTCCATCAATGACGAGCCTTAATTCCGAGAAGTTTTCCGGATCATAAGCCTCATCCAGAGCGGTTATCCCGCCCAGATCCAGTGCAATTGTGGAACCATCCTCCAGCAGGATTTCGGCTTTCCCCAGTTCGCCTGCCCGCTCAGGAACCTGTACTGCGATTTCAGATACTTTTGTATCAAATGTGACAGATTGTTCCATCCAATTAATGATGGCAAGGCCTGCATCCGGACCAGCTTCTGAGATATCGAAGGTACGGGTTTCACCATCTACTATGACCTCAATGCCACTGACTTCTCCAATCCCTGAGACCTCTTGGCTCATCCATTCTCCACCTTTGAGTTCACCCTTGGCTTTGCTGCCATCTTCAAGGATGAAAGTTACTGCTTCAAGATCGTTTTCCAGCATGGATTTCATTGATTCCTGTGTCATTTCATTCGCTGCTGTACTGCTTTCTTCATTTTCAGCAGGGGTCGTATTATTTCCGTCTGCCGCGGCGGATGATGCTCCCGCAATGTTTAAAAGAATTAGGGATAGAACTAACATTAAAGCCAATCTTTTTGGTTGTTTTTTATTCAATCTTCCTACCTCTTTTCTATAGTTTTTTAAAATTTAATTCGCGAAACATTCAGTCTTTTAAAATCAAACATTTCCTCCTTTCGATCGTCCATTACAATTGGCGGTCTTGTCATGCTGATTATGTATGTAATGGTCTCTTGGTTGGTTGCCGGCTTACAATGAAACGTTACCCGTCGAAATCCAGCGTAAACCAGCAATTCTTATTTTTGGAAAAATACCACGACCATAGTCTAATGCTGTTGAACCGGTTTATCTTCATCATAGAATGTATATATATAATTAAAAGTAGATTCCGGGAGGCTGCTTCCATGAAAACCTTGGCTTCACTTCGACGTTACTGGCACAACTTCATGGTCGGATACAATAAGACTATTTTAGAAGGGTGTCTGGATAAGGACCTGAGAACCCAAATCAGAAGCAAGATTGAATACCACCGGTTGAAAGTCATTGGAGATTGAACGAGAATTTCCTATACCGCTTTAAGGCACGAAGAAGGACGCTCTCTTCGTGCCTTAAAACGGTACTCATACATAAAGGACTTATTCCACTTGAATTCTTTAATGAATGTATTAAGATGGAACAAGCTGCACCTGTGGAAATTTCCCTGCCTCAAAACGTTTAACTTTAGGCGGGATTAGGCATATAATGAGAGAAGCAAGTCATATACCTACAGGGGAAATAAAACTTGAAATGGGAATGATGTCTATGATCGATAACAAGAAAATACATGATAAATTATTGAAAGTTGTGAAGACTGAAAACATTAAAGTCGATGAAATGCTGAGAGACCACCTTTATACCAAGCTTGGCGGAAAAGCGGATTTCTTCATTACTCCGACAACGTATGAAGAGATTCAAAACGTCGTGAAGCTTTCTAATGAAGAAAATATTCCTTTCACCCTTCTTGGAAATGGGTCCAACCTGATCATCAAGGACGGCGGCATCCGCGGAATTGTCATCAACCTGAAGCACCTTGATGACATCTCAACTGACGGGGAGATACTCGTTGCGCAAAGCGGCGCGCGTATAATTGATGCTTCGCGCAGGGCCTTGGCTGAAAGCTTATCCGGCCTGGAGTTTGCCTGCGGAATTCCGGGTACGGTCGGCGGCGCCCTTTACATGAACGCCGGTGCCTATGGCGGTGAAATCAAGGATGTCCTTGATTATGCCTATGTCGTGGACAAAGAGGGAAACCTTGTGAAACGCCTGGCGTCTGAGCTGGACCTCGATTACAGAACAAGCAATATCCCGGACAACGGTGATATTGTGTTGGAAGCTACTTTTAAACTAAAGCCTGCCGAGTACCAGGAAATCAAAGACGTGATGGATGATCTTACTTATAAGCGCGAGTCCAAACAGCCGCTTGAGTTCCCTTCCTGCGGTTCTGTGTTCAAGCGTCCTCCCGGCTACTTTGCCGGAAAGCTGATTCAGGACAGCCAGCTGCAGGGCACGAACATTGGAGGTGCCGAGGTTTCCACTAAGCATGCCGGATTTATCGTCAATAAAGATAATGCGACCGCAAGGGATTATATCTCATTGATTGAGCATGTCCAGAAGACTGTGAAAGAAAAGTTCGATGTGGAGCTAGAGCGTGAAGTAAGGATTATTGGTGAGGATTTGGAATAGGATAATGCAAAGAAGGTTCTCTTTTTTTAAAGGAGAGCCTTCTTTTTTAAAGGCTCTTTTCGTAAACTTTGTTGCTATTTCAGACCAATTCCGAAAAAATAACGATATTTACCGGAATAATCTCGTAAACAGGAAAAGAAAAGAGCTGCTCTCTCAGATTTGAGAAAAACCCTTAGTATACGGGGGAAAATCCGGGTCTTGGGATTTTCCCGAAAGCAACAATGTAGGCGAATACAACATTTTTTAAAAAGTTTTATTTACTGTTACTTCTAACTCTTTTCTATTCATTTTAATAAAACTGCCTTCTTATATAAGTTAAAATGACACTTACTACTATGATGATTAAAAACTGCCATTTTCCAGAAATCTCGCTGTTTCTTACTCTTAATCGAACGAAAAGCCTCAAAACTCCAAAAACCAATCCAACTATTATAAATGTTATGATATATTCCATTACTGCCTCCTTTCCATACGAACTATAAATAAAGTGATTGGTAAGACAATATTCTTATCTTTTCACTTCCCCCATTTTCCATTTTTAAACAGATTGAATTAACTTCCACTCTTTAAAGAACTTTAACAAAGTGGCTTTAAATTCTTTAAATCCCATCAATCAACCTTCTCCAAAAATGGTAAACTATTGATGAAGCTTCTTAGATTGCGAGGTATTTTCGATGCCCGATTGGTCCTATCATGTTATTTTCAAACCTATATTAAATAAAGTCTCACCTGTGTCTTCACGGGGATTTATACATAGGGGGATGAACCGCATTGCCTCTCTCCCGTTTGGCTCTCATATCATTAACTTTTTGGGCAGGGAGGAAAGTGCTCCATCGCTGTCCCGAAATATAGACGGCCTCTCCTTTTCAAACCCGGTTGGACTCTCCGGGAAGGTGGACCCGGAGCTTTCCGGAACCAAAGCTTTTACCAATTTAGGATTCGGTTTTCTGGAGGCCGGCCCCGTGTCGCTAATGGGTTCGGAGCCGCTCAGCTCACCTGTAGTAGACAATGATAACCAGTATATCCACTTTCCTGAAGAAGGATCGGCTGGGCTGGATTTTGTAAAAGAGAGAGTGAAAAGCGCCAGGAGAAAACAGCCCTTATTTTTCAGGCTGGCTGGAAGCTCTATCGAGGTTCAAACCATGATTGATCAGCTGGCGGACAGTGCTGATGGATTTATTTTGGAGGATCCCCATTTTGCGCTGAACACCGAAAAACCAATTTATCTCTCTATCTCTGATCCCGGCAGTGTAGATTTTAAGAGTTTGGAGCACTATTCTGGTATCGTCTTGGAGCTCCATGAAAAATACAGCAAGAAAAGCAGTCTGATGGTGAAACATTTGCGGGAAAGAGGATACTCTAACACCATTATCACCTCAGGTTCGGTACGGGAACCTCAAGATGCTTTGGAGCTGTTGGATTCCGGCGCTGACTTGGTGATGTTAAGCGGGGGTTATGTTTTTTCAGGTCCTGGGCTTACAAAACGGATTAAGGAAGCCCTTGTTTCAAGAGAACAGCCTCTTCCGCCGCCACAAGGCTGGTTTGCCTACTGGATTTTCGGATTGTTTATTTTCCTTGGCGGAGTGCTTGCCCTTTTGTTCAGTCTCACTTCAATTCTATTACCTTATGACGAGCTGTTTCTTGGCATGAACCGGGAAAACATTTGGGCGTACAATGAGCGGATCATGTTATTCATGGCCCACGACAGGATGACGCTTGCAGGGACGATGATTTCCGGCGGGATTGTTTATATGAATCTGGCAAAGCATGGAGTAAAAAAACAGTTAAAGTGGGCAAAACAAGCCATTGATGCTCCTGCTATCCTTGGTTTTCTGGGAATCTTTCTGTTTATCGGTTTTGGTTATTTCGATTGGCTTCATTTGATTTTTTGGCTGGTGCTGCTGCCCTTTTATATGTATGGCTATATTAAAACCAAGGGAATATCCGGGACGCCTTCTTCCAGCAACCGGAGGAATCATTCTATTTGGAAGGCATCACTCGTAGGGCAGTTTTTATTTGTGGTGCTGGGGTTTTCATTTGTTCTTGGCGGAATGGTCATTTCATCTTTCGGTGTAACATCCGTTTTCGTTCCGACTGACCTTCTCTATTTATGTATGACACCTGATCAGCTGGAGGATTTCAACAGCAAGCTGATCCCTGTTATCGCTCATGACCGGGCCGGGTTTGGAAGTGCCTTGTTAAGTGTCGGGCTGCTCGTTCTTCTGCTCGCTTTATGGGGCTTTCAACAAGGCAAGAAATGGATATGGCGCACCTTCCTTTTTGGCGGACTGCCGGCGTTCATTGCAGGAATTTATGTTCATTTTGCGATTGGCTATACGAGCTTCATCCACTTGCTGCCTGCATATTTTGCAATAGGGCTGTATCTTGGCGGGCTGGTGATGACTTATCGGTTTTTTCATAGGGTGGAGGATATTTGTGATTAAGTATGGTAAGAGCTTGGTGTATGGGGGTGAAACTACTTATAGTTTCTTTCCTTTTTTATGTTCGTATGGTTTCTTGTTCTTTACCGTGTCATAGTGCAGTGCGCTTGGGGCAGGTGTTGGTGTTTTGCCTTGCGGGTTGACCGAGGTTGTGCACTCTTCGGTCGGGAGCTGGCGTTTTTCCTTGGGAGTTGACCGAGGTTGCGGGCACTTCGGTCGGGAGCTTCTGTTTTGCCTGGGCAGTTGACCGAGGTTGCATGCTCTTCGGACGGGAGGTACTGTTTTGCCTGGGCAGTTGACCGAGGTTGCGCACTCTTCGGTCGCGAGCTGGCGTTTTTCCTTGGGAGTTGACCGAGGTTGCATGCTCTTCGGTCGGGAGCTGGCGTTTTTCCTTGCGGGTTGACCGAGGTTGCGCACTCTTCGGTCGGGAGCTGGCGTTTTTCCTTGTGGGTTGACCGAGGTTGTGCACTCTTCGGTCGGGAGCTGGCGTTTCTCCTTGCGGGTTGACCGAGGTTGTGCACTCTTCGGTCGGGAGCTGGCGTTTTTCCTTGGGAGTTGACCGAGGTTGCATGCTCTTCGGTCGGGAGCTGGCATTTTTCCTTGCGGGTTGACCGAGGTTGTGCACTCTTCGGTCGGGAGCTGGCGTTTTTCCTTGCGGGTTGACCGAGGTTGCGCACACTTCGGTCGGGAGCTGGCGTTTTTCCTTGGGAGTTGACCGAGGTTGTGCACTCTTCGGTCGGGAGCCGGCGTTTTTCCTTGCGGGTTGACCGAGGTTGTGCACTCTTCGGTCGGGAGCTGGCGTTTTTCCTTGGGAGTTGACCGAGGTTGCGCACTCTTCGGTCGGGAGCTGGCGTTTTTCCTTGCGGGTTGACCGAGGTTGCAGGCACTTCGGTCGGGAGCTGGCGTTTTTCCTTGCGGGTTGACCGAGGTTGYGCACTCTTCGGTCGGGAGCTGGCGTTTTTCCTTGCGGNCTTCGGTCGGGAGCTGGCGTTTTTCCTTGCGGGTTGACCGAGGTTGCGCACTCTTCGGTCGGGAGCTGGCGTTTTTCCTTGCGGGTTGACCGAGGTTGCGCACTCTTCGGTCGGGAGCTGGCGTTTTTCCTTGCGGGTTGACCGAGGTTGCGCACTCTTCGGTCGGGAGCTGCTGTTTTCGCTTGGCACTTGACCGAGGTTGTGCACTCTTCGGTCGGGAGCTGGCGTTTTTCCTTGGGAGTTGACCGAGGTTGTGCACTCTTCGGTCGGGAGCTGGGATTTTTCCTTGCGGGTTGACCGAGGTTGCAGGCACTTCGGACGGGAGGTACTGTTTTGCCTGGGCAGTTGACCGAGGTTGTGCACTCTTCGGTCGGGATACGCAAATTTGTTGTCAAGCTTGACCGAGGTTCCACGCGCTTCAGTCGAGAGTTGCTGTCTTCCCTGGAAAGTTAACCGAAGTTTTAAACTCTAAATCTAATCCGCTTTTTTCTCCCTATGGAGTCGCCCCGTGAAAAATTGAGTATAAGATTAGCCAGAGGGATTTCCCTTAATCCCTACAGTAAACTACATTAATCCCCTTAAAATACCGCCCCGGTTACTCATAATACGACCAAGTCTTCTAATTCCCGCCGAGGACCCCACCCCTCGACATATTTCCCCGGAAATTGTAGGATTTTTTGTTGTTTATATAGTGTTTCATCACGGGTATTTAACGTATAAACCAAAAACTAGGCCAAATGGAATACAGTTCTTCATCAAGAAATCCATAAATACTATTAAAAGTAAAGGAGCGGTTCTTATGAAGATTAAAGTGAAAAGCTGGAGAATGCTTACGGCACAGGATAAAATGTTCATTTTGAAAGCGATAAGCCAGCGCTCAATGTTAAAACAAAGTGCCTGAGGGAACACCTTCTATTTCTCTGGTCAACGGCCGGCCTAGTTATACTTTTCCTACTGCCTGCAACTTATTTTCCTGCCAAAAAATCAGGCTTTCCAATCTTCTCTAATAAGTAATTCGGCACAAAAAACCTCGCTGTCATAAGCGGATCTACAATTTGTGAAATCTGCGATTGTCCTGCTGCGCTGAACAGCATTGTCAATTCACTAAGAGTGAGGTCTGTTTGCGGTAAAAGAGTATCAATCATGATTTCGACTCCACTCTTGGCTGCTTCATCCACTGTTTCCTTGGAGACAATCACTGCTAGTCCTTCATCATTTTGAACAAATGGATAAGGTATGGAACTGCCTTTTAGAACCTCTAGTGACACGGTCACTTTCCCGGCAATTTCAATTCCGGATACACTGATTTCTCCATCACCCATTGCGGCGTGAAGATCGCCTAGACCAAACAAGGCCCCTTCTTGAAAAACTGGCAGATAGAGTGTGCTTCCTTCTGCAATCAATTTCGTATCCATGTTTCCTCCATGCGCCCCCGGTGTACCATTGGAAATCTCTCCTTCTTCAGGCGCCACTCCTATTACACCGATCATCGGATTAAGAGGAATTCTTATTTCATCGTTAAAAACAGCCTCTTTCCCTTCAATAGTAATCATCTTTACTTCAGACTCTTCTATTCTGTGCCCCATGACCCCAAGTCCAGGTTCGACCATCATTACCCCATTGTCAGCGAGCTCAATTTTATCGATTGTCACTTTTAAAATATCACCAGGCTTTGCTTCTTTTACATAGACAGCCCCCGTTGCCGGATTCACCTGATTCCAGTCCAGTTTCTTTAGTTCTGTTTCTTCCGAAGTGATTTGATCTTTAAAGCAGTCATAGGTTTCGATTGTAAGGGTTGTACCGGATGATATTTTCTGGCTAATCTTATTTTCCTTGCTGAAAGAATAAAAGAAATTTTCTTTTTGAATAGTAGTCATTGAAACCCCTTCTTTCTGAATTTTCTTTTACTTTACTATATTTCTTTTATAATTGCCTATAATAAGTTTTAGTAGGTAAAAAAGGAGGTTTCCCAAATGGACCTTAAGCACATTCTTAATGAAGTGGCGGAACGCATTAAGAAATCAGATGAATTTAAACAGCTGGATAAAGAGGAGCAGCAGCGTTTTGGACAAGTGGTGAATCAAGATTTTCTCAGTTTGAAGTCAGGGGGAGATGTTCCTGCCGTCGATTATTCGGCACAGACAAATGGACAAGCTCTTCAATTAAAAGTGTCCTTAAAGGGAGCGAGACCTCCCATTTGGAGAAGACTGCTTGTTTCCGATACCCTTACCCTTCACCAGCTGCATGAAGTCATTCAAGCTGCTATGGGCTGGACTAATTATCATCTTTATGATTTTCAATATGGTGATATCTACTTTGAGGAGATGGAGGAAGAAGTTGAACAGGGCTCGTCAAATTTCAGAAAAATTCACGATTCCAATGAAGCTTTAATAGGAAATGTACTAGTGAAAGAGGGCCAAAAGCTGGAGTACACCTATGACTTCTCGAACAATTGGGAACACACAATTCTTTTAGAAAAAAAAGAGGACAAGGAAGCTGCTGAGCCTCTCTGTCTAAAAGGCCGGCGAGCCAATCCCCCTGAAGCAGTTGGTGGTGTGCAAAACTATAATCATGCCTTAAAGCTTTTGGATGACCCGGCTGCCCACGGTGAGAAAGTTGAATTTTACAGAGACTTGTTCGCAGGACAGGACCCCGGGCACTTTGACCTTGGGGAAACAAATGAGGAGCTGAGGATGAGCCTAGACTCTAAGCAATTTCCCTTGTAATTCCAGCGGTGATCTCCTTTCTCAACGTTTATTCATTACACCAGCGGGAATGTAATGATTGACTATCCGATTTGAAAGGAGAAACAACATTGAAAAATTTCCGCGTGGAATTCCACTTTGATAACGAGAACATGGTTACCTTTTTTATAGAAGAAAGAACGGAAGCAACGGTGCTTCATAAGGTTTTCGGCAACAACTCGAATTATTTTGATTTTAAGGAAAATAATGAGCTGTATCGAATCGTGCTGGATAAGGTAACGCATGTTGCTGTAAAAGAGCATCAGGAATAAAAAAGCGCAAGCGCCTTGGTCAGCCCCGACAGGCAAATGTTCCAAAGAGAAAAAAAGGCGACCTTTCCTTTTATTCTCTTTGGGTTATTTGACCCCGAGGGGCTAGGCGCTGGAGCTGGATTGCCTAAAAAGCGCAAGCGCCTTGGTCAGCCCCGACAGGCAAATGTTCCAAAGAGAAAAAAAGGCGACCTTTCCTTTTATTCTCTTTGGGTTATTTGACCCCGAGGGGCTAGGCGCTGGAGCTGGCATCAAAAACGCTGCCTAATTTTCAATCTAAAAATTTTATACTTTCTTATCTATAAGAACAGCAGTCCGTTAAGAAGACCGGACTGCTGTTTTATTATTGTTCGTTCACGGCCACTTGATTCCTGCCGTTATTTTTTGCTTCATATAAGGCTTTGTCTGCCCTGTTTAAGAGGCTGTCCAATGTGTCCCCTTTTTGTAACTCGGCCACTCCGAAGCTGGCTGTCAGACCCTTGATTGTTTTATAGTCGTGCTGTGAGATATGCTTTCTGATTTTTTCAGCAAGAAGCCTGGCTTTCCTGATATCTCTATTTTTTAACAGCAGCATGAATTCTTCTCCGCCCCAGCGGCCAAGCAGATCTTCCTTTTCCAGCACTTCCAGAGTCTTGTTGGTGAACTCCTTCAAAACTGTATCCCCTGCGGTATGTCCGTAAGTATCATTAATTTGTTTGAAGTGATCGATATCCAAGTAGATAATAGAAAGCTTCTGTTCCCTTTCCAGCCCTTTCATCAATTCCTTATCGATTTTCCTTCTATTAGGAAGGCCGGTTAAGTAGTCTGTGTTGGCCATTTCCTCTAGCACCTCGGCTTTGATGTAGCTTTGCTTTACTGTGTGAAGGAAAAATAAGGTGACAAGGAAAACAAGATTGGCGAAAAAATAGTGAGTGAGTAGGGATACGGCTGGTGTTCCCATAAGGTCGGGAAGTTTGTAAATTCCTACACCCAGGAACCAGACATAGGTGGCTGCTGTCACGATGAGGGCCCATCTGATGTTCAGGAGAAAGAACAGGAACATATAAAACATCGGCATCCAGAAAGTAAAGGGGCCGAGGGACATCGTTTGTTCCAGCTCGTAAGTCACAATATAGGTGAACTTCATCGCACTTACTATGCATGTGGCTATAATCATGAACTTTTCAACTGTTTCTACCCAGGGCTTCTTGAAGAAAAGAACGTAGATAGAGACAGCATAGAGTGTGGTAAGAGTTGGTAAAATAACAAGGTTGACAGGATCAGGATTAACCTCTTGGCTTTCACCGTACCACCCAAGGCTTGCTACAGATAGAAAAACCGGCAGCAAAACGGCGTAAAATCGATATTTCAATTTCTGAAGTGACAACGGAATGGCGTTTGTCATGGCTCTTCTCTCCCTAACTCGTCTAATCTAAGGCAAATTAAAAACGCACTCAAAAGGGCGCGCTGTACATGTTTATGCAACTGGCTGGCATATCCTTGGCGGATTATAGCCCCTGTAGTTTTGCGTCCCAGCCTTTCGACTGATTTGCCCAATATTCATCTCTGCTAGTTCTTATTACCTATATTTTACACTTGCTGCTTAGTGAATACAAGTTGCAGATTTCGTTTTAGTACATTTTAGAACTGCCGTTTCTTTTAAAGGGACGGAGAAATAGGCACATTGTTTCATTCCACGTTGAATTGAATTAGGGAGCTTTTTCTCGTGTCTGGTTACACTGAACATCAATTCTTCATCCTCCTCTCCTAAATTCCTTGGCTCCTTCTTAACCAATATGCGAGGCTAAAACTTTTACCTATTGTAAATATCTGGCGGGACGAGGGACCTGTCCCTGTGTCCCACCTGTGTCCCAAAATGACCCAATTTTTCACTTATACATACAATGTTAAAAATTACACTAATATTTTTTGCGTTTTTTTGCTATAATAGACAATCGTAAGAGAAATGGCATATTGCATTTATATCTTGCAAATATAAATCGATAGGTGGAATTGAATATGAGCGAAACAAAACCTTACAGAGTCCTTCTGTATTATAACTATGTAACTATTGAGGATCCTGAGGCTTACACGAAGTATCACAAGAAACGTTGTGAAGAAATGGGGCTTAAAGGCCGTATATTAATTGCTTCTGAAGGAATCAACGGAACGGTTTCCGGTACGGTTGAAGCCACAGATCAATATATGGAAATGATGAAGAATGATCACCGCTTCCATGATACCATTTTTAAAATTGATGAAGTGGATGAACATGCTTTTAAGAAATTAAAAGTCAAATATCGCCAGGAGTTGGTGACACTTCGTCTTGAAGACGATGTCAACCCTCATGAAATCACTGGTGAGTACTTGAGTCCGAAAGATTTCTATGAGCAGATTCAGCGTGAAGATACCATCTTGCTAGATGCAAGAAATGATTATGAATATGACTTGGGACACTTCAGAGGTGCGATCAGACCGGATATCGAGAACTTCCGTGATCTTCCTGACTGGGTCCGTGATAATAAAGAAATGCTGGAAGGCAAAAAAGTCATCACTTACTGCACAGGCGGTATCCGCTGCGAGAAATTCTCAGGCTGGCTGAAGCGTGAAGGCTTCGAGGATGTTGCCCAGCTGCACGGCGGAATCGTGACATACGGTTATGACCCTGAGGTTCAAGGTGACCTGTGGGACGGACAGTTGTATGTATTTGATGAGCGGATTGCTGTGCCGGTAAACCGCAAAGAACATGTGGTTGTCGGGAAAGATTACTATACGGGTGAGCCTTGTGAGCGCTATGTGAACTGTGCGTACCCACCATGCAACAAGAAAATTCTTTGCTCTGAAGAAAACGAGCATAAATATATGAGAAGCTGTTCTCACGAATGCCGTACTCATGAAGAGAACCGCTACGTGATGGAGCATAACCTCTCACAAGAAGAAGTAGCAGAAAGACTGAAACGAATTGAAGAAGAAGATCATGCGGTGAATGCATAATCCTTTATAAGATAAAGCTTGAGGGCCCCGGCTCTCAAGCCTTTTTTGTGTCTATAGGTTTAGGAGCTATTCAGCCGGGTAATTCCATTATAACGAACACTTTTCATTCCAGCTCGTATTCAGACCTCCGACATAATGAAACAAATACTTCAGAATACATAGATATTTTTTGAAACTTAATGAGTATATTTGTAGACAGAGCCCAAACTGTCTGCTAAACTCGTCATATAGTGTTCTCTTTAAAGAACAACATCCTCTTTTAACTGGAAGGGATATTTTTTCGGCTCTGTCGTTCTTAATACAGAACCAACGCATGGATTTAGCATCATTCTATATTTTTTTGAAATCATCGTTCTTAATAAAGAATCTGTTCTGGGAGGTAATACGAAGATGCGAAGCCTAAGTGTGATACTGGTCATAGCCATTCTGCTCTCCGGCTGCAGTACGCAAAAGGAGTTTTTCAAGGATCTTACCCAAAACTCACAGCCTACTGCTAAAGCGGAAGGTGTGAAGGAACCACAACCTAAAAACCTCAAGGAAGAATGGGAGGAAAAAGAGACAAAGATCGATGGCTGGACGCTTGTCTGGCATGATGAGTTTTCTGACGCTGACTCCCTTGCCAATTGGAACAGCCAGGATTGGCCGTCAGAAAAAAATGAAGAATTGCAATACTACTCCCCTTCCAATGTGGAAGTGATGGATGGGCATCTGAAAATCGAAAGCAAGAAAGAAACCTACAGAGGCCGTGATTACACATCCGGCGCCGTCACAACAGAAAATAAATTTCAGTTCCGTTATGGAATGGTCGAAATCAGAGCCAAGCTTCCTGAAGGCCAGGGGTTGTTCCCCGCTTTCTGGATGGTCCCAAGTGAAGAGGACTGGCTGCCGGAAATCAATATTATGGACTTTTTAGGACAGAAGCCGAACGAATATTTCCAAGTCGTTCATTGGGAAGATGAGCAAGGCGAACCGCAGAGAGATTATTCCCACTATATCAGTGAACAGCTTGATTTCACGGAAGAGTTTCATGATTTCGGATTGATTTGGGAGCCTGGAAAATTAACCTGGACACTGGATGGGAATGTCGTGTTCCAATCTGAGGAGCACTCTCCAGACGTCCCGATGTATCTTTATATGAATACAGCGATCGGTGGGGACTGGCCCGGAGATCCCAATCCGAATGAAGAGTTCCCCAAAGAAATGCTCATAGACCATGTCCGCGTTTACCAGCAGCAGGTTTTTCAGAAGCAGTAAGTAAGGAGGAAAAACAATGACCATGATTTACATCACGTTTGCCGTGTTTTTATCTTTTGTCCTATTTCAAACTCTATATGTCCTGATCCCCCTGTTCAAAGATGAAAATAAACATAAGAACAAGATCACGAAGATGCACAGCTTTTCCGTCATTGTCCCTGCTTATAATGAGGAAAAAGTCATTGAAAACTGCATCGGGGGATTCAACCGGGTTGCCTATCAGGACGCAGAACTTCTGATCGTCAATGATGGCTCGAAGGACCGGACGCTGGAAGTTTTAAATGAGGCTCTCCTGCTGAAACCCGCGAGCCGCATGGTCGACACCCGGCTGAAGCATGAGAGAGTCACCGCCTTTTATCAATCACAGAAGTACCCCTCCATCTTTGTCATCAACAAGAAAAATGGCGGAAAAGCGGACTCCCTGAATGCGGGAATTAATTTCAGCGAAAAAGAAATTGTCATTACTCTTGACGCCGACAGCATTTTAGAAAAAAATTCCCTGAACGAAATGAACTCTGCTTTCCAAAGAAAGAGTGTCACTGCCTGCGGAGGGAATGTCTTGATTTCACAAGCGTTCAATGGCTCTCTGGAAAATCTGAAACCTACCCTTAAAGTCAACAATGTCATTAAATTTCAGTTCCTGCAGTATTTGTCTTCTTTTTACTTACATAAAAGAGCACAGGCAGCGATGAATTCGATCACCGTCATTGCCGGAGCCTTCGGGGCGTTCAGGCGGGAAACACTTTTTGGAATAAAAGGCTTCCGGAAGACGGTCGGAGAAGACATGGATATTACTCTTAAACTTCATAAATGGATCAGAGAACGCGGCAATAAGGAGAGCATCATCTTTGTTCCGACAGCTCTCTGCTACACGGAATGCCCGAGCACACTGAAAAACATGTTCAAACAGAGAGTCCGCTGGCAGAAAGCTTTCATTGACTGCCTGATTTATTACCGGAAGGATTTTTTCCGGAAGCTGCCTAAAACATTTTCGGTGTTCTTCTTGGTTGATCAGTTTATGATTGGTACACTCAGCGCGTTTCCGGTGTTGCTCACTCCCCTGATGCTTTATATGAACGGCGGCCAGCTCACGTTGCTGCTGATGCTGATGTCAGGCGCCTTCCTTCTGTTCATCTATCAAAGCTTGACGACCATGTTTGTCAGCTACCTGCATGGACTGCGTTTTTCAAAGAAGGACCTGCTGAGGTTTTTACTCTTCCTGCCGGTTGATATCATCGTGTTTCGGATGCTGATCAACTTATCGTTCGTTGTTTATGGAACCTTATCCTACTTTCACAGCCCCCACGCCTGGGACAAGCTGGAAAGGTCCGGAAAAGTCGCTTGGAAAGGAGTCGAAAGAGCATGAGAAACACCTTTGGAAAAACAGCATTTGCCGTCGGTTTTTTCACCCTATTGAGCATCATTGCAGTCGGCTTCAGCCTTACGATTGAAGAATATTCCCTGCTCGCGGAAGAACACGACGGTGTCTTTCCTGCTGAAGAGAAGGTGGAAATGCGAGCTTGTGTGAGAGGCTCCGAGATGGATGTACGGGAATTTACGGTCGATGGAGATAAAGCGGATTCCATCCCCATCCTTACATATCACCGCATCCTGAGCCAGGAGGATATGGAAAAAGTCCACTATATCAATGGAGAAGTGAACTCGATGATCGTATATACAGAGGAATTTGCGAAACATATGAAGTACCTGGATGAGAATGGCTATGAAACGCTCACTCTTAAAGAGCTTTACGCTTTTTTAAATGGAGAGATTGACATTCCTGATAAAAGTGTCGTTCTTACTTTTGACGATGGATTCAAAGACAACTACGAGGAAGCCTACCCGATTATGAAAAAGTATGGGTTCAAGGCCACGAATTTCATCGTAACGGGAGCAATCACGAATAAGAGATACTCCTTCTCTCCTAAGCTCTCGCAATACCTTAGCAAGAAAGAAATGGAGAAGAGCTGCGATGTGTTCGATTATCAAAGCCACACCTACAACTACCATAAAAGGGATGGAAACAAACCGGTGGACGAGTGGGGAAATCACCCTTCCTACCTGGTGGCGAAGTCTCAAGGTGATATCCATAACGACCTTAAAACCAGTATCCATAACCTGAACGGAGAAAACCTCGGTTTCGCTTATCCCTATGGAGAATATTCCCCAGACACCATCAGCGTCCTGAAAAAGCTCGGTTTCAAAATGGCCTTCACCGTTGTAGATGAAGCGGCGACAAGAGACCACCACCTATACGAAATTCCCAGGTACCAGATTTATCATGATGTCGACTTAGAAACGTTTAAATACTATGTGGAGCAATAGCATAAAGCAGAGCGTTTGGGTTAAGTGCGGTGGTTCAAAGAGCAGAAAAGGGAAGTCTTTCCTTTTCTGCTCTTTTAGTTACTGTTGCCTCGGTCGGGAGCGGGGGATTTTTGCTGTGATGTATACAATGTTGAGGCTGCTTCGGTCGGGAGCGGGGGATTTTTGTTGAGATGTGTACGATGTGGGGCTCACKTCGGTCGGGAGCGATGGAWTTTTGCTGAGATGTGTACGAGGTTGGGGTTGCTTCGGTCGGGAGCAGTGGATTTTTGCTGATATGTGTACGATGTTGAGGCTGCTTCGGTCGGGAGCGGGGGATTTTTGCTGAGATGTGTACGACGTTGGGGTCACGTCGGTCGGGAGCGGGGGATTTTTGCTGAGATGTGTACGACGTTGGGGTCACGTCGGTAGGGATCGGTGGATTTTTGCTGAGATGTGTACGASGTTGGGGCTGCTTCGGTCKSGAGCGGGGGATTTTTGCTGAGATGTGTACGACGTTGGGGTCACGTCGGTCGGGAGCGGTGGATTTTTGTTGAGATGTGTACGATGTTGGGCTCACGTCGGTCGGGAGCGGYGGATTTTTGCTGAGATGTGTACGAKGTTGGGGCTGCTTCGGTCGGGAGCGGCGGATTTTTGCTGAGATGTGTACGATGGTGGGRCTGCTTCGGTCGGGAGCGGGGGATTTTTGTTGAGATGTGTACGATGTTGAGGATGCTTCGGTCGGGRGCGRTGGWTTTTTGCTGAGATGTGTACGATGTTGAGGCTGCTTCGGTCGGGAGCGGTGGATTTTTGTTGAGATGTGTACGATGTTGGGCTCACGTCGGTCGGGAGCGGTGGATTTTTGCTGAGATGTRTACAATGTTGGGGCTGCTTCGGTCGGGAGCGRTGGATTTTTGCTGAGATGTGTACGAGGTTGGGGATGCTTCGGTCGGGAGCRGTGGATTTTTSCTGAGATGTGTACGATGTTGAGGATGCTTCGGTCGGGAGCGGTGGATTTTTCCTGAGATGTGTACGATGTTGGGCCTGCTTCGGTCGGGAGCGGTGGATTTCCAGCAAGATCTGTATGAAGTGCAGGTTACTTCGGTCACGAGGGTCCCCTTTTCTTCAAGATATGTATGATGTTGGCACCGCTTTGGTCAGCTAAGACGGATTCCCCGTCGGTCCCTGTTACTACGATAAAACGTCAAAGCCCCAAGAGGGATCAACCCTCTTGAGGCTTGCGAGTAAAAAGAATCAAAGTTCAAATTCCCACTCATCTTTCATGTTAAGGTAAATTACGATGAGAATGTTTTTAAGCTCTTCTTCTGTTTGTCTTTCAATTTCCATCCCGATTTTCGGCAGGATGATTTCTGCGACTTGCTTCGTCAGGACGAGCCTTTGATTCTGTTCGACTCCGGTAAAGCGCTGGGTATAAGTTTTGAGGAGCTTCCACTCTTTTGCCTGCAGCGGCTTTAATGCTCCTTCCTCGAAAGTGATGCTGTCCTGATTCAATCCTCTGGAGGCCGCCACTTTGTCTATCGGCGCCTTCTTCTTCAATTTCTTTTTTCTTTCATGAACCACAACGGTCCCGGCGGTCAAATCACCCAGGCGTTTGTGCTTTCCATGAAAGAAAATCATCAGCATGCCGACAATATAATAGAACGGCAGCATATCAATGATTCGCAAAAGATTTCGGATGAAGCTCGATAAAAGGGTGATGCTTTGGCCGTTATCCTGGATTACACGAATCCCGATAATGGATTTCCCCAGTGTCTTACCTCCTGAAAAAAATTCATAAGCAAAAAAGTATCCCCAGTTGATCACGAACAACACGATCACTGTGATGGCAATCGCTCCTGAGCTGATCGGCGATTCTTCGAAGAAATAGAGATAACCGCTCTGCAAATCCATATACAATACAAGACCGATGATCACGGAAAAATTGATGATGGCAAGGAGCAGCTGATCGATCAGGAAGGCAGCCGCCCTGCTTCCGAGCCCTGCCGCCTGGAATTGAAGGGATACATATTCGGGGGTTTTTATATCAACCTGTTCTTCTTGCATTTCTGATTCCTCATTTCCTGAATTTTGTACTATAATAGGGATGACGGAACCATCCAATAAATGTCTAATTCCTGAAACAAAAGCGCAAGCGCCCTGGTCAGCCCCGACAGGCAAATGTTCCTCATAGAAAAAAGGCGCCCTTCCTTTTATTCTATGAGGGTTATTTGACCCCGAGGGGCTGGCCGTGGATAACTTAGTTGAATTGTTTGGATAACTATGGATTATTTTAAATCCCTTAATACTAGAAATCTACTAAAAGCAGGTGTTTTAATGAACTCAAGGCAATTCATCCAGCATCACCGCGAGGATTGGAAAGAGCTGGAGGATCTGATAACCACAATGCATAAGCGAAAGAGCAAGATCAAAGGAGCCGACATCAACCGCTTCAGCCGGCTTTACCAGAAAGCCGCACAGAATCTCTCATACAGCCAGACCTATTATCCTCAGGAAGAAGTCACACCTTACTTGAACGAACTCGTCTCTAAATCTCATAATCTTCTTTACCGTGACCAGGTTTCCAGTCTGAAGCAGATCCGGCATTTCTTCGGTGTCACGTTCATCGGGCTGTTCCTTCAGCAATGGAAAATGATTGCCGCGGCCATGATCCTGTTTACCATCGGTGGATTGGGCAGCTTTTTTGCAGTAGCCGATGACCCACTGCATGTTTATTCTGTCCTTCCGGAAAATATGGCCCAAAGCTTTGACCCTGACAGGCTCGGCGAAAATGAAGGCGAGGTCGATTCGCCGATGATGTCGGCCACCATTATGACGAATAATATACAAGTGGCCTTCCTCGCGTTTGCCGGCGGAATCACATTCGGCCTGTTGACCGTCTATGTGCTGATTTATAACGGAATTATCGTTGGTGCGATTGCCGCACTATTCTGGCATTACGGAAAAAGCTATGAATTCTGGGCTTACATCGTTCCCCACGGCATGATCGAGCTGACCGCGATTTTCATTGCCGGCGGTGCCGGCCTTCTCATGGGCTACAAGCTGTTTGTCCCAGGAGCTTATTCACGCGGATATGTATTAAAGCAGCAGGCAAAACGATCTGTCCTGCTGCTTCTGGGAACCATTCCGCTGTTTGTGATAGCCGGGATCATCGAGGGCTTCATCACACCTTCTGCTTTGTCCCTGGAGGCAAAGTATCTGATTGCCGGTTTGACCGTCATTGGGTTGATCCTTTATGTCCTGATCGGGGCGATGCTGCTGAAGAAAAAACCTACAGCAGTCCCCGGTTCATAATATCGATATAGTGGGACACCGCGCTTGCCGCGAGTTTCTCTTCCCGGGCCTCCGCCATTTGGAGGCCTCTTTTTTCCCACTTCACCTTTTCCCGCTTCTTAATCAGAAGCTGCTGCTGTGCCATGCTTTTGACCATTGTATTTTTAACAGACTGAGGTTCCTCTCCGGCTCGATCCAATAGTGTCCGGTCTTCGATGCCCAGCATCAAAAATAGATGGCGCTGTCGCAGGCGCTGCAGATAGGTCAAGGCGCCTCCTTCGTGAAGGAAGGATCCGACATCACTGAACAGCAGCAGCAGACTGCGTTTTTTCTGGACGGTTTGCAGGTAGCTGAGAACAGCGGCATAATTTGATTCTGCTGAATCCACTTCCAGGTTATAAATGCTTTGAAGGATCGTCTGCAGGTGCGCCATTCCTTTTGCCGGCGGAACGAAGACTTTGACATCCTTTGAAAAAGCCAGGACCGAAACGTAATCGCCTTTTTGCAGAGCGGCTGCACTCACCGTCATGGCCGCTTCCAATGCGCGCTCCAGGCGGTTTCCTTTCGTGAGCTCTGCACCCATCATCCGGCCGCAGTCGATCAATACGGTAATATATTTTCCATGCTCCGGCTCATACTCATTCGTCATGACTTCCTGAAGCTTGGCCGTTTGGCGCCAGTTGATTTTCCGCGGATCATCTCCGACCGCATAGTTTCTGATCTTTGAAAACTCCCCGGCTCCGCTTTTCATCTTGCGGATTTTCAAACCCTCATAAAGGAGGAATTGCTGCGCATTTTCCAAAAATCGTTTCGTATCAGTCAAATCCGGAATAACTTTCACGCTTTCTTCTATCGTTAAGGTTTTTTGTTTTTCCCATAAACCCAGCTTGCTTCGGTATCGCAGGTAGAGCTTCTCGATATTGTACTTTCCTCTGACCGGCGCACTTGTTTTATAGAGAAACGAAGAAGTCCCTTCCCCGGCAGTTCCTCTTAAAGGAAAGCTGGTTCGGAATGACTGCGGCAGGCCGTCTGTCATTTTGAAAGAAAAATGATTTTCCGAACCGCTTGTGATTCCAACCGAGACATCATAATCCAGTCCTCGCTCCATTTCTCCAGGAGTTTCCCTTGTGACCGAGATCTCATTTTTCCGGGGAGAAAACAGCAGATCACTCAAGCTTAGCAGCAGAAACAGCACATTTAACGTGAAAATCAGCGTCCATGTGATGCCGAAAAAGGCTCCCAGAAGCAAGAGGGCGGAAAACAAGGCCCATGAAGCGATTAATCTTCCGGTGGGAAGGATTCCTTTATCGCGGAACAGGAACCGCCCCCACAAGTTCTTCAATGATTGTATCAACCGTTGCTCCCTCCAATTCCATGTGCGGCGAGATTTGGATTCTGTGTCTTAAAGCCGGACGTGCGGTGATTTTGATATCGTCAGGAGTGACATAATCCCGGCCCGCCATGTACGCACAGGCCTGCGCTGCTTTTCCAATGGAAATCGCTGCCCTTGTGGAAGCACCGAAACGGATGGATTCCGTGTCCCTCGTCTTTCGGACAATTTTCATGATATAGTCCAGAACACTTTCGCTGATCGTGACTTCTTGAACTTCTCTTCGGATGCTTGCAAAGTCTTCCGTACTTAATGCCGGCTCTACTGAACCTCCTCCGAAAACTCCTTCAATCACAGATCTCAGTACTCGTTTTTCTTCTTCAAGCTCAGGGAATTCAATGTTTAATTTAAAAAGAAAGCGGTCCTGCTGGGCTTCAGGCAGAGGATAGGTTCCTTCGAATTCAATCGGATTCTGTGTCGCAACCACGAAGAAAACTTCGGGAAGGGCATACGTTTCGCCCTGGATTGTCACTTGTTTTTCTTCCATAGCTTCCAAAAGAGCGGCCTGTGTTTTAGCCGGCGTCCGGTTGATTTCATCCGCTAAAAGGATGTTAGTGAAAATCGGTCCCTTCAGTGTTTGAAATGAACTGTCTTTCATATTGTAGATCGTACTTCCTGTGATATCACTCGGCAGAAGATCCGGTGTGAACTGGATACGGCTGAACTTTCCGCCAAGAAGGCTTGCCAGCGTACGGACCATCTGTGTTTTTCCGGTCCCCGGCACCCCTTCGATTAAGACGTGTCCTCCTGCCAATATCGCTGATAGAAGCAGGCGCAGGTTGGTTCCCTGCCCTAAGATCCGGCTTTCATATTTTTCTAGTAAGGATGCTAATTCTGGCTTCATCCTTCCTCCACCTCTTTCCTGAGTCGATCCAATTTCTTGGACCATAATAAGTATTCCTGCTTGCTCAATGTTTCTTTTTCCAAAGCATCTGATAGTTCTGTCACAAATCGATTAATATCCTTTTCATCGGCGGACGTCCATTTTCGCAGGAGTCCTCCGGTGCTGTCCGTCCAGTCTTTGGAATACGGGATGCCCCATTTTTCCTGAAGCAGCAGTTTCACGTAATCAGCCTGGATGTTCAATGAATCTGTGAATCTCTTACCTCTTAAATGCCAGGCGGCCAGGGCTTTGATCCGTTCATCACTGAAGCGGACGTGTTCTTCGCGGACCTGAACCACTGGACCGAACCTCTTCCCTTGATACCATAGCCATAGGATGGCAAGGAACAAGCCCTGGACCATCAGCAAGAGGAACCATTTAGGGTACAGCGTGACCACGGAAGCGTCATTTTCTCCCCCGTGTATGTATTCATCAAACAGAATCGTTCTCGGACTGCTTTCGTTGATAAGCGACAGTACCAGCGGCAGGTGATCCTCTTCTAAAATAAAATCGTTGGTCATCCATTGTGGAGCGGTTGCTGCAATCAGGCTTCCTTCTCCGACCCCTCGCTCCAATGCGACTGGCCCAGCTTCATCTGAAATGAGCACCTCATCTTCATCGGCAGCATCCAGTCGGATCGGTGCCGGGAGGAGTGCATTCCTTTTCTCATCCTGCTTGTCATTTAAGGTGATTATTTCTTCAGCATCCATCCCACCCTGAACAGTTTTTAACCCAAACATGCCCTGTGGATTGGTTTTAAACAGAAGAATCGTATTCCCTGCTTCCATAAACTCCCGGTACTGCCCGGTTTCTTCGCTCTCCGGCATGAAAAATGGTTCCACCATGATCAGCAGCTGACCATCTTCTTTTTCCAATAGATTCGGAGAAGAATTCCATCTTTCAACCTCGCCGATTTCGTTCTGCAGGTATGTAAAAACAGCTTTTGTTCCCATCGGTGCAGGTGATTCTGAAAGATAATTGGGATACTCTTTCGGTGCCCTCGATCCGATGAAGTAGCTCAGGACAGCGAACAGGAGGAGAATGACGGCTAATACGATGAGTTTGGATTTATTTTTGGCCATGATTTCTCCTCCTTACGCTTCCTTTTCCTGCTGGTTGTCCCGAAGCCATGTCTTTGCAGTTTCTTTGTACGGAATGTATTCCCTGCGAGTAATTTCCCTCTCGCCATAGGCGGCTTCATCGAACCCCAGCGCCAGGGAATAAAACTGCTCCGCCCAGTCCTTATTCACCTTTTTCAACTCTTCGTAATACTCCCAATTCGTCTTCCACTTCCTAGCCACAAGCCACTCTTTTTCATGAAAGAACAGCAGCAGGGCAAGGAATAGATGGCGGACGGCAAGTGAATAATTTTCCGCCTCTTCCTGACGCTCCGATTCTGACAGGTGCTGACTGTAAGACCAGTCTTTTTGAACAAGGTTCTGCAAAGGCTTCTGCCCCGCCATCTTCCGGTTGTAGTACACTCTCCGCGAAACGAGGAAAAGCACGATGAGAAGGGCGGCGAGTGCCGCAATGACCAGGACCACTGTGATCATGGTTCCCCCTCCTTGCGAAGCCTGATAGGCGGGAAACAGATTATTGAGCCAGTCCATGAAGGCTTCCTTGATCGACTCCCATAAGTTTTGAAGAAACCCCTGTTCTTCACTTTGGTACTGGGTATACTCCCGGTCATCAAGGAGGTCCTGCAACTCATCTCTGGCATTCTTTTCGTTGAGCAAACTGACTCACCTGACTTTCATAGAAGCTCTTTTCTTGAACTTTGCTGCTAACTTTATTAATTTCGAAAAATAGTGCTACTACTCTTGTTTATAATCCTCGATCATATCCTGCAGGTCTTCGGCACCATTCCTAATTTTCACGTCAAAGAACATAACGGCAAAACCGACGGAAATGAAAATAGTGGTAATAAGTGTGATCACATTATACAGGAGGTTGAACAGGACGCTGTTTCCTAAAAAAGCACCCAGTGTGAATTCGAGTGCCGCCGAAACAACACCTGTAATCAAGAACAGAACAATGAACACCCCAAGAAGCTTCCATCCCTGTCCCTTTGTAAGGTTCCAGCTCGTGCCGATCCCCGGCGCCGTGCCTCTCTCCGTGGCGACAATTCCCAGGTAGAAGTACCAGCGAGTCAACAGATAACCAATACCGACGGCCACTGCCAAGAAGATCAGAAGCATGAAGATTACCGTCATAATCGAACCTGCAAGTGAATCTACTGCGAATGATTCCGAGAACCCAAACATAAAGATTCCACTGAATCCGATGATCATTAGAGGCAGCACAATCAATCCGAACACAATGAGTCCAAAGACGATACTGCTCCCCACTAATGGCCAGAAGCGTGAGAACCCTTTTTTAATGACGCCTCCCAGTGTATATTCTTCACCCTTGCGAATATGGTTGACGACATGGATAATGGCAGCTGAAGCCACCAGTGATAATGCTGTACTGATAAGACCCAGAAAGCCAATGCCGAGTTCCAGAAATACATTTGTATCCTGTACAGCAAAATCCGGTTCGGTTCCCTCAAAGGCCGCCGTCATCTGGCTGAACCAGTTGTCCCCTGCGCCAACCTGCCTGAAAAAGCTTGTTCCTGCCAATAGCTCAAATAGAGCCTGCAGGAGGTAAATTGGTCCTAATAAAATAAGTAAAATCAAGAAAAAATCAAGAAATTTGTTCTTGCTCAAACGAAACGTCTGATCCAAGATCTCACCAAATCCCTTTGGCCTATTAAGCTGTGAATTCATTCTGTAGACCTCCCAAAAGTTAAAATGCAAAAAGTTTCAATATAATGACTATTTTATCATTTTTATAGAATAATACGACCAATAACTGTAATTAATGGCTCTTTTCTATGACTTTATTTATTTCATTCAGAAGATTGAAGGGTGTCTTCGCAAGGTGATTTCCCGCTCCAGACGGACGACTCCCCGGGCGGGCGGTGAATTAGCGGACGTTCAGCGGCTTACAGATTTTCAGGGCTCTCGTATAAGATATAGGAAACACAACGAACGTAGTGAATTGATGTTGACTAATCGCAGGGCAGGAGACCAAAATCCGTCAGGGGGCTGGCGCTGGAACTGGATTGCCCGTTAGTCCCGCAGGAAGTCACACCTCTTCCGCTTCAATCCTTCTACGTTTAAAATGGAAATAATAAAGCATTCAAAAGCAGCAAACTTTTAGATAAGAGCTTTAAGAAATCAAGCGAGCTTCCCAACTTAAGGAGAGTCATTTGACTAAAGCCGGTTCCCTTCGGTGAATCTAAATGAGGTTCTAACCGGAAAAATGAGCACTCCTTCATGATACTTCCTTGAAATTGAGTAACTGGAGGGGAAAATAAGGGGATATTTTCCCCTTAGTTTCAGATTTGAACCCATTTTGCAGGTGAATAGAGGGAATTTTTCCCCTTATATAAAGAAAAGACCCTTTTTTCTAGGGTTTTAAGTTAAATAAGGGGAATTTCTCCCTCTATTTCACGGTATTGTCGAGGGTGTTTATTAAATAAGGGGAATTTTTCCCTCTAATTAAGTATGTATGAAAAAGGCAAATCTAGGCTTGGTGAAACAGTTAGCTTATCTACTTTGAATCTACTTATAGTATGAGGATTATTGTAATAGCCTTTTTTATGTTAGATGATGGCGGGGATGCCATCAATAGAGTTTTCCGCAAAAATTGCTGCGGTTTTAAAAGCAATGAATAGATTCTCACTTCTTGTAGCTTTTTTGAATCACCGCGCTTATTTCAATGGTTTGACGCGGTATCCTGCTAAAGCACTATCAAACAAATTCAGTAAATTTTATGGTAGTATATTTTTAAATATAGTTATATGAATCTTTCGAAAACAAGGAGGTGATCCCATGAAGATGAAACAGGATATGGTCAACAAGTTGAAGGTGTTGTTGGGCGAGGAAAATGTCAGTACAAGCGAAGGGGAGCTGTACCGGCACAGCCGTGATGAATCCTCCCACCTTCCTGTCGAGCCTGATGTTGTTGTGTTTCCGGAAAATAAGGAAGACATCATTTCTGTATTGGATATTGCGAAAAGATACAACCTTCCTGTGATTCCGTTTGGAACAGGTTCCGGCTTGGACGGACATGCCATTCCCATCCATAAAGGAATTTCCGTTAATTTTGAAAGAATGAATCGAATCGTTTCTTTTAACCCGGAAGATTTGACTGTCACCGTACAGCCGGGAATCACGCGAAAACAATTGAATAAAGCCATCAACCGCCATGGTTTGCAGTTTCCTGTCGATCCGGGCGCTGATGCCAGCATTGGCGGCATGGTCGCTACGAATGCAAGCGGAACGACGGCGGTCCGTTTTGGTGCTATGCGTGATCAGGTGTTGAGCCTGGAAGTCGTTATGGCAGATGGAACGGTGATCACCACAGGAAGCCGTGCGAAAAAATCATCGAGCGGCTATAACCTCAATGGACTTCTTGTTGGCTCGGAAGGCACGCTTGGAATTGTTACTGAAGTCACTTTGAAGCTGCATGGCATTCCAGAACATACCGTAACGGCCCGGTGTACTTTCGGAACTCCCAAAGAATGCGCCGAGGCTGCCCAGTCTGTTTTAATGAGCGGGATACAAGTTCTGCGGATGGAGCTTGTGGATAAGGAAAGCATCAGGCAGGTGAACTTAGCAGGCGGGCACTCTTTTCCGGAAGCACACTCTCTCTTTTTTGAATTTGCGGGGACTAAAGCTTCTGCAGAAGAGGATACCGCGTTGACGAAGGAGATCGTCCTGGGTCATGGAGCGGAGAATTGGGAAAGAGCAAATACCGCTTCTGAAAGCAATGAGCTGTGGAGGGCACGCCATGAATTGTCCTACTCCTTCCGCCACATTCCAGGGATGACCCAATCAGGCGGAGATGTCTGCGTTCCCATCTCCCAGGTGGCTGAAATGGTGGTCTTTGCCCGAGCACTTATAGATGAAAGTGGACTGCTTGGCGGAGTATTCGGCCATGTCGGGGACGGAAACTTTCATACTCTGGTCGTCTATGACTCCAGCGATTTTCAGCAAACCGCTGCGGCCGAACGGATCAACGACCTTGTTGCCCGGAAAGCGATCGAGGCCGGCGGTACCTGCACCGGAGAGCATGGAGTCGGGCTAGGGAAAATGAAATACCAGGAACTTGAACATGGGGCTGCACTATCCGTTATGAAGTCTATCAAAAAACTGCTTGATCCTGATAACCGGTTGAACCCCGGGAAGATTTTTTGGTAAGCAGTAACATTAATACACAAAGCGGCAAACACCACATATAAAAGAGTGCTTCCCATCCGTTTTGGGAAGCACTCTTTCTCATTCTATTTTGTCAGCGTCCTAGTATTTGCCGCCGCTCTAATTGAATCAAAATTATAAGTTTCAAACCATCTTTCTACATTATAATCGACGGCACCTTCCCCACCCAGAATGGTGAAATTATTGATGCTTGCCCTCTCTACGGCATTAGCTGTCTCTGCGGTGACATAACTTTTTTCCACCAGCAGCATGGCTGCCCCATTCTTAGCTGCCAATACTGATCCTGTCAGTGCGTCTGCAAAATTATATCCGGTTGAAACAAACGCAAAGTTTGATGGATACAATCTTTCAGCAATATCACCGGCTGTACCAAAACGGTCTTCCCCTGAATACCTCTCAGGATTAGCCAACTGGGAATAAACTGAATTCCCGACCGCACTTTTTCCGCCGATAACTAACGTTTCAGAAACACCTTTCAAAGCTTCTTGGGTCGTCCCCGGCAGTTCCTCTTCTTCTGTCAGCAAAATCGGAAATCCTTTTCTGGCTGCATACGGGGCTATCGAAATGGCATCGGGAAAGTTTCTTCCATTAGCCACCACCGCTGTTTCAGCATTACTGTCCAGCCGCTCTGCTATTTCCGCCGCCGTTTCAAAGCGGTCAGAGCCGCTGATTCTTTCTACGTTATAACCAAGTGTCCTTATCTTTTTTTCAATACTATCCGAGATAGCGTTCTTGCCGCCTAAGATCACTACCCGGCTGGCATTCAACCGATCCATTTCTTTTCTTACCTCAGGAAGTAATTCATTTTGAGGAGTTAATAGAATGGGCGCATCCATTTTATAAGCAAGCGGTGATCCAGCCAGGGCATCCGGAAATTCATCTCCCCTTGTCAGCACTACTGTATCAGCATGTTCCCAGCCATCCTTGGATATCTCTACCGCTGTATCATAACGCGTGCTTCCGCCAAAACGATTGGCCACCTTGGCTTCTAAATTTATTTTTTGAAAAAAATTATATTTGTCTTGATACGAGGTGATGGTTTCACTGTAATATCCTTTACTTTTTAAGTAATCCAGAATTTCAGGAAGAGCTTTCTGTGTCTCATACTGATCATGAATTAATATGATGGGAATTTCACCATTTCTCTCAGCTTCTTCTACCTTCTCAATAGTATAAGAAATAATTTTGTCCTCATCGTTCCAATCCCAATCGAGGGTATCCACATTCCAGTCCCACATCTTATATCCTGCCGCTTCCATCGCGTCTCGATACGGCTTTTCCATACCAGGGATGCTGCCATAAGGCACTCTGACGACACTTGTCTTTTGGCCTGTAATATCCTCCATGGTCGAGTTGCACACATTCATTTCATTCACTGCACTGCTGGGAGAATCATAGAATTCCCCTTTTTCATGGGTTACCCCGTGACAGCCCAATGCATGGCCTTCAGACTTCATACGGCGGACTACTCCGCTATAGCTGTCCATGCCAGGCTCGAGCATAAAAAATGTCGCCTTCATATCGTATTGCTTGAACACATCCAGGAAATCATCTGTGTAGGCAGTCGGTCCGTCGTCAATCGTTATGTATACCGGTCTTTCATCCACTTTCGCCATCGTCTCGGATGGATATGAAAAAAGGATGATGGCACTGATCAGCAAAAAAGAAATAATAGAGTAATTTTTCATGAGCTTCCTCCTAATAAAATAATAGTAAGATAGTCTCGTTTCATTTACCCTATATTCTTTTCTTTATGCTTTATTAAGAAAAAAAATGTCTTTTCAGCGAACCTCCCGATTAATTGTATTGATTTTCCGACCGTTAAAATGCGAGTTAAGAACGCTCCATATGAGGTGGAGTATTAAAAAGGTCCCTGCGCCCATCAGGTCATAAATCATATCCACCAAGCAGCCTGTTCGGGAAAAAAACAACTGTGCAAATTCAGTAAAAAAGGCAGCAGTCAAAGAAACAGCCATAGTACACCTAAAACTAGTAAAGAAAACCATCAACATTGCAGCCAAGAGAAAAAAACTCACGAAGTGGCCGAATTTCTGCACAATGTAATACCTCTCTGTGTAATTAAACCGATACTCAAAGAAACTCAGAAAGTCCGGATCTTCCGTCATGATGAATTTAATCTCCAAATTATGAATCAAGGCTGTCACACTCGCCGTACATGTCATAAGAGTCAACAAACCCAAATATAAAAAAACCACCAATAACCGCAAAATGAATCCCTCCTGGTCATCATCTTTGCCAATCATCGGCGGCTCTATGCTTTTAACCCTTTCTCGGACAAATCTAGTAGATAATGAATTATTCGTGGTCGAAGTGTCGTAGATCCGGACAAATTCAAACGGAATTGAGTATCTCCCGGCCGAGGAGTCGCAATTTCAGAGAAACCAGAAAAGGGACTGTCCTTTTCATGCCTTCAAGTTTAATATAACAAACTCGCTCCCAGCTCTTCCTTTGCTGCCGGGATCACGACAGTAAAGGCTGTTTCTTCGGCACTCGAAGTGCAGCTGATACTTCCCTCATGTTTTTCCACCAGTTTTCGGCAGATATACAGGCCGATCCCCGTTCCCAGATCTTTTGTTGTATAGAATGGTTCAAATATGGCATCCAGAGCTTCTTCACTAATCTCTGGACCATTATTGGAAATCTTAATCAGAATCTCATCATTCTCAAACGTACAACTGATGGTGATTTTTCTGTCACCTTTTACCTGCTGGAGGGCATCGATCGAGTTCATGAACAGGTTCAGAAACACCTGCCTCAGTTCCTCTTTATTCCCTTGTATATACACCTGGGAATCAAGATGGGATTTCACCTGTACATCGCCGTCCACCAGGCTCGGATACAGAAATTCAATCAACTCGCTCAACATCGTGAACACAAGGAATTTTTCTTTCTTGCTCTCGATAATTTCCTTACGCGATACATGAAGAAATTGAGAGATCCTGTAGTTCAATTGATCCAATTCATGACTCATCACGTCCAAATAAGGAAGCTCCGGATAGTCACTTTTCAATAATTTTGTAAATCCGATTATGGATGTTAGAGGGTTTCTGAATTCATGGACGAAGCTCGAACTCATCTGCCCGAGGATCGTCAATCTTTCTTTATGTGTCTGATCGATATACAACTCTTTTTCCTTCAACTGCCCGTCCTTGATTTCTGAATAAAACTTTACAGCAAAATAAGAGAAACGATCAAAGACCCTGTTGATTTCCTCAAAATAGGGGTGAAGCTCCTCTATCTTTATTCCCGATGTGCTTACCCACTTGATGATTTCACTTCTGCCCACATTGACATTGTAGACAAATTCACTGATGTTCACACCGGACTCCACGCGTTCGCTGGCAACCTTACGCGCAAGCAGTTTAATCTCTTCTTCACTCAATGGCCTGCTGATAGCACGCTTCACAAGCCCGTACATTCTCACTCCATTGTTGACAACTTCTTCCTTGAATTTATCACTATCCGAAATCACAACTTTTTCCCGCCATGTCTGTAAGAATTCCTGAAAGTTTTCTTCGAGAAATAACGCAAGTACCTCAGCTGTTCTTGTCACATGAGCCACACCCTTACCAATCATTCTTACTTCTAATCATACCAAATTATAGAGTGACTTTTCGGAAAATTTCCCTCTATTAAGATTAAATTAATGTTAAAATAAAGATAAGGAGGTGACAAATGGAACCATTTAACAATTAAACCCGCCGCTCTGATTACAACCCCTGTATTCCCCTAAAACTATACTCTGGAGGTCTTCATTGAAATCTTCTACTAAAAATCAACCGCTGTCTGATCATTTATCCAAAAATCGGGAAAAATTAAAAGAAGATGTTCTGCTCTTTTACAGTGAATCTATTCCCGATATACTGGAAGCACTCTACGACACTGCCTATTTTGAAAAAGAAATCCGCCCGCTGGAACCCCTTTTCGAGTCTCCTTTCCACTACCGATTTATTGAATTTCACGGAGTGAATCTCTTTTTCGAAGGCTTTCTCTTCTCCCTTTATTCCAAGGCCAATCTTCTCGATGATTACCTGCGGGAAGATATATCAGAAGGAGTCAAAACCAGGCTCGATGCTATGACAAAAGATGCCGGCAGACTATTTAATGAAGCCGAAGTGGAATGCTTCACTCTTACCGCCTACAAAATATTCGAATTCGGAACCAATGCCGGAAAAAATTACTCTTTTTGAGGGGCTCTTTTCATTACCTTAGTTGCTGCTCAATGAGTTCCTTGGCAACCAGAAACAGCCCTTTGTCCAAGACAATCACTTATCGAAAAACTTTAAAAGAGGTGAAGGAGATGGAAGAAACATTAAAAGTGATATTAGGTAAGCTCGAAAAAATAGATACCAGATTTGAAGAGCAAGAGAAAAGTATCAATGCCCGGTTCGATGAACAAGATAAGAAATTCAACGTCCGCCTGGATCAGCAAGACCAGAAATCCGGTGCCCGCCTTGATGAACTAGAAGGTAAATTCAACGCCCGCCTGGATCAACAAGACCAAAAATTCGATGTACGCCTTGATGAACTAGAAGGTAAGGTCAATACCCGCCTGGATCAGCAAGACCAGAAATTCGATGTACCCTTGATGAACTAGAAGGTAAGGTCAATACCCGCCTGGATCAGCAAGACCAGAAATTCAGCGCCCGCCTTGATAAGCATGACAAGGCATTCGCAAGACAGGAAAATAAGTCAGAGGCCATCTACAAACGATTGTCCAATCTGGAAACCGGCCAGGATGAGATCAAGGAGATCGCTAAACGTATTGAGACCAGTCAGAACGAGGATGCCATCGCTTTGCTGAGAAACTTTCATACACAAATAGATTCCAAGACAGAGGTGTTGAATAGAAGGTTATTCAACGCAGAGACGGATATCCAGAAGCTCGAAAAATAACGTAAAAAAGCGCAAGCGCCCCTTTTAGCCCCGACAGGCAAATGTTCCCCGGAGAAAAAAGGCGGGCTTTCCTTTTATTCTCCGGGGGTTATTTGATCCCGAGGGGCTGGGCGCTGGAGCTGGATTGCACAAAAAGCGCAAGCGCCCCTTTCAGCCCCGACAGGCAAATGTTCCCCGGAGAAAAAAGGCGGGCTTTCCTTTTATTCTCCGGGGGTTATTTGATCCCGAGGGGCTGGGCGCTGGAGCTGGATTCAGAAACGCTGCCTAATTTCGATCTAAAAAATATATACTTTCTTATCTTTTTAAAAAGGGTCTTTTCGTAAACTTTGTTGCTATTTCAAACTAATTCCGAAAAAATAACCATAATTCACCGAAATATCCTCGTAACCAGGAAAAGAAAAGAGCTGCTCTCTCAGATTTGAGAGAAAACCCTTGGTATACGGGGAAAAATCCGGCTTTTGGGATTTTTCCGAAAGCAACAATGTATGCAAATACAGCCTTTTAAAAAGACGAATCCCGCTGGTTACGGGATTCGTCTCTTTTTGTTTATTTCTCCATTACAGAGATAAAATCTCTTAAATAATCCGGCAAGTCAGCCGGCCTTCTGCTGGACACAAGATTTCCATCAATGATCGAAGGCTCGTCCACCCAAGTGGCACCTGCATTTTCCATATCATCTTTGATACCCGGCGTGCTTGTCACTTTTTTACCCTCAAGGATTTTGGCTGAAATCAGCACCCATCCTGCATGGCAAATTTGGCCGATCGGCTTGTTCTGCTCGTTCATTTTTTTCACAATCGAAAGGATTTCTTCATATCTTCTCAGCTTATCCGGCGACCATCCGCCTGGTACAAGCAGCGCATCGTAATCGTCAGGATTCACATCTTTAAAAGAAACATCGGAAACAGCAGGCACACCGTACTTCCCTTTATAGGAATGGCCTTTTTCTTCACCCGCCAGATGAACCTCCGCTCCTTCTTCTCTTAAACGCAGGACAGGATACCACAGTTCCAAATCCTCGAAATCGTCACTGACCAGCTGCAGTACTTTTTTATCTTTCAGTTTCAATGGACAGTCCTCCTTTACATTTCTCCCCTTATTTTCTGTCAGGAGAAATAGAAATGCAAATTTCCCGGGCGGCTACATATTATTCTTTGTAATATGGCGCCAGATTTCTTCACCAATATATCCTTGAATATGGATCATCGTCTGGTTCCATTTGATTTTGTAATTTTCATCCGTCACCCCTTGGGCAAGCTGCACAATCGCTGAAGGCGGCAGCGGCTCCTCCAGATTTTCAAATTGAACAAGAGGCATGTAGTGTTCCAAGTCATCTTCCCCGGCTTTTTCAATGATTCCCGATCCGATTCCGCGGGCGATGATCCCATTTCCATTGCTGTAGAGAAACACCATGTCATTGGCTTCGATGTGATTGATGAGGTATTTCCATGGAGAGTAATAAGCAGCGACCTTCTGTTCTTCCAGCATCTCTGCTTCATTGTGGGGATTTTGGGATTTGTTCGTATTGACGAGGTAAGCTTTTGGCAAATTGTTCCTTCCTTTCCTTAGTAGACTTTGTGTTGGCACTTTTTGCGTGGTAAGCGAAGTGAGTCAGCAAAGATTCCTATCGATAGGCACACCTCCTTATCATTCTATTATAATCTTTTTCCAGCAGGTGCTAAAAGGAGAAACCATTAGCGAAAATTCGACAAAGTGGTTTCTTAGCAAATTATTGGTTACTTTATAAAACTTTTAAACCCGGCCGCAACCCTTAAGGACATCAAAAGTGAAACCATGACTTTTTTGACCACATCCTGCTCCTGGATACATACCTTCCGCACAATCTCAACTCATGTTCCCACATCTCGCTTCTGGATACATATCTCCCTCCCATTCCCCCAACTCATGTATCCACCTACCGCTTCTGGGTACATATCTCCCTCCCATTCCCCCAACTCATGTATCCACCCACCACCTCTGGATACATATCTCCGGCCAAATCCCTCTACTCATGTATCCACCTACCACTTCTGGATACATATCTCCGGCACAATCCCTCTACTCATGTATTCAACTTTCGCTTCTGGATACATATCTCCCTCCCATTCCCCCAACTCATGTATCCACCCACCACCTCTGGATACATATCTCCGGCACAATCCCTCTACTCATGTATCCACCTACCGCTTCTGGATACATATCTCCCTCCCATTCCCTCTACTCATGTATCCAACTTTCGCTTCTGGATACATATCTCCGACACAAATGCCCAACTCATGTATCCACCTACCGCTTCTGGATACATATCTCCGACACAAATGCTCAACTCATGTATCCACCTACCACCTCTGGATACATATCTCCCTCCCAATCCCTCTACTCATGTATCCACCTACCGCTTCTGGATACATATCTCCGACACAAATGCCCAACTCATGTATCCACCTACCGCTTCTGGATACATATCTCCGACACAAATGCTCTACTCATGTATCCACCTACCGCTTCTGGATACATATCTCCGACACAATCCCTCTACTCATGTATCCACCTACCGCTTCTGGATACATATCTCCGGCACAAATGCTCTACTTATGTATCCACCTACCGCTTCTGGATACATATCTCCGACACAAATGCCCAACTCATGTATCCACCTACCGCTTCTGGATACATATCTCCGACACAAATGTCCAACTCATGTATCCACCTCTCGCTTCTGGATACATATAAAAAACGCACTGCGAATTCAAAATGAATTCACAGTGCGTATTCATAGATGTTTTGAGTGTTTGCACCTCTAAAGTAAAACCGTCAGCCTGCAAGCCGGGGTGCTCAAAATCCTCCTAAGTCTACCCACGCATATCCCGAATCAAATCCTCAATTAGGCCCTCCTGGTATCCAGCCTTCCCCTCATCTTTCAGCGCAGAAGCAATCGAAGCCAGCTCCGGGCACTTCAGCGAATCCAGTTTCCCGATCCGCGAGGTGATATCTTCCTGGGAAAGGCTTTTACGATAAGAATCGGAATCCATTCGCCAAAAGGAGACACTGTCTCTATACCGCAAACCTATTCTATCCGCAATCATCAGGCCTTCTGGATCGAGATCTCCTGAATAGTTGAGCTTGCAGCCTTCTTCCACGAGATAATCCAGAAGAAGCCACCCGGCTGTCCGGAGCTGCCCATGAGTACAAATTATAGAAGCATCCTTCACTTCATCCAGTAAGGCTGATGCGACACTGGAATTTTCTACGATCCATACTTCATTTCCAGAAGCTGGCCAGATCCTCTCCAGCCCAAGCAGCTCTCTGACCGGGACATTCATAACAGAGCCGCGGGCAACCGAACCTTCCCACGCAGGGTGGATCCCTTTCTCATCCTCCGCCAGGAATCCCCGGCACGTTACGAAACTCCATAAGTCATCCTTTAAAAGACCGTGAAACCCTAATAGGTCATTCATTTCTCCTGAACTCTGAGGCGTCCTTCCATCCCATTCACCTCTGCTCACACTTAACACGTACAAAGCATGAAGAAGAAGTTTTCCAGTTACCCCATTGGTATCAAAAGAGTGCGGATTCCCGGTTATTTTTTGAGCGAAGACAGGCAGCCGGATAAACTCCCCTTTTTCAGGCAGGCTTTTCAGTGCAGAAGAAACTATTAATAACACCTCCTGCAACCAGATCGGATCCTGCTTGTGCAGACCCCAAATCCATCTGGAATCAGCAGGCTTCTCCGCCAGCCGCTCCCACCACCACACAGCAGCGGGAGCTTCAGCGGCCAGCGAGGAAAGAAATTTCTTTTCCTCTTTTAGAGTTAACTCGTCCTCCTCTCTCTTTGTTAAAATGGTCTCCCCGAGTACTTCCTGGAGAAGTTCAACGAAGCTGTACTCCCTGAATGGAGTGAGGGCGAGCTCCCGTTCAAAGTCGGCAAGCGCCACTTTCCCTTTATCTATCAAGCTCTCGGGTGAAACCCCCATAAATCCCGCTACCGATAATAGTTCCTCATCAGAAAATCCATCCAGCTTCACCGCTCCGGATACTCTTCCCAAGGAACGATATTTTTGTTTAAACAGAGCGAAAAGTTTCAGGAAGCCTGATTCCTCTTTAAAAATTTTTAATGAAGGTGTCAATTGATCAGCACTTCCTCATCCTCTTCTGCCTCTTCCTCGATTATGAGATTCCTTTGGTTTCCGTCCCATTCATAACGGATGACGGTTACAAAGTCAGCATTTTTCGGGCGGACAAGCTCGCTGATCGAGAGTGAGGAAATCGTATCATAATCGCCCCATAAGGCTTGCGAGTTCATAATGTAGTTGAATCCGAGCTGCTCGACTACTTCGAACATGTCGCGGATATTTTGTTCATCAACACCGGCGAACGCTTCATCCAGCGAGATGATATAGGGTGCCATCTCACCCGCCTCTTTGTAGCGTGAGTAAGCAGCCGTAAATAATGGGATATACATCGCCATCGCTTTTTCCCCGCCGCTGAATTTGAAGAATGCGTTGTTCGTCAATTCTCTCTTCGGCTCGTTGACACGCCTGAAGGACAGGACGAAAGTGAACCATTTGCGGTAATCGAGAACCTCTTTCAAAACCTGATGCAGCGTCGATCCCTCATTGCGAAGCTGAATCAGCTCTTTCGCCTTTTCGATTCTGGATTGAAAATGCTTGGTGATGCGGTTCAGGTCTTCTTCGTTTAAAAATTTGCTGTTGCGCTGAAGTAGTTTTACCAGGTCGCTCGTGTCCAGCTCATGCTCGGATTCTGCCGTCAGAGGCTTCCAGGCCACGGAGAAAATCAGTCCTGATGAGTTGTCGCGGCTTTCCATGATGGCGTTCATTTCTTTCACCCACTTCTGGGCCCGCTGAATCCGGTTCCGGAGAATCACACCGACTGTGTTGACCATGATATCCTGGTAAAGCTGGCGGTCCTGCTCATCCAGCCAGCCGCGCTGGGATTCTAATTCTTTTTCCAAAGAAGAGTGGACAAAATAGGGGCTGACCCGCTGTCCCTGATATTCCATTTGCACAAGACGGCGGCTTCGGAGCTGCTCCCATTCACTTTTAAAAGGTTCATAGTACTCCCCGAAGTCCTCGCTGAACCAATCCGGACGCTCCTCCTCTTCGGAATACTCAAACATTCTGTACTCCATCAGATTCTGCTGCTCATTTAAAAAGGTTTTGGTAAGCTGCTCATTTAACTTGGCTCTGTCATGCTTTTCTAAAACAGCGCCCAGACTAGAGAGAATCGTGGGTGGTTCGGCTTCTTCTCCTGCGATGAAGCCCCGGCTCAGTTCTTTTTTCACGATGGAGCTCCACTCCATGGACATATTCAGCCAAAAAGCTGTATTTATCCTGGCCGACTCCAATTCCTTTAAGAGTGTATCTCGTGCTGCTCTCTTCTGCGGAAGCACTTCATACAAGTTACTGATTTGGTCCGTTGTCGTTCTCAGCTCTTCAAGAACTTCGCTGATGCGCTTTCGGATATCGTCGATTCCCTTCAGTTTCATCTGCTCTTCAATCGACTGAATTTCGGCTTTTAAGGTAGAAAGCTTGGATTCTGCACTATTTTGCTCGCCGCGAATCTCATCCAGCTCTTCCTCCGCTTCTTCCATTCGCAGGGAAAGGGCCTTGATTTGTTTGGAGATGTAGAGGCACTTTTGGGAAACATTCTCCAATTTATAAAGATAGGTCCGATAGCTTCTTGACGCCTCCAATGCTCGTGCAAGAGTTTCCATATCCAGCTTCAGGTTTAGGGAGCTGCCTTGGCCATGCAATTCCAGCTTGGTTCTCTGCATATCTTGAAGAACTTCTTTCCAGCGCCCCTCAAGTTTCAGCAGGTGCTGCTTTTCCTGAAGAATGGCTCGCTGATTGGTTTCGATGCTTTGATGAAGTTCACTAAGTTCCTTATCAGATGGAATGGTGGTTTTCCAACCCTCTGCTTCTTGTAGAGCTTCTTCACAGTCCATCACCGTTCGTTCCCATTGCTGCAGTTCTCCCTTCAGCAGGACCAGCTGCTCTCCCCACTCTGAAATCTTCTGCTGCTTGTATCTCTTCTGTGAAGTTCTGCCGATATATTTGGAGGGCCCTTCCTCTGGTGCATGGCCTTCGAGAAAGCCAATCGCATAGGCTCCATCGAGATCGATACGGAAGCCGTTTTCCTGTTCATCAAGGGAAATGCTTCTTAACACCTCGTCAACAAGGGATTTAGATATCTCGTCACTTTCATCCACATCTGGATACAAATAATCGGCGAGCGTGTGGCCGAGAACAAGCGGCTCCGCCCGGATGAAGCGGTCGTGAACGGGATTTGATTTTTCTTCCGTGATCAAGCTGTCCAGCAGCCCAGCATGCATGAGGGCAGACTCCAGCCGTTCTTTTTGTTCTTCAGTAACATGGTCCTCAAACTCAACTGCTGCATAAAACGGGAGGAATGGTACGCCCTTTTCCCTCAATTCATTGCGGGCTTTCTCTGTATCAGGATGGCGGTCAGGATTTGGCATTTTTAAGTTTTTCCAATAGTGAAGCTGGTTCTCCGCCTCTTCTATTTCCCTCTTCTTCTCCGTCTGCCTTTGGCGGGCCAGACTCATTTCCGCTTTCACTTCAGCTGTATAATCACTAATGCCTGACAGGAGCATTTCCCGGATATCTTCATAGCGGTTCGCTTCATAAAGCCCCTGCAAAGAACGGGCGATTTCCTGCTGCTGTTCTTCTGAATAGCTTACTTCCGAATGGCGCCCAATCCATGAAAACACGGCATGCTGGAGGCTGGCTTTCTGTTCAGTGAACCACTGCCTAAGATGATCCTGTTCTTTTTGCAATCCATCGATTTCCTGCTTTTTTTCGGAAGATTCCTTTTGCAGACGGTCGTGGTCGACACTCAAGCTCTCCAGTTTTTCCGCAAGCTTTCCAAGGGATGACAAGAGACTTTCATGCTGCCCGGACTCTTTCGACCAGACGGCGAAATCAAATTCTTCCCTGGAATGTCTTTGGAAATCAGCGGCATTGACAGCGTGCTGGCTGAATGCGGCCTCTTCTCCGTCGACCTCCAGTTCTCCCATCAATTCGCCGACCATCTGCTCCTGCCTGCTTAATTCCGCTTCGTCGCTTTCTCGCTGCTTCCAGTCGGCATTGAGCTTCTCTTTCTTTCTGTCCCACTTCTCCTGCAGATCATGAAGATTCTTATTCCACTTGCCTGCCTCGTCCTTCATCCTCGCTTTATCTTCTTCGAGCTTCCATACTTCATGCTTTTGCAGGCGGCCTTTTTCAGACTCGGCGAGTTCCCGCTTCTGCAGTGCTTGCTTTTGGTTCTCTTCCAAACGAAAGATTTCCTCACTGAGATTGTCCTCTTCTTTTTCCAGCGCCTGTGCCTTTTCCTCTCCCTTGGCATGGCGCTCTTGAGACACCTGCCACTGCTTCGCTCTTTCTGCCAAGATATATTGATTGTACAGATGGTATTGAGCGGTCAGCTTTTGACTCGAATCAAACTCCCGCTCTAACTGTTCCAACTGCTGCTGTGTCTGATCCATGTTTTCGATCGTGTCGGACAGGTGGCGGAGTTCATCATCTGTCAAAGGCGGAAGAGCGGATTCGAGAATCTCGTAAATGACGGTCGGCTTGAAATCCTTGGAGAGCTTCGGGCTCCGCAATTGAATCAGAAGCTTAATTAAATCCTCATACGCTTCCACTGATTGAAATCCGAACACATGCTTATTGACCAAGTCCATGTATTCCCGCTGCGTATGGACAACATAGCCCCCGTCTCCTATGCGGTTTTCCAACTCTTTTGCTGAAAAAGGCACCCTGTCACCAAGATGGATCTGTGAAAGATGAAAGTCCTTCCCGATACGGCGGTTATCCGTCAGGAGGAAATACCACGACTTAATGCCTTTATTCCGCTTCGCCTGCATGCCAATCCCTGTTGTTATATACTGATCCGTTCCACGCTTCTTGTATTCTATGAATAAATACCCTGTCCGCTCATCGCGGTTCACGACTTCCTTTTCGCCGAGCAGGTAGTCTTCCATCTTTCTCGCTTTAGAACCGAATGGATCCAGTCTGTCAGGCGATTTCTTTCCATCCAGCAGGACCGGAAGAAAACTCTGCATCGTCACCGATTTCCCAGATCCATTCGTTCCTCTCAAAAGGAGCTTGCCTTCCGAGAATTGAAAGATCTCCTCATCGTAATACCAGAAGTTCAGCAGCCCCGCTCTGTTCATCATCCATTGTGTGTCCGTCATTCCCTCTCTCCCCCTCTGTCAAAATCTGCAGGATATTCTCCAGCGATGACACCAAGCAGCGGCTTTATTTTGATCAAGCCTGTTTCTTCGTCTTCTTCGGCCATCATCCAGTCCTTCATCGATATCATTAACTCCGCCGCAATGCCGCTGGAGTTTTTTTCTCTAAAAAATTTCGACCATCCGTGCCCATAGGCCTCCCTCAACTCATCGATGGCCTGCTCAAACTCACTCTTTGTAAAAATGATCTCCCCGTTTTCAGCAGGCGTGTATCGCTCCCGCTGCCCGTGGATCTCTTTTGACAGCTGAAGAAGCAGGTCAGAGGACGCTTTCGTATCAGGGTACAGATTATGGTACTGCCTGCTTTCGGCAGAGGACAGGAACGCTGTATTTTTATAAACATGCAGCTGGTAATCGCTGTGTTTGTCAATGTCTTCACTGAGCCGGTTCCGGAAATTGCGGATGTACAGAAAGTCGGGATCCTGCTGGTCCTGGCGGTGGATGCCAGGGGAAAAGAAGAGCTTTCGATAGACTCTCTTACGCCGCTCATCTTCCTGATTCAGCTTCCAATCTTCCTTCAGCAGTTCTTCCCAATGCGTATAGGCCGCAAAATCGTCCGGATAGGTCCTCATGAAGTACCGGCTGTAGGTGGTTGCTTCATATAGAACCTCCTGCTCTTCGTTATGATCAAAGCGGGAGATATCTCCGTCAATCGTGCGGATCAGCTGAAAATTCATCAGCACCTTCACCGCCCTGATTAGTGACTTCCGGTGGGTAAAGAGCGTCCAATCCAGTGGAAAATCTCCCGGGTAATCACTTTGGATTTCCTGGCAGATCTCCGACAGCAGAAACTGCTCATCGACTGCTTTTCCCTCTAAAAAGGAGAGCGCACAGCAGAAGATCGCATAGTCCATTGGCTCCTGAAATTCCTGGATGCCCATCCACCTCTCCGGTTCAGCAGGTATTTTCTCCAGCTTGATAAAATGCTGGTGCACAATCAGCCGCAGTCCGAATTTATCACCGATATACCGGCGCAGCACTTTTTCCCGCTCCCTAATGAGCTGATACCATTCAGGCTGCTCAGACCTCAGGATCCAGTAATGATGAAAAAGAAGATCCATGCCCTGGATGGCCTTTTCGTCAAAAATCTGTGTCTGCTCCACTTATTTCACCCCTTCTTTTTTCAAGTGAAAAATCGCGTTCGGCATGGATAGCTTTCCGTCCTCAGCTTGTAACGTAATCATCTTGTTCTTATCCAGCTTTACTTCCACCGTCAGGCCGTAATCCGTTTTCACTTTTCTGTTTTTCGAAGCCATCGATTTTCCAATCCAGCTCAGTAAAATTTTGCGGATGAATGGCTCAACCGTCCCAATCGAGGACAGTTCAATGACACCTTTATTCATGTACTTTTCAATCAGCTGTTTTTCATGTTTTCGTTCTTCTAAATAGTGCTGCCGCTGTTTCTGTTTCTTTTCTTCATTAGAATCGAAGCCGCCGGGCTTGGTTTTTTCCCTGTAACGGATCGTCCTTGGCTTGATCGTCCGAAGTACAGGCTCTTCATCCCACGTATCTGAGTGAAGGTTATCGGTTGTGCCTTCCTGAAGGGACAGATGCTGGATGGTCATGGAGCCGAACACGACAGAGGAAAGCCGGTGAGATTCATCAATTCCGCTGCTTTCCTTAAACCAGTTCGCTAAATGGAGATAATCGCGCTTCCGGCTCCGGAAATGCTGCTGCCTCTCTCCGATTCTCTGAACATACCTCGTCATCCGGCGGATCATTTCATTCGTCTGCCACTGCAATACTTCCAATTCGCTTCGCTGAGAGCCTGATCCCAGGAACCAGCGGCACAGTGAATCCCAATAACCTTCATATTCTGACAGCCAGTCCTCTGATGACGAAGACAAGTCCTCAAGACGCGGAATCGATTGGCGGTGCTCGATCAGCTTTTGAAAAAAAACTTTCAGCTTGTCCCCGCTCAAGCTGTTCAACCGCTCCTGGATTTGCAAGGACGTTTTTTGAAGAGAAACTATGAAATCTCTTAAATAAGTAGTGAACTGATTTTTATAAATAAGAAAAGCCTCGGTCTGCATCCGCTGGTCTGTCTGTTCACTATTAATATAAGCTATGTAATCAGCCGTGCTCGTACGGATGCTTTGAAAATAGCGGAAAACATCCTCCCAAACCCGCATATATTCTTCTGGTGTTTTGGACAGGCTTTGATCCACTTCCTTCTCCAAGATAGAGAGCGATTGCAGCAGACGGTCAAACTGCGAACGTTCAAGCGAACCTTGAAAAGAATCACCAATCTTCTCGAGGCCTGACAGCATCCTCTCGATTTCCACCGTATACGGGGTACACTGATAACGAAAACGCTTCTTCTTATACTCCTCAACCGTCTTGGCGTTCGTCATATCCTGCCGCGCAATCAAGTTATTCCACTTCACCAGCTGTGCAAGCTGCTGATGAAGCTGCTCCTCGCTGTAATCCGGAAAAAAAGGAACCGACTTCATATACTCCAAGATCTCTTCAGGCGCAATATAATCTCTCATCTGCTCATGCTGCCCATAAAAATACCGTAAAATCGTCCGATAATGCGGAGCCGAATCTGCCGTAAGATAACTCGCCTCCACGATTCTCTTCAACGTAACATCCATCCCAGACACCCCTCCTTCTATCAAGCTCTATTACTCCTATTGTACTAGAAATGTGCTTCCATTTGGAGACGGTATTCATTGGATTTCTTGGTGATAGTCCCCTTCCGGAATTTGTCGAACCGCCAAACGTATTGCTAGAGTAGAAAATTTGAAGGGAGAGAGAGGTGGGCAGGAAAAAGAAACGCAGACAAAAAGAGGAAGAAGCAAAGGATTCTGGTGCACGGGAATTTCATTGCAATCGCTGTGATCTTAAATTTGAAGTCGAGTGGGAAGACATTTTTATGATTCAGGAACTCACCCACGGATATGTCGGATTCCATATTAATGATACTTTTATTTCGTGCCCGCAATGTGATGAGATAGTGGAAGAAGAGGAGTTTTAATTTTTCGAGGCATACTTCACACCCTTCACCAGCAGTTGCGATTGCCCCTGGATGAGAATAGAATAGTAAACAGACGGGTTCACGCTCTTCATTAAGTTGGGCATACTTTTTCAAAGCCTTCATTTCAAACTCCATTTTTCTTCTAACATCCGTACAATAGATCACTTTTCCAGTGTGAATGACTTCGGCTTAAGATCAATCAGGTCAACATCCTTATTCAATTTTGAGGCTAGTCCTTGAGCTGTCATAAAAATTGTATATTTATCAAGAGCCTTGTCGCTTAAGTAGGCGATATCAATATCACTCTTAGAGGTGGAATTTCCTTTAATGGGTGAGCCAAAAATAATGATGAGATAGGGGGAGGCTGCTTCTTTCAAGTAACTTATAATTGTCTTCTCTAAGTCCATGCATATTGCCTCCTTTAAAAAAATGTTACTTAGAAAAATCAAGGAAAGCGGGACCGTTTATGAAAAGTGACGTGATTCTTAATAAGACCAGTATCATCGAACACTGCATCAAGAGAGTCAAAGAAGAATATGACTATAACCCGCAACCTCTCCATAATTTTACTAAACAAGATTCCATCATCCTGAATATCCAGTGTGCCTGTGAAGCGAGCATTGATTTAGCTATGCATGTGGTGGCCGAGAAAAAACTTGGGCTTCCGCAGACAAGCCGAGATGCCTTTACTCTACTGGAAAAAGAAGGAATCATCACTACTGCCATTTCAGCTAGAATGCAAGCTATAGTAGGATTCCGAAATATCGCTGTTCATGCTAATCAGGAACTCAACCTTGAAATCCTTCAGAAAATAGTAGAGGATCACTTATATGATTTCAAGGAGTTTACTAAGGCAATTCTAATGAAGGATTAAAGTTGGATTGACTTCCATTTATAAAATTCACTATCGAAAGGACTGTTTTCATGTCTTCTTTTTTACATAAAATCGAATCTGCTTTAGTAAGCGATGACCCATTTATCCAGCACTATGCGGTAACTATTTTACAAGACAGCCACCTTGCTGAACCAAGCACACTCTTCAAAGCGCTGGAAGCCTATGACCGCAATGTTCCTACCATTTTCCCTTCCTCCCTCCTTCCTCATATAGACTTCTTGCCGGTGGATGAAGAAGGGGCTGTGGAGCTGATCTCCCGACTGGAAAAAGATAAATCCAATAAACAGTGGTATGTCAACCTGCTGAAAAATGCGGAAACAGCCGTCCTTCTTCAGCATGAAAGTGAATTAAAGAAACACCTGGATCCAGCATTTCTGAAAGAGCTGAAATTGCTGCCGGAACTGGATGAACAGGGACTCTTCTTAAAGCTCGCCGGCATTGCGGCCGACCTGGATAATGGCGATAATGACCACTCTCGCCTTCAATTAGGGAAACGTATCGTTAATGAATTAATTGATAGAGAAGTGATAGTGGACTGGGAAGCAGAGAATGCGATGAAGGAATTGCTGGAGTATTCGTTTATGCCTGCCATTGGTTTGTTTCAAGTGTATATGGCGGGAGAGCTGCGGACTGACTCCACTATACCAGACTTGATAAGCTTACTTGTCAGGGACGACGGAGATGAAGCACTGGAGGAAATCTCTTCTGCTCTCATCAAGATCGGCACGAATGAGGTTGTTGAAGAAGTGGAAAAGATTGCACTTAATGAGGATACGTTCATCTACAGCGTAGATATACTCGCCAAAATCAAGTCACCACAAGCCGAACAAGCCCTGCTAAGGCTTTTGAATAGAACAAAAGATATGACGATTCGAACTGTCATTCTGGACTCTCTTTGTCAGCAATTATCGGTTGAAGCCATTCCGCTTGTGGAAAAACAGCTATCAGCGGGCTATGACATGATCATGACCGATTTGGAACACTCCTTTTACGCGAATCTGGTTATGAATGAAATCGAGCATCCTGACCTTCAGGAAATAAAATCGAACTTAATTGCACAAGAAAAAAGAATTGAAGAGGCGGTTGCTCCCATAGTAAGAGAAGAGAAGGTTGGACGGAATGATCCTTGCCCTTGCGGAAGCGGGAAGAAATATAAGAAGTGTTGTTTATAGGAAAAAGATACAGGCTTTGATGTAATGAGTTCACTTCAGAGATGCAAACAATCAAAACACATATTAAATAGCACTTTGAATTCACTATAGAATTCACACAGTGTCTCTTTTAATGCTGTCCTCCTGACTAAGGGCGATTCCTTCCCTTATTTAAAAACTTGCGGGTATTAACGGCAAAAGGCTTAGAGATTGTTCTATCTCTAAGCCTTTTCATTAGGATTTATAGGATGGTTAGTTGATTGGGTCTGACCATTCACTAGTTAAAACCAAGGAGTCTACTGAACAGTTGTCTATGGAGGTAATTAATTTAGGAGATATCTATGAGAGGGAAATAGAGGTGTAATTATAAAAAAATATTCGGCAACTGGCGAGCATGGTCTAAAGACTTTCAGCCCCTATAGTTTTGCGTCTCCACCTTTCAATGGATTTGCCTTTCTCGAACGGATTATGATTGAAGATTATCTAAAAAGACGCCTGCGAGGATTCTGTAAGAATTTTATATAAATTCTGTTTTCTTCGCATTTAAAGAATTTTATACCGCAAAGCTTCAGCGGAGTCTTAACCTCTCTCATGTAGTAACCCGGCAAGAATATTCCTCCTTTTTTACAAGTTTTACAATTACTTACTATATTGATTTTATTCCCGATTGACTGAATAATCTAGCAATATTAAACCAAAATAAACGACAACGAAATCCGACAAATTAGCAATTTTTGGTCGAACCAACATAGTCCCTCTCTTAAAGCCTTTCTGTACAATAAAAAAATCCAAGCCTGTTTATGGCTTAGATTTTTCATCAAGGACTATTTGGTTCTAGCTGGTTCAAGTATATCTCCATGCTGTAAGGCAAATTCAGCCTTAACCTTGGCTAGCAGCTCCTTATTCACCAGCACCTCCACCCCAGTCAACGCCATCGCCTTCGCTCCAAGAATCATCGCTCCCCTGGCCTCATCCGTCATGGCCGCTTCCCGGAATTCATGGGTATGGCAGGCAAAGGGTCCGTCCGTAATCTTGATATAAGGGTGGATCGACGGCACGACCTGGCTGACATTACCCATATCGAGTGAACCGCTGCCGTCGCGCTGTTCGTGGACTTCAGAAGGAGAGACTCCCAGGGCAATCAATTCTGCCGTGAAAGCATCGGACAATCCAGCGTTGGTGATCATGTCATCGTAAGAGAATTCGTAGAAGGAATGCTTCATTTCTGCCCCGGTCTGCAGGGCTGCCCCCTCCGCGCACTTCTTCACTTTTTCCGTCAATTCATTTACATACTCACGTGTTTTGCCACGCACATAAAATTGCGCCACTGCATAATCCGGTGTCACATTCGCTGCCTTCCCTCCTTCTGTGATGATCCCGTGGATACGGGCGGACGGCAGGATATGCTGGCGCAGGGCATTGATGCTGTTGAAGGTTCCAATGACGGCATCCAGAGCATTGATTCCATCCTGCGGGCTTGCGGCTGCATGAGTCGGTTTGCCGAAAAACTCAAACTGAATGGCGTCCATCGCCAGGGAAGAACCGCTCTTTACATAGCTGTTGAGCGGGTGGACCATCAATGCCGCATCCAGCTCCTCGAAAACACCTTCCTCAGCCATCGTCACTTTGCCGCCGCGGGTTTCTTCTGCAGGGGTTCCGTAGACAATCACCTTTCCCCCTGTTTCGGAGAGGACCTTGCTAAGGCCGATTCCGGCAGCGATGCCCATTGTGCCAATGAGGTTATGGCCGCATGCATGTCCGACTTCCGGCAGCGCATCGTATTCAGCCATGAATCCAATGGCCGGCCCTTCCTTTCCACTGTCAATAACAGCTCGAAAAGCAGTCGGCAAACCGCATGTCCCCATCTCGACCTCGAAACCATGCTTCTCCAGTGTTTCCGAAAGAACCTTGCTCGCCTTGAATTCCTCATGGCCCAGTTCCGGGTTCTCTCCTATATAAATACTGATTTCATCGAAAATCGTCTTCAGACCATCAATCTCTTCCGCAACTCGCTGTTTTAATGGGTTCATATCTATCAACCTCCTTACATAAATATCGCCCGACCTACTTCGGGTGTCACCAGGGGCAGTACCTCTTAGCGGTTTAAAGCACTTTTTCCAAGAATTCTTTAGCACGTTCGCTCTTTGGATTATGGAAGAATTCTTCTGGATGGACGTCTTCCATAAGTACCCCGCCGTCCAGGAACAAAATCCTGTCTGCGACTTCTTTGGCAAAGCCCATTTCATGTGTGACAATAGCCATCGTCATTCCTGTGTGAGCCAGAGATTTAACAACGTCCAGCACTTCCTTGATCATCTCGGGATCCAAGGCGGATGTCGGCTCGTCAAACAGCATGACGTCCGGTGACATCGCGAGCGCCCGCGCTATGGCCACACGCTGTTTTTGCCCCCCGGACAGCCGGTTCGGATAATCATCTGCTTTTTCCGACAGCCCTACTGACTTCAAAAGCCGCCTTGCATTCTCCTCGGCTTCGGCCTCTGATTCACCTTTTACAACCATCGGGCCATACATGACATTCTGAAGGACCGTTTTATGCGGAAACAGGTTGAAATGCTGAAATACCATCCCAACGTTCTGTCTTACTTTCATTATATCGGTTTTCGGATTCGTAATCTCTTCTGATCCGATCCAGACCTCACCGCTCGAAGGTGTTTCCAAAAGATTCAAACAGCGCAGCATCGTTGACTTTCCGGAACCCGAGGGACCGATGATTGCCACCACTTCTCCTTTGCCAATCGTTGTCGAAATTCCCTTTAAAACCTCCAGCTTGCCGTATGTTTTATGAAGAGACTTTATTTTAATATACTCCTTACTCACTCTGGCGCAGCCTCCTTTCCAATCCTCTTCCCAGCAGCGTCAAGCCCATTACGAGCACATAGTAAATGAACCCTGCAAAAATCAGCGGTTCAAAAGCTGTGTATGTATTGGCACTGACAATTTGCGATCTTCTCATAATATCTAAAAACCCGATTGTCGAAACAATGGCGGATTCCTTGGTCAAAGTAATATATTCATTCATCAGGGCCGGAAGAATATTTTTCAGTGCCTGCGGCAAGATGATATCCTTCATCATCGGCCGGTATGGGATGGCCAGCGCTTCGGCCGCTTCCCTCTGCCCTTTGTCCACTGCCTGTATCCCCGCACGAATGATTTCCGAGATATACGCTCCGGAATTCAGCCCGAATGCAAGCATCCCTGCCAGGAACGGCGGAATGTCATAACCTGTCAGCTGGGGAGTGGCAAAATAAATCAGCATCAGCTGCAAAATCAGCGGAGTACCCCTGAAAATGGATGTATAGGCATCCGCTATCCACCTTAACACTCTGATTCTGCCAATCTTGAATAATGATAGTATTGTTCCGATGATAAAACCTACGATTCCTGACACCAAAACGAAAAGTAACGTCACCCAGACTCCGTTCAGTATAAAAGGAATAGAAGGCACGATCTGGAGAAAATCCAAATCCATGCCTGCCCACCTCATTTCTTCTTAATATTTATTCATCTTTCAGCCATTTCTCTTGGAGCTTCTCCAGCTCGCCGCTTTCTTTCATTTCTTCAATTACTTCAGAAAATTCTTCTGCCAGTTCGCTTCCTTTTGGAAAAGCAATGCCCATTCCAGGAGACAGGGAACTTTCATCATCAAAGCCTTTCAGGTCCAGCTCTTTAATGTATCCTTCAGCCACCGTTTTATCTAAGTAAATCGCATCAATACGTTTCGATTTCAGCTCCTGGATCAAAGCTGGCAACTTATCCAGTGCCTTTACCTCAATCTCAATGGTATCTGCTAATTTTTTCGCCGCTTCATCCTGGATCGTTCCAAGCTGGACGCCGATTTTCGTGCCATCTAAATCTTCCATGCTCTCAATCTCTGTCTCTGGCAAAGTAATGAACATCTCCCCTGAGCGATGATACTCAACCGAGAAGTCTACATTCTCTTTTCGTTTATCCGTCGCGGACATACCGGAAGCCACAAAATCAACCGTGTCCGCCTGAAGCGCTCCGATCAATCCGTCAAAGTTCATATCCTTGATTTCCAGCTCATAGCCCAGCTCTTCTGTAATATGCTTGGCAAGGTCAATATCAAAACCGACAATTTCTCCGTCAGTATCATGTGTTTCAAATGGAGGGAAGTCTGCCGATGTCCCCATTACGATTTTCTCTTTCCCTTCTCCGCTCGTTTCCTCTGATGTACCACAAGCTGCCAGCGAACCAGCCATCATAACCGCCATTAAACCTGTCATAAGTTTTTTCATATTGCTTGATCCCCCTAAAATTATTAAATTAATATTTATTCAATAAAATGTATCTTAACACATTTTAATAATTATACAATATATTTTATAATTATTTATAAGAAAACCTCCCTTTGTATATTTATGTGGCCTTCCTGTTGGTATTCCTGAATCTTAGAGGAGGACTTAAATGCCATGCTATAAAGATGTGAAGCTTCCTCTGTAATCTAAAGATGATTTCTCTCCACTTACTAAGCTGTACCTTTCCTATGAAGCAGACGGCAGGTTCCTGTATAAAGAACTCTTACCAGCTGTCCTATATGGTATAATGGATTAAATTGTCAGTGAAGGAGAGTGGAAGCCATATCTGTGTCACGCATTATGAAATGGATTACAGGTGCCTTTGAAGCCATTTTGGGGGTTCCTATTTTAGGCGCTGCCATCGTTATTAGTTTTATGTGGGCCCCTTTAGCTATTATGTTGATATTACATATTATTACTCTAGTACTAACCAAGAGAGATGATGGAGCATACACCGGAAGCATATTGGGAATTGTCACTTCCTGTATTGCCTGGATCCCTTTTGTGGGAATGATCATGCATATCGTTTCGGCCATCTTCCTTATGATTGATGCTTCAAAGACTGATCGAAGTTCAAGTGAAACTACAACCGTTGTTTAATACTTTTTAAAGGTAGATCCTCTTTGAAGAAGTCTCTTTTCGCAAAGATTGCGGCTTTTCTAATTTGTAAGGATTTCCGCTCCTCCCCTTCTACACAAAGGGGAGGAGGATCATTCAAAAGTAACAATCTCTTAGAAAAAAAACAAAAGCAGCCTGATGGTTTAATAAACCACCAGGCTGCTTTTGTTTTTATGCTTGAAGTCATAACTGCACTAAAAGCAACAATCTCTTAGCGCGTTAATAGACTAAAGGACTTTCTATCTATTTTGACACTCGAAATGACTCCGAATTCTGTACCATTGTTACTAATTAATATAATTGTAAGATAATTCAAACTAATCATGCAACTACCTATCAACTCTTCTATACTTGTACTATCTTGAATCTAGGAGGAATTTTATTGAAGAAAAAAGTTTTCGCTCCCATTCTGATCACGACCGCTTTGATTTCCGCTTCCCTTCCCTACAGCAACGTTCTGGCCGTGCAGCCTGAAACACAGGCAGAGAATGCTGCCGCAAAAAAATGGAATGAAAATGCCAATGTCCCGCTTTTTGTGAAGGAAAAACACGCAGCGAAACGTTCGGCTGTGACATCTGCAGACGCCATCAATTTCCTCAATGAACACAAAGCTAAACTCAACATGAAAAATCCCCAGGGAAACTTAAAGCTGAAGAAGAAAGAAAAAGACGAACTCGGCATGACCCACTTCCGCTATAACCAGACAAAAAATGGAGTTCCTGTTGAAGGAGCAGAAGTGCTCGTCCACTATAACAAAAAGAATGAAATCACCGCAGTGAACGGTACCCTAAATAAACAACTGGAGGAAAGCAATCTTGATACCACTCCAGCTGTCTCAGTCAAAACGGCTCTAGAGACTGCAAAAGCGTCCGTTGACGCACCTTCCACCTTAGATCAGCTTCCATCTTCTGACCTTGTGATCTATCCGTTCCAAGGAAAAAATCATCTTGCCCATAAAGTGAACCTCAGCTTCCTCGGTGATGAACCCGGCAACTGGTATGTATTTGTCGACGCCAAAACAGGGAAAGTCATCGATCAATACAATGCCATCATGCATGCCGATGAAATCAAAACCCAAAAAGGAGCCGGCATCGGAATATGGGGAGAACACCGCCAGTTACACATCTCCAGAAGCAAGCCTGAGCGTGGAGGAACTGTATTCAACCTTGCTGACTACAGCCATGAGGGACTAGAGGGGATCATTACATATGATTACTCGAAGGGATATTTAGAAGTGTTCCATGGAAAAGACGCATCTTTCAAGGATGACTTTGACAGAGCCGCAGTGGATGCCCATTATAATTCTGAACAAGTGTATGAGTACTACAAGGACGAACATGACCGCAATTCCCTTGATGACAACGGCATGCCGATTCAATCCGTCGTCCATTACGGCGAAGACTATAATAATGCGTTCTGGAACGGAACCTTTATGGTCTATGGAGATGGTGATGGTGAATTCATGGTGCCGCTGTCAGCGGGGCTTGATGTAGCCGCCCACGAGATGGCCCACGGCGTAACCTCCAACTCGGCCGGGCTTGTTTACCGCTTCCAGTCGGGTGCGTTGAACGAAGCGTTTTCTGATATTTTCGGAGCATTAATTGATGACTCAGACTGGGAAATGGGAGAGGACATCATGGCTCCTGCAGCAAGAGAAGACGGCAGGGACGCACTTAGAAGCTTGAGCGATCCGAGCAGATTCCCGGTCGGCGCTGCCTATGTGCCATACGGAAATGGCGACGGCATGTATCCATCCCATATGGATGAATATTACGACCTGCCACGTGACTTGGACAACGGCGGAGTGCACATCAACTCCTCCATCATCAACCATGCTGCCTATCTGACAGCCCAGGACATCGGACGTGAGAAACTCGGTAAAATCTACTATCGCGCACTTACCGTCTACCTGACACCTGACTCGGACTTCAGCCATGCCCGGGAGTCGATCATTCAATCGGCCATCGACCTTTATGGTGAAGGCAGTCCGGAAGTTGCAGCTGCTGCCGGCGGATTTGATTCTGTGGGGATTACAGAATAATAAAATTGGATTAAGTATCATCTATACAAACCAAGAGAACGGGCAATCTTCATTCGATTGCCCGTTCTCATTTCTAATTATATTCTTTCGCCTATATTCATTTTTCACTGCCAGCAAAGAAATGTATGGAAGGCTGTTTTAATGGTTCCTCCAGGAATCTGGTATAGGCATTACTAAGCCAATTTTGTTTCTCTTTTATTGAGATGAAGAGGAACCGCGGATTGGATTTTCATCAGAAGTTCATCTAACTCCTGACTGGCCTGAATCGCCTCTTCTGAAGTCATTCCATAGTTTCTAATCGCACAAAAATATTTTGGACTATTAATGTTAAAATAAAGGATAAAAAAGGCCATAGTAAAACCAAAAGAAGACTATCTTAAACTGATAGTCTCCTCCCTCTATATTTAAGACCACTCTTCCTTTCCAGCATGCAAAATCCTCTACCTGAAGTTCATTATTAATACTATTCTACTTGGAAATTCATTAAAGCCCGAGCTCTTTATTAGCCAAAACTTTGAGCGCAAGGATTTCTTCCTCACTCATTTTTTCTTCCAGCAGAGCAATAATTTCAGATTGTTCTTCCGGGGTAACTCCATCCGATACTTTCGACTGAAGATTCATCAACTCGCTTATGCCCACTTTCTTAATAACACCGTTGATTGCTTCTTCTTTTGTTTGATAAACCAACGTACTTTCATCGACATTTTCTACACCGTCATTCAGGAACTGTTGAAGTTCAGGATTTGCTGCGATCTGCCTCTTTACTTCCTCGACTTGACCCGGGTTGGCTGATTCCTGATCAACAAAGTCCCCTATTTTATCCATGGCCATATTGGTGCCGAAGTGATAAACAGCAAAGCCGGCTATTCCAAGTACTACTACAGCTATGGCCAGTATTTTTAAAAGTTTCATAACGGGTATCCCCCTTTACTTTTACTTAAAAATAATCTTACACGTTAACCAGCTTAAAATATACTCTCTGGTTAAATAACCTCATTATAAAAAAAAGCAAAACTTTATGAATACCTTTTTTGCTTCAGCATACGATGGGATGTCGGCATCCTTTAAGGAGGCTATACTATTATTTTCAAAAATTACAATAAAATCGAAACAAGAAGAGAACTTACATCGTCTAAAAGATACATAGCTAGTTAATCAAATACCCGGGAGGTGTAAAGTGAAAAAGAAATTTTCCGCAATCGTTTTTATGCTCCTATTCTTCATTGCCGCTGGTGCATTTCACTATCAGGGTACCCAAAGCACAGCTAACGCAAGTCTAGATCAGTCCGGGCAAAGCTCGGAAACCGAGATAGAAAGTACCGAAGAAAACAAGAAAGACAACACCCCTCAACAGAAAGATACTGACAATCATTCTACAGATGAAAAAAAACCTTCTACAGGAACAGAGGAAACTAAAGATAAGCAGAGCGATTCTGGAAGCACTAATGAAGACGAAGAAAATACTGATACACCAACTAATACGAGCGAAAATGATGTTTCCCCCACGGATTCAGCAAAACAGAATGAATCAATCATCCTTCATGGCAGTGAATACACAAATATAATGGATCTAGAAAAGTTTCAGGAGCTCGCTGCCATTGCGAAAAAACACGGCGGTATCCTGTACGCACTGGAAAACACCGATTTATTCGTAATAATGAAAGATGACACTCTTTTGTTTTCTATGTCAACTGGTACTGCCAGTGTCCCTAAAGAGAATGTAGGAATACTCTTAGATTTCTTTGCAGACAGTGAATACCAGGGACTCATTGAAAATATCAAGCTTGTACACGAAACGGGCGCAGAGGTGTCGGTTTCCTTCAGCGAAACAAGGGGATATTCCATATCTCAAAAGAACTCGATCATTCATGTGACTTGGGGATAAGAATAAAGCGCAAGCGCCTTAATCAGCCCCGACAGGCAAATGTTCCAACGCGAAAAAGTTTCCTAAACAATAACAAAGCCCCTTCAATCGAAGGGGCTTTTCCACTAATTAAACTGTTTGACCAGCCGGAATTTTTCCAGCATTATCTTGTACAATCGGAGCAGCATCCCCGTCGAGACGCGATTTAAGCTTAGCAGTCAACGGCTTCTCAATAAACGAATGCACCAGGCAGCCAAAGAATGTGATGATAACCAGCAGGCTGATGCTCGTTACAACTGGTCCTGCTGCATAAAACACTCCTGTCCTGCTGAATATCTCAGAGAAGGTATTCAGCACAAGGTTATGCGCCAGATAAATGGACAGCGAGGCGCTTCCCAGATAATTCAAGGCCCTCGGGATTCGGATATTCTTCTTCAGATCAATCGAAGCAAGCCCGTAAATGATCAAGACGGAGGAGAGCCCTGTATACAAGTCATAATAACTGTTATCCAATACCGGGTTGAGATAGTTCAACCAAGTCAGAGGAAAACCGGCAAGTCCAATAATCACCAGGCCAACTGAAACGAGCATCGAAGGCTGGAATCTTGTCACTGCATATGCACACAGCATTCCTGCCAGGAAAATCAGGTTATATTGATAGAAAAAGAAGTAGGGGATAAATTGCTCTGCCCACAAAATATTAGTCGCAAACCCAATGGAAATAATGGTCCATGTTGTCAAAAAAATCGTCGAGAAGACTTTCTTGGAAAGAAACAAGATCGAAAAAATCATATAAAAATAGACTGTGTAAACCAATGACCATGCCACATCCAGGACCGGCTTCACTCCATCAACCTCGGGGATAAGCAGCAGGGAATGCACAATCGTATTATAATTGATCTCATGCCCGACACCTAAGTACGGAAAGAAAATCAGGACTGGAATCGCAATCATCGTAAGAACAAAATATACGGGATAAATCCGGACAAACCTGCTTTGCATAAAGCCTTTTAATTGTTTTGGCTGCCCTAATTTTTTCTGATAAATATAAAAAAGCATGAAACCGGATAAAGCAAAGAAGTAATTCACCCCGCCGGAAATAGGAAGAGAAGACAAACCTAGCAAGTTATAATCCCAATACCCCTCCATATTCACCGAAACATGAAACAGCATAACCATAATAGGAACCAGTGCCCTAGATAGTTGAATCAAAACCAATCGTTTCCTCAATTTCTTTCACTCCTTTTATAAAGTAAAAACATCCTCTTCTTTTATGATATTTCCATTATAATATATATTTTGTTCTTTATAAAGAATTTTGTTCTCTCGTATTTTTTTTGGCCATTTATTAACAACCTCTCTTTGTTTGGTGTAGAGATTACTGGAGTAAGAAAGGCATTCATCCATCCTTCAGATAACCTGCCTTTCCATAGAGTTATAAAGTTTTCCACTTCGCAGACGTTCCCATTCCTTGACCATCCCCCTCGTAGTCAATCAACCTAATTCTAAACAAAATTTTCGAATTATTTACAAATGTTTTACAACTCCTTCATTGCTGCTTATTAAACTCCCCGTAAAATGAGTCCTGTTGACTTTATATGACAGAGATTAGGGGGCAGCATCTTGAGAATAGATTTAAAAAATATCTCAATGAAGTTTGATGATGTAACAGCAGTAGATAATTTAAACGTCACGATAAATGAAGGTGAACTGGTTTCTCTTCTCGGCCCAAGCGGCTGCGGCAAGAGCACGACATTATTCATGCTGGCGGGACTCTATAGGCCGACATCAGGCGAAATGCTTTTTGGGGACAAGCTTGTAAATAAGATAGAGCCCGAAAATAGGGAAATCGGGATGGTCTTCCAGAACTATGCCCTCTACCCCCACATGACCGTGCTGAAGAATATCATGTTTCCTCTTAAAATGGCGAAAATTCCGAAGAAAGAAGCGGAAGAGAKAGCGAAGAAGATGGCAGAACTCGTTCATATCGATCACCTGATCGACCGGAAGCCAGGACAGCTTTCAGGAGGACAGCAGCAGCGGGTCGCGATTGCCAGGGCGCTTGTAAAAAAGCCAAAACTATTATTGCTTGATGAGCCGCTATCCAACCTGGATGCCAGGCTCCGCCTTGAAATGCGCGAAGAAATCAGGCGCATTCAGCAGGAAGTCGGCATCACAACCATTTTTGTCACACATGACCAGGAAGAAGCTATGAGCATCTCAGACAAAGTGCTGCTGATGAAAGACGGGAAGTACCAGCAGTTCAGTCCGCCGCAAGATATGTACGATCATCCGGGTAATATATTTGTCGGACAGTTCATGGGAAGTCCTCCGATTAACATGATTCCCGTATCGGTAGATATGGAGACAGAGAGAATTGCATTGTCCGGAACCAAGGAGACATTGGGAATGCCTTCCCGCCTTAAAGCTGCTGCTCTAAACTGCGGTGATATGGTGCTGGGCATAAGACCAGAAGACTTCTTCGTCGCCACTGAAAATCAGGACGGCATCACAGCAAGAGTCGCCCTTGTGGAACGGATCGGCCGGGATACCCTCCTGAGTGCTGCCATAGGGGACAAGCATCTCCGGGCACTTGTACAGCCAGATTTCCAGGGCAAGGTAAATGATCTCGTCAAACTTGGCATCCGCAATGACCACTTCCATTTATTTGACTCGGAAACTGAAAAAAACATTCTGGAACTAAAACGATAGAGGAGGGCTCACGGTGAATCCAAGACCAACTTTGCTTGCTACTCTGAAAGCCCTTCTATATCTGCTTCCTGCACTCATTATTCTAGGGGTTTTCAATATCTACCCGATTATCAAATCTTTCTTGATGAGCTTTTACACGGATTACGATTACTTTAACGATATTGTCAATGCGTACGGTCTCGATAATTTTATTTATATTTTCACAGATCCGGAGTTTTGGCTGTCGATGAAAAACACCATCATTTTCGTCATCGGGGTTGTACCATTATCCATCATTATTTCGCTCGGAATCGCCATTCTATTAAATTCGAAGATTAAATTCAAAGGACTGTTCAGGACAATCTATTTCATACCCTTTGTTACTTCTGTCGTCGCGGTATCGATCGTTTGGCGCTGGATCTTCCATACAAACTATGGGATTCTGAATTTCTTTCTCAGCTGGTTCGGCATTTCACCTATAGAATGGCTGACCGATCCGCAATGGGCGATGCCCGCCCTTATCATCCTCAGTATCTGGAAAGGGCTTGGCTATAACATTGTCATTTTCCTTGCCGGCTTGCAAAACATCAATCAACAGTACTATTTGGCAGCCAGGATTGATGGGGCGTCACCTTGGAACAGGTTTCTAGCCATCACCGTTCCATTGCTGTCGCCTACAACCTTTTTCATTTCGATTGTGTCCATTATCAACTCTTTCAAAGTGTTCGATGAGGTCTTTGCCTTATTCGACGGCAAACCCGGACCCGCTTACAGCGCCCAGACCGTGGTGTACTATATTTTTGAAAAATTTTATAAAGAGTGGGAATTCGGGATTGCCTCCGCTGCAGCCTATGTCCTGTTTCTTGTGATCTTCATCTTCACTTTGATTCAACTCTACATTGGAAAACGCAAGGTCACCTACTAGAAAGGAGGAGTAATCATTGCAAACAGATGCCCTGTCAAAAACATTCATCTACATCCTGCTCATTATGGGGAGCCTGCTGATGCTGCTTCCTTTTATCTGGATGATCAGCACGTCGCTGAAATCTCCGGGAGAGGTCATGACAATGCCTCCCGTATGGATTCCAGGCGATTTCAAATGGGAAAATTATGCTGCCGCCTGGGAAATGGCTCCCTTTGGACGGTATACAGTAAACAGCTTAATCGTCACGATCCTCACCACAATCGGTGAACTCATCACGACCATCCTGGCAGCTTATGCCTTTTCGCGAATCAACTTCTATGGAAGAGATCTTGTGTTCGCTGTCCTTCTCGGAACAATGATGGTTCCCGGTGAAGTGCTGCTGATCCCCAATTTCGTAACACTGTCAAACTTAGGCTGGATCGATCAGTATGAAGCACTCATCGTCCCTTGGCTCGCCAGCATTTTCGCCATCTTCCTGCTGAGACAGTTCTTCCTCGGCATCCCGAAAGAACTTTCCTATGCGGCAAAGATTGACGGCTGCAGCAACTTCCGCTTTCTGTGGATGATCATGGTGCCCCTGGCTAAACCGGCCCTGATCACGATCGCCCTGCTGAAGGCCATCGGGAGCTGGAACGCCTTCCTTTGGCCGCTGATTGTGACTCAGTCAAAAGAAATGAGGACACTTCCTGTAGGATTGACCTCATTCAGCACAGAAGCAGGAACCGTCTATGAACTTCTGATGGCTGCTTCCACCATGATCATCCTGCCGATGATTGTGCTGTACCTGATTTTACAGAAATATATCATCGAAGGTGTTGCCAGATCAGGAATCAAAGGATAAACAAATATCTTGCCTTTAAGGGGGTGATCCACTCATAAGCTGCGTCACAAAACTGACTTTTGGCTCTAATGATTTCTAAAATAAATTATTTTCAGGAGGGTTTTACATGAAGAAGTTACTACTATTGATGTTGACACTGATTTTCGCTGCCGCTTTGGCTGCTTGCGGCAATAACAGTGAGGATGCTTCTACTGAAGCAGAAACGAAGGAAGTAGAAGATGCTACAGCTGGCGAAACAGCCGAAGGAATCACAACTGAAATTACTTCACCTGTGGAAATCGAATTCTGGCACGCGATGAGCGGCGACCATGAAGCGGCACTAACTGAAATCACGGATAACTTTAATGAGTCTCAAGAAAACATCACGGTAAACTTAGTCAATCAGGGAAGCTATGATGATCTTTCTCAGAAGGTCATGGCCGCTGCAAAAGCAAAGAACCTTCCTGCAATGTCTCAAGCTTATGAAGACTGGATCACGGAATATATGCAAAACGACCTTGTTGCTGATCTGACTCCTTATGTAAACGATGCGAAATATGGCATGAGCGGCGAAGAACTGAACGATATCGTGGAAATCTTCCGCGAATCGAACACATGGGATGGCAAGTATTACGGAATGCCTTTCAACAAGAGTACACGTATCATGTTCTACAACACAGATTATTTTGAAGAGGCTGGCCTGGAAGCTCCAACAACTTGGGAAGAGCTCCGCGCTGCTTCTGAAAAATTGACAGTGGAAAAAGACGGCAAGAAAGTTGTCGGCCTTGGGTTGGAAAACTCCGTAACATTGGAATTTAACCAATGGGTTGAGCAAGCTGGCGGCGACTTCATTGATGAAGAAAGCGGCGAATTCAAAATGAATTCTCCTGAAGGTAAAGAAGCTCTTGAATTCGTAAACGGCATGATCCAAGATGGCGTTGCACGTACGGCTGGTGAAGACGGTTATATGTCTGGTCCTTTCACTAATGGTGATGTAGCAATCTACATCGGTTCTTCTGCTGGTATCCCTTATGTTGCGGGTCCTGCTGCGGAAAATGGGTTGAACTGGTCTGCCGCGGTCCTTCCGGCAGGTAAAGAAGCTGCTACTCCTTTTGCCGGCACAAACGTTTCCGTCTTTAACTCTGCTTCTGATGAAGAAAAATTGGCGGCATGGGAATTCACTAAATTCCTTATTAATACTGAAAACACTGCACTATGGGCTTCTAAAACAGGTTACCTTCCTGTCCGCTACTCTGCACTTGAGAGTGATGAGTGGGTTCAATATAAAGAAGAAAACCCTGTTTACGGTATAGGAGAACAGCAATTTGACGCTGGATTCTATGATCCCCGCATTGTTGGTGCATATGGGTTGAAAAATGCAGTTGCCAAAGAACTCGATAAAGTCCTTCTAGGCGAAATGACTGTAGAAGAAGGCTTGGAAGCTGCTGAAAAGGCTGCAAACGCTGAGCTTGGAAACTAATATCTTTGGAAGGGGCCCCGCTGAAACGGGCTCCTTCTTTTTTCCAAATAGTTGTTTTTTAGGCTGTGGGTCTTCAAAGAGTCGTTGATTTCCGCTCCAGGTGCACGACTCCGAGGGGCTGGACTCTGGAACTGGATTTCCCGCTAATCCCGCAGGAAATCGAGGGCGCTCCGTTGTTCTATTACAGCAATCTATGTCACCATCTATCAAAAAAAAAGGATTTGAATCATCTATATTCCGGTAATTCAATGTGCCTTTTATACAAAAAACCTTCCAATAAGAAAAGGAGAGATATCTGTGAGCAAGACATCATTGACATTTTATAGCGGACTCCGCACGATAGGAGGGACGATCATCGCCCTGCAACATGAGGACACAAGGGTCATTTTTGATTTTGGCCTAACCTATAATCCTGCCGCCAATATATTTGACGGCCAGGTGAAGGCAAGGAAGTCAGCGATGGCACGAGATTACTTAAAGCTTGGTTTGATTCCGGAGGTGGACGGCCTGTACAGAAGGGAAGACCTTCCTGAAAACAGTTCCGTCCTCCCTGCCCAGGAGTATGCCGGAGAAACCGCTGTCCTTATATCCCACCTGCACTTGGATCATATGGGCGCCATGGGCTTCATCGATCCTTCCGTGCCGGTTTACATGACAGCGGAATCCCTCCATTTGTATCAAGCACTTGAAACAATCGGAGAAGGCGTGCAGGGCAGCCGATCTTACCGCAGATGTGAGTACGGCAAACCCTTCTCGGTTGGAAAAATCAGCGTGACTCCTCTTCGACTTGATCATGATATTATCGGTGCCTGCGCTTTCCATATCAAAACACCGGATGGAGCCCTTCTTTACACAGGCGACCTCCGGATGCATGGGGAGAATCCTCAGTACGTAGATTCTTTTATCGAGGAAGCAAAAAAACTAGGCTTTGACGCAGTCATTATGGAGGGAACAACATTAAGAAATGAAGAAGAGCTTCCAGACAGCCTCCTCGTCCCAGAGCGCAGCATGCCGGATGACTCTCTTACAGAATCAGATCTGCCCGCCAAGATGGCTGAAATACTAGACGCAACGAGCAGAATTGGCTTGTTTAATATTTATCACCGAAACATTGACCGAATCAATGGAATACTGAAGACCGGCAGAGAAACAGGGCGGAAAGTGGTCCTTGAGGCTGCCACTGCAGAAATTGCCAAAAGACTTGCCGGCAATCAGGACTTTTTCATTTATGAATCAGAAGAAATCAGGCAGGCTCAAGCTTCCGGCACTTTACCGGATTGGCAGAAGTCGTTATTGCTCGAATATCCTGTCGTCTCCTTCCAGGACATCAATGAGAATCCAGGCAGTTTTTTCATTCAGAATTCGTACGATCAATCACTGGAACTATTCGACTTGAATACAGACGGAGGAGTATATCTTCACGCCAACGGTGTTCCGCTTGGCAGCTTCGATCCAGCTTACGAGAATCTGCAGCGAATCCTCGATGCCATTGGATTGGAATACATCGAGACCGGTACCGGAGGACATGCCATTCCCCAGCACCTGAAGTACATTGTGGATGAATTGGATCCGGCATTCTTAATTCCCCTTCACAGTTTTCATCCGGAAAGACTCCACCCTAAAAGTGGACACCAGTTGCTCCCGGTCTGCGGTAAAAGGTATATCCTATCCAACGGGATGGTTACGGAAGAGATAAGTTCTCCACAGAGAATACTATTATAATTTCATTAGCAAACAAAAGTGAGGCTCCCTCTTTAAGGAAGCCTCACTTTTTATTTCACCATCCTTTCTCTAAAGAGTAATCCGCTTAGGACAGGGACAACCTCTTCAATGTTTCTTACAATATCATCCGCATCGCCAGCCACACTGATTTCATGGGGGTCAATCAGGACAGTTGCACATCCCAGCTCTTTTGCCGGCAGGATTTCATTGATGAGATTATCGCCGACACTCAGCATTTCATGAAACTCCACACACGTCTTCTCCTTGATTGCCTCGAACTGTTCCTTCGTCCTAAGAGGCTTGTTTCCATTAAAAACTTTTAGATGGAAGGAATCCTTCATCCCCAGTTTCTCCAAAATAATTTCACTATCTTCTTCAGGACTATTCGTAAGCAGCACAAGCAGTACCCGTTCTTTCAGGTTGTCCAGCACTTCGATAAGAGACTCTATAGCGTTCAACTGGTAATCCGGAGCCGCCATAAAGGTCCGCGTCTCCATGAATGCCTCAGCAGATTCCCCGCTTGTCAGGCCATAGTGCCGTCCTATTGAATTTGGAACCCACCATAAATCACCGACATTGAACATCGTATCCATATCAAATGTCAGCTTTTCACGATATAAGTCCCTTATTCCTTCCTCATCCAACTGTTCTCCCTCCCAGGTTAAAGCCTCTGACACCTCTCCATTTTTATGTATCAAAATCAAATCACGGGAAACATCATAGACCCGGCCAATCCGGAGGGGGTGTGATCCCTTTATGATCTTTTGATAGTCGTCTTCAAAATTCCCTTGATACTCCACAGCAGTCCGGACCTTAAGCCGTTCCGCGTAAAAATCAAAATGGTGAGTATCCTCATACAATGTGCCGTCCAAATCAAATATGATTGCCTTGATTGTTCTCTCTTCTGCCATCATGTGCCACCTTCTATTTCTGTAAACTTCCTACCTAGGATACTAAAGGAAGATTAAGGGGGCGTTAAGTGGAGGATAATGTTTAGTAACAGGTGTGAATGCTGCCCGAGCTGAGGAGAAACAATTTGCGGTTCGGAGCAACATTAGCTAGGTATACAGGGGAGTGTAGTTTTAACTTTAGGGCAGGGAACTTCGCGTGAACACAAAAATTTATCAGCGGGTCGGCGCACTTTATCGGGACTTTACCTCCTTTTATCAGCGCTTTTGACTACTTTATCGGCGGAAAGCGGGATTTTATCAGCGAAATCGGCTGGTTTATCGGCGGTAACTTTCTTTTATCGACGGTAACCCGCTATTTATCGGCCAAACGACCAAGTCGACTCAGCCGCCCATCCACCCTTCTAGTAGTTTTACAGGCCCGCGGGATGGCGCTTATCAGCGGAAAGGACTGGTTTATCGGCGGAAACCGTGAGTTTATCGGCGAAATCGGCTGGTTTATCGGCGGTAACTTTCTTTTTTCGGCGAAAACTACTATTTATCGGCCAAACCAGCCGCCCTCAATCTCTTTTCACCTGCAAAAAAGAGCACCTCATAAAGAGATGCTCTTTCAGCTTAATCTTGTCTTTTATAGGCGTTTCAAATTAACATTTAAGGCTGAAACGGAAAATAATTCGAGAAGTATTTGTTCCATAGATATATAAGAAAGTTCTTAAACGGAAAGCGGTGCTTGTCATCCTCACCCTTGCCTGGCTTCTCTTCTTCCTCTTCCTCAGCCTCTCCAACTTTCACCACAACCGTCGTCAAAGGATCCAGCGAGATGCTGTCCTCCTTCAGGTCAAAGCCAGTTCTCTCGGAAACTTCCTCCGTACCTGCTTCGTCACCGTCGACAAATACGGATGCATCGGTCAAGTCTTCTCCTAACGTCAGTGTTCTGGCTTTAGAATCTGCGTTGATGAATACGTGATACACATCGCCATTAGTCGCTTTTGCCTGATAGGCGATCAGCAGATCCTGATCCCCGATTTCAGGAGCGTCCAGCAATGTGACATTCGAATCGATCAGCTCTTTTGAACCGAGACGGAAGGCATCCGTTGAGCGGCGCAGCTTAATCAATCCGGATGTGTACTCTCTTGTCACGTTATTCACCGGGTAAACCTCTTCGTTTGTTGCTTTCTCCCAGTCGATTCGGTTGATGATGTCTGAAGAATCGTAGGAATCATGGATGAAATACGGATATTTGAATGGCGTTCCATTTTCGTCCGTCATGTAAGTCGACTTGTAAGGAGCCGTTTCCGCTTCCTCTCTCCATTGTTTGGTTCGGCCGAATTCCTGGCCGGCATGGATGAATGCCGTACCCTGCGAGGTCAGTACCATCGCATTTCCGATTCGGACACGCTTATGAATTTCCACGTTATTCTCCGGCACATCCGGATCTTTTTTGATTGATTGCGCGATTACATCATACAGCGTCAAGTTATCGTGAGCGGCGATATATTGCACCACGTCACCCGGCTGATCGGCTGTAAAGTTATGCGGCTGTGCTTTGATGTTGTCAAAAATCTGGTTGATATTGCGTGCGCCGCCCGTCAGGAATCTTGGCTGGCCTTCGCTTCCGAAACCGGACTTCAACTCATTGCGGAACTCATCGGAGAAGCTTCCGACCGCTTCTGTGTGCTGCATCCAATCCTGGTCGGCAGCTTGAACCGGCTCGCCTTCATCTCCTGCAAACGTTCTCCAGCCTTCTCCGATCATCACAAGATTCGGGTTCACCTTTTTCGCTTGATCAAATGCTCTCTGGATACTTTCCGCGTCATGGTCACCCATCATATCAAAACGGAAACCATCGACTTTGTACTCGTTGACCCAGTGCATGATGGAGTCTTCTAAAATTCTTCTGGACATTTTATGCGTCGTGCCTAGGCGTCCGCCTCCAAAGTTTGTTCTTGGCGTGCCATCACCGTCCATGAAGTGATAATAATTTGGTACAAGATCTTCAAAGATTGACACCTGCGCCGTATGGTTGTAGACCACATCAAGGACAACTCCCATGTCACGCTTATGAATCTCTTTAATCAGCTTTTTGAACTCTTTGATTCTCTTTTCCGGATCTTCCGGTTTTTCCGAATACATGCCGGTTAAAGAGAAGTAGCTTTGCGGGTCATATCCCCAGTTGTAGTTCGTGTCAGTTGATTCGTATTCCAGCATTCTTTCCTCTTTTTCAAACTCATTGCTGAAGTAGTAGCTCATTACCGGCAGCAGCTGGATATGGGTCACTCCCAGGTCTTCAATGTAATCCAATTTTTCCACGAAAGCGGAGAATGTACCGAATTCGGATTTCAACTCATCTGCGATATTTGGATCAGACGTGAAGTCACGTACATGTGCTTCGTAAATGATGGTATCTTCACGTTTTTCATAGCCCGGGATCTCAGCAAAATCAAGCTTTGGACCCACTTTTGAAACATCGACGATTGCCGCTTTTCCAACAGGATCTCCTGAGTCGCTGCTCCAGGCTGCCATGGACTGCGCATAAGGATCAAGCGCCAGTTTTGTTTCCTCACCATGAGTGACTTTGTAGTGATAGTAGTAGCCCTTGTGATTCGCAACTCCCGTGTTCTTTTTCATAAGAGTCACGGACCAGACACCGCGGTCGCCTTTTTCCATCTCAACGGTTTTCACCACTTTATTCTGGTCTTTTTTATCGTAAAGAACAACAGAAACGTTATCGGCCTTTGGAGACCAGACCTTTAATGTGGCTGTACCTTTCTTATGAAGCTCGGCTCCCAATTGTCCATCATACCCGTACATCTCATCGAGCAGCTTCCACCCTGATTTCACCTCTACCGAGCGTTCTCCGTAAGTAACAGTGAAAGGAAGCTTCTCGATATCAAACGTGCCGTGAAGGTGGACTTTCTCTTCCCCTTCCGCTGTCACTTCAGAGATGGTTACTTCATTTCCGTCTTTATCCGCAACCGAAATGTTCGCTTGCAACTCTTCGGCCGTCAATCCTTCTGTCTTGGAGAAACGAAGGGATATCAGCTCCTCGGAAAGCACTTCTCCTGATAAAAGAGAAGCCTTGCCTGCTCCATAAGGATCCGTGTACACCTTGTCTTCGCCCTCTTTTACAAACAACGTTCTGTACTGATCGAGCATCTCAAACGACATGTCTCCCGTTTGAGCACCAGTGTTTTTGTTCACGAAAAGGAAATTGATTTGTGAAGCATTCTCTGCCAGTTCAATGTCATAGTAGGCACCAAACTTGCCAATTCCCGCTGCATCTCCTGCTCCATCCGGCCAGCCATCAGACGGTGCGGCAACATCGCCCCAGTTCCACAGGCCCCAGCCTTCGTAGTCATCCTTTTCACGGTCATAGTAAATCCTCACCGTGTTTTCAGGAAGTTGGGACGGTTCATATAAAAAGATTTCGTCAGAACCTTGCTTTACCCAGACTTCATTCAGTTCAGAAGAAGAAAGTTCAACGATTTTATCTCCGCCATCTTTTTCGCCATTGGTTCTGTTTAAGACGAGGAATCCGACTTCCTGAGCGCCGCTGTTGATCTTCACATCAACGTACGCACCGTACTCTGTCACGCCGTCAAACGCTTTTCCGCCTGATGGCCAGTTCTCTGTAGGAGTTTCAACGTCTCCCCATAACCATAGACCGAGATTTTCGTAGCTGTTGTCTGTTCTCTGATAGTGGATGCGAAGGGTATCTTCCGCAATCTCACCGGCATCTCCCGGCTCTTCCGCAGGAATTCCGCCTTCAACCGTAAACAATGCTGTTCCGCCGTCCTCCATAGCCGGCAGTGTCACTGTCGCTTTTCCATCAGAGGAAGTGGTATACGTTTTATTAGAATAATGATCGGTTACGACCGCATCTCCCAACCCGAAGTCCACTGTTGCTTCTTTGGCTGCCGTTGCCGTATTTAACCCGACAAACACCTCTTCTTCATTATAGCTTCGTTGGAACACGAGATATTTTTCACTGTCCGAACCAGCGATTTGGCTCCGCTCGCCTTTTGCAAAAATATCCGTATGCGCATTACGGAAATCCAGTACTTTTTGATAATGCGTCAGCACCTTATTTCCGTCTATTTCATCCCATGGCATATTCGGACGGTTATCATAAATTGGATAATTATTTTTGCCAGGAAGGCCGAGTTCTTCACCATAATAGATGACCGGCTGCCCTTTGGCCGTCAGCTGCAGTGACGCACCCAATTGATATTTGCCAAGGTCTCCTTCCACAGCTTCGAGAAATCGATCTTCGTCATGGCTGCCGAGGAACTGTCCAAGTGTTGCGTCATTTGAAAGCTCTCCATTCCGGCTTTCCAGCTTAGACTCAACTGCAGTCAGACTGCCATTCGCAAAGTCCCTCGCCAGATTTTTAAAATCAAAATCGAGCAGTGAATCCATCATTCCGGAATTCAGGTAACCGGAATCTTCGTTCACGTTCGCTCCCCAGACCTCACCGATCATCTTGTGGTCAGGTTTTACCTTCGTTAACTCATTTTTAAATTTCATCCAAGTGGTATCTTCCACATGCTTGACTGTATCGACACGGAAATAATCAATCGTATTGCCATTCGGTGTTGTTGATTTTTCAATCCAGTCTGTCTGCCATTGAACAATCTGGTCACGTACCTCTGCATTCTCTGTCAAAAAGTCAGGCAGATCCGACAATTCGCCGCGGATCGTGTCATCGCCGCCGTCACGAAGCATGCCGTCAAAGCGAGCACGATCTTCGTCTGTCGGGAAGTTAGGGATACCCGTCGTTTCCGCATCACTTTCCTTCAATCCATAACCCGAGTGGTTCAGCACCACATCCACCATGATTTTGATTCCGCGGTTATGCGCTTCGTCGATCAATTGATGGAAATCTGCCATAGAACCAAAATGAGGATTCAACTCTCTGAAATTATCCGCCCAGTATCCATGGTAGGCATAATATGGCGTATCCGGATTCTCACTTCTGACATCATAGTCAATATTATCGACAATCGGGCTCAGCCAGATCGTGTTGATGCCCAATTCATCAAGATAATCTAATTTTTCCGTAACTCCTTTAAAATCACCGCCTTGATACGTTCCGCTCTTGGAAGTATCATAGCCGATTCCATAAGGATCATTGTTAGAACTGTCTCCGTCAAAAAAACGGTCCGTCAGCATAAAGTAAATGACTGACTCATCCCAATCAAAGTCCGCTTCTTCACCCGTGAAGGTGCGTGCCTTCACTTCCAGAGAAGCCTCTGCTTTGTGAGTGTTTCCAAATTCGTCCACCACTGTGATCGGCAGGTTTTTCTCGCCCGCTGTCACCAATTGGTCAACCGCAACCGCCAGCTCCTTCAGCTGTGGATCGATGCTGACTTTTTCTTCACCGCCAATGGCCGTCAAATCCATATACATTTCGCGGATACTTGCCTCAGTCTCTGCTCCAAGATCAACAGAAACCACCGCATTTTCATTGTAGCTCACCGCTGCCGGCTGAACCGACGCTGAAACTTGGAAGTCAGCCACTTGATAAGTGACGATAGACTGTCCGTCAACCGTATTATAAGGATCCGTTACTTGAGTTGTTTCCCCGTTCACTGTCACGAAATACGTGTAGAGATGCTCTCCCTGAGGAAGGTCTTGCAGGGTATAAGTCCACCTTTCGTTTTCCGGCTGGGCTTCCATCTCATAGCGCTGCCCCAGGATCTCAAGTTCCACTTTTTCAACCGTATTCATAGCACCTTCCGCATATAACTCCTTGTCACGGAAGAAGAAAGTCGCCTGGCCGTCTTCCACTACTGGACCGGAACCATCCGGCACCTTATGGAACTCCATCTCCCCGCTCTTCACATGCACCTTTGTAATCAAATCTTTTTTATTCAATGTAATAAAACGGTCACCGTCGACATCCTTTTCCGACCAGTCCGTTCCCTTTCTTAAAACAAAACCAATTTCATCCACATCCGGACTGACAGCGATATTGAAAACCGCCTTGCCATCCTTCACTTCTGTGAAATCGATCTGGTCATCCTGAACACCCGTGCCCCAAACCCACAGGTTCCAGCCCTCATACTCACCATCACTACGCTCATAAGACAAGCTGACAGAACGGTTTCCCTTCTCTGCATGTGCCCCTGGTATGTATCCTGCGAACATCGAGATCACAAGAATGAATGATAAAAAGATTGCTGTGATTCTTTGAAACTTATTCCTCCGCATCCCTTTTCCTCCTATACTTTTATTATTGATGAAACCGCTTGCACAAAAACATAAAAACAAATGCAGTTGTGAAATCGTTTGCACAAATTGGCGCAAACCTCCTCATTCCATGGCAACTACACAAACTTCTTCCTTTATGCAAACGCTATCATCCTACATATTTATTAAGTTACTATGAAAATTTTCACTAATCAATCTTTTTTAGAAAGATGGGTCTTTGGGTCTTTATTAGACAGGTTGTGGAAGGACTTAAGTCGGGGTTTGGTGCTGTTGCCCTGTTGGAGGATTGCCTGGATATACAGGCGGCTTTTTAAAAAGGGCTGATTTGTACACATCTCGGGCGAAATCTCTCTCGCTTGACCGAGGTGCGGCTCACTTCATACATATCTCGGATGAAATCCCTCTCGCTTGACCGAAGTGCGGATTACTTCATACATATCTCGGGCGAAATCTCTCTCGCTTGACCGAAGCGGGGCTTACTTCATACATATCTCCGCCGAAATCTCTCACTCTTAACCGATGTGCTGACCACTTCATACATATCTCGGGCGAAATCTCTCTCGCTTGACCGAAGCGGGGCTTACTTCATACATATCTCCGCCGAAATCTCTCACTCTTAACCGATGTGCGGCTCACTTCATACATATCTCGGGCCAAATCTCTCATTCTTGACCGAAGTGCGGCTCACCTCATACACATCTCCGCCGAAATCTCTCACTCTTAACCGATGTGCGGACCACTTCATACATATCTCTGCTAAATTCTCTCTCGCTTGACCGAAGTGCGGCTCACTTCATACATATCTCGGGCCAAATCTCTCATTCTTGACCGAGGTGCGGCTCACCTCATACACATCTCGGCCGAAATCTCTCTCGCTTGATCGAGGTGCAGATCACTTCATACATATCTCGGGCGAAATCTCTCTCGCTTGACCGAAGCGGGGCTTACTTCATACATATCTCCGCCGAAATCTCTCACTCTTAACCGATGTTCGGACCACTTCATACATATCTCGGGCGAAATCTCTCATTCTTGACCGAAGTGCAGCTCACTTCATACACATCTCGGGCGAAATCTCTCTTCCTTGACCGAAGCGGGGACCACTTCATACATATCTCGGTCAAATTCTCTCTCGCTTGACCGAAGCGCGGATCACTTCATACACATCTCTCTGCTAAATTCTCTCTCGCTTGACCGAAGTAAAGCCTATCGCTTACATACCATCCCACCAATCCAGCACATCTAAAGGATAGAATCACCACACTGCCACTCAACTCAACTCAACTCATCTCAAGTTTAAGCCCCCTCTCCTTACCTTACACAAAGTAAACCCTATTCCTCTAGATGAAAGGAAAGAACACACTACTTCCTGAAAGCCCGCCTCTCCGCGTAAGGAACACACTTGCTGCAGACCTTTACCTTTTCTCCCCTATCATTAAAATAAGTCGCACCTTGTTTAGGCTTCTGCTTACAGATCGAACACTTTGATTGAATGGACAGCTTCTTTAATAGATTTAACAAGTTTATTCTCCTTTCCGGGGGGCTCAGCTCTGCAATTGCCGGCCCCTCATCTATACAAATTCCTTTTTATAACCCTCGGCTTTATTCTTTCTTTAGACGCCAATTAACCTCATTCAGATTAAAAGTCTCTTACCCCTGCATTTCACCCCATCCTGCCATATGCTCATTCTCAGGATGACTTTTATCGTTGATTACACGCAAAAACTCTTCAAAACCCGGCTCTCCGCCAACATCTTCAGGCGGTGCACTTCCTTTTCCATCTGTGCAGACTGGATAATTCACTTTTTAATCTTGAAAGACCTTTTCCACTTCAATTTCATGCTGCCAATTATCTCCGAAGTCATAGGTATAAAGAATAGATTTCTCCAGACAATGCGAGAGTTCAACCTCCGAGTCCATTTTCATCGGAATTTCAGTTTCTTCATGATAAGCATCTTTAAAAGAAACAATTTTCACCAGGTGCTGATTTTTCGAGGTGACCTTGAACTCATAAAGGTGACTGTTCTGCCAGTTAAAAGCAATTTGCAAGTTCTTGTGCAATTGCTTGAAATTGTAGTTCGTCGGGACGGTGATCCTGCGCCAGACTGCATGGTTCTCAAGCAAAAGGGTCACTTTCAGCTGAGCTGCCTCAGAATGAAAAACAGGTTGTCCAGCCATTTCTTCCAGGCTTTTATATAATTCTTCGTTAGGGTTAATGTAAGTGCCCTTGCCAGCCCCAGCCAGCAAAGAGCTGATTTTCATGCTCACACCAACTTGCACAATAGACTTTTCGTCAATTAAGTCAGTCATAAAGTAGAAATCTTCACAAGCTCTGTTCATTCTCGCAACCGATTTTCTGTCTTTGGTCTTGGTAATACTTGCTTGACCCGATTTCTGTATGAACTGCTCAATGATCTCCTCCTTAATCCCTTCTGCCTTAAAAATCTCGCGAATCGATTGCTGCAACAGTCCGCTGAGATTTTTCAAATCCTTCGCTTTCACCCCGTAAAGCACTATTACATATTTCGTTTGATCGTTCACCATGACAATCGTCTTCTTGCGTCCCAGCTTAATAATATTGGCATGCCAGGAGAACAATGGATTTTCATTGGATTGTTCCTGGGTAGTAACTTTTAATTCATCCAACAGCTTCTTAGTGCATTGAATCAGCATGTAAACATTCTTTAGGGAATTCACTTTATTATCTATTACCCATTTTAACATTAAGTGTTTTTTTGAGTTGAACCTAAAGGAAGCATAATCATTGAACAGAGATGTAAACTTTTGTTAACATTGTAATAGTACAGAATTATCTAAAAATTAACTGGAGGGATTAGATGAAAAAAATAAAAATAGTTAGCTTTTTAATGGCTATGATGCTGGTTCTCGCTGCATGCGGAACGAACAATGCAGCAAATAACGGCGGTGAAGAAGGTGGATCCGGTGATGACGGAGGCACTACATACACTGTTGGTACGGATACGACTTATCCTCCGTTCGAGTTTGAAGAAGGCGGCGAGTATAAAGGAATCGATATTGACCTGATCAATGCTATTGCCGAAGAAGAAGGCTTTGAAATTGAATTGAAGCCTATGGATTTTGGCGGCATCATTCCGGCACTGCAGGCAGATCAGCTTGATGTGGCAATTGCAGGCATGAGTATTACGGATGATCGAAAAGAAAAAGTGGATTTCTCTGATCCATATTTTGACGCAGGTCTGACTCTTGTTGTTTCAGAAGATAACAACGACATTACTAGTATAGAGGATTTAGAAGGTAAAACTGTCGCCGTTAAAAATGGTACAACAGGCGCTGATAAAGCAGAAGAGCTGAAAGATGAAGTCGGCATAGCAGAAATCCGCCAGTTCAATGACAGCCCGTCGATGTTCCAAGAGGTTGCCAATGGAAATGCCGATGTACTGATTGAGGATTATCCGGTAATCGCATATCAAATTAAAACAAAAGATCTTGGGTTAAAAACCGTCGGTGACCGTCTGAACGGTGACCAATATGGAATTGCTGTACTCAAAGGAGAGAATCAGGAACTCCTTGAAAAAATCAACAGCGGACTTCAAAAACTAAGAGACAGCGGTGAGTATGATGAAATTATAAACACATACCTGGAAGAGTAAGACTGCACAGCGCGCTCCTCTTGCGCGCTGTCTTTTTTAAAAAGATAAGAAAGTATAAAATTTTCAGATTGAAAATTAGGCAGCGTTTCTGAATCCAGCTCCAGCGCCTAGCCCCTCGGGGTCAAATAACCCAAAGAGAATAAAAGGAAAGACCGCCTTTTTTTCTCTTTGGAACATTTGTCTGTCGGGGCTGATCAAGGCGCTTGCGCTTTTTAAATTCAGCATGAAAGGAGAAAAGCCATGGATGTCATAATAGAAATACTTCCGATGTTGTGGGATGGACTGCAGCTTACAGTATATATAACCGCTGTCGGTTTACTGTTAGGATTTATTCTCGGATTGGTTATAGCGCTGTTCCGCTTGTCACCCATTCCGCCATTAAAATGGATCGCCATATGGTTCATTAACTTTGTCCGGGGAACTCCTTTCCTCGTTCAATTATTTTTTATCTACTTTGGGTTGAACTCTCTTGAATTCGTATCACTCGATCCAATAACAGCCGGAATTATAGGAATTACAATTAATGCAGGTGCTTATATCGCTGAAATTGTTCGTGCCGGAATCCAATCCATCGACAAAGGACAAACCGAAGCAGCCCGGACACTAGGTCTCACCAGCGGACAGACAATGCGTTACATTGTGCTGCCCCAGGCCTTACGAAGAATGCTTCCAGCCTTTGTCAATCAGGCAATCATCAGTTTAAAAGATACCTCGCTCCTTTCCATTATTGGTATAGCAGAATTAACACAAAGAGGGCAGACTGCTGTGTCCGCAACTTTTGAAGCCTTTAAAATTTGGGGAGTCGTAGCACTGATGTATTTCGTCCTGATTTACCTGCTTACAAAACTCGGTGACTTTATAGAGAGGAGATATGAACTGCGATGAGCGTGATACAAGTCAATAACCTCAAAAAATCCTTTGGAGATCTCGAAGTCTTGAAGGATATCAGCACAGACGTAAAAGAACAGGAAGTGGTTTGCGTAGTCGGTCCATCCGGTTCTGGAAAAAGTACCTTTCTCAGATGTTTAAACAAGCTGGAAGAAATCACGGATGGCCATGTCATCGTCAACGGAAATGACATCACCGATCCAAAGATCAATATCAACAAAATACGCCAGGAAGTTGGTATGGTGTTCCAGCACTTCAACCTCTTTCCGCATAAAACAGTTCTGCAAAATATTACATTAGCACCTATGAAAACCAAGGGTGTGGACAAAGAATCTGCTAAGAAAACCGCCCTCAACCTTCTCAGAAAAGTAGGGCTTGAGGAAAAAGCGGACAGCTATCCAGGGGAATTATCCGGAGGGCAGAAACAGCGTGTCGCCATTGCCAGGGCCCTTGCGATGGAACCAAAAGTCATGCTGTTCGACGAACCGACTTCCGCACTGGATCCCGAGATGATCGGCGAAGTGTTGGAAGTTATGAAAGACCTTGCTCGCGAAGGGATGACCATGGTCGTGGTTACACATGAAATGGGATTCGCCCGTGAAGTCGGGGACCGCGTCATCTTTATGGATGGCGGTTATATAGTAGAAGAAGATGTTCCGAGCGAGTTGTTCGGTAATCCTAAGCATGACCGGACCAAGGCTTTTCTTGGGAAGGTGTTGTGAAAAGAGTCAGGGCTGCCCTGACTCTTTTTTTGTGCAGCAGGATCACCGTCACCTCTGCTGTCTGTACATCTTGCTTTCTCAACATTAGCAATTCCTACTTCATACACATCTTCCTGCCAAAGCACCCGCTCCCGACCGATGTCACCCCTACCTCATACACATCTCCAAGCCAAAATACCCGCTCCCGACCGACGTGGACACCACCTCATACACATCTCCAAGCCAAAACACCCGCTCCCGACCGAGGTCACCGTCACCTCATACACATCTCCACGCCAAAGCACCCGCTCCCAACCGATGTCACACCCACATCATACATATCTCAACGCAAAARCACCCGYTCCCGACCGACGTGGACACMACCTCATACACATCTCCAMRCCAAARCACCCGCTCCCGACCGACGTGGACACAACCTCATACACATCTCCACGCCAAAGCACCTGCTCCCGACCGAAGCCACCGCCACTTCATACACATCTCCACGCCAAAACACCCGCTCCCGACCGAGGTCACCGCCACTTCATACACATCTCCCTGTCAATACACCAACTCCCAACAGATGTCACCCCCACCTCAGACACACCTCTACACCGACCAACAGAAACCTTCTTAAACTACAATTCAAACCCTCTAATGCTACCTAAAATACGTCCCCGAATTCTCTCCCTCCCGCTTAAAATTTTCTTTGAGTATTTTCCTGATTCTTCTTTGATCTTTAAATACCCCACACCATTCAAAGATTTGGTGTGTTGTTATTTTACGCTCAGGAAACAACAATCGAAACTCTTCTACACTTCGTAAAACTGCTTCTTTGGTTCCTTCTTTTATCTTACAGGCTGTACAGTAAAACGAAGTGTATTCCGGAGGACCATATACGTTCAGGCACCTAGGGCAGAATATCCCTTTCTTCAAAGAGTCGTAGTCATATAATGGGAGATTATGATTGTCTTGAGGGTCTTCATCAACGTGAAGAGAAAGTAGAGTTTCGGCCAGCCTGGTATCCGTTTGAGTTATTTTTAAAGGAAGTTCATTTTTCTTCTTTATGAATCTGTTAAATTGAGAGAAATAAATGATAGGCAGGCGGGAAGGAATGTTAAAGAGGTGAAATTCAGGGTGGATGAAAATCAGATGAGATTCTACTGTATGAGGAAAACCTTTTTCGTTGAGCAGCTGGTTTAGTAAGGTATCTGAGCGTTCAAGTTGCTGGAGTGGGTTTTTTACCAACTTGTTACTTGGGGAGTACCACTTGTCGCCTTTTACAGAGTAATCGCCTTCAAAGTTCTTGATTTCAAACATATGAAGCTTATTTGCTGCAAGGGCAATAGAGTCTATTTGGCACTCACTGTTATTTTGTTTCAGCGATAAATCATTCAGGAAAAGCATTTTTTCAGTTAATGGTTTTGACCGCTTGTCAAAGGTCAATTCACCATCAAACCCTTTTTCTAGGTATTCGTGATAACTTTCCGCTTCTCTTGTAAACCGAATCCGGGGTTTCAAAGCTCTTAACTTTTTTAATTCCTTGGATGGTTCTCGGTTTTTAATAATCATCTGGGCCTCCTTGTAAAAGATCTACTCTCATTTTATTCCATATTCCAGAAGCGGTCTACTCTATATTGCTCTTTCACCGAAAATTTTCTTGACTAAAATCAGGCGAAGGAAACTGAACTCCGAAACTCTTAAACTGTTCTTAATTAAGAAAATTACAGAGGTTTTTCCTTTACTAATAAAAGTTATTATTGTAGAATCATCTAATATATAGTTCTTTATAAAGAACACGCAAACTACAATAAAGGACATTCAGCTGAGCACAGCCCTCTTTTCTATATTACCAAATAATAATGCAGTGCCGCTCAAACACTTTAAACGAAAGGAAGGATCGTCATGAGCTTATTTGAAAGCCATGTAAAAAAGAACCTAGTCAAGCTGCACAAAAATCTGTATCTATCAAAAAGTGATCCTGAATTCTTTGAAAAGATTCTTCGGTATAAAGACCCCCAGTCTCCGGAGGCCCACTATAACCTTGCGAAAAAATGGGAAGAAGAAGGCGTATTGATGAAGGCATATCTTCATTATCAAAAGGCAGCACAAGCGGATTCTCCTTTCTATTACCAGGCAAAAGCAGCCTGTAAGTCCATCGAGCAATTGATGGAATCTATTCCCGAGGAAGAGGTATCATCTCCCTCACCGAAAATCCCCTTTTACATGAAAACCATTATTGCGTCACTAGTTTTATTGAATCTCTGCATACTCGGCATGCTGTTCTGGAAGGCAGACTCTATCAGAATGGCCGCCTCACAGCTGAAAGACTGGGGAACCGGGATGGAAGTCGTTTATGAAACAGAAGATGTTCCCTATGTATTTTATATCCCTGCCGGTACTTCCACACAGGAAGTTGAGGAGTCGTTATATAATAAAGCGATCAGTTTGGGCAGCCAGCTCTCAAATAAAACACTGCTTCTATACGGTGTCAGCACCACAGATTCAGGTCTTTCCCTGGAGACACTGCCATTGAAGAGTGACGGGATAAAAGACCAGGCTTTCGTCCTTGCTGAATATAACTCTGCCCTTGACCAGCCTGTTAAAATCCGCTTTTTAAACAAGCAGAATCAAGTGGAAAATCCCTATTCTTATACCTACATCAGCACGAACCTCCTCAGGACAGCACTGAATTCCTTCATCGAAGAGAATGGAGCGCCGCCGGCTGGCCTAAGAGAACTTGCCGGCAGCTATCCGAATAATTACCTGAGTTTTATTCCAAAAGAGCTTCACCTTTTCTCCAATAGTATTTCCCCTTCCTTTACGGGTGGAGGCGGCTGGGTCTATAACAAAAAGGCTGAGACTATTGAACAAATGCTGTACCCCAATATTATGGATAGCTCCTCTGAGGGGGCTATCCATATTCCGTTTGCCCCCGTGGAAGTTGTCATTGATAAAAGCACCTTCAACTTACTTGTCAAAAGCTCCCCCTACACCATGATGAATAAGCCCGTGGGATTAGGAAAAAACAGTTCAACTCCTGAAGGAACCTTTATCATACAGAATCGAGTTTTGGACCCGCAAGGTAAAAAACCGGATATGTTTGGCGCTGCCGGACTCGGGATGGGAGAGTACGCCATCCACGGAACAAGTGATGAACACTCCATCGGCAAAGAAAAATCCCTGGGCTGCATCAGGATGCTGAATGAAGATGTCCTGGCTCTTTTTGATATTGTTCCAAAGGGAGCAAGCGTTACAATTGTGGATGAGCTGCCGGACAAGGCAAATTCAATAAATATAGAGAAAGTGGATCTCCTTTCACCTGAAGAAAAGCCACTATCCACACAATTGGCAGATGAGATTTTTGACTGGGCAGGCTAGGTGGGTCAGCGGGACTGGCCCTTGTTAATTAACTTTATCGTCTTAAAGCATCTACAATCCTTGCACCATACAAAAAGCAGCCTTTCTATCTGATGGTTTAACGCTGTTTTTGTTAATGGCTGTTTTCGCATATATTGTTGCTTTCGGATATCCCCGGATACTAAGATTTTAACTCTAAACGGAAAAGAGCAGCTCTTTTCGGTGTTACCAGATTTCATCTTCGTAATTAGGGTTAGTTTTTCGAAATTTGCATTAAATGCGAAGAGAGCCAGGGAAAAAGATAAATAAAGATAAAGGGGGCGGGATTTCCCCTTCCCGATTAAAGCGTAAGACCCCTTTTAGCTCTTTGTATTTCAGCACCTTATTTGCTGGAAGTTTTCCATACAGATTCCTTCGCGATACAGCAAAACTGACTATTTGAATGAGCTCCCTCTATACGGCACCTCTTGTAAAATTCATTAAACTCCTTAAAAATAGGCAAAAAAAGTCCTGGAAAGCCTCAGGACTTTTCAAGACAGTAAGGAAATAGAATTTCTTATCTCTTAGGAAGCATAAAATGATACATCGCTGTAATTGTCTTTTCCCGCTGCCTTATCAGAATTGCCATAGAGCAAGGCACTTCGAGTTCAAGACCATTCTTAAATATGACAGCGGTCTTTCCATTTTCATGTGTGAATTTATGTATATGGTGTGTGAATAACCAGATGCAGGTATAGCGTGAGGGGGACATGATTGGGAATGCAAAAATGTGGTCATGCTGGCAGATCATCAGGGGTGTTTTTTTATTGTAGTTTAGCTGGCTTCTGACTGACTTAATCCTTCCGTCATAAGAAGATCCCCTGGCCAGACAAGCTTCATCCAGCAGCTGCTTCACTGATTTGGGACTCATGATCCTTTCACCGGAGTCCAGAACCAGTTCAGTCTGATAGATTTCATGAAAGGCAGGCAGCAGAGCCATCGTACTTTTGGTGATTACATCCTTCTTGTTCACAGGAAAACACAACATCCTTTCGAGAATGGAATTAAATTACAGGTCAATTATACTATATAAAAATCAAATTTCTACAAATTATGTGAAAATTTAACAATTTATTTAAAAACGGATTTTAAAGAATATTTCTAACTTACTTCTAGTTTCAGATTTACATGTAAAGAAGTGAAGAATCCTTCCCTGCGACTGAATGCTCTCTTTTATATAGGCTGTTTTCGCATATATTGTTGCTTTCGGCAAAATCCCAAATATCGGATTTTCCCCCGGATACTATGAGTCTTATCTCTTATCGAGGGAGAGCAGCTCTGTTCTTTTCGGTGTTGCCAGGTTTTACCCCTCTTAATATAATTATTTTTTCGGAGTTAGTATCAAATAGCAACAAAGTTTACGAAAAGAGCATTTATAAAAAAGGATGATGTATATATCCGAGTATAAAAAAATCCAAGCCGGTGTGTTGGCTTGGATTTTTACATTCAACAAAAAGCTGGTGCAGGAGGCGTTATGCCAAAAACACAGCCCCATAAACCAAGGCCCCGCCAATCACATAAACCGGATGTACCTTCATCTTTTCCAGCAGCACAAAGGCAGCCGCTGCGATGAGGAGGGTTTGCAGCCAGCCTATGCCCTCGTAGGAGTTGGAGATGAATCCCCAGGTCATGACTCCTAACAAAACGGCGATAGTCGGTTTAACAAGGTTGGTCATTTTCTTGACTCTTGGTGAGCTTTTGAATTTCATCAAAAGGCTCAGCAGGACGATCATCAGAATAAGAGATGGAGCCACAGTGGCAAATACACCGATGATGCTCCCCATGATGCCTCCCTGCTCATAGCCGATATAGCCAGCCATTTTCGTTGCGATCGGTCCCGGCAACCCATTGGCCAAGGCAATCATTTCACTGAATTCGTTTACCGTCATCCATTCATATCGGTCGACCACTTCATTTTCAACCAGAGGAATGGATGCAGGTCCGCCTCCGTACCCCAGTATTCCCGGAATGAAGAAGGCTAAAAAGATATCCCAATAGATCATGAGGCTTTCACCTCTCTCTCAGGTACCTTTTTCCTTTTTCCAATCAGGGCGTAAAGGAGGAGACCAATTATGACGATGGCCGGGTGGATGCCCAGCATTTCAATGATAACCAGGCTTCCGATTAGAATTCCGATCGTCACCGACCAGCCAAGTGCACCTTTGGATTTTATGATAAAGTCCCAGGTCAGGACACCAAGCATAACACCGACGACGGGAACCACAGCATTTGCCATGCCCTGTACCCATGCCTTGTCTTTGTATGCATTCAGAACATTGAGAAGCAGAATCATTAAAATGATTGTTGGGATGATTGTAGCCAGCACGGCGTTGATCATTCCTAAGAGACCGCCGACTCTCCAGCCGATATACCCCGCCATTTTCGTCGCAATCGGCCCAGGCATGGCGTTACCAAGTGCGAGAACATCTGAAAAATCATCATCGTCCATCCATTTGTATTTCTCCACGACTTCTTTATGGACGAGCGGGATGGATGACGGGCCTCCGCCATATCCTAGGATTCCCACCCGGAAAAATGCTAAAAATAATTGAAGCTGCTTCAAGGTTTTATCACCCTCTTGTTGTTGGATAATGCTCTTTTTAAGAAGCATGACATCAATCGATGAAGAAGGCATTATTAGTATGCCCCGCTCCGCTTCTCCTGATGTCCGAACATGATTTTACCAAGCCGCAATGGCTCCGTCTGTTCTCGACTCTGTGCCGCCCATGAGGACACCAGTTTTTTCATCTCTCCAAATAATCTGGCCTCTGCCAAACATTCCCTCATCTGTTGCGGTCACAATTTCATGTCCTTTTCGTGCAAGCGCCTGTGCTATATGTGTCGGGAAGTTCGGTTCGACTAACACCTTTTTCCCTTCGATCCACTGCCACCTTGGCGCATCAAGAGCAGACTGCGGGTTTAAATGAAAATCGATTGTATTGCTGACCACCTGGAAGTGGCCCTGCGGCTGCATATATCCGCCCATGACACCGAACGGACCGACAGCTTTATCATCCTTTGTCAGGAATCCCGGGATAATCGTATGGTATGTCTTTTTACCGGGCTTCAAAGCGTTCGGGTGTTCCGGGTTCAGTGAAAAATCGTGGCCGCGGTTTTGCAAGCCGATTCCCGTTCCCGGAATCACAATGCCAGATCCAAAGCCCATGTAGTTGCTTTGGATGTATGAAATCATGTTGCCTTCATCGTCCGCGGCCGCTAAATAGACAGTACCCCCTTTTGGAATATCGTAAGCTTCGGGAGTGAGGGCTTCGTCACCGATAAGTCCTCTGCGTTTTGAGGCGTAACGCTCAGATAACAATTCTGCGACTGAAAGCGGCATATGGCTTTCCTCTGTGATAAAGGCTTTTCCATCGGTAAAGGCCAGCTTCATTGATTCAATATGTTTGTGGTATGTATCGACAGCATCTTTTTCCTGGAATTCGAAGCCGTTCGCAATGTTCAAAGCCATCAATGCGACTAATCCCTGCCCATTGGGAGGGATTTCCCAGACATCATATCCGCGATAATCGGTCTTGATCGGATCCACCCACTCAGCTCGGTAATCCTTCAGATCATCACTTGATAAAAATCCGTCGTGTTTCTCCATGAAGGCACTGATTTTTTCTGCGATTTCTCCTCTGTAAAAACTTTCTCCGTTTGTCTCGGCAATGGATCTCAAAGTTGAAGCATGGCCTTTCGATGACCAGACCTCCCCGATTCCCGGTGCCTTTCCATCGGGTGCGAAGGTTTCGAACCACGGCTTGAATTCTTCATCGGTTAAAATTTCTTTGAATTTTTTGTAAGCAAGTGACCAATACTTACCGAGAATCGGTGTCAGCGGGTAGCCTTCTTCCGCCAGTCTGATGGCAGGTTCCAGCGCTTCTTTTAAAGACAGCTTTCCGAACTTCTCAGACAGCTCCGCCCAGGCGGAAGGAACTCCAGGAACTGTGACGGGAATGACCCCATGAACCGGCATTTTCTCATGACCGCGTTCTTTGACTTTTTCAATGGAAATCGATTTCGGTGCCGGCCCGCTGGCGTTCAAGCCGTGAAGCTTATCCTTCACCCACACGAGCGCGAAGGCATCACCGCCGATACCATTGGATGTAGGCTCGACAACCGTCAACGCGGCTGCCGTCGCAATGGCGGCATCAATCGCATTTCCGCCGCACTGCAGGATCTCAAGTCCCGCTTGTGCCGCCAGTGGCTGGGATGTCGCCACCATTCCTTTTTTTGAAAATACCGTATTTCGCTGGGAAGCATACGGATGGTATAAAAAATCCATGTTCTCCATTAATTCATAACCTCCTGTTCAACATGATGACAAGCCGTAAAGTGATCTTTCTCAATCTCCCTCCATTCCGGCTTCTCCTGTTTGCAAATCTCTGTTGCAAGCGGGCAGCGCGTATGGAATGGACAGCCTGATGGAGGATTCGCCGGGTTGGGAATTTCTCCTGTCAGACGGATTCTGTCTTTTCTTGCCCCAACTTTCGGGCGCGGAATCGAGGAAAGCAGTGCTTTTGTATAAGGGTGAAGCGGATTGGAATACAGGCGTTCGGATGAAGCCAGTTCGACTGTGTTCCCGAGGTACATGACCACGACACGGTCGCAGAAGTAGCGGACCACCCCGAGGTCATGGGAAATGAACAGATAAGTCAGACCGTATTTTCCCTGAAGATTTTTCAAAAGCTTCAACACCTGTGCCTGTACCGACACATCCAAAGCGGAAACCGCCTCATCACATATAATAACAGAAGGATTCAAGGCAATGGCGCGCGCAATCCCGATCCGCTGGCGCTGGCCGCCGCTGAATTCATGAGGATACCTGTCGTAGTGTTCTTCTTTCAAGCCCACTTCTTTTAGGAGATCGTATACTTTCTGCCTTCGCTCACTGCTTGAAAGATTTGTATGCATAATGAATACTTCTTCAAGAGCATTTCCGATCCGCTGCCTCGGATTCAGGCTCGCATAAGGATCTTGAAAGATCATCTGCATTTCTTTTGTCAGCTCTTTGCGTTTACTGCCGCTCAACCCTTGGATTTCATTATTTTTATAAAGGACTTTGCCGTTAGTAATATCCTCAAGGCCAAGGATGGTGCGGCCAAGTGTTGACTTTCCGCAGCCCGACTCGCCAACGATGCCGATACTTTCTCCTTCATAAACATCCAGGCTCACGTCTTCAACAGCTTTCACATTTCCCTGCACACGTTTCAGGAATCCTCCTTTAATAGGGAAGTACTTCTGAACATGATCGAGTTTAAGTAGCGATTTTTTCTCTAGCACTTCCATCCTCCTGCACCTCCTGAAGCCAGCATTTTACACGATGAGTTCCATTTACATTATATTCCTGGGGTGATTCGGTTTTACAGCAGTCCATTGCGAAAGGACAACGCGGGTGAAAACGGCACCCTGAAATTTTTTCATTCAAATTGGGGAGAGACCCCGGAATTGCTTCCAGCTCAAAGGACGGGTCATCGACATCAGGCACTGAGCGAAGCAGCCCTTGTGTATAGGGATGCTTCGGGCTGGTGAAAATGCTCTCAACATCGCCTTCCTCCACCTTTTCACCAGCGTACATGACCATCACTTTGTCGGCGACTTCAGCCACAACGCCCATGTCATGCGTGACCATGACGACCCCCATGTTCAAGTCATCCTTGAGATCCTGGATGAGATCCAGGATTTGCGCCTGAATGGTAACGTCGAGAGCGGTTGTCGGTTCATCGGCAATCAGCAGCTGAGGACGGCAGGCCAGCGCGATCGCAATCATGACACGCTGCCTCATTCCGCCGCTCAACTCATGGGAGTATTGATTCATCCGTTTTTCGGGATAAGGGATTCCCACCTGTTTCAATAGTTCGATTCCTTCTTTATGTGCGGCCCGTTTGGAAATCTTTTTGTGAAGCATCAGGGGTTCGCGAAGTTGATATCCTATAGTTAACACTGGATTCAGGGCCGTCATCGGCTCCTGAAAGATCATTGAAATCTCTTTTCCACGTACTTTTCGAAGTTCTTCCGGCTTCAGCTTCGTTAAGTCACGGCCGGCAAAGTCGATAGATCCGTCTTTAATGTAGCCATTGCTGGGGAGAAGGCCCATGATGGAAAGCGACGTTATACTCTTTCCGCAACCGGATTCCCCTACGATGCACAATGTTTCTCCTTTATCGACCGAAAACGAGATGCCCCGTACCGCTGACAGTTCCCCATCAGCCGTACGGAAAGCAGTATTCAGATTGGTTACAGATAATAATTCGTTAGACATTGTATCCCTACTCTCTAGAAACGTTGTATAATGACCATTGTCCTGTCGGGTCTACTTCCAGTCCTTTAACGGATTTATCATAAGCTGCTGTGACAACACCATGATGCATGATGACTGCTGTTGCATCTTCTACAAGAAGTTTGTTGGCTTCATCAAGCTTTTGCTGGCGAACTTCCTGATCGACATTCTGCCTGGACTCATCGACCAATGCATCAAATTCTGGATTTGAGTAGTTAACCTTGTTCGAAGAATCGATATTATCACTGTGGAAGTTCGGGTATAGAAGCTCGCTTCCATCTGCTGTCGAGTTGGACCAGCCCATGAAGGTGATATCAAAATTCCCTTCTTTTGTCGTATCAAGGAACGTTCCCCACTCCATTGATTCGATTTCTACGTTGAAGCCTGCCTCCGTAAGCTGAGACTGAGCAATTTCGGCCATCATCATGTAGGCTTCAGTGTTAGCTGTTAGAATTGTAAGCTGTTCTTCTCCATATCCATTCGCTTCTACAAGTTCCTTTGCTTTTTCAAAATCATAGCTGTACCCAGATTCATTTGCTGACTCGTCAAAACCGAATACTTTCGGTCCGATGACACTGTTTCCTTCTACACCAAGTCCGTTCAACTTGTTCACATAGGCTTCACGGTCAAGAGCATAAGCTGCAGCCTGGCGGAATTCCAGATCTTTCATCGGTTCTCTTTCCATATTAAAGCCCATGTAATACATCGGGGTTCCTTCGTTTTTCGTGACTTCGACATTATCTAACGATTCTACGCGCTTAAGCTGGTCGGATGGGATTCCATCGATAAACTGAACATCCCCTGTCTGCAGCATAGAGATCGCCGTGTTTACTTCTGGCACGACTTTAAATGTGACTTTCTCAAGTGATGGTTCTCCTTGCCAGTAGTCTGCATTCTTTTCTAAAACCACCTGGTCACCCTGCGTCCAGCTGACAAACTTAAATGGACCTGTTCCGACCGGTTCCTTCATTAAATCCTGTGACTGATCTGCTTCAGGGCTGACAATGGAAGCATTCGTGTGAGAAAGTGCCGCCAGCATCGCGCCATATGGCTTTTCTGTTTTGATTTCAACCGTGAATTCATCAACGACATTCACCTCAGAGATCGGCTCCAACAGGGAGGCGCGCGGTGCTGCTGTTTCAGGATCACGGAATTTATCAAACGTGTATTTTACCGCTTCGGCATTTAAAGGAGTTCCATCAGTGAATTGGATATCCTCTTTCAGCTTGATCACCCAAGTGTTTTCATCAGGTGTTTCATAGGACTCTGCTAATTTCGGTTCCACTTCCATCGTTTCAGGGTTGCGGACGAATAAAGTTTCATAAACCTGTTCAATAACACGGGATGAAACCGAATCATTCGTACCGATCGGCGAAAGTCCGACGATATCAGAGGTGGAAGCATACGTTAATTCCTGAGGTACATCCCCTCCGCTTGCGCTTCCTCCGCTCGAGCCGCCTGCGTTGCTGGAACAACCTGCTGCTAAAGCAAGCATTGCTGTCAATAGAACTGCTAACCACTTTTTCATTGAGCTTTCCCCCTATTTTTTAGTCCATTTTTCAGTAAGATGTGTAGTTGTTTTTACCTGCTTTCATATTCAAACTTTATTGAAGCGGAAGGTGTTGGATCTCCTGCACTAGCGGGACGTCTAGTTGTAGAGCCAAGACCCGCGGAGTCGTGCGCCTGGAGCGGAAATCCATTACTTTTATAAAAGCCACAACCTTTGCGAAAACAGCCTTTTTTAAAGCAACAAGACTTTAAACTTCTATTGATTCATATCCATATTGGGATCCAAGGCATCCCTCAACCCATCTCCTACTACGTTAAAAGCAAAGACGATAAGCATGATTGCGATTCCCGGAACAACCGTCATATGAGGTGATGTCCACATGAAGTTCTGCCCCTGCGCAATCATCGCTCCCCATTCGGGTGTCGGCGGCTGTGCCCCGAGTCCGAGGAAGCTCAAAGCCGATGTTGACAGAATGGCGGTTGCCATCCTCATGGTCGCAAAAACGATAATCGGCGCCATGCAGTTCGGCAGGATGTGCTTGACGAGAATCCTTAGATCACTTGCTCCCAGCGAGCGCATCGCCTGGATGTATTCCTGCTTTTTGACGGTCAGCACCGACCCCCGGACAATCCGGGCACAGGATGGAATCGACCAGATACTAATCGCTATGGCGACGTTCACCAGGCTGGTTCCCAAAATGGCAATGATCAGCATCGCCAGCAGGATACCGGGAAACGCGAACAGCAAATCGACGATTCTCATGATGATGCCATCCAGACGGCGATAGTAGCCTGAGACCAATCCCAGAGCGACTCCGCCGATTAACCCAAGACTTACAGCGAGAAGGCCGACCGACAAGGAGATCCTTGCTCCATATACGATACGGCTCCAGATGTCTCTTCCATAGTTATCGGTTCCAAGCCAATGGCCCTCTGAAAAAGCAGGCAGCTCACTGGCTGATAGGTTCTGTTTTAAAGGATCTTGTGTTGCTATCACAGGTGCCGCAATGGCAAGGACAAGCTGCAGGGCGATGATGATCAGGCCAATGACAGCCAGCTTATTTTTCAGCAACCGCTTAAAGGTCGTGACGAGAAACTTTTCTTTCTTCTTCTGATTTGATCCTTGCTGGATTTCTTCATTAACTACTGCTTGAGCTGACAAGATGGTTCCTCCTTTCTTTAACGGCTTAATCGTAGCTGATTCTTGGGTCAATAAAGACGTAGACGATATCAACGATCAGGTTAACTAGAACGAATAATGTCGCAACCAGGAGCACTGAACCCTGTACCATCGGGAAATCTCTTGCCGCGATGGCATCGATCATCAATCTGCCGACTCCGTTGATGGCAAAAACCTGTTCCGTAATAATGGTTCCTCCTAAAAGGAAACCGAAGTTCAAGCCAATGACGGTGATGACGGGAATCATGGAATTTTTAAGTGCGTGAATCCAGATAACTGTTTTTTCTTTCACACCTTTCGACCTTGCTGTGCGTATGTAGTCCGCCCTGATGACTTCAAGCATGGAAGAGCGGCTCATCCTTGCAATCATCGCTGCCGACCCGGTTCCTAGAGTTATCGCCGGCAGGATCAGCTGCTTCATCCCTTCTACTGTCCAGAACGGAGCACTCAAGCCACCGACCGGTAAAATTTGAAGGTTTACGGCGAAAACGAGAATCAGGATGGTCCCAAGCCAGAAGTTCGGGATGGATATCCCACCTAAGGCAAACACCGTACTGGTGACATCCAGCCAGGAATTTTGCTTCAGTGCGGAAATGATTCCTGCAATGACACCGATAACCACTGCGACAATCATGCTCGCAATCGCCAGGTTAATTGTGTTCGGGAAGCGGACGGCAATCGCTTCTGATACCGATTGCTTCGTCTGGTAAGAATAACCGAAGTCTCCCTGGACGATATTTTTTAAGTAATCCCAGTACTGAACCAGGAATGGATTATTCAAGCCAAGGCTGTCCCGGATGGCCGCAATGTCGGAATCACTGGCAGTCGGCCCGCCGATAATCGTGGCTGGATCCCCTGGTGCCAAGTGCATACTCCCAAAAACAAGAAAGGAAATTCCGAATAATAATAAGATCAATTGAATAAATCTGCGTGAAATCAGAGCTATCATGTAGTTCTCCCTCCCCTTCTTTATGAAAGCGCTTCATTACTTTAGATAACACTTTCGATTGATAACCTCCGTTTGTTAACTTAAAAGTTCATTTATACTTACAAACGGAAGTTAAAAGTTGTTAGGGACGATTATAAATGATTATTCAGAATATTTCTAGTGTTTTTGCAAAAAAGATTAAATTGTTTCATTAGTCCTATATTAACGGGCGTTTAAAAGGTATCAATTGTGATGAAATTGTGAGTAACTTCGGACAAGAGTGAGCGGAAATTTGCTTGTCGTTACCGAAGTGAAGAACACTTCGGGCGCGAGCTAAGATATGTGCCGGGGCTTGACCGATGGGGAGGGTACTTCGGACGGGAGCTCAAGATATGTGCCGGGACTTGACCGATGGGGAGGGCACTTCGGTGGGGAGCTCAAGATATGTGCCGGGACTTGACCGATGGGGAGGGCACTTCGGTGGGGAGCTGAAGAATTGCGGCGGGACTTGACCGATGTGTGGGGGACTTCGGATGGGAGTTGAAGAATTACAGCCGGACTTGACCGATGGGGAGGGTACTTCGGGCGGGAGGTGATGAAATGCGATGGGACTTGACCGATGTGGCGGGTACTTCGGACGGATGTGAATTCTAGATCTAACTTACAATTTATTTTAAATAAATCGGTTAATGAAATGTAGTTCTTTTAGAAGAGAAGCTGGCGGTTGGCGGTACTTATACTCTTGCTGGGAATTAATTCGTTGCTATATTGAGTTAAGTGTTTTGCCATTCTGCTTTCAAATTAAAAAGGCTGTTTTCTCATATATTTTTGCTTTCGAAAAAAGCCCAAGAGCCGGATATTTCCCCCGGATACTAAGAGTTTTAATTCTAAACGCGGAAGATCAGCTCTGTTCTTTTCCGTTTTGTCCGATTTCATCTTCGTAATAGGGTTATTTTTTTGAAATTAGTATCAAGTAGCAACAATGTTTACGAAAAGGGCCATAAAAAAAAGACTTAGAACAGCTGTGAGACAGCCTTCTAAATCATTATGGAGTCAGTTCCGGTATGTAAGCAAACGTTATAATTTGAGACCATTCCGGCTCTTGAAGCGGCGCAATAAGATATGGCTTTCCACTCTGGTGATGCCTTCCAGTGCGTATAACTCATTGTTGACGAAATTCTCCAAAGCTGAAAAGTCATCCACCAGCACATGCATATGCAAGGTGCTCGGACCCGTCATCTGGTAGCAACTTGCTACAGTCGGAAGATCGACCAGCTTTTCGGCAACCTCGACCAAATAGGCAGGCTCACAATCCACCTCAAAGAAAGCAGAAACCGTCTTTCCTACTTTTTCCGAATTAATCACCACACTGAAGCGTTCAATCACTCCGCCTTCTATCAGCTGATTTACCCGCTCCCGAACAGAGACACGCGACAGTCCCAGTTCTTTTCCGATATCTACATATGATGTCCTTCCATTTTGCGTAAGAATCTGCAGAATCTTGCGATCAACATCATCAATCTTCATTCCGTTAAGCACCACATTTCCGTTTTAATCATAGTTCCTATTATACTAATGATCTTTGGTTTGTGAAGGGTACTGTGTTCTTTTGCAGTATTGGTATAACATACTTCTCCAGACAAAATAAAATTATTCTTTCGCGAATATTCCTGAAGTTATATAAAACAGGGAAATCAACTGATTCTTTTAATTTGTCCTCCTTTTTCGGGTATTTTGCACCTCATTCAGGAATTCCTCCATCCAGGAAATTTGGTAGTATGAAAATATAAATAACAGGGAGGTAATAAAGATGAGTGAAATTGAAATGAAAGTGATTCCGTCCTATATTGATGATGAATTGGCGATCGTATTCCACTTTGAGTTCAAAACATCACAGATGAAGGTTGGAGAAGCAAAAGTTTACACTTACAAACTCACTGACTCCCACTTTAAAACCCCATCCGCTGGCCCTAAAGGGTTTAGAAGAAATAAACATGCAGTGTTAAAAGAATTTGAAATTATTGAAGAGTACAGATATATAGCTCTGAAAAAGATCTCCCATTTCTTAAAGGTAATCGGAATTCCTGCAGTTGCTCAGGATCTTATTGCTTAGTTGGATATCCGCGAAACCTCCCCTATCCCCAAAAATGGATTGAGGGAGGTTTTTAAATGGGCAGTAATCACAATGGCTGATATGTATCCTGAAGATGGAGGTTTTCAGGAAAGGAGCTAGTGAAACATGCATGATGATAACTCTATGCAATACCAGGATCCCCTTATAGTGAGCGGTACGATTACAAAGAAGGATTTTATCAACCATAACCGCTATCATATTAAGAAGTTCAACCGGCGCGTCCTGCTTTTAAGCTTCATCCTTTTCATGGCTTATTTCGTTATAAATTCTCGGAATCTCAATGAAGACTTATTAGATTGGGCTTTTTCCATAATTCTTGGTTTGATCTTTGCTTTGTTCTTTTCCTCTGTGTTATTTTTGCTTGCCAAATTAATCATTAGACTTAGGGCTGGCAAAGAATACAAAAGCGATCAGCTTCTGCAGAATGATATCACCTACATATTTTCTTCAGAGGAAATACAGCAGAAGATCAGGAAATCCAGCAACTACTTTGAATGGCATGACTTTCTTATTATTTATGAGCGTCCGGATATGTTTCAATTATATATCTCAAGAAATAAGGCCATTTTGCTTCCTAAGAACCATTTCCGTTCCAAGGCTGAAGAGGAGAAGTTAAAAAAGCTTATTTCTGAGAATGTCAGTAAAGAAAAAGTAAAGTTCCTTTAAGGATTGATGATGAGCCTCCAATGGGATGGCTCTTTTTTTATGGGTTCTTTCCGTTAACTTTGCTGCTATCTAATTTTGAAGAAAACGCCTTTATTCACTTGAAACTATCTAGATAAACCTTATTATTCGTATATATTTTGATGGAACAATCTAGCAAAAAGAGCCATTATAAAAACAGGTGCTGGTCATCTGCACCTGTCTTATGCTTACCGTTTCTCGCTTTTCTGTTTGTTTAAATAAGTCTCTTCTGCTTGCGGGGAAAGAATTCCTTCCGCAGCTCCGACCGTTCCTCCTCGCAGACTCCAAACTTCGTTGTGGTCATGGTCCACTTCGCTGAAGTCTTCTTCCTGCCATTTTAAGAGGATGTCTTTATAGACTTGCTCGTGCTCGTAATCTCCTTTATCAAGTTCTCCTAATAAGTAGAGGATTCTCTCATCGGTCATTTCATAAAAAGACCACTTTTGCTTGGCTTCTACCTTCTGGTGGCTCATTGCATGGATATACTGCTGCATCACCGTTTCATTAATAGGCGACAGGAATGGTTCACCGAACGGGTTTTCTGTACTGGTTTCCTGACCAGTAGTTTCTTCGCTGTACTCCTCGGTTTCACCGTCTTCGGCATTGGCCATCTCCTGGTTTCCCTGTTCACTGAAATAAATATAAATTGAGCCAGCTGACACGGTCCCTAAAAGTAGAATGATTAATATAAATAGTGCAGTTTTTTTAGGTTTAGACATTTTAGGCATAGTTGCAGATTCCTCCCTCTAGGGTTAGACGACGTATGGAGGCGGGGCGGCTCAACTTTTTTAAAACACTTTCCCGGCTTTTGTTAACGGCAAAAACCGGGTCCGATATGGTCAGTAGTGTGCATTTTTATTCTTTGTCTAACGGTCACCAGCTTTCATAGAATTTCTTGGTGACCTCGACGGTATGCCTACTGCCCCCCCGATCTTCTACGTTTTCAAGCATCATCGCGAGCAGGAAATCAGGGTTGTTCTGGTCGTAGCTGACGAAGAGGCCGTTTTCAGTTCCTGTTGTACCCTGTTCGGATTTGATTTCGGCTGTACCGGTTTTTCCGGCAATTGCTCTTCCTTCTACTGCGGCTTTTCCTGCGATTCCTTCTGTCACAACTTTTCTAAGATTTGTTTTTAGCAGCTCAGCATTATCTTTTGATAGAAGGTCATTTTTCCAGACTTCCTTTYCAGCTCCATTCAACAGGAGAGGCTTCATCATGATTCCGTCATTGATGATGGCACCGTATGAATTGGCAAGATGAAGGACACTCATTAAAATCTGCCCCTGTCCATAAGCAGAGTCAGCCAGCAGGATTTCTTCAGAGATTTCACCCTCATTGGCTATTTGCGATGGTGTGATTGGGTATTCGAAAGGAATGTCCTCGCCGAATCCGAAGTTCTTCAGGCCCTGCTGGAAGGTATCCGCTCCCATATCAAGCCCTGCACGCGCAAAGTAAATATTGTCTGAGTACTTGAGAGCGCTTTCCAGATCTACGTTGGTGTCGTTGTCAAACACTCTTGTAATCTTGTATCCTCCCCATGACTGATCTTTTTGCCATTGCTCCCCTTCTATTGTGTAGGTTTTTGACGGATCCAGCTCTCCTGAATTCAGTCCGATGGCAGCAGTTATCCCCTTCATGGTTGATCCAGGGGAATAAGTATTGACAATGCGGTTTGTCAGAGGATTATTCGGATTGTCCTGGAGTGCTTTATAATCCTTTGATGAAATGCCCAGCGCAAATTGATTTGGATCAAACGAAGGGACACTAACCAATGAAAGCACTTCCCCCGTGTTCGGCTGTACCGCAGCCGCTGTGCCTGCTTCCTCCTTCATTTGTTCGTATAGCTTCTTTTGCACCTCGGCATCGATGGTCAGAGTAATTTTTTCACCGTGTTTTACTTCTGCTGCCGCTACGTCAATAACAGCGCCATTTTCTTTTTCAATATAAATCACTTTGCCGTCCCGGCCTTTTAACTGCTCTTCATATAATTCCTCAAGACCTCTTTTACCAATAACAGCCTGGTCGGAATAGCCTTGCCCTTTCAGCTCTTCATATTCTTCGGCAGTGATTTTTCCTGTATATCCGATTAGATGAGCCAGTGCTTCTGCATAGGGATACTCACGGGCTTCCACTTTTTGATTGAATACGCCGTCTATGGATGTCAATTCCACCGCGAGATCACGGCTGGACATCGGGATTTTCTTTAAAGGAACAAAATGTTCAGGTTGTACCCAGCTTTGGGTCATCTGTTCTTCTATATATTGCGGCGTGATATCGAGAAGTTCGGCCGTTTTTCCGGCATTTTCTTCATTGAATTTTGCCGGTACTACCCCTATTTCATAGGCTTGTCCGTTAATTGCAAGCGCTATGTCATTGCGGTCATAGATTTCCCCGCGATCGGCCGGCACTGTTTGAATCCTTACCTTATCATCCTTATCAAGGTTTGGAAGGATTAAGTCAGGTGTCCAATTCAAATACCAGTTTTCCTGGTCATCTTTTGATTCTCTGATAAGTTCTACTTCTTTTTCATACTGGATATCTCCTGCCAGCGTGGTCATTTTTATTTTGACCGGGAACTTCGCTGACTCTTGGTCTTCCCACTTCTTATCTTCTTCAGGCTTTTGATAGGTGACTTTGAGATTTTTCACCTCAAGATCTTCATACAGTTTTTGATATCTTTCTGTAAAATTTTCCGTTGAGTAGGTATTTTTGGTACTTTGGCTTAAGTAACTGCTGTACATTTTTTCATATTCCTGATCGTTCCAGAGCTCGATATAAGCGTCCAGGCGATCATCCGGCTGAGGCTTTTCCTGGCATCCTGCAATAAAAACCAGTGACATAAGGACGGATAAAAATACGAGTTTCTTCAATTGTTATTCCCCCTTCATATGCTACTCCATTATTGTATGTAGGATATTGACTATTATTTTACAAGTAAGTACATCCAATATCTAAAGTTAAGGCTTTATTTAATTTTTTTAAAAAAAGTGGTTTAGCTTGATTCTGAGGGGGTAGTTATGAAGTAAATAGAAAAAACCCTTCCTGGCGGGGAAGGGTTTGAATCGGATTTTAGTAACGAGTGTAACCAGTGATTTTAGGATTCCAGTAGCTGTTGCTCAAGGAAGTGATTTCAACGCCTCTGTTTCCAGAGTGAATGAATTCATTGTTTCCTAAGTAGATTCCTACGTGAGAAATGCCTGGCTTATAAGTATTGCTGAAGAACACAAGGTCGCCTGGCTGTGGATTGCTCACACGTGTTGTTTCATTCCATAGTCCAAGTGCACTTGTTCTGCTTACGTTCATGCCTGCTTGCTTATAAACATAGTAAATGAAACCACTGCAGTCAAAGCCTGATGGTGCTGCTCCGCCCCATACATAAGGTGTTCCCAAATGTCTCTTCGCTTCATTTATTACGCCTACAGTATCGTTTGACGAGCTTGCTACTTTCGTTGTAACTTGCTTGGCAGGTGCTGCTGTTGCGTTTGTTGATTTACCTGAGATTGATAGTTTTTGACCTACACGGATTAGGTCGCTACTCAAACCGTTGTTTGATTTAATTTGCTGTACGGATACACCGTATCTTTTTGCGATATGGCTAAGGGTGTCACCAGATACTACTGTATATGTGCCGCCGTTTGAAGATGAAGACTTAACTGCTTTTGCTGGCGCTGCTGGAGCTGATCCGCTCGCACTTACTTTCAGTTTTTGCCCAGGGAAGATCAAGTCGCTGCTCAAACCATTCCAGCTTTTCAGGCTGCTGACAGAAACGCCGTAGTTTTTACCAATCTTAGATAAGTAATCTCCGCTTTTTACTACATACGTTTTGGCACTTGCGCTCGCTTTTGCTGGTGAAGCTGATTTTCCGCCCACTTCCAAGCTTTGATTTACATAGATAAGATCTGAATTCAAGTTGTTCCAGTTTTTAAGGTCTTTGACGGATACGCTATATCTTTTAGCCAGATGAGATAATGTATCTCCTGATTGTACTGTATGACTTGCTGCTTGTGTATATGTGGAAAAGCCCGTTGATAAAATTGCGGCAGTTGACAAAGCAATAATTGTTTTTTTCATAGAATAGTTCTCCTTTGTTTCTCTGCAAGATTTTTGCTACCAGATTTGCTTGAAAGCTGATAACAAAATCTATTGTAACTTAGGAAAAATAGATTTTTAATGGAAAAATATCCCGCCGCTATTTCCAAGATAACCCTCTAAGTGGGTCAAAATCTATGAGCCTTAGAAACTGCTGGAGTTTGAGAGATTTTAGTAATTAATATTATTCAGAAAGTTATACTTTTTGGTTAATTTTACTAATATTTTTAGGGTGGAAAGTGTAAATATACACTGAAAAACGTTGATTTGGCGGGTTTTCGAGGGATTTTTTATATTTCAGGTGAGATAATAGTGTTACTATACTGTGATAGCTTTGTTACAAATATTACAGTAGTTTCAGTGAGATTTCAATAGTGAACAGATTCCTCTGATTAATTGTTTGAAGCATACTGGTAAGGATTTCTTCTTTTGCAGGATTTAAAATTCTTTCCTCTTCTATATTAATAGTCTCGTAAGTGCTTTTTGGATGCGTGCTGGGTTCTGGTCACCGATTTGGATACGGTTCGGGGAGGATATGTCCTCAGGTGGCGGCTCTGGATACATGAGTGACCCCTTTTCAGCTTAGATATGTTCTCACGYTGCGGCTCTGGATACATGAGTGGCCTCTTTTTGGCTTASATATGTCCTCACGCTGCGCTTCTGGATACATAAGTGACCCCTTTTCAGCTTAGATATGTTCTCACGTTGCGGCTMTGGATACATGAGTGGCCTCTTTTTGGCTTWGATATGTYCTCACGYTGCGGYTCTGGATACATGAGTGGCCTCTTTTTGGCTTWGATATGTCCTCACRTTGCGGCTCTGAATACATGAGTGGCCCCTTTTCAGCTTAGATATGTACTCACTCTGCCCCTCTGGATACATGAGTGGCCCCTTTCTGGCTTAGATATGTACTCACGCTGCGTTTMTGGATACATRAGTGACCCCTTTTCAGCTTAGATATGTTCTCACGTTGCGGCTCTGGATACATGAGTGGCCTCTTTTTGGCTTAGATATGTTCTCACGTTGCGGTTCTSGATACATGAGTGGCCTCTTTTTGGCTTAGWTATGTMCTCACKTTGCGGCTCTGRATACATGAGTGGCCTCTTTTYGGCTTAGATATGTCCTCACGCTGCGCTTCTGGATACATAAGTGACCCCTTTTCAGCTTAGATATGTTCTCACKTTGCGGCTCTGGATACATGAGTGGCCTCTTTTTGGCTTAGTTATGTACTCACTTTGCGGCTCTGAATACATGAGTGGCCCCTTTTCAGCTTAGATATGTTCTCACTCTGCCCCTCTGGATACATGAGTGGCCCCTTTCTGGCTTAGATATGTACTCACGCTGCGTTTATGGATACATGAGTGGACCGTTTTCGGCTTAGATATGTACTCACTTTGCGCTTCTGAATACATGAGTGGTCCCTTCCCAGCTTAGATATGTACTCACTTTCCGGCTCTGGATACATGAGTGACCCCTTTTCAGCTTAGATATGTACTCATGCTGATGCTCGGGCAGCAAAGGTCTTCATTAGAAGAGTTAGAAAACGGTTAGCAGTTCAATATTCGCAGAGCAAAACCCTGTTCCATTAACTTGGAACAGGGTTTTGCTTCAGAAGAGAAATTATTTGATGTCCATCCATTTTATTTTCGGGTTTCCGTTTTCGTCATATTGGTCTTCGTTTAGCAGCAGACTGGATTCTGTGTAGGCTTTCCGATAAGCCTTCTCAGCTTTTAAATTAAAGAAATTGACTTCAAATTGGCTGGATGGCACTCTTCGGGATTCTTCAGTATTCTTCAAAGCCACTGCTATTTTCTGGGCTGTTTGTTCTTCTTCTGTTTCCGTGATTTTTCTATTCAATTTTACATTTGCCAACATCCTGTTCAGTTCGTATGAAGTGTCCAGGGTAATTGACCCTATTGCACTCTTCCACTCATGACTTTCTCCAGACAGCAATTGATTTAGGAAAGGAGTAAGATTTTCTTCTGTGTTCATGTCATTCTGAATAAACATCTGGTTAGAATCCCTGATGCCCAAAGGAACCTCATCGTAGTAAAACTTTCTGTCCTTCCATTCTATCGTTTTCTCTCCTTTTTGATTCTTTCCTTCGAAACTGAGCAGGATGCCGGTCTCTGGATGAATTTTTGCCGAAAACTCCTTCAAGCTGAGTTTCTTGTTAGCTGTAAATCCATTGATTAGTATCCCATGTTCCCCCTCCTCGCTAATCTTCCAAGTGTATTGATTGCTCGCAATATCCTCTGGAAGCTTTGCGGGATAATAAGGGTAAGACAGGATGTCAGAGTTATGATCCGCCTTCAGATAGTCTGTTGGAGCAAGAATAGCTGTAACGGTTGCAGGCTTGTCGATTTCTTTATAATACAAAAGATTGTCTTCCAGTATGACTCGGGAGTCATTGTGAATGTTTTGCTGATGGATACTGAGGTTTCCGTCGTTTCTATATTCAACTCCTGTATCGATGATATATTCCTTTCCATCTATCTTATAGTCCGCAAGTAAATACATCGCCCTAAAGTTCAGCTTTTCTTGCTCCCATAATGAGGAATAAAGCTTTTTGATCTCGCTGGCTTTTGGTGTTTCCTCAATCTTTTTCTTTGAGGGTTCCGTCACTTCATCAGGGTTCGTGTCCGATAGCTGGGGGAATTGCTCCAGAAGCATAGGCCCCATCAATAAAAACCCGATCACCGGAATGGCCAGTGCTGCAATAACAGGAGCCCACTTTGGACTTTTCTTCTGAGAACTTGTCATCCCTTCACGTGCCTCTTTTAAAATGGCATCTTTCCTGCTTTTCAGCTTGTGCTTGTGAAATACTTCTTCATCCAATTCAGCTTTTAAATCTTTCAGCGGGTCTCTGTTCAACCTGATCCCTCCTTTTGCTTAGCGATTGGAGTTTATGGCGGGCCCTTGCCAGCCGTGTCCTGATGGTGGAGGAACCGATATCCAGCAATTCACCGATTTCCTCTGTTGTCAGTTCCTCATAATAATAAAGAATGATGATTTCCCTATATTTTTCCGGGAGTGAAAAGACATCCTTAGAAATCCCCTTCATCTCTTCCATCCGAATGACTTTGTCGGCCGTGTCCCCTTCGCTTTCCTTAAAGATCCGCGCCACCGATTCTGTCAGAATGTTTCTTCTGAAGTAGGCAGACCCTAGCATATCCTTACATTTATTGACGGTAATTCTATAAATCCACGTTTTATAGGCTGATTGATGTTAGAAGGTATCCAGCGCATTGAACACGCTGATAAATACTTCCTGTGCAATGTCTTGAGCTGTTGACCAATCTTTTACATAGGTAAAAGCCAGCTTTGTGACTGATGCTTCATGCTCATCAATCAAGTCCTCCAAGACTTTAATTCTATCTTCCAAACCCGCTGATCCCCCCTTTTTCTGTGGTGTTGTGTATGTATTCATGGTTTAGACGGTGATGGTGGGTAGTGTGTCTCAAAAAATCCCATATGAGTGTGTGATTCTGACTTTATGAAAGAGACCGAAGCATGCTTGCCGCTTTGTCCGTTCTAATGGTTATGGGCTCTTGTGTTCCAAAGCGAAATAAAAAGCCAATGTCCTTAATCAAGTCTCTTCCATGAAAATATAAGGGGAGTTTTTCCCCTTATCTAAAGAAAAGGCACCTATTTTCCAGTATTTTGAGTGAATAAGGGGAGTTTCTCCCTCTATTTAAGCTTATTTAAGTGCTATTTAGGTGAATAGGGGGAATTTTTCCCTCTATTTGTTAGCCGGAGTACTAAAATCAGCCCCCGACCGTTAAGCACGACCGTTTACTGTTCCAGATGCTTAGATCAGCCTCTTTTCATCGGCTAGTTTGGAAGGTACCTTTCCAGTCCGACAGGCGAAAGAGGGTTTCGATGAGAATTAAATGACCACTAATGGCTGGCACCAGGAACTAGATCACTGGTAATCTTGCAGGAGCATGTCTGCAGCGAAGTCTACTTCTCCTTAAAGCAGAAGTAGGAAAATGGCTTTTAAAAATAAGTAACAATCTTTTAGAAAATGCGAATTAAAAAGGCACTCCCTTAATTAAGTATCTTTCAGGAAAAAATAAGGGAAGTTTTTTCCGCTATTTTAAATCCGAACCGTATTTCGGACTAAATAGAGGAATCTTTTTCCCTTATACAAAGAAAAGGCGCCAAATTTTAGTGTTCTGAGACAAATAAGGGAATATGATTCCTTTATTTCACCTATTTTCACTGCTACATAGTAAATAAGGGAATTTGTTTCCTCTATTTGCAGGAAAGTGCCTTATAATAAATAGAGGACCACCCACTTGGATGATCCTTCATGTTAAGCAGTATAACGGCACTTGGGATAATTAGAACATCCCTTGAAATGGCCATGCTTTCCTCTTCTTTCTAGAAGTCTTCCATCACACTTTGGACAGACATTATTATGTACCTTTCGTTTGACTTGTTTCTGGTCTGTTTTTATCTGGGTGACGTGGCTTTTGACTGCCTCTTTGCCTGCAATAGCCGATGACTTCAAACGGTCATGGACTGCTTTTGCGTAGGGTATGACATTTCTTTTATCTCCGTATGATTCTATTGTTTTCTTTATTCTCGTGTCATAGGTGACATAAATGTCTGGCGACGAGATGTTTATTTTTTTCAGGTCTGCCTTGGAATTAAAGGCGATGATGGAGATATAGGGCAGCTTGACCTGCTCGCCCAAAACATTTTTGATTGCTTCGATGTGGCCGTAGTTCTGATGAATTGGATTTTGGAACTGCTGCTTGTTTTTATAAATCTGCTGTGTCCATTTTTTGCTCTTTTCGCTGCCAAAGATCCAGCCCTTATAATTCTTGGTTTCTATTACAAAAATTCCATACGGTGACACGACGATATGATCGACCTGAGTTGTTTTTCCGTTCTGACCAGGCAGCAGGATATCATGCAGAATGAAATAGCGTTCGGGATCGAGCTTGCTTAAGAAAAACTTTACCCAGCCTTCTCCAATTCTCCCCTTCACTCGCGGCATGCCGAGGACAGCGGCGCCGATTACTAACAAACTAAAAAGAATGAGCACGTGGTTACCTCCGAATAGAGGGACTGTCCCTTTTAGCGCCTTAGTGTGGTGATGTGCGATCCTTCAATGTATTGAGCAGCAGATGCGCAGCAATCCGGCTGGTCATGTCCCGGATGTCGAGGGTCGGGTCGATTTCGACGATATCCATGGCGGCTGTTTTGGTATGCCGGCATCCGATACTGACGGCTTCCATTAAGGTGCCGCTGTCCATCCCGCCTGGCCCGATGGCCGGACATCCCGGCGCAAAGGCTTGATCGAGCACGTCCATGTCCACAGAAAGGTAGATGGTGTCGACTTTCTCGGCCAGCATCTTCAGGGATTCCTGCATGATATCGCTGATGTTCCTCTCTCGGACTTCCTTCATTGTATACACGCTCACGTCATTTTTCATGGCGTATTGATAGTAGGCTTCGGCATTGGAGTAGTTGCGGATTCCGATTTGCACGAGGTCTTCTCCTTTAAGTATGCCTCTCTCCAGCAGCCTGCGGAATGGTGTTCCGTTTGTGGGACCCCCGTCCTCAACATTCCGCAGGTCATGATGCGCATCGAACTGGATGACCCCGATTCTTCCTTTATGTTCTGTGAATGCTTCTAAGGAAGAAGTGGTGATGGAGTGGTCGCCGCCCAAAATGATGGTGAATGGCGCTGCATCCTCTCCCCAAACTTGCGTAAGAGATTCATAGATTCTGTTTTGTGACTCGACGATGGAGGTCGGGTGCATCAGGATATCGCCAAAATCGACAAACCCGTGGTCTGCGAGCTCTCGTTCTTCCTCAATGGCAAAGGTTGAATAGGAGCTGAGGCAGCGGCGGATGGCTTCAGGAGCAAAGCCAGCACCTGAATGGCTGATCGAAGACTTGGAAAGGGGTGCGCCGACGAGGGCGATATCCCCTTTCTTACCTTCCGTCCAAGGCATGAGCAGTTCGTGGGCTTTTTTTGTAAAGCGGTCCTGGAACTGCGCCTTGCCTGCTCCCCTAAGATGTGTAAACCTGTTCATCCTCCCGCTCCTTTCCATAAACTAGCTTGCCTGCCTTCCACACCGTGTTCACATGATTCACGCCATAGTGGTACGGTACGTAATGATAGTTGGGAACGTCCCATAGAACAATATCCGCTTGGCGGCCAGGGGCAATTTTACCAGCACTTTCTCCTCGGTTGATGGCATATGCGGCATTCACCGTGACGCTATTCCAGATTTCTTCGGGCGTCATCTTCATTTTCAGCGCTGCCAGATTCATGATGAGCTGAAGGTTTTCCGTCGGTGAACTGCCGGGATTGAAGTCTGTCGAGAGAGCAACCGCAGCTCCTGCCTCGATCATTTCCCTGGCCTTTGCATAGCTGTCTTTATTGAGGTAAAAACAAGTGCCGGGAAGCAGAACCGCAATGGTTTCCGATGTGCCGAGCATTCCTATCCCTTTATCCGAGGCACCCACCAAGTGCTCCCCGCTTCTCGCTCCCACTTCGACCGCCATTTCCGTGCCGCCCAGCGGATTGATTTCATCGGCATGAATTTTCACATCGAAGCCCATTTCCTTTGCCTTTAAAAGATAGCCGCGGGCCTGCTCTACTGTGAAGACTCCTGTTTCACTGAAAATATCGACGAATTCCGCGAGCCCTTCTTTTTCAATAAGAGGAAGCAGGTCCAGCATTTCCTGTAAAAAAGCATCCGGATTCTCTTTGTACTCGGGTGGTATCGCATGGGCTCCTAAAAAGGTGGAAACTAAATCGATTGGATGCTGTTCGTTTAATTTTTTCACCACCCTTAATTGCTTCAGTTCTGTTTCTTTTTCCAGCCCGTAGCCGCTTTTCGCTTCCATGGTAGTGACTCCATAGGATAGGATGCGGTCGAGGTGGAAGCTGGCTTTTTCTAAAAGCTGTTCCTCCGTTGCCTCCCTGGTTGCCTTCACCGTCGACAGGATCCCGCCTCCCCTTTTCAAAATTTCGAGATACGGGACACCCTGCTGTTTCAGGGCCATTTCCTGCTCGCGCGAACCGCCGAAGACGAGGTGTGTGTGCGGGTCGACGAGTCCCGGGGTTACCAGTTTTCCTTCCGCATCAATCGTTTTGTCTGCTGTTAGGGAGACCGCTTCTGTGGTTTTTCCCATCCAGGCAATCTTTCCGTCTTTAATTGCCAGGGCTGCCTTTTCGATCATTGGCGCTTGTGCCATCTTTTCACCTCTGATGGGCCCGTCTCCATGATCCATCGTTAGCAGCTGTCCAATATTTTTTATCAGTACATCGTATTGTCCGGTCATTATTTGTCTCCTTTCATTGGAACTTTGATTCCCCATTTATCAGCGGTTTCTTCCGCTTTTTCATAGCCGGCATCCACATGGCGGATCACGCCCATTCCCGGGTCTGTCGTCAGGACGCGTTCGAGGCGCTCATGCGCAAGGTCCGAACCGTCTGCGACAACGACCAGTCCTGCATGGAGCGAGTAGCCCATTCCCACTCCGCCTCCGTGATGGAAGCTGATCCAGGAACCGCCCGCCGCTGTATTGATTAGCGCATTCAGGATCGCCCAGTCGCCCACCGCATCGCTTCCGTCCTTCATGGATTCTGTTTCACGGTTTGGCGATGCGACAGATCCGCAGTCAAGGTGATCACGGCCGATGACGATCGGTGCTTTTAACTCGCCATTTTTGACGAGCTCATTGATAGCAAGACCCATTTTCACCCGCTCGCCATATCCCAGCCAGCAAATTCTTGACGGCAGCCCCTGGAAAGCAACTTTTTCCTGAGCCATGTCAATCCATCTCAGCAGTTCCGTGTTTTCCGGGAACAGTTCTTTGATGAGCCGGTCGGTGCGGTGAATATCCTCCGGGTCGCCGGATAGTGCAGCCCAGCGGAACGGGCCTTTTCCTTCGCAGAACAGGGGCCTGATGTAAGCAGGGACAAATCCCGGAAAGCCGAACGCTTCCTCCACCCCTTCATCCTTGGCGACCTGACGGATGTTGTTTCCATAATCGAATACGATACTGCCCCTTCGCTGGAATTCGAGCATCGCCTCGACGTGGTTGGCCATGCTGTTTTTCGAAAGTTTTGTGTACAGACTTGGATTTTCTTTTCTTAAAGCATCCGCTTCTTTCAAGGTATAATGTTCCGGAATATAGCCGTTCAGCGGATCATGGGCCGATGTCTGGTCGGTCACAATGTCTATTTTGGCAGAGATTTTTAAAAGTTCATGATGAACTTCCGCCGCATTTCCCAAGAGGCCGATGGAAAGAGGCTTGCCCGCTTCCTTCGCTTCGGATGCCATCATCATCGCCTCCTCAAGGGAATCCGTTTGAACATCGAGGTATTTTGTGTCGATGCGTTTTTGAATTCTCTCCGGATCGACGTCAACCGCTATGCATACCCCGCCATTCATGGTGACCGCTAACGGCTGCGCCCCGCCCATGCCCCCGAGGCCAGCTGTCAATGTAATCGTGCCTTTCAGTGATCCATTAAAATGTTTCCGGCCTACTGCAGCGAACGTTTCATAGGTTCCTTGTAAAATCCCCTGCGTTCCGATGTAGATCCAGCTTCCTGCGGTCATCTGTCCGTACATCATCAATCCTTTCTGGTCGAGCTCGTGGAAATGCTCCCAGTCCGCCCACTTTGGTACAAGCACCGAGTTGGACAGAAGCACACGCGGTGCCGCTTCATGGGTCTTAAAAACGCCGACCGGCTTTCCTGACTGCACCAGCATCGTTTCATTGTTTTCAAGGGTTCTCAGCGTGTTGACAATCGCATCAAAGGATTCCCAGTTCCGGGCCGCTTTTCCGATGCCTCCATACACGACGAGGTCCTCCGGCTTTTCCGCCACCTCCGGATCAAGGTTGTTATAAAGCATCCTCAAGACCGCTTCCTGCTCCCATCCTTTGCATTCGATTTCCAGCCCTTTTTTGGCTCTGACTATGCGTGTTTTTTCCATTAATAGTTCCTCCCTTATTGGGTGATTTTTTTGTTTGAGTTAAAGTCCTGCCAGTTCATGTCCAGCAGCCAGAGCTGTGTTTTTTCTATATCCTTTGAAAACACGCGGTCTTTCGTGATGGAAGGAATCTGCTTTCTTGCTGCCGTGTAAAATTGGTGAGTAGCTCCTGCCATTTTTTCGGGGCCGCGGAACTCCACCGCCTGCAGGCCGCAGATGAGTTCGACTGCCAGGACCCTTCTTGCGTTTTGTAAAATTTGATACGCGTGACGTGCTCCGATGGTTCCCATACTGACATGGTCTTCCTGGTTGGCGGAGGACGGGATAGAATCCACACTTGCCGGATGCGCAAGGGTTTTATTTTCGGAAACGAGAGACGCTGCACAGTACTGCATGATCATGGCGCCTGATTGAAGGCCCGGTGCCGGACTCAGGAATGGCGGCAGGTCATTGAGCTGCGGGTTGACCAGCCTTTCTACCCTTCGTTCAGAGATGTTCGCCAGTTCAGCAATGGCTATTTTCATGAAGTCCATTGCAAGGGCAATCGGCTGACCATGGAAGTTGCCTCCGGAGATCACTTTTCTTCCATTGTCAAAGATGAGCGGGTTGTCTGTCGCGGCATTCATTTCGATTTCCAGTTTTTCTTTTACATAATCAAGCGCCTGCCAGGATGCACCGTGAACCTGCGGAATGCACCTTAGTGAGTAGGCATCCTGCACTCGCAGCTCGCCTTGGGAGGTGGTGAGGAGGCTGCCGTCAAGATGGTTCCGGATTCTTTCTGCCGTTGCGATCTGCTGAGGGTAGCCCCTGACGATATGGATATCTTCGTCGAAAGCGTCCATGATTCCCTGGAGGCCTTCAATCGTTATGGCAGCAATCATTTCCGACTGATAGGCGAGCTGTTCGGCTTCAATGTAATTAATGAGACCCATAGCCGTCATCGCCTGCGTTCCGTTGATAAGGGCAAGACCTTCCTTTGCCTGCAAGGTGATCGGCATGATGTCTTCCTTGGATAGGACGGGCAGGGTCGGCTGTATTTCTCCTTTGTAAAAAACGTCTCCTTCTCCCATCAGCGCAAGGGCCAGGTGGGAAAGCGGTGCTAGGTCCCCGCTGGCTCCGAGGGACCCCTGCTGCGGGATGACCGGGTGGATGCCTTTGTTGAGCAGCGCAATAAGGGTTTCAATAACGACAGGTCTCACCCCTGAATAGCCTTTCAGGAGCGCATTTGCCCTGAGGAGAAGCATCGCCCGTGACACTTTTTCCGGGAAGTGATCTCCGACTCCGCAGGCATGGGAATGGATGAGGTTTAGCTGCAGCTCCTCGACATGTTCCTGGTCGATGAGAACGTCGCTGAACTTGCCGAAGCCGGTGTTGATTCCGTAAACGATTCTTTGTTCTTTGACAATCCTCTCCACCGCTTCCCTGCTTTTGTTGACCTTGACCAAATTCACCGGCGATAACGTCACCTTCTCCTTGTCATAAATAACCTTCTTCGCTTCTTCCACTGTCAATGTATGTCCTGTCAGTTCAATCATTCATGTTCACCCTTTGATTTTTTATTAGATGGTGTTCGGTGGTGCTTTAGTGGTTTAAAGCACTGAAAGGGACAGTCCATCTTCGCGCTTTAAAGTGTTAAAGAATCTGATATCTGTATGCAGAAAAACAAAAAGAGGCTCGACGACAAATAAAGCTTTGTCGTCGAGCCTCCTGATTTCTAATCACTATAGGCTCTTGCTTATTAAATATGGTTGATTCCAAGGCCGATGGTTTCGTGCTCCAGGCCTTTGATGGGTGCACCTATGGTTCCGTACAGCGCCACGGCGATCCATTCGCCTTCTTCGGCATTTTTATAGGGTGTTCCCCTGACTACAGCGAACCTTAGACCGACCGTCCTAAGGATTTCGCCCAGCTGGGTCTGTCCGCGGGTGACTCCCGAGATGGCTTCCATGGTCGCATGGTAAAGCGAGTGCATCTCCCTGTAGAGATCTTCCCTGACAATCTCATTCCGCTTCGCTGCGGTTTCAATCGCAGCCACAATTTTCTGGACGTTCATCGAACCGACTTTGCCTGTGCAATACTGCCAGTTCAATTGCTTGAATTGCTCGCTGTACTCTTCTTCCGATCCGTCCATTAGGAGAAGAAGAAGCGCACTCTTGCCTATGCGGTGTTGATCGACTATTTTCATGGCTTCCGCACCTTTTAATTTCTGAATTTACTAATAACTTATTTTCATTGTATGGGTTTTTCTATAAGTGGTCAATGTCATATAGGAAGATTTTAGAAACTTAGATTGGTAACGCGTTAAAGCGGTGAGATGAGTTGGTTTTTGTCTTTTGGGTGAGTGATTTGGTGGGGGGTGTCATCACGCCGGGCTTCTGGGTACATGAGGGGCTCAGTTTTGATGGAGATATGTACTCACACCGGGCTTCTGGATACAAGAGTCGCTCTTTTTCTGGGGAGATATGTACTCACACTAAGCTTCTGGGTACATGAATCGCTCTTTTTCTGAGGAGATATGTCCTCACACCGCGCTTCTGAGTACATGAGTCGCTCTTTTTCTGGGGAGATATGTACTCACACTAAGCTTCTGGGTACATGAGTCGCTCTTTTTCTGAGGAGATATGTATTCACACCAGGCTTCTGGGTACATGAGTCACTCTTTGTCTGGGGAGATATGTACTCACACTAAGCTTCTGGGTACATGAGTGGATCAATTTTAAAGGAGATATGTCCTCAACCGAGCTTCCGGATACATGAGTCGTTCTTTTTCTGAGGAGATATGTACTCACACCAAGCTTTTGGATACATGAGTCACCCGGTTTAAAGGGAGATTTGTACTCACACTAAGCTCTTGGATACATGAGGGGACCAATTTTAAAGGAGATATGTACTCACACCAAGCTTCTGGATACAAGAGTCGCTCATTTTTATGAGAGATAAGTACTCACACCGGGCTCCTGGATACATGAGGGGACCAATTTTAAAGGAGATATGTACTCACACCAGGCTTCTGGGTACATGAGTGGACCAATTTTAAAGGAGATATGTACTCACCCAGGGTTTCTGGGTACATGAGTCGCTCTTTTTCTGGGGAGATATGTACTCACACCAGGCTTCTGGGTACATGAGTGGACCAATTTTAAAGGAGACATGTACTCACACCAAGCTTCTGGATACATGAGTCGCTCTTTTTCTGGGGAGATATGTACTCACACCAGGCTTCTGGGTACATGAGTGGCTCTTTTTCTGGGGAGATATGTACTCACACCAAGCTTCTGGATACATGAGTCGCTCATTTTTATGGGAGATATGTACTCACACCGGGCTCCTGGATACATGAGTGGACCAATTTTAGGGGAGATATGCCTCTTCTGGATACATGAGGATTATATAAGAGGGTGGACCTGCAGTCAGCCTGTCGGGTGCTTTCCTATTTAATACTCTAAACATAATTAAGCGCTTACATTAATAATCAAAAAAAGCGCTCTGGACTTTTTGGTCTAAAGAGCTTTTTCTTTTACGAATGTATATTCATTTTGAAGTTCTTTTTGAAGCCATGTTACCATTTTGGAAGCATCCATGTTTCCATGATTTGCTTTGTCAAAGGCTTTTTTCATGAGGGTGAGTAACTGCAGCTGTTCATTGGTTGGATCTTGTTGCAAAAGATTACCTCCTAAAATACTTTTCTATAGTAGTGTATTTACCTGTCTGGCGAAATGTTAAACTTTATGAATATACATACTCTACCAGAAATCTACAAGTTCCGTAAATACAATTTTTGGATTTTGTGTGAATGTTTTAGGAGAATCGCGCTATTTTTACAAAGTTTACGAGATTATTGTCGAGTCATACGAGGAATTTTCTTGCTTAAAATGCTGTGTCTTTGGGTGGTTGTAACAAAAAAGATAAATATGTGTCATTTTTCTTCAGAGTGAAACATTGAGCAATGTGTAAAAATGTTTCTTCTGTAAGTTCATCAAAAGGAGTCGCAGGCTGTACCTGAATTTTTTTTGAATCCACTGAGAGAATCAGTATACTTTTCACTCCCTGGATGTCCGCTCTTAACAAGAACTTTGTAGAGCTTGTCAGTGGAATTGGCAGGAAGCTAATAAACCTTTTTTCAGAAGTCAGATCCTCCAAGTTTAAGCTGTTCATTGCCAAGGTATAATTTCCTATTGAGGTAAGCAAGAAAGACTCTTCTTTATACCTGCCCCTGAATATCAAATAACAGTCGTTAAGACCTTTCAATCTCCCAACACCATATAGACAATTTAACAGCATTACCTTCTTATTCATCGTTTCCTCCCGCTATTCAATTTTAGACAATATAGTACTTTTTTCACCCTTATTTTTATATTAAAGGAAAAATATGTATTTAGACAACTACTTTTTAAAAATAAACAATTAATTTACTATAAATAGTCAACTATATATTAACTTTTCATTTCTTTTTTCATTAAGGAGTTATGTTAATAACATCTAATGAAGACTGCAGGTGAAAGTATGATTTTTTCTGATGGATTTAAAAGATACAGGGAAGAAATTGTTCAGTTGAGCCAGGTCGAAGTGGCGAAACGCTTAAATATCAGCAAACAACTGCTGAATAAATACGAAAATGGAAAAAGCCAATTTCCTGACGATATTCTAAGAAAACTGGTGAATTTATATCAGCTTTCTCCAATGGACTTATATAATATCATTTCCGGAAAGGCTTATCCTGAAGAGCATTCTGAGAGTACGATGGTCTTAAGGGAGAGATTTGAGGATACAGAAACAGAACGGGCAATTGAGCTCCTTAAGAAGTTTCCGCAGTTAAGAAGTTTAATCATCTCCGCTTCCTATTATGATTCAAAAAAACAAGAAAAAGTAATCCATAAATTCGTTTCTATTATGAAAGCTATAGAAGAATTATATTGTTTTTTCGACAAAATACGACTAAACTACTATTAAACTAGTGAAAGTTTGGTCGATAAACATATTGTCACCATACGAAAAAGGCAAAATTATTGAAAGATAATGACGCAAAGCTAGAGGGGCTTCGGTACCGTGACAGACGATATCCATGCCAGCCAGCTATCGAAAAGGGGGAAAATGTGTGTATTTTTTAACACCTGAGGAAATCAAGGCTAAAAAAGCAAGACAAAAATTAGTAATGTCTATTTTTACTGTTCTTGCACTCGTTCTGGTATTCACTGCGATTACATTTTTAACATACGGACTATAGAGGCTTTCCAATTGGAAGCCTTTTTTATTTGTTGAATATGTTTCTACAATTTATGGAAATGTTCGAGGTTTTCCGATAAAATAGATGGTGGGATTAGAAACCATTGGAGGAATTAAATCTATGTTCAATAAAGTTCAACTTTTCAAGGGATTAGTGCATCCTTCTACATATTTTTATCAATTAAGAGAATCAGAAATTCTTAAAGACTATTATAAAAAACTAACGCTTTTATTTCTCATCTCTATACTGGTCTTTGGTCTGAATAGCAGCTTTGGCTGGGGCACCGTTCCTCTTTCCAAAGAATTTATCGAGCTGTCTCCAGTAGATATTGAAATTCACAAATTTTACTTTTTGTTAGGCAGACTCCTTTTAGGGATCCTGTATGCAGCTTTTATTTTATTTATTCCCGCCCTGCTGTTCTGGACACTTTCGGATGCAGAGTTTAAAAAGCTGGTGGTCCTGCAGGGAATCACACTTATTATTTTGTTAATAGAAAAGCTGACTTATTTGCCGCTCCTCACTTTTCTTTCTATTAACTGGTATTCCTCTCCCTTTGCTTTGGGAGCCATAAGCCAAACCCTTTCAAACAGTGAGTGGCTTAAATATTTCCTTGGAAGTATTTCTCTTTTTAAAGTGTGGGCTATGGTCCTGCAATACATGGGGTTAAGATGGCTCAGCAACAAAACGAGACTTGTGGTCCTCCTTTGGGTGCTGTTCATCAACCTGTTATTTTGGAGCATTACTGCTTTTTTAGCCTACATAGACTTTTCGATTCTGGTGTAAGGGTGTGATGTTATTGAGAAGAAAAATTTTGTATCCTGCTGTGATATTGGGAATAACGTTGGTAGCGGGAAACCTATATTTAATAGAAAAAGCGGACAGCAAGGTAGACAGAAGCTCCTTTATAGATGAATGGAAACCTGTTTCTTCTGCTAGCCTCCGCAACTCCATTGAAAAAGAAGCCGTCCTTTCTTCCTCGCAGGAGGAATATGTTTATTATGATGAAAGCCGCGGAACCTTCAAGGAATTTCTTGTTCAAGAGGGGGATGACATTTCAGTCGGAACGGATCTCTTTACTTATCAAGTGGAGGATACTGTAAACCAGGAAGTGTATCTGGAAAGCGAAATCCAGCAATTCGAAGATGAAATAGACAGTATTAAAGACCATATTGTCGATCTACGTACACTTCGTCCAAGCTCCTCTACCACCACTAGAAGAACAAATACTTTTGATGACCGCTATGGCGCCCCTGTCAATACTGAAGAGCAGCAGGATTACTCGATTGAGGCGGCCAATAAGGAAATCAACTATTATGTTGAGCAGGAAATTGCAAGAAAAGAACTTGAAATTGAGCAATTGAACAGTAAAATAGAGAATTTAGAACGACAGATCACACAGCTTCAGCTAAATGAGACTGATATCACGGTCAGCAGCACCACTGAAGGCATCGTAAAAAAAATGGCAAGGGAACTGGATAATCCCTTGATTGTCATCTCTTCTAAATCTTCTCTTGTGCAGGGAGAGTTAAGTGAGCAGGAAACATTGAAAATCACAGAAGGACAGGAGGCTGTCATTTATTCAACGGCTGTCCAGGACCGGATAAAAGGGTTTGTGACAGACGTAGCAGTGCTTCCTTCTGAAACATTAACAGAAGACGGATCCAGCACTTATCCTTTCCAAGTAGAATTTGAGGAAGGTGAAGAAAACCTCGATGCTCTGCGTCCCGGGTTTCATGTTTCTTTATCCGTTATCACCGAAGAAGCTCTGGATGTTCTGAATGTTCCTTCTGAGAGTCTTTTAACAGAAGGAATCAAGAATTATCTTCTTGTCATTACGGACAAAGGCACCGTTGAAAAACGCGAAGTCACTGTCGGAATGACCTCGGAAGGCCGTGTGGAAGTGCGGTCCGGCATAGAAAAAGGCGAAATCTATATCCAGGATCCCGATTCTATGGATTTACCCGGCTCTACCTTTGTCACACCTTTAAAAATTGACAAACTTACATTAAACAGCATTAAAAACGCTGACAGACACACCATTTTAGAGAACCTCCTTCTCGGAATTCTGGAAAGAAAATAACATGCAGCGCCGTACCTGACACAGGTTCGGCGCTTTTTTGGGTATAGAATGGGCAGGCTCCCTCATACTAACCATGAAGAAAATCCGCAAAGGAGGATTTCATGAAAAAATATAAATTAGCCATCATTCCCATCCTGATATTTTCTATCATTTTTATAGCCATCCCTCCCTCCTGCCTGTTCGCTGAGACCCCTGAGAAAAAGGTGATTTTTATGGTGATGGACGGGACGAATTCAGATGTCGTGACTTTGGCCCGCTGGTATAAGGGCTCACCGCTTCACTTGGACAGCATTTTGACAGGGGGTGTCCGGACGTATTCAGCTCAGTCGGCCATTACCGATTCTGCAGCAGGCGGGACAGCGATGGCCACTGGCTTTAAAACAAATGCCGATTACATTGGCATGATTCCCGATGGAGAAAGTTCCAAGCCAGCAGTCAACCTGCTGGAGGCGGCAAGGATAAAAGGGTATGGAACAGGGATCGTCTCCACTTCCCCTGTCCAGCACGCCACCCCAGCTGCTTTTTCCGCTCATGTAAAAAACCGCGATGAGTTCAGCGACATTGCCGAACAGCAGGTATATCAAGGAATGGACGTAGTTTTGGGCGGCGGGCTCGCCTGGCTTCATTCAGGAGAAGATAAAAGACGTGCAAATGATGACGGCATGTTAAAAACGAAAGAGTCCGCCCGAAAAGATAAAGAGAATCTTCTTGAAATTATTGAGGAGAAGGACTATCAAATTTTAGAAACCAAAGCAGACTTGGACGAGCGTTCTTCGGGAAGGCTCTGGGGCAGTTTTGCCGATGAGGATATGGCGTATGACTTTGACCGTGCCGCACTTTTGCCGGAACAGCCTTCTTTGGGTGAGATGACCTCTACTGCGATTGAGCGGCTGGACCGGTCCGGAAATGGCTTTTTCCTTTTTGTTGAAGGCAGCAAGATTGATTGGGCTGCCCATAAAAACGATCCTGTCGGGATGATCAGCGAGGTGCTCGCGTTTGATGAGGCGGTTGGTGAAGCAGTCGAGTTCGCAAAGCGTGACGGCCATACAATGGTCATCGCCGTGACAGACCACGGAAACAGCGGCCTGACGATTGGAAATGGTTCCACTGATAAAGACTACTTTGACCAGCCGGTGAAGCAGATTATTGAGCCGTTGAAAAAAGCCCGATTGACAGTGAAAGGAGCATCCTCTCAGTTAGAGAAGGACCGCTCCAATTTAAAAGAAGTGCTTGCCTCCTATGGGCTCGAGGATCATACAGAAGATGAGTTCTGCAGAGTAGAGAAAGCAGGGTCGGTTACAGAACAGGAGAGTGAAATGGCCGCGATGCTCAGCAAGCGTGCTTCCCTCGGCTTCACAACACACGGTCATACCGGTGAAGATGTGTTCCTCTATGCCTACGGACCTGAAAAACCGGTGGGACTGCATGAAAATAGTGACCTTGCCACTTCTATATCCGACTTCCTCGGGCTGGATTTAGCGGGCTTAAGTGACTGGTATGTCGATGCACGGGAGTATTATGAAGCGCGAGGGTATGAGACAAAAATCGACATGAGTGACAGTCACAACCCGAAATTTGTCGCACGAAATGAACAGGAGGAATTGGTGTTTCCTGAAAACAAGAATATCATGATTCGCAATGGTTATGAGGTTGAGCTTCAGGCGGTCAATGTTTACAATGGGGAGACTTTTTTTGTTCATGTTGAGTAGCGGGCTTGCGGCCGGTCGCTTTGATGCTCTAAAGCTTTCCTATGGGACACTTCGGCTGCGATTTTCTCGTGAAGTGTCTCTTAGCTCTTACCTATGAGACACTTGGGCTGGGGTTCTCTTCTAAAGTGTCTCTTAGAACTTTCCTATGAGACACTTGAGCTGCAGTTTTCTTCTGAAGTATCTCTTAGAACTTTCCTATGAGACACTTTGGGCTGGGTTATCTTCTGAAGTGACTCTTAGCTCTTACCTATGGGACACTTGATCTCTTAGAACTTTCCTATGAGACACTTGAGCTGCGGTTCTCTTCTGAAGTGTCTCTTAAAATCGTCTCCCTCCTTCCCCCCGCAACCAGTTTCTCTTTTAGATATCTCCTCCGCTCCATTTTCTTACTGATTTGCGTTATAATAAAAGAATGGTTAATTTTGAACGGAATCAGTCAGGAGGCGGCAAATCCTTATGAATGCACAAGAATTACAGGAAAAGTTGAAACCTTTGAGCAATTATCTGTTGGAAGAACTTCCGTATGGCAGCGAGAGACAAAGCATCGTCCAGAAGGGATTGCTGCTGTACCGGCAGAATCTTGTTGGCAATATAAAGTACCACGATGACAGCATCACCGCGGATGTCCAAGATGTCACGCCTGTTAAGGTGACTCTTGAATTGGAATTCCCGCGTTTGAGCAAATGTTCCTGCCCTTCTGATGAATGGTGCCGCCACCGCATGGCTGCTTTTTTTGCCGTATTCAGCAAAGCTGCCCCTGTGACCAACTGGATTCACAAATGGCGCACGACACGGCCTGAGCAAGCTGCGATTACATCTCCTGAAAAAAAGGTAGATCTGCAGGATATATTAAAGAAGCATGAAGGCAGTATTAAAAAGGCCAGTGACCTTTTAAAAGACCGAAAACAGCGCGGGAACTCACCGGAAGAATTGTGGGACTATCTTCAGTATCAGTACAGGGAATGGGACAAAGAGGCTTTTCACCGCCAGTCGCATCTGCTGGACCTGCACATACAGAACTTTTTCCGTAAGCTGATGAAGGATGCGCCGTACGAGCGGGAATGGAAGCCGCTGTATAAGCTTTATGTTTCCTTTTTCCTTTTCCAGAACTTCGACCGGATGATGGTCTTTTTCCGGGGCAAGACGGCGGAGACCTCACACTATGAATTTTTAGTTGATGAAATGTTTGACAGTGTGAAGCAGTTGTCCGTCCACGCTATGCCGTTCAGGTTCGATCCTTTCATTGAATTTTTAAAAACAAAGACGGAAGAGCTGACAAGTTCCAATGAAAACAGTACGTTGGCAAAGGCAGAAATCTACCGGTTCCTATGGTACTTTCTTTTTAAGAAAAAGGCTTGGCGCCAGGCGGAGGTTCAACGGCTGCAGGAAGAGCGTGCCCCTGAAGACCTCTTTTACGCCCTTGCCCTGCTGCATCAATACATTCTGCTTGAAGAACATGAGTTGGCAGCGACAGAAATTGAGAAGCTGGGCACTGAGATTGTTCCGTACTCCGATTTCTGGCTGGAGCAGCTTTTTCAAAATAAAAAATATGAACAAGGTGTCGCTTTCCTGAAGAGCATCATGCCGAAGGTCCCGTCATACGTCAATTCCCTGCCTCCTTATGACAGCGCAGCTTTTTCACGCTGGTTTTTGCGGACACTGCCGATTGACTGGATGACAGAAAATGAGCATGGTCTTCTCCGGAAACTGCTTGTCGCCCTTTTACCCTACAGTTACTCCTGGTACAACGAATTCCTGCTGAGTTCGAAGTCCTTCCGGGATTGGGTGGAGCTGCAGCGTTTTGTCGGATATGAGCTCAGGGAGATGGATAACATGGGCCTCCGGGATGCGGCTAAAGAAGCGCCTCAGCTCGTCCTTCCCCTTTATCATGAAGGAATCGAGTTCTATTTGGCCGGCCGGAACCGCGACAATTACAAGCAGGCGGTCAAATACCTGAAAAGATTGCGTACTCTTTATAAAAAACTAAAGAAAACCGATCAATGGGATATCTATTTGAATTTTATGTTAGAAAAAACCAAGCGTCTTCGTGCGTTCCATGAAGAATGCAGAAAGGGGAAGCTGATCGATGCTTAAAACACGTTTGCTGCATGTGTACATAGAGCCTCTGGAGAATGGCCGCTTCTTCCTTTACTGTGAAAACGACAGCGGCTTTGATGTCGGGCCGGATGACTGGAAGGGCCAGTTGTTTCTTTGGCATGAAGCCAGCTTTTACGGCACAACGCTGCAGCCAAAAGAGCTCGGGACCAGAAAAGGAATCGAGGTCAACAGCTGGGATCTTCTTCTACTGTTTGCCGACGAATCCTTCAGCGGCATGATTGACTGGCATTGGGATGAACTCGGGCAGAAGTGCCTAGCCGTTGCCCCGATCATGTACGATTCCATCCAGGAAGGAAAATGGATTCCCCGCTTTGAAGACATGGCGGAAAACGGGCTCTCCTTCCAGGTTCCGGATGAGCTTTGGGACAACTTTCCCGAGGAATTCTGGCAGGAGGATATCGGCGAAGAATCGGCTGAGAAATTCGTTTCCGACTGGTATCAGCGCTCTGTCCGCCAGTCACTTTCTGCAGGGAGCAGTGACCAAATTTTTACCCGCTTGAAAAAACTCGAGGACAGCACGCTCACTCCGGAAGAACTTCATGCTTATTTTGATGAAGAAAAATGGAGCGAATGGGTCGGCCTTACGGAAGATGAGACTCCCTTTACCCTGGGACTGCGCCTGACAGAACCGCTGGAAGAGCATGATCCGTGGGAGCTTGAAACCATCCTCCGGGATAAAAAGCGAACGGATAAAGTTTATTCTCTGGGAGAAGACAGACTGCCTCCTTCTTATAAAAAGCATCTTGATACGGTAAAAGAAGAACAAAATCGCTGGACTAAAATGCTGCCGCTGCTCGATCAAGGCGGGGAAATCCGCAATTCACTGGATGAACACGACGCCTGGGATTTCCTGACTGTACTCAGCGAAAAATTTCTTGATCTCGACATCGAAATCCTGCTTCCTGCTTGGTGGCAGGCGATGAAGGATGCCCAGATGACAGTGAAAGCCAAAGTGAAAAACACGGACAGCTCTTACCGTCCTTCTTTTGTCGGACTGAATGCCATGCTCGATTTTGACTGGCGCCTGTCGATGAACGGCGTGGACCTGTCGGAAGAGGATTTTCAAAATCTCGTGAACGATCAGCGCCGATTGATCAAAATACGCGGACAGTGGATGAAGCTTGATCCCGCAATGATCCGCCGCATTCAAGACTTGATGAGCAAGGCAAAAGCGGAAGGAATCTCGATTCAGCATATGCTGGAGCAACAGCTTGTTCCGCGTGATGAGGAGGAAGAACTTCTCCAGGAAGACGATTATGATCCTTATGAGTTCGCCAAAATTCAAATAGATCTCAACCGTTCGATGAAAAAAATGATCGACACATTGAACAATTCTGCCGAGGTGCCAATCGTTCCGACACCGGACACTTTCCAGGGAGAACTGCGCCCTTACCAGCAACAGGGAATGAGCTGGCTGCTGTTCCTGCGCCGATATGGGTTTGGCGCCTGTCTTGCCGATGACATGGGTCTTGGAAAAACAGTACAGCTGATCACATACCTGCAGGAAGTGAAGAGGGTCGAAACCCCGAAGGCACCCGCGTTGATCATCGCGCCGACATCTGTCCTTGGAAACTGGCAGCGTGAGCTTGAAAAATTTGCTCCTGACTTAAAAGTGAAGCTTCACTATGGAGCCAACCGTGACAAAGGAATTGAATTCGGACGCGGCATCCTCGATATGGATGTTGTCCTGACTTCCTACGGCTTGTCTCACCTAGATTTTGAAGAGCTGGAGACCGTCGAATGGAATGCGATTGCTCTCGATGAAGCACAGAACATCAAGAATGCCAACACGAAGCAGTCCCGTGCCATCCGTAAATTGGAAGGAAAACACCATATCGCATTGACCGGAACTCCGATGGAAAACCGCTTGTCCGAGCTTTGGGCGATTTTCGACTTCTTGAACCATGGCTACCTTGGCGGCTTCACGCAATTTCAGAAGAAGTTCATCGTGCCGATTGAAAAAGAAGAAAATGAATCCCGGGTCAAAGAACTACAGGCAAAAATCAGGCCGTTCCTGCTGCGCCGGACCAAAAAAGATCCCGAAGTCGAGCTGAATCTGCCGGATAAAATTGAGCAGAAAGAGTACTGTGCCTTGACCAGTGAGCAGGCATCCCTATACGAGCAGCTCATAAAAGATACCTTCGCACAGCTGGAAGCTCTGAGCGGATTCGAGCGAAAAGGTCTTGTCCTGCAAATGCTGAACCGCCTGAAACAGCTCTGCAATCACCCTGCTCTTTATCTCAAAGAACCGCAGCCCGAGAACATTGAAAAGCGTTCTGAAAAAATGCGGAAGCTCGTTGATATTGTAGAAAATGTACTCGATTCAGGCGAAGCGTGCTTGATCTTCACGCAGTACATCTCCATGGGTGAGATGATCCAAAACGTCATGAAAGAAAAGTTCGGCGTCGACGTGCCGTTCTTGAATGGCAGCATGGCCAAAACACAGCGTGACAACCTCGTGGAAAGATTCCAAAACGGCGAATTCCCTGTGTTCCTGCTGTCTCTGAAAGCCGGCGGAACCGGACTGAACTTGACCGCTGCCAACCACGTCGTCCACTACGACCGCTGGTGGAACCCGGCCGTCGAAAACCAGGCCACCGACCGAGCGTACCGTATAGGACAGAACCGCTTTGTTCACGTTCATAAGATGATTGCGTCTGGAACACTTGAGGAAAAAATTGATATGATGCTTGAGAAAAAGCAGGCATTGAATGATGAGATTATCCAGAGTGACCAGTGGATGACTGAGTTGTCCGATCAGGATTTGCATAGTTTGTTGTCTTTGGAGTAGGTTTAATCTTATGGATAGAATACCCCCCTTCCGCTTTTTGTGGTGGGGGGTGTTTAGGTTACGTGGGTTGAGATGGAGGGGATTTGATGAACTTGGGCTTTTGGGTGTATGAGTGTGGCGAAATGGGATTGGATATTTACCCGCTACTCGCCTCTAGGTACATGAGTGACTCCTTTTGAGCTGAGATATGTACCCACCATTCGCTTCTGGGTACATGAGTCGACGGATTTTAGCCGAGATATGTATCTACTACTCGCTTCTGGGTACATGAGTCGCTCGATTTTAGCTTAGATATGTATCCACTACTCGCTTCCGGGTACATGAATGACTCCTTATGAGCTGAGATATGTATCCACCACTCGCCTCTAGGTACATGAGTGACACCTTTTGAGCTGAGATATGTACCCACCATTCGCTTCTGGGTACATGAGTCGCTCGATTTTAGCTTAGATATGTATCCACCACTCTCCTCTGGGTACATGAGTGACGCAATTTAAAGCGAGATATGTATCTACTACTCGTCTCTGGATACATGAGTCGCTCGATTTTAGCTGTGATATGTATCCACTCCTTTCCTCTGGGTACATGAGTCGCTCGATTCTAGCTTAGATATGTATCCACTACTCGCTTCTGGGTACATGAGTGACGCGATTTAAAGCGAGATATGTATCTACTGCTCGTCTCTGGATACATGAGTCGCTCGATTTTAGCTGTGATATGTATCCACTACTCTCCTCTGGGTACATGAGTCGCTCGATTTGAGCTGAGATATGTACCCACCATTCGCTTCTGGGTACATGAGTAGCTCGATTTTAGCTTAGATATGTATCCACTACTCGCTTCTGGGTACATGAATGACTCGATTTTAGCTTAGATATGTATCCACTACTCGCTTCTGGGTACATGAGTGGCTCGGTTTGAGCTGTGATATGTATCCACTCCTCGCTTCTGGGTACATGAATGGCTCGGTTTGAGCTGTGATATGTATCCACTCCTCTCCTCTGGGTACATGAGTGACAAGAAACATACTGAGACATGTATCCACTACACTTCTATGCAGACATAAGTGACGATATTTCAGCCAAGTAAAGTACCCACTCATCTCCAACGGACACACAACTGAACTAAAATAGGGTAATGTATGTAACTACTTCAGCATTCTGAATACATTGGTGAGCTGAACAGTTGAGTTATGTCTCCACGCGATACTTCTGAGCGCATTAGTGGAAGGATATTAAACCAGAAGATCAATTTGCATTTAAATTGTTCGATTAGAAAAAGCCGGCTCTCAAGAGAACCGGCAACAGTGGGGCTAATAGAAGTATTTTATTGAATTTTCTATCTATGAGGTGAGACGGAAGTTTGTTGCGTGGTTCGTTACCAGGTTATGAAAAAAACAAGTCATTGAAAATTAATTTTGTTTGGTGGTCATGAAAGAGATGCGATTAGATGCAGCAGCTTGAGGCTTGTCTTCGGAAGCTTTTTTCTCGAGGAGTGCGACACGCTGTGACAGGTAGTATAATTCCACATTTGCCCTTGCCAGTTTCCTTATCAGATCTTCAATCAATTTTTCCATAGATTCACTATTGTTCATAAAGGGAACTTCCTCCAGTGTTAGTCATTAACCAAATTGCTTTCTTTTAGAATACCGGCAGTGCCTTTTCTACCTCCGGATTCCTCGGCTGCGGTTTGGCCGGCTGTGTCGGCTTTCCATCCAGGAATCTCACCTGTTCTGCTACAACCTCCGTCACATAGATCCGCTTGCCGTGTTCATTATCGTAATTCCTCGTCTGGATGCGTCCTACCACGCCCAGCACAGAGCCTTTATTACAATACTTTGCCGTGTTCTCTGCAGCCTTCCTCCACATCGTACACAGCACAAAGTCAGCTTCATAATCACCACCCTGACTCTTATACTGACGATTGACCGCAAGAGTGACATTCAACACCGCCTTCCCCTCGGATGTGTAACGCATCTCTGGATCCTTTGTCAGTCTTCCTACCAACGTGACTTGATTTATCATTTTGTCTCACCTCTTTTCTTTCGTTGGTAAGTATAGGATATAGGGAGAAAGCCCTGTTGTAAAATCAAGAAAGCTGTTCTTTTATTCAAAAAAAATGCTAAAAACCCCGTTTTCTCTAAAAGTAAAACAGGGTTTTTCATAGAAGAACATATTCAAAACTCATTTATAAAGAATTTCAATCTTTTTTAGCATCCTAGTTTAAAACCAAATGATAAATCCAGAATCCATGTAAAACAAATGTGAATGAATATAAAGCGATAGCAGTATAAGCGATTGGAGCAAACCATTTTTTTGCAGGAACCTTATCGTATATGATTAAGGCATATATAAACATAGATAAGATTATTTTCACGGAGACAAATAGAATCGGATGGGTAGAGTATAGGGAGTCCATGAGAGGGTTGGCTTCTTTAATCAAATCATTTTTGATTCCGACTGCTGTTATAATTGCATCGAATAGATTAAGTGCGGCTAATATATGAAGTGCCAGTTTCATGTATTCACCTGCTTCTCTGATGGAATAATTAATGATGATTTCTTTTTATAAAAGTGCATGGACGCTGCCGCAGCTATTATTAGAAAGTATACCCCGTAAATGGATATTGATAACAATCGATTACCTTCGAAGATACTTCCAGCAATAGTGAACGTAAAGATCGCAGGGAGTTTCCCTAACAGAGTGGCAAATACAAAGACAAGAAAATTCACTTTACTTATACCAGAAAGAACATTTACAACCGGAGAAGGAACAACAGGCAATAACCGCACAAATAAAATTCCTAAGAAGGCATTCTTCTCAAAGTACCTTTCGTATTCTATGGCTTTTGGATATTTTGTAAGCATGCGCTGTGACCATGACTGGAAGCCGTACCTTGACAGGTAGAACATCAGGGTTGTTCCAATCAAAATACCTATTAAGGAGATTAACGTACCATTGACCACGCCTGCCACTGATCCCAGTATGCCTGCAAGCACTGGGTAAGGAATGAAAGGAAAAAATACGAGAACGGCGACAAATAAAATGCTGACAACGCCAGCTATCCCTCCACCCTCTTGTATCAAATCGAGCATGATTTCTTTCTGAGTAAACCCCATAAAAATAATTAAACCTGAAAGAACCAACGAGAATAGTTGCTTCATCATTTCACCTGCTGACCATAGTTTATTAAGAAAAAAATGAATTACCGTAGTGGCAATTCATTATCTTGTAGGTTCCAGTCTTTTTCTACGGTATCTCTGAATGCCGAACATTACTAAACTGGTTAGAGATAATATTGTTCCCAGGACCAAGAAGGCAAAGGTGTTTGTACCTGTTTCTGGCAGTTTCGGGCCATCGACTGGCAGCAATCCGCCAAGTGTACCCGCCACATAGAATTTGAACTCCACTTCTGTTGTAAGACCTTGAAATTCATTCCCAAGGTGAGTAGGAAATTCTACTGTGAAAATTAAATCCTCTGTTGCCGATTTAGCAAGTTCCCTAGAATCCAACCCACTAAAGTCCGAGATTTTCCCGCTATATAGCTCACCTTTGGAATCAGACACTTTCATTATTAATTCGTTATAAAGCTTTTTGGAGCCTGATTTTAAATGTGAAGACATCGTGTAAGTAAATCCTTGTTTTCCATTGTTGCTGATTTTAATTGTCCTGTCTGCCCAGTCACCGGGTTTCATATTATCTACATCGAATAGTACCTTCGTTGGCGTAGTGGCAATATCTACTTCGGGAATTGAATCATCAGGTGCAGCCGTTGCCAAATTGATTGCTGAAAAAAACATGCATATCAACAGACTGAGTATACCGAGAAACCTTCTTGTTTTATTCATCACTTCTCACGTCCTTATCCATTTGGACATTCATCAGGAAGCATTGTTTTCAATGGTGTCGTTCTTTTTCGTTTTAATCTCTATCTCAGATATAGCTTTCCAAATTGTGAAACCAGAGTAAATTAGTAATAGGATTCCAGGGACCAGTAACAGAAACGCACCGTTCTTAGAGTTTGTAAAATTCATAAAGTAGCCTAGGTACGGAATGGTAAAACCGCTGTATTCTGCCACCACATTTTCTGAGAGAACAGGATTCATGTCTTCTGCGTTATTGTTGTCCCCTTTTGTCTTATACATAATGTTGTCTCCGCTTTTGATTACTTCTGTCACTCTATGGGTAACCAACATGTCTTTTTCTTTCTGGAAGGTTATGACATCCCCTTTTTCAAAACGGCTCATATCTCCGCCTGGTTTTACAGCAATAATCGAGCCCGTTTTGATACCTGGTTCCATCGAGCCGGAAAGTACGGTTTTTAACTGATGACCGAATACTTGCGGTTCGCCGCCGGATGCCTTCGAGGAAACTACGACAAATACCATAAAAATCAATACAAGAAATAATATTGTGGTTACTATATTGCTGCCCCACTTCATAAGTTTTTTACCATTCATAACTATCAACCTTCCTCTGTTTGCTTTTCATCTTTTTTATCTGGATCAGGAATTGTTGGAGTCTCGGCTGCTTTAGCTTTTGGTTCTTCAACAGGTACTTGCGGTTCTTCTGGTGCAGGAGGTGTTACAGGTTCTTCAGGCTGTTTTTCTTCTTTTGGCTGCTCTGGTTCTTCTTTGACAGGTTCCTCTGCTTTTTCTTGAGATTCTTCATCTTTTACTTCTTCTTCATTTTTATCGGTGGCAGGTTCTGTGTCTGGTTGTTCTTGACTTTCATCCTTTCCTTCTGTTTTAATTTTTTGCTCTTCTTTAGATTCCTTTTGCTCGTTATCATTTTTATCTTGACACTTCACCATGATTTTATGACTCCAGATGACTCCATTCTCCCCTTCATATCCATCTCTCTGATAGACTTTAAATATGAAAGCCCCTTCTAACTCTCCCGGAAAAGATAGTGTAATAGTTTCATTTTGCTTTATGGGCTTGATTTCTCCATCACTAATTTTTCCGCCATTGTTTTTAGGGTTACCCTCTTCATCGTAAAAAACTTCATATTTTGCTGGACCAATCATTGTAAAGCCTTGATTTTTAATTTCTGCACTAATTTCAGTTGGCGGACATCCTCTTAGATTTTCTGTATTACTTTGTACAAACATAAGTTCACTATTGTCAAACCAATTTCCAGCTTGGATAGTGAAGCTATCTGCATTAGAGTCGCTGAAATAAGCAGTGGTGTTGGAGTTCAAATATGATAGAGTGAAGATTAATATGTAACAAGTCAGCAAAACTTTACTGCACAATATTAGTTTTTTGTTGTGCTTGGCATATTTTTTTATTCTTAAGTACCTCAATAAAAGCCCTCCCCATTTCCATCAATACTTGATAGAAAATGAACATTTATTTTATCTCGTCTAATTAAAATGCATTCTATCTACACGAGATAAAATAAATTAGAGGAAAGGTAAGCATTTTGCTTACCTTCCCTACTTGGTAGCTGTAATTTATCTTCTTTCTCCAGCTGTTTGCTTAGCATTGAAAGTCCAATCTAATTTTAAGGAGTCACCCTGGAATTTGTTTTGATCCTGCTTATTATCGACAAATTCAAACTTTACAATAAAATCATCAGAAGTATTAGCCTTTAAACCATCTTTTTCTCCGTCTAATAACCAACCTAAAACATCTCTATCTACTACATCCTTATTTCTAAGTGCCGATAAAGTGGTTTCATGAACAACTTCTGTTTTCTTATCTTTGTTAATTAAGAACTGAACCTTAATATGATCACCAAGATCATCTGTGCCATTATTTCCATTTGTGTCACCAACTGTATAATCAGTAGTTAAAATAACTTTAGAAACATCCAATGAACCTGTGTTATTCAATTTAAAATTCCTTTGCATAGTATCTCCAGGCTTAATGTTAGAAACATCTATAATAGCATTAGCTGCATCATTGCCCTTCACTTTGATATCCAATGTCCCAGCAGCAAATGTGTTAGTTGATGTCTCTGTATCACTAAAGTAAGCATATGTACCTCCACCAACTAATGACAAACCAAGTGCTGCTGACGCAATTCCCAAACCTAATTTTTGCTTAATACCCATCTTATAATTCCTCCTAGTGTTTTGTTTTTTGTTCGCCCTAGTGAGCTTTTGTTCTCTTTAGCGAACTTACAATGTAAGTATATGACAGAAGTTACGGGTTGAAAAACCTGAAAAACAGTCAGATATTCGCTAAAACGAACATTAAACATGTATTTCCTGGTAATATCTCTCGTTTTCTTACTATTTTGTAATTTATAATGAACATTTTAATTTTTATAAAGAACAACTTATTTATATTTCAACCCCTATGTAAATTTCTATAAAAACTAGCCTTCAAGCAATGACAAATTCATTCAACTAAGAGAAAATAGAATTATCAAGCCAACTTAGGAGGTATCCTCTTGTTTAACAAATTAATAAAGTATGTAAGCATCCTCATGCTAACCGCCGGTATCGGGCTGATCGGTTATGCTGGTTATCATATTTTTAAGCAAAAAGCTGAGCAGGATAGTGCTATGCAGGAAGCGAAGGCTCAAGTCGTTACGAAAAAATCCCAGCCAAAAGAGGAAGAGGAACTCTCCTCCTACTCATTCGAAAAAGGAGACGTAGTTGGCATCCTTAATATCCCTGCCCTCAATAGAGAATTACCTATTATAGAAGGTACAGACGAAGAGGAGCTGGAAAAAGGCGTCGGCCACTACTCTTCCACCAAGCTCCCGAACCAGCAAGACCGCATCTTCCTCGCCGGCCACCGGGACACAGTCTTCAAAAAAATGGGCGAACTAAAAGAAGGCGACCAGCTAAAAATTGAAATGAGCAACGGAACCTACACCTATGAAATATACGAAATGTTTATCGTAAAAGAAGACGACATGTCCGTAGTCCAATCAACAACCCCTGATGAGATCCTGACATTATCAACATGCTACCCCTTTGAATACCTATCTAGCACAGAAGAAAGATACATCATCAATGCAAAACGAATAGACTAATCGCCAGCACCTAGCTGGCTTTTTTCTGTGCTGGACACAACTAAATAAGGAACGCTTCCCTTAAGATGTAGTTATTAATAATTTTGAATGTATTACAAAACACGTTGATTGGAGCGGAAGGGGTACGACCTCCTGCGGGACTAGCGGGACAGGTGAGACCCCGCAGGTAAAACCGAGGAGGCTCATCCAGCTTCAGCGGCCAGCGACTAGCAGATTTCGGTCTCTCTCCTTGCGATAAGTCATCATCGAATCGCTAACGCTCTTCGTGATTCCTTTATCTCATGCGAGAGCCCTAAAATCTGTACGTCGCTGAACGGCCGCATATACTTTTGCTTCACCGCACGCCCCGCGGAGTCGAGCACCTGGAGCGGAAATCACCCACCATCCCACTTTTACAATCATTAGTTAACTAAAATTATTCAAAATCCCCTATTATGTTTTGAATCTTCAATATGTTATAATTTGTACAAACTATGAGATGGAGGATCGTTCATGAAAACCTTTAAAGTAATCACTCTTCAAGTTGTTGAAAACGATGATCTTAAAGACATTGAAATTGTGGACGGTTTAATTATTAATAAAGAAGATCAAAAAGGGACTTGGCTGATTGAGGGCTGCATGAGGAAGGAATTTTATGATTTTTTCCGTGATGCCCAGCAGAGTGCCGAGGACATTGAGGTTCAGGTGGTCATTTCCCATCCTGAGAATGATCCGGCTGCTTTTATGACGAGGATCAGCTGCATTAAAACGATGGATCTTCATTTGAGTGTTCTTTTTGAAGGAAAATTGAAGAAGATGCGAAATGAGTATGCCGAGCTGCTTCTTGATGACTTGGTGGATAAAGGGTTTGAAGGGTCAGGGCTTGTACAGGAATTTAAGGACAAGATGCGTTCTAAGCCTAGGCTGGCAGCCACCTCCAAGACAACAAATTAAATTTTTAGACAAAATATGACATGTAAATATAAAGTTTGAGTTTCCTTTGTGGTATAATAACACTATGATTAGGATGATTATGCGTACAGGATGTGAACGGTAATGATCGGGGAAAGAGTCAAGAAGCTTAGACAAGAGAGAAAAATGTCAATGACCGAGCTTGCAGATAAGGCGGGCGTTGCCAAGTCGTACTTGAGTTCGATTGAGAGAAATTTGCAGAAGAATCCATCGGTTCAGTTTTTGGAGAAAATTTCGAAGGCATTGGATGTTCCGGTTGATTCTTTACTATATGATACAGTGGAAGATAAGCATATTGACTCCGACTGGGTCAGTATCGTTGAGCAGGCGATGGATTCCGGTATCAGCAAAGAGCAGTTCCGGGAGTTTATCGAGTTCAACAAATGGAAGTTAAATCAAAAGTAAAAAAGCTATTCCCTTATCGGGAATAGCTTTTATCATTTTACCAGTACTTTTCTCTCTTCTCTATTCGTATGTAGGTATTCTAGGATTTCGTCTTTGGTGACCCCTACTGACATCGCTTCTTTGATTAATGTAATCCACTCTAGATCCAATTCTTTTTCAACCACTTCAAAATCTCCTCCTAAAATACGCTTAGTATTTCAGGCAATCCAGCCATCCTAGCAAGATCTGCTACCCTGCCTTAGATCTGTGACTTTGCGTCCCCATTTTTCAATGGGTTTGCCTTTGTCTGACTATCCGTTGGCTAACCAGTTATATAACTATAACCATTATACTAATGAGGAAAACCTATTTTGTGTAAAATTTTGCTGTGATTAACATCTTTTTTCCTAGTTTATTTTACAAATTTTATAATAATTCAGGAACTTTCAGTTATTTCACTGTATATCGTGGGTCTTTTTGTCGAATTAAGGGGTCTTGATAGGAGAAGCTCTTCGTGTATATGCTCAATTTCTTTTCTAAAGGGATAACAGTCTTGCTGATTTGCCGGAAGCTTGATGCAGTGAAGAATGGAGAGTCTGTGAGGTCATTTCCGCATGATGGGCATGTCCATTGTCCGGTTTCCGTAGAGCTGAATGAGGATCTCCTGCAGCGCTGGCAATTTTTCTTATACATAGCACACCTCACTTTGTTCGTTATTAAGACCTTATAGACCTAGTATATAAGACTCACCATCAATAGCTAAACCGCAAATTCCTTCGATTATTCTTAATAAAGAACGTTTTGCTCTGTTTTTCTTTTCTATTCTTACTATTTCTTAAATATGCTCATTTTATAAAAAACTTATTGTTCGTTATAATGAATTAATAAATTTGTATAAGAAGGAGTCTATCCAATGGTAGGGGAGAGAATTAAATCTATTAGAGAAAGTAAGGGAATTACTATAAATGAACTGGCCCATATAGCTGATATTTCAAAATCTTATATCAGTTCGATTGAAAGAGGAATACAGAAAAACCCATCGATCAATGTGCTCGATAAAATAGCAGACGCCTTAGGGGTATCATTGGATATACTGCTGGACAGCAAAAACAGTGATATCAATTTAGAGGATGACTGGGTAAAATTATTAAAAGAAGCGATTGGGCAAGGCCTCACGAAAGAAGAATTCATTCAGTTCACCATGCTAATGGGGGTTAAAAGGAAGAAAGCTACTCTAGAAAGCAGCAAGATGCATAAAAACAGAAGGACAATGTAAAAAGCCGGTAATCTACCGGCTCTCTGGGTATTACTGGTTGTTATCTTCGTCGTCTGTCATTTCATCTTCCAACTCATCAACCGGGCCTTCACCGTTCTCGTTATCGTCGATATCTCCATTGTCGTCTTCAGAGATGTTTCCATTCTCCTCACCCATATCCATGTCCATATCGCCGTTTTCTCCGCCATCGTTCATTCCATCGTTATCTCCTGGAACCTCTTCCTCAACCGGAGCTTCGTTATCTTCCGGCGGCGGCTCCTGATCTGCGTTACAACCTGCAAGAAGCATTGCGGATAGTGCTGATCCACCTAGGATAGCTAAAAGTTTCTTATTCATTGTGTATGACTCCTTTCCTTAAACAGAATTTTTGAGACCTATCTTTTTGGTCTTTTGATAGCATTCCCCATCTTTTTGGAAACTTGCATGGCAAATGAAATTAATTGAGGAGTGACATGGCGGGGAAGCTTTTGCGCTTTAAAACAACAAAAGGGGGACTGTCCCTCTTTGTGCTGTGAAGAGGGACAGTCCCTTTAGCTTGGTAAAGCTTAAAAACCCCGAGCTGCAGTGGCAGCTCGGGGTTTTTTGTTATCGCTTATTCTTGTTTATCGCCTAGGGCAAACATCATTTCGGTTTCGCAGACGACTTCTCCGTCTATTGTGGCAACTGCTTTTCCTTTTCCGATTGGGCCTCGAAAACGTACCATTTCAACTTCAAGGCGAAGCTGGTCACCTGGTTTCACCTGGCGTTTGAAGCGGCAGTTGTCGATTCCTGTGAAGAAAGCGAGGCGTCCTCGGTTCTCTTCTTTTTTCAGCATGGCGACTGCTCCTACTTGAGCAAGAGCTTCTACGATCAATACTCCTGGCATCACTGGATAACCCGGGAAGTGGCCGTTAAAGTACTCTTCGTTTGCTGTTACATTTTTGATTCCCACTGCTCTTTTTCCCTCTTCTACTTCCAAAATTCTATCCACTAGCAGAAACGGGTAGCGGTGGGGAATGATTTCTTTGATTTCATCAATATTAAGCATGAGTATGCCTCCCTATCTATATGTACATTCTTCTTCTCTTCATTCTACCTGAATTCCTCTTTTATAAAAAGTTGTTTTGTGGTGGGTTATTTGGCGGGAGCTTTTAAGGATGGGATGCTTGTCTTTGATGGTGGATGTATCCTGTGCGGTGCGACCTTCCCACTTCACTTATGTTTTCGCTGGGAGTTGTGTTATGGGTACATGAGTGTCCGCTTTTTCTTCAACTCATGTATCCACTCTGCTCTTGTRGATACATATGTCACYCTTKTTCGCYCMACTCWTGTATCCAAGCGGCGCGGGGTGAGTACATGAGTGACTCCTTTTTCTTCAACTCATGTATYCACTCCGCTCTTCTGGGTACATATGTCACCCTTTTTCGCTCCACTCTTGTATCCAAGCRGMGCGGGTGAGTACATRAGTGMMYSCTTTTTCTTCAACTCATGTATYCACTCYGCTCTTSTGGRTACATATGTCACCCTTTTTCGCTCCACTCCTGTATCCAAGCAGAGCGGGTGAGCACATGAGTGACCCCTTTTTCTTCAACTCAACATCCACACAAAGCATTTAAGACATAAGAGAAAAAACAATAAAAAAACCAGCCCTCCCTTAAAAGGGAAGCCCGGTCGAATAATCATTTCTCTTTCTTTACAATATCAATGATATGCTGCCAAGTCGATTTCTCGAGTACATCCGTCGGCTTGCCGTCTCCGATGACTCCGTAGCCGATCATGGCTCCTCCAATGAGACTTCCGGCAAGGAGGATGATGAAGAGAAGGACTCGCAGCCAGATTGGAAGAAGGCGTATCCGGATCCATTTGCCCGGTTTTTCTTCGCCGCTGTTTTTCTTTTTATTCTTTTTTTCGGCTTTGATTTCTTCTCTTGTTTGTCCTTCTTGCAGAATGTCTTTTTCAGTCATTGTCGATTACTCCTTTTAACGGATTCCGTTCACAAGTCCCATCATTTGGTCTGCCATGGAGATGGAACGGCTTTGGAATTGATACGCCCGCTGCACGTTCATCATATCGGTCATTTCTTTACCTATATCCACATTCGAGCCTTCCAAACTGCTTTGAGAAAGCCCAATGTTATTTCGCAGTGCACCATTCATATTGGTAAGAATTTCGTCCTGGTTAACCCCCAGGCCCTCAAGGTTTTGTGGAAGCCCTAAAAGATTTTGTCCGATCTGCTCCATGAATTGAGGTTTCTCCAAAGATACTACCCCCAGATTAAAGGGCAATCCGCCAATAGTCAACTGGCCGCTATCGCGCAGGATGATGTCTTCTCCCTTAGCATTCTCATTAAATGTGATGAAGTTGTCATTCTCGTCAAGTACGGCATGTCCCTGGCCATTGACCAGCATCACTTCTCCGTTGCCGATTGGGTTGGCATAGAAGGCGCCATCCCTGGTATAACGCACTTCTGCACCGTCTTCTCCCTGAACCAGCACTTTGAAGAATTGATTCCCTGCTGTCAAAGCAAAGTCGAGGTTTCTGCCAGTTGACTTTAAAGCACCTTGTGTCAGGTTGATTTCAGACTGGCCTAATTTGGCTCCTGCACCTTGGCGGATTCCCGCAGGTGTCAGGCGGCCATTGAGGTCCCGTTCGTCCCTTTGATTGTTCACTGACTGCACCAGCAGCTCTGAGAACATGGCTTCTCTCCGCTTATATCCATTTGTTTCACTGTTCGCGAGGTTGTGGCCGATTACATCCATTTGTTTTTGAAGCTGATTCAGTGTATTGGTTGCGCCTATCATAGTGCGATTCATCGGTCAGTCCCCTCTCTTTTCATTTCATCAGCCATTGACCCGGCCTACTTCGTTAACCGCTTTTTCCATGCTTCTATCATAAGCCTGCAGGACTTTTTGATTCGCTTCAAAGGACCTGTAAGCTGTCATCATATCCGTCATGGTTCTCGAGGTATCCACGTTGGACCGCTCAATAAAACCTTGTTGAAAATTAAAAGTGGCGTCACTGTCATAAGCATCAGGCAGGGGTTCGTTGTTTTCTGTAGTGAAAAGGCTGTCCCCTTCTTTGGTGAGCCTGTTTGAATTCACTGAAAAACCGATTCCAAGTCGTGCTGTTTCCACTTCATCAACCAGGACACGTCCATCTTCAGTGACCTTAAAATTGTCTGCCGGCAGCTGAATCCTCTGTCCTTCCTGGTCAAGCACATACAAGCCGCTGGCTGATGTAAGATAGCCCTGCCCATCAAGCGTGAAGTTGCCATTTCGGGTATACCGGGGGATTCCGTCGCCGCCTTGAAGAGTGAAAAACACTCCGCCTCTTTGGCCTGTCTCAGGATCGACCGGGATATTTCCATCCATTAAAGCGATATCCGTATTTCTCTCTGTTTCCTGCAGGTCTCCCTGTAGAAATGCAGGCATGGTTTCCTGCATATATACACCCGTATTCAAAGCACCTACACGGCGGGACATGGATCCGGTTTGCGGATTCTGGCCTTGCAGGGAAAGCATCATTTCAGGAAAAGACTTCATGGACGAGCGGTCCTCTTTATATCCAGGAGTATTGGCGTTGGTCAGGTTATTGGACAGCATTTCCGTTTTCCGCTGCTGTGACAGCATTCCGGAAGCAACAGTATAAAATCCGCGCAGCATGTTAGGCACCTCTTTTTACGTTCAGTTTGTCTTACTTCAGGCTCTTTTCGTATACCTTGTTGCTATTTAATATTACTCTTAAAAAAATTTGTTAATGTTCATCGGACACCTTGGTGAGGCAGAAAGAAAAGAGCTGCTTTCTCCGTATATAGAGAACACCCTTAGTATCCGGGGGAAATTCATCTTTTGGGATTTTTCGGAAAACAGCATCCCAAATAAGATAGCTTACTCACATTATATCGGAAAATTTTTTAGAATGTTATGAGTTTCTTCTAATTGGCTGTTATTGGCATTCAGCCGATTTTTCTTCTGCTGATTTTATCAATGTTTTCAAGCATGATTCCTGTACCGATGGCCACACAGTCCATTGGGTTTTCCGCAACAAGTACCGGTACTTTCAGTTCTTCTGCCAGCAGCTGGTCGATTCCATGTAAAAGTGCTCCGCCGCCTGTCAGGATGACTCCTCTGTCGATGATATCGGCAGAAAGCTCTGGCGGTGTTCTCTCAAGAACATTTTTCGCAGCCTGGACGATGACGGCTACCGATTCACGCAGTGCCCCTTCGATTTCAGCAGACTTGACCGTGATGGTTCTAGGAAGCCCCGAAACCATGTCACGTCCGCGGATTTCCATTGATTCGTCACGAGATCCAGGGAAAACGGTACCGATATTGATTTTGATGTCCTCGGCTGTGCGTTCACCGATCAGAAGCTTGTATTCTTTTTTAATATAGCTGAGAATTTCAGCGTCAAATTTATCTCCTGCCATCTTGATGGAAGAAGCCGTAACAATGTCTCCCATGGAAAGAACAGCGACATCTGTCGTTCCGCCTCCGATATCGACGACCATGTTTCCATAAGGCTGGAAGATGTCCATCCCGGCCCCGATAGCCGCGACTTTCGGCTCTTCTTCAAGGTAAACTTTCTTACCGCCGCTTTTCTCTGCCGCTTCTCTGATGGCCTTCTGCTCAACGCTTGTGATATTCGTGGGACAGCAGATCAGGATGCGTGGTTTGGAAAGGAAGCCCTTCACGTTCAACTTGTTGATAAAATGCTTCAGCATGGACTCGGTTACATCGAAATCTGCGATGACTCCGTCTTTAAGCGGGCGCATTGCCGCAATATTTCCCGGTGTACGTCCAACCATGCGTCTTGCTTCTTCTCCGACAGCCAGGACTTTATTGTTATTTCGGTCAATTGCCACTACTGATGGCTCGTTCAAGACAATCCCTTTTCCTTTTACATGAATCAATACATTCGCCGTTCCTAGGTCAATTCCAATATCTTTCGCAAACATCTGTTTTCGTTTCTCCCTTCTTCATTTCAACGCTTTCATTTCGTCATAACATTTATTTTCAAAGAAGTATCGTTGTCAGTTTAATAATTAAAAATCAGGGTATAGAAAAAACTTCACCTAATTTAATATTTTACCATATACGTGTCGAAAATAGGTACTAATTGTCTAAAAAATGTCAAGAAAACAGATTAAAAAATGCTTATTTAAAAATATTTCTTCGATGAATAGTATGTTGATTTCCGCTCCAAGTGTGCCGACTCAGCGGGGCGAAAGGCGATCCCCAAACCTTCTGCTTCATTCAACCCATCATAAGGACATGTAATCCTGCAACCACAAGCTTGACGGCGCACTTTAACACATTAAAGTACTAAGAGGGACTGTCCCTTTTAGTGCTTTAAAACAATAAAAAGTACCAGGTATCATATGCCTCTTGATACCTGGTACTTTTTAATTGATTTCGAGCTCATCTTTTTTGTATTTCTTCTTGGTTGCTTCGCCTCCGCGGAGATGGCGGATTGATTTATGGTAATCGAGTATATCTTTTACTTCGTTGGCTAAGTCAGGATTGATTTCCGGTAATCGCTCTGTCAGGTCTTTATGAACGGTACTCTTCGATACGCCAAACTCCTTCGCGATGACTCGAACGGTTTTCTTTGTCTCCACGATATATTTCCCAATCTTTACTGTTCTCTCTTTGATGTAATCGTGCACACCACTCTACCTCCCTAAATTGGATGGAGAAGTGTGAAATGAGACTCGCTTTTGATTTTTTGACTACTGGATAACCGCATTGGCAGGTTATTTGCGGTAGAAAGCTTTTATTTGTTGCTCTTCGGCTTTCTATATATTGGCACAACTGAACATGATGGTGGCATTTCCTCTGTATGGATTAACGACTCTTCACCTCAAACACTCTCTTTTTTGTCAGGTTTGTATCATTTTATTAAGCGTGGTCAAGATATATGCACGAAAAAGTGAATAAGGACAAGGGTTTACTCTTTATTTTCAGAATTTTCATTAAGAAGAGACTTCACTGAGGTCTCCCCAAGTGGATATTCCTCTGTCTTTCCTTAAGATCAGCAGCTCTTATTGTGGAGGTCAAAGCAGCAGAGACTTGCTGGCTTTATTTATTGAATCCCAGAATTAAACACTTTTATATTAATGGGATGGACCGGCTGCTGGAATTGGAGCCGTTAAAGTAAAAGGATATAAAGTATTAAAGGAATACACTTTTCAAACACTGATCATTCCGCATCGACAAATTTCTCGGGAAATAATGGAGCTTAATGGAATTTCTGAAGAGGACACAAAGGCTTCACCATCTGTCTGTAAGGCCATTCAATCATTTGCCATTACGCTTCCTTGCTGTCGTCCAGATAGGCGGTTGTCAATGCTCATTGACCGCCCTGTGCCGGGGGGTAGATCCTTGTTTCGAGCTCCTGGGCTGTTCTCAACAAGTGAACACAAACGAAAAAACCTTGCCCTTCAAATGCTGACAGTCAAAGATACATGATCTTGATTGGTTACTTGGCACCCTTGATAATGGTATGCAATGGAAAGCATTTCTTTTTCCGAAAGCAGCTGATCGATACTTGAAAGGCCCACTGCCTCACCTGATTCGATCATTTCAAGGACTTCCTGCCTGCCGCTCTCCCTCTCTACATACACTTTTGCTTTGCCTTCTATGACCAGATGAATGCCGCAGCGCTTTTCTCCACTTTTTTTAAAAATGTTTCTCCCTTCTTGGCCTTCAATAAATTTCCCGTTTTATAAGCGAAAGGGCTGCACCCCTTTCCATCCCGGCAAATAGGGGATGAAGGAGTACAGCCTGCTTCACTTTTCTTATTTATTGAAGGTTGCATCGTCATTGATCCAGACTTCGCCGTCCTTGAATGTCATCTGTTCAGGGTAACGGAGATCGATCACTTCTTCCTGGAGTTTTTGCGATGGTGCTTTAGTAGATAGAGAGACGATAATGTTCGTTAGGAATCCGGCAAGTGCACCGAATACACCTGCTCCCGTATCGATTATGCCAAACAAGGTCATTCCTTCTCTTGCTAAGAAGATATAAGTTAGTGTGACTCCCAGGCCGACCAGAAGCCCTGAGATGACCCCTGCGGCATTCGAACGCTTCCACCAGACCCCAAGGACCAGAGCAGGGAAGAAGGTTCCTGAAGCCAGCGCGAAGGCCCAGGCAACGATTTGCGTGATCACTCCCGGCGGGTTCAACGCCACCAAGCCGGCAAGCACGGTAGCAATGACAATCGTCCATCGCGCAACCGCCAGCCTGTTCTTGTCTGTTGATTCCGGCTTGAAAACTCTGTAATAAATATCATGAGCAAACGATGAAGAAATCGCCATCATCAATCCGCCTGCTGTCGATAATGCTGCAGCCATGGCACCAGCAGCCACAAGTCCGATGACAAAGACACCCAGATTCGCAATTTCCGGAGTAGCCATAACAACAATATCGTTGGAAATCACAAGTTCCGACCACTGAAGGATTCCATCTCCGTTACCATCGGCAATCTGGAGTTTACCCGTATCCACCCACGATGTTGTCCAGCTCGGAAGCTCACTGATTCTTTGTCCGGCTACCTTTGTCATCAAAATGAAACGTGAGAACGCCGCATAAGCTGGAGCTGAAAGATAAAGAAGACCGATGAACAATAAAGCCCATGCCCCGGACCAGCGTGCTGCTTTCATTGTTGATACCGTGTAAAATCGGACAATAACATGCGGAAGCCCCGCTGTACCAGCCATCAATGTGAACATAAGGGCCATGAACTGCCACTTGGTTCCATTCGTAAACGGAGCAAAATACTCTGAAATGCCAAGTTCCCGGTCAAGCTCCCCCATTTTGCCGATAAGCTCTCCATAGGAAATCCAGGGAAGCGGATTATTCGTCAACTGCAAGCTCATGAAGATAACAGGCACAAGATAGGCGATGATCAGAATGATATACTGAGCAACTTGTGTCCACGTGATTCCCTTCATCCCGCCAAAGGCCGCGTAGAAAGCAATCAAGACGACCCCAATCATGGTACCTACCTTGGCATCAATTTCAAACAGCCTCCCGATGACGACCCCGGAGCCCGACAATTGGCCGATCGAATAGGTGAAAGAAATGATAATGGTACAAAGAGCAGCAATAACACGTGCCGTATGGCTGTTGTACCGGTCCCCGATAAATTCTGGAACCGTATAGCGTCCGTATTTACGGAGCTGAGGTGCCAGCAGGAATGTCAGTAAAAGGTATCCTCCTGTCCATCCCATGATGTAGGCGAGACCGTCATATCCAAGAATCATGACCGTGCCAGCCAAACCAATGAAGGAAGCGGCACTCATCCAGTCGGCACCGATGGCCATTCCGTTAAATACCGGCGGAACCCCTCGTCCCGCTACATAAAAATCAGAAGTTACCTTTGCTTTGTTATACACTGCAATACCGATATAAAGAGCAAATGTAGCAATAATAATGGCAGTAGACACAATAAACTGCAGATCCATTTTGGTCCCCCTTATCTTTCTTTAAAATTAACGCGCTCTATAAAACGCTTACATTTTTTTAAAGGCTGTTTTCGCATAAATTGTTGCTTTCGGAAAAATCCCAAGAGCCGGATTTTTCCCATGGATATTGAGGTATTACTTTCTAAACGAGGAGCGCAGCTCTTTTCTTTTCCTGTTTACGAGTTATACTCGTGAATTAGGGTTATTTATTTGGATTTAGTATCAAATAGCAACAAAGTTTACGAAAAGAGCCTTTTTAAAAGAGCCGCCGAGAATAAAGCTGATCCATTCGATTCTGTGATCTGATTCCCCTTCCGTTTCGCTGCTTCAAACTTACCGCTCAAGGCGGGTTCACTGTTCAATATAAGCCATGCACTCAAAATGAAACCGCCCATAATTCAATGATCCAGCGTTTTACCATAACTCAGACTCTCATTCTTGCTTTCATCGATGCCGTATTTTTTATCAATGGAATCGCTGACCCGCGCATTTACAAAGAGCAGGATGATAAAGATGACGATGGCGCCTTGTGCCCCCATAAAGTAATGGAAGGGATAGCCGTTGATCGTCAGGTCCGTCAGGCTGTCAGCAAATAGCACAACCCCGAATGATGAGAGTAACCCAATAATTAAATAAATGGCGGTATACCGGTTTTTTTCTTTGAAATATTGATCTGCTGCGGCCTTTTCAATTTTCTTCATGTTCCATCCTCCTTTTAAGATAAGCTGAAAATGAATTTAACCGTATCAATGAATGGCAATGGGACGAGTATCACTTGGGCAGCTCCATATCCAAACAGTGAGAGGAATGGGATGGCCAGGAAAACAACTTTTCTTTTTTTCAGAGCGAGCACCAGGCACACTCCGGTTATTAGAATGAAACTAAGATATAAAAGCAACTCAAACCCTCCTTCTTGTCTTAACACCCCTAAAGATATTATTAAATTTTCAGAATATTTATTCATAGAGTCATTATTAACAGTTTATGTAATTTGGTCAAGTAGTTTCATGTGACATGAATTGCTTTATAGGTGCTTTAAAAGCATTCGGTGTTTTTCTGATATATCTTTATTCAGAAGTAATAATGATTCATAGTGGACAAAACGTTTTATTTAGAAAGTATTTCTGAAGTCGAATTTCCCCGGAAATTTTTTCAAGAAGACAATTTCCTCCTCAGTCATTCTTGGCAAGGTTTAAACAACAAGGCTGTTTTTGTATATATTGATGCTTTAGGAAAAATCCCAAGTGTCGGATTTTTCCCTGGATACTGAGGTATTCCTCTCTTACCAGAGAGTGCAGCTCTTTTCTTTCTTCCCATTGTTTCTGGTGATTTTAAGCGATATCTAAGCATTTAATGATAAATAGCAGCAAAGTAGGAAAAGAGCCTCCTCAAAAAAAGGATTGCCCATATATCGGGCAACCCTTTGTTATTTTATTCTTCTTCAGAACCGCTATCTTCTGTTCCTTCGTCAGTGCCTTGATCAGCGTTTTCTTCAGCGTCAGTGTCTTCAGTTCCGTTTTCTTCTTCAGCGGAATCTGAACCTTCTTCACTTTGAGTACTTTCTGAACCTTCTTCTTCAGCACCATCTTCACTTTGACTGTCGGCAGCATCCGGAACGTCTGTTTCTGCTTGATCATCAGCTTGTGCATCAACATCTGATTGCTTCTCATCAAAAGATACTTCTTGAAGTGTAGCTAGAGACTTATTAACATATTCTTGTGGATTAACAGCAACTTCATCTTTACGGATTTCAAAGTGTACGTGTACTCCAGCTTTTTCATTGAACAAACTTTGGGAAGCTGCTGCAAGTTTTTGTCCTTGCTCTACAGTATCGCCTACTTCAACCGCGAAGTCCTTGACTGATTGGTAACGAGTGACAATTCCTTTGTCATGCTCTACTTCGATCATGTTTCCTAGCAGAGAATCTTCTTGGACTTTTGTGACTGTGCCGCTCATTGCAGCAAGTACATCAAAGTCTTTTCCGCCAAGTGAAATGTCGATACCTTGGTTTGGATGATACTGATTGTCATACACAATCAAAGCTGCTTCTTGCTCTTGTTCTGAAGCGTTAGCATCGTAGAATCCTTTTTCGATGACCACTTCATTTTCATCAGCTACTGGCATTACGAAATTTTCCATTGTCCGGTTGACTTCGACTGCTGGACGGTCAAACTCGTTACCCGTTTGAACATCCTCTTCATAACCAAGTTCTTGATCTTCTGCAACATCATTTCCAGCTGCTTGATACCAAAGGATTGCTGTAATAATGATTGCTGCACTTGCCAAATACATTGCCGGGTATGCCCAGCGTTTACTAAAGAATTTCTGAGAAGGTCGTTTCTTTTCTTCCTCTCTCATTTCCATCACCTCAGCAATCATTCTGAACACTTTGAAAGTAATATATACATTCTCTTGAAAAAAAATTTTACTTCTTATCATTCGACAAAGCATTTATAAATATGTATGTTTTATCACATTTTCTTTTTTGATATGGAAGAAAGCTGGGTTAATGGTAAAATAACAAGAAGAATATTTTCTACAGGAAGGATTTTCTCATGTTAAGAATCGTTAAATGGGCACTGACGGCAGCCCCATTTATATATATGGCTTTAATTTGGTTTATGTCGAGCAATCCTGCAGATATGGTCATCAAAATGGATGATGAGTGGTTTGACCGTACATTCAAAGAATCTCTTCATCTCGTAGAATTTGCGATCCTGTATGTCTTATTCATCCTTGCCTTACTGGCACATGACCGTCTGACATATGCCGCAAGCTTTGCTGCTGCCCTGGCAGCCGGCTTCTATGGCCTTACAGACGAAATCCATCAATCCTTTGTCCCTTATCGTTCCGCTACCCTGATTGATGCAGCAAAGGACCTTTTCGGAGTAGCTGTTTGTTTGCTGATTGTCAATCGGACATATTTCAGAAATAAGAATCATGCGATCGCACGGGGGATGGAGAAAGTACGGGTAAAATTAAATGGTTAGCAGATAAATAAAGAAGCGTGCCGGCGAATTTTGCTGGCACGCTTTTTTCATTAATTATCCTTTACAAGTTGATATTATATTCACAACATTTATTTCTCAATTCATACAACATCAATTACTAGGACATGTTATCTGTTTTATCGAAGTAACAGGTACTATTTAAGTGAGTGGCCCCTTATGTGAGATACAGATAAAGTTTGCAGGTAAATATAAATTTTTTAAGTTAGACCTAATTACATACTTTGCAGGATTGAATCGGAAGGTGTGCGACCTCCTGCGGGACTAGCGGTCGTCTAGTTCCACCGCCTAGCCCCTCGGAGTCGCGCATCTGGAACGGAAAGCCTAACTCCGGATACAAGTTGAAAATGCAAAGTTATTTCTTGCTTACTTTTTAGCCGTAAACTGCTTTAAGATTGTATCCGAAGAACTTACTTTAACATCTTTATAATAATGAGTGACAATTTCCTCAAAGCTTTTGCCTTCCTTTGCCATCCCATTTGCTCCATATTGGCTCATGCCGACTCCGTGCCCGAACCCTTTAGTGGTGATGACGATATGGTCGCCTTTTCGATACCAGGTGAAGTCAGAAGAACGCAAATCGAGCTTTTCACGAATTTCCCGTCCGGTGAATTCCTTGCCGTTGATCACAACACCCCCAACTCGCTGACCGGGTGTTCTATCAGTTATGGTGCCCACGGATCCATCTCCTGCAAGACTGATGCCTAGCTTTTCCTGAAATTCAGTGACCGGTACGACCTTCTGGGAGTTGAATTTCGGTGAATCTGCATCCCATGGACTTTCTACGCTTTTTAAATAAGGTACAGCATTTGGCCAGTAGGCTTCGGAATTCTCTGTAAAGCCATTGCTTGTAGAAAAGAAAGCCGCATCAATCGGATTACCTTCATACGTCAGGATCTTTCCTTTGGTCTCCAGTACTGCTTTCGCGATTTTTTCCATCTTCCATTGATAGTCGGCTCCCCAGTGCTTCTTAAGCTCTTCATTATTACTAAAAACTTGATGGGTAACCGTATCGGTAACATCAGCACCTTCTGGGACATTTCCGCTTTTATTCATCAATTGATTTACAATAAATGTCCTGGCTGCCAGTGCTTGTGCCTTCAAGGCCTCTATTTCAAAATCGGCAGGCATTTCTCCCGCCACGACTCCAACGACATATTCCTCTAATGGAAGCTTTTCAATGATCTCTTTGCTGGACCTGTAGACAGCGACCTCCACTGAATCTTCCAATAAGGTGGTCTCTTTCGGCTTCTTGCTTTCCTCGTCCAGCTGGCTGCTTGCTTTATTATCTGAGAAGGGAAGCACTACGAGTGTGGGTACTAGAAAAGTGACGGCCATTAGGATTGCGACTGTAATGATTACTGGTTTGAACTGCTTCATGTCCGATGCCTCCATAACAATGATTAAAGCGAAGAAGCCTGAACTTCTTCACCTCACTTCATATCTATGGCAGTGGACAAGCAATTATAACTACGAAATGCAGAAAAAAATGAAGAAGAGGACGCTGGCTTTATCACTTTAAAGCATAAAGCGGGACAGTCCCTTTTTGTGCTTTAGAGCATTGAAGCAGGCAAGTTATTTTATTCCAGCGGCTATGTATGTTAGTCTGATAATTGAAAAAAGCTCTGCAGATGCAGAGCTTCTGAAAGATATCTATTTACGCATTAAGGTCTGTTATGATTTGTTCATCAGACGTAAGGTTCACTTCGTCTTCCATTTCTTTCACACGCTCAATGTCCGCACCGATTCCTGCCAGTTTTTTATGGAAGTCAACATATCCGCGGTCAAGGTGCTGCAGTTCCGTTACACGAGTGTATCCTTCTGCAACAAGACCAGCAATAGTCAATGCTGCTGCTGCACGCAAATCGGTTGCTCCGACTTCCGCACCTTGCAGGGTCACAGGTCCGTTAATGATCACAGAACGGCCTTCAATTTTAATATCTGCATTCATACGGCGGAATTCTTCTACGTGCATAAAGCGGTTTTCGAATACTGTTTCTGAAATGACGCTTGTTCCTTCTGCACAGAGCAATAGAGCCATCATTTGTGACTGCATATCAGTCGGGAAGCCTGGGTGAGGCATTGTTTTGATATCAACAGGCTTTAATTTTTCCGGCCCGATGACTCTCAATCCATCTTCCTCTTCAATGATTGTAACGCCCATTTCTTCCATTTTCGCAACTAAAGAGGACATATGCTCTGCGATAGCACCTTTAACGAGCACGTTTCCTTTTGTGATTGCCGCAGCAACCATGAACGTGCCTGCTTCGATACGGTCAGGGATGATACTATGCTCGACACCATACAGGCGTTCAACCCCTTCGATACGGATTGTTCCTGTACCAGCACCTTTGACGTTTCCTCCCATTTTATTCAGAAAATTAGCAAGGTCTACGATCTCAGGTTCTTTAGCAACGTTTTCAAGGATGGTCGTACCTTCAGCAAGTACAGCGGCCATCATGATGTTCTCCGTTGCTCCTACACTTGGGAAGTCCAAATAAACTTTCGCGCCTTTCAATCTTCCGCCATCGACTTCAGCTTCAATGAAACCATTACCGACTTTCACTTTTGCTCCCATTGCTTCAAAACCCTTAAGATGCTGGTCGATCGGCCTTGAACCGATTGCACAGCCTCCAGGCAATGCTACACGCGCCCGGCCTGTTCTGCCAAGCAAAGATCCCATTACCAGTACAGAAGCACGCATCTTGCGCACGTATTCGAATGGTGCTTCCACTAATAACTCTCTGGATGCATCTACTGTGATTTCGTTATTAGTAAATGAAACATCTGTATTTAAATGACGTAAAACTTCATTGATCGTATATACATCGGATAGAGTAGGTACATCCTTGATGACACTCTTTCCTTCACTAGCTAACAATGTAGCAGCGATCACAGGCAAAACAGCATTTTTAGCACCTTCTGCTTTTACAGTACCGTTAAGACTCTGGCCGCCGCGGACGATAATTTTTTCCAAGAGTATTCCCCTCCGCGTCCAATTTCTCTATATTAATATTCAACCATAAGGATGGGTGTGCCAATGACAAAGGTTGTCTGTGTGCCCATTCCTTTTTTCCGCAGGCCTAGTTGCAAGTTCATGTGTTGATGATCAGTCGGCACAAATTGTTCGAATTTATTTGAGAAAGCTGATATTGAATAAAAATCGTTTTCTTTTAATGATTCCATCTCGTTCGCATCTAAAATAGAAAGTAACTTGTTTGATTGCTTTGATAAAACACCGTCAAGTGTATCACTGAATTCGCCTTTGATACAAGAGAAAATAAAGGGTTCCCCTGCAAAATAATTATTCAATTTAGGAAGATAATGGTTTTGAATAGACTGTTTCGTAAGATGATCCCATTTGTTTCCGCGGAATTCGTATAACACATACGATTGGTGGTTGTCATCTTTTGTCGTTATCACTTTAATCATCTCTACCCCGGATGCATGCTCAATTAAACCTTTTAATTCTAGACTTTCATTATTTTGGGTATACTCCCAGCGAAAGTCCGGATTTTCTTTTTGCATACTTTCTACATAAGTTGTAAAACCTTTATCCGTGGAGAAATTTAAGTTTTCTCTTGCATATAGAGACCATTCAGTAATACGTCCGTCAGATTCAGTAACCGCATCTGCGAGCCGTTCTATATCTAAAGGATGAGTGGATGCATTAGTGTATTTACCACTGATTACAATCGTAAAACAAATCCCCGAAATTAATACCAACAGTAAAAGTGTATATTTCTTCATATTCTCTCCCCCTTATTCACAGTCTTTCCTGTGAGGGGCGGAACATACTTGGGAATTGTCGTCATCTTTTTACATATTTCAAAGGCTCACTATATTCTTTAGCTCTTTATATTTTAGACTCATCTAAGAAGTTTGTGACTGTTTCATTCACTCTGCTGTCAATGTAATATTGGAATCCGCTTTGTGAAAAGAAACACACAATAGAAAGCATACTCAATCCCGCTGTATTTGAACACATGTACAACGACCTATTTTTTTACAAATTGGTGACAGTTTATAAAATAAAAGGCAGCTGCTGCGACCACATTAAATAATCGAGAAAGAAATTCCCCACTATGGATCCCAAAGCAATTGACATCAGAATGAACAGAAGCCTCGCCTGAAAAATCCGATTCGCCCTCAAGAACTTATCAAAATTCAAAGCTTGCAATGCCCAAAAGCTCACGGCAATAAATGTTAAATGAACAAGCATGTTTGTGATGGCTTGTTGCCCGAAACCTTCTAACATATCCATTACTCCTCACATAAATCTATGTAAAAAATTCGACATCAAAATATCGCAACTTTCGACATATACCCTATTGTAGCACACCTAAACTTCTCAAAAACAAATTTTACAAATATTTCAGTGCTCTTTAATACCTGTAAAGGTGCAGAGGGCACAGTCCCTTTAGCTCACTAACGATTTACAGCGCGAAGAGGGACTGTCCCTTTTAATGGTTTAATGCACTAAAAAACGCCTTCCCGGTCAGGAGAGGCGTTTTTAGGGTTTGTTGTTGTTTTAGAAATTGCGTTCATGCACGTCGATACGGTTCATTGCACGACGAAGGGCTAGTTCTGCGCGGCGGAAGTCGATTTCTTCCTTGCTCGCATTCAAGCGGGTTTCTGCACGATTTTTTGCTTGCTTGGCACGTTCAACATCAATCGCTGTTGATCTTTCTGCTGATTGCGCCAGAATTGTCACTTGATCAGGGCGGACCTCCAAGAAGCCGCCGCTGACAGCTACAAGCTCAGTGTCGTTGCCATTTTTCAAACGGACGGCACCGATTTGCAATGGAGCAACCATTGGAATATGTCCTGGAAGGATTCCAAGCTCACCACTTTGAGCTTTGGTGCTTACCATTTCCACTTCAGATTCGTACACTGGGCCATCGGGAGTGACAATATTGACCTTTAATGTCTGCATTTTATTCCCTCCTGGTCCCTGATTATACTTCTACACCCATCTCTTTTGCTGCTTTCAGTACGTCGCTCATTGGACCTACAAGACGGAATGCATCTTCTGGAATGTGGTCATACTTACCTTCAAGAATCTGTTTGAAGTCTTGAACAGTATCTTTAACTTCAACATAAGAACCTTTTTGGCCAGTGAACTGCTCAGCAACGTGGAAGTTTTGAGACAAGAAGAATTGAACACGGCGTGCGCGTGATACAATCAATTTGTCTTCATCTGAAAGTTCATCCATACCAAGGATTGCAATGATATCTTGAAGTTCTTTATAACGCTGAAGCGTCTGCTGAACTTGACGTGCAACACTGTAGTGTTCTTCTCCAACAATCTCAGGAGAAAGCGCACGTGAAGTCGAAGCAAGAGGGTCCACTGCTGGGTAGATACCCATCTCGGAAAGCTTACGCTCAAGGTTTGTTGTTGCATCAAGGTGAGCGAAAGTTGTTGCCGGAGCTGGATCCGTATAGTCATCGGCAGGTACATAGATCGCTTGGATCGATGTAACAGAACCAACGTTAGTGGAAGTGATACGCTCCTGCAATTGACCCATATCCGTTGCAAGTGTCGGCTGGTAACCAACCGCTGAAGGCATACGGCCTAGAAGGGCGGAAACCTCAGAACCTGCTTGTGTGAAACGGAAGATGTTGTCAACGAACAGAAGAACGTCCTGTCCTTGCTCATCACGGAAATATTCAGCCATTGTAAGACCAGTCAGGGCAACACGCATACGCGCTCCCGGCGGCTCGTTCATTTGACCGAATACCATTGCTGTTTTCTTGATAACTCCAGAGTCGCTCATCTCGTGGAAAAGGTCATTTCCTTCACGAGTACGCTCACCAACACCGGCGAATACGGAAAGACCGCCGTGCTCTTGGGCGATGTTATTGATAAGCTCCTGGATTAAAACGGTTTTACCTACACCGGCACCACCGAAGAGTCCGATCTTACCACCCTTAATATAAGGAGCAAGAAGGTCTACTACTTTAATACCAGTTTCAAGGATTTCTACCTCTGTAGAAAGTTGATCGAATTTAGGTGCTTCTCTGTGAATTGGATCACGGCGGGCACTGCTGTCGATGTTTTCATCAAGGTCAATTGTTTCACCAAGTACGTTGAATACGCGTCCTAGAGTGACATCACCAACTGGAACGGAGATAGGAGCCCCAGTGTCTGCCACTTCGATTCCGCGAGTCAATCCATCAGTGGAATCCATCGCGATTGTACGGACCGTATCATCACCTAGGTGAAGGGCAACTTCTAGTGTTAAATTGATGCCTTTAGCATCTGCTTTCGCTTCTTGTTTGACAACAAGAGCGTTAAAGATATCAGGCAGTTGACCGTTTTCGAACTTAACGTCAACAACCGGACCCATTACTTGAAGAACGTGTCCTTTGTTCATCTTTTTCCCTCCTATCTAGCTTTTGACGACCATTATAAGAAAAGGCTGGGCAGGATATGCTCCAGCCGCTATAAGTTTTATTCTAATGCTGCTGCTCCACCGACGATTTCGGTGATTTCCTGAGTGATGGCAGCCTGGCGGGCACGGTTGTAAGAAAGAGATAAGCTGTTGATCAATTCCTTCGCGTTATCCGTTGCAGACTTCATCGCTGACATACGGGCAGCGTGCTCACTGGCTTTACCATCAAGCAATGCGCCGTAGATCAAGCTCTCAGCATATTGAGGAAGCAGTACTTCTAAAATATCTTCCGCAGAAGGCTCGAACTCGTAAGATGTCATTTTAGCTGAAGTATCAAGATCTGTCAGTGGCAGAACTTTCTTTTCAGTTACATCTTGCTGAATGGCACTGACGTAGTGGTTGTAGTATAAGTACAACTCATCATAAGCGCCATCAGAGAACATGCCTACCGCTTTGTTGGCGATATCTTTTATATCAGAGAAACTCGGCTGATCCGGGATTCCAGTAATGCCTTCAATGACATTGAAGCCGCGCTTCTGGAAGAAGTCCCTGCCGATACGGCCGATTGCGATTATAGCAAACTCATCATTGGATGAATGACGTTCTTTGATTTGATTATGGACAAGTCGTATAACATTACTGTTATATGCTCCCGCTAAACCGCGGTCAGACGTGATGACCAAGTAGCCGGTTTTTTTAACGGGGCGGGAGACTAGCATCGGATGGGATGCGTCTGTGCTTCCAAGAGCAATCGATGAAACGACTTCCTGGATTTTCTCCATATAAGGAACGAAGGCTTTCGCATTCGTTTCAGCACGGGCCATCTTTGATGCAGAAACCATTTGCATAGCTTTAGTTATTTGACTTGTCTTTTTCGTAGAAGTTATACGAGATTTAATGTCGCGTAACGATGCCACTGGTTCTCACCACCCTTTTTATTGTTCGGACCTTACCTTAAAAACACTCGACAGGGCAAGCGGGGTCCCCCGCCGTCCTGCCGTTGTGATTACGGTTTGAATTATTCAGACTTGGCAAAAGTTTTCTTGAATTCGTTGATGGCAGCTTTCATTGCATCATCTTCAGGAAGACCTTTTGTTGTTCTGATATGGTCTAACAACTCAGTATGGTTGTGATCTAACCAGCTAAGGAATTCTTCCTCGAAGCGTCGTACATCTCCAACAGGGATATCATCAAGGAACCCTTTAGTCAAAGAGTAAAGAATCATTACTTGCTTCTCAACTTTAATCGGTTTGTTAAGATCCTGCTTCAGCACTTCTACTGTACGAGCACCGCGGTTAAGCTTCGCTTGTGTCGCTTTATCAAGATCAGAACCGAACTGGGCGAATGCTTCCAGCTCACGGTATGCCGCCAGGTCAAGGCGAAGCGTACCAGATACCTTTTTCATTGCTTTGATCTGGGCAGAACCACCAACACGTGATACTGAAAGACCAGCATTGATTGCTGGACGTACGCCAGAGAAGAATAGGTCAGACTGAAGGAAGATCTGTCCATCCGTGATGGAGATTACGTTTGTCGGGATATAAGCAGAGATATCGCCTGCTTGCGTTTCAACGAACGGAAGTGCAGTGATTGAACCGGCACCTTTCGCATCACTTAATTTAGCTGCACGCTCGAGTAGACGGCTGTGCAAGTAGAATACGTCACCAGGGAATGCTTCACGGCCTGGAGGACGGCGTAATAGTAGTGAAAGTTCACGATATGCTGCAGCTTGCTTGGAAAGATCATCATATACAACTAGAACGTGCTTGCCGTTGAACATGAATTCCTCACCCATTGTTACTCCCGCGTATGGCGCAAGGAATAACATTGGAGCAGGCTGGGATGCAGATGCAGTCACGACGATTGTGTAGTCAAGCGCACCATGCTTACGGAGAGTTTCTACTGCGTTACGCACAGTGGACTCTTTTTGTCCGATAGCCACATAGATACATACCATGTCTTGATCTCTTTGGTTAAGGATTGTATCGATCGCAACAGATGTTTTACCTGTTTGGCGGTCACCGATGATCAATTCACGCTGTCCGCGTCCGATTGGCACAAGAGCATCGATCGCTTTGATACCAGTTTGAAGCGGCTCATGAACAGATTTACGGTCCATAACACCAGTTGCTTTACTTTCAATTGGACGAGTTTTTGTAGAATTGATTGGGCCAAGACCATCAACTGGTTGTCCAAGTGAGTTTACAACGCGGCCAATAAGTTCTTCACCTACAGGAACTTCCATGATACGGCCTGTACGGCGAACTTCATCGCCTTCCTTGATATCGCGGTAAGGTCCCAGGATTATGATACCTACGTTGTTTTCTTCAAGGTTCTGTGCCATACCCATGACACCGTTTGAAAACTCAACAAGCTCTCCAGCCATGACGTTGTCGAGGCCATGAGCACGTGCGATACCGTCCCCGATCTGGATTACCGTACCTACGTCGCTTACTTTCATTTCTGACTGATAGTTTTCAATTTGCTTTTTTATCAGCGCACTGATTTCTTCAGCTTTAATGCTCATGAATTTCACCCCTCTATGGTTACATTGGATTTTGTCAGGGTAACTCTATGTAGAGACTCCCTTATATGAATGCAGGGTCCTAAAATAGGACTGCCCGTCTTAGTTACGGATTAATTCACGCTCTAAGCGCTCCAGCTTGCCTTTAAGGCTTCCGTCAAAAATGCGGTTGCCGATTCTCAGCTTCATGCCGCCGAGAAGGCCTGGGTCTGTAATGTTTTCAATACGCAATGAACTTTTTCCGACTTTTTTCGCGAAAGACACAGACAGAGCTGCTTTTTCTGCTTCATCCAAAGGACGGACAGAGTACACTTTCGCTTCAGCAATCCCGCGTTCGTCATTGGCAAGTTCGATAAATGCATCAACAAGTGCAGTGATCTGGTCTGCGCGGTGACGGTCCACAAGAAGCATCAGGGTATTCATTACATAAGATGAAGCAGATGAAAACGCTTCTTTAAGGATTTCCTTTTTCTTCTCTACGGAGATGCGCGGAGTTTCAAGGAGGGTATCCAGATCTTTGTTTTCTTCGAATACGGTTCTGACTATGCGAAGCTCCACTTCAATTGATTCTAACTGATTATGTTCTTTGGCAATTTCGAAAAGAGCTATCGCATAGCGTTTTGCTACTGCAATATTACTCATCGCTCTTCTCCTGCCTCTTGAATATAATCATTGATCAATTTCTGCTGATCTTCCACACTAAGTTCTTTTTCAATTACTTTGGATGCGATAAGGACAGATAATGATGAAACCTGTTCACGCAGCGCAGTGACAGCTTGTTCTTTCTGCGTCTCGATTTCACGCTTAGCCGCTTCTTTCATGCGCTCACCTTCAGCGCGGGCTGTTGCGATGATTTCTTCACGCTGCTGGTCACCTTGCTTCTTGGAATTCTCGATCATTGTTTGAGCTTCTTGACGAGCTTCCTTTAAAAGCTGGCGCTGTTCTTCAAGCAAGTTGTTTGCTTCTGTACGGCTGGATTCCGCCGCGTTGATTTCACTTGCTATATGGCCTTCACGTTCCTTCATAATCCCCATGAGTGGACCCCATGCGAATTTTTTCAGCAACGCTAGCAATACGATGAACATGGCAAGCTGGAATACGATGTCTCCACCGTTAAAATCAGCTGCACCAAGGACAAATGCGTTTGTTAGCACGCGATTTCACTCCCTTCAAGAGACATAGCTTCTCTAATAGATACGCTTGTTTAACTTACTAGTATATTCCTTAACTCACTAAATCAGTGATTGAAGTCATGAACATAAAGGAATGGCGAAGGTTCTCAAGGAATGATCTTCGCCATTTTGGAACGAGTGTAACTTCCGATTATTGACCTTGTACCATGAACGCGATAACAACGGCGATGATTGGAATCGCCTCAACTAGTGCTACCCCGATGAACATTGTTGTTTGAAGCATACCACGTGCTTCTGGCTGACGTGCGATACCTTCAACTGTACGAGATACGATAAGACCGTTACCGATACCGGCACCAAGTGCTGCCAAACCGATTGCGATTGCTGCTGCTATTAGACCCATTATTAATTTCCTCCTCAAATGTATGAAAAATTTTTTTCTTAAATAGGTTTTTGTTCAAAAATGAACAGGGTATATATTAATGGTCTGCGCTCACTTTGTGAGAAATGTAGACCATTGATAACATTACGAAGATAAATGATTGGATTGCACCAACAAATATCGAGAATCCTTGCCATGCCAGCATTGGCAGTATTGCTGCAAGAGTTCCGCCCACGCCTGTAACGGCTAAACCTGCCAATAGTGTCAGCAAGATCTCACCAGCGTAGATGTTTCCGTAAAGACGAAGACCTAATGTGAGGGTGTTCGCAAATTCCTCGATTACCTTCAGCGGGAATAAGAACCACATAGGTTTAAAGAAATCTTTTCCGTATTCACCGAAACCTTTCATCTTTATACCATAATAGTGTGATAGACCAACAACAAGTACCGCCATCGTTAATGCGATGGTAGGATCGGCTGTCGGTGATTTCCACCAGAGTTCGTGGTCAATGACCACTGAGAATGGAAGACCCAGCATGTTAGATACAAAAATGTACATAATCAATGTGATTCCGAGGATATGGAACCTTCCTCCGGTTTTCCAGTCCATGTTGCTTTTGATGATGTTTTTGACGAAGTCCATGATCCATTCCATAAAGTTCTGAATGCCGGTTGGTTTCATGGCCAGTCGCCGGGTTGATACAACGGCAAGCAGGAACACTATCGCACTTGCTACCGTGATCATTAATACATTTGCCAAGTTAAAGGTTAAGCCCAGAAACTCAGCGGTAGGATTTTCATGATGCAATGAAATTCACCTCTCTTCCCCGCTATTTATGAAGTTGAAGCTGTTGAATCAAATAATCTATCATAATGACAAGATATGATGTCATTAATCCAATAACAACGCTCAGAAGATGAAATCTGTCCGGGTATTCCATAGCGATGATGACAGCGAAAGCCGCACCAGCCATCCGTGAAAACGTTCCCAAAGAACGAACTTTTTCTCCTGCTACAATCTTATCCCCAAACCTGGCCGTCCTTTTGACCATGACCCAATGGTTGAACAAACTGATGCCTGTCCCAAGAATGAGTCCGAGGAAGACTGTTTGATAGTCTGTGAATCCCCAGCCAAGAACATAGATAGAGAGCAGAAAGAGTATGTACTTGCGATGTCTGATGAACATCTGTTGAATTTCCGGCATAAATCATTAGTCTCCTGAAAAGTAAGAGCGGACCGTACGGAGCATTCCATAAATTCCTGTTGATAGTCCAAGGAATAGTCCGATTACTAAAAAAAGTGGCGCGGTATCCAGATAACTGTCCAGCCATCTTCCAGCGAAGATACCAATCAGCATGGATCMGACAAGTTGCGAGAGAATGGCCGTGTATAAAGCCATGGCCTGTAACGGGCGTCTAGTACGATGACGCATAGGCATCCCTACATTTCCGGGGATTTGCGGTAAAACTTTTACACTTGTAAAATGCAAAGTTTTTTGGACAAGATAAAGTTTGTGAAAACCCTATCATTTCATATCCTTTGTAAGCATACAATAGGGCTGAAATGATGTCAATGCGTTACAGTGAAAAAGTTCACAACCTTGCCACGTGTTTCTGTTTTGTTCACAAAATCATCAAATTTGTAAAAATGTGCTGAATTTAGATGCCATTTACATTATATAAGAATAGACGGAAAGATATAAGGGGGAGATTTGATGAAATAATTGCCAATCAAACTATAGGAGTGGACAGGTCCTTCTTCAGTGCTACCTTTCACTATTAAGATTAAAAGAAGGAAGCAGACTTCACTGCCTCCTCACCTGTACCATTCAATTAAATTTTCCTGATAATCCTCGTCTCCCTTGGCCTTCGCAAACGCCACTGCATAAAATGTCTTCCCTTTAATAGAAGAAGGAAGGTCCACCTGATTGCCTATCATCCCAGCCGCCTGCTGTTTTTGATCCAGGATGGCGAGCAGCTGCAGCGTTTCCTGGTCAAATAACGCGAGCGCAAACTCTTCTGCACCTCCAGGAAGATAAGCTTCATACCTGAGTGTGTCGGGCTCGTCACCCGGCACGGCGGCGAAGCCCATAATCCGTGGATAGTCAGGGGTACCGGCAGCGATTAAATAAGGAAGGGTATATTCATTGGTTCCTTCATCCAGCAGGAGCTTTCCTTCCCAAAGGACATGTTTATCAGGGAATTTTTTGATGATGGCTCGAACCGTTACTGACTTTTCTTCACCGGGCTTTAACTCAAAGCTCATCGGCAGTTCCCACCTAAGGTCATCTTTTAACTCTGCTGGGTGAAGGGAGTAAGTTTTGGGTTCTTTTCCCTGATTTTGAATGGTGATCTTTCTTTCCAAGTATTTTTTCTTTTGATCCTGCAGCCCGCCCATGGAGATGGATGCTGGATAAACGAACGTCTCGAGCTGAAGGGCTTTATCGACTTGGATCCTTCCCGCTCCTTGTTCATAGACTTTATATGGGATACCATTTCCATCCGATATCTCTTTTGCCGAAAGCATTAAAGCCGCCTTTAATTGTGGACCCTTCCACCCGGGATGCGCCTGTTTTAAAATGGCTGCAGCCCCGCTGACATGCGGTGCTGCCATGCTTGTACCCTGCAGGGACATGTATCCGTCCGGAATGGTGCTGTTTATATCGACCCCTGGTGCCGTCACATCCGGCTTGATCATCCAGTTCACCGTTACAGGCCCTTTCGAACTGAATGGAGCAAGTCTGTCTTGTTCGTTATTCAATGTAATGGATACTCTGCTTCTTGTATTTAGTAACTTTTTGCCTTCTTCTAAAGAAATGACTGCTGCCGGGATATCCTTATCGGTTGAGACCATCGCCGCAAACAGGCCTTTTGTGTTGTTGTAAAGCAGCACTCCTTTAGCGCCGGCTTTTTCTGCATTCTCAATCTTTTCTTCAAAAGTATACTTTCCTCTTTGAATCAATGCTATTTTTCCAAAACTCCCCTTCAGCTCTACAGGAGAACCCAGGCCTCCGTCATACACATCCGTATATCTAATCTCCTTCCATTGTTCAGTCTTATCAATAGAAAGAAGACGGATTTTTTCTTTGCCTATTCTGAGATAAGGAACATCCGTTGGCGGGGTCGAGGCTCCTACTGCAAGTGACTTGGCGGAAGTTGCCGGCGTCCCGATGGTCCAGTCCCCCGGACCGGAATTTCCGCTAGCGACGACAGGGAGGATGCCTTTGTCCGCCACCTTATCCAACGCCTTGCTTAGTGGAAGGTCCGGTCCATTTACTTCACTCCCGAGAGAAAGGTTGATGATGTCGACTTTGTCTTTGACTGCTGCTTCTATAGCGGCCAGCACCTGATCCGTCGTTCCCCTCCCGCCTGGACCAAGCGCGCGGTAGATGTAGAGGTCCGCATTAGGCGCCATGCCCTGCAAAGTTCCATTAGCTGCGATGATTCCGGCCACATGGGTTCCATGGATAGTGGAATATCCGTTCCCTGGCAGGGTCTCCATCGGCTCTTTGTCACCGTCGACGACATCTCTCCCTCCTTTAAAGTTCCGCTCTAGGTCCCTGTGATGAAGGTCCATGCCGGTATCGATGATCCCCACCTTAACTCCCTTGCCGGTTAACCTGTTTCCATTTTGGTCGAAGTACCCCCTTGTCTTCTCAGCCCCGACAAATGGAATGGTACTGTCTCGTTTTATTGTGTAAGTTTGCGCTTTAGTTGTGGTCAGTTTCGTTGATTTCGGATGGGCTGCCAGGAATTCTGTGATCTCCGATTGTTTTCCTTTGATAGAGTAGCCGTACAGGACCTTTGTGAAAACATGCCGGAGCTTTACCGAGGGATAGGGTTTGAGCTCTTCCCGGATTCTAGTTGAGTCGACAGGCTGAGGAGTTTCGATGATAAGGATTTCTTCTTGGTCAGGCTGCTGCTTGAGCGGCGGCATTTTAAAGGCCTTTGCTGCTGCCGGCTGAGGTTCCAGGGGTATCAGGAGGTTACTTAGAAAAAAAAAGAATATAAGTGCACTAATTTTTCGCATACGGTGTGGTTCCTCCTTTTCTCGTTAGCTTTTGTTGAAGGAGGCGGGAGTATGCATAGTGGAAAGTTTGTCGGTGGGAGGTGTTGGTGTTGGGGATTTATTGCTTTAAAGCAATGAATCCCGCCTCTTGTAGTGGAGAGGCGGGATTCTGAACCATTTCTATTATTTTGTGCCGTACAAACGGTCGCCAGCATCGCCAAGGCCAGGAACGATATATCCTTTTTCGTTCAGTTTCTCATCAAGGGCAGCGATGTAGATGTCCACATCCGGGTGGGCACTCTTAATGGCGTCTACCCCTTCAGGACATGCTACTAAACACATGAACTTAATGTTTTTGGCTCCGCGCTTTTTCAGTGAATTGATCGCTTCGACAGCCGACCCGCCGGTAGCCAGCATTGGATCTACGACGATGAAATCACGCTCTTCGACATCACTTGGAAGTTTTACATAGTACTCAACAGGCTGAAGTGTCTCCGGGTCGCGGTATAAACCTACATGTCCCACTTTCGCAGCAGGGATCAGTTTCAGGATTCCTTCTACCATTCCAAGGCCAGCGCGCAGGATCGGCACGATTCCAAGCTTTTTACCGGCAAGCGTTTTGGTTGTTGCCTTGCTTACAGGTGTTTCAATTTCAATTTCCTCTAAAGGCATATCACGAGTGATTTCAAAGGCCATCAATGAAGCCACCTCGTCTACAAGCTCACGGAATTCTTTCGTTCCCGTTTCTTTTTGTCTAATGAACGTCAGCTTATGCTGGATTAATGGATGGTCGAATACATATACTTTTCCCACTGAAATCTCTCCTTTTTATGTAAAAATAACGTTGCTTTTCATATTTATACTCCGTCCTATTTTACATAAAAGTATAGTGAGTGGCAACGTTTGTGGAAAGATGTCATTTTCTCGTAAAAAAGGAGATGTCCTTTCAGATATTGGGATAGTCGTACATCATGGACAGCGGTGTTAAAAGCTGCTGGCGGGAAGGGATACAGGGTGATAAAAAGTTTTCGGGAAATAAGGGGAGAATTCCCGCTTATTTAAGAAACAGCATCAAAAACAACTAAAATAAGCGGAACTATTTCCCTTATCCTCTTAAAAAGATGCTGAAAAGGTAGGGTTTACTGTGCTTAAGCGAAAAATGTACGCTTATCTACCCCAAATCGAATCCTATTCTACAGCTTAACCGGTAAATGTCCGCTTCTTTAGATATAACTTGTTACTCAACTCTCTAGAACTGCCGGGAATAGCGGGTTCAATACCCTCAAAAAAACCGCCAACTAAGCCGGCGGTTTTGACTTACATCTTATTTATTTTCATATAAAGGGAATTTTGCAGTCAATGCCTCTACACGATTTCGTGCTTCTTCCAGCTTCTCTTCATCTTCATGGTTTTTAAGCGTGAAGGCAATGATCGAAGCAATTTCGTCCATCTCTTCCAAGCCAAATCCGCGGGAAGTAACCGCAGCTGTTCCAATACGGATGCCGCTTGTTACAAATGGACTTTCCGGGTCGAATGGAATCGTGTTTTTGTTTGTCGTAATTCCGATATCATCAAGGACTTTTTCAGCCACTTTTCCTGTCATGCCTAACGAACGCAGGTCCAATAGAAGTAAGTGATTATCGGTTCCGCCTGATACGAGCTCCATGCCTTCTTTTACAAGGCCTTCACCCAGGCGTTTCGCATTGTCGATAATGTTCTGTGCATATGTTTTAAAATCGTCTTGAAGGGCTTCACCGAATGCCACTGCTTTCGCTGCGATGACATGCATAAGCGGGCCGCCCTGAATTCCAGGAAAGATGGATTTATCAATCTTCTTTGCAAACTCTTCACGGCAAAGAATCATGCCGCCGCGAGGTCCGCGAAGGGTTTTATGAGTTGTTGTTGTTACAAAGTCAGCATGCGGGACCGGATTTGGATGCAGACCGACCGCTACAAGCCCTGCGATGTGAGCCATGTCCACCATGAGATATGCGCCGACTTCATCCGCGATTTCACGGAACTTGCTGAAGTCTATTTCCCTAGGGTAAGCAGATGCACCCGCAACAATCATCTTCGGCTTATGTTCAATTGCCTTTTGGCGGACGTCATCATAGTCAATCACATGCTTGTCCTTATCCACCCCGTACTCGACGAAATTGTATTGGATTCCGCTGAAGTTCACGTGGCTTCCGTGAGTCAAGTGTCCACCATGGGACAAGTTCATCCCCAAGACTGTATCTCCCTGCTCCAATACAGTGAAATAGACCGCCATGTTGGCCTGCGCGCCGGAATGCGGCTGAACATTTGCATGCTCTGCACCGAAAATTTCCTTTGCACGGTCGCGCGCAAGGTTCTCGGCAACATCGACATATTCACACCCGCCATAGTAACGGCGTCCAGGATAACCTTCTGCATACTTATTCGTTAAAACCGACCCCTGCGCTTCCATTACGGCTTCACTGACGAAGTTTTCTGAAGCGATCAGCTCAATTTTGGTTTGCTGGCGATGCAGCTCATCTTGAATCGCTTTATAAAGCTCTTGATCTTGCACTGCAATCTTGCTCATACGGATCCCCCTTCAATTTACGGAAACGTTTACATCCCGTTTCTATCAATCTCGAAAAATTCAAATTCCTTTTATATTCTAACATGATTCTCTCAGAGAATAAACTTGTAAAAAGGAGCCGTGCAGGGAGCGCTTCATTGCTTTAATGCACTAAGAGGGACTGTCCCTCTTAGTAGTTTAGCGTGTTAAAGCACAATTAATAGCGATCCCAGTTCCAGTATTCCATTCCGCCGACCTGCACTCCGTGGATCCCTTCGATTTCTCTTAGTTTCAACAGCTCTTTAACAGGGCCTGTCACAACGGCTCCATAGACGCTGAATCCTTCTTTTTTCAGATAATCATATCTCTTTTGCAGGTGGTCGAGGCCAAGGAAGTCCTCATAATATCCTTCATCCTCTTCTTTCAAAAATATTTCCATGCTGTCCAGCATCGCTTGCTGCAATTCATCCAAATGCCTCGAGTCCATTAGCATTTGTGATTGAGACATATAGTCTTCATCATGAGTACGGCCGCTAGATAACCCGTACACTCCCATCAGCTGCATATCGTTGCCGCCGGAACTAAAGCCGGCATTGAATTCTTTCATCTCCCCTGTATACAGCGGCATCCAGAGCACTTGCAAATCATACTTTTCCAAGGTTTTTTGAAGATCGTCCGCATCCATGAATTCGGTTGTCGAGAAAGCAAGCTCTGAAACAGTCCCCTTGTGAACCTTTTCTAAAGTGGACCACGCAGAGTCAGAAGTATCGGGTGCATATTTTTCGCCCGTCTTAGGATTCTCCGGCAGATAAAATCTAAAATGTTCAGCGGGCTGGTCATTATTCCACTCGTACCGAAGTTGAGAACTCCATGGGAGAAGTCCCTTTTTCATATGAATAGTCCCTGCTGAAAAGTCTTCTTTCCCAATTTGCTCGAACAGCGGGACCTCCATTTTTTGTGTCCAGAATCCATTGGTTTCACTGATGGGATGTGACATCGTTGATTTAACATTGGGAAACTTCCAATCAAGCATGAGATTGATGTTGTAGAGATGTTTATGATTCCATTTCAGAGAATCCGCTACTATATTTACGCCCATGCTATAGAAAGAATAGAGCAAAAAGACCGCTATGATAACCTGAACGATGCGGGCTGTAAATTTAAAACGATACTTTCTCATGATTTTGTTTTCCAGCTTATTATCCCATTCCGTCATTGACCCTCACTCCTTTCTGCTTTTTCATAAATTTCCTTTAACTTTTTCCTTGCTCTGAATAGCTCCGTTTTCACCTGTGCCTCTGATAACTCTAAAGATGATTGCAGCTCTTTATATGTAAACTCCTCGTATTATCTCAGATAAAGGATGGTCCTCTACTTTTCCGGCAAATGCATGAGCAGCTCCTTTACTTCGTGAATCCCAGCCTGCCTGACCACTTCTTCTTCAGGAATTCCATATGGACTGACCATCTCTTTTTCTTTCATCAACCTTGAAAGAAACGGGATCCTCTCCCTTCTCTTACGTTTACGCCATTCATCTAAATATACGTTCCTGGCCACCTTGAAAAGCCAAGCCTTTGCATTTTCCGCTTCTGAAAATTCCAGGGACACCGTTGCACGGATAAACGTTTCCTGAACGAGGTCCTCTGCCAATTCCTTGCTCCCTGACAGCTTTACCAGGTAGTAAAATAACTGCTCTGCATACTTTCGATATAATGTCTCAAGACTATGCCTCTGTTCATCATGCACCAGCTCCCCCCCTTTTCTATCTACTTAGTCAACGTATGAGTGATGAGAATGTTACAAAATAAATGAAATATTTTCGCTTTAGCACTTTAAAGCGCGAAGAGGGACTGTCCCTGATGGCGCTTTAAAGTGCTAAAGCATGAGGGCACTCCATCCCATAAAAAAATGACGGAACGATTGTCCGCCATTCTCTACTGCCCTCTTAGCAGGATTTATTTTCTGGGGTTGGTTCGTAGACAGCACGGGTTCCTCCGATAAGCTTCGGCCTTGTTTTCGCGAGTGAGACATGAGCTTCACCCAGCATTTTCTGTGAGACGCGTATCGGAACAGCCACGTGCTTCATATGCATGCCAATGAATGTCTGTCCGATATCAATTCCGGCTTCCGCTTTGATGAATTCGACAACCACCGGGTCTTCAAATTTTTCATAGGCGAAGGTCGCCATAGCTCCCCCGGCTGTTCGAACCGGGATCACCGAAACTTCTTCATAGCCTCTTTTGTCAGCCCATTCTCTTTCCATGACCAGTGCACGGTTGAGGTGTTCACAGCATTGAAAGGCTAAGCCTGCCCCATGTTCCCAGGCGAACGCTTTTACCCTATCAAAAATGACTTCAGCCGCTTCCGAGGTTCCTGCCGTTCCGATTTTCTGCCCAATCACTTCTGAGGTCGAGCAGCCTATGACCAGCAGATTTCCTTGTTTTAAAGGCGACTGCTCTTTGAACTCTGTCAATATGGAATTCAGTTGGTTTTTGAGAACTTCGACATCCATCTTTACTGCCTCCTTCTCTCCACTTACAGACTGTAGTAACTTATTTGACTCTCTCTTCATACTCAGCAATCTTGCCGATACGGCGCTCATGGCGTCCGCCTTCATATTCAGTCTCCAGCCATACCTTTGCGATTTCTCTGGCAAGACCCGGTCCGATGACTCTTTCACCCATAGCGAGAACATTACTGTTATTGTGCTCGCGGGTTGCTTTTGCGCTGAATAAATCGTGCACAAGCGCACAGCGGATCCCTTTTACCTTATTGGCTGAAATGCTCATCCCAATTCCGGTCCCGCAAATCAGGATGCCCCGGTCATATTCCCCGCTCGCCACTTTTTCGGCAACAGGCTGGGCATAGTCTGGATAATCGACGGATGTATCACATTCACAGCCAAAATCATCAAACTCGATTCCTAGTTCATTCAGCAAATCTTTTATCTCTTCCCGAATATTCATACCGCCATGATCTGATGCAATTGCCACTTTCATGCCGTATTCCTCCTGCCATAATGAGTTATAGTTTAATTTTTACATACCCATTGAAAATTATAAAGAATAATTGGTTTTGAACTGAAATTATTGAATAATATCGCTACTCAAAAGCATTCGACAAATAAAGACAAAATCCGGGTGGTGACAGTCACCACCCGGATTTTAAATAGACCCGTCAACCAAGAGCTGACGGGTCTTTACCTATCTTATAATCGAAACCGGGTAATGGTGCTTTTCAGGCTCTCCGCCTGTTTTTGCAAGTCAAGAGCAAGCTGTTCTACATTTTCCATAACTGATGCTTGGTCTTTTGTGGCTGCCGCTACTTCAACTGCACCTGCTGATGTTTCCTCAGCAATGGCCGCTACTTCCTGGGACTGTCTTGAGGTTAATTGGATATAGTCCATCTGCTCATCCACAAGACCTGATATTTGCTGTACGGATTGAGCCATGTCGTTGATTGTCACAGTCATTTCCTCGATTACCACATTTGTTTGATTGCCTTTTTGTACTTCATTATTGGCATTCTCCACCTGGGTCGTAATCCTGCCTACGACGTTGCTGACTTCAGATTGAATATTTTTAATCAGCTCTGAGATTCCTTGAACAGCCTTGCCGCTTTCATCCGCAAGTTTCCTAACTTCCTCCGCTACCACCGCAAAACCTTTGCCGTGTTCACCCGCTCTTGCCGCTTCAATGGAAGCATTGAGGGCAAGAAGATTTGTCTGAGCCGCAATATCCCCTACAAGCTGGATGATCTGCTCCACTTTTTTCGCGTTATCCTCCAAGCGTCGAACGGCCTCCAGAGAATCTTCGTTTCCTTTCGCCAAAGCGGCAATTCCCTCAACAAGAGAGTTAATCACCTTTTTGCTTTCCTGAAGATCCTTCAGCATTTCTGTTGAAATCGTTTCGGAGGATTTTGAACGGTGTTGGACTTCCTGTGCAATCCTGATGACATCATCGACTGATTCAGCCGTCGATTGGATAGAGGCAGCTGAACTTTCAGCACCTGCCGAGATTTCACTTATGGTTACAGCAATTCCTTCAGCCTGTGTCGATGCCTTTGATGATGCACTGGATATATTGACCACTGTGTTATTCGTTTTATTGAAGTTTTCGTCGATGTTTTGGACCATTTCTCTTAGGTTTGCCAGCATGTTGTTAAAAGCTGAACCAAGAGAACGGATTTCGTCGTCAGACTCCGGCAGCTTTACGTCATCATGGATATTTCCAAGGGATGCCTCAATAGCAGCTTTTTCCAAGTTCTGAAGGGGCTTAGTGATAAAACCCGCCACGAAAAATGCCAGGACACCCGACCAGAAGATTCCCATTGCCAATGTCGCCGTCGTAAAGACCGCTTCGTTCATGCCGGCCGCAAAAGTGGGGCGGATATAATAAATAAAAAGTGCACTGGTGGAGTATGTGATGACAGCCAGCAGCGTAATGAATAAGACCAATTTCTTCCTCAACCCAAATTTGTAGTTTTTCTTCTCATCCGTTTTCACACCAAAGTTCCCCTTCCGTAATCCTCAAGATTTCTTAAGTTTCTCTATCAACCTGTCGATCAAAGCATCCAATTCTTTATAGGTGGTCCGGTAAACCTCCACACTGCGGCCGAAAGGATCCGAAACATCACGATCCACTGCGGATTCTGTAATGAATTCTTTAAGCGTAAACATTTTGTCTGCGGCCTGTGGATGTATGGCAGCAATGTTTTGCTTGTGCCTCTCTGTCATTGTAAAAATATAGTCTGCCCAGTGAATGTGTTTAGGGTTTAACAAACTGGATTGGTGTTCATGTATTATATCGTTCTCTTTTAAAACTTCTTGAGTTTGAAAGGAAGCTTCTTGTCCATCTGCCGCAAAAACTCCAGCAGATTTAACGTTGAACGCACCTTTCCCTTTATGTCTTAGCAGCGCTTCCGCCATTGGGCTGCGGCACGTATTTCCTGTACAAACAAATAAAATATTCATCCTTACCATCTCCTTACCCCTATTATAAGCCAATGTCCAACAACTCTATAGCAACAGGAATTAAATTATATTATAAAATAAAAAACTCCCCATCAGCGCTTTAACGCACTGAAAGGGACAGTCCCTCTTTGTGCATTAACGCATAAATGCGCTAAGAGGAACTGTCCCTCTTAGCGCATTTATGAACTATAGAAATCTAAAATGGCAGCAAAAGTTTAATTCCAAAGGCGAAGAGTATGAAGCCTCCAAGCGCTTCGCTGTATGACCCAAGCCACCCTTGGACCCGACGGCCGACCAGAAGCCCTGCCCAAGTCAGGATGGTGGCAGCCGCACCAAAACAAATCACCGCGGCGGCAGTTCTCGCTCCGAATATTCCCAGCGTCAGGCCGACTGAAAAGCTGTCCAAGCTCACACTCAGCGCGAACAGCAATAAGCCAAAGCCCACCGGAGTCATCACTGAACTATCATCATCTTTAAAGCTCGCTAGAACCATTTGGATTCCCAGCACAATCAGCAGCACTCCGCCGGCATAGGCAGCAAATGCACCGAATTTTTCAGAAAGAAATTTTCCTGTCATCATCCCGAGCAGCGGCATCCATACATGAAAAAGCCCCACCGTAATTCCTATGTAAAAAATCTGTCGTAAGCGAAGCTGTATCATTCCCATTCCTATTCCTATCGAAAAGGCATCCATCCCAAGTGCAAATGCCATCAACATCAACGTAAATAATTCAGCTAGAACGGTCGTCATTTCATATCCCCCTTTGGACGTGCCTACATCACACTCTATGCACGTCCAGAGGAATTTATTTCTTAAAAATACAAAAGCAGCGGGAAGTATCCTGTGTCCCCAAAAAGAAATGGGATAAAAATTTCAAAAGGCAGCCCCTCACTTAATGGAGGAGCTGCCTTTTTTCTTATAACTCTTTTTAATCTCGCCAATGCGCTGTACCACTCTATGCTACTTCTCTTTCAATAACTGGTACCCCGCCGCTTTTTGCAGCCTGTTCATAATTGCCATTCCGACACCCTCCTGAGGGAAGGTCTCTGAAAAAATGATATCCACATCACTTTCATTAAAAGACCTCAAGACATCGTAAAGCGAATGAGCAACAGTGCCGAGATCCGACCGGCTTCCGCAGAAAAGAATATGTTCCGCTTGGAAGGAATCTTTATTTTCCTCTGTCGTCAGCATCCCGACCTTCAATCCTTCCTGCCTTTTTTCATCAATGAGAGATTGTATCCAATCCACAGACCCGTCCAGCAGCACCAATGGCGCGTCGGGAGCATAGTGAGTATATTTCATGCCAGGTGATTTTGGCGCACCCTCCCCTTTTTTCAAAGAGGGGTCCACTTGGACGGGTCCGGACACCTCTTCCAGCTGCTCTTTTGTGACTCCGCCCGGTCTCAAAATCACAGGAACCTCTGATGTGCAGTCAACGACAGTGGACTCCACTCCAACACCAGTTTCCCCGCCGTTAATGACGCCGCTGATTTTGCCGGCCAAATCTTTGATAACGTGTTGTGCAGTTGTCGGGCTTGGCCTGCCTGATACATTTGCGCTCGGTGCGGCAATCGGCAGGTCCGCCGCCTCTATCAATGCCAGCGCCACTTGGTGATCAGGCATCCTGATGGCTACCGTATCCAATCCGGCCGTTACCCTTTCCGAAAGGACGCCCTCTTTTTTCTTGAAAATAATCGTCAATGCCCCCGGCCAAAACTTCTCCATAAAGGTCTCAGCAGCAGGAGGGATCTCTTCAACCAACTCGGCTAACTGTTCCTTATTTGAAATGTGGACAATCAGGGGATTATCGCTCGGTCTGCCCTTGGCTGAAAAAATTTTATCCACCGCCGCATCCGATTTCGCATTCGCCCCCAGTCCATAAACTGTTTCAGTTGGAAAGGCAATGACCTCATCATCCTTTAAAAATTGAGAGGCTTCCACAATCTGTGGACAACTTTTATCACTATCCACATTGTTCTCCACAATCCAGTAATTCGTCTTCATCATTATCACCTTTATCTTTTCAAACATAATAGTGCAGGAAAAAGCTTATTTCTATGTGAATTTTAACTATCCTATATCATTTCTACTTTTGCAAGTATATAAGAATCGGCACAGTTATTCAAATCTTATCCACAAAATGTGTATAACCTCCGAAAAATTGTGTATAACTATGTGAACATCTGAAATTTACCTTTAACGCACTACAGCAGTGAAAGGGACAGTCCCTCTCACTGCTTTAAACCGTTAACATACTAAATAATCAGAATTGGAAGCACATGATTGTACAGTTATCCACTGTGGATAACGCTTTGGCGTGTGTGAACTGTTGTAATTCTTCTGAGCAATGAGACTTATCCACTTGTTGAAAACCTAATAAGTGAAAAAATTGAACAGATGCCTGCTTATTGGACACTAGATATAAGGAAGATAACTGTTTTTCCCTTCCCAACTGAAGAATCTCCTGAAATAAAGCAAATAAATCTTCGCCATCCATTGTCGGCTTGACCACCAGTGATCTCAGCAGCCCTGCCCTTTCGAGAATTTCCAGTCCCAGAGTTCCTTCTATCCCGAATTCTTCATTCTCTACGATTAAAAAGTTATCAATGCTTTCATCGACTCCCAAAGTGCTCAATTCTGCACTCTCCAGAAACCCCTTAATTGGTGCAATATCCCTCTCCAAAGCTCTCCTGATTGTTTTCAACATATTTATGCCCCTCTCTCATTTTATCTTTATAGTTAATAGATATGTAATGAGAGAGAGAATAGAACAAGAAAGAGATTCTTTTGATAAGAATCTCTCTATCACCTTAATTCACAAGCCCTTTTAAAAGGTCTATCACGAAGAACCTTACCTCGACTTCACTTTCTTCTTCCTCTACAAAAAGCTGTTCTTCTGTCGGCGCTTCATCTGCCATACCCTTTTCATCTGCTGGTTTATCCACAACTTGTCCACTTGCGGCCACAACTTCCGTCTCTTCGATGATAACCGCCTCGCTGGCTGTCCGCGTTTCGCTTGCACGTGAAGCTTCCGGCTGCTGCTCTTCATCCGAAGCACCCGCTGACACATCGGACTCCTCCGTTACAGGCAGATCAACTTCCTGCTCCAATTCACTGGCTTCAGCCGTTGATTCAAATCCAGGGCTTCTTACAGCCGTTCCACTTGAAAAATCGAGGAAGCAAAGCGGAGGGTAAAGGACGCACCACCAGTTTGCTCCTTGGCCGCTTCCCAACGTAATCAAGATCGCTTCATACTCACCGGCAGGGTATAAAAACTGCCCATAAAGCTTTGTAGGAAAATCGACTTCTCCGAATTCCACTTTGACTGACTGTGATACCCCTTCCTCCTCCATCACTTGTTCGGCTATTTCTTGGAGTTCAGGTAGACCTGCCTTGATAGTAGAACGCGCCTCCTCTAGTGAAGCAAGGCTTTCCACCCATTCTGTAATCTCTTCATTGACTCTATCACGGATCAAGCGTTTGACTGCCTGATCTTCTTCCTTGTCGCTGTCAGCCAGGATCCTCAATCGTATCGCTTCATTCGGAATGACCTGAACCTCCTGCTGAGCTGAGATTGATTCCTGTTTCGGTATATATAAACTTAAGATTGTTCCAATACTTAAAGTGATTATGTACATCCAGGCTAATTTAGTTGATTTCATTTCCTCCACCGTCCCTTCAGTAAAACAGTGTGGACAGAAATCTCAATTCTTAAACTAGCAAAATCGAAAAACTCCAAAAAAAGAGAATTCTGCTAGAATCATAGGATTTTGCTTCTCTGTTTTAAAGCAGCAGAAGGGACAGTCCCTCATAACCAAGCAACGCATTGATTCGCTGCCAGGCTAAAAGGAACTGTCCCTCTTATTACTTTATTGTGCTAAGTCCGATTGCCCACTTCAGCCACTTGTACAGAAAACCATCCGGTCTTTGCCATTGATGTCGTGGATAACTTCAGTGTGGGCATCAGGGAATGCACCTCTGAGCATCCCGGCAACCGCTTCACCCTGTCCAACCCCAATTTCAAATCCAACCAGAAATCTATTTTTCATCACTTTTGGCAGTTCTTCCATAAAACGCTGGTAAAAATCCAGGCCGCTTTCGCCTCCAAAAAGTGCAGAGTGCGGCTCATGGTCCTTCACTACTTCCGATAAATTATCCAAGTCGCTCAAAGGGATATAAGGGGGATTCGATACAAGCACATCCAGCTTCTCCTCAGACGAAATGAAAGGCTGCAGCAAATCGCCTTCCAAAAACGAAACCTGTGCACCCAATGCCTCGGCATTTTTCTCCGCCATCGTCAAAGCTTCCGAGGAAATATCCACTGCCGAGACAGCCAGCTCCGGCTTCTCCAATTTCAGCGTCACCGCGATTGCACCGCTCCCTGTCCCGATATCAGCTACTTTCAGTTGATCCTTCCCGGCAAAATGCTTCTTAATTTTATCCAAGGCATGATACACCAGCTCCTCGGTTTCAGGACGGGGAATCAGCACATGTTCACTGACGAGAAATCTCCGGCCGTAAAACTCTTCATGACCGATGATATGCTGAATCGGCGTTCCCTGGATATGACCGGTGATCCCACGAACAAACTCAAGCTTCACCTTGTCGCTTAATACCATTCTTTGATTAGCCAGCAGCTGGGACCTGTCCATCTCTAAAAGATGCTTCATTAACAGTTCTCCCGCATTTTCGTCCCGCTTATTTTCTATCAAAAAAGAAGAAGCCCATTTAAGGGCTTCAAAAACGGTTTTGCAATTACTCATTATTCTTCCAGTCTTTCCAGCAGTTTAGATTGGTCTTCAAGGATGAGTGCGTCAATGACGTCATCCATTTTACCTTCTAAAATCTGATCGAGTTTTTGAATTGTCAAACCAATGCGGTGATCCGTTACGCGGTTTTGCGGGAAATTATACGTACGGATACGCTCGGAGCGGTCGCCGGTACCGACAGCAGACTTACGGTTGGCATCGTATTCTGCCTGTACTTCTCTTTGGAACTTGTCGTAGACACGGGCACGAAGGACTTTCATCGCCTTTTCTTTATTCTTGATCTGGGATTTTTCATCCTGACATGAAACGACGACACCAGTAGGCATATGCGTCAAACGCACAGCTGACATCGTGGTGTTAACGCTCTGTCCGCCCGGTCCACTGGATGCGAAAGTGTCGACACGGATATCTTTATCATGGATATCGATCTCCACTTCTTCCGCTTCAGGAAGACACGCAACGGTTGCCGTTGACGTATGGATCCGTCCGCCTGATTCTGTTTCAGGAACACGCTGTACGCGGTGTGCACCATTTTCATATTTCATTTTGGAATAGGCGCCATTTCCAGTAATCATGAAAATGATTTCCTTGTAACCGCCGACACCAGTAGAGTTCGCTTCCATGACTTCGGTCTTCCAGCCTTGCGCTTCCGCAAAACGGCTGTACATACGGTAGAGATCGCCGGCAAACAAGGCAGCCTCGTCTCCGCCTGCTGCTCCGCGGACCTCCATGATTACGTTCTTGTCATCATTCGGATCTTTAGGAATAAGAAGAATCTTCATTCTCTCTTCCAATTTCTCAATTTGTTCTTCCAGCTCGGAAACTTCCTCTTTGACCATTTCACGCATTTCCGAATCAAGCTTTTCTTCAAGCATTGATTTGGCGTCTTTGAACTGGGACGTAGCTTCCTTATATTCACGATATGCTTCAACAGTTTCCTGGATGTTAGATTGTTCCTTGGAATATTCTCTTAGCTTCTTTGGGTCATTCACAATTTCCGGATCGCTCAAAAGCTCATTCAGCTTTTCATAACGATCTTCCACTGCCTGTAAACGATCGAACACAGCTATTCACCTCAATTTTAATCCATAACAGTACAATTATATTATATGCCGTCCTCAAACACAAGAAACGGTAAAAGGGCGAGTCTCCCTTTTACCGTTCTTGGATCTGTACATTCACTTTATATCTCGGAAAAGCTCTGGTTAAACGCTTGCGGAGATCTGCTTCCTCTTCATTGCGTTTGTCCTGTGCCATTTCGGCATGAGTATAAGCCGTGACCCACATTTGCTGGCCGTTTAACCAGACCTGGCCAGGTTCATAGTCTGTGTATATCTCAATGACCTCTCTTGCCTTGTTGACATCTGTACCTTTATTTGGCTGCGTTTCCGCTAAATCAATAAAATTGGGGTTTTGATTCGTCTCCATAGGCTGATCGACATTTTGATTCGTATCGACATCATTTAAATCATTGTTAACGAACCTTCTGCCACCCTGATCTTCATCCTGCACGTAAAGATTTTCATTCTGTGCTCCACATGCTGTCAGTAAGATGGTAAGAGCCGCTAAACTTAAGACCTTCCTCATCTGAAACACCTCCTGAGCATAGGTTATCCCAGGACATTGAGGTTATACCGGTTGAAATTTGGAAGGAATAAAAGCGTAAGGACCGCGTTCTAAAGCTTGGTGTTGAAGCTGGGATTGCGGCTGTTAAAGTAATGAATATCGGCTTCAGCCGCACAACTCAACGGGGGCGGAGTTAAGACTAGCGGTAAAAATAAGGGAAGTTATTACCGCTAATTTTAGATTAGAGCACATTTTAAGGGTAAATAACGGAAGCTTTTTCCCTTATTTACCCCAGAAACACCTTTTTTCAGTTTTTTAAGTCAAATAAGGGAATTTTCTTCCTCTATTTTAGCTGTTTTACCTGCTATTTAATAATTAAGGGAAATCTTTTCCTCTATTTTTAAGATTATAGTACCTGCCCTCAACCCTTGACCCCGAGGGAATGTTGATCACCAGTCCCGCAGGCTGTCGGACGCCACTAAAAAACCGGCAGCTTGGGGGCTCCCGGTTAAAAATTATATTTCTTTCACGATCGATTCCTGGCTGACACTGATACCCTTAGGTACCTGGTGATGATGCCTGCACCTTGGTTCATACGCTTCCGAAGCTCCGACGAGGATAATCGGATCATCATATCCGGCAGGACGGCCATCGATCAGGCGCTGTGTACGGCTTGCGGGTGATCCGCAGACAGAACATACAGCCTGAAGCTTGGTCACTTGTTCAGCAGCAGCCATCAAGCGGGGCATCGGACCAAATGGTTCTCCGCGGAAATCCTGATCAAGTCCTGCAGTGACAACACGATGACCTGCATCCGCAAGCTTCTGCACGACATCCACAATACCTTCATCAAAAAACTGGACTTCATCAATAGCGACGATATCGACACTGGCTGTCACCTCTCCTAGAATCTCCACTGAAGATTCAACAGGCTTGGCGATCACAGATGTTCCATTATGGGAAACAACAGCTTCCTCACTATAGCGGTTATCTAATTTCGGTTTGAAGACCATGATTTCCTGCTTGGCAAATTGTGCTCTTCTGACGCGTCTGATCAACTCTTCAGATTTTCCAGAGAACATGCTTCCGCAAATTACTTCCAACCATCCGGTCTGTTTCATGAGATACATGAAATTAGCCCTCTCCTTCCTCGATCGATGAATTTATGAAATGCATCCTATGTATTCCGCTGCACCTCTAATAAAAGAATAAAAAAGGCAATAACAGCTGGTACAGCCGGAAAAGAATGTCTAAAAAGGTCCAATTCAGAAAAAAAGGGGTGCAGTTCAATTACTGCCTCCACCTGATTCTTCCTTATTTTCTCATAAAAGAGAAATAAAAAACAGGCAAGCATAATTCCTTGCCTGTTTTCTTTAAAGTTTAGAAAGGGAGGACTCCAGGGAAGCTGTTAAGCACAAGTGCTTACAGGGACCCGGAATCCCTCCGCTGTTTTTCTAAAATTATTGTTGTTGGTTTTTAAGGCCGTATTTCTTGTTGAAACGATCAACACGTCCGCCAGCATCAGCGAATTTTTGACGACCAGTGTAGAAAGGATGGCACTCAGAGCAAACCTCTACTTTAACTTCGTTCTCAACAGAACCTGTTTCGAACTCGTTACCGCAAGCACATGTAACCATCACTTTTTTGTAATCTGGATGAATTCCTTGTTTCATTCTTTTTCATCTCCTTCCGCCCTGAATCATCTGAGACAGAGTTATATATTCCAAAATATGCGATATGAGCATAAGCCGTTTGACCAGCCCCTTACCGCATCCACTTTAAAAACACACTGACAATATTATAACAAGTCCAGCCCTGAAATGCAAACTGGTTTTCAAGCTGGATAAAATTTACTTTACTACTCTAAATCACTTAGAGGGACAACCGCTTATGAGCGCCTGCCTTTGGATTCTTCATGAAGTATATCGAAGAATTCTTCGTTTGTCTTGGTTTTTTTCAGCTTGCGCAGGAATTTTTCTGCAAAATCCGGCGCGTCGGACATTGCTTTTCGGATGGCCCACAGCTTATCAAGGTTTTCCGCTGGAATAAGAAGCTCCTCTTTTCGTGTTCCGGAACGACGAATATCGATCGCAGGGAAGATTCTTCTTTCTGCAAGCGCACGGTCAAGATGAAGTTCCATGTTTCCAGTTCCTTTGAATTCTTCATAGATTACATCATCCATACGGGAGCCGGTATCAACAAGAGCCGTTGCCAGTACAGTCAAGCTTCCGCCCTCTTCTATGTTACGGGCAGCACCGAAGAAACGTTTTGGACGGTGGAAAGCAGCCGGATCGATACCGCCGGAAAGTGTTCTTCCGCTTGGCGGGATGACCAAGTTATAAGCACGCGCCAGACGTGTGATACTATCCATTAGAATGATCACATCTCGTTTATGCTCAACTAGACGCATAGCTCGCTCCAATACTAGCTCAGCCACTTTGATATGATTTTCAGGCACTTCGTCGAATGTGGAACTTACCACTTCTGCTTCAACAGAGCGTTCGATATCCGTTACTTCCTCAGGACGCTCATCGATCAGAAGGATAATCAATTCCGCTTCAGGATTATTGGTCGTGATTGAATTGGCAATCTCTTTCAAGAGCATCGTTTTACCTGCTTTAGGAGGAGCGACAATCAATCCTCGCTGGCCAAATCCGACAGGGGAGATCAAATCCATGATGCGTGTTGATATTTTACTTGTAGTCGTTTCAAGCATGATCTGACGGTCAGGATATAAAGGAGTAAGAGCTGGGAAATGGACGCGGTCCTTGGAAGCTTCCGGTTCCACTCCATTGACCATTTCTACATGAAGTAATCCAAAATAGCGTTCGTTCTCTTTAGGAGGACGCACTTTCCCGGAAACCTTGTCTCCATTCCTCAAATCAAAACGGCGGATTTGGGACGCGGAAATATAAATATCCTCCGCACTCGGCGAGTAATTGATCGGGCGCAGGAATCCGAAACCTTCCGACTGGATGATTTCCAATACACCTTCCATAAAAAAGAAGCCTTCTTTTTCAGCTCTCACTTTCAGGATGGCAAATATGAGTTCTTTTTTTGTCAGCTTGCTATAGTAGGAAATCTTGTATTCTCTTGCTAGTTCATATAGTTCTTTTAATTTCATGTTTTCTAGGCTTTTAATCGTTAATTCCATAATGACACCACTCTTTAATTATTTGAAATCTACCATATGGAGATCGTTATGATAGGAAAATTACCGGATAATAAGTAAGAAGAAATAGTAGAAGCAATTTCTTGTGAAGTATTTTTATCTATGGCTCTTTTCGCTAAGATTGTGGCTGTTTCAATATTAATGAATTTCCGCTCCAATCCTAATTCGTAAAAGGGTAGAGGATAAAACAGCCTCAATCTTTTAGAAAAGAGCCTTTCTTAAAATTGTTACTAATTGAATTTTAAAAAATATCGCCATGATTCACTGAAATATCATGTGCATGGGTTTCGAAAGCAAAAATATAACCAAACACAGTATGGTATATATGAAAATAAAACAACTACTATCTAATCATATTTTTCAGTTGAAATCAACAATGGAATAGAAAAGGAAGGAAAAAGTCATGATGGGCAGAGGAATACCCTCATCTTTCTCTATATATAGGAAATGTCAGCTTCAATGGGAGCTCTCCATCAAAGCTGATTGATATTCAAAGTTCACCCGTGTACTGGATGACCGGTCGCTGTAAAAGGAATTTAAAGTGCCTTACAAAACACTTACTTCATCACCAGATTCGGTTTCTTTTGCAAGCTGTGACGGCCGTCAATGAAACGCACCGTGCCGGACTTCGCTCTCATTACAACAGAATGCGTCAAGCCATGGGTCCCTTTTAATTGCACACCGCGCAAAAGCTCTCCATCTGTAACGCCTGTTGCGGAAAAGATGGCATCGTCTCCGGTCACCAGGTCTTCCATACGAAGGATTTTGCTGCAATCCAGACCCATTTTTACACAGCGGTCTGCTTCAGCATCATTCTGCGGCAGAAGCTTCCCTTGGATTTCCCCGCCAAGACATTTCAACGCTACTGCAGCCAGAACGCCTTCAGGTGCACCTCCTGAACCAAACAGGATATCAACTCCGGTATGATCAAAAGCTGTATTCATGGCACCCGCAACATCACCGTCATTGATCAGCTTGATTCTTGCTCCAGCTTCTCTCAATTGAGCGATGATGTGAGAATGGCGCTCACGATTAAGTACCGTCGCAACGACGTCTTCGATATCTTTATTTTTTGCACGGGCAACAGCCTTCAGGTTATCCAGTACAGACGCATTGATGTCAATCTGTCCGACCGCTTCCGGGCCCACTGCTATCTTGTCCATATACATGTCCGGAGCATTCAATAGGTTTCCATGGTCAGCGACAGCCAGTACAGCCAGGGCATTCCAACCTCCAGAAGCCACAATGTTTGTGCCTTCCAGCGGATCGACCGCTACGTCAACGCGAGGGCCATAGCCTGTCCCTAGTTTTTCACCGATATAGAGCATCGGGGCTTCATCCATTTCCCCTTCCCCGATCACAACTGTCCCTTTCATCGGGACAGTATCAAAAACATCTCTCATAGCTGAAGTTGCTGCATCATCCGCTTCATCTTTCTTTCCTCTTCCCATCCAGCGGGCTGAAGCAAGCGCTGCCCCTTCTGTTACGCGTACAAGTTCCATCGATAAACTTCTTTCCATCTGTTTCTCCCCCTGTGTCATAAATATATTTTTATGTGCAAATTGTATAACATAATAATATATATATTGTAACACATTAAAAGGGAGGGGAAAGGTTTTTTTTAGAATGCTGATTTGAATATTGCTTTTTGAAAAGGGTTGTTGATTTCCGTTGCAGGTGTCCGACTCCGCGGGGGCGGACAGGAGATCGGGCACCTTCCGCTCCATTCAATCCTGCCTATAAAAGCTCGGGTAGAAGCGGCTAACACATGCATTTAATAACCTTACGGAGCATCGCAACTTGCGTAAGCGAATTAGGTTCTAATGTCCTTTTCAATGGAAGTCCAACAACATTATGAGCCTAGCACGGTTCTTGCCCCCATATATTCTCTTAAGTATATGGAAAAGCATGACACATTGGTAAAGACCTACTTCTTTAATTCAACTGCCCCATTGAAGAGGTTGTACACCTTTTCTCCAGCAGAATGAATAGTCATAGAACTGCCACCTTCCTAAAATGGCCGCTCAGTATGACAATCAAGAGCTTTTCAACTGCTCCAGCTCTTCCGGCGACATCTTTTCACGCCAAATAGTTGCTCCAAGTCCTTCGAGCTTCTCGACCAGGCTGCTGTAGCCGCGGTCAATGTGCTCCAGGCCTGTCACTTCTGTTATACCCTCAGCCATCAGGCCGGCAACAACAAGTGCAGCGCCTGCCCTCAGGTCACTCGCTTTCACTTTCGCTCCTTGAAGCTGGACAGGCCCGTTCACGATGGCGGAACGCCCTTCGACTTTGATATTGGCATTCATTCTTCGCAGCTCATCAATATGCTTGAAGCGGGCAGAATAAATGGTATCCGTTACGACTGCCGAACCCTTAGCTCTTGTTAAAAGAGAGGTGAACGGCTGCTGAAGATCCGTAGGGAATCCAGGGTATACAAGAGTCTTGATATCAACAGCATTTAAATTTTCCGCCTTGCCAATGAAGATTTGCTCATCACCGGTCTCAATAGGCACACCCATTTCACGCATCTTCGCGATCAAAGATTCCATGTGAAGAGGGATGACGTTATCAATCAGTACACCATCACCTGCTGCGGCACCTAAAATCATGAACGTGCCCGCTTCTATGCGGTCGGGAATGATCGTATGTCGGCATCCGCTCAGGTTATCGACTCCATCAATACGGATGACATCTGTACCTGCACCTTTGATTCTGGCTCCCATATTGGTAAGCAATGTAGCCACATCAATAATTTCAGGCTCTTTTGCTGCGTTTTCTATGATTGTCTGGCCTTTTGCCCTGACGGCTGCCAGCATAATATTAATGGTTGCTCCGACACTGACCACATCAAGATAGATCCGGGCACCGCGCAGTTCCTCTGCTCTTAGATAGATGGCGCCTTGTTCGTTCGTCACTTCAGCACCCAAAGCTTCAAACCCTTTAATATGCTGGTCTATTGGACGCGGCCCAAGGTGGCACCCGCCCGGCAGTCCGATTGCCGCTTTTTTGAAGCGCCCAAGCATGGCACCCATTAAATAATAGGACGCTCTCAGCTTTTTCACTTTTCCGCTTGGCAGAGGCATTGAAATCATTCGGGATGGATCTACTCTCATCTCACCATCGCCAAAAGAAACTTCTCCTCCGATTTCTTCAAGCAAAGCCTTCAGTGTCTGTACATCTGAAATCTCTGGTAAACCTTCAATTGTTACTGGAGAGTCGGCAAGGATAGTTGCCGGAATTAGGGCCACAGCGCTGTTCTTCGCTCCACTTACCTTAATAGTCCCTTTCAGTGGATAACCGCCTGCTATTTTAAGCTTTTCCATTTTAGACTCCCTTCCAAATTCCTTGATGAATTTTCCATAAACTAAGCAACGATTTATAATGAGTGTTTTAATGGTTATATTTACCAATTAAAATAATTCTAAGAAGTATTGTCTACTAGTTTATACATAATTCGCCAAAACATGTATAGAAGAATAGATTTTTTTATAAATTATACCTTTTTTACTATAGTTCTGCATTGAGTGTGTCGACTGCCGCCGAAAATCAATCCAGGGAATATCTAGCTTCTGTTATTCCAATCATCCAGGAATGCCTGGATTCCCTTGTCTGTAAGCGGGTGTTTGAACAACTGCCCAAGAACTTTATAAGGGGTAGTCGCAATGTGCGCCCCTCTTAAAGCAGCATCAGTGATATGTTGAGGATGTCTGATAGAAGCAGCGATGATTTCTGTGTCGATAGCATGGATCGCAAAGATTTCAGCGATTTTCTCAATCAGCTCCATTCCGTCATGGCCGATATCATCCAGCCTTCCGAGGAAAGGAGAGACGTATGTCGCACCCGCCCTTGCTGCAAGCAATGCCTGATTGGCACTGAAAATAAGGGTTACATTCGTTGTGATGCCTTCTTTAGAGAATACAGACACCGCTTTCAGGCCATCTGGAGTCATTGGCACTTTTACGGTGATATTAGGTGCGATAGCCGCAAGTTCACGGCCCTCTTTAATCATGCCTTCTGCATCAAGTGCGATGACTTCACCCGACACCGATCCAGGTACCAGGTCTGCTATTTCCTTTAAGCGGTCGTGAAAAGATACCCCTTCTTCTTTCGCAACCAATGAAGGGTTTGTTGTCACCCCAGAGATGATTCCCCATTCAAAAACTTCGCGAATTTCTTCCATATTAGCCGTATCAATAAAAAATTTCATTTCCCCATCCCTCTTTCTTCGACTAAATTTTCAAAACTTTTAAAATGAACGGAAACCGCCTTATGATGTAAGGCGGTTTCTATAAGGGTTGTTTATGCGATTCTGCAAAGTCTATAGATTTTTATAAAATTATGCTTGGTTTGAAGAACCGAATTCACGCATTTTGCCGATAACCGTTTGCTTGATGGCTTCGCGTGCAGGCCCAAGATATTTACGTGGATCGTATACTTCAGCATCTTCAGCAAGCACTTCACGAACCTTTTTCGCAGAAGCGATTTGGTTTTCAGTGTTTACGTTGATTTTCGCTGTACCGTAAGATACCGCTCTTTGGATATCTTTCGTTGGAATTCCCGTACCGCCGTGAAGCACCAGTGGTACTCCTGTAGCCGCGCCGATTTCTTCCATTTCCTTGAATCCTAAGTTAGGCTCGCCTTTGTATGGTCCGTGAACAGAACCAAGGGCAGGTGCCAATGTGTCGATACCAGTGCGCTCAACGAGCTCCTGGCACTCTTTAGGGTCAGCGTAGATAACGCCGTCAGCTACAACGTCGTCCTCTTGACCGCCGACAACTCCAAGTTCAGCTTCTACAGAAACGCCTTTAGAGTGTGCATACTCAACCACTTTGGAAGTGATTTCGATGTTTTCCTCGAAAGGACCGTGTGACGCATCGATCATGACAGATGTGAAGCCTGCATCGATCGCTTCTTTACACTTGTCATAGCTGGAACCATGGTCAAGGTGAATAGCTACAGGTACTGTAATGCTGTAGTCTTCCAGAAGGCCTTCCACCATCTTGACGACAGTCTTGAACCCGCCCATATAGCGTGCTGCACCTTCGGAAACACCAAGGATTACCGGTGATTTTTCTTCTTCCGCAGCTTGAAGGATCGCTTGAGTGAACTCAAGGTTATTTAGGTTGAACTGTCCGACAGCATAACTGTTATCTTTTGCTTTGATAAGCATTTCTTTCATTGAAACTAAAGGCATGAAATTTTTCCTCCTTTTATTGAGTCAGTATGTAAACTGTTACCCGTTTCTCAGTGTTTGCAATTTCATCTGTATAATACCAAAAAGGTCAACATTTTACCAACGGACTGCCCTATTTTTATAAAAAGAAGTATTATTCATTATTTTCAATTTTTTGGAAGGGGTTACATCGTAGCGTACTGTTTCACTGCCTGTCTGATATCGTCAATATCAAACGGCTTGGCGAAGTGAGTAATCGCCCCAAGGTCCTTAGCTTCCTGTATCATATCAAGTTCACCATAAGCCGTCATGATGATAACGCGGATATCAGGATCCTTTTCCTTCATCCTTTTTAAAATTTCAATGCCATCCATTCCCGGGATCTTCATATCAAGCAGGACCAGATCAGGGGAATGTTTATCAACTATATCAAGAGCCTGAAGACCGTTGGCCGCTTGAAAAGTGTTGTAGCCTTCTTTTTGCAATACTTCGTTCAATAAGATTCGGATACCAAATTGATCATCTACAATGAGGATGTTCTCCTTCATCTAATCCACCTCTTCCCCTCTTAATAACAACTGAAACGTGGTAAAAGCTTCCGTCTTTAGTTCCATTCCGGATGCCTCATATTATAATTATAGTCTTCAACATTGCTGCTTCCAGCCGGCAGTATACTTTTGTGATCAGCATGCGAATCCAGGTCACTGCCATCTCAGGCGGATTTAAACACCTTTTCAGAGAACAGCATCTATTAAAAATGATAAGTATAATGTATATTAACCCTCAAGTATACTTCTACAAAAGACAAGCATAATCCTTCTTCTCCTGATAATTTTACATCCAGATCCTCCGCTTTTATAATTTAGTACATATGAAGCAGTTAATTCACTGCCGGATAGAAAAAAATCAATCATTTCAAAGGAGTACATACCATGATCAAAATGTTTACTACACAGCTATCGGGACTTTTTAACCGGATAGCCGATAAAGAAGAATTTTCGATTGAAGACGGCGCGCGCCTTCTTGCACAGGCCTCCATTGGTGAAGGAAATATTTTCATCAAAGGGTTTGCCGAAATGGAAAGTGTTACTCTCGAAGCGGTTCACGGCCGCGAACCGCTTCAGGGAGCTAAAGCCCTGGACACTGTGGATGATGTTTCTGAAGCGGACAGGGTGCTGCTGATTTCCCGTTTTTCCACTGATGAAGAAGCCGTTTCACTTGCGAATCAGCTCGTTGATAACGGGGTTCCGTTCGCGGCAATTTCCGGCACCGTTTCGACAGAGGGAGACAGCCTTGCAGAACTGGCCGATATCCACATCGATACCAAATTGATAAAGGGAATGCTTCCCGGGGAGGAATTAGGCGAGCGCGTAGGGTTCCCATCCAGTATGGCCGCACTTTATATCTACTTCCTGATAAAATTTTCGTTCGAAGAAATGCTGGAGGAGTATTGATACCAAGCATTCCTTTAATAAAAATAGTGCTCATATACTCGGCAGACCACCTGTAAGCTGGTGGTTTGTTCTGCCGCTGGAAGCCTACCTTACCGGACTCGGCCTATAAGACCCAATGAAGGGTATTCTCTAGCAATTTAATCCCTGTAAAAAAGTTTTACGAAATAAGGGGAGAAATTCCGCTTATTTAAGAAAAAAGCACGAAAAACAGTTAGAAATAAGCGGAGAAAATTCCGTTATTCTCTAAAAATCATGCGGAGATAGATTTTGCTGTATTTAAGTGGGAAATTCCGCTTATAGATACAACTACTCATGGCTGCCACAGGGAATATTTCCTGCTAGAACGAAACCAAATGATAGGGAAATCTGCTTATCCTATTATGAGGGAGATTTCCCACACCACCTTATAACCTCTCTGGAACCCCGGCATGGTCCGTGGTTTTCAGGACTATGAACCAAAAGAGCCGGCCCCCGCAGGGAACCGGCTCTTTCTAATCTGCACAATTATTATTCAGCATTCTCCAAAGCCGCATTGATGAAATCACGGAATAACGGCTGCGGGCGGGTTGGGCGTGAAGTGAATTCCGGATGGAATTGTGATGCCACAAACCACGGGTGATCCGCAAGCTCGATGATTTCCACCAATCTGCCGTCAGGGCTTGTCCCTGAGAAGATGAATCCAGCCTTTTCCATTTCTTCTCTGTAGTGATTGTTGAATTCATAACGGTGGCGGTGGCGCTCGTATACTACCTCGCCTGCATAAGCCTCATACGCTTTTGTTCCCGGAATGAGTTTACATGGATACAACCCAAGACGAAGAGTTCCGCCAAGGTCCTCGATATCTTTTTGCTCAGGAAGCAAGTCGATGATCGGATAAGGGGTTTCTGCGTTCAACTCAGCGGAGTGGGCTGTCTCATATCCCAGAACATTTCTGGCGTACTCAACAGACGCCAGCTGCATTCCCAAACAGATGCCAAGGAAAGGTACTTTGTTCTCACGTGCATATTTAGTCACGATGATTTTCCCTTCGACACCACGGTCACCGAATCCACCCGGTACCAGGATGCCATCTACATCGCTCATCAGCTCGGCGACATTCTCAGAATCCACCAGCTCCGAGTTCAGCCATTTCACTTCTACATCCGTATCGAAGTTATAACCCGCATGCTTCAGTGCTTCCACAACGGAAATATAAGCATCTTGAAGCTCGACATATTTACCGACAAGGGCAATTCTTGTTTTTTTGCTTAAATTACGGACTCTGTGAAGGAGTTCATTCCACTCAGCCATATCCGCTTCACCGCAGTCAAGCTTCAAATGATCACAGGTAAGCTGATCAAGTTTTTGTTCCTGAAGGGCAATCGGAACAGCATATAGAGTATCCGCATCCATCGCTTCAATAACGGCACGTTCATCGATGTCACAGAACAAGGCAATTTTATCTTTCATATCCTGAGTCATCGGCATTTCAGTACGCACGACGATGACATTCGGCTGGATACCAAGGCTTCTCAGTTCTTTCACACTGTGCTGGGTCGGTTTTGTTTTCATTTCACCGGCAGCCTTAATGTAAGGAACAAGCGTACAGTGAATGTACATAACATTGTCGCGTCCGACATCATTTTTGATCTGGCGGATGGCTTCCAGGAATGGAAGGGATTCGATGTCCCCTACTGTTCCGCCGATTTCCGTGATGACGATATCCGCATTGGTTTCGTTACCCGCACGGAAAACTCTTTCTTTGATTTCATTTGTTATATGTGGAATAACCTGAACGGTTCCGCCCAAATAGTCTCCGCGGCGTTCTTTTTTCAATACAGTGGAGTAAATTTTACCTGTTGTCACAGAGCTGTATTTATTCAGGTTAATATCGATGAAACGTTCGTAATGTCCTAAGTCAAGGTCCGTTTCGGCACCATCATCTGTCACGAAAACTTCTCCATGCTGATAAGGACTCATTGTACCAGGGTCCACGTTGATATAAGGATCAAACTTTTGGGTCGTCACTTTCAACCCGCGGTTTTTTAATAGTCTTCCAAGTGATGCAGCTGTAATTCCTTTTCCTAACGATGAAACTACACCGCCTGTTACAAAAATATACTTTGTCATGCAAAGTACCCCCTTCTTCAAGTTAGTGTCTAAAAAAAGTATGTTCAGCATGGCTGAACATTAATCTCTTACGATGAAATTAATCCAAGGACTGTTTCATTATGGAGGTGTACATTCTAAAAAAGATAGTTGATTTTCGCTCCAGGGACTAGCGGCAGAGCTGAAAAAACATCAATCTCTTAAAAAATCCTTATAAAAATACTCATACATCCTGCCCGGCGGCCTTCATCCAAGATCAACCAGGGAACGTTGGAGCATTCTCATTATGAAACAGTATGAAAGGGGTGCAAAAAACAAAAAACGCCCCCGCTTACCGTAGTAAGGGGAGCGTTGAGTTAATAGTCTGATCCTTTTAAAAGGAGCCCAAATAACATACTACCTTCCTCGACATGAGATGTCAAGAACTGATTATTTGTCTTCTTCTGTTTCACTTTCTTCTTCGGGATCTTCATCCTCTTCGTCATCTTCAAGATCATACTCATCTTCATCGATCAATTCTTCGTCGATTTCCTCATCATCCGCGTCCAGATCTTCATCGTCGTCGAGGTCATCATCGTCGTCATCATCAACAGCTGTCAGATCTTCTTCATCCAGGTCATCGAGGTCATCAAAGTCCAGATCTTCTTCTTCAAAATCCTCATCAAGATCTTCAACATCAGCCTTTTTAGCTTTCTTTTTACGGGTTTTCATTGTCGGAACCGTTTCTTCTTCAATCTGGTCAACAGGATACCATGCCCTGATTCCCCAGCGGTTCTCGCCCATTGCAATAAAACGGCCGTCAACATTAAGGTCAGTGTAAAACTGAACCATGCGGGAACGGACTTCCTCTTGTGATAATTCCTGCAATTTTCCCATTTCTTTCAGCAAATCATTAAATGTCACAGCCTGCTTTTTTTCTGTAAGCAATTCAAATGCTAATTCTATGAAGGATTTTTGACGCAATTCTTCAGTCGATAATTGCTTTAATTTCATATGACGCACTTCCTTTCTCTATTTCACATTCTATTAAAAGGGTATTCTGGTTATCGCTGCATCTGCTTTTTTTCCCATGGATAGCATAAAAAGCAATCTGGATATTCACAGCAGCAGCTTTGCGAAAAGAGCCTGATAGAATGAATAAAAGGGCATAATTCACGAATTTGCCTGAAACCATATTATTCATTATAAACAATATGAATGGGTTTATGCTAGATTTATGCCATTTTTCTTTTATTTTTTTCCATGTTTCATCATAAGGGAAATCAAGTGTTCACGGTGATAGTATGGGTGGGGAAAAGATAGGGGTTATGAAAAGGGAATTACCTTTAAAAACTCCGCAGGTTCCGGGCTTTAGGGCGTTTCCCCTTTTTCTAGTTCAGTATGACGCTGTTTCATTGCATTAGCGTATATTTCGCTGAAAGCTTCGTAAAAGAAGTAGAAAGCCAGCAGCAGCAACGGAATTGCTCCCAAAAGGTGTTGATATAAATAAAATGAAAGGCCGCACCCTGCCAAGAACAGGCCGTATCTAAGCAAATATTTCACAATGTCACTCCCTGCCATATGTCCTGTGCTTCAAAACATTACTCTTCTCCTATTATAGTAGAAAATTCCCCTCCGTAATATTAAATCTGTGTTAAAAAATTGGAATTACTCCGGCACTTTAGTCCTTTAAAGCATAAAGAGGGACAGTCCCTCTTTATGCTTTAAAGGACTAAAGTTTCCAGATAAGAGGAAAACTGATCCAAAGGAGGAATCCTTTGGATCAGTTGGTGATGAGGAATTACATGTTTCTTCTGTATTGGCCGCCCACTTCGTACAGGGCCCTTGTAATCTGGCCAAGGCTGGCGACTTTGACGGTTTCCATCAGTTCAGCGAAGATATTTCCATCATTGACTGCCGCTTCCTTCAGCTTCTTCAATGATTCTTCTGTCGTGTCCTGATTGCATCCCTGGAAGCTTCTCAAGTTCGTAATCTGTGTTTCTTTTTCTTCTTTCGTAGCACGCGCAAGTTCCATGCTGTCCATCTGATCTTCCGACGGCGGGTTTGGATTGAGGTAAGTGTTCACTCCGACAATCGGAAGTTCGCCGCTGTGTTTTTTCATTTCATAAAACATGGACTCTTCCTGTATCTTGCCTCGTTGATATTGCGTCTCCATCGCCCCTAGTACACCGCCGCGGTCGTTGATGCGTTCAAATTCTGTCAGCACCATTTCCTCCACAAGATCTGTCAGCTCTTCCACAATGAAGGATCCTTGCAGCGGATTTTCATTTTTTGATAATCCGTGCTCTTTCGTGATGATCATCTGGATCGCCATAGCCCTGCGGACCGATTCCTCTGTCGGAGTCGTGATCGCTTCGTCATATGCATTCGTATGAAGCGAGTTACAGTTATCCTGCAGAGCCATCAGCGCCTGCAATGTCGTACGGATATCATTGAAGTCGATTTCCTGTGCATGCAGGGAGCGCCCGGAAGTCTGGATGTGATACTTCAGCTTCTGGCTTCGTTCATTTGCACCATACTTATCTCTCATGACGGTCGACCAGATACGGCGTGCCACCCTTCCGATGACAGTATACTCTGGATCAAGTCCATTCGAGAAGAAGAAGGATAGATTCGGAGCGAAGTCATTGATATCCATGCCCCTGCTCAAATAGTACTCCACGTACGTGAATCCGTTGGCAAGCGTGAAAGCCAGCTGTGAAATCGGGTTGGCTCCCGCTTCTGCAATATGGTAGCCCGAAATCGAAACAGAGTAATAGTTTCTTACTTTGTGATCGATGAAGTACTGCTGGATGTCTCCCATCATTCTTAAAGCGAATTCAGTTGAGAAGATACACGTATTCTGTCCCTGGTCCTCTTTTAAAATATCTGCCTGAACCGTCCCCCGCACTACGTTCAGTGTCGCTTCCTTCACCTCTGTGAATTCTTCCAGATTCAGCGTTCTGCCCAGATCTTCTTCCTTCTTTTTCACCTGCTGGTCGATGGCTGTATTCATGAACATGGCCAAAATGATCGGCGCAGGGCCATTGATTGTCATCGATACAGAAGTTGAAGGCGCGCATAGGTCGAAGCCATCATACAGCTTCTTCATATCATCCAGTGTACAGATGCTGACACCGCTTTCCCCGACTTTACCATAAATATCAGGACGGTGATCCGGATCTTCACCATACAGTGTTACCGAGTCAAATGCCGTACTTAAGCGCTTGGCATCATCATCTTTGGAGAGATAATGAAAGCGCCGGTTCGTTCTTTCCGGCGTCCCTTCACCGGCGAATTGTCGTTTCGGATCTTCACCTTTGCGCTTGAACGGGAATACCCCTCCTGTATAAGGAAATGCCCCAGGAACATTTTCTTTATAAACCCAGCCGAGGATTTCACCAAGGTCCTTATATTTTGGAAGAGCAACCTTTGGAATATCCAGCCCCGAAAGGCTCTTTGTCTTCAATTCAGTGATGATTTCTTTATCCCTGATTTTGGTTATATACTGGTCTGCACCATATTTCTCTTTGAATTCTTCCCAGCCATCAAGGATCCTTTTGGATTCAGCAGTCAGCTTCTCTTCCACATTTTTTCTAAGGTTTTCAAGGGAAGTCAGCACTTCTTCATCTGCTTCCTGCTCCTTCACTGCTTCAATTGCTCCTTGAAGCTGGAACATTTTGCGTGCGAAGCCAACCTGCTCTTCCGCTTTTCTATGATAATTTCTCACCGTTTCGGAGATCTCTCTCAAGTAATAACGGCGGTTATTCGGAATGATGACATTTTGCTTTTCAACATCGACATCTTTTGAAAATGGCGTTGACCACTCCAAGCCTAGTTTACTGTTGATTTTATCAACCAGTGCGGCGAATAACGCGTTTGTGCCTGGATCATTGAACTGGCTGGCAATTGTTCCGTACACCGGCATTGCATCCAGATCCTTGTCAAACAGCATGTGGCTGCGCTGATACTGCTTCTGCACTTGTCTTCTTGCATCCTCTGAACCTTTGCGTTCAAACTTATTGATGACAATCAAATCGGCAAAATCAATCATATCGATTTTTTCCAGCTGTGAAGGGGCACCGAATTCGCTTGTCATGACATACATGGACAGGTCACAGATTTCCGCGATTTCCGCATCCCCCTGCCCGATACCGGATGTCTCGACAATTACAAGATCATAGCCTGCCGCTTTCACGACGTTGATAGAATCCTTGATCGCCAAGGAAAGCTCTGTCTTCGATCCGCGTGTCGCCAAACTCCTCATGAATACACGTTTATTGAAGATGGCATTCATACGGATACGGTCGCCAAGAAGGGCTCCGCCTGTTTTTTGCTTTGTCGGATCGATAGAAAGAATCGCAACCTTTTTCTCCGGAATTTCATTCAAGAAGCGGCGGATCAATTCATCTGTAAGTGAACTTTTCCCCGCGCCCCCTGTCCCTGTAATCCCAACAACAGGAACGGATGCTGCCAGCGACTTCACTTCACTGAGTACGGATTGGGCCGTCGCAGCTGCTTCTTCATTGGAATTGATCTGGTATTCTGCCAATGAAATCAGCTTTGAAACGGTATTGATATCTCCCGCCTGCAATTTTTCCAGCTGCTCACCAACAGAAGAAGTGACCGTTGGAAAATCACACTCTTCAATCATTCCGTTGATCATCCCTTGAAGGCCTTTGGTCCTTCCGTCTTCAGGAGAGAAGATCCTCGCAATTCCATAAGCATGAAGCTCCTTAATTTCCCGCGGGATGATGACACCGCCTCCTCCTCCATAAATCCGGATGTGTGAAGCGCCTCTTTCCTGTAATAGATCGTACATATATTTGAAGTATTCAACATGGCCGCCCTGATAAGAAGAAATCGCAATCCCTTGGACATCTTCCTGGATCGCCGCATTGACCACCTCTTCCACGGAACGGTTATGACCAAGGTGAATCACCTCTGCCCCGCTCGCCTGAATGATTCTTCTCATGATATTGATGGATGCGTCATGCCCGTCGAACAAACTGGATGCCGTAACGAAACGGACATGATGCTTTGGTTTATAAATTTCAACAGTGCTCATAGTTCTCCCCCTGTTCGCATACTAGTCTAAGGCTATTTTCGCAGGAATTGTTGCTTTCGGATATCACCGTATACTAAGGTTTCTCCCTAATCGGAGTGAGTAGCTCTTTTCTTTCTTGCTTACTAGGATATTTCAGGTGAATTATGGTGTTATCCTACCTGCCAATTTCAAATTGAAAAGCACCAAAGTTTACGAAAAGAGCCTAGTCTAAAAAGCCGTTAATTCCCGAAAACAGCAGATCAGTCTGAAGCTCGATATACTTTTCCAATGAATATTTTTTCTGAAGCGCCCAGCGGCGGAATCCCCACATCTGCCCCTGGACGAAAATATTCTGTGCCAGCATGTGAATCCTGTCTTCATCCAGTGCCAGCTCGCCATTTTCACAGCATTTTTTGATCAGGGCCTCAAACATCCCGACCATTTCAAGCTCTTTTTGCAGGACATACGGAAGGGCGTCCTTAGACAGTGATTTAGCCTCCTGGTACATGACCAGCACTTCATCCTGCAGACTGTCCATGACCCGGAAATAGTGATCGATGCCAAGCTTCAGGCTGACAAGCGTCCCCTGATCTGTATCCATTCCCTGCAGCTGTAACCGAACCTGCTCGTAAATGCTGTCACAAACCAGGTAAAGGACGTCTTCCTTGGTCCTGATATATTCGTACAGTGTGCCGATGCTGAACCCGGCTGCTTTGGCAATCTCTCTGGTTGTTGTTCGGTGAAACCCCTTTAATTTAAAAAGCGAGACTGCTCCGCGGATCATTTCGTCCCGCCTTTTTTCGACAAGCCGTTCATCTTTGACAGAAGCATGAACTTCCCTCTTCTTATTCACATTAACCGACCGCCTTTATTTGACCACCTTTTCTCCCTTAATACCAAAAGTGGAAGCGCCTTGATCAGCCCCGACAGGCAAATGTTCCTGAGAGAAAAAAAGGCGGTTTTCCTTTTATTCTCTCAGGGTTATTTGACCCGGAGGGGCTAGGCGCTGGAACTAGACGTCACATTTTTTCCCGTTAGATTCCACACCTTCCACTCCAATTAACACATATTAATAAAAAGTTGAAAAATTTTCATTGGCACCTATAGAAAACGTCCAACATCTTGCAAATTAAAGAAATTATTTCGTCACCATACGGGAAATGACTAGACGCTGGATTTCTTGGGTTCCTTCATAAATCTGCGTAATTTTCGCATCGCGCATATAACGCTCAACTGGGTAATCCTTTGTATAGCCGTAGCCTCCGAAAATCTGAACTGCTTCTGTTGTCACCTTCATAGCCGTATCTCCGGCCATCAACTTGGACATCGCAGATTCTTTTCCATAAGGAAGTCCTTCTGACTCAAGCCATGCTGCCTGGTATGTCAGTAAGCGGGAAGCTTCGATGCCTGTTGCCATATCCGCGATTTTGAATGAGATTCCCTGATTTGCTGCAATCGGCTTTCCGAACTGTTCACGTTCTTTGGCATAGGCGATGGAAGCATCAAGTGCACCCTGCGCGATTCCGACTGCCTGGGCTGCGATTCCGTTACGCCCTCCATCAAGCGTCATCATAGCAATTTTGAAGCCCTCTCCTTCCTGTCCTAAGAGGTTTTCTTTTGGCACGCGGCAGTTATCGAACACAATTTCCGTTGTTGGTGAAGAACGGATTCCGAGTTTCTTTTCTTTCTTGCCTACTGAGAAACCTTCAAAGCCGCTTTCAACAATGAACGCTGATGTTCCTCTTTGTTTTTGAGAAGGATCCGTCAATGCAAATACCACATAAATATCAGCGATACCTCCATTAGTAATGAAGATTTTTGATCCGTTTAAAATATAATCGTCACCGTCAAGCTTGGCAGTCGTTTTCATTCCTCCTGCATCGGATCCTGAAGCTGGTTCAGTCAGACCGTAGCCGCCGATTTTTTCACCCTGCGCCATGGGTTTAAGGTACTTCTGCTTCTGCTCCTCATTACCGAATTTAAAGATCGGCCACCCAGCCAAGGAAGTATGAGCTGATAATGTTACGCCTGTAGAAGCACATACTCTTGAAAGCTCCTCAACCGCGATGCAATAAGCAAGGTAGTCACTGCCGATTCCACCGTACTCTTCCGGCCAGGGAATCCCTGTCAGACCAAGCTCCGCCATCTTATCGAAAAGCTCTCTGTCAAAGCGCTCCTCCTCGTCACGTTCTGCAGCAGTCGGTTCCACTTCATTCTTTGCGAAGTCACGCACCATTTTGCGGATCATTTCATGTTCTTCTGATAGTTTGAAATTCATTTCTCTTCCCCCGTTTGTCTGATTATTAGGTAGTAGTTCTAGTTTTGGAGCTTAGACAGCCTCTTTTAGTGCTTTAGTGTGTTAATGTGCTATTTATTTCAAGAGATGTTTGCTGATGACGACTCGTTGGATTTCGCTTGTTCCCTCGTAGATTTCAGTTACTTTGGCATCACGGAAAAGTCGTTCTACCGGATACTCTTCTGTGTAGCCGTATCCGCCGTACACCTGGATCGCTTCGGTTGTTACATCTACAGCTGCTTTAGAGGCGAAAAGCTTTGCGACCGATGCTTCTCTTCCGCAGTTCAAACCTTCACTTCTCATATTGGCCGCCCGGTAGACCAGCAGTTTGGCCGCTTCCACGCTCGTTGCCATGTCTGCAAGCTTAAACCCGATTCCCTGCTGGGCTGCAATCGGTTTTCCAAATTGAACTCGTTCTTTCGCATAGGAGGTTGAATGCTCCAGGGCTGCCTCAGCGATTCCTAACGCTTGTGCAGCGATGCCGATACGGCCGACATCCAGGTTGGCCATCGCAATCTTGAACCCTTTCCCTTCTTCTCCTAAAAGGTTTTCCGCCGGAACTTTCATATCTTCAAACGTAAGCTGCACTGTTCTGGAACCGTGGAGCCCCATCTTTTTTTCATCTTTTCCGATGATGAGTCCAGGTGTATCTTTTTCAACAATAAACGCTGAAACCCCGCGCCCGCCTTTATCCGGATCAGTCGAAGCAAAGACTATGTATACATCCGCCTCGCCTCCGTTTGTGATAAAAACCTTAGAGCCATTGATCACATAATGATCGTCTTTTTTCACCGCCCGTGATTTCAGGCTTCCCGCATCAGACCCCGCACTCGGTTCTGTCAGGCAGAAAGCTCCGAGGTACTCTCCGGATGCCAGCTTTGTCACATACTTCTGTTTTTGCTCCTCGGTCCCGAAGTAAAGGATCGGGTTGGTTCCGACCGATGTATGCACTGACAGGATGACCCCGACCGTTGCACTTACCTTCGACAATTCATGGATGGCACTGATATACGAAGTGAAATCCATTTCAGATCCGCCGTATTTCTCAGGAATCGTTATTCCCATCAAGCCGAGGTCGGCCATTTTTTTGAGAATCTCCCTGGGAAACTCTCCCGCTTCCATTCTTTCAACAAACGGTGCGATTTCTGTCTGCGCGAAATCGCGGACCATCTTTCTCATCATTTGCTGTTCTTCTGTGAACCGTAAATCCATTCTGTTTTCCTCCCCGATGTTTGTACAAGTGGTGCCGGGTTTTTAGTCCGGCTTTTTTTGGCTCTGTTAGTTAATATTGTTGTTATTAGATGTTTTGGTTTCATACCAATTAAGAACCAAAAGAATGGGAGTTAATCAATTTGCTGGTCCCCAATTAATGCTATTGTGAATCTACCCAGTGTTTGTATAGAAAAATTGATTCTTCCAATTTACAATGGATTCTCATTTCCTCCAGATATGTTGACTGGAGCGGAGGGTGTTCGACCTCCTGCGGGACTAGCGGGACAGGTGAGACCCCGGAAGCGAAGCTGAGGAGGCTCAGCGCCCGCCCCGCGGAGTCGTACACCCGGAGTGGAAGTCAACATACCCTTTGAAAAACAACAACACTCTTTAACAGAGCCTTTTTTTTAAAAAAACCTGTTTAGTATTCATTACTGCTATATAAGGTAGCCAAAGCCTTCAATTCCAAAAGTTACTTGTAACTGTAGAAGCCTCTGCCTGTCTTCCTGCCAAGCCAGCCTGCTTTTACATACTTGCGGAGCAGCGGACACGGACGGTATTTATCATCGCCGAACCCTTCATGCAGGGTTTCCATGATGTAGAGGCAAGTATCAAGGCCGATGAAATCTGCCAGTGTGATCGGTCCCATTGGGTGATTCATCCCAAGCTTCATCACTTCATCGATGGCCTCTTTCGTAGCGACCCCTTCATAAAGTGTGTAAATTGCTTCATTGATCATCGGCATTAATACCCGGTTAGAAACAAATCCAGGGAAATCTTCCACTTCGACGCCGACTTTATTCAATGTTTTCGTCATTTCCTCGATCTCTTGATATACTTCATCCGTTGTAGCAAGGCCGCGGATGATCTCCACCAACTTCATCACAGGTACCGGATTCATGAAATGCATTCCGATTACTTTTTGCGGTCTGCTTGTCGCGGCTGCCACCTCCGTTATGGGAAGTGATGAAGTGTTAGTCGCCAGGATGGCATGTTCAGGAGCAATTTCATCGAGCTGTTTAAAAATCTTTGTCTTGATTTCCATGTTTTCAACAGCGGCTTCTATTACAAGGTCGACATCGCCTGCGTCATTAAGATCGGTTGACTGAGTAAGATTCGCCAGCACCTTATCTTTCTCTTCTTCTGTCATTCTTCCTTTTTCTACAGAACGGGAAAGGTTCTTCGTGATGACACCCATCCCTCTTTGTACTAACTCCTCTTTCAAGTCGTTCAGTTTTACTTTGAATCCAGCCTGGGCACAGACTTGGGCGATTCCAGAGCCCATTTGTCCCGCTCCCACTACCATTACTTTTTTGATACTCATGTATTTGTTCTCCCCTTTGTTTGGAACTTGAGTGGTGATTTTGTTGTTTGTGTCAGCGGTTTTGAATGTTTATCGGCGATTACAGGCTGTTTATCGGCGTTTTTTTATTTTTATCGGCGAAAATCAGACAGTTATCGGCGATTTTTAGAATTTATCGGCCAAGCGACATAATCCGACACCGACATCGCCCTATCCAGCACACCGCTATGCCTACTTCTTCGGCACCTCGATCATGATGGCATCTCCTTGGCCGCCGCCGGAGCAGATGGAAGCAATCCCGATTCCGCCTCCGCGTCTCTTCAGTTCGTAGGCAAGTGTCAAAATGATCCGGGCACCACTGGCTCCGATTGGGTGGCCGATAGCAACGGCACCTCCGTTGACATTCACTTTATTTTCATCAAGGTTGGCGATTTTACCGCTTGTTAAGGCAACTGCGGCAAATGCTTCATTTATCTCGAATAAATCAATTTCTTCAAGTTGTTTTCCTGTCTTTTTCAATAATTCATTGATGACTAATCCTGGAGTCTGCGGGAAATCTTCCGCTTCCAATGCTATAGCCGTATGGCCGAGGATGTAAGCTAACGGTTCCTTTCCTTCTTTAGAGGCACGTTCTTCACTCATCAGGACCATAGCGGCAGCTCCATCATTTACTCCTGGTGCATTGCCGGCTGTAATCGTTCCATCTGAGCCAAAAACAGGGGACAGTTTGGATAGTTTTTCTGTAGATGTGTCTTTTCGTGGTGCTTCGTCCTGGCTTATCGTAACTGGCTCACCCTTGCGCTGAGGCACTTCAACTGAAATTATTTCTTCGGAAAGCCTTCCCTCATCAGCAGCCTTTACTGCAAATTCGTGGCTTCGCTTAGCCCAGCGGTCCTGTTCTTCACGGGAAATATCAAACTCTTTTGCCGTGCTGTTTCCGTATGTGCCCATGTGAACCTTATTGAAACTGCAAGTCAGTCCGTCATGCACCATCAAATCTTTCACTTGTGAATCACCCATGCGCATTCCCCAGCGCGCTTTCGGTAAAATGTAAGGAGCATTGGACATGGATTCCATTCCTCCGGCTACAATCACTTCACCATCCCCAGCACGGATGATTTGATCAGCCATTGTCACACTTCTCATGCCGGAAGCACATACTTTATTGATCGTTTCGGTCCGTACATTCCAAGGAAGATCTGCATGGCGTGCAGCCTGGCGGGAAGGGAGCTGTCCTTGTCCGCCTTGAAGAACCGACCCAAGAATGAGCTCTTCTACTTCGCTTCCTTCGACACCAGCTCTTTTCAACGCTTCTTTTATCGCAAATCCTCCCAGCTCAGATGCTGTAAAAGAACTCAAACTTCCACCAAACTTACCAAAAGGTGTACGAGCACCATCAAGAATGACTGTTTTCCCCATTTCTATCTCTCCTTTTCTATCAATCTATAATTTTCTCACAATTGATACCGCTTACAAAAATTTCGACTGAACGCTCGCTCAAGGCCAGCAAGTAAAGAAAGGGCCTGGCAGCCATAACATCGAATCGATACTATCCGGGACCAGACCCTTTTTATTCTAAATTCTAACTACCTTTTGTAAGCCTTTACCATTCTATTCTAAATTAAAAATAGTATGAATGGAACAACTAACCTGAAAATTATTACTATTTGCTCATCAGGAAGCAATTGTTGTATCACTCGGATTGCCGCAGACCGCTTTTTCAAGAAGTTCCGCCACATCCAGCGTTGATACATTATCTTCAACTTCCTTCGCTTTCGTACCATCTGACAGCATGGTCAGGCAGTAAGGACATCCTGAACTGATAACGGAAGGATTGGTTTCAAGCGCCTGTTCAGTCCTAGCAACATTGACACGGTGGCCCTTGTCTTCTTCCATCCACATCAAGCCGCCGCCGGCACCGCAGCACATTCCGTTTTGTCTGTTTCGTTCCATTTCAACGAGGCTGACGCCTGAGATCGCTTTAAGGATTTCACGCGGCGGGTCATAGACTTCGTTGTATCTGCCAAGGTAGCAGGAGTCATGGAACGTGATCGTTTCATTAACTTCATATTGAGGCTTCAAGCGTCCTTCTCTCACAAGCTCGGCCAGCACCTCCGTGTGATGATACACTTCTGCTTCGAGGCCAAAGTCCGGATACTCATTTTTGAAAATGTTATAAGCATGCGGGTCAATCGTGATGATTTTCTTCACTTCGTTCTTTTCGAATTCCGCAATGTTGCTTGTCGCAAGTTCCTGGAATAAGAATTCGTTACCCAATCGGCGCGGTGTATCCCCGGAGTTTTTCTCTTTATTTCCAAGGATTGCGAATTTCACATCCGCTTCGTTTAAAAGTTTTGCAAATGAAAGGGCGATTTTTTGGCTTCGATTATCGAAAGAGCCCATTGAACCCACCCAGAACAAGTATTCAAACTCTTCTCCGGCTTTCTTCATTTCCTTCACAGTCGGGATGTGAACATCTTCACGTCCCTCACGCCAGTTTTCACGCTCTTTGCGGTTAAGTCCCCAAGGATTTCCCTGGCGTTCGATATTCTGCATCGCACGCTGGGCGTCCGCATCCATTTTACCTTCAGTCAGTACAAGATAACGGCGAAGGTCAATGATTTTATCAACATGTTCGTTCATTACCGGACATTGATCTTCACAGTTACGGCAAGTAGTACAAGCCCAGATTTCTTCTTCTGTGATAACATCTCCGATAAGGCTCGGGCTGTACTCAAGTGAAGCTGCTGCTTCTTCAGCACCCTGCCCGGCAGAAGCCATTGCCAGCTGGTTTCCTTTTGTATGATTGAATGCCATCGTTGGAACCCAAGGTTTTTTCGATGTAACCGCCGCCCCATGGTTCGTTAAATGGTCACGAAGCTTAACGATCAAATCCATCGGTGACAGCATTTTGCCTGTGCCGGTAGCCGGACACATATTCGTACAGCGGCCGCACTCCACACACGCATAGAAATCGATCATCTGCAGCTGATTGAATTCTTCAATTTTTCCTACACCGAAGCTTTCAGCTGATTCATCTTCAAAATCAATCGGACGCAGTTTCCCCGGATTGTCCAAACGCTGAAAATAAGTATTAGCCGGACCGGCAATCAAGTGAGCATGCTTGGACTGCGGAACATACACAAGGAATGCGAGCAGGAACAGCAAGTGAATCCACCAGGATACATAGAAAATGACGATGGAAGCTGTTTCACCAATCCAGCCAAGTCCTCCGGCAATTAATGACGCTACAGGTTCAGACCATCCCAGTTCATGCTCGTGCCAGATCAGCCCCATACCGTTTCCGACAAGTACAGAAAGCATCAATCCGCCGATGAACAGCAGGACAAGCCCGGATTTGAATCCTCTCTTCAATCTGACAAGCTTCTCAACGTAACGGCGGTGGAAAGCCCACACAACCGCAACAAGGATCATCAATGTAACGATCTCCTGGAAGAACGTGAATCCCGGATACAGCGGGCCTAATGGCAGATGAGATCCCGGAGCCAGTCCCTTCCAAATGAAATCGATTGCCCCGAACTGCACCAAGATAAAGCCATAGAAAAACATGACGTGGATAATTCCGCTCTTTTTATCCTTTAAGAGCTTTTTCTGTCCAAAAACGTTAACAGCAATATTCTTCATTCTTTCTTTCACATTATTGTCGAACTCAGTCTTTTTCCCCAGCTTAATAAACTCGATCCTTGTCTTGACAACATATACAAACAAACCGACAGCGTAAGCGGTTACAAGAATGAATGCAATCCAGTTAATCCATAACAAAACATCCATCTTTCAGACTCCCCCTCTTCTTCGTGATTTCTTATCCCTTTGCCGCAAAATTTTAAAAGGAATTAATATTCAGAATGTTCCCTACTCCCATTATATACTGAATGAGCATTCAGTCAATGATTTTCCTGCTGTTTTTTTGTCAATAATTTACGAGCTGAGTACAGCAAACCTTGTTACTTAGAGGATATGAAAGTTGATTTCCGCTACAGGTGTGCGACTCCGATCAACACAGCATATATTAGCCCAAAATAAGCTTTTGTAAGTAAGCTTATTACCTCAGGACATATGAGCCTTACTACTACAGCTGATTTGCAGCTCCCTAGAACTAGATCTGTGATTCAACACCTGACCTTATGAAATTCTACTATTTTCATTAACACAGCACCGGCACCTCTTCGTACATACCTCCACCCAATTGACTCTGCTTAAGCACAAAAATCTTTCTTTCAAATTAATCCGTTCTCACTCCCCTTTTATGTTACTCAACCCAATCTTCCCCAAGAAAGCTGCAGAACTCCTAGCATGTTTCTCAATTCTGAAACGAGCTCTTATCTTACATTACAAAGTCAACGAAATTTTTTTCGCCTTTATTGTTGCTTTCCCTTCCACATACGTTTGCAACAAGCTTATAAAGGGGAAAAGATGAATAAAGGATAATTGGACATACTAATCCTTATCAGTAATGAAAGAGTGATACTATGTGGATTTTAACCATTTTTATTATATTGGCGGCCATCGTACTGTGGTGCATATTGGACTTTCACTTTGGAAGGAAAGCTTTTGTCAGGACAGCCTATAGGCGTGATTACCAAAAGAGGCAAAGTGATATGGAGCTTATATCAACTGGGCCTGCTTTTTTTAAAAGGTTGTTTGCTGATATAAAAGAAGCGACTTCCTCCATTCACTGCCTCTTCTATATCGTTGAGAATGACCATTTGGGACGGCAGTTTTTTGACCTGCTTAAGCAGAAAGCCAAAGAAGGCGTGGAAGTACGGCTTTTGATGGACCGGGTCGGAAGTTTCAAAATTAAAAAGAAAATGGTAAATGAATTGCAGGATAATGGCATAGCTGTTTACTTTGCCGAAAAGCCGAAGCTTCCTTACCTTTTCTTCTCTACTCAGCAAAGGAACCATCGGAAAATTACCGTTTTAGATGGAAAAATTGGATACCTTGGGGGTTATAATGTCGGCAAAGCCTATATCGATGAGGACCCCAAGCTTTCTCCCTGGAGAGATTATCACATGAGAATCATTGGAGAAGGAACGTCTGATCTCCAAAGGGAGTTTGGCGTGGATTGGAAGCGGGCAACCGGCGAGGACATCATCAATAAGCCCGACTATTTTCCTTCAGATTTGAAAAAAGGCGCTATGGAACACCGCTTCTTTCCTTCAGAAGGATTCAAGATTGAAAGCCAGTTTGTTGAGTTCATAAGCACAGCCAAAAAATCGATTTTCATCGGCACTCCCTACTTTATTCCTTCCGAGGAAGTGATGGATGCGCTGATCAAGGCATTGAACCGCGGAATAAAAATTACGATTGTAAGTCCTGAAAAACCCGATCATCCCTTGGTCAAGGAAGCTTCATTTAAATATTTCCGAAAACTAATCCCCTTAGGCGCAGATATCTTTCACTATCAGACCGGCTTTTATCATTCAAAATTAATTATTCTCGATGATGAATTCTGCGACATTGGAACCGCAAATTTTGACCTAAGGAGCTTTTACGTAAATCTGGAGCTGAATAACTTCACGTATACCCAATCCTTTGTTGATGAAGTACGCCGTGAAGTCCAGAAGGATATCGAAGGATCAAAAAAAGTTTCATTGAATGAGCTTAATTCTGTCAGCATATTCACCAGATTTAAAGAAGGACTCGCTTCTCTGGTTTCGATATTATTATAATAACCCTCCAATAGTGAGGGTGAATTTTTTTCCGGGAGTGAAACGATGCAGCTACGACTTGGATTTGTTGCCAATGCCCTGTCCCTATGGGATGCAAGCCCCTCCAAGACGATGACATTCAAGAGATACGGGGAGCTTTCAGAAGAGGAACGGAATAGGAAGCTCCTTGAGGTGACATCAGCAAACTTGGAACACACGAAAAGGATTCTTTATTATCTGGCTTCACATGAAATCCCCCTTTATCGGATGTCGAGCTCCATGGTTCCGCTGGCCACGCATCCTGAGGTCAAATGGGATTTCGTTTCTCCTTTTAAAGAAGAGTGGAAGGAACTTGGCCGCTTAATCAAGAAGTTCAATATACGGACCAGCTACCATCCAAACCAATTTACCTTGTTTACAAGCCCTAAGGAATCTGTGACGGATAATGCGGTCGAGGATATGGTCTTTCACTACAAAATGCTTGAAGCCATGGACGTTCACGAGCAGTCGCTGATCAACATACATATCGGCGGAACCTATGGCAATAAGGAAGAAGCCTTGGCCCGGTTTCATCAAAACCTGCAAAAGCTTCCTTCTCATGTTAAAGAAATCATGACCCTTGAGAATGATGATAAAACCTATACTGTCGAGGAAACCCTCGAAGTGTGTGAAAAAGAAGGGATCCCTATGATTCTCGATGTCCATCATCATCAAGCAAATCAAAGCTCTGAGCCGCTGCAAACGTATTTACCGAGAATTTTCGACACATGGAAACACCGGGATCTCCGCCCGAAAATCCATGTGTCCTCACCTAAATCTGAAAAAGCTTTCCGTTCCCATGCGGATAATGTGGATATCGACTTCGTTCTGTCTTACTTGAAGATGTTGAAAGAGCTGGATGAGGACACCGATATCATGATTGAAGCGAAGAATAAAGATATCGCCATGTTGAAATTGACCGAAGATATCGCAAAAATCCGCGGAGTGAAAAGAGTAGGCGGCGGCACCTTGAATTGGTAACAGAAAGGATACGATATGAAAAAGAATATTTGCTTATCGTGGAGCGGCGGACGCGACAGCATGGTCATGCTCGACCGTCTCCACTACTCCCCAGAATGGAACCCTGCCAGGCTGTTGACCACACTGGCAGAAGAAGAACAACGGGTCATGATGCACGATATCCCGCTTCCCCTTCTAAAAAAACAGTCAGAAGCTCTGAACCTTCCCCTGCTTCCGGTATTAATGAAACAGGGAGCCGGCAATGAAGAATACGAAGCTGGCATGAGCTCCGCATTGGGATCACTTAGTGCCCAGGTAATTCAAGCGGTGGCTTTCGGCGATATCTATCTAAAAGATATTAGAGCATACCGGGAAAGTCAGATGAGTCAAACTCAGCTGGAACCCGTTTTTCCTCTATGGGGAGATACGACCTCAAACTTAAGCCGGGAGTTCATTGAAAAAGGCTACAAAGCCATTTTAATCTGTGTGGACGAATCCCAGCTCGACCCCTCTTTCCTCGGCCGGGAATACGATGAAGACCTGCTGCGTGATCTGCCAAGCAGTGTCGACCCCTGCGGAGAAAACGGCGAATTCCATACATTTGTCTATGATGGCCCGCTGTTTAAGAAGCCAGTCGAATTCAACAAGCTAGAAACCATCAAAAAGTTTGAAAGGTTTCATTATTTGCATGTTGAATAAAAAGCGGAAAGGCCCTGATCAGCCCCGACAGGCAAATGTTCCAAAGAGAAAAAAAGGCGGGCTTTCCTTTTATTCTCTTTGGGTTATTTGACCCCGAGGGGCTGGGCCTTGGAGCTGGATTGACTAAAAAGCGGAAGCGGCCGTTCAGCGCCGTACAGATTTATGGGATCTCGCATGAGATAAAGGAAACACGACGAACGCAGTGAGTCGATGTTGACTTATCGCAAGGAGAGAGACCAAAATCTGCTAGGCGCTGGCCGCTGGAGCTGGATTGACTAAAAAGCGGAAATGCCCTGATCAGCCCCGACAGGCAAATGTTCCATAGCGAAAAATATAGTCGAACCCCCCGGCGGAATCATCTGCCGGGGGGTTTTGGTATCAAGGGAGAAATCTTTGCTGCATCTCGGCTTGGCCTGATCAGCTTTTGGAATTGCTCCCATTATTGAGGAAGGCTTCTCCCGCCTGCCACTTATTTCATCATCGACTCAATCATCGGCTGTGCCCAGGCGTACACTTTAAAGCCAAGGTAAATACCGATGATTCCTGCCACCCCAGCAAAAGCCGGCGGTGCCGGGATCGGCAGTTTAAAAAGAGCAAATATGAAGCCGACAATAAAGCCTGTTAATATTGCTAATAATACTGTTTTCATCATGAAACCTCCATCGTTGTCTATGTTCCTAGGTTACCCAATGAAGGGCAAACTATTTTCCATATAACAGATCCGTATCATGGTGTGATTTCATGGTGCTATAAAAAGCGCAAGCGCCCTGATCAGCCCCGACAGGCAAATGTTCCCCGGAGAAAAAAAGGCGGGCTTTCCTTTTATTCTCCGGGGGTTATTTGACCCCGAGGGGCTGGGCGCTGGAGCTGGATTCAGAAATACACTTCCTAATTTTCGAATTGAAAATTTTATACTTTCTATCTTTAAAAAAAGACGGTGAAGCACGCTCTTCAGCCGTCTTTTTTTATAAGTTGTATGTTGGCTATTACATCTTATCTGGAGCAGACACGCCTATTAGTTTCAGCGCGTTTTTCATTGTGATGCGCACCGCTTTGATCAAGGACAAGCGGGCTTTCGTCAATTCCGGATTCTCCATATCCAACACCTTCTCTGCATTGTAGAAGCTGTGGAATGTGGATGCCAGCTCATTGATATAGTTAGCGATGCGGTGCGGTGTCCGCTTTTCAGCAGCATCCGCAACGATTCCCGGGAAATCTCCCAGTTTTTTCAGCAGCTCGATTGTTTTTTCAGCTTTCAGAAGGGAGTGGTCCGCACCCTCTTCAAAACTGATTCCCTGTTCTTCCGCCTGGCGCAGGATACTGCAAATGCGGGCATGAGCGTATTGCGCATAATACACAGGATTTTCATTCGACTGGGACACAGCAAGGTCAAGGTCGAAATCCATATGGGTATCGGCACTTCTCATCGCAAAGAAGTAACGTACTGCATCAAGGCCTACTTCTTCCACCAGGTCACGCATCGTCACAGCCTTTCCTGTACGTTTGCTCATCTTCATTTTTTCACCGTTTTTAAACAAGTGGACAAGCTGAATCACTTCAACCTCTAATTGATCACGGTTATAGCCAAGCGCCTCAATAGCCGCCTTCATCCGTGGAATGTATCCGTGATGGTCAGCTCCCCAGATATTGATCAAAATATCATGTCCACGCTCGAACTTATCGCGGTGGTAAGAGATATCCGGTGTCAAATAAGTGTACGTACCATCATTCTTGATCAGCACGCGGTCCTTATCATCGCCCAATTCAGTGGAGCGGAACCAGGTTGCACCGCCTTCTTCAAATACATGATTGTTGTCTCTGAGTGCTTTTAAAGCATCATCGATTTTGCCATTTTCATAAAGCGATGTTTCAGAGTACCAGACATCAAACGGCACACGAAAATCTTCTAGATCTTTTTTTAATTTCTCCATTTCATATTTCAAGCCGTACTCACGGAAAAATGTATAGCGCTCTTCTTCAGGAGATTCGATATATTTATCACCGAATTCTTCCGCCAGCTTTTTCCCGATGCCGACAATATCAACACCCTGGTAGCCGTCTTCAGGAACCGCCTTGTCATGGCCCACTGCCTGGAAATAACGCGCTTCAACAGATAATGCCAGATTGTGGATCTGATTACCAGCATCATTGATATAGTACTCACGGGTTACTTTATAGCCTGCCTTATCAAGCACATTGCACAGGGAGTCACCAACAGAAGCTCCGCGGGCATGTCCAAGGTGCAAATCACCAGTCGGGTTGGCCGAAACAAACTCGACGTTGATTCTTTCTCCTTTGCCTGCCTCTGACCGTCCGTACTCATCCCCGGCTTGCAAAACGTTTGCGACCAATTCTGTCAGATACTCATTTCTCATGAAAAAATTGATGAATCCAGGGCCGGCAATATCGATTTTTTCAATCGATGCTTCTCCCTGATCGATATTCGCCGCAATCTCATCCGCAATCATTCGCGGAGCTTTCTTCGCGACACGTGCAAGTTGCATCGCCATGTTAGTCGAGTAATCTCCATGTGACTTTTCCTTTGGTGTTTCCAAAATAACATCAGGCAGTTGATCTTCCGTCGCCAGTCCCGCTTTCAGGACCGCCGCTCTGATCTCTGATTTTAATTTCTCTTGTACTTTTTCTGCGATATTCATTACTCTCTTCCTTCCTCCTTGTACGAAATATTCATCTCATACTTTCCAACCGGGTTTCCCTGCATAAATAACTGATAGGCCAATCTTATTTCACCGTGGTTCCGGGTTCTATCCGCAGTGTGTGTCAATTTAGATGTTTTTGTCGTGATCATCAACGTTCCAAGCTGGCTTTCATAAGAGCCGGCCAGCTCTTCGTCCTCCTTGAAAACCATCCTCATCTTCACCGCTCCGCTGCGCAAGATCAAAGCTTCTTCGCCTTGTTTCATCTTGACGATTGTATGTATCGTTCCTTCTTCTTGAACTTCATCATATTTCAGGAAAAATGAATCTCCTTTTTCATAGTATCTGCCATCTGAGAACAATTCAAAAGAGTCTATTTCCTCACCATGCTGTATGCGGGTTTTCAAGTGAATTTTGACCTCAGTCTGTTCAATTCCTCCACCTTTCAAACCTCTCACATCCTTTGTAAAATTTGGCTCGCCCTAAACGTACGTCCTTAACCCATTAAGTATATGAACAATCGGTTAAAATTGCAATGAAACGGGCGGAATTCGGTTATTTCTGATACTTTCCAAGTGGCTGCAGCGCTTCTGAAACGGGTCTGGCTTCTCCAACGTGATTGCTTCACCTTTGACTCGATTTAGAGTTCTATCAGCCACTTGGGCGTTCTATCAACGAAATAAGGGATTCTATCGACGAAAAATGGTCTTCTTCTTCTATCAACGAAATCTGCTTTCCTATCGGCGAATAGGCTTTTCCCTCAGCGCTGTGCCGCTTCATTACCCTCTTGGACAGACGTCAATCAACCGATCGGCCCAATCGACAATTCCTGACAAACTCCGGGTGGTGACTGTCACCCAAACAAAAAAACTGCCCCAATGAATCCATGACTCTCCAGGGCAGTTACAAATCTAAAGTATTATTTCACCCAGCCAAGCATCATTTCACGGATGAGCTTGCTGGCGGTGTTGGCTGTTTGTTCGGATGCGTCATAGATTGGGGCCACTTCAACAAGGTCGGCTCCTACTACATTCACTTCTGAACGGGCAATTTCATGGATGGAGGCCAGAAGTTCACGGGAGGTGATTCCACCTGCATCAACCGTGCCTGTTCCTGGCGCATGCGCAGGATCAAGAACATCGATGTCAATCGTTACATATACCGGACGTCCTGCGAGCGTTGGCAAGATTTCTTTTAACGGCTCCAGCACTTCAAACTTGGATATATGCATGCCGTTCTCCTTCGCCCATTGAAACTCTTCTTTCATGCCGGAACGGATTCCGAAAGAGTATACGTTATGGGGTCCGATATGCTCGGCGATTTTCCTGATTGGCGTAGAGTGTGACAATGGCTCGCCTTCATAATTCTCTCGAAGGTCTGTATGGGCATCAAAATGAATGATGGCCAAATCATTGTGTTTTTTATAAACAGCTTTCATGACAGGCCATGATACCAGATGTTCGCCGCCCATGCCAAACGGAATTTTGTTATCCTTCATCAGGCCATCGATGTAATCTTCAATAATATCGATGCTTTTCTGCGGATTCCCGAAAGGAAGCGGGATGTCCCCGGCATCGTAATACTTGATTTCTTCAAGTTCCCTGTCCAGGTACGGGCTGTATTCTTCCAGGCCGATCGACACTTCGCGGATACGGGCTGGGCCGAAACGGGAACCAGGACGGTAGCTGACCGTCCAATCCATCGGCATGCCGTACAGCACAATTTGGCAGTCTTCATAGGATGGATGGCTGCCGATAAACACATTACCAGAATAAGCTTCATCAAAGCGCATTTTTTTCACTCCTTTAAAAATTTGTTAGGTTAAATGCAGATCCTATTAATCAGTACGGCGCTGAACGGCCGCTTCCGCTTTTTATTCAATCCAGCTCCAGCGGCCAGCCCCTCGGGATCAAATAACCCAAAGCGAATAAAAGGAAAGCCCGCCTTTTTTTCGCTTTGGAACATTTGCCTGTCGGGGCTGATCAGGCCGCTTCCGCTTTTTATATTACTCTGTCAAATCCTTCACAAACTTAGGCAGTGCAAAGCTGGCTTTATGAAGCTCTTTTGTATAGTATTTCGTTTCGATTTCATGGAAACGGTCATCGCTTACTTCCAGCGGGTCATGTTTCTTGGAGCCGACTGTGAATGCCCACAGGCCGCTTGGATAAGTCGGGATGTTTGCCGTGTACAGGCGCGTGATCGGGAAGATTTCTTTTACATCGCTTTGTACCTGGCGGATCAAATCTGCCTTGAACCAAGGATTGTCACATTGAGCAACAAAGATTCCGTCTTCTTTCAATGCTTTAGAGATTCCTGCGTAGAATCCTTTTGTGAACAGGTTCACGGCCGGGCCAACAGGCTCAGTGGAATCCACCATGATGACATCATACTCATTTTCACTTTTTGCAATGTGCATGAAGCCGTCGCCTACCTGTACTTCCACTCTTTCATTTTCAAGCTCGCCCGCAATTTCAGGAAGATATTTTTTCGAGTACTCGATGACTTTGCCGTCGATTTCCGCAAGTACGGCTTTTTTAACAGACGGGTGCTTCAGCACTTCACGGATTACGCCTCCGTCTCCGCCGCCGACAACTAGAACAGTTTCCGGGTTAGGATGCGTGAACAATGGCACGTGTGCGACCATTTCATGGTAAACGAACTCATCTTTTTGAGAAGTCATGACCATTTCATCAAGAAGCAGCATGTTCCCCCACTCTTCTGTTTCGACCATATCCAGCTTTTGAAATTCCGTTTGCTCTGTATGTAAAGTTTTGTTAATTTTCATTGTAATTCCGAAGTTTTCCGTTTGTTTCTCTGTGAACCAGAATCCACCCATTTTACTTCATTCCTTTTCTAATTAATTCTCGCGGCCGGGGACAAACATCATCATAAATATCCTTCCCCAACAGCATAAATACAAACATGAGAAAAAGTATAGTCTAATTTGGCGAAAATACAAGAATAATTATTAATTTTCTTCCTATATGTTTAAAAAAAACCCCTGCTTTCCATAATGAATACTAGTAAAAACGGCAGATTCATAGGAAATGAGGGATTCACTTGGAAATCATCACAAGTTCCCGTATACAAAAAACCAAAAAATATTTGCGCGCCGCCATCATCTTGGGCCTGCTCTCCACCCTGTTAATCCTGGCCGGATTAGCGGGTTTATTGACATATGCCAAAATCAAGGGGCCTCCCCCTCTTGCTGTTCCCCAATCCACTCTGTTCTACGGGGCGGATGGTTCAATTATCGGTGAAAGCAACAGCGGCGAAAAGAGGTACTGGGTCCCCCTTGAGGATATTTCCCCTGATTTGATCGATGCAACGCTGGCCATTGAGGATAAGGGATTTTTCTCCCACCACGGCTTCGATTTCAAACGAATCACAGCGGCCGGATTAGCCGATTTAAAGGCAATGGCCAAAGTCCAGGGCGCTTCGACAATTTCACAGCAGTATGCCCGCAACCTCTTTCTGACTCATGATAAAACATGGAAAAGGAAGATTTCAGAAGCTCTTTACACTTTGCGTCTGGAGATGAATTATTCTAAGGAAGAGATTCTTGAAGGATACTTGAACACGATTTATTATGGCCACGGCGCATACGGGATTGAGGCCGCCAGCCAGTTTTATTTTGGAAAGGCTGCCGACACATTGACTGTCGCTGAAGCCGCCATGCTTGCCGGGATTCCGAAAGGACCGAGCCTTTACTCTCCGATTGACTCTTTTGAAAAAGCAAAAGAACGCCAGGGACTCATCCTCAAGGCCATGAAGGAAGATAAAATGATTACAGATGAGGTAGCCACTCAGGCTAAAGCAAGAACGTTGGCAATTGTCGGGCACTACCCGCATGAGTCACTGGAAACCGCTCCCTATTTTCAGGATGTTGTTAAAAACATTCTAAGAAACCAACTGGGTATTGATGAGCGCACCATCGAGCTTGGCGGCCTGAAAGTATACACAACACTGAATCCGCAGCATCAGCAAGCAGCAGAAGACGTAATTGAAAGAGAAATCGGCCCGGAATCTGATATCCAGGTTGGGTTCACGGCCATCAACCCGAAAAACGGACATGTTACCGCAATGGTCGGGGGCAGGAATTATGAGGAAAGTCCCTTTAACCGAGCTGTCCAGGCAGTCAGGCAGCCGGGATCAACCATCAAGCCGCTTCTTTATTATGCGGCGGTCGAGAAAGGCTTCACCCCTTCTACAACAATGAGGAGCGAACTGACTACGTTCAAATTCGATGAAGGACAAAGCGAATACACCCCGCATAATTTTAACAACAAGTATGCAGGAGATGACATTACACTAGCTCAGGCAATTGCGATTTCGGATAATGTCTATGCGGTCAAGACCCACCTCTTCCTTGGTGAAGAAACGCTTACCGATACAGCCAAAAAATTCGGCCTTTCGACACCTGTTAAAAAGGTGCCGTCCTCCGCCCTTGGAACTTCTGGAGCAAGAGTCATCGATATGGTCAATGCTTATGGAATGTTTGCCAATGGCGGGTATAAAATCCGGCCCGTCTTTATTACAAAGGTGGAAGGCTTCAGCGGGGAAACCATCTATGAAAACAAATGGGAAAAAGAACAGGTTCTCGACAGGGATGCCGCATATGTCATGACACACATGCTCAGCGGCATCTTCGACCCGAAGCTGAACGATTATTCTACGGTTACAGGAATCACCATCCGCAAAGATGCGACCAGGCCTTATGCCGGGAAATCAGGCACAACCAATTCAGATAACTGGATGATCGGGTTTGCTCCCCAGCTCACGGCCGGTGTGTGGACCGGTTATGATAAAGGAAAAGAAATTTCATTGGTAGAGGATAAATACTATGCCAAAAACATCTGGGTCCACTTCATGGAAGAGGCTTTAAAAGGCGAACCTGTCAAAGCATTCAAGCCCACCAAAAATGTCAAAGGCTATCTCGTCAATCCGCATAACGGAAAGCTCGCAACCAAAGGGTGTCCGGTCCAGCGCTTCACGTACTTTGTAAAAGGAACTGAACCGACTGAATACTGCGATGAGCATCTTCATGAAGAGATTCCGGCTAAACCGCCGGCGGCCGAGCCGAAAGAGGAAAAAACACCGTGGTATAAAAAATGGACAGAGTGGTTCTAAGCTGGTTTCCTGGATGAGGGTCGCCGTATGAGAATGCAACCGTAACAGAGGCTGCCGAACTGCCCGCCAACAATTAGCCAATTAGCCGGCGCGATTCTTCATAAGCGGCAAGGTGCTGTCCGGGAGGCCGCACGGCACCTTGCCGCGCAGCTGAAAAGTAAATCAATAAATCTAAGCCATCTAAAAAACATAAGAAAAACCCCGGGTTTGTGCGAACCCGGGGTCTTTCATGTCCTAGTTTGATTTGTGCAAACTGTGATTTAAGTTTACTTTTTTTCTCGCCAATGAGCAAGATGTGAACGATTTTTTCTCATAACTGTCACATTTCGTTCAAACTATTGTAATAATCTGTAAGTTTTTTCAGACAGAAAGTCCTTCTTTCAGCTTATCTTCAGATCTCTCCCACATTCCTTCATCATGGTTGATAAGGTAGTCTTTTAAGATGCCTTTTGAACGGTCATCCATGTCATCGACAATGATATGGCGCTTGATTGATTTATCCATCCGGTTCACGTGTTCAGGCAGGGATTTATAGCCTCTTCGCTTTTCCGTATTGACGACCATTTCACACGCTGTCACGCCGGCATAGTAAGGGCCGTCCGCTTTACGGTCGATGGTCACCCAGACAAGCCAGTAAGGTTTACCGCCTTCGGAATCTTCACGATTAGTCGTGAATTTGATTCTTTTTTCCACGGAACTGCGGGCATGCATCGCACCTATGTCGACAAAAGCTTCTCCTTCCTGCACATCAACGAATACAGGGGAGACATTATCCAGGCTCAATGAACCGATTCCGAAGCCGCCGTGCCCGTCTGTCGGGTCATTTTTGATAATATTAAAGCCTACTTTGCTCTTCTTTTTTTCATCCATCTATATCGCTCCTTCTGCTTTCTGAAAGGCTGTTTTCGTATATATTGTTGCTTTAAGATATCCCCGGGTACTAAGGGTTTTATCTTTCATCGAGGGAGAGCAGCTCTTTTCTTTTTACCAGTTTTCACCCTTCTTAATATGATTATTTTTTCAAAATTAGTATCAAATAGCAACAAATTTCACGAAAAGAGCCCTATGAAAATAATGAAAATACTGCATAGTAAATCGTATTGAACGTCTGTCCCACAGCACTCATCCCGCCGTTGATCACCGGCCAGATCGTGTAACGGTCAAGAGGGGTAATGACCAAAATCAAAAACAGCAGAACGCCATATTGTTCATACTGCGACATCTGTGACCGCAGGCGGGGCGAAACAAGGTCCTCGATAATCCGATAGCCGTCCAATGGAGGAAACGGCAATAGATTAAATATGAACAAAAGGATGTTCAGGTATACAATCATATTGAACAGGTCGATGAAAAACTGGGGAACGACCGTGCCGAAACCAAAAGTGATGATAAAATAAAAAATTCCGTACGCGATGAACGCTATGAGGAAATTGCTCAGCGGTCCCGCCACCGACACAAGCACCCCTGCCAGCTTCGGCTTCTTGAAGTTGAAACGGTTCACAGGAACAGGCCTTGCCCAGCCGAAGCCGGCAATCAAGATGAAGAGGGTCCCGATCGGATCTAAATGCTGAATCGGATTAAGGGTAAGCCTTCCTTGATCCTTCGCGGTATCATCCCCGAATTTGTGTGCTACATAAGCGTGTGCATATTCGTGAAACGTGAATGCCAGGATCAAAGCAATGATCACGAATGGAAGCTCTTCTAAATTAAAGGCTAAAAAGTCCAATGTCTGTTCTCCTTCATATACATAAGTGATTTTTTAAAATAGGTAACATGTCTATCTAAATATTCTCTATCAACCAGACTTGCTCCTTCTGGAAAATACGATAAACTTTTAACTGGAAGATATTTTTCTCAATATCCCCATAATGATTGTAACAAAATTATAGAACAGGAGCGAAGCCCATGCCTTATGTAACCGTTAAAATGATCGAAGGACGCAGTGAGGACCAAAAGAAAGCCCTGGTGGAAAAAGTAACTGCAGCTGTCAGCGAAACGACAGGTGCCCCTGAAGACAAAGTCGTCGTATTCATAGAGGAAATGAGCAAGAACCATTATGCTGTGGGCGGAAAGCGTTTAAGTGACGAAGAATAGTCAATTTGTTTTCCCGTTTCAGCAGAAAAGCCGCCGGTCCATTGTGACTGGCGGCTTTTTTTGAGCTTCGCCGCCATTTCACTATATCTGCTCTTGAGTAACTGCGAGCTGCCTTGAGACCTCCTCTCTGTAATCTCATTGCTTTTGTGTCTCTTTGATGTCCTTTTCTTGCTTTGCCACTAGTGTTTAGTTTGGGCACTTAGGGGATGTCTTGGATATCTTTTTCGCTTTCCCACCACCATTTGGGCACCTAGAAGCTTCCTTGAGAACCTCTTCCCTGTACATCTCACTTCCCAGGGGTCTCTAAAACCCAGCCATCCCGTTCGAAAATCGTACAGCCCGATCCTTCCTCACCAAAGGTCTCCGTATAACAAAAAAACCCGCCACATCAGTGACAGGCTCCGAGATTATTGCACAATCTTCTCTTTCAGTGATTCGATATATTCATAGGCAGTATCGATTTCTTCTACCGTATACTTCTGCTTGCTCTTCAGGGTAAAGATTTTTTCTTCCACTTCTTCACGTGGCAGGTTATCGAAGTATAACACCGTTGATACGAGTTCAAGGAAGCGGGAAGGCTGCTCGTTCATGGCCTCCAGGCAATCCTTCAGGAACGGGATATCCGTTTCATACATGTTCAAAAAGCCCTGTCCTTCTTCTGTCACGGTGTACCGGTATTGGTAGTAGCCGCCTTTCTTCTCCTTGAGCTCGCTGATGAAGCCCATGTTGCACAGTTCTTCCACTCGAAGGGTCAGCTCCTCTGAGTAAGGACCGTAAAAATGAAACTGGAACTTTTCTTGAAAAGGGAACGATAATTTCTTGGCAATATATATCATTTTCTGGAGTTTTTTTCTGCCGGTGATTTCCCCGGAAGCCAAAAATGCACTCATTAATTTCGTGTGATCCTTTAACACTTTTACTTCATCTCCTACTTCAAAAATTACTCGGTGTCCCGCCATTAGGTGCACGGAGGCCGTCTCAGAAGTTTCCGGACCCCATTCTGCAAACGCGGTTCCGCTATGGCTTATGAGACAGCCTCACTATTAATCAATCGAGTTCCAAAATGGAACGGATTTGTCTTTTGATGGTTTTCTTGGATGTTTCATCATATAAAAAATCGGCAGGGTAATAGAGTTTGTGGTCTGTTCTTCTTTTACCTGAGATTGCATCCACGATATCCGACTGCCTGGACAATTCCTTCAAGTCGTTACCCGGCATCAGTAAATGAATCGGCAGGCGCTCCTCTTCTTCCCCCGGCCGGTAAAAATCATACGGAAGATCCGATGATGAATCGACGACCAGATAGTACTCCGGATCGATGCCGGCTTTTTTAAATAACGTTTCCAGCTCACTGTGTTTCCTGTATTCCTTCGCTGGATCGAATTCAGCGTATTTAAATAGATTTCTATTCATAAAACGGCGGCAGAGGTCGCTCAGCACAGGATCATTCTCCTCTTCCCAAGTCTGGAAGTAGAACATGATCACCGCTTCATCCAGCTTTAAATAATCCTCAAGCGATACGTCCCCTTCAAAGAGGGAATAAAAATGGAGAGGATCATATTTGAAAGCATACGATTGTTGATAGAGGTCTTTCGCACGATGGAGGATTTTTGTCAGAATTACTTCTGCACTCCGCGTAACAGGATGGAAATACACCTGCCAGTACATCTGATAACGGCTCATTATGTAATCCTCAACCGCATGCATCCCGCTCGACTTAATGACGACCTGGTCTTCCCTGGGCCTCATCACGCGCAGGATCCGCTCCATATCGAAGTGGCCGTAGCTGACCCCGGTAAAATAGGCATCGCGCTGCAAATAATCCATCCTGTCAGCATCGATCTGGCTGGAGATCAGGCTGACCACCTGCTTGTTCGCATAGGTTTTCGCTATAACCTCCGCAACATGCTTGGGAAACTCACTGCCTACTCTTGAAAGGACCTGGTTAACTTCAGTATTCCCCAGGATGATTTCTTGTGTGAAATGCTCATGATCGAGATGAAAGACCTTTTCGAATGAATGGGAAAAAGGTCCATGACCTAAATCATGAAGCAGTGCAGCACATAAACTTAAAAGCCTCTCATCCTGGCTCCACTCAGGCCGGCCCTGAAAGACATCGTCTACAATCCGGCGGACAATCTCATAGACACCGAGGGAATGATTCAAACGGCTGTGTTCCGCGCCATGGAACGTCAAATAAGTGGTTCCGAGCTGCCTGATCCGCCTCAGCCTCTGGAACTCCTTTGTCCCGATTAAATCCCATATGACCTGATCTTTCACGTGTACATAACGATGAACAGGGTCTTTGAAAACTTTTTCCTCATGCAACTTCAATTTGGAATATTCCATTCTTTACCCTCTTCCTGTCTAACATATATCCATTATAGACGGTTTTTTTTATAAAAACATCTCGAAGCGTGTCGAAAAATAAATAGAATTGCTGAAAATTGTTTATACTTCAAGGATAAAATGCCCTAAAAAATTTTTGCTCCAAAAACGGCTCTTGACAGACTCAAAGTACCCTTCCCAGGCAGAAGAACAACGAAACTATTAGAAAAAATTAATTTTAACATATTCGTATAGATTCTGTTTATTTTGTACAAACTTCTAGTAAGTAAAGTTACTAAAATAAGGGAGTTGGAATAAATGAAATCTAGACAAGATGCCTGGACAGAAGAAGATGATTTGTTATTAGCCGAAACCGTTTTACGCCATGTAAGAGAAGGCAGCACACAGCTGAACGCGTTTGAAGAGGTAGGGGACAAACTGAACCGCACTTCCGCCGCATGCGGGTTTCGTTGGAATGCCGTGGTCCGCCATCAATATGAAAAAGCCTTGAGCCTGGCGAAGAAACAGCGCAAACAGAGACAGCGCCTGCTCGGCAAAGACCAGGGCGGCAAGAAGAAGCTGTTATATCAGCCCCCGGCACCATCTTATGATGAAATCGACGCGATGTCTCTATCAATGTCTTCTGAAATGAGCGAAGAAGAACAAGAGTATACTAGTCCGGTTATGGAAGCCGATACAGAATTTGCAGAAGAAACAGTCCAAGCTGATGAAGTGAATCCTTCTGCGGGAGCACCGGTCTTCACTGCACCAGCTGCCAAGCGCGAACCTGTTCAAGGCAGAATGGAAATGTCTCTTGAAAAAGTCATTATGTATTTGCAAAACCTGGCACATTCGAACTTCCACTCAGATATTTTAAAAAGTGAGAATCAGAGATTGAAACATGAAAATGCTGAAATCAGACGTGAGAATGCCGATCTGCAAAAGAAAATCGGCGAACTTGAAAAGAATACAGTGACCATGCAGGAAGATTACGAAACCATGATGCAGATCATGAACCGTGCAAGAAAGCTCGTATTATTTGAGGATGAAGAAGGAAAAGCCCCAAGATTCAAAATGGACCGAAACGGTAACCTTGAAAAAGTAGCTGAATAAAAAAGCGCAAGTGCCTTGATCAGCCCCGACAGGCAAATGTTCCAAAGAGAAAAAAAGGCGGTCTACCCTTTTATTCTTTTTGGGTTATTTGACCCCGAGGGGCTAGGTCCGTTCCAGTGGGTACGGACCCTCGGGCGCTGGAGCTGGATTCATTAAAAAGCGGAAGCGGCCCGTTCAGCCCCGACAGGCAAATGTTTCCTGGAGGAAAAAAGGCGGTCTTTCTTTTTATTCTCCAGGGGTTATTTGACCCCGAGGGGTTGGCCGCTGGAGCTGGATTCATTAAAAAGCGGAAAGGCCCCGCTCAGCGGCGTACGGACTGTACCAGCCCCCCATGAGATAAAGGAATCACGAAGAACGAAGTGATTCGATGATGACTTATCGCAAGGAGGGGATGGGCAGTACGCTAGCCGCTGGGGCCTTGGAGCTGGATTGCACAAAAAGCACAAGCGCCTTGATCAGCGCCGACAGGCAAATGTTCCAAAGAGAAAAAAAGTCGGTCTTCCCTTTTATTCTCTTTGGGTTATTTGACCCCGAGGGGCTAGGCGCTGGAGCTAGATTCAGAAACGCTGCCTAATTCTCGACCTGAAAATTTTATTCGTTCATATATTTTAAAACAAAAGCACTGGCGGCGGCCAGTGCTTTTTGTTAAAGATTGATAATTGTAATCGTTGGATAAAGGATGCCACTTTAAAGCGCTAAAGAAAAACCGGCAGCCCACTGGACCGCCGATTTCTATCTCTCTAATACTTTCTCATTTCTCTGATGTACTCTATCTAAATAGCCTTCATATAAAGAGATTTCGGTGCCCTCCAGCTGGCTTGCGTAGATTTTCCCGCTGAACCCTTTCAGGGACTGAAAAAACCGGAGCATTGTATCTTGAATCGTTAATTCCACACCAAGAAGTTCTGAAAGGGAGGCCATGACCTCCGGGTGGATTTCAGGAAAGATGAATTTGCTGCTTTCTTCTCTTTTTCCAGCTGAATAAAAATCCCTGATGACTTTAGCCCGTTCCGATCCGCTTCCGCTTACACAAAGATAAATCTGGACAGCAACGCCATTTCGGATCCTTCTTTGCGAGATGCCAGCAAACTTTCTGCCGCTTATACTGAGGTCATAGCTGCCTGGACAATAAGAGTTCACGATTTCCTTCGCTTCAATGTGGACAGCGAAATCCTTGAACATATCCTCTGTCAGCTGCAGCATAGCATCGTACCCGCGATTGATATCAATCCCTTTTTCAGAATCCGGGAACACGAGTGAAAGATTAAGGACTCCTTCGTCCAAGACGACCGCCAATCCACCCGAATTCCGCACGATATACCGGTATCCGCGGTCTTCCAGGACCTTCAACCCTTCTTCCAGTGCGGGAAGTTTTGCATCCTGGATTCCCAGTACAATCGTGTCATGATGAACCCACGATCTCGCTGTGGCTGGTGATGTTTTCGCTCCCACTGAAGTGCAGAGGGTATCATCGATTGCAAATGACTGCAGAGCATTGAATATAGGTCCCAGGCTGGATTGATCAATGATCCTCCATTCCGGCTGTATTAACAATGATTGATTTTTCTGTATTTCCATCGTTCGTTCTCCTTCGATCATTCATGGGGAATATTATATCACACCTCAAACTGCCAAGACTAAGCCTGAAAAGATCAAAAGCAAAAGCGGCTTGTCCAGCCCCGACAGGCAAATGTTTTCAAGAGATAAAAAGGCACTTTTCCCTTTTATTCTCTTGAGGTTATTTGACCCGAGGGGCTAGGCGCCGAAGCTCGACGGATCAATAGCAAAAGCGGCTTGTCCACCCCGACAGGCAAATGTTCTCAAGAGAATAAAAGGCGCTTTTCCCTTTTATTCTCTTGAGGTTATTTGAACCTCAGGTGCTGAAGCTGGATGTGAATAACATAGAAAAAAGTCATCCGCAGTGGTTGATTTTATAATTTCCTGCCAAGCACTAGAAAAACAGGAGCGGATGCGAGAGCACTGAAAATCTACCGAATTTTATAGGTTACTTGCTTTAACCTAAGATAAAGTCAACTATCCTTCCTTAAAGAGGAAGAAAGGTTGACTTTTTTCTTGCTCTCTATCCTGCATCAGCTTTAAAATCCTTTGGTGTTTTTTATTTGCCTGCCACCGCTGGAAAGATAGAAGGGTGCTAATTAAAGGCACTGACCAATGGTGCTTAACTATGTAGTTCAGTGTTTTGGGTAGTAAATAGAGGAAAGAGATTCCCTTATTTCTTACAAAACTCTAAAAAAAGCTAAAATAGAGGAATAAATTTCCCTTAATTAGCTAAATACGCTAGGAAAATTGTGTTTTTTATCATATAAAGGAAAAAAGTTCCTCTATTTTCCCCGTAATAAGCTTGAAATTGAAGATAAGGGAAAAAAGTTCCCTTATTTACGGTTGAGTACCCAATTAAGGGAGAATGACTGGACAATTTCTCTCTAAAGCCCTTTATATTATTCACCCAACCAAGCAAAGTGGGCCTCCTCAACAAAAAACCAGCACTCTTTCATAGGCTTTTATGAAAAAAGCAGAATCGCTCTCTGAAGTGAGCGATTCTGCCTTTAAACTAATGGTCGGACTTGTTCAGTGCCCTCGTGGATGCCCCTGTTTATTTATAATTCCTCGAGCCGGTTGTTCAATTCCTGTTTCTGTTTATCCAGTTCTCCGATTGTAAGGTTTATCATTCTTCTGTAAACGCCTAGAATGTCCTGTCCATAACTTGTTCCCGGAACAGCCCATCTTCCATTTAAACTCGTCCAATATTCGGAGATTCCTCTGGTTACTAAATTGAACCTTGGATCGACTTGCTGAAGACCTGCTGGAATACTATCTGTAGAAGCATAGGCGTACAAATGCTGAATATGTGCATGAACCCCTATTTCCGGTGTTGAAAAGACTGCACCAGGATTGCCGGGACCGGTTGCACCGATTCCTGCGTAATTATTCTGCTCTTTTTTCACCAATCCGGTAAAGCGGAAATAATCTGTTTCCAAAATCGCCTGGGCAAAGGCAGCATCCCCTCTCATACCATACCGTTTTCCATAAGCTTCGTAATATTGACCAAGTGAAGGGGCCTCAGGATTAACCGATCTGACATAGGCATCTAACTGATGAGGAGTAAGAAGTGTATCTCCACTGATTGTAAAAAGTTCTTCTGGGGATGGAGGTGCGGTTGTTTTAGGCGGGGATGCGCCTTCATTTTCAGTGATGATGAACGCTCCCATGCCAAGCTGTTTGACAGCATCTACTCGGGCGTCCGCATTTTCTTTTTCTTTATAAGCACCAACCTGAACTCTATAAGTCTGTTTATTTGAAATCATAGCGGGGACAATAAAGGATGCTATTCCTTTTGAGGATAAAACGTTAACCCGTTCCTCTGCATTTCTCCGCTCAGTGAAAGACCCCGCAATGACTTTATAAAGAACTTCTCCAGATGGATCTTGATTTTTTGGAGCTAGAGCCAGCGCTTTGGCAACTCCTTTGGCAATAGCTGCCGAAACGTCAGGGATAAAGAGTGGATCGTTTAGAAGTTTCAAATCATCCGGATTATCGATAAACAGGACCTCCAATAATATAGAACTCATCTCTGTTTCACGGAGGACATGAAAGTTGGCCCGTTTCTTTCCTCTGTCTTTAATTCCGTATTTTTGCTTGATCGAGGACATGATTTCATTGTGAACACTATTTTGATAGTTTTTGGTTTGCTCGGGGACAGTACCATTATAGATATAGCTTTCAAAGCCTGTTCCACCAGCCGCGTTGTTGTGGATCGATAGAAAGAAGTCTGCATTCCGGGAATTTGCGAAGTTAGACCTCTCGCTGAGTGACACCGTGGTGTCATTCGTTCTGGTCATCAAGAAGCTGCCATCGAAATTTGCTTGCAAGTAATCACGTACCCTCAATGCGATGGTGAGATTATAGGTCTTCTCCATTGCGTTTCCATAAATTGCTCCGGGATCACTCCCTCCATGCCCTGGATCGATAATAATAGTTTTCATAAGTTTTATCCCTCCTACTCACTAATCTATTCGAAAAGGGATAACCCGCACCAACAAAAGCCCTTATAATACGACATTTATTGGGGGATTTTCACAAAAACGGCCCCCATGATGGAGACCGTCAACTTGCCATTATAGCGCTTGTGCTGCCGTAATCAGTGCTAACTTATACACATCTTCTTCATTACAGCCGCGGGAAAGATCGTTGACCGGAGCATTCAACCCTTGAAGGATTGGCCCCACCGCTTCAAAGTTTCCAAGACGCTGTGCAATCTTGTATCCAATGTTCCCTGCTTCCAGACTAGGGAAGATGAATACATTGGCATCACCTTTCAGGACAGAGTCTGGTGCCTTTTTCTCTGCCACAGAAGGCACAAAGGCAGCATCAAATTGGAATTCTCCATCTAATGTTAAATGAGGCGCTTTTTCCTTCGCAACATTTACTGCTTCTGTAACCTTTTCAGTTTCAGGCGACTTTGCTGAACCTTTTGTAGAGAAGCTTAACATCGCCACACGAGGATCGATATCGAACATTTCAGCTGTTTTCGCACTTTCCACAGCGATTTCAGCCAAGTCCTGGCTGTCAGGATTGATGTTGATCGCGCAATCGGCAAAGACATATTTCTCCTCTTCACGGACCATGATGAAAACGCCTGAAGTCTTGCGCACACCTTCTTTTGTCTTGATGATCTGAAGTGCTGGACGGACAGTATCTGCTGTTGAATGTGCCGCACCACTGACCAAACCATGGGCCTTACCCGTGTACACGAGCATCGTTCCAAAGTAATTTTCATCCAGAAGGATTTTTTTAGCGTCTTCTTCAGTCGCTTTTCCTTTTCTTCTTTCGACAAATGCCTGTACAAGTTCTTCCATAAATTCATTGTCAGACGGGTCCATAATTTCACAGCCTTCGAGGGAAGCATTCACCTCTTGTGCTTTCGCCTGGACACTGCCGGCATTTCCAATGATGACAGGTGTCAGGATTCCCTCTGCAGCCAGACGTGACGCGGCGCTGAGAATTCTTTCATCCTGCCCTTCTGGAAATACAATTTTCTGGTCTTTTCCTTTAACTTTCGCTTGTAGTGTTTCAAATAGATTGCTCATAAATTAAGCCCTCCTTCATTTATCCACTTTCAGCATACTCTTCTGCCGGGAGATTTCAAGAATAATGGACAGTGGCAGCGTTTCCAATGTAATTGTTTTTGTTTTTAGAAAATTTCATCCTTTTTAACCTGCTTTATTGTTCCCTGTTCTTTAACTGAGTATGCAGTTTTCGCGCAATGACTGAGGATGAAATTGTCCTTTTTCAAAGAATAAGAAAGTCCAAACTAGGCAGCGTTTCTGAATCCAGCTCCAAGGCCCCAGCGGCTAGCGTACTGCCCATCCCCTCCTTGCGATAAGTCATCATCGAATCACTTCGTTCTTCGTGATTCCTTTATCTCATGCGGGGCTGGTACAGTTCGTACGCCGCTGAGCGGGGCGCTTGCGCTTTTTGTGCAATCCAGCTCGAGTGCCTAGCCCCTCGGGGTCAAATAACCCCCAGAGAATAAAAGGAAAGACCGCCTTTTTTTCTCCAGAGAACATTTGCCTGTCGGGGCTAAAAGGGGCGCTTGTGCTTTTTTTGCAATCCAGCTCCAGCGCCTAGCCCCTCGGGGTCAAATAACCCCCAGAGAATAAAAGGAAAGACCGCCTTTTTTTCTCCAGGGAACATTTGCCTGTCGGGGCTGATCCAGGCGCTTGCGCATTTTTAATGTCAAGATTCTTATTCAGGTTATTGGGCCAAACTATGATATAGTAAGGGTGCATACAAGTTTATAAGGAGTGATACACATGAGTGAACCGGCACAAACATTAGATGGCTGGTATTCTTTGCATGACTTCCGTGCAATGGACTGGACTTCCTGGAAAATGCTTTCCAGTGACGAAAGGCAAAACGCAATCAATGAGTTTCATGGTTTCCTTGAAAAAATGAACAAGACACAAGCACAAGAAGAAGGAAGCCACGCGCTTTACACAATTGTCGGCCAAAAAGCAGACTTCATGATGATGATTGTCCGTCCGACGATGGAAGAACTGAATGAACTTGAAACTGAATTCAATAAATTGACGATCGCTCAATATACTGTTCCTACGTTCTCATATGTTTCAGTTGTTGAGTTGAGCAACTACCTTGCCGATGGCGAAGATCCTTATGAGAACCCGCATGTTCGCGCGCGCCTCTACCCAATCCTTCCTAAGGCCAAGCATGTTTGTTTCTATCCAATGGACAAGCGCCGCCAAGGAAACGACAACTGGTATATGCTGCCGATGGAAGAACGCCGCAGCATGATGCGCAGCCACGGCATGATCGGCCGCCAATACGCAGGAAAAGTAAAGCAGATCATCACCGGCTCAGTCGGTTTCGATGATTATGAGTGGGGAGTTACATTGTTTGCGGATGATGTCCTTCAATTCAAAAAGCTTGTATACGAAATGCGCTTTGACGAAGTGAGCGCCCGCTACGGCGATTTCGGCACTTTCTTCGTAGGAAACCTTCTTGAAGAAGAAAAGATTTCCCATTTCTTATCTGTATAATAGGATCTTTTCGTAAACTTTGTTGCTATTTGATACTAATTCCAGAAACGAACAACCTTAAGTTACCGAGATAACCTAGTTAACATGAAAAGAAAAGAGCTGCTATCCCAGATGGAAGTGAAAAGCCTTAGTATCCGGGGATATCCGAAAGCAACAATATATGCGAAAACAGCCTTACAATAGTACGCTCTGGCCAAACAGACTTCAGCTGTTTGGCCTTTTTTCCGCTTTTCTCATACCCCTGCTGACAGCTTGAATCCATCACCCTCCTCTCTACGGTTTTATTTTCTTGAAACCCAGTCCCCTGGGAAACTAAAATGCCTTTGATGACATGCTCAACTAAAGTCAAAATATGCATGGCTTTTCAACCTCCGACCGCCAATGGCTTCCTTAGCAAATTCATTAGCCCTGAAGAAATCTAAAATTTGTCCGTGCACAATTGCCTTCCACCTGGAATATTCCGGCCCATGCCAACATAAAAATGAAATAGTGAAATCAGAGCATACTCTCTTTATCATTATCCGCTTTATTTTTATATAAAGAGAGTCTTTAGTGAAGATTACGGTGCTTTGTGAACGAGAAGTGAACCACCTTCAACATGAAGGATTATGATTACTCAAGGAGGTCTACATTGTGAAACAATCAACCAGCTCAAATCCCTATGGATATGGCTATACTCAGCCCCCATATTACGGCCAGCCCCAGAACTATATGGGTGGGCAGTACTACGGCGGCCAAGGGATGCAGGTCCCTCAGCCGATCAGCGCTCAGAGTCCGTCACAGAATTTTCCCGGCCAGCTGCCTGTAGAAGAATCTTATATCGAGAACATCCTTCGTCTAAACAAGGGGAAAGTCGCTACAGTTTATATGACATTTGAAAATAACAGAGAATGGAATGCCAAGGTTTTTAAAGGAATCATTGAAGCAGCGGGGCGTGACCACCTTGTCATCAGCGATCCTCAAACAGGGATGCGCTATCTTCTGCCAATGATTTACCTGGACTACATTACATTTGATGAAGAAATCGAGTATGAATATCCGTTTGGTGCAGGGGCTCCGAGTGTTTCTTATTCACCAAGGTAAAAGGCTGAATCCAGCCATACAAAAGACTGCGTGCCAACCGGCCCGCAGTCTTTTGCTGCTATTCACATATACTATCGTACTTTCCCTTCTCGCAACCCGGCATTCATCTGAGGCTGGTAACGGAAGAACCTTTACTTCGATCAGATCCTAATTACATGGATTTAACAGCAGTAATGATGAGCAGGATCCATGCGATCAGGAAGGCTACCCCTCCTAGAGGCGTGATGGCCCCCAGCACTTTGATCCCTGACAGACTCAATATGTACAAGCTTCCGGAGAATAACACAATCCCGATTAACATCAGCCAGCCAGACCAGTTAAGCAATGAACTGGAAGCTATGTTCCCCATAAGCACGCCAATAATCAGGATTCCCATTGAGTGGAACATTTGATAAAGTACCCCTGTGTTCCATGTATCGATATATTTCTGAGAAATCTTCCCTTCCAACGCATGTGCGCCGAACGCGCCGAACGCTACAGAAAGAAATGCATTAATTGCTCCAATAATAATAAACGTCTTCATACCCTCTACCACTCCCACTTTACATATTAAAATTCAAACAGCGAGTCACCGTTGGCTCCATCATCCGTCTCCAGCTTGCTTTCTTCTGAAATCCTCACTGTCTGGGACTGTTGATTAACAGCAGGCATTGTCATCTGCTGAGCCGGCAGTTCTTTTGAAAAAGAATGCTGACTGGTGCCAACACTTTCCGTTTCCAGCATCACTTCGCATAAAGCCTTGATGGAATTGATGTGCTCTCTGATGTTTTGCGGTCTTTCCGCTTGCTTTGCTTTATGGAGTTCCTGCTCCATTTTATTGATTAATGAGACATGAGATATATTCATCGTGTCCCTCCTTACATGTAGGTCTTTATTTTTCTTTCTCAATGGGTTTGCAAGACACTGTTTTGCAACCGTAAGAGGACTTACCAGGTCTGAATGGGGCCCCTGCATAAGCACGCTGTGTTAATGAAGAAAGATTACTTCCCCTGTCTGCCTTTCGGAGTATACTTCAGGCAGCTTTCTCCTGAAGAACGAAAGACGACCAGGGAGGGCATGGCTTTCGTCTTGAATCCATATGCTTTACAGCCCCGTGGATGGGCCGGTTCCCATGTTGTATAAAAGTATTGGCATTGAAAACAATTGATTTTCTTTTTCTCTGGCAACTTTCTCGTCTCCCTATCCAGCATTCTTCCCTATTCTATCAAACTTATCGAGGATTTGCCTATCCTGTGCTAATTGTAGGTGGCACTCTTTTTCATGCGCTTTATTCCCAATCATGGGCTATTCAGAAGTAATGGATTTCCGCTACAGGCAGATTACTCCGCGGGGCGGGCAGCTTGAGACGGATATCCTTTATAGCAATGGAGGGCTATCCTATCTTACGTTCCCATCATCCCCGGTAAAACCTCTGCGTCCATTCGCTTACTTCGTTTGTTGCTTTCAGAAAAATTCCTAGAGCTGTATTTTCCCCGGATACTAAGAGACTTTCAAAAAAAGAAAGCGAACCAAAGCCAGATTTCGCTTTGATTCGCCATCCTTCCTCATTGTTTCACGTGAAACATGGATGATGCTGTCTGAAAATGTTAATTCTATTCGATGCACCAGTCGATTTCTTCTTCTCCATTTCTTTTCAGCCACTCATTGGCTCTTGAGAAAGGCCGGCTTCCAAAGAAACCCTTCCTTGCGGAGAATGGACTCGGATGCGGCGATTGTATGACAAAGTGCTTTTCAGTGTCGATCAGTTTCAGCTTTTCCTGCGCCGGTCTTCCCCATAACATAAAGACAAGCGGTTTTTCCCGGTGATTAAGATGTTCGATTACCTTGTCGGTGAAGGTTTCCCAACCTTTTCCTTTATGGGAATGGGCCTTGCCCTGCCTGACTGTCAGAACAGTGTTTAGGAGAAGTACTCCCTGCTCCGTCCATTTACTCAGATTTCCGTGTTCCGGCACTTCACATCCGATATCATTTTGAAGCTCTTTATAGATATTTCTCAGTGAAGGGGGAACTTTCACCCCTTTTTCAACAGAAAAACTCAGCCCGTGGGCTTGTCCTTCCCCATGATAAGGATCCTGGCCAAGCAAAACGACTTTCGCATCTTTATAAGCAGTAGAATTCATTGCATTGAAAATATTACGCTTCTCCGGAAACACTCTTTGGGTCCGATACTCTTCTTCAAGAAACTCTTTCATGCTGGCAAAATAAGCTTTCTCCATTTCTTCTTTCAGTACATCGTTCCAATCGTTCGTAAAATTGTCAGCCACGATAACACCCTTTCATGCTACCCTTAATATACGATTGTTACTTTATAGCCTAGCTGCCCGAAAAATTCCTTCAGGGATTTTTCGGCGTTTTTTTCGGCCGTTTGCAGCAATCCCTGGTCGATCGCTTCCTGCTGGATAAGCTCTTTGGCCGCTTGGGCAAGACCGAATCCTTCTTCCCAATCCACTTCGCTTCTGAAGATTCCTTCTACGGAAAATGTTTTGATGTTTTCCGTATCTAGAGAAGGAGACTGCAGAATTTCGGCCCTTGGCAGTTCTATCGTCATTTCTTTTCCCTCTTCATCTATCAAAATATCACTTTCTGATATTTTTTGCAGGTCAACACCGGCCAGTACGGTTCCCGGAACCACCAGCAATAGTTTTCGTTTTGTACCCGGCACATCCGCTGAAATTTCTTTTCCGAAAATCTTGTTATCTTCCTGTTCAATGACTGCCTTTGTAAAAGCTTGGGCAGTTGCCAGTGAATTCATGTCTTTGATCTGCTCGACAAAAGATCCCTGTTCTTCCTGAAATGTACTGCCGGCTAACCAGGAATACATGCCAATTGAGAGTCCTGATATCACAAGGACCGCAATAAGAAGCATGATGAGAAACTTGCTTTTCCATATACTGAAGATTGCCTTTCCCGCCTTAAAGAAAGGCATTTTGACTTTCCCTCTATCTAAAACCGCTGTGGCGCTTGTCTGCTGGCTGCTGCTTTTCAATTCTGCCAAGAGAGCTTCTATCTCTCTTATTCTATTTTCATCACTTTTCAACTAGTTCACCTTCCTCTGTTCATATTATAGAAAATATTGCCGAAAGTTGGAATATAAAGTTTCAAAAGAGGGTAAAGGAGTAGTTACTACTTATTGGAGGATAAACCCATGAAACACTTGATGAATCGGGTTAACAAGTGGAATGTCTCCGCAGCGCTCCTTGTATTGGTATTTTTTGGTACGATCGTGTATTACCAGACTCACAAGCCTCTTCCCGAGGGTACCTCCTATGAAGGACAGGTCTTTCAGACGGACGACGTGGATTTCCTCTATGACCTTTCTTTTAAAGATCATTCCGGAGAATTCCATCATGAAGGAAGAATATTTAAGAGAATCAATGAAATGATTGCGGAGGCAGAAGATTTCGTCGTCATCGATATGTTCCTTTTTAACAGTTATTATGATGGAGATCATGAGATGCCTGATTTAGCAGGTAACCTGACGAATGCTCTTATTAAAAAGAAGAAAAGCAACCCTGAAATGGAAATCGTCTTTATTACTGATCATATCAATACCACTTATGGGTCGCATCCTGCTCCTGAAGTACAGAGCCTGAGGGAAAACGGAATCAAGGTGATGTATACAGACCTGAAACCGTTAAGAGACTCCAACTATGTTTACAGTGCAGTCTGGAGAACCTTTTTCCAATGGTTCCAGTCAGAGCCGGAAGATAAGGGCTGGCTTCCAAATCCTTTGGCCTCTACCGCACCCGATGTGACAATCCGCTCCTATCTGGAATTATTGAATATAAAGGCTAACCATCGAAAAGTGGTGGTCACAGACCAGTCTGCTCTCATCACTTCGGCAAACCCTCATAATGCGAGCGGGTTTCACTCCAATATTGCCTTTGAAGTTGGAAGGCCTATCACCGGAGATATACTCAAGACTGAAAAAGCGGCTGCCCGGTACTCGGACGGACCACAGCTTCCGGATTTTCAAGGCAGCAAAGAATCGGGCGGCAGCATAAAGGTACAGGTGCTGACAGAAGGAAAAATATATAAGAGGGCATTGGCAGAGCTGGACAAGGCTGGCAAAGGAGATACCATCTGGCTGGGCATGTTCTATCTAGCCGAACGGGAAGTCATCGACGGGCTTGTCGAGGCTGCCGGCAGAGGGGCGGATGTAAGAATTATCCTCGATCCTAATCAAAATGCTTTCGGAAGCCAAAAAATGGGGCTGCCCAACATCCCTGTAGCAGCTGAACTGGAAGAGCGCGGCGAAGAAAATATTCGTATCCGCTGGTATAACACGAAAATGGAACAATACCACACAAAGCTTCTATATATAAAAAAGCCAGACAAAGCCATCATCCTTGGCGGTTCAACAAACTATACGACAAGGAACTTCGAGGACCTCAACCTTGAAACCAATCTATGGATGGAAACCCCTCTTGATCAAGAGGTCAACCAGGAAGTTTCAACCTACTTCAACAGAATATGGAGCAACGAAGACGCACTATACACTGAAAAGTACAGTGAAAAGGAATATGGAATTCCATGGCTGAAATATATCGGCTACAGAATTCAAAAACTGCTAAATTTCACCACCTATTGAGATTGTTTAATCTTCCAGCAACCGGGTAAATAGAAGATATACCGCTTCATCAAAATTATAGAGGAGGCTGTAACAATGTATAAAGTAGAAACAGTTGAAAACGGAGTACAGGCAACAAAGGTCATTGAAGGTCTGAATCGTGAAGGTTACGAGAAAGACGATATTTATATCTTTGCTCATGACAAAGAACGTTCAAAAGACCTTACAGAAGGAACACATACGGAAAGTGTCGGTATGGGCGAACAAGGAGTATTTGACTCGCTGGGCAACACGTTCAAAAAGCGTGGAGACGAGCTGCGTTCCAAAATGAGCTCCCTTGGATTAACGGATGCAGAAGCAGATCGTTACGAGGAAGAACTCGATAAAGGCAAAGTAGTTGTCGTCGGCAGCAAAGATTAATCTTAACCCTGAATGCAACACAACTGACTTTTATCTTAACCTGGAAAAACTTTTTATCTTAACCTGAAAATGGCTCCCTATTGGGGGTCATTTTTTTGATCACTAAAGATAGTGGCTTTTTAAAAAAACCCCTTAAGGACTCTTGCACCTGTTAATGACAAAAAGTTTCTATAAAACTGCTCTCTTTAACCTAAGGTGTCTTTCAACAAGGACACATTTAAAAAGTTGACTAATGTCACATAAAGCCTTATTGATTACCCGCTCCCTGAAGAAAAAGACTCATTTATCCCCCAAAATGAATAGAAACCCAACTCAAGGTAAAAAATGTAAAAAAGACCAAAAAGGAAGTAAGCCGGAATGCACACCTTATTATTTTTCACTTTCTTACTTGCAGTCATTAAATGGGGCGATTGGAGGAACTGGAGGGATTATTATCCGACCTTCCTCTTCTTCTTGGTGGGCGACCTGCTGTATCAATACCTGCTCTACAACAAATCAATGTGGCTTTTTCAGCCTTCATTTGATAGCAGCTACCTCCCTAATCATACGGTCATTTCTTTGATCAAAATGATCATACGGTATTGGGCAACGACGCTTATTTTTCTAGGCCGTCTTCCCCAGAACAAATCCAGGAGAATTCTCTGGATTGGCTTGTGGGTACTTATTTATTTCGGTATAGAAGTTATTGCCTTTGAAGCAGGAATGATCACCCACCATAATGGCTGGAACCTGCTTTGGTCCTTTTATTTGGATATCGTGATCTTTGTCGTTCTCAGTATACATTATAAAAATCCGCCACTTGCCTGGTTTTTATCTCTACTGAATTTAATTTTCCTTTGGAACGTCTTCGGTTTGACTATTGATATTTTAAAATGAATGATTTGCCCGGCTGACTCTGCTGATTTTTTCTGTGATAAGAATATCAGAGGCGTTGTTTTCGCATTCTATTGATGATTTTAGTAAAATGGAAAGTAATCAGATTGATTTATCGGATAAGGAGGCAGAGTATGGAACCTATAACGCTGGCAAAGGTTCAGGGCCTGATCAATGAATTCGCCCGAAAAGATGTCTATATACATTTAGAAACGACCAACGGAGCATATGCCTCACACTTCAAAGAAGATTTCTTCTCTGCAGGAGCATACATACGGAACGCATTCGTAAATTATGAGCACGGAAAGATTGTCGGCGACGGCCCTTTCAGAGCAGGATTGAAACTTGATATCGGCTGGATCTACGCGGAAGGCCTCACCCATTTTGAAAAAACAGACAAGAACCAGCTGCTGATGGCAGGTCACGACCATGATGGCAAGCTCGCAGTGGCTCTGCAGATCAGTCCAACACCTTTTGAGTAGGCACAGCCATTTTTAGGAGGTTACAGTATGCAAAAAGAAAATCACGTTCTCGTTATATTTCCTCATCCAGATGATGAAGCTTTCGGGGTTTCGGGGACGATTGCAAAGTTTATTAAAGGCGGCACCCCTGTTACCTATGCATGCCTGACACTCGGGCAAATGGGCCGGAACCTAGGGAACCCACCCTTTGCTACAAGAGAATCCCTTCCACTCATCCGCAAAGAAGAACTGAAAGAAGCGGCAGAAGTGATGGGGATCACAGATCTGCGTATGATGGGGTATCGTGATAAAACCCTTGAGTTCGAAAATGATGAAAAACTCTCGAACATGGTGACAGAACTGATACAGGAATTAAAACCCTCCCTGATCATCACTTTCTATCCAGGATATTCTGTCCACCCTGACCATGAAGCAACCGCACGGGCAGTTGTCAGGGCAGTCCGCCGCCTTCCCAAAGCAGCTCGTCCAAAGCTTCACTGTCTGGCTTTCTCAAATAATTGCCAGGAATTCATCGGGAAACCGGATGTTGTCTATGACATTACTTCTGTAAAAGATCAAAAGATAGCGGCCATGAAAGCGCACAGCTCCCAGACAGCCTGGATGCTTCCGCAGATTGAAGAAGGCATTGCTGCACAGGATCCGGAAGCATTGAAGTGGGTTACTACTGAGCACTTCTGGACCTATCAGTGGGAAAATGACAGCGTGGAATAAACCATGTCTTACATTCTCTATTGAGAAATAGAAGATCAAAAGAATGAACGCCAGCCAGCAGACCAAATCACAAATGATTTGGTCTTTTCTTTATTCTTATCTACTTTTGTTTTGGGGAAATCAATTGGCTTCTAGTAAAGTTTTTGGGCCAACGAACCGACTGCATGCTGGAGATAACGGACATGAAATTAAACTAGGCAGTCCACTCAATTAAAAGGTTGAAGCCACGCTTTGGTAAGTGTCTCCATCGGGAAACCATCAAATTTTCTCCAAATCTTTAGTATCTCTATTGGTGCTTGCAAAAGACTCCCCCTCAGCAGACGTGGCAGAAGGGACGATTTTCCGCCATTACAAAACGAAAAAAGATTTATTACTTTCGATTATTGCACCGACTATGGCTAAGCTAATTGCACCTTTTGTCATGCGTGATGTCAATAAAGTCCTGAATACAAAACATGAAAAGTATGAGGATTTTTTGAAAGCCATGATCTTGAACCGCCAGGCTTTCTTGAGGGAAAATATGAGTGCGTTCCGGATCTTGATACAGGAAATTCCTTTTCATCCCGAACTGAAGGAACAATTCAAGGAGCATATTGCTGAAAAGGTCTTCCATCGTTTTCAGCACTTAGTTGACTTCTATAAAGAAAAAGGCCAGATCATTGAGCTGCCGACAGAAGCTGTTATTCGCTTCACTGCTTCCAGTGTATTCGTCCGGCATATATTCCTGCCTGAGGCGAAATGGGATGATGAAAAAGAGATCAATATGATTGTTCATATGATTATGGAATAGGAGCACAGGAGTTAGCGGAAGTGGTTAGAGGAAAATCTTAAGAACATAGCGGGAATTGGTTCAAAATTCGATTAATCATTGATGTAGGAGGATTGATGTACTTCGCTGGCTGAGTGAGGTACATCAAAAGAGGAAATTCTTAAGATGATGTACTTCGCTGGCGGAGCCAGGCACATCAAAAGGGGAAATTCTTAAGATGATGTACTTCGCTGGCGGAGCGGGGTACATCAAAAGAGGTAATTCTCAAGATCATGTACTTCGCTGGCGGACCGCGGCATCAAATTCAAGAGGGATGCCCCTTAAATGGGCATCCCTCTTTGTCATGTACAGGTGAAAATAACTTCTTTTTACAAAGCTGTTTTCGCATGTATTGTTGCTTTCGGATATCCCCGGATACTAAGAGTTTTTATTTCAATGGAGGAGAGCAGCTCTTTTCTTTTCGATTTTACCGTATTTTTTCCTTCTTAAGATTGATATTTTTCGGAATTAATATCAAATAGCAACAAAGTTTCGAAAAGAGCCTTTTACAAATCCCACTTATCCACTTGCAGCAATTCAATCGAATCATCACAGAAGAACCTGATTTGTGACGAGTCTTTTTGCGGGTAAATCCTGGCTGTCATGACTTTTTCACCGCCATTGATGAATATTTCAACAGAAGAATGGTCTATGAAAATGTTAAGTTTCAGAAGGTTTTCATCAAGTTCAACCTCGGCTTTCCTGACGCCTCCGGGGCCTTTCCCGGCAAGGCTGCGGTCGAGCGCAACGCTTCTCTCTTCTTTAATATAAAGAAGTTCCGTTTCCTCTTTGTGTCCGGCTCTTAGTTTCATACCGAATTGTGTAGCTTCTTTTGCATCAATTGTGACCTTCAGTTCCACAGTATTTCCCTCTACGCCGGGAAGTGACGTTTCACCTTCAACGGTCACACTTTTAAATTGCTTATGATTCTTCCGCCTTTTCTCCAATTCAGGAACTGGTTTGGACTTCAGTTTACCGTTTTCCAAAATTAGTTCACGCGGAATGGTCATTGCCCCTGCAAAGTTCTCATCCTGCTCCGGCATCTGGCTCTCCCACATATTCATCCAGGCAATCATGATTCTTCTCCCAGTTGGGTCTGCCATCGTTTGCGGCGCGTAGAAATCGAAACCGTAATCGAGCATTTCAAAATCACCATGTTGAAGTTGGCCTGATTCGTAATCAAGTGCTCCGATCACATAGCCGGCCTGGTGCAGGTTTTGATAAAGGTTCCCTTCCGGCTCCATTCCCTGAGGAGACATCACAAGGATGGTCCGGCCATCCATTTCAAACAGGTCAGGGCATTCCCACATAAACCCAAAATATCCTTCCCCTTTCGCTGCTACGTTGATAAACTCCCATTTAATAAGGTCTTCGGAGCGGTATAAGAGGACCTGTCCGACATGGTCTTTAGTCCGCGAACCGAGAACACAATAATAGTGATCCCCTTTTTTCCAAACCTTTGGATCTCTGAAATGATAAGGATGGATATCCCCTTCAGGAGCAGGGTCAATGACGGGATTTTCACTTATTTTTTCAAAAGTCATTCCATCCTCACTTACGGCCAGACATTGCGTTTGATATAGATCGGTATCGTGGTCCAGGCCTGTCCATTGATTCCGGTATACACCAGGTAAAGCTTCCCGTCTTTTTCTATTGCACTGCCGGAAAAACAGCCATCACGGTCATACTCTTCACTCGGAGCCAATGCAATTGGTGCCTCTTCCCAATGGGCAAGATCCTTGCTTTTAAGATGGCCCCAGTACATCGGGCCCCACTCAGGTGAAAACGGATGATGCTGATAGAAAAGGTGGTATTCTCCCTTATAACAACTGAAGCCGTTCGGATCGTTCATCCAGAAAGCAGGCGGTGACATGTGGTAAGCCTGTTTCCAGGGACTTCCACTGACCTTTTCGCGCATTTTGTTGACAGAGGCCTCAGCCTCTTCAACCTTTTTTTGGTGATTCATTGTAACCCTCCTGATTAATCAACTATGTTATTTCTATCATAAATAACGCTGTGTTTATAAACAAGGCTGCCCCTTCTCTTGAAGGTTTTCTTCCTGTGAACGATTACCTTTAACCGGCTGGAATGAACGATAAAAAAGCAGAACCCATAAGATTCTGCTTTCAACGTATACTATCAACCTTCCTGCTCGAGCTTTCTGTCCAAAAATTCCTCTTTAATCGCCGATAGCGTCTGATGGTCTGTCAGCAGCTCAAGGCCGGTCAGTGCCAGAGCTTTGGCCCCTTTAATCAGGGCTTCGTCTCCTTGAGGAGAAGCAGCAGCCTCTCTGAATGGTACTGTATGACCAACCAGATTATCCGGCCCGATTTTGATGAATGGATGGATGGTCGGCACCACTTGGCTGATATTGCCCGCGTCCGTGGAACCAAGTCCCTCCCTGTCGTTTAAATCGACCGTTTCCCCGAACTCTTCAATGACTCCCTTGAAGACATGGTCGAAGCTCTTATTCAACAGAAGGTTATCGACTTCATTTTGAAAAGCAATGACCTTAAGTTTGGCTCCGGTTGCAAGAGCCGCTCCTTCTGCCACAGCTTTCACTTTTTTGGTTACTTCGTCCAGATGGGTCCTTGTAGCTGCCCGGATAAAGAAACGGGCTTTCGCGTATTCCGGGATGATATTCGGTGCGTCCCCTCCATGGGTGATGATCCCATGGAGCCGAACCTCATCCTTCAACTGCTGTCTCAACGCATTAATTCCATTAAATAACTGGATGACTGCATCAAGGGCGTTGACCCCTTCATGGGGAGAAGCGGCAGCGTGGGCAGGGACTCCGCGGTATTCGAAGTCCAGCGGATCAACGGCAAGGGAAGTCGATGTCACTCTTGTTGAGTTGGCCGGATGAATCATCATGGCTGCATCAATCCCTTTCAGCAAACCGTGTTTCACGAAGCTTCCTTTTGCGCTGCCGTTTGGTCCGCCTTCTTCTGCTGGTGTGCCGAGAACAACCACTTCACCTCCGGTTGTATCCAGAACCTTACTCAGCGCAATAGCTGCCCCCACACTGGTTGTTCCAATGATATTGTGGCCGCAGGCATGGCCGATGCCAGGCAGAGCATCATACTCTGCGAGAAAGGCGATGGCAGGCCCTGCCTTTTCTGATTTTTTTCTTGCCAGGAAAGCTGTTTCATGACCTGCAACAGCTCTTTCTACTGTAAACCCTTCTTCCTCCAGGATATCTGAAAGAAGCTTTGAAGCGAAAAACTCTTCATTCCCGATTTCCGGCCTCTGGTGGATGCTGTGGCTCGTGGAAATGTACTTTTCCCTTTGACTTTCTACATTCTCGATAATCACACTTTTCAGATTCGTATTAATTTCTGCTGTTGAAGTCATGGCGGTTCCTCCTGTTATTGGTTTTTTGTAAGTCTATTACTCTCCAATTTCACTCAATGGAACAAATGTAGGGATCGTGCTTCCTTTGTATTCTTTTTCAATAAATTCTTTTACATCGTCCTGTTGATAAAGCTCACCAAGTTTCTGGAGTGTTTCATTATCCTTATCTTCTGCGCGGACAGCAATGATGTTGATGTATGGTGTGGCTGTTTCGCTTTCATGGAAAATGGAGTCCTCTGTCGGATTGAAACCGGCATCTACTGCGATTCCGTTGTTAATGATCGATGCCGCTACATCTGGAAGCACCCTTGGCGTCTGGCCGGCTACTACAGGGACGATTTCAAGATTTTTAGGATTATCGACGATTTTGTCTACTGCACCATTTCCGTCAAAGTCTTCCGGAAGGGTGATCAATCCAGCTTCTTGAAGCAGCAGCAACGCTCTTCCCATGTTGGTTGCTTCGTTAGGTACGGCAATTTTTCCGCCTTCCGGAATTTCATCTGCTGATTTGTACTTATCAGAGTAAATTCCCATTGGCGCAATGACCGTTGTTGCAATCGGAACTAAGTCCAAGTCATGTTCTTTCTTGAAAGCATTGAAATACGAGATAGTCTGGAAAGCGTTGGCATCAAGTTCTCCCTCCGCAAGGGCAATGTTTGGCTGGACATAATCAGAGAAACGGACGATTTCCACTTCAATTCCTTCCTTTTCTGCTTTCTCCGAAACAAAATCCCAGATGCGGTTATCGGATCCACTGACACCGATTTTCACTTTCTTTGTTTCTTCCCCGCTTGTTGAATTAGAGCAACCCGCCCCCGTCACTGCCGCTGCTAAAATGAGTAACGCCAATAAAATTTTCTTCATGAATGATTCCTCCTGTTATCTTCTTCTGATTTTTTTGGATGTAATGTTTCCGAATGTTTGAAGGCCCTGGACCATGATGACCAATATACCGACAGTGATCAGCATGACGGCTGTATCAAAACGCTGGTAGCCGTAGGTGATGGCAAGGTCTCCAAGTCCTCCCCCGCCGACTGCACCTGCCATTGCGGATGCACCGACCAGTCCGACAGTTGCAATGGTAAAAGCCAGCACCAAGGAACTTAAAGCTTCCGGTATCAAAAATTTGATGATGATCTGCCAAGGTGTGGCTCCCATCGATTCTGCTGCTTCAATGACGCCCGGCTCTACCTCCAGCAGCGAGTTCTCTATCAATCTTGCAATGTAAGGCCCTGCATAGAAGACCAGCGGAACAACCGCTGCTGCTGTACCGATCGATGTACCAACGATCAGCCTTGTCACCGGGATGATGGCGACCATGAGAATGATGAAGGGGATCGACCTGAACACATTGATAATTCCATTCAACACATTGAATACCGGCAGATTTTCCAGCAGATGTCCTTTTCGGGTCACAACCAGCAGGATTCCCAGCGGCAAACCGAGAAGCGCTGAGAACAGCAGTGAAAAAGCGACCATTTGTACCGTCTCGATGAGTGCTTCAATAATCTGTTCCTGATCAACTAGCATTTGCTTCGACCTCCTTAATTGCGACTTTTTCCTGGTTGATGTACATCAGCGCCCGGTTGATTTCACTCTCACTGCCGATGAATTCAACGATCAGATTTCCAAAAGGCACTCCTTGGAGCTCTGTGATATTGCCGAATAATACATTCGTATCGATATCAAACTTTTTAGCGATTTTTGATAGAAGCGGCTGCCCCGCTGATTCGCCTACAAAGTTGATTCTGAAAATTTTCTGCGCCCCTGCATTGTTCCGGACGATTTCCTTTATTGATTCTGGTAAATTATCATTCATCACTGTACTCACAAAGTTTCTCGCTGTAGTCGTCTTGGGTGCGGAGAAAACGTTGAATACCGAGCCTTCTTCAATGATCTTTCCAGCTTCGATCACCGCAACCCTGTCGCATATCTCACGGATGACTGTCATTTCATGGGTGATGATCAGTACAGTGATTTGGTATTCTTTATTCACCTTTCTCAGCAGCTGCAAAATCGAATTGGTTGTCTGAGGGTCCAATGCCGAAGTCGCTTCATCGCATAGCAGTATGGATGGCCTGGTGGCAAGTGCCCGTGCAATTCCTACCCTCTGCTTCTGCCCGCCGGATAACTGGTCTGGATAATAGTCCGCTTTATCGGCAAGACCGACAAAATCGAGAAGCTCCGTTACTCGTTCCTTTATAGCTTCTTTTGAGACTTTGGCAAGCTTTAGCGGCATGGCGACATTAGCAAAAACCGTTTTGGAATTCAGCAGGTTAAAGTGCTGAAAAATCATGCCGATATTTCTTTTTACAGCCCGGATTTCTTTTGGAGACAGCGTTGTAAGATCTTTGCCGTCTACAATCACACTCCCGGAAGTCGGCCTCTCCAGCCAGTTGACGCATCGGATTAAAGAACTCTTCCCCGCTCCACTGAATCCGATTACCCCGAATATTTCTCCCTCGTTTATTTTTAAATCGATGCCGTCCAATGCCCGGACCGGCACATCTCCACTTTCATACGTCTTAGTCAGTCCCTTGAATTCAATCATGTTGCTGCTCCTTTCCATTGATGAATTATCCAAATAAAAAACCTCTTCCGGAGGGAGGAAGAGGTTTATGCCCGCAGGCAAAAAGGACTCTTCTTATCTCCCAAGCTTATGCTTGCTGGATTTGGCACAGTTCTCCAAATAGGAGTCCGCTGCCGAAGCTTCATAGGGCCAGTCCCTCTGCCTCTCTCGATAAGAATTATGATTATATCTATAAGATTACTCAGAATTATAGGTATACAGTAACAACTTTCCCTCCCTGCTGTCTGTTTTATTTTTTTTGTTATACCCATGATGGATATGATAATTTCATAAACAAATAAAAAACCCTCTTCTTGAAAGCGAAGAGGGCATGATTATGTAATCCGTCCTCTTCTCATCTCTCAAGCGCTGCTTGCTGGATTTGGCACGGTACTACAAGGTAGTCCGCTGCCGAGGCTTCAAAGGGCCAGTCCCTCTGCCTCTCTTGATAAGAAGTATGGAAATTTATTCTGTTGTTTAACTTGATTTACACTTTACAACGGCAAATCTTAAGTGTCAATACATTTTCTGAAATTTTTAAATAAAAATTATTGTATGCGTTTTCTTTCCAAGGGGCTGTTTTAAGCATAGGTGGTGCGGTTTGAACGTAACGGATTGCCGCTCCAGGCGCACGACTCCCCTTATCTAATAAAAAAATTAAACTTCCCTGTAAAAATGGGCAGGACCAAAACATGGCACAGGGCGCTTCGAAGTGGTCCCTTAGCCGGCCCTTGTAACCAATTCATGGCACAAGACAATGAAAAGGAGCTGTCTATTCAGGAAATGATATATTAATACTAACTATTGACCAGGGGGTGCACCCCATAGTTTATGATTTAAATATCGGGGGGGTGGGGGGCGTTATGTACAAGATCAGTGAGTTTGCGGAAATTACAGGGCTCAGCAAGGAAACTCTCCGTTACTATGCAGAGATTAAACTGCTGGAGCCCGCTTACATCAATCCACATAATCATTACCGCTATTATGATGACGGTTCTTTTTTTCTGGCTGCCCTGCTTGTCAAACTGAGGAGCTTCGGGCTCACCATCCAGGAAATGCAGGGAGTGATGAATGACGAATCTTTCTTCAACCTTGAGGCTCTGCTGCTGGAAAAAAGAAAACTTATTGTAAAACAAATGGAAGATTTGCAGGAAAGGATTGTCGAAATTGATGTATTTATACGATCGGGAAGGGAGGAACAAGAATGATTCAATGGAGAGAGGAAACGATCATTTCTGCCAATATTGAAAAAGTATGGAACCTGTTTCGGGAAGAGAATATGCCCCGGATTATGCCTAAGGTGATCGAGAACAAGCCGGTCCACCTTACTGAAGAAGTCATTGGCTCCAAGTATCAGCAGAAATATCAAGAAGGAAAAAGAGTCGAAACGTATATTGTCGAAACGTTGGGGTACCAAGACACTGAAACTAAAAAGTACAAGCGCCTAGAGTTCGTGATTGCCAGAGCCTTTGAAGTGAATCTATCTTTCACTTTAGAAAAAGTCACTGAAACACAAACACGGTTTATCTATGAAGGCCATAATAAAGGCAGGAACTTTGTCGGCCGCGCCATGCTGAAGCTTGGAGGAAATAAAAACAATCACAAAGTCGTCCAGGATTTTATTGAATTAGTAGAAAGAGAAGCTATGAAATAAGAGGTTGTCGAATGATCCCCCTATCATTCGACAACCTCTTTATTGCAAAAATATTCATTTCTGTGTATATGTTTAACAGCTTAATTCCGCTGCCTGTCACTCTTCAGCGGCAGTGCTGCTCAACAGGGACAGCGGCACTCTGTACAGCTTGTCATCCCCTTCAGCGGGACTTCCTCTGCCATCCGTATTATTGCTGACAAAATAAAGAATTTCCTCTTCAATGAACACATCTCTTATTCTGCCAAAGCCTGATAGGACATCTTCAACCTCTCCTGAATCCAATGATAGCTTTTTCACCCCTTGTCCTCTCAGAGCCGCAAAATACAGTTGATTCTCATGGATAGCTGCTCCGGATGGGGCCCACGTGTCGTTTCCGGAATGGATTACCGGCGGCTGCATGCCGTCACGTTCTTTATCACCTGTCATGACCGGCCAGCCATAATTGGCACCCGCTTGAATCAGGTTGATCTCATCCATAGCCGAAGGACCGTGTTCTGTGCTGTAGAGCTCGCCAGCTTCAGTCCATGCCAGACCTTGAGGATTTCGATGGCCGTAACTGAACACGTAGGAATCTCCAAACGGGTTATCCTTTGGAACCGACCCGTCCAGATTCATTCTGAGGATTTTCCCGCCGAGTGATTGTTGATCCTGGGCAATGTCCTCCTCAGTCGCGTCTCCTGTTGTAATATACAGCTTATTATCGGGTCCAATTTCCAGCCGGCCGCCGTGGTGGTACTGACCGCTCGGAATATCATCAAGCAGGGTCTCACCTTCTTTCCATTCCTCTCCTTCCAGATTTAACACCACTACCCGGTTGTGAGGACTGCTGCTATTTTGGTATGTATAATAACCAAAAGCAGACGGATTATCTGGAAATTGAGGATGCAGGACAAACCCGAGAAACCCAGCCTCCGGGACTTGTGCGAGAGGCTCTTTCAGACTTACATCCATTCTGGCTGCCTCACCGTCCTTCAGCTCGATAATTCCCCCTGTCCGCTCATTAATATAGATTGTGTTTCCAGCTTTATTGATCGACCAGGGAACTTCCAGGTTTTCCGCAGCCACTTCCACATCAGGATTTTCCCTTGACGTTGTTTCCTGTGTTTCAGGTTCTCCGGGCTGTTCTGATGGAGAATTAGAGCAGGAGGCGAGCAGCAAACAGCAGAGACTAAGAGCAAACTTCATTTGTTTTTTCATTTTGCTTCTCCTTTCGATTAATGAATTTACTAGCATCCATGAGCTATGCCGCTTTACTTTGTTAAAAATATTGTATGCATAATTTAACAGCCTGCACTTGGGTCAGCAGCTTCATACAAATGCCCGCTAAAAGTGTGGGCACTGCTGATAATCCTTATAAAAAACACCCCTGAATTTTTATTCAGAGGTGTATGGTGCTATCCATTATGTACCCGTAAATACGAGTTTAATCCATGACAGGAGACTTATTTTCCATAGCATCGTATATGGCTCTTGCCACACCGTCTTCTTCATTGCTGACAGTTTTATACTTACAAAAGTCCAGAATTTCTTTTGCAGCGTTCCCCATGGCTACCGGCCTTCCGACAACCTTCATCATGGAAAGATCATTCAGATTATCGCCAACTGCCAGGGCATCTTCGGGGTTCATGCCTTTTTCTTTGATCATATCCAGCAAGGCAATTCCTTTTTGGGCATTTTCGCTTGTTACTTCCAGATTCTCACGTCCTGAAGCACTGATGGCCAATCCGCCGGCATTGCTTAGAAGATCTTTAGCCTTAGCAAGGAGGGCATCGTCAAATGAAAATACCAGGAATTTATAAACAACATTGCCATTTTCAAAAGCTTCACTGTAATCATCGACCACTTTAATATGTCCTTTTTCAAAACGTTCCTGAGCTGAATCCCTGATAGCCTGTTCAGACGTTTCCGGGTTGGCCGTTTTGAATATGTCGATTATAGACTGGATTCCTCTTTCATAATCGGCTGTATATACACCTTCGTTCGTATATAGTTCATAATAAATGCCAAGATCTTTCAGGATGCGCATCACATCTAAAGCCTTCTCCTGATCTATAGCGTTTGTCTGCATGATCTGTCCTTCCTCATTCCGGACTTCAGCACCATTCACACAAATGATTGGACAAGTTATCCCTGATTCCTGAAGGACATATCTTGCTTCTTCATAAGACCTGCCAGTCGCCACTACCACTTCAACACCTTTTTTCTGTGCGTCCAAAATGGCTCTGCGGTTTTCTTCGCTTACTTCCTGTTTTCCGTTCAGAAGTGTGCCATCCATATCACTCGCAATCAGTGTAATCATTCTATTACCTTCTTTCATATAAGGAGATTTATTTCTTTGATGAACACGGCAGGCTGTTCCTGCCTAAGGGCATTTTAACACCTTAATACTAATTTATTGTAAAGATAGGCTTGGGATTATACTGCCCTATCCTATAAGGGCTATAAAAAAAGTTACTGAAGAACTCTTCCTTTTTAAAAGCAGCATGACAGAAAACCAACCAAAAAAAAAAGAAGCTCACCTTCTAGGCAGCCCCTTATGCCGATAACAGACCGCGTCTGTTCAATTCCTGTTCAACCATATCTATAAACTCGATTACTACATCCTCTTCCACTGACCGTTGATAGACTTCCACGATCTGTTCATCTGTAAGCTCATAAAGAGATACCACACCGCTCACCTACTGTTCTAAACTGACATACTTGGCTGTTTTCCCTTTATTAGTGTTAATAAACCTTTTTTCTATATTTCTTTGTTTTTTTTTAGCATTTTTTTAACATGAATTTTTTTGCAAAGATTGTGGGTTACCCAAAATGGATTTCCGCTCCATGCGGACGACTCCGCGGGGTGTGAGGTGAAAGCAAAAGCGGAAGCGGCCCTTCAGCGACGTACAGATCTTAGGGCTCTCGCATGAGATAAAGGAATTACGAAGAGCGTTAGCGAATGAGAGGCTAGGGTGCTGGAGCTAGACGACCGCTAGTCCTACAGGAGATTCGTACATCTGCAGCGAAGATCCTCCTTAAGAATAGGGGAGGAGGGTAAAACAGCTTTGCAAAAGCAGCAGTCTTATAGCAAGGCTGTTTTCGCATACATTGTTGCTTTCGGAAAAATCCCAAGAGCCGGATTTATCCCCGGATACTAAGGGTTCTCTCTCTAATCGGGATAGCAGCTCTTTCTCTTTTCATGCTAACCAGGTTATCCCGGTGAATTAAGGTCGTTTTTCTGGAAAATAGTAACAAAGTTTACGTAAAGATCCTATAGCAAACAGCTTTTAAATACTGTTCTCGCAAAGAATGTTGTTGTTAAATAAATCGATTTCTAATCCCAGTATCGTCTATTGGACTCTATTAAATGGAAATTTTAATAAGTACAAGGCAGGGCTCTGTCTAATTTGTTTGATTTGCTTTAATATTTCGAATATAATCTCTTTTGTTTTCATGAGCAAAGAAAGGGGAAAAGGAGGGGAGGAAAGCTTGCTTGGCAGCTTGGTATTTTAAGGTATGTCTGGACAGTTGAATAAATATAAATTATCATGTATTTTATTACGTTTTTGAGGTGAAGCCACTATGGACAATGGACAATCTAATGTAAAAGTAAAAGCAAGTACGGGAAATGTACTTCTATTTCTGCTCCCGTCTCTTTTAGGTATATTTCTTTTTATGACTCCCATCCCGCAGGGTGAGGGTGTAACGATTCCGATAGCTCTGCTGTCCGGTTTTCTGCAGGATCATATAGGTCAATTTATTCCCGCTATTATGACCGGACTAATCATCATCACAGTGCTTGGCTCATTCATTGCCAAACTTTTCAAACCGGATTTCATTATGAATAATGCCTTTTTAAATAATTTATTTGCTGTAAACCTTATTTGGTTGATCATACGTTTATTCGGTGGAATATTTGCTGTAATGACCTTGTTTAAAATCGGACCGGAAATGGTTTGGGGCCCTGCCACTGGCGGTACGCTGCTAAGTGTTGATGGGCTGCTGACCATTCTCTTTTCCGTGTTTCTGTTTGCAGGCCTATTCCTGCCGCTGCTGCTTAACTTCGGTTTGCTCGAATTACTTGGTGCAGTTTTAACCAAAGTAATGAGACCGCTGTTTGGCCTTCCTGGCAGATCTTCCATCGATGCTCTTGCATCATGGCTTGGTGATGGAACGATCGGGGTTCTTTTAACGAGCAAACAATACGAAGAGGGATACTATACAAAGAAAGAAGCTGCCATCATCGGGACAACGTTCTCTGTTGTTTCCATCACCTTCAGCCTTGTTGTAATTGCTGAAGTCGGACTCGGGAATTATTTCCTTCCCTTTTATGGAGCTGTCGTCCTATCAGGGGTGATCGCTGCCTTAATTATGCCGCGCATCCCGCCTCTTTCCCGGAAGCCGAACACATACTATAACGGGCAGGATGGGCAGGATACAATGGATGTCATTCCTAAGGGGTATTCTCGCATCGGGTATGGTTTTGAGCAGGCGCTGGTTCAAGCCCGGAAGAATAATGATGTCGTGAAATTCTTCAAGGACGGGTTCAAAAATGTACTGGATATGTGGCTGGGAGTGGCGCCAATCGTCATGGCCATCGGTACAACCGCTTTAATCATCGCGGAGAATACGCCCGTTTTCAGCTGGATCGGCATGCCTTTTATCCCCATCCTTGAACTCCTGCAAGTCCCTGAAGCAAATGCGGCTTCAGAGAGTATTCTCGTCGGATTCGCAGATATGTTCCTTCCCGCTCTGTTTGCTGAAGGAATTCAGAGTGAATTGACACGCTTTGTCATCGCCAGTGTGTCCGTGACTCAGCTGATTTATTTATCAGAAGTCGGCGGTCTGCTGCTTGGCTCGAAAATCCCAGTCAGCTTTAAAGACCTGGCTATCATTTTTCTAGAAAGAACTATTATTACATTACCAATTATCGTTCTTATTGGACATCTTGTATTCTAATTCTTTTAAGGAACCCGCAAGTCTAAATAGGCTTGCGGGTTCTTTTATTTGTAAGTTAATCATTCTCAAAGATTGTGGCAGTTTTCAACTAATCATACCCTTATCTTCATGGCTCCCTGACTTATTGGTACATTTTCCAACTAATCATGGCATTATCTTTTTCACCCAATGACTTAATGGTGTGTTTTCCCATCAAACCCGCCAGTGCCATCTTAGTCTTAAGTTATTAGTACGTTTTTCACCCATTCCTCAAAGAAAAAGCGGATGCACCAGGCATCCGCTCTTTCTTGTTACTTCATCAATTTTTCCAGCATGTCTTTGGTCATACGAGCAAGATCATATTCCGCCTTGAAACCCCATTCTTCTGACGCTGCCGAGGCGTCGATGGAGTCTGGCCAGCTTTCGGCAATTCCTTGTCTGACTGGATCTACATCATAGTCCAGCTTGAAGTCTGGGATATGTTTGCGAATTTCCTCCGCGACCATTTCCGGCTCAATGCTCATAGCTGTTACGTTGAATGAGTTTCTGTGCTTCAACTTGGCAGGATCTGCTTCCATCAGGTTAATAATGGCATTCAATGCGTCAGGCATATACATCATATCCATATATGTATCTTTATCTATGTAAGAAGTGTAGGAGCCATTTTCAATTGCCTTGTAATAAATATCCACCGCGTAGTCGGTTGTACCGCCGCCTGGTGCTGTTGTGTAGGAAATCAATCCAGGAAAACGCAGCCCGCGGGTATCTACGCCGAATTTGTTGAAGTAGTAGTCACAAAGCAGCTCACCGGATACTTTGTTGACTCCATACATGGTAGTTGGACGCTGAATCGTATCCTGCGGGGTGTTGTACTTTGGTGTAGAAGGGCCAAATGCACCAATTGAGCTTGGTGTAAAGAATTTGCAGTTCAGTTCTCTTGCCGTTTCAAGGGCATTAACCAGCCCGCCCATGTTCAAGTTCCATGCAAGCAATGGCTTAGCTTCAGCCGTTGCTGACAGAAGTGCAGCCAAGTGGATGATGGTATCCACTTCATGTTTTTTGGCGATATCAAGCATCTTTTCATAATCCGTCACATCCAGGATTTCAAAAGGCCCTCCCATAACGACTTCACTGTCAATCGTTCGGATATCTGTCGCAATGACATTGTCTTTTCCATAAATTCCACGCATTTTGATGACAAGCTCTGAACCGATTTGCCCAAGAGCTCCTGTTACAAGAATCTTCTTCATCTTTTTACAACCTCCCAATTTCTGCCCGTCCTGCGTCTCTCTATAAAAGGGGCGAAGCTTTAACTCCGCCCGAATCTTTGTTTAGATCAATTCCATTTCTCTTCCGACTTTTTCATAGATCTCAAGAGCCTTATCCAGCATCTCTTTTGTATGTGCTGCTGTCGGCATATTTCTTACACGGCCTGTTCCGCGCGGTACTGTCGGGAAGACGATAGATTTCGCATAAACGCCTTCTTCGTTCAGGCGCTTACTGAACTGCTGTGTCGTTTTTTCGTCGCCAATGATACATGGCGTGATTGGTGTTTCACTATGTCCGATATCAAACCCAAGCTTACTCAGGCCTTCTTTCAGATACTTGCTGTTTTCCCACAATTTATCTTGAAGCTCTGTGCTGTTCATGATCAATTCAAGAGCTTTCGTTGTAGCTCTGACATCAGCCGGTGTCACCGCTGTGGAGAACAAGAATGGTCTTGAAGCCACTTTCAGCCAGTCAATCAAGTTCTGCTTACCGGCTACATATCCGCCGATGACTCCGATTGCTTTAGAAAGAGTACCAATTTGGAAGTCCACACGGCTGGACAATCCGAAGTGCTTAACCGTACCGGATCCTTTACCGAGTACACCTGAACCGTGAGCATCGTCCACATATGTCATGATATCGAATTCTTCAGCGATTTCGACGATTTCCGGAAGCTTTGCGATGTCGCCATCCATGGAAAATACTCCGTCTGTGATGACCATGACTTTACCATATTGACCGGATTCTACTGCTTCTTTCGCTTTTGCCCGCAAGTCTTCCATATCCGAGTGGTTAAAACGGATGACTTTAGCACGGGAAAGGCGGCAGCCGTCAATGATGGAAGCGTGGTTTAATTCGTCGGAAAGGATGGCATCATTTTTGTTCATGACGGCCGAGATGGCTGCCATGTTGCAGTTGAAACCGGATTGGTAGGCAATGGCTGCTTCTGTTCCTTTGAACTCGGCGATCTTTTCTTCCAATTCAAGATGGATATCAAGGGTTCCGTTAATCGTACGGACTGCACCGGCACCGACACCATATTTTTCAACCGCTTCGATTGCTTCTTTTTTCAGCCTCTCATCTGTTGCCAGACCAAGATAGTTGTTGGAAGAAAGGTTTATCAGATCTCTTCCACCGATCTTGATGACCGGTCCGTTGGCACTTTCAACCGGGTCTATCTCGTTATATAGTCCCCGATCTCTCAGGTCATTTAGGTTTTCTTGCAAAAATTGATCTAATTTTCTACTAGTCATATAGTGTAATCCCTCCATGTATAATAGTGAGAATTTGTAAACGCTTCACAAACAGTTGTGCGTGTCAAACGCACACTTTTCGGGTCGTTAAATGTTATTCCTGCTAACTATCCATTCCTGTTTATTTTAACATGTTTACGTGTGACGGACAAAGTTATTAACCCGCCTCTATAACATCAGGGACCTTATCCCACCACTTTAGTAGAGTAGGCATGATTATTAAAGAAGATGGTAACAAGCAGGATCAGAAAAATAACACTGACAAAAATCAAAGCGAACTTACGGGAGTTGTTGGCCCTCTGAATCTCGTCATATTTGATCGGCCGGATGCCGGACAGGTTAAAGACCACTGCGGCGGAAAGGAGAATGCTGTTAATGTTCAAGGACAGCAAAAGCAGGGAAGGAAGGACATGCTCCCATAAAGCCGCTCCAATTGTGACTCCGAGGACGATGGTGGGCGGAAGCAAGGCAACTGCAACCATGACACCGACCAGGGAGCTCGGCGACCCCCTAAGGATGGCCAGTGCTCCGGCTGCCCCAGAGGCAAGGGCCAAAATCCCATCCATGTAATCAACCTGCATTCTTGAGACAAACTCTTCACTTTCAACAGGAACCGGCAGCACGATGCCTGACAGAATGGCTATCAGCAGAGAGATGCCGACACCTGCAAATACTGTAAGTGACGCCTGCCTGACCAGTTTGAAATCTCCAAGGATCGAACCAAAAGCCAATGCAATCACCGGACCGAGCAAAGGCGCAATCACCATCCCGCCAATGACTATGGCTGAGCTGTTCTTAATGATTCCTATAGTCACCACGATGGATGAAAGCACCACAAATAAAAGATAATTCATATGGACATTGCTCATTGATTCGATTTTGACATACAACTCATGTCTGCTTGCCCTCTGAATTGAATTGCGGTTTTCTTCTTTTTCCCTATTCTCTTCTTCTATTTCGACTTCCGTTTTCCGCCTAATATGGCTCTGCACCGGAAATAATGTCGCTTCAAATCCATCGACTACATTGATGATGCTTTCCAGATAGTTCAGGATCTCCTCCGAGTCTGTCGTTTTTACAATCATCCTGACTAGGAACTTTTCTTCTGAATGATCCCGCACCACATAGGAGGTTGACTCGAACTTCTTAAGCTTCTCATCTACTTTTTCAAAATGCTTCTTCGGGATATAGGCTTCAATCAGCTGCAATGACATGTACACTCACCCTCAATCGGCAAAACTTTCCTTCTTATCTAGTATTGCTTTATCCCGGAAAGTTTACTCAGTACAGGAAGCTGCATTTTCCCATTCATGTTTATTACAAGAAATCTGTGTTATACTGAAGACAAAAGGAGGCGGTATGCATGACCACGAATAAAGCCCTGATGGAGCATGGGGAGTTTACCCCGGAACGGATTGCATTTTACAGAGATATCGCTTTTGTCGAAGCTGTGAATTCACAGAATGAACTTCATTACCTATTTTTCTATAAAGAACAATTCCTGACTTGCAAAAAAGCCCTGAAGCTCAAACGGAGCTCGTTTATTGAACAGGCTTTCAAAGATGGAATTGTTTTTTTATGCCCTCACCCTCTAGCCGGCCAACTCATAGAGCAGAACTCACCATTAAAGATCATCAGCTTCAATGACCTTCATAAAAAACTGAAAGCCAGCAGGACACTTCAGGAGACCGCCTATATTTTCAGGGCGCTGGATTCCTTCCTCGCACCCGAAAAGCTTCTTCACCTTATCCGTAACCACTATTACCAGTACCGCCGAAACGGACAATTTCTCCACGCTTACAAAATCCTAAGGATTCTGGCCGAAACCGCACCGCAAAACTCCTGGGTCCGCCAGACATCAGCTGAACTTCACTTCCAGCCCTATGAAAAAACGTATAAACAGAACCCTCTCAAGCTTCTCGAAACAGACCCGCTCCATGCCGCTTCCTACCTCTGGAAGAGCAGGCATGAACAAGAAAATAACGAGGTCCTTCAACAGCATCTGCTTCAGCAGAAACAACGGCTGACTATCACCGCCCTGATGGTTGAAAGCGTGCTTCAGAACCCTTGCCATGAAACTCTCCAACCCTTGACCTTATGGATACGCACCCACCTGGATAAACAAGATGAAATTGATCTTCTATATGCCCTTTCAAAAGCAATACCGGAAAACAGGGAGATCCTTCAGCAGCTTCTTCATGAATTGATAGAGTCGGGAGATTATGACAAAGCTCTGGGACTGCTGGGCGATACCCCTGCAGCCGCAGGCGAAATGGATGAAGCGATGCTGTCACGGATTTTCGAAGGGGTGAACTGGCAGCAGACAACCATTCCGATTGAAAAACTGAACACTCTGATTATCTCTGTCCTTCAAGGACATCCGACCAAACTGGAGAAAATCATGAAATCCTGTGTGCAATCTCTTCTAGAAGGGCACGACCTGCCCTTTGTAGCAGAATGGATCTCGCCGCTGCAAACCCAGAACATTTCGCTGCCTGTCGCGGAAAAAATCAAAAAGATGAACGCCCTGCTGGATGACCCGGAGCAGCAGTCACAGCTGGGAGAGTATTACTACCAATTCCATATTCTCGACCGGGCGATTGACTGCTTCAGCTGGGATATGGAACTGCGCCCTAATGATCCCGCTCCCGTCAAGTGGCTTTCCCGCCTGTATCAAGAAAAAGGGATGGCCAATGAAGCAAAAGCATATCAGCAGGTGCTGATGGAGATGCAGAAGCGCGCATAATGAAACCCGGCTGTCCTTTAATGGGCAGCCGGGTTTTTATATAAGGTATTCTCGATTTTTATTTAATTGCTGATGTGTACCAACCATATTTCAGCAAGGAGGTCCTGCTAGGAGGACAAGATAGAGTTATCTTCAATCCACCCCACTATATCTTCAAACGGAATAGAAGGGTTTTTCTTTTCTTCCATCAGAACAGTGAAGTCTTCTGCTTCTTGGGGAGTTACAATGAGTTTATATCCGTTTTGACGAAGAAACATATAAAGACTTGCAAAGGCTGTTCGTTTATTTGCGCTATTAAAAGCATGATTTTTAGCCAAACTTTCATAAAGAGCAGCCGCTTTATGAAAAATAGCAGGATAAGCGTCTTCCCCAAAAGCACTTTGTTTTGGGCGGTTAACCCCACTATTTAGAAGATGGGGAAACTTTATCCCCCTTTGTTCCAGAGGAGAATAGACATTGATTTGGTGAGTAATCAAAAAAAACACTCCATGTTCTGTAAGGTATATCGTCATCCATATTACCTGTTTACAAGGCCTTTGAACGTATCATCGTATTCCGTCATCATATCATTCATCTGCTCTAAGAAGTCCGCATCGACACCTTTAGGAAGTTTCAACTGCGCTTTCTTTTTAATGTCCACAGAACCATTTTGCAAATCGAATTTCACTTCATCTCCATGCTGTATTCCTAAATGATCCAAAACTTCTTTTGGAAATGTAACTCCTAAACTATTTCCAATTTAGTTACTTTGCGTTCCACTCTCTTCTCCACCACCGTTTTAGTCATGTAAATCACTCGGTTAATATGTTATAACCGTTAGTACAATTATAACTCTTGTTGCACTTGGTAAACATCAAATTTCCTCTTGTGGTTACATGGATTCCTGAAACAGAGGCGCCTAAATCCCCCCAGCCACTCAAACAGAACTTGCCCTGTCCTCCACACGTTTCCGCAATACCGCTTCGTCCATCCTTCTCAAAGCCAAATTCAGCCGTTCTCTCGGGCAGGCAATATTCATCCTTACAAATTTACTTCCGCTTGGACCAAATTTATAGCCTTCATCAAATTTAATCTTGGCTTCCATCAAAAAGAACTCGAACAACTCTTCATGCTCCATCCCTAAATCTGAACAATCGAGCCAAATAAGATGTGTCGCTTCCGGCACGACCGGTTTGACCGAAGGAATATTTTCCTTTAAGTAGTTCACCGCGAATCGCAGATTTTCTTCCAAATACATAAGCAGGTCATTAAGCCAAGGTTCTCCTTGTTCGTAAGCCGCAATGGTTCCTTCCACCCCAAAGGCATTCGGCCTCGACAACCCAAAGCTCAGCAGCTTTGCTTCATATGTTTCTCTCAGTTCTTTATTAGGGATCATTAAAATAGACGTCTGCAATCCGGCAATGTTGAAGGTTTTGCTTGGGGCAGCACAAAGGATGCTTCGCTGCTGGAGCTTTTCATCAATACTGAATATTGGATGATGAACCGTCCCTTCAAAAACAAGATCCCCATGCATCTCGTCCGAAATCACCCAGACATCATGCTCAAGGCAAATCTCTGCAACCCTTTCCAGCTCCTGTCTTGTCCATACCCGGCCGACCGGATTATGCGGACTGCACAAAATCAGCACCTTGGTCTTTGGATCCTTTGCCTTCGACTCCAGATCTTCAAAATTCATACTATAGATTCCTTCTTCATATGTAAGAGTATTTTTCATAACTGTACAGCCATGATTTTCAATCGTGCTGTAGAAGGGATAGTAAACGGGATCCTGCACAATGACACCGTCCCCTGGTTCTGTTAAAATTCCGAGCAGGATATTCATCCCCGGAATGATTCCCGGACTGAATGAAATCCACTCTTTATCAACCTTCAGTCCATGCCGTTTTTCCCACCACATCTGGATATTATGGAAATAACGCTCGCTGAAGGTCGTATATCCATAGATTCCATGCTTTGCTTTATCTTTCATAGCCTCCGTGATGGCTTCAGACACTTGAAAGTCCATATCAGCAATGCACATCGGAATAATTTCTTCATCTGAGAATGACCACTTCACGGAGTGTGTATTATGGCGCTCCACACAATCGTTCCAATTCATCCTTATTCCCCCTTCTGACTCTAGTAAAAAAATTATCTCCCACGTTTACTATATCATGAAATATAAAAGGATAACCCGCCTTCCGGATTATCCCCTGTATCTCCTTATTCTTGTGTGGACAAGCGGGCCAGCTCTGCTTGGATTTCGCTTTTAAGCTCTTCAACGACATTAAAATCCATCGCGCTTATATAGTAGCCTTCGAGATTGTCGTGCAGGGCTTTGGCTTTTGCCAGATAGGAGGTAGCTTCGTTCATCTTATCTCGATAGTTTCTGCTGATGACTTCAATTTCTTTAGCATACTTTTCATCGGTTCCAGCTTCCACTGCCTTTTCATAAACATCCACTATTTCATCGCCGGCCCGTTCAGGAAAATACTCATGAGGTGCTGTACTGTCAAAAATGGCAAAACCGAGTTCGCGTACAATTACCATATCAAGGCTGTTTGGGTCAAAACCGCAGTGGTAAATTTCAACATCGAGTCCTCTGTCTTCTGCAGCCCCGGCCAGTTTTTTCAGCATCGTTGACTTCCCTGTTCCAGGCCGTCCCTTGATGAAGTAACGTTTGGGAAGCTCTTCGGTCAGGTTGCCGATGAAATCACGCGGGCCCTCTGGTGTGGCAGCACCCAGAAAACGATGCTTTACCTGGGCCTGCTTGTTTAAGTATATGTGGGAATATAACTTTTCCATTAACTCTGCTGTCAAAGCATCACAGCTTTCAAAGCTCATATTCTCAATATAGATTTTTTCCCAATCATCGTGGATCTTCAGAGCCTGTGCATACGTATTGTATGCCGATTTGAAGGCAGCGGAAATATCCGTAGTCAGGACCGCAATCTCATCACGGTGGGCTCTTAGGATTCTTGAATCCCAAGCGGTACCCAAATTGATATATTCCTCGACCACACCCGGCAATTCCGGTTCGATGACATGCGGCGCCGTCCCATCTACAATGCCTGCCTTTAACGCGGGAATGATCACTCCGTCGATGCTTTCGTTATCAGACGAACAATGAAGATACTCAATATTCCAGCCCTCTTTGCTCCAATGACTGCCGACTGCCTTCATCAAAGAGGATTTTCCCGTTCCAGGACCGCCCTTCAAGATAAATAAACGATCAAGCCCCTGCAAATTCGAGGCGTATAAACTATGGAAGCCGCGGGCTGTATTTCCTCCCGCATAATAATGGCGAACCTTTCCGCTCATTGTAACCACTCCTTTTCCGATATATAGGAGAACACTCTATATCTTATGCGGGGAGTCCACTTGGGTGAATGCCCAGTGAAAAAAAGTGGGAGCGGCCCTTTTAGCCCCGACAGACAAATACCAGAGGGGAAAAAGCGGGATTTTCTTTTATTCGCTTTGGGTTAATTGACCCGGATCTTGATTCAGCGGAAAGGTCCCGCTCTACGGCCTACAAATTGTAGGTCTCTCAAGAAAAATCCCAACAAACAAAGTGAGTTGATGATGACTTATCGCAAGGAGAGACCGAAATCTGATAGCTGCTGGGGACTTAGAGCTGGATTCAGAAACGCCTCCTAATCTTTTAAACTAAAAAACACGTTATTTCTAAAATGATTGATGCTTTAGAATGCACCTATACGTAGGAGGATTGGAGCGGAAGGCGTACGATCTCCTGCGGGACTAGCGGGACAGGTGAGACCCCGCAGGCCGCAGCCGAGGAGGCTCACCGCCCGCCCCGCGGAGTCGTCCGCCTGGAGCGGAAATCCATTACCTATAATTTGCAAATCATTGCGAAAACAGCCTATAAAAAAGCGGAAGCGGCTGTTTCGAACCGGCTTCTGTTCACGGCTATTGCTTTACTCTCTTTAAGTGCTTCAACCCCTCACGTTTGCTCAACGGCCGTAACTCTTCGCTTTCTATAAAGGCGGCAACCTTGTCGGGAGCGGTTTTGGAATACTCCCTCAGTGCCCATCCAATAGCTTTTTCTATAAAAAACTCTTTGGAGGAAGCATGCTGTTTAATATAAGAGAACAATCTTTCTTCATCTGTTCCTCCCTTATAACTCAGCTGGTAAAGGATGGCCGTCCGGTTGAGCCAGAAGTTGTCCGAGGCAATCCATTTTTCCAGAAACACTGCCCCCTCCAACGGATGTTTTCTAATCATGAAACCGGCGAGCCGCGATGCAATCGTATCAATGGTATCCCACCAGGATTTCATGACAATGAGCTCCTCGATTAACGAAAGGTGAACCGGCTGGAGCCTGCTTCGATTTTTATCCAGCAGAGCCAGTGCCAGGTATTGAAATTCACGTTCCGGCTGTTCCCAAAGTGTCCTTGCGAGTTCAGGCAGTTCCTCAAGCGAAGGTGCACCATTTTCCTTTAGAAAGTCTCTCAGCAATATCTTGCGCTCCGGTGTCCTGATTCCCAAATAATCAAATTGATTCCGCATATAGGCCTTCATGGGTCCGGCATTTTCTTCATTTGCATGTCCTTTAAAATAAGCGATCAGCTTCTGTGAATAAATCACTTGCCAGCCTCCTCCTGTTTAGATGTGCACTGGAAACATATAATCGTTTTTGAAGCGGGATCATGGACGCCATTGAAAAAACCATCCAGGCAGTAGAGCCGTTTTCCACACTTCTTGCAATCTCCAATATATTCTTTCATCCTTCCATCTCTCTCAGATAATAGATATAATCCGTTGAACACCCGGGATATCCCTGTTGACGCAGCATGGCACTTATATTTCCCCGGTGATAAGTACCGTGATTCACAAGGTGCTGAAGCAGCTCCTCCTCATCATTCATGAACCCTTCACCTGTTGAAGTGCTATACCAGACTCTCCTGTTTAAATCAGGACTTTCAGCTATAAAGCTTTCTATCTCCTGATGCAGTTCCTGGAAAGCTTTCCGGTAATCTTGCGGAGATGAGAAATGTTCCCCTTTTATCGAATAATTCTTGTTCATCCTCCCGTACCACAAGCAGTCCACTTCATACTGATGCTGAAATGTTTCTGCTATGGACGGAAATACACTAGTGATTTCTGCCGAAAAGCTATCCGGCACTTCTGTTTCGATATAACTTAGCAGTTTATCAGTTGCCCATGCATGATAATTGAAAAACTTAGCCATACTTATCATCATTTTTCCTCCAATAGACGTATTCAATAACTGCTTCTGCATGAAGGAGGTGTATTCCTTTGAAAATTAGAAAACAGAGATTTAAAAAACCTTGGATCTCAATCAATCCAAGGTTTTGTCAATCATCCACTCTATGATGTCTTGTTTTTATACAAAATCATAACACTATAAGAAAATATGGTGCTTGAAAAATTGAGTTCTACTACCTCGATTGCAGGATCATTCAGAAATTCATTCACCTTATTATCCAAACTGTCTTCCGTCCAGCCGGTAATCGTTTTTACTTTCATCATGTCCCTCCTTGGTCACTCTTATATTTCAGTTTTTGCTTATATAAGTATATACGTTTATATCCCTTGAAAAGTTTCAACATTGCGATATTGAATGCTGTGGAGTCTATCAACCACTTTTTCCTTTCTATCAGCCACTTTTGTCAGTCTATCAACCAGTTTGCCACTTCTATCAGCCACTTTTCACTTTCTATCAGCCAGTCTCCCATTCAAGGCAGCTAATAAAAAAGAAAAACCTGAACCACGGCAGGTTCAGGTTAAGACAAAACTCGCTATATTTTTGATGAAGCTGTTTCAGCACGGGCTCCTCTTGCAATCAAACCACGCATGAAACGCTGGCATTGCGGAAGCGCATAGCCGACAACCGATCCAAGGAAGAAGGCAATGATGACGGTTCCTATTCCCACCGGACCTCCAAGCAGCCAGCCCAGCACAAATACTGCCACTTCAATTCCGTTTCGTACCCATTGAATCTTCCAGCCGGTCTTTTCTACAATCAGCAGCATCAAGCTGTCCCGCGGGCCGGCCCCAAAGTCTGCTGAAACATAAAGCCCGATGCCGTAACCGATAATGATGGTTCCTGCAGCAAATAAGATGCTCTGCACTATAATGGAAGAAGTGTCAGGTATGATAAAGTTGAAAAAATCTATAAATAAACCAATTAACAGCATATTGAGGAATGCACCGATTTTAGGAAACGTCTTCGTCGCCAGCCCGGTTACAAGCAGGAGGATAAGCCCAGCAATGATGGACCACGTTCCAATCGTCAGACCGAATTTAAGGAACAGTCCATAGTGGAAAACATCCCAAGGCCCTATGCCAAGGTCTTTTCCTTTAATCGTCAACGTAATTCCGAATGCCAATACTAATAGTCCGATGGTGAAGAACGACCAGCGCAACCCGTATTCTCTGTTCATGTTATCCCATCCTAAATGTTAGTTTGCCACCCGAAATACTTTATCATATATTGATAGTTTAATAAACACCTGTTCTTTGGGAAACGAGCTCGATCACTTCTCCATCAGGTCCTTTGTAAAAAATGACAGTTGAGCCGCTATCTAAACTATATGGACCCTCCAGTGGTTTCAGACCGCATTCTTCCAAGTGGTCCATCCAATAGAAGAGGTCCCCGACTTCCCAGGCAAGATGAAGATTAGAACCTGTGTTTTGCTCACTATTCTCAATCAACTCAATAACAATGGAACCACAGGCCAGGAAAACGATCTTTTCCTTCCCCAGTTTAAGGCAGGTTCCGGCCTTGAATCCAAATATTTTTTCATAGAAGGCAGAGGATCGTTCCAGATTCTCCACCTCTATCCCCGCATGATGCCAATTCATGAATGAGCTCTTTCTGACATAATCAAATTCACATCACCGAATTCATGCCACAGATACCCTTTCTTTAATGCCTCCCTATATGCCGCAAACAATCGATGTGGAGAGGTGAACGCTGACAGCATTTCAAGATGGGTCGCTTCCGGTTCGTGCAGTCCAGTTATCAAACCGTCGACCACTCTTAGTTTATGTTCTTTTTTAATATAAAGGTTGGTGATTCCTTCTGTCGCGGTCAGGCGGCCAGCGTCATCTGCTGCTGTTTCCAAAGCCCTTACCACGGTGGTTCCAACTGCAATGACACGGCCTTTAGCCTCCCTCACAGAGTTGATCAATTCAGCCGTCTCCTCGGGAATATGAAAAGCTTCAGGGTGCTTGTTTGGGTCCGGCCAGCGGTCTTTTCCGTAGTAGCTCAATCCGGTATGAAGTGTCAGAAATGCTGTCTCCACTCCTTTTTCTTTCAGTCTGTCGAACATCTTCCAGGAAAAAGCCCTCCCTGCTGATGCCATTTCGACAGAGCCGGGAACAGAGGCATAGGCAGTTTGATAAGCATCCAGCGGCCAGTCAGATTCAATATACTCATAACGAATCGGTTCGCCATGGGTATAAATATAATTCATCAATTCAGCATCTTCTTTGGAAAAGGAAAGAGTAACTAACGGCTTTTCAGCAGCATTGCCGGTTATGACCGCTTTCACTCCATTTTCTAAGCTCAATTCATACCCGGCTGTAAACAAGCCGCCCCAGATCAGGGCTTCCCACGTCTTCCCATCCAATTGCCTTGACAACCTGATTTCGACTTCCCGGTTACAAGCCTTTGCCTTTAGGACTGCAGGGATGGTGCGACTGTTGTTAAAAATAAGAAGATCACCTTTTTTAAGGAAATCAGGAAGAGAAGAGAAACGTTCGTGATACACCTCTTCCCCCTCCATGACCATCAATCGGACATCGTCTCTGCCCCTGCCCCGTAGTTCGGCAGGTACTTTTGCATTAAGAGACTGAGGGACTTCAAATATACTTGAGATCGCTCCCATCAGATTACCTCCTCATCAGAGCTGAAATTTTGAGCCTCGAATCTTCGCCCATTCACTCCTGATGATTGATCTGAGGCCAGGTAAAGAAAGACATCAACTGCGTCTGCAGGATCAGCCAATTCATAATCACATTGAGGCACGGCTTTATCATGCATCTCGGTATCCATCTCGCCGGGATCCACCATGTTTATCCGTACCCCTGTATCTTCGAGTTCATCTGCCCATGTCTGTGTCATCCCTTCCACTGCAAATTTGCTGATTCCATAAGCTCCCCATTCCGCAAACCCTGTTTTACCCGCTTCTGAAGTCAGATTGATGATCGATCCTGTTTTATGTGACAGCATTCCTGGAAGAACCCGCTTAGTCATCAAGAGTGGATTCATGGTATTGACCCTCATCACTTCTTGAAATTCTTCATGCGTGTAATCCAGCAGGAGGCAAGGTCCCTTGCCGAACACGGAAGCGTTATTGATTAGAACATCGACTCTTCCATACGCACTTTCCGTAATCGATACAAACCGTTCAACATCCCTCGGGTCGGACACATCTGCAGCTAAAGCCACCACTTCCGCCCCCGTCTTTTCGAGTTCATCCTGTACTTCTTTCAGCTTCTCCTCTCCTCGTGCACAAATCGCCAGCTTAGCTCCCTGCCTGGCAAAAGCAAATGCCAGCTCTCTCCCCAATCCCTTTGAAGCCCCGGTAATCATGACCACTTTCTCTTTACTCATTCTAAAATCCCCTTTCGTTTCTGTTGTTACCTTCATTATATGGATGGCCAGCCGCCGGCAAATCGGGTAATAGAAAGAGAGGGCCTTCCCTAATTCGCCTGAGCCTCCTCTCCGACTTTTGACTGAAACATCTTTACCCGCTTCAACCCGGATGCGATGAGCTGTCTAAAAAAAGGGCATTGAAAATCAACGAATTTTAAAATCTATTGGATATGAACAAAGATAAGTCAACTATCCTTCCTTTATATAGAGGGTAAGTTGAGTTTTTTCTTTGATCGCAATGCACAGGCTGCTCTCTTTACTTTCTAAGCTTAAAATCCTTTATGGTTTTTTAGAACATTTGCCTGCTGGAGCTGGAAGGATCCTTTGCCAATCAGTCAATAGAAAGATGCTGATTCAAGCAAGTGACCGGTGGTAATTATCAATATGGTTCAATATTTTAGATAGTAAATAGAGGAATAATTTTCTCTTATTACTTAAAAAACACGGTATAAAGCTAAAATAGAGGAATCTATTTCCTTTATTAGACTTAATAACTAAAAAAGTGTGGCTTTTTTATAGAATAAGGGAAAAAAACTCCTCTATTCACCCCGATATGAGCTTGAACTAGCGATTAAGGGAATAAAGTTACCTTATTCTTACCACTGGGTACCAATTAAGGAAATGACAGGCCTCTTTCACTATAAAATTTGCTCCATCAGACGCCCGTCCAGCTAAGCCGGGTATCTTGAATGGAAACCAACACTCTTTCTCTAAAACGCCCTAAGCGGAAAAAAAGAACGTCTCTCTTCGTTTAGAGCGAAAAATCTTAGTATTCATGGGGGAAAATCCAGCTTTTAGCTTTTTCTGATAGCCACACTATATGCGTAAGCATTCTCACTATAAAAAAACGAACATTAAAGGTAGATTATTATTTTATATTCGTGTTATACTAAAGCTAACAATTTAAACGACGAAAGCAGTAACTGGCGAAGCTGTGGAACCAACCACAAGGGAGCTGCTTTTTTAAATGCTACTAGCCGTTCGCCTGGGCTGAGGCTGATTTTTCTGGACACCTTTTTAGGCAGAGGTATGTCCTTTGAATCAGCCTCTTTTCTTGTTCTGAAATCAGCCAATTCAACAATAACCAGGAGGGAATATAATGACAGTGAAAGAAAAAATAATTCTGGATGGCAGCCGTGTCGCAACTGCAGTAAAAGAGGAACTGAAGTCAAGAGTGGAAAATCTGAAAGAAAACGGAATCACCCCTTGTCTTGCCACTGTATTAGTCGGCGATGATCCTTCTTCGGCCACTTACGTCAAAATGAAAGGGAATGCGTGTGAGCGCCTCGGCATCCTTTCTAAAAAAATCACCCTTCCCAATGACACTACAACAGAAGAATTATTGAAAACGATTCATTCACTGAATGAAGATGAAGGCGTGCACGGAATCCTTCTTCAACATCCTGTTCCCCCTCAAATAGATGAGCGGGCTGCTTTTGAAGCGATCGCAATTGAAAAAGACGTAGATGGAGTCACTTCGCTTGGCTTCGGCCAGACTTCTCTTGGCTTCGGAACGTATCCTTCCTGCACACCGGCAGCAATACTGGAAATCATGGATTTTTATGAACTGCCGATCGAAGGGAAGCATGCTGTCGTAATCGGACGAAGTCCAATCCTTGGCAAACCTGTATCTATGATGCTGCTGAACCGGAACGCAACCGTGACAACCTGTCATTCCTATACTGAAAACCCGGAAGACATCGTTAAAGGAGCGGATATCGTCGTAGCCGCTGTCGGAAAACCCAACTTCGTCAAAGGCTCCTGGATTAAAGAAGGAGCCATGGTCCTGGATGCCGGGTACAACAAAGGCAATGTCGGCGATGTCGACTACGAAGAGTGCCTTGAACGCGCGGACGCCATCACACCGGTTCCCGGCGGTGTCGGCCCTGTAACCATTTCCATGCTGCTGAAGCAAACCGTTGAAGCGGCGGAAAAACTTATCTAATATTCCAGCCTCTGCGAATGCAGGGGCTTTTTTGTTTTACTGTGAGCTCCTTTCTTCCAGATGCACCAGACACCAACAACAAGAACCACCCTCAACTTTGCCCATTTGACATTAACCGGGTGGTGACTGTCACCAAGAGCATATTTATCCTCATTTTGGAAACTATAGGCTTATCAGTATAGTTTAGGAGGATTATGATGACATCAGTTAATGAAAAAGTTATGAATGAGCAGCCGGAGCCGTATTGGAGAGAGTCTGTCAGCTTTGACAGTTACCCGCCCCTTTCTCAGGACACCGAGGTGGAAATTGCGATTGTCGGAGGAGGTATTGCGGGTATTACAGCGGGATATGAGCTCGCCAAACAAGGGAAAAAGGTAGCCATCCTTGAGGCAGGAAGCATCCTTAACGGGACCACGGGCCATACGACAGCGAAGATCACCGCTCAGCACGGGCTTATTTATGATGAGCTTATCCAGCACTTTGGAGTGGATGTGACGAAAACGTACTATCAAGCAAATGATGATGCTCTTCAATACATAAAACAGAATGTCAGAGACCTGCAAATCGAGTGTGATTTGACCGAAGAGGATGCGTATGTGTACAGCAATACAGAGAAGTATGACCAAAAGGTAAGACAGGAGTTCATTGCCTATAACAAACTCGGTATCGATGGCGAACTGGTTGAAAAGCTTCCTATCGACCTGGATATCAAATCGGCTGTCGTAATGAAAAAACAAGCCCAATACCATCCTTTGAAATATTTAAAAGCTCTTGTGGAAGAGTTCACTAAAAACGGCGGCACAATTTATGAAAATACAACGGCCGTTGATATCCAGGAAGGAAGCAGCCCAACGGTTATAACCAGAGAAGGCCGCAAAGTAAATTGCAGCAACGTTTTAATCTGCTCACACTTTCCTTTCTTTGACGGAAAAGGCTTTTACTTCGCGAAAATGTATGCCAGCCGCTCCTACATCCTCGGAGTGAAGGCAAAAAAAGAATTTCCGGGAGGCATGTATCTCAATGCGGAAAGTCCAACCCGCTCTCTCCGGTTTACCGATGTCAACGGCGAGAAACTCATTCTCGTTGGGGGCGAGGACCATAAAACCGGCCAAGGGAAAGATACCGTCAAGCATTATGAGGCATTAGAGGAGTACGTTGAATCTGTTCTCGGGATCGAAGAACTTTCTTACCGATGGTCCGCACAAGACTTAATCTCAGTTGATAAAGTTCCCTATATCGGTCAATTGACGGCAAACCATAAAAACATCTTTGTTGCGACAGGCTTTAAAAAATGGGGAATGACCTCGGGAACAGCAGCTGGAATGATTCTTTCAGACCTTATCATCAAGAAGTCCAGCCCTTATGAAGAAATCTTCAGTCCTTCCCGCTTTGTCGCAGATCCAAGCATCAAACATTACCTGGAATACAACGGTGATGTCGCGAAGCACCTGATCAAAGGCAAGATCACTCCTGCCTCGAAGTCTCCGGCAGAGTTGGAGAAGGGAGAAGGAGCTCATGTCTCCGTCAATGGACAAAAAGGCGGGGCTTTTAAAGATGAAGATGGCACTCTTCATATCGTAGATACAACCTGTACACATATGGGCTGCGAGGTAAATTGGAACCACGGAGAACGGACGTGGGACTGCCCTTGCCACGGGTCACGGTTCTCGATTGATGGAGATGTGCTGGAAGGGCCGGCGAATAAGCCTTTGAAGAAGCTGAAGTATTAATGATGCTATTATTCGGGGGGGGGGCGTTGCCTCGAGGATAATGGTTTGGTCAGCCTATCGGCGGAAACCAGCCGTTTATCGGCAATTTCAGCAACTTTATCGGCGGAAAAAGTTTTTTATCGGCGCTTTTCCAAGGTTTATCGGCGGAAAACCTCAATTTATCGGCACAACCAATTCAACAGACCAAACACCCTCCCGCATTCATAAGAAATAAAAAAGGGGCATCTCTCAGCCAAGAGATGCCCCTTTCCATTATTAATCCTGAAATCGATTCTTTTTCTTCTTTGCGTCGCCTGTAGTGAACTCGACCATTTCGGTGCTCGTCCGGTTACCTTTTTTCTGGTTGTCGTTGCGCTGTGCGTTTCCATTGCCTGACTTTGTGCGTCCCATGTTCATCTCTCCTTTTAGGTCTTACAATCATAGTATGAAGAGAGCCCTATGGAATTATGCAGGCCGGCACAGAGACTGTCTCCGTTTTCACCTGGGCGCGATAGGAAAGCAGGGATTCCTGTATGATGTGATTTGTAAAGTTTCTGTCTATCTCCGGAATCAGATCTTTTGCTATGCACCAGGCATTTTCTTCAATCTGCAGGGCAATTCGTTTTCGTTCATACTCATCGGAGGAATCCAGCCTGTCTGCAAGTTCCTCGAGTTCATTATCTCCCGCGTGGCCCAATTCGTGGGCAAAAACCACAGTAAAGTATTCATAAAAATGATCCAGTGTCGAAAACAGGATTTTACACTGTCTTTTGATTTCATCGATATACATCGTAATTGTATGAGTGCCCATATTGTATTTTCCGCCGGCAATCCGCTTACCTGGAAAGTCCTTCGCCAGCATCACATTGACGCTGCTGCCCGCTCTCGCTTGCAAGGTACTTGTGATTTGCTGCAATTTACTATCCATTTCCAAATCCAAACACACCTTTTTTAAGAATTGGCTTTCAGAAATCCATACACCCCATTATATTCATCTCCCAATCATAAATGAATCTTTTCGGTCAAAAGCCCCTACTCTCTTTATCGCCACATTCTTATTACAATAACCGGTTTAGGGCACAAAAAAACGTATTAGACAGACAGGCAAGCCCGGTCGTCTAATACGTGGTCCATGCTTTCTCATATTTCTGGATCAAATTCGGGTTGATCAATGTGTTGATTTCCAGCTTCACTTCTTTACCATTCTCATCTGTTATCGAGGAATCAATGTCTTTTCCAAAGGCACCTAAGCCATTCAGCACTTCGTCCGTTAAAAACTTTGTCTCCACCTCTATATCCAGCTCCGATAGAGATGGTTTTTCCCGTGAAGCCAGAACGAATCCCCAGTCTCCGAAGCTTGGTACATCAACATGAAGGTTCGCTGTATTCAATCCCGCTGCCTGGATGGTTTTATCAATGCTCCAATACACTTCGGTCGCAAAAGTCGGGCTGGTACTCTGCACCATGATCGTGCCTCCCGGTGGGAGATGGTTGCGGAGCAGCTGATAGAATTCCAATGTGTAGAGTTTATTTAATGACTCGTTATTAGGATCAGGAAGATCGACTAAGATGACATCATAGAGATCTGTGGATTTTTCCATATAATTAAACGCATCCTCATTGATGACTTCGACACGCTCATCTTCAAAAGCTTGTCCATTCAGTTCGGCTATGGAAGGGTTCTCTTTGGCCAGCTCTACAACACGGGGGTCAAGATCCACGAGTGTGATGTGTCTGATCTCATCATACTTTCTCAACTCCCTGACGGCGAGCCCGTCCCCGCCCCCAAGGATAAGGATATTTTCTTTTCTGTCCGCACCGGCCATGGCTGGATGAACCAGGGTTTCATGATACCGGTATTCGTCCGATGAACTGAATTGCAGCTGGCCGTCCAGGAACATCCGCAGGTCGCCTTGTTCTTTCGTAAGGATGATTTGCTGATAATTCGTGTTCTCCGAGTGGACTATAGGGTCACGGTACAATTTTTGCTCAAACGAAAAGGCCATTTCTTCTCCCCAAAACACTCCCGATAACAAGAAGATAAATACTGCGATGCCGGCAGAGGCATGTTTTTTCAAGGATCGGATCTCATCTTTAAAATACACAATGAGCCAAAGAGCCACGACCACATTTACTAAGGCGACAATAAAAGCTGTTTTGACCAGGCCGAATTGAGGCCTCAGAAGATAGACAAACAGCAGACCGCCAATTAAACCTCCCGCATAATCTGAAAAAAGCACCCTTGCTGTACTGCGGTTTAACGTTTCTCCAATCTCGTTAGCTTTTCTAATCAAAATCGGCAGTTCAACCCCTGTCAGCGCTCCCACGATAGCTGTAACAGCATAGAGGAAAAAGGCGTCCGTCCCTTCACCAAAGAAGGCGGTTACTCCGAACAAGGTAAAAATGGACAGACCGCCGATCAGACCGATGAGCAACTCGATCCAGATAAAAGAGACGATAAGATTCTTTGTTACTTTTTCACTGATAGAAGCGCCGATTCCCATACCCGTCAAGAAGAGCGAAATCGTTAAGGTATATTGCTTCACACCGTCACCCAGAATATAAGATCCCGCGGCACCAAACAGGACTTCAAAGATAATCCCGCAAATCGAGACAATCCCTGAAGCCCAATAAATTGCTTTCGTTTTTCGAATTCCTTCATTTTCCACTGATAAGTCCCCTTTATGAAAGCCTTCGGGTTAAATTGAGATTCTTGTCTCCGCCCAGCTGTGAAGCCGAACGGAGAATTCACATTACGTAATTGAAGCCCCGATGACAAATGCCAATCCGACAGATACGGCAAAGGTGATGATTCCAACTGCCATATTGCCCTTGTGCAGCTGTTCCTCAACTGAAAACTTTCTTGTCAACAGTTCAAACAGCAAGTATGCGACCATTTGCAGGACGACCCCAAAAGCGCCCCAGATCAGTGTGTCGGTCAGTACGGAGCTATGGTATATCGAAAAAGCCAGGACGATGCAGATTCCGATCACTTTTCCGCTTATAGAAAGGGCAACCGCTTGATTCCCTGCCAGTACCTCATCCCAATCCTTGTATTTACTTGTCAACAATTCAAAAATATAGAGTCCAATTATTACAATTACTATCGCTATTGCAAAGTACATAAGTGTTAAAATAAATGGTTCCATGCCTCAGTCTCCCTTCTAAATTCCTTATTCACCGTTTGCAGCACAGGATCCCCGGATAATGCGTCCGAAAAGAATGAACGTCCTTTTTTCTCTTCGGAACATTTGCCTGCCGGAGGTGAACAGTGCGCTTCCATTTTTTTATTTTCCGGCACCAGGACCCCCGCCCCTGACAGAAGATGATCCTCCGCGGATAGGTGCTTTATTGTAGCCTGTAAAAGTTCCGCCTGATCGGCTATATCCGCCGTAGCACAATTCAGGGTTATTTCTGCATTTTAGGCGCTGACTTCTGTCCCAGTCATTGGTACCGAGTAAACTATTCAAAACCGAATAGAGCAGCAGACCCTCAAAGAAACTAGGGCTGTAGTTGTTGCGCACAAACCGGTCATTAGCTACCTCAATCATGGTGTTCGCACTGTCTTCCTCATCTTCTGTAAGGATGACAAACAACTCGTCATAGACAAGCACCTGCTTATTGTCCTTCTTATCACTGATTCTTTCGGGTTCCACGTGATTCTGGATAGCTTGTGCTACTTCATCAATTGATTGATTTTCTGCTATGTAAACTTCTGAATAATTGCTGTCATCCGCCCCGCTTGCCACCGTATCGGTAAAGGTATATTGATTGTTGATAAAGTCGACTATACCTTCCTTGAATATTGAACCGCTCCCTGAACCAGGGCCAGGACCGCAGGCGGCCAGCATAATCATTGTAATAATCAAGACCGCTAACGACTTCTTCATTAACTCACCTGCTTTCACTTGCTCATACTTCAAATTGATTTGATTTGTTCCCAAGCGGCCTGCTTGGATACATCTTCTCCACTAGCTCCTCAAGTTCGTGTCCTCAAGAAGACTGCCTGAATACACCTTCCAAGTGCATTGCTTCCAAGAAGACATACATAAGCAGGAACCGCACAAGGAGGCGATTCCTGAAGCTGCAGATCTATTCTTTTCCTAGTTGTTTCTTTAGGGCTGCCAGCTCATCGTCCACACCGTTGCTCTTATCTAATGCATCAAGTTCATCATCAAGGCTTCGGTTCGACGATCTCATATCCTCGCTTGTTTCAGCTTCTGCTTCAAACTGCAGGACTTTCTCTTCCATACGGTCGAAGCCTTTTCTGGATTCGTCCCCGCCAATAGAAGACATGGCCCGGTTCATTTTTGTACGTGTTTTTGCCGATTCAGCGCGCGCTTTTAATGAATCCTTCTTCAGCTTCATTTGGTTGTATTCATTCTTCATTTCATCAAGCTTCTTGCGCAGGCTGTCCGCATCGCCTTTGGCTCTCTCATAGGATTCACGCATTGTATCAGCCTGTGCACTGTGGGTTTTCTTGTCTTCTAGTGCTCTTCTGGCAAGATCGTCATTGCCGGCTTCCAGTGCTTTGACTGCCTGCTGCTGTCTCTTCTCCGCCATTTTGTCTGCTTCTTCATATTTTCTTTGAAGCATTTTTTCATTCGCGATCTGCTTCGCTACCGCCGCCTCTGCGTCACGGATATCCGCTTCCATCTCACGCATGAACTGATCAAGCATCTTCACCGGATCTTCCGCTTTATCAAGCATGGCATTCAACTCTGAACCTACTACCGTTTTTACTCTTTTAAATAATTGAAACATGATTTCAGCCTCCTGATTAATTACTTGCGATTATTTTGATTTCATATTCATTAATTTCATATCCGCTGCTGACCTCGATTTCACTGCCCCAAATCTCCACGGATAAATAACTTTCTTCCTCTTCATCCTCAAAGTCGAAGTAACGGCAATTTATGTCATTCACATTTTTCCCGCGGCCTTCTCCTTTTACTCTTGCACTTCCGGATTCATCCAAGTAATAACGTGTTCCGTTATACTCGATTTCTTCCGGTATCGGTTCACTCAGCTTCAGCTTCACTTTCTCATAGATCCCTAAATACACCTGATCATCCATCTCAGCGCTCAGCCACACTGTACGTCCCGGGCTTTCTAATTGATATCCTATCCATTCAAAGCCATGGTCATTGTATGTTAGCTTGCTGACCACTTCATAGTCCTCAAGATCATATGCTACAATATCTCCGACTTCAATTGTGAAAACATTTCGTTCTTTTACGACTGGCACCTCTTTTTCTTTTTTGCCAAACAGCCTTTTTAGTATGCTCATGTTTTCACCTCCGTCCAGATTCTCTATGTTCTTACTAACTTATACGCACTGCGAATCAAAAAGTTTCAGATTTACGCCAATTCTATTGTATGTATATTATATATTTTTAAATATCATCTTACTTACTTCAACCCATCTGGTCTGAATCCTTTATTTTTTCACTTGATTTATGAACTTTGAGACTTTACTAACAAGCTGTACTTCCACATTGTTTCAAATCTAATTATCCCTGCCTATCCATTATAAGTCTAACATTAAACCTTCAATATTTAATAAAAGGGTTTTTCTCCAAATATACAGAAGTAGTAAGGAAAATGCTATAGGAGGAAAGATGATGGAAGATACACAACTTTTTAAGCAAATGGATTTCATCCGTATGAGAACGATTGCCGCATTGGACAACACAACGGAAGAAATGGCTGACTTTGTGCCGGACGGCTTCAAAAATTCCATCCGTTGGAATTTGGGCCATATATATTTAAGCCATGAAAACCTTATCCATTCTTTCGCAGGAGAAAAAGGACAAATCCCCGAAGGTTTTGCTGAAATGTTTGGCTTCAATACAAGTCCTGCTTCCTGGGAAGGAACGCCTCCTTCACTTAAGGAGTTAAGACGGCTCTTGTCTGAACAGCCGGAAAGGTTAAAGGCCTCTTTCATGGGAAGACTATCGGAGAAAGGGGAAAAGCCTTTCCAAATGACAAAGCAAATTGCTTTTGAAACGTTAGCCGAAGTGGTTTCTTTCGCGAACTGGCATGAAGGCCTTCATCAAGGAGCCATCACCACCATCAAACGTGTGCAGGGGATTGAAAACTTATGGGAGCCTGTTCATGCATAAAAGCCATCTATAATGACAGGCAAATGTTCCTCAGAGAAAAAAAGGTCCTCTTTCCTTTTATGCTCTGAGGGTTATTTGACCCCGAGGGGCTAAATCCGTTCCAGTGGGTACGGATCCTCAGGCGCTGCAGCTAGATGTGGAGGATGCTGCTATAAGTTATCCATAGAGGGTTAATTTATAATTTCCTAAACAATAAAAAAGCCATTCCAGATAGCTGGAATGGCTTTAGTCTGCTGATAAAGCAGCTTATATTAATCTTTGATTCTGCCAAAAAGTTTGATGCAGTAAATCGCTGAAAGACCAACAAGGATGTAAACAATTTTAGAAAGAATGGCTTCCTGTCCGCCAAAGATGGCTGCCACTAGGTCAAATTCGAATAATCCGACAAGCAGCCAGTTTAGGCCTCCGACAATTAATAGTATCAGTGCAATTGAATCTAATGCTTTCATGGCTCCTCCTCCTTAAAGGGTTTTATTTCACTTTCTTGCTAAATATATGCCCTAAAAATTTTTGATAAAACATCCGACTGTATTATTTTCGTTTAATTTTTGTTTAGTTTTTGTCTATCTCAGGTAAGTACCTATTATTCAAAAAAAACCGCCTCCTGAGAGACGATTTTGAAATTCTAGTTAGACTCTTTTCTTAAACTTTGCTGCTATTTGATACTGACTGTTCTTGTGGATTTTTCCAAAAGCAAGAATATATTCGAAAACAGCTTCTGATTATAATCGTACAGGAGCACTTTTTTCTAAGGACTCGTAACAAGCTTGAATGGCCTTGATATTTCTTATGGTATCTAAAGGGGAGTAAACAGGTTTTTTCCCATTCAGTATGCACTCGCTGAAGTGGTTTGTTTGAATCTCATATTGATTTCCCTCCAGTACCTCCTTTTTCTCCGTTCCTTGTTCATCCAGTATGATGATGCTGACTTCTCCGTTAGGAAAGCGGTCTGAACGGTAGGCAAATGGAACCTTGATTGTTCCTTTAGTTCCGGAAACTTCATAGTAATCCCTCATAGGCTGATCAAATCCGCACTCGAAGCTTGCGGTCACCCCTTTTTCAAAACTGAGAAGGCCTGATGCTTTCGTATCTACCTCAAATTCCTCATGAACATCCGCCTTCACATAGGCTTCTATCGGTTCTTGCCCTAATATATACCTGGTGGAATGGATGCAGTAGCAGCCGACATCCCAGATGCTTCCTCCACCAAGTCCTCTATCCAGCCTGATATTCTGCTTGTTTGTTTCAAGATCCAGTTTAAAGGTAAATGCCGACCTCATGTGCCTCACTTCTCCAATGGTACCTTCTGCAATCAGTTCCCTGACCCGATTGTGCTGTGTATGGAACTGGTACATGAAGGCCTCCATGAAAAGGACATTATTTGAACGGCAGGCTTCGGCCATTTCCTCTACGTCTTCAGCGTTCAATGCTGCTGGTTTTTCACACAGCACATGCTTGCCTTTCTCTGCCGCTTTCGTGACCCATTCCTTGTGCATGGTATTGGGCAGCGGGATGTAGACCGCTTGAATCTCAGGATCGTCTAAAAGTTCTTCATAGCTCTGATATGCTTTCGGAATGGAAAATTCATTTGCGGCTTCTTCTGCCTTGCCGCTGATGCTTGCAATTGCTGTGACCTCGGCATTTCCACAACTTTGGAGTGCTGGGATGATAGCCTTTTTGGCGATATTGGCTGTACTCATAATTCCCCATTTTACAGTGCTCATTTCTTCTTCTCCTCCTTTAGTCAATTATGGCACGAACGATTATCTGATTCTGCTGCGTTTCCCTTTTACAGATGATTCCCCTTCTGTCCGGAAGACCAAATATTTCATAAAAAGAAAGCTTGCCCCCGAAGACAGGAGCATGGCCAGGGCTTTCGAGAGGTTGTGTACCAGAAACAGCTGCAATGATGTAAGACCCAGCAACTGAACTGACCCAAAGAATACGGCATTGCTGATCATCGCCTGTATCACGAAGGTAAGTTTTACCGGCCTTTCCTGCTGCCCTCTTTAAAAGTCAGACGCGAATTCCAAAAATAACTGTTTGAACACAGCCAGGGTATAGGCGGCTGTATTGAAAAGGACCAATACTGCCCCTTGTTCTGCAGGGTATAGAAGTAAGAACAAATTTAATGAAAATATATCAATAAATGCGTTCATTATTCCAATGATGCTGAAATTGATTGAGTTAAAAAAAGCCCCTTGATTTTTTTCCGGCCATACCTTCCTCCGAGCTTTTGACTGTTGAATTTTATCTAGAGTATATCTCAAATTTAATGGAAAATCTTCTCAGAACCATCCAAAACTTCATACAGTTCATTTTCTTCACAAAAGCAGTGGCCACTATTACATTTTCCTTTGCAAGAAATCTTTTCCAGAATAATTTTCTGAAATCCGGGTAAAGACGGATAGAAATTGAGACAGTCTGTTGAAAGAGAATGACTAGCATTTACTCCTCTTGTATATGCTCACTGCTGTTACGGTCAAACTATATATGAAGCTGGGATCACCGACTTTCATATCAAAGGGAGAGAGCCATGAATATTGACTTTACATCACAGGAACAGTTAGGAATCAACCGCCTCTGGGGAAAAGAGAAGAGAGAAATTTCAAATGTCAATTATGACTCTAGACGAGTGCAGGAGAATGCTGCGTTTGTTTGTGTAAGCGGTGAAAAGCACGATGGGCATTCCTTCCTTGAAGATGCGATCCGTAATGGAGCAGTTGTACTGGCCGGGGAAAACGCTAAGGTGTTTGAAAAAGCCAGTAGAAAGTATCCGGACCGGACATTTCTTCTTGTAGAGGATGCCAGGGCATTCCTTGCGCAATTGTCAATTGTGTTTTATAAAAGTATCCACGAAAAGCTGACCACTATCGGGGTGACGGGAACGAACGGGAAAACCACTGTCACTGCCTATGTAAAATCCTTGATGACCTTGCTCGGAACACCGACCGGCTCAATCGGGACGACCGGCATTATTTCTTCCTCTGGAAAAATCAATCTGAAGAAAAGTACGCCGACTACTCCGGAATCTTCTGATTTACATTACATTTTTGATGAGTTCCATCAGCGCGGTGATCAGGCTGCTGCCATGGAAGTATCCTCGGTTGCCACAGAACAAAAAAGGGTGGAAGGAATAGAGTTTGATATCGCCATACATACCAACCTCTCTCCTGAACACTTGGAGTTTCATGGAACATTTGAAAACTACAAAGAAGCCAAACTTAAACTATTCAGGCAGGCTAAAAAAGCAGTGGTAAATATCGATGATGACGGCATGGGCAAGGATATCCTGGACATGTATCCCGGGGAAGTACTTACTTACAGCCTTGATAGAAGGTCTGAAGCGGATGTAAAAGCGTCCAATTTAAGAACCATCGGCCACGAGACCTTTTTTGAACTAAAGGTTCACGATGAGTCTTATATTGTCAGAGTGCCGGTCATCGGAAACTATAACGTAGCCAATATACTTGCTGCTATATGCACAGCCCTGCACTCAGGTTATTCGATTCATCAGATCCTGCTGGCTCTGCCTTCGGTTGAAGGGCCTGAAGGAAGGTTTGAAATTCTGACAGAGTACGGAAACCGAAAGATCCTTCTTGATTATGCCCACACACCGGCTGCCCTTGACAATTTGCTTAGGGAAGTCAAAAAACTTGAGTACAAACGATTGATTGTCCTGATTACCGGAATAGGAATCAGGGATAAATCCAAAATGCCGCTAATGGCAGAAACGATTGACGGAAAAGCAGATGAGATTGTTGTTTCCGTTGATCACCCTGACTTTAATGATCCTGATGAGATCATCAGCAATGTTCTTGAAGGCTTCTCTGATCCCTCTGCTGAAAATATTTACACTGAGAGGACCAGAGCAGAAGGAGTGCTGTCCGCCCTTGCACTCAGCAACGAAGAGGACCTCATTCTGCTGACAAGCGGCTGTATCAATGGAGCCCAAATCGTCGAAGGAAAAGAAATTCCCCACTCGGATAAAGAGGTGATCGCGGAATACTTCAAGGACGATAAAACGGATTACGATTACGACTATATTCAGGCATGATATTGGAACAATGGCTTGTCCGGCTTCAGGGAAGACTGAAGCTGGCAAAGGGCGAAACCGGCAATGGTTTCGCCCTTTATTTTTTCAATTACTCTTCTTATAGGTGTTGTTGCAAGGCACTTTTCGTAAACTTTGTTGCTATTGATACTATTCCGAAGAAAGATCAATATCAAGAAAAGAAAAAAGCTAATCTCCCCCGCTAAGAGATAAAACTCTTAGTAACCGGTGAAAAATCCGGCTCTTGATATTTTTCCGAAAGCAGCAATATATGCGAAAACAGCCTTTTGCAAAGTTTGCGGCCGTTTTAAAGAGCAGCAGTGAAAAAGCATCAAAGAACACCATTCTCTATGGAAAAATGAAAGCCGTAAATCCGCTTCACGGCCCCGTATCCCTGGACCCCAAGCCGGCAGGATGCTATGCAGAATGGTGATTGTAAAGTTTTCGCTTCCATTTAAATCCTTTCTGGTCTAATCCAGGTTTTCTGTTATATTTAATACATATAGTGAATTTTTTAAATATTTTGATTGCGGAGGCTTTCATGGAACAACTTACTGACCACTTGATTGTTATTTCATTCGACTGTCTTTCTTCTTTGGATTTTCCCACACTGACCGAACTCCCTAACTTTAAAGCATTTTTAAGGAAAGGAGCCTATTGCAAAGCTGTCGAAACGATTTATCCTTCCGTCACCTATCCATGCCACGCCACTATCGTGACCGGCAACTTCCCGAACAGACATGGAGTCATCAACAATACTCACCTGCAGCCTGGCAGCGCCTCTCCTGACTGGTATTGGCACAGACATCATATCAAAGGGACTACACTCTATGATGAGGCAAAACGAGCAGGCTTTACGACTGCTGCCTTACTATGGCCTGTAACCGCCAAGGCGAATATCGACTACAATATGCCTGAAATATTCGCCAACCGGCCCTGGCATCACCAAGTAGCCGTCTCTCTCTGGAATGGCAGCACTTCTTTTCAGCTGGAAATGAACCGGCGCTTCGGCCACATCCGTAATGGGCTGTTTCAGCCGGAGCTGGACGACTTTGTACTTGAATCAACGGTTGAAACCATTTGCAAGAAAAAACCCAACCTCATGCTCATCCATTTTACCGACCTGGATTCCAACCGACACTATCATGGATTCTCTTCTGAGGAGGCATATGCGGCTTTGAAAAGACATGACGAGCGTCTGGGCAGAATCCTGTCAGCCTTGAAAGATGCCGGCATATATGACAATTCAACCATTATAGCCCTTGGCGACCACAGCGCTCTCGATGAATCCAAAGCAATTAAACCTAATGTCCTATTGAAGGAAAAGGGCTTGATCAGCGTAAACGACACCGGGCGAGTGATTGATTGGAAAGCTTATTGCAAAAGCTGCGACGGCTCGGCATATATATACGTTAAAGACCCACATGATCACGAAACACTGAAAGCCGCAGAAGGGATTTTGCGGGGTCTTTTAGAGGATGAAAAGAACGGTATTGAACATATCATAACCGGTAAAGAAGCCCGGAAAAAAGGAGCTGACGGGAACTGTGCTTTCATGATTGAAGCTCTAAAAGGCTTTTACATCAAAGAAGGGCTCGAGGGAAGTTATCTGGATGAAATCACTCCTGAAGATGTCCAATCTGGAAAATATACGTATGCTTCCCATGGGTATTCACCGAACAAGCCGGATTATCATACGATTTTGATGGCTTCCGGTAAAGGGATACGCGAGGGGGCCATCATCCCGGCCATGCACCTTGTGGATGAAGGGCCGACATTTGCCAGGCTGCTGGGGATTCACTTGGGAGAAACAGACGGGCAAATCGTCCAAGACCTGCTGAAACTGTAAATCTTATGTAAAGTTTACGGGCTTTTCATTTTCTTCACTGCTTTTCTTGTACAATAAAATTGAAATCGTTTCCAGGAGGTCAATGCTGATGAAAAGTTTTTCGAAAGAAGAAAACAGCTGGATGTTCTATGATTGGGCTAACTCGGCGTATTCCATCATAATCTCAACGGCGGTTTTTCCATTGTTCTACAAGGCAGCCGCCACCAATGCGGGAGTAAGCGCATCCGATTCTACTGCTTACTTGGGATACACGATCGCCATCGCTACTTTTATATTGGCTATGCTCGGTCCGATCCTTGGAACTATTGCCGATTATAAAGGGTTCAAGAAGAAGTTTTTCACATTCTTCTTTGGCTTGGGAATCACAGCTACAGCCGTGCTGGCTTTCATTCCAAGTGACCAATGGCTCATCCTTTTAATCTGTTATACCTTCGCTGCAGTCGGTTCGGCCGGAGCAAATGTATTCTATGACGCCTTCCTTACCGATGTGACCTCGGATGAGAGAATGAACAGAGTGTCTGCGCGAGGCTTTGGACTTGGATATATCGGAAGCACCATTCCATTCCTCATCAGTATTGCCATCATTGTACTGTCGCAGAGCGGGACCATTCCCCTTTCAACCACGATCGCAAGTAAGACCGCTTTTCTTATAACTGCTTTGTGGTGGGGATTGTTTGCCATTCCCATGTTTAAAAATGTCCATCAGCGCTACTATATTGAGCCGGAGCCTAAGCCGGTCGTCAACAGCTTCAAGCGTCTTGCGAAAACATTTAAAGAAATCAAAAAATACCGTGCCTTATTCTTATTTCTGCTTGCTTACTTCTTTTATATTGACGGTGTCGGCACCATCATCACTATGTCGACAGCCTATGGGTCGGACCTTGGCATATCATCCACAAGCCTTCTCATCATCTTATTTGTCACCCAGGTCGTGGCAGCTCCATTTGCCATTCTTTACGGAAGGCTTTCTGAAAAATTCACGGGAAAGAAAATGCTCTATGTCGGCATCATCATTTATATCTTTGTTTGTATCTATGCTTATTTCCTGGAAACGACGCTAGACTTCTGGATACTCGCGATGCTTGTTGCCACATCTCAGGGAGGGATTCAGGCTTTAAGCAGATCGTATTTTGCCAAGTTGGTTCCTAAACAAAACTCCAATGAATTTTTCGGTTTTTATAATATCTTTGGAAAATTCGCCTCCATCATGGGACCGCTCCTTGTCGCGGTGACTGCTCAGGTGACAGGCGATTCCAGTACAGGTGTTTTCAGTCTAGTCATTCTATTCATCATTGGCATCATTATTCTATCCCGGGTTCCTGAACCGAAACAGCATCTTGCTCCTATAGATGCAGGCAACCTGAAGATGTAAATGCCTCAAAAAGCACTGCCTGGTTAATCACCATACTTCAGCGGTGATTTCCCATTTTAGTAGGATGTTTAACGACTAATCACTATACTTCAGTGGCGATTTCCCATTTTAGTAGGGTGTTTAACGACTAATCACTATACTTCAGCAGCGATTTCTGATTTTAATAGGGTGTTTAACGACTAATCACTATCTTCAGCGGTGATTTCCCATTTTAGTATAGTGTTTAACGACTAATCACCCTACTTCAGCGGTGATTTCCCATTTTAGTATAGTGTTTACAAGGTAATCACTATACTTCAGCGGTGATTTCCCATTTTAGTATAGTGTTTAACGACTAATCACCATACTTCAGCGGTGATTTCCCATTTTAGTATAGTGTTTAACGACTAATCACTATACTTCAGCGATGATTTCCCATTTTAGTATAGTGTTTAACGACTAATCACCATACTTCAGCGATGATTTCCCATTTTAGTATAGTGTTTAACGACTAATCACCATACTTCAGCAGCGATTTCCCATTTTAGTATAGTGTTTACAGGTTAATCACTATACTTCAGCGATGATTTCCCATTTTAGTATAGTGTTTAACGACTAATCACCATACTTCAGCAGCGATTTACCATTTTAGTATAGTGTTTACAGGTTAATCACTATACTTCAGCGGTGATTTCCCATTTTAGTATAGTGTTTAACGACTAATCACTATACTTCAGCGATGATTTCCCATTTTAGTATAGTGTTTAACGACTAATCACTATACTTCAGCGATGATTTCCCATTTTAGTATAGTGTTTAACGACTAATCACCCTACTTCAGCGATGATTTCCCATTTTAGTATAGTGTTTAACGACTAATCACCCTACTTCAGCAGCGATTTACCATTTTAGTATAGTGTTTACAGGTTAATCACTATACTTCAGCGGTGATTTCCCATTTTAGTAGGGTGTTTAACGACTAATCACCCTACTTCAGCAGCGATTTACCATTCATACAACCATTGGTATCAAAATGAAACGTCCTGTGAGGGTTCCCAGGACGTTTTTTTATTACTTAGTGTACAATGCCAATTACTTTTATAAAATTTTCGGGTGACTTTTCTTTGGAATATTTGCCTGGTATAGCTGATTCAATGCACTTTTGCGCTATCAGGAGAATCAAGAGTATCCATGACATTGAGCGGATCTTTTATGAATGTGCTGGAAAAAGGATTTTAAAATCTCCATACCCCTCTTTATCCAAATCTTTCACAGGAATGAACCTTAGTGCAGCTGAATTGATGCAGTACCGCAGCCCGTTTTTACCCGGACCATCCTCAAAAACATGTCCCAAGTGGGAATCAGCTTCACGGCTTCGCACTTCGACTCTGGTCATTCTGTGACTCAAATCATATTTTTCTTTTACGCTTGCAGACATAACAGGCTTGGTGAAGCTGGGCCAGCCGCATCCGCTGTCATACTGGTCTTTTGACGTAAAAAGTGGTTCCCCGGAAACGATATCGACATAGATTCCTTCCCTTTCATTATTCCAATATTCATTTTCAAAAGGAGGCTCTGTACCATTTTCCTGTGTGACTTGGTATTGAATCTCTGTGAGTTTTTCTTTGAGATGTGATGTGTCCTTTGGCCAGTGCTCTTTCAAAAACTCCTGCCTGCCGGATCCCCTGCGGTAAAGTTCGTATCTGAAATTATTTCTCTTATAAAATTCCTGATGATAGTCTTCCGCCGGATAAAATGCTTGGGCTGGGAGGATTTCGGTTGCAATTAGATTTTGGAACTTCCCGCTTTCCTGCAGGTCCCGCTTCGACTTTTCCGCTACAGCCATTTGTTTTTCGTTATGGTAATAGATAGCTGTCGTATAAGCACTTCCCCTGTCACTGAATTGTCCTCCGTCATCTGTCGGATCAATCTGCTGCCAGTACAGCTCCAGAAGTTCTTCATATGGGAACACCTCAGGATCAAAGACGATTTGAACAGCCTCCCTGTGACCTGTTTGCCCTGATACTACTTCTTTATAAGACGGATTTTCAGTACCTCCCCCCGTGTATCCTGATACTATCTCCTTGATGCCTTCCCTCTCATCAAAAGGAGAAACCATGCACCAGAAACATCCGCCGGCAAAGGTTGCTTTTTCATATTGCGGTTTTGTCATCGTTTTCCTCCTTTTAAAAGGTTTCACGTGAAACATTTTAATCTATTGTATATCTCTTTTTAAAGTCAGGACTAAGCTCGCTCCATACATCGAACATATTGCCGTCCATATCCCAAAAGACAAAGTTCCGGCCGGCATGGCCCCGATCTTCAATGTCCCCAGTCTTAATTTTTTGCTGTTTGAATTTGTGGTGAAGTTCTTCCAATGCAGACAGACCGTCCACTTCAAATGTTAATGAAAAGTGTTCCTCTCCATTCTTATCAAAAAAACCCGCCGATTGGTTACCGCCGGCCTTCACAAGAAAAAAGCTCTGATTGGCTAGGTTTAAAATGGCTTTATCGCTATCCTGATAGCTTATTTCCGCTCCAAGGTTCACAGAGTACCACTGAGCAGATGATGCTGGGTTTTGCACAGGAAGATAAGTAGCCCCAACTCTTACTAATTTTTCATTCATCACTCTTCCATTCCCTTCTTTTCATTTCTTTCTTGAAGCCATCTTCGTGCAAAATCAACTAATTCACGCTGCTCCATAAGCCTGCAGTCAGCTTTCCCGATCACTGATGTTTTAATAGTATACTTTCCCTCGAATTCCTTTCCGAGTTCATCAAAAGGATCGGAATCGTATAAAATCTCTTCGTAGTTTTTCCATATACGGTTTCCACCCTCCATCATCGCAGTCCCTTTTTTGACCTTCTGCCGGTTGCTAATACTGTGTTCTGCAAAATGGAGGGATGTATTGCTTTCATGTGTAACACCGATCAGGAGCACACTTCCTTTTAATTCATAGATTTTTGCCAGAGGTGAATCTGAGCCAAATCCTTCCTCTATCGGCTGCTCGCTTAGGATGTACCCTGCGTGTTTTCCCCATGCAGCAAAGGAGTACACAGGATGGCTGCTTCTGCTTACTCCAGGGAAATCCCTAAACACGTCTGCTATTTTCCCCATTCCTCTTGAAGGAGTCACGTCCGGATCATAGGCAGGCATCTCATCCCTGATAATCTGCCACCAACTCTCCGGAACAGGCGGGTTTTCCCACTCTGCCGGGTCAGAGTTATCTGCAGATTGAGCAGGCATTATCAGCGTCCCTTCTTTCCCTACTGCTTCCATCAAGGCAGCTACTACAGCAACAGCACCACCGCATACCCACCCTAAGGAACTTAAAGAAGAGTGTACGATGAGAACCATCCCCTTTTCGATACCCATGTTTCTAAAATCCCCAACCAGACTTGCAGTCGTGTTTGGATTCTCTAACTGCTGAATCGCTTCTTTTTCATTCATGAAGAACGTCCCCTTACTCTCTAATTAAAATTGAATTATATTTACCTTTTATTATGTACACTTTGCTATGTTTTTTCAATTTTCGGTAATTTATACTCACTGTTGAACCATATTTTAGAAAATGCTATAGTTAGAGTGAAATATTCTGAAAAATTTGAAATGTTATCGTAACATCAAAAGCGTAAGCGCCTTGTCCAGCCCCGACAGGCAAATGTTCTCAAGAGAAAAAAAGGCGGTCTTTCCTTTTATTCTCTTGAGGTTATTTGACCCCGAGGGGCTAGGCGCTGAAGCTGGACGCCTCAAAAGCGTAAGCGCCTTGATCAGCCCCGACAGGCAAATGTTCTCAAGAGAAAAAAAGGCGGTCTTTCCTTTTATTCTCTGAGGGTTATTTGACCCCGAGGGGCTAGGCGCTGAAGCTCGACGGATCAAAAGCGAAAGCGCCTTGTCCAGCTCCGACAGGCAAATGTTCCGCAGAGAAAAAAAGGCGGTCTTTCCTTTTATTCTCTGCGGGTTATTTGACCCCGAGGAGCTGGGCGCTGAAGCTCGACGAGGAAAGAGCATAGTTAAAGTCAACCATGGAAGTGAATATTAAAATTTTCTACGCATTTAGAAACGGCAGTTATCCACTGCCTTATCGATAAAAAAGGAGGCTTTCCCTTGAGTAAAATATTGTGGCTGCCTGTTCAGTTCCTACTGACATGTGCAGGGTTATTTCTATTTAGTGCAGCCGGTTCACTGCTTTTCTATGATCATGAACTCGTCATACATATTGCCAAGTACCTTCATACGCTGAAGCAAATCTTCCATGATGTACTGAATCCCGGATCCATTTCCATTATCGTTGATGATAACGGAAAAAGTTATCCGATATTCCCGATGCTGTTACAACTGTTCGGGTACTCGTTCCTTCTTCTGGTAACAGCCTTTTCCATCGCTGTCGTCGTTTCGGCTGTCGTCAGCTATCTGATCATGTTCCTGCCACGTTGGGCAAAACGGGTATGCATGCGTATTCTTGATTTATTTGATTCCCTTCCGGATGTGATGATTGTTGTACTTCTGCAATTATTCATCATTTGGCTTTTCAAGAAGACGGATATCCTCATGTTTGATATCTACAAGCTGGGCGAAGACAAAATCTATGTGCTGCCGATTGTCTGCCTGGCTGTCCTGCCAATTGCCTTTCTTACAAAACATTTCCTTTTTCAGATAAGAGAGGAAGAAGACAAGCCATACGTTGAATACTCATTTTCCAAAGGGTTTTCAAAGGCTTATACTTTGTGGGTTCATTTGTTTCGGAACGTCTGGGTTCAATTTTATTATCACATCAAACCGATTTTCTTATTGATGCTTTCTAATCTGCTCATCATCGAAATATTGTTTAATATTAATGGATTTATGTTTGTTCTGCTAAAAACAGCTACTGCAGAACCAAGTGCGTTCTTCATTGGCATGCTGATGATTTACGTGCCATTTTTCATCATCTTCAGCATAGGGCAGGTTCTTTTAACCAAGACGATTGGAGGGGAAGTTGAGGTATGAGTATTTTCAAATCTTTCCGGTTCTGGATACCCTTTGTCATCCTGGCGGGCATGATTGCAGGAAGCTTTATCGTTCCTGTCATCTATCCGGATCTACAGGCTGAAGGACCGCCATATATAACAGATCCTGAAACCTCTAAAGTCATTGCTGCAGCGCCTTATTCTCCTTCAGAAATGCCTCCTATGGGAAGTGACAGGCTGGGAAGAAATATTTTCCTGCTGCTTATCGATGGTGCGAAGTATACTTTGCTTGGTGCCCTGGCCATCGCATTGCTGAGGATGGCAGGCGGCTTTGCGACAGGACTTCTGTATGCTTTCATGCCGTCATGGCTGAGATCCGGTTTTAAAGGTTTTTGGGATACATTCAATTTCATTCCGCTTGCCATTGTCGGTTACATCCTGCTGTACCCGCTTCAAGCGGCTTACGAAGCACAGGCACTTACAAGCATGCGCTTTTTGATTATTGAAGTAGTCGTCATTGCCCTCATCGTCATTCCTTCCCTTGGCATGTATGTTGGACAGGGGATGAATGATTTCATGAAGCAGGAATTCGTGGATGTTTCAAGACAAATGGGGGCCAGCCGCTTTCACTTGATCAAGAAACATTTACTGCCTCACTACGGCCGGCACTCTATTGTTCTATTTTCTGAACAGCTGTCTCAAACTCTTCTTCTTTTGATCCAGCTTGGAATCTTAAAAATCTGTCTGGGCGGACTGATGACCGCAGAGTTCGGTATCATGGAAAGCATTCCTGTATATTTTTCAGCCATAAATGAATGGGCTGCCACAATCAGTATCAACATCCAGCAGGTTTTCATCAAACCTTATATCGTATTGGGTCCGCTCCTTTTCTTTGCAGTATCCATTTATTGTGTAAATGAGATCAGCTCAGTATTAAGGTCTGTACTTATTGAAGGCAACACTGTCGGCCTGAAGCGCCTAAGGAAGAAAAACAGACGGACAAGCACGCCAGCTGCCACTCATCAGCCTCAAAGAGAAGACTTTTCCTTTGCTGATAAGGAGAAACAGGCATGTTAAAAAAAGCTGTATCCCTTTTGGTGTTGGTTTCTGTTCTTCTAATGGCGGCCGGCTGCCGGGTGGTCCTGGTGGATGAAGCCCTGGCCGAAGAAGAAGAGGCACCTCAAATCGCGTCAGGAAACGAAACTATTATCATGGAGTCTAACGTGCGTTTTGATAAAAGAATGGTGGTCCGCGGTCAAACAAACCTGCCTGAGGGAAGCGTCATCCAGGCTGGCCTGAAGGAATATCCAGATGCCGCTGCAATCGAACAAGTTATGGATGCCACAGCACAACCCTTAGAAGAATTCATACTGACTGACACAGGGGAAGTTGGAGAGGACGGTACCTTCTTAATCGTTCTCAAAAGAGGAGATACTGAAAAAAGGTATCAGCTCATCGTTGAATTTCCTGCAGATTTACAGCCGCCCGCCGTTCAAGAGAAATACGGCATATACGGGCAAAATATCGGGGACAGTGATGGTGCTTACCAATACGATAAAGACGGAAAGACCTATACAGGCATCATCAGATTTGCACCAATACCTATGCCTTCCGATCACGGCTTCTATAGCGGTAAGATGAAGCTTAATTCTGACCCTTCCAAGGCAAAGCCCTTTTGGTGAGGTTAATAAGTACTGTTATGTAAGGTCATTTTTAGTAACGATTAAAAAACCTACAAAAGAAGCATTTTATCTAAAATAGAATAATTTTCAGAAGATCCCTGGCCGGCTTAGGACCAGGGATCTTTTGATTTATTCTGATTTTCCCTTATGAATATATAGGTGTATACTCCCCTGAATCATTATTTAAAAATAATAATAATTATCAAATAACAGAAGAGAACTATGATCAATTACCTATAATTTTCTTTTATTCTCAATACTTTCACTAGTCATACTTTTAAGTATTTTGACAATGACAAAAAAAGTAATTATTATAGTAAAGTATTTTCAGAGGAGGTACACATATGTCTAAATCAGATAAACAGAAGATTGTCGAGAGTGTCCCGCAAAAAGGATTCTTCGGGCACCCTAAAGGACTCTTCACGTTATTTTTCACAGAGTTCTGGGAGAGATTTTCTTACTATGGCATGAGAGCCATTCTTGTATTCTACATGTATTATGAGGTATCAGAAGGCGGCCTTGGATTGGATGAAAACCTTGCCCTTTCCATTATGTCCATCTATGGTGCTTTGGTTTATATGTCCGGTGTCATCGGAGGCTGGCTGGCTGACCGGGTATTCGGCACATCTAAGGCAATATTCTACGGTGGAATATTGATCATGTTCGGTCATATTGCTTTAGCGATCCCTGGAAGCCTTTCCATGTTTTTTGTGTCAATGGTGTTCATTGTCATTGGTACAGGCCTGTTAAAGCCAAACGTGTCCAGTGTCGTCGGTGAAATGTATCCAGAAAGCGACAGCCGGCGCGACGCCGGGTTCAGCCTTTTCTATATGGGGATCAACCTTGGGGCCTTCCTGTCTCCGCTGATTACAGGGGCCCTTTCAGATTCCTACGGCTTTCACTGGGGCTTTGGAGCTGCAGCAGTCGGAATGCTGCTGGGATTAATCGTTTTTGTTATTACAAAGAAGAAAAACTTAGGGTTGGCAGGAACGTATGTCGGAAACCCGCTGACATCTTCTGAGAAGAAAAAGTACTCCACTATCATTGCCATAACGGTTATTCTTGTGGGTGGACTGCTGGCGTACTTGATTCCAAACGGTTTGTTCACGGTCAATATGTTTATTAACCTGATTGGATTCTTAGGGATCTTGATTCCGACTCTTTATTTCCTAGCTATGTACTTCAGCCCAAAAACAACGGAAGTAGAGCGCTCACGGGTCATCGCCTATATCCCGTTGTTCATTGCAGCTGTGATGTTCTGGGCAATCCAGGAACAGGGCTCAACCATCCTGGCCAGCTATGCTGATAAAAGAACGGATCTTGAATTTGCAGGAATCACGATTTCTCCAGCATGGTTTCAATCTTTGAACCCCCTATTCATCATCATTCTGGCACCTGTCTTTGCTTGGATGTGGGTGAAACTGGGTGACCGCCAGCCAAATATTCCGCAAAAATTCTCTATGGGATTATTGTTTGCCGGGCTTTCTTTCCTAGTCATCCTTATCCCGGGCTACATCAGCGGAGATGCACTTGTAAGTCCTTTATGGCTGGTTCTCAGCTACTTTATCGTTGTGTTGGGTGAACTTCTTATTTCACCAGTGGGACTTTCTGCAACCACTAAACTTGCGCCCGTCGCCTTCTCAGCTCAGACAATGAGCGTCTGGTTCCTGGCAAGCGCTGCGGCACAAGCATTGAACGCACAGCTTGTTAAGTTCTATACCCCCGCTAACGAAACCCTTTACTTTGGGTCCATCGGAGGCGCAGCCATACTGCTGGGTATCATTTTGTTCGTCATCGCCCCTATTATCCAAAAGTTTATGAGGGGCATTAAATAGTACAAATTAGAAAGCTTGAGGATTCCTCAGGCTTTTTTCTATTATAAAGGCACTTTTCTAAGGGATTGTTGCTTTTGAATGCTACTTTATCCTCCTCCCCATTTCCAGTAGAAAGATTGGAGCAGAAATCCATTATTTTAAAATAGGCTCAATCTTTGCGGAAGGCTGTTTCCGCAAAGATTGCTGCAAATGATAGGTAATGGATTTCCGCTCCGGGCGGGCGGTGAAGCAAAAGAGGAAGCGGCCGTTCAGCGACGTACAGATTTATGGGCTCTCGTATGAGATAAAGAAATCACGAAGAGCGTTAGCGATTCGATGATCATTTCCCTATAATTAAAAATAGCGATTTAAATTGGAATTCAATTAAGCACAGAAAAAGTCCAGAACCCGACTTTTTCTCATAACTGCCTCTCAATTTGTAAGGAAATGATCTAGATGACTTATCTATATAAAGGGGAAAGGCCCCGCTCAGCGGCGTACAGATTTTAGGACACTCGCATGAGATAAAGGAATCACGGAGAGCGACAGCGATTCGATGATGACTTATCGCAAGGAGGAGTCAGGGAAGTAAATGTTCCGTATCGAAAAAAAGGCGGTCTTTCCTTTTTTTCGATGCGGGTTATTTGACCCCGAGGGGCTGGGCGCTGCAAATAGATGCCCGCTAGTCCCGCATGAGATCTTCCGCCTGCAGCGAAGATCCTCATACGTAAAGAGAGTTGAAGGTGAAATTCCGTTAAAGCAACATTTACTTTTGCTTACCACAGGATATTCCCTGTAAATAATAGTGTTATTTTTCAGTGTTCATTTAAAATAGCAACAATGTTTACGAAAAGAGCCTTGCGGAAACAGCCTTTAAAAAAGAACTCTGTCGAAAACTCTATTGCAGAATTCCATTTCCAATCCTCAGCAACTGCATTAAACTATAGTTAAAAGGGAGGTTCCCCAATGAAAATCTGGAAGCTAGCATCTTTAATTATTGGCAGTCTCATTACGCTTTTTCTGATTGTAACCGCTTTCAACTTTTTTACCATTCAATCTAAACAACCTGTTCCAGATCCTGAAAAAATCAACTTTGATGAAGAAAAAGCTATTAAAAACCTCTCTGAGGCCATAACCTACAAAACCATTTCTTATCAAGACCGCAGTAAATTTGAACTTGAAGAGTTCCAGCGCTTCATCGATTTTTTAGATCGCACCTATCCCTCTGTTCATCGTGAATTGGACCTGGAAAGAGTCAATGATTATGCACTCCTATATACCTGGAAAGGCAATGATTCTTCGAAAAAACCGATCGGCTTGACCAGCCATTATGATGTAGTTCCTGTCCTGCAAGGTACCGAGGAAAACTGGGATCATGACCCTTTCAGCGGCACGGTTTCGGGGGATAAGATCTGGGGACGGGGCACTCTCGACGATAAAATCGGGGTGATCGGAATTCTGCAAGCCCTTGAGCATCTGATAGACGAAGGGTTTCAGCCTGAAAGAGATATGTACTTCATGTTCGGGCATGATGAAGAAATCGGCGGAGAAGAAGGGGCAATGGCCATTGCAGCGTTACTGAAGGAAAGAGGCGTGCAGTTTGATTTTGTCCTCGATGAAGGAGGTGCCATAGTGGAAAACATGGTACCGGGTGTCAAGGCTCCCGTTGGTGTAGTAGGCATTTCGGAAAAAGGATCGGCGACTGCAAAACTTTCAATCGAGGGCAGCGGTGGACATTCCTCCCAGCCGCAGAGCCAGACCAATATCGGCAGAATTGCCGGTGCCATAGCCAAATTGGAGGAAACCCAGTTCCCAGAGGACCTTAAAGGGCCGGGAGAAGATTTATTTGAATATGCGGCCCCCGAAATGAATTTCGGGATGAAATATATATTTTCTAATAAATTTATTTTTGAACCAATCATTGAGGAAGTTTTATTAAATGAGCCTGCTTCTGCAGCACTAATCAGAACGACAATCGCTCCAACGATTTTCCAGGCCGGGGAACAATACAATGCCCTCCCTGAGGAAGCAAGTGCCATCATCAACCTCCGCCTCATGCCTGGTGACTCTTTGGAAGATGTAAAAGAATTCATTGAAAAAACTATTGAGGATGATGCCATAGCCGTTGAAGTGACGGGGAGCGAAGCAACAAAGGTATCTTCATTGAAAGGCAAGCCGTTCAATGCCATACAGCAGGCAGCCAGGAATGTTTACAGCGAGGCTGTCATCGCCCCCTACCTGATGGTTGCCGGATCGGATGCTAAACATTATGACAGTGTTGCCGATAATACGTACCGCTTTCTCCCTGTCCAGATCACTTCCGAAGACCTTAACCGGATGCACGGCACCAATGAGCATGTCAGCACAGAGAATTACCTTAATGCCGTAAAATTTTATGTGGAGTTTGTTAAAGAAAGCAACCGATACTAAATAAAAACCTGCTTCCAGACAAGGAAGCAGGTTTTTGATTTTTATAAAGTGATGGGGAGTCACCACTTTTCACAACCTGTTTTCGTATATTGCTGCTTTCGGGAAAATCCCAAGATCAGGATTCCCATTTCCAAATATTGATATTTCTTCAGAAGTAGTACCAAAGAAAAGAGCCTTTTCAAAAGGGGTTCTAAGAGTTAAGAAAAGTACCCTGTCAATTCAAGGTCAATTTGGAAGGTTGTCATTAAGATGGCGGTTGTTAGCGATATCCTCCTTGCCGTCCAAAAGATGCGTCATGCCGCGGACCAGGGTATCATCTTCAAGAAGGCTCCAGAGGTGATATCCAAAGTCTTCTCTTTTCAAAAGAACTTCTTCCAAAACCTGAACTGTACCAAAGTCATTTAGCTCGTGCGCACGCTTGATTGTTTTTCTCATCATACCCTGAATTTTGATCTCATGTTCCAGATCATTGCGAAGGTAATCCCTCATTGTGTAACGGCCTTCCACTTCGTGTTTAATATAGGAAATTTCATGCTGTGTAACAGGATGGGCAGTAGGCACGACACCAAGCCTTGCAACACGCTCACCTACCATATCAATGTGCTTCTCAGTTACATCGATATGTTCATCCAGAATATGATGAAGACTTCCAAATGATTCGGCACCTTCTGTGAGCCAATGATGCTTGGTGTATTGATGTAACGCCACGTTTAAAGCACACAAATGTTCATCAAGCATCAATCCCATCTCCAGCCTGGTTTCATAAGGAAGGCTTATTCCGCTTCCTTCCTTTCTGGCTGTTCGAGGCTCCTGTCTTAGGATCATTTCATTTGAATGCTGGTTCATGTGGCCGGGCATGTTCGGGTCAAACCCTGACTTCGATAGCTTGAATTCGTCATGGGAGAATCCTTGATTATCATGGGTCTGCATTTGTCGTTACCTCTTTTCGGGGGAATTTTTACTTCTTTATTGTCCATATACTCTGTGTAAGTTATTCAGGATTTTTCACTCTCTTTCGTCAACCCCATTACTCCCACCTACTCCCCAGCCCCTCCAACTTCATACTATAAGGAAAGGAGGTGAATTTATATGAGAGAACCTTATTTACTATGGTCTGAAACCCCCTATGCCGGGGAAAGCGGGCCCCCTGGGAATCCCGTTACACCCTCTGCTGGTTCATGGCCCCTTCTTTTCTTGAAGCGGCAGCTGGATGGGGACATTGTTACTCCCGAAGGAAAGGAAGTTGAGCGGTTTCTCAAACATCCGAATATGATCGATTTTGAAAGAGAGCTCAAAGTGGTCAAGAAGACCTTGAATACACTGACTGAAACGTAAAAAAAAATCGCTGTCTATTATGGAAGCGGAGTTCCTACTAAACAATGGACACCCGTGATAGACCGGCTGATCGACACCTATAACGTCTCCCCTACTGCTGCAGCCCAGATACAGGGTTACATCCACGGAGCTGTTAATGATGCCATGGTCGTCACCTGGGATCTGAAGTATAAATGGGATGTGGCGAGGCCCAATCAGTATGACCAAACACTGGAAACATTGATTTGTACGCCGCGTTTCCCAACTTATCCTTCTGGGCATGCCGTCATGTCCGGATGCGCAGAAACTGTTTTAAGTTATTTCTTCCCACGAGAGGCACGCAAGTTGAATAAAGTAGCAGAAGATGATGCCGACAGCAGGCTCTTTGGAGGCGTTCATTTTCCTTCAGACAATAGCGAGGGCCTCCGGTTAGGCAGGACAATTGGCAAAGTGGTCATCAACCATATTAAACGCCAGCCTGGATTTGATCCGCATATGGTATCTCACAGCTATAAAAACGCTAACCTGCTTCCTGAAGATTACCGTCAATTCATTCCATATGATTTTCCACTCGACTGCTCATCTTTAGTGATCGGAGAGGAAGATAGCCGACGGAAGAAGCCGCTGCAGAATCTTGATGCACCAAAGCCTTTTCTTAAGAAACTGAGTTAAGCTTTTTAAACCTTCTCGCGGGAAGGTTTTTTTGTTCACTTCATGCTTGGGCGCTAAGTATATGGATGTGTCCTCATCACCCTCGGCTAATCATGAAATATAGCGGCCTGACTTGAGGATTGGAGCGCGCCTGTTTCTTGAGCCGGGTAGTGTGAGATAGACCGGGCAGTGGTTTGTTGGGGGGAGCGCTGTTTTTGCCGAGCGAGGGACATCTTCTTTCGGTTTTCCCACTTTGATGTACCTCGCTTGCCGAGCAAAGTACATTATCTTTCGGTTTTCCCGATTTGATGTACCTCGCTTCCCGGGCGAAGTACATTATCTTTTGGTTTTCCCGATTTGATGTACCTCGCTTGCCGGGCGAGGTACATTACCTTTCATTTTTCAGCTTCAGATGTACCTCGCTCCATACCAAAAAATCCCGCACAAGTTAGAGTGCGGGATTTTTACAATTCAGGAATGCAGCAGCCCATTGCGGCTGACAACATTGATGCCTCCAGAGGCTGAGATGACACTTCCCGTGATAAGGTCAGAGTTCTCATCACACAGGAAGCCGACGAGACGTGAAATATCCTCCCCAGTGCCAGACCTGCCGATGGGCGTCCGATCGTCCTTCAGACCCCTGGCAGATTCAATGGAAGACTCTTTCATTTCACCCCTGATGTCGCCTGGGCATATCATATTAGCTGTGATGCCATACTCGGCTTCTTCCAAAGCAATGGATCTTGTTAGTGAAACCAGTCCCACCTTTGCTGCACTGAAGGCTGAACGGTAGATCCATCCAGGTGAGTGCTCGGCATCCTGGAAGCCATAATTGACGATCCTGCCGAATTTTTGCCTTCTCATGATCGGTACAGCGAGTTTCAGAAAATGAAAAACGGCCGTCAAATTCCCGTTGATCATTTCTTCCCACTCATGATCCTCATAATCAATCAGTTTTTTGCGCTCAAAAATATAAGGACCGGCGTTATTGACAAGATAATCAATGCGGCCAAACCGGCCCATAGCTTGATCAATGATGTTTTTGATATCTTCCTTTTTGGTAATATCGCCTTGAACAAACTGAAGCTGCTCAAGAAAGGGAGCCCATTCTTGTTTTAACTGTTCAACCCTCTCAATATCGCTCCTGAAATTGACCGTCACAGAGCAGCCCCGCTTAAGGAATTGCTCGGTCACTTTTTTCCCAAGCCCTTTGGAACCGGCAGTGATCACTGCGTGTCTCATTTTTCTCACCTGCACTATCGACATTATCATTTAGGTTTATCGGCCCTGCTATCTATTCAAAAGGGATAGAAATTCCATCCTGTTCTCCGTCTTCTCTGAGTAAATTCCCCTGACCGCCGTAGTCGTCGTGGAAGCAGTCGACTTCTTGATGCCGCGGCCGCACATGCACATATGTTTAGCTTCAACCACGACCATCACACCTTGCGGCTCAAGAACCTCCTCGACCGCCTGAGCGATTTCATTCGTCAGTCTTTCCTGTACCTGAAAACGCTTGGCATACCCTTCAACCAGGCGGCCGATTTTGGATAAGCCCGTAATTTTTTTGTCTGGTACATAGCCTACGTGGGCGACACCAAAGAAAGGAGCGAAATGATGCTCGCACATCGAATGGAACTCGATATCTTTTACCATCACTAATTCTTTATGGTCAACATCGAACACTTTTTCCAAATGCGTTTTCGGGTCTTCACGATAGCCCTCTGTATACTCCAGGAATGCTTTTAGTACACGGAAGGGTGTTTCCTGCAGACCATCACGATCCGGATCATCACCGCATATCTCAATCAAATTCTTGATTCCATCCATATATTGCTGCGCCTTAATTATATCTCTATCTATATCCCCAGAAGTGCCTTTAAACAAATCCTGGAGTTTTTGAAGCATGAATTGATCTTCGGTCATCAACATAATAAATCTCTCCACTCTCTATTATGAAATAAAACCTTAAGCATCAAACTTACGGTTTCATGTTATACATACTATATCACAAATTCCTGCAACCTTTGATAATCAGTATACTCTTGAAAAACATTACCAAACATTTTAGCACGTTAAAGCACTTAGAGGGACAGTCCCTTTTAGTGCTGTAGTGTGTTGGAATGCCAAAAAAGGATAAATATTATCTCCCTGTTCAGTCTATCCTAAGGGTAAATTCATTTATGAGGAGAGTTCTTATGAGTACAGATTCTCAAGAGAAATACAGAACATACTGCGGCAGTGAGTATGATACATTAAAGCGGGTCATTCTATGCGAGCCTCATTATATGACAATCCGTGATGTCATCAATGAGACTCAGAGGAAATTCAAGGATGAGGGGATACATATTGACAAAGCCGTCGAACAGCACGGCCAGTTTGTTAAAACCCTGAGAGATAATGGCGTTGAAGTGGCTCTTCTTCCTTATCATAAAAAATACCATGAGCAGGTTTTCACCCGTGACATCGGGTTCACCTTGGGACAGACAGTATTCGTCGCCAGAATGGCCAGTGATATCCGGAGAGGCGAAGAAACTGTATTGAAGCAATGGCTTGAGGATGAGGATCTTTCTTATTACAATCTTGCAGAAGACAGAATCGAAGGCGGAGATGTTGTCATTGATCAAGGTACCGTTTATGTAGGCCTCAGCGACAGAACTACGCAAAGTTCGGTTGATCACCTGCAGAGCATTCTGCCGCATTATGAAGTGAAGGGAATCAAGTTCAAAGCCGAATACCTGCACTTAGATTGTGTCTTCAATGTTATTTCACCCACAGAAGCACTTATTTTCCGCGAAGCCTTGACGGAACAGGACATCGAATTTTTCGGTTCCCGATATGAACTGATCGAGGTTTCTAAAGAAGAACAATTCACCCTGGGAACAAATTTACTATCAATAGGCAGCAAAAAAATTCTCAGCTTGCCTGTCAATAAAGAAGTGAATAAACAACTCCGCGATCGAGGCTTTGATGTAATAGAAGTAGATATCACCGAGATTATTAAATCAGGCGGTTCTTTCCGATGCTGTTCACTTCCGATTTTGAGAGAGATTTGACTGCTCACTTCTGCCACGAAATATATTCGGACTCTGGGCAGGCACATAACTTTTCAACACGAACCATCAGCAGGGATCCCCCATCATCCCTGCTTTTCGTGGTCCTGATTTGATGTATAGCTGCTCGGAAAAGTTTGTTATAATCAATGTAAAATCCGGGCGACTGTGTGGTGTAAACATTGTTTAACATTCTCGTTATCGAAGACGATTTAACCTTATTTCAAGAAATCAAAGAACGTTTGTCTCAATGGTCTTATGAAGTTCATGGTATCGGCGATTTTGCAATGGTCCTCCAGGAATTCACTGAACTTAAACCCGACTTGGTCATCATTGATATCCAGCTTCCCAAGTTTGACGGCTTTCACTGGTGCCGCCTGATAAGGTCGCATTCCAATGTGCCGATCATCTTTTTATCTTCCCGCGACCATCCCACAGACATGGTCATGTCCATGCAGCTCGGAGCAGATGATTTCATCCAAAAACCCTTTCATTTTGAAGTATTGGTTGCCAAGATCCAGGCTACTCTGCGGCGGGTGTATAACTATAATACGGATAGCGTCCACCTTAAGACATGGAACGGAGCAACAGTGGATTATGAAAAAAACATGGTGTCCAATGAGTCGGGAGCCATAGAACTGACCAAGAACGAAATCTTCATCCTGAAACTTCTGATTGAAGAAAAAAATAAAATTGTCAGCAGGGAAAAGTTAATGGAAAGCCTATGGGATGATAAACGCTTCATCAGTGATAACACCCTCACCGTCAATGTCAACCGTCTCCGGAAGCGCCTGCAGGAAATCGGGCTGGGAAGCTTCATTCAAACGAAGGTAGGCCAGGGCTATATTGCTAAGGAAGAGGATAACAGATGATCCGGCTGTTTCTAAGAGAAAGGCTCAGCTGGATTTTCCTCTATCTATTTTTCCTGCTATTCCTTATCTTTGTCTCTTATATTGACCCGTCCATTCCGCTCCAGCCCATTATGTATTTCACTTTCCTGGCTCTGCTCATTTTTTCTATCTTTCTTGTTATCCGATTCAACAAAGAAACCAAGTTTTATAAAGAATTGATTGATCGTGAGGACGACCTCGATCCTTCCACCCTTGTCAATGGCAGCAGCCCATTTGAAAAAATCGTCGAAGAAAGCTTGGCTGGACAAAGCGAAACGCTGCGAAAATCAGCCTCTCAAAACCATTTAACGCTTGAACAGGAAAAAGATGATCTCCTGTCATGGATACATGAAGTGAAAACACCTCTTACCGCCATGCATCTGATCATTGGCAGGGTCGGGGATCAGCCCCTGAAATCCGCTTTGACGTACGAATGGCTTCGGATCCACATGCTTCTCGATCAGCAGCTTCATCAAAAAAGAATTTCCTTTATTGAAAATGATCTCTACATAGAAAAGACCGATCTTGAAGAACTTCTCTATGGAGAAATCAAGATGCTTCAATCTTGGTGCATTCAAAAAGGAATCGGGTTTGACATCGATTTAAAGGCTTGCGAAGTGTTAAGTGACGCCAAATGGCTTGCTTTCATCCTGAGGCAGATTTTATCCAATTCCGTAAAATACAGTGATCAAGAAGACATCAGGATTAATAGTCATCTTGAAAACGGCACTATCATTCTGAGCATTCAGGACTTAGGTAGGGGGATCAATCCAAAAGACCTTCCAAGGATTTATGATAAAGGGTTTACCTCTACGACTGACCATCAAGACAGTGCTTCGACCGGAATGGGACTTTACCTTGCCAAAAAGGCAGCCGAGCCGCTCCATTTAGATTTGCATGTGAAATCAGCACCAGGGGCGGGGACCACTTTCACTCTCACCTTCCCAAAGGAAAATGATTTCACCACCATCAGGAGCATGTGACAAAACTGTCACATGCTTTTGCTTATTGTTAGATGATTCGAAGGAATTTCCTCTTCCCCCTTTCTATAATGAAGGTATCAACCAAAAGGAGTTTGAAGCGATGAATATTTTAGAAGCAGCCAAAGTTCATAAAAGCTACGGAAATAAATTCAATAAACAAGAAGTATTGAAAGGAATCGACCTTTCCATCGGGGAAGGAGAATTTGTCGGCATCATGGGCGCTTCTGGTTCTGGAAAAACAACGCTGCTCAATGTCTTGTCATCCATCGATACAGTCAGCGGCGGCAGCATTACCATCAACGGCAATGAAATGACCTCCCTCAAGGAAAAGCAGCTTGCTCAGTTCCGGAAGAATCACTTAGGGTTCATCTTCCAAGAGTATAATTTGCTCGATACCCTGACCGTTAAAGAAAACATTTTGCTGCCTCTTTCCATCACAAAAACACCACGGAAGGAAGCCGAGCAAAGATTCAAAGCTTTAGGGGAAGAGCTTGGAATCTACGATATTAAGGATAAGTATCCAAATGAAATTTCAGGCGGACAAAAGCAGCGCACATCAGCTGCACGGGCCTTCATCCATGAACCCAGCATCATTTTTGCCGATGAACCGACCGGGGCACTGGATTCCAAGTCCGCTTCCGACCTCCTTAATAAGCTTTCCGATCTTAATCAGAAAAGAAAAGCAACTATCGCAATGGTCACTCATGACCCGACTGCCGCAAGCTTCTGCAGCAGAGTCATTTTCATAAAAGACGGACAGATTTATACCCAGCTCATTAAAGGGGAACAGTCCCGGCAAAGCTTTTTCAAAGATATCATCAAGACCCAGGCGGTACTAGGCGGTGTTCAGTATGAGCATGAATGATCTTATCTTCCGCAACCTGAAGAAAAATCTAAAGAACTATTATCTGTATGTTTTCGCCTTGATTTTCAGTGTTGCCTTATACTTTGCGTTCGTCACATTGCAGTTCGATCCTTCGATGGATGAAACAAAAGGGACGATAAAAGGCGCAGCAGCAGTCCGGACAGCATCCATTTTACTTGTGGCCATCGTTTCCATTTTTCTGCTTTATGCCAATAACATCTTTATCAAAAGGCGCAGCAAAGAGATCGGCCTTTTCCAACTGATCGGGATGACAAAGGGACGGATTTTCCGCCTCCTCAGCGCTGAAAATTTTATCCTTTATTTCGGCTCCATTATTGCGGGCGTCTTCATAGGCTTTTCTTTTTCAAAGCTGATCATCATGGTTTTGTTCAAAGTGACCGGAGTCGATGCCATCGCCACCCTTCACTTTTCTCAACGAGCGCTGATCCAGACCTTGATCGTGTTTGCGGGGATCTATCTGCTGATTATGCTGATGAACTATATCTTCATCAAGAGGCAGAGCATTCTTTCGTTATTCAGAGTGACCTCCTCGACAGAAGAGCGGGTAAAGAAAATCTCCATATGGGAAGTGCTCATGGGTGTTCTAGGTCTGCTGTTGATTCTTGCTGGCTACTATACTTCTTCCAAGTTATTCGGTGGAGATTTCACGACAATCAATCAATTATTCTTTGCGATGGCCTTCATCTTGGCCAGTGTGATCATTGGAACGTACTTCTTTTATAAAGGATCTGTCCGGTTCATAGCCAACCTGATCAGAAACAGAAAAAACGGTTATTTGAACATCTATGAGGTGCTGTCTCTTTCCTCCATCATGTTCCAGATGAAATCAAACGCTCTTCTTCTGACAATCATCACCACTGTATCTGCGCTCGCCATCGGTCTTCTTTCACTGAGTTATATCTCGTATTATTCTGCAGAAAAATCAGCTCAAAACAGTGTGCCGGAAGACTTTACTTTTACAACTGGAGAGGAGGCTCAGCAGTTTAAAGACCTGATGGCGGAGAATGGAATTTCTTTTACAGAGGAAAAGATCGAGGTTCTCCAAGTTAACCTGGATGCCTCTGACATTATGGAGACTAAGATGGATCAGGTGAATATGAATCCGGAGAGAGTGACATTCTCTGTCATTAGTGAAAGATCGGCAGAAGGAATCGAGCTTGAGGAAGATGAGCTTATGTTTACTGGATATAATGATATGTTCCAGTCCTTCCTTTCCTTAAAAGATTCAGGAAGGGTGACCTTACTCAGCAATTCCAGTGAGATTCCGCAAAAATATCTAGGAATAGAAAAAGAGTATTACATCTCATGGTATTTCACAGCCGGCGGGGTTCCTGTAGCCGTGGTGGATGAATCCATCTTTGAACGCCTAAAAAACGAGCTTGATCCAGAAATCCAGAAGCCTTCTTCTCTTTACATCGGAGTCAATATTAAAGATGAAGCGCAGCTAGAGAAGGCAAACGAGCTTTTCAGCGAAACCGATTTAGCTGAAAATGGCGGTAATGATTCTCAACTGGCGATGAGTACCTCACAGAAACAAACTATGGGTGTCACCATGTTTATTGTCGGATTCTTGGGATTAACCTTCCTGATTACATCCGGGTGCATCCTCTACTTCAAGCAAATGGACGAAAGCGAAAGTGAGCGCCAACACTATACGATTCTAAGAAAACTCGGCTACACTCAAGGCGACCTCCTTAAGGGCATCCAGCTGAAGCAGATGTACAATTTCGGTATCCCCCTTGTTACAGGACTGCTTCACAGCTATTTTGCCATCAAATCAGGCTGGTTTTTATTCGGAACGGAATTATGGACACCCATGCTCCTCGTGATGGGCCTCTACACGGCACTCTATTCGATATTTGGGATCTTGTCTGTTTTGTACTATAAAAAAGTAATAAAAGAATCCTTATAAACTGCAGCCCCAGTCTTTTTGACTGGGGCTTTTAGTTTGTAACATAAGCTCGGCAAAAAGGGATGCAACACCACTGTAAAAAGGAAGAGAAAATCATCATTTTTCTTTTATTAAGCACCTCGGGAATAGTTCTATTATAATCACTTTATAGTTTGTGAAATATTTCACAATTACTTCACATACTTTTCTACCGCCCCATCGTATACTAGAGATATAATAAATCACCTCAAAAAAGGGATGAACAACTATGAATATATTTGAACTTCTTACCGCATTGACTCCGGTTTTAGCTGTATTCATATTTCTTGTCATTTTGCGCATGCCAGCTTCCCGGGCAATGCCGGTCAGCTTGGCTGCTACAGCACTGTTGGCTTTCTTTATTTGGAAGGTGCCGGCTGTCCAGATTACGGCTGCAGCAATTGAGGGAATCTTAATCTCTGTTTCTATCTTATGGATTGTTTTCGGCGCAATATTACTGCTGAACACTCTTGCCAACAGCGATGCCCTCGACTCCATCCGTAACGGTTTTACACAGATCTCGGCGGACAGGCGTGTCCAGCTCATCATCATTGCCTGGCTTTTCGGGTCTTTCATTGAAGGCGCAGCAGGCTTTGGTACACCTGCTGCGATAGGGGCGCCATTGCTTGTGGCATTGGGATTTCCTCCTTTGGCAGCCGTTTCCCTGGCTTTGATAGCGGATAGTTCAGCCGTTTCATTCGGAGCCGTTGGAACCCCCATGATCGTAGGGGTCAAACAGGGACTTAACGAGGGTGTTGGCTCAAATTGTAGAGAATAGTCTGGGAAGTATGTCCATCAGCCAGTTTCTGCAGGAAGTGGCCAGCACCGCAGTATTCATTGATCTGTTCATAGGTACGTTCATCCCTTTGATTCTAGTAGTGATGCTGACCAGATTCTTCGGTGAAAACCGGTCTTGGAAAGAGGGGTTCGAATTATTCCCGTTTGCTATTTTTGCAGGTTTGAGTTTCACCATTCCTGCCTTTCTCGTAGCGACCCTTCTCGGCCCGGAATTCCCTTCCATCATAGGGGGACTGGTTGGAATGGCGATTGTAGTGCCTGCTGCTAAAAGAGGATTCCTGCTGCCTGACAAGCCTTGGAATTTCTCTGAGACTCCATCGGTAATCGCTCAACCCGTGACCGGAAATAAAAAAATGCCTCTATGGCTCGCGTGGCTACCCTATCTGCTGGTTGCGGTATTCCTGGTCTTAACACGACTGGATATCCTTCCTCTGAAAGGATGGCTCAGGAAAGTGAAAGTTGGATGGGCGTCCATTCTCGGCACAGAAATCAGTACCTTCTTTGAACCCTTGTACCTCCCGGGATCTATTTTTATCCTTGTGGTGGTTCTGACAATCCTCCTTTATAAAATGAATGCTTCTCTCGTTAGAAAAACATTCAGTCAGTCTGCTAAAACTATGGGGGGAAGCATCATTGCCCTTGGAACTGCTGTGCCGATGGTCAGGATTTTCATCAATTCTGGTGTAAACCTGGCTGACTTGGGCAGCATGCCAATGGAACTGGCGGCAATGGTTTCCGAAGTGATCGGCGGCAACTGGCCGCTGGCTGCACCCATCATAGGGGCCCTTGGATCTTTCATCTCAGGAAGCGCCACCTTCAGTAACATGATGTTCTCCTTGTTCCAATTCAGTGTTGCGGATAGTATCGGAGCAAACACAGAAGCGGTGCTTGCCCTGCAAGTACTTGGCGCGAACTCCGGCAATATGATCTGCGTCCTTAATGTGGTTGCAGCTGCTTCTGTTGTGAACCTCGGCGGCAAGGAGGGCACCATTATTCGGATGACACTCATTCCCATGCTCTTCTATGCTTTACTTGCCGGTATCATTGGGTTTCTGCTTCTGATGTAACGTCTTCAGGCTCTCTCCTATCGGAAGGGAGCCTTTTTATTAATGGTTGTTACTAGGTACCGCATGAGGCGTTTCTTGAAAACAAGGCTGTAATTGGGTATTCTTAAGCTACAATGACCCAGATGAAGGTGTGTGTTCGAATTGCGTATAAATAAATTTATCAGTGAAGCCGGCAAAGCATCGCGGCGGGGAGCTGACAGACTGATTGAAGAAGGCCGGGTTACCATCAACGGTAAAAAAGCCAAAATCGGTGATCAGGTTGAACCAGGTGACGATATCAGGGTAAGCGGCCAGCAGCTGCGCGTTGCCCGTAACAATGTCTATATTGCACTGAATAAACCGATAGGGATCACCAGTACCACCGAAAAAAATGTGAAAGGCAACATCGTCGACCTCGTTAATCATCCATTAAGAATCTTCAATATCGGACGTCTTGATAAAGATTCGGATGGATTGATTCTGCTGACCAACGACGGAGACATCGTCAATGAAATCCTCCGTGCTGAAAATGAGCATGAAAAAGAATATAACGTTTCGGTCGACAAGCCCATAACTCCCGAGTTTTTACAGCAAATGTCTGAAGGCGTGAAGATATTGGGGACCAAGACTCTTCCTTGTAAAGTAGAACAGCTCTCCAAGTTTGATTTTAAAATCACCCTGACACAAGGGCTTAACAGGCAGATCCGCCGTATGTGTGAAGCTCTAGGTTACGATGTGCTGCGGCTCCAAAGAGTGCGGATCATGAATATTCACTTAGGAAATCTCCCTGTAGGGCAGTGGCGCGACCTTTCCAAAAAAGAGAAAAAGCAGTTGTTCAGTGATCTTGATTACGAACCGAAGGAATGGTAAGCAGTGGTTTGTAAAAAAGACTGAGTGATTGTCTGCCAGCATTGGGAAGCGGCGGTTTCTGAGCTTATTTCAGTATGAGATACGTTTCTGTACGAAAGGCTTAATTAGATATGTTTCACTGATGATGTCCCTTGCTTTTGCTTCGAGGGACATCATCTTTGGTTTTTTTGATTTTGATGTACTCCGCTGACCTTTCGAGGTACATCATAAAAAACAAGTTCTTTTAAACTAAATCCACTGTATTTTCACGAATAAAGGGTATACATATTACTATAAAAGGAGGCTATTATGACATTCTATATATTTGATGTGGACGGTGTTTTGACGGATGAACACGCACGTCCCAGTGAAGAGGTTTTACATACAATCGAGAAACTGCACAAACAGAACGAGCAGCTGGCGTTCATCACCGGCCGCTCGAGGAAGTGGCTTGCTGATCATATCTTCTCTTCCTTGAATCAGGATGAAGATTGGTCCGGTCTTTTCTGTGTCGCGGAACACGGAGCCATTAAAGGGAAAGGGCCGGATATTGACAAATGGGAACTTGATAAAGACTTTGTTGTGCCCGACGAGGTTAAAGAGGAACTGCTCAAAATCAGCCAAAAGCAGAATTATGATGGTTTGATTGAATGGGATGAAACAAAGGAGTCTATGGGAACAGTAGAATCAGTTCATGGAGATCCAGGTGACAAGGAACACCTCAAGGAAACACAAAAGGCGTTAAAGGCTTATTCCGAAGAAGCCAAAGAAGTAGCGGATAAATATGATAAAAAGGTTGTTGTCTCTACCTACGGAGTGGACGTTATACCTCCTGATCTTTCCAAAAAGGTCGGTGCCGAGTGGGTTTTCGGCCAAGCTTCTGCAGAAGGAAAACCCGTCTATGTGTTCGGCGACAGCCATGGGGATTTCATCATGGCCGAAACGGCCCGCCAATGCGGAGCTGAAAATGTTACCTTCTTTTGGGTAGGAGACGGAGAAGCTCCTGAAAGCCAGGATGATCATATCACCATTCAAAGTTCAAACAGGAACTATGCCAGGGGTACTCTCGAAGTGCTGAACAATCATATCTAGCGGGTATAAACAAGGTCCTCTGCCTAAAGACGAGGGGACTAAAAATCTACCGAAATTTTATAGTCTACTTGCTTTAACCTGAGAAAAAGTCAACTATCCTTCCTTAAAGAGGAAGAAAGGTTGACTTTTTTCTTGCTCTCTATCCTGCATCAGCGTTAGCATCCTTTGGTATTCTTTATTTGCCTGCCACCGCTGAAAAGATAGAAGGGTGCTAATTAAAGCTAGTGACCGGTGGTGCTTAACTATGTAGTTCAGTGTTTTGGATAGTAAATAGAGGAAAGAGATTCCCTTATTTCTTAGAAAACTCTAAGAAAAGCTAAAATAGGGGAATAAATTTCCCTTAATTAGCTTAATACGCTAGAAAAACTGTACTTTTTATCATATAACGGAAAAAAGTTCCTCTATTTTCCCCTTAATAAGCTTGAAATTGCAGATAAGGGAAAAAAGTTCCCTTATTTACGGATTAGTACCCAATTAAGGGAATGACTGAACGATTTCTCTCTAAAGCCCATTCCATTATTCAACCAAACGGAGTGGGCCTCCTCTACAAAAAACCAGCACTCTTTCATAAAGCGTTTATGAAAAAGGCAGAATCACTCTCTGAAGTGAGCGATTCTGCCTTTTTACATATTGTTGAACTTTTTCAGTGCCCTTTTTTCTCCATGTAACATTCTCCTGTCAGGTCTGAACGGGGCGCTTCCGCTTTTTAGCCAATCCAGCTTCAACACCCTGCCCCTCGGGGTCAAATAACCCCTGGTGAATAAAAGGGAAAACCGCCTTTTTTCTCCAGGGAACATTCTCCTGCCGGGACTGTACGAGGCGCTTCCGCTCTTTAGGTGAAAAGCATTAATTTTTAAATTATGGTATCATTAAAGAGTTGGATACTCTCAAAATTTTTTTGAGAGGTGAAGTATGAAAAAAGCGACACATGTATTTTGGTTTGCACTGGCTATCTCATTGATAGTCGTCATTTGGGGAGCTGTGGCTCCTGAACATCTGAATAGTTTTTCTTCTGAATTGACCGGCCGTATATTAAGTGACTTTGGCTGGTTCTACTTGCTGATTGTTATCGCCATTCTTCTTTTCTGTGTTTTCCTGATGTTTTCCCGATTTGGCAAGTTAAAACTGGGAAAGAAGGATGACGAGCCCGAGTTTAGCAGATCTTCTTGGTTTGCTATGCTCTTCAGTGCCGGAATGGGGATTGGCCTTGTCTTTTGGACAACCGCTGAGCCTATTTCCCACGCATTTATCAGCAGCCCTACTAGTGAAGAAGGATCGAATGAAGCAATAAAAGAAGCGCTGAAGTATTCCTTCTTTCACTGGGGCATCCACGCCTGGGCCGTATACGCAATCGTCGGATTGATTTTGGCCTATTTCAAATTTAACAAAGGAGCACCTGGATTAATTAGTGCCACTCTTACTCCATTATTTGGAGAAGAACTTATGAGGGGACCGCTCGGAAAAATGGTCGATGTTCTGGCTGTATTTGCGACTGTCATCGGCGTAGCAGCCACACTGGGTTTCGGTTCTGCACAAATTACCGGAGGACTCTCCTATCTATTTGGTGTTCCTGACACTTTTGCTGTACAGCTGACCATACTTGCGGTTGCCACCGTGCTGTTCATCTGGTCCGCCTGGTCCGGGATCGGAAAAGGCATCAAATACTTAAGTAATATCAATATGGGACTCGCGATATTATTGCTGATCACTCTGTTTATTGTGGGACCGACGATGTATATCCTCAATATGTTCACTCATACTCTGGGGAGCTATGTCTCTGACTTCTTTGATATGAGCCTGAGACTTGCTCCTTTGAGTGAAGACAACCGGAGCTGGATTGATGGCTGGACCATCTTCTACTGGGCTTGGTGGATTTCCTGGGCACCATTTGTCGGCATCTTCATCGCCCGTATTTCAAAAGGCCGGACTGTAAAGGAATTCCTTTTTGGTGTACTCCTGCTTCCATCACTGGTCTGCTTCATCTTCTTCGCTGTGTTCGGGGTTTCTGCCCTGAACCTTGAGCAGCTTGGTACAGCAGCCATTTCTGACCTCACATTGGAAACCTCTACATTCGGAGTGCTTGCAGAGTATCCTTTGGGAATGTTCATGTCCATCCTGACCATTGTGGTGATTGCGATTTTCTTCATTACCTCTGCAGATTCGGCAACCTTCGTACTGGGCATGCTGAGCACAAACGGACAGCTGAACCCTGGCAACTCTGTGAAAATTGGCTGGGGATTGATTCAATCCACTATTGCTGCAGTCGTAGTCTATTTTGGCGGTACACAAGGTCTGCAGAATATGCTGATCATTGCGGCCCTGCCGTTTGCAGTGGTCATGATTCTCATGTGCTTCTCTTTCTTAAAAGACATACAGAAAGAAGTGAAATCCCAGCGGAAGTGAATCAAGAAATTCAATCTAAGAGTATCCAATACAAGCACTGTTCCTTCAATGGAGCAGTGCTTTTCTATTATCATATGAAAATAAGGTATAATGAAGTTATCAGAATACTTAAACCATTAAATGTGGCTGGCCGGATAAAGCTGGCTATGAAATGACCTGTATGATCATTGTTCTGCTTTATAAAAAATGAAAATGAAGGGAGAAATGACAAAATGGAAGAGAACTCTATACAGAAGATTGGACAAATTGGGATACCTGTACAAAACATCGACCGCGCTGTTGAATTCTATAAAGAAAAGCTGGGCTTGACCCTTCTCTTTAACACTGACAGCATGGCTTTTCTTCAATGCAGCGGGCTGCGGCTTATGCTGACACTGCCGGAAAAAGAGGAATTTGCCAAAGCGAGTTCAGTCATTTATTTTGAAGTTAATGATATTAAGGCATCCTATCAACAGTTGAAAGAAAAAGGGGTAATCTTTACAGATGAACCACATGTAGTCGCTAAGATGGGGCAGACAGAGACTTGGATGACCTTTTTCAAAGACACAGAGGATAACACTCATGCGCTGATGAGTGAAGTATTTGCTTGAAGCATGAACTCATTAATGCAGATGTGCCCGCCAACTGCCACTCTGCAGTCATAAGGGTATCTGTTTAATAAGCGGCTGGATCCTCTCATGGACCCGCCGCTCTTTTGTTATTTCTTCTGATCTCTCCTATACAAGTCCATAGACTTATATCCCGCTGATAATACCTCTTCCACCTGATTCAAGTGCTTTTCCTGTGTCTCTTTTCTTTTGGCGCTGTAGACATAGCGGGCCCAATCCTTTTGATATCCAAATGTCAGCCCGTTATAAATAGCAAGGATCTCTTGGCTGCCCTTCAAGAAATCCCTTACTTCCTCAATATTTTCGATATAGTCATCCACACACTGGCTTCTTTTTACAGAAGCTTTCTTCTTCTGAGGCTGGGCTTTCATTCCGACAACTGTATATGTTTCATTTAAGCTGACCACCCTGGAGAACTTTAGATTGCTGTCGTGAACAAAACCTTCTTCATTATAATAATCCTCATTATAAATGCTGTCCCGCTCTATGTACTGGTCATACTCCCGATTATTTTTCTTAGGGTAAGCGAAGTAAAGATAGCCATTATCCTTTATCAGCTGTTGTTCCACCGCAGCCTTCAAATGTTTTCTGAATTCCTCCAGGGAGAAAATGAAAATAAAGACCAAATCATACTGTTATTCCTTGATGGAGCTGTCATAGGCCAGGTCCTTGAAATCCTGAAATTTATTAGGAAGGTTAAGGACTGCCCTTGAAGAAAACTTCTGTAAATTCAACTTCTCAATAATGCTTTTCTGCGAATTAGTGTTCATTAATGGCTCCTTTCTTAGTGTTTGGGTTGAAGAAAACGAAGGGTGACTGTTGTGCATTTTTCAATGCTGCTGTTAATTTGCATGGTATCCTCTTACTTTTCTACGATATTATAGCAAAAATTTAGTCAATTACTCTTTGATCCAATTTCCACGGAAAAGATCCTGTTATAAAGGAAGATGAATTAGAGTGTTCGCTAAAAAAAGAAGAACACACCAGTTTACAAGGTGTGTCCTTCTATCATCTTTATAATAAATTCTTATCTTTCCTCAAGCCTGTTGATTCGATCATCTAAATCAGGGTGCGTCGAGAAGAGCGGCGATTTTCGCTTGCCGCTGATTTTCAAAGTGGCAACAGATGTGTCTTGCTCCTCTACTACACGGTTAGAATAGGCTTTAAGCATGCGGAGGGCGTGGACCATTTTATCCTTGCCGGCAAGGTCTGCTCCACCTCGGTCGGCATGAAACTCTCTGTATCGCGAAAACGCGAAAACGACTAAGCTTCCCAATATGGAGAAGACTATCTGGAATACGATTACGGCGATGAAATGGACGATTGGAGCCATATCTTCTCTGACGAAACGTGATGCGATCCAAGCAGCAATCCTTGCCAGGAACACGACGAACGTATTGACGACACCTTGCAGCAGCGTCATAGTGACCATGTCACCATTGGCGATGTGGGCCACTTCATGGGCAATGACACCTTCTACGGCATCATCATCCATTTCGCGCAGCAGGCCTGTTGAAACAGCAACCAAGGAACGTTTCTTGGACGGGCCAGTAGCAAATGCATTGACTTCAGGGGAATCATAAATACCGACTTCAGGCATGTGCATTAATCCAGCAGCTTTGGACAGGCGATGAACCTTTTCCACCACTTCTCGCTCCATCGCAGACAGGGGCTGGTTCGGATCCAACACTCGGACGTTCATCATCTTTTTCGCTATCCAGCGTGACATTGCCAGCGAGATGAAGGATCCCGAGAAACCGATCATCGCACTGAATATCAGCAAAGCTCCAAAATCGATGCCGCCTTGTCTATTAATATAATTACCTGCTCCAGTTATGGAGAAAATAATACTAATCGTCAGCAATACGAGAATATTCGTTAAAAGAAAATATAGAATACGTTTACCCATTTTATCTCCCTCTCTTTTTCAAGTTCAAATGAACCTGTATATGAACTTATTATATGATCTTTCCGCTTTAATATCAATCTAATTTTATTACCAAATAACGCTTCTTTGTAGCGTCAGTCCCGTTAAGGATTGACTGTATGGGTATCAACAATTAGGATTAAAGAATATATGGAGCAAAATTGGAAGAATCAGGGGTGATGGACATGGAAGCCTTCAAACTATCCAGAAAAAATATGGCTGATTTACTACTTTCATTGAGCAATGCAACGGAACAATCACCATTAATGGTGCTGCAGGATGCCTGGACCTCGTCACACGAGGATAAAATAAAAAATGGAACGACATTAAATGCGTTCCTCTCTACAGAAATGCCAGCCATTTTCGAAAAATTTATAAAGACTGAAAGTGAAGAAATTGGTTTTTCCATCAATGAAATTGTGTCTCTTGGAAACCAGATTGAATTTACGAATCTCTCTCCAAGCGCAGTCCAAAACTGGGTTAAGAGAGATGTGAAAGAGCTTATAGGTTCACCGCAAATAGGAAGAAAATATACAGTCGACCAGGCAGCTATCCTCTTCATCGTAGAGGATCTGAAGGCGGCTCTCGACTTTGAATCCATCAGGAAAGTTCTTACCATGATTTTTAATAATCCTGAAGACCGAACAGATGATTTGGTCAATCCCGTTGATTTATATTCTGCCTACGCTTCGGTTTTTGATAAAATCCACCATCATACAGCCCCTTCTTTGCATAACGCATCCTCCATGAATGGGTGTGTCGCTGCAATAATAAAGGAGGAATGCCAGACCTCCCTGCCTGTATTTAATGGTGTAGGCAAAGAGAACCTGGACATTGTGTTAAATGTCCTGATATCCTCTTCTCTTACCGTGCAAGCAGCATATTATCAATCATTGGCCAGCAGGTATGCCAGTGCCGCCTTATTTCTGAAAGGTATGTAAAAAAAGCGGTAGCGGCCTGATCGGTCCTGCGGAGTCGTGCAGCTGGAGTGGAAATCCATTACTTTTTCCCAGCCACAATCTTAGAGAAAACAGCCTTTTAAAAAAGGATCTTTTCGCTTCTTCAACTAGTGAATCAGCGAAAAGATCCTTTTTATTTGTATCAAGCGGAAGCCTACTGGCCCTGAAAACAATTGCCCATAAGGGATGATATCAAGGTCTGATCATCATCCAGCTGCCCACATGGTGAACCGCTGTCCCGTGAAATCCGGCTTGGTTCTCATAATACGCTTTCACTTTACCAAGTTGATCATTCATGTAGGTTTCTCCCTCTTCAAAGAAAGAAATCGCGTCTCCTTCACTGGTCTCCCCGGTTTCTACACCTACCACCAATCTTTTTGAGTATCTTCCTGCCCACTCTATTTCTCTGCTGACAAAATCCGTAATTAAAGCAGCGCTGTCCCTGTAGGCCATGATGGTTACTCCATCGGTTCCTGCTATGACCCATTCAGCCAGCAATCCTTTGCCATATATATTATTATAAGAAATTTCATCGAACCAAAATGGCATATCTGCTTCAAGAGGGAGATTTAAATTCTCTGCACTGTTTTTCGCCCTCAACAATAGTGCCTGATAGGATTTTACTGTGGCGGCCCGCTTGGAATTCCATCCGCTGTAAAGGTACGGCTCTACATCAAGATGCACTCCTGAAAACTTTTGTTGAGGTGAAGCCTCTTCTTGATAGCTGCCGAGCCATGCCATCATCTGGTCCTGGTTGACGTATCCTTTAGGTGCTGCCCACCCCGGTGCACCGTCCAGTGCATATATTTCCATGCCTTTTGCAGAGGACTTTTCAATAAAACTCTGGTATATAGATGCTGAGATATTTCTATCAATCTGGAGGTACACCTTGTTAAGCTCTTTACTCTCCAAAAAGTCGAGAATGCCTTCTTCATCATTGACGATCATCCAAGGATTCCAAAGCCATGTTGCGTGATCGTAAGTTATTGATGCATTCACCCCATCCTCCGTCCCTCCTGCTAAAGCAGTGAAAAGCAGTATCACCATTATCCATTTTTTCAACCGATTATCCTCCATTCCGAGGCCGCGGCCCTCAGAAAGAGGCACCTGGCAGCCTGACAACCATACGCTATTGAAAGCGGACAGGCTCATGGCTTTGCGTCCTTCCCTTTCGGAGAAGTTTGCCTTTTTCAGATTATTTTGCTCTTATTATATCCCTTCCCCTTTTTGGTGTCTATTCCAATTGAGGATGTTTCACGTGAAACAATTTTATGAAACAAAAGCGTAAGCGCCTTGGTCAGCCCCGACAGGCAAATGTTCCTCAGAGAATAAAAGGTGCTCTTCCCTTTTATTCTCTGAGGGTTATTTGACCCCGAGGGGCTAGGCGCTGAAGCTGGATGAAACAAAAGCGTAAGCGCCTTGGCCAGCCCCGACAGAAAAATATATCGAAGAGAAAAAAGCGGTCTTTCCTTTTATTGTCTTTGGTTTTTAACTTTTAGGGCACAGCCCAGTCCAGTGGTTGCAAAACCTTTGGCACTGAAGCTGCATGCGGATAGCTGAAATACAAAAAACGGACTCTAATGAAAGAGTCCGTAATTATTTATCCTATTATTAATGCCCGCCCTGTGAAGATTCCTTCTTCTCAGGTGCGAACCAGCCGAACAAAGCGATCCCTACTAGAATTCCGTAGAATGTGATCGTCCATCCTGTGCTGTGAGGGAAATGGTGATCAAGTACACCAATATCCTCATGGGCAAGGGTGATAACAGCAAGCTTCACACCTACCCACGCTACTATTGCATATGCTGTTGTTTCCAATGCCGGGCGTTTGGCAAGTAACTGTACAAACCAAGTTGCAGCATACTTAATCAAAATCAGTCCGGCGATTCCGCCAAGAACAACCACTATGAACTTACCAGCATCCATACCTCCGAATTGGCCGAGGCCTGAATCAGGCAAACCAAGAGCAAGGGCAACAGCCGCAAGAATCGAATCGATCGCAAAAGCAAGATCGGCTAATCCGATTTTACCAACAGTCGGCCAAAAGCCTTTCCCCTTTGCTTCTTTTTCAATTTCCTCTTCTATATTCTCATTCTCTTTACCAAACTTGGCGGTAATTAAGTGTTTACCTCCCAAGTAAATAAGGTAGGCAGCACCGATTGCCTGCACCTGCCATACATTGGCGATGAATGAGATAGCGAAAAGAGCACCGAACCTGAAAAAGAATGCCATCAGGATTCCGTAACTGATTGCCTTTTTCTTTTGGTCATCCGGTAAATGTTTTGCAATGACGGCTAATACAAGCGCGTTATCTGCCGACAGCAAACCTTCCAGTCCAATTAAGATTAATAATGCCCAACCATATTCCAGCCAGATCGACTCCAAAATACCTCTCCTTCCTATAAAAACAAAGTATTTGCAGTAAAGGTCTGGCTAACAATGTGAATTGCCAATAAAGCCGGAGGTAACCCTCGTGCTGACGACTTTATTTGTACAGCTACTCCCCTTTACTTTTATATAATGCTTATAAATAGGAAAAAAGTCAAAGAACTTCTCCCTTATTAGTCATTTTTATAGATAGTTTTTTCTCCGCTTATCTTTACCTTCAGCTAAAGTATATATTCCTTCTCCCAATCGTTGTTAAACAATCTCAAAAGGTGATTTTTAAATAGCAGTTCCATACAGCCTTACACTCCGCAGGCATCAATCTGCCTCGTGGAGCAGGAAACTTCCATGCAGGATATGGATAGGAAGAATCTTTCTTCCAAACTTCATCTAGTTACCACCAAACACAAATAAATCGCCGCTTCCTGGAATACAGCCGGCAGTTCTGGGAAGAATATCTGATAGAACCTGCTGTGGATCCATTTAAAAAATCGTGCTTAATGATATCTCCATTAAACAATTTTGAAGGGCTCACAAAAGAAAAAAGTTTCGCAAAAGGAGCATCCCCATGAGAAAAGATAATGAACCTGGCTGCGAGGAACAAGATTATCTTAACCACTTTTTGGTTGAACAAATTAACAGGATTACGGTTGAGGAACAGGAAGAACAGATGAAGGAAGAGCTGCGGCATAGCAAATTGAATTGATATGTGATTATAAAGAGCCTTTAGTCTTTTTGATTTAAACGCCCTGCCCCTATTGAATGAGCCGGATTAAGAACTGGCTTCCCAGAGATAAGGAATGGATGAAGATTACTAGGCATAATAGTGGACTTTCAGGACTAATTAAAAAACCTTCTCATTTGAAGGCATCTCTTTTGAGAATCCTGCCGTTTTCTGTTAATTTTAATTTAGCTGATAATAGCTCTCAGCTAAACAGCTCTTAAACAGTTCACTGTTTAAGTATCTATCATTTAAAAAATTCTAATCTTGAAATCTATTTAAGTTTTATCCTTGACGTATAATAGATTCTATATAATAATATATATTAGATTAGAATTATTATAAAAATTAACCATATTGAAGGAGGACGACATACTATGTCTCTTATCGGATCTGAAGTAAAACCATTTAAAGCACAAGCATTTAAAGATGGGGAGTTCATCGAAGTAACAGAAGAAAGCCTAAAAGGCCAATGGAGCATTTTCTGCTTCTACCCTGCAGATTTCACTTTCGTTTGCCCAACTGAGCTTGAAGATCTTCAAAACAACTACGAGGAGCTTAAATCTCTAGGTGTTGAAGTATATTCTGTTTCTACTGATACTCACTTTACACATAAAGGCTGGCACGACAGCTCAGAAACTATCGGTAAAATCAAGTATGCGATGATCGGTGACCCTTCTCAAAGAATCACTCGCAATTTTGAAGTATTAAACGAAGAAGATGGCCTTGCTGACCGTGGTACATTCATTATCGATCCAGACGGCGTCATCCAAACAGTTGAAATCAACGCTGGCGGCATCGGCCGTGATGCAGATATCCTAGTAAGCAAAGTGAAGGCAGCACAGTATGTAAGAAAGAACCCAGGCGAAGTTTGCCCTGCAAAATGGCAGGAAGGTTCTGACACACTTAAGCCAAGCCTTGACCTTGTAGGCAAAATCTAAGGAGTTGGAATAAATGTTACTTGATGCAGATATCAAAGCACAGTTAGCCCAATATCTTGAATTGCTTGAGGGCGACATTCTGCTTAAAGTGAGTGCGGGCGATGATGAAGTATCCCGCGACATGCTTGTTTTAGTAGATGAACTGGCTACAATGTCATCTCACATTAAAGTGGAAAACACTGAACTGGATCGCACACCAAGCTTTAGTGTGAACCGCATCGGAGAAGATACCGGCGTAACCTTTGCCGGTATCCCTCTCGGTCATGAGTTCACTTCGTTGGTCCTTGCCCTTCTGCAAGTAAGCGGAAGAGCTCCAAAAGTAGATCAGAGTGTTCTTGATCAAGTCAAGAACCTTAAGGGCGAGTACCATTTTGAGTCTTATATCAGCTTGAGCTGCCACAACTGCCCTGATGTCGTACAGGCACTTAACCTGATGAGTATCTTCAATGAAGGCGTCACTCATACCATGATTGACGGCGCTGCTTTCAAAGATGAAGTAGAGAGCAAGGAAATCATGGCTGTGCCGACTGTATTCCTGAATGGCGAAGAATTCGGAAGCGGGCGTATGTCCCTTGAAGAGATTCTTGGCAAGGTGGGAGGCGGTCCTGATGCTTCTGAGCTTTCCGGCAAGGACCCTTATGATGTTCTTGTCGTCGGGGGCGGCCCTGCTGGAGCCAGTGCTGCCATTTATGCTGCCCGTAAAGGAATCCGCACGGGTATCGTTGCGGAGCGTTTCGGCGGACAAGTCATGGATACACTTGGAATCGAAAACTTTATTAGTGTCAAGAAAACGGAAGGTCCTAAGCTTGTCGCAAGCTTGGAAGAGCATGTGAAGGATTATGGCATCGATGTCATGAACCTGCAGCGTGCAAGCCGTCTTGAAAAGAAAGAACTTATCGAGCTTGAGCTTGAAAATGGTGCTGTACTGAAAAGTAAGTCTCTTATTCTATCGACTGGTGCACGCTGGCGAAAAGTCGGTGTTCCAGGTGAAGATGAATTCAAGAATAAAGGAGTGGCTTACTGCCCTCACTGTGACGGACCTTTATTTGAAGGTAAACATGTAGCCGTTATCGGCGGAGGCAACTCCGGTGTGGAAGCTGCCATTGATCTTGCCGGGATTGTTAAGCACGTAACGGTCCTTGAGTTCAATGATGAACTGAAAGCAGACGCTGTCTTACAGGACCGTCTATACAGCCTTCCTAATGTCACGGTAATCAAAAACGCTCAAACAAAAGAGATTACCGGTACCGATAAGGTGAACGGAATCACTTATATGGAACGTGATACAGAAACCGAACAGCATATCAACCTTGAAGGTGTATTCGTTCAGATCGGCCTTGTGCCTAACACGGATTGGTTAGGCAATGTCCTTGACCGTAACCGTATGGGCGAGATCGTCATCGATAAGCAGGGTGCTACTACTCTTCCTGGAGTGTTTGCAGCAGGAGACTGTACAGACAGTGCCTATAAACAAATCATTATCTCTATGGGATCAGGAGCAACGGCCGCATTGGGTGCGTTTGACTACCTTATCCGTAATTAATACAAAAACCGCTTCCAGCATCCTGGAAGCGGTTTTTATCTGGGTTTTTAGTCCGGGCCCTTCCCTTTTTTCCTCAAGTGAGGATTTCTTCTTCATGGTAGACCTTGACCTGGTTTCGCCCTGCGGCTTTAGCAGAATATAAAGCTTTATCTGCTTTATTCAGAAGATCAAAAAGTGTTTCCGCATTTTCCGCCTCTGCTTCCGCCACCCCAAAACTCATCGTGGCCACAATATTAATATCATTTACCATGAGCGGTTTAGTCTCCAGATAAAGCCTGATCCGCTCAGCCAGCGACGCCGATTCCCAGCAAGTATATCCTTTAAGCGCAAGAACAAATTCCTCACCGCCATAGCGGGCAAATAGATCTTCTTTCTTCAACTGTGATTGACAGGCTTTGACGACATGTACCAGCAATTGATCTCCAACATTATGGCCATAAGTATCATTTACGCTTTTAAAATGATCAATATCCATGATAATCACGGTAAACGGGGAAGAGTCCTTCTGTGACTCCTTATATGCTCGTTTACATTGTGTGAAGAATGCACGGCGGTTATACACTTGAGTGAGCTCATCATGATAAGCCAGGTGCTCTAACTTCATCTGCAGCTGCTTAACCTCCGTAATATCAGTAAAAATGATTAAGATGCCATTCTTCTGATGAGCCTGATGAAGCTGGGAAACTCGCACTTGGAAGGCCCGGTCCAAGGGGCCATCAACTGTAAACTGTAATTCTTGTTGAAAAGAGCCTGTATTAAATTCATATGGAAAGGCTTGTCCCGAAAAATTTTCCCAAATTCTTAAGAATTCGATTCCAAGCATATCTTTAGACAAGCCGGGAAACATTTCTTGTGAAGCCTGATTGAACTCGATTAATCTTTGAGATTCATCCAGCACCACTACTCCATCATTAATACTTTGAAAGATGGCATCTTTCGCAATTGGCATAAGTGTAAACATCCGGGATGTACTAATAGACCAAAAATAGCAAAGGGACGTCACCCACAGGACCATTGGCACGGGGTCAATGCCCGTTGGGGTGATGCCGATTAAATAAATAAAAGCAGTAATAATCGGAACAAGTTGAGCGAATATAAGTGAAATCAATTGCGGCCGGTAAGCTTTAGCTGTTTCCTTCCAGCGGGAAAGTAACAGGAGCAAAGCCGCAAATAGGCTGCCAAATGTGTACAGCCCGTGAATTACATACCATTGCCCGATTTCCTGGTGCACAAAAGGTGCTCCCAATTCAGCATCAATTTCATATATTTTGTAATGAAGGTGATGAAAATCGTTTGTGGCGACCATGATTAAGCTAATAAAAGGGATTGTAAGAAGTGCCGCCCACCTTGCAGCAGTCAGCTTCATCCCCAAATAGCGCATGATAAACATCAGCCCGAGAGCAGGAGAAAAAGGCATCCCTGCATATAAAACAATAGTCCAAAACTTGATTTCTGGAAGCGAGGAAGATAGCAGAACGAAGGCTGACCCTACGCAATAAATAAAGTTGAACATGGTGTGAAGAATAAATAAAGGTGCAATATTTTTATAGTGAAGGCGCCTGGAATATACAAAGAAACTTAAATATAGGCTAAGTACACTGGAAGTACAAATCAAAGTAATATAAGCTGTTACTTCAGAATTCACTGTCGAGGACCTCATTTTTAAAGCTTTTTTATTTTAATTTAGCACATATGGGAATGAAAGTGTGCTGTATTTTATATATTCTGAGGACCAAGAGCCTATAATCGACAGTACAGTTACAAAACCCCAATCGCCGCTTTTATCCCCTATAGGCACATGTCTCCTGGAGAAGCCTGCAAAAAAGGAACCTTCAGCTCTCCTGCAGCTTGAAGGTTCCCGCCTCTATTCAATCAACTTGTCACTTTTTCAATAGTCTCTTTATCCAAGGATTTAACTAAAGAGCTTTTTTTGTTGTTAAGACCAAGTGTCTCCGCAGTAGACTCATGAATTTTCCGGAAAAGCTCAGGGTTTTCAGAAAGCAGCAGTCCATAAGAAGGAATCATCTCTTTAATTTTCGGCTCCCACTTTTTCATATGCTGCGGGAAGCATCTGCCCAATAACTCAAGCATGACGGTGACGGCCGTGGAAGCACCCGGAGATGCACCCAGCAATGCTGCGATTGAACCATCTGCCGCGCTGACAACTTCCGTACCAAATTGAAGAGTTCCTTTGCCTGTGTCGGTATCCTTGATTACCTGCACCCGCTGCCCTGCGACGACGATATCCCAATCCTCGGACTTTGCATTCGGAATGAACTCACGCAACTCATCCATACGCTTTTCATGAGACAACATGACCTGCTGAATCAGATATTTTGTCAATGACATCTCTTTCGCTCCGGCTGCCAGCATCGTAAGGACGTTATTCGGCTTAACAGAACTAATTAAATCCATATTTGAACCCGTTTTCAAAAACTTTGGCGAGAAGCCGGCAAACGGTCCAAATAGCAGGGATTTTTTGTTATCAATATAGCGTGTGTCCAAATGCGGCACTGACATAGGAGGAGCCCCTACTTTTGCCTTTCCGTAGACCTTTCCATGATGCAGCGCTGCGATTTCCGGCTTATTGCAAACCAGGAACAGCCCGCTTACAGGAAAGCCGCCAATCTGCTTGGACTCAGGAATGCCTGTCTTTTGAAGCAATGGCAAACTTCCGCCTCCTCCGCCGATGAAAACAAATTTGGCGTTATGGTACTCAATCTTCTTGTTATCGATATCGTGTACTTTCACTTCCCAAGAACCGTCGCCAGTACGCTTAATATCCTCCACACTATGCTTGTAATTGATCTCCACATCTTTTGTCTTTAAGTGATCAAACAGCATGCGGGTCAGCGCCCCGAAGTTCACATCCGTTCCTGAATCAATCTTGGTCGCCGCAATCGGCTCACCCGGCGTACGGCCGTTCATGATAAGTGGAATCCACTCCTTAAGTTTTTCTGGATCTTCAGAGAATTCCATCCCCTCGAATAACGGATTAGTTGAAAGCGCTTTAACTCGATTTTTTAAAAAATTGATGTTACTTTCCCCTTGAACCATGCTCATATGAGGAATCGGCATGATGAAATCTTCAGGATTGCTAATGAGGTTATTGTTCACAAGAAAAGACCAAAACTGCCTTGAAACCTGAAACTGCTCATTGACCTTGACTGCCTTTGTGATATCGATAGAGCCGTCCGGCTTTTCAGTCGTATAGTTCAGCTCACACAATGCCGCATGGCCTGTCCCGGCATTATTCCATTCATTTGAGCTTTCTTCCCCCGCACTATCCAGCTTCTCAAACACCTTGATATTCCATTGGGGAGCTAATTCTTTCAATATAGAACCCAAAGTTGCACTCATGACTCCGGCACCAATCAAAATAACGTCTGTTTTCGTCTGTAGGTTGCTCATAATACCCATCCTTATCCCTATATTTGTATAGTAGAGCAGGCATTCCTGCTTGGAAGTCTTTAGATCAATTATAACTTTATTTATAGTATATTTAAATAATTTCCAGAATTAAAATAACAGTGGTTATCTGATAATTATAGACTATTCCGACGCGATTGTAAAAAGCTGTATCTTTATAGATGGAGAGGAAAGAGTGGTTTGACAAGAATCTCGGCTGTTGAAAATGATGTTTCCTTTCCAGGCGCACGACTCTGCGGGGCGGGCGGTAAAGCAAAAGCGGAAGCGACCGTTCAGCGAAGTACAGTTTAAATTTCCCAGAATAATTGTCAGACCACTTTCCAGAATCAAATAATCTTCTAGATTTTTTGAGCAATTCTTAACTAGACAGCTCATATAAGTTTATTATTCTAAAATTCAATTTGCATTTCAAGTATCTTTTCTGTACTGTATATCTAAAAGATATATATATCTTTTAGATAGGTGGATTCTTATGAAAAAATACAATGATACGACCTACGCTATTTTAGGAATTCTGACGACAGAGTGTAAATCGGGGTATGCCATTAAGCAGCTGATTGATAACAGCTTGAGCCATTTCTGGAAGATCAGTTATGGCCAGATCTATCCTGCACTGAAGCTCATTGTTGAAGAAGGCCTGGCGGAAATCAAAGAGACTTCAACACAGGGGAAAAGAGACAAAAATCAATACTACCTTACTCAGAAAGGCAAAGAAACCTTAAAGAACTGGCTGGAGGAACCAATTGAACAATTGCCCGTTGAAAGAAACGGAATTTTGCTTAAGTTATTTTTCGGCAAGCACCAGTCAAAAGAAAAGACCCTCGTACTCCTGCACAATTATATGCGGGATTTAGAAAAACGTTACCAAACCTATATAACTATTGAACAATCCATTACCGCCAACCATTCCCTTGATGGAGATGCAGCCTATTGGCTGTTTACACTGGATTACGGCAAGAGGGTCACAAAAGCTGGGGTGGAATGGTGTGAATCTACTTTGAGGAAGATTGAAGAAATGGAGGACTTTTAATGGGAAAGCCGATATTCAATGGACGCTATACGGCCGATAACAGTGAGGACATTGTTGTATTCATAATAGGGATGCGAATCAATAAACCCTTGGCGATTCATAAATGGGCTCCTGTAGTAAAAGCAATGCCCGGTATGATTCAGGAGCTTTATTCCAACAAAGATGAACTCGGTTTTTTATCCATGGAAAGCTACTTCGGACTAAGGACCACTGCTATGATTCAATACTGGCGTTCGATGGACGACCTCCTGGCCTATGCCCATAATGACAAACACCTGACTGCATGGAAAAAATTCAATAAAAAGATTGGAAGCAATGGAGCTGTTGGTATTTATCATGAAACCTACCAAGTAAAGAAAGGAAACTATGAATCTATTTTCGGGAATATGCCTCATTATGGCTTAGGAAAGGCTATGGATCATTCTCCTGTTGGAGCTGGTAAGAATACTGCCAGGGAGCGGATAGGTTCTTAGGGAAATCAGGGAACCGGTCCATTGATGAGTTCTCTGGAAAGCCCAACAAAGATTTAAAATTGCAGCAATGTACCTCTTCCTTCTCCGGTATTATGAAAGAGTGTTGGTTTCCATTCAAAAATACCCGGCTCCTCTGGGCGGGTGCCTAATCTTAGGGAAAGCGCCTGTTAGTTCCTTAATTAAGTGCCCAGCGGTAAGAATAAGGGAACTTTTTCCTTTAATTTTAAATTCAAGATCATTTTGGGATAAATAGAGGAAACTTTTTCTCTTATTTGAACCGAAAAGTACTTTTTTTTGTGTAGTAAGTTAAATAAGGGAAATTTATTCCCCTATTTTAGCCTTTTTCAATGTTTTTTAGTAAATAGGGGAACTTTTTTCCTCTAATTACTATCCAACATACTGAACCGCATAGATAAGCGCCACCGGTCACTGCCATAAATCAGCATCTTTACATCGCTAATTGAGGAAGATCCTTTCCAACCCCTACTGGCAAAAGTTCAAAAAAGATAAAAGGATTCTAAAGCTATGTAGTAAAGAGAGCAACATATTCATTGCTTTTCAGAAAAAAAGCCAACTTTTCTTCCAATTTAGGAAGGATAGTCAACCGGCTTTTTCTGTGTAAATAAAATGTAAATTCTAAAATCCGGTAGATTTTCAGTGCCCTCCCTTTAATTGACCCGTTTTCTATTGTTTCTATAGTCTAATCCCCTAATACTAGGTTTTGTTCTTGTTATCTGAGTCCCTGCACACCGCTTTCTTCGGAGCTTTTGATACTCATCGTGACTAGGCCAACAGAATGTGAACACCTGATTTAAGACATGCATATATTAGTGAAGAAGGTAGCCGCTTAATATTTTCCTTAGTCTCTTACCTTTTCATAGGGCCAATATTGAAAATAACAAAAAAGGAGAGATTCTTCATTGAATATCAGCTTTTTAAGTCCTGCTTATAACAGCGCTCAGTGGATTAAGACCATGCTGGATAGTATTCCTAAGGACTATGCCTTTGAAATTCTAATTTGTGATGATGGTTCTACTGATAATACACTAGAAATACTAGAAGAATATCGGAAGGGGTGCCCTCAATTAAAGATCTTGATCAATGAAGAAAACAAAGGGGCAAGCCATTCATATAACCGATTGATAGCGGAAGCAGCCGGGGATTATGTAGCAATAATCGACAGTGATGATATGTATCTTCCTACAATTAAAGATGTGTTGAGGCAAGTGGACGGTGAATATGATATTTATTATTACAATATGCTTAGAAAAGATGGCCATCCGATTATCAAGAGAGAGACGGATGGTTATAGTTGGTCCGGCCAATTTAAAATCATCAGAAGAAGCTTTATAGGAGACGCACACTTCACAGTAAAAAAGGAACATGCTGGTGACTGGGATTTCAACAGAGCTTTGGTCGACAAGAAACCTAAATGCAAATACACCAATCTATTTGCCTATTGGTATAACTATCCTCGGGAAAACTCGGAATCTTTTCTTCATCTAAGAGGATTAAAATAACACCATCCACAGCCTTTTGGCAATTTGCTGTTTGTCACCACAGAACAAAGCGCAAAGCCCCCGATCCGCCCCGACAGGCAAATGTTCCAAAGAGAAAAAAGGCGGGCTTCCCTTTTATTCTCTTTGGGTTATTTGACCCCGAGGGGCTAGGCGCTACAGCTGGACGTATCAAATGCGGAAGCGCCTTGTCCAGCCCCGACAGGCAAATGTTCCAAAGAGAAAAAAAGGCGGGCTTCCCTTTTATTCTCTTTGGGTTATTTGACCCCGAGGGGCTAGGCGCTGCAGCTGGACGTGGATAACATTATTAGAATTTGCACCCAAAGATTGATTTTATAATTTTATAAGTAACAGAAAACCCCAGCCTAAAAAAGGTGGGGTTTTCCAAATTTTCTTTTCCTAAATGATTAATCTCTATCCTTTGCCATTTGCGTATCCCGGATATTTTTTTGAATAGTGATGGCCGCAAACAGACTCAGAACAAATGACATGCCATAAAATCCTTTTTCACTTAAAATGATACTTCCGGCGTTATAAAGCCCGATCGCCATCAAGGAAATGGCTATAATTACAGCAAACCAACTGAGGCCGTAATAAATACCTGAAACAGGGATATCCTCTTCCTTGTCCCTTACTGCTTTCTGCAGTGAAACAGCTGCATACAGTCCAAATACTAATACAGCAAAGTAATACCCTTTCTCATTCAGTTCCATCCCTGCATTGAACAGGCCAATCAAGTAGGCAGATACACCTGCCGTCAATGCTGCCCAGCTTGCTCCTTTGAAAGCGGCAGTGGGTTCCCCTTCTTTTCTTTCCATCTTGATCTTTGGCTTCTTCTCGTCTTTCAAAACCAATGGACTTTCATTAACTTCAGCCATTTTCCGCTCCCCTTCGCTCTCTATAAAAATGCAAGTTTCAACACTGCTGCTAAGAATTATTATAGCAATTTTTGACGGGTCTGTTTGTTAATTTTTCCATTTAATAAATTTCATAAAAAAGAAGCACGATATCTTAACTCGCACTTCCCAGCTCATCCGTTATTTAATAACCCCTGATAAAAGGCTGCAGCTAAAGACAACAATTCATTTTATCCTTATTAGGTCTGAAGTAAACTCTTGGGGCCTCCTTGCTTCTCCCCTAGCCATACTTCTTCTGATGCTCTTTTTTACACTTAAGATAACCTTTATCCTCGCGGGCCAGCTTCCATTTCTCCATAAAGATGGACGCTGATTCTGCCTTCTCCGGATCATTCTGCCTTTTCTTTACATCACCGTTCTCGTCATATTTTTTTCCGCCTTTGTAATTCGTATACCGGCGGGCACGTGTATAGCCCATCTGCAGGAATTTCCTCGCCATATCCATGCCGACAAAATCTTCTTTTTCCTTATAATCAAGAAACATCTCATAGATCTTATCAGAGGACTCTTTTGCGATTTCCGGGGTCTTAAATCGCCAATGCTGCAGGATTTCACTTTTATAAGGTTCCACCATCAGCACCCCTTGTTCTCCCCTCCCAACCCTGTACAGTTCAGGATTCTTGCGGAAATCGATGTTATCAAAATCTAAATTATAATCGAAAGCCATCGCTGTCACCCTTTTTAATGGAGATTTACCCCAGGCACCCTTTTGGTATGCACAGAAAAATGATTTAGTGAATACGAGTCCCTGCCCTTGGCAGCTTACAGCCATTGCTTTTATTAATTTGGGGTAAAAGCCGATATTTCCTCGACTTTTCAAGTATAATGAACCATATTCAGATATGCATATAATAATTCTTGAAGAGAATTCTATACATATGATGAAAAAACAAAAAATTGAGGTTATAAAATGACTAAAAAAGGTTTTGCAGATTATAGAGTAAGTGATGACATCCAACGAGCATTAGCTGTCTTAAAATATGAAACGCCAACAGAAGTGCAAAGTAAAGTAATTCCAGCTGCAATGGAAAGCCAGGATCTGGTCGTCAAAGCCCAAACAGGAAGCGGGAAGACCGCCTCTTTTGGAATCCCTGTTTCCGACCTGATTGAATGGGAGGAGAAAAAGCCTCAGGCATTAATCCTTACACCAACCAGGGAGCTCGCGGTCCAAGTTCGCGAAGATATAACCAATATCGGAAGGTTTAAGCGTATTAAAGCAGTGGCCGTCTATGGTAAAGAACCTTTTTCAAAACAAAGGGAAGAACTGAAACAAAAAACTCATGTAGTCGTGGGTACGCCAGGCCGGGTCATGGACCATATTGAACGAGAAACGCTGGATCTGGAGAAAATCAAGTATCTTATCATTGATGAAGCGGATGAAATGCTTAATCGAGGTTTTATCGAGGAAGTGGAAGCAATTATCAATAAGCTGCCTTCCGATCGAGTAACGATGGTCTTTTCGGCTACCCTGCCTAAAGACGTTGAAAACCTTTGCCATAAATATATGAAAAACCCTCTTCAGATTGAGATTGAATCAACCGGAGTCACGGCTGATACGATTGAACATTCCTTGATTGAAGTGAAAGAAGAAGAAAAGATCTCACTTCTTAAAGACATAACGGTCGTAGAAAATCCTGACAGCTGCCTGATTTTCTGCCGTACCAAAGAACACGTCGATACTGTTTACTCAGAACTCGATAAAGCTGGATATCCATGTGAGCGACTCCATGGCGGTCTGGAACAAGAGGACAGGTTCTCTGTCATGGAAGGCTTCAAATTGGGGAACTTCCGCTATCTGGTAGCCACTGATGTTGCTGCAAGAGGGATTGATATTGATAACGTAACACTGGTCATCAACTATGACGTGCCTATGGAAAAAGAGAGCTATGTGCACCGTACCGGAAGAACCGGCCGTGCTGGAAATAAAGGGAAAGCAATAACGTTTTCAACTCCTTATGAAGCAAAGTTCATCAAAGCAATTGAAAGATATATCGGCTTTGAACTGCCGGAATTAGAAGCTCCAAGCTATCCGGAAGTCGCAGCCGGAAAAGCTGCATTCGAAGAAAAACTCAGCGGCAGGCGCGTTGTAAGAAATAACAAGACCGCCCGCATCAATCAAGATATTATGAAACTTCACTTCACCGGCGGGAAAAAGAAGAAGATCCGCGCCGTTGATTTCGTCGGAACAATCGCTAAAATTCCCGGCGTCACTGCAGATGATATCGGCATTATCACCATCCATGATCAAATGTCCTACGTTGATATACTGAATGGTAAGGGCTCACTGGTTCTGCAAGCCATGGAACATGAGACTGTCAAAGGGAAGAAGTTAAAGGTTAGTAAGGCGATTAAATAAAATAGCATCTTAAATCCAACTAAATAGGCTACTGGCTTCAGGTAATGAAAAGAGTATTGCACTAAGTGCAATACTCTTTTTGGTGGTGAGATTAAACATTTCTATGGTCTTCGAGCTTCAATGTAAACAGCCTTTTCCAGCGGGGCATTCATACCATTTTGCATTAAAAATAGTGACATCAGAAGTCAAGTCTATATTTCACCCCAACTTTCAGTGGACACAATAAAACTCTCCACCACTAAAATGGTGAAGAGCAATAATGCAGGTAGTGAGCAGCACTATACTTCTCTGCTGAATACCTCGAGTATAAGCAAATGGAGGGTGCTCGCTTTAGGAAGAGACTTCCTCAGTTCAATATTATCGGTTAGGGTCACATATCACTATTTCACAGAATTTCTAACCACTAGTTTTGTTGGCAACGTGTAATGGTGATTCACTTTTTCGCCGGCAAGAACTTGAAAAATAAGATGTACAGCCAAGGCTCCCACTTCATACTTTGGCTGCGTGATTGTAGTTAGTGGAGGAGATACATATTCGGATATTTGAATATCATCGAAACCTATTATAGAGATATCTGCGGGCACCTTAATATTATGCTCTTGTAAGGCCTTCAATCCCCCGATTGCCATTTCATCATTAGCGTAAAAAATGGACTGCGGCAGATTCTGTTGAGCAATAAGCAATTGGGTAGCGCGATATCCCCCCTCCCTTGTGAAATCACCGGAAATTTTCCACTTGGAATGATAACCGATCCCATAATGCTTCAAAGCTCTCATATATCCTTCAAAACGCCTGTTATTATCAAATGAGTTTGCCGGACCGCTTACAAAAGCTACTTCTTTAGAACCTCTCTGAATCAAGTGCTCTGTTGCTATAAACCCTCCATGCTCATTATCGACTTCGACTTGATAAATATTTTCACTTGTTACATTCCGATCCAAGACAATCAACGGGAAGCATTCCCGTGCTGATTCCAAAGTGATGTCGTCACTAATATTGTGGGCTAAAATGATAGCACCATCAACCCGTTTTTCCTTTAAGAACTTAACGGCCGTAGATTGCGATCCCCCTACAGAGCTGCAGGCAATCAAATCATACCCATTTGAAGAAGCAACATCCTGGACTCCCTTTATTAATTCAGAATAATATGGTCCAGACAAATCACTCAATATAAGTGCGATTGTATTGGTTTTATCTCTTTTTAAATCAGATGCTATGCCATTCTTTTGATAATTTAGAGCTTTTGCTGCTGCTTCTACTTTCTGTTTTGTCTTTAAACTGATCTTTTCACTATTATTTAAGGCATATGAAACAGTCGATACTGCTACTCCAGCTAACTTTGCTACATCTTTTATAGTTGCCATTCCAATTTGCCTCCGTACAACAATCTACCTTGAATTTTTAATCGGCAGCCAGGTCAGAACCCTCTGGATGGCAGCATCCCAGAATTCCCAAGTATGGTCACCTGATAAGAACTCAGTGGTAGTTGATAAGTTTAATTCTTTACTTTTATTATGAAATCTTACATTATGTTCGTATAAAAAATCTTCCGTCCCGCATGTTTGATAGATCATGGGTTTTTTTTCTGCTGAAAGACCAAGTTCTTCCAGTTTCCAAAGAATATCATTTTCTGTACGGGATATGTCATCCTCTCCAAATACAAGAGTCAGCGCTCTTTTTTTATCGTCCTCTTGTTTTCGGACATTTTCCAGATGGAACACCATATCGGTGACTCCTGACATGGAAGCTATTGCCCCAAATTCTTCTGGTTTGTTCAATCCCCATTTAAGTGCCCCAAATCCACCCATTGAGTGGCCGGCAACAAAGGTATCTTCTCTCTTATCCGAAAGAGGAAACATCGTGCGGGCTTTCAGCAGGAATTCTTCAGTTAGGAACTTCCAATAGTCTCCACCATATACCATATCAGTATAATAGCTATTGTCAACGGCAGGCATTACAACAGCTAGTCCACGTCCCTCAACATACCGCTGTAGAGAAGTGCTATCAATCCAAGTGTTATGATGGTCGCTGAATCCATGAAGCAGGAACAGGGTAGGATACTTCACTTCCCTATTCTGCTTTAAAGATTCCACAGTCTCCTGCGGAAGAAGAACACTCATTGAAACGACCTTTGACAGCACTTCTGAATAAAAGCTGCATTCTATACGAGGCATATTCAACACTCCTTACTTGTATTAAAATTACGAAAAGCTGTACATATTATCCATCGTACATTTACCCTTTTATTTAATTCCAGAGACATTGAATCCTTCAATAATATATTTCTGGAAAATAGTGAAGATGATAATAACAGGAATAACCATTAATGCTGAACCGGCCATTTGCAGACCATAGTTAGTTACATTCTCATCTTGCAATAATGAGAGTCCGACAGATAAAGTGTAAAGAGACTGATCGTTGGCAATAATCAGCGGCCATAAGAAACTGTTCCAAGATGCAATGAAGGTCAAGATGACTTGAACGGCCAGAATTGGTTTAGCAAGCGGGATAATTAATCTCATGAAGATGTAAAATTCTCCTGCACCATCAAGTCTTGCAGCTTCTATTAAATCATCAGGTATAGTTACCATGAACTGTCTAATCAAGAAGATATTAAATGCGGAAATTAATCCTGGCAGAATAATTCCGGTCATTGTGTTTGTTAATCCCATCTCATTTAGTATCAGGTAAGTTGGGATCATCGTAACCTGTCCAGGAAGCATCATGGTGATCAGGACAACCATAAACCAGATTTCTTTTCCTCTAAAATGAAATTTTCCAAACCCGTATCCCGCCATCGTATTAAGCAGCAATCCAATCATCGAAAAGAATACAATAATCAAAGTGTTAACCAAATAAACATCAAAGTTCAGGTTTTGGAAAAGCTCGATGTAATGGCTAAATGTCGGGTCATTGGGAAGAACGGTTGGAGGTATAGCAAGTACTTCTGTTTCATTTTTAAATGAACTCAGAATCATCCAGATAAACGGCAGAGCGACAAGCAGCCCGCCAATTAACATAATTGTGATGACAATTGATTTCTCCACTTTATTTTTCAGTAACACAGCAGTCACCTCACATCGTTTGATCTGACTTTCTAAATTTAAATTGAACCAGTGTGGCGGCAATTACAATAACGAATAGAACAAATGAAGCTGCAGCCCCATATCCAAATTCACTATATTGGAAGCCTTCCTGGTAAATGAACAAGGCAATAGAATTCGTTCCGTTCAACGGTCCGCCCTCTGTCATAACAAAAGGCTCCTCGAAAAATTGCAGCCATCCAATCAATGTAGTCACTGTTACAAAGAATGTCGCAAAACTCATTGATGGGAGGGTAATATAAATCAGTTTCTGCCAACGATTTGCACCATCTATATCAGCCGCTTCGTAATAAGTCCTCGGTATGGATTGTAAGGCAGCTAAGAAGATCAGCATGCTGACCCCATTACTCTTCCATACTGCCAAAAGAATCAGTGAAAGCTTCGCAATAAACGGATCTTCCAACCAAGGTACAGAAGCTAGATTTAAAGAATTCAGTATAAAATTAAACAAGCCATATTCCTGGTTATATAGAAAGCCCCACACCACGGCAACAGCTACTATATTTGTAATCGAAGGCATGTAATATATCACTCTAAAGGTTGAGGCTAACCAACTTCCGATCAGATTAAGAAAGAAAGCTATAATAAAAGAACTTCCCACGGCGAGCGGCACACCGATAATAACGTAAATAAATGTATTTCCAATAGACTGAAGAAACACTTTATCTCCAAATAAGTTAATAAAGTTTCCTAACCCAATAAACTCAATATTGGACCAGTTCGCCAAGCCCGCTAAATTCATATCTGTAAAACTTATGCTGAAGGCAATAATGATTGGCAAGAAAGCAAATAGCATTAATAATAATACAGCTGGTCCAATGAAAAACATGGGTGTAAGCTTTGTTTTCATTTTATTCATCGAGGTCCTTCCCTCCTAGCCTCTATGATAAAAAGGGGTGCAAGTACTCATGCACCCACTTCTCATATTGTGTTTTTCTATTCTGATAATACATTAGCGGCAGTATCTTTGTAATCTGCAATGGCTTCTTCAATATCTTTACCGCCACGGTTGATCTCCTCTAGCTGGCTTAATAACTCTTGTCCTAATCTTTCAAACTCAGGTATTAATGGAAGAGGCTGCGTGGACTCTAGTTGTTCTCCAAATGTGCTGACCATTGGATCATCGGCCAAAACAGGGTCTTCCCAAGCAGCCATATTTGCAGGCAGCTCGCTATTTGCTTTATACCACTCTACTTGTGTCTCGGCGTCAGCCATCCAATTAATGAAATCTAGTGCCAGATCAACTTTCTCCGTATTATTAAACACAGCAAGATGCGCTCCGCCCATCATCGACTTATTATTTTCAGCTTCAGGCATTACGTGTACATCCCATTGTCCTTCAATTTCCGGTGCTCTATCCTTGATCGTCCCAATATCCCAGGGACCACTGAAGAACATTGGTTTTGATCCATCAGCAAATGCTTGGAAGAATTCCTTTCCTTTTTCCATTTGCGACAATTCTTCTTCATAATATAGGTGGTGTAACTCTATTGCTTCTTTAAATTCAGCACTATTGAAGTTTTCAGAACCTTTACCAACTTCATAGTCCCATCCTTGCTGCCAAGCCAGCATAAACGGGAATTGTGGATCACTTTTAGGCATATCGATTGCGTACTGCCCTTCACCACGAGCAGCCAGCTGCCTTGAAGCATCTGTCATTTCATCCCAAGTATCCGGTCCTTCCGGGTAACCGACTTCTCCAAGAAGATCTGTACGATAGAATAATAACCGGGTATCGACATACCACGGAATAGCGATGGTTTCTTCTTCAAATGTTGTTGTTCCAATGGCACCTTCATAGAAATTTTCAGGATTTAGATTCTCATAGTCATCTAGATGTTCTGTTAAATCAAGGAAAGTCCCTGCTTCTGCAAATTCCGCTACCCAAGTAGTTCCTATTTGTAAAACATCCGGACCTTTCCCGGAAGCTACTGCGGTCAGCAGTTTATCATGAGCATTTGCCCAAGGGATAGTCTGAACTTTTACAGTTACTCCATTTTCATCTTCAAATTCTGTGACAAATTCATCTAAGGCCCCTGACATCGTCCAAACATTCAGAGTGTCATCACTTTCCCCTCCAGAACTTTCACCTGAAGAACAAGCACCCAATAATAAAGTAAGGCTTAAGATAATACTAATTGGCTTCCATTTAAACAATTTATTCATCCTTCTAACACCCCTTCGAAAAATATAAAGTAACATAATGGAAAAACTATTGAACTCGATTTTGCTTGCCGAAGAATTAGTGAAACGTTTCAATGAATTTATTATAATTTATATTGTAATCGGTTTCAACTACTTTTTTATTTTATTTTTCAGAGAGTTTGGTGCTATTAAGACTAAATAATGAACAAAAATTGCTCTGGAGTTATTGAAACGTTTCACCAAATCTATTATAGTTATGTAAGAAAGCGAATACAATCCCTCATGAAAACGAAGAAACCACTAAATAAAACAGTCTAATATCATTTAAAGGAGGAGAATCCATGCAAGACGTTAACTTAACTGAATTACTCAGCAAAATGACATTGGATGAAAAAATTGCTCAATTGACTCAATTGGCGACCCCTTTCTTCAAAGGTTCTAAAGATCAAGGAGAAATAACGGGTCCAATGAAAGAAATGGGAATTACACAAAAGGTGATTGAGAATGCAGGTTCTGTATTAGGTGCTTCCGGAGCACAGCAAACAAAGTCTATTCAAGAGGAGCACCTAAAGAATAATAGGTTAGGCATTCCCTTGCTGTTCATGTCTGACATCGTACATGGATATGAAACTATCTTTCCTATTCCATTAGCAATGGGTTGCTCTTGGGATTTATCTCTTGCTGAAAAAAGTGCGGAAATAGCCGCAAAAGAAGCTGCAGTATCAGGTGTGCACGTGACTTTTGCACCCATGGTAGATCTTGTTCGTGATCCGAGATGGGGCCGAGTAATGGAAACTACTGGAGAAGATCCCTATTTAAATGGTGAATTCTCAAAGGCTCAAGTCAAAGGCTTCCAAGGCAGCAATTTGACAAAGGACTTTAATAGAGTAGCTGCTTGTGTGAAACACTTTGCAGCTTATGGTGCTCCCGAGGGCGGACGCGACTATAACACGGTCAATATGTCTGAACGGGAAATGTATGAACAATATCTGCCTGCCTATAAAGCAGCAATAGACGCCGGTGTTGAAATGGTCATGTCAGCTTTTAATACAGTTGATGGGATACCTGCTACAGGGAGTAAGTACTTAATGAGAAAAATCCTGCGCAAAGAAATGGAATTTGAAGGAATCCTTATTTCTGATTGGGGAGCTGTAAAGGAATTGATTCCCCACGGAGTTGCAGAGGATGAGGCTGAGGCCGCATTTAAAGCGCTGGAGGCAGGAATCGACATTGAAATGATGACCACTTGTTATGTTGATCATTTAAAAGAGCAAATTGAAATGAGGAATCTCACAGAATCATTGGTAGACGAAGCTGTCCTTCGTATACTTAAGCTAAAGAAAAAACTGGGATTATTCGAAAACCCCTATCGCGGAGCAGATGAACGACTAGAAAATGAGGTGGTCATGTCGGCTGAGCATCGGGCAGCTTCCCGCGAGCTTGCAACAAAATCACTTGTGTTATTAAAGAACGAAAAGAATGTCCTTCCTCTTAATCACCACCAAAAAATTTCCCTTATAGGACCTTTTGCGGATAACGGCGACATACTTGGTGCCTGGTCCTGGAAAGGCTCAAGAGAAGACGCTGTTACATTGAAAGAAGGAATTAGCCAGGGGATGGATCATTCGTTATTGACAATCGCAAAAGGAAGCAACATTCAATCAATATCAGAAGAAGATGCAGCTGAAGCTGTACAGGCTGCCAAAAATTCAGATGTGGTCATTCTTGCTTTAGGAGAAGACTCGGAAATGAGTGGAGAAGCTGGTTCCCGCACCAATATCAAGTTACCTCAAGCACAGTTAGACTTATTTGCCAAAATCAAGGAAACGGGAAAACCTATTGTGGTTGTTCTATTTAATGGCAGGCCGCTTGACTTAACAGATATTCATGATCAAGCTGATGCTATTTTGGAAGCATGGTATCCAGGTACAGAGGGAGGGGCGGCAATTACGGATGTTCTTTTCGGTAAGGAGAACCCTTCCGGGAAATTGACAATGTCCTTTCCCTATTCCGCCGGCCAAATCCCTGTTTACTACAATCACTTTAATACCGGAAGGCCAAAGGATGCACCTGATGCGCAAGAAAGATATGCCTCCCAATATCTTGACAGTCCAAATAAACCTTTATACCCTTTTGGTTTCGGTTTAAGCTATACAAATTTTTTATACAAAAATATCCAACAGTCAGCTGAAAACATGGACCCAGAAGAGGGGATATCCTTTACCATTGAGGTAACCAATAATGGAAAAATGGCTGGAGAGGAAGTTGTTCAGTTCTATATACAAGATGTCACCGGCGAGGTTGTCCGACCCTTAAAAGAATTAAAAGATTTCAGAAAGATTTTCTTAAATCCAGGCGAAACCAAAGAGGTTCTATTCAACTTGAGAGAGGAACAGCTGCGTTATTATCATTCTGATTTAAGCTTGAAAAGCGATAAAGGAAAATTCAATGTTTTTATCGGATCGAGCAGTGAAGATGTTCTATCTCTTTCTTTTCAATTACTATAATCCTAAAGGAGAATGACACTTGACTATAAATACACATATCAACCTTCAATTGGGTGATTTACAAGCAAGCTTTTTACCGAGTGGAGACATTTATAAAATAGCTAATGGGGAGACAATGATCAATCAGGTGCTTTCGAATCCTGTTGATGGCTCCCTAAACAATATTTATTTGCGCATTCACGAAGAGAGTGAAATTAAAGCGATTCCTTTGTTAGGCGTCCACTCCAGAAGCACAGTCTCCGTCTCCACTTATGAAATAAAATGGGCAGGACAGGCAGATTCTATTGAATACGAAGTGCGCTTTTCATTAACACCTCGAGGAATATGGTTTTGGGATATCCAATTAGAAGGAACAAATGCAGACATCGATGTAATTTACGGGCAGGATATCAGCATCGCAAATATGGGCGCAGTAAGATCAAATGAAGCTTACACTTCCCAATACATTGACCATTCTGTGTTCAAAAGCCCTGTAAGAGGTTATGTCGTCTGCTCCCGCCAGAACCAGCCGCAAGATGGGTTGTTTCCCTATCTCCAGCAGGGCAGTTTGGGCAAGACTGTCGGGTACTCAACTGATGGATACCAATTCTTTGGTTTGTCCTATAAAACCACTAACACTCCTGAAATTCTTTCTAGTACTCATTTAAAGAATGAGGTCTATCAATATGAATTTGCTTATACTGCGCTGCAGTCAGAGAAAGTGACATTGGATGGAAAACATCAATTTACCTTCTATGGATTATTTAAAGAAGACCATCCTCATGCCATTTCTGAGTCAGAATACGAAGATGAAGTTCTTGAGGCGTGGCAATCTGTACAGAGCAACGCACCTGTATACTCAGATCCGATTAACCGTGTAGTGTTATCTGATAAAGTCGGTTCGCCCCTGCAAACCATCGAAATGGATACGGATGAAATTAACAGGTTTTTCCCCGACAGAATTTTAGAGGAACAAGCTGAAGGATCACTGCTATCATTCTTCACTCCAACGTATGAGCACGTTGTCCTAAAGCAGAAAGAACAGCTTGTCGAAAGACCACATGGGCATATCTTAATGAATGGAAATAATGACTATATACGGGACGATGTGTTCACAACGAGTGTATATATGTATGGAATGTTTAACTCTCAAATCGCTGTTGGAAACATATCCATGAATAAAATGATAACCAATTCACGTAATCCGCTTAATATCCTCAAAACCTCAGGGCAGCGGATATATGTTGAAATGGATGGCCGTTACTGCTTAATGACCATGCCTTCCCTCTTCGAAATGGGAATGAATTATGCCAAGTGGTATTACAAAACGGCTGATGAACTTTTCATCATTACCACTTTTACTACCGTTGACAAAAAGGATGTACAACTAGAATTTGAAGCCCAAAGCGGAAAATCATACCGCTATTTAGTAACACACCAAGTAACTATGAACAATAATGAGTACGAGGCTCCTTTCGCCTATAATATAGAAGGAAACCAAGTTACATTCAAAGCGGATTCCCTTTCCGATAGTTCAGATACACTGCCGGAGCTCGGCTATCGACTCCAACTCAATGGAGCTGACGTCCAATTTGGTGATGAAAGGCTGATTGCCCATAATGTCGAACCAATGAGCGCTTCCCTTCTAGTGGGACTTATTGATTCTGCTTCAAAGTGGACCTTATCAATTCAAGGAGATTTATACGGTGATTTACCTGACTTTGATGAGCGCAACTTCACTATCGAAACGCATAAATACCGTGAGTATTACAAACAGGTAATGAGAGGTTTCCATTTATCAAATGCTGGCGAGACAAGTGAAGAATTGGAAAAGGTCAATGCTCTTGCCTATTGGTATACGCATAACATGCTTGTCCACTTCTCTACCCCACATGGGCTCGAACAATATGGAGGTGCCGCATGGGGAACCAGGGATGTCAACCAAGGACCGGTAGAGTATTTCATGGCCACTCAGAATTACAGCACCGTACGGGAAATCATAACGTCTGTCTTTGCCCATCAATATGAAGATAGCGGAGATTGGCCGCAGTGGTTTATGTTCGACCAGTATACCAAGATTCAACAAACCGATAGCCATGGAGATATAATCGTGTGGCCGCTAAAAGTGGTAGGTGATTATATAGAAGCTACAGAAGACTATGAAATATTAAAAGAACAAATTGCTTATATGGACAAGTCCAGCTTTACCTTTACTGAAAATAAAGAAAGCTTGCTTTCTCATATAAAGAAAGAAATTGCTTACATGAAAGAGCACTTCCTGCATGACACATTCCTTCCTTCTTATGATGATGGTGACTGGGATGACACTCTTCAACCAGCAAACCAGCAATTGAAGAAATACATGGTCAGCACATGGACAGTCGCCCTTATGTATCAAAGCTTAAGAAAATTTGCCTCTATTCTTGCGAAGGTTGATAAAGAGGAAGCGTCCAGAGTAGATGAGCTTGTGGAAGGAATCCGGCAGGACTTCTACAGCTATATCCTTACATCAGATGTGATACCAGGATTTGTGTATATGGAAAAGCCAGATGAAGCAGAGTTCATGCTTCACCCAACTGATAGTAAGACGGGAATCCACTACCGTCTGCTGCCAATGCAGAGAAGTATTATAAGTGAACTCTTCACGCCTGAACAAGCTGATCGCCACTATAAACTCATTAGGGAACATTTATATTGTCCAGACGGCGTCCGGTTGATGAACCAGCCTGCTAATTATACCGGCGGAGTCAGCACTCACTTTAAACGGGCAGAACAGGCCTCAAATTTCGGGCGTGAGATCGGACTTCAATATGTTCATGCACACATTCGATTTGTGGAAGCTATGGCGAAGCTGGGCATTAAGGAAGAGGTGTGGCAGGGGTTACGTGTAATCAACCCAATCAAGATTCAAGAGGCAGTACCCAATGCTGAGATCCGTCAAAGCAACGCCTACTTCAGCAGTTCGGATGGGAAATTCAATACCAGATACGAAGCTCAGGAGCATTTTCATAAACTTAAAGATGGTTCAGTCCCTGTTAAAGGAGGCTGGAGAATCTATTCAAGCGGCCCAGGAATCTATATGAACCAACTAATCTCAAATGCGCTCGGCATTCGACAATTTGAAGGCAACCTAATACTGGATGCCATCCTTCCAGAATCCATGGATGGAACCGAATTCACCTATTCTTTCCAAGATAAACCTATTAGCCTTATTTATCACTTACAGACAGATGAAAGATACGTGAAGATTAATGGGAAAAGAGTTGAAACCACTAATACGGATAATTCTTACCGCAAGGGTGGATTAATGATTTCCAAAGAAATACTTAAGGACTTGCTGAAGAATGACAGGAATGTAATCGAATTGTTTATATGATAACCAATATGTTTGAGCGCAAAGTTAGAGACTTATTTACCCGGTCCCTTCGAGCAGCTTTTTGTTCAATCACCTAAAAGCATGGGCGACTAATCCCATGCTTTTATAATGAACACCGTTTTCGCTTATAGGGTTGCTTTCGGGAAACCCCAAATAACAGCCATAGACCAACCTGCCCAAATAAAGAAAATATTTTATTGACATTCCGATTCAGGAATTATACAGTATTGATAGTGATAATTATTATCAACTACACTCATAGTAAGGAAGGATACATAAAATGCTTATGAAACGAAAATTCTCATTCTTCTCATTATTACTAATTGCTATGTTGATGGCAGCAGGTTGTTCCAATCAGCAGACAAATGAAAATTCAGCATCTGAATCGGCTGAAGAATCTAATACAGATACAAATGAAACGGAAGAAGCAGCTGCAGAATATCCGATTGTGATCCAACATGCATTTGGAGAAACTACAATTGAAGAAAAACCTGAACGTGTCGCTACTGTGGCATGGTCAAATCATGACGTCGCTCTTGCTCTTGGTGTTGTACCGGTAGGATTCTCTGCTGCAAACTACGGTGTTCAAGATGATAGCGGAATGCTGCCTTGGACTGCAGAAAAGTTAGAAGAGCTTGGTGAAGAAAACCCTAACATCTTCCAAGATACTGACGGTTTAGACTTCGAAGCGATTTCAGACTCTAATCCAGATGTCATTCTTGCAGCATATTCAGGCATTACTCAGGAAGAATATGATACATTGAGTCAAATCGCTCCTGTTGTTGCTTATCAAACCAGCCCTTGGGTCGCTTCATGGAGAGAACAAGTTACTTACAACTCAATCGGTATGGGAATGGCAGAAGAAGGGGAGCAGTTGATTGCTGATACAGAAGAATTAATTGAAGAAAAGGCAAATCAACACCCTGAATTCCAAGGTAAAAAGGCTGCATTCGTAAGCATTGATGCTGCTGATTTATCTAAGTTCTATATCTACTCAGAAACAGACCCACGCGGTGCTTTCCTTACTGAGTTAGGGTTTGAATATCCTGAAAGCATTACAAGTGAAATTGATCCCAGCAGTTTCTATATAGAAGTAAGTGCGGAAAATTCTGATATGCTGAACGATGCTGAAGTATTCGTGACTTACGGTAATGAGAGTACACTGGAAGCCCTTCAGGCTGATCCTATTCTAGGAAAAATCCCAGCTGTCGAGAGAGGCTCCATAGTTGTGATAGAAGATAACACACCACTTGCAGCAGCAGGAACTCCAAGCACACTCTCTATCAATTACACAATTGATGAGTACGTGGAATTACTCTCAGAAGCTGTAAGCAAAGTTGAATAATGAACACCTCGTCCGTTGCAGAAAATAAGCAGTTGCTTTTACCGAAGAACTTCATTAAAGTATTGATCCTTTCTATTGTCCTGCTGGGTATTTGTGTATTGGCATCCCTTGCGTTTGGGTCCCGGACAGTAGGATGGACCGAGCTGATGAACGGCTTGTTCCATCCTGACGTACAGACCCACGGAGCCAATGTAGTCCGCCAAAGAATTGCCAGGACAATATTCAGTCTTATGTGTGGAGCTGCATTGGGGGTTTCAGGGGCACTTATGCAATCCGTGACTCGGAATCCAATTGCAGATCCCAGCATATTGGGAGTAAACATAGGAGCAGCACTATTTGTGGTTATAGGTATTTCCTTTTTTGATATTGGTTCTTCTAGTCAATACATTTGGTTTGCGTTAGCAGGAGCATTCATAACTGCCATTTTTGTTTTCGGAATTGGTTCAATGGGGAGTGGCGGTGCCACGCCCCTTAAACTCGTTTTAGCGGGGGCGGCTACAAGTGCGGCATTATCATCTCTTGTGATAGCCATCATGATCCCCCGCTCAAGTGTTATGGACCAATTCAGATTCTGGCAAGTCGGCAGTGTCGGAGCTGGAAACTGGGATTCCATCTCCATTTTTATTCCTTTTCTCAGTCTCGGCATTCTTATCGCACTATTTACCGCACCAGCATTGAATGCTTTAGCCTTGGGAGATGAGGTTGCCAAGGGATTTGGCGTACAGACCGGCACACTTCGGCTAATCGCTTCATTTGGCGGTGTTTTATTGTGCGGCGTAACAACAGCATTAGCAGGCCCAATTGGCTTTATCGGATTGTTAGCCCCTCACTGGATCCGTCTCATGATCGGCCCAGATTTACGCTTTGTTATCCCGATGTCAGCACTTACAGGCGCCATTGTTTTAACGCTTGCTGATGTAAGCGGCAGACTTCTCGGCAGCCCTGGTGAGTTAGAAGTCGGTGTCGTTACAGCGTTTATTGGTGCTCCTATCTTAATTTTACTAACTATGAAAGCGAAAATGCGTGCCTTATGATGAATGAATCCACTACATTAAATACTATTATGACAGGCAGAATAAAGAGACGCCGCCGTTTCGTATTCGTTACTTCCTTACTCGCCATCATCTCCTTTGCGCTTTGCTGCACGATGCTGATGCTTGGAAATACGATTTATCCCGTTCAGGATGTCTTACGGGTTCTACTGGGCGAGGAAGTAAAAGGGGTATCGTTTGCAGTTGGTACAATCCGGCTGCCAAGAATGATTGCCGGTGTTTTTGCCGGCTTCGCATTCGGCGTTGCGGGAACCGTCTTTCAAACTATGTTACGCAATCCTTTGGCAAACCCGAATGTAATCGGGATCACAGCTGGTTCCAGTACTGCGGCTGTGTTTTGTATCATTGTTCTTCAAGCCAGCAATATGGTTGTTTCCATTGCATCTGTTATCGGAGGACTTACTGCGGTTGTCATTATTTTTTTCCTATCGAAAGGAACTTCGTTTTCAATCGGTCGTTTAATATTGGTGGGAATCGGAATTCAAGCGATGCTGGACGCCGTCATTTCCTATCTATTGCTCATTGGACAGCACCACGATATTCCTACTGCTATGAGGTGGCTGAGCGGGAGCCTGAATGGAGCGAAGATGGAGACTCTTTATCCTCTTATCTTTATCGTTCTAATCTGCGCACCTATTATCCTCGTCTTTGGGAAACAACTAGAGATGCTGGAACTAGGAGAGCAAGCAGCCACATCACTAGGAATCCATACAGATAAGACGCGACTTATACTGATAATCAGTTCTGTTCTTATGATTGCGTTGGCTACTGCTGCGACAGGTCCCATTGCCTTTGTGGCATTCCTTTCAGGGCCCATCGCCAAGAGACTGGTAGGTGTGGGCTTCTCACCCCTTATTCCAGCAGGTCTTATTGGGATTGTTTTAGTACTAGGAGCAGACCTTATTGGACAGTTCGCATTCGTTGCACGATATCCAGTAGGTGTCATCACAGGCATTCTCGGAGCACCATATCTTATCTACTTGCTCATCCGAATGAATCGAAAGGGGGATTTATAATGATACCAACACATACTTTTAAATCTGAAGGGATTACAGCTGGCTATGATGATAGAACCATTCTGCATGATGTCAGTCTTTCCATCCCAAATAATAAAATAAGCGTGATTATCGGAGCTAACGGCTGCGGGAAGTCTACACTGCTAAAAACGATGGCCAGACTTATTAAGCCTACTTCGGGGCAGGTTACGTTGGACGGGAAACCCATCAATAAGATCCCCCCAAAACAGCTGGCCCGCGTCCTGGGACTTCTGCCGCAATCACCGATTGTTCCAGAGGGTATAACGGTTGCCGATTTAGTCGGACGAGGAAGATATCCACACCAAACGTTTTTAAAAGGGTGGACAAAACAGGATTATGAAGCTGTTGCCGAGGCAATGGAAATTATGAATATCACTGAATTTGCCGACAGAAGTATTGATGAGCTTTCAGGCGGCCAAAGACAGCGTGTATGGATCGCAATGGCGCTGGCACAACAAACAGACATATTGTTTCTGGATGAGCCGACAACCTATTTAGATATTACCTATCAGGTCGAAATACTTGATTTACTGACAGATCTTAACCAAAAGCGGGGAACCACCATTGTCATGGTCCTTCATGATATCAACTTATCAGCAAGATATGCTGACCATATCTTTGCTCTTCATAAAGGAAAGCTTGTCGCTGAGGGAGAGCCAAAAGAGGTTGTTACAAGCCGTTTAATAGAGGATATTTTTGGGCTTCATTGCACTGTGGTGGAAGATCCCGTTGCAGGATCTCCTACTGTGGTGCCAATTGGAAGACATCATGTGAACAGGCAGTTGGTTTCTAATTAACAGCATCTAGTTCCCATTTATTAAGGCTGCGTACAGTCTCCCCAAGAAGGAGATTGTCCGCAGCCTATTTTAATTTATTTGTCTTTTAAGTCAGAATCAGGTAATCTGCTCATACCCATAGTGGGACTGGTTCAAGTTTTATCTGCAAAGCTTGATTCTTTCAAGGATAGGAAAAGAAAAAAGGCGGCGGTATTCCGTTTTATTCATGTGGTTTTGGGGTCAGCCCCAATATTTCCTGATCTAACACAAGGAGAAAGGATTTTTTCCTCCTTAAAGAGAATATACTCTCTTATCCGCAAAGGAAGGATGGATGGAAATTTGAAAAAATACTTCATCATTACCCAAGTTGTCTATGTTCTTTTCTTGATGCCATGGCTGCTTATTTTCGGCCTGTCGTTTATGAGTTTTGACCAAGGCATTGTGTTAGCCAATAGCCTTTTCGTAGCAAGCATCGGGATTTATCCTATTGTCATGATTGGATGCAGCCTTGCCGCATGGATTCTCCATCGGAAAAAGGGGCGTTTAGCAGCCATCCTGAATGGAATTCCAATGTTGTGGGTGCTGGGCTTGAGTATTCCGCTGCTACTGATTAACTTATAGAATAAGAAAAGTCTCAAGGAATTATTACGAAGATTATTTTGCAATTGGAGAAATAATCGGTGCCTTTAGTTCATGAATGCGGGATTATTAATGATATAAACGATTCAAGCCTATACAACAGTTATGTTCCTGAGCTAAAGGATTGTATTGTAGTGAATGATAACATCATTATGGAACTAATAGACGAATTAAGTACCATGAAAACCTCTATATCATGATTTAACACATCCAAATTCCGGGCTGGCATATAACGGTATTACGCTCATACCACCTGACTCCTTTTTACTCTTTCTAAATATTATTCTAATACAAAGATAAACCACCTTAAAGATACCACTATTCTTTGCAACAAGGTTCTGCAAGCTAAAAGTCTAAATAAATATATAGTACATTTCGGCGTATAAAATGAACCACCTAAAACCTTGTTAAATATACATTTAGGCGGTTCTTTACATACCCCATTTTACTTATGGTACGGTTCGCCGTGATGTATCTAAATGAGGTTTTAAGCTAAATCAATAAATATTTAATAGTTCCCATTTAGGTCGATTGGAATACTGGTTCATTAGGTATCTCTTCCGATAGGTCATTTCTTAAGGCTTTAAGCCAGTTTTTAATAGGATATATATAGTGTTCCCACTTTTCATTTTGACTTGCTACATCAATGATTTTACTTAACCCCACTTCTTTACTCTGATAATTCATTCTTTCAATTATATCGTCTACATATTTATGTGTATTATCCACTTTTTGTATTTCCTTTGCTGTTTCAACTATCTGGTGAGTGATTGTAAGTTCTTTCAAAAGACTATGAATAAAAAATTCAGGTGCAAAACCATCTGGTAAATTAAATTGAGTAATATGATTTACAAGCTTGTTTCTCATTTCAGAACTTTTTTGAGCTGAACCAGTTAATGCACTATTTACTCTATCGATTTTATCCTCATCACTAACATACATATCCCCATCAAGTATAAATAGACACTCTGAAGTTAACTTATTAGATAGCATCATTCCCGCTGCTGTAGTAAAGCAGTTTTGGGCAGCTCCATAGCGTGTTACATTAACATATCTAGACATATTTAGTGATTCAGTTATTTGATTTACAATTGTAAAAGCTAAATCATCTTCTACAAATAAATCAATAGGTCGAGTACTCTCTCCGGTCATTCGATATATAGTATCTGGTTTTGTATCAGTTAAACAAATTGTTTTATCAGAGGTATTATATAAATGTCGTATGTTAATAAATTCATTATAGTTTAGGATATTTATTGAATGAGTTGTAAATACAATTTGTAATTTTTTATCTTCCGCTCTATGGTATAGAATTTCAACTAATTTTTTTAATGCAAACACATGTAGTAGCAAGTCAATTTCATCAATTAAGATTAAAGAATTTTTGGGAGCATTATAAACTGCAGATAATATTTTGAAAATTCTTTGTTCTCCAGCAGACATGCTCAAAGAAGAGTATTTAGCTTGATTATATTCAACACCTATATACTTACCTTTTGAATCACTGTGTAAATTATATGAGCTGTAATCACGATTCATTATATAACCAGCTTTTTCTTTTATAACCCTTGACGTCGCATCATCTAATAAAGTAGTGCTATACCTAATAAAGCTCTGCCTTTTTTCCTCTTCTATTTTAGGTACACCAGTATTTATCCCAATGTAAAAAACATCACGAGCAACTCTTCGGTCATATTTAGGCGACCACCTATCTGCGTTTTTAGAAAACGTGGTTTCAGAATCCTCATGAACTCTGCTCCCTATTCTATAATCATGATACATAGTAAAACGGCTACCTTGCCAAAGTGAATCAACCGTAGGAGTGAAAAATTGACTAAATTTATAATTATAGGTCCTATTCTCATTGATAGGTTTGTAACAACAGGCTAATGCATGTAAAATTGTAGATTTTCCTGAACCATTAATTCCTATTAAAGCAGTGAGACTCGAACCAGAAAAATCAATTTCCACTTCTTTAAGATTTTTTAATAGATTAATATATACTTTTCTTATTTTTTGTTGGGAATAATCTGCCATTTCCACTTCACCCTTAATTGGTTTATTTGTACATTTTACCATATTATGCAGCAAGTAAATAAACCAAAAAACATAAATAAAAGATGCTCAATCCATTTAGGAGAGAGCATCTCACTTAAATATTAACCTTAAAGTATGTCAAACTCTTTAAATCTTTTCCATCTAATTTGAATCTTCCACAAGCCCACGTATCATCTCTATCCATAAACACCTTATAAACTATTAAACCAAAAAACAATGCAGCCTGTCTCTCATTTTTATTACAAGCATGGTAAATAGGTTCGAATACAGTTCCCATCCAATTAGAACCAGGCATCCAACCAGATGTATGTATTTCGTTACCGTCTATCTTTTTATTAAGTTCATCAATTATTTTATAATAGTCAACGTCTGATAACCTTTTTTTCCACTTATTAAAATCATTGTTGTAAGGCAGCTTATGTTTTATTTCTCCTGTATCAATTGAAATTATCACTGTAGGTCCTCCACTCTAATAATTTTAGGTATTACACATATTATATTAGACCTTACCCTTTGCTAGTACCTACTAACTTGTTATTCCATTCTAATTTAACGATTAATATTTTCCATCATCTGGTTGATTTTTTATAAAAGCTTTTGTTCTTTTAAAATCCTATAGCTTAAGTATTTCTCAATAGTATTCTTTATTACCCTTGAGTCTGTCATGTTTTTAAGCTGCTCTCCTAGCTCTTCTAGCATCGCGTGCTTACTAAGTTTTGATAATAACTCTTGTTCTGCTTCTGGAAGTCTAAAATAACACTCATTAAATTTTACTTCTAAGATATTCTTTTTGACATCGTCGCTTAAATGATTAAATGCAATACATTCAGTAAACCTAGAAAAAATTGCAGGACCTACCCTACTTTTTATTTCATCCATAGTTAGAAAGTTTGATGTACAAATAAATATTGCATTTTCAACTCTGGCACTATAGTTTCTATCAACTATCCTTCCTTCGTCAAAAAGTTCATAAAATGCACTATATAAATTTGGATGAACTTTATCAAATTCATCCAATAAAATAACATTTGTTTCTCGTGAAAGTAGCTCCTTAGTTAAACTATCCTCTTGAGGTTCTGAGCCAAATAGGAATTTGTAGGCATGTTCAGTTTGGTACATAGATAGTTGAAACCTTTTTATATTGTCACTTTTATATATAGCTTCAGAAATTATCTTTGCAGTCTCCGTCTTCCCTACACCAGGAGGTCCATAAAACATTATTACTATAGGCTTACCGCTTTGCCTAACTCTAGTGACATTTACTACAGGAAGTAGGAAACTTAGTACTCTCTCTTGTCCTATAATCCTTTCCTCATAGAGCCTTTTCAATTCGGTCAATTCATCAAATGTAAGCTTTCCATAGTCATAGTATTCTATTTCTACATCATATTTGCTTTGAAGTGTGTCAACTATGTTAGTAGGAGGATTTTGTAAGTAAAGGGAATTACACTCAACGTTTCTAAATAAAAGCAAAATATTGTTGATTAGACTAGATGTCATAGATGAGTAGCCTTGTCTGTAGCAAACAATTGTTTCGTAATAGTGTTGTGGTGGTTCCCAATTGGATTCTTCTGTTCTAATGGTTATCGAACGGTCCCTCTCAACAACCTGTAACATGACTTCATTCATGGTAGTATACTCATAAGTATGGATGAAATCGTCAAATGCATTATCAGGACCATAAAAGATTTTAATCTTCATCACTAGCAACTCCAGCAAGTATCACATCATAAATATATAAAGTTTTTTCGTTGTTTTTTATTTCGGGATTATGTTCTTCCTCTTTATCTATAATCTCTCCAAAGGCACTGTTTTGCTCAGTAGGTTTTTTTTCTCCAAACTCTGATTCCCACTCTAACTCAGCTTCTTTACATTCTCCTACTTTGATACCTATAACAGTAAGATTCATCTTTGTTAAGTCATTTAATCTATAATTATTTCTCAAGGCATTAAAATTAAAGCGAAATACCTTTCGTTGTTCTTCTTCAACTGAAATCAACTCGTAATATCCTTTTGCATCATTAAAAATTTGGTCTAGTGCTCCAAGTTGAATAGGCATTTCGTTTCCAAATGACTCTTCTTTAATTACTTTAAGCATTGGTGATATTATTTTTAGAAAAGTTATTGAGTTAGGAACAAATGAAAGATTAACTTTTTCAAAGATACCAAAATTTGGTGTTAAATTATCCTCTTGAAACTCTTTTTTGTTATTAGCTACTTCTTCAATAAAGTTTGAGAGCACGGTACTACTTAAAGTTTCACTAACTTTGTTATCTCCTGTTCTATTATAAGATGCACTTCCCGCAATTCTCCCTTTTAGACCAAATAGCGAGTCCACCACAAATGAAAGTATTTTGGGGTCAGTTGAAGCCTCACCTCCCATTTCTCCAGCAATCTGTTTTACCCGTTGAATAATATCCAAAGATACTTTATCATATCTACCTCCATGCTTTGCTTCTAAATAATCTAAAGCAGAACCTTCATCGAAGTATGCAATCTTTAAAAATTGGAGCTTTTCTTCTTTTTCACTTACCATAACGCACCTCCAACTAAAAATTATTTAATTATCAAGACTCTTACACAGACACAGAACATACATTCTTATTATACTATTAAATTATGAAATAATATAATTGAATATCATCTCCTCTAAATATTCCGATTCTCGATATCATAAAACTGGGAAAAATAATCTTCTCATTAAATTCTAAGTTTATAATATCCTTTACTATTTTATCCATTTCTATCTTTGATTCTAATATTACCATTTCTTGATAAAATGGTAATTTAAATTCTTCAATAGCCTCACCATTGTTTAGGTATTCAAACAGATGGTAGAATTCATTCTTTAAATATTTTATAAAACAACTTGGAAATTCACTCTCAAATTCATTAAAATCCTTTAAACACTGTACTTTTTTCATTATCTATAGCTCCTACTTGGTTTCTGTGTTAATTCTGTTGCTAATGAAACTACAATTCCTACAACCGTTCCCAACAAAAAGTATGGCACTACTAAAACCCCCTTTATTTCTCTTGATTAGTGTTCTTCTTAATAAATACATAGATGGATACTCCAAACGCCACACCTGCTTTGAATAAATCAATTGGTGTCATGTACTCACCTCCTTAATCGTAAAATCACGCACGAAACAAGAGACGATAACTCTTATAGAGCCAACCTCTCCGACTTGTTACCATATTTAGTTGTGCTATAATTCCACTTGCCCTTACCTCACACAAAGCTAATAGGCTTAACAAGTTCACCATCTTTCAAAAGACCGATTCCTTTATTCTCTAGACCCTCTTTATCCTGTAATAGGTACACAACATTCGATGCCCCACCATCATAGAAGAATATCCAACATTTTAGTTCCTGATTATTCTCATTTGGGATACTAGCCTTAACCTGTTCATTCTTGATATCGTCCACTGATAGGACTCTAACGTCTGCTTTTCAGTCCTTCCATGCTAGATGTGGGTGGTGTACCTCGATGTAGTTTCTGAATACCTTAATAACACTCATATGTTATCCACTCCCTTTTTACAAGTCGATTAGAATAGAAAAAGGAGAAGAGAAATCATCTTCACTAGACGATTTCTCTTCTCCTTGTTTTGTGAAGTGGCGAACCACTTCATTATTAAGTTGAATTTGAATAGAATTGATTTCTCGACTTTCTCCAATTCTGATTTCTTTTATAAGCAAGTGCAATAATCGTTTCTTTTGCTCAGTTGTTATTGTTTTCTTATAGTTTGATACAAAGTTAGACATCACCTCCTTAACCAATTCATAGTCAACATTTATTTGATTTTGTCCTGAAAGTTGAAGTTCTAATGGTGACAATCTCTCTTCCGTTAGCTTTTTCTCTACATTTAATTTCTCAAGCCTTTCGACTAAGTCAACCTTTTCTATTACACCATCTTCATATAACCCAAGAACTTTGTCTTTTTTAGATTCTATTTCACTCAAGGATTTTTTTAATACTTTATACTCTTTCTGCAAAGGAGATGTTTTCTCGTTCAATCCACCATTAACTTTTGCAACTACATCCCTCATTAATTTATCATTTGTTGCTAGTCCACCAATTTTGTCTAATACATATTTATCTGCATATTCAGTTCTAATTCCATTAGAGCGACAAGCTGCTGTACCTTTATTTTTCCATGCACCACATACATAATACTCTAGAACACGCTTACTCCCATCTTTATTTGTATTTGTCGTTCTCCCCAAAACCATACCTGCTCCACATGCTGGACATTTCATTACACCAGTAAGAGGATATTCCCCACTGTGGACACGATTAGGAGTTTTGCTTCTACTCTTCAAAATAGCTTGAGCTTTTTCCCATGTTTCTTCAGAGATAATTGGTTCATGTAATCCTTTTTCAATTACAGGATTAGGATTAATATTGTTTCTTCTTTTTTCACTCCAATCTTGTCTTACGTTATATCTAATGAAGCCTACATAGATAGGATTTGTAAGAATGGTTCTAATTGCACTAATAGAAAACGTGTTTTCCTTTTTACTGCGATGCCCTTCTTTATTAACAGTATTGGCAATTGCCTTATATCCATGTCCTCCTGTATAAAGCTCAAATATTCGTTTGACGGTTTGGGCTTCTTTTTCATTTATAAATAGCTTTGATATTTTCCTTTTCCTATTATCACTAGGAATACTCACTACATCATAACCAAGTACTTGTCCACCATTCCACGAGCCTTCCCTTGCTCTTGCTAACATGCCCATTTTGACATTTTCAGCAATATTAGCTCGTTCAAACTCGGCAACTGCAGCCATCATTTGAAATAGTAATCTCCCTGTCGGTGTTTCAGTTTCATATCGTTCTGTATGAGAACGGAAGCCAATACCTTTGTTCTGCAGTATTTCCACAATGTTGAGAAGGTCAACACTTTTCCTTGAAAGTCGGTTCAGTTTCCACACTAGCACAACATCAAAGCATTTTTGGTTGGCATCATGAAGAAGCTCTTGAATAGCTGGTCTACCTCTAATATTCTTACCGCTTATACCTCGGTCAACATATTCCTTATGGATAACATACCCCTCTTGTTCACACCATTGCCGTAAGACGTTTATCTGTTCATCTATACTGTATCCTTCCTCAGCCTGTTCAACTGTAGAAACACGAGCATATATAGAAGCTCTTTTCTGTGTTCCAGCTTGAGGGTTGTGGTCAAGCTGTTCCAATAGATTCATTGCGTAATTCTGCATTTAATTCACCGCCCTTCAAAGATTGACCTCTTGTCATTATTAAACGAGCAAGTGACGATAATGAAATATCCCTTTTACATGTAAGATGTTCATCTTCTATTAATGAGACCATCCATTGAAAATGTAATTCACCTTCGAAATCTGAAGTATCAAATGGCTCAGTAGCAGAGCACAATTCAACATTATGTTCGTCTAAAAATTGTTTAATTTTTAAAAGGTCAGTTGCGTTTGACGATAGACTAAATAAATACCAAACCAGTACCACGTCGATTAATCCCAAAGATACATCTTTCAATAATTGTTTTAGTGCTTTTCTATCCTCTATACCATTTCCTTGACATGCTACATTGAAGTAAATCTGCGGAATTTCGTAACCCATTTTTACATACATTTCTTTTAACACTTGAATGTCACGATAGAGCCTGTGTCCTTTTGATTGTTCAATTGATGTGTTCCGAGTGTAGATAGAAACCTTAACCTTCTGTTGTTGGTTACTTTCCTTGATTTGCATTCTCTTCTCCCCCATCATGTTCTGTATTAGTAGTCAAATAGTTTTTGACCATTTCGGCTAAAATATCTATTAAAGTTTGATAGTTATAGTCGGTCGTTTCTTCTATATTCATGCTTTTCTCCCTCTCAGCTGATTTATGATATATATTTTATTTTGATTATGATTTTTAAAAGGGGGATGGGTGGTGAGTAAAATCGAAACTTCCTTTGATTTAAAAATTTTTACACCTTTTCTTACCATCTATTTTTTATTTTTTGCACTCCCCCTATCCCCCTAAAACTGAATGAATTCTCCATTCATTGTTGGTACTTGAAGATGGTCTATTCCTACGATTTCCATTCCATCAAAGTAAACTGTTCCCTTAACCTTCTTTTTCACAATTGGAATACATTCATTCTCAAGTATGATTTTGAAATTTCTCCAGAAAGTTTGTTTTGATTTTGTTCCTTTGTCGTCAATCCCTTGCATATTCAACCACTGCAAATATTTCTCGTGAAATTCAGACTGCCTTGTGCGTTTTCCTTCTTTAAGAGCGATATGCTCAAGGAAAAACTCTGTAACTGGATTCTGTTCTGTATGATAAGCACGTTGGTATTCATCAATTACTCTACATTTGCTGAACTGATAATTGTTTGTCCTTAATCTCCTTAAACCTTCAATCGCCCAATTTAATATTCCAGGAAGCTCGATTAATAATTTATTTATGAGTTCCGTATCCTTTTCACCGTCCTCAAACTTCTTTCGAAATGGTACAATTAACAACTTTCTAAAAAATCCATTAGTCACATCCATTGAATCTGGTAGCGCATTAACAACAAACACGAGCTTACAATGTGGTTTATAGCTTATAGCTGAGCGATACTTTATATTAATGGTAATGGTGTCACCACTAACAATGGCTTTAAAGTTTTCTGTTTTTAATGCTTTACCACCCATTTCATTTTCAGCAGCAATATTTACAGTTTTATTGATGAGTCCTTCAAGACCGAATTGTTGACTAAATTCGGCTAAAGGAATACTACTCATATTCTCTTTACCTACTAACTTAGTAATAATAGAAGAGAGTACACTCTTACCATTCGAACCTCCACCATAAAAAAAGAAAGCTTTCTCTGCTTTTGTTTCAGCTGATAATAGATAGCCCATAATTTCCTGATGAACACGAATAAGTTCATCATTATCTAACGTGATTTCCTTTAAAAATTGCATAAATGATGGAGCTGTAGCCTCTGAGTCATAATCGATTGGCAATTGTACCGTTGATAAATAACTTGGATGGTGAGGTAGAAGTTCAAATCTATCCAAACTCAACATCCCATTTTTTAGATTGATGAAGTTTCGCATTGTATTCATTTCATCTACTGTTTCAGATTCACGTAATAGTGTCTTGACTACTTCTGCTTCTGACTTGCTACTCCAGCTACTCCAAAGACCTTCATGCATCAGGGTTCGAATTATCTTTCCTAGTTCTACCTCTGTCAGTTCTTCATAAACACCTTTCCTATTGTAAAGGAATAATCGACCATCCTTTGTAGAACGAACATAACAACGGTTAACGAAATGCTTGGCAAAGATATTAGGATTGAAGGAATATGCATTCTTTTTCTCATCATATAGAAAGCCATGTTCTTCAGCTTTACTGATAGTGATTAACTGTTGTAGTTCATCCAATAGTTCTTTTGATACCATTTGCTCCACAACACGCTCTGCATTTTCATATATCTTTGCAGATTCATGTTGTGGGATTTTATCAAAACCATAAAGCAATGCCTTGAAATATTGAAGGCTTTTTGGAGCGACAATCATATCCATAGCTGTTACTAACATTGAAAGTTGTTCTTTCAGATGAATAGCTTCTAGTAGCTTTCTAGTTCTTTCACTGCTTTCAAACAATCTAATCTTCCTAACGCTATAAGGCGAGAGGTAGGGTGACTCATTTTTTAACTGTTTCATTTATTTCAGCTCCTTTACAGTAGGAAGGGTTAAACCTTCCTACTATTACGTGTTTGGTTTTTCTACATCTAAAATCTCAATCTTTTCATAGACATTGCCAGCTTCTGAAACAACATGATAAACTCTTGCTTGTCCAGTCATGCCAACCAAATATCTCATGGTTATTTTTTTACCTCTGAATACATCTTTGAAAGCTCCAAGAAATTCCATTAATGCAGATTGGTGATTAGAAGAGATATTGTAAGGCAATGTTAACGTTGTAATTTCGTTAGTGCTTGGATTCCCAAGAGAAAACGTAATCACATACTGGTCTTTCGTACCGTATTGTGTCTCAACATTTTCTTTAACACCAATGTCATCAATTCGAAAGTCATAAATACCTTCTGCAATTTTTGCAATTCGCTTCATGGAAACGAAGTCATCTCCAAAAGTAAATACTCGTTCCATCGCAGTGCTCTGTTGAATACTGTTATTTGAGAGTGATGTAGATTCGGCTGTCAGGTTACTACCACTACCAGTGTTTAGATAATTCATAGAGTTTCCTTCCTCTCCATTTTCAATTAATTTCATCTCAACTTGTTTCAACGTTTGAATGTTATCTTCATTTGGTCCATTTTTTACGGGACGTCTTACCTTCTTTAATGCCATTTGCTACACTCTCCAATCTTTTAGATATATTAAAAGATTTTCTCTGTCTAACAGTTGCTCAAGCTTCATCATTTTCCTCAGTCAACTAATGCCGTTGATTGGTCTGAAAACCTAAAAGTGTTAATAACAGAATTGAGATACCATGCAACCACGATTGAATCCTTTTTGATTTCATAGCCGACAGGTTTCACGTGAAACTCATCTAAATTTTTGATAATCCTTTTTGTCACTTCATCTCTTTCTTCCACCGTCATATCAGCGAGCAATCTTTCTTTATACCGAGTTACCTCTGCAAAAGCCATTAAATTTTTTAACGTATTAACATCATCCAGTACCGCAAAATCACTTTCACTGTCCTCACCAAATGAGTAAATCTCCATTAACCTTTTTTCTTTTACTAATATTTCTTCCTCTTCACTTTGCTCTTGAAAGTTATTTATGAAAGTTAAGGTTCCGTTATAATATTTCTGAGCTTGTTTTACTTCCATCATTAAAATTACCTCCCATTGATTTATTTTTTTATTAATAATCGCTTTCTGTAATAAATCTTACCAAGAGAGAAAAAAAACAATTAGTAGGGAGAAAAAAATAGTTTCTTCCCCCTATTTCTTAAATGACTAGAACAAAAAAGCCGCCATGCGAATGGCAGCTAGTTTAGTCATTATTTATTTCTGAAACTCTCTTAGTGCTTTTTCCAACACAATTTTACTATCATCATAAGTTATATCATCGGGATTTTCATTTTCGTCAATAGCTTGGATTACTTTATCCTCAATGTCTTCATGACGAATTTCACTAAAAATGTCCGCCACTTCACCAAATTCTATAAAGCATTGATAAATCTTTTTCTCCAAATAGCCATACAGTTCAATTACATCGTTTTCACTAAGTAATCGTGCGTTATAATCAGCGTCATCAAAATTATATATTTCATCACTAGAATTATTTACTTCATATGTCCCTTTTTTTTGTGTACTACTATTCTCATTACCTAAATTATCAAATGTCCCATATCGCAATTCTGCCTCTTTTAACAACAAGCTAAATTTATCGATTAGACAGTTATGCCTTTCTATAGAAAAATATTGATGTTGAGCAAAGATTTCCAACCTTTTTTTCTCTTTTTGACTACTATCCTTAATATCTTTAGTACTATATTCGACTAGTCCATTCACTAACTCACTCCATTGAGTGTACGGTAAACTTTCTAATCCAGTTTTCCTAATTGCTTTTACTGATTTTGAAGTAAAGTTTAGAAGTAAATATTTTATGTATTCCTTTGAATCAACTGGTATTGCAAACTCTTGTTCATTCTTTATTGCATTTTTTTCTACTCCTTTAACCTTAAGAAGTTCGGTTAACTTTTTCACTTGTTCTTTTTTATAATTTTCAAAAACATTTCTTTTATCTTCTACTATTTTTATATTTCCATTATCATCTTTTTTTACAAAGTCATAATTACATTCCAGTGCAAGTTCTTTTGATATTTGGTACATTGTAACAGTTTCTTTCAAGTCCATTATCTTACGCTCCAGTCTTAGGGGGTTAGGGGGAGAAGGATATTAAAAAAAACTAATATTCGGTTATTCTCCTTGATTATCTTACTACATTTTTTCATAAAATTTTTATTCTAATACTCAACAGTTTAAACTATGTTGAAATTTTATTTTTACTCAAACCCTATCTCCCACACAAAAAAAAGTGGATTTTTAGTTCCACAATTCAAACTAATAATCCACTTTCAATAGCAATGTTCTCTCTAGTAATCCGAAGGAAACAACATAGTTTGCTTATTAGGCTCATTAATAATCCAAACAACTGTGGCTTTAACGTTCATTAAAACATGCTCTAGAACTATTTCTTGCTTTAAATATGGCTGTTCTTGGTGATTGGTAATTTTTATACTCTTACAGTTATTAACAATTTCAAAGACTTGTAAATAATCCATTTTATCTTTTCTTATAATTACAATTGAATCCAGCAGCCCCCACAATAGAGCCTGAATTTCTATACTCAATTCTTCATTTATTGCTCTAGTCATGTAGCGTGGCTTACTAGTCATTTTTTATTTTCACCTTTATTTAATAATTTTTCAAACACCCTCACACCATTTTTAAGGCAAACTAAAAAGAGTGGATGATTTGTATTAGCATCTGCTGCTACACAAACCATCCACTCAATTCCTTCAATATCAAAACCATTTGAGTAAACTAAAACTTTATCAGGAATCAATTCTAGGAACTCTTCGGTTACTAGTTCTGGGTCAAGTTCCTCTTTAAAAAGGATAACTGCTTCTCCCCCGTAATTATCCTTTTCTACCTGTATACCAAACTGCAGAAACATCAATTCATTAAAATATTCATCAAAATACTCGCTACTAAACATAGTGTAACTCCTTTAATATATTATTAGTTGACAATATTACTATCACCATAAGGTACTAATTTCCACTGGTGTTTCACAGCTGGATAGAGAGGATGGAAACCTTTCCGACCAAAAGTCGCTTCTATTTGAAGGATGTTTATTTTCTTGTCTAGCAATAAGGCTATAATCATTTTTAACCGCTCAATTGCTTTCTTATTAGTTTCTACTCCTTTTCCAACCGCAATTATGACATCATCTACTCTAGCAATAGCTTCTTGGATACATTTCAGATTTTCAGTAACAGATTCTTTCATTTCAACTCCTTCAATAGACGGAAATAAGTTCACAATTTCTGCAACGCCGTATTCTAATTTAGAAAGATTATTAATAACGTACATCGTTGTTTGGTCTTGCACTATTTCATCTGCATGACCTGCGTTCTTCATAATAACAAGTGCCTTTTTCTTATTCTTGTCCCACTCTTTCCTAATAAGATACTTGTTTTTCATATCGCTAGCATACGTAACTTCTGTGTTTAGCGTGTTTTTTATTGTTTTCATTGTCTTTTTACTCCTTTTAAATTACGCCTTTCTCTTTTAAGGAATTATACGTACCATCTCCAATAATTATATGGTCCAATAGCTCAATCCCCATCAGCTTTCCAGCTTCTGCAAGACGTTTGGTTACTTCCACATCTTCCATAGATTCTTTAGTGTCACCAGATGGATGATTATGAGCCACCATGATACTCGCTGCTGACGATAAGATAGCAGATTTCATTACTTCACGGGGACTAACAATACTTGCATTTAAGCTACCAATATGGCAAACATTTATGGATACTGGTTGATTCTTGGTGTCTAGGGTTACAACAATGAATTGCTCACGGTCCTTATCTTCTAGGAATCCTTTTAATAACTCATACGCATCCTGAGGAGAGCGAATGCTTCTTCTTTCATAGAGGATACTTGACTCTTTTACCAACCTAATTGAAACAATATTTACTCGCTTGGCGGGCACTCTTTTCTCATTCATCCTAACCACTCCCGACTAAATTAATTAGGTCCCTAGCTTTCCTTAGAAGCTAGGGACCTATAAATCTCAATTTAATAATATATATTCAATTAACCATTTTATTACATTAGTCAGTATTATAGTTCATAATACTTTACTTCTAGCAGGTAGGAGGGTTCTTAAACTAAGCTTTTTCCTATTGGTTTTTGTAACATTAAATGAGTCATTAAAAAGTCATATACATCCCTATCCAGACCATCTCCTGTTATTATGATATCAATTATTTCTTGATTGTAACCTATGTTATAAATAAATAAGTTTTTTTTCTCGCAATGATTAATTTTGTTAGGACTAATAGCAAATACACCTCCCTTTTTTGACTCAAAGCCCAAGAAATCTATATTTTTTAGGTTATCTCCCTTTTCAAACATTATAATTTTGGTAAAGTTTGAAAAAATATTTACTTCACACTTTTTGCTCTTGGTTTTAACATTATCCCAGAAAACCCCAGAAGCAGCTTTTATCAATCTCTCTTCAACCATCATTGAGCTTACTAATACATTTAAATCCCTAAAGTTTTTAATTATTCTCACAACAACATGTTCCCCTTTCCCAAAACACAAAAAAGGTTGGAAGCATAAATAGCTCCCAACCTTTACTTTTAATTTAGCTTAGATTATTTAGATAAGTGGTAATTAATATACTCAATTCGCGATTCACTTCTTCTTCAGACAACTCAGAGTCATGTGCTATTTTAGAAAGATGTGATAATGCTACATGATTTTCGTTATCCTTATCATATTTTTCAATGCGAAGAGGCAAATCAGTTTTAAATGACCTTGAGTCAGATGAGTCAATTATATAATTCGTTGCAATATCAGAATTCATTACCGCACAAATATAATGGGCTTCATCCTCAGTTATAAAGTTTCCTTCATTATCTTGTGAAATGGAGCATGCATGGTCTAAAAGGAGATACATTTTTTCCTCATTCCATGGGGTCATACCTTTTTTAATTACTGTTGAAACCCATTTTGTATTATTTCTAAATGCAACTCTTACCGGTGCAAATGTGTAGGGACCAACTCGTGTAATGCTATAAAATTCCCCCTTTTTACCTTGAACTCTTTGGTTATAATCTGTTTTTCCAATATCATCACGGACTGAATCATAATAGTTCAGTAGACTTTTTGATTCTAACTCCAATTCCTCCCGAGGTATTGGTCTTTTTAAGTCAGTTGATTTATATGGAAATGGTGCTACAAACTTTACTTTTTCTAAGCCAAAACGTACAATATTTGGTCCCTCAATTACAGGGTATAAAAATTTCGTATCCATTAACACCTGTCGTACAGCAACTTTTCTTTCCGATTTCTTATTTTGGTAATTACTTACCCATACCTTATTCGCAGTAGTTCTAGCCCTCTCATCAAGAACCTCAAGAATAATAGCTTCTTTAGGATATAGTCCTAAACCAACACGTCCTTTGTATTCACTTTGCCCAGCAATTAACTTCATTTTTGGAATATCACCAACGTTTCGAGTGTCAGTAAAAGTGAAATTGTTATAATGTTCCGATGCCATATACGCAATCTTATCAATAGGATTAAACTTATCTGCTATTGCCTCAAAGTTTTTATATTTCTTTTCAAAGATATTTTCACCTCTGCGCTTTTCATACATTACAACAGGTATTAGTTCTTCTTGAGGTTCATCACTCTTCTTAAAATAGTAAGTCATGAACTTCTCCGTCACTGGTTTAAAAGGGTCACCTGATTTTGACCAATCGATAAACTCATCATAGTTTAGATTGCCACTTCGCACTTGGACTAACTCTCTAAATCCTGCATATGTTTGTTGGAACGCTATTGACTTCGGCATAAGGAAGCCCATTACCCCTTCCGACTCTAACCAATTATCTGCAACAACGTTTGCAATAAGAGCACATAGATTTAGATTGATTCCTCCAGTAAAGTTATCCCCCGAAAAAACGTGTTGTTCAAGAGAAGCTCGTTTTAAAATCTCACGATATCCGTCAGGTAATGCCTTCCAGTCAATCCATGGTGGATTAGAAGCGATTAAATTAAACTTTCCATCTACCATAGTACTTAACACGCTGAAGATAGTTCTTATCCAGGCTCTACTCCATCCCTTCTGCATTAAGTAAACAGTACTTTCTACGAATTCTTCTACCGAGGATTGAATCTCTTCATTTGTATAATCACAGAGGTCTAATAACATTTTAGTAAGATTAGAAGTGTTGACCTCCTCACTTTTAAAGATTTCTGCTTCAAAACTTTGAGTGACAGAAATAAATTCATGATGCATCAACATCATTTTTGGCAATCTAAAGTTAAGAGAGTTTAAATCATCTTCGTTTATTTCATATGAAATAAAATCTGTCTTCATAATATTGGAAACTTTTGGAACTAATGCTGCATCACCATATTTTACTGGAAAAACTATTGATTGAAGTCCATCTTCAACATCGATAAATCTTGCAATGGCAATAAAGTAATTAATTCGGCAAGTTAATACTGCTAGCGGATTAATGTCATAGCCATAAACCCTTTTTAGAACATTCTTTAAGATAATTGAATTGTCTTTATCTGCTTCTTCTCTAAGAACATATTCAATCATTTTCATGACAAATGTCCCAGAACCACAACAGGGGTCTATTCCTCTCCAAAGTGGATTTAACTTACGAATTTCATTAAGTTTTCGATTCACTACATGGTCCGCCAGCCAATCCGGAGTGTAGTATTCCCCAAGTGAGTGCCGAACTTCTTTGGGGATAATCGATTGATACAAAACTTTGAAAAAGTCATGTACATTTCCCCTATTAAATAACCTTTGACTAGGGTCATACTCAGATAAAATCTCAATACTCTTGGTAAGACATGAAAAGATGTTTTCATCCCAAACCTCTTCATGAAGATACCATGAGAAGAAGTCTCCTTCTAAGAGATTGAGAATCCCGACCTGTTTAAAGATTTCTCCGGATTCTATTGCACTTAAGCCACTTCTTAAACCTCTCGAATCTAAACGTGCTAGCTCATCGAATTTTAAAGAGAAATGGGAACTCTTGAAGAATATCTCAGTTGTTACATTATATGCAATGAGCTTAATAAGAACGACATAGGCTGTATGCAAACAGAATAGTGCCTTTGTTTCATCAATCTTACCAACAGGGACATCGAAGTAATTAGCAAGGACATTCTTTCTATCTTTAATACTTTTAGTATTATTGTCGTTATGCCCACCTAACTTGAAGATTTTCTCCCATTCACTTTCATATTTCGTTTCCCCTTCTTTTTGATTGGTGATAAGTTTGTCATAAAGTGTTTTTGCAAGGTTGATAGTTACTTGGTTTGATGAATCTAAACTAAAGTCAGCAACCAACTCCTTGGCAGATAACTCTTTTCGACCTAATGAAAGGTATACCTTTATTAACTCTTTTAATGTCTTTAAGTTAAAGTTCTGCAGAGGAGACACAATCTTCTTCCCACTCGAGTAAGAAAGAAATACAATATTTTTTCCATCTGTTAGAACACCAAAATATTTATCGATATGCACCTCTTCATTTCGAGAAATATTCTGTAGGTATTCATCCAACTGATTCTTATTCTTCTCCAAATCAACCAAAATGTCTTGCTTATACTCCGTAATTACATTACTAAAGCGTGAATCGGCTCGTTTATTTTGCTTATGTCGATACCTTAAAGATTTTTCCTCAGTATTATCATTAATAACTACTGATTCCTCTCGGATTGGAGCATAATCCTCCCCAAAATACTTCAATATTTCAGAAATTTTATTCTCGATTCTCGAAGCAATAGTTGCTTCTGAATTAGCCTTTGTACAACTATCGACTACTTGCAGTGCAGTTGCCCTCAATTTTTCTTCAAAATCCTTAGATTCAATTAGAGCTACATGAACTTCCTGAATTAAATCTGGATTTGTTGGAAGCCCTGATTGAAGCGTTACTACGTTCTTCGGTACTTTTGATATTTTCTTCAATAACTTCTGTTTATCTGCATCAAGCTTTAGTGTATCCAGCTTAAATTTACAGACAGGACAAACAGCAGCAGTGTTTTTAAAGTTAATGTCGCCAGGTTCCAACTGATAAATTGTTAAATAAGGAGTATTTTTTAGCTCCTCCGGTACGGAATCTTCACATAGCTCACATTTGCTATTGGCTCGTTCCAAAACTCGTTGATTAACATCTCCGTACCCTTCGAGCTCTTCCTTTATTAAGGACGAAACTTCTACATTGAAAAAGTCTGCAATTTTCCTAATGTGGGCTATTGTAGGTGATTTACTACCATTCTCATATGACCGAATTGAATTTGTAGTTATACCTACTCTTTCAGCAAACTCCTTTTGAGAAAGATTCTTGCTTGTTCGCAGTTCTTTTAAGTTCAATTCTACCCGCTCCTCTTTTGTGCGCATTTTATCAATTGCTAACATTTTCTAACTTGATTATATGCGCACAAAATAAAAAAGTCAAACTTTTATTGCGCAATTCCTTAAATTTTAAAAATACACCTATTTTAAAAAGCGCACAAAAACCCTCTTTCTTTACATAAGAGGGTACGACTTTATAATTTTGTATTTATTTATCCAAAACCTCATTTACTTATGGTACGGTTCCCCCCGATTAATCCGAAAAGCTCGATAAACCTGCTCAACTAGTATCAGCCTCATCAACTGATGGGGAAAGGTCATCTTTGAGAAAGAAAGAGTCTCATTGGAACGCTTCAATACCTCATCACTCAAACCCAGAGAACCTCCTATAACGAAAGCAACTTTACTTTTCCCATACGTAGCAAGTTTGTCCAGGTTATCAGCCAGGTCCTCGGAGGTTCTCATTTTCCCTTCGATCGCCAATGCAATGACATGTGCATCCGGGGAGATTTTGGCGAGGATCCGCTCTCCCTCTTTTCCTTTGACCTGAATCATTTCCGTTTCACTTAATTCTTCAGGAGCTTTTTCGTCGGAAACCTCAATGACTTCGACTTTGGCGTATGCACTCAGACGTTTTAAATATTCATCGATTCCTTGCTTGAGATATTTTTCTTTTAATTTACCAACCGTTACTATTGAGATATTCACAATTCACACTCGCTTTATAACCGATTTACAAACACGTTATCCACAAAAGTTATACACATATCCACAATTACTATCCACATATCGTATGGGAATATTAGTTCGCCACTATATATTCTGCTGATTTATCGCAATATTCACAAGTTGTGGATAATTTTTGCTGGGCTGTTAATTGTTCCAATTTTGGAGCAACTTCATATTCATCCACAATGATGTCCATCGCAAGCTCTACGTGTTCAATGCAGCAATAGATCATACTTTTTCCCTCCACTCTAAACATGGTACATTATCTTATTAATTTATCCACAAGTCATCATATCATTAAAAAATAAAGCAGGAAAGTGCCCGGCACCTTCCTGCTTTTAAGTTATCCACATTACAGACGTGATTCATCCGTAAGCTTTATTTGAACTGTTTGCTGCTCACCGTTTCTATATATTGTGACTTCCATTTGATCGCCGACTTCTTTTTCATTATAAAGATGCTTGCGAAGCTGGATAATATCGCTGATTCTTTCCCCATCAAGTTCTATGATGACATCCAGTTCCTGAAGCCCAGCTTGAGCTGCCGGAGAGTTTGGTACAACTTGCCGGACCATTACGCCGTCTTTTACCTCCTCAGGAAGTTTCAGCGTTTCCTGCTGGTGATACGCTGTGATTTCATTGACGTTTTCCAAGGAAACTCCCATTGCCGGGCGTTTAACTTCACCAAATTCTTCAAGATCCTCTATAATGGGCTGAGCTGCATTGATCGGAATCGCAAGGCCGATCCCCTCAACTGCATCCTGGGCTATCTTCATGGAATTGATCCCGATCAACTGACCGGCGATATTGACTAATGCCCCGCCAGAGTTACCCGGGTTAATGGCCGCGTCGGTTTGGATGACCTCCGCCTGCCAGTCTTCTATACCATCTTGGTTCACATCGACAGGGATCGTACGCTCAAGGCCAGAAATAATCCCTTGGGTAACAGAACCTGAGAAAGCCAGGCCTAATGGGTTTCCTATAGCAAGAACCGGCTCTCCCGTCCTAAGCTCATCTGAATTACCGAATTCAGCTACAGCTTCAATTTCTGCCGCCTCTACTTCCAGAACAGCAAGGTCTGTCCAGACATCGCCGCCTCTTAACTGTGCGGGCAGCTTGGTGCCATCTGAAAGTGTCACTTCAAGCTGGTCAGCATCTTGGATAACATGATAGTTTGTGGCTATGTATGCTTGCCCACCAGCTTTCTTATAGATGACCCCAGATCCAGTTCCAGCCTCTTGCCCCGTTTGTTCCCAAAAGCTCTGGGAACGGATATTGCTAATCCCTACTACAGCATCTTCAGCTTTTTGAACAGCTTCTGTCACATCTGTCGTGACATTTACGGAAAGGTTCCTGCTTTCCCCGTTTTGGCCGTTATGATAGTTTTCATCCGTTTCAGCCAAATTGCTGCCTGGATTATACGGAAGCACATCCCAATCCGCTAATTTCGGCAATGCAACTATGACAAGAATCGCCCCTAATATGATACCTATAAGGCTTGCCAGAAAGTAGCCTCCGCGGTTCCCTTTTTGTTTGGACCTTGTATTTTCATAATCCTGATCATAATAACCCATCTGCTGCTACATCCTTTCCTCTACATCTTTAATATTTTTCCTTCATAATCAAAAATATAGTCAGGTAAAATGGAAATTTGCTTTCATTTTATAAGATATTTTGGGATTTATCCACTTCCAGCGTGTTTCTGTAGACTAATTTCTTTATTTCCTGTTTAAAAGCATTCAGGGTCACCATACATAATAAAGGCTCTTTTAGTAAGTTTTATTGCTATATTATATAAATTTCGTCAGATATCGCTATTATTCACAGCTATTCTGGTAAGCATGAGAAAAGAGCTTTACTTCTGTTTAGAGAGAAAAACCTTATTCGGGAGAGAACCCTTCTCTTGGGATATTTCTGAAGGAACAATAAATAAGAACAAAGTCTATTTAATGGCCTTTTTCTAAAAATTATAGCTTTAGAATGAGATTTTACTTTCATCCCCCTCTATGTAGAAGGATTGGAGCGGAGTCGTGCGCCTGGAGCGGAAATCCAATATGATTAAGAAAGCCAAAATCTTTGCAAAACAGCCTTCCGAAAAATCAAAAAAAAGATGAAAGCCAAGAGAGCTTTCATCCTTTAATTCCTTTTCCTTTAATATCCTAAACACTTTAGATAGCTACAAGTTCCGTTGGGTTCTTAGGATCGGTATCGAGAAGATTGAACTGCTCACCCACTCTGACTCCTTTTGATTCAAGTGTTTGAGAAACACTCATCCTTGCAAGGTCTTTCATATTATTATCTTTACTCAAGTGAGCAAGATAGATACTTTTCGTCTGGTCACCGAACACTTCGCTCATCGCAATGGCTGCATCCTCATTGGATACATGTCCCACATCACTAAGGATACGGCGCTTTATGCTCCAAGGATAACGGCACATTCTGAGCATGTCCACATCGTGATTGCTTTCAAATACATACGTGTTGGCATTAGAGATGATGCCCTTCATGCGGTCGCTGACATAACCTGTGTCCGTTACAAGGACCAGCTTTCTTCCTTCATGGTGGAATGTATAGAACATCGGCTCGGCTGCGTCATGGGAAACCCCGAATGATTCGATATCAAGGGAGCCGAATGTTTGAACCTTTTCCATGCCGAACTCGAATTTTTGCTCCAGCGGGACATTGCCGATTAGAGGGTCCATTGCCTTCCACGTTTTTGCATTTGCATATATAGGCAGGCCGTATTTTCTGGCCAGGATTCCAATTCCTTTTATATGGTCACTGTGCTCATGGGTCACCAGGATGCCTGTTAGCTCCTTGATGTTCCGGCCAATCTTCTGAAACAATGCTTCCATTTGTTTTCCGCTTAGACCAGCATCCACGAGGAATGAGTTCTGGTCTGTTTCAACAAAAATGGCATTTCCCGTACTTCCGCTCGCAAGTACACTAAAATGCATAGACATTTCTCTCACTCCAGTATTTCTTTTTCTGTATTGGTGAACTCGATAATATTGCCCTCAAAGGCATTCACGAAATGATGCTCTGTTTCCCCATCTCTTGTCACGGTAAAATGCCAGGCGGGACTTAACACTTGCCGCTCTGCCTCCGGTACAAGAGTATAGAAACCGATTTCCGGTGTCCTGATTGAACTGTCAGGAAGCAGCTTATCTTTGTCATACAAGGTCTCCACCGCTTGTATCGGCGAAATGACAGATTTCTTTTCGGTAAACTCTTCAAAATCTGTCATCAAGGTTTGAGTATAGGAGACAATTTTGCGATCTTCATTAAAGTAAATCGCCAGCTCGCCATTTATATTTTTAAATATGGGCTTGCCCTTATAATTTTGGTAATAAAGGATTCTCTGCTGTTCTTCATCAATACCCCAAAACGAATAGGAATCGCCTTTCAGGACATTTTTGTTAATGAAATCAGTAAGCTCCTCCGGTTTAAACTTTTCGCTTAACACGTATTCTGTATCTTCAAAGGTTGAAGAGATTGTGGTGGAATTAGCAATTTCGACAGATTGATTCTTAAGATCCTTAATATCTTCAGCAGTAAATGCCTTTGTAATGGCATTGATATATGGCTGTTTCTCCGGTTCTTTTGAAAGAGGCTGTTCATACTCGATACCATCAACCTGAAGCTGATCCTCAAACTTCGTCTCTCCAAGAAAATCGTACTGACTTTCATTATACTTGTTTATGAAGAGTGTTAACAGGAAAATGTCCAAGATTAGAAACACAATGATAAAAATTGTTTTGGTTTTACTCCAATCCAATCGGAACCCTCCCCACATCTTCAGTCTGAATCCTGATCCATGAACCGGCGTATTTATAGTACCAGGCCGGCTCCAGAACGACCAGGTTAGAGACATCGTTTGCCAGTTTAAATCCTTGAACGATATCTTCAATCTGCTCGGGATTGATATTGTCCGCCAGAAGATAGTCCAATACTTTCCTTCCGGATGGGAGGGTGACGCTTCTGGTTTCTGAAGAAGTGCCGTCTAAACTCGTATACGGCCTGAAATATTTAAAAATATTCACTTTACCAAGGACAACCGAGTATTCTGACATACCGCTTTCATTAAAAACAGGAAGATCATGCATGAACATCCGATATTGAATCTTCCGCTGAGGCTTGTTCACAGAAAAATAGCGATAAGAGTACTCTTCAGGCCAGCCGCCATGGTCATTGATAAAGTCGCTTGTCTGCATCAGGAGATTCGTTACACTGGTCTCACCTTCCGCTTCTTCTTCAATATTTACAAACGAAAAAGTTTTATTGTGGACATTAACCCTCATCAAACTGGTCTCATCATTGAATTCTTCACCTGTATTGGTGAATTCATGGCTGACCAAGGAGGGCTTGCTGAATAAAGCATCAACATACTGTTTAAGAGAATCCTGTTCAGCAACATACTGATAACTGTTCAAGTCCATCGACTTTTCAGGCAGGTAAACCCTGCGGGTATCCGAAGCATCAAATCCAAAGTACTCAGGATGCTTAAGGGATTTAGCGGCAAACTCTTTCTCAAAGTCTTGTAAAGCCGCCGTGTTGATCCGGCTTTCATAGACTTTCTGAGCATCATAAGAGACAAAGTATACTGTCCCATACTCGGCTGAATCTTCCCTTGTTTTTACAATAATCCGGTCAAAAGTATCAGCGGGAAGCTGGTTATCCCGGAATCTCATAATACTATTAAATACCTCAAACGAAATGAGGTCAGGAAAGATGATCTCGACTCTGTCTTCGCCATGGACAAGCTCTACGTATTCTTTATTAGTAAGCGTCCCTGAAATGTTGGCCAACTCATAAACATCCCATGAAGCCATTTGGTTGATCATCTTTTCCATTTCAAATTGCCTTTGTGTTCCATAGGTATCGGCGCCGCGATGATACAGCAGTTTAAGGGGCAGGATAATTTCCCTCAGCTCCTTTTGGTCACTGATTACAATATCCTCCGTAATCGTACTTTCATCAATCGGCTCCAGACTTGGCTGATACGTCCATAAGTTCCAGGTCAAGAAGATACTGGAGACCACAAGCAAGGTCAGTGTGATGGATTTTAATTGTTCATAATTCATAGCCATTCATCCTCTTGTGTACTGTCATAAGGAAGAGTAAATGAAATGGTTGTTCCTTTTCCTTCCTTACTGTCAGCCCATATAGTCCCGCCATGAGCCGAAATCATCTCTTTGGCAATGGCAAGACCCAGACCGGTGCCTCCCATTTGCCTTGAACGGGCTTTATCTACCCGATAAAAACGTTCAAATATTTTTGTTAAATTATCCTGGGGAATTCCCAGCCCCTGGTCAGATACACTGATTAAGATATGTTCCTCTTTCTCTGTGACACTGAATGTAATCAAACCGCCTTCAGGGGAATACTTCAGGGCATTGGAAATGATATTATCAAGAACCTGGGTCAACTTATCCTTATCGATATCCACAAATAAGGCACTCTCAGGCAGCTGTCTTTTGAAATCAACATTTTGATTTTTAGACATTTCAAAACGGTCGATGATTTGATGGAAGAAGCCTACGAATTCAATCCATTCCTTATTAAAACGGTAATCTTTACTGTCCATTTTGGAAAGCTGAAGAAGATCATTTACCAGGCGGATCATCCGCTCTGTCTCATCTTGAGTAACACTAAGGAACCGCGGAGCGATTTCTTCATCTTGCCAAGCTCCCTCTGCTAATGCCTCCAAGTAACTCCTCATAGTCGTTAATGGTGTCCTTAATTCATGAGAAACATTGGATACAAAGTCCCTTCGTTCCATATCAATCTTTTCCTGCTCCGTAATATCATGAAGGACGGTAATAATTCCGTTAACAAAACCCGTTTCTTTTTGGATGACCGAGAAATTAGCTCTTAATATATAGGGCTGTTCTTTCGTACTATAATCCAAGATAATGGAATCCTGCTCATTTGATAGGTCTTCAAATGTATACTCTTCATCAAGCCCTAAAAGAGATACCAGAGGCTGTGAAAGGACTGTTTCACGTGAAACATTCAACATTTTGGCTGCAGGATCATTAATTAGAATCACCCTGCCTTTACGGTCAGTTGCTATAACACCGTCCGTCATATAAGAAAGAACAGAAGAGAGCTTTCTTCTTTCTCCTTCGGTCGTTGCTTGAGCTTCTTGAAGCCTCTTGGTCAAATTATTAAATGTGATGGCCAGCTGGCCAATCTCATCATAACCGTATACCTTTACTTTTCTCGAGAAGTTTCCTTTTGCCATTGCAAGAGCTTGTTTTCTCATATCGGAAATCGGCCTTGTAACCGTCTGCCCCAGAAGAACACCAAGAATAGCTGTAATCACAAGGGCAATGGCCGTGCCTGTTGAAAAGATTTCATTGATTTCTTCCAGCTGCTGATAGACGTTTTCAATCTTGGCTACAAGATAAACGGCCCCGATTTCTTCGTTACCAGTAGCAATCGGCGAAGTGTACACCCATATCCGGTTTCCATTTTGATTAAGAAAGGCTTCGTCGATTTCCTTACCAGTTGCCAGAACCCTCTTCACCATCGTATTAGTAGTGCGCTGTCCGACAGTATCAAGGTTATCATCCCTGGAAGAACCGAGAATGCGGGATTTGCTGTCAATAACTGTTACCTCAGACACATCAGATCCTTTAAAGTCATCAAGGATCCGAGCAATATCCGCCTCAAGTTCGAGATCATCCTCTGTCCTCTCCTTGAGCATTTCTTCGCCGATATTATATTGTAAGAAACGGACATTCTCTTTAATATTGCTTGTGAAATTGGTGATCAGCTTATCCTCCAGCTCACGGACAAAGTACACTCCAATGATTTGCATGGCCAGAAGGATAAGCAGGACATAAATTAAGACAAACTTCAGGTGTATGGAACGGGTAATGCCTACTTTCTTCATTTAATTACTCCTGTTCTGGATTACGTAAATAATAGCCGACTCCTCTTCTGGTAACGATCCAATTAGGATGGCTAGGGTTGTCCTCGATTTTCTCGCGCAGACGTCTTACCGTTACATCCACTGTCCTGACATCTCCGTAATAATCATAGCCCCACACCGTTTGAAGGAGGTGCTCGCGCGTCATAACTTGTCCGATATGCTTGGCCAGGTAATGAAGCAGTTCAAATTCACGGTGAGTAAGTTCAATTGTATCTCCCCTTTTAGATACAATATACGCATCAGGATGGATGACAAGAGAACCAACAGCAATTTCATTCGATCCCGCTTCTTCCGCCTGCTGGGCAGCACCATGCTGATGCCTTCTCATGTTCGCTTTGACACGTGCAATCAGCTCCCTCGTGCTGAATGGTTTGGTGACATAGTCATCGGCACCTAATTCTAGGCCAAGGACCTTGTCAATTTCCGAGTCTTTAGCCGTCAGCATGATAATGGGCATTTCATATTTCTTTCTGATTTCACGGCAGACTTCCATTCCATCACGGTTAGGAAGCATGATATCAAGCAGTACAAGGTCAGGTTTGATTTCTTCCGCCATTTTGACTGCTTCATCGCCATCATATGCGCAGTGGACTTCATAGCCCTCTTTTTTTAAGTTGAACTGCAGTATATCCGCAATCGGTTTCTCATCATCTACAACAAGTATCTTCTTATCCATAGTCCCTAATCTCCTTTATCTCAAATTGACTTTTATTTCAGTGATTGTTCTCTATAGTTAGTATTATGGTACAAACCTGCACGCTTATGAACGCCGGGTTGATTCTAATTTATCACTTAATCGCTTATAATTCATCTTTTATCTGGAATTTGAAGGGTTTGTCTCCATATTGTAATCTATTAACTCAAACAGGTTTGAAGCTATTATCTCCCGGGTAATATAAATCAGTAAAAATAAATGGTATAGACGTAAAATAGGTGGATAAGCACGATGCTTGAAACCGAATTTCCACCCAGGATAGTTTTTTTATAAGGCTGGTTTCGCAAAGATTGTGGCTGCTTTAGAAGCGTTCTTTCCTTTTATTCTCTTCGGGTTATTTGATCCCGAGGGGCTAGGCGCTGGAACTAGACGACCGCTAGTCCCGCAGGAGATCGTACGCCTGCCGCGTAGATCCTCTACGTAAAGGAGGACGAGGGTAAAATTGCATTCTGAATCACTAATTAATTAGAAAAGACCTAGACTGTAATCGTATTTAATCTAATTTTTGGTAGGATTGCACTCCGGATACTAAGATTTTTCTCTCTAAACATGGGAGCAGTTCATTCTTTTCGCATACCAAAATATAATGCCGTACTTAATAACGATGAGGTAAAATAGCAGCAACGTTTACAAAAAGAGCCTTTTATAAAGAAAAGCCTCCGAGCCGAAATGGCCAGAGGCATTAGATTCCTAGATACATCGTTCATTTATTAAAAGAGGCTTAATGGATCAATCATTGCACCATTCTTATATACTTCCAAGTGCAAGTGAACTCCTGTTGACTGTCCTGTTTTTCCCATATTTCCAATAGCAGAACCGGCAGAAACCGTTTGTCCAGCTGATACACTGATACTGCTTAAATGTGCATAAACGGATCGGTAGCCGTTATTATGGTCGATAACCACTTTGTTTCCATATCCGCCGGAGTCCCATCCAGCAGAAACAACTGTCCCGTTATCAATCGATTTGATTGTGAGGTTATTGGGACGGGCAATATCAATCCCTTTGTGCATTTTCCCCCATCGCTGACCGACTTTGGAAGATACATATCCGCCATTTGTAGGCCATGAAAAACTTCCAGACCCCCTGGAAGGAGTCACTTTTGTTCCTTTGATTACAATATACTTAACAGGCTCTTTCGTCACTGTTTCTTCTGTGACAGTACGGCTAACCTGAATGCCATTTTTTTCTGTTGTCAGGTACGTAATGGCTTTTTCGCCATCTTGCCCTTCCTGTTTCACTTTGATATCGCCTTTATTCAAAGTATCATCTTCAATAACTTCTTTTTCATATGAGATAGTCTCAACAGCTGATTGTTCTTTTTCAACTGTTACATGGACAAGCGGCTTGGATACCGTTACATTGACCTCCTGGCCGATCTGAATGACACTATTTTCATTCAATTCAGGGTTTAATTCCAGCAGTTTTCCGGAAGTCAGGTCATGCTTTTGGGCTATGCTTCCCAATACATCTCCCTCTTGAACTTTGTATTTCTTTTCTTCAAGAGTTCCTTTCAAAAGAAACTCCACTGCATCATCGGCACTCAAGATTTCTTCAGGTGCAGCCTTGGTTTCTTCCAAATTGGCTTCTTCTGATAACTTAACTGAAATCAGCTTTGAATCTTCATTGGAATCTGGTGTTCCTTCTTCCATCTCGTTCAATTCTTCTTTAGACACGAATTTAAGTTTAAGTTTTTCCAGTGCCTGTTCAGCTTCTTGCCCATCTTTGACAAGAACTGCCGGCTTTTCGCCAAATGAGATGGAAACAGCCTTCGCTTCTGTTTTTACAGTCTGCGTCAGATGTTCTATCACCTTCACATTATCGGCTGATGCCCTGAATACTTGTTCTGGTATATATGTAATCTCTTGATTAGTTTGCAATTCAATAGAGTCATACTTTTCTTCTTCTTCGTCAAGCTTACTTTCGATCGCCTTCTCAACAGCTGATTTATCCGTTACCGAGCCGACATAATCTGTCCCCAGATATACATGATAAACCGTTTCAAGTTTGGGATCATCGTTTGCAGCAGCAGAACCTAATGTAAGGGCAGACAAGGCTAGTGTTGTCATTGCCGCTCTTTTAAGCAGTTTAACAGATTTATGTATTAATTTATTTGGACTTTCTTCTTTAGATGAATGAACGGGATTTCTCCAAGTCATCGGTCTTTCCTCCCAGCTAAAGACAAAGAAACCAGCAGCAATATGAACATTAGTCTCTTATACCTAAAAAATATTAGTTTAGTTTAAAATGATACTTTTATAATCTACCATAATTCTGTCAGCAAGAGAGAAACGTTTTCATAATGTAACATAATTGTATAATAAGTTACAAATTCTGCCTTTCTTATGTAATATCTAGGAGAATAAGGGAAGGAGAAGGTAGGCATTAATGAAGGGGAAGATTGGCATACAGCTAATCAGGGGGGAAAGAGCGTAAAGAACAAAAGCGCAAGCGCCTTGGTCAGCCCAGACAGGCAAGTGTTGCTCAGAGAAAAAAGGCGGGCTTTCCCTTTATTTTCTTGAGTTATTAGACCCTTGGGGACTGGATCACAGTCTAACATTATCTAAAGAGGTTCAGTGTCATTTTCCAAAATAAAAAAGCATCGCGAGAGTCAAGTCGTCGCAATGCTTTTTAGAGGATGGCTCAGGACGGAATCGAACCGCCGACACATGGATTTTCAGTCCATTGCTCTACCAACTGAGCTACTGAGCCATATTAATATATTTCCTAAAGGAAAGTTAAGATGATAATTGATCGTCCAGCTCTCAGGAAGCTTATTCAAGGTGCAGCTCGAGCTGTACGCTGAAGTTTATTCTATGAAGCTTATTCGGACGTACTCTACGAACTGAGCTACTGAGCCATAATAGTTTCGGTCTCCACTAAACTTCGAATTCTCTTCGTCAGCGCCCCCCTTCACATCCTCACGCACCTTCAGTGCGTTCCGGTGTTCATTCGGTTGCTTCCTCGACCTTCTGGGATTTTTGACGATAGTCAACATATCCTACCTATAGCGAAACCCTCTTAGTCTGAACTAAGATTAAATTAATCAACTTTTAAATATGTAAATGGCGGTCCGGACGGGACTCGAACCCGCGACCTCCTGCGTGACAGGCAGGCATTCTAACCAACTGAACTACCGGACCAAAAAACTTGGTGACCCATACGGGATTCGAACCCGTGTTACCGCCGTGAAAGGGCGGTGTCTTAACCGCTTGACCAATGGGCCGTTTTGTTTGGAGCAACGAAGATAATAGTACCACATAAAATAGAATCTAGGCAATAACTTTTTGAAAATAATGTCGAAATTAATTTAATTGTGTCTGAATTGCTGTGTTTTGACTCATTCTTATCATCATATATCAGGTATGGAGGCTTTACATATGAGTTAAATTACTCACGAAATAGTGTATCCAGAAATCCTGTGTGGGTACATGAGTGGAAGATTTTTGTCTAAGATATGTATCCAAAAGTGCTGCGTGGGTACATGAGGGAAAGATTTTTGTCTAAGATATGTATCCAGAAGCGCAATGTGGGTACATGAGTGAAGGATTTTTGTCAAAGACATGTATCCAGAAGCACAGCGTGAATACATGAGTGAAAGATTTTTGTCTCAGATATGTATCCAGAAGCGCAATGTGGGTACATGAGTGAAAGGTTTTTGTCTAAGATATGTATCCAGAAGTGCTGCGTGGATACATGAGTGAGGGGTTTTCGTCAAAGTCATGTATCCAGAAGCGCAATGTGGGTACATGAGTGAAAGGTTTTCATCTAAGATATGTATCCAAAAGTGCTGCGTGGGTACATGAGTGAAAGATTTTTGTCTAAGATATGTATCCAGAAGCGCAATGTGGGTACATGAGTGAAAGGTTTTTGTCTAAGATATGTATCCAGAAGTGCTGCGTGGATACATGAGTGAGGGGTTTTCGTCAAAGTCATGTATCCAGAAGCGCAGCGTGGATACATGAGCAAACGGTTTTCATCTAAGATATGTATCCAAAAGTGCTGCGTGGGTACATGAGTGAAAGATTTTTGTCTAAGATATGTATCCAGAAGCGCAATGTGGGTACATGAGTGAAAGGTTTTTGTCTAAGATATGTATCCAGAAGTGCTGCGTGGATACATGAGTGAACGGTTTTCGTCAAAGATATGCATCCAGAAGCGCAGCGTGGGTACATGAGTGAAAGGTTTTTGTCTAAGATATGTATCCAGAAGTGCTGCGTGGATACATGAGTAAACGGTTTTCATCTAAGATATGTATCCAGTATTGAGTACGTTATAAATGGAGGAGCCAGATAAGACACATCAATTCGTTGGTCACGAAATAAATTAAAGCCCAATATCTGAGGGACTATATATCATTTCATGTTAATATGGAAGAAAACAACAGGAGGTGCAATGGTGTGACCATTTTCATAAGGTTGTGGAAGAAAGTGTCCAAGATGGACTTTAGTGTGATCCTTTTTCTTTCACTTGCTATAGTTCTGTTTGGGACAGTTTCGATTCATTATCTCGAACCCGAAAACTTCCCCACTCTTTTTGAGGGATTCTGGTGGACGATGACCACATTGACTACTGTCGGATATGGTGATTACTATCCTACGACGGTGCCCGGAAGGCTCCTCGGTGTTTTTCTATTCATATTTGGCATAGGGATCATCGGGCTTTTGATCAGTAAAATCATGGATGTTCTCGCTACCTATAATACGTTAAAAAGGGAGGGAAAGCTTTTGTTTAAAAATAAAGAGCATTTTATATATATCGGCTGGTCTTCGAGGACGGAACGGGCTATTAAGGAAGTGCTTGCTCATAAGGGCGATAAGCGAATTGTGTTGATTGAGCAGTTGGACAACGACCCATTTACTCATGACCAGGTTCACTTTATAAGCGGAGATGCTTCAGATGAAGAAGTACTGATGAGGGCAAATATTCTGGAAGCAGACCGGGTGGCTATATTTTCGGACTTAAGTATCTCAAAGCCTGTTCTGGCCGACGGGAAGTCTCTATTGATTGCCTCTGCTGTAGAAGCTTTAGCAAAGAAGAACAACGCAAATATCCATTCAGTTGTAGAAGTAATGGAAGAGAAGAACATTCCTCTGTTTAACCATATTGATGTAGATGATTTTATCCTTTCGAATGATTCTGTCTCGCTCCTGATGGCAAAGGCGACTCTGCAGCCGGGAACCACTGGCTTGTTCAGGCAGCTTTTGAGCAAAAAATTCGGGAAAAATATTCATGAACTTCTTCCATTAAAAGATTGGCATACCTATAAAGATGCCTCGCATGCCCTGTTTGAAAGTGGAGCGGTCTTAATCGCTGTTAACGAAGACATGGATTTCAGCAATGCAGCGGAGAAGAAGCTTGGAAAAGAGGATGTGCTCTACATAATCTGTGATGACCGGGTGTATCAAACCTTATATGCAGGAGCTTCCATATAGAAGCTCCTATTCAAAAAGCAAAAAGCTTGAGGGCTTAGTCCTCAAGCTTTTTTTGTATCATCATTTAGCCCAAACGCTTCTCACTACATTGGTTTGAGAGCGGTCTGGCCCTACAGAGAAAATGGATAAAGGGATGCCTGTCAGCTGGGAAACACGCTCTAGATAGTGGCGTGCGTTCGCAGGCAGGTCGCTTAATGTTTTACAGCCTGTGATATCTTCCGTCCATCCTGGAAGCTCTTCATACACAGGTTCACACTCAGCAAGGATATTCAGGTTAGCAGGAAACTCATTGATAACCTCACCCTTATATTTATAAGCTGTACAAATCTTCAAATTCTCGATTCCCGTAAGGACATCAATTGAGTTAAGCGATAGATCGGTCATTCCGCTTACACGGCGCGCATGCCTAACCACGACACTGTCGAACCAGCCGACACGGCGTGGACGTCCTGTAGTCGTCCCATACTCACGGCCGACTTCACGGATTTGGTCTCCGATTTCATTGTTCAATTCAGTCGGGAAGGGACCGTCTCCAACACGAGTCGTATAAGCCTTGGACACACCCACTACATGAGAGATCTTTGTTGGGCCTACTCCAGAACCTATAGTCACCCCTCCTGCAACAGGGTTGGAGGACGTAACAAATGGATATGTACCTTGATCGATATCGAGCATGACCCCTTGCGCACCTTCAAACAGGACACGGCGGCCTTCATCAAGGGCATCATTCAATACAACAGATGTATCACAAACATATTTTTTTACCTGCTGTCCATATTCATAGTACTCATCCAGGATCTCTTCAATTGTAAATCCTTCCGTTTCATAAAAACGTTCCAGCAAACGGTTCTTCTCTTCAAGATTGCGTGTCAGCTTTTCCTCGAAAGATTCATAATCAAGCAAATCGGCGATCCTGATTCCACTGCGTGCAGCCTTATCCATGTATGCCGGGCCGATTCCTTTTTTCGTAGTTCCGATTTTATTAGCACCTTTGCGCTCTTCTTCCACTTCATCCAATTTCAAATGATAAGGAAGGATAACATGCGCCCGGTTGCTGATGCGTAAATTTTCCGTTGTAACGTCGCGGTCATGAAGATACTTCAGCTCTTTTACAAGCGCCTTTGGATCAACGACCATTCCGTTGCCGATCACTGATGTTTTCTCTTTATAGAAGATTCCTGATGGAATAAGATGTAGTTTATAAGTCTCGCCATCAAATTTAATTGTATGGCCTGCGTTATTTCCGCCTTGATATCGTGCAATTACCTCAGCATTTTCTGAAAGGAAGTCGGTAATCTTTCCTTTTCCTTCGTCTCCCCACTGTGTTCCTACTACTACTACTGAAGACATAAATGGCACCTCCGCTAGGGTTAATTATCGTTCTCATATCAAACAACCTTATTTTATCAGGTAAAAGAAGGACAAGTCAATGAAAACACGAACATTATTTCTATTCATTATTTTATTTGTTCGTAAAAATTAATTGCTGTGATTTCACTAATTTAGTTTGTGAAGATCCAAGGAAATCTATTAGTCCTATTTTGTTTTTTAATGAATGTTTATAGTTTCTCGCCCTTCTGGTGCTCTGGCGATGACCTTGAGGAACACCTAGAGCCTCTTTCTATTTTTCTGGTGTCTCTCACTCTGTTCTAGAAGGAAACCTGAACTCTTTTTTACTCTTTGGGTGACTCTCGGAATGTTTACCAAAGACACCTGAACCCTTTTTTTACTCTCTTGGTGTCTCTCGAAATGTTCACGAAGGACACCTGATCATGCTTTTCCCTCTTCAGGTGTCACTCGGGATCCTCACGAAGAACACCTGAACCCTTTTTTCTGTCTTCTGGTGTCTCTCGGGATGCTCACGAAGGACACCAGATCATGTTTTTCCCTCTTCAGGTGTCACTCGGGATCCTCACGAAGGACACCTGAACCCTTTTTTCTGTCTTCTGGTGTCTCTCGGGATGCTCACGAAGGACACCAGATCATGTTTTTCCCTCTTCAGGTGTCACTCGGGATCCTCACGAAGGACACCTGAACCCTTTTTTCTGTCTTCTGGTGTCTCTCGAAATATTTACGAAGGACACTTGACTTCGTTTTTCCCTCTTCTAGTGTCACTCGAGATGCTCTCGAAGGACACCTGATCTTGTTTTTCTCTCTTTTGGTGTCACTCGGGATGTTCACGAAGGACACCTAGTCTTGTTTTTCACTCTTCAGGTGTCACTCGGGATGTCCATGAGTGACACCTGATCTCGGATTTCTCTCTTCTGGTGTCACTCGAGATGTTCACGAAGGACACCTAATCTTGTTTTTCTCTCTTTTGGTGTCACTCGAGATGTTCACGAAGGACACCTAGTCTTGTTTTTCACTCTTCAGGTGTCACTCGGGATGTCCATGAGTGACACCTGATCTCGGATTTCTCTCTTCTGGTGTCACTCGAGATGCTCTCGAAGGACACCAGATCTTGTTTTTCTCTCTTTTGGTGTCACTCGGGGGGCTCTCGAAGGACACCAGTCCTCCTTTTTCTCTCTTCTCTTGTCTCTTAAAGTGACTTTTAAGAAAGTCTGAAACCAGCTATCTTACCGCTTTTGTTTCCATACAACAAAAAAGAGCCCAGGGAAAATCCCTCGACTCTTTATGCACCAGGCGGAACACCTGCGTCATCATACCTTCTTTCCAGGTTGACGAATTTATTATATTCTTTCACAAAGGCAAGAGATACGGTACCGACCGGGCCGTTACGCTGCTTGGCGATAATGATTTCTATGATGTTCTTATTCTCTGATTCTTTATCATAGTAGTCATCACGATATAAGAAGGCCACGATATCGGCATCCTGCTCGATACTTCCGGATTCACGGATATCCGACATCATCGGACGCTTATCTTGACGCTGCTCCACTCCACGGGAAAGCTGGGACAAGGCAATGACGGGAACTTCAAGCTCACGTGCCAGCCCTTTCAGCTCACGGGAGATTTCTGATACTTCTTGCTGGCGGTTTTCGCCGGAACGTCCGCTTCCCTGGATCAGCTGCAAGTAGTCGATCAGAACCATTCCAAGGCCCTGCTCCTGCTTAAGGCGGCGGCATTTGGAACGAATTTCACCAATTTTAATACCAGGGGTGTCATCGATGTAAATCCCAGCATTCGAAAGGCTTCCCATGGCCATCGTCAGTTTACGCCAATCTTCATCTGTCAGCGATCCTGTACGAAGGTTCTGGGCGTTGATATTGCCTTCTGCGCACAGCATACGCATGACAAGCTGCTCGGCCCCCATCTCCAAACTGAAGATCGCGACATTTTCATCCGTTTTCACGGCAACATTCTGCGCTATATTAAGAGCGAAGGCTGTTTTACCAACGGAAGGACGTGCTGCAACGATGATCAGGTCATTTCGCTGGAAACCTGCCGTCATTTCGTCAAGATCGGCGAAGCCGGTAGGGATGCCCGTTACATCTTCAGTACGATTATGAAGGAGTTCGATATTGTCGTAGGCTTTTACTAGTACATCTTTGATATCATGAAACGCACCGGCATTTTTCCGCTGCGCGACTTCCATGATGTTTTTTTCGGCTTCACTTAGAAGGGCATCGACTTCGTCCTCACGAGAGTATCCATCCTGAGCAATGGTTGTTGCTGTCCGGATGAGCCTTCTGAGCAATGACTTTTCTTCAACGATCTTGGCATAGTATTCGATATTGGCAGCAGTAGGAACCGAGCCGGCCAATTCACTCAAATAAGATACTCCGCCGACATCTTCCAGTTCTTTCATGGCTGAAAGCTCTTCTGTAACTGTAATCAAATCGACAGCTTTCCCTTTGTCACTCAGATTCAGCATCACGTTGAATATCTTCTGATGCGAACTGCGGTAGAAATCCTCAGGAATGAGTGATTCAGACGCCTGGGTCAGTGTGCTCGGCTCCAGGAAAATGGCCCCCAGGACTGCCTGCTCAGCTTCTATATTTTGTGGTGGTACATGATTGGACATTATTTCGTTCATATAGTGTAAAACCTCCAGAGAGAAGGATTTTTTTCAATAGAAAAGACTGTTCTCGCATAGATTGTTGCTTTCGGAAAAATCCCAGGAGCTGGGTTTTCCTCCCGGATAATAAGGGATTTCTCTCTAATCGAGAAAAGCAGCTCTTTTTTTTCATAATTACCAGGTTATTAAGGTGAATTATGATTGGCAGCAACAAAGTTTCCGAAAAGAGCCATAGAAAAAATGTGATCGGCATAACCTACCAGATCACATTTATATAAGTCTATTCTATTTTAACACGTTTTTCGGTAAAATCGATTTCCAATATTAGTTTTCTTCCGTAACATGTACCTTCAAAGTGGCAGTTACATCTTGATGAAGTTTAACCGGTACATTGGTAAAGCCTAATGAGCGGATGGCATCGTTCATTTCGATTTTGCGTTTGTCCACTTTTATTTTATGTGTTTTTTTCAGCTGATCCGCAATCTGTTTGCTTGTGATTGAGCCGAAGAGACGGCCGCCTTCACCGGATTTGGCTGTCATTTCCACAGTGAGTTCTTCCAATATTGCTTTCAATTTCTTTGCGTCTTCCAGCTCTTCCTGGGCTTGTTTCTTTTCTTTATTTTTCTGGCCCTCCAACTGGCTCACACTGGAGTTTGTTGCTTCTACAGCTAGTCCTTGCTTGATAAGGAAGTTGTGTGCATATCCATCTGCCACATTCTTCACTTCACCTTTTTTACCTTTTCCTTTAACATCTTTAAGAAAAATTACTTTCATGATTCTTTTCCCCCTTCAAAGTATTCATCCAATGCCGCTTTCAGGCTGCTTTCAGCTTCACCCACCGTGACGCCGGGAATTTGTGTAGCCGCATTGGTTAGATGTCCTCCGCCTTGGAGGCTTTCCATAATGATTTGAACGTTCACTTCACCAAGAGAGCGTGCACTGATTCCAACAAGGTCATCCGTTCTTTTTGAAAGAACAAAAGAAGCTACGACGCCATCCATCGTCAGAAGTGTATCTGCAGCTTGGGCAATCAGAACAGGATCATAGATGATATCCTCTTCACCCTTCGCAATCGCTACTCCATCGTAATAGAAGTCAACCGTTTCAATCAATCGGGAACGCTTGATATACGTTTCCACGTCTTCTTTCAGGAACTTTTGGACCAGGACAGTATCTGCGCCTTGTCCCCGAAGATAAGAGGCAGCATCGAACGTCCTGGACCCTGTCCTCAGGGTGAAGCTTTTTGTATCGACTATGATGCCGGCCAAAAGAGCTGTGGCTTCCATCATAGATATTTTCTCGTGCTTCGGCTGGTATTCCAGCAGCTCTGTTACAAGCTCTGCTGTAGAGGAGGCGTACGGTTCCATATAAACAAGCAAAGGATTCTTAATAAAATCTTCACCGCGGCGATGATGGTCAATGATAACAACTCGTTCAGCCCTCTGCAAAAGCCTTTCCTCAATAACTAGCGATGGTTTATGGGTATCCACCACCACAAGCAGTGTATCGTCAGTCATAAGGTCCAAAGCAGCTTCGGGAGTGATGAACTTGGAATGCAGGTCAGGGTTCGATTTAATTTCGTTCATCATTCGTTTTACACCATTGTCAATCTCATTGAAATTAACGACCACATATCCTTCTTTCTGGTTCATCTGCGCCACTTTACGGACTCCTATGGCAGCTCCTATCGCATCCATATCAGGCATCCTGTGGCCCATGACGATGACTTTGTCGCTTTCCACCATCAGTTCCTTCAGAGCGTGGGAAATCACGCGGGCACGGACCCGGGTCCGTTTTTCCATCGGATTTGTCTTTCCTCCATAGAACTTCACTTTTCCATTAGGCTGCTTGATGGCCACCTGGTCACCCCCCCGCCCAAGAGCAAGATCAAGGCTGGACTGCGCAAGGGAGCCTAGTTCAGGAAGGGTCGATACCCCGGTCCCCACACCAAGGCTCAGAGTAAGCGGAACATTCTGCTTGGAGGTTGTATCCCTGACATCATCGAGAATCGAGAATTTATCCTTCTCTAATTGCTGAAGAATCTTCTCGTTAAAAACAGCTATAAACCTCTCTGAGGAAATCCGCTTCAAGAGCACACCGGAATCCTTGGCCCACTTATTTAAGATGGAGGTGACCATGCTGTTTAAACTGCTTCGCGTTTGATCATCCATTCCTTGCGTAAGTTCATCATAATTATCCAGGAATATGATAGCAATGGCTGTTCTCTCTTCTTCATACTGCTTCTCGATCTCCGTTTGTTCTGTTACATCAAAGAAATAGAGGAGCCTTTCCTCTAACTTTAAAATAACGCGGAATTTTCGTTCATTCAACGTCACGACTTCGGTGTCCACTTCCTGCTTGATCAATGGCACCACTGAATCGGCCACATCGTAAAGCGAACGTCCCACCAATGTATCTTCATTGAAACAGGAAGCCATGAATGGATTCGTCCACTCAATATAGTAATCATCATTAATGAGCATGATTCCAATCGGCATTTCCATTAAAGCCTCTTCACCCACTCTTTTTAAACGGTAGGAGAGGGTAGAAATATATTCTTCTGTTGATTGATAAGTTTTCTTTTCATAATAAAACGCAATATAAAATACGGCGGCCAGCAGGAAAAACCCGGCAAGGGCAATCCACCAGTTATAGAAGGCCACTGCTGCTAGGACCAAGACCGAAATGGCTGCCAGCCCATACAGTGGATACCTGACCAATCGTTTTTTATAGTTAGATGGCATGATTTCAGCTCCTCAAATAAGAATACTAACCTTATGACTTACGTTGAAGGCGCTGTCTAAGATCAAATCCTAAATCAATTATACCTAAAATCCTTACAAACTCATAAAGCGGAAAGGCTAAAACTGTAATTAAAATCACTAGTCCCTTTGGCCAATTCTTTAAGTGGGCAAAGAAATAAATGAACGAAAGACCCTGGACAACCAGCAGGAGCTGCAGCACATAAAAAAGATTGAACAGTGCCCAGTGAAGATATGTACCCACCTCAGGCCTTACAGTAATCATCAGAATCAATGTAATTAAATAATACCATACAATGCTTTGCGGAAGCTTCCAATTTCTGAAAGGCGGAAAATTGGCTGTATGAATTCCGATTTTTCTTAACAGAGGAAAATTCACACTCATGATAATGAGCATCACAGCTAAAGAAGATGTCAAAAAGAAGGATGGAATCAAAATCTCAAACAGTTCCATTGAGGAACGAATATCCTCCATTTTCCCTGAAGGAAGCGGCTGCCCCATTTCTTCCGCCTTCTGAAAGGCATCGATTAAAATCTTTTTAAACGAATCTATGAACTCTCGGATCAGGTTCATATCCAGCAACAGTATGGATACAATATATTCAATTACGCTACTGACCAAAAAGACAAAGCTGGATACAAGATAAATCATCATTTTAGATTTTTGGTTTTTCAGCATCCATCCGATAATGATACCCACAGTCCCAAAGGAGAGCGTTAAGGGCAAGGTGATTAAGAATGCTCCTGCCAATAAAGAAATAAAGACAGCAGCAGCAAGCATTACCAGTGCAGGCTTTAGCCCATGCTTCTCACTATAAATGATATATGGAAGCACCAGAAAGAATGGTGTAATTATGTTAAGGACAGGCACATAAACAGTCAATAACAATAAAACCGTATAGATGGCGAGCAGTAATGCTCCTTCCGTAAGTGTACGGGCATTTTTCACTTGGACACCCCACAATCAAAAATCTAAAGCAGAAGCGTTGCTCCTCAGAGTAACTTTCTTTTTTAGCACGAAGCAAACACCACTAATTTTATCGGTATTTGCTTACAGATTCAATTCATTGCTTTCAAATGAAATCAGATTCAATTCACAGTTGCAAAGCGGCTTTCTCAAATGCTGCCAATGGAATTGCCTTCTCATCAGTATAGCTAATTATTATTGCTTACAAACCTTGAGAAAACCGCTTTGGATTTATTTCAAGAGGCTGTTTTCCAATAAATTGCTGCTTTAGGGAAAATTCCAAAAGCCAGATTTCCCCCGGATACTAAGGCTTTCCTCTCTAATTGGAGGGTGTAGCTCTTTTCTTTTATGATTATTTTGTGATGATTTATGCGGTATCTGCGCATTTCATGATAAATAGCCGTAAAGTTTACCAAAAGAGCCTTTTAAGAAGATAAAAAAGGAACAGCAGAAGTAATCCTGCTGTTCCTTTGGTTTGAATTATTCACCTACAACGTATGGAAGTAAAGCCATAGTACGTGAGCGTTTAATTGCACGAGTAAGTCTGCGTTGATATTTAGCGCTAGTTCCTGTCACACGACGTGGAAGGATTTTTCCGCGCTCAGAGATAAATTTTTTCAAAAGATCTACATCTTTATAGTCGATGTGTGTGATTCCGTTTGAAGTGAAGTAACACACTTTACGACGTCTTTTTCCGCCTCTGCGCATTGCCATTACAAATCGCCTCCTTGCTTATTATTTTCATTGCTTCATATATTGAAATTTAGAATGGAAGATCGTCATCCGAAATGTCGATCGGCTGACCGTCATTTGAGAATGGGTCATTATCCACACGCGTATAGTTCTGGTTGTTATTATTGCGCTGATTCTGATCTTGACCATATGAATAGTCCTGCTGCTGTTTCTGACCGCCGCCATAATTGCTGCCGCCTCGTTCACCTTGATAGCCGGAACCGCCGCCTTGGCTTGAGTTCTTAGGTTCTAGGAATTGAACCGATTCAGCAACGACTTCAGTCATGAAGACACGCTTGCCATCCTGTCCCTCGAAATTACGAGTTTGGATTCGGCCGTCAACACCGGCAAGGCTTCCTTTTTTCAAGAAGTTTGCCACGTTTTCGGCAGGACGACGCCATACAACGCAATTAATAAAGTCCGCTTCACGTTCACCCTGCTGATTCGTAAAAGTACGATTCACTGCAAGTGTAAATGTAGCCACGGGCACCCCGTTAGGAGTATATTTCAATTCTGGATCCTTAGTTAATCGACCCACTAGTATTACTCGGTTCATCATCAGAATCAACCCCTTCCTTCTAACGATTGTTTCACGTGAAACAAGTCAGAAGCATTCGTTTTCAGAAAACGTTTGGATTATTCTTCTTCTTTGATTACGATATGACGGATGATATCGTCAGAGATCTTAGCTAAACGATCGAACTCAGAAACTGCTTCTGTGTTAGACTGGATTTTTACCAATTGGTAGTATCCATCACGGAAGTCGTTGATTTCATAAGCTAAACGACGTTTACCCCACTCTTTCGACTCGATGATCTCCGCGCCATTTGTTGTTAGGATATTATCGAAACGATCAACAACAGATTTTTTAGTTTCATCATCTACGTTTGGACGGATAATGTACATAACTTCGTACTTTCTCATCTTGTAGTCACCTCCTTGTGGTCTATGCGGCTCTTCTCGGCAGAAGAGCAAGGAGCAATATATTATTACTCACAAGTAAGAATTATATCATAGTGGACAGGTTAATGCAATAGCACGCGAAATACATTAACTCTCTTTCTTTTTAATACAATCTTTTCGTAAAGCTCTTTTCGTAAATATTTCGGCTTTTAAAAGTAATGGATTTCCGCTCCAGGCGCGCAGCTCCCCGGGGCGGTAGTAGCTAATGATTTTTCAAGAGAGCCTTATGAAATTGAAAACATTAACCGAAAGACATTTTTAGGGACACGTTGAATTTCAGGATGATTACTTTTCCTTCACTTTACTGAGCTATAGATACAGCTCTTTCTAAAACTTAATGACCCTATGCCGCAATATCCAGGATAGGGTAAATAAAATGACTGCTGCAACCAAGGATGTATACATCGGCCAAGCCATTTCATATTGAAAGGCATTTTGCATTCCCAAATAGACAAGCAATCCGATCCAGCCCATAAATGTCACGGCCCCACTGAACATCAACAATAGATTTGACTTCTTTTTATAGGTGGTCCACTTCATTAATTTTAAGATCAAAAGAACCATTGCTCCCGTGAATAGAATTGACACAATGATTGGTGTAAGGGGAATTCCTTTGTCAGTGGGAAAGAAAAGGGAAAAGATGCCGTCTACAAGGAAAAACCAAGCCATTCCAGAAGCAGTAATATAAAAATACATCAGCAATTTGTTCTTTGTCGGCTCTTTCGGCAAATCCCTCAACAGCTCATCACAGTATTTCTTTGGCTGATCTCCAAACACTTCCTCAGCACTCTGGCCGTTTTCCTGTGCTTCCAGAAGATGCTCAAGAATCTCGAGAAGAAGTTCTTCCCCATCCTGCTCCGCTACATCACTCATTCGAATGTATAGAAGCATATCTTCGTAGTACTTCTTGTTTTCTTTATTCAGCTTTTCTCGTCTTTCATTATTAATCTCGATCAATTCCTTGGCTGTCACTCGTTTTCCCTCCTTTAAAAATTGAATTCACTGAAGTGCTTAATTTTGTCCATTCTAAGCTGAATTGTTCAAGAGCATTTTCTCCTGCAGGGGTAAGAGTATAATATTTCCGATTTGGCCCGCTCGTGGATTCTTTCATCTTCCCCTGTATTAATCCTTCTTTCTGCAATCGCAATAAAACGGGATAAATCGATCCTTCGCTGACTGTATCCATGCCTCTACCGGATAACTTCACATACAGTTCGTATCCATAGGTTGGGCTTTCATTTATAACAGCAAGGATACATCCTTCCAAAATGCCTTTTAACATCTGACTTTTTAATGACACGTGTTTGCATCCTCTCTAACTTGCTTTACAAGGTACCGTGATAAAAAAAGTAACTTGTTATACAAGATAGCTTTATATTACTCGAAATACTCAGGTATTGTCAATAAGAAAAAAGCTGTTCAAAGTGCCCATTATAAGGACTTTGAACAGCTGAATTTTATTTAGACGTTAAAACGGAAGTGGATGACATCTCCGTCTTTTACTATATATTCTTTTCCTTCAAGTCTTACTTTTCCTGCTTCACGTGCAGCTCCCATGGTTTCATTTGCAACCAGGTCGTCGTATGATACGGTTTCCGCACGGATGAAGCCTTTTTCGAAGTCAGTGTGGATGATCCCGGCACATTCAGGGGCTTTCATGCCTTGTCGGAACGTCCACGCGCGGACTTCCTGAACACCGGCAGTAAAGTAGGTGGCAAGTCCAAGAAGATCATAAGCAGCACGGATCAGCTGGTCCAGACCAGACTCCTCGATACCAAGCTCTTCAAGGAACATGGCTTTCTCTTCATCATCAAGCTCGGCAATTTCCGATTCAATCTTCGCACAAACAACGATCACTTCAGCGTTGTCACCTTTCGCGAACTCACGGACCTGCTGAACATATTCATTATCAGAAGGATCGACAATATCATCTTCACTGACATTGGCAACATAAAGGACAGGCTTGATCGTCAGAAGATGCAGGCCTTTTACGACTTTCATCTGCTCATCTGAGAATTCAACCGTACGAGCGGATCTGCCTTCTTCAAATGCCTCTTTCAATTTCACAAGAATCTCATGCTCATAAGCAGCATCTTTATCTTTTTGCTTGGCCAATTTTTGCACACGGGCAATTCGTTTGTCAACAGACTCAAGGTCTGCCAGAATCAATTCAAGATTAATTACCTCAATATCATCAATTGGGTCCACTTTTCCGGAAACGTGGGTGATATTGTCATCAGCAAAGCAGCGGACAACCTGGCAGATAGCATCCACTTGGCGGATATGAGAAAGAAACTTATTTCCAAGTCCTTCACCTTTGCTGGCACCTTTCACAATCCCGGCAATATCAGTGAATTCAAAAGCAGTCGGAACTGTTTTCTTCGGTTCCACAAGTTCAGTCAATTTATCAAGGCGGTAATCAGGAACCTCTACGATTCCGACGTTCGGGTCGATTGTACAGAACGGATAGTTGGCAGACTCTGCGCCTGCTTTTGTGATTGCATTAAATAGAGTTGATTTCCCGACATTCGGCAAACCAACAATTCCAGCTGTTAAAGCCATTTTGGTCACTCCTCATTAAATGGATCTATATTTATTCTGCCTGATGAACCGGCAGTCAATGTCTAAAATTATTCAAACCTTTTCTAATTATAGGTTTTAAGTGATAGAAACACAAGGGGAGGGTGGAAGGATCGGATAGAGCTGGAAGGAAGTTGCCTGGGAAATAGCCGGAGAGCAAGCCAGTTTGGTAACTTAGAATGTTTTAGAGAGTAATAGAACTCTTCTAATCAAGGATTGGTTTTAACAGAAAAAGAGAGGGAGTACCCCTGAACGGATAATCCCTCTCCTGCTTAATTCTCTTCTCCCGCAGACTCCAATACCTTTTTCATCTTTTTCGAAAACTCTTTTCTTGGAAGCATGATACTGTGGTCACATCCCTGGCATTTGATACGGATATCCATGCCCATTCTGATGACTTTCCAGCGGTTGACTCCGCATGGGTGCGGCTTTTTCATTTCCACGACATCGTTCAATTGAAAGCTTTTTGGCTCCATACCTTTTCCTCCCTACTCACTATCAAGCTGTCTTACGGAATTTTCTATACTCTCTTCTTCCTGCCTGTTATACATAACCATCCGAGGGAATGGAATTTCGATTCCATGTTTATCCAATACAAGTTTAACATCTTTTCGGATATTTCGCGCCATTGCCCAATGCTGCATTGGGGTACATTCCGCTACAATCCTCATGACAACATCGGAAGCTCCCAGTGTCTGGACACCTAGTAGATCCGGAGGCGTGACCAGTTCTTCGTATTTTTGAGGCATCGTCTGCAGAAGTTCACTGATCACTCTTTCTGCTTTTTCGATGTTCTCTTCATAAGCAATGCTGACATCCACTACAGCGATACTATTATGGATGGAGAAGTTGGTGACTTCGGCGATATTTCCATTTGGTATGATATGAAGCTCGCCAGTCCAGTTTTTGATTTTCGTTGTTCTCAGACCGATTTCTTCGACATTTCCTTCCAGTGCTCCGACACGGATGAAATCCCCTACAGAGAACTGGTCTTCAAAGATGATGAAGAAGCCGGTGATGATGTCTCTCACAAGGTTCTGAGCACCGAAACCAACCGCTAAACCGACAATTCCTGCACCAGCTAAGAGAGCTCCAATCTCAACTCCCAAGTTGGTTAAAACCATCGTGATTGCTATGAAATAAACAACATAGGTCAAGACATTTTCCAATAGTTTACTTAAGGTAGCTTCTCGTCTCTCCGTTATTTTAAAAGGAGACCGTGAACGCACCCTGAATATATTTCTAATAACTGTTCTACCGACTTTAAGGACAACAGCAGTTAATAATAAAATTAAAATTATTTTTATTGAAGCTAAACCAATCTCAATCCATAAGTCATCACTAATTAACTTATCCCAGAATTCTTGTGTTACTTGTTTAGCCTGATCAGCAGATTTCTCTAACGGATTTTCAGCCTCATTATTTTTTGTTTGACTCATAAGAAATCCACTCCTATAAAGCTCTCAGAAAATATATCTCATTGTATCAATTTTACCCGTATTTGGATAGCGGCAAGCAAACTATCCGAAAATTGTTTAAAAAGTCTTAGTTTGTGACAAATACATAATACTATGTATAGATAAGCTTTTTTTTCCGTATACTGTTAATACTACCCACAAAGGAGTGGAGGGAATGAATCTGAAAAAGGGTTTTTTTGAGCGGAAAGCAGAGCCCTACCGAGTGCTGCATGATGATGAAAAAGCAGCCGCCTCGATCTCTGCGGAACTGCTCACCATGCTTCCGACAACCATGAGACCCGTAGTAATCGTTTGTATCGGAACAGACCGCTCAACAGGCGATTCCTTAGGACCACTCGTCGGCACCTTTTTAGAAGAAAAAGTAACGGACGGTCTTCATATTTACGGTACACTCGATGATCCCATTCATGCCGTCAACCTGGAAGAAAAGCTGGAGGAAATCAGAAAAAGTCATCTGAATCCTTTCATCATCGGCATCGATGCCTGTCTTGGAAGACTCAAGAGCGTCGGGGCAATCCAGCTTGGCGACGGACCTGTAAAACCTGGTGCGGGTGTAAATAAGGAACTTCCGGATGTCGGTGATATGCATATCACCGGAATTGTAAATGTCAGCGGCTTCATGGAATTCTTTGTTTTGCAGAATACCCGCTTGAATCTTGTTCTGAAAATGGCAAGAATCATCTCTGAAGGAATCTACTTGGCAAGCAAAGAAAGACCAAGGAAAGAGTCCTTTTTCAAGATGAACCTCAATGAAGAAAAACAGCAATTGCTATAATAGAAAACACACACCTGGCAGCCAAGCTTAGTGTGTGTTTTTTATTACAAAGGATGTTTTCGCATATATTGTTGCTTTCGGGTATCCCCAGATACTAAAGTTTTATCTCTTATCGAGGGAGAGCAGCTCTTTTCTTTTCGGTGTTACCAGAGTTCTTACCTCTCTTAACATGAATATTTTTTCGGATTTAGTATCAAATAGCAACAAAGTATACGAAAAGAGCCATTATAAAATAAATTGCTGATATCCGTACATTAAGGAGACAACGGCTGCAACCACAAGGATGCCGGGAAGAAGGTTCGCTACCCTTATTTTTGTCAGGCCGATGAGGTTAAGGCCGATCGCAAATATCATGATCCCCCCGGCAGAAGTCATTTCCACGATAAAAGAATCCATAACCGCTTGAGGGACGAAGCGGTCAATTTGTGTAGCAAACAAAGCAATCGTTCCTTGGTAAAGGACCACCGGAACTGCGGAAAACATAACACCGATTCCCAACGTTGTGGTCAGGATGAGGGAAGTGAATCCATCGATGATTGCCTTTGTATAGAGAACATCATGAGCCCCTCGGATACCGCTGTCCAGCGCTCCAATAACAGCCATTGCACCAATGACGAAAATCAACGTTGCTGTCACAAAACCCTGTGAGATGCTCGTTTCACTATTTGCCGTTCCCAGCCTTTTCTCCAGCCAGCCGCCCAAAGTATTCAGCTTATCATCAAGGCCTATCCATTCACCAATGACTGCACCGAAGACCAGGCTGATAATGACAATGAGGAAATTATCACTTTTCATTCCCATCTGCAAACCTAAAACCATAACAGCCAACCCTATTGCATACATTACCGTACCTTTCATATTCTCCGGAATACGGTGAAGCAGCTTGCCAAGCAGAGTGCCAATAATGATGCACACTCCATTAACAATCGTTCCTAAAAGCACCATAAAGACGTTCTCCTTTTTCGAATATCGAAATACTCCCTATAAAATAGCACTTTTGATCGTGAATGCCTACATTTTTTTACATTAAGGATAAAAGACTTGAACCTAGACTGTTTTCCGTTCAATGGCCATAACCATTTTACAAAGCTATAACATAAATGAGAATCAGCAGAATCCATCTGGCTGTCCCTCCTTAAGATAAAAGGCGGCACAGAAAAAAGAACCAACACATTTATAATGGTCAGTTCAATAAGCACCTATTATTTATCTTCCAAGTGGCCGAGCATTTCCAGAATTCGATCAAGATCTTCCTTGGAGAAAAATTCAAATTCGATTTTGCCTTTTTTATTGGATTGCTTGATGGAAACATTGGTACCGAATCTTTCTCTTAAAATCGTTTCCTGTTCTTTTATGAAAACATCTTTCTTTTCCTTTTCCGGCTTCTTTGTTTCACGTGAAACATTTTCATTAAACTCATGAATCAGTTTCTCCAGCTGTCTTACATTCAAAGATTCTTTGATGATTTTATCGACAACCTGCTGCAGTTTCTCTTTCTTTCTTAAGCCAAGCAGAGCACGGCCATGTCCCATCGTAATTTTATTATCGATGATCAGCTGCTGAATCTGCACAGGCAGGGAAAGGAGACGGATATGGTTGGCAATATGGGGCCTGCTTTTACCAAGCCTTTTCGCCAGCTGTTCCTGCGTGAGGTCCAGCTTGTCCATCAGAAGTTGATAAGCATTGCCTTCTTCAATCGGCGAGAGGTCCTCACGCTGCAGGTTTTCTAATACTGCGAGCTCCATCATTTGTTTATCTGTCAGTTCCCTGACAACAACGGGAACTTTATCAAGCTTTGCTTCTTTAGCCGCTCTATATCTTCTTTCACCAACGACTATCTCAAAGCCCTTGATGCTTTTCCTGGCAATGATCGGCTGTAAAATCCCGTGCTCCAAGATAGACTCCTTTAACTCCTCGATTGCTTCCGGTTCAAATACTTTACGCGGCTGATATGGGTTCGGCCTTAATTCTTTGAGGCTGATTTCCTGAACTGACTCTTCTTTCTCAGCATCCACATTGGCGAATAAAGCGTTTATTCCTTTACCTAGTCCTTTAGCCATTCGCAGCCACTTCCTTTGCTAGATCTAGATAAACCTCTGCACCCCTGGATTTGCTATCGTAGATAATAATTGGTTCTCCATGGCTTGGAGCTTCGCTTAATCGAATGTTTCTAGGAACAATGGTCCGGTAAACTTTATCTTGAAAATATTTCTTCACTTCTTCAATGACCTGGATTCCCAGGTTTGTACGGGCGTCCAGCATGGTCAGCAGGACTCCATCGATCGCCAGGTCATGATTAAGATGCTTTTGCACCAGCCGGACGGTGCTCAACAGCTGGCTCAGTCCCTCGAGTGCGTAATATTCACATTGTACGGGGATGATGACGGCATCAGATGCGGTTAACGCATTGATCGTCAACAAGCCAAGAGAGGGAGGACAATCGATGATAATATAATCATAGTCATCTTTAACCTTTTCAAGAGCCCTCTTCAAGCGGACCTCCCTGGATATGGTCGGAACAAGTTCAATTTCCGCTCCTGCCAGCGAGATGGTTGCAGGTACTGCAAACAGCCGTTCCACTTTTGTCGGCTTCACCAGATCTTTGACCTCGGCATCATCTACTAAAACATCATATATACATTCCTGGACATCCCCTTTTTCAATGCCCACACCGCTGGTGGCATTTCCTTGCGGATCAATGTCAACTAGAAGTACTTTCTTTCCTATGTATGCTAAACACGCCCCCAAATTGACGGATGTAGTGGTCTTTCCCACTCCGCCCTTCTGGTTGGTTATGGCTATTATTCTGCCCAAGGTTTTCACCTGCCCTTTAAACTTCCAATTCAATTTCCTGAAAAATTTATCGTCTACCTTCTATTCTATCAAAATTCCGGAATAGTTTGTCTTTCATTTCAAAAAAATTCTATTTCCAATTTATATTGAATGGCTGCATACAAAAAGTGAGAAACCATTTAACTGTTTCTCACTGAAAAAATCTATTGTGCTGTTTTTAAAAACTTACTGCTGCAAAGAAGCAAGGGACTTCCGCTCAATCCGCTTGAGTATAAGAAAACACCTCACTTTTTGAAGTAAAGGGTGAAAAAGTCAGCACAATAGATATCTATGAATATAGGAATAATGCTATAGCAGATTAATAGATTATTATTATTGCTTTTTCTTAGGTATTTTTATAGTGAACTGATAATATTCTTCATGCTCTTCTTCCTGGGAATCAAGTTTAATTCCACTGTCAGAAACCATGGACAGCGATTGGCGGATCGTGTTGACCGCTATTCTCATATCCTTGCTGAAGGCCTTGCGCTTTGGCTTCGGTTTTTCTTCACCTTCAGAAAGCATTTTATCCACTCTATCTTCAGTTTGTTTGACATTGAGGTTTTTCTCAACAATTTCCTGAAGCAGGATCACCTGTTTTTCCTTCTTTTTAAGAGGGATGAGTGCCCTCGCGTGTCTTTCTGTGATTTGCTTGGCCAGGACGGCTTCCTGTACTTCTTCAGGCAGCTTTAAGAGCCTGAGCTTGTTGGCAACAGTGGATTGTCCTTTTCCAAGACGCTGTGCCAAGGCCTCCTGGGTTAAATTATGAAGCTCAAGCAGTTTGCCATAGGCAACAGCCTCTTCGATTGGAGAAAGCTCTTCCCTTTGCAAATTCTCTATTAATGCAACAGAAGCTGTTTCTGTATCAGACATATTTTTAATAATTGCAGGTACAGTTTCCCAGCCAAGCATTTGAACTGCCCGGAACCGGCGCTCCCCTGCAATAATTTCATACTGATTCTCATCGCTTTGCCGCAGGACGATCGGCTGTATGATTCCGTGAGTATGAATCGTTCTCGATAGTTCTTCAATCTTCTCTTCGTTAAAGACTGTTCTTGGCTGAAAACGGTTAGGGACAATATTGGAAATTGGAATATTCTTTACTTCATCTCTATCATTCACTTCGCTGACAGCAGCTTCCATCTCCTGATCAGTACCCTGGTCTTTTTCTCCTAAGCCAAAAAAACGAGAGAAAGGATGCTTCATCTTCCTACACCACCTTTAAGGAACTCCCTTATTTACTATTCTCTATCATATGACAAGTTCCTGCAATCACTTTGACCGTTTATCAGATATTAATCGACACTATTTTCAGTGTGAACATCTTGTTATTTTGTAATTTAAACTAACCTTAACAGTGTTGATCGGATAGAATATTTGATTTCCGCTTCAGGTACGTGACTCCGCGGGGCGGGCGGTGAAGTAAAAGCAGAAGCGGCCGTTCAGCGACGTACAGATTTTAGGGCTCTCGTATGAGATAAAGAAATCACGAAGAGCTTAAGCGATTCGATGATGACTTATCGCAAGGAGAGAGACCGAAATCTGCTAGTCGCTGGCCGCTGGAGCTGGATGAGCCTCCTCGGCTTTGCCTGCGGGGTCTCACCTGCCCGCTAATCCCGCAGGAGATCACGTACCTTCCGCTCCAATCAAAAAACGTCTAGATATATTCACCAGCCTTAAATTCCATACCTGAAATATACTTTCCTAAAGTCTGAGCCCATTATGGCAATGAAAATATTAAAACAAATCTTTAACATCATATAAATAGTCGATTATCATTCATGATATTGTACGATCAAAGTCTTTAACAGGAACCGGTTGATGCACATAGCTTTTAACGGATGTTACTCTAACGGAAGCTTATTAGGTGTTCCAGGTTTACGCGGATACTTCTTAGGTGTCGGCTTCACTTTCTGAATAACAATGATGTTTCTTTCGCTTTCTTCTATCGGAAGCTGAAAAGAATGGACTTCTTCCAGTTCTCCGCCTAAAGTTGTGATTGCTTTCTTTCCTATATTCATCTCTTCGGACGCACTGGCTGCTTTCATTGCAGCAAAAGTACCATTTTTCTTCACTAACGGAAGACATAATTCGCTTAATACAGACATTCTGGCCACAGCTCTTGCGGTTACCAGGTCGTATTGTTCGCGATGCTCCGGTTTCTGGGCGAATGTCTCCGCACGGTCATGATAAAAGTGGGTGTTCTCCAGTTCAAGCTTCTCAGATAAGTGATTAAGGAATGTGATCCGCTTATTCAGGGAATCGACTATATTCACTTCAATCTGCGGAAAGCATATTTTCAGAGGAATACTAGGAAACCCAGCCCCGGCACCCACGTCGCATACCCGGATTTCCCGGTTGAAATCCAGGTAAAAGGCAGCGGTGATAGAATCATAAAAGTGCTTCAAGTACACTTCTTCTTTATCAGTGATGGCAGTTAAATTCATCTTTTCGTTCCATTCAACAAGCGTTTCATAGTATTGCTCGAACTGGGCGAGCTGCTTTGATGTCAGGTTGATGCCCTTTTCGCTCAACTTTTCTGTAAACTGAGAAATTTTCATTGATTCAATCCTTCCTTTAAAACTCTTTTCGGCAGATTCGGAAAAGAGCCGCGGCTTCTTCTATTATTCAGCTGATACCTTAGCAATTTTTCCTTGTTCAATATACACAAGCAAAATTGAAACGTCTGCAGGATTTACGCCGGAAATCCTTGAAGCTTGGGCCAATGATAAAGGACGGACTTCTTTTAGTTTCTGTCTTGCTTCAGATGCGAGGCCGTTGATGGCATCATAATCGATGAAATCAGGGATTTTCTTGTTTTCCATCTTTTTCATTTTATCGACCTGCTGCAGCGATTTCTCAATATAGCCTTCATATTTAATCTGAATTTCTACCTGTTCTTCAATATCTTCTGTTAAAGATACTTCACTTGGAATCAATGATTTAATATGGCTGTAGTTCATTTCAGGGCGTCGAAGCAGATCGGATGCCAGGATTCCGTCTTTCAGTTCACTTCCGCCGGCTGCTTTGATCACACTTTGCGTCTCTTCATTCGGTTTCAGCCTGATTGTGCTTAACCGCTCTTTTTCTTCCTCAATCGATGCCTTTTTCGTTAGGAAACGTTCATACCGCTCCTTATGAATGAGACCGATTTTGCGGCCGATTTCTGTGAGACGAAGGTCTGCATTATCATGGCGCAGAAGCAGACGATATTCCGCACGTGAAGTCAGAAGACGATAAGGTTCATTAGTCCCTTTTGTCACGAGGTCATCAATGAGTACCCCAATATAAGCATCAGAGCGGTCTAAAATGACCTCTTCTTTATCCAATGAACGGCAAGCAGCATTAATACCCGCCATCAAGCCCTGTCCAGCCGCTTCTTCGTAGCCAGATGTGCCATTGATCTGTCCTGCTGTATAAAGGTTTTTAATTTTCTTTGTTTCCAATGTCGGCCATAGCTGTGTCGGTACAATTGAATCGTACTCAATTGCGTATCCAGCCCTCATCAGCTGTGCTTTTTCCAGTCCGGGGATGGTAGCAAGAATTTTCATCTGCACATCTTCCGGAAGACTTGTTGATAATCCTTGAACATACACTTCTTGTGTGTTCTTTCCCTCAGGCTCCAGGAAGATTTGATGCCTAGGTTTATCATGGAAACGGACAACCTTATCTTCAATGGATGGACAGTAGCGTGGTCCTGTCCCTTTGATCATTCCTGAGTACATAGGAGAACGGCTCAGGTTGTCATCAATCAGCTGATGTGTTTCGGCATTGGTATAAGTTAACCAGCATGGCAGCTGATCTGTAATGTATTGGGTGGTTTCATAACTGAACGCCCGAGGCACTTCATCGCCCGGCTGTATTTCTGTTTTCGAATAATCGATTGTTTTACTGTTTACTCTTGGAGGAGTTCCCGTTTTGAAACGAACCATATCGAATCCAAGCTCCTGTAGATGCTCTGAAAGTTTAATGGAAGGCTGCTGGTTATTTGGGCCGCTTGAATACTTTAGATCTCCAAGAATGATTTCACCCCGAAGGAAAGTTCCCGTCGTGATGACAACCGTCTTGGCACGGTAACTGGCTCCCGTTTGTGTTACTACACCTTTACACTCCCCATCTTCAATGATAAGGCTTTCGACCATTCCCTGAAGAAGTGTCATGTTCGGTTCATTTTCAATTGTTTTCTTCATTTCATGCTGATAAGAAAATTTATCTGCCTGAGCTCTTAAAGCACGTACGGCAGGTCCTTTTCCAGTATTCAGCATACGCATCTGGATGTGGGTTTTATCTATATTTTTACCCATTTCTCCACCAAGCGCGTCAATTTCCCTGACGACAATTCCCTTTGCGGGTCCGCCTACTGACGGGTTACACGGCATGAATGCGACCATATCGAGATTGATTGTAATCATCATGGTCTTGGCACCCATTCTTGCAGCTGCCAGTCCGGCTTCTACACCTGCATGGCCCGCACCGATAACGATGACATCAAATTGTCCTGCTTCATATTGCATCGTTTTCGTTTCCTCCTTAATGTTGGTACTTCTATTTTTAAAACTTTCTTCAAGTAAGTCGTTCTATCTTTTGTCCCTGTTCGTGAACTTTGCTGGTATCTAAAGGGTCTAAAGGGTAACAGTTTTTTTACCGCACCTTTTTTTCAAGGTGATGGGGGCACGGTTATTTTCCTAGACAAAATTGAGAGAAAAGCTGATCGATCAAGCTTTCATGAACACTTTCCCCAATGATCTCACCAAGGAGTTCCCATGTCCTAGTTAAATCGATCTGGGCGATATCAATTGGAGTCCCCATTTCGACTCCATTGATTGCTTCATCAATGCTGTTGTGCGCTTGATTCAAGAGAGCAATATGGCGGCTGTTGGATACATAGGTCATATCCCCCGCTTCCAGTGATCCTGCAAAGAACAGTGAAGATATGGCTTCTTCCAACTCGTCGATTCCCTGTTCTTCCAATAAGGAAGTGGTAACAATCGCATGCTGTGATGCCAGTTCCTTGACTCTATCCATATCAATTTTCTGAGGAAGATCTGTTTTGTTGACGATGACAATTACGTCCATGCCTTCAACCGCTTGAAACAATTGTTCATCTTCATGAGAAAATTCGTCAGAGTAATTCAGTACAAGCAGGATTAAATCGGCTTCTTTCAAAACCTGCCTTGACCGTTCGACACCGATTCTTTCCACTATATCTTCGGTCTCGCGGATTCCAGCTGTATCGACAAGACGCAGCGGAACTCCTCGCACATTTACGTATTCTTCTATTACATCACGGGTTGTTCCAGGAATATCGGTCACTATTGCCTTGTTTTCATGGACAAGGCTGTTGAGCAATGACGATTTTCCTACGTTCGGCCTGCCAATGATGACAGTAGAAAGTCCTTCTCTAAGGATTTTTCCCTGTTCGGACGTTCGCAGGAGCTTTTCAATCTCAGCACGAACATATTTTGATTTCTCCAGCAGAACGCCATGGGTCATCTCTTCAACATCGTCGTATTCCGGATAGTCGATGTTTACCTCAACATGGGCGAGGGTCTCAAGAATTTCCTGGCGAAGCTTTCGGACCAGCTTGGACAACCGGCCTTCCATTTGGTTCAGCGCAACATTCATGGCTCTGTCCGTTTTCGCTCTGATTAAATCCATTACCGCCTCAGCTTGAGATAAATCAACTCGTCCATTAAGGAATGCTCTTTTAGTGAACTCTCCGGGTTCTGCTAAACGAGCGCCGTATTTCAGCACCAGCTGAAGAACTTTATTGACTGAAACCAAGCCGCCATGGCAATTGATTTCAATAATATCTTCACGTGTAAAGGTTTTAGGTCCTTTCATGACCGACATCATGACTTCCTCTACAACTGCACCAGTAGAAGGATCGACAATATGTCCATAGTTGATTGTGTGGGAAGCAACATCGTGGACCGAATCACCTTTGATTCCTTTGAAGACTTTGTCCGCAATATTGAAGGCTTGGTCACCGCTCAAACGAACGATTGCTATCGCACCTTCTCCCATCGGAGTAGAAATGGCTGCTATCGTATCGAATTCCATCTCTCTCACCTCTTTTCTTAATCTCTTATTCCTGTCCCGTGCTCAACTATTAATTTTGAACACACGAAAGAATCCGGGATGGCTTTTTACTAACTTAGCCATTCCATCGGTAAAATATCTATATTGTAGTGATTTATTTATAGGCGTATCGTTCATCCTCTAAATGATTAGAATATCATACTCTTCATAGATAAAAAAGTTCGGGTTAGCATTTATCCACAAAGACATTTTCCTCATTCTCTCATTTTAACTTATCCACATGTGAATAACAATAAAGCGAATCAGAACGTTTTCAGTATTTGTCTAAAACACTTCGTTTTTTTAGTCCTTTTTTAACTGCAGCCGATTTGTCTCCCAGTGAAGCTATACAGAATGAAATCCAAGAGTCAGAGATAAGAGGCCGTAAAAAGAGCGGTTATACAGCAGCATATCCGGAGCTTAGAGAGATAGTGCTATAAGAAGAGTGTTTATACAGCACCAACTCCATTGATTTGAAAGATGATGCTGTAAAGAGAGCGGTTATACTGCATCAAATTCAAGGGCTTAGAGAGATAGTGCTATTAAAAGAGTGTTTATACAGCATTAAATCCAGCACTTAAAGAGATGATGACGTAAAAAGAGCGGTTATACAGCATTAACTCCAGGAATTAGAGAGATAGTGCTGTATAAAGAGTGTTTATACAGCATCAAATCCAGCACTTAGAGAGATGATGACGTAAAAAGAGCGGTTATACAGCACCAAATCTAGGACTTAGAGAAATAGTGCTGTAAAAAGAGCGGTTATACAGCAGTAACTCCAGCACTTAGAGAGGATCATGCCTAATAAAGAGCGCTTGTGATCTTTTCTGGCGAGCCCATCTTCAAAGGAGGAAGCTAATCCTTGTACTTTGAGCCGTAATAAGAAACCGATTAAGGATAGAAAGAGTTCACATTTTTTGCTGAGAAACATTTGTGGTGTTTAAGGCGTTTAGTACTTTATAACCCTAGGATAGAGGAATGGTGCCGCTGTTTTATCACTAACTGGATACTGGGGAACATACTCTCAAACTATACGGAATTGAAGTGTTTAGGTTAACAAACACCAGGATTCTAAAGGAACTGGCGGCAAATGGCTGACTGAAACTCCAAAACAAAAAGCTGTATTCGGATATATTGTTGCTTTCAGATATCCCCGTATACTAAGGTTTTCTCTCAAATCTAAGAGAGCAGCTCTTTTCTTTTCCTGGTTATGAAGTTATTTCGGTGAATTATGGTTATTTTTTGGAATTAGTCTGAAATAACAACAAAGTTTACGAAAAGAGCTAAACAAAAAAATCCAGGCTGATAAACAGCCTGGATGGAAGTTTCTATTTTCTCTTGGGTTCTATAACAATGTAGCGGTTTGGTTCAGAGCCTTCTGAGAAGGTTTCCACCTTTTTGGATCTGACCAAAGCAGAATGGATTACTTTTCGTTCATAAGAAGGCATCGGTTCCAATGAAACTTTCCGATTTGTTCTAACCACTTTTTCTGCAAGTCTTTCCGCTAAGTTAGCGAGTGTCTGCCTGCGTCTTTCGCGGTAATTTTCTGCATCCAGCACGACTGTGAGGAATTGTTCTGAATATCGATTGGCTACAAGCCCGGCCAAATGTTGAAGTGAATTCAATGTCTGGCCTCTTTTTCCAATTAACAAAGCGATTTTCTCGCCCGCTAGTTGAAACTCGGCATGGCGGCCATCTACTTTAATGTCTATTTCAACATCGATTCCCATCATATTACTGACGGAAATCAAATAATTCTTTACCTCATCAAACGGATTGATGATTTTTTTTACATAAACCGTCGCAGGACGGGTTCCAAAAAGACCGAAAAATCCCTTTTTCCCCTCATCCTTCACTTCAATTTCAGCTTGTTCTCTACTGATGTTCAATTGAGCTAATGCAGATTCCACTGCTTCTTCGACCGATGGACCAGTAGCTGTTACTTCTCTCACTTTTTAGCTCCCGAGCTTTTCGCTGCGGCCTGTTTCAAGTCCGGCCCTTTGATGAAGTAGGTTTGAACGATCATGAATAAGTTACCAACAACCCAGTATAGGGAAAGCGCTGCCGGGAAGTTGATGGCAAAGATGATGATCATGACTGGCATAATGTAAAGCATCATAGCCATTTGCGGATTCTGGTTTGCAGTTCCTGCCATCATCATTTTCTGCTGTATGAAAGTCGTAGCACCAGCGATAAGCGGCAGAAGATAAAATGGATCCGGCAGACCAAGGTCAAACCATAAGAATGTATGGTTCTTGATTTCTTCGGTACGGCTTATGGCATGGTAAAAGCCAATCAAAATCGGCATTTGGACAATTAGCGGAAAACAACCTGCTAATGGATTGACACCATGTTTCTGGAATAGCCCCATTGTTTCCTGCTGCAGTTTCCTCTGTGTCTCTGCATCTTTTGAACTGTATTTTTCACGCAGTTTCTGCATTTCTGGTTGAAGCGCCTGCATGGCTTTGGAGTTTTTGGTCTGTTTAATCATTAATGGAAGAATCGCTAAACGAATGATCAGTGTAACGATAATGATTCCTAACCCATAGCTTCCATCAAAAAATTCGGATACTTTTGTAATCAATAAAGAAAGAGGATACACAATGTATTCATTCCAAAATCCGGAACTCTCCTCTGTGATCGGCTGGTTATATTCCATGCAGCCCGACAGGACAGTAACAAGTCCAATCATGACAAGCACGGCTAAAAATCTCTTTTTCACCCTCTACTTCCTCCCTAAAACTTTTTATCCGGACAACCTGGCTTGTCCATAAAGAAAATCCGATCATCTGAATTTCAATCATCGGAGCTTGTGCAAACACAGGGATATTGTAACATCTTTTACTTCCCCTATGCTGTAGAAACTTGTCAAAGTTCTTACGATTTTTTATTTCCTTTTGTCAAACTGTGCATGCTGCTTGCTATCCAGCACTTTGCTTTTCTTTAAAACATGGATCAAGCTTTTCTTGACATCATGAAAATCCATATCGGCCGCCGGTTTCCTGGCGATAATAACGTAATCATACTGATCCTTGACATCATCTTTCAATTCCAGAAAGACCTGTCTAATATATCGTTTAACTTGATTACGGACAACAGCATTTCCAATTTTTTTGCTGACAGAAAGGCCTATGCGGAAGAATTTCTGTTCTTCTTTCTTCAGTCTGTACACAACAAACTGCCTGTTAGCAATTGAGGTCCCCTTCTTGAATACCTCTTGGAATTCACTGTTTTTCTTCACTCGCTGTTCTTTTCGCATTTACCCACCTGCTATTTCTAAAGTAAATCTATTTTAGAACCCTTTTTTATTGAGATCGGCTTTAAAGGTTCATGTAAAACTAACATTGCTACCTTGTTACCTTTTTTCTCTATTATAAGAAGATTTATACCCCGGTCTGATTCAAAGGCTGTTTTCGCATATATTGTGGTTTATGGAAAAATCCCAAGAGCCGGTTTTCCCCGGATACTGAAGGTTTTCTCTCTAATCGGAGAGAGCAGCTCTTTTCTTTTCATAAGTTGCAGGTTATTCATGTGGATTGTGGTTATTTTTTTGGAATTAGTATCAAATAGCAACAAAGTTTACGAAAAGAGCCTTGAAAAAAGACCACTGATAAATTCAGTGGCCTAGGCAGATAATACTTTTCTTCCTTTTTGACGACGGCGAGCTAGAACTTTACGGCCGTTTTTTGAGCTCATACGTGCACGGAAACCGTGGTTTTTGCTTCTTTTACGAGAATTTGGTTGAAACGTTCTTTTCATATATGACACCTCCCTAAAGGAATGGATAAAATTATAGGTTAAAGACAGTCTTTTCAATTATAAAGAGAGGGACATAAATTGTCAATACCACCTCTTTTAATTTTTTGCAAGGCTGTAATGCTGCTATTAGGACAAAATTAAATCTATATATTCCCCTTTTCTTCATTGCTGAAGACTCCTTTGATAAACTCTGCTGCTCATTAATATGAATTTCGAGAAATGACAGCTTTTATTCCCCCTAATGTTCCTGGCTAGCAGAGCAATGAGCTGCATCTCCCGTTTCAATTAGAAACCAAGGAAAAAAAGCAGGATCCTGGGATAAATTTAGACTGCAGCCAAAGAAGGGTGAAAATTGGAGTCAATACTTTTGTCCTTCCCTCTCTTTATGATTAAGGAAATTTTGCAGATCTTAAGGAGGTGTCCACATCTCTTATACCTTTGAATAGAAGAAAAAAGTCAGTTAGTGGATGGTATGTTTTAATTCAATACTTCTTAGACCCCGTTTCTTCTCCCTCTTTATTAAGCTCTTCTCTTAAGCGTTTTGGTTTTTTACTATGATTTCTAATCCTCACTTAAATTCCTCCAGGACATGACATCCCGATTTTTTTGCTGTTCTCAATATAAAGGGAGACCCCTGAATATTTTTTCCATTAGTGAGCCAAAACCAAAGACAGTCGGTTCAACTTCTTCCACACATCTTCTTTTTTAAAATGGTCTGATTCATGCTGTACTTTTTCGATACCAAACTGGACTCCAGACAGCCTGTGGATATTTTTCGACACAAAAAATAACTATCCACAGCACATATTGACACCTTTTTCACAAATAAATACCCTGTGGAAAAGTTTTTTCAACAAGAACAGGCAATTGTGGATAAAGTTTAAAAGCCATTGCAACCGTAAGGATATTCTGATATGATTATTGTGTTTTCACTCTGAATTGCTATTGTTGGTAAAATACGTTATCCACAGTTGGTGGATAACTTGTGGATAGTTTGTACAGAGCCTTTGTAAAAGGTTGTCCACATAAGGTGCATATTGTCGAATAACCGTTTTTCTTCCTTATTATATATTTTTCCACATTCATAGTTTTGTATTTTTATTAATAATAAACTTTTACCGGAGAGTCAGGCTGTACAATCGTTGTACATACTCTTAGAGGAAAAGGAGGGGACCAGTTTGGAGAATATAGGGGACTTGTGGAATAAAGCCCTCTCGAACATAGAGAAAAAGATAAGCAAACCCAGTTTTGATACTTGGTTGAAGTCTACTAAAGCTCATTCCATACAAGGAGATACACTTGTCATCACCGCTCCCAATGAATTTGCCAGGGATTGGCTTGAAGGAAGGTATTCTCAATTAATTTCCGGTGTTCTATTGGATATTACAGGCGAAGAACTTATTGTTAAATTTATTATTCCGCAGAACCAGGAACCGGAAGAATTTGATATACCTGTACCTCCAAAGAAAGTCGCTGATAACGACGACAGCCAGGAGTTTCATCAAAATATGCTTAACCCTAAATATATGTTCGACACCTTTGTTATCGGGTCCGGTAACCGCTTTGCACATGCTGCATCGCTGGCTGTTGCCGAAGCGCCGGCCAAGGCATATAACCCGTTGTTCATTTATGGAGGAGTAGGACTTGGGAAGACCCACTTGATGCATGCCATCGGACATTATGTCCTTGAGCATAATCCGGCTGCAAAAGTGGTTTATTTATCTTCTGAGAAATTTACGAATGAATTCATAAATTCCATTCGTGACAATAAAGCCGTTGATTTCCGGAACAAATATCGCAGTGTCGATGTACTTTTAATCGATGATATTCAATTTCTTGCAGGGAAAGAACAGACTCAGGAAGAGTTTTTCCATACCTTTAACACCTTGCATGAAGAAAGCAAGCAGATCGTCATTTCGAGTGACCGGCCTCCAAAAGAGATTCCGACACTTGAGGACAGGCTCCGCTCAAGGTTTGAGTGGGGATTGATTACGGATATCACTCCTCCTGACTTGGAAACAAGGATTGCCATCCTGCGGAAGAAGGCAAAAGCGGAAGGATTGGATATTCCTAATGAAGCCATGCTCTATATCGCTAACCAAATCGATTCCAACATCCGTGAATTGGAAGGTGCCTTGATCAGGGTTGTGGCCTATTCATCGTTAATCAACAAAGACATCAATGCCGATCTGGCTGCCGAAGCTTTGAAAGATATCATTCCAAGTTCCAAACCGAAAGTGATCACAATCGCTGATATTCAAAGAGTGGTCGGTGAACACTTCAATATAAGGCTGGAGGATTTCAAAGCAAAAAAAAGGACAAAGTCCATTGCCTTCCCGAGACAGATTGCAATGTATTTATCTAGGGAAATGACCGATTTTTCACTTCCGAAAATAGGAGAAGAATTCGGGGGCAGGGACCATACGACCGTCATTCATGCACATGAAAAAATCTCTAAAATGCTTGGAGCAGATTCAGCTTTTCAGCATCAGTTGAAAGAGATCAGGGATGTTTTAAAAAGTTAACTACTTTTTGCCCTCATAATTGTGGTTGTGGTGGTAGAGAAAGGTGTGCGTTCACCTCAAGGACTTGAATACACCAGGTTACAGAGCCCAGCTGAACCAAGTCGTGCAGCTGCAGCGAACCTATATAAACAGCCCTAACTCTTTAAGTAAGGCTCTTTCCAAAAGGCTGTTTTCGCATACAGTGTTGCTTTCGGAAAAATCCCAAAAGCCGGATTTTTCCCCAGATACTAAGGCTTTTCACTATAATCTGGGATAGTAGCTCTTTTCTTTTCATGTTAACTAGGTTATCTCGGTGACTTAAGGTTGTTTTTTTCTGGAATGAGTATCAAATAGCAACAAAGTTTACGAAAAGAGCCTTCCTAAAAGGTTGTTGCTTAGAAATCTTCATTCTCACCAAATGCGCACATTCGTTTGTCTACAGCGGAAATCCGTTTTTTTAAACAGCAGATTTTAATAAAGAACCATATAAAATACCAAAAAGTTAATAGAGAGTTATCCTGAATACTGTTAATAACTTTGCTATGTTTGCACACAGTCTATCCACATGTGGATAGACTGTGTTTCCTTTCGTTTTTCCCACTTATCCACATACTAACAGGCCCTATTACTACTAGTACTATTTTTTTAATAAATATATTAGTATATGCAGCAGTAAAAAAATTATGTTCAAACTGGAGGAAAAGATAATGAAATTTGTTATCCAAAGGGACAATCTCGTACAGAGTGTCGGAGATGTCATGAAAGCTGTCACATCCAGAACAACGATTCCCATTCTTACGGGGATCAAAATTACAGCTAATGATGAAGGAGTCACATTGACAGGAAGTGATTCCGATATTTCCATTGAATCTTTTATTCCAAAAGAGGAAGAAGGAAATGAAATAGTAGAGGTGTTTGAAACAGGCGGAATTGTCCTGCAAGCGAAGTTCTTCAGCGAAATCGTTAAAAAACTTCCGATGGACACAGTCGAAATTGAAGTTCAAAACCATTTACAGACAGTGATCCGCTCAGGAAAAGCAGAATTTAATTTAAATGGACTTGATCCAGAGGAATATCCACACCTCCCTCAGATTGAGGAAGGAAATGCCTTCAAGGTACCAACTGACTTGCTGAAGACAATGGTAAGACAAACGGTATTCGCAGTGTCCACCTCAGAAACACGCCCCATCTTGACAGGTGTAAACTGGAAGGTGGAAAATGGGGAACTTTCCTGTATTGCAACAGACAGCCATCGTCTTGCGATGAGAAAGGCTCCACTTGAAAATGATAATGGAAATGAATACAATATCGTGATTCCAGGAAAAAGTCTGACAGAGCTGAGCAAGATCCTTGATGATAATTCTGAACCAGTGGAAATTGTCATTACTGATAATCAAGTACTGTTCAAGGCAAAACACTTATTGTTCTTCTCCAGACTGTTAGAAGGCAACTATCCGGATACAAGCCGCTTGATCCCAAATGAAAGCAAAACAGAATTGGTCCTGGCGACAAAAGAATTTCTTCAGGCAATTGACCGTGCTTCGCTTTTGGCTAGAGAAGGAAGAAATAATGTCGTTAAATTATCGACAGTAGAAAGCGGCGTAATCGAAATCTCTTCCAATACTCCAGAAATCGGGAAAGTCATCGAGCAGGTTCAAAGCCAATCGAATGAGGGAGAAGAATTGAAGATTTCCTTCAGTGCCAAATATATGATGGATGCACTAAAAGCATTGGAAGGAACAGAAATCCATATTGATTTTACAGGAGCAATGAGACCGTTCGTTATCAAACCTCTCCATGATGACTCTATATTGCAGCTGATTCTGCCTGTAAGAACCTATTAATTCAAAAAGTATATGAACCGACTGGCTGACTAACAACACCTTCCGTTATGCAGCCAGTCGCTTTTTCATTTAGGAAGCAGTATGACAGTCAGCTTTAACACGTTAAACCACTAAGAGGGACTGTCCCTTTCATTGCTTTAAAGTGCCGAAGCACCTTCTGCAAAAGCATTTGCAGGTTGTGTTTTGTATTAAGGTGAAAATATAGTAAAATAAAATAATTAGATATTATGCCGGAAAGTAGTGATCTATCATGGAAAAGCATATTACCATTGATACTGAATATATAACTTTGGGCCAGTTTTTGAAGCTGGCTGAACTAATTCAATCAGGAGGAATGGCCAAATGGTTCCTGAGTGAACATGAAGTCTTTGTTAACGGAGAACAGGATCAAAGAAGAGGAAGAAAATTGAGGGTTGGAGACAAAGTTGAAATAGAGGAAAATGGGGCTTTCATCATCTCTGACGAAGAATAAGAGGATGACTGTTTATGTACATTGAAGAAATTCAACTCAAAAACTATCGGAATTATGACTCCATTGATATCACATTTGAAAACAGTGTGAATGTTATCTTGGGTGAAAATGCCCAGGGGAAAACCAATATCATGGAGTCGATTTATGTTTTGGCAATGGCAAAATCCCACCGTACATCAAATGATAAAGATTTAATACGCTGGGATGAGGAATATGCTAAAATAAAAGGCAGGATACAAAAATATAATGGCTCTATCCCTCTTGAATTGGTGATTTCCAAAAAGGGCAAGAAAGCCAAATCCAATCATATTGAACAGAAGAAATTGAGTCAGTATGTAGGAAATATGAATGTCGTCATGTTTGCGCCTGAAGATCTCCACTTGGTGAAAGGGAGCCCTCAAGTGAGGCGTCGTTTTATTGATATGGAAATCGGGCAGGTATCACCTGTCTATTTGCATGATATCGCTTTGTACCAAAAGATCCTTCAACAGCGCAATCATTACTTGAAGATGCTGCAGATTAAAAAGCAGAAAGATGAGACGATGCTCGACGTTTTGACAGAACAGCTGATTGAAGTAGCCGGGAAGATCATCCGTAAGCGGTTTGACTTCATCAAGCTTCTGCAAGAATGGGCACGTCCCATCCATTCGGGGATATCCAGAGGCATTGAAACCTTGGATATTCAATATAAACCGTCCATAGATGTATGCGAAGATCAAGATTGGTCGAAAATGGTAGGAATACTAGAGGACAAATTTAATTCAATACGGCAGCGTGAAATAGATAGAGGGGTGACTCTTGCGGGTCCTCACAGGGATGATCTGCAATTCTTTGTCAATGACAGGGATGTCCAGACTTTCGGATCTCAAGGCCAGCAGCGGACCACGGCCCTTTCTCTGAAACTCGCTGAAATTGAACTGATTCATTCAGAAATTAAAGAATACCCAATTCTTTTACTGGACGACGTATTGTCTGAACTGGATGACTTCAGGCAGTCCCATTTACTTAATACTATTCAAGGCAAGGTGCAGACCTTTGTCACCACGACTAATGTAGATGGCATCGATCATCAGACGTTGAATGAGGCCACAACATTTGAAGTTGAAGCCGGTCAGATCAAGAGAGTGAAGTGAGGTGTTTCCATGTATATTCATGTTGGGGAAGATGTGATGGTAAGAACGGATGAAATTATTGCGATTATAGACAAGGATACTGTTCAATTTTCAGAGGAAATGCAATTATTTCTTAAAAAGAAAGAAAAACAGACGAGCAACCTGGCTAAAGGTACATATAAGTCTCTAGTGGTCACCGTAGACCAGCTGTATCTTTCACCATTGGCATCCACCACATTGAAGAAGCGTTCGAGAAAATGGAACACCCATGACAATCTTTTAAATAGATAGTGAGAATGAATAATATTTATATGCACAGGAAGTGTAGGTGAATTGGTTTGACAATGGAACAAGAACAAAGACAATCTTATGATGAGAATCAGATACAGGTTTTAGAAGGGTTGGAAGCCGTAAGGAAACGTCCCGGAATGTACATTGGCTCCACCAGCTCCAGAGGACTTCATCACTTGGTTTGGGAAATCGTCGATAACAGTATCGATGAAGCTCTTGCAGGTTACTGTTCCGAAATCAAAGTGACAATCGAAGAAGACAACAGCATCACAGTCCGCGATGATGGACGGGGAATCCCGGTTGGTATCCATGAAAAAATGGGAAGGCCTGCTGTTGAGGTCATCATGACCGTCCTTCATGCCGGCGGTAAATTCGGCGGCGGCGGTTATAAGGTTTCAGGAGGGCTCCATGGAGTGGGTGCTTCTGTCGTGAACGCCCTGTCTACCGAATTGGAAGTATTCGTCCACCGTGACGGAAAAATCCATTATCAGAAATTCGAAAAAGGTGCTCCAAGCTTTGATTTAAAAGTGACAGGAGAAACCGATGTAACAGGAACAATCATCCACTTCAAACCGGATCCTGAAATCTTTACGGAAACAAGAGAATATGAATATGACATCTTAGCAAATCGTCTTCGCGAGCTTGCTTTCCTTAACAAAGGAATCAGGATCGTCATCGAAGACAAGCGTGTCGAAGATAAAAGCAATGAATACCATTATGAGGGCGGAATCAAGTCCTATGTAGAGCACTTGAACCGGACGAAAGAAGTCATCCATGAAGAACCGATCTTCATTGAGGGGGAAAGAGAAAACATTTCCGTGGAAATAGCCCTTCAGTACAACGATGGGTTTGCGAGCAACCTTTACTCATTTGCCAATAACATTCATACGTATGAAGGCGGAACACATGAATCGGGATTCAAGACTGCCCTGACCCGTGTCATCAATGATTACGCCCGAAAAAATAATTTATATAAAGACAATGACGCCAACCTTTCTGGTGAAGATGTGCGTGAAGGGATCACAGCCATTATCTCTATCAAACATCCTGATCCCCAGTTCGAAGGACAAACAAAGACAAAGCTTGGCAACTCGGAAGCAAGAACGATAACAGATGCTTTGTTCTCAGAGCACTTTGAATCATTCCTGCTTGAAAATCCCGTGGTCGCCCGAAAAGTAGTCGACAAAGGCTTAATGGCAGCACGGGCAAGGCTTGCTGCGAAAAAAGCAAGGGAACTTACCCGCCGAAAGAGCGCACTTGAAGTATCCAGCCTGCCTGGTAAACTGGCGGATTGTTCTTCAAGAGATCCCAAGATCAGTGAAATTTACATTGTTGAGGGTGACTCTGCGGGAGGATCGGCCAAACAGGGCCGTGACCGCCATTTCCAGGCGATCCTGCCTCTTAGAGGAAAGATCATCAACGTTGAGAAAGCAAGGTTAGATAAAATCCTCTCCAATAATGAGGTCCGTGCGATGATCACGGCACTAGGTACAGGAATTGGCGAAGATTTTGACATCTCAAAGGCGCGTTATCAAAAAGTCGTCATTATGACAGATGCGGATGTTGATGGAGCGCATATTCGTACGCTGCTGCTAACATTCTTCTACCGCTATATGAGACAGATTATTGAAGCTGGTTATATCTATATCGCGCAGCCGCCTTTGTACCAGATCAAGCAAGGTAAAAAGATAGACTATGTCTATTCAGATAAACAGCTGGAAGAGGCACTGGCACAGCTGCCTGCACAGCCTAAACCGGGAATTCAGCGTTATAAAGGTTTAGGTGAGATGAATGCCACTCAGCTTTGGGAAACCACAATGGATCCTGAATTCAGGACCCTTCTGCAGGTAAGCCTGGAAGATGCAATCGAAGCGGACGAAACCTTCGAGATGCTTATGGGGGATAAAGTAGAGCCTCGCAGAAACTTTATTGAAGATAATGCTGCATATGTGAAAAACCTGGACGTTTAATTCCTCAGCAGGATAGAAGCATCTTTTTCTATCCTGTCTTTTACATAAGGCCCTATTCAATCGAGAGTATGAGGACGGCAGTATATCACTAAGAAACTTAAGAAACAAAAGCGGACATAGGTAGCTAAAATACCTTTTAAAAGGAGGTCCCTTCTATTATGGCGGAAACACCACGTTCTAATGTAAAAGAAATTAATATTAGCCATGAAATGCGTACATCCTTCCTGGATTATGCCATGAGCGTTATCGTTTCCCGGGCATTGCCGGATGTACGGGACGGTCTAAAACCCGTACACCGAAGAATCTTATATGCGATGAACGACCTGGGAATGACATCTGATAAAGCCTATAAGAAATCTGCCCGTATCGTCGGCGAAGTAATCGGTAAGTATCACCCGCATGGTGATACAGCTGTATACGATACGATGGTGCGTATGGCACAGGATTTCAACTATCGTTATATGCTTGTAGACGGCCATGGGAACTTCGGATCTGTCGATGGAGATTCAGCAGCAGCCATGCGTTATACAGAAGCCAGAATGTCCAAGATTTCAATGGAAATTATCCGTGATATCAACAAAGATACAATCGACTATAGAGATAACTATGATGGTTCAGAACGTGAACCAATTGTCATGCCTGCACGTTTTCCGAACCTGTTGGTGAACGGTTCCTCAGGGATCGCTGTAGGTATGGCCACCAATATCCCGCCTCACCAGCTGGGTGAAGTGATTGACGGCCTTCTTGCACTGAGCAATGACCCGGAAATCACAATCCAGGAACTGATGGATTATATTCCAGGCCCTGATTTCCCTACAGCGGGAATGATCGTCGGCAGAAGCGGAATCCGCCGAGCGTACGAATCAGGTAAAGGCTCCATCACTATGAGAGCGAGAGTAAGAATCGAGACAAAGGCGAACGGTAAAGAAACCATTATAGTCGAGGAAATTCCGTATCAGGTCAATAAAGCAAAGCTTATTGAAAAAATTGCTGACCTGGTTCGAGATAAAAAGATTGACGGCATAACAGACCTTCGCGATGAATCCGACCGTAACGGAATGAGAATCGTCATTGAAGTCCGCAAAGATGCCAATGCCAATGTCCTTCTGAACAACCTATACAAACAAACGGCATTGCAGACGAGTTTCGGTATCAACCTGCTTGCCCTTGTAGATGGGCAGCCGAAGGTTCTTAACTTAAAGCAGTGTCTCTATCATTATTTAGAGCACCAGAAAGTGGTCATTCGCAGAAGAACCGAATTCGAATTGAAGAAGGCCGAAGCGCGTGCACACATTTTGGAAGGCTTGCGTATAGCCCTTGACCATATCGATGAAATCATCGCTTTGATCCGCGGCTCTCAAACAACTGACATTGCGCGGGAAGGCTTAATGGAGAACTTCTCTCTTTCTGAGAAACAAGCTCAAGCAATCCTCGATATGCGTCTTCAGCGCTTGACTGGTTTAGAACGAGATAAGATTGAAAACGAGTATCAAGAGCTTCTTAAGCTGATTGCAGAATTAAGAGCAATCCTTGCTGATGAGGAAAAGGTATTGGAAATCATCCGTGAAGAATTGAATGAGATCAAAGAGCGCTTCAATGACCAACGCCGTACTGAAATTGTGGCGGGAGGCATTGAGCAGATTGAGGATGAAGATTTGATTCCACGCGAGAATATCATCCTTACACTGACTCATAATGGATATATCAAACGTCTTCCAGTCTCCACCTACCGCAGCCAGAAACGCGGCGGCCGCGGAATCCAGGGAATGGGTACGAATGAAGATGATTTTGTTGAACATCTTCTCACCACATCCACACACGATACGATTCTTTTCTTTACAAACAAAGGAAAGGCGTTTAAAGCAAAAGGATATGAGATTCCTGAATTCAGCCGAACGGCAAAGGGAATTCCAATTATCAACATGCTGGGTGTCGACAAAGGTGAGTGGGTCAATGCAATGATTCGTATAGAAGAGTTCGTTGATGACTGGTACCTGTTCTTCACTACAAAGCAGGGGATATCAAAGCGTACACCAGTCTCTGACTTCGCTAACATCAGAACCAATGGCCTGATCGCGATCAACTTAAGGGAAAATGATGAACTCATTTCCGTTAAGCTGACAGATGGAAGCAAAGATATGATTATCGGAACCAAAAAAGGAATGCTGATCCGATTCCCTGAAACAGATGTGCGTTCAATGGGACGTACAGCTACCGGGGTAAAAGGAATCAATCTTGATTCTGACGATATTGTGGTAGGCATGGAAATCCTTGAAGAGAAAGACGATGTCCTGGTCGTTACGGAAAAAGGATTCGGTAAACGGACACCAGCAGAGGAGTACCGTATTCAAACACGCGGCGGGAAAGGCTTGAAAACCTGCAACATCACTGAAAGAAACGGTGAGTTAATCTCTGTTAAAGCTGTAACTGGTGAAGAAGACCTTATGCTGATTACAGCTAACGGCGTACTGATCCGTATGGATGTCAATGATATCTCAACAACAGGCCGTAACACACAGGGTGTGAAGCTGATCCGTTTAGATGAAAACAGTTCAGTTGCTACAGTGGCGAAAGTCGAGAAGGACGAAGAAAAAGAAGAAGAAGAGATCCCTGTTGATCTGACAGAAGAATCGGCTGATGGAGTCACAGAGGAAACCTCTGAAGAGAACGCAAACGATAATGATAACGAGAGCAGTAACGAATAAAACAGTAATCACTCTCCTTTCCGGGGAGTGATTTTTTATTTTAGCATCATTTATGTATGAAATGCTTAAGAAAAACGGTGCGAAGATTGTTAATTGTCTGGTAAAATAAAGAAATGAACGCTGGACAGAGGTGAAATAATGAAAATCAAGATACAAGAGGCAGAAGAAGGCTGCATTCTTAATCAGGATATTTGGGGAATGACTTCCTTACCCATCATACCTAAGAAAACGGTCATTCAAGATATACATATTAAAGTATTGCACTCATTTAATATCAAAGAAATATCTGTTGAAAGGATTAAAGCAGACGGAACCCCCTTTTCTCCTGTACAAGCAGTAGAGGATGAAGAGGATAGAACAGCAAAGCCTCTAAGACAAAAGAGTGACTTCCTGAATTTATATCTGAATAAAGTTCAGGAGTTCAAAGGGGAATTCCAAAACTGGCAATCTGGAATGTCTGTCTCCATTTCAAAAATCCGAAGCATCATCCTGCCTTTGCTGGAGCTTGTGGAGGAAAATCCAAGTAATGTTGCCCACCTCCACCAATATACTTCTAAAAAGGATTATATTTATCATCATCCACTGGCGACTGGCCTGTTGAGCGGGTTGATTGCCAAGAGGCTCGGAATGGATAACGGAAAAAAAATCCAAGTGACTCTTGCCGGGGTGCTGGCTGATTGCGGTATGGCCAAAATCCCTGCATCCATCCTTACTAAAGAGACAGCATTGTCAGAATCTCAATTCAAAGAAATCAAGATGCATCCTGTCTATAGTTATAAAATGGTGAAAGATATCAACCTCCTGAAACCTGAAACAAAACTAGCCATATTTCAACATCATGAGAGAATGGATGACAGCGGCTATCCAACAGGGGAGAACAAAGAAAAAATCCACCAATTCTCAAAAATTATCGCAGTTGCGGATGTATTCCATGCAATGACATCAGAGAGGGTTTATAGGAGCAGACAGCTGCCATTCCAGGTGCTGGAGCAAATAAAGGAAGACCATTTTGGCAAGTATGACATCCAGGCGGTTCAGGCGCTTATGGATATCATCTCAGATCTTACCATCGGTACAGAAATCCGTTTATCCAACGGAGAAGCTGGGGAAGTCATGTTCATAACAAGAGAAAATCCAACCCGTCCGCTACTACAGATGAAGGAAACAGAGACGATTTTGGATCTTGCGAAGAGAAGAGACTTATTTATAGAAGAAGTACTTTCTTAATCTGAAGAATTCGAAGCGGACCAGTCGGATGCTGGTTCGTTTCTTTTTAATGGAGAATGCTTCAAGATAAGTGAGAGTTTATTTCACCTGTAAAATCATAATTTCTTCTTGTAATCTCATGATGGTAAATGTATAATGAATCCCGTTGGCAAAAAGCCTGCTGAAACTTTTTTTGAAAAGTTATTGACATTATAACTGGATGAATGTTATATTATATAAGTCGCTTACGACAAGCGCACATTGAACATTGAAAACTAAACAACTCAAAACGTCAACGTAAATCTAGTAAGAACATGTTTCTTACAAAGTTGCTAATACTTTAAAAATAGCAAATGAGCAAGTCAAACTTCTTTCGGAGAGTTTGATCCTGGCTCAGGACGAACGCTGGCGGCGTGCCTAATACATGCAAGTCGAGCGGATTGATGGGAGCTTGCTCCCTGAAATCAGCGGCGGACGGGTGAGTAACACGTGGGTAACCTGCCTGTAAGACTGGGATAACTCCGGGAAACCGGGGCTAATACCGGATAGTTCTTTTCCTCGCATGAGGAAAAGTGGAAAGGCGGCTTC
>NZ_VTEI01000030.1 GCF_008180415.1 Rossellomorea vietnamensis
GCTCGGTCATACTGATGATCAAATCACGAAAAATGTATATCTCCACGTAACGCAAGAAATGAAAAAAGAAGCCTCTCAAAAGTTCGGTGAACTAATGAGAAGCCTCCGTTAATATCCTCAATGTTAGCAAAATGTTAGCAAACCACTCTCACCTTACCAACAAACCCAGTCATATCAAGGGTTGGAGGCACTTATTACATCATGCCGCCCATGCCGCCCATATCAGGCATGCCGCCGCCGTTTTCTTCAGGAATGTCAGCAACAACTGCTTCAGTTGTTAAGAACATTGCTGCAACGGACGCTGCGTTTTGCAGTGCAGAACGAGTTACTTTTGTTGGATCTACGATACCGGAATCGATCATGTTGACCCACTCGCCAGTAGCTGCGTTGAATCCTACGCCAACTTCTTCTTTTTTCAGGCGTTCAACGATGATAGATCCTTCAAGCCCAGCGTTGTGAGCAATTTGACGGATTGGCTCTTCAAGCGCACGAAGAACGATCTTGATACCTGTTTTCACATCGCCTTCAGCTTCGATTGCAGAAACTTTGTTGTATACGTTCACAAGGGCAGTACCACCACCTGAAACGATACCTTCTTCTACAGCCGCACGAGTTGAGTTCAATGCGTCTTCGATACGAAGTTTGCGCTCTTTCAATTCTGTTTCAGTAGCCGCACCAACTTTAACTACTGCTACTCCGCCAGCAAGTTTCGCAAGGCGCTCTTGTAATTTTTCACGGTCGAACTCAGAAGTTGTTTCTTCCATTTGAGAACGGATTTGGTTTACGCGGGCAGAGATTTGATCCGGCTCGCCTGCACCTTCAACAACTGTTGTGTTTTCTTTTGTAACAACGATTTTCGCTGCGCGTCCAAGCTGAGTGATGTTCGCAGATTTAAGATCCAATCCAAGATCTTCTGTGATCACTTCACCGCCTGTAAGGATGGCAAGGTCTTCAAGCATAGCTTTACGACGGTCACCGAATCCAGGAGCTTTTACAGCTACAGCATTGAATGTTCCGCGAAGTTTGTTCACTACTAGTGTAGCAAGTGCTTCACCTTCAACATCTTCCGCAACGATCAATAGCGGCTTGCCTTGTTGTACGACTTGCTCAAGTACCGGCAGGACTTCCTGGATGTTTCCGATTTTCTTGTCAGTGATCAAGACATACGGATTATCAAGGACTGCTTCCATTTTGTCAGAGTCTGTTACCATGTAAGGAGATGCATATCCGCGGTCGAACTGCATACCTTCCACAACATCAAGCTCTGTAGAGAAACCTTTAGACTCTTCAATTGTGATGACGCCGTCGTTTCCAACGCGCTCCATAGCTTCAGCAATCAATTGTCCAACTTCTTCGTCAGCAGCAGAGATAGCCGCTACTTGTGCGATGGACTCTTTGCTTTCGATTGGTTTAGAGATTGCTTTCAACTCTTCGATTGCAGATTGAACCGCCTTTTCGATACCTTTACGGATACCTACAGGGTTCGCACCAGCAGTAACGTTTTTAAGTCCTTCACGGATCATCGCTTGCGCAAGGACCGTTGCAGTTGTTGTACCGTCACCGGCGATTTCGTTTGTTTTGCTTGCTACTTCAGCAACAAGCTTTGCACCCATGTTTTCGAAAGCATCTTCAAGTTCGATTTCTTTCGCGATTGTCACACCATCATTTGTAATTAGTGGAGAACCGTATTTCTTCTCAAGTACCACGTTGCGTCCTTTTGGTCCAAGAGTTACTTTTACTGCGTTTGCTAATTGATCTACACCGCGAAGCATGGAACGGCGTGCTTCTTCGCTGAATTTAATATCTTTAGCCATTTAAAAAGACCTCCTTATATTGGTTAGGTATATTTTCAGATAAAGATTGATTATTCGCCGATTACAGCCAGAATGTCGCTGTCACGAAGGATCAGGTATTCTGTGCCTTGGTATTTCACTTCTGTACCAGCATATTTTGAGAAGATGATTTTATCGCCCGCAGCCACATCAAGAGCTGCACGCTCACCATTATCAAGAACCCGTCCGGCACCTACAGCAATAACTTTACCCTCTTGTGGTTTCTCCTTAGCTGAATCCGGCAGTACGATACCGCTTGCTGTCTTTTCTTCTGATTCTACTAGCTCAATAACGACGCGATCACCTAGTGGTTTTAACAAGTGAAACAACCTCCTCATATATTATGTAAGTATTCGTATTTATTAGCACTCGTTAAGGTTGAGTGCTAACACAATTATTATAATAAATAATTCGTTTCCATTTTGCAAGAGTCCTGCTTAAATTTTTTTTCGTCAAATTTCCTGAAAAAACACACCTTCTTATTTTATGTTACAGATGGTATTTTATTCCTCTCGACCAAATTCCTGCAGAAAATCTGAAGTTAAGGCTCTGCTTTGGCGACCTTAGTAAGGTTCGGCCCCCTATCGAAAAATGGTTCTTATTCTGCCTGCTCTTTCGTATAAAAGAAAGAAAACCTCTTTCTTTGCGAAAAAGGCTCTTTATTAGTAGAATTGTAAGGAAAAGCGGAAGCTAATAAGAATTGTAATGACAGATTCAATATAAGGAGACATCACGTTGAAAAAACAATATGGATATGTTCTTATAGCCTATATCACCATGCAGCTCTCAAGCATCCTCGGGATTCCTCTGTTTTACCACGCAGCCGTCAATTGGTTCAACCAGTCCAGCGATCAGGCAGAGGCAGTCGTACCCGGTTACTGGTTGATTTTTTCATTCTCGATTACGCTGCTTGTTGTCTGGCTTATTTTACGAAAATCGGAAGCATCCACCCGTCTGGAAAGAGAAGCTCCCATGTCGGCTGTGTTCTCGGCACTATGGGCAATTGCCGGTATATTCATGGCTTTCTTCGCACAGGCTATAGCCATCAACATCGAACGCCTTCTCGGAATTGAGATGGGATCGGAAAATACGGAAACCATTGTCAGGATCATCGATTCTGTGCCTTTGGCCATGATTGTAGCAGCTGTCATCGGGCCGATCCTGGAAGAAATCGTGTTTCGAAAGATTATTTTTGGTGCTTTATATCAGCGTTTTTCATTTATCCTTTCTGCGCTGATCAGTTCGGTCATCTTCGCATTTGCACACTTTGAGCCGGAACATGTCCTTTTATATTCAGCAATGGGCTTCACCTTTGCGTTCCTTTATGTTAAAACCAAAAGGATCATTGTGCCGATCATCGCCCACGTGTCGATGAACTCCCTCGTCGTGCTGATGCAGTCCATTTTCAGGGAAGATATCGAAAGAATGATTGAAGAAGCGGAGAGAATTCAAGGATTTATAGGAGGATTATTTATATGAGGAGATCACCTTTGTTCAGCGGCATTCTTTACATCCTCCTCGGAGTTTTGTTTACGTACTTTGCCGTTATCAATGTAAACGACAATGGCTGGGGATTTTTCGCCTACCTTATGGTGCTGCTGGCCACACTGGATTTCGGATCTGGAATCAGAATGGTCGCCATGCATTTTAAAATTAAGAAACAGTTGAATGATAAGAAATAGTGGAAGCCTTTAAGAGGGCTTCTTTTTTATGCTGTTTTCTAGGTTCTTTTCATAAACTTTTTTGCTATATTTGAAACTAATTGAAAAGAAAATAATTATAATTCACCGAAATTCACATGGTAAACACGAAAAGAAAAGAGCTGCTCTCCAGATTCGAGCGAAAACCCTTAGTATCCGGGGATATTCGAAAGCAACAATGTATGCGAAAACAGCCTTTTTCTAAAAGGTTGTCTCTTTTTGAATGAAACTTACAGAAGGATATTTACAGCTGGCCAGCGGGGACTAGGCGGCAAGGGGAGACTGAGGATACATACCAGCTGGGAACGGACTTCTCCCTCATGGTTTCACATCCAGTTGATGCACCCCACATGGAACAGTGAGCAGCCGCTATATCAGTTAAGAGTCCCGTATCGGAACTTTGGCTAGTAAATAAGGGGAAAAATTCCCTTTTTTTTTATGAAATAGCATTCGAAACAGCTTAAATAGAGGGAGAAATTCCCCTTAATTGTCTTAAAAACTAGAAAATAGGCAATTCTGCTTTAGATAAGGGGAAAATCTCCCCTTATTCAGCATCGAAATGGGCTCAATATTGCAATTAACGGGAAATTCTTCCCTTATTTTTTCATCAAGTTACTCCATGTTTAAGGCACCACTTTTCGGCGTCATTCGACTGTAGAGGAAATTCATTACTCTTCCCCCAGCCCCGCCAAACCTAGGACATAAAAAGACCTTTCCCGTTTTAAGGAAAAGCTCCTTTTATCACCTAATAGTAAGGATACGGATAATAAGGGTATGGCGGGTAATAATACGGTCTTGGAGTCAATAATGCTCCTGCCGCGAGCCCGGTTATAAATGGAACTCCAAAACCGAAGCCGAAACCTGGCCGGCCAAACCCAAAGCCGGGGCGTCCGAAACCAAATCCCGGACGGCCAAATCCGAAACCGGGACGTCCGAAGAAAATTCTTTGATCGTTAGGATTAATTCCATGGTGATTCACGAACATCTTCCTCCTCGTTCTCTAGTCTAATGTCACTGACCCTATAAAGTATGAATAAGACAAGGAAGCCTCTTGGGTATTCGCCCCTGATTTCCTATATTTTCAACAAAAGTTCCCACACACTTTAGTCCTTTAAAGCACGAAGAGGGACTGTCCCTTTTTGCGCTTTAAAGGATTAAACGCCCACAATTCAAAAAAAGGAACAACCAATTAAGGTTATTCCTCTCTTTTTCTTTCTTCTTCATAGAGTTCTCTCTGCAGCTGTTGTTCTGCCTGGAGCACCTTTTTATAGCCGATTTTGGAAACCCAGATGCTGACTTCATATAAAAACAGCAGCGGTACTGTCACCATTAGATGGGAAACAATATCCGGCGGCGTGATGAGCGCTGCGATTACCAGCAAGATGAAATACGCATAGCGTCTCATTTGCCCCATGAACATTGGGGTGATGATCCCCAGCCTGGTCAAAAACAACATGACGACCGGCAGTTGAAACAGAAGCCCGAATGGAACGGTCAACTGGAACAGGAAATGGAAGTATTCATTGATTCCAATGACCTGCTGTATATCCAACTCATCAGATAAATTCATCATGAAGCCGACCACATATGGAAATAGAATAAAGTAAGCGAAAGATAATCCTCCCAGGAAAAGCAGCAGGGATATTGGGATATAGCTCAAAGTTACTTTTCTTTCTCTTTCCAGCAGCCCCGGGCTGATGAACGCCCAAAATTGAAATAAAATCAGCGGAGATGTCAGGATCAACGAGATGAAGACCATCATCTCCAAATAAATTTTCAATGGATCTGTTAATCTGAAAGCATTCATGGTCAGCTCTTTCGCTTCATCCGCATGCTGAAGATATCGTATCAGCGGTTCTGCGAGGAAGAAGCTGCCGAGGAAGGCCAACATGAAGAAAACGACTACAAACATGAGCCGTTTCCTGAGTTCTCCTATATGTTCATAAATCGTCATTTCGTTATGACTCATAGCGTTCAATCCTTACATTTACTTAGCATCTTTATCTTTGCTGTCATCATCATCTGCTAAGCCTTTTGTTGCGTTTTTAAACTCACGCAATGTATTTCCCATTGCTTTGCCTAATTCCGGCAATTTCTTTGGTCCGAAAATCAATAGAGCTACAATTGCGATCAATATGAGGCTACCTGGTCCTAGTGGCATAACGCTCACCTCCTTGTTCTATCATAACTTATCGTTTTTATTTTTGCTATCATGTTCATTTTCTTCTTGTGACATTTCGGTGTCATCTTCCGAATAGTTTTTCAGGAAATATACCAGCGACTGAAGTTCTACCGCCAGATCAATATGGTGGATCCTGATATGATCCGGTGCTGTGAGCCGGGCAGGTGTGAAATTCAAAATCCCTTTAATGTTGGCCTCGACGAGCCTGTCGGTAATATTTTGAGCCGATCCAACAGGAACTGTCAGTATCGCCACCTCTATATCATTTTCTTCCAGATGTTTCTCCATATCATCGAGACTGTATACCGGTACGTCACTGATGATAGAACCCACCTTTTCAGGAGCAACATCAAACGCCATCTCTATTTTCGTATTATTGTTTTTGATAAAATTATAGTGAAGAAATGCGGTACCCAGGTTACCTACACCAATCAGGACGACCTTCGTCAATTCATCTTGATCGAGCGTTTTGCTGAAAAAAGAGAGCAGATAGTTAACATTGTAACCATACCCTTTCTTTCCTAACGCACCAAAGTAGGAAAAATCCCTGCGGATTGTGGCGGAATCTACCTTTACCGCTTCACTCAGTTCCTTCGAAGAAACCCGCTGTTTTCCCGAGGAGTGTAAATTCTTGATAAATCTATAGTATAACGGCAGCCGTTTAGCTGTCGCTTGTGGAATCTTTGCACTTTCCTGATTCATTACCATTCCCCCACAAATTGATTCGCTTGAGCTTTAAGCTTACCTCTCACTTCATCCTGCTGATAACGCTTCCATATGAACGTGGGAAGTCATCTTTCCATTTTGTGCTTGTTGACGTTATATGTCAATTCCTTTTCATGGAAAACTAAATCTACCTATCGAATGTGAATCTAAGCTTATTTCCGTCCACACTATCATACACTATTTTGCCCTTTCTGTCTGTCCGTTCGACAGCGTGTAACACCCTTAACATTGCCGTCGCCGTTAATTTTGCGATACACTATACTAATAAGCATACCGATAAATAAAGCTTGCTTTTGCGCTCTTTTCTACGCAAAAAAAGAGCCTACTATATAGAGGTGAATGAAATGATATTATTACAAGTCAATCAAATCGTTAAGTCCTTCGGTGCTGACGTGATCCTGTCCAATATAAAGCTCGAACTTCAGAACCGCGACAGAGTAGCTCTGGTCGGACGGAACGGAGCGGGCAAATCTACACTATTAAAAATCATTTCCGGACAGCTTTCCTATGATTCCGGCGATATTATTAAGCCAAAAGAAACGACCATTGGGTACCTCGCCCAGCATACCGGCCTCGAATCCGGTTTATCCATCTGGGATGAAATGCTCTCGGTCTTTGATGACCTGCGCAAGATGGAAGAAGATTTGAGGAAGCTCGAGCAGCAGATGGCGGATCCTGCTGTTTATGAAAATGAAGAAAAATACGCCAGGGTCCTGAAAGAATATGATAGTACTCAGGTGAAATTCAAAGAATCAGGCGGTTATCAATTCGAAGCCGATATCCGTTCCGTCCTGCACGGTTTGAACTTTGCGGGCTTTGATTATAGTACACAGATTTCCACCTTAAGCGGGGGGCAGAAAACACGCCTGGCTCTCGGAAAACTTTTACTGACAAAGCCTGATATTCTGATTCTGGATGAGCCTACCAATCACCTTGATATCGATACACTATCCTGGCTGGAGCAGTATCTTCAAGGCTATGAAGGGGCAATACTCATTGTCTCCCATGACCGTTACTTCCTGGACAAAGTCGTGAATCAGGTTTATGAGGTGTCACGCTCTAACTCGAAGAAATATCACGGCAATTACAGCCAGTTCCTAGAAATGAAGGCCGAGATGTTCGAAAGAGAAATGAAACAGTTTGAGCGCCAGCAGGAAGAAGTCGCCAAACTGCAGGATTTCATCCAGAAAAACATCGCCCGCGCTTCCACGACAAAGCTCGCGCAAAGCCGACGAAAGAAACTGGAAAAAATGGATATCATGGACCGCCCCCAAGGTGATGAAAAATCGGCAGCCTTCTCCTTTACCATTGACCGCCCAAGTGGAAATGATGTTCTTAAAGTCAATGACTTGGCAATTGGATATGGAGAGGATATAATATCCTCCTCTCTGGACATGGCCATGTCAAAAGGAGACAGTGCTGCCCTGGTAGGACCAAATGGAGTCGGAAAATCTACGCTTTTAAAAACCTTGATCAAAAGGCTGAAACCTATTAAAGGAGACTTCACCTTTGGCTCCAATGTTTCCATAGGCTATTATGATCAGGAGCAGGCAGAACTCACATCCAATAAGACCGTCTTAAATGAACTGTGGGATGAATACCCAATGAAAGATGAGAAAGACATCAGAACGGTTTTGGGCAACTTCCTCTTCTCCGGCGAAGATGTCTTGAAGCCCGTATCGACTCTTAGCGGAGGGGAAAAAGCCAGACTAGCCCTTTCAAAGCTAATGCTGCAAAAAGCGAACCTGCTGATCCTCGATGAGCCAACCAACCACTTGGACCTCGACAGCAAGGAAGTACTAGAGTCCGCCTTGATAAATTATCCGGGAACCATCCTGTTTGTTTCGCATGATCGTTACTTCATTAACCGGATTGCCACAAAGGTAGTCGAGTTATCACAGAATGAAGCAACCGAATTTCTTGGAGATTATGACTACTATATTCAGAAAAAGAACGAGATACTTGAAATTGCTCAGCTTGAACAAAGCAATCTTGTTAAAAGTCCTGCTCCTGTAAAAACAGAAAAACAAAACTATCAACAGGATAAAGAAGCGAAAAAGCTGGAGAGACAGCGTAAAAGACGGGTAGAAGAACTCGAAGCACTGATGGAAGAACTCGAAGGGACCATAAGCAGGATAGAGACTGACTTATGTGATCCTGATATCTTTCAAGACCATGAAAAAGTGGTGAAACTGAACAGTGAATTGGAAGAAGCGAAGCAATCATTAGAAGAATATATGGAAGAGTGGACCGAAATCGAAGAGCTCCTCCAAACTTAAAAAACTGCTCCAGGTAAATCCTGGAGCAGTTTTACTCTTTTTTACAACTAATCAAATTTATAAACAATGTTATTCCACATAGTTATGCACAGAAAAAGTGTTAATTTATCTCTATTCACATCACTTTTCCACATAATCCACAATTTAATCCACAGTTATCCCCATTACTAACAAAAAAATAGGAAAATTTCCTTGTTCTTTTGCACAAGGAAAACAATAGTTATCAACAAGTTGTCCACAGACTGTGTACAAAACACCTGTTCTTATTTCAGCAAACTTATCCTCTTATCTATACCCTTATTTTTTCTGTTGGAAACCCCTTCTACTTCTATAGTTATCCCCGAAGTGTGGAAATCCTGGGGGTATCTTTGTGTTTTTGAGAATATTAAGCTAGGTCAGCCAAACTAGTTTTCCCCATCATCCTGTTATCCACAAGGTTTTAAGTATGATGCTAATAAAAGATTCATAGTAGATCGCTTGAATTTTGGGTCTCTTGAACTTTCCTTGAGACCCTTACGGCTTTAAAGGGAGAAAGGTTGTGGTTTAATACACACTTTCATACACCCGGCGGAAAAGGGATGGTTCCCCTCCCATGCTGCTCCTTCTTCTTACACTTATGAGGGAAGACCAACTGCTCATGACCGAAGTTCCCGCAGCCTCGTACATATCTAGAGGAGAAATGGAAGGTCAGGTCCTTGCTGGAGTAACCAGCAGGGAAATAAGGGAAGATTTTTCCCTTATTCTCAGATTTAATTCAATTTCATCGTGAATAAGGGAATTATTTTCCCTTATTTTAAGAAAAGCCCTATTTTTTAGAGATTAAAGGCTGATAAGGGAATACTTTTCCTCTATTTGAGCTTTTGGCGGTGCTATTCAGCAAATAAGGGAATCTTCTTCCGCTATTAGGAGGAGAAATGGAAGGTCAGGTCCTTGCCGGAGTAACCAGCAGGGAAATAAGGGAAGATTTTTCCCTTATTCTCAGATTTAATTCAAATTGATGGTGAATAAGGGAATTATTTTCCCTTATTTTAAGAAAAGCCCCTATTTTTTAGAGATTAAAGGCTGATAAGGGAATACTTTTCCTCTATTTGAGCTTTTGGCGGTGCTATTCAGCAAATAAGGGAATCTTCTTCCGCTATATAAAAGCAAACTTGAAGGTAATGCCCATGAGCGAGCAACTAGCGATCATACATATCTAGATATAAAACCATTCTCTCCCGACCGAAGATATCTGTCTGTAATAGCTAAAAAACACGCTCCCCCACTAATCTTCAAATAAAAAAAAGCTTGAGAGATTTCTCCCTCAAGCCTAAAAACTTTCTATATCAAGACCCGGATTGGCATTCATCGCCATCGAGCCCCGCTTCCCTTTTTCAAACTCAATAGTACCCGCAGCCGCAATCATCGCAGCGTTATCTGTACATAGTGACAAAGGAGGCACGACAAGCTCCACTCCGTCTAAAGCACCAAACTCTTTTTCCAATGTACTTCTCAATCCTCTATTGGCTGCAACGCCGCCTGCCAGCAGAACCTGTCCAACTCCGTACTGCTTTGCCGCCTTTAGAGTCTTAGTGACAAGTACATCAATTACACTGGCCTGAAAACTCGCGGCCAGCGTTTCCTGAGCAATGGTTTCCCCACGCTGTTCAGCATTGTGGACAGTGTTGATAACCGCTGACTTCAGGCCGCTGAAACTAAAGTCAAACGAGTCAGCTTCCAACCATGCCCTCGGCAGATCAATCTCCGGTTTTCCTTCTGCTGCCAGCCTGTCGATATGCGGACCTCCTGGATAAGGCAGGCCAAGTGTCCTTGCTACTTTATCATAAGCTTCTCCTGCAGCATCATCCCGAGTCTCTCCGATCACTTCATATGATCCATGCTCTCTCATATATACCAATTCTGTATGGCCGCCGGATACAACTAAAGAAAGAAGAGGAAATTTCATATCTGTCACTAATCGGTTTGCATATATATGTCCGGCGATATGATGAACGCCGATAAGCGGAAGGCCGTGAGCAAAAGCCAATGCCTTAGCTGCATTTACGCCAATTAGCAGGGCACCCACAAGGCCAGGCCCTTCCGTAACAGCAATCGCATCCATTTCCTTTAAACTCATCCCAGCCTGATCGAGCGCTTCCTCTATCACAATCGTGATTTGTTCCACATGATGGCGAGAGGCAATCTCCGGAACTACTCCGCCAAAACGCTTATGGCTTTCGATTTGAGAAGCAACAACATTTGATAGAATTTCTTTACCGTTTTTCACGATGGAGACAGCTGTCTCATCACAGCTCGTTTCCATTCCTAGTATATACGTATCTTTACTCATATAATTTCACCCACATAACTAATGCATCCTCTTGGTTGTCAGAATAGTATTTTTTGCGGACTCCGCCTTCCGCGAATCCGAACTTCTTATACAGAGTTTGAGCAGGAGTATTACTGACCCTTACCTCAAGTGTCATGGTCACTGCTCCCATTTCCTTTGCGATTTCAATCATGCTCTGCATCAATCTATCTCCAAGGCCTTGCCCTCTGTAAGAAGGAAGGACAGCGATGTTGGTAATATGGGCTTCATCCACGATGATCCAAACTCCGCAATAACCGATGACCTTGCCTTTGTCTTCAATGACAATATATGTCGCAAAATGGTTCGTCTCTATTTCATTGAAAAATGCATCCCTGCTCCATGGAATGGTAAAAGACTCTGTTTCCACTTCCATGATATCATCTAAATCTTCAACACTCATTAATCTTATTGTATAATCGCTCATTTGCCATTCCCCAATAACACCGCTATTTTTGTGATTCTCTCCACTTAGCTTCTGCCTCTGCCAGCCTGATATAATTCGGTACAAGACCGTGAACATTTTCTTCAGAACGATCCATTCCAAGCCTTATCAATTCAGACGGACGTGGATTATGACTGGCCATGTCCCCAAAAACCGCCTGGTCAGCCAATTTGCTATGTAAAACTTCCTGATGAATTTTCACATCATGTCCTACAAACAAAACCTTCTGCTCATATTGGCTCATTATTTCAGCCCATTGCTCAGCCGGCAAATTGGCATCTTCTATTATGCACTCCAACTTTCCTTCACTGAACTTGTAGAGCCCAGTATATAACTGTCCTCTCCGCGCATCAAACAAAGGAGAGATCAATCCATCAAAGTACCTTCCTGATGACGCCAGTACAGCCAGCGATGAAACACCAACTACTGGAATATTCAATGACCATGCCATTGTTTTGGCAATTGTCACACCTATTCTCACACCTGTATAAGAACCCGGGCCATTAGCTACTACGATTTTATCCAAATCTGCAGGCGCTATACCGCATTCCTTCATCAGCATCTCCACTGCCGGCATTCCCCTCAGAGAGTGGTTCTTCTTAATATTCGTTATAAACTCACCAATTACTTCATTGCCATCGACCAGTGCGATGCCCAATTGGTAATTGGAAGTATCAATTCCCAAGATCTTCATTCAAAAATCTCCTTACATAACATTTCATATCTTTCGCCCGACGGCTCCAGTATAATCTTTCTTTCTTCTTCAGATACCCTCATTATCGTGACAGCCAGCCTTTCTTCAGGAAGCTGATCCTTAATCAAGTGCGCCCACTCAACGACCGTCACACCACCGCCATCAAAATACTCGTCAAAGCCAAGATCCTCGAAAGAGTCATCCAAGCGGTAGACATCCATATGATATAAAGGCAGCCGCCCCTGATATTCTTTAATAATCGTAAAGGTCGGACTGTTCACATTGCGCTTAACACCGAGGCCTTTTGCAAGACCTTTTGTAAATGTCGTCTTTCCTGCTCCAAGGCCACCCTCTAATGTTAAGATATCATTTTCTTGAAGCATCCCAGCAAGCCTTCCTGCAAATTCACCTGTCTGCTCCGGATTGCATGTTATAAATTCATACGTAGCCATAACGATCTCCTTTAATGTATAAAAAAACCTTAGGATACAAGTCACTTCCTAAGGATGCAGTATATATGTAGTTTACCCGATTTCATCTGGTTGAGCAAAAAAACCGGCATAAAGACAAAAAAAATAACGAAACATCGTTTCGCTAAACTTCTAAAGTAATAGATGGCGGTCCGGACGGGACTCGAACCCGCGACCTCCTGCGTGACAGGCAGGCATTCTAACCAACTGAACTACCGGACCAAGGATTTTTGCCAGCAAGCAAAATATCCTTCATTGTTGTAAGTACCAATAAATACTTTTCAAAATATTTATCCTTAAAATGAAGGGTAATATTTCGCAGCTATAAAATGGTATTGCGGGGGCAGGATTTGAACCTGCGACCTTCGGGTTATGAGCCCGACGAGCTACCGAACTGCTCCACCCCGCGACAATAATAATGATACATTATATGCAGCCTATTAAGAAAAGTTCTTCTTTTCAGCTCATATTATTGGAATTCATTCCAGCCTGGCGACGTCCTACTCTCACAGGGGGAGATCCCCCAACTACCATCGGCGCTGAAGAGCTTAACTTCCGTGTTCGGCATGGGAACGGGTGTGACCTCTTCGCCTTAGTCACCAGACTGTATGAAATTGAAAGAACATTGTTCTTTCAAAACTAGATAAAGTATTAGAAGAAAGAAGAAAGTATTCCGAGTTTCGCTGCATTTTGCAATCCAGCTCCGACGGCTAGAGGCTCGGGGTCATCTGCTTGCTGCCAGATGCCTGTCGCCTCTGTTCAAGCCGCCTGCGCTTTTTACTGTGGTTAAGTCCTCGATCGATTAGTATCTGTCAGCTGCACGTGTCGCCACGCTTCCACCTCAGACCTATCTACCTGATCATCTTTCAGGGATCTTACTCACATAAAGTGATGGGAAATCTCATCTCGAGGGGGGCTTCATGCTTAGATGCTTTCAGCACTTATCCCTTCCGCACATAGCTACCCAGCGATGCCTTTGGCAAGACAACTGGTACACCAGCGGTGCGTCCATCCCGGT
>NZ_VTEI01000031.1 GCF_008180415.1 Rossellomorea vietnamensis
CCCGCTTGGCATCGTAGTCGAGCTGAGCCTGCAGGGCATTATAAGGCTTACAGCGTTTTAGCTCGTAGTTAATGGTGCTCTTGCTTCTTTTCAACTGTGAGGCAATGTAAGACAGCGATTTCTTTTCCAGGCAATAACTTTCAATTAATACACGTTCCTGTGGTACGATATGGGTATAGCTCATTTGGGAACACTCCTTAGTTGATTGGCGTTAACTATTGTGTACCCACTTGAGCTATTTTAATTTACGAGCCGTTCGACTTAATATGATAATCTATAGGCTAAAATAGCAATTTAGTACTTTAGCATGGCTTGAAATATATATTTCTCTGTAAAAAAAGCAATATTTAAATAATATCCCTCACAGTTCATTACTATTTTCAGCCACGATTTATCATCAGCTTACATATCCTGCAATAAATGCTTCTTGGAGGTACCACATGTATCAACATACAGTAAAACCCGGTGAAACTTTATGGTCGATTTCTGAGGATTACCGAACACCATTTGCTGAATTAGTGAAAACCAACAACATCACGGATCCCAGCTTGATCTATGCGGGACAGCTGATCACTATTCCCCGCCTGCCTGATCCGGATACTATTCCTTACTCTATCCGGGTTTCCACCAAACAAAGGAAACTGACATTATTGAAAAATGGAGAGGAAGTTAAAACTTATCCAATCGCCGTAGGAAAAATGTTGTCAGCCACTCCAATTGGAAAATTCGTTATTATAAACAAAGCCCCCAACCCTGGAGGACCCTTTGGAACCATGTGGATGTCCCTATCCAAAAAATCTTATGGCATCCATGGAACCAATAATCCTTCTTCTATTGGAAAAGCCGTTTCAAAAGGCTGTATTCGTATGTATAACAAGGATGTTGAAGAGCTGGCCAAAACCATCCCAGTAGGAACACGTGTTATCATATCTCCTTAAACAGATTCAGAAGAAAAGTAAAAAGGACGAAATCAATATCGATTTCGTCCTTAATCATCTTTAGTTTTCTGTACTTACTTGAGACTTCTTTTTTCATTGATTACTTACTGTAAAATATCCTCATACTTATCATTATTTTCCAATATCTGTTTGGCGAATGGACATTGAGAGTCAAGCTTTAAGTTATTCTCTCTTGCATACTGAACTGCCTGGTCTACCAATTTTTCTCCTATTCCCTGGCCTCTTAACTGTTCCGAAACTAGCGTATGCTCAATTACAATCTCTTTTTCATCAGAAGAATACACTAATTCCGCTTCGGGCGCATTCTCGTCTTCACCCTTATAAAATTTATTTTCACCTTTCCGAATGTCACTCATACGATCTCTCCTCCTCTTTAAGTTCAGTTGCTTCTTAAATCCGATATACCAGAGAACCTATCCTGTAAACTGTTGCTTACTCTGCTGGCACTATTTTTCAAGTTAGAAGCAAATACTTGTTGAAAGGACTATAGCTAAAAATGTGTTAGCCTTCCCAAACAAAACCTTCCTTTTATACTATTCCCTAATTAAAAAACAGATAAAACGTTTGAATGTTCCATTTGGCTTTTATCCTCTTTATTCTGCAAAAAAAAGAAGCTATCTTCTTGATAACTTCTTAATCTATCTTCATTTCCATTTTCCTTGCCTGGGTTGTCATGCCCATCTTTTCATAAAAATCAATAGCGCTTCTATTAAATTCCCACACACCCAATTCCAAACTTCCAGCACCGCAATCCTTTGTAAACTCCACCGCTTTTTCAAACAGGAGCCTCGCAAGTCCCTTTCTTCTGTATGTACCTTTCACCCCGAGGTCTTCCATAAAAACGACCGGAGCCTGCACTTTGGTATTCCAACGAGGAGGCCAGGTTTTTTTTAGTATCGTAAACGCAACAATTTCACCCTTCTCCTCAATGGTAAAAATTTTCGCTTCAGGAGAAGAAATCAACTCTTGGTAATAGGTTTGATCAAGAGTTTCTTCAGCTTCCTTATATTTATCAGGCCTTGCCCCGGCATGCAAGTCATGAACTTCTTTATGAAGCGGCTGGAGCTTTAAAAAATCATTTATCCCTGCTTCTCTCACTATGTATTCCATCTGACGCCCCCCGGCTATATTCTGTAAATGGTTCTATGCCACTGTTCCAATACCACGGAAATCTCCTTTTGGACCTTCTTAGATTTCTGTGAATAACCCAGACGGAAATAAAGCGATTTTAATAAGTCCAAGAAGTTCTTCTTTTTCTTGAAAAAAGGTACAGAATAACCAGTTTCTTTAAACTGTTTCTTAAGATGATCATTCATTGATTGTACCCACTCCATCAGCTGTTGTTGAGTCAACCCTTTTTGCAGGAGGGCTTCTATGACAAAAATCAGCCTTTCATCCTCATCGTCCATGTAGATTGCTTCTTTTTGGTAACAAGACTTTACAGCTTCTAAACAGGCAGCAATCTTTTCTGAGGGGAAATATGGATGCCCTATGGAGGCAGCTAGGAGATCTGCACCGTGAGCAATACTATGAGCCCACCCTTTTCCATGCACATACCCGCGGGTATCACGCTCTTCTTTCAGGTATTGAATGGATTTGTTAATTCCTTCAGAAATCAATTCTTCAGGAAGTCCTTGATTCTCAGCATCTTTTCTCAGTACCAATGCAGCGGCAAGTGATGAAAAGCTTCTCGTGAAAACCGTATCAGTCGACCTTTCGCCAATCTTGTAAAAGAGATGGCTGTCATCCAAGGATACACTCAATAATTTTCTCAAGCTGTGATCAGATAGAAGACCTTTCTCCACCCACCAATAGAATGTTGTATAGATTAATTGATCTCTGAGTTCAGGATCAGGATGTCCAATATTCTCTATCATTTCATCCATGACGATTTCATAGTCGTTTCCTTCGTAATCATTCTTCTTAAAATCTTGCAATCTACTCTTAAGATCCATAGCAAATCCTCTATTCTGATTATTTCTTCCACTCATGTGAGAGCATGCCGTAAACTTCATGATCAACGTAATGGTCGTAAAGTTTTTCTGCACACCTGATCCTGCCTTCATTAATAAATCCCAGACGCTCAGGTATGCCTCTGCTTTTTTGATTTTCCACGGCAGCCCTGATTTCTACTTTATTCAATTTCAGCTCATTGAAAGCATACTCCGTTAATGCCTCTACAACCCTGGTCATAATACCGCTGCCTTGAAATCCCTGTCCGAGCCAATACCCTATGTAAACTATTCCATTGCTCCAGTCAATTTGATTAAAACCTGCTGTACCTGCTGCTTCTCCTTTATAAAGAATGAGCGTGGTAAGACTTTTTTGTCTAGCGAAGTTTGTGAGGGCAGATTGAATAAACCCCTTTGTATCGTCAACTGAATTCGTGCCGTCCAGCCAGGGAAGCCACTCTCGCAAATATTCTCTTGAAGTATCCGTTAAAGCAAAAAGGTCTTCCGCATCCTTTAGTTCCGGTAATTTCAGCGAAAGATCCTGATCAATAATATGTATAAACATAACGCCACTCCTATTTCCAGCAAATTATCTTATTAATCTAGAAAGTTGATTCCTCTCTTTCATGCAGGAGACCTTTTTATTGTAGGCTGTTTCTTTCGAAGTTTTTTTAGTAGAGACCAAAAGGCAGGCGATTCATCTCCCCATTACCGTTGGGCTATGCCCTTCACACGCTTGAAGAGGGAGTTTTCTCGTCTTTTTTAGATAAATATCAGAAGATAATTCAACCGCTATTATTAACACCAGCAAAAGGATATACCTTTTCAGCGATGAAAGTTTGTATAGAAAGAATTTCTCCACCCATGCCCAGCTCTTCGCAACTACCATTATGATAATGATTCCTAAAAAGATGTTTCCAAAAGCCAAAAAATATCGACCAATCTTCCACCTTGTTTCAAGGAAAATATCCCGCTTCCCGCCCTCACCTTACTCCTATCCGATGCGTGGTAGTTACAATAATTGATACTAAATGAAAGGTATTGTGTACTGAGAATTAGTTGTAAAATCGGACTTGAACCGATAGGCACTCTCCCAGCCCTGCCATCATAGAAAGCAATTGCATCCGCTATATTCATAAGGTTACACCAAAAAAGTCAACTGCTAGAACCGCCCGCAGCTCTTTTCACTATATTTTTAAAAATAAGATCAGTCTATTTCTGTCAGCCAGTTTGCTTGTTGAATTTTTGTATCGAGCAAACGGTATTCTTTAGATAACTCGTCTATTTCTTTCTGGATTTTCCGAACGCTTACAGTTGGAATCCGGCGGATTTCCGACATACTGTATCTCGCTTCAACAATGGATGCCTGATCTGCTAAAGTTTGGAGCATCTGTCTCTTTTGCATGATAGTATCTCTTTTTACAAGAGCATCCGAGAGCTTTCCGAAGGGTTCTAAATCTGTTGAAGCATTTGCTTTTTGTATCAGTGTTACCAACTCTTCAAGCCTCTTAAAGATGCGTTTCATTTCTTTTAACAGAGTTTGCGGGTCCTCAGGCGGATCTTCTCCTTCCTGAATAACGGCAGACCGTTCAAGCCTTCCGGACATTTGAGAAAGCCGCTTTTGCAAGTCCGCTCTTTCCAATAAAGCTTCTGCTAATTTCAAATTATTCACCCCAAGAATATAATTCTGTATTTAAGATATACTACCATAAATTACATAATTCTGAAAAGGTTGAATGTTTTAATTTCGATATATTCCGCTCTTCCTGCCGAAGAGTTATTCATGTGCAGGATTGATGATGGCCAAAACTTGGTGGTCCTCCCACTTGCCATTGATATTTACACTTTTTCGGGCTATACCTTCTTTATGAAACCCAGCTTTCTCCAATACCCTGATTGACGCAGTATTATGAGGCATTACGCCTGCTTCAATTCTATGAAGCTTCAACTCTTTGAACCCATATTCAATCAGTATTTTTACTGCTTCTGAAGTGTATCCCTTTCCATTCTGTTTCCTGTCCATGAAATAACCGATAAATGCACTTTGTAAGGAACCACGCAGAATTTGAAAGAGGTTGATTGTTCCCAAAAGCTGGTTTTCACTGCTAGAGTAAATCCCAAAATTGTAACTTACATCCTTTTCCTTATCTCTTCGAAAGCTCCTGATTCGTTCTTCCTGACCTTGCACTGTATAAAAACCATTCGGCCGGCGCATTGAAAACTGTTCAAAAAATTCTTTATTTTCTATTTGCAGGTGCAGTAACTCCACAGCATCCTTATCAATGAATTCTTTTAAAAAGATATCGCTGCCTTCTATTAAATCCGCTGTATCACTCGTAGGCAAGAGCTTGGCTGTTACCGGCATTACGCTGGTTAACAGAGCATTTATTTGGTTCTGATGATGTTTATCATGCTGGATCAATTCCTGGAAATAGTGTTGCCATGTCATTTTTTCACCTGAAAGTTTTTGCGAAAAAGCTTCAGAAGGCATCGCATCAATCAAGCCTATGAGCTCAATTCTTGCATTGACAAATTCCTCAATCACTTCTTGTTTATCTGACTTTCGAGCGTAGGCTGCTGCATTATCATTGATTTTCTGAACATCTACCTTGCTCTCAGACAGTTTTTCATTTTGCAAGAAAGGCTTTAAACGGCTGTCTATCACGTAATGGTCCCAGAACATTAAATGGGCAATCACCTCTGCCGTCCCCCACGACCCTTCTTTAAAAGGCCTGAACCACACTTCCTCCGGTAAGCCTTTGAGCGACAAAGCCCATTCTGCGATCCTGCTTTTCTTTTCGATAATTTTGTCTTTCAAATCAATCACTCCCTAACATAAAAATGTAGATTTAAAGATTCTGCCCGCCATTTATCTATATTACCTTTATGCTTTATTGTGCTGCGCCTTTCATGAAGGAAAACTAAGCTGAAAAGGAAGAGTTGTATTCCTCTTCTATACTTATTATGCATAGTAACTTCTCTTCAGGCAAAAACAAGGTTGGATTTCTAGCTTATTAAGCAAAAAAAGGCACCCCAAAAGGATGCCTTTACAAGTTAATTATTATATTTTTCCTTATACCACTCAGCAGCCTGATCCACTTCTTCCCTTGTCAGCTGATGTCCGCCTCTGGTCCAGAACTCTGTGACATCTGCATTTGAAGATCGCAAAGCTTCTGCTAGTTCTTTTGTTTCCTTAGCGGGAATCAAAGGATCGTTTTCTCCTGCACCGATAAACACCGGTGTACCACTTAAATCTGCCATATTAATACCGCGGAGCGGAACCATAGCATGAAAAAGAATGGCTCCCTGGATTGCATCGCTATAATGGTACATCATACTTGCGGCAATATTTGCTCCGTTTGAATAACCGATTGCCAGAACATTTTTTCGGTCAAATCCGTATTTTTCAGAACTCTGGTCAATGAATTCCTTTAATTCCTTCGTTCTGAAGACAAGATCTTCCTCATCAAACACTCCTTCTGACAGTCTTCGGAAAAACCGCGGCATGCCATGTTCTGATACATTACCTCTAACACCCAGCACCGAACTATCCGGCGCAATCATTTCCCCAAGAGGAAGGAGATCCTGCTCATTGCCTCCCGTACCGTGTAAAAGCAGCAAAGTCGGTCCATTCTTCTGCTTCCCTTGTTTAAAAATATGTTCCATTTTCAAGTCCTCCTTCTTTTACTCTTTCGTCTCGAGCGGCTTTAAACGCGCCTCAATTTTATCTCGCTGTTCTTCGAAATACGGAGGAAGAGCAAGGTTCTCTCCTAGGTGTTCGAAATCTTCATCTCCTTCGAATCCCGGTCCATCTGTAGCAAGTTCAAATAAAATTCCGTTAGCTTCCCTGAAATATAAAGAACGGAAATAATACCTTTCCACAAATCCTGAACTAGGAATTCTCAGTTCCTTCAGCAGCTCAACCCATTTGTTTAATTCGTCTTCATTTTCCACTCTGTAGGCAACATGATGGACACTTCCACGTCCCGGCCTTTCTACAGGAAGATCCGGGCGCTCAATGATGTGAACTTCGGCTCCTGTACCTCCTTCACCTGTTTCCAAAACGTTTACTTCGAATTGATTTTCATCAACGGTTGTGGAGTAGCTTCCCTTTCTTCGGTACCCCATTAAATCGGTTAGAATTTTTTCAGTGTTTTCCCTCTTGGCGACCGTCAAGTGGATTGGCCCTAATCCGCGAATTCCGTATTCTTCAGGAATCGGACTCTTCTCCCAAGGCTTTCCGCCTTCAACACCCTGGTTATTTTCATCTGAAACGAACATCAGGCGCTGGCCTTCAAAATCTCTGAACGCCAAAGCTGCCCTTCCGCTTTCTGTTGAAATTCCATCGTGATCCACCCTGTGTGATTCCAACCTTTTCATCCAGTAGTTGAGAGCTTCGTCTGAAGCGACCCTTAGTGAAGTGGTTGAAATGCTGTTTGTTCCCAGGTGGGTGCGTCCAGCATGTGGAATTTCAAAAAAGGTCAGGTCCGTTCCTGGATTACCTCTCTCATCTGCATAGAATAAATGGTACACAGATGTATCATCCTGATTGACCGTTTTCTTCACAAGCCTCATGCCTAACACTTTAGTATAAAATTCGTAATTTTCCTTCGCATTTGCAGTAATAGCCGATACATGGTGCTGGCCTTTCAATGGTTTTAATTCCATCATAATCCTCCTTAAGTAAGAAAAGTTTTCATAAATCAATTTTATCGTTAATTATCTCAAATTAAAAATATTTGATATGAAAATAATACTTTAATTCTTCACCGCTATAAGAGACGAGTCTTTTTCAGCGCGGTGAATTGCTGAAACCGGCTTTTAACTTCCATTTATTTGAAGCTTTAGCAGAGGAGCAACTCGCACAAAATAGTAGTAAATCGTTGAATATGGAGTTGACTAATTCGTGAAGAAGATCGCTATAATCCTTTTTATCCTTTCTTTATCTTTTGAACCCCATGCAAACAAATTCTCAAAACAGGTATTCGCCCATGTAGATTTTCAAGTTGAAATGACCCAATGGGAAGAAGTTGATAGGCTGCTCCCTCGAGAATCTACCTTCCTAGTGATCGATATGGAGACCGGAAAAAGCTTCAATGTCCAGAGAAGGGCTGGCAGCAATCATGCGGACGTTCAGCCGCTTACACACAAAGACACAAAAATCATGAAAGAGATTTACGGTGGAAAGTGGAGTTGGAAGAGGAAAGCCGTTCTCATTCTTTCAAATTACCATCTTATTGCTGCTTCCATGCACGGCATGCCGCATGGTGCTGGTGCATTACAAAATGGTTTTCCCGGCCATTTTTGCATTCACTTTAATGGGAGTACAACTCATAAGACCGACTCTCCCGACCTCTCCCATCACCTTATGGTTATGAAAGCTGGAGGACAACTGGATTCTTATCTCAATGAATTAGCACCACTGGGGGTAGTCGATGCTTTCCTGGCCGGCGCAAAAAATAATGATCAGGTTCTGTTTAAAAAAACGATCCTAAATGACGAAGCTAACCTCAAAATTCTGGATGAAATCGAAGCGCTAAGGTGGCAGACCAGTACAGTAAGTAACGAGGGAACTCCATTTATTAAAGAAATTAATGCTGATTTGCAGTTGTTTTTAACGGACAAGGGGCCTTTAAAAACACGTATTACCTTCAAAGTAGTCAAAACGTCGCCAGCCGCCCCTTGGCAAGTAGATGAAACACCACTTTTAAAATTACTAAAAAAATGAATTGGAGGTGAGCAAATGAAATTGTTATTTATCTTACTAGCTGCTATGGGAATCTCTTCCGATAAATTGAATATCGATTTAAAATACGAAGAAGAAACAGTGGAGAACATCAGTCTGGCAGAATTTGAAATGAGTCCTTATCCTGAGCATTTAATAGATGAGAGCAAGCTCGACGAACTAATTATCAGGACCAACAAAAAAATTTCAAAAGAAGCTGTTGACGCTTCACTCAATGAACACGGAGAAATAGTCAGTGAACAAAATGGGCGTACAATAGATCTAACCAAGTTCAAACAAGCCTTTTATGAAGCCTTTTATAATAGGAAACCTTCTCAGCTGGAAATCCCGGCAAGTCCGGTATATCCCAAAGTTGACAGCGAACTCCTCGAAAGAATTAAACGAAAAAGAATCAGCCATTATGTCACTTACTTTAATGTCAGAAACAAAGAAAGAGTTCATAATATAAAGCTGGCTTCCGATGCAATCAACAACCAAGTTGTATTTCCCGGCGAAACCTTTTCCTTCAATCAGGTTGTGGGCAAGAGAACGGTTTCGAAGGGATATCTCCCTGCACCAGTCATTATAAAAGGAGAATTATCAGAAGGAATCGGAGGAGGAATCTGCCAGGTTTCCTCTACACTTTTTAATGCCGTGGATCGTGCCGGAGTAAAGATATTAGAACGATACTCCCACAGTAGAAGAGTTCCTTATGTACCGCCAAAAAGGGACGCCACTGTCAGTTGGTATGGACCCGATTTCACCTTCCGCAATCAACATAACCAGCCCCTTCTTATCCGATCGATGGTAACAGGCGGACAAATGATCATAATGATATTTTCCTCAGAAGACCTGGACTATGAACATTAAGGTATTCTACACCTGAATAAAAAAATGATGCCTATGGTCTCTGGAATTATTCCGGAGACCTTTTAAGTTTTGGTTCTATCCTCATGCTCCTCTTCCATTTTACAGTATTTTTAAATAGCCGACTTCAATGAAAACAATCTAAAGGTTCTAAAGCTTAAGTGGAATAAAAGCCAAATTTCTCCTGCTAAATATGCTATACTAAACATATGTTTAATTATGAATAGTCGAAAAAGTTAAAGGAGGAAAAATGTTATTATATATAGGTTTTGCCGTACTCTTAATGAATCTGGTCTTTTTTCTGGCCAAATGGTTCGCTCCTAAATCAGAGCTTTTAAACAGCTTCAAAAAAACGTCTCATTTCTGGTGGACACAGGTTGTCTTATTACTGCTTTCATTAACGATCATAGCCGGCCACTTTTACGGGCTTTCAAAAGCTCAGTGGTACACAAGTCCAATGTTTGAAAAAGAGTCTCAACTTTATGTAGGTGAAAAGAATGGTCCTGCCATTCTCCATGAATCATTTCCATTTGCAGAAAGGCCATTTGAGTCTGAAATTATCATTCCTGGAAGTGGTGATGGAAATGAAGCTCTCCTTTCCCCTGTTTCTGAAAGCGGAGAAACTATTGAGCCGTTTGCTTTAACCATGGAGGAAGGGCGTTCCCCCTTAATCATCACTTTTCCTGAAGAAGGCCAATGGAGAGTTGACGTTGAATACGATGGAAGCGAAAGAGGCTCTATAGTCTTAGAGGTGAAATGATATTCAAATTATTAAAAGAAGGCAGCATTATGCAGCCTTCTTTCTCTTTACCTGGCGTGGTTCTCTATCCAGAATCTTTTAATTACATTTCCATTTTCTTCTATATAATCTTCAGCTGGTTCTCCCCCATTTTTCAGGATGGTTTTTTCTGAACCGATATTTCCTTTATCACAAATAACAAGCACCCTTTCAATTCCCAATTCTTTAGCTTTTTCCAGCGACTGTGCTAATATTTGTGCTGCATACCCTTTCCTTCTTGCGGTCGGACGGATACCGTATCCTATATGGCCGCCTGTATTTAGAAGCTCTTCTGTTAAAGAGTGTCTGATATTGACTGCGCCGACAATCTTTTTATCGGGATCAATAAGCCAATAAGTTGAATCAGGAACCCATCCAGTTGGAAGGTTCTTACCTTTTGAATTATTTTCAATAAAGTCCAGCATTGCTGAAAAGTCAGAGGGGTCTTTGCTAATGACCCACGGAACCATATTCTCTCCACTGTCTTTCCATTCGCGGTAAAATTCCAGGTATTGTTCTTTTAATTCAATAGTTGGTTTAATGAGTTCCGTGTTTTGCTCCATAATATATCCCTCTCTCCTGATAAATTCCAACTATAATAGCACAAGAAACCCCAAATTTAAATAGATTTTTTATGATGTTTACAGATTATTTTACGCTCAAAGGGTGGAAGATAGGATTAATGAAAGCCAACAAGATGAATACCATCTTATATAATAGTTTTATGAGTAGGCTATCCAAAATGCAGCACTCCAGCTTCCTATAAGAAAGATCAAACTGGATAAAAAATACAAACTCATTTCTGATGAACTTGCGGCCTCATACTGATGCTTATAAGAATTATTGGTAATAAACTTCGCTACCGTTCCTTGGGAATTGATACTTGCCTTATTTGTGATATTAGTTATCCATCCCAGGCCAAAGAAACATAAGCTGGAAACAAAAACAGTATCGATAAAACTCCAGCTGCCTAATTCACTGATTACATATGTTCCTATACTCATCAGTAAAAGAAGGATTGATATGATAGTGATCTTCAAGAATTTTGGATTAATCCTTTTCTCCATGAACCTACTTATGTAGTCAATTGCAAAAGATGCTAATGTCAAGATGATTAATAGAATAATCGTAAAAACCACATTCAAATAAAAATACATTCTTCCGCCTCCTATTGTTTTATAAGTGTCTACGTATTTATTTGGAAAAAGTTTCAATTCATCCTAATTTTTCTTACTAGCATCAGGTAATTTTAATATTTACAGATTCGTTAACCTGCTCTTTTTACAAGTGACTTTCAATAAGTTTCGCTTCAAGTAAAGGTCTGCAGGGCAAACGGCCTTCCTCCTTGTAGTGAAAAGAAGACGAAATCACATAAGATTTCGCCCATCGCACTTACTGTTTTCAGCACTCTTCTTCTTTATGATTTACGGAAGGATGAGGATCAATTAAAAAGAGGATGTTTTCGCATATAATGTTGTTTTCAGATATTCCTGGATACTAAGAGTTTTAACTCTAATCGGGGAAGAGCAGCTCTTTCCTTTTTGATTTTGTCAGATTTCATATTCGTAATAGGGTTATTTCTTTGAAATTAGTATCAAACAGCAGTAAAGTTTACGAAAAAAGCCTTATGAAAGAACCTCTACTGCAATTTCTTCACCTCTAGAGAGGAACAATATCTCCTTTTTCTCCATAAGAAAGAATTCTTAAAAATTCTCCCCAAACTCTGTTTCGTCCAGTTTCTGATTCATTCCAAGTCTCTCTTGCCACTTTTTCGCCCTCATATTCTGCATCAAAAGAATAAGGAATATATTCCAGGCCTTCTCCAAGATGTTTCCTAAGTGTTCTCTCCTGCCGACCGGCAGCATGGCTTTTACAAATATACAAAAGAGACTGAATGCTTGAAAAATCAAAAATTTCTTTCGCGTAGAGAACGTTTTCTAAAGAATTGGACGACCTGTTTTCAAATACGATTTTATTTACGGGAACGCCTTCGTCTATAAGATGGGCACAGATAAGATCCGCTTCTTTGGCTGTCCTGTCCTCCCACTGTGGGTGAGGAACACCAGTGAGGCTTACTCCTCCGGTGACGATGACTTGGTGACACAACCCTCTATGATAGGCTTCAGCAGCCTTTTTCCAATGGCCCGGATGAGTTCCGCTGAATACAAATAAGGCATCACATTTCTCCGGTTTAATTCTTTCTCCAAAAACGATGGTGGTAAGATCTTTAACCTTGCTCTCTGTTAATTCAGGTGGAATTGGCTCTTTAGATATCAACGGTTTCACTGCTATTCCTCTCCTTTTCTTTGTAATCTCCCGTCATCTCCCAAAACTCCTGGCTCGAAGATATAAATAGTTTCGGAAGCTCTTTCTTGCGTTTTTTTGCCTCTTTATGCATTTTTGTCTGCCGTATTTTTCTTTCAATTTCTTCATAATGATTATAATTCTCATATGCCCAAATCGCCGTGACTTTGTTTTTCGAAGAATTCACCCAACGTCCTATAAGACTAGAACCATTTTTAATCTGGTTAGGAAACAAGTACTGTATAAAGAATTCATTGAATAACTCAAGGTTCTTTTCAGAAATTTTGTACGTTTTCACTCTGTAAATCACCACAACCCCTCCTTTATTCTATATTATGCTTTTCGTTTCAGGTTTTCAATATAAATTTTATTATTTGCTTAATAAACATGAAATAAAATGAAT
>NZ_VTEI01000032.1 GCF_008180415.1 Rossellomorea vietnamensis
GCGCAGGAAATTTGAGAGGAGCTGTCCTTAGTACGAGAGGACCGGGATGGACGCACCGCTGGTGTACCAGTTGTCTTGCCAAAGGCATCGCTGGGTAGCTATGTGCGGAAGGGATAAGTGCTGAAAGCATCTAAGCATGAAGCCCCCCTCGAGATGAGATTTCCCATCACTTTATGTGAGTAAGATCCCTGAAAGATGATCAGGTAGATAGGTCTGAGGTGGAAGCGTGGCGACACGTGCAGCTGACAGATACTAATCGATCGAGGACTTAACCACGAATTAGCGAAACTCGGAATACTTTCTTCTTTCTTCTAATACTTTATCTAGTTTTGAAAGAACAATGTTCTTTCAATTTCATACAGTCTGGTGACTAAGGCGAAGAGGTCACACCCGTTCCCATGCCGAACACGGAAGTTAAGCTCTTCAGCGCCGATGGTAGTTGGGGGATCTCCCCCTGTGAGAGTAGGACGTCGCCAGGCAAATTAAAAGAGTACCCAAGGGGTGCTCTTTTTTTGTATTCCAAAAGAAAAGGGGGAGATCCCCTTTTCTCCGCAAATCCATAAGATGCAGGAGCGAGGATGGTGAGGAGCAAGAAGGTCGAGGACGCGAGGGAGTGAACACCGCAGTGGGCAACCGCCCATGAGGATGTGAACGAGCGAAGCGGACGAAGAGATTCGCCGCTCATCGCCGTCCTCGCCTTCAGCGCCGATGGTAGTTGGGGCTCCCCCTGTGAGAGTAGGACGTCGCCAGGCGAACCAAAGAGTACCCGAAGTGGTGCTCTTTTTTTTATTTAAAAAGGGGGAGATCCCCAAAATAGATTCTCTTAAAACGCAGGAGCGAGGATGGGGAGGAGCAAGAAGGTCAAGGACGAGAGGGAGAGAACACCGCAGTGGGCAACCGCCCATGAGGATGTGAGCGAGCGAAGCGGACGAAGAGATTCGCCGCTCATCGCCGTCCTCGCCTTCAGCGCCGATGGTAGTTGGGGTTTCCCCATGTGAGAGTAGGACGTCGCCAGCCAAGACAAAGAGTACCCGAAGAGGTGCTCTTTTTTTTGTATTCAAAAAAGGGGGAGATCCCCAAAATAGATTCTCATTTCCCGCAGGAGCGAGGATGGTGAGGAGCAAGAAGGTCGAGGACAAGAGGGAGAGAGCACCGCAGTGGGCAACCGCCCATGAGGATGCGAACGAGCGAAGCAGACGAAGAGATTCGCCGCTCATCGCCGTCCTCGCCTTCAGCGCCGATGGTAGTTGGGTCTCCCCCTGTGAGAGTAGGACGTCGCCAGGCAAATTAAAAGAGTACCAAGGGTTGCTCTTTCTTTGTGTCTAAGAAAGGGGAGATCTCCAAAATAGATTCTCTCTGGGTACATGAGTAACTGGTTTTCGTCTTAGATATGTCTTCAGGCTGAGGCTCTAGGTACATGAGTGACTGGTTTTCGTCTTAGATATGTCTCCAGGTTGAGGCTCTAGATACATGAGTGACTGGTTTTCGTCTTAGATATATCTTCAGGTTGAGGTTCTAGATACATGAGTGACTGGTTTTCGTCTTAGATATGTCTTCAGGTTGAGGCTCTGGGTACATGAGTGACTGGTTTTCGTCTTAGATATGTCTTCAGGTTGAGACTCTGGATACATGAGTGCCCCCGTTTCGGCTTAGATATGTCCTCACATTGCGGCTCAGGATACATGAGTGCCTCTGTTTCGTCTTAGATATGTCTTCAGATTGAGGCTCTGAGTACATGAGTGTCCCCATTTCGGCTTAGATATGTACTCACGCTGAGGCTCTAGATACATGAGTGACTGGTTTTCGTCTAAGATATGTCTTCAGATTGAGGCTCTGAGTACATGAGTGTCCCCATTTCGGCTTAGATATGTATTCACGCTGAGGCTCTGGGTACATGAGTGAGCAGGTAATTGTCTGGGTATACTTTCCACCATATTAATCCAATTTTGCCTATATTTCACCCTAACTTTCTTCCAGAACTTAAAAACAGGGGATGAACGTATTATAAAGCAATCTAAAATAGCAGCTGTAGTATGCCTTGGTCTCGGTTTGTTAATTCCTGCATTCTAAAAATTGTATATCTTCAATGAGATGATGAGATAAGGACTATAGATCAGAATTTCAATACTGTAAATTAAAATGTGCAGGAAAGACTATATTGACCTGCTATTGATAAAATAGTATATTGTTTGATTTTTTTGAAACCTTTCTCTTCAGGCAATCGTCCATAACTATGAGATAAGATAGGGAGTGTTTTGATGAGTTTATTGTTAAGGGGCTTGGTTAGAGGCGGGATTCCATTTGTAATCTTGCTGATACTATCTCTATGGAATAAGTCACAAGGGCAGACCGAAACATCAAGTGTTTTCTTCTTCTATGGCCTGATCGCATTTTTCTTAGGGTTGACCAGCATTATTTATCAAATTAATCAGTGGAGTTTTTTCAAGCAGATTCTTGCTCATTATACAGCAATGCTGATTACGGTATTTCCTACTCTCCTTCTAAGCGGTTTTTATCCTCTTAGTTCCTTTACTGATGTGGTAAAGATCTATTTTGAGTTTAATATAACAGGGGTCATTTTATTTTTTGGGACATATATTGTTTTTAACATTAGAAGAAATAATAGTAGAAAAGTAAAAGAGATTTGATTTCAGCCGATAATTGTTTTTGAGGGAGCTATTAAGACTACATTAATAGGAGGGAATGTTATGGGGAAGTATCTTAATTTAAAGGTATTCTCTTGCTAGCGGCAAAGGCTGCTATTGAGAGAATAGAATGAGTGCACATTCCCTTTTAGCGGTCTTTGTTTTTCTTATGAAAAATTATAGGAAAGCAGGGACAGGAATGGGATACAAAAAAGCTTGTGATGTGCTGCCGGAAGAATTGGTAGCGTTGATTCAGGATTACTTTGATGGCGATTATTTATATATTCCAAGAAAAAGAGGCAATAAGCTTTCTTGGGGAGAGAAAAACGGAACAAGGATAGCTATGGAAGCAAGAGACCGCCGTATTTATAGAAGCTACATGGATGGATTGTCAAAAGAGCAACTAGCGGAAGAGTATCATCTTTCTATCAAAAGTATTGAAAGAGTTATATATAAACAAAAAGACTAACCAATCGTGTGCCTTATGAAACTCTCATAAGGCACTTTTTATATTGCTTAAGTTTAGTACATAAACGTATCTTAGGAAGACTTGGCCGCCATTGGAGGGTAAAATTAGTTTAGCAGATTGAAAGAGGGTGGAAGTATGAGTTATTCACTAAGAAAAAGAACAAAAGAGGATGTCCTTGAATTCATTACTTGGGCTTACGATGGTGACTATTCATTTTATGACAATAACATTCAAGAGGAAAAAGTGCAGGGGTTTCTCCAGAGTATAGATACTGATCGATACTTTTCTGTCATTAATGATGAGGGTGAACTGATCGGCAATTGTGAGTTTTTCAATGTGGGGGAAGACGGGGAAGAAATAATAGCAGTCGGAGTGCAAATGAAGCCTGCCTTAACAGGGAATGGACTTGGATTGAGGTTTATACAAGAAATAATAGAACAAGGAAGAAAATTTTTAAAATATCGCCACTTGGAGCTGGCAGTGGTGGATTTCAATCAACGGGCAATAAGAGTTTATGAACAGGCAGGCTTTAAAAGGAAAGGAGAATTTCAAAACTGTATAAGAGGAAAGGAGTATAGATTTATTATAATGGAAAAGGATTGGTGAGAAATACATAGTCCGTAAAAAAAGAGTTATTCAGTTCAGCTATCTTTTTCAGTTCGTGTTAAGTGTCAGATTCCTTATGGCGATAATGAGAAATTTAATAGATGTAATAGTTCTAAATAAATGATTTCTGAATATTTTTATAATATACTAGACTTATATCTTTTGGTAAGCGCTTTCAAACTTCAGGGGACCTACATAACTACAAACTAAGTGGAGGGGATTTCATGATTTATGCACAGCCGAATAAAGAAGGGTCTAAGGTAGAGTTCAAATCGAGGTACGACAACTATATCGGAGGTGAATGGGTTGTGCCGGTAAAGGGAGAATACTTTGAGAATGTTTCTCCGGTCAACGGCCAATCATTTTGTGAGGTAGCAAGATCTACCTCTGAAGATATTGAGCTTGCACTTGATGCTGCTCATGAAGCAAAGGATGCTTGGGGCAAAACATCTGTTGCAGAACGGGCCAATATTTTAAATAAAATAGCTGACCGTCTTGAAGAGAATCTTGAGATGCTTGCAGTGGCTGAGACCTGGGACAATGGTAAGCCTGTCCGGGAAACTCTTAACGCAGATCTGCCTCTCGCTATTGATCACTTCCGTTATTTTGCCGGGTGCATCCGGGCGCAGGAAGGAAGCATTGGCGAAGTAGACAATGATACAGTAGCCTATCATTTTCATGAACCGCTTGGAGTGGTGGGGCAGATTATACCTTGGAACTTCCCATTATTGATGGCGACTTGGAAACTCGCACCTGCACTGGCAGCCGGTAACTGCGTAGTATTGAAACCAGCTGAGCAGACACCTGCAAGCATTATGGTCATGATGGAATTGATTGAAGACTTACTGCCAAAGGGAGTTTTGAATATAGTCAATGGCTTTGGTGTTGAAGCAGGAAAACCTCTCGCTACAAGCCAAAGAGTTGCCAAAGTAGCCTTCACAGGTGAAACGACAACAGGCCGTTTAATCATGCAATATGCTTCCCAGAATCTGATTCCAGTGACATTGGAACTCGGCGGAAAGTCACCAAACATCTTTTTCGAGGATGTAATGGATCAAGATGATGACTTTCTTGATAAAACCGTTGAAGGCTTCGTCATGTTTGCGCTGAATCAGGGTGAAGTATGCACATGTCCATCCCGTGCTCTGATTCATGAATCCATCTATGATAAATTCATGGAAAGAGCACTTCAAAGGGTGAAGGCCATCAAGCAAGGAAATCCGCTGGATACAGAAACAATGATAGGAGCCCAGGCATCAACGGAGCAGCTTGAAAAAATCCTTTCTTACATTGATATCGGAAAACAAGAAGGTGCTGAGGTACTAACAGGCGGAAACCGTAATCACCTGGAGGGAGATTTGGAAGGCGGCTATTATGTTGAGCCGACTGTATTTAAAGGAAATAATAAGATGCGGATTTTCCAAGAGGAAATATTCGGGCCGGTCGTTTCCGTTACAACATTCAAAACAGCTGAAGAAGCTCTTGAAATTGCCAATGATACTTTGTATGGATTGGGAGCTGGTGTCTGGTCCAGGGATATGAATACGGCATACCGTTTCGGCAGAGAAATTCAAGCCGGCCGTGTATGGACTAACTGTTACCACGCTTATCCGGCCCATGCAGCATTCGGCGGTTATAAAATGTCGGGAATCGGAAGAGAGAACCATAAAATGATGCTGAGCCATTACCAGCAGACTAAAAACCTTCTCGTCAGCTACAGTCCGCAGAAATTAGGTTTCTTTTAATCCTCATTCATAAAAAGGAGGAGAAAATATGCCTGAAGTTGATAGAGTGACAGTAACAGAAGAAGCATCAAAGCTGATTTCTAAATTGAAAGAAAAACATGGTCCGCTTTTATTCCATCAATCTGGGGGCTGCTGTGACGGCAGTTCTCCAATGTGTTATCAGGAGGGAGAAATGCTGATAGGAGACAGTGATGTCCTGCTTGGCCGCATCGATGACTGTCCATTCTATATCTCTAAAGCTCAATTTGAGTATTGGAAGCATACCAAGCTGATCATCGATGTTGTAAAAGGCAGGGGCGGCATGTTTTCACTTGAAGGTCCAGAAGGGCTCAGGTTTTTAACAAGGTCAAGGATGTTTACTGAAAAAGAAAAACAGTTTCTCTCATGAAAAAAGACGGCTCACTGGCATGGTGAGTCGTCTTTTTGGTTAGCTCTCCTCAGTAGCAAATTCTATTGAATTGGCTATCTGTACTAAGACGCCGGGAAGCATCAGGTCAGAAGCCCGTTTATTAATACTGAGCGTATATTGCCAATCCCCTCTTTCAAATGATAAAACATTGAATCCGTCTCTATCCAGATAAACTGCTTCTTCACCATCTTCAAGCTTTATCACTTTAATAACATCCTCTTCATTATAAGGAAACCGGTGCTCCACTGGGCGGACAGTAATCTTATAATGATTATCGGGGAGCTTCTCATTGATATATTTTATTTCAAGGGAATCCTTGTCCTCGCCGTCAAGGTCATTGAAACGCCCCAGAGTGTGTGTAAAGGATATGGGCGGGGTTCTAAGGGGCAGTTCTATTCCTTGATTAAAGTGTGCGGCGAATTCCTGCAATGCCTTATCAATTGTTACATATCCAATTTCCCGATATACCTCCTCATTAGCAGGATGGCGGTCCGGAGACTTAGATAGCGCATAGCTATGGTTACCGCTCAAAATGGTACAAGCAGCCAGTGAAAAAAGAAATATAGATTTGATAATCTCACTTCCTTCTATACTTAATATGGTTGCTATTTTTCCCGAGTGACAATGAAATATCCTGTATAGAAGAATTCCTTCTATAAAAAACATGTTATTAATGAGGGGTTAATAGTTATAAATTACCATTGATATCTTATGAATAAGCTGATATTATACTATTACTGTCTCCCAAAGAGGCAGGCAGCAGAACATCAGAAAAAAGGAACTGAAAAAAGTTACATTAACTTGTTGACAGAAATCCTGGCTGATGGTATTATATAAAAGTTGCTTCAAACGGAGCGACGAAAAATGAATTTCGCAGAAGTTGACAATGACGAAACGTCATGTTATGATAGACTTCTGGTCGATTGAACCTTGAAAACTGAACAAAACAAACAAAACGTCAACGTAAATCTAGTAAGAACTTGTTTCTTACAAAGTTGCTAACACTTTAAAATTAGCAAATGAGCAAGTCAAACTTCTTTCGGAGAGTTTGATCCTGGCTCAGGACGAACGCTGGCGGCGTGCCTAATACATGCAAGTCGAGCGGATTGATGGGAGCTTGCTCCCTGAAATCAGCGGCGGACGGGTGAGTAACACGTGGGTAACCTGCCTGTAAGGCTGGGATAACTCCGGGAAACCGGGGCTAATACCGGATAGTTCTTTTCCTCGCATGAGGAAAAGTGGAAAGGCGGCTTCGGCTGCCACTTACAGATGGACCCGCGGCGCATTAGCTAGTTGGTGAGGTAACGGCTCACCAAGGCAACGATGCGTAGCCGACCTGAGAGGGTGATCGGCCACACTGGGACTGAGACACGGCCCAGACTCCTACGGGAGGCAGCAGTAGGGAATCTTCCGCAATGGACGAAAGTCTGACGGAGCAACGCCGCGTGAGT
>NZ_VTEI01000033.1 GCF_008180415.1 Rossellomorea vietnamensis
TAGGAGTCTGGGCCGTGTCTCAGTCCCAGTGTGGCCGATCACCCTCTCAGGTCGGCTACGCATCGTTGCCTTGGTGAGCCGTTACCTCACCAACTAGCTAATGCGCCGCGGGTCCATCTGTAAGTGGCAGCCGAAGCCGCCTTTCCACTTTTCCTCATGCGAGGAAAAGAACTATCCGGTATTAGCCCCGGTTTCCCGGAGTTATCCCAGTCTTACAGGCAGGTTACCCACGTGTTACTCACCCGTCCGCCGCTGAYTTCAGGGAGCAAGCTCCCATCARTCCGCTCGACTTGCATGTATTAGGCACGCCGCCAGCGTTCGTCCTGAGCCAGGATCAAACTCTCCGAAAGAAGTTTGACTTGCTCATTTGCTATTTTTAAAGTATTAGCAACTTTGTAAGAAACATGTTCTTACTAGATTTACGTTGACGTTTTGTTTGTTGTTTTGTTCAGTTTTCAAGGTTCAATCGACCAGAAGTCTATCATAACATATCGTTTCGTTGTTGTCAACTTCTGCGAACAACTAATTTATAGCTGCTATTTATTTTCTATCACTCTCTCGTAGCAGCGACATTTATTACTATACCATTCTACTTCGTAGAAGTCAACATCTATTTGTTTATTTTTTCTTTAACGGCAGCGATGTTTAAAGCCGAATACCTAATATATCATCTCTGTATAACTATATCAAGGTTTTTTCATAAAAAAGAGAGAGTACTATATTCGTACCCTCTCTGCGTGAGTTAATTCATTGATCATCTATCTTTACTAAACGTCTTTTGAATAGCTTCTTCAAGAGCCAGTTGTTCAACCTTTGGTTTGATATACCTTTTGGTTACATTAATATCCTTATGCCCCGCAAGCCTTGAAACAACCTCAATGCTAACGCCTTTATCGACCAGCCGCTGACAAAAGGTGTGGCGAAGCTTATGGGGATTAACCTCAAATTTCTTTAATATGTATTGTATAGATCTTTCTGTAAGTCTCTCATTTGTTCTCGAGACAAACAGCGCTGTTTTGACTTGTGAGATTTTGATATATGTTTTCAAGTAATCATTTGCTTCTTCTGATAACGGGATGATTCTTTGGGCTCCAGTGGGAGTATTAACTTCCAAAGTTTTCGCCTCCAAATCGACATCTGATCTATCCAGTGCACATAGTTCCGATACTCGGATGCCTGTATGCAGCAGTGTGTACACAATTGCTGTATTTCTGCAATTAGCATCTTCTCTTACTTTTTTCAGTATAGACTCACATTGTTCGTTGTTTAAAGTTTCGATTTCATTTTTCTTTTCTGCCGTTTTGATTTCTATTTCTGCTGTAAGATCTGGTCGCTTTAAGAATTTAGAAAACGTTCGAATGGCGCCAAATATCTTATCATTGGTTATTGGACTTCTACCTTGATTCTCTAAGTAGTTTATGTAACTCTGCACTTCATTCCGGGAAAATTCATTTAGAGTCAGTCCTTTGGTTTGAAGCCAGTCCTGGTATTTCTTCAGTTCTCTTTGATAAGTTGTTACTGTGTTTGCTGACTTTCCTTCTTTTCTTAGCCAAACTGAAAATCTATCGATAATATCATGAGAATGTTCCAAGATTAACACCCCTGAGAAATAGACTTGGTGATTTTATGGTAAAGGCTTTGATATGGGAAGTCAACTTCTGCGAAAATAGAGAGTGTAAAGATGCAGGTCCGTTTTAAACCCTCTTACTGGAATTACCCTCATATCACACTAAAGGCAAGTGAATGTACTCTTTACACTCGATTCAAATTATGTAAATCTAGGCACCTTCTTTATTGTTAATAAATGCCCCTCTTCAAGTAATAATTGTTCAAGTTCGGCAATCTCATGCAGCAATACTTTTGATCTACTCCGAACCTTTAGCTCCACTCGGTTTGAGTTCAATAAGTTAGCTACTTGGATCGTGCAAATCTTATAAGGGGCAGTATGATTTTGGATATATTGCAGCAGTGCCTGGAGCTCCCACTCTTTTTCAAGACCATTAATATTCTCTACTTGAATGGGGTAATCAAATCCTGAAACCAACTCTAGTGCTGACATTGCAATACCAATAGTTCCATTTCCTGATCCCAACTTTTGATCTGATGCTAAATAATAATAAGTCATGCAATACCCCCCCTGCCATAAGTTAAGATTTTCTCTTAATTAAATTCACTTACTATATTGATCGGCTTAGCCACATGTAGATTAAATCGGCAGTAACTGGAAATCATTGAAACGATTATATCAGATTATCATTCAGGGATTCTTTTTTACTCATCAGCGAAAGAAAGAAAAAGACTCGTCTATGGACGAGTCTTTTTCCATGGATGCTTTTGAAAAATTGCTGCTGTAGAGAGTGCAGGTGATCTTCAACCTCCTAACTTGCTAAAGGATGTTTTTTTAACCCTTTTAATTAGAGGGTTAACATATTTGGTCAGCCTTCTATTGAATTATCTTTATCAACTCTTCTAATCCCCCATCATCATAAAATTTCAGGGTATTTATTTTACCTGTATTATAAATGTTGACTCTTCCTGTGACCTTAATATCTCCTTCTTTAATATCTCCTTTGTAATAGTGCACATTAACGGTAAAGTTGTATGCACCATCCGTTTTTTCATCTTCTTTGACATTTATTTTATCTGCTTTCAGTTGATAGCCTTTGTAATAGGCTAATTGGGTAAAAGTAAGCTGGTTGGTATTTATATGGCCTTGAAATGTATTTTCTTCAAAATAAGGTTGATAAATATTTTCATAATAGGAGTATAAATCACTTTGGTATTCTTGAGCTTTGTCTTCTTCTATATAGGAATCTTGATCATCTAATATCTTTTTCAACTCTTTATCAGGTCCAGAGAATACATTATCTAGAACCGTTTCTATCGTTTCAACATTTTCATCCTCGGGAGCAGCTTGTTCCCACAGTATTTTTTCAGCTATGAGATATCCTCCACCTACAAAGAAGATCATAATGAAGGCAGCAGATAAAAGATGTATGGGCCAATTAAAGCCTCTGCCTATACCTTTCTTTTTCTCGATACTATGAAAGAGGTCTGAATATACCTCCTCTTTATCAGATTCTCCCATAGTGATGGAATCAAGTGATTTTAGAGTTTTGTCATATTCCTTGTTTTCATCATATTGTTTCATGATCATATCCCTCCTTTTGCAATTGAGTTTTCAAGGCCTGCAATCCCCTGAATAGAGTCGTTTTCACTTTACTTTCTTTCCACCCAAGAACTTCAGCCGTTTCCTGGATTGACAGTTCTTTGATCTTTCTCAATATAATGACTTCCCGATACGATCTCTTTAATTTGCTTAAGGCGTTATACATTTGTCGTTCAGCTTCACCTAATTGCAAAATTCTTTCTGGAGAATCATCACTTGAAGGAAAGGCCATAATGTAATCGGCAAAATAGCGAATGGGTTTTCTTTTACGCATAAAATCTATGGTCACATTCCTGGCAATACGATACAACCAATTCTTGTCGCTCATTTCTCCTTTGAAATGCGACAAATGATTATAGGCTTTAAGGAAGGTATCATGTGTTAAATCTTTAGCTTGTTCATGGTCTCCTATCATAACTAGTATAAATTGATAAATCGCATCGCTATATTTCTGGTACCACTCACTTATCCTTTGCTTTCTAACCTCATCTTCCATATCTCACACCCCGCTTTTCATCTTACTTTCCAAGGTCTTTGGTGCCTCACCCTAAAGACGGCCGGATTACCAAAAAGTTTCACTTTAATTTTGCAGAGATTATGTAATCAAGTATGCAGGCTAAAAAGCCTCTTTTATTTTGCAGCAACCCGACCTTGTCCAACCATATTGGGATAAACTGATTTAATGGCGTGGCTGCATGTTTTCTCGACCATTATTTAAGGTGGGTTCAGTTTATTGGCCAACTAAGGCTCTGTAATGACGTTATAACTGAATCCAAGATGAGTGATAAAAACAATTTATTCTCAATGGATGTGCCCTGTGATAAACTAAAATTATCATTTTTTTCCAAATGGGCACTAAAGAGTATTCATTTAAAGATTTGTTTAACTAAAAAATTTTTAATGTTTAATGATTTTACGGAGGGTGACTGATTTGCAAAACGTACCGAGGTTTAAACCTGAATATATTACTATTTCATTAATGTTATTAGTAAGCATAGTTTTACTATTAACATTACTTTCTGGTCTATCATCAATAAAAGAGGCAATTACTTTTATATTAATCATTGGATTGCTTTCTTCTTTGACTACAGATATTAAGAAAAATTCATTTCAAAAGAAACCATCTACTACCGCTTATAAGTATGCTGTCCTCATATTTTTGTTCTCTTGTTTAAGCTTTTTCTAGTTTCACAACGTGAGGACATCTCTAAGCTCAAAGGGATCACTCATGTACCCAGAGACTCAGTGTGAAGACATATCTACTCCGAAAAGGGGGCACTCATGTATCCAGCGTCCCAACGTGAAAACATATCTATGCCAAAAACAAGTCACTCATGTATCCAGAGACGCAACGTGAAGACATATCTATGCAAAAAACAAGTTACTCATGCAACAGAGACTCAGCGTGATTCCATATCTATGCCGAAAAGTGGGCACTCATGTAACCGGAGAAAATCTATTAGGGAGATTTTTCGAAAATAAAAAAAGAGCACCCTCGGGTACTCTTTTGATCGCCTGGCGACGTCCTACTCTCACAGGGGGAGCCCCCAACTACCATCGGCGCTGAAGGCTCTGACGGCGTTGAGCGGCGAATCTCTTCGTCCGCTTCGCTCGTTTGCATCCTCATGGGCGGCTGCCCACTGCGGTGTTCACTCCCTCGCGTCCTCGACCTTCTTGCTCCTCCCCATCCTCGCTCCTGCGTTTTAAGAGAATCTATTTTGCGGATCTCCCTTTTTTCAAATACAAAAAGAGCACCACTTCGGGTACTCTTTGGTTTGCCTGGCGACGTCCTACTCTCACAGGGGGAGCCCCCAACTACCATCGGCGCTGAAGGCTCGGACGGCGATGAGCGGCGAATCTCTTCGTCCGCTTCGCTCGCTCACATCCTCATGGGCGGTTGCCCACTGCGGTGTTCACTCCCTCGCGTCCTCGACCTTCTTGCTCCTCCCCATCCTCGCTCCTGCGTTATAAGAGAGTCTATTTTTGGGGATCTCCCCCTATTATTTGAACACAAAAAAAGAGCACCACTTCGGGTACTCTTTGTCTTGCCTGGCGACGTCCTACTCTCACAGGGGGAGATCCCCCAACTACCATCGGCGCTGAAGAGCTTAACTTCCGTGTTCGGCATGGGAACGGGTGTGACCTCTTCGCCTTAGTCACCAGACCTATTTTGTTGAAAGAACATCGTTCTCTCAAAACTAGATAAAGTATTAGAAGAAAGAAGAAAGTATTCCGAGTTTCGCTAATTCGTGGTTAAGTCCTCGATCGATTAGTATCTGTCAGCTRCACGTGTCGCCACGCTTCCACCTCAGACCTATCTACCTGATCATCTTTCAGGGATCTTACTCACATAAAGTGATGGGAAATCTCATCTCGAGGGGGGCTTCATGCTTAGATGCTTTCAGCACTTATCCCTTCCGCACATAGCTACCCAGCGATGCCTTTGGCAAGACAACTGGTACACCAGCGGTGCGTCCATCCCGGTCCTCTCGTACTAAGGACAGCTCCTCTCAAATTTCCTGCGCCCACGACGGATAGGGACCGAACTGTCTCACGACGTTCTGA
>NZ_VTEI01000034.1 GCF_008180415.1 Rossellomorea vietnamensis
GAAGAAAGTTAAAACAAAACATAGAAACCTAACGAAGTTAGGAATACAAACTAACAAGGCTTGGGAATGGGCAAATACTAGGTTGGGTTATTGGCGTATCGCTAAAAGCCCCATCTTAGATAGAGCCCTTGATAACCAATACTGGTCGAATCAAGGGCTCAAGAGTCTGCTTATGAGATATCAAACTTTGCGTTTGACTTAATTGAAACCGCCGTATACCGAACGGTACGTACGGTGGTGTGAGAGGTCGGGGGTTAGTCACCCCCTCCTACTCGATTTCTTTTGGGCGCTATAAGAGTTACCCCTTATTCTTATTGTAACTTTCATTGAAATCTTTTCCTTCGAGACCTTTGTCAAGAGTTAGAGGCTCATTACAATACATGCACATATCGACTCGTCCAAGAATTTTCGTAGGTTTGCCGCAATTCGGACATACAACCTGCACCGCCTTGGTGGATAACATGCCGATCCAGAAGTAAACCACAGTACTTCCCGCAATAGCGAGTAATCCAAGCAGCATAAAAATTGTCATAACAATAGGGTGTTCTCTAAAGAAAATTCCGCCGTACATAATGATGAAGCCTATAAAAATCAAGCTCAGAGCAAAGGTGCGGATTTTATTAATTTTACTGGAATATTTTTTGGCCATTATTGTCCCTCCTAAAAAAATACTATACCATATTTATTTGATATTGAGTGCAGCGGACATGAGTTTGTCGAAATTTGACTGTGGAAGAGGAAGGATTTTTAATTTCCCCGTCGAAATAGTAATCCAATGAAAGTAAGTGGAGGAATCAAAAGATGGAAGATATATTAAGACCCATATACCAAGAAAGAGCAAGCCACCCCGATACTTTAGGAGTACTGATGATCGACCAGCGGCAAAAAGCGAGCCCGCTGACGGATACTTTTGATGTTGTTTTACTTATTATAGTGAAGGAATCCGAAACTCCTGTTTTTATAAAGCATTATTCCTATGAACAGCAAAAAGCGGCCCTTCATATAATAAGTGAGGAAAAATTGAAAGAATGGATGCTTCTCGGAACAAACAGAAAAATCGTAGAATGGCTGTTTAATGGAAAGATCATTTTTGACAGAAATGAATATATAAGCAATTTAAAAATGGAATTAAGGGATTTCCCGTTCTATGGAAGGAAAATAAAAATAGGATTGGAGTTTTCTAAACTTATCCGCAGGTACCTCGACGGTAAAGCATTTTTTGAAAACAAACATCATCTTGATGCTTATAACCATGTCGTTCATTCTTTGCACCATCTCGCAAGGCTCGCAGTAATCGAAAACGGATTTCATCCGGAAGTGACGGTGTGGAATCAGGTTAAACAGATTGAGCCTGAAATTTTTAAATTATATGAAGAACTGATCAATAGCAGGGAAGATCTGGAGAAAAGGCTCGAATTATTATTTCTTGCAAGTGAATTCCTTATCCATTCCAGACTGAAAATTGGATCGGAACATCTGATAAGTATTATGGAGGAAAAAGAACAATGGAGTTTCAATGAACTTTTGGAACATGAAGAAATCCAGCCATACTCCGTAGATCTCAGTGTGCTGATCGAATATCTTACAGAAAAGAACATACTCCAGACAGTCAGAGTGGAGACAAAGGGACAAGGTCTTTTCCATAGATACTACAGAGTTCCCGAAAAATTATATTAAAATACCATAAATGTGTTGACTTCGATTTAGAACCTTGTTATAGTAATAAACGTCGCTGCTGAACGAAATAATATTTTTGGTCAGTGGCGACTGAAATACACAAAAACATCTCTTAAAACTTTTTTAAAAAAGTTATTGACTCAATAACAAAGAGATGTTAAGATAATAAAGTCGCTTCAAACGGAGCGCCGAACAAATTGAACCTTGAAAACTGAACAAAACAACAAACAAAACGTCAACGTTAATCTAGTAAGAACATGTTTCTTACAAAGTTGCTAACACTTTAATTAGCAAATGAGCAAGTCAAACTTCTTTCGGAGAGTTTGATCCTGGCTCAGGACGAACGCTGGCGGCGTGCCTAATACATGCAAGTCGAGCGGACTGATGGGAGCTTGCTCCCTGAAGTCAGCGGCGGACGGGTGAGTAACACGTGGGTAACCTGCCTGTAAGACTGGGATAACTCCGGGAAACCGGGGCTAATACCGGATAGTTCTTTTCCTCGCATGAGGAAAAGTGGAAAGGCGGCTTCGGCTGCCACTTACAGATGGACCCGCGGCGCATTAGCTA
>NZ_VTEI01000035.1 GCF_008180415.1 Rossellomorea vietnamensis
GGTAGATAGGTCTGAGGTGGAAGCGTGGCGACACGTGCAGCTGACAGATACTAATCGATCGAGGACTTAACCACGAAATAACAGCGAAACTCGGAATACTTTCTTCTTTCTTCTAATACTTTATCTAGTTTTGAAAGAACAATGTTCTTTCAATTGAATATGTCTGGTGACTAAGGCGAAGAGGTCACACCCGTTCCCATGCCGAACACGGAAGTTAAGCTCTTCAGCGCCGATGGTAGTTGGGGGATCTCCCCCTGTGAGAGTAGGACGTCGCCAGGCTTTATAACGGAGGATTAGCTCAGCTGGGAGAGCATCTGCCTTACAAGCAGAGGGTCGGCGGTTCGATCCCGTCATCCTCCACCAAGTTTTTTACAAAGCGAAGCGGAGTAAATAAACCTCCTTTAAAAAACTTCAGCGTAAAAAGTAAAGCGAATTAAAATAACACCTAGTAAATTGTTTCTTCAGAGACAACATACTTGCCGGTGTAGCTCAACTGGTAGAGCAACTGACTTGTAATCAGTAGGTTGGGGGTTCAAGTCCTCTTGCCGGCACCACTTTCTAATTAGCACGAGCCATTAGCTCAGTTGGTAGAGCATCTGACTTTTAATCAGAGGGTCGAAGGTTCGAATCCTTCATGGCTCACCATATTTTTGCATGTAGCAAAAAAATAATATGCGGGTGTGGCGGAATTGGCAGACGCACCAGACTTAGGATCTGGCGCCGCAAGGCGTGGGGGTTCAAGTCCCTTCACCCGCACCATTCGCGGAAGTAGTTCAGTGGTAGAACACCACCTTGCCAAGGTGGGGGTCGCGGGTTCGAATCCCGTCTTCCGCTCCATTACAGTTTCTTTGCCGGGGTGGCGGAACTGGCAGACGCACAGGACTTAAAATCCTGCGGTAGGTGACTACCGTACCGGTTCGATTCCGGTCCTCGGCACCAGATATTATTCCTGGTAAACAGAACATTTATATTGCGCCCGTAGCTCAATTGGATAGAGCGTTTGACTACGGATCAAAAGGTTAGGGGTTCGACTCCTCTCGGGCGCGCCATTTATTTCGGGGAGTAGCTCAGCTTGGTAGAGCACTTGGTTTGGGACCAAGGGGTCGCAGGTTCAAATCCTGTCTTCCCGACCACTTTTCTTATACGGGGCCTTAGCTCAGCTGGGAGAGCGCCTGCTTTGCACGCAGGAGGTCAGCGGTTCGATCCCGCTAGGCTCCACTTATCTTTTTCAAATGAATAATATTTCATTAAAAAAAGATGTTGACATCTTAAACAGTCGATGTTAAACTATAAAAGTTGCTCTAACCGAGCGATTTGTATTGAACCTTGAAAACTGAACAAAACAACAAACAAAACGTCAACGTAAATCTAGTAAGAACATGTTTCTTACAAAGTTGCTAATACTTTAAAAATAGCAAATGAGCAAGTCAAACTTCTTTCGGAGAGTTTGATCCTGGCTCAGGACGAACGCTGGCGGCGTGCCTAATACATGCAAGTCGAGCGGATTGATGGGAGCTTGCTCCCTGAAGTCAGCGGCGGACGGGTGAGTAACACGTGGGTAACCTGCCCGTAAGACTGGGATAACTCCGGGAAACCGGGGCTAATACCGGATAGTTCTTTTCCTCGCATGAGGAAAAGTGGAAAGGCGGCTTCGGCTGCCACTTACAGATGGACCCGCGGCGCATTAGCTAGTTGGTGAGGTAACGGCTCACCAAGGCAACGATGCGTAGCCGACCTGAGAGGGTGATCGGCCACACTGGGACTGAGACACGGCCCAGACTCCTACGGGAGGCAGCAGTAGGGAATCTTCCGCAATGGACGAAAGTCTGACGGAGCAACGCCGCGTGA
>NZ_VTEI01000038.1 GCF_008180415.1 Rossellomorea vietnamensis
TTGGTTTGGGCTAATCCCGTTTCGCTCGCCGCTACTCAGGGAATCGCGTTTGCTTTCTCTTCCTCCGGGTACTTAGATGTTTCAGTTCCCCGGGTCTGCCTTCCATACTCTATGTATTCAAGTATGGATACTGCACCATTACGTGCAGCGGGTTTCCCCATTCGGAAATCTCCGGATCAAAGCTTACTTACAGCTCCCCGAAGCATATCGGTGTTAGTCCCGTCCTTCATCGGCTCCTAGTGCCAAGGCATCCACCGTGCGCCCTTTCTAACTTAACCATCGTCGAACGATAAGCTTCGGATTGCRGCGTTGCCTTCGTTTCCTGCGCTGCTCATGTACGTTAAAGTACACTCCGCTGCTCAGAAACTCGGCGCCTTGCACTCCTCGCTTCTCCTTCGCCGTAGTTTTCAAAAAATATCTCATAAGAGATATCCTAAAATGGCGATTCTCGGTTCTTTCTTGACTTTCTTCTTCTAACTTTATCTAGTTTTCAAAGAACAATTATAGTCGGCTGTTTTACTTTCGTAAAACGCCCTGACAGTTATTAAACCGTCAAAACTGAACAAAACCAAATCAAAACGTCACGTCTCATATATCCTTAGAAAGGAGGTGATCCAGCCGCACCTTCCGATACGGCTACCTTGTTACGACTTCACCCCAATCATCTGTCCCACCTTAGGCGGCTGGCTCCAAAAGGTTACCTCACCGACTTCGGGTGTTACAAACTCTCGTGGTGTGACGGGCGGTGTGTACAAGGCCCGGGAACGTATTCACCGCGGCATGCTGATCCGCGATTACTAGC
>NZ_VTEI01000039.1 GCF_008180415.1 Rossellomorea vietnamensis
AGAGGCAAGCCTCTTGGTTTGGGCTAATCCCGTTTCGCTCGCCGCTACTCAGGGAATCGCGTTTGCTTTCTCTTCCTCCGGGTACTTAGATGTTTCAGTTCCCCGGGTCTGCCTTCCATACTCTATGTATTCAAGTATGGATACTGCACCATTACGTGCAGCGGGTTTCCCCATTCGGAAATCTCCGGATCAAAGCTTACTTACAGCTCCCCGAAGCATATCGGTGTTAGTCCCGTCCTTCATCGGCTCCTAGTGCCAAGGCATCCACCGTGCGCCCTTCATAACTTAACCAAATGGTTAATCTAACAATATCTCATAAGAGATATCCTAAAATGGCGATTCTCGGTTCTTTCTTGACTTTCTTCTTCTAACTTTATCTAGTTTTCAAAGAACAATTGTTTGATGGTCATCACGTCGAAAGGAGAATTGAAAGCTCCGCTTCGCTGCGCAATGGTAATGAGGGTTATTTTCGCTAGGCGAAAAAACCTAATTAAACCATCAAAACTGAACAAAACCAAACAGAAACGTCACGTCTCATATATCCTTAGAAAGGAGGTGATCCAGCCGCACCTTCCGATACGGCTACCTTGTTACGACTTCACCCCAATCATCTGTCCCACCTTAGGCGGCTGGCTCCAAAAGGTTACCTCACCGACTTCGGGTGTTACAAACTCTCGTGGTGTGACGGGCGGTGTGTACAAGGCCCGGGAACGTATTCACCGCGGCATGCTGATCCGCGATTACTAGCGATTCCAGCTTCATGCAGGCGAGTTGCAGCCTGCAATCCGAACTGAGAA
>NZ_VTEI01000004.1 GCF_008180415.1 Rossellomorea vietnamensis
ACCGGGATGGACGCACCGCTGGTGTACCAGTTGTCTTGCCAAAGGCATCGCTGGGTAGCCGCTGGTGTACCAGTTGTCTTGCCAAAGGCATCGCTGGGTAGCTATGTGCGGAAGGGATAAGTGCTGAAAGCATCTAAGCATGAAGCCCCCCTCGAGATGAGATTTCCCATCACTTTATGTGAGTAAGATCCCTGAAAGATGATCAGGTAGATAGGTCTGAGGTGGAAGCGTGGCGACACGTGCAGCTGACAGATACTAATCGATCGAGGACTTAACCACAGTAAAAAGCGCAGGCGGCTTGAACAGAGGCGACAGGCATCTGACAGCAAGCAAATGAGGGCGGTATTTGCCCTCGGCTGATTGATGACATATGACCCCGAGCCTCTAGCCGCCGGAGCTGGATTGCAAAATGCAGCGAAACTCGGAATACTTTCTTCTTTCTTCTGAATCTTTATCTAGTTTTGAAAGAACAATGTTCTTTCAATTTCATACAGTCTGGTGACTAAGGCGAAGAGGTCACACCCGTTCCCATGCCGAACACGGAAGTTAAGCTCTTCAGCGCCGATGGTAGTTGGGGGATCTCCCCCTGTGAGAGTAGGACGTCGCCAGGCAAGACAAAGAGTACCCGAAGTGGTGCTCTTTTTTTGTGTTCAAATAATAGGGGGAGATCCCCAAAAATAGACTCTCTTATAACGCAGGAGCGAGGATGGGGAGGAGCAAGAAGGTCGAGGACGAGAGGGAGAGAGCACCGCAGTGGGCAACCGCCCATGAGGATGCGAACGAGCGAAGCGGACGAAGAGATTCGCCGCTCATCGCCGTCCTCGCCTTCAGCGCCGATGGTAGTTGGGTCTCCCCCTGTGAGAGTAGGACGTCGCCAGGCAAGACAAAGAGTACCCGAAGTAGTGCTCTTTTTTTGTATTCCAAAAGAAAAGGAAGAGATCCCTTTTCCTCCGCAAATCCATAAGACGCAGGAGCGAGGATGGGGAGGAGCAAGAAGGTCGAGGACGCGAGGGATTGAACACCGCAGTGGGCAACCGTCCATGAGGATGTGAACGAGCGAAGCGGACGAAGAGATTCGCCGCTCATCGCCGTCCGAGCCTTCAGCGCCGATGGTAGTTGGGTCTCCCCCTGTGAGAGTAGGACGTCGCCAGGCAAATTAAAGAGTACCCAAGGGGTGCTCTTTTTAAAAAAAAAATTTCCCTAATAGATCTTCTCCGGTTACATGAGTGCCCCCTTTTCGGCATAGATATGTAATCACGCTGAGTCTCTGAGTAGTTGAGTGACTTGTTTTGGAATAGATCTTTCTTCACGTTGCCGCTCTGGGTACATGAGTGACTCGTTTTTTGAGTAGATATGTCCTCACGTTGAAACTCTGGATACATGAGTGACTCGTTTTGGTCGTAGATATGTCCTCACGATGCGGCACTGGATACATGAGTGGCCCCTTTTCGGCATAGATATGTCCTCACGTTGCCGCTCTGGGTACATGAGTGACTCGTTTTGGTCGTAGATATGTCCTCACGATGCGGCACTGGATACATGAGTGGCCCCTTTTCGGCATAGATATGTCCTCACGTTGCCGCTCTGGGTACATGAGTGACTTATTTTTGGCATAGATATGTCCTCACATTGCGTCTCTGAGTACATGAGTGACATGTTATCGGAGTAGATATGTCCTCACGTTGCCGCTCTGGGTACATGAGTGACTTGTTTTTGGCATAGATATGTCCTCACATTGCGTCTCTGAGTACATGAGTGACATGTTATCGGAGTAGATATGTCCTCACGTTGCCGCTCTGGATACATGAGTGACTCGTTTTGGTCGTAGATATGTCCTCACATTGCGTCTCTGGATACATAAGTGACTTGTTTTTGCCTTAGATATGTCTTCATGTTAGGCCGCTGGATACATGAGTGCCCCCTTTTCGTAATAAATATATGTCTTCACGTTGTGGAATCCAACGAAAGAGCTAAGGATGGAGAGGAGATGGAATGTCGAGGAAGACAGGGGGGGGGAGCACAGCAGTGGGTGACTGCCCATGAGTATGGGAACGAGCCTAGCAGAAGAAGAGGTCCGCAGCTCATTGGCCAATAATTTGATGAAAAATAAGGGATGACAAATCGCTTTGAAGTTGTCACTGCTTTTTTGATAGTAAAACAGCCGATTCCAGTTGGGAATCGGCTGTCTTCAATTTTACTATTATATATTCTCTTCAAATAATTCTTCAAAGTTAGCTGGTATGGTGTGGCCCATTCCTTCGATAACGATTAATTTACAAGGAACATTGTATTTTTCAAAAATAGGCATTGCTTCCAGGACGTTAGTATAGTAATAATCTTAACACCAGTAATAATTACAAACTTCACCTTTGTTTTTTGATGTGTTTTTATTTTTTCTTCAATAATGTCCAGGTTCGCTAGGGTGGGTACCAGCGCAATTACTGTATCGTAATCTCTAGTCGGTTCAAAATACATTTGAATGGCTGTATCTGCTCCTTGGGAGGCTCCGAATATAATTCTATTTTTGATAACTGATTCAACCTTATCATTGAATTTAACGTCCGAATTCTCAATTTCATTCTTAGCCATATCGTAATCATCCCAATGATAGCAGCCATGACTAAACATTTGAGAAGATTGAATAAAGGAAAATAAATATCTGTCTCTTAGATTGTCAGTAACTATTTGCTGAGAAAAGTCTAAGGCATTTGAATTTTTCCAATGTAAAGCTGTGATGGTAGTTTCAGATTGACTATTTCCTACCGTATGAAGCAGCGAACTTGAGTTTCGTTTATGAAGATTGTATAACTCCTCACTTTTGTGGATGATTTCTGCAAATTCTTCAGAGTCCTGAATTAAGGATAAGTCAGTATCGTTTGTTAATATATTTGGATTCCAGTATAACCCTTTATGCAGTACTTCTTTTAGTTCTTTGAGAGCGTCTTTTTTATTATTTTGGATACAGTAAATACCTGAAAGCCAATGTCCTATTCTGTCCACTTTAGTAGGAAAAATGGTTTTCGCGTCTTCTAAGCTTTTAATTGCGTCTTGATATTTTTCTTCTTTAATTAGATCGATAGCGGATCTTTGTAAAACTCGAAAGTCTAAATATGTATTTTTCATATTCCCACCCCTTTATCTATAGAGTAATTTATATTACGTTCTAATGCAATACCTGTTTTTTCTTTTAAATAAGCAAGGTGTAACGGAAAAACAGGTTAGCGAAGTGCGATTTTTTTTCGAGTGATAAAATAAAGAGGTTATTTCGAAGTAATGAAGAATTCTTAGGGTATTATCAGCTTTTTTTGAAAAGGAGAGAATCTTATGGAGATTAAAGTGGATGATCTAACGGGTGATGCTATCCAGGAGCTGATTATGGACCACCTTCGTAATATGGAAATGCATTCACCGGCAGAAAGCAGGCATGCGTTGGATCTGGAGGGTTTGAGGAAGCCTGAGGTAACTCTTTGGAGTGCGTGGGATGGCGGAGAGTTGGTCGGCTGCGGAGCTCTTAAGGAGTTGGATTCCCGCCACGGAGAGATTAAGTCGATGAAGACCTCTCCTATTCATTTAAGGAAGGGAGTTTCACGTGGGCTTCTGCTATATATAATCGATGAGGCGAAGAAGCGGGGGTATATACGGCTGAGTTTAGAGACGGGTTCCATGATTGCTTTTGAACCTGCAAGGAATCTGTATGAGGGTTTTGGTTTTCACTATTGTGGGCCATTTGGTGATTATATAGAAGACCCGAACAGTTTATTTATGACAAAGGAGTTATGAGGACGTGCTGGCTGGTAAAACTATCTTTTATAAGCCTATTTAAAATTGCTATTCTGCGCAATATATGTTTGACTTTTCTGTCTTTTTAGCATACCTTTAAATTATAATTCACAGTCCGAAATAGTAAGGAATCCCCACTTATCTTCACCGCAGTTTTCCTCTGTATAACTCTTAATTTAAGACTTTGAGTTTGTTATACCGCTCTTTTTTTATCTATCACTTTTAAACTTTTAATATGGAAAGGCGGGAAAGGCATGAATACCCCGACCGATGCAAGTAAGGAAATCCATGCCCTTCTTGCCGCTTTTTATGAAAATACTGATGATGCTGTATTGATTACTCAGTTTGCCTCTGATGGCTCCTGGGATAACGTCTTTATAGGTGCCAATCTGGCTGCTTGTGATCTACTGGGATACGAAATGAAGGATTTATTGAAACTAAATCCTGACCAAACCCTTTTCTCCAATATAAGCAGCATGCTGTTGGACCTTATAAAGAAGCGTCTTATAGAGAAAAAGCGGGCTATGCTGGAAATCGAGCTTTGTATAAAGGATCGAGAATCGGTTGTGGTTGAGGTGAAGTCAGCTTTGGTTGAGGTCAATAGTAAGCAATATGTTCTCCATATAATCCGAAATATCGAGACAAAAAAAGCTGTGCAGGATGAGTGGCTGGCTGAAAGGAACAGAACGATGGAGCTGCTTGATGGGATACAGGCTTACATCATTATCATGGACCGAAGCGGACGCATTATCAGCATGAATACATTTTCTGAGGAGAAGACAGGCTATACGGCGGATGAAGTAAAAGGCAGGGTGATCTGGGAGTTTCTTGTAGATGAGGAGCAGCAGATGTCCTTCAAACGAACCTGCCAGCGAGGCTTGAAGCAGGAGGAGAATCATGAGAGCACCTGGATCTCAAAAAAGGGTAAGAGGCTTTCTGTTCAATGGTCCGTTTCCTTTTTGAAGGAAGGTGAAACCGGAAAAGGGTTTATCATTGGTTCTGGGATTGATATTTCACAGAGGAGGCAATATGAAGAAAATCTGTTGGAGAGTACGCAAAAATATCGCAGCCTAGTAGAAGATAACCCGGATGGCATAGTGGTTTTTTCAGAGGAAAATATGCTGTATTTAAATAAGGAAGCCCAAGAGATTTTAGGCTGCCCTTCTGAAATGGCCAGGAGGGATTCCTTATTCTCGAGAGTGCATCCTTATGACAGGGATAAAGCTCTGGCTTACTACAAAGGCATGATCAGCAAGGAAGATTTTTCACATAACATAATTGATGTTGAGGTCATCAGGCCGGATTCCAGCAGAGTGACGGTGGAAGTGAAGGGGATATCGAGGAAGGTGCAGGGCGAGACGTTCATTCATCTTGTGATTAGAGACGTCAGCCTGCAAAAGAAAGCGGAATCTGACCTGAGGAAGATGAACGGGAGGATGGAAAATATCCTGAGTTCCACAGACGAGATCCTCATTGGATTATGTAAAGAACTGCGGGTGACTTTCGTGAATCATTCTCTGATTAAATTGGTGGGACAGAAAGAGGATCGCTTGGTGGGGATCCCTGGACAGGCCCTGTTCGATCAGCTGTCTGAAACTGGGGGGAATCAGAAGCCAATTCACCTCCTTAAATTGATGAGTGGATCTGATCCGCAGGAAATTTATGTGCTTCAGAACGGAGTAAGAAAATATTTTGAAGTGAAGGTTCTTTCTCTTGGGTTTGATGAAGGTGCATTGGTTACAATGTACGATATTACTGACAGAAAACTGCTTGAGCAGCAGAGGGGAAAATATTATGACGCAATTGCATGCGGCATTACGGTGCAGGATAGCAGCGGCAGGGTGCTTTTTGCCAACCAGAATGCTGAGGAGATTATCGGGCTTCCCAAGGACAAAATCAAGAAGTTAAGCTTGGAAAATCACAAGTGGCTGCTTTTAGATGAGAATGGTGATGAACTCAGCCTCAAAGAGCATCCCTGGAGGAAAGCGGTCAGGACGCAAAAGGAAATCAGAAATTTCATTATGGGCTTTCAACATCCCCAGCATAAAAGCTTGAAGTGGATCCTTGTGAATACGAGGAACGTGCTCATGGAGGAAGAAGATAGGGTTGAAAAGGTGATAGCGACTTTTCAGGACATAACGGCCAAAGTAGAAATGGATAAAATGATTAAAGAGAAGGAAAAACTTGCGCTGGCAGGGCAGCTTGCAGCAGGGGTTGCCCATGAAATCAAAAACCCCCTGACTAGCTCCCTTGGGTTTCTTAAATTAATGCGAGATGCAGACGTAATCAATCATGATTATCTGGACATCGTTTTAGATGAGCTGGAAAGTATCAATCTAGTCACAAGTGAATTCCTGGCTTTGGCTGAGCCAGAAGCAGCTAGAGAAGAAGATATCCTGCTGTTCGAGGATGTCCTCATTCCCCTGGTGTCTTCCTTTAAGCGCCAGCTCAGAGAGTGCGGGGCTGAAATAGATTTCCGCATGACGCCTTCCCGGCAGGAGCTGCGGGGAGTGAAGGAAAAGATCCGCCAGTTGTTCTTGAATATCTTCAGAAACAGCCTGGAAGCTATGCCTGGCGGCGGGACGATAGATGTGTCGGCTATCCGTGAACATAAGCATATAGTGGTACGGATCAAGGATGAGGGAGTAGGGATTCCACCCGAACGATTAAAGCGTCTTGGTGAACCCTTTTATTCCATTAAGGAGAAGGGAACGGGGCTAGGGCTTCTACTTTGCAAGAAGATTGCCCATGAACATAGAGGAACGCTGGTCATTAAAAGTGTTCAGGGCAGAGGAACGATTGTCGAGGTCAGCCTTCCTGTAACTAATAGAAAATAACGTAAGAGGGTGGATTCCACTCTCTTTTTTTATTCGTTTAATGGGGTTCGGCAGGATATTGAGTTGAAGTAGAGGTTTTGCCGATAAAAAGGAAAAAGCGCTGATAAAGTGTCCGTTTTCGCCGATAAATCTGCACTTTCCGCTGATAACCAGTTCGTTTCCGCCGATAAACCCGTTCATACCGCCGATAACCTGCAGTAATTCAATGCCCGTGCAGTCTCCCCTTTTTGCACTTTCATGTAATTTGCGGATTATCTGTTCACAAAAGGGGAAAATTCTAGTAGAGTAGGTAGAAATCCAGGAGCAGCAGGCGGGTTTTCAAGTTTGCGCTGTTCCAATGATCAGAGGAGGAGAACGGATTGCTAGAGAATAGTTATGTCATGGTTGCCATCATTCTGATCATTAATATCGTGTATGTTTCGTTTTTTACGATCCGGATGATTCTCACGCTGAAGGGCTACAGGTATGTTGCCGCGTTTGTCAGTATGTTCGAAGTGGTCATATATGTCGTAGGACTGGGTCTTGTCTTGGATAACCTGAATGAGATCCAAAACCTTGCTGCCTATGCGATTGGTTACGGGCTTGGAGTCATTGTTGGGATGAAAATTGAGGAGAAGCTCGCCCTGGGTTACATCACCGTCAATGTAATAACAGCTGATTATGATAAAGCCCTGCCGGACAGGTTACGGTCAAAGGGGTACGGGGTGACCAATTGGGCCGCCCATGGCCTGGAAGGGGACAGGATGGCCATGCAGATCCTGACTCCTAGAAAGTATGAAATGAAGCTGTATCAGACCATCAAGGAACTGGATCCGAAAGCATTCATCATTGCGTATGAGCCAAAGACAATCCATGGAGGCTTCTGGGTGAAGGCCGTTAGAAAAATCAGAAAGGAAAATTTGCCTGACAATGAGTAAAAATAAAAAGATGTTTGAAGTTGAAGAAAACGAAAGTATTGCTCAATGCCTAGATAGGATGAAACAGGAAGGCTATTCACCTGTAAGACGGATGGAAAAGCCTGTTTTCAACGAAGAGAAGAAGAATGGCAAGGTGGAATATGTCCCTGTCAGACAACAAATAATATTTGAAGGAAGAAAAAACGACTAAAATACGAACATTAATTTTCTGAATTTTATTATCGTTCGATTTTTCGTTGACAGTTACGTTGTGCTGTTGTTATGATGAAAACAACAAGAAAACACCCTCATATAATCTTGGGAATATGGCCCATAAGTATCTACCCGGTTACCGTAAATGACTGGACTATGAGGGAAAGTAGCTGTCTGGTAAACAACCCGGCCATAGGTCTATCCTTTTAGGGGACCGTGCCCAGGCTGTTGGAGCCCGGATTAACTGCTTTCTCTCATGAGAAGCGTTAATCCGGGCTTTTGTGTTTTTTTAAAAGTTCAATATATGAAGTTATTACATTAAAACAAACAGGAAACTTACTTTTTATCACTTAGCATAATTATTACGCTATAAAAGACTGTGGGCTTTATGCTATTTAACCTTTATGCTATTTAATGAGAACGATTGGAGCGGAAATCAACTCCATTTTATAACAGTAACCATGTAACGAAAAGATTGATTGCCATATAAACCAAAATATAAATTCCAGGAGGTAACAAAATGCAGCCAAAAGTAGGAGTTGTCATGGGAAGTACTTCTGATTGGAAAACAATGAAGCAAGCTTGTGATATTCTAGACGAGTATGGCATCATTTACGAAAAAAAAGTTGTCTCTGCTCACAGGACGCCTGACCTGATGTTCGAGTACTCAGAGAGTGCGCGTGAGAGAGGATTGAAAGTGATCATTGCCGGTGCTGGCGGCGCTGCGCATCTTCCAGGTATGATAGCGGCGAAGACGACTCTTCCTGTCATCGGAGTGCCGGTTCAATCGAAGGCGCTTAATGGTCTGGATTCTCTTCTGTCCATCGTTCAGATGCCTGGCGGTGTTCCGGTAGCCACAGTGGCGATCGGCGAAGCGGGGGCGAAGAATGCAGGCCTGCTTGCGGCACAGATTCTTTCCACCCAGGATGAGGAATTAGCCCGCAGCCTGGATGAAAATAGAGAAGCTTTAAGACAAAAAGTGGTGGAGAGCAGTGATGAGCTTGAATAACAAAGTGATCTACCCAGGACAGACGATCGGCATTATCGGCGGGGGACAGCTTGGCAGGATGATGGCTTTGGCAGCAAAGGAAGCGGGTTTTAGAATCGCTGTTTTAGACCCGGGGAGCAATGCTCCTTGCGCACAGGTTGCGGATGAAGTGATCATTGCAGATTTTGAAGATCGTGAAGCGCTTGAAAAACTGGCAGGGATCAGTGATGTGATTACATATGAATTTGAGAATATAGATTATGAAGCACTCAAGGATCTTACGGAAAAAGCGTATGTTCCTCAGGGAGCCGAATTGATCCGGATCACCCAGAACCGGATCGCGGAAAAGGAAGCCCTTGTATACGGAGGGGTGGAAGTTGCTCCTTATGAAATCATCACCAATGAACAGGAAATCGGCGGTAATGCGGAGGAGCTTGGCTACCCGGTTGTCCTGAAGACCGCGAGAGGCGGGTATGACGGGAAGGGTCAGGTCGTCCTCTATGATGAGCAAGATATAGAAAAAGCTGCGGTCCTGCTGGCTAACGGACCTTGTGTTTTGGAAAAGTGGATGTCATTTGAAAAGGAAGTATCTGTAATCGTGACCCGGACACCTTCTGGAAAGCTCAGTGTTTTTCCAGCTGTTGAGAACATCCACAGAGACAATATTCTTCATCAGACGATCGCACCTGCCAGAATAAGCCGCACAGACAATGAGAAGGCTGTAAGTATAGCAAAAAAAGTCGCAGAAACCCTGGATATGGTCGGAACGCTGGCGGTTGAAATGTTTTTAACCGAATCAGGCGGGATTTATGTCAATGAGCTGGCGCCGCGCCCGCATAATTCCGGCCACTTTTCCATCGAGGCTTGCGAGACGTCGCAATTCGCCCAGCATATCAGGGCGATCTGCAACTGGCCATTAAAGCGTACGGATATCATTAAACCAGCGGTCATGGTCAATGTATTGGGAGAGCACCTTGGAGCAGTGGTCGAAAGCATCCCGAATCAGCCGGACTGGAGCATCCATCTCTATGGAAAAGATGAACCGAAGGCGAAGCGCAAAATGGGGCATGTGACCATTCTGACGAGTGATATTGAGGCAGCTTTAAAGGAAGTAAATGAAACAGGCATATGGGACAGTAAAGAGATGATCGGAGGAAAATTATCATGATTGAACGTTATACACGCCCGGAAATGGGAGCGATATGGACAGAGGAGAACCGCTTCCAGGCATGGCTTGAAGTAGAGATTTTGGCGTGTGAGGCATGGGCTGAAATCGGCGACATTCCTAAGGAAGATGTTGCAAAAATCAGGGAGAATGCCGGCTTTGATGTAGAACGGATCAAAGAAATCGAAGAAGAAACGCGCCATGATGTGGTTGCTTTTACAAGAGCGGTTTCTGAAACGCTTGGCGAGGAACGCAAATGGGTTCATTACGGGCTGACTTCGACGGATGTCGTTGATACAGCGCTGTCGTATGTGCTTCGCCAGGCAAATGAGATCATCATGAAGGATTTGGAGAACTTCATCGAAATCCTTAAGAATAAAGCGATCGAGCATAAGGATACCGTAATGATGGGAAGAACACATGGTGTGCATGCGGAACCGACTACGTTTGGCTTAAAGCTTGCCCTTTGGTATGAAGAAATGAAGAGAAATCTGAAGCGTTTTAAAGAAGCGGCTGAGGGTGTGGAATTCGGGAAGATTTCCGGTGCAGTCGGGACTTATGCGAATATTGATCCTTTCGTCGAATCTTATGTGTGCGAAAAGCTCGGATTGACGGCTGCCCCCGTTTCCACGCAAACGCTGCAGCGCGACCGCCACGCCCACTATATGAGTATGATCGCTCTGATTGCGACTTCCATTGAGAAGTTTGCGGTTGAAATCCGCGGTCTTCAAAAAAGTGAAACACGTGAAGTGGAAGAGTTTTTCGCAAAAGGCCAAAAAGGATCTTCTGCCATGCCGCATAAACGCAATCCGATTGGATCGGAGAATATGACAGGAATGGCCCGTGTCATCAGAGGATACATGATGACGGCTTATGAGAATGTACCGCTTTGGCATGAACGCGATATTTCTCACTCTTCAGCGGAACGTGTGATCCTGCCGGATGCGACCATTGCGCTGAACTATATGCTGAACCGTTTTAGCAATATCGTCAAGAACCTGACCGTTTATCCTGAGAATATGCAGCGAAATATGAATGCTTCGCTCGGACTGATTTATTCACAGCGTGTCCTGCTTGCTCTTATCGATAAAGGGATGGCTCGTGAGGAAGCGTATGATACGGTCCAGCCGAAAGCAATGGAAGCATGGGAGAAGCAAGTGCCATTCCGTACGCTTATAGAGGGCGAAGAGAAAATCACCACCAGGCTTTCACCTGCTGAGATTGACGACTGTTTTGATTACCGTCACCACCTGAAGCATGTCGACACGATCTTCGAGCGCTGCGGATTGAAGTAATTTCATAAAAGGAAGAGAGAGGTCTCTTCCTTTTTTTACAAAACATAGACTGAAGATTGCTAATATTTGATTTTGATTTAGTGCTTTAAAGCGTGAAAAGGGACTGTCCCTCTTAGTGCGGTGAAGCGGCAAAGTATTGAAAAGGGGTGCAGGGGATGCAGAAGCAGGGTCTTTTATACGAGGGGAAAGCAAAGAGGATCTACAGTACGGAAAACAACGAAGAGGTTTGGGTGGAATATAAGGATTCGGCGACTGCCTTTAATGGGGAGAAGAAGGCGGAGATCGGCGGCAAAGGGGTCTTGAATAACGAGATTAGCAGTCTGCTGTTTTCAAAGCTGAAAGACAAGGGGATTGGGAGTCATTTTATCAAAAGGATTTCAGAGAATGAACAGCTGGTGAAGCGGGTGGATATTATTCCTCTGGAAGTTGTGGTCAGAAATGTTGCGGCCGGAAGTTTAGCAAGTCGACTTGGATTGAAAGAAGGAACCGCTTTAAGGCACAGTATCGTCGAGTTTTACTATAAAGATGACGAGCTCGGTGATCCGCTGCTGACGGATTCCCATATTGAGCTGCTGGAGCTGGCGAGCCGGGAAGAGGTTGAGTTCCTGAAGATTCAAGCGTTGAAAGTGGATGCGGTGTTAACGGAAATTTTTGAAGAAATTGGTATCAAATTGATCGATTTCAAACTGGAGTTCGGAAAAGACAGTGAGGGGCGGATCGTGCTCGCTGACGAAATCTCGCCTGATACCTGCAGGCTTTGGGACATGGAAACAGACCAGAAGCTTGATAAGGATGTATTCCGCAGGGGATTGGGAAGCTTGACAGAGGTTTATTCTATAATTCTAGAACGATTGGGAGGAAAAGAAGCATGTATAAAGTAAAGGTATTTATCACGTTAAGAGAAAGCGTATTGGATCCACAGGGGAAGGCTGTCCAAAACTCACTTCACAGCATGAATTACAGCGGTGTGGAAGATGTGCGCATCGGTAAATATATGGAACTGACCATCTCTCCTTCTGACAAGAGTGTGGAAGAAACCGTTGAGGAAATGTGCAGCAAGCTGCTGGCCAATCCGGTCATCGAGGATTACCGCTACGAAATTGAGGAGTTGACGGTTCAATGAAGTTTGCTGTAATCGTATTTCCGGGCTCGAACTGTGATATCGATATGTACCATGCCATCAAGGATGAGATCGGTGAAGAAGTCGAATACGTCTGGCATGACGCTGACAATCTGGAAGACTATGATGCTATTCTTCTGCCTGGTGGATTCTCTTATGGAGATTACCTGCGCTGCGGTTCGATTGCCCGTTTTTCCAATGTCATGAGTGAAGTGGTCAAGGCAGCTCAAGCGGGAAAACCTGTTCTTGGGGTCTGCAATGGATTTCAAATTTTGCTGGAAGCAGGCCTGCTGCCGGGAGCGCTTTTACGCAATGACGGCTTGAAGTTCATCTGCCGCACGGTGCCGTTAAAAGTCGAGAACAATGAGACGTTGTTTACAGGAAGCTACGAAAAAGGTGAAGTTCTGCAAGTGCCTGTAGCCCATGGGGAAGGCAATTATTACTGTGATGAAAACACGCTGCAGGAATTGAAAGAGAACAACAGAATCGTATTTTCATATGATGGCGGAAATCCTAATGGAAGCACAGCGGCCATTGCGGGAATCACGAATGCTGCGGGTAATGTCCTTGGAATGATGCCGCACCCTGAAAGAGCGATGGATGATCTGCTGGGAAGCGCGGACGGCCTTAAATTATTTCAATCAATTGTAAAGCACTGGAGGGAAGAACATGCCGTTAATGCTTGAGCCGAATGAAACCAGAATCAAGACTGAGAAAATCTACCGTGAGATGGGACTGACGGATGAAGAGTTCACAATGGTGGAAAACATCCTCGGGAGAACGCCTAACTATACCGAAACAGGGCTCTTCTCTGTTATGTGGTCAGAGCATTGCAGCTACAAAAACTCAAAACCGGTCCTGAAGAAATTCCCTGTGACAGGAGAGAGGGTTCTTCAAGGACCTGGGGAAGGAGCAGGAATTGTCGACATCGGAGACCAGCAAGCAGTTGTTTTCAAGATTGAAAGCCATAACCACCCGTCAGCGATCGAGCCTTATCAGGGCGCGGCAACAGGTGTCGGCGGAATTATTCGAGATGTATTTTCAATGGGTGCGAGGCCTGTCGCATTACTCAACTCTTTACGCTTTGGAGAATTGGATTCTCCTCGTGTTAAGTACCTTTTTGAAGAAGTAGTCGCAGGCATTGCAGGCTACGGAAACTGCATCGGCATCCCGACGGTCGGCGGAGAAGTCCAGTTCGATGCTGCCTATGAAGGAAACCCTCTTGTCAATGCGATGTGTGTCGGGTTAATCAACCATGAGGACATCCAAAAAGGCATCGCCAAGGGAACCGGCAACACTGTGATGTATATAGGTGCGAAAACAGGACGTGACGGTATTCACGGAGCGACATTCGCATCAGAGGAGCTTGGGGAAGAATCCGAAGAAAAGCGCCCGGCAGTCCAGGTCGGGGATCCGTTCATGGAAAAACTTCTATTGGAAGCCTGCCTTGAATTGATCAAGTCGGATGCACTTATCGGAATCCAGGATATGGGCGCAGCAGGGCTTACCAGTTCTTCAGCCGAAATGGCGAGTAAAGCCGGTTCCGGTATTGAAATGAATCTTGATCTTGTGCCTCAGCGTGAAAGAGATATGACGCCTTATGAAATGATGCTCTCTGAATCACAGGAAAGAATGCTGATTGTCGTGGAAAAAGGGCGTGAAGCGGAAATCGAGAGGATCGTTTCCAAGTATGACCTGGATGCAGTGGCCATCGGCCGTGTAACAGAGGACCAGACGCTGAGACTTCTTCACAAAGGCGAAATCGTTGCCGACGTGCCAGTTGATGCTCTCGCTGAAGACGCTCCTGTGTATCATAAGCCTTCGCAGGAACCTGCTTATTTTAAAGAGTTCCAAGAGATGGAGGCGGAAACTCCAGCTGTGATCGATCACCAGGAAACTTTGGTCAAGCTGCTTTCACAGCCGACGATTGCCAGCAAAGAGTGGGTCTATGACCAATACGATCACCAGGTACGCACGAACACGGTTGTAAGCCCGGGATCAGATGCAGCGGTCATCAGGATCAGAGGGACGAAGAAGGCATTGGCGATGACAACGGATTGCAATTCACGTTATCTCTATCTTGATCCGGAAACAGGCGGGAAGATCGCGGTGGCAGAAGCAGCCCGCAATATCGTCTGCTCGGGAGGCGTTCCGCTTGCGATTACGGACTGCCTGAATTTCGGGAACCCGGAGAAACCGGAAATCTTCTGGCAGATCGAGAAAGCGGTTGACGGGATGAGTGAGGCTTGTAACATGCTTTCCACACCTGTCATCGGCGGAAATGTTTCTTTATACAATGAGTCAAAAGGCAAAGCCGTCTATCCAACGCCGGTTGTAGGAATGGTCGGGCTTGTAGAGGACCTTTCCCATATCACGACTCAGGAGTTCAAGGCTGCAGGAGATTTAATATATGTTATCGGCGAGACCGCAAACGAGTTTGGCGGAAGCGAGCTGCAAAAGATGATGTACGGCAAAATCTTTGGTAAGTCGCCGGCCCTTGACTTGGACGTTGAAAAGAGAAGACAAGAGTCCCTATTAAATGCCATCCGCAAAGGATATGCAGCATCGGCTCATGATATCGCTGAAGGCGGACTCTCTGTTGCAATGGCAGAATCGACATTTGGTACTGGTGGACTCGGAGCGACCATCTGCGTCGGAGCGGATTGGACATCAGAATTATTCAGCGAGACTCAGTCCCGCTTCATCGTCTCCGTGAAGAAAGAACACAAAGAAGCGTTTGAAGCAGAAGTGCCTGACGCGAAGATGGCCGGAGAAGTAAATGATTCAGCTTATCTGAAAATCGTTGATCGAGAAGGCAAAGTCGTGCTGTTATCCCCCGTGGAAGAATTGGAATCAGCTTGGAAAGGAGCTATCCCATGCTTGCTGAAATCAAAGGCTTAAATGAAGAGTGCGGTGTGTTTGGCATTTGGGGCAACAGCAATGCTGCCCAAATTGCCTATTATGGACTGCATAGTCTCCAGCATCGCGGCCAGGAAGGTGCAGGAATTGTTGTCTCGGATGGAGAAAAACTTACAGGTGTGAAAGGCGAAGGGCTGGTAACAGAGGTATTCCAGCAGGGAGCGATCGACAACTTGAATGGCAAAGCAGCCATCGGACATGTGAGGTACGCAACAGCAGGAGGCGGAGGATATGAGAATGTCCAGCCTCTCCTTTTCCATTCCGGAAACGGAAGCCTCGCTTTGGCGCATAACGGCAATTTGGTGAATGCCAATGCCTTGAAGCATCAGCTTGAAAGCCAGGGAAGCATTTTTCAAACAAGCTCTGATACAGAAGTGCTCGCTCATTTGATCAAGAGAAGCGGATTCCCCACTTTGAAGGACAGGGTGAAGAATGCTTTGACGATGCTGAAGGGAGCTTACGCCTTTATCATTATGACGGAAACGGAAATGATGGTGGCGCTGGATCCCAATGGGTTAAGGCCTCTGTCTCTTGGGCGCATCGGAGATTCTTACTGTGTGGCATCCGAAACGTGTGCATTCGACATTACAGGGGCAGAATTCGTTCGGGACGTCGAGCCTGGTGAATTATTGATCATCAATGATGAAGGAATTACTTCAGAAAAATTCACGATTTCTTGCAACACGTCTGTTTGTACAATGGAATATGTATATTTTTCAAGGCCGGACAGCAATATCCATGGCATCAATGTTCACAGTGCACGAAAGCGGATGGGCATTCAGCTCGCGAAAGAAGCCCCGATTGAGGCGGATGTTGTCACAGGCGTGCCTGATTCCAGCATTTCCAGCGCCATCGGCTATGCGGAAGCATCAGGCATTCCTTATGAAATGGGCTTGATCAAGAACCGGTATGTCGGCAGGACGTTCATCCAGCCTTCTCAGTCGCTTAGGGAGCAGGGTGTGAAAATGAAGCTTTCCCCAGTAAGAGGTGTTGTGGAAGGAAAACGCGTTGTGATGGTCGATGACTCGATCGTTCGCGGAACGACAAGCCGCAGGATCGTCACGATGCTGAAGGAAGCGGGAGCAACGGAGGTCCATGTGGTCATCAGCTCGCCTCCGATCAAGAATCCATGCTACTACGGAATTGATACCAGCACTCATGAAGAACTGATTGCCAGCACCCGTTCAGTGGAAGAGATCAGGGAAATCATTGGAGCGGATTCGCTCACATTTTTAAGTGCGGAAGGAATGGTGGAAGCAGTCGGCCGGAAGGATTCTTCTGAAAACCGGGGCCACTGTCTTGCCTGCTTCACCGGCAAATATCCGACTGAAATCTATCCGGATACCCTTCATCCTTATGAAAAAGAGCTCGTACGCTAGGAGGAACGGAAATGGCTAATGCATACAAAAATGCTGGTGTCGACATCGATGCCGGTTATGAATCGGTAAACCGGATCAAGAAGCATGTGGAACGGACGAAGCGCAAGGGAATGCTCGGTTCACTTGGGGGCTTTGGCGGGATGTTCGACCTGTCCGAACTTGGATTGAAAAAGCCTGTTTTGGTGTCCGGAACAGATGGTGTAGGGACGAAGCTGAAGCTGGCTTTCATGGCAGACAGGCACGATACAATCGGAATCGACTGCGTGGCGATGTGTGTAAATGATATTATCGTACAAGGCGCCGAGCCCCTCTATTTTCTGGACTATATCGCTTGCGGAAAAGCGGTACCTGAAAAAATCGAAAGCATCGTAAAAGGGATTGCCGATGGCTGTGAAATGGCAGGAGCCGGACTCGTAGGCGGCGAAACGGCAGAAATGCCCGGTTTATATGAAATAGACGAGTATGACATTGCTGGTTTTGCCGTCGGAGCTTGTGAAAAAAGCAGCTTGATCACAGGGGACGAAATTTCTGAAGGAAATATGTTAGTCGGCCTGGCTTCTAGTGGTATACACAGTAATGGATACTCTTTAGTCAGAAAGATCTTTTTCAATGACCATTCATATGAAATGGATACGTATATGCCTCAGTTAGGTTCGACACTGGGCGAGGCGCTGCTCACTCCAACCAAGATTTACGTCAAGCCGGTTTTAGCGGCCATAAAGAAGTTTTCCATCAAGGGGATGTCCCATATCACCGGCGGCGGGTTCATCGAGAACATACCAAGGATGCTGCCTGAAGGCTTGGGGGCCGAAATCAATGCTTCACGCTGGGAGCTTCCAGAGCTGTTTAAAGTGATGGAAGAATTGGGAAGCATTCCTCGTGAGGAAATGTACAATATCTTTAATATGGGGATTGGATTTGTCATGGCTGTCGATGCTTCTGAAGCAGAAGCTGCAGTGGATTCTTTCAAAGAAATCGGGGAAGAGGCTTACCTCATAGGAAAAGTAACTTCCGGCGGTGGAGTCCAGATCATTGAAGGAGAAGGGCAAGAAGATTAAAATGGGAGCAAAGATACTCTATTCAGCTGGATGGCATGCATGGAGGTTCCCATTTTGGCTTTCGCCTTTTATACTAAGCTATAGCAGAAATGGGGACTTAAGATGAAAAGGATAGCAGTATTTGCTTCAGGAAGCGGAACGAACTTTCAATCGATTGTCGACTCGGTACATAGCGGAAGGCTGCAGGCAAAGGTGGAGATCCTTGTCTGCGACCGCCCGGATGCCTTTGTTATAGAAAGGGCAAAAGCGGCAGGGGTCGCGACCTTTGTTTTTAATCCTAAAGAATATAAGTCTAAACCGGATTTCGAAAGAGAGATTGCTGCAGAACTGTTGAACAGGGAAGTTGATTTCCTTGTCCTGGCAGGCTACATGAGGTTGATCGGAAACGTTCTCCTTAAAAGTTTCCCTGGCAGGATCGTCAATATCCATCCATCGCTGCTGCCTTCTTTTCCCGGCAAAGACGCAGTCGGGCAGGCAATTGATGCGGGCGTCAAAGTCACGGGGGTGACCGTCCATTTCGTCGATGAAGGGATGGATACGGGACCCATCATCGCCCAGGAAGTTGTCAGGATATCTCCTTTTGATAACCGGCAGACGCTTCAGCAGAAAATCCAGGATGTGGAGCATCGGCTGTATCCGGAAACATTGACTCATTTATTCATGACATCGATCCACAACGTTTAAGAACGGTACTGCATTACAAGGAGGAATTTCTTTATGAAAAAACGAGCACTGATCAGCGTTTCAGATAAAAGCGGCATTGTCGAATTTGCCAGGAGCCTTCAAGAGCTGGATTATGAACTCATTTCGACTGGCGGGACTAAGAACATCCTGCTGGAAAACGGCATTTCAGTCACCGGCGTTGAAGAAGTGACAGGCTTTCCGGAAATCATGGAAGGCAGAGTGAAAACCCTTCATCCGAAAATCCATGGAGGCCTGCTTGCGAAGAGAGATGTCGAAGGACACCGCAGACAGATGGAAGAACAGGATATCTTCCCGATTGACCTCGTATGTGTTAACCTCTACCCATTTCAGCAAACAATCGCTAAACCGAATGTCTCTGAAGAAGATGCTATTGAAAATATCGATATCGGCGGGCCGACCATGCTTCGCGCGGCTGCCAAGAATCATAAATATGTAACCGTCGTGGTCGATTCCCAGGATTATGATCAGGTCATCAATGAAATCAAGGCAAACGGAGGAGCACCGGAGCTTTTCCGTAAAAAGCTTGCGGCGAAAGTATTCCGCCATACAGCAGCCTATGATGCGTATATCTCCCAGTTCATGACAGATCTTGCAGGGGAAGAAAATCCTGAGGCCTTGACGGTGACATATGAACGGAAACAGACATTGAGATACGGCGAGAACCCCCATCAGAAAGCCGCTTTTTATAAGCAGCCCCTTGGCTCGGAATACTCCGTTGCGATGGCAAGACAGCTGCATGGCAAGGAATTATCGTTTAACAATATCAATGATGCGAATGCGGCCCTTCAGATCATCAAGGAGTTTGATGAACCTGCTGCTGTAGCCGTGAAGCACATGAATCCGTGCGGAGTCGGAACAGGCGAAACGATTGAAACCGCTTTTGCAAAAGCGTATGAAGCTGATTCGACATCCATTTTCGGGGGAATCATTGCCCTGAACCGTGCAGTAGATGAAGAAACAGCGGCACGCCTGCATGAGATTTTCCTAGAGATCATCATTGCACCTGCCTTCACAGACAGAGCAATGGAGATCCTGACAAGCAAAAAAAATATCCGCCTGCTGACGGTTCCTTTCGATACTGCCAGGAAAGTGGAAGACAAATTCGTGTCCATTGAAGGCGGGCTTCTTGTCCAGGAAGACGATACCTTTACACTGGAAGATGCCGATGTAAAAGTCGCAACCAAACGGGAACCGACGGAAGCAGAATGGGACGCTATGAAACTTGGCTGGAAGGTCGTCAAGCACGTGAAATCCAATGCGATCGTCGTGGCCGATAAAGACATGACACTCGGAATCGGAGCCGGCCAGATGAACCGGGTCGGAGCCGCGCAGATTGCCCTTGAGCAGGCAGGAGCGAAGTCCGAAGGTGCCGCAATGGCTTCCGATGCCTTCTTCCCGATGGATGACACCGTGGAAGCAGCCGCAAAAGCGGGCATCACTGCCATTATCCAGCCGGGCGGATCGATCCGTGATGAAGACTCGATCAAAAAAGCGGATGAGTATGGAATCACAATGGTCATGACAGGAGTTCGCCACTTTAAACATTAAGGAATGAAGGATGGGAACCAGTGGTGGCTCCTCTTTAAAAGAATCTTCGAGCGGTGGAATCTGAGTTTCGCCGCCCCTGCTTTATAAGGGGGCCGCTAAGCTCGTCCATTTTAAAATAATTCAAGTGTGTGATGCTGGTTCGCTATTCGTGATTCCTTTCTCATGCGTGAGTCCTGAAATTTGTACGTCACTGAACCGCCGCTTCCGCTTTATAATTCACCGCTCGCCATGTGGAGTCGTGAGCCTGGAGCGGAAATTGATTTTAAACAACAGGTGTCCTCGTGGAAGTCACGAGAGACATTAAAAGGGTGAAAGGGCCCTCCAGGTGTCCCTCGAGGAAGTGACGAGGGACACTAAAAGGAGTAAAAAGCCCTCCAGGTATCCCTCGTGGAAGTCACGAGGGACACTAAAAGGGTGAAAGGGTCCTCCAGGTGTCCCTCGAGAAAGTCACGAGGGACACTAAAAGGAGTAAAAAGTCCTCCAGGTGTCCCTCCAGGAAGTCACGAGGGACACTAAAAGGAGTAAAAAGTCCTCCAGGTGTCCCTCGAGAAAGTCACGAGGGACACTAAAAGGGTGAAAGGGCCCTCCAGGTGTCCCTCGAGGAAGTCACGAGGGACACTAAAAGGAGTAAAAAGCCCTCCAGGTGTCCCTCCAGGAAGTCACGAGAGACACTAAAAGGAGTAAAAAGCCCTCCAGGTGCCCCTCGAGGAAGTCACGAGGGACACTAAAAGGGGAAAAACTTCTCCAGGTGTCCCTCATAGAAGTCATGAGAGACACTAAAAGAAGAATAAAACTTCGTACTTTAGAAGATGATGACTGGAAATAAAGGCTTATACATAAAGGGGTGTCCAAATGAACGTACTTGTTATCGGGCGGGGCGGAAGAGAGCATGCGCTTTGCGATGCCTTGCGAAAAGGTCCCAGCGTGGAAAGAGTATTTTGTGCTCCCGGCAACACCGGGATTGCAGAAATCGTCCAAACAGTCGATATTGCTGAAACAGATTTTGACGGACTGATTTCATTCTCGAAAGAAAACAAGATTGACTTGGCCGTGGTAGGTCCCGAAGTTCCGCTTTTAGAAGGAATAGTCGATGCCTTCAAAAACGAGGGAATCAGGGTTTTTGGTCCTGATAAAAGAGCTGCGGTGATCGAAGGAAGCAAGTCGTTTGCCAAAGAATTGATGAAAAAATACAGAATCCCGACAGCCGCCTACGAAACGTTCACCGATTTTGGGAGCGCTAAAGAGTATGTGTTGAAATCAGGTGCTCCAATTGTCATCAAAGCAGACGGTCTTGCTGCCGGAAAAGGGGTCGTTGTTGCCCAGACAGTGGATGAGGCGCTGGATGCTTTGGAACAGATGCTCCTTCAATCAAAATTTGGGGAGGCATCCGCGAAGGTTGTCATTGAGGAGTTTTTAGAAGGAGAAGAGTTTTCCCTGATGGCCTTTGTGGACGGAGAAAACGTGTATCCAATGGAGGCAGCGCAGGATCATAAGCGAGCTTATGATGGCGATAAAGGCCCAAATACAGGCGGCATGGGTGCTTATTCACCTGTACCGCATATCAGCAGCAGCGTTATTGACGAAGCTGTCCAAACCATATTAATCCCAACGGCTAATGCGATGAAAACTGAAGGCCGGTCATTTAAAGGAATCCTTTATGCCGGGTTGATTTTAACTTCTCAAGGCCCGAAAGTTATTGAATTCAACGCTCGTTTCGGCGATCCCGAAACACAGGTGGTCCTGCCGAGGCTTCGGTCCGATCTTGCCCAGGTGTTTTATAATATCTGCGAAGGCAAAGAAGTCACATTGGAATGGGATGAGTGCAGTGCTGCTGGTGTCGTGCTGGCTGCTGAAGGCTATCCGGAGGCATATAAAAAGTCGGTTCCCATCCACGGATTGGATCTGCTGAATGATGAGACACTTGTATACCATGCGGGAACCTGCCTGGATGAAAATGCCCGATTGGTATCCAATGGCGGAAGGGTTCTGCTGATTGCTGCGAAACAGCCTCAATTAGAGGATGCGCTCAAAAGAGTCTACAGTGAGATTGAAAAACTGGACATTGACGGACTTTTTTACCGTACAGATATCGGCAGAAGGGCTATCGAACGCGCTTCTTCCGCCCTTTCCGAATAAATGCATAAAGAATGGCAATGATGCCGCCAATGACAGAAATCAGCACATAAGCCATATCGGTCACATATTCCAAGAACATCGTGATCACTCCACTTCTATAGATTTGTAAACAACAGGGTGCCCAAAGAGGACACCCTGTTTTATTGTATAAGGGAACTTAATACGTTAAAGCACTGATAGGGACAGTCCCTTTTCGTGCGGTGGAGCACTAAAGCAGATCCCTTATGATGGGTTATACGGCAGGTCTGGCGCATCTGTGTTTCGTTCGTCGCTGTCGATGTCTTGGATTTTTTGGTGGGAATCATTCTCTCCCTTTTTCCCTTTTAACATTGAAGCTATGTTCAGCATGCTTTTTCCTTCTTTTGCTTCGGAATCGCTGTCCATCTGATTTTCAAAAATCGCCGTGATCGGGCAGAAGCGAAGGATTCCTTCTCCCACTTTCATTCCGCCAAGAAGAGCCATCCATAAATAAGAGTCTCTCCAAGGCATTTTCACCAATTTGGCTGTTGCCCAAGATAAAACGGTAAACCCTACCGTTATTCGAATTAAAGCATTCACAATACCTATATTTTGTGTAACCTTCATGACAATTCCTCCTTACAATATATTTACAATTTTTCTGTAAACCTTTAATGCGTTAAAGTCCAAACTATGATAACATTAGTAATTAATACTTTGAGCTAATGCTGAAAGAATTTGTTCATTAGTGATCTCTATCAAGAGGAGTGTTCATAGTTGGTACAACGTTATCGATGGAAAAACAGACAGCTGCGTGAACATATAGATGTTTTAAACGGCGAAGTGCAGCCGACCAAAATTTTAAAAAATGCAGTATACCTGCATTCCGTTTTAAAGAAGTGGGTATCCGCCCATATCTGGATTTATGACGACCGCATCATCTACTGTGGCGATAAACTTCCTGAAAACCTTGAAGGGTGTGAAGTCACGGACTGCAGGGGTTACTTTCTCGTCCCTGGCTACATAGAACCCCATGTTCACCCGTTTCAACTTTATAATCCCCATTCTTTTGCACATTATGCATCCCAGACCGGAACGACGACCTTGATTAATGACAACCTTATGCTGTTTTTATTGATGAATAAAAAGAAAGCGTTTTCTTTTTTGGGGGAGCTGAAGAAACTTCCCTTCTCAATGTTCTGGTGGGCTCGTTTCGATTCTCAGACGGAAATGCAGAGGGAAGAGACAGTATTCTCCCACAGTGAAGTGAAGGCTTGGCTTGGACATCAAGATGTTGTTCAGGGAGGGGAACTGACTTCGTGGCCGAGGCTGCTGGACGGAGATGATATGCTGCTTCATCTTATGCAGGAGGCCAAGAGGCTGAACAAAGTGGTAGAAGGCCATTTGCCTGGAGCTTCTGAGAAAACGCTGGCTAAGCTGGCATTGCTGGGGATAGACGGCGACCATGAAGCCATGACGGGAAAAGATGTATATATGAGGCTTATGCAGGGCCTGGCGGTGACACTGAGAAATTCATCGATCCGGCCGGATTTGGAGAAACTTCTGGAAGAAATAAAGGAATACAATATAGATAACTTTGATGAAATGATGCTTACCACTGACGGATCAACACCTGGTTTTTATGAAAATGGTGTGCTGGATGACCTGATCGCAAAAGCCATTGCCAGCGGAATTCCTGTAATTGATGCCTATCACATGGCCAGCTACAATGTGGCCAGGCATTACCGGATTTCCCACCATCATGGAATGATTGCCGCGGGAAGGGTCGCCAACATCAATTTTCTTGAAAAGAAAGATCAGCCTGCTCCTCTAAGCGTGATGGCGAAGGGGCAATGGGTGAAATCGCTGCAAGGTGAAAAGGAGAATGTCCCGGCACCGGAGTGGGAAAGGTATGGTCTCGCCCCACTTGAAATGGAGTGGGAATTGACTTACGATGACCTGCAGTTTTCCATGCCTTTCGGGATTGAAATGGTCAATGAGGTGATCACAAAGCCTTATTCAGTAAGTATCGATGCTTCCGAAACCTCCCTATCAGAGAATCACGATGAATGCTTCCTGATGCTGGTGGACAAGGAGGGAAAATGGAGGATCAGCACCATGTTGAAGGGCTTTGCCGCCAGTGTGAAAGGCTTCGTTTCATCTTTTTCAAATACAGGCGATATTATCCTGATTGGCAAGGATAAAAGAGATATGATGAATGCTTTTAAAAGGATGAAAGAGATCGGCGGCGGTATTGTCCTGAGCGAAAATGAGGAGATTCTTCATGAAATTCCGCTGAAGGTCGGCGGAATCATGTCAGAAAAAGGCATGGAAGAGTTGATTGATGAGGAGAAGAAAATGAAAGAGCTGTTATTCGCAAGAGGGTACTCTTTCGATGATCCTGTCTATACCCTGCTGTTCCTGCAGTCCACGCATCTCCCTTACATAAGGGTCACTCAGCGCGGGATATATGATGTTATGAAGAAAACGGTACTCTTTCCTACGATAATGCGTTAAAATGTTAAAGTAAGAGATAAAAGACAGGTTTAGGGGTGTAATACTGAGATGTGGAAAAAAACTGCGATAGCGGCAATGGCCGCGTTTCTGCTGACAGCATGCAGTTCAGATAATGAAGCAGCCGATAATAACGATAACATGGCAGACAACAATACAGAACAAACAGATCAAAATCAGGATAAAAGTGATGAAGGGACCGAAGCTCAGTTTCATCACCCGTTGACAGGAGCAGGTTCTGATGAAGAGTCCCAGCAGAGAGCTGTGGCGGTGGTCGTCAATAACCATCCGAAAGCACGCCCGCAGTCCGGCTTGGATCATGCGGATATAGTCTATGAAGTCCTTGCGGAGGGAAATGTGACACGGTTTATCGCACTTTTCCAAAGTGAGCAGCCTGAAACGGTCGGGCCGGTCAGAAGTGCCCGCGACTATTTCATCGAGCTGGCAGAAGGCTATGACAGCTTCTTCGTGGCTCACGGGTACAGCCCTGAAGCGAAAGACTTACTGACGAGCGGTTCTGTCGATAACATCAATGGCATGGAATATGACGGCTCATTATTCAAACGTGCGGATTTCCGAAAAGCGCCGCATAACTCATATATATCATTTGAGAATATAGAAAAAGGTGCTGAGAAAGTAGGAGCCGAAATGGATACTCCGCCGGAACCGCTGAAGTTTATTCAATCAGCAGAAGCTGAAGGAGAAGACGCGGTATCTGTCAAGCTTTCCTACTATGAAAATCCGTCATATTCTCCGGTCTATGAATACGATCAGGCTGAAGGAAAATACACAAGAGTCTCTGATGGTGAAGTGCTTGAGGATTATGATACAGGAAACCCGGTACTGCTGGACAACATCTTTATTGTAGAAGCACCTCATGCAGTCGTCGATGATGCCGGACGCCGGGACATCGACCTGACCTCTGGCGGAAATGCATATCTCCTGCAAAAGGGTAAACTTTTGAAAATAAAATGGGAAAACCAAGATGGAAGAATCGTTCCCGCTGGTGATGCAGGTCTGCTGCCGGGGAAAACATGGATCAATATCATTCCTGACAATCCAGGGCTGGAAGAATTTATCACAGTACAGTAATTGAATAAAGGCTCTTTTCATAAGCTTGTTTCAAAAACAGCGATTTATCCGAAAATAGCCTTCAATAAAAGGAGAAATGAACATGCAGATCAATAAAATCAAAGGTAAAGAATTGGATCAGTTGTTTAATGCGATCTTGTCCCTTCAAGATAAAGATGAGTGCTATCGATTCTTTGACGATCTTGCTACAATCAACGAAATCCAGTCTCTTGCACAGCGCCTGGAAGTAGCGAGAATGCTGGAAGAAGGCAAAACCTATCATAAGATCGAGGCCGAAACCGGCGCCAGCACAGCAACAATTTCCCGTGTGAAGCGCTGCCTCAACTACGGAAACGACGCCTATCATATGGTATTGGAACGTGTCGGCAACCAGAAGGAAGAAGAGTAATAGTATTTAATAATTTAGGAGCGGAACTAGGCTTGAAGTAGAGTCCTTTCCGTGGAAAATAAAAGAGACTGGCACAGAGCAAAAGTGTGCCAGTCTTTTTGTTTTTCTTAGGAATTATAAGCTTATATTCTCCTCGGTCAGTTCAGCGCCCAGCCCCTCGCGGTTAAAAGATGATATCGGTCGGGAGCGGTTGGTTTTTGTGGAGATGTGTATGAAGCTGCGTTGACATCGGTCGGGCCGGGCTGGTTTTTGTGGAGATGTGTATGAAGCAGAGGGAACGTCGGTCRGGAGCGGGTGTTTTTTGTGAAAATGTGTATGAAGCTGCGTTGACATCGGTCGGGAGCAGGCGATTTTTGTGGAGATGTGTATGAAGCAGAGGGAAYGTCGGTCGGGCCGGGCTGGTTTTTGTGAAGATGTGTATGAAGCTGCGTTGACATCGGTCGGGAGCGGTTGGTTTTTGTGGAGATGTGTATGAAGCTGCGTTGACATCGGTCGGGCCGGGCTGGTTTTTGTGAAGATGTGTATGAAGCTGCGTTGACATCGGTCGGGCCGGGCTGGTTTTTGTGGAGATGTGTATGAAGCAGAGGGAACGTCGGTCGGGAGCGGGTGTTTTTTTGTGAAAATGTGTATGAAGCTGCGTTGACATCGGTCGGGCCGGGCTGGTTTTTGTGGAGATGTGTATGAAGCAGCGGGAACGTCGGTCGGGAGCAGGCGATTTTTGTGGAGATGCGTATGAAGTTGGAGCAGGCGATTTTTGTGGAGATGCGTATGAAGCTGAGTTGACATCGGTCGGGCCGGGCTGGTTTTTGTGGAGATGTGTATGAAGCAGAGGGAACGTCGGTCGGGAGCGTGTGTTTTTTTGTGAAAATGTGTATGAAGCTGCGTTGACATCGGTCGGGCCGGGCTGGTTTTTGTGGAGATGTGTATGAAGCAGAGGGAACGTCGGTCAGGAGCGGGCGTTTTTTGTGAAGATGTGTATGAAGTTGAGGAAACGTCGGAAGAGAGGCTGTTCCAAGCATTTAGAAGCTTCTTACAGGAGTAACCATTTGCCTGCTGGAGCTGAGCAAGACGCTTGCGATTTGGGAAAATTCTCCACACCCTCTCTGCACAGCTCCCTCGTTAATTGCAGATAGGAATGGTATAATGTTTTAATGGAAATGAATGAATTGGAGGATGTAAGGATGTACGATGTCAGAGAGTGGCGCCATGTATTTAAGCTCGACCCTGCCAAGGAGATCAGCGACGAAGATTTAGATAGAATCTGTGAATCGGGAACGGATGCGGTAATCATTGGCGGGACCGACGATGTCACCCTTGAAGGGGTTCTGGATCTGATGGCGAGAGTCAGGAGGTACACTGTGCCGTGCGCTCTCGAGGTCAGCAATATGGAATCTCTTACCCCGGGATTCGACTTTTATTTTATCCCGACTGTGTTGAACAGCGATGACCCGATGTGGCTGAAGGGCCTTCATCATCAAGCGGTAAAGGAATACGGGGAAATTATGAACTGGGACGAGATATTCGTAGAAGGATATTGTATCCTGAACAGTGACTGCAAAGCAGCCAAGCTGACAGGCGCCAGCACGGATTTGGCTAAAGAAGATGTGGCAGCCTATGCAATGATGGCAGAAAAAATGTTCCATCTTCCTATCTTTTATCTGGAATACAGCGGCATGTACGGTGATATCGAGTATGTCCGCGAAACAGCGCGGGTGCTTGAAAACACAACCCTGTTTTATGGCGGGGGCATCCAAACGCCGGAGCAGGCGCGGGAAATGGGAGAACACGCAGACGTCATCGTCGTCGGAAATATTATATACGAAGATTTACCCGCAGCATTGAAAACAGTGAAAGCTGTTAAAACAGTATAAATTTATAAAATTTATCCATCTTTGAGAGTTGATCATGATTAATTTTTCAAGAGGGTGCAAAATATTGATTGAAGCAGAAATCAATCAGCAGTTACTGTAATTAATCCTTCATATAAATAGTAGAAATTGATATAATAAGAACAAATGTTCGTTATGGTGGTGGAATAGGAAAATGCAATTTTTAACAGATCGATTACTGAATGGAATGAACCCTCCGCAGGCTGAAGCGGTGAAAGCGACGGAAGGGCCCCTATTGATCATGGCTGGTGCCGGTTCAGGAAAAACCCGCGTCCTGACGCATCGCATCGCCTATTTGATGGTTGAAAAAGGAGTCAATCCTTACAACATCCTGGCGATTACTTTTACAAACAAAGCAGCACGGGAAATGAAGGACAGGATCGGCAAAATCCTTGGAGGAGTGGCGGAAGAAATCTGGATTTCGACCTTTCACTCCATGTGTGTCCGCATCCTGAGACGCGACATCGACCGGATCGGCTTCAACCGGAACTTTACGATCCTTGACTCAACGGATCAGCAGTCCGTCATCAAGTCCATCCTGAAAGATAAGAACATCGACCCGAAAAAATTTGATCCAAGGTCGATCCTTGGTTCGATCTCTTCAGCGAAAAATGAATTGAAAACACCTGAAGATTTTGAAAAGGAAGCAGGCAGCTACTATGATAATGTCGCTTCTGACGTTTACAAAGAATATCAAAAACGTCTCCGGAAAAACCAGGCGCTCGACTTTGACGATCTTATCATGATGACGATTCATTTGTTCGAGCGTGTTCCGGAAGTTCTGGAATATTATCAAAGAAAATTTCAATATATCCATGTGGATGAGTATCAAGATACAAACAGAGCGCAATATATGCTTGTGAAAATGATGGCATCCCGCTTTCAGAATCTCTGCGTAGTCGGTGATTCGGATCAGTCGATTTATCGCTGGCGCGGCGCGGATATCGCAAACATCCTGTCTTTTGAAAAAGACTATCCGAGAGCAAATGTGATTCTGCTTGAACAGAATTATCGTTCGACAAAGACGATTCTGCATGCAGCAAATGATGTCATCCAGAAGAATATGAACCGTAAAGCCAAGAATCTTTGGACTGAAAATGACCAAGGGGAGAAAATCACCTATTACAGAGGGGACAGCGAGCAGTCAGAAGCCCAGTTTGTTGCGGGTAAAATCAAAGAAATGACGGACAGCGGCAAGAGGAAGTTCTCTGAGTTCGCCATCCTGTACCGTACCAATGCACAGTCCCGTGTTATAGAGGAAGTACTTCTGAAATCAAATATCGAGTACAGCATCGTCGGCGGTATCAAGTTCTATGACAGAAAAGAGATCAAGGATATCCTTGCTTACTTAAGGCTGATCGCCAATCCTGATGATGATATCAGTCTGCGCCGGGTCATCAATGTACCGAAACGGGGCATCGGGTCGACATCTCTTGATAAAATCGCTAATTACGCGGCGATGAATGACCTGTCGATGATGCAGGCATTAGAGGAAGCGGACTTTATTGGATTGAGCCCGAAAATCACCAAAGCGGTCATTGAATTCAAGGAACTTTTGAAAGGCTATACCGCAATGCAGGAATACCTTTCTGTCACAGAATTGGTTGAAGAAATCCTTGAAAAATCAGGTTATAGAGAAATGTTGAAAGTGGAGAAATCCATTGAAGCACAGAGCCGTCTGGAGAATATTGATGAGTTCCTGTCTGTTACCAAGAGTTTTGAAGAAAGCAATGATGACAGATCACTGGTTGCTTTCCTTACCGACCTGGCTCTGGTTGCAGACATTGATAAGCTTGACGATGATGAACAGCCCTCTGACGCTGTCATCCTGATGACCCTGCATGCGGCCAAAGGCCTTGAGTTTCCGGTCGTATTCCTGATGGGACTGGAGGAAGGCGTCTTCCCTCACAGCCGGTCGCTTATGGATGAAGAGGAAATGGAAGAAGAGCGCCGCCTTGCCTATGTAGGGATCACAAGGGCAGAAGAGGAATTGTTCATGACCAATGCCCAGATGCGGACGCTGTACGGCCAGACGAAAATGAACCCGGTATCCAGGTTCATTGCGGAAATTCCTGAAGATCTCATCGATAATTTTGAGCCGCAAAAGAAAAGCCCGTTCTCATCTGGTGGTACAGGTGCTGCTTCAGCAAGGCCTCAGCCAAAGAGGAAGCCTGTTACCCGCCCTGTGCCGACTACAACAGGGGGCGAAGCAATTTCCTGGCAGGTGGGCGACAGAGCCGCTCATAAAAAATGGGGCACTGGAACAGTTGTCAGCGTAAAGGGAAGCGGAGATGGCATGGAGCTGGATATCGCATTCCCGAGCCCGACAGGCATCAAGCGCCTCTTAGCTAAATTTGCTCCAGTCGAAAAAGTTTAATTTGTACACGAGAAAGGGCTGTTATTGTGGATATCAAAAGCGCAGAACAAAAAGTTGCAGAACTTCATAATCTCCTGAATCAATATAATTATGAATATCATGTGCTGGACAAGCCGTCGGTGCCGGACGCCGAGTATGACCGTGTCATGAATGAACTGATTGCCATCGAGAACGAATACCCTGAACTGAGGGCACCGGACTCGCCGACTCAGAGGGTGGGCGGCAACACGCTGGAGGCTTTTGAAAAAATAGCCCATAGAACCCCTATGCTCAGTCTGGGGAATGCTTTTAATGAAGAAGATCTGAGGGATTTTGACCGAAAAGTCCGCCAGGCAGCGGGAGATGACTATTCATACGTGTGTGAATTGAAGATCGACGGCCTCGCTGTTTCCCTCCGTTATGAAGACGGCCTCTTCATGCAGGGTGCGACACGGGGAGATGGCACGGTTGGTGAAGACATTACAGCAAACCTTAAAACCATCAAGTCTATCCCCTTGAGAATTTCAGAGCCATTGACGATGGAAGTAAGAGGAGAAGCGTTCATGCCGAAACGTTCTTTCGAAGCATTGAATAAGGCTAAAGAAGAACGAGAAGAAGAACCTTTCGCCAATCCACGCAATGCCGCAGCCGGATCTCTGAGGCAGCTTGATCCGAGGATTGCCGCTTCCCGAAACCTGGATATCTTTCTTTATGCGATTGCAGATGTCGGTGAAACGGGTGTTGTGTCTCACAGCTCCGGCTTGGATCGTTTAGATGAATTCGGCTTCAAAACCAATAAAGAGAGAAGGAAATGCAGTACTATCGATGAAGTTATTGAGTATGTAGAAGGCTGGGTCGAAAGAAGGCCGGATCTTCAGTATGATATCGATGGGATTGTTATCAAGGTAGATTCCCTTGAACTGCAGGAGAGGCTGGGGACCACTGCCAAGAGTCCGCGATGGGCAGTCGCGTACAAATTCCCTGCTGAGGAAGTTGTCACGAGGCTGAAGGATATCGAGTTGAGTGTCGGGAGGACAGGCGTGGTAACACCGACAGCCATCCTGGAACCTGTAAGAGTGGCCGGTACGACGGTTCAGCGGGCATCTTTACACAATGAAGATCTTATCAGGGAAAAGGATATTAAAATCGGCGACTATGTGGTCGTCAAAAAGGCAGGGGACATCATCCCGGAAGTGGTAAATGTCCTTGAGGAACGCCGGACTGGCGAGGAGCAGGATTTCCGTATGCCGGAAGAATGCCCTGAATGCGGGAGCGGTTTGGTCAGGCTGGAGGGAGAAGTTGCCCTTCGATGCATCAACCCTAAATGCCCTGCACAAATCAGGGAAGGGCTGATCCATTTCGTATCCCGGACTGCCATGAACATAGACGGTCTTGGCGAAAAGGTCATCAGCCAGCTGTTTCAAGAGGGATTAATCGAGGATGTAGCTGATATTTACCGGCTGGAAAGAGAACAGCTTCTTCAGCTGGAAAGAATGGGCGAGAAATCGGTCGATAACCTGCTGAATGCCATAGAAGCTTCTAAAACCAACTCTTTGGAAAAACTTCTATTCGGCCTGGGTATCCGCCATGTGGGTGCGAAAGCCGCAAAAACCCTTGCGCAGGAATTTGAAACAATCGACACGCTGATGGATGCCTCGAAGGATGAATTGACGGCCATTAACGAGATTGGCGATAAAATGGCAGATGCTGTTGTCGCTTATTTTGAAAAAGAGGAAGCAATTGAGCTGATCGGTGAGCTGAAAGCGGCGGGCGTGAATACCGAATATAAAGGGCCAAAGCCTGTGAAAGCCGAAGAAATTGATTCCTATTTTGCCGGCAAGACGGTTGTCCTGACAGGAAAGATAGAACAGCTTGGAAGAAATGAAGCGAAACAGAAAATCGAAGAGCTTGGCGGAAAAGTCACAGGGTCGGTCAGCAAGAAAACAGACCTCCTTATTGCCGGGGAAGATGCCGGTTCAAAACTCGCCAAAGCTCAAGAATTAGAGATAGAAATATGGGACGAAGAGAAATTGCTTGAGGAACTTAACCGTTAAAGGTGGAGGAAATGAATGAAAAAGTGGTGGGTGGCAGCCGCAGCCGCTCTTGTTTTGAGCGGCTGTGCTCCCGCGTTTGAAAAACAGGAGCAAGTAGTGGAAGAGGATGCTCAGCAAACGGAAAAGGCGATCATACCGAATTATCAGATTTCAAGTGATTATTTTAAAACACTGCTCCCTTATGAATCGACAGACACAAGGGGGATGGTCGTCAATAACCTGAAATCCCGTTACGATATAGAGGTATTTGAGTCAGGGTTAGTCAGAATGGCGAAAGAAGCTTATTCAACTGACCAATATCTCTTCAAAGAAGGCCAGATATTGGACAAGGAAACAATCCAATCATGGCTGAACAGGAAGTTCACCAGTGAACAATTGAAAGAAAAAGGATTAGAGGAAAAAGATAATGTCGGCCTTAATCCTGTTGAAGATACACCAGGCGAGGGGAAAGACTCCCCGATCTACCTTGCCCACGTGATAGAGCATAATTACTTGGAAAAATTTGAGGAAAATAAAATCCAGCTCTCGGGTGTCGCTGTCGGGCTTGCGCTGAATTCTGTTTCCTATTATCAGGACCAATCGACAGGCGAGACAAGGCAGACAACCATCAGCCATGAAGAAGTCAGGAAGCAAGGGACCGAGATAGCCCAGGAAGTGATCAACAGAATGAGACAAAACCCTGAACTGGATGGAGTTCCGATTATGATTGCCATGTATGAACAATCAAGTAAAGGTTCTGTTACTCCTGGCAGCTATTTCGCTTATGCCAACATTCCAGCGGGAAGTTCGTCGATCAGCGAGTGGATCAATGTGGATGAAGAGCATTATTTCTTTCCGTCTGATGAGGCGGAAGAGTCTTACCCTGAAGACTTGAGCATTTTTAATGAGTTTAAAGAAAAGACAGAAACCTATTTCCCGAATTATGTCGGTGTCGTAGGAAGTGCTTTTTACAAAGACGGATCTATGCAAAAACTGGAGATTGATATTCCGATCCAATTCAATGGAAAAGCTGAAACAATCGGTTTTACTCAGTATGCAGCAGAACTAGCTGCTGAACTTTTTCCAGATGAGATGAATGTAGAGATCGAAATCACTTCCGGAGATGGTGCAGAGGCATTGATCGTCCTCAGCCCGCAGAAGGAACCGTTTGTGCATATCTATGAATAAGTCAAATGAAGGCTGTCCTCTTAAGGGGCGGTCTTTTTTGTTATAATTTTAAACTTCTTGCAGCCTAAAAAGGATTTTTTAAAAATCTCATAACCAAAAAAGTGTTCTTCTGTGTAAACCCCTGCAACCGAAAATCCCGCAAGCGAGCTTTTCTGCAAGCTGCTCAATTATTTGCATAGCTCTAGATAAAGCGGGAAAAATAATGGCGTCACTACTCGCTGGAAACTCAGTAGAAAGTGTATGAAAAATTATTTAGAAATAGTAGTTAGGAAGACTTCTCATGATCAAGGGTGGTCAGAGCAGGAACTAATTTGCAGGTGTTTTTATCTGAAAATGGAGTGGTTTGAGTAAGATCTGCAGAAATGGTGTACTGAAAAATATTAAGCTTCGGGGTCTTGGCTGGGTCTTGCCTGAAGCTAAGTACGGAAAAAATTATTGGAGTAAAAACAGAGGCAGAGAGGAAAATTACCATTACTTTTCGTGTTTGCAATAGGGATTTTTGTACAAATTATGAATTTAATTTTATGAATTTAGCTGAATATATATAATTGTTAAAGCGCTTCCATAGAAACATTTATACAAATATACTGTATATTTAATCAGTTATCGAATTATGTTCAGAATATTAAAAATGATTTAGCGTTTACTTTGTGTTAGGATTATTAATGTTGGAGAGTTATCCCGGGCTCATTGGTCTTATTCATCTCCTCTGCGGGAAGGAGTATGTATGAATAAGTTTACAAGTGTGATGCATAGGGTAAATAAGAGCGTCAAAAGCAAAAAAGCACTACTCATCTTAGAGGTTTAACTTAAAAAAATATCAAGGTATTGAAAGGAGAATGTAGACAACATATGGATACTGCTACTTTAGTCACGTTTATTGTTTATTTAGTTGGTATGTTAGCAATTGGTATTATTTCTTACAGATTAACTAGTAACTTGTCTGATTACGTTTTGGGAGGGCGCAGCTTAGGGCCGGGTGTTGCCGCTCTTAGCGCTGGGGCATCTGATATGAGTTCCTGGCTGCTGCTGGGTCTGCCGGGTGCCGCTTATGCATCAGGTCTTGGATCCATCTGGCTTGCGATTGGCCTGACAATCGGTGCTTACCTTAACTGGAAATTCGTTGCTTCCAGACTTCGCTCTTACACAGAGGTTGCGAACGATTCTATCACAGTTCCCGATTTCTTTGAGAACCGTTTTAAAGACGGATCCCGTATTCTCCGCGTCATTTCAGCATTTGTAATCCTGATTTTCTTTACTTTCTATACTTCGTCAGGTCTTGTCGGCGGAGCGATTTTATTCCAAGAATCATTCGAGATGAGCTATAATACTGCACTTCTTATTGGTGCGATCGTTATCATTTCTTACACATTCCTTGGCGGATTCCTTGCCGTCAGCTGGACTGACTTCATCCAGGGCATCCTGATGTTCCTTGCTTTAGTCGTAGCGCCAATCGTTGCGATCACTGAACTTGGAGGATGGGGAGACACCATGGATCAAGTGACTGCCGTAAATCCGGAAGGCCTTGACTTATTCGCAGGTGCTTCAGCTATCGGTGTCATTTCATTGCTTGCATGGGGGCTTGGCTACTTCGGCCAGCCGCATATCATTACTCGTTTTATGGCATTAAGATCAACAAAAGATGTACCGAAAGCGCGTTTGATCGGTATGAGCTGGATGATCGTTTCTGTAGCTGGTGCAGTATTGGTCGGCCTTGCGGGGATTGCTTACTTTGCGGCTGATCCGCTTATTGCAAACGGAGTCGACAACTCTGAAAAAGTATTCATCCTGTTCACGGATGTACTATTCAACCCTTGGGTATCGGGTATTCTTTTAGCAGCAATCTTGTCTGCGATCATGAGTACAATCGACTCTCAGCTTCTTGTTTCTTCAAGTGCCCTTGCAGAGGATTTCTACAAAGCCATTCTCCGCAAAAATGCTTCTGATCAAGAATTGGTTTGGGTAGGACGTTTCGGAGTTATTCTAATTGCAATTATAGCGGTGCTTCTTGCGCTCGGTGGAAACCCTGCAAATGAGAATGCTTCAAGCATCCTGGATCTTGTAAGTTACGCTTGGGCTGGATTCGGCTCAGCATTTGGACCAGTAATCGTATTAGCTCTATTCTGGAAAGGCATGACACGAAACGGTGCATTGGCAGGTATGATTGTTGGTGCCGTAACAGTTGTTGTATGGCCGATGCTTGAAACTGAACTTTATGAAATGGTTCCTGGTTTCATCCTGGCTACACTCGCTATCATAATCTTCTCCAAGGTTGGACCACAGCCTAGTGAAGAGATTAAAGCAGAATTTGATTCTGCAGTGGCAAATGATATAACAAAATAATATTGAATTTACAATACAGTACCGTCCATCGGATTATCCGATGGACGGTTTTTTGCTGCCTAGGAAATTATAGAGAATAAAGGAAAGCCCGCCTTTTTTCTCTGAGGAACATTTGCCTGTCGGGGCTGAACAAGGTGCTTCCGCTTTTGATACGTCCAGCTCCAGCACCTAGCCCCTCGGGGTCAAATAACCCTCAGAGAATAAAAGGAAAGCCCGCCTTTTTTTCTCTGAGGAACATTTGCCTGTCGGGGCTGAACAAGGTGCTTCTGCTTTTGATACGTCCAGCTCCAGCACCTAGCCCCTCGGGGTCAAATAACCCAAAGCGAATAAAAGGAAAGCCCGCCTTTTTTTCTCTGAGGAACATTTGCCTGTCGGGGCTGAACAAGGTGCTTCCGCTTTTGTTATGTTTTGGGATCGGGGCAAGGGGTATACAAAAATTACTAGAAAGACTAGGAGGAATGGGAATGAAAAAACGTAATATATTTGCAGCTTTTCCGCTGGCGGCCGGTCTTTTCTTGGCAGGGTGTTCTGATGATGGAAACTCAGATAACTTTGAGGAAGTAGAAGAGGAAACAGAACAAGGGGCCGAAGAGCTGGAACAAGAAGCAGAAGAAGGCTTGGATGAAGTGGAAGAAGAGGTAGAAGATATAGAAGAAGATGCAGAGGAAACAGGCAAAGAAATAGAAGGCGGTGCTAATAATGCCGGTGAAGAAATTGAAGAGGCGGTAGAGGAAACAGAAGAAGAAACGAATGAAGAAGAGTAGAAGGATACGACTCGATCATATAGCAGGACCGTTCATCTATAGAACTGATATTCATAATGGAGAATCTTTTCCCTTCAGGTAAAGGTTCTTTTGCGATTTAGGGGATAATGTTTTTTTTCTAATAATAAGGGAATGAGATAAATATAGCAAAAAAAGACTAGGAGGTAATGGAGATGAAAAAACGCAATCTAATAGCAGCAGTTCCAATGGCAGCTGGTCTTTTCTTGGCAGGCTGCGCTCAAGATGATAATGAAGCAGCAGATCTGGAAGAAGTTGAACAGGAAGCGGAAGACAATAGTGTAGACGTAGAAGAAGGTGCCGATAACCTTGAGGAAGAAGCGGAAGATGCAGGAGAGGCAGCTGAAGAAGAGATTGATGATGCCGGGGAAGAAGCAGAAGAAGGAATAGATGAAGCCGGCGATGAAGTTGAGGATGCAGCAGAATCTACAGAAGAAGAACTGGAAGAAGAAGCTGGAGAAGCAATTGATGAAGCAGAGGAAGAATTGGACGAAGATGAATAATAGCTGTTTGAAAATTTGATAATCTTAGCGTCTGTTACCATGCAGGCGCTTTTTTGATGTAGTAAAATCCCAGGGGAGAGTTAAAGCGATGTTATTTTGGCCAGCCCTCTCGAGGTCAAATAACCCTCAGAGAATAAAAGGAAAGAGCGCCTTTTTTTCTCTGAGGAACATTTGCCTGTCGGAGCTGCCCAGGGCGCTTCCGCTTTTGAATCGTCTAGCTTCAGCGCCCAGCTCCTCGGGGTCAAATAACCCTCAGAGAATAAAAGGAAAGAGCGCCTTTTTTTCTCTGAGGAACATTTGCCTGTCGGAGCTGCCCAAGGCGCTTCCGCTTTTGAATCGTCTAGCTTCAGCGCCCAGCTCCTCGGGGTCAAATAACCCTCAGAGAATAAAAGGAAAGAGCGCCTTTTTTTCTCTGAGGAACATTTGCCTGTCGGAGCTGCCCAAGGCGCTTCCGCTTTTGAGTGAATTTATACGTATTAAGCTATGGGGACATGCCGATACTGCTACTGTTAAATGTGCCTTGATGGTGCAATCAGAGAAAAGGACGGAGTCGGCATGAAAAAGGTATTCTTATTTGTATTTCCAGCCGCGGCAATAATGCTTGCACTATTCTATACCTATCCCCCTTCCATCAGTTCCCCGGCTCCATCTTTTGATGATGAAGCCCTCATCGATGAACCCGCTTTTTTTTCAGAAGTGATCGAAGGGGAGAAGAAAGCATTTGCAGAAGAAGAGACTTTTATGGAAAGAGTTGCCTTTCAATATAAAACGCCGGAGATTGAAATACCGCGGAGCGAAATAGATGGTGACAGTTTTGCGATTATCGGAATCGGGGACTCGCTGACTTTAGGAACAGGCAGTGAGCAGCCAGGCGGCTACCTGGACTCTGTGAAAACCTATTATCAGCAGCAAAATGACAAGGTGGTCCTGGTTAATCATAGTGTGTATGGAGCTCAGGCAGACCATTTATTGAAGATGCTGGAAGATCCCAATCTTCAGAGTGATATCGAAAACGCGGATGTCTTATTTATGACTGTCGGCGGCAATGATCTGATCTCTGTGTTTAATCACAATTTCCCTGACTTGAGTATTGGTGATTTTACAAAAGGAGAAGAGAGTTTTAAGTCAGATCTTCGCAAAGTCATGTCAACAATCCGTGTTTTAAATGAAGATGTACCGGTCTATTTTATCGGTATTTTTAATCCTGTCTTTGAATCTTTGGCAGATGTAAAAGAGTTTGATCAGATCATCACCTCCTGGAATGCTTCTACGAAAAACCTTTTGGAAATGTATCCTAATACAACATTTATTTCCATTCAGCATCTTTTTGAGGATGAAACAAATAAGTATTTGGCGGAAGATTTTTTTCATCCCAATGAGGAAGGATATAAAAGAATCGGCAAGGAAATCATTTCGCGGACAGAGGAAATGCTGATGGTACAGAGAAATCCCTTGTGATTGCAATTTTTTTAACGGTAACATATAGTGTAGGGAATCCGAGTATCAATGTGGAGGTGTAAGTAGTGGAAAGATCGAATGTGGATGAATACTTGCAGCAGGGAATGTATGGACAGAAGCAGACGAAACCGGATGAACGGAGGAAGTTCCTCGGTACGATCAGAGAAAGGATCGTGTTTGCTTTGACCCAGCGGCAGGTCAGGAGAAAAGGGACCCTGCCACAGGCTGAATCATTGATGAAAGAGAATGGTGATGCCCATCTGTTTCTCAACGGAAATATGAGTTATACGTATCTGTCCAAATATATTAAGCTCGCTGAAAAATATGGGATCCACTATACCATGGTGACCAACAAGGAGCATAACACAGACATCGGCCTGGTGCTCGCCTATCCGCATGCCATTGATAAAGAAGAAATCTATATCGACGAAAATCAAGAAAGCCAACTGGCTGAGCCACAAGTGAAAATGAAAAAGAAATCATTCTTTGCCAAGTTGTTTCGATGACAGTGTCAATTAAAATAAGCGTGCCGCTTCTATAGCGGCACGCTTTTGTATTTTGTGACAGTCACGCCCCGGAATTTGTCGAATCAGGAGAAAATAGTTTTCTCCTAAAAAGCCATTTGAGGATGATCGGAACCACAAACAGAATGAACAGAATGCGGAACAGATGGTAGCCGGTAATGATGGATAGGTCGGCATGTAACGCCTGTCCCACGATGGCCATTTCTGCCATACCTCCAGGAGCCATGCTGAGGAATGACGTAATGAATGAAATGTGATGCGACGCCATCAATATTGCTCCAAGGCCAAAAGTGAAGGCGACGAGCAGAATCGATGTTGCCACAGTGAGCAAAATGAACTTGGTTAGAGAACCTGAACCCTCGAATTTCATCATTTTACTAAAGTAAATTCCGAGGAAAATCTGGGCGGCGATGATAGCGGCATCAGGCATATGCGGCACAGCGATTCCAGATGCCGATAATAGACCGATTCCGAGGATCGGCCCCAATAAAGTCGGAGTGGGAAGTTTGAGCTTGACCGCAAACAGGGCGGAGACAGCCGCAGCGGCAAAAAAGATCAGCAGCGGGAGGCTTATAGTAAAAGCTGTTGATGCAGGACCCTCCACAAGTCCGTCTTTTGCTCCTTGAAAAACCGGGCTGAACGCCAAGAAGGGAACAATGAAGATCACAGAAAGCAGCCGGACGACCTGGATGATCGTCACGATGGTAACATCAATATCCTCGAGTTCTTCGCCCAGGACCACCATTTGCGACAACCCGCCTGGAATGCAGCCGGTGATGGTGGACTTCAAATTAATTCCCGTCAATTTTGTAATGAAAAGAGCGAGAACACCGCTGAATAACAAAAGAAGAACAGTCAGGAACAGCATCCACGGAAGCTGATGGAAAACTTCAAGTGCTGTATCCCGTGAAAAAGACTGCCCGATCGCATACCCGACGATAATCAAGCCGATATTCCGGAAGATGGGAGGCCAGAACATTTTGAAAGGTGTCAGCTTTTCAGCTGCAAACACCGCTGTCATGGAACCGAGCATCCATGCCAAGGGAATATGAAGCAGACTAAAAACCCATCCCCCGGCAAGGCCGATCAGAAGTGTATAGAAAGATTTTAAAAACATAAGATCCCTTCTTCAACGAGTAGTAATATCGTAATGTTTGTATTGATGTAACCGTGTACTCATGGATTTGCATAAATTTCATCATGCTGTCTACAATTGCGGGCAGCTTTGGCTGTATTTAAAAGTTTGTGATATTAAATCGAATCAACTTTATATTGTTAATGATTTTACAGCCGGAAATCCAGCCTTGATGAGAATAAGCTTACCACATGGATTGTTGAAAGAGAAAACGCTCTGCTTAAGAAGTCGAGCGGCTTTCCTATCGACGAATTCAGACCATCTATCAACGAAAAAGGTGCTGCTATCAACGAAATCAGTCCGTCTATCAACGAAATCGACTCTCCTATCAACGAATCCTGCTTTTCACCAACTTCTATCAACAGGAGGCGGGGCCCTAATGGGTAGCAAAGGTGCTGTTCACAATAAAAAAGCTGCCCTCCGAGTCCATGACTCGCAAGGGCAGTTCCATTTAAAACTGAGTTCAATCAACTACCAGCCATTCTTTCGTAAAGGCTTTTTTCGTAGCGTTAATCTCTGGTTTCAGAACCTATTTCAAATCTAAAAATCTTTCAGGATCGAATTCTTCCCCTTCCGCAACAATGGCGGTCATTCCGGTGTCAGAACCGGATTCGTGGTTCTCGCCAGTATCCCAGAACACGGCAGTCCCTTTTTCAACAGGGATTTTTTCCCCGCCTTCGACCCTTACCCAGCCGCTGCCGTCCGTGACGATGAACAGCTGGGGACACATCGCTTCATGCATCCCGAGAACACTGTTTTGGCTCAGGTACATACAGCCAATCTGGAAAGGTTTTTCTGATTTAACAAGGGGATGAATGACAGCCCCTTTGCTTTGGAAACGGTCAATGATCCTGCCGTCCTGTTGATAGTATGTAAAAATCTTCAATGAAATCACCTCAACCTTCTATTCGCCAAGCCACTCTCATTTCCTTCTATAGTAAGGAGGTTTTCTTATGAATTGCTGCTTTCGGAAAAATCCCAAATGCCGTTTTTTTTTCGCTAAACAGGGGGAGCAGAACTTTTCTTTCACCGCTTGACTAGCGGTCGTTTTCGAAATTTATATCCAATAGCAGCAAAATGGCCGAAAAGAGCTTATATTAATGAAGAAACCCGCCGCCGGCTTATACTTTCCTGAAAAAAAGACCATCATGTTAGAATGGGGTTAGAGACTTTAGTACACTGAAGTACGAAAAGGGACAGTCCCTATTAGCGTATTAACGCGTTAAACCAGAAAGCCCTATCAAAAGAGGTTGAAAAAAACAGCGAAATGACGGGACTTAGTTGCCATTTCGACTGAAATTTTGATATTATCAATAGTATTGCTAGTGTTCGAAATTTTGCGGAGGTGAATAGTATGTCAAGAATCTCAGAAGATCAAGTCAAGCACGTGGCACACCTTGCCCGTCTTGCGATCACAGAAGAAGAAGCCCAAAAATTCACGATTCAACTGGATGCCATCATCGGCTTTGCGGAGCAGTTGAGTGAGCTTAATACAGAGAACGTCGATCCGACAACACATGTGTTGGAGATGAAGAATATTGTGCGTGAAGATAAGCCGGTGAAGGGCTTGCCGCAGGAAGAAGTTTTGAAAAACGCACCAGACCACCAGGATGGACAGGTCCGTGTGCCATCTGTTTTAGAATAGGAGGGAAATTCAATGTCATTATTCGACCATAAATTAAAAGAACTTCATGAATTGATGCAGAAGAAAGAAGTTTCTGTCAGCGATTTAGTGAACGAGTCTTATAAAAGAATCGACGCGGTTGAAGGTAAAGTGAAAGCCTTTTTAACGCTCGATGAAGAAAATGCACGCGCAAAAGCAAAGGAATTGGATAAGAAAATTGGAACGGACGAAGCAAAGGGCTTGCTGTTCGGGATGCCGATCGGTGTTAAAGACAACATCGTGACGAAAGGCCTCCGCACAACCTGTGCAAGTAAAATCCTTGAAAACTTCAATCCGATTTATGATGCGACAGTCGTTCATAAACTTCGTGACGCGGAAACAGTAACAATCGGAAAGCTGAACATGGACGAATTCGCCATGGGCTCTTCTACGGAAAACTCCGGCTTCCAAAAAACCAGCAACCCGTGGAATCTTGATACGGTGCCAGGCGGTTCATCAGGTGGATCAGCGGCTTCCGTTGCAGCAGGAGAAGTACCATTTTCCCTTGGTTCAGATACAGGCGGATCGATCCGCCAGCCGGCAGCCTTTACAGGAACTGTTGGACTAAAGCCTACATATGGACGTGTTTCCCGTTTCGGTCTTGTAGCGTTTGCGTCTTCCCTTGACCAGATCGGCCCGATCACGCGCAATGTTGAAGACAACGCCTACCTTTTACAAGCTATTGCAGGGGTAGATGCGAATGATACAACTTCAGCAGATGTTGAAGTGCCGGACTATGCTGCAGCTCTTACAGGCGATATTAAAGGCTTGAGAATTGCCGTACCGAAAGAATACCTTGGTGAAGGCGTTGGAGAAGAAGCCCGCCAATCGGTCATGGCCGCGTTGAAGCTGCTTGAAAGCATGGGGGCAACAGTGGATGAAGTATCTCTTCCGCACTCTAAATTTGGAGTAGCTACATACTATATCCTTGCTTCATCCGAGGCGTCATCCAACCTGAGCCGTTTTGACGGAATCCGTTACGGCTACCGCACACCAAACGCCGAGAACCTTCTTGATCTTTACAAAAAGACACGCGCAGAAGGTTTCGGTGATGAGGTGAAACGCCGTATCATGCTTGGAACTTTCGCGTTGAGCTCCGGCTATTATGATGCTTATTACAAAAAAGGCCAGCAGGCTCGTACGCTGATTAAAAAAGATTTTGAAGATGTCTTTGAAAACTATGATGTCATCATTGGACCAACAACGCCGACTCCTGCATTTAAAATCGGGGAAAAAATCGATGATCCGCTTACGATGTATGCGAATGATCTTTTAACCATCCCAGTGAATCTTGCAGGCGTTCCGGGAATCTCTGTTCCATGTGGTTTTTCAAAAGACGGGCTTCCACTTGGTCTTCAGATCATCGGAAAGCACTTTGATGAAAGCACTATTTATCGTGTTGCACATGCTTATGAGCAGGCGACAGACTTCCATACACAAAAACCACAATTGTAAGGGGTGAAATCAATGAACTTTGAAACGATTATCGGACTTGAAGTCCATGTTGAGCTAAAAACAGATTCGAAAATGTTTTCTCCTGCCCCGAACCATTTCGGTGCAGAGCCAAACACCAACACAAACGTGATCGATTTAGGTTACCCGGGCGTTCTTCCCGTTGTCAACAAGCGTGCCATCGATTTCGGAATGAAAGCGGCGCTTGCCCTGAACTGTGAAATCGCGTCAGATACCAAGTTCGACCGCAAAAACTATTTCTATCCGGATAACCCGAAAGCTTACCAGATCTCCCAGTTCGATAAGCCAATCGGTGAGAATGGATGGATTGAAATCGAGGTGGACGGCTATAAGAAGCGAATCGGGATCACCCGCCTGCATCTTGAAGAGGATGCTGGAAAACTGAATCACTCTGGCGATGGGTATTCACTCGTTGATTACAACCGCCAAGGGACACCGCTGATTGAAATCGTATCGGAGCCGGATCTTCGTACACCGGCTGAAGCGTATGCTTACTTGGAAAAATTAAAATCAATCATCCAATATACAGGCGTTTCCGATTGTAAAATGGAAGAGGGATCTCTCCGCTGTGATGCCAACATCTCATTGCGCCCGATTGGACAGGAGAAGTTCGGTACAAAGGCCGAGCTGAAGAACCTGAACTCCTTTAACTTCGTGCGCAAAGGTCTTGAGCACGAGCAGATCCGCCAGGAAAAAGTTCTGCTTTCAGGCGGAATCATTGAGCAGGAAACACGCCGTTTCGACGAAGCGACAGGCAAAACGATCCTTATGCGTGTTAAAGAAGGCTCGGATGATTACCGTTACTTCCCTGAGCCGGATCTAGTGCTTCTTCACATTGATGAAGAGTGGAAAGAGCGCGTGCGTGCCGAGATTCCTGAGCTTCCAGATGCCCGCCAAAAACGGTATGTGGAAGACATGGGACTGCCTGCGTATGATGCGATGGTTCTTACACTCACGAAGGAAATGTCCGATTACTTCGAAGCAACAGTCGCTGCTGGAGCCGACATCAAACAGGCATCCAACTGGCTGATGGGTGAAGTATCTGCCTACATGAACGCTGAACAAAAAGAACTGCAGGACCTGCCGATGACACCAGAAGGACTTGCGGGCATGATCAAGCTGATCCAGGACGGAACACTGTCTTCCAAAATGGCGAAGAAAGTCTTCAAGGAGCTTGTTGAAAAAGGTGGAGACCCTTCGCAAATTGTCAAAGAAAAAGGATTAGTCCAAATTTCCGATGAAGGCGAACTTCTGAAAATTGTCTCTTCGACGCTGGATGACAATCCGCAATCCATTGAAGACTTCAAGAACGGAAAAGACCGTGCCCTTGGATTCCTTGTCGGCCAAATCATGAAAAAGACCAAAGGCCAAGCGAACCCGCCAATGGTCAACAAACTATTGATCGAAGAAATGAACAAACGTTAATAAAGCTCTTTTAATGAACCCGACCGGCTGCTTGCCGGCCGGTTTTTTTTATGGGGATTGGGAAGTGGGGGTGCTGGAAAGTGAAATTGATTGATGAGATAGAGTGGGTTTAGTTGGTAATCATTGCTGCCGGTAACGCTCGAACGGATTATAAGAGACACCAGGCATTAAAAATCAGTCCTTAGGTGTCACTCGAGCGAGTCCCGAGAGACACCAGCCGTGGAAAAACAGTCCCCAGGTGTCACTCGAGCGAGTCCTGAGAGACATCAGCCGTGGAAAATCAGCCCCCAGGTGTCACTCGAGCGAGTCCTGAGAGACACCAGCCGTGGAAAATCAGTCCTCTGGTGTCACTCGAGCGAGTCCCGAGAGACACCAGCCGTGGAAAATCAGTCCCCAGGTGTCACTCGAGCGAGTCCTGAGAGACATCAGCCGGAGAAAACCAGCCCCTAGGTGTCACTCGAACAGTACCCGAGAGACAACAACCTGCGAAAACCAGTCCTCAGGTTCCCAGTGGAGCCCCTGACTGCCCAAACTCCCTGACTTAAGGTGAAAAAGGCTATCCAGTACAGCTGTTTGCATTAATTACACTGTCTTCTGTCCCGAAATTTTATAACGTGTGGAATAGTTCGGGGCTGCCCGCGCCTGTGAGCGAAAAAAGGCAGGGAAACTCACCGGCAGTATAGAAGTAGAATAAGTGGCGGGATGTGAAGCAAGAACAGGCAGAATGGCTGTTTACTCCTGCCATTTTGCAAAACGAGGTGAAGCAAGGTGTCGAAGGAAATATACTGTGATTTCTGCCAAAAGCAGATCAAAGTGAGAGATGATCTCATAACTTCAACAATGATGCTAGAGGTGGTCCCATTTCATGAGAAATGCTTTGGAAGCAATATTAAAGGCGCAAGGACGTTATTCCTAAGCAATGAACCCATCAATGGCTTTGCGGGTAATGTCACCGCGGTGATTTCGCTGATCCTGGCGGTGCTTTGGCCTATATTCGCTGAAGGGGTAATGAAATGGGCATTTTTACTGGCGTTAGTCCCAGTTGGATATAGAGTTTATTCTTATGTAAAATTTGAACTCCATCTGGAAAAATAGGAAGGAAATTAGTTGGGGAATAGAGCGAAGATGATGTCGTTCTTAATGGTTTGGGATTTTAGAGTGTCCAGGCCGCATATTTTCCATATAAAAACGCTTGGAAGAAGCTGTTCAACTTTCTTCCGAGCGTTTATGTTTTTTCTACTCGATGAACTGTAAATATTCCAGAGTGTTTCCGGAGGGGTCTTTAAAGCTTATGTATTTACCCGGCGGGCAGTCGGCAGGTTCCGGCATGAGAAGCTCCACTCCCTGATCTCTAAGTTCCTGCGCCGTCTGGTAAATATCCGCTGTCTGAAGTCCGAGGACAATTCCTGAACCTCCTGCAGCTTGCTGCTTCCGCTCTTCCAACACAATCGGCAGTCCTTCATGAACAAGTGAGACAATGGAAGCTCCATACCTTTTGTTCACCTCAAACCCAAGTACATCTCTGTAAAAATCAAGAGCTTCATTCATATCCTTTACATAAATACTGATCACGCAAGCCTGTGCCATCCCCATTCCTCCTCTGAATTCTTTAATGCTTTAAAGTGCGAAGAGGGACAGTCCCTTTTAATGCTTTAAAGCAAATAAAATAAATGATTTCCCTATTCGCCTGGTATTATTATACAGTTTCTGGAGCAGTAACGTAATCTATTTCGAATCCTAAATCCCTGAGCATTTCATGGTCCTTAGTGCTTTCCTGGCCTGCGGTTGTCAGGTAATCGCCGACAAAAATGGAGTTGGCGGCATATAGACCCAGGGGCTGAAGGCTGCGCAGATTAACTTCCCGCCCGCCGGAAATCCGGATTTCTTTAGAAGGGTTGATATAGCGGAACAGGGCCAAAGCTTTCAAGCAATAACGGGGATCAAGCTCATCCGTGCCTTCAAGTGGTGTTCCGTCAATTGCATGCAGGAAATTGACCGGAATCGAATCCGCATCCAGTGCTTTCAGGCTGCGTGCCATATCAATGACATCTTCCTTGGTCTCCTTCATCCCGATGATAACGCCGGAGCAGGGGGAGATGCCCGCTTCTTTTGCAGTGTTTACCGTGGTGACTCTATCGTCATATGTATGAGAAGTGGTAATGCTGTCATGGTGGCCTTTTGAGGTGTTGAGGTTATGGTTGTAGCGGTCAACCCCTGCCTCCTTTAAACGCCTGGCTTGCTCAGGTTTCAGGATCCCAAGGCAGGCACAGATTTTCAAGTCATAGTTTTGTTTGATTTCTTCGACAGCGCTGATGACCGTGTTGACATCGCGGCTGCTCGGTCCTCGTCCGCTCGCTACGATGCAGTATGTGCCGACATTCATTTTATGAGCCTGCTCCGCTCCTTGTAGCAGTGTTTCTTTGTTTACCATTCGATAGGATTCAATTGGGGCATTTGAAATGGAAGACTGTGCACAGTAGCCGCAGTTTTCCTGACATAATCCAGACTTGGCATTCATGATCATATTGAGCTTCACTTTTTTGCCGTAGTAATGCTTGCGTATTTGAAAAGCTCCGTGTAATAAAAGCAGGATTTCGTCATCGGGGCATTCCAAAATGGATAGAGCTTCCGTATCTGTCAGTTCTTCTCCGTTCAGTACACGTCCAGCAAGTTCATTCCAATAGGTCATAGAATTCCGTCTCCTTTTAAAGAATTTAGTTGGCAACATGAAATAACGATTGTTGGATAAAAAAATCCGGAAAAAGTGATTTCCGGATGAGAGTGGTTATGCAGCTTTGTTGGTAAGGGTATTGGTATTCTTGCGGATGGCTGCCAGGAAGCGCGGGGCAACGGCTCCTGCAAAAGCAGATAGAATGATATCTTTCGGCAGCGGAGCAAGCATCCATGCCCAAGCCATTCCGTAAGAGAATCCTTCAGGAGCATCTGCCCAGAAGATGTAAGCGGCGTACATCCAGTTGGTTCCCAGCACGTAGTTCACGGTCATACCGACAAGAGCTGCCGTGATGAACATTTTTTTGCCTGATTTCGCCTCTACCATTTTTCCGACAATGTAGGCTACCAGAATATAAGAAAGAATGAATCCAAAAGTTGGTTTCAATAGAACACCCGGTCCTCCCATGAAACCGGCGAATACCGGGGCACCGACTAGGCCGATCAGCGCGTACACGGTCATGGAGATGGCTCCCAGTCTGCTTCCGAGAATCAATCCGGCCAGAACGCAGAAGAACGTCTGCAGCGTGATGGGAACTCCGCCGATAACCAGCATGGAAGTAAGATTAGCGCCGATAGCCATTAGAGCGGCGAACATGGCAGCCATAGTAATGTCGATAGCTTTGAGTTTCATAGTATGTATCCTCCTATTTGTTTTCTGAAAATAGAATATATTAAAACTGTAATTTGTGTCAACTTATATTATAAAATAAGTTAACATAAATTCAAAGAAGGATTTAGCTCACCTCAGAACGAAATAGAAGAGAGGGAAATTTTATATCAAAAACCAAGAACAAATCATGTGCTTAACAGGAAATCCTCTTTAATAGCACTGTAGAGGCAATAAATTAACAAAACAGGAGTCACAATGAAAATACATATTATTGGTTCGGTCGGCAGCGGCAAATCGACGCTTGGCAGAAGGATGTCCGCAGAAATGGACATTCCTCTCTATGAATTGGACAACGTTGTCTGGCATAGGCATGAAAACGGGGATATCCGAAACAGTCCGGAAGTACGTGACGAGGAATTTACTAGAATCATAAACCAGAAGGACTGGATCATTGAAGGAGTTCATCATACCTGGACCACAAAGGGATTTCAGGAGGCTGACCTCATTATTTACCTGGATACCCCGATCGCCGTGAGGAACTGGCGGATCCTAAAACGTTTCACTGTCCAGAAGCTTGGGTTTCAAAAAGGAAACTACAAGCAGACATGGAGTATGCTTAAAAAGATGTATCAATGGAACTATCATTTTGAGAGGGTCAGCAAACCGGAAATCATGACAATGCTTAACCCCCTTGAAGAAAAAGTTAAAATCATGACAGATACTAACAGCATAAAGGAGATTACTCGATGAAATTTGTATTTGATTTGGATGGAACGATTTGTTTTAAAGGGCAGCCGGTAACAGAACGGATTATGGACGCTCTCGAAAAATTGGAAGATAACGGGCATGAAGTCATTTTTGCATCGGCCAGGCCGATCCGTGATATGCTCCCGGTCCTTCACCCCCGTTTTCATACGAATACGCTGATTGGTGGAAATGGCTCCATGATATACAGGGACGGTGACCTGGTTTTTTCCCAGGCCTTCCCGGAAGCTGACTTGGAACAGATCAAGGAGCTGATAATCAAGTATGAGGCCGCGTATTTAATTGATGGCGACTGGGATTATTGTTATACAGGACCTGCGAATCACCCGATCCTCGGGAATTTGGATCAGGCCAACCTGGCAAACTCTGTGTCGATCGAAAGTCTGTTTACAGTCCTCAAAGTGTTGATCCTGACGGCAAACGATTTTGAAAAAATGGCAGAAGAATTATCAGCGCTGGATGTCACACTGCATACTCACCGGAATGAAAAGGTGATTGATATTTCTCCTCAAAACATTGATAAATGGAGCGCGTTAAAAGCGTTGGGAATCGGGGAGTCAGAATACATAGCGTTTGGCAATGATGCCAACGATATCAGCCTTTTCCAGCATGCAAGCCACACGGTCATGATCGGCCATCATGAAGAGCTGTCCTTGTATGCCGCTGAAACCATTTCACTGCAAGGGGATTATGAGGAAGACATCCTCAGGAAATTGGAGGAGCTCGCGGAGGAGCAGCGTATGAAGGTGGGATAATATGGCATGTGGCAGAGAAGGCTTTAACTTTTTAATAAATCTTATGAAGAAGGTGATCTTTTTTACCGATCGCTTGGTTTTGTTTCAAATAGAAGGTATGGAAAGGCGACTCATTACGTAGAATTGGAGTGTGGTAACGAATGACGGGGGAAGCCCTCATCTTTCTGGTGTTTGCGGTATTGCTGCTGTTTTTCACGCCATTTCTAATCATCAGGGGAATAAGACAGGGTCGTTCATTCACTGACCAGTTCACATCCAATGGAATGTTGATTCTCTTGTTCTTTGCAGCGGTTGGCGAGGTCTTGAAGTCGGTCTGGAACGAGGGAAGAATGGAGCAGTTCAATCAGTTCTTATTTCTCAGTTTTATTCTGATTGGCGCGGTTCCGGCTTTGATTCTGTTCGCTTATCATTTTCCAAGAGAAATGAAAAAATGGAAGGACCCCGGTGAGTATAAGCATCCGCTGGCCTATCGCTTAAGGTATTTTCTTCTGGTTATTTTATTCGCTTTTATGGGGGGCGCCCTTTTTATGCTGTATCAAAGTTACAAGGTTGTTTTCTAGTTTTGTTTCAAATCGCCCTTCTGGATGATTTTTTTTGCTAGGCGAAAATACATGTCAGCTTCTGCCTTGCTTTCCGCCTTTTGCATCAAGACAATGAAATTTTGAAATCGAAGCTTGTCGATTGACGAGACTTTCAGCACAATTTTACGCATGCGGCACCTTCCTCTGTAATGGACAAAATTGCGTCCAAATGTCTATTCAGAAAATTCTGTAAATAATGTATACTATTAGTAAATCAATCCAGAGGGTGGATGAAATGTCCTTAATTGAATTGATACTGTTACCGATGTTAATGGGAGGTATTGGTGGCTTAGGACATATTTTAGTTTTTAAAGGCGGCCGCTTTACATTTCCCCGTATTCTCGTTGATGAAAGTGGAGAGAAGCATTATGTCTTTGGATCCTCAAAAGATATCATTATTGGGGTGTTGGCCGGTTACTTGTCAGTATTGCCTGTTGTGGAAACGGTACCCGTCTGGTATGTGATTTATATCAGTTTATTATCCGGCATTGGCGGAAGTTCGGTGATTACAAGAAAAATCGAGCAAAACCTGGAAAAAACAAAATGGGAATACCTTCAAGAGCTTTCAAATTATCAGCTCGAGACGACCTCTACTATAGGAGGATCTTCAAAACATAATGAGGTGAAACCTGTTGGCGAAGTCCAAGAAAGAGAAGAAAACAACAGTTAAGTTGCCCCCGGAGCAATATTCCAAAGCAGAGAACTATTTGGAAAAAATAAAGGAGGCAGATAGCGTAACCGAGCTGAAGCATTACTATGCTAAATTCAAGAATATCGTTGAGAGCTCCCAGAAATGTTAAATAGCATGAGGCTGTCGCAGAAGCAGCAGTCTCTTTTTTATGCGCGGGTTTCTTTCGCAGATTTATTTATTCCTTGCAAAGTGTATGTATTTAGGTCTTTAATTAATTATATGCCTGTAAGCATATTTTTTTCAAACAATACTTTTACAAAAGTATCAAATTTTAATGAAAAGTCAAAAGAGAATAGGCTGGGAATACTTAGCCCCCAGGTGAAGCTATAAGGAGGATATTATGAATCTTAAACATTGGTTTGAAAAGGGGCAGACGCCTCATGAATATATAGATGGGATGGAAGCTCACAAAGATAACTTGCAAAACATTTATCAAAGCTTTTCCGTGCCCGAAAGTGAAAAAGAAAACTTAAAACAGCTTGCTTCGAAGAATTTGAATGTCATTGTATTGACAGAGGACTGGTGCGGGGACGCAATGGTCAACCTTCCCGTGCTGTTAAGAATTGCGGAAGCAGCCGATATGGATGTGCGTACGCTGAACAGGGATGAAAACCTTGAATTAATGGATCAATACTTGACGAACGGGACATCCCGGGCGATTCCGATTTTCATCTTCGTGGACAGCGATTTCAATGAGCAGGCCGTTTGGGGTCCAAGAGCTCCGGTGGTCCAGCAGCTGGTGGATGAAGAGAAAGCAAAACTTCCTCCGCGTGATCATGAAACCTTCCCAGAAGCACAAAAGGAAATGATCGGCAGGCTGACTGCCCAATATACTGGAAGCGAAGCCATCTGGCACGAAGTCTTCCAAAGTATTAAAACCACCCTCATGAATCAAGTGCAAAAGTAAACAGAAAGGGGACTGTCCTGAATTGGGACAGTCCTCTTTCTTTTGTAAATTGGGCAGCGTTTCTGAATCCAGCTCCAGCGCCTAGCCCCTCGGGGTCAAATAACCCAAAGAGAATAAAAGGGAAGACCGCCTTTTTTTCTCTTTGGAACATTTGCCTGTCGGGGCTGATCAAGGCGCTTGCGCTTTTTTGTGCAATCCAGCTCCAGCGCCTAGCCCCTCGGGGTCAAATAACCCAAAGAGAATAAAAGGGAAGACCGCCTTTTTTTCTCTTTGGAACATTTGCCTGTCGGGGCTGATCAAGGCGCTTGCGCTTTTTTGTGCAATCCAGCTCCAGCGCCTAGCCCCTCGGGGTCAAATAACCCAAAGAGAATAAAAGGGAAGACCGCCTTTTTTTCTCTTTGGAACATTTGCCTGTCCGGGCTGATCAAGGCGCTTGCGCTTTTCGTACTACAGGACTTTAAAGCGGTAAAGCTGGTGTGGAAATGGAACTCTTTCCCTCTTCACGAATTACGGAAATCACGGTATTCTTATAGAGAATACTGTTAGGGGGTAACAGCATGATTCATCAAAAGACAAATGCCATTGTTATTGAAACCCTCGATAAGTTTCCTCATAAAGTCAATATTAAGCTGGGAAAAATCCTTAAAGAACGCGGAATGACACAGGGTGATCTTCACCGTCTTACTGGTCTTCGTGTCGCGACAATCAATGAACTGGTAAACTTTAAAAAGAAATCGTTAACCGTCGCTCATCTGATTTCCATCATGGCGGCCCTTAGAATATGGGACCTCCGGGACTTGATAGAAATTGAGTTTGACGAAGAAGTGGTGAACTACTTCCGCGGGGAACGCCTGCAAATGAAAGACGGCTTAACCTCAGACATGAAAAAGACTTTAGAGACAAACTTCGAGCGTATGAATCAATAACATAATATATTGAAGCGGCTGCTGTGCAGGCCGTTTTTTCTATGTGAAGAAATAAACTGCTGGGGCTGGCACTTCTGCTTTTGTTTTTGCGACTTTCATAGAATCTGATCCACAAGCTGGTGGCCTCCAACCCATCCTCCCTGCAAACTTAAGATAACTGATTCTTCCAAAAATGAAGGAATTCGTCCCAGTCATCCCGAATCCTAAAGCATAGACAATGAATCTCGTAAAAATAAGTGGTAAAATAGCAGGAAAAATACAAGGTTAGGGAAGCAAAGGATTGAACCTCTTCTAAGAAGGGAAACAAGAGCGTGTAACCCCCTTATGGCAATCCGTGAGGAAAATGAGAGAGTGATAATGTGGAAGAAATCAAAAAACAGTATCTTTCGTATTTAAATCTGACACTTGAACGGCCAAGCATCAATTACTTGCAGCGGCTCATCCAGCACCACTTGATCCGCGTACCATATGAGACATTCAGTAAGTTCCATTATTTCAATCACTACGAGGAATTTGTCCCGACCCTGCATCAGTTTGTGCATAACCTGATAAACCGGGGCTGGGGAGGCACCTGTTACACACTGAATATCAACTTTGGCAGGCTGCTCAAAGAAATTGGCTTTGACATCCATTTTGTCAGAGTGAAGCCGGGACACTTAGGACTTATGGCAGTTATAGAAGGCCGGAAGCTCTATGTAGACGTTGGCTATGGGTCACCAATCATGAAACCGGTGGAACTGGAGTCGCGCAGGAAGCATGTACTTCATGGCTTCGGCGAGGAGATTACTTTTACCCAGAAAGATCAGGCGCTGTATGAAATTGACCGAAAATCCAATGGGAAATCATTTGTCAAAAAAGAAATTATCTGGCAGCCCCTTAGTGAAAGGGATCTTGCTGCCGACATAGAAGCCTCTTACCATGATAACGAAGAAAATGTAGTGATGCGGAGAATTACCGCGGTCCGCTTCCATGGTAACACTTGTTATTTCCTCCGCAATGGGACGCTGAAGGCGATGACCTACCGCAATATCAGGGAGTATCAAATGCGGGACATCGACAAGTGGGTGAACACGGTATATGATATCTACCATTTCGATAAAGAATCTATTCAGGAAAGCATTGATTTCCTTGAAAAGCGAAATATAAAAATTTTCACATGAGCTGTCTGAAGGAATTTCCCTTTTGGCAGCTTTTTTGTATGCAGATTAAAACAGGATACAGTTAGGTTCTATCTTGAAAGCTCTTTTCGTAAACTTTGCTGCTAGTTAATCCTAATTCCGAAAAAATAACCATAATAAGAGAGGTGAAAACTGGTAACAGGGAAAAGAAAAGAGCTACTCACCCCCGATAAGAGATAAAACTCTTAGTATCCGGGGGACATCCGGCTTTTGGGATTTTCCGAAAGCAACATTATATGCGAATCTTGAAAGAATCCCCTTGTGCGATTTATTTCGAAAGGCTGTTTTCTTAAAAGGTGTGTCTATTAATTCTTTTTTAGTCACCTCCTCTTATATGTAAGGAGATTGAAGCCGGGAACGGAAATCCCATTACTTTTCAACTGCCACTATCTTTACGCAAGGCTCTTTTCTAAAAGATTGTTGCTTTTGAATGCTATTTATCACCTCCTCATTTTCACGTAGAAGGATTGGAGTGGAAGGCGTGCGACTTCCTGCGGGACTAGCGGGCGTCTAGTTCCAGCGCCTAGCCCCTCTGGGTCAAATAATCTCAAGAGAATAAAAGGAAAGCCCGCCTTTTTTTCTCTTGAGAACATTTGCCTGTCGGGGCTGACCAAGGCGCTTCCACTTTTTATACAGGCGAAGGCGAGGAGGCTCACCGCCCACCCCCGCGGAGTCGCCCGCCAAGAGCGGAAATTCATTACTTTTAAAATCGCCACAATCTTTGCGAAAACAGTCTTACGCAAAGAGGGTTTGAAAAAATTTAAAAAAAGTGAAGGGGAAACAGGGAGTTCGATCGTCTATTAGTATGGAGCGGTCGGAAAGGGGGGAGAGAGTATTGGAGGAAGAGCTGATTGACAAAGTGAGGAACGGAAGCGACCATGCATTACGGCTCCTTATTGAAAGATATAAAGACCAGGTCTTCCGAACGGTCTATGCAGTCCTCAGGAATCAAAAAGATGCGGAAGATGCTTCCCAGGAAGTATTTGTGAAAATCTATACTTCTCTCTCCCAGTACGAGAATCAAGGGTTCAAAACATGGATTACAAGGATTGCGGTGAACCATGCGATTGATTGCAAACGAAAGGCAGCCCGCCGAAATGAAGAAATAACCGGGAGCTCCGTTCAACCGCCTAAAGAAGATATCCTGCTGGAAAGGCTGGATTCAGTGGAAGCCAAGTTCGAGGAAAAACAGCTGCGGCTGCTGGTCAGGCGGAGGATCGGAGAAATGCCGGAGAATTACCGCAGAGTGATTCATGATTACTACATAGAGGAGAAGTCCTATAAAAAGATTGCAGAGGAACAGGAAGTAGAAGTAAAGACGATTGAGACCAAACTCTATCGGGCGAGACTCTGGATGAGAAAGCACTGGAAGGAGGAGGATTTCCAATGAAGCACATACCTTATGAAGATTGGTTGAAATATGTTGAAGATGGACTGAGCGAACCGGTCCGGGAGCAATACGAAGAGCATTTATATTCTTGTGATTATTGCATGGAAATCTATCTAGCGGCACTCCAGTCCAATGAAACTTCCTTGCCTGCTCTCCCGGATGCATTGCGTTTTGCCGATCATGTCATGGCGGATGTTTTGGCCGGAAAACAGGTTGAAACCCCTGCTGCAGGAAAAGAGGAGAAGTTTTATCAGATGGCAGCCTTCCATTATATAGTGGCGGCGGCAATGACTATTTTACTGATGACTACTGGGGTATTTCAGCAGATGATTGGTTTTGCAGAGGAGTTCCAGCGCAGCTCCGGCCCGTCTGTAACTACTGAACTGATGAACAAAACGACCAATTTTATAAATGATGTCGAAAACGAAACCAGGAAGGAGAGAAACGAATGAAAAAAAATCCGCTTATTGCATTTTTGTTAGCGTTTTTCCCGGGAGGCGGCTTGATTTATCTTGGAAAGCTGCTGCGAGGGTTGTTTTATACAGGAAGTGTGTTTGGCGCTGCGGTGGTGACCATCTATCTGGCATTTTCTTATTGGTCTGTGTCAGGAATAGAATTTGTCTTTTTTATAGGAGGATTTCTTCTATATGTAGTGAACTTGATCGATACAGCAATAACGGCTTCCAAGCTTTATAAGCGGACCACGGCAGCAGGTGATGGCGAAAAAGAAGAGAGTACACCTGAATCCGAACGCTTCTTCACGATAATTTTATCGCTTGTGCCTGGGCTCGGCCACTTTCAGCTTGGCCTGATGAACAGAGGAGTGACGCTGCTGGCTGCGTTTCTTGGCTTGGCCGTGATGGTCATTTTCGTCACTGTCCTTTCATCTCGCGGGGAATTCTTAGTGTTCCTCGCTCTCCTGCCTGTTCTATGGGTGTACAGCTTTTTTGACAGCATGCAGCAGCTCGCAAAGAAACAGCGTGGTGAAGAGCTTGTCGACCAGTCGATCCTGGAAGAATTCGAGAATCGAAGGGAAGAGGGGAAAAAGTCTAAATCACTGGCAACCATGCTTTCGATTTTTCCCGGTGCAGGGCATCTGTATCTTGGCTATCAACGCAGAGGCATCCAGTTAATGGCCGCCTTCCTATTTTCTATCTATATTATGGATGTCATGCGCTTGGGCATCTTTCTTTTCCTAGTGCCGATCATCTGGTTTTACAGCTTTTTCGATGGGTTGCAAAAGGCATCGCGATATGGAAAGGAACCGATTGAAGATATTCCGGTCATTTCCTATCTGGTGAATCATCAGAAATGGGTCGGCATCGGCCTGGTCACACTCGGTGTCTACTATTTGCTGACAAATATTGCTTTGCCTGTCCTTCAACCATTTATTTATGAGTATATGAGGGTTGATGCTTACTTCTGGTTTGAACGGTATATACAGACAGCCATTGTCTGTCTAGTCTTAATCGGCGGAGGCATCAAGCTTCTGGCAGGAAGCAAAAAGAAGGGGGAGACGTTACAATGAGGGTATGGCGTGTAGGATCGGTTTCTATGGGTGCGGCATTGGTTTTCTTAGGTATCTTGCTGCTTCTCACTCAGATTTTAAATTGGGATAAGGCTTACGTTATGACAGGGTGGTGGCCTTTCATCCTGATTATCCTTGGCGGGGAAATTCTGTTCTATTTATTTTTTGCCAATCAGGTGAATCCCAAAGTGAAATATGATGTAGTAAGCATTTTGTTTGCTGTGATAATCGGTACTGCGGGAATCAGCTTCAGCCTTCTTCAGGCATCCGGTGTGATCGGGGCGGTGCAAAGCTGGGTGTCAGCTGAAGAAAAGACGCTGGAGATTCCAGTCTTCAATCACCCTCTTACCGATGAAATCAAACGCGTAATAGTGGACACTGGTCCACATGATGTGACGATAGAAGGCGGGATCGGAGACGAGGTCAGCGTTTTTGGAACCTATCGATCTACTACTTATGACGGTAAAGGCAAACTGAACTCTCCAAAAGATTACCTTCAGTATGAAAAGAAGGGCGACAGTCTGTATATTTCCCTAATGGGCCTTCCATCAGAATCCGGTCCATTTGAGAGGTACAGCCAGATGGATGCCACCTTGGTTGTGCCGACGAAGGCGGGGCTTGAGGTTTCAGGGCAGGATACTTCGATTACAATGAAACCCCGCCATTTGCTCAGCAACTGGTCTGTGACGAAGAGTTCCCAGGTGAATGTTTTGTTATCTGAACAAAGTGATATCAACCTGTTGGCAGATAAGGTTACAGACATCAGAGATGATGAGAAGTGGAAAATGGAAGAGAACAAGAATGAAGTGGAAGAGCTTCAAGATGAGGTCATTTACAAAGATGACACAGAAAGCGGTACGTATACCACAGGGAAAGGGACTTACGAACTGCTCATAAGCGACAGCTACAGCCTGGCAGTCCGGCTGGGTAATTAACGCAAGAAAACACCGGGGAAGGCTGCCCTGGTGTTTTCTTTATGAGAATTCTATGGCTGACATAAAAACGTTAATAAATCCATAACGGGCAAGTGCCAGCGATAGACAAATTTCCCCGGAAATAAACAGAATAAATACCGGGAAATGTCTCTATTCGACAATCACTTTAATGCGTTAAAGCACAAAGAGGGACTGTCCCTGCCAGTCCTTAAAGCGTCTCACGGTTTCAGTATCATAAAGATGAATAGTAGTACGCCAAGGGTGGAGGCGAGATAGAAGTAGCCATTCATTTTGTTCAGGTAATTCTGTGCTTCCCCGGGCAGTTCCCCGGTTACCTCAGAGTTTTCGGGAGCATCGAGCCACTTTCTTAAATGGCTGCTGTTGGGGGTTACGAAACCGATGACAATAATTTGAATAAGGACATAAAGAATCAGTGAACCGAGTATCCAGACTTGGGTGAATGCACCGTATTCACCTGCAAAGAAGAGAATAAGACCGGTAATGACGGCAAGAGTCCCGCCGATTTTCGGGAACTTTTCCAGATGGGCGCCAAGCACAAGCGTATGCCGCAGCTGATCGGCGGTTTGTTTTTTCCTCGCTAAAACATGGGCAAAGAAAGTCGGCCCTACTCCCATAATGGCGGAAAGGACATGCAGCAAAACTAGAAACTTCATTGAAAAACCTCCTTAGGAACTATTGGCATATGACATTTTATTCATAAGCGTGAGGAGGTATGTTACAAAAGAATGGGTATTCTTCACTAATAGCTTTTTTTGTAAAAAAGAGGTATGATATTTTCGGTAGATGAGTTAATATGTTGTGGCAAGTAGATAAATGATTGAGGATTGGTTTGTAACATGTCCTCCGGGGTAGTAATATAGGTACCAAATTGGGGTTTGTAAAGCTGTCGCAGGCTTTTGAAATATCAAGATAGGATGATGGGGAAATGAAAAGAGCAAGAATCATTTATAATCCGACTTCGGGACGCGAGCTTTTTAAAAAGCACCTGGCTGAAGTATTAATTAAATTGGAACAGGCCGGATATGAAGCCTCCTGCCATGCAACCATCTGTGAAGGGGATGCAACCGAAGCTGCCCGTACAGCTGTTGAACGCAAGTATGACTTGGTAGTGGCAGCCGGCGGCGATGGAACATTGAATGAAGTGGTCAATGGTCTGGCTGAACAGGATTATCGTCCGCGATTAGGAATTGTTCCAATGGGGACAACCAATGACTTTGCACGCGCTTTAAATATTCCACGAGATATCGGGGCGGCGGTGGATGTCATCATCAAAGGCGACACCATACCAGTAGATATCGGCAGAATGAACAGCAGCCGCTATTTTATCAACATTGCCGGTGGAGGGCGCCTCACCGAACTGACATACGAAGTGCCAAGCAAGCTGAAGACGGTATTGGGCCAGCTGGCGTACTATCTTAAAGGAGTAGAGATGCTTCCTTCCATCAAAGCAACCGATTTAACGATTGAATATGATGGAAAGCTGTTTGAAGGCGAAGCGATGTTATTCCTGATCGGCCTCACCAATTCGGTCGGAGGCTTTGAAAAGCTCGCTCCTGATGCATCCATCAACGACGGAATGTTCTCTTTGCTGATTTTAAAGAAAACGAACCTGGCTGAATTCATCCGGATTGCGAGTCTTGCTGTCAGAGGAGACCATGTCAAAGATCCGAACGTGATCTATACAAAAGCAAACAGAATCAAAGTGTACTCCAAAGACAAAGTCCAGCTGAATATCGATGGAGAATTCGGCGGCCTGCTTCCAGTAGAGTTCGAAAATCTTTATCGCCACCTTGAAGTGTTTGTTCCTCTTGATAAAATCCGTGAACAGGATCGAGCGGACAGAGGCTGAATAGTAGAATGAAGGCCCCTTTTTAGGGGTTTTTTTGTTGGGAATTATAAATCTGCCCGCAGCAGCGCTAACATTATACATATCTCCACGGAGATGGATCGCTCCCCGCCGAAGCGGTCTCAATATTGTACATATCTCGTTGGAAATGGACCTTTCCCGACCGAAGCCGCGCCAACATCGTACATATCTCCCTTTAAATCCACAGCTCCCGACCGAAGCCGCCCAAACATCGTACATATCTCCGTGGAAATCCACAGCTCCCGACCGAAGCCACCCAAACATCGTACATATCTTGCTTGAAATCCGCAGCTCCCGACCGAAGCCGCACCAACATCGTACATATCTCCCTTGAAATCCACAGCTCCCGACCGAAGCAGCCTCAACATCGTACATATCTTGCTTGAAATCCACAGCTCCCGACCGAAGCAGCCTCAACATCGTACATATCTTGCTTGAAATCTGCAGCTCCCGACCGAAGCAGCCCAAACATCGTACATATCTCCGTGGAAATCCACAGCTCCCGACCGAAGCCACCCAAACATCGTACATATCTTGCTTGAAATCCGCAGCTCCCGACCGAAGCCGCCTCAACATCGTACATATCTTGCTTAAAATCCACAGCTCCCGACCGAAGCCGCCTCAACATCGTACATATCTTGCTTGAAATCCGCAGCTCCCGACCGAAGCACGCCCAACATCATACATATCTCAAAGAAAAAACATCCCTACCGGCCGAAGCAGCATGATCAGATAAAGGGCCTCACTTTGACACTTCAAGCACGAAGAGAGACAGTTCCTCTTTGTGCTTGAAGGCTAAGAAGTACCCGTCTTACATTCACCCTAACTCGACAAATTCCTGCCATAAAAACAAAAGTTTCTACAAAATCCTACATACCTGAAAACATCTGGAAAAACCCAGTGAATCCCTATCTCCTTGCTGAAACCCCAAAGTTCACCTTCGAAGACCTATACACTTATTAAAAAAAACCAATACACTCCGTAGTTTACTCTATAAACCTAATGGGAATAGGAGGGTTAGAAAAAGTCAAAGGAGTTGAAGGAATGAATAATATGAACATGTATAACTTTGAGGGATTTTTAGGGAAGATACCCGACTTTCTTCTTGCATTAGTTGTTCTTCTTATCGGGTGGCTTGTTGCCAAAGGTATTGAGAAGGCAGTGTATAAGCTGCTGAACAAGACCGGCATGGATGACAAGCTATTCTCTCACATCCCTAACAAGAAATATTCTTCAGAAAAGATCATCAGTAAAATTGTCTATTGGATTCTGCTTCTGATCGTATTCATTATTGTTCTTAATATCTTGAATTTGAATCTGATAGCTGAACCTTTAGTAAACCTGATGAATTCCATTTTCGGTGCGATTGACAATATCCTGAAAGCGGCCCTGATCCTGCTGGTAGCCTACGCATTGGCTATGCTGGTCAGCATGGGAGTTCGCAAGCTGGGTAAAGCCACGCATTTTGATCATCTGCTTGTGAAGTGGAATATGGCAGACACTGAAAAAGATGCTCATTCAGGAATTGATAAAGCCGCCAAGGTATTGTTCTACCTGGTTCTGTTATTATTCTTGCCTGCAGTTCTTTCAGCATTGAATATTACAGGAGTTTCTGAACCATTTACGGAAATGCTGAACAGCATGCTCGCATTCATTCCAAAACTGCTTGCAGCCGCATTGATTGTCCTGGTCGGATACTTCGTGGCCAAGCTGGTTCGTACGATTGTAACGAACTTCCTGCATTCAATCGGTCTCGAAAGGTTAGGGGAACGCCTTGGATTATCCAAGACGCTTGGCGGAACGTCCCTATCTTCCATTATCGGGAACATTGTTTTCATTCTGATTTTGATTCCAACTGTCATTGCAGCACTTGAAAAGCTTGATATCGAAGGGGTATCAGGACCGGCAATCGAGATGCTCAATGATGTTCTGACTATGCTGCCGAATATTGCTGTAGCAATTGCCTTGATCCTGGTTGGTCTGTGGGCTGGCCGTATGGCTGGCAGATGGACAACGGACTTCCTGAATAAATTGAGCATCAACTCCCTGATGAGGAATATGAAACTTGGAAGCTGGAAGCCTGGTGAATCAGCGAATTCACTTACGATCACAAAGATCCTTGGCTACGTTGTCCATTTCGTAATTGCCCTGCTGTTCATTGTCGAAGCACTTCAAATCGTAGAGCTTGACTTCCTTGTAACGCTTGCAACGGGTGTCTTTGCCTACATTCCAAGCGTCATTGCTGCCATCATCATCTTGGTTGTTGGCCTTTATCTTGGAAACATTGCCAAGAAAGTATTGGTCAGCATCCTAAATGGCAACAGCAAAACGGTACTTGCGACAATTGCCAAATATGCGATCATCATCATGGCGTTCTTTATGGCGCTGGATCAGCTTGGCATTGCACAATCCATCGTCAACTCTGCCTTTATCCTGGTGCTTGGCGGACTTGCTTTAGCATTTGGCCTTGCTTTCGGGCTTGGAGGAAGAGAGTTTGCATCGAACTACCTCAGCAAGATGGAAAACAACCTTTCCGACATTTCAGTCGATAAGGAAAAAGCAAAAAGAAAAGCAGAGGGAAATTCTAAGGATGACTGGACTTCTTCCATGAATGAAGACGGTACCATTGATAACCAGCCGAACCGTCCGGATGATGGATTCCCTAGAGGATAATTCACACTATAAGGCCCAGGTTCATTCCTGGGCCTTGTTTTATGATGGCTCTTTTCGCAAACTTTATTGCTATTTCAGACTAAAAAAATAACCATAATTCCCCGGAATAACCTCATAACCAGGAAAAGAAAAGAGCTGCTCTCTCAGATTTGAGAGAAAACCCTTAGTATATGGGGGAAAATCTGGCTCTTGAGGTTTTTCCGAAAGCAACAATGTATGCGAATACAGCCTTTACGATAGGAGTGAGCATGTTGTTTTAGTTGCGGGATCGCTATATAGGTTTACATTTTTAAAATCAAGCGGGGTTTGTTAATATAGAAATACATGCAGGAAGTTTGCATTCAATGTAATATTATTCATTATTCTTTAAGAAGTACATACGCCTAAAGAGGTTAATTGCGGGAATAATACGGGATGGCAGCAGCAGTAATCCATGAGTATTATTTAGGAAGACTGCATAAAAACCACTACTAATTAATATCCGAAAAGTTAAATAATTAACAATATTATTACAATTTATGTTAAACTATCTGTGTTATTAAAAAAATTATAGGGGTGAATGACATGAAAAAGAGAAAATTATCATTCAGTGCTGTTCTTCTCCTGGCTGCGGCAATGATTTTGGCTGCATGCGGCGGAGGAAGCGGCGGGGGTTCTGATGATGGCGGAGAAGTAGACTTCATCGGAATTGCAACTGGCGGTACTGGTGGTACATATTATCCACTTGGCGGTACTTTCGCGGACATCATTGGCGATGAAACAGATTATGACTCCACTGCGTCTACATCTGGAGCATCTGCAGAAAATATGGCAAGCATCAAATCTGGAGATATCGAGGTTGCCTTCACGCAGACGGACATCGCGTCTTATGCAACAGAAGGAACGGAAATGTTCTCTGATAATAAAGTTGAAAATGCACGCGGTATCGGTACCCTGTATCCTGAAACCATCCAGATTGTTACAACAACGGGATCTGGTATAGAGTCTGTTGAAGACTTAGAAGGCAAAGTAGTATCTGTCGGGGAAGCGGGATCTGGTACATTGCTGAATGCTACACAGATTCTTGAAGTTCACGGCCTTACTCTTGATGATTTAAGTGCCCGTAACCTATCTTTCGATGATTCCACTACTGGTATCCAGGATGGCACGATCGATGCAGCGTTCATCACTTCCGGTACTCCAACCGGAGCTGTTGAAGGCCTTGCAGCCACTCAAGACGTAAATATCATTCCGGTATCTGCCGATAAAGCAGATGAACTGATTGAGAAGTATCCTTACTATGCGAAAGATACAATCAGCGGCGGTACTTACAGCAAGCTGGACAGCGACATTGAAACAGTAGCTGTTCGTGCAATGCTAGTCACAAGCTCTGAGATCTCAGAGGATGTTATCTACGAAGTGACAAAAGCCATTTTCGAAAACACAGACAGAATCAGCCATGCTAAAGGTGAGCTGATCAGCGCTGAAAATGCGCTTGAAGGTATGGGGATTGATCTTCATCCTGGAGCTGCAAAATACTTTGAAGAAAAAGGTATTTCCCAAGACTAAATAAACTTTCTTCAGGCAAGATGGAATAGGCCGATCTGATCGGTCTATTCTTTTGTTGTAAAAGGTTCTTTTCGTAAACTTTGTGGCTATTTGATACTAATTCCAGAAAAAAACAACTTTAATTCACCGGGATAACCAAGTTGACATGAAAAGAAAAGAGCTGCTATCCCAGATTGAAGTGAAGACTCTTAGTATCCGAGGGAAAATCCGGCTCTTGGAATTTTTCCGAAAGCAACAATATATGCGAATATAGCCTTGTAAAAAGAAGCTGCGTGGAAATCCGTTCAGTATGAAAAGAGTGTTAGTTCATGAAATGGAAAAGAATAGCTGCGGCAGTGTCTGTATGTGCTTTGTTCCTTCTGATCTTCGTTCCTTTTAAAACCTGTATTGTCCTGGAGTCCATTAAACAAGAAAGCAAGGACGTTCTGGTTCCATTGCCGTCCAGTGAGGAGAGGGAGTTTTCAATCCTCTATACGCATTCCATCCACCTTTCTGATGTGTTAGAAACATATAAGGCGGATGAAGAGTCCAATATTATACAGACGACATTGGTGTATGAAGACACAGCGATCGGGATGCCAGGAGGTGCAGCAGGGGAAGAGGTTTTTGAAAGGACAGAAGGTGGAAAGTACAAAATCAGCAATATGAACCGGACTTTTCCGCATATTGATATTTCTATCGGACAAGTAGCGGCAAATCACAGATTCATATACAATGAGAAAGTGTACAGACTGGCTGACTACTTTGGTGAAGGGGCACTCATCCGCATGAGTGTTCAAAAGCAATCGTTATTTCAACTTTGGAAAGGAGTGATCCTCAATGGATAAAAACTCAAAACAATTCGAATCACTGACAGCTGAACAGCAGCAGGAACTGTTAGAAAAATATGATCCCGATTCCTCGACACGGAAATTCACATCTGGAATAGTTAGATGGATCGTATTCTATGGATTGCTGGCATTTTCTTTATTCCAGCTGACAGCCTCAATTTTTCAATTCATTCCCAGACAACTACTTCTATCTATTCACTTAGGTTTCGCATTATCGTTAATCTTCTTATTATTTCCAGCAAGCAAAACCAGATCGCGAAAGGATAAAGTCGCCTGGTATGATATCATTCTTGCGCTGTTGTCGATAGTAGTGGGGAGCTACTGGCCGATCATGCAGGAAGAAATCGTAAGCAGAATCGGAATCATGACCACCCTTGATTTCACGGTCGGAATCATAGCGGTCCTTCTTGTGCTGGAGGCTACACGCCGAGCGGTAGGATTGCCGATTACCATTATTGCCGGTGCCTTCCTGTTATATATGTATTATGGAAGATCCATGCCGGGGTTCCTTGCTCACCGCGGCTATGATATCGATGCAATCGTTAAGACGATGTTTTTTACAAGTGAAGGAATCCTGGGTACGCCGCTTTATGTATCCGCGACCTTCATCTTCCTGTTCCTGTTGTTCGGTGCCTTCTTGGTCAAGACCGGGGTAGGCCAGTACTTTAACGACCTGGCCGTTTCCATCGCTGGAAAAAGAACTGGGGGACCAGCCAAAGTGGCCATCTTCTCCAGTGCGCTGCAAGGAACAATCAGCGGAAGTTCCGTTGCAAACGTAGTAACATCAGGTTCATTCACGATTCCAATGATGAAAAAGCTTGGCTATCGTAAAGAATTCGCTGGGGGAGTAGAGGCGGCCGCATCCACAGGCGGACAGCTGATGCCTCCTATCATGGGGGCTGCGGCTTTCCTTATGGTTGAGTTCATTGGCGGGGTTTCGTATTGGGAGATTGCGAAAGCAGCTGCCATTCCTGCTCTTTTATATTTTACAGGTATATGGATCATGACCCACTTTGAGGCAAAACGAATCGGTCTGAGAGGCTTGACTGATGAGGAAATGCCGGACAGAAAAGAAGTTCTTAAGAAAATTTATCTCTTGCTGCCGATCCTGGTGGTTATTGTCCTATTGTTCTCCGGAATGAGCGTCATGCGTGCAGCACTATGGTCCATTGTTGCCACAATCGCCATCAGTGCCATCAGGAGGGACACACGCATCAATTTCAAAGATGCGGTGGATGCCTTGGTTGACGGTGCCAGAACAGCTCTGTCAGTAGCTGCTGCAACAGCTGCGGCTGGTATCATTGTAGGTGTAGTGACGAAGACAGGCCTTGGACTGACAATGGCAAACGGTCTTGTTGACCTTGCTGCAGACATGACGAATTCTGCTCAAGCAAAGCTGTTATTAACATTGTTCTTCACGATGGTGGCTTCCATCATCCTGGGAATGGGTTCACCTACAACAGCTAACTATGTCATCACGTCCACCATTGCCGCACCAGCCATCATCTTGCTTGGTGCACCAGAGCTTTCGGCTCATCTATTCGTGTTCTATTTCGGAATCATCGCGGATATTACGCCGCCGGTTGCTCTTGCGGCCTTTGCCGCCGCGGGGGTCTCTGGAGGAGAACCAATACGGACCGGGTTCAACTCGGCTAAACTGGCCATTGCCGCCTTTATTATTCCGTATATGTTTGTTCTGTCACCAGAGCTCTTAATGATCGACACTACGATTCCTTATCTCATCTGGGTCGTGTTCACAGCCATCACTGGTATGATGGCCATCGGAGCGGCAATGATCGGCTTCTGGTACCGCAAAGTGACGGCTATCGAGCGCGTACTTTGTTTGGCAGCTGGACTTATGCTGATTTATCCTGAGGGTATGACGGATATCTTTGGATTAATCTTGTTTGTCATCATGCTTGCCCTGCAATTCATCATCAAAGGCAAGGGTGGGGAAGATAGCAAGCCGGCTACTGCTTAACCTTATAAAAAGGGCCTCCCGTCATGGTCGGCCGCTGAAATAGTCCAATAAAGATCTAAAAGGCAGAATCGTTCATTTCAATAAACGATTCTGCCTTTTTCTCTTCGTGTTCGTGTGTTATTAAAAAGTGTTGGTTTCCGTTTAAGATACACGGCTCTACTGGGCTGGCGCACGGTGGAGTTGACTTAATAGCGAAAGCTGCTTGTCACTTTCTTAATAGGTATCCAGCAGGGGAAAAATAAAGGGAGTTTTTCCCGTTAATTATAATTTCTAAGCTCATATTGAGTAAATAGAGGGAATTTTTCCCCTTATTCGAAGAAGTTGCACCTATTTTCTAGTGTTTGAAGTCAAATAAGGGGAAATTCTCCCGCTATTTAAGCTGTTTTTACATGCTTTTTAGTAAATGAGGGTAATTTATCCATCGATATTACTAGCGAAAGTGCTGAAATTGGATGGTCGGTACCGTGGATCACTTTTTCAGATCCTTGAATCGACATCTTTCCAGGCTTGGCTAGTGAATGTTCCAAAAATCATTAAAAGATTCTAAAGCTAATAGGATAAAAAGAGCAACTCATTTGATGGATTCAAAAAAGTCAACCCTTCTTCCGATCTAAGGAAGGTGGGTTGACTTTTTTGAATTAGACACTAAACTTTGGTATATTTTCTGTGCGCTCCGTCATGGGTGGCCCTTTTCATTCCGGTTTTAAAATCGTCCTCTGTAACGGAACACTGCCCATACTGACGTTTCTCTCTAAGAAGATGTATTTCTTTCCGTCGATGATAAATCGTCCATCTCCTTCATACTTAACATCCCGTCCCTTACTCTTCAAATCGAGCTGTATGGCTTGAATATATTCATCATAATCAATATAACGCTCATCAAGGTCGATTGTAATATTTCCTTTTTTATAGCCCATCAGCGTGTTAAAGAGAAAGAGGCCTCCTGCTAAAACCACTACAATAATTCCTATGCTGATTAATACCTCCATTAAACTTCGCCTCCTTTATATGAAATACGGATGGCAGAGTAAAAGGTTTCAATTTTATGACAATAAAATCCTGCAACTGCATAATAAAAAAGCTATCGATTACAGAAAGGTTGATAGCTTTAATGAGTCATTTAAAGGATCGTTACTGAGAACGCGATGGGAAAACCAAGCAGGAACATCCAGCCAATCTCCTGTTTATGGCGGAGCGGCAGCGAACGGACCATCCAGGACAGCACTTGAGCAATGAAGACAAAAAGGAATGTCCAAAAGATCTGCCCTATCACGAAAACGAATAAATAACCGATCGTCGATTCATTATTAAATAGAATAGAATAGCCGAACCCGCCGGCCAATATCCAGATTGTCACGATGATATGTATATAGGGGAGCCAAAAGCGTCGTGATTTCAAAGTCATAAGAACACCAAGAACAACGCAGCCAATCAAAATGAAGTCAACTAGAGAACTATCTTCCAACACGTACCCCTCCTATTAATTATCCTAAATGCTATATAACACTAAAAAAGACTACCTAAACGTGGTGAAATCTTCCATGCTTCAAGCCGACACCACACTTCCAGGGACGGTTCTTTAATCCGATACTCAATTAACGACAAAAAGGGACAGTCCCCACCAACACATTAACGCATTAACGCGCGAAGAGGGACTGTCCCTGGCAGTGCTTTAAAGAGGTAAAGCAGAAGCTTATGCAAAAGGGCAGCCATTGAAGGCTGCCCTTGGTAGTGATTGTTTTCTATTTCCTAAATGAAAAATTCGTATATCTATATTCAATAATGTATGAGATTCAGGGATTGGTTGTTTAAAAGATGAATTTAGCTTGTTTGCTGATAGTGCTCCAAAAATCCTGGCGGATAGAAGTATAGTGGCAGAGGGCGTAAAGAGACAATTATCGTGGAAGGCATAATTAAGTCGTGCTGCGCTTGTTTCAGTGATTTATACATTCCTTTTCCGCGAACTGAGTTGGCGGAATGAATGGTGATGCGGTTAGCGAAAAGTTTTTCGTGAACCATCATCTCAACCAGCATAGTGCCATTTCGTGTTTTGTTTAAAAGATCGTGATCCAATGACAGATGTTCGATGTGATAGTTTTTCAATAGATTCAAACATTCGTCAATAGTCTCAGTTAGTACAAACCCATCGGGGGCCTTGCGAATGTCATCTAGGAAAACACTGATTTTCTCCATTTCTTCATGCTCCTTCCCATAAATAGGGATGACTCAGAAAAGTCGAAAGGACCCTAGATAAAATTTAACTATCTTTATCGTAACATAGATTCTAGTATGTGTCAGGAAAAATAAGAATCTTTTATAATACAATTTTGTAAAGATTGTTGTCAAATGATAATGTGCGATTTCGTGACTTTTTTCATAGGGTGTTACAAGAATATAGAATAGCCTTAAATGAAGTAGTTGTAATTTAAAAAGTCTGACAATATCCAGATGAAATATGATAATCTTAAGAACAAGGGCAATGCATTCGCCAAAATCTGCGCAGGGATTTTGAACCATCTGTATGCATCTCTTGCATGCTCTAAAAGGAAAGTGCCCCTTTAAAACCCTGAAATACCGAACGAAGGAGAAGTTTTAATGAAAACACAACAATTTATATATAAGCTGAACTTGCTTGAGAGATGGACCACAGAGGAAAACTGGACCGATAAAGAAAATGATATAGTCGCACGCCACTTCCGGTATCTGACCAAACCGCTCGAGGATAAAATACTTATTTTTGCAGGAAAAACCAAAGGACTGGATTCATCCACGTTCGGAATCGTCATCTTCCAGGCTGAGACAGAAGACGAGGCAGTGTCCATCATGAATCAGGATCCTGCTGTCAAAGAAGGAATCATGACAGCCGAGTTATTTCCATTCCAAGTCGCTCTGATGCAGGACCTAAGGCCATGATGAAGCCGGGACGATTAAAAGAAGGGGATACGATAGGGATCATCACGCCATCTTCACCGGCTCCGGTCCTTTTTACTGAACGATATCAAAGAGGGCTCACTCAGTTAAAAAATATGGGTTTCAACGTCCTTGAAGGAAAGTGCTCCAAAACATCCCAAGGCTACCGGTCAGCAACCATCAAGGAGAGGGCAGAGGAAATAAATGAATTCATCCGGGATGAGAAAGTGAAAGCCATCATAAGCACAATCGGCGGCACCAATTCCAATTCGCTGCTTCCATACCTTGACTATCAAACGCTGAAAGCACAGCCGAAAATCATTATGGGCTACAGCGACGTGACGGCACTTCTGCTGGGGATTTATGCCAGAACAGGAATGACAACCTTTTATGGGCCGGCGATTGTGCCTTCCTTCGGTGAATTTCCGGAGATGCTTCCAAAAGGCAGAGAATATTTTGAGCAGGCCGTGATGAAGCCTGAGAAGGTTCCTTATACTCTTGACATTCCAGCAGAGTGGACAGAGGAAATGCTGGATTGGAGAACTCAGACAAGGGAGAAAGAAATGAACTCCAATACCGGCTGGAAGTCCTTGAGAGAAGGAAAAGCGAGAGGCAAACTGATTGGAGGAAATCTTAACACATTGTCGGGAATCATAGCTTCTGACTATTTCCCGGAATTAACAGGCGCGATTCTTTTCATAGAAGATTCATTCAAGGACATGGCCGTTCAGGAAAGGTCCTTGAGTATGTTGAAATTGGCAGGGTTTTTTGATGTCATAGAAGGCTTGATTGTAGGAAAGCATGAACATTTTGATGACTGCAAAGCTCCGTTCACTTTTGAAGACCTGCTGCTGGAAGTCTTGGACGGCCGGGAGATGCCGATCCTGACGAATGTAGATATCGGGCACACCTTTCCATCTCATGTCTTCCCAATCGGTATCGAAGCCGAATTGGACGCAGGAGCCGGCCGCTTTACGTTCCTTGAAAGCGGCGTGAAATAGTCCGGTACGGCTTGGTTTTTTTAAAGGGAATTGGCCGTTCCTTCTCGAATTACAATTCATTATGATAAAAATGTGAGGACTGATAAACATGATAAGCTATCCAACTTTAAAAAAAGACGCAGTGATTGGCGTGACGGCTCCATCTTCCGGAGTGCCGGCCGAGCTTCATGATATGTTCAGGCTGGCCATTGACCGGATGAGTTCTCGGGGATTCCGCGTAGTGACGGGGGAAACGGCATGGACACAGGATAAAGCGAAGTCTGCTCCGGCGCGGAACAGGGCAGAAGAATTCAATGAAATGATGCGGAACGACGAAATCGATATCATCATTCCTCCTTGGGGCGGCGAACTCCTGATCGAAGTCCTGCAGGATATCGATTTTTCTTCCGTGAAAAATAAATGGCTTCTGGGGTACTCCGATACCAGCGCGCTGCTGCTGGCCATCACACTGAAAACGGGAATTGCCACAGCTCATGGAACCAATTTTGTTGATTTGAGAGGAGAGTATTGGGACGACACGACCGCAAAGTGGCAGGAAGTCTTATCCACTGAACCTGGTGGCACCGTTATTCAGCATTCATCCCCTCAATACCAGAAAGAGTGGGCCCATGAAAATCCATCTCCCTGTGTTTTTCATCTAACCGAAGATACCGGGTGGAAAACAGTTGGGGAAACTCCGGTAAAAGTCGAAGGGCGCCTGCTTGGAGGATGCATTGATATTTTGCGGCACCTTGTCGGAACAGAATTCGGTGATGTGAAGGCCTTCCGGGAAAAACATCTTGAGGGAGAGCCTGTGCTGTGGTACTTGGAAAACTGTGAGATGAAAGCGACCGAATTGCGCCGGTCACTGGTTCAAATGAAGTATGCAGGCTGGTTTGACAACTGCTCGGGCATCCTGTTCGGCCGCAGTCCTGCCAATCATCCTGTCGGCAACTACACGGTTGAAGATGTCTATAAGGAAGTGGCCGATGAACTGGGAATCCCGGTTGTTTATGACATTGACTGCGGCCATATGCCTCCGCAGGTTACCTTCATCAATGGCGCTTACGCTGTGATAGAAGTGGCGGATGGAAAAGGAACGGTTGAGCAGAGGCTGGTATGATGGGGCGCTATGCAGCTATATTTGGGCTGATTTTAATGATGGACGCAGCCCTATCAGGCGATAATGAAGTGCTCACCAGCCTTGCCCTCCTGCTGGTACTGCTTGCTTCCTTTATCATCACACAACTTTTTTACATGATTGATCTTTTAAAAGAAAGCAGGATTTTTAAAGTGACCTGTGAATCCTTCTACTAGAAACTAACCAAGAGACATGAGCAAAAAGAGGTGACAAACGATCAACCAGCGAATACCCATCAACAACACTTACCTTGAAGTACGGTACAAAGGCAGCGATGGTCCCCTGGTCGTAATACTGACAGGGATGGGCTGCTCTTTTGATGAGTGGCATGACATTATAGAAACCCTGCGGCCGGCGAATAGAATCCTGACCTTTCACAGACAGGGACTGGGACAGAGTGATATTGGTGAAGGGGTGTGCAGCACGGAAACAGCTGTTAGAGATTTAAATGAACTCCTCGCCTATTTTGAGATTGAAGAACCAATTTATTTAGTGGGCCATTCTTATGGCGGACTGTGTGCCCAGCATTTTGCCAAAGTGTTTCCAGAGCGGGTAGCGGGTGTGATATTAGTGGACTCCACATCCGTAAATCTTAAGGAATTGGATGAGCTGGATACCCCGGTCATGAATGAAGAGTCTGATGAAGCCTGGATTGAAAAGTGCTTGGATTATGCAGGAAAAGACAAGCAAGAATTACAGGAAATCATCAAGCCTGCCCTGTCAGAACAGCACCTTCAATTCCCGAAGGTTGTTAAAGAGAGGTTACTAGACTTTCAAATTACCCCGACCCTTTATAAAGCGATGGCTTCTGAGATCCAGCAATGGAAGAAGGACGCGGAGATCATCAAGCGTTTAGGGGGATTTCCCAATGTCCCTCTAATTGTCATTGGCCGGGATTCAGAGTTTACCATAAATGCTGAGGTGGATTCGGGGATACCCTTAGAGGAATTAAGAAGATTTGAGGAAAAATGGAGAGAGCTTATTAGAAACCAAGGGCGTCTTTCCAAAAAGAATGAAGTCATATTTGCGGATAAAGCAGGACATTCTGTTTACTTAGATCGCCCGGACCTCATAGTGGATTGCATACATAGAATGATTTCCTGTTGAAAGCCAAGTAAATAAACCTTCAATACATGGAGGGGTAAAATGTTCGTAAAAGTATATCAATATCACATTCAACCTGAAAAAGAAGACGCATATCTCAAAATCCAAGAAAAAGCCTCAGAAATCTACAGCCGCTATGTGGACGCTGAAACATTTTATCTACAAAGCATCGGCGATAATTCGAAATGGATGGAGATTACAAGATACAAAAGTGAAGTAGAGTATCAGAGAAGTATAAACCTCATTAATGAAGAGGAAGAGATACAAGAGTTGTTTAAAGAGTTTCAAGGTCTTCTATTCAGTGGGAAAGAGGAGATAACGGAAGAGGATTTTATTGAGAAGAAAGTTAAGTAGTTAGGAAGCACAATAGTGGATGCAAAAAGACTGGTTAATTCGGCTAGTCTTTTTACTTTGGGTAAAATTAACTTTTTTTAATTTTATGATAATATTGGTGAGGGAAGGGGGACGTAATTTGAATCCAAAGTGGCTGGAATGGGCTCAGAAAATTCAATCGCTGTCGCAGGCCGGTTTGGCATTTTCAAAAAATGCTTACGATTTGGAGCGGTATGAAGAATTGAGGAGCCTCAGTATAGAAATTATGTCAGAGTATACAAATGTTGAAAAAGAAAAGATCAAAGACTTGTTCACACATGAAAAGGGCTATCAGACTCCMAAGGCAGATGTAAGGGGAGCGGTGTTCGAGGATAATAAAATCCTTCTCGTTAAAGAAAAAATCAATAACAAGTGGTCCTTGCCGGGAGGGTTTTGTGATGTAGGATTGTCTCCCGCAGAAAATGTCATCAAGGAAATCAAGGAGGAGTCGGGTTACGAGGTTACATATAAGAAACTGCTTGCTCTGCTGGATTACCATAAGCACCCTCATCCGCCTCAGCCTTTCCACTATTATAAAATTTTCATTCAGTGCGACATCATCGGGGGCAACCCGGTAAGCGGCCTCGAAACGAGTGATGTCGGATTTTTTGAAGAAAATCACCTGCCAGAATTATCACAAGGGCGCAACACAGAGTCCCAGATCCGCCTTCTATTTGAATTCCTCAGAAATCCGGAAAAGGAAACGGTGTGTGACTAATAAAGGGTGTTCGACAAAAACCGAGGCGTGACTGTCACGCCCCGAATCCAAAGGAGAAGAAAACGATGCTGGATATGTTTCAATACAATTGGCAGGTAAGACAGGACTGGTTTGAGTGGTGCAGAGAACTGCCGCAAGAGGAGCTGGCGAAAGAGCGGACCGGCGGAATGGGCAGCATTCTCGCTACACTTTTTCATGTCGCAAATGGTGAACAGATTTGGATTAATTCGATGCAGGGAACACCGGTCATTATCAAAGAAGGCGTAACCTCACTGGAAGAAGCCGTAGAGTTTACGGAATTGACCAAGCCGATTACAGAGCAGTTCCTTCAATCTTGGAACAATGAACTTGCCATGAAGACACTGACCAAGAAGCGCAGAGATGGCAGCGAGATTACCTTCACCTATGAAAAAATCATTAAGCATCTGATTGCACATGAGATTCATCATATCGGCCAGCTTTCCATTTGGTCCCGGGAAATCGGCCGCAAACCGGTATCGAGCGACTTGATTTTCAGGGACTATTAATTTCTTGTTTGGAAATTTATACCGGGTAAATCTGTAAGGGGGCAGATAGACACTTAGAGCTAATAAATAGAGGAAAAAACTTCCCTTATTTCATAAATAGCAGGAAAAATAGCTTGAATAAGGGAAAAATATTCCCTTATTCGACTCAAAACCCTAGTGAAGAGGTGCTTTTTCTTTATATAAGGGAAAAAACTTCCCCTATTTACCCTGAAACAAGCTTCAATCTGAAAATAAGAGAAAAAACTTCCCTTATTTTTCCGCTAGTATTTCTGGCCTGCCATCGCCCCCGGGCACAAAGATCATTCGACATATCTCGGGGCGTGACTGTCACCACCCGAAACGAAGGGAGAACACAAACGTGAAGCGTTATTTTATTGAAAGCGGCACGATGCCCATACATATTACAGAATGGGGCAGTGAGAATGACCCGGTTATTTTCTGCCTGCATGGCCTTGGAAGCACGAGCCTCAGTTTCATAGATGCAGCCGAGGAACTGAAGGATGGATACCGGATCATTTCCGTGGATGCACCCGGTCACGGCAAGACACCGCCTTTTGACAATCGGGAAGATTACGAGATGCCGAGGATAGCTGAGTGGATCAATGATATTATCGATCTGCTTAATATCGAGCAATTCTATTTTCTATCCCATTCCTGGGGAAGCTTCGTCCATCTTTTTTACCTGAAGAACTATAGCCATAGAGTCAAAGGATCGATTCTTATAGACGGAGGCTATCAGAGCAAGAGGCACGGAAATCAAACCGTTGAAGAGGAAATGGCTTACTATGAAAAAGATTTCGAAGAGTACCTGGAAACGTGGGATGAATTTCTGGCTTTGGTGAAGAGTGAAACACAGACATGGACACCCCACAAGGAGCTGGCAGCGGAGGACCTTTCATTGAAAAAGGACAACCGCTATTACTGGCATGCGTGGGGAACGACTGGAGCGAATATCATCAGAGCGATGCACAAAGATGACGTGGAAGACATTTTTGACAACATGCCGCCGGGTATCCTCCTCCTAAGGGCAACGCTCCCGGAAACGATGGAAGAGGACCGCAAATACAAGGCAGAGCGATTTCAGGAAAAAACAGGCGCCGAGGTGATCTCGGTTTTCGGAGCCAGCCACCTTCTTCATTGGGATAAGCCGGAAGTTGTTATAGAAGAAGTGAAAAAACGGTGGCCGACAGAAAAATAAGGAGCTTCGTTCATCAGCTGGATGCTGAAAATAAGCGAATGTACTTGTCTTAAATCAATAGTTTTAATGAAACTTAAAGGCATCCTGCCTCGTCTATACATTAGAAACAGAGAGGGGAACAAAAATGAAGCGATTCACACTTATACTGATATTTTCTATTGTTTATCTCCTGGCAGGCTGTTCTGCAGAGGAGGCCACTGGCAAAAAGAAAGAGGACGGCTCCCAGCAGTCCACGGAAGCTGCCGGGACAAAGAGTGCCAATATGGGCGCTCAGAAAGCATCCCCCGTCGAGTTCTCAGAAAATGGCCAGACATTCCGCATTCTTTCTCTTTATGATGAAATTTTCGAGTACACGGAGACTGTCTTGGAGGATTCTTCTTTAGTGAAAAAAGACGTCTACACGGATAAAGTTGTCATACCGCTCCAACAAAAACTTTCAGAAGTGGATGCCGACCTCTACACGGATTACTATACGTTTTTATCACCCAACACCAACCTCGAAAAGCTGCAGGCATCGGCTGCCGAGATGAAGGAGCAGCAAGAAAAAATCAATGAATTGGTTAAGGAAGCGGCAGGGGCTGCAACGGACCTATTGGCAGGAACAGATAAAACAATCATTGTAATGCCGGCAGATCCGACGAATGTTTTTGTGGTGGAAAAGATGGAGGGGGTCACAGGCGGAGCCCTAAGTGAAAACCTGATCCTGCTTCAAATCGATCCTTCCTTCGATGAAGAGATTCTTAAATACACCGTGGCTCAGACGTATTACTATGCAACGCAAATGGAGTACGGAACTCACTTCAGTGAGAATCTTTTACAAACATTTGTGGTGGATGGTAAGGGAGATGCCTTCGCCTCAATGGTCTATCCCGGCTTATCACCAGCGTGGACGGAACCTTTATCAGACAGGATGAAAGATAAAGTGTTCGAAGAGTTAAAAGAGAGTGAAAATGAATTTACGGATGGGCTGTATACGGAATTTAACGGATTTGCCAAAAGAGGTATCCCGTTATGGACCAACTTCAAGCTCGGTCTTGAAATCACACAGAGTTACCTGGAAAATCATCAGGATATGTCCATCGAGGAATGGATACAGCTGCCGCCGGGAGACATCATTGCAGGCAGTGATTTTGCGGAGAAATATAAGGTTCTGCAGAGCATTACAGATTAGTGTTTCAGCGAGTTGGAGGTGGCAGCATGAAGACATCCAGTTCCAGCGCCCAGTCCCTCGGGGTCAAATAACCCTAAGAGAATAAAAGGAAAGATCACCTTTTTTTCTCTTAGGAACATTTGCCTGTCGGGCCTGATCAGGCCGCTTCCACTTTTGCAGCAACAAAACTGGTCAAACAGAATGATACGCTCATTGAGCAGAATAAGGAAATCATCTCTCGATTGGATGACATCAAAAACAAGTAACCGTTCTTAAACAACCGTTTGATTAAAGAGATTGAGAGGGGAGTCCTGCAATGGCGATTCAATCAGAAAGGCTGGTATTCCGTCCCTATACAGATAAGGATTTCAATTTTCTGGTCACGTTATTGTCCGACCCTGAAATGATGAGATTCATCGGGAACGGAAGTACAAGGGACGACCAGGGGAGCAAGGAATTTCTCGCATGGATTTATCGTACATACGAAGCGGGAGAGAATCTGGGCTTACAGATTTTATTAAGGAAAGAAGACGGACTGCCAATTGGTCATGCCGGACTGGTTCCGCAGAAGATTGAAGGAGTGAACGAGCTTGAAATCGGCTACTGGATCGCGAGGAAATACTGGGGAAATGGCTATGCCACAGAAGCCGCAGCGGCTCTTCTCGAACACGGCCGCAGTACCCTTGGAATTCAGCGCTTCATCTCCTTAATCCAGCCTGGCAATACAACTTCTGCGCAAGTTGCGCAGAAAATCGGCATGCTTGTGGAAAAAGAGATTGTGCTTGGTGGAAAAGATGTGAATGTTTTCTCAACAATTTCAAACAGGAAGGCAGCCAATCATACTTAAACGCTTTCCTTTTCGCATGCTTTATTGTTCACAACTGACCTATGGATTGGCATGGGTCAGTTTCTTTTTATATCAAGGTTTTTGGCGCATTATCCGTGAAAAAGGCAGTCCGGTTTTCGAGGCGGATAGCTGGTGCCCTTGAAAACTTCTTAAGTCAGGAATTTATCTTATGGTAAAATAAGGTTATATGATTATGTGAAAGGTCTGCAAAAGGGGCAGGATATCTGAACAGAGGAAGGAATTGAAACAGGGCGATATGAGACTATTTAAAAGGATCGTTACTCTCTTAAATAGATTCAAGGAAGTGTTTTATCAATATGAAGATGAAGATTTTTCGACGTCTGAGAAAGAGTATATTGATAGGATCAAGAAAGTAAACCCTTATGGAGTATTTGTGTTGATATTTGGTGGGATTTCGTTCGCATTAGGACCGCAATATGTCATTTTACCTGTAGTAACATTGACAGCAGCCATACTTACAATCGGGACATTTGATAAAGAAAAAGAAGACAATCCTTGGACATTTATCTTGGGGTCTATTCTATCTCTCACAGGATTATATATGTATATAGTTGGGGCATCCCATATACTAAATTAACAGATAGCAGGTGGAATCTATGAGGCTGGCTACATTTAATCTATGGAATAATAAAGACACCTGGTCAATTAGAAAAAGCCTGATCATTGAGGAGATTATTAACCTAAAGGCTGATATTATAGCTCTTCAAGAGGTGCCAAATCAACTTGAATTAATTTCTATAGTAAAAGAGGCTGGAATACCCAACTACTCTTTCATGGAATATTTGGATGATACAGAAGGGTTGGCCATTATATCAAAATTTCCATTAAAATCGGTAAGAGTACATAGTGAGTTATTTAATCAATGTGCAATGAGAGTGAATGTTCATATAGATGGGCTGATTTTAGGTATAACAAATGTTCATCTAACTTGGAGAAGTGCGGCTGAGAGAGAAAAGGAAATCCTCGAAGTAGTAAGCTTGATATCAGAAGATACTGGTACAGATTATGAGTTGCTAGGTGGGGATTTTAACAGCAGACCTTATTTTTCCAGTATTTACAACTACTTAACAGGAGAAACATCAATCAATTCCTGTGATACTAGCTGGGTTGATTTAGGACAATCTTTAAATGATCCAACTTTAGACTTTCAAAAAAATAATTGGTTACATACTAAAGATAACTTGAATACAATACGCAATCCCTTTCGTTATGATTGGATCTTATTAAAGTCTTGTTATCCTAAGAAAGAACCTAAAATAGCTAGTCACGGTTTATTTGCGAATAGAGGTAAGGGTCTGAATGATATATTTGCCAGCGACCATTTTGGCTTCTTTGTTGATTTGTGTTTTTCTAAATAAGGATTCTTCACAAATCAGAATCCGAGCTCAAGGACCGGGCGAGTTTATAGTATGTAATTGACTCTGAATTAATTTTAGTAGAGGGAGCATGAAGATGAATAAAAATAATTTGATTATCCTGCGAACAGTATTTCTGTTTACTATATTTTTATCTGCCTGTGGGAGTTCGTCTGTTCAAAATGATGCAATTAGCAGTAATGAAGATGAAGTTGCTGAAGAAGAAATGATCAATGAAGATGATTCAAATAAAGACCATGTCAATGAAGGAAGTAATAATGCTGGATTAGATGAAAGCACGAACGTCGATTCTCCAGAAGGTCAGGAAAGTGATGCATTATCCGAGTATTCTGCTGAAGAGATTGAATACGCCCGCGTTTGGTTGCAAGTTACCGGGAATAAAGATACAGAGGAATTAAATGTTGAACATATTTCAGCAGGAGAACCAATCAATCCTTATGATGATCAGAGCGCCAATTATCCAGAAGATGTTATCTCATTGGGAGGCAAGATTATGGCAGATGGAGCAGTAATCTATAGCGGTAATGGGGACGGTACGATTAATTTATATAATATTCCTTCACATTGGCCGAGCTATCAACAGATAGATAAGTCTATGGAAGAATATACAAAAGATATTATTAATAATACAAAGCAGATTTACATAGAGCCACGTGCCGATGAAGAGATTAGCAGGTTAATTGAAAAGATTGATTATAAGACTCACAGCGTTCCTGAGGATACCGCCCTTAAAACGGATACCTCTGAAGAAGATCAGGAAAAAGCTATTTCCTTAGTAAGAGACTATATGCGTAATACTTATGCTGATTTTATAGAAGATGAAGACCACTTTCTAGCATATGATGGCGAGGTGAAGGGCTGGGTCATTGTAAGATATGCTACTTTATTTTCTGGGCATACCTCTACAAATGGGAGGTATGCAGTAAATATTAATAGTGGTGAAATCCAAGATTTTTTTGGTGACCCACAGGATATGGATTTGTAAGAAAAGCAGTGACTGCTCAACTAACGTGAGCTTCAGTGGGAAATTGGTCAACAACGCCCTTATTTATTTATGGAAAAAGACTCGTCAGCTGACGAGTCCTTTTTAGCTTCATTCCATTACTCAATAATCCGTTTCCAACAGTATTTCTCGATCCTTACTATAAATCACAATTTTATAAGAATCATCCTTGACCGCTGCCTTCGCTTCTTCTGATTGAATGAATTCATTAACCGTTTTCTCGGTTCTCTCAGCCAGTTCTTTTGCATCGCTATCAGAGGCGGGTACTTGGAGAGTGACGAAGACTGTCATTGGCGATGGATGGATGGAGTAGCCGGTTCCCTTCACCTTGTAGTCTTTTCTTGCCATCATCCTTTCACTGATAGTTGAGATGATGGGGTGCCATCTGCCTTCCTGCTCCTGTTTTTCCATGTCACTCTTAGTAATAGTAAGTTCTACAGGTTCCAGTCCTGCCTCTTGAATCAGGTTATCCACAATGGATTTCAACTCTTCTGTTCTGGTTTCTGTTTTGGGGATCTGGAGTTCGATAGCTTTTCGCTCCTCTGTATAGGAGCCCCCGACTGAGAGGATGTTAAAATCGTATTCTTTCAAGCCGTCATGCATAATGTTCAGCAGATTCCTTGTCATCGTTTCATCCTGTTCCTGTTCGGGTGTGTTCACATAAAGTTCTTGATGGTACACATCGATTGTAAAGGCATCGTATCCGTGAGCGGCTAGTAAGTCTTCCACCCTTTCTTCGATTTTGCCTTTTACACTTTTGTAGTACTCTTCAGACCCTGTAACACCTACTGTGAACTCTTTCTTCGGGTGATAACTCATTCCTGTGCTGTCTACTTTGTATTCCTTCCTCAGTTCTTCACTAATAGTGAGGATGGCCGGTAGCAGAAGTGTCTTTATGAGAACACTTCTCCATTTTTAGAAAAAAGCGACATAAAGCTAATTTAGTAACAAGCAGTATGAAATAAGGGAATGTTTTTCCGTTAATTGCAAATTGAAGCTTATTTCCGGGTGAATAGGGGAAGTTTTTTCCCTTAAATAGAGAAAATGCCCCTATTTCTATAATTTTAAGTTAAATAAGGGAATTTTTTTCCGCTATTTATACTATTTCTATTACTTTGAGTTAGATAAAGGAACTTTTTTCCTCTATAAGAGTGTAAGCAATCCATTGAGTCTCGCCAGAATAATGTAATCTGATCAACCCGGATCTCTTTGGTTCCGAGGACTTGGAATGGAATTAGACGATCGTTACTCCGCAATAGGTTACAGCTCCACAAAGGGAAATAGCATACTAGAGCAAAAACTTTTAGAAAAAGAGTCTACTGAAAAAGGCAAATCAGTGCCAAAGCTCGAATAGTATTATTAGCTCTATTTTACATTGTGAGGAAACTTTTTCCCGACCTTATTGATAATGCTGGCATAATTAACAGGTATGGTTTGGTTTAAAGACATTCAATTTAACCGACTAATAAGGAGAAATAAATATGAATTCAAATACCTTACCAAAAATAAACCTAAGAGAATTAACAAAAGAAGACGTGGAGGACCGCTACCAGTGGTGTCTTGACGTGGATGTCACTCGGCACTTGAACATGCCGAACAAGTATCCGCCGTTTACCAGGGAGGAAACCCGGCAGTGGATCGATATGTGCATCAGCCGCAGCAACGGCTATGAACAAATGGCGATTGAGACCGGGGACGGGGTTCATATTGGGTGGATTGATTTAAAAAACATCGATAAGCTCAATAAGCATGGAGAACTGGGAATTGCGATCGGTGATAAAAACTATTGGGGAAAAGGATATGGACTGGCAGCGATGAGAGCCATGCTGGATTATGGTTTTACCAAGCTGGTGCTCAACAAAATCTGGCTGCGTGTGGAAGTCGATAATGAAAAGGCGATAAAGTCCTACAGGAGAATGGGCTTTGTCGAGGAAGGCATTCTGCGGGAGGACCGCCTTCGGAATGACGGCTATGTGGACAGGCTCAGGCTGAGTATCCTGAAGTCAGAGTTCCAATCATAACAGATTCTAATGCCCGGTCATTAGAATTCGGTCATTACCTCTCTTTCCGGCAACCGTTAGAATAGTAGGAGAGGGGAGATTTCGATGAATCTTACATTTAGAGAAGCCAGGGAACAGGACGTGGATACGATTGTAAAAATGCTGTCTGATGACATCCTCGGCAGCACGAGGGAGCGTTATGAACATCCGCTTCCGGACTCTTACATACAAGCTTTTAGAGCGATTGACAAGGATCCTAATAATGAATTGATCGTGGCATGCCTTGAGGGGGAAGTCATTGGTGTCCTGCAAATTACTTTTACACCATACCTGACTCACCAGGGTGGCTGGCGGGCAACGATTGAAGGAGTAAGAACTTCATCGAGGGTCCGCGGTCTTGGAGCAGGGACGGAAATGATGGAGTGGGCAATTCAGAGGGCAGAAGAAAGAAACTGCCACCTGCTCCAGCTGACTACAGACAAGCAGCGTCCCGAAGCACTTCGCTTTTATGAAAAAATTGGATTTGAAGCAACGCATGAAGGGATGAAATTGAAACTTAAATAAAGGGGAAAAGTGAATGATACATATTTTAAAAGCAGAGCCGGAGCATGTGGAGGGAATTGTAAAAGTCTGTTCAGATGCAAACCGCGCTACCTATAAGCATATTTATAGTGAAGAATACATTGAGCGGGTGATCAAACAGTATTACACCCCTGAGAGAATCCTGGAGGAAGTTAGTGCTTCAAGCAGAAATTGGGGAGGCTATTTTGTTGCTCTTGATGAGGGTAAAGTGGTCGGTGCTGGTGGCGGCGGAATGACCGATAAAACGACAGGTGAGATTTATGTGCTGTATATGGATCCCAACAGAAGGGGTGAAGGCATTGGAACTCAGCTGTTAGACGCTATAACGAGGCAGCAGAAGGAAGAATTCCAAGCCGGGGAACAATGGGTTTCCGTCCAGCAGGGAAACACGAAAGGAATCCCTTTCTATGAGGCAAAAGGCTTTACTTTTAAGCATGAGGAGCCCGGACATGGGAATGAAGAAGCAGAAAACTATATTTCCTTGAGGTTCAGCCGGAAGATTTAAAGGGGTGAAGAGCTAGATGGAATTGTTAAAGAAGACCCATCGGGCATTTGGTGTTTATGGCATTTGTACTGAAGATGATAAGTTATTGGTCATCAACAAAAGCAGAGGTCCCTATATCCATCGGTTTGATCTTCCGGGTGGAAGCCTGGAAGAGTCGGAAGGGCTGACTGAAGCGATGAAGCGTGAGTTTACAGAGGAAACAGGGCTTACTGCAGAAATTAAGGAGCAGATAGGCGTGCAGGATTTTATTTTTCCTTGTGAATGGAAGGATTTTACCCATATTCATCATATTGCGGTTTTCTATTTGGTTGAGAGGACCGGAGGCGAGTTGGCAGAGCCCGAGCAGTTTGACGGGCAGGATTCAGCAGGAGCTGAATGGATCTCAATGGAAGAGGCGACTGCTGACAATTCCTCGCCGTTAGTCTTAAAAGCTATGGAATGGCTGCGGAACAGGGGATTAGACTTGGAGACACAGCGCTTTGAAAACTGGGTAATTAGAGAAACTAAGTCAGAATGAAAAAGCAAGCTCAGGAAAGTCTGAGCTTGCTTTTTCTATTCATTTTCAGCCTAGCCCAACCGCCTGACAAAAGCAGGAGTCGTTGGACCTGTTGGAGTAGTGCTTGCGGAGGGTAAGTACTCGCCGACTATATAGGGACCGGGAGGAAGTTGGTAATAGGGATATTTTTGTTTGATTTTATCGATATCCAGGAATTTCTGCAAAAAGTAGTATTTATAGATATGAGGAGGGATATATGGAGGGAAATAGGGCGGGTAGAAAAACACTCTCATGCGCCTCGCTCCCTTCTTTTTTACCAGTATATTTCAATGATTTAAAAAGGCATAGACGGATGTCTGTGCTCAGTGAATAGCCTTTCTGCCCTTTAGACAAAATAAGGGGAAAAGGAGTGGATGATTTGAGACATTTAAAAGCTATTTTTGTAAAATTCACAGCATGTTTTGCCCTTCTTGCACTCATTCTAGGTGGAATTTATGGTGTTACTCTTGGCGAGGTGTTTTTAATTTCATTAGTGCTTGGTGCGATCAGTTATGCAGCGGGAGATTTATTTCTGCTTCCGAGATCTAATAATACGACAGCCTCACTGGCCGACTTTGGTCTTGCATTTGTAGTGATTTGGGCCATGCTGGCCAACATGACACCAGTTGAAAATGTACTGGTTCCGTCACTGATTGCGGCTGCAGGTGTGGCAGTTTTTGAATTTTTTTACCACAAGTATTTGTATCGAACTGTGCTGCTGGGGGAACGTGAAGCGACTCGTGAACAGGTTCAAGGAAATCTTCAATTTCAGACAGAGGCTTCTGAAGAACTGACACCGGCCAGGCCGGATGTCCGTAATGATGAAGGAGATAAGTGAGCCGAACACTCACTGAAAAACATTTCATAACAAATAATGGAAACTGTAAAACGGCGTTTGAAAAAACAAAATACTGGGAACATATCTTTCAAAGCAGAAGCACTTTTCAAAAAAAGAGTGCAGAGCTTGAAATTTTAGAAGCAATCCGACTGTCAGATAGAGTTCACGTTGTTAAATGGCCAAGGCCACACTAAAGAACAGAAAGGGTGAAAAGTCATGAAGGAAAGAAACCCGGTCAGCAGCACGGAGGTACCGCAAAATCGCGATGAGCTATTCGGACTTGATAAACAGGAAAGCCTGCAATCCACCAACTTTGCCACCAACGAGAATTCCTACCTGAATGAGAACTATCAGGACGAAATTGAGGAATAACCTTTACGTAAGAAGGACGATTCTTTTCCGAGGGTCGTCCTTTTTTAAAAGGGTACAGAGAGCAGGGACAGTCCCTTTTTGTACGGTGAAGCAGTAAAGCGATGAAATGGGTGAGAGTATGGATGAGAGAAAGAAGAGACGAAAGAATCTGATCAAGGCCAATTCGCTCCGCCGGAAGAGTGCCTGCGACTGGTCGCCGCTCCTGGAGAAAGCCAAGCCGGCCGCTGCTGCACAAAGCCGGAAAGAAATGGAGGTACGCATTTCCCGGCACTGACTCTCTATGTTAAAGTAAAGCTAGAATCAGAGAGAGTGTGAAAGGGATGAGGCATACATGTATATCATACACTCAACATTTGTGGTACCGGATGAAAAAGCGGATGAAGTGATATCAATCTATCATTCTCGGTCCCGTTTAGTAGATGAAGCGGACGGATTCCAGCGTTTTCTGCTGCTGCAGAATGAAAAAAAACCGGGCGAAATCACTGTCCACATGGAATGGGATTCCAAAGAGCAGTTCATGACCTGGATTCAGAGTGAGGATTACAAGCGGATTCATGACCTCGAAAAAAAATACCCGGACCAGGAGCTCGCCTCCATCATTCCGTCCATCCACAAATTCAAGGTGGTGGCCGTATGATTGATATCGGGAAGAAATACGAAGAGGCCATTGGCCGCTCCGTGAAAGAAATCTATATGAAGTACCCTGAACTCGATGGAAAATTTGGTGAGCGGGGCCGCCAAAAGTGCTATGAAGACAACGTGTATCATTTTCAGTACTTGGAAACCTCGGCCGGATTCGATTCCGCAAAAGTATTTACGGATTATGCCCTGTGGCTCAACAGCATCCTTGTCAGCCGCGGCATGTCCACGGCCCACCTCATCGATAACTTCCGCAGCATCATCACTGCGCTTGAAGCCCATCCCGAAGTGGAGAATGGCGGCAAGTTCACCGACCACCTGCACCAGGCTATCTACGCACTGGAAAAAAGTGATGGAACGGAAGAAGTGGAGCGTCCCAGTTTATAAAACTACATAAATTAAAACAACACTGAATCCCTTTTTGGATTTAGTGTTTTTTGTTGTGCTTAACCTGCGGCGGGCCGGCGGGTTAAAAACGTTTCGGTTTCGCCGATAAAAGTTCGTGTAGCGCCGGTAAATACTGAGTTTTCGCTGATAAAAACGTAAGAACCGCCGATAAATACTCACTTTCCGCCGATAAATCACACGAAACCGCCGATAAACTCAGGTGATCCCGCATGCTAGTTCGTCCCTGCAGCCCATACGGGCGGGGCACCTGCTAAAAGGTCAAACTTTCAGCTTTGAAAATGGGGGTTCCGGATAAAGCCGTTTCGCCGATAAAAGTCCGAGCAGCGCCGATAAAAAGCAAATTCCGCCGATAAAATGGTTGGAACCGCCGATAAATACTCATTTTCCGCCGATAAATCACACGAAACCGCCGATAAACTCAGGTGATCCCTCATGCTAATTCGTCCCTGCATCCCATACGGGCGGGGCACCTGCTAAAAGGACAAACTTTCATCTTTGAAAGTGGGGGTTCCGGATAAAGCCGTTTCGCCGATAAAAGTCCGAGCAGCTCCGATAAAAAGCAAATTCCGCCGATAAAATCGCTGGAACCGCCGATAAATACTCATTTTCCGCCGATAAATCACACGAAACCGCCGATAAACTCAGGTGATCCCTCATGCTAATTCGTCCCTGCATCCCATACGGACGGGGCACCTGCTAAAAGGACAAACTTTCATCTTTGAAAGTGGGGGTTCCGGATAAAGCCGTTTCGCCGATAAAAGTCCGAGCAGCGCCGATAAAAAGCAAATTCCGCCGATAAAATCGCTGGAACCGCCGATAAATACTCATTTTCCGCCGATAAATCACACGAAACCGCCGATAAACTCAGGTGATCCCTCATGCTAATTCGTCCCTGCATCCCATATGGGCGAGGCACCTGCTAAAAGGACAAACTCTCAGCTTTGATAGTGGGGGTTCCGGATAAAGCCGTTTCGCCGATAAAAGTCCGAGCAGCGCCGATAAAAAGCAAATTCCGCCGATAAAATGGTTGGACCCGCCGATAAATACTCACTTTCCGCCGATAAATCAGACAAAGCCGCCGATAAACCTGCTGCCACACTCCCCAACTCCGCCCGCAGCACCCCCCCAACCTGCAATCCCGCCAAAATAACAAACTTTTACCAAAATACCCCTTGCCAAATCCTGTGAAATGACATATAGTACATTACATCAGTAATGCACTAATGAACATGAGAAAGAGGAGGTGCGCGTTTGATCCTGAATTCGGATAGCATCAAACCAATCTACATCCAGATTGCCGAGTGGCTGGAGACGGAAATACTGGGCGGAAGTCTTGGCGTGGATGCGAAAGTTCACTCTCAGTATCAATTGGCAGAAATGCTTAACATTAATCCGGCGACGGCGGCCAAGGGCCTGAACCTGCTCGCGGATGATGGAATCCTATATAAGAAGCGGGGGCTTGGCATGTTTGTATCGACAGAGGCGAAAAGTATTATTCTTTCGAAACGGAAAAATCAAACATTGGCGAGATTGGTGGAGGAAGTGGTCAAAGAGGCTGAGCACCTGCATGTCGGTGAGGACGAACTGGTCGCGATGATTATGAGCGCCAAGAGCAAATTGAAGGGGGAAGGAAAATGAATGTAGTAGAGTGCCGGGGGCTCGAGAAGCAGTATGGACGGAAAAACGCGTTAAAGAATGTCTCTTTTATATTGGAAAAAGAAAAAATCACCGGGCTGATCGGACGCAACGGAGCAGGAAAAACCACGCTGCTGAAACTGATTGCAGGCTACATCAGGCAATCATCGGGAGAAGTCCTTGTGTTTGAAGAGAAACCGTTTAATAACCTTAAAGTGTCGGCCAACATGATTTTTGTTGATGATGAAATGAATCTTCCCCCGACCATGAACCTCGAGGAACTCCTGCAGACGGCAGAAGACTTCTATCCAAACTGGGACAGGGAACTGGCCAACCGGCTGTTTGACTATTTTTCCTTCAAGCCCTATCAGTACCATAATGATCTTTCAAAGGGAATGAGGAGCACGTTCAATATGATTCTTGGACTCTCGGCCCGAACACCCCTCACCATTTTCGATGAGCCGACGACTGGGATGGATGCTGGTGTCCGGAAGGATTTTTACCGTGCCCTTCTCAAGGATTATCTTGCTCATCCAAGGACGATCATCCTGTCGAGCCATCTCCTGAATGAAATGGAGGACATCCTTGAAGACATCCTGCTAATAAAAGATGGAGAGAAATTTCTGCATATGCCGGTCGAAGAGCTAAGGGAATACGCAATTGGCGTCAAAGGAAAAGAATCTGCTATGCGGGAATGGCTGCAGAACAAAGAAATCATCCATGAAACGAGCCAGAGCATGGCCGGGACCTTTGCGGTGGTCCGCAACAACTTTTCAGCCAGTGAATTTGAAACAGCGAGACATGCGGGCCTTGAGTTTTCGCCAGTCACGGCAGATGAAATTTGTACATTCCTTACCAACAGGACAAAAGGGGGAATCGATGATGTATTTAACTGAGGTAAGTATGTGGGATGTTGTGAAAAAACAGTTTCGTTTTAAGCTGAAGTCATTTCGCGGGATGTTCACCTCGCTGATCGTACTGCAAATTATCGGGATTCTTCTATCCCTGAATGGTGACGGGATGAGTGGGGGAGGGTCAAGTTCTAATTTCTTCTCTCACACCTTAACTTACTATAGCGGCAACGTTATTTTTGGTTTCGTGATGATATGGGCGTTCATCTCTGCCATCTTGATGACCACACGAGGATACCGTTATGATGATTATTCTTTCGTGACCGACAAAATGACCAGCCATTTCTCTAACATCTTATTTTTGCTGGCAGCGAGTTTTATTTCCGGTATTACGGTACTGCTGGCCAACCGGGTCGTGATCCTGATTGTCTATCTTTTTCAGGAAAACGTCAGCATGACTGGCCAGCCATTGACCTTCAAAGGAGCTGTTTTTGGGATGATTGGTATCACGCTCTACATTTTTTTACTAGCATCCTTTGGGTATCTGGCAGGCAGCCTGGTTCAGATCAGCAAAATATTTATTATGATTTTGCCCGTTGTGGTTATAGGGGGAATATTCTATGACGCCCGGCTTACCGGGGACCCCTCCCTGGTGCCAAATGTTTTCAGCTTCTTCGGAATGGAAGATTCAATTATTTTGTTTATGCTGAAAGTTCTGCTCGTCTCCGTACTCAGTTGGGTTGCTGCCATACTATCCTCCATGAAATTGGAGGTGAAGTAGGATGTTATGGGCCTCCATTTTTTCCATCTTATTGATCGCCGGCATCCTTGTTTTGGTTTTCTTTTTGGCTAAACCTGCTTCGAAGATATTTCTTAAGGGCAGAAGAGGCAATTGGGTGTTTGGCAGTTATTTAGCTTTACTATCTGCCGGGGCTGTTATTTCCTACTTGGTTCCTAAAGATTCTTTTGAATTTGAACCTTTAACTGCGGAAGAGATGAAAGTCCAGGAGAACATTAATGAACAATTCTATAATCTGGCATGGAAAGGCAGAATAGATGAAGCGGAAGGAGTAGTTGCTCAAAAAAGCTGGGAGCTGAAGTATGAGGGGGAGGAGTTAATGGTTCCGTATGAAAATGGAGATTATTATATTAGTGTGCTTGTTGAAAAAACGGAAACCAATGACGACACTATTAATGCTGGATATTATACAGGCACAGCATACATTGATAATTTAGATGTCACATCGAAGGTGCCTTCCCCCGAACTGAGAATAGAGGATGGTACCCTGCAAATCATTCCTCCTTTTCCGGTAGAAGTGAAGGTTGCCAAGACAGCTTATCCTCACCCGTTCCATCAGTTTACAGACGGTTATAAAATGTTTGATGAAAACCGAGGCTCCTTTTTCGGAATGGAAATGATTTACTTGCGTGTTCCTTCAAATGTGAAGGTGAATGGGAATGTGGAGTATATAGAGAGGTAGTCAGTCGGAGAGCATAAGTTCTTTTTGAGTTGTTGAAAAGGAATGGCCTTCCGCTCCAATCCTCATATGTAATAGGCTGGAGGGTAAAATAGCAGATGATCCTCTAGGAAAAAATCAAGTCATCCATGAGAAAATCTAGATGTCCAAAAAAAGAATGGTTCCTGCCTCTTAAAGAAGAGGGGGAACCATTCTTTTTTAGTATGATTAAGATAGTCTCAAAACAGGTGCAACTTTTGCCGGTCTGCAACCGTTATTTAAGTGAAAGGAGGGGAGATATGGACATTCAACAACTGTATAAGCTGTATATTCAGGATGTGTACCGATATCTTCTCTCCTTGTGCAAGGACAAGAGCCTGGCTGAAGATCTTACTCAGGATACATTCGTAAAAGCGTATACTGCCTTGGAAAATATTGAGCCGGAAGCTATGAAGTCCTGGCTGCTAAAAATTGCGTATCATACGTTCATCGACTACGCCCGGAGGAGCAAGAAAGTGACCTTTGAAGAGCCGGACTATTTTTCAGGATTTTCAGAAGGAGGTTCGGCTGAAGATGAGTTCCAGAAGCTAGCTGACAAAGAGGATCTTTATCAAAAGCTGGACCGCCTGAAGCCGCTGCAAAAGAGAGCCATCATCCTCTGCGATATACAAGGATATTCATATAAAGAGGCAGCTGCGGCGCTCTTCATAAAAGAGAATACATTGAAATCCCACATCTTCCGCGGAAGAAGCCGGTTGAAGCTGTTTTATAAGAAGGGAAGTGACGAAGAGAATGAGTGAAGAATGGAAGAAGAAACTGAAAGCTTATTATGATGGAAATTTATCAGAAGAAGAAGCCGATGAGATGGAAAAAGAATTAGAGAAATTGGATATATATCAGGAAGTCATTTTAGAAGAGGTAGGCGACGAAACGGAGAAGGAGGGCCTGCCTCCCGAGAAGGTCAGCGAAATCCTGAAAGAAAGCGTCCGGAATGCCCGGTTCTCTCTCATCTCTTATGTGACCATGATCATTCTTCTGATTCTCCCGATTATGACGATGGCAAGCTACATCTATTATGGATGGGGAAATCGAGCGAATGAGTTGATCGATGTCGCTGCCCAAACCATCTATATAACAGAGCCTAATGTCAGTCTTGAAGAAATGGACATTGAGGAAAAAGTGGGATTATTTACCTTGGATGTCTACATGGACCTTTATAAAAGAGTAGGAAAAAATGATATAAGGCTTGGTGACTGGGTTGTTTCCTACGATATGGATGAGGTGGATGAGTTTCCTGAGAGAAATTACATTATTGAAAATCCGCCGGAAGAAATTCCTTATTTTGATGATAAAAAACTGTATCACCCTGATACAGTAGTGACTAACAGTGAAAATGATCCTTGGGGGACTCTGGAAAAGCTGCCTGAAGGGACAGTGGCGGAAGTATATGTATCATTACGACAGCTTAGGGAGCCTGAACAAATGGGAGATCTAACAGAGGACCTGGATGTGGAATGGAGATGGTATGCCATTGATACAGGCCTTGAAGCGGAAGGCAAAAGTCTCGAAGGCGGATACCTGCCTCCCATCGGATATCCTGCGCAGACAGACCCTGATGCCTGGTCGCCTTATCATAACCAGCAGCCGAATGAAGAACAATTCATGCAAAGTCTGAAATTCCTCGAAAAATATGAGGAGCAGGCGGTAAGGATCTCCCATGCCAAGTGGCTGGATCTCGGATACCGCATTAATCACATTGAAAAAGAAGGCCTCTATTCCTATGGAGGTGTCCTCACTGGACCGGTTAAGGAAATCTTAAAAATGAAAGACAATGAATCTGTCCGACAGATACAAATAGGAGAGGTGAGCTTATGGAACTGGTAAAAAAGAGAACGTCTAAGACGAAAGAAACCAGGCTCGGTGTCTATTCATTTATCTGTGCGTTAATGTCCCTTGCCTACCTGAACATATTCCTCATAAGAATGGATGAAATAGGAGCGCTGTTTAACTTCTTCTTCATGTACCTTCCTGTAATCGGAGTAGGGCTTGCCCTGTTCAGCTTTATCAGGGTTCGTTATAAAAAAACATTTGCATTGTGGGCGCTCGGATTGTATGCCTTCATATTCATCTGCATTGTGGTGATTTTCTTTTTCGGCTTCACCATCAATACCAAACCATAAAAACTCGCTGGAGAGGCGAGTTTTTACTCATTTTTGTCCGTATGATCCTTTAATTTAGCAAGATTGGCGATCAAGCCGACCAGCCCAGTAACCGCGAAAATCAGCGGCAGTGCCGTAAACTCCTCGTCCCGTTCCTCAAATCTCAGGTGGTAAACTCCATAAGAGAAGATGAGGAAGCTCCCGATTAACGCTATGCTGATTTTCTTCTTGGTGTTCAAAATTATCACTCCTGAAAGTAATTCTGGTTCATTATATTGGATGGGGGCAGATTCGGGGGTTTGCCGATAAATCAAACATTTGGTTAACTGTGGAAGGATGCATTGCTGCGTGAGGATCGAGTGGGGTGGGGCTTACCCGGCCGATTTATGTACCCAACCGGTAAGAGTGGATACATATCTAAGGAGAAACCAGCCCGCTCATGTATCCACCCCGGAAGAGTAGATACATATCTAAGGAGAAACGGGCCCACTCATGTATCCAMCCAGAAAGAGTAGATACATATCTAAGGAGAAACGGSCCCACTCATGTATCCACCGGGTAAGAGTAGATACATATCTAAGGAAAAACGGTCCCACTCATGTATCCACCCCGGAAGAGTAGGTACATATCTAAGGAGAAACGGCCCCACTCATGTATCCACCGGGTAAGAGTAGATACATATCTAAGGAGAAACGGGCCCACTCATGTATCCACCCTGGAAGAGTAGATACATATCTAAGGAGAAACCGGCCTACTCATGTATCCACCGGGTAAGAGTAGATACATATCTAAGGAGAAACGGGCCCACTCATGTATCCACCCCGGAAGAGTAGATACATATCTAAGAAGAAACGGGCGCACTCATGTATCCACCGCCGAAGAGTAGATACATATCTAAGGAGAAACGGCCCCACTCATGTATCCACCGGGTAAGAGTAGATACATATCTAAGGAGAAACCGGCCTACTCATGTATCCACCGGGTAAGAGTAGATACATATCTAAGGAGAAACGGCCCCACTCGTGTATCCACCGGGTAAGAGTAGATACATATCTAAGGAGAAACGGCCCCACTCATGTATCCACCCAGTAAGAGTAGGTACATATCTAAGGAGAAGCGGGCCCACTTATGTATCCCCACCTTGAAGCAGAACACAGCCAACCAGAAACCTACTTCCTAAAAATAAAGTAAAAGCTGTGTCATATACAAATTCCAAAGAGAATGGGCAGCGATAGCCGGTATCAGTGATTTAGTTTTATAAACTGTATAGGTTAAAAGAAATCCTCCGAGTAAAATGAAAAGCCAAGTAGCGGAAAAATGAATGAAGGCAAATAAGATGGCTGTGATGCAGATGGCCCAAATTGGCTTCAGCTTTTTTAACAAAATCGTCAGCAAAACTGCCCTGAACAGAATTTCTTCCCATATAGGAGTCAGCAATGTGGTATAAAGGGTGGACCCTAAACTGAAGGCTTCAACCCTCGGATTGTTGAGGTAATCAATAATCGTTCTGTCCAGCATCACCTCATAGTGAATGCAAAACTTCAAAAGGAGATAGGGGATCAAAAAGGTAAGCAAAATAAAAAGATAGCTCCTAGGCTCTTTCATCACTCTGAAATTAACCAATGGAGCAATGAGCAAGCGTACTGATTTAATAGATAATGTAACAGCCATGAAACAGGCGAACCAAATGAATCCTTTAGCTCCGCTGAAAAGACTGCTTGGCAATGACAGCTGGCTGATGAAATAGCCCGCAGCTGCAAGGATGATGAGATAAAGAACCAAGGTCAAAGGCTTCAAAGATGACTCTTGTTTCATTACGGCACTTGTCTGTAGTGGCAAAGACATAAGCATCCTCCTTCGTGGAAAAATAATACAATTTAAGTTTACCATAAATTTAGGAGGTGATAGGTGTTTCATAGAGATCCTGACGGGAAAACAGATAAAAAGTCAGGAGGGATGTTCAATGTCAGGTAAAGAAGAAAAGAATGAAAACCTACGAGATGTAGAACGTGACTTTCAAGAAGAGAAGAAGAATGAGAGCATAGAGGACCAGAGCAGGAAGCCGGACCAGCAGAATCGTTTGAAGGATCAGGAGAACTTAAGGAAATAAGTGTATCTGGACAAGCTTGATTTAAACAAAAAATAGATGATAGAAGAAAGGGTGAAACCAATGTGTTTCACCCTTTTTCGCGTTAGATCCAAAAATAGAAAATGGAGTTTCTATAAGTATTAATGAAACTTTTTTACCCTAGAATCAGTAGTGTAGGTAACGGGAGGGGAAAATAATGACGGAAACTTTTGTTTATGAAAAATGCGGCCATACGGAAAGCAAAACGGGAAGAATCGGAAACTCGAATTATGACAGTGTGAAAAAACCTGGGAAAATCATTTCCGGGACGGCCATGCTGATAAGGTGCTGTGCGTCATGTGGGAATGTTGATTCATTGACTATTGAGGATCCTGATAAGTTGTAACGTCTTCTTAGAGAGAGTGGAATTGGTGTTCGAAGAGAGAAAACTTCAATATTTTCATTTGGATCGGTATGTTCATTACAATATTCGGGGGTTAATTTTTGCAGGAAGGCCGGATCAGCAGAATTGTTTGAAGGATCAGGAGAACTTGAGGAAATAAGAGAATCAATTAGAAAACCGGCTTCTGACTAGCAGAAAGCCGGTTCTTTTACTATCATTTCGCTTGATTTATAGCAGTAACAATTTGTTTTAATCCTTCATTTAACGGTGTCACGGGATGCCCAAGAACTTTTTCAAAATCGCTGCTTTCCACTGCTAATGATCCATTACGGATACTTTCTTGGATTCCCACTACAATAGGAAGCACAAAGTCAGGTAAACCAAGGCCTTTCATGATTTCAGCATATTTTTCGTCAGTGACTTGTTCGATGTGCACGTCTTTGCCTAATACGTCTCCAAGAGCCGAAACCAGTTCCTCTAGGGTGTGAAGCGGGCCGGAGAGCTCATAAACGGTATTTTCATGTCCCTCTCCTGCAAGGACAGCTGCTGCGGCTTCGGCATAATCCTGCTGCAATGCCCAGCCCGTTTTGCCGGATCCTGCTGAAGTAACCCATGGAGCTCCAGCCAAAACAGCTTCTATGCTTCCTGCTTCATTTTCCAAGTACCAATTGTTTCGTAAAAACGAATAAGGAATGCCTGTTTCCTTGATAGCAGCTTCCGTGGCAACATGAGGAGGGGCCATTAAGTTCTCGCTGTTCGTAGCATTTGCAATGCTTGTATAAGCAATGAATTTCACTCCGGCATGTTCGGCAGCCTTGACAGCATTGCTATGCTGGCGGATTCTTGTATCATTGTCACCATCTGCAGAAATAATCAATAGGCGGTCTATACCGGTAAATGCTGTATCCAATGTTTCGGGATGATCGAAATCTCCTTGTCGGACGTCCACCCCTTGGGAACGGAGGCTTTCTGCTTTTTCCGGGTCACGGACACTGACAGCCAGCTGGTCGGCTGGAACAGTCTTCAATAAGAATTCCATAACTTTTGAGCCTAATTTTCCTGTTGCTCCAGTCACTAATAATTTCATGAAATAACCTCCAGTTTATTAAGGTTGTAACTATAACGTTTACATGTAATTATTATAGTTACAGGTTTATTCTCTGTCAACAGCTGACACTTTCGGTTTTTATTTTGAAACGGAGATGAGTATAATAAACTTGTAACCAAATGAATTACATGATAAAAATATGATCCTGTACGTTAGGGAGGTAACAACAATGTCAATTAGCAGCCGATTTGCTGTAGGAATTCATATATTAAGCCTGCTGGAATTCAATAAGGACGGAGTATGTTCATCGGAATATCTAGCGGGAAGTGTCGGGACGAATCCCGCTTTTATCAGAAAGATCATGGGGATGCTTAAAAGTTCAGGATTAATACAGGTAAGGCCGGGTGTGGCAGGTGCTGTGCCGGCCAGGGAGTTAACGGACATTACCCTGCTGGATGTCTATAAGGCAGTAAATGTTGTCGAGGACCAGGAACTATTCAATATTCATGAAAATCCCAATCCTAAATGTCCGGTCGGAAGGAATATTCAGGATGCGATTGTCCCGCTTTTCACTGTAGCTCAGAAAGCATTAGAAAAAGCACTGGGGCACGTAACGATCGATGACGTAGTAAGGGATATTGTTGAAAAGGAAAAAGTGAATATTCCTAAGTAATGAGTGAGCGGCATTTTTCCAGTAATGCCGCTTTTGTATGTATCCGTCATAATAAAAATCATGGTATGATGAACTAGCCTGATCATCAGGCAATCTTTGTTAAGGGAGGCGTTCAATATGAGAAGAAAATCTAATATTAACAGCGGTAAATATAAGGGGATTACGCCTCATTAACAAAGGTTAGCAGGTCCCCAAATTCGAAAGGGGAAAACAGAATGAATGTAAGAATAGAAGAGATCAATGAGGAGAACTGGTACGACTGCTGCCAGCTCGAACTGACAGAGAAACAATCAACATACATGGAATCCAATGCGATTTCCATCGCCCAGACAAAATTTGAACCATCATTGAAAGCCTATGCCATTTTTTATGACGAGAGAGCTGCTGGTTTTCTCATGTTCAACTCTGCCAAAGAAGAACTCGGCGGATATTGGATCTATAGAATCATGGTCGATAACGCATACCAAGGCAAAGGGATAGGGAAAAAAGCTACCGGGCTTATACTGGATGAAATGGCGAAGCTGCCGGACGCAGATAAGGTTGTTGTCGGCTATCATCCGGATAACGAAGGAGCCCATAACCTCTATAGAAGTCTTGGCTTTGTAGATAACGGAGATCGATTTGGCAGGGAAATGGCTGTAATCAAATATTTGTAAATAGTGAATGAAGGACGGCCTTTAACATCAGGGCCGTCCTTTTTTCTTTAGAAACGGATGGTTGATCACATCCGCTTTGTAATCCACGCGCGTATCCCTATCTACTTCAATGACCTCCAGAAAATCACTCGCCTTTAGAGTGTTCAGCATTCGTTTGCTTCCGCCAAATAAGGAAAAGTCCAAATCATGATCTGTATACAGGCACCAGTCCCTGTTTTCATTCCACCAATAACTTGGGGAGCCGATATGTTCCCTGTTCTCATATAAATTCAATACGCCATCCAGGTCACCATAAAATAGATAGCCATCTCCATGAGGCTCGTTATAAAAGGCAGCTGCAAGCAAGCTGTACTGAAAGTAGCAGGAATCCATTGTAAAAGATTTTATCACGGGAAGAATCTCTTCTAAGGTTTCCTTATCCATGGTCCCTTCATGAGGAAAGAGTAAATACTGAGGTCCGCTGCCGCCATGAAGGTGAACAATAGAATGAGAGCTGATCTCTTTGGTGTACTGTAAATTGTATTTTAAGGCTAGATCTTTAAACCATATCCTTTCCCCGGTCTCAACTTCAATATCTTCACCGGGAACACATTCACTCCATAAGAGTTTTTCGTCTAGTACTTTCAGGTTTCGGTAAAAAGGATGCATAATTTTACAATAATAACTGAATCTATTTGGAATGAAATTCAGGATCCGGCTGCCATTCCAATTGTCAAAGTCTACAGGTTCAGTCTCAGCGGCTATCCATTGAAACGGAGCAAAATCAGTCAGCTTTTTCATTGAAACCTTCCTCCTCTGCAGTGGAATTTCTTATTTTTACCTTACCATAAAATTTACCAGATAGGCGGAACTTACAGCTTTTCGCAATCACCGGTTCAATTATGGTACAATCAGTTACGACAAAATGAGCGAAGGAAGTAATACGATGAGCAAAAGAGCACCCGTTAACAAAAACGATTATATAGAGGATGCCTATTTCGAGGACCTGACCCACGACGGGAACGGAGTCACGAAAGTCGACGGCTATCCATTGTTTGTACCCAATGCCCTTCCTGGCGAGCGAGGAAAAGTGAAAGTCGTCAAGGCGAGCAAAAACTATGGCTTCGGCAAATTAGTCGAGCTTCATGAGGAAAGCCAGTACCGGCAGGAGCCGCCATGCCCGATCTATCATCAATGCGGAGGCTGCCAGGTTCAGCATATCTCCTATGAAGGCCAGTTGAAGGCAAAAGAAAAACACGTCCGCGACGTCATGGCGCGTATCGGCAAGCTTCCGGAAGTGCCGGTCCACCCGACCCTCGGAATGGAAGATCCTTGGAGGTACCGCAACAAAGCAGCCGTTCCGGTAGGTGAAAGAGAAGGCGGCTTGGTTGCCGGTTTCTATCAGCAGCGCAGCCACGAAATCATCGACATGGACCGCTGCATCATCCAGCATGAAAAAAATGACGAGATCGTCCAAAAGGTAAAAGAAATCTGCCAGAAATACGGAATCCGTCCATATAATGAAGAAAAGCATCGCGGAACGCTAAGACACATCATGTCCCGTTACGGATACCAGACAGGCGAAGTCATGGTGGTCCTGGTGACACGCACTGCAGACCTTCCGAATAAAGATAGAATCGTCGAAGAAATCGTAGGCTCCATTGAAGGAGTAAAGTCGGTCATCCAAAACGTGAATTCCAAGAAAACAAACGTCATCATGGGAGACCAAACCAATGTCCTTTGGGGAGAAGAAGTCATCTATGATTACATCGGCGACGTCAAGTTCGCCATTTCAGCACGCTCCTTCTATCAGGTGAACCCTGATCAGACAAAGGTACTCTATGAAAAAGCACTGGAATATGCCGACTTGAGCGGAGATGAAAATGTCATCGACGCCTACTGTGGAATCGGAACCATCTCTCTGTTCCTTGCCCAAAAAGCAAAGAAGGTATACGGAGTCGAAATCGTCCCCCAGGCAATTGAAGACGCGAAGAAAAACGCCGAACTAAACGGCTTCACCAACACAGAATTCGAAGCAGGACCGGCAGAAGTCGTCATCCCTAGATGGTACGAAGAAGGAATCAAAGCAGACGTCCTCGTCGTCGATCCGCCTCGGAAAGGCTGCGATGAAGCCCTTCTGAATACGATTTTGGAAATGAAGCCGCGTAAGGTTGTGTATGTATCCTGTAACCCGGCGACTCTCGCGCGTGATTTGCGCGTGCTGGAAGACGGTGGATACAAGACGCTGGAAGTGCAGCCGGTGGATATGTTTCCGCAGACTATGCATGTTGAGTGTGTGGCGGTAATAGAGTTGATTTAAAAAAGTTAAAAGTAATAGTTCCCCCAGACCAATTGGTTTGGGGGATTTTTTTTCGTGGACATGCAGATTAATTTTCCAAATTTAAACAAAATAGAGCTAGGTTTTAAGATATAATTATACTTAATTTTATCATCGGTTTTAACCATACATAGGATTGAAGGTGATTTTGTGGAGTCGAAAAGGATGGACTTTATTATTAAAAATGGAATAAGCGAAATTACCTCTGTTAAGATTGGTGGAATTGATCAATCCATTCTTATTCAGGGAGAAGATGTTACTAAACCAGTCATCTTATTTTTACATGGTGGACCTTCGCTGCCATTACCAGGTCTATCAAGCAGAGGGAGTAACTATACGATTGTTACGAATACAAAGGACCTGGTGAAGCACTTTATTGTTGTGTTCTGGGATCAGAGGGGGACGGGGAAATCTTTTCATAATTCTATTCCACAGGAATCCATGACAGTTAATCAATTTGTTTCAGACACAGTTGAGGTAACGGACTATTTAAGAAAGCGGTTTGATAAGGAAAAGATCTTCCTGGCCGGCCACTCATGGGGATCGCTCATAGGATTAAAGACTGTGAGTGAGAATGCCGAGAAATATTACTCGTATATTGGCTTATCGCAGATAGTAAGCTGGACAGAAAATGATCGATTAGGATTATCCTGGGCCAAAAAGGAAGCGAAAAGACGTAATAACAAAAGAGCCATAGAGGAATTGAATTCTGTCGGTGAGCCGCCATTTCTGGAAAGCTTTAAACAGTGGGGAGTTTTACGCAAATGGCAGCAAAGATTTGGAACCATTGTCCACAGCGATGAAATCATAAAAGGACCGAGTTTATTTTCGATTACCATTTCCATGTTAAAATCCAAAGACTACTCATTAAGAGATATGTATCATACCTTTTATAGAGGGTTTAAGCTTGTCTATTCCGATGAGTTTATCACTGACATACAAGAGATTAATTTTAGTGAAACAATAAAAAAGATCGATATTCCCGTTACATTTATTCATGGTAAAAAAGATATCCATGTATTTGGTGAGTTGCTTGAGACGTACTATGAACAATTGGATGCCGTTATGGGGAAGCGGATGATATGGATGGATAAGTCCGGTCATATTTTTCATGAGGAAGACACGGCGCGTATTGAACAACATTTAATAGAAGAATTGAAACATAGTTAATATATACATAAGAAAATAAAGCTGAGGAGCTCTACAAGCACGGGGTACATCTTCAAGTTTTGTTCGTTTCGGTAGTATTATGATTATAGAAGAACCCATTTGGAAGCCGTTGATGGAATGGAATGGAATGGAGTGATGGGGAATGCCAGATATTTTTCGGAGTCAACTTATAATAGAGTGGTCTGTTTTTAATTATGCTGAATTGTTCGGAATTAAACGCGCATTATGTGTAGAAGACATCGAGAACCCTGTCTCTCTGATCGTCCGGGCTAATTACCATGTGAGATGAACCTGTATCAATAATTATATCATTGACTTGTAACGTTCTTCCTTGAAAAGTAACTCTTTGTGACATTGTAATAAGTTGTCCATCAAACGATATTTTCACTAAATTCGCTTCACCTTCATCAACGGATCTTTACGAATATGGACGGTACATTCCTCGTTCGATGTATGGTACACAATATTTCCAGGGGCGGCATTGAAAAACTCCATGTTTGCATCTTCTTCTGGTATGGACCGAAAGGGTGCGACTTCATGGATTATTTTTTTATCCTCTTCTTCATGGAAATCTAGAATCGATACTAATACAAACTGATTTGGGAATAATTCTCTAACTTCCTGCCACTTCATATCCATCTCTCCTTTTTCTTATTATAAGCTATAGCTCAATTCATATCTCTTTTAATGAGTGTTTTTTTCTGATGATTAGCAAGGGACAGGTGCTTCGAGAATTTTTATGGAATAGCAACAAAGTTGACGAAAAGAGCCTTGTAAAAAGAAGGGAGTATGAGTAGTAATATTATTATGTTGAGGATCAGGAACAAACCTAATGCTGGGCCTTTTTTTATCATGAAATGTAAGAAGTTTTCTGCGGAAAAATCAACCGAATCAGGGTGGCAACATACGTAACGGGATTTGAACAAAACTACATTTTACCTCGCATTAAATCACGTTGTCAAGAATGAATTTGTGTTTTTCCCTAAAAAATGTTATAATTGGCTTTAAGTAGTTTTTTTAAAACGTGCGTTCTTAAATATCTTATAAAAACCGAAGGAAATTCAAACAGTTTTGTGAGCTTTTAAGGTAATAGGACCCGAGTTATTACACAAGGAGGACTAGTATATTGAATTTAATTGATAAGAAAGTTACACATAAGCGGTTTGGCATGGGGAGTATCGTTAAACATAATGATACGGTCATTGAAATACATTTCGCATCGGAAAATAAAAAGTTTGTTTACCCTGATGTATTTGGAGAGCATCTGGAAATACATGATAAAAATGCGGCTCATTCACTTGAAGAAATTATTCAACAGAAGGAACTGGAACAAAAAGAGGAAGAACTGAAGAAGGAAGAAGAGAAAAAACTTCAGCGGAAATATCAGGAGCTGAGATTGGGACATGAAAAGCTCATGAGAAATCATAAGCTTCATCCCGAATCCCAAATGGTGACCTGGTGTGACGCAGAAGAACAGAACACTGTTTTTTCTGAGTGGAAGGTTTCCTCAGGGGCAATCAAAAGCGGTGCCAACAAGGGTAAGCCCAACAAACCGATCCGCTTGCACCAAAACAGTGCTGTCCTGCTGACGGAGATAGATTCCAGTAAGCCTGAACAAGACAGACGGATTTTGGGTGTCTTCATGGTGAAAGATGGTTTTATCGGTAAGTTGTGTGAAGACGGATCGATTCCTGCTCATGAGGAATACAGACTGCAGCTGACAGAACAAGAAGCGGATCAGATGCTTTTCTGGAAATACTATGTCAATGAGAAATCTCCAGATAAAATGACATGGAATACTGGGAAGTACCGTTATTTTGATAATGTGTGGATGGCTCAAATCCTGCAGGATATCGTTTCATTGAAAAGTGACCCTGAGGAACAAAAACAGGCACAGCAGTTCCTTGACCATTTCTGTAGAATGAATCAAATTATAGAGCAGGATCTGCCGAAGCCTAATGGGGCATTGATGCGGTCTTAATGAAAGGCTGTATTCGTATACATTGTTGCTTTCGGAAAAAATCCCAAGATCCGGATTTTTCCCCGTATACCAAGGATTTTTCTCAAATCTGAGAGAGCAGCTCTTTTCTTTTCCTGGATACGAGGATATTCCGGTGAATTATGGTTATTTTTTCGGAATTAGCTTGAAATAGCAGCAAAGTTTACGAAAAGAGCCTAATGAAAATAACAAAAGGATACCGCTCAGTTGGAGCGGTATCCTTTTGTTTACATTTATTTTTCCTCGTTCTCGATCTCTTGCATCTCCTCATGTGTAATGCTAAAAGGAGCGCCGCCCTCGGATAACCCGCGACAAAAGCAAATGCTTCATCAGACTCAATTAAATTCCGCAGTTCTCGTGCTTCCTTTTTCCTCTTTTTGTTTTCTCTTTGTTGTTTTTGAATACCTATTAATCTCTTTATTTCTGCCCTCTCTTCACTGCTTATGGTAAAACCAAAACTCGTCAGTTCCTTCATCGAGTTCTTCAGGTTAAGACGGAACTTTTTAGAATAGGTCTTTACAATATTGTCTCCTTCATACTCGCTCACCCAGGTGCTCGCTGCCTGTTTCCGTTCTGCCCTCGTTAGTCCCCAAAATTGTTGTTTCTTACTTTTGCGTTTCTTTTTTAGCCAAATCTTATCCCTTTCTTTAAAGGATTTTCCCCACTTAGAGCTAACTATTACTATAGGAATGGGAGGGTGTTTAATGGTTAATTATAAATTGAAATCTCACCTTTTGGAAGTGATTAACAGAACAAGCCTCCTCAGATTTGAGGGCGATTTATGAATATATTGCTTTTACTCTGCTCGAACCTGAGGTTGCTGCCAGGCAGTTAGAGCGGTTTGAAAATGCCATAATGAGTCTGGATGAATTACCATTTATATTTCATTCATTTGAAGCTGAGCCGTGGCATAGCCGAGGGCTCTGCCAGATGCCTATGGATAATTTTTCTTATTTCTATATCCCCAGAGAGAAAGAAAAAACGGTGACCATTATCCGAGTCATGTATGGAGAAAGAAATATAGACGAACAGCTGAACAAGACTGATTATTGAAACCAGAATTTTTCAACCTGACAGCAAAGACATACTCGCCGGACTGGCTCTCCCATAGCTGCCGGCGGCTATTTTTCCGTGATCGACTTCCTCGTTATCCTCAATCAAATCATAGCCCCATTAATTTTAAAACTCATACAATTTTATCAAAGCGATATTACTATCACTACTGACAAGTTTTTTTAGGCATTATTTTAAGATGTTAAAGAAGACAATTGAACACCTCATAGAAAGTAACATAGACTTCCTATTAGGCCGCTGGACTTTTCGTTTTATAAGCTTTGTTATCTTTTTCTGTCAACGAGAAAGAGTATATAATAGTGAAAAGGGAACGCGAAGTAAAATTAAGGGCTGAATGGGAATTGGCGTGATCAACTGATTATTGAGATTGACGGTTATTTTCACCAATTATTACTTACGGGAAAAAAGTGTACGATTCCACAGCTTAAAAAAATGTATATAGAAGCGAATGAGTGGCCAATTGAAATAACAGACTTTCCAGATGTGTTCTGCCGATTATATAAGTTTGAACAAATTCCCTATGACAAGAATCTAAAAGTTGATTTTGTGATAGATACTGATACGGGCAGGATTTATGTACCCGCTTATTAGAGGAACGGATAGGTTAAAGGGATAATCGAAAAATAGAAGAAGAAAGTGTGTATAGGATGACATTAATCTCATTAGAAAATGTAATGAAACAAGAAGAAAATCGTACGGTTTTAAAGAATATAACGTTAGTAATAGAAAGAACCTCGCAAATTGGGATCAAAATGTCCAGCGAAGAAAGCGTGGAGCTGTTTAAGTTGTTATCAGGAGAAACTCCTCCTACCAGCGGTGACATCCGCAGGGGAAGGGTAAAAGTAGTATCGGAGAACAGAGATGATGGCTTATATGATACTTTATCCGTTCAAGGGTATTTGAAGTTCTTCAAAGAAATTGCGGGTTCTTCCCTTGCTTTGGAAAAATACATTGCTGCGTTTTCTCTTTTAGATATTTGGAAAACTAAGATCAGCAAATTGACAGCAGATCAGAAGAAAAGAGTCAGTTTATTCCGTATGGCTTTATTTTCCCCAGACGTGATGTTAATCGAAAATCCATTACATAATTTAACGAGTGAAGGAATTGAACTTTATTTAAAAGCATTAAAACATCTTCGTTCAACTACTATTGCCACATTATTTACTTCCAACTCTATAGAAGATCTGCTGCTTTTAAGCGATGATATCTACCGCTATAACCGGTTAACTGGGCTGGAAAGAACCGATCTGGCTAACGAAACGGAATCGGTTTCGGAGGAAAATCATGAAATTAATGAGATCAAGCCTAACAAGGTCTTCAAAGTGACGTGTAAGTTGGCGGATAAGACGATTTTCTTCAGTCCTAATGACATTGATTTTGTGGAAAGTATCAACAGTGTGAGTAATATACGTATAAATGATGAGTTCTTTCCTAGTGATTTAACGATGAATGAACTGGAAGAGAAATTAAGTAAATTTGGATTCTTCCGCTGTCATCGGTCGTACCTGGTGAATTTACAGCGTGTGTCTGAATTGATTAGTTATTCGAAAAATAGTTATACCTTAATTTTGAAAGGGCATCCTGACGTTAAGCTCCCTCTTTCCCGAAATCGGTTGGAGGAAATGAAGCAATTAATTGAATTCTAAAGTACAGTTGAGGTTGAAATGAGTCCATTTCAACCTCATTTTGTTACATTTGGGCTTATTTCGTGTACGGTTCACCGGATATTGACGACTTTTTCAATGCTTTTTCCTAAACTGAAGAACAGAAGGGCACCATAAAGAGATAGCGGCAATGACATTGAGGCTAAGCTTTTGGAGCCCAATTCTTTAAAAAGGAGAGAATGGCAATTGGAAAAAGACATAGTGATACAGGTTGAACATTTATCCAAGAGCTTCAAAAACGAAGCTGCTTTAAGAGAACTCAATTTTTCAGTTCGTTCGGGTGAAATCTTTGGATTTCTTGGCCCCTCTGGTTCCGGAAAAACAACAACAATAAAAATATTAACCGGACAGTTAGCCCAAACTTCGGGAAAAGCTATGGTTTTAGGGAAACCCGTTGAACAAATTAATGAGAGTATCTATGAACAAGTGGGGATTGTCACTGACAATAGCGGAATATATGAAAGAATGACCGTTTACAGTAATATGAAGTTTTTCGCAAATATTTTAGGTGTTGAGAAGGAACGTATAGATACTCTGCTAACAAGAGTGGGTTTGCTGGAGCATAAAGACAAAGTTGCAAGTAATTTATCAAAGGGGATGGCACAGCGATTAGTCCTTGCAAGAGCCCTCCTGCACCAGCCGAAGGTGCTTTTCCTTGATGAGCCTACTAGCGGATTAGATCCCAGTACAGCTATAGCCATTCATGAACTGCTGTCTGAACTAAGTGAGAGTGGAACAGCCATTTTTCTTACTACCCATAATATGGACGAGGCAACGAAGCTTTGTGATCACGTAGCCCTTTTAAATGAGGGCGTCATTGTGGAGCATGGAGCTCCTAAAGCTTTAACCCTAAAGTACAATCAGAATAAAAGCTATCAGATATTGTTAAAGAATGAAAAGGAGTTCACACTGCCCCACTGTGAAGAAACAGGGAAAAAAATTAACCAGTGGATAGAGAATGATGAACTTGTAACGATTCATTCGAATGAACCGACATTAGAAAAAGTCTTTATAGAATTGACGGGGAGGGAGCTGCAATGAGAATTTCGTTAAGAAAGGTACGAGCCATCACAAGCATGAAATTTCATACATTACTGAGTAATATCAGTGTCATGTTAGGGCCCATCCTTGCAATCGGAATCGCGTTTGCAATGAGGAATTTAATGCCTGATCTGGATGTAAGCAAAGCCGGAATGAGTTTCTCCACAAATGCATTTGTACTGAGCTTCGGAATTATTTTTAATATTGCAATCGCCGGAATTTCCATGACCAGCGGCCCTTTAGCGGAAGAAAAGGAAAAAAACACCTTGAGGGTCCTGATGACATCTTCTGTCAACGGCTTAGAGTACTTAATAGGGACTTTGCTGCCGCCTTTATTGATTCTTGTTATCGTCAACATGATCATGATTCCTGTTAGCGGTCTTTCTTTTGGAGAGGTTCAATTTGGAAGCTATTTTGTCATGACTACGGTTGCCAGCATAATTAGTTTGATCATTGGCTACATTGTTGGAATTCTTACAAATAATCAAATGCAGGCATCGATATATACAACGCCTATTACATTGCTTTTGACTTCAGTGCCTGCAATAAAACTCTTCAAAGAAGACTTGTCGGAAATTCTGGACTACACGTATACAGGTGTGCTGACAAACTTTGCAAACAGTCTATTTTCTGAGAGTGGATATCAATGGAATTTGACGGATATCAGTGTTCTCTTCGGTTGGTTGCTTATTTCCTTAATCATCTTTATTTACGCATACAAGAAAAATGGATTGGATAGCTAACGACTGGAAATCTTATTCAGCAGAGTAGTATGGAGTGTACTGTAGTCTGCCTGACAATAATGAATTTAATAGGGAGTGATATAGAATGTTTGGCAAAAAAGATGAAAAACGATTTCATGAAAAATTAATACAGCATTCTCAGCAAGGTCTTATATTTATCTGGGTTGACCGTCAAACAGGTGTTAATTATTTGTACACCTGGACTGCGCAAGGGTGCGCTCTAACGTCTTTATTAGGAGAAAATGGGGAAGTAATCGTCGATCCGGCAGAGTGATTTGACGAAGGTATAGGTGCTTTTCCATTGTTCATTGCATTAAGATATTTTTTAATTGTACTCAAGAACATATCCAAATGATACACAAAAAAGGACAAGGCGCCGCCTTGTCCTTTTTAATAAGATAAGAAAGTGAATTTCAGATCGGAAACCAAGCAGCAATTCTGAATCCAGCCCTCGGGGTCAAATAACCTCTGGAGAATAAAGGTCTCCAAGAAACATTTGCCTGCCGGTGCTAAAAGGTGAGCTTGCGCTTTATTAATTCACCTGGTCCTCCGCCCCGCTTATAAACCGGCAATCACTTTTCAGAAAAATACTGTGAGATAAACTCCCGGTAAGAATTAAGGCTTGGGTACCCTGAGAAATTAGACAACATCCCATGGAGGACCGGCCATCTCGGCTTTTCCCTTGCCACTTCCTCTTTCAGCACTTGAAAGGTAACGGCCAGTTCATCTGATCCCAATTTTTCAATTTCTTCTTCAAGGTTTTTCATCACAGTGGGAAGCTTCAGCTGTTCAGAAAAAAGGATATTGGATAAAACGGTTTCGGCTTTTTCTTTTGTAAAGAAGGGCTGGTCTTTATGAATGTCTTTGACGATGCTGTCTAGTCTGTTCAGCATGTACTCTGATAAGCTTCTCAAATCAAATTCTTGTTTGGAAAATAGTAAAATGCCCATATACGATTTAATGATCCCTTCAAGGATAATCGTTATATCCCATGAAAACGGTTCAATTTCAGGACCGTAAATCTCGATGATGTGTTTCCTGTAATTTTGATGTGTTTCCATTTGTTTCTCGAAAATCAGCTGCTTTGTCGTCTCATTTCGTGGAATCGCTTGTTCTTTGGCCAGCATGACAAGAAGGTCCCGATGGGTAATAAAGTGCGAATACAACGCAATTTGTTCCCTTATTAAACGTTCCCGTGGATTCTGAATATCTTTTGTTTCTTCGCTGACTGTTCTGTTAATCATGTCAAAGTGATATTGTAAAATGCCTAGTAATAGATCATCTTTTGATTTGAAGTGCAAGTAAAAAGCGCCTTTTGAAATCCCGCTTTCTGTGGCGATTTCCTGGACCGAGGTGGTTGAAAATCCCTTGCTGGCAAAAAGCCTCATTCCTACTTCGATTATCTGCATCTCTTTTTCCTTCATAAAATCCCCCCGGAAGGCCAAGTTCGAATTTATAGTATATCCCAAATGTGAAACTTTTGTTAACGGCATTCGTATATAATTGTGTAAATAGTAACAAAGTCATTGACGAGTGACTGGGCGGTCAGTTATATTTATTCTGTAACAAAAATGGTTATGACTAACCGGTCATTTACATTATATCAAATCTGTCAATCTTATTCAAAAGGGAAGAGGAAGGTGTCTTTTATTGAAAAGTTTAGTGAATTTTGTCCTGAAAAATAAACTGGCTGTATGGTTATTGACGATCATTATTACCGTGTCAGGATTATATTCAGGAACGCAAATGAAAATGGAAAGTATACCGGATGTATCAATCCCGTACTTAATCGTGATGGACGTTTATCCAGGAGCCACGGCTGAGCAGGTCATGGATGAGGTCTCCATGCCGATGGAGCGGTCGATAGATGGCCTTGAAGATGTTAAAGCTGTTTATTCGAACTCTTCAGCGAACGTGGCACAGGTTCAAATCGAATATGAATATGGCGTCGATATGGACGAGAAAAAACGTGAGCTGGAATCAGCCATAGATAATATTTCATTGCCGGAAGGGGCCGAGGAGCCATCCATCATGGCGCTCAGCATGAACATGATGCCGGTTGTGGCGTTATCTGTCAGCAGTACGGAAGGAGATATTGTTGACCTTTCAGCAACTGTTGAAGATACCCTTTTACCGGAAATCGCGAAAATTGATGGAGTTGGTTCCACAACGATTACCGGCCAGCATCTGGAAGAAGTAGAGTTTACCTATGACCAAGAGAAGATGGCATCTTTGGGGTTAACCGAAGATACTGTTAAACAAATGGTGCAGGCAAGCGATATGGCTCTGTCTCTAGGTCTTCAGGAATTTGAAGACGGAGAAGAGGCTCTTGCGATTGATGGTGACATTAAAACCATCGATCAACTGAGAGAACTGCAGATCCCCGTTGAACCATCTGAGGCAAACCCGAATCCTTTCGTCAGATTAGGGGAGATCGCCACAATTGAAACAGTTGGGAATGTCCAATCGATTTCCCGCACAAACGGGGAAGAAGCGATCGCTGTCCAAGTAACTAAGGGTCAGGAAGCTAACACTGTTGATGTTGTAAATGCTGTTAAAGATGCAGCAGCCCAGCAAGAAGAGGAAATTGACGGCTTGGTCATTGATGTTACCTTGGATCAGGCAGAACCGATTGAAGACTCTGTTTTCACCATGGTGGAAAAAGCATTATTTGGCGGCTTGTTCGCAGTCATCATCATTCTGTTATTCCTTCGTGACTTCAAGTCAACGATCATTTCCATTGTATCCATCCCAGTTTCAATCTTCATGGCATTCCTGCTGTTGAACTGGCTTGATATAACGTTGAACATTATGACACTGGGTGCGATAACGGTCGCGATCGGGCGTGTTATCGATGACTCGATCGTTGTAGTGGAAAATATATATAGACGGATGCACCTGCAGGAAGAGAAACTACGCGGCCGTGCCTTAATCCGTGAAGCAACCATTGAAATGTTTAAGCCGATTTTATCTTCAACACTTGTAACGGTTGCCGTGTTTGCGCCGCTTATGTTTGTCGGCGGGATGGTTGGCGAGTTGTTCAGGCCATTCGCTTTGACAATGGCATTTGCTCTAGGTGCCTCACTGCTTGTTGCCATTACAATTGTTCCAGCGCTTTCGCATTTCTTATTCCGCAAGTCATTATATGGAGAAAAGAAAGAAGCGAAGCATGAAGAGGTTGGCAGGCTTGCCATGTGGTATAGAGGTATGCTGGTAAAAGCACTGAACCACAAAATCATCACATCCGTCATTGCTGTCGTGCTGCTGGCTGGTTCATTGGCTTTGACACCTCTCATTGGTTTCAGCTTTATGGGATCTGAAGAGGAAAAAACGATTTATCTAACGTATACACCAGCTACAGGTGAGCTGGAGGAAGAAACATTAGAAAACCTTGAAGTAGTTGAACAGGAATTAATGAAGCGTGAAGATCTGAAGACGGTTCAGTTATCCTTCAACAACAGCAATAGCACAGATGCTTCCTCAATGATGATGGGTGGAAGCAACGGTGCCCTGATGTATCTTTTCTTTGAAGATGATACAGAGAACTTCTCTGAAGTAAAAGAAGAAGTCGAAGAGTATGTCTTTAACATTGGCCAATCTGGTGAATGGAAATCGCAGGACATGATGGGCGGCGGAGGCATGGCCTCTAATGAAGTAAGCTATACATTGTATAGTGAAAACCTAGATGACTTGAATGCCGCTGTTACTCAGGTAGAAGATGCTTTAAAAGAAGTAGATGACCTGGAAGATGTGACATCTGATATGGAAAATCCATATGTTGAGCATGTACTGAATGTGGATCACGAAGAAATATTGCAATATGGCCTGACAACAGGACAAATTGTAGGTGCCCTAACCGCTTCAGGATCTGAAGAAGTACTGACAACAGTGGAAAATGACGGAGAAGAAATCGATGTGATCGTCCAAAGAGAAGAGAAAACGGACGCAGCATCCATCGAGGAACTTCTGGAAACGGAAATCCCTACTGCAACTGGTACGACTCTGCCGCTATCCGAACTGGTAACGACAGAAGAGGGTACGACCTATAACACACTTTCCCGCAGTGAAGGTGAATATTACGCAACTGTCTCAGGTACGGTAACGACAGATGACGTATCTGCTGCAACCACTCAAGCTGAAGAAGGAGTCGATGAGCTCGAGCTTCCGGATACGGTAGAAGTTGGGGTAGCCGGTGTTGCTGCCGATATGCAGGAAACCTTCACTCAGCTGGGAATCGCCATGCTTGCGGCCATCCTGATTGTCTACTTCATCCTGGTAGTAACCTTCGGTGAAGGATTGGCGCCATTCGCGATCTTGTTCTCCTTGCCATTTGCTGTGATCGGTTCTTTTGTGGGACTGTGGATTGCAGGAGAAACCATCTCTGTATCCGTTATGATGGGGCTTCTGATGCTGATCGGAATCGTCGTGACAAACGCCATTGTCCTTGTGGACCGCATCATCCATATGGAACGCGATGGCATGCCGCTGCGTGAGGCCATTGTGGAAGCAGGAACAACAAGGCTTCGTCCAATCCTGATGACGGCCATTGCCACAATTGGCGCGATGTCTCCAATGGTGCTTGGCGGTGCCGGATCTGCTCTGATCTCTAAAGGGCTGGCCATCACGGTCATCGGCGGTTTGACATCGTCCACGATCTTAACATTGCTGATTGTACCAATTGTGTATGAGGTGCTTTCGAAATTGTTGAAGAAAAACCGTAAAGAAATCGAAGAGAATTAAGGATAGAGAAGATTGAAGAACCCCCTTGGCACTTGTGGCTGAGGGGGTTTTTTGCGAGGTGCAGAATGGTAAATTGCAGACCGAGTCACATGAATTTTATTGGGAAAGGCTAGAAGGCGCGATTATCAATAAGCCTTTTTCAGTAAACAGGTAAGCAGAAAAAAATAAGGGAAGAAAATGCCCTTATTTAGGGATTAGCATGAAAAATAGTGAAAATAGAGGAATGAATTTCCCTTATTTGCTTTAAAAGTGTGAAAATAGTGGATTTTTCATTGAATAAGGGAAAGTTTTTCCCTTATTTGTCCAGAATCGAGTTGTTATTTAAGTTTAAGGGAACAAATTTCCCTTATTTTGAAATGTAATTATTGGTTACCTCAGCTAAGGGAGTTTCTAAATAGTTCAAGTCATTATAAATGGCAGGGAAGGTATCTCAAGGAAACATTTAAAGATAACAGAGAGCCGGCCATTTAAGGAGGACTGGTGAATGGTGCGGGGCTGCTCAGTCTCCTTTTCGTGATTATTATAGGAAATAAACTGTCCTTCAATTCTATTCAGCGTTTAACTCCTTTGAAAAAAGAAATAGCTACCATATAACAGAAAAAAGGAGCAATGGTGTGTATTATTACATTGAAAGCGATACCAACAACTGTGTATCCGTATAGAGGCGCGAAAATACCTATTTATCGTAATTTACTAATAATTCAATCTATAGTATTATTTTTATATAACTTATGACATCTTGGTATTATACGAAGGCACCTCAAACTCCTTCCTAATCCCTCAAAGGAACATACCAAACCATATTTGTAAAAAGTCTGTAATTGTCTTTTTTTCAAAAGGAGTCCTAAGATTATTATTTTAAAATAAAAAGGAGTGGTTGGTTGGACACCGATAATATTAAAACACCATCTTTCATGTATGCAATGATAATGTTGATCTCAGCGATTGCGATCATTTCGGTCGGAATCCTCGTTTTCGATGCACCTATTCAAATTCTGATGTTTATTAGTATGCTTGTGCTGATTCCTTTCATGATGAGATTGGGATTCAGTTATAAACAAGTGGAAAAATCGATGATAAGATCGATGAGCAGGGCTTTGCAGCCGGGCTTGATTCTATTGACCGTCGGGATTTTAATAGGTGCATGGATCGCTTCAGGGACCGTACCTACCTTGATTTATTATGGAATTGAATCCGTTTCGCCAAAGTACTTTTTAGTGACGACACTGCTTTTCTGTTCTCTTGTGTCATTGGCGACCGGTACCTCATGGGGAACAATCGGTACGGCCGGAATTGCGATGATGGGGGTTGGCGCGAGTCTTGGCGTACCCGCTGGCTTAACGGCTGGGGCCATCATCAGTGGAGCTTATTTTGGGGATAAAATGTCTCCTCTTTCCGATTCGACTAACCTGGCTCCGACTGTTACAGGAGGAGACTTATTTTCCCATATTAAACATATGCTGTGGACCACGGTTCCTGCCTATGTGATCACAGCGATTATATTCACTGTAGTCGGCTTGCAATACAATGCCGCTTCTACGGAGGAACAAAGTGTGGCGGCACTGACTTCTTATTTAGCTGAAACGTTTAATCTTGGTTTGGTTCCAATGATTCCGATTGCCGTTCTAGTGACGTTATTGATGTTGAAAAAGCCGGCTATTCCATCTATCTTTCTTGCTTCAGCTGCCGGGGGCCTGGTGGCGGTCTTTTTCCAGGGATTCGGATTTGGAGAGACGATCGGAATTTTCTATAACGGCTATGCAGTGGAATCCGGGATTGAAGTCGTGGATAGTTTACTGCAGCGCGGCGGTTTGACAAGTATGCTTGCCCTCATTGCGTTGTTCCTGTTTGCCCTCGGACTTGGCGGGATGCTTGCTGATTCCAAAGTGCTGGAAGCATTGATTGCTTCATTTGCTGACAAGATTCAACATACAGGGCTCCTTGTATTTGTCACAGTGATTGTCAGTTATTTTACCCTTGCCATTGGCGGAGCGATTTACTTTTCAACCGTGATGGGCGGTACTTTGATGAGACCGATTTTCGAAAGGCTGAACTTAAAACCTGAAAATCTTTCAAGGATCTTGGAGGATACCGGGACACAGGGAGGTGCTCTGGTTCCATGGACAGGGAGCGGTATTTACACAGCCGGAGTCCTTGGAGTCGCAACCCTGACTTACCTTCCATTCTGTTTCCTTGCACTCATCACACCGCTGGTTACCCTTTTCTACGGTATCACCGGGCTGACGATGACAGAATATGAAAAACCGAGGAAAGATAGAAGAAACTCAGGTAAATTTGAAACGGTGGGAGCTTAACGGAAGAGAAAGTATCTAGTCAAAAAACAGTTAATTTAAAATATTCACAGTTGACAATTTATTGATCCGGGTTTATAGTGATTCTAATAACTTAATAGTATCCAATTTTTTCTTATCCAGAGAGGTGGAGGGACTGGCCCTTTGATACCTCGGCAGCGGACTTTTTAGTACTGTGCCAATTCCAGTAGCGTAATGCTAGCAGATAAGAAGAGAAGGTCTTTTAAATTCGTTTATTGCCCCCTCTTCTTATTTTGAGAAGAGGGGGTTTTTGTATTACATAAATAGCACCGTAATTTTAACGGGACACCGGATGCAACGAAAAAAATGAAAAGGATGGGATTTATATGACAAAAACATTGATTCGAGCACCATTCAGAGCTGATCACGTAGGGAGCCTGCTGCGCCCGGACAGGATTCACCGCGCAAGGAAGGAGTTTCAGGGCGGAACCCTTTCTTCAGAAGAACTTCATGCAATTGAAACAGAAGAGATCAAAAGAATTGTAGATAAGCAGATTGAAGTGGGCTTGAAAGCCGTGACAGATGGGGAATTCCGCCGCAGGTTCTGGCATACTGATTTCCTTGAGCATTTAAACGGAGTGGAGGGATATGTTCCCGAGCAGGGCTTCCAGTTTAAAGGCGAGGAAACGGAACGATACGACGTTCGTGTGATCGGGAAAATTTCTTTTAATCAAGAGCACCCGCATATAAAGGACTTCGTTGAATTCAAGGAAATCGTCGGAGACCGGGCCGTTGCTAAGCAGACGATACCGAGTCCGAACCAGTTGTTCAATGCCGGCATTCGAAATCCAGAGATATATCCCGACTTAGAAGATTATACGAAAGATGTGATCCAAACTTACCGTGAGGCCCTCCAAGCCTTTTATGATGCTGGGTGCCGCTACTTGCAGTTTGACGATGTCTACATTGCCGGCCTGAATGCTCCGGAAATTCCATTCAATGACAGCGGTTATTCCCGGCAGGAGCTGATCGACTTAGCGCTGCATGTGGTGAACAGCGTATTGGAGGATAAACCGGAAGATCTAATAATTACGACCCATCTCTGCAGGGGGAACTATCGCTCCAAGTGGGCATTCGAAGGCAGTTACGCTAAAATTGCTCCGACCCTTTTTGCCAAAGAGAACGTGAACGGATTCTTTCTGGAATATGATGATGACCGTTCCGGCGATTTCCAGCCGTTGGAGCATATTCCGAGTGGCGGCCCGCAGGTTGTGCTGGGCGTATTCACATCCAAGCACGGTACCTTGGAAGATAAGGAAAATATCAAGGCGCGAGTGGAAGAAGCCACACAATTTGTACCACTGGAACAGCTGTGTATCAGCCCGCAATGCGGCTTTGCTTCCACGCATCACGGCAATATTTTGACTGAGGAAGAGCAGTGGGCGAAGCTGAAGTATATTGTGGAGGTTTCTAAAGAAATTTGGGGATGAGGACTTCCGGTTTTTAAGGAATCCTGCTATCCGAGGTGAAAAGGGTACTTATGGTTAACATCGGGGACAGAGTGCCCCTCCTTTTACCCATCTAAGATAAAAATACATCTTGAAAAAATGATGCCTTTTCGCAACTATAAACTTCAATAGTTTTGACCATGCCAATGGCTAAAAGGGTTGATGGGAATGAAAAGAAAATCTTAGAAAGTGCATCTTTGTAAAATAGAAAGACGGCTAATGAACAAATTGCTAAGACGAAGAGTCCTAATAGAAAGAGTGGAAAAAACTATGGAAAGCGGCAGCGTGAAAAATAGGGAAAAACAAATTCTATTATGACTACAGGAATATTCAGTGTAAAGGCAGGAACAAGGGGAAGCCATCTTGTTCCTGTCTTTTGTTTTATGCCTATTGAAATTAGTGCTATTATGATGAGTAAATGGGGGAGTAAAGGGCCTCGACCCTGGGACAATGTACCTGTCCCTCCGTCCCGCAGGAAGGTGAATTATATTGAAAATGAGTGAAAATACCAAAATCACTGTGACGCCTGATTACCCTTCTTATCTAGTAGAAAACTTCAGAACCTATTTAAACTACCTATTGACACATACTATTAAATTAACGAGAAGAAGCGCTTATTTTACGAAGAAAGATCTGCTTTCCCTCCATTCTCAGATGAAGGGAGAATGGAGGGAGGTTCCCAATCATGCTGCACAGGCGGATTACCCTATTCTTCATTTGTTTTACGAGCTTTCGAGGGTTCTTAGTTTTATAAAGGTTCGTCGTACTTCGTCCACGGCGGCTGCTATCATCCAAACGGACCGGATTGAGGATTTTATGAAACTGACAGCTGCCGAGCAGTATCTCTCTTTGCTTGAGGCATTCTGGATGGAAGCGGATTGGGATGAGCTTCAAGGTGAAAAGAGGGGAAAAGCGTTCTTTGCAATTCATTCTTTATTTGAGGAATTAGAGCGGTTTCCGGCAAATGAAGTGATTCAACTGAAACATCATCCGGAAATACTGGATAGTGTGAGGGAGTTTGGATCTTTTCTCCATACTTTAGTTACTTTTGATTTTGGGAAGTCAGGATAAATGAAGAGAAATCAAGTGAGCTTACTTTCGCTGAATCCATTGAATTAACACCTTTTTTCAAGAAGATACAGCATGTTCTAAGCGACACGTATGAAATGTACTCAGATCCCAGGGAAGAACAGGCCTTTGCTGCAATGGAAGAACTTTTCGGGCTGCCAGGCGGATTGGACGAAGAAGAGGAATATGAAGAGCCTGCAGAATCTCTTACTGCCTTATTACTTCCATATTTTTCGGAGGAGGAAGTACGAACGACTTTTTAAAAAAAGGAGCCTGCCTGTGAAAGTGGAAACTACCTTTTCAAAGTGAGTGAGGGTTCTTCTTCCTGGATAAGTCTCATACTCTCCAGTTCTCATACCTTGTTGGACTTAAATGATTCTATTCAGAAATATTTTGATTTACATGATGACCATTTTTACGCCTTTTATATGGATGGTAAAAAGTTTGGCAAACACTTCTATAATGCTCCGACGAATCCTGCTGGCCCCTATGTCAATGAAGTGCAGATCGGGAGTTTGGATTTATATGAAGGTCAGACGTTCCTCTATCTATACGACTTCATGGCAGAATGGGGGTTTCGTATTCAGTTACTGAAGATCATTGAAGAAGAAGAGGCTGCAGACCCCTTGTTGAAAGAAAAGTTCATGGAGGATTCAGAGTGATTGAAGTAATAATGGAAACCAATAGTTAGATAGAAATTTGTAAGGTGAGGTCAGGCCTATGAATCTGAATAATTTTAAAAAAATTGTAAATAAGAAAATCCTGGAGAGAGGACACGACTATTACTTGGAGGGTAATATTACTGAGGTTTTTAAGAAGAGAGAGAATGAATATCTTTTCTTGATCGAAGGAACTTACAATTATGAAGTAGTGGTTAAATTGGATGAAGCTGGAGAAATCATTGACTCTCGGTGTGATTGTCCATATGACTTTGGCCCGGTTTGTAAACATGAGGCGGCTGCTTACTTTGAGCTGTATGAAATCATTTATGAGCACCCAGAGAGGGAAGTGGGATTGACCAGGGCCGAAGATCCTTCAACCATCCAGGACATACTGAGAAATTTATCAAAAGAAGAATTGATTTCTATCATTATGGATATAACCAACACGGATGAAGTTTTGGCAAACACTCTAATGATGAAATACTCTCATGGAGACAGTGAACTGGAGTCCTGTCAAAAACTGATTGATGAAATTGTGAGGAAATATACTGGCCATAATGCACTGATTGCTTATCGTGATACTGCTTCTTTTACAAGTGAGCTGGAAACTATCCTGCATAAAGCAAGGAATACGGAGGACCTTTCTCTGGCATCCGATATTTCCTTGCTTCTTCTTGAGGAAGCGGTATATTCGTTTCAATATGCGGATGATTCAAGTGGAGATATTGGACATCTCGTCGGGCAGACTTTGAAAACGATAGAGGAAATTGCAATGGAATCAAAGGGGAGCGCGTGCTGGGAGGAAGTTTTTCTTAAGCTGTTAACTTTTTCAAAGAGTGAAGTTTTTGATGGATGGGAAGACTACAGGGTTGATTTATTAACTATTTGTTTACTAGCTGCTGATGAGGAAGCTTATAGAGAAAACCTGAGAAGTGCCATTGAGTCTTTGCTAAAAAGAGATTGGGATGATGACTATTCGAAGTATGCGAACGAAAGCTTGCTTCAATTACTTTACGATGTGATTGAGCAGTACGGCACGAAAGAAGAAGCCGCACAGTTTGTAAACGACCATCTGCAATTTTCTTCCTTCCGAAAACGGTTGCTCAACAACTATCTTGAAAAACAGGACTACCAAAAGGTCATTGAAATTGCTCTTGATGGAGAGGAACAGGATCAAGAGCTGCTGGGACTATTGATTAAATGGAAGAATTTCCGGTACAAAGCTTATCAATCTCTTGGATTGAGACAAGAGCAGCAAATGCTGGCTAAAGAGCTGTTTTTAAAAGGAGACTTTGATTACTATTATGATTTAAAAGATTTGTCAGAGAGTCATGATCTATTCTATGAAGAGCTAAAGCAAGAGTTGAAAAGTGCAAAAGGGCGGTATGATAACCACTTATTCTTGAAACTGCTAGAAGTAGAAGATGATCAGGAAGAGTTAATGAAATTCATTAGAGAAAACACTGCCCACATTGAAAAGTACGCCGGCAAGCTGGCTGCACACTATGAAAAAGAAGTTCTTGAAATCTATAGGAATTATATATTTGCAGAAGCAAGGCTTGCCTCCAACCGCAGCCATTATCGGGAAATTTGCAGAAAACTCAAGCGTTATGAGGGGATTGCAGGTAAGCAGAAACAGAAGGCAATCGTCGATGAATTGATGAAGCTGCAAAAGAGGAAACCGGCTTTTATAGACGAGTTGGGGAGTTTGCTCTCAAGTAAGAAAAAGGTGTGAAGGGAAATGGTGAAATAAAAATGAAGCGGCGTGGATCGAAGAAAAAAAGAGATGCCGTCTTAATGAGGCAGATATCAGAATGGCGAAGGAGCTGGGAATGACTCCAAAGAGCTTGATAAAGAATATCCCATCGGCAAATCAGCAGTGGAAAGCACCTGTTAAGATATGGGTCAGGGACCTGTACGAGGGGAAGTTTGGAAAAGTATTAGGAACTGATGATTCCTCGGGTAAACGAAAGACCGGGGCCAGCCGTATACTTGATGATGATGATTTGCCTTTTTGATAATACAGGAATTATTTTAGAGGTTACAGGGCCGCTGGAAGATGAGGTTCGGCTTTACAGCATCAACGGTGGGGGTGCTGATGCTGTATAAGTGAGGTTTAAACGGCATCAAAGGTAGGTGTTTGTTAGTTTGATGCTGTATAAGTGGTGTTTAAACAGCATCAACTGTAGGGATTTGTGGATTTAATGCTGTATAAGTGTGGGTTAAACAGCATCAAGTAGAGGGATTTGTGGATTTGATGTGGTATTAGTGTGGTTTGAGCAGCATCAAGTAGAGGGATTTGTGGATTTGATGTGGTATAAGTGTGGTTTAAGCAGCATCAAGTAGAGGGGTGTATAGGTTTGATGGTGTATAAGTGTGGTTTAAGCAGCATCAAGTAGAGGGGTGTATAGGTTTGATGCTGTATAAGAGGGGTTTAAGCAGCATCACGTATAGTGGTTTATTGGTTTGATGTAGTATAAAAGGGCTTTAAGCAGCATCAAGTAGAGGGATTTATTGGTTTGATGCAGTATAAGTAAGGTTTAAACAGCATCAGCTATCCAGAGCTTTAACTTTCATGCGGTATAAAACGAGGTGTAACCACCCTAAAAGCGTACCCCTCCCACAATCCCAGGTTGTCGAGCCAGCAAAAGAGCTATATAATAAAGGTATCTTAAACATAAAGGAGGGAATATCATGAAATCGTTTATTGTAGACGTCAAAGCAGAGAAAAAATATCTTGTGTTTATGATGTCTATTTTTGGATTCTCGGCTGCCAACGGGACAGGTCTGTCCTTTTTCAGCGGAAATTCCAACTGAACGATCGCATGATTTCCTGAAGATATTTACAGCCGCAGGGGATCTCCCTGTGGTTTTTTACTTTTGTGTTTAAGAGAGGACTTTTTATTATGACTATCAAAAAGAATAATATTTACATGCTGTATTTTTATATATTTTTTGCTCAGTTATTTTTTGACCGGGCATTGTGGGTTATCTATCTTGGTGATAAGGGACTGACATTGGGCGAAATCGGAGTTTTGGAAGCTCTTCTCCATCTGGCCATCGTCCTTTTCGAGGTTCCGACAGGCATGATTGCTGACTTGTATGGAAGGAAAATCAGCCTGGTGGTCGGAAACATCTTCAGCTTGCTTTATGGTCTTTTTATGCTGATGAGCGGTTCGTTTTCGATGTTCACATTAGCTTTTTTATCCATGGGATTGATGGTTACTTTTCATTCTGGAGCCGAGCAGGCATTTGCTTATGATACGTTGAAAAATCAAAACCGTGCAAAAGATTATACAAGGGTCATTGGAAGCATGACGGCTATTAGTTTGCTGTCATTGAGCCTGGCCAAATTCCTCGGCGGCTTCATGGCGGATGTCAGCTGGGAATGGGTGTATGGTTCAACGATCTTCACCCATGTCCTGGCGATGATTCCGCTGTTATTTTTAAAAGAACCACTCCGGGAGAAGCCGGAAGAGGTGGCGGGGCGCTGGTACCATCAATGGGTTCATCAATTCAAGCTGGGGGTTAATGTCTGGAGAACGAATTCGATTATCCACCAGCCGGTCGTACTTTTTATTTTAGCGAGTGCCGTTATGGTGATTATTGTTTTCTACGGACAGGAATACTTCATTCAATTGGGATACTCTCCGGTTGTTGTCGGGGCAGTGTTTACGATTGAAGGACTGCTGGGAGTGGCGATGGCGAAGATTGCTTACAGGGTAGAAAGACGATTGAAGTTCTTCAATATTCTCTATTATGGCTGGGGTCTGTTTCTTCTGTTCTTTATCCTTTTCATCTTTGCCAGTGACTGGGCAATTCTGTTGTCGTTCCTTTTCCTTGCGCAGCTGCTGAGCCTTTTTGAACCGATATTCAGCTCGTTCGTGCAGCAATTTTTAAAAAGCAATATTCGATCAACTTTCCTATCGCTCATTGGGCTGGTGGAAAGCTTCGTCATCATGATCAGCTTCCCGCTGTTCGGGTTTGCGGTGGAACGTGCTGGCTTCACCAACGGCTTTGCCGGCCTGCTGCTTATTTTCTTTGTTGGGGCAGGCGGATATCTGGTCATCCAACGAATCAAGATGCATAGAAAAACGGAATAAAGTATTTTATACGTAAAAAGCTGAAGATCTGTTTATTGGGATCTTCAGCTTTTTTATTGAGCTAATAAAATTGGAAGGTGTCAGAGGCAATTGAGTATGGAGAGCTGAATTGAGAAGCCTTAAAAATAAAATAATCGGAATAGAAAATTAAATGGAGGTAGTGTAGTTAAGCTCTTATGGAGGCTTTCAAATCCTTTATTTCACTTTCATGCTTAATAGAACGAGCTGAAAGTGTGTCAATCATGCTTTGCTGCTCATTGAGGGTTTCTTTGATTGATTCCGTTTTGGTGTCAATGTGCTTCTCGATTTGTTCAAAGTACGGCCCTAATCCATTAATGAGGTTGTCTTTCAACTGGTCTTGTCCAGTTTGCAATCGATCTAGTCCAGCTTGAAAATGGTCCTGTCTGGCTTGCAGTTGGTCTTGTCGAGCTTGCAACCGGTCCTGTCCAACTTTTAATTCTTTTACGTCTTTGGTTAAACCGTCGAGTCGTCCTTCAATTGAAACAAAGCGCTGGTCTACTTGATCAAAACGGTTATTCATTTGTTCCATGAACTGCTTCAATAATTGTTCCATCCTAGTCTCCTCCTTTCTTTTTTACTATTATATCACGGTGTGGTGCGACTGTCCCTTGGTACCAAAAGGAATTTTTTGTACTTTTATTGAGGAAGGGAAAGCTTAAATTGTAGTGCTTTTACAAGCGTTTTGCTTCTCCCCAAAGTGGTATATATAGGAATAAAGTCTTTTAATGAAAAAGGAGGAAGAGAAGTTGTCAGATCATAAAGAAATGCCGAAAGAGACGGGGCTGATGGAAAATGTCCGCCTTCTCAGGGAAGGGTATTTATACATAATGAATCGAAGTGAAAAGTATGATTCTCCCGTTTTTGAAACGAATCTCTTGGGGGAAAAAGGTGTTTGTCTGACAGGTAAGGAAGCCGCGGAACTCTTTTATGACAATGAGCGCTTCAAGCGTGAAGGTGCAGCTCCGAAACTTGCGCAAAAAACGTTGTTTGGCGAAGGCGGTGTTCAAGGACTGGACGGAGAGGAGCATCGAAACCGGAAAGCGATGTTCATGTCGATGATGACAAAGGATTCGCTTGAAGAAATTCAAGGACTCTTTAAAGAAAAATGGGAGCGGTACAGCCGGAAGTGGGAAGCGGAGGATGAGATCGTCCTTTACGATGAAGTGAAAAAAATGCTGGCTGAATCTGCCTTTGAGTGGACGGGTGTTCCGCTTATGGAAGAAAACCTGGAAGAGTGGACAGACGAGTTGAGCGACATGTTTGAAGGCGCGGCGAGTTTTAGCTTGAAGCATTTTCAGTCACGCCGGTCCCGTTCCAAAGCAGAAGAACGGATGGAGGCATTAGTTGAGAAGGTGCGTTCCGGAGGTGTTCATGCTGATGAACAGAGGGCGCTTTATCAGTTCTCATTCCATAAGGATACCAATGGAGAATTATTGAGTCCAGCTGTTGTTGCGGTGGAACTCTTGAACTTGCTGCGTCCAATCACAGCAATCTCCGTCTACGCAGATTTCACTGCCCTGGCTGTCCATGATCATCCAGAGGAAGCGGCGAAAGTGAAAAACGGCGGGGAGGATGAACAGCAGCGCTTCATTCAGGAAGTCAGGCGCTATTATCCATTTTTCCCATTTGCTGCAGCACGTGTGAAGAAGGACTTTGAATGGAAGGGGTACGAGTTTAAAAAAGATACGCTTACTCTTCTTGATTTATATGGCACGAATCACCACCCTGACTTATGGAACCAGCCGGATGTATTCAATCCTGACCGTTTTCTCTCTTGGTCCGGAAGCCCATTTGATTTTATCCCGCAGGGCGGAGGAGAGTACGATATCGGCCACCGCTGTGCCGGGGAGTGGCTGACGCTTGATATCCTGAGGGTGACGGTCGATTACTTGGTGAACCATTTGGAGTATACCGTTCCGAAGCAGGATTTAACCTACAGCATGAACGATATTCCGAGTCTGCCTGAGAGCAGGATGAAGCTTCGGGATGTGAGAAGGCGAGACTAAGGGACAGGTTCCTTGTCCCACCATATAATTCCAGTTGCACTCTTTAATTCACGCTGTTCTTTATACCAAAAAGACATGCCGCATTGGCATGTCTTTTTGGTATGTCTCCTCAGTTGAATGTTCCCTCTATTGGAGATAGGCCCAAGAAGGTCTCATACCGATGTTGGCTGATGTTGTCACGCCAATCATGGTTTCTCCTTCGTGTTCATAATGCTCGACATTGGAGGCGACGACTACTTTTTCGCCTCTTGTGCCGTACACTTCTTTAATTTCATCAGGCTGGAGTTCCGGGTTGAACCGGACGACTAGGAAATAGACGATATCGGCCTGGCGTTCCAGCGTTAAGGTAGACTCGCCTTTAGAATCCACTTCTATTAACTCTTCAACTACAGGTGTCTCCGCCGGTTGTACTTCATCGTTAAAAATCTCCCGCAAGGAGGCTTCCTTAGGATACGCTCTCAGAATTACTTTTAAGAGTGCTCCTTCTTGTAAGTTAGTGTACGCCTTCAAGTTGAGCTGAGACTCATCGTACTCGATATCTCCATTAATGAAGATGCTTAAACTTTCATTTTGCCCGGAAGTGTTCCCGGAAGCCGGTACACTCGACTGAGCAGTGGTTCCAGTGGCAGGGGGGGAATCATTCAAACTCATCTCTATACGGCAGCCGCTCAATAGCAGCAAAAGGACCAGCATCAAACATACTCTGTACATAACCTGATTCAATCTCCCATCCATCTAAATTGAGGTTCCGATCATGTCTGAAACTCCATGCTATACTTTTCGACTTAACGGGTGGAAAATCCTGCATGGGACAAGGAACCTGTCCGAGGGTACAGAAAAGTCCCACCAAAGACTTTTCATACAGAATCGTGCCTTTTCCGCTTCAAATGTATGAAAGAGTGCTGGTTTCCGTTCAAGATACCAGCTCCACTTGGTTGTGTGCCTGATGAAATGTACTTTATAGCGAAAGCGGCATGTCAATTTCCTTAATCGGGTATACAGCGGGAAAAAATAAAGGACTTTTTTTCCCTTAATTGCAAATTCAAGCTCATTTTGGGGTGAATAGAGGAACTTTTTTCCCTTATTTAATAAAAAAGCCCATTTTTCTAGTGTATTAAGTTAAATAAGGGAAATTTATTCCCCTAATTTAGCTCTTTTTGGTATTTTGCAGTAAATAAAGGAACTTTTTTCCTCTATTCACCACCCGAAATACTGAACGACATGGATGAGTACCAACCACCGGTCACTCCTTGAATCAGTATCTTTCCATTGACTCGTTAAGAAAGTACCTTCCCAGGCAGGGCAGGGAAATCTTCTCAGAACCATTAGAAAACCCAAGGATAAAGAGAGCAGCCTATCCATTGCTTTCAAGAAAAAAAAGTCAACTTCTCTTCCTATTTAAGGAAGGATAGTTGACTTTATCTTTGGTCATAACAAGCAGATTATAAAATTCGGCAGATCTGCAGGGCCCTCAACCTGTCCCCCGCTCCGCCCTACCGCATATTCGACAACCCTTTATTAATAAAATTATTAAGGATTTCCGCCATTTCCTTCGGTGTTTTGTTTTGTCCGCTTTCCAGCCAGTTCTTGGTGACGTAGATGCTGCCGCTGACGATGAAAAGGTTGATGTATTCATAGGTTTCCTCATCCATTTTCATGTCGGTGATCCAGTCGTTGAAGATGTACTGCCGGGTGATCATCATGCCCTTTTTTTGAAAATGAATATCTGTATTTTCGCCTAAAAGGGTCTGGCAGACTTCACTGTTTTCCGCAATGAATTCAAAGAATTTCTCTGTCATTTGCAGAGTGTCATCTTCTTTTGAAAAAGTGTATTGAGTGAGGGTGCGGACTAGATTTTCTATGAACTCTTCTTCTATAGCATTCAACAGCTCGTATTGACTGGCGAAATGGGCATAATAGGTGGAGCGGTTGATGTCCGCTTTTTCACAGATTTCTTTGATGGTGATGCTGGAAATGGATTTCTGCTTCAGCAGGTCCATCAAACTCTCTTTTAACACCATCCTCGTGTATTGCTTTCTTCGATCCATTTTGGAACTCATAATCAGTAATCCTTCCTTCACAATATATTCACAAAGTTAACCAACATAATTTTAAAAAATGTTGTGGAATGTACATTTTATATACAACTGTTTGTTGAATACCCAACACTGTGTTTAATATAATGATATAGTGTAAATCGGAAAGTGACAAGAGAGGATGAAAAATCATTAATATAGCATCATGGATCATTAAACATAAAAAAGCTGTTTTGGCTGCTTTCGTCCTTATTACGGTGCTCTCAACAGCCGCGCAGTTTTTTGTATCTGTCAATTACAATATGGTCGATTACTTACCGGAAGACGCCCAGTCGACTCGTGCCATGGAAATCATGGAAGAGGAATTCACCGGTGATGTGCCGGATACCCGGGTCATGGTCACCGATGTCACCATACAGGAAGCTTTGGATTATAAAAAAGAATTAGAGAACATAGACGGTATTTCAAGTGTGATGTGGCTCGATGATATGGTCGATTTAAAAATGCCGCTTGAAATTGCCGATGAAGAAACAGTAGAGAATTACTATAAAGACGGCAATGCCCTCTTTCAGATCAGTGTCGGAAGCGGGGATGAAGTAAAAGCCACCAATGCCGTTTATGACCTGATCGGCGAAGAAGGCGCGATTGCCGGGGAAGCCATCAATACGGCAAGTTCGCAGACAATGGCCGGTCAGGAATCCATGTATGCGGCAATGCTGCTGGTGCCGATCATCATCCTGATCCTGGTCGTCTCCACAACATCTTGGGTAGAGCCGCTGTTTTTCCTGACGGCAATTGGGGTTTCGGTCCTGATCAACTTAGGAACGAACATTTTTATGGGAGAAGTTTCGTTCGTTACCCAGTCGGTTGCGCCAATTTTACAGCTGGCCGTTTCGCTGGATTACGCCGTATTCCTGCTTCATAGTTTTTCCGATTACAGGAAAACCACGAACAGTCCGGAAGAAGCAATGGAGCTCGCTATGAAGAAGTCCTTCCCGGCCATCATGGCCAGTGCCGCGACGACTTTCTTTGGATTCATGGCACTGACATTCATGAAGTTCGAAATCGGGTCCGATCTTGGCTTGAACCTGGTAAAAGGAATTGTCCTGAGCTTTATCAGTGTCATGGTATTCCTGCCTGCATTGACGCTCGTTTTTTACAAATGGATGGATAAAACGAAGCATAAGAACTTTGTGCCAAGCTTCAAGGGAATCGGAAATAAAGTGATGAAGCTGAAGTTTCCAAGCTTGATCCTAATCGCTGCGATTATTGTTCCCGCGTTCCTCGCACAGACGAACACATCGTTTATCTATGGAACTGGAACGCAGCCTGAAGATACACGTGTCGGAAGTGATGCGGTTCTCGTCAATGAAGCCTTTGGTGAAACGACCTCGATTGTGCTGCTGGTTCCTAAAGGAGATGCGGTGAAAGAGACGGAGCTTGTGGATGACATTGAAGAAATGGATTATGTCACAGGCGTCATGGCGTATGCGAATCAGGTTGGTGCAGAAATTCCGCCTGAATACCTGGACGAATCGATTACAAAGGAATTTTACTCTGAAAATTACAGCCGGATCATCATCAACACGAACCAGGGAACAGAAGGCGACATTCCTTTTAGCATCGTCGAAAATGTAGAAGAAGCAGCACAGAATTATTATGGAGATGACGCGCTCGCTTTGGGTGAAAGTGTGACTCTTTATGATATAAAAAATACGGTTAATAAAGATAATGTTGTCGTCAATGTCCTGACCGTTGTGACGATCGCGCTTGTCCTGCTGTTCAGTTTTAAATCGATTTCGATTCCGATTGTGCTGCTGATCACAATCCAGACAGCGGTCTGGATCAACTTGTCGATTCCTTATTTTACAAACACATCACTGGTGTTTGTTGGATACTTGATCGTCAGTACGGTACAGCTGGCCGCGACGGTGGATTACGCAATTCTATTCACAGAAGAATATAATCATAACCGGAAACGGATGCCGGCAAAGGAAGCAATTGTGAAGACCCTGGATGAAAAGACGTTCTCGATTTCAATTTCGGCTGCGATTTTATCCAGTGTCGGATTCATCCTATGGATTACGTCATCCAACCCAATCGTCGGCTCGATCGGCCTGCTGATGGGAAGAGGAGCACTTCTGGCTTTCATCATGGTCCTGTTCGCCCTGCCGGCCATGCTCGTCGTATTCGATAAAGTGATTAAGAAAACAACTTACAAATCAAACTTTTATGAGGAGAAATGATGATGAGAAAAAAACAAATACGTTACACGGCTCTCGCTGCAATGGTCTTCTTGCCTTCATTTCTGAGCCAGCCCGCTCTGGCGGCGACGGAAGGCAATGTCGCTTCAAAAGATGAAGTGATCTATGCCACGTTGAACGCAAGCGGAAACCTGGATAATATCTATGTCGTAAACACGCTCGAGGTAGAAAAAGCTGGGGAAATCCTCGATTACGGTAAATACAGCAGCGTCAAGAACCTCACTGATTTAGCGGAAATCAATCAGGAGGGGCAGAAAATTGAAATGGAAGCCCCTGAAGGAAAGTTTTATTATCAAGGAAACATGGATAAGGAAACAGAACTGCCCTGGAATGTGAATGTTTCGTATCAGCTTGATGGAAAAAAAGTGAAGGCGGAGGAACTCGCCGGAAAACACGGGCACCTGGAAATCTCAGTTGAAATAACGGAGAACGAAAAGGGAGATGCCGCTTTTTATGAAAACTACCTTCTACAGGTATCCTTAGCAATGCCCAACACCTACCAGGACATTGAAGCACCTGACGGAATGGTCGCCAATGCCGGGAAGAACAAGCAGATCACCTTTACGGTCATGCCCGGCGAAGAGGAAACCCTCAGCGTGGAGGCAAATGTAGAGAACTTTGAATTTAGTGGAGTTGAAATCGCCGCGGTCCCATCGACGCTCCCGATTGATGCATCAGGAACCGGAAGCATGACAGAAGACATGTCTGAGCTGTCCAGCGGCATCAAGAAATTGAACGATGGTGTCGGTGAACTGGAAACAGGAATTGCTGAGTTACACAATGGATCAGCCGGCCTTCAGGATGGTTCGGCACAATATAAAAATGGGATTAGCGAAGTGAACGGTTATTCCGCGGGCCTTGTGAATGGATCGGCTTCGATCCGCGATGCATTGGCGGACATTAACCAATCGCTCTCCGGACAGTCCGCCGATATGGACCTTTCAAGTCTGAGTGAACTGCCTGCGGGACTTAAGGGATTAGCGGGAGGCCTGACAGAGGTTTCTGCTGGCCTTACTGCTTTGCAGGAAAACTACGCAGGAGCTTATGCTGCTTTGGCTGGCGCTATCAATGAGATTCCGGCAGGACAGGTTTCAGAGGAGCAAATCGCGGCGCTTTATGAAAGCGGAGCGGATACAGCGGTAGTCGACCAGCTTGCAGCTTCTTATGCCGCTGCACAAAAGGTGAAAGCTGTGTATGGTCAGGTGCAGGAAGCTTTTGCAGCGGTTGAGCCGGCACTCACAGAGCTCAGCGGCTCGGTAAGTACAATCAGCGGACAGCTGACAAAAACGGCGGACAGTATCTCTGCTTCTCTTCAAGAGACTGACATGAGCGGTTTGGCCGAGCTGCAAAAAGGTATCGCCTCGCTGTCTGCCGAGTACGGTGAGTTCCATTCCGGCTTAGCCGGTTATACAAATGGAGTAGGAAACCTCGCTTCTTCTTACAGCGAGCTGCACTCAGGCATTGTTGACCTGACAGGCGGCACAAGCGAACTGCAAAATGGTGTCGGTGACCTCCACGACGGCACTGCCGAGCTATACAAAGAAACAAAAGACCTGCCGGCACAAATGCAGGAAGAAATCGATAAGATGATCTCAGAATACGACAAATCAGACTTCGAACCAGTCTCCTTCGTCTCATCCGAAAATGAAAATGTTTCATCCGTCCAGTTCGTCATCAAGACGCAAAGCATTGAACTAGAAGAACAGGAAGAGAAAAAAGCAGAGCCTGAGAAAGAGAAGGGATTCTGGGAGCTGTTCATGGATTTGTTTAAGTAAGAGCGGGACGGAGGGACAGGTTCTTTGTCCCAGTCCGCCCTAATATATAAATGATAGCAGAAGACCTGGTTCCATTTTGGAACCGGGTCTTTTTTTGATGGTCTTGAAAACCCCTGGCTATGCCGGGGGTTCCAGAGAGCTTATAGCGTGGTATTAAAAAAACCTCACTTCATGATAGGATAAAGTTGGTTTCCCGACCACTTCATTCCATCATAGAAGGAGGTATGCCCTGTGAAGGACATGAACAGTTTAGCATATACAACTTGGAATTGTAAGTATCACTTAGTGTTTGCCCCAAAGTACAGAAGACAAATTATTTATGGAAAATACAAAAAGAGTATTGGGCAAATTATACGAGATTTATGTGAGCGGAAAGGTGTTATTATTCATGAAGCAAATGCCTGCCCGGATCACATTCATATGTTGGTAAGCATCCCACCAAAATTAAGCGTATCTCAATTCATGGGTTACTTAAAAGGAAAAAGCAGCCTCATGATATTTGATCGACATGCCAATTTGAAGTATCGATATGGGAATCGGAAATTCTGGTGTCGTGGGTTCTATGTAGATACAGTGGGCAGAAATAAGAAGCAAATACAAGAATACATTAAGAATCAGCTAAAGGAAGATTACATGGCTGACCAGTTAACTTTGTTTGAAGAACATGATCCGTTTACCGGACAGAAAAATCGGAAGAAATAAAGAAATTCTTTAGAATTAGTGAGTGAATGTGGTGCAGAAGGGAAACCCATTCAGTGGGCCTTTTAGGCCGAGGCCGGTAAGAGAGGCTTCCAGCCGCAGAGCAAACCACCAGTTCACACTGGTGGTTTTGATTTTATGGAAACTGAGGGAACCCAGCCAGCGTTACATGTGAGGCAGGTAGCAGCCAGAAACCCAGCCGGGGTTGGGGACAAACTAAAGTTAGATTTTTTTGAATAGTGACTCATATTGGGGATGGTCGATAGAATGGGAAAAATGGCTGATAGAAGTGACGAACTGGTTGATAGGATTAATAAAGTGGTTGATAGAAGTACGAAAGTGGTTGATAGAACCGCAAAACCGGTTGATAGAAATAACCCCGAAGTATCTGCACCTCATAATTAACGCAAGAAGCAGCCAGAAACCCAGCCGGGGCTAGGGTCTAACTAAAGGTTAGTCCTTTTGAAAGGTGCCTCGTATTGGGTAGTGGTCGATAGAATGGGCAAAGTGGCTGATAGAAGTGGCAAGCTGGTTGATAGGATCAAAAAGTGGTTGATAGAAGTAGGATACTGGTTGATAGAACCGCAAAACCGGTTGATAGAAATAACCCCGAAGTATCTGCATCTCATAATTAACGCAGGATACAGCCAGAAACCCAGCCGGGGCTGGGGTCAAACTAAAGTTAGATTTTTTTTGAAAGGTGCCTCGTATTGGGAAGTGGTGGATAGAATGGGAAAAATGGCTGATAGAAGTGGCGAACTGGTTGATAGAATCAATAAAGTGGTTGATAGAAGTACGATACTGGTTGATAGAATCGCAAAACCGGTTGATAGAGACAAAACTCCGCACTATCCTGCTCATCCTTTTAGCCCTGGGAGAAAAGTTACCCTTTTTCCCATAAGATGCCTATCAGAAAAATTCTCCTATTATGAATACTCCTAGAAGTATTCCTTTCTTGGATTCTCTTGACTATAATGTGGATATTGTTTTTTGAGCAATTATTAGAATATTTAATAATAAATGAAAAAAGGAGGAAGAAAACGATGGAACAAACGAAGAATAATGGTCTCATCATGCGTATGTTAAATGTCATCGAACGTGTCGGAAATAAACTTCCTGACCCGGTCACTTTGTTCTTTATCTTTTCTTTACTAGTAGTCGTTTTGTCTGCTCTCTTTTCTTCAATGGGTGTGCAAGTAGAAGACCCGCTGAATGAAGGAGAAATGATTGCAGTCAAGAACCTGCTGAGCTCCGAAGGGATTCTGTATCTCTTTGAGAGTGCTGTAACAAACTTCACAAGCTTTGCGCCGCTAGGTACCGTCCTTGTGACCATGCTTGGTATTGGGATTGCCGAACGCTCCGGATTGATCAGCGCCGCTCTTCGCGGACTGGTTACATCTGTACCGCGCGTGCTTATGACAGCTGCCCTGGTATTCGGCGGGGTTATGTCGAGTATGGCTGCCGATGCTGGTTATGTCGTATTGACGCCGCTTGGAGCAGTCTTGTTCGCAGGACTTGGACGCCATCCGCTTGCCGGTCTGGCTGCTGCTTTCGCCGGGGTTTCCGGAGGATTCAGTGCGAACCTATTGCTGACATCACTTGATCCGCTTCTTGGTGGATTGACACAGGATGCTGCCGCAATCATTAATCCGGATTACGCTGCAGGCATCAACTATGCGATGAACTACTACTTCATGATCGTGTCGGTATTCTTGATCACGATTCTAGGAACATTGGTAACAGACTTCATCGTTGAACCGCGCCTTGGAAAATATAAAGGCGATGTGAAAGAAGAAGTCGATTATCTAAAACCGGAAGAGAAAAAAGGGCTGTGGGCAGCACTTGCCGCTTTCCTTCTAACGGTTATTGCCATTGCACTGCTTGTCATCCCATCTTGGGGACCACTGCGCGGCGGGGAAGAGAACCTGATCGATGCACCGTTCTTCCATACGCTCGTACCGATCATCCTGATCATGTTCTTCATTCCCGGGCTGGTGTACGGCCGAATCACAAAAGCCATTCAGAATGACAAAGACGTGGCAAGACAGCTGGCTGAAACAATGGCTACCATGGGTGCCTACATTGTACTTGCCTTTGTCGCGGCACAATTCGTATCTTATTTCAGTGAGTCCAACCTTGGAACCGTCCTCGCTGTAAAAGGAGCAGAATTCATTGATGCCACTGGCTTTAAAGGAATTCCGCTGATCCTGACATTCATCGTTGTATCCGGCTTCATCAACCTGTTTATCGGAAGTGCTTCCGCAAAATGGGCCATCATGGCACCGGTCTTCATCCCGATGATGATGCTTTCAGGCTACTCGCCGGAATTCACACAGCTCGTTTACAGAATCGCAGACTCCACAACGAACGTCATCTCACCGTTGATGCCATACTTCGCAATCGTTATCGCCTTTGCGCAAAAGTATGACAAGAAGGTCGGAATCGGAACGCTGATCTCCACAATGCTTCCATACTCCATCGCCTTCACCATCGGCTGGGTGATCCTGCTGATCATCTGGATGCTTACTGGGCTTCCGATCGGTCCTGGATCTTCGATTACGTATTAATCGGCTGGCGCTAAGGGACGGAGGGACAGGTTCCTTGTCCCGTCTGCTTTTGCAGAAAGACCTGATTCCTTTGGAATCGGGTCTTTTTTAACGGCTATTTATCAGAACTATCACATATGTGGCGGTTTTAGTCAGAAATCCCAGCCTCGGCTGGGGACCAACAAGGGTTTGTTCTTTTGAAAGGTACCTCGAAAAGGGAAATGGGTGATAGAAAGCGGAAAGTGGTTGATAGAAGGGCCAAGCTCGTTGATAAAAGCATGAAACTCGTCGATAGAACCGTAATTTTCGTTGATAGGGACATCAAACTCGTCGATAGCACCCTCAGCATAAATGTTCCGTAACCATAGTTAGTGTAAAGCACACTAAATCCACAAGAATAGTGATTATCACAATATTAATATCCCTATCTCATGTATAGTTAAAGCAAGACAATATAATAATGCAGAAAGAGTACATGCGCGAACAATATAACCAAGGGGGAAACAGGATGCGAAGGATCATTTTAACGACCGAAAGCGGTGCCGACTTACCGGAGGACTTGGCCCAAAAGTACAATGTACAGGTGGTTCCCATGCACATCATCATGGACGGAAAAGATTATTTAGACGGTACTTTGCCGGTCCAGGAGATCTATGACTATTATGGGCGCACAAAAAAGATACCTTCCACGGCCTCGACCAATGCTCATGAATATGAAGAGTTATTTGCGAGGATCAGACAAGAATCTCCGGACAGCATCATCGTTCATGTCGGTTATACCTCAAAAGCGTCTTCTTCTTTTCAAAATGCGGTCATTGCCGCGGAAGAATTTCAAGACATTTATCTCATCGATGCCCTCAATGTTACCGGCGGATTAGCGGCAGTCGTTGTATATGCGGGGGAGCTATTAGAAAAAGAACCGGACATCGATCCAAAACTTTTGGTTGAAAAAATAGAGGAAATCGTTCCGAAATCAAGGCTGGCTTTCATCCCGGGCAGCCTGGAGTTTCTGAGAGCAGGAGGACGTGTAAGCAACATGGCGTCTCTGATTGGGACTCTTTTAAAAATAAAACCGTGCATAGAGCTGAAAGATGGCAAGCTTATGTCCACGAAGAAGTACCGCGGAAAAATGAGCGGAGCAGCTGAAAAACTCTTTAAAGATTACTTGAATGAATTCGATATTGATAGAGAACAGCAGCTCTATCTGATCTATTCAATCGGACTCGATGAAGCTATCAAACAGCGGATGGACGAGGCTGCCCGCGAAAATGGCTTCCAGAAGATCAGATGGATCCAGGCAGGCGGAATGATTTCCACTCACTCCGGCGCCGGCGGCTTTGGAGTGGCAGGGTTGGAAAAGTAGTACAAAGATTGGAGTGTAACATATGAAGGATCCCGTCATCATTATCGGGGCAGGGCTGAGCGGTCTCTGCGCGGCTTCCCTCCTCATTTCAAAAGGCATCGAGTGCAAGGTTTTGGAGGCGCGCGGGCGGACTGGCGGAAGAGTATTGAGCCAGGAGGTCGAGGACAGACCGGAGATTGGCCGGTTTGACCTTGGACCAACTTGGTTCTGGCCTGAGCATGAGCCGGTCATCACCAGTTTAGTCAGCGAGCTTGAGTTAAAAACAATCGATCAGCATACGGAAGGAGCCATTCTTCTCGAACAGTCTCCCGGCAGTCCCATCCAGCGCCATCTGCTGCCGGAAGGATCTGTTGAAAAATCGGTCAGGCTTGCGGGAGGGATCCAGTCGCTTATTGACGCCCTGGTTCAAACCCTTCCCCAAGACACAATTGAACTCGACACGCGGGTAACAGCCATCTCTATGGAAGAAGAAAAGGTTGTCATTGCAGCAGCATTAAGTGATGGAACACGGAAGAAGATATCTGGAGGAGCAGTCATTTTAGCTCTGCCTCCCCGGTTGGCAGCACAGAGAATTGAATTCTCGCCAACCCTTCCGAAAGAATTGGTGGACAGCCTGGAGAACAAGCCGACCTGGATGGCAGGGCAGGCGAAGGTTCTGGCTATCTATGAGCGTCCTTTTTGGAGAGGAGACGGTCTTTCCGGACAGGCTATGAGCTGGGCTGGGCCCTTGCAGGAAATCCATGATGCCTCTCCTCTAACCGGATATGGTGCGCTCTTCGGTTTCTTCAGCTTGTCTGCAAAACAACGCCATCAGCTGGGGAGGGAAAAGGTTCTCGAATTAGCTGCCGATCAATTGACCCGGCTATTTGGACCACAGTCTGAAAAGCCGATCTCTGTCCTTTACAAGGATTGGTCCGCCGATTCCGAAACGGCGGTAGAGGACGACCACCAGCCGCTCAACAGTTTCCCGGCCTATGGACTGCCGACAAACAGCGGTACCTGGGAAAAGAAAATCCTGTTTGCAGGGACAGAAACCTCGGCGGAATCCGGCGGGCATCTGGAAGGGGCCTTGCGGTCGGCTGAGCGTGCGGTTTCTGAGGTGCTGGAATTATATAATATACAATAGAGGCTCAGCCGTTGTGCTGAGCCTTAAGAATGCAGCGAACAAGAACCTGTTCTTATGGAAAGGTTCTTTTTTTTTATGATGACTGTCACGAGGGAATAGTCCTGCTTCCCCCACCTTTGCATCTTTCCTCCAGCGAGCATTTTTTCTGTCAGGACTAATAGGGGGAGCCTGCTCTTTTTAAAATAAAGGGAAAAATTCCCCTTATTGACTCATAACAATAGTGAATAAGTGCTTTTTCTTAAAATAAGGGGAAAAACTCCCCTTATTCACCAGCAAAATAAGCGGCACTTAAGGGGAAAATTTCCCCTTATTTTTCCCGCTAAAGCATTTTTTAAAAATGGACGGCCCCTGTTTCTCACATCTTCCGGCTTTCCACCATCTCAAACAACCCCTGATCTGCACGGGATCTATTCTGTTTTTCTTCTACTAGTCCTGCCTCCTGCGGGATAGAACTTTTCTCAAGCTCTTTAGACAACCCCACTAACATCATCTTTCCAGCCAAAATCGTCAAGGTGAAAAAGACAACTGGTATGAAGGCGATCCACGGATACGTCGTCCATAAGAATTGCCACCACGTCCCGAGGGAGCCAGACCATTCATGAGATAAAGATAAAAAGGTTTGTTTATTGAAAAGATCTTCAGCTATTCGGAAGCCGCCGATGAAAATTTCCAGCATACCCAAATGGGAGATTAACAGCATCGTGGCAATGAATTCCCTGATCAAAACAAGATAGACTTGCGGAACGATGAATGGCCGGAGGTGATTCTTGATGAAGTGAAACTCCCGTGCACCAAGCACCCGGGCACCATCTATGAATTCTTTTTTCATCACGTTCTCTATTTCATTAGAGAACAGCAAGGAACGATAAATTTCCTGGAGTCATGCAACTAAATCAGCCAATTTTTCAATCCTATTCCATGAGGTTACAAGAGTATATAGAGGGATCCCTACAGCAAAAATAATATTGCTCTCCAATATGGCCTTCCATGGTTTCATACCTTTACGAATCTTATAGAGTAATAAAATGAGTGATACAGTCACGGCGGTGTAAAGCAGCCAGAGAAATTCTTTTTGCCTGTCTACTTCATAAAGCATGGCGTCTACCATCCAGGCATCTTCCTCAGAAAAGGATAGAGTGGTGATAACCTTTTCCATCCCCAGCCAGTTAAAGGATTGAAGAGATACATGATTCTCTTGCACAGCTGTAAATTCGTACCCATTTGGCAGGAATGACACTTTATAAACAATAAGGTAGGAGAGGCCTGCCGAAATACCTGCAATGAGCAGGAACGACAGAAACTTCTTGATTTTGGTTTTATATTGATTCATTTTTCAAATCAGCTCCTTACTCTTCATTTCATTGTCAGTTTAACATACGTTATCCAAGCCCACTCTGTATAAAGCAGGGGACAATATAAAAAACCAGCACCTTTAAAGGATTGCTGATTTTCTTGAGAAATATTTAACTACCCATTCCGCCTCTTCGTATACCGGTTCGCATAACTCGAAGCCACAAACGCATCCGGCTTGATTTTCGGCTCCACACCCATCGCTTCCATGCGGGCGACCATCTCTGTCACGAACTTATTCGTCTTGCTTTTCTTTCCTGCTCCGATGTCAATATGGCCCTCCATGGTAAAAGAAGCGCCTTTATAAATGTTAGGAAGGACGATGTCGATCAACTGATTTTTTCGTTCTTCCGTAAATAGCGAAACAATCTCCTCAGACAGAGATAACTCATACGAAATCCGCTCATGCAGCTGCAGCATTTTCCGCGGAACAACCACTTTCCTGATACAGGCCCAAACTCCTTTTCCTTCATTTAAAATAACAATTCCCGTGATGAAGGTGGTGTGCCTGGAGTGGACCTGCGAGTCTGTCCCAACCATTAACCGGTAGCTTCCGTTTGGCTGAATTCTCATGAATTTGACAATATGCTCAAAGACCTGTTCAAACGACATCCCGCTTTTCTTCAGGTTTCGGAATGAGTAGTGATCAGCACCATCGCTTTTCATCTTTCATATCACAGCCTTCTTGAAATTTGTGGTGTACAAAGAACCCTTCCTTCTATCCTATGACAGGAAAATTTGTTTGATGTGGGCAAATGGTTGGTTTAGCCCTTGGAAGATCTTGAAGGACACTTCGTGAAAAAAACCGAGCCCAAGTGACCCATAGAGAGCGCCTAAAGGCCACTTCATGCAAAATATCGATTTGAAGTGTGACATAGAGAGTTTCTAAAGGCCACTTCATGCAAAATATCGATTTGAAGTGTGACATAGAGAGTTTCTAAAGGCCACTTCAGCAAAGAAATCGGGTTGAAGTGTGACATAGGGAGTTTCTAAAGAACACTTCATGCAAAAAATGAAGCCGAAGTGTCCTATAGGGAGCGTCTAAAGGCCACTTCGTGAAAAAAAACAAGCCCAAGTGTCCTATGGAGCGAGTCTAAAGAACACTTCAGCCAAAAAATCGGATTCAAGTGTCACATAGAGAGTTTCTAAAGGCCACTTCAGCTAAGATATCGATCCCAAGTGTTACATAGAGAGTTTCTAAAGGCCACTTCAGCCAAAAAATCGATCTCAAGTGTTACATAGAGAGCGCCTAAAGAACACTTCATGCAAAAAATGAAGCCCAAGTGTCCTATAGAGCGAGTCTAAAGGCCACTTCAGCCAAAAAATCGGATTCAAGTGTCACATAGAAAGTTTCTAAAGAACACTTCAGCAAAAACAACAACCCCAAATGTCCCATAGGAGTCCCCTAAAGAACCCACCTATACAAAGGGAGAGCATTGTTACACCTTTACAACGTAACAGTGTTATGTTACGTTAAGAGCAAGGAGTGAAGAACATGGATAAAGATTTGATTTCCAAGAAGGATCTGCTGGAGCAGACGGATATTACGTATGGCCAGCTTTATCGCTGGAAGAGGAAGAAGCTGATTCCTGAGGATTGGTTTATTAGAAAGTCAACGTTTACCGGGCAGGAGACCTTTTTTCCGAAAGAACGGATACTCGAAAGAATCGGCAGAATTAAGGAACTGAAGGACCATTTGTCACTGGATGAATTGGCGGGTGCTCTGACGCCAAAGACGAAGGATATTCAAATCACAAAGGGAGATTTTCTCGGAGGTAACATTGTTTCGTCCAACACGATTTCTATTTTTGAAGAGCTATTTGGCAACCTCGATAGCATCACTTTTCAAACCGGCTTGTACTTGTATCTTTTAGACAGAGCTTTGGAATCAGGAGAAATCGGCTGGGAAGAAGGAAAGCAGATTCTGCAGACGTTGGATGCCCATTTTTCCAAGCTGGAGGACAAACAGGCTTCGCTGAAGGTTTTAAGAAAAATGGGTGTTGTAACAGTGTTGCTTCTGACGAATGTCAATGACTTTTATGTGGATGAGAAGACGAAAATAGCTGTTTCATTGTCCATAGATTCGGAAACAAATGGGCTGATGAAAAAGTTGACAGCGGGAGGTTTTTAAATGGGCGGAGAGAGAACGAAACGGTTGAAGGTGATCGGAGAAGGAACCTATCCGGGCGGAGATTATGAGAAGGTTAAAGTGACCGGGCAGGGGAAGGTTTCCGGGGATATCCGTGCTGTTGAAACAAAGGTGACGGGTGAAGGCCATGTAAAGGGGAAGGCTGCGATCAATCAGTTGAAGGTGACGGGAAAACTGACCATCGACGAAGAATTAAGCAGCAATGAGCTGAACATCATCGGTGAGCTGAATGTCGGAAGCTCTTTAAAGGCAAATACCGGTACTGTGAGAGGGTTTCTGAATAGTTTAGGAAATGCCGAGCTGGAAAAGCTTCACGTAAAAGGCGGCGTAAATATAAATGGCCTGTTGAATGTCGGGGAGCTGATCATCAACCTGCAAGGAGCACCGAGCAAGGCAGTTGAAATTGGCGGAGAGATGATCAAGGTGAAGTGCAGAAGTTTTTTCAGCCGCCCTCAAACCCTGCAAGCAGAATTAATCGAAGGCGACAGCATCTATCTAGAGAACACCACAGCCAAAATGGTCAGGGGCAGCAACGTTGAAATCGGGCCGGGCTGTCATATCGAGAAGGTGGAATATCGGTCGACGTTCATCAATAAGGATAAAACAATTTTAGAGGCTAAAAAGATTTAAAGGGGGATTATCAATGAACCACGAAGAAAAAGAAGCTCTGATATTGTCAGGGAGCAGCGAAACAGGCGGCGGCTCGTTTACAAAGGTTGAAATCAACGGAAGCGGCAAGATTACCGGCGATGTCCATTGTGAAAGCCTGGAATGCAACGGCTCTGCTAAAGTATATGGAAACATCACCTCGGAGCACACCGTCATCAGAGGCAGCATGAATATACAGGGAGACCTTACTTCAGAAAAAATCGAAGTGCACGGAAATTCCGATGTGAGCGGAATGACAGCGTTCAGGAACATGGAAATCAAGGGACAGGCGAAAGTAGATCAATCACTGAAGGGGGACCACATCCTCCTTGAAGGCATGATAAAAGTGAAAGGCGACTGTGAAGTAGAATCTGCCGACCTCAAGGGCGCCTTTACTATCGATGGCCTCCTTAACAGCGACCGCGTGGCTATCGAACTGCATGGAAAATCAAAGGTTAAAGAAATCGGCGGAGAAACCATCACGGTGAAACGATCCGGGCCTTCCATCCTGAACTTGGATAAATTCATCAAAACCTGGAGCAAAGAACTGCAGGCAGAGCTCATCGAAGGCGACTCTATCAATCTTGAATACACCAAGGCAAAAGTGGTCCGTGGGAATAACGTAGAGATTGGTCCCGGCTGTGAAATTGAGCTAGTTGAATACGGAAATGATCTGCAGGTGTCGGAAAAGGCGAAGGTAGGCAAAAGTACGAAGCTGGAATAACTCAGATCTGATTTTTCCAGTAAAATCACCTACCATCTTCCCCAACCATTTTGACTTTTCATGGGGAATGTCTCAAAATAAAGGGAGATGAGGTGACACAATGAGCGAAAATGTAACGAGTGTAAAGTGGTTTGGCATGGCGATTCAGGCGCTGGTGGTCATGGCCAGCAATGAAGGACTCTGTCCAAGCGGCCAATTGGCAGAAAAGCTTAATTCCAAATCAGTTTTTTTAAGAAAAATATTAAGACATCTGGTAAAAGAAGAGCTGATTCAGGCGAAGGAAGGCCGGGACGGCGGCTATTATCTTGTGAAAAAACCTGAAGACATCAAGCTGTCTGACGTGTATGAAGCGATGAGGTCGGAAACGTTTCCTAAAGGATTCTTCGATGTAGAAAGCAAAGAGTGCTTTGCTCCCTGTACGCGTGAATCTATGGGTGAGCTGCGAGATGAGATGGAAAGCTGGGTAGTGAGCGGCTTGGAGCAGAAGACGATTAGGGATTTGATGAAGTCGTAGAAACTTTTCAAATAATAATAGAATTACCAGAATGAGCGACGCGGTGCAGCGTTGCTTTTTTTTATACGTTCAACCAATTTTTTACAGAGTGTGCTAAAATAGAACTAAAACTAACCGGGAAATTTATTATGAGAATTGTTGATGAATATCCTGAAATTTCATACGCCGAATTTACTCTTAAAATAATAGAGGTGATTGATTCTTGGTTAAAAAAACAATGGAATTTTTCTACCCGCTGGGAGATCATCCTGAAAAAGATCCTTTATTAAGTAATTTGCCAACAGGTTATAAATTTGCAGCACATATATTCTTCCCTTTTATAAAAATGCCCGATGACTGGAAATCCGATAAAAGTGACAGCCCTCATCAATACTATCCTATTAAAGAAGATATACTTAAATATGGTAAGCCAGTATCTTGGAATTCATTAAGGGAAAAGTGTGGTTTCGATAGTTTAGGTGAAACGTCTAAAGCTGTAATAGCAAGTACTTTTGGCAGCGGCGTTAGAGAAATCTATCGAAGACCTGATTTGTCTAAACGCTTAGAAAGAGTACTAGATAAACAGACATATTATCCGATGGAAGATGAGATTTCTGTTTTTTTAATAGACGATATTGTTGCAATTCTTGCCTCAAAAGGTGCAAAGCATCTTAATTACCTGACAATATACGGGGAAAAACAGACATATGCATTAACCGAAATAGACACTGACATCAAAATCAGCCTTTCTTCGTCTTCTGGGCCGGTAACCATAACAGACGAGAATGAGGACTTTGTATTTACTTGTTACTTTGATGAAGTTTCTGCTATATTTTTTGCAAAAGAAGATGCTAAGGATTTATTAGAAAAAACTCAGCTGGAAGGTATTATCTATGATAAGGATACCCCTCTTATTTGGGAGGATGATTCATATCAATTGTTTAAATAAGGCTCTTTTCGTAAACTTTGTTGTTATTTGATACTACTACCAAGAAACGAATCATAATTCAACTTAATAACCTGGTAATTACGAAAAGAAAAGAGCTGCTTTCCCCGATTAGAGAGAAATCCCTTAGTATCCGGGGGGAATCCGGCTCCTGGGATTTTTCCGAAAGCAACAATCTACGCGAAAACAGCCTTAAATAAAGGGGCGCTGGCTGAATGGCTGTCCCTCTAAACGGGAGTGGAGTAAATGAATCAACGTTTCGAATTAAGCTTTAAAAACAAAGAAGTAAGAATGTGGATTTACTTGGCAGTACCAACGTTTATTGTAGGAGCCACCCTTATTTTTTATGGTGACGGATATTATCATTGGATCCCTTATTTGTTGTTTCTTGCTATCTTTTATAGTTGGCGTTTCTTTTACAGAAGGAAAAGAAAGAATAATAGGTTACACAGTAAAAAACAGACCTGATTGGCTCTGTTTTTTTACGTTTTAATTCCTTTTTATCCCCTTGGAGCCCCTGTTGTTGAAGAAACTTATTTTAGAGTTGAATTAAAAATTGCACCATAATAAGTACCATCAATTTTTATAGCAACAACAGGATTACTCCGGTCCTGTTCAATAATTTCAAATATTTTAGTCCCAGCCTGTAAGTTGAGGGTGGAATCAAATTTTTCTGCTTCACCATTCTCTTGTATTTCGTCTACTATTGCTTTGATTTCCCCGATTTCTTTTCCTACATCTTCAACTAATACTTTCCCGCGTTCAATAGTGTATAGACTATCATCAAAAGCAAATGCCCCTTTTGATTCACTTGGAGTTTCACCTATTATTTTTCTTGGTTCCTCCGTTGTAGAACAAGCAGCCAGTGAAACAATAGTAATAAGTATGAACATACTTTTTATAATTAATCTCAAGGAATTCCCTCCTTATTTAACCCCTATTCGCACATATCTTTTTCTTTGCCTGTTCAATAAACCAACTCCATCACTTGCACAAAGGACGGCTGGTCGTTACTACCCTAAAGAACCGAAGATTTATTGAATCTCCTTACTACAAGAAACTCAATAATTAAAACTGTAAGGCTATATTGACACGAAACATATTAATAACCAAATTGGATAAATGAACCACTTTCAAGGAATGCAAACCAGAATTCATAGTCGCTTTTAATAATTTCTACCCAAGCAATGGATACAGAAGGAATTATCGGAAGAATGATAATAGAAGAAACATGTATTGAAATTCTATTTGTTTTTTAAACTTAAAAATAGTTTACTAGTGAATTAAAAGTAAAAGAGCTAGTAAATCCAAAGGATACCTCCTGATAAGAATTAATTTGACCAAATCATGGACAAAGGATTTTTATTTAATTTTCATGTGATTCTTCTTCAGTTTTTGTAATATCCATTATTTTCAATGATATCACACAAATCCTCCAATAAGCTTGGCTTCTCAAGAAGCAGGTTGCGAATGGACAAGTCATTTAGCACCCAAATTATCTTATACGACAATCACACTACAATTTGAGGGGAGTAGACCTGCAAGTTAAATTTTGCAGGATAAACCAAGTTAATAATGATATATGTTAAACTATTTATATTACAAATTATTACAAATAACCAATTGCGGTTTGTTAGGTGTAGGAATTCTATCTTCAGCAGAGGTTCTATATTATATGGGTAAGGCTGGCTTCGAATGGGATAAGGACGTTGACGAGGATCAAAAAATGGAAAAACAGTTTAGAGATTTAGGTCAAAGTAATCCTTGGTTATTTAAGTGAAAGGGCAGCATTCCTGAATAAGAAAAATAAAACAATATATAAGAGGTGAATTTAAGTGAATATTAGACTTGCTGAAGCAAGAGACATTAAACAATTAATAAAAATGAGATGGGATAATACCCTTGAGTTTGATGAGGGCAAAAAAGACGATTCCTATGAAGAGTTTGAAAGGGAATGTCAAATATTCTTAGAGGATGCACTAAAAAGCAGCCAGTGGTTTATTTGGGTTGCTGAGGACAAGGGAAAAATTGTTTCCCATATATACATAGAATTAATACAAAAAGTGCCAAGGCCGGGCAGGGTTACTCATCCATTTGCATATATGACCAACGTATACACCATTCCAGAATATCGAAATGGAGGTGTTGGAAGTAAAGTATTAAGTACAATAAACGATTGGATAAAAGAGAATGAATATGAGTTTGTCATTGTATGGCCGAGTGATGAAGCCATTAATTATTACAAGAAAAATGGTTACGTTCATTGTACTGAGCCAATGGAATACTTTCCTTCTTGAACGCTGACGTTTGCTGAATAAGAGCCCCTTTGTTCCAGTAAAGGGAGGTTAACAGAATATAGGGAATCTCAATCAACTTGGGTTTCGTTTATTTCTTAACAGTAGAGTATGCTGAACTTATTTTCAATTATTGGGTTTATTAAAGTTGGAACATTCATAGGAAGGAAGAGGAGGTAAGGGTATGATCAAACCTCGTGCTTTGAAAAAGGGTGACCAAGTAGCAATTATTGCACCAGCTGGCCAGACTGACAAAGAGCAATTGACACAAGGAAAACGGGTACTTGAAGAGATGGGGCTTGATGTCGTCCTTGGACGACACGTGTTCGATGTGGAGGAAGACATGGACACCATGGACCGAAAGCGGCTTACTGATTTGCACGAAGCCTTTAGAAATCCTGCTATCAGCGGCATTTTTTGTGCCAATGGAGGATTTGGAACAGCTAGAATCGCTCCTATGATCGATTATGCAATGGTAAAAAGAAATCCTAAGATATTCTGGGGATATAGTGATATTACATATCTGCTTAATGCCATTCAAAACTTCAGTGATTTAGTTACACTTCACGGACCGATGGTGGCATCCGACTTGAATGATGACGAAAGGACCAGAGAAACAGAATCGTCCATTTTATCTTTGTTTACAGGCGAACCTTTAACCTATGATTCTAGAAATTCGCCATTGAACCCGATTACATCTGGAACAGGAGAGGGACGATTGGTCGGAGGGAATTTAACTCTGCTCACCAATGGGCTGGGAACACCCTATCAAGTGAATGCGGAAATGGTTTATGATAATACTAAAGGTGTTTCATAAAAAGGTGGTGAATGAAATGTCTGTTCGTAAAGAGGATTTATTTAGAATAATGGACTCTTTAAGCAAGGAAGATAAAAAAGCAGCCTTGGACTTTATTGAGTTCTTGGTCGAACGTTCAAAGAATAAGAAACCACAATCTTGGCAAGACATCGATGAGTTAGATAGTGATGATGAAACTTTAACAGATGAAGAACAAAAGCAGTTGAACAGTGAAGAAGGATATGTTTCAGGGGAGGATGCAAAGCGTGAATTCGGACTACAAATTGATTTACCATAGGTCCGCAGTTGTTTAAGGAGGAGTCTTTGGTGTTAGACAAAAAATGAAAAAAGGCTGACAGGAGGAAATGTTTCCAACGTTTATAGGGTGGGAGATACTGTCAGGCGTGAATTAAGTAAGAACAGCCACAAGAGCCATAAGCTGTTAAAGCATTTAGAGAGCAAGGGCTTCAGTTATGCACCATACCTCCGAAAGAAGAGGCTGATCTCCTTATTGAAGAAAAGCCCCCTATCGGAAGAAACAACTATTATGTAGTGAATAACTGACCATCAAGTGCTTGGATGTAACGAATGGCCGATCTTTGAACAGCTTTATCTGCATCCTCTTTTACCACTTTATGAAAAGCGTTATATAACTTATTAAATGGTAACGCACTCACCTTATTGGCTATGTCTTTAACCTTACTTGCCGGGAGTGGAATTAAGTTCGGATAGCTGTACATAAAACTTACCCAGTTAGTATCTGCTACAACCTGTATGATATCTCCGGTTAGAAGAATTCCTCTGCCTTGGTTTCCCTCTCTCCAATGAAGAACTGCCCCGCCTTTAAAATGACCTCCTAAACGATGTAATTTCAACCCTTTACTTAACTTTTTTTCTTCACCCTCCCAAAAGTGTATGTGTTCATTGGGTTCCATTATCCATTCTTGATCATCTTGGTGGATATATATTGGCGCATTGAATGTTTTGGCCCAGTCAACCTGTCTTGAATAATAATGAGGATGAGAAAGTGCTATTGCATCGATTCCACCTATAGAGTTTATAAACTGAATGGTTTCATGATCCAGGAATGTTATACAATCCCAAAGGATATTAGACCCATTATCTACTACTAAATAAGCGGTCTGTCCAATTCCCAATTTTGGGGATGTTGTTATACTATATAGCCCTTCTTCTTCCTTTGTAATAATGTTTTTATACTTACCACTAGTAATTAAATCATGATGAGTAGTCCATTTTTGCCCATTCGGGTTTACATACTGTCTTTCTTCCTCACATATAGGACAATGTTTAGGTTCGCTATTACTTTCGGAAAATTGAACTCCACAAGTAGTACAAATATACTTTTCCATTAATCTGCCTCCTGAAATCTTATTATTTCAAGTTTATTGAAACTCTGGGATATATACCTCCTTAATTAATCTGAAGCTTTGTACAACTTTAGTCGTAGATGACATTTTTCACTGCCAAGGTTGGGTGTTGAGTGTGTCCTCTTTTTTCTTTGATTAACTGTAGTTGACAAAGGAACAGTTTAAGTTTTATACTGTTCTTGTGAAAGTTACAGTTTAAAGGAGGATATTGTTATGTCTGATAAAACAATGAGCAAAGAAGAATATTTAAATAAAGCGAAAGAACTTGATACAACGAAAGAAGCACCGAAGCAGTTGGAGGACACGGACTTTTTGACAGTGGCGAAAGAGCGCCGTTCCGTACGCCAATATGATCCGAATTTTAAAATAGAAGAAAGTGAAATCCGTGAACTTCTGGAAACAGCTGTGCTGGCGCCTTCATCCAGCAATCTTCAATCCTGGAGATTCTTAGTTATTGAAGATCAGAAGGAAAAAGAGAAGCTGCTTCCTATCGCTAATAATCAGCAGCAAATCGTAGATGCTTCAGTTGTCATCGCCATCCTTGGTGATCGTGAAGCCTACAAAAAAGCTGATCAAGTCTACACTCAAATTGCTGAAAGAGGCAACATGCCTGAAGACGTCAAAGACATGTACGTCAACAGCATTTTCGATAACTACGGAAACTTCCCTAAAGAGCGCTTAGCGAAAATCGCTCACATTGACGGTGGAATTGTCGCAAATCAATTAATGCTTGCAGCGAAAGCGAAAGGCTATGACACTGTGCCAATGGGCGGCTACGATGAAGCTCAATTTGTGGAAGCTTTCAATGTACCTGAAAGCTATGAGCCGGTTATGCTGCTTTCTCTTGGTAAAGGAACTAAAGCTGGATTCGAGAAAACTCGTCTGCCTCTTGATGATGTTCTTTCTTGGAATCGATTCTAATAAAAAAAATCAGGGCCTGACTCCAGCGAGCAGGTCCTGAAATTTTATATGAAAAAAGGTTTCAAACAGGTCATTAGACATTAGGTTCGTATACCGTTTACGCTAGTTATAGAAACTAAATCAGAAAGGATGGATTCAATGAAAATTTTAGTTGTTGGAGCAAACGGACAAATCGGAAAACACTTAGTCGGACTGATACAAGACAGCGGCAGCCATACCGCCAAAGCGATGATCCGTAAACAGGAGCAGGTCTCTCATTTCGAATCAATCGGTGCCGAAACCGCGGTTGTGAATTTAGAAGGTGAGATAGAAGATATTGCAAAAGCAGCAGAGGGAGTCGACGCCATCGTGTTCACTGCCGGATCCGGCCCGCATACTGGCGCAGACAAAACCCTTATGATTGATCTAGACGGTGCTGTCAAAACGATAAAAGCGGCAGAAATGGCAGGCGTGAAGCGGTTTGTTATGGTCAGCTCCTATGATACGACCCGCAAAGCGATACAGGAAGCGCCTGAATCCTTCGCGCCATATGTGGCTGCCAAGCACTATGCAGATGAGTGGCTGCGAGGAACAGATTTGGACTACACCATCGTCCATCCTGGTCTCCTCACAAATGACAGTGGAACCGGTAAAGTCGAAATCGCCAGTGAAGTGGAAAGAGGAGAAGTTCCGCGCGAGGACGTGGCGCATGTACTTTTCGGAACCTTGGAAGACGACTCGACGATCGGGAAAGAGTTCCAAGTGGTGACAGGATCTACTCCTGTTAAAGAGGCTTTGGGTAATCTTAAATAGGGCATGTTAGTATGTTTTAAAATGCCCTCGATCTAGAGGGCTGGAGGGTAACTATTCTCTTTTTGAAAATTTGAATCGACTTGAAATCAGCAGGCCTGATCCCCAGTACCGGGGGTGAGGCCTGTTTGCTTACCAATTGTTATGTTGGCGGTGAGGTTTTCTTTATATTTGGCTGAGGGACACCAAGGCGCGTTTTTGGGATGTAAGGTGTCCGTCGTGATCAGCCCGAGTGACACCAAGAGGCCATTTTTCAATGTTAAGTGTCCTTCGTGATCAGCTCGAGTGACACCAAGAGGCCATTTTTCAATGTTAGGTGTTCTTCGTGATCCGCCCGAGTGACACCAAGAGGCCATTTTTCAATGTTAGGTATCCTTCGTGATCCGCTCGAGTGACACCAAGAGGCCATTTTTCAATGTTAGGTATCCTTCGTGATCAGCCCGAGTGACACCAAGAGGCCATTTTTCAATGTTAGGTGTCCGTCGTGATCCGCCCGAGTGACACCAAGAGGCCATTTTTCAATGTTAGGTGTCCTTCGTGATCCGCGTGAGTGACACCAAGAGGCGGTTTTTCGAAGTTAGGTATCCTTCGTGATCTGCTCGAGTGACACCAAGAGGCCATTTTTCAATGTTAGGTGTCCGTCGTGATCCGCCCGAGTGACACCAAGAGGCGGTTTTTCGAAGTTAGGTATCCTTCGTGATCCGCTCGAGTGACACCAAGAGGCCATTTTTCAATGTTAGGTGTTCTTCGTGATCCGCTCGAGTGACACAAAGAGGCCATTTTTCAATGTTAGGTGTCCTTCGTGATCCGCCCGAGTGACACCAAGAGGCCATTTTTCAATGTTAGGTGTCCTTCGTGATCCGCTCGAGTGACACCAAGAGGCCATTTTTCAATGTTAGGTATCCTTCGTGATCCGCTCGAGTGACACAAGAGGCCATTTTTCAATGTTAGGTGTCCCTCGTGTCCGCTCGAGAAACACCAAGAGGCCATTTTCAATGTTAGGTGTCCTTCGTAATCCGCCCGAGTGACACAAAGAGGCCATTTTTCAATGTTAGGTGTTCTTCGTGATCCGCTCGAGTGACACAAAGAGGCATTCTTCAATGTTAGGTGTTCTTCGTGATCTGCTCGAGTGACACCAGGAGTCAGTTTTTCGTGGTTAGGTGTCCCTCGTGATCCGCATGAAGGACACTAGGAGTCAGTTTTTCGTAGTTAGGTGTCCCTCGTGCCCGGCCAAAAGCCGCCAAGCAGCAATTTATCTTCATCAAGCGCCTCTCAAAAAATAAAAAAGTTCTGACCAGCAATCCAACAAAGGATTGCTGGCCAGAACCAGTCTAACTATCTCCCTCCGCCCCCCCTAAAAAGGCATCAAAATCCGTATCGAAGTCCCTTCCCCCGGCCTGCTTTTCACATTAATGCTTCCCTGATGCAGCTGAACCAATTGCTTCGTGATCGCCATGCCCAACCCTGTTCCGCTTCCGGAATCGCTTGTATTGGTTCCGCGGTAGTATCTCTGAAAGAGGCTGTTGACCGTTTGCTGATCCATCCCGATTCCATCATCAGTGATCATCACTTGAAACAAATGATCTTCAATGGTGGATAGTGAAACGGTGACCGTGGTACCGGCAGGGTTGTATTTAAGGGCGTTTTCAACAAGATTATCCGTGATCCTTTGAAACCATTTGGGATCCACCGAAGCTAAAATGTTTTCGTCCTCTGCTTGAAAATCAAGGGTCTTATCCGAGTAGTCCGGGTTGTTCATATACCCGATGACGGTCCTGCGTACGAGTTCCGTAATGTTGGCTTCTTCACGGACGATGGGCAGTGCCCCATTTTTGATACGGTAGGTTAACGTCAGATCGTCCAGCAGATCGCCCATGTAGGACGCCTTGCTGCCAATGACCTCCGCAAACTCCCGAACCTCTGCCTGTGACCAGTTGTACTCGTCGGACTCCATCATTTTCGAATACCCGGCTATAGAGGAAAGAGGGGTCTTTAAGTCATGTGAAATCCCGCTGATCCATTCCTCCCGGGTCATTTTAATTTTTGCCCGCTGATCCTGGTTCTCCTTCAGTGTCTCCGTCAATTGTGAAAGGGTAGTGATGAGATCGCGGTACAATTTGAATTTTCGTTTGAGCTTTCCGTTCTTCTTGAACAGGACGGGCTGATCAACATGGTTGGCGGGCTGCTGGTAATTTCCTTTTCCAAGATTCTCGATCCATTTCATCATCGTCAGAAGCGGATTGCCGAATTTATAGGCATACCAAAAAGTGATCAGAAGCAATAATAAGAAGATCAATACGGCGACCAGGAGGATGCTGCTTCCGATCTTGCTGTCCACCGTTTCCTCCAATGCGGCAGCGGTACCTTGGATAGGCATCCCCATCAAGATCGTTTGCTGCGTACCCCCATCGTAATGAGCTGAAACGGATTCCTCCATGGATTGAGTCAGCTCCAAAATGTCTTCCTGAGTATAGGACTCACGCTTCTCTCCGGCACGATACTCATCCGTTACTTCCCCGGAAGAGTTCACCAGCTGTACCCAGGCATTTTTACCCTCCAATTGGGACGCCATTCCTTGTGGCAGATCCAGTTCACCTTGCCCCCAATCAACCTGCTCCACCACTGACTGTAAAAGGAGCGATTCGCCTTTCTCTTTTCTTAAAAAGACCAAAGGTGAATCGGAGTCCGATTCATCGAGCTCCCAATAGGCATAGTCAAGGGTCGGGTCTTTTTCCAGCAGCAGGCCGGCGAGTTCTCCTTCCTTAAAAGAGACGCCCTCGGGTTCGGGATAGCCGCCAAGGACTTTTCCTTCTTTTGACAGAACCAGGAGGGTACCGGACTGCTCATCAAGCAGTCTCTTTAGTCTCTCTGAAATCGTCGCTTCTCCATCCTCGAGTGAAACGTTCTCCGAAACAAAATAATTTTCAGCTTGCAGCAAATCAAATTCTGCCTCCGTATCGGAAAGCAAGTACCCGATCAGCCCAAAAAGGAAGAAGAGAAACAAGCCAACGAAGAAGAAAATGAGCATGAGCTGCAGGAAAAGCTGAATCATAAACCGTTTATGAATGTTCATGAAGGTCTCCGTTCGGAATGAATTTGTACCCCAAGCCCCTTACAGTGATAATATAGCGCGGATTACTTGGCTGGTCCTCAATCTTTTCGCGAAGCTTCCGGATATGGACCATCACCGTGTTGTCTTCTCCAAGGAACTCCTCGCCCCACACCTGTTCATACAGCTGATTTTTACTGAAAAGTTGGTTCGGGTGCTGGCAGAAAAATACCAACAGCTGATACACCTGGGCGGGCAGATCGACTTTCCGGCCTTTTACAGTAACCACTCCGGCAGAGGTGTTGACGTTCAAGTCGCCGAATATATAGGTTTTTAGAGGAGAGTCAATGGCTGCCCTGCCGTCTTTCCGTCTTAAATGAGCCTTGATCCGCGCGACAACCTCGAGCGGATTGAAGGGCTTTGTAATATAATCATCCGCTCCCAAAGCAAAGCCTGAAAGCTTATCCAAATCAGTAGTCCGGGCTGTCAGGAAGAAAATCGGAGCGTCGGTTGTCTCCCTAATCAGCGGACAGATCTCAAAGCCGCTGCGGTCGGGAAGCATGACATCGAGCAGAACCAAGTCGTATTGCTTCTCACGGCAGCGAGCTAAAGCGTCACCCGCAGTATGGGCACTGTCTATAAAATGAAAATTTTCCTTCTTTAAAATGGTGGCAAGCATTGTGCCGATGGAAACTTCATCATCCACAATGAGAATTTTAGAATCATGCATTCTATAAACCTCTGTTTCTGCTGAATTTATAGCTACATCATACCAATTTCTACATTGGAAAAATAGGAATTAAGGTAAAATTAAGGAAGAGGTTCGCAAGCCTTAAGGAATGGGATGTAAGATGGGGATATCAATAAAAGTCGTATTGATATCGAAGGGAGAAAAGCTATGTTTGCCATTGGAAAAAGAGAATTTCTGAAATTATTCAGGGGTGTCAAATCAATCATCATCATCCTGATCCTGGTTTTAACGTCATACTACTCTGCCAAGTTTTCCAACCTGCTGCTGTCACTAGACGAATTCTCACCAGAGGATGCGGATAAAATTCAATATGCAGGATTATTATTTCTATTACTCTTCTTTGGACAATTATTTGTCATGGGGCTGTCTCATGATGCGGTTAACCGGGAAATCCATGAACGGACGATGCGCTTCCTGGTCACGAGGACCTCGAGATTATCGATTGTACTCGGAAAATTTTCCGGGATAGTACTTTTCTGGTTCACTTGTGTTTCCCTGTCCTTCCTCATCATTTTTATCATGTCCGGCACGATGGATTTTCTCAGTTACTTTCAAACGTTGAGTCTGCTGGCCTACCAAATAGCGCTGACAATCCTTTTGTCGACCATGATCCCAAAGCCAGCATTCACCATGTTTCTCAGCATTATCATCGGATTGGCCTTTCCTATCTTGGGTTTTTGGCTGGTGTTCACGAGCAATCAGTGGGTGAGCTGGCTGAAGTATCTGACACCGTTTAATTACTTGGAAGAGGATTACACGTTTCCTATCATCTTGCCGCTGGCTGCGGTAATGCTCGTTATTTCATACATCGTGTTTAAAAGGAGGGAGTGCTGATGGCTGTGATTGAAACCAAACAGTTGGGTAAAACGTATGGAAGAGTGACCGTTGTAAAAGGAATCGATTTGTCTGCGGAGAAAGGAGAAATCTTTGGGTTCCTGGGCAGGAATGGAGCGGGGAAATCTACTTTTATCAACATGCTGACAGGCATCATCCTCCCAAGCTCGGGTTCATTCTCGTTATTAGGAGCGGACGGCCCGAATGATGAGGTTAAAAAGAAGATCGGTGTGATGCCGGATTACACAAGCTTTCCGGAATCCATGACAGCGATAAGCTATTTGAAATTTTTATCAGAGGTGTCGGGTAAAAAGGCTTCCAAGGAAGAATGCCTCACCGTTTTGGAAAAAGTCGGCCTCGAAGCAGACGCCCATAAGAAGATCGCGAAATATTCATTCGGAATGAAAAAGAAACTCGGCATCGCGCAGGCCATCATCCATGATCCCGAGTTGGTCTTCCTGGACGAGCCGACATCCGGAATCGATGCCGAATCCGTTGTCCACATTCACCAATTAATCCGCGATTTGCATCAACAGGGAAAAACGCTTTTCATGACTTCACATAACCTGGATGAAGTGGAAAAGCTCTGCTCCCGCATTGCGATTATGAAAGAAGGCCAGATTGTGAAAATGGGCTCCATGGACGAACTCCGGTCATTTTACCAAACAAGGATTGTTGTGAAAATCAAGCATGGTAACATTCCGGAATCAGAAGAAACACGCTTGCTGCAATGGCTGGAAGGTGCGGGCGAGGAACTGGAGAGTCTGGACAACCGCCTCCAGATCACCGTCGGGCAGGAAAAGAAAATCGCCGAGATCATCCGCGCTTTCTACCAATGCAAGGTGGATGTGTACCGTGTCGAAGTCGAAGAACCGACTCTGGAAGAAATTTTTCTGGATGAACGAAACCAACATGGAGGATAAGGAAGTGGAAAGAGCATGAATCTACCGCAGAAAAAATTAGCACCGGAGGCGGTAAAGGTATGGAGGATCTCGAGTATCATTTCCAGTAGCGTCGGGTTTCTCGTCCTTGCCGTCCTATTTTATCTGGATCATTATTTTTCCTGGAGGGAGTGGGCGGGATGGCTGCTGACCGCCCTTACACTCTTTACTGCCGCAGAATTGATTTGGTCGATGTTTCAGCCCAAGTGGCTATATAAGAGCTGGCGGTTTGATATTGACGAGGAATTTTTACAGTTAAAATCGGGAGTCTGGCAGGAGCAGCATCATCTCGTGCCGATGACCAAAATTCAGGCTGTCTCGACAGAAAAAGGGCCGCTGCTCCGTAAATTCGGACTAAATTCCATCATGATCGAAACAATGGGGTCGTCCCACACCATCCCTGCCCTTCCTGAAAAAGAAGCGATTGAAATACGAAACAAGATCGCCCACTTTGCAAAAATCAAGGAAGTGGAACAATGAGTTCGCTGTCACGCTATCATCCGCTTTTAATGGTTTTCCGCCTTTGGAAGCTGGTCCGTGACTCGGCCTTCTTCCTGCTGTTTTTATTTGTGTTGAAGAGAGATTCAGACTCTCTCTTTATCTACTACGGAAAATGGGTTTTCCTGATTATTGTTGCCCTCAGCCTGATTTCCATCCCGCTGAAGTGGCTGTACGAAACCTATTCGTACGACGAACGGGCTTTTTATCTGAAGAAAGGTATTTTTACCAAGAAAGAACAGACGGTGCCTTTTTCAAAAGTGCAAAATGTCAATCGGCACACATCGCTTTTGCACCGTGTCTTCGGCTTAACGTCTCTGCAATTTGAAACAGCCTCAGCAGGGGAGGATGCGGAGGTGAAGTTTGATGCTTTGACCCTTCAGGAAGCCGGCAAACTGGAGGAGCTGGCCAACGGGGATGCGAAGGATATTTCGGAAGAGTCAGAGGATGCTGCTCCGGAAGTGGAGAGAGTCGTGCACTTCCGCCCTTCGAAAAAAGACACCATCAAAGCCTCATTCATTTCGATGAGCTTCCTTCTATTGATTCCGCTTCTATTTTCCTTCTACTCCAAAATCAACGATATCTGGGATGTGGAAGAAGAGGCGACGGGCATCTTTTCGTCCATCATCAGTTCAGCAGCGACCTTGACCATTGTGGTTGTCGTGATTCTGATCGTATCCGTCCTTTTAGGAGTAATCCGGACCTACCTTAAATACGGTGCCTATGAACTTTCCTCCGATGGAGACCGGATCTATATCCAGAATGGGGTGCTGGAGCTGCAGAGCTTTTCCATTCTGAAAAACAGAGTGCAAGCCGTGGAAATCAAGCAGCCCCTGCTTAAAAGGTGGTTAGGGCTGGCAGAAGTAGAGCTGGTCAGTGCCGGACAAGGGGCTATTATGGAGGACACCGCGGACATTAAATCACTCTATCCGTTTCTGCCGACAAACCGTGCGTATGAATTGATCTCTGAGCTTTTACCAGGTTACTCTGTCGAAAAAGAGATGACACCTCTGCCGCAGAAATCACTTTGGATTAGGCTGGCGAGTCCCAGCTGGCTGTGGATCATTGGCACAGGAGCTCTCTATTGGTGGAAGCCATCTCTGTTTGGCATTATCGACGTCTCCTGGTGGATTCTCTCGATGGCCTTATTAGCGGGAATCCTGCTGTGGAGGTGGCTGGACTTCCTTAACACCGCCTATACGGTGCAGGAGAATTTTGTTCAATTTAAAAAAGGCTTCTTCGTATCCTCAATTTTCGTGACCAAACGGGAAAAGGTAATCGAAGTAGGGGTCACTCAGTCACGGATACAAAAGCTGATCGGCGCCGCCTCGATTTCAACGATCAACCGGGCCAATCCTATCAGGGTTGAGGATGTGCGGGATATTCCTAAGCAGGCTGCTGAGCGGTTTTATTCTTGGTATTTGGGGCGGTGATGGGAGTTTCTGGTTGGGTGGGGGTCTGTCTTTGATATGTTTGGTGCGGGGGGCAGGGTACACCAAGCGAATGATCAACTAGCATAAGCTCAATATTATCAACAGCCTAACTATAAAGTTAGCTTGAGAGATGGTATGATCTCTCAGCCTTTTTCAGTGGTGCTTGTAAGAAATGTGAGAAAAATAAGGGAAGAAAGTTCCCTTATTTAAGCAACAGCCTCCATATCAGCAAAAATAGAGGAAGAAAATTCCGCTATTTGCTTGGAAAACGAGTAAATAGACCATTTTCCATTACTTAAGGGAAAAATGTTCCCTTATTCAGGGAGTATCTGGTACAAAATTGAATTTAGCGGAAGAAAGTTCCCTTATTTAAGCAACAGCCTCCATATCAGCAAAAATAGAGGAAGAAAATTCCGCTATTTGCTTGGAAAACGAGTAAATAGGCCATTTTCCATTACTTAAGGGAAAAATGTTCCCTTATTCAGGGAGTATCTGGTGCAAAATTGAATTTAGCGGAAGAAATTTCCCTTATTTAAGCAACAGCCTCCATATCAGCAAAAATAGAGGAAGAAAATTCCGCTATTTGCTTAAATCCGAGAAAATTTGCTAATTTTCATTACTTGAGGGAAAAATGTTCCCTATTCAGGGAGTATCTGGTACAAAATTGAATTTAGCGGAAGAAAGTTCCCTTATTTAAGCAACTGCCTCCATATCAGCAAAAATAGAGGAAGAAAATTCCGCTATTTGCTTGGAAAACGAGAAAATAGACCATTTTCCATTACTTAAGGGAAAAATGTTCCCTTATTCAGGGAGTATCCGGTATAAAATAGAATTTAACGGAAGAAAGTTCCCTTATTTTAGATTAGGGTAGTTACTCCACTAAGGAAAAGACTTCTTACAACACTCGGAACAGGTCTCAAAGGTGTCCCTCGAGCCCCGTCTAAAAGCCACTGGGCACCGAATTTTCCCTTGAAATGCACCAAGATTCATTAATCAAACGTTTGATTAATTAATAGAAACCCAGCCTTATCAACCGCCGAAGCTATATACTCCCTAAAGCAATCCGGATTTATGGACTGGGATTTCCTTGGCGGCGGTCACCAAGAAGAATCCATGCCCCACTTCTTCAGCTTCTTCACTAAGGTAGAATGATCAATTCCCAAGGTTTTCGCGGTTTTTCTTATAGAAGTCTCCTTCTTAAGGGCATCTTTGATCAGGTTTTGCTCGTAAAGTTCGACTCTTTGCTTCAGGTTTGTGGTGGTTTCCAAGTTGTCTCCTGTAATTCTTGCTGCTCGATGGATGTGCGGGGGCAGGTCCGCAGCTTCGATGGTCAGGGATGGAACCGAGACAATCATGCTTTCCACCAGGTTTTTGAGCTCGCGAACATTTCCCGGCCAGCTGTAACGCTTCAGCATCTCTCTGGTTTCCGGAGCCATTTCTTTCTGGATGTTATAGGATTTACAAAAAGAAGTGAAGAAGTGGTCCATCAATACCTCGATATCATCCGGTCTTTCAACCAAAGGCGGAATGTGGATCTCGACGACCTGCAAACGGTAGTACAGATCCTCACGGAAGCTGCCTTGATTCGCTAACTCTTTTAAATCCTTATTTGTAGCGGAAATGATCCGGATATCCAGCTGCTTCACTTTACTGCTTCCGATTCTCTGTATCTGCTTTTCTTGTATGACACGAAGCAGCTTGACTTGCAGGGGAAGGGGAAGTTCACCGATTTCATCCAGTAGGACGGTGCCTTTGTCAGCGAGTTCCAGTAACCCGATTTTTCCGTCTGAATTTGCACCTGTGAAAGCTCCCTTTTCATAACCGAAAAGTTCGGATTCCAGCAGGTGCTCCGGGATAGCTCCGCAGTTTACTTTTATGAAGGGCTTATCTTTTCTATCACTGTAATCATGGACTAAATTAGCCAGAACTTCTTTTCCTGCGCCGGTAGGGCCGAGCAGAAGGAGGCTGGTGGGGAAAGGGGCGACTTGTTTAACTTTATGGATGATTTCCGTCATTTGGCTGCTTTGGAAGATGACCTTTTCGCCGGTGCCGTCGACGGAATAGGTGAATCGGTTTTGATTCATCTCTGAAAAGCTTTTGGCTTTTCTCAGTTCCTTGCTCATTTGCGTTAACTGTGTGATATCCCGGACGCTCGTAACGATCATTTCAATGCTGCCGGAGTCATCCAGCACCGGATTTCCTGTTACGATGACATCTTTTTTGTTCTCGATTTTTTGCAGGATGGACAATGGCTTTTTTTCTTCTAAAACTAACAGGGAAACGGATTGGTCAAAGTATCCTTCTTTCATCAGGTCGGCCATATGATTGCCAATCAGATCAATCCGATTAAAGCCTGTTATTTCTTCATAGGCAGAATTGACGAATAAAGTGAGTCCGTTTTTATCCACAACATAGATGCCGTCAGCTGAGGATTCAATGACCTGTTCCATCTGCTTCAGCAAGACCCGGTAATGTTCCATTTGTGAGATTTCTTGAAGGACACCCACCGCGCCCATCAATCTTCCGTCCTGGTACAGCGGGGTCCGGTTCACCATATACTGGGCACCTGCAATCTCCATTTTTACACCGATTGAACTCTGCTCCGTTTCCAATACCTTGTGCAGTTCAGAGTTCGGGATGAATTCTCTGATGTCCTGGCCGGTATAGTCTTCATTTCCGTTACATAATAGATTGCTTGCGGAGGGATTCATAAATAGTATTCTTCGATCCCGGTCCACCACAATCACACCATTGGTCATGGAGGCAAAAGTACTTTTTAGAATATCTTTATCCATGATTACGTTCTGCAAAATCATCCCACCCGTACCTGTTGAATTTTGTCACCGCCTGGTGAATAATATCACCGCTTCAGAAAGCGCTTACAATAAAGTGTAAAGCAGCTCTTTGGTGAATTTTATCACCACCTGAAGAAAATCTCAATTTATAAACCTTGTTATCACACTATTTTAACAGTTGGCACAACTCTTGCATGTAAGTAAGTGAAGGAGGTTAGAAATCTATGAAGACAAGAGGGTTATTGATAAACGGCAAAACGGTAGAAAAAGAGAGAACGTACCCTCTTCGCTCTCCATTTGATGGAGAACTGCTGGCGAATATCAGCATGGCGGACGAACAGGATGTTGAGCAGGCGATAGAAGGCGCACATTCAGCTTTTGAAATCATAAGTAAGATGCCTGCCTATAAACGAGCAGAAATCCTATCCAAGGTGTCGGATATTCTTCGCAGCCGCAAAGAGGAGATGGCCCAGGTCATTGCGAAAGAAGCAGGCAAGCCGATCCGGACCGCCAGAGGAGAAATCGACCGGACCATAGTAACCTACCAGCTTGCTGCAGAAGAAGCGAAAAGGATCTATGGAGAAACGATTCCGATGGACGCAGCGCCAGGCGGGGAAAATCGGTTAGGCTTCACCTGGAGGGAGCCGTTAGGAGTAGTGACGGCAATCAGCCCATTCAACTTTCCTTTCAATCTGGTGGCACACAAGCTCGGCCCTGCATTTGCAGCCGGAAATACCGTCGTCTTGAAGCCTGCGGAACAGACACCGCTCAGCGCCTTTTACATCGCCGAAATTTTTAAAGAGGCGGGGCTTCCAGAAGGTGCGTTATCAGTCGTGACCGGAAGCGGCAAAGAACTGAGCGATGCTTTGATTACAGATGAGAGAGTCAAGAAGGTGACTTTTACCGGCAGTGCTGCGGTAGGGAAATTGATCAAGGAGAAAGCAGGACTTCGCAAAGTCACTCTGGAGCTTGGTTCAAACTCGGGGTTGATCGTTGAGCCCGATGTGCCTGTGGATAAAATTGTTCAAAGATGTGTCGATGGTGCCTTCGGATTCGCGGGACAGGTCTGCATCTCTCTTCAAAGAATATATGTCCATCAATCCATTTACCAGGAATTCAGTGAACAGTTCATTGAAAAAGCGAAGGGGCTGAAAGCCGGAGATCCATTGGATGAAACGACAGATATCAGCGCAATGATCAGCAGGGAAGAAGCGGAACGGATTGAGTCATGGATAAGGGATGCAGTAGACCAGGGAGCGTCAGTCGGCCTGGGAGGAACCCGGGAAGGCTCTGTTTTTACGCCTACCGTCATGCTGGATGTAACCAATGATATGGCTGTTTCTTGTCAGGAAACCTTTGCTCCCGTCGTATCAATCGTTCCTTATGGGAACTTGGATGATGCGATCCACATGGTCAATGATTCTGTGTATGGCCTCAATGTGGCTATTTATACACAGAATATCAACAATGCGATGAAAGCAGCTAAAGAACTGCAGGCAGGCGGTGTCATCATCAATGATATCCCTACCTTCAGGTTGGACCACATGCCATATGGAGGGGTAAAAGAGAGCGGCTACGGCCGTGAAGGAATCAAATATGCTGTTGAGGAAATGACAGAATTAAAATTTGTCACGATCAAAACCACATTTTAAGGAGGAAGAAGAATGAACATTATTACACCAAAACCAAAGCTGTATGTAATGGATAATGGAAGAATGAAAATGGACAAGAACTGGATGATCGCCATGCATAATCCCGCAACAATCAACAACCCAAATGCACAGACAGAGTTCGTTGAATTCCCTGTGTACACCGTACTGATCGACCACCCAGAAGGAAAGATCCTCTTTGATACAGCCTGTAATCCAAACTCCATGGGAGCAGAAGGACGCTGGGGAGAAGCGACTCAGCAGATGTTCCCGATTTCCATGAGCGAAGAATGCTATCTTCATAACCGCCTGGAGCAGTTGAATGTCAGACCGGAAGAGATCAAATATGTCGTCGCGTCCCACCTTCACCTGGATCACGCCGGCTGCCTCGAAATGTTCACCAATGCCAAAATCATCGTCCATGAAGACGAATTGAACGGAACTCTCCAAACCTATGCGCGCAATCAGAAAGAAGGAGCCTATGTATGGGGTGATATTGATGCCTGGATCAAAAATAACCTGCAGTGGCAGACCGTCAAACGGACAGAGGATAATCTGCAGCTGGCAGAAGGAATCAAGCTGTTGAATTTCGGAAGCGGCCATGCCTGGGGAATGCTCGGCCTGCATATTGATATGCCGGAAACAGGCGGAATCATCCTTGCCTCTGATGCCGTCTACACAGCCGAAAGCTTCGGACCGCCAATCAAGCCGCCAGGAATTCTCTATGATTCAGTGGGCTACTCAAGCGCCGTTGAAAAAATCCGCAGAATCGCCAGAGAAACCAATTCAGATGTATGGTTCGGACATGATTCTGAGCAATTCAAGAACTTCCGCAAATCCACCGAAGGCTATTACGAATAAAAGGAGGAACAAGGATGAGTTTTTCAAAACTGGTATTTGCTCCTTTAAGTTATACAGGATGGGGTTCATTAGAGCAGCTTGTGCCTGAAGTGCAAAAGTATGCTCCTGAAAAAATCCTCGTGGTGACCGATCCTTTGCTGGCTGACATCGGGCTGGCTAAACGAGTGACAGACCCTCTGGAGGAGAATGGATTCAATGTGACTCTGTACACAGAGGTAGTACCGGAGCCTCCTTTGGAAACAGGAGAAAAGCTGGTATCCTTTACCCGCGAAGGAAAGTTTGAACTAGTGATCGGCGTCGGCGGGGGAAGCGCGATGGACCTGGCCAAGCTTGCAGCTGTAATGGCTGCCCATGAAGGCACGGCTGCAGATTATTTGAATCTATCAGGAACGAAACAGGTAGAACACAAGGGTCTGCCTAAAATTTTAATCCCGACGACCTCCGGGACAGGGTCAGAGGTGACGAATATCTCTGTCCTTTCATTAGAGTCAACCAAGGATGTCGTAACACACGATTACCTGCTGGCGGATGTCGCAATTGTCGATCCGGAATTAACCGTCTCGGTCCCGCCGAAAGTAACGGCCGCGACAGGGATCGACGCCCTGACTCATGCAGTCGAGGCTTACGTGTCCGTTAACGCCAGCCCGACATCGGACGGACTTGCTCTTCAAGCAATAAGACTGATTGCCCGCTCAATCAGGACAGCCGTCAAAGACGGAGAAAATAAACAAGCCCGTATTGATATGAGCCACGGCAGCTATATCGCCGGCCTTGCTTTCTTCAATGCCGGAGTAGCGGGAGTCCATGCATTGGCCTATCCGCTTGGGGGACAATTTCATATTTCCCATGGTGAATCCAATGCCGTCCTGCTGCCCTACGTCATGGGCTACATCCGAAAAAGCTGTACCACGCGTATGGCCGACATACTGAATGCCCTGGGAGGAAACTCTCTCTACTTATCTGACGATGAAGCTTCCTATAAGTGTGTCGAGGAACTTGTCCGGCTCGTCAAAGATGTCGGCATTCCTCAGGCTCTATCAGAATTCGATATACCCGAATCCGCTTTAGAAAGCCTGACTCAGGACGGAGTGAAGCAAAAAAGGCTGCTTGCCAGAAGCCCGCTTCCTTTAGGGGAAGAGGACATCCGGAAGATTTACAGGTCTGCTTTTGAGGGGAATGTAGTTGAGGGGTAATGAGTAAAATGTCTGTTGTAACAGGTGAGCTTGTGAGGTAATCGCAGGCCAAATCAAACTTCAAAGTACAATTCAAAGTTAAAGAGACTGAGAGATGCAATGATCTCTCAGCCTACTTATGTAAATAAAAGAGTTGAAAAGATAGTCTGAAAAATAAGGGGAGAAATTCCCCTTATTTACGGAATAGTGCCCAAAATCCTCTTAAATAGAGGGAGAAATTCCCTCTATTTGCTTAAAAGCCAGGAAAATAGCCTGTTTTTCAGCGCTTAAGGGGAAAATTTCCCCTTATCTACCTAGGAATAGAGTCCAACTTTGCATTTAACGGGAAAATCTCCCCTTATTTTGGATGAAATGTGGGGGTTACTAAATTAGTTCAAGCCCTGGGCCCTATCACCTGAATGCATGGTAGTTTTTGCTCCATCCTTGTTTCCCTAATTCTCCCAAACTATAATAGTAGTAATAGAAGCTGGAAATTAAAGGGGTGAAGACAGTTTGGCAAAACTACCAATCAAACCAATTATAAAACTAGCTAAAACCCATGGGCCGGCAGCTGCTAAGTTCGTGAAGAAGCACGGACCCGCGATATCTCAGGGAGCAGCCTTTGTGGGCAGCGCCGGCAAAATCGCAAAGGATTTTCGGAAAAATAGAAAAGAGTCTGAGCAGTATCTGGAGAAAAACCACCCACGAAAAATCCGATTTCACCAGTATAAAACAAAAATAGTGCCCGTTCTTCATAACATGAATAGATTAGAACTTTTTAAAGGTAAATTAGAAGTTGAAGATTTTATCGCGCAAATCAAAGAGGAAGAACAGAAAGAGGCAAGTGTGAAAAAGCCGCTCCATACCAAGCGCCTGAAAGACTGGAACGATATTTTAATTCAAATGGAGGCGAAAATAGCAGCAAGGGATTATCAGGAATACATCATGATCTATAATAATCCTTCCTATCATAGTGAGTATTTTACAGGGTATGAAAGGCAGTTGGAAAAGTTCAGGAACCTGGTGGAAAATCAGGACAACGAAGAACTATATGGGTATCTTCTTACGCATACGAAGAGAAGCAAAGAGGAGATCAAGGTTGATTTTTCTCTGTGAATGAAGGTGAATTCTTGTCTAAAATAGGATCATCCCTAATAAGGAGAACTGCTCTTTACTCAAGTGCTTTACCTGCATACAAGAAGTCTGATGAGTGGATTCTTCCCTAAGGGGATTCAAAATAATTGTTATAGTTATGCTTCAAGTGACAAATGCTTTTCAGACTAATCTCCACAATGTAACACTATGTAATTTTAAAAATCCATTCTCAAACTAATACGAGAATGGATTTCACAATTTTATTGTATATTTTTCTATAGTTGATACAATTTCTGGGAATTTGTATTTATGTTTAACGACATCAACTGTAAAATCTTGTTCCTCTTCAATTCCCATTATCCATTGATAATGGTTGATTTTCAAGAAAACAATTAATGAAGCTAGTGCTGTCCGTTTGTTAGCATTATGAAAAGCATGGTTCTTTGCGATTGATTCGAAGAGTGCAGCAGCCTTTTCATAAATGGTGATATAAGCATCACTGCCAAATACTGATTGTTTAGGTCGGTTAATAGCTGAATCAAGTAACCCTGCATCTTTTACTCCCAACGGCTCCTGTGGGGAATAAAGACGAATTTGTACTGTATTGATGGCAATTACCTGGTTTGTGGTTAGATAAATAATCTCGTCCATTATCTATTTACTAACCCCTTAAACGCTTTGTCATGTTCTTTAATAACATCATTCAAAATATTCATGAATTCAGCATCAACACCTTCAGGAAGTGTTACATGTTCTTTTTTCCTCAAAACGATTTTCCCATCCTTTACTTCCGCTTGTACATCATCCCCCTGTGCTAGACCAACTTGTTTAAGTAATTCAGCAGGAAGAGTTATTCCATAACTATTTCCAATCTTAGTAACTTTTCTATCGAATTGTTCCAAAAGCTCACCTCATTTATATAGTTGTTATAACGATTATAACATGATTTGCTGAGCATTTAGAAGGGACAGAGGGACAGCTTCTGCTCGAACTAACCCCTCTGACCCTATTAATTTACTGCCCCACCAACGGATATGTCCTGATTTCCTGTGCCGTATCGTTTATTAAACGAATCTCCCACGCATTAAAGTCAAGCGCGGCAAGCTGCATGGCGTTTTCAAACACCGTGCGGTCAGCTTCTGTAATGATCTCCTCATCCATCGTATATTGAACAGTCGCATTTCCGTTTTGGAGTGAAGCGCTCACGACCTCCAATCCTTTTACAATGGCTGAAGAGTAAAATGCATCTTCATTTTCCAATGTGCCCATCGCTTCTAACGTCTCCGGGAAGGATAGAGGCTCTCCGTTTTCATTCTCAATCTGCTCATCTAAGTCCCCGCCAGGCAGGAACAGAGTCTGCTCTGTGTCTTTGTCGTAAATCGTATAGTACCCGCGCGACAGTCCTCTTTCGTCTTTAATGATGATAGGCTCATCAATCGGACTTTGAGCGACAATGATGTCTTCCTCGCCATCGGGATTGGTAAAAGTAATTTCTTCAATGCCATAGAAATCGCTAATTCCTACTAACGAGTCATAGAAGAGAGTCGTCTGGGCGGAGGTGGTTGATAACTGATTTCCTTCTTCAGTAAAATGCACCTGTAGCTTGGGCCATTCTGCAGATATCTCAGTAAAGGAGCCAAGGATCTCTTGTTCAGAAGGATCATTTTCGATAAGCGACGTCTTTAACCGTTCTTCGGGTGAAAGGTTTTCCCCTTCTTCACGTGTAATCGTGTAGGCTGTAAGAAACTCGGTCCCTGTATCGTACGGGTGTGAATCAATGAAGTAATTCGGTGTGATTTGAGCTTCTCCATAGGTGTCAGAGTCCTCATTTCCTTTTGAGGATTCAGCTTCCGTGTCCTCATCCTCGGTGCTGTTTTCTTCACTTGTTCCCTCGGTTTCCAGTTCGTCCGTATCCTCTGTCACTGCTGCATCTTGAGAGTTTTCATCAAGAGGTTCGTCACCTTGGGCAGTTGCATCGTTTTCAGAGTTTTGACAGCTTACCAGCAGAAAAGCTATTGAAGCCATTACAGCTATCCTGGTGATTTTCTTCACTCCTAATTCCTCCTTTTTTCCTATGTACCCTTTCCTGGGATATTAAACAGGAAGGGACAGAGGGACAGGTTCCTTCCTCCTCCAAATATCACCAAATACAAGTGGAGCTATGACCTCGACGGTACTTTGAGAGACACCAGGTTGCTATTTTTCGAAGTCGGGTGTCCGTCGTGACTGGTATGAGAGACACCTGGAATCAGGACCTGCCCCCAGTCCACTAAAGCATTAAACATACTGGTTCCAGATCCCAGAACAAAAAGAAAAAGGCACTCAGTTAAGTGTCTTTTTGTCTTGATTATTTGTTAGAGTCGACTTCTGTCTTTCTTTCAAAAGAGCAATCAGCTGCTCGTTTTGTTCGAGAATCTTTTCGTTCTGCTTAATGGTCTTCCCTACTCCTTTTGCGATATACGGGAGGTAATACAATATGAATACGACGACTGTAATGGCGATTAATCCATAAATAATCCCAACCAAAATAAGAATCACCACATTTCCTTTTTTTAACATCATGCCATAAACAGGCTCAAAACCGGACCAGTTGCTTTAACGACATAGGGATAGAAGGACAAGTGAAATCGATCCCCGCACACCTGTCCTTTTTGTACAATAACTTCAATCCATCCTAACAAGCAAAGTTCATATGAAAATGATAAAATTTTTAATGACCTAGAAAGTTGAAATAGGTTCAGTGTCACTGTTACGTTGCTTCAAATCAAATTTATATCATCTACAATTTATGGCGATAATTGAATCATAATACTGAAGAGGAGTTGTTTTCTCAATGACTGTATCCAATTCATTAACTCATGAGGAAATCAGAGCTATTTTAAGAGGAGCCGATGCCATTATTGCTCAGGGAGGAAGAACGCTCCTAGCCAAAATTTTGAAAGGCTCACGCGAGAAGAAGGTTCTGGAGCTGGAGTTGGACAAGTCTCCCGTATATGGCTGCTTTCATTCGGAAAAATTGGATAACATCATGCTGAAAATCGACTGGATGATTGATCATGATTTTCTCGAAATTGAGTACTTTGGAAAACTTCCTATGATTGTTTACACGGAGAGGGGATGGCTGATCGAATCGGATCAATATACGGATGAATTCATCAGCGAGTGGGAAGAATGGATTTCACAGAAAAAAGAAAATCCGGACATGACTTATTTAAAAGATCGGAACCGGCAGATGATTCTTTTGATGCTGCAGAAAATCAAAGAGTCTGGAAATCAAGATTTCATTCCTTATCTGAAATTATGGAAAGAAATTGATTATAAAAAAGTCAAAACGGAGATTCAAAATACAATTAATGCTTTGGAAGCGAGTGAGCCTGTCGATGAAGCAGCAATTTGGGAAAGACAAGGCAGAATTCATGAGGCTTTAAAAGGAGCGGCACCGGAAGATTTCCTTCTGAAGTGTTATGAATGTGGAGACCGATTCTTATTTACAGTCGGAGAACAGCAGTTTTATAAGCAGAAAGGGTTTGACTTGCCGAAGAGATGTGGTGACTGCCGCCTCATTAAGGCATAACTTCCAACTAGCGTATTGACGTGCCGGGTGTGAGGTCCTAATGCACTATCGTTATGTTTATTAGATTCATACTGTTAGATAAGGGCAACCTTGGCTACACTAGAGTTAGAGATTTACTGAAGGAATTGTCCTTACAGATCCTCAAAAACAGTTCAATAAATCTTACACAATCGAGCATGAATATAATGAAAACAGCTCATCAAATATTTGATTATATTTGGTTTGAAAGGTATATTCAAAGCAAAGTTGGATTCTCTATTTATATTTGTTCACTGAGAGTGAGAGAGGTGAAGCGGATGTTCGAAAATATTGATCGAAAAAAGGAACACCTGGATGCCAATAGACCGTTACCTAAATATACGGTAAAAAGTTTACGTGAAAAGTTATTACTCGAATGGACATATAATTCAAATGCAATCGAAGGCAACACGCTGACAATTAACGAAACGAAAGTAGTCCTGGAAGGGATTACTGTAGGCGGCAAAACACTTCGAGAACACTTGGAGGTTCTTAATCATCGGGATGCAATTCAATTTGTAGAGGAGATTGTACTTAAGGATGAGCCTTTGACAGAGTGGCAAATCAAGAATCTGCACCGACTTGTACTAAAGGGAATTGATGATGAATATGCAGGTGTATATAGGGATCAACAGGTTTTTATTTCTGGAGCTAAGCACATACCCACAGCACCCTTTCTAATAAAAGAAGAAATGGAGCAGTTGATCCAATGGTATGAACAAGCAGAGACGAAAAGGCTGCATCCGGTTGTTCGCGGAGCTATGTTACATGCTATCTTTGTTGGAATTCACCCATTTATTGATGGAAATGGCCGGACATCGCGTTTGTTGCTGAATTTAGAACTGATGAAAAACGGCTTTCCGCCAATTATTATTAAAGTGAAAAATCGGCTGGCTTATTACGAAGCATTAGACAAAGCACATACACAGAAAGAATATGGTGACTTCATTCAGTTAGTTACCATTGAGGTAGAAGATTCGTTGGATCTTTATTTGAGTGCAATAATTTAAAATGCTGGAGGGCCACTCCCTTGGTCCCTCCAAGTATTAACAAATGTAACGGGTTTACCTTGGAAAATGAGACAGATCACTGTCCCGCCTAAAAGGTTTGGTGATTAGTTAACATGTTTACTGGTCCTTTAACTTTGATTCAACAACCTCTTCACTAATCTCAATCAGTTTATCAGAGACTTGATTCTTCAACTTCGTGCCCTCTTTTAGATAAATATGATTTGTGTTTTGGAGCACAAAGATATCTTCTTTATGACCTCCATGATAGCCCTTATTTAAAAATAGCATGTACTCCTTATTATCAAATGAATATAATTCTTCGTCAAAAGGGATAATCTCCCCGATCTCTCCATCCTTTCGCTGCCTGATTCCTTCCTGGATGACTAATTCTAAGATATCCCCCTTTTTATACTGAGTTTCATCAGAACCTTTAAAACTCTTTGTTACTTCAACATGATAGATTCTATCGACTTCAAATAAAGTCGGGTCCTCTTTGTCAAAAGGCACCTCAACTTCTTTATATTCACTTGGAACGACACCTGTAATGATGGTGTTAGACTCCTCTACTAGTTTGTCGACTTCGTCATATCCAGGTAAGGCTAATGCACCGGAACGTGAAGGAGTTTCTTTTTTAGCTTCTAAAATTCCATAGGAAGTGGCGCCGCCCAATGTAATCGCCAAGCCGCAGAGAATACCAGCAGTAAGCTTTTTCATGTTAAGTACTCCTTTAAAAGTTAATATGACACTATAAATGAAGTTGGTCCGTATAAGGTAAGGTTTTAATTCATTACTGAAAATGTACCAAGCCTAATAAATATCCGGCCGAAGGTATCAGCATCTTTGTCTATGTTAAAAAATACAACGCACAACAACTTCCATTATTAGGAATGTAAGTGTAACTTAAGTGTATCTCAGCAGAAATGGTTTCGGAAGTAGGATTAGGAAGTATATTTGCGGCAGCCTCGACTTATTAGCTGCAATGTTCAATGGAGTTTTACTCGGAGCATTAATAAGAGAAATATAAGTAGTGCTCACCTGAAATTAATCTCTCTTTATAAAATTGAATAGCATTATGTTATTGTTAATAAGTGGTAATGAATTCATAATATTAAGAAAGATTGAACGATATTTAGAGTTGAAAATAGAAGGGAGACTGACCATGCGAACACTAATTGTCTTGCTTTTGGGATGCCTGTTGCTGTCCGGTTGTGCTTCAGAAGGCAGCGGATCGATTATAGTTGAAGAACGAAAAGGGGAAGATCAATATGAAGAAATTTTCAAGGTGAAGGATTCCCATGAGGTGATTGAATTTCTTGATAATCTCCGCTGGCAGACTGAGACACAGGTGATGATGCAGCATTTAGCTGACTATAGGTTCACGATTAAGGACAGCGGGGAGGAGGGAGACTGGAGATACTATGTCTGGATTACCCCCGATGGAGATAAGCTTGAAATGACCAGGGAAAGTGACCTGTCAACTGACTATATAAGGATCTCTGAAGAGGATTCTCAATACCTGTTTAACCTGCTGACAGGAGAGCATCTTTAAATTTCCCTAGCTGGTGGGACTACAGCTATCTTGTCGAAAACGAGAACACTTACTGTAGACTGCGAGACGTACTCGGGGTCGAGGAACTTGTGACGTTTCTACAGAAAAAAGGAACCATGGGGCGTATCCTATAGGGTTCCGTTTTGAGGTACTCGAAGTAAAAAATAAGTTCTAATGACACTCAGATTTACACTCAAACTAGTGGCTATAAAAAGTAAAAAGACTCATTAACTGACGAGTCTTTTTGTCTTTTAATATAAATTGGTTCCGGCGTAACCATCTTCCATTAAAGCACCCGGTAGTTTGACAATTTATGCTTTTTTTATTGGTATGAATAAGGTATTAAGGTCTTCATATTATTTAGGTAAATTTAGTTGCCACGAAACTCCATAACGGTCATTTAGCCAGCCAAATTTCTTACTGAATCCATAATCGCCTATTGGCATGAGTGCTTGTCCACCTTCAATCAGTTTCTGATAAAGATTGTCAAGTTCTTCTTCAGTATTACAAGTAACAAATATTGAGAATGAAGGTGTGAAGGCAAACTGATGTTTAATATTGCTGTCTATGCACATAAATTCTTGACCTTTTAAGGTGAAAGTAGCCTGCATAACAGTTCCTTCGTCCCCACTTTCATTTGCACCATATCGAACAATATTTGTAATTGCTGAATCCTCAATCAGAGATGTGTAATAATTCATTGCCTCTTCTGCTTTGCCCTCTTGAAACATTAAAAATGGTGTGACCTTTTCCATTATAAATCTACTCCTTTTAGAATCTATTTACTAAATTATAATTCAAATATCCATTCTTTTACTAACCTGCTCCTTTAATGGAAGATTCCCTTTTTCAATCAATATTTTACCACAGGTTAGGTTGTTGATTTAACAGTTTAAGATTTGTTTTTGACAGTCAAAGTGGAGAGGGAATTAACACTCATTTGGGCACCTTTTTTCGAGGACAATAGCTGTTGTTCGGGATAAAAACCTTGTCATATGAACTGCCATTTTTAAGAGTAATGCTTTATAAACCTTGATATAATAAGAAACTGACCTATGCCAATCCATAGGTCAGTTTTAATGTCGTTTATACAAAAAGCACAACCTTTTAGGCGTATCCCCATGGTTCTTGTGGTTGTTTTAGAAAATGATAAGATCATCCTCTGTGGATAACTTATAGCTTTGTTATCCACGTCCAGCTTCAGCGCCTAGCCCCTCGGGGTCAAATAACCCTCAGAGAATAAAAGGAAAGACCGCCTTTTTTTCTCTGAGGAACATTTGCCTGTCGGGGCTGGACAAGGCGCTTGCGCTTTTGATCCGTCCAGCTTCAGCGCCTAGCCCCTCGGGGTCAAATAACCCTCAGAGAATAAAAGGAAAGATCGCCTTTTTTTCTCTGAGGAACATTTGCCTGTCGGGGCTGACCGAGGCGCTTGCGCTTTTGATCCGTCCAGCTTCAGCGCCTGAGGGTCCGTACCCACTGAAACGGACATAGCCCCTCGGGGTCAAATAACCCTCAGAGAATAAAAGGAAAGATCGCCTTTTTTTCTTTGAGGAACATTTGCCTGTCGGGGCTGACCGAGGCGCTTGCGCTTTTGATCCGTCCAGCTTCAGCGCCTAGCCCCTCGGGGTCAAATAACCCTCAGAGAATAAAAGGAAAGATCGCCTTTTTTTCTCTGAGGAACATTTGCCTGTCGGGGCTGGACAAGGCGCTTGCGCTTTTGATACGTCCAGCTTCAGCGCCTAGCCCCTCGGGGTCAAATAACCCTCAGAGAATAAAAGGAAAGATCGCCTTTTTTTCTCTGAGGAACATTTGCCTGTCGGGGCTGGACAAGGCGCTTGCGCTTTTGATACGTCCAGCTTCAGCGCCTAGCCCCTCGGGGTCAAATAACCCTCAGAGAATAAAAGGAAAGATCGCCTTTTTTTCTCTGAGGAACATTTGCCTGTCGGGGCTGACCGAGGCGCTTGCGCTTTTGTAATTCCTCACTTCAACTTAATCTGCACCGGCTTGCTTTCCTGCGTATGAATCGTCTGCGGTTTTCGCGTTGCGAGAGCCTTTCTTTTTACGGAGCTTGTCACACTGTGGATCATTTCTCCTACATCTTGAGCCGACTCAACCAGCGGGTCAACGGCTTTCATTTTTCCTTTAACATCGTCAGAAATCTGGTTGGCTGTATGGATCAGTTCTTCTGCTTCATCTGTGAGGCTGTTTACGGATGTACGGGCGTCATGCAATGTCTTTTTTGTTTCGGCAATTGTGGCCATTACTTTTCGCAATGTGAGGATCAAATAAACGACAAGAATGGTAAACGCGACAGCTGCGATAACAGCACTCATCTCAAGCATTGAGACCAGCTCCCTTCTTTTATACATGTCTATGAGATGGGAGGGGGAGACATTCCTTCTCCTTAATTGAAATATTAGGTAAGTGAGGGGCAGAGGCCTGTGCTTTTCTCCAAAAATCTTCGTGCTTTTTTCTTAATTAAACGTTTGATTACATGGCCAATCCTCTAGATCAGGAGGAGAATCAGAGCCTGTCCCCCTGTACGGTAAAGTCCTATCGTGCCGGGGTGTCATTGTGCGTTTATTTTTGTATTCAAAATAAAAAAAGACCATAATTATGAAATGGTCTTTCAATTCTAGTAGTTACTTGTATACATCACCGCGATTATCAATGGTTAATATATAGATTATTTTCTCATTATGATCAATTTCAAATATAGTTCTGTATGGTCCAGTTCTCCACCGTAGTTGCCCTTTTTTACCCTTTAAAGGTTTTATGTCACCTATAGGTGGTTGAATTAATAGTCCATTCAAAACTTGGCTTATTCTTAATACAACAGATCTTTCTTGTTTTTTTAAATATTTTATTGCCTCACGACTTAGAGTCAGTTGGTAAGTTAAGCTCATTCAAAGCTTCCTCCCATGACACAAACTCCGAGTTGTTCTTTAGTTGACTTTCTTCTTCTTCACTTAAAGGGGTTTCATCTGGTTCTAAATCCATAATCTCATTCCAGTTTGGACGAGTATGACTAATTGTTAAGTATTTTAAGTAATCATAAGCTGATTTTTTTGCTGACTGCGGCAGCTGCTTTACCATTTCAACTAATTCTTCATTACTAATAGCCATAATTAAACCTCCCTTTTATCAATCATAATTAAATTTTACCATATACCACACTTTCTATAAAAGGGACTGAGGAGGTCCTTCGTCCCACCAAATATTTATATAATAAACAGAACCCAATGATTGTGGTCAGTTTGAGTGACATCAGCAGTTGATATTGGGGAGAGTGGTGGCCTAAGTGATTTGTATGAGAGCTGCCAGCGTCCAGTTTTTCGTAGCTATTTCTCCTTCATGGCCAGCATGAGAGGCACCTGGGAAGGGATACAAAGACTGATTCCTTGTCCCTTCAAATATTTTCAGTTAGTTAAAACTTAATTGGGAATGTCGTTAAAGTAGATCATTCTGAAGGAAGCTAACCTCCGATTAAGACGCGGGACCTTATAAAGAGTTCACATTAGGGACTACGTAGGGAGGGATTCTTTGCTCTTTAGCTTGGGGGGCTGCTTTTAATAGTATTTAGCTGCGGGTTTCCTAACTTTTTAGTATACCTAGCCATTAAGATCTTCCCAATCAATTAGATGATCATTTTCGATGTCCACTTCAACCTGTTTTAGTATCTTTTTTTCTTTTTCGGTTAAAGGAGTATTATCGGCTTCTACAATCGTTTCTTTTTCATTTTCTTTTTCAATAACTACGCGAAGAATATTATAAACGAGATTGGTATCCTTTTCGTTCACAAGGTCGATAAGCAAATGAAGATCTTCTTTTTGAATACTCATAGAACCACCTCTTGAAGGATTTTGTTGTTTTTATTATAAACCATAAGCGGTAATGGGGACAGTTGCGTACCGGGGGTCAGGCCCTTTGATAAAAATTGATAACTACCTGTCACATGAATTACTATAGAAGGTAGTAAATTAGCGTGATGTTGGAGTGAGTTTAGGGAAGTGGACTTCTGAAAAAAACAAGAAAACTCTTTTAGTATTGTAAGTAGTTCACTTTGGAGGTAAAAAACATAAATATCCATAGCCTTCAGCATACGAATTAGCACCATTATTCGTATGCTATTTTTAATTGATATTACAGCATTTCTTTTACTTTTAAGTGTGTTTCCACATCTAATTTCGCACACGTTTTCGCATCACTGAAATATATATTGTAGTCTTGTGAATTATGTAGTGAATTGACTTGCGGAATGACATAAAAAAAACCAAAACGGATTTTATCCATTATGGTTAATTCGTTCTTTGATAAGGGCTTTAACTTTGTAGCAAACTTACTGTTTAAGAACGGCTTTTTTAACTAACGCCCCTCGTTAGCTTAATAATTTATTTTCCTTTCTGATAAAGCAATTCCCCATCAGTAGAATAAGCAGAAACCACGCCTACCCTTTCATTACCGTCGTCTTGTTCAGAAACAAGATACCAATAAGTTCTTTCGTTGTTTTTTATTAAAGTTGCATCTCTTTGATTATCGTTATATTCAACTGTTATTTTACTAATCTTAGGGTTGCTTACTTCTCCTAAGAATACAGTTGTATATGAACTTTTGTTATCCATAGAAATTTCACCTTTATGCCACGTTGATTGACTTAAAGAAAAAGACTTTATATCAGTATCAGTAGAGTGCATAAAGCCTGAACTCCCTTGATAATCCCAACCATTTTCTTTGAGTGAAAAGTGAAGAATTCCATACCCATTAGGAGATTGATTAAAAGAGAATGCTGTTTCATCCATTTCTTCAGTATGAAAAATATCATCTAAAGGAATATCACTTTTATATGTTGCTTGTTGTACAGTTTTAAATTCAGTTTTTTTATCATCATCTACATTGCTACAACCAGAAACAACCATTATAAATACAAAGAAAATCACAAACAATGATTTCATTAAGATACTCCTCTTTTAAAAAAATTTCAAATATCCCTTATACCCATTCTTCCACAAACCTGCCCTTCCGCTTCATCTTACCATAATTCTCCCAGTAAGGCTGACAGTTTTGGTTGCACTTTACCTTACGAATTAGGGTGCGGATTAGTATGCGATTTCATATAAAAAAAGCAGTTCAATTAAGGGTACAAATCGTGTTTTTATACTCCAAAACTGAACTACTTATTTAGTATTGATCCTTATCTTTTTATTCATTGCCGGTCTGCTCGATATACTATTCCAAGGCTTGGTCTTTCAATTATTACCTGAATCGGTTCAGACATTTTTAAAAGGCTGAAAATCTGTTAACACCGATATATGAATTTTATTTTAGAATGCTGACTCTCAGTCTGAGAGCTCAGCATTTTTTTGTCGGGGTGTCACTCGACTTTATGTAGGACCTGACCCCAGTACGCTAAAGTATTAACGTACAGGGGAAGCATGCCAGGTCTTTGGAAACAATTGTTGGTTACAATGCTCGAGACTTAGGGTGAAGGAGTGTAAGATAAACTAGCGCTAAATGAAAGTTGAGTAATATCAGCTGCTGATGGATCCGTTGCTTGAATGGTTCTTACACGAATACCAATACGATCACCGGCTGATACTTCTAATGATCCGGTATTGAGATTGGTTGCTGTACGGAAAGTACCAGCTGTGATGGTGTTATTTGGAAATCCGAATCTAACCGAACTGCTCAGCGGAGTTGTCACGTAAGGTGCAGAAATATGATCAATACCATTATTAGGAACGGAAGGTGCGCGGAATACTGTGAATTCATATTCTAGACCTAGAGTGTTTATAGAAACCACAGAAGCAACCAGTAAATCTGCGCTGATCTGTAAATTTTCAATGATCCCATCAAATGGAACTGGGAAAGCGAAACCTCCTGCTTCTGGCGGCATAGTTGATTCTCCAGAACCGTCAATAACTTCAACCGTACTACTTCCAAAGCCCATTAAAAGTGGAGCAGCTGATACTACTGTAGCCCCGCTCCGGATGATACCTGTTGAAAATGGAATTAATCCTCCACTTCCCGTTTCCCCAGCAGGTCCAGTAGGTCCAACAGGTCCCGCCGGTCCAGTAGCGCCCGTGGCTCCAGTAGCACCAGCAGGTCCCGCCGGTCCGGTAGCGCCCGTGGCTCCAGTAGCGCCAGCGGGTCCCGCCGGTCCAGTAGCGCCCGCCGGTCCCGCTGGTCCGGTAGCGCCCGCCGGTCCAGTAGCGCCCGTGGCTCCAGTAGCGCCCGCCGGTCCCGCCGGTCCAGTAGCGCCCGCCGGTCCAGTAGGTCCAACAGGTCCCGCCGGTCCAGTAGCGCCCGTGGCTCCAGTAGCACCCGCAGGTCCCGCCGGTCCAGTAGCGCCCGTGGCTCCAGTAGGTCCAACAGGTCCCGCCGGTCCGGTAGCGCCCGTGGCTCCAGTAGGGCCAGCAGGTCCCGCTGGTCCGGTAGCCCCCGCAGATCCCGCTGGTCCGGTAGCGCCCGTGGCTCCAGTAGGTCCAACAGGTCCCGCCGGTCCGGTAGCGCCCGTGGCTCCAGTAGCACCCGCAGGTCCCGCCGGTCCAGTAGCGCCCATGGCTCCAGTAGCACCAGCAGGTCCCGCCGGTCCAGTAGCGCCCATGGCTCCAGTAGCACCAGCAGGTCCCGCYGGTCCGGTAGCGCCCGCCGGTCCAGTAGGTCCAACAGGTCCCGCCGGTCCAGTAGGTCCAACAGGTCCCGCCGGTCCAGTAGGTCCAACAGGTCCCGCCGGTCCGGTAGCGCCCGTGGCTCCAGTAGCGCCAGCAGGTCCCGCCGGTCCAGTAGCGCCCATGGCTCCAGTAGCACCAGCAGGTCCCGCTGGTCCGGTAGCGCCCGTGGCTCCAGTAGCACCCGCAGGTCCCGCCGGTCCGGTAGCGCCCGTGGCTCCAGTAGGTCCAACAGGTCCCACTGGTCCGGTAGCGCCCGTGGCTCCAGTAGGTCCAACAGGTCCCGCTGGTCCGGTAGCCCCCGTGGCTCCGGTAGCACCCGCAGGTCCCGTCGGTCCAGTAGCGCCCGTGGCTCCAGTAGCGCCAGCAGGTCCCGCCGGTCCGGTAGCGCCCGCCGGTCCAGTAGCGCCCGTGGTTCCAGTAGCACCAGCAGGTCCCGCCGGTCCGGTAGCGCCCGTGGCTCCAGTAGGTCCAACAGGTCCCGCCGGTCCAGTAGCCCCCGCAGGTCCGGTAGCGCCCGTGGCTCCAGTAGCGCCAACAGGTCCCGCCGGTCCAGTAGCGCCCGTGGCTCCAGTAGCCCCCGCAGGTCCCGCTGGTCCGGTAGCGCCCGTGGCTCCAGTAGGTCCAACAGGTCCCGCCGGTCCGGTAGCGCCCGTGGCTCCAGTAGGGCCAGCAGGTCCCGCCGGTCCGGTAGCGCCCGTGGCTCCGGTAGCCCCCGCCGGTCCAGTAGCGCCCGCCGGTCCCGCCGGTCCAGTAGCGCCCGTGGCTCCAGTAGGTCCAACAGGTCCCGCCGGTCCCGTGGGTCCAGTAGGTCCCGCAGGTCCGGTCGCTCCTCCTGTAAAGGTAGCTTGTTGTTTTTGCAGAATTTTAAGTTGGAGGTCTAAAATCATACTCTCTGAAAGCTGAGTAAACAAGCATTCTCCTTCTGCAGTTATGCCTGATGTACCTGGTATGGGGCAACAATTCAAAGCTTCATCCCACTCGGTAATATCAGCTCTGAGCAATTCACAGTAAATCTGTTCATTAAAAAACTCGGTACTTTGCTGATGAAAATCCGAAACGTCAGTTGATATCAATTGATCTTTTTCGGGAAAGCCAGCACCAAGAGGTCTAGAAACTAGGAAGTCAAACTCATTACGAGTATTTAGAAAAGGCCCGACTGGTGGATTTATAAAACTTAAGTTGTCAATCGACACGGCACAGCTGAAAGGAACATCAACAGTAAAAGAGTTGAGTTCTGAGTTTAGTCCAGTCTTTTTGCCAACAATAGGATTTGCGGCGTATTGTATATTTTTACGCACAAATCCAGCAAGAAATAGCTGGCTTTCGGCGTTATTTTCAAGTTGGAGAAGACGACACTGCGTTAAATTTACACGTTTTTTGACATTCTTAATTTCTAAAACGTGCTGCCCCTCTGGAAAATTAATTTTTGCATGCATCGGTATTTTAACAGAAATTTCAGCTAGAACCACAGGGACTTTTACCAATGTAGGATCGGAAACAGGACTAGGAGTGATAGCGGTTGCCTCACATTGGCCTATGGTTGCTGAAGGTTGTTTATCGGGTTTAGATGACATTAATTTTTTCACCTCTTTCATTTAATACTATTAATTTATGAAAGAAAAAGTTTTGTTCTTGTATGTTCATCCATGCCCAGAAAAAAATCTTGAATAAAAACGCACTCCACCACAATAGATTACACCTTAATATCCCAATAAAGCTCATTCTCTACCGAAAATATGAGAGAGGATTTGATTCATTCATATATGGAAGCTTTTATACTATTAGAACCTGAATGGATTTTATTATTTATTATTGAAAGTCAAATTCAGAGAGACAAAGGGACAGGCACCTCATACCACCAAATATTTACAATAACAATCAGGATATCAGGACCCGCCTTCCGACTATGATTAACCAGGCTGGTAACCTACCTGTCTTCTTTTATTTCAGTTTGAATTGGTCTTCTAAATATTTATATGATTACAAAATGAAGCAGGAATTCGTTTTTATCCACACGGCATTTTCCTCTTAATGGGATTGATCTTGGGTGTTTGGAAGTGAAAAGCTTGCGCGTGGGGATAAGGTTTATCTATCTGAAGCAGCGTTTACTAAAAAATTGTAAGTACCTGCTACATCAATTACTATAGAAGGTAGTAAAATAGCGTGATGTTGGAGTGAGTATAGTGAAGTGGACTTCTGAAAAAAACAAGAAAACTCTTTTAGTATTGATCCTTATCTTTTTATTCATTGCCGGTCTGCTCGATATACTATTTGAAGGCTTGGTCTTTCAATTATTACCAGAATCGGTTCAGACATTTTTAAAGTTCTGAAAATCTGATAACACCGATATATGAATTTTATTTTGAATGCTGACTCTCAGTCTGAGAGCTCAGCATTTTTTTTATAAAAGTGGTGTCCTGTTTTCAAAAACCTCTCTATATAAAAGGTGAGAAAACAATTTATTGGGAGGTTTTACTAATGACTGGATGGATTAAATTTAACCGAAGCACGATTGAAAGTCCGATTTGGGGGAGTCCGTTTACCTTGAGGCTTCTATTATTGCTGAGCTGCAGTGCGCTGCAGAAGGAATTCATGTATGTGGAAGAAGTGAAGGTGCAGAGAGGTCAGTACTTGCGCTCGTATTCGCGGCTGGCGGAGGACTTGCAGTATGTAGAGAATGGCAATTTAAAGATCCCGTCGAAGAACACGATCAAACTGAGTGTGGATCGCTTGAGGAAGTATGGGCTCATTTCTACCGAGGAAACCAAAATCGGGACGTTGTTCACGTTACTCCAAAATGACGGTGATTTTTCTGCGCCCGAAAACGGTAGAACGGAGGATGAGACACGGCAAGACGAATCGATTATGCATGCGTCACTAAAAGAAGAATGTAAGAAAGGTAGAGAAGAGAAAGAAAAAGAGAGCGTGCGCGCGAGGAATGTCCCTCCTTCCAAACCAGAGATGCAGAGTAGAGTGGAGAAGGTCACGGAAAAATTTTTGAAGCTGCGAAACTCAGGGTTCTATCTTTCGCCTAAGGAGCAGTGTGCCATTGAAAAAATAGCTGAGAAGGATGTCGAAATGGCTACGCTGCTGAGCTGGATGGAGAAGATAGAGTCCTCCTACCGAGAGCGGAATGGGGACAACACGATCAAGTCGTTTACCTATTACGAGAAGGCTTTGCTGCGGAAAATCAAGAATTCCAGGAGTGCGCCTAAGCTCCCAAGCTCTTCTGCCAACCTGGTAAAAGAAACGAATGACTTCCTGGCCAAGCTGGAGAGGTGGAAGAGAGAGGGGGAGGACCGTATTGCAAACGGATCCAAGAGAGTCAAACCGTCCTTTGGGTCTGTATGGAACCGGTGAAATGGAGGGGCAGGAATTGTATGAAGCCGAAAGCATGGTGCTCGGAGCGGTTTTCCTGGAGCCTTCTGCCATAAGCGACATTATCCTGAAACCCGAACATTTTTCCCAGAGCCGCCATCGAATAATTTTTACAGCGATGAGAGAGCTGCAGTGCGATGGTGTGGAAATCAATCCTTTCAGCTTGGTCAATCTTCTGGGAAACGAGATTGAAAATGTCGGCGGCGTTACATACTTCACGGAGATCTCTCTTTGCTGTCCTTCGGTAAGCGGGCTGGAGCATTATCAGGAAGTGGTGCTGAAATCTTACAGGATAGGGGAGCTGCGTAAATCGGCCGCCCAATTTCTGAATGACTCAAGTGCCCAAACGGCAGAGGCTTTTTATCAAAAATATGTCGAGACGCAGGAGCTGGGACTGGAGAGTGGGAAAAGAAAAGGCGAGGCGTTGGTTGAGCTCTATGAGTCGCTGTATGCCGACCCTGTACATGCTGGCATCTCTTCCGGATACGAAAAGCTCGACGGACTTACAGGAGGATTCAAACCAGGGGAACTCATCATCGCTGCAGGAAGGCCGTCGATGGGAAAGACCGCGCTAGTACTGAATCTGGCCTATAACGCAGCTTCAAAAGGAACCGTTGTCGATTTCTTTTCACTCGAGATGAGCGAGAAGCAGCTTTATCAGAGGCTGATCAGCAGGATGGCCAGCATCGATGCGTCCAAGTGGCATAATCCGTTCCGCGTGTTCTCGGATAAAGAAACCAGAAAGGCGAACGAAGCGCTGAACACATGCTATAAAATGCCTTTTCAAATCCATGACCAAGGCAAGCTGACCTTGGACGAAATCCGCGCAAGAATCCAGAAGACAAGAAGGGAAAACGAAAATGCTCCTTGTTTAGTAGTGATTGATTACCTGCAGCTGATTCCGATTGAAGGGAAATTTGAACGCCATGATCTCGCGATAGGGAGCATCACCAGGGAATTGAAGCAGATGGCGAAACAGTATAAAGTGCCGATCATTCTGCTGTCCCAGCTCTCCCGGTCAGTCGAGCAGCGCCAGGATAAACGTCCAATGATGTCCGACCTCCGCGACTCAGGCAGCATCGAACAGGACGCGGACATCGTCATGCTGCTTTACAGGGAGGCGTACTATAAAAGAGGTTTCGAAGGGCAAGAGACGGAAATTAATCTGGTCAAGCACCGGAATGGGCCGGTGGGGACGGTTGGGTTGAAATTTGTTAAGGAGTTTAGTTGGTTTGTTTCGGGGTGAATGCGGTTGGTGTAAAACAGGTAATTCTAAATTAATTTTTTAAAAGGTAAAAGTGATGGAAAAGGCTGTGTATTCCAGAGCCCAGGTACAATAATGTATTCTTTACCTAAGCTCTGGCCCTGACTTTACTGCACCTTCCGACAATTATTGGGGGGGCACTGTGAGTATAGATTAAAAGGAAAGGCCCTTTTCTAAAAGATTGTTTCTTTTGAGTGCTATTTTATCTCCTCCTCATTTTCACGTAGAAGGATTGGAGCGTAAGGCGTGTGACCTCCTGCAGGACTAGCGGGACAGGTGAGACCCCGAAATCCAGTTGTAGCGCCCAGCCCCTCGGGGTCAAATAACCCGCATCGAATAAAAGGAAAGACCGCCTTTTTTTCGATGCGGAACATTTGCCTGTCGGGTCTGAGCAGGGCGCTTCCACATTTTATACAGGCGAAGCCGAGGAGGCCGGGCGCCCGGCCCTGGAGCGGAAATCCATTACTTTTAAAATAGCCACAATCTTTGCGAAAACAGTCAAAGGAAAAGACTAACCCTGAAGAGTCCTGAATAATATGTTGAGAGTAAACTCAATATTAACGAGGGAGGAGTCCATGTTAATAAAACCAATAAAAGATTTGTTCGCTAAATGGGAAATGAACTATTCCACTCATGATTTCGCTGAATACTCAGCCATGAAGGGAAGGTTGGAAAACAATAGCATTCCCTATAAGATGAAAACGGTGAGTCCAGGAATAGAAAAGGGAGAAGCGGCCTCGTATCAGCTTTTCGTGTCAAAAGCCTTGATGAAAAAAGCAAACGAGGCAATTCATAATAAAGATTCTTAAATCAAGAGAATCAGAGAACAGAGCCTGCCCCCCATCACATTAACGCTTTAACGTACCGGGGGTCAGGCCCCTGTGATTCACTCAAACAACTTATACCAATACAATGTAGTTTCAATATTGGGATTATATGACTGCTTCAGTGTATCTGCCCCACCCAGCAAGAATCCGTGTTTCACGTAAAATCTGCATGCACCAAGATTATCATCTTGTGTTTCCAAGGACATTCCGATAAGTTTCCGTTGTTTTGCCCATTCTTCCGCTTTATGTAAAAGCAGCTTTCCAACTCCGCTTCCTCTATACTCTTGTTTAGCAGCAATGTTTTCAATATAACAGAAGTGATTCCAGTCCTTAACGATTCTAATCTGCCCTATGCAAGTATCGTTGGTATAAGCTAAAAACAAGGCTCGATCCTCTGAATTTATATATTGGCTCCAATCAAGCTTGTCATCTGGGAAACGTGTTTCGCTGGCTTCATCAAAAAGAATCTCTTTATAAGTCCACTTTCCTGATTGTAAACTAGGGACAACTCTGCCATACAACGTAAAATAATCATTAGTCTTAGGGATGTCCTCTATTAACTCCTGTTTCAATGAAGCAATGATGATGTTACTTTCACTATTCATATTCCACCCTGCCTTTTCGTTGAATTAACTATCATTAAAAACAAACTTATTCAGCAAACGCCACTTTTACCCCTAGTAATTATGAACAGAAATTTGGTGGGATTAGGCGTTTGGCGGGTTACCCATTTGGCTAAGCATCATGATAACGATCACAATCCCCGCACTGAATAAGGCGATATAAATGGCTATTCCAGCAAGTATATTTTTTTCTGTCTTTTTAACGAAAGCCATAACCCCAACAACCACCGATAAAATAATGGACAAGGCGATAAGAGATAAAGCGAAATAGATATCAATCCTTATTAGCCTATAAAGGATCGCAAAGAAAAAGGGTACTGGGAAAACGCTTAATAGTAAAGACCAGTAGCTTAACCAAGAGAATTTTTTCAATCTACTCACTCCCTCAAAAATTAATTATTCTTTCGCCATAGCCGCCCATGCCTCACTTTTCCTGAAACGTAAGATACTGTTTTTTCACATAAAGAGATGTATCCTTTATTTTCCTATCTTAAACGATTTTATCATTAGTAGGTGTTTTACAGTAGGAAATAAGGGCCTGACCCCGGTACGTTAATGCGTTAATGTACTGGAGGCAGGCCCTTTTATTCTATTGCCTTCAACGGAACAGCACATGTTACCATCATTGCCACTTATTTTATTTTACCTTCTGAAATGTGCTTAACATTCTTTTGGTTTCATCAAATGATACATCGTGGGTGACTAGTTCAAGGATATGTTCATCTAACTCTCCTTTTACATGAACATCATCTGTTCCTTGCACTTTATATATCCTCCATTGGATGCCATTCACCTTCAACGCTTCGATTTCATCACCAAGCGGTCTGTCAAAATCTCCTGTTTTTCTAAGATAGGTGTCCTTTGGATAAATCCTTGTATAAAGCAAACGTGATCCTGACCCTTGTTCAGTTTCTGGCTTATCATAGCTATAGACCACAAAGGCTTGGTAATCTTCCTGATACTTTTCAATACTGGCGGAAAAAGGTGTGATCTTTGAGTTGGCAAACTCAAAAAACAATGGCATGGTTTCTCTTTGATCCACCATGACTTCTTTCACCTTACTAAGTTTTGTATCAGCATGTTCAATAACCTCTAGTTCACTTTCCCTTTTATCTTGAGGGGGAGGATTTAACCATCGCCGTTCCTCTTGATATTCTTCAAGTTCAGGTTCAAATTCATCTGTCAGATAAGTTTCATTAATAACAAGGTTGGATGGATGTAAATAACTGACTAATTCTCCTGCCTCATTATAAACCTCTCTTTTAACAATTATTCCAGTGTCTTTATCAATCCATATACGAAAATCCTTTTCTTCCGGCTGCATAATATTAACAAGGCTATCGTCAAGTCTTCCATAAATAACAAGTGTGTTATGTCCCAGCAGCTCTTCATTTTGTTTTTCGATGGTCCATTCATTTTCGTACCTTAAGAACTTTGCCACAAATGTATAATTAAAAAGGGAACTAAAGGCAATTAGACTTGGCGGGCTTTCCCTGTACATTTTTCTAGAATCAAATTCAAAAATATCATCGGGATCCATATTAAAAATATCCTCTGCTTTCACGACAGGTCTTTTCTCTTCTGGTTCATAGTCTTTCGTCGAATATTGATTTAAATCCCATTTCAAATGCCACAGTTGGTTACTGTTATAATAAGTCTCCTGAGTAGTCTGTTTCGTCTGGGGATTCTCAGGATCCGGGTGGTTGATAATCTTCTCGTAACCTCCAATAACTCCCTTATTACTCATCTTGTACTCAACCGTTTCCTTAGAGGAGGAACCATCATAATACCTTTCATATACTTCAAATTTCCCTGCAGCTGTTTCAAAGTAATCCACGGAGTTAAATAATTTATGCAGTATTTCCTCTTTGGTCATTTTTTCATAGTTTTCCTTTGGTTTGGGGTGTGAAACTTGTAAAGATTTTTGATCGTTATCAGCAATGACGTCAACGTCAGTTTCCTTTGTGAGAGAATCCTCTTCAGATATATTTGTATTATTCACCAGAATATAGCTGGCAGAACCGATGAACAGAGTGGTAAAGCAAAGACTCAACACAAAGCCAAGGTTTATCCTCCGATTATGTTTGACATTATCATGGTTTGTGACAAAGGTTTTCCTGACTTTCACTTTGTTCTTCTCCCTGAAATCCAAGCCATTAAGAACCGTGTCATCCATATCTTCTTTTAGCTTTTTTAATCTGTCAGTCAATTCTTTCCCCTCCTTTAAGTTGCTTCTTCAAAAGGTTCCTTGCACGGTGCAATCTTGTTTTGATTGTTTGGCTGCTGATTCCCAAGAGCTCGGATATTTCTTTGTAGGATAATTCTTCATAGTAGAATAATATGATGATTTCTCGGTATTTAACGGGCAGTCCCAGTACACATTCGGAAAGTTCCCTTTTTGCTTCAAGATTGATGACATCTTTCTCAGGTGTTTCATGGGTGACACTTTTTAACGAAAAAAAGTTACTTGTAATAAGATTCTTGAAACTCCAGCTCTTTAATCTATCTTTACATAGATTTACAGTGATTGAATAAATCCAAGTCTGATAAGATGAGTCGTGCCGAAACGTATCTAACTTTTGAAAACATTTAATGAATACTTCCTGTGCAATATCTTCAGCTAGCTGTTCTTGCTTTAAATAGGTATAAGCTAGCCTCACAACCTTTCTGCCATACTCATTCATCAACCATTCTACTATTTCTTCTCTGTTCATTTCATTATGATCCATCACTAACCTTTTATCTCTTAACATCAGTTATCCCCTTTCCACCTTTAGACGACTCCCAACAGATATGGTTGCAAAATAAATAAAAATCACAGCAAATTTGCCTTCCAATTAACTATCCGTCGTCTAACTGATACGAAACCAAAGTAAAGAGCCCCACTACGGAAGGTTGAAATAAGTTAGAAGGAAATCTGACCGTTGATGAAGTCAACGTGGAAGTCGTTAGGTAATGTGTAGAAAAAGGAAACCTAGAAGGCACTGGGACGAGCACTAATACGACTCATACAGAAGCAAATACATTTAAGTGTACTGCCGACATGGACAGAAGGAGAGGGTAACTGTATTAGATTTCCATTAGGGAGATAACGTCTATGCGCCTGCCGAATATATGAAATTAGTTGACGGATTTTCAATAAGGCAAAGGTTAAAAGTTGATTCTCAGTATTTTAGCAGAGAGACATGTCATAAGTGAGACAAGGAACCTCCATCCCTCTAACGTTCAACCTCTCTAGTCAGCGACAAGCTGTTGAATCAGCGGGTTATCGTCAACCTGTACGGCAATAGACCGATCTTGAATTCCGAGCCATTCGATATAACTCAAACCAAAATAAGCAAGCGTGTTATAAGTCCCCCAGTTTTCATGCTTTCCACCCTCAATAACCTGAATGCCATGCTGCAGCATCGTTTCTTTCGCGGATGCAGGATCAGATGAAAAGTGAACAAGGTGGTCAAAGGCAAGTGAAGTCATTTTGTATCCCTCGTTTTTGTTTAGTGGTGTGATTCTATTTTAGCAGGTTTCCTAAAAGTTCTAAGTGTCTGTATGTGCTTCTAAGGTCTTGCCGCACCGGCTATATTTATCGACAAATGTCGGGACGTCACTGTGACATTAAAAAGAAGGAGAATAAGAATTTATGATTTGGGTAAAAATAAATTTTACAGATTGTAAAATTTATTTTTACACGCGGTTTTACTTTTACTGTATAATGAAACTAAATAAGTTCGGAGGTGATTAAGATGCCGCTCTATCAACTACAGAGTATTATCGGGGAAAACTTACTTAAATTTTTAAGACTGAATGGCTATACAAAAACTTCTTTAGCTAAAATGACAGGAATTTCCCGGCCGACAATTAATCAAATAGTAGAAGGCAAAAGTCCTAACCCGAAAATTTATGAGGAACAGATACAAAAGATAACGGATGCTTTTAATTTGCCCATTGACTATTTTACGTATTTTTCTGATGTTCAACAGGAAAAATGGCATTTACCATCTACTCAGTATTCAGATAGATCGACTTTCTCTAATAGAAATGAATTAACCAAAGATCTATTAAGTGATTTAGATGAGTTATTAACGGTTGCCACTTTTTATATAAAGGGGTGAAGAAATGAGAATATCGAGTAATAACCTAAATGAAACAGTAAAATTAAATAGACAAATTAATAATGAAATCCAGCGCCACTTAAAATATATGCATAGGTTTCTTGCTAAATATGATATACAATCCCCGGAAAAACTTGCCTTGCAAATTTTAAAAGACCATTATTTAATCCAAATTCCTATTCCTGATCCTGATTGGGGAGGAGCAATTAGAGAACTTCCCAATGGCAAAAAAATCCCAGTTATTAATACTGCACAACCGCGACTATATCAATACTTCATTTATTGGCATGAAATTTACCATCTAACAGAGGACTTTTCAAATTCACATGAAATTTCAACAGAATTTGATCTAACAGAACGGAAAGCAGATTATTTTGCAAGTCAAATGTTAATAAGTAATGATCTTTACAATTATTTCTTAGACTTAAAGCAAACAGAGTTTATCAATCGAGCTGCTATTTGTATGGATACTTTTAAAGCACCGTATAAGGCTATCTTAATTCAACTATATGAATCGGCAATAGAGTATAAGAATGAAGTTCTTCAAGAAGAAATAAGATCTAACTTTGATCTATCCTTTAATATGGAATCCTGGGTAGAGATATTTCAAAAGTTATCGCTTGATGAAAATCTAGTTAAACCTTCGTATATAGTGGATTTTGGACTTTTGAAATATGAAATTGACTCTATAACAGATACTGATGACCGTGTTTATAATGAAACAAAGGAATTTATTATCGGATTAGAAAAAAAATATTTACTAGTGAAAGGGAAACTGGAAAGTGGGGAATTATAGAGATTTAAGTGGGAAACTTAATGAGAAAGAGACTAATCGAATTCTGATTATGGACAACAATAATTTGGAATTTTGTACTCAGCATAAAGATATCTTTCTTGTTGATGAAGTATTTAGGAATTACGATATTATACTGATACCTGAATGGGTTCATCGTGAAATCTCTCATAGTGAAAGGCGGCTAGAGTACCTAGCCAGAATCCCTGTTCCTTATTTTATAATCAACGAAGAGGAAGATTATGTTGAGTTTGTTGAATATCAAGAGTTTAGATTGATGGAGCTTTTTAAACATGCTTCTTCTTCTATATCACCTGCTAGAAAGTATTTTTCAGGATTAAAGAAATATTATAACCAGAATGTTGATCTGCCAGAACAGTGGATCGATGATTTTTATGAAGAAGGATTTGAAGTGAAGGATGGTTCGGATTTAAGAAAGAATGCGGGAGAAACTTCAATTTTAGTGTTAGTGTACTTGTTGCTTCATCATTACCCTTCCTCAATAAAAAATATCACGATATTCTCTAGTGATAAGGGAACCATGACTATTAAAGAAAAGATTATGGATAACCTTCATAAAATAGAATTAATACATAATCCAGCAACTCCTATTAGCTTTATGAGTACCGATATTTTGCTAATTGAGGCTGTTTCCAAAGGTTGGGCTGATATTGAAGATATTGAAAGGTTGCGTCCGAATAGTAAAAGAGTAATTTATTCTATGAAGCTTGAAAATCAAAGTAGTTCAAGACATGAGTATGTAATGGAAACAGGCGATTTTATTAAGGCTTTAAAAAATATAGAACAATATCATTTTGAATTCTGAGTCCTTTATTCTATTATGAGCCGGATTAACATGCCAAATTTATGTTCCTGCTAAATAAGCAGATGAAGTGTTATAACAGAATAATAGAATCAGGGCCTTCCCCCTAGTACACTAACGCATTAACGGGCCGGGGGTCAGGCCCTTTGTCAATCATCACTAATTATAGTTACATGTATGACTGTTTCTTTGCCATTACATCCCTGTAACTGATAAAAAGTTAGATTGTTTTTGTCTATTTTCTTTATGCTTTCACATACATTTTCCATTACTAATTGGTCCCCAAACTCATCTTCTCTTGTATCCTTCACCGAGGTAATTAAATCGTTGGAATAGTTTAAGTCATGAATAATTGGATCGCCTTCGTCAGTGTAATTCACTACTCGGACTTTACTATCCCTATCCATAGAAACATTTTCTATAAAATTTTCAAGTAATCTTAAATTCTCTATATTTCCATGTGTATTGACTACATCATGCTTAGAAGGAGAATACTGGCCACAACCTGAAAGAAGAAATAGTACTATAAAGGTAGAATATAATTTCCTCATTTTATCACTCCCTGATAGTTGGGGCAGAGGGACAGGTGACTAGAAATTAGTTGATGAGCCTTCACAAGGTTCCCCCGTCCCTCCATGGTCCAACCTCACTAGTCATTCTTTAGTAATCTCATACATTCCTCCCTGTAAAAGAATGGATTGGTCTTGGCGGTCGTTTTCAAACTGCAGCCCAAACGGTCTTTCACCAAATTCATCGAGGAAATCTTGAACAAAGCCATCCTCGACAGGTGCACAAAACAACAGGTTTCCATGCGGCAAGTAAAGGCGCTGGCATTTTGCACCCCATTTCTCATTTATAAACGCCTCTCCAACCTGCAGATCGAAAAGGGAAGACCAGCGGGGAATTTTATCATCCAAATCTTCAACGGCTAACAACACATCCTTAATTTGAAGAGAGCCGGCCGGATGGCTGGAGTGTACCTTCAGTTTCTCTCTTCTGACCGCATCTTCTTCTCCCCATTGGATGAAGAAGGGAAGGGGAAGTGTTGGCTGCTCCTCCGCGATAAACAGCATGGACCATTGCAAAAGTTCTCCGCTGTCCGTTAACCGCGAACCTTTGACAGGGCCATGGAGTTTCAGACCTTTTTCTGTAAGTTCAGCAACAAGTTGATCCATGTTATTCGTCCTAAGGGCGATCCTCCCCGGGTGGTCACCCAAAGGCAGCTCAGTGACCAGCTGTTGAATCAGCGGGTTATCGTCAACCTGTATGGCAACAGATCGATTTTGAATCCCGAGCCACTCGATATAACTCAAACCAAAATAAGCAAGCGCGTTATACGTCCCCCAGTTTTCATGCTTCCCACCCTCAATAGCCTGAATGCCATGCTGCAGCATCGTATATTTCGCTAATGAAGGATCAGATGAAAAGTGAACAAGATGGTCAAAGGAGAGTGAAGTCATTTTATTTACCTCGTTTCTGTTAAGTAATGTAATTTTATTTTAACAGGTTTCCAGAGATATCTAAGAGTCTTTGCTTCTACCGTATAACGCACCGGCTATATTTATCGGCAAATGCCAGGGCGTCACTGTGACATTAAAATCTCATGGATTTTGTCAGGATTTAAAAGAGAGGATATCGATTTTTCCGTCTGAAGTGTCAGGGAAGCGCCAGCAAGTCCTAATTGGCAGGCCTGAACTAACGATTCCTCATTCATGATTCCGTAAACCGCACAGGAGGAAAAAGCTTCTCCCGCTCCTGTAACATCGACTACATCCGTTTGAAAAGCTGGCAAATGGCCGGATTCTTCAGGAGAAGCGTAATACACCCCTCCATCACCGAGTGTGATGATCACTTTTTGAACGCCGCGCTGTCTGAGTTTTTCAGAGGCTGTCTTGCAATCGTCAATCGAGTCAATTTTTATTTCGGCAAGCAGTTCCGCTTCTTCCCGGTTTGCGAGTAACAGCTCCACTCCGTCAAGACGGAAGGGAAGTTTTCGTGCCTTGGCGGGGGATACAGGGTCGATATACAAAGGAATGCTTTCCTCTTTACAGCGTTGAATCAAATAGGTTACACAGTCCTTGGGAATGTTCGTATCCAGATACACAGCTTGTGAGGCAGCAATGTGGGACCATTTTTCCTCGAACATGGAAGTTGTTAGTTTCTCGTAAATATTCATATCAGCCATAGAGACGATACTTTCTCCATCAATATCCAACAAAGTGGTGAAAGTTCCTGTCCGTTCGGTTGGCAAGACCCAAACCTGGCTGACATCCACTCCCTGTCCTTTCGTTTCTTGCAGTATCCAGTTACCTTCTTTGTCGTCTCCCACACACGTCATGAGGGAAGTGCTGACTCCAAGCCGGATTAAATTTTCGGCAAAGTTGCGTGCCACCCCGCCGCAAGCCTCCGTGATCTCGACCGGGTTGGATGAATATAGTTTAACCTTTTGATTTGTACGGGCTTTGCGGTCGGTGTTCGCCCCGCCGATGCAAACAATCGATGATTCTTCCCGTATAATATAGCCGCGCCCTTTGATTTCACCGCGTCTCGTCAAGCTGGCAATATAATTTGCGACAGCAGGACGTGATAATGCAACTTTAGCTGCCAAATCCTGCTGTGATATAAAGGGATTCATTTTTATATGATGTAAAATTTGTTTTTCTTTATCCATGATTAATCCTCATTTCTTCTTAGAACGATCGTTTTAACCAATCGTTATAAAACTTCATTCTCCCGATAAACAAATTATACGTAATAGGCATGTGGCATACAAATTAAATTGTAAATGGAGGCAGAGGGACAGGTGAACTGTCTCATTTTTCATATTGAGCCTACAAGAAGGCAGCTCCTAAAAGTTGATTCTTGTCGTTTAACAGAGAGATACGATTTTGGCGGGACGAGCCTCCTCCGTCCCAAAAAACCTGTTGACAAGAAAAAACGAAAGCGTATACTAAACTTATGTTTACTATTTAAACTTTTGTAATGAGAGGAGATGTAAAATGGCGGATGATAGAAACGAAAATGAAAGATTACTAGTAGATATGATTCGGAAAAATCCATTTGTTTCTCAGCAGGAGTTAGCAGAATTAGCAGGAATGTCCCCGTCCTCCATGGCGGATCACCTTTCTGCCTTGGTTAAGAAAGAACTTGTATCAGGACAGGCTTATGTGTTGAATGAAGCAGCGCCGATTGTCTGTATTGGCGGAGCGAACGTTGATCGGAAATTTTATGCAAAACAGAAACTGATTCAGGCGACATCGAATCCCGTCACGTCTTCTACATCTGTAGGAGGGGTTGCCAGAAATATTGCCGAAAACCTTGGGAGATTAGGAGAGGAAGTCGTCTTACTGTCTGCAAGAGGGAATGATTCGGAGTGGACAGAGATTTATGATTTATCTGCACCCTTTATGAATTTAGAACATGTCGCATCATTTGAAGACTCATCAACAGGTTCCTATACGGCCGTTTTGGATGAAGATGGTGACTTATCCGTCGCATTGGCAGATATGGATGTCTATGAAAATATCACTCCTGAGTTGATGATAGGAAGCAGTCACATCCTCAAAAGAGCGAAATGTATTGTAGTAGATTTGAATTGTCCAAGTGAAACAGTTGATTTTCTCTGTTCGTTTACAGCGGAGCATACTATTCCATTCGTCATCATCCCGGTTTCATCGCCAAAAATGGATAGACTTCCAAAAGATTTGAGTGCAGTGAACTGGCTCATCGTCAATAAAGATGAAACAGAAAGCTTTATGAAAATGAAAATCAATGATGATAGAGATTGGGAAGAGTCGGTTAAAAAGTGGTTAGATTTCGGTGTAAGTAATGTGATTGTCACGAACGGTTCAAAGGGTGTAATGGCTGGAGAAGAAAATGGAGAGATTCATCATTTCCCGGCGATTGAAACAACATCAGTAGTCGATGTGACCGGTGCGGGAGATTCATTCTGCTCAGGAGTGATCTATTCCTGGCTGCAAAAGGAAGAACTCGATTACACCATCAAATCAGGTTTGGTCAACTCACACAAAACCATCCTGTCAAAATATACAGTCAGACAAGAGTTAACACAAAAACAATTTATGCTGGATATGGAGGAGTTTTAAAATGGAACAATACATTGAATTATCACAAGAAGTACAACAAGCCAAAGAGGAAGGCAAAGCAATCGTTGCACTCGAATCGACTATTATCTCTCACGGTATGCCTTATCCGCAAAACGTACAAACAGCTCGCGAAGTGGAGCAGATCGTCCGTGATTACGGTGCTGTCCCGGCGACCATCGCCATCATTGAAGGCAAGATCAAAATCGGATTAACAGACGATGAATTGGAACTGTTCGGTAAAAGCTCAGACGTAGCGAAAGTGTCCAGACGTGACCTGGCGCAAATTATCGCCACAAAGAAATTAGGGGCCACCACGGTTGCCACCACCATGATCTGCGCTGATTTAGCCGACATCAAAATCTTTGTAACAGGCGGCATTGGCGGTGTCCATAAAGGAGCAGAAACGACAATGGATATCTCGGCGGACCTGGATGAACTAGCAAAAACAGACGTAGCCGTCATCTGTGCAGGCGCCAAATCCATCCTGGATCTTGCGCTCACACTCGAATACCTTGAAACAAAAGGCGTCCCTGTCATCGGCTATACAACAGACTTCCTGCCAGCATTCTATACGCGAAAAAGCGAGCATAAATTAAACTTCTCTACCGATTCCATCGACGTCATTGCCGAAACGCTAAAAACAAAATGGGACCTGAACCTTCAAGGCGGAGCGGTCATCGCCAACCCAATCCCTGAAGAACACGCCATGGACGAAGACTACATCAATGGAATCATCGCCCAGGCAATCAAACAATCAGAAGAAAATAACATCATCGGAAAAGACAGCACACCCTTCCTGTTAGGAAAAATCAAAGAACTAACCGAAGGCAAAAGCCTTGTTGCCAACATCGAATTGGTCAAGCACAATGCGAAAGTAGGAGCGGAGATTGCGGTTAGTTTTAATAAAAAAACCAACTGAGTTAATGTAAGTGAAAACTTTTATAAAAGGAAAATAGGGCCTGATTCCCCGATACACGAATGTATTGGGGAATCAGGTCTTTTTTTTGACGGATATAAGCAAGAGAACGTTATTAATCAAACGTTTGTTTAATAAAGGAGACAGAGGGGCAGGCGGCAGCACCGTCTTCAAAACAGGGCCAGACCCCCAATGCACTAACGCATTAACGTGCCGGGGGTCAGGCCCCTGTGTGCACCGGCGCACCAATTGACTAAAAATCTATTAAATTACTCCATTAATAAAGGAAGCCAGTTCTTGTTGCTCTTTTTACAGAATGTTGCAGGAAATTTAGTCTTCATCACAGCCTTGTACTTTTAGTACCCACTTAGGTTCCATTATCAATTCCTTCCTAAAGCGAATAATGGTACACCTATTTCAAATGCTTTCAGCAATTCATCTGTTGTCCAGAGCATCCCCACACCAAGAAAAAAGGTGTCTCTTTGGAAGAAATGTGTTGAAAGCAAACCACTTTTTCACACGTTTATTACTTTATTTGTAGTAAATAACATATAAATTGTCTAGAAGAAAATTCTTTCTATAGGAGGTTTCTATGGACCAAAATGATCAAAGTCGTCAATTAGAGCAAATAAAGCAAATGCAGCAAATGTTTAAAGCGAACATGCAAACTCAGCCTTATCCCATGTATCCTAACTATGGGAAAATCACACGTTACGAAGAAATTCCGATAAGTCTACCTGAACAGCGTCAGCTGCGCCATCCCGGAGTGGAAAAATTAATGGTCCCCCTTCCTATTATCGAAAACCCGAACTATATAGGGAGTGGAAAGTTAACAGGGAAAGTAGCACTCATTACAGGGGGGGATAGTGGGATTGGTGCAGCAGCTGCAATTGCGTTTGCTAAAGAAGGCGCAGATGTTGCTATTTCATACTTAGATGAACATGAGGATGCAAATAGAACCAAAACGAGGATTGAACAACTCGGACAACGTTGTTTACTAATGCCTGGTGACTTGCGGGACAAACAACAGTGCATCTCCATTGTAGAACAAACAGTAAATACGTTTGGACGTCTCGATATTCTTTGTAACCACGTTGGCATCCAATTCCAACAACTAAGTCTGCTTGACATTACAGATGAGCAATTCGATGATACGTTCAAAGTGAATATATACTCTCATTTTTACACAACAAGGGCAGCGCTTCCTCATTTAAAGCCTGGCAGCTCAATCATTGGCACTTCTTCAGTGGTGACGTATGTAGGTGAGCAGCAAATGATCGATTATACTGCCACAAAAGGGGCAATAGTTGGTTGGACACGTGCATTGGCTAAAAATGTCGTGAAACAAGGGATCCGAGTCAATGCCGTTGCTCCCGGCCGAATCTGGACTCCGCTTATTGCAGCAAGTTTCTCGTCAGACCAAGTCGCTGTATATGGAGCGTTTAATCCAATGGAACGAGTTGCCCATCCATTTGAACTTGCACCAACCTATGTCTATCTTGCTTCTGATGATTCTCGTTTTGTAACTGGTCAAGTCCTTCATGTTGATGGGGGAGAATCCACAAATTCCTAATGGAAGGGGGGTACCATATTGAGATATGAATTTAATCCAGAAGTAAAGCTGCTGCTAGTCAACCATTCAAATGAAAAAGTAAAGATGGTCTATATCGAAGATTCCTGGCCAATGTCAAAAATTGGACTTAGACCACCATACTATTGCTACCCAAGTTACGAGCTGAATTATCCAATAATCTAAATAAGACCAGACAAAAAGACTTCTATCCACAGTGGAAGTCCATTCAGCATGTCGCTTAGAGTTCGCAATCATGCCAACTTTCAATTCATCAATTTAAACTAATAAGAAAATGGAGAAACGGGTTAAAACATTTGATAACCAAGACTTGCGTACTTCGTTTCGTTATTATTTCGGGAAATTCAGGCATAAAAGTGCCTGTCCCACTCTCAGTTTGGTATTTCTAGGCCAACGCAGTGGGAATACATTAAAGTTGCCTTCATATGTTCATGGTTTTGATGTTCCTGATTTTTATGTGTATAAAGAGAAAGGTTAAAGTGAAATGTCAGCGTTGTGGCAGCACCTTTTTTGAAGCGAGGGATAGCCTCAAGTGAATGACTTGGGACGTGGTTTAAGTCGCGTTGGCGATTTTGTTCAAAGATAAGAAAGTTTAAAAATTTGCAGTCTGAAAATTCGGTTGCGATTCTGAATCCAGAAATCAGGGCCTGACCCCCAGTACACTAACGCATTAACGTACCGGGGGTCAGGCCCCTTTTCCCTTAAAAAACAGCACTATTCTTCTCGAGGAATAGTGCTGTTTTACTGTTATAATGATTTTTTTCTACGAGCTGTAACACCTAAAATTGAACCTAATAGGACTACTAATAAACCTAAAGCTAGTAGGGTAAAACTGTTAGTAGCAGTGTTAGGTAATTTCTGCTTACCTTTAGAATTTTGATCCTGTTTAACTTCTGGACCTTTAGTGTCTTGATCCTTGGTCCCAGGATCTTCAGTGCTAGGATCTTCAGTCCCAGGATCTTCAGTGCCAGGATCTTCAGTGCCTGGATCCTCAGTGCCAGGATCTTCAGTGCCAGGATCTTCAGTCCCAGGATCCTCAGTCCCAGGGTCTTCGGTGCCAGGGTCTTCGGTACCAGGATCTTCAGTGCCAGGAGGGTTTTCAGGGTCATTAATATCTTCTGCTTTTTTAATTACAACATTATCAATCACTACATCTTGAATTTCTGCTGGTGTTAATCCATCAGCGTCTTTACCTAAAGCAAACCCGAATTTAGCTGCAGCATCTGTAGGTTCAGTCATTCTAAATGTGTAAGTAAATGTTTGTAATGTATCCGTTAACTCTACTACTTGATCTGAGTATCCTGTCCAATTGTTGTCTTCTTCACCATTATGTTGAAGTTGTACACGTAATGGTCGGTCAACAGTAGATTTTGCATCAAAAGATACCTCATAGGCAGTATCTTGTTCGATATTAATTCCTTGTTGGAATAATTGAATGTTCCAATCAGCTGTACCAATATCAGTGATGGATGCTTTAGCTTGTCCTTCTTCATTTACCGCAAAAGTTGCTTTTCCAGGGTTGAATGCTTCTGCTCTCCAATTAGCTAGGCCATCAAAGATGCCATTTTTAACAAGATTACCGTCTACTTGTTCTAATGGTAGCCTTTTCAAAAATACATTATCAATGTAAACATCACTAGGATTACCACCAAGATTAAAGTGAAGTTCAGATTGGTTATCTGTTGCCACAGTATTTGTGAATTCTAACGTATATTCTTTTGTTTCTGGAGTTAAGTTTACTGTTTCTTCATGAATTACTTCGGCGTTCGAGCTTGTGACTTCTACCTGAATTTCCCTTTCTGCTTCTGCACTTGCTTCAAAGGTTAATTGATATGGTTTTTCATTTTCTAGGTTAAGCCCATTTTGAACTAATTGTACAGAATTTTTGTTGTTACCACCATTGTTGATTAATGCTTCAAATCTTCTTTCATTTACTGCACTTCCGATATAGCTAGTTGCATCTGCTGATTCGTCTGTTTTAAATTCCCAATAACCCATTCTCTCAGTACCTTGGTCAAACGTACCGTTATATATATAGTTTCCAGTTGGAAGAGGTTCTCTTACAATTTTAGATGGATCAACAGGAGGTGCATCAGCAATTTTCACTAATTTCACATCATCAAGTGAAATATCACCATTATCTAGACCCATATTGAATTCATAACGAGCTTTATTATCTGTCTCATCATTCATAGTAAATTCAAATGAATAATCTTCCCAAGATGTTGTCAAAGTGATCGGATCTTTAGCAGCATAATCTTTCCAGCTTCGATCTCCATCTGCACCTATTTTAATTTTTACTGGTCTTTCCGTTTCTGCTTTTGCTTTAAAGGAGGCTTTATACTTAGCACCTTTTTCAAGCTGAATCGGTGCTTGAAGGAATTGAACTCCATGTTCAACATTACCACCTGATTCAATTTGTACATCCATTGTACCGTTGTTTGGTGAGAGATTAGCAATAGCACCACCATCTTTTGAAAATTTCCAATAATCAGAGTATTGAACACCTTCTACACCGCCAACCTCAGGATCATCCATGTCGAAACTACCATTGTAAATATAGTTGCCGTCTTCAAGAGGAGCTCTAACCTCATCAACTTCTTCACTTATAGGCTTTTCGCGTATAGGGTACTCATCTTTTTGATAGACTTTTACATAATCAACTGCCATTTGTTGAGGGAATACAGTTGTTTCATCAGGATTACCTGGCCAGCCCCCACCAACTGAAATATTCATAATTAAGAAGAAATCTTGATCAAATGGAGCTGGATAAGTATAGTCATCTGCGTTAGAGTCACTTTTAGTGAACCAATCATTTGCCGTGTGATATAACTCACCATCAAGATACCATCGAATTTCACCAGGTTCCCATTCTATACTGTAAATATGGTAATCATCAGCAAATGATTGACCATCAGGTAAATAATAATGTCCTTGTCGTTGTTGGTGTGGGTTACCGAAGTGGATCGTTCCATGAATTGTATCAGGTTCATGCCCTATTAATTCCATAATGTCAATTTCTCCACTAACTGGCCATGTACCATAAAAAGGCTCATCTTCTGGCATCATCCAAATTGCAGGCCAAATTCCTTGTCCTGAAGGCATTTTTGCCTTTACTTCAACTTTGCCATACGTCCATTTTTGTTTACCTTTGGAAATTAGTTTCGCTGAAGAGTAGTTATATGTTTTCCCATCTGCCTCTGTTATATCTTCTTTCCTAGCTTCAAGAATAAGAGATCCATTATTAACAAAGGCATTGTTTTCTGTATATGATTGTATTTCGCCGTTATATCTACCATTTGTAGGAACATCATAACTCCAATTTTCCATGTTGATCTCGTCATCATTGAATTCATCCGACCAAATCAATTCCCAATCATTTGAGGCTGAACTTGTACCAGTTGATGGGTTTCCAGCAGCTGATACATTTTTTTTGAGGGGAAAGCTGGAGCTAAATAGAATAACAGCAATTGTAAAAATAACTAATTTTCTAAATTTCATCATTAACCTCCGCATTAGTATTTTATTGCTAAATGTTTGGTTAGAACTAATCACCACCTTTAAATATATTTAAGAAACCGGTTTCCTAAACTATAAAAAAATCCTTTATTTCTTGAATGATCTAATTTAAGAAAGTGAAATGATTAAAATCTCATTAAAGATATCAATTCGTTTAGTTTAGAATTTGTTTTCTTTTGTAAGATCTAAAAGTTTGTATTGTTGTTAATTGAGTGCTATGAATCCACTTTACCGTTTTACTAACCCGCGTTAGTAAAACGGTAAAAAAAATAGCAGGCATGAATTTTCTGAGTGGTTTGTTGGCAAAATAGGAAACGCTTTCAACAATGATATTAAACCACTAGTCAGAAAACTTCAATTACTTTTTGTGTAAAAATTTTTTAGGTCTTTAATCTTAAGAGTCTATTCTATTTGCACTCTTCCAGAATTTAGGGTTGATGAGTTTGGGCTGGGAGTTCAAAAGGTGACGGTGATCTTATAAAGGCCTCATATGAAAACGGATGAAGTAAAACGTTAATAGAAAAATAACGAACTGCATTCTCTGATATACTAAGATAAATATAGTGATTAGGTGGAGACTTTATGCGCAGTAAGGACTTAGCTAAGCTTCTAGGATTATCTAGAAGTACAATATCAAGAGTTATTAACAATTATCCAGATATACCACAATCCACAAGAGAAAAAGTTTGGAAAGCCATAGAAGAATACAATTACGCTCCAAATGCTTCAGCGCAAAAGTTAGCTGGCATAAAAAATAAAATGATTGCGATCATTTTATTAGACGTAAAAGATAGTGAGGAACCTCATCATGTCAAGTCAACGGAAGATACTTTAATACATGATAATCCGTTCTTTTCTCCAATTGTAAGTACAGTCAGTGACCAAGCGAATAAAATGGGTTATTATGTCCTTATTTCTATTGTATATTCAATAGAAGATTTAAAAAAAGTTCAAAGTATTTTTTATCAAAAAATAATTGATGGAGCTATTTTTGTGGGGACACAAGAAGCAGAAAATGATCTTATATTTAACCTAATTGAACAAAAACATTTCATTGCTATGATAGATACGAATGAGGTTTATAACACAAGTCATAATGCGATCTATATTAATGCGGATAACTATGAGGGAAGCGTTAAGGCGGTATCGTACTTATTGGAACTTGGACATACATCCATTGGTATTATTACTGGGAATTTAAATAAATTGTCTGCAAAAGAAAGGCTGGCAGGCTTTAAAACAACATTAATAAAACACGGAATTGAGATAAAAAAGGAAGCTATTTACCATGGTGATTTTACAGAAATAAGTGGATACGAAGGTGTAAGGTATCTTTTAAAAGGCCCCAATCCGCCAACGGCCATTTTTGTAAGTAATGATACGATGGTAATTGGTGCATATAAAGCAGTAAATGAATTAGGGTTACGTATTCCGGAAGATATTTCAATCATAGGATTCGATAACTCATTTTTTTCATCCTATCTAAATCCACCACTAACAACAGTCAAAATTTCGTTTTCTGATATCGCCAAAAAAGCAACAACGCTGCTTATTGAATCAATTGAGGATGAAGAGCAAAGAGGAATTGTGGAAAAGGTAAAAACCACACTTATCAAAAGAGAATCTTGTCGATCAATTAAAAGTGAAGAAGAGACTAGGTAGCATTCTTTCGAATGGAAGAAGCAACAACTGTCTTCACCATACGTCGGGTCATATGGGGAAGCAGGGCCTGCGCCCAGCACATTAACGCATTAACGTACCGGGGGTCAGGCCCTATTTCTCATAAAGATGGGAAGCCCCCATTATCCCGGTCAACAAGCAGCGGAATAATGGGGGCTTCCTTTGATGAATATTTTATTCTGTCATCCACTCGGGTTTGCCAAAACCTTTGAATTCTTCATCAATAATTTCTTCAAATTCTGCGGATTCAACTACTTCCTTAATGTCTTTGGCCAATTGTGAATCGAGATCTGCTGTGTTCATGACTACACGGTTCCGGTACTGATCAGGCATGGCTTCCAATTGAAGGGCATCCAAAAGGTCCATTTTTGCAGCAAGGGCAAAGTTGCCTGGCACAGCAGAAAGGTCAGTACTTTCAACTGCTCTTGGAAGCTGTGCTGCCTCGATCGGTTGGAACTTAAGCTTTTTGACGTTGTCCTGTACGTCTTTCTCTGAAACTGTCAGCGGATCTGAGTCAGAATTCAATGTAATCAGCTTTGCATCTTGCAGTATCTGAAAGCTGCGGGCAGCATTTGTGGGATCATTTGGAATCGCAATGGAGCTTCCTTCTTCAATTGCATCAATGGAAGTAAACTTGTTTGAATAAATCCCCATTGGTGCAGTAGGCACCACGATTACTTCTGATAATTCAAGCCCATTTTGTTCGGCGAATGTCTCCATGTAAATTTTATGTTGGAACAGGTTGGCATCCAGGTCGCCCTCAGCCAGTGCATTATTAGGCTGAATATAGTCGCTGAATTCCTTTACTTCCACTGTGTATCCTTTTGCTTCGAGTCCCGGCTTGATTGCTTTTGTTACCATGTCACTGTATGGGCCAGCTGTTGCACCAATTGTAATTTCCTTGCTTTCTCCTTCGGTACCAACAGCTTCTTCTCCTCCGCATGCAGCCAATAGGCTAACGGTCATTGCCATTGCTAAAAATAAGATCCATTTTTTCATGTTGTTTTCCCCCTAATATAATTATCTCTTATCTACTAATCTTGCTAATATGTCACCGGAGTACTGGATAATCTGGACTATGCCTATCAAAATGACCACTGTCGTCACCATGATCACATTATCATAGCGGTAATATCCAAACCGGATTGCCAAGTCACCGACTCCCCCGCCGCCGACAATGCCCGCCATCGCAGAAAAAGCGACTAGGCTGATCGTCGTAATGGTTACAGCCTGAACAATCGCGGGACGTGCTTCCGGAAGAAGAACATCTTTTATGATCATCCAGGGACTGGCACCGACGGAAACCGAGGCTTCGATGACTCCTTTATCAATTTCTCTTAAAGAAGTTTCCACCATCCTTGCAAAGAATGGTATACCGGCCACGGACAGTGAAACCGAAGCGGCTGTCGGGCCTATGGTTGTTCCTGTCAGGAATTTAGTCAATGGCAGCAGTGCCACCAGTAAAATGATGAATGGTACAGACCGGATCATATTGACAAGAAACCCGACCATTTTTTTAATAAAGCTGTTCTGCAGGAACAAGCCTTTATCTGTCACAAACAGAAGGATCCCAAGAGGCAGGCCGACGATGATTGATACAGAAAGCGAGATTCCCACCATGTAAATCGTCTCAAGAAATGCTTTGTTCAGTTCTGGTATGATTGCTGTCAAGGATTCAGGCAACATTATTGAGCACCTCCAAACTTGACGTTTTGAGGCGAATATAACGAACAGCAGCATCAATCTCTGCTGTATCTCCAATCAGTTCCATAACAAAGATTCCAAGTGGAATATCCTGAATATATTCAATTTTTCCATGAAGGATATTGCCCCTTACCTTATACTTCTGGAAGACCTCAGAGACGACACTTTCTTCTGCAATCGTCCCTTTGAACTGGAATTTGATCAGCTTGCCTTGTCTGGACTGAAGTAGATGGGGAGGCAATTCAAACTGAAGGATATTCTCGATAAATTGCTTCGTCAAAGGTTGCTTTGGATTAGAAAATAAATCATATACCGGACCTTCCTCGACGATTCTGCCGTCCTGCATCATCGCCATCCTGTCGCAGATTTCTTTTACGACTTCCATCTCATGGGTGATGAGAACAATCGTCAACCCAAGCTCTCTGTTAATATTCTTTAACAACTTCAGAATCGATTTAGTTGTACTTGGATCAAGTGCTGAAGTTGCTTCATCGCATAACAGGACGGAAGGATTATTGGCCAATGCCCTGGCAATGCCCACCCTTTGCTTTTGACCGCCGCTCAACTGAGATGGATAGGCATCCGCTTTATCGCTTAGACCGACCTTTTCCAATAGTTCTGTCACTCTTGGTTTGATTTCGGCTTTAGGGACCTTTGCTGATTTCAAAGCGAACGCGAGGTTTTCATAAACCGTCTTTGCTTTGATAAGGTGGAAATGCTGAAAGATCATACTGATTTTCTGTCGTGCATAACGAAGTGATTTGGAAGAAAGTTTCGTCAAGTCCTGTCCTTCAATGATTATTTCTCCAGAAGTCGGCTTTTCCAAGAGATTCAAACAGCGGATCAATGAGCTTTTTCCAGCACCACTATAACCAACAATTCCGAAAATCTCGCCTTTATCAATCGTTACAGAAACATCGTTTACTGCAAGGACCGTCTGTTTTTTGCTCTTGTATTCTTTAACAAGATTCCTAATCTCAATCACGGTGTACACCCCTTTTTTAAGAAAAATAAAAATGCCCCTTTCAACTGAAAGAAGCATCTGTTTATCGATAACTTATCTTCCAGAATGAAAACACTCTGCAGGAATTAGCACCGTTCCATAAAGGAGGTTGCCGGACGTCATAGGGCCTGTTCCCTCGGTCACTCTAGATAATTGAATTTATTAAATTATTAGCAAATTAAACTCTATACTGGATAATAATCGCTTTAGTGTGTTAAGTCAATAAAGAATTTATCAATAAATTAAGTGAAAGCGCTACCTTTCCTTTTGTATCAAGTGAAAATTTTTTTCTTTGTGAAATTACTTGAGGCAGGGGAGGGATGTAATTCTCTCGGTTATCCCGGCGGGGAAGCATAATGGGAGCCTGACCCCCAGTACACTAACGCATTAACGTACCGGGGGTCAGGCCCCATTACCCGATCTGCTGGCAACCTTAAGGGGCATGTATATCATTTCCGGACTGCACCGCACATACACGGAGGGATATTCTATCTACAGCCACATGGAATTGACAACAGGAGGAAAGGCACCCGGGGAGTTCTATCAAAATTTCCTTTGGATCGGGCAGGGAAGACTATGGGGAATTCCTGTACCCGTCATCTTAATGCTGGTATTGGTAGCTGCTGTTTACGTGGTACTGAATAAAACCCGGTGGGGAAGAATCCTGTACATGACCGAGGGGAATGCAGAAGCAGCCCGGCTGTCAGGAATCAACGTGAAAAAGGTGAAAACCCTTGCTTATGTCGTTTCCGGAATATTTGCCTCGCTGGCAGGGATTCTATTTACAGCCAGAGTTGGCTCGGGACAAATAGACTCGGGGGCTTCCTTGCTGATGGAGGCTGTAGCCGCTGTCTTCGTCGGATTCTCCGTACTTGGAGCGGGAAAACCAAATGCATTAGGAACTTTCTTCGGAGCAGCATTAATAGGAGTGCTCCTCAATGGGCTGCCGATGCTGAATTTACCATACTACGCATTCGAAATTGTAAAAGGTACCGTTCTTGTTCTTGCGCTCACGGTCACGTATTTTCGGCTTAGTGCGAAAAGATCAGTGCGATCGAAAGTAGAAATGAAGAGTGCCGGTTGATGATTGGTGTGAGAAGACAAGGCCTGATTCCCAGGACATTAACGTGTTGGTGGTCAGGCCTTTTTACCTATAAGCATTTGATAAATGTGGCTTAGAGGAACCTAGTCCCTCAGTTCCTCTAAGCCCAGTACAATATAGACTTAACATACCGGGGTCAGGTCCTGCCTTGTAATATATGTGATTTGCTGATTGAATTTCAAGGAGGTACCTTAATAACGAGTATTTCTTATACTAACAATTATCTATTTGTGTTTATAAAAAGGTCAATATGCTTCAAAGAATGGAAGGTTTCGACAAAATTCAACATATATACTTGTCGAAATTTGATACCATTGGTATACAAAAATTTATAGGGGATTTGTTATGGAAAAAATTAATCATGAAGAGTTGGTTGAAATTCATGAGCCGAATTACATTACCAGTGCTACAAATTTTCAGCTGCTAGTGGGTAATTCAGTCTTACCCATTGATAGACTTAAAATAATTTCACCAAATGAGTATGAGGAGATAATAGAAGAGTGGATTTTTGGATTTCTTAGGAAAAAGTATGAAAAAGTGGTGAAGGTTGGTGGAGCAGGGGATAAAGGACGAGATGTAATAGCGTTCCAAAAGGATTCCAGGGACGGAGAAGAAATTTGGGATAATTATCAATGTAAACATTATCACGCACCTTTAACTCCTTCGCAAATGTGGGTTGAATTTGGAAAGCTATGTTACTACACATTTATTGGGGCTTTTAATATTCCTAGAAAATACTATCTTGTTGCTCCTAATGGAGTGGGTGGAAAATTGTATGACTTTATAATGCAGCCCGGAATTCTAAAAGCCGAATTAATAAAAGAATGGGATAATCACTGTTTGAAAAAAATCACTAAAACTAAGGAAATACCACTTACAGGTGACTTTAAGAAATATGTAGAAAGCTTTGATTATTCTATCATTGATGTAATAAATCCAATTGAGTTTATAAACCAGTATCAACAGACCTCTTACTTTCCATTAAGGTTTGGCGGGGGGTTAAAAAAAATGCCTGACAGACCTAAAAATGCACCTCAAGAAATTAGTGAAAAAGAAATGATGTATGTAAAAAAATTATTTGGCGCTTATGGTAATCATAAAAATAAAATAATTAACAGCTTGGAGGACTTAAAGGCTTATAAACGAATGTTACACCATTTCAATAGGCAGCGAATTTATTACTATCAAGCGGAGTCTTTGAAGATATTTGAAAGAGATTCGATGCCTAGTGGAATTCATGCATTTGAAGATTTAAAGGAAGAAATTTTCCATGGAATTATTGATACGGTTTATTCTAAATATGAAGATGGTTTCGAAAGAGTAAAAGCCACAACACAGCAAGCTAGAAACCTCGTTGTTAGTGGGGAGAATATCTTCAGTGATTTTCTCACTGGAAATGATAAAAGCGGTATTTGTCATCATTTAGCAAACGAAGAGAAGCTAGAAGAAGAAATAACTTGGGTGATAGATGATGAAGAATAAATTTACAACTAATCGGGATACTTTCGTTTTTAATACTCCACTAGAAGTTGGACTTAGAGCGCTTATGATTTTGAATGAACTATCTCCTTCTTTAATAGATTTGAATAGACTTGTTATTTACGATTACTTGGTGACGCATAGTAGTGATGTTGATACTAATGTAGAAAGTTTACATCCATCAATACCCAATCGTTCAGGGGAAATAATAATAAAAAGAAAAGTAATGCAAGAAGGTATCGATTTAATGTATTCAAGGGAATTAGTAGAAATTGTGTATACAAAAGGTGGGGTAAGTTACAGGGCTAATGATTTAAGTGCATATTTTATTGACTATTTTGACTCCATTTATGCAAGAGAAATAAGAAATTATTCCCACTGGTTAAACGAAACCTTTAGTCACCTTTCTGATAAAGAACTAGAAGAGTATATAGATGAAAATATTCACAAATGGGGTAGTGAATTTACAAAGGAATCTTTAGTGAGAGGAGGGTTCGATCGAGATGAATGAAATGGGGTTTTATATAAAGAAATTGATGGTCACTGGTAAAAATGTTGAGAATGCAATTGTTACTTTCGAGACAGGGCTAAATATTATTTCAGGACCATCAGACACTGGAAAATCTTACATCTTCGAATGTGTAAATTATATGTTAGGTGCGAAGGATGTCCCTAAAAAAATTGATGAAAGTAAAGGTTACTCTTCTATACTAATGGAGATCGTCTTATATAGCGGAAAATCATACACACTAAAAAGGGAATTTGGTAAAAATACTATCGAAGTTTATGATTCTCCCACTTTATCCATAAAAAATAACATTCCTGAAATTTTAAATTACAAACATGATAAGCAAAAAACGGACAATCTATCTGCTTTTTTACTTCAAAAGTCAGGATTTATTCATCCGACTAGTGTATTAAAGAAGAAAAATGGAGAGCTACGCACATTAAGTTTTAGAGACTTACCTATTTTTATTACAATTAACGAGTCAAAAATAATTAAGGATAAATCCCCTATACTATCTGGACAATTTGTTAGTGTAACTGTTGAAAAGTCTGTTTTTAAACTGATTGTTTCTGGAATTGACGATAAAAAGAATGACGATATTATTGAAAATGATAATGGTTCCAAAGCGAAATTAGAAGGACAAAAGGAATTATTAGATAGACTAATACATGAGGAAGAAAAATATCTATTTAATTTTCCATCAGCAGATATATTCCTGGAAATTGATATGGAGGATAAATTTAAGGAACTACAAGTAGAGTTAAGAAGTATTAATAATGAAATTAAAGAGCAGACATTTATCAAAAGAAATCTTTGGAGTGAAATTGAAGAAAAGAAATCTAAGTATATAGCAGTATCAGAGTTAATTAAAAGATTCCATCTTTTAGAGGAACAATACAATTCTGACTTAAAAAGACTGATCTTTGTTAAAGAAGGAGATCATTATTTTTCACAACTTAACTTTTCGGTATGTCCTTACTGTAATCAAAAAGTAGATGGTTCTCATGAAACAGAATGTATAGGTGAAGAAAATGAAGTCAATATAACAGAATCAATTGAAGCAGAGATAAATAAAATAAATATTCAATTGAAAGATTTAGAATCTACAATACTGGAAACAGAGTTAGAACATTCAGAATTGCTGATAGATATTGAGAGACAACAAGAGGAATATGAGATTATTAATGACAGTATTGTTAATACATTAGAACCACGAGAAACTAATATTAGGGATATTATAGACAACTATATATCCCAAAGAGATATGTTAGCTGACTATAATTCAACAAACGAGAGAATTACTGATTTAATTAATGAAAAAGAAATAGTTTTAGAAAAGTTAAGGAAACAACCAGAGAAGAAAAATATTAATACAAACGAAAACGAAGGATTAATATTAAGCGCCTATAATGAATTTTGCAAGTATATGTCCAATATATTAAAGAGATGGAAGTTTTCTAAAGAACCTACTGTTATTTTTGATGAAGGAAAATTTTATGTTAATAATAAATTAAGCAATGACTATGGAAAGGGTTATAGGGCAATTATTTATAGTGCTTTTGCAATCTCGCTAATGGAATATTGTAAAGATAATAATTTTCCTCATCCAGGTTTTGTAGTTTTAGATTCTCCTTTGACGACTTATCAAGGTAAAAAGGAAAAAGAGGATGATGAAGTGGAGAATGATATTCAAGCGGCTTTCTTTAAGGATTTATCCTCAAGGGGGCACAAAATGCAAATAATTATACTTGAAAATAAAGAGCCGAACGATAAAGTAAAAGATAAAATTAATTACATTGAGTTTACTAAAGATAAAAGTTTTGGAAGATATGGTTTTTTTGGGATCACAGAATAAGACCGTTGACTTAGCTGGGGGAGAATAACTGTCCTTTTGGTTTGGTTGTCTTGTGTTATTTAAACTTTTTTTGATTAAGGAACAGCCTGTACTGTCCCAAATTTAAGAGAGTGCTGGGTATTCCTTTATGATGACAATGCCAATGCATCGATCGAATTTTATGAAAGTAGTTGATGAGTCTTTAAGAAGGTACCCCCCTCAAAGTCAATTCTCTTTATTTAAGCAGGAAGGAGGAAATGAAGAAGATGGAGACTTTATTTATTGGTATAATTACAACTGTTTTCCTTTTATGCATTGCTTTTATTGTTACATTTATATACCAATTCAAAAATACAAAGAAATTAAAAGAAAAAGTTAATTCGCTTGAAAAGAAAATTAAAGTGAGCAAAGACTTGGTACATGAGTATGATATCAACTTTCAAGAGTTGGAAAACAAAATTTTGTTTGGGTCTGACCCCGACTTAACTGAATATGTAAAGATAATCTATTGGGAGAGCACTGAAAATTCTTTTCAAAAAAGTTTTGATAAATTTCCAATGCTTGATTTGAAAGTAATAGAGTATGGCTTAATTCGTATGAAAACATTGGAAGATAGTAATGATTTGTCAAAATTCTTGCCACCTGTAATTGTGCTAATTTTAGCATTTATCGCTTCATATAATGATTTTTTTAAGCAAACCTTCTTTAATGACATTTTATTTTTGCAAGTCGGTTTTCCTTTGGTCATATTATTAGTTGTTTATTTGTTCTTAACAAAGACAATCGGTGATACTCGGAGAAGTAGGGCGGCAGTGATTTACTTTAATGGTCTTTTACAATACGCAAAAGACAAAAATGATAAGGAATAGTAATGAAGAGCTTCCTTTAGGGGTGCTCTTTGTGTTGAAAAAACCAGGGCAGGCGTCCTTTTGAATTTATTACAAAAAGGTGAGACAGTTTAATGATATACTGCTTTAATTCTTTATAACTAAACAATGAGAGAGTAATTAAATACTAAAGCTGAAGTAATAGATGTTCCAACATGTTTCAACCCCCTATTTTGTATTAAGAGGAATTACTATATATCCTAATTTTGGAGGGGCAAAATGCCAGATCATGAAATAACAGAAAGCAAAGTAGGTAAATTGTTGGATTGGGCTTATGAAAAGTCTGTAAATGGAATACCAGGCACCGATACAGCCTATGAATTAGCTGAGAATTTTATGTCGAGGCATGATTCAATAGATAAAGCTATTAATAGCCTTATTCGCTGGCAGAACACAAAATCTGCAACAAGTGGTTTTTTATCAGGATTAGGTGGATTGATCACTTTGCCTGTAGCTATTCCGGCTAATATCGCTTCTGTTACATATGTTCAAATTAGAATGATTGCAGCCATAGCCCATATGAAAGGCTACGATTTAAAAGATGACCAGGTTAAAACATTTGTTTTTGTATGTTTAACAGGTCAAGCAGCATCAGACATACTAAAACAAACCGGCATAAAAGCAGGAACTGCCCTTACAACTCAAGCTATTAAGAGATTGCCTTGAGAAGTCATAAGATCAATAAATAAAGCAGTTGGTTTTAGGATGGTAACGAAATTTGGAGAAAAAGGAGTTGTTAACTTAGGAAAAGCTGTTCCTCTAGTTGGAGGCTTTATTGGTGGGACAGTCGATGGGATCGGTACAAATATAATAGGGAAAACAAAAGGGTATTTGTTTAAAATAGGGGCAAGGTCCTCCACATTCGCTTTATTCCTGATAAATGTAAATTTTACGGTACGGGACAAGAGGAGGCCTTGTCCCGATATTAATCTGGTTTTTTTTTTTTTCAACAAAATACTTCTCACCATTCTTCTACTTTTCCTCCAGAATATTCTAAAGTTCAAATTAAGATCAGAGGAAACCATCAGCGAATAGATGAGACATCCGAAATTTGTTTTGAGTTGGTCCTGTCTATACCCCAACTATTACAAAGCCTTCTGATTCTGTTCCTTAGACTACCTCCACTGGGTTTAAATTGAAGGGAGTTAATAGGTATTAGTCAAATCCCAAGTCACTCTWATTTCGAACTTTGGATGCAGTTTTTAATGCGCCACTGGCATTAATTCTTTCAAAACGGATGGTCTTGTTATATTCCTGGCTAAGTTCTTCGGCTTTACCATATAAAACCTTAGACTCTTCAAAGATTTCCTGTGTATAACAAACCAAAACAAAATAACCAAAGTCTACTTTTTCTGCTGATAAGTAGGTGGGCAACTGAAATTTTAATCCATCCTTATAACGTTGGTGACTTCCTAATTTAAGTTCTATTAGAACTTGGAACTCCGAGCCTTTTGAAAGTTGAAAATCAACGGTTCCTCTCCCTGTGTCTACCTCTGGTGAAATTACAACTCCTGAACCCTTTAGAGCTTCATTAGCCAACATACCGAAAGCTGCTTGAACCTGTTTTTCTGAAGCGAGCCCCATTTTAGTATTGAAAAGAATATGCAATTTTTTATGTTCAACGTAATGTTTAAAGGAATTAATTAGAGAATCAACGATATTCTTAAAATGATCTTTACTGTGTATGGTTTCAGGTATAGCTTTAGTGTCTGACCCCAGAGTATTGTTGTTTTCTTTAGAATTGAGGAATTTTTGAATTTCCTTGTATTCAGATAAGATGTCTTCAGGCAACAACTCTAGATAATAATCTAAATCCACATGCAAGAATTCAGTTACATATTGAGGGTAATTCTTGTATATTTCAAAAATACTTCCAACACTAAGGAAATCCAAATCTTCAAAACAAATCCCAATTAAATCTTCTGGGGTTTCAATCGAATGTAAAGCCTTTAGTTCATCTTCATCAAAATCATTTGTATTTAATTTCAGTAATGACTTTTGAATTGTGTCAGTAAGTAAAAAAGCACCCTCTGACCCATCATGAACATGCCAGAGAATATGATATAAAATATACTCCTTTAAAGGGGAAAACTCATGGGAAAATTCATCAACGATTTCTCTATGCAATTTTTTTAGAAAAGCCATTCCCTGCTTTTCTCTATCTTCTTCATCTTGTTTATGCAATGGAAACACAACCCCATATACATCATCGAATTCTAGGTTGCTTCCTATTATTATGAAATCAGTCACGACCAAATCTAATGCTTTGTGAATTACTTTCTTATAAGCTATAGAGCTACCCTCAAGTATATCAAGCATATGTGATTCCTCCTGGAATTTAGTGTGTATTTAACATTCACTTAAAGAGAAAGATTCGCCAGTAAAAGAAGTAATTCCTGTAATTGTGTTTCATATAAAGGGAAAATAAATATCCAAAATATACGTCCTGCCTCGTGAGAGTTAAAGTACTAAAGAGGTTTTGTTGGGAAGGCTGGATAGGGTGCAAATTGGAAAATCCGCTTCTTTTACGGAGGAAAACAACAAATTTATCTCTTTTGCACCCATTTTTTGTTTTTTGATACTGTATATGATACTATTTGGTTGGAGAGGAGGTACATAAATTTGACCAGCATTGACAAAATACTTAATAAAATGAAGCGGCAGCCAAGAGGTATAACCTTTAAGGAAGCTGAAAGAGTCCTTATCTATTATGGTTATACTCTTGTACGAAGTAGAGGTTCTCACCGTTACTTTCGTAATGATGCTGGCGACTTAATAATGGTAAAAGAAAAGAATCCGTTAAAGATTACCTATGTGAATGAAATTCTGGATAGGGTAGGGGAGTAACCCCATCTCCTGCCTTTTAATATAAATAACGATATAAAGAAAACAAATCCTTACTATAAAGGAGCGTATATTAATGAGCAATGTAACGACAAAGGATTTAAATTATTACCTTTCCTTGGATTACTCTATTGTGATCAATAAGGTTAAAGAGGACGATCATGAATATTATTTTGGGAAAATTGCCGAGCTTGAAGGTTGTCATACCGATGCAGACACTGTAGATGAATTAATGGAAGAACTAGAGGAAGTTAAGGAAGAATATTTAAAGATTAAATTAGAGCATAATGATACAATACCTGAACCTAATGAAATGCCAAGTGGAAAAATTGTATTAAGAATGCCGAAAACTTTGCACTGGCGACTTGCTGGGGAAGCTGCTCAAGAAGGAGTTTCATTAAATCAGTATATGATATATAAATTATCCAGGAGTTTAGATAGCAAAGACAATGAATATGAATAATATTGTAATTTGCAAGAAAACTTATCCTGAAATATTTAGGTTAAAGGGAGAATTAATATTATGAAACGCTTTTATCTGACACAGCCGGAGCTGGTGATAAAATTATGAGCAATCTGGGATTATTCCGATACGAAATAGATATAACAAAAAGTGAAAGTGATTTCTTTGTATACAAAGTTGTTTTCGGAAATCAAGAAGGTCACTTGAACTTCCGTGTGGAAAATGGAGAAATAAGGGATGTTAACCTTGATGTTACCGGTTTCTCCAAAACACTTGGTTCTCATAATGACGCTAGCCTGATAAGAGTGGCAGAAATGGTGTATAGATAGAGAATAGCACCAAGTTTATCGCAAATCTAAGAAAGTAATAGTAGCAATTACAGGGAGAAGTAAGTTAACGAACGATGAAATTGATCAAATAGTCCTTGTCAATCATAATAATCTTATAAAAGGAATACACTATCTTTTTGGAGGTGTTTCTCGTGAATAGACTTAATATGGTTGGAGCGAAAAAAATATCACAGGACAATTCTTATAAAATTGGAAAACCTGTTCAAGGTACTAAAGCGATTGTTTCTTCAAAAAAAGGGGATAGAGAAGAGACGGGTGTAATTGTGTATAAAAGAAAAGTAGAATATAAAGAGAGAGCTTAATTTCAATATTATAAGTTAGAGGTATTATTCAGAATTTCATGCACATTAAAAAACCCGGAAGTACGGTGGACCGGATTATTAGCATAAAGTTGTTTAGGAAAGCGTCAAGAACAGTTCTATGTTCTTGACGCTTTTTTGAATAATGTAATGATTAATAGATATTTTCTCGGGACGTCACTGAGATATTAAAAAAAATTTAAAATTCCAAAAACATATTGCGCACATCTAATTTTGATGATAATATTCAGCACAGGTAATTAAAATTGAAAAGCAAGCTTTCAACTCTTATCGAGAGCAGGCGGAGGGATTTGGCCCGATGAAGCCCAGCAACCGACCGTAATTCCGTTGTGAAACGGGGCGCTAGCAAGTTTTGCGCCGGTATGTAAATACCTTAAGGCACGGTGCTAATTCCAACAGAAAAGATATTCTTTTCTGGGAGATAAGAGGTGTGGAGATTCGATACATAATCTTCAGCCTCTTTCTCTATGGAGAAAGAGGCTTTTTTATATCTAAAAAGGAGTGATATACAGGCCAGCAGCAAAAGATTCAATGCAAAATCATTAAAAAACCATTAAAGGAGAGGGAAAAGGATGAAAAAAACGTGGAGCTTTTTACTGAGTATGATTATAGTTACCCTGCTTATAGCCGGGTGCCAGCCAAAGACAGGCGTCACCACCGAAGGAGAGGCGGCAGCCAATGAAACCAATAGTGATAACCAGCTTGCCAATAAAAAAGTCGCTTTAATTATGCAGCAAAATCTTGGTACGTTTTCTGCTCAATATATTGACGGTGTAAAGGAGCAGGTTACGAAGTTCGGTGGAACGACGACAGTATTTACTTCTGATGGGGACCTGGCTAAAATGTCTTCCAACCTGGACGCAGCGATCAACCAGGAATTTGATGCGATTCTAATAGACCATGGCACGAAAGAAGCATTGGCGGCCGGAGTGAAAAAGGCGATTGAGAAAGAAATTCCAGTCGTTGCCTTTGACGCAGGGATAAGTGAACCCGGTGTGACCGTGCTTGAGCAGGGTGATCAGCAGATGGCCGAGAGCACTCTGAAGCAGCTGGCTGAAGACTCCAATGGAAACGCAAATATCGTGAAAATCTGGGTTGCCGGCTTTGCGCCAATGGAGCGGAGACAAGTCGCCTATAAGGAATTCCTTGAAGAGAACACGGGGATTAAAGAGGTCGCCGCTTTTGGAGCAGCAACGCAGAATACGGCTTTGGATACTCAGTCACAAATGGAAGCGATTTTAAAGCAGTATCCGGAGGAAGGGCAGATTACAGCGGTTTGGGCAGCATGGGATGAATTTGCCAAAGGAGCCGTTCGTGCTATCCAGCAGGCCGGCCGGACAGACATCAAAGTGTACGGAATCGATATGAGTGATGAAGACCTGCAAATGATTCAGGAGAAAAATTCTCCTTGGGTGGCAAGTGCAGCCGTAGATCCTAAGGATATTGGCAGAATTCAGGTTCGCTATGCGTATCAAAAATTATCCGGAGAAGAGACTCCAGACAATGTTAAATTAACACCGGTGTTCGTTTCAAAAGAGGACCTGCCGGAAGAGCCAATCACAACCACGGAGCTGAATGAATATGTGGAAGGCTGGGGCAACAGCGACCAGGGATATACCGAAAAGCTGAAGGAATTGGAAGAAGGCAAATAACATAGGAACATTAGGCTGCCGGGATGAAAGGCCGCCTGATGTTTTCCTTTGAAAGGAGGAAACAAGATGGTTGCATCACTTCTTGAAATGAGAAATATCTCCAAGAGCTTTGGTGCAGTAAAAGCTTTGAAGGGAGCTGGACTTCATTTGTCCTCTGGTGAAGTACATGCTTTACTGGGAGCGAATGGAGCAGGAAAAAGCACGCTTATAAAGATTTTGTCAGGTGCTTACAGCCATGATGAAGGAGATATTTATCTTGACGGAAAGCCAGTCAGCATCTCTTCTCCCAAAGAGGCTAAGGATCTCGGCATCCACTGTGTGTACCAGGAGGTGGATACGGCATTGGTGCCGCAGCTTACAGTCGCGGAAAATATCCTGCTTGATTCCTTTGCCGGAGGAAGCGGCTTTTTCGTCTCCAAAAAGAAGCTGAGACGAAAAGCGGAAGAAATTCTGGCACTCCTAAATGAAGAACAAATACTCGTAGACCAATATGTCTCCCAATTGACACTCGCTCAAAAGCAAATGGTCCTGATAGCCAGAGGGCTGGTCAAAGAAGCCGACATCATCATTTTGGATGAACCGACGGCCCCGCTGTCGATCGAGGAAACAAAGTACCTTTTTAACATGGTGAGAAAGCTGAAGACTAGAGGAGTGGGCATCATCTTCATTTCCCACCGGCTGCCGGAAGTATTTGAAATCAGTGACCGCATTACCGTCATGAGAGACGGTGCAACCATTGGGACGGTAAAAACCACGGAAGCTTCCCATAAGCAAATTGTTGAAGCCATGCTGGGCAAAGACCTTGTCATCACAGAAAAACAAAAAACGGTCCCGGGGAAGAAACTGTTAGAAGTCGATGGGATAAGTGATGGCGGGTTAGTGAAAAATGCCAATCTTTCGGTTTCAAGAGGAGAGATCGTAGGAGTCGCAGGACTGGTGGGAGCTGGAAAAACAGAGCTGTCGCGAATACTGTTCGGCCTTACGAAGACGGAATCAGGTGTAATAACGATGAATGGGAAAAGGGTCCCCTTTAAAAGTCCGGCAGATGCGATACGTGCCGGTGTAGTTTTAATTCCCGAAGAAAGGAGGAAAGAGGGATTGTTTATCAATGAGTCGATCCAACATAATCTCACTTTCCCGCATATAAAATCATTTTCCTCTTTCCTTTTCATGAATAGAAAATTGGAGAAAATGCATGCGGAAAAAATCATTAAAGATTTTGGTGTGAAAACAGGCGGAAGCACTGACCCGGTTCTCCATTTAAGCGGAGGAAACCAGCAGAAGGTGGCGATCGGAAAATGGACCGGAGCAGACAGTGACCTCTATCTCTTCGATGAACCGACCAAAGGCGTGGATATTGGGGCAAAAAAGGAAATCTTCGACCTGATCCAAAGCCTGGCGGACCAGGGAAAAGGCATCCTCTATCTAACGAGTGAAATCTCAGAAATCCTCACTGTCTCGGACCGGATCTTAGTGATGTATGACGGGATGATCGTAAAAGAATTATCAAGGGAAGAGGCCTCACAAGAAAAAATCCTGCTTTATGCGAGCGGGGGAAAGGAGGAAAGCGATGAGCAGCCAAGTGTTTCAGTTTGTATATAAATATGGTGCGATCCTATTGATGGCTCTGATTTTGATTTATTTCAGCATCGTGAACCCGGCATTTTTTTCTTACAGTAATATATCCGATATTCTGCGTTCCATTTCCATCGTCACCCTGCTGGCTCTAGGAGTAACATTCACCCTGATAGTGGACGGATTTGATCTATCGGTAGGATCCACGATGTCCCTTGCGACGGTCATTACAGCTTCTTTGATGGTATGGTTTCAGCTCCCGCTTTGGGCAGTCCTGATTCTCCCAATTTTGGCGGGCGCTGCGGTGGGGCTATTTAACTCGCTTCTTATTGTAAAAATTAAAATACCCGATTTGCTGGCAACCTTAGGGGTCATGTATATAATATCCGGACTGCACCGCACATACACGGAAGGATATTCTATCTACAGCCACATGGAACTGACAACAGGAGGAAAGGCACCCGGGGAGTTCTATCAAAGCTTCCTTTGGATCGGGCAGGGAAGACTATGGGGAATTCCTGTTCCTGTCATCTTAATGCTGGTATTGGTGGCCGCTGTTTACGTGGTACTGAATAAAACCCGGTGGGGAAGAATCCTGTACATGACCGGGGGAAATGCAGAAGCAGCCAGGCTGTCAGGAATCAACGTGAAAAAGGTGAAAACCCTTGCTTATGTCGTCTCCGGAATCTTCGCATCGCTGGCAGGGATTCTCTTTACAGCCAGGGTTGGCTCTGGACAAATAGACTCGGGGGCTTCCTTGCTGATGGAGGCAGTAGCCGCCGTCTTCGTCGGATTCTCCGTTCTCGGAGCGGGAAAACCAAATGCATTGGGAACCTTCTTTGGAGCAGCATTAATAGGAGTGCTCCTCAATGGCCTGACCATGCTGAATTTACCATACTACGCATTTGAAATTGTGAAAGGTACCGTTCTTGTCCTTGCGCTCACGGTTACTTATTTCCGGCTTGGTGCAAGAAAGTCAGGGCGTACGAAAGTGCAAATGAAGAGTGCTAATTGATGATTGGTATATGAAAATAAGGCCTGATCCCTGGCGTACTAACGTGCTGGGGGTCAGGCTTTTTTATTCCTATTAGCATTCGACGAATGTTTCGGATAATGTTGGGACGTCGCTGTGACATTAAATTATTCAGAACTAGAACTAAGGTGTTCAATGATAGTTTCATGTCTCATATATTCTAATTTTGACATGAAAATTAATGCTCTTAAGAAATATACAAATTCTTTTCTTTCGGTTACATTAACCTCTAAGTTGAATTTTTTCTTATCTTGATAAACAATATAAAAAGTAATTTTAGGTCCTTCATTAAATTTGTATTCTAGATCGAAAAATCTAAAGGAATTCTCATTATTTGACCCAATTTGAACATGGTAATTAGAAAGAAACATGGTTATTGTTGATTCTATTACTGAGATAAAAGCTACTACTAAATCATAATAAACTTCAATTTCTTGAATATCTGGAATTTTGTAGTCGTGTTCCATTTTGTTTCTTATTCTGTTTAGTCTTGAAAGTGATGCTGATTCAATTACACCTATGTCCTTTAAAAAATCCATTTTCTTATCAAACTTTAGGTTGTTCTTTCTTACTATTGAATACAAACCAAAGTGGTGAAAGAAGGAGTCAAGCTGACAATCTAGTGCTCTTTTTAGATGCGAGAGGCAATTGATAATATGAATTAATTTATCTTTCTTTTGAGTGAAGTTTTCTAGTTCATTTTTTGCGAATTTCAAGAAATCCCTGGGGTGCAAATCGAATGTTGGGTATATAGCGTGTGTACCTGAAGAAGAGCTAGTCTCTAAATGTTCAATATTACTAATTAGAAAATCTTTTAAAAACACGGCTTTATTCATTTTTATCTTCCTCCTTTCAAAAATAATATGAATATCTTACCATGTGGTGGATCTGGATAGGAAATATTTTTTCTTATTTCTTTATATTGGCCGAGAATAAACAAAGGCAGTTTTTGAATAGGCCCTGGAAAAATCCTATTTAACAGATTGTACTCTGGGACAAGGTGGTGGTCCTGTCCCAAGTTTAATTTGGATTATTTATTTTCTATAGGGTACTTCACACCATTCTTCTCCAACTTATCCTCAACAATTTTCTTCACATCCAACTCAAGATCAGAACAAAGCATCAACGAATAGATGAGAACATCATGCTTTTAACCTCATTGTCTTTTTTAAAATAGTAACACAATTCATTTGGTTTAATTAACCATTTTGTTCTGGTTTACAATGTGCCTGTAACAGTTTTAAAAACAATATACCTATTGAAGTTTCATCATATAAAGTTTCATAAAATCTTTTGAAAATATGGTAAAATATAGATTATTAATTGTATAATTCTTGAATAAGAAATAACGAGCGGAGGTAATTACAATTTCAATTCAAACAGTGATTAAAGATACTGATAATTTATATAAAAGTATTGCTAAAAAGTTGCACGAAAATTTTGTCATTAATAAAAAGTACTTTGCGGAACAATCGGAAACAGGAAAATATAGTACCAAAAATAAAATGTTTGATCCTCTAAGGATAAATAATATGTTAGTTAATAAGAAAAGCTATCTAACCTATCAACAATTAAAATCGAGATTGATATGGTTATGTCTAGACTATGATATAGATAAAAAAGTAGTCGAGAAAGACTTCTTTTCAAATCAAGAATATTATTTTGATCTATTAATCAGAGAAGTTCGTAATACATGTAGGTACCTTGATGAATTGGGTATTCAGTATATAAGCGAGTTTTCAGGAAATAGAGGAATCCACTTGTGGATTGTTTTCACGCAACCGGTAGAAAAAAAACAGGGATATTTATTGTTAGAAAAAATTTTGAATAAACAAATAAATAATCTAGATGAAAATATCAATATTGATTTATTTCCTAAGAATAAAACGAGTAAAAATAATAAGGTGGGGTTTGGTGTGAAGCTTCCACTTTCATTCCATCAAAAATCCAGAGCATACTCATACTTAATAGACGATATTTATTCATTTGAATATTCTACAGATATGTGGAGAACTAGCATTGATGATAAAACTTTTCTTTTCTCCCAGTTAGATATTTTAAATAATTATATTAAACAAGAATATAAGGAAATCGCTGTGAAATTGGATATAGAAGAAGTCGACGACGAGGAAGAGATAGGTCCTGTTAACCCATTTTTACCAACTAAAAAGGCTTTATTAAATCAGCCTTTGAACTTAGCGGAAGTTTTAACAGGTATTAAGAAATGTTCAATAGTAGATGAAGTATTAAAAAATTACCCTAATAATATGAAAGAAAGTGAGAGGGTGATTATTGTTGGTTTGCTAAATAAATTAAGAACAAAAGAAAATAAAAATTACGGTAAAGAGTTATTGTGGGAGTTCTTTTCTCTAATGGATAACTTTAGACCTGAACTAACTAAAAAGAAACTTGAAAATCTAAATCTTTATCCGCCTACATGTAGTTTTTTAAAAAGCAAATATGATTATAAATGTGATTTTAATTGTAAATGTGACCATAAAATAAGGAATATTGAAGATGATGGAGGAAAATTGGTTAATATAACTCCGTTAAGATTTTTAGATAGTATAGATATTTCGTCTTTTGAAGATTTTGAAGTAAGAGATTTTGAGATAGAACGGGTTATTAAGGCACAAAAAAAATATACAAACCAAAATGATGAAATATCATTTCTGAGTACCCAAATAGATTTGGAAAGATTAGATAGGAAAGATATGAAGGAAGCAATTGAGAGTGTGCTCGATAGAAATAATTATACCGTTAAGGAAGTGTACAAATTCTCTAGGTTAGAAAAACATAATAAAACAAGAGTCTTACACTCGTTGCAAGCTGAAGACAAAGTCATCACAACTTATTTGGTTAAGTTGCTAAACTCTTTCTATTATACAGAGTTCTCTGATAATTCTTATGGCTATAAATTTGAAAACAGTTTTGCTAATTATAATATTTTTAAACCATGGATGCAGCAATGGTTAATTTATAAAAAGATGATCATGGAAAGGTTAGAAGATGAGGTGCTCCAGGATCATTATGTAGTAAAACTTGATATAAAGAATTTCTATTCACGTATAGATATAGGAAGATTAAAGACAAAATTGATTCATGGCCCTTCAAAGACAATAAAAGAAAAAATTGCATTGCTTCCGGATGATAATCTAAGAAAATACAATAATATGGTGGATTATTTAATTGAATGTTGTAGTAAAGAAACTTTTGAAGGGAAAGGTGTTCCACAAGGACCCGCCTATGCCAGATACCTAGCAGAAGTTTATCTTATTGAATTAGATAAATATATTGAGGAACAGCTTGAAGAGGGGTTTAATTTTTATTTCAGATACGTAGATGACATAGTCTTAATAGTAGAAGATAAAGAAAAGGCTAGCAAACTTCTAAGTAGAGTCAACGACTATCTAGAATCATTAGATTTAGAGATTAACTGGGAAAAGTATTTTCAGTCACAAGTGATAGATTCGAAAAGTGAGTTTGAAAACTACTTTAATCAGAATAAATACTTTGTAGATAGTAGTTCTAAACATCAAGCAATAAACTCTGTATTTACCAATAAGAAAGCAACTAGTTTGTTAAGTAAAATGGTAAAACCAAATTTAGGGGAGATTAATGATGATAATCTAAGCTTTTATTTTACCCATTATAATAGCAATAAGAGGCTATTGGAAGAGAGAAGAAAGTTTGAACCATATATATTTAATTTAAAGGTCGGTAGAGGGTCTTTATTTAGGAATTATTTTAATTTCTATTTTAAGAAAAATATGGTATTTGGTGAGTTGGTCGAAAATTCAAAATACCTAGATGGTCTCGGCAGAGGAGTTTTTTTAAATACTCTTTTAGATGCATACTTTAATAGTGAGTTTAATGATAAGCCAAAGATTAAACAAATACTTCAACAATTTACAGCAGTAGATTTACTGAAGTATGAAACAGAATTAGTTTTGTCTTTTATGTTACTGGACAATGAATTAATAAATGAGAAGTTTATCTTGAACGTTGAAATGAACATCTTAACAAAAGTTATAGGGTTTAGATTTGAAAAACAAATACCAGAAGTTCTAGAAGAGGTAATATTAGAGCACCTAGAAAAAGAAAGAGATTTAAAAGAATTTATTTCTTTAACATATAACTTAGTTTTTTTTAATAACTTATCACAGAACTTTATAATTTATATCTCTAAGTTATTTTTCAATAAGATTATCCAGTCCATGGGGACTATTGAACCTAAAGACTTTATACCATCTTTCCTTAATGGACGCCAATCAATAAATCAGTATTACCAGCTATGTTGTTTATTAACTTTAATAGAGAATAATTTTATTAATATAAAGAGGGTTTGGGAAAACTTAATAGTATTCACAAATGTAAACTATCCTCAAATAGAAATTGATTACAATAGTTGGTTAAAAAGGACTTCAGCATTAAATTTTAAAGTACTAACGAAAAATAATTTAAATACAATTTTGACGATTAAATTACATGATAACTTTGTAGATGGAAAAGGTGATATTGACAATCTGAAAATTTATGATCACTTTCATACAGGTATAGTTTTATTTTTAATGGAAGTCAAAGAGGATACAGAGATGATATCTGATTATCTAGCCAAAGAAAGTTTGGTAATAATAAAGGATATACAAAAGAAATATCATTTAGAGTTTTTAAAATGGATAATTGATGAATCTAATGTATTTTTATTTCCGGATAAAAAAATTGGCCAGAAGAACATTATTGAAAATGATAGAATTGTACTTCAACGAGGAAATCAACTCTTAGTACGGTTCTCAAAAAATGAAGTTAAAGATATCACCTTTGGTTACTTGGAAGAGGTACAGGTTAAACACGAAAAGTGGCTAGAAGGAGAATATGTTTCAATTATATATAAATATAATAAAGAGGATTACAAAACTATAAAAACTATATTTATAGAAGAAACTGATTTTCTCAACTATCTTAGAAAAATTATAGATGTTAACGCTGGTATAAACAAATTCAGAAAATCTTTAGTGAATAAAGATAGATTTCCGAATGCACTTGGGGATTTGGATACAATACATAAAGAAACCTATCTGCCGCTAATCCCTTTCTCCACCTATGATAAAAAACTTATTTTGTCTGATAATGAAATAATAGATAACAATGCTACCAGCTTTTACACAACTTTTTTTAGCAAAATAAAAAATGATATTGAACTATTTGAAGGTAAACCATACTCCATGAAAACTACAGATTTAGAGTCGAAGTTTTTCCCAGTAAAAATCCGAAAAAATCCAGAATTAATGTTTTACTACCTAAAAATATTCTTAGAAAATGCAACTACCCAAAACCTTAAAGATGTATTTAATTTTGAAAGCACTAAGTTTAAATCAGTAGTATCTTTACTTAATACTAAAAGTAAAATATTGGAGGAAGAAAAGAGATTATTCTATCTTTATTTTGAGTATTATCATTCTTTTTATAAAGAGGGTGAAGATTTACTTAAGCTATTGTTTTATCCAATTGATGTTGAAGATGGGAGTGTATTTGAAGTCTATCAAACTATTAGTAATAGTTTATGCACCTTAATTACCACCACTGACAGAAAATTTTTTAGTGACCTAATTCAAAAGGAGATATCTAATTTATCCGATAAATTGTCAAATGAACTGAATTTTGAAGATAATAGTGACCCTTTAAAAGTTTTAAATGCTTTTAAGCGCTGCTCCTTTGACTTTGATGAAGTATTAGATGAAATAAATATCAAAACTCATGAAAATGATTGGCACTTAACTGAAGAGGAATTCTATGATATTAAATTACTTTCTCCGCAAGATAAAAAAACATTAGTAAAAGTTTTTGAAAGAAGTGACATTAATACGATTGAAAATACTGCACACCTGTTCGCTTATAAGTTTGAAGGAAACTATCTTTTGGTAGTACTACCAGACATTATGACAAAAACATTAGACACCATACGTACGAGAAAGAAGTTGAAAGAAAGGTATGAAAAAGAGAAGGATAATTTAAAATTGGATTGTTTTCGGAGTAGTGTAAAGATTGAGGATAATATTGTTTATTCACCATACTTTCCAAAAGCAGTAGAAATGATAAAAGAGCAGTCGTTTTACAATCAGAGAGAGATAAAAAAAATTGAAATGGACTTAGTAAGTTGGTTGAGGAACTTTGATGAAGCTTATCACATTCCACTTTTGGCTGTCATCTCTAGTCATCAGTGCATTAAGAATGAGGACTTAGAAAATTATTTAACAACTATACAAGAAGCTCTTAAAGATAAGACTAAAGTATTTTTTCATATTAAAAAAGCCGAGGACTTTAATGGATTCCATCGATTAATAACCAGTAATTTCCCAAAAACTAGGGAATTAAAGCTCAACCAATTTGTAAGCAGGGTATTAACTGAGCAGACTTCAGATCTTGAGTTGGTTATCCTTTCGGAAGTAGGTATATCTGGCAGCCAATTTATAAATGCCTTAAAGCGGTATTATTTAGCGGATGAATTAAATACCAAGATTGCTGAAAAAGAAAAATATTATTCTATCCCACGTGATTCTTTTGAGAGTTTTAAGAAGAAATTTAAATCCTTTAAGAAAATACACTTATACTTTGTAAGTTATACTGACAAATCAAAAAGGAAAATAATCGAGGAAATATGTTCGCTTTTAGACTATCCCATAGAAAGAATTGTCTTTTACCCAGAAACAAATAGTATAAGTTTTGAAGAGTCAGTATTGATTTCCAACCCTGAAATTGATGCAAAGCACAAAAAACAATTTGAAGAATTAATCAGGGACAGTGAGTCTATTGCAGAAATCTTTAATTTAAATGAAGTAGAAAAGTTAGAATATACCAAGTATCTTAAAGACCTGGATAGAGTTCGGAATAAATACAATTCTGATTACAGTTTAATTTTAAGGAAAGGCTCAACTCCAAAGAAAAGTCACCCTATTTTTTGTTTAAGTTCGTCAAAGATTCCTTCTCTCTTTGAGAGGACTAAGGAGCATGAAGAATGAACAGAGTAAGTTTGAGGGGGAGGAAAGTGAAAAAGCACAACCTCAGAAATTTCTTAAGTATCTTAGATTTTTGGTAAAGGTTAATTGGTAAAATATAGGGTGTTATACTTTTGGAAATAGCTTGAAAAAGTAGAATTTAAATAAAAAGACAATACGAAGAGGGAGAGTATTGAAGACCTGTTGGGTTATTAGTTGTAGTGTAGACAGAATATCTGCGATAGTTAAGAAAGTTTGCTGTACTATATAGCTACCTTTATAGATAGGGCAAGGTTACCTATGTCCCATCTCATGTTTTATTATATAAAATATGAGATGGGACATAGAACCTGGTCTCCTATGCTAGAGATACAATGTTCTATGGAATGAAAGGGTCACTACATCCTTTGAATAAATTGGATAAGGAGTCTGATATCGATAAAGAAAGATTCATAGTTAATGTGATGGAAAGTTACTGCCTTATCTTATCCAATATTCCAGGGATTTCGTCGTAGTCATCCACCCATATTATGTTTAATCCTAGCTCTTTATAATACTCTTCTTGTAAGTTTTGATTTACTAGATCAAATTTTTTGATGTTTTCAATGTTGATTAGAGGATCTTCAATATTATGGTATAAATGTCTCTTTAATATGGCATAGTGTTTAGAAATATCACTTTCTTGTTTTCTTGATGCTATGTCAAGGAGTCTTCTTAGATTGGGATCTGTTAGGGAGAGTCCAATAAATAAACAAGTATTTTCCCTAAGATAATTGAGCTGAACTAAATTAGACCAATCATAAGGATCAAGCATTAAATTATGGTATCCTTCCTCTGAAAAAACTAAAAGGCTTTTAGCAAGGTTGGAATAATTCCCACCTTCTCTAGGTAAAAAACCATGTACGTGGTATATTCCCAACTCATCCCTTGAAGGAATGTCCCCTTCTCTAAAGATTGCACGGTGATTAATATCATGTTCTGAAAAGTTATACTCTAACAAGTCGTCAAAGTTATAATTTACAACTCCACGTACACCAATACCATTCCTTACTGGCTTGCATAGCTTAGTAATGGCAGTCAACAAGTTAGATTCATTAATACAGGACTTATATAATATTTCGGTTAATATATCTGTAAATATTTCTTGTAGACCTTGTCGTATATACCGGGCTAAAAGGAGGGGTGAATTACCATTTGAAACTTTTAAATTTTGTATAATATAATCTCTTTCACTTTCAGATAAGTTTATATTAAATTCTTCAAGTTTATTACTTAATAGAGAGACTAACAAATCTGTGACCAGATTATCCCACATTGGAATTTTAGCATCTCTTGAAACCCCTGCTCCTAAAAATAATACTAATTCATCTTCGAAAAAATACTTTCTCAATTCAGATATATATTTTTCCCTATGATTTCCAATATTATTTGGTTCATTGTTTATACTATTTAGAAGCTGATTATTTAAAACTAATTGAGAGATGTTTTCAAGAGTTTCTGATACTACACCTGGATACTTCTTAAATATATCTTGAAGAATATTTAAATCCCATATCTCAATAGTTAATTCTTTCTCAGTCTCAAGGTTGTTTAAAAACTTTCTTTTTTCCTCCTCAGTTAGATTTAAAGAAATAATAAATACTAAGTTTTTTATCTCTTGTTCAGAATAATTAATCAGGGTTGATAGTTTATAAATTGTATCTTTTAGATTTCTTAAGGAATTTTTATTCCTATAAGCCTTAACTTCAAATACTGTTATTCCTTCAAGGTTATTAATTCCTTCTGGTGCTATTGCATCAAATTCAAAAACTTTTTGATGGGGGGTGTTTTTGAGTCTGTAGTTGGGAATGAATTCTTTGTTATTATCTTCGCAATATTTAGCTAGTACATTGAAAATTAAAGTCTCAATCATTACATATGATGTATAGTTCTTATTATTTAATAATTCATTAAAGATCTTGTTAATTTCCATAAAGACCTCCGTATTATTTGAATTTATAGGTAATTCATGCCATACTCCCATAGTTTACTTAATAAATTGCAAGAATGCTAGATGATTATTAACTTTGAAAAAAATATATAGGAAACTAATGTTAAACTTTTCAATAACTCATCAAAATTACCTATCTATATGTAGTTGCACAATGATGGAGTTTCTTAAAAATGTGGTCTCATTTTAATATTCTCCTTTTGGCAATTGAGCTTAATAGAATTGAAACTAATGTTGAAATAACTAAGATTGACTATCCATGGTTCACAAAATATTCTTATTAGCCCGCGGCACCAAATAAGAAGGCATCTCCTCCTCTAATTCCCAAACAAAACTCATCGGTTTGTTTCCAGAATGCTTAATATAATTCGCTGTCCCAAGAAAGACGAAAGGTGAAGGAATGCTACCTTTCTCTTTTTTGTATTCTCTGACAAACAGAGCGATTTTGTTTCCGGTCTGGCGGTGGTGGATATACCGCTGGCCGGTCGGGCTTTCTTCACCTACTTTACTCTGTGTTTCCCAGTGAAACAGTTTTTCGTTTATCGCATAGTCCTCGTATAGTGTTGATGGTGAGAAGTCTTTTTCTGATTTGTTCAGGGTGATAAAGAAGATGTCGAGCTTCTTGTCCTTAAAGTATTTGACTCCTTCCCTGAATGCCGGGCTTTGTTCTTCATTGTTGTAGTCGAAACCTGCCAGCACTTGAGCTGTTGAGTAGCGGCTGTGGACTTGGAGCGGGCAAGGGAAGTTAAAGTTAGGCTGCAGTTCTACCGTTTCTAATGAGTCGTATAATACCTCGATAATTCGCCTGATCTCCTCTTTGAATCCAGGGTGCTTTAACACTTTTTCAATTCCTTCCTCTACTGAAGAGAGTCCTTCTTTTTCAGGATGGGCTTGGTAAAAGGAGTAATAGAACATGTTCAGCATCAGTTCTTCTTCTTTTCCGTTGGCTTCTCCTGTTTCCATATAGCTTTTTATAAACTCCAGCAGCTTTCTTGAATTGAGATGAAAGAGGCTTGGTAATCGTTTGGTCAGCCAGGTCTCGTCCTCATAGGTGAAATCTTCTGCAAGCCCCGCCTCTACTAGTAGCCGGGAAAAGCTTCGGTCCCTGTTTCCTCCATAGAAATCATAGAGATCCAGGTGATAGTACTCCAGGAAGTTTTTCAGTGTAATAGGTCTCCCGGTATCGTGCTCAAAGGTTTTTAGTTTGGCTACCAGGTTTCCTTTGGTATTGGCTCCTGCTTTGATGTTTCGCAGGATGTATTCCTTCGCTTGTTTTTCAAGCTGGACGAAGCAGCCTTTTGGCAGGTTGAAGAATCCGTTTTCGACATAGTACTGGACGGAGTGCTTTGATTTGCCGATCAGGGCTCGCAGTTTCTCTTCGTATGAATAGTTGCGGTGAGCTTGTCCGACGAAATCCAGGACAGTCAGGCATTCCTTGTCTTCTGAGAGGCGAAGGCCGCGTCCTAATTGCTGCAGGAAGACGGTCATACTTTCTGTCGGGCGCAGGAACAAGACGGTATTGATTTCCGGGATGTCGATTCCTTCGTTGTATAGGTCGACGACGAAGAGGAACTTGATTTCTCCAGAGACGAGCAGCTGTTGTGCTTCCTGACGGGATTTACGGTCCGTTCCTCCATGTAATGCGATGGAGGGGATGCCGGATTTGTTGAAAAAGTCAGCCATATACTGAGCGTGGGCAATCGATACGCAGAAGCCCAGTGCTTTTACATCGGTGATATCTGTGACATATTTCTGCACGCTTTGAACGATTTGCGTGCTGCGAAGATCGTTGGACGTATAGACATTTTCCAGTTGCTTGGTGTCATAGCCGCCCCTCGACCATTTCAGGTTGGAGAGATCGACGGTATCCGTGACACAGAAGTATTGAAACGGGCTTAATAGCTTTTGGTTGATCGCTTCTGTTAACCGCATCTCAGCTGCTATGTGGTCATCAAAGTAAGAGAGGATGCTTTTTCCATCCATCCTCTCCGGGGTAGCGGTCAGTCCCAGGAGAATCTTCGGCTGATAATGGTTCAGCAGCTTTTGATAAGAGTCAGCGGCCGCATGGTGAAACTCATCGACGATAATGAAATCGTAGTAGCCGCTTTCGGTATGTTGATGAAGCTCCTTGCTGTTAAAGCTATGGATGCTGACAAATAAATGATCCAGGGAGGAAGGCTGCTGTGTTCCAACAAGCATGTCCCCGAAGTTCGGTTCCCGTAAAATCGCGCGGAAGGTGTTCAGACTTTGTTTTAAAATTTCCTCGCGGTGAGCGACGAAAAGCAGCTTTGCCTTTCCTCCGTTTGCTTTTCTGAAGCGTTTGTAGTCGAAAGCAGAGATGACGGTCTTACCTACACCAGTTGCGGCAACCAACAGATTTTTATAGCGATGATGAACTTCCCGTTCTGCCTGCAGCTTTTCAAGGATCTCTTTTTGATAGAAGTAGGGCTGGATGTCAAAGAGGTATTGAACAGTTTCCTCCGCCACTTTGCTTTTTTCCAAGGCGAGCTTAAGAGTCTGGTTGTCTTCCGCATTCTCTCCATTAAAAAGTTTGAACTCCCTGTCATTCCAGTAGCTTTCAAAGGTGGCTTCACATTTTTTTAGAACATCAAAGGAATCCTTCTCCGTTACCTTCACATTCCACTCGAGACCGGAAGTCAGCGCGGGATTGGATAGGTTGGAGGAGCCAATGTATGCCGTGCTGAAGCCGGTGTCTCTTTTAAAAAGATAGGCCTTAGCGTGAAGCCTTGTCCGCTGCACATCATAGGAAATACGGATCTCGGTGTTAGAAAGCTTGCTCAGCTCCTGAATCGCCTTGAAGTCCGTTGCTTCCATATAAGAAGTCGTGATGACACGAAGCCTGCCGCCAGCCTCGGTGAACGTCTTCAATTCTTCCAAAATGATCCGCAGGCCGCTCCACTTGATGAAGGAGACGAGCATATCGATAGAGTCAGAGGAGACAATCTCCTTCTTCAGTTCACCCAGCATGTTCGGCTCGTAGCTGGAACCGGTGAATAACGAACTCTCGGAGATAGGGGTCACAGGGCGTATGACTTCCTGTTTCCCGATGCTGCGGACGGAATTCATCTTAGAGTAAATATGGGTGAGGACTTCGCCTTCTTCAGAGATTCGTAGTCTCTCAAATTCCTGCCGGTCCAATCGCTGGCTGAGGATGTCAATGATTTCATTGCAGGTCTCGATTTGTCTGAGGAGAGCCTGCCCATCATTCCGCTCCTCATCACGGACAGCTTTCAGAGCATTCCTGGTGACCGAGCTGATGTAGGAAGACAGAACCTTTCGTGCTTCCTCCACATCCAAAGGGGTCTTGCGGATATCAAAATCCAGGTCGGAGCCTGCAAGCTCTTCCTGTAGCTTTTCGGTAATAATTTCTTCGTAGATTCCTTGTTTAAGCATGATGGGGCTCCTTCCCTAATATATGGTTTTATTTGGTATAATCATAATAACATAGTTAGGGTTGAAATCGTGCAGACGAACAGAGGAGGGCCACATGCTTAAGAAATTCCTAGAACTCTCAAACCTTGAAACAACGATTAGCTTAAGACAGAAAGAATTATTGGAGTTAGAAGAAAAGATAGAGGAAAAGAAGCGGCTGCTGAAACAGTTAAGCCGGAAAGTCCGCAAGTATGAAGAATATAACGTTGCTGAAGAAGAGGTTGCCGTAACAGCAGCAGTGGAAGCTGAGCCTGTCAGTGAGAAGAAGGTAGGAGTAATCGCCAGAACGGATTTAGTAAGACTGCTGGAGAGTGGGCGTGTTCCACAATCCGTGATAGAGCGTCTGAAGGATCAAAGATATTCAAAAGATACCTTTGACCTAAATTTTCCTATGCTCAAGGAGATAACAGACATGGGGAAGATTGATGAGCTAAAGAAGGATCATACTGGGCGGAGCCGTTATTATGCGAAGCCTATAACGATACAGGGGAAGAAGTATCTGCTTTGTTCCCAATGGTTTGATTGGAGTAAGACGAGGTTGATTCGGTGGATTGGGAAGTATTAGAAAAATAGAGGAGGATGAACATGGAAGCATTAGATTGGGATTCAGATCAATACAAATTATTTTCTACTACAAATATTGAAAACAGAGTGAATGCGGATAAGTTGTTTTTACGGTTTCTGATAGAAGTGGAAAAGAGTAAAGTAGATCCACGCAAGGTTTTCACTATTAAAGAAATCATGATGTTTATACCTAGAAAAAATTCAGGGATAAAAAACTATACTACATACGGTTTTTCATTTATGAGTATGCTGAGCACCCAAAAGAATCGTGACTACTTCATATTTGAAAATCCAGGAGTCAGAGACGAGTTCACATCTCAATGTCAAAATAGATTAAGAGATAATTTTTATTGGAAGAAGCATTCCATGGGTCAAAGAGTAAGGATCAACCCCAAATACTTAACCAATTTAGAGTAGAATGAAGAAGTAATCCATACCAAGGAGATGATGATGGTGGAAGAACTAGTGAAAATCTTTAAATTACATAATTTCGACGTGATACACGAAACCACTAAAGCAATAGAGTTTGAGAACATAGACACAAAGGAATTGGTGTACTTGATGCCTAACAAGGAAATATCCCTGGCATTAAACCCGGAGACTGTAGAAAGTTCAATATTGCTAAAACATATGACGAAAGGTTTCACTCATAGTACAGCTTTAAAGAACTTTCCTAAAAGAAAAAATACCGGGGAAACGCCAATCCCGTATGGGTATGGTTATAAATTTCAATCTGCTGAAGAACTATCCTTATTTTTGAGAGAGTTTAACTTACTTATTGCTGAATAACTCATAAAGATTAACCTATTTAGGAAGTAGAGGAGAAACCCATGCAAAACCTAACAAAAGAAATACTAAGATTCCGAGACGACCGAGGCTGGAATCAGGACCACCGGGAAAAAGACCTGGCAATATCCATCGTCCTTGAAGCGAGTGAGCTGCTGGAGAACTTCCAATGGAAAACAAGTGAAGAGGCTGCCGTGGATACCAGGCAGAATATCAAAGAAGAAATGGCCGATGTGCTGATTTATTTAGTCCAGTTGGCTGATTCACTGGATGTTGATTTAGAGGAAGAGGTTTATAAGAAGCTTGAGAAAAATAATATTAAGTACCCCGTAAAGGCAGAAAATCGATAGAAACGAAGCCTATCCAGCGAGCCCTATAGGATGGAGATGTGGATAGAATTTAAGATTCCATTTTAAACATGTGACTATTTCAACTATTATAAAAAGCTTGGTATGTTTCCCAAGCTTTTTACCTTTCATCTCATCTAGTTATCTTTACCTTTTTTAAATCCCTCATACTCTCCCCAAACTAAATAAACTATTCCTGCAATTAGCGAGAGTAAGCTGGCGTTACTAAGGGTGTCCCCAACATCTGCTTGCCACATGGCTTCAGTTATGTATTTAATTGATATTAAAACTGTTGATATGGCGAAAAAGGATATCCCCACACTTCGTCTGCCCATATGTAATCACTCTCCTAAGATCTTTTTATAATCACGGTTGATCCTCAATATCCATTAAAGCTTTCATTTCTTCGTCAGGTATTTCTTTCACATTCAGGACATGCAGTTTTTTTGTGCCTGGTGAAGTTTCGATTAATATATTTTTATCTTCGTATTTTAATAGGGTAAACTGTTTAATTTCAGACGGGGAATCCCCACTATCTTTTATTAGGTGGAATTCTTCTTCCGTAAAGTTGCCTTGGTACTTTCATAAACAATCTCTTGAGCTTCATTAAAGTCATCAGCAAACGCAAAATGCTGGTACAGCTCAAGCGAGTTTATGGGAGTATAAAATACTTCATAATACGTTATGGCAAGGGGGATTAACATAACCAGGAAAATTAATAATGTTCTTTCTTTCGTTAAATTCATTTAATCCCTCCCAATGTCTCCTATTATCTTAGGCTTAGTAAGATGATTATGTAAAGGGGATAAGGATAGGAAAGTTCCCCTTGGTTTTCAGCTTCTTTTGTCCCCAAAATCTGGTTTGGTGAATAAATCCTTTGAAAATTATGTTAATGTGGTTAGATGAAGAAATCACCATTTTTTTGAATTAGTATGTGTTTTAGGAGGATTGGATGGAAAAACAAATCAGAAAGATAGTCGGGAAGGATTATGTGAAGTTTTGCAAGCTCGCCAATTCAGCATTTCCAGGGTTGAATGCTGATAAATGGCTGGAAGACCACATTGAAGAAACAACCAAAGAGCATTTATTTGGTGTGTTCAAAGGCGATGATGTGGTAGCGGGAATGAGAACATTTGATTTTGAAGTGAACTATTCGTCTACACCGATCCGTGCAGGAGGAGTCGGTATGCTGGCCGTTGATATGCTTCATAAAAAAGAGGGGAATGCCTCTCAGCTGCTGCAGTATTTTCTTCGGATGAATGAAGAGGCAAATGTCAATCTTGTCATGTTACACCCGTTTAAAGTAAGTTTTTATAAAAAAATGGGGTTTGGGATCGGCACAAAGAATTATCAGTTTTACATAAGTCCCGGAGAATTCCCTGACTATAAAGAAAAGGGGCACTTAGTAGAATTAGGTGTGGAAGATAGAGAGCAGGTTCTTGATTGTTACAACAGGGTCTATTCGCGAACACACGGAATGACGAGAAGGTTTCCTTTTGAAAGGGAATTGAACCGGCCATTTTGGTCTGGAAAGGTAATCGGTTATGTCGACGAGGGAAACGTGAAAGGCTATGTTGTGTACAGCATTGAAGAGAAAGATTTAATGATTCACGAACTTTTCTTTGAGTCGCCGCAAGTCCTGAGGGAAATTTCAACCTTTCTGCACAGCCAGTCAGATCAAATCAAACGGGTGATACTGAACTCTAATTCGGATGAACTTTTACATTTTGTAAACTCACCAGAAAGCGGGGAAACGACCATGGTTGACTTTCCATCCGCCACTGACAATAAACACGCAGCAAATGCAGGAATCGGGGTCATGTACAGGATCATCAATTGTGTTAACTTCTTTAAGGACCTAGAAGAGAAGAATCATCAGTTCAATCCTGGCGTTACACTGGCCGTTAAGCTTTCCATTCACGATGGATTCTACCCGTCCAATTCTTTGCCATTTATAGTAACTTTTGAAAATGGAAAAATCGCCGAGGTAAAAGAGAAAAGTTCTTATGATGTGGAAATAAAAATGAATATTGCAGAGTTTTCTTCGATGGTAATGGGAGTGGAAAATGCTCATTTCTTTTTAAGGTGGGGACTGATGGAAATCTCAGATGAACGTTATAGTACAGTGATCAATTCAATTTTTCAAATGGATCGAAAGCCTGTTATGGTAAAAGCTTTTTGATGATCTTGTCAATTTAAACTTTGCCGTTACTGTAGAACATTAAAAGTTATCGATTTTTTTTTAATATACTGCCTTTAACTAAAAAAAACGCCACTTCGGCGTCATAAAAAAACAACAAACTTTACTTCTTGAGGCAGATTACTCGTTGATACGATTTCTTTCTTTTCTTAATGTTTAAAGGAACATGCGGGAGTTACTTTACTTTTTTCTGAAATATAGTACCAATAGTAAAACTAACAAAACAATAATTACAAAAGGTGCAAAGCCTAATAAAACTACGGGTAACAAGTTATCATTCATATTCGTATCCACATTCAAAAAAAATCACTACCTTTTAATATACTGAATAACCATCTTTGCCCAAATATAATGATAACCTATAATCAATCAAGGACAAGAGGTACCTTGTCCTTGATTGATTTTTTCCTGGGACAGTTCACCTGTCCTTCCGAAGACAGTGAAATACATAGACTTTAACCAAGTGATGGCTTGTAGAAGAAAGAAAATGCCACTAGAAAGTAGGAACATAAACCATGCAAAACCTAACAAAAGAAATCCTGAAATTCCGAGACGACCGAGGCTGGAATCACGACCACAGGGAAAAGGACCTCGCGATATCCATCGTCCTTGAAGCGAGTGAGCTGCTGGAGAACTTCCAATGGAAAACGAGTGAAGAGGCTGCAGCGGACACCAGGCAGAATATTAAAGAAGAAATGGCGGATGTGCTGATCTATTTAGTCCAGATGGCTGATTCACTGGATGTGGATCTAGAGGAAGAAGTGTATAAGAAGCTTGAGAAGAATAATGTTAAGTATCCAGTAAAGTAAGAAAGTTAATAGAAAATATGGCTTGCTCCCTTGCACACTAATAATAAAGGTGCTTGGGAACAGGCTTATTTTACGGAAGAAACCAATCCAGCAAAAGTATCTCTTCTTAAGGTTCTCCTCGCCCACAAAGAAGAAATGTAAAATAATGCAAACTTTTTTTGCCTGGGAGTCGTCAGTATATATGAAGGGAAGAAAGGTGGGTAATAATGGGTGATGCCTTTAAAGATAACCTCCTTGAAGAAGCTATGGACGACTTTGGTAATGAGGTGCTGTACATCGTTTATACCTATGTCAAAGATTATTCATTGGCGGAGGATATAACTCAGGAAGTGTTTATAAAAGCTTACAGCAAGATGGATACTTTTCGAGGAGAGTCTTCTTTGAAAACGTGGATCATAAATATTGCTGTGAATCATTGTAAAGATTACTTCAAAAGATGGGAAACCAGAAAGCTCCTTATAACCAATAAGATTAATCAGTATGTTAAGGGGAGCAGTAAGTCGATTGATTCCATTGTAGTAGAGAAAGAACGGCACAGTGAAGTAGTTGAAAAGGTTCTTGAGCTGCCTGTTAAGTACAGAGAAGTGTTAATTCTTTATTATTTTGAAGGGTTGAAGCTAACAGAAATCGCCGAATGCTTAGATACAAACATTAATACTGTTAAGACCAGGTTGGTTAAGTCTAAAAAGCTCTTGAGTAAGAAGTACCCAACAAGGGGTGAGTATTTTGGATGAAAAAGAACTCGAAAGCCTAAGAAAAACAATGAGAGCTGAATTCCCTGACGAATTTCAATTTAATAATAGAATGAAGGAAAAGGTGAAAAAAGAGATAAGGAAGGATAGTGGAATGGCCCCAAAAAAGAAATCGATTTTAGGTCCTGCCTTTAGTGCAGTATTTGTGTTAGGTGCACTAGCTTTGTTTATTTTTATAGGTGGGCAAGAACTGGGGTTTATAGGAGAAAATAATGCTTCTTATAACGAGATGTTCACTTATGAACCAACAGAAGAAATTAGTGAAATAAATGAAGAATTTAAAATTCCTACTAAATTTCCGTTCGAAGTCACAGGCTCTTTCGCATCAACTCCGCCTACACAAAACCAGAAGGGAAAAAGATATACTATAGATTTTGTTAGCAGTAATGGTCAGCAGTTAACGCTGAAAGTAACAAGTAATGAAGTAATTTATACAGACGACTTGGAGAGGGAGGAAGTAAGATCGGGTGACTTCACTGGAGAATATGTTGTTAATGAAAACAACGTACAAATCTTAACGTGGGATGATGATAATAACCATTATTCCTTAGGCTATATGTCCGAAAATCAAGAAAGCAGCCTGACGAAAGAAGATTTAATTAACGTAGCTAAGTCTGCGAAATGAAAATTAAACCAATAGGGAGATGAGTGCAATGATATGGTTGTGCGTTGGAATAATTAGTATTTCTGTACTAGTTGGCATTTTAAGAGCCTTATTTAAAACAAATAATAAAAACGATTGGGATCGTAATGAGAGCGAGAGAGTTACTCAAGAAAAGGATAGGGCTAGAGCAAATAATTGGTTTGGTGGAGGGATGTAAGTTTGGGAGGTTGGATTATTTTCGTAACGGGTTCGGTTTAGAAGTAGAAAAGTGGAATTAACACTATATTTAGGATACTAATTCGCATATGAATTGGTATCCCCTTTTTTGCTTATATATAAGGGTTTACCGATTTAAACATATGATTTAGCGAGCGAATTCGAATACAAATCAGCAAGTATCTGATAAACAACAGACACCTGCTATTTGGTATGTTAATTACAATGTTAAATTGAAATATAAAAAGGTCAGCAGCTATCACCTCTGACCCAACAGTTTATTCAATTCCAATTAAAGCCCTCGTTAGCTTAACTTAGTTTTCGTTTAAAATATCGTTTTAAACGAGGAACAATATCTGTCTCTCAAATTAACACTCTTTCTGTTGAATTGGTTGATTAATAGTTCTGTTTTTAAAAGGGCGCGCTGAGCAATCAGCCGCTCTTTATTTACGTAACGAAGGACAAGAGGGACAGTACCTTGTCCCTAATTATTTTTTCGTGGGATAGTTCACTGATCCTCTGTCCCGAAGGTGGTTCTTATCAGTGCTCTTATTGCTGTTGGTTTCACTTTATTAGCTAGCCTGCTGTTTCCAACAAGTGATTTAACCTGGGCATTGATTGCCGTAATATTTGCTTCATTCTTCTGGTCTTTTCTCGGCTCGCTGAAGACAGAGAGACGTGAATATAGTAAAAGATAAACTAGTAATTTGAGAAATTTATAAATTTCATGTTTTATAAAACGATTACATGGTACATAACAAATGAAAGCACTTTTAAAGGAGGAGTTAAATATTTTGAAGAAATCCACTAAATTTTTAGCACCGGCTTTAGCTGCAGGAATGGTTTTTGGAGCGGGAAGTGCATCAGCAAACAGTCATACCGTAACAGTAGATTCCGGAGACACATTATGGGGAATCGCTCAAAATCACGAAGGCGTTTCCGTTGAAGATTTAAAGAACTGGAACCCTGGAGTTGATGCAAGAAGCCTATCTATCGGTAGTGAACTCGTTGTGAGCAGCAGTTCAGCGCCCGATGATTATGAAGGCGACCGTGCTAACGAAGAATTCCACACAGTACAACCAGGAGAAACTCTTATTTCCATTGCTAACCTTCACGAAGGCGTAACATTAGATGACTTATATAATTGGAACCCTGGAATCGACCCTTATTCACTTCAACTCGGATCAGAAGTCCGAGTGATTCCTGCTGACGACTCTACTGACGGATCAAACGACACTAGCGAGGAAGTATTCCATTCAGTCCAGCAAGGTGAGACCCTTACTTCAATCGCTAACCTTCATAAGAATGTGACTCTGGATGAATTATATGATTGGAATCCAGGTATCGATCCTCGTAGCCTTCAGATTGGCTCAGAGGTAAGAGTAAGCCCAGGTAATGGTGATAGCGACAGCTCTGTTGAAAAATATCACACAGTGCAACCAGGCGAAACGCTTATTTCTATCGCCAACCTTCATGAAGGTCTAACACTTGAAGAACTATATGATCTTAACCCTGGAATCGACCCTTATACTCTGCAAATCGGCTCAGAAGTAAAGGTTCAGTAATTATATACCAAAACGGCGTGCTGATGATTAGCGCGCCGTTTTTTATTGAGACTTTGTTAGATTGGGCCTCATCATTTGCGATATTAAAAACTAGGAAAAGAGGGACAGGTACCTTGTCCCTGATTAATTTTTTTCTGGGACAGTTCACCTGTCCTTCCGAAGACAGTGAAATACATACATTTTAACCAAGTGATAGCTTGTGGAAGAAAGAAAAATGCCACTAGAAAGTAGGAAGATAAACCATGCAAAACCTCAAAAAAGAAATCCTGAAATTCAGAGACGACCGCGGCTGGAATCACAACCACCGGGAAAAGGACCTCGCGATATCCATCGTCCTTGAAGCAAGTGAACTGCTGGAGAACTTTCAATGGAAAACGAGTAAAGAGGCTGCTGCGGATACCAGGCAGAATATCAAGGAAGAAATGGCCGATGTGCTGATTTATTTAGTACAGCTGGCTGACTCACTGGATGTGGATTTAGAGGATGAAGTGTATAAGAAGCTTGAAAAGAACAATCTTAAGTATCCTGTAAAGGCAGAAAATCGATAGAAACGAAGTCTGTCCAGCGAGCTCTATAGAAAGAAGATGTGGCATTATAAACAGATGAACAATTCAACTAGATAACAAAAAGCTTGGTATGTTTTCCAAGCTTTTTACCTTTCATCTAGTTATCCTTACCTTTTTTAAATTCCTCATACTCTCCCCAAACTAAATAAATTATCCCTGCAATTAGCGAGAGTAAGCTAGCGTTACTAAGCGTGTCTCCAACATCAGCTTGCCACATGGCTTCACTAATATATTTAATTGAGATTAACACGGTTGATATGGCGAAAAAGGATATCCCCGCACTTCGTCTGCCCATATGTAATCACTCTCCCAAGATCTTTTTATAATCACGGTTGATCCTCAATATCCATTAAAGCTTTCATTTCTTCGTCAGGTATCTCTTTCACATTCAGGACATGCAGCTTTTTTGTGCCTGGTGAAGTTTCGATTAATATATTTTTATCTTCGTATTTTAATAGGGTAAACTGTTTAATTTCAGACGGGGAATCCCCACTATCTTTTATTAGTTGGAATTCTTCTTCCGTAAAGTTCCCTTGGTACTCTTCATAAACAATCTCTTGAGCTTCATTAAAGTCATCAGCAAACGCAAAATGCTGGTATAGCTCAAGCGAGTCCTTGGGAGTATAAAATACTTCATAATACGTTATGGCAAGGGGGATTAACATAACCAGGAAAATTAATAATGTTCTTTCTTTCGTTAAATTCATATAATCCCTCCCAATGTCTCCTTTTATCTTAGGCTTAGTCAGATGACTATGTAAAGAGAATAGGGAAATATCGGTGCCTGACCCTCGGCGTGCAACTTATAACGTCATGCCGGTAAATCTCTTTAGTGGTTGAATACAGCCAAGAGATTTTACCACTCTTGCGATCGTTTCACCACTTTACGCCAAGGAATTAACAAGGCTGCGCCAACACATTTACAGATAGAAGTATGTCAACGGTTTTGAAGTGAAAAAGCCTAATTCTCCTTATCTTATCGAGGAATTAGGCATAGGTTTTCTTGGGCTTTACTAATTATGATTTAGTATTTTCAATTGAATAGTATCGTTCGTTGTACTGTGCAGCAATTTGTTCTGGTGTTCCTCGTATTTTTCATTCAGTATGCAGGGGGCCATTATTGATACAAGGGAATACGACGGGCTCTTTGTGCTACCGCTATTTCGGTAGCTGACCAAGCATGATAATACATATTCTTTAATTAATTTGATTATCTAATTTCCTTACAACCCCAATTACCGTTCTTGTTAATAGTGATTTAAAAATTAGACCCAAAAAAGTATGATACCATTTCCATTTTCTGCTCCATTCAATTAAATTCGTATTTTTCTCTGCCCAAAGTTCAATTAAAAAAGGTGGTATAGTAATGAAAATGAGTTTATAGATAATTAAGGGAATTTTATCCTTTTGTGTCATCTGATTATACAGAATGGTGAAAGTTGGATATAGAAAGAAATCAAACAGTATATGAGTGTCAAATGATTTCGAAAATAAACGTCCTGGATACTTCACTATTTTATGTTTTGATAATATATTATCAATTAAACCGTTGGTAGCGGCATTAAACAAATACACGATTATCCAATCTTTTACTGGAGGCTTTCTGATAAGTAGAGGAATGAGTATCACTAAATTTATAATTAGTGTAATTTGTAAGAGTTTCTTCTGAGTTTTATTTTGCTTCACAACAAACATCCTTTTATGATTAAAGTTCTTGTTAGGATGCTCATTCTTATAGTAAATTATGAATTCATAGGTCTCCGTTATGTCATTAGGGACAAGAGGTACCTTGTCCCTAATTATTTTTTCCTGGGACAGTTCATTGTCCCTTTGTCTCGGGTTTCAAATTTGTTGATCCTGTTATGATATACTCCTTTATGCAAGCGATTGGCATGGTGGATGACCATGTGACATGCTATCCGTACCACACTTTTAACAAGGAAAGGAAGATGGAAAAATGGATTTTAACAACGCAGTTAATCGTTCGTTACGCATTAGAAAAGCCTACCACCAGCTTGAGGAAAAATATCATGGCTCAGAATGGGGAGTAGAGGAAGATGCCCTTGCATTTCTTACCGATGCAGCACTTGTTGGAAGATTAGCAATGGCTCACCAAGAAAGATGGCCGACAGGGACTGATCCAGAATTGGACTTAGAGCATAAGATCGCGGAGTCTTTTTGGTGGCTGATGGTTTTGGCCGAGCGAATGGGCATTGACAGTGAACAAGCAATGGAGAAGTTTTTAAAGAAAAAAGAAGAACAATTCTTGTAAAGCGAAGTGGTAGGATTTCACATGACCATTAACCGGCATTCTGAAATCATTTATCGCTTATTGGATAGAAAAGTGTTTACTGCTAAGAAATTGGCCGAGCATTTTAAAGTTTCCACAATAATGATCTATAGAGATGTGGATGTGGAATCCCTATCTATGCTAATAAGGGCAGAGGCGGAGGGATTTCTCTATTAGAGGGGTACAATTAGTGCAATTTGTGGGAAACCTATGCCCTAATTCCTCGTTAAAGATAGGGAGGATCAGGCTTTTTTACTCCAAGACCGTGGACATTCTTCTATGGTAAATGTATTGGCGAAGCCTGGTATATCCTTTGGCGCAAAGTGGTACAAAAGAAAACCGTATCAGCAATAATAACTCTTCTTGTGGTTTTTCCTATTATATCAGCTGCCATCATCTCAGTTTTGCTTAGTTTTTCCACAGCAGATTTCACTAAATGAACTTGCTCACACAGAAGCAATGAAAATAAGTCGTGCGCCTGGACCTGGAGGGGAAATCCATTACTTTTAAATAGCCACAATCTATGCGAAGACAGCCTTTAAGTTCCAATCAGCTGAAGAGTTTTCATAATTTTTAAGAGAACTGAATTTACTAACGGCTTTGCAGCATGCTTGATTTTAAGCCGGCAGGAATGTATTCACTCCTGCTGATTGACATATCGAAAAAACTCGATATATAATATGGACTATGGAACCAATCGATGTATTCAAAGCGTTATCCAATCAAACCAGACTAAATATCTTAAAGTGGCTGAAGGAACCGGAGAAGCACTTTCCTAAGCAAGGCGCCCACCTTCCCAGGGAGGTAAGTTATAAAGGGGGAGTGTGCGTAGGGGATATTCAAGAAAAAGCGGCAGCTTCTCAATCTACGGTCTCTCACTACTTAACCATGATGCAGAAAGCGGGGCTTCTTGAATCGGTCCGTTACGGCCAGTGGACGTATTATCGAAGGAATGAAGAAGCCATTCGCCAGTTTGCTGAATATCTTGGAACAGAAATCTGAGATGGTGGATTTCTGTTTTTTTTACGTTAATATATCGATTTTTCTAGATATTTAAAAATAAAGAAATCAGGAGGGATTTATTCCATGCGTTACATTTCATATATATTAGCACTGCTAGCAGGCGCAGCGCTTAGTTTTGAAGGAGCGATTTACGGTGAGCTCGGGAAGTCGATCGGAAAGCTCGAAACCAGTTTTTATAATTTCTTTGTGGGCTCCATCATTCTCGGTTTGTTATGGCTGTTCTTTGGGAAGGGTAAGCTTTCTCATGCTGCCGAAGCCCCTAAATGGACGATGCTTGGCGGTGTCCTTGGGGTTATCTATTTAACTTCCATAGTGATTAGTGTTCCGTTTGTTGGCGTCGGGATCACGATGGTGGCCGTCATTATCGGCCAGTTGGTCATGAGCATGGTGGTAGAACATTACGGCTGGCTTGGAAGTAAGAAATATCGAATCAATAAAGAAAAAATATTTGCGGTGGTTTCGATGATTATTGCACTTGTTTTAGTTTACTAGGAGGTATGAAAATTGGGTATATTCATGATTTTATTCACCTTTTTAGGTGGTCTTACATTAAGCGCACAGTCGGCTATTAATGGTACATTCAGCCGTAAAGCGGGAACGATCGAGACGACACTCTTAACTTTTCTGACGGGAACCATGTTTCTAGCTATTTTCATTCTCTTTTTCGGTCAGGGAAATGTGCTTGCGATAGTGGAAGTGCCTAAGTGGCAGCTGAGCGCCGTCTTTTTAGGCGTGATGTTCTTGCTCTTTATTATCGCGGCCGTTCCTGAAATCGGGGTGATTGCAGCCAATATCACCGTCATCATTGGGCAGCTTGTAATCGGAGTCGTTATTGATCATTTCGGCTGGTTCAATAGTTTAGTGATTCCTTTGGATATGAAACGTTCCGCTGCGCTGGTGTTCATGATGATCGCGCTGTATTTCATTTATAAAGGAAATAAACGCTCCAGTGAAGAGGTTTAGGGGATTTGCCGGCCAGGTGCAAGACCTGACCATGTAAAGCCTGTTTAATTATCCTGGACTTCAATTCTATGAGTCACTTGGATTTGTAAACACAGGCGAGTTGTTAGAAGAAAGAGAAGTATAAAAGCAAGACCGTAACCATCAATATCCAGCGATATTTTACTAAGGTAAAATAATGTAATAAGGTTTTTTATGGGGGTATGATTAAGTGGATTTTATCACTGCTTATTGTAGTCGGTGTCGGGACTATTGTGGGTTTTTTAAAAGAACAATCACAACAAAATAAAAGAATTATTGAGCTGCTAGAGGAGATAAATCAAAATAATAAGTAACAAGGAGGCAATAACTGAAGACCAGTTAATGATGTCGTCTTGTTCAACAAAGGGAAGCTCATCCGGAATAAGGATGAGCTTCTTTTTTTGTTTCATTTTCTTGAGTAATACTCCGGATTTTGAAATAATTGGTATTAAGATAGAGAAACAGGTTTGTAAAAAAGAGTACCTTATCAAGAACCGCAGCAGACGATAAAATTCCTAATAAGGTTAAAGTGAGTCCCATTATAAACCTCCTAGTAGAATACTGTAGGTTCTCAGCCTTAAAGTTTTGAAACCTTATTCTTTTGGCAATCGTCATACCACTGCATGGGATTGTTCATCACGTGTACAAAATTTACATTGGGGAGGTGGTTGGTTGTGGAGATCATGATAGGGGTTTTCATTGCGGTTTTGCTGCTTTTTTTCTCTTCTTTGGAACTTTGGTATGCGCCAGATAATAGTTCATTATTTAAGAACTTTAGAAAGAAACTAATGATTATTCTTCCGTTGTTTTTATTATCTTTTGTTCTCTATTCTTTCTTTCTTGCGTGATTATCTGTTTAATTGCTGATCGGTTTTTCTCAAAAAAGCAGCTTCTTTGACTGACAATCTTCACCTTAAGAAATTTAAGGTAGGTGCTAAGGCAGCTAGAAGGGAGATGGTGGATTGAAAAATATAATTCTTATTGTTCTGTTTCTGTTTCCACTTCTGATTGTCGGCTGTAACAGTCCTGAAACGATGGAAGATGTCTTTCATGATGAAATGAAAAATAATAAAGATGTTGACGAATACAAGGTAGTAGAGAAAGTGCAAGAAGATAATATTATTATTTTTACTTCCCATACAGAAGATGATGTTTACAACAATCACCATCCAAAACTTGCACACTTTACAAAATCTGATGACAAATGGTTATGGAAAAGAACCAATGTATGTCCTTTAGATGAATGGAGTGGCTATCTGGATGGAGAGTCGCATTTATGGTGTGGAACTTTAACTGAACCAAGACATGAGAAAGTTATTGTCGGCGATGAAGAAACGAAAATGGTCGAAATGGACGATGGTGTTAAAAGGGTTTGGTATCACTTTGGTAAAAACACTAACGTAGATATTAAAGTGATAGTAACAAATGGTACCAAAGAATGGCTTAAAGAAGCGGAAAATTAATTTTACACAATAAATGGGGCATTTGTTAATATGCAGCCGCCCTTTGTTCAGTAAAGAGTCAGCATAGTTGAACAAGAAATTCGGCAATGGAGTTTATTTGTTACTGAAAGGAGATGTATTCTATGAACTTTCTTTTATTCATTTTATCGATTTTTGTTTTGTTGTTCGCCTTGAGAAAGGTCTCTATGATTAAATATTCCAAAAGACATTCTGTTTTTAAAGATGTTCAGCAAAATGCAAAATCATTATTATGGGGAGTTTTAGTGATTTCAGCAATTATATTTATTCCTTATCAAATTTGGGTTTTAACTGGAGAGCCGCAAACCTTTGGTGCAGTATATATTATCGGCGGAACGGCTCTTTTAACAATAGCTCTAAGTTTTATTTTTTATTATAAAAGCGCAGTGAAATATAACTAACCGTTTCGTTTGCCGATCAAGCAGCCGCCCTTTACTCAAGTAAAGGGAGGATAGTTTATTAAAACAGAATTTAAAAGAGACGAGATAATATTATATGGGGGTTTGGTTATGTGGATAGGAATAGTCCTAGCTTTTATCGGCGGAGCTTTAACGCTTTGGTTGGGGGTTTTGGGGTATAGTTATTACAAATATTATGCTGGGGTTTTTAACTGGAAAATTTCTTAATTACTATTTGAACTATGTGGACGAAAACATACAATAGCGATTCTGCTAACGAGGTCTTTAATCGAAGAAAATTGAATAAAGACATAAGAACCCCAATCCATTAGATCTGGATTTGCTACTGTTAAATGCAATAATCTTCTGCTATTTTGGATATGATATGGAAGTCCACCCATAACGAACCCCCTTCCCATCGTGTAACAACTCCTTAAGCTGAGAATTCAATCCAGCATCTTCTCATGTTGAATTCACCAACACGGTAAAGATTGGATAACGCAGGGCAGGAGCTGATATTAAAGGGGACCCCAACCCCGGAATCCTCTAGCTGTGATTCAATGGAAAAGCCGTCTCTTTTACAAAGAGTGATATTGCTTACCCACAATTCCCTGTCAAAATGGTATACTAGTCCTAACTAAGTTTTAAGAGGTGTAAATGAAATGAGCGAGTCACAAACTCCCGAAGAGGAAATTCGTCAACTGAGGGAAAGAGTAGAGGAATGCGAAAAGCTGATCGATGAACTTTCAACTCCGATTATTCCTTCCATTATTCCTGAAACGATGCTGGTTCCGTTAACAGGGTCGTTGAATGAGAAACGGTTGGATAATATTCAAAAGAAAGTTTTGTTCAGCATCCAAAAACAAAAGGCAGACACGGTCCTGATTGATTTTACGGGAATCAGCCATTTAGAGGTTGAAGAACTCGGCCTGCAAAACTTGATCTATCGAATCAGCGAGCTTCAGGCTGGATTGAACCTAATGGGCGTGGAAACAATCTTCGTCGGATTCAAACCGAACTTCGCTCATGAAATGGTCATCTCCGGAGTCGATACAACCAAGTTCATCACACACGCAACCTTCCGCGACGGACTGAAGTATTTAATGAGTAAAAAAGGGCTCGAGTTCATAGAAACCGAACCAGCGAAGTAAAGAGGGACCATTATCTTTCAGAGATGATGGTTTTTTTGTTATTTGAATTATTTAAGCGGGCCAACTTAGAATGGTGCAAGATTAAATAGCATGGTTTAATTAGGTAGTGTTTTAACCAGTATGAGTTTTATCCGTACCTCTAAGCTGGTTACTCAAAGAGGTGCAGATCCTTAATTAAGAATTCCCTCGATGTAAAGCACGATCTCTGGTAATAAAACGAATAGAGCAATCAAGCCTAGAACTGTGATTAGGAATATCCAACCTTTTTTAAGCTTTAACTGTGCATACATGGATATTAGTACAAGGATGTTATAAATGGCAATAGCAGTGAACCAAACTTCATGTGTTCTATTTGGGTCTGGTGCAGAAATATTAAATACTGCGCCCAAACCAATAATTGTTGCCACAAGGAAAATGAAAACGTGTATCGTTATGACTGTTTTTTTAAACATCATTTTCTCTCCTTTCGTGGAGGGCAGCTGCTAAACTGACCTATGAAGCCTTTCTGGGTTTTTCCAAACAGATACGAGCAAGTAAATCAAATTAATAAGCGCAAGAGCACTCGGGACGTAAATGCTGACATTACTTAAACGAGCATATTCAGCACTATAATATTCAGCCCCGGCCGCGTACCAGAATTTGTTCAGCCAGCCAAAAATAGCAATAGAACCGAAAATCCCCAGTGATAATAAGTAGAATCCTTTAGATTTTGTTAATAGTGTTCCGATTAGAACAATGATACCGGAGACAATAAAAAATCTCTGAGCCAATGCAGACTCTTCAGGGGTAAAATTAACGGGGATGTCTGAGGTGATTAACATCCGGTAGGCAAAAGCAAGGAACCAAAGTGCTGTACCTATCCCAAACAAAATAAATCCTGTGATGTTTCTCCAATTCATAATATCCGCCCTTTTATATTCATGTTTCCATATGACGAGTTTCACATACTTATAGTTTCATAACACAATAAAGTGATCTACCGTGTTTCAATTAGGCACCTTTTTAACAAATAATCACAGGCTTTGAAAAAGCATAATGGTTATAACGAATGCAGATAGGGATCCGGCAGACAGTAATGTGATCATTTTTCTCCAGTCTATTTCTTTTGAAGGTTTTACAGCCTCTCTAGATACCATAACCCATACAGCCATTGATACTATAACTAAGATGAAAGTGATTTCTTTAGACACATAAGCCGCCTCCATAAAATAAAATCCATCTTCATACCAGGATATCTAACAATCGCTGAAGTAACGAAAGGAGGGGGATGCTATCCAGCAAACACCCTCACTATAAGGGAACTATATAAAGAAAACGCCTGAGAGCGATAAGATGAAACAAACAAAGAAAAAAGCGAAGTGTTTCATTTGCTTCTGCTTTTTGCAACCTCAACACCTCCTTGAACTGTTGTGAACAGAAAATTCTCATAATTCACTATCCTTATTTTGTTACAGTGAAAACTCATCACTTCAATCAGCTTAAGGTTTATTTGGAATTTCTAAGATTTAAGATTTTATATAGATGGAACACGGTACCTAAAACCACTATTACAATCGTAATGCTCAATAAAATTGGACTACTCCAAAATTCATCATTATTAAACAGCACAAAAGTTACAATTCCCCAAAAAACTACCAAAGATATAATTCTATTTGTTATTTCTGATTTAAACATTTACTTACACTCCTATTAATTTGAATGCTGACATTTAATTGAACAATCCTCTGGGGGAGCGGCTTGTTGTTCAGCAAACGCCTACGTTTGTTTAAGAAGAGAACCCTTTTTAATTGCTTGAAGAAGATATTGGAGTCATTGAGTTAGCGATAGTTTCCAATTGTACTAATGTAATTTCCTCGCCTCTTGATAATATAGATAGCGTATGGAATGCCTGATTGTCTTTCGTCCAAATAATTGTTTTATTGTCTTCATTATCTTTTCGTATCTTCGCTTCGATGCCACTATCTAATTTAATCGTTTCTGCCCCATTCTTATCAAAGTTATCAAGGCCTTCTAAATAGGAAGTTGTGAAATGCACGACAATTTTATCGGTTTTTTCTTCAGCAACAGAAACATAATCTAAGGCTGTAAGGATTACCTTTCCATCGGACGTTTCATCTTTATGATAGCTTGGTTTCTCTACTTTGAATGGAAACTCGGTAGGAACAATCATTTTTTCTTGAATTTCCTCAGGCAATTCATTTACTTGGTCAAAAAATGCCTGCGGATACTCATCAATAGGTAACTCATAATTAGTTTGGTTAGTACAAGCTGCCATCGATAAAGTTAATAACAAAATACTTGGCAGTTTCTTCATAGTAAATCTCCCCCTTTAAAACTTAATAAATTGTGAAGCATGTCAGTAACCTGCCCTATACATGAACAAAGGGCAGCTGCTTGTTCAGCAAATGCCAACTTTAATAGAAAAGGCCTCTATATCGAATAGCGATATTTATAAGAAATTTAATTCTTTCATTTCACAGCTTAATGAATGAAGAAATTAGAGCTGAAGCACAATTATGACTGCTATTGTTCCTAGAAACATCTCAGTTATCGTTAAAATTGCTTGTTTTGGGTGTGCACTATATTTCCACTCAAAAAATAACCTTACCGAATAATCCAAGACAAGAAAAAGGATTATTCCACAAGCAAATAAGTAGATGTTTTCCTCAAAATATTTCAACTGAATAAAAACAAGGACTCCCAAAGTAACTGAAGAAATATTTCTTATCCATTTGTCAATTTTTCTGTGTAAATCATTTATATAATTATAGGAAATGAACCCTTTTTTTACTTTTTCAATTTTAAAAACCTTTCTTAAAATAAACTGAACCATTGAAATAATTACAGAAGCTATAACGATGATTACACCTAATTTAATCCAAAACATAAAGTATTCCCCCCATTTGACGATTACCACATTTCTATTTTGGGAATTCGGAAATTCTGTTAACCTCCCCTATAAATAAACAGAGGGGCAGCTGCTTGTTCAGCAAATGCCCCCCTTTAACAGAACAACGCTTATACCTGAAGCGAGTGGAAAGCATCCTGAAAAACTTCAACTCAAATGAACTGTGCCTATTTTTTATCTTTACCAAATTTCAGTTCTTCTTATTTTAAGGCATTCTCAAGCTTTTCATATTGGCCCTTATGATATTGAATACCCGTGATTACGCCTTCCTCATCAGTTTGTATATTGCCGTTATAATTGTAAATGTACCACTTTCATCACTTTCTTTTTTTCGTATAGGATACTTCAGCAGCAAAGGTGTAGTAGTCCTCGTCTTCTTCAAGTGTGATTTCCTCTGTTGCCAAAACATAATCAGGGTAAGCAAATCTCAAGAATTGAATAGCGCCATTAGAATTGATGAAACCCTCTAAAAGACTTTCGCTCATATAAGGCTCGAAATTATTTTGATAGTACTCAGAAATACTTTCGCTTCTTCTTTCCAAATCTTCAACTTTTCCCGAAAAAGCCTCCTCATACTCCTCGGTTGGTCCAGTAAACGCATTTTCTAGGAAAGCTTCAATGTTTTGTTCAGCAGCACTTTGGGTTCCGGCATCTTCTGAGTTGTCCCCTGAGGTTTCGGAGTTTGTGCAGCCTGTGGCTAAAAGCAGAATTCCCACTAATATCAAGGGCTGAACGTGTTTTTTGATGCTGCTAATTTTGTATCACCCTTTCAATTATTCTTATACGCTATTCTACGATACAGGACGACAAATAGTTTCAAAGTTATTCCAATTCTGTAATGTCTTTGCCTAATGTTAGTGAATATCAAGGTACACCCCTATACGATTCGGCTGACCTGCCCCTTTACTTGAATAAAGGACGGCTGCTTGTTCAGCAAACGCCAATAAGAGAGGAAATCACCAGGTAAGCGTACTATTGTCCGTTCTTCTTTTACTGTTCGCTTTCCTGTCCAGGGGGGTATTGATCATTGAATTCTTTTATTGCTTGCCTCCTTGTAAGCATAAAAAATACAATGCTCCCTATGACACAACCTGCTGCATACAAATCATTTATATTTAGAGTCGCGTCGGTCCAATTAGTAAATCCAAAACGAAAGGCTGCCAGATAAAGAAAAAACCAAGCAGGTATAAATAATATGTTTACTCTCCAAGAATACTTAAAAAAATTCTGCATCCACCACATATACAATCCTCCTTAAAACCATAAATGAATTTCCCAGAGGTTTTAACTTGCTGATTGAATCATTTGAAAATTTCTGATTAATTTTATTTTAGAGTCCTAATGTTACGTTATCCTGCCCCTTTAATGGAACATTGCATCAACTTCAGTTTACCATAAATTTTCCAATAAGTCTGATGGTTTTGTTAGCCCTTTACCTTACAAATTAGGGTAGATTAGTATCATACGAGAGCCCTAAAATCTGTGCGTCGCTGAACGGCCGCTTCCGCTTTTGCTTCACCGCCCTCCTGGAGCAGAAATCCACTACTTTAAAAATATCCCTTATCGAAAACAGCTTTAAAACATGTAGCTCATTTTGATTGGAATTTTCCGGAATAAGTGCTTATATTAAACCCAGCCAGGGCTGGGGGACAAACTAAAGTTGGTTGATTTTTTTTTGAAAAACTGCCACGACATTGGAGGATGTTGATAGAAAGGGGAAGCTGATTTAAAAATGTACCAATAAAATCATAAACCTGCCCTKGGATGGTAAGATTAGCTGGAAAACGTACCATCAAAATCAGGAATCTGCGTTGAGTTGGCACGATTAGCTGGGAAACGTACCATTAAAAATAGAAATGGGCGTTGGTATGGTACGAATAACTTGGGAGCACACCAATAAAAAGGAAAATGGCCGTTGAGATGGTACAATTACTCAAAAAGACTGGAGGTGCCGCCATGTCAAAGTCTGTCTGTGTCATTGGCGCGGGTGTCGGAGGACTGACCGCCGCTGCTTACTTAGCGAAGGAAGGCTGTAAGGTGACGGTCATTGAAAAATCGACGACAGTTGGAGGCTCGGCGGGGTGGTATTTCCGGAACGGCCGGAAGTTTCCGACGGGAGCAACCATTGCGTTTGGCTTAGAGGAGCATGGGTTGTTAAAGACTGTTTTGGATGATCTGTACATCGACCTGCCGGCAGCGGACCTGCTGCATCCGATGGATATTATTTTACCGCAGGAAAAGGTCTCGGTGTATAAAAGCACGGAGCTGTGGGAGGAAGAGCTGAAACGTGCTTTTCATGAGAGAAGCGGGAATGTGTTGAAGTTCTGGAGAGCTCTTCAGAGAATCGGCGATGATGTTCAGGCCGTCACCGAAAGCCGGGTTTCGCTGCCTATCAGAAGGCTCTATGAATTAGGAAATCTGCCGCAGCATGCGTTAAAGCATCCGGCATCAGTCTTGCGCCTTGCCCGGTATGCGCTGTTGTCGGTAGAAGATCTCATGAAAAAGTATGGTCTTCAATCGTATCAGCCGCTGCGCCAGCTTCTGGATGCACAGCTTTTAGATGCGGTGCAGACGGATGTGACGAAAGCGGCACTGCTTCCATCCAGTTTCGCTTTGACGATTTACCGGAGGGGCAGTTTCGCCATTCAGGATGGGCTCGGCCGGCTTGCGAAAGCATTGGCGAGCCGGGTAAAGGAGCTGGGCGGGGAGGTTGTGAAGGTCTCTCCCGTAGAAAACCTCACTTATGATATAAGCAGGAAGCAATGGAATGTCACCAGCCGGAAGCGCACCTCTTCCTTTGATTACATTGTCAATAATTCAGGCATCTCCTTTGGGCCGGGTACCAGCTATGGAGCAGACGATGAGTTTTCTTGGGGAGCCTTCAGAGTGGACGCCATTCTTTCTAATGAAGTGAGGCGGGGATCCTTAGAGGGAGTGGAATTTCCCTTTGCTTATCAAATCGTTCCCCATTTTGACTTCTCTTCGCTGGTCAAGAATACGCATGGACCGGTTTATGCAACTTTTCATAGCACCCAGGACATGAAGGGGAATCTTGTTGAAGGTGAAGTGACGATGACCGTTTCGCTGCACACGCATCCTAATATCTGGTCGACGTATTCAGAGGAGAAGTACAAGGAACTGAAGGAGCGGCTGAAGGAAGAAATTCTGAATGAGATCGATAGAGTCATCCCTGTTAGGAAGAATCTTCTTTTTGCAGAGACAGGAACGCCTTTGACTTATGAGCGCTACATCGGAAAGACGGCAGTCGGCGGTTTTCCTTTGACAGTGAAAAATGCGGTCCTGAAACCGAAAAGCGTACGTTCTTCCCTGCCGCAATTGTATATTGTCGGAGAGCAGGTGTTTCCTGGTCCCGGAACGCTGTCGTCGACTCTCAGCGGTTATTATGCTGCTAGGAGTATCATGAAAGAGAGGTGAATGGATTTCGCCTCTTCTTTCTTTATAAGGTAAGAAAGTATAGAATCTTTCGTTCGAAAAATTAGAAAGCGTTTCTGAATCCAGCTCCAAGGCCCCAGCGGCTAGCGTACTGCCCATCCTCTCCTTGCGAATCCAGTTCCGAGGTCCCAACGGCTAGCAAATTTCGGTCTCTCTCCTTGCGATAAGTCATCATCAACTCACTTTGTTCGTTGTGATTCCTTTATCTCATACGAGAGCCCTACAATCTGTACGCCGCTGACCGGGACCTCTCCACTTTATAAGATAAGTATCATCGAATCACTTCGTTCTTCGTGATTCCTTTATCTCATGCGAGGCGGTACAGTCCGTACGCCGCTGAGCGGGGCCTTTCCGCTTTTTATTGAATCCAGTTCCAGCGCCCTAGGGTCCGTACCCACTGGAACGGACTTAGCCCCTCGGGATCAAATAACCCCCGGAGAATAAAAGGAAAAACCGCCTTTTTTTCTCCGGGGAACATTTGCCTGTCGGGGCTAAAAGGGGAGCTTGCGCTTTTTTAGGTTAGTGAAGCAATGTCAGACATGCTATTATAGAAAAGGATACAAACAGCCATCATATAAAAGAGAGACTAACCAAAGGAGACACAGCCAAATGTCAGTCACAGTAAACAAACACCGAGTGGAACGAGATTTCCTCGGATCTAAAGAAGTACCCGAACATGCTTATTATGGAATTCAGACGCTGCGTGCGGTGGAGAATTTTCCGATCACAGGCTATAAGATTCACCCGGAATTGATCAAGGCAATGGCCATGGTGAAAAAAGCGGCTGCACAAGCGAATGTGGATGTCGGCAGGCTTTATTCTGGGATCGGCGAAGCCATCGTGAAAGCGGCGGATGAAATGATCGATGGACAATGGCATGATCAGGTTCTTGTAGATCCAATCCAGGGAGGCGCCGGGACATCGTTCAACATGAACATTAATGAGATCCTTGCCAACCGTGCACTGGAATTCATGGGAAAAGAGAAAGGGGCGTACGGTCACTGCAGCCCGAACAGCCATGTCAATATGTCACAATCAACAAATGACGCCTTTCCGACAGCCATGCACATTTCGATCTTGAACCTGCTCGATCAGCTGATTCCGACGATGGAAAAGATGCACGAGGCATTCAGTGCTAAAGCCCAGGAATTCAGCCATATCATCAAAATGGGACGCACCCACCTGCAGGACGCAGTTCCGATCAGGCTCGGCCAGGAATTCGAAGCGTACAGCCGAGTGATTGCAAGAGATATTAAGCGTATAGAGCGGACCAGGGAGCATCTCTATGAGTTGAACATGGGAGCGACGGCCGTAGGGACAGGCCTCAATGCGTTTCCGAAATATATCGAGCTTGTCGTGCCTTACCTGGCAGAAATCAGCGGCCTTCCGTTCACAGGCGCTGAACATCTGGTGGATGCTACACAAAACACGGATGCTTACACAGAAGTATCCAGCACGCTGAAGATCTCTATGGTGAATATGTCTAAAATCGCGAATGACCTGCGCTTGATGGCTTCAGGACCAAGAGCCGGCCTGGGTGAGATTTCCCTTCCATCAAGGCAGCCGGGTTCATCCATCATGCCTGGAAAAGTGAATCCGGTCATGCCGGAACTTATAAACCAGGTGGCTTTCCAGGTCATCGGAAATGACCACACCATCTCCATGGCGTCCGAAGCCGGGCAGATGGAATTGAACGTTATGGAGCCTGTGCTGATCTTCAACCTTCTTCAATCCATCAGCATCATGAACAATGCCTTTGATACGTTTACAGAGAACTGTGTAAAGGGCATCGAGGCAAACGAAGAGAGAATGAAGACTTATGTGGAGAAGAGTGTCGGGATCATCACGGCCGTCAACCCGCATATCGGCTACGAAGTCGCTTCACGGATCGCAAGGGAAGCCATCTTGAACGGCGAGCCAATCAGAGAGCTGTGCTTGAGGTACGATGTCCTGACGGAAGAAGAGCTTGATTTGATTCTGGATCCTTATGAAATGACGAACCCGGGTATTGCGGGAGCGGCTTTGTTTGATAGAGAATAGGCAGGTACAAAAGTGGAGCTGTTTTTCAGCTCTGCTTTTTTTATGGAGAAACCGTCTAAATGGGAAGCCATTTTTGAATCAGCAGCATGCCCAGTTGGTTTACTGGGCGGGTAAAAACTAGACTATAGACGCAAAAAAATAAGGGAAGAAAATACTCTTATTTAAAAAACAGCATCAAAAACAGCGTAAATAGAGGTAAAAACTTCCCTTATTCACTTAAAAAGCGAGAAAAAAGCGCATTTTTCATTACTTAAGGGAAAAAAGTTCCCTTATTTATCCGAAATCGAGTTCCTTTTTACAAATAAGGGAACAATATTCCCTTATTTCAGAGAAAGTCACTTCTAGCCTGGAACATGAATTAAAATGCTAATAGAACTATTGAATGTAACTATAGACGCAAAAAATAAGGGAAGAAAATACTCTTATTTAAAAAACAGCATCAAAAACAGCGTAAATAGAGGTAAAAACTTCCCTTATTCACTTAAAAAGCGAGAAAAAAGCGCATTTTTCATTACTTAAGGGAAAAAAGTTCCCTTATTTATCCGAAATCGAGTTCCTTTTTGCAAATAAGGGAAAAATATTCCCTTATTTTAGAGAGGGTTCACTTCTATCTTGGGACATGAATCAAAATGCTAATAGAACTATTGAATGTAACTATAGACGCAAAAAATAAGGGAAGAAAATACCTTTATTTAAAAAACAGCACCAAAAACAGCGTAAATAGAGGTAAAAACTTCCCTTATTCACTTAAAAAGCGAGAAAAAAGCGTGTTTTTTCCGCCTTAAGGGAAAAAAGTTCTCTTATTTATCCTAAATCGAGTTCCTTTTTGTATTTAAGGGAAAAATATTCCCTTATTACAGAGAAAGTCACTTCTAGCCTGGGACATGAATTAAACCCTTATTTACCCTTACTTTTTAATAAAACCTTTTCAAGAATAAATTTAATCACGACGGCCTTTAATATATAGATTGGCAAGGAATAGGAGTACTTCCAATTGGTTAATTCATAAATATTGATTTTTACAAAGAAAGGTTCAGCTATGTAGGAGTTGAAAAGTGCCATAATGAAATTCGCCCATAGAAAGGGCTTCCACTTTGTGAAGTATTGATAAAGCAGCATATGCATTACAGGAAGGACGCTGATATCTATAGGGTTCAGCCGCGGGATAATGTTAATGAGTTTAATGGGATAATTCCAGAGATCCAACTCACTTCCAATATCATCTAAATAGATAATAAGGATAGACATTAGCGCCCCAAAGAGCCATATTTGCTTGATCCTTCCTTTGTCCACCAGGAACCACCAAGCAATCCAGGGAAGTATAAAGAGGCTCAGTAAAAACCACCATTGGGGAGTCAGAAAATCCTCATGAATAAAGTTTTCCAGCCGCAGCTCTGTCAACTGAGTATCAAGTTTATTTATATCGTCTTTGGTTGGGTAGCTCATAATAACCGTCCTTATCACAAATATACTTCTATTTTCTCCTTAAAGGGGCCGTTATATGTTCGGTTTGGTAAATCAAGATGAAAGAGCGGCAGGGTTCGGTTTGTGCCAGATATTTCAGAGTGTAAGTTAATGTCGATAGTGAAAATGAGATAAAGAGTTCTGTTTTAGGTGCTCAAACTCAAAAAGACTCGTCAATCGACGAGTCTTTTTGTCTGTACAATAATTTGCGTTTTTAAGTTGTATTCGAATTAGAATTGAAAATCCCCATCCTTCATCAGCAGGATTTCCGTTTCGCCCTCTTTAATGCCCGTTACTTTCATATCTTCGGAACCAAAGGTTACATTGACTAACAAAAGTGAAGTATTCATACCCGCTGCCTCCAACTCTTCCTCCGATTGGTCCATGCCATTTTGAATATTGGAGGGAGAGGCATTTCCGATTCCAATATGACAGGCCGTATTTTCATCAAACAAGGTATTGTAAAAGAGGGTATCCTCCTGAGCAAGAGGAGATTGATTAGAGACCAAGGCAATTTCCCCTAGATAATGTGAACCTTCGTCTGTTTCGATGAGATCTTGTAACACGTCTTGTCCCTTGGCGGCGTAGTAGTCGGTAATCCGTCCATCTTTGAAAATCAGATAAAAATCATCGATGACACTTCCTCCATAAATAAGAGGTTTAGTACCAACCAATTTGCCATTCACCTTATATTTATGGGGAGCCGTAAATATTTCTTCCGTAGGAATGTTTGGAAAGAAAGGTATTCCATTTTTATCTTGTACTCCTCCACCGATATAGCGATGGTTTTCAGGCAGGCCGACGAATAAATCAGTTCCACGGCTATTTGTAAAATGCAGGGCTTCGAATTGGCTCTCGTTTAAGACTTTTTTGCGGAACTCGAAGTCTCTATTGTGGCTCTCCCAATCTTTTATAGGATTTTCTCTGTCTGCCCGAGATCCTTTTAAAATTAATTTCCATAGTGATTGTAAAGCCTCTTCTATACTTAGGCTGGGAAATACTTTACCTGCCCATGCAGCGTACGGAACAGCCAGAAGACACCAGCGTATCTGGTGAGATCTAATTTTCGCATGATAATCACTCAACTTGGTACGGGAAGCTTTCTGAAAACGGCTTATCCTCTCAGAAGAAACATCCTTAAAGACATCTAAGTTTTCAGAAATGATATGAATGTATGCAGCACCTGCATCGTCCCACTCTTTAAAACGGGCAGCCTGCCAGTCGGGAAAGTGATCGATGACACGATCTGCTGCATGTAAGTAAAATTCTTTGGCAGACTGTTCATCTGTCCAATCTATAAAAACATTGGAAGCTCCTGCCTCGTAGGCTGCCTTTTGGATTAGTCGTGCCAACACAGCATTTTGGATATCACTATGAATAATCAATAATTGATTTTGCTGCAGATTTACACCAGCTAGTACAGCAAGTTCTGCATACTTTCTTAACTCTGCTTCACTTATTAATTTATATATTCCTTTACCCATTTACGATCTCCCCTAAGTTGTTCTAGTATCACTTTACTACAAAACCGGACCTGCTTAAACTAACTAAACGGCCCCTTTTAATGGACCATCAGTTCTCTTTGTCCACCCTTATTTCACCATAAGGTAAACTAACGATTTAACAGTAATGGGAATGACACACATTTTTTGATGGGACAATAGCTGTTGTCGTTAAACAAAAAGACCGAAAACGTAATCCTTTAAAACTGGGCAGATCGCTTTTTTATATACTCGCCTTTGAACGGGATACCAAGTTACTCACCGTTCCAGGAATAAGTTAAAATAACAAAAAATTGAAACAAGTATCATAAATACTGACCAGGCTGTAATAGTAATGGTAATAGTGTGAGTGCTTATTAAGATTATTTAGTGAATCTTAAGTTAAAAGTAGAGTTTCTTTTCTTTAAAATTTGCCTTTTTTAATTAACTACATTAGGAAGAAGACGCATACCCCTTAACACAAATAGTGATATATCCTTGAAAAAGCCTGAAATGACAGCCATTTTACAGAACAACATTATCAATAAAGTTTATTTATTAATAATCATTATAAATAAGTATTGACTTTTAACTGATAGGTGTTATCATTTAGGTATACTTACTTTTTATAAGTTATGAATAGTTAATTTATATGAAAAGGGGAAACGAATATGGACACTAAACATAATAGCAATGCTGCTGAAGGATGCCCGTTTCACGGAAGTGCTTCAAGCAATAAATCAGTTAGTACAACAAAAAAAGACTGGTGGCCGAATCAGTTAAACCTGAACATTCTGCATCAGCATGATAGAAAAACGAACCCTATGGGAGAAGACTTTGATTATACAGAAGAGTTCAAGAAACTGGATTATGATGCTCTTAAGAAGGATCTTCATGATCTCATGACAGACAGCCAAGACTGGTGGCCTGCGGACTACGGACATTACGGCCCGTTTTTCATCCGTATGTCCTGGCATGCTGCAGGTACGTATCGTACGGGTGACGGCCGCGGGGGCGGAGGAACCGGTGCACAGCGTTTTTCTCCGCTGAACAGCTGGGCTGATAACGGTAACCTTGATAAAGCGCGCCGTCTGCTTTGGCCAATTAAGCAAAAATACGGAAACAAGATCTCCTGGGCAGACCTATTGCTTCTGACAGGAAATGTTGCGATTGAATCAATGGGCGGCAAGACCTTTGGTTTTGGCGGCGGACGTGCTGATATTTGGCATCCTGAAGAAGATATTTACTGGGGTTCTGAAACGGAAATGCTTGGCGATAACCGTTATACAGGCGACCGCGAGCTTGAGAATCCGCTTGCTGCCGTGCAGATGGGCCTTATTTATGTGAATCCTGAAGGACCAAACGGCACGCCTGATCCGTTGGCAAGTGGGCGTGATATTCGTGAAACGTTTGGCCGTATGGGAATGAATGACGAAGAAACCGTTGCCCTGACAGCTGGCGGCCATACATTTGGCAAGGCGCATGGTGCGGGAGACGCTGCTCATGTCGGTGCTGATCCAGAGGCCGGTCTTATTGAGGCGCAAGGCTTCGGCTGGGCGAGTACTCACGGTTCCGGAAAAGGCCGGGATACCATCACGAGCGGGATTGAAGGAGCTTGGACGGCTAATCCGACTCAGTGGGATAATGGATACTTCGACTTATTGTTTGGCTATGAGTGGGAACTGACCAAGAGTCCTGCTGGCGCACACCAATGGGCAGCTGTAAATCCTAAAGACGAAGACCTGGCACCAGATGCAGAAGATGCTGCAAAACGTGTTCCGACGATGATGACGACGGCCGATATGGCCATGCGTATGGATCCGGCTTACGAAAAAATTTCCCGCCGCTTCCACGAGAATCCGGAAGAATTTGCAGATGCATTCGCGCGTGCATGGTTCAAACTATTGCACCGTGATATGGGACCAGTTTCAAGATATCTAGGGCCGGAAGTTCCCGAAGAAGAGCTGATTTGGCAAGATCCAATACCGGCTGTTGATTATGAATTGACGGACGAAGAAGTAGAAAAAATTAAAGTATTGATCCTGGACTCAGGACTTACAATCAGCGAGCTCGTCACGACTGCTTGGGCTTCAGCGAGCACATTCCGCGGATCGGATAACCGCGGCGGTGCCAATGGATCCCGCATCCGTCTCTCTCCACAGAAGGAGTGGGAAGTGAATCAGCCGGAGCAGCTGACGAAAGTACTGACTGTGCTGGAGGAAATTCAAAATCATCTTGATAAGAAAGTCAGCATTGCTGATTTGATCGTGCTTGGCGGAAGTGCGGCAGTCGAAAAAGCTGCACGTGATGCTGGCTTTGAGGTGACAGTTCCTTTTGCACCAGGACGCGGGGACGCAACACAAGAGCAAACAGATGTGGAGAGCTTTGAAGCACTGGAGCCTATGGCTGACGGTTTCCGCAACTATCAAAAGAAAGAATACAGCGTAAGCCCGGAAGAACTTCTCGTGGATAAAGCACAATTGCTGAATCTTACTGCGCCGGAGCTGACTGTCCTGATTGGCGGTATGCGTGTGCTCGGTACGAACCACGGCGGCAGCCAGCATGGAGTGTTCACTGATCGTGCGGGCACCCTTACAAACGATTTCTTTGTGAACCTGCTTGATATGGGAGTAGAGTGGAAGCCAGTAGACGGAAGCGTATATGAAGGACGCGACCGCAAGACAGGTGAAGTGCTGAGAACTGCGACAAGAGTCGATCTTGTATTCGGATCAAACTCTGTCCTGCGTGCGATTGCAGAAGTGTACGCTCAAGATGATAACAAAGAGAAGTTTGTAAAAGACTTCATCTCTGCTTGGGTGAAGGTAATGAATGCAGACCGATTTGATTTGAAATAAACAGTATTCGTGTATGGATTACCATTCTGTGTCTCTCTTTGGAGACGCAGAATGCTTTTCGTCATAGTATTTCCCGTGGTATTCGTCCATTTGCGGCGGATACCACATTCTTTTTAAACAGGATGGAATATCATACGCGGAATTCAAATTTTGCAGGTGTTTATCAAGTTGGAAGGACAAGCTGCCATTGAGAAAATAAAAAAGGTATATGAAAGAGGTAAAAGAACATGCTGCCTAAAAAAAGCTTATGTCCAACATGCAAAGGACAAATCAAAACGCTGAAGCATAGTATCATTTGCGGGTGTGGAAGCAGAATAACCATGAAATAGGTTGTAAAAGAGAGAAGGGACACCTTGTCTCTTAATTTTTTGATCTGTTTCCTAGTTAAATCTGAATCTGGACGTTTACCAATCTAAGCGGTCTGCAGACCCGGAAGAAGCAGCGAATATCAATGATGAAATCACTGGCTTGGTGATTTGCAGGCCGGCACCATTCCCAGCCCAGTCTAGAAATGATTTGCTCTGAAATAAGGGAAGTTTGTTCCCTTATTTACAAAAAGGAACTCGCTTTTCGGATAAATAAGGGTACTTTTTTCCCTTAAGGCATGAAAAACGCGTTTTTTTCTCGCTTTTTAAGTGAATAAGGGAAGTTTTTACCTCTATTTACGCTGTTTTTGTTGCTGTTCCTTAAATAAGGGTAATTTCTTCTCTTATTTTTTGCGTCTATAGTTAAGTTCAATGATTTTATCAGCATTTTCATTTATAGCTTCTTTGTTAAGGATCTTCATTAACATGTGACATCGGATCAATAGTCTCTTTTTTCTAAATAAATAGATAAGAGCGGCGTACCTGACACCACTAGCGAATTAAGCTATAATGGTATGCGTCTTAAATTTACCTTTCACATAAGAAAGGGGTTTTTTTATGCTTGCGTTACATAATGTGACGAAGAGTTTTTCACAATTTCAAGCCATTAAATTGGTGTCACTGACGATACATAAAGGCGAGATTCACGGCATTATCGGAGCCAGCGGGGCGGGGAAGTCAACCTTGCTGCGGCTGATGAATTTGCTGGAGATCCCTGATGAAGGGGAAGTCGAAGTGAACGGACAGTTCCTGACGAAGATGAACAGCCGGAAGCTTCGTGAGGCCAGGAAGTCGATCGGGATGATTTTTCAGCACTTTAATCTGGTGGCCAATAAAACGGTGTATGAGAATGTGGTCGTATCTTTGCAGCTGGCGAATTTTCCAAAAAGAGAACGCCGGGACCGTGTGATGGAGTGCCTTCGGTTTGTCGGGTTGGAGAGTTTTATGGAAAAGTATCCGGCGCAGTTGAGCGGCGGGCAGAAGCAGCGGGTGGCGATTGCGAGAGCATTGGCGAATAAGCCGCAGGTGCTGCTGTGCGATGAGCCGACTTCTTCTCTCGATCCGAACACAACGTCCGATATATTGGGTGTTTTAGAAAATATCAATCGAAGTCTCGGAGTGACGATTGTGATTGTCAGCCACGAGATGAGCGTGATTAAGAGTATCTGTAATCGCGTGACGGTGATGGCCGGCGGGGAAATCTATGATACCGTCGACTCGGAGCCAAGAGGGATACAAGCCAGGGATGACAGCCCGGATTACTTTATCGAACAGCTGAAAAAGGATGTGTGATAGATGCTGGAAGTTTTAGTTCAATACGAAGCTGAAATTTGGCGGTCTATCGGACAGACCTTTGTCATGGTCGGCATTTCTATTCTTGCGGCCATTCTGCTGGGGCTTCCCGTGGGCACGCTGCTGTTTCTGACCAGGAAGGGAAATATGCTTGAGAATCAGTGGCTATTTTCGATCGTGAATTTATTGGTCAACATCATCCGTTCGTTTCCATTTCTGCTATTAGTGGTTTTCTTGATTCCATTCACACGGTTTATCATCGGGACAGCCATCGGAACAGCGGCGGCGACCGTCCCGCTGGCGATTATCGCGATTGCCCATTATTCCCGGTTGGTCGAGCAGTCTTTGCTGGACGTGCCAAGAGGCGTGATGGAGGCGGCCATTTCCATGGGGGCTTCGGTGAGGGAAGTTATATTTAAATTCGTATATGTCGAAGCTAGATCAGGGCTGGTCCTCGGATTGACGACATCGATCATCAGCTTTATTTCCTACTCCACCATCATGGGGGTCGTTGGCGGCGGGGGGATCGGTGACTTTGCCATCCGCTACGGTTATCAGCAGTTCAAAACCGATTTGATGCTGTACATGATCGTCATCATGATTATCTTTGTGCAGCTGATTCAGTTTGCCGGGACGACCGTGGCTCGGTTGATTGATAAGAGGTAGCTGGGTGCTGGAGTTAGCATCGTTTTTGTCGGTCAGGGGTTAGATTAGGTACTTTGGGAAATAATAGAGGGAAAATTTCCCCTTATTTTTGAAAAAGTCCCAAAAATCGCTTGAATAGAGGGAGAAATTCCCCTTATTTATTTAATGTCATCGAAAATCGCTTGAATAGAGGAAGAAAGTTCCCTTATTTGACTCAAGACTGGAAATAGGCGCTTCTTATTCAAATAAGGGAAAAAACTTCCCTTATTCACTAAATAGTACCGGAAAAAGCTTAAATAGAGGAAGAAAGTTCCCTTATTTAACTTAAAACACTAGAAATAGGCGCCTTTTCCTTAGATAAGGGAAAAAACTTCCCTTATTCAAGAGCAAAAACTTCCCTTATTCAAGAGCAAAATGAGCTCCATCGACTATTAACGGTAAAAAGTTCCCTTATTTTTTCACGCTAGTGACTTAATTAAGGAAATGGCTTTAAAGATTTAAAGGGAATCGTCGCTGCAGACGCACAGCCCTATTGGACTAGCGAGAGAAGAGTCCCAGCGCAATTCCCGCGGAAGAGCAACAACTTGAAAAGAATTTTATACAAATAATCACCAGGAGGAAAAACACATGAAAAAATTACTTTTACTAGCAGCAGCATTACTTTTCGTACTAGCTGGCTGCGGTCAAAACAACGAAGGAAATAACGAAGAAAATGCCTCAGAACCAAAAGATCAACCTCAGGAAGAAGTAACTCTGAAAGTAGCTTCTCTGATCCCGCCAATGACAGAAATCGTTGAGCTTGTAAAACCAATGCTTGCTGAAGATAACATCAACCTTGAAATGGTTGTTCTGGGAGATAACGTCCAGCCGAACACAGCTCTTGCGGCAGAAGAAGTTGATGCGAACTTCTTCCAACATGTTCCGTACATGGAGGAATTCAACCGCAGCAACGATGCAAACCTTGTTCCCGTGACACCGATCTATTTTGCCAACTATGGTGTGTACTCAAAAGAATACCCTTCAATGGAAGAATTGCCTGAAGGCTCTGTGATTGCGATTGCCAACGACGTTTCCAATATCGACCGTTCATTGTCCCTGCTTGCACAGCATGGCGTCATTACTTTGAAAGAAAAAGAAGATGTCTACTACACACAAGCCGATATTGTTGAAAATCCGAAGAACTATGAATTCAAAGAAGTCGACCTGCTGATGCTGGCAAGAATGTACGATGACGCCGATGCTGTCGTCATGACACCGGCTTATGCGTCACCGCTTGGATTGACTCCGAAAAGTGACGGTCTCCTGACGGAAGGCGTTGAAAATGACTTTGCGATCACATTGGTGGCACGTGAAGATAATGTCGATTCCGAGCCGATCCAAAAGCTCGCAGAAGCGATGACGAGCGAAGAAGTACGCACGTTTTTAGAAGAAAATTATGATGAGACCGCGATTCCGGCGTTTGAATAATTATCAAGGACCAATTCCTCTGGGGTTGGTCCTTTTTATTATCTTTTGAACGGGTTAAGAATGTTCCTTTTTTAGAATATTGATTACTTCTATTATTTTACATATACTTATAGCATGTTACGATGACAACGCTGATTCCGGTAAAATAGTCACGGCCTATCCTAAATACCAAGCATAAGGGGAGATCCATATGATAAACAAATATCCGGTTAAAGTGACCAAAGCAGGGATTCCCTATTTGGAGATGGCCGAGGAGTTAGCCATTCTGGAGGACTTCATGATTATCGATCTCAACCTTATAAATATCGAGGAGTAAACAGATAAAATTGATGAAGTATTACATTCAGGATCTTCCCAGGAGATATCCGGCAGCGCCACGCTGCTAAAAATAGATAAGAATAGGACAATTGTTTATAACTTTGCCATTGATCAAGAGTGTACGTAGCTAAAAGAAATTCTAAAGAGCTATTTGAAACATAGCATGGGGAGTGAAGTGAATAAGAGGTTCTGCTGAGAGGGAGATAAAGCTTATTTTGCAGATGAAAAAACAGAGCCTTTTGCAGGCGGTTTTGAAGTGGAAAAGGAATAAAGGGTATGAATCTAAAGAGGCACTGCAAGCCATATTGCAGTGCCTCTTTAATTAATATGCATTAAATTAAATACCCTCTTTACTACATTGAACCAATGTCTCTATACCAATTGTCTATTATTTGATTTAATTCATTTTCATTTTCTACTAAATAGTGGTCACCATCAGGTATAAATTCAAGAATGGTATGTTCGTTCTGGTTTTCCTTTTTTAATTTCTCATAAAATTTCTGTGTGAGCTCCCAGTTCATCACTTCATCTTCTTTCCCCTGCACGATCAGAATGGGAGTAAAGGATCTTTTTAGTTCAATAGATTCTTCCTTGGCCTGGATAGATGCTGGATCATAGTCTCCAAATTCTTTTTGATATGTTTCTAAAAAACCTTTATTCCAATCGTTTTCTGGATGATTCTCGGCCCACGGGTATACGAGGTCCAGACCAACATATGGGTTAATGGCTACAACATTATCAATATCTTTTCTCATCTGAGAGAGCTTTAATACCACACCGCCGCCTAATGAGCCGCCGCTTAAACTAATGAAGCCAGACCTGACAGAACTCTCCATGTTTCCTTCTTTGAAATAGGAATATAAAGCGTCAATAGCATTATTAGTATCTATAGTTGCGCCGTGCAGACCAGGGGCTGTTCCCTTGCTTTCTCCATACCCCCTATATAAAGGCTGAAGAGTAATGACCTCACTGCTCATTTCACTTAACATAGTTTCAGCATCAAAGTTCTCTTCGTCAATACTTTGTATACCTTCAAAGTCTAGAGGGATTACATAGCCTCCATGACAGGTCACTCCTAAAAAGTAATGACCTTTCTTCTTAGGAATTGTTACGTAAGCTGCTGTTTCGATACCTTCACTCCAATACATCATCTGATATGCATCTAAATCAGGGTCTATACTTGCTGCTTCTACCTGCTCAAAGGATATAACTGCACCATCCTCTTTTGGCGAATCCAGTGTTTCTTGAAGTTTTTGTTTTTCAACTTGTTCAGCAACAGGAGCCTTTTCCTCTGATTGTATTTCTTCAGAAGTTTCTGTGGTTGAAGGTGAACAACCAACCACTCCAGCTGATAAGGTTAAAAGAGATATAGTGATTAATATTTTCGGTTTAATCGGAAGGACCTCCTGTTAAGTCTTAAATAAAGTAACAAAATAATTTATCGAAAAAAGGTAATAACCAACGCTATGAGAATTGCATCGTAAATTTCCTGGCGATTTTTTTTATTCCCTCTCAACCGGACAGGCTCCTTCTTGTATCTTGCCTCAAACTGCCTTTCTTCTCTGCTTTCTTTCCTCTCTCAGCTTCTGCCATACGCGCTTGACTCTGAGTCCATCGGTTGGCGTGCCGCCCAGGCCTTTCCTCCATTTAGGGTAAATATAGGGCAGGCTTGTTGATAAAAAGGTAAAGAGATTCAGGACAGTGAAGGCTCTCATGAGAGAATTCAATTCACCGGAAAGCAGGGGCGAGGTGGCGAAAGCAATCAAAGCGGCGAGAAAAGAAACGAGAGGGCCGCCAGAGTAGATGGCAATCCGCTTTCCTTCTGATATTATTTCTGTTGAGGCTTTACCATCTTGGTCTATCGAAGAACAAAAGCCAAAGTTCGCCCAGCGTAAATAAAAATGGATTCTTCCTATTTTAAAATGCAGGCAATTGTTAGTGACGGGGGCACCAAGAAATACATTGGCATCACTTCTTTTAGTGAAGAATATGACTGCAAGGGCGTGGCCTATCTCATGGATAAGGACGGCCAGAGGGACAAGGATCAGATAGACGATTAATATATTTACAAACAGCAAGCCGTATTGCTCCTTTCTCAAGCCAGAAATATAAATATTAGACTATTTCAACTATTTTGGTATAATTTTACCATAAAATGAACGGGATTATTAAGGGAGTTGGAAGTCCTGAAGAGAAAATATGGAAATCGCCAAGGATGGAAACGGATTTTGGAAAAAGAGTATGCCCAGTCCTTTTTGAAAACGGACTCGTTCAGAGGGGCCATCGCCTTATTACATACAGTAAAGGTCGCTCACCCTTTGATGGTGGGGTATGGCGGCCACCCCCATTGCATTGCCGATGACGGGTATATGTGGCTGCACCAGTTCCCTGAGGGAAAGAACCATTGTGTGACGACGATGTTCGACGAAAAGGGTGCTATTGTTCAGTGGTACATCGATATATGTGCAAAGAATCATTTTGAGGATGAGGTTCCCTGGATGGAGGATTTGTATTTGGATCTGGTTGTGCTTCCGTCCGGCAGAGTGATTGAAAAAGATGTGGATGAGCTGGAAGAGGCTTTTTCGATGGGAAAGATTGATCAAAAGCTATATGATTTGGCTTGGAAGGAACAAAAAGAGATTCTGCGTTTAATTAAAAGCGGGGAGTTCAACTTATTTGACTTAACCGCAGTTCATAAAGATATTCTTATAAAAAAGCTGAACGAAGGAAGTTCGAGGTGATGGAGTTGAAAGAGTTCACAGAACAAGAGGTGGAGAAAATCCGCTCAAACGAAGAACAGATGGATAGGGAGGGAGCTATTCCGGACGAGCTCCTTGCTATCATTTATGATAAACAGTTGTTCAAGTTATTTGTGCCTGAGAGGTTTGGCGGCCGGAGGACCTCTCTTCCGGAAAGTGTCCGGATTTTTGAAGAAGCTTCTTCTATTAACGGCAGCTTTGGATGGCTGGTGACGATCGGTTCCGGAGGCGGATTTTTCTCTGGGAATATGAAGAAAGAGGTCTTGGATGATGTGTTTTTGCCAAGAAATGCGGTAATTGCGGGCAGCGGGGCTCCAACGGGAACAGCGGTGAAGTGTGAAGGCGGCTATCGTGTGACAGGGCAGTGGAAGTACTGTTCGGGAGCTGAGTTTGCGACTACATTTACAGCTAATGCGATGATTGAGGATGGTGCTGGGGAAGAACCGGCGATGAGGTCTTTTGCTTTTACAGAGAAACAGGTTGAGATTTTGAGAGATTGGAATGCTTTTGGATTGAAGGCAACAGGCAGCCACTCGATTAAGGTGGAAAATGTGTTTGTTCCTGAAGAACGGACTTTTTCAATCTTTGAAAGCAATGGAGTTGTGGATGATCCTGTTTTCTCCTATCCATTCATGCCTTTTGCTCAGGCTTCTTTTACAGGGGTGTTGCTGGGTCTTGGGCTGCGGGTCATGGAGGAAGCGGAGCACTACTTAGACATGTTGGCGGAAGAGTCTGCTAAAAAGCCGGTTCTGAGGAAAGTGCTGGATGAACAGGGTGATAGATTGGAAGCTTTGAGAAGCACGTTTTATAATACGATTGATGGAAATTGGAGCCTGCATCTAGAAGGAGAATCGGGTCATGAGCAATACGATGAAGTGAGTGAAGTGTGTGCGGGAACTGCTCAAGGTGTCAGGGAGATTGTTTTTGCCTTATATCCTTATCTGGGAATGTACGCTTCAGACCGTGGCACGCCGTTCAACCGGGTGTTCAGGGATTTACTGACGGCTTCGCAGCATGCGTTGATTGCGCCTTATTAATAGTATTTAAATTTTTTGATAAAGAGGTTGCACACAGCATTAATGTGTTGTAATATAATAAGTAAGCGCATACAGAACGGATTGTTACTGTTAAATCAGGCAAAACCGATTTCCTCATTTAATGGGGAAAGGTTTTGCCTTTTTTGTTATCGGAGGTGGACGAAGTGAAGATTAATAAAGTACTGAACAACAATGTGATTGTCTCCATTAAAGATGATCAGGAAGTGATTGTCATGGGACGCGGCATTGCTTTTAACAAGCGTGTTGGGGAAGACATCGATGAAGATAAAGTAGAAAAGATCTTCACTTTGGAAGACCAGGATATCACTAAGAAGTTCAAGACCCTGATTGCGGATATCCCAATGGAATATATGGAACTGTCGGAGGAAATCATCCTTTTTGCAAAACAGAAGCTTGGAAAAGAGCTGAATGACAGCATCTATATTTCTTTAACGGATCACATCCATTTTGCGATAGAGCGTTATAATCAGAATCTGCCGATCAAGAATGGGCTGCTCTGGGAAACGAAGAACCTTTATAAAGAGGAGTTCGAAATCGGCCTTGAAGCTTTGAATAAGATTTGCGACCGCTTTAACGTTATTCTACCGGAGGATGAGGCAGGGTTCATTGCCCTCCACATTGTCAATGCTCAATTTAATGAGGACATGACCAACACGGTTGATATGACGAAGGTGATCCAGGACGTCTTAACGATTGTCAAATACAGCTTCAAAATTGAGTTCGATGAGTCTTCTTTAAATTATCACAGGTTCATCACGCATCTGAAGTTCTTCGCACATCGCTTGGTCAAGGGGGAGCACCATAAAAACAGTCAGGAAGACGATTTGTTAAATGTCATTATCAATAAGTATCCTGATGCTTATCAATGTTCGTTGAAGATCAAGAAGTTTGTGGAAAAGCAATACCGATATGAACTGACAGAAGAAGAACTGCTTTACTTAACCATTCATATCGAACGTGTAGTGAAAAAATAAATACTTTCCGTTTAGGATTGTTACTCTCTTGAGGCAAAACCTGAATTGCGGGAATGGCGGGCAACGTATTTGCTGGTCTTCACGTAGTTTGGGTTTTTTCTTTTGGGAAATGAAATGTTTTTTAAAATTATTGGGGGTGTAAGGATATGAACCATAAGGATTTAGGTATCAAGATAATAGAGTTGGTTGGCGGGGAAGATAACGTCCAGAGTGTCATTCACTGTATGACGAGGCTGCGGTTCAATTTGCGTGACAACAAGAAAGTAAAACGCAGTGAACTTGAAAGTTTGGATGGGGTCATGGGTACGAATATAAGCGGGTCCCAATTCCAGATTATCATTGGAAATGATGTGCCGAAGGTTTATAAAGAGATCATCCATAATACTAAGTTAAGTGAGGATAGCAACGGAGAAAAATCAGGCAGCAGTAATGTAATAAGCGCGATCTTTGATGTCATCTCTGGTGTGTTTACTCCGATTCTTCCAGCGATTGCCGGCGCCGGGATGATTAAAGGGATCTTGGCCATCCTTGCTACATTCGGCTGGCTTGATGCAGCGTCTCAGACGTATATTATCTTAAATGCCATTGGGGATGGAGCATTCTACTTCCTGCCGATTCTGTTAGCAGTCAGTGCAGCCCGTAAGTTTGGAAGTAACCCTTATATAGCTGCTACGATTGCTGCGGCCATTTTACATCCAACATTAACGACTTTATTCGATGCTGGTGAACCTATAAGTTTTATTGGATTGCCCGTAATTGCAGCTGTGTATTCATCAACGGTTATCCCGATTATCTTATCAATTTGGATTGCCTCTTATGTTGAGAGGTTTGTCGATAAATTTACACATAGTTCTTTGAAATTGATTGTCGTGCCGACGTTAACGATTCTGGTTGTTGTTCCGGTAACCTTAATGACAGTAGGGCCGCTTGGAGTTATTCTTGGTGACTATCTATCTAGTGGATTAGGTTTCTTATTTGAAAACTTTGGATTTATTGCGATGGTTTTACTGGCAGGTACTTTCTCGTTAATTATTATGACGGGTATGCATTATGCTTTGGTACCTATTATGATCAACAATCTTACCGTAAAGGGCATTGATTACTTAATGCCGGCGATGTTCTTGGCAAATATGGGCCAGGCAGGAGCAGCGTTTGCCGTATTTTTAAAATCAAGAAATAAAAAATTTAAATCTCTGTCGTTAACGGTCTCTATAACTGCCTTGATGGGTATTACAGAACCTGCCATGTATGGAGTAAACGTAAGACTCAAAAAACCGTTTGTCGGTGCTTTATTAGGAGCAGCGGTCGGGGGCGTATACTACGCCATTACAGGTGTTGCCGCTTATATCTTAGGAGGAAATGCAGGGCTGCCGGGTGTCGCGTCATTTATTGGACCCACTTTTGTGCACGCACTAATCGGTATGGCTGTAGCATTCTTTGCAGCTACAATCATTTCTTATCTATTAGGGTTTGAGGATGTTCCGGTTGAAGCTCCAGTTGAAAACGAGGAAGTAGCGAAAACGGAAGAAGCTGTGGCAGTAACTAAGGCAGATACGGATTCCGTTTTGATCAGTCCGCTGAAAGGGGAAGTGGTAAAGCTTTCTGAAGTAAGCGACCCAACATTCTCTTCCGAAGTAATGGGAGAAGGGATTGCTGTCAGACCGGTTGATGGAAAAGTTGTATCTCCGGTAAATGGCGTGGTAACCACCCTATTTAAAACCAAACATGCAATTGGGATTACATCAGAAGAAGGTGTTGAAATCTTGATCCATGTAGGTATTGATACAGTTCAGCTAGAAGGTAAGTATTTTGAAGCCTTGGTTGTACAGGGAGACAGCGTATTAGCAGGACAGCCTTTATTGGAAGTGGATATTGAAGGTATCAAGAAAGAAGGCTTTGATACAGTGACACCTGTTATCATCACAAACACCACTTCATTTGCAAAAATAAACAAAACAAATAGGGCAGCCGTCACACATGATGACGTTTTGTTACACCTTGAGGCTTAAAAATTGAAAAAGGGTGCGATCTTGCACACACCCGTAACTAAAAAAATGGAGGTAATTGAAATGAAATTTCCAGAAAACTTTTTATGGGGCGGCGCAACTGCTGCCAATCAATTAGAGGGTGGATATAACGAAGGAGGAAGAGGGCCGAATTTGGCAGACGTGTTACCAGGCGGAAAAGTACGTATGAAGCTTTTATCGCAATCTGGCTTCGACTTTGAAATGGATACTGAAAAATATACGTATCCTAACCATGAGGCAATTGACTTTTATCACCGCTATAAGGAAGATATCGCTTTGTTTGCCGAAATGGGCTTTAAAGTCTTCCGCATGAGTATTGCCTGGAGCCGGATTTTCCCTAAGGGTGACGAGCTTGAGCCAAACGAAGAAGGATTGGCGTTCTATGATCGGGTTTTTGATGAACTTCATAAGCACGGAATCGAGCCATTGGTGACAATTGCTCACTATGAAACTCCCCTGCATTTAATAAAAGAATATGGCGGATGGAAGAATCGTAAGCTGGTAGATTTTTTCGAGCGTTATGTAACGGTTCTTTTCAACCGCTACAAAGACAAAGTGAAATATTGGCTGACGTTCAATGAAATCAATGGTGCCACTCACTTCCCATTATTCGGACTTGGGTTCTCGGCAACCAGTGATGAAACGCGTCTGCAGGAAAGCTTCCAGGGGCTGCACCATCAATTTGTCGCAAGTGCCATTGCCGTAAAGCTTGCTCATCAAATCATACCTGGTTCTCAAATCGGATGTATGCTGATCTATGCTCCGACGTACTCCTATGATGCTAACCCGGAGAACGTAATGTACGCATTGGCAGATGGAAGAATGTTCAACTTCTACTGTGGAGATGTACATGTGCGTGGAGAGTATCCAACATTCGCGAATCGATTCTTCAAGGAAAACGATATTGTGATTGAAATGCAAGAGGGTGACTTGGAGACAATCAAAGAAGGTACGGTTGACTTCATTTCATTCAGTTATTACATGTCCAGAACGGAGAAGAAGAATAAAACTCCAGAAGAAATCGGAGAAGGCAACCTGATTGGCGGCGTGAAAAATCCATTCCTTAAAGCGAGTGACTGGGGCTGGGAAATCGATCCGACTGGTCTTCGTGTTGCACTAAATGAGCTGTACGACCGCTATCAAAAACCACTGATGGTTGTTGAGAACGGATTGGGTGCCTACGATAAGGTTGAGGAAGACGGCAGCATTAATGATGACTATCGTATTGAATATTTACGCGATCACATCAAAGCGATGGGCGAAGCAATAGAAGATGGGGTAGACCTCATTGGATATACTTCATGGGGCTGCATCGACTTGGTGAGTGCTTCATCAGGTGAATATTCTAAGCGATATGGTTTCATCTATGTTGATAAGCATGATGATGGAAGCGGAACGCTGGAAAGAAGCCGAAAAAAATCCTTCTACTGGTACAAAGATGTTATCAGCAGTAATGGAGAAAACCTGTAAGATTAAGAGATTCAACACAAGAAAGCGCGAAGAGGGACTGTCCCTTTTCGCGCTTTTTTGTGTGGATGTGTATCAGTCAATTTCAAATCAAGCCTTTGCGGATAATTTGAAGAATGTGATTTCTGGTGGACAATTGATCCTGATTGGGAACAGGCTGAACCCAATCCCTCGATTTACATAAAGGCTGTTTCCATTCCTGCCGTAACTCTCATCAGTCCAGCCGTCAACATGAGCATTTTTAGATCCAAGATCCTTATATGACCACTCTGGTGTGAAAGGTATCCGGATTTGTCCTCCATGCGTGTGGCCTGCAACAGCTGCTGGTGCAGAATCAGGCGGCAGTTTTTTAAACGCTTCAGGATTGTGCATCATGAACAGTCTTGGAGCATTGTCGGGAATATTCCTCAATGCTTTTGGTACATCCACATTACCCGGCCAGCTTGCCCCCAGTCCGCCCAAGTAAAGGGTATTCTCATTCTCCCCATTTGTTGTTACTTCATTGTTTTTTAAAGTAAGAGGAACAGACTCATTCTGAAGCACGCGGATACCCTTCTCCCCTAACATTCGGTCTACACGATCCGCTGTTTCCTGGTTAACTCTGTCATCTTTTTTATCCATTGCATAATCATGATTTCCGAGAAGGGCAAAGACAGGTATATCAGCCTCCTCTAATGGTGTCAGAGCATCTGCGACCTTCTCCATTTGTACCGTGTTGTCATCTGCAGGATGATAGACATAGTCTCCCAGAAGCAGTACAGCTTGAGGTTCTTCTTCAATAATCTTATCCACTGCACGGGGAATCACAGAGTCATTATCCATCCACATTCCGACCTGGAAATCTCCTAATACCGCTATATCTTTTCCCTCCCAAGCTTGGGGAAGGTTGGGAATCTCTGCTGTTTCTTGTTCAACAGCAATCGTATAAGGCTCAATAATACCCCAGGCTAAAAGCAGGAGGAGAGCTATGCCAATTGTAATTCCAGCTCTTTTAAAAAATTTTTTCATGCATAATGCCTCTCTTCTTCTCAGTATAATAATTCTCTCTAGAACAGTTCAGAGAAAAATTCGCGTGTTGCCTTTATAGGCCGCACCTCACTCCTGCTCTGCCAGTTGACATATTCAAGCGCCAGGATACAAAGGATCAGCCAGAACCCTCCGGCCAGCTGTCCGGCAAGAACATCTGTCGGGAAGTGGGCGCCCAAGTAAATTCTGCTTATGCCAATGGAAACAAAGAGCAGTGCTGCCATAGTCGCGATTGTCCATTTAGCAGCACGTGAAAGGCCGCTTCTGACCACAAGGTAGATCAGGAATCCGTAGAAAATCAAAGATCCCATCGAGTGGCCGCTTGGGAAGCTGAAGCCGACTGCATCGATCTCCGGATTAATCGACGGCCGTCCTCTTTCGTAAAAGGTTTTTAAAAGTTTAGTAAGCAGTCCGCCTGCACCTATGGCCAGGATGAAGAAGAGAATCCCCCACTTATCCTTAAATTTAAACCACAGGACTCCAATGGTTATAATCGAAGCAGTGGTAATGAACCATACAGAGCCAAGCTCAGTGATGAAGAGCATAAACTGGTCAAGTCCAGCGCTCTCAATTGAAATAAAGAAATCGATGATGGCGTCATCAAAGGTTTTGACTTCGTTTTCAAGCAGGCCCTCTGCTATCTCTGAAAACCCATAGATGAACAGACCTGATATGACGAGCCCAACTAAAATTAACAGGACAGGAAATCCGACTTTTTTGACCTCTTGCTGTTCTGGTTTCAACAGAATCCCTCCATTTCTATAAGTAAAATAAAAAGCCGTGGAAGGTATCCATGGCTTACGGCTTATTAGTGCTGCTATTCTTTTCTTACCCTTTATGAAGAACTTATAACTAATTAGTTACTTACAGGAGGAGATTCGACTAATGAGAGTTAAAGAGAGCTTATGACATTTGGTATAAAAGCAAAGGTCCCTACACCCTTTGAATATTTGTGATCTGTGTAATCGGCACACCTTGCATAGGCAGCAATTCCTGAAGCTCCTCGCCTACTACAGGGATGTAATCAGTGCCTTCCTTAAATCCATACCGTTCTTTTATATAAATATCGAAGTTGCACTTGACCTGAAGGGCGATATCGCCTTCGCGGTCGAACGGAGGGGAAACGGTCTGAACATCAAATTGATTGCCATTTTTACTGAAGGCATTTATGGTTTTGATCGCTTTAGGTTTGTAATTTTTAACAGCTTTGGGTGTATAAGAAAAAGTCACCCAGCCAGTTGCACTTATCATGGAGAACACCTCGTGAATCTATTTTTTTGTTATAAAAGGTATTCTTGAAGTATAGCAGAAGATAGCAGCAGAGGCATTTACTTGTATTGGAAGTGAAGGATTCTGCTTGGGCTTAATTCGGGTTGAAGGTGCCCAAAGATTCTTCTATTCGGTCTTGCAAAAGGCTCTTCAAATATAGTTATCTGTAAAAAATTGCACTAAAAAAGCTAAAGGTGCTAATGATGGTGTTAAATGGCTTGTTAATTCGCATCCCGTTCTTGCGGATATAAGCGCTTGTAAGGGATTATGTGATAAAATTGTAAAAAATGGATAATGCATTAACGGGGCAGGTTAAAAAGCCACAATCATTTTTATTTGGGAGGTGGGCGATGGTTATCAGGAAAATTGCTGTATCTTTGCTGACAGGGACGTTTATGATCATTATTTTTTCAATGTTAGCTGAGAGATTGGCGGTTGGGCTAGCCACTGGGATGTATTTGCTGCCAATTCTTTTTATATATGGTATCCCTTCTTCAATATTGTCAGACTTTGCTACCAGTAGATTAACAGGTTTAAAACGAGTTGGTGCATCTTTTCTCGTTCATACTTCTATGGGTTTACTTTTCCTAGCAGCCCCTATATTACTGACTGGAAGTAAAGGCGGAATAGAAAATTTCCTGTCCCCTTTTGTAGTTTTAACAGCCATTATTTTTTGGCTTACAGATGAAGGTATAAGGAGTTATAAATTCAGAAGAATATTGGTTAAAGTCAAGCGGTTTCTAAATGACCTTGGCGAACTTAGAATTTGAGTTTCCCATATACACAATGCTATCAGGAAAGGGAATGAACAAGCAGCCGCCGTTTGTTTCAGTAAAGGGGCAGATAATTGAAAATTACCTTTATGTATATATAAAAGAGGTGAGTGGATTGAAATTTAAAAATTTATTCTACGGTTTGATTGCATTAGCCTCATTAATGTTTTCAGGATGCAACATTCAAGGGGGAACTACAACCGTGTCAAGTGATCGTATTGATGCTGCTGAAGTTTTAACATTGGATTCTGATGCTGATATTTTTCAGTATGATGGAGTAATTTACCAAACTAATATTGATTGGGTAGAAGAGTTATCTTTAACAAAAGATGTTCAAATCGGTGAAATACAAACAAAAAATGAAACTAATACAGATTTTGAAAATGAGATGTCAAATAAACTCCCTGTTAGTACAAAGATTTTTTCCACCAAAGAAAGAGGAGATATTTTAATAGTTGAATCTGAAGGAAAACTCAAAAAATACCTTACAATCGTCGAAGGGTGAAACAATATCTTGTTCAACGGGAGCGTTTGCCGAACAAGCAGCCGTCCCCTGTATTGTTCAATTATTGGGGCAGATTGATTAAACAAGGATTAAGGAGGATTTAAATGAAAAGCTGGTGGAAATGGTTTTATACATCTTTTATTATGTTGATCACATTCACAATTTTTCAATTTCAATTCTTAACGTGGCTTACTCGAGAAAGTTTAGATACCTTTTATCTTTCTGGCTGGGTAATTTCATTATTATTTGCTGTTGGATTACTAATTTATCAATGGAAAGAAGAGAGGAACATCGAAGAAATAAAAAAGGAAAACGAACGATTGAAGGAAGCAGTAGAGTATTATCGTCACAAGGCGGAGTGAAAATGTAGATGGCCTTTCTTCAAGTGTAGGTTAATGGAACACTTGAGTAAGTTGAATGAATTTTAAATGATTAGGGTTAAGTAACAAATGTTTTAGAAGAAATGAGAGGTTACTTAGATGAAGAATAAATATAAAGTAGTTACTTTAAAAGAGCGTCTAGATTTAAAGGATGAATTTAGTAGATTGCATAGCATCGGCTGGGTTAAATTTATGAGAGAAGACCCCATCGGAGTTAAAAACTGGGGGAAGTTACTCACTTATTTTCCTGAGTTTCAGTTTCTCCTTTTGAATGATGACTTAGAACCTGTTGCCTGTGGCAACTCCATCCCTTTTAAGTGGGATGGTAACGAAAATTCTTTACCCTCTGGCTGGGACGGGGTTTTAGAAAAGGGAGTATTGGATTTTGAAAATAACGTATCATCTAATTCGGTGTCAGCATTAGCCATTGTCATTCATCCAGATTATAGAGGACAAGGACTCAGTGATATTATGGTCAGGGAAATGAAGGGATTAGTTGCAAAAAGCAGACTCGATAAGATGGTAGCACCTGTCCGTCCTTCTTTGAAATCCAAGTACCCCCTCATTCCAATGGAGGAGTACATTACGTGGAAAAGAGAAGATGGAACTCCATTTGACCCTTGGATTAGGACTCATTGTAGAACAGGTGCATCCATAATAAAAGTTGCAGCAGAGTCTATGGTAATACCAGCTTCAGTTGAAACTTGGGAGGACTGGATTGGGATGGAGCTTCCTTCGTCAGGTGCCTACATTATCAAAGAGGGCTTAGTTCCATTACAGGTAGATAGGGAGACAGATGAGGGAACGTATATTGAACCAAACGTGTGGTTAGAACATCATTTAACATAATGAAAATAATCTTCAGTTAAGGGGGAGTTTGCTGAACAAGCGGCTGCCCTCTGTTCAAATAAAAGGCAGGATAACAGAATAAGAACTAAAGGAGGAGGTACTTGTGGAATTAGTTTTTATAAGACACGGACAGGGGAAACACACCTTAAATTTACCAGACAGTTTACAAATTCAAGACCCTACCTTAACTAAAAAGGGGGTATATCAAGCCCAATCTCTTCAATCACAAATTGCTTTAGAAGAAAGAGATATAGTAGTTATAAGTCCTGTCAGAAGAACTTTAGAGACAGCAAATATTTTAACTGAAGACATCAGTTGCAGAAAAATTGTAAGTCCTTTAGTATCGCCAAGAATGTTCCCACAAAATCCAGAGTGGAAAACCCTTCCTTGCGATAGGATGTTAAATCAGAAATTGATAAAAGAGCAATTTCCACGCTTTACCATCGAAGAAGGACTTTCAGAAGAGCTTTGGACTTCTGGAATAAATACAATACCTGAACAAGAATTTAATTTATTAGCAGAAACTTTTCTTAGATGGTGTAAAAGCCAAAGTGTTGAACATATATATATAGTTTCGCACGATGGAACAATCAATTCGTATAGGCAATTCATTAAAGGAGAAAAACTAACCAGAAAAGACTTTCTGAAAGATGCTGGATGGATTAAACAAAGTTGTTAGTCTTCTGTTAAAGGGGGCAATTTCCCCGGCTATTGTCCTATGTTCAATTATTGGGGCAGTTTAATGGAACAATGTGTTTAAAAAAACAAGGGGGATGGGGATGAAGAAAGGTTTCAGTTTCGCAATAATAATTCTTGCATTATTCCTTGCGGCTTGTAATGGTATAGTCTCTTCTCCGACTACTACTTCTTCGTTGTTGGCGGTCATAGATAAAGGTTATTCAAGCGATGATGAAGAATATTGGCTTAGTGCTTATGACCCAAATAACCAAACTGAGGAAGATGCGTTTAGGATTATAGTTCAAGATGAGGTAGCTTGGGGGTTAATTGAGGAGAATAAAGAATATGTTTCTACGTACATACAAGAAGAAGGGGAACCTGCTGTCTTAGAGAAAATGGAACCCAAATAAAAAATTCTCTTCTTCAACGAATGGGACAGGTTAATGGAATAAGGGGGTGTATGAAAACTTTATACTTTTCTTATTCGTAAAGGCTTTAAGGGGATAATGTTTATGAAGAAACTGCTAAGTATTTTGTTATTAACTATATCCATGGTAGCTAACGGTGGAGTTAATGAAAGATCGTTATGCCGGCGCCAATTTAAATTATAAGACAAAAAGACACGCCGATCAGCGTGTCTTTTTACTTTTATAGCAGCCAGTTTGGGTGTCATTCAATACGCGTGTCACCGTAGATAAATTATAAAAACGCCTTGTTAGAAATGCCCAATCCTTGATTAGGGGCAGCTATTAAAGAGTCTAACCATGTAATAGGTTCAATGTATGGTTAATCTCTTACCAGCATATTTAGGTTTAAAAGGGGAGTAGATTTAACTCACTGTCTCTGCTAGCTCTGGTGACTGGCCTTTCTAACGAGAGATTCCTCAGGAGCCTGGTCGACTCGTTTAAGGAAGAAGGCAAGCACCAGGCTGATGATTCCGATGATGATCATCGCAAAATAGGTATCGCTGATTCCCTGGATGGAAGCTTCCATCACCATATGGGCTTGTGATTCGCCATTGGTTCCACCCGCCATCATGTCCTGCAGATGGTCTTTTGTGCGGCTGGTCATGATTGTGACGAGCAGGGAAGTACCAATTGCACCGGCAACCTGCCTGGCAGTATTGGAAATCGCAGTCCCGTGCGCATGAAGGCTGGATGGCAGCTGGTTTAAACCAGCTGTTTGGAGCGGCATCAGAAATAACGCCATTCCAACCCGGCGGCCAGCATACATCAGGATTAAGTGAGCGTAACTGGTAGAAGCAGATAAATCTGTAAATGTATAAGTTGTTACCAGTATGATGGCTACCCCAATGATGGTAAGCCATTTAGCTCCGAAGCGGTCGAATAGTTTTCCGACAGCCGGACTTAAGAGACCCATCAATAGTGCACCAGGCAGCATAAGGAAGCCTGCCTCCAAGGCCGTGAAGCCCCTGGCATTTTGCAGGTATAACGGGAGCAGAATCATGTCGGCATACATCACAATCGTTATCACGCAATTGATAATGGTCGTAAGTGAAAACATGTTAAATTTAAATGCTCTAAGATCAAGAAATGGCCGTTCCAAAACCAGCTGTCTCCATGTAAACAGAGCTATTCCAAGTACACCGGCCGACAGGGTTGAGAGAACCTCGATATTTCCCCATCCTTCACTTCCTGCTTCACTGAACCCGTAAAGAAGAGCTCCGAATCCTATAGTGGAAAGCACCAAGCTGATCATATCCATTTTGCTTTCAGTCGTTTCGGACACATTTTTAAGAAAAATAAATCCACAGATAATGATAAGAACGATAAATGGAATCAAGCCATAGAACAACGTTTGCCAAGGATAAATGTCAAGAACATATCCGGTCAGTGTCGGGCCGATGGCCGGTGCAAAAATAATTGCAAGCCCGACTGTCCCCATGGCGGTGCCTCTTCTTTCAGGCGGAAAAAGCTTTAAAACGACGTTCATTAATAAAGGCATGATGATGCCAGTAGAGGCAGCCTGGATCAGTCTCCCTGTGAGCAATACAGGAAAACTTGGTGCGATAGCCGAAACGATCGTTCCAACAAGGAAAATGAACATCGCGCTCAAGAACAACTGGCGGGTGGTGAATCGCTGCATAAGAAATCCAGTGACGGGGATCAATACCCCGTTGACCAGCATATATCCCGTAGTAAGCCACTGCCCCGTTGAAGCGTCAATATCAAAAGCCTCCATTAATTTAGGCAGGGCAACCGTCATGGTCGTTTGATTAAAAATTGTAAAAAAGGCACCCAAAATCATGATGGTCATGACTGGTCCTTTTCTTATCGAACTAATGTCCGTTGCTGCGCTGTCACTCATACTTAATCATCCTTTTCTTTTACGTCTCCAATAATTTACACTATGTAGTATAATGAACAAAATATAAATTACATTATAAAAGTAATCAGAGTCGGCATCAACAAACAGTAATTTATTATCTGTCTATTAAATGACAAAAAGAATCTTTTTGTCGCATAAGGGTCAAAAACTAAACGTATCTGGCCAAATAGTCGTTTAAATGCAGAAGGGGAGATCAAGAAGGATGGATAACAGAAAGAAGGAGACAGACCCAAGGATAGTACGTACAAGGCAGCTGCTAAAAGAAGCTTTTGTTGAGCTGCTGCAGGAGTGGGAGCTTGAGAAATTAACAGTAAACCAGTTAGCAAAAAACGCGACCATTAATCGTGTGACCTTTTATCTTCATTATAAGGATATTTCGGATATGCTTGATAAGATGGCAGATGAGATGATCCTTGAGATTTCAGCCATATTGGGCGAGCCGGAAACCAATCAAAAACCAAATGATGTTGAGAACATGAAGACGCTGGAAAGATTCCTGGAACATATCGCGCAGAACGGAAAGTTTTATAAAACAGTGCTCGCCACAAGAAGAATTCCGATTTTTAAAGAGCGGTTATTAAACTTCCTGACAGAATGGCTGATAACGAGAATTGAAAGCAGAGGCAGTGACTCTTTTGTACAAAAAGCCGGCATTCAACAGGAAATCTTTCTGTGGTATGATGCCGCAGCAATATTAGGGACCATTGAAGCGTGGCTGCGGAATGATATGCCATATACACCGGCTTTTTTAGCAAGGCAGTTCTATTTGATTCATAAAAGAGGGTTGGCGGAGTAAGCGCTGGGATAACGATAGCCGATGAGTCTCGGTTAGGAACTGAGCTTAGCTAGTATTCCTTTAAAGAGGGCTTCAATTAAAGGTCGTTATGCCGGCACCACTTCATATTACAAGGCAAAAAGACGCGTTTGTTGGGATCGAACACCTCAAAAAGAAACCATTTAGGACCTTTTGACATGTAGCTAATGAAAATAAGCAGGCGAGGTATTTCAAGGAAGCTTCTAAATCTGTATATGTCTAAGATTTCATAGGAATTATGCCCCTGGTGAGACTGTGGACCTGGAGCAGAAATCAACTAGACCTTATAAAGCAGACAAATAAAAAAGGTTTAATAGAAGGTTGGTGCCATTCTATTAAACCTTTTTTCAATTGCAGCTTATTAAGCAAATATAGCCCACTTATTCTCTTCCGCTACTTTAACCATGCCTGCTTTAGGGTTAACCAGAACTGGATTGCTCACAAAGTGAAGCAGGGGAATATCGCTTTCACTGTCGGCGTATGCCCAAATTTCTTTTGGTGGATTTTCAGTGGGGTGCTGCTGGTTCATCCACTCTTGCAATTTCGCTACTTTGACATCGCCGTTGACAATTTGTCCGATTTCGCCTGTGCATTGGCCGTTCTGGTCGAACTGCAACTCTGTGCTCAGCACATGGACATCTTTTAGTTGAAGATGTGCGACAAAAGCATTCAGGAATGGCTGCAGCGCGCCTGATAGCACAATGACTGTGTCTCCGTTACTCTGGTGGTCAAGGATTCTGCTGACAAGGGTGTGGTGCACTTCCTCTTTTCCGTGATTCACGAGTTCCTGGAAAAAGAGATCTAGTTCTTCTGTGGTCTTGCCTTTGAACGTCTTGGCGAAGGCCCTGAAAAAATCGTGGCGGAACTTGTTTTTTCCTTTTAGTAAGCCGCCGGCAGATGCCTTCGCCAAACCTGCTGCCACAATGGCCCATTGCTTGGCGGTGAATGTTTCTTTTCCGACGGAGAACATGGCCTTGAAGGAATTTCCCTGATAAAGCGTTCCATCAAAGTCTACCGTGATTATTGCCAAATCCGAACACCTCGCTTTTTTAGTAAGTATAGGACAGTTGGTATGTTTTGTAAATGAACGGGACGGATCAGTTCTGTTTTACTTTAGTGCATTAAAGCGCGAAGAGGGACTGTCCCTCACGGGTGTTGATTAGCTATATTTTTCCAGTAGATACACACAGACTCCCCCATTTTCCAAACAGTGATTTAATGGCACACCTTACTTCCATCGGTAAAGTGTGCGCTATATAGCGGCGCGTAAATTCTATAAAAGTGTATGAATGCAGGATTTCCCATTCTTCTTTTGTTTCATTGTAAACCCAGCGTAATAAGAAGTAGCTGATAAGAGTCCCGTAAACCTGGCTATAAACAGCGTTTGGGGAGTTGCCAAATAAGTTAGAAAGGTCCAGGTTGCCTTTTACCCAACGGAAGAACAACTCGATTTGCCAGCGAAGCTTATAAATATAAGCGATGTCTTCCGGTGACATCATCATTAGATTTGTCGCCACTCTAATTTCATTGCCCTCGTTGTCTGTGAATGTTACCAATCGGAATCGACTCTTTGTTTTCMTTGAACCTTTCCCGATAAAAGCTGTTTGGTCCACTTTTACCTTGCCTCCCGACTCAAGAGGGATACTGTGTTCCATCTCATCAGAAAGAGAAAAAAATTTAGCAACTCGAATGACAAAGAACTGGTTACGTTCATGTAAATCCTGAAAGTCACTGGTCCTTGCATATCC
>NZ_VTEI01000040.1 GCF_008180415.1 Rossellomorea vietnamensis
TTGGTGTCCTTCGGGAATCCTTCGAGAGACACCAGAAGAGAGAAAAAAGGGTTGTGGTGTCCTTCGAGAATCCCTCGAGAGACACTTGGCGAGGGAAAAGGGGGTGTTGGTGTCCTTCGAGAGTCCCTCGAGAGACACCAGAAGAGAGAAAAAGGGGTTGTTGGTGTCCTTCGGGAATCCTTCGAGAGACACCAGAAGAGAGAAAAAAGGGTTGTGGTGTCCTTCGGGAATCCTTCGAGAGACACCAGACGAKGGAAAAGGGGTTGTTGGTGTCCTTCGAGAATCCCGCGAGAGACACCAGGAGAGAGAAAAAGGGGTTGTGGTGTCCCTCGAGAATCCCTCGAGAGACACTTGGCGAGGGAAAAGGGGGTGTTGGTGTCCTTCGAGAATCCCTCGAGAGACACCAGAAGAGAGAAAAAGGGGTTGTGGTGTCCCTCGAGAATCCCTCGAGAGACACCAGAAGAGAGAAAAAGGGGTTGTGGTGTCCTTCGAGAATCCCGCGAGAGACACTTGGCGAGGGAAAAGGGGTTGTTGGTGTCCTTCGGGAATCCTTCGAGAGACACCAGAAGAGAGAAAAAGGGGTTGTGGTGTCCTTCGAGAATCCCGCGAGAGACACCAGACGAGGGAAAAGGGGTTGTTGGTGTCCTTCGAGAATCCCGCGAGAGACACCAGACGAGGGAAAAGGGGTTGTTGGTGTCATTCGAGAATCCCGCGAGAGACACCAGAAGAGAGAAAAAGGGGTTGAGGTGTCCCTCGAGAATCCCG
>NZ_VTEI01000041.1 GCF_008180415.1 Rossellomorea vietnamensis
ATACTCTATGTATTCAAGTATGGATACTGCACCATTACGTGCAGCGGGTTTCCCCATTCGGAAATCTCCGGATCAAAGCTTACTTACAGCTCCCCGAAGCATATCGGTGTTAGTCCCGTCCTTCATCGGCTCCTAGTGCCAAGGCATCCACCGTGCGCCCTTTCTAACTTAACCAAATGGTTAATCTAACAATATCTCATAAGAGATATCCTAAAATGGCGATTCTCGGTTCTTTCTTGACTTTCTTCTTCTAACTTTATCTAGTTTTCAAAGAACAATATTTGATGGTTATCACGTCGAAAGGAGAATTAAAAGCTCCGCTTCGCTGCGCAATGTTAATGAGGGTTATTTTCGCTATGCGAAAAAACCTAATTAAACCATCAAAACTGAACAAAACCAAATCAAAACGTCACGTCTCATATATCCTTAGAAAGGAGGTGATCCAGCCGCACCTTCCGATACGGCTACCTTGTTACGACTTCACCCCAATCATCTGTCCCACCTTAGGCGGCTGGCTCCAAAAGGTTACCTCACCGACTTCGGGTGTTACAAACTCTCGTGGTGTGACGGGCGGTGTGTACAAGGCCCGGGAACGTATTCACCGCGGCATGCTGATCCGCGATTACTAGCGATTCCAGCTTCATGCAGGCGAGTTGCAGCCTGCAATCCGAACTGAGAACGGT
>NZ_VTEI01000042.1 GCF_008180415.1 Rossellomorea vietnamensis
TAATCGCGGATCAGCATGCCGCGGTGAATACGTTCCCGGGCCTTGTACACACCGCCCGTCACACCACGAGAGTTTGTAACACCCGAAGTCGGTGAGGTAACCTTTTGGAGCCAGCCGCCTAAGGTGGGACAGATGATTGGGGTGAAGTCGTAACAAGGTAGCCGTATCGGAAGGTGCGGCTGGATCACCTCCTTTCTAAGGATATATGAGACGTGACGTTTTGATTTGGTTTTGTTCAGTTTTGATGGTTTAATAACTGTCAGGGCGTTTTACGGAAGTGAAACAGCCAACCATAATTGTTCTTTGAAAACTAGATAAAGTTAGAAGAAGAAAGTCAAGAAAGAACCGAGAATCGCCATTTTAGGATATCTCTTATGAGATATTGTTAGATTAACCATWTGGTTAAGTTAGAAAGGGCGCACGGTGGATGCCTTGGCACTAGGAGCCGATGAAGGACGGGACTAACACCGATATGCTTCGGGGAGCTGTAAGTAAGCTTTGATCCGGAGATTTCCGAATGGGGAAACCCGCTGCACGTAATGGTGCAGTATCCATACTTGAATACATAGAGTATGGAAGGCAGACCCGGGGAACTGAAACATCTAAGTACCCGGAGGAAGAGAAAGCAAACGCGATTCCCTGAGTAGCGGCG
>NZ_VTEI01000043.1 GCF_008180415.1 Rossellomorea vietnamensis
TGTACCCAGAAGAGAAGAGTGGATACATGAGTGGTCGGTTTTGTTGAGAGATATGTATCCAGAAGAGGGATGTGGATACATGAGTGATGAGTTTTGAGTAGAGATATGTACCCAGAGGAGAGATGTGGGTACATGAGTGATGGGTTTTGAGGGGAGACGTGTACCCAGAAGAGAAGAGTGGATACATGAGTGATGGGTTTTKAGGGGAGACGTGTATCCAGAAGAGAGATGTGGATACATGAGTGGTCGCTATTGTTGAGAGATATGTATCCAGCAGAAGGATGTGGATACATGAGGGATGGGTTTTGAGGGGAGACGTGTATCCAGCAGAGGGATGTGGATACATGAGTGATGAGTTTTGAGGAGAGACATGTACCCAGAAGAGAAGAGTKGATACATGAGTGGTCGGTTTTGTTGAGAGATATGTATCCAGAAGAGGGATGTGGATACATGAGTGATGAGTTTTGAGTAGAGATATGTACCCAGAGGAGAGATGTGGGTACATGAGTGATGGGTTTTGAGGGGAGACGTGTACCCAGAAGAGAAGAGTGGATACATGAGTGGTCGCTTTTGTTGAGAGATATGTATCCAGCAGAGGGATGTGGGTACATGAGTGAGGGGTTTTGAGGGG
>NZ_VTEI01000044.1 GCF_008180415.1 Rossellomorea vietnamensis
ACTGCACCATTACGTGCAGCGGGTTTCCCCATTCGGAAATCTCCGGATCAAAGCTTACTTACAGCTCCCCGAAGCATATCGGTGTTAGTCCCGTCCTTCATCGGCTCCTAGTGCCAAGGCATCCACCGTGCGCCCTTTCTAACTTAACCAAATGGTTAATCTAACAATATCTCATAAGAGATATCCTAAAATGGCGATTCTCGGTTCTTTCTTGACTTTCTTCTTCTAACTTTATCTAGTTTTCAAAGAACAATTATAGTCGGCTGTTTTACTTCCGTAAAACGCCCTGACAGTTATTAAACCGTCAAAACTGAACAAAACCACACAGAAACGTCACGTCTCATATATCCTTAGAAAGGAGGTGATCCAGCCGCACCTTCCGATACGGCTACCTTGTTACGACTTCACCCCAATCATCTGTCCCACCTTAGGCGGCTGGCTCCAAAAGGTTACCTCACCGACTTCGGGTGTTACAAACTCTCGTGGTGTGACGGGCGGTGTGTACAAGGCCCGGGAACGTATTCACCGCGGCATGCTGATCCGCGATTACTAGCGATTCCAGCTTCATGCAGGCGAGTTGCAGCCTGCAATCCGAACTGAGAA
>NZ_VTEI01000045.1 GCF_008180415.1 Rossellomorea vietnamensis
CGCTTCGGTCGGCTTCGGTCGGGAGAGACGAATTTCTGCGAACATATGTATGAGGTTGGCGATGCTTCGGTCGGGAGTGACGGATTTCCGCCGACATATGTATGAAACTGGCGATGCTTCGGTCGGGAGTGACGGATTTCCGCCGACATATGTATGAGGCTGGCGATGCTTCGGTCGGGAGAGCTGGATTTCCGCGGAGATATGTATGAGGCTGGTGCCGCTTCGGTCGGGAGAGACGAATTTCTGCGAACATATGTATGAGGCTGGTGCCGCTTCGGTCGGGAGAGACGAATTTCTGCGAACATATGTATGAGGCTGGTGCCGCTTCGGTCGGGAGAGACGAATTTCTGCGAACATATGTATGAGGTTGGCGATGCTTCGGTCGGGAGWGACGGATTTCCGCCGACATATGTATGAAACTGGCGATGCTTCGGTCGGGAGTGACGGATTTCCGCCGACATATGTATGAGGCTGGCGATGCTTCGGTCGGGAGAGCTGGATTTCCGCGGAGATATGTATGAGGCTGGTGCCGCTTCGGTCGGGAGAGACGAATTTCTGCGAACATATGTATGAGGCTGGTGCCGCTTCGGT
>NZ_VTEI01000005.1 GCF_008180415.1 Rossellomorea vietnamensis
GTCGGGCATTGGGAAGTCGATACAGTCATCGGCAAGTCACACAAAAGTCAGATTCTCACGTTGACCGAGCGTACCAGCCGGTTTGAGATTATCTATAAGCTGGCGGCGAAAACGGCGAGTGAAACTGCACAGTCCATCATCCATGTGTTGAAGAACTTGCCAAAAAAAGTGGTAAAGTCCATCACCGCAGACCGCGGCAAGGAATTTCATCTTTGGGAAGAAGTCGAAAAAGGGCTGGAGGTTCCCTTTTACTTCTCGGATCCCGGCAAACCAGGTCAGCGTGGCACCAACGAAAATAGTAACGGCCGCATTAGGCGCACGTATCCAAAAGGAACCGATTTCAACCGAATGACCCAGAAGGACATCATGGATTTTCTCTTGACGTTCAACCAGGTCCCCCGGAAAGTGCTCAATTATAATACGCCATTTGAGGTATTCATGAATTTCTTGCCGTGTTCGACTTGAGTTGACAATTTACATAATAAAAAAATTTGTATTCTGGTACCAAAAAGGGCTATTTAAGTTTAATTAAAATGGAAAATAATTAAACTTAAATAAAAAATGCTAATTATTGTACTTATACTCAAGAAGTACAACTAACAAATTCATTTGCTGCATAGTACAACCAAACTATTCAATTGAAAATAATGTTCCATATTTAGCACGATTTTGGAAAACGTATGCCTAATTCCTCGGTAAAGATAAGGAGGGTTAGGCTTTTTTTCTTCATAATCGTTGAAATACTTCTTTTGGTAAATACGGTTGTGTTGCCCGGTAAATTCCTTGGCGTAAAGTGGTAAAAAAGATGGCAAGGGTGGTAAAATCTTTGGCTGTATTCACCAAGTGGACTGAACAGTTATGAATTATTTTTCCCTGAACAAGGAACCTGTCCCTCTGTCTAAAATTGCACAAAGCGAAAATTTGCCCATTGTGCAATTTTGTGATATAAATAGATCTATCGCAGTAAAATGAAGGGAGAAAACGATGGTGGAAGAAAATCTGAGGCTGAAAAAGAAAAAAGCGACTAGGCGTGAACTTTCTGAAGCAGCTTTCCAGTTGGCGGTCGAGCGCGGAATCGACAATTTCGTGGTTGAAGATATCGTGAATAAAGCAGGTTATTCAAGAAGAACATTTGCTAATTACTTTTCCTGTAAAGAACAGGCAATTGCCAGTTCTTTAACGATAGAAGATTATCAGCGCAGAGATGAAGATCGTGAATTAGAAGGTCTATCGCCATTGAGTACCATCGAGCTGCTCATTGAGCGCAGTTTCACTATTGATAAACTTAATCGGCTTCATCAATTATTTTCTTTATCACGCAGTCATCCGCCACTAAAGCTGTATGTGACGGGAGTAATAAAAGAAATTCAGGATGAAGCGCGAAAACAAACCAGTGAAGATTATGGCAGTGAATATCCTGATGCGTATTATCACTTGCTCATTGGGGCTGTATTCGGAGCCATCATGCCGATTCTTGATGGCAGCATCAATGTTCCTCTGCCTGCAGGTGAAAGTGAAAGCGAGCATAACAGAGAATTTAGTGAGTATATGAAAACAGTATTTTCGAAGCTGAGAGAAGGATTTAATTAAATACAAACATAGAGGAGCAGGAGAAAGAGTATGTCTAAATTATTTTATAAAATAGGGAAAACAGCATACAGCAAGCCATGGGCATTTATTGTCAGCTGGCTGTTGATTCTGGGAGTCATCATAACCGTCATTGCAACCAACGGTGTTCACATGAGCAGTGAAACCAGGATTGAAGGGACAGAAGCACAGGATGTTTTGGACAAGCTGGCGGAAGAGTTTCCAGTCGTTTCTGGGGGACAAGGCAGTTATATCTTTGAGGTGCCTGATGGAGAACAAGTGGATGGGCCGGAAAATGCAGCCTCACTTGCCAGCGCCATCAACAAGATTTATGAGTTGAATTATGTTGTCAATCCGCTTGATTTGATAGAGGAAAGCGGTGGCATGGCTCAGTTACAGGAGATGCAGAGTCAATTAGCACAGGTACAGGAATCTGATGTTTCATATAGACCTTTCGTTTTGAATGAGATGCCTATACCAGGAGTAAAGATTTCAGAAGAAGGAAATATCGCTCTGCTTCAATTTCAATTAACAGAGCAAGTGGAGAGTTTAACTGAAGATGAAATCCAGCAGTTGAACGACTTAGCCATTGAGGCAGAAGAAGATACCTCGATTACGGTCATTCCGACTGGTACACTTCAAGGAACGGATATTCCTATCGGCGGAACACATGAAATCATAGGGCTTGTCATTGCTGGCATTATCCTGATCGTTACATTAGGATCACTGGTAGCAGCAGGACTTCCGTTGATTGTTGCCCTGATTGGTGTCGGAGTAGGTGTTGGCGGAACATTTGCTTTATCAAGCGTTTTCGAGATCAACAGTTTGACTCCTACCCTTGCGTTAATGATAGGGCTTGCAGTTGGAATTGATTATGCCTTATTCATTGTGAACAGGCAGAGAAAACTGATCATCGAAGAAGGTCTTTCAGCAAAAGAAGCTGCGTCACGCGCATTGGGTACAGCGGGAAGTGCCGTATTCTTCGCAGGACTGACAGTCATCATTGCATTATGCGGAATGCTGGTAATTGGGATTTCCTTCTTAAGCAGCATGGCGCTTGTCGCTTCGATGACAGTGTTTATTGATGTACTCGTAGCACTTACTCTATTGCCTTCCCTTTTAGGATTGATAGGTGAAAAAATTGTATCAGCGAAATCAAGAAAGAAAGCGAGTAATAAAGAAAAAGCAAAACCGTCATTTGCCAGCCATTGGATCAATGGAATCATCAAATTCAAATGGCTGGTGGCACTTTTGGTTGTCGTGATTCTAGGAACGATGGCTATTCCAGTCGGCGAGATGAACTTAGGCATGCCTTCTGGTGCAAGTGCGAACAAAGATACTGCAGTAAGACAGAGTTATGACCTCATTTCAGAAAACTTTGGAGAGGGCTATAATGGAACGTTGCTGCTTGTCGCTGAAGACAAGGACGGCAATCCGATAAATCCTCAGGAATACATTCAGGTACTATCCAATATCAGTCAACTCGACAGTACTGTAGAAGTTTCCCCAGGTGGATTCAATGGTGAGGGAACCATCGGGATCATGAGCATCACTCCGGCGGAAGGTCCCACTGATGAGGAAACCAATGACTTGGTTCATTATTTAAGAACAGATGATTCTATCCTGGAAAATACCAACCTGGAGATCGGAGTAACCGGATTAACGGCAATCAACATTGATATTTCCGAGAAACTGGCGGAAGTATTCCCGTATTACATCGGGATCATCGTTGTTTTATCCCTAGTGATCCTGCTGGTTGTTTTCAGATCGGTCATTGTACCGATCAAAGCAACACTTGGATTCTTACTAAGCATCATGGCGACATTTGGTGTAACGACAGCCGTGTTCCAATGGGGATGGTTCGGTTCATTATTCGGAATCGACACTGGAGGTCCGCTGCTGAGTTTCATTCCGATCATGGTGACAGGTATTTTGTACGGATTGGCTATGGATTATCAGGTTTTCCTTGTATCCTCTATGCGTGAATCGTATATTCATGGTCAAAAAGGTGACAAAGCCGTCATCAGCGGTTATACCATTGCAAGTAAAGTGGTCGTAGCAGCAGCCTTGATCATGGTCTCAGTATTCTCAGGATTCATTTTCACTGAAGATATCATGATTAAACAAATCGGTTTCGCCCTTGCTTTTGGTATCCTGATTGATGCCTTCTTGATTCGAATGATTTTTGTACCTGCGGTCATGTCCATGTTTGGTGACAAGGTTTGGTGGCTGCCAAAATGGTTAGATAAGTTATTGCCTAACTTGGATATTGAAGGAGAAAAATTAATAGAAGAACTTTCGAAAGACGCCAAGAAGGAAAAAGCAAAAAGATAAATCAAGAACAGAAGAAAACAGATTGCCTTAACGGTTTCAGTTCTTGGAGAGAAAACAATAAATAACACCCCCTGGAGAGGAGTACAAACGTGCAGCGTTTTGTACTCCTTTTTTTTTCTGTAATGCCCTTTCCGAAAAAATTTGCTGCTATTTACCAATGTCCTTTTGATAGGATCAGGGTTTCTAAATGAATAAAGATGTGATTAGAGAATCATGGGTGCAGGGTTTCAATATATAATTCTTATGAGGAAAAAGGAAAGATGAATTACTCAGATATCTTCCTTTTCTGTGAAAGGGATGTTCCCCCAACCTATTTTGTCGCATTTCGATTGAATTCAATGAAGGTTAGTGTCCTGAAGAATGACATAAGGAACCCGTGTTGCTGAACTTGCCTATAGGGCACTGGAGCGAAGCAAGCCAATATGATGGCTTGTTCTATATATGAATACATGAAACAATAGTGAAGAAGGTGTTTTTTAAACCAACAGCTATTTACCTTTCAAGTATGTAAATGTACTTAAATTGTTAGGAGAGTATTTGGAGTTTCAGGGCTAGGTACAGTCATGCCAATGATTATTTTAAAGAGAGGTTCTGAACACATGATACTAGAAATGAAAGAGTCCGAGTTTTATAGATGCAAGAACTTAATGAACGCAGAAGGACACTTGGAAGTTATGTCTGTCATTAATGGAGGAAATCCCGGTCGTGTATTTGTGGACGATCTACATGCTCCTTCATCAGGAGTGATTTGGCTTGGAAGTAATAATGGTTTTATTTTTTTTGGCGATGAAAAGAATCAGGAATTTAATCAAGGCTTGAACGATCTTTTTTCTGAAGTCGTCAAACCAGAGTACCTGAAACAGGATTTTACCTGTTTTGAAGCGATCGGCAATCATCCCGGTTGGGACCAAACGTTCGAAGAAGTTTTTGGACGTAATTTGACCAGTTACAAGCAAAGGGTTTATGAATTACATAGAGATCAGTATAAAAAAGAAGCGGAACCCGGGATCGAACCAGAGTACAAAGTGATGAAAATAACGAAAGAGATCCTGGTAAGCGAAGATACTTCCTCTTATAAAAACATTGACTTTCTGCAAGGTAAGATTCTGGATTTCTGGATTTCACCTGAGAAGTTTCTGGATGATGGTGTTGGCTACTCTGTTGTTCATGGCAATGAAATCGTAAGTGTTTGTTTTTCAGGCGTTGCAGCGGGAAGTGTACACGGCATAGACATTGAGACCTTGAAGGCTCATCAAGGAAAAAAACTTGCCCAAAAAGCGGCCCATTTTTATGTAAGAGAATGTTTGGAGAATTCGATTACTCCGTATTGGGATTGCATGGAGATCAATAGTCCTTCTGTTTCAGTTGCAGAAAATCTTGGCTTTACCAACACATTTAATTATAAGTGGTATAGTACCTCTTTTGATTGAAGAGGTTTTAGGGAGAACATTTTACCTTGCAAGCTGGGTGTATCTAAGGAGCATGGGGATAGACCTGATTATTTCGTTAGAAAGGAGTTTAATGAAGAATGATCAATTCTCTTGAATTTATACTGCCTGTATTAATCGTAACCCTGTTTGCTGGGGTTCTTTTACCAATACTTTTTAGAAATAAAGAAAAGGTGGATAAAGGCCCGGGGCTTGTCTATTATAAGCTTAGTTATAGAAGAAAGATGATTCGGACCTTAACGACGATTCCCTTACTTATTATCATAATCATCGCAACTTCCTATCTGACAGACCTGGATGGAGTTGAAACTCTAGTGTTTACTTCTGTGATCGTTGTATTGACTATTATTCAATTCTTCTATAATTACTATAAATGGAAAAAACATGAGGAGAGATAACATTTTTATTAAAGCTGTTTTCGCATAGATTGTGTCTTCCGGAAAAATTCCAGGAGCCGGATTTTTCCCGGATACTAAGAGTTTTATCTCTTATCGGGTAAGAGTAGCTCTTTTGTTTCCCATTACCGTATTTTTACTTCTTAATTTTGATATTTCTTCGGAATTAGTATCCAATAGCCAAAAAGTTTACTAAGAGAGCCTTAATAAAATAGTAATAGAATGATTACATCCCGGAAACCAGCGTTTCTGGGTTTTTGTTTAGACACTGTCCGTTGTAATAAAAAATTGTTCAGCCAATAATGATATGGACATTTTATATACCTGTTGGCTAATGGAAATTACTCTGAATACATTCTAGCAAAGGTATTACCTCATACCACCTACTCACAAAGCGTTTTACCGCTACTTATAGGGACCATTGTATTACGCAGTGGATTCTTACCGCACAATAAAAGTGATCATTCAGATAAAGTACCATGAATGGCTGACCTAATAATACGAAGCACGAAAAAATGGATAAGAGAATGAAATATAAGCTTTAAGGAATGATAATAGTTAAAGGTCAATATTGAATTTCATAGGGTGGGGTTATGAACAATTATACGAATGACAACACGGCACGACGCTATAAAGCTCATGTCAGCATTTGGGGGACGACGCAGATTCATTTGCGAAATCCCTATATCATTGCATGGTGGAGTGCAGCTTTTCCGGGATTCGGGCACTTGCTTCTTTCTAAGTATTTGCGAGGATTTGTCCTTTTTATTTGGGAAGTAATCGTAAATGTTAATGCAAACGTCAACCTAGCGATGGTTTATTCATTTCAAGGTGAGATTCAAATGGCTAAAGATGTGTTAGATACAAGGTGGCTTCTCATTTATATTCCTGTTTACATATTTGGAATATGGGATAGTTATCGAACAACCGTTGATTTGAATAAGGTATATGTGTTAGCAGAACGAGAAGAGCACCATTTTAATTCATTTAGTATAGGCGCTTTGGAAATAAATTATTTAGATAAAAGAAATCCCATAATTGCTGTCATTTGGTCCTTATTTGTACCGGGTCTTGGTCAGCTTTATATACATAGAATCCTAACAGCATTTTTTGTAATTATCTGGGTCGTCACATTCTCCTATTTTTCTCATGGTCTTGAAGCTTTATCGCTTCTGTTTCTAGGAAAGGTCCAAGAGGCTACATCTGTATTAAAGCCTGAATGGCTTCTCTTTTTTCCTTCCATTTATGGATTTTCCATTTTTGATTCATATATCAACACGATAGAGAATAATAAGCTTTATGAAAAAGATCAGAGAAAGTATCTTAAAGAACACTATCAGGCAGCTAATTTCACCATATTAAAAGGACGAAAAGTGAAGTGATGATATGCAGTTGATTTCAACGTTTGAAAATAATGCATTCTTAGAAATAGCGATATCTATGCTGGAGAAAAAGGGTCTAAAAAAAGAAAACATCTTTGCTGTCCCATTAGATAATCGAATGGAAGAGCGGATGGTGTTTGATACGATTCATCGTTCTGATGGGACATCGCTGATCGATATAGGGATGGTTCTCAGCACAGCCTTTTCTGTTATTGGAGCCAGCATTGGCTTTAAATTGGCATGGGGTCCTATTTATTGGGGGCTGATTGGAGCCTTCATCGGTTTCATGTTAGGCTTTGCCATTCGCCTCGTTACAGAATTAGTGATCAAAAAGAAAAGGCGGCTTTTAAAAGGAAAACAGTCCGAGGTTGTATTAATAATTGATTGTGAAGAATCGCAGGCAGAGTTAGTTGAAAATATTTTATGGAATCACTATGCACTGGGAGTGGCTAAGGTGAAGGAGTAATTATAAAGTCTGGGCAGGTTAAGTGTTCCAAATTATGGTAATTCATTGCCCTGATTTCTGAGGGTGAAATCAAGCCAGTGATCGATCGAACATTCCCATTGAAACAGGCAAGGGAAGCTCAAGGGTATTTTAAAAAGCCGGGAAAGTAGGGAACTGCTTTCTGAGGGATAAAAAGTGGTTCATAAAGGTACGAGAGTTTTCATCAAAGCAGGCAGTTTCTGAAGAGAATAATACATAGAAAATGGCGTGGATGCTCACCCACGTCATTTTTTTGTGCAAAAAATTTTCACGAATTGTAACTACTTTATAGGGATAAAAGCCCCCTCCTTAAAATTTTTTTATACAAGAATAGTTTCAAAATGATTAATAAAGGGAACTATATTCCAAAAACTTCAAATGATTTCTTTTAGATATAAGGGTTCAAGTTTAATAGTTATAGGCCTTTTCGTCTAAAGAAGATCACATGCAGGGGGGAAGAAAGCGATGAGAAATTATTATGGAATAGGAATAGTGCTTCTTTTGGTGGTTAGTTCACTGTGGGGATGCTCTGCAAAGGCTTTAGACGGGGGAGAAGAGGAGAGTCCACTTATTATGCGGCTTGCTCATAATCAAGGTGAGAATCATCCAATACATACGTCACTATCTGAGTTTGCGAGATTAGTAGAAGAAAAGTCAGAGGGAAGGATTGATATGAAGTTGTATCCGGGCGGACAACTGGGATCAGAGCGTGAAGCTATAGAGTTAACACAAACGGGTGCGATTGATTTTGCAAAGGTAAGTGCGAGTACGGTGGAAAATTTTTCAGATGAATACTCCATATTAAGTCTGCCTTATCTGTTTGATGATGAAGACCATTTTTATAAGGTGATGAACAGCAGTATTGCGGAAGGATTTTATGATGAAACAAGAGATATCGGTTTCAGGGGACTGACGTTTTACGATTCAGGGACCCGAAATTTCTATACAAAAGATACTCCTATCCTGCATCCAGATGACTTGCAGGGATTGAAAATAAGAGTTCAGCCCACTCCAACTACAATTGAGATGATTGAGTTAATGGGCGGTGCTCCCACTCCCATGCCTTTCGGGGAGGTTTACACCTCGCTGCAGCAGGGAGTCATCGATGGGACTGAAAATAATGAAACGGCGTTAACGGATGCCAATCATGGAGAGGTTGCGAAGGAATACAGCTTCAGCGGGCATGCCATTGTCCCAGATATCCTGGTCATCAATGAAAAGAAGTGGAACCAGCTGACAGATGATCAGAGAGCATCCATTCAAGAAGCAGCAGATGAATCGACTGTTTTTCATAAAGAAGTGTGGAGAAAAGCGGTTGAATCAGCCATTGTCAAAAGCAAGGAAAATGGAGTCACCTTCCATGAAGTGGATAAGGAACCGTTTGCCGAGGCCGTACAGCCTCTTCATGAGGAGTTTGCCGCTAAAGAATCTACTGCAGACTATTACAAAGAAATCCGTGGAATGTCAACGGAAGGGACTAAGGGGGAGTAAAGGATGGAGAAAGCAAAAAAATGGATGGATCAGGGAATTGCCTTTGTAACCTGCACGGTGCTTGCCGTTATGGTTCTGATGGCTGTCTGGCAGGTTTTTTCAAGATATGTACTAAACGCACCGAGTACCATTTCGGAGGAATTTCTCCGTTTTGCACTCATTTGGGTTTCAATGCTGGGAGCTGCTTACGCATTTGGAAATAAGAAACACCTGGCTATTGAACTTTTCATTCATAAAGTGTCAAAGAAAAACGCGTTGAAGGTTAGTATTTTAATAGAAGTAATCGTTTTGTTATTTGCCAGTCTTGTTATGATCGTTGGGGGTGTGCAAACGATCGGCATTTCGATGGGGCAGTCTTCGCCGGCATTGGGCATTCCTATGGCATCCATCTACTTATCTCTGCCTGTTTCAGGAATCCTGATCATCTGTTATTCATTGTTTTCTATTTATGAATCTGCTGTCAAACGGAAAGCGGAATTCTATTCAGAAGATATGGAAACAGAGTGGCCGGCCACTCCTTTAGACGCAGAAGGGAGGAGCATGAAATGACGATCACTGCGGGATTGATATTGTTTTTTGCCTTTTTCATTCTCTTGTTTCTTGGAGTACCGATAGCGGTCAGTATCGCAGGGGCATCGATCACCACTATGCTTATATTGTTTCCATTTGATATCGCCGTCTTTACTTCAGCGCAAAAACTGGTAACAGGCTTGGACAGTTTTTCTCTTCTCGCCATTCCGTTTTTTATACTGTCAGGAGTCATTATGAATCGCGGGGGGATTGCCATCCGCTTGATCAACCTGGCAAAGGTGCTGGCAGGCAGGATGCCGGGATCACTGGCTCATACCAATGTGGTCGGGAATATGTTATTCGGCTCCATCTCCGGTTCGTCTGTTGCAGCCGCTGCAGCAATCGGCGGAGTCATGTCGCCACTGCAGGAAAAAGAAGGATATGAAAGGACCTATTCAACTGCCGTTAATATTGCATCCGCTCCTGCCGGTTTGCTCATTCCGCCAAGCGGACTGCTGATCATTTATTCCTTGGTCAGCGGTGGGACTTCAGTTGCAGCTCTGTTTATCGCCGGATACATACCGGGAATCCTTTGGGGGCTTGCTGCAATTGTGGTTGCTTACATTATTGCCAAGAAAAAAAATTATCCAGTATCACCAAAGATAACGTGGAAGCAGCGGTTTAGAGTTTTTCTAGAAAGCCTGCCTAGTTTGATGTTAATTGTTATTGTAATCGGGGGAATCGTGGCTGGAATTTTTACTGCAACTGAGGGGGCAGCCATTGCCGTTGCTTATTCTGTGATACTTTCGATTTTTTACCGAAGTTTTAAACTAAAAGACTTACCGAAAATGCTCCTCGAAACGGTCGAGATGACTGCCATCATCATGCTTCTGATTGCGACGTCTTCGATTCTGTCTCTGGTGATGTCTTTCACGGGAATTCCGGATGCGATTAGTAGTGGGATGCTCTCGCTGTCAGATAATCCGATCGTTATTCTATTATTGATGAATATCATTCTATTGATTATCGGAACTTTCATGGATATAACTCCGGCGGTTCTTATTTTCACTCCGATCTTCCTGCCGATCACAGCTGAGTTTGGGATGGATCCGGTCCATTTTGGTATCATGATGTGCCTCAACTTATGTATTGGAAGCATTACCCCTCCAGTTGGGAGCGCGCTGTTTGTCGGAGCAAGTGTAGGAGGAGTGAAAATCGAACAGGTGACAAAGCCATTACTGCCATTTTACGCAGCCATCTTTGTCGTATTGCTGGCCGTGACCTATATTCCGCAAATCAGTCTCCTGCTTCCAGGGCTGCTTGGGCTGTAGGAGATATGATGTGAAGCGCAGATAATAGCAGGGAAGTACATGTATCATTATTTGCTGGAAAAGTTATTTAAGGATAATGGGAGACACTCTCATTATCCTTTTTTTATAGTTGAAGAGCAGATGGACAGCTGCCTTGTCGCTGTCTTTTACAAAAAGTATTTATGACTCCATAAATATCCTATTTACAAAGATAACAACAGCTACCCATCTCTTCTTAATAATATGCTGCTTAATGTGACGTCATTTTGTGATTCTTAGGGCTAGCCCCCCTTAAGATTAGTAGAGGTGTGTATGAAGCTGGCCGCATGTCGGCTGGGAGCAAGGGAAATGGTGAGAGATGTGTATGAAGCTGATCGCATATCGGTCGGGAGCGAGGGAATTGGTGATAGATGTGTATGAAGCTGGCGGCATATCGGTCGGGAGCGAGGGGATTTGTGAGAGATGTGTATGAAGTTTGGTGCATATCGGTCGGGAGGGAGGAATTTTGTGAAAGAAATGTATGACATGTATCTTCCTGTGACGTGTGGGCAGCTTATTAGTCCAACGCTGTTTAATTAAATTTATTAAAATGGACAAAATCATTGATTTCCTATGAAAATGATGAAAAAATAGATTATGAATATTCAAGAGTGAATATTCAAGTTATTTAGAGGAGCTGAGTTTAGAGATGAGTAAAAACAGTGTAGTTGAGAATGGGTTATTTGGAGAGTTTGGAGGCAGCTATCTTCCTCCAGACTTACAAGAGGTATTATCAAACCTTGCAGAACAGTTTTATAAGTATAAGAATGATGATGAATTCAATGAAGAGTTCAAATTCTATCTAAAAGAGTTTGTAGGCCGGGAAAACCCATTAACCTTTGCAAAAAACCTTACTGAAAAAACAGGTGGAGCAAAGATTTACTTGAAACGAGAGGACCTCAATCATACAGGTGCTCATAAAATCAATAATGTGATCGGTCAAATATTATTAGCCAAACGAATGGGTGCCACAAGAATCATTGCTGAAACAGGTGCCGGCCAGCACGGCGTGGCAACAGCTACTGCGTGTGCGATGTTTGGAATGGAATGCATTATCTACATGGGAAAACTGGATACTGTCCGTCAATCTCTGAATGTATTCCGGATGGAGCTTTTGGGTGCCAAGGTCATTCCGGTTGATAAAGGGCAGGGCAGGTTGAAGGATGCGGTAGACGAAGCCTTGAATGACCTTGTTGAAAATTATGAGAATACCTTTTATCTGTTGGGTTCTGCAGTAGGGCCTCATCCATTTCCGACGATGGTCAAGCATTTTCAATCTGTTATTAGTGAAGAGTCCAAGAGGCAGATTCTTGAGAAAGAAGGAAAGCTGCCAACAGCAGTCGTCGCTTGTGCAGGCGGCGGAAGCAATGCGATCGGAGCTTTTGCTCACTACATTGATGAGGAAGATGTTCGTTTGATTGGAGTTGAGCCGGCTGAAGCTCCTACACTGACAAAAGGTGTTCCTGCGGTTTTGCATGGATTTAAGTGTTTAACCCTGTTGGATGAAGAAGGAAATCCGCAGCCGACCTATTCCATTGCAGCAGGACTCGATTATCCAGGTGTCGGCCCGGAACACAGCCATTTGAAAACGATTGGCAGAGCAGAGTATGTGACTGTCACAGGACAGGAAGCATTAGAATCCTTCCAGGAGTTATCCAAAATTGAAGGGATCATCCCTGCATTGGAAAGCTCCCATGCAGTCGCGCATGCTGTAAAGATCGCTAAAACACTATCTCAAGAAGATATCATCATTGTCAACCTTTCTGGGAGAGGGGATAAGGATGTAGAGCAGGTATTTGGGATGCTGAATAAGAAGTAGATTAGTAGGAAAACTGGTTACCCTGAAAGGGTAGCCAGTTTTTTTGTTTTGATGCGGAGAAAGGGAGGGATTTACTGTCCTGTATGTTTAAAAATAGGGCAGTAAATCCCTCCGTCTTAAGTTCGACCATGTTTTTAAAAATATATGTTTGCAGCATGTATTAAACTCATGTAATTGAATTTGGCATTCGTATATCTTGGGTTCATACCCAATCAATTCTTTTGAGACAAGCATAAAATGAAAATATAAAAATTGATCAATAAAGTCATAGGTTTTAATACTTGGTGTACTTACTAACCTTTATCAATTTTTATGATGTCTTCAAATAGTCGATAGGTACAGCTATTTATACAATAATTTTTAAATAGAAACATAGCGTAGCTTGCCATTTGATCATTATTCTCTTACACAAATAGCTAACTATCCGTCGTAATAAGGTTAGAGATATCTCTTGCAAGGTTCAAGGGGGGATATATCAAAGAAACCAAATAGGGACAAAAATTAGAAAGGAGGAAATGCTTTTGGCGATATTATCGACTGGACCTATAGTAAACAGTTTCAGTAAATGGTGTGAGGCAATCACAAACAGTAACAGTGAAAATCGACAATCGCAGTTCCAGCAATTCTGCCACAGTTCTAGTTCAAGGGTATTACCTTGATGGAACACGTACTTTATATATATTACAGCAAATTGTGGTTGCGGCAAATCAAGTTATCACTAGAAACTACTATGCTAATTTTGAAGGTTTTGAATATGTATTTACAACAAGCGGAACGGCTGCTGATGACATACAAATATCGGTTTGGGGAAAGAATTCTGCTGCTCAAATAAGTGCAGCGCATCGCTTAGTATCAGATGAATTACTAGGGTCCGATGTAGGAGCAATAGGGCCCCAAGGAGCGACGGGTCCTCAAGGAGCCACTGGCCCTCAAGGAGCGACGGGTCCTCAAGGAGCAACAGGTCCTCAGGGAGCAACGGGTCCTCAAGGAGCAACAGGTCCTCAAGGTGTAGCGGGCCCTCAAGGAGTGACGGGCCCCCAAGGAGTAACAGGTCCTCAAGGTGTAACGGGCCCTCAAGGAGCAACGGGTCCTCAGGGAGCAACCGGCCCTCAAGGAGCAACAGGTCCTCAAGGTATAACCGGTCCTCAAGGAGCAACTGGGCCACAAGGAGTAACCGGCCCCCAAGGAGCAACCGGCCCTCAAGGAGCAACAGGTCCTCAAGGTGTAACCGGCCCCCAAGGAGCAACCGGCCCTCAAGGTGTAACAGGTCCTCAGGGTGTAACAGGTCCTCAAGGTGCAACAGGTCCTCAAGGAGCAACCGGCCCACAAGGTGTAACCGGTCCTCAGGGTGTAACGGGCCCTCAAGGAGCAACAGGCCCTCAAGGAGCAACAGGTCCTCAAGGTCCAACCGGCTCACAAGGTGTAACTGGTACACAAGGTCCAACCGGTCCACAAGGTGTAACCGGCCCTCAAGGTGTGACCGGTCCCACAGGAGCAACTGGTCTACAAGGAGCAACGGGTCCTCAAGGAGCAACCGGCCCTCAAGGAGCAACCGGCCCTCAAGGAGCAACAGGTCCTCAAGGAGCAACCGGCTCACAAGGTGTAACTGGTACACAAGGTCCAACCGGTCCTCAAGGAGCAACCGGCCCTCAAGGAGCAACCGGCCCTCAAGGAGCAACAGGTCCTCAAGGAGCAACCGGCTCACAAGGTGTAACGGGTCCTCAGGGAGCGACGGGTCCTCAAGGAGCAACCGGTCCCCAAGGTGTAACAGGTCCTCAAGGTCCAACCGGCTCACAAGGTGTAACCGGTCCTCAAGGAGTAACCGGCCCCCAAGGAGCAACAGGCCCTCAAGGAGCAACAGGTTCACAAGGTGTAACAGGTCCTCAAGGTCCAACCGGCCCTCAAGGTGTGACCGGTCCAACAGGAGCAACTGGTCTACAAGGAGCAACGGGTCCTCAAGGAGCAAYCGGCCCTCAAGGAGCAACTGGCCCACAAGGAGCAACAGGTCCTCAAGGTCCAACCGGCTCACAAGGTGTAACCGGTCCTCAGGGAGCAACCGGTTCACAAGGAGCAACCGGCCCACAAGGAGCAACAGGTCCTCAAGGTCCAACCGGCCCTCAAGGAGTGACCGGTCCAACAGGAGCAACTGGTCTACAAGGAGCAACAGGTCCTCAAGGTCCAACCGGCTCACAAGGTGTAACTGGTACACAAGGTCCAACCGGTCCACAAGGTGTAACCGGCCCTCAAGGTATGACCGGTCCGACAGGATCAACTGGTCTACAAGGTGCAACGGGTCCTCAAGGAGCAACAGGTCCACAAGGTGTTACAGGTCCTCAAGGTGTAACAGGTCCTCAAGGTCCAACCGGCTCACAAGGTGTAACCGGTCCTCAAGGTGTAACCGGCCCTCAAGGAGCAACGGGTCCTCAGGGAGCAACCGGCCCTCAAGGAGCAACAGGTCCTCAAGGTGTAACAGGTCCTCAAGGTCCAACCGGCTCACAAGGTGTAACGGGTCCTCAGGGAGCCACTGGACCAGCAGGGGGACTGTCTCCAAGTGTGCTGGCCTTTGTTAATAATACTGCAACTGTCCCTTTAGACGTAACTGCTCCATTTACCGAAACCATTATAGCAACCGTGCCTAGCACGACTGTTACTGCTGGTCAGAATATTAAGATTGACTATACAACGTCAATTCAGACTAACGCAAATGCAAACAATGCGATTACTATTAACATCATCTTATATAGGAATGGTACACCTATTTCAACAAGAACTCTAAACCGATCCCTTCAAGCTTCGGGAACCCAAAGGTTTGTTGTATCAAACACTTTTGTAGAAACAGCTCCAGCTGCTGGGACTGTAACATATACACTAAGAGCTCTAGTAACATCAGCAACTAATATCACTTCAGCAAATGCAATTAATAATTTCGTGAATCTCATTAAATTTTAAAAGATGCTCCAAATACCAGGTCATGTTAGAGATCGCCTTCATAAAAACACAGCAAAACATTTATTTACTGTTTGATCACTTTATTTAAGAAGTGGTCTTTTTTTAACCAATAATGTACTGTCTAATTGATTCCTTGATTTATCTCAAAGTAGCACAATCATAACAAACTTTCGAATTTATTCTATCCTTCAATTTTGTGACAGAAGAACAGGTTTACTGTCCTGGATTTTGGTTCATTTGATTTCTTTCGGGTCACGAAACTGTCACTTTGTTCCTTCTTTTACGATTAGGGGAATAAATTTACCAAAAAAACAATAAAAAAAAACGACCAGTGTGATTATCCACTAGTCGTTTTCCTGATCAGTCAATCATTCATTCAGCAGCACCATTAATGATTAGTACTGGTGAGAGAGAAATATCCTCACCCCCGTAAAACTCTATTTGGTTCTTATTGAATCCTGCAGCGGTGGCGGCTTTCAGTCTAAATTGGGTTTTGCCGGCTGTATTGATTTGTGATAAGGCGCTGGCTGATAGCACCAAATCAGTGTACCCAGTGGCAGAAGGTGATTGGACGCTGCCGACATTGTTCAGGCTGGCAAGTGCAGAAAAATCACCTTGTTCGATTGCACCGGTACCAAAGGTTCCTTTTTTTATATCTGCCTGAATAGATGGAACCGTGCCTGTCAGAGACTTTGTGTAAAGGCGGATAACGGCTGATTCTATCGTAGTTTGCCCCAGTGAACTGGTATCAAAAGAAAGGATCCCTCTATAAGTATCTGTGTTGAACATTCCTTTATCGCCAACCTTGACGTCACCGGTTCCTTTTCCATCAGCTGTGAATTTTCCAACAAAACCATCTTCTGCTGAAAGGGAAGGGATGGTTAAACCTTCAAGTGGAGGTGCAGCTTCATCGATAACATAGATTTCCTGCTTAGTCGTTTCTTTGTTTCCAGAGGAATCTATGCTGAAGAATTTAAGTGTCGTATCGTCCGTAATAAGGATTGGCCCTGTATACAAGGGTGATTGAACAGTCGGAACTGAACCATCGGTTGTGTAGTAAGTAGAGGCTTCTTCATTTGCCTGCAAAACTACCTGTACAGAAGTGTTGTAGGTTCCTCCTGAGGGATTTGCGGTGGTAATCGGAGCTGCAGTGTCCTCATCTCCGCCACTCTCATTGGTAAAAGAGTCAAAAAACTCCCACATCAGCCGGCTGGCATCAGGTCCTTGCGGGTCGGTATAACTTCCTTGCGAGCTGCCGCCGGACCAGGCATGCCCCATATTTTGGACGGTCACTTTTTTCATCAAGACATTTCCGTCTCCGTCCTCATAATCACTAACACTATAATTTCGGCCGCCTGACACAGTGAAGTTGTTTGTTCGCTCAGGCTGGTCATCGATCCAGTTATCATTGGTTCCATTCTGGGCAAGGTCATTTGTGACGGACCATTGAGTTATGACCTGATTACCATTAACAGGAGCGACTGTATAGTCCGAGGTGCCATGAAAGACAATGACGGGCAGCACTTTTGCCCGGCTTCCCATTGCCTGATAGGCGGCAGCCCCTTGCTGCTCTGGGTTAGGCCCTCCGCTTGACATTGCCGTGAAGGCACTGATTACACTGTTTGCAGCTTTATATTCTAGACCTGCACCAACTCCAATTCCTGAAAAGAGATCTGGATAAGTTGCTCCCATGATGACACTCATAGCGGCACCTGCTGAAAGTCCAGCTGCATAAACCTTATCACCTTGTATCGAGTAGCTATTTTTTACCGAAGTCACCATGCCTGCAATAATAGAAGGCTCTCCGCTTCCCCTTGACTGGTGTGCTGACTCAAACCAGTTCCAGCACTTATTTGAGTTAGCGCTGCTTGTTTGTTCCGGGTATAAAACCAGGAATTTTTTCTCATCAGCCAGAGTATTCATTTTTGTTCCAGCTGCAAACTGACTGGCATCCTGAGTACATCCATGGAGCATGACATATAAAGGGTAAGTATCATTAGAATCGTAGCCGTTTGGAACATAAAGCTTATACGGTTTACCTCCATAAGTACCATTAATAAACTGTCCAGCAGCAGAAGACGAACCCGGAAACCCTAAACAAGCAATGAACATGAAAAAAGCAACCGTCATCAGCCATAAACGTCTACCCGTCATAAAAGGAACCAACCCCTTTGCTTTGATAGCTTAAACTTTACAGAGAAGGAGTTACAAAAGAGTTACAAATGAAGAAACTCATCAATTGGTCCTACAAGGCTGGCTGAAATAATATTTCCTGCGAGGATTTCTTTAAAATTCAGAGAAGTACTAGTACAAAAGGGGGGAATTAAATTGCTTAACATAGAAATTAGAAGGCCGACTAATGACGATATAGAACAATTAAAACAGTTTTTCAGATCTGTAGTGACAGATACTTTTTATAAAGAAGGAATTGGGAATATGGTTGAAGATCTAGAGGACGAAATTGAATGTAAGATAAACTATTTAATAGATGACTTGCAGAGCAGCGGTGAAACACGGTACTTTCTGATTGCTGTAAAGGAGGAAAGGATTGTTGGTACGATTGAATACGGAGCAGCAAGCGAGCTGATTAATCCTTGTACAAATAATGCTTTAAAGGATGTATATGAGGTAGGGACTGTTTTCGTGGATCCTGAATACCAAAGGAATGGGATAGCCAACTTACTATTGCATAGTATTTACACTAGGTTGAAAAATAAAGGAATTAAAGAATGCTGCTTAGATAGTGGGTATGGTCGCTCTCAAAAAATCTGGCAACAGAAATACGGTACTCCGGATTACTTCTTAAAGAATTATTGGGGAGAAGGAAACCACCATATGATTTGGCGGCTCAAGGTAGAGGAATTAGTGAGATAGGCTTCTTATAAAAGCTCTTTCCAATACTATTTCATTCTCTTCAAGTTAGAAACTTCGACTTATTCAACTATTCATATTATTACAAAGAATCAAGAGTAGTTGAAAATATTTGGTGGGGCGAGGAACCAACCTGTCCCTCTGTCCCTTTCAAAAAGAGAAGGCAGGACCTCATTTTGTAAACAAGAGATCCTGCCTTCTTTACTATTTTACTGGTAATTAACAAAAGCAGGGGCAGGGTCTAATTCCAAGACATCTTTAGGCGTCATTAGTGGTTCATCTTTTTTGTAGAACACCTTGAAGCCTCCGTATTGAATTGGCTGCTTCTGGACGTGTTCATTGTATCCTGCTCTTTTGATTCCAGCGATTCCATGGCCGTCAAAATTCAAGACAACTTCCACGTTGTCCGTAGGCTGGATGGCGTCCTTGTTGGTCAGAACTTTCTCTGCAAATTGATGGACAATGACAAACTTATCCGGAAGCCCATTTTCCTCCGTCAAATCGGATACATATTTTATCGCTTCTTGAATCTTTTCACCATCGACCGTACCTAAGTCTACTCCGGGAACTTGTCCCTCTTTGACTTGAAATTCCGTGTCAATGGCTAAATGGACGTGAGGCATTTTTAAGTATTTTTCCAGCGATTTGACTTGATTCATGACGGTATCACCGGCCAGCTGTACATCGAGAATAAGCAAGGCATTGTGTTCTTCTGCCAATTGGGCATATTCTTCAATAGCTTCGTCCGGTGTTGGAACGATATAGTCACCATCTTCTCCGGGACTCCGCTGAGCTACGGTTGAGATCAGTTCGATCGCAGGGATAGCCGGTCTTTCAGGGTCCAGTTCAGAATAGGCCTTGGTTTGCTCCAATAATTTATCCATGAAAACTTCAGGGCTGTGTTCTCCTAAAATCCCCATGTTCACTGAATTGGGGTGCCCATAATAGGAGACAATTCTATGATCCTTAAGCGGTCCATCGGTTGTATCTTCTGCGCCTTTGGTCAAGGTCTGCCCCAACGGAACACTTCTTTCCGTGTCGCCTCCATGCGCCTGCGTTCTCGGCATTTCCGCCATTTGCTCTTCCGTATAGTTGCTTTCCAGCGGCTGAGCACTTTGACTGGGCTCGATTGCCTGATAGGATGCTTGGTTTGCGAATCTTGGAGAACTCGCTGCGTCCGCAATCGCATAATGCTGCTCTTTAAAGGAAAGTTCTGTCTTTTGATGCATCATGGATTCCTGGTTTGATGAAGTTACTGACTGTGAACAACCTGTTAACAATAATGCAGGAATGGCTGCAAAGCAAGCTCCCGTTCTCAATATCTTTTTCATGTTATCCCACCTGTTTTTAAAATATGAAAATACTTCTGTGTTGATGGCGGCTCTCTCACCGACTGATGAATTTCAATATATAAATCTCATATATTGAAATTCTTTTCTATTAAACATCAAAGCTCTCATTACACTACCCGGACACTCGTGTGCATAAACCTTTACCGGGAATAGCATGGCTGGTGCGCTTACCATGAAACATGAATCCTAAAAACAATCGAGTAATTCATTCATTTACCTGCAGACGTTTTTTTAGCTATATTAAATGTGACAATTCTGTGGGAAGGATGAGCAAGACGAGGTCCAGCTGTCCTATATAGATGGCTCCACCAAAAAGAACATGAATTTGCTTATCGAAACAAGAAACTTTACACTTCAGCATAAAATAGTTTCACATCCAATTCTTACAATGTAAAAAAGTCGATAAAGTGGTAAGCTAGTAATTCAGTGTCACAAATATGCTAAAATCAGGACACGTGCAACTAACAGGAGGTTTACCAATGAATATAGATAATAATGATATATTAATCCGCTTACGCTATGCGCTGGATATCAAAAATACAGAGATGGTGGAGATCTTCAAGCTTGGCGGGGTGGATTTGTCTAAAGAAGAAGTGCTGAAGGTACTGACAAAATCAGAGGACGATCTCGCTGTAACAGAAACCCATATAGCGTGTGATGATGAAATGTTCGAGTCCTTCTTAAACGGTTTTATTACATATAAAAGAGGAAAGCAGGAGCCAAAACCGGGGCAGCCTGAACGACCGGCTTTAACCCATGAGCACGTGAATAACCTGCTGCTCAAAAAAGTGAAAATTGCGCTCTCTCTCACAAGTGAAGATTTGATCGAGATATTGGATGATGCTGGAGTGACGGTTACCAAAGGGGAAATCGGCGCCATACTGCGGAGAGAAGGCCACAAGAATTACCAGATCTGCGGTGACCGGTATGCCAGGAATTTCTTAAAAGGATTAACCATCAGATACAGAGGATAAATCATGAACCATACTTTTTCAGGTCAGACGATTCATTTTAATATTAAATATAAAAACCGCAAATCCATTGGTATTTACCTTGACAGTTATGGAAATATAGAGGTGCATGCACCTAAAGGCACACCAGACGAAGCTATACTTCGATTAATTGAAGATAGATGGGAAGTAATTCTGCAGAATTCCAAGGAAAGAAAAGACAGACTGAATGGGCCGCAGGAAAAGGACTATGTGCACGGTGAACAATTTTTGTATTTAGGAAAGGTCTATCCCATAGAAGTCCATGAGGATTGGAGCACCTCGCAAGATCATATAAAGTTTGATGAAAACACTTTGCATATCTACGTCAAACAGCTTGAAGGTGAGCGGATTAAACAGGCTTTAAAACGTTTTTATTATAGACAGTGCAAAGCGTTAGTAGAGAAGAGTATCTCCGAACATCAACATCACTTTAAAACAAAGCCCCATTCCATCCGTATTACGGACAGCAAAACAACATGGGGAACCTGCGATGGAAAAAGGCAGCTGACCTTTAATTGGAAGCTTGCCATGGCTCCCCGGGAAGTGATTGATTATGTAGTCGTCCATGAAATGTGCCACATGATCCATCTAAATCATGACCGGTCTTTCTGGCGTCTGGTCGGAAAAATTGTACCTGACTATAAAGAGAAAGAAAATTGGCTGGCCGCATCGAACTGGAAGATGACGGTGTAGGAAAAAGGGAACAGAAGGGTCACCAGATTATGCCCTAACGCGGGGCAGACAAAGTATTAGTTAACTCTTAAGCAAGGAAGGGGTTAAGCACCAATCATACTATAATCCTTTCATTGACTATAAGTTTGCTGGCGGTGTACCAATCCCTAAACCCTATGAAAAGGCCCCCATGAACCGTTTTGTTCGTGGGGGCCTTTTATATTTGTTTAATGATTTTCTCTCAACAGATTTCTTTGTCAGCTGTTTGGCTACTTGTTAGCCTTTTACTTTTCTTCAGAGTAAAAGGAGAACCTTTTTACTTGCCTTTGATAGTCATCCATCAATTCATCATCATTTTCTATATCTTCTTCATCAACTTCAGTCTGTGCTATTTTCTTCATTGCTTTCATTAACTGAATCAGTGTTTTCATTTACATTAGTATCATCATTTGCTGCATTATTAGTATCTTGCTCTTGTTCTGTTCCTTGTCCTTCATCTTCAAGTGCAATCACCAACTCATCGTCACCGCATCCAATTATGATTCCGTCATCTGGTAAAAGAAGATAGAAATCTGTGCCGGGATTCAGGGTGTTCAGTTCATCAACAGTTCTTTCGGTATCTGCTGCAATGGTTTCTAATGTATCTCCATCTCCAACTATGTGAACGTCCTCATTGGTATCCACTCCAATTACTTCTCCGATAGGGAGCGCTGTAGGATCGAAAACATCCTTTTCATCGATGAGGTCAGAAACTTCGACACCATAATCGTGGGCTATCCCCAAATGGCGTCGCCTTCTGAAATAACAATTTCATCCGCACTGGCTGTTCCAGTTGCACCTACCAAAAAACCTGTGGCAAGAGCTATGGCTTGAAAGGATTGATGGGTGGACGATGGATAACTAAAATAAAAACTTAGGATTAGTCTGTCCATCTTTCATCAGTCACAAAAGCTAAAGAACAAAAGGTCAAATAGCTTTATTTATGTACGGTTACAATGCTAAGAGACTAATCCTTCAAGTATTATTGGTAGGATTTTTTGTTCTCCCTTGTAAAGAAGGGATGAAGCTTTCTATTACAGCTGCTGCAATTACAAGATATCCGAGTCGAAATTCAGCATCATATACTATTGGAACAGGTTCATACAAATGTACAACAAAAGGATATTATCGGAGTCATTGGTAAAAATGGCACTGGGAAATCAACCTTGCTGCATCCGCTGAACGATGAAATCCAGCCAGACGGAGGCCAAATCAAACATCTTCAAGAAAAACTGGTGTTTTGTTGCCCGCTGAGACAGGTGTACTGGTTTTGACTTTTGAGCGGCTGCCTGGCTCGGTCTTATGTTCCTCTATTGAACTCTCCTGTCTGGATGTTTTATGCAAGGGTGGATTAGTATGTGAGTAATTTATTTAACTTTGGTTAAATTATACATATTGATCGTGAGAAAAGGGGCCAACTTTGATGGAAACATTCCTAAATGATTTGGACAAAGTATTTGAGGGCAACGAAGACTATATGGTTCTGGAACAAATGATTGGTGATGTAAAAGTTGTACTAGTAGGGCTAAATAGTCTCATTGATTTTCCTAAGAGTATACAAGCCCTGGAGAACCATTACATAAAAGCGGAGTCTAATACTGACTTCAAGAGACAGATGGTAATTCACCCATGTAAAAAAGGGAAGGTATCAAAGGATTTAATTCAATCCCTGTTGGAAGGTAAAATGATTGTATGGATAAGAGGAGAAAGAGAGCCTTTTATATTCTTTGATACAATCGAAACAGGCTTAAGCCGTTCAATTGAGGCTCCAACAAATGATAATATCCTTCAGGGGCCGCTGAATTCATTCTCTGAAGATATCTCTATGAACATAGGAATGATACGCAAGGAAATTCAATCAAGTGCCTTACGCTCGAACTCCTTTATCTTTGGGACTGTTCAGAGGAAAAAGGTGTCGCTGCTTTATAGGACGGATAAGGTTGATAATGGGCTGCTTAGTAAAGTAACACATCAAATGGAATCTAATCGGATGATGGATTTGTCAAATCTTCAGGATATAACAAAAATGCTGGGGATTCCAAATAAGAGTTTGATTTCATATTTTTATAAAACCGAACTTCCCCAAGAAGTTCAGAAGAGTTTAGCTAAAGGAAAGGTCGTTGTGTTTCTTGATAGATTTCCCTTTGCTTTGGTATTGCCAAATGAAATTTCTGATATGTTTTTTCTTGAGAACGATAGAAACTTCACCTTTCCTTTAATGATTGCTATGAGGCTACTGAGGATTGCTGGGGCATTAATTGCTCTCATTTTACCTGGACTGTATGTAGCTCTAGTGGCTGTTAACCCTGAGATGTTAAGAATAGAATTAGCATTAACTGTTGCAGAAACACGGGAAGGGGTCCCATATCCCGCTTTTGTAGAGGCACTGTTGATGTTATTGGTCCTTGAATTAATCCTTGAGGCAAGTATAAGACTGCCAAAGAGCATCGGCCCAACTATCACAATGGTAGGAGGTATAATTCTAGGACAAGCAGCAGTAGAAGCACGTTTAGTAAGCAATCTGCTTATTATAATTCTTGCGGCAACAACTATTGCTAGTTCTACAATTATAGGGTTTCAAAATTCTCTTATGATAAGAATTTTTAAATACATCATATTGCTGTTTTCAGCCATTTTTGGTGTGGTTGGTTTATTTGCAGGATTATTTCTAATATCGGCCTATATGTCAAGTTTTAAAGTTATAGGGTTTCCTTACTTTGCTTTAAGAGGGGTGCATAAGAGTGGATAGAAGTTACAGCGTTTCTATTATGTATATTCTGAGCCATACGGGACTTATCCTTTTTATGTATCCAGCAGATATCATTGAAAGTACAAACCAGGGACACTGGATTCCGATAATGATAGGGGTAATCGTTCATTTCATTATTTTATCTTTATTTCTTAGAGGGCTTAACTCATTTCCTGATAAAGATATCATCTCCATTTATTTGAAAAAGGGAAAATTTATTGCCTCTATCTTTCTGTTTCCTTTGTTTCTATACTTGTTGATGGCTGGAATTATTACAGTCCGATCGTATTCGGAAATCGTGACAATTGTATTCCTTTCCAAGACCCCCCTTTGGGCAATTATGTCTCTTTTTCTTATTTTAGCCAGTTATACGGCTGCGCAAGGAATAGATGGAATTATAAGAACAGGCGTCTTCCTATTTCTCCTTTTATTTCCTTTGTTGTTTTTTATCATGCTCACTTCGTTTCAAAATGTTGATTGGCGATATGTCCATCCACTGATGTTAAAGGATTTTTCATTTTTGAAAAAATCTTCCTACTATAGAAGTTACTTTGCTATTGGCGGAGTTTTCTTATTTCTTGGATACCTTCCTTCAACCATCCCGGTTAAAAAGAAAAGTATTCTTTTTGCAGCTCTACTGATAGCTCCCATCTTTTTTTTATCTGTATATATTCCCATTCTTACATTCGGCCAAGCGACTGCTCCGCATTTTTTGTTTCCTTTTGTTATGGTAGTTGATGCCGTTAATCTTATTTGGTTTATGTTTGACCGGTTTACAATGTTTTTCTTACTAAGTGTCGTGATTTTTATATTACTCTTTCTGTCATTAGTGTTATGGATGCTAACTACAACATTGACTAAGACTATTGTTCCTTCTATAAAACCTGTTTACTTGATTATGGTTATTTCAGTTATTATCTTTACTATTTCATTGCTGATCTCCGATTGGAAAGGAATTGAGATGCTGTTTCAGTGGAATACATATATAAGATTTTATGTAATTTTAGGAATTCCCTTTTCAATTTTTCTCCTTGGTTTAATTGAAGAAAGGGGGCAAGGTGCATGAGCAACAGATGGATTCTTAAAGTTTTGGTGGTGGCTATTGCTCTGATGTTCCTCTGCGGCTGCTGGGACAATAGGGATATAAATCATCGTGAAATGCCAGTCGTGCTTGGAATTTCTAAGCATGAAGAAGGATATAAAGTATATTTTCAAATTCCTGAACCTCAAGAGGAAACGTTAACTACAAAGATAGTCATCGGGGAAGGGGAAACGATTAATCAAGTTGTCGATAAAATCAGTGCTGATATGGAAAGCAGTGTAGATTTGCTTCATGTTAAGGTGGTCTTAATTGATAAAAATCTTGCAGAGGAAGGAATGAAGGACCTAATAGCTGGCATATTGAGGTCAAGGGATATTTCTGCAAAATCCTTAGTCGCTATTTGCGAGGAGGATATGAATCAATTATTTGCTGCAATGAATAGCAAGACTTCTCCTTCAGGCACTTCTCTTTTAGAGTTTTTTGAGAAGGACGCAGGATGGAGCCCCCAGGTTGCTCTGACAAGGGTGTGGCAGATTTATAGAAGTATTCATTCCTATACAAGAGATGTAGCTATTCCGATACTGGATCTTGGAGATACCACTTTGATTAAACATGTCGGATCAGCAGTTATTAAAAATGGAAAGATGGTTAATGAAATCACTTCAGATGAAACACTACTTTACAATGCCTTTAACGGGGAAAGTGCTCAAGGTAAAATAGAAGTCTTTAAAGCAGGCAGTGTGTTGATTGCGGATAATTCGTTATCTCATATAAACTGGCTGGAAGGTGACACTCCATTTCTTGAAACGACAATCAAGTTTGATGTCATGTTATTAGAAACCAGGGGAAACCCGACTACTAAAGAAATAAAAACCGAGTTAGAAGAAATCCTTACCATTCGATACCAAGAACTTTTTGAGAAATTACAAGAGACAGAAGCTGACATACTTGGCATAGGTCAGTTGTTTAGAGTAGAAATACCAAGAATGGATTTAGAAAAGTGGCGCTCAGAGTATTTCCCAAGAATGAAAGCAGACTTTCAAATTGAGGTTGTCATAGAAAACACTGGGAACTTAAAAGCACCTTCAAACTGAAAGCATTACCAATAAAATTCGAAAATAGGTGATAAAATGTCTAGAATCAAAAGTAGATCAAACAGAAAAAAAAGAAAAACGATTATCATTGGAGTAGTACTATCAAGTGCCTTGCTCTTTATAAGTCTTTTGGCAGTAAGCAATTTAATGAAAGAAGACAAAAGGAGCGAGCAGACAGTAGATAACTCTATACCAGAAACACACTCTCCCTCCAAAAATGACACGGAACAGGTTAATATTGAAAAGAAGGTTGAAGAGATAACAGACTTGGCTTCAGAAGGAAAGGTCTTAAATCTTCCTTTTGTTGTTGGAAGAACAAATCAAAGCGTGGTACATAAGAGATTAGGATCAGCAACTGCACAGTCAGTGGTCAATACTATTACTTATGAAAACTACAATGACTATCCGAATTCAATAGGATTTAAAAAGAATGTGGTTGCTGACCTGAGATCAGAACAAAAAGAGATTCAAGAAATACATTATAGTGATATATTAGGAGTTCTTGGAGAAGCAGATACTGTGACAAATTATGAAGATTCGAGCCATCATCAAGTTATTCTTGCCTACGATGTCTCTCCAGAATATCGATTGAGGTGGGTACTCGAGAAACCAAAGAAGGGGAATGAAAATCCTTCTGTGCACCATATTTCACTATTAGGTATCGCAGAAGAAGAACCTAATGAGCAGTCTGCAAAACAGATTTTATCCAAAATGACATTGGAAGAAAAAATTGGCCAATTGATAATCTCTGGAGTGGATGGAACTACTTTTAATACAAGTGAAGAAAAGTTGATTTCCGATTTTCATGTTGGCGGGTTTATTTTCTACTCTGATAACTTAGAAACCATAGATCAGACGAAGCAGTTCGTACAGAAGTTAAACGAAACGAATGCTATTAATAAACTCCCTCTATTTATTTCTGTAGATGAAGAAGGTGGAAGGGTTTCCCGGTTGCCTGAGGTAAATTCAACTCCTGCTAATGAGGAAATCGGCAGGGTCAATGATAAGGAATATGCCTATAGTATTGGTGAAGAACTTGCAGAACATCTGAAAACTTTCGGATTCAATATGGATTATGCGCCTGTTCTGGATATTAATAGTAATCCAAATAACCCTGTTATAGGAGATAGATCCTATGGAAGCAATGAGACGGTTGTAAGCAATATGGGAATAGAGACAATGAAAGGGATTCAATCGAAAAGGATTGTACCGGTCATCAAACACTTTCCTGGACACGGTGACACATCCGTTGATTCCCATGTCCAGCTGCCAGTTGTAAATAAGGATTTACAACAGCTGCAAGACCTTGAGTTGATTCCGTTCAAAAAAGCTATTCAAAATGGGGCACAGGTCGTAATGGTGGCTCACATCCTGCTGCCAAACCTTGGGAGCGATTACCCAGCTTCAATGTCAGCTGCCGTAGTAGGAGATCTTCTTAGAAATCAATTGAAGTTCAAAGGGATAGTCATGACTGATGATATGACAATGGGTGCCATTGTGAACAACTATGGAATAGGGGAGGCTTCAGTTCAATCATTGGTTGCAGGCAGCGATATACTTCTTATAGCACATAATAATGGAAATGTATCAACAGTTTACAATTCTGTACTAAAAGCAGTTGAAAATGGGGTCATTTCAGAAGAACGAATTAATGAAAGTGTCATAAGAATCATTAATCTGAAAAAGAAATACCTAAATTGATAAGTCCATTTTTACTACTCAAAGCCAATATAATTAAAACCAATTAATTCTTAAAAGTGCCCCATCTTTTTTAAATGTTGCTCATACAATAGTAAAAAGAATGAAAAAATGAAGGGGGATGGGTGTGGAGGATCTCAAAGGTGGATGACTTGAAACAGCTGGAGGATGGATTCAAGCTGCGGGGGCATCAATTATTTCTGCAGGAGGAACAATTATGGCAGGGGTTAACGAAAACATTCAAACGAAAAGAGCTAAACTAGTGGCACTAGGAAATGGAATTGAAGTAGCAGGGAATTCACTGCAAGCAATTGGCAGAGAAGCATTGTTTACTATGAAAGAATCAAAACTTCCCATTATCGGTGCGTGGCTCCAGTCTGTTGGGAATAGCACCAACTTAGCAGCTGTCCTGCTTCTTCTGAGTGAAGAAGAGAAAAAAAGTTTGATCTGGACCTCCTAGGAGACACCGTGCAATTTCTGGGGGCTCTAAGTGAGACGATTGGCTTGAGCTCTATGAATAAGACTCTTTTTCCCTGCCCCTGATAGCAGCAGCCTGTTGGACTCTTGGTTGAAGCAATAGGGGGTTATACCTTATTAATGACCAAATCAGGTTGGGGGTAAGAATTAAAGCAATAGGAAATTATATTCAAACAGCTGGAGTAATCATTGCTGCAATTGGTTTGATTGTGTAATTTGATGCTGAAGTTAATGGGAGGGAAATGGTCAAAGGGACAGTTCAGTAGTCTCTTATTTGATGGTCTTGAAAACCTCTGGCTATGCAGAGGTTCCAGAGAGCTAATAGCGTGGTATAGAACACCTCTTTCTATAGAAAAAGCCGGTTCCTTATCACTACTTGCCATTGCAGCAGGAGGGGAGGTATCCTTGCTGATTGGCATTAATAAAGCCTAAAATAAGCGGAGTTTTTCCGGTTAAGCTTAAGAATTAAATGTGATTTAGGGTATATAAGCGGAATTTCTCCGCTTATTTCTCAACGTTTTTCAGCCGGAATAAATAGCCAGAGAAAATAATCCATTGGGCCTTTGAGGCCAAGGCTGGTAAGGAAGGCTTCCAGCCGCAGAGCAAACCACCAGTTTAAACTGGTGGTTTTGATTGTTTAAAATGCCATCTGCCTAACTAGGAGGAGATCACCGCTGAATCAACGTGTGATTCTCGAATAGAGTATGCTGAGCATTCCGATTTAGACTTTTCTATTAAGTAAAATAATGTGATTTAGGAAGATGGCACAATACCTGGTGCCTTCATCTTTTTACGATAATACGCAACCATTTAGTTGCACATGGTTGACATGCAACCTTAAAGTTGCATATAATCGGTTTATGAGATGGGATAAAGACGCTATATTCAAAGCACTTAGTGACTCGACACGGAGGATTATATTGGATGAGTTGTCGGAGCGAAATGAACTCACTTTATATGAGCTTACGACACGGCTCATTATGAAGCACAATCTTGCCATTTCAAGACAAGCGATAGCCAAGCATCTTTCAGCATTGGAAGCTGCGGGGCTTGTAACGTCAAAACGAAAAGGGAAGTACAGAGTACTTAATTTTAACAGTGAACCGCTGAGAAACTTGCTTGAAGGGTGGATAGATTAAAAGTAAGGATATACTGAATTGAACTAATTAAGGAGGACTTTTGATGTTAAATATAATTGTCACGAGTATTTTTGTAGAAAACCAGGAGAAGGCATTAAAATTTTATACGGAAACACTGGGATTTGTTAAAAAGCATGATGTGCCAACTGGAGAACATCGATGGATCACTGTTGTTTCACAAGGTCAAGAAAACGGAACCGAGCTATTACTGGAACCTAATGAGCATCCAGCAGCTAAAGACTACCAGAAAAAGTTATTCAGTGATGGGATTCCTGTAACAATGTTTGGCGTTGGGGATATTGGACAAGAGTATAAATGTCTATTGGAGAAGGGTGTGCAGTTTACAATGTCTCCAACAGAAATGGGCGGAATCACAATAGCTGTTTTCGACGATACTTGTGGAAATCTGATTCAGATCATGCAGCAGTAATTAAACTAGATTAGATAGATGGGAGTTGAAATAGTGGATAGTCAAATTGCACTAGAATTCGAAAAATCAAAGTCTGGTGATAAAGAGGAGCGTTATGAAGCTTTTCACACCATTTTGAATATTACGGACCAAAAAGTTGATTGGGCGTATGAGGTTTGGGATCAACTGTTAGAGGACTTAACTCACAAAGACAACCACCAGCGTTCCCGCGCCGCCCAATATTTAGCGAATCTTGCTAAAAGCGATCCAGAGATGAGGATAATGAAAGACTTTTCTAAATTGTGGCAGGTAACCAAAGATGAAAAGTTTGTAACTGCCCGGCACAGTCTCCAATCAATCTGGAAGGTCGGAATCGCAGGGCAGCCGCAAAAAGAAATGGTCATGGAAGCTATGACAGATCGTTTTAAAAATGGAATAGATGAAAAAAATTATACTTTAATCCGAAATGACATTCTCCAAAATATGAGAAATTTATATAACCATTACCATGACGAAACCATTAAGCAAACGGCTTTAGATTTGATTGAAACAGTTGAAGGCCCGAAGTATAAAAAGAAGTATACCGCTATATGGAAGTAGTTTATTGAAGGGAAAGGACTGTGCTGCGGAACTGGCACTGGGGGAACCTGTTGGCGGAGGTCATCCATCGTAAGCTTCAAACCTTCTAGGAGATGATGTGATGCAGCATTATTGAGTAACAAACATCTGTGAAAAATGAAAAATAGGAGTCAGGTCCTTAATTGAGTAATGTATGGTGAAAAATAAGGGGAGAATTTCCCGTTAATTGCAGCTTTGGACTCAAATAGGTGATGAATAAGGGGGATTTTTGCCCTTATATCAAGAAAAGCACCCTTATTTTAGTGTTTTGACTCAAATAAGGGGAAATTCTCCCGCTATTTTAGTTATTTTTAGTGTATTTTTTTAAATAAGGGGAATTTCTCCCTCTATTTGTTAAAGTGGACGCCCCTTGGTCAGCCCCGACAGGCAAATGTTCACAAGAGAAAAAAAGGTGCTCTATCCTTTTATTCTCTTGGAGTTATTTGACCCCGAGGGGCTGGGCGCTGGAACTAGACACTCTTAATTCTACTCCAGGAGGCCACTCCCGCGCAGGTATACGAGATCCCTCCGTCCCACATTCTCTAATTCCGTTATTCCAAAGAATTAATTTTTTGATTTCCAAGATAACGGTATAGAGTAGACTTGCTTATTCCTGTCTTGGTTTTTATTTCAGACAAAGAGTACTCTTTGGACTGATACATGGTTAATGCCAATTTTATGTTTTCATCAGGGATTTTTGGCCTGCCGGCTGAGATCCCTCTTAGTTTTGCTTCTTTTAGTCCTTCTCTGGTTTTGGAACTGATGGTGTCACGTTCGAATTTTAAAATGTGTCTTAAATGGTTCCTGAAAGAAGAATGGTTATCTATCTCCGTCTCGATTTCCTCTTCAATTGATAGAAAAAAAGCGCCTTTTTCCTCAATGGTAGTAAGTAGTTCAAGGAGATGGGGAAGGGAGTCTGCTAAACTAGAAAGCTTTGCAACCGCGAGCTTGTCTTCTGGTTTCAGGTCATTCAGCAATTGTTCGAGAGCATGTCTATTTTTTGAAGAAGAGTGAGATTCCTCGATAATTTTGCCGCAATCCATTTTATATAGAAGCGCATTTTGCTGTTCGCAGTTTGGATCTATGTTGGAAGGTCTTGAATACCCAATTAGCATAATGAACACTCCTTCAGTGATTTACATATTTGTATAATACCATTATGGTTCCTTTTTGGGACAGAATATGTTAAGATTTTGTAAAACGTTCACAAGTTGTATTTATGGAAAAGGGAGTGGAATTATGAAAACCCTAATAAATAAAAAGAATACAACTAATTTTGCAAACGAATTCACTTTCTTCTTCGTGATGGCAGTTGTATTACTTTGGTTGAAAACGTATGTCGTTCAATTAACTCAATTTAATTTAGGAATTGAAAATCTAATCCAGCACATATTGCTTTTTGTGAATCCATTAGGTTCTTCGTTGTTGTTTCTAGGTGTGGCTTTGCTTTTTAAAGGCAGAAAGAAATTAATCATTCTCATGGTGATTTATTTTATAATGTCCATTCTGTTATTTGCAAATGCCATGTACTATCGATTTTTTAATGATTTTATTACAATTCCAACTTTAATGCAGACCCAGAACTTTGCGAATGTCAGCAGCAGTGCAGGGACTCTCCTGCAGCCTGTCGACCTGTTGTTTTTTGCGGATGTTGTTTTTCTTCTAGGTTACCTTGTATTGAAATTTAATAGACCAGAAATCAACACAGTGACATCAAAGAGGGTTAAAAGGGTGTTGGTGATCGCTTTAATGATATCAGGGGTCAATCTCGCAATATCGGAAATAGACCGTCCCCAATTATTAAAGAGAGGCTTTGACCGGAACTACATTGTTAAGTATCTGGGAGTCTATAATTATACGATTTATGATGCTTATCAAAGCACAAAAGCGAGTGCGCAGCGGGCTTTGGCCAGCAGTGATGACGCGACAGAGATAGAGAACTATACGAAATCGAACCATGCGGATCCAAACCCTGACTATTTTAGAAAAGGGGAAGGGATGAATGTAATCTATGTTCACATGGAATCTATTCAAAATTTCCTCATTGACTATGAACTTCATGGCGAAGAAGTGACACCGTTCTTGAATTCTTTGACCGATGAAGAAAGCACGTTCTACTTTGATAATTTCTTTCATCAGACGGCTCAAGGGAAAACGGCTGATGCAGAGTATATGGTAGCCAACTCTTTATATGGTCTGCCACAAGGTTCAGCTTTTACAACAAAAGGGTTGAATACCTATCATTCAGCTCCTGCTATTTTAAAACAGCAGCAAGACTACACCTCTGCAGTTTTCCATGGTAATACCGGGAGCTTCTGGAATAGGGATGAGGTTTATAAATCTTTTGGATATGATCATTTTTATGACGATCAATACTTTGATATTAAACAGGAGGATCTAGCTGATTACGGCTTGATGGATAAGCCTTTCTTCCAGCAGTCGATTCCTTTTTTGGAATCACTTCCTGAACCGTTCTACGCGAACTTCATTACCGTTACCCATCATTTCCCGTTTACGATGGATCAGGAAGAAGCTACCATCGGTAAACATACAACTGGTGATAAAACGGTAGATAATTATTTCCAGACAGCCAGATATGCCGATGAAGCCCTGGAGCAATTCTTCAATTACCTGAAGGAGTCTGGTTTATACGAGGAATCCATTATCGTTATGTATGGAGACCACTACGGAATATCCAAAAATCACAATTCTGCAATGCAGAAAGTTATCGGCAAAGAAGTTACCCCATTTGAAAGTGCCGGACTGCAGCGGACGCCGTTATTCATCAGGGTCCCTGGCATGGAAGGAGAAGTGAATCATGAATTTGCGGGACAAATTGATCTGCTTCCAACTCTCCTTCATTTGCTTGGAATCGAGTCTGATGAGTATTTGCACTTTGGAACAGATATCTTTTCAGAAGAACATGATGATATTATCCCATTCAGAAATGGAGATTTCGTAAATAAGGATATCTCATCAGCTGAAGGGAAATTCTATGATACTTCTACAGGCGAATTGCTGCCAAGTGACGAAAGAGAAAAAGCTGAAGAAATGCAAAAGATAGCGGAACAAAAGTTAAGCCTCTCAGATAGAGTGGTTAATGGCGATTTATTACGGTTCTACACACCAGAAGGCTTTAAAGAAGTAGATCGTACCCAATATGACTATGATGCTGAATTACAGTAATGAATCTTCCACATCATCTCAGAACAATTATTTGCTGACTCCTTTCTTAATGAGAGAGTCAGCTTTTTTTGGGAAAAGGGTGTACAGGTGACACTCACGTTTCTCCATCTGGATGAGCTATGGAGTGACCTTCCGCTGTATTTTAAATGGGAGACTAAAGAATACGATATGCTCATTACGAATGAGGAAATGAAAAAGCTTTAATTATATAAGGATCTTGTTTCCCAAATGAACTCCAAGTTAGAAGAGTTGTCATAAACAGTATCTAGTATATGATCGAAGTAGAAATGTCCTTTCGCCCAGCTGTGCAATGAAAAAACAGCAGCGAAATCCGCTGCTGTTCATTCATTGTTTAGTTATTGTAAGTGAGAGGCTAATTATATTATTTTATCACTAACTATAATAAATATAGTGAATGAATCTTACTTACCTTGATAGTCATTCATCATTTCATCATCTTTTTCTCTTTCTTCTTCATCAACTTGTGTTTGAGATGAATTGCTTTCCTCATTTTTCGATTCTTCATCAATGTTCTCTTCTGTATTATTATCTTCATTGTTTTCTTGCTCATTATTATCATTTACAGTAGCATCTTCGGTGTTATTGCCTGCTTGCTCGTCGGTGTTTTCTTCATTGTTAGTTACTGTACTACTATCTTCATTACTTTCCTCATTATTATCTTCATTTTCTTCATTAGCATCTGCATTTTGCGTTACATTACTATCATCATCGGATGCTTCATTAGTATTCTCTTGTTGTTCTGCTTCTTGGCTTTCCTCTTCCAATGCAATCACGACTTCATCGTCACCACTTCCAATTACGATTCCATCACCTGGTAATAGAAGATAGGGATCGATGCCAGGATTGAGGGTGATCAGTTCATCTACTGTAGTATCGTTATCTGCTGCTATGGTTTCTAACGTGTCTCCATCTCCAACTAAGTGAACTTCTTCCCTTGTATCGACTCCAATCACTTCTCCTATAGGTAACGCTAATGGATCGAAATCAGCGTTTGCTTCTATTAGGTCAGTGACATCGACCCCATAATCGTGGGCGATCCCCCAAATGGTATCTCCTTCTTTTACCACAATTTCATCCGCACTGGCTGTTCCAGCTGCGCCTAACATAAAACCTGCGGCAAGAGCTATAGTTGATAGTTTCTTAGTGTTCTTCATCTGAACTCCTCCTTTTATTAGGTGTCTATTAGTTTTTTATCCTAAATATGTTTCATCAAACATTGAGGTTACTAGTCCTTATAAGTGAAACCAATTTTTTACAGAGGGTGAAGTGTTAAGGGATATCCTTAATCTGCAAGTTGACATACTTAAGGGAGGGTGCTATTGTTATTTTTATTAAAGACATTAAGAGTCCTTAATATCTTTTTAGGTTCTTTTCGTAAACTTTGTCGCTATTTAACATTAAATGAGCAGATGTCACCTTAAATCAACGAAAATAATGGTAAGAAAGAAAGGAGCTGCATCCTCTAGTTAGGGAGGAAAACCTTAGTATTTGGGGATATCCGAAAGCAACAATCTATGAGGAAAACAGCCTTTTTTTAAAACCGAGGAGGTAATTGTATGAGGTATTCGAATGCCACAAACTATGCTCTGCATACTATGGTCCATTTAATGCTGGAGTCTGGCAGAAGCTCTATGGGGGTTCAGGAATTAGCTGAAATGCAGCATCTTTCCCCTACGTACCTTTCAAAAATATTAACTAAACTTACGAAAGCTGGGTTGATTGAGTCCACACCCGGCGCAAAGGGAGGGTATAAAATCTCGAGAAAAAAACAGGAGATCTCCTTTTTGGATGTAATTAATGCGATTGAAGGTGATACCAGTTTCTTTGAATGCTCCATTCATCATGAAGATTGTTTAATTGAAAATGTCATGAGGCAGTCAGAGGAAAACATGAAAGCTGAACTGAAATCAAAGCTGTTAATTGATATCGCGAAAGAGGCAGAACTCAAACAGAAGAAAGAAAAAAGCTAAGAAAATTTGTAAAGGAGTGTTCAATATGATCATTGATTGTGCTGTAATTGGCGGTGGTCCGGCTGGACTTAACGCTGCGCTCGTTCTTGGAAGATCAAGGCGAAAAACCATCCTGTTCGATGACAACAAACCGAGGAATGCGGTGACTTCCCACTCGCACGGTTTTATCACGCGAGATGGTATTAACCCGCAGGAATTGAAAAGGATAGCGCAGGAAGAATTAAGACAGTACCCGGACGTAAGGATTCTGAAACAGCGCGTGGAGCTCATTAACAAAGATAATGACTTATTTCAGGTTAAGACGGAAGCCGGTGAAGTGTACCATGCGAAAAAGATCATTCTTGCAACCGGCTTTAAGGAGACGCTTCCAGACATCGCAAAGGTGAAGGAATTCTATGGAAAGAGCTTGTTCAGCTGTCCTTTCTGTGATGGGTGGGAATTGAGAGACCGCCCGCTTGCTGTCATTGCAGAGGGACAAAAGGCTTTTCATATGGCGAAAGTGGTTTCCAACTGGACGAACGATTTAATTATTTTCACGAATGGAAGGAAAGGTCTTTCGGCAGACGAAAAAGAATTGCTCATTAGTAAAGGTATCGGTTTTAATGACAAGAAAATCACTGCTCTGATTGGCAAGGAAGGAATACTCGAAAGAATCCAGTTAGAAGATGATTCAGAGATTCTCCGCCAAGGAGGGTTTATAGCTGCAGATTGGAAACCGGCTGCTTCTTTTGAATCTTCCTTGGGATATACATTAAACGAGCTGAAAGGAATTGAAACAGACAGTTGGAATCGTACAAGTGCAAAAGGGGTGTTTGCTTGCGGTGATACAAAAATAGCCGGGCCCTCTCAATTGATTATTGCAGCAGGAGAAGGGAGTATGGCAGCTATAGCTGTAAACGCAGAACTAATAGAAGAAAAATTCAATCAGGAAGAAAAAACAGCTTTATAGAAAAGGAGAATTTTTATGCATCACCATCACGGAAGGTACAAGAGGAAAATATCATACTTGGAAAGTCCCAAACGAAGAAAAGAATTCTCTCCGGAACAACTGCTGAACATGATTCCAATAAAAGAAAAGGACAATATTTTGGACTTTGGTGCAGGCACTGGTTATTTTTCCATTCCTGCGGCTAAAAGGATCAAGGGTGACGTCTACGCACTAGACATTGACCCATCCATGCTGGAGATAATAAAGAAGAAATCAAGAGAGGAAAACCAGGAGAATATCATTGCTGTTCAAGGAAGTATCGAGGCACTTCCTTTGGGTGAAGGTTCTGTTGATGTCATCATCGCTTCGCTGGTCCTGCATGAAATTCAGCCGCTGGCACCTCTCATGCAGCAAATGTATACTTTACTAAAGAAAGAAGGCTATCTGATCTGCTTGGAACTTGAGCCAAAAGTAAGTTCAGAGAAAGTACCGAGAATTAACTTAGAAAGAATGGAAGTGGAATTGAAAGAAGCAGGATTCCAAATTTCAGAAAAAGTTTTTCCAGCGGAATCTCTATATATGCTCATTGCAAAGAAGACTGATTAACTACTTATTCTTTTGCTTAATTATAGATATTAAATATCTATAATGTATGTATTAGCTTTTTTCATTATAGATCTTTAACAGACTAGATTGCCGGAGCTCGGACGCAAGCAGAAGCAAGAAACGAAATACTGGTTATAGTGAGGCCGGCTTAGTGATAAATAAGCGAAACTATTGTAAAAGGACTGGCAGGTAAACAATGGATAACTAACCTGATTTTTTTCGTTTGAAATTCATATTTCAGAGGACAAAAACTTAAGATTGATCTGCCCATTTTTCTAAAAGCTAACGATAGAAATAAAATGCTTAGAAAATCATTCGGCTGGCCTTATAGTTCGAGTCCGGTAAGAAAGGCTTCCCTTCGCAGAGAAAACCACCGGTTCACATTGGTGGTTTTTATTTATAGACAAATGGTGGACATGAAAATGATCCCTAGCTGAGATAGGAGAAGCAGAATTTCAAGTGAATAGGTGGAATTTTCTCTATTTCCTTCCAGAAGAACTCTCAGAACAAATGGCGGCGTCTAAGCCATATTTAAAAAGAGGTTTAACCTATCAACAGAGAAGGAATTAAAAGTATAGTACTATAATAAAAGGAGGCGTCTTGATTGAGTAAATTAGACAAACAGAAAGTATTATCTGACGGAGTTACTCCTCAAACACAAGCCGAGCAGCCGTGAGTAGAGAGGAAAATGAACCCGGTTCCTGTCTATGAATTAGAAAGTCATGTCGGTTCAGGCAAGCTGAAAGGCAAAGTGGCCTTAATTACAGGAGGAGACAGCGGGATTGGAAAAGCAGTTGCGATTGGCTATGCAAAAGAAGGAGCAGATATAGCCATCGCCTACCTTAATGAACATAAAGATGCTGAGGATACAAAGAAGCGCATCGAGGAGGAAGGGGTCAAATGCACGCTTCATTCTGGTGATGCAGCAGATGAAGCATTTTGCTTTAAGGTTGTTGAAGACGTCGTGGAGCAGCATGGGAAGCTGAACATCCTTGTTAATAACGCCGCGCGCCAGGAAGTTAAAGAAAGTGTACTCGATATCAGCGCTGAGCAATTAAAACACACATTTGATGTTAACTTTTTCTCAATGGTCCATTTTACAAAAGCAGCCATTCCCCATTTATCTGGTGGTGACAGCCTGATATACACGTCATCCATCAACGCTTATGTTGGAAACAAGGCCCTAATTGACTACACGTCTACAAAAGGTGCGATAGTATCGTTTACTCGTTCCATTGCGCAGGAACTGGCTCCAAAAGCAATCAGAGTTAACGGTGTAGCACCTGGACCGATCTGGACTCCGCTGATACCAGCGACGATGCCAGAAGACATGCAGGAATCCATCGGGGTTTCCACACCTCTTGGTCGTCCCGGACAGCCTGCGGATCTCGTAGAACCTTATATCCTCCTTGCTTCCGAAGGATCTGCCTATATGACGGGCCAGTTCATCCATGTAAACGGCGGAGGCTTTATGTCCTCTTAAAAAAAAGCCTGGCAGTAAAGAAAGAGCTGGATAAGCAGAAATGGCTTTCCAGCTCTTCCTATTATTTCAGTTATAAGGAGATTTCAGTTCAATTATTGCATTTAACGGTTAAAACTCCCTTTATTTTAAATTTAAATTCTGGGCTGCTCAACCCAACATAGCGCTTCTTCCAAAATTTCCTGACGTGGGATTGTTATAAACCAACACTTGAGTCGGAAGCTCTAAAAAAACGTCTTACGTTTATTGAGATAAGGTTACCGGCCGCTCGATTGACTCATTAAAATAAGGCTCGATTTTTAATAATTGTCGATTATAAAAAGAAATCCAAAACTACAATAATATTCCAAGTCCTATTGCGGCATACTTTTCCTAGAAGTACTGCAGTTCTTTTAGGAGGAGATTACTATGGATGATCCAAAACAGGAAAGTCGGAAGCTGGAGAAAATCAGTCCGTTTGAGTTGAAAGACAAACTTATAGATCTGGCAACAGGAAAAAAGAGAATGACGAGGTCCATGCTTGATGCAGGCCGGGGGAATCCCAATTGGATTGCCGCTTCACCAAGGGAAGCATTTTTCGCTCTCGGACAATTTGCAGTTACGGAATCGAGAAGGGTCTGGAATGAAGGGGATCTCGCCGGGATGCCAAATCATGCGGGGATGGCCGACCGATTCTATCAGTATGTTGAGGAACATAGGACAGCACCCGGGATTTCTTTGTTGAAGGAAATTGTGGATTATGGGATCCACACAAAACAGTTTGAAAAGGATGCCTGGCTCTATGAATTGGTAGATGGAATCATCGGCGATAACTATCCTAATCCTGACCGTATGCTTGTCAGGACGGAAAAAGTTGTTCATGATTTTTTATCCAAAGAGATGTGCGGCAGCGATACGACTTGCGGCACATTTGATATTTTTGCTGTTGAAGGGGCAACGGCCGCGATGTGTTATATCTTTGAGACACTTTACAAAAATCATCTTCTGCCCCACGGATCAAAAATCGCCCTGATGGTTCCTATTTTCCCTCCATACATAGAAATACCGGAACTGCCCAACAATGATTATCATCTCGTCAATATCCGGGCGGCTGAAATTGATGAAGAAGGCCATCATACTTGGCAATACCCTGCAGAAGAGCTGGACAAGTTAAAGGATAAGGATATCAAGGCACTTTTTCTTGTAAATCCAAGCAATCCGCCATCTGTCGCCTTAAAAAAAGAATCCATTGAGAAGATCATAGACATCGTAAAAAATGATAATCCGAACCTCATGATTATCTCGGATGATGTGTACGGTACATTTGTTGAAGGCTTCCGGTCTCTGATGGTTGATTTGCCTTATAATACGATTGGGGTGTATTCTTTTTCAAAATATTTTGGTGTGACAGGCTGGCGGCTGGGGACCATCGCAATCAACGAAAACAGTGTGTTTGACCAGTTGATCCGGGAGCTGCCGGAAGTAGAGAGAACGGTTTTAAATAAAAGGTATGCGTCGCTTACACAGAATCCGGATGAATTGAAATTCATTGACCGAATGGTAGCCGACAGCAGGGACGTTGCGCTGAACCATACGGCTGGCTTATCAACACCCCAGCAGATCCAGATGGCAATCTTTTCAATATTCGCCATGCTTGATAAGAAGAATAAGTATAAGCAAAAAACGAATGACATATTGAAGAGAAGAATGGTGTTATTATACGAGGGCTTGGAGCTGCCAAAGAAGCATTTGCCGAACGACGCTGACTACTATACAGAGATTGATTTGGAAATCTGGTGCAAACTTCATTATGAAGAAGGGTTCCTGGATTACCTGAAAACGAATTATAAGCCGGTGGATATCTTGTACCGCCTGGCTGAAAAGTCTTCCATCGTCTTAATGAGCGGAGAAGGTTTCATGGCTCCCGAATGGTCGATTCGTGTATCTCTTGCCAATTTGGAGGATGAGGCATACTCTGAAATTGGACGGGAGTTAAAGATGGTTCTGGATGATTATTTGGTTGAGTGGAAAGAACAAGTTTAATCACCATAATATTATTATGTAAACAAACCATTTTTAAAAATACCTTGAAGCTCATGGGATGCAAATAATTTTTGAAAAATAACAGTGAAACGGCAGAGGAAATTTTTCATCTGCTCTTTTCCTGTTTATTTGAACTGACCAGGTTTTAGGTGTGTAATCAAGGGAATTACCGTAATACCTTTTTCAAGGAGCATGGTTCAATTCTTGCTAATATTGTAAGCATGTTATTCCTTGTTATGTAAATACAGGTGAAAGCCTTTTAATACAGGAGGAAGACGATGAAATACGGAGGTGTAGGGTTAATGATGTTAGCCGCTGTATGCTGGGGCATTAGCGGCGGAATTGCCGGTATTTTAATGGGGAAAGGGTGGGATCCAATTGTGATCTCGCTATACCGGGGAGCTGTTGGATTCCTATGTTTTTTCATATGGTTTCTGTTTCAAGTTAAACAGAATTGGTTTTCCAATAGGCGTTTTTATTTATGGTCAATCTTGGCAGGGGCAGGCGTCGCCGGAAATTTCACTTTTTATTTCTTGAGCATTCAGGCTGCCAGCATTCCTATTGCTTCTACTTTAATGTACACGGCTCCTGTCTTCGTCCTTTTGCTCTCGTTCCCGCGCTGGGAAAAGAGCGTTCGACTTGGTTTAAAAGGGGATCCATTGCAGGGGTGCTTGCAGGAATCATCCTCCTTACAGGCGCGTACAATCTCGAAACCATTTCAATAAGTTTTCTAGGGATAGCAGCTGGTCTGGCTGCCGGCCTTTCTTATGTACTGTTTATATTTGGATTCAAAAACGCTTCTTCGATTGGAAAGCTGCAAACCACATTAACCATTGCCTTTTTTTCATTTTGTATCATTCTTTTTCTATTATCGAACAAAGGGGAAGCAGCTAGTGTATTGACTTCAGCTGACATAAGCTGGTTTCTGCTGTTAGGAATTCTCGGTGTGGGAATCTCCTTTATATTTTATGTCCTTGGCATTCAAAAGACTGCTCCGACAACAGCTTCAATGGTGGCAATGATCGAACCGGTCACAGCTTCATTATTTGGTCTCTTGATTCTGGGTGACCACTTGAACCTGATTCAATACCTTGGAATGGCGATCATTCTTACTACCATCACTTTACTTAGTGTAAAGCAGTCTGGGTAAGTTTGCAGTCTGGTATTATACCGGATAGAAGGCAGTTAAAAAACCAGTTTAATAATTCATTCTACTCATCCTCTAGGCGAATGGGACCACATCATATCATTGTATTCATACAATGATATAAAGAAAACCGGAATGAAGAGGGTGAGAAATGTGGATGATTTTTACAGTACATTGCTTGAAACAGCAGGGGGCTGGATTCAGGCAGCTGGAGCGGCTATAGTTTCTGTCGGCGGGACGATTTTAGCCAGCACTTCAGAAGAATCTTCGGTGGAAAAAGGCTTAAAGCTCGTGGCTATTGGAAATGGCATTGAAGCTGCGGGAAACTCACTTCAAGCTATAGGGAGAGAAAAGGCTGCTGTTGAAAAACGTATGAATCTTACTATCTTCGGTGCCTGGCTTCAGGCAGCAGGAAACGTTACCAATGTTGCTGCAGCCCTTCTTATTCTAGACGAAGAGGAAGAGAGCGGCTTCAAGCTTGACGTCTTAGGAGACTCTGTTCAATTTCTAGGAGCCCTAAGTGAAACAGTTGGATTACGTTCATCAGAAGAAAGCCCTTTCTTAAAGACTTTGGTTTCAGGGAATCTCATCCAGTCATTCGGACTTCTCATTGAAGCAATAGGGGCTTTGTACATTGTTAAGGGTCAAATGAAATTGGGGGAAAGAATTAAAGCAATAGGAAATTATATTCAAACAGCTGGAGTGACGGTTGCTGCAATCGGATTGACGGAGAAATTGGAATCAGAAGAGTAAGCTTTCTTTCAAAAGGAAATGAAAACTTTCAATATAGTGTTATTGCATATTTAGGCGTTATTTATGGGGCGTTAGAATGTAGTCTAAGAATTGCCTTATTTAAAGGGAACTGCTCTTATTCGAAGAGACCTCTTTAATTTTCTACACGCTTTTCTAACTTAAAGATGTGATTATCCATGTGTGTAAGTCTGCTATTAAGGTAATCAAATTCGGACTCAGTGTATTTACGAGAAGTCTTTAACAAAGCAACTACATCCTGAGTTTGGGATGCTTCAATCCTATCTACTGTTTCTTGTACTTTATCAACAGAGCCTTCTAAGCTTCTGACAGAATCCTTTAAACCATTAACAGTACCTTTCATATTTTAAAAGAACTCTCCAAGTTTCCGACAGAACCTTCAACTTTCTCAAGACTTCCATTCATTTCAACTGCCAATTTTTGACCTTGTCTTAATTCCAGCAATATTTGATATAACACTTCTTCCAGTTTTAACCCCTCCTTTTAATGTATTATAGCACAGTGGTCTAAGAGGAACGGTAGTCTTATTTTGTTGAATTTGTGGTTGTTTAAGGTAAAAATTTTAGTGATTTTGTCTTACATCAGAGACCTTTTAGTTAGGCAGATAGGAGCTGCTCTCCCTTTGAAAACTGAAAAAATTAGTATCCAGGGATTTCTGAAAGCAACTCGTTTTACCATCTTACATTGATCAGAAGTTTCATCGCTTCAGGTTTGATATAATGAATTCTATAATCTATTAAGGGCCGATATTCGGGTATTGAGCTAAGTACTGGTGCAAAAGACCCTTAATCATGGAGAAATATGACTACTATTGCCTGCCGCGTTTCTTTTTTCTTTCAAGGTAATCCTCGTACAATAATTCATAACACACTTCCGCAGCTTCGAATGGATTTTTACCCTGGACCATTACCTCTTTATATTCAGCGATATAGCCATCCTTAATTTTCTTCACCCATACTGTTACATTAGGACTCTTCTCTTTGCCAGGCACGAGAAAAAGCGAAAACTGTTTCATTGAAAAAAACACCCCTTTCACTATATTTTACCATTTTTATCTTCTGATGGGCTCTTTTTTTTTGCAAAGGGATAGTTCCTTATAGGGCTTTACTGGGGTAAAGTGATTTCTATCCATTTTCGCAGTTTGTACTTGGAATGATTGTTCCTGTACCTTTCTATATATATTAAAAAGGGATATAAGAGGTGGGGATGCTGTGAATTTCAATATGTCTTCTGCAAAGCTGCTGGCATTGAACTTACAAGGTTTTTTAGATTTAGTGAATCGAACATACCGGCAACATTCATTCATCGTTTTGAATCAGGATATTTTATATCGGCTGAACCTGCTGGTGGAGGAATTCAGGCTTCAGGTTTTAACCGATGAGCTGATCCGGCTAACAAAGTATGAGGACGAAGAAAAACAAACTCTGGTGAACATCGAAAAAGTACATGAAAAGATAATTATTATAGAGGAATTCATCGAGCACAATTATGATGATTTGTTTCTTTTTTCAGGAAGGGTATATAGCATTCTTTCCATTATCAATTCGCTTTATCATCAGAGTTGATGATGGGTGGATATCATAATCACCATCCTTTAAAGGGGCATGCTGTTATCGGTGCTTCTTCTGTGAAAGCAAGAAGTTCGGAACCGAACAACTTATTATACGTCCTGCCATATGGAGATCTATAAGAGGTGGTTGGAAGGGAAGCAATAATTCATACTTAATGAAAGTAACCTCCAGGAATTCTGGAGGTTATTAAAGATCTATTAATTGGGGAAGTCATCTTTGAAATTTAAAGCATTTATTACTCTTCTTCAGAATCTTCTTCTTCATCTAGGTCTGGTGTCAGTGCCAAGTGCCACTATCGCTCTCTTCTGGGTCCTCGTTCAACATTCCTTCGTTGTCTTCTTCAGATGCCGGATTACCTTCATCAGTTCCTTCACCATCACCGGAAGTATATAAGCAGAACCGGTAATAAAAAAACAAGCGTAAGGATAGATTCCTCATGCTTGTTTTTTAAGTTGAAGCTTTTCAATAATAGCTGCAACATCAACAGAGATGTCATTGATATGATCATATGCCTCTTCTATTCGCAGCATTTTTCTGACTACCTTTTTGGTATCCTCGGATATGTTTAGTTCTTCTTCCCAGGTCCGTTCTTGCTTGGAAACTGGTTGAAAGTTGGAATAGAGCAAAAAGAGAAGAAAGTGTCCTAATGCATAATAATCACTTTTATATGAGTTTTCACGAAAAAGGTCTTTTTCAGAAGTTTTATTTTGTAAAGACTGAGTATGAGAATTTTCGTCAAATACAGCAAGGCCAAAGTCGATAACATGAATGCCCTTTTCGTTTTGAATAATATTGGGCAGGCGCAGATCACGATGGATGCACTGACGCTCATGCAGGTTTTGAACAATTGAAGTAACCTCCAGGAGAATGGACAAGCTCTCTCTTTCAGAATAAATGCGGCCTTCATTCAAAATGAGGTCTTCAAAATTCGCCCCGTGGATATGCTCCATCACAAGGTACACATTTTTCCTTTCTTGGAAGAGATCGATCTTTTTGGGTATGGAGGGGTGATCCAGCTTGGAAAGGGTTTCAGCCTCTTCAATAAGCATTCCTTCGCAATTCTTTCCTTTTCGCTTTCTGTTCCGCTTAACCACGACGATCTCATCCTTCTTTTTATCAGAAGCCAAATAGACCTGTCCGTAGCTTCCTTGCCCAATAAAATATAGAATGCTGTATCTTTCATTAAGGGTCGTTCCTTTTTTTAGAGGGAGGTTCCATAAGTTTTTAAGAAAGTGAAGCATTTGTTATCAGCTGCTGCTGTAAGATCTGAAGAAGCCGCTTGATTTATGTTTTCTCTTATAATGCGAATGACCATACTTGGAAGGGTGATGGCCGGAATATCTTTTTTTTGAATAGCGGCTGCTGCTGGAGTATCTGCGATGTGACTTACTGCTGAGAAGACTTTTTAAGATTTTCTTTAACATGATAATTCCCCGTTTCTATTTTTTTAAAAATATAAAAAACACTCTGCCGAAAGATGGTAAAGTGTCTGCGTAAAAAGGGGCTTTACCAATCAAGGCAAAGGTCTCGCTAACAACAAATGCTGCCGACCAGGCCGAGGATTTCTCCCGTAGTGACGACCTGATTGTAAAAGCTACTCCCCTTTGGAGTATTTAATTATAATTTAACTTTAGCAGTTGGGGACGGATTAAGCAATAACTATTTATGAGCGAGAAAGGCAGATTAGTTACTGTGGAAGGGATCATAGAACTCAGGAAGCAAGTAGTATGATGGCCAGGTTCTTAATGGAAAACAGTTGAAAAATTCATCAATTTGCACTGGGTTGAGAAAATCAAAGATAAAAAAACAAGCAGTTTTCTATTTAATTAGACAATTAAATACCGAAAAGTATTGTATTTAAGTGTTACATTTGTATATAATGTATGTAAAGTATATATACAATTTTCTTTCGGCTGGCAATTTTAACGTTTTTACCTTAATACAAAGATACCTTGAAAAAATGACAGAAGAGGGTTTTGCATGAAAATTATTATATCCAACAGTTCAAAGGAGCCCATTTATGAACAAATTACGAACCAGGTCAAATCATCTATTTTAACAGGTGAGCTTCAGGAGGGGGCCGCGATACCTTCGATGCGCAAGCTTGCAAAGGACTTGCAAATAAGTGTGATAACAACCAAGCGCGCTTATGAAGAATTGGAGAAAGCAGGTTTTATCTATTCCATTGTTGGCAAAGGCTCGTTTGTTGCTGAACAGAATTTAGAAATGATATGGGAAAAAAAGCAGAAAGTCATTGAAGAGCAGCTGAGTGCAGTCATCACAAACAGCAGGGAGATCGGAATGTCACTGGATGAGCTTCAAGAGTTAATGAAGATTCTTTATGAGGAGTGATGAAATGGAAAATGTAGTTGAATTTAAAAATGTCACAAAGGAATTCAAAGAGTTTTCCTTGAACAATATGGATCTACAGGTGAAACAGGGATATGTAACGGGATTCATTGGGGCAAATGGAGCCGGAAAGTCAACCACGATCAAAATGATCATGAATCTGTTAAAGCCGGATAGCGGTGAGATAAAAGTGTTTGGTCTGGATTATCAAACTCATGAAAAGGAAATTAAGGAGCGCATCGGTTTTGTATATGACGGCAATGTATTTTATGAAGGTTTGAACTTAAAGGATATTAAGAGAATAGTAGGTCCGGCATACAAGCGATGGGACGATGAATTATTTTACCAGTACACAGAACAATTCCAGCTGCCTCTTAATAAAGCGATTAAGACCTTTTCAAAAGGGATGCAGATGAAGGCTTCATTGGCAATTGCCCTTTCGCATCATGCAGAATTGATCATTATGGATGAGCCAACAGCCGGATTGGACCCGATTTTTCATCGCGAGCTGCTCGATCTTTTACAGGAGTTAATGATCGATAGCAGACGCACAATATTCTTTTCAACCCATATTACAACCGACTTGGATCGAATCGCTGATTACATAGCTTTGATGCGGAATGGAGAATTGGTATTTCATCATTCCGTTCACGAGATGGAAGACAATTATGCCCTTGTGAAAGGTGGTCTGGATCTTCTCGATCGAGACACAGAAAAAGCATTTCTTCATATCAAGCGGGCTTCAACGGGATTTGAAGCACTGACAGATGATCTCAATACCATCAAGAATATTTTTGGAGATTCAGTTGTCATTGAAAGAGCCTCGGTGGAAGATATAATGTACTACTTGAAAGGAGAGAAGCAGCATGCTTAATTTAATCAGGAGGGATATCATTCTTCAAAAATGGCAGCTCGTATTCTTTATCCCAATTATTCTTTTCTTTATTTTGATGGGCTCACATCCCGTCATGACTTTTCTTGTGGCGAGTATTTTTATTCCTTTTAATGCCTATGCCTATGATGAAAAAGCAGAGACCAACATTTTATTAAATTCCCTGCCTTATACCCGATCGGAAATTATCGCCTCGCGTTACCTAGGAGCCATTGGTCATATGCTCGCTGCAGTAGGGGTGACCAGCCTGTCATTAGTCGTATTCGATGTACCCTTTACATTGAAGGATATTGCGATCAGCACCAGTTTGTTCTTATTATTTTCTTCCTTTTCGTTCCCTTTATTTTACATTTTTAAGTCAGGGCATATTTTTACAGTGATTCTTATTACCTTTCTTGCTCTAGCAGGTGTCGGGCCTAAAGCTGTCATCTATTTAACTCAGAATTCAACTGCTTTCATCGACTTTATTGCAGGCTTGTCTATACCTGTGGTCTATACAGGAGCTGCTATTGTCGTGTTCAGTGTTTATGCGGGATCTTGGGGGTTCAGCCACTTTATTTATCAGCGGAAAGCATTTTGATTTGTAACGTGTATATTCCATCCATGTGTCAACCCATTTATATTATAATAAGAATGAATATAAAACAGTTGGGGGATTAGAGATTTGGATACTTTATGGGGGTACATCCTGGTTTTTCTATTAGCGGCAGCACCTTTTTTTGAGGCATATGGTGTCATTCCATTAGCGATCATCGCGGGATTAACGCCAGTGCCTGTCATCATCTTAGGACTTTTAGGAAATATAGCAACAGTACTGTTGGTGATTGTCTTCATTAATAAGATTAAAGAGTGGAGACAGAAGAAGAAGGAAGGAAAAGAAAAACAAGAAAGCAAAAGAGGGCTGCGCGCCCAGAAGCTCTGGAAAAAATACGGTTTGCCAGGGTTGGCCATCATTGGTCCTCTGTTGGTTGGAAGTCATCTTACAGCTATAATGTGCTTAACCTTTGGAGGATCAAAAAAGAACACTGCCTATTGGATGGTTGGCAGTATTGTGCTTTGGAGTCTGACGTTTGCCATTTTGGTTCATTTTGGAATTGATTTACTAGGACATGAAGAGCGAAATTTCTTTGAGTAATAGGAAATGATTTGCTTTTCACAAGGGTGATAGAAAGAATAATTAGGGTATATCAGTAACCACTCCATGGATAAGTCCAGGAGTGGTTATCTATCAAAGTACCTCTGTAAGATGCTCTTTAAGCTGGCTGTTTTCTCCATAAGGCTTACTGCTCTGGCAATAGAAGCGTAAAGGCTTGGCTGCTTTTTGCTTTGCGCTCGATGTTTAATATCGCCCAGAAAGCACCGTAGGGCTCGTCGAATAACTCTCCGTTATGTCTTCCAAAATGAAACTTTTCACAAACGAAAATTGTCCAGCTGCTGTCAAAATCTCCAGGTTCCCAGCCGGATTTGTGATTCTGCCATTTACCTCCGTCTAATCCCCAAGCATCTTTTCCGTCAGGATGGCTTTGCGGAAGAAACCCGAGCGGTGTAAACAGAATGACCTGAACTCTCGCGACTCTTCTTGCCTGCCCAATTAATTTTCTTCCATCCTCTTTCTCTAAATGCTCAATAACATCTGTAAAAATGATTGTATCTACTGAATTGGATGGGAGATATTTTAGGATGTCCCAAGTACTATTAATTAGAATATATATTCGATCACGATTTTGAATGTTCTTCTCTAGGTGTTCAATATATTCAGCGTAAGGTTCAATGCACACATGAACCTGCGGCTTAATTATTTGCTGAGGTTTAATGCCGCAGCCGATGTCTATGACACTATCTGTCTGTTTAATATGCTTTAAGACTTCGGGCTGCAAGTCCTGCATTTTTTCAATCTTTATAATAGGCAAAGATTTCAACTCCTTTCCTGCTATAGTTTATTCAGGAGTTTTTCTTTATGTTCTCATGGAACTCAGTCTTTCTCAAATTCTATTGAAAATGGGCTTTCATTTATGGGTAATGTATCTTTCACTTGCGATATACGCTTTTAAATAATATAGAGCATCATATACGGGTGTAACCCTTCGTAAGATTCCTCTGCCTGTTTACTTAATGAGGGAAGAACAGTAACCAGAAGCTCTCTGAATTTTTTTGAAAGCAGTTTATATTTAATAGAGGAAATCTTTTTGCAAATAGGTTTAATTGAGGAAAAAAACTCTCTTATTTGAATTGAAAGGCTTAAAAATAGATGCTTTTTGTAGTTGGCTCTGTTAAAGAACATTGTTATTTTTTAAAATGAAAAAGGAGTTAAAAAGAACTTCATAAGACCTCTAGTAGCTCATTTATTGGGGCAAATCTTTTAATTCTTAAAGCTTTTCTGATGTCGCCTTCAGCTGGAAAATTATACATATCGTCTGCGAGGTTGGTACCTTAACAAAATTGCAGGATGAAATATCTGACTATTTCAAGGATTCGTATCTTCTAATTTTGATTATTAGAAACCGGATACTGATTCCAAGCACTATGTAATAAACAAAGGAGTAGAAATAGTGCCAATTGATATAATGAACAAGATTCAGCCATATGGAAAAGGGCTCACCTATAAATGCAAAGCAAGCGGCCATGACCAAGAGGGCTTTTATGAACGAATTCCACGTACGGAAATATTGGTACATCAACATATAGGGTGCCGGGACCATGCATACATCAAACGGTAAGCCTCTTGGGATGACTGGTAAAAATTCGATGGGATACTCCCAAAATTGAAATTGCAGGCCGACTGTATCAACTAACAGGGTAATGAACATGACCAATACTCCGAATAAAACAGATTCAGTCAGCAAGTGCCTTTTCTTGAGGAAAATCCATATTATCCAGGGAACAAGAAAAAAAGCCAGCAAAATAAACCACTTCTCTGTAAGGAATTCATAACGAAACCAGCCCTCAGCTTCCAGTGAAAATAAATGGTCTTCTATTTTGCGTACTTTCGATAGATGATCTCGTTCCACATTCATCCTATTCACCCTTTAATAAGGAATAGTGTTAATATTCCCGGCGGCCAATGGTTTATCCCTTGAAGAAAAGGGAGAGTGGTCCAGCCTCTGCATGACTATTTCCAAGGACCTAAACAAGAAGGCTAAAACGTTAAAAGCCTTAAAGGTCATATTTGAAAATAAGCTTTTTGTTGATGTAGTGATTTGTAAATAATTTTAAGGAAAATCATATATAAGCAGCGCTAATAATAATCATTCATTTGAAATTGAAACTAAAACACGCCTTCGTTCGTAGAAGACTTAAAAGGTATAGAAAGGAGGATGATCATGTCAGATCCATTTGCAGGGGGAGACTTGATGTTTCAAGTTGTCCCTATTTTTATAGGCATTATTTTTATTATTGTCATTGGCAGTATTCTATTTTCAGGCATTAAAGGGATAAGTCAGTGGAATAAGAATGAACAGTCACCTAAACTGAGTGTGCAAGCTTTCGTTAAATCGAAACGGACACATGTTGCCAGAAGGTCGAGTGTCCATTCAGATCATGATATCCACCATCACCATTCCTCAAGTTCCGATACAAAATACTTTGTTACGTTTGAGTTTGAAAGCGGAGACCGCAGTGAATTCCATGTTTCTGGAAAAGAGTTCGGCCTTCTTTCCGAGGAGGACTTTGGGAAGCTTACCTTTCAAGGCACTCGTTATTTGGGGTTTGAGAGGGATAGAGGGACGAAGGAGCAGGATTGAGGTCAAGCTGGATGGTTATCTTAGAAATAGGAGAATAAAAAAATCCGTTTTAGAGGTTAGGCTTACCCATTTATTAGGGTAAGCCTATTATTATGGATTGTTTGTTAGGAGGGTTTTCAAGTGTGAAATGACAGGAATTGTAGTTTTTTTGGTGATGGATGGACATCTTAAGAAGACGGCGTTATGAAATAGAAAGAGAAAGCTGTTTGAAGATATCCATCACCTTGCTTTTGGGGTCTCACCACTGAACAGTTCTTTTTCTTGCTTAACAGATATTTCGATACAGTCTCAAGGTTAATCTACTAATTCATTTGAAGAAGCAACAAAGTTTATGAAAAAGAGTAGTGAAAGGAGAGATACCATGGAACAAAGTACATATAAACAAGCCTGGTTCGGCAATGTCAAAGGCGATATTTTATCAGGGCTGGTCGTGGCGTTAGCTTTGATTCCCGAAGCGATTGCATTTTCCATCATCGCAGGGGTAGATCCCATGGTGGGTTTGTACGCTTCTTTTACGATTGCCGTTACCATCGCTTTTGTTGGAGGAAGACCGGGAATGATTTCGGCTGCCACCGGGGCAATGGCGCTATTATTTATTGACCTTGTTGCAGAACATGGACTTCAGTATTTACTGGCTGCCACAATTTTAACAGGAGTTCTGCAAATTCTCTTTGGGGTATTCAAGTTAGCTCGATACATGAAGTTTATTCCACGCTCGGTCATGGTTGGTTTTGTCAATGCGCTGGCTATCTTGATTTTCACCTCTCAGTTACAGCATTTTGAAGGAGAACAACTAATCATCTACCTGCTTGTCGGATTGACATTAGCGATTATTTATCTTTTCCCTTATGTAACCAGAGCTGTTCCTTCTACTTTGGTGGCAATAGTCGTAATTACAGCTTTGGCCATCTTTCTAAATATAGGGGTGCGCACCGTGGGAGATATGGGAACCATTACGCAATCATTGCCGGAATTCTTCTTTCCTGACATCCCGGTGTCCCTTGAAACGCTGATCATCATCTTTCCTTATTCATTGGCGCTTGCAGTCGTCGGCTTGCTTGAATCGTTACTGACCGCGACGATTGTAGATGATATGACCGCAACTGAAAGCGACAAGAATGTCGAGAGCAGGGGACAGGGAATCGCAAACATCATTACCGGATTTTTCGGCGGTATGGCAGGGTGTGCCATGATCGGGCAGTCAGTCATTAATGTAAAATCAGGAGGCAGGGGACGGCTGTCCGCATTGGTAGCCGGTATATTTCTTATGTTTCTCATCGTTGTCCTCGGAGATATTGTCGTGAGGATTCCGATGGCCGCGCTGGCAGGAGTAATGATCATGGTCTCCATCAGTACATTTGACTGGAACTCAATCAAAACGCTGAACCTCGTTCCAAAAAGTGACGCGGCAGTGATGATTGTCACTGTGCTGACCGTCGTTTTAACGCATAATTTAGCAATAGGTGTGTTCACCGGTATATTACTGAGTGCCGTATTCTTTGTCTCGAAGATCTCGCAAATTCGTGTGGATAGCACTTTGGAAGGAGAGACGAGAACCTATAAAATCAATGGAGAACTCTTCTTCGCCTCTGTAACTGACCTGCTGAAGAAATTCGATTATGAAGAAAAGGTAAACAGTGTCGAGCTTGATTTAAGCAGGTCCCATATTTGGGATGATTCTGCTGTAGCGGCTATCGACAAAATTGTTTATAAATTTGAAAGCAGCAATATTCCTGTTCATGTTAAAGGATTAAACGAAGACAGTACAGAATTAGTTAATAAACTGGCAAACAAACTTGGATCACATTAAGGGGGAATGAGTGTGTATAAAAAAATCTTACTCGCATCGGATGGTTCCGAGCATTCAAAGCGTGCTGCTGAGAACGCCATACACATCGCCAAATGCAGTGAGGGGTCAACTGTTGAAGTAGTGTATGTCGTGGATCACGACCGGGCAAAATCTGACGTTCTTTCAAATTGGAATACCAGTGATATAGGAGATACTCGAATCGAGCGGATGAGAGGCGTAGAGAAGCTTGCGAAAGAAAGTGGAGTTTCCTACACACTAACCATTCTGCACGGAGAACCTGGACCCGCGATAGTGGATCATATTAATAAAAATGGAATTGACATTGCAATTATCGGGAGCAGAGGTTTGAACGGCCTGCAGGAATTTATGTTGGGAAGTGTCAGCCATAAAGTTGCCAAACTCGCTAATTGTCCGGTGTTGATTGTGAAATAAGAAGAGAGGCTGTTCTGCATACTGCGGAACAGCCTTTTGAATTTTTAAGGCATCTTGAATTTATGAAACTTTTTAAAGTGGCAGCCGTATAACCTGGTATAGAAGAAGATGGGAGAAAAGGATAAGTAAACTTAGCAGTATAAAGGAGCTTCACAAATGAATAGAATTACTTTTTCAATAGTTATTATTATTCTACTAATTAATGCGGGCAGATACACTTCATATTTAATAGATGGAAGCGATTCGGTTTATTATTTATCAATGTTTTTACTAAATGTTGGGGGACTGATTACAATGTTAGTGCAATTTTATTTCAGTAGGAAAAACGAAGCTCATGATCGTTAAAGCCAATAAAGTGATCCCCTGTTCCACTCATATTGACAAACGAGGCTGTTCCATGATGGAACAGCCTCGTTTTTTTTGATTAAATTCTCTCTCCGTTCTTAAGCCGCTCAATCAAGTCGTTCAAGTCGTCTTTCTTGACACGCCAGTGCCTTCCAATCTTGAATCCTGGAATTTTTCCTTCTTGTACTAATTTATATGTGGTCATTTCACTCAGTTGTAAATACTCTGCGACCTGTGATACTGTCATGATTTCTTTTGTCATAAGGACGCCTCCAAATTAAAAAATACATAAGACCATCATAACACAACTGCTGATACTATTGAAAAACCACTACCGTTTAGCTTGAAATAGACTTATTTATACTCATTTATAAATGGTTATACTCAATTATAAAGTTAATGATTACTATAGATTTTGAAAGAAAACATGAATAATAAGAAGTAAATTCCTGATGATTGCGTTTACATGGGATTTTGAAGAGCGCTTTTTTTGTGCTATGATTCGTTTTGTTGAAAACGGAAATAACTTTTGTGAGAGTCAAAAGTTACTATTAAAATAGAAAGAGGTGCTGACTTGAATACTATACAACAACAATGGTTTGGCAACATAAAAGGAGATACAATGGCAGGTATCGTCGTGGCATTAGCGTTAATTCCTGAAGCAATTGCATTTTCAATCATTGCAGGGGTAGACCCTATGGTTGGTCTGTATGCATCCTTCTGTATATCAGTTGTTATTGCGTTCGTAGGAGGAAGGCCGGGAATGATCTCAGCCGCAACAGGAGCAATGGCGCTGCTGATGATTACTTTGGTCGCTGATCATGGCCTGCAGTACTTACTGGCAGCCACAATCCTGACCGGGATTATCCAGATTTTCTTTGGAGTATTTAAACTTGCCAGTGTTATGAAGTTTGTTCCAAGATCGGTCATGGTTGGTTTTGTAAATGCGCTGGCCATCTTGATTTTTACGTCTCAGTTTCAACATTTTGAAGGTGAAAGCTGGATTATGTACAGCTTGGTTGCTCTTACTCTAGCTATCATTTATTTACTTCCAAAAGTGACTAAGGCGATTCCTTCCACCTTAGTAGCGATTGTCGTCATTACAGCGGTTGTCATCTTCGGAGATATTGGCATTAGAACCGTAGGGGATCTTGGAACTCTCACACAACAGCTTCCGATTTTCTTGATTCCTTCGATTCCTTTAACATTCGAAACACTGATGATCATCTTTCCATATTCACTAGCGCTTGCGATTGTTGGCCTGTTGGAGTCCCTGTTAACTGCTAACATTGTGGATGATATGACAGATACGGAAAGCAACAAGAACAAAGAAAGCCGTGGACAAGGTTATGCGAATGTTGTCGCTGGATTCTTCGGCGGTATGGCCGGCTGTGCCATGATTGGCCAGTCTGTCATTAATGTCAAATCGGGCGGCAGAGGCAGGCTTTCATCTCTCGTTGCAGGTGTTTTCTTGATGTTCTTAATTATCGTTATGGGAGATATTGTGGCCCAAATTCCAATGGCCGCTTTAGCGGGTGTCATGATTATGGTTGCCATTGGTACGTTCGACTGGTCATCACTAACGAGTCTTCATAAACTGCCGAAAACAGATGCAGTTGTAATGGTTGTTACTGTTGTTACTGTAGTAGTAACACATGATTTATCTATTGGGGTTCTGGCCGGAGTTCTTCTAAGTGCCATTTTCTTTGCAGCAAAAATTTCAAAGATCAAGATCACTGAAGAACTCAGCAGCAATGGATTAAAAAAGGTTTATCATTTGCATGGACAAATTTTCTTTGCATCCGTTAGTGATCTGCCGAAAAAATTTAACTTCCGAGAAGACATTAAAGAAGTCGAAATCAATTTAAGCAATGCTCATTTATGGGATGATTCTGCAATCGGTGCCCTGGATAAAATTGAGACGAAGTTTGAGCAAAACGGAATTAGTGTCCATTATACCGGCATGAATGATGAAAGCTCACAACTGAAAAGAAAAATTGGCGGATTATCAAAAGCATCCGGACATTAAACTTTTTAAACGGAGGAATAACATGTTTAACAAAATTCTACTTGCAATCGATGGATCTAAACACTCCATCAGGTCCGCTGAACACGCAATCGAAATTGCCAAGAAATTCAATAGCAGCATCAATGTCGTATATGTCATTGACGGCGATACTTCCAAGTACGACGTGTTACACAACGCCAGCAAGTTTGAGATTGAAAGAAAGCGTAAAGAAAAAATTCAGCCGGTTACAGAAATGTTGGAAAACGAAGGTGTCAAATATGAACTTCATTTTCCTCACGGCGAACCTGGTCCTACGATCATTGATTTTGCCAATGACCAGCAGCAGGACTGTGTCATTATTGGCAGCCGTGGTTTGAATAACTTACAAACCATGATCCTTGGAAGCGTCAGCCATAAAGTCGCTAAGCATGTAAAATGTCCAGTATTAATAGTAAAATAATTTCATTTTGCAAACCTGTATCTCATTTGAAATTGAGATACAGGTTTTTTAGTGAGGTTATAATTAATTTTGAGACTACTTATTTTTATTCTATTGCTCATTCTTACATAATTTGAAATAATTGGGATATGAAACTCTTTTATGAAGAAAGTTGAGTGTAAAATATATGTCTTTAATATTTAGAACCTACAAAGATATCAATGACTACAAAAGAATAAGAACTTTTTTGGAAGGAAGCTATGAGTCATACGGAACAAGGTTTGATGATAATTTATCGCTGTTTGAATTTCAAACTGCTCTTTCAAGAGGATTGGCTGAACCGGTGAAAAGCATCGATGAATCCCTGAAGAATGTACTGTTGTGGTTTCATGGTGAAAGTGTAGTCGGCTTACTGGAGGAAGATGCTTTTTGCCTGGCGCCTGAATACAGGTATATTTTTCATGAAGTGGTCGAAGCGGGAGAACGGTATGCTGATGGGGACAGTTTTCGAAGTTGGGAAGTTTATGAAAATGATGTTGATTTTGAAGGTGTGCTTTTGAACAAGGGATATCTGAAATCAGAGGAGTACTGGGTTAGAAGAGAGTTTGATCTTACTGATTCCAAGTCCCTTCAGATCACATTTCCTCAGGGATTTACTATTACATCCGTTCCTGAGCTGGTGGATGCTCAACAGGTCTTCAAAGCTTACAAACTTTGTTATGGCATCGAGTTCAATGAAGAGATATTTAAGAATATGTATGAGACGTCCACCTACCGGCCGCAGCTGGATCTAGTCGTTTTGGACCCTGAAAATGAAGTTGCAGCACTTTGCAGTGGAAGGTATGAGGAAAAAAATAAACTGGTACCATAGAAGCTGTATCGTGTTTTCACCAATACAGGAAAAAAGGGATCAGCAAAGCCCTATTAGTTCACCTATTAAACGAGGCAAAAGAATTGGGAGCCAGCAAAGCGACTGTCTACACAGCGATGCCGGAAAAATACCCGGCACCAAACAGATTGTACGAATCTGCGGAATTTCAATTGGTCGGCAAGCGGTTTGTTTGGAAGAAGGCTGCAGAATAGCCAATTAATAAATCTGCAGGACATTCAGCACGTTAATGTTATTGAGTATGGGCAGGTTATGAGTGTGATTAGAGGCTGCTGTTTTATACCATATTTTTATAGTTTTGGAGATGAGAAATGATGGCGTGGTATATCTTTATTGTTTTGTTAGTTATGGGTACAGTCTCGGAATTGGCAGGAAGAAGAATGGTTAAGAACGATCGATGCAAGAGGAAGGTTTCGATTATTGTATGGTCTTTCATAGTCTTGATCTTTTTTCTTCTATTCGTAATAGGGTATTAACTGATGCGTAAACCTAATTGTGCAGAGACGTAAGAGATATAAATAAACATAAAAAAGCGAAACCGGACAGTTACTTTGTTCCGGTTTTTTTTCTAAGTTTTTAGGTAGAAGGAAGTGATAAATCATTTTTCTTAAAGAGAAATTAGTCGAAACTTCTTACGGTTCTCTTTCGTCTAATAGTATGTAAGCAATTTTTTTTATTCAATTGGATGCTGATATACATATAAGAATACGGCCTCTTATCAGAATCACTTTAACAAGGAGAATCTCGCTATAATGGAAAAACGTGATTTTAAAAATATGGACTTGGATTTGCTGTTTTTAATCATGCTTTTTATGATTATCAGCTGTGCGTCTATATACAGCTCACAAAAATACCTCCCGTATGAAGATAATTTTGCTATCAAACAAGGAATTTGGTTTTCGGTCGGATTAGTGTTTACTTCTGTCGTGTATCTGTTTGACTTTGAACAACTTCGGAAATTATCTCCTTATCTGTACCTCATGGGTGTACTATCACTGTTTGTACTGATGATAGCACCGGATTCCATTGCCCCTGAGATTAAAGGGACCAAAGCCTGGTTTGCCATTCCCGGATTTTCACTGCAGCCATCCGAATTTATGAAGGTATTTCTAATCCTATTCTTAGGCAGTGTCATCAGCAGGCATAATGAAAGCCGCGAAATCCGTTCAATCAAATCGGATTTTCTCTTGATTTTAAAGACAATTGGCATAACCTTGGTTCCACTGGCCTTAATCCTGAAACAGCCGGATGCCGGAACAGGAATGGTCGTCATGTGTATTGCTGCAGGCATGCTTTTTCTTTCCGGAATCGATTGGAAGCTGGTTGTGTTATTAATTATGGTCTCACTTCTTATGCTTTCGGGTTTAGTTTACACGTACATTTATAAAACAGAGCTATTATTACAGGTCCTGGATGACTACCAAATGAATAGAATTCATTCATGGCTGGATCCATTCGGCTTCGGCCAGGGAATTGGATATCAGCTAAAACAATCGATCCTTGCTACAGGGTCGGGAACTTTTTATGGAAAAGGGTTTAACGAAGGCCAAGTCATTGTGCCGGAAGCCCACTCTGACTTCATTTTCACCGTAATTGGAGAGGAATTTGGATTTATCGGTGGATCTATCGTACTTAGTCTTTATTTCCTTCTCATTTTCAAAATTGTTGCTGTTGCGCTGAGGAATAAAGGCGAGTTCGAAAGCTTGATCGTTTCAGGAGTGGTTGCGATGCTGACGTTCCACATATTTGAGAATGTCGGAATGGTTATAGGACTTGTTCCCATTACGGGGATCCCGCTGCCATTACTGAGTTACGGAGGAAGTACTGTGCTCGGGACACTGCTCGCACTCAGTCTGGTGAATAACATTTCTGCCAAGACGAAAGAATACATGTTTAGCAGCCGGGAGGTGTAAAAAGGCGGCATCTACTAATCTGATAAATTATGAAATTTATTTTACCGGGCTGATTCAAATAATCCCTCTTAAACCAAATTAAACAGTATACGGAACAAGTATGTAAAGATATCTTTACATACTTGTTTTTTTATTTTATAGTATATGTAAAGATATCTTTACTTCCTATTGGAGGGTTCTGCATGAAAGTGATTAACCACATAAAAGAAATCAGGTTAAAAAAGGGGGTTACGCAGGTTAAAATGGCTGAGGATCTGCAGATAACGCGGCAAACTGTGAATGCCATTGAAAAGAATAAATATAATCCAAGTTTGGAATTGGCACTGAAATTGATTAAGTACTTTAATGTGCCGATTGAAGAAATGTTTTATCTAGAGGAACAAGAAAGGGGGAACACCGATGAGAAATAAAAAAGCACTATATGTTGGATGGGTATTTATTATGGGATGTATTATGACAGGTGGATTAATAGGAATCTACTTAATCGGAAAAGAAACAGGAGAGTATGACTACTCTCTGGCTTATTCAGTCGTTGGCGGGACAGCAGGAGGATTTCTACTCTTTTTCCTCTATTCCAAATTAATGAAGAAGAGGAGACGAAATGTTCCCAGTTTTGATGAAAGAAGCTTAATCTTAATGCAGCGCTACTTGATGATAGTGCTTTATGCTCTGCTTATCGGGAGTGGAGCGGTCTTGATTACATTATACGCGCTGGGAGTACAGATGATAGAAACAGGCATGTTGATTGTTTGTTTGATGGGAGTCTATATTGTCATTGGGATGGGTGCTCTTATTACAAAACGATTATGACTATCAAAAGGAAGAAGCTAAAGCAGGGGCAGAATTTCCTTCCCTTCTTTAGCTTCTTTGCGGATACATCGATCTTATTGTGAATAAAGCACCTTGAACGATATTAGATAAGCGACCAGTCCGATAACCGGAACGGCAGCGGTAGTAAACATCGGATACCAAACGAAATCAAGAAAGTAAGCTGGTACCAGCATATAAGAACCAAGTAGTAAAAATGAAGAAAGTAGTATGAATCCAAACGCAATACGTACGGCCCTCCCTGTGATTTCCACTGATCTTTCATCAGAAGCATCGTATTCTGGCAGGATATAATCTTCGACTTTCGCTTGTCTCTTTTTCTTCATGGCGAACATCTGTATGAGATTCAGGATGGCCAGGATAATGGTTATAACAATGAATACTTGTCCCATAAGGGTGCTGATGTTCGTTGAAAAACCTTCGATATAACCTCTTCCCATCAGTTCAAATTGCTGTTCGATCCAAACTACATCATAAACCATTATGGCCAGGGACACGAAAAGCAGAGCTCTTAATAAAACAATCATATATAATTTCATTTTTCTTCCTCCTCTTTTGAAAAAATCTCTTCTATTGGTTCATTGAAGACCTCTGCAATATTCATCGCAAGAAGCAATGAAGGAATGTAACTCCCTTTCTCCAATGACACAATGGTCTGTCTGGTCACCCCGATTTTTTTAGCAAGCTGCCCTTGAGTTAGATCAAACCGGGCTCTAAATTCTTTCACACGATTCACCAGCAATTTCACCACTCCTATCTCTTCTTGGTCATTGTACAGTCTGCTTGTCATTTTGTAAAATTGACTTGTCTTAATGTATAGTTTATTTTACTTGTGCGGTTTTTTTAAAACAAGAAATCTCCTCAATTAATTCCTCAGGAAGAAGCAAGTTTACCTGCAAAGGCTTTCCCATATTTATAAAAGGGACCCTTTTTGTCAGATAAATGAAACTTTATGCGTCAGTTATTCGTCAATTAATAGATGGGAAGGTATATAAATCACCACATAATATGTTCTGCTGCTTGATCCAGATAAATGACATTAATGGAGCTTAAGGCATACAATTCCCTGTGAAAATAGCAGCGTGTAGTCAACCTAGTGTTATTTTGATAAACATAAGAAGAGATGCACAACCGCTATTCTGAAAAATGGATTCTAAAGAGGGGGATCGTATTGAAAAAAGTTTATTTAAGTATCTTTTTCTTAGCAAGCCTCATTAGTGCCGGGTGTTCTGCTAATATAGACCATCCAACTATTTCTAAAAATACAGAGTCGGCTTATGAGGAAACCTTTAATGACTTGGCGTTAGGCATGTTATTCGACTTTAATTTTCACTTGCCTGAGGCGGATAAGAGGTGGGTAACGCTTTGGGTCGAAAGCTACAGTAATGGAGAGAGGGATCCCCAGCCTTTAACCCAATTATCTTATGGAAACAACCCGGTAGAGGTGGAAAAAGGAAATTTGGGGTTTGGAATAATTAATCCAGATGGAGAAGATTCCATGGTCTTTCTTTATGGACCCGATGTAAAATCAGCTCCTGAAAAAGTGGATAGAGACCTTGATCACGGACTGTTGGCAACTTGGGATTATGCAATTGGTGAAGAGGAAGTAGAGCTGCAGCTCGGAGAAACGCAGGTTCTGGCTGCCTATCGGAAATCTGCGGGGAATTCCATGAGAACGATTGATTATCAAGATGAAGAGTCGGTTAACAGGATTATCGAAGAAGGAGAAACTGTCCTACTGCTAAAAATTAAAGTCGAAGAAAAAGAATCTGAATTTTATTCTAATTAATCATGTTTAAAAAATGCTGAACATTACTTTAAGAGGTGAGGAGTTTGAAAAGGGAAGCGTTGAAAATAATTACAGAAATCTCTTTTTATATAGCTTTGATGTCACTTGCGGGTATGCTGCTCACCATTTTGACAACACTCAGGGAACGGTTTGATACAGAAAAATCAGAAAAGGTAAAGGAACGGATTAGTCTTTTTATGAGGGAATAAGTCATTTTGGAATACAATGTACTTAGCTTATATGATATTTCTAGTCTGCACAAAAAAGGAGGACAATTAACATATTCAGTATGCTAAATCTAGGAAGCCTAATCCTTGGCTGTATTGCATGGATTCTTCCCTTTGTATGTATTATGGGGTATAGAAAGAAGGATTTGAAGACATGGGGAACAAGTGCGGTGCTGAGCATCAGTGCATGCGCAATATCTCTGTGTTTTCAGATTATCTACCAAAATCATCTTGTCAATATTGAGGACTGGTCTGCAATTATGGATACCAGTGGTGCTTTGGTTTTCGTTTCGGTTGTTCTAGTAAGTGTAACCATCCTGCTGAATGCAGTTGGATATTTCCTGCATCGAATGGCGTTAAGTTTTAAGAGTTCATAAACTCCAATACTTCTTTGAAAAAAATCTATTCAAAGTAGGTGAATGTATTGTTGAAAATAATTCGTTACATAGTATCCCTTACAGCACTGACTTTTGCATCTTACGGACTCATCACCGGAGATTATACCTACAACCATATTATGATGCTTTTCTTGAGTCTATTAATGTTGACCATGGGACTGGAAGAGTTTGAAAGAAATCATAAAGGGACAGGATTCCTGCTTATGGGGACATTTCTTTTTACTGGTTATGTATCCATTCAAGGATTTCTTATCAGCTGAAGGTATCTATATCTAATCTGGCTCATTGTATTAGGCTCTTTTCGTAAACTTTGTGTCTATTTGAAATTAACTGTGAAAGATAGCGCCATAATTAACCGGTAAAATCCTGTTAAATAAGAGAGAAAAGAGCTTCTCTCTTCGCTGAGAGCAAAAAAGCCTAGTATGCAGGGGAAAAATCCGGCTTTTGGGATTTTTCCGAAAGCAACAATGTATGTGAAAATAGCCTTTTATTAAGCAAGCTTTCGAGAAGGATTGATTGACAGGAGGATAAAGCATGGTTAAAAATAAGCTGGCACTCATAGGCTCGGGAATCATTTTAGTTATATGTATGTTTTTATATTTTCCTTTTCCAAATAATGTGATGATTGATTCACGTACCTCTTTCATGTCCTTTCCTATCAGAGATGTTGATGGGTATAATCCACTTGCCATTATAGGATCAATTTTATTTATAATCGCTATGGTTTTACTGGTAAAGGGTTTGGAAAAATACCATTTCAGGGCAGTGGTTCTTACTGCTTTTGCCTACGCAGTTCTGCCTCTGGTTCTTATCCCGCTATATCAGGAAACATTTGCGAGAGGTATTGCTGCTGTCTCTTATGATGATGAAGGCACCTGTGATTTTGCATCTGTTAGAGAGGGATTATTAAAAGGTGAATGCACTCTCAATTTACAAAATCGCAGTAATAAGCCTGTTACTTTTGAGGTAGTATTCATGGAGTCACCGTATTTAAAAGAGGATAAACGAATAGAGTCATTAATGAATGAAAGTGGTCCGAATTTAGTAACACTTTCACCAAACAGCAAAGAGTCTGTCCAGATCGAGAAGTTGCTTGATTTGTGAAAAGTGAAAAACAGTATAGAAAGTGGATCGTCAACGGGATTTCATATCAAGATAACCGATGGAAAAAAGACAAGGATTCTATAAAAACTTGCAGAAGGAGATCACAATCTTGGCTTTTTAAAAACTGAACAGGAAAAATTGAAACCATTTCCAGAATTAATTCGTAATCCTTAAAGAGAGTAATCTTAATAAAAGAGGTGAATGAGATGCAAAAAAGAATGGGAGAGATGATTGGGTGGGCACTCGCAGCATTTACAGTGGCTTATATACTATCTGCAGCATTTAACAAGATAGCACCTAACGTAAATAACTGGATTATTTACCCTTTAATCGTGATGGCGACCATAGGTTTCTTAGAGTTAATAAACAAGTTTTTTTCTCCTCAAAAAAAGGAAACAATGATCTGATACACTAATTAAAAGTGAAAGAGGGGGCAGGTGTAATGTCTTCCAGTAAGCAATGATGAAAACTGTCCCTCTTCACCGTTTTATTGCTGTATTTACTTCGATTGTTTTTCCAGCAGCTCAATGATTCTATCTAATTTCCTGTTAATATCGTCATTATAGGTATTACTTCTGCTGCTGTTCACGAGCAATCTGCGGACAAAAAGAGTGAATGAGACAGCTCCTATAATCAATACGAATAAAAAAAGAGCTGAATAAAGAAAGTCACCTATGAACATACCTGCAACTCCTTGTTGTTTTTGGATAATGATACCATAATTTGTGCTTGTATTGTTTGATTTCTGTAAAATTAAACAAGTGAGAACTTGCTGGGAAATGGGGTATACGATCTGAAGGCATTATTTTTGGCTATTTTAGGAGTCATTACAGGATGGATTCTTTGGGGGTTTATCATTGATGATTTTGAGTTCATCCCCGTTTTTCTGCTTGTACTGGGAATCTCGATTGGGTACAGTATAGGGAAAAAAGAAGGAACTTAGTCTTGAAAATTCACCTAGCTCCAAGAATGCCTTAGTGGTGATATTTCAGAAATTATAGGAGGAGGATAGGAGTGAGACTGTTCATTGCCTTTTTATTTATTGTGATTGGAGCTGTTTTAATTGCATTGACGATTGATGAAATAAGCCGTACGTCCTATTTTTTATTGAAGTTCACAGGTGTAGTCATCTTTGGATTTGGTGTAATGATAGGAAGGAGAAAGAAGGAACCCGGGAATACTTCCGTTAACATTTAGTGTTCGTTTCAAAATGAAATTAGTAAAAAGAGGTGAAAGTTTGAAAGAAAAAGTAAAGATGACCTTTAATGAGCTGGCAAGTGTTTATGAAAAGGCCATCGATACCAACAGTATATACAACAGCGAATATGAAAGACCTTCCATGATGGCGCAAATTCCCGAAGACCTCTATTCCAAAAGGGTCCTTGATGCAGGATGTGCTGCCGGCTGGTATACCCATCAGTTGATAAACCGTAGTGCAGATGTGGTTGCTGTTGACTTAAGTCCGGAAATGGTTGCTTCTGCTAAAAGGCGGGTCGGAGATAAGGCAGAGGTACTGTGCTTGGATTTGGAAAAAGCATTGCCTTTCCATGACAACTCTTTTGATTACATAATCAGTTCTTTAACTCTGCATTATCTTCAAGACTGGAACCATATCTTCAGGGAGTTTCAAAGAATACTGAAACCAAAGGGAACTTTCTTATTCTCCGTTCACCATCCTATGATGGATAGCACTATTCTTGAAGATACTAAGTACTTTTCAACACAATTGATTATCGATACCTGGAATAAAGAGGGGAAAGATTATGAAGTTGCTTTTTACCGCAGACCTCTTCAGGAGATTGTGACGAAAACGGCCTCTTTTTTTACCCTGAAAGAAATGATTGAACCCATTCCAACAAACAATTTCAAAATGAGAGCACCCGAAAGCTACAAAAAACTTATGAAAAGGCCTAATTTCCTCATTATGAAAGCAATGAAGGATTGACCTCTTCTTATGTAGGCAGAAGGACAGAATAAGGTCACTGAAAATCTACCGAATTTTAGAATCTTCTTGTTATGAACAAAGATATAGTCAACTACATTTCCTTGAATAGGAAATGTAGTTGACTTTTTTCTTATAAAGCAATGTGATTAATCCTTAGATAATTTTTGATCTTATGCTTTTCGGGGCTGAAGGGTCCTTATTTAACTAGTTGAAAGAAAGATGATTATTCAAGCCAGTGACCGGTAGCATTATCAATGGGGTGAAGTATTTTGTTATATAGAGGAGAAAATTTCCTTTAATAACTAAAATACACTGAAAGAAGCCAAAATAGGGTAATTAAATTCCCTTATTTAACTTAATACACTATATAAATGTGCTTTATTATCATATAAGGGAAATAAGTTCCTCTATTTACCCCATAATGAGCTTGTATTTAAGATTAAGGGAAAAAAGTTCCCTTATTTTTACCGCTGGGTGAGTAGTTGATGAAATAACAGGCCGTTTTTGATAAAGCTCTGTACCATCAGTCACTCCCCAGCACTTGAAAGGAAACTAAGACTCTTATCGGTTTTTTATGGAGCAAAAAGAACACACCTCCCAACAGTATTTATGGTCCTTTACCATTAGATAGAAAGAGAACAAACTCGGTTCAAAAAAATTTAAAAAACATTCTACTATATTTTGTTTACTAGAAGATTTCAAAGAAATGGTAAACTAATTATGATGGAAGTATTTGTGGTATAGGAGGAAAAAGAAATGAAAACATTCGTCTATATGGTCAGGCATGGAGATTCACCCAAGGAAGGCAAAGAAAGGGTACGAGGGCTCTCAGAAACAGGGCTGATAGATGTGCAGAGAGTTACAGAGATTTTGAAAAGGGAAGGGATTCAAACGATCGTTTCCAGTCCTTATAGACGAGCTGTTTTAACTGTTGAACCGATTGCGAATACAATAGGAGAAGAGGTTGCTATACTGGAAGACCTTAAAGAGAGGGTGTTCTCTTCTGAAGAAAACCGAGTGGACGATAAGCAATTGATGCCGTTGTTAGAGAAGTCATTTGAAGATAAATATTATACTTTAGAAGGCGGAGAATCTAATGCAGATTGCCAGCACAGGGCAGTGGCAGTATTAAGAGAGATAGTAAGAACATTCAGTGGTCAAAAGATAGCGATTGGAACCCATGGAGCGGTCATGACATTAATGATGGGCTATTTTGATGAGAAGTATAATAGCTTGAAATTTTTACATAGTACCACCAAGCCGGACATTTATCGGATGGAGTTTGAGGGGGAAAGGCTGGTGGGGGTGGACCGGTTGTGGCCGCCTCTCTGAGGATTAATTATATAATCTATCTGGTAATCAACTACAGTAGGTTGGGGATTGGCACTTAAATATGAGTGATAACGAGATTAAGTAAAAAAACAGCAGAACTGGCATACTGTAGCTTGAGACCATGATAAAGAAAAAATTTTAGTATGGTCTCAAGTAGGTCTCTGAATAAAAAAGAAAGTATTTCATCAGTATTGGTTAACAATCTCCAAAAGCCTATCCTGGTTTTCAGTAGATACACTCTCAGCTAATCTGGCAGCCGCAATTATAGGAGCCCATTCGAAAATGTCCGACCTTGATAAGCCGGTTTTTTGACAGTAAAGACTCACGTACTTTTCGGCTAAGTCTGGGTAGAATTGAGAGTAGAGCAAATAGGTTCGGTAGACATCTGCCCGGATATCGCCTGCACTGGAATCGACCCAGTCAATAATGACCACTTTATTATCTGTCAGAATCAGATTAAATAAGTGAAAATCCCCGTGGCACAGCCTTTCTTCGAACTGAATGGAATTTAATTTGCTGAGCAAGTTGGATTTTTGCCTTTTATCGAGCTGTGAGACAGATGCTATTTGACTGCTCAATTTATCTCTCATCCGCTCTAGGGACTTCGGAATAATGCGATGAATCTGCTGCTGGAGGTCGACGGACATCATCAAATACTTTTCAGCCTGCCCCTTATCCTCAAAGAATAATTCGCCCAAAGTTTTTCCCTGGACATATTCCATTGTGATTGATTGTTTTCCGTTTATCCTTGAAACATCCAGCACTTCTGGTACAGGGATGCCTGCTGAATGAGCAAGTTTCTGCTTAGAGGCTTCCTTCATTGCTTCTGAGCTTGGCAGGTGATTGTTAAAAATTTTAATCACCTTGTTTTCATGCAGAAAGATTTCTGCCGTGTTACCGCTTGCTATCGGATTTCCCAGGTAAATAGAATTCATTGGAGTTCTCCTGTTATTTCTATACTAAAATAATAGATTTTAACTTTTGCATATTCGCTGTACTTAGAACTAAAAAAGATCTGTCCATTTTCACACTGCCGATTTTCTGATAGTCTGGTAATATAATCTTACGAAAAGAGGGGAAGTGTTAAAAATTTTGCAACTGCTGATGGCAATAATCGGACTGCTGTTTTTAGGTGTCGCCTTTTATCATTTTTTCATTGATTCCAGCTATTTTCCATCTGCGATCATTTTAATCCTGGGTTTGACGCTGTTTGTGTACAGGGGCTTTGAAATTTTCACTGATAGAAGAGTAAATAAGAAGTCCTCTTAGAATCCTGTTTTTTTGTAAGTGCAGGGTTCTTTTATGATTGTTTTCAAGAACAAGGAGTATCTTTTGCTATAAATCACTCTTTTTGTCTTCAACCCTTCCCTGTAACTCTTTTTATAGAATCCCAATCCAAAGTGAAAAATTTCGAATAATCCTCCAAATGGAAGTCCGCTATATCACTTTTGGCTTGAAAAAGACAGGTCGGAATCCCAAGCTCCCTGGCCGGCAGTAAATCTAGTTCTCTATCTCCGATGGCCAAGTCGATCCCATGCTTCTCATGCAAGTAAATATAAGCTTCCGGATGCGGTTTGCGTGCAAATCCGTCCTCAATGGTGACGATATCTTCAAAATATTTCTCCCATCCATAGTGTTTCAAAATTGCTGAAACACCGGCTCTGCTTTTGTGCGTCATGATGACATTTTTATCAGCGTACTTTAATATTTCCTCGACATGATCGTATGGCTTCATCTCACTCGGAAGCAATTCCTTCCTTAATACGTTCATTTCATCCTGCTGTTCCTGTGAAACCTGATAATGATCCATTGCATGAGAGTAGGACACTTTCAGCTTATTATAGATTTCTTCTTGGTCATAATCATCTCCGAGTACCATTGAAAGCACCTTGGTGTACGCGGGGTATGTATCGAATAAAGTGCCATCGAAGTCCCATAGAATATTCATTGAATCATCCTTTTTAGTTTTATAATCTAATAAATTCGCCAATTCAACGCTGACTCCTTCATTAAAGGAGAAATGAATTCTACATTATAAATAATTGACATGAACATTTCACAATCAGAAAAGGGAAAATATGTTAAGGTGAGAGTGAACAGAAAGAACCATTTGAAAGGAAGAGGTTGAATTTAGATGTTTGACTATATAATGATCGCTGCTTTTCCAGTGTTCGCTATTTATAAAATTTATAAAAACAGGGATCTTTTGAAGAAGTTCTCCAAGACACAGATAGTCGGTATTGCGCTATCTTATTTAGCTGCAATCTCATTAGCATTAGTTTGTATCTATTATTTCGGTAATTGGGCTGCCGGATTCGCTCCTAATTGCATCATAAAATTTATCATTTCAATGGCAGTCATCCTTGCTTCGCTATTGATAAGTATCTCTATTTTGAATAAGGTCTTAGAAAAGCTGACGAATGGCGTCCTTCCCAAACAATAATATATATACCAGGCTCTTTACGTAAACTTTGTTGCTATTTGATACTAATTCCGAAAAAGTAACCATATTAAGAGGCGGAAAATCTCGGAAGACTGAAAAGAATAAAGCTACTCTTTCCAATAAGAGATAACACTCCTAGGATCTGGGGATATTCGAAAGCAACAATATATGCGAAAACAGCCTTTCGCAAATATATTAGCATTGCTCTTAGCGTCTATTGCAAATCGGACGGCATCCGTTCTGCATCATAAGCACATACGTTCATGCACAAACTTGTCTGTTCCTGTTTTAAACCAATCTTCGAGATGAGCATGATCCTCCTTAGTGCCCATTTAACATTCAGCGATGCCCTTTTTGTGACAACATGAAACACCTTCCTATCAAATTAAAATCAAACTTTTTCCCAATATTAAAAACATTGACTCTAACTAAAAGGAGTGATCTTTATGAAGAAGAAAAAACGGTCGATTATGAGAACCATTATACTATTAATCTTATTAAGCGCAGTGACATACACCCTGTATGCCAATCTATATAACAAAGATGAATTAAATAAAGTGAGAGTGAATGATCAAGCGCCTAATTTCACTCTCCCCAGCATTGATGGCGAAAAAGTGAACGCGAGCGGGTTTGAAGGAAAAGCTCTGCTCATAAACTTTTGGGGCAGCTGGTGCGGACCATGCAAAAACGAGATGCCCGCTATTGAAGAAGCATACAATCAATATAAAGACGATGGGTTTGAAGTGCTTACTATCAATATCAGGGAATCTGAATTCGCGGTGAAAAAATTCCTGGAAAGTAACAACCTTTCTTTGCCTGTAGTGATGGACAAAGAAGCAGAAGTGTATGATGCTTATGCTGTCAGAAATCTTCCCGCATCATTCTTTGTTACTCCAGAGGGAAAAGTGAATAGAATCTATCAGGGTGAAATGACAAGGAAAGAAATCGATAAATGGGTGAATGAGATTCTGCCAAGAGAATCCTTATAGGTATAAATGGGATTCAAGGAAACTAGGAGGAGCTATGATGTATGAATCATGAGGTAATGATCATAGGGGCTGGACAAGCGGGTCTTTCAATGGGCTGCTATATGAAGCAAAGCAGGGCAGCATTTGTCATTCTAGATAGAGCTTCTGAAATAGGAGAAGTGTAGAGAAACAGATATGACTCACTTACTTTATTTTCTCCAGAATTTTATAGATTCTTGCCAGGATTAAAGCTTACTGGATGCCAGAATACCTATCCAGACAAAACGAAGTTGTTGATTACTTAGAGGCTTATGTAATAATATTTTCACTTTCTGTTTAACTAAATAGCAATTAAAGAAGGGCTTATTCTTATAAGTCCTCAAAGGTATTAGCCATCTCGCTGCCCCGTACTTTGAAAATACGGTCCAATAGCAGTATTTTCTTAAGGGCACATAAAGTAAAAATACAAGACTTTATCCGAGGGACCTCGACATCTAAATGGTCCGCAAAGTAAAAAACGGGCCGTTATCCAGAAACTGCGAAATCCCAATGGCCGGAAAAGTCAAATTTCAAACATCTTCCGCAATCTCTTTTCGATTCGGTGCCAGGGGAGGCTGTTCAAGCCACTTGTTTTTAGTCATAATATTGAACCACTTTTTGGTTACTGTAAGATTTTTGAGAATGATTTTTTCATACGTCATAGCCAAATCCGTTCTCATAGCGGAAGCAAGGCCTGTTCCATGATATGATTGCGCAGTTTGCAATAAAAATCCAACATGATAGAGCATTAATTTGTCAGATAAAGGAGCTTCTCGGGAATCCGTAATTTCCGTTTCCCATGACATAGGGATAGGCAAATTATCCTCATGCAGTATTTTGCCGAGTGACTGAATTTGATCATCGGAGGTTTTTTGTGATGATTTTAGAAATTCTCTGACTTCTTTGGATTGAGTTACTTGGCTGAAGCCCATTGAGAGAGCTTTCCCTAAGATCTTCTTTTTCATATTCAGCGAAAGGGCAATGATCTCTGTAGCTGCCAGTGGTCTTTTATCACCAAATCCATCAAGAAATTCCGAACCGTTAACAAAGGTTGGTCTGTCTTCCGGATAAAAGCAGGGGTCTCTCTGGAAGTGCCCCATCTCAAGCAATAACTCAGTGGTTTGATGGTACATCTTTTTGGCATCATTATCACATTCATCATAGAACTGCCGTAAATCTCTTCTCACGGATGAACTAAGAGCCGTTGTATGTCCCAACAAACCGTGAAGAGTCATTATATGGAGGTAGTGTAAACAAAAGATATCGGAGAATAATCGTTTGGCTCCTTTAATCAAGTCAGAATCATTGAAACCCGCCGGAACGGAAAAGCCTTCTTTTTCAAGGAAAGAGATAATCTGGCCTTTTTGTTTGTTAAATAAATTCAGAGCTTCCTCAAAAAGGGATTTGATTCTGTCATCCTCAATAATCGACACCATATATTTGTTTACACAATCTACAGCCGTTCCGTTTATGTATTCTCCCCAAAGTGTTCCTATTTCAGCTGACGTTAGCTTTATATCTTCTTTATCCATGGTATCACCTCAGCCCTATTTTCCCCTATACTCAGCAAATTATCATTCTTCTTAGGGGATTAAAAGAATGCCCTGTCTTTAGATGTGGATAAAATCTAAATATTTTCATTTCATAATTCTGCTGCGTATTTAATGGTATAAGTAAAGGAGATGTATAACTTGAAAAAAATCTTCTTCATTAGTTTTTTATCTGCCTCTCTATTCTTTCTGGCTGGCTTACTAACGGGATCCGAAATGATCACCTTCATATGTGGAGGAATCGGTTTATTCTGTCTGGCCATTTCCGGCATACTATCAGGAGCTTTCATAAGCGGTAATCAAATCAGGGCCAATACTTCTACTGAAACAAAAGAGAAAAGAAGGAAGAGGATAAGAATGATGTATCTGTTTGCATTACTGGGAGCTCCGCATTTTGCGGCAGCGATTGTATTGACGCTGCAGCCTTAAAAGGTTAGAAATTGATTTTGAAAGGTACAAGATTTTTCTGAGGTATTAAGAGGAAGGTAAAATTACTGCCTGTTTTACCACTCGGAAATAAGAAGTAAAACAGGCAGTAACAGGTTTTTATCTTAAAAATGCTTCTTAGCTAATTCTTTTATGGCACTGACTAATTCATCAGTATTCCCTTCAAATAAGTGAAAGTTCAAGGATGACTTCAATTGGTCATCTTGGAAACTGAACTCATCCTCTTTGTTGAACTCAGCTGACCAATGTATGGCAGGAATGGAAACGATGAATCTATTGTCAGGTGTCAGGTGAAGGTATACTTCGGCCGTCTTATTTCCAGATATATTAATCTTCTCATAAGAGGTAATCATTCTTCATCACTCATTTCGATAATATGTATGGACACATTATATCAAAATTCCTTTCAGAAAAGAATTATTAACCTAGGTTCAATATGCTGTTTAGACAGTAAAAAGAAACCAAGTTTAAAGTGAGTTATTATTCCATCTTCAAATCTATAATTCTGCTCAGTGAAATACCGAGGGGAGAGAAAAAATCTGAATGCATATCATGTTTACACTCATTCTGTTTAGTTTGAAGTGGTAAGAATCAGAGATATTTTTTTAAGGTAGAAGTAAGGACAATACGTAGAGAATGCAGGTGAATGGAATGAATAAATCAATCAGTTTTCTCACCATATTTGTGGTGCTTACTGCTTTTTTCCTTGGGGCTTGTGTTTCGGATGAAGAAGTATTGAAAGTAGAGGATAAAACCTTTGCTAAAATGCTCATTGTACAAAAAGTGGAAAATGATACTTCTGATGAAGCATTAACCCAAAGTATTTCTGATGAATCTAAGGTAGAGGAGACATTGAAATTGGTAAGCGGATTAAAAGTAAAAGAAATCAGCACCGATGAGTTTTTCGATGAGCTGAAATCGCAAAACAGCTATTCTTTCTCTTTTTTTAAAACAGAGCAAGATATTTCCGGGATGGTTCCCTATACCTTCTATGCATTAGAGGACGGCACCATGATGTTTACTTTTGACGGACCCGAATCTTTAAAACAAAAAACCAGTAATAACAATTGATGCTGAAAAAGAGCTTTTGGATAAAATTAAAGCTCATCTTGAGATAGAATTTTAAAAATGTAAAAGCTGTTTGATATTTTTCAGCCACAGTCTCTATCTTTCAGGCGAGAGACAAATAAAATTACATATCTATCACTGCCTGTTTCGGTTACTGGCGGAGATTTAAAAAACAAAAAGGGAGCAAATTCACTCATGAATTATATCCCAATTTTGTTGTTTTATCATTTTACTAAGAGATTTAACATTCCACAATTTAAAAACCATTTCCTAATAGAAATTCATACTTTACTATAATAAAAACAAGAAGATTTCGAGAAACTTAAGGAGAATAAGTCATGAAAAAGAAGATCCAATTCATCTCCATAGCCGTTATATTCGTTATTATTTTATTGTTTAGTACTTATAAGTTGATGAACTCCAGAACCTTTCAATTATTTGGCGGACTAACCAATAAGGTAGAAACAGATCAAAAGGCAGTTGCGTTGACCTTTGATGATGGTCCAACTGATAATGTTGATGATATTCTAGCTGTGTTAAACCAATACGAAATTAAAGCAACTTTTTTTCTTATTGGAAATGAAATCGAAAAGAGGAAAGAAGAAGCTGAGAAGATTGTTGCAGACGGACATCAGGTTGGAAATCATTCTTATTCCCATCAACGGATGATTTTTAAAACTCCTTCCTTTATTAAAGAGGAGATTGAAAAAACAGATAGGTTAATAGAAAGCATTGGATACGAAGGTGAGATAGACTTCCGTCCGCCAAATGGCAAGAAATTAGCTGTTTTGCCTTTTTATTTACATAGAGAAGGGAAAGAAACGATTACTTGGAATATTGAACCTGATCATGCGGTGGATAAAGTGGAGTATGTGAAAAGAAATATAGAGAATGGTTCGATCATCCTTCTGCATCCTATGTATGATGAATCTGGGGAGCAACTGCAATTGCTCGAAAGTATTATAAAGTTATTAATAGATGAAGGATATGAGTTTGTTACGGTGAATGAACTGCAGGAATTAGATCTTTAATAATATGGATGCTATCCGAAAATACTTAAATGCATTGAGCTGGTTAATTCTTTCACAATCTGAGCGTCTTTGATTGTCCTATAAAAGGTCAATGGACAAATGACCTAAAGGGTATTTTGATGAGTACTATTTTTCAACCTGGGAATCATCTTCTCTGTCTTACTATTTGTTTGTATTTATTCCAGCTTCTCAAGCTTACTGCGCTCAATCCTATAAGCATCAGGAGAAATTGAAAGGCGTCTCTGTTTAATTCTAAAACGAAGGCAATGCCCGCAGAAATCGGAATTAAAGCCAACGTTAAAATGGCGATCCATTTATAAACATAGGGATTTTCTTTTTTCGTATTCATTCTTTATGACCTCCTGCTTTACTCATCCTCAGTGGGCAGGCAATAAAGTTTCGGCTCTCTTACTCATACGATTAGAATGACTAAAAGTTTCAGAAAGAAGAGGACGCTGAATTTCTTTTAGGAGAATTAGGACCAGACAAGAGGGACAGGTGCAGCTGCAGAGCAAGGTACACAGTTAAAAAGAATCCCACCACCTCTTTAAGTGCAGTCTAAGTTTTTTTAGATATTTCCAGCATCCTATTCTAAAAAAAGAGAAGACTGAAATTTGTGATTTACTGACATGAATCCAGCCCTTTTTCAATACACTATTTCTGAGGTGAAAAATATGCCAAGAGTGAAATATAGAGATTCAGACATTGCCTTAATGGCTAGGATGATGCGCGCTGAAGCTGAAGGAGAAGGTAAGCTAGGCATGTTGTTTGTTGGTAATGTGATTGTGAATCGTGCGAAGGCTGATTGTTTAGATTTCAAAGATGTGAGAACCATTAATGATGTGATATATCAAGTACAAGGGGGCAATTACTCCTTCGAAGCTGTCCAAAAAGGGAACCTGTTTTATAACCGAGCAAGATCAATTGAAAAAAAACTGGCAAAGCAAAATTTAAATTATTGGCGCCAGCACCCTGCAAAATATGCACTTTGGTATTTTAATCCTTATGCTCCATGCCCTCCAACTTGGTATGGGCAGCCTATTGCTGGTCAGTATAAAAATCATTGTTATTATGAACCAGTAGGCGGGACGTGTGACAGTGTTTATTGATAAGAGTGTTAGAATTGAGTCGTCATTGAAGAAGGAACCTCCTGGGGTGTCAGGGGGTCCTTTTTCTATTTTCGATGGTGCTTGCTTCAGGGCAAAAGGAAGCCGGTAAATCTAATAGGGCCATTTCAATCGGAAGGTGTGATTGGCAGCCATTCGATGATAAAATGAAGAAATAATATTCAGGGAAGGAGAATGGTCATGAAGATTAACCTGCTAGTGTTTGTCTCTTCTGTGAAGGAGAAAAACCAGTTGGAAGCACTTGTGAAAACATTTGAATCAACCATCCGGCCCTACAATGGCGATATCATTGCGGATCCTGGATTTGACGCTGATTTCCATAACGGATATGAAGTGGTGAAAGTTACCATCGATTATGCAGCGGATGAGTGCTGGGTTTCCCTTTCACCGCTCCTGATTGAAAAAGAAGACATTTCTTCCACAGCCTACATAGAAAAACTGAAAAATCATGGCTGGAGAGTCTTAACGAAAGAAGAGCTGTCGTAATGAGATATGTTAAGCAGGGTGAAAAGAGTACCAAGATAAAACCATGTGGATTTTGAAGGAGCCTTAATGATGAAAGTGAAGTTGTTAGCAGGCACTTAAATCCTTGATTCATTGATACTCGCCATAGATCTCTGAACGATTTTTGCAATGCCTATATTTTTCACTAAAGATATTTGATTTTGGGATACAGCATCATGATAACCTGTTTGATCTTTGGATTGATTAGTGTAGAGGAACATCAGAAAAGAGGAACGGCTATTTTGCTGTTCCCTTTCATCCTATTTTACTTAAGATCTTCTTTATTACAGTCTGAATCCTGAAAGAAACTCAAGAAATTCCTTCTGCTCTTTATGCAGGTACTTGATAATTGAGTAAATGTTTGCCCCTGGTAAATTGAAAGTATTCCTCCTCACTTCCAGCATCCTTCCTTCGAGCAATTCCCTTCGGACCGTCGACGAAGGAAGGTAGGAAACCCCAAGTCCTTCAACGATAAACCGTTTGGTTATATGAATCTGAGAAACTTCCATCATCCGTGCAGCAGGGTAGAATCTTTTTACCGTGGAGCATAAATCATCCCAGTAGTCTGGATGATTATGGGTCAGTAAATAATTGGATTCCAGAAGTTCCTCTTCCTCCAAAGGATAAGCGGATTCAGAATCCCTTCCATCATGAGGAGCCACCAGGATGACCTTGTCCGAATACAGTTTTGTGCTCTCAATCTGAGGATGATAACTGTGAAGGCAGGATAAACCAAGATCCACTTTTTCCTCCAGCACAGCCTTTTCAATGTCATGTGATTCAATGATTTTGACTGAAATCTCTACCTCTGGATGCCTTTTCACATACTGCTTAAGAACATATGGCAGCACATTGTCGGCGATCAAAGGAGATATGGCAATAGACAGTTTTGCCGTATAGCCCTGGCTGTATGATTGCAGTTCTGTCATTCCATCTTCGTATAGGCCGATCAATTTCTGTGCATGTTTCAGATATAATCTGCCGGCTTCAGTGAGTTTGATGCTTTTTCCTTTTCGTTCAAAAAGAGATACGCCCAATTCTTTTTCAAGCAGCTTAATATGCACGGTGACCGAGGGCTGTGAAATGAAAAGCTGTTGAGATGCCTTTCTGAAATTATTAAATTGTGCTGCTGTGATAAATGTCCTTAACCAGCTAAGTTCCATTAGAGCACCCCTTATTAAAATGACTAATCAAACTCTTTAAATATATTTAATTTTCTTAATTATATAGCCATTATACAATAAAGGTAATTAAATGAATAAGGAGATGAGTTGCAATGTATCGACAGGGATTAAAAGGAATTGTGGCAGCGCAAACGAAAATCAGCCATATAGACGGTGAGAAAGGGATTTTGGTATATCGGGGCAGGGAAATCCGGGAACTAGCTGAAAGACTTTCCTTTGAAGAAGGAGCTTTCCTGCTGTGGAAGGGCTATTTGCCAAATACGGCAGAGTTGCAAGAGCTAAAAACTCAGCTCATTCAGAACCGTAGTTTATCACAGACCATGAAGGATGTTATAAGCAGTCTTCCGGAAGACATGGATATGATGAGCGTGTTGAGAACCGCCATTTCAGCTGAAGGTTCTGCAGACTTTTCCTGGAAGCCTTCAATCGACCAGGCAATAAGGCTTACGGCTGTCATTCCTTCGATCATCGCTTTTAGAGGAAGCCTGATTAGTAAACGTCCGTTTCATGAACCTAACAAAGAATTGAGCCATGTTGCGAATTATTTATACATGTTGACGGGCAGCACTCCTTCCCAGGCAGTGGTCAATGCGCTGGAAACTTATATGGTTCTGACCATGGAACATGGCATGAACGCCTCAGCTTTTTCAGCCAGAGTGACAGCTTCAACAGAATCTGACTTGGTTTCCTCCATCACCTCTGCCATCGGTACAATGAAGGGGCCGCTTCACGGAGGTGCTCCCTCAGGAGTCATTGATTTATTAGAAGAGATAGGAACACCTGAAAGAGCAGAAAGCGTGATTAGAGAGAAGCTGCAAAAAGGAGAGAAACTGATGGGATTTGGACACAGAGTGTATAAGACTCATGATCCCCGCGCCATCGCTCTGAGAAACAAACTGCTGGAAGAAAGCGGTGCCGACAACTCGCTGGATCTTGCTCTCCATGTCGAAGAAACAGCCATAGAAGTGTTAAAAGAAGTGAAACCGGGACGTGCACTGTACACTAATGTAGAATTCTACGCAGCCGCTATCATGAAATCGATTAATTTGAAGACAGAACTCTTCACCCCGACATTCACCGCCAGCAGAATCGTCGGTTGGACGGCACACGTGTTGGAGCAGGCGGAGAATAATGTCATCTTCCGACCGCAGTCTGAGTATGTTGGGGAGATTTTATAGTAATATTTGCAAACGTCCTGTACTTTCATACAGGGCGATTCTTTTTGTCTGAAATGAGTGAAACCTCATTGTATTTCATCCGTAGACAATATAAAGAGCTCTTTTGAAACTATCTTAGTAGTTGGCGGAGCGCGGAGAGGAGAGTATTTAAGCTCCCTTGGTAAAGGAAGGAGTGAGTTTAATGTTAAGTCCATCAAAACGGCCAAAAATAAAAATCCCGAAAACTAAAAGCGAGTGGATGTGGGACATAGCCGGTTATGCCATGTATATTGGCTCAATCATCTTTTTGCTCTTTCATTGGAGCGATATCCCCGATAAAGTACCCGCACATTATAATGCATTAGGGGAAATTGACCGGTGGGGATCCAAAACAGAACTCTTCATTTTGCCGGCTGTGGGTGTGTTTCTCTTAATATTCATGCAGTTGTTTGAGAAGTTCCCGGAATCACACAATTATCCTCAGCGATTCAATGAGCATAACGCGAAACAATTTTATTTACTCAGCCGGAAAATGATGAACAGATTGAAAAATATCTGTTTGATCATTTTTGCTAGCATTCTATATGAATCTGTTTCTATCGCTTTAGGTTGGGGTGAGGGGCTAGGAGTATGGTTTTTACCGTTGACCCTATTTGGGTGCTGTTTATCCTATTGTTTCATACTTAATTCAGCAGAAAAAAATAAAATAATGGTTAGGTGAATTTTTGGGTAAGGAAAGGTTACTTAGCGGGGCCTTCCTTAGGTGATTTCATCAGTTTTAGAGGCTTATCTCATTTACGGGCTTTACTGGCCAAAATCTAAGGCAATTCCTCATTTCAATTGCCCTCAAACGTCATTTACGGACCAACATCCTGAGCATTTCTTCATTTCAACGGCCCGCATACTTCATTTACGGTTCGACATCCAGAGCATTTTCCTATTTCAACGGCACGCATTTACGGGCCTACATCCAGGGCTTTTCTTCATCTGAATGGCACATAAACCTCGGTTACGGGCCAATATCAAGTGCATAATCTCATCTCAATGGCCTGCAAAGTTCCTTTAATTCTCTATAAAATTAATTTTGCTCAAACACTATCTATCTTTTTATAAAAATTACCATTTTCTATCTTTTTTTGAAACTTTCTGTAAAACCGCTCGTGAAAGTAAGTAGCAGATCGTTTAGATAAGAGGAGGATTTGAAACTGTGAAAAAATTTTGGGCAATAATGATTACCAATGCTATAGGTATGCTGCTTGCGAGCTGTTCTAATAATGAAGCACAAAACAGTGAGAGTCCTCAGACTGAAAAAAGTGAACCGGCAGTCCAGAGCGCAGCCATGAGTGAAGACTCTTCTAATACACCAGTTGATATTACGGTAGGGGATCAGACCTTCCGTGTCATTTCTCTTCATGATGAAATAATGGAATATGCCGCTGCGGTTGAGAACGATGCATCGGCTGACAAAAAGGAGGTTTATAGAGAAAAGGTGGTCAGGCCGCTGAGGAAACAGGTGGCTGAGGCGGATGCTCACGTTTATGATGACTACTATTCTTTCCTTTCTCCTAATACGAATATTTCAAAGCTCAAGGAGAACGCGCAGAAATTGGCAGAGGATGAGGACCGCATTCTGCAATTGGTTGAGGAAGCCGTCATTGATGCAACAGAAAAAATGTCAGGTATAGACAAAACCATCATTATTCTCCCGGTTAATCCGGATGAGTATTTTATCATCGACAAAATGGGCGGGGTAGCAGGAGTTGCTTTGAGTCAGGATACCTTTGTCGCAAGAGTAGACCCTTCTTTTACCGATGAAGGATTGAAGCACTTGATTGCACATGAGTATCATCATACGCTGCAGACAGAAAAAAGAGCTGAGGCAGCGACCACCATTTTGGAGGCTTTTGTGATGGAAGGAAAAGCAGATGCATTTGCGAGTGAGGTGTATCCTGATTATTCAGCACCTTGGACTGAGCCGCTAAGTGAAAAGGGATGGGAAAAGCTTTTTGAAAAACTGAGGACAGAGGGAAATGCATTTGATTATAAGCTATATATGGAGTTCCTGGCTGGAAACTCAAATAGCGGTGTCACCCACTGGACAAATTATAGAGCCGGATATCAGATCACCCAAAGCTTCCTTAAGAACAATCCTGAAATCCCAGTTGAGGAATGGACGGAATTAGTTCCAAAAGAGATTATTCTCGGCAGTGAGTTCAAGGATGTTTTTGAAGAGTTTGAGCGCAGTGAAGGGTAAAGCGTTTCGCAAATTTAGAAATTTATAAGTGAAAGAGAGGGGAACGAAATGAAATTTGGACTGCTTTCGGTTGGTATAGCTTTTAGTGTTATTTTTGGTGGAGGATTTCTCATCCGCTTACTTCGGGATGGCGATTTCTTCATTGCAGAATTCTCCGGTGGAGTTTTAGGTATTATATTAACCGCCCTCAGTATCTTTATGGGTGCGAGCAAACAAAAAGAGGTAATACTGTATCGGAGCGAGGTACATCAAAATGAGAAAAAGACAAGATGATGTACTTCGCTGTCCGAGCGAGGTACATCAAAAGAGAAAAACCGCAAGAAAATGTACCTCGCTGCCTGAGACGGTAAAAAAGCAGCAAACCAATCCCATTAAGGTTGATCCGTCAATCCATCATCTACTCCATTACACCCTCGGACGTACCCACAATTTAGAAAAGTCTACGTACCCAAAATGCTTGATCTTGATATTCATGATATCCGACGAAAAGGGAATGAACCGCTTTACATAGTAGAGAGGAATCATAATCGATTGTTTAATGAGCTTCCTTTCCAGCTGCATATTAAGGGTATCCCACTCTTCAAAAGGAGTATGAGGATACTTCTCCAATAGGAGATTCAACTCCTGATTTTCCCTGACTATTTGATAAAGAGGTGAGTAACCATTTTTCAAAAAGTAATAGAAGGAGAAATCTTGATTTGATTCGAAGATCTCGCCATGAATAAAGAGGTCTACATCAAGAGTTTTTGCTTCTCTGTTCAACGTATCTGCAAAAGAGAACCATTGAATTTCAACAGGAATATTTTCTTTTTCAAAAATATCGGCAAGCCATTGAGTAGTGCTGGCTGTGTAGTTGACGCCGCGGATCACTATCGGCTCATTAAAATCAGGACAATCCACCTCTCCCGTTGTTAATTCATGGTTTTTACCAGCCATCACGCTTTTGTTGTTTGGTGTGAGCCTCGGGCTGCAGTCACCAATGGTATGGATGTTCTTATTGATGACCCAATGCAGGTATTCTCGAACTTCTTTTCTTCTGATATCACTTTGACGGCAGGTATTCATCACGATAATACCAAACCCTGAATCGCTTTCCACCTCAAAAGATTGATGCTGTTCCACAGGGGAATGGTAGATGCCGCGGAATTCGTGTGGCACCTGAATGAATTCTACCGTGTCGAGAAGAGGCCTTTCTTGAAAGTAGTCCTTAAATGCGGCAAGAGTTGTCTTCTCGGGTTTGTTTTCTTTCAATGAAAAACAGCCTGTTCCCAGGATTCCTTCTCGAGTCTCTCGATACATACTGGCGCACATCATACTTAGGAGAGGAAGGATATAACTGCAGCCTCCGGGATGATGGATGTCGAGGATAAGCGGCGTTTTCACATCAATTCTTTCCACAGGCTCCCAAATTTCTTTGTAGCGATGATGATGGCGGAGTTTTTCAATGCAAACCGCTGCATCCTTTGCGGTAAAAAGCGAGCCGTCATGAAATTGAATATCTTTTTTTAAATAAAGCCGCAGCATGGACGGCGAAGCATCCCAGCTATGTGCCAGCTCAGGCACTATTTCGCCTGTTTCCGTCAATGAGACCATTCTGTTAAAAACGTTCGCCACTAAATGGGCGCTTAGTACATCGGCAGCTTGGAGAGGATGGACGGAAAAGAAAGGGTAGCGTTTGGGGACGATTAATTTGTCCTGAGATTCTTGTACAAATCCAAGCTTTGTTTGAAATTTATTCATCAGCCGCATCTTACTGTCGGTCGACCAATCATACATCAAGTAGCGGCTGCTCCGTTCAACGGGCTCCTGGTCGATCCGCATCAGAGCTTTTTCTTCAAAAATAACTTCTACATCTTTTATCCATTTAAGTTTGGAAACATTTCCACGGCCGAGGCCAGGGGTAAAAGTAAACCACCCTTCTTCCTTCCACTTTTTCAGATAACGACCCGACTGTTTAGGGCTGAGTTGTAGAGTTTTTGAGATTTCTTCGGTACTGAGGTTTCCACTCGGAAAATGTCTCCAGAGAGTGAGTAATTTATCATCCATTATTTCTTCCTCCTAAAAGGGGACATCATTTGTTTAATTGTCTATTTTTAAAACTAGTAGTCTAGTTTACTATACAGTATACAAGGGGAGGGAAACAACATGAAATGGAAGGAACTACCTAGAAACATTAAAGTACGGATGATTACATCATTTTTTAACAGAGCTGTTTCCTCGGCAGTCATGCCGTTCATGGCACTATTTTTTGCAGGGGAATTGGGAAAGGTATGGGCAGGAGCATTCTTGATCATTACGGTAGTGGTCGGATTTTTCATCAACCTGGTTGGCGGATATATTTCTGATCGCTTTCCGCGTAAAAAGGTCCTGCTTGCGACATCTTGGCTGAATGCATTGTTTTTTCTCATCATGACGATCAGCTTATTTCCAGAGAGTAAATTCATCGTCCTGTTTGCTATTGCTTACATAGGTTTTATCATAACAAGCAGTCTCGGGCGTCCGGCGATGCATGCGATTATTATTGATTCGACCACACCGGAAAATAGAAAAGCTGTCTACGCATTGGATTACTGGCTGATTAATCTTTCCATGGCCATCGGGGCTGCGCTTGGCGGGCTTCTTTATTTGAATCATCAGATAGAGCTCTTTATGATGCTGACCTTTACATCCACTACAATTCCAATTGCTTATGGCATTTGGCTGCAGGACAATTTCAAGGATCAGCTGAAGAAACAGCATAAGAATGTATTCATAGATTTGGTGAACAATTATCGAATCGCGTTTAAAGATTCAGCCTTTGTGAAGGTGGTCGCTGGATCCACATTCATTTTCGCAGCGGAATTTTCCTTGAACAGTTATATCGGCATCCGGCTTGCCGAAACGTTCAACGCTGTTAATATAGGCAGCTTTGAGATTGCCGGTGTCAGAATGCTGAGTATCTTGAATATCGAGAACATGCTTCTGGTCGTATGCTTTACCTTTATCGTGAACCGCTTCACTGACAAGTTCAATAAGAAAAACTCCTTGCTTATTGGACTCATTTTATATGGTATCGGATACGTGACGGTAACATCAGCTAATACCTGGTACATGCTTATTGCCTTCAATCTGATTGCAACGATGGGGGAATTGATTTACTCACCAATCCGCAATGCAGAACAGGCCAATATGATCCCAGATGACAAGCGGGGATCCTACTCTGCGTTTTCTAATTTGTCGTTCAGCGGTGCTGATTTGATTGCGAGATCTACCATTATCATCGGGGCGTTCCTGGTGCCGACGATGATGTCTGTCTACATAGGAGTCATCATCATGTTTGGGATTGTTTTAATTTACACAGGGCTGTTTGCACGAAATTGGAAGGTCGGAAAGCTGATTAGGGAAGATGTAGGTGCTGCGGAATAGAATTTTTTAAAAAAAATTTTATTCAGCTGTTTTACTTGTGAAGCGATAACCGATCTTGCTTAGAAACATTGAAATTATCAAGATCACCTGCAGTATTTCTCCACACAAAAGGGCCGGCTCCGATAAGAGTCAGTCCTTTTGTGTTTTTATTGTTTTTCACACAAAAAAAATCACCAAGTCAATTCCCCAGCTTAAAGCGATCAAAGAGGTGAAAATATAGACGATTCCCAGAGTTCTTTCTTGTTTTTTCCGTAGTTCACTTATCCCTGAAATTAGTGTAAGGATTCCTGATCCAAACAATACAAAGGGAAGCAGCGTGTCATTATTCGTTAAGAGTCCAAAGAATGAAAGCACTGTTACTATTAAAGCAAAAAGAACTAAATATTTATTCAATCGATTACCTCCAAAAAAAATCATTATGAACCCTCAACTCAGTTATATCCTTAATTCATTGGTGGAATTAAAGAAGATGTAAAATTACTAGAATAATTAGAAATTAATAATTATCTATATGTTAACATATCTTTTGGAACTTTTTTCGCTGATATCTTCATCCCCTCCAACAATGAAATACAACTTGTGAATGGGGAACTTTCAATCAAAATAGGAGATTTCAAGAGTGATGGTCATTCAAATTACGTGAAACGGACTGCATTGAGACCGATTGTGAATTCAACCATTTGAATCTTTTTTGTCAGTGTTTTTTATTAAATACCATTGCGATAACTTGGAATTTTTGAAATAATTGGAATACAATTATAAAATGGTTGCAGAATATTGGTTTATGGACCATAAGATCTGTAAAACTAAGATGAAGTGGTGTCAAGAAAGCCACTTTCCTTAAATCAGCAAGGAGGAAGGATCTTGGAAAATATCAAACCTAAAATTATGATTCTCGGTACCTTTCATATGCGTTATACCCCGGACCTGTACAGAGTGGAAGCGGATGATTTGTTAAGCGATAAACGGCAGAAAGAAATCAAAGAAGTGGTTGAGAAGGTTAAGCGATTTCGTCCCACAAAAATAGCTTTTGAAGTGGTCAAGGAGGAAGAAGGGGAGCTAAACAGGGAATATCAACTGTATGTAAACGGAGAGATGGAAGCCAAGATGGATGAAGTACATCAATATGGTTTCAGACTGGCTTCTGATTTGGAACATGAAAATGTATATGCGGTTGATTGGATGGAAAGCGTTGGCAACAGAGGGATTGGCCAGGTTTTTCAATGGGCGGAGAAAGAACAGCCTGAACTTTTTAAATACATAAACGAAGAGTACCGTACAAGTCAGGAGAATGATTATAAAAATTCAACTATTGGAGAGTTGATGAGGAATATCAATAAGAGGGATTCGACAAGAAAAGACCACGAAAAGTATATGGCTGTCGCACGGATAGGAAGTTCACATGACTATGTCGGGATTGATTGGCTGCGTTGGTGGTATCAGCGGAATTTAATCATTTATGCCAATTTGGCTGAACTGGCAGTCTCCTCAACTGACAGAATACTTTTGATCATAGGGTCTGCACACGTCCATTTGATCTCACAATTCCTTAACGAAAGCGGCATGTTTGAGGTGGTTACTGCTGAAGACTATCTTTAGCTCCACTCATCCAAAAAACCTTGCTATTTATAGAAGGATGGACATCCATTGAACAGGAAAGTATTCTTTGCTCTTATCATTTTGCTTCTCGCAGGATGCACGAATAATGAACCCAGTGAAGAAGCTTCAGATTTTTTTAAAAAGGAATCTGTAGATGACTCCTATAAAGTCATCAAGAAAGAAGAACAAATGCCAGTAAGTACTGCGTTGGAAAACGTATCTTTTGTTCCGAAACTATTGAATGAAGAATCATTCCCTTCCAGGTAAAGAAAAAGGGAGCAAGGGTAACCCGGGAGGTAGAAGGCACCGAATTGATACAGTTAGAGTATGGAGGACTGAACTATTAAATTGATTTACTAGTAGAAAACGAAATGATTATGAAGAGAGACCCTTCCGCGGACTATGAGGAAGGGATTTTAGAGAACGGCAGATCAGCCTATTATGCAGAGGATAAAGACAACCATCATATAACTTGGATGGAAAAAAATTTGACGTACTAGATGCTCGTGAATTATAAGATGGGAACAGGTTCCACACCAGAAAAGATTTCAAAAGAAGAGATTATAAAAATGGCTAATGAGTTGAAGTAATGATTAATGAAGGAAAGGAGAACGTCTATGAAATATGCAGTATCAGTAACCGATACGTCAAGGATTAATGAAATTGAGAAAAGCGGACAGGAGCTGCTTAAAAAACTTGCAGAATTTGCTGTGTCCTTAAAAGCAATTTGTTCCTTTCATATGCCCAGAGGAATTGTCTTTCATGATTTAACCTCAGCTACCCAGCTATACTCTACCATTCCGTTACCGGCCTACACTTCGAGGGATTTAATTCACTTTACACCCCTTATAGAGACATGGAAAGACATATTCATTACGACTGCTAAGGGAGTTAATAAAGCTGAAAAATATTATTCAAAACTTGATTTAAATGATATAGCCGTCATTGCAGCCCATGAATTTACTCATCATGCAGATTTTTTTCATTCTGAATTTGAAGATTTGGACGAGGAAAATATGTGGTTTGAAGAGGGCATGTGTTTTTATCTTCCAAGGAAGCTGATTTTATCGGAAGAAAAGCAAGCTGAAATTATGAAGGTAGAATCAAAATTAATCGAAAAGTATAAAGGGGATTACGGAGAATACAGCTTAAGTTATTTTGGTGAAGCCGCAGTTGAACATTCTGATGAATTTCAATATGCATCAGCTTTTTATGATTATTGGAGAAGCACCTTAGTCGTTGAAACCCTTATTGAGAGATACTGTCAAAATAATGTAGGGATACTAATTAATCATTATAAGGAGTGGGTAGATGGAGAGAGGAAAGTTAATCTTCAGAAACATTTCATAGAAGTCTTCAATTTGTCTGATGAAGAGGCAGCCAGGATGTGGTTGATCAATAGAAGACCAAGTGTTCATAATGAGCAGTAATTGAGAGAAGGAAGAATTAGATGTTTTTGAAGCGATAGTAAACCATATATTTTTTTAGTGTTAATTTATGATTTCAAGAGTGGCACACTTATTTAGAATCCGATTAATCGCTTAGATGAGTTAGATAGAAAAGATAGGTGATTTATGAAATAGAAAAACCAGAAATTGACCAGTTATCGTCGGTATCTGGTTTTTTGTCGTGCTTGAATTTATAGTCGAGGCCACTATAACCTATATTCTCTTTGTCAATAGAAAGGAAGTGATTTAACAAAATAGGCAATTATTGGTTGCTAAAGTTTGAACAAAGACAATAATCCTATATAAAATGCAAAGGATACCTTACATTAAGGATATAATACCAAAGGAGATTTTTGGAAATGCTGAATAATTCTGTTCGCGAGTTACGAGCAAGGTTTCGTTTGACTCAACAAGATTTGGCTGAGAGGACAGGTGTCACGAGACAAACCATAGGACTCATTGAAAAAGGGGACTACGCGCCGTCCATCACGCTTGTCCTAAAGATTTCTCATGTTTTTGCGGTTCCGGTAGAGGAAATTTTCCGTTTAGAAGGAGAGAGATAGCTTTGTTAAAGAGAACGTATCAGTCACCATTATTTAATTGTTTATTAATATTTTTCTTAGCTCTCATTATAATCGGCGAACATTATGCAGCCCACATACCATCCTGGCTGATCATAGATCCAATGGTTTTGGGAATACCGATTTTAATCATCATCGCTGTTATTCCTTTTTATAATAGAAGGAATCCCGGGGACAAGATCAAGCCAAGTGTCATTCCGATGGAACTCAGGGAAGAGGATGAAGGGATGCAGTGGCTGACTTTCAAAGCGACAAGAAAGGTTTATATCTTTTATGCTTTCGCCATTCCCTTAGGCATAGCTTTAACGGCCTATTTCAATCACCTGCCTTATTTTTCTATTATTCTACTCGCTGTTATGGGGATTGTTCAGTACTTGATTTATTGGCTGCAGATGAAGAAATTCCAGTAAGGAAGTGGTCCTGTGGATACTCAGCTTATTATATCGATTGTCCTTTTAATTACAGCAGCAGAAATCTTTGCGGTCGTCCTTTTTGTGAAAAAAAGGCGCGGCGATATTGAAGGAAATCCTTTTATTACGCTTATAAAAAAAGAGTGGCTGCTGCTGTTTTACGCTTTTTTTTGGTGGAGAAGGAAAGGAAAAGAGAAGCCTGGCGTCCAAACCTTTGCCTATCATAAAGGCTCCCTGTACTTCTGGTTATTCCTGGCTCTGCTTCATGAACAGGTCATCGAAGGAATCGTCTTTCATATTTATTTAAAAGAAGTCGATCCTCTGAGAGCCAACATTCTTCTTGTTCTTCACGTTTACAGTATTCTTTATATGTTAGGAGATTATAATCTTGTCAGAAACTCTCCTATAGAAATCATAAAGAATAAAGTGCGAATGAAGATTGGAGCAAGGAGGGAGTTGACGTTCCATGTTAAAGATATAAAAGTCATCCAGCCGGCGAAGGTGCAGTACCATAAAAGCGGGGGAATGGTTCATGAGAAAAAGGTCTTCCATGCAGGAGCCCTTCCCAGGGTACTCACCAGGATATTCGGGGTTACTGATGAGCTGAAATATGAAATTATTTTCAAAAACCCCATTTATGCCAGAGGGTATTTCGGTCAAAAGAAAGAAGTTACGAAAGCATTGATCTACATGGATCAGCCGGAACCTTTTGTAGAAGCGTTAGAGCAAAACATGGTGACTTATAAAGAAGTAGGAAAGCTTTTTCCTGCAGAGGAGGTTAGGGAGAAGAAACGACCTCTCATCAATTGGAAAGTTTACTTCATCCTGCTTTTTCTCAACGTATTAGGTGCACTCGCCATTGCTCCATACGCTATGGCCAGGGAAAACTATCATGAACTCATGGGTCTCAGTCAATGGGCGTTCATGCTGTATTATGTTGTACAGGTATAGCTGGAAGCGGGAATTCTGCTGTTCATTGCACTTTGGCTGGCAAAACGAACAGGAGTCAAGATTCCTATCATTGATTCGATGGCCGGCCAAGGAGGAACCGTTAGTAACTTACGAAAGAAAGTTGTTGTTTCGGCCTTTTACGGAGCGGCAGCAGGTACGGCGATTATCATTTTCAGTTTACTCGTTTCTGAAAAACTTGGAGTGGATAATTCTTCTCTTAACGAACCCTCATGGTGGCTGGGTATATTGGGTTCCTTTGGAGCAGCAGTCAATGAAGAATAATATTCCGTCTGTTTCTTATTACTTTTTTAATCTGGCTGTTCATGAAATTCAAAAAAGGCCGCACTGCCTCACTTAATAAATGGTCAGCTATCCTTCTTTCTTCTCTTGTTTTCGGATTGATGCACTTCAGTGTCGCTTCCTCTGCTTTTGAAATGACTTTAGGGATTTTTGCAAGCATGCTGATCATTAATGGAATAGGCGGCATTATATTTGGAGCGCTGTTTGTATATTTAGGCCTGGAATTTGCGATTATTGCTCATTTTACAGCGGATATAACACTGCACGTAATTGGACCTTTTATTGCAGAAGTAATTACATAAGGGGAGTGAAAAGAGTTGGAGAATAACATAGAGGTAAAGAGCTCAGGAATTGCGGTGGTGCTGCTGCAGAAATCAGAAACCGGCTGCAAGGTATTATTGTTAAAAAGAAATTCAGAAGTGTTAAGAGGGGCATGGTGTTATATAGGCGGAAGCATTGAACAAGGGGAAAAGGCATGGCAAGCAGCGTTAAGAGAAATTCATGAGGAAACCGGACTTGAGGATGTGGTGCTCTACACCTCCAATAAGTTCGACCAGTTTTATTCACCAGCTGAGAATTATATTTACCTGGCTCCGGTCTTCGTGGGGTATGTGGATGAAAAGCACGAGGTCATTTTAAATGAAGAGCATAGTAATTTTAAATGGTTCTCATTTGAAGAAGCAATAGAAACAGCGTCCTTACCCGGAAATGATGATGTACTGAGGTTCATTGAAAAGCATTTTGTGCAAAAAGACCCTTCAGAATACTTACTGATTGGTTCAAAAATTCACCAATTCACCAACCTGGAAAGGACATGAGACATTTGCGGAGCAGCTTTTGTACATTTGGGACAGATGCCCAAGCCAAACCCAATTTCCTACATATAAAATAGTGTAGAGATATATAGGAAATGGAGGTAAAATGTATGTACTACAGAGGCCCTCATCAACCGCAAAATCAACGTTTCTTTGGATTTGGATTCGGCTTGCCATTCTTAGGAGGATTGGCAGGAGGTTTGTTAGGTTCTGCGCTTATAGGTCCCAGACCGTTTTACGGATATCCGCCGCCACCACCACCGCCATGGGTTGGTCCGCCAAGACCTTGCTGCCCGCCTGGTTATGGGTATCAATACTGATTAGAGATAAAGAGGCTGGACACTTTTGTCCGGCCTTTTCTGTTTTATCACGGGATAGAATATGACGGGATGAAAGAAAAGGATTCCACTTTTCTGAAAATAGAATTCCTTTTATAAACATTTTCTGGAAATTGATGTAACGAAGAAATCATTCTAACCCAAGAGAGGGAGAGAAGCATATGCTATGGACCTTTATTTTTATGGTAGTGATTTTTAGCATATTAGGATTTTTAGTCAGTTTACTATCCGTAAAGAAACATCGAAGTGAGAAGATAACACAAGAAGAGGAAAGGGTGAAAAATAATCATTGGTGGGGCGGGTGAGACTTATTATTTCATGTTGAGAACATAATTATAATCCATACCAGGAAATCCAGTACCTGTTGGGAAGCCGCAATCTTTGCAGGAACAATGGTTTAGTGAGGAGTTTTTAAGAAAGATTCCGTTAACAATCTGATTTGCTCTGGCTGCTCAAGTACTGTCCAATGACCGCTTTCTTTTACCTCAATAAGCTGTGCATTCTTTAAGTGTTTCATTACATTTCTATGTATATAATCTGGAGTAAGAATATCGTGTGTTCCCTGGGCAATAAGAATAGGTAAACAATTAATCTTATGAATAACAGGAAGCAAATTGAAGTTCTTTTCAATGTCTCTGCTAATTTGATGAAGTGCTTTTTTATTGTAAGGAATATCTTTTTTATTTGTTAACGCATCACCGGAAAAAACATAGTAAGGATCCAGCAAGGTGTTAACCTTTTCGGCCGTATTTACTCCTAAAACTGAAACAAGTGAATAATAACCCAGCTTCAACTTTTTATAGAGTCCTAGTTTTTGAATAAGGGCCTCTTTAAAAGTGTGATAGTGCTCAGAAGACAAGCCCAAAACAGCTGTCAGAACGAGCTTATGAATATTGGAGGGATACCTGGCTGCGTAAGATAGAGCCAGGATACTTCCCCAGGACTCTCCGAATAACGCCACTTTTTCCAAGTTTAGTGCTTTTCTTAATGATTCAAGATTATCGATTTCATCTTCAATGGAGTAGTGATCTCCTGGTAGCTTTTCTGATTGACCACAGCCAGCTTGATCATATAATATAATTTGATAATATTCGGCTAATGGCTCAATATGTGGTAAAAAGTACTCGAGACTGCCGCCGGGCCCTCCATGAAGGAAAATAATAGGCTCCCCATGTCCTTTCACTTTAACAAATAATGATTTACCATTTATCTCAATGAATTTCTCTTCCAAAACTACACTTCCTTAAGAACTGCGACTCAGTCAAGCAGTTTTTTATTAATAAAAAAATACAAGGCTGTCAGGAGCAATAGCATCGCCCCCATAAACACTGTTCCCTCATGGGAGTAGTCAACCATACTATTGAAAACCACAATAACACCAAGAGGGAGGAAGTACCCCAATCCCGTAACTGTTCCCAGTAAAGACTTGTTTTTTATCATCTTCTTATTAAAACCTACAAGTAATTTGGTTTGTTTCTTAACACCTATCAAGTAAGAAACCACTAAAAAAGCTATTCCAATTACAAGTAACCCATAGTCCATTACTTACCGCCTCCTTAATGGTTCTTACGGATTAGCTGAAGCAAAGTTTCAAGTATACAGAAAAAGTGTATTTCATAATCTCTTAGCGTTAGTGGAAGGATCATACATAATTACATGGATAGCTGCAAAAAATGTAAGGTGATTGATGAGAAATAAGGGGGACATTATGAAGTTATCTAGTGAGGAACAAGCAGTTATCGAGAAGGCATTGAAGTCAGCATATGGTCTAACAACGGATCAAGAAGAGTTGAAATTGCATCAGGAACTACTTGAAAAATTGCAAGCCGGCGAGAATAGCCAGACACCTGCAAACGAAGACGGCTTCCGGTATGATTACGATGATTCATCTGATGTTTGAATTAGTTTAGGATAAGTGAGTTTCACAAGAAGCGTTTTCTATTTAACCGCTCCATTTTTTTGGATTCCTCTGATTATTTGGTGCGCTTCCCGGATGATCGTACCGTTTTCTTAGGCTTCCTTAGAGTTAATGGTACGTTTCCTTGGTAATCGTACCGTTTTCTTAGGCTTTTTTTAGAGTTAATGGTATGTTTCCTTATTCATCCTGCCGTTTTCTTAGGCTTCCTTAGAGTTAGTGGTACGTTTCCTTGTTAATCGCACCGTTTTCTTTGGCTTCCTCAAAGTTAATGGTAGGTTTCCTTATCAAAACGTTCGGTTTTCTTTGAGTTCCTCTGATTTTTTGGTGCATTTTCTTCTAATTTCACCCTAAACTTTAAAAGTTATATCCTACAGGCAAGGTAGTTAACTAAAAATACTAAATAAATCTCAAAAACACACCGGTTATTAATCCAGTGTGTTTTTGAGGTTTTTACAGGATTGAGTAAACTTGTCTGCCCAAAATAAGAAGAAAACGGGATCTTACTCTTTATACCTCATATATTCAAAATTGCTTGTCGGAACTTCTTTGATCACATTTCCATCAGCATCTCGGTAAATTTCATATTCTCTATAGATTTCCACAATATAACCGTCTTCCTCAAATTTCGCGTCAAAGAGATATTCCAGATTCGCTGGAATCAGCTCAGTCTGTGCTGTGTCAGGTTTGTTTTCTTCTTCAATGAAATTATTTAACTCTGCCGGTAAGAGGAGAGGTTCTGCAGGAGTTTGTGCAGCGGCCTCTTCGGATAATTCGTTTTCAAAGGAAGAATTCACTTCTTGAACATTATCTGTGAACCCATTTAGCATAAGGACTGTCCCTACTGAGAGAATAATTGCCATTGATATAAGGAATTGTTTCATAATGCTGTCCTCCCATCACATTCTATATATAAAATATGGTTTGTCCGAATAGAAAATGACTGAAAATAGAAAAAGGGTTGAAGACTTTATACCTTCAACGCGACAACGTACAAAAAGGGACTGTCCCTGTTAACACTTTAATGTGGTAAAGTCCGTTTTGACGGAATGGGAGAGATAAAATATGATAGAGGAAAAAGGTTTTCGGTTGGGGTGTATAAGATGAGAGTTTTGTTGGTGGAGGATGATCGCACGATTGCTGCTGGTTTGGAGTATTCTCTTCGGCAGGAAGGCTATGATATGGTTCTTTGCCATGATGTGCAATCGGCGAAACTGGAGATACGTGACAGGCTGAATGATATAGATTTATGTTTGTTTGATTTGTCCCTGCCTGATGGAAGCGGGTATGACCTTTGTGAATTGGTGAAGAAGCACGAGGACAAGCCTGTCATTTTTCTGACGGCATTTGATGATGAGGTCAATGTGGTGATGGGTCTGGACATGGGGGCCGATGATTATATTACAAAGCCATTCAGGGTCCGTGAACTGCTTTCGCGGATTAAATCAGTGCTGCGCCGTTACCATAAGCAGCCGGAACAGGCGAGAACCTACATAGATATTGAGAATATCCGGATTAACAGTTTGGAAGGAAAAGTATTCAAAAACGGAGAAGAGGTACTGTTGACTGCTCTGGAATACAGGCTGTTGATGATTTTTGCCAATCATATCGGACAGGTTTTGACGCGAGCCCAGCTGCTTGACCGGATATGGGATGTGGCAGGTGATTTCGTGAACGACAATACCCTGACTGTGTATATTAAGCGATTGCGGGAAAAGCTTGAAGACAATCCTCAAAGTCCTATGATCATCAGGACCGTCCGGGGCCTGGGCTACAAGGCAGGTCAATAATATGTGGCGTAATAGGGAAATTCAATTATTTACTATAGTCATGATCCTGATAGCAGCGGTCTTCAGTGGAGCAGCAGCTTTCTTTCTTTCGGGCGCTGCTGCATTAGTAGTGCTGGCCGCCTCTGCCTTGCTTGTTGGCTGCAGTTTAATTTTCACGAAATGGAGATATCGTGAAATTGAAAAGCTCTCCGGATATTTAAGACGCATCAGCAATGGCGATTATGACTTGGATGTCCGGGACAATTACGAAGGAGAACTGAGTATTTTAAAAAGTGATATCTATAAAGTCACTTTAATGCTGTCAGAGCAGAGCTCCCATTTGGAACAGGATAAAATCAAATTAACGAATGCCATTTCGGATATCTCTCATCAATTGAAAACTCCGCTGACATCCATGACGGTGATGGCTGATTTGCTGAGTGATAAAAACCTGGAAGAGTCTAAACGAGATGAATTCACCAAGAATATAACAGTTCAATTGGAGAGGATTGAATGGCTGGTTTCTTCTCTTTTAAAAATATCGAGAATTGACGCCGGGACCGTAGTATTCAAGAAGAATGAAGTTCCTGTCCGCGATCTCATCGACAGGGCGGTACAGCCGGTGTCCATCCCTATGGATATCAAGGAGCAGGAAATTTTAAGAGAGGGAGATGACCATGTCACTTTTACTGGAGATCTCCATTGGACAGCAGAGGCATTGATCAATATCTTGAAGAACTGCGTGGAGCATACTCCTAATGGCGGAAGGATAACCATCTCATACTCGGAGAATCCTCTTTTTACCGAAATAAGGGTGAAAGATTCTGGGAAGGGAATTCCAAAAGAAGATCTTCCATATATCTTCCGGCGTTTTTATAAAGGGAGAAATGCAGGTGAAGATAGTGTAGGAATCGGCCTTGCGATGGCTTACAGCATCATTACCGGTCAGCAGGGGGATATCGAAGTCAGAAGCGAATCCGGTGTTGGATCTGAATTTATCATCAAATTTTACAGAACAGAAAGGGGATAGGCTCGTCCATTGAGGAGACGTACCTATCCTCTTAAGTGACTAAATTGTCACTTTGAAAGTCACTTGAAAGTCATCTTAGGCAGATATACTGAGGTCAACACTTAAAATATGGAGGGTTTACGATGAGTATATTACAAATAGAAAATCTGTCTAAGGTTTACGGCAAGGGAGAAACAGCGGTAAAGGCATTGGATGATGTATCGTTTTCAGTGAAGAAAGGGGAGTTTGTCGCCATCATCGGTCCATCCGGTTCTGGTAAATCCACTTTGCTTCATTTACTCGGCGGGGTGGACAGGCCAAGCACAGGAAAGGTATTGGTCGATAACACGGATATTTATCAACTTAACGAAACACAGCTGGCGATATTCAGGCGCAGGCAGATTGGCTTAATCTATCAATTTTATAACTTGATACCGATCCTGACTGTTGAAGAAAACATGACGCTGCCGATGCTTCTGGACGAACACAAAGTGGATCAAAAGCAGTTCAATGACATTGCCTCCACTCTTGGTTTAACCAACCGCCTGAGTCACCTTCCCAACCAGCTTTCCGGCGGCCAGCAGCAGCGTGTATCAATCGGCAGGGCACTAATCAGCAATCCGGCGATCATACTGGCAGATGAACCGACAGGCAACCTCGACAGTAAAAACAGCAATGAAATCATGGAACTTTTAAAAATGTTCAATAAGACATATAACCAGACATTGATCGTCATCACCCACGATGAACGGATTGCCCTGCAGGCCGACCGCGTAATTGAAATCAACGATGGAAAAGTCGCCAAGGACGAGGTGATCCGTCCATGAACATCATCAATAAACTGACATTGAGGCATTTGAAGGAAAACAAGAGAAGAACACTCGTAACGATCATTGGTGTCATCATCTCAGTTGCAATGGTGACCGCAGTCGCTACGCTCGGTGTCTCATTTCTTGATCTGCTTCAGAGGCAGTCCATTGCAGACAATGGTGAGTGGCATGTTCAATATAAAAATGTCACTAGCGAACAAGTTGAAGAGATACAAGAGGATGAGAATACTAAAGACTTGATTCTATCTAATGACGTTGGATACGCGAAGCTGGAAGGGGCAGAAGACACAGACAAGCCCTATCTATTTTTTAAAGCATATAACTCCCAAGGAATGGAACAGTTTCCGATTGAATTAAGCAGCGGCCGGCTTCCCCAAGCTGAAGATGAAGTTGTCATTTCTGAAGAAATAGCTGCAGACACTGGAATTGAATATAAAATCGGCGATGAAATGACTGTAAATATCGGTAATAGGCTCTTGGGAGGCGAGAGTGAACCCTTGTCACAGGATTATTCGATTCAGAGGGATGAGAACGGAATTAGTGAAACTCTGGAAGTAACCTCCACGGAAACCTTCACAGTTGTTGGAACAATCGAAATGCCAACCTGGGAAAATTCATGGTCACCAGGGTATACAGTAATTAATTATATTGACGCTGAAAATTTAGGGCAATCTTCAGAAGCTGATGCCATTGTCGTGTTAGATGAAATAAACGGTTCACTATTCGAACAGGCTCAAAAACTGGCGGAGCAAATTGGTGTTGAGAAAATCGGGTTCAATGATGAGCTTTTACGTTTCTATGGTGTAACAGATAGTGGAAATCTGAGAACAACCATGTTCTCCTTGGCAGGCATTATTATTGCGGTGATCATTATTGGATCGGTATCGCTGATTTATAATGCGTTCGCGATCAGTGTTTCTGAGAGAGCTAGGCATTTGGGGATGCTTTCCAGTGTTGGGGCGACCAAGAAGCAAAAGAGAAACTCGGTCTTTTTTGAAGGTGCAGTAATCGGGCTTATCAGTATTCCGATTGGAGTCTTGGCTGGTGTAGGCGGTATTGCGTTGACATTCATGTTCATCAACTCTTTTTTAGAAGAGGCATTAGGGACAACGGAAAAGCTTGTAGTTGTAGTAACACCATCCTCCATTTTCGCAGCCTGCTTAATCTCGATATGCACTATTTTTATCTCTACCTACGTGCCGGCACGAAAGGCATCAAGAGTTTCTGCGATTGATGCGATCCGCCAGACACAGGATATTAAATTATCACGGAAAACAGTTAAAACATCCAAGCTCTTAAGGAAAATATTCGGCTTGGAAGCTGAAATCGGGATGAAAAATGTCAAAAGGAATAAAAAGAGATACTATGCCACTCTCTTTTCGCTTGTCATCAGTATTATTCTTTTCCTATCTGTTTCATTTTTTACAGATAATTTAAGCAGGTCGGTTGAGATGTCACAAATGAATATTGACTACGATATTTTGGTGGCAGGAAGCAAAGGGGATACATCCCTATTAGAACCTTTAGTGGACTTGGAAGCTGTGACGGATTATAGTATCCAAAAAAAAGTCCAGCTAACATCATTGGTCGAAGAGGATAAATTTCCTGAAGCATTGAAAGAATTGATTAAGCAGGATGAGCAAATTGAACTACAGGACGGAAAGTACCAATACTACATCAATCTGTATGGATTGAATGAAGAGAGTTTTAAAAAGTATGCCGAAAAAGTTGGGACGGATGAGGCAGCTTATAGGAATTCAGAGGATCCCAAGGCAATTATTATAGAGGATTTAGCCTATCAGGACTTTGCAACTTCCAGGTTTATTGAAACAGCCTCTATAAATGCAAATCCTGGAGATTCAATTGAACTCCTCTTTACGAATTATGAAACAAACGAAGTCACCTCATTAGGAAATGTTGAGATCGGAGCAATGACAGGAGAAATGCCTACGGGCAGCAATACAGCAGGCCTCGGCGGATTGGATATTGTCGTGCCAATGGAGACGCTGGAAAGTATCGTAAAAGATCAGGCGCTGGATCAAGTGGACGCCAGCCTTTACCTTAACAGCAGTGATGCTGATAAAACCCAGGAAGCACTAGAAGAAGTTGCCCCCTCTTCACTTTATATTTACAATGTTGTACAAAATAGAGAACGTGAACAGCAGTTGATTATGTTTTTATCTGTCTTTACCTACGGGTTTATCGCGTTAATTTCATTAATTTCGATAGCTAATATCTTTAACACTATTTCTACCAGCATTTCACTGAGAAAAAGAGAATTTGCGATGCTGAAGTCAGTCGGCATGACGCCGAAGGGATTTAACAAAATGATCAATTACGAGAGTATCTTCTATGGAGTGAATGCGCTGTTGTATGGTTTGCCGATAAGCTTCGTAATCATGTACCTGATACATCTCTCAGTAAGAGAAACCTTTGAATATGGGTTCAGTGTCCCATGGCTGGATATACTGTTTGTAGTAGCAGCGATTTTCCTCATCGTCAGCTCGGCCATGCTGTATTCTATCTCCAAAATCAAGAAGCAGAACATCATCGAAGGATTGAAGCAAGAGAATATCTGAATGATAGACAGGGATGGGGCGACAAAAGCACCCATCTCTTTTTTATTGGCTGTTTTCTCAAAGATTGTTGTTTTTCACATAATTATTTCATTTGTATGTTTTGAATTTTCTGGTAGAATTATTAAAACTGACAATAATAGGAGTGAAAAAGAATGAAAGTGGAGTATTTTATAGGAATTGTCCCACCAGAAGAATATTTAGAACGAATTGAGCATTTTCAAAGTAAATGGATTAAACAATCGGGTGTAGAACCTCATATAACTTTGAAAGCACAAGGAGGACTAACTCCAGATAAAAAATGGATAGACAAAGTGCAGAAAGTGTGTGAAACTTTCAAACCTTTTCAAGTGTCATTAGATAAGCCAAAGTATTTCGGTGATAACATTTTATATTTGAGTGTTAACTCAAATAATTTACCAAAATTGCATCAAGAAATAGTGCAAGAGATTTCACCGTCAGAAGACTTAATAAAACAGTATTATGAACTTGATGCCTTTGTACCTCACTTGACTCTTGGAAAAGAACAATACGGTGGAAACATTTCTACTGGACTCTCTAAAAAGGAACTAAAAGAAATGGAAAGATTAGCGGGCAAAGAATTGACACCATATCCCCATTTTGAAGTGAACTTTATTAGAGTATATGAACTAAACATTGAAAAGCAAAGATATGAAAAGTATTCCGATATCTCTTTAAACAATTGACCTCACTGTATTGAGGTCTTTTTTATGCACTTCTCAACATTTCAACGGTTGTATAATTGGATTTCTGACACGCTGAAATTAGCATTTGCTGAACACGCTTATCAAATGCTAAGTTCTTCCCTAATTCAAGCCAACGGAACCAATAGAGGTTAGTTGTCCAAATAATGCGTTCCCACACCTTGGAAACGCTCCAACCACCCTTTTAAGCGATTGTGGAAATTATTAACGTGTTGTATATGATAAATCCCCTTCTTCACTCGCTGTTTTTGGCGTTCACTAACTGTTTCGTGCAAGAGACCTTTGAGTTTTTGCTGATGTTATGCTAGAGTCGCTTTGTGATGTTCCGATTTTATATTCTACCAGCTGTGAAGAATAAAAGTATTTTAAAGTAGGACAAGGACTGTCTTGTTCTGCTTTTTTTTCAAACATATCTACATACAATAATCTGTAGAAAGACATGGGAAAATCCATTCCACCCCTCTAATGATTGTTATTTATGGTAAAATTAGTAATGGTCACACTAATGTGCTTTGATGAGGTAACCGCATGGCTATGTTCATCTTCTTGCGCTCTCCAGTAGCTCCTTAAGCTATTTTAAATGTCAATATAATGATTTTTACTACACTTGTAACATATAAAAAGGGGGATTAACCATGAAACTTAAACTTATTATCTCTTCATTGGCAATAACTTTTACCTTAGCTGGATGCACCCAGCCTGAACAAAAGCAGGAAATAGCCGTTGAAAAAATAGAAGAGGGAGAAGTTGTCGAAACGGTCCATACAATTACAAGCCAGGAGGAAATCGAAAGCCTTATGGCGACACTGGAAAACGAAAAGTGGACGAAAGTTGATCTCTACGCGGGAACAGACTTTATGTTTAGCGTTGACAATAAGAAAGTCGACGTCCATATTCACTCTAAAAACAACTCGATCGAAATGTTCAGGCCGAGTGCTGATGGTAATGAAAGAGCGGTCATCCTGCACGAAGAAGCAGAAGTGTTCTATGAATTGCTGACAGGAGATTCTATAGAGAACTTTGAAGGATAAAATTAGTAAACATCTGATGTTTTTGACTGCATTTGAACCTACTAACGTTTAACTCAAAATCTAAACAAAAGGAGCTGATGGTCATAAGTAAACATAGCACCAAGGGCAAAGTACTCTTCTTGATTGGCTTTCTGTTATTTATACTAGGATTCTTATTTAATAACAGGATTAGCCCGATCCAAGATGCTCCCGAACAATTTAGCGACTATTCACTTCCTGCCATTATCTTCGGTATAGTAATAATTATCTCTTCTAATTTTTTCAAAAAATAACGGAAAGTGCGGAAAGCATGGTGGGGAATTGATGAGATTAACCGAATACCTTCAAACTACTTTTCCGGGACTTGTTTTAAAACCAGGATGTTTCCACCAATGGAAATATGGCTTGCATGTTGAACTAGGCAGGGATCACTATCCATACAAGGAAAATGGCGCTCTGAATCTAACATACTTTGAAAAAGAATACCAGCAGTCATTGAGCATCTTTCACTTATTGTTTCATGAGAAGGATGAAATGTTTCTCGTCAGCAACATCTATGGCACTCAAAAAAGCAGGATTAAACTGAAAGCGAAAATCTTTGATCGTTATTTGAAAGGTAAAGAAATGAGGTATAAGGTGGAACTGGATACGCTGCCCATTTGGAACCTAGATGAACCCGCTTCATTTCACATTTCACAGTTTTCAGTAAAATGCCTAAAAAAAGATCTGGCTTATCCTCTCCTGATTAAAGCCGCATGCAATGAGGATTTTCCATTGAAGCCGAGATTTGGAAAAGGGAATCGTCCTTATTATCCGGATGTATATTTCATTAATGTCACCAGGAATCTAATCTTTTTTATCTACGATGATAGGGGATGCGAAATTTTTGCAGCCGACCTTCAATCCCTCCATTCCTTAAAAGAAGAATTTGAGCAAAAGGGGATCTTGCAGCCATGAAACTACTATATAGTATCCTGCTGATTTTTCTTCTTATCATTTCCAGCGGGTGTCAGCAAAATGATCCTGCCGTTACCGATTCCATAACCTCCACAATTGCCAAAGAGTATCTTGAACAAGAAGGATATGAAGTTTTATCTTATGAAAAGCTCCAAGAAAGTTATACCCTCACAAAAAAGAAACTGGAAACATTGCCTTATCAATTTTATTGGATGATGCCCGGAAATGATCCGTATCCTCATATCGGAAAAACAGTCGATGTGGAAAAATTCCTTGTTCGAAATCACCCACTGGATGACTGGGAGTGCTGTGGAGGCATTAAAGCCAAAGGGAAGGTGTATACCTATGTGTATGTTGTGGAAGGCAAGGTGATAGGAGGAACCTCATTTCCATATGGAGCCGAAAACAGTGACTTAGGGGGAGGCTACTGGTCATTGGACGGAAGGACAGATGAATGACTGAGTATCCATCAAGCAATGCAGAAGATTTTGGATTGCCGAAAGCGGTAAAGTTGATAAAGAAAGGGGAAAATCAATGAATCAATTATTGTTAATAATCGATGCGCAGCAGGACTTAATAGAAGGAAATGGAGATGAACAGCCGGTTTTTAAGAAGGAAAGGCTAGTAGAAACGATTAACCTCGTCATAACTAAAGCTTCAAACTCCCATATTCCGGTTGTTTTTGTAAGAGACCTGGATGTAGGACAAGGAACTGGAAAAGGTTTTCAGATTCATGAGGACATAAATGTACCAGAAAACAGCCTGGTTTTTGATAAATCTGCGACCAATTCGTTTCATGGTACAGGGTTAATGGAACATTTGAAATCGCTTGAAACACAGCATATCGTCATAATGGGCTGCGCCACACAGCATTGTATCGATACTGCTGTCAGAACAGCAACGATCAATGGCTTGGATGTTACCCTCGTGGAAGATGGACATTCCACACCTGATAGTAAAAGTTTAAGTGCCGAACAGATCATTCAGCATCACAATGAAACGCTGCATGGCCATTACAATGTGGAGAATTTTTCAATAGTCAGGAACTCTGAGGAAGATTTATTCACGCCGGCCCATGATTCTTATAGGGAGTAGAGCTATGTCCTGTGAAAGGCCATTTTTCTAATTAAAGTCTGTTTTCGCATATATTGGTGCTTTCGGATATTCCTGGTACAAAGAGTATTAACTCTAACCGAGTGTCTAAGTTTAACAAGCTGGTCTTATAGAGATCAAACTCCTTGAAAGACTGCTGTAGTTATGTAAAATAGAGAAAAGAACAAAACGCTTGGATTTATAATCCAAGCGTTCGTTATGTCTGTTAGTAACTGCCTATAGAGAGAAAGTGCATAATCAAATTTTTTCAAGATGATACCCAATGGAGCGGAGAGCATCACTCAAGTTAGACTCTGTATGTATTTGGTCTAAATCACTTCCCGATTGAACGGCTTTTAAGGCAAGTTCAGGACGGACTCCTGTTATTATCATACGAACGCCGAGCAATTTCAGTGATTGCCCGATCTTTAACAGATTATAAGCGCTCCACTCATCAATCGTAACTAACCCTGACAGGTCAAAAATCATATACTCCAATCCTTGTTTAAGGCTCTGAGATAATGAATGTTCCATAATTCTATTGGTACGGTCTTCATCTACATCCCCAATGACCGGCAGTATCGCCACTGTATCAGAAATAGGAACAAGAGGAGCAGAAAGTGCTTGTACTCTATGGTTCGCTCTTTCCAGATTCAAGACATTTTCTAGCAGCTTTGCCATCGCCTTGAATAGAGAGATGTGTTCCTCGGTAAAATGATGCGGACGTAAATCCATTCCGCAAAGCGTACCGAAATTAGTTCCATCACTATAGTAGATAGGCATTCCAATTAAGGAACCGCCTCCAAGATTTTTAGTTACTTCCATGTTGCTTGTTTCATCAAACTTTAATAAATCTTCTATGATAAGTGGTTCCCGACCACCCCTGACGATGAATTGTCAGTAGGAATCACGATAATAAGTCTTGAATCCTGCTTCAAGCACTGCATCTTCCCGATTAAAAGATTGTATAATATCAACATTTTTCTTATCATTTTTAGCCACGAAGAAGGTATTCACATCAACAAATTTACTGATCAGCTCCAGTACATCCTTTGATGCTTCCTCTATGGAAGAATAATTCGCAACTTGAGAAAAGCTCATAACATTCACCCCCTTACAGATAATAACAGAACGCTCATGCAAGTATAACGTAAAACATGCAGTCTTCATACCAAAAAACCTTATATAGAAAGAATAAGGAGCAAAGAGGAAATAACTGAGGGATTAGGTGTGCAGATTTTGAAATAAGAAAGTGACATTAATCAATGGAAGTAAACAATGCAAAAAACTTGGGCTATCTAGACTAAGTGCTTGGTCGTGTATGTTTTTCTGTGGCTCTTTTCGTAAACTTTGTTGCTATTTGATCCTAATTCCGAAAATTAACCATACTAAGAGGGTGAAATCTGGTAACACCGAAAAGAGATAAAACTCTTAGTATCCGGAATTATTTGAAAGCAACAATATATGATAAAACAGCCTTTTCTATAAAGATATTTTAGGTGATTTAGGCTGTTATCTGACGAAATACATACTAAATAGCAACAAAGTATAGGAAGAGTTTAAAACTAAGAAGACTTCAGGAAGATCTTATTCAAAAAACGGAGCAGGAAATAAAACAAGAAAAAATCGAATAAAAAGCCGATTATATGAAAGGAAACAGATCCACTCAGATGATAGTAGCTGAACCATTGAGCAGGAAAGCCGTAGAAGCGGTCACCATCTTCAATATAACTGCCAACAGCAGGTACAAAAGCAATTCCTATTGTCATCACATAACTTAAAAAATATAAATTTTTCAAGAAATCCATATCTTTTCCGAGTAAATATACTCCAGAAACTCCAAGCAATAAGGAAATAATAATAGCAGGCACAAAAAAACTGGGGTCAACGATATCATCTGTGCCTTGAGTAAAAATGATCAGCACTAGAAAAACAAATAGTATAAACCAAGGATTACTTTTATCCTTCATCGTCGTTTACCTCCTAAGGCCTAATCAATTCAATTGCAATTGAATTGATTATCAAATCTTAACAATATATTACCATATATTGTTAAGGTAATAGAGTGGTTTTTCACAATACTGCATTTAAAAACAGGCAAAACAGCACCCGAATTTACAAGATGACAAATTCCAGTGTCATAGAGGATCGGGCGCTCTCTGTTTCTTATTAACTATAGGTCCTAGTTCAATGAAAACCACCCAGCTCGTAACGAGGCCAAGCGTATTCGTTTACGGCTCCTGTATTCCCAGTACTAAGGAAGCAATTCATCCTCCAACTCAACTGCCGCCTGTCTAAGCTCCTCTTTATCAGCGAGAAGCCTGAACATACCCTTGATAATCAATTCATCAGGTTTTGATTTGCGGCACTCCTCAGAAATACGGTCAGCCATTTTCAAGTAGTAATCAGAATCACCATTTAAAGAATGTATTGCAGAATAGAGCATTTTCCAGGCCGTTTCCCGTTTTTCAAAAGAAATGAAGGCACCTTGCCGGTCCATGTTCACCGAAAAAGGCTGCATGATTTCGTCATCAAGAAGGGGAGTGCTGTTACCATTAAAGAAATCCTGTGCAAGAATCGAGATTTGCCTGACGATGTGTTCTCCCAGTTTAGAAGGCTGCAGTCCGCTTTCCGTGGAGATAAGCAGCATCATATAAGAGGAATAAATGGATTGTGTCATCCACATCAAATCCCACTTGTAAGGAAGAATCTTTTCACCATAAATCTGGAGAAGGTTATGCTCCAGCCAGCTGAATAACCGTCCTCTCATCCTGTGTTCCATGGCTGCCAGCTTATCACTGTTTTTCGCCGTGTCGCCCCTCATATGCATTTTCATGTAAGATTTGTATTCCAAAATTCCTTCAAACTGAACCTGAAACTGCTTGGCAAGCCTTACATCATCCGGTAAATTCCCATCAAGGCCAACAACATAGGCTCTTTCAAAAACAAGCTGCTGATAGTGTTCGTAAATGGAAATGATTAGATCTTCCTTGGATTGAAAGAATGAATACAGCGACCCTTTTGATATGCCGATACTGTCAGCGATCTGCTGCATCGAGGTTTGGGTGTATCCTTGTTCGCCGAAGAGTTCTACAGCTGTTTCCAATATCGCTTTCCGTTTATTCATCGTATTCACCTTCCTCTATTTTAAAGATAAATAAATGTATAAAATTATTTAATGTCGGGTGATAGATAACATAATTACACTGCATAGTCTGCAAATCAACTAATTATATCATATGTTCCAATTGAAACTATCAACTTAAAGGAATCCGTGATGGCCCATCTCTAAAGATTATTCCATATGCTGCATTATCCTGCTTCCATATAAATGGAAGGATTGATGCAAATGGCGTGCGGCCTGCGGGCCTAACAGGCAATCGAATTCCAGCCGCCAGCCTTTGAAAAACACCCTTCTGATTACGAGAAAATGTTTTCTTTGTGAAGAAACACATTAAATCTTGACTATATTCCAAAAGGCTGTAGAATGACTTATGAGTCAACTCAATAAATAGCGTTATATAAGCATTTAAAATTTTAAATCACTAAATATTGACCAGCGAGTCGAACAGCAACAAAGGAGGTTTTTACATGTTAAAAGCAATATTGAATCGATCCAAGATTACACTGATTTTTGTTCTGCTATTTGTTATTATTGGAGTCTTTACCTTTTTACAGCTCCCGCAGAGAGAAATACCCGAAACAACGGTCAATATTGGAACCGTTTCGACCGTCTACCCTGGAGCCACTGTTGAAAATGTGGAAAGGATAGTCACTAATCCGATTGAAGACTCACTGCAGTCTATAGATGGAATCAAGGAACTGAATTCTTCTTCTGCAGCCGGTTTCTCTACTATTATTGTAGAGGTTGAAGACGGCGCAGACAAAAGAGAAGTGTTCAGCGATGTACGGCAGGCTGTTTCCTATGCTTCCACAGGGTTCCCTGAAGAAGTATTTGACACTGAAATTAATGAATTTACCGTTAAGATGCCGATTGTTTCTTATCAGTTGACCAGTGAAAGCCGTGAAAATCTTCTCGAACTGAAACCTGAACTTGACCGATGGACTGATGAAGTTACTGAATTGTCGGGTGTCGAAGGGGTAACGGTTAAAGGTCTTCCAGAGGAAGAAATTATCATTGAGCTTCATCCTGATGCATTAAAAGAAGCAGGATTGAATGTTGGCAGCGTCATGACAGCAATCAATGATGAATTTTATCCTACACCGCTCGGCAAGCAGGAAATTGACAATGAAGTTGTTCAATTAACAGTTGAACACTTTTCATCTATAGAAGAGATGAATGAGGTGTTCGTCGGAAAAACCTCTGGCGGTGAAACAGTTTTACTGGGGGATATCGCAAATGTGGAGACCAAGCCTAAAGCGGCAGAAGATCTTATCACGTATGAAGGCAAACCTGCCATTTCTTTTACAGCTTTCGTCCAGTCTGGCGAAGATATCCCAACTGTCGACCAGCGGGTGAGCGACAAAGTAGAGGAGTTGGCTGCAGGACTGCCTCAAGAGGTGGAACTGGTTCCTTATTACTCTCAGGCCAATCTTGTGACAGATATTTTTGATGGTCTATTTCTATCATTGGCTATTTCTGTAGTAGCGGTTGTCATTACAACTTCGCTCGGTTTGACTGGTTCCGGTGCGTTAGTTGTTGCGCTGGCTGTGCCGATTTCCGTTCTGATGGGATTGATTCCACTTCCGTATGCTGAAGTTGACCTTAACCAGATTTCCGTCATCGGAGCAATTATTGCCCTTGGTATTCTTGTAGATGACTCGATTGTCGTCAACGATAATATCCAAAGAAGGTATAAGCTTGGAGACAAGGCACTGCAGGGTGCAGTTACAGGTGTAAAAGAAATCTGGGTCAGCATCGTGACCTCATCTTTCGCGATAGTATTCACCTTTCTTCCATTAGTATTTTTATCAGGTGGAAACGGAGCATTCATCCGGGCATTGCCAACAGTTCTTATCACAACGATCATTGCTTCCACTTTGGTGGCCCTGATTTTCGTGCCGGTAATGAGGTATCTGCTTTACAGCAAGACAAGCAGAAAAATCTCTGATTCTCCTGGATTTATCGGAAAGCCGCTGGATAAATTTTCCGATTTTTATGCAGACAAGGTTCTAACCAAGTTTTCCAAAAAGCCGTTCATCACTTCGCTGATTGGTTTGGTATTTACAACCGCAATCTTTGGTTTAGTAGTTTTGACACCTTTCGAATTTTTCCCGTCAGCTGACAGGGAGGAAGTAACGGTTGACGTAACATTGCCAATCGGAACCACATTAGATCAGACTTCAGAAACCCTTGCCGAGATGGAAGAGATGCTGAAAAACGATGAGGGTGTCTACGAAACCAGTGTATTTGCCGGAACAGGGCTTCCCAATCTTTTCAATAGCTCTCTATCCAATGCAGGACCAAACACAGGACAAATCGCGGCACGTGTTGACCGTGAAAACCAAACAGCTCAAGGACTGATTGATGAATGGACAGAAAAACTAAGAAGTGAATTCCCGGATGCGGAACTGTTCATGGAAACCATCCAGCAGGGGCCCCCAGCCGGAGCACCAGTTACCGTTACTGTCTCAGGTCCGGAATTAGAAAAGCTGCTGCAACTGAGGGATACACTTCAAGAAGAAATCCGCTCTCTTGATACGAATCTCGTAGTCGATAACGTAGGCGAGTTTGCTCCAACCATCCAATACGTTCCTGACCGTGATGCTTTAGAACAATACGGTATCACTATAAAGCAGATTAGTGAACAAATTCGGTTAGCTACAGAAGGAATCCCAATGAGTTCCTTTGATAATGGGGTAACAAAGCGAGATATGAGCATTGTACTGGCGGGAAGTGAAGGGGAAGTTGATCTATCAGCTCTTGAACTTCCAGCTTCAGGCGGTAATCCTGCTGGACCGCCGACCCTGATTTCTTTGGATGAATTGGTAACTGTAGACAATCAAGAAGAAATTCAGCAGATTCCTCATAAAGAAGGTGAACGTGCGATTACCATTCGTGCTTTCCCTGAAAATGAAGAGGGATATGAAGAAAATGTCCAAGAAATTGTCGATAATGTTAAGGAAGGTTTGGACAGTGATTACAGTGTAACGCTTGGAGGAGAGAATGAAGCACAGAAGGATTTCTTTTCTGAGATCACCATCTTGTTTATCATTGTCATCTTCCTTGTGTATCTGTTAATTGCACTGCAATTCAACTCACTGTCACTTCCATTCCTTGTATTAGTTGCCGTGTATCTTGCCATCGCAGGAGCTATCTTAGGTTTGTTCGTAACACAAACGCCAATCAGCTTCCTGGCTGTCATGGGTATGGTATCGCTGACAGGTATCGTTGTGCGAAACTCTATTGTCCTAATCGAGTTCATCAAACAGGGACTGAAGGACGGCATGAAGGTGAAAGAAGCGGTAGTCGAAGCGGGACGAACGAGGCTGCGCCCAATCCTCCTGACAGCACTGACATCTATTGTTGCGCTGCTGCCAGTTGCCTTTAGCGGGGACGCGCTCTTTACACCGCTGGCAGTCACCATCATTTCAGGTATCCTATTCTCAGCAATTTTGACATTGCTGATTGTACCGATGCTGTATCTGGTATTTGACCGTTTCAGAAGGAAGAAGAGAGAGAAAGCTGCAGCATAAAGAAGGGAGAGGAGGAGAAATTCCTTCTCTCTTTTTTTGATTTATTTTAAAAGGTAGTGTGTTTACCATTATTAATGGGTGCTTTTTTAGACAAAGTACCGAATGAGCGTCAATAATATTGTTATGTAAACCCATTGTTTTTATTCTGGCATAAAGAAAAGTAGTACAGAGCAGAAGTATCAGAAGTACCCCTAACTGAACTACTTATATCCTAAGAGTGCTCGTGCTCAATCTCTGAAGAACTGATCCACCTTTTCTGCATCTTCCAAATGCTCCTGAATGAAGCTTCTCAATTCTTCCTCTTCTGAAAAATCACGGATGTCTTTACCAATCCAATGTTCCAATTTATCTCTGGGAACTTTAACTTTCTCTTCAACAAAATTAAACTGAACCCACTCAGCATTTTTTACAAGAGCCAGGATAATTGAAGCATTATAAAGTGAAAGCTCCCTATAATCCAACTTATTATTTTCAATACTATCATCTGGGGAATAGTTTAATATGATCCCGTAAGGTTCCTCTGTGGTTTTAAGCTCCAGCCCGCTCATGTGTTCACCTGCCGGCTCGTCCAAAGGTCTGGTAATATTCCCAACGGCTCCACTGTCTCCAACATAGGAATCCTTATATTGAAAAATCGTTTCATCTTTTGGCGGGGTGGTAGTGCAGCCATATAGAGTTAAAAGTGCCGTTAAACTTAAAAATAAAATCGACTTTCTCTTCACAAGGACCAGCTCCTTCTATTTATACTGATTGCTCTTCGATTCAGTGTACTTCACGATGTCATAGTTATCTTGATTCCATTCCTTTCCTCCATACCTATATACGTACAGCTGACTTTCGAGGTTTCAAATAAATCATGAGATAGATAAAATACCGTTCGCAGCATAACTTTGTGAATTTGCATAAAGAATTGATGTAATCTGAATACAAGCCGCACTTTAATTTAAAGTATCTCAACAAAAAATAGCCAGGTGAAGTTAGTCATTCACCTGGCTTTTTCTGCTATATCTGTCTATTACTCTAAATTAGCGTGTTTGCCATACATCTTGTCGGAGTCTAAACCTTTTTTGTCCATATACCGCAAGATTATACTGTCAAAAAACAAAAGCAGTGTTTGTTCGTATAGAGATCCCATAGGCTGGATGGTTTTGAGAACACCATTCTTTTGATCTTTCGGAGATCCCGGCAGCTTTACCGAGAAGTCCGCCATTTTACCAATTGTTGAGTTTGGAAAAATGGTGACAGCGGCTATTGTTCCCCCGATATCTTTCGCTTTTTCGCTCATGGAGACAAGGCTTTTCGTTTCACCTGAACCAGAAGCGATGATGAGCAGGTCACCTTTTTCAAAAGTGGAAGTGGCGGTCTCGCCTATGACATACGCGTCAATCCCCATGTGCATAAGCCGCATGGCAAAGGACTTGGCCATCAAACCAGATCGGCCGGCCCCAGCTACGAAGACTTTTTCCTTCTCGAGAATGCTGTTGACCAGTTGTTCAGCCTCTTCTTTGGAAATCAAATTCGTGGAGAGGGAGAGTTCCTCTAAGATCTTTGTAAGATAATCTGTCGAATTCATGGTTATCCCTGCTTGATCATTTCCTGCATTTTCGCAGCTGCCGCTTTTTTATCTTCTTGTCCAGTGATTCCGCCTCCGACAATAACCAAATCAGGTTGAGCTTTGATTACTTCTGGAAGAGTTTCTAACTTTATTCCGCCTGCAATAGCTGTTTTCGCATTTTTTACTACATTCTTGATAGTTTGAAGATCTTCAAAAGAGTTCTTTCCAACAGCTTGCAAATCATAGCCAGTGTGCACACAAATGTAATCGACACCAAGAGCATCGACTTCTTCTGCGCGCTTGGCTAAATCCTTGACGGCAATCATATCAACAAGGATTTTCTTTCCTTGTTTTTTGGCTTCATCCACGGCACCTTTTATAGACATATCTTCCGCAGCACCAAGAATGGTTATAATATCTGCTCCGGCTTCTGAAGCTTTCATTACTTCATAACCTGCAGCATCCATAATTTTCAAATCAGAAAGTACTTTCAGATTAGGGAAGGCTTCCTTCATTTCTTTTACGGCACGAAGACCTTCGTTAATGACAACCGGAGTTCCGATTTCAACGATATCAATATGTTCTTCGACTTCTTTCACCAATTGAATTGCTTCTGGGATGTTAACTAAATCTAAAGCTAATTGTAATTCCATTTTTCTTCACTCCTATTGTTGTTTTTTGAATCGGCAATATTGCACCATCACATTCCTGTACTAAAATGCATTGCAAATGTAAGTATAGTAGGTAGTTTCAAAATAGAAAAGTACGCACTTTATTTTTACATAGTGATAAAAATCATACATAGTGTAAAAAAGTATACTGTGTGATATAGTATAAAAATCGGAGGTGAGAGTATTGTCTCGCATGAAAGAAAAAGTGTTCAACTGTGAAAAAGAATTAACGCTCTCTGTCATTGGAGGTAAGTGGAAAATGCTGATCTTGTGGCATTTAGGAAAAGAGGGGACAAAACGCTTCGGTGAATTGAAGTCTCTCATGCCTGGAATAACTCAACGGATGCTCGTTAATCAGCTTCGTGAACTGGAGGAAGACCGAATTGTCCACCGCGAAGTCTATCCGGTAGTCCCGCCGAAAGTCGAATATTCCTTGACAGAACAAGGCCAAACTCTTATGCCGATTCTCGATTCGATGTATGAGTGGGGAAAAAATTATATGACTGATGTTGTTGAAGAAGAAGCATTACAGAAGGATACAGCTAAATAGTGGAGAACAAAAAACCCGAATGACGAGTGTCATTCGGGTTTTTCAGCTTTTATCACGTTACGACTTCAGGCTCGGCTCGGAGTTTTGCTTCTTTTCGTGCCTTTAAAAACTTCACCAAGTTAATGACGATAGTCTTGATGACAGCATAAGTAGGTACTGCCAGGATCATCCCCAGGACTCCCGCAATGTTTCCTGCCGCTAATAACAAAATCACAATGGTGGCAGGGTGGGTGTCCAGCGTCTTGCCTAGAATCAAAGGAGAAAGGATGTTTCCTTCGACCTGCTGGGCAATCACCAATATGAGCAGCACCAATAATGCCTTGCCGGGTGAGTCGAACAGACCGACAATCACTGCGGGTGCTCCGCCAATAAGCGGACCGACATAAGGAATGATATTCGTGACCGAAACCGTGATAGCCAGTACCAAAGCAAACCTCAAATCAATGACTAAATAACCGATAAATGACAGAAGCCCTACAAACAGACCTACTGTCACCTGACCTTGAATATAGGCAGCGAGGGTGCTGCCAGTCTCTTTAAGAATCGTCAGAGCTTCCTTCCTGTACTCTGCAGGCAAAAACTTCGAAACCGCAATCGGGAATCTGTGCCCGTCCTTGAACATGTAAAAAAGAAGGAGAGGTACAGTGACCAGGATAATCGCAATGTTCGCTACTAAGCCAAGGAGATTTTGAAAACTTCCTGTGATAATCGTAGGAAGGTTGTTCGCAAAATCCACAAGCTTCTGCTGTGCAGTATCCAAAAGTTCCGCCTGTTCATTCATGAACGTTCTTAACTCAGGGGACCTGGACAGATTTTCAAAGTACTGAAAAGCCTGTGTCGCGTAAGTAGGGAGTTCATTGGCAAGCGCCGTGAACTGTTTTGAAATCGTTGGCACCAGGTTGACAATTGCCAGCACCAAAAGCCCGACAATCAAAAGATAAATAATCAGAATGGCAACAATTCTCGGAACCTTATAACGCTGCAGGAAATTCACAATTGGATTCAACAGAAAATACAGAAACAGAGTAATCAGAATTGGAAAAAACAAAGTTGTAAAAAAAATCGTGATGGGCTGGAACAGAAATGAGATTTTCGTAGATACAAATACAATCGTCACGATCAAAAGGATTTGTATCAGCCAGAATTGCAAGCTTTTTTTAGACACGTCATGACCTCTTTTTTTAACAATTATGTAGAGTTTGATTATAACAAGAAGAGGAGATTTTAACAATCTTTGGCGGGTGTTTTAGGCTGGACGGTGTGGAGCATAAAGGATTTGATTAGGGCAGCGGGAAGAACAAAATTATAGTGTGCGCTCGTATTTATGTATAATGTGATCGTATATTTGTATAATCCGCTCGTAAAACTGAATAACCCGCTAGTATATCTGCATACTCCGCTCATAAATCCTGACAACCCGCTCGTATTATCAAATACTTCTCACAAATAACCACAACCAGATATACAGCTGCCGATGCACCGCCAATTTCGTGCAATTTATACCCTTATATTCCGGCAATAGAACATGAGGGGGCTTCAGGATATATAAAGCTGATAATACTCACAGGTTACAGCTGAATTAATTCCTGCCAGGAAAAAATTATCATAATATTATTATGTAAACTATATAAAAAATCCCTAACTGAAACTATCTGTTTCCTAATAGCGTCTAATAGTTAAATAGTGGATTGAATGTTGTGAACACTTGCCAATCCCACAAATACATATTGAGAATTAAAGGAGATAAAAAAATGGCAGAAGAAAAAAACAGTACTTTAGAGTGGATGAAAGCTTTAGGGTTTGCCTTATTAATTGTTTTTGTTGTACGTACTTTCCTTTTTACACCTGTCATGGTTAAAGGAGCCTCTATGAATACCACCTTAGAGGACCAGGAAAGAGTCATTGTTTCTAAATTAGGAGAAACAGAAAGATTTGATATCGTAGTATTCCGGGCAGCTGCAGAACAAAACTATATAAAACGTGTTATCGGACTGCCCGGCGACCGCATCCAGTATAAAGAGGATACTCTCTACGTTAATGGAAAGACAGTTGAAGAGCCTTTTTTGGATGATCAAAAAGAAAAATCAGAAGGCAGTTTGACGACTTCATTTAAATTAGAGGAAACAGCTGTAGGGCAATCTACCGTTCCAGAAGGTCATGTTTTTGTCTTGGGTGACAACAGAAGAGACAGCAAGGACAGCCGCCAAATTGGCGCGATACCCATTGAAACAATAATCGGTAAAACGAATGTCGTTTTTTTTCCTTTGAGTAATATCAGGTTAATTAAAGAGTAAAGATTTTGCAGGGGAGGTTATTCACAGGAATTGGTAATGACATTTCTCTTTTAAAAGTGAAAATAGAGGGGGGTTAAGTTGAAGGATCAACAGGGCAAGAGGGTTTTATTATTGATTGGCTGGTCGTCTGTCATTTATGCTTTTCTCTTTTCGTCCATTTTCACAGGACTTGTGGGCGCAGGCATAGGGTGGGTGATCAAGAAGGATTATCAGGAAAGAAAGCAAGGGCTATACTTGATAATCTTCAGTATTTTAGCCGCCATGTTACCACAGGTCCTAGGGCTTCTTATCATTTGGTCATTAAATTCGGGTTTCTAGTTTTCTTCAATTTTAGAAGGCATAAAATCTTAGGTTGTGTTTTTGATAGTTTTTGTCTATTCTCCTAAAGGTTTATAAGAGACATTACTGGTCTGTTAAGAAAAGGTTGGAATGGCAAATTCAAAATAGAACGAAGCGGAGATGGCAGAAACACAGCTTCCTATCACGTTATTGAGACTAATCAAGGAGGCTATGGAATTGTAACAGGCAAAAATCCTGATTTGAATATAGAAAAAATCAGTGCAGAGTTACTTCATGAAAACTTCGAATGCATGATAGACGTTTCAGGACAAATCGTTTGTTATATAAGAAAAGCTTCCTGAAGAGTTAGAGGAACCATTCCCTGCTGATTTACTTTTTTTGATAAGGAGGGGTTCTTAATTGATTTGATGGAGGTTGAGGATTAAGGATATTGCCGGCCTTTTCTTTTGTAAGTGACAGGTTTCTGCGGAAGAAGCAAGATCTTGGAGGAGCATATGGAATATCATAAGTACGAAGAGTTTATTAAGATTGCAGCAAAGCTAAATGATATTGGCATTACCCCTTTGTTAATGGGATCTGTCGGTTTAGAAGTCATATCGGGAAAGAGTTGGGATGCCCAGGATTTAGATATTCATGTTCCTGGTGATAAAAGGGGTTGCGAAGTGCCACCAGAATTATCCATACATAACTGGAATGATATTGTTAAAATTATGAAGTCCATGGAATACAGCCTGATTGATTTGCACGAACATGAGTTTTCTAAAGAAGGGTTTTCGGTTGAATTTGGGATAATGGACACTTTACCCAGGTTCGCAGGAGTACAATTAGAGGATCTAGAACAACATCAAGACGGCGCCACCATCTATTATTTACTCAACCCTAAGCAATATTTGAAGGTTTATGAGGCCTCCTCCAAGGATAGTTATCGTTCTAATAAAAATAATCATAAAGACTTAAGGAAAATAGAATCTTTAAAAAGCATTACCCAGAATGACTGAATGAAAGTTCTGTTAAACTAAAAATTTATGAAGGAGCTCAGAGTAACAGACTCTGAGCTCTATTTCTATAAGATTCGCCAGCTTTACCTGCCTTGATCGTTTTTATCCACGCCGTTTTTTAAAAACAGCTGTTCCATTGGTGGTGACAGTCTGAAGCAATGCCCGCCAGACACTATAGTCTGGTTTGGGAGGCTTGGAATTCCCCATTCTTGCCAGCTGCTGCTCATACCAGACGATTTCCAGCATGGAAGCAGACTTATCGAGCCATTTCAATCCAGTTTTCATCGGCTTTAACTTTATAGTTTCATAAGTTCCTTGAAAAATTTGATTTGGCAGGTCAGGAATCAGGGCTAGCGGCTTGGCGATTCCCACCATATCGATTTCCCCTTGTGCTACAGCGTCCGTCATCGCCTTTTCTGAGCGGAAGCCGCCGGTGACTACCAAAGGAGTAGACACAATCTCTCGTACCTTTGCTGCAAACTCCAGGAAATAGGCTTCTCGTTTTTTCGTGCTTTCTTTAACGTTGGCTCCCTGCATCATGGGATTTTCGTAATTACCGCCTGAAATTTCAATAAGATCAATTCCTGCTTGGGCAAGTTTGCGAATAACCTCCAATGATTCCTCTTCGGTGAAACCGCCTCGCTGAAAGTCAGCTGAATTCAATTTGATTCCAATGGGGAAGTTTTCACCTGTCTGCTTGCGGATTTCCTGATAGACCTCCAGCAGAAATCTCATTCGATTCTCCAAATTGCCGCCCCACTTATCACTGCGGCGGTTATGATTAGGTGAAAGAAACTGACTGATGAGGTAGCCATGGGCCCCATGAATTTGAACACCTGTAAAACCGGCTTTTTGGGCGACGCTGGCTGCCTTGCCAAAGCGTGTGACTAATCCCTGGATATCTTCTTCGGTAAGAGCCCTAGGTTCATTAAAAAATTTTTTCAAGCTCCCGGATAAAGGGATGGCACTAGGTGCCACCGGCGTTTTCGACAGGGTTCTCGGTGACTGCTTTCCTGGATGATTTAATTGCATCCATAGATGAGTTCCATTTCTTGTTCCAGTTTTTGCCCATTCACTGAGCACATCTAAATCTCTTTCATCTTCAATAACAACATTTCCTGATTCTCCAAGAGCGTTTCGGTCAATCATGACATTGCCTGTTACGACAAGCCCTGTCCCACCGTCAGCCCAGGTTTTATAGAGTGTGACGAGAGCAGGGGAAGAGTTGTGATTATTCGTTCCAAGTGCTTCGCTCATCGCAGATTTAAAAAACCTGTTTTTTATTTTGGCTCCGTTAGGTAGTGCTAAAGGTTCTGATAAAGGGTGATTCGTATTTTTCAAATGTGTTTCACCTCTGTACATAATTTTAATCATGATCATATTATCTAGCTTGATGACGTGGTAAATCAACCTTGCACACTCCAGGTCCATTAGAATACACATTGTAAATTGTTGTAATTTTTGAAATAATGTATGGAGTTTGAGAAAGGAAAGGATGGAAAAGGTGACTGAAATGAAGACCTATTGGGATGAACAATATTCAAAAGTCAGCAAGTTATGGGGTTTTAAGCCAAAAGAAACACTAGTTCAATACAAAAACCTTATTCCAAAGCAGGGGAAAGTTCTTGACCTTGGAGTTGGAGAAGGAAGAAATGCACTATATTTTGCCGCCCATGGTTTTACTGTAGAGGGAGTGGACATTTCAACAAATGCCATCGAGCGCTGCCGAACACTTGCTGAAGAGGCGGGGCTGAACATATTAACATTACCAGGTGATCTAAGAAACTTTCATATTGAGAAAAACTCATACTCTCTGATCATATTATCGAATATATTGAACTTTTTTAATAAAGATGAAATCAGCGAAATCATTCAATCGGCTAAAGAAGGGCTGGTCGACCAAGGACTCATATACATTAATGCATTCGATATATTTGATCCAGGTTACGAGAAGAGCAAGAAAGATTATGAGGAAGTTTCACTAAACACCTTTTACAGGCCAAATTCAGATTCCTTTATGCATTTTTTTACAAAGTCTGAGTTGGAGAGTTATTTCACCGGTTACAAAGCGATTAAAGCATCGCAGACATACTCTTTGGATTTAGGCCATGGTGAACCTCATTACCATGGAACGATTGAACTGCTGTTACAAAAAAAGGCTGTTTTCGCATAGATTGTTGCTTTCGGATATCCCCGGATACTAAGAGTTTTATCTCTTATTGGGGAAAGTAGTTCTTTTCTTTCATCATTACCAGGCTATTAAGATGAAATATGATTAGTTTTTTGGAATTAGTATCAAATAGCAACAAAGTTTACGAAAAGAGCCTACAAGAAAATGAAGAGAAGCAGGAGAGATGAATATGTTCATTGTCAATGTCGAAGGTGCCATTCACCGTGATGGAAAATGGCTGTTGATTTTAAGAAGCGAAAAGGAAGAGCACGCCGGAGGACAACTTTCGCTCGTCGGTGGAAAGTGTGATATTGAAGGAGTGTCCTCCGATATTTTGGAGAGAACATTGCAACGGGAAATTTTTGAGGAAGTGGGCTGTGAAGTAACAGGCATTCGCTATGTGAACAGTGCTTCCTTCGTGACAGATTCAGGTGTGCATGTCATCGATATAGTGTTTTTGTGTCAGCATCATTCTGGAGAACCTTACGCCAAAAGCGTTGATGAAGTTGATAAAGTTGTATGGCTGACCACGCCTCAGATACTGGAACTCCCTGAGATGCCTTCTTATCTTATGAAAAACATTTCAATGGCGGATAAAATGCTGAAGGAAAAGGATACGGCAAGGTTATGAGCAGAAAAACCAAAGTTATTGCAGTATCTGGAGTGTCAGGGAGCGGAAAAACGACTGTGACTAAATGTTTAGGAGATAGGTTAAGAAATTCAGAATCCCTCTTTTTTGACGATTACATATGGAAGGACTCGCCGGAAGACCTGGTGAAGTGGGTAAAAGAGGGAGCAGATTATGGCCTTTGGAATTTAGAACCATTGGTAAAAGACGTCATGACTTTGTTTGAGTCCGTAGATCCTCCGTCGTTTATATTACTTGACTACCCTTTCTCCTATCAAAATCAAGGGATGAAGGATTGGATCGACCTGTCCATTTACATAGATACCCCGTTGGACGTTGCCCTGGGCAGGCGGATTTTAAGAGATTATAAGAATGGAACCGCATCTGAAATCCATAAAGATATAACCTTTTATTTAGAAAAAGGGCGGAGAGCATACGAAGAAATGGAAGCGACTATTAAGGTGGACGCAGATTATATAGTCGGCGGGAAACTTCCTGTTGAGAGGATAGTTGAACTGATTTTATCCAAGCTAAAGGAAGGTGTTCTTTAATATGAGTAAAACATCGGGGTGCTTTACGATTATTGTGAATCAGAGGGGACAACTGTTATTAGCCAAGCGTAAAGATTACCCTCTTTGGGATTTGCCTAGAGGAAGGCTGGATCAGGGCGAGCAATTTGAGGAGTGTGCTATTCGCGAGGCGAGGGAGGAAACAGGTAATTCGATCTTCTTTCATAAAAGAGCCAATAAACACCCTGCTATAATAGAAAAACTCCTCTGAAGCAGCTTTCCTATCAATCAACCAATCTATATTCCCTAGATCTCCTAAACAAAACCGAAAACCTAAAAATATTTTAAAAAATCTCATAAATAAGAGAACTTTTTCACCCTGAGACTCGTCTTTACTTTTGAGAAGATAAAGAGGGGGAAATTTTGGGTGAAACAGTACATAGGAAAAATACTAGCAGTTGTGCTGCTCCTTATGGGATTGCTGCCATGGATGGCAGCGGAGACAGCTGCACAAGGAACACTGACAATTGACACAGAACCAGGAATCAAAGGAAAAGTAAAGAATGGTAGTGCCTTTCCGGTCACAGTGACCATCACTAATGACGGGGAGGATATCAGCGGTGACTTGGTGGTATCCACAAGTCCGCATTATCACGCCTACGGAAATGTTGTCATCCCAGTTGAAATAGCTGCTGGTACCGAACAGAAGATTCAATTCTCTGTTCCTGGTTTTAGCGACTATATAGGGGGAGCAATGAATCCCAATGGAAAGAAGGAAAAGCGGATCCGGTTCTATCAGGGAGGCTGGAAAGACGGCAAGCAAATCAAGCTTACCGGCGATACCAGTTTGACACCAAACCTCGTTCCTGAAATGAAACCGGTATTGGGTGTGCTGAGTGACAATCCGGATCAAATGAACGTTTTGAAGCTGACATCCTACCAAGGAGAGGCACCTGAGGTTCTGCCTTTAACAGCAGAGACGATGCCGGAGGATAGTCTTAGCCTTAACATGTTCGATGCTGTTATCATTCATAATTTTTCTATTGATGGCCTGAGTGAGAAGAAGCAGTCTGCGCTTAAACAGTGGGTAGAACTTGGCGGCAGAATGATTGTTGGAAGTTCGCCCGACCTTCAGCAGAAAATGGGAGCTTTGGAAACTTTGGTTCCTATGAAAATTACAGGTGAAGAGAAGTTGAAGGACCTTTCCTTCTTAAAAGGATTCAGCGACAAACCTCTCTCTATAGAAGAAATGACCCTAATGACCGGTGAAATCCAACCAGGAGCAGACACAGTAATTGAAGAAGGCGGCAAGGTGCTTGCTATAGAAAAAGGATTCGGCACTGGAGAAGTCACCCAGTTGACCTATAGTCTAGCTGAAGAACCTCTTGCTTCATGGGATGGAAACAGCGGCTGGTGGAACAGGATTTTAACTGCGACACTGGATACTAGTTTTAAGCATCCGATGTCCTATTATGACCAGGCAGAAAACATTCTGCGGACGACAACTGAATTGTTCGCATCTTCGTTCCTGCCAGTCTCGGTAATTACTTTATTATTCGCCCTTTATATCATCATCATTGTACCCGTCCTTTATTTTATCCTGAAAAAGAAAGACAAAAGAGAATGGGGCTGGTGGATCATCCCTTCCATAGCGGTTCTGACCAGTTTGGGAATCTTTATAACTGGAGCGGCGGACCGCACAGGCGGTGAAAACCTGAATAAAGTGGCCGTTGTCTCGGTTAATGAAGAAGGTACGGGCTCAGGCTTTCAGTTCACTTCCATGCTCTCAAGCGGCGGTGGAGATTATACGATGGAGTTCGGGAGCGAAAGTCTGAATCCCGTTCCATTCAATCAAAGCTATGTTGAAGAAACCAACTTCAGTGATTACCCGATGATTCAGAATTCCGGGGAAGGCTCAAAGGTCACCTTCCAGGATGTAGAATATTGGTCAGTCCGCTCGGCAATGAATCAATTTACCTCACTTGAAACCGGCAAAATCGAAGGGGAGTTGAAAGCGGGCAATGATTTCCTTTCAGGTACTGTGACTAATAATATGAAGCATGACCTTCACGATGTGTTTGTGCTTGCCGGCGGCAGTGCATACAAAATCGGTTCATTGGCAAAAGGAGAAGAAAAGAAGGTGGAGGTGGAAATGAAATCGTCCTCATTATTGAGTTCTCCTAACAGCATTGCAGCTGCAAGGGCTTTTCCTGGGGCGCAAAATATGATGTATGGCCCAGGACCACAGACAAAGCCGGGCGATGACTGGAAAATGTTCAATCTGCTGAACTATGCACTACAAGAAAGAATATACAATTATTCTCTGAAGAAGCCGCTGATCATTGGCTATTCCGATGAATCTCTTATTGAATTGACCATCAATGGAAAAAGTGCAGAAGAAGAGTCTTTGAATTTATTTCTTCAGCCTTTCGACATAGAGTCGAATAATAAAGGGTCCTTTAAACTGAAACAAGAACAGATGGAACCACAGGTATCTGTGGTAGAAGGCATGATCCACCATCAGGATTTCATGGAAGGCAACTATTATATCGATGCAGCACCCGGTACCTATGATCTTTCATTCCAGCTTCCAGATTCAGTCGTCGATAAAAAAGTAACCTATACGAAAATGCTTCTTTCCTTTAGGGATATCGAGACAACAGACGGACTATCTTTGGTGAATGCCAAAACAGGTGAAACAGAGGAATTGGAATCTGGTGTAAGGCAAATAAAGATAGAAGAAGATGTTCAGCGTTACATTGATAAAGACGGAAAAATGACTATCAGGATTGAAAAGAGAGGACAGAATAACCCTCAGCTTCCTGTTCCGGGAGTCACGATAGAAGGGGAGTTTGTACAATGATCGAAATCATCAACTTGACTAAAAAATACGGCTCGTTTACAGCACTGGACAACTTAAACCTATCCATCGAGAAAGGGACTGTTTTCGGGGTGGTGGGCCCAAATGGAGCCGGGAAGTCGACCACATTCTCCATCCTGGCCACTCTCCTTGCTCCCACGGAAGGGACGGCATATGTCAATGGATTTGATGTGACGAAGGATCCCAAGATGGTCCGCAAGCAAATTGGGTATATGCCCGATTTCTTTGGTGTTTATGATCAGTTTAAGGCTTCTGAATACCTTGATTTCTATGGAGCGAGCTACGGTTTGACAGCAGCTGAGCGAAAGGCACTGATTCCGCAGCTGCTCGAACTCGTCAACTTGTCTCATAAAAAAGACTCCTATGTCGACCTGCTCTCCCGGGGGATGAAACAGCGGCTGTGCCTCGCTCGCTGCCTGATTCATGATCCAGAAGTCTTAATTTTGGATGAACCTGCTTCAGGCTTAGATCCACGGGCACGGATAGAAATGAGGGACATCTTGAAAGAACTGAAAACAATGGGGAAAACAATCCTAATTTCCTCTCATATTCTCCCTGAGCTTGCCGAAATGTGTGATGAGCTCGGAGTCATAGAAAATGGGAAACTTGTGGCATCCGGTTCTGTGTCAGTTATCCATCAGCAGCTTCAGGCTAACAAAATTCTGAATGTCACGGTTATAGACGAAATAGAAAAAGCGGTCTCCTTCTTCGAGGACGACCCTCATGTGGCTGAAGTATTGCGAGATGAAAAAGAACCGAATACCATTCATTTTGCTTATTCAGGGACAGACCGGGAACAGGTGGATCTGTTGGTAAAAGCCATGCAGTCTGGTCTTTCCATTATGGATTTCACCCAGAAGAAGACAGATCTAGAAGACATCTTCCTGGAAATTACGAAAGGGGATGAGTAAATGAAAACACTTCTGATCAACCCGGTATTGAATAAAGAAATCAAGCTGCGCCTTCGGTCGCTGAAAAGCTTCCTGGGAATACTGTTTTACCTGATCGCTCTAGGGATCGTCGCTATCGGTTTCATTTATATTACGATGATGAACAGCCAGGCGGGGTACATCCGTCCTCAAGAAAGCCGTATGATGTTCATGGTGCTCTCCATGGTCCAGCTCGGACTGATCATATTTATGACACCGGGGCTTACAGCAGGTGTCATCAGCGGAGAGAGAGAAAGGCAGACACTCAACATGCTCCTGACTACGGAGCAATCATCAACAAGCATCATTTTAAGTAAGCTGATTTCTTCAGTGGCATTTCTGTTTCTGATGATTTCCGCATCGCTTCCGTTATACAGCATCGTGTTTTTATATGGAGGCGTTTCACCGGGAGTGCTTCTGGGGACGTTCGGCATTTATGTTATCACCATCATCACCGTTGGCAGTATAGGGATCTTATTTTCAACGCTGCTCAAAAAAACGATAGTGGCCATGATTGCGACATACGGAGTGGCTATTTTCCTGACAGCCGGTACCGGATTCATCTCCCTTTTTTTCATGAATGCATTTTTCTATGGAAATACCACGAATGTGGCTCCTTATTTTATGATCATGACAAATCCGGCCTTTGTTCTGATGACAGTATTTGAACCCAACATGCAAGAAGAATTTGTTACAAGGACAGGAATCGAACTGCCATTTTGGATTTCGTTCGGTGTGTCTTTCATTGTAATAGCCGCAGCATCTCTATGGATCAGCATCACCAAACTTCGTCCCAATATGAAACCGTCCAGAAGAGGAAGAAAGAAAGATGCATGATCGCAAACTCTTTCTTTCTCTGCTGTCCTACCTTCATAGGAAGCTGGCAATAAGGCATTTCAGCAGGATGCTCTCTTATGGCCTGGCAAGTGCCGCATTTGCGTCCGCTTTCCTTGCACTTGCAGGCAGGCTGTTCGTCATTACATGGTTGTGGGAAAAAATAGCGATAACCAGTGCTCTGCTGATCCTTTTTTTCGCTGTTTGGGCTTTTCTAAAACGGCCGACAAGTCAGGATGCCGCACAGCATTATGATGAAGTTGCCGGGGAAGAAGCGGTATCCACCGCTCTTTCCTGTCTCGATAATGAAGATGTCATGCCTCAGCTTCAGCGTAAAGATGCTTTAAGAAGAATGAAAGATTCCCGGAAAAACATAGACCAAATCAGCAGGCTTAACCTTCCGAAGAAGCCTCTCTATGCCGCATTGTTTCTGGTACTCATAGTTTCATTCTCCCTGGCTTTTCCAAGCACAATGATGGAACAGGCCGAGCAAAAGGAAGACGAAAAAAGGATTATGAAAGAAGCGGAAGAAAAGATTGAGAAACTTGCTGAAAAGAAGGACAGGGGTGAAAAAGTTAATAAGGAACTCACTGAGCTTCAAAAGGAGATGGCTGAGAGCAAGACTGCTGAAGAATACTTGAAAAAACTTTTAGAAAAAGAAAGAAAAACAGCTCAATTAAAGAAGGAAGCGGAAGAGGCAGAAAAGAAAGTAAGTTCACTTTCTGAGGCTGCTGCAGGAAACAAGCTCAATGAACTTTCACAGGCGCTGCAAAACATGGATCAGAAAAAGCTGGAAGAAGCAATGAAGCAGCTTAAAGACAAGCAAAGCCTGAGTAAGGAAGAGCTTGCCGGACTGCAAAAAATGCAGGAAGCAACAGAGGGGGAAGGGAAAGATCTCAGCCAGCTGACTGAGGAGCAACTCCAGGAGATGCTGGAAAACCTAGAGAAATCACTGGAGAAAGCGATGGCTGCTGCGTCTTCCCTTTCGCAGACAGCGGCTGCCCAGAAAGATCTGCAGCAGCTTGCGAATAACCTGAACCAGCAAATGGCCGCGGCTGATCTAGGTGCCGCGCAATCGCTGGCTTTCAATAATTCATCATCCAATCCAGCCTCTTCCGGGCAAAGCGCAGCAGGAGGAAAAGCGAGTAATCCTTCCCAAAGCGGAAACGGCCAGGGAACAGGCAGCGGTTCTTCCGGAAATGGTTCGGGTTCTGGTTCAGGGTCTGGTTCAGGAGCAGGTTCGGTATCTGGCTCAGGGAATGGAAGCGGTCAAGGAGGCGGTAATGGAGCCGGCTCCGGACAAGGATCAAGAGAACTTGTGACCGTTCCTGACCGTTTGGGAGGAAAGGCGAATCAGTCTGTTGATAATGGCCAGCTTGGAAAAGGTTCCGGTGAAAGGCAGACAACGGACGAGGGCCCGGCGCTCAGGGGATCGGCAAGACCTTATAATGAAGTTTACGGCGAGTATGAACAGGCTTATAGGGAAAGTGTCGACCGAATGGCACTGCCTTCTAACCTTGAAAATGTAGTAAAGAATTACTTCAGTGAATTGAATCCGGAAGGGGAGTAACGCATTGACAGAACTTGCAATCAAAGAACAGCAGCTGCATGAAGCAGCCGAAACCTACCGAAGAATCAAGGGTGAAATCGGTAAGTTCATCGTCGGACAGGATGAAACCGTTGAGCAGGTACTTTGGGCAGTATTCTCAGGAGGCCACGCTCTACTTGAAGGCTTGCCCGGCCTCGGAAAGACGATGCTTGTCCGTACTATATCAGATGTAATGGATCTTCAATTTTCCAGAATCCAGTATACTCCAGACTTAATGCCGACAGATATAACCGGTACGATGATGATCCAGCCGGATGAACAGGGGCGGCAGAAATTCCACTTCCACCCTGGACCTATCTTTTCAAATATCGTTCTCGCGGATGAAATCAACAGGGCCACACCCAAGACACAAAGCTCCTTATTAGAAGCGATGCAGGAGCAGACGGTTACCGTGCTTGGTGAAATGAAGAGACTGCCGAAGCCGTTCTTTGTCCTGGCTACTCAAAACCCAATCGAACTTGAAGGAACCTACCCGCTTCCTGAAGCCCAAATGGACCGCTTCCTTCTAAAGATTAACGTTGAGGCACCGAGAAGAGAGGAATTAAAGGAAATCGCCTTGAGAACAACCGGACTGGAAGAGATTTTGTTGAATAAGCAGGTGGATGCAGAATTCATTTTGAATACGCAGAACCTGGCAAAGGAAATTTTCTTGGCTGACCATATCCTTGATTTTGCTGTCTCTTTAATCCTGGCAACCTCGCCCGATCAAGAATCATCTCCTGATATCGTAAAAAACAATGTACGATACGGGTCAGGTCCAAGGGGCTTGCAGAGTTTGATCAAGGTAGCGAGAGTAAGGGCTTTATTTTCTGGAAGGTATCATGTTTCCGTCGGTGATCTGAAGACAGCGGCTCTGCCTGTTCTCCGCCATCGAATCTTCCTGAACTTTGAAGGAGAAGCTTCTGGGATATCTCAGGACCATATCATCCAGGAAGTTCTTGCTTCTGTTGATAAAAACGGGAGCGCTAAATGATGCTGCTTTCTCCACGGATTTTACAGCGCTCCACAAAGCATGCTCTTGTGATGAGGAAATCGGTCAGGGGAATGCACAAAGGAGAGAGGCGTTCGTCCAAACAGGGTACATCCCTGGAATTCTCTGATTTTCGGACGTATGTACCTGGGGATGACCCCAGATTGATAGATTGGAACGCTTATGCCCGGACACAGAAACATTATATCAAGCGCTATCTTGATGAACAGGAACTGTTCGTTACCATCTACTTGGACTGCTCAAAGTCGATGGTGATTCCGGCTGCGAAGTGGGAGATGGCCAAGTCCCTGGCTGCATGTCTCGGATATATGTCCTTGGTGCATGATGACAGGGTTTCCGTCTATCCGGCTGGAAGCGGAGCTCCTTCGTTCCTGCATAAGAAAGGCAGAGCATTCGCTGGAAGACTGGTAACTTATCTATCAGAATTAAAAATTCCAGCAGGCTCAGAAACCTTTTGGACAAGACTGGCAGAAATACAGCAAAAAAGAAACGGTTTGACTATCATTATCAGCGACCTTCTGGAACCGGTTGAGCAAATAAAAGAAGTGTTAAAAAAGATGCAGGCTTCCAGGCAGGAAATCAGGATTGTACAGGTTCTCAGCCCGGATGAACTCCAGCCATCTTTCCAGGGAGACCTGAAGCTTGTCGACAGTGAGTCCAAAGAGCCGCGGGAGGTATCCATCAGCAGAAAAGTACTTCAGGAATACGAGGAACGGCTGCAGGCGCATATCAATGAATTGGAAAGATTCTGCAGAGAAAGAGGAATCGGTTATCTGCAGTGCTCATCTGCACAGCCCTTAGAGGAACTGGTTTTCTCTTCAATGGCTGGAAAAGGATGGGTCATGTGAGGTGAGAAAATGGAATTTTTAACTCCGTCTTTTTTATGGCTTGGAGGTTTCCTCGCTGTACTGATAATATTTTATTTATTTCGTAAAGAATTCACAGAAAAAGAGATTTCCTCTACTATTCTATGGAATCACCTAGTTGAAGAGTGGACAGCGAATAGATGGTGGAGAAAGCTTCAGCGCCACCTTCTTCTATTACTGCAGATTTTAATCGTCTGCCTGTTGGTATTGGCGATGGCCCAGCCTTTTTTTACAGGACCGGGAGTCAGCGGCAACCATGTGGTAGCGGTCCTTGATCCTTCTGCAACCATGGGGGCAAGGGAAGGAGAGGCGACCAGATTTCAAGACGCAAAAGAGGCCGTTGTGGATATGGTCGATTCACTAGGAAGCGGCCAGCAGATGAGCCTCCTGACTGCCGGGAAAGTTCCGCAGCTTCTGTTCAGTGAAGAAACAGATAAGAACACGATGAAAAGAACGATCAACGAGTTAGAAGTTACATTTGAAGAAGATAACCTGATACAGGCCGCCGGATATGCAACTTCTCTTGTACCCGAAGGAGAAGGAGAAATTCACCTCTTTACAGACTCTTTGAAAAAAGAAGAGCTGAAAAAGGTTCCTTCTCCCCATAAAATTGTTGTTCACAATCTTGGTAACCAAGTGAACAACCTTTCTCTTCGCGCGTTTGGTGCTGCTGAAAAGGAAGGGACTATTACCGGTGTCCTGACAATAGCTAATGAAAGTAAGAAAGATACCAATGTATCCGTCTCAATAGAAGGGGATGGCGGCAGTGTGGCCAAAAATATTCTGGTTAAAGCGGAAGCCGCCGAACTGCTTTACATAAATGACCTTGTGCCATCAACTTTTTATGAAGCGATTATAACAAATGAAGATGATTACCAAGCGGACAACACAATCTCAGCCATACTGGGTGGTTCTGCCTCAGCAGAAGAATATTTGGCAGGAGAAACTAATCCCTTTTTAGAAAAAGTTCTGCCTCTGCTTGGGTACGATCCAGTAGTACTATCTGAAAATGAAGAGGGAGAAATTCTATATCCTGATGATGCTTCAGGTGTTTATATCTTATCGGGGATAGAGCAGGAAGCATGGCCTGCAGGACCTAAATTCATTTTATCTCCTGTTCCAGGTGGAAGTTTCAACGTGGGAGAAGAAATAGAAACAGAAGAAGGACTTTCAGTTGAAGATTCTCATCCTCTTCTTAGTTATGTGGAGATGGAAGACGTTTATCTTCAATCCAGAAAGCCTTTTACTTCCAGCAGTCTCGAACCGATTGTCTGGAGCGGAGATGAACCGGTAATCAGCAGCGGAACCTATGAAGGAAGTCCAATGGTGATGGCAGCAATGGATTTGGAAGATTCCGATTGGCCGCTTCAGCCCGGATTTCCAATCTTTATAAAAAATGCCCTCCACTACCTTCAGGAGGAAAATCAAACCCTTGGCTACGCTCTTCCAAATGAAGAAAAGCAGGTCTCCTTTTCTTCTGACAGTAAAGCAGCAGAAATTTTCGATCCACTGACTAATGCAGTATCAGATAAAGTGGAGCTCAATTCCGATTCGATCCGCATGCCTGGCACTCCAGGAATTTACGGACTAAAAGAAACATCAGATTCAGGAACTAGAGACCGCTATTTTGCCGTTCTGCTTTCTGAAAAAGAGCAAACCATCGCATCGGAAGAATCCTTTGCCATCGGGGGCAGTCAAAGCAGGGAAGAAGATAGCACCAAAAGCATTCATCCTCTTTGGAAATGGGCAGCTCTGTTGGCATTGATACTGCTGATTTTGGAATGGGAGGTATACCGCCGTGGAATTACAACTTGATCAGCCTTTATGGCTATTGCTCCTTCCTGCAGCAGCTGTTGGACTGTTTCTATTTTGGAAAAGCCGGACAGGAATCCCCCTCCTTGAAAAGAGGCTGATTCTTACCATCCGCTCTCTTATTGTTCTACTGGTCGTTTTTGCCTTAGCGGGCTTGCAGGTCCTGATTCCGGTCAGCGGAGTATCGACCGTCTTTATTGCCGACCAATCGGACAGTCTGAAAAATCAGGAAGAAGCGATCCGTGGTACTATTGATGAAGCAGTAAAAGAAATAAAGCGGGAAGATAAATATGGAGTGATTTCCACTGGAACCACCTCCGTCGTTGAACGGCCGCTGAAGGAGAAAACAGACGCCGCCATCCAGTTTCGCAGTGAATTGGATACCTACAGCTCCGATCTTGCAAGCGGTCTGAGACTCGGCGGAAGCCTGATTTCATCTTACACAAGCGGCAGGATTGTCCTCCTCTCAGATGGAAATGAAAATGCCGGTGTTGCTGCAGAGCAGGCAGCATACCTGAAACAGCAAGGCTTAACGGTCGATGTGTTTCCAATGGAACCGGAATATGGGGAAGATACAGCCGTAAGTTCTTTAGAACTTCCCGATACTCAATTTCTGGGAGAAACTGCAAAGATTGAAATCGAATTAGAAAGCAATATCACATCAGAAAGCCGGATTCGGATTTTCGAAAATGACAAACCGGTGATTGACAGCGAGGTTTCCATACAGCCTGGAAAAAACCACTTTGCTTTTCAGCATAAAGCCTCAGAAGAAGGGTTTCGGCAATACAGAGCAGAAGTAATTACAAGTGGAGATACCATCAGTGAAAATAATGAGGCTTTTGCCTTCGCCACTGTGGCAGGCGAACCCAAAGTGCTTGTCGTAGAAAATACGGCCGGCGAAGGAAGCAATCTGACAGAGTCCCTCCTTGCTTCAGGCTTGAGAGTGGATGTGATTTCTACTGAAATGCTTCCGACTGTCCTATCGGGCTATGTACAGTATCAGTCGATTGCGTTCGTGAATGTTCCTGCCACTAAAGTGACGGGGCAGCAGATGGAGCTGATTCACAGTGCAGTCAAGGATTTCGGAACAGGTTTTGTTATGGCAGGAGGAGAAGACAGTTTTGGACTAGGCGGCTATTTTAAAACTCCGATAGAAAAATTGCTGCCGGTAAATATGGAGCTGAAAGGAAAGAAGGAACTTCCTTCTCTCGGAATGGTCATCGTCCTGGACAGATCCGGCAGTATGGCCGGGTACAAACTTCAACTGGCAAAAGAAGCAGCAACCCGATCGGCTGAACTGCTGAGAGAAAAAGATACTTTGGGATTCATCGCTTTCGATGATCGGCCGTGGCAAATTATCGAGACAAAGCCCATTGGTGATAAAGACAAAGCAGTAGAACAAATCAACGGCCTGACTGCTGGAGGAGGGACTAACATCTTTCCATCCCTGGAGCTTGCCTATGAGCAGCTGACACCTCTCGAACTGCAGCGGAAACATATCATTCTATTGACTGATGGACAGTCAGCGACCTCGCCCGATTACCTTACAACCATAGGAGAGGGAAAATCGAATAATATTACCCTTTCCACTGTCGCGATAGGGGACGGCTCGGATCGGGTTCTACTGGAGGAACTGGCTGAAGAAGGCGGTGGAAGATTCTATGATGCCGTCGACTCTTCTACCATACCGAGCATTCTCTCAAGGGAAACCGTCTTAACGACGAGGACTTATATAGAAGATGACCCTTTTTACCCTATCCCTGTGGGAGGCAGCGGCTTGGATGATTTATTCAATGCTGGAATCCCGCAGATGAATACGTATGTTGCGACCACACTAAAGGGCCGCGCGGACTCCGTACTCTTGAGTGAAAAAGAAGACCCCGTTCTCGCAAGATGGCAGTACGGAATAGGGAGGACTGCCTCCTGGGCCTCGGACATCCCTGGAGAGTGGTCCGGGGACTGGCCTCTTTGGGAAAGGTGGCCGGATTTGTGGAACCAGCTAGTCACCTGGACACTGCCAAACTATCAAAATACAGCATTTGAAGTCAGCCAGGGCCTGAATGGAAACGAAATGAATGTTTCGATCTCTCAACCAGACTTCCAAGCTGTGCCAATGGATGCAGTACTGGTGAATAATAAAGGAGAGGAAACTGCCTCTTCCTTCAGAACCACTGGTCCCGGAGAATATGAAATGACCTTCGCAGCCCAGCCGGGAACCTATATCCTTCAACTGATTGAAGAAAACGGCGAGGAAGGAAATGGGGTATTCCGTACAGGCATCTCGGTTCCTTATTCTTCAGAATACCGGCTCATGGAGGCCAACCTTGCGAACCTGGAAAGAATTGCTGAGGCAGGTGGAGGCGAGGTTCTCTCTTCATCAGAAAGCCTTTTTAAGGATAACCTGCCGAAATCTTTTACTAAATCAAGTATTCACCAATGGCTGGTATTGACCGCTTTCTTCTTACTATTTTTGGAGATCGCCCTGCGCAGGTTCGGTTTGGCAGGACCTGCAGCCGCCTTCGCCAAAAAGAAAGAAAAAAGGCAGGAAGAAAAGCAGCAAACTCAGAAAGTAAAAGTGGAGCATTTCAAGAAGCTTCAAACCTCCGCTTCCAAAAAGAAGGAACCACCAAAAAGGGTGGAGCAGCAGCCTGCTAAATCTCAAACAAAAACCCTAGAAAAGGAACTCCCCCCTAAAAGGGTGCAGGCTAAACCTGCGCAAGAAGCCAATCGCTCAGAAACCATGAACCGGCTTATCGAAGCGAAAAAGAAAAAGAAGAGATGACCCAAAAAGGAAACAAGCGCCGCAATGGGAATTTCCCTTGCGGTGTTTCTATAATTTTTATTGGAGGCTGGAAATGGCTAAAACAAGTTTGCCCGATCTTAACGGAAAATTGTTGACAGAGTCTTATGATGAAAAAGAAATTTTTCTGATACAAAATGGAAAAGAACACAAGGCAGGAACAACAACAGAGAAGCTGAAATACATCGAAGTGAACGGACACAAAGCAATTGAGAGAGTGCAAACTTTGTCATCCCCTATCATTGGCAATAGAAAAGGCGTAACAGTTGTGGATAGACACACTCTTAAACCCATATCGTTTACAGACTTTGTTGATGGAGTTCAAAAACATAAAGCGCTATATAAAAATGACGCTGTACATATAACAGATGAGAATAATAGAGAATCGGTCCAAACCCTCAATCATTCTTTTGATACATTTTCAGTTGAAATGATACTTAGAGCGCTGCCTTTGAAGGAGGGTTTTTCTATAGAATTTCAAGGATTTAATCCTGCTCGTGCTTCAGCAGTTGATATTTATGTTGAGACAGCTGAAATGGAAAGGGTTAAACGAAACTCTTCAGAGATGGCCAATGCCTGGAAAGTCAAAACACTCTTTGGGGAAACTCTTCAATACTATTGGATTGATATAGTCCAGAGAGAACTGCTGAAACAATCCTCTGATATCGGGGAAGGGATCACAATGGAATTCCGCAGATAAAATTCAGGAATTAAATAAGGAGGATAAATCCAGATGAATTATGATGATATAAATGAAACGATAACGAGCAGGCGGCTGGTATTAAGGAAGTTTCTGATGTCTGATTCCAATGAAGTTGCAAGGCTGTGTAACAACTATAATATTTACAGAAATACAATGTATCTCCCTTACCCTTATTCAAAACAAGATGCTTTGTGCTGGATAGAGACTCATTCACTCAATTTCAATGAGGATAAATTATATGAATTTGCCATTACTGATAAGGGTATGGGGACTCTCTATGGAGCAATAGCTCTATCAAACAATCACCATAACCATCATGGTGAAATCGCTTATTGGATCGGAGAAGAGTACTGGGGAAAAGGGTATGCGACTGAGGCAGCGGAAACTATCCTGAAATACGCTTTTGCTGAGAAGAACTATCATAAAGTGTTTGCCCGTCACTTTGGTTCCAATCCATCTTCAGGCAGGGTATTGAAGAAGATCGGGATGGAGAAGGAAGGGGTACTTAAAGAACATATAGTGAAGGACGACCGCTATGAAGATCTTGTTTACTATGGAGTAATGAATCCTGGCAGCTTTAAGGACTAAGGCAAGTGTTTAAACGAGATGACTGACTTTAGAAACTGAAAAAGACTTAATAAGGAGGTTTCCTATGGAATTCAGATTGCCGGACAGCATAAAAGAAAACTTTTGGAAGCTGTTCTTCATTGTTATGCTAATCGTTAGTATCAAGACTCTCTTTTACGATTGGGAAGTTCATTACTATGGCTTTAATGAATTGGACGACTACGGAACCTTAACATTCACCCTCATCGTCAGCGCGTTGGAGAGTGCATTGATTACAGTGTTTTTATTATGGGTGTTAGGCAAGATAGTGAAGAAATGATGTTTGAGTTGTATATGTTCATGAAAATAAGAGATTCAAGGTGGCAGAAAAAATGAAGAATAGAGAGATGAAGGATACTTTGAAGAAGCTTTGCCTCCATTGCCGGCTCGGTGAAATGAATGAAGCTCCAGCTTCAGTTTCAGGCGGGCTTTTACATAAAATATTTGCAGTAAGAACAACGAAAGGCAAGTATGCAATAAAACTATTAAATCCTGAGATAATGAAAAGAACTGACGCACCCGGTAATTATAGGAATTCAGAAATTATCGCCAGTTCATTAGGGAGGAAAGTTCCCGCGCTTTCCGCCAAGGAGATCGATGGCTCTCACCTGCAGAAGTTCCAAAATCATTACTACCTTGTGTATGACTGGTTAGAAGGGAAAACAAAACAGCTAAGCAAACTGGACTTTAACGACTCAGAAACAATCGGAGAGCTGCTGGGAGAAATACATACCGCAGATTTAACAGAATTGAACATAACAGATAGCCATTCTCATAGTAGTAGGGTTATCGATTGGGATTCTTACTTAAGGAAAGGGATAGAGAATAATTCTACCTGGCTTTCTTTATATTCTACAACTATCGAGTCGCTTTATAAGTGGAGTAAAAGCGCTGCTGAGGCAGCTGAACAACTTTCTGATGGTAGGGTAATCAGCCATAGAGATTTCGACCCCAAAAATGTTAGGTGGACTAAGACTGGCCCGGTGATCATTGATTGGGAATCCGCTGGTTTCATTCATCCTATGCAAGACTTGTTGGAGACTGCACTATATTGGTCTGAGGATGGGGAAGACGGCATACAGAAAGAAAGGTTTTTTGCTTTTATCAGCGGTTATCAGAAACATGGGAAAGAATTAAGTTCCAACTGGAAAACAGTACTTGATGCCGGCTTTTCAGCAAAACTCGATTGGCTGGAATACAATTTAAAGCGTTCTTTATGGATTGAGTGTGGAGATAAAGAAGAGCAGCAGTTGGGGACAGAGCAGATATGTGAGACAATCGATGCGTTGAGAAAATATGAGGAAAAGATTCCACTATTGTCAGGATGGTTAACAGACTGATTAAATTATCTGCTGATTTCACCGCGCTCCACCGCTAAATGGAGCGGCTTGAGCCAAAAAATATTTTTACAATTCTAATCTTACTAAAGAGAGTAATAAGAAAAGGAGGGATTCACCATGAAGTGGTCCATACTGCAATTCCTGGCTGTCTCTCTCATTATTATCGTAATGTGGACCTTGGAAATCGTCAGTGAAAACTTAAATATACAGACTTCCTCAGGAGGGTGGACAGCTGTTAACTCACCTCTTCTAACGTTTTTAATGATTGTCTTGATCATGACATCAATTTATCTAATTTTTGTCTTTGAGGCAAAAAAAGAAAAGCCCATTTTCAGATACAGTATATGGTCGCGCATGCCGTCAATTCTTGTTGGTGCAGGAGTTTTATCTGTAATTTTATTTATCATGGGAGGTATAATCGGTCCTTTGATGGAATGGGTCAGTCAGTGGCGCTTCCTGCTCTATGTTTTTTTGATTTATTTTCTCTTATTAATATTCTTGTTCATTTTTTCAATTGAACTTAAAAGACAAAAAGGGTCGCAAACCGTTGAAAAAACCGTTCATATTTCGTTTGTATGGACTCTTGTCCTGCTCTTTGCTCTGTTTTTCCTGCTGTGAGTGAAGATTAGGTGAAGTAAATTTCTCTTAATACCTGATAAAACTGAAGGAGGAATGAAATGACCTCAAATTCATGGACATCTTTGGGAGTCCTAGAATAATGATCTACATAGGGTGTTGAGCTGTTACAAGAATACTGAGCAAATTAATAGGGAAATTACGCAGGGTTGCATTAACTTGTGAAGAATACCGCGTTTCACGGAAATCACATTTTTTCGTGAAACTTGAAGTAAAGAAAGCAGAATCGCTCTTTGTAGTGAACGATTCTGCTTCTTTAATGAAGAAATTCAATTTTCCAATACTTCTATTAAATCGGTGTGTATTTTAACAAAATGAGCTTCTAATAATTGTGCTAAACGCCCATTTAGTTGGTGATAATCATTATCTGCTTTTTCAATAAGTTTATAAAATTCATGTTCTATACTTTCGTCCGTTTCTAAAGCTAAGTATAAGTGCCACAATGGATCCAGGTGCTTTTTCACAATCTCGGCATAATCATCAGCACCGATTTTTTCAAGACCGCCTGCAAGGTCAATACTATACTTTTTTATGCCTGCTTTTTTAATATGGTCAGAAAACCACGTAAGGAACATTTCATGCCCGCCGCTTTCCAGTTCTGCAAAATAGTGAAACACAATGAAAGATTCATATATGGTTTCCTCTTCTGAAGGAAAATCATGCTCGCATATCACTTTAGTAACAGCGTTCCATATGCCATCATTATTCATTAACCCTTTTCTTTTCATTTTAGGCTTCAATTTATCCACTTCACAATCCGCTATTTTTTAATTTCACCTTTGTAAAAATAACCCGCTATTACTGTAATTAAGCCTGCTGCAAAGACAATCTGTATAAGACTAGAGGGAGGACTTGATTCCCATTTGGTTAAATTTTGAAAGAATAGGCTTACTATCATTATTGTTATTCCAAATAACATTATTTTAATTGGTTCTTTCACGAGTTATCCCTCATTTCCACTACCTCTATGGATCTTTTTCTATCCTGATTTTACCACATTTCTAACTGATCCTGGTTTCTAACGTTTTCGAATATTTGATGCAGCTGAAGAAATTTTTTGAGTAATTCTTAAATATTCCTGATTGAAAAAGATCTGCCGCGGGTAGAAATATTTATACATTCAGGTATTGAATATGTTTAGTTCTCTTAAGAGGTTTAAATGTAGCATGGTGGTTGAGTTTATTGTCGCAGAATAAGAGTACTTTTTCTAACACGGTAAGATAAGTTTTTTGAAGGATGATTGGGAGGCAAGAAAGATACCTTTGAGGCAAAACTAGATACTTTTGTCTGGATGAATAGGAGAGAGAGGTTTAAACAGGCGTTGGAAGTTCGTTGAATGTGAAAAGAAATCAGTTTTTGAGGTTATGTACAAGTCATACTTTCTTATAACATAGCTGTTTTCATCTGTGAAAATAGAAGAGAGACATCGAGTTAGCAATAGATTCCAATTCGGTGTCTCCCTCGGTATAGCCCTATCTATCTTTCCTGCCGGCTCTCAGCTTCCAATCTTTCCATTTCAGCATGTGTCTGCGGAAATCCGTTTGCCTGCCACTCTGACCGGTAAGCTGAATCTAGCTTGGTGAGGCCTTTTTCTGCCTCTTCCACATCAGCATTCACACTTTCCTGAACATCGATTTTTATGCTGTCTCTCATATCTGTATCTGGATAGACGGAGAAGTTATTCTTCTTTCTCTTTTTATACATCGCAGTGGCCAAAGCAGCGCTGCCTGCTGAAACAAGCGAACCCATAATTAGATTCTTTGCCATTCTATTCATCAGAATCCCTCCAGTTTTAAGAACTTTTTCTGATTAATAGTAAATACCCCTTTATCCGGATATTATACTGGGATATATTCCCTTATAAAAAAATAACTATTGGCTAATCCTATTTGTGTTAGCATTCCCGGGCCATCTATGGTACCATTTACCTTTACAGGAAAAGGACGTGAATTTATGATTAAAATTGAACTGCCTAAAGTGGATGTATCCATTACAGAACGACAGCAGGCTTCACAGGAAAATGAACCGGTGATCAAGTCTGTTGAAGGCTTTATCGACCTCCATGAAATACCAAGAGACAAGGGCGGCATGATCTTGTTTTATAACATTAATGACGAGCTGCTTTTCGTTGGGAAAGCCCGCAAGCTTAGACAGCGTGTAAAGAAGCATCTGGAGGACAACGTGTCTCCATTGAAGCCTCATAGAGAAGAAGTGTACCGCATTGATGTAAGCTTCGTGGAAGACAGCATGGAGCGGGAAATCTATGAAACGTACATGATCAACACATTACAAGCTAAGTATAATGTGGACAAGGTGTTTTATAAGTAAGTATGGAAACCAGGACCTTTAAAGGGGTCCTGGTTTTTTATGCTAAAAATCGCAAGAATTGAAACTAATTACCATTCTGGCTCGTATTTATCTTACATACTAAAAAAAGAGGTGTCAGAATGGCGAAAACGATCAGCCTGTTTGCCGTCATGATCATCATTCTAGTGGGATGTTCAAATGAAGAAGCGGTACCGGCTCAATCAAAGGTAAATATTCTTAAGGAAGGACAAGCCTTCAATCTGGTTCCCCTTTATGAAGAGGTCCTGGATTATGCTAATAGTGTCGAGGAACAATCCGGCCTCACAGCTGGTGAATATTATACAAGAGTGACACAGCCTTTCCTGGATTATGCATCCTCAGAAAACAGCAGTCTTAAGGGAGGCCTCGATTACTCTCCATATTTCTATCCTACAAAGAAGCCTGAAGCATTAGCAGAAACTGCCAGAGAACTATTAAAACTGCAAGAGGATATCAATAAAGCGATTGAAGATAGCCTTGGAAAATCCGCCAATAGTCTTCCTGGGGGAAAGAAAACGATTTTTATAAAACCCGCAGCCCCCGAGGATACTTTTACAAAGTATATGGAAGGGGTAGGCGCAGTGACATTGAGCAAGGATGCAATCCTGCTGATTCTGTCTCCATCTTATGAAGAAGAAATGCTTAAGTATGTGGTAGCCCATGAATATCACCACTCAGTGTTAATGGAAAAAGATGATGAAGCGGGCTTCACGTTTTTGGAAGGAATCATTTTTGAAGGAAAAGCCGAATCTTTCGCTTCCCGTTTGTATCCTAAAGTGAAAGCACCATGGACAGAGCCGCTTACCACTGAAGAAGAAAATACTGTGTTGAATGTTCTAGAAGAAAATATGGAATCCACGAGCATTGAGCTTTATAACGAGTTCCATGAAGGCAATTTCACAAAAGGTCTGCCTATTTGGTCCAATTATAAGATTGGATATAAAATTATGGAAAGCTTTCTGGCAGAGCACCCTGACATGACAGTTAAGGAATGGACAATGGCTGAAGAAACAAAGATAGTCAAAAGCAGTTCATTCAGTTACTTGCTTCAATAAGCATTTCCATGAGCTGTTCCTTACTAGATTGGAAAAAACAATGGTATGCTCTTTACTCATGAAACTCAAGTTCCCTTTTTCCGGGAGGGATCAGACCTTGATTACTATTACTAGAGCAAGCTCATTCCGTTTTTAAGCGGTACAGTTGCTTTCTATGATCACCCTGTTAATTTTTTTTGAAAGGAGATGAAAGAATGAGAACTGAAAAAGAGAAGATGCTGAATGGTGAGATGTACGATCCAGCTGATCCCTTGTTAACTGAAGAACGTGAGGAAGCCAGGAAACGCGTGAGGCTGTACAATCAAACGACAGAGACTGAAGGAGAGAAGCGTGTGACTATGCTGAAGGAACTCCTTGGTTCCACCGGGGAGACGGTCTATATGGAACCTAATATTCGTTTTGATTATGGATACAACACTCATGTCGGTGAAAACTTTTTTGCTAATTTTGACTGCACCATCCTAGATGTCTGCGAGGTGCGATTTGGCGATAACTGCATGCTGGCGCCGGGTGTACATATTTATACAGCAACACACCCCCTACATCCAGCAGAGCGGAATTCTGGAAGGGAATATGCTAAACCTATAAGCTTTGGTGACAATGTTTGGATTGGCGGCAGCGCAGTGATCAATCCTGGTGTCTCGGTGGGCGACAATGTGGTTATCGCTTCCGGAGCGATAGTTACGAAGGATATACCCGATAACGTGGTGGTTGGAGGTAACCCCGCCATGATCATTAAGGAATTGGATATATCTTCATAAACCAAGAGAACCCATTTCAATATGAGATGGGTTTTCTCTTATTGACAGTCGGTCTTATTGAAGCAAAAAAGAAGTGGAAAAATGAGAATGAATGACTTATATTTATCCTTATAAGTAATCAAGTATTAACAGGGAGTGGTTTCAATGTCAAACTTTGAAGTAAAGGTGCTGCAGACCAGGGGCAGTTCTTATCATATCGGCCAAAAAACAGCAGATCAGGTACGTGATCTCTCCATATTAAACATCTTGAGATCAATAACAAAACAAGAGATCAATATAGAGGAAATGAAAGCTATCTATAAAACTTATGCCCCCCATCTCCTTGAAGAGCTGGAAGGTTTATCAGATGGGCTGGGAATTTCTTTTGAAAAGGCCGCAGCCCTGTTTAGCGGGTACGATGTTCCTAAGACAGAAGCTATGGGCTGTTCGGCGTTTATGACGGACGAATTTTATGTAAGAAATTACGATTTTGCGCCAGCTTTGTATGACGGCTTATTCAGCCTTGTACAAGGAGACAGCGTATTAGCATCAGCAGGGTATAATCTTCAGCTGATAGGAAGGCACGATGGTGTGAATGAAAAAGGCCTCGCTGCGGGACTTCATTTCGTGAGCTATGATAGTTATACAGCAGGTATCTCAGCTTGGACAGCTCTACGGATGGTTTTGGATAAATGTTCTTCGATGGATGAAGCCATCCACATGCTGAAAGAACTTCCTCATGCTGCCTGCTACAATTTTTCTATAGGTGATGAAAAAGGTCACCGCGCTGTCGTGGAAGCAGCACCGGAAAAGGTGAAAGTCCGTAAAGGAGAAGAGGCTGCTGTCTGTGTTAATCACTTCGAGGATAAAGAGTTGCTGAATAAAAACCGTAGTTCTTTGGAAGGTTCAATACAAAGGCGCAATCACTTGATGAGCTTAAGAAATTGTAACATTTCGCATGAGCAGGCGTTCAATCATTTTTGCAGCAAACAATCACCGGTGTTCTTTAGGGACTACGATCAATTATTTGGCACACTTCACACGTTTTCTTATGGGTACGAAGAGTCACGGATTCTCACCGCTATCGCCCAAAGCGGAAAGGTCCTAGACATCAACTTTAGGGAATGGGTGAGAGGAAAGGATGTTCCTATCAATTCTATGGAAGGATTTATAGAACAGCTTTGAAGTGAATCTCAGCATCAATTCTTTGACAATCTAAACTGTAAATAATACTATTACAGTATTGATAAAAAAGCTTAGACAACGTTTAAGCTTTTTTCACATTCCCAACTGTAACTTCTATTTTTACATTTAATAGGTAAGGATGTTGCAGACGTACTTGGGCATATTGAAAGCATGATTTCCACGTTTTGAATTCTGAAATAGAAAGGAAAATTTTTCATGACAAATATAAATATTCCTGTTTCCGTATTGAACCTCGCTCCAATCAGGAAAGGGCAAAACTCTAAGGATGCCATTGATTCCATGGTGGACCTTGCACAAGCTGCAGAAAAGATGGGATACACCCGTTATTGGATAGCTGAACACCATAATACCGCTACACTTGTTAGTTCCGCCACATCCATTTTAATCAAGCACACATTGGAAAACACAGAAACCATCCGGGTAGGCTCAGGCGGCGTCATGCTCCCAAATCATTCACCTTTGGTTGTTGCAGAACAGTTTGGAACAATGGCTACCATTTACCCTGACCGAGTGGATTTGGGGCTTGGCCGGGCACCCGGCACCGATATGATGACAGCCAGTGCTTTAAGAAGGTCATCCTCTCAAGAGAATGTCTACACTTTCCCGGATGATATCCAGCAGCTGCTGACCTATTTCGGCCCTGCTGAGGGGCAGGGGTATGTAAAAGCATACCCTGGAGTGGGAACGAACATCCCGCTTTATATACTCGGATCCTCTACAGATTCTGCCTATTTAGCAGCTAAACTAGGACTGCCATATGCGTTTGCAGCTCACTTTGCGCCAAGACATATGGAGGAAGCCTTATCGATTTACAGAAGACAGTTCCAGCCTTCAGAGTATCTGGACAAACCCCACGCAATCATCTGTCTGAATGTCATCGCAACGGAAACAGATGAAGACGCGAAGCTGCAATCTACGACTATGCAGCAATTCTTCCTGAATGTTGTACGAGGCACTCAGAGTCCAATGAGTCCGCCTGTCGAGGATATGGATGCTGTGTGGACTCCTGGTGAAAAGCAAATGGCTGAATCCATGACGAGTGTCTCGCTAATGGGCAGCAAGCAGACGGTGAAAGAACAGCTGACCAGCTTCCAGGAGAAGTATGATGTCGATGAAATCATGGCTGTTTCTTATATTTATGATCAGGAGAAACAGAAGCGCTCGTATGAAATCTTTAAAGAAATTGTGGATGGAAAATAAAGTAAGATTAAAACAGCTCAATTATAATATTGAGCTGTTTTTTTATGTCTATCTTTCATTCGAAATGTTATTTTCGCCTCTATAAAGACTAAGTCCTCAGTAATTGTTTCCAGGTGTAATATAGAAACTGTAAGCTGGTAAAGAGCCACATGAAGTAAACACTGCTGCAAAATCATCTTTAGGCCGTCTAAGAAGGTGTCAGAATCAACTAATCTATAACACATTTTTAAAAAATTAAATGAATTATGAAACTTTTTACAATTTGAAACAGTATAACAAGTAAGGACACTATCATAAACCGCCGAGGAGGCATCATATGGGGCTCATTTACATCTTGTTAAGCTTCTTATCATCAGCCATGTTTTTGTATTATTGGGGAAAGTCAGGTTATGACTGGGGAACGACAAATGACGATGCGAAGTAATTCAATACATAAAATAACACAGTAGAAGGAGATGCATATGAAAAAGAATATTATAGGCACAATCATATCAGCAGGGGTTATCGGCATTCTGGTGTGGATAGCTGCTATGGTTTTATCCATTTCATATATGGATTGGAGCTTCTTTATCGGGCTTGCCATTTCAGTAGTGCTGTTTTTCTTCAACAGCAGCGGAGGAGTCCTTTCAAAAGGTGCAACGCTTGATGCAAGTACCGCAGGATGGAAAGTTCAGCAAGATAACGAATTGAAAGCGAACGTTGGATTTGTATTTTTTGGAGCCGTTCTTTACACAATTGTTAGTTTCGTCATGATGATTATCACGTATTATTAAGAGGCTGTTTTCTCATATATTGTTGCTTTCGGAGTAAGAGTAGTTCTTTACTTTTCGGTGGTACCAGATTTCCCCCCTTTTAGTATTGTTATTTTTCGGAATTAGTATCGAATAGCAACAAAGTTTACGAAAAGAGCGATTAAGAAAAGATAACGACTTGACTCATGCCAAGTCGTTTTTTCATTAACTTTTTCTCACTGCACAAGGAAAACCAATAGGTTATTCCAAGAATATATTTGATTCCAAAGTTCCTAAAGGAGGACATCGCGGCTTTCATATTGAATGGTAAATCATGCTAAACTAAAATTCGGGAGGGGATTGTTGTGGGCTGGAAAAAATGGCTGGTAATCTTGACCTTTTTGCTTTCGGGCTGCAGCTCGACTCCAGATTTCAAAGTTTATGAAGGGAAACCTTTAAGTATCGCGGTCATTGGGGAGCCCCCGGAAGTCAGGGAAAAAAATATCACCTTCTCGGAAGTAACATTTGAGGACCTGAATAATCTAAAAAAACTGGATCATGATGCTGTTTTTATTACAGAAGAAAACCTTAAAGAAGCTTCTGCAGGTAATTATGAAGAGACTTATCTCAATTCGGACATGCCCTTCTTTTTTATTGAGGCTTGGAGTCATATTCCGTTTACAGTAAAAGAAAGTGAGATGGAACAGAATTGGAAGTGGTATCCAGGAAAAAGTTATGCAGTGGGGATTCTAACATCTGCTAAGGAAAACTCTTTGAACCGATGGGGGTACAGTCTCTATAATGATGAAAAAACGGATGAGACTGTTGAAGAGGTGTTTTCAAAAATCTTCACTACCATCGAGGAGCTGAATCATTAAAAAGGAGCTATGAAAAATGATAGATGAGTTGAAACGAATCTTAAAAAGCACTACAGAAGAGGAAGCTAAATCGCTGCTGCTTCAAACTTTATATGGCATCCATATGAATAAAGAGGTTACCGAGTACACCGACTCTGATTTGGCTGCCGATGTTAAAAGGACCTATAATGATTTTCTCCAATATAAAAGAAAGCAAGCCACTGAACAGCGCCATGACTATAAGTCTTACCATTTAGTTTTTGGAGACTCGCCGGCTGGCAGCCTGAAACAGGCACTAAAAAAGTTGAAATTGAATGAAGAAGAAAGAGTGATTTCTTTTTCCGATCTTTTTTCCATTGGACCGCTTAAAACGCTGGAGAAAGAAGAGGGTGTTTTGGAAAGGTGTGAATGGTTTGAAAATCATTTAATCGTGGATGATGAATTTTCGAGTGACTATCTCTACTCTTTCAATAAAACAATTGATGAGATTAGAGCGATCCCTAGTAATGCTGCCATAACGGTATGGGCTGGGGAAAATGCTCATGAGCAGACAGGTTTAAGGCTTGTAATGAGGCTGCTGACTGGCAGATCAAATGATATTCAACTAGTCAATTCAACCGAACTTCATAGAAATCTGTTCAATACTTCTGAAATACAGTATCAGCTTTTACATACTGGAGAAATCTCTCCTGAACAATTAATCACTATGTATAAAAAAGGACAGAACACCAAGCCTTTAACTCTTGATGAAAGAATATTTCTGGAGAAAGAATACACAGAACTCTCCTCCACGAATGAAGTCCTTCGTATCTGGCAAGGCGGTTCTATCAAAAGCGTTGAAGAAGGGTACTTTGATGACCTCATCATCCAAACCGCAAGAACGTTGTTTGTGAAACGAGGAAGTGAAGAATTCATGAAATCTGCCAGATTAATTGGGGAATTCATCGGCCATCTCGATCAATATGTCGGTGACCAATTTTTCGAATATCGGGTCAGGCATTTAATTTTGAATGGAGTTTTCGAAATCAAAGGTGTTCCTAAAGCGATGAGGTTCTATAGTATTCGATTCAAAAAGTAAATCATTGAAAGGAAGAAGCTTATGAATGATAGAGTAACGAATAAAGAAAGAGCGGTTTCATTTTTAAAATTGATAGTACCCAACAAGGTATCAAAAGCCTTTGATGAACATGTCGGTCCCCGCTTCATCCATCATAATCCTTATTTCCAAGGAGATGCCGATTCACTGATGGCTGCCATGGAAGAGAATGCTGCTGAAAATCCTGACAAGGTTATCGAGGTAAAGAGAGCGGTGGAAGAGGGAGAAACCGTTGTCGTACATTCTCATATCAAGCAAAATTCAGGAGACCCGGGAGCAGCTGTTGTTCATATCTTCCGCTTTAGCGATGACAAAATTGTAGAACTGTGGGATATCGGGCAGCAAGTACCGGAGGAATCTCTTAATGAGAATGGAGTATTTTAGTAGACATACTTTTCAAAGCAGAAAGACGAGGAGATAAAATGAAGGTGGATGTAGTGAAGCAAAACAAAGATAGTTGGGACAAGGTGGCACATCATTTTGATGGAAAGGATGCACTTCCGAGTTACGGTCCTTATGCACAAACAGAAGATGAACTAGGACTGTTCGGAGATGTCAAGGATAAGAAGATTCTTGATATAGGATGTGGAAGTGGACACTCTTTGCTGTACATGGCAGAAAAGGGGGCAGGTGAGCTGTGGGGTGTGGACCTTTCAGAAGCACAGATCAGTACAGCTGATAAAACGTTGAAAGATAGAGAAGCAAAGTTATTCTGCGCACCGATGGAAGAGGATATAGATTTGCCAAAGTCCTATTTTGATATTGTATATTCCATATATGCAATCGGCTGGACATCTGACTTATCAGCGACCTTCCGTCTGATTCATTCATACTTAAAGCCAGGAAGAACGTTTATTTTCAGTTGGGACCACCCCCTCTATGCACACTTAGCAAGTAAAAATGGAGAACTCCGATTGAAAGGGTCTTATCAGGAGGAAGGAACGATCTCTTATCCCAATTTCAAAGGAGAAGAAGCTCCAGTCGTCATTCCCACCAGAAAAATGAGCACCTATATCAATGAGTTGATTGCTGCAGGATTCATCATTGAAACCGTTCATGAGAGCGATGTTTCCGAAAAATTCGAATCGGTGCAGGAGGAAGTATCAGACCGCTATTATTCTTTAAACAAAGCAAGGAGATTTCCGTCAACCATGATTATTAAAGCAAGAAAACCCCATTGATAATAGACGGGTGCTTAACTCGTATTTCACTATATATAGTCAGGGGAACCGTAGTGGCATCATCACTATTTGAAGATTCTGTCTTCTGAAAGGGTGCTATTCCATCATCAAGTGACTATGAGGAAGCGGTTGATGCTGTATAAGAGCTCTTTTTACAACATCAAACTACTATTAAATGAGTTTTGATGCTGTATAAGAGCCCTTTTTACATCACGAAATCCTTAATAGACAGGTTTTAATGCTGTATAAAAGCCCTTTTTACATCATCAATCTACTATTTTGGAAGTTTTGATGCTGTATAAGAGCCCTTTTTACGTCACGAAATCCTTATTAGACACTTTTAATGCTGTATAAAAGCCCTTTTTACATCATCAAACTACAATTTGAGAAGTTCTGATGCTGTATAAGGGTCCTTTTTACATCACGAAATCCTTAATAGACAGGTTTTAATGCTGTATAAGAGCGCTTTTTACATCATCAAACTACTATTAAATGAGTTTTGATGCTGTATAAGAGCCCTTTTTACGTCACGAAATCCATATTAGACACTTTTAATGCTGTATAAAAGCCCTTTTTACATCATCAAGCCACTATTAGATGAGTTTTGATGCTGTATAAGAGTCCTTTTTACATCACGAAATCCATATTAGACACTTTTAATGCTGTATAAAAGCCCTTTTTACATCATCAAACTACAATTTGAGAAGTTCTGATGATGTATAAGGGTCCTTTTTACATCACGAAATCCTTAATAGACAGGTTTTAATGCTGTATAAGAGCGCTTTTTACATCATCAATCTACTATTAGGTGAGTTTGATGCTGTGTAAAAAAAGGGAAAATATTGATAGGCTGATTAAGAAAAACGCTGGAAGGGGAGCAAAAAACAAGTGGATAAGGAACTGCTCGATCGCTTAGAGAAGAAAATTAAAGATATCAAAGTTGAAGCTTTTATCATCAACCAGGGAGAAAGGCAGATTTTCGAGTACTCTAAAAACAAGAAAGTGAAGGAAAAGCCGTTTAAAGTGTATTCCATCACGAAGACAATTGTTTCACTGTTGGTCGGTATTCTGATCGACAGAGGGATGATTTCTTCCCTCGACACACCGATACACAACTATTTTCCCGAGATTTTAAATTCTAAGAATGCTATGAAAAAAGAAATTACGATCCGGCATCTGCTGACCATGACATCAGGTATGGAAGTCAACGAGCTGGAAGGAAATAAAGATTGGATAGAGACCGTCTTAAACCAGCCACTGTTATATGAACCTGGGACCACTTTTCAATATAGCTCCGGAGATTCTCACCTGCTGAGCGGGATCGTACAAAAAGTCTCAGGAATGACCGTTTCAGAGTTTGCTGAAGAAAACCTTTTTAAACCTCTTAACATCAATGAATACAGCTGGTTGACGGACCCTGAGGGGATCCATATTGGAGGATTCGGCATTAGAATGAAGCCTGAACAGTTGATGACATTGGGGTATTTATTACTGAATAATGGTGAGCATCATAACATAAGAATTGTTTCTGCAGAGTGGATTCAGCAGATGACAACTCCTTATAAAGAAACAAAGACAGAAGAGCAGGGGACATATGGGTATGGTTATCAAATCTGGACCTATACCAGCTCCCATCACAATCAGCCTCTTAGCTTCTATTGTGCGAGCGGGATCTACGGCCAGAATATTTTCGTTGTACCGAAACTGAAGCTGGTTGCTGTGGTGAAAAGCCAGCTCAAGCTTGAAGACCAAGGACTTCCGAGGATCTATTTCAAAGAGCTTTTGCAGGGTTTGGAAAACAACATGCAGACAACTTAAAGACAAGGGGACAGAACCTCAAATTCCTGTCCCCCGTAAACTTACTTCCTCTTTTGAGCTTTCAATTTATTCATCTCTAATTCTGCTGCATACTCTTCCTGAGATTTCCCTTGTTTGGCTGCCTCTGATTGAATCTTCCTGAACTTGTTATCATTTAAATTCGGCATCTTAACACCTCCTTATAATCATAGATATTATGTACTCAGAATTTACGATTATTCGCCATGAAAAAGACATATTCCCGATGAAATAATGATAGTCAAAACTGTTGGGACAGTGTAAAATTAATTTAAATTTCTGAAGCTGCTGAATTTGCAGGACATTAAGATAATTCTTGTCCTATCTCAATTGCCGTGTCCAGCATCGTGAGAATTCTAATTATTTCGAATTTTATTAGATTAGAGGTAGATGAAAGTTGACAATTGAAACGCCAAACGCTGTCCTCAAGGAACAAAGTATTTTTCATCATTCAGGGAATAGAATCATAACAGAAGACAGAGAGATTCGTATAATCGCCAAAGTGGAAGAGCCGCTGATAGTCGTATTGGGAAATGTCCTAAGCGATGTAGAATGCGATGCCTTGATTCGTTTATCAAAGGATAAAATGAAGAGGTCCAAAATCGGTAACACCCGTGATGAAAATGATATGAGAACAAGCAGCAGCACCTTTATTGAAGAAGGTGAAAGCGAAGTTGTGACAAGAGTGGAAAAACGGATCGCACAAGTTATGAATGTCCCTTATGAACATGGAGAAGGACTGCAAATGCTGAATTACAAAATCGGCCAGGAATATAAAGCACACTTTGATTTTTTCAAAAATGCAAGCAACCCCCGTATCAGCACAATGGTCATGTACTTAAATGATGTTGAAGAAGGAGGAGAAACATACTTTCCCAAATTAAATCTTTCGGTTTCTCCTCAAAAAGGGATGGCTGTTTACTTTGAATATTTTTATGATAACCAGGACTTGAACGATCTTACTTTGCATGGGGGCGCACCTGTCGTGATTGGCGATAAATGGGCTGCCACTCAGTGGATGAGAAGAAAGCAAGTGAAATAATAATAAATGACGTAAAACTAAAACACCAGCAATCTCTTATCAGGACAGAATGCTGGTGTTTTTTTATCGGTTAATCACGAAAAATGATAATAATTTATTGATAATCAATAAATTATAAGGTAATATAAAAGGAAATAATGACCAACGAGGTGATTTTTGTGAGATTTACAGCCACACTCTATTTAAAGGCTGCTGTCTCTTTTATTGGCTTGTCTGTGCTCGCTCTTTGTATCTTGTGGCTGCCCTGGCAAGCAGGAGAATTAGCTCTGACGTATCCTGAATTTTCATATTTGCAATACCCTTTGTTAATTGGATTATACATGACAGCACTGCCCTTCTTTTTCGCTTTGTATCAAGCATGGAAACTGCTGATTGCTATTGATCGAAACCAAGCATTTTCAGAATTGGCTGTAAAGCGGCTAGTACTCATCAAATATTGCGCAGTCATCATTTTCGTTATTTACCTAGCCGGTGAAATTTTGATTATCAGCCAGAATGCGGGACAGCCAGGTATTGTTTTGTTGGGTTTGATCATAATGTTTTATTCCATAGTGATATCTATCTTCGCTGCTCTTCTTCAAAACCTTTTAAAGAACGCTCTTGAACTTAAGGAAGAAAATGAATTAACGGTCTAGGCGAAAAAAAAAAAAAAAAAAAATACTTGATACCGAACTTTCAGAAAGGGAAGGCATTACAATGACCTCTGTATTTTAAAAAATGGGAAAACGAAAACTATATGTTTCTCCACTTAGAAGGAAATTTGCAACCAGCTTTAACTGAAGAAGAGGGGGCTAATAAATGAAAAAAGGGGTTCTATTAACATTGATACTCTTATCACTATTCACGTTAGGCTCCTGTTCAAATGAAACTGACAGAAAACCGAACTACGCGGAAAAGGGGAAGGGTGTTGTCATACATGTTCAAAATCAACTGCAATCCAAAATTGATCATATCCAGCTTGAAATTTACCAAGAAGGAAAAATGCTTTCATCTTCAGGGACAGTTCATGCTGATGGTTCGCCAATTAAAAAAGGGGAAGATCTGGAGTTCGAAATTCTCGAGGAAGACCTGCCTTTAGAAGGTACAGCCGAGATTATAGTACTAGTCACAGAAACGAATGGAGATTCCACTAAAAAGATTAACAATAGTGTAACTGTTGATCTGTCCAAGGGCAGAGAGCATTTCCTCGTCATCCAAGGAGAGAATGCTGGAAATACTATTTTAAAAAAAGCAAGATAGAGAAACGGCAGTTAAAACTAGAATCCTCCCCGCCTTAAAGGCAAGAATCCTCAGCTAACTGGAGTGGAAAAATGAATTACTTCTTAAAACTCAATGGGATCAGCATCATTTATGCTATAACGATACTAATCCCTATTCAACTGGTGTTGAATGTATACAGAATTACACGTATAACAGAGTGGAACATCCAAACTGTTAATATAATAAGCAGCCTCACATCATTACTCGCCTTTCTAGTTTTCAGCTTGCTTTTGTTCTTTTTGACAAGGAAATGGCTGAGTGGAGGTAAAGCCCGCTATTTAACCGTCGTTCTTTGGCTTCCATATTATGTTCTGTTTGCTTTCCTTTTCGCAACGTTATTCCCGATCACCCATAACGGTGATATTCCGAATCCTGCATCCGGCTTACTTATAATAGGGGCTTTCATTGTTTATCCTCTTTACATAATGGCCATGAACTTCTTTTCCGGCTTTAATGAATAAAAGGAAGCAAATGCTACAATTGCAGTATTGGGAAATACGGCTATGAATCGATACTGTTTCTCAAAATATTCCTAAACAAAAGGTCTGTGAATGAAAACACACAGCTCCTTCAATTCACTATGATGATAGGCCTCAGCAATTCCTTTTTCCTTGATATTCTTTTTGGGAACCTCCTTATATTTTAAGGAAAGAGGAAATTCTTTTTGAAAAGGAAACGGGTCAACTGTTATTTCACCTCTGTTCAACCACCGAGGGATAAAAGGCTGATTGCTTGTATGCAGTGTTTCCGTGTTCTTGAATCCTTTTCGAAACCAGGGATGTTCGTTTTCTTTACTCGCTCCAGGTTGATTCAAGCAAAGATAGAGGGAGAGGTTATCTGAGAACTGAAGCAAGCGGAAATGCTGCATTACTAATTCATCGTTCACTTCCTGAATTTCACCTTTTATCCTTTCTTGCCGTTTCCTTTCCTTCTGTAGAAAGGCAAGACAATCACTATCAGTTGAGCTGGCAAAGAAAGAACAGAAGTGCATGCTGCACAACAGAGCTGCATAAGCACTGGTTTCTTCAATCTCATCCAGACCTATTCGGTAGAATGCTAATTTAGGTAACAAGGGATAGTCTGAAAACGAATAGGGTTCCCCGCAACGGTCATTCCAAATTGGAGTCTCATCCAAACCGATCCAGCCTCGGTCATGTTCATAGGCGGCATACTGAACATGAGAAAAAGCCTCTTTAGAAAGCAGTGAATTTTCATCAAAATGCTTCACTATTTCTCCTGATAAAAAGGCGTGGTCATGCTGAAGGATCATGTAGAACGAATGAGAGGTTTCGCGGATGATCATATGTAAATTTCCTCCTGTTTATTATTGGTGTATATCTTATAAAACCATTCCCGGTTTACTGGCTTTTAAAGCGAATGGTATAGTAATATTAAAAAAGAAAAATAGGGAGTACATACTATGAAAGAATTTCTTGCAGCATTCCTGACCATTTTTCTGGTCGGCATTTTCTCTGAAAGAATCACTGAATTTCTAGGGCTGCAATACAGGGTTTTTTCAGATGAATTCAACCTATGGCTGCTTCTGGCAGACCTCGGCATATTCATTGCTCTTTTCATCCCTATATTTGCGTTGTTAAAAAAGCTGATTGTAAGATAACTGAACCGCTAAAAAAGAGAACCCTCCAGTTTGAAGACAGGGGGTTCTTTACTCACTCTTTTTCCTTTCCTTTTGAACTTCCAATTGCAAGATCTCTAACTCAATCTTTCTTTCCTCTAACTCTAATTCTTTCTTTTTTACATCATTCTCTATCTTATGTATATAGCCGTAATATATAAGTGAAAGAGCCGTGATCAGTATAACAAAAAACATAAAATCCATCTTCTCCACCTCCTACTAAGTATACGATCTGACTTCATTAAAGGTTTCATGAATTCATTCTTTTAGTTGATCGATGCGTTAAAGAGAGGGAATTAAGTTGAATATTCTAAATTATTATGAAATAATTACCATATAAAAAAGGAAAGGAGAACGCAATGATCAAAATCATTTATCTGAATCCTTTTGACCATTAACGTATAGTATTCATGTGGAAACCTCCTTAATTAATAATGATTGATTCAATATTAATTATTAAAGGAGGACCAATACGATGAACAGACAATTAGTGATTTTATTAATAGGAAGAATTTTAACGAATTTCGCCGACAGCTTTTATATGATTGCTACTATTTGGTATGTTAAAACAGTAACAGATTCCCCCCTGCTGATTGGGGTGACAAGTGCAATCGCTATCCTGCCGGTGACCATTCAATTCATTTACGGACCGCTGATCGATCGATTTTCCAAAAGAAAAATTTTAGTGACTGCGATGATGGGGCAAGGGCTGCTTGTCACTGTTATCTCTATTTTATATCTAAACAATCTATTATGGGTTCCGCTGCTACTCGCATTGCTTTTCTTTGCTTTATCGTTTTCTGAACTCACCTATCCTACTGAAAGTGCTCTGATCGAGCGATTGGCCGAGAAAGGTAAGTTGACAAAGGTGAATTCCATATTTGCTTTTTCTTATCAAACTCTTGATATTCTTTGTGATGCAGTTTCAGGATTGCTTATTGCTTTCGTTGGATTAGGTGTTATTTATCTGTTTAATTCTGTCATCCTGGTTTTAACAGGACTGTTGTTTCTTCTATTTTTGAAGATCCCTAAATCGAAAAAAGAGACTGATAGATCGACCCTGGGTTTCTTTAAGCAATACAAAGAAGATTTCAAAGAAGGCCTGATGGTAGTTAAAAAGAGAAGAAGGCTGCTTCATTTTATATTCGGGGTTATCGGAATGAACGTGATGGCAACCATGGGATTAGCTATGCTGCCTGTCATTTCTGATACCTCAGCTCAATATGGATTCTGGTTGACCTCGATGTCTGCCGGCACTTTAACGGGAACGATCCTGTCAAGCAAAGTACAGCAATTTCCACTAAATCGGATCATGCCGCTTATTTCTATCTGGTCAGGCGCATGTTGGCTGATGGCGTTTGCCTTGTTTGAGATACCCATCCTGCCTTATCTCTTATTCGGTTTTTCCTGGGCAGGAATTGGAATACTGAGCATCTTTGTCCAAACGATGATTGGAGTGAATCTTCCAAGAGATTACATAGGGATCGGGTTTGCATTTATCAGTTCTCTACTCGGTTCACTAAGTCCTATAGGGTACCTGCTTGGAGGAGTCATAGGGGAAATGACATCCGGGCTGTTCCTCTTGAGCACTTCAGGATGTGGTTATCTACTATTCGCACTGTACTTCTTGATGAATCCATTATTAAAACAACTCAATGAACCGTTGAGTGCCGGGTTTGAAAAAACAAGTTAGAACAAGGGCTTCCCTTAACCAGGGGAGCCTTTTAAGTCTTAAGGGGAAAATAGTTGATCATATGGTCAGTTTGAATTCCATTTGTTACAGATTGTTTCTCTAAATAGTATAAAGTAATAGCTTTAAAAACTGAGGGAGCAGAGGAATGAATTCATTAAATTAAATCCTAGCAGCAGAAATAGAACAGTCAGGAATGTTCAGGCATTAAGGGAGGTTATTTAATGAAGTTGCTTTTACGTATAACGATTCTACTCGTATTTACTGTAGGAAGCTTCTAATATTTAAGCCATCACAGAATAGAGGAAAAAAAGATGGAAGGAGTAAGAGTTACAGACAAAATTCACTCTTCATATGAGGGTGAATACTATATTGAGATTAAGAGCGAGGAAGAAAAAACTCTAATAACCTTGAGGGTGAAATCAGAAGAAATATGGGGGCTTATTAAAGTTGGAGAAAGATATGATGTGGAATATGCTTGGTATGGAAACGAGAAGGCATATGTAAAATCGATTACTTATACGAAACAATACGGAGAATAGCATTGGATTATTCGGGAAGCCATAAAATTTCTAAATAGATTAGAAATTGAGCAACTTAAAAAGCGAAGCCCCTTATATGAAAATTCCTATTTAAAGGAATTTCATAGAAGGTAAATCAATCACTATTAAACCGAAATTTTTTACGAAAAGGAGAATAGAGTGAAGCATCTATTTCAGCGGTTACATAAAAAAGGACTGGTTTTAAAGAATACGAAAATGATCAAGGGAGCACATGCCGGGTGTATTTATAGAGTTACAGCAGAAAGCGAATATGGTCGCCAATACTCTTTTGTTTACAAAGAATTTGCTGAAGGCAGGGAAAATGAAATAGAAATTATGGAGATGGCCAGTCACTATATTTCTCCTTTTTCTAAAATGAATGACATCTGGAGCGATTCACCACCCGCTATTCTTATGGAGGATCTAGGGTGGCCAGTTAAAACAACTTTTTCAAAGGAGAGTCTCCCTGAAAAAGAATTAACCGTAAAAAGGATTGTGGAAAGATTAGCCGAACTGCATACCTTAGATACCAGCCATATAGATAAAAGATTTCCAATCCATAGAATCACAACCGAGTCGCTTGAATGGTGTTCAGATCAACTAACAAAATTATATTCTCAGATGAAATGGGTGGATACGCAGTGGATAAAAGATATCAAAAATGCATATGAAAGATTAGGGCTTATTGATTATATAGCGGAATGTCCTTTAGTCTTCACTCATGGTGATCCCCATCTTGAGAATATCTTTTATCATGGTGAACAGATGTGGTTCATAGACTGGGAATGGGCAGCAATGAGCTCCCCGTTAAGGGATTTTACCATAATGCTGCAGGATTTATATGATCCTTACCTAATCGACTACGCAGATACATATTATACAGAACAATTAAGAAAGAATAACTTTGCCCTTGATATGGAGAGTTACCAGCAGGACTTCTACCATTTTTACATTGACCACACTACAATGATGATTGCCTGGGAGGTAGAGAAGTATTTTCAAGGCTTGCATTCTGAGGAAGAAATCCAAAAAATCCTTTTATTTAAAGCAGGTGAGATTAGTAGAGCTGCGTACAACCTTATGGAAAGAAATCTAAAAAAAGACTAAACGCTTTCTTACTAAAACAGATCAAAGAGGTGTAAGAATGGTCAGATTTGAGGGAACAACAGAGTAAGAAACGAATCGGCTGGTTTTAAGGAGGCTGACTTTATCTGATGCTGAAGCTATTTTTGATCGCTGGCTCTCAGATGAAAGAGTAAGCGATAACCGCGTAAGTCCAGCACACAAATTCATTTCAGAAACTGTCAAGAAGCTGGAGACCATCTGCGGACAATACGACAATGAAGATTTTTGCCACTGGGGAATGGAACTTAAAGCAAGCGGGGAACTAATAGGTGAAATAGATTTGTATGACTTTGATGAACAAACAGGCAATTGTGAAGTCAGTTACTCAGTAGGGCCAAATTGGTGGAACAAAGGCTATGCTACTGAAGCATTAAGGGAAGTCGTACGATTTGCTTTTGAAACAATGAATGTACATAAAATCTCTGCAGCTCACAACACAGACAACCCCTCCTCAGGAAAAGTCATGCTGAAGTCCGGGATGAGACAGGAAGGAATAGTAAGGGATATGATCCGGAATGCCAAAAATCAGTACAAGGATTGTGCTATTTATGGAATGCTTCAGGCAGACTATGAAAATAGCAATACAAGAAGTAATTCGCAAGGAGATTCATAGAAAAACAAAATAGAGATAGTGCCGGGAAATTTCTGTGATGGTCGAAAAAGAATAGGGGCGGGACTCTAATGGGATCAAGAATGATGCATTATTGTATTGCGGCAGAAATAGCTGAAAGATGCAGCTTTCAAAATATAGAGAAGTTCATTCAGAAACGGAAATTACATGGAGAAAGTTATCGAGGAAATCGTTGAATATATAAAAGGATACGGTGATCGAATGATTATCGGAATCTCGGGCCATGGTGCATCAGGTAAAACTAATAAAAACGACTGCAAGGCAGAGATAACAGCCCGCGTAGTGAGTCAACGGGCCAATGAAACCATTGGATGCCAGAGATAACGGCCCGCATACTGAGTTTACAGGCCAACAAAACCACTGGATGCCGGAGATAACGGCCCGCATACTGAGTTTACGGGCCAACAAAACCACTGGATGCCGGAGATAACGGCCCGCATACTGAGTTTATGGGCCAACAAAACCACTGGATGCAGGAGATAACGGCCCGCATACTGAGTTTACGGGCCAACGAAACCATTGGATGCCGGAGATAACGGTCCGCAAGAAGGAGTCATCGGCCATGAAATTAAAATAAGCAGTCCACTCAATAAAAAGGTTCATACCCAGGAGGGCAATCAAGAAAATCCTCAAAGAATACAAACTGCTGATTGGTTTTCCATTATCTCTACTAATCAATGTTTTCTTGTTTCTTCAACTTGAAGATAGGAAAGAAGTTAAAGAAGCTCAGTTTGATAAAGTGCAAGACGGAGTTGAATACGCTATCCAGTTTGGAAATATTCTTTCGAGAAAGTACGCAGAGGTTTCAGAAGCAGAGAAGGCAGAATATTTAACAGCAATGTCATGGAGCTTGGAACTTTCCACTCAAACAATGGAAACGATCCAACCGAATGAGGATCTATATTCGAGGCTGGCTGATCTATTTTCTCTGTATAGTTTTATTCCGACATCGCCAAATTTAAACTCCTCTGGAATTAATGAGATGTCAAAGGAAGAATTTTTAAATACCTTAAAGGTTTGGGTCTCCTGATTTGGAATATATCCATGAGAGAATGGAGGATACAGAACTGGCTTATATGGATGAGGCAGAGTTAACAGCTTTTTGGGAAATGATGCTGAGTAACCTACAATCAAAAGATGCTGAATTGACTGAATATAAGTTATCCTTTTAAAAGTGCCAAATTACTTTCTCTGCTGATTTTTCAGACAAGTTTAATTTTGATAACTCAATTTTCCATATATTTCTATTGATGAATGGGAATAAGAGGAAAAATCGGCGATGGAAAAGAAAGCATATGATTACATAGCAAGAGGGTAAGCCCCCGGTGCTAAGGCTTTAAATATATCACTTCCCGTGCGAATGCCGCTGTCCAACTATACGGGAATTTTATTTTGAACAACACCGCAGATCTTTTCTAATACATCCAAAGTTGCGAAGCCATGATCGAGCTTTCTACCTCAATGGTTGGATGCCATTAATTCCAATGAGTTTGAAACCACGATTTGCGCTTGCCGGCAAAGCTCGTATAACAGAAATTGATAAGTCCTCAATAATATATTTTTCTTGTGGTACTGATTTCCGGTTGAACCTCATACCTAGTGCATTATAACATTGGTTCTCGTGTAGAATATCCTCGCTCAGCAAATAGGGTACATCATTTTGGTTGAATTTCTATACAGAATGTACTTCAGCTTACATCAAACAATTTTTTTGACAGAGCACCAATCCCCTTGTAAGATATGAATAGTAAATCCGACTAAAACTATCAGGAAAGGGTGGTTGGTGATGTCTCCAACAAAAGTTCAACCCATTAATGACGCTAAGGATCCTGTCCTGCGTTCAGATACCAAGTTAAACAATCCTCAAATGCCCTTAATTTATGGGGGACTGATCATGAGTGCCATTCTATTAATCTATCTGATGATGACTCAATCAACGGCACAGCCGTTATTGCTTATCATCGGCTTATTGCTTGGATATACCTTATTTCATGCACGTTTTGGTTTCACTTCCGCTTTCCGCAGATTCATGTCTGTCGGCAATGGGGAAGCGCTGCGTTCTCATATGTTGATGCTGGCTGTTACGGTTACACTATTTGCCCCAATTCTCGCATTCGGTTTATCTTTTTTTGGAGGTCCGGTGAATGGTTATGTATCACCGGTAGGGATCAGCCTCGTGGTGGGTGCGTTCATGTTCGGGATTGGAATGCAGCTTGGCGGCGGCTGTGCCTCTGGTACTCTTTATGCAGTAGGCGGCGGACGCTCTGTCATGTTCATAACTTTATTGTTCTTCATTATTGGCGCAACCGTGGGTGCGGCACATTTGCCTTTCTGGACTGAGGAACTTCCATCCTTTGAACCGATTTCACTGGCAACTTCCACAGGTTTAGGCTACGGCGGTGCCTGGGTACTTTCTCTAGCACTTTTCGCTCTTATCGCATGGATTTCCATTGTGGTGGAAAGAAAGAAGAAGTCACCTAAAATGGCACCGGTTCCTTCTGCAAGTGGATGGAAAAGAGTTTTACGTGGTTCTTGGCCATTATTCGCTGCAGCGATTGCGCTTGCAGTTCTTAATGCATTGACTCTGATGACACGCGGTGCTCCTTGGGGAATCACTTCTGCGTTTGCCCTGTGGGGTTCTAAAGCAGCGGTGTTCTTTGGCATTGATGCTGCCAGCTGGGGGTATTGGCAGGGAAGCAATGCTGAAGTCTTACAGTCTTCTATTTTTGCAGATTCTACCACTGTGTTGAACTTCGGTGTCATCTTAGGAGCTTTTATGGCTTCTGCTGCCGGCGGTCTTTTTAAAGTTTCTAAAATCACTGGTAAGAATGCTGCTGCTTCTGTCATTGGAGGCTTGCTGATGGGATATGGTGCACGACTGGCGTTCGGTTGTAATATCGGAGCCTATTTTGGAGGCATAGCCTCGTTCAGCCTTCATGGTTATATTTGGGGAATCCTTGCGATGGCAGGTACCTTTATCGCACTTTATTTAAGACCGATGTTTGGTCTTTCAGTTCCAAAAATCAAAGATACTTTCTGTTAACAATTTGCAGGTTCAGTTGAGGGTATACCCCTATAACTGAACCTTTTTTTATTAAGGCTGTTTTCGTATATATTGTTGCTTTCGAAAAAATTCCAAGAGCAGGATTTTTTCCGGATACTAAGAGTTTTATCTATTATCGAGAGAGAGTAGCTCTTTCTTTTCGGTGTTACCAGTTTTCACCCCTCTTAATATGATTTATTTTTCGGAACGAGTATCAAATAGCAACAAAGTTTACGAAAATTGCCTTTATTAAATTAGATGGCTTTCTTAACCCAGAATGGCTAGCGGCATTTCTGCCTCTTGGGTAAATATCAACTGCATGGTTCTCTAAGTTTTAATTATCACTTGCAGAGGCAGTAACGTTTTTACGGCTGAAAGCTTAGAATTAACCCCAGAAACAAGGCTGAAAGGAAATTTGTGCTTTTTAAAAGTATTTAGAGGGGGAAAGCCCTTCTTCTTCGAATTATTAAATATGATTTATTTGGAAATGGAGTTAAAAATTGATGGAACCAGTAAAGTTTGATATGGTTGAAAGAGATTTTTATTAGTAGGGGAAAGCATTACTGCTAACTTTTCAGAATCTCTTCCGGATGCCGCCATGAAAGTTCAGCAAGAGTTTGAAGGAAAAATGGAACAGATTCCAAATGCCGTTAGCAGGAAAGTGTTGATAAGCCCCTATTTAAGGAATGAAATCTTGGTGACTTTTTTGCTTGTTTGGAGGTATTTAGCCTTACCGAAATCCCAAACGGAATGTCAGGGTCAAGATACCGAAGATAAAATTTGCCAGAGTTTCCTGTACAAACATGACCATAGACAAAGCTTATACTTCTTTATATAGATGGATAAAAGAGAAAGGTTTTGAGCAGAACCTATACGAATCATCCTCTTTTCCTATTGAAATTTTTTACCTCTCTGAAAATCCTGAAGATGAAAAAGTGGAAATATATGGACCGTTAAATGTTTATGAAAACCTAAGTCGATATTGTTTTACAGAATAATTCTTACGATATCCTTAATGTCCTGATTATTCGCATTCTCAATCAGCTCATGTTAAGATGAAACCTATATTTAAAAGGCTGTATTAGATTTCTGCATTCTCTTAAATTTCATTTGAATAATCCACACTTTAGTTAAACCAGAAAATATATTGAAAAAAGCCCTTTAAAAGAGGTTGATTAAAATGAACAGCTCTGAAAATACCTTTCAGAGTATGAATAATAGGTCAAAATACAAGGGGTTATACATAAATGAGCAGTTTAATTATGGAGGTTCTAGAAGAATCTAAAGGACAGGATAATCATATACTTTATCATTTTAATAATGAACAGACTTATATTCAAAACGCGGTTGCTTTTATTAAAGCTGGAGTGAAGGCAGGCAGTCCTGTATTGCTTGTTGAGAATGACAGACATTTACTTAGCATCAAACAACACTTACAGGAAATCTTGAGCGAGAAGGAATTAGCCAATATCCATTACTCAAATAATTATGATTTCTATTCAGCTACACAAAGTTTTGATCCTGACACGATCATTTCCTATTTCAAGAAAACCGTTGAGCCCTATTTAAATCATGGAGTCCCTGTATGGACCTGGGGATTAGTTGAATGGGGTGATGAGGAAGATATCCTCGATAAAATTGTTCTATATGAAAATCAAGTACAATCATTCACTACTGACAAAGGCCTGATTTCGGTCTGCGCCTATGACAGCAATCTGACTCCTGATGGGTTGGAGGAGCTATTAATGAAATGCCACCGTGTCACATTAACAGATGACTTGATAAAATATTGAGCTGCTGATCCTTTCGTAAAGATGTAAGCCAGTTTAATGCATAAAAAGCTGCTTAGTTAAGATTCACTTCTCAATTGAGCTGCTTTTTTATTTTCCAGAACGTTCATTTCTTCTCCAAAAGCTGTTTCAGATTGGTGCTTTCTGAGAACCCCGGATACTAAGATTTTTCTTTCATAAAGGGGGAGAAAAACTCTTATCTATTATTAAAAGTGGTTTCGCTTTTTAAAAGGAGGATTTGTCAATTTTTCATCTTAAATGGAACAAAGTTTACGATTAGAGCTTATCTAAACGGCTGGCTGTCGTCAAATTCCCTTTATTTCTCTCTTCGCTGACTGGAAGAACTTTTTAAATTGGTGATGAAGACCCTTCCCTTAAAATATAGTCTTACTATAATGATGTTTGAACTACCCACCACTTACCGCCTCACAGGTCGCTTGAAGTGGGGGATTCCTAAGAACACAAACCTTTTTGGTTCGTTTTTGATTAGGCTATCTCCGCAGTCCCTGCGGTTAATCGCAATGCTTCGTTGCGAAGATTTAAACTTGCGTAAAGATCCCTTTGATGGCTGCTTTTACAAGTTGGACACGTCCATTCGCGCAACGCAAGATCTTTACCGGCTTTATACTTATAATTACATACAGAACATAGCTGGCTGGAAGGGGAATTTTTCGCTGCGGCTATCACCTGTTTGCCGTACCATAAGGATTTGTATTCCAACATAGACCTGAATTGGGCCCAGCTTACTTCGCTGATTCCTTTTGAAAGATCTTTGTTTTTCAACATTTTTTCGACGGACAAATCTTCAATGCCGATAATGTCGTGGTTTTTGACTATTTCGGTAGAGATTTTATCCAGCATATCTTTTCTTGCAGTAGCGATTTTTTCGTGCAGCCGGGCAACTTTCTTTTTTTGTTTAGTCCAATTCGAAGAACCCAATTGCCTCCTTGAAAGAATGCGTCGGGCATTCATTATTTTCTTTTCTAGTGTACGGAAAAAACGGGGGTTTTTATGGGTTGTGCCATCTGAAAGAGTAGCGAAATCCTTCAGACCTACGTCGATTCCGACAGAGGTGCCAGTTTTTTTATAGGGTTGAACTGCTGATTCAGCCAAAATTGAAACGAAGAACTTACCCGAAAGGCTTCGTCGAATGGTGGCGTTCATTATACGTCCTTCTACCTCACGACTCTTGGCAAACCGAACAAGGCCGAGTTTTGGCAATTTGATGTGTTGATCTTTCACTTGTATATTCCCGTTCACAAACTTTGTGTTATAGGATTGAACGGGATTCTTCTTCGATTTGAAGCGAGGTAAACGATTTTGTTTCTTGTAAAACCGTGTGTAGGAATCATGAACGATTTCAACTGATTTCTGAAGGGCAATACTATCGACTTCTTTCAAGAATGAATAGGTCTTCTTGAGCTCTCGAACAGCTTTGATGGATTGGTTCTTGTTGAAAAATTCACCTTTCTAATTGTTCTGTGCAAGCTGCCCATTCTGTACCATTTCATTTACGATAGACCAATAAGCGTCTTTGTTCTTTTGTTTCCCAACAAAATAGTTGTAGATGAACCGGCAACAACCGAACGTTTTATTGATTAATTCAATCTGTTCGTGATTTGGATAGATCCTGAATTTAAAGGTTTTTTTGACATTCAAATGGTTTCACCTCCTTGTAGTAATTATACCAAGAAAGATGGCACTTTAGGAACATATGTTTCTTTCGAAGTATTTTTAGTAAAGACCAAAAGGCAGGCGATTCATCTCCCCCTTACCGTTGGACTATGCCCTTCACACGGTTGAAGAGGGAGTTTTCTCGCGATTTTTGGATAAAAATTGTTTGCAAAGAACAAAAAACCAAGTTCATTTTTTACAGAGAGGAGGATGCCTTAATGTGGTGGGTGCCTGTTTTAATCATTGGGATACTGTTGTTCGCCTTTTTGATAGATATGAGAAGAAAGAAACGGGGGAACGATCATAATATCAAGGGAATTAATCCTGGAGAAAGACCTGGGGAAGATAAGAATTACAATGCAGGACCGGGATCCGGACCTGGAAATGGACCTTAAATGTAAAGTATTTGCAAATGGGTATAGGAAGCATTAATTAACGAATACTACCATTGGAGTAAACTCATAGGAGATAAATATAGTCTTCTGTAGAGGTTTACAGTAAAAAAGGAGGTAGTATTCATGAAGAAAAAAGGAATTATTTTGTTAATGGTCATGAGTATATTCATGTCATTGGCAAATAGTGCTTTTGCAGCAGAAACCCCCGGGAGTAAGAAGGATATTATTGATACGGCTGTAGAGGCTGGTGAATTCACAACCTTGGCAGCAGCCTTGCAGAAAGCCGGATTGGTAGAAACGTTGAAGGGAGAAGGCCCTTTCACTGTTTTTGCGCCTACGGACGCAGCCTTCGAAAAACTTCTAACCAAATTAGGCATCACTGCAGAAGAACTTCTAGCAAGAGAGGACTTGAAAGATATTCTGCTGTATCATGTTGTCCCTGGAAAGGTTCTTTCAACTGACTTGAAAGACGGCATGAAGGCAGAGACTCTTGCCAAGAAAACAATAGATGTATCCCTTGACCCTGTACGAGTGAATAATGCCAATGTTGTAAAAGCGGATATCGAAACATCAAATGGTGTCATACATGTGATTGATGAGGTATTAATTCCTTAATGATCATTAGAAACGACTGGTCTCTAATAAGAGTTCAGTCGTTTTTTTATTGAACTCTTTCTCAAAGCTTTCTTGCTGAATGATATGGATGAAATAGAACACCACTTAGGTAATCAGATGAATACCCATAAAAAGCAATATAAGAGTTGGTATACGATTCCTAAAATCATCACAAAATACTACAGCTTGCCTATTAGGAAGTTTGAAAAGGAGCAAAGTAACTCTAGAAAGGAAAGGTGGAGAACAATGTCTAAAAAGAAAAATAAAGACCTGCAGCATAATCCTGCAATGCCTAAGAATGACGTGGAATTTGCCCAGGATGGACTCGAAACCGTAGCCTTAAAAGCTCAAGAAAGCAAAAGAAAAAAGTAATAAAAGCAGCAATAAGAATATCCTTTTTATGTTTTAAGGATTAATTCAACAGTAATTTACTGTATAAGACCTAAAGATCCAACTGGAGATAAGAAGGTTGTAAATGATCCCTTTCTGTTCACGGAAGGGATTTTTTATATTAAATTTTGAGAGTAAAACCGAAACTTTCATTTAGTTCATTCGTATTTATCAAGGAGGGAATATAACAGCCCAGCCATGTTGACCAGCTTTTTTTCTTTAAATAACATACGACATTGAAACAAAGGTAACCATATTAATCGTTTTAAAAACAATAAAACAAATGGATAATTATAGTAGTTTCTTGCACTTTTATCTACATAGATTTCCCAGAAATCGGAGACCACATAAACGGTAACCAACAAATAAGGAGCAGAGGTGGTGAACAAATGAAAAGATATGTCATACTGACAGTCGGAAAAACGCATAGCGGGAAGTCTACCTTTGCGAGATTGCTGGAAGAGAAGCAAGAGGACATTCTTGTTATTGACCAGGATAACCATGCTGAATTTATTAACACACATTATAAAAGACTGCTGCCTGAAGAAGGTCCCAACACATTAAAAACAGCCATTACCCAATCTATTGTTGAGTATGCTGTTAAAAATACAAAAAGTCATCTTATTCTCTGCAACTCGAATCTAGGTCGAAACAGCCGGTCAAGGGTTCTGGAGTATTATCACAGAGAGGGGTTTCACAGTATTCTGGTGTATTTCAATCTTTCAGATGTGTTACTACAAGAGCGTATAGCCTGCAGTGCACGAAGCACAAAAATTTTCAGAAGTGCGTCGACTTTTACGGAAGTCTTAAATCGCCAGAATCAGGATTCAGTTAAGCAAAATAGCTTCTCGCCAAATAAAGGAGAAGCTGACTGTCTCTTTACAATAGGAAAGCCTATGGATGTCCCTGTAGTCATTGATAAGATAATTGAGATACTGAAGTTTGAGTAATAGAAATCAGTCTGTCATCTCTAACATTTACTTTTATCCAGGAAACCAAGAGATATTATAGGTTACTCAATTAAGGGTACGAAAGCACTGTTATTTTGAAATCTCCGATAATCAATTCCCCTCCTGTGATTTACAGCTTGATGTAAGACAAAAGCGCTTATTATCCGTCAAGGTATCGATAAATATAAAGACGCACCGAATTCTATAGTGAATTTAAGTGCGTCCTTCTGTATGTTTTGCATTATAGCCTCTCTGTCATAAATTCCTTAGTGTATCATTAAGGGGTTTTCAATAGGGTCTCCATCTCTTCTTCGGAAATGAACTGCCAATTTATATTATGAAACAGATCCTGATCTGCCGGTTGAAGCAATTTATCTATATCGTCATAAGAAAGTTTCGTTAATGGTTTATTCATAGGACTTCACCAACCCTTTCACTATATCCTTCGACTCCTTTTAATGATATAAGGGGGTGATTTCTATATTTTTTAAAATACTGACAGCTAACAGGAGACTCTTGAGAATCACTTCAAGCCCATTTGTGTTTTTGACATTAACTTATTTCTTTTAAAGGAAACGCTCAAAAATGAATTGGGGTAGCTGCCGTCCCAAATATACATCATATCAGCGTCTCCCTCTTCTGTAGCAGCCTTGCCTTCTGAACCAATAATTTCTTTAACTTCTTCGTAGCTCATTCCTTTTTCCAGCTGATTATACATCTCCATGGTTGCTAGAGCAGTCGTTTTTTCCTCTTTAGATTTCATGTCATTTTCTTGCACAGCTTTTGTTTCTTTCTTATCTGTGTGTTCATCATTACTTCCACTCTCTATCCGGCAGCCGCCAAGTAATAAAGAAAAGGAGATTAATAGTAAAAGAATCGCTTTGCAGTTCATTTTTTCCTCCTGGTTATTCTGATTTGTTAGTGTTATCTGTTAAACTATGAGGATAAGGAAATTGTTTCAAAAAATAAACTATTTCTTTATAAAAAGTGAGGTGCCTTTACTCCATTTCTGATAATAATTGGATAATCAGAATATGAAAATGTGGAAGTAACTTTTCAGGGGTCAGGGATTTAGGAATACTATTGAGGTTAACGTAACTCACTATAACCATTTGTTGTTTTATGCAGGTCTATGAAACTATTTATCATGGTAAATCATCTTATAAATAGGGGGGAAGAAGATGTCACCAATCATAAAGTATAATTTACACCTGTTAATTGCATTCTCCGTATTAACCTATTTCAGCATTGGCAGCCATTTTGTATTACCCGAATTCTTACGGCCTGTATTATTTATCCTTATGATATTCTCTTTAATCTTTTCAGTGATGATAGGGGAAAAGTTAAAGAAAGGACTTAGTGAATATTTAGTAGGACTTTCAAAATTAGTTTGGACTTGCAGCTATGTGTTGATGCTTTTACTTGGCAGCTTTGTTTTTAATATCCTGCCCAGTTCCACAGCTGAAGCCATATTGCCGCTTGCAGCCATATATATAATTGTCATCGTTTACAAGATAAGCAGGAAAACGTATAGAACAAACGAATGAGCATAGAGAAAGCAACTGGTAAAAAATCGGATAAAATCTTATGTAATATATGAATCTCTACGGAAAAGCAGAAACCCAGCCAGCGCTAACGGTATCTATTATAGGGAAAGGCTGGATTTAAATGCGGAAAGAACGTCGACGACGAAGAGCAGAAGGATCGCAAATGTATATGCCGGATATTCCATCCCATATATTAAATCCAAAAGGCGCGCCATTTATGAGGGTGCTGTAAAAGTTCAACAAATAGTAAAAAAGCAGAATCGCTCCCTTAAGAGAGTGATTCTGCTTTTTTCACTTCAGGTCCTAAAAGGAGTTTTGATTTCAGTAGGTGTGCGACTCCGCTGGGATGGTTTACGAAGGAGTGGCCTTTATAGCGGAATCCGTCTGCTCCTTAATTAAGTATGCAGCGGAAAAATAAGGGGAGATTTTCCCTCTAATTGCAAAAACCAGCCCATACTGGAGAGAATAGAGGGAGATTTTCCCTCTATTTATTTAATACATTGAACCTTGTTGTTCCTTTTTAACATTGAGTAGATTTTCAGCGCTCTCACATTGACGAGTCTATTCTAATATAGTCAACGATGGTTTTTCACAGTCACATATTACAAACCGGGCTCTTATAACAGAATAATCGCAGGCGTTTTTTAACACATATTAGGAGGCATCATATCGCTTTTAAGCACCGATGGCAGCGTATCATGAATATAAGAAGGCGCAGGTCGAAGTGCAGGCTTAGGTCCGAAAGGCACAGGATCCTCGACATAATTGAATGTTCCTTCTCCATCCATGCTCGGTCCGCTTGCCCATCTTCCTGCAGCACTTTTGTTTCCTCTGGAAAGATTGAATAATGTATAAGATACTTCTCTTTTTTCAAGTTCTTTAGGGAACGTACTTGGAACAACTACGTTTTCTTTTGCTTCCAATTCTTTAATGGCGGCAATCCACTGATTCTGATGCATGGTATCCCGTGCAATGAGCCATGAAAGCATATCTTTAACTCCGCGGTCGGTAGTGGATTCATATAACCGTACAACTTGAAGACGGCCTTGAGATTCAGCATTCAAGTTTGCTCTAAAATCTGCGAGTAGGTTTCCGCTGGCAATAATGTAGTCAGCTGTCCATCTGTTGCCAACACTGTCCGCAGGCATGGCTCCAAGACCTGAAACAATGGCATGCTGTGGATTCATCCCGCCGAGTATAGCACCAATAATGGGATCCTTGGCCGCCACTTCTAAATCTCCGACCGGTGCACCCTCCAGTAATCGGGCAATCATCGTAGCGAGCATTTCAATATGTGCCAGCTCCTCTGCACCTGTATCCATCAATAAATCTTTATATTTCCCATTTCCTCTAACATTCCAGCCTTGAAAAAGATATTGAAGTGCCACTGAGATTTCGCCAAACTGGCCGCCCAGTACCTCTTGCAGCTGCTTCGCAAACAATGGATCGGGTCTATCTGGTTTCGCTTGGTATTGTAATTCTTTAACGTGATAAAACACAGGACATTTCTCCTTTATAAGAAAGATTCTATTTATCCTATTGGAATAATTAAAATGTGTGTATGTCCCGATATTTTTAAATAGACAATGCCTGTTTTGAAGCACATTCAAACGTTTAATATAACTTGGCTGGGGGAAGATTTCATCATCAAGTTCATAAATTTATGTAAAATGAGAGGACTACCGATGTTAAAATTGCAGCCTGATTTTTATACTAATCACTTGACCAATGTGGATGCAGAATGGCTGCATCATCAAAAGATAAAACTCGTCTTAGTGGATTTAGATCAAACACTGGTCAATGCCAGCAGTCAGGCTAACGATAAGGCAAACGAATGGATAAGAAACTAGAATGATAACGGAATTAAAGTAACAGGAATATCCAATAGCGGTACTGAACGAACAGCCCCCTTAAAAATCAATTTAATGGTAATTATAATTAATAATTGTAAAAAGCCGTCCATCAAGAATTATCTAGAACATGAAGATGTTAAGCCAGAGCAGGTATTAATTCTACGAGACAAACTGATAACAGACATTTTATGCGGAAACAGATTAGGTTTGAAAACCCTTCTGATCATCTGGCCATAAAAAAAGAATTCAAGCTGGCTCAAAAAAGTATTTGGTGGATTCAAAGAAGATATCTTTCAATAAAAATTTATTTTTTCAAGTTAAAAAGGAAATCCTATTAAAAAATCCTATAGATAGATCGAAAGAACCATTTGCTTCATCAGTACTTGCAGAAGGTACAAGAATCACACCAAACTTGTTATAATAGAAAGAAAAATTAGGAGCATCTTCTATTGAAACCAAAGATGAACAACCTTATTGAATTTTTAGAAGAGAATAATGAGGGTTTAGCCAATCAAATAGTCGAATCTGTCCTTAATCATATGTCACTGGAGATTTCGCAAGTTGAAAAGGACAGGGCTGTCTCAATGTATAAGTCCTTCGTAAAGTTCCTTTGCTCTTCATTGGAATATGAAGGAAAGAACATGCCCGCAGAACTCTTGGAATGGAGCAAACAGAATGCCTATGAACAAGTGTCGGCTAATGGAAAGATATCTGAGATTATATACCGTTATCCCCCTACAAGGGAAGTTTTCACCGACCTTATAACCAATTGGACATCCCAATTCAATCTTTCAACAGATCAATTTACCCTTCTCTTGAAAAAGGTCAATAAAATGCTTGATATCAGTCTGGAAGAAACAGTAACTGCCTTTGAAGAGTTCAATGCCAAAATGAAAGAAGAGTTTAAAGAGGAAATCGATATTATTTCTTTTCCTGTCGTCCCTTTAAAAGAAAGCATGGCGGTTATACCGCTTGTCGGCAAGCTTGATCAGCATCGATCGGCCCATTTAATGGACTCAGTGCTGCCCAAAGTCAATGATTTAAAAATTGATTTTCTGATTGTGGACTTTTCTGGAGTCAACGAAATAGATGACATAGCAGCAGTAAATATCCAAAATATCAGGCGGATGCTTCGCCTCTTAGGAATCCAAATGATTTCGACTGGTATTTCGCCACACTTAGCCAAGGCTGCAATCAGTATCGGCATCGAAACCAATAGCAGCGGAAACACCTTCAAGAGCGTTAAGCAGGCGTTGGAATATATGGAATAAAAAATGCATCTTTTTGGTGTGATCAGCTTTTAGACAAAGTCCAAAACATGGACTATGTCTAAAAGCTTTTTTTAAAAAATTAATGTGAACGTGGTTTAGTAAATGTTTCGGTTGTGTTGGAAATCAACTTTTTATAATCTCAGCTGATTTTGAACATGAAAAAAATGTGAGAGATACATCATTTATAAAAATATGTAAGAGTCAATTAGGTCTGCTAAGAAAATCTCCTGCTTTTCTTTTCTTCTTAACCGTATCTATTCACCTTGCCCTTCATATAGTGATGAATAGGCACTTCAATTCATTTGAAGCAGGTGAGAAGAATGTACATTGTTTATTTTTATCATGAACGAAATCTGTTGCTGCAACAGTTACGGAAGGAAATCCCGGCAGATGGGGATGAATTTAAGATCAAAGGACGTAAAGCAAAAGTTGTCCAAACAACAACTATAGAAGGTAATAAAGTCCATGTTCAGCTCCAGCTGGAACAAGTGGTAAAAAAAGCAGCTGTTGATCTTTCAAAGAAAAAAAGAAAATAATAAGCAGCTAAGCAGATCATCAGGTGATTCCGAATGTTCTGCTTTCTTATTTTCCTTTTCAATGAGAAAGAAACTATATACAGTGATAAAAAAATACGAAAACAGCCTTTCATAAATGATATTTACAGTAATTGCATATGTACGTTCTCAGGACCTGGGCATATGATATTCCGTAAAACCTTGGAAGGGAATGAAGCGACTTGAATCAGTCTGAATTCATCATTGAAATGGAAGATCAGCAAGTACTGAATGCACTACTTACGACCATATCCCGAAATGCTGAAATTATAAACCTGTACAGCAGTCTGGCATACGCAGCTCCTAACCAGGAGCATCAGAGTATTCTGCTGGATGCAGTGAGATGTAAAGAGGCTTATTCTAGACCATTCCTAGATTTATTCTCACAAATAACCGGGCAGCTCCCTTACTGCCACGTTGAACAGCTGACTTTTGCCAATTACCAGGAAGGACTGGAACGAGTGTTTCAATTGGAGTTCAATCATTCTGAAGAATACCGGAGCAGTTTTTACGATACATTACACCCTCTAATTCAGAATGCCTATTTTCAAGCTTTTGCAGGACAAAGGGATAATGCCCTAAGGATCAATTATTTGCTGTCGGATACTGCCAGCAGATTAGAAGACTATGGATCAACTCCCTTTGTTGTGAATATCGAAGAAGCAACCAAAGAGAATGATACTTACAGGACTGCCTTATGGACAGGCGGTCATTTGCAGGTGACATTGATGAGTATTGATGTGGGAGATGATATCGGCCTGGAAGTTCATCCGACAACAGATCAATTCATACGCCTTGAAGAGGGGCAAGGGATTGTACAAATGGGAGATACGGAGGATAATCTGACTTACCAACAAAATGTTTCAGACGATTTTGCTGTTATGATTCCAGCAGGAAAGTGGCATAATATTACGAATACCGGAAATACTCCTATGAAAGTATACGCCATTTATGCTCCGCCTGAACACCCTTTTGGAACAGTTCATGAAACGAAGCTGGATGCGATGGAAGCAGAGAACTGAGTAATTAGTCATTATTAGTTATAGACTGGTGCTTTATGGTGCTCCCACGGGTACAAGGGTTTTACTTTCAGGATATAAATCTTTCTAACTTATCGGGCTATCAAAACCTCTTTTAATAAGGCTCTTTTCGTATACTATGTTGCTATTTAATACAAATTCAAAAAATAACCCTAATTACGAAGATGAAATCTGGTAACACCGAAAAGAAAAGAGCTGCTCTTTTCCGTTTAGAGTTAAAACTCTTAGTATCCAGGGAAATATCCGGCTCTTGGGATTTTTCCGAAAGCAACAATATATGCGAAAACAGCCTTTAATAAAATTAAGAGCTGCCACGAAAAACCTTATTAACGGTGGCTGTTTTTAGGGAAAATGAATTAAAAAATGAAAGGGCTTGGGTGCGGTATGCATCCAAGCCTTTCTATATGACTGATGAGATCCATTTTATTTCTTTTTACCGGCCTCTTAAGGGTTCGTAGACCACATGCCCGAAGACTTAATGAACACTCGGCGGTTTAATTTCAGAGTGGAAACAATCAATTCAGCCAAGTCCTCCGGCTGCATAACATTTTCAGTGCTGCCTGACAAAAGGTTGTTTTCTTGCGCCAGGTCTGTCGCGACTGTGCTCGGTGTCAGCGCAGTCACACGGATATTGTGTTTGCGGACTTCCTGCATTAGTGATTCTGTCAAACCTAAAACACCAAACTTTGATGCACTGTAGGCACTTGTTACAGGAGCTCCTTTTTGACCTGCAGTAGAAGAAACATTGATGATATCACCCGTTTTTCTTTCTATCATCTCAGGCAGGACAGCTCTGGTTGCATTGTATACGCCCATTAAATTCACACGGATAATTTTTTCCCATTCGTCCGGATCGAGTTCAAGGAACCCACCGAATTTAGCTGTACCTGCATTGTTGATAAGGATATCAATGCTTCCTAAGTCTGAACGGATATGCTCTGCTGCATGAGTTACAGATTCAAGATCTGAGACATCTGCAACTGCTGCAGATACTTTTACACCATACTCGGCCAGCTCCTCAGAGACCTTTTCCAGGTTCTCCATTGTCAGACCAAGCAATCCTACATTGACTCCTTCCTTGGCTAACGCAATGGCTGCGGCACGGCCGATTCCCCTGCCAGCTCCAGTAATAAGCACCGATTTTCCTTTTAAGTCCATATTATAACTTCCTCTCTTTTTGGTAATGACTTTTTTCTCATAATTGCTGTTTTCGAAAAACCCCAAGAGCCGGATTTCTTCTCTAATTGCGGAGATGGGCTCTTTTCTTTTCAAGATAACTCAGGCAAGTTTACGAAAAAAGCATTAGTATTTTTACCTCTTGATTTTGGCTTGTTGCGGATTTGAATGCAAGAATTTTGCTTAGTGATTTTTACTCTATGTAGTTTGCCGTTATGAGACGGTGAATATCCTGCTTTTAATTCCAGCCGGCCCGCAGAAGGATCAGGAGAGCCTCACCTAAACCTTTTCGCACTGGCAGTCCAGCAAAATCCGCTACCATTGACATGTCCAACTGTAAATCATATCATTACAGTAAGAAGTCTGGAGGAAGTGATTGCAGTGAATAGTGAATTTACGATTGCCGTTCACAGTTTAGTCTATTTAGCTTATCTGCCTGAACATATGGCGAGCAGCCAGTCAATCGCCCATAACGTCGCAACTAATCCGGTGAGGGTCAGGAAAATCATGAGCTGTCTCAGGGAGGCAGGTTTTGTAAAAACAAAAGAAGGGACCGGTGGGGGATATACTCTTACTGCTGATCCAAAAGACATTACATTGGGACAGGTATATCGTTCCGTCTCTTTCGGAGCCATTAAACCGACATGGTGCAAGGGAGAAAGAGAAGAATCCTGTCTAATTTCAACCAATATTCAAAAAGTTGTCAATGGTATTTTCTTAGAAGCTGATCAATTTTTTGCGGAATATCTTGATAAAACCACCATAAAATCAGTATTGAACCAAATCAAAGGGCAGACAGAATGAGACTGATGATTTGACAACAAAAACTGTAAGTTATATGATTACAGTAAGAAGTTCGAAGTAAATTGCACAATTGATGATATCAGCTTAAGTGTTAAAACCATTTAGGCTTTTCTTTTAGTATAACTGTAACTTTTATAATTACATTTATAGGAAGGTGAGTGCATGAATACAAAGAAAATAACCGTTGGAGATTGGGTTAAAGCCAAGTCCTTTGAAGGTGAAATTGTCATTGGCTATATTGAAAATGTGAATAATAACGGCAAGTCAGTGAGAATAAAAGCTGTCCAAGCTGAACAAGTCGGAGTAAAAGGCAGTTCCATTGAGACACCTATCCAATCAGTTACACCATTACAAAAATTTCACAAAAAAACCAAAGCTGATATTTTTGGACTAATTGACCTAGCTCTTCTGACACATGATAAGGAATGGTTTGAACGACTGACTGCAGACCTGAAGGATCTTCATGAAGGTCCTGCCAGCAATGGCCAAGCAAGAAAGCCATTTTCTACAGGAAGCCGGTTAAATTTCCATTTGTAAAAAATTTGAATCTTACCCACAATTGAATTGGAGTGTTTAGAAATGAACGAAAACTATGATGCTTTGCTGAAAACTTTTACTTTTAAAAATGGAGTACAATTGAAAAACCGGGTTGTCCTTGCTCCTATGACCAACTTTGCTTCAAATCCTGATGGGACTGTAACAGATGAAGAAATCAATTATTATATCCGCCGTTCCAAAGGTGTTGGAATGGCTATCACCGCTTGTACAAATGTTACTCCAAACGGAAAAGGGTTTCCAGGTGAATTTGCAGCTGACAGCGATGAAATGATTCCCAGCCTGAAAAGACTGGCAGATGCCCTAAAAGAACAGGGAACAAAAGCTATTCTGCAAATTTTCCATGGAGGAAGAGCCTGCCCTCCAGAATTGGTACCTGATGGAGACATCGTCAGCGCCAGTGCTGTGGCTGCAGAAGGAAGCGAACATACTCCAAGAGCCCTGGAGGAAAGAGAAATAGAAGAAATCATTAAAGCTTTCGGTGATGCGACCCGCCGTGCGATTGAAGCAGGATTCGATGGGGTAGAAATCCACGGAGCTAACGGCTATATTCTTCAGCAGTTCTTTTCGCCGCATTCCAACCGCCGTTCAGATAAATGGGGAGGCAGTTTGGAAAACCGCTTGAATTTCCCGCTGGCTGTCGTTGATGAAGTTAAAAAAACAGCTGCACAGCACGCAGAAGATTCTTTCATCATAGGTTACCGTTTCTCTCCTGAAGAGCCGGAAACACCAGGCATAACGATGGATGAGACTCTTGTTCTTGTAGACAAACTTGCCGATCAGAACCTTGATTATCTGCATGTATCGCTAATGGACTTCTGGTCTGAACCAAGAAGAGGAGTGGAAGCTGATCAAACAAGAATTCAATATCTGTTAAACACAATCAATGACAGGGCCCCGCTGATCGGAGTAGGCGGTATTCATACTCCTGAAGAAGCGCTAAAAGCTCTTAACGCAGGTGTCCCTTTACTGGCGCTGGGCCGTGAGCTGATCATGGAACCGGACTGGGTCCAAAAAGTGGAAGAGGGTAGAGAAGACGAGATAGCAACGACTCTGTCAAAAGACGATCAAGAAAAATTAGTGATACCCGATTATCTGTGGAACGCCATCATCAACACACCAGGATGGTTCCCTGTAAAAGACTAGAAACTATAAAGCGGCCGCTTTTGGCCGCTTTATCTTTATATTACTACACTGGACAAGAGTTCAAATGATAAGGCTGATTACACATATATTGTTGCTTTCGGATATACCAGGATACTAAGAGTTATCTCTTATCGGGTAAGAATAGCTCTTTTCATTTCAACATTACCGCATTTTACTTCTTAATATTGATATTTCTTCAGAATTAGTATCAAATAGCAACAAAGAATACGAAAAGAACCAGTGATAAAGACATACACCATGTGGGTTCATTTTGCTGAGGTAGTTAGATAAGAATATGAGGAAATAATGGTTGCTGTAACAACTATACGATATTGGGTGTATTACTATTTTAACAGCCGTCATAATTCCAATTTTAAGTTTTAATAGCTCAGTCAGCTTCGAATTGTATTAATAGTAAAGCATGGTCATTTTTAAAAATGATATTATACGCACTGGGATCAGGCTGATAACAGCTTTCGTTAACACAGGAGCCACATTCTTTGCCATAACCCCTTTCCTGCTAAATAGTCTTAGTAAAATAAATGTACCAATCCTATCATATATAAGTAGGGAGCTATAACTTTTGGAGGTGAATACATGGATATTATTGAAGCAATCAGATCTCGAAGAAGCATGGGGCTGGTTAAAGACGAACCGGTTCCGGAAGAAGTCATTCATCAACTACTGGAGGCAGGCAGCTGGGCACCAAGCCATTTTCGTACTGAACCCTGGCGTTTCTTTGTGCTGACTGGCGAGGGGAGAAAACCTCTAGGAAGTGTTCTGGTTGAAATCGCGAAGGAGAGCATGGACGACCCATCCAGTGAAACCAGCCGAAAAAAACTGGAGAAAACGCTGGTCAAACCGTATAGGGCTCCCCTTGTAATCACGGTGGCAGTTGAACCGTCAGCTGATAATCCTAAGGTAATTGACATAGAAGAATATGGAGCTGTGTATGCAGCTATACAAAATATGCTTCTTGCCGCACACGGCCTTGGTCTCGGCGGCTTTTGGAGAACTGGTCAACCCGCTTACCATGGGAAAATGAAAGAGCTGTTCGGTTTATCCGAAAAAGGGGAAGTCCTGGGGTTTCTTTATTTCGGTTATCCCAAAAGAGAGGCTCCCCAAGGTAAACGGAAAGATCTCAGTACATGTGTGAAATGGCTTAATGCCGAAAAAGATTTTGAGAATCTATAATTCTGCTTACATTCCTACGCTGATTTTTATTTTGATAAACAAACCTCACCCTTCATTTGAATCGGATAAAAAACCCTGTCAATCCATTTTTCCAAGACAGGGTTTTTGAAATTGTCATTTCTAGTCTAAGAATAAATTGATCTAATTTGCTATAATTGGTTCTTAAGCTATGACTGTTTTCTCATAAGGTGTTACTTTCCAAAAATCACAAAGTTAGCGAAAAGAGCTTAATCTAAAGTAAAAGGCATTATCCCAAATACTATAACTACACCTAAAAAGGAGGAATCCGGAATGGGAATTGTTGTTGTTGAAATTTGCGATGGCAGTTTGATTAATTCTATAAATCTGGAAGAGATACTTGAATCCAAATATCCGGAAGTATCTGTCCTTGAAAACACTTGTTTATCTTTTTGCGGCATGTGTGCCAAACGTCCTTATGCTATTGTTAATGGCAAGCGGATTTTTGCCAAGACTGCTGAAGAATGCTTGAAAAAGATTGAAGAGCATATAGAAAAAGAACTTGCAATTTATGCATAAGATGGAATGGCAGGGGTTAGCATGAAATTGATTCGTATATATAACAATGCTTTTAAGCTGCCGAACAAAAAAGCACGCAACTTTTTAAATAAGACAGATTTGACCAATACTTTGTTTTATTTGTTTTCTTTAGTCATCATCATCAACCTTCCTGGGTTTGTGGAGGTTTTGATCAATGGAAGAGAAGGGGGAAGCCTTTTCCTGATCCAATTCCTTGTTCTAGGCCCGTTTTTTGCAGCTTTTGCACTTCTTGCGGGAATATCCCTGATTACCGTCTTGCTGGTTGGAGCAGCTGCGGCTTTACAACGGAAATTAAAGTATCAATATTTATGGAAAATGGCAGCATTCTCGCTGCCCCTTCCAATCCTGGCTGGGTATGCAGCTGATTTGATTTTTCCGCTTGAATGGCTGCCGGCAGCTGTATTTCTTGTCATTTTCATCATGATTCATTTGAAACTGATAGTGGATTTTCCTAAACGCAAGCTTAATTAGCGAATATTTTCAATTTATATGGTAATGTATAATTGTGAAAATAATGAGAATGTTTGCTTTACAGCATAAGAATTTCCATTGGGAGGTAGTACTATATGAAGCTTGTTGGCCTATCAGGTGCCTTGGCTGGTTCAAAGACCGCCATTGCGGTGAATGAAACTTTAAAGACCGCTGGCAGACTGAATGCAAACCTGGAAACTGAAATGATTGATCTTAGGGACTTTGACGTAGAAATGGTTAAAGGGTATCCTTTAGAAAAATATAATGAAGATACACAGATTGTCGTTAAAACGCTTCTCTCTGCAGATCTTCTTGTTATTGGGACACCGATTTATCAGGCTTCCATTTCTGGGGTACTCAAAAATCTGTTTGACCATATCCCTCAGGAAGGATTTGACGGTAAAGTGGTCGGGATGGTCGCAACTGCAGGATCAGAAAAACATTACCTGGTCCCGGAGTATCATTTAAAGCCAATTATTTCTTTCCTGAAAGGGACCCTGCCTGCAAGGAATGTATTCGTTCACACTTCCTGCTTCGACGGAAGCAATGTTATTATCAATGAGGATGTTCTGAATCGAATGGAGAAAATGAGTGAAGAGATGATTAAACTATATACTTCCAACTAAACTATAAGCAAAGACAGCCCCCATTTTACAGGAAAACTATTCCAATAAATGTTATTTTGAGCTATACTAAAAGAAATACATAAGAACCCGGGGGCTGGCCAATGCTTCATTATTCAGAAAAGCCGACTTACTATGATGGGAGCGGGAAGGATTCACTGTCATCGAAACAGCTTGTCAACAGTAAACAAACCATTGTCACTCCTGTTTCAGCAGAGGTTTTGATCAAGTTTCCTTGTTTTCCTTATTTAAAATAACCAAAAGAAGTGGATGCCTTTAGCAGGGCATCCACTTTTTCTTGTTTATTTTAGTTGTTCACTTACGGCCAGCCAGTTCAGCAGCTCTTGCTAATCCTTCTTCAATAATTGTTTGTGCTTGATCCGGATATTGGTTGTGGCCTTCTATGATTACGCTTTGAATATCCGTCACTCCCCAGAAGCTCAGCATTGTTTGAACATAATTCACTGACATCTCTGAGTTTTGTGCAGGACCCTCTGAATAGACTCCGCCCCGTGCATTAAGCAATACAGCCTTTTTTTCACCAAGCAATCCTACAGGTCCTTCTGGAGTATAACGGAATGCTTTTCCTGCTTGTGCCATGTAATCAAGATACGTATGGAGAACGGCTGGGACCGAGAAATTCCATAGCGGGAAGGCAAAAACTACTTTGTCTGCTTCAAGAAATTGATTTAGATATTTGTTGACCGTGTCTGCTGCTGTTTGCTCTTCCTCAGTCAATTCCATGCCTCTCGAAAGCTTAAACATTCCGTTAATCATGTCATTATTATAATAAGGAAGATTTTCATGGAAAAGATCAAGCTCGGTGATCTCATCTTCAGGATGTGCTTCCTTGTAATTTTCTAAGAACGTATGATACAGCTTCACACTAACAGCCTGTTCGATTGGCCTGCAGTTTGCTTTAATAAATAATACTTTTTCCATGATGGTAATACCTCCGTTGATATATACTCTAGTTGTCATAGCAACTTCTCAGGATAGAGAGATTTTTCATTTCTCTCCATGAACATTGGTGTTGATCTTGTTCAATAACCTTTCTAATTCCGCAACCTCTTCAGAAGAGATATTTTTACAAACCAGCGAGTTGAACTCTTCAGTGATGGGAAGCACCTTATCTCCCAAGGTTTTTCCTGTATCGGTCAGGTAAAGTTTTAGAGAGCGGCGGTCATCCTGGCAGCTGGTTCGTTTGATGAACCCCTTGTTCTCAAGATTCGAGGCCATACGGGCAATATTGGTTTTGTCTTTGCCCAGGTTTTCAGCAAGCTGATTTTGAGTCAGGCCATCTTTTTCCCAAAGAAGCATCATGACCAGATTCTGCTCTGGAGCCAGGTTGAAATCTTCCAGCATTGATTTAATATAGCTGGTCAGGTTCAGATCGGTTTTATGAATACTGATACTTATATAATCTTTAAATTTAATGTTCACTGGTTTCCTCCGTTAATTAGTTGCTATAACGACCAATTACTTGGAACAGTATAATCGTCTATAAAATAGAAGTCAAATAACAAGATTTTTGTTTAAAGTCAAATCTATAAAGCAGGGAAAAGGGATAAGACAAGTTACTGTATTTATATTCAAGATCTATGGTAGAATCTAAAAACTGATTGAAGCCCTGGATTACCTATTAATGAAGAAGGGTACGATATAAGAGTAGAATGTATGGTTTTTAGAAAAGGTATGATAAAAAATGAAGAAATTACATAATCACCCTGTTTGGCTGGGCCGCTTTCTAGCGTCAGACCCCGGCAGAAAAAGATTTCAGTCGGCAGGTAAAACAACGATCAGCATCATCACGTCCGTCTTTACTATGATGCTTTTACTTAATGTATTTAATTATGGCACCATAACTCCTGCCATCGTTGCCGGTATGGTGGGACTGCTGTCAATCATGCTGGTAATGGATGACACGCTGGCAAAGAAAAAAGTAACTACGCTTCTTATTGGAGTAAGCGGGGCAGCAGGTGTTACTCTTGGTTCTCTATCAACGGGCCACCCATTTATTCTGAATATTTTAATGGTCATTATCATTTTTAGTGCCTTTTATTTTTCCAAATTACAGATACGGTATTTCTCAATGGGCATGACTGCCTTTATGACGACTTATTTTTCATCGATTCTGGGATTGGATGCAGCTCATTTATCCTGGTTTTACATAGGTATTGGATGCGGAGTGTTTTTTTCATTTCTATATAATTTTGTCATCTTCAAAGGATCGGCCCATGAATTAAGAAGAGGAATGCGTTCTTTTCATATTCAGACGAATCTGGTTCTCACACTTTTAATTCAATGGATATTAGAACCGGAGAACAGAAAACAGAAAAAGAGACTGCTGGATAAAAATGTTCAACGATTGAACGAATACTCTCGAATGGTAGCGGGAGACATTACCGAGGAAGACTTGAGGAAGCTATGGCCGGGTATCACGCTTTCCCAACTACGCCTTTATATATTTGATGCTGAAATGCTTATTCAAACGCTGACAGCTTCCGTTGAAAAATTGGAGGCGCAGCGAGCTTTCGAGCAGAATGATATTAAGGAATTAGTCGTCCGGATCGTTCAATCCTTAAGGGATACTAAAGTTCTATCCCATAACTACTCATCACTCGCTCTTCAAGACGCTGAATCTGCTGTGCAAGAGCTTCGTTTACTACTTGCTGAAGTTCTGAATTTGCAGGAGGAACCCCAAAAGTGGGTTTATCCTCTAAGAAGAATTGAATCCATTGCAAACCATGTAGTCGATGCTGCTGTGATTATTCAACAATCACTGAATTCTCCAGAGTCCCGCCAGAGCATCGATAAATACTACAATGATTCTTCACAAGAGGAAAAAACAGATCTGCCGGAAGAAGAAGAAACAAAAACATTAAAACCAACAACAAGGAAAGCCGTTCAGTCCATTGTGGCTGGTATACTTGCCATAATTACGGGGCATATTATCTCACCTGTACAGCCATATTGGGTACTTCTGACAACCTTTATTATTCAGATTGGAACAGAATCAGTCGGAAGGACCTACGTTAAAGGCTTTCAGCGCTCACTTGGTACAGTAATTGGAGCAATAGCAGGTTTCATTGCCGCAAATCTTGTGACAGGAAATGCCGCCCTTGAAGTGATATTGCTTTTTGTTGTCATTTTTCTTACATTTTATGTTTTTACCGTTTCGTATACATGGATGAGTTTCTTTATCACAATGCTGATCGCCTTCATGTATGACCTCTTGCTCGGCGGAATCAGTGTTGAATTAATTACAGCCAGAGTAATTGATACCATTGCAGGAGCTCTGATCGCTTTGCTCGTGTCTGCGCTTGTTCTGCCAAAGAAGACGACAGATAAAGTAACAGAGTCTTTCGATGATTTTCTGGAAGAGCTCAAAGGGTACACCTCTGATTATTTAAAGACATTCATAGATCAGGAGCCTAAAGAACTTACTGACCAAGCCTTCGATTTAGATCAGAAGCTGCAAGTGATCAAGGATGAGGCACAATCACTTCCGCAAAGGCCGGACTCTGCAAGAAAGTCTGGTATCAGCCGATGGATGCTGGTGGTTACTTCTATCAATTATTACGCCAAACACTTGCTTGCTTCCTCACATAGAAATGTCTCTGCCGGCGTCCCTGCGGATTTACAGGAAGTGTTTGTCATGACAGAAAGAAAACTTAGAATCAACATGGATATACTCCAAGATCTTATAAAACAAAAGGAGAATAAGTCCCTATTCTGGAGTTTGGATGAAGAAAGAGACAGAATAGAAACTCTATCACCAAGCAGACAAAAGGGGAAAGCCGATTTGATCCACCATATGTATTATATTTGGCGTATTAACCAATCAATCGTCGCCCTTGGTAAGGAATTAGGGGCAGGAGAGCGGAAGTGATTCCGCTCTTTTTTATTGGCTGTTTCCTCAGTGGTTACGCCTTCAGATTTCCACTTCTCCTACGCAAAAGGGAAGGACAGGGGAAACAGCATTCTTCAGCAACAATCCTTTAGAATAGAGCCTTTTTAATATATTTCCGATTTTCTCCAAGGTTATAAGTCTCGAGAATAAGTATGTGTTACTATAAGAGTATACGTTCGGTCAGGAGGGATGAGTATGATTACAAATGAAAGTGATGTACTCCAAGTGGTCAGAGAAGATAAATGGATGGTGGATATTTTAGAAGCTGCAAGAACCTTAGATCTGCCTGATTGGTGGATTTGCGCTGGTTTTGTCCGGTCAAAGATTTGGGATACCCTGCACGGCTTTAGTGGAAGAACGGAAATCCCTGACGTGGATGTGGTCTACTTTGATTCCGCACAGGTGAACGAAGGTGTTGAAAAGAAGCTTGAAAGGAAGTTAGCGGAAGAACTTCCCAATGTCAGGTGGTCTGTAAAAAACGAAGCAAGAATGCATATTATCAATAATCTGCCGCCATATACATCATCTGTGGATGCGATTTCAAAGTTTCCGGAGACTGCCACTGCACTAGGCTTGAAGCTGGACTCAAAAGGAGATCTGATTCTTAGTGCCCCTCATGGTTTGGATGATGTCATCAATATGGAAATCAGGGCAACTCCACAATTTAAAACCACGAAAGAACTTGCCTCAATCTACGAAGATCGAATTATCAAGAAGGATTGGCAGTCGACTTGGAAGAAGGTTAAGGTCTTTTACTGATTAGGTAGATGATCTATAATAAAAAATCGTATCGACAGGTAACGGGTTCTGCTTTGAAGTATTAACTTCTAATTAGCCAAAGAAAATGTTAAGTGATTCCTACAAGAAAACAATGTCTATTGATTTCCACTCCAGGCGCGTGACTCCGCGGGGCGTGCGGTGAGCCTCCTCGGCTTCGCCTGTGGGTCTCACCTGTCACGCTAGTCCCGCAGGAGATCACGCACCTTCCGTTCCAATCAAATTATTGTAAGATTTTTTATAATTAACTACTTTCCTATATATTAGTATTAGGATTTAAAGTGTATAGGAAATTGACGCCTTATATTTTGTAGAACAAAAAGTTCTGTCATTTGCTATTTACGGGAATATTTTATAACCACTTGAACAGATTTACCAGCAAGAAACCCTTAAATCAACAAAAAAGGAGTGCCAAAATCAATGCGGTTTTACATTCCTTTTTATATGCAATTTTTAATTTAGTACTAGAAAACAGAACCCGTTAATCAACTGGGACTTTTTTCTAACAGAAATAACCTTGTCCTCATGGCATCGTACAAAGCCACAAGGCCGTGTTAAAGCAGAAAGACATAGGGTAATTCTTCTCGCTGGAGCAGGGTGTTTACTCTCTACGTACTCGCATTTTAAGATAGGGAAATCCTTTTCAATATAATCTATTACAGTTTCCAAAAAGCTTCATGTATAGACCAACAAAAAAAGACCACCCAGAGGCAGCCTTCATTCTTAAACCATTCCTATTATCCATCCCCCGATGGCACCAGTCAATACTACCATCCAAGGCGGAAGCTTCCAATACACGAGCATACTGAAAAGAACTGCTGCAAACGCAAAGTCGACAGGTGCCAGGATTGTGCTGGTCCAGATCGGGTGGTAAAAAGCTGAAATCAAGATTCCAATTACTGCAGCATTGACCCCCATTAAAGCACCTTTGATCTTCGGGTTTCTCCTGAGAGAGTCCCAGAAAGGAAGCGTTCCATAAATCAGAAGAAAGGCGGGAAGGAAAATAGCAACTGTTGCAATCAGTCCTCCTTGCCAGCCATTCATCACGGCACCAAGGTAAGCTGCAAAAGTAAACAGAGGACCAGGCACTGCCTGAGCTGCACCGTAACCTGCCAGAAATGCTTCTTCACTCAGCCAGCCTGTTGGTACAAATTCCTGTTCCAATAGAGGAAGAACAACATGGCCACCTCCAAACACGAGAGACCCTGATCTGTAGAAACTGTCGAACATGGCAATCCAGTTAAGTGCTGTCGCTTCTCTAAGTATTGGCAGAAGAATCAGCAATCCAAAGAACAACGTCAAGCAGATGATGGCGAATCTTTTGGATAGAGGAACCTTTAATTCCGATTTCTGAGTGTCTGAATGATTTTTATACAGTAAGAAACCTGCTAACCCGGCTAGGAGAATCACAGCAACCTGAGAAAAGGCGCTCTGCCACAGAAGAGTGACTATCAAAGCTAGCAGGGCTAATGTTTTTCTAGACAGATCAGGAGCGAGCTTAGCGGACATCCCTAAAATCGCATGGGCAACAACCGCTACTGCCACAATCTTCAACCCCTGAATCCAGCCGGCATTTGCAACATTGAATTCAGTAAGCAGCACTGCGAATAAAATTAATGCAATAACAGAGGGGAGGGTAAATCCAATAAAGGAAACGATTCCTCCTAATGCCCCTGCTCGCATGACTCCTATCCCAATTCCGACCTGGCTGCTTGCAGGACCGGGAAGGAATTGACAGAGCGCTACCAAGTCTGCATAGCTTTTTTCATCTATCCATTTCCTTCTTAAGATATATTCATTATGAAAATACCCTAAATGGGCCACAGGCCCTCCAAAGGAGGTAAGGCCAAGTCTGGTTGATATGATCAGGATTTCCAATAGAACTTTAAGACTTGTTTTCTGTTTCATTTCTTCACCTTCTTTTCAATCATGATTGTTTTCATTACTCTTTAATTTCCCTGAATAATTCGTATGCTTTTTCTCGTGCTTCCTTTAGGATTTCATTTCCTTTTTCAGTAGTTCTGTAATACTTTCGGATTTTGCCTCCTACATTTTTATCTTCTCTCACAAGCAGCCCATCCGTCTCCATAGAATGCAGGATAGGATAGAGTGTACCTGAACTAATACTATAACCATGCTCTCTTAATTCTTCTGTCATCCACGTTCCATATACAGGATGCTCTTTGGCATGATGTAAGATGTGTATGTGAATGAAGCCGAGAAAAAGTTTTCTTAGTACTTTATCCTCCATAATTACGAACCTCCAATGGCTTCAATTTCGAAAACCAATATCGAATTACGATATAGACAGTTTATAGGAGGAACTTAACTTTTTCAAGGCGATAGAGGAATATTTACAGTGACTTAACATAAAGGGTAATCAAGATGCGGAATTGGAACTTTATGGTATAATGGATAGGAACTCTACATTATATTAAGGAGGAAAAAATGAAGCGTTTACTATTGTTACTCTTTGGAAGCTTAATACTAACTGGCTGTTCAGAGGAACAGGCCGGAGAAGTTGATATGAATAAAGCAGAGAAAACGGATGTCAGAATGGAAGCCGAAGATCTAATTCATTCCTTCCAGCATCCCGAAAGCGGTCAATCCTACCAAATCATTGATGCTTATAAACTCTACGGTAATTACATAAGTGCTTTGGATAAAAACACAGGAAAATCTGAGAAAGATCTCTATCAACAGGAGGTCATCGATCCAGTTTATCAGCAATGTTTTGCAGACGGAGAATTTTCTCATATGTCAGAAAGCATCACCGGCCAGGTTCCCCATTCATTGGATAGGGTGATGAATCTGAATGAGAAAATTGAAAACAGTCAGTACATAGAGTCTATAAAAGAAGCATTAATTAAATCTTCAGAGCTGCTTCCTGCTGATAAGGAAACAAATGTCTGTATCTTTCCCAGTATCAGCAGAACCAACTCAGCTGCTGTCACGGTTGGTTCCGGAAAAATCAATATTCTATACTCGCAAAACTATACCGAGGATGTTTTAAAGGCAGTAACCGCGCATGAATACCATCACAGTGTTTGGTCTGAAAAGTTTTTGAAAAGCGGAAACCAGCAAACGGTACTTGATAATCTTGTTTTTGAAGGCAAAGCAGTGATGTTCGAAAAGGTTGTATTTCCTGACATCCTAGGAACAGAGGTTAATCCAGATTACAACAAGAAGGATTGGGCAGAAATAGAAGGGGATTTGTACAGCAATAATTTTAACCGATCGATGGAAATCATTTTTGGCGGAAATGGACTACCACGGTCATACGGCTATTCAGAAGGATATAAGATGGTGAAATCCTATATCGATTATCATCCTGAAAGTGAACCCCTGGACTGGACAGGCCTGAGCGGAAAGGAAATTTTTGAAGAAGGAAGATACAGGGAGCATTATCAATAAATAAATTTTATTTAGAAGTGGACAAGAATCATGAGATGATTTTCGGCCGCTTCTTTTTATGTTTCTGTAAAAACAGTTAAATTAGATAGCGAGCTGGTTTTTCTTGAGAGGAAATAAAATATGTTAAAATACAGTTAGCTAAGACCGCCCGGAAGGAAGGAGAAAACATTGAACATCAAACTGAGTACCAAAATCATCACAGATAAATGCGGCAGTGTCTCCTTCAAAAGAGGTGAAACGTATTTTAAAAAGAATGCTGTTGAAATTATAGAAGACCACGCAGATGCTTGCAAGGCAGTCGTAAAAAGCTCGGAGGATTTCCATGTGACCATCAGCAGTGATCACAATGGAGGAATTCTTACAGAATGCACCTGTCCTAAACTTTCCTCTTTTACCCTCGAATGTCAGCACGTCGCGGCTGTCCTCATCGCCTTAAAAGACAGCCAAAGAGGGAGCCAAGATCTAACGGAAGGATTTTTGACGCTTTTTGAGAATAAAATAAAATCCAGCGGCCGCCAGCGCCACTTCGACACAAGAAGAGTGATGGAGGCAGAATTCACTCTAAAACCAGTTCGCACAGCAGACGGACAATCTTTATTCTCTCTAAAATTAATGATCAACCGTCAATGGATCAAAGATATTCGGACATTTTTACATAGAGTAAGAGATGGACAAACCTATCAGGTCTCCAGAGATTTTATCTATGACCCGCAATTTTATTGTTTTTTAAGAGAAACCAATGAGGTGATCACGCAGCTAATTAAAGTTGTTCATGATGAAAAAGTGTACCAGGAAGAACATTCATCTGTGCAAGAAACGAAAGAGCTTTTGCTTATCCCCCCAACGTCCTGGCAGCCGCTTCAGCCGCTTTTGCAGGACGATGGAAATATTCTCATCGACGATGCCGGCCAGCTGTTCAAGGGGCTTCAGATAGCGAAGGAACCACTTCCGCTTCAATTCACCTTTGATGATGACGAAGGAGATTACTACTTGAAGGTAAGAGGATTGCATTGGATGGTGGTGCTCCTTCCCTACAACTCTGTGTTCTGTGAAGGTAAGCTCTACCATCTTCCTCCGGAGGACTGTAGAAGGCTGGCTGAAATTAAAGATATGCTGGATTTCTCGGGAACGAGCAAAATACCTATACCCTCAAGCCGGATAGCGTACTTTCTTGAAAAAGTGGGTGTGGACTTAAAAAGACTGGGGACAGTCGAGATAAGCGGGTCTCTTAGAAAAAAATACATGACAACTCCTCTTGTTGCAAAGCTGTATCTCGACAGAGTGAAAAACCGGCTGCTGGCTGGACTTGAATTTCAATATGAAAATATTGTTATAAATCCACTGGAAGATAAAGAGATTCCCACTGGAAAGATGATGGTGAGGGACACAGCAAAGGAGCAAGAAATACTATCCCTTATGGAAGAAAGCTCTTTCGCTAAGACAGAGGGAGGGTACATTCTCCACAACGAAGAATTGGAATACGAGTTTCTGTATTATATGGTGCCGAAGCTCAAAAAACTTGCAGGAATATATGCCACCACAGCCGTCAGAAACAGAATCTTCCGCGGGAAGTCCTCGCCGAAAATCCGGGTCAAAGTAAAGCGGGACCGGATGAACTGGCTGGAGTTTAAATTCGATATGGATGGTATACCTGAGAGGGACATACACGAACTGTTATCCTCACTTCAGGAACAGCGTAAATATTACCGGCTGCAAAATGGCTCTCTTCTCTCTCTGGAATCAAAGGAAATTCAAGAAATCCAGCGTTTCCTAAGAAATTCTCAGGCCGATCATATTGACTTTGCCAAAGGGTTGGCCCTTCCTATGGATCAATGCCTGGAACTCCTTGATCATATAGATTCGAGCAAAGTTTTCAAAATTGAAAAATCTTTTCGTGAGTTAATAGAAAGTCTGCGGAAGCCCGGCTCTCTCTCATTTGACATTCCCAGTAATCTCTCTTCCATCTTAAGAGATTATCAAAAAGAGGGCTATCAGTGGATGAAAACATTGGCACATTATGGGTTTGGCGGTGTATTGGCTGATGATATGGGGCTGGGAAAAACCGTACAGAGCATCGCATTTATTCAGTCAATAATTCCTGCAATCAGGGAACAGGAAAGCCCGGCATTGATCGTTTGTCCTTCGTCCCTGACGTATAACTGGCTGGCCGAATTCCAAAAATTCACCCCTGCCATTAAAGCTGTTGTCATGGATGGCAATAAAAAACAAAGACAGTCACTGCAGAAAAATTTCAGAGAAAGGGATGTTATTATCATTTCCTATCCATTGTTGAAGATGGATATCTCATGGTTTGAAAAACAAGCCTTCTCTGTTGTGTTTTTTGATGAAGCACAAAACTTTAAGAACCCTGTTACCCAGACAGCCAGGGCCGTAAAAAAAATTGATGCCGCTAATCGATTTGCCCTGTCCGGCACTCCGATCGAGAATTCGATTGAAGAGCTGTGGTCCATCTACCATGTCGTGTTTCCGCAGCTTTTTAAGGGTTTAAAGGATTACAGCCATTTAACAAGAAAAACGATTGCCCGGCGGATCAAGCCTTTCATGCTGCGGAGAGTAAAGGAGGATGTCCTTTCGGAGCTTCCAGCCAAAATGGAAATGAGGGAATCCATCGAACTCCTGCCCCAGCAGAAGAAGCTTTATGCTGCCTACTTGGCTAAACTGAAGCACGATACTCTTAAGCATTTGGATAAAGACACACTGAGAAAGAATAAGATCAAAATTCTGGCAGGAATCACTCGTCTCAGGCAAATCTGCTGTCATCCCAGCCTTTTTGTGGAAGGGTATAAAGGAGATTCAGCCAAACTTCAACAGCTGCTTTCGATTATTGAAGAATCTAAACAGTCCGGCAGAAGGGTACTGATTTTTTCTCAGTTTACAAAAATGCTTGATCTTATAGGAAGAGAGCTGGCAGGGAAGGGGCTGCCTTTCTTCTATCTTGATGGCAGCACTCCTTCCCAAGAGAGAATAGACTTATGCAGGCGGTATAATGAAGGAGAACGCGACATATTCCTTATATCCCTGAAAGCCGGCGGAACAGGCTTGAACCTCCATAGCGCCGACACGGTCATTTTATTTGATACCTGGTGGAACCCGGCTGTAGAAGAACAGGCAGCAGATCGGGCTCACCGAATGGGACAGAAAAATACAGTACAGGTTATCAAACTTGTGGCAAAAGGAACGATTGAGGAAAAAATGAATGAGCTGCAGGAGAAAAAAAGACATCTGGTCGAGGAATTAATCGACTCCCAGGAGAAGAAAGACACCGTTTTGACAGAAGAAGATATCAAGGAAATCTTAAACCTTTAGACGCATGTAATAAACCATAAAAAGACCAAGCCTGAACATAAGTTCAGGCTTGGTCTTTAGTTTATAAGATTCATTTAAAAGTAAGTGCTATTTCAGCTGATCCTGTTCAGTATACTCTTCGTATTTTCTGTGCCAATCTCTTTCATCAACTGCTGCAGTTCCTCTTTCATGCTGCTGTCCAAACCATTATAGATCAGCAAAGCTTTCGTTTCATCAGAAGTAACGATCCTTCGATAAAGTTTCGAAATTTTTTTACTCCTGTGACTTTCCATTTAACCACCTCGTGAAAAAGATTGATTTCATTATAATACGTTTTTAGATACCTTATCAATATATAAGTATTAAAAATATATGAACATGAGTACTTTTTATGACAAAATGGGAAAATTCTAAAAAAATTGAGCTGGTGTCGCCTTGTGCCTGTCTAATAAGTATAAACTTTTATCGAAGAGGTGAGTGGCTATAATCCGATTAGTAAGAAAAGCGCAAAAAGGAAATGAAACTATTTCATCAGTTTGAAGAAGACATCTATAGAATGGCTTATGTTTATGTAAGGCTCTTTTCGTAATATAATAGCTGTTTAATGCTCATTCCGAAAAAATGATCATTATACTGCAGAATAATTTTGTAGTAAAAGAGCCATTGAAAAAGGCTTAGAGATCATTGCATCTCTAAGCCCATTCCTTTGTAATAACAGAACGATCTGTCTCGCGAGTAAAACCTCAGACCAAGTGTTTCTTTAAAGAAATCATTTATCTTTATCTGGTTTTGGATTTTGTTCTTCAGCAAATTCATATGCAAAAGCTTGATTAAAGGATGGCCTGTTTTTCCGGATTTCTGATGAAATACTCTTGATGATATAGGAATGAACCAAAACTTCAGAGGCAGCTATGAGAAGTGCTGATATGATGCTTCCCCAAGCAACCTGCAGATAACTGTCAAACAAGATACCTCCAAATATCCAGACAACGAGATACGTGAGGAAAAAATCAGTTATGACAGCGTTCATTTTCCCAATCCGGGGCAGCAAAATTTGATCACCAACAAAATAAGAAACAACTGTTAACAGTAAACTAAATGAGAGAATATCGATTATTGTCGCTTCGAAAAATAAATCCAGACTAATCCAAAAAATAACCAAGCTGGCTGCAAACTTAATGAAGAGAACGTTTACATGTTTCACGTAGGAATTAACTCCTTTTTCTCTTATTGTTTGGCAAATAGGCTGGTTTCATACACCATGTGAAAAATTCACAGAAAACATGAATGAAATATAGTTATTCTTGCGGGTATGGAATTAAAAAATCCTGTATAGGCCCTGTTGCCTGCAGCTCATTTATCTGAGATGTATGTAAATGGACTGAATATAGTTTAACTTAATACTATGAGGATAATAATACTCTATAAGAAAAACGTTATCATATACGTTTGCATACTTTTTTCCGGAGGTGAATGTCTTACAGAGTAAGACACAATTTGACAACTCTAAATATATTTCTCATTATCTTTTTAATTGCACTAACAGGATTTTTTGTAGCGACTGAATTTGCCATCGTAAAGGTTCGATCCTCCAAGATTGATCACATGGTATTGGAAGGAAAAAAAGGAGCTCAGTCAGCTAAGAAGGTCATCTCACATTTGGATGAGTACTTATCAGCCTGCCAGCTGGGCATCACGATCACGGCATTAGGATTAGGCTGGCTTGGTGAACCTACTGTTGAAAAATTACTGCATCCTTTATTTGAGTACTTTCAATTGAATGAATCGCTTACCCATATCCTTTCCTTCGGTATAGCCTTCGCACTGGTTACTTTCTTACATGTAGTGGTAGGCGAGCTTGCACCTAAAACCGTAGCAATCCAGAAAGCGGAAGCTGTTACCCTGCTGTTTTCAGCGCCCATTATATGGTTTTACCGTATCATGTTTCCATTCATTTGGTTCTTAAATGGATCCGCCAGGTTTTTAGTCGGTTTATTCGGACTGAAGCCAGCTTCTGAACATGAACTGGCACATTCGGAGGAGGAGTTAAGAATCCTGCTTTCTGAAAGTTATAATAGCGGGGAAATCAACAAGAATGAATTGAATTATGTAAATAATATCTTTGAATTTGATGAAAGAGTCGCCAAAGAAATAATGGTTCCACGGACAGAAATGGTCGCAATAGATAAAGATCAATCTTTTGAAGAAGTATGGAAAACCATTTCGACTGAGACATTTACCCGCTATCCTATTGTCGAAGGTGACAAAGATAATGTTATTGGATTCCTGAATATCAAACAATTGATCACCTCCGACATGGCTGATTTAAAATCAGATAGAGAAATAAAGATTGAAGAATTCTTGAGTCCTGTCATTAAAGTAATTGAGACTATTCACATTCATGACCTTCTTGTAAAAATGCAGAAAGAAAGAACGCATTTAGCCATTCTATTGGATGAATACGGAGGTACTTCCGGGCTGGTGACGGTAGAGGATATCATTGAAGAAATAGTAGGAGAGATAAGGGACGAATTTGACGAAGATGAGATCGCGGATATCAGGAAAGTCTCTGAAGGCCACTATATCCTTGCTGCCAAATTGCCTTTAAGAGATGTGAATCAGATTCTCGGAACCGACATAGGCTACGACGATATTGATACTATCGGCGGCTGGTTCCTTTCCGAACGGTTCAAGAATGACAAGGAAGCTGACATGCTTACTGAACAGGGGTATGTCTTTCAAGTGCAGACAGGGGAAGGGCATCAGATACAATATTTAGAAGTGACAAAAGAGTAAGTTATTAAACCAGTCTTTCATTAATGCGAAGGCTGGTTTTTTGTAAAGGCAGTTTTCTCATATTTTGTTGCTTACGGAAAAATCCCAATAGCCGGATTTTTCCCCGGATACTAAGAGTTTACTCTCTAATCGAGGGAGAGTAGCTCTCTTCTTTTCGTTATAACAAGATTATTCTTTATTATAATGATCAATTTCTCGGAATAAGTATTAAATAGCAACAAAGTTTACGAAAAGAGCCTTTATAAATTACGGTGCTATTCAATTGAATATTTGAAGAAAATTACTTAAATTCGCCAAAAGAATGGGTTGAGAGAGAGTGGCCCTTGTGTATAGAGGACATCCCCCACTAGGGATTTTGCGATAGCAACAAACTATCTTAATTTCAATTCAAATGATTTCTGAGCAAAATATAAGGTCCGTACAATTCTACTTGTTTAAAACTGGATTGATCTTTGTGTTAATGATTTTTGCAATGTTTAGAGCACTTTTACTGCATCAACTTTTTTTAGAGGATTTCATGTTGGTTATGGCTAATTTTTACTGCATCACCATCCAACTCTATAAGACTTCATGCTGTTTTTAACAGCACAAATCTTCATTGATAAAATTTACATGAAATGTTTTCAGAGCAAATTATATATAGGAAAATTGCCACTTGTGGAAATTTTTCATGAATTTATATTGACATTTCAAGTGTATCCACCATATAATACCGGAAAGCATTAATTTACTAGTAAGTTTTTAAAGGCTTTGAAGGGAACACAGTAATACTTTATCTCCCTGTTAAAGAGAGCTGATGGCGGTGGGAATCAGCCAAAGATAAAGTATGAATTACAGTCCTGGAGCTTCTTTTTCGTAACGAATGCATTGGCTTCGTGAAGGGAAAGACGGTCAAATGATCGTTAACAAATTTAAAGTGGTGAAGATTCTTCTTCACAACATGGGTGGTACCGCGATTATTCGTCCCTGCTGATTATACAATCAGTGGGGATTTTTTGGTTCCTGCCCGCAGCTTATCAATTAAATAGCCGGCAATGAAAGGATCACAGTAGTGTTTTATCTCCCTGTTCAGAGAGCTGATGGTGGTGAAAATCAGCCAAAGATAAGCATAAATTACAATCCTGGAGCTTCTTTTTCGTAGTGAATCAATTTGGGTCATGAAGGAAAAGACGGTTAGGCGGCCGTTAGCGTTAAAAAGTGGTGAACGAGTTTGTTCACAATGAGGGTGGTACCGCGAGTCATTCGTCCCTGTCGTTTAATTACGGCAGGGATTTTTTGTATTTCAATTTTTAAAAAAAGGAACTGGAGGAATGAAAAATGAACACAACTGGATCAGGATTAATGGAACTTCGCCACAAGATTGATGGCATCAACTTACAACTGCTGCAGCTGCTTAATGAAAGGGCAGAAGTCGTTAAAGAAATCGGCAGAAGCAAAAAAGAGGGAGTTAACCGCTTCGACCCTGTGAGAGAGCGAGAGTCCCTGGATATGCTGCTGAAACATCATGACGGCCCATTTGAGTCTTCAACCATCGTGCATATCTTTAAAGAAATATTCAAAGCCAGTCTTGAGCTTCAGGAAGATGACCACCGAAAAGCCCTATTGGTGTCCAGAAAAGATCACCCTGAAGATACGATTGTCAATGTAAAAGGAACCCTTCTTGGTAATGGTGTCCAGAATTTCATCATGGGGCCATGCGCAGTGGAGAGCTATGAACAAGTAAAGGAAGTAGCAGTCGCCATGAAGGCGCAAGGCCTAACACTGCTGCGGGGAGGAGCTTTCAAACCGCGTACATCTCCATATGATTTTCAAGGACTGGGAATAGAAGGCCTGAGAATTTTAAAAAGGGTAGCTGACGAGGAAGGTCTTTCAGTCGTAAGTGAAATCCTAAGTCCCCATGATGTAGAAGGTGCTCTGGAATATGTAGATGTCATTCAGATCGGGGCAAGAAACATGCAGAATTTTGAGTTGCTGAAAACCGTCGGGAGAGTGAACAAACCAGTTCTCCTAAAACGTGGTTTGTCAGCCACTATAGAAGAGTTCATTCATGCTGCAGAATACATTTACTCAGAAGGAAATAAGGACATCATACTATGCGAACGGGGAATCCGAACATATGAAAAGGCGACCAGGAACACGCTTGATATTTCTGCTGTACCGATTCTGAAAAAGGAAACGCATCTTCCAGTGGTGGTCGATGTCACGCATTCAACAGGAAGAAAAGATTTACTGCTTCCTGCAGCTAAAGCAGCTTTAGCTATTGGAGCGGACGCTGTTATGGCAGAAGTTCATCCTGATCCGGCTATAGCCTTATCTGATTCTGCACAACAAATGAATTTAGATGAATTCAACGACTTCATGGAAAAGCTGACCAAGTTTAAAAACAAGCTTGCTTAACGTTTATTTTCGGATAAAAAATGAACGTCCATTTTCGATCTGGACGTTCACTCTTATTTCATTAACTTGTTTCGATCTTCCATACTCGGCGGCTGTTCAAGCCAGCCGTTTTTAGCCATAACTTTTCCGCCATCCTGTCCATACGTAAGAATATCTTTTGCTTTATCGGCGAGTTTCAATGGAAGGTCGCTTCTTAGACTGAAGGCAGTGCCGATCGCATTGCTTCCCAGCCCAAAGCTGCAGAAAAGGCTGGTGCAGTACATCATCAATTTATCTGAGAAGGGAGGAACCTTCGAATCCGTGGCTTTCGCACCCCAAGTAGAAGGAGCCTGAATATCACTGTCAATCAGAACCTGGGTAAAGTCACTAATGATTTTCTTTGAGAGTTCTTTACCTTTGATAAAATATTTTTTGACTTCAGGTTCATTCGCCACTTGAGCAAAGCCTGTCATCAGCTGCATACCAAATATATTGGTTTCTATTGCAAAGTAAAGATATGAAACTTCCACTGTATTCAATGCTCTCTTCTCTGAAAATAAGTTAAACCCTGACATATAATTCGGACTTTCGGCAAACTCGACAATTGAAGGCATGGTTACCGAAGGAGCACTTGGAAGTACATCCTGCTCTTGAAGGTAATCGACACATTTGTCATAGACACTTTGCGTAAATCCTGTCAGCTCTTTATATAAAAGGATAATATCCTTGCGATAAGACATGCTTAAATGGAGGGTGTGAAGCCCCATACTGATTTCTTTTAAGACACGAAGGAACATTATATCAAAGTTATGGTCAAAAAGCTTGGGTACTCCTTTATATACATCCTTCTCAGTAAATCCGATAGGGATAACAGCTCCTTCAGCACTAAGGATATTTGTAATACGTTCTATATAACCCAGTACTTGACTGTGGGTTTCCTGCAGAATTTCTTTTGCCTTCTCATCATCTGAGGCTTCAATGAAATACTCCAAAATTCCCCGTGTCATTGTTTTTTGCTGATAGGTCATCCATAAAGTAGCAAGTTCACTGGAGCTGATTGCTTTCTGAGTCATTTACATCCATCCTTTTTTTGGTGTTCTCCCCTCTAAAGCTTTATCTTAAAGTTTGTCTTTTTAAGGAAGTTTATACATTTAAGTGGGCTATTAAGATGAAATTGACTGAAATTAAGATGTTTATTAAAGTACTAATCCAATTCCTCAGTAAAAAATGGTAAACTATAGATAGATTAGAACATAAAAAATAAAAGAAGAGGTTGACCAATACATATCAATAAAAGAAGCAAGTATCAATAAACGATTAAATGAGCATAAAAGGAAGGTAACTTATGTCTATTGAAAACGAACAGAATATCACCAGGCTGCATATGGATGGAAAGGAATTCATTCTGATCGGCACAGCCCACGTTTCCAAGAAAAGCGCCGAACAGGTTAAAGAAGTAATAGAAAGAGAGCAGCCTGACGCTGTGTGTGTAGAATTGGACGAGCCCCGTTATCAATCGATCATGGACGGGAACAAGTGGAAAGAGATGGATATCTTCAAGGTGATTAAAGAGGGCAAGGCTTCTCTGTTATTAATGAACCTTGCGATTTCTTCCTTTCAAAAAAGAATGGCCAAGCAATTTGGCATTAACGCCGGTCAGGAAATGATCCAAGGAATTCATTCGGCCAAAGAAGCAGGAGCAGCACTTGTACTTGCCGACAGAAACATTCAAATCACCTTTGCCCGCATCTGGAGCGGGGTAGGGTTCATTGGAAAAGGAAAATTGATGACCCAGATCATCTACAGCATCTTTTCTAACGACACCATCACCGAGGAAGAATTAGAAAGAATTAAACAGCAGGATATGCTCGACAGCATGCTGGCTGACTTTACGGAGCATTTTCCTCGTTTGAAAAAACCTTTAATTGACGAGCGTGATCAATATTTGGCTCAAAAGATCAAAGACGCTCCCGGAAAGAAAATTGTCGCCGTGCTTGGTGCAGCCCATGTGCCAGGCATAAAAGAAGAAATCAAGAAGGATCACGATTTGGATGTCTTAAACCAGCGTCCTCCAAAGTCTAAAGTCCCAAAAATCATTGGCTGGACCATTCCATTCTTGATCCTTGCCATCATTGCTTATACCTTTATCAGCAATCCTTCTGCTGGTATTCAGCAAACCATAAGCTGGGTTCTGTGGAACGGTTCTTTCTCTGCTTTAGGGACAGCAATTGGACTGGGTCATCCTCTCGCTATTTTGACAGCATTCGTCGTGGCTCCCATAACCTCTTTGAATCCGCTGCTTGCAGCAGGCTGGTTCGCCGGATTCGTCCAGGCTTACTTCCGCAGGCCAAACGTCAGTGATTTTGAGACACTGCCAGAAGACGTTCTTAGTGTTAAGGGCTTTTGGAACAACAAAGTAACCAGGGTTTTATTGATTGTCGTACTTGCCAATCTGGGAAGCTCGATTGGGACATTTATCGGCGGAGCTGACGTCATTAGGGTATTTTTAGAAAACCTGTAAGCCATGGCTCTTAAGTGGACCAGAGTTCCTTTTTGGACTCTGGTCTTATTCATTTCTGTATAACGAAGTAACCAGATCAGCGTGCCTTCATCAATAAGTCCGTTTTACCAAAGACGCCTAACAAGAGTGAAACCCAGGATGATGGCTGCGCTATTATTAAGAGGACTGAATTTTAGAATAGGCAAATAAGCATGAACTTTATAATTATTTTAGAATGGAGTGTAGTATCAATGAAATTAGTCCTCATATTTGGTCCACAGGCAGTCGGAAAGATGACGGTTGGGCAGGCTTTATCCAAAAAGACAGGGATGAAATTACTGCACAATCATATGACCATTGATCTCTTACAACCTTTATTCGGCTTCACTCCTGAAATGTGGAGACTGACTCACCATTTCAGGGAGGAGATATACAAGTCATTTTCCCGAACAGACGAAATCGGCTTGATCACTACTTTTATCTGGGCGTTCAATATGAAAGAGGACTGGGGATTTGTTGAAAAAATCACAAGCATCTTCAAGGAACAGGCTGCTGAGATCTATTTAGTAGAACTCGAAGCCGACATCGAAGAGAGAATTAAACGAAATGTAAGTCCCAACAGATTGGAACATAAACCGACCAAACGCAATACAGAGCAATCGGAAGAGCATCTCCTTAGCACAATGAAAACCCTTCGATTAAATTCACAAAAAAATGAAATACAAGCCGAAAATTATTTGCGAATAAATAATACTTCTTTAAGTCCTGAGGAAGTGGCAGACAAAATAAAAACAGAATTCAGCCTTTAAAGGAGAAGGGTTGTGCCAATAACAAAACGCCTATCAAATTGGTTTGATAGGCGTTTTGTTATTGGATATATTATTTGCTCTAAAACTTTTTAATACTCTTGGATTTCCCATGAATGATCAAATTCAATTCCGCCTTTCAGCGTTTGTGCCACCGGACAACCTCTTTCAAAAACAGACAATGCCCGCTCGGCGGCTTCACGCTTTCCTTCAGGAACTTTCAAGAAATAACGGCAGTTGATCGCAGTGATTTTTAAAACCCCCTCGGGAGCTTCAATCACACCTTGAATTTTTGCAGAAACTAAATCGGGTGAAGTCGGTATTTTACGCGCCTCCAGCGCGCCTGATAAGGTCCCGACCAGTCAGCCGCCTGCTGCTGCGACAATATGGTCCAATGTGGATGGATGTTCAACTTCAGGTTCTACACCATAAAACCTCTTGACTCCTCCGTGCACCCCAAACAATACAGGCTCTTTAAACTCACCTATATATGCTTCGCGAATTTTATTCGCCGTGTCCTTTTGGATAATAGTTATCTCCGTCAATTCTTCTGGTTTACCCATATGTATCACCACCTTTTTTACAAGAATAACGATAATAAGAAGCTATTGCAATCAAGGAGTACTGATAAGCCAGAGTGAATTTTTTGCTGCAGATATTTCTTTCATGAACAAAGAAAAGTAAATTAAATAAAAGAATTGCCGATGCGACGGAATATTCTGTTTATTTTATGGTATACTCTTTAAAATATAAAAAAGCTTAGGAGGCGAATAGAGTGGAAGATCATCTTCAACATCTGCTGCAAGTGGTCAAAGAAAAAAAACAAGCCAAACGTTACATCCTTGCCATCGACGGACTTAGCAGAGCAGGGAAAACGACTCTAACCGAAAGATTTTGCCAAATGCTGAAGGATGAGGATATTTCACATACTACTTTCCATATTGATGATCATATTGTCGAAAAGAAGAAAAGGTATAATACAGGGCGTGATGAGTGGTTTGAGTATTATTTCTTACAATGGAATCTGCATGAGATTCGAAGTAATTTCTTTGAAAAACTGCTGCTTTCGAAGAACTTCAGCCTCCTCTTCTATGATGGTATATCGGATACCCACAAGGAAAAAATGATTCATCTGCCTGAAGAATGTATCATTATCGTAGAAGGTGTATTTCTTCAACGCCAGGAATGGAGGGGATATATGGATTTTGTAGTCTTCCTTGATTGCCCTAAAGAAATAAGATTTAAAAGGGAAAATGAACAAACGCAAAGGGACTTGGAAAAATTCCGAAACAGATACTGGAAGGCCGAAGACTTTTATTTAAAAGCAGTGTCTCCTAGACAGAAAGCAGACTTAGTATTACAGCTCTAAACAAACAAAACCACCGAATAAGCCGTGACTCCATTTTTTGCGTTATCTTGCCTGCATCTATGGGGCCTATCATCCAATACAGCTGATATTTTTCCTCCCTCTCGGACATCCTAAGAAAAAACCATGGAGGCGGAAAATATGGGAACAGGTGATGGCAGATTTTATGGATTTGTAACCAATAACTTCAATAATCTGGAGCAGGTAAAGATGGAGCACGACACCTATCAAGTTTTTGTGAAAGATGACTTCGTTGGTAACAAAACACTTCTAAATCAGAGCGATCAGCTTTCCGATGTTGATGATTTTTTGAGAAAAAATGGTATCGATTCGTTTGAAACATCACTGGAAGGGGACCACTATCGAATCCTTCCACTAAAACAGGAAGACCAAGTTTTAAAGGCATTAGAAGTGTATTTTAAGAATCGATAAATCTTTTCCAGCTATATTCCATCTTCGCATCAGAGATACTAAGCAAGGAAAGTGCCTTTGGTTCTTTCTCATTCTATACGAAGAGGTGTTTCGTTTGAATCATTTGTTGTCCAGGATTTTCAGCCGCAGGAGATCTTCCTTTATCGACTTGTTTGGACGAAGAAAAGGGATGAACAGAAGAATGATGTGGAGCTCCATCCTCAGCTTGGGAATGAGTGCAGCTGCGTATGGACTGAACCGCAGGAAGAATAGCAACTCATCCGAATTAGTTCAGGGAGGGCTCACGAAAAACAGGAACATGAGTATGCTGCAGAACGCCATGGCCGAGTTTGCTAATGAGATTGCGCCTGACAATAAATACAACAAACGCTGATACTCTTATACCCGGGGCTTGCTCCGGGTATTTTTCATATTGAAAGGCTGTTTTCTTTTATTGTTGCTTTCGGAGTTTTTCAGAATTTGCAACAAATAGCAGCAAATTCTACGAAAAGAGCCTATTGAAAACAATGCTTTTTGAGATATCGGAAGGGAAAGGAGTGTCGAAAGGTGACCTGAGGAGAAATTTAAAGGAGGGACTTAAGATGAAAAAACCGTTGAGCAAGAAAATCGGTGTACTATTTATACCTGTAAGTGATATAGAAAAAGCCCGTGATTGGTATTGTGACCTGCTGGGGTTTCCCGATAATGGCGAGATCATGTTTGGTACCTTTATGTGCTGCTGATGGAAGGGACAGACACCGTTTTGGACAGCAAAATCTATTCAGAGGAAAAATTAATCAAGTTTCAGCCCTTTCATATGATTACAGAGGACATTAAGGAATCTTATAAATATAAGAAAAGGGTGTAGGATTAGTCTCGGAAATCATGATCATTACTTTACCTTTCAAGACCCAGACGGCAACCACTTAATGGTCTGTCAGTGTTGAATGCACCTCTAAGTACTTACCAATAAGCGCTGTCTTAGAGGAAACCCAATTCATACATAAAAACAATGTCACAAATGCTGAGCGTTATTTTAAGACATTCTGAAAATATATGGTAAAATAATAAAAACTTATTTTACTAGTATAAGAGGTGTCGATTGTGAAAATCGTTTGCTTTGGTGACAGCTTGACGCGCGGGGTTTCTTTTGTAAAAGGAAGACTTCGAATATTGAAAGAGAATTATCCCAATACACTTCAACAATTATTTTCCGAAAACAATAAAGAGGTGTCTGTCATTAATAAAGGTGTTTTTAATGATAATTCTCATCACCTATTGGAACGGCTTGAAAAAGACGTGATCATGGAAAGGCCTCAATATGTGATTATTGAAATTGGAGGTAATGATTGCAACTTCAAATGGAAGGAAGTAGCCGAAAAGCCATGGGAAGAGCATAAGGCCATCGTACCGATGAATCAATATATAGAGAATATCAAGAGCATCATTACCAATCTTAAGGAGCACCAAATTACTCCTGTCATTGCAACTCTTCCTCCTCTGGATCCTGTTCGCTATTATAAAAACATCTCAGATAAATACAGCCCGTCCATCAGTCACTGGATAAGCGAAGTAGGCGGCATCGACTACTGGCACGGACTTTATAACCGAAATTTAAACAGACTGGCTGAAGAATGCAGCACTCTCAAAGTAGATGTAAGATCGGCTCTCAAAAAAGCTGGCGATCTGGTTGAGTTCATCAGTGACGATGGTATCCACTTAACAGCTGCCGGTTACAAAGTGCTTAGCGAGGAAATCTACCGAAACATTGAGAAGTGGAATAAAGAAGAGGAGGGGCTGTCAACTTAACTTCCAGCCGAAAGGCAGATATTCAACAAGAGATTGCATACAGGATGGACACCATTTAATGTGGGATGAAGAGGCAATTCAAGAAGCATTTCAGTCATAATAGTGAACTGAAATGCTTTTTTTATCGGCTGCACTTTCATTATGATTTTTATAAAAAATGGGGAAGTACTACGCCTATATCTCTGTCATTCTGGGTTTTCACTTTTCACGTTAGGGAAAATATATGTAACCTAACCTTGAAAGGAAGTGTGACTGTGAAGATCATTTCTGTCACCAGGATAATAGATGACATGGGAAGGATCGTTTTACCAAGCAACGCAAGAAAAGCACTGAACTTGGAAGAAGATTATTTAATTATGAGAATCGATAATAAGAAGCACCATATAAAGTTTAGCTCTTCAGGCAGAGGTAAGGAGGTGCCAATTGATGAAAGCGGGCGTATCCCTATTTCACCTGACTATATGAACAAGCTGGGCTGGGAAACCGGAACAGAAATCGGTCTGTTTATGCAAGGGGAGGAAGGCGTGCTTCAAGGGAATGCCCCTTCTTGTGTAATTTGCGGAAGCAACCAGGCACTTCTTTTAGTAAAGAAAACTCATGTCTGCGAGGATTGTATCCATACAGGTACTGAAGCATCAGCTGAGAAATGGTCAGCCGTCCTCAATGATCTTTTTCAGGAATATAAGCAATACTGTGAAGCAGCCGTGACATTTACGAACACAGAAGACGTTCATAAAGCTAGAACAAAAGGGAGAAGGCTGCGGACACTCATCCAATTCATCGGAATAAAAAAAGAGCATCCTTTATATAAATGCTTGAAGGAAGCTCATGACATATTAGGAAAAGTAAGAGAGGACGATGTCTTCATTGACGCCTTTGACAAAGAAGCAGAAAATAATCAGTACAGTGAGCTGTATAGGAAGTTCATCCAGAAGGCTGAAGAAGAAAGAGAAGAACACCGCAATGAGCTGAAGCAGAAACTTCCCCATATAATTGATGATGAATTTTCAGCACGGTGGAAAACTTTTTCTCAAGATGAGTTGAAGGACTGTGTTTATAAGTTGGATATAGAAACAGCGTTGCAGAAGTATGAAAAGGAATTTAGCGAACGGGTAATAAAATATCAGAAAATCAAAGATAAGAAATCAGATAAAGGGCTTGATTCACTTCACAGTGTACGAAAAAAGGCGAAGAAACTGAGATATATCTACAATTTCCTGGATTTAGTCCAATCCATAGACTACTCAAGAAAATCCAGGCAGTACAAAAAAATACAAAAGGATTACGGAGATATCATTGATTTACGAGACTGGATTAATGAAACCGGCAGCTTAGGTGAAGATATCCAGGATGACCACGATGATGTTAAAAAAGTAAGAAAACAGCTGAATCAAAGGCTGAAAAGGCTGGTCAAACAAGTGGAACTTTAACCTGAGCATCATCAGAGGCCATTGTTTTAGGATTCTTTATAGATCATCCTGCCCTTAAGAGATTACCTTTTAAACCTACCTTTGCAGGGAATGTTCCTGATGATGACTACTCAAAATGTAAATCAAAAAGCGAAAGACCTGGCATCTTTCGCTTTTTTTTCAGCAGTTAGGATTTATCAGGTAACTGCAACATGGAATGGGGCAGTCTGTTTTATAATTGTGAAGCATACTTATTAAGCTCTTTACTCATCTTTTCAATTTCATTGATAAATGCGGAAATTTCCTGGGTCGATGCCGCTTGATTTTCACCGACACTTACGACTCTTTCAACGGAAGCGGCCATTTCTTTCATGGAAAGCTGCAGGTTGGAAAGAATGCTACGTACCTTCTCTGTAGAGGCTACGGTTTCACTCGATAATTTCCTGATTTCTTTAGCCACTACATCAAACCCCCGTCCCATTTCTCCAGCACGAGCAGCTTCAATTGAAGCATTCAGCCCTAAGAGATTGGTTTGATCGGCAATCTTTTTGATCATCGTAATGACTTCATTTGTCTGCTCCATCTCCGTCGCTGACTGAACCGATTGCTGTAGAAGCTGATGGCTGATATCCGAAAGACCTTCCGCACCTTTTTCAACTTTACTGACACTGTCATTCGTATGAACAACAGAAGAAACAATCTGGTCTGCTATTCTTCTCAATTCCTTTTCGTTTTGTTCCTGCATTTGGATAGCAACCGCACCAATAACCTGCCCATCCTTTATAATCGGATTGGCCAGCCCTGTGAATGGAAATCCGAAAAATTCAGCGGAGACTTCCTCTTTGATCACTCTTTTATTATGTATACAATCGGCCAAAGGTTCCCTTGGATTTATTTTTGTGCCAGGTTTTACCCCCAAATCAATTTTTCGGCTTGGATAATAGGCAATCCACTCATCACGACTAGTGATTCCAATTGCTATGTCAGGTAACATGGCTGAAATGAATTTCGTCACTTCTATGTAATATTCTAAAGCGGGGTGAGACACATTTAATTTATGGTTGTTTATTGTGGTATACAATGCAAGCCCTCTTTCCTCTGTGACTAATGTACTAGTAGTATAGCAAACTGTTTTCACTCTTTCTATTCTGAAGGTGTTATAAGGAGCCTAATCTTTTTTCTGAGCGTCCTTAATAGAACTCTGCAGTTTTCAAGAAAATTTTTTAAAGGCTCTTTTCGCAAATTTTGTTGCATTATATATTAACTTCGTAAGAGAAAAACTTTATATTCTGTAAGCCAAAAGAAATGAACTGTTCCCCTTTTGGAGAGAAAATTTTTAGTACCCGGTAGCGGATACTGACGAAAGCAAAAACTAATGTGATTAAGCAGGCTTTTTTCTGATTAAGTTCTGATTAAGAATGCAATTTTAACTTCATCCCCTATACATAGGAGGATTGAAGTGGAAGGCGTGAGATCTCTGTGGGACTAGCGCTCGACTAGTTCCAGCGCCCAGCCCCTTATGGTCAATAAACCGAAGAGAAAAAGAGGACTATTTACCTGTCAGGGCTATTCAGGACACTTCCATAATTTATGCTGGGGCAGCCGAGTAGTTGTCCGCCTGGAACGAAAGTCCTTTTCGTTTATAACAGACACAATCTTTGCGGAAGCAGTTTTTTGTAAGACTGTTTTCGTTTAATTGTTACTTATAAATTCTCCCTTTATGCTAAGGCTTCTCTTACTAATGGAAAAGTATAGGACCTCAGGAGGTTACACAATATAAGCGTGACTGATATTTTCTAAAAAGAAGCGTAATCAATACCTATAGGGGTAAGGGAATACCGACAGCAAATTAACCTAAAGGAGGCACACAATGACTGTAAATAACATCTCAGCAAAAGAATTAACTTGTAAATTGTCAACTCAAGTCGAACACGGCAAGAAATTCATGAATACCTCAAATGGCGTATTATAATTGAGCACTTTCCGGGGGACCTGGTTGAACGTCAAGAGAAAATCCATGATGTCCTTCTGGGTCATTCGGTTGAAATCGGTTCCTTTTGGATACGTGCGCCTAATGCGGCCGTTGCTATTTTCGTTGGTGCCACGCTGACCTGGTTTGCCAGGATCCGAGAAGTAAAAGGGAACTTCCAGCCCTTTCTCTACTTCTTCCCAAAGATGAAATTCCTTGCCACGGTCTGCGGTGATGGACTTTACCACTTTTTTAGGCAAGTTTTTCAACACGTGGATGATGGACTGTGCGGTTTCACTCGCCGTTTTCGCCGACAGCTTATAGATAATCTCAAACCGGCTGGTACGCTCGGTCAACGTGAGAATCTGACTTTTGTGTGACTTGCCGATGACTGTATCGACTTCCCAATGCCCGACTTGGCTTCGGGGCGCACTACGAGCATGAATCTTTTTAAGACGGGGCATCTTCCCTCGCGTTTCCGTCATGTTGTTTTTCAACTTCCGCCCTTTTCGAATCAGAAGCTTTTGGGACAGCTTAAACAGGCCGAGGGCAGCGTACCGGTAAATGCTTGATACACTGATAGGAAAAGGATTCTTATGCATTTTCCTATACCTGCCTACAATGCTTTCCGGCGACCAGCCCAGCTTAAGTTTGGATAAGATATAGTCGACATCTTTTTGATCGACCGTGCGTCTAGAGCCACAGTTTTCCCGCTTGGCATCGTAGTCGAGCTGGGCCTGCAGGGCATTATAAGGCTTACAGCGTTTTAGCTCGTAATGAATGGTGCTCTTGCTTCTTTTCAACTGTGCGGCAATATAGGAGAGCGACTTCTTTTCCAGGCAATAACTTTCAATTAATACACGTTCCTGTGGTACGATATGGGTATAGCTCATTTGGGAACACTCCTTAGTTGATTGGCGTTAACTATTGTGTACCCACTTGAGCTATTTTAATTTACGAGCCGTTCGACTTAATATGATAATCTATA
>NZ_VTEI01000006.1 GCF_008180415.1 Rossellomorea vietnamensis
AAAAAAAAAGCAAGTGCCTAAGCACTCGCTTTACTCATTATTTATCCAAAGCACTTTCTACATCTTCAATAAGATCTTCTACATCTTCGAGACCAATCGACACACGAACAAGACCATCAGTTATTCCTAATTCCGCTCTTCTTTCAGCCGGGATGGAGGCATGTGTCATTTTCGCAGGAACGGAGATCAAACTCTCCACAGCACCAAGACTTTCCGCCAGCGTGAAGTACTTAACATTTGTTAACAATTTTTCAGCATTTTCTTCACTTCCCACATCAAACGAAATCATTCCGCCGGCACCACGCGCTTGTTTTCCGTGTACATCACTGCCTTTATGGGAATCAAGCCCTGGGTAGTAAATCGAGCTCACCTTGGGATGTTTTTGAAGAAACTCCACAAAACGTTTGGTATTTTCTTCAATCTCTTCCATTCTGATTCCGAGTGTCTTGATACCTCTCATCAGTAACCATGAATCCTGCGGTCCCAAAATGGCACCCGCAGAGTTTTGAACAAAGTGCATGTCTTCTGCAAGTTTTTCAGAATCAACGACAATCAATCCCGCTACAACATCGCTGTGGCCGCCAAGATATTTAGTTGCACTGTGCAGGACAATGTTAGCTCCCTGTTCAATTGGGTTCTGCCAATAAGGTGTGCTGAAGGTATTATCAACGATGAATAATAAATCGTTTTCTTTTGTAATTTCAGAAACTGCTTGCAGATCAGTAATCTTAAGCAGCGGGTTTGTTGGTGTTTCAACATAAACTGCCTTCGTGTTTTCCTGTATAGCTTCTTTTACCTTTTCCGTATCGGATGTATCAATGAAAGAAACGGAAATATCGAAGCGATTCAGGACTTTGGAAAGCAGACGGTATGTACCGCCGTAGACATCATCCGTAAAGATGATATGATCTCCTGATTTAAACAGCATCATCAAGGATGATATGGCTGCCATTCCAGAACCAAAAGCAAATCCTGCGTGTCCGCCTTCAATATCAGCGATCAATGTTTCAAGTGCATGTCTGGTTGGGTTTCCTGTACGGGAATATTCAAAACCGCGATGCTGCCCCACTCCATCTTGCTTGTATGTGCTGACTTGATAAATCGGAACGGATACGGCACCTGTCTGCTCGTCTCCAGTTATACCGCCATGAATTAATTTTGTTTTTCTTCTCATGATTTCACTCCTCATAGATTCCTTGACTTAGGTATCGTTCGCTGCTGTCAGGGAAAACCGTCACAATGTTTGTTCCCTTTGCAGCCTTTTCTGCTTCTTTAAGAGCCGCTGTAAATGCAGCTCCTGATGAACTGGCAACCAGCAAACCTTCTTTTAGTGCCAGCTCTTTCACTGCTTTGAAGGCGTCCTTATCAGATATGGTATATATATCATCAAAGTATTCAGTATCCATATAGGAAGGAAGAAACTCCATGCCAATCCCCTCTGTTTTATGAGGGCCGGATTCTCCCCCATTCAAGATGGATCCTTCCGGTTCAACAATGACAGTTTTAACAGCTGGATTTTTTTCCTTGAGATACCTGGCCGTCCCCATAAAGGTTCCTCCCGTTCCCCCGCCAGCGATAAAAATATCAATCTTTCCGTCAAGTCCATCATGTAATTCCGGCCCCAAAGTTTCGTAATAGGTCTCAGGGTTCGATGGGTTGTCGAATTGCTGGGGACAATAGGAACCCTCCGTTTCGCGGCTGAGTTCTTTCGCTTTCTGAATGGCGCCCTTCATCCCTAGTTCAGTGGGAGTATTAATCACTTCAGCTCCCAAAGCACGCATGAGGGTCTGTTTTTCAACACTGAATTTTTCAGGTGTTACAAACACTACCTTATAGCCTTTCCCTACCGCTGCAAGGGCAATCCCTATCCCGGTATTTCCGGCAGTGGGTTCAATGATCGTACCTCCGGACTTAAGCACCCCGGTCCGCTCAGCATCTTCCAGCAGCTTAACTCCCAGACGGTCTTTGATGCTTCCACCGGGATTGAAATATTCAAGCTTGGCAAACAATCGAACTCCTTCAGGAAGCCCCATATTCGTCAGCTCCACCAATGGTGTATGTCCAATCAGTTCTTGTACACTTTTAACATAATTCAAGAATACCGCCCCTTATTAAGCAAATACTTCTGTCCATTCATCTCTTTTTGAAAGCATATCTTCCGCCAGTTCCTTAGCTCCTTCAAGGCTGTGGCTTGCAGCAAATCCGCATTGAACTTCATTGCAGGCAGGAACTTCTGTTGCTTCAAGGACATCTTTTAAAGTATTTTCAATAACATTCAGAACAGTATCATAGCTGTCATCATTCAGAACCGTGATGTAGAAGCCTGTCTGGCAGCCCATAGGACCAATATCGACGATTCGATCATGATGATTGCGGCTGAATTCAGCCATCATATGTTCAAGTGAATGCAAAGCTGGCATATTCATGTATTCTTTATTAGGTTGTTTGATCCTGAAATCATATTTGTATATTTTGTCTCCACTCTGACCTTCTGTCGTCCCTACCAATCTCACATAAGGAGCTTTTACTTTTGTATGGTCTAAATTAAAACTTTCTACATTCATTTTAGGCATATTCCATCTCTCGCTTTCTAATAAATTAGTTTTCAATTTTCAAAATCCTGTTGAGGCTGCTTAGTGAAATATGGTCATTTTCCTTTGAGACCATACAGCGTCCCGGAATCCCTCAGCTAATCGGATGCCGGGAGCGGGCAGGATGCCAGAAAGTCAGCACCCGATGATCTTTAATTTTGCTTCTTTTGTATATGAATTGCCTTTCACTGCTTCTTAGTTGCTGTCATAACCCAAACATACTTATTTTTCTGAACAAATTCAACTGTAAACCCATGCTTTTCACACATTGCTGTTAAATTATCCAGGTACGAATAATGCTCACTGTTCAGGTCGTCTACCAGATTATTATAGTAAGAGGCTATTGCATGCTCCATTATCGCTCTTTTGGCCGATTTGTCTTTGAAAACAGTATCAGCAAAAACTATTACTCCTTGTTCCGGAAGTATCCTGCTGTACTTTTCAATCGCTCTGTCTTTATCAGCGTCAGTCAAATGGTGAAAAGCATAAGAGCTTACAATGGAAGTGATTTGTACTTCCGGAAGCTGAAAATCAAGAAAATCACCATCTTTTATCTTCGCTTCCGGCACTTTGAGCTGGCCGATCTTTAACATTTCTTCAGAAGGCTCAATCCCATAAACATTGTATCCTTTATTGACCAGCTTTCTTGTCAGATTACCCGTCCCTACACCAAATTCAAGTATATTCGGTCCTTTAGTATTTCTGACTACCGATTGTAATATCTCTTCATAGTTTTCAAAAACTTCTCTATATTCGATGTCTCCATCTTCAGAAACGGTCTGATCATATGATTGGGCCCAATTATTGAACAAATCAACAAATTCGCGACTCATTTTTTATCACCCTTTTGTTTTCTAACAAACCCGATAAGAATACTCAGGTATGTTGTTTGTTTTATAATATCACAACCTTTTTAAAAAATAAATCCGCAGAGGCCTATTTTCTGAAAATATTCTTCTTGAGTATTTATATTTTCTTATATGTATAAACACGGCACTTCCTTCAAAGTATAATTAGGAAACAGCTTTGGTGAATATGTATTTCATTCACTTAAGGAGGTATCCAGAAGTTTGAAACGAATCAATAAAAATTCAATTCCTTTTATTCTGCTTTCCTTCATACATATTGCCCTTTTCATTTTTACTCTGTACAAAAAACGCGACAGAAAGACGATCACTCTTTTGTTTTCAAATGTCGCATTTGCTTATATATTTGAATATGTTGTGTTCAATGTGCTTCAGTCTTACCGTTATAACCCGGAAATCCTGAAGAAAAGACAGCTCGATAATGCCTTGGGAGCGTTGCTTTCCCAAGCGATTTATATTCCCATAACAGGGACTGCCCTTTCCGTTTTCCGGCTGGGATGGCCAGCAAAGTTCTTAGCCATTATTTATTTTCATTTAATTGAACTGTACTTCCTTAAGATCAATAATTACCGGCTTCATTGGTGGAAACCACTATATACATCACTCTTGCTGCCTGTCTTTTTTGCTTGGAGCGACTATTGGAACAGAAATCTCCATCAGAAGAACAAATTGTTTCTTTGGTTTTCAACGTATTTATCATTAGGAGTCATCACAAAAACCCTTTTGTTTGTACTGGACATTTTTAAAAAAAGAAAGATTGGAATAGGAATGGTTCATACTTGGAAAGAGCATTTTCTAATTTCCCCACTATATATGTTTATTTGTTCAGGTGCGGCTCTTTTGCCTGCGGTTAATAATCGGACTTCCAGCAAAGCAGCCTCCATGATGATCATGGCATTCATTAACCTTCTGCTTTTACGAATGAAGATCATAAACAGCAAAACAACCTTAATGTGGACCACTGTTCAAAACTTATTTATGATTTTTTTGTCTCCAAGAATAAAGTCATTTATATTCTCTACACCAAAAGAAGACAGACACAACTAGAGGAGTGTGTCTGTCTTCTTTTCTCAGCATTCTATCGGCATTTTCCAATTCTTTATCCAGCCCCTCGCTTTCATGGCTTCCGCCAAGCGTCCGACTCCTACGAGGTAAGCGGATTCTCTCATAGAAGCGTTCTTCTCTACCTTCATCCGGTACACACTGTCAAAAGCATTTTCCATTTTTTCTTTCAGTTTTTCATTCACTTCCTCTTCTTTCCAGAAGTAATGCATTGCGTTTTGAACCCATTCAAAGTAGGATACTGTTACCCCGCCGGCATTACATAAAATATCCGGAATGACAAAAATGCCCTTCTGCTCCATAATATGATTCCCTTGAGGAGTTGTCGGCCCGTTAGCAGCTTCTGCTACTATACTCGCTTTGATAGAAGGTGCCGTCTTTTCCGTGATTTGATTTTCCAGAGCAGCCGGAACAAGGATATCACAGTCAGCCGCAAACAATTCTTCATTCGTAATATCCCTGCTTCCAGGAAAGCCTTTGACCGTTCCTTTTTCATTAACATAGTTGATAAGGCTGACGATATCCAATCCATCAGGATTATAGGCGCCGCCTCCAGCATCTGTGATCGCGGCAACTTTTACCCCCTGCTCTTGAAGAAGCTTGGCGGTTATAGAACCAACATTTCCAAATCCTTGGATGACTGCTGACAATTCATCCAATTCCAGATTCAAACGCTTGGCCGCTTCCATAATGTTGATAACGACACCCCTTCCCGTGGCCTCAATTCGGCCTTCAGAGCCACCGATGATTACAGGCTTTCCTGTAATGAATCCCGAAACATCCTTGCCTCTCAGCCGGTCGAATTCATCAAGCATCCAACCCATAATCTGTCCGTTTGTATTCACATCGGGTGCAGGAACATCCTTATCCGGCCCTATAATAGGTTCAAGTTCTCTGATATACCCCCTGCTCAATTCTTCAAGTTCTCTTTCAGATAGCTCTTTGGGGTTAACAACGACACCGCCTTTCCCTCCTCCGAATGGAAGTCCGACGAGGGCGGATTTTAAAGACATCCACATGGATAAAGCAACAACTTCATCCTCATTAACTTTTGGATGGAATCGTATTCCGCCTTTTGTGGGTCCCAGAATGTCAATGTGCTGGGAGCGCATTCCTGTGTAATTTACATATTCTCCGTTATCTTTACGGACCGGTATGGAAACCTTCATCACCCTCTTAGGTTTCTTCAAAATGTTGTATACTCCTTCCGGAAGGTCGAGCGATTGAGCTGCCCTCGCAATCAATTGCTGTGCAATCAAATAAGGGTTTGTGATTTCCTCTCCGTTTTTTTGTTCCTTTACTGGCATTTCTGTCTTCACTTCGGCAGCAACTTCATTTTCCGCCCCTATTTGAGGTTCTTTATTCGTTACTATTGGTTTTTCATCCATCTTGATATCTTTAGCTGGATCTGGTTTTCTCATTGAATTCCCTCCATAAATTAGTAGTCCGTACAGCCAATTTCTCTCACTTCTTCAAATACCCCCTCACTTTCTATGTAAACGTTTTAGTCTTGCTTCCTTAATAAATTCCATTTCGTGGAACCTTAAGCAGCATCTGCTGTTCATCGACACAAGCGAGGATTCATCAAATCTCTCTAGTGAAATATTTTGATAATTTAAGTAATTATTATTTTGTCAATTCGATATTATAAAGAGGAAACTGTGAATTAATTTAATGAGGTGAGGATAGCAGTGAGAGTTATACTTGAGTTAGTCAGGATCTTGTTTTTGTTTCTTTTTTTTGGCGGAATGCTTGGCGGGCTGATTAAATTAATATATATAGTTTTGGGCATAGTAATAAATGAGGATGGTTCGGGTGGTTGGTTCCCAGCCATTGCCATTCTTTTAATTCTCTATGTACTCTATAAAAACTGGCTTCAATTTTCTAGCTTTGTTCAAGGAGCAAAAGAAAAACTTCCTAAAACAGTATCTCTCAGACTGATTTCGAGTGCTTTGATATTAATTGGCATAGCCCCTTTTATTTGATTCCTTATAAAGAGGACATTGCCCTTCTACTTCAAGAATGAAATGCCGGCACCTCCTAAAAAGCAGCGGTACCTTTGCTGCTGGATAAGCAACTAAATGCGTCCCCTACCAACACTTAATTCGTGATGGCCTCCGCACTCAGGCAGGGAGAAAGATGAATTTTAATAAAATGTACCTTATCTTAATTGGTGACAAAAAAAGACTTCATAAATGTAACGGGTTCAGTTTTCTAGTACATTATTACCCATTACACAGCAAATGGAGTGTCAAAACGCATTGATTTGACACTCCTATTTGGTTGATTTAGCGGTATTCTTGCTGGTAATTCTGTTCAATTGGTTAAGCAAAATGCACCCTAGAGAGCAAATGACAGAACTTCTTGTTCTTCAAAATTGTGACACAATTTCCTATACACTTTCAATCCTACTATTAATATGAAGGAAAATTTTTTAATTATAGTTAATTACAAAAAATCTAGCAATGATTTGATTGGAACGGAAGGTGCGTGACCTCCTGCGGGACTAGCGTGCGTCTAGTTCCAGCACCTAGCCCCTCGGGGTCAAATAACCCCAAGAGATAAAAAGGAAGACCGCCTTTTTTTCTCTTGAGAACATTTGCCTGTCGGGGCTGAACAGGGCGCTTCCACTTTTGAAGACAGGTGAGACCCCCAATCCAGTTCCAGCGCCCAGCCCCTCGGGATCAAATAACCCGCATCGAATAAAAGGAAAGACCCCCTTTTTTCGATGCGGAACATTTGCCTGTCGGGGCTGAACAGGGCGCTTCCACTTTTTATACAGGCGAAGCCAAGGAGGCTCACCACACGCCCCGCGGAGTCAGGCATCTGGAGTGGAAATCACTCTGCCATTTCTTGGGCTAATTAGAAGTTTGTACTTCAATACAGAACCCGTTAGCATATGTGCAGCCTTTAGATTCTGCCAGCCTCTTCCTTCCACACTGCCGAAGCTTTACCCGGCCTGGTAGAGTCTGCAGCACCATAAAGAAGGTTTTCCTCTTTATCCATTAATATTGCCTGAACATTACCTATTGGCATGGTGTCATCAAGTATTTCGATCCCCAGATCTTTCAATTTTCGCTTCACTCCTTCGCTGAAGTCATCTTCAACCCATACTTCAGGAGCTGTACTGTTATAAAGGCGGGGATGTTCGATTGCTTCTTTAAGATCCATTTTGAAGTCGATAACATTCATGATGACATGCGCGACGGATGAAACAATCGTGGGCCCTCCTGGCGATCCAAGCGTCATAAAAGGCTCCCCATCTTTCAGGATGATTGTCGGGCACTTTGCGCTGACCGGGTATTTCCCTCCACGCATTTCGTTGATGTGCTCTTTCTCCACTTTGAAGTCTGTTAAATCATTGTTTAATAAAAATCCGTATTCTTCAACCATGATTCCCGTTCCAAAATAATGCTCTAATGAAGAGGTACAGGAAGCCACATTTCCCCACTGATCTACTGCAGTGAAATGAGTGGTTTCTCCCCCTTCCCTTCTTTTTTGAGAAGAGGCACCTTGCTTCATTTCACTTTTTTCATATTCCCAGGGGTTGCCAAAATCAATATCAGGGTTTCTGCCGCCGTTAAAATCAATAAATTTCACTCTTTCAGCGATATACTCTGGATCAAGCAAGCCGTTTACAGGGACATTATGAAAATTCGGGTCACTCATGTAGGCAAGTTTATCTGAGAAAACAAGGCGCATTGCTTCTGAAAGGATAAAATATTTCTGCCAAGAGGACGCATTATATTCACTTACATCAAATTGCTCGATAATCTTTAATATTTGCAGCAGATTTGTTCCTCCCCCATTCGGAGGCGGCGGAACCGCAACATCATACCCTCTATAATTTCTAACAACTGGTTCTTGAATTTGGCATTCATAATTCTCCAAGTCACTCATCTCCATGTGACCATTATGAGACTGTAGTCTATCGATAATTGCCTCGCCAATTTCCCCTTTATACAGTGCATCAATTCCTTTTTCTTTGAATATCCTGAAGGTTCTTGCCAGTGCTTCATTTTTTACCAGATCCCCTTTGACCAGTGGAACGCCCTTCGGGTAAAAGAATTCTTTAGCTGTATGCCCAACCCTGTCACCGTATAGCTTTAAGGCTGTATCCCAAAGGGAATTTACTGTGAATCCATTTTCAGCGAGATCAAGAGCAGGATCAATCAGTTCTCCAAGATCCTTAATTCCATAAGTTTTATTGATAGTATCCATCGCTTTCATAATACCCGGTATCCCGACAAAACTTTCGTTCATCGTCCTTTCCACAAAAGGTATTACTTCGCCATTTTCATTCTTGCACACCTCGGGATGGGCACTTCGAGGGGCTTGTGAGTGTCCATTAAAAATTTTAGTTTCTCCTGATTTCTTATCGTGATAGACGATAAAACCACTAGCACCTACACCTGTATTGAACGGTTCAGAAACAGCAAGGGCAAACTGCATGGCTACTATGGCATCCGCTGCTGTCCCTCCATTACGCAAAACTGCAGCACCAATGTCACTCGACTCCTTTGTTGCACTGGCAGTCATTCCATAATCCCCCACCGCTTTGTAACGATCTTCACTGCGTTCATATTTTTGGTTTTTATAGATTTCCTTCACCTTCATAACCCATTCCTCCTGCCTGATTCATCTCAAATTATCTGCCTTGATGGCCATTCTTAATAAACGCTATATTTAATTCCTGGCAATTAACAGTTAACTATATAGATTACTTTTAATGTGATTCTATTTATTGAAGTTAATAGTATCGTTACCCTTAAAAATATCTGTTTAAAACCTACTCCAAAAAAGATAGTATGAAAGGAACGATTGTTATCATGATCTTCTAAGCTTCGATCTACTAAAGAAACTGATAGTCTTTTGCAAATTCATGAGGCTCATATTTTATATTGCAAATTGAAAACTTGGGGTTAACTGTCCCCCCCCTGTAGTTCAATGCCTGATAATTCTATTTCAGGTTCCTTACCTGTGTACAGGGAATCATTTTCAAGTAAAGCAAAGAGCTTGCACATCAATGTGCAAGCTCTTTACGATCTTTATATTAAACGGCGCAGAACTTATTAATTGTTGTTATTATTCTGTCTGCTGTTTCCGCCTTTTTCGCCAATTTCCTTGTAGAAGTCTTTGTCATGGTTATTAGAAGTTGCTTCTCCGCCTTTTTCACCAATTTCCTGATAGAATTCTTTATCATGATTTTCGGAAGTTGCTTCTCCGCCTTTTTTCCCAATCTCCTGGTAGAAATCTTTGTCATGATTATTGGAGGTTGTCTCTCCGCCTTTTTCACCAATTTCCTGATAGAATTCCTTATCATGGTTGTTGGAAGTTGCTTCTCCGCCTTTTTGTCCGATTTCCTGGTAAAATTCTTTGTCATGATTATTAGAAGTAGTCTGTCCGCCTTTGCGTCCTGCTTCTTCCAAACTCATTTTACCATTGTCATTTTGATTGTTGTTGTTTTTAGCCATTATTAATTCCTCCTTAAAGAATAAAATATTTTTTTCATTAGGTTGAATTACTCTAGCTGTTTTCTCAGATGTCCTTAGCTGTCTTAATGAGTGGTCTTGCTGTTAACCCAACACGAAATTTCCGGTTGAGCAATGACTTTTTATCTTAACCTGTGTTCTTATTCTTCCACTTTTAAAGTCTATTAAACTCCAAATGATTCTTTTAACACTATTGTAACGTTCCTGTAATTCTATTTATACTTAAAATATGGTATGGAACCTTCTGCTTCTAGTACTTCTGCTCATGTGTGGAACAAGTTCCTTTCCTTTTGTAATATTTAATTTTACAAATGTCTTTATGTTAAATTCGATACTGTTTAATAAATTCCTGAATGAGTTTCCTTATTTCAAACGAAATCTATTCAAAGGGCAAAATATTAAAGCTCTTGTACCCCGGATTAGAATCCGAGACAGCCAAATTCACGTGAACCCCTGAGAACTGATAACTGTACTAGCCGCCAAACAAAGCTTGCACTCTATTTAATTTTTTATATTATGCTAAGAGGAATAGTTATTTACATACAAACAAGCTTCTACATCCATGCTTATGATAATCGGTTCCCGAAAAATTAGTGAAAGTATATTCGTTTTCATTTCAGAATGGATACATTTAAGGGGGGAGTTAATAAAAGCAAAAAACACCCGTCAGCAGGTGTTTTTTTGGTTTTATTCTTCTATAAGATCTTCTATAGCTACTTGAGATCTTTCTTCGAGCGGACCCCGCAAATGGACTGCGGCCAGTCTTTGATCCTCCATCAGTTCATCAATCCAGACAGATACTCCTTGATAAGTAACATCAATATCAGCTGAAGAAGACAGTATTTGTTTAACTCTGTTAACGTCCATGCCTCCACCTCCAATTATAATCATGGAAATAGTTTGCCTGTTTCTTCAGCTTTTATTCAAATAAGGTTTAGCTCCTGATTAAATGAACAATGTTAGATTCGGGAATCATTTAACACAGGTGCATCCACGGTTTCCTGCCATTCTGCACGCAATAGGGAATAAACGTAGGTATCATTGGAAACACCGTTTTGAAAAATATACCCTCGAAGTATACCCTCCTTTTTGAAGCCGATCTTCTCAAGCAGCCCGTAGGAAGAATGATTCTCCAGAAATGTAACAGCTCCTATACGGAATAACTCTAATTCTTCAAATGCGTAGCGGATGACGGCATTCGCTGCTTCTGACGTGATGCCGCTCCGCCAATAATCAGGATGAATTTCAAAGCCTATTTCTGCTTTTTTCTGGCCGATTTGTAAATTATTCAGCCCTGCTGTCCCTATAAAAGTTCCAGTATCTTTTAAAATGATACCCCACCTCATTGATCTTTTGCTTTCGTATCCTGTCCTAAAAGCACGAATGATTTCAGCAGCTTGTTCTTTCTTTTTAAAACTTTCCATTCCATAATATTTCGTCACGCGATCCAATGACATGACATTGAAATAAGCCTCTACATCCCCCTCTGTTATTTCCATTAATTTCAAGCGCCTAGTTTCTAATTCCGGAAATGTCATATGTAACTCCCTTTCTCTACGGCAATATAGAATATATGCTAATAAATTCTGCGCTTAAAAGGTGTAGAAATTTGTCGAGATAGTAAATTTTCTATCTTCCACCGAAGTACACCATGGAGGATATAGTGGACAGTTGCCCAAAAAGAAAAGAGCATATTAACTATGCTCCTTCTGATTACTTCTTTTTTGAATGCCCTTTGTCACTAGAGAGTTTTCACTATTAGCGAGATAATTGTCGGGATCTACACCTTTTGAAGGTTTGCCACTCTCCAGCTCTTCATTGATTTTCTTATTAGCATCCTCTGTTTTAGTATCAGCCATAGATGAGTTTTCTTCTTTATAGAATTCCCCATTCAATTGCTGATTGGCTTTTTGAGCATTGTTTTTATCACTGGACCTGCTGATAACAATTACCTCCTTCGAAATCTGGGGTTTCATTATTCCTATTCCCGTTTTGACAAGAAGTAATCAACACATTATTTTTACTGATAAAAGTAAATTGAATGGGCAGAAATAATTCTATTAGCTTTTATTCTCTTTTCTTCTTCTATAGAATTTGAATACTATAATAAAAAGGAGAAACAGCAGACCTCCAAGCAAAGATCCACTAGTGTTCATCATCCAATCATCGATATCTGTCGACCGTCCAAGAGGCAGTAAATACTGTATCACTTCTACAGCTACTGAGAGCAGACTGCCGGAAAGTGTTGTTTTTAACAACCTCCACTTCCTGTTCCGAATCCACCAGGAATAAAAAAAACCGAACGGTATGAAGAGCACTATGTTAGCCAGTAAGTTCCTTACAGGAATATCCAAGTGGGTTCTATAAACCAGGTTAAGTCTGAGATTATCAAACGGCCGGAAATTGGTATTCCCTTCAAGTGCAACCCCGGGTACAAGCGGAGATAGTGTAATAAGAAATATTCCGCCAATTGATATCAAAGTGAAAAGGACTGGAATAAGATCAGCCCACCTGGCGCCCTCTTTTCCTTTTCGGTTCTTCCATACAAAAACTGCCGCTACCAGTGCGGCGGTCACTAGAGCCATGATAGGGATTACCCAACCGAATTGTCTCCAAAGCTGTATCATCTTCAGCCTTCTTTCTACTTATAAATACAAATATTCTATTAAAAATTATTTAAACTAGTATACTACTTGTTCTTATAGTCGATTACTATTTTCACTGAAAATGAGTTTCTGTTCAAGAAAAATTTAATGGAATTTGCGATTTTATCTGAATTAGTTGCGGTAATAATAATAAATGAGCATAATAATAAGGTGGCTTAAAAGAACGTTTAACAGGAGTGAATAGCATGAATGTACATAAAGCGATTACAAACCATTCAAAAAAGCAAAATGCAATTGCCCAAGAATTTATAAAACTTGATCAGCAGAGAGAGTATTATATTGAGGAAGCAGTAAGCCTCTGCCTGAAGGGCGATCCCTTTACAACAGATAAAATCAATGAAGTTACTAAAAGAATCAATGATGAGGCAAGGCTCGGTATAGTTCCCGAAAGAAAGTTAGTAACTGCACAGATGGTCGAGGAGTATTGTGCTTCCTTATCAAAAAAATAATGCAGACCCACCCCCTTTGCGAGGGAGGATGATAACCTAAGAAATACCCCGGAAATCTTATGAAACCACTAAAAAAAGTGTTGATTTCCGTTCCAGGTGAGCAATAAAGAAAACTATCCGCTAATAAGTCTTATTTAAAATAAACTTATTAATATAAGCGGGTGTTTTCCAATGATATATCAACAGACCATAATGTTCATAAAAAAAGCTGTCTCTCCTTCCTTTTATAGGAAGAATAGACAGCTTTTAATTTATTTATCAAAGTTAAAATTAAATATCAGGAGATTTCAGCAACCCCAAATCTTGTCCTGTATACTTTTTAAATAAGGTCCTTAACATTATCGTGCTCTTCCTCAGCCTTAAAACTCCCGGGCAGCAGATCAAGGATAGGATCTCGTCATCAAAAGTGGAAGCCCCTGGTCAGCCCAGACAGGCAAATAACCTCCAGAGAAAAAAGGCGGTCTTCCTTTTATTCTTTGGAGGTTATTTGCCCCCGAAGGGCTGGGTGCTGGAACAGGACGGATCAAAAGCGGAAGCACCCCGGTCAGCCCGGCTGGCAATTATACTTTTTTATGAATTATAAGCACTCAGCATCCAAACATGCTGTTCCAGTGAGGATTTAATTCCAATGAACATATCAGCAGTAGGCTGATCATGCAGATCTTCGGCAGTTTCAATCAGCTTCTTGCTTTCTTTGATGACCTGTTCGAAATCTTTCACCAGGGCTTCCACCATATCCTTCGCATCTTCCTGACAAGTTGCTTCATTTATAGTAGCCGTTTCTAGGTATTTTTTTAAAGTGGCAACCGGCTTCCCTTTCAATGTAAGAATTCTTTCAGCAATTTCATCTATGTATTGTCCTGCTTCATTATAATACTCCTCAAACTTTTCATGTAGAGTAAAAAAGTCCGGACCTGTAACATACCAATGGTAATTATGAAGCTTGGTGTAGAGGATATTCCAGTTTGACAGCTGGTTATTCAGCATCACAATCAATCCGTTTGACATCCTTATATCCCGCCCTTTTACTAATTTTTATTTCAATTTAATTAAATTGACTCTTTTAGCTTTCCTTTTTTCTGCAAATGTTATACACTTGCTCCTAGGTTCAAATTTTGAGAGCCTGGCTAATTGGTGAATGATATATCTCAGCCTTTATTGCAAGGGACGATGAGCCTATTTTTCATCACAATGGTCTTTTAAGACAATCAATTTTCCAACTAATAATTGGAAGAAAGAGGGGTAAGAAAATGAAAAACAGATGGAAATTGGCAATGCTTACGGGCATTCTTTCACTAGGATTGGCAGCATGTTCCGATAACGAGGAAAATGCTGAGGAAGCAGAAAATAATTCAGATGTTACTGAAGAACAACCTGCAGAGCAAACTGAGGAACAGGCGGATCAAGCCGCTCAAATGGAAGAAATGCAAAAGAAATTAGAAGAACAGCATATTGAAGAAGACAAAACGGTAGCAATTGTCAATGATGAAGAAATCAAAGGTGAGGCTTACAATAGCCTTCTGACTGAAAGCCAAATGAGCTATCAGCAGATGGGACAAGACCCAACATCAGAAGAGATTGCAGCTCAATTAAAAGAAAGTACGATTGACAGCTTGATAGGCCAGACTCTACTCCTTCAGCAAGCTGAAGAAAAAGGGTACGAGGCTAATGATGAAGAGATTCAGCAAGAGATCGCCACACTCAAGGAAGGCTATGAAGATGAGGCTGAATTTGAGGAAGTGTTGAAAAGCAGCGGTCTGTCACTAGAAGATTTGGAAGCTGAAGTTGCTAAAAATATTCAATATACTGCTTATATTGAGAATGAATTGACCGTCGAAGAAGTGAAAGAAGAAGATGTAAAAGCTTATTATGATGAAATCGTAGAACAAAACAGCGGATCCGAAGAGGCTGAGGCTCAAATTCCTGAATATGAAGAAGTGAAAGATCGAATCAGACAGGACCTTGAAAGTCAGAAAACACAAGAAGTGCTAGCCGCTGAGGTTGAGAAATTGCGGGAAAATGCATCAATAGATGTGAAGATCTAAATTGTAGTATAAAGAAAAAAAGCCTGTTCATCCCATGAGGTGGACAGGCTTTTTTTATAGTTCCCTGATAGTCACATGTGCCTCATTCCGGTCGTTTCCATCCCACTTAGAATGTATTTCAAAGACTCCCTCTTTGAAAAAGTAAGGAAGTCTTCTTTGGAACCAAGGCTGCATAGGCAACTCCATGACTTCTTTCCGATTTATCCACTTAAGCTTTCCTTCCGGAGGGTCTTCCAGCAGGTCACCATCTATATCCTCAGCCAGATAGTTATATACAATATATCTGTAGTTTTTATGAGGAATGACAAACTCGTCTATGCCTTTGAATTTCATTGACTTGACTATCAGCCCAGTTTCCTCTCTTACTTCCCTTTCAGCGCCCTCTGAGGGACTCTCAGGGAAATCAATCTTCCCTCCTGGAGCTATGTATCCGGGGAAGCCTTTGTCAGAAGGCCTTTCGATCAATAGGAGGTGATCCTCTTTCTCTATCATCACCATTGTATATAGCTCCGTCTCATATTCTCTCCAATCCATTTCATACCACCCAATCGTATATGTAAGGAGGATTGTTCATCCTCCCATTAAATTATGATTCTACCATCGCTCCTCCATTCACATGAAGAACCTGGCCTGAGACATATCGTGAATCGTCGGAAGCCAAATAAACGTAGGATGGCGCAAGTTCAAATGGCTGCCCCGCCCTTTTCATAGGTACGTCCAATCCAAAAGAAGCCGTTTTGTCTGCAGAAAAACTCGAAGGAATCAACGGTGTCCAAACCGGACCGGGTGCAACCGCATTTACCCTTATCCCCTTGTCAATTAACTGCAGTGACAATGATCTTGTAAATGTGACGATTGCTCCCTTAGTGGAAGAATAGTCCACCAGATCTTTATTTCCACGATAGGCCGTAATAGATGCCGTATTAATGATGGAACTTCCATTTTTGAGATGCGGAAGAACAGCCTTAGTCATGTAAAAAAACGAAAAAATGTTTGTTCTGAAAGTATCTTCGAGCTGCTCTTCCGTAATATCCATAATGCTTTTCTGAGGATATTGGACAGCACAGTTATTCACAAGAATATCAATTTTCCCAAACACTCTGATGATTTCTTCTACAGCAGCAATCGAGGTAAGAGGAGCCCTTAAATCACCGCTGATTGCCAAGCATTTTCTGCCAATCTCTTCAATCCTTCTCTTTGTTTCATGGGCATCTCTATGCTCATCAAGATAGACAAAGACAATATCCGCACCTTCTTTGGCCATCGCATAAGCCGCAGCCCTGCCGATGCCGCTGTCACCTCCAGTAATGACTGCCACTTTGCCTTTCAGCTTATCAGAACCTTTATAATGAGGGTTTTCAGAAATTGGTCTGGGTACCATGATGTACTCCAAGCCCGGCTGCCTCCTCTGATGCTGGGGAGGAAACGGGACAGGAACAGTTTTACTTGTCTGTTTAAAGGCATAGTAAGGATAAACAGGGTACATTTTTTTCACTCCTTTATTACTCTTACCGTACCCTATTCCTCAACCTTTCTTAATGTGCTGCAGATCTCCACTTCCTCTTATTTTCCACACGGGTGGTCAACCCCTGGTTATCCAGCGTTTCCAAAAAAGGGATCAAAAATTTCCTGGACAAGCCAAGAGTTTCTTTAGCATCAGACAATTCAAATTCAATATCTGTATTACCCTGAAGCTTTCTGACAGCTTTATGAAAGACTTCTGCATGGAATGCGAGCTTTTCATCCAGAAAGACGACCAGATCCTGCTCCCGATAATATTGCCGCAGCCCTCCCTGCAAATCAGCAGGTATACCCGCATCCGCAAGATAATCAGCCAAGTCCACCGGCTTCATTCCATCCTTCCTTAATTGCTCTAATACCTGTTGAGATCTTTTTTTCCATTGTGCAGGTACATGCGGATCAAACTCCGCTAAAGACAAATAGTGCCCCTTTTGTTTCCAACTCCCCGATTGCAGGTTTTTCTTTACTGCATAATCCAAAAGGGATTCTTTGTATGTGCTTCTATACAATTGCATTAACATGGCTTTATCATATCCTGCTTTCAAGGGATTTTCATCATGATACCTGTTAAGCTGCTCGTTCATCAGCTGAATGATTTCTTCGAGTACATAGGTCGTTGTCAAGTCACCGCCCGGAAGCTGCAATAAAGTACCTTTCTCCAGCAATTCATTTATTGCGGGAGAAGCTAAAGAAGTTTCTTGCAGGAAATGACTTTTACTTAATACTTTATGTTTCTTTAAAGCATCCTCCGCCCGCTGCAATGGTGTTCCATTCTTCTTTTGGAGAAGCACTTGTATCGTTTCCTCACCAAATTTGTATCGGCCGCCGTTTGGATCAATGATGAATCCTCCCCCGATGGTTTCGGCTGGTGTCGGCCTCCTGAGAATCAACCGGTCATTTCTTTTTACGACAATGGAGTCGTCAAGCCTCAACTGGCAGAGAATTTCCTCATTCCCTGAATCAGCTTCGTTGCGGTCAAAGAAGATGATTTTTCCCATTGTTTCAGAAGTTCCAGTATGCAATTTTATCGGCATTCTTTGTTTAACAGGGTGGTCCAGGTCATCAACCAGCTTTAAACTGATATCTATAGTTTCTGTTACAGTAAAAAATTCCGACTTCACTAATGCATCTCCGCGTTCAGCCTCTTCTTTGGATAATCCTGACAGATTAATGGCCGTTCGTTGACCACCGAACGCTTCAGCCGCTGATTTATGATGAACTTGAATCTGCCTTGCTTTGGTTTCTTTTCCTGAAGGAAGCAGAAGCAGGGATTCTCCCTCTTTGACGCTTCCTTCATAAACCGTACCCCTTACCACCGTTCCTTGTCCTTTTACAGTGAATACTTGATCGATCGGCATGCGGAAATCTCCCGTTATACTTCTCGATGGAAGTTCCTCTAAAAATCCAAGGATAGTCTTCTTAATGTCGGATATTCCTTTTCCTGACAAGCTATCGGCCAGTAAGATTGGGCTATCTTCAAAAACGGTCCCCACCAGTTCTTCTTTAATTTCTTCCTTTGCCAAACTATGTAATTCTTCATCAACGTTATCGACCTTGCTTAGTACCACAATCCCTCGAGTGATACCCAGAAAAGAAAGAATCTCCAAATGTTCCTTCGTCTGGGGCATAACTCCTTCATCAGCCGCCACCACAAGGATTACCAGATCAATTCCTGCTACCCCGGCAATCATTTGCCTGATGAACTTTTCATGGCCGGGCACATCTATGACGGAAACCTCCATCTCTTCTGTTTCCAGCAGGGGAGCAAACCCCAGTTCAATAGAGATCCCCCTTTCTTTCTCTTCTTTCAGGCGATCCGTTTCTTTATTTGTCAAAGCTTTAACCAAGGCCGTTTTTCCATGATCAATATGCCCTGCCATACCTACTGTAAAATATCGTTTTGTCATTACGTACACCTTCTTTCTAAGTTGCAGCCTTTCAATGCCATTTTATCTTAATCTTCTGTTGAAGACCAAGAGACCCGCCATCACAACGAGAAGGATAGAGAAAATGATTCCTTTGGAAACATCTCCTTCTAAGAATGTCTTAACCACCCAGATAAAAATAAATATAGTAAATAAACTATCAAACAAAAATAATTTCTTCTTAGTCTTTTCCTTCACTTTCTGCCTTCATCCTTTCCTCAATCAACCCTCCCGGCCGGTACCTTGCCATTCTGTATTCACCGGCATACCTGCCATGCTGGACAATCGTACCTTTGGAAAAACCTTCGTCAACAAAACCGAGACTCTCATAAAGTTTTTTTGCCTTTAGGTTATTGTCCAAAACCGTTAGCTCTACTCTTTCAAGCATCAGCCAATTATCAGCCATATCAAGCAGCTTCTTAATCAAGGCTGAGCCTGCACCCTTTCCCTGGAATTCTTCATGAATCATAATAAACAGAGTGCCGCTGTGAGACCTTCTCCCTTTTCCCTGGTGAAGACCTGCAAACCCTATCACCACTCCATCGTGAACAGCGACAAATTCATGTTGCTCAGGAGCTGCCGCTTTTAAAATATTTTCAAAACGTTCGACACGTACACTTGGCAATGATACCACATAAGGCATGACTTTTTCCTGAATCATAATTTCCGTAATCTGCATAGCGTCACTCATTCGTACCGGCCTGATTTCAATCTTCAATATGGGTACACCCTCTCACTATAGTTCTATTTCTAATTCGACGTTCTTACTAGCATCCCTTTATGCTGGGGTAAGTTTCAGAAAAGTTGTTTTTCTCAACATTGGTGCTTTTGGATATCTACGGATATAAGGATTTTTCTCTGATGGGGAGGGTATTTCTTTTCTTTCTAAATCACCAGATAGTTTACGAAAACAGCCTTTATAAAAACTTCCCCAAAATCATATCATGGTAGAAAAATGCCGCTAGTTTTTGACTATGGGATTCCTACATAAGGTACTGCTCTTATAAAACAAGAAACATGCAAGCATATCCTCTTCATTCTAATAATAACTTTTAATATATAACTTAGAACGGAGGATTAATATGCCTGAACAATATATCTCAACGTGGGATGAGCATCAATTTTGGCTGAACATGCTGCAGGATCACGCTTATTTTGTCAGAGATTACCTTTCTCCTGCCGAAATTAGATACGTTACTGAAGCAGACATGCACATCAGAAGTTTTGAAGCAGTAATACAAAAGTTACAAACCATTTCTAAAGATGCCCCCTATTCCTCTCCTGAAATGATGGAGCTGGCACAATTTGCTTATCAGACAGCTGGCAAATACTATTTATTTGAAGGAAATATCCTAAATTTGAGGCTGAAGAACGAAATTAATATAAACCTGTCCCCTACGTACTTTAATGGAACCCTGAACGAGAATGGAGAATACTTACGGATTCTTCAATTTTTCATGAGGGGGCAAGAGCCGCCGCCGCTTTCATTGGTTGATCTATTGTCTTTATGGCTTGAGGACCAGTTGGGGCATGCTGTCCTGCTAATCAGACTGGTCGACGGTATAGAGTTTGATATTATCAGGCAGGCAGACGTTTTGAAGGGAAAGTTCTCTCAGTTTATTGTAAAAAATAATGCAATCAAAGGTTATTTACGATTTCTGCCGGCCAACTCCCCAATTCAAATCCGCTTTGCTCATGAAGTGGCCGGATCTGTAGTGGCATTCAATAATCTTGTAGCTCTAACCTTGGAACTCTATGATGAAAAATCACTCGTGAACCAATCTACCCGGAGATTTCTATTTCACCATTTTCCTGAAGCCTGTTATTTCATGAAAAAAATGTCGCTCTATGCCCCTGACCTTCAGTATCCTCCATGCCAGGTAACTTATCCTCCAGGAAGGTGAGCAGGTTGCGGGAGGATGGAACAGCATGGCGACACCCATAAAATGTATGTTTGATTAAGCAGCATACAAATAAAGGACTGCTTGTGAGTCAGCAGTCCTTAAAGTAATCCTCATTTATTTCCCTCTTTGATTAACGCTTCAATATCCAGGGCAATCTGGTCAAACGGCACTTCTTCATAACCACTGTAGCTCTTTACCGTTCTTCCCTCTTGATTCACTAAATAGAAGCTTGTCTGGTGGACAACCTGGTCAGTATTCGGGGCATCCGCCACAAGAGATTTAAAAGACTTTTCGGCAAATTTTGAAATATGGTCTTGTGTATAACCTGTTACTAGATCCCATTTACTTGTATCAGCATCGTATTTACTGATATATTCCGATAAGGCTTCAGGCGTATCCACTTCAGGGTCGACACTGAAGGATACAATTTGGTAGTCTTCAATACCCTTCTCTTGCAGCTCTTCTTGAAGCAGAGTCATATTATACGTCATTGGCGGACAAACCGTTTCACAGTTCGTGAAAATAAAGTCGGCCAGCCATACTTTCCCTTTTAAATCGTCTAAACTGACTGTTTCATTGTGCTGATTCGTATAACTAAAATCTTGCACCTGCCAATTATGATCAGCTTTGAAACCGCCGTTTCCGCAGGCAGCCAAAAAAGCGGCAGCAATGAGCACGAAGGACAGCAGCACCATCTTCTTAACCAAGGATATCCCTCCAAAACACTTTTCTTCATACAATTGTTTTCTTAATCTATGGTAGATGAAACGAAGGATTAAAACAATCCGTTCCACTAATTATACTTGAATATTTTGTGAAGAGTTCCCCAAAACCCTTTAGGTGCAAGTATCATTGCCTTCTTGTAGAACTTTTGGAGAATCAATAAACCAATTTCTACAAAGGGAATAATATAGCAGGGTGATTAGCGCACAAACACCATACTTCAGCGCGAATGGTGACTGCAGGGGGAAAGCCAGCCGCTACAATAATTCTTATCGTTTTCTAACAGTATTTATCTCACAATAAACAGCCTATTGCTCCAGCAAAGGCTCCTTCTTTTAAAAAAACAAGATCATAGTTTAATATATCCTGAAATTGTCCAAGGTCTTTCACTAATAAAGGATTTCCTTTCAGCGCTCCCCCTGAAAACACGATTGTTTTGGTTCCCGCCGCTTCAGCTTCCCTTGAGGATAGAAGAATGATATTTTCTGCCACCATATTGATTAAAGATCTCAATGCATCTGCCGGAGATACCTCATCAGTAAAATCACCAGCAAAGTTGGCAGCGGTAAGGTGACCCGGAATGGGAGGCTTCTCGTTTTCGTACAAGTCCTTTACCAGCAAGTCAACCTTTTCACGGTTACCTGATTCTGCTGCTTGAATGATATCCGAAAAGGTATACTGAATGCTCAATAACCTTCCCAGGCCCATGATGGTTCCTCCTCCCATACCTGTACCGGTGAGGCGGCGCTGCTTGTCCTTAATGGGATCTACTAAGAACAAGGAAGTGCCGGTTCCAATATTAGCCAAAATAAAAGGTTCCTTTTTCTTATGCTCTTCATATAGCAGGCTGGCTGCACCGGAGCATACTGCATTAAATTCAGGTATTTCAACCGCATTCTCAATATGGGCTTTTATTCTCGCGGCCCTTCCTCCCGTAACGCAGAGTTGCGAGTTAGGGGAAAGCCAGCGAATCCACAGGCTGAAGGAATCTGTTTCATTGGAAAGGAAGGTCTTGTAATGCCTTTCCCCTCTTTCTTGATAAACAACTTTAACAAGCGTACCACCGGCATCAATCCCAATTTTATTCATGAAGGTGTATCCTTCCTTTTGGAATATAAAAATGCCAAAACCGCTCCATTTAAAACCAAAATAACCAGGAAGCAAATCAGAAAATAAAAAATACCTGTCCATCTTTCTTCAGAGCTGCCGGAAATGAACGTCCACCACAACGACCCTGACAGCAGAATAATGAAATTCAGAATGGTTCCTTCCAGAAAAGGCTTCTTATAACTGTTAAAATCCAGCAGGCGCTTCCAGCTCCAAAAAAAAGACGCTGCAGCAGCAAGTAAAATGCACAAGGTAAAAAAGAACAATACCATCTTCTGTGAAAACCTCCTCTTCTTTGCTATCTCTATATTAGGAGAAAATTCTGCCAATAGAAAGCACTTTCCTCACACAATTGGCTGCCCTTTGAGATACCCTTCCATTCTTCTAGGTAAACTGCAGCAGCATAGGTAGAGGGCGATATCGTTTTCCCTCAAAAAAATATCCTTACCCAAAGGCTGTTTTGGCATATAGTGTTGCTTTCGAAAAAATCTCCAAGAGCCGGTTTCCCCCGGATACTAAGAGTTTTATTTCTTATCGTGGAAGAACAGCTCTTTTTTAGGTATTACCGTATTTCACCTTATTGATATTTATATTTCTTCGGAGTTAGTATCAAACAGCAACAAAGTTAACGAAAAAAGCCTGCCTAAAAAGGCAAGGAATTGGAAAACGACCAAGTCCTTGCCGCAATGTTAAGCTAAAAAGTGAAATCTGGTGGTACTGCCTGTTTGTGAAGAGATGACTTCCAATCGTGCATCAATTCGTTCTTTCAGCTCTGGAACATGTGATATCAGACCGACTAAACGACCACTGCTTTGAATATCCATCAGTGCTTCAATCGCATGGTCAAGAGATTCGGGGTCCAGTGTGCCAAACCCTTCATCAATAAACATTGTTTCCAGGGAAACACCCCCCGCATACTGCTGAACGACGTCAGCAAGACCGAGCGCCAGGCAAAGTGCTGCTTTGAAGCTTTCGCCTCCTGAAAGAGTTTTTACATGACGATCCTGTCCTGTATATTGATCAAAGACAAGCAGCTCCAAGCCGCTTTGGACATTCCCTTTACTTCTATCTTTTTTCCTGATCAGCCTGTATCTTCCCGATGTCATCTTCATCAGCCTTTCGTTTGCCACCAACAAAATATCCTCTAAAAAAGAGGCAAGGACATAGCGTTCAAATGTAAGACGATGTGCATTATGTCCTCGTGCCATCTCGGCAAGATGACCGGCAAGGCTGTATCTATTTTCCATATCTTTCATCTTCTTGTTAAGTTGAAGGACATATTCTAAGATCGCTTCGTTTTCAGATTTCCTCATTTTCATGGAATTATAGTCTTCGTTCAGTCTTTTTAATTCTTCGTTCATAAAGGTGAATTGCTGCTGAAGTTCTTCAAGGCGGGGTTCTTCTGAATCCTGAAGAGCTTTTTCGAGTTCTTCAAGCCTGTCCTTCACCGAGCGGACTTCCTCCCCGTAACTGCTCACACCTTTTTCCATTGAACTGATTTCAGAATCGGTTCTTTTGGCTTCCTGAAATGCCCTGTAGCTTTCAAAACCTTGTTCTTCCAGTATTTGAAGGAATTTATTCCGTTCATCTTCCATCTCTGTTTTAAGTTTATCCACAGCAGCCTGCCGGTCATTCACTTGGACTTCATTAACAGAAACATCTTTACTCAGGCGATTGTAGACTTCCTGAGCTTTTTCATATGAGGTTTTTAATAGGTTCAATTCCTTCTCGGCTGCATGCAGTGCCTGGGTGAATTTCTCCCTGGTTCTGATCTCGGGGGGAATGGCCGACCTTCTGCTCTCTAATGCACCCTTCTTGGCATAATAATTTTCAGATAAATTCTGTTCATCCTTTGTAAGCTGTTCGATTATTTTATCCTGCTGCTCAATGGACCTCTTATTCTCTTCGATATTTTTAATAAGAAGCTGGAGACCGCTAAGCTGCTGTCTGCCTGTCTTTAAGTCTGTTTTTTTCGCATCCATCAGGCTTCTTACCGACTCTAGTTCGCTATCGATATGCTCTTCTTTGATTCCTTCAATCATTTCAGTAATTTCACTCAATGCTTCCCGTTTTTGGGTTTGAATCGATGTGTATTGAGCTTCAATCTCATAAAAGCTTCTGCTGGATTCATTTGAGAGTTTTTCTTTTTCCCCTGCCATTTCTTTTGCTGCTTTAATATCCTTTTCATGAGGGAGGTCCTCCTGCAGATGTGCAAGAACAGGATGCTGCTCGGATCCGCATACTGGACAGGGGTCTCCCTCATTAAGGCTGGAAGCAAGTATACCTGCTTGCGCTTTATTCCATTTGCCTTCCAGCCAATTCAATGTGGAACGGGCATCTTCAAGTTCTTGAACGGCATGCTTTTGCTGTTGGTTCCGCTTTTCCAGATTAAGTTTCAGGAGAATGCTTTCTTTTGCTATTTTTTGATAATGCAAGAGTAACTTCTCGCTGCTGTGCAGTTCGGAAATCGCTTTTTCTATTTCAAACATCTCAACCCGGAGGTTTTCCAAGGCGGCTTTTCTTTCCTCCTGCTCCTGAAGAATTTTCTTCTTAGCAGACAGGCCTTCTACAGCCTGTTTCATTTCGACCTTCAACCGCTTCCGCTGTCCGTCAAGTTTGGAGACCTCATCCTCTAATTGTCCGTAGGAGAAAACATCCTCCCGCAGGCTTTCCAGGGTATTGACCTTCTTTCCTGCTTCCTTTCTCTTCTCTTCCTTTTTCTGTTCTCGCTCCCATTTCTCCCGTGCAGTATGCATATTGATTGTTAACTCACGCTGTTGAATGTGGAGCTTCTCTAATTCTTGTTCTACCGATTTTAATTCACGATTCAACCTATGGCAGTATTCATCCTGTTTTAACAGCTTGTCTGCTTGATGAGCTTTTTTGATTTCGGCCTTCAACCGTTCTATATCTTCCCTCTTATTTTCAAGGGTTTGTTTTAGTTTTCTAAGGACTCTCCTCTTCTCAAACTGTTCTACCAGTTTCTGCGCGTGTACGATCTGTTTTTGAAGCTGATCTCTATCTTTCTGCTTTTTATCAAAGAGCTGGCTTAATTCATTCAGAGCATTATTCATATCTGTGTTGTGATATTGAAGTTTTTCTATTATTAATGTGTCGTTTAGGGGTTCCTCCAGAAGAAGCTCCCTTAATGCTACATTTTGCTCGGGATGTATACCCAGCAGATTTCTCGTTCTGTCTTCCACCGCTTTTTCTACATCTCTTTTTAAAAGATCACTTTCTTCTTTTAATTTATCCTGGATGTTTTTATAGAACTCTGTATGAAAAAGACGTTGAAGAATCGCTTCTTTATCTTTGCTGTCAGAAGTCAGAAGCTTACGGAACTCTCCCTGCGGAATCATGAGAATCTGCCTGAACTGGTTTGCATCAAGCTGAATGATTTCTTTTATTTTTTCATCGACATCTCTGACGTTCGCCGCCAGCAGTTTTTTCTCGCCATGTTTATCGATTGAATAAAACTCTGCTTTTGCATTGACGGTTGTGAACCCTTCACCACGTGCTTTCTTTTTTTCCTGTTGAGGAGATCTGGTAATGAGGTACGTCCTGCTCCTTAAGGAAAAAGTCAGAGACACTTCGGTCAAGTCGTTGTCATCTGCAAATTGACTGCGGAGATCGTTGCCGTTCCTGTCTTCTCCCGAGGCTTTTCCATAGATGGCAAAGGATATCCCATCAAAAATGGTTGTTTTTCCAGACCCAGTTTTTCCGGAAATGACAAACATCGTCCTGTTTTCAAGAAGCTGAAAGTCAATCGTTTCGGCAGCAGGGTAAGGCCCGAACGCCTGCATGGTCAGTTGTAATGGTTTCATTTCTTTTCAGCCTCCCTCTTCGCCTTCTCAATGACATTGATCATCATTTGTTTCTTCTCTTCTGAAAAATCAGAAGTGGTCATTTCATTGTAAAACTGCTGAAATAGTTCCAACTCTGTCTTTCTCTCATCCTTGACTGTAGAATAATTCTCTTTCCTTCTTAAATCGTATTGTTCTGCTTTTTTTTCTAAATGAAGAACATTGGGGTATACCTGGCGCAATTTATTGATTGGATCGATAAGCGCTCCCTCATCAAGCAGAGTCACTTTCAGAAAGTCATCTGTTTTTTGATCGTTGAAAAAATGGGGATCTAATAGCTCCTCCATAAACCCTTCTATCTCACGCATGTCCTGTTTGGGTGTTAAAGTTTTTTCTTCTATCGAGATATTTCCCTTTGAATCGATTTCAACAATTGAAACAGCTTTTCTCTGTTTAGCTTCAGAAAAAGAGTATTTTAATAGTGAACCAGAATACTTCACTCTAGCGTGCTTGATGGCATCCGGACTATGAAGATGTCCAAGGGCAGTATAGTGGAAAGGATCAAATAATTCAGAGCCTACACATCCTGAACCTCCCACAGACAAAGTTCTTTCAGAGTCAGAGGTTTTTCCTCCAAGAACAAAGGCATGACCTACGAATACCTGTGGCAGTGATGTGTCCATATTCTTTTCGATTTCACCAACGAGAGCCTGCATGGCATCGTGATGGGAGTGAATGGAATCATCTTGAAGGAGCTGTCTGACGATTCCAGGGTCTGCATAAGGAATTAAGTGAAAATGAACACCTTCCACTTCTATTGGAGTAAGATCATTCGTTAGTTTTCCTTTTAAATATAAACGGCTCTGTTTATACCACGACGTACCGAAAGACAGCCTTTCAGCACTATCATGATTTCCCGATATAGCTATTACTGGGATTTTTAACTCCACATTGATTTTGTATAAAATTTCATCAAGTAATTCAACAGCTTCCGTTGGCGGTACCGAACGGTCATATAGATCACCAGCGATAACCACTGCGTCAGGCTGTTCATCTTCTACCAATTGAACAAATTGATATAAAACTTCCCGCTGCTGTTCAGTCATATAGATTCCATGAACCAGCTTTCCCAAATGCCAGTCAGCTGTATGTATAAACTTCATCCTAATCACCTCTCCGAACAAATATTCTATTCGTATTATATCAAATATTCCCCGGTGTTTGTTACACTTTGATGGGTTGGCATGAATTTACGGAGGATGCTGCAGTAATAACGTTTTCTTTGATCTGGGAGAGTAGTATTTCCTTTCTTAATCAGCTCTCCACACCCGCTGAAGCTCGTAGTAGACTAGCTACTCTCACCCACAGCCATTTATACACATGTATTACGCTAATAAGAAAATAGAAAAAACCATACCCTGCAGATAAGCAAGATGAAAAAAACTCTTTTCTAAAAGCTCTTTTCGTAAACTTTGTTTTTTTGTTACTATTTCCGAAAAAATATCCATATTAAGAGGGGTGAAAACTGGTAACCACCGAAAAGAAAAAAGCTACCCTCGATAAGAGATAAAACTCTTCCTCATTTTTACCAAGCAGAACTGGAGCGTAAGGCGTGCGACCTCCTGCGGGACTAGCGGGCATCTAGTTCCAGCGCCTTCCCCCTCGTGGTTGCTCGCCTGGAGCGGAAACCCATTAGGTTTAGAACAGCGAAATGTATACGAAAGGCTGTTTTCGTATACATTGTTGCTTTCGGATATCCCCAGATACATGTTAACTAGGTTATCCCGGTGACTTAAGGTTGTTTTTTTCTGAAATTAGTATCAAATAGCAACAAAGTTTACGAAAAGAGCCTTACGAAAACAAAAAAAAAGATTGCTCCCTTTTTAGAAACAATCCTTTTAAGCCTTTAATTATCCGTTAACATCATTGCTAAGAGAAGATTTAACCAATCCGGCTTCTTCAAGCAAGCTGCCGATTTGCTCTTCAGCTTCTGTGAATTTTTCATTAGCCGCTTCAAAGTTTACTTCTTCATTTTGCAGCTCAGCAGCTTTCATATCATAAGATTCGGCAAGTGTGGATTTGAATGTTTCTAATTCTTCCTCATACTGAGAAAGCTCTTCTGAAACTTCCATCCCTTGTACTGCTTCACTTGATGCAGTTGCTGATGCTGCAGCAGCTTCTTTCATTTCAGCACTAGGAGCTTCTTCTCCACCCATAGCAGCTTCAAACTCATTTAATTCATTATCTACTCCGTTAAGAGTACTTGTCATATTCAAGTAAAAATCCATCATTGCTCCGGATACATCAGCAGTTTCTTCTGTTGACTCAGTTTCTTCTGCATTGTCTGCACTATTATTGTCCGCTGCATTATTTTCTCCATTGTTCGAACAACCTGCAACCGCTAACAAAATAGCTAATCCTAACCACCATAATTTTTTCATGTTCTTCATCCTTTCTGAATTGCCCATGTTGAATAGTTTTCCGGCAAAATCTGTGCTGCTGCCCATGCAACCTCACAAGTTTCAGCCGATAAGTATCTTATCATGGGAATATCAGGCAGGTAAAGGAATTGTCCTTCATTTCCATAAAGTTTAAATCTTGGAAATTTTGTATTATTTCTGAATAAAAGTAACCAATACTTACTGCTTGAAATTCTTCCGGAAATTCTACATAATAGAGAATGCTGATATTATTCTTGTGGGGCTGATTGTGTTGCTGGTGCATGCCTCGGTCTTCAAAACCGCTTGGGAGGCGCGTGCCGTCTCCGCTGGGTTCGATTCCCAGGCAGTCCCGCCAAATTTAACTACAATTTCTATAGAATTTACATTGACCTTAGAGGTTTCCTCTAAGGTCATTTTTCGTTGAAATGGGTTAGTTCCTGCCTTTCTTATACATCCGATAAGCTGCAAAGAATAAAATGACCCCAATAACTATGCCTGATAAATCCATCAGCAGCCCCATTGATCCTTCCGCCTTTCTACCCTCTTATTCACATGATAATGTGTACTACTTTTTGTATATTTTTTCGAAAGAAGAAGAAATTAAAATATACAAGCATTAAGATTTTACCACATGATTCGATTTCGAATCTCAAAATAGGGGGATTAGGGTGAAAAAGAGGAATGAGAAAAAGATTTTACTCTTTTTACTGGGTTTTGGGTTACTTTCCTTCATGAATATTCTACGAAAACCCCCTATCAAGGACTGGCTGATTATTTTCCTTGTAAAGGGGTATATTTCTTCAATTTTAGATAAGTTTGTGGTTAAGAAAGGTTATATAAAATATCCTCTCAAATTGATCAAAATATTTGATACAAGCTTTATTTTTGACTATTTATTATTTCCTATTACCTGTGTTTATTACAATCTGGCCACTTATCAAAAGAACTTTAAAACTATTTTAATAAGAGTCCTCTATTTCAGTGTTCCTATGACTATGGTTGAACAATGGCTGGAGAGGAAAACCAACTTGATTCAATACAAAAAAGGATGGAGCTGGATTTTTACTTTTACATCTTTAAATATCACCTTTTTAATGGTGAGAGGAATTATCTCACTAGTAAGGGTGAAAGCAGAGAGTGAGGATAGGAAATTTCAGTAGTATTAAATCCATGAATTCTCACAGGCTGCTCTCCAAAATTCGAGTGAGACCACCTCCAACATAAACTTTTAAGTTTTTCCGAAACCAGCTCAATTTAAACAGTAAAAAAAACCGGTAAAAACCGGTTTTTTTATCCAAGCTGTCCAGGTATTTTTTTTTCTGAACTATCAGAAGAAGAAGTGTTGTTAAAGCCTGGGCTGTTGTTTGAAGTTGAACTGCTATTCACGCTTCCGCCTGATTGACTGGAGCTTTCATCCATTACTTCTTCCCCAGCCTCCTTTACCTTTCCTCCGATGTCTTTTAGGTCTGAAGTAGCTTCTTTGGCAGTTGAAAGAATTTCTGTGGATTCTTCTTTAACTTGATTGACCTGCCCGACAATATCTCCGTTTACCTTTTCATAAAGATTTTGAGCATCATTGATAGCTTCTTTCAATACAGATTGAGCTGAACTTAAACGATCTTGCAGGTCGCTCTTAACTCCAGATGGGTCATTTCTTACTTGTCCAACCATGTCCATCGTGGAGTCTTTCATGCTTTTCGTATTGGAAGTCACTTTTTGTCTTGTTGTAGAGTCAAGCATGGCTAACGCTCCGCCAACTACCGCTCCCAATACCATTCCTTTTACAAGCTTTCCGTTCTTCTCTTCTTCGTTTGATGAAACATTCGTGTTATTATACGATACTGTTTGTGTCATAAAAAACATCCTCCTAAGCAATATTTATATATGGTCTTAGTTTTTTCTTTCCCGATATTTTTCATTTTAAACTTTAAGTCCCTCCACATAGCCTTCGGGAATATTTCCCAAATTTAAAAAGCTGTGATGTTCTTACAAGGTCACTGAACAAGTCCACCAAAGATACCTTTAATTGCAGAATCGCATCTTTCCCGCTTCAGATGGTATGTAAGAGTGTTGGTTTCCATTCAAGATGCCTACTCCACTTGGGTACAAGCCTGATGGAATGGGCTTTATTTTGATAGAGGCCTGTCATGTTTTCATTGGATACCCGAACCTTTTTCCTCTATTTATTATCCAAAATACTAAAAGACATGGATAAGTGCCACCGGTCACTGGATTGAATCAGCGACTTTCCATCCACTAGGTGAAAAAGGACCATTTCAGCACCGACTGGCAAATGTTCTTAAAATCCTTCTATAGTTTAAGTAGTAAAGAGAGCAGCATATACATTGCTTCCAAAGAAAAAAGTCAACTTTTCTTCCTATTAAGGAAGGGAAAGTTGACTTTATCTTTGATTATAACAAGTCATAATAATAATTCGGTATATTTAAGAGCACTTGTTTTCACAGCTTAAACTTTTTCTTTTGTTCCCTCTTTTGCTCTCTTTGATTTTTTGGGGAGAGCAGCAGGCAAAGTCAGATCAAAAGTAGTTCCTTTTCCTTTTTCACTTTGGACATGGATGGTTCCGTGGTGATCTTTCAATATTCTGAGACACACCATGAAGCCAAGTCCAGTGCCCTTCTCTTTTGTTGTATAAAAAGGCTCACCAAGTTTATTTAAGGTCTTTTCATCCATGCCGTTTCCTTCATCTTGAAAGGTCAGCAGTACTTGTCCATTGAGTTCATTTGCCGATATGTAGATGTTGCCGCCCTCTGGCTGTGCTTCAATGGCATTTTTAATCAGATTGATAAACACCTGTTTGATCTGATTTTCGTCACATTTTATAAAAAGTTCCTTTTTCGTGAACTGCTGGTGGATCGAAACATCGAATAACGTAGCATTGGTCTGCAGCAAGGCTGTAACCTGTTGAAGAATATGAAGGACATTTTTCTCCTTGAATTGGACTGCCTGTGGTTTTGCGAGCATGAGCAATTCACTTAAAACCATTTCAATCCTCTTAATTTCCGCAAAGATTATGTCTAAATAATACTGATTCGTATTTGAATCAGATTTCATTAGTTGAAGAAAGCCGTTTATGGCTGTAAGGGGGTTTCTGACTTCATGTGCGATTCCTGCAGCCAGCTGCCCGGCAATCGACAGCTTTTGTGATTGTACAGCAAGGTTTTCATTTATTTTCATAAGCTCTTCTTCAGCATATACTCTATGGGTTATATCTGAAATAGTGCCTATTGTTCCCTTGAAGACTCCTTTGTCATCATAATTAAGTTTGATATGAAGTTCCGCCCAATAATTCCCGCCGTCTTTCGTTCTATAGAGTACCTCTACTTTTGTACTGCCTGCCTTTTCTTTAATGCTTATCCTGATTATCGGCAGAACTTCATGGCGCTGCTGCAAAGGTAAAAAATGGAGAGCATTCGCATTCAAACTTTCATGGACTGAATAACCTGAAAAACTCTCCCAGGCAGGATTAAGAAATTGAAATTGTCCTTGGGAATCAGTACGAAACACCACTTCGTCTATTTCCTCCAGAACAAGGCTCATCTCATCAGATAATGTACGGTACTTCTCTTCGCTTTCCTTCAGCTGTTCGAGGTTTCTTTTATGACGGTCGTAATAGCCGCCCAGCCAAACTGCCGCTCCTAAAATGAGAATGGTATACACAATATCGACAATTAGGTTAAGATCGTTTTCCAATATAAAATAAAAGATGTAATCCCAGGCACCCACAAACAAAGCCACCGTTATAAAAGATGTTATCCGACCCTTATATCGACCCATTTCGTCACCCTTCGATTCATTCTTATAGTAATATCCTAATTTTCGCACAATTATCCTAAAATCAGTATACCATCTCTTGAAGAAAAAGGAATATTTTACTTGTGAAAAGTTTTAGAATTCACTTTAGCACATTAAAGCAACAATGACGGCTTTTTAAAACTGCCTCTTGCCACTGCCCCTCCGCTTGTCTATAATGAAAGACGATAATTGGCTTTTACAGAAATTTTGAGGTGAAAAAACATGCAATTAGAAGGCTGGTTTTTAATCTTCATCCTTTTCTGGGTAGTTGTCCTTATTTCCTTGTTTGCAATCGGTGGTTTCTTTATGTTCAGGAAATTCTTGAAACGCATGCCGAAAGAGGATGGACGATCTGATTTAGACTGGGAAGAATATTATGTCAATAAAACGTATACTTTATGGGGTCCTAAGGAAGTTGAAATTCTCAATGAATTGGTATCCCCAGTTCCGGAGCTGTTCAGAGATGTTGCCAAACAAAAAATCGCTGGAAAAATCGGCGAGCTGGCTTTGAAAGAAAAGGCCTCTTTCATATCACAGGAGCTGATCGTCCGAGGATATATCATGGCCACTCCCAAAAGGGACCATAAATTTCTTAGAAAAAAACTGGATGAAATGAATATTGATGCTGCACCTTATGAACATCTATTCTAAGAGTGCGGAAAGGAATTTATTGTAATGAGTGTCATTTTAATTATCCCTATCATTTTATATTTAATCTTCTTCGGGGCAGGTCTGGTTATCTATAAAAAATATAAAAAGCAAAAAGGCTGAAACGGGAATTCCTGTTTCAGCCTTTTTTTTCAGCCTCTTTTCATAAACTTTGTTGATAATGATACTAATCCCGAAAAGAATAACTATAATTCAACGAAATAACCTTATAGTCTTGAAAAGAAAAGAGCTGTTCTCTTCGATAAAATAGAAAACCCTTAATATCCGTAGTGGGGGATCCGGCTCTTGGAATTTTCCTAAAGCAACAATGGGTGCGAAAACAGCCTTTCTTAATGATTGTTGCTTTTGAATGCTATTCTATCCCTTATCCCTCTTTCTCGTAGAAGAATCTTCGCTGCAGGCGTGCGATCTCCTGCGGGACTTGCGGTCGTCTAGTTCCAGCGCCCAGCTCCTCGGGGTCGTGCGCCTGGAGCGGAAATCCATTATAATTAAGAAAGCCATCGAAGACAGCCATTTATAGTAAAAACAAGGCAACAACCGCTGCCAGGGCAAAACGATAATAAGCAAAAGGAGTCAATTTCACTTTGGATAAAAGTTTTAAAAATGACATAATAGCAATCAATGCTACTATGAAAGCCGAAAAGAATCCCGCCATGAACATGTCAACATCAGAAACTGATATTACCTCATAACTCTTAACTAAATCCAGTCCGCTGGCCGCAAACATCATGGGTACTGCCACCAAAAAAGAAAACTCAGCAGCAGTTTTATGATTTGCACCGCTTAAAATCCCACCCGCTATTGTTGCCCCTGCTCTTGAAAACCCAGGAAATAAGGCAAGGCATTGAAAAAATCCTATTCGAAACGCCTGCTTGTATGTCAATTCATCCAAGCTTTCAGTTAGTACACGTTGATTTTTCTTTTCTGCATAAATAAGCAGCACACCGCCAACCGCAAGAGCAACAATAACAGTCTGTGGTGAAAACAAGTATTCTTTAATCAGATCATGCAGCAGCAATCCGACCATCACCGCAGGAAGCATGGCAAAAAGGATATGAAGGACGTTAAGACCCTCCTTGAAATTAAATTTCAAAATCGACAGGACTCGTTTCCAATAGTAAACTACCACTGCCATAATGGCACCAAGCTGAATAAAAATACTAAAAGTCTTTTCCTTCTCCCCAGTAAAATCAAGAAAATGCCCAGCCAGAATCAAGTGGCCAGTAGATGATACAGGCAAAAACTCAGTGAGTCCTTCAATAATCCCCAATATAATGGCGATAATGATTTCATTCAAATGTTCCATCTCCTACAATTTTTATTCTTTCTGATGCCCGATAAGAGTATATGTATTCTTCCCATAACTCTATTTAATTGATTGGTATCAGCCTATAGAGAATGAATCTATTAAATTGCTTTGTTTGCTCTCTCAGCTGCTGCTTTATCCACCTTCTTATCCAGGTTAACAATATATCTCCTTTTATTGTATTTCATGATATACTGCTTCTCTCAATACTATCTAAGTAATATTACTTCGAAGTGATTCTACTGTAAAGATAATTTTCATCGCCCAGATACTGGTCCATAAACCAGCCACCTTCTTCGATTTTGGTAATTGTTCTGCCGAATTATCTTCCTTCAGCTGATTCTGATTATATCCTTGAAGGTGATTTTCATTTCACCCCACTCTATCTTATTGAATCCCATTAAAAGCTCTAGCCCCGATGGTATAGTTGGGATTTTCTAAAATCAAAAAAACCGGCAGTCTGCCGAGAGGGCCAGGTACCGGTTTATGCTTTAAATCGTATTGGTCGTTAATTCATCTTTATCGTCCAACAGTTTCTTATACTGCATATACATAGCAACTCTCCATGGAACAATCATCCCGAAGGCAAGAATCCAGAACATCCCACTGAGCTGGCCATAATCAATACTGCTGCTTAATACTATTTTTGCAGCAATCCTTACTAGCAGCAAACCAATTAAAATGAACCCAAAAGCTTTTGAGCGTTTTAGGTAAATATCATTATCACGAACTTCAAAACGTGATGTTTTGACGAGGAATATAGAAAAGATCATGCCGACAATCAATGCTTCGACCATTTCTGCCAGGGTGACCCTGAACATCGGGATAAGAAACATAAGTGCACCTGTGCTCATAAATAGTGGCGGCAGGATAATCTTTCTGGCTGTTACCGGCTTTTTCTGGGCCTTCATTCTAATAAAAATTACAAAGAACCCCATACCAATCGCAATAATGGATGAAGCAATCGTCATGGACATAGTCATCATCCTTCTTAAATAATTTACATGTGTCGACACTAATTATAGACTATTAACACAAAAGCGCAAGTAGCCATTCGCAGGTCATCTTAAACAATCAACAAGGCCTCGCCATCCAGTTGTGCAAACAGAATCTTTCCCTCGTCCTGGTTATAAACACCAACTGGCACAAAAGAAAGTTATCATTAATTATTATGCGTCATACAAGCTTCTTCTCTGCTTCCTTCATTCTTTTAATGCGCTTTTCTTTCTCTGAGCTTCCTTAACCGGAGCAGCCGTCATCTCTCTCTTCCAAAAGACTGTTTTCGCATATATTGCTGCTTTCGGATATCTCCGGATACTAAGGTTTTTCTCTCCAATCAGAGGGTGCAGCTCTTTTCTTTCTTATCTTTAGTTTCGGTGATTTACGGCGATATTTTTGCCTTTAATGTTAAATCGCAACAAAGTTTACGAACTACTCCCATGACGGTACCACCGACACCATCGATCATAAAAAAGGCTAAACTATTTCTTCCCACAGTATAGGTTTGATTCAAAGTGGATATGCTTATAGTTTTGCAAAGCGTAAATATGGCTTTTTCATACAAAGAACCTTATATAAAAAACCCCTGCATCACTGATGAGGGGAATTATATTTAACTTATTGCTCTATTGATTGCCTCGACAACACGGCTTTCATCAAAAGGCTTTACAATGAAATCTTTTGCGCCGGCTTCTATCGCTTCGACAACAAGCTTCTGCTGGCCCATTGCCGAGCACATGATGATTTTGGCATGTGGATATTCTTTCACAATAAGTCTTACAGCTTCAATCCCGCTCATTTCGGGCATGGTGATATCCATCGTGACGATATCAGGGAGAAGCTCCCTGTATTTTTCAATAGCCTGGGCGCCTGTCTCGGCCTCTCCGATTACTCTATGTTCACTTGTTTTCAGCATATTTCCAAGCGTCATGCGCATAAATTTAGCATCGTCAACTATTAGTACTGTTGCCACCGGTGATCCTCCTTGTTCCAGCAATGGATGTGGAATTTCTGATTTTAGCAGGTTAATTTTCTGATTATTATCATCTTCAAATATATCACTCTTGATCTGGTAATTTCAATCATTGAAGCAAATCTTAACATTTATCTATTTTTTTGATTATTTGCAGCCAAGATAGTGGAAGACTGTTACTCAAGGGTATGACACTACTCAAATTACCTCTCATATGTAATATGGCCGGCTCATAAAGCCGGCCTTCTATTGGTTAGGCTCTTTTCGTAACCTTTGTTGCTATTTCAGACTGATTCCAAAAAATACAACCCTAATTCACCGGAATAATTTCGTAACCAGGAAAAGAAAAGAGCTGCTCTCTCAGATTTGAGAGAAAACACTTAGTATACGGGGGAAAATCCGGCTCTTGGGATTTTTCCGAAAGCAACAATGTCTGCGAATACAGCCATTGGTTAAAAACCAGTGAATCCTCCAGTGATTTTACTGAAGAAGATGATGATCTCGGTAAGCCAGTCAAAGAATAGCATGATGCCGACAAGGATCATGATATAACCGCCGACTTTCATGATTTTAGCGTTATTTTTTCTAATCCATTGCATTTTACCCACAAAGAAGGACAATACAAGGAATGGAATGGAAAAGCCCAATGCGTAAGATATCATGTAAATCATACCTGACCCTGGATTCGAACCGATCAGCGATATGACAGCTCCCAAAATAGGGCCTGTACATGGAGTCCATCCGGCTGCAAAAGCCATACCGATTAAGATTGATCCGATAAAACCAGCAGGGCGGTTCTTGAATTCAAACTTCCTGTCTTTCATTAAGAACTGCGGCTGGAAAACTCCTATAACCATCAGTCCGAAGATGACAATGAAGATGGCCCCCGCCTGACGGATGATATCCTCATATTGGAAGAGGAAATTCCCCAAATAGGTCGAACTGAATCCCAAAACAACAAATATTGACGAAAACCCTATTAGAAACAAAATGGTATGGATCAGACTTCTTTTTTGCAGCTTTACATTTTCATTTTTTAAATCACTGACTGACATTCCAGTTATATATGATAGAAATGCAGGATATAGCGGCAGACAGCACGGTGAAATGAAGCTAAGAAAACCAGCGCCGAAAGCTAAGAATATATTAATATCACCCATGAGACCCCAACTCCTAAAGGTTTCTTTATTATTAATGGCTCTTTTCGTAAACCTTCTTGCTATTTCTCACTACTTCTGAAAACACTATTTTTCACCCGAATAACCTCGTAAACAGGAAAAGAAAGTAGCTGCTCTCTCAGATTTGAGAGAAAACCCTTAGTATACGGGGGAAAACCCGGCTCTTGGGATTTTTGCCGAAAGCAACAATGTATACGAAAACATTCTTTTTTATTGTATCAGACATCAATGCCTCATTGGAGATTTATCACTGTGAACAATTTGTGTACAGAGCAGGATAGTTGATATACAAGGAATCACACTCACTCCTATTAACAATTACTTACTTTTTTCATAAATTATGTGAATAATTCTTTTAAAAAAAGCTTCTTTTAGCTATACTATTATTTATTAGTAACATTTATTAACAAAACCAAAATAAAATATAAACTCTTCCAAGAAAGGATTTAAGGCCATGTATAAACAAGAGCTACTAGATCGTATAGAAAAAAAACGTGCCCAATTAATAGATATTGCAGCTGTTAATGGTCTTAATTCACCTCTCGCCATCAAATACAGTCAAGAGCTCGACTCCCTGTTAAATCATTATAACCGACAATTCATTAAAGCTTCATCTATATCAAAATCATTGGCTGCCAAACATGCAGCTCATTGAAAATTTTGATCACATTAACCAGCGGTCCTGCCACTGTGCTTCTGCGAAACGGTGTTAGACAGTGAAAATCTTCACCTAAAATAATAGCTGATTAAAAAAGCTCCGCCCAAGATTAAATCCTATTATTGAAATCAATTCTACTTAAAAAAGGCAAAAGCAGTATTTCCGCTTTTGCCTTTTACTATTAGAATCATTTAAAATCCATTTCACCCTCGATTTGATCTTCGTGTTTCTCAGTTTCCAATCCTTCTGTTCCAGCGCTCTCCTTCCCTTCAGGCTCTGTTTTTTCGGTTTTAGTTTTAGAAACCAACCATGAATCATCCTCCATCACTAAAACAAAAGTAACTTCTAAGTTTCCTCTCAATTCGCTGCTGTTGCTTTGGATGATATGGTATTCACCTTCAGAAATTTTCTCTACTTTATAATCCTGATCATACTTCAGCCAGATCGGTGCTTCTGTCGCCACTACGGATAATGTTCCATCCTTATCATTGATATAGATATCCGCAAGGTCTTCTGCCTGCTCTTTTGTCATGATAGTGGAAAATTTTTGAATGATTTCATCTCTGGATTCATATTCATTGAGTTCAGGACCTTTATCGATCACTTCCATAAAGGTTTCTTCATACTTCCTTAGAACCTCTGCCGCTTTCTCCTTAGTCATTTCTGCTTCTTCAGTATCGCCATTTACGGCTTTATCCGTTGAAGCGGTTTCAAATGTTTCCTCTTGTGTCTCCTTCACTGCCTGAGCTTCTGCGGGATTGGCTTCTGTACTTTCTTCAGCTGTTCCACAACCTGCCAACAAAAATAAAGAAAGACCAAGCCCATAAGATGTTTTTTTCATATTCTTGATTCTCCTTTCTATAATTTACCTTATACTAGCCTATACACCACAGGGTCACCTCCTAAACAAAAAAAAGAAAGACAACCGCCAATTTAACGGTCATCTTTCCGAATTATGAATTCACTGCACCCTCAATGCCCTCTACCAAACCATTTTGCAAAAGATACATTTTGTGGTACAAGCCTTTTTGTGATAAAAGCTGCTGATGATTCCCTTTTTCCACTATTTCTCCCTGGTGGAGGACGAGAATACAATCTGCATCTTGGATTGTAGATAGTCTGTGGGCAATGGCAATCGTTGTACGTCCTTTACGCATTTTTGCTAATGCCTGCTGAATTGAGTCTTCTGTTTCTGTATCAATGTTCGCTGTGGCTTCATCCAACACTAGAATTTTCGGGTTGGTGGCAATTGTCCTTGCGAAAGCGATCAATTGCCTCTGTCCGCTGGATAACGTGGAGCCTCGTTCAACCACTTTATGCGAATATGAATCTGGCAGCTTTTCAATAAATGTATGAGCTTGAACAAACTCTGCCGCTGACTCAACCTCTTCATCGGTCATATTACTGTTATGAAGCTTAATATTATCTTTTATAGTTCCATAAAACAGAAATGGATCCTGCAGAACAAGTCCGACACGGTTTCGGAGCTCTTCGATAGGATATTCCTTAATGGACTGTCCGTCAATCAAGATTTCTCCTCTTTCAAATTCATAGAACCTCATCAGTAAATTAATTATCGAACTTTTCCCGCTGCCTGTATGACCGACCAATGCAATCGTTTCACCAGGTTTAGCTTTAAAAGAAATGTTCTTCAAGACATCTTTATGCCCGTCATAGGAAAAAGTGATGTCCCTGAACTCTATCTCGGCATCTGCTATTTTGCCTTTTGCCCCTTTGATTTGTGCAGGTGTTTCTTCAGTCTCATCAAGCAGCGTAAACACACGGGAAGAAGCGACAATCGCCTGCTGGAACAGTGACAGCCTCATCATGATATTATTTACAGGCTCAAAGAAACGGTCCAGATAGTTGATGAATGCATAAAGAACACCAATTTCAATCGGGTTATTAAAGGAAGCAATCCCGAAGTAACTCAGCACAAGAATCAAGGCAGAGGTATATACGAGATCAATCGCGGGACGAAGCAGCAGTCCATCGATTTTTATATTCCGCATACCGGCTTTATAGTGACTTTCATTAATGTCTCCAAACTCTTCTCTAAGCCGTTTTTCTTGCCTGAACACCTGAATGATTGCCATTCCTTGCAAAGATTCGCTCAACTTGGCATTCAACTGACTCAATCTTTCGCGTAAATCGTGATAAAAGATGGAACTGTATTTTCTGTAAGTCCTGATAATCATGAACAAGACTGGCAGGATAAACAAGCAGAACAACGCCAGTTTCACATTGAGGATGAACATGGCGGTAAATATCCCTATAAACAGGAAACTTCCTTGAATGAAGCTCACCAGAACACTGACAAACATATCTTTAATGGCTTCCGTGTCATTTGTTACCCTGGATACAATACCTCCTGCAGGGGTTTGATCGAAATATCTCATTCCAAGATTCTGCACTTTTGAAAAAACGTCAACTCTCAGCTGTTGAATGATTTTCAAAGCTATTTCCTGAAACTTTAATAATTGAAAATAAGAAATGAGTACATTGGCAATCTGTATACCGATATAACCCGCTGCCAGCCATACCAGCGGTTCATATGGAAAGTTCCTGGGTGTGAGATAGTCATCTATAAATACTTTGACCAGATAGGGGCCKAGAACATCGCCTACAGTCGTCAAAGCCAAAAGAAAAAATGCCATGAATATAGATTTTTTATGCGGAATTGTGTATCTTACCAACCTTTTTAAAACTCGGCGCTGTTCCTTGGCTGACATGGTTGTTGTTTTTTCCATACGGTTATCCTCCATGCTCTACTAATTCTTCTAACTGCTGGCGCAAATACATCTCCCTGTACCAGCCTTCATTCTTCATCAACTCTTCATGGGTCCCTTTTTCTGTAATTCTTCCTCCATCAAGGACAAGGATTAAATTCGCATGTTGTATGGCACTCAGCCTGTGAGCCGTGATAATGGTTGTCCTGCCTTCTCGGTTCTCCTTAAGCGCTCTTAGAATGGATTCTTCCGTCTTGGCATCTACAGCTGATAAAGAGTCATCAAGGATCAGTACCTCCGGCTCCATCATCAGGGCCCTTGCTATGGAAATCCTCTGTTTCTGCCCGCCTGACAAGGAGACCCCCCGCTCACCTACTACTGTTTGATAGCCGTCAGTGAATCCTTTAATATCTTCGTGGATGTGAGCCAGCGAAGCTGCTGTCTCAATAGTTTCCATATCAGACATGGGATTGGTAAAGGCTATGTTTTCAGCTATGGTGGCAGAGAACAAGAAATGATCCTGCGGGACATAGCCGAGGGACTTTCGGAGCGGTTCTAATTTATAGTCTTTAATAGACCGGCCACCCAATCGGACTTCCCCATCATAGCCCTCGAATTCCCTGATAAGAATCTTGAGCAGGGTAGTCTTACCGGCACCGGTCTTACCGACAATCCCTAATGTTTCCCCTCGTTTCAAAGTGAAGCGGATTTCTTCGAGGACAGCCTCTTCTTCTCCAGGGTACTTAAATTGGGCAATATCATACTCAATATCTCCCTCAGGCTTCAAATTCAATGCACCAGGGCTGTCATCAATTTCAACTTTTTCTGCCAGCAATCCGGATACCCGGTCATAAGAAGCACGACCTCTTTCAACAATGTTAAAAAGCCACCCAAACGCAAGCATCGGCCAAATCAACAGTCCCAAATAGGTTGTAAACGAAACGAGTTCCCCTATCGTAATTTCCCCAGCAATTACGAACCTGGAGCCAAATGCAACAGATAAAAAGAAAGAAATTCCGACTATAAGGGAAATAGTTGGATCAAACAATGAATCGACCTTAGCGACCGATATGTTTTTTTGGACCACATCTTCAGATTGATCCCTGAATGACTCTATATCTTCTTTTTCCTGCCCAAAGGTCTTAATGACTTTTATACCGGAAACACTTTCTTGCGTTTTATCATTGAGATTGGAGAAAGCCTCCTGAGCCTTATGGAATCTTTTATGTAATAAAGTGCCGTAATAATTGGTCAATATCGCCATGACCGGCATTGGAATTAACGCAATCAATGTCAGTTTCCAGCTGATTGTGGCAGCCATGGCAATGATGACAAATCCGCCTGTTGCCAGGGAATCCACAAGTGTCAGTACTCCCTGTCCTGCTGTCATTTGAATAGCTTGAAGATCATTTGTAGCGTGCGCCATCAAGTCACCTACACGCCTTTTCTGATAAAAGGACGGAGTCATCTTCGTAAAATGATGATACAGCTTATTTCGAAGCAATTTGGACAGTTTAACAGCAGAACCGAAAATCATCATTCTCCATACAAATCTCAGACCATACATACTTAACCCGGCTGCTGCCAAGATGCCCGCCCATTGCAGTAATTCAGCAGGTGTAAGCTCATTTTGTTTAATACTGTCAACCACTATACCGATCACCTTAGGCGGCACCAGCTGGAGCAATGCTACCAATAACAGAACGCTTATGCCTGTTAAATAGGATTTCTTTTCTTGTTTAAAAAACCACATCAAATCAAGAAAGACTTTCATGATGCAACCCCCGAATCCAGAAATATTTTTGCGACTCTTAATTTTAGCAAATTTTTAAATAATATAAAATACAATTAAGCTGTCTTCGTAAATATTTATTGCTTGCTTTCTAGTGGACGGTTGATTTCCGCTCCGTGTGCCCGGCTTCAAACGGCTCGCAGTGAATTTGATCAGAAAGGGCCATTATTCCTTATAAATTTTCAAATCTCCTCCATAGAAACACAACTAACAAAATTGACTGAGCTGACTTATCGCAAGGATGGGCGTTCGAAATCCCGGCACCTTGACTCATGCAGCGCACTAAAAGTGGGAACGTCCTGTTCAGACCTGACATTCAAATAACCTCTAGAGAAATAGGATGGGGCATTTATTTTCAGGAGATTATTTGACAACAGCGGGCTTGGACGCTGCAGCTAGACGCCCGCTAGTGTCCGGGACTATCTTCTCCTTCCGCTCCATATCAGCGCTGCTTTAAAAAATAATACTATCAACAATCTATTAAAAGTGCCTAATTGATTCTATGTTCTTCTTTATAGCAGCAGGCCATTCCCGTAACTTCTATTTGCTCTGAATTTTTAAAAGAGCTTTATTTTTCTCCCAGAAATTTGAGCAAACAAAAAAACGTGCCAATGCACGTTTTTTAACTGCCGTTATCATGAATGTGTACTGCCGGTTCTTGTTCTGGCTCCAATAAGATTGTGGCTGCTGTACCTTCAGGAGTTTTCACATAAATATATACAGGTTCATGTGGGAAAAAGTCTTGAATTTCAGGAGTAAATGCTTGTACAAAGCCGACAATTTCTCCGTATTGCGTCATGTCAGTATTAACATTGATTACCATTTTCTGCATGTCACTGCCAATATAAGTTCCTTTAGAAACCAATTGGATGGTACGGTCCACAAAGAAGGAATTCATATCTTCTTCTAATCCTTTGAAGCGGTTTGAAACTACACGGTCATGCTCTTCAGCCTCATCAGATGGAAAGAGGTACTCTTGTTTTTCTGTGTCTCTCCACTTTTTAATCGATTTATCATTAGAATCCAGGTAAGCGTAACTGAAATAGGATCCTGGAAGAACACTGTTTTTCTTTTCAAGCTGATAGAGAGAAATAACAACAGGTATGTTTGCCAGGCCTTCTTTTTGTCTTATACGGTTAATGATTGTACCGGCCATTTTCTTGCCTTCACTAACCATTTTTTTACTGGGCTCATCCAAACCGCTGATTTCTTTCGTGTCAAAATGTTTTAATCCCATATTATCATCCACAGTAATATAATCAACAGAGTTCATAGCAAGCGCAATGGATATCCCCTTCAAATTCCCTTCTTTATCCACGTAATTTTGTTCATGGACATATCCAAGGTACATAGGACTTTCTTTTTTAATCTCCATTATTTTTTCCCAACCCATGCTCTCCTCTACTTCTATTGCAGGATTTAATCCAAGTTCATCATTAGACTCCCGGCGTATCCAGCTCCTGATTTCCTCCAAGTGCTGCCCTTCTTGATAGATGTAGTCCTCAGCAGGGAAATATTCTTCTGAGATGCTCATCAGGCCCGTTTCGATTTCGTTCATATCAACACGGTTATTCACCTGATTAGTAATAAGATCGCGGTTCTTGCTGAAAGCTGAAGATTTAACATTATATCTTAAATATTCATTGGTTTCATTTTCAGATGTAGTCTGCTGAGTAACCAGATTTGTGTTTTCAGTATCTGACTCGCCAGGTATGCCCATGAAGTTGCATCCTGATAGAATCAACAGTAAACTCGCACTAGTTGCAATTAGTCGTTTTTTCATTTAGGTCTCCCTCCGACCACTATTTTAACATAAAAACAGACAGGTGTAGACCAGCCGTTATAATTCAACACCATAATAATAGTGAAATAAATAGAATAGATAATCAAGTAAGAAGCTCAACAACCTAAACTTTAGGTTGTTTCCGCTAAGGTTGCGGATTTCTTATTCATAATGGATTTCCGTTCCAAGTGCGCGACTCCTCGGGGCGGGCGTTGAGCCTCGGCTTCATAAAAGCGAAAGCGGCCGTTCAGCGACGTACATATTTTAGGGCTCATGTATGAGATAAAGGAATCACGAAGAGCGTTAGCGATTCGATGATCATTTCCCTATAATTAAAAATAGCGATTTAAATTGGAATTCAATTAAGCACAGAAAAAGTCCTGAACCAGACTTTTTCTCATAACTGCCTCTCAATTTGTAAGGAAATGATCTATATGACTTATCTATATAAAGGGGAAAGGCCCCGCTCAGCGGCGTACAGATTTTAGGACACTCGCATGAGAAAAGGAATCACGGAGAGCGACAGCGATTCGATGATGACTTATCGCAAGGAGAGAGTCCGAAATCTGCTAGTCGCTAAGTCCGTTCCAGTGGGTACTGACCCTCGGCCGCTGGAGCTGGATGAGACTCGGCTTCGCCTGTATAAAAAGTGGAAGAGCCCTGATCAGACCCGACAGGCTAATGTTCTCAAGAGAAAAAAGATGCTCTTTCCTTTTACTTTCTTGAGGTTATTTGACCCCGAGGGGCTAGGCGGTGCAACTAGACGCCCGCAAGTCCCGCAGAATGTCGCACGCCTTCCACTTCAATCCTTCTATAAATAAGAGGGAGAAGGTATAAAATAGCATTCAAAAACAGCATTCTTTAGAGAAGAGCCTGATTTTTATAGGCTCTTTCCTTAACTTTGAGGCTGTTTAATATTAGTTCAAAATGACGTCTTCTTTTATCCCAGATTACATAGAAGCAAAAGCGAATTTCAAAAGCAGCAACCTATTTAGAAGAGGCAGGGCTGTTAACCATTCACATTTTCAATAACCAAAAAAGATCACCACCATGCTTTATGCAGGAAAGTGATCTTCTTTATTTCAATGCTGAACGATTGTGCATAGAGGAAAAGGGCTCTTCCATACACTTCAATATAATCAAGCATTTCATGAGCTGAAACTCATTGTGCAATTGGCAGTTACTTGCCTTGCTGCTTGTTCATAGCGTTCATCATCTGATTGATTTTCTTCTGGGAAGGTTTCTGTCCCATTTGCATCATCATCATTCTTAACATTTGTTCATTGATTGGTGGATTTTTCTTTAGGTAGCTCATCATATATTTACGAGCGATGAAAAATCCTAGCGCTACTCCAGCTAAAGCAGCCAGAACACCGACTAGAATAAATTGCCAAACCATAGTTCTATTTCCTCCTTCATGTTGTCCTTATAAAAGTGTACTAAACCAAGGAAGATTATACAATATTTTAATTTAAATTTCTTTATTCAAAACATTTTTTTCAATAATATGATACCTAATTGAGGTTAAGTTTGAATATTAGCTGCATAATCTACCAGCAGTTTTAGCCGAAAGAATGTTGATTAGTTCCAGCCTTTCAAACATACTTTCTCATTTTTATCGGTTTGAGCCAGCCAAATTGTTCATCATCGAGATTAATTGCCAGCAGCCGGCCATCGAGCTTTCGCAACAGTTCGAAAATGTACGCTTCCCAATCACTATGCCCTTGCAATTCTACCTTTACATAGTGATCCAGCACACTGATTTTGGCGGTATTTTTCCCGCAGGAAGATTCAATATAATATCTATTATCATTCTGGATGTATTCTTTTTTGATTGAAAGTGCCTGGGACAAAGCTCGATTAAAAGGCAAAAAAGGGATAGGTTTTGTAATATATTGAACTTGTTTCAACACTATCTCTTCCATCTGCCCAGTGGCAATCGTACTTTCGAGAAATAAATTATAAAACGCTCGTTCCCTGCCATAGAAATAATCAGCAACCTCATCTTCAATCCAATAGAGCCGGTAGGATTTCATATATCTTCCTCCCTATAGCTTGTCCTTTTTTATAGTATAAAGAACCAAGAGGGGCAAGATTGTAGAAAACTGTTGAGAAAATGCACTAGTTTTGTCGAATCTATTTACAAAAACCTGCATATCAAAATTCGATTTCAGAAAACCAAAAGCTGCTGTATTACAGCAGCTTTTGAAGTATCAATCATTCAATTATCTTTCAAGCAATGCCTTTACACGTGAAACGACATTTTCGACTGTAAAGCCATACTCTTCCATGATTCTTTCTCCTGGTGCTGAAGCTCCGAAACCATTAATCGCCAGGATATCACCCTCATCACCAGAGTAACGGTCCCAGCCAAGAGGAGAACCAACTTCCAGTGCAAGACGCTTCTTAACAGCTTTTGGAATAATAGATTCTCTATATTCTTTGGACTGCTCTTCGAAGCGATCCCATGACGGCATGCTGATAACGGAAACAGCAATTCCATCCTTGATTAGAGCACTTTGAGCTTCTACAGCAAGGCTTACTTCAGATCCTGACGCTAATAAAAGAGCATCCGGCTGTTCTTTGCCTGCAGGGGATACGACATATGCGCCTTTTTCTACCCCAGTTTGTGCCTTGGCATCCGTTCCTTTTAAGGTAGGAAGATTTTGTCTTGTCAACACAAGTGCTGTCGGCTTATCTTTTGAAGTCAGCGCTGTACGCCAAGCGGCAGCAGTTTCGTTTCCATCAGCTGGACGGATGACAGAAAGATTAGGCATAGCCCTTAGAGAAGCCAGTTGTTCGATTGGCTCATGCGTCGGTCCATCTTCACCCACTGCTATACTGTCATGAGTGAACACATACGTTACAGGAAGACCCATCAAGGCAGCAAGACGGATTGCCGGTCTTAAGTAGTCGGAGAATACGAAGAACGTTCCGCCGAATACTTTAACTCCACCGTGCAGCGCCATACCATTCATGGCAGCACCCATTCCGAATTCACGGACACCAAACCAGATATTGCGTCCTTCATAAGATTGAGGAGTGAAATCCTTTTGGTTTTTGATCATCGTCTTATTAGAACCAGCAAGGTCCGCTGAACCGCCTATTAATGTTGGCATATTTTTAGCTATACTATTCATCACTTCACCTGAAGAAGCACGGCTCGCCAAGCTGCTTCCTTCTTCATATACAGGGACCTCTTTATCCCAGCCTTCAGGAAGCTCGCCATTCATCGCAGATAGGAATTGAGCGGCAAGTTCTGGATATTCTGCTTTATATTGAGTGAATAACTCATTCCATTCCTGCTCTTTCTTCGCTCCTGCATCAACCATTTGCTCTTTGAATCGATCTTGAACTTCAGAAGGCACATGGAAATCTTTTTCAAAAGTCCACTTGTATGCTTCTTTAGTCAACTTCATTTCATCTTCACCAAGCGGCGCACCGTGCACGTCGGATTTACCCGATTTATTTGGTGCTCCATAACCAATGACAGTTTTTACTTCGATTAGTGTCGGGTGGTTTTCGTCACTCTTTGCCTCTTCCAGCGCTTTTGCTATTGCTTCTGTGTCATTTCCATCCTCGACACGGATATATTGCCAGCCATACGCTTTAAAACGGCCTGCTACGTCTTCAGAGAACGACCTGTCCAACTCTCCATCTAGTGAAATATCATTAGAATCATACATCACAACCAGACGACCTAATTTTAAATGAGCTGCCAGTGATGCTGCTTCTGATGATATCCCTTCCATGAGATCTCCATCACCACAAACACTGTATGTATAATGGTCCACAACATTGAAGTTGTCACGGTTATAAACAGATGCCAAATGACGTTCTGCCATTGCCATTCCCACTGCCATTGCCAACCCTTGTCCAAGTGGACCAGTAGTGGCTTCCACACCAGGAGTATGACCGTATTCAGGGTGCCCAGGCGTCTTGCTTCCCCACTGTCTGAACTGTTTCAGATCTTCCATTGAAACATCATAACCGGACAAGTGCAGCAAACTATATAACAACATCGATCCATGGCCTGCTGAAAGAACAAATCTGTCTCTGTTATGCCAATCAGGATTCTTTGGATTGTGGTTCATAAATTTGGACCAAAGTGCATAAGTCATTGGTGCAGCACCCATCGGCATACCCGGATGACCTGAATTTGCCTTTTCAATGGCATCAATTGAAAGTGTTCTAATTGTATTTACGGCTAATTGATCAGTTTTATCAAACATTAATCAACATCCTTCCTTTTTTCGATTATTACTTGTTAATATTAATATTCTTATCCAGTTTATACAAACGATTTGTTTGCTCCAAAAAGCAGTTCTGACATGAAGAAAGCGCTTACCTCGCTGATATGAAAGCCTTTTCTTTAGCAAGAAAATAATTTTCTTCCTTCCACAAAGATGCGGAATTTTTTTCTTCTGCGCTTCATTCTCATACAGAGCTTGTAAAACCATACTTTCTCAATAGCAGTGTCCGCTATTTAACTGTGACTCCTTAGAGCAAAGAAGAATTATTTAAAGGTGTACACTTAGTATACGTCTGCAACGTGAAACAGAGGGCCTTTACTTCTTTAGAATGCACCTTTTTACTTTCCTGATACCCTGTTTAAAACACTCTCAGTACGAAATAAAAAAACATGCAGAAAAATGCATGTTTTAATTAAGCTTCTTGCTATTTTGAATATCTTTGACCTTTTGGGGAGTTACTTCATTTCCTTCAGGATCGAACATTCTTGTATTCTCAATGGTAGAACGCATGGATTGTCTGAATGTTTCCAAATATTCTTTTCTTAATTTTGTTTGTTCTTTTGCTTCAGCAGCCGTCAAACCTTTGCTTTTGGCTTTATTAGCCAGCGTATTAATCTTTGCCATTTTTTCTTTTGATAGCATTACCTAGTTCTCCTCTCCTAATGAGTGTCGATTATTCTAAAAGCATCCTGTGCTTATAATTAATCAGAAAAGACCGATTGAATATCGACATGTTACTAGAAAAAGAGAGAAAAAACAAGTGTCACGCTTCTTCAGGAGCGTGTACATACTCCTGATATCTCCTGTGAACAGTGGCTTTAGAGATATTATAACCAAAGCCTCTCAGCGTAGCTGCTATTTCCGCAAAGGTCAGTTTATTGTTTCTTAGTCTTACAATTTCTTCGACTGGGACTTCAATTCGTTCACGTCCCTCTCCGTTTCCTCTGTTCTTTAAGTTTTTATGGGGTTCATACCCCTTCTCAACCGCTCTTTTCATTCCGCGCTTTATTTTGAGATTATGCAGCTGCCTCTGGTGTTCTTCTACCATACTGACAATTTGAAGGACCATAGAGTCTGATTCTGAAAGATGAAGCTCCCCGCTATGTGAAATACTGAAAATCTTCACACCTTCCTTAATGATGCAGTGGATGAGGGCGATCTTGGCATTCCCTCTCCCGATCCTTGTTTCATCCTGAATTAAAACTGCATCAATTTCTTCGGCCTTTAAGAGATCCAGCAATTCCAGTACGCCCTCTCTGTCAAGTTCATATCCGCTGGCTTGGTCTTTTATGATATGGCTTACTTCAAAATTAAAGTTGGAAGCCAGCTTGAGAAGCTCCTCTTCCTGCCGCTGCAATGAAGACTCCTGAGTATCCTTTTTTGTACTGACTCTGCAATATATTGCTGCTTTCATAAGTCAAACTCCTATTCTGTTCCACTTGCCAGTTCATAATCGGCGTTGTTAAGTAGAACCCGATTTCCCCCTGGAATAATCAGTGATTCTCCGGGTTTAATTATGTCCGTTGCCAGATTGTTTTTTTGTGTGACCCATTCTACTATCGCTTGTGTGGACATATCATAATCTTCAGATAACTCCTGAGCAATCTTCCAAAGTGAATCCCCTTCTTTTACTGTTATTTCCTGTTGGGCTTCTCCTGCCCCAAGTTTAATAAGTGCTATGGAACTCATGGCAACGGCCAATCCCATAAGAAGGATAACATAAGAATAATTTCTCCAAATAGTTATAAGCATGACATTACCTCCGTGCGAATGTGTGTTCGGTTTTTGTTAATTTGATTATAATACGAACATCTGTTTGGCGTCAACATTTATTCGAACTTATGTTTGTATCACCTTGTTTATCATGCTATAATGGGAACAAAAGATCGGTTTAGAGGTGAAAAAGATGACAAAATTATCCAAAAGACAGCAGGATATCCTTCAATATATTAAAGAGGAAGTAAAATCAAAAGGATATCCGCCATCCGTAAGAGAGATTGGAGAAGCCGTAGGACTTGCCTCCAGTTCGACTGTTCATGGCCACCTTGCCAGATTGGAAAGCAAAGGCCTGATCAGGAGAGATCCAACCAAGCCCAGGGCGATTGAAGTCCTGAACCTTGAAGAAGACAATATTCCAAGACAAGCAGCAGTAAATGTTCCATTAATCGGTAAAGTAACAGCAGGCCAGCCCATTACAGCCATTGAAAATGTAGAAGAATTCTTTCCGCTCCCACAGCATCTGGCGCCAGCAGATGAACAAGTGTTCATGCTTGAAATCATGGGAGATAGTATGATAGAAGCAGGCATACTGGATGGGGATTATGTTATTGTCCGCCAGCAGCAGACAGCCAATAATGGAGATATCGTTGTAGCGATGACGGAAGAAGATGAAGCAACGGTGAAACGCTTCTTCAAAGAGCAGGACTTTGTCCGTCTGCAGCCAGAAAACTCATCCATGGATCCTATTATTCTCCGCCATGTTTCCATTCTTGGTAAAGTTATTGGAGTTTACCGCCAAATTCATTGATAAAAAATCCAGGCCGGATGCCGGCCTGGATTTTTTATAAGTTTAACGAACTTCCGAAAGAAGTCTCCCTCTTCAAGCGTGTGAAGGGCGTAGCCCAACGGTAAGGGGCAGATGAATTTCGGTTGGGCGATAGCCCAAAAGTTTCTGTCTTTTGTCTGGAGTAGTTCACTAGTTCATCCTATCTTTTCAAATGGTGTTAAAGGGAATTCATTCTTAAAATATTCCCATAACTGCAAATCACTTATATATGCTGGAAAGCTGCCACCTTCCCTAACAAATCATCAAGACTCCCAAAGCATTGTTCTACTTCCGGCAAGTGATAGAAAGTACTTGTGGATGCCAGGTCTGCATTTTCCAGTGAATAAAGAAATACTTTTTTTCCAAGTCCCAGTGCAATGCCCAACTCTATATGGCTTCCTTTTCCAGCAGGCAGCAGAACGATAATAAAGTCAGATTCCATAACTGCCCTTTTTTCTTCCCGGCCAATCCTCTCGAGCTCTTCCCGGGAAGATGCCCTGTCATTTTGAGTCCAATCATAGGTATGTATATAGCCAATTCGTTGTAACTCTTGGTTAATATTTCTTACTGATTCGATATTTTTAAAACTGGAAGCTGTGTAAAACTTCAATACATTCCCTCCTCATATTAAACCTCTTATTCTTTAATCTCTTTGTAAGCCTTTTACAATACTATTTCAAAGAAAACTTCTTCTTTTATTTAGGCTGTTTTCACCTAGATTGTTGCTTTCGGAAAAATCCCAAGTGCCGGATTTTTCCCCGGATACTAAGGAATTTCTCTCTAATCGGGGAAAGTAGCTCTTTTCTATTCATGATTATCAGGTTATTAAGGTGAATTTTGATTAGTTTTTGAAATTAATATCAAATAGCAACAAAGTTTACGAAAAGAGCCTTTATCTATTGAGGCTTATGATCATAAAAAACTTCGGGCTATACACATAAAAGGGCTTGGAGATTTTTTTACCTCCAAGCCCTTTTCACTGTGCATTGTATGTGATTAGCTTCTTGTATGATGTCTACGATTTACCGCTTTTTATCTCCCAAGTAAACCAGTGGCAGTTCGTGATGGTGTTTCACTATCACTTCTCTAAGATAAGTTCTGCAACACACTCTACATGAACGGTATGAGGAAACAAATCAACAGGTTGAACGACTTTCAAGCTGTACCCAAATTGCTCAAGTTCTTTAATATCTGCAGCAAAAGTGGAAGGGTTGCAAGATACATAGACAATCCTTTCAGGCTGGGAACGTCCAATTCTTCTCATGACCTTCCCGCCCGCACCGGAACGAGGAGGGTCAAGGAGCAGCAGTTCTGGCCTGCCAAAGCTCTCCAGGATCTCATCGATTCCCTTTCTTGCATCCTTTGCAAGGAAAGTCGTATTGGAAATTCCATTATCTTCGGCATTACGTTTAGCCGATTCAATCGAGCTCTCCACAATCTCAATCCCAGCCAGTTCTCCAACTCTGCTGGCAAATGGCAGAGAGAACGTACCTACTCCACAGAAAAGATCGATCATTTTTTCCGTTTTCTTCGGTTTCCCCATCTCGACGGCCAAGTCTACAAGCTTCTGGGCTTGGACGGGATTGGTTTGGAAGAACGTGTCAAACCAAAGGCGGAATCTGTAGCCATCCATTTCGTCATAGATGTAGTCCCGTCCAGCCAACGTATGGCTTTTTTCTGATTGAGTACGATCTGCCCAATCTCTATTTTCAAGCCACAGCAAACTTTTGACTTTCGGGAACTTTTTTTCCACACGATCAACCAAATCAGATACAGCTTCTTCCAAACTGCCATCTGGTGACTCTGTGGCAAAGAGGCCAAGCATGATTTCTCCCGTTACGAATGACTGTCTTACCATCAGATGGCGAAGCAGGCCTTCATGGCTGTCTTTATCGTACCCTTTCAATTCATGCCCGCTTACCCAGTCTGCTACTTCCATTGCTGCTGTTACCATTTCTTCACTTGCGATCAAGCATGTTTCGAGCGAAATGACTTTACGGAAATTTCCCTGCTCATGCAATCCAAGGGAACCGTCCGGTGAAAACGTGAATTCCATCTTGTTTCGATACTGCCAAGGTTTATCCATTCCAATCGTATCAAGTACAAGAGCCGGATCATATCCTTGAGAAGCAACTTCTTCTTTAACGTGAGCGGTTTTATGTCGTAACTGGCCTTCATAACTCCAGTGCTGCCATACACAGCCGCCGCAGCGTTCAAAATGAGGACAAGGTGCATTCGTCCTATCAGGGTTCGGTTCAATAATTTCTTCAGGAATGGCTTTTCTTCTCCTTTTTAGAGGTTCATCGACCTTCACTCTGACCTTTTCACCGGGAAGAGTGCGGGGTATCGTAAGTTTCAGTTTGCCGATATGGCCCTTCTCATTCTCACGCCAAACAACAGCCTGTCCAGCACCCCTATCATCCAATCGATGAATTTGTGTTTCTACCATTTCACCTTGAGTAATCTTCAATTGGAATTCCTCCTTCATACCACAACTTTTAATAATCTATAAAGAATCTCTTTAAGATAAATTTATATTTCTGTTAGAAGACATACTTATCTAGTATAAAGGACGACGAGTGAATATGGAATGCTTTCCTGCCTATTTGAAGAAATTCACTTAAAAAACTGCGAATTTCCCAGCTGGAATCAATCTGCGAATAATTTACCTTTTTATTCTCAACATAAAATTATGCCCTTCCGTTCATTCATCGGTTTGTAAATTAGAGAATCCTCTTTGTCATAGGCTGTTTTCGCAAAGATTGTGAATCACACTTCTTAGTAAACAGGGCTGCGACTGCTGACCCCTCTTCGCTAAGATTATACATCTCTGTTGCCATGATAGAAAAACAAGCACCTATTAATAGAGTGTGCTTGCTTAGTAAGTTCATTATTTCTATCACTCAACCAAACCGCTTTAGGATTGGCTCTAAGAACCTCTCCTTCTTCCTTGAAAATACGCACTTCAGTTTTTTGATGTAACCTTTCCCTGGTCTTGACGATTAGTCGAGCATATCAATAAACAAATTGCAGTTAATATTAAGACTAGGCCAGCCCAAGAATAAGTGCTTAACGTTTCCCCAACTAACAAGACACCCAGCAGTGCTGCTGTAAGCGGTTCAGCTAATGAAAGTGTAACCGCTGTAGAGGAAGAGACATTCATAAGGCCTTTTGCGAAGAGTAAATAAGCAGCGCCAGTAGCAGCAAGTCCCAAGTGAAGACTGACAGCAATTCCACTTGCTTTAAATATCCAGGTCATGTCTGAGAGAAATAGAAAAGGAGATAAGCACAAGGCGCTTAATGAAAATACGACCGCTGTGACTGAAAGCGAAGAGCGGTTACTGATCAGCTGCTTGCTGACTAATGTATAGCCGGCAAATGAAAGTCCTGCTCCTAAAGCCAGCAACACCCCAACTGGCTCTATAATAACTGAATCCCTGTTACTAAATAGCAAAGAGCAACCTGTAACTGAGAGCATTGTTGAAAAAATCCATAGCCTTGATAGTTTTCTTTTTTGCACTATCCATTCCAATAGCCCGGCAAGAATTGGTGCACTTTCGATGGCAACCACTGTTCCCACTGCCACTCCTGTCATAGATACAGCAGAAAAGAATAGCGGTTGATAAAAAGCCATGCTCAGAGAAGCCAAAATAGTTGGTCTTATCGGCCAGTCCTTCAACTGAAGTTTTGCTGCAGCAATCATAAGCAGAAATAAAGCTCCACCTCCAACTGCAAGCCTGGAGGCTCCAATTGAGATCGGACTTGCCCCCTGAGGAGCAAAAGTTTGAACAGTGCCAGTTGTTCCCCACAAAACCGCAGCCAACAGCACTAATAAGGCGGACCCTTGATTGAACATACATATCACTCCTGCTCCTTCAATCTCTGAAAATCTGAATTGCCGACGAATACACTGCTATCATTGTGAAATGAAAAGTCAAAACAAGCCTATTAACTACCAGCTATTTACGCACTAAGAGCACTATAAAAAATAACAGGCGGCATCAGCCCTCCTGCTATCTTCTTTACGCTTCTCCTGCATGTTGTGCATCAAGCCTTAGATAAATCACTTCTTAAAAGAGAATACATGTACAAATCATCAAATTTTACACAAGTGTATTCATAGTGCCGGAGGAGACCTTCTCTTTGAAATCCCTTCGCTTCCAATAGGAGTTGAGAAGCTTTATTTTCTGGTTCAACCAAAGCTTCTACCCTTTCCAATTGGAAATGTCTTAAGCCAAATTGTATGACTGCTGCTAATGCTTCACTTGCTATGCCCTGCCCCCAGTAGTCCCTGCTTAATTCAAACCCCACCTCTGCTCTGCGGTGTTTGCTGACCAGATTATGAAATCCACAGCTGCCAATCATCTTTCCGCTCACCTTACTCGTAATACCCCACCTGATACCTGAACCTTCAGTAAAGATCTTTCTGTACCAATTTAATTCATCAAGGGCATCCTCCATGGATTGAAATGGCGCAAGTCCCATATATTTTACAACTTCAGAGTCGGATAAGTAGCTCAACATATCCGCAGTGTCGGATTGTATGGTTTCTCTTAATATCAACCGGCTGGTGTCTAGTACCGGAAAATTCCTTTTCATCATATAACCTTCTTCCTAATGGTACAGGTCTTATTCTCTGCTTTCACAAATTAAAACTCCTCAGAATAAGGATACGCTTTTTCGTTCAGGCAATATTCAATCCTTTGTTTAAAGTTCGAATACGTAACCTTTTCTATAGGAAAGGATTCTGCCTCTAAAGCCTCAGAAGTCGTAATAAGCTCTCCTTCAACCGGTTTTCCAAGAATAAGAGTATTTCAGATGGATTCGTCTACATTTTAGAAAACACCTTAAAAATTTGCGTCCTCGATATCCTGTCCATATTCTTCCTTTGTTTCCCGTACAGCGCCGTCCTTATAAGATTCATTGTTCAGGTGTGTATTTAATAGATTCCTTCTGCATCATTTGGAAGATTACGAACTCTTTCCATGTATCTCATCATATTGCGATCATCCTGCTCAGGATAAGTGTATTCCAGGCTTTCCGCAACTTCCCTGGCTAATTCACGGAACAAGGAGCAGGCGGTGAAGACAGCTTCCCAAAAGTTATTATATTTTCCGTCAGAATAGGTGGCACGGTACATCTCCCAATAGGAATCAGGAAGATACCTTTTAAAATACTTACCTGATTTCCCAGGTGACAGCCCAAAATTCGTTTTAGTTCCTATCCACCATGAGATTGCTTCATCCAGATGGGGCCGTATGATGCATTCAAACATGTTCTTTGAATAGGGGAGCTCATCGCGCCATATTCCTTTGGCCACATTCTGCTGGCACCACCAGAAATTATTGCATGTTCCGGAGAATTCAGCTTCTGTCGGCTTTTTCACATGATAGTCACTATCTGTGGGATCTGGGATGGCAGGCAAGATATTATCTTTATCCATTAAAGGAACAGTCAACTTGTCGCTGCGGTACCTTTCCAGGGCCCCTTCTATTGATTGCAGCTGCAAGTCGATTCTATTACCGTCTGCAAACAGCATAAGGTAACCATAAGAATTGGATGGCTCCTTCTGAATGCCGGCCATCCTGTCATTCTTGTCTGGTTCCTGAATCATGAGAAGCTCACCAAATACTTTCAGCCAACTTTTATCATCTATTAAAGGTGACGTTTCTTTAACCACATATACAATGTCGTAATCTTGAAAGATGTCTTTCGGGACATTAGGATTTGTCCTTGAGCCATTCATATACACAGCGCGGACGTTATCATTGTTCCCCGCTGTCTCCAGTATGACATCCATCATTTCATTCTCAGTTCTCAAATAATCACTCCACTTCATGTTACACCATTAAGTGTAAACAACTTTATTCAGACCTTATACTAGAGACAACATAAGGTTAAGGATGAACCTCTACCAGCAAAATCTCTAATCTATTGGAATGATAATCTTGTCTTCTATATATTTCGTAACGTTATACCCTTCAATCACCAACCTTGTCGGATAGCCTGGATCACTGGAGGAATCATCATATATTTCCAGTTCGTGGCTTGTCTCAAAGAAGCGGGGCTGTTCAATCTCTTCAAAAGGATAGTGATATCCTTCTGGCTCGAATTCCTCGCCGTTTTTATCAACCAATATCCCGTCAACCCCAAAACCATAACCTTGAGATGAACTATCAGACATTACTTGCATACGAAGTCTTTCATGCTCTCTTCCTTCAGTATAAGGATCCGTAATAAAGACCTTAGTAGAGTTCCCTGCCATTTCCACCTGATCGATGGTAAGCTCGTTTCCTCGATATTCAAAGGTTTGCGGAAGTTCGCCGGCTTGATTAATCTCGATATCTTTTTTGTCTTCTATAAATAGGAGCATAGAGTCAAAGGAAAGGGTTACTTCCTCAGGAGTTGTAACAAAAAGCGGTTCAAACCTTGATTGTAAGGTGGTCCATTCTCCTGATTGATTGATAAACTCTCCACCTCGGAAATAATCAGCCTTCGCTGAATAACCATTAGTGGTAAGGGAATCCATGGTTACATGTTCTATCCATTGTTCTTGGTCTCTTTCCTGATAGCTGTATTCCAAAAGGGCTGCCGTAGGGGCCAGCGTGAGTTTGTTAATCTGAATTGGAATACCATCTACTTCACTCTCCTGGTCAAGATCATATACAGTGGATTCGTGCTTTTCGACCGGAATGTCAAAACTCCATTCGCCCTCTAAGAATTCAGGATAGTAAGAGTCCATTGTAGAACTGTCTGGTTCCTCTTTCATCGTCTCCTGAAGTCTCATTAGCTTTAGGTTAATGGTTCCGCTATCGGATTTGATCGGAGCCAGACTGATCTTTCCTCTAAAAATATTTACCTCTTCTTCATTGGCCAACCCATTTTCAAAAGGATGATAGAATCTTTGATTAGCCTGCCTATCCAGAACTTCATATTCATTTTCTACCCGCATTCCTTCATCTTGATTGAGGAAATACTGATTTTCTTTATTCATGTCCTCCACTTCATAGTAAATCACCGTTTGTATATCATCGGCTACCGCTGTCTTGATCGTCACTTTGACTCCTTTGTTTTCCTGGACAAGTTCAAGGGGTTCGCTTATTCCGCTTTTGTAGTACTGAATGATTTCCATTTCTTCTTTTTCAGTCCATCCCATCCAAGAATAGTAGAGGTTGGTGAACCCTCCTGTTACAAAACCGGTACAGACAATAAATGTCATGATGCCTACTGCCGTAAGGCCAAGCCTGTTTCTCTTCTTCTTTCTCTGTGTTCTGAGCCTCTCCGTTTCAACTGCCTTCTCTTTGACCGAGCGCATCAATCCAGGAGGAATATGTAATTGATCTGCACTTCTTTGCAACGAAAGAATAGACTCCTGAACATCAGTCAGTTCCTCTTGACAAGAAGGGCACGTAGGGATATGAATCTCTACTTCTACCTTTTCATTCCTATCAAGGTTTTTCCCTAAATAATCGATGAACTTATTTCTATATGGTGTACAGTCTCCTGGATGCATCTCCTTTTCCAATCCTCTGCTTAACTGTTGTATCCCTCTGGACAGCCGTGATTTTAAAGAATCAATAGAGATTTGCAGTATCTGCGCTGCCTCTAGAAACGATAATTCTTTCAGATATGTAACCGCAACCGCTTCTCTATCTTTCTCTTCAAGATTTTTCAATTCATTAAAGATACTGCCAGACTGCTTATTTCCTGTATCAGCGATGCTTGTCTTATTGATTGCCTGGCATTCTTTTATAAAAATTGCTGCAGCCTGCATCTCAAAATTCTGATCTTCCACATTATATTTTTTATCATCAAAAAGCTTCATAACCGTTTGATAAAAAACTTCCTGAATTTCCTGGTTGCTGCTTGAATAGGCCCTGGCCAGTTTATAGAAAGATGCCTTTCGTTCCTCGAACCAATTCAAAATAGTCTTAATACCTTCTTCGCCGGCATTTTTAACTACAACTGTTTCTGTTTCAGCTTTCATAAAATTGACTTACCTCCTCTATCCCCTGATGCTATAGTACTATATAATTTCACAGTTTAATAGGTGGAATTTTCAGAAATATGGATCCAAAAAAAAGCAACTCTCCCTCTCCTGATTTTACCATACTAAAAACTCCTGTTTAATCGTTTCTTCAAGAATAAATGCTGTTTCGCCAAGATTGTGGCTTTCTTAATCATAATGGATTTCCGCTCCAGGCGCACGACTCCGCGGGTCGGGCGCCCGGCCTCCTCGGCTTCATAAAAAGCGGAAGCGGCCGTTGAGCGACGTACAGATTTTAGGGGTCTCGTATGAGATAAAGGAATCACGAAGAGCGATAGCGATTCGATGATCATTTCCCTATAATTAAAAATAGCGATTTAAATTGGAATTCAATTAAGCACAGAAAAAGTCCAGAACCCGACTTTTTCTCATAACTGCCTCTCAATTTGTAAGGAAATGATCTAGATGACTTATCTATATAAAGGGGAAAGGCCCCGCTCAGCGGCGTACAGATTTTAGGACACTCGCGTGAGATAAAGGAATCACGGAGAGCGACAGCGATTCGATGATGACTTATCGCAAGGAGAGAGACCGAAATCTGCTAGTCGCTAAGTCCGTTCCAGTGGGTACGGACCCTCGGCCGCTGGAGCTGGATGGATAACTCGGCTTCGCTGTATAAAAAGTGGAAGTGCCCTGATCAGACCCGACAGGCAAATGTTCTCAAGAGAAAAAAAGGCGGTCTCCCTTTTTATCTCTTAGGGTTATTTGACCCCGAGGGGCTAGGTGCTGGAACTAGACCCCCGCTAGTCCCGCAGGAGATTGCACGCCTTCCTCTCCAATCCTTCTACGAAGAAAAGGGAGGAGGGATAAAATCGTATTCAAAAGCAACAATCTTGTAGAAAAGAGCCAAAATAAAAGACCTTACTCATGATGGTGAGACTGCATCATCACAACAAGTGGAACCAATCAAGAAGCTGCCTCATTTAGTTTAACTATTTTCATTATATGTTTACTCACTGTCATGAACATGATACCGGGTGCTATAAAGTTGATTAATTAGAAAAAACTTAAAGACAGAGGTGTTTTAATTTTATTCACAAAAAAGAATGATCGATGCTGCCATCCCAAATACTGTGAAAATATCTTGCTAAATATATTTAATTCTTATGCTGCTCACTCAATATTAGTGGTTAAAAGGCCTTTCTTCACTGATTTCTATAATCAATTTTTCCATCAGGGACTTTTAGTGAATGCCCTTTAATCACGACTGTATTGTTATCTGTCCAGGAAATGTTCGCTGTTTCTTCCCTGTTATTCCAATAGATATTTCTTTTCTTTTTTTCCTCTTTATTGAATACTAACTCGCCTCTGACGGCATAAGAAGTGGTTGCTCCGCCGTTGGTTACATAGGCCTTAAGCGTAAATTTTCCATCCGGTGATGTTTCTTCAGTAAGATACTCTCCAGCAGGCAGCCTGCCCATATCAAAAAAGGCCCAATTAACTACATAAATGCCCGCTGCCATAATTATAATGGCGGCCATAAAAATACCAATCATGAACCGTTTGATTTTTTTTTTTCAGAGCTTTCACTCTAGAACTTGTGTATGTTGATGACAATACTGCCACCCCTGCTCTCTCTCGTTTATAAGTTGACGAGTTTCAACCGATAAAGGTTTCGGTTTTCAGCCAAACTAGAACAAATTGAATATATTTTTTATGTATAGATAACCTGAAAGAGATGCAAATCACAGCCGATTTGCATCTCTTTTTTTATGTGACCCATCCTAAACTAACCGTTTTTTCCTGTAAAGACGTATATCGCATCCCTCAAGAACTTCGCAACTCCATCTTGTTCCTTATCGTAGTATGCTTTGAAACGCTCATCTTCCACATACATGTCCGCCAGACCAGCGTGTCCTTCTTTGCTGTATTCACTCCAATAAAACATCAGCCATTGTTTGTGGAGGCCGGCAGCTTTTTGAGCGAGATTACCAGCAGGGTCCCCAGTTTTGTACGCTTCAGAAAGTGTTGTATGAATTTCTTCAGAGAGTTTGTTCGCTTCCTCAAACTGGCTATGTGACATGTTTTTCACCTTGGTATTGGATCTGTTTACTGTTTCTTCTCCATATCTTGTTCTTATCTCTTCACCATATTTACGTTCGTTTTCCTCTACTAACTTATTTTTAAACCCTTGGAACTTTTCTTTATCGGTCATCTGGTTTCTCCCTTCCTTCAGTGCTATAGTTTTTTCCACATTATGGATCAGTTGATCAAGCTGACGGCGTTTGTTGACTAATTTTTCTCGGTGGCCTTCCAATGCGCTGGTTATTTCAAATCCCGGATCATCCAGGATTTCCTTGATCTGCTCCAATTCAACACCAAGTTCTTTATAAAACAGAATTTGCTGCAGTCGGTCTACCTCCTCTACACCATAAATCCGATATCCTGAAGAATTGACCCTTGCCGGCTTAAGGATGCCGATTTCATCATAATAACGCAATGTGCGGGTGCTGACGCCTGCTAATTCTCCAAGCTTTTTTACCGTATATTCCATGAATTCACCTCCTGATATTTTTAACTTTACACCTTGACGCTGCGTTAAGGTAAAGAGGTTTTTATAAAAAAAAATTTAAGTTGATCTAGTCTATTTCATTGATAGTGCATTAAAAATGTAAACACAGAATAATGATACTCACTGCTGATTATCGCCGAGTTTTCAAGTGTTGAAATTGAAGTATAGAATTAATTCTAATAAAAAAGCTAAAGATCGAGAAGACCTTTAGCTGCTGCAACTGCACTATCTAATTAGCAATTCTATTTGCGAAGCCCTGATTTTTCTTGTACACTCTGAGAAACAGGAAGACTGGCAAGCAGCCTGCTATTCCTCCGACTGTATTCAGAATTAAATCGTCCACATCAAAGCTGCCAAATTTGAATATAATCTGAATGATTTCGAATGTTGAACTTAAAAAAAAGGCAGCAAAAGCAACTCTTTTTAAGCTATAAAACTTCTTGGATATTATGGGAAGCAAGAATCCCAGCGGCATAAAACCAATGATATTTCCCACCAGGTTTTCTATCCGTATATTTGTATTGATATCAGCAATGAACAAATAATACAAGATTGTTTTGAAGGGAATAAAGTTATTCTGATTCCAGTATGCCCCTTCCGTCTTAAATGTAAAATGACTAATGATTTCCGGAAACGACATATACTTAAATAAAATCATTTTTGTTAGAATCATTAAGTAAACACAAAGAGCAGCCACAGCACCTGCTTTAATTAATATCTTCAATGAAATGTCTCTCCTGTCCCAATGGTTGAAAATTGTTCTTCATACTAGCAGCTTCGACATATAGTACTCATTAAAAAATGTTCCTTTGATGAAAAGGGAATTTCTCTTTGTACCTTCAATTTCAAATCCTCTCTTTTTATATAGAGCTACCCCTTCTTGATTTTCCGTTACTGCTGTAAGTTCAAGTCTGGAGATATTATGTTGTGCTGCCCACTCTTCTATGTATTGAAATAATGAAGTGCCTGCCCCCTGTCCTCTGCAGGACTCGGCTATCCCAATTGCAAGATAAGCAGAATGCTTGGTTCTGAGGGTATTCCCTCCGATGGCAAATAAATATCCTATCAATCTTCCATCCTTCTCTGCTACTAAGACCGTTGAATTGTCCTGATTCGTTATCCGCTCCAATTGTTTCCGCTGCCCTTCTGAAGTTGTTTTTCTTTCTCCAGGTTCCATGAGCATAAATCTGGAGCTTGCTTCAACCTCTTTGATGAGGGAGATCAACTCTTCTGCTTCTCCGGATTCTGCCTCTCTGACTATCATAGCGTTCTCACCTTTCAATAAGAATTTTCAATATACTGCACATGATAACTTCAAATTTTTTCCATTCCTGATTATTTTCTGGGTCTAAAAAGATCATAATTTATAGATGATTCCATATACAATAAGACCTTTCAATATTTATGTGTGCCCCCTACCTCTTAACCTAATTATTCCAGCAAATTAACTTTTTCACAATATGTTTTCATTTATGGTATTTATTATCAAAATTAAAACCCGGGATTATTACTCCCGGGTTAATCACTATCATTCATCTTTATAGTTGTGCTGTTCTTCAATCTGTCCATGCTCGCTGTGAACATAAGCCATGGTGCCTGATTTTTCTGCTCTCTGTTTGGCTTCCTCCACGGCATCAGACTTAGAGCCGGCTGTGTAGACGGGATCATCGTTTCCTTCTTCTTTTACTGCCCAGCCCTCTTCCTCATGCGGGACAACATGGAATCTTGCCTCATCTGTTCCCGCTCTGTCTTCAAAGTACTCATTTCGGTTGTTTTGATCATTGTTATTGCTGTTGGCCATGATTAAAACCTCCATTTTTAGATTAGGAATATGGTTCTCAGGTATAATTACCCTTTAATAATCCTAAAAAACATGGAAGTGTAGAGGTGATTTCTGCATTTTTATCAAATATGCTATTTCGAATTACATAGTAAGAGAGGTAGCAAAAAAAGCTGAAGTGCGACCTTTCAGCTTTTTAAATCATTTTTACATCTATTCTATTACTTCGGGTTCAGGCTCACTGTCCTCTGGTGCCTCTGGTGCCTCTGCTGCTTCCAAGTCTATTTCTTTTACATGCTCCAATACCCGTTTGGCTATAAGTTTATAGCCATTAGTATTGGGATGAAAATAATCTTCCGCTAATAACTCCAGATCAGAATCCTGAAATAAATCAGCCGTCGGAATATAATTTACATTGTCATATTCCTCTGTGACTGTTTTGCCCGCGGTATTCCAGCTCTTCATTACCATCTCCAATTCACTGATATTCCCAAAGTAACCTTCAAATGGATTATAAAATCCGATCAAGTAAATTTGAGCATCGGGATTATACTCATTGACCTTATTAAAGATTTCCTTCAACCTTTCCTTGTACCCTCTTTTTTCTTCTTCAAAGGTTTCCATCTTTAAATCGATGAAATTGCTTTTTACTATTTTCATAATGTCGTTTGCACCAATGGTGATTAGGACCACATCAGCATTCTTAATAGAGTCGGCTATTTCCTTTTCTTCCAGTCTCTTTAACAATTGATCAGTGCGGTTTCCTCTTTTTCCAAAGTTATCTATGGTGATATTTATTTCGTTATCTTCAAAAGTATTATTAAGGATCCCGACATAGCCTCCGTTCCCCGTTTCATCTCCTACACCTTGAGTAAGTGAATCTCCAACGGAAACAACTTTCATGTCTTGCATGAATAAACGGACTACTCCTTTAAGCACTTCCCTGACATTTTCTTTAATTTCCTCAGTGATGGACGATGGCTTCTCATCTTTTTCTTCATCACTTTCAATTGACTCAAGCTCTTTCTTTATCTTTTCCTTCTCTTCAGGGTCCAGATTCTCCAGCTGTTCATTTATTGAAGCAGTTTGAGTCGATATGCTGACATGTTCATTTTGAGAATAAGGGGAAAAAAAGTAAATGAGAATTCCTGTCAACAGGAGACCTGTTGATATCATAACGATCTTCAGCTTTTGCAAGTTGTCTTTACACCTGCCAATTAGATTTATTTTCTATTAGATAGGACTTTTAGATACTTCAAGATTTCAAATATATTAACATAAAGCCAATCAGAATAGTCAATATATTTTAGCATGTAGAACACATTCATAAAAGGTATCAAAATTTAGTAATGTTTTTATAGACTGTTTGGCAAAAATTGCTGCTCTCGAATTATCATCGAGGCTGCTGGAGATTTTCATTCTTACTTATAAGGATATTCCTGTAGAAGGAATAATGATCTATTAGTATGAATTTTTTTGTGAGAGGTACGTTTGTTTCTTTTTAACCTAAAGTTTATTTTGGCAAACATTTCCGACAGATGCATTTGTTTCTTAAAGGTCCACGACACTGCGGGTTAACTTAAGGTTCATAGTCACTAGAAAAATGAATAGGTACAGCTAGGTATGGCTCAGACAATTAAACAGCATGGCACTAGAGAGAAAAAGCACCACTCTGGAGCAATTTAGAAAAAAACGCCTGTCCCCCTTCGAATTGCGGGAGCAGGCGGTACATAGGTTGGTTAATTTTGGATATATCGATTAAAAATTTCTCCAAAATCTTTTTTCGTGGTCGTTTGGTAGTGGTCGTTTAACCAGTCATAGGCAAATGTAGTGGTTTCTTTGAACTCATTTGAAATGTCATTATCGTGGAAGCGGTTATTATGAATGAGATCCTTTGCAACCGTTAAACTTCTTTCAGCCCAGTCGAGTTTGCGCTTCCCTTCTTCTTGGGTATGAGAAATGGCCAGTAGAGATTTATATAAATCTGCAATGGCTTCTCCTTCCTTTTTATCAATATCCACGGACACTGCTTTATTTCCTAAAGTGAACTTTATCTCCAGGTCAAGGTCGATTGTTCCGGCAGTTTCAATTGAAACATCGCTGATAGGATGTTGATAGTACTCATACCGATACAAATTTCGTTTGCTGCTGGCTGCTTTTTCTCCATCGAGATGAATCAGCGCCCTATTGGTAAAACAGTATTCATCCGTCTTGGACTTGATTAAAAAATGAATTTTTTCGCCATCTTCATGAAGAACATAATCATCCGATAACGTTTTGTCAAAGTCCTCTTTCTTGATGATTTTTCCGATATCGCTTAGGCCCAGTGCATCACTTGCTAATTTTTTGAACATGTTATGACCCCTGTTCTAATTGATCTATTAAACATTCCACTTCTTCATGCTATCAATTAATCACATCAATCGTAAACGTTTTTAACTTTTCAAACCCTCCCATCTTATTCAGCTTTACACTAATTAATTCTATAAAATCGCTTAAAAATACTAGAGCGGAAACCTGTTAAGTGATTCCTTGTTTAAGCTGCCTGAATGAAAGCCACTTATAAGTCGATCTCCATCACCCTAATTTTTGTCTTAAGATTCATTGATTCATAAAATTTTATAGCACTTTCGTTAAATTCCCATACGCCTAATTCTAATGAATCTGCTTCTATATTTTTTGCATATTCCACTATTTTCTCGAAGAATTTTTTCCCCAGTCCCTTTCCTCGACACTTAGAATCCACACCAAAATCATCCATGTAGACAACTTTCTTTGGTTTTAAAATGGGTCTATCGGCTGCATATTTTACAGTCAAGATTGTATAAGCGATTGGCTGGTCTTCTTCTAATAAAAATACCTTCGTATTTGCTCCATCTATTAATTCGTGAAAATAGTCCTTGTCCAGCGTGATATCAGCCATCATATAGTGGTCTGGTCTTTCTTGTGTATGAATATCGTGAACCTGCTTCTGTATTCGATGAACAGCATTGTAATCATTCTTTACTGCTTCTCTAATATGAATTTCCATTATACTTTCCTCCTGGTGGTTAATGCTTTTTATTCTGGGAGCATTTCTCGGTAAAAAAACTAACCTATGCCAATTGATAAGTCAGTTTCTACTTACTTTACGATAGCACTGTTTGACGATAACACCCTCTTCTGAATCACTCACTGAAATCGCTTTTGCCCTTCTCTTCACCACTATCTCGCTGCTTCTTTAATTCAAAATATTTGTCCATAATTCTTCTGGAAATATCTTTATTGATATAAGGATCTGTTTTCCCGTTATGTGAGGCCGGCACAACTGTAGAATAGGCAATTTCCAGCTGATCGTAAGGGGCGTACCCTATTAATGTAGTATTATAAGTTTTATATTTCATTCCAGTTACAGGATCTCTAGGAGTAAAGGACTCTGCTGTTCCTGACTTGCCGGCAGCAACATACGGAGCATCGCCAAAGTGGGACTCTGCCGTTCCCTCAGATCCGTGGTATACCTGGTAGAAACCTCTTTGAACATTTTTCAACTGTTGAGATGTCACATTGACCTTATTCAGGATAATGGGTTCTTTTTTCATTTCCATTCTGCCCAGGGTTTCATGATCCCCTCCTGGCTTTCTTACCTCTTTTAGAATTTGCGGCTGTACTCTGTATCCGTCATTGGCAATCGTTGATACGTACTGCGCCAGCTGCAATGGAGTGTATGTATCAAATTGCCCAATGGCAAAGTCAAGGAGGTTTCCGGGATCATTAAATTCACCTTTGTATCCATCCACCTCACCAGGTAAATCAATTCCCGTATTCACTCCAAGACCGAATTGGTTGAAATGATTCCTCAAATTCACCAGATCCTTCTCAGAGCCATTTATAGGAGCTTTCCGGATATAAACAGGGTTTCCTGCCATCTTCATCGCTACCTTGAACATATAGGAGTTAGAAGAGATTTCTAGTGCAAAGCGGTCATTCATTGACTGGGTCCGCCCACCATTCGGATTAAACCATGAAGCCTTAGTTTTAGTGGCAGCTATCTCAATAGGCTCGTCTACCAACGGCTGCCCCGGACTGATCGCACCTGCCATGTAGCCAGTAAGGACCGTGGCTCCTTTTACTGCAGACCCCACTTCATAGAAACTGGTATATGTCCCAAGAGCATAATCCATCACTCTGTATTCACCCGTGCTGGGATCTTTTCCATACCTTTTACCAACTAGGGCCAGCACTTCTCCATTATTCGGATCCATCATCACCACAAATGCTCTGTCCAAATGCGAGGACCTTCCCTGATGGACATTCTTAAGGAGTTCCTCTGAAACGATTTTCTCCACTTCCTGCTGAAGCTCCATATCGATGGTGATGACGATATCCTTTCCACGCTGTCCCTCTTTCAACACCTTCGTCTCCAGTACGGCTCCGTCCTTGGTAACATTCTTCATCTTTTCTTTGCGCCCGCTCAATATATGTTCATATTGCAGCTCAAGCTGACTCGTTCCGACCCGGTCATTACGGCTATAGTCCTTGGATAAATAATAATCAACCATTTCACTTGGAATCCCTTGCTTTGATGAAGACACACTGCCCAGGATAGAGCGGATCGTATTCTCAAACGGATACACTCTTTCCCAATCCGTGGTTGTATTGATACCCGGTAATTCAGATAGGTTTTCACTCACTACAGCGAATTCCCTCTGGCTTACTCCTTCATTTTTAATAATTTTTGGGGTGAGGGCATAACCTGTACTTAATTCACGGTAAATCGCCAGGTTTTCAATATCCTGTTCAGTGAGGGAGGCTAAATCCTGTTCAGATATTCTCTCCAAAGTCATCTGATATATCTTGTTATTCTTTTCTTTAGAAGATAGTTGTTTGTTCCTCGCAATCTCCTTTTCTTCCTCAACTGTTACCTTGTTATCCGCTGCTTTCTTATTGGTTAAGATCCAATAATCCTTTTGATCTCTTTCTCTTACAGATGAAGTATCCATTTCAATAAGCTGTGCCAGTTTCACCGCCACTTCCATCATGTCTTCTGGATTGGGTGACTGCGGAGGAGTATAGGTAATAGCATTTTTAGCCACATTATCAACGATTACTTTCTCTGTACGGTCATAGATCTTTCCTCTTGGTACACTGTTGGTTACAACAACATCTTCTGTTCTCTCGACTTCCTGTTTATATCCCTCACCTGATACTATTTGAACAACTCCCAGCCTTAAAATCAGTACTGAGAATAAGAGAAATACAAAGAAAAACAAGAGGTTCATCCGGACAGGGACATGCCTGTTCTTCTTTTTCTTCTTCTGTTTCTTTTTATCCATCACTAACACCTTCTCTTTAAAACTTCATATAAATAATTGCAGTAAAACTCCAAAAGTAGAAATAATTATAATATTTTCTAAATATTTACACTTCTGTTTTATTATTTCAAACTTCGACTTCAACTTCAAGGCTATTAGACTAGTTTAATAAAAAGAAAGAAGAAGCGATCTGGCCTTTCTCGGGTGTATCTGTTGGACACAGACTTAAGGAAGAAAGGCTTCCCTCCTGTTGGGCTGCAAATTTTTTATATGAGAATTGCATCGATACATGACATTCTGGTAAAATAAATCTTTCTTTGAGAATTTCTTTTGCTCGTTGTGTCACCTGTTGAAGAAACTCATTCTCATCCTGCGTTATTCTTACATTGGTCTTCACAGCCTATTCAAACAAGAAAATTCAATTTAGTCTTCTCCACCCATCGGCGATTTATTATACATAGTCTCTATTCGTAAACTTTGTTGCTATTTAAAGATAATCCCAAAAATCCATTATTCATCGGGATAACATGGTAATTATTATAGGAATTGAACTCCTCTCCCAATAGAGAGGAAACTCTTTGCATCCAGGATATTCGACAGCAGCAATATATGCGAAAACAGCTATACATAAAACTCTTTTATTAAAGTAATGTACAAAATTCGTTGACATCCTGATAGGCAGCCGCCCAGCCCTCAGATTCCAACTAGGAGGTTTGGCATGCGCTTAAAAAGGGAAAAACCTGAAAATATTTTGCCTAAAAAAAGAAGGTGAGGAAATCGTATGAAACTTGGTTTGACTAGCAAAATCATCATCGGCTTAATTGCTGGTGCCATTACTGGCTTATTATTGAATATCTTTGCAACAGATGTATTTGATATAGCAGATCCTTATTTATTTACTCCATTAGGTAGAATCTTCCTTAATTTAATTTCCATGCTCGTGGTTCCCATTGTGTTTGTGTCGATTGTACTTGGCTCAGCCGGCCTTGGAGATCCTAAAAAGCTCGGAAGGATCGGTATCAAAACAATCCTATTCTTTCTTCTGACAACCTGCATCGCGATTGTCATTGGACTTTCACTGGCGAATGTTATTGATCCCGGACTTGTTGAGGGAATAGACACGAAGAATAATGAAGGTTTTGAAACAGAGGAAGCTCCTCCCGTCGGCGAGACACTAATGAACATCATTCCTAAGAATCCGCTCACTGCAATGACCGAGGGAAATATGCTGCAAATTATTGCATTTGCCATTTTTATTGGGTTTGGTTTGACGGCATTGGGAGACAAAACAAAAGGGATACTGAAATTGTTTGATCAGGCAAATGACCTGCTGATGTATCTCGTGATCCTGGTTATGAAATTTGCCCCATACGGCACATTCGGATTGATTGCTTCAGCAATTGGAAGCCAGGGCTGGGGAGCCATCAAGGCCATGTGGCTGTATATGATGGTAGTCATTCTTGCCTTAGTGGTCCATGCTGCAGTCACTTATGGAGGAGCTGTAATGCTTTTGGCTCGCAAAAGTCCACTATGGTTCTTCAAAAATTTCAGTCCGGCTATGAGTGTGGCCTTTAGTACATCCAGCAGTAACGCAACCCTTCCAATTTCAATGGAGACTGCACAAAAAAGATTGAAGGTTTCTGAGCCTGTCAGCTCTTTCGTACAACCATTAGGTGCAACCATCAACATGGATGGGACTGCGATCATGCAGGGGGTTGCCACGGTTTTCATTGCCCAGGTATACAGTGTTGACCTTTCTATCGGAGAATTGGTTACTGTAGTCCTGACTGCCGTGCTAGCCAGCATCGGAACAGCCGGTGTCCCTGGTGTAGGACTCATTCTGCTCGCAATGGTATTGAGCAGCGTGAACCTTCCTGTTGAAGGCATTGGCTTGATTCTCGGTATTGACAGATTACTCGACATGGCAAGAACTTCGATTAATATTTCTGGCGATGCTGCTTGTGCACTTATCGTTTCTGAAAGTGAGAAAAAACGGGAAAGTACAGCCAAAAACATAAATAATGAGTAGAATGTGAAAAGTCTCCCAACTAAATTGGGAGACTTTCTTCATAACAATGTATTTCATGACATAAATAAGGCGATCCTTTATAGATTGCCTTATAAAATTATATTTGTTCTCTGAATCAGATATTTCCCTTTTCCACTGACTTATCCCTATTATACCTCTTCAAATACCCCTCAATCAGCCACTTGTTCTTATCCATAATTTTATCCACTGCTAATATGATCAGTACAAACACAATTGCCGGCTCTCCGGTTTCCAGCCAGCTCGTGATAAGTAGAAAAAACACGAATGAACTAACGAGTAAAATGGTCAGATAAGCGATTCCTTCTTTCACTGTTTCCCTCCTTGATTGCGCCTTTGAGGACTGGCCTTTCTCTTTTTATTCCATTGGAGTCAATTTATCAGTCTTAGTGATCTATTGAGTTCTTTCGTGAAATAAGCAAATCTTTTCAAATAATAGTAAAACTAAGAATCATAGGTAACAAGCACTTTTAAAGGGTTGATCTTTAGCATGCTAATGTCAGCAAAACAATCGATAAGTTCATGGTGTCTAATTTTATAATCAAATAATTTAGTTAAATATTCCGCTGATTCGCTTTCCTTGAAGAACCATTTGGAATGTTCTTGATAGTCCCATCCATCGCTCGAGCCGATTAACTTTAACTCTTTATTGAAGAAGTTTTCATCCAGATAAAAAAGGTCTTTATTTCCATCAGATAGTATGCAAATTTCTCCACTTACTTTCAATGATCGTAATAAGAGCTTAAAGGCTTTACTGCTTGCCGAGCATTCCAATCCAAAATCATAACCATCTTGCGAAATTTCATTTTCTCTGCTGTAAACATTCACCGCTCCAAATTCTTTAGCAAGTATTCTTCTATGTTCGTCTGGCTCTAAGACATCAACCTGCTTTACCTTCGTATAGTTTTTTAGAAAATGGATGGTTAAAAGCCCCATCACACCTGCGCCGGTAACTATTACTCTATCGCTTGGTTGAGGCTGGAGCTTAAGCACCCCCTTTCCTGCATCACAAGATAAAGTATTTAATAACGCATGAGTATAATCAATACTCTCAGGAACTTTGACCACTTTATCAGCATTGACAATAGCGAAATCTTTATGGCCGTAAAAAGACAGCACGTGATCGCCTGCTTTCAATCCTTTTACCGCCTGTCCTGTTTTCAGGATTCTTCCAAAACTTTCATATCCCGTTTCCTTTGGATAAACGGGGTCAGGGTCTGTTACATCTGACTCGTTGTATTGAGGCAATTCAGCTCCGATACTGATAGCTCCTGCAATTGTTTGAATCAATATTTCATCCTTTTCTAATGGTCGCAATTCACTTCTGGCCCACTTTAATTTTTGCTTCCCTAATAAGGTTAACGAGAGTTGATTCATATTTATATATCAGTCCCTTGCTGCTTTGGTAATTATTTTCATCTTTCTCAAAATTTCGTAAAGCTCATCCCTCTACGTGCCGCTTAAAATAATTCCCCCAATGAGGCTGGGTTCCGTCGATATCCTTAAAGCCATATTCTTCGGACAATTCCCATGTGCTGAAAACCCTGCCTGTCCTGCTATGTATTTCAGGATCCGATGCCAAGCAGCGAATCGCTTCTCCAATATAATAAGGCGATTCTGAAGCAATGAAATGAGGGTCTTTATTGGCTCCCTCTTTCCAGTTTTCTTCTGTCACACCAAAAAGTTCAAGCATTGCTTCTGATCTTAAAAATCCAGGGGTGACTGCAATAGCGGTAATACGATCATCCTTTAGATCCTCCGCCATTGCTTGAGCAGTATGAATGTTGGATACTTTAGCCAAACTATAGTAAAAATTCCCACGAGGCTTATAATCTACCCCATCGGTAATTTCCACAATCAGGCCGCCGCCACTTTGTTTTAATAAGGGAATACTATAATGAGCGGTGATGATATGTGATTCTACTGCCTGCCTCTGCATTTGAAGACCTTTTGCCAAACTATGTTCACCAATCGCTTTTCCCCATTCTGTCAGAAGGTCTCCACCCCATACATCATTGATAAGGATATCGAGTCTCCCACTTTCTGCTTTGACCCTCTCAAATAGCTCAATGACATCAGATTCAATTGTATGATCCGTCTTTACCGGAATTCCTAAACCTCCAGCATGTGTAACCAATTCTGCCGTCTCTTCAATCGTTTCTTTTCGTCCCATGGGCGATGGGCTGTGAAGAGTCGACCTTCCAGTGACATATACAGTTGCACCAGCTTCACCAAGTTTTACAGAGATCCCGCGTCCAGCCCCTCTTGTGCCTCCAGCGACAACTGCAACCTTACCTTTTAATAATTTCATAACAATTTGCCTCCAGTCGAAAATCGTTTCAGCCCTTTGAGATCTTTACCTTCCAAAAAAATAAAACGGTTGCTCCAGTAACAAGCAGCCGCCTCTTTCAAAACTAAATCACCTTATCGATAACTTCCCTGCACCAGGCTTCGTTTTCCTTTATTCCTGTTTGACTGGAAAGCTGTTTGTTCAACTTGAAAAACTCAGGTAAAATACTGCTTACAGTTTTCATGATATCCGCCGAATCACGGGTTGATTCCCAGCTGTCCAGTAAAGCCAGCTGCCAATCTTCCAGCAAGCTTCTTTCACCTTCAAGCTTAGACCAGATGCCATAAGAACTGTCTATCCGCTGGTCATTTTCCATATACCAGCCTTGGACAATCAGCCATCTTAATCTATCTAAATTGGCTAATGCATAATATCGTTCATTTCTCATGACAGACCGGTACGTTTCATGGATAAAAGCAAGCACCTTTCCTCTCCATGCTTCCACTTCTTCCGCAAAAGGGCTGTATTTTAATTTTGAGGAAGCCTCTAAAACCTTTTCCACGATCCCCTCTGGATCATAAAGTGCTTTCAATCCAGACAGCCAAAGAGAGGGGGGTCAACTCACCAGGTTCTTTATAAAAGGTATCCACTTTAACGAAACAATCAAAGTGGGAAACAATTACCGGCGTACTTGGATGTCCTTCAAAAAATAAAACAGTTCCCCATTTTCTCGGCCGTACGCACTTGTTTCGAATAAATTCATTCCTGGATTCCGGAGAGACAATGATATGTAAATCTATATCCGAATAGCGGTCATAATTCCCCTTAGCCAGCGAACCTCCTAAATAAATCCCTAATACATCTGGGTCATTGGTTAAATCATTCAGGATGCACTGTAGAAGTTTATCCCGTTCTTTCGGTAAATTATGGTCTCTTAATTCGTGTCTACTCACAAATCCCGCACATTAATAACACTCCTCATTTTAGTTTTTATTTTTAGTCATTCGACAAAGGTTCTCCCGATTCCTCTTAAAGAATATGGATCCTCATTAGAGTTGTTTCACTTTATCCTTTAAAAAGTATTTGGCCGACAAGGTTGCAGTCCACATTTTCCATTGTGGTACCTCATTACGTATCAACGGTATCAATCTGAAAAACTATCATTCTTTATACTCATGAATAGATTTTTTACAGAGCGCATCCTCACTCCCCCTCCAAGGTAAACAAGGAGCCCGGCTATGATGGATATAATAGAAATGAGGACCGATCCAAAAAAGTCACCGATAGAAGCAGGCAGCCATAATTCTACGAGAGTTTTCACTCCCCAAACTGCTGATCCCATAACGATAACTAATAAGGTCACTTCTCTTAAAGAGTGTAAAAAGGGAGCCATTTTAAAACCGACACCTTTCTTAATCCTATAGACATTAAAAAGAATAGATACCGAAAACCCCATGTAGGTTGCTATGATGGGCCCTGCAACTTCCAAAGAACTGACAAGCGCCAAGTTCAAGAATATCTTTACCAGGACTCCAATTGTAATCCCAATAATCAGTTTCTTCTGCTGATTAATTCCTTGCATAATTGCCGCAGTCAGGGTAAAAAGAGCTAATACGACTGCTGCCGGAGCGTACCATTGCAATACCAATCCGCCAAGCTCCGGGCTGTTTCCCGTTCCGAAGATCATCGTATAAACCGGCTTTCCGAGTATACTTAAACCTATACCAGCCGGCAGAGTAAAAAACATCATGACCAGCATCGATTGAGAAATTTGACTATTAACTTCCTTTGCTTTTCCCCTCGTATAAGCTGAGGTAATTTCGGGGATAAGAGACATCCCAAAGGCAGTTGCCAGTGATAAAGGAACCATGACTAGGATCAGCGACATTCTCATCACTGAATTAATCGTTTCTGCTTCACCTAATGTGTAGCCTGCTGATACAAATAGTTCGTTTATGGTAAATATATCAATGTTCTGGTAGATTGGTATCGCCAGCCCGGTTATCACAAATGGAATAGCGTACCCTATTAATTCTTTCATTATTGAGAAAATAGGTAAATCTTCGTTATCCGGACTTTCATCCCTCTGTCTCTTAATAACCCCTCTTCGTTTAATGAAACTGAAGAGCAAACCACAAAAAGCAGCTGCCCCTCCTGCAAATGCTGCAAAAACAGCTGCCCCAACGGCATTAGCCACCGTTCCTTCAAACACGTGAATAATCAGGTATGCCCCAACAAGGATAAAGGTTATCCTGACTACCTGCTCAATCACTGTACTTATTGCGGAAGGACCCATTGACTGGCTTCCCTGAAAAAAACCTCTAAAAATACTCATGGCTGGTATAATCAACAAAGCAAAGCTCACCAGGCGTATCACAGATTGAACATCCTCCATTGTATTTCCTGAAGATTCATTCGCTCCGACCACCACTTCTGCTAAATAAGGCGCCAGGACATACAAGACAACAAAGGATATTCCCCCGCTCAAAATCATTAAATACATACCGTATTTCAAAAGTCTCAACCCTGCTCTGTAGTTGCCTAATTCGTTGTATTTGGCCACAAATTTGGAGACTGCCAGAGGAAGGCCGATAGTGGAAATACTTAAAAGTATAGTATAGGGACCATAAGCATAACCGTAGAGAGCAAAGCCTTGTGTCCCGACAAGAGCTGTGAATGGAATGATATATATGAAACCAAGAACTTTGGATATAAGGGCCGCTGCTGTTAAAAAGAACGTTCCCCTAATGAATTTATTTTGCACTTTCACACCTCAATTGATTGTAAATACAATGCAGTAAAAAGACTGTTTTTTATAAATGCCATACAGATGCTGCCAGACCTGGATATTAGGAGCCATGAACAAATCCATTCATAAAATTTTCCTCAAGACCTCTGACACAAACTCGGTCTTATCATCTGCATATTGATGCTTGTCCCGTTTATTTTGCTGTGTTAATTGTAATTTCAGCTTTTCATACTTCTTCCTGTCTTGCTCGTGGTTTCTTAAATGATCCCTGAATTTCAGCTGCTGAATCAAGTATTGACTTCCTCTTTGATACATATGGATTTGGTGGGTTCTGGGTTCCCCTTTATTGAAGTAATGCCTATCGGGGAGAATATTTGAACCTCTGTAAGAATAGCCAAGCCCTTCAAGAGGCAGCGCAAATTTCTCTCCGTAATTAAAATCTTCTATTTCAACAGCGATATCAATAATCGGTTTTGCCTTTAAATTCCTAACAGAGGTGCTTCCGATATGGTGGACTTTCACGAGGCTGCCCAGAACCCTGTGAATTTGTTCCCTTTCCCGTTCAAATTCGCTTTCCCACTCATCACTCCACGGAACTATAAAGACTTCTCCTCTTGGAAGACCAAGCATCCTCTCGCCTCCTCAACTTTTTATTTAGAAGTGATAAATATCCCCTAGTATTCTTTTTAAAACATCAATGGAGTCTAGGGTCTTCTCATTGTATTCGAGAATATGATTGACTTCAGGAATTAACTTTGCTGTGACATTAGGATTCTTACTTACTTCTTCAAATCTTTCCGAAATGTAATATGGATCTTGATCACCAATGAATAATAAACCTTTATTTTTGCTTCCCACCAAGGATTCAAGAACATCCTCTCTTTGAATTAAAGGTGTCAGCCAAATTGCCTTGGCATTGCTGAAATCTTCCCTATTTAAAACTCCTCCCAAAGGAATGGTCCCCAGTGACTTCCCAATAAGATAAATATTTTCATAGCTGTTATGGAAAAAAACTTCATCGATGACAGTATTAACATCCACTTTGATAGCTTCACTAATTTCAGCCATACTGAAATCATCATACAATTTGTCATTATAGCGATAATTGATCTGCAAAACATCAAATGACTTGTTAAGAAATACACTTGTGGAAAAATGCAGAAGAGGTGATTGAACAGTATAGCCGGCCCCTGGTAAAATGATGGCTATATTTTTACACCCTTCACTTTTACTTACAATGGAGTAAGGAACCTCCATGCCTTTGTATCCTTCAACCGCATTCGTATATACCTTAAACATTACCCCTCCGCCTTTCCTACATATATAAATAGGTTATTTTCTGACTTACAGACTAACTAAAATGAGACAGAAGCCTGCCCCCTCTTGTATATGTTATCTATTTTTCTTTAAAAACCAGATATAAGTAAGCTTAAAAGGAATTTTCCAAATGAGAGCACATGAATATAAGCCTTTCCTAACCATGATTCATTTTAGATGGTCAGCACTCTGTAGCTGGCTTCAATGGCAAGCAGAGAATGATTTAAGTCTAATGAACCATCCATAGCGTTCCATATTCCGAATCCAGCAAAAACAGCGATAACGGTAATGGTCTCCTTAAACAGATTTCTTTTCTTAATAAAAAGGAAAAGAGTTAAACAAGCAACGGCTAGTAAGTAAGTAATGGAAACAACAATCTGCCAGAACTGAGCTTTAGCAGAACTTACTGCCTCCATGTAGTGCATTACATCCTCTTCGTTTGCAGCTGTTTCTTCTATTAAAGATCTTTCCCCTTTATAGCCAATTTCCCAGGTGAATCCTTCCTTCTCTTTCAGCATGATATAGGTGTAATCAAAGGCTTCTCCTTCGCCAATAACCCCTATGTGTTCCTTTGTGTCTTCTTCATTTTTGGAACACCCCGCTAACATTACTGGGAAAGAAAATAATACGATCAATAACAGTTTTTTCATCCAGTATACCTTCTTTTTTTTATTTGGCTGTTTTCTAAAAGATTATTGCTGCTTTAACGAATTGGATTTCCGCTCCATGCGTACGACTCCGCGGGGCGGGCGTTGAGCCTCCTCGGCTGCGCCTGCGGGGTCTCAGCTGTCCCGCTAGTCCCGCAGGAGATCGTACGCATTCCGCTTCAATCCTCCTACAAAAAGAGGATGACGGTAAGATTGCATTCTCAATCAGCAATTAATTAGAAGAAATCCTATTAAACAGACTGTTTTTGCATTAATTTTGCTTTCGTCAGTATCGCCCTCCGGATACTAAGATTTCTAATTCTAAACGGGGAGCCTTAGCAGGATATAAAGCAGTTATCCTACGAAGGTAATCTAAAATTGCAACAAAGTTTACAAAAAAGCATTTAATTAAAATGTATTAAAATTCTCTTTATCTCTTAATTCAGCTGCCACTAAATTTGTTTCCTAATTTTAACATATGAATAGGTTTTTTAGTATTGATTTTAAGCTGTTCGTCTTATTTATTCTTTGCTTTCGAAAGCAATTTATCATTGCATCTTAGAAAGCATCTAAAACCTCTTTTCCTTTTTTAATCCTTATTAACTAATTTTATTTCCTCACTAAAAAAACAGCCCTAAACAATTTGTTTAGGACTGCCTTTTTCAATTTAGTATCTTACAGCAGCGTTAGAGTTGATACGGCCATGCTGGAAGTAAGATCCTGTTCCACTGATAGGATCTGCTGTTTGTTCAATGGCGGCACGGATCTGGGAGTTGCTGCGTCCCTGACCTGCCAATAATCCAGCAAGTCCCGCAACGTGAGGAGATGCCATGGATGTTCCTGACATGTAAGAGTATCCATTGTTAGGAACAGTTGAAGCAATATCCACACCAGGAGCAGTAACGTCTACCCAAGAGCCGTAGTTAGAGAATGAAGCTCTGCGGTCACGTGAATCAACAGCACCTACAGCAATAACATTTGAGTAGGAAGCAGGCTCGAATGTTGTGGACACTCCGTCATTCCCTGCTGCAGCGATGACGACAGATCCCTTATTCCAAGCATAGTTGACCGCATTTTCTAAAGTTGTTGTATTACAATCGCAGCCAAGCGAAAGGTTGATGACTTCAGCACCTTGATCGGCAGCATAACGGATACCGTCAGCAATGTCATTCAAAGATCCGCTACCATTTGCATCTAAGACACGAACAGCTAGAATTTTAGTGTTCGGCGCCATCCCTGCTACCCCTCGGGAGTTATTTGTAATTGCAGCAGCAGTCCCCGCAACGTGTGTTCCATGGCCGTTTAAATCCATTGGGTAATAATCATTGTCTACAAAATCATAGCCGCGGATTGTTTTACTGGCCAAGTCAGGATGGTTATAGTCCACTCCAGAATCTAAGATGGCAATCTCCTGTGAACTGCTTCCTCTTGTTACATTCCACGCTAAGTCTGTATCAGTGTTTTGCGGTCCGTATTGATAGCCCTGATAGTAAGTATCATTAGGAGTCCAGGTGGAGGCAAAGTTATAGTTAGGCTCCGCGTATTCTACATTAGGGTTTTTGCTCAGCGCTTTTACAACCGCCTCTACATTTCCTACCTTTAACACCTTATAATCGGATTTTACTGCATCAGTATCCTTCACTTCGGAAGCACCAAGTTTATTCAGTTCGCTTCCTTCTTTTGATTTGCTGACACTATCCTTAAATTTGACGATGACTTCGCCTTTGGCATAACTGCCTTTTTCAAGATTGACTTTTACTGCTGAATTTTTGGGAGCATTCTCTAGAGGGTTTGAATCCTTTGCAAAAGCACTACCTCCGAAGCTAGGGAACAGGGCAAGTGATGCAGCAAGGGATAAGGCGGCAATTTTTTTGATTTTCATAAACATTCCTCCGTTTTCATTTTTTTGAAAGCAAAATTCTTTATACCATTCTTCCTAAAGCAGCTTTCGACAGCTTTCCCTCCTTTTCTGTTAGATGCCAAGAGTCATAGGATATCTGCGCTGAGAGTATGTAATGACTCTTGTTAATAGGATTCTAGCAGATTTTCGACGTTAACTGAATATATTTGAAATTCTGAAAATGGATAAAATTAGGAGTTTAAAACTATAAAATTCGTAAAAAGGTTGTCTGATTATGAAATATTTCCATAGTCAACTGGATAACCCCTCATTCGGTATAGTCAAAAAGACCTTTATTTTCTCAACCTCTTCAGTAAAACCCCCTTCTTTTTCAGCTGAAAATTTGGCGCATATGTATCTTTATGGCAAGGTTTTTTTAAATACTTCTGTTTATAACGATATAAGGAAGATCAATTCATTCAGGGATTTTACCAGCAATGACTCAAGGGTCATTCTAAACACTACTTCATCTGGGTTTTCCTGCGGGACTGGTCTCTTGAATACTTTTTGACACCACTTCAACTGGATCTTTCTACTGAACTGGTCCCTTGAATACTTTTTGACACCACTTCAACTGGATCTCTCTACTGTACTGGTCTCTTGAATACTTTTACACACCACTTCATCTGGATTTTCCGGCGATATTGGTCTCTAAAATGCTTTTTGTCACCACTTCAACCGGATCACTCTGCTGAACTGGTCTCTGGCTGCCTTACATAATAGAAATCATTAATGCCGTTAATCATCTCCCGGCATCCACAGTATGAATAGCTCACATAAAAAACCCCCGACGCAAAATGCGTCAGGGGTTGAACAATTTGGATCAATACATCTGCAGGTACTGCTCGCGCTCCCAAGGGTGAACTTGAGTACGGAACATATCCCACTCGATTTCTTTTGCTTCAATGAAGTGTTCAAAGATATGGTCGCCTAGTGCTTTCACCATTACCTCATCTTTCTTCAGTGCATCAAGCGCATTGGAAAGGTTTGCTGGAAGATCTTCAATTCCGGCTTCTTCGCGCTCTTCTTTGTTCATAACATAGATATTGCGGTCAACTGGCTTTGGAGCTTTCATTTCGTTCTTAATTCCGTCTAAACCAGCCGCAAGCAATACAGACATTGCAAGGTAAGGGTTAGCAGCAGGATCGACACTTCTCACTTCAACACGAGTACTCATACCGCGGGAAGCAGGAATACGGATCAACGGACTGCGGTTTTGCGCAGACCATGCAACGTAGCAAGGTGCTTCGTAACCAGGAACCAGACGTTTGTAAGAATTGACTGTCGGGTTCGTAACGGCCGTGAATCCAGTCGCATGTTTGATTGTTCCAGCCAGGAACTGACGTGCAGTTTCACTTAATTGAAGCTCTCCGCTTTCATCGAAGAACGAGTTTTTCCCTTCTTTGAACAGGGACATATTGCAGTGCATACCAGAACCGTTCACACCAAACAGCGGCTTCGGCATGAATGTTGCGTGAAGTCCGTGCTTACGCGCAATTGTTTTTACAACAAGCTTGAACGTCTGGATATCATCACATGCTTTAAGTGCGGATGCATATTTAAAATCGATTTCGTGCTGTCCTGGTGCTACTTCGTGGTGGGACGCTTCGATTTCAAAGCCCATTTCTTCTAGTTCTAGTACGATATCTCTGCGGCAGTTTTCCCCAAGATCTGTTGGAGCAAGGTCAAAATATCCGCCGTTGTCATTCAATTCTAATGTCGGCTGTCCTTCTACATCAAGCTTAAAGAGGAAAAATTCCGGCTCAGGTCCAAGGTTGAAGTCTGAGAATCCAAGCTCTTCCATCTCTTTAAGAACTCTTTTCAGGTTGCTGCGTGGATCTCCTCCAAATGGAGTTCCGTCCGGATTGTAGATGTCACAGATAAGACGTGCAACTTTACCTTTTTCAGCTGTCCAAGGGAATACAACCCAAGTATCAAAGTCAGGATATAATTTCATGTCGGATTCTTCAATTCTTACAAAACCTTCGATTGAAGAACCGTCAAACATCATTTCATTATCAAGAGCTTTTCCTAACTGACTTACCGGGATTTCAACGTTTTTGATTGTTCCCAGGATATCGGTGAACTGCAAACGAATGAACTTTACATTCTCCTTGTCAGCCATTTGTAAAATGTCTTCACGAGTAAACTTTCCCATCTTAACTAATTCCTCCTCAAGATTATCTAAAATATTGTGTTTTTAGTGGAAAAAGCGTGATAGATCTCCTTGACGAAGAGAAGATTTGTTGAAACGCCCTGCATGAAGAAGTTCGTTTCTTAATAATTTTCTCAGTTCGTTGTCGGAAAGATCCGGCTTAGCTTTTTCTGTTTGCTGTTTGTCGGCTTCTGTTCCTTTATGTTCTTCTTTCACAGCAAAAATTTTCTTAATACCAGCCATGTTGATTCCTTGATCCAATAAATCCTTAATTTCCAGCAATTTATCGATATCATTCAAGGAGAAGAGCCTGCGCTTCCCTTCTGTTCTTGCCGGGAAGATCAATTCATTCTCTTCATAGTAGCGAACCTGGCGAGCAGTCAAATCAGTCAGCTGCATCACAATTCCCATGGGAAACAATGGCATGCTTCGTCTAATTTCACTTCCACTCATCCCGATTCACCTCCTTCTTGCTTTCATTATATGTTATGTAAGGAATATTGTCAAAGGAATGTTAGGTTTTCTCACATGAAATTTCAATAAAAAAGGACAGCTCATTTTTAAGCTATCCTTTTAAAGTATAATTATCCTTATTTTATAGTGATTAAACCTTTTTCCATCAACTTATTTATACTTGTCAATATCGCGATCTTTACGTGAGAGTATGTTAAGCCTCCTTGGACATACGCAGTAAACGGGGGGCGAAGCGGGCCATCTGCAGAAAGCTCGATGCTCGCTCCCTGAATAAATGTCCCAGCTGCCATAATCACATCATCCTCATATCCGGGCATATAATCCGGGTGGGGCGTAAAATGCGAATTAATAGGTGAAGCAAACTGAATCGCCTGACAGAAAGCCACCATTTTCTCTTTGTCATTGAATTGCACAGATTGAATCAAGTCAGTACGATCAGCATCCCAGGCAGGATCTGTACTCATGCCAAATCCTTCTAGTATGGCAGCCGTAAAGACAGCTCCCTTCAAAGCTTGAGCGACCACATGAGGAGCCGCAAAAAAACCTTGATACATCTCCTGCAAAGAATATAATGATGCACCCGCTTCCGCTCCAATCCCAGGAGAAGTCATTCGATAAGAACAGGCTTCCACAAGGTCTTTCTTCCCTGCGATATATCCTCCTGTTTTCGCAAGGCCGCCTCCTGGGTTTTTAATCAGCGATCCCGCAATAAGGTCAGCTCCAATGTGGCAAGGCTCCATATCTTCAACAAACTCGCCATAACAATTATCAACGAATACCACTACATCGGGATTGATTTCCTTTACAAACTTTATCATCACTTCGATTTGCTCAAGGGTAAATGAAGGACGGTTGGCGTAGCCCTTCGAACGCTGGATTCCGATCATCTTGGTATTGGGCTTCATAGCCTTTGATACTGAATCAAAATTTACTGAACCATCTTCATTCAGCGGGATCGAGTCATATCCGATCCCAAACTCCTTTAATGATCCTGTGCCTTTCCCTCGAATCCCTACAATTTCTTCCAAAGTATCATAAGGTTTTCCTGTGATATATAACAATTCATCACCTGGGCGCAGAATTCCAAACAGTGAAATGGAAATGGCATGCGTGCCGGAAATGATCTGCGGGCGAACAAGTGCTGCTTCACCACCGAACACATCTGCATAGATCTGCTCAAGCGTATCTCTTCCAATATCGTCATATCCGTACCCTGTGGTCGGGATGAAGTGGGAATCGCTTACACGATGTTTTTGAAAAGAAGTTAGCACCCTGAACTGATTTTCTTCAGCACGGCGGTCGATTCTTTTATGAATGTCACTAATTTTCGCTTCTGCTTTTTCTGCTATGGATTGTAATTCTTTTCCGTAAGTTAAGTACTGATACATCTGTTTCTCCTTCTAAAGGTGCAGATTTCAATTATAGAAAAATTACATTTCTGAATTGTTTTTTGTATTACTTTTGAAATTTTTTGATGCTTCCCGTCATAGGATGATCTGATAAAGAATATCCTTTCGCTTCATACTCGTGGGTTTCTTCATTAAACTGGAGCTTTCTTACGATTGTTTCGTTTTTCAACTGCGACAGTAATTTCCCCTCATCTGAAGGAAGATGAACATGATACGCTTCCATCTGCTCTATGACGATGCTTTCCATTTTATCTTTAAGAGCCGCTCTGTCTTCTTCATTCAATGCGCTGATGATGATTTTATCGCTGCCGCTGTCCGGCACAAAATCAGGATGCATCTGGTCGCGTTTATTGTAAATTGTCAACTGGGGAATGTGGTTCATCCCGAGTTCTTCCAGAAGAGACTGCACAGTTTTTTCATGATTGTTGTAATCCGGATTCGAACTATCGACGACATGCAGCAGCAAGTCAGCTTCCTTAACTTCTTCCAATGTAGACCTGAAGGCCGCTACCAGGGCAGTAGGCAGATCTTGAATGAATCCTACTGTATCCGTCACCAAAGCGGTGTATCCGCTCGGCAGGATCAACTTTCTCGTTAAAGGATCCAGCGTCGCAAACAATTGATTCTCTTCATAAGACTCCGCAATGGATATTCTATTGAAAAGAGTAGATTTACCTGCGTTTGTATAGCCCATAAGAGCCATCTGGAACGTTTTATTCTTTTTCCTCCGTTCCCTGTAGCGCTCACGGTGTTCCACAACCACTTGCAGGGCTTTTTTAATATCATCTATTCTCCGTCTGATATGGCGGCGGTCACTCTCAAGCTTCGTCTCACCAGGACCTCTTGTGCCGATACCGCCCGCCAGACGGGACATCGCTGTTCCCTTACCAACCAGGCGGGGCAGCATGTATTGAAGCTGGGCCAATTCAACCTGCAGTTTCCCTTCTTTTGATCGGGCTCTCTGGGCAAAGATATCGAGAATCAATTGAGTCCGGTCTATGACTCTTGCTTCAAGCTGTTCCGACAAGTTTCGGATCTGGCTTGGAGATAGTTCATCATTAAAAATGATAAGATCCGGTTCAAATTGCTCTTCCAGCGCAACAAGCTCTTCCACTTTCCCTTTTCCGATATAGGTTTTCGGGTGTTTACGCTCCCTCTTTTGAGTAAGGGTTGCAGAAACTTCAGCCTGCGCTGTTTCCGTCAACGACTCTAGCTCTTCCATTGAGTACCGAAACCTTTGATCATCTTCTTCAATCTGACATCCGACTAATAACGCTTTTTCGATCATTTTTTCTTCCAAACAGAATCCTTCTTTCCTATTAGATTTGCTATTTTTCATCATATCAAAAACAAAATGTAAACACTATGTTTAACCTTTCTAAATATGTGATAAAAAAAGGTTGCAAAACTAAGATTGCATGTTAAAATCAATATGTTTGAATAGAGACTAAAGTTAATCATCATGCAGAGTTTCTTTAACAGATCAACGCATTCTTGCATGGAGCAAAAACCACTCTCTGCGCTTATGTGTTAAAGGAATTCCGGAATCGACAGCAAAGGAGGAACAGCTATGACTTGGGAAGTTCTAAGTATTGTCGGCACAATTGCTTTTGCCGTTTCAGGAGCAATTATCGCCATGGAAGAAGAATATGACATTCTCGGGGTGTATATTTTAGGTATCGTTACTGCATTCGGAGGAGGAGCAATAAGGAACCTGCTGATCGGCGTTCCGGTCTCTGCTCTTTGGGAACAAGGGTTTCTTTTCCAAATTGCACTCCTGTCCATTACCGCAGTTTTCTTATTCCCTAACAACCTGCTCCGCCATTGGAGACGGTGGGGCAACTTCTTTGACGCTATTGGATTATCTGCTTTTGCCATTCAGGGAGCACTATATGCATCAGAAATGAATCATCCTCTCAGCGCCATCATCGTTGCAGCGGTTTTAACAGGCAGTGGAGGCGGAATCATACGTGATCTTCTCGCCGGCAGAAAGCCGCTGGTTCTAAGATCTGAGATTTATGCAGTATGGGCCGTTCTTTGCGGTGCCGCCATCGGATTAAAACTTGTAACTGAACCTTGGGAATTATACACTCTCTTCATTATGACTACTTCTCTAAGAGTATTGTCATATTCCTACAAATGGAGACTGCCAAATAAGAATATTAAAGCATTTCAATGACAACAAAGAAGCTTGATCCCCGGTGGATCAAGCTTTTTTTGTGCTATTCACCTATTTAAAATCCTGAGGAATGATTGTCTTAGAGTATTTCTTTTACCTTTATATTTATAATGCTATAAGGTGCAGGTCAGGCATCTCTGCTATTTATTCAAGATTAAGGACAGCATCGCAAACCGTCCTTAAAAGAAATTCCAAGTCGGCCGTTTTGATGCTTAATGGAGGAGAGATCGCCAAAACATTATTAAAGCCTGCAACAGTTGCCCCATTCTTTCCTATTAAGACCTTTTTTGATTTACAGTATCCAACTGCACTATTCACCTTATCAGCCGTTAAAGGTTCTTTGGTGTCTTTATCCGAAACCAGCTCAATGCCAATTAACAAACCTTTTCCCCGTATATCCCCTACATACTTATGCCCCTGCAGCTCCTTTTTCAAAGTAGAGAGAGCGAATTCACCTAATTCTACAGAACGCTCAAACAACTTTTCGTCCTCCAAGAGCTCAATATTTTTCAGAGCCAGGGCACACGCAGCAGGATTTCCTCCAAATGTATTGATATGCCTGAAATATTCGTACTCACCTTTTCCCTTGAACGCTTCATATATTTCACGCTTGACTGCTGTAGCCGCAAGTGGAAGATAGCCACTGGTGATGCCTTTTGCCATCGTAATAATGTCTGGCTTCGTTTCATAATTCATAAATCCAAACGGTTTCCCTGTCCGGCCGAATCCGCAGATCACTTCATCAACGATTAATAAAGCTCCGTGCTTCTCACAAACTTCCATTACCCCTTTCATGTATCCTTCTTGAGGAAGCAGTATACCGCCTCCTGTGATAATCGGTTCCATGATCACAGCCGCAATTGTTTCACTCAACTCCCAAGTCATCACGCTCTCAACAGCTTTTACACCAGGAAGCTTATGTGGTGGTGTATCCTCAGGCACTTCATCCCGGTAAGTATCAGGAGGCTGAACATGGATAAACCCCGGCGCCAAGGGTTCATATTTGTATTTCCTTTGCGCCTGCCCGGTTGCAGCAAGTGTACCCATCGTATTTCCGTGATAACCCCTGTAACGCGAAACAATCTTGTAACGGCTTCCTTCTCCTTGCTGCTGATGATATTGACGGGCAATTTTAAAAGCCGTTTCGTTGGCTTCCGATCCGCTATTGGAGAAGAAAATGACGTAGTCTCCTCCGAGCATCTCATTTAGTTTCTCAGCTAATCTAATAGCAGGAGGATGACTTTGGGTCAAAGGGTAATATGACATTTTCTTTAATTGCTCGTATGCCTCATCGGCCAATTCCTTCCGGCCATAGCCGACATTCACACACCACAATCCTGCCATTCCATCTAAATATTTGCTGCCATTATGATCTGTTAGCCATGAGCCATCCGATTCTGCAATCACCATAGTACCACCGGGATCATACGGCTTCATAGAATGCCATATATACTGTTCATCCTGAGATGACAATTTTTCATTTTGTTGTCCTTTTTCCACCAAGAAGACCTCCCTCATTAGGACTTTCTTTGTATTTATATGAAGAGGAATCTTTTTATAGAAACGGTATTCTTTCAAAAAGAAAAATCTGGTTCATAGTAACGGGTTCTGTTTTGAAGTACAAACTTCTAATTAGCCAAAGAAAAGGTTAAGTGATTCGTACCCGGAAACAATGTCTGTTGATTTCCACTCCAGGTGCGTGACTCCGCGGGGCGTGGGGTGAGCCTCCTCGGCTTCGCCTGTGGGGTCTCACCTGTCACGCTAGCCCCGCAGGAGATCACGCACCTTCCGTTCCAATCAAATTATTGTAAGATTTTTTATAATTAACTACTCTCCTATTTATTAGTATTGGTTATAGGAAATTGTGCATCAAATTTTGTAGAACAAAAAGTTCTGTCATTTGCTATTTAGGGTACATTTTGTATTACCAATTGAACAGAGTTACTAGCAAGATTACCCTTAAATCAACAAAATAAGGTGTGCCAAAGTCAATGCGGTTTGACATTCCTTTTGATATACAATTGTTAATTTTGTACTCGGAAACAGAACCCTTTAGGTTCATAGTCACTTTTAGTGTATTTCATTCACTATCCACTGCCAATAAACCTTCGAGTTGCTCATGAGTGAAGACATCTTTTTTCTTTCTTCACAAATTCTGTATCCAATACACTGACTTGCAGACATCTTCTTCCCCTTCTGCACGAGTTCATGTATCCAAGAGGCTGACTTTGGGACATGAAACGGGAACTGGGAAAGAATTATTCTCTTCCGCCATTCACAATGAATCATCCAGAAAACATGACCCCTTTCTGGTAATCAACTGCGGAGCACTTCCTGATTATCTCTTCGAAAGTGAATTATTCGGTTATGAAGAAGGAGCTTTGCTTTCACCGAGGCAGTGAAAGGAGGAAAAAAGAGTATCTTGCTCTTCTCACAGCAATAAAGGTGCTGTTTGCCCAAAATAAAAATGACAGCAGGCAGGAATTGAAAGAAATGCTCAACGAAACCAGACATACCCTTTCTCTTCATCAAATCAGGACTAGAATGAAAGAACTTGAAGACTTGGGCTGCTTGGTAATTCATAAAGGCCGAAAAGGAACGGAAATCACTGAAAAAGGGATAGAGATGATCGATCAATTAAAAGGTTAACGTTCTTAAAGTTCTCCCCGGAGTTTGATTTATTATTTATTGAGCAAAAAAAAGAGCCAGTCAGGGTCAGTCCTGTACTGGCTCTTTTCTATTCTTCGGCCGATGGAAATAACAAGTCATTACTTCTAATTGTCATCAACTCATGGCGGTCATAGGTATTTTGCAAAAGCAGGCGCATAGCTTGAGATCTTATCGATTTCTCAATTACATTTCTGACATATCTTCCATTAGAAAATGCTGCCGGGCTGATTGCCGTCTTCACCTGAAGAAGGTGTTCTCTGATTTTTCTTTCTGCATCTATACTCAATTCATATTCTTTGTCAGTGAGCATTCTTCTTCCTATCTCCATTAACTGGTCAACGGAATAATCCTGAAATTGAAATACTAAGGGAAAACGTGAATGAAGACCAGGGTTCAAAGTAAGAAATTGATCCATTTCACGTGAATACCCTGCAAGGATAAGTATAAATTCATGCTGTTTGTCTTCCATATGTTTTACCAGAGTATCAATGGCTTCCTTCCCGAAATCCTTTTCCCCTCCTCGTCCTAAAGAGTACGCTTCATCTACAAACAGAATTCCGCCCATTGCCTTTTTCACCAGGTCCCTGGTCTTCTGGGCCGTATGTCCGATATATTCTCCTACAAGATCAGCTCTTTCCGCTTCAATCAAATGGCCTTTAGAAAGAACATTCATTTTAAGAAACAATTTTCCTATCAATCTGGCGACGGTCGTTTTTCCAGTCCCGGGATTTCCTTTAAACATCATATGCAAGGCCTGCTTACCCGCTTTAAGCCCTGCTTCCTCCCTCTTTTTATTCACATAGATCCAGGCGTAAATTTCTTTCACCATTTTTTTCATATCGTCCATGCCGACTAATGAGGCCAGTTCCGCTTCGATTTCCTTTAGTGCTGCATGCTCCTGAGGAAGAACCTTAACTGGTTCCTCAGCCTTTCTCATTTCCCGAACAGGATTACGTTTATGTGAATTTAATACAATACTTATTTGTCCATTATTTTTCATTCTCATCGGCTGTTCCATAAATTCACCTCACCATTCTATACAGTATACGTCTGGAGGTTTTTAACGGTGACAAATGCCCAGTTAAAACGCTTAGAAAGCTCTCTTATCATCCTATTCATTTAAGAATGAAATCATTATTAAAATTTAGATTGTGTTGAATGGGATGACAAACTATTTAGTTTACAATAATATTGTTATGTATTTTATAATCTTTTCTGTTTTTGCTCCTAAATAGGGAAAGACACCAGCCCTCTACCCTTTTACGTAGAAGGGATTGGAGCGGAAGACGTGAGACTTCCTGCGGGACTAGCGGTCGTCTAGTTCCAGCGCCTAGCCCCTCGGGGCTGACCAAGGCGCTTCTACTTTTAAAGACAGGTGAGACCCCGCAGGCGAAGCCGCGGAGTCGTACGTCTGGAGCGCAAATCAATTGCATTTAAACAACAGCAATTTTTGCGAAAAGAGCCTTTTTGAACAAATCCGAAATAAAAAAAACACACCGGCAAATTACCGGCGTGCTTTATCATTCAATCAAATTTTATTGAGCTTCGTCGAAATTAATTTGAACGTTGCGCTGAGGCGAGAAGGTGGAAATAGCATGCTTATAAACTAATTGCTGCTTGCCTTCTGACTCAAAAAGTACGGTAAAGTTGTCAAACCCTTTAACTAGCCCCCGGATTTGGAACCCATTCAATAAGAATACGGTTACTTGAGTGTTGTCTTTACGTAATTGATTAAGAAATTGATCTTGAATATTAATTGCTTGTTTCATGATAAGTCCTCCTCTTCTATCTCTACCTTAACTATTCGACTATAACCCTAGCTTTCCTGCAACAAAATCCGATATCTCTTCAATTTTTTTGTTCTTTTCCCTCGTGCTGCTCATATCAAACCATTCTACATCCATTTTATTGCGGAACCATGTTAACTGCCGCTTGGCATATCTTCTAGAGTTCTGTTTCAGGTTTTCAACTGCATCATTTAAAGTGACTCTTCCTTCAAGAAACTCGTAAATTTCTTTATACCCAATCGCCTGGATAGATTGTACATCTTTCAGCCCTTTGTCAAAAAGTGCTTTTACTTCTTGAATAAGTCCCTGTTCCAGCATGATGTCCACCCTGCTGTCGATTCTGCTGTAAAGTAATTCCCTTTCCATCATCAGGCCAACTAGTGCCACGTCATACAGAAGTTCGTTATTCTGATTCTCCTGGTACTCAGACATCGTCTTTCCTGTACAGTGATGTATTTCCAAGGCCCTTATCACCCTTCTGATGTTGTTAGGGTGTATGCTGCCAGCTGCTTTTGGATCAACCATTTGCAATCGTTGGTGGACTTCCTGATTGCCATGATCCTCGGCTTCTTTTTCCAATTTCCTTCTGTATTCTTCATCACCGGGAGCATCCGTAAAATGATAATCGTAGATGACGGACTGAATATATAAGCCGGTTCCTCCTACAATCATCGGAAGCTTTCCACGGCTGTGAATCTCAGAAATCTTTTTCCTGACCAGCTCCTGAAATTCTGCTGCCGAAAAACTCTCTTCAGGTTCCCTAATATCTATAAGGTGGTGAGGAATACCTTCCATTTCTTCTTCTGTTATCTTGGCGGTTCCAATGTCCATCGATTTATAGATCTGCATGGAATCCCCACTAATGATTTCTCCATTGAATTTCTTAGCCAGATGTATACTGGAAGCTGTTTTTCCCACAGCTGTAGGCCCTATAAGTACGACAAGTTTTTCTTTCTGATCCAAACGATTCACTGCTTTCTATGTAAAAGAATAAGTTTACATATTATCGTACCATAAGAATTCATCGTTACATATCAGAAGAGTATAACCGTATAAAGTTTTTTTATACATTTTCCTTTTTATTTTTAGCTGTTTTCGTAAAGTTGTTGGTAGGTTTGAAAGTTTGAATTTCTGGACCCGGCGCATGACTTAGCGGGGCGGGAGGCAAACTAGACGACCTATAGTTCCCCGGGGATTCGATCTTCATGGAACGTTCTTCTAAACGTACCAATTTCTTTTCACTCTTCAGTTTTAATGGTACGTTTAACGGCTAATCGTACCATTAACTTATCCAACCCACCGATTTCATGGTACATTTCACTTGAATACCTCATCTACCCAGCTTGATCTTCCATTTCTACTATCTCTTCCTGCTCCTTATTATAAAACAGCAGTGCCAGCCCGCTTCCGGAAAACAAAAAAGAAGCTATATAAAAAATAATCGCTATAGTAAAGAAGTCGATCAGGACGCCGGTTGCAAAAACAGCCAAGGAGGCAAACAGTGACGTCCAGAAATGATAGCCGCCAATCTTTTTCCCCGCTCCTTTACCATGAAATACTTCCCCTGCCAGTGTTTTTTCACATGTTTTTTGGACAGCTCCCAATAAGCCCAATATGACTTGGAGTGTATATACACCTGCTAGAGAATCTACTTCAGGTATTAATAGGAAGATGAATGCCATTCCCCATGCATATCCAATCAGTAAGGGACGGCTGCCAATTTTATCTGAAGCTGCTCCTATCCAGCGGTGAAACAGCGCAGAGCTGAGCATGAACAGTCCATAAGCAAACCCGAAGCTGGAAAAGTTGGATCCGACGTTTTTGATAAAAAGAAGGTAGAATGGAAAAGAAACCGAACTGGCCATCATGGCAAAGCTCTGTGAAACCACAAAATATCTCATTGACCATACTCCTCATAAAAGTGATTCATGAATACTTCTTCAGGGTCCAGCTTTCTTTTGCTTTTGAAGAATTCCTCCGTCCTTGGGTAAGCCTCTTTCATCTGCTTCTTTGAAGGATATTCATAATAAGGAAGATAGTAGCTTCCTCCATGCTTCAATGTCACATCTACCATCTTTCTGACAACCTTTTCCGTATCTTCTTTTCCTTCAGCCGATTTACTCTGATTAATGAGCAGCACTAGTGCAAACATCTCATCCTTGGAATACGACAAGACAGCATCTTCATTTTCATCAACGTAACGGACGGTAATGTTCACCAGGTTCAACTCCTCCTCATCGAGCACTTCTCTTAAATCATCGATATAGGCGGTGAATTTATCTATAGGAACAAAGTATTCCTGCAGGACATCTGTATCACGCCGGCTTTCGTATTCCATGAATTTGGATTCTGACCTCATTGCATTATTCCGGGTAGTGAAGTCGCCATCTTTGCCTTGAAAATAGGTTTTCTGCATACCCCAAAAGAGATCTTTTCCCCAATCGAATTTCCTGGAGATACCAAGCATGAATTTAGAAATGAATGTCCCTTTTTCATCTTTCAATGAATTATGCTTCTTCTGCAGATCCTGGCTGTCTGAATGAATATAGTCCGTTATATACATGTCTTCCATAAAAGTATCCGGAGCAGTCGAGATTCGGGCAAGATGCATCTTAACATCTTCATTGCCTTTTACTTCTTCAAGAAAAAAATCACTGTATTCATCATATGGTAGTTCCGTCGTTTTCATTTCATACAGTTCATCATCGGTCAGTTGCAATTCTGCATCAAGAATAACTCCAAACAGCCCATACCCTCCGATAACCAATGGAAAGAATTCTTTATTTTCAGTCCGGGATACGTTGATAATCTCTCCATCATGCTTCAATAAACGGAAAGAATTGACCGTCTCAATTAATGCCCCATGCCTTATATCTCTGCCATGTACATTGACAGACAGCGACCCTCCGATAGTAAATATATTTTGGGACTGCATTACTTTCACTGATAACCCATGTGGATTGGCTGCCTCTTGTATGTCTGCCCAGGTCGCACCGCTCTGTACACGTATGGTTTTTTCAACTGTATTGAAATCCAGTATCTTATTATGACTGGTCATATCCAATACGACGCTGCCAGGGTAATAAGTGTGTCCTCCCTGGCTGTGCATCTTTCCGGCAATTGACACTTTAAGATTTTCATCGGCTGCCTTCTTAACTGTTTTCACTATCTCCCGTTCTTCCTCACCCTTGGTCACCTGCTCTATTCTAGTCGGCATCAAGCCGCCTATATCACTGACGATTTCAGAACTAACAGGGTCATTATCCACAGTGAAAAAAACACACCCGTAAATTATGAAAAAAATCATCACTATTGCCGCTCTTTGTGATACTTTCTTTCAGGTTATCCGTTTCTTCAATTATTTCACCTCATATTTACCAAATTTAACTATTATTTCTTAGTGTAATTTTACACTATTTAAGTTAAATTACAACATTATTCTGATATATTTCTCTCTTTGCATCATAATAAAGATGTACATGAACCTTAAGAAGAAAGGATGATCGCCGTGAGCAAAAGAAAGCCTCTCATCCCCGAATCTCAAAGGGCACTGAATAAAATGAAAGCCGACTTATTTCATCAAGAGGATCCTTCTGCAGTGAAGTATGAGGCAGCAAAAGAGCAGGGTATCACCTTAACCAAAGGCTCTAACGGGGAACTTAGCGCACGGGAAGCTGGAAAAGTCGGCGGGAAAATTGGCGGTAGTATGGTAAAAGAAATGGTAAAGATGGCTGAAGCGTCGTTAAACGCTAAAAAAAGGTAGAAGCAAAATAAGCTTCTACCTTTTTAATGGCTGTTTTCGCATTATTGTTGCTTTCGGAAAAATCCCAAGCGCGGAATTTTTCCCCGGATACTAAGAGTTTTATCTCTTGTCGGGGAAGAGTAGCTTTTTTCTTTTCGATATTACTGAATTTTTACTGAATTTTTCCTTCTAGAGATTAATATTTCTTCTGAATTAGTATCAAATAGCAAAAGTTTACGAAAAGAGCCTTTTTAATCTAACTTGTATGTCAATATGGACTGCAAGCCCTTCCTTCCCATAAGTTTCTTCCCATCATCCTTAAAGGCTGACTTCAGGTAAAGTGTTCTCGCTGCTGAATTTCTTTCGTTCACAGCCAGGACGATTTCACGTGTTTCAGGAAAATGTTCCAGGACGAACGAAGGAAGCAATTCCATGGCAGTTTTGGCATACCCTTTTCCTTGCTGTATCTTATTAATGGAAAAAGCTCGTAATAATAAGGCATTGGTTTCAAGTGAATAGTCTTTAACAACTGGTCCTTTATGAAGAACAAAAAAACCAACTGCCATGTCCCCATCCATTATGACGACTGGATGTCTATTTCGGTCTTCAATTTCTAATGCTTCTGAAGGCAAAGCCGTAAATTGATGCTGTTCTTCTGCAAGTGAAAACTTATATAGCTCGGCTTTCACTTTTTCATTGTAAAACTGCAGTTGCATATCGATTCCTCCCGATCTTTAGCAGCCGATCATTTCTTTGATTTTTTTGAGTTGAAGAGACGCAATGCTTCTTGCCTTTTCTGCCCCTCGTTCAAGAATCTTATCAATTTCCTGCTTATTGTCGAGATATTCATAATACTTCTGGCGGGGTTCGCTCAGTTCCCTGTTCATGACTTCGAATATTTCTTTTTTCACTTGGCCCCAGCCGATTCCTTGTTTGTACTTCTCTTTCATGGAGGCAGCTTCAGGGGCAGCCGCAAACTCTTTATAAAGAGTGAACAGCGAGGAACCCTTCACTTCCTTAGGCTCTTCCGGGGGCGTAGAATCCGTCACAATTTTATTAACGAGCTTTTTCAGAGCTTTTTCTTCTGCAAAAAGGGGGATGGTGTTTCCGTAGCTTTTACTCATCTTTCTTCCATCAAGCCCGGGTATGACAGCAGTCTCTTCTTCAATCACATATTGAGGCAGCTTGATGGCTTCCCCGAAAGTACGATTGAAATTATCCGCGATATCTCTTGCGATTTCCACGTGCTGAACCTGATCTTTTCCAACAGGAACCTTATCTGAGTTAAAAAGCAAGATATCCGCGGCCATTAGGATTGGATACGTAAACAGCCCCATGTTGACGCCAGCATCAGAATCGTTTCCTTCCGCCGCGTTTTCTTCGACTTTGGCTTTATAAGCGTGTGCCCGGTTCATCAATCCTTTTGGTGTCAAACAGGAGAGAATCCAGTGGAGTTCAAGAATTTCAGGAACATCTGATTGTCTGTAAAAAATCACCTTTTCCGGATCCAACCCTAATGAAAGCCAAGCCGCCGCGATTTCGTAGGTATACTCTTTAAATTTTTTGCGGTCCTGAACTGAGTTTAAGGCATGGTAGTCCGCAATGAAGTAAATCCCTTGTGAGGTGTTGTCTTTTGCCATTTCAAGTGCTGGCTTGATCGCGCCGATATAATTCCCCAGATGAGGGTGTCCTGTTGGTTTTATCCCTGTTAGTGCTGTTGGTCTTTCCATATAAATTCCTCCTAAAGATAAAAGGCTGTTTTCGCATACATTGCTGCTCGGAAAAATCCAAATAGCCGGATTTTCCCCTGGTACTAAGGGTTCTCTCTCAAAACGGGAAGAGTAGCTCTTTTCTTTTCATAATTACCAGGTTATTCCGGTTCATGGTTATTTTTTTCAGAATGAGTATTGGATAGCAACAAAGTTTACGAAAAGAGCCAAATAAAAAAAGCCCCCATCCAAAAAGGACGAGAAACCCGCGGTGCCACCTTCGTTTACCCTGAATAAAAAGGTAATCTTTAAAAGAGCTGATTATATGCTCTCTGTTCCTTTTATCGGTAGAACTCTCCGCCTGCCCATTTGTTCGGCATGGATGCTCCGAAGCCCATTCAACATGGTCCGACACTGATTCCCACCAGCCATCAGCTCTCTAAAGTCTTATCCATGCATACTCTTCTTCATCATTGCATAATATTAAAAAAATTTTGATTTTATTATAGCTCATTGCTTTAAGATTAGCAACGTATATTTCCACTGTTTTCCTCATCGCAAAAGACCGTTTTATTCATAATCTAAAGGGTAAACAAAGATACAAAGAATAACTTACCCTTGAAAATCAGCAGAAATTTAGGAGGTATTCCATGATCATTGTTTACGCAAGCATAGCCCTGTTTGTTCTCTCGATTGCATACCTGGGATATAAAGGCTTTAAGTTCATGAAGGAAACCAAACCGACCATCAACCACTTGAATAAAACGGTAGAGAGCCTGCAGCAAAGAGCACAAACCCTGCAGGAGGAGACCAATGAACTTTCTACACACAGCCAGGAAATCAAAGAAGATATTGATACTAAGAAAGATAACATTCAATATACAGTTGGTGCCGTTAAACAACTGCCAAAGCCTGTAAAGAGAATTTGGGAAAATAACTTCAAGAAGCCTGAAGAAGGAAAGAATTATCGTACTTCCAATGGGTGATTTTAAGACTCGTCTATGGACGGGTCTTTTTGGGGATTTCTTAAAGAATTCTGGAATGAAAAAGAACTTTTCTTTGGTACCGACGAAACTTATAATTCATTCAAAACGTATTAATGTTTGTTTCTCAGTTAAGAAGGCGCAACTCGAATACAAAAGCCGATAAAAATTTTTAAAGATAACAAGGAGAGTTAGTATTAACTATTTAATAGCATTCAGATTATCGATTCATAATTAAAGAGAGTAAAGCTCGAGCCCTACAATCTTCCCTTGAAAACAAATAAACCGTCCTGTGCATGACACAGAACGGTTTTTATCATTGAAAAGAATCAGGCAGCTTCTCATTGGATTACTGGTTTTTATGATCGTTTCTGGTTACATTACCGGCACTTGTGCATCTCTAATTGCATTGTCCAAGTCAATGAGATATTGCCTCTTTAATCCCGGTTTCCAGTCAAGCAGGATAGCCATCATTTCGACAATCTCTTTTTTCCACTGCTTCACCCATTCTATATTGAAAAACAGTTTACCTGTCCTTCTCATGAAGAAGTCAATTGGCGTGACGGCCATTTCTTCATTGATGGAATAAAGAAGCATGGCATATATTTCGGCAGGCAGTTCATTATTTGAAGACTTTGTTGTTTTTTTGTAAGAATGAGCCATTTTGAAAAGTTCATCTGCATTCGATCCGTACTGTTGAACAAGTTTCCGTCCTGCATCAATGCTTAATCCGAATTGTTCCGCTTCCATTGCTTTCTTATCTATAAAGTTCTGGAACCCTGATGAGCCCCCGAAATCTCCGCCGGATAACGGAAGATGTTTAGTGCTGGAGCCTGGAAACTCTCTCTTGGTTTGCTGCTTCAACCTCTTGGCAATGAGGTCGACCACATGCTCCGCCATTTTCCGGTAGCCCGTCAACTTCCCGCCTGCTATTGTAACCAAGCCGCTGTCTCCTTCCCAGACTTCATCTTTGCGGGAAATTTCAGAAGGGTCTTTTCCTTTCTCATAAATCAACGGCCGGATGCCTGCCCAGTTCGACTCTACATCTTCTTTTGTGACTTTTACATCAGGGAACATATAGTGAATCGCATTCAGCAGGTACTCTCTGTCCCCCTCTGTCATTTTTGGGGAAGTGGCATCTCCTTCAAAAAATGTATCGGTTGTGCCGACATATGCTTTTCCTTCCCTGGGTATAGCGAATACCATCCTGCCGTCCTGTGTATCAAAGTAAACGGCTTGCTTCAAAGGGAATTTTTTTTGGTCTATCACAATGTGTACCCCTTTTGTATGACGAAGCTTTTTATTATTGATTGAGTAATCTTTTTTCCTTACTTCATCCACCCAGGGTCCAGATGCATTGACAACTGTTTCAGAGTGAATCTCAAATGTTTCTCCAGAGAGCACATCCTTGGCTTGAATTCCCTTTACCTTTTTATCCTCATAAATGAAATGCTCTGCTTTCACATAATTCAAAGCAGCTGCTCCATACTCAACCGCCTTCTTCATTGTTTCGATTGTCAGCCTGGCATCATCCGTCCGGTATTCAACATAATAGCCTCCACCTTTAAGTCCTTCCCGTTTGACAAGAGGCTCCTTTTCCATCGTTTCAGATGAAGAAAGCATTTTTCTTCGTTCAAGCCTCTTTACACCGGCAAGATAATCATATACCCGTAATCCGATGGAGGTGCTGAATCTCCCGAAGGTCCCGCCTTTATGGATCGGCAGCAGCATCCATTCGGGTGTTGTAACATGAGGAGCGTTTTCGTACACGATCTCTCTTTCCTTTCCCACCTCGGCAACCATTTTCACTTCATATTGCTTTAAATACCGCAAGCCTCCGTGAACCAGCTTGGTCGATCGGCTGGAAGTTCCTGCTGCATAGTCCTGCATTTCCACGAGGGCGACCTTCATGCCGCGATTCGCTGCATCCAAAGCGATTCCGGCTCCTGTAATGCCTCCCCCAATGATTGTGATGTCAAAATAATCGTTCTTTAACTTTTCTTTGATTTGACTTCTTTGCAAGCTCGAAAAACTCATCTGTCATTCCTCCGCTTCTGTTGTATACAATAAAAAAGAGACCGTGAACAAACATTATGAAAGCAGCATAATGTTGTCAGGTCTCTCTAAATTCTCTAACCGTTTATTAACTTGTGTTTATAATACCATAACCTTCAGATTTTTAAAAATGTTATGTCTTGGTTTAATTTAAAGGCTGTTTTAGGATAGATTGCTGCTTTCGGATATCTCCGGATACTAAGAGTTTTATCTTATCTCTTATCGGGAAAGAGCAGCTCTTTTCTTCAATATTACCATTTTTCAGCAACAGAGTTTACGGAAAAAGCCTATTTAAAAGCCATTGCCGCTTTCACTGCTTTTTGCCACCCGCCGTAATGTTTTTCTATTTCTTCCGCTTGCATGGCAGGATCAAATTTTCGGTCAAGGTTCCATTGAGCGGTAATCTCACTGGTATCACTCCAATACCCGACAGCAAGTCCTGCAAGGTACGCTGCTCCTAACGCCGTCGTTTCATTTACCACCGGCCGCTCTACAGCTGTATTCAGAATGTCGGCTTGAAACTGCATTAAAAAGTCATTTTTAACCGCTCCTCCATCCACACGCAGCGTTTTCAAGGCCAGCCCAGAATCAGCTTCCATTGCGGTAAGTACATCTTTCGTTTGATAGGCGAGGGATTCTAATACGGCGCGGATAAAGTGTTCTTTAGACGTTCCTCGGGTCAATCCAAAGACCGCTCCTCGTACTTCGCTATCCCAATAAGGAGTTCCAAGGCCAACGAACGCCGGCACTACGTATACACCGTCATTACCCTCGGTTCTCTCCGCATAGGCTTGTGTTTCGCTTGCATCCTTGATCATCCGCATTCCATCCCGGAGCCATTGGATGGCAGATCCGGCTACAAAAATGCTACCTTCCAGTGCGTATTCCACCTTGCCGTTAAACCCCCAGGCAATTGTGGTGAGAAGACCATGTTCGGACTTCACTGCCTTTTCTCCTGTATTCATCAGCATAAAACAGCCGGTACCATATGTGTTTTTCGCCATACCTTCTGAGAAGCAGGCCTGACCGAACAGTGCCGCTTGCTGGTCACCTGCAACTCCGGCAATCGGTATTTCCTTCCCGAAGAAATGATACGGCACTGTTTTTCCATAAACTTCAGAAGAAGGCTTTACTTCTGGAAGCATGCTTGCCGGAACACCTAATATATCGAGGAGTTCCTGGTCCCATTGCAAGTCATAGATATTGTACATCAATGTCCGTGAAGCATTAGAGTAGTCAGTTACATGTGATTTTCCGCCGGTAAGCTTCCAGATCAGCCAAGTATCCATCGTGCCAAAAAGAAGATCCCCTTTTTCTGCTTTAGCTTTCGCTCCATCCACCTTTTCCAGTATCCACTTTACTTTGGTTCCAGAAAAATAGGCATCGATTAAGAGCCCGGTTTTACTGCGGAAAGTATCTTGGAGACCTTTTTCCTTTAGTTCACCACAAATCCCCGATGTCTGGCGGGATTGCCAGACTATTGCATTATAAACCGGTTCACCTGTATGTTTATCCCACACTACAGTGGTCTCCCTCTGATTAGTGATTCCAATGGCCGCTATTTCGTCAGGCTTCACCAATGATTCAGAAAGAACCGATGCGATCACTGCCAGAATTGATCCCCAGATTTCGTTCGGATTGTGTTCCACCCAGCCGGGCTGAGGAAAATACTGCGTGAATTCCTTTTGTGACGTATGGACAATCTCGCCTTTTTTATTAAAAAGGATCGCTCTTGAACTTGTCGTCCCCTGGTCTAAAGATAATATGTATTCTCCCAATGCTCCCACTCCTTCTTCCAGTAAAGTTTTTCATAGGATTCTGAAAAAAAGCAGAAAAACCCACACAACTATCGCTGGCGATAAACTGCGTGAGTCTCATCTTCTCTCTTCACGAATCATTAACTTGTTTTAGATTAATAGATTATGGAAACGTTGTCAAATCTCTTTATCCGGATTGAAATGCTTCCATAGTTCTCTATTTGAAGTGGTAATGGCAGATGCACCTGCTTCTATCGCTTCTTCGACTTCATTGACAGTATCGATTAACCCGCCTGCAAAAACAGGCTTTCCTGTTTCGGTTTTGATGGTTTTAATCACTTTCGGAATAACACCAGGCAGAAGTTCGACATAATCAGGATTCGAGTGTTTCACCAGTTCCATGCTTCTCTCCATCGCGGAGCTGTCAAGGACGAACGCACGCTGAATCGCTACAACCCCTTTTTTCTTCGCTTGCTGGATCGCGTTGCCTTTTGTCGATATGATTCCGTACGGCTTGATTTCCTGGCAGACATATTGCGCACCATATTCATCACCCTTCAAGCCCTGAATCAAATCCAGGTGCAGGAACATTTTCCGGTTATTTTCCTTTGCATACTGATAGACCGTGTTAAGCATCCCGATATGCAAATCGAGGAACACACCATATTCATAGTTCGTCTGCAGCATCTTATCGAATTCTTTCATCGACCTGACTGCCGGGAGAATTTTTTGACCTTTGAATGTCATCGTGACACCTCTTTCTGGGTGATAGTTATATACTATTGTAACCTCTTAACGTCTGATATGGTTTCATCTGTTTTGGTTTTCCCTGAGTTTAATTCGGAAAGGCGTTCAGTTGATACCGGCTGAGCGCGGGACATTAAAATGAGAAATCTCCGAGTTGATGTACCTCGCTGGCTGAGCGAGGTACACTAAAATGAGAAACGATTGTGTTGATGTACCTCGCTGACGGAGCGAGGGACATCATAATGAGTAATGCTCGAGTTGATGCACCCCGCTGGCGGAGCGAGGTACATTAAAATGAGAAATCCCCGAGTTGATGTACCCCGCTGGAGGAGCGAGGTACATTAAAATGAGAAATCCCCGAGTTGATGTACCCCGCTGGCGGAGCGAGGTACATTAAAATGAGAAATCCCCGAGTTGATGTACCCCGCTGACGGAGCGAGGGACATCATAATGAGAAATCTCCGAGTTGATGTACCCCGCTGGGGGAGCGAGGTACACTAAAATCAGAAATCCCCGAGTTGATGTACCCCGCTGGCGGAGCGAGGTACACTAAAATGAGAAATCCCCGAGTTGATGTACCCCGCTGGCGGAGCGAGGTACACTAAAATGAGAAACGCTTGTGTTGATGTACCTCGCTGGCGGAGCGAGGTACATTAAAATGAAAAATCCCCGAGTTGATGTACCCCGCTGACGGAGCGAGGGACATCATAATGAGAAATCTCCGAGTTGATGTACCCCGCCGACGGAGCGAGGTACATTAAAATGAGAAACGCTTGTGTTGATGTACCTCGCTGACGGAGCGTAGTCTATCAAAGCAATTATATGAACATGGATGCTGAGATTGGAGGTTTCACGCTGTATAAACGGCCTTTTTACTGCATCAAGTTTCTAATTCTAAGTTTTCATGCTGTTTTAACGATCTTTTTACTGCATCAAGTCTCTAATTCTATGATTTCATGCTGTATAAACGATCTTTTTACTGCATCAAGTCTCTAATTCTATGATTTCATGCTGTATAAACGATCTTTTTACTGCATCAAGTCTCTAATTCTATGATTTCATGCTGTATAAACGCTCTTTATACTGCATCAACTCTCTAATTCTTGAATTTCATGCTGTATAAACGCCTTTTTTTACTGCATCAAGTTTCTAGTTCTATGATTTCATGCTGTATAAAATAAATTTCATGCTTAAAGCCCCTGACCAGCACACATATCTGCTTCGCACAACGCCAGCGAGGTCCGCTTTAATAGCAGGTTTTAAAAAAGCTTATACACTACTGCGTATAAGCCTCTTTCCCTACATAACCCGCTTGAACATCTTCTCCATCTCATAAACTGAATAGTGAATGATGATCGGGCGGCCGTGCGGGCATGTGAATGGATCCTCAGACCGCCGCAGTTCATCCAGCAGCGCTGAAATTTCTTCGTTCCTCAAGTACTGATTCGCCTTGATTGAAGCTTTACAGCTCATCATGATGGCCGCTTCTTCCCGAAGTTTTTTTATATCAACCTTTTTCATATTGAGAAGCTGTTCTATCATTTCATCGATCAGCTCGCCTTCCTGGCCAGCAGGCAGCCATTGAGGATGTGAGCGGATGATGAAGCTGTTGTAGCCGAACTCCTCCAGAAAAACGCCGACCTTTTCAAGCTCTTCTTTGTGCTCGACGATTTTCATATACTCATCTGCAGAATATTCGAGAGTGATCGGAACAAGCATTTCCTGGAGTTCATTCTCCACTTTTCCGACTTTCTCCCTGAAGTATTCATATTTGATGCGTTCCTGTGCCGCATGCTGATCAATGATGTATAAGCCATTTTCGTTCTGAGCAAAAATATATGTTCCGTGCATCTGTCCGACAGGATATAAAGGCGGAACTCTTGAGGCCTTGGGTTCTTCCTGCTCCACCAGGTGAGTTCTTTGTGGAGTAGTTTTTTCTACTTCCGGTTTCTCTTCATGAATCACCGAAGCTTCCTCTTCTTCGAAACCAACCGGTTCTGGGTTTTTATACAGCATCTCCAAAACTTCCTTAGGAGGCAGGTTTTCCTGCTGAAAGGTTCTTTCCGGCATCTTTTCTATACTTTTTTCTTCTGGCAGGTGATCTAATGTAAACGCACCCTGTTCAGACTGGGGTTTCATTGGCTTTGGCTCTTTGTAACCTGATGGAATGAGTTCTTTTGTTTTAAAAGAATCTCTTATTGCACCGGATACCAGTTCGAACAGCTCAGGTTCTTTACTGATTCTCACTTCCATTTTAGAAGGATGAACGTTTACGTCCACCAATAAAGGATCCATTTCGATTGACAGCAATACAATTGGATATCTTCCTATCGGCAGAAGTGTGTGGTATCCTTCACCGATGGCTTTGGCCAAACCGTAATTCTTGATGAATCTGCCATTGATCATGGTTGAAATATAGTTCCTTGAAGCTCTTGTGATTTCCGGAAGAGAGATATACCCTTTGACTGAGAAATCCAGCGACGACGCTTCAATCCTGACCATTTTCCTGGCAATATTGGTTCCGTAGATAGCTGAAAGCACCTGCCGGACATCTCCATTTCCATTTGTATGAAGCAATGTTTTGCCATTGTGTATGAGCTTGATTGATATATCAGGATGTGAAAGGGCGATCCGGTTTGTTACATCAGTGATATTGCCAAGCTCTGTATGGATCGTTTTCATATATTTTAACCGTGCAGGTGTATTGAAAAAAAGATTCGATACCGTTATATCCGTTCCCCGCCTGCTTGAAGATTTTTCCTGTGCAAGTACCTTTCCTCCCTGCAGCTTAATCTTTACTCCAGGTCCGTCACCTGTGCTGGTAAGCATGTCCAGATGGGAAACAGAAGCGATACTTGGAAGTGCCTCACCCCTGAAGCCAAGTGTGCGGATTCTGAACAAGTCATTTTCATCTTTGATTTTGCTTGTGGCATGCCTGCTGAAAGCAGTGAGTACATCGTCTTCAAGGATACCGTCCCCATTGTCGATGATCCGGATGGAAGCCAGCCCGGCTTCCTCTACATGGATTTCGATAACATCCCCGTTTGCATCAATAGCATTCTCCAAAAGCTCTTTTACAACAGAAGCAGGTCTTTCCACAACTTCTCCGGCGGCAATTTTGTTAGATAACGCATCATCAAGCTGAAAAATCTTTCCCATGTTCACACCTCCTTATTTTTTCAATTTCTTTTGCAGATCATAAAGTGCATTCATGGCCTGCAAGGGGTTCATTTCTAGAATGTCGAAGGATTTTAATTCTTCCATAAGCTTTCTTTCTTTTCTGCCTAAGCCATTGCCCCCTTGCACGCCCGCTTTTTCCTCTTGAAAGAAAGAGAGCTGGGCCGGCTGCTCTCCGGCTGCGGCTTCTGCAATCCTGTTCTGTTGAGCAGGAACTTTGTCTGTAACCGTATCGACAGTTTTCTTTTCCAGCTTCTCTAAAATTTCATTGGCTCTGGTAATCAGTTCTTCTGGAAGCTCAGCCAATTGGGCAACATGGATTCCATAGCTTTTATCGGCTGCTCCTTCTTTGATCTTGTGAAGAAATACAAGGTTTCCGTTATGCTCCATAGCACTAACGTGGATATTCTTCAGGTTTACCAATTCTTGCTCCAATATTGTAAGCTCGTGATAATGGGTTGAAAATAATGTCTTGGCTTTTATTTTTTTATGAATGTATTCAATGATTGCCTGCGCTAATGCCATTCCATCGTAGGTGCTTGTTCCCCTTCCGATTTCATCAAAAAGAATCAAGCTGTCCTGGGTAGCATTAGTGATGGCATTTTTCGCCTCCAGCATTTCAACCATGAAGGTACTCTGTCCCGAAATCAGGTCATCGGCTGCACCTATCCGGGTGAACACCTGGTCGAAGATCGGCAGGCTGGCTTCACGAGCCGGTACGTAACAACCGATTTGAGCTAGTACAGCGGTAAGGGCCAGCTGTCTCATATAGGTGCTTTTACCGGACATGTTGGGTCCTGTAACCAGCAGGATCTCCCTTTCTTGATCCATATAACAGTCGTTTGGAACATATTCCTGTGCATCCATCACTTTTTCTACAACAGGATGGCGGCCGTCTTTAATGACGATCCTTCTTTCACGGTTGAAGGAAGGCTTCACATAATGCCTCTTCTCACTCACCGTTGCAAAACACTGGAGGACATCGATTTCACTAACAATCCTAGCGAGCTTTTGTAAGCGTGGAATATATTCTTTGACTTTTTCCCTGAGTTCTAGGAATAAGTTATACTCCAGGTCGATACATTTTTCATCAGCTTGCAGGATCAAGGCTTCTTTCTCTTTCAATTCAGGGGTGATGAACCGTTCTGCATTGGTCAGTGTCTGCTTCCGCTCGTACCGTCCTTCTTCCAAGGCGCCAAGGTTCGCTCTGGTCACCTCAATGTAATAACCGAACACCCGGTTATAACCGACCTTCAGTGAACGGATACCAGTTCTTTCCCTCTCTTCTCTTTCAAGCTGTGCAATCCAGTTCTTCCCGTTTCTGCTGGCATCGCGGTATTGATCCAATTCTTCATGGAAGCCGTCCTTGATGATGTTTCCTTCTTTAATGGAAAGCGGCGGCTGTTCATGAAGAGAATCATGGAGAGTATCCGTCAGCTCATCACATGGGTCCAGCGTTTTCAGCATTTCATCTGCTATATCGTCATCCAGCTCGCCGATAAGCTTTTTAAGCAGCGGAATCTGTGAGAGTGATTTTCTTAGCTGGATAAGGTCCCTGGCATTAACATTTCCAAAAGCCACACGTCCGGCAAGCCGCTCCAGGTCATAAACCTCCTTAAGCAGTTCCCTGATATCTTCTCTCTCAAAGAAACGTTCCTGCAGAAGCTCGACCATGCTGTGCCTCTTCTCGATTTCTTCCTGATCAATCAGCGGACGGTCTATCCAGCGTTTAAGCATTCTGGCTCCCATGGCAGTTATGGTTTCATCAAGAAGCCACAGCAAAGAACCTTTCTTGCCTTTGGAACGGATGGTTTCAGTCAGTTCGAGATTGCGCTTAGAATAGTAATCGATTTTCATGAATTGGTGGATTTGATAGGTTTCCACTTTCTGAAGATGATCCAGGCTCCTCTTCTGGGTTTTGAATAAGTAGTTTAAGAGTCTGCAGACAGCAACCTTCAGCTTATCCTGTTTGACCTCTTCGATGAGCATACCGAAGCTGTCAGTGATTTCCGTCTCATTTCCATATGAAATGGTGACTCCGTTCCTGTCAATCATGCTTTTCTTCAGTTCTTCATTAAACTCTGAATCTACAACAACTTCCTTTGCACCGATCGTAGCAAGCTCATTGATCGCGTCATCAAAACGAGAGGTTAATTGTGTCACTTTTGTTTCCCCAGTCGACAAGTCACTGTAGGCCAAAACCGCCGTTTCATCCTCAAACATACTGATGGACGCAATATAGTTATTCTCTTTATCCTGCAGACCTTTTCCATCCATCACAGTACCTGGAGTGATAAGCTGCACAACTTCTCTTTTAACGACTCCTTTAGCCTGCTTCGGATCTTCTGTTTGCTCGCATATTGCCACTTTAAAGCCTTTTTCAATCAACTGTTCAATATAATTGGGTGCCGAGTGATAGGGCACTCCGCACATAGGGATTTTTTCTGTGCTTCCTCCGTCACGGCTCGTCAATGTTATCTCAAGTTCCTGGGAAGCTTTGATCGCATCCTCGAAGAACATTTCATAAAAGTCGCCTAATCGAAAAAACAAAAAGGCATCCTGATACTCTGCCTTCACTTTTAAGTATTGCATTATCATTGGAGTGTATGTCGCCATTGGCCAACCAAACCTTTCCGATCTTATCTAGTAATCTACAAACACTAATTATAGCACAGCCTGTCCTTTTTTTATATTGAAGAAAACAACAGGAAAGGGATACGGAGTTATTTTCCCCCAGGTTAAAAAGTCTTAAGTTTGCCACGCGGAGAATTCCTCTACGTAAGAAAGAAAGAGGCAATATTTAAAGCAAAACTCTCTTAGAAAAAGGCTCTTTTCGTAAACTTTGTTGCTATTAAATATAGTTTTGGTAAGCTAATGCTCTAGCTCACCAAAATTACTCTCGTAAGCAAGAAAGAAAAGAGCTGCCCTCTGAAAACCTGAATCACCGGCGTTCAAAAATAAGGGAAGATTTTATCGTTATTTATATTTTTGAACTTAATTTGCTGGGGATAAGGGAACTTTTTCCCCTTATATTAAGCAGAAGCATAAAGATTCGAGCATTTCGAATCAAATAAGGGGAATTTTTACCGTTATTTAAGCATTTTTCGGAGTCTTTTATTAATTAGGGGAAATTTTTCCCGTTATTTGAAAGCCACAGTAACGGACCTGATAAGAAGAACCGCTTACTGTTTGCAGGCTTCGAATCTTCTCATATACCTAGTTGGGAAGTGCCTGTCCAGTCCTGGCGGTAAAGAGCACCATAAAAAGGCTGAAGTATTTTAACATTTATATTAATAAGCAATAAAGTTAAGCCGCCTCCCCCTCAAGGAAAGCGGCTTGCTCATTAATAATACTCAAGAAATTCTACTCTGTTCCCAAACGGGTCATTAACGAAAATTCTCTTCCTGTCTTCTATGCGGGTATCCTCTTTAACTTGATAACCGCTCTCTTCCAGGCGGCTTACCACCGCTTCAATATTTTTCACCACAATTCCTGGATGGGCTTTCACAGCGGGAATAAATTCATTTTCTACTCCAATATGTAATTCCTGGCTTCCGCATATGAACCAGCAGCCTCCGCTTGATATCAGTTTTTCAGGCTTCGCCATTTCCTTTAAGCCAAGAACTTCCCCATAAAACTTACGCGCTTTTTCCTCGGAACCTTTTGGAGCCGTTAACTGGACATGGTCCAATCCGATCATTTCAAATTGCATTTATTATCCTCCTCATCATTTTTTCTGCCAGGAATAGTCGATGTTTTACAATCAATTGGCTGATTTCTCGGAAGCCTTTCTCACACTTTATCTATCACATGGCAGTTAAACCCTGACTTTAAGATTTTTCTCCGGAAGCAGCCATTCATGAGAAATCAGCCTTTCTAAAAAATGCTGCTTTTGAATGTGTTATGAATGTCTTACTTTACTCGCTCCCGGAATCTCCCTTGCAATCACCAGGCCTCCTGCGGGACTAGCGGGCGTCTGGTTCCCTCCGCTTTATCCTCCAAACCTAGCGCCAAAAGATGTAATCCATTACTTTTTTCTAAAGCCGAAACTCTTGCGAAAGATGTGCTTTAAAAACAAACCTTCCCTTTTACCATATTACTCTTTTTATATATTGAATCAACCCATAACAAAAAGATGCAGTTTCCATCACTGCACCTTATGAATAAAAAAACTAGGAAGAGGCCGTCTTCCTAGTCTCCGTTATTCTTCGTCAAGCCCTTCCAGGAAGTCCGGGTTGAGCTCTTCAAAATCGTCATCATCGAAGTCGCAATCCCAGTCATCGTCACAGCCATCCGGGTTAACCAATACACAAACCTTTGTTTCACCGATGACTTCAACTTGGAATTCGCGTTCTACATGTACGATGATCTTATTGCCGTTTGGTGAAATAACCGCTTCCACACAGTTAGGCTGCTGCAGTACGATTGCTTTTACCTCTTTATCATCTAAGCAGTCAGGATCACGGTATTTCAATTTGATGACGTCACAATACTCCACTTTCTCTGTTACTACGGAAGTTTTTCGATTGTCATCATGTGAATACCAGACGTTAATCTCGTAGAAACCGGATATTTCGACTTTCTTGCCGACTTTGTGGGCTTCGTACGTGTGATTTATGATCCAGCAGCCTAAAATGCTCGATGGATGATGCGGCGGGCTAATCGTATGGTGGGATTGAGTGAATTTACGTCCCTTCGCTACGACCGCTTTGGTAATGATCTCTCTGTATTCTGCCATTCGAGCGTACCTCCTCATTCATTTTCAATTCATCTTATGCGGGCATCTAGACGTTTGTGCGAGTATTTTTTGATCGGTGACAAATTAGTTTCGGGATAGTTCATTGTATGCTTCAGTATAGTGAATGTTCCCAATTTCCCATCTGCCGGAAAGCCAGGCGGAAATATCCCATGGTAAATATTATGAATAATAAATATATATGTTTCCGTTTTATAGTATGATGGTTAAAGAAAAAAAGACTTCATTTATCAGGAGGGATTTGCTTTGTTACATAAAGGAGCCAGCGTATACGAACAAAAACAATTCTTTGAAAATTTCATGGCCAGAAGACAAAGAAAAGAAAGTCCCAACAATGCCATGGAAACTCCCGTCATTTTCGAGCTGATCGGGGATGTGCATAATAAGGACATCCTTGATTTGGGCTGCGGGGATGGAACATTCGGCAAAGAACTGCTTGCTGAAGGAGCAAGCCAATACACAGGTATTGACGGGTCGAAGAACATGGTGGAAAGAGCCATTTCTACGATCAATTCCCCAAAGGCTGCTATCCGTTTAGGCGATCTCGAGAATTTGAATTTGAACCGGACAGAGTACGATCTGATCATCTCCAGGATGGTTCTTCACTATATAGAAAACCTGGATTCTCTACTGAAGGAGGTATATACAGGATTAAAACCTGACGGCAAGTTTGTGTTCTCAGTCATGCATCCTGTCCTGACCTCCACTTTCGATCATTTCTCTGGAAAAGAAAAGCGGACCCACTGGGTAGTCGACAACTATTTTGAATCTGGAAAAAGGGTAGAGGCCTGGATGGACCATTCAGTCGTTAAATATCACCGTACACTCGAAGAATATTTCTCTCTTGTGCTTTCAGCTGGATTCACAATAAAAAATGTTAAGGAAGCTGCACCCAGGAGGGAACTCTTCCACGATGAAGAGGAATATAAAAGAAGAACCAGGATACCGTTGATGCTTATTCTTGAACTTGTAAAATGATTCTAGCCTGATTTAAAGTTTTTCTGCCTATATCCTATTCATTCAGTCTGTTTAAAGCATCTGCCCCGTTTTCAGAAAAAAGACATCTACTGTTTAGAAAGAGTTTTCAACCCAATCCGAACCAAAGAAATTACTGAGAGGCTGTAAATTTTAACGATGCTTCCGGATTCATCCTTCATACTGAAAGGAGGATTTTAGCTTACCTGCTTAACAAGATGATTATGGTGTATTAAGGAAGTTCTATCCCGAATTTATGTTATATAGCCACAATAGTTCTGAAAAAGCCGTTTAAAAAGGCTTCCTTCCCTTCCCTGTTCATGGTTAAATAGAAATACCTCCTGTGTGAGGAATTTCTATAAGAGGTGAATACAATGGCTAAAAGCAAGGCTAGAAAGAAACGGGAACATACCATAAGGACAGAGGGCAGGGACGTGACGCGTCTTAGAGCTGCTTCTTGGGAGTTCAGCACCCATGAGAGGAAAACGATGACAAAAGATGAAAAGGCAAGGAAATTCCATACTAAACACAAGAAGCGCCATCTTCAGGATTCATACCTTGAAGATAGCGCTTCTTTATTTGATGATTTTATGAACAGCTGCCAGGAGCAGAATTTTTCACTTGTGATCCTGTTTCCCCTCTTAAAAGGTCTCCGCCTGTAGAAGTAAGGATCTGATCTGTTACTGTGTTGGAAATCGTTGATGCTACTATCTGAAGCAAGTCATTCACGTCCACTTGAGACTGTTTGAATTCTTGGACCACTGGAATCGCATCAATGTCATCTTCCAGTTTTTCAATTTTTGCTTCAACCATTTTCAACGCTTCTGCTTTACCATAGTGCTGGAAGTTGACTGCTTGTTTCTGCAAGCTTTTAATGCTGGCGATCATTTCCCGTACTTTTTGGTTTTCATGGATTTGCGCTTCTGCACGCTTGAAGAAATCCACTTCTTCCGTTTCAGCGATCATGTTTGCCAGATCAGCTGCTCTTTTCATAATATCGTCTTTTGTATATTTAGCCATATTATTTCACCTCTGCCGCTTCTTGAAATTCTGTGCCAATCAGGCCTTCCCCAACCATTTCACCGCTGAGCGACCAAGACTTTGCATCAGTTATCTTAACTTTTACGATTTTGCCGATGGCCGTTTTAGGAGCTTTAAAGTTTACCAGCTTGCTGCGGCGTGTATACCCCGCAAGGACTTCAGGATTCTTTTTGCTTTCTCCTTCAACCAGTACTTCAACAATTCTGCCTTCATAATCTTTTAGTGCTTCTTTAGAATAATCATTGACCATCTGGTTAAGGCGCTGAAGACGTTCTTTCTTGACTTCCATCGGAACATTGTCATTCATCTTTGCCGCAGGTGTGCCTTCTCTTGGAGAGTAGATATAAGTGAATGCTGACTCAAAACCGACTTCCCGGTATAGAGAAAGTGTTTCTTCGAACTGTTCATTCGTTTCATTCGGATACCCGACGATGATGTCTGTGGTCAGCGCAACATCCGGCATTGCCGTTTTGATTTTCCCTACGAGTTCCAGGAATCTTTCTCGAGTATATTTTCGGGCCATGATTTTCAACACATCAGATGATCCGGATTGTACTGGCAGATGGATATGCTCCACAAGGTTCCCTTTTTTGGATAAAACCTCGATCAAATGATCATCAAAGTCCCGAGGATGACTTGTTGTAAAGCGGATTCTCGGGATATCGATTTTACGGAGCTCATCCATTAAATCACCAAGACCATAATTCTCGAGATCTTCAATGTCCTTGCCATAAGCATTTACATTTTGGCCAAGAAGAGTGACTTCCTGATAACCCTGGGCTGCAAGGTGGCGGACCTCCTGGATGATTTCTTCCGGTCTCCTGCTTCGCTCTTTACCTCTAGTATAAGGAACGATGCAGTATGTGCAGAACTTATCACAGCCATACATGATGTTTACCCAGGCCTTAATGTTGCCGCGGCGTACTTTAGGGAGGTTTTCAATGACGTCCCCTTCCTTTGACCATACTTCCACAACCATCGCCTTAGACATATAAGCATCAGATAGAATGTTTGGAAGGCGGTGGATATTGTGGGTGCCAAAGATCATATCCACCTGATGATAGGTTTTCAGGATCTTGTTGACGACCGATTCCTCTTGAGACATACATCCGCATACCCCGATAAGAAGCTCCGGCTTTTCACGTTTAAGATGCTTTAAGTGACCAAGCTCGCCAAACACTTTGTTTTCAGCATTTTCACGGATCGCACAAGTATTAAGAAGGATAACATCAGCATCCTCAGTAGTATTTGTCGCTTCATAGCCCAGAGCCATGAAAATTCCCGCCATTACTTCGGTATCATGTTCATTCATTTGACAGCCGTAAGTGCGGATATAGAATTTTTTGTTATTTCCCATCCCGCGGTACTTTTCATCGATTTTAAAATCATTATGGTATTGTACAGATTCTTTCCCGCGCTTTTTGGCATCTTTCAGTGACGGGGGAATATAGACGCTTTGAAAGTACTTTGAATAATCTTTTTCGGTTTTTTTATTTGTAGGATCAGCCGCTTGCTGACCAAGCTTCCGCTGTTCTTCATTCATCGAAAATGACTCCTTTCCTGCTCACCTGTGCCGGGGCTGTTGAGTTCTGATACCCGCGGCACAAAAAAAGAACGACTCTATTATATAAATACTGATAGTTTTTCACAAAAGAATTGCACGTTAATCTAGTATAAAGCTTTTTCATCCTTGATACAATAGAAGCACACAGATGTTGCAAAATGTTCACTTTAGCACTTTAAAGTTCTAAGAGAACTTACTTGTCACTTCTTAAAAAGCGTTAAATAGATAAAGGGCATCACCGGATTGAAAGGTGATGCCCTTTTGAACATCTTAATGTTCTTCTAGCAATGCTTCATAGAAATTTTTGAAAAGGAATTTCTGCACTTGTGCTTCTGTATAGTGCTTCTGCAGTGCCTCTATGAGATTTGCGTAATCACGGTAGCATGACAAACCTTTGACTGTTTGTGATATACCATCGAAGTCAGAACCAAAGCCGACATGGTTTTCTCCGCCAAGTGAACAAACATGGTCCAGATGAAGCAGAATATCGGATATTTCAGCTTCTCCATACTGTTTAAGAAATTGAGGTACAAACGTTAAGCCCATTACTCCATTCTTCTTGAATAGTGCCTCGATCTGTTCATCTTTAAGATTTCTTGGGTGGGCACATAAGCTGAAAGTATTCGAATGTGAAGCAATTGGGTAGCTTGCAATTTCTATAGTATCCCAGAATGAGCGTTCACATAGGTGGGAGAGATCCGTCATAATGTTATGCTCATTCAGAAACTGTACCGTCTCCCTTCCGAACTTCGTCAGCCCCGCTGCTCTGGGCTCAAGCGCTCCATCTGCTGCCGCATTTGCCCAATTCCATGTTAATCCGACAGCCCGGACTCCCAATTGATATAAAATAAAGAGTTTGGTCAGGTCTTCCTCAATGGCTTCGCACCCTTCAAGGGTCAGCATTGCCCCTATCTCACCCTTTTCTAATCTCGCTATATCACTTTTACTTCTGACCATTTTCATCTTAGGATTTGGCTCAACTATTTTTTTATGAAAAACCTCTACCATCTCCAGTGCAGCCTGGAATCGCTGACCGGGCTTCAAAAAAGACGGAAGATATATGGCAAATAGCTGAACCTTGCTTCCTGCTTGTTCCAGCTGAGGATAGGTTATATGTATATCATTCTGACTTTGAAAAGATACTTCCTCCCTGTAATGGTGAAGCTTTAGCAAAACATCACAATGAGCATCAAATATCATCTTAGAACCCCTCTCTTTTCCCATTCTTGTCATAAATACCTGTTATGACTGCATCCTCCAACAGAACGCCTGTGTTTCCAGGAAACTTCCTGTATCCTTACACCCGCTTAGACAGCCAATTCAAAGTTTCTTAAAGAGTGATATTGCACCGATCCCTCCTGCCGGGCAAAGAATATTCTTTTCCTCTACAAGACTTCTGACAAAAGACTTTGCGATTACTATTGTTTATATATACTTCTGGAAAATCACCTAAACTCCTTTTTCTGCTGACCATTTTGTATATAGGGCAAGCCAAAAGCCTCCTCAGAATTCGCACGATAAATGGAGGAATTTATATATTCTTTACAAAAAAGAGGCTGTCCCATTCAGCTTTATAGGGACAGCCTCGAATTAGTCAACGAGGTTCGATAATCAACTTTATAGCCGTGCGCTCTTCTCCATCAATCAGAATATCAGTGAAAGCAGGAATACATATTAGGTCTACCCCGCTTGGAGCGACAAAACCGCGGGCAATGGCAACAGCTTTGACTGCCTGATTAAGAGCTCCTGCTCCTATGGCTTGAATTTCTGCTGCTCCTCTCTCACGAAGAACTCCGGCAAGTGCACCAGCTACAGAATTAGGATTGGATTTTGCTGAAACTTTTAATATTTCCATTTCTTTTCCTCCTTGTCATTTCCCCAGACCGAATGTTCAATGCAAAGAACAAACTGGTATAAACGATTCCACTGCTACTATATTCAGCCATTCGTAAAATCATTCCCGCTTGGCCTAAAAAAGCGGATAACAAAGGACTCCAGCTTTCAGAACTGGTTTATATCCAATCAGGATATACATTAAGAAGTTCTAGAATTCATCAACTCAGCTGACGATTCTTACATGAAATCGTCTGTGAATTTGTGGAAACAAATAAAAAAGCAAAAGGGCCCGTTTCCCTTTTGCTTTAAACTTACTCTGACAGGAAAGGATGATCATCATTGATCAAAATCCGATCGATGCTCTTTGCCTTTCCTGTTTTCTCATTAATTTCGATAATGACCCCGCTCAATAACTTTCTGCCCGTGCTCGGCACCTCAAAACGAACAGGCAGAGAGGTCCTGAACTTAGTAATGACAGAATCTTTATTCATTCCTAGAATCTCATCATAAGGACCGGTCATGCCTACATCCGCTATGAAGGCTGTTCCATTGGGCAGCACGCGGTTGTCCGCTGTCTGGATATGCGTATGGGTACCAACAACGGCTGAGACCTTTCCATCCAGGAACCAGCCCATTGCCTGCTTCTCACTGGTCGCTTCTGCATGAAAGTCAACAAAAACAAATGGTGTCCTTTCTTTTGCCTCGGCGACAAGCTCTTCCGCAGCTTCAAAAGGACAATCTAATGCAGGCATGAAGGTTCTTCCTTGCAAATTGATGACCGCTGTCTCAAAGCCGTTGATGTTAATAAACGTCAATCCGCTTCCTGGTGTGCCTTTCGGATAGTTGGCAGGCCTCACCATTAACTTAGTTTTATCAATAAAATCAAAAATTTCTTTATTGTCCCAAGTGTGGTTACCCATCGTGATGATGTTGGCACCATCATTTAAAAAACGTTTATAAATTTTTTCTGTTATTCCTCTTCCACCTGCTGCATTTTCACCATTCACGATCGTGACGGAAGGACGGTACTTCGCCTTAAGCTTAGGCAGATATTCCGATACCATTTCTCGGCCGAGAGAACCTACTACATCTCCAATAAATAAGATATTCATTTGCAAACCCTTTCTGCTTCAACATTTCTTACATTTTATCACAGCAAGCACAAATCGCATACTGCTCCACTTTTGCACGCTAATAATGACATGCTTTAAAGCAATAACATGCCTTGACAGCCATAGAAAAAGCGGTGTGAAAATCACACCGCTTTATTTTGCGTATTCTACAGCTCTTGTTTCCCGAATGACGGTAACCTTGATATGGCCTGGATAATCCAGTTCCTCTTCAATCCGTTTCCGGATGTCACGCGCCAGACGATGAGCTTCCAAATCATCAATCGATTCTGGTTTAACCATGATACGTACTTCCCTGCCCGCTTGGATTGCGAATGACTTCTCAACACCCTCATAGGATTCTGAGATGTCTTCCAGCTTCTCTAAGCGGCGGATGTAGTTCTCAAGCGTTTCACTCCTGGCACCCGGCCTTGCAGCTGAAAGTGCATCAGCAGCCGCCACAAGTACTGAAATGACAGACGTTGGTTCCGTATCACCATGATGGGATGCGATACTGTTAATGACCACTGGGTGTTCTTTATACTTCCCAGCTAGTTCTACACCGATTTCCACATGGCTTCCTTCTACTTCATGGTCAATCGCTTTACCGATATCATGCAGAAGACCTGCACGGCGGGCAAGCGTTACATCCTCACCCAGTTCGGCAGCTAGCAGACCTGAAAGGTACGCCACTTCCGTTGAGTGCTTCAAGACGTTTTGACCATAGCTTGTACGGAATTTCAATCGTCCTAGGATCTTGATTAAATCTGGATGGAGCCCGTGAACTCCAACATCGAATGTTGTCTGTTCACCTATTTCACGGATATGCTCATCCACTTCCCGTCTTGCCTTATCGACCATTTCCTCGATTCGGGCTGGATGGATCCGTCCATCCTGCACCAATTTTTCAAGTGCAATTCTCGCAGTTTCACGGCGAATTGGATCAAAACCGGATAAGATAACCGCCTCTGGAGTATCATCAATAATCAAATCAATTCCAGTCAGCGTTTCTAATGTACGAATATTACGCCCTTCACGACCGATGATTCGACCTTTCATCTCATCATTCGGAAGGTTTACAACAGATACCGTTGTTTCTGCAACATGTTCTGCTGCACAACGCTGGATTGCAAGTGAAAGAATCTCTTTCGCTTTCTTATCAGAGTCTTCCTTTGCACGTGTTTCATGCTCTCTGATCATCATGGCAAGGTCATGAGAAAGTTCATTCTCAGTACGATCAAGGATGATCGCTTTTGCCTCATCACGCGTAAGTGCGGAGATGCGTTCCAGTTCGGTTTGCTGTAATCGTATCATCTCGTCCACTTTGCTTTCCATCTCTTCAATATGTTGTTGTCTTCCATTCAGAGTATCCTCTTTTCGTTCAAGCTGAGATTCCCGCTTATCGAGTGACTCATCTTTGCGATCAAGGTTCTCTTCTTTTTGCGTTAAACGATTTTCCTGCTTTTGCAATTCATTTCTTCGTTCACGAAGGTCATTTTCCATATCAGTACGAAGCTTGTGATTTTCATCCTTTGCTTCCAAGAGCTTTTCCTTCTTCAGAGCTTCGGCCTCGCGCTTAGCATCTTCAAGAATCTGCTCTGCCGAACCTTTAGCTCCAGCAATTTTTGCCTCAGCAATGGATTTACGAATAAAGTATCCAACAACTACACCGACGATTAGGACAAGCAAAATGGAGATGATTGTAATGAGTTCCATCATTTCACCTCCCCTTGCTATGAACTTTTGTCATGTCTTTTTTACATGTCGGCTGGTACATTGTTCCAAAGGTTTCAATATACAGCGCTAGGCTTTCAAATATTAACATTCGAAAATTTGTAAAATATACATGTTAATTTTAAATCTCAGAATATTCATTGTCAAGGGGGGGAGACCTTTCCCCCTTGATTCTATGGATAATTTCGTTAAAAAGTGATAAAAAACACCTTATTTCTGTAAATTGTCCATCCACTTTTCATGATAAGGTTCCAGGATAGTAGTTCATTATCCCTCCAAATGCATAACTCCACTTGACAGACGCACGGAACCAGCATCGTCTTAATAAAAAGCGGAAGCGTTCAGCCTTCTCCAGAATGAAGGACTTTTCAATGAGAAAAGAAGCTTTAATTATCACAGCAATTCCTTAAGATTAGATAACTACTAACAGGTAAGACACCATAGTGCTTTAGCTCATTTAAAATTCCAGAAATCGAGACCGACTCTCTAATCCCCGTTACTGAGTCTGGAATCAGCGAGCCAATATAGTACCGGAATTTAATCTTTGGCCCTCATTTAAAAAGGCTGTTGTCGCATATTCTCTAATCGAAGAAGAGCAGCTCTTTTCCTTTGTTGTTACAATATTATTCCTTATAATGAGTCTTTTTTTGGAATTAGTTTTAAATAGCAACACAGTTTACGAAAAGAGCCTTTTAAAAAAGGAAGCAGGGAGTTCACCTCCCTGCTTCCTTGAAAGTCTTATTGATCCAGTAACAATTCGTCCTGGCCTTCTTCAGTTTCTGCTTTGCCTGTATCCAGACCATAATGATCACGAATTTTCATCATGATTTCATTACGGATTTCAGGGTTTTCTTTCAGGAAAATCTTCGCGTTTTCACGTCCCTGGCCAAGGCGCTCTTCATTATAAGAGTACCAGGCACCGCTTTTTTGAACGATATCCAGCTCTGAACCCATATCAATGATTTCGCCTTCCCTGGAAATCCCTTGTCCGTACATAATATCAACTTCAGCTACCCTGAAAGGAGGGGCTACTTTATTTTTGACAACTTTGACCTTCGTTTTGTTACCAACAATTTCGTTTCCTTGTTTCAATGCTTCCGCACGGCGCACCTCAAGACGGACAGACGAATAGAATTTCAGCGCACGACCACCAGGTGTCGTTTCAGGGTTACCAAACATAACTCCGACTTTCTCACGAATCTGGTTAATGAAAATCGCAATTGTTTTCGATTTATTGATTGCTCCTGACAGCTTCCTCAAAGCCTGGGACATCAAACGAGCTTGAAGACCAACGTGCGAGTCTCCCATTTCGCCTTCAATCTCCGCTTTAGGAACAAGTGCTGCAACAGAGTCAATGACAAGGATATCCACAGCGCCGCTTCGTACAAGAGCTTCTGCAATTTCTAGTGCCTGTTCGCCTGTATCAGGCTGAGATAAAAGTAATTCATCAATGTTAACACCAAGTTTTTGAGCATAGACAGGATCAAGTGCATGCTCTGCATCTATGAATGCCGCCTGGCCTCCCTGCGCTTGTACTTCCGCAATTGCATGAAGGGCCACAGTTGTCTTACCAGAAGATTCCGGACCGTAGGTTTCAATGATCCTTCCGCGAGGATATCCGCCTACTCCAAGTGCAACATCCAGGGCCAGCGAACCACTAGGAATTGTAACAATATTTCGATCTGTTTGTTCTCCCAGTTTCATGATGGAACCTTTACCGAATTGTTTCTCAATTTGTTTAAGTGCCATATCCAAGGCAGCTTGACGATCGCTCACAAATATTTCCTCCTTTTAATCTCTTACATATATAGAAAGACAGAATAGCAATTAATCAATTGCTTGTCTCATTTCAACAACCTATCTCTACTATAAACCCTTTTGGTCAATTTAACAAGAGAAAAGTCGAACATTCATTCGGTTTTTTTCTTCTTCCTTATTATTCTACTTTATAGATTTCTCTAGAAGAAAATCTCGTTTTTCCTGCCAGCCGAAGGAGCAAAAGGCATTTTCAGCGAAAAACTGATTTGAATGCATTCCCTGTTTTCACCCCTTGACAAGCCTAAGAAATCTAAAGAAATGGATATACACAAATATCGAACGGTCAGCACCTTACGCATACTGCAACTGATGAACCTTTCTGCAAAAGAACAGGCCGACAGGAAAACCTGCCGGCCTTAAACTTATGAATCGCCCTCTCCCCTTAATTCTTTCAAGAGGAAGTAACACCCGTATTTAACTGTCCGTGCACGATTTCCATTTCGTGTACCAGCAAGATTCAATAAGAACGTTTTTGTTTTACTGTCTTTTCGGGCGATACCTATCCAGATCGTGCCTTCATCCTTCCCTTCATGAGGTCCCGGACCTGCAGCTCCTGTAAAACTGATTCCGATGTCAGAATCGAATTTCTCCCTTACATTCTCAGCAAGTTCTTTAGCACAAGGTTCACTAACTGTGCCGTGTATACTGATTGTGTTAGGGGATACGTCAAGAAGGTTCTTTTTTATCTCTGGAGAGTAACAAACAATGCCGCCTTTCAACACGGCGCCAGCCCCTGATATGGAAGTCATCTGCGACTGAAACAATCCACCAGTCAAACTTTCCGCACACGCAATCGTTAGTTCACTCTCCTTAAGCGCTTTCGACATCTCATCCATCAAGCTTGTATCATCATATCCATAAAAATAAGGCCTTACCCTTTTGAGGATTGTAGTTTCCATTTCATCCAGCATTTTTTCAGCATTCTCTTTGGAAACATCTTTAGCAGTTAACCTAAGGGTAACTTCTCCATCAGAAGCTAGAGGAGCAACCGTAGGGTTTGTTTGAGCATCAATAAGATCCATCAATTCTGTTTCCAGTTCCGCTTCGCCTATGCCGAAAAATCGAAGAACCCTGGAAGAAATGATCTCTTTTCTGCCCAGCGCTTTTTCTATTGCCGGCCTTCCGTACTTTTTAAACATCGGGACCATTTCAGATGGCGGGCCAGGCAGGAGCATATATTGATGTGATTCATCGATCAGGAACATTCCCGGTGCCATTCCCTGTTCATTCTTCAGTACATGAGAGCCTTTTAATACATGGGCCTGCTTCTCATTGTTAGGAGTCATCTCCCTTTGTACTCTAATAAAATAATCTTTGATGAATTTAAATGCCTCTTCATCTTTTTCAAGAGAGGTATTTAAGTGCCCTGCTATAGTTTCTTTCGTCAGATCATCTTTGGTCGGGCCCAGCCCTCCGGTAAAGATGATCAATTGGGCACGGGATTCTGCTGTGGTTATTGCACTTTTAAGCCGGTCGGGGTTATCTCCCACGACTGTATGATAATATACATTCACACCTAGTTCAGCCAGCTGTTCTGAAAGGAATTTCGCATTGGAATTTACTATTTGCCCTAAAAGTAATTCAGAACCTACAGCAATGATTTCTGCGTTCATAATTTTATCCCCTTTATCTCAAGCTTGTTTTTTTCACTATAAGAATTATAGGCTTTTTGAGATGATTCCACAAAAAAGAAGTCCTAAACCTCTGAGCAAACCAGGGAAGGACTTCTATTTACTGAATTATTTAGAATTGAGAAATGCCTGGCGGTTCTTGTAAAAGTATTCCCATCCAGACCAGATTGTTATGAGCATCGCGATCCATAAAGTGATCGTGTCAAAAGGAATCGAAACAGCTTCAAAAATGATGTTATGAAGCAGCAAGGATGAGATGGCAATGATCTGAGCCCACGTTTTGATTTTCCCAAGTGTATTGGCGGCAACCACTTCGCCTGTGCCAGCCAATACCAGCCTTAATCCCGTAACGGCAAATTCCCTGCTTATGATGATGATGACAATCCAAGAAGGAGCAAATCCCATTTCAACTAAAACGATTAAAGCTGCAGATACAAGCAATTTATCTGCAAGCGGATCAAGGAATTTCCCTAGATTTGTGACAAGATCCAATTTCCTGGCATAGTAGCCGTCGATCCAATCGGTTGTGGAGGCTATGATAAACAATAAGCCTCCGGCAAAGTGAGTTACAGGCATTTCAGTGCCCAATAATGAAATGTTCCCCCAGTCAAATGGGTATAGCATGATGATCATAAATAGCGGGATTAAAATAATCCTCGATACCGTGATTTTATTTGGCAAGTTCACTCTTTCTACCTCCTTGAATCATAACAAAACAGAATAGCCACAGAGGTGGCTATTCTTGTGCAGAACGCCTGATGATGATGTCCTGCCTGACAACTTCGGCTGCTGAAACTTCATAGTTGATCTGTTCATCGTTTACTTTTATAGTCGTTGCAGGAGCATTCCCGACAATGATGAAAGCTTCACCGTCTGCTGAAAGATCGAAGGATTGACTATCCCCGTTTTTCATCATTTGCGAAAAAAGCTGTTCATCCTTGGAATTATAAACGCCTATCCAAGTATCTCCGCTGGCCGAAATGTCCAAATTTAAGTCTTCTGTATTTTTCAAATCGTAAGTTGTTTCTTTTCCACTTACATTCGCTACAGTGATTTCTTGTGATGGCTGCTCAGCCGGTTCTTCCGGTTCTTCCGGTTCTTCCGCTTCTTCTTCATTTCCTTCTGAATCCGATTCGTCTTCAGAACCGCCTGCTGTATCATTGGATTCATCCGTTCCCCCATCCTCATTATCCGGCTGCTGAACTTCAGGAGACTCGGAATAATCGACGGATTCTTCCTGGTCATTTTCTGTGCCGGCATTATCATTTCCGAATTGCTTCGGCAGCAAATACCATACCACAAAAACCGCTCCAATAACAAAAAGAGCCACAAGAATCTTCGGAATGATGTTCAGAACTTTCGATGAACTTTCAGATACCGGTTTTCTCGACTGTACCCTTGAAAGTTCAGGAAGATCCGCTGCATTGGTAACGGGTATATCATTCGGATATTCTTCAAAAATCCTTTCAGGATCCAAGCCGACAGCTTCGGCATATTGCTTGATAAAGGCCCTGACATAAAACTTGCCGGGCATCATTTCATAATTTCCTTCTTCAATTCCCATTAGATAGCGTTTCTGAATCTTCGTCATGTTCTGCAAATCATCCAGGGAATATCCATTAGCTTCACGAGCTTCTCTGAGTCGTGTTCCTAGTTCAGTCAAAACAAACACCTGCCAATTTTAAAAATCGAATCCCCCAAAATCTGAGTCTTGGAAGAAGTTGTTCTTTTCCACCAAATCATATGTAATCTCTTCGTCAGGGTCATTTCGAAGTTCAATAATATAGTCAAAATCATCCAGAGAGTACTCAGAATTCTGTACAAATATATCTGGATGTTCAATTACTTTTACAGCGGAAAGACGCATAATCTCCCTAACGAGCTGCCAATGCCGTTCATTCGCTCTTCTGGTTGAGACAATTCCGTCGATAAGAAAAATATTTTCAGAAGAATATTCATCATCAATTAACTGGCTGCGTATGGTTTGTTTCAACAATGTGGATGAAACAAAGAGCCACTTCTTATTGGCACACACGGAAGAAGCCACTACCGATTCCGTTTTCCCAACACGCGGCATTCCTCTGATTCCAACAAGTTTATGGCCTTCCTGCTTAAAGAGTTCAGCCATGAAATCCACCAGCAGCCCCAATTCGTCCCTGATGAACCTGAATGTCTTTTTATCATCTGCGTCTCTTTGAATGTATCTTCCATGCCTTACAGCAAGACGGTCCCTTAATTTAGGTTCCCTCAACTTTGTTACATTTATCGTATCCATCGTCTGCAAAATCGATTCAAGCCTCGTAATCTGCTCATCGCTGTTAGCCAGGAGCAGCATCCCTCTTCTGCCTTCGTCCACACCATTAATAGTCACAATGTTAATTGATAGCATACCAAGTAATGAAGAAATGTCACCAAGGAGTCCTGGACGGTTTATTTGAATTTCATATTCCAAATACCATTCTTTTCGTTCCATAAGATCCCTCCGAAATATAAGTGACAATTGTCCAATAGCAGATTTCTACATTTTTCCCGACAATTAGAGAATTTAAGTCATTCATCGTATAGCTTCTATAATATATGATTTTCCTTAGTTAGAAAAGGAAAACCTTACATTAAAGCCTAATATTTCATCATTTCTTACTATTCTTACCCCTATTGACCTATCCCGAATCATTTTCAAGCATATCTTCGTTATTGACATCCTTTCATTAATCATGATCTTTTAGTTCCTGATTTATTTATTGAGCTATCTTCATAGTTCATTTATGGATCAGGACTATCAATATGGAGAGCGAAACGGGATTTTTCAACAAGGGGTTACTCTAATAAAACAGCAGTTTTTGAATAATCCCCCTGTAATGGGACTTTCTATACTGATTGCTGGGATAATTCTGGGGGAGATAAGGCTTTCAACATACACAATTAACCCTTCAACAAATAAAAAAAGAGAGGAATTGCTTCCCCTCTTAGCGAGTGCCGTCATTCTTTACAAGCTTGACCATCATGTTGGCAATTGCATGCTGCTCTTCAGTAGATGCAACAGACCACAAGTCAGCAAGGACACGCTCCTGGTCGTTTTTCGCTTCTACCTGATTTGCCAAATAGTCTCCCACTTGATAAGCAAGGTCTGAAACCACTTCACCTTGAACGCCTTCACTTTGTGCTTGATTCAAACGGTCACCCAAAAAGTTTTTCCAATCTTGCCAGTTATCCAATACAGACATACGTGGAGCCTCCTTAGAAGTCATGCTTTGATTCAGGCCTCATTCTGCAGATTAAAGGCCCTGCATTTCTTTAAGAAATACAACCTTAGTTTGCATCTTCCCCAAAGAAAATATTCATTGGGCTTTCAGAAATTCTCCAGGCCGTTTTGCGATTTTACGTATACCAGCCGCCATTGACTGAAAGCACCTGCCCTGTAATGTAAGATGATTTAGAAGAAAGCAAAAAATCAATGGTGTCTGCCACTTCGGACGGTTCTGCCATTCTGCCCATTGGGATTTCATCAACAACTTCAGAAATTTCCTCTGTTGAAAAACTGGTCATCATGTCTGTTTTTACAGCTCCCGGTGCAACCGCATTCACCCTAACATTGTTTCTAGCCAGCTCTTTGCTTAAAGCTTTCACAAACGCTATTTGAGCACCTTTTACTGAGGAATATAACACTTCACAAGCAGCTCCTGTCTGACCCCAGATCGAACTGACAATGACTGCATTCCCGATAGGGCTCTGTAACAATTTCGGCAGAAGCCCCTGCATGATTTTCATCAAGGATTTAACATGAAGATTCCACATGCCGTCCATTTGTTCGTCTGAAATATCTTGAAACAATCCATATAGGGGTGTCCCGCTAGTATAGATGACCGCATCCACATGGAATATCTGTGAGAGAAGATTTTGTGCTCCGCTTTCCGACGAAAGATCTGCTTTCACTGGTATATACTCACCTTGAAACTCACTAATTTCTCCAAGAAGTTCCTCAACTGCCGTTTGATTAGAATGATAATGAAGATATAAATTCCATCCTTTTTCGGCTAATGTGAGGGCTGTTTGTCTGCCGATCCCTCCTGAGGACCCAATAATCAAAGCAAACTTTTTCATAAGTCTCCTGACCCCCTTTTGAAGCTTTTTATACATTTATGTAAGACTGTTTCTTACCATTAGTTATTGATTTTGCTTTTTAATGTCCCATGGATACTGAGACCTCTCTATAAACTGGAAGAGCTGCCCTATTCTTACCTGCCAGGATAGGCTAGTTCACCAAGCCGTTTTCTTTTAAAAAAGGGTGTTTTCGTATAACGGGTCTGTTACCAATTGAACAAATTCACCAGCAAGAATACCGGTAAATCATCAAAAAAGGAGTGGCAAAACCAATGCGGTTTAACACTCATTTTGAAGTTTTTATTTTTAATTTTGTAATACAAAGTGCACCCTAAATAGCAAATGACAGAACTTTTTTGTTCTTTAAAATTTGCCGCACAATTTCCTATACACTTTCAATCCCATATTAATTTGAAGGAGAGTTGTTAATTCTAAAAAATCTAGCAATGACTTGATTGGAACGGAAGGTGCATGACCTCCTGCTGGACTAGCGTGCGTCTAGTTCCAGCACCTGGAGTGGAAATCAGTAGACATTTTTTTGTATTTCAAACTAAGAGTTTTATCTCTTATCGGGGGAGAGTGGCTCTTTTCTTTTCGGTGTTCCCAGATTTTACCCCTCTTAATATGGTTACTTTTCGGAATTAGTTTCAAATAGCAACAAAGTTTACGAAAAGAGCCTTCAAAAATTTAATAGCAGTAAAATTTCCGAAAGACCCTTATGCAAAAACCCAGCAGGAACTGAGGTTTTGTTCCCTCAATTTCTGCCGGGCTTTTTCAAAATCTGTTTATTTTTCTTTAGGAAGCACCTGACAGACTGTGAACCTTTTTTCGTCAAAATACTCGGACACCACTGAGTTGATATCCTCAAAAGTGATCGTTTCGAGTGTAGGCACGACATCAAATAAGTCCATTTCATTGAATGCATAGCGAGTGAATTGATTGGCGATATACTCAGGAGAATTGATGGCCCTTAAGAATGCTCCGATCTTTTTCTTTTTCGTCCGCTCCAAGGCTTCTTGCGTAAGGGTCTTCCCTTCCTTGGCATTTAAGAGGATTTCAGTGATTCGATCTGCCATCTCATCTGGTTTCTCTGTATCACCGCCAAGAATGGCAAAGCCAAACCCTTTTTCCTGAGTGAAGTCATAATGAAATGTCTCATCGATAAGGCCATCATTATATAATGAGAAGTAATTCTCTGAGCTTTTGCCGAATAACATATCCAACGCAATATTCATGGAAAGCTCGTGTTTCAGCATTTCGCTACCCTGCTGTTCTGTATTGACGGCTTTGACACCCACCAGGCATTTCGGTGCCTGGACATTCATGTGAAGGACCTGTTTCTTCTCAGCGGCCTCCACTGGTTCATCTTCGAAACAGCGTTTGATTTCATCCATTTCTTTGTAGTCTTTTTTACTTTGGTTTTCCCTGACCTGCTTGATGATTTTTTCAGGATCTACAGCGCCCACTATGAACATGAGCATGTTGCTTGGGTGATAAAAAGTTTCATAGCATTGATATAGCATATCCTTGGTAATATGTGAGATGGATTCAATAGTCCCTGCTATATCAATTTTCACAGGATGATTATGATACATATTTTGGATGACACCAAAGTACAAACGCCAGTCAGCGTTGTCGTCATACATTGTAATTTCCTGGCCGATGATTCCTTTTTCTTTCTCAACGGTACTTTCAGTGAAGTAAGGAGCTTGAACAAAGTCAATCAAAGTTTCCAGATTCTTCTCCACTTCAGAAGTAGAAGAGAAAAGGTAGGCTGTCCTTGTAAAGGATGTGAATGCATTGGCGGAAGCTCCCTGCTTACTGAACTTCTGGAATACATCTTCATCTTCCTTTTCAAAAAGCTTGTGCTCCAGGAAATGGGCGATACCATCTGGCACTTTTGAAAATTCAGTACTTCCTTTAGGGACAAAATGATTGTCTATAGATCCATACTTGGTTGTAAATGTAGCGTACGTTTTATTGAATCCCTTTTTTGGCAGTACATATACCTGAAGTCCATTATCCATCTTCTCAAAAAATAATTCTTCTTGCAGCTGATCGAATGAGATTTTTTCCATCATTCATCCCTCCATTCCTGTAAGAAAATAGATGGTATCCATATTGACTTTTTTCGCAACAGTGGTGATTTCTTCTTTTGTAACCTTCTCTATACTCTCCAGCCAATGATCAAGCTCAATTTTTTGCCCTGAAACGACATTGTGGTAAAGGATTTCCACGAGGCCCCTTGGAGTGTCGATGGTTTCAAGAAGCTGATTCCTGATCACCGCTTTAGTCTGCTGAATTTCTCCTTCTGTGAAGTCACCATTTTTCATTGCCTGCATTTGTTCTTTAATGATGGTCACTGCCTGGTCATAATTCTTGCCATCGATCCCCGACATTACCATCATCAACCCTTTATGGCTTTCCAGTCTGCTCGCAGCATAGTAGGCAAGGCTTGCTTTCTCACGCACGTTAATGAATAACTTGGAGTGTGAAAATCCTCCAAAAACTCCATTGAACACTTGCAGTGCCCAATAATCATCCGCTCCATAAGCTACATTCGTTCTATACCCAATGTTCAGCTTGCCTTGCTTAACATCATGTTTTTCAACCACTTCATTGACTTCATGGAAAGAACCTGAGTTGGCACTGCTGATGACCTGGGCATCCCTGTTCTGTAAAGAAAAAATCTCTTCACACATTTTTTCAGCTTCCTCTGCGTCGACGTCCCCTATTACATATAGATCCATTTCATCATTTTGAATTGCTTCCCGATAATACTTATAAAGGCTTTCAGCCGACGTTTTATCGACTTCCTCGAGAATACCATTGGGATGAAGGGAATATGGTTCATCCTTGCACATCTCCTCTACAAGACGGGAATTCGCATATCTCATTTTGTCGTCAAAAACGGACTGAATCCTCACCTTTTGGTTTTTCTTCTCTTTTTCTACTGTTTCTGTATGAAAAGAGTCACCAGATATGTTCGGATACAATACTACATCTGCAAGAAATTGAAGCCCCTTTCTCAGCAGCGGTTCAGAATCCTTCAGGAATTTCTCATTCGCCACCTCGACGGAAAAGCTCATCACATGATATTCGCCTTTTTTAGCCAGGTCTACAAAAAAATTCGCTCCATACAATTCATCAAGATAAGAGCGGAGTGCTGTCGTACTAGGATATTTCTTAGCACTGCTTTGCAGCACGTGGGGAAGGAGCCCTCTTGGCGTCACTTCCTCTGCTTTTAAAGGAGATTTCATTCTCCAAACAAGGGTGTTTGTCTTATATTTATCAGTCCGGACAATATGTAACGAATAACCGCTTTTCGTTTTGACCACTTCATTGACTATAGACATTAGCCATCCTCCTTTTGCTGAAAAGATCTTTTTACAAATTTGCTATTAAAAAATTCAGGTTTTACATTAAAAGAACTGTTTATCATATTTATTTTGATGTAAATTCTCTTTAACTATACATGTTAGGCTTTAACTCTTTCAAGTTTTTACCTCTCATGCCAATCCGATCCCTGCGGGTTTTTTTTCGGATTTTATCTATTATATGCAGATAAAACTGAGAGCATATCTTCATATATTTACCTAAAGAAATCTCTGGATATGAAGATTGAAAATGTATTTTATCTATTGGTTCCACACAAATTGTGTTGAAATAAAAAAATCGCATACTCTTTTTAATAATAGGAGTCAAAGATGCCTACAGCATCCCGCCTTTAACTTATAACCACAGGCAATAAAAAAAGCGGAAAACATTTAACGTTTTCCGCTCAAAGATACCAGGAAGTATTATCTGCTTCCTTTTATATATGGATTTCCAAGAGCTTTCGGTGCATCAGCTCGTCCGATGAATCCTGCCAGAGCAAGGATGGTCAATACGTAAGGCGCAATCTGCAAGTAAACACTTGGTACGTTTTCAAACAATGGAATGCTCGATCCAACAATACTTAAACTTTGCGCGAATCCAAAGAAAAGCGCTGCGCCCATTGCACCGAGGGGATTCCATTTACCAAAGATCATCGCAGCCAGCGCCATGAATCCTTGACCGGTAATAGTGGAATGGCTGAAATCCAGAGAGATCGATTGAGCGTAGACAGCTCCACCAAGTCCTCCAAGGACCCCGGAGATAAAAACACCAATATAGCGCATTTGGGTTACGTTGATTCCCATAGTATCGGCAGCCATCGGATGTTCTCCTACTGAGCGGAGCCTCAAACCAAAGGGTGTTTTATAAAGAATATACCACACTACAAAGGCAAGGATGATTGCAATATATGCGGTATAAGTCACGCGGCTGAAAAACAAGTTTCCAATGACAGGAATATCGCTCAGAAAAGGAATATCGATTTTCTTAAAACTGTTCTCCGTCCGGATGATATCGGTCTGTCCTTTATCATAGATAAGTTTAACAAGGAATAAGCCGGCACCCAAAGCAAGGAAGTTAATTGCAACACCGCTTACAACCTGGTCCGCACGGAAAGTGATGGAAGCTAAAGCATGAAGCAATGAAAGCAGACCTCCGACCGCCATAGCCGCCAGCAGCGCTACCCATGGAGTAGCGGCACCGAAAGTCGATGCAAAAGTAAGGTTAAAAACTATAGCCGCAAAGGCGCCAATGACCATCAGCCCTTCCAGGCCGATATTTACTACTCCTGAGCGTTCAGAGAACACTCCACCCAATGCAGTGAAAATAAGCGGAGCTGCCACAACCAGAGTTGAAGAAATAATGATTTCCAAGATTGTCATAATACCCACTTATTTCACCCCCTTTTTCGGACGATTCAACAGCCATTTAATCATATAGCTGGATGCCACAAAGAATATAATCAAGGCAATGACAATTTCAACAAGTTCATTTGGCACACCTGATTCAAGCGGCATGTTCAAGGAACCTACCTTTAAGCCACCAAACAGAATAGCCGCCAATATAACACCTAAAGCTGCATTGCCTCCAAGCAGGGCAACCGCGATTCCGTCAAATCCAACTCCTGAAAAGCTGGAATGCAAGAAAGCAAAACCGAAAGTTCCCAGCCCTTCCATCGCTCCTGCTAATCCGGCAAAAGCTCCTGAGATGACCATGGACAAAACAATGTTTTTATTCACATTCATCCCGGCATATTGTGAGGCATGCTGGTTGAATCCAACTGATCGCAACTCGTATCCAGTTGTAGTTTTTTCCAGTAAGAACCACATAAGGATTGCGGCAGCAACAGCTAAATAGATTCCATTATGAAGAGTTGAATAGTCAGTCAGTGTTTCAAAAAATCCACTTCTTAATGATGCTGACTCCGGAATGCTTCCAGTCGCATCTGCTTCATCGGCAATGACATTTCTAATAAGATAATTAGTAGAATAAAGTGCGATGTAGTTCATCATAATCGTTACAATTACTTCATGAACTCGCCATTTAGCTTTCAGAATACCAGGAACAAGTCCCCATAAAGCCCCGGCGGCTGCAGCTGCAATTATGGATAAAGGGAGATGAATGATCTTAGGAAGATCGAAAGCAAGCCCTACCCAAACGGAAGCTGTCCAGCCAACCAAAAGCTGTCCTTCCACCCCGATATTGAACAAACCTGTACGGAAAGCGAATGCTACCGCCAAGCCTGCGAGTATATAGGGGATCACCTGTCTCAACGTTTCCCCGACGTAGAACCTGTCACCAAAAGCTCCGCTCCATAGTGCTGCATAGCCTTCTATAGGATTATATCCAGTGATAAGCATGATAATTGCACCAGCCAGCAGACCCAGAATGACAGAAATAACTGGGATTAAAATATTTTGATACTTTCTAGACATTGACAGAGTCACCTTCTTTCTTCCGTTTGGAACCAGCCATCAACAGCCCCAATTCTTGTTCTGTTGTTTCTTTAGGGTCGACGATCGCCACGATCTCACCTTCATAAATAACAGCAATCCGGTCACTGACGTTTATAATTTCATCAAGTTCAAATGAAAGCAAAAGAACTGCTTTATTGTTGTCACGCTGTTCTATTAAGCGGCTGTGAATGAATTCAATTGCCCCAACATCCAGCCCTCGTGTAGGCTGTGCAGCAATTAAAAGATCAGGATTTCTGTCGATTTCCCGGCCGATAATTGCCTTTTGCTGGTTTCCGCCAGATAAAGATCTTGCAAGTGTATATTCACTAGGTGTACGGACGTCATATTCACCAATTAATGAAGCAGCTTTTTTGTAAACCTGCTTAAAATTCATTACCCCCGATTTGGAGTAAGGTTTTTGGTAATAGGTTTGCAGCACCATGTTTTCACCAATTGGGAAATCAAGAACAAGACCATGTTTATGGCGGTCCTGAGGAATATGGGCAAGGCCCGACTCCGTAATTTTACGGGGCTTATGATTTTGTATTTCTTTTCCGTTCAGTTTTATAGAGCCGCCTGTCGTTTTATGCAGCCCAGCAATTGCTTCAATCAGCTCTGTCTGGCCATTTCCGTCCACACCGGCAATCCCCACAATTTCCCCTGCTCTAACAGTAAGGCTCAGTCCTCTTACCGCCTCGACTCCCCGTGAATCTTTTACTCTGAGGTTTTCTATTTCCAGAACAGGCTCATTCGGAGCGGCCGGGCTTTTCTGGGTTGTAAAGTTAACTTCCCTTCCAACCATCAGGCTTGCAAGTTCATTTACATCTGTTTCTTCCACAGTCACTGTACCGATTCCCTGACCTTTTCTGATTACGGTACATCGATCACAAACTTCCATGATTTCTTTCAGTTTATGAGTGATAAGAATAATGGATTTACCTTCTTTTATCAGTGTTTTCATTATTACAATAAGCTCTTTGATTTCCTGAGGCGTCAATACGGCTGTCGGTTCATCAAATATCAGGATTTCTGCTCCGCGGTATAATGTCTTCAATATCTCTACGCGCTGCTGCATTCCGACGGAAATATCAGATATCTTAGCTTGAGGATCTACCGCCAGTCCGTACCGATCTGAAATCTCCCGCACTTCCTTTTCTGCCTTTTTAATATCGATTTTACCGCCTGATTTAGGTTCCTTACCCAAAATGATATTTTCTGTAACCGTAAAGGTATCCACAAGCATAAAATGCTGATGGACCATACCGATCCCCAGATCATTGGCAATGTTGGGATTAGTAATTTTGACACTTTTCCCATTGACTCTGATTTCACCCTTTTCAGGTTGATAGAGACCGAAAAGAACGTTCATTAGTGTTGATTTTCCAGCACCATTTTCCCCCAAGAGCGCATGGATTTCGCCCGGCTTTAATTGAAGGGTTATATTATCATTAGCCACGATACCAGGAAATTCTTTGCGAATATTCAACATTTCAATAACATATTCCACCAGATTCACTCCTTGCTATAAATAGAGTCTTTCATTAAAGTATGAAGTCAGACTTTTAAAACAGTTTGAATTTAATTTAGGAATTTAGCCCCCTGAAAAACCCCTAAATAAAAAGCAGAATCAAAAAATTCTACTTTTTATTTAAGCTTTTTAATTAATTGGTGGGAAATGAGTTCGTTCTCTTTCCCCACCAATTATGGCAATTATTTATTCTGGTTTAGTCGGAACTTCAACTTCACCATTTGCGATTTTTTCTTTCCACTCATCAACTGCAGCTAACACTTCTTCAGACAAGTTATCTTGTGTTGGAGCAATTCCTACACCATCGTCTTCCAAGCCATACTGGACAGTTTCCCCGCCAGGGAATTCTCCGTCCATAGCTCTCTCAGCGATATCAATTACCGCAGTATCTACACGCTTGACCATTGAAGTCAAAGTAATGTTCATTTCTTCACCATCAACAGTAACCGAACCTTCAGCAGCCTGGTCACGGTCTACTCCGATTACCCATAGCTCTGAATCAGGATCTTGTTGTTTACGGTTTTTCGCTTCAGTAAATACTCCATTACCAGTTCCGCCTGCAGCGTGGTAAATGATGTCGCTTCCAGATTGATACATTGAAGCTGCCATTGATTGACCTTTATCCGCCTTATCAAAAGCACCAGCAAATTGAATGTCAACTTCTGCTTCAGGGTTTACTGCTTTAACACCCGCCTGGAATCCGGCAGCAAACTTGTTGATCAAGTCAGAATCAGTTCCGCCAATGAAACCTACTTTGTTTGATTTAGTAGTAAGACCTGCTACCACACCAACAAGGAAAGACCCTTCATGCTCCTTGAAAGTTACGCTGGCAACATTATCGACTCCTTCGATAACATCATCAACAATAACAAAATTGCTCTCTTCACGTTGTTTAGCCACTTCTTCGATGGCAGGCTTTAATTTATAGCCGATACCGTAGATAAGGTCGAAATTGTTTCGCACGGCTGTATTTAAGTTTGTTTTATAGTCAGCATCAGATTTGGATTGAATGTAATCATAACCCTCTGTACCTTGATCCAGTCCATTATCCTGGCCAAATGCCTCAAGGCCTTCCCAAGCAGATTGGTTGAAAGATTTATCGTCCACGCCGCCCACGTCAGTAATCATTGCTGTCGTGAAAACATCTCCTTCACCATTTTTCGCTGGTGCTACGTCTTCACCGTTATTGTCATTAGAACCGCATGCACCAAGAAATGTACCTGCTGCAAGCAGCATTGAAAGCGCTAAACCAAATTTACGTTTTTTCACCTTGGTTACCCCCTGTTATTATGTTGATGTTACTGATCTTGCTGATGTAGTAAGAAAAATACTAGACTTACAGAACTGATTAAACCCGTTTTCTTAACACTTGGAAACTGAACTTGTCTGAACGGAAATAATTGACAGAATAAAGAATCGGATGATCATTCTCATCAAAATGCATCTGCTTAAGAACAAGCAAAGCAGATTCCGGTTCGCAATTGAGTATTGGGGAGATCCTTTCGTGAAATCCCACCGGTTCGATTTGCGTCACGGCATAAGTGATTCTTTTATTCTCTTCCTGTTCAAGAACTTGAAAGAGAGAGTTGACATCTGTGGTAAACCTGCGCGGATAAACACTGGAGGGCATTTTGTCCACACAATAGACAACCGGTTCTCCATTTGCAGTCCTTACACGTTCAACCATGACGAGTTCCTCTTCTTCTTCCAGTGAAAATCGACGGATATCTTCATCTGTGGCCCCTTGGAAGCTTGAGCTTAAGAAAATGGTCCCAGGCTCCATGCCTGCATGTTTTATCATGTTCGTGACACTGTTTAACTGCTCTATACCAGAAGTGAAGAGCGGCTTAGCGTTTACAAATGTTCCAACCCCGTGCCTGCGGATAATGACATTTTCTTCTTCGAGAATGCGTAAAGCTTCTCTAAGTGTCGCCCTGCTGACCCCAAGCTGTTTCGCAAGGTCGAATTCGGAAGGCAGTTTTTCTTTCTCTTTATACTGCCCTTCATCGATGTCCTTTTTTAGACGATCGATCACTTGTAAGTATAAATGTCTATTGTCTGCTTTTATTGTCATCCAAGAACCACCACCATTTCTTCCCAAGCACACACTTTTGATGTATATCTTTCCTACTAATCCAAAATACTATATCATTTTTAAAAAAATAAATAAATAGGTTATTAAGTTTTTGTCGAAAAAACTAGAAAATCGCAAATTTCAAAATTTTCAACTTGGGTGAAAGGGTTGTCTTTTGGGTGATAATTCCTTTTCTGTATCTTTTTATTATGAAGAAAACATAATGTAAACGCTTTTAAAAGTATAACACATTAACAATCAAGAAGGCTAGAGGTCTGACCTTTTAAAGTTTAAATTATTTTTACCAATTATAAAACCGTTTTCATTTATCTTTGGATTCTCATAAGGTTATTCTATTCTTTTTTCGAGCGACTTTTTTAAATGAGACTATTTAGTTCCAATTTCTTATACAGACTTAGTAAACTCATTCAAAAAGCGCAGGCGCCTTTATCAGCCCCGACAGGTAAACGTTCCAAAGAAAAAGAAAGGCGGTCTTGCCTTTTATTCTCTTTGGGTTATTTGACCCCGAGGGCTTTGGAGACGGATTAAGAAACGCTGCCTAATTTCCGATCTAAAGATTTGAGGTTATCTTTTTAAAAAGCTGTTTTCGCATATATTGTTGCTTTCGGATATCCCCGGATACTAAGAGTTTTATTTCTTATCGAGGAGAGCAGCTCTTTTCTTTTCGATATTACCGTATTTTTTCCTTCTTAAGATTGATATTTTTCGGAATTAATATCAACTAGCAACAAAGTTTACGAAAAGAGTTTTTAAAAAAAACTGCCTGAAAAAATCCAGGCAGTCAATCTCATATTATGAAGAATGTTCCTCGGAAGGCTTTCCGATAAGTACGGTTCTTGGCTTACTGCCTTCGTACGGTCCGACAACACCGCGCTCTTCCATACCATCTATCAATCTGGCAGCCCTTGTGTATCCTATTCTGAATCTCCTTTGCAGCATGGAAACAGATGCCGTCTGCATTTCTGCGATCAATTGGACCGCTTCATCGTACAACTCATCCTCGACAGTTGCTGTACTGCTTCCTTCAGACACTTCATCAGGAATCATCTCTTCCTGATACTGTGCCCGCTGCTGGCCGATTACATAGTCGACAATGTCTTCAACTTCTTCATCCGATAAAAACGCTCCCTGCACCCTTGTCGGCTTTGATGCTCCAACAGGCGTGAACAGCATGTCACCACGGCCAAGGAGTTTCTCTGCTCCTCCGGTATCCAGGATCGTTCGGGAGTCCGTCTGTGAAGACACAGCAAAAGCAATACGTGAAGGAATGTTCGCTTTAATGACGCCTGTTATGACATCGACGGAAGGCCTCTGAGTGGCGATAATAAGATGGATTCCGGCAGCACGCGCCATTTGGGCAAGGCGGGTGATAGCATCCTCTACATCACTTGAAGCCACCATCATCAAGTCAGCCAGCTCATCGACTATAACAACGATATACGGAAGTTCCGGCTGTTTTTCTTCGTTTTCTTTATTATGTCTTTTGATATGTTCATTATAGCCTTCTATGTTTCTTGTTCCCGTGTGAGAGAACAGTTCATACCTTCTCTCCATTTCATTGACGACTTTCTTTAGTGCCTGCGAAGCTTTTTTGGCATCCGTTACAACCGGAGCAAGCAAATGCGGTACTCCATTGTAAACATTCAGCTCGACCATTTTGGGATCGATCATCATTAACTTTACTTCATGAGGTTTTGCCCGCATCAAGATGCTTGTGATAATGCCATTAATACATACACTTTTTCCGCTTCCCGTTGCACCGGCCACAAGAAGATGGGGCATTTTGTTCAGTTCGGCCAATACGGCTTCACCCGTGATGTCCCGGCCGAGGCCAATCAGCAATTTAGAATTGGGTTTATCGTTGGATTTGGACTCAAGCACTTCCCTTAAGGATACCATCGCCACCTCCGAGTTAGGAACTTCAATTCCGATGGCAGATTTTCCGGGTATCGGTGCTTCAATTCTAATATCCTTAGCTGCCAGGGCAAGTGCAAGGTCATCACTCAGGTTGACGATTTTGCTTACTTTCACCCCAGTATCCGGATGCACTTCATACTTGGTAACGGCAGGCCCAAGATGAACCTGGGTCACCTTTGCTTTGACACCAAAGCTTTGGAACGTTCTTTCAAGCTTTGCCGCATTTGCATGGATCATCTGGTACTCATTGCTTTGATCTGTCTGTGTCGGCCTTGCTAAAAGGGAGATAGGCGGCAGGTTATAATCTTTGTTTTCCACTTCTGTAAACGTTATTGGAGGAGCATCATCATCACTTGAAGAGGCTGGTTCCTCCTGATCCCCCTGCTGTTGTGATGAAGCAGTCTGGTCAGCTTCAGCTGACAAGGAAGGAATTGTTTCATCCGGATAGGCTCTTTCATTGAAACTCGAAATGATCGGCTCCACTTTCACTTCCTCTGCGGGTTCAACCATTGGTTCAGATTCTGATTTCGGCTTAACCCTCTCTGTCTTCCTTTGCTGCTTCTCTTCCTTCTTCTCGATTCTTTCTTCTTTCCAATCTTTCATATCTTCCCTGAAGGCATCCCATTGGTTTCCGAAGAACTCCGTTGTTGTATTTCCCATTTTACCAAGAGCGGAACCGAATGACTTTCCTGTGATCAAAACAATACCGATTGCAATCAATGCCATACACAGGATTTTGGTCCCGGCAGAATCAAATAGAAAAAAAGAAACAGCATATAAAACTGCTCCAATGACACCTCCTCCTAAATCAGAGGTGCTGGATTCACCGCGCACTTCCATCCAGTAAAGCTCCCATGTATTTGCGATCACACTTGGGTTTTGAAATGCCCCATCATTTGAAAGCAGTTCAAAAAGCTTAACATGGCTTAAAAGTAATGTACTTAATAAAATTATGTATATCCCGGCCAGCCTTCTTGTAAAAAAGGCCGGCATTTCCCTTTTTACCATCAAATATCCCGCCATTGCCAATAACGCAATGAACGCAGCCATGTACCACTCGCCCATAAAAAACCTGAAAAAGTGGACCAGTGCTTTTCCAACTGCCCCCAGCTGTATGATAGCAATCAAACTTAGGGCTATCATCAGCATGCCGATCAGTTCATATTTAATTGTCTGTTTAATAGTGGACGACTTCTTACTGCTTCTTCTTTTTCTTTTCGCCAAAGTTCTTTCACCTAAATTCTATTTAATATGCTTATGTTCCGGATCATTTATCATTCCCGGACGCTTGATGACAACATCTTATAGATGAAGAAAGGGCTGGCATTTCCAGCTTCAGCCGCAAGCAGGAAAAACCAGTCCCATATATTTGAGAAAGCTTGTCAGAACCATGTTATTTACTTCCGCTTTCTCCATTTATTATATCATATACTGCCATTGGCGAAAATCAATCCAAAGATTACATTTGAAGATACTGTCCAGGACAAACCTGCTCATTTAAATAGTGAGCAGGATCACTGCTCATGACCCTGACGACTCTGTATTGGTGCTGTGTTTGTTCAACAAGCAGAGGAATTCCCTGCCATTCCATGAAGACTTGCTGTGTAAAGGCGTTTTCTTCAGGAGGAAATATCAGTTCTTGGGGAACAGTTGTATGGAGGATCATTGCAGCATTCCTTCTTCTTTGCTGCCGCCTTTAAGAGAAATGAGCTCGTTTAATTTCTTTATTGCTTCCCCAACACCGCCTACTCCGTCAATCAATCCATATTTCACTGCATCTTCACCGACTACATTCGTGCCGATGTCTCTTGTCAGATTTCCTTTGGCAAACATTAGCTCTTTGAAGTCTTCTTCTGTCACTTTCGAATGCCTTGTAACAAAGTTGACGACACGGTCCTGCATTTTATCCAGATATTCGAAGGTCTGAGGAACTCCGATGACCAATCCTGTCAATCTTACCGGGTGTATGGTCATTGTCGCTGTACCGGCAATGAATGAGTAATCACATGATACTGCGATTGGGACTCCTATCGAATGTCCCCCTCCCAATACGATAGAGACGGTTGGTTTAGATAAGGAAGCGAGCATTTCAGAGATAGCCAGCCCTGCTTCTACGTCTCCTCCTACTGTATTAAGTACAATCAATAATCCTTCAATTTTCGGATTCTGTTCTATTGCCACCAGTTGAGGAATGACATGCTCGTATTTAGTCGTTTTATTTTGCGGGGGAAGCTGCATATGTCCTTCAATCTGTCCGACAATCGTTAAGCAATGGATATTAGAATCACTTGATAGCTGAGGTACATTGGTCTGCCCGAGCTGTTGAATTTTTTCCATTAATCCAGTAGGTTTACCCTCTTTTTCTTTTTCCTCATTCTTATCCGCATTTTGATTCATATTAAAATTCATTCCTAAGTCACTCCTTCTTCAGCAATAATAGGAATAGTATTTTCTTGTTGTGGTGTTTCAATTCATGATAGGCCTGGAAGGAGTAAATAAAAGGGATTGGCAATGTGGAGCATGGCTTTCTGAAAACTCAACTCTGATAAATCATTCTTTACATGGCAAAAAGCATACTGACATTAGAGACTTTATCACTTCACCGTACTAAAAGCGATTGTTCATTATAGCGCGTTAAAGCGTTAGAGTTTTTACCAAAAGCTTAATACTAATCCCAAAAAAAAAACGTAATTCACCGAAATAACTTAGTCAGTATGAAAAGAAAAGAGCTCCTATCTCCGATTAGAAAGAGAAGCCTTAGTTTACTGGGAAAAATCCATCTCTCTTGGAATTTTCCCAAAAGTAACAATGAATGCTAAAACAGCCTTACCAAAAGAAAAAGCCGGCCTCTAATGGGGCCGGCTCTTTCTCAATTAGAATTATACTTCCATGATAATAGGCAGGATCATCGGCCTTCTTCTTGTTTTGCCAAAAAGAAGGTGGTTCAGCTGATCTCGGATATCCTGCTTGATATTGGACCATTCAAATGTCCCTTTAGCAAGATAACCCTCAACAATTTGTCTTACGAGCTGCGTAGACTCATCCATCAATTTTTCCGACTCACGGACATATACAAAACCACGCGAGATGATTTCCGGGCCTGAGACAAGAATTTTTCCTTTACGGCTCAATGTCACAACAACAATAAAGATACCGTCTTGTGAAAGGAGCTTTCTGTCTCGAAGGACAATATTGCCGACATCACCGACACCTATGCCGTCAATCAGGACATTTCCAGCCTGGACCCTTCCGCTCATCCTCATTTTTCCATCTTTATACTGAGCGACATCCCCCTTATCAAGGATGAACACTCTGTTATGTGAAATCCCGACTGAATTCGCAACTTTGGCATGTGCGATCAGCATTCGGTATTCCCCTTGAATTGGAATGAAGTATTTTGGTTTCATCAAATTCAGCATCAATTTCAAATCTTCCTGGCTTCCATGTCCGGAAACGTGGACTTTCTTATTGGCTGTCATAACATGAGCGCCCGAACGGTACAGCATGTCCACTGTTTTTGACATCGTCAATTCCATTCCATGTGAAGGAGTGGCAGTAATAAAGACTGTATCGCCATCCTGGATGTTCACCAGTTTGTGTGTCTGTTTAGACATTTTCTGAAGAGCTTCAAATGGCTCTCCCTGATCCCCGGTGGCAATGATAATTATTTCATCGTCATTATAGTTCGAGATATCCTGAATCGGGATGATCACGTCTTCCTTGATTTGCAGATATCCCATATTCAATGCAATTTCATATACTCTCTCAAGGCTTTTGCCCACAACCGCCACTTTTCGGTTGTTTTGATAAGCAGCATCGAAAACCTGCTGAATCCTGATTAAGTTCGAAGCAAAGCAAGCTACGATAATTCTGCTTTTCGCTGAATGAAATGCGGAGTTCAACTGATTGGCAATCACTTCTTCCGAGGTTGTATACCCAGGCCTTTCTGCTTCCGTACTATCGGAAAGCAGGCAAAGCACTCCATTATCCCCGATTTTCGCCATCTTCCCCATATCCGGGCGGTACAGGCCTTTAGCTGCCTGATCGAACTTAAATTCACCCGTATGTACAATCGAACCTTCCGATGTATTGATAGAGACTCCCACAGAATCAGGAATACTGTGGGTTGTTCTGAAGAATGTGACATCTACTCCATCAAAGAACAGCCTGCTGTCTGAATGGACATTATAAAATTTGACATCCGCCTTCATGTCTTCATCTTTGAGTCTCCCTTTTACAAGGGCATTGGTCAGTTTGGTGCCGTATACTGGAGCTTTGATTTTTCTAAGAACATATGTGATGGCACCGATGGCATCTTCATGTCCGTGGGTAAGAAAGATCCCTTTGACACGTTCTTTGTTATCAACCAAATATTGGATATCAGGTATGACCATATCAATCCCGAACATTTCGTCTTCAGGGAACATCAGCCCTGCATCAATGACAAAAATCTCCTCATCCACTTCAATTACATACATGTTTTTGCCGATTTCCCCAACTCCTCCAAGGGGAATGATCTTTATACTTTCATTCTTTTTCTTGCTCAATGTCGTTTTCCTCCTATGCTGTAATTCCCGATCATTAATCAGTTAAATACATTATACTTTATCGGATTTTATCTTTACAACGAAAATCATCAGAATCGGTCAATAAATTCAAAATATTATGGTATTCGGTTCATATATAGTCTTTTATCCATTTGAATTTCTGCCTTATTCAAGCTTTCATATTTTTTTGCCCCCATTTATTTCCGGTGAAAGACTGACTGCAGAAAACCCATCCTGTTAAGACAGTCACACTTTCTGCAAGAACAGTACCTCATGCAATCATGAACTGATTCTTCAAAAAAAAAAACGCAGCCGGAAGTTTACGGCTGCGTTTTTGTTGCATATCCCTTTATTTAAATTTCAGCACTGCTGCCAGCTGTGTTCTTTCCTCTTCTGTTAAGGGAATGAGCGGAAGCCTTACGGAACCTACATCCATCCCCTTAAATTGAAGTGCCGTTTTAACCGGTGCAGGGCTCGGAGCTGCAAATAAACCATTCATTACCGGCAGTAATCTGCCATGCAGTTTAGAGGCTTCACGCACGCTGCCTTCAAGGAAGACCTTGATCATTTCCTGCATCTCATTCCCGATTACATGGGAAGCTACGGAAACAACACCGGTTCCTCCGATTGAAAGGATAGGAAGTGTCAACCCGTCATCTCCGCTGTATAAGAGAAAATCATCAGGAGTATTGGCGATGATTTCGGTCATTGCATCCAAATCCCCGCTCGCCTCTTTGACGGCTGTGATATTGCTTATTTCAGAAAGCCTGATGACCGTTTCAGGAGAAATTTTTGCAACTGCCCGGCCAGGCACATTATATAGCATGACAGGAAGCTCAGTGGCTTCAGCAATTGTCTTGAAGTGCTGGTACATGCCTTCCTGGCTGGGTTTATTGTAATAAGGCACAACGACCATGATGGCGTCGATTCCCGTTTCGACTGCTTTTTTTGTAAACTCCACGGATGCATAAGTATTGTTGCTTCCCGTTCCCGCCACAACCGGAACCCTTCCATTGACGGCTTTTACTACGTGCCGGAAAAGTGCTAATTTTTCTTCTTGAGATAAAGTCGGAGACTCTCCTGTCGTCCCTCCGACAACTAAAGAATCACTGCCATTTTCGATCAAGTAGTTTACTAGTAATGTTGTTTTTGGAAAATCAATGTTTCCCTTATTATCGAATGGTGTAACCATTGCTGTAGATACACGCCCAAAATGCACTGTACTCCACTCCTTTTCATTCTTCTATACTCAGTTTACCCTCTTCCGCCTCCAATTGAAAAGAGTCATGAAGAGAATTTACTGCAGTTTTAAGATCTTTTTCTTTTATGAGTACCCAGATGGTCGTATGGCTGTCTGCAGATTGCAGAATGCGGATGTTGTTCTCTGACAGAGCTGTAACAATTCCGGCCGTCACCCCCGGAACCCCTTTCATTCCTGCCCCAACAACTGATACCTTCGCACATTCGGTTTCAATCAAAGGGTCGTGTCCCAAGTTCTTTAAAACATGGAAAGCCCTTGAGGTCAGTTCGGATGGTACCGTGTAAATGACTCCTTGAGGCGAAATGTTGATAAAGTCGACCGAGATATTTTCGTTAGCCATCGCCTTAAATACCTCTGACTGAAGATTATATTGCTCTTTCTTGGCGGAGACTTTAATTTGTGAGAGACCTCCGACATGCGCTATGCCGGTAATCGTTCCGTTCTCCAGCCCTTTTTCCCTTTTTTTCTCCAGCGAAGTAACCAAGGTGCCAAGGTTTTCAGCATAGGTGGAGCGGATTCGAAGAGGAATCCTTGCATCCATGGCAATTTCTACTGCGCGGGGGTGAATTACCTTAGCTCCTTGATTTGCAAGGTTGCACACTTCGTTGTATGAAATAACGGAAAGCGGCCTTGCTTTATCCGTAACTCGTGGATCAGCGGTCATGATTCCTTCGACATCTGTAAATATATCCACCCACTCTGCCCTTAATGCAGCGCCCAAAGCCGCAGCAGATGTATCGCTTCCGCCACGGCCGATAGTCGTTACATCTCCATTCGGTGAGACCCCCTGAAATCCAGCCACTACAACAGCTTGGTTTTCTTTTAATTCAGAGAGCAGCCGGTCACATCTCATTTCGGTGATTTTTGCGTTGGTATGGTCATTGTTTGTGCGGAAGCCTGCTTGTGCTCCTGTCAAAGCAGCGGCTTTGATTCCCAACTCCAGCAGCAGATTCGTAAATACAATTGTGGAAATCGTCTCCCCGCACGATAGAAGTACATCTTGCTCGCGGTTACTGACCTTAGTGTCCTTGCCATTGATTAAAGAGAGCAATGTATCCGTTGAATATGGCTCCCCTTTTCTTCCCATGGCAGATACCACCACGACCACCTTGAAACCTTCTTCAATCGCTTTTGCCACATGCCCGGCTGCCTTTGAACGCCCTTTATCATCACGGACCGATGTTCCTCCATACTTTTGAACAATTATTTTCATTTCTACACCCCGATGTTTTTAAAATATAAAAACAAGAGGCCTTACTGCAACTGTTTCATGGAAGATTACGGTATATACTACTGGATGAGCCTCAAGAAAGCTGTTATTTCTTTTTAATTAAATTCAGTTTAATCAGGCTTTCGGCAATCTGAACAGAGTTCCAAGCTGCACCCTTCAGCAGATTATCTGAGACTACCCACATATGGAACCCGCGGCTGTCATCCAGGTCTCTCCTGATTCTTCCTACAAAGATATCATTGCTGCCGACTGCATTTGCCGGCATAGGATACAGCTGATCTTCAGGAGAGTCCTGAAGCACGATGCCAGGTGCATCCTTTAAGAGTGTCTGGATATCTTCTACTGTGACATTATCATCCTTTATCTCAAAATATACACTTTCAGAATGTCCTGTGACTACTGGAAGCCTTACACATGTCGCGGCAACCTTAAGGTCAGGCATCGACATGATTTTCTTCGTTTCATTTATCATTTTCATCTCTTCAAATGTATAGCCATTCTCTTCAAAGTTATCAATTTGCGGAATGGCATTGAAAGCAATCTGGTGATGTTTCTTCCCGCTTTTTACCGGAAGTACTTCTGCTTTTGGCTCTTCTCCATTCAAAATCGCCTGAGATTGCTCATGCAGTTCATCGATTGCAGCCGCTCCGGCTCCGGAAACCGCTTGATAAGTAGATACAATCACTTTTTCTAATCCGTATTTTTCTCTAACAGGTTCTAAAGCTGCAACCATTTGAATAGTGGAGCAGTTTGGATTTGCGATAATTCCTTTATGATTTCTGATTTCTTCTTCATTCACCTCAGGCACCACCAAAGGGACATTCGGATCCATTCGGAATGCACTCGTATTATCGATACAGACGGCACCTCGTTTGGCCGCTTGTGGGGCGAGTTCCTTAGACACGCTGCCTCCAGCACTGAACAAAGCAATATCAATATCATCAAATATTTCCGCTTTTGCTTCTTGGACAGTGATTTCTGTCCCTTTATAAGTAACTTTCTTGCCCGCAGAACGAGCTGAAGATAAAAGAGTCAGCTTTTCAATGGGAAAATCCCTGCTCTCTAGTGTTTTGATCATTTGCTGCCCAACCGCACCTGTTGCGCCGACAACTGCTACATGAAATCCATTCGAATTCATACTTCATTCTCCTCCCAGACCCTAGATCCTTAGCTTTCACTGTTTTCATCACATTCTCCCTGCATTTTAAGTACACCGGATGTGCTTGCGATAAATTTTTACTCATTCTTGATTCCCGAGAAGAACCCTCAAGGAGCACACCGTAAGCCTCCTGCAATAAGAAACAGCGTATTGCCGCTGCCATGAGTGAGATTTTGCAATAACCAGTATAGAAAGCCTTGTTTATTTTAAAATTCGGTATAATTAACATTTTAATCATTTACCGTGATAAAGAATATTTTAACATAAACAATAATCGGACAATATTATTTTTTATTGAAAGGACACTGGAATATTTCGGGTGGCTGGCTGTGCAGGAGTCCTTATATCTGATTTTCGTCTCTTGCGTTAACTTCCCTTCCCCTTCAGGGCAAGCCAAAACCGCCCCCTGACTGGAGCGGCATAATATCGGATTTTATGAAATCGTGGTACTAGGGAAACGGCTGTTAACTATCCAGGTATTTTTCGACCACAACCGGCTGAAGCTGTTTCCCTTCAAGAGCCGCCTCCACTGTTTCCACTAAGCGGGACATTCTGGCAACCATCGATTTTGGTTTCTTTTCCGGATCATCCTGCCCGAATGGAATAAAGTAAATATCTTTCGCAGAAATCAGTCTCATCAAGTTTACGCCATTCAGTCCTAAGGCATCGTTCGTTGAAATGCCTAGAACAACCGGCCGGTGATTTCTCAATGTCGCTTTTGCAGCCATAAGAACAGGGGAGTCCGTCATTGCGTTCGCAAACTTGCTCATTGAATTTCCGGTTAAAGGAGCAATGACCATACAGTCAAGCGGCAGCTTAGGACCCAGAGGCTCTGCTTTGACAATAGTATCGACTACTTTATTTCCTGTTACCTCTTCAATTCTCTGAATCCAGTCTTCGCCATCTCCAAACCTTGTAACCGTGTTTTTAACTGTAGAAGTAACGACTGGGATGACTTCTGCTCCTTCGTTCACCAGTCTTTCAATCTCTGGGAATACTGCATCGTAGGTACAATGGGATCCAGTTAAGCCGAATCCGATACGTTTTCCTTTAACACTCATATCCATTACTCCTTTCGTGATGTAAAGTCATGAAGCAATAGCTGTGACAAAACGTTCGCCAGAATCTGTCCAGCAGATTTAGGAGCCACAATGCCAGGCAGTCCCGGGGCAAGCAGGGCTTTCACTCCACGTTTTTCTGCATAACGGAAGTCTGTTCCCCCCGGCTTGGATGCAAGATCGATAATAAGTGTGTGGGCCGGCATCTTTGCTATGACTCCAGCCGTCACTACTTGCGCGGGTATCGTGTTGATGAGCATGTCACTATTACTGACTTCCTTTTCCAGATCATCCAGGTGGAACGGGATGAGTCCCATTTCGGTGATGCGTGCTAAATGCTCACTCTTTCTGGCTCCCACCTTCACCCTGGCTCCCAAGTGGTGAAACGTCCGCGCTACACTCATTCCAACACGGCCAAGACCTAAAACGATCAGATTTGAACCGTGAATGGTAAAGTCCGTATGTTGGATAGCCATCATGATCGTTCCTTCTACAGTTGGGATGGAATTATATATTGCCACGTCATCCCTCTCAAAAAGCTGTATCAGCTCTCTCTCTGCAGAAGAGGTAACTTCGCTAAGATACTTGTTCGTGATTCCTGAATAAATCTTGCAATGTGAAGGGGTTTCCTTCAGAGCTTCTTCAGTAAGTTTTATCTTTTCATTAGAAAAAATCGTTTCGATTTCTCCCTCCAGGTTCGTTCCGGGTACCGGGAGGATGATCGCATCAACGGCGTTGAATTCGACTTCATCTATCTTTTCTTTAACCGCACCTGTAAATGCATGGTCCAATTGCTCAAATCCTATCAAGGATATTTTCGCATCGAGTTCTGTAAGCTTACGAATAATCTCGAGTTGACGAGCATCTCCGCCTAAGACTGCGATCTGCATTCCAGTCAACATCAATGCTTTCACCTTCTTTTAACGTAATCGCGTTGCCACCTGCAAAGGTTTATCACTTCAACATTGTATGAAGGGTAGGGGAGATGGGTGAGTAGCGCAAGAAAAATAACCATATTCTGAGGGGAATTGGGGGAGTCAATGAAGCGTAAACAGCAGTTCGGATAACAATTTTATAGTGAATCCATTTTTATAAACTAATTTTGAACCCTGTATAATCCCTGCTGCAAGTGTACGACTAAGCTGGTGGAATGCAGAACTCCTGCTCTGATTGCTTATCCTGGCTAATTCAGTTTATTAGTTGCACTTTAGCTCTTTCTGACTGAGGACGTGAGACTGCTTGGAAGGTGCTCATTCTTGTCTGCACCTCGCTCCTTTGAGGACATGGGGTGACTGAATACAGGTCAATCTTGTATGCACCTCGCTCCTCTGAGGACATGAGTGGCTTGAATACGGCTCACTCTTGTATCCATCTCATTCTTCTGAGGACATGAGTGGCTTGAAATAGCCTCACTCTTGTATCCATTTTGCTCTTCTGGTGACATGAGTGGCTTGAAAGCGGCTCAATCTTGTATCCACCTCACTCTCTTGAGGACATGGGGTGACTGGAAACCGTTCACTCTTGTATCCACCTCACTCCTCTGAGGACATGAGTGCTTGAAAAGGAATCACTCGTGTATCCACCTCGCTCTCTTGAGGACATGAGTTGCTTGAAAGGGCCTCACTCTTGTATCCACCTCGCTCTTCTGGTGACATGAGTGGCTTGAAAACGGCTCAATCTTGTAGGCACCTCGCTCCTCTGAGGACATGAGTGCTTGAAAAGGAATCACTCTTGTACCCACCTCGCTCTTCTGGTGACATGAGTGGCTTGAAAACGGGTCACTCTTGTATCCAACTCGATCTCTTGAGGACATGGGGTGACTGAAAACCGTTCACTCGTGTATCCACCTCATTCCTCTGAGGACATGGGGTGCTTGAAAAGGCCTCACTCGTGTATCCACCTCACTCTCTTGAGGACATGAGGTGGCTGAAAACCGTTCACTCGTGTATCCACCTCGCTCTTCTGAGGACATGAGTTGCTTGAAAACGACTCACTTTTGTATGCACCTCGCTCTCTTGAGGACATGGGGTGACTGGAAACCGTTCACTTTTGTATCCACCTCACTCCTCTGAGGACATGAGTGCTTGAAATGGGCCACGCTCGTGTATCTACCTCACTCTCTTGAGGACATGAGGTGGCTGAAACCCGTTCACTCGTGTATCCACCTCGCTCTTCTGNTCTTGAGGACATGAGGTGGCTGAAAACCGTTCACTCGTGTATCCACCTCGCTCTTCTGAGGACATGAGTTGCTTGAAAACGACTCACTTTTGTATGCACCTCGCTCTCTTGAGGACATGGGGTGACTGGAAACCGTTCACTTTTGTATCCACCTCACTCCTCTGAGGACATGAGTGCTTGAAATGGGCCACGCTCGTGTATCTACCTCACTCTCTTGAGGACATGAGGTGGCTGAAACCCGTTCACTCGTGTATCCACCTCGCTCTTCTGAGGACATGAGTTCCTTGAAAAGGACTCACTCTTGTACCCACCTCACTCTTCTGGTGACATGAGTTGCTTGAAAACGGCTCAATCTTGTATGCACCTCGCTCCTCTGAGGACATGAGTGCTTGAAAAGGGCCTCACTCGTGTATCTACCTCACTCTTGAGGACATGTGGTGACTGAATACAGGTCAATCTTGTATGCACCTCGCTCCTCTGAGGACATGAGTGGCTTGAATACGGCTCAATCTTGTATCCACCTCACTCTCTTGAGGACATGGGGTGACTGGAAACCGTTCACTCTTGTACCCACCTCACTCTTGAGGACATGGGGTGCTTGAAAAGGCCTCACTCGTGTATCTACCTCACTCTCTTGAGGACATGAGGTGGCTGAAAACCGTTCACTCGTGTATCCACCTCGCTCTTCTGAGGACATGAGTTGCTTGAAAAGGACTCACTCTTGTATGCACCTCGCTCTCTTGAGGACATGGGGTGACTGGAAACCGTTCACTTTTGTATCCACCTCACTCCTCTGAGGACATGAGTGCTTAAAAAGGGCCACGCTCGTGTATCTACCTCACTCTCTTGAGGACATGAGGTGGCTGAAAACCGTTCACTCGTGTATCCACCTCGCTCTTCTGAGGACATGAGTTGCTTGAAAACGACTCACTTTTGTATGCACCTCGCTCTCTTGAGGACATGGGGTGACTGGAAACCGTTCACTTTTGTATCCACCTCACTCCTCTGAGGACATGAGTGCTTGAAATGGGCCACGCTCGTGTATCTACCTCACTCTCTTGAGGACATGAGGTGGCTGAAACCCGTTCACTCGTGTATCCACCTCGCTCTTCTGNTCTTGAGGACATGAGGTGGCTGAAAACCGTTCACTCGTGTATCCACCTCGCTCTTCTGAGGACATGAGTTGCTTGAAAACGACTCACTTTTGTATGCACCTCGCTCTCTTGAGGACATGGGGTGACTGGAAACCGTTCACTTTTGTATCCACCTCACTCCTCTGAGGACATGAGTGCTTGAAATGGGCCACGCTCGTGTATCTACCTCACTCTCTTGAGGACATGAGGTGGCTGAAACCCGTTCACTCGTGTATCCACCTCGCTCTTCTGAGGACATGAAATTGCTTGAAAAGGACTCACTCTTGCATCTACAGTCCGGTCAATTATCAAGTTCTTTTTAACTGAGGAATTTTTCAAGGAATAAGGGGAGAGCTCTCTCTTGGTTAGGAAAGGAGGTTTCTTTAATACCACGCTCTAAGCTCTCTGGCATCTCCGCATATCCCGGGATTCTTAAGACCATCAAAAAGCCTCCTTTGGCAAGGAGGCTTTTTGTCTGTTAATCTTCCGCTACTTCTAATATGATCATATCAGATCCAATTGTCCGGATATGCTGCCAGGGCACCCTGATTTCAGCGCTCTGCTTTCTCATCCATTTACCTGTAGGAATCACCAGGGCGTTGATTTGACCTGTCCGTTCATTGAATTCCAAGTCTGTCTGTCCCAGCACACCCAATCGTTCAGCTTTCTTGTAGTCCACTATTTCCTTCCCGCTTAGTTCACTAAGACGCATTTTAGTCACCCGCTTTTCAGTAATGTAGCCCTTTCAAGAGCCAGCCTAATATATTCATCCTTATACTAAATGTATAAAGTGCTTTTCCATTTTAGAAGTGATGTTGAAAAATACTTGTTTTTTTATCAGATAGAAAAGCAAAAAGCTCCGACCCCTTTAAGGGCCGAAGCTTGGATTCACGCTTTCTTTATATTGGAAGGCATTTGCCCATCAGGACTGATAAGAGCCGCAGAAAAATCGTTACTGAAGATTTCTTTCCCTAGATTGTTAACCCTGTCAATGGAAACCCCATCAATTTCCTCAACAATTTCATCCAGAGTTCGGTGTTTTTTCAGCAGCAATTCATTTTTTCCATTCCTGCTCATCCGGCTGTTTGTGCTTTCAAGGCTGAGCATTAAGTTTCCTTTCAACTGCTCTTTGCTGTTGGCCAATTCTTTTGAAGTGATTCCTTCAGCTGTCAAATCAGTAAGAGTGGTTTGAATGGTATCAAACAGCTGGTTCAACTGCTTAGCTCCGGTGCCGCCATAAATGGTTAGCATACCGCTGTCTTCATAGGCTGAATGATAGGAAAACACGGAATAAGCAAGTCCCCTCTGTTCGCGCACTTCCTGGAACAGGCGGGAAGACATGCTGCCTCCCAGTACATTATTCAAAACAATTAAGCTGTAGACATCATCATGGCCGATTTGCAGCCCTGGATAGCCAAGGCAAAGGTGAGCCTGTTCTGTTTCTTTCTTTTTGGAGATTTTATTCTGGTGGAAGGAAGGAACCTCATTTTTCTCATGCCCTTTTCCGCCTTCATATTTCCCAAAAAGATTTTCAACTTCCTTAATGAACGAAGCATCCACATTTCCAGCTACTGAAATGACTACATCGTCAGGAGTATACATGTTGTGCATGTACTCCCTTAATGTATGGCCATTGAATGTATCAAGAGTTTCTTCGGTTCCCAGGATTGGATAGCCCAGCGGGTGGTTTTCATATACCGCCTTGCTCAGCACATCATGAACAATATCATCCGGAGTATCTTCATACATCTTGATTTCTTCATATACGACGTTCTTTTCTTTCTTTAATTCCTCTTCATCGAATGCCGAGTTAAAGAACATATCCGCAAGTGTATCAAGTGCATATTTCGCGTGATTATCAAGGACCTTTGCATAATAGCAGGTATATTCTTTAGAAGTAAATGCATTTACCTGTCCTCCGATGCTGTCGAAGGATTCAGCGATATCACGAGCACTGCGGGTTTCCGTCCCTTTAAAAAACATATGTTCTAAAAAGTGGGAAATGCCGTTGTTTTCTTTATTCTCATGGCGTGAACCAGTACCAATCCAGATACCGATTGCCACCGAGCGGACAGTTGGAATTTCTTCCAGAACAATTCTTAGACCATTTGAGCACGTATATTTTTTAATCAAAAAAATTCCTCCTGTTCATGTTGTCAACATCTGCTAGTTCTTATTATTACTTTTTCCTTTTAGGAGAGAATTATTTCCTGTTTTTATAATTCTTTCTTCCTTCAGCAAACTAGAGACTGTTCCAATTCTTATTTCTTCTTGTTTAATTGCCATTATAAGTGCAGGCAGCGCCGATGATGTAGAAGCTGTGGGATGCATCAATATGAGCGCACCATTATGCAATTTTGAAGTTACTCTTTCTACTATGACACTTGGAGAGGGTTTTTGCCAGTCTATTGTATCAACGCTCCACAATATCGTTTTCATTTTGAGCTCAGCCGCAATCTTTACAACTTCATCGTTAAATCCGCCACTTGGGGGACCGAAAAGACTCACTCTTCTGCCGGTTGTTGCTTCAATGATTTCATTGGTTTTTGACATTTCCTCCCTGATTTTTTGAGGCGTTAAGGTTTCCATTTGGGGATGGGAGAACGAATGATTTCCTATTTCATGTCCCGACTCTGCAATCATCTTTGCCAGTTCCGGATTCTGCTTCACCCATCTTCCTTCCAAAAAGAAAGTGGCATATATCTGGTGCTTCTTCAAGGCAGCCAGCATATCCGGTATGTATTCATTTCCCCATGCGACATTGATGATAAACGAAGCCATAGGTTTTTCCGGATTTCCTCTATATATAGGAAGCGGCGGAAGGCCTGAAAGATGCATTTTTGGCGGAACCTGTTCGAAAACAAGTCTCTCACTGTCAAATTTGCCCTCTTCCTTCATTTTCTCATAAGAACTTTTAATATTCACCTTTAAACCATTATATCCAGGTGTTCCTTTCCAGACAGGATCATTCTTCGCATCTATTGGGGGAATTTCATATTTTCCTGCTTCTGATTTAATTTTTTCCATTAAGTCTCCAGGCTTGGAATCCACAGCCACCGCCGGTTCTTTTAAAGTCTCGACATATTGTGCTGTCATAGGATTGCTAACAGATAATATGGCAAGAGCGATGCAGACAGCGATGCCGGTCAGTACCTTAAAATTCATCTATTGATCACCCCTTTCTTATCCCTACAGCATATGAAAAAGGAGGACAAGGTAGAACCCAGGGTGTTCAGACGGTTGGAGAAATGGTGTTTCACTTCCAGAGGGACAGCAGCGATTTCACATACGAGACCCCAAGCGCAGTTTTATGAGCATTGTTAAAGAAAACTTCATCTGTATACACATGTCTCTTATCAGCTCTTCTTTTTTAATACTTGACACATCATCTTTTGGGCTAAGTAATTTCCATGAATTTTGCTGCTATTTAAAGTGAATATCAAAAAGAACCGCCTTAGTACATCCGGGATAAAGATTCGAGCTTCTTAGGATAGAAAACCAAGTCCCAAGGGGAATCCTTAAAGCAGCAATCTATACGAAAAAACCGATTAAACAGCAGTCAGCTATAACACTGAAAGGAACTCATTTACCACTCGCAGATGCTTTCTTTACCGGTTTCATTCTATACCGATCTCTTCTTCATTAGAAAGAAGCTGACCATATCGGTCAGCTTCAATCATTATCTATTCTTATTTTTCAGCTTGTTCCGCCTTTTCGCGCTGCTCTTTGATTACCGCTTTACGAGAAAGGTTGACACGTCCTTGACGATCAATTTCAGTCACTTTCACAAGCAGTTCGTCACCAATGCTGACGACATCCTCGACTTTACCGATTCGCTCTTCAGCCAGCTCAGAAATATGAACCAAGCCGTCTTTTCCGTTGAAGATTTCAACAAAAGCTCCGAATTTCTCAATACGTTTTACTTTACCAAGATATAACTGCCCGACTTCCACTTCACGAACAATATCCTCGATGATCTTTTTAGCCTTTTTATTCATTTCTTCATCAATGGAAGAGATGAATACAGTACCATCTTGTTCGATGTCAATTTTCACGCCGGTTTCTTCAATAATCTTATTGATTTGTTTTCCGCTCGGCCCAATAACATCCCTGATTTTATCCGGGTTGATAGCCATCATAAGAATTTTAGGCGCGTATTGTGATAATTGTTCGCGGGATTCTGAGATTGTTGAAAGCATGCTGTCTAGGATATGCATACGGCCGCTCTTGGCCTGTTGAAGAGCTTCTTCAAGAATTTCCCTTGAAAGACCTTCAATTTTGATATCCATCTGCAATGCTGTTACTCCTTTAGAAGTACCTGCTACTTTAAAGTCCATGTCCCCTAAATGGTCTTCCATTCCCTGGATATCAGTCAGGATTGAATAATGTTCCCCTGATTGAATGAGGCCCATGGCAATACCGGCTACAGGTGCTTTGATCGGCACTCCTGCATCCATCATCGCAAGAGTACTTGCACAGATGCTCGCTTGGGAGGTGGAACCATTAGATTCCAACACTTCGGAAACAAGACGGATTGTATAAGGGAAATCCTTCTCATTTGGAATGATTGGTTCTAGTGCTCTTTCACCCAGTGCACCATGCCCGATTTCACGGCGTCCAGGTCCGCGGAGGAAGCCTGTTTCACCAACACTGAATAATGGGAAATTGTAATGGTGCATAAACCGCTTTGACTCTTCAAGGCCCAAGCCGTCAAGTACCTGTACATCTCCAAGAGCACCAAGGGTACAAATGCTTAACGCCTGAGTCTGTCCGCGTGTGAACAAACCTGAACCGTGAGTTCTTGGAAGAAGGCCTACTTGCGATGCAAGCGGGCGGATTTCATCAAGGCCGCGGCCATCAGGACGAAGCTTCTCTTCAGTGATCAAACGGCGAACTTCACCTTTGACCAGCTTGTCCAGTACCTGTTTAACTTGCTTAAGCTGATCATCACCAGCTTCTTTCTCTTCGAATTTAGCGATGACTTCATCTTTCACTTCTTTGATCGCTGCTTCACGGGCATGCTTTTCCTGCACTTGAATCGCTTTGATCATATCTTCTTCACAAATGCCGCGAACTTCCGTTTCAAGTTCCTGGTCAATTTGATAGAGTTCAACTTCAATCTTTTCTTTGCCAACTTGGGCAGCAATTTCTTCCTGGAAGGAAATCAATCTTTTGATTTCTTCATGTCCGAACATAATCGCTTCAAGCATCGTTTCTTCAGGAACTTCGTCAGCACCTGCTTCAACCATGTTGATGGCATCTTTTGTTCCGGCAACGATCAGGTTAATTTCACTCTTTTCAAGCTGTTCCACGTTCGGGTTGATAATGAAATCGCCCTGGATCAAACCAACCTGCACTCCTGCAATCGGCCCTTGGAATGGGATATCGGATAGAGTCAATGCAAGGGAAGATCCAAACATTGCCGCCATTTCAGAAGAACAGTCCTGATCCACACTCATGACCATGCTGATCACCTGTACTTCATTCCTGAAACCATCCGCGAATAGCGGACGGATCGGACGGTCAATCAAGCGGCTTGCCAAAATGGCTCTTTCACTTGGACGTCCTTCACGCTTGATGAATCCTCCTGGTATTTTACCAACAGCATATAAACGCTCTTCGTAATTGACCGTCAGCGGGAAAAAATCAAGCGGCTTTGGATTCTTCGATGCTGTTGCCGTGCTTAGTACAGCTGTATCTCCGTAACGGATCATTGCTGCACCGTTTGCCTGCTTAGCCAGCTGACCATACTCTACTGTTAATTTCCTGCCTGCCCAATCTATGGAAAAAACTTTTGTTTCCTGTTCCATAATGAACCCCTCTCTTTACTTCTCAATTAAGAGTATTCGGTTTCTCTCATACCCTTGAAGCAGTTATATACATTTTTAATTGAATGAACGACTTTTATATGTATTGTGACTTATCCTGAATGGGAATATTCCCACTGCTTCCCCTTTCCAGAATTATAAAGTCTCCAGCAAGCAGCACTAATGAAAATACTGTCCAGCGAAAAAATCCGCAAACTTCCTAGTGTGAAAGTAAACAATCAAAAATGAAAAAGCAAAAGCTTTTTGCTGCTTCATTCTTGATTGTTTGGTTAGCAGTATTCCCAATATAGCGATTGCCTTAAACCTAAATAAAAAGCGGGAAAAAATCCCGCTTTTGAGTCACTTATCGGCGTAAACCTAATTTGTTGATCAAATCACGGTAGCGCGCAACATCTTTATTACGCAGGTACGTTAAAAGATTACGACGACGTCCTACCATTTTCAAAAGACCGCGACGAGAGTGGTGGTCTTTCTTATGCGTACGCAAATGGTCGTTCAGAGTGTTGATTTCTTCTGTAAGGATAGCGATTTGAACTTCTGCAGATCCAGTATCGTTCTCATGAGTTTTGTACTCATTGATTAATTCATTTTTACGTGTTTGTGTGATAGCCATCCGTTTCACCTCCTAATATTCTTTCAAAATCCCCTGTGACCCAGCAAGCCGTTGGTGAATCGAGCTGCCAAGTAAAGGTTCATTGTCATACGTTAATTAGAATACTACTTTTTCTACTATAAATCAAGTCTAAACTAATAATTTTTCAAAGTATGATACAGCTTCCTGTTTATCCTTTTCGATTTGTGCAATCAATTGCTGGATTCCATCGAATTTTTGCTCTGATCGAATATACTTATGCCATTCTACTTTTACTTCTTCTCCATAGATAGACGAGTTATAGTCAAAGATATGTACCTCTATGGACAGTACCTTATCGTCCGGATTATTGAACGTGGGCTTATATCCAAGGTTCGCCACTCCATTATGCCAGTGATTCTGCACAAAAATTCGCACTGCATAAACTCCGAGCTTAGGTATGATGTAATCATCGGACAGTTCTATATTGGCTGTGGGGAATCCGATTTTTCTTCCCCGCTTATCTCCATGAATGACCGTTCCAGAGGTAGAATAATAACGTCCAAGGAGATGTTCCACCTTTTCTGTTTCACCTTCAGCCAGTGATTTCCTGATCAAGGTTGAACTGATTTTCTCTTCATGATCTGTCTGTTTGTTCACTGTTGTATAGGAGAATTTATCTCTTGAATGGAATTGAAGCGTTTCCATGTTCCCTTTCCCAAGCTTCCCATAGGAAAAGTCAAAGCCTGCGGAAATATGACGTACATTCAAGTTGATTATATACTGATCAACATACTCCTGAGGATGGAGATCGGCAAAATCCGATGTAAACCTGACAATAAATAAATATTCTACTCCCAGCTCTTCCATCAGCTTAATCTTATCCTGAAGCGGAGTAATATAGTGTACATGCTTATGCTTTCGTCCCAAAACCACTGAAGGGTGAGGATCGAATGTCATGACAGCGGTGCTAAGGCCGCTTTCTCCCGCTTCCTTGATAGCTGTTTTGATCACCTTCTGATGTCCTCTATGGACCCCGTCAAAATACCCCAGCGCCATTGACAAAGGAGGAAAATCCTTTGGAACGAAAGAATGGGGATGATGGACCGTAATAACCTTCATGTTATCTCACCTATTTTCGCTAATCATTGAATAATACTTTTACAGGCTTTATGATGCCCTTTTTCTCTGGATGAGCCTGATAGATCGCTAAAGTCCTGCCGTCATGGTTCATAGCAACTTGGTCATCCGGCCAATCATTCGGCATCTCAAGCACTGATCCATTCTTGACTTTCATAGCTAATGTATCACTTAAATTCCATTTCGGCAAATGAGAGATTCCCGTTTCAATGGGGAATAATGTTTTTTCAACCTCACCTGACCCTGCCAGTTCTTCTAGTTCTTCAAAAGTGACGCAATCTTTTTCTTCAAAAGCAGCAGAGCGGACTCTGCACAGTTGAGACATATGGGCTGGATAGCCAAGCTTCTCACCGATTTCAACTGCCAGAGTCCTGATATAGGTACCCTTGCTGCAGGAAACTCTGAATTTGAAACTAATACGTTCCCCTTCAAAGACCTCTCGATCATCCAGCAATTCAATGTGATGAATGATTACTTTTCTGCTTGGGCGGTCAATCACTTTCCCTTCCCTTGCATACTCATACAGCCTCTTGCCGTTCACTTTGACAGCGGAAAACATGGGAGGTGTCTGGGTGATTTCTCCTTGAAACGAATGAAGTGTATTCAGTATCTGATCCCTGCTGAATGAATCAATGACCTTTTTTTCAGAGACTGTTTCACCCCAGGCATCCTCAGTTGTCGTGGCCCTGCCTATGGTGACTTCTCCTTCATAAGATTTTCCGCCGTTCATTATGTATTCGGCAATCTTTGTTCCCCTGCCGATGCAAAGCGGCAGGACACCGGTCACTTCAGGATCAAGTGTTCCAGTATGACCAACCTTCTTTGTCTTTAAAATCTTTCTGACTTTAAAGACGCAGTCATGCGAAGTCATCCCTCTTGGCTTCCATAACGGTAGTATTCCATTCATGTCTTTCCCTGCCTTTCTATTATTGATTGCTCAACATTCCGTCCGTCCAACACTCTTCCAGGCGGTGCTTCTTCCATTTGCATGTCCCATGCTGCCAGCTTGTGGACATCTTTTTAGGCTGCACACCATTTTCTTGTACCCATTATGACATCTTGAAGACATCAACTTAGGCCGAAACCATTTTCTTGTATCCATACAGCATGCAGCCCGCATATGGACCTGTTAGTATTATGTACCAATTGAACTACCCACCACTTCCCCCCCTTACAGGTCGCTTGAAGTGGGGGATTCCTAAGAACACAAACCTATTGGTTCGTTTTTGATTAGGCTATCTCCGCAGTCCCTGCGGTTAATCGCAATGCTTCATTGCGAAGATTTATACTTGCGTTAAGATCCCTTTGATGGCTGCTTTTACAAGTTGGACAGGTCCATTCACGCAACGCAAGATCTTTAACGTCTTTATACTTATAAATGCATACAGAACATAGCTGGCTGGAAGGGAAATTTTTCGCTGCGGCTATCACCTGTTTACCGTACCATACTGATTTGTATTCCAACATAGACCTGAATTGGGCCCAGCTTACTTCGCTGATTCCTTTAGAAAGGTTTTTGTTTTTCAACATTTTTTCGACGGACAAATCTTCAATGCCGATAATGTCGTGGTTTTTGACTATTTCGGTAGAGATTTTATCCAGCATATCTTTACTTGCAGTAGCGATTTTTTCGTGCAACCGGGCAACTTTCTTTTTTTGTTTAGTCCAATTCGAAGAACCCAATTGCCTCCTTGAAAGAATGCGTCGGGCATTCATTATTTTCTTTTCTAGTGTACGGAAAAAACGGGGGTTTTTATAGGTTGTGCCATCTGAAAGAGTAGCGAAATCCTTCAGACCTACGTCGATTCCGACAGAGGTGCCAGTTTTTTTATAGGGTTGAACTGCTGATTCAGCCAAAATTGAAACGAAGAACTTACCCGAAAGGCTTCGTCGAATGGTGGCGTTCATTATACGTCCTTCTACCTCACGACTCTTGGCAAACCGAACAAGGCCGAGTTTTGGCAATTTGATGTATTGATCTTTCACTTGTATATTCCCGTTCACAAACTTTGTGGTATAGGATTGAACGGGATTCTTCTTCGATTTGAAGCGAGGTAAACGATTTTGTTTCTTGTAAAACCGTGTGTAGGAATCATGAACGATTTCAACTGATTTCTGAAGGGCAATACTATCGACTTCTTTCAAGAATGAATAGGTCTTCTTGAGCTCTCGAACATCTTTGATGGATTGGTTCTTGTTGAAAAATTCACCTTTCCAATTGTTAGCTGTCCATTCTGTACCATTTCATTTACGATAGACCAATAAGCGTCTTTGTTCTTTTGTTTCCCAACAAAATAGTTGTAGATGAACCGGGAACAACCGAACGTTTTATTGATTAATTCAATCTGTTCGTGATTTGGATAGATCCTGAATTTAAAGGTTTTTTAACATTCAAATGGTTTCACCTCCTTTTAGTAATTATACCAAGAAAGATTGTAATATGAGAACATATGTTTCTTTCGAAGTTTTTTTAGTAGAGACCAAAAGGCAGGCGATTCATCTCCCCCTTACCGTTGGGCTATGCCCTTCACACGCTTGAAGAGGGAGTTTTCTCGCCATTTTATAGATAAAAAGGCTGACCAGAATTAATTGGTCAGCCCTTGTCCATTAATGAAGCAAGCAGCTGTTTCCTCGCGGAAAATCAGTCCTGCTTTTCTTCAGGGTCATCTTGAATCTTTTTAAGCAATGATTCGATGCGATTTCCATAGTTGATCGATTCATCAAATTCAAAAATGAGTTCAGGTGTTTTACGCAAACGAACTCGCTGTCCGATTTCCGAACGAATAAATCCTTTAGCTTTAGCCAATCCCTTCAAAGTGTTTTCCCTCTGCTCCTCATCTCCGAGGACGGTTATAAACACCTTGGCCTGCTGCAGATCTCCTGATACTTCTACATCAGTCACTGTAACAAAGCCAATTCTTGGATCTTTGATTTTTCGTCCGATAATATCGCTGAGCTCCTTTTTCATCTGCTCGCCAACACGATTAGAACGATGGCTCATCAATATCACCTCTTAACTTCCTGTTTTTATCTAAAGTCTGTGGGATTAAAGTAGTTCGTGTATTGTTTCCCCTCTTTCCCATTCGGGAAATGAATCAGTCAGCTTCAGAGCACTATCAATCACTGCGCGGGCCGATTGACTGGATGATGACACAGTAACAATGGCTATTCTTGTCCTCTGCCAAACATCCTGGTGGTCAATTTCAGACACCGCTACATTGTATTTTTGCTTCAAGCGGGTTAACACCCGCTGAAGCACCGATCTTTTGTCCTTAAGAGAATGAGAATCATGGATAATAAACTCACATTCCACATAAGCGATCATTATCTTTTGATTTCCTGCATTACGAAGGCTTCAATGATATCTCCTTCTTTGATATCGTTGAAATTCTTGATTGTGATACCGCACTCATAGTTAGTGGCAACTTCTTTCACGTCGTCTTTAAAGCGTTTCAGGACATCGAGTTCGCCTTCATATACGACGACTCCATCACGGATTACGCGAACACCGCTGTCACGGGTGATTTTCCCGTCTGTTACATAGCTTCCCGCAATTGTTCCGACTTTAGACACTTTAAATGTTTGGCGCACTTCTGCCTGGCCGATGATTTTCTCTTCAAATTCAGGATCAAGCATACCATTCATTGCAGATTCAATCTCTTCAATGACCTTATAAATGATACGGTGAAGACGGATTTCAACGCCCTCTGCATCAGCGGCACGCTTAGCATTGACATCCGGCCTTACATTAAAGCCAATGACAATTGCATTCGATGCAGCGGCAAGAGTGATGTCTGATTCATTCAATGCACCGACACCGGTATGGATGATTTTAACATTTACTCCTTCAACTTCTATTTTTTGAAGTGAAGCAGCCAAAGCTTCTGCAGATCCTTGAACATCCGCTTTCATGACAATATTAAGATCTTTCATTTCACCTTGTTTCATCTGTTCAAACAGGTTATCAAGGCTGACACGTGATTTTTCACCACGCTGCGCTTGCAGGGCTTGCTGTGCACGATTTTCCCCTACGGAACGTGCTGTTTTTTCATCTTCAAACACGACGAATCTGTCGCCTGCTTGAGGCACATCATTCAATCCAGTGATTTCAACAGGGGTTGAAGGGCCGGCTTCTTTCACCCTGCGGCCAATATCATTGACCATTGCACGTACACGGCCAAATGTGGTGCCGACTACAATCGGATCACCGACTCTCAGCGTTCCATTTTGAACAAGCAGGGTTGCTACTGATCCACGGCCTTTATCAAGTTCTGCTTCAATGACAGTACCTTGCGCCAGGCGGTTAGGATTAGCTTTTAACTCTTCCACTTCAGTTACAAGCAGGATCATTTCAAGAAGGTCATCGATGCCCTCGCCTTTCAGGGCAGAAAGCGGTACGAAGATTGTATCGCCGCCCCATGCTTCTGGAACAAGCTGATACTCGGTTAGTTCCTGCATGACACGGTCAGGGTTCGCTGCTTCTTTATCCATTTTGTTTACTGCAATGATGATTGGAACTTCTGCGGCTTTGGCATGGTTGATGGCTTCAACCGTCTGCGGCATTACGCCGTCGTCGGCTGCAACGACGATGATGGCAATATCCGTAACTTGAGCTCCGCGGGCACGCATAGTGGTGAAAGCAGCATGTCCAGGTGTATCAAGGAACGTGATTTTTTTGTCATTCTCAACAATCTGATAAGCACCGATATGCTGCGTGATTCCGCCCGCTTCCCCTTCGGTTACTTTTGTGTTTCTGATAGAGTCTAAAAGCGTCGTTTTACCATGGTCAACGTGACCCATGATGGTTACTACAGATGGACGTTCCACCTGGTCTGCTTCAGAGTCTTCTGTGAAGTATACTTCCAGATCTGATGTATCGACAAGGATTTCTTCCTCTACTTCTACACCATACTCAGCAGCGACAAGTTCAATCGCTTCCTTCTCAAGCTCTTGGTTGATTGTTGCCATTACACCGAGCATGAACAGCTTCTTGATGATTTCGGAAGGCTCGCGGTGCAGTTTTTTCGCCATTTCGGCAACAGTAAGAGATTCTGTGAAAGTGATTTTTTCAGGAAGCTCTTTTTCCTTTTTCTTTTGAGGCTGGCTGTTGGCAGGCTGGCTGCCTCTGTTGTTGTTGTTATTTCTGTTATTGTTCTTGTTGTTGTTGGGCTTATTGTTGTTTTTACCTTTTTTATTATTGTTAAACCCTTTTTTATCTTTTGACTGGCCTGCCTGTTCAGGCTTTTTGCCATCGCGGTTAGCTGGTGTGCTGCTTTTTGCTGCTTCTTTATTTGGAGTTTTAGCTGAAGCAGATCCTTCAGATTTTCCTCCATAAGACTTGTCTAGTTTGTTAACGGTGTCGTCCTCCAGTGTTGCCATATGATTTGATACTTCAATATTCATTTCTTTCAGTTTGGAAATAACGTCCTTGCTTGAAACGTTATGTTTTTTTGCGTATTCGTATATACGTACTTTGCTCATATGTTCACCCCCATTGAGATTCATCGAGCAGCTTGGAAATCTTACTTGCAAAACCGGCATCGAGTACAGCGATGGTTACCCTTGCTTCTTTTCCAATTGCCCCTCCGAGAACACCTCTGTCTTCCACTTGATAAACAGGAACTTTGTAGTAGCTGCATTTATCGGTGATTTTTTTTCTGGTGTTTTCAGATGCATCGCCTGCAAGCAGAACGACTTTTGCCCGGTTGTTTCTGATTTCCTTAATAACAAGCTCTTCGCCTGAGATCACTTTGCGTGCCCGATTGGCCAATCCTAGCAGAGACATCCATCGATTTTCCTGATTCATATAATCGTGAATTACTCCTTTTCCACCAGCGCAAGCAGCTCTTCGTAAATCGAATCATCCACTTTTGTCTGTAATTGATTGGCTATTGCATTTTTCTTTTTTGCTGTGAGAATGGCATCCTCTGTTTTCGAAAGGTATGCTCCTCTTCCTGACTTCTTGCCTGTCTGATCAACGGATACTTCGCCTTCCTTTGAACGAACGATCCTGATCATTTCTTTCTTTGGTTTCATTTCCCCTGTGGCCAAGCACTTTCTTAAAGGAACTTTCTTTTGAGTACTCATCACTATCACCTTTATTCCAGATCTTCGGAAGAATTATCTTCATAATCCTCTTCTTCATTCACAGGAAGAAGCGGCTCATCGCTGTTTGGATACAGGCCTAATTCACGGGCATCTGTTTCACTCTTGATGTCAATTTTCCAGCCTGTCAATTTTGCAGCAAGGCGTGCATTCTGGCCTCTTTTTCCGATTGCCAATGATAGCTGATAGTCCGGTACAACGACCCTTGTTGCCTTTGCGTCTTCATCCACTTGGACATCCAATACCTTGGAAGGACTGAGAGCGTTCGCAACAAAAGTGACAGGATCTTCTGACCATTGAACAATATCGATCTTTTCGCCTTTAAGTTCATTCACGATTGCCTGGACACGGGCTCCTCTGGTACCTACACAAGCTCCTACAGGATCGATTTCTTCATTTGAGGCAGACACGGAAATCTTGGAGCGGTCGCCTGCTTCCCGGGCAACAGATTTAATCTCAACTGTACCGTCAAAAATCTCAGGAACTTCAATTTCAAACAACCTTTTTAACAGGCCAGGGTGGGTTCTGGACACAAAAATCTGCGGCCCTTTTGTTGTTTTTTCCACCTTTGTAATAAACACCTTAATGCGGTCATGCGGTTTATATGACTCGTTTGGCATTTGCTCATTAACCGGCAGAAGCGCTTCAATCTTTCCAAGCGCAACATAAATAAAACGTCCGTCCTGCCTTTGGACGATACCTGTCATGATGTCTTCTTCCCTGTCAGCGAATTCAGAGTAGATAATTCCGCGCTCTGCTTCTCTTACACGCTGTGTTACAACCTGTTTGGCTGTTTGTGCCGCAATTCGGCCGAAGTCTTTAGGAGTGACCTCCAGCTCTACTACATCGCCTGTGTCATAACCAGGGTTAATTTGTTTTGCATCTTCCAGGGAGATCTCGAGGCGTGAGTCAAAAACTTCATCCACGATTTCCTTGCGGGCAAATACGCGCATGGAACCCGTTTCGAGATTAAGGTCGACCCTCACATTTTGCGCCTGGTTGAAGTTTCGCTTGTAAGCAGAAACAAGGGCAGCTTCAATAGCTTCGATAATAACATCCCTAGAGATGCCTTTTTCTTTTTCAAGTACATTTAGAGCCTCAAGTAATTGTGAACTCATTATTATGTCATCCCCCTTCTAATAAAGGTCCTTCCGTCTTATGAAAAAGTGACAGCCAGACGTGCTTTAGCTACTTTTTCCATCGGAATGTCTACCTGCTTTTTCCTTGTCTTGATTGTCATTTCTATTGATAAAGAGTCTCCATTATAAGACAGGAGCTTCCCTTCAATCGCTTTTTCTCCAATGATAGGTTCATATGTTTTCACCAGGACATTTTTCCCGATTGCTTTCTCAAAGTCCCTTTCTTTTTTCAGCGGGCGTTCTGCCCCTGGAGAAGAAACCTCAAGAAAGTAATTGTGGGTAATCGGGTCAAGTTCATCCAGTTTTTCACTCAGCCGCTCACTTACGATTCCGCATTCCTCAATGTCGACTCCGCTATCTTTGTCAACAAATACACGCAGGAACCAGTTCGAGCCTTCCTTTACATATTCAACATCTACCAATTCAAGTGACATGTCATCTAAAATCGGTGTCACGAGTTCATCTACGAGTTCAGTGATTTTACTCATACATACCTCCTGGATTATAAAAAGAAATCTTGGACCAGGAATAATCATTCCCAGCGAATAAAATATCGGACGCCTAGTAATATAGACAGGTATTGCCACAACCTTCGCTGCACAACCCCTGTCTATCACCTTAAACTCTCGTTAGTCTGGATACCAAGCCTGAAAGACCTGTGAGGGCTCCAGCCTGTCAGCAGCAGCTGCTGACAGGCTTTAATCCGAAACCCACTTGAAAGATATTTTATCATTCCTGCTACAAGATGACTTTCGGCTTGAGGGATGAAAGGCAGAGCAAGATTCGTTTCTGTCATAAGATGAACAAATAGAATCCAGTCAAGCAAAAATCCCTAATCAACAACGAAAGAGTGGGGGCGCCCCACTCTTTCTTCAGAGTTATCATTAGTATTTCCAATAAAAATATACCATAACCAACATTTTTTTGCAAACAAAACCCTTGACAGGAAAGGGTCCGCATTAGAATAAGGACAGTTGGTTCTGGTCTGGAAGGGCATCAAGGCAGCCGTGATTCGTCAGGTACTCAATAATCGTCTTGGATACTCTTCCTCTTTGCTGAAGATCTTCCTTTGAAAGAAATTCTCCTTCTTTTCGCGCATTGACAATGTTGATCGCCGCATTTGTGCCAAGGCCCGGTATAGCGTTGAACGGTGGAATAAGGGAATCTCCATCAATGACGAATTCTGTCGCTGAAGATCTGTATAAATCCACCTTTTGAAATTTATAGCCCCTTTCACACATTTCCAAAGCAAGTTCCAATACTGTCAATGTATTCTTTTCTTTTGGTGAGGCATCAAGTCCTTTGCTGTTGATTTCTTCAACCTTTGCCTTGACAGCCTGGCTTCCCCTCACCATTGCTTCTATATCAAAGTCTTCTGCACGGACAGTAAAGTAAGCAGAATAATAGAGCAGGGCATGGTGGACTTTAAAATAGGCGATCCTTACGGCCATCAATACATACGCAGCAGCATGGGCTTTAGGGAACATGTATTTAATTTTTTTGCAGGAATCGACATACCAGCTGGGAACACCATTCTTGGCCATTTCCTCTTCCCATTCAGGCTGAAGTCCCTTTCCTTTTCGGACAAATTCCATTATTTTAAACGCCAATGAAGGCTCAAGGCCCTGATAAATCAAATAAACCATGATATCATCACGACATCCGATTACTTCACTCAGGTTACAGATATTATTGTGGATCAATTCCTGGGCATTTCCGAGCCATACATCTGTTCCGTGAGAAAGACCGGAAATCTGGACCAGCTCAGAGAAGGTAGTTGGTTTTGTATCTTCGAGCATCTGCCGGACAAATCGTGTTCCGAACTCTGGAATACCTAATGTTCCAGTTTTACACATAATCTGATCCTGAGTAACCCCAAGGGACTCTGTACCGCTGAAAATCTTCATGACTTCAGGGTCATCTGTAGGAATCGTTTTAGGGTCGATGCCGGATAAGTCTTGAAGCATACGGATGACGGTTGGATCATCGTGTCCAAGTATATCAAGTTTCAGCAAATTATCGTGAATGGAGTGGAAATCAAAATGTGTCGTTTTCCATTCCGAGTTTTTGTCGTCCGCCGGAAATTGGATAGGCGAAAAATCGAAAATATCCATATAATCAGGTACAACGATGATTCCACCTGGATGCTGACCGGTGGTTCTCTTGACACCTGTGCATCCTTTGGCCAGCCTGTCGACTTCCGCTCCCCTGATTTGCAAGTTATTGTCTGAAGCGTATCCTTTTACATACCCGAAAGCCGTTTTGTCCGCTACTGTTCCAATAGTGCCGGCACGGTAAACGTTATCCTCGCCGAACAGGACTTTTGTATAGTCATGCGCCTGCGGCTGATACTCACCGGAGAAGTTCAAATCGATATCGGGGACTTTATCTCCTTTAAAACCAAGGAAAGTTTCAAAAGGGATATCATGTCCATCTTTTTTAAATTGAGTTCCGCATTCAGGACATATTTTATTCGGCAGGTCAAACCCAGATCCCACAGATCCATCATCAAAGAACTCTGAATGCTTGCATGATGGACATACATAATGTGGGGGCAGCGGGTTAACTTCCGTGATTTCCGTCATTGTGGCCACCAGGGACGAGCCAACCGATCCACGTGACCCAACCAGGTATCCATCACTCAGAGATTTTTTAACAAGTTTTGCGGAAATCAAATAGATAACAGCAAACCCATGTCCAATGATGCTTTTCAATTCTTTTTCAAGTCTTGCTTCGACAATCTCAGGAAGCTCCTCCCCGTAGATACTCTTTGCCATCGCATAACTCATCCGGCGCATTTCTTCGTCTGCACCTTCGATTTTAGGAGTATATAAATCATCTTTGATTGGTTTAACATCTTCGATTAAGTCTGCGATTTTATTTGTGTTCGTCACAACTATTTCTTTCGCTTTGTCTTTCCCAAGGAATGAAAAACAATCAAGCATTTCATTTGTTGTCCTGAAATGAACATCAGGAAGTTTGTGGCGGTTAAGCGGATTGGCTCCGCCCTGTGAACCGACAAGGATTTCCCGGTGGACTTTATCAGTCGGATTAAGATAATGGACATTCCCTGTCGCCACTACCGGAAGGTCCAGCTTTTCCCCAAGCTTAACTATGTTCCCGATGATTTCTTCAAGGTTCTGATTGGATTGAATAAGTTCCAGTTCTATCAAATGCTGATAGACTTCTTTCGGATGGACCTCGAGATAATCATAAAACCGGGCAACTTCTTCCACTTCTTCCGGGGCCTTCTGCATCATCCCTTCAAAGACTTCACCTTTATCGCACCCTGATCCTACGAGAATGCCGCTCCTGTATTTGCGGAGCAGTGAACGGGGAATCCTCGGTACACGGAAGAAGTATTCCAAATGAGATCTTGTCACCAGCTGAAACAAATTCTTTAAGCCTTCTTCGTTCTGCGCAAGCAAAGTCACATGAGATGGACGTGAACGTTTGTATGAGTCGCCTTTTCCCATATAATCATTGAATTGATCATGATAGACAATTCCTTTTTCATGAGCATCTTTTAACATCTTGAGAAGGAGATAGCCTGTTGCCTCTGCATCATATATTGCCCGGTGATGCTGAGTCAGTTCTATATCAAACTTTTTAGCCAGTGTATTCAGACGATGGTTTTTCATCTGCGGATACAGAAGCCTACCCAATTCAAGAGTATCAATGACAGGATTATCGGCTTTATCCAGACCTGCCTTTCCGTATCCTACATTCAGGAAGCCCATATCAAAGGAAGCATTATGAGCGACCAGGACAGCATCTTCTGCCCAATCTTTAAATGATTTAAGTGCCTCCTCAATTTCTGGTGCATCTTTTACCATTTCATCTGTGATACCTGTCAAATTGATGGTTGTAGCAGATAAAGGATGATGAGGATTAGCAAATGACTCAAATCGGTCTATGATTTCACCGTCGCGGATCTTGACTGCCGCCAGTTCGATAATCGTGTTATACATCGCAGAAAGACCGGTCGTTTCCACATCAAATACCACATACGTATCTTCTTCCAGATTACGATGTGCATCATTATAGGCGATTGGCACGCCATCATCCACCAGATTTGCCTCAAGTCCGTATAGAATTTTGACTCCGTGTTTCTTGCTGGCATTATACGCTTCAGGGAATGATTGAACGACAGCATGATCTGTGATCGCGACAGCTTTATGGCCCCATTTTTTCGCCTGTCCTACAAGATCAGCCACTGAAGAAATACCATCCATTTGACTCATAGGTGTATGAAGATGAAGTTCAACCCTTTTCTCATCTTCAGCTGCTGTATCTTTTCTCAGGACAGGAGTTATTTCATTCACATCATTGGCAATCATGACTAAGTCCCTGACAAATGTATCGTTCTGAATGCTTCCTCTGCAGCGGACCCACATTCCTTTTTTCACATTGCCCATGATAGCTGCATCTTCCTTATCACGGGAGAACATTTTAACAAGGATTGAACTTGTATAATCAGTGATTTTGAATGTTAATAAAGTCCTGCCGCTTCGAAGTTCTTTCGTTTCAGCATCGAAAATATATCCTTCAAGAGCAATTCTTCTTTCCTCATCATAGATTTGCTCGATCTTTCGGAAATCAGCATCATCTTTGATGGTCAGGCCGATATTGACTGGTCCGGATGGTGCACCATCCTGTTCTTTCTCATTAGCCTGCTTCTGCATCTCGATTACTGCCTGCTTGGCTCGTTCTTCGTCTTCTTTTCTTTTAGCTTCGAGGAACTGCTTATAGTCATCGTTTCCGCTGTCTGACTGCTTGACTTCCGCATCAATCGTGTAAGCGGGAAAACCGAAATTTTGAAATACAGAAGCAATAAAGCCTGCATACTTTCTTTTTAAGGCAGTGGCCTCTGTTTCATTAGATGTTTCCACTATGATCTTACTGCCTTTTATCCTTGGAACCTGTTTATTTAAAAGAGCCAGAAGCGGCGGTGAAATTCCGTCAATTTCTTTGATGCATTCGCTCCAATATTCGAGAAGCTGCTCTTCGGTGTGCGAATCATCGACAAGGTTGATGGAGTATTGGACTTTTGCAATATGTTGAAAGGCTTGCTGCAATCTTATGGAGAAGGTGCTCCATACTGAACAAGGAACGAGCTTCTCTAATCTGAAGTAAAAATGCCATCTCTTTTCCTGGCGGTCAACCAGCAGCTTTTCAATCTGGGCAGATTGAAAATGCTTTACAACAGCATCTTCTGTTAATCCAAGCTGCATGAGAAGCACTTGAAATCTTTCTTTTTTACCGGCGGGATTCTCCTGCAAATCAATTCTCCCCCATTCTTTTTTTCTTTATCTTTATCTAAAATAAAATATTTCATCTTAGAAAACGTCATGCTTTCAGTTTATCAAAAAATTTCAAGCATAGTTAGAGAATCGCAATCATAATCTGGATAACCCTGAGATTATTTACTAAGCGGAAGATGCTTTACCGTGTCCGATTTATACCAAAACCAGAGTCAAGTGACTTAGCGTCCAACAAATATCGGTCTCTCTCCTTGCGATAAGTCAATTAGTTCATTTCCTGTCCTTATATAAAGTTGTTCATAGAAAAAGCCGGAATTAGGGCCTTTTCTTTGATTAAGGATATCCTCGTATAGACCAGAAGTAAAGTCCTAGGGAATTGAACATCAGCTCACTGCGTTCGCTGTGTTTCCTTTATCTCATGCGAGAGCCCTGAAATCTGTACGGCGCTGAACAAGGCGCTTCCGCTTTATACTCAATCCAGCTCCAGCGCCTAGCCTCTCGGGGTCAAATAACCCTCAGAGAATAAAAGGATAGACCGCCTTTTTTTCTCTGAGGAACATTTGCCTGTCGGGGCTGAACAAGGCGCTTCCGCTTTATACATAAGAAAGGGACTGACCTAATGATCAGACCCTTTTTTAGTCTTTAGATTTATCTTACCATAAATTCCGTTGTTATTGATTGCGAAATAATTCCTGCAGCTTAGCGGCTAGTTCATCTTTATGTACTTCGATGACTTCACCACTTTTTCTCACTTTCACTTCTACTACTCCATCTGATGCTTTCTTGCCGACTGTAATTCTGAAAGGAATTCCAATCAGATCTGAGTCTGTAAACTTAACTCCAGGGCGTTCCTGGCGGTCATCAAGGAGCACGTCAAATCTATGCTCTTTCAATTGAGCATATAACAGTTCTGCAAGCTCTCTTTGCTCATCATTTTTGATATTGACCGGGATAATATGAGCATCGAATGGTGTTAAACTGGAAGGCCATTGTAATCCATTTTCATCGCTGTACTGCTCTGCAGCAGCTGCAAGTGTCCTCGAAACACCTATACCATAACAGCCCATGATCATGGATTGAGACCTTCCATTTTCATCAAGGTACTGTGCACCCATAGCATCACTGTATCGTGTACCGAGCTTGAAGACATGCCCTACTTCAATTCCTTTTGCAAATCGGATGGTTCCTTCACCGTCAGGAGATGGATCTCCTTCTTGAATGAATCGAAGGTCTGCGAATTGATTCACCTCAAAATCTCTTCCGTGATTAACATTTAAATAATGATAACCTTCTTCGTTTGCACCGCAAACTGCATTTTTAATGTATTTCACTGCCTCGTCAGCAATGATTGTTACTTCTGCTTGAAGTTTCACAGGGCCGACTGAACCTACAGGGGCTTTAAGAAGTTGTTTTGTTTCCTCAGCAGAAGCTAACTCAACGACAGAAGCGTTCAGCAGATTCTTTACTTTAATATCATTCACTTCATGGTCACCGCGGACAAGGACAAGAACAAATTCTTCGTCTGCTTTAAAGAGAAGCGATTTGATACATTTGTCTTTCCCAGCTTCCAGCTGGCGGCTCACTTCCTCAATCGTTTTAAGACCGGGAGTTTCAGCCTTTTCAATATCCTTCACTTCTTCTGCGGAGTCTTCAAATTGAGCCAGGACAGGAGCCATCTCGATATTTGCCGCATAACGGGAAGTGTCTGAGTAAGCTATCGTATCTTCTCCAATTTCAGAAAGAACCATGAATTCATGAGTATCTTTTCCGCCCATGGCGCCAGAATCGGCGATTACGGCCCTGAAGTTCAAACCGCAGCGCTTGAATACATTGGAATATGCCTGAAACATTTTCTCATAGGTGTCATCAAGGCTTTCATAAGAAGAATGGAATGAGTAAGCATCTTTCATGATGAATTCTCTTCCCCTCAGCAATCCGAATCGAGGGCGCTTTTCATCACGGAACTTTGTCTGGATCTGAAACAGGGTAAGAGGCAGTTTTTTATAAGACTTGATTTCATCTCTTACAAGGGAAGTGATGACCTCTTCATGGGTGGCACCCAAAGCAAAACTGCGCTTGTGCCTATCTTCCATTCGCATTAATTCGGGGCCATATGTATCCCACCGTCCCGATTCCTGCCATAGTTCTGACTGCTGCAGCGCCGGCATCAATAGTTCCACTCCGCCTGCGTTAATCATTTCCTCTCGAATGATTTCTTCCACTTTTTGAAGAACTTTACGTCCCATAGGAAGAAAACTATAAATACCACTGGCATTTTGCCTGATATAACCTGCTCTCAGTAACTGCTGGTGACTTTTCACTTCTGCATCTGCTGGTGTTTCCCTCAGCGTTGGAATTAACGTCATACTTTGTTTCATTGTGTTCCACCTCGACTAAAATAAGATTGATAACTTCTTTAAATTTGCTCTTCTGAAAAGCGGCAGATTTCTGGTTCAGCCGCATGAATGGCGACTCCGATTCTCCTTACAGGAAGAACCAGACAATAGCAACTTATATAACACTATTTGAGAAAAGAGTCATTCACAAAAAGTGCAGCCTGTTGCTTAAAAATTTTTCTGCTGAATTATCTTTTGGAGACAAGACTTTATAGTATTTAATAATGGACGAATGATGCGATTACTGCAAGCTTCCAAAAGGTCGTTTTTTCTAAAGGCTCTTTCTGCAAACTTTTTTGCTGTTTTGTACCAATTTCAAAAAAGAATAATTATCATTCACCGGAATAACCTGACAATCATGAAAAGAAAAGGGCTGCTCTCTCCAATACTGAGAAAACCCTTTGTATCCGGGAATAACCGAAAGTAATTTATGGGAACACAGCCTTTCTAAAAGTCTGTAAATTCCGACCTTAAAGTAAAGAGTTCATCAATTTTCACAAAAGAAAAGAGAACGAACAAGTTCATTCTCTTTCCTCGGTAACTGTTACAGGAAGAAACGCTGAATATCGTTCCAGGTAACCACAAGCATTAATACCATCAACAAAGCAAAACCGATAAAGTGGACCATACCTTCTTTGTGGCGGTCTACAGGTTTGCCTCTTACCGCTTCTACGAGGAAGAACATCAATCTTCCTCCATCCAGCGCAGGAATAGGGAGAAGATTCATAATGCCCAGGTTGATACTGAGGATAGCTCCCCAATTCATTAAATTGTATATACCTGATTTTGCAACGATATCCGTTGACTGATAGATCCCGACAGGACCTGACAGGGCATCAATAGAGAACTGCCCGGTTATAAGCTTCCCAAGCATGACAAAAATCAGCTTTGTCCATTCATAGGTTTGTGTAAAACCATTACCGACCACTTTTAACGGAGACTTTTCTACAGGGTTATATGCCCCGATTATACCTATCTCCTGATCTTCAATCACTTGCGGCTTTGGAGTAACAGCAATCTCTTCAGTAACACCATTACGGTCAATAGTGAATAGGAGTTGATCGCCAGGGTGCTTCTGAATAATACTGACAATATCTTCCCATGTGGAAATTTCGTTGCCATCCACACTTAATACTTCGTCTCCCTGTTGAAGACCAGCTTCTCTTGCTGCACCATCTTCCGTAAGCTTTCCAAGTACAGGTTCATCGACGGGTACCCCCTGCAGCAAACCTACGATTAAAAAGATAAAAAATGCCAAGATAAAGTTGAATAAAGGACCTGCAAAGATGGCCATTGCTCTCTGGGATAAAGTTTTGGAAGCAAACTGCCGGTCCCAAGGTGCCACTTGTGTTTCCATACCATCTTCAATAATGACCGCTTCTCTTCCGATAGAGAAAGTCTTCAATTCTTCTTCCCCATCTTCATATCCACGGATGAACAACTTGTGTTCCAAATCACTTTCTTCTACTTCTACAACGCGGATATCCGGATATCTGTCTTTATTGTTAATAATGATTTTTTTGATTGTTTCATTGTTATCCAGAACTAATCCTATTCTGTAACCCGGCTTCAGATCCACCATTTCCGGATCTTCTCCTGCCATTCGGACAAAGCCTCCAAGCGGAAGCAGCCTGATCGTATAAGTTGTTTCTGATTTCTTGTAGGAGAACACTTTTGGGCCAAAGCCAATAGCAAACTCCCGGCACATGATCCCCGCTCTTTTGGCAAAAATTAAATGTCCCAATTCATGGAAGAAAACAAGTGCGCCAAAAATGATAATAAAGGCTATCACTGTCTGCAAATAGAAAACCACCTTTTTAGAGTATGTGTAATGAATTTTAAAATTGTACGGTTAAAAAGCTGTATTCTGCAGTTATACCCCTCAAGCAAAACAAGGAACATTATCTATTTTTTGTTTTTAAGAACAATAATATCAGGAGGCCCATTCAACCTCTGCCTTGCTTCGGTAAGAGTGGTCAGCCTTTCATGCAAGCACCCCGCATAAAGAACGATCAACCTGAATATGTAAGGTTGTTTTCGCAAAGATTGCGGCTATGGACAAATAATGGATTTCCACTCCAGCCGCACGACTCCGCGGGGCGGGCGGTGAGCCTCCTCGGCTTTGCCTGCGGGGTCTCACCTGTCCCGCAGGAGGTCGCACGCCTTCCGTTCCAATTTCCTACTTTAAAGGGGAAAGGCAAGATAGTAATCAAAAGCAACTTTTTCTTAGAAAAGAGCAACTCTCAAAGAACTGCTGGGGATGAACGCAAGGGATTTCAGCTCCAATTCCACTTAAAAGAAATTAAAATAGCATCCAAAAGTAACAATCTTTTAGAAAAGAGCCATTTGTAAAGTCTTCAGTCCAGAAACTACTTTAACCAAGATTCAGCTCATTTACAAATCGGCGCGTTTCAGAATCAATCTCCCTTATGGCCTCCAGATCAGGCTGTTTAATCAATTCATGCTTTGTAAGAGATTTTTCGATGAGCGTCTCAATATCCAGGAAAGAAATTTCCCCATTCAGAAAGCGTGCCACCGCTGCTTCATTGGCAGCATTCAGGACAGCCGGCATAGATCCGCCAGCCTTTCCTGCCTCAAAACAATATTCCAGACAGCGGAAACGTTCAAAATCCATTTCCTCAAAGTGCAGCTTTCCGATTTCAGCAAGGTTCAGCCTGCCTCCCCTTGGTCTGGCAAATCGATCCGGGAATGTCAATGCATATTGAATCGGCACTCTCATGTCAGGTGTTCCCAGCTGAGCCATAACTGAACTATCATGGAATTCCACCATAGAATGGATGATGCTTTCTCTATGTAACAAAACTTTAATATTCTCATAAGGAATGCCAAACAGCCAATGAGCCTCTATGACCTCCAGACCTTTATTCATCATCGTTGCAGAATCTATCGTGATTTTTGCACCCATAGACCAATTCGGATGATTCAGTGCTTCATCTACAGTCACGCCTTCCAGCTCGGTTCTTGTTCGGTCCCGGAAGCTGCCTCCTGAAGCTGTAATAATCAGGGATTCAATATTCTTCGTGTTTTCACCTTGAAGGCATTGAAAGATGGCAGAATGCTCACTGTCAACAGGCAAGAGCGAGACCTGATTTCTTGCGGCCGCTTCCATGACAATATGGCCAGCAGTCACCAGGGTTTCCTTGTTCGCAATGGCAATCGTTTTTCCAGCCTCTATTGCCCTCAGTGTAGGAAATAGACCAACACTTCCAAGCACTGCGTTCACCAGAACATCAGTATCCTGATGACAGGCAGTTTCAAGCAGTCCTTCCTCACCCCAAAGCACTTTTGTTCCATGAGCTACCTCGTTTTTCAAAACCTCTGCATCCTCTTTCAATTGGACGGAAACAAGCCGTGGATTAAACTCCTGAATGATCTTACGGGTTTCGGCTATATTTCTCCCAGCAGAGATGGCTGTAAGTTCAAATTGTTCCTTATTCTCTCGTATTACATCAAGGGTTTGCATTCCAATTGATCCGGTTGCCCCCATAAGACTGATTTTCCTCAAAAACATTCACTCCTACATTAAGACCAAGTTTTTCAGCTATTGCTTTATGACTTATAGAACATTCAAAAAATGCAGCAAAGGCAGTACGAATAAAAGACTATCAAAGCGGTCTAAAATTCCGCCATGTCCAGGCAGCAGTTGACCAGAATCTTTCACGTTATAGTGTCGTTTCAATGCTGATTCGACCAAATCGCCAATTTGCCCGAATACAGATAATATGGCAGAAACGATTAACAGCTTCGGAAGGGATATGGCCAAATCTGCAAACAAAGTGAAAATGACCGCCACTGCCATTGCACAAATGACTCCGCCTACAGAGCCTTCAATTGTTTTATTTGGACTGATATCCGGCCAGAGCTTCCTTTTCCCTAAAGCCCGTCCGATAAAATAAGCCCCTGAATCAGTTGACCAGATTAAAAACAGCGAATAAAAAACAAACTGTATTCCTGCATCAGCATTCCTGGTTTCAATGAAGTAATAAAATCCAATCCCGACATAAAGTGTCGCCAAGATAGAAAAAGCGACATCATCAAAAGAGAATCTGTTCTTTGCGGCTACTGTATAAGTAAGGAACAGCAAAACAGCAAGCAATGCAAGCTCAATCTTGCTGTACCCCAAACCCTCTATAACACCAATATATTGATCCGGGACTAAAAAAATCCATAAAAGTGCAATAGAAATTATTCCAGGTATCGATAGCAGGCGCAAATTCCTCATTTTTAGAGCCTCATAAAGACCTATCGTCGCAATCAAATAAGTTAAAATTAAAAACGGCGTACCTCCGAACAATACTATTGGCAGAAACACTGCCGCTGCTATAACTCCAGTCAGTATTCTTTGTTTCATTCCAATTCCTCACTTTGTATACCGCCGAACCTTCTTGACCTTCCTTGATACACTTCTATTGCTTCAATTAAGTGTTCTTCCTTAAAATCCGGCCATAGAACTGGTGTAAACCAAAATTCAGTATACGCCAATTGCCAAAGCATAAAATTGCTGAGCCTGATTTCACCGCTGGTACGGATTAAAAGATCCGGATCGGGGAGATCCTTTGTCAACAAGTAATTAGAGAAGGTTTCTTCGTTAATTTCATTTTTATCTATTATACCATTGCTGACATCATTTAAGACATCCTTTACAGCCTCTATGATTTCAAATCGGCTTCCATAGTTCAGGGCAAAGTTTAATACAAGCCCATTATTATGTTCCGTTTCTTTCATTGCCTTCTTGATTGCATTAGCTGTGTGGGACGGGAGTTTATCCTCATAGCCCATCATTGTTACCTTTACGTTTTCCTCAATCAATTCTGGCAGAAAAGTACCAAGGAACTCTTCAGGAAGTTTCATAAGATAGTCCACTTCCATTTTAGGCCTTTTCCAATTTTCTGTCGAGAAAGCATACAGTGTTAATGTTTTGACTCCAAGCTCATTAGCCATTCTTGTAATTTTGCGAACCACTTTCATCCCCTCATGGTGGCCAGCTATTCTAGGGAGGGCCCTCTTTTTGGCCCACCTTCCATTACCGTCCATTATGATAGCGATGTGGCCGGGAATCTGGTACTTTAACACGTCATGAAATTTTTCGTCAACCATGGATTTATCCTTTTGACTTTTCCATAATTTCATTCTATTTAACATAAATGATCCTCCACAAGACTATAGTATCAATTTTAGTTTGAATGCCGGCAAAGACATTGACATGCCCTTATGATCCGTGCACAGTCCATATTCACCTGCAGCTTGGATAAGAACCTCACATTATAAATGAATATGAAGCCTCGAAGCCTGCTGCCAGTTATTCAGCCATAATCCCCCAATAGGATTTTTCTCGCTGCAGTAATAATAACATAATTTATAAACAAGGATTCTCCATAGAAACTAAAATCGGATAGGAAAACTTTTTCCCTACTATCATATCAAAAATATGTATATTTATCTTTAAAAAACAGAAATCGCTTCGCTTTATGTATATTTAGTATGAATTAACTGCCTTTTCATAACCTTTTTTCCGCTATGCCCGCCTTCCTTGCCTGCAGTTATGTTAATTGAAGACTGTTTAAATTGTTGCTTCAGAAAATCCCAAGAGCCATCTTTTCTCCTTGATACATAAGTGTTTCTTTGTAAACAGGAAGAAAAGCCCTTTTCTTTCGTGCTTACCAGATTATTTCTCGTGAACTTTGATTGATGTTACTCTTTGAAATTCATATTAAACAACAAGAAAGTTTACGAATAGAGCCTTATCAACACTTTGATTGTTACTCCACGAAATGCAGAGATTAATGTATATTTACACAGATGAAAAAAACCCCCTGAATAGAGGGTTTGAACTGCATTATTGATTTCAACTCAGACTTCGAGGATCTCTTTTTCCTTGTCTTTTGCTATAGAATCAATTTGAGTGATATGGTCATCTGTCATCTTTTGGACATCATCTGAATATCCACGAAGATCATCTTCTGTGATTTCGCCATTTTTTTCTAATTTCTTCAAGTCATCATTGCCGTCACGACGGATGTTCCGGATGGCCACTTTAGCATCTTCGGCTTCTTTTTTGACCAGCTTGACAAGGTCTTTACGGCGTTCTTCAGTCAATTGTGGAATCACAATACGAATAATGTTTCCATCACTTGTTGGTGTAATACCTAAATCTGATTTCATGATCGCCTTTTCAATATCACCCAATGCTGTTTTATCATAAGGCTGAATGACCAGCATTCTTGCTTCAGGAACAGAAATACCTGCTAGTTGGTTTACTGGAGTGGGAGCTCCGTAATAATCGACTGTAATCTTGTCCAGTAAAGAAGCGTTTGCTCTTCCCGCACGGATAGAAGCCAGTTCCCTTGTAAAAGTCTGAATTGCTTTACTCATTCTTTCTTTTGTGTTGGACATAGTTTTGCTTGGCATTATGCTTTCCCCCTTACCATTGTTCCGATTGATTCGCCCATAACGGCACGTTTGATGTTGCCATCTTCTGATATAGAGAAGACGATGAGTGGAATATCATTGTCCATACATAGAGATGAAGCAGTGGAATCCATTACTGCCAGCCCTTCCTTGATAACATCCAAGTAAGAAAGTTCATCGTATTTCACGGCATTTGCATCCGTTTTCGGATCGGCTGAATAAACACCATCCACATTATTTTTTGCCATGAGGATAACTTCGGCTTCAATTTCTGCAGCTCTCAATGCAGCAGTCGTATCAGTTGAGAAGTAGGGATTGCCTGTTCCTGCAGCGAAAATTACGACTCTTTTTTTCTCAAGGTGGCGGATTGCTCTTCTGCGGATATATGGTTCTGCTACCTGACGCATATCAATTGAAGTCTGAACCCGTGTTTCAACTCCAAGCTGTTCCAGGCTGTCCTGAAGAGCCAATGAGTTCATAACGGTTGCAAGCATCCCCATATAATCAGCAGACGCTCGGTCCATCCCCATTTCACTGCCTACTTTGCCGCGCCAAATGTTTCCGCCGCCTACAACAACTGCGACTTCAACACCCAGTTCTGCAATTTCTTTTACATCTTCTGCTACATTTTTAATGATGGAAGGGCTGAGGCCGAATCCCTGTTCGCCAGCCAGTGCTTCACCACTTAGTTTTAATACTACTCGTTTGTATTTTGGAATGCTCATTTGAACCTCCATATGTAGTTGATTTTTTTATTCAAACCTGCAAGGTTCCTATAATCACTTTTTGAAAAAGAGGGAACACACAGTGTGTTCCCTTTTTTGAGTAAAGCATACCCTTTGGGCTTACTTCTTATTTACTTGGCTCATTACTTCATCAGCGAAGTTTTCCTGGCGTTTCTCGATTCCTTCTCCAACTTCATAGCGAGTGAAATCTTTCAATTCAGCTCCGTTAGCTTCAAGGAATTGACGTACTTTTTGATCAGGGTTCTTAACAAATGGCTGATCAAGGATACATACATCTTCAAAGAACTTGCCAAGGCGGCCTTCCACCATTTTTGCTACGATGTTTTCAGGCTTGCCTTCGTTGAGTGCCTGCTGAGTAAGAAGTTCACGCTCACGCTCAACTTCTTCTTCAGACACTTGGTCACGAGATACATATTTCGGGTTCAGCGCAGCTGCGTGCATCGCCACATCTTTAGCTGTATCAGCATCAGTCGTTCCTTCAACCACACTTAGTACAGCAATTCTTCCACCCATATGCAGGTATTCACCAAATGCGCCATTGTCCGTTTTAGTGCGGATTTCAAAACGGCGAAGAGTGATCTTCTCACCGATTTTAGCAATTGCAGAGTTGATGAATTCGCTGACAGTGCTGCCATTAGCCATAGTTTGCTCATGAGCTTCTTCTACATTGGCAGGCTGGTTAGTCAGCAAGTGTTGAGAAAGCTCTTTTACAACACTTTGGAAGTTTTCGTTTTTGGCAACGAAATCAGTTTCAGCGTTAACTTCAAGAATCACTGCAGTATTTCCTTCACTTTGGATGAAAGTAGTACCTTCAGCTGCAATGCGGTCAGCTTTTTTAGCTGCCTTTGCGATCCCTTTTTCACGAAGAAAGTCGATTGCTTTGTCCATGTCGCCGTCTGTTTCCTGTAAAGCCTTTTTACAATCCATCATTCCGGCGCCAGTTTTTTCACGAAGTTCTTTTACCATTTGCGCAGTAATTGCCATAATGATATTCCTCCTTAAAGTATATTATGTAAGCTTAAATAGCTTGTACTCTAATTTTTCATTTTTAAAAAAAGGTGATAAGGGGTATCCTCTCATCACCTTTTTCAGATCAACTGATCGGAGTATGATCCACAGCAGTTTCTGCTTATGCAAGGTGCAGATAGTCTGTCTTACATATCATCCGGTCGCAACCTTTAATTACTCAGCCGCAGTTACAGCAGCTTCTTCACCTTGCTTAGCTTCAAGGATAGCATCCGCCATTTTTGAAGTAAGAAGTTTCACAGCACGGATTGCATCATCATTTGCAGGGATAACTACATCGATTTCATCCGGATCACAGTTTGTATCAACGATACCTACGATAGGGATGTTCAATTTGCGAGCTTCTGCAACAGCGATACGCTCTTTACGAGGATCGATGATGAATAATGCATCAGGAAGTGTCTGCATATCTTTAATTCCGCCTAGGAATTTAACTAAACGCTCATGCTCTTTTTTCAATTGTACTACTTCTTTCTTCGGAAGAACTTCAAAAGTTCCGTCTTCTTCCATCTTTTCGATTTGCTTAAGACGGGAAATACGCTTTTGGATTGTTTCGAAGTTTGTTAAAGTACCACCCAACCAACGTTGGTTAATGAAGTACATTCCAGCACGTTCTGCTTCTTCTTTAACAGACTCCTGTGCTTGTTTCTTAGTTCCTACGAAAAGGACTTTCCCGCCGTTTCCAGCTAGTTCCTTAACGAAGTTGTAAGCTTCTTCAACCTTTTTGACTGTTTTTTGAAGGTCGATGATGTAGATGCCGTTACGCTCTGTGAAGATATATTTCTTCATCTTAGGGTTCCAACGGCGAGTCTGGTGACCGAAATGAACACCAGCTTCAAGCAATTGTTTCATAGAAATTACTGACATGTGTGTTTCCTCCTAATAGGTTTTTATAATCCTCCGCTTATGATCATCTCCAGACAGAAACTTTTTCAAGCACCTTCTGCCAGAATCCCACAGCGTGTGTAATCACACCGTTAACTAATATAGCACAATCATCTGCAGCAATCAAGAAATTTATTCTTGTTTTTGTCGAAATTTCAATGCCAGCTCAATTTCGGTTACACCTTTGCCTAATTCCCTGGCGATCTCCTCAAGTGAATACTCTTTCTCTTGCAGTCTTTTTATTCTGAGATAGAAAGGATCTTCTGTTGAAGAATTTTCAACTTCCTGCAGGTAGCCGCCCATTCCTTCCAAGGGCTGGGGTTCAGGCTTGAAATCCTGCTTATATGCCCGAGCTGCGCTTTGGCGCTTATATGACTGACTATTAAAGTTCTTATTATCTGATTCACTGGAAGGAAACTCTGGCTCGGTCTTCAAAGCGGATTCAGCCGCTTTTTTGATTTTTTCCACTTTACCCCTGCTCAGGTTGTGCTGTCCCTCGTTGACTTCCTGGAATTGCTGGATGAACCGGTCATTATCCTCCTTCATTTCAAGAAGGTAGGAGGAAATTACATCTTCCATCTCTTTGACGGCTCTTTCCTGCCTTTTCTCGACCTCGAGGAGTCTGTTCTGCCTAGTATATAGTAAAACGATGGCTAAAAGGGCTGCTATGTTCAAGATAAAGGATATAAGAATTAAAAATGTCTGCATCTGTTCACCGTAATTTCTTTTAGTTAGGCTCTGTTAGTTAATATTGTTGTTATAAAACATATTGGGTTCAAGTGCCAGTAAGAAGGCTTCATCCAATTAAGAAACTTGAAAAATGCTGGGTAATCGACTTGCTTTTCCTTTTAATTCTATCGTGAGTTTATAACCAAATTCATTATGAAAAGTTGATGTGCCAGTTTATATTGGATTCTTTAGTTCCTCCCCATATGTTGACAATAGTCTTTAACAGAGCCTTTAGTTAAAGACTGTTAAACATCCAGGTTTTTTATCCAAGTAAGGTGCGAAGTTTAAATATTGCTTTGGAGTGAATCTGCGAAATCCTTGAAGTCGACAGACTCATCACCTCTCCTATTTCTGTAAGCGTCAGTTCCTCGTAGTAAAACAAACTGAGGACTGTCTGTTCTTTCTCTGATAATGACCGGATGGTTTCTGTTAATTCTTCTATATTTTCACTTTTAAGCAATTGGGCTTCCGGCAGGATGGTTTGTTCATCTTTAATAGAAAAAGAATGCTGTCCGTCGTTTTCTTCATCTGAGAGCTGCTCATCAATGGAAAGTACATTGGCAAGGAAGTATTCATTCATAGTCTGATATACTTCTCCCTCTTCCATCTGCAGTTCTTCAGCTATTTCTTCAGGCGATACATGGCGAAGCATTTTTTGTTCCATTGATTCAATCTTTGCCTCGATTCTCTTGGCCCTCTCCCTTGTGGAACGGGGGAGCCAATCTTCTTTTCTAAGGCCGTCAATAATGGAACCGCGCACCCTGAAAGAAGCATAGGTGTCAAATTTCAGATCCCTGGAGGGGTCGAACTTTTCCAAAGCATCGAGTAACCCCATAAGACCAAGGCTCTTCAAGTCCTCCCGGGAAACATTTTTAGGCAATCCCACTGAAACCCTTTGAACATGGTAAGAAACAAGCGGCAGGTACTTTTTCACCAGCATATCTCCAGCATGCGGGTCTTTTGATTTTTTCCAAAGATCCCAATACTTTTGTTCATCCATTGTAGAGGGCTGAGACATAATACTCCTCCTCCCGGCTTTTCAATATAGGCTGATTTTCATTTGCACAATGTCACCAAAAAATTATATCTGCTTGGGCTAATGACTTATTCTTTTTTTAAGGCTCTTTTCGTAAACTTTGTTGCTATTCTATACTAATTTTGAAAAATAACCCTATTATGGAGTGAAATCTGGTAACCCCGAAAAGAAAAGAGCTGCTCTTTCCGTTTAGAGTTCTTAGTATCTGGAGAAAATCCGGCTCTTGGGATTTTTCTGAAAGCAACAATATATACGAAAACAGCCTTTATTAAAAACGTTTGAATTATGGCAGCAATCTCTTTATCGTCATACTCTGTGCTTTCAGCAGAGGGTCAGTCTCCTGAGTTGCTGGCTCTTCCAAAATCACGCCTTTTATGGTTCCCGCTTTCGGAGCACCCTCAAACTTCCCGGCTCTCAGCAGCATTCTTATAAGCTACATCAGCCTAAAAAATGCAGCGGAAGACAGAAATGACCCTAGAGAACTTTTGTTGGTTCGCCGTCTGAGAATGCCAGGAAAAAATATAAGCTGAAGCCAAAGATGGCAAACCAGAAATTCCAGAGGATGTTCCCGTCATATGTCCCGGACGCCCATATTGACTGTCCTGACATTCAATAAGAAAGAATCAAGGTGGAACTCAATCGTCCGGCCATTCCTGCCTCCTACATCCTCCGATAGTAAAGGAATTCCCAGGCTGTCCAGAGCTTGTTTTACAGATTCTATATTTCTTGGTCCAATCCGCATTAGTTCGCTTCCTGAGGTAAACTGAAACATTTGGGCCCCCCCGGCGATTTTGGCTTTCATCCGGCTTATCCTGCCACCTTGTTTCGAAAGGAGGTTTGCTAATTCCCTGACTCCTGTATCAGCGAATTTGGCAAGATTCAAGCTGCTGCCATTGGCAAGGCTCGAGGAAGGAAGCATCACATGGACCATGCCTGCTAAGTGTATCACCTCATCATAAAGGACGACCCCGACACAAGAGCCTAACCCAGATGTGCGGATGGATTGGCCCCTTGTGGCAATGTTCATATCCGCGATACCAACTTTTACTACTTCTTTCACAGTATTCACAACTCCACACCCAGAGCTTTAAAGATTGTATTGAAGGCATCAGGGTCAGGAAGCAAGAAGAAATGCCCCCTGACACTTTCTGTTTCCGGTATTTCTTCTTCCTTAAGAGCAGTATCGATCACAATCGCTGTGTCACTCTTTTGAGAAACTTCCAACAGTCCGAAGCTTATTATTGCCCCGGCCATATCCACTGATAAAGCCGGAACAGAAGGGTATAAATTCAGGTTTGTGAAGTCGCTCAAAGAAGAGAGGTAAGACCCTGAAAGAATATTGCCCAGCTCCTGCATGGCAGAAAGCCCGAGTTCAGAATAAGGAGGCTCTTCAAATGAAAAATCCTTTTCGCCAGTCATCTGTTGAATGAAGCGGGCTCCTTGAGATAATGGCAGAACAAAAAACATGCTCCCTGGCGCTTCCCCTTCAATGCGCAGAAAAACGCTTACCACTACATTATCAGGCCCCCCTGCCATTTCCATCATTTCATCGAAGGAAGCCACTCTGACCTGTGGGACTTTCATATCAATCTTTTTGTTTAATAAAGTAGATAAAGCTGTTGCAGCATGTCCTGCCCCGATATTCCCGATCTCTTTCAGGATATCCAGTTGCAGGCTCGTAATCCGTTCTTCAAATCCCATAAATAATAACCCCAGTTTGATAGTTTTTGGAACAATTAACAATGTTATTGACTGATCATGGAATGAATCCAAAGGGTCACTGGATTCACCATTCAGTGACTCAGCTTGTGGCTAATTTAGAACTTCTTCAAGGTTTAAAAGAACAAGAAGCCTTTTTTCCAGCTTTGCCACCCCGCTGATATAATCAGCTTCCACTGCACCAACGACTTCAGGCTGGGATTCGATTGCTTCAGAAGGAATGTCCAGCACATCATTGGCAGCATCTACGACAAGCCCCACTTCCTTGTCGTTCACTCCGGCAATAATCACCCGGGTGTCTTCAGAATGGACATCTTCGGGAAGTGAAAACCTGATCCTTAAATCAATGACAGGAGTAACTACACCGCGCAGGTTGATGACACCTTTAACAAAAGGAGCAGCTTTGGGAACGCGTGTAATATGCTGGACTTTTTCAATCGAGCGTACCTGGCTGACTGGTATTGCATATTCTTTTCCCATTAATTGAAAAACAATTACTTTCACATTTTCAGATATTACTGCAATTTCACTCATTTTTTTCCAGCCTCCCATTATTTGATCAACGCATTACAATCCACTATCAGAGCGACTTGGCCATCCCCAAGGATGGTGGCACCCGAAATGGCAAATACGTCTGTTAGATAATTCCCAAGAGATTTAAGCACTACCTCCTGCTGGCCAATGAATGAATCGACAACAAGTCCTGCCATTCTATCTCCTTTACGTACAATCACGACAGAATAAAACTCATCTTCCCCACGTTGGGCAACTTGGAATACCTCCTCCAAGAACAGCAGCGGAACAACCTTGCCTCTGAAATCAATCACTTGTTGATTATGGGCATTTAAGATGTCCTCCCGTTTGATAATGGCTGTTTCAATAATGGAAGACAATGGAATAGCATATTTTTCTTTTTCTACTTCAACCAGCATTACAGAAATTATGGATAATGTAAGAGGAAGCTGTATGGAAAAAGTACTTCCTTCACCTAATACCGAGTCGATTGTAATTGACCCCCCCAGAGATTCAATCGTAGCTTTAACCACATCGAGACCTACCCCTCTTCCGGATATATCGGAAATGGTTTCTGCTGTGGAAAATCCGGATGCCAAAATCAGTTCGTATACTTGCCTGTCCGTTAATGCAGAAGCAGCCTCTTCCGAAACAACACCTTGAGAGATAGCCTTTTTCAACACTTTCTCCCTGCTGATTCCGCCGCCATTGTCAGAGATTTCGATGAAAACATGGTTGCCGCTGTGATAGGCTTTTAGAGTTACCTTTCCTTCATCCGGCTTTCCATTCTGTCTGCGGATTTCAGGCGTTTCGATTCCATGGTCAATGGCATTTCTCAGCAAATGGACTAACGGGTCACCTATTTCATCAATCACTGTGCGGTCCAGCTCTGTTTCTGCCCCAATAATTTCAAGTTCAATCTTCTTATTTAAATCTCTGGCAAGCTGCCTTATCATTCGAGGGAAACGGTTAAACACTGTTTCCACAGGCACCATTCTCATGTTTAGAATGATATTTTGAAGATCTCCGGAAATCCTGGACATCCTTTCAACTGTTTCGTTCAATTCCGGATGACCAAGTTCTTTCGAAATCTGTTCGAGTCGCCCCCGGTCAATGACCAGCTCCTCAAAAAGGTTCATTAATATATCAAGCCGTTCAATGTTCACCCTGATCGTTTTATTGCCGGCATGAACTTGTTTAGAAGGAGAAGCCTCCTTCTTAACTGCCTCAGCTGTCTGAGGTGATAAACTCGATACTTTCTCGGCGTTGTCTTCAGTCGAATCCTTCCGGGCTGGTACAGATTCATCCACCCTGCCTGCAGGAATCGTTCCTTCTATTGATTTATGGAGTTCAACAAGCTGAACATCAACATTTTCAACCTCTGAAACTTTTAAAACTTTTTTCTTGATGTCTTCCTGAGGTTCTTTTGTGACGATACTTACCAAGAAGTCATGGTCAAAGTTTTCTTCTTCTAAAACCTCTACTGCAGGAACTGATTTAATGACTTCTCCGCACTTTTCCAATACCTCGAAGACCATAAAGACTCTCGCTGCTTTCAACAGGCAGTCTTCCCTTAGGGATACCGAAATTTCGAAGCAGCTGTAACCCTGCTCCTTTGACTGTTGAATAACGGTTTGCTCAAACTGATCGTACTCAGCCGCTTGAGATCTAGGTGATTCTATTTCCGTAACTGCAGCAGCAGCCTCTTCCTTTGCTTTCAAGCTATCGATAGATTCGCCTTTTTCGATTAGTGCCAGTTTCTTGACGATCTCAGTGACGTCCCGTTTGCCGTCACCGCCTTCAGCAATAGACATGACCATTGCTTCAAGGTCATCGACAGCCATGAAAACAACATCCAAAATCTGTGAAGATACTTGAAGTTTATTATTCCGGATAGCATCCAGGACATTCTCCATTTGATGGGTCAAATTGGCGAGGTCTTCGTATCCCATGGTTGCCGCCATGCCTTTCAGCGTATGAGCAGATCTGAAAATCTCGTTTACAATAGAAAGATCCTCCGGGTTTTTCTCCAGCTCGAGCAACTGGACATTGCAGGTTTGTAAATGTTCTTTGCTTTCTTCAATAAAAACCTCTAAATATTGATTTAATTCCATGTTCTCCACACCTCTCTAGGGCATATACTTCATAATGCAGCCAGCGATATTTTCTAAGGATTCGATGTCATCTACTAGATTTGTAGAGATGGCAGCCTTTGGCATTCCATAAACAATACAGGAATCCTCTGTTTCGGCAATAGCCTTGACCTTACCGCTCTCCTTCAATTTTACCAGACCTTTAGACCCATCTGAACCCATTCCTGTCATAATAACAGCTATTTTGTCATGTTCTGCTATTTCACTCGCAGATTCAAACATAACATCCACTGCCGGCCGGTGGCTGTTTCGTGGTGGTTCTAGATCATCGAGTACAGCCTTCAGACCGGCTCTGTCCTGCTTAACCTTCAAATGGCTGCCGCCAGGTGCAATATAGGCTGTCCCGTTTTTCAACAGCTCTCCATCCTCTGCTTCTTTAACAGTGATTGCAGATAATGTATTCAGCCGATTGGCCAGAGATTTTGTAAACCCAGGGGGCATATGCTGAACAATCAGGACCGGTGCTCCAATCGTTGAAGGAAGCGAGGTCACAACTTGCTGCAGTGCCCGCGGTCCCCCTGTAGAAGTTCCAATGAGAACCAATTTCTTAGCACCATTGCTCCATTCCTTATTACTATTACTGACTGTATGCAAATTAGGATGAACGGGGCGTACATGGGTTTTCTCATTCACGGTCTTTAGACGGTGAAGAGATACCTTACCGGCATTAAGGACTTTTGAAACCAACTCTTCCTTAACTTTATGAAGATCCAGTGAAATAGCTCCCGATGGTTTTGCCACAAAATCAATAGCGCCATTATTCATAGCCGTAATAGTATTCTCTGTTCCTTCTTTGGTTGTGGAGGAGAGCATGATGACAGGGAGTGGATGCTTGTCCATGATGGCTTGCAAAGCCTGGATGCCGTTCATCTCGGGCATTTCAACGTCCATAGTAACAACATCAGGGTTCAGTTTTTCGATTTTTTCTAGAGCATCTTTGCCATTTCTGGCAGTTCCGACGACTTCCAGGCTGGATGAGCTGGAGAGGAAATCCGTTATTAACTTCCTCATAAAGGCTGAATCATCAACAACCAGAACTTTTTTACGAATCATCAGACGTTCCTCCTGAACAGAAGCCGTTTCAAATTAGAAACAAAACCTTTTTTCCCGGCAGGTGTAAATGTCGTGATTCCTGCAAGATACTGTCTCAGCAGCCGGTTCAATGACAGGACAATTGACGACTGAGGATAAGAGTTAAGCAAAGGGACCTGCCTAGTGACTGCTTTCCTTACTGCAGTATCTTCCGGCAGCACCCCGAATAGATGTACTTCTGTATTCAGGAATTTTGACATTGCCTGCTTCAGCCTGTTCAAAGTGTCCGTTCCCTCTTGTTCAGTTTCCGCTCTATTGCAAATCAGGTAAAACTGCTTGCCGCTGTCTTTTAAGTAAATAAACTTCATCATGGAATAGGCATCCGTCACAGCAGTAGGCTCAGGTGTTGTCACCACAAAAATATCTTCCACTGCCATAAGGATCTCCATCGTATGCTGGGCAGCACCGGCACCCATATCAAAAACAATATAATCATAGGATTGAGTGAGTTCTGATAGAGCAGTTAAAAACCTTTCAACATCCTCTTCATCCCACTCCATAATACTCTGCAGCCCGTTTCCTCCGCTTATATAGGAGGCTCCCTCTTCATCATGGTAGATAATATCTTCTATATTGGAAAAAGGATCATTGATGAAATCAGCAATTGTTTTATCCGGCTGCCTTCCCAGTATGATATGAATATTCCCCATACCGATATCAAGATCGAAAAGAAGCACTTTTTTACCTTCTTTCTGAAGCGCAAGTGAAAAATTCACCGCAAAGTTCGTTTTCCCTACGCCTCCTTTGCCGCTGACTACAGCAATAGTTTTGGCGTTCCTTGATTGTGCTTCCAGTATCTTAAGCCTTAGACTTTGTGCTTGATCTTTCATTCAGGGGCACCTTCCATCACTAAATCAATGATTTGTTTAGAAGATGCTTCTGATATATCTTCCGGCACACTTTGGCCGGCAGTTAAATAAGCCGCGCCCTTCTCTTCGTTTCTTATAAGATTGTACATGGTTCCATAACTGGAAGTTTCATCAACCTTGGAAAAAATGAACTTTTCAATTGGAACAGTGGAGAAATTTTTTATAATGCCACGTAAATCTTTTTCTTTTGCTGTCAAGGATAATACAAGAAATGTTTCCATATCTTTTTTAAAATCTATGATTTTTTCCAGATCTTTAACGTACTTCTCTTCTCTGAAATTCCGGCCGGCAGTATCAATGAATACAACATCATAATCGGCGAATTTATCTATCGCCTTCTGAAAGTCTTCAAGCTTGTATACTACTTCCAGCGGAACATTCAATAATTGGGCATATGTCTTTAATTGTTCTATAGCAGCAATTCTGTAAGTATCCGTAGTGATGAATGCGATTTTTTTCCGTTTTTCAAGAACGGCTTCAGACGCTATTTTCGCAAGAGTGGTTGTCTTGCCGACTCCAGTAGGTCCAATGACATTGACATATTTTTTGCGGTAACTCATTCCTCCGAAATCGAAGCCGTGCAACTTCCCATGTAGAAATTCAAAAAGAGCTGTCTTCAGTTCACTATTAGAAGCCTCTTTATTTTCATTAAGAGCTGCTAAATGCTCTGCTGCTTCAAAAGTATACTTTTCGTCGATATCCTGATCTTCCAGATACAAGAGAAGGGTTCGGATGTTTTCGGGATAATGTCCAAATCCATCCTTTGTTTTAAAGTGTCTTACGATACTTTGAAGCTCTGTGATTTCCTTTTTCAGCTCCTGTGTACCGTTTCCAGTTTCTTTCATAAGGGGTGCTTTCATAACGGGTGGTGAGGACTGTTCTTTAATTTCTATTGATCTATACTGCGGTCGTTTTTCCCTTGCCGTTTGGTTTGAATTAGGGTCAATTGCTGCAATCACTTCGATATTCTTCTTTTTGAATAACCCCAGGAAACCTCCCGTGTAAATGATCTTGGAATTTAATATAACAGCACCCTCACCCAATTCCGCCCGGATATTTTTCATAGCTTCCGGCATGGTAGGCGCAATAATTTTTTTTACTTTCATTCGATATTCACCAACCCTAAACTCTGGACTTCAACGTTCGCCTCTAATTCATTGTAAGAGAGCGTCGGTACTTGAGGGAAGTACCTTTCAATCAACTGCCTCACATACATCCTGATGGCAGGGGAACATAAAATAATGGGTGATTCTTCCACAAGGGACAACTGCTCCACTTGGGAGGCAAGCGCCTCCAGGACTCTCTGGGAATCGTTAGGATCCATCGATAGATAGTTGCCATGTTCTGTCTGTTGAACAGCATCAGCAATAAGTTTTTCGATTCTTCCAGACAGGGTGACCACTTTAAGGCTGCCTCCCTGATCAACATATTGTGCAGTGATTTGTCTTGCCAGTGCCTGCCTGACATACTCTGCCAATAAATCTGTATCAGAGCTCATTTTCCCATAGTCAGCCAAGGTCTCGAAAATGATCGGAAGGTTCCGGATGGAAACATTCTCTTTTAATAGTTTCGCAAGAACTTTTTGTACTTCGCCAACAGACAAAGGACTCGGAGTAACTTCTTCCACAAGTATAGGATAGGATTCCTGAAGGTGATCGATGAGCTGCTTCGTCTCCTGTCTTCCAAGCAATTCATGTGCATTATTCTTGATCACTTCAGTGATATGTGTGGAAACAACTGAAGGTGGGTCTACCACTGTGTAACCGAAAATCTCGGCCTGCTCTTTCATATCTTCGCCAATCCACTTGGCCGGAAGACCAAAGGAAGGTTCAACTGTATCGATACCTTCTATAGACTCATCTTCCACTCCAGGGCTCATGGCTAAGTAGTGGTCCAGCAGCAGTTCCCCCCTGGCCATTTCGTTCCCTTTAATTTTCAGCCTGTATTCATTGGGCTGTAATTGGATATTATCCCTTATGCGTACGACAGGAATGACCAATCCAAGTTCTATCGCCAGCTGTCTTCGAATCATGACAACCCGGTCAAGGAGATCGCCTCCTTGGTTGGCATCGGCTAACGGTATTAGACCGTAACCGAATTCAAACTCAATCGGATCCACATTCAACAAGCTGACCACGCTCTCAGGGCTTTTCATTTCATCCTGTTCTCTCTCTTCTTCCATTTCAATGAGGTCTTCTTCATCTTCTTTTGGTGCCCGGGACAGCATATATCCGCCAATTCCAAGAGCAGCAGCTACTGGTATGGTCAAAATATCGTTAATTGGAGTAAATAACCCCAGAAGAAAAATGGTGGCTCCGGATACATAAAGCATCGGCGGAAAAGCCAGAAGCTGATTCATGATATCCTGTCCGAGGTTTCCATCAGAGGCTGCCCTGGTCACAACAATACCGGTTGCGGTTGAAATCAAAAGGGCTGGAATCTGGCTGACGATTCCATCTCCCACTGTCAATAATGAATAGCGTGTGGCCGCCTCTCCTATCGGCAGTCCCTGCTGGGTCATCCCTATGATGATTCCAAAAATCAAGTTCATCATCACGATAATGATCCCGGCAATCGCATCTCCTTTGACAAACTTAGAAGCACCATCCATCGCTCCATAGAAGTCTGCTTCGCTGCTTACTTTTTCCCTGCGCGCCCTGGCATCATGTTCAGAAATGATCCCGGCGTTCAGGTCTGCATCTATACTCATCTGCTTACCCGGCATGGCATCAAGAGTGAATCTTGCCGCGACCTCGGAAACCCGCTCAGAACCTTTGGTAATAACGACAAATTGGATAATGATTAAGATAATGAATACTACAAGTCCTACCAGGACATTTCCCCCGACTACAAAAGTTCCGAAGGTTTCTACTACATCTCCCGCTTCCCCGTTACTGAGAATGGAACGGGTTGTTGACACATTCAGTCCCAGCCTGAACAGTGTCAATAGCAGCAGCAATGAGGGAAATATGGCAAATTGCAGCGGCTCATTCATATTCATCGAAATCAGAAGAACCAAGAGCGCCAAGGAAATATTAATAATGATCAGTACACTTAACAGCCAAGGCGGAAAAGGAATGATAAGCATAGCTACTATAAGAATAACACTGGATAAAACGGATAAATCTCTTACTGACATCTGCATTCCCTCCTAACTTAAGCTGTTACAGCTGATTTTTCATCCTGTAAACATAGGCCAGAATTTCGGCCACTGCCTTAAAAAACTCTTCTGGTATCGCATCGCCTATTTCGGCACTGTCATATAGTGACCGTGCCAGCGGCCGGTTTTCTACCATAATGACATCATTTTCACTGGCAATGAATTTAATTTTCTGAGCTAGATAATCGACCCCTTTTGCCACGACATAAGGAGCATCGGATTGGCTTTCATCATACTTCAATGCGATGGCAAAGTGGGTCGGATTGGTAATGACGACATCTGCTTCAGGCACTTCCTGCATCATCCGCCTCATCGCCATTTCCCTCTGTCTTTGCTTTATCTTAGATTTGATGAGGGGATCTCCCTCACTGTTTTTATGTTCATCTTTGATATCCTGTTTGGACATCCGGATATTTTTTTCAAAATCATATTTTTGATATAGATAGTCAAAAACGGATAAAAACAGAAGGGCCAATGAAGCAGCAATACCCATTTGTACTGTCAGCGACGCCATTGTCGCTAACGAGTCATGGGCGGATTTAAATGAAAGCAGCAATACTTCATCAATATTTAACCATAAAATGACAAACGTTATGGCACCAACAAATCCGATTTTCAATATCGACTTCAACAATTCGACTATTGCTCTTAGAGAGAATATCCGTTTTGCCCCTTTGATTGGATCAATTTTTTCAAGCTTTGGCTGCAAGGGTTCTCCAGTGAACATGACACCGACTTGAACATAATTAGAGAAAACGCCTGCAAGCAAAGCGACCAGCATGATAGGCCCGAGCAATATTGCAACCTGCTGCAATACTTCCATCACAATCAACATAAAGGAATCTTGAGTAAGGTCCATCATCATATAATCCTGAAAAGAAGTACGGAATAAATCAAAAACGATATTTCCTATATAGGAAGCAGTAAAAGTCAAAAATAAAAATACAGCAAGTAAAATGACAGCTGTATTCACATCCTGGCTCTTCGCTGTTTGTCCCTTCTTCCTTGAATCCTGGCGTTTTTTCGGTGTAGCTTTTTCAGTTTTTTCACCTGCAAAATACTGCAGATCAAGGGAAAGCAAATTCAATTCAAGCGCCTCCGATAATTTTCATAAGATCTCTCATGGTGTAAACCATCAATTCAAACATTTGCTGCATAACCGTCATCATGGCACCAAGCACAATGAATAAAACCAGGAAGCTGACTGCAATTTTAATAGGGAACCCCACTACGAAGATGTTAAGCTGAGGGACAGTCCTTGCCACTATTCCTAACGCAACGTCTACCAGAAAGAGTGTAGCTACAACAGGAATCGACATTTGAAAAGCTATGATAAACACAGAGTTAAAAGTTTTCACAACATATTCTGTCAGGTTCTCATTTCCGAGAGGAATCCATGGCTGATCGATTGGAATAAACTGATAACTGTAAAATACACCATCGAGAAGCAGGTGATGCCCATCGAGAGCCAGCAAAAGCAAAAGAGCAAAAGTATATAGATACTGCCCAACCAGCGGGGATTGAGCTCCGGTCTGCGGATCAATGACATTGGCTATGGCAAACCCCATTTGAAAATCGATGAAGCTGCCTGCAACCTGTATGGCCGCTATGATCATGTAAGCTGTGAATCCGATCAAAAGGCCAATTAAAGCTTCTTTCACAATCAAAAGAAAATAGGCCGCGTCAATTACCATCGGAGAGGCATCAATAGAATAATACATAATCCAGGCAATCACACCGGAGAAACCGATTCGGTGCTGTGCCGGAATGGATCTATATGAAAATAGCGGAAGGGTCACAAAGAAAGCAGAAACCCTTGTAAAAACTAATAGAAAGATAGACAGATTTGGAATCAATTCTTCCATTTCAGTTATCCTACAAACCTGTTTAAATTTGAGAAGATTTCAGATGTATATGTGACCATTTTAGTAAGCATCCACGGGCCGAAAAAGACAACACCAACAAGGACTGCGACAATCTTCGGGATAAACGCCAGAGTCTGTTCCTGAATCTGAGTGGTTGCCTGAAAAATACTGACAACGAGACCGACAACCAAGGCAAGCAAAAGCAACGGACCGCAAATCACCAATGTTGTATAGACTCCTCTTTCAGCTAAAGCAATTACCGATTCTACATTCATAGTTATTCACCTACTTAAAAGCTTTGCAGCAGTGATTTGACGACCAGATACCAGCCGTCTACCAAGACGAAAAGCAAAATTTTGAACGGCAAAGATATCATAACCGGAGGAAGCATCATCATCCCCATGGACATCAGTACACTGGCAACGACCATATCAATGACAAGAAAGGGAATAAAAATCATAAACCCGATCTGGAAAGCCGTCTTAATTTCACTTAAAGCAAAAGCGGGTACGAGAGCTGTCAATGGAATGTCCTCAATGGATTCGGGCCTTTCTGCACCAGAGTAATTCAGGAACAGTTCAAGGTCTTTCTGCCTCGTATGCTTACTCATGAAATCCTTAAACGGCATAGCTGCATTATCATAGGCTTCCTCCAGGTTGATTTCCTCATTGAATAAAGGAGTCAAAGCCGTTTCATTTACTTCCTGAAAGGTCGGTGCCATGATGAAAAATGTCAAGAAAAGCGCTAATCCCATCAAAACCTGATTAGGGGGCATCTGCTGTGTGGCCAATGAGGTTCTGACAAATGACAGCACGATGACAATCCTGGTAAACGAAGTCATTAATATCAGGATACTCGGAGCAATGGAAAGGACAGTAAAGAGCAGCAGAAGTTTTACAGATGTTGAAACAGAATCGGGGGAAGTTGAATTAAAAAACTCCATGAACTCATTCATTGTTATCCTTCTCCCTGCTGTTAAGATCTTTAAGCATCTTTTTTCTGCCTTTCCTTACATCATCTATCTGCGATTTCAGCAATGCTTGAAATGACTGCTCTTCTTTGGGTTTATCAGAAGAAATACCGGACTTCTTGCCCAGCCATTGAGTTAAAAGGTCCTTTTGCTGCTGCAGCCCTTGAGATTTATCTTCATAGTAGTGAAGTATCTCTGCTTTTTCCTCTGACCCGTCAATTTCCTTCAATAGTTGAATGTCTTCCCCTACACCGAGGATCAGGATCCTTTCACCAACCTTAACGAGCTGCACGGAGCGGTTTCCTCCGAGTGCGGTTCCTCCCAGGTTATGAATCAACTTGGTCTGCTGAAATGATTTGCTTCTTTGATTGATAAATTTGAGTAAAAAATAAATTAAAGCAATAACAAATACAAGCGCAAAGATCATTTTCATGTAGTCCATGGCTGTTACACCTGTGGCGGGCTGGGGATTGCTGATGGTATTTTGTTCTGCTGCAGGCTGTTCTTCTTCATTACGCTCATCGGACTGTTCCAAGTAGTCTTTCACAGTTCCATCAACCCCTGCATATACTGGAAGGTTTCCAGTCATATGCAGAGCAGCTATAAAAGCAATAATGAAAAAAAGCTTCCTAGATATGTTTCTCAAAAAAAGCACCTTCTCTATAATTCTCTTGCTTGCGCGGCTTGTAATAGTACATCATCTATCAACCTTTTAAATTTGTTTAACTTAACGCTTTTTGAATAGCTTCAATGACACGGTCCGCCTGGAATGGCTTAACGATGAAGTCCTTGGCACCGGCCTGGATGGCATCGATGACCATCGCCTGCTGGCCCATTGCAGAACACATGATGATTTTGGCATTCCCATCTATTGCTTTTATTTCTTTAAGAGCTGCAATGCCATCTTTTTCTGGCATTGTAATATCCATGGTAACCAAATCAGGGTTCAACTCTTTAAATTTCTCCACTGCCTGATTGCCGTCCGCTGCTTCTCCAACAACCTCAAAGCCGTTCTTGGAAAGAATATCCTTGATCATCATTCTCATAAATGCCGCATCGTCAACTATTAAAATTCTATTTGCCATTTTCTTTTCCCCCGTTTTACTTCAATTTTTTTAATCTATCAGATTGACTGACAATGTCTGTAATTCTTACTCCAAAGTTTTCATCAATAACAACCACTTCGCCTTTAGCTATGAGTCTGCTGTTTACCAGGACATCGACCGGTTCGCCGGCAAGCTTATCGAGTTCAATAATCGAGCCTGAAGATAACTCAAGAATATCTTTAACGGAACGATTCGTCCTGCCAAGCTCCACTGTCACATTCAATGGAATATCCAGGAGCATGTCCAGGTTTTTGCTTTCTGACTTATGAACCGGTGCCTGATCAAAGCTTGAGAATGATGCAGGCTGGACATTGACCGGCTGTTCATTCATCTGGCTTCCTCCAAAGTGCTGAGGCTGCGTCCTTTCAGGTGCCTGATAAACTGGTGTTTCGTTGAAAGGGTCCGGCTGACTATAAGACGTTGCCATTTGTGGTTCAACATTCGGGTTCGTGTTATTCTGCTCGGCATTGCCCTGTTCCATTATATCGGAATTTGTCGAAGAAGTGTCGCTATTATTTGTTAATTCTTCGACAAGCTGTTTAGCAAATGGTAAAGGCAGCAGTTGCATAATGTTGGAATCAATCAGATTTCCCACCTTTAATGTGAAAGAAATCTTTGTCAGCAAATCTTGTTCAGGAATGTTTTCGGCACCTTCCCCTTTAGGGAGATACATCATATCAACTGTTGGAGGGGAAATATCCACCCTTTTACTAAATACTGTCGACATGGAAGTTGCAGCAGAACCCATCATTTGGTTCATTGCTTCCTGAACGGCACTTACTTGTATTTCGCCAAGGTCTGCTGAAGGACTTAACCCATCTCCCCCCAGCATCAAGTCAGCTATAATGGCTGCATCTTCCTGCTTTATGACCAGGAGGTTGGCACCAGAAAAGCCTTCTGTATATTGAACCTGGATAGCCACATAAGGATGCGGAAAGTCATCTTCCAACCTGCTTCTTTCCAGGATGGATACCTTCGGTGTGGTAATTTCGACCTTTTGGTTCAGCAGGGTAGAGAGCGCCGTTGCTGAACTGCCAAATGAAATATTCCCAATTTCCCCCAAGGCGTCCTGTTCAAACTCACTCAAGTACTCTTCAACATTTAACTTTTGAGAAGAAGCTGGTTCCTTTTCTTCGCTGGCTGTGCCTCTCAACAGGGCATCTATTTCGTCTTGTGATAACATATCATCACTCATCATCCTCTTCTCCCCCCTTCAAAGAATCTAGTATCTGTACAGCAAGTTTTTTGTTCTGCTCACCAGGCTGTGCAGTGAATTTCGGGATTTCCCCCACCTTAACAGTCAAAGGCGCATCTATTCGTCTGTTCAACTGTATAACATCGCCAATATCCAGCATCAGAAAATCATCGATTGTAATATCTGAGCTGCCCAATTCAGCCACGACCGGCACTTGGGCTGTTTTAATTCGTTTCTCGAGTTTTTCTGATTCCAAAGGATCATTTTCCTTTGCTTTCGTCTGCATCCAGTAGCTGACCGATAATTTAGGAATGATCGGCTCCAGGACGACATGCGGTATACAAATGTTAATCATTCCGCTGGTTTCTCCAATTGTGGTATTCATAGAAATGACGACAACGGTTTCGTTAGGAGAGACCATCTGCAAAAATTGAGGATTGACTTCAAACTCTGCAAGTATCGGATCTATTTCGGCTATATTGCTCCAAGCGTCACGAAGGTTATCAAATGCCCTTTCAAAAAGGTTGGACATGATTTTGGTTTCGATTTCAGTCAGGTTTTCGATCTTATTCATCCCAGTTCCCTTGCCGCCCATTACACGGTCCATCATGGCATAGCCAATATTAGGATTGACTTCCATTAATATATGGCCGTCCAAAGGGGGAACATCAAAGATATTCAATATCGTCATTTTAGGTACCGACCTTACAAACTCTTCAAACGGCACCTGATCGGCTGATACCACGGATATCTGTACATAGGTTCTCAGCTGTGCTGAAAAGTAGGTAGTCAGGATTCTTGCAAAGTTTTCATGTATCCTGGTCAAACTTCTGATTTGATCTTTTGAGAATCTTAAAGCTCTCTTAAAATCGTAAACTTTTACTTTTTTCTCTTCTTCATCTTTTTTAAAATCCTCTGCACTCATTTCACCTGTAGAGAGTGCAGATAATAATGCATCTATCTCATTTTGCGAGAGCACCTCACTGGACATTTCCTCACCCCGCTTCCTGCTTCAGCATTCTTATTGAATTATATAAGAGGTGATATAGACTCTTTCGACTTTCCCCTCTTGCATAAGGCTGTTAGCTTTATCTTTAATGGTCGTTTCCAGCTGCTGTTTTCCTTCTTTGCCCTGAAGTTCATCCGATTTCAATTCGGAAAGTTCTTCAATGATGATATTTTTCACTTGAAAGTCCCTTTTTTCCAGCTCTTCCTTTGCTTTTTTGCCGTCCGTCTGGACTTTGAAGGAAATTTTAATGTAATCCCCGCTGAGCAGGTTAGTAGTAAGTTCCGGAACGTCCACCGATGCTTCAATCACTTCATCAATAGTCGGTTCTTTTGTTTCATCTTCATTGAATTTCAATAAAACGACAAGGGCCAGCACACCTACCAAGGTAATCGTCACTAACAATATCAGAGTTATCGTAAGCAATTTATTCTTCATCTTGAACCCCCGCAGCATTCCGCAGTCCCAATATATTAATCTTTCGATAGAAGGAAACTGTCTTATTTTCCACGTCTTCTACTGTCTCTTTCACAACAATCTTCTTGCCATTAGTCAGGGTGAGGGTTGTGTCAGGAAATGCTTCCGCACTTTCTATGTATAAACAATTAAGTGAAAACGTCTTGCCATTCAATTTGGTCAGCTTTATCAAATTTATTCAGGACCGGTATGATTTTCATCACCCAGCCCTGTACCTCCCTTGCCATCTATTATCTTTTCAGGTTCACAAGCTCTTGAAGGATTTCATCTGAAGTCGTGATGATTTTGGTGTTCGCCTGGAAACCACGCTGTGCCGTAATCATTTCAGTGAATTCTTCAGACAGGTCGACATTGGACATTTCAAGGCCCCCGATGATGAATTTCCCCGTACCATCTTCTCCTGCGGCAACAATATTAGCTATACCGGAGTTAGCTGTTTGAGCGAACAGATTTCCCCCTTGCTTTTCTAAAGCACCAGGATTAGCGAACTTTGCCACCTGCAAGGTCCCAACATTTGTAAGCGCTCCTGCATTATCTATATAACTCACTTCTCCCGAAGGGTCAATGCTGAAACTTTGCGCATCATCAGGGATATTAATACCAGGCTGGACTACTAATCCATCTGAATTTACAAGATCTCCATTACCGTCTAAATAAAAGTTCCCTGCCCTTGTATAAAAATCGTTTGCGCCATCTGAAACCACAAAAAATCCATCTCCAGAAATCGCTAAGTCTAAGGGACGATTTGTGTACTGAATACTTCCCTGAGTATGAATCGTGTCAATAGTTGAATTAGCAGATCCTAACCCTATTTGTTTAGGATTAACTCCTCCAATTACCCCATCACTGGCTTTCGCACCCTGAATATTTTGGTTTACCAAATCGGCAAACGTAGCTCTGCCTTTCTTAAATCCAAAGGTATTAACATTTGCAATATTATTTCCGATTACATCTAACTTTGTTTGAAAATTCTTCATTCCACTGATTCCTGAGTACATTGAACGTAACATCTATATTTTCCCCTCTCTTTTTCATTGCTTCTATCATTCAGCAATGATAGGCCTCCATATTGGTCCAGCCTGCTAATCTATTATTATTGTTCCATCTATATTTGTGAAAATTTGAGAACTTGCTTCCTGCCGGTCCATAGCTGTAATAACTATTCCGTTCTTTGCACTTACAATAAGTGCAGCATTCTGTAACAGGACAAGTGGTTCCTTTACACCTTTTTCCTTGGCCAGTGCAACCTTACTTTCAACTTCTGTCCATATTTGAGGACTTATTTGAATGTTTCTTTGTTTCAATCGAAATTCAGCATGCTTGCTGATAGAAAGTATTTCTCTTTTTTCGTGTACAGTCTCTTTCAATGTGTCTGCAAACGATCGACCAGACTTTGGTGCATTAATTCTATCTTTAGTTGGAGGAAATGATGAAATTGGCTGAGTTGGCAGGCGATTGAGTATACTTCTTTGCATCCAATCACACCTTTTTTAGGAAATTTTCAATATATCTTCTTCCTTAATTTTCTCACCGTTCTTTAATTGTAACCACAGTATTCCTTCTTTTTTAGAAACAGATGTAACTATACTTGATTCTTCTTTGGAACCATTATTCCAAGAGATCTGCTTACCAATCAAATTACTTGCATTTACTAAGGTGTTGGTTTCATTAAAGCTACTTGAATTTTTTAACTGAGAGATATTCCCGGGATATAATACCGTTCCATCTTTAAGAATTAATTCTACTTCATTGCCTTTAAACCTAACAGAGTTAATAACCCCGGTCCCCTCTAAGGTCGAGCCTTCTGGTTCGTTTGGTGAAGTTTCCTTCTGCTTGTGCCAATTTATTTCTTTACCTATGAACTGGTTATAAGAAATCAGCTTATTCTGGTTTTCTGCCTCCAAGAATTGTTCCATAGTTTTGCCTAGATTTGTTATTTGCTCTAATGTTGAAAAAGTTGCCATTTGAGCTATAAAGTCTTTATCTTCCATCGGATTTAATGGATCTTGATTTTGAAGCTGTGTCATTAATATTTTCATAAAGTCATCTTTTCCAAGTACATCTTTTTCTACTTGTTTTTGCACCTGTTGAACAGATGTAAGAAACAAATCTGGATTGATTATGTTAGCCACTTTCATCACCTATATAAATTCAGTCATATTTAATAATTCTTTGAAATCAGGTTCCTCAGAATTTCTATTTGTTTTCTGCTCATCTTGCTTCTGTTCTTTTTGTTGTTGATGGCCATGATGATTATGGGAAGACTGGCGTTCCTGACGGTAAGAATCTAACAGTGTTTGTGAAACTTCAATTTTATCTATTTGCAAGTTCTGACTCATGAAAGCTTGTCTTAAACCACTAAGCTGTGAATCGAGTAATTCTTTTGTCATTTTAGTACTGGCCAGCAACTTTGCTGTTATTACACCATTGTTTTGAAGTATCTCAATTCTTATAGACCCTAGTTGTTCTGGATAAAGCTTAATTAAAAGCTTATTCATATTGGGAGTTTGCAACAACTGTGATTTACCAATAAGACTTGTAAAATCCTTGGTGAATTGTTGAAGAGTTTGTTCGTTTTCACCTGTTTTTAAAGCAAGGAAAAATGGCTCTGTCCTCGGTAAAGTATTTTGAAACAATTGAAAGTTGTTAACTGATGATAAAGCAGGCATTTGATCTTTATTGATTAAAGCCCCGCCAGGCTCAATGTTGTTTTCAAAGTTCATAAATAAATTAGTATTATCCTTTACGCTTAAAGAAGGTACCCTGTTATACGCCTTATCGCTTCCAACTAATCCCAATTGATTCCTTGTAAAAACGTCTTCTAAAATTCTTAATTTTCCCTTCGGTCCAATAGGATCCAAAACCTTAGAATGAATTATGCCCTGCTCTTTTTCAACATAGTTTTTTTGATTCTCTCCAAGAGGAGCATTCATCTGCTTACTTATCAGAGTAGATGCATCTTTACTGTTACTTTTGGTAAAAGAGGCTAACACATCTTCTGAGTTTTCCTGATCCCCACTAAGTTGATCATTAATGTGCCTACTTATTTGAAATAGTCCCTCTTTACCGTTATCTTTTGCAGCAGTTAACGCATTTGATTCGCCAAGATTATCATTGAGTGTTTTTTTAACGAGATCATTCTCAGAATCCAGCACTGTTATGCTGCCTTTTAACCCTTTGAATTCTAACTCCTCACCACTGTTGAGAATCTTTAAAAGTTTTTGAAGAAAATAAGTATCTGAAGCTAAGTCCATTAAAGTTCCGGACATTTCACCAGCATTTTCTTCTTTTTCTGTCTCTAGTAGATTTAGTACAGAATCTTTTGATACCAATTGAAAATCTGACAGAAAACTCTTGAGACTATCTATACCCTTTGATAGTTGTACAAATTCACTAAAAAGGTTCGGTCTTTCTCTGTTAACCTTTCCTTTAAAATCGCTAAGATCAGCTTCTATGAATGGTTTATTTCTCTTTTCTGTTGCCCAGCTTAATGCAATGCCTTCGGGAATAATAAACGAATCTTCATCAGGTGTCTTCGTGAGGAAATTCATTACTGATTTTAATAAGCTTAGACTCGATTTTAAATCATTTTGATAAATTTCTTTCTGAATCTCCTCAGGCAAAATACTAATAAAGTCCACTACTTGTTGAATGGTTGCTGAAATTTGAGTTTTATCATAATTTCCCATATCTTTAAGGCTGATCAACTCTTTTTTCAATTCAATAGATTGATTTAGAGAGCTGACTGCGAGTTCTATGTCAGAGGCATACACTTTGTTCAATTGAAGAGAATTTTTTAGAGGTACATTCGATTCCCTTTTTGACATATTAAAAGAATTATGATTAGAAACTGCATTATCACTATTAAATAACTGTTTCAGCCTATGCGTGAGTAATTTCAGGTTGGATTGTATTAATTCACCTTTTCCTGTTTCCATATTGTGTTCTACTACAGCCTCGGAAGAATTTAAAACAATTAGAAGGTTTTTCCGATTAATGTTTTCTAGAATACTTTTTGGCAAGATATTTAAAATATCAATAATCTGAGTTAATGAATCCCCTAGCTCATCCTGTTCAGTTTCACTTAACACATTTTTCAAAAGTGGTTCTGCTTTGTTGATATCTGCAATAACTCCTTTAATTGCAGTTCTCAGATCCAATTCGCTAAAGTTAAGGTCGGTGAGTGCCTCTGAAATTCCTATGGATCTGCCAGCTATTATGCTATCTGTTACAACAGGCTTCTCTTTCCCATCCATAGCAGCAAAAGCGTCTATAAACTTTTTAAAAACAACACCTTGATCATCTTCCTTCGGAACTTCTAACAGATCTTTCTTACCTGCTTCTCTTAAGACATGACGTGAAGGCACTATACCCAGGTTCACTTTTTCACCACCTTTCAAATCTCTTCCTTTATCTTTCTTGATTTACTTCAGCTGATAGCTGCTCTGTATACATTGCTGCATCTTCAGGTGACATCTTTTCCAGAATTTTCGCAAGAGTATCTGGTTTAATATTGGAGAGAATCTTTATAGCTTTTTCTTTTTCCATATTAACGAGAACAGGGGCAGCACTTTTAGCTGACATTGTTTCAAATGTGGAAATCATTTCCTTGAATGCCCGTTTATTCTCTTGCTGAATCTGCTCCAATTCCTCAATTTTAGATTGAAGTTCTTCCTGTTCAGCAAGCAGGTTCTCCCTTTCTTTCTCTTGAGAATTTATTTTGCCTTTCAAGGTGCTAATTTCAGAAAGTTTGTCTTCTATGTCGGATTGAAGGGAAAGCACCCTTGCTTCCAGCTTAGCAGCTTCTTCTTTTGCATCGGTAGGAATAACAGAAGAAATGACAGGTATTTTCTCTCCGGCTTCTTTTGCTTTTTCAAAAATATTCATACCTGCTAATGACAGCACAACTAAAGTTGTTACCACGGCAAACAGAAGAGGAATAATACCTGCAAACAACACCCACTGAAAGGGACTGGTTGTTTTTTCGTTTCTATTCTTCCCTGTTTTCTTCCCCATGTCATCACCTAATTTCTCTTATTCGTAAACTGCATGACTGCCAACTCATCAAGTACTTTGCTCTCTGAAGTGTGCAGGAATTCTTTATACCTATTAAAATCGTTTTCTCTGATCTTTTCATATTTCTTCACTTCAACGTTCATCTCTGAAAGTTTTTGTTCATGCCAATTCATCCTGTTCCTGGCCTGGATGACAAGGCCTTGGTAATACTCTATTGTTTTTTCAATATTTGAAATGAAATTTTGATTATGGCGGATATCCTGTACTGACAAACCGCTTACCAGCTTTTCAGTCTGGAAGTTTTCAAGGTCTTCTTTTTTCTTCAGTAATTCATAAAGCTTTTGAGCGATATCCTCGAACTTTTCCACTGCTGCCCGGTAAGATTCTCTGACTTCCTCTTTTTCTCTTTCTTTCAGATTGAGGATTTTTTCGAATTTAAACGTGTAGGTCATCCTTTCCACTCTCCTTTTTCAGCAAGATTGATGAGGGAGTTGACACTTTCATGCATTGTCACTCTTTCCCCCGTTCCCTGCTTTAGGAATGAGAGGATCTGCGGTTGATACGCAATGGCCATATCGATTTCCTGTGATGTTCCCTTCTTATAAGCACCAATGTTAATGAGATCTTCAGAATTACTATAGGTACTCATCAGTCCCCTTACTTTTTCAGCCGCCTTTAAGTGCTGCTGGGGTGCCAAGTGGTTCATCAGCCTGCTGACACTTTTCAGGACATTGATCGCTGGAAACTGCCCTTTGTTGGCGATGTTACGATCAAGAACGATATGGCCGTCAAGAATACCTCTTGTTGTATCGGCAATCGGTTCGTTCATATCGTCGCCATCTACCAATACTGTATAAAAAGCTGTGATGGTTCCATTCTGGTTTGTGCCCGTTCTCTCCAATAGCTTAGGCAGGATGGCAAATACAGAAGGTGTATACCCTTTAGTGGCAGGAGGCTCTCCGACAGCAAGGCCGATCTCCCTTTGTGCCATTGCCACTCGTGTCACTGAATCCATCATCAGCATGACATTCAATCCCTTATCGCGGAAATATTCGGCGATGGCGGTTGCGGTGAAGGCTCCTTTAATTCTCATCAGGGCAGGCTGGTCAGAGGTAGCTGCCACAACTATCGAGCGCTTTAAGCCTTCTTCCCCGAGGTCTCTTTCAATGAATTCCCTCACCTCACGCCCCCGCTCTCCTATTAGGGCTATGACATTCAAATCGGCTGTTGTATTCCTTGCAATCATTCCGAGGAGGGTACTCTTTCCAACACCGCTTCCTGCAAAAATCCCCACCCTTTGTCCTTTTCCGACTGTCAGCATACTGTCAATCGCTCTGACTCCCACTTCAATTTTTTCATTGATGGGCGGGCGGCTAAGCGGGCTTGGGGGAGCTTGTTCTGTGAAAGTGCGTGTCAGCCCTTTAGGCAGGGGCTCTCCGTCCAAAGGATTCCCCAGCGAATCAACCACTTTGCCGATCAGAGAATGACCAACCTTTATGGTCAGCGGATTGGAAGTCGCTTCTACAAGACTTCCTGGAGAGATTTCATTAATGCCGGAATAAGGCATCAAAATGACGGTCTCTTCTTTGAATCCCACAACTTCAGCCTGAATTTTCCTTGTAGATTCAGCAATATGTATGAAACACATATCCCCAATTGAACTTTTCGGACCCTGTGATTCAATCATTAAACCAACAACTCTTTTTACTTTCCCGAACTTCTTAAAGGAGTGTAATGAAGGAATATGTTCTATTAGTTCAGCGGCTTTCATTCATTTTCACCCTCTAAGATCTCAACAAGTTTAGTCTTGATTTCATTCAGCTGGCTGTCCACACTGACAATCACTCTGCCTTCACCCGTTTCAATAATGCATTCCTGCTGGCTGAGTTCATCATCCGGATATAAAAGAAGCTTGCGAAGAACAGGGAAAATTGATTCAATTTCTTCTTGATTTCCGCTCAGCAGCTTGTAGTTTGAAGGATGAATATGAACCTGCACTTCAGGCAGGTCCCGTACCTCCTTGATTCCCCGTTTGACTATATCCAAAAAGATTTCCGGGTCTTCTTCTAATTTCCTTCCGATGACTCTTTCAGCTGTTTGCATACCCAGTTCTAATATGACCCTCTCCGCTTTGTCAATATGAAGATAGTAATCATTTTTTGCATTTGTGACCACATCGACAGCTTCACTAATATGATTCTTATACTCCTGCATTCCATTTTGTCTTCCTTCATCCAGCCCCTGCTGAAAGGCTTGCTCATACGCTTCTTGCTGCAGCAGCTCCTTCTCCTGTTCCCAATGGGATTTTAGAGAAGACACTTCCTCTTCCAGTCTCTTCGCTTCATTTCTTGCTGATTCCAATATAAATCGAGCTTCTGCTTTAGCTGCCTCTATAAGTTTTTCTCTTTCCAGATGCCCAATTTGGTTCTCCTGTATGTTTCCATCACCTTCATCATTGGCCGGTCCGAGAATGTTTCTTAGAGATATAACTCTTGCTTTCCGTGCTTGAGTATCAGAAGCATCCGTATACTTGATGACTTTAGACAATAATATCGTCTCCTCCGCCACGGGCAATAATAATCTCACCAGAGTCTTCAAGCCTTCTAATCACACTAACAATTCTGGATTGTGCCTCTTCTACATCACGAAGCCTGACAGGGCCCATGAATTCCATTTCTTCTTTAAAAGAGTCCACCATTCTGGTTGACATATTACGGAAGACAATGTCCTTAACTTCATCACTTGAGACTTTAAGAGACAAAAGCAGATCTTCATTTTCGCTGTCACGGATAACCCTTTGGATAGAACGGTTATCAAGCGTGACAATGTCCTCAAACACAAACATCCGCTTCTTGATCTCTTCTGCTAATTCAGGATCTTGTATCTCCAGGGCATCAAGGATCGTCTTTTCGGTAGACCGGTCAACACCATTCAATACCTCAACGACTGCCTCTACTCCGCCTGTCTGGGAGTAATCCTGGGTAACAGTTGTAGAGAGCTTCCTTTCCAGAATGGCTTCCACTTCACTTATTACTTCAGGTGAAGTGCCGTCCATAAGGGCTATACGCCTTGCAATGTCGGCCTGTACCTCCTGTGACAGTTCAGAAAGAATCTGCCCTGCCTGCTGAGGATTCAAGTATGAGAGGATCAAGGCAATCGTTTGTGGATGCTCATTTTGAATAAAATTCAATATCTGGGATGCATCTGCTCTTCTCGCAAAATCAAATGGCTTCACTTGCAGAGATGAAGTCAATCTATTAATGATGGCCGACGCCTGCTCATTGCCCAATGCTTTCTCCAGTACTGTTTTTGCATAGCCAATACCGCCCTGTGAAATATAATCCTGAGCAAGGGCAATCGTGTGAAATTCCTCAAGCACTTCTTCCTTGGCTTGGGATTCAACCTTCTTCACACCGGAAATTTCCAGCGTCAGCTTTTCGATTTCCTCTTCTGATAAATGTTTGTAAACAGACGCCGAAACATCCGGGCCCAGTGAGATGAGGAGAACGGCCGCTTTCTGTTTGCCCGTTAATTCTTTTTCGCGTTGCTTAGCCATGTTGCTTCCTCCTATTCATCAGCCAGCCAAGACCTTAGCAGCTTCGCAAATTCTTCAGGTTTTTCCCTGGCCATTTTTTCAAGTTGTTTTCTTCTGGCAGATCCTTCAGTCTCTTGCTCTGTGCCAATGTCAGGGATATTGATCGGCTGCATGACTTCCTCCTGGTAAACTGCCTCTTCCTCAACAGTATTTTTCTTCCTTCTTACCATTAAGAAAATCAGTAAAAGGATTACCGCGAGCAGTATTCCACCTATAACATATGTCCACCACGGCAAAGCAGTTTCTGATTCCTGGCCGAATTCCACCTTCCCATTAAAGGGCTGAACGGATACAACTATTTTGTCTTCAATGGCTTCCGGTGTCAGCTCTGTACCAGATTCTTTGTCAATTGAAGTTCTGACAATCGTCGACAACATCTGGGATATATCTTCCTGTCTGTCCTGAGGAAAGGAGTTTGGATCTTCAGGATCCGGCGGTTCTACCATTACTTGGATACCGATATCCCTGATTTTATACGGACTTTCGACAATTTCTCTTCGGATTCTATTAACCTCGTTATTGATTGTCTCTTCAATCCGCTCGTAATCACCATCGGAATTCTCGCCTTCTACATAAGTCCCCAAACCATCACCTGCGTCTTCAGCAGGAGGAACACCCCCAGCAGCGGCACCATTTCCTGTAAAGGTTTCAGTGATTCTTTGGACACTTACAGCGATTCCTTCCATATTTTCTTCATCAACTGGCGTAACTTCGTTTACTTCCCTGTTTTCCTGGGTAAAGTCAATATCAGTAGTTACAGAAACAACCACTTTATCGAAGCCAATCAAAGTTCCCAGCATGCTTTGTACTTGCTTTTGAATGTCCTTTTCCACCCTGTCTTTAACATCCATTTGCTGGACAATACTTCCTCCAAAGGAAGAATTTTCATTTTCCAGCTCAAAGTACTCAAAAAATTGATTCATAATGACGATATTACTTGTAGGCAGATTAGGAACACTCTTAGAAACTAGATGATGAAGGGACTTGATCTGTTTTTGATCAAAATTAAATCCCGGTTTTGTGTTCAGAACAATAGATGCGGATGCCTGCTCTGATTCTTCGCTGATGAAGACTCCTTTTTCAGGCAGGGTTATCATCACATTAGCATCCTCGACGCCTTCAATCCCTTTCATCAGGTTGGAAAGTTCGGTTTGCATGGCATCAAGCTTCATGACATTGAACTCATTGTCTGTCATTCCAAACCCTGCATTTTGACTAAAGAAAGAATAATCGATGCTTCCTGAATTCGGAATCCCTTCCGCAGCAAGTTCGACTTTTAAGGTATCGACCATCTCACCTGGAACCATGATGGTAGAGCCGCCGTCGGCGATTTCCGATGCAATCCCCCTGCCATCAAGGTTTTCCTTAATTGCACCAGTTTCCGAGGGAGCTAGGTTGCTGTACAGTGGCACAAGATTGGTCCTTGTGGAAAGGAAACCAGTAATCGCAATGGCAAGCACGACCACTAGTACAACCGCTCCATACATACCTTTTTGCTTTTTTGTTCTGCTTGACCAAAATGTTTTAAATTGTTCTTTATATTTTTTTACATTGTCATTCATCTTAATCCCCCGGTTACTTTGTCTGATTTACCCGGCAATAATAACCGTCATTACATAGGCATTCTCATAATTTCCTGGTAAGCTTCAACAACTTTGTTCCGCACTTCCATTGTTGTCTGCATAGTGATGCTGGCTTTTTGTGATGCAATCATCACCTGATGCAAGTCCACGTTCTCACCGCGCACTAATTTTTCAGTCAACATATCAGAATTCTTTTGGCTCGTGTTCACTTCTTCAATGGATTTTTTTAGGAAGTCAGCGAAGTTCTGCTGGTTTTGTATTGGCTTCACCAAATTTTTATCAAACGACGGACTTATTCTGTTTTGCGTTGCAGAATATATATTATGTACAGCCATTGGTCTCCTCCTTATTTACCTATCTCAAGAGATTTCATCATCATCGATTTATTTGCATTAAAAGCAGTGACATTTGCTTCATACGATCTAGTAGCTGAGATCAGGTCAATCATTTCCCTTAGAGGATCAACATTCGGCATCCGAACATATCCCTCTTGATTGGCATCAGGATGTTCAGGGTCATACACAAGGTTAAAGGGTGTCTCTCCATCCTCTTTAATCTCTGCAACTCTTACACCATTTCCAAGAGACTGTGAGTCTTTCATATTCATAGCTTTATTCAATAGCGTAGAAAAGCTTCCGGCATCCGGCTGCAGCACAACCGATTTCCTTCTGTATGGCTGCCACTCACCGTCAACCAGTTTTCCTCTTGTTGAATCTGCATTGGCCATATTTGAGGAAATGACATCCATCCTCAGCCTTTGAGCGCTAAGGGCAGAAGCCGTAGTATTCATCCCATGAAATATCGACATGTTTATTTACCTCCTGAAATGACAGACTTCATAGAATTAAACTTCCCATTTAAGCGGTCTGACAATGCATTAAAGTAGATTTGATTATTGGCCATTTCCGACATTTCTTTATCAATATCGACACCATTGCCATTGTGGTTATATTGGAAAGGCTTGTTGTTAATACGGAACCCTGCTGCTGACCTTCCGGAGAATTCAAAGTGGCGGGGATTGGTTTTAATGGCTTCCATGGATGATATGGAGTCATTTAACTGGTCTTTAAAGCTGACAGATTTTGATTTGTAATTAGGAGTATCTACATTAGCAATATTTTGAGAAATCATCTTCTGTTTAACCGAAGAATTATTCAAACCATTTTCAAGTGATTGAATGGTGTTGGAAAACAAATTCATTTTTTTACACCTCTAACCAGGATTTTGTCAAAAATTAATGGTTTTTGACATTTTTTACGGAATCATACTACCTATTGTAATATTAAGCAAAATGAGTGTCTATGAATATTTGGTTAATTTTTTCGCTACTTCTTTATCATTTTTTAAAAGGACTTTTTGCTTAAATGGATGAAGAAAACCACCCTTTTACGTTTTCCACGCTAAAAACTAGGTTTCAATCAATACATTAGTCCCACTTCATTTCCATACTTTACATGTAGTTTTAGTACATAATAAAACAACTAATGTTACAAATATATTACAAAGCTTGATACTCTGACTATTTATGTTATAAGGAAAGCTACCTTCCAGGAAAATAATGCTAACTCTAACAGCTATAAAAAAAAGCGATCCCCAAAGAGATCGCTCCATAGATTTATCTATACTTGCTCCCTTAGGTAACCCGGCTGCCATTTGATTGTAGGCCCGTGGCTTTGCGTCCTTCCTTTTCAGTGAAGTTTGCCTTTTCTGCATGAAATTGTTGAAATATGTCGTAAACTGTTTGTACTATCATTTTACTATGTACGGGGGTAATTACAACCCTTTCCACTATTTTATTATTAGGTCTTTAGACCCTTTTTGTGAAATTATACTAGAATCCACTAATGATTTTCATTAATTTGTAAATTGTCAACTCAAGTCGAACACGGCAAGAAATTCATGAATACCTCAAATGGCGTATTATAATTGAGCACTTTCCGGGGGACCTGGTTGAACGTCAAGAGAAAATCCAGGATGTCCTTCTGGGTCATTCGGCTGAAATCGGTTCCTTTTGGATACGTGCGCCTAATGCGGCCGTTGCTTTTTTCGTTGGTACCACGCTGACCTGGTTTGCCAGGATCCGACAAGTAAAAGGGAACTTCCAGCCCTTTCTCTACTTCTTCCCAAAGATGAAATTCCTTGCCGCGGTCTGCGGTGATGGACTTTACCACTTTTTTAGGCAAGTTTTTCAACACGTGGATGATGGACTGTGCGGTTTCACTCGCCGTTTTCGCCGACAGCTTATAGATAATCTCAAACCGGCTGGTACGTTCGGTCAACGTGAGAATCTGACTTTTGTGCGACTTGCCGATGACTGTATCGACTTCCCAATGTCCGACTTGGCTCCGAGGCGCATTACGAGCATGAATCTTTTTAAGACGGGGCATCTTGCCTCGCGTTTCCGTCATGTTGTTTTTCAACTTCCGCCCTTTTCGAATCAGAAGCTTTTGGGACAGCTTAAACAGCCCGAGGGCAGCGTACCGGTAAATGCTTGATACACTGATAGGAAAAGGTTTCTTATGCATTTTCCTATACCTGCCTACAATGCTTTCCGGCGACCAGCCCAGCTTGAGTTTGGACAAGATATAGTCGACATCTTTTTAATCGACCGTGCGTCTAGAGCGACAGTTTTCCCGCTTGGCATCGTAGTCGAGCTGAGCCTGCAGGGCATTATAAGGCTTACAGCGTTTTAGCTCGTAGTTAATGGTGCTCTTGCTTCTTTTCAACTGGGAGGCAATGTAAGACAGCGATTTCTTTTCCAGGCAATAACTTTCAATTAATACACGTTCCTGTGGTACGATATGGGTATAGCTCATTTGGGAACACTCCTTAGTTGATTGGCGTTAACTATTGTGTACCCACTTGAGCTATTTTAATTTACGAGCCGTTCGACTTAATATGATAATCTATAATTTTAAAAACCGCCAGTCCAAAAGGACCAGCGGTTTTTTGATTTTGATTAATTTGTTTTTAATTTATCCAGCTCGATCAGGAACTTATCATTCAATACTTTAATGTAAGTCCCTTTCATTCCAAGAGAACGTGATTCGATTACACCTGCACTTTCAAGTTTACGAAGTGCGTTTACGATTACAGATCTTGTGATTCCAACTCTGTCAGCAATCTTTGAAGCTACAAGCAGACCTTCATTCCCATCTAATTCTTCAAAGATATGTTCAATGGCTTCAAGTTCACTATAGGATAAAGAGCTGATTGCCATTTGTACAACAGCTTTACTTCTTGCTTCAACCTCTATCTCTTCCGATTTCTCCCTAAGGATCTCCATACCGACTACTGTCGCTCCATACTCACCCAGGATCAAATCATCATCATCAAAACTGTCCTCTAGACGGGCAAGAATCAATGTACCAAGGCGCTCTCCTCCACCGATGATCGGCACGATTGTAGTCAGCCCGTTTTTAAACAGCTCTCTATTCTCGACAGGGAATGCTGTATACTGGCTGTCGATATCCAGATTAGATGAAGTTTCTTGGACGTTGAACAGGCTGTTTGTATATTCTTCAGGAAACTGACGATCTTCAAGCATCTTCTTCATTCTTTCATTTTCGATCTTTTGATTAACCGCAAAGCCCAAAAGCTTTCCGCGGCGGCTTACCACGAAAACATTGGCAATGATGACAGAACTCAATGTTTCTGCCATTTCTTTAAAATTAACCGGTTTCCCTGCTGCTTTTTGCAGCATTGCATTGATTGTTCTTGTTTTACTTAATAAATTCATTTTATTTCCTCCTAGTGCAACTGAATAGTTTCTATATTTATATAATTAAATCCATGTTTGATTAGTATAGTCATTGATATAAATAAGGATATTCCTGTAATGGGGGAGTGTATTCTTTCCCTGCCTTAAACGTTTTACCCTATGGACTTATATCGCAAACTTATAAGATGAACTGGCTCAGGTCTTTATCCTGAGAAATCGCCCCTAGCTTATCCTCGACATAGGAAGGAGTAATGGTGATTTTCTCCATCGTAATGTCTGGAGCTTCAAATGATAAGTCCTCCAGCAGTTTCTCCATGATTGTATGGAGCCTTCTTGCACCAATATTATCGGTATTCTGGTTAACGGAAAAAGCGATTTCTGCCATCCTACGAATAGCTTCGTCAGAAAATTCAATTTGTATACCTTCTGTTTCCAAAAGAGCTATATATTGCTTAACAATGGCGTTATCCGGCTCAACCAATATTCTCACAAAGTCCTCGACAGATAATTTTTTTAATTCGACCCTGATAGGGAAACGTCCCTGCAATTCAGGAATCAAATCTGAAGGCTTGACTGTATGGAAAGCACCCGCAGCAATGAACAGCATATAGTCAGTCTTGACTGAACCATGCTTTGTAACAACCGTGGAGCCTTCCACTATCGGAAGGATATCCCGCTGAACACCTTCTCTCGAAACCTCTCCTGAAGATTGGCTTGAGCTTTTGCTCGCAATCTTATCAATTTCATCAATGAAAATGATGCCTGTCTGCTCAGCTCTAACAATGCCCTCCTGCGTTACTTCATCCAAGTCAATCAGTTTCTGGGCTTCTTCATTAATCAACACCGGCCGGGCCTCTTTAACCTTCAGCTTTCGCTTCTTTTTCTTCTTAGGCATAAGTCCGCCAAGTGCATCCTGCATATTCATGCCCATCTGTTCCATACCTGAGCCTTGCAGCATATCGAACATTGAGGCCTGCTGTTCTTCTAGTTCTACCGTTATGACCTCTTCCTCGAGGTCGCCTGAAGCAAGTTTTTCAGAGATTACCCTGCGCTTTTCATGAATAGAGGATTCTTCTTTTTGCTCTTCATCCTCCTCTTTCTGCTGTCCGCCTTGGTTCCCTCCGAAAATCATTTCAAAAGGATTTTTATAGTTGTTGTTTTTCTTCTTCGAAGGAACAAGCAGTTCCACTAGACGGCGATTCGCACTCTCTTCTGCCGCCTCTTTTACATCAGCGATTTTCTCTTCCTTGACCAGCCTCACGGAAGTTTCTACCAAATCCCTTACCATCGACTCTACATCCCTGCCGACGTAACCGACTTCAGTAAACTTTGTGGCTTCAATCTTCAGGAATGGAGCCCCAACGAGTTTGGCCATCCTTCGGGCAATCTCCGTTTTCCCCACCCCTGTAGGACCCATCATTAAAATATTCTTGGGCACAACTTCATCCCTGATTCCTTCAGCAAGCAGACTTCTTCTATATCGGTTCCTCAAGGCAACAGCTACCGCCTTTTTAGCGTCACTTTGCCCTACTATATATTGATCAAGTCGATCGACAATCTGTCTTGGCGTTAATTGATTGGCTTGTTTTTTCAAGAGAAACACTCCTTTGTCGGATAGGGTCGACTATTCATCAGTCCCCGCTAAAGTGGTTGACTATCTAAGGCCTTTGGGGTGTACTTTCCATCATGATGTCACTACAACCAACGTATCCATTCTACCATCACAGTTTCAGGCAGACGAAAATTGGATCCGTCCTCTGCAGATAGCGCTTCTTGCTCTTAAAGTTTTTCTACAATAATATTATGATTGGTATAAACACATATATCTGCCGCAGTTTCCAATGCTGCCTTTGCTATCTGTTCTGCGTTTAACTGTTCACCGCTCATATTCTTCAGCGCGCGACCGGCTGCAAGTGCATAATTCCCCCCGGAACCAATTGCTAAAATACCATCATCCGGTTCAATCACTTCCCCGGTACCAGATATCAAAAGCAGGTCCTCTTCATTCATGACAATCAGCATGGCTTCAAGTTTGCGAAGCACTTTATCGCTTCTCCACTGCTTGGCAAGCTCTACTGCAGCCCTTTGCAGGTTTCCATTGAACTCCTGTAATTTCCCCTCAAACATTTCAAATAACGTAAAAGCGTCAGCCACTGAACCTGCAAATCCCGCTACCACTTTTCCATTAAATAACTTCCTGACCTTCTTGGCCGTATGTTTCATTACTACCGCATTTCCAAATGTAACCTGTCCGTCCCCCGACATGGCACATTCCCCTTTATGCCTTACAGCAAATATCGTGGTTGCATGAAAATTGCCCAATATAATGTACCTCCTTTTAAACTAAGCACGAGGATGGTGATTCAAGTAAGTCTTTCTAAGATGATCTTTCGTTACATGCGTATAAATTTGAGTTGATGATAAATTTTCGTGCCCAAGCAGTTCTTGCACTGTACGCATGTCTGCACCATTATTCAGTAAATGGGTTGCAAACGTATGCCTGAGCATATGAGGATGGATTTTCGCAGTCAGGGATGCTTTCTTAATGATCCCATTCAGCACATGCCTGATTCCCCTTGCAGTCAAAGGGCCTCCTTTGTAATTCACAAAGACATATTCGTGTTTCCCGTCTTTCATCAACTGTCCGCGAGATATATTTATGTATTTTTCCAGTTCTTCATGCGCGTAAGTTCCAAATGGCACATATCTTTCCTTGCTTCCCTTTCCCTTCACAAGGATAGTAGACAAGGAAAAATCTATATCTTTTATACGCAGCCCTGCACATTCACTTACCCTGATCCCTGTAGCATAAAACAACTCGAACATCGCTCTGTTACGGAGCTGCAATGGCTCTTCACCTTCACACGCCTGCAAAAGGTTCTCCATCTCCTCTTCATAAAAGAATTGCGGAAGCCTCTTTTCAGCCTTAGGGCTGCTTACCAAAGCAAAAGGATTCTCAGTAATCTCCCCCTCCCGGTTCAAAAACCGGAAAAAGCTTCTCAAACTTGAGATTTTCCTTGAGATTGATGCTCTGGCAAATTCCCTTTCATGCAGGCCTGTCAAGAATAATCGGGCATCAAAGTACTCAATTGCCGTTAACGAGTGCAGGTTCTGTTCATTCATAAAAAGGAAAAATTCCCTGATATCATCCTTATAAAAAGTAACGGTATACTCTGAATAGTTCTTTTCAATCTGTAAATATGTAATAAAGTTATTCAGATATTGGTTTGCATTTTCCAACATATTAATCACCTCATAAAAGGCTACTAAATAGTAACATAATTTAGTAGCCGGTGCAATGGAGTTTACAAATATTTCACAAAGTTCTGAATTGTTTCTAATTATCTTCCATTTTTACCATTTAAAGCTTTAGTCTTTTAAGGGGCTGCTGGTTTTTGAATGAACCCATATTTACAAAAGTCTTCACCAGAGTCATTATGACGCATTCTTCCTGCCGGCAGTTCTATAGGCCGCCATCAACCTTAAAGATACCATATATTCTTACAAAAGGAAAAAGTGAGCCATGTCAGCTCACCATCCATTCCTTTATTGCTGTGTTTCTTCTTTATAATCACAATTTGAACATTGGACCTGTACACCCTTTTTCAGCTTTTTCTCCACTAAGAGCTTCTCACACTTAGGACACTTCCTGTCAATCGGTTTGTCCCAAGAAAGGAATTCGCACTTCGGATATTGGTCACACCCGTAGAAAATGCGTTTCTTCTTACTCTTTCTTTCGATGATATTACCTTCTTCACAATCAGGGCACTTAACACCGATTTCCTTCACGATTGCCTTGGTGTTGCGGCAGTCCGGGAAGTTACTGCAAGCCATGAACTTTCCATACCGTCCCATTTTAAATACCATTGGGTGTCCGCAGTTTTCACAGTCCTCACCAGCAGGTTCATCTTTGATCTCTACTTTCTCCATTTCTTCCTCGGCTTTTTCAAGATGTTTTTCGAATCCTCTGTAGAACTGATCGATAATATTGACCCATTTTTCTTTACCATCTTCAACGTAATCAAGGTCACGTTCCATATTGGCGGTAAATTCGACATCTATTATTTCAGGGAAGAACTCTGAAACAAGTTCGGATACAATCCCTCCCAGCTCTGTCGGGATAAACCGTTTGTTGTCAAGGCTTACATAGCCTCTCCTTTGTATTGTATCCAAAGTAGGGGCATAGGTGGACGGCCTCCCTATACCCAGCTCTTCCAGCGTCCTGACCAGCCTCGCTTCTGTATACCGGGGCGGCGGCTGCGTGAAATGCTGCTTGGGATCGATATCCTCATAGCTGACAATGTCCCCTTCTTCCAGGGCCGGAAGCATATTCTCCTTCTCTTCTTTCCCATCATCCGTTCCTTCTACGTACACTTTCATGAAACCAGGGAATTTAACTTTAGATCCGTTGGCACGGAAGAACACGTCACCATTTACTACATCGAAACTCATGGTATCCATGACTGCTGAAGCCATCTGGCTTGCTACAAAACGTTCCCATATAAGCTTATACAGCCTCAATTGGTCACGCGACAGATACTCCTTCATTGAAGCAGGGTCTCTCAAGGTTGATGTTGGCCGGACAGCTTCATGGGCATCTTGTGCTTTTTGCCCCTTTTTCTCTTTTCGTTCCTGGCTTTTCAAAAATTCCGAGCCATATTTCTCAGTAATATACTCTGATGCTTCTTTTTGGGCTACTTCTGAAATCCGGGTAGAATCTGTTCTCATATACGTTATGAGACCGACAGTTCCTTCTTTTCCAATTTCAATCCCTTCGTATAACTGCTGTGCAAGCATCATTGTTTTCTTGGCCCTGAAGTTCAGCTTCCTGGCAGCCTCCTGCTGTAAAGATGAAGTAGTAAACGGTGCAGCAGGATTCCTTTTTCTTTCCTTCTTGGTTACTTTCTTGATTTCGAAAGAATCACCTTTTATCTTTTTCAGGACATCCTTTACCTCTTGTTCAGTTTTCAGGTCCAGTTTGTTTCCGTCCAGCCCATAGAAGGCTCCCTCAAATGAGCTCTTGCCCTTTTTGAATTGTGCATGAATCGTCCAATATTCTTCGGGAATGAACTCTTTTATTTCTTTTTCGCGGTCAATGATCAGCCTTACCGCTACCGATTGAACCCTCCCCGCACTAAGACCCTTCTTTACTTTCTTCCAAAGGAGGGGACTGATATTATAGCCGACAAGCCTGTCCAAGATCCTTCTTGCCTGCTGGGCGTCGACCAGATCCATATTTATGGCACGCGGATGCTTGAAAGATTCCTTAATGGCATCCTTCGTAATTTCATTGAACACGACCCTGCACTCGGAGTGGACATCCATGTCCAGGCTGTGGGCAAGGTGCCAGGCAATTGCTTCTCCTTCTCTGTCGGGGTCAGCTGCAAGGTAAATCTTTTTTGCTTTTTTCGCAGCTGTTTTTAATTCTTTTAAAACAGGTCCCTTACCGCGGATTGTAATGTATTTTGGATTGAATCCGTCTTCTACATCCACACCCATCTGACTTTTAGGGAGATCCCGTACATGGCCCATCGAAGCACGGACCTTATATTTCTTTCCTAAATATTTCTCGATTGTCTTTGCCTTTGCGGGCGACTCAACAATCACTAGATATTCTGACATTAAATTGCCTCCTTAAAGAGGGAAATCGTTTATTTTTTCGTTCTAATCATCCATATCTTTGCTATATGAAATACTCTCAACCCCACCAGTAATCCTTGTGGAGTAGAATAGGCGATTCCGTAAGAACAGCTGCTTGGCTGGAGCGCTCTTGCTTACTTTCCAGTCAATCTTTCTTAAAAAGGCTGTTTTCCCTATATTGCTGGCTTTCGGAAATATCCCAAAAGCCGGACTATTCCCCTGATACTAGGTTTTTTTCTCTAAAAGGAAGAGCAGCTCTTTTCTTCCTTCCTTACCATGATCTTCTGTAAATCATGGCGTTATCTTCCGATGCAAAGTTTACGAAAAGTGTTAATTTCTTTCACTGGAACACTTATGATCCAACAACTTTTGATTCGAGGAAATTATTATGAGTCATTGATAGAGCAAAGGAAACGTTTCCATCAGCTCAATCAAAAAGAAACTGATTTTTGGTATTATATCTGTTGCAAAATGTATAACAGTTTGAGAAGAAATGCAACCTTTTTATACATTTTATACATATTAAGAGGAATTTTTCAAAAAATCAGCTGATTTTATACTATTCTTTTATCCTTCTTCTTGCTTTATAAGCACGCTGCATTATTCTAAGTCAGGCAGACAGTTATGTAAAGAACTGGCTGCCTTTCTAAAGTTTATATGTTTTTATAAGAATTATACGCGAATTCAGAAACAATGTCTTCAGATGATGTAATGAGCTTCGCCCCTTGTTGAATCAGTAAGTTGCTTCCCTCCGAAAGAGATGAATCCATTCTGCCGGGAAGCGCAAAGACATCTCTCCCTTCATTCAAGCTGTATTCTGCCGTAATCAGCGAACCGCTCTTTCTGCTTGCCTGTGTGACAAGAACTGCTTGAGTCATGCCGCTGATAATTCGATTCCTTAAAGGAAAATGCCAGCGCTGAGGCATAGTATCCGGGGGATACTCTGAAAGGATCAGCTGATTGGTCTTCATCCATTCTGCCAGTCTTCGGTTTGCAGCAGGATAGATGTGATCCAGCCCGCCTCCTATTACTGCTATGGTGTCGCCTTTTAATTCTATGGTTTTCCGATGCGCCATCTCGTCTGCTCCTGCAGCCAGGCCGCTGACAATCACAAAATTTTCTTTCACTAATTGGGGGAGAAGAAAATTTAAAGAAGCAGAAGAATATTCATCGGCTTTCCTGGAACCGACAATGGCAATCTTTTTATCTCTCTCTAACAAGCTTGATTTTCCTGAAAAGAATAATACCCAGGGCGGATCGTAAATATTCTTCAAAAGGGGAGGATATTTATGATCGAAAACAGTTATAAACCTAATATTACGATCTTCATATTCTTTCATTTTGGGTAAAGGGTCGAATGAGTGAAATTGCTTGTAGAAAGCGTTAATTTTACTTGCGGAAATGGGGAGGATATTACGCAGGTCGGCCGGTGTCAGTTTGTTGATTTCATTAGGAGAAGGTACAGACTTCATAAGAAGGGATATCGACTTCCAGCCTATACTCTCACAATGCTGAAGGGTAAAAAGAATGTTTCTGTCTATGTTCATTTAAACCTCCTGATTATAATTTTTTTAAATTTTAAAAAGGACTGAACAGGATGGTTATATGCATCCTGTTCAGTCGAGTTTCTACTATATTAATGTGTTTTACATTTATCGTAAATGCCTTTATCCCTAAGGACTTTGATAAGTGTCTCACCCATGTCGGACGGTGTCGGAGCTACTTCGATTCCACACTCATTCATAACACGGATTTTTTCATCTGCCGTACCTTTACCGCCAGAAATGATGGCACCCGCATGGCCCATGCGTTTTCCTGGAGGTGCTGTACGACCGCCGATAAAGCCGACTACCGGCTTTGTCATATTGGCTTTAACCCACTCGGCTGCTTCTTCCTCTGCAGTACCGCCAATCTCACCAATCATGATGACAGCAAATGTGTCTTCGTCTTCATTAAAAGCTTTCAACACATCGATGAAATCAGTGCCGTTCACAGGATCACCGCCGATACCTACTGCTGTAGACTGCCCTATGCCTTCCTGTGACAGTTGGTGTACAGCTTCATACGTTAATGTACCAGAACGGGAAACAACCCCTACATGCCCTTTTGTATGGATGTAGCCAGGCATGATCCCGATCTTGCATTCATCCGGAGTGATGACGCCAGGACAGTTAGGACCGACTAGGCGTGTCTTTTTGCCTTCCATGTAGCGTTTCACTTTCACCATATCAAGCACAGGGATGTGCTCTGTGATACAGATGGCAAGGTCCAATTCAGCATCGACAGCTTCCAGGATCGCATCAGCTGCGAATGGCGCCGGAACATAGATAACTGAAGCATTTGCGCCAGTTTCTCTTGTTGCTTCCTCGACTGTATTGTATACAGGAACTCCTTCAACTTCGGTTCCGCCTTTTCCCGGAGTCACACCAGCAACGATCTGCGTACCGTATTCAAGCATTTGCTTTGTATGGAAAAGAGCAGTCGAACCAGTAATACCTTGAACAATAACTTTTGTATCTTTATTAATAAATACGCTCATTAGTCCTCCGCCTTTCTTATCCTACTTGCTCAACAATTTTTTGTGCGCCGTCCGCCATAGATTGTGCGGCAATGATATTAAGACCTGACTCACTCAGGATTTTCTTACCTAGATCAACGTTCGTTCCTTCAAGACGGACAACCAATGGAACTTTAAGCTCCACTTGTTTAGCCGCTTCAACGACACCCTCGGCAATAATGTCACACTTCATGATTCCGCCGAAGATATTAACGAATATGCCTTTAACATTTTCGTCAGAAAGGATAATCTTGAATGCTTCAGTAACTTTTTCAGCTGTTGCACCGCCCCCAACATCAAGGAAGTTGGCGGGATCTCCGCCGTAATGCTTAACGATATCCATTGTTGCCATCGCTAAGCCTGCACCATTAACCATGCAGCCAATATTTCCGTCAAGGGAAATGTAGCTCAAATCATATTTGGAAGCTTCGATTTCTTTTTGATCTTCTTCTTCAAGGTCACGAAGTTCCAGGACATTTTTCTGGCGGTACAGTGCATTAGCATCAAAGTTGAACTTTGCATCCAATGCCATTACATTGCCATCACCTGTTACAACCAAAGGATTGATTTCAACGATGGAAGCATCTTTTTGGATATAAACATTATATAGGCCCAGCATGAACTTAGCCGCTTTATTGACAAGCTCTTTCGGGATATTGATATTGAATGCGATCCGGCGTGCCTGGAATCCAGTCAGGCCGACTACAGGATCAATATATTCTTTGAAGATCTTCTCAGGAGTAGCTTCAGCCACTTCTTCGATTTCTGTTCCTCCTTCTTCAGAAGCCATCAAGACCACTTGGGAAGTTGCTCTGTCCAGTACAAGACCGACATAATACTCCTTCTTGATGTCGCAGCCTTCCTCTACAAGTAAGCGCTTAACTTCCTTGCCTTCCGGGCCTGTTTGGTGGGTTACCAACGTTTTCCCCAGCAGTTCTTCTGCGTATGTACGTACTTCGTCAATACTCTTTGCGATTTTAACTCCGCCCGCTTTTCCACGGCCGCCTGCATGAATTTGTGCTTTCACAACATAAACGCTTGAATTCAATGTTTTCGCTGCTTCCACCGCTTCATCCGGAGTAAAAGCCACTTGACCATTAGGTACGGGTACCCCATTATTTCTGAGGATTTCTTTACCTTGATATTCATGGATATTCATTTTCCATCCTCCTATCAAACTCTTTCAAAAATAGACTGCGCTTTCATTGTATAAAATGAAAGATTAGATGTCTACATATATGCACAAAATATTATATTAATTTTAAAATTCAGAAATATGAAGAGAGAAAAAGGGTACTGTTTTTTGATTTTATTAAATGAAAACGTTATCTTAAAAAAACAATCTTAGGAAATTTTTCCGGTACACTTTTCAAATTACAACCCTTTTTTCGTATAGACTTGAGACGGGCACTCCCTGGCCAATTCTCTACATAATACATAGTAAAATGAAAAGAAAACCTTCCAAATGCTTTGTAGAAATCTTCTTGCTTTTTTACAAGGCTGTACTCAAATAAATTGCTGCTTTCAGAATAATTCCAAGGGTGGGGTTGAGTGATTCACACCTATTAACAATGTCTATTGATTTCCACTCCAGGTGCGTGACTCCCCGGGGCGTGCGGTGAGCCTCCTCGGCTTCATAAAAAGCGGAAGCGGCCGTTCAGCGACGTACAGATTTTAGGGCTCTCGCATGAGATAAAGGAAACACAACGAACGTAGTGAGTTGATGTTGACTTATCGCAAGGAGGAGGCAGGGAAGTACGCTAGCCGCCTTAGGCCATGCAGCTAGATTAGCAAGGAGAGAGACCGAAATCTGCTAGTCGCTGGCCGCTGAAGCTAGATTCGCCTGTATATAAAGTGGAAGCGCCCCGATCAGGCCCGACAGGCAAATGTTCCGAAGAGAAAAAAAGGCGAACTTTCCTTTTATTCTCTTCGGGTTATTTGACCCCGAGGGACTGGGCGCTGCAACTGGATTAGGGGTCTCACCTGTCTTCAAAAGTGGAAGCACCTTGATCAGCCCCGACAGGCAAATGTTCTCAAGAGAAAAAAAGGCGGTCTTCCTTTTTATCTCTTGGGGTTATTTGACCCCGAGGGGCTGGGTGCTGGAACTAGACGCACGCTAGTCCCGCAGGAGGTCACGCCCCTTCCGTTCCAATCAAATCATTGCTAGACTTTTTATAACGTACAACTCTCCTTCTTCCTAATATTAGGATTGAAAGTGTATAGGAAATTGTGCAACCAATTTTGAACAACAAAAAGTTCTGTCATTTGCTATTTAGGGTACTTTTTGTATTACCTATTGAACAGATTTACCAGCAAGGATATCCTTAAATCAACAAAAAAGGAGTGTCAATATTAATGCGATTTGACACTCCTTTTGATGTGTAATTAATAATTTTGTACTCGAAAACCGAACCCCTTATTGTAAAAGTCTCTTTTCTTTCTTATGCTGTTATCTTACGAAATTCATATTAAACAGCAGCAAAGTTTACGAAAAGAGCCTTTTACAAACCCTTTTCACAAGGCATAGGTGTTCATCAGGAATAGCCGCAAATTCTTTGAAAGCAGCCATTCGCCCACCTATATTGTTGCCTTTTTAATAGGTTCATAACAAAAGCTGAAGCCACCCTTCCGCTTCAGCTTCTTCCCGCTTCCTTATCGACTCTGTACAAAAAGGCAAACACTTCTGCCACTGCCTGATAGAGTTCCTCAGGTATCGATTCATTGATATCCAGGCTGCCGAGCAATTCGACAAGAGCAGGGTCCTCCTGCACCGGTATGTTATTCTGCCTGGCCCTTTCAAGGATATTATCCGCTATCAATCCTTTTCCCTTCGCAATGACTTTGGGAGCTTGCTGCCTGTCTGCTTCATATTGAAGCGCCACAGCTTGCTTCCTCTTATTCTCATTATTCTTTTTCATACTTTTAAATCCACCCCCGCATAAGGAACTTCTCCCGCCAACCCTCGATATTTTTCCTTCGCTGGTACAGCGGCAGTACCAGATTCCTTAAAATGGACGGATGACAACTTGTAGCCGAGTAATTCAAGGCCCTCCTTCATATTCATTGAAAAAGGAGCCGATAATTCTTTTAACCCGGGAGTATCATTGTATATGTTCAAGGCAATGACCCTGTTCTGGACTGTCATATCGACAATGACTTCTTTGATGCTTTCCAGTTCAAGATAGAATAATACACGACAATATTCGGAATCGATTTTCCCGCTTTCCGTTTTCCTTCCAGTCCACTGCATAGTCAAGTCAGTTCTTTGGTTCATCCATGATAGCGGAAGCTGGTAAACGACGTGTTGAAGCGGTCCGCTTTCCCCAGACAAGGCAGCTTGGCCATTCAGCTTATATAGAAGCCTTTCAGCAGACTCTCTCGCCTCCCCATGAGGAAGCTCCTTTAATAGGGCTATCAATGACGGTTTCAGAGAGTCTTGCATGGACCGGTCTCCAGGAGCTCCTCCTGCAAGCCTGGCCTCTTGATTCAGTCCTAGCTTTGAAATAAGATCCTTAATAATATCCGGCAGGTTTTCTTTATGAACCTTAGCAGCATTGCCTTCATCAAAAGCTACGATCTCTTGAAGCAGTCTCAACGCTTGCTGCTCCGGTCCGCGATTATCACGCAGGCTGCCTATCATTCTGGAAAAGCTGATTAGTGCTTGCTGCTCTTTTCTTGAATGGATACCATACATCAGGTTGAATTTACCTGTTTTTGTCAATTGAGGGATTGTTTCTACATGGGAAAGCAATGATTCAGCCCGCCTTATTATTTCTGCTGCCCCCTTGATTATTTCCTGAGACGAAGTTTCACTTGATTTCAAGATATCCAAGGCAGTTTGGACATCTTTGAGAAGGAGATGGGGCTTTTCAGCGGATATCTCCACTTTTGCTAGAAGTTCAGCCAAAACGGTCATCTTATCTTTCAACAAGGCTGTCCCATTATTTCCGATAAAAGATTTTATTTCTCCCAGAGAACTTTCTGGAGGCTCAATCCCCATCAATTGAAGGAGGTTCTGCGCTGGTGCACGACGGCTTGGCTCTCCAGCATTATCCACCGCTAAACCCGAGGCGTAGTTGACAACTTTTTGAAAAAGGTGATTGGTTTCGGATTCTTTTACCCCTGCAAGAATTTTTAAGATCCCCTTGTTTTCCGTTGATAAAGAAGTGCTATTCTGTAAAGCGGTTTCCAGCCTGTCCAACAGATCTGTTACGGACTCCATATTTCGTCCATATAGGTAAGAAAAGTATAGCGGCCTAGTAATGGTCAAATTTGCATCCTTCAGTCTCAAAAGAGTTTGGATACCCTCCTGCTTGTCCGGCGTATCGGTGAGTACCTCACCCATCCTGAGCAGCTCTCCTTTTGTGAAAGGCATAGAATTCCTCACCATGAGGGCAACTAACTCCTTAATATTTCCTCCTTTTGGAAGCTGAAGATCGCTCATGAACTTCTCGACAACATCGGACAATGAGCCCTTACCTTCACTCTGGAGAGATGATATTACCCTCAATTTCAGAATTCCTTCATCCGCAAGCTCCGCTTGAAAGAAATAATGATTTCCCGCAATCAAGGGGGCTTCCAATTTAGCAATGGTTTTTTGTCCCTTGTAATTGACTTCAGCCATCCCTTCTGGCAGCAGCTTATTGACTTTTGCATAAAAAACCTGTCCATCAATCAATTTGGGTGGATAAGGAGATTTATTCAATTTTTGAAATGTAGCACTTTGTATACTGCGTTCCAGCATGAATACACCTTCTTTATTTCAACATAAGTTCTTTTACCGGCGCAAAGGAGCTGCGATGAATCGGACATGGACCATACTGCTTCAAACCTTCCAAGTGCTCCTTAGTTCCATAACCCATATTTTTCTGAAACCCATATCCCGGGTAGTCTTGGGCATACTCTTCCATCAGCCTGTCTCTCGTCACTTTAGCGACAATAGATGCAGCGGCAATTGAAATACTCCGGGCGTCTCCTTTAATCAAAGAGATTTCAGGAAAAGGTGTCCCCAATTCCATCGCATCAATTAACAAATGGTCAGGATATACACCGAGTCCATTAACGGCTGTGATCATGGCTTTCTTAGAAGCTTGATAGATATTCAGCCTGTCGATCTCCTCTGCAGAAATAATCCCTGTACCCCAGGCAATCGCTTTATCTGTAATAAGCTCATAAAATGTCTCTCTCTGTTTTTCTGACAGTTTTTTTGAATCATTGATGCCGAGCAGGCAAATATCCTGAGGCAGGATGACAGCAGCCGCAACAACCGGTCCGGCCAATGGCCCTCTTCCTACCTCATCTATACCCGCGATAAACCGGAAACCCTGATGCTTTAATTCGTTTTCGAAAGAGCTCATTCGGACGAATTCCTCTCGCAAAGCCGTCTCTTGTTCCCGTTCGCTGTACCATTTTGAAATGAGTTTCTGGATTCCTTTTCTTTCATCCTTTTTAAAGGTCTGAAAAAGCTCATCCTTCTCTTCTTGAATATCCTTGATAATTCTAGCTGCTTCAGAAATTGTATACTGTTTGGGCATAAGCGCTCTCCTATTTACTATGTATGTTCATTCTTTTTATCGGCAGATTCACCAAAAAATAAAGCTGACTCTATAAGGACGAAATACGCCTTTTGAATCAGCTTTTTCTCTATTCTTGTTCTGCTTCAGTAAACTCTCCAGGGATATCGAATGTAATCTTACCCAGGCGTTCACTTCTGATATCACGGACAATCAGGTCAGAAGTCTTGTCGTAGTCCACTCCGCCTCCAGCAATCAAGCACCCTCTCTGGACACCGATTTTATCAAACACTTCCACAATTTCCTCTGGAAATACTTCAATGCCATAGCGCTCTTCCAATCTGTTTGGATAATGCTTTTCCAAATAGCGCAATCCATATACAGCAATATCCTGCAAGTTGAGAATTGTGTCTTTGATTGCACCGGTTAAAGCCAGCTTGTAGCCTACTTCCTGATCTTCAAACTTCGGCCATAGTATACCTGGTGTATCAAGAAGCTCCATTTCCTTGCCGACCTTTATCCACTGCTGTGCTTTTGTTACACCTGGTGTATTGCCGGTCTTGGCGATATTCTTCTTAGCGAGCCTGTTGATCAATGTGGATTTTCCGACATTAGGTATACCTACAATCATCGCCCTTATCGCCCTCGGTTTCATCCCTCTTGATTTCATCCGGTCGAATTTTTCTCTCAAAATTTCTTTTGAAGCTCTTACGATGTCACCTAAACCAGTTCCGCCTTGGGCATTCACTGCCAGCGCCTTGATGCCCCTGTCAGCGAAATACCTTATCCACTGATCTGTAAGTGCCCTGTCTGCCATGTCCGCCTTGTTTAAAAGGACAAGACGGGGCTTATGCTGTACCACTTCGTCAATCATTGGGTTCCTGGAAGAAATCGGAATGCGGGCATCGACAAGTTCAATGATGATATCAACGAGCTTCAACTTCTCGGTTACCTGTCTCCTTGCCTTCGCCATATGTCCCGGAAACCATTGAATGGTCATATTATCACCTCCAATAAAATCTGTTTCTATCTTCTTACTTTATAACTTCTATATCTTTAATCGGCCAATAGATGACATTAGTACTGCCAATGACTTCATCCACTTCCACTGCGCCTATGTGGCGGCTGTCCTTACTGAAACGGCGGTTATCCCCCATGACAAAGAGGGTGTTTTCCGGAACTGTTTCCCGGCCGATTTTTTCTGCTAACGTAAAGTCTTCAGTCAACAGTCCATCATCGATCTGTTCCTTATATTCTTCCAAATAAGGTTCGTCATATGCTTCTCCGTTAACATAAAGTACATCGTCTTTATATTCGACAGTGTCTCCAGGAAGCCCGATTACACGCTTGATATAATCTTTTTGTTCCGGTGCATGAAAAACGATTATATCAAAACGATCCGGTTCTCCAACGCTATAACTTAACTTATTAACAATCATCCTGTCTCCATTATGTAATGTCGGCATCATCGATAAACCGTCAACCACGATCGGCGTAAATAAAAAGTAACGGATCAGCGCAGCCAGTCCGACAGCAATCAATAATGCTTTGGTCCATTCCCACAGTTCATTCTTCTGCTTTGCCACCAGGTTCCCCTCCTGTGCCTCAAATTTTCCCATAGTCATATTCTACAAAAAGCAGACACGGTTTACATCTGATATACTTTAAACTAGATCATAGTATGTAATGTTGTATTAATTTAAGAAAAGAGCACTCAATAAGATTAAATAGACTTGTTCCTGCTGAAAGCATGTAATCCGCCTGGATGGACGCTTGATCATATCCGCAGACCTTTGCTAACGGAAGTAACTGAAAAGCTGTTTAATAAACTGAAAAATAAACTGAAAAAGGAGCTTGTCTCCAAGCTCCTTTCCATCTTAAAATTATCGAATTTCTTTGATACGGGCAGCTTTACCGCGCAGGTTGCGCAAGTAGTAAAGTTTCGCACGACGGACTTTACCGCGGCGGATAACTTCAAGCTTCGCGATTTTTGGTGTGTGTACAGGGAATGTACGCTCAACACCAACACCATAAGAAATTTTACGAACTGTGAACGTTTCGCTGATTCCGCCTCCGCGACGGCCGATTACTACACCTTCGAATACCTGAATACGCTCGCGAGTACCCTCAACAATGTTAACGTGTACGCGAACTGTATCACCAGGACGGAAAGATGGTAAATCAGAGCGAAGTTGTTCTTTTGTAATTTCTTCGATCAATTTGTGCATCTATTTCATCTCCTTCCACCAGATGCTCTTACAAAAACGATTTATTGCAGCGGAACATCCTAATCGATGACCCGATAGAAATTATCTGATCAAGTCACAAAGGTAATAATACCATATTGATATGATTGAATCAACTAGTTTCTATCATTTTTCCATTCTTCCAGCCAATTTTTTTGGCGTTCATTCAATTCTTTACCATCCAGTAAGTCCGGCCTTCTTTCAAACGTCCTTCTGAGTGATTCCCTTTCTCTCCATTCCTCAATGAGTTTATGGTTACCGGAAATCAGTTCTTTCGGTACCTTCATTCCTCTAAAGTCAGATGGCCTTGTATAATGCGGGTGTTCAAGATATCCCGATGAGAAAGAGTCCAGGACAGGTGAATCTTCATTCCCCAGCACTCCCGGAAGAAGCCTTACTACACTGTCGATGATGACCATTGCTCCGAGTTCCCCGCCCGTGAGAACAAAGTCACCAATCGAAATTTCATCTGTCACCACATGCTCCCGGATCCTTTCATCGTATCCCTCGTAATGCCCGCAGACGAAAATCAAATGGTCTTCTTGAGCCAGTTCTTCTGCTTTCTTCTGAGAATACCGTTCTCCCTGCGGACAAAGCAGTATGACTCTTGGCTTTTTCTGCTGAGATGGACTTGTGAGGGCTTCTACAGCGTCAAAGATCGGCTGCGGCTTCAATACCATGCCTGCACCGCCTCCGTATGGGTAATCATCGACTTGTCCATGTTTGTTATCGGCATACTCCCTGAAATTCACTACATTGTACTGAACAGCACCTTTTTCAGCAGCTTTTTTTAGAATGGACTCACCGAATACTCCACTGAACATCGAAGGAAATAGAGAAAGTACATCTATTTTTTTCATGTAAGCAGTCCTTCGAGAGGCTCAATGAGAATCACCTTTTTATCAATGTCTATTTCTTTCACAACATCGTCTATATAAGGAATCAGAATTTCCTTCCCTTTAGCACCTTTGACTACCCATACATCATTCGCTCCCGGTGTCAGGATTTCAGAGATTGAACCAACTTCCTCACCCGAAGATGTTTTGACTGTGCAGCCGATGATTTCATGGAAGTAGAATTCTCCTTCTTCAAGGTGTCCAAGCTGCGTTTCATTTATTTTCAAGATTCCATTTTTGAAGGGCTCCACTTTGCTGATGTCTGTGTAATCAACAAAAGTGAGCAAATCAAAATTCTTATGTTTCCGGTGAGTTTCAACCGTCAATTCCAGAGGGTCTTTTCCTTTTTCAGTAAATAAATAGAGTGTATTGCCCTTCTTGTATCTTTCTTCCGGGAAATCCGTCCTTGAAATCACTCTGACTTCACCTTTGACTCCATGTGTATTAACAATCTTCCCTACGTTAAACCACTTATCCATTTGTATCACCTCTAACGTATTTCACTTATGTACCCGTCTTTCACCACAATCGTCTTGGAAGGACTCTTTTCTTCCCAATTATCCCCCACTTGGACCTCAACAATCCCCTGAATCTCTTTATCCTTCAACTCACTTCCAAGCGGCAGTATATTAAGCTGATCGATCTGGAAATCTGTCAGTTTGATTTTTTCTACTCTTAACTCTATCTCTTTTTCAAAATGAGACTTAAGATTCTGCGAGGAATACTTTTTCGTTTTTTCCATCTTCTTCATTTCAAATCTCAGCTGATCACACTCTTTATGAAGTTGGAACTTTTTCCCCTCGTATTTATCAAGCAATGCTCTCTTGCTCGATTCCGTCAGCACTTGATTCACTGTGACATTCTGGAGAATCTTCATTAATCCGCCTCCTGTGAATGTGTTCATTTTATTCCGCTTCCACCTGTGTATGCAGGGGGAGGGAATGTACTTAGGTAAATCCCCTCTAAAAATCGGTATCACGTCTGTTTTTCTGATGTAAAGCAGATGGGGACTGATCTCTTAAAAGGATGAACGCAGCCTTCAGATCTATAAAATGGTATATAAAAAGGGAGGTTATTTTCTCCTCCCTTTTGACTGTCTTATATGTGCCGGCATTAGCGGAACTTCCATCCGTGTGATTACCCTGAAGGGAAGCAGCCGCTATGTCCGGCTCTTGTTGTTCACTCTGCGATTTCCAGAAAGACTCTCTTTTTTTCATGTGATCCTGCTGCAGCATAAACTACTGTCCGAATCGACTTTGCGACCCGCCCTTGCTTTCCGATCACTTTGCCCATGTCTTCGGGATGAAGCATAAGCTTATAAGTGACAGAATCATCATTCTCCTCAGCATCTACTTCTAAATGCTCAGGCCGGTCTACAAGAGGAGCCACAATCGTTAAGATCAAATCTTTCATTCGTTCCACAATTACTTGCTGTATTTAGCGTTGTGGAATTTTTCCATGATACCTTGTTTAGAGAAAAGGTTGCGGACTGTGTCAGATGGTTTCGCACCATTTTGCATCCATTTAAGAGCAAGCTCTTCGTTGATATCTACTACAGCTGGCTCTGCAACCGGGTTGTAAGTTCCAACTGTTTCAATTTGACGTCCATCACGCGGTGAACGAGAATCTGCTACTACAATACGATAGAAAGGGGACTTTTTAGCTCCCATACGTTTTAAACGAATTTTTACTGCCATGTTTAAAGCACCTCCGAATAGTTTTACACAAGTAGATATATTATCAGTGTGTATTTTGTTTGTAAAGTGTTTTTTCTTAACAGTTGAATTTTCTTTTTAACAGTTAAGATCAAAAGCCTACATGAACGGGAATTTCATACCTTTTTTCTTAGCTTTTCCTTGCATTCCGCTCATTTGTTTCATCATTTTTTTCATATCTTCAAACTGCTTAAGCAAGCGGTTGACTTCCTGGATGTTTCTTCCGCTTCCCCTTGCAATTCGTTTTTTCCTGCCGGAATTGATGGTTTCTGGATGCTGCTTCTCTTCTTTTGTCATGGATTGAATGATCGCTTCGACGTGGCTCAGCTGTTTTTCATCCACTTGCAGTTTATCCAGGCCCTTCATCTTGTTAGCGCCAGGCATCATCTTGATTAATTCATCAAGAGGACCCATTTGTTTGACTTGTCCAAGCTGTTCAAGGAAGTCTTCAAAAGTAAAGGACATAGTCCTCATCTTCTTTTCAAGCTCTTTAGCTTTCTCTTCATCGACATTAGCCTGGGCTTTCTCGATCAGCGACAATACATCACCCATACCAAGTATACGGGAAGCCATTCGCTCAGGATGGAAAGCTTCAAGCGCATCCAGCTTTTCGCCCATCCCGACAAATTTAATCGGTTTTTCCGTAACAGATCGGATGGATAGAGCAGCACCGCCTCGAGTATCTCCGTCCAGTTTTGTCAGGACAACTCCTGAAATCCCTAATGAATCATTAAAGCTTTGGGCAACATTCACCGCATCCTGTCCGGTCATTGCATCGACAACAAGAAAGATTTCGTCTGGATTTGTGAGCTCCTTGATATCCTCCAATTCACCCATCAGCTTTTCATCAATATGAAGGCGTCCGGCTGTATCTATCAGAACATAATCATGGTGCTCTTCCTTCGCTTTCTCGATTGCCTGCTTCGCAATTTCCACAGGACTTACCTGGTCCCCCAATGAGAATACAGGCATGCTCAATTGTTTGCCGAGTGTTTCCAGTTGTTTGATCGCTGCAGGACGGTAAATATCTGCCGCCACCAGCAAAGGTTTGCGGTTATATTTCTTTCTCAGAAGATTGGCGAGCTTACCAGTGGTCGTTGTTTTACCTGCACCCTGAAGGCCGACCATCATTATGACGGTAGGCGCACGCTTGGCGACAGCAATCTGGCTTTGCTCTCCTCCCATTAATTCGGTAAGTTCTTCTTTAACCACTTTGATGACCTGCTGGCCCGGCGTCAAACTTTGCATGACTTCCTGGCCCACAGCACGTTCACTTACCTTTTTAACGAAAGTTTTTACTACTTTGAAGTTTACGTCTGCTTCAAGCAATGCAAGACGGACTTCACGCATCATTTCTTTTACATCCGCTTCATTGACTTTTCCTTTTCCGCGGATCTTCTGAATTGTGCCTTGCAGTCGGTCGGCTAATCCTTCAAATGCCATAATGCCGCCTCCTAATCCAATTTCTCGAGCTTTTCGAACAGCTCTTCTAATTCCGACGTTTTATTGTCTTGTTTATTAAGTAACTGTTTGATTTCCCGCAAAAGCTTGCTGCGCTCTTGAAACTTCTGAAATAATAAAAGCTTCTCTTCATATTCTTCAAGCATTGCTTCTGTACGCTTGATATTGTCATAAACTGCTTGACGGCTGATCTCATATTCCTCGGCAATTTCGCCAAGCGAGAAGTCATCCAAGTAGTAGAGGGACATGTAGCTGCTTTGCTTGGGAGTTAATAGCGACTGATAGAAATCATACAAATAATTCATTCTCGTCGTTTTCTCAAGCATTTCCTCACTCCCTCTTGTGTTAAGTGAAACACCTTTACATAAGAAGGATACATAGTTTTAGAGAAAATGTCAAGGTCTATACGGAGTATGGGATACATAATGTTTTTGAGCTATAAATTTTTTTAGAACGCTCTTAAAAGGGGGATGAAGGTTAAATCACATTTCAAAGCTAAATTTATTTTGAAAAAACCTACAAACAGTAACGGGGGTCTGTTTTGAAATACACACTTCTAATTTGCAACTAAGATGTGGAATAGATTTCAATTAAGGGTATATTAAGCAAGCGAAATTTTAGCGCTTTTTTCTAAAAGACCTTTTACGAATTTTTTTAAAAAATTACACCTAGAAGGGAGTGCCAATTCGTACCGATGTTGACACTCCTTTAATCTTAATATAAAGGTATTCCAGTGAGTCTATTTACTTGGTAATATAAAAAGTACCTTAAATAGCGAATGACAGAACATTTTGTTCTTCGAAATTAGCAGTACAACTCTCTATATATTTTTTCATGATATTAACATAAATAAGAGCAGCTAACTGTTAAAACAGCTAGCAAAAGTTTGATTCCATTTTCTTATTGCTGTTTTCTGCAACTGATCTAATCATTTCACCGGAAGAATTCCGCTCATTTTAGTTATAACTGGTGACTCAATGAAGGATTGTTCAGGTCCTTATTATGACCTGAGGTTCTTTATACCAGGGTATAAGCTCTAAGGAAATCAAAAAACCGCGGCAAGCCAAAGGCTTATCGCGGTTCTGCATCTTACTCTTCCATTTCCTCTTCATCGACCACATTGGAGAATAAGCCGTACACATACTTCTCAGGATCGAACGGCTGAAGATCATCGACTTTCTCACCAAGTCCGACGAATTTAACCGGGATTTGCAGTTCATTTTTAATTCCAATGACGATTCCGCCTTTTGCTGTTCCATCAAGCTTCGTCAGTACAATTCCGGATACATCCGTTGCTTCTTTGAATGTTTTAGCTTGAAGCAGGGCATTCTGGCCGGTCGTTGCATCCAGAACCAGTAGAACTTCATGGGGAGCTCCCGGTATTTCACGCTCGATGACCCTCTTCACCTTTTGAAGTTCATTCATCAGGTTCACTTTGTTTTGCAGCCGTCCTGCAGTGTCACATAGAAGGATATCCGCATTTTTTGCTTTCGCGGATTGAACTGCATCATAGATGACCGCAGCAGGGTCGGATCCTTCTGAATGCTTGATGACTGGTACTTCTGCTCTTTGTCCCCAAACTTCTAATTGATCGATGGCACCAGCACGGAATGTATCTCCAGCCGCAAGCAGAACACTCTTTCCCTGCTCTTTGAACATATGAGCCATCTTCCCGATTGTAGTCGTTTTCCCTACACCGTTGACACCGACAAACAGGATGACTGTCAGTGTATCTTCCTGGATATTGAGTTCGTTGGAAGCTCCAGCATCACCTTCATAAATTTCAACAAGCTTCTCCGAGATGACGCTTTGAAGCTCACTGGTTTCCTGAATATTACGGCGTTTAGCTTCGTACCTTAATTTGTCGACCAGCTCCATGACGGTATCAAACCCGACATCCGCCCCAATAAGGATCTCTTCCAGTTCTTCAAAGAACTCTTCGTCCACTTTACGATATCTCGCTACAAGGTCATTCACTTTTGAAGAGAAATTATTTCGCGTTTTTGAAAGACCATCCTTAAATTTATTGGTTACTGAATCTGATGATGTTGTAAATTTTTCTTTTAATTTCTTAAAAAAGCTCACTTTATGCACCTGCCTTATTTAACTTGAACAAATTCTTTTGTTTCCTCCAGCCTTACTGACACAAGCATGGACACCCCTGATTCCTGCATAGTCACTCCATAGAGGACATGAGCTTCCTCCATAGTTCCTTTTCTATGCGTGATCACGATGAATTGCGTTTCCTGGCTGAATTTTTTCAGATATTTACTGAATCTTTGAACGTTGGCTTCATCAAGAGCCGCTTCGACTTCATCAAGAATACAGAAAGGAACCGGACGGACTTTCAGTATGGAAAATAATAATGCGATAGCGGTTAATGCCCGTTCTCCGCCTGATAAAAGGCCTAGATTTTGCAGTTTTTTGCCAGGGGGCTGCGCAACAATATCCACTCCTGTATTCAACAGGTCATCCGGCGTGGTAAGCTTCAATTCAGCTCTGCCACCGCCAAAGAGGGCAGAAAACACACCTTCGAATTCGGCTTTGATGGCATGGAAGGTGAAATCAAAACGCTTCACCATCTCGGCGTCCATTTCTTTGATGACCTCGTGCAGGGTATCCTTCGCCTCCTGCAGGTCAGCCTGCTGTTCAAGGAGGAATTGATAACGCTCGGAAACCCGTTCATACTCATCAATTGCACCAAGATTGACTGTTCCCAATTCTTCTAGAGCAAGTTTGATGAGTTTCACTTTCTTCCTTGCATCGGCTATATCCATTAAGAGCGGGTAATCTTCTTTGGCTGCTTCAAAGCTGAGCATATATTCTTCCCTCAAGTGAGCAAGGCGGTTTTCCAGCTCGACATCGAGCCGGTTGATCTTCACTTCCTCATCTTTGAGCGCACCAAGCAATCCCTTATGCTGCCTCTTCAGCTCTTTGAGATGAAGTTCTTCATCTTCCACTTCTGTTTGGAGTTTCATCCTTTCTTCACGACGGCTGCTGATCAAGCTTGCTGTTTCCTGCTTCTCGCGGGCTCTTGCCTCGGCATCCTCTTGAAGTTTAGCTTCTCCAGAGAAATCGTTATCCATCTCATTTGCCAGCCACTGTAGGTCTTCTTCATAATCTTTCTTCTTCTTTTCAGCCTGCTGGAGCTCTTCATTGATGCGCACTAAAACACTCTTGCTTGCATTGAGCTGTTCATAGCGGGCCGCAAGCTTCGCCTTCATATCACTTATTTCATTGGAAATTTCTTCTTTAGACGTCCTGTCGGTATTTTTTTGATGGGTCAACTCATCAATTTCTTTTTCCATTGTCTGGAGTTCACCGGCAATTATACCAAGTTCTTCTTTCAGCTCATCAATCCTTTTAATGTTCCTGGTTTTCTGGTCTGAAAATTCCCCTTTTTCTAGGTCATACAACGAGAGTCTTTCATCCATATTTTTTTGAGATAATTCCAATTCTCTCTGTCTGGACTTCTGTTCTTGTTCTTCATATCTCAGCTGCTCGCCTTTAAGCCGCATATCTTCCAGCTTCTTTTCACTAAAAGAGATGTCCGATTTGTACTGTTTGATTTGTGCTTCAAGACCGCCAGTTTTATCTTCCATTTCCTTAAGCTTGTTAATTAACTCTTCCAATTCACTTTTTCTGCTGAGCAGGGAAGATTTTTTTTGTTTAGAAGCTCCTCCGGACATAGATCCTCCAGGATTGACGATATCTCCCTCAAGCGTGACAAAACGGTACCGGTAACCAGTTATTTTAGCAAGAGCATTTGCTCCCTTTAAATCTTCTGTAATAATGACATTCCCCAACAGATTCGAAATAATGGATTGGTACCTTTGATCATAGTCCAAAAGATCGGAAGCCACTCCTACGAATGAAGCTTGACTTTTCAATGAAGACAGCTGTGCAGCAGGAATCGACTTGCCTTTGATAACGTTCATAGGCAGGAATGTCGCTCTTCCATATTGATTTCTCTTCAGGAATGAAATCGCTTCGCGTCCATGCGACTCGCTTTCGACGACCACATGCTGCATTGCTGCTCCAAGGGCGGTTTCAATTGCTTTATCATACTGCTTCGGTACAGAAACCAGTTCGGCCACTGCACCTTCGATCCCCTTCAGAGTACTGTTCCTTGCTTTAAGGACCTCCTTCACACCTTGAAAGAAACCTGAATAGTCTTCTTCCATCTCCTCGAGCATTTCTTTCCTGGATTTCGCCTGCTGAAGGAACTGGTATGCTTGATAAAGCGTCGTCTCCAGTTTTTGATACTTGCTTTTCAATGTATCCAGATCAATTTTTTCTTTCCTGTAAGAAGTAACTTGATCATCTATCGCTTGTTTCAGTACGCTGAGCTGCTGTTCGATTTCAATCTGAGCTGATTTGATTTCCTCACGCTGAGCCAGAAATTTTTCATTATCTTCATCCAGCCGCTTGCTCCGGCCTGTTTGTTGGTCGAGCTGGGTCTGCAGGTACTGAATTTCATTTTTGGCCGCAGCCTGGCGATTCAGCTTTTCAATATAGTCGCCTTTCAGGGTATCGATCATCGTTTCAATGTCGTCATTGAAATACTGGAAACGTTTTTGTTTTTCTGAGAGCTTCCCCTTAAGGTTTTCTGTTTCAGTTTTAACCTCTTTGAATTCTTTGTCTGTCTGCTGTTTCTCAACCGTCAGCTTTTCAATTCTAATTTTAGCTTCGTCAATATTTCTTTCCAATTGTTCTCTATTATTGGAAGCATTTTTCTTTCTTTCGTGAAGGACCTGTTTTCTCCCTTGCAGCTTTTCAAGCTCCTCAGAGGCCGAAAGAAGCACCTCCTGCAGCTGTGAGATGGACTCGTCAAGAGCTGCTGTATTGTCTCTGAGTTTTTCGAGCTGCGCTTCCCGCTTTTGAATTTCGGAGGATAACTTCAATTCATTTTTCCCATGAGACTCAAAGGAACCGCTCAGTTCTTGCCATTGATTGTGAATGTCTTCAATTTCAAAGACTGTCACACCGACTTCAACCTTTTCCAGTTCCTCTTTTTTCTCCAGATAATCTTTTGCCATGGAAGCCTGAATCTTTAAAGGCTCTACCTGGCCTTCCAATTCTGAAATGATATCATTTACACGATTGAGGTTTTCCTGGGTTTCGAACAGCTTTGCTTCAGCCTTCTTTTTTCTGTTTTTATATTTAAGGACACCCGCTGCATCTTCAAAGATTGTCCGCCTTTCTTCAGGCTTGCTGTTCAGGATTTCTTCGACTTTCCCTTGACTGATGATTGAAAAGGCTTCCTTGCCCAGACCGGAGTCCATGAACAATTCAATGATGTCCTTCAGCCGGCAAGGCTGTTTATTCAGCAGGTACTCGCTGTCTCCGGACCTGAACACCCTCCGAGTCACACTGACTTCACTATATTCAATTGGAAGTGCCCCATCGCTGTTATCCAGAGTAAGAGTCACTTCAGCAAAGTTTAATGGTTTTCTGGAATCACTTCCCCCGAATATGACATCCTCCATCTTTGCTCCCCGCAGGGATTTGGCTGATTGTTCTCCGAGCACCCATCGTATGGCATCGATTATATTGCTCTTTCCGCTTCCATTTGGGCCGACTACTGCTGTTACACCTGGAACAAAATCAACAGAAATTCTTTCTGCGAATGATTTGAATCCTATGACATCTAGTTGTTTGAGGAACATAGTCTTCCCCCTTAGTTTTCTTCAAGCTTATGCTTCAATTTTTCTAACGCCATTTGAGCCGCATGCTGTTCGGCTTCTTTTTTAGATCTTCCGGTACCTATGCCCAGTTCTTCCCCGTTCAGGCATACCCTCGAGACGAATTCACGGTTATGGGCAGGCCCTTTCTCATGAAGAATTCCATATTCAATCGTACCCGCACTGTCTCTCTGGACAAGCTCCTGCAGCTGACTTTTAAAATCCATCACATGAGAAAAAGCACCGGAATTGATTTTCGGAAAAACATTCTTCTCCAATATCACCAGGACTGTTTGGAGTCCCTGGTCCAAGTAGAGAGCGCCGATAAAGGCTTCGAACACATCCGCTAAGAGAGCAGGCCTTTCTCTTCCGCCTGTCAGTTCCTCTCCTTTTCCTAAAAGGACCAGTTCCCCGAATTTCAATTCATTCGCAAAGGTGACCAATGATGGTTCACAGACTATGGCTGCACGCAGCTTGGTCAATTCTCCTTCACTCATTGTTGGGTATTTTTTATAAAGAAATTGTGAAACTGTCAATTCTAGTACAGCATCACCAAGAAATTCGAGACGTTCATTATCTTCATATGGTTTTTTCCGATGCTCATTCACATAGGATGAATGAGTGAAAGCTTGTCTGAGCAATTTTTCATTAGTAAATTGGATTTCATGTTTCTTTTGGAACTCTTTAAATTTCTCATCAACTAACAGCATTGATTGTTTGTCCCTGTTTCTTACTTGTTTCCGCATTGGGCCTCCACCTTGCTATATATAATTACAATAATTTCTACACTACTCAAGTTTATGATAAAAACGCTAAAATCGCAAAAATTCTTTAGTTACGGCAGGCTTCCCCATTTATTCGATAATCTGTTTTCGCAAAGATTGCAGCTATTTTAAAAATAATGGATTTCCGCTCCAGGCGCGCGACTCCGCGGGGCGGGCGTTGAGCCTCCTCGGCTTCGCCTGCGGGGTCTCACCTGTCCCGCTAGTCCCGCAGGAGGTCGCACGCCTTACGCTCCAATCCTTCTACGCAAAAATGAGGAGGAGATAAAATAGCTTTCAAAAGCAACAATTAATTAGAAAAGAGCCTTTTAAAATTATTTATTGGAAATTGAACAAAGTTACAAAAAGAGCCTTGGTAAAAAAGACCGTTTCGCACATATTGTTAATTTCGGAAAAATCCTAAGAGCCGGATTTCCCCCCGGATACTAAGACTTTTCTCTCTAATCGGGGAAGATCAGCTCTTTTCTTTTTTTATTACCAGACTACCCCTTCGTACTGTGGTTATTTCTTCGGAATTAGTATCAAATAGCTGCAAAGTTTACGAAAAGAGCCTTGATAAAAAGAAGAGGATGTTCTTGAAGAGGCAGACACAGTATGAAGGAATTGACTGACATTCGTTTACCGAAAGTCCGCCTTCATTGTGCCAAAACTCTTCAAAAACAGCCTCTTTAAAGGAAGAAGGGCTCCGCTGACCAGCGGAGCTCCAGGAAATACATCGATTAGCCTTTGTTATTTATGTAGTTAACAGCGTCACCGACTGTAGCGATCTTTTCTGCATCATCGTCAGAAATCTCCATATCGAACTCATCTTCAAGTTCCATAACCAATTCTACTACATCTAGTGAATCCGCTCCTAGGTCTTCTTTGAAAGAAGCTTCAAGAGTTACTTGGGATTCGTCAACTCCAAGACGGTCAACGATAATTTTTGTTACGCGATCTAATACTTCTGCCATTCTTGTCACCTCCCCTCAAGTAATTATAGTAGATTCCTATGAATAATCAAGAACCGTTTGTTTTTTTCTTTAATAGGGCGTTCAATCTGGAGAAAATCCGATTACATAACCATTCCGCCGTCCACATGCAGTGTCTGGCCAGTCATGTAGGAAGAATCCTCGGATGCGAGGAATCCCGCTACTTTGGCAATATCCTTCGCAATCCCAAACCGGCTTAATGGAATGCCTTTTAACATTTCAGATTTCACTTCTTCGCTGAGTTCATCTGTCATGTCAGTCGAAATGAAGCCAGGTGCTACCGCATTCACTGTGATGCCTCTTGGCGCCAGTTCCCTGGCAGCTGTCTTCGTCAATCCGATTACACCAGACTTCGCTGCGACATAGTTAGCCTGTCCTGGATTCCCGCTGACACCTACGATGGAAGAAATATTGATGATCCTTCCGCTTCTTTGCTTCATCATTTGGCGGCTTACCGCTTTGGTGCAAAGGAATACACCTTTCAGGTTCGTATCAATAACTTCATCCCATTCACTTTCTTTCATTCTCATTAACAAATTGTCTCTTGTAATCCCAGCATTATTGACCAGGATATCAAGAGAACCAAAACGGGAGATAGTTTCTTTGACCATTGCCTGAACTGATTCTCCATTTGCTACATTGCATTGAATAGAAAAGGCATCCCTGCCCATGGCTTTGATTTCCTCGGTTACTTCGTTGGCTTTCGCTTCGCTTCCTGCATAGTTGACTGCCACGTTAGCTCCCTGGCGTGCAAGCTCAAGGGCGATTTCCCTGCCGATTCCTCGGGAAGCACCTGTTACTAATGCTGTTTTTCCTTCAAGATTCATTGTGCAGCCTCCTTTAGCTTCTCAACAGTCTCTCTGAAACTTTCTTCATCACTGATCGAGAAGGTATTGACCCTGCGATTGACCTTCTTGATCAATCCGGAAAGGACTTTCCCCGGGCCGATTTCAATAAATGTGTCGACACCTTGCTCCAAAAGGGACGAAACAGTATCTTCCCAAAGTACAGGTGAATATAATTGCTGAATTAATTTCTCTTTGATTTCGTGAGCCTGCCTCATCGGCATGGCATCGACATTGGCGATGACCGGAACAGCTGCATCTGCAATCGTAATCTCATCCAGAACTCCTGAAAATTTTTCAGCAGCGGGTTTCATCAGTTGGGAGTGAAACGGTCCGCTCACCTGCAGAGGCAGTACACGTTTTGCCCCTTCTTCTTTAGCCAGGTCTGAAGCCAATTCCACTCCTCTGGATGATCCAGAAATGACAATTTGTCCAGGACAATTTAAGTTAGCCAAGCCTACATGATTTCCTTCTTGAGATATCCTATCTGTGATACTGACAAGTTTGCTGCGTTCCATGCCGAGTACAGCCGCCATTGTCCCTTCTCCTGCCGGAACAGCTTCTTCCATATATTCTCCACGCTTTCGGACAGCATACACTCCATCTTCAAAGGCAATAGCACCCGCAGCCACCAGCGCTGAATACTCCCCTAAGCTGTGACCTGCAGTGAAATCCGGTTCAATTCCTTCTGATTTCAGCAGCTGCAGGAACGCTATGCTTGTGGTCAGCAAGGCCGGCTGTGCGTTTTCCGTCAGCGTCAGTTTGTCTTGGGGTCCTTCAAAAATAAGAGTTGAAAGGTCCATTCCCAATCTTCGATCCGCACTCTTGAAGTATTCTTCCACTTCAGGAAACTGTACAGCCAGCTCTTTTCCCATCCCGGCTTTTTGTGATCCCTGTCCTGGAAATACAAATGCAATTTTACCCATGTTATCCCCGCTCCCCTATTTTAGTTCTTCTTTCTCTTCTTTGGCTACAGCCTGTTTGATGGTATCCGGGACAGAGTGGCTGACCATCTGCCTGGCCTGGCGCACCGCATTGAATAGTGCATTGGAATTGGACGATCCGTGTGCTTTGATCACCGGGGCATTCAATCCGAACAATCCCGCTCCTCCATACTCCGTATAATCCAGCATACTCTTCAATTCTTTTAAATCATTTTTCACGAGCCCTGCTGCTAGTTTATTTTTGAAAGAAGCAGTTAAAGTCGTTTTCAGCATTGAAAAGATGGATAATGCTGTTCCTTCAATTGTCTTTAATACCATATTACCTGTAAAACCGTCCGTCACTACGACATCAGCGGCACCGCTCAGCAGGTCCCTGGATTCGACGTTTCCAATAAAGTTAATATCAGCATCCCTTAGGAGAGAAAAAGCAGCTTTCGTGAGTTCATTCCCCTTCTTCTCTTCTGTGCCGATATTTAATAGGCCTACTCTCGGCTTTTCTATCCCTCTAACATTTGCAGCGTATATGCTCCCCATGATTGCATATTGCAAAAGATGTTCTGGCTTTGCATCTACATTGGCACCAAGGTCCAGCATTAAAAAGCCTTTTCCGTCAAGGGTCGGCAGTGTAGGTGCAAGGGCCGGCCGCTCTATTCCTTTAATCCTGCCTACAATGAAAAGCCCGGCCGTCATAAGTGCCCCTGTATTGCCTGCAGATATACAGGCATCCGCTTTCCCATCGGCAACCGCCTGGGCCATTAAAACCATCGAAGCATTTTTCTTTCGCCTGACTACTCTTACAGGCTCGTCTGTTCCCAGAATGACTTCTGTTGTGTGTACGATTTCAATTCTTTCATGTTCAGCAATCTCTGCTTTGATTTTGTCTTCATCACCGTAAAGAATGATTTCAACGTCTCCAAACTCTTTTACAGCCCTTTCAGCTCCACGTATAATCTCTTTCGGAGCATTGTCCCCGCCCATTGCATCAATGGCTATCTTCATGTTCATCATCCTTTTCAGTATCAGTGGAACGATACATTTCGAATTCCCCGGTAAATACTTTTTCGCCGCCGACGTAACTATGTACTTCCACTATGGTACGCTCTTTATGTATATCAATAACCTTCGCTTTGGCGATGATTCTTTCTCCCTCTTTGACAGGACGAGTAAAACGGATTTGGGATTTTGCCGTCAATGCCAATTCATCATTGATCACAGCAACTGCCAAGGAATTAGCCTGCGCGAACAAATGATGTCCACGGGCAATCCGGTTCCGCTTGAAAACATGTTCCGTCTTAACATCAAAAATGGAGATCGCATTCTGATCAAGTTCAATATCGATGATTTCCCCGATCACTTCCTCTATTGGCAGGGATTTCACCTCGTCACCGAATGTCTTTACAGCAACATGCTTGATCCTTTCCCTCAGCTCAGGAATGGAAAGTTCCATTCGGTCGAGACGAATCGTCTGGACACTCACGCTAAATCTTTCAGCGAGTTCTTCATCTGTTATGAAAGGATTTTCTTTTATCGTATCCGACAATTCTAATTGCCGTTGTTTTTTTGTTGGTCTCATTTTAACACCGTCCGCTACTAGTACTAGGTACTAATAGTAGTATATAATTTAAAAAAACAGATTGCAAGCATCTGCAATCTGTTTTTCAGTCCAATTTTTCCCCTTGCAGCACTCCTGTACCTTCAAGGTAATTCCTTAACCCTTCGTACTCAGCCGCATTCCAAAAATCTTTGCTCTGTATCAGCTTCTGCGCATCATTTCTGGCAACTTCAAGCGCCCTGTAATCATGGATCATATCCGCTACCTTAAATTCCGGAAGGCCGCTCTGTTTCTTTCCAAAGAAGTCACCGGGTCCTCTTAATTCCAGATCTTTTTCGCTGAGTTCGAATCCATCATTCGTTTCAGCCATAATCTTCATCCGTTCTTTTCCCACATCAGTTTTCGGATCCGCCAGCAGGATACAATAGGATTGATCACTTCCCCTTCCCACACGCCCCCTTAACTGATGAAGCTGAGAAAGGCCAAATCTTTCGGCATCATAAATAACCATCATTGTTGCATTGGGAACATTAACCCCTACTTCAACTACGGTTGTTGACACAAGAACCTGGATTTCATTTTTGCTGAATGCCTTCATCACTTCGTCCTTTTCATTTGAGTGCAGCCTGCCATGCATCAGCCCCACATCATACCGCTCCCCAAAGTAAAACTGCAGCTGGGCATGGACATCAATCGCATTTTGGACATCCAGTTTGTCAGACTCCTCGATCAATGGACAAATTACATAAGCCTGCCTGCCTTGCTTAAGTTCCTTCTCAATGAAATCAAGAACTCGTTCAAGTTTATCCTGTTTTGCCCAATAGGTTTCGATTATCTTTCTGCCAGCTGGCATTTCATCGATTATCGAAACATCCATTTCACCGAAAACAGTGATAGCAAGAGTTCGCGGGATAGGAGTAGCTGTCATGAAGAGCACATCAGGACTTTCCCCTTTTTCACGCAGGATACGCCTTTGCTGGACACCGAACCGATGCTGTTCGTCCGTGATGACCAAGCCAAGATTATTGAAATTGACTTCTTCCTGTATAAGGGCGTGGGTGCCAATCAACACATCAATCTCTCCGTCCTCCAATTTCTGGAGCAGAAGTTTTCTTCGTTTCCCTTTAACCGAACTCGTCAGCAGAGCAGTATTTAACCCGGCTGGACCAAGCAGGCCGCTGAGTGATTCCGCATGCTGTTCTGCGAGGATTTCCGTGGGCACCATCAGTGCTCCCTGGTAGCCGGCAGTGATACTGGAAAATAAAGCGATTGCCGCAACCACTGTTTTACCTGACCCAACGTCTCCTTGAAGAAGCCTGTTCATTCGATATGGCGATTTCATATCAGCCGAAATTTCATTTACGACCCTTTTTTGGGCATCAGTCAGCGGGAAAGGCAGTCCGTGGATAAATTCCTTGATCTTGTCTAAATCATAATTCTGAGAGATACCGTTAGAGTGCTCCCGCTCGAATTTCCTTAGTGCTTGCATTTTCAATTGAAACAGAAGGAATTCTTCATACACCATTCTCCGCCTTGCCTGCTTCAAACTATTGGGGTCAGCCGGGAAATGAAGATTGAAGAGCGCTTCATGCCGGTTAATAAGCTTGTAAGGCACCCGAAGTGATTCCGGAAGATTCTCATGGATCTCAGCCCCATAATGATCGAAAGCCGTTTTGATGAACTTGCGGAGAGATTGATTTTTAATTGAGCCTTTCAGGGAGTATACAGGCTCGAAATCCCCTTTTGAGGTATGAGGGCCAAGAGAATATTGCGAAACCGTAATGATCTGCCGGTTTTTATCCCATTTCCCAGTTACCGTAATCGTATCCTGCAGGTTCAGCTTTTTCTTAAGGTACGGCTGATTAAAAAAAGTAGCCTGGATCAGATAACTCCCTGTAAGCAGGCGTACGTTCAGGCGCGATTTCTTTTTTCCATAGAATATTAAGGATGGGGCAGAGTGGATTTTACCTTCCACCGTTACCCGCTCATCATGTTCCGCTTCAGCCAGATCCTTCAACCGGTAATCCTCATACCGATACGGGACATAATCAATCAAACCGCCGACCGTTTCCACACCCATAGCCGCAAGCTGCAATGCGGTTTCATCCCCGACTCCTTTTATTTCCGTCACGGGTATTTGAAATAAATCAGTCACCTTTATTCAAGGATACTCCAAATATTTTCGCTTCCAGCTCTCTGCCTGTTGGCGTGGCAGCCAGTCCGCCCTGCGCTGTCTCCCTTAGCGCGACCGGCATGGTTTGACCAATCTTGAACATGGCATCGATTACTTCATCACAAGGAATTCTGCTCGTGATCCCTGCAAGGGCCATATCAGCAGCAACCATAGCGTTTGCTGCTCCCATCGCATTCCTTTTAACACAGGGAACTTCTACTAACCCTGCTACAGGATCACAGACCAGTCCTAACATATTCTTTAGAGTAATGGCCATAGCCTCCGCACTTTGACTTGGAGTACCGCCGGCAAGCTCCACAATCGCTGCTGCCGCCATTCCGCTTGCAGAACCGACTTCCGCCTGGCAGCCGCCCGCAGCACCAGAAATGGACGCATTATTTGCAACAACAAACCCAAATGCTCCTGACACGAAAAGGAATCGAACCATTTCTTCCCTTGTGGGGTTAAGTTTTTCCTTTACAGCAAAAAGAGTACCAGGCACCACACCCGCAGACCCTGCAGTCGGAGTAGCACAGATCGTTCCCATAGCCGCGTTCACTTCATTGGTGGCTACAGCTTTGCTGACTGCATCCAATAAAAATTCTCCGGAAAGGTAATTTCCTTTTTCAATGTATTTCTGAAGAAGGACCGCATCTCCGCCAGTCAATCCTGAATGCGAACGGACACCTTTAAGTCCCTTCTCAACAGCTTCCTCCATAACCACAAGGTTTCTTTCCATCATTGAAAAGATTTCATCCCATGTCTTATTTTTGTACTCCATCTCCTGTTCAATCATAATGTCGGATATTTTCTTGTTATTGCTCTCTGCCAATTCTATTAATTCTGCTACATTGCGAAACATATCCATACTCCCTTCTGAGTGTTTTGTAAGCGCTGTCACCACTGAAATTATTAATCAGTAATCATGGTAACCTGGGTTACATTCGCTAATCCCTTCAGCTCTTCTATCACTTTATCCTCAATATTGTTTTGGTCAATTTCAATAGTCATTAAAGCCATCTTCCCTTTTTCCTTGCGGGATACATCCATGGAGCCAATGTTGATTTCGTGCTTGGCCAAAACTTGTGCTACGGCTGCAATTGCACCGAATCGGTCTTCATGAACCACAAGGATCGCCGGGTGAAAACCTGTAAGCTTAAGTTCAAATCCGTTAAGCTCTGTTACCTCTATTTTCCCGCCGCCAATTGAAATTCCAACCAGTTCCATTTCGCTTTGATCATCACCAAGACGGATTCTGGCTGTATTCGGATGATCTGTAACTGTATCTTCTTCACGGAACTTTATTCTCATGCCCTTTTGTTTAGCAATATTCAACGAATCTTTTATTCTTTCATCGAAAGTATCATAATCCATCAGGCCTCCGATAATGGCGACATCTGTGCCATGTCCTTTATAAGTCTTGGCAAACGAACCGTAAAAGGATATTTCAGCCCACTGTGGTTCTCGTCCAAAAAGATTCCTTGCTACCCTTCCGATTCTAGCCGCCCCAGCAGTATGGGAACTTGAAGGTCCGATCATGACCGGGCCTATAATATCAAAAACACTTTTATACTTCATAGCCGTCTCCCTTTCCCCTTTAATTCTATATAAAAATATTTGCTAGAAGATAAGACTTACTTAAAAGCTTTCCCGCCGTCAGGGATAGTCCTGATTTATAAAACTCCCTATTCAACGGACACGCTCAGTATTTATAATAACATGACTTGTGCATACTTACATCTGTAACAATTGTTTAAAAAGTGGAAGCGCCTTGGTCAGCCCCGACAGGTGAATGTTCTCAAGAGAATAAAAGGCGGTCTTTCCTTTTCTTCTCTTGAGGTTATTTGACCCCGAGGGGCTAGGCGCTGGAACTAGACGGCACCAAAAGTGGAAGCGCCTTGGTCAGCCCCGACAGGCAAATGTTCTCAAGAGAATAAAAGGCCGTCTTTCCTTTTCTTCTCTTGAGGTTATTTGACCCCGAGGGGCTAGGCGCTGGAACTAGACGGCACCAAAAGTGGAAGCGCCTTGGTCAGCCCCGACAGGCAAATGTTCTCAAGAGAATAAAAGGCCGTCTTTCCTTTTCTTCTCTTGAGGTTATTTGACCCCGAGGGGCTAGGCGCTGGAACTAGACGCCCGCTAGTCCCGCAGGCGGTCGCACGCCTTCCGTTCCACTCCCCCTATGTTAAGGAAGGTAAGAAAATATTCAAATGCAACAATTTCTTAGAAAAGCGCTTCACAAGAAATGTGGCGGTTGAAAAGCAATGGATTTCCGCTCCAATTCCCGCGGAAATGTAAATACCATCCCAAAGGAACAATCATTTATAAAGCCTCTTTTCGTAAACTTTGCTGCTATATGTTACTAGTTTCAAAAAACGACCATAATTCACCTGGATAACTTAGTTAGCGTGAAAAGAAAAGAGCTGCTTTCACCGATTAGAAAGAGAATTCCTAGTGTCCGGGGAAAGATCCGGTTCTTGGGATTTTTCCGAAAGCAACAACAATGTATGCGGAAACAGACTTACAAAAAAAGAAATAGAAGGGCTCCCCCTTCTATCTCCTTTTGTACTATTCTATTGAGAAAATAAAGGAGTATAAAGGCTGCTTGCCGTTATGAACCTCTACTTCCACATCTTGATATTTTTCTTCAATAAACTCACCGAGTGCATCTACATCTTCCTGAGATGCATCTTCTCCATAAAGGATCGTCAGGATTTCAGCGTCTGCGTCCAGCATCTCATCAAGCAGATTCTTTGCTGTCTCCAGGCGCTCTTTGCCTGTTACAACAATTTTCCCTTCCGCTATGCCCATGAAATCATCTTTTTGGATGCTCAAGCCGTCTATGCTTGTATCCCTGACAGCAAAAGTGACCTGTCCTGTTTTTACATAGCTTGAAGCCTCTGACATGGAGTCCTGGTTCTCGGCAGTTCCCACCGACGGATTGAATGCCAGCAGTGCGGCCATACCTTGAGGGACCGTCTTGGTCGGAACGACTACGACATCACCTTCTACAACCTCAGCAGCCTGATTAGCCGCCATAATGATGTTTTTATTGTTAGGAAGAATGATGACTTTTTCTGCATTCACTTCTTCGACAGCTTTGACGATATCTTCCGTGCTTGGATTCATCGTCTGTCCACCTTCAATCACATAGGTTGCACCAATACTGCGGAAAAGTTCTGCAATTCCTGCACCCATTGAAACCGTTACAATGCCATATTCTTTCTTTTCCTTTGATTCTTGTGTTTTGGCAGCATCTTCGTTCAAATGATGGGAAGTTTCATTCATGAGCGTGCTGTGCTGCTGGCGCATGTTTTCAATCTTCATTGAAATCAAGCTGCCGTATTTTTGCCCATAGCTTAATACTTCACCAGGCTGCTCTGAATGGATATGTACCTTGGCAAGCTCCTCATCGCTGATAACAAGCAATGAATCTCCAAATGCACTCAGATCATTCCGGAAGTTTTCCTCGGAGAACGTTTCTTTGCCATCTTCAAAACGGACCATGAATTCCGTACAATATCCGAATTCGATATCTTCCGTATTCATGAACCCTTGAACATTCTTATGGTGCTCGGCACTTACAAGGTCCGTCATTGAAGGAAGAGAAGCATAGTCAGAAACCTGCTCTCCTTTTAATTCGGCAAGGAACCCTTCATAAACAAGCAGTAAGCCTTGTCCGCCGCTGTCCACAACTCCTACTTCCTTTAAAACAGGCAGAAGATCAGGCGTCCTATTGAGAGAGGCTCTCGCTTCTTTCACAGTTTCCTCCATCAAGGCGACAATATCACTTTCGGTCTTTGCAGTGATGACCGCCTTTTTAGCTGCATCTTTGGCAACAGTAAGGATTGTTCCTTCAACAGGCTTCATTACCGCTTTATAAGCAGTTTCCACGCCTGTCTGCAGTGCATCTGCAAATTCTTGGCTGTTTAGCGCGGGCTTGTTTTCAATTGCTTTTCCAAACCCTCTGAACAATTGGGACAGAATGACTCCTGAGTTACCCCTTGCTCCCATAAGGAGGCCTTTAGATAAAGCTCCAGCCACTTTGCCAATATGCTCTTGCACATTATTCTGAACTTCCTTGGCACCGGAAGTCATTGATAAGTTCATATTTGTTCCAGTATCACCATCAGGAACCGGAAACACGTTTAGTGCGTCAACCATATTTGCGTTGGCTGCCAGATTATTGGCACCCTGAATGACCATTTCCGCAAAACGCTTTCCTTCCAAAGATGTAATTGACACGAATCTTCCTCCTCACTACGGGTTCGTTACACGAACTCCCTGAACAAAAATATTTACTGAATCGACCGCCAAGCCGACGGTTTTGTTAAGAGTATACTTGACTTTTGATTGTACATTGTGAGCGATTTCAGAAATTTTCGTTCCGTAACTCACGATGATATACATATCAATATGTACTTCTTCCTCTTCCTGGCGAACGATAACACCCCGAGTGAAGTTCTCTTTGCGCAAAATATCTGTTAAACCGTCTTTGATTTGATTTTTAGAAGCCATTCCGACGATACCATAGCAATCGATAGCTGCTCCGCCTGCGATCATTGCGACAACATCATTAGTTATATCAATTTGCCCGAACTTCGTTTTCATTTCGATGGACATGATTGTTCCCCCTTCTAATACATGCTTGGCTAAAGACATTTTACTATAACTATAATATTTTTAAAAGCTAAAGTAATGACAGAAGCCTATTAAGTATCAATTATACGATTTTTCCCCGTCCTTATTATTGACCTTTCTATTAGTATTAACCCTTTTCTTCCGCTGATTATACATAGTTGAGAATATTTAACCCTGGCTTTTCAAATCACCTCCATGTTACAGCTTTCCTTTAACGAACTCCTGACCCTTATAAGCGGAGCAAGGACTGTTTGGCTTACTCTTTCTGAAAGGTTTTTTGTAAACTTTGCTGCTAATTGATACTGATTTCAAAAAAATAACCTTAATACGAAGATGAAATCTGGCAAGAAAAGAGCTGCTATTCCCTGTATAGAGTTAAAACTCTTAGTATATGGGGATATCCGAAAGCAGCAATGTATGCGAAAAAAGACTTCTCCAATGAGGATGGTGGCAACAGACTTATGGGTTCTCTGCTTCCCTGCTCCTTTTGGTGTGGTACAGCGTTTCTCACTTTTCTTTTGTCCGGTTCCCCCGGCTAACTCCTCGAGTCGCTGCAAAAAAACTTGAAAAATCCAGGTTCGTGATTTTTCAAGTTTTTCCGCCAGCGCTTGTCGGAGTTGAACGAGCCGGCTCCACACTTCTTTGTCCAGCTCCAGCCGCTAGTCCCTCGGGTCACTGTGAAACTCACAGAAAAATCCAAGTTCGGGATTTCCCTGTGAGTTCCCCCAGTGCCTGTCGGGACTGAACAGCGCCTTACGCTTTTCTATGCGTCAAGTATTTTTTCTTGATATCTTTTTGCAGAAGTGTTGCATTGTTAGTGGTTGTATGATAAATTATTAAAGTATCTTTTATGACTATGTTGAAATGTGAAACAACTGATATTGTTTCAGCTTCTTTTATGAGGAGGGAATACCATGCCAAAACAATGCGTAGTAACTGGCCGTAAAGCTCGTTCGGGCAACGCTCGCTCTCACGCGATGAACGCTAACAAGCGTACATGGGGCGCTAACTTACAAAAAGTTCGCATTCTTGTAGATGGAAAACCAAAACGTGTTTGGGTTTCTGCAAGAGCTTTAAAATCCGGTAAAGTTGAACGTGTATAATGTTCATTAAGAGACTCCCTTTTTAGGGAGTCTCTTTTCGTTATGTCTGCTTTTATTGATGCAGGCTGTCAGGAAAGTATAATAGTTTAAGGATGGTATCAACATTGAGCATCTGTATAGATAATTTCTATCGCTCTATAAAAAGAGCCTTTCTTAAAGATTGTTGCTTTTGAATGCTATTTTTTCCGTATGCTCCGTTAGTTAATATTGTTGTTATAAAATATTTTGGGTTCAGGTGCCAGTAAGAAGGCGTCATCCAATTAAGAAACTTGAACAATGCTGGTTAATCGACTTGCTTTTCCTTTTAATTCTATCGTGAGTTTATAACCAAATTCATTATGAAAAGTTGATATGCCAGTTTATATTGCATTCTCAGTTCCTCCCCATATATTGACTGGAGTGGAAGGTGTATGATCTCCTGCGGGAGTAGCGGTCGTCTAGTTCCAGCGCCTAGCCCCTCGGGGTCAAATAACCCCAAGAGAATAAAAGGAAAACCGCCTTTTTTTCTCTTGAGAACATTTGCCTGTCGGGGCTGAGCAAAGCGCTTCCACTTTTGATGACAGGTGAGACCCGGGGTTCCGTATCCACTGGAACGGAACCTTCCTCTCGAGTAGGCTCATCCAGCTTCAGCGGCCGCCCCGCGGAGTCGTACACGTGGAATGGAAGTCAACATACCCATTAAAAACAACAATAGTCTTTAACACAGCCTTTACGTAAAAAAACACCCTGGTCTCAGGGTGTCTTACTGCTGTCTTATTCTTTTTTAAATGTCCCCAGCATTGCTTTCACCAGTCCACCCAAGAACTTAGGCAGTTTAATCGTATAGAATTTCATCAATATTCCCTCCCCGTCAATCTAGAACCTGTCGTCTCGCTTGAATCGGTTATAGTATATTCAAACGATGAATTTAAGTACGCATGCTTCATGGTTAAAAGTTAAAAGTGCCTAATCATGACTTCTTATCACCATTAATATGCCGCTTAAGAATGAAAAAGTACCGGTTGGCTGAATAAGTTCGTTACTTATACATAGTGTGGATCCCAATGTAATATTCCTGTTCTCAAGAGGGTACTTGAACCCTTGCAGCGTCAATCCTTCAACACTTGCAGAAAGAGGAAGAAAGGATACATACTTGCTTTGTTTCTTTTCTGCTAATGTATATTCACCGGGGGGAACGATTTGAACATGATTTTGTATATCAATGATTTCGATCTCGATGCCTGGATGAAGAATTTCTTTTTTTCCAAGCAGCTGGATGTTTGCCAGAAAATGATCGATTCTTCCTCCAGTCGCACCAAAGATACGGATAATATCCGGTGATTTTCCTATCGCCCAACTCAAGGCGAGTTCCATATCGGTCTCATTCTTCTCCGGCATGAACCGGTTGATTTTTTTTACTTTTTCTTCAATCAGCTTCCACTCTTCTTCATTGACTGAGTCAAAATCACCGAAAGCCATATCAGGGGTTATTCCCCTCCGGAGCAAGCGGAAGACTCCGTGATCGACTCCAATCCAGACTGCTCCTTCACCTTCTTGATACTTTTCCAAATCGGGAATGAACTCTTGGGGTCCCCCGCCCAAAATATTTATATTCATAATTCCACCTCGAATTCTTTTATTAAGACTCTTTTCTTTAACTTTGTTGCTATTCCATACAAATTTTGAAAACGACCGCCGTAACCCAGCGGAAATAAGCTAGAAAGAAAAGAGCGAATCTTCCTGTTTAGATATAAACACTCTGATTTTTGGCAGCAATTTATGAGAAAACACCCTTTATTAATCATGCTTTCCCATGCAGGTGTACCTTTAATCTCCATAAGAAGAAGGAAACAAAAAAAGACCGGTAAAAAGAGAGGCCACTGAAAAAGTCCAACAATTAGTTTAAAGACAGAATCACTCACTTCCACGAGTGATTCTGCCTTTTTCATAAAAGCTTTATGAAAGAGTGCTGGTTTTTTGTTGAGGAGGCCCACTCCGCTTGGTTGGTTGAATAATGTAATGGGCTTTAGAGAGAGATCGTCCAGACATTCCCTTAATTGGGTACTCAGCCGTAAATAAGAGAACTTTTTTCCCTTATCTGCAATTTCAAGCTTATTAAGGTGAAAATAGAGAAACTTTTTTCCCTTATATGATAAAAAGCACAATTTTTCTAGCTATTAAGCTAATTAAGGGAAATTTATTCCCCTATTTTAGCTATTCTTAGAGTTTTGTAAGAAATAAGGGAATCTCTTTCCTCTATTTACTATCAAAAACACTGAACTACATAGTTAAGGACCACTGGTCACTGTCTTTAATTAACACCCTTCTTTCTTTTCAGCGGTGGCAGGCAAATAAAGAATACCAAAGGATTCTAACGCTGATACAGGATAGAGAGCAAGAAAAAAGTCAACCTTTCTTCCTCTTTAAGGAAGGATAGTTGACTTTATCTTAGGTTAAAGCAAGCAGACTATAAAATTCGGTGGATTTTCAGTGCCCTCTAAAAAGACGAATCTTTTCTACCGGTGATGATTACGTTATTGTTCAGCAGCTTTCCTTAACGCCATGATCGCGCTCTTTCGGTCCTGCTGCTTATAGATTGAAGACCCTGCAACAAAAACGTCCGCTCCCGCATCTGCACACAACTTGGCCGTCTCTGTATTGATTCCCCCATCCACTTCAATTTCCAATGAAGGGTTGAATTGCTCTGCAAGTGCCCGGACCTCACGGATTTTTGGAACAACTGACTGAATGAAGCTTTGGCCGCCGAATCCAGGATTGACTGTCATCAGCAGAACCATATCAAGATCAGCGATCACATGCTTGATCATCTCCACCGGTGTCCCGGGATTCAATACAGCCCCGGCCTTTATTCCTTTAGACCTGATTAATTGAATGGTCCTGTGAAGATGCGGTGTTGCCTCAGCATGAACGGTGATGTAGTCTGATCCCGCATCAGCAAAAGCTTCGATATATTGGTCAGGATTGTCAATCATTAAGTGCACATCCAAGGGAAGCGTGGTAACTGGACGGATCGCATCGACAATCATTGGCCCTAAAGTGATATTCGGAACAAAATGTCCATCCATTACATCGACATGGATGTAGTCTGCCCCGCCTGTTTCAACATCTTTTATTTCATTTGCAAGGTTAGCAAAATCTGCTGATAGAATCGATGGTGCTATTTTAACCATTTTAATACCTCGGCTTTCTTTCTTTTATTTCATTATAAAATTGTTCATAGTGCTCATAGCGGAATTTCGGGATTTCTCCTTCTTCCACTGCCTTTTTAACAGCACATTTGGGTTCATTCATATGAAAACAGCCGCGGAATTTGCAGTTATCTGCTATTTCGGCCATTTCAGGAAAACAGACAGGAAGCTCTTCCAGCTCCATTTCATTGAATTCCAATGAACTGAAGCCGGGGGTGTCAGCTACAAGGCCATTCTCCACCCCTATCAGCTCCACATGCCTTGTAGTGTGCTTGCCTCGGCCCAGGTGGGATGATATGTCATCTGTCTTCAACGCCAGCTCTGGCCGTATGGCATTCAGGAGTGAAGACTTGCCGACACCGGATTGTCCTGCAAAAACAGAAATTTTATCAGCAAGGTGTGGCTTCAGCAGAGAAAGGCCTTCCTCTGTTTTTGAAGAGGTAACAATGACCTCATACCCAAACGAGCGGTACTTATCAACATACTCTTCAATTGTGCCTCGTTCCTCATCCTTTACTAAATCCATTTTCGTGACGCAGATCAAAGGTTCGATATCCTTGCTTTCAATCAGTACTAAAAACCTGTCAAGAAGTGCTGTACTGAAATCAGGTTCTACAGCGGAAAATACCAGGATAGCCTGATCGACATTGGCGATTGGCGGTCTGACTAATTCATTCTTCCTGGTAAAAACCTCAAGAATATAGCCTTCTAAATCATTTTCAGACTGAAAACTGACATGATCACCGACAAGTGGATTAATTTTATTTTTACGAAAAATCCCCCTGCCGCGGCATTGGGTAACTTTATCCTCGCTCATAACGTAATAAAATCCGCTGAGCGCTTTTATGATTTTGCCTTCTGGCATAACTAGCCTCCTTGAATTCTACTCTTCCTCAATTTCAGGATAGGGAACTGTTGTCTCATCAATAAAAACATTTCCATTTAGTAAAACTTTGTATTTCCCTGTTTTCCCTTCTTCAATGGTGAGCTCAATACTGCCTGTCCAATCTTCTGTTATACCAAACACTGTCTCAGCCTCGTCTAGATTACGTGTCTGATCCTCAATATATATTTCTACGGATACAGGTTTTCCTTCCTCTCCAGGTTCATAAGGAATAGTAAGCTCTTCTTTTACCTTTCTAGGAGGCTGCGGCTCTTTTCCTTTGGATAGAACGACATCTACAGTATCTCCCTTGACCAATTCAGTTTCTGCCGGCGGTTCCTGGGAAATCACCATTCCTTCAGGCACCTCTTCAGAAAATTCTCTGGTTATATTAATATTGATTCCTCGATACTCCTCATAATCTTTCAGGCTTGTTTCTGTGTAGCCCTTTAATTCAGTTAAAGTGAAAGTTTCAAGCCCTGCGCTCACAATAAAAGTAACGGTCGTTTCATCTGGTATTACTTCAGTTCCTTCAGGAGGATCCTGTCTCAAGATGGTTCCGGGAGCTGATTCACTGAAATCTCCGTCCTGCACAATATCTGTGAACCCAAGTTCACTCAGTTCATTAGCCGCTTCTTCGTAAGCTTCATCGGTATAATCCTTCAACTCTACCCGCTTTTTGCCCGTGCTGATATAGAGATTGATTTCACTCCGCTCATTCACCATCCTGCCTGCAGGCGGATCTGTTTTAATCACATAATTAGCAGGCACTTCTTCATTGGCTTGCTCCAATGAGTCTCCGATTAGAAAGCCTTCCCTTACTAGGATCTCCACAGCTTCTTCCTGCGTCTTCCCAGCTACATCGGGAAGTTCCACCTCTTTCGGTCCAATCATACCAGGAAGGACCGTGACCGCCAGAATACTCAGGAGTGCCAAAAGGAAAAACACACCGATAATGATTGCCGGCCACTTTTTCTTTTTCTTTTTCGGCGGCTTAACATCATTTCCTGCTTCACCAGGAACAGCGGCTGCAGTATCAGTCTCATTTTTATCATGCACAATAGTGTGTTCAATATTGGAATAAGGACGCTCATCAGTAATGACCGGAATCGCCTTAGTTGCATCCATATCTTCTTCAATGGAAAACTTAGGCTCATCCACTCTATCAGGGTCAAGCGCAGACCGAAGCTCTTCTTCAATTTCTTCTACGGAATCATAGCGCTGAAACGGATCTTTGGCTGTTGATTTCAAAACGATATTTTCCACACTTTGCGGGATATTCTGGTTCCATCTCCTGAGAGACGGTGTTTCAGACTGCAGGTGTTTCAGAGCAATCGATACAGCCGATTCCCCCGAAAAAGGCAGCCTGCCTGAAAGCAGTTCAAACATTACAATCCCAAGCGAATAAATATCCGATTTTCTTGTCGCCATCCCGCCACGCGCCTGTTCAGGAGACAGGTAATGGACAGATCCAAGAACAGAATTAGTCTGTGTGATGGATGTCGCGCTCAGTGCCATGGCAATGCCGAAATCAGTAATTTTTACAGTTCCGTCATGATCGATCAAAATGTTTTGCGGCTTGATGTCCCGATGCACTATATGATTCTGGTGTGCATGGGCAATAGCGGATGTTAACTGGCTCATAATATCAATGGCTTTATCGATGGAAATAGGGGAATGCTTCTGTATGTATTGTTTTAAAGTCATTCCGTTTACATATTCCATTACGATATAGTAGATATCATCCTCTTCTCCTACATCAAATATGCTTACAATGTTAGGGTGGGCAAGGCTTGTGGCAGATTGTGCCTCTCGCTGAAACCTTTTGATGAACTCTTCTTCATTGGCAAAATCAAGACGAAGCATTTTAATGGCTACTTCGCGGTCAAGGATCATGTCCTTTGCCAGGTATACATTGGCCATACCTCCGCCGCCAATCACCTCTATTATCTTGTATCTGCCGCTGATTCTCTTGCCGTTAAACATAAAGTTCACCCGTTTCCGCTTTCAGACGGATACTTGACGATTGCCAATGTAATATTGTCTTCTCCGCCATTTTCATTCGCCAACGAAATGAACTGTTTTCCAATCTCATCCAGGTCCGTGCCGCCTGAAAGGATTTCTTTCATTTCTTCCTGTGAAACCTTATTGGATAACCCATCGGAGCAGAGCAGGAGGATATCATCTTCTTCAAAGATAATTGTCCTGGTGTCCATTTCAACCTTTTCTTCCGTTCCAAGAGCTCTTAAAAGAACATTTTTTCGAGGGTGATGTTCAGCATCTTCTTTTGAAATTTGTCCGCTTCTCACCAGTTCATTGACCAGAGAATGGTCTTCAGTCAGCTGGCTAAAACCGCTTTCATTCAAGATGTATCCTCTGCTGTCCCCGATGTTTACCACAGTGGCAAAATTTTCGGTGCAAATCGCAGCCACCACTGTTGTTCCCATCCCCTCACATTCCACATTTGATTGAGAGTGCTCATAAACTTCCCGGTTTATCTCACTGATATTATTCCTCAGCCAGCTTTCAGCCTGATCTGCAGTGTTGAATTTTCCTTGTGACTTCCATAACTCTTCGAATTTATTGATCGTCAATGAGCTGGCGACATCTCCAGCGCGATGACCGCCCATCCCGTCAGCAACCACCGCCAGGCAGTCACCATCCTTATTGCTGAAGACACCTACACTATCTTCATTATGTTGTCTGACTTTCCCTTTATCTGTATAGTGCACAGATTTCATTACGGCCACCTCTTTCCTTCATTGCCATCATCAGAAAGCGGGCATTTCATGAGGAATTGACCCGCTTCGACTTTTTTCACCGGCATTATTTACATTTACGACTTTTATGTCTGTTTCTCCTGCTTGTAATTCCACCTTTTCCATACTATTGGAAGAGGAATGATAACAGGGACTCAAGAATCCTTTTTAAAACAAGAAATGAAGAATCCATCCCCGCCAAAATCCTGAGGGAAGATCTGCAGCATATGACCATCGATAAACGGCATGACGGTTTCAGGCAAATGAGACAGCTGGTATGGCCGCAATTCTGGATTTTCGCTCAAGAATCGCTCAACTGTCCCTTGGTTCTCAATTCTGTCAACAGTACATGTACTGTATACAAGAAGTCCTCCTTTTTTCAGCAGTGGAGAAACTGCTTTAAGAATTTCCAGCTGGATTATTTGAAGAGAATCCAAGTCGCTCTCCTGCTTGCTATATTTAATATCCGGTTTTCTTCTTAAAACACCTAAGCCGGAACACGGGGCATCGACCAGGATCCGGTCAAAGGTTTCAGGCTCAAAAATCTCGCCTGCTTTTCTGCTGTCCTGAGCTTTCGTTTCAATATTAGGCAGACCTAGACGGGCCGCATTCTCACTAATCAATTTGATTTTATGTTTATGAAGGTCAAGAGAAGATACCTTTCCTTCTCCCTTCATTAACTCAGCGATATGTGTTGATTTCCCTCCTGGTGCTGCACATGCATCGAGTACATGGAAGTCTTCCTTGACATCGAGGCTGCGGCCCACAAGCATGGAACTTTCATCCTGTATGGTCATCAGACCTTTTCTGAAAGCATCCGTCTTGGCAAGGTTCCCTTTCAGGGAGACAATCGCATCGGGCACGATACTGCTTTTCTGGACAGACAACCCTTCTTCTGTAAGGGCGGAGATCAATTCATCCGCATTGGTTCTCAAGGTATTGACCCTTGCTGTCTGCAGCGGAGCGGTAATATTCGTCTCACACATTTGTCTAGTTTTTTCGAACCCGAATTGATCTACCCATCTTTTCACAAGCCATTGAGGATGGCTTGTTTCGATGGAAATCCGTTCGACAGGGTCTTGAATCGTATCAGTAGAAGGGATGCCTTTTCTCTGAACCGATCTCAGAATGCCATTTACCATACTGGCAATCCCTTTATGTCCCCTTCTCTTTCCAATTTCGACTGCTTCAAATAAAACAGCACGGTCTGGAATCTTATCCAGGTAGATCATTTGATAAAGAGAGAGCCTTAACAGCTGACGCACCCAGCTCTCTAATTTTTTGTTGATAAACGGCTCCAAATAAAAGTCAAGGGTCATCCTCCTCTGGATCGTTCCATAGGTCAATTCAGTCAACAATCCAGTATCGGGGCCTTTAATTCCATGTTTTTCAATGGCGTGATTCAGTAACAGGTTACTGTAAGATTGATTTTTTTCCACAGATTGGAGTACATCTAGAGCAGCTTCGCGGACAGTCTTCTTGCCCTTACTCATTTCTTTCACCAAGCTTCATGCCTTTTTCAATGAATGAACCGGCACCTCTTAAATATTCTTTTGCGCTCATACGCTTTTTGCCCGAAGGCTGAAGATCCGTGATTTTTATTGATGTATCGCTGCCAGTTGCAACAAGTATACCGTCTTCTTCAACAGAGACGATCTCTCCCGGGCTCCCCTTTGGCGATTTTACTTTCTCACTCCACCATACCTTCAGGACAGACCCGTCAAGCTCGGTATACGCCACTGGCCATGGGTGCATCCCGCGTACATGGTTGTATATTTCTTCACCGGTTTTCGTCCAATCGATCTTCTCCTGCTCACGCTTAATATTCCAGGCAAATGTCACCTTGCTTTCATCCTGTTTCTCAGGTGAAATTTCCCCGTTTAAAAGCTGCGGAAGCGTCTCAATTAAAAGATCAGCTCCGGCTGTGCTTAACTTATCATGCAATGACCCCACGTGATCCCTTTCATCAATTTCCACTTCAACAGAGCTAATCATGTCACCTGCATCCAGCTTTTCCACCATATACATAATGGTTACACCGGTTGATTTTTTCCCTTGAATAATAGAATAATGAATCGGGGCCCCCCCGCGGAGTTCAGGAAGCAGAGAAGCATGGACATTAATGCATCCGTATTGAGGAGCTTCCAATAATTCTTTCGGAAGAATCTGTCCGAAAGCTGCCGTCACAATCAGGTCAGGCTTAAGGGCAAGAACCTTTTCCAGCTCTTCTTTCTCTCTGATTTTTTCAGGCTGATAGACTGGAATACCGTGTTTCTCAGCCTCAACCTTTACCGGGGGCGGTGTCATTACTCTTTTTCTTCCTACTGGACGATCAGGCTGTGTAACAACAGCTATGATGTCATAATCATTCGTTATCAGATTCTGCAGTACCGAGACTGAAAATTGGGGTGTTCCCATAAAAACAATTTTGGTCATTCGTTTTCATACCTTTCAAGTTCATCTTCTTCTATATATCTGGTCACTTTTGACGTGAATAATATTCCATATAAATGATCAATTTCATGCAGAATCGCCCTTGCCAGGAATCCCTCAGCTTCCACTAAAAGGTTCCGGCCTTTTCGGTCTTGAAATGACACTTTCACAAATTCGGGCCTTGATACTTCGCCGTAAAGACCAGGAAAAGAGAGGCATCCTTCAAGATCTGTTTGTTCACCTTTCACCTCTAACACTTCTGGGTTGATTAATTCAATCGTTCCTGTTTCATCACCGATATCGACGATGGCAATGGAGATGTCCTTACCGACCTGCGGTGCAGCAAGTCCAACGCCGTCAGCGGCAATCATCGTCTCATACATATCATCCAGGAACTTTCTTAATTTTTTATCAAAAACCGTCACTTTTCTGCACTCTACCTCAAGAACTTCATTGGGATAGGTGACAATCGGTAGTATAGCCAAAGATTAATCCCTCTTTCTTACATCATCATATAAGGATTGACATCTATTGAAATTGTTAACCCTTCTGATGCCTTTTGTTGTTGTGAATGTTCGAGTATCGTCTTTAATATGGAAGGCAGTTCTGGCTCCCGCTTGTATTTTATCAAACATTGATATCTATATCTATTGTTGATCCTCGGTATTGGAGAAGCCGCAGGGCCCAGCACAATCGACTGCGGCGATAATCTGGACTGCAGAAACTTCGTAACCTTTTCCGCAGCGGCTACCACCTTCAGCAGATCCTCATGACTGATTGTGATTAAGGATAAATAATAAAAAGGAGGATAACTTCCCATTTTCCTCATCATCATTTCTTTATGATAAAAAGAGTCATAGTTTTGTGTGCCTGCAAGCTCAATGCTGTAGTGTTCAGGTGTGTAGGTCTGAATCACTACTTCACCAGGAAGCTTATGCCTTCCTGCCCTTCCGCTTACCTGGGTGAGCAGCTGAAAGGTCTTTTCCGCCGAACGGAAATCAGGCAGATGCAGCATAGTGTCGGCAGTCAAGACGCCGACAAGAGTTATATTCGGAAAGTCCAGTCCTTTGGCAATCATCTGGGTGCCAAGCAAGATATCCGCATGGCCTTCTCCAAAGCTGTCCAGAAGCCGTTCATGGGCTCCTTTTCTGCTTGTCGTATCAACATCCATCCGAATCACTCTCGCCTCAGGAAGGAGCTTGGCCAGTTCCTCTTCGACCTTCTGGGTACCTGTTCCAAAATAGCGTATATGTTCACTATCACACTCCGGACAGGTTTGAGGCACCCCTGTCTCGTATCCGCAATAATGGCATTTCATGTTATCCGAGAACCGGTGGTAGGTCAAAGAGATATCACAATGCGGACATTGTGCAACATATCCGCAATCTCTGCACATAATGAAGGACGAATGGCCTCGCTTGTTCAGGAAAAGCACCGTCTGCTCCCCTTTTTGGAGCCTGTCCTGCAGCTTTTCAAACAGTTCCTCGGAAAACATGGACCGGTTTCCGCCCCTTAACTCTTCTCTCATATCAACAATTGAAACAGACGGCAGTTCCCCTTCATTCATCCTTTTTGATAGAGTCAGCAGCGTATAAACCCCTTTTTGGGCGCGTGCAAAGGTCTCCATGGCAGGTGTTGCGCTGCCGAGGATAACAGGACAGCTGTACTGTCCAGCTCTGTAAATAGCGACATCCCTGGCATGATACCTTGGATTTTCTTCCTGCTTGTAACTGGTCTCATGCTCTTCATCAATAATGATGATACCAAGGTTCTCAAACGGGGCGAAAACAGCCGAGCGGGCTCCCACAACCACTTTCACTTCTTTTCTTTGAATCTTTCTCCATTCGTCATACTTCTCCCCAATGGATAATCCGCTGTGCAAAACCGCGACATCATTGCCGAACCTTCCTTTAAATCGATCGACCATTTGCGGTGTCAGAGATATTTCAGGAACGAGCACGATTGCTTCTTTTCCTTTCTCATAAACTTCCTGGATCGACTGGAGATAGACTTCCGTTTTCCCGCTTCCTGTCACGCCGTATAATAGAAAGGTTTCATGCTGGTCATGTTCTACCGCATGGAGAATGGGGGTTATCGCCTTTTCTTGCTGCTCGGTAAGGGGCAGAGGGCTGGTTTTTTTGAAATTTTTATGGGCGAAAGGATTACGGTACACTTCCTGATGCTTCTTGATCAGCAGTCCTTTATCCACAAGCGCTTTGACAGTTGCAGAGGAAGCTCCTGCAGCATCTGCTGCCTCTTTTGCTGAAACTCCTTCATTGCTTTCGGATGAGAGAACGTGTTTAAGTACAGCTTTTTGTTTTTCAGCATTAGAGGGAAGCGCTTCGATTTCCTTCATCATTTTTTCTTTTGGCAATGCCGGTGAAACCATCTGGACCATTTTCTTCTTGCCTTTTGATTTCACACTGTAAAACACATCAAGACTTCCAGTTTTTATTTCTTTTTGCAGCAAKGGAAGGACCCCTGCCTCCTCTGCGTATTTCCAGGGCACTTCATCTTTATTCGAAAAAAGTTCAGCGGCTTCTGCAGACAAAAGGTCTCTCTTATCCGGATTCACCAGAATCTTCTTCTCATATTTTGCTTTCATGGCAGCTGGCAGCATAACTTGAAGTGCTGATATTTTAAAACAAAGGGTCTGCCTGGTCAGCCAGTCGGCCACATTCAACAGGTCTTCATTCAGGACAGGAGTAAGATCCATTGGCTGAACGAGATCCTTGAGCTTGGCAGCACTTGATTTATCTTTAAGGCCGGTCACAAATCCCTGTATTTTCCTGGGACCAAATGGAACAATGACTCTCATTCCAGGAAAGATCTTCCCCTGCCAAATTGCAGGGATTGAATAGTCAAACACCCTGTCCGTCTGCATAGTGGGAACATCGACAATTACACTTGCAATCTTCATTCTTATCAACCTTTATCCATCAAGTTCTTGATTTCATAAAGTATCTCTTTAGCGGTATCCGCTTTCGTTAATAACGGAAGTTCCCTCTGAGTGCCGTCTTTTCTGAACACAGTGACTATATTGGTATCCCCGGCGAAACCTGCACCTTCCACCGTGATATTGTTTGCAACGATCATATCGGCATTTTTCTTTCTCAGCTTCTCTGCAGCGTACTGCTCCACGTTATTTGTTTCTGCCGCAAATCCGATAAGCAGCTGGCTGTCTTTCTTTTCGCCCAGGGTTTTAAGGATATCTTTTGTCCTTTCGAATTCAATTGAAAGGTCTCCGTCCTGCTTTTTCATCTTCGTATCAGAAGTTATTTTGGGCTTGTAGTCGGCTACCGCAGCGCTCTTAATGACGATGTCCGCAGTATCGAAGGCTTTAAGCACTTCATTGTACATGTCCTCAGCACTTTCTATTGAGATGAGATTTACGCCTTGAGGTGCTTCAAGAGAAACCGGGCCTGAAATCAAGGTCACTTCGGCTCCCAGCTTGGCCGCTTCCTCTGCAAGGGCAAAACCCATCTTTCCTGAAGATCGATTGCTGAAGAAACGTACAGGATCGATTTTTTCCCGGGTTGGACCTGCCGTGACGACGAGCTTTTTCCCTCGGAGAATAGGTTCCTGATCCAAAAAGAAATCCTCTATGTGCCCGACGATTCTTTCGGGTTCTTCCAGTCTTCCTTTTCCTACATAGCCGCAGGCAAGATAGCCCTCACTCGGTTCAAGAAAACGATAGCCAAAGGAATAAAGCTCCTGGATATTTTTTTGGACAGCCGGGTGCCCATACATATGTACATTCATGGCAGGAGCAATCCAGACAGGTGCCGTCACAGCCAGAAGCGTGGTGGTCACCATATCATCTCCTATTCCATGGGCAAGCTTTCCGATCACATTGGCAGTAGCCGGTGCTACCAGCACAAGGTCGGCCCAGTCAGCGAGATCGATGTGGGCAATTACTTCAGGATTTTTTTCATCGAAAGTATCGGTAAACACTTCGTTTCGGGCCAGTGCTTGGAATGTCAGCGGCGTGACGAACTGCCTGGCCGATGCACTCATGATCACTTTCACCTCAGCACCCGCTTGTACTAACTTGCTCGTAAGCGCAGCTGCTTTATAGACAGCTATCCCTCCTGTTACACAAAGCAGGATTTTTTTCCCTTTCATTACAATCCCCTCATTTCATTGGATTCTCTCTATGAAAAGCAGTTGTAGAAAACAGTAAAAATGTTATTGAGCTATAATCTCCCATTGTAAAAAGGAAAGGGGATGACAGAAAAAACAACAATTAACCGTTAGTAACCGTTGTCACCAAATAATCTCATCGATAATTGGCAGAAGGCATCTGCCTTCCCTCAATTTAGCAGGCTGCTTCTATTTAACACTCATAATGGTAAATCAACTACCCTTATAATAGCATCATTATATATGTAACAGCCTTTTAGAGTTAGATTCCTTACTATATTATGAAGGATTTCGCTGTAAAAAGAAAATAAGGGGCTGACCCTCAAGGTATAAATTGAACCCTCGGTGTCAGTCCCTCATTAAAATGCGTTTGATAGCCCTTTTAAATCATTATTCGTCTGAATAAACGGCTCCAGCTTCTCTTTCCTTCATAGACAATTTGCCCGCTTCGATTTCTTCAAGTGCTTTTCCTACATACTTTTCTGAAACATACTTGTTAAGCATGAAATCTTCCACTTCCTGCAGGGATCTTGCACGCTTAGCAGCAATGCTGACAAGAGAGTACTTGGAATCAATCTTTTTCATTAATGAATCAATGGATGGGTTTAACATTCAATCTACCTCCAACATTTTTTGGTAACGCTGTTTCACACGCTCTATCCGGCAATGTTCCGCCTGTACGATTGACTTGATTTTTTCTGTAGCATTTTCCACTTTATCATTTTCCACTACATAATCGTATAAGTCCATCATTTCAATTTCTTTTCTCGCAGTGGTCATCCTGTTAAGGATCAAATCCTCTGTCTCTGTTCCCCTTGTCGTAATTCTGTTCTGAAGCTCCGACAGACTTGGGGGAGCAAGGAAGATAAAGAGGCCTTCCGGGAATTTTTCCCTGATCTGCTTAGCGCCTTGAACCTCGATTTCGAGAAAAACATCTTTCCCGTTGTTGATTGTCTCCCTCACATAGTCTTCAGGAGTTCCATAATAATTGCCGACAAACTCAGCGTACTCCAAAAGCTTTCCTTTTTCGATGAGGCCCTCAAAATCTTCACGTGATTTGAAGAAGTAGTCAACGCCGTCTACTTCTCCTTCTCTCGGAAGACGGGTCGTCATGGAAATGGAATACTCAAAACGAGTATCTTCCTGGGAGAATATTTCTTTACGTACTGTGCCTTTTCCTACTCCCGAAGGACCTGAAAGCACAATAAGCAGTCCTTTTTCTTTCATTATTTACCCTGCCCTTCTTCAGAAATATCATCTTTATCTGTTAAGCGTGCCGCAACCGTTTCCGGCTGGACTGCTGATAGAATTACATGATCACTGTCAGTGATGATTACCGCCCTTGTCCTTCTTCCATACGTTGCATCAACAAGTGTTCCCCGGTCCCTCGCATCCTGTATCAGCCTTTTGATCGGTGCCGATTCAGGACTGACAATGGAGATGATGCGATTCGCAGATACAATATTGCCAAACCCTATATTAATGAGCTTTATAGACATAATGCTCCTCCAATCAATAGTCTATTTTGACCTTCTCCAACAAAAATTAATCAATTCATTCCACATTCTGTACTTGTTCCCTTAATTTCTCCAGGCAGGTTTTCATTTCCACAACAAATGCCGCAATCAGTGCATCGTTTGCTTTGGAACCAATCGTGTTCACTTCCCTGTTCATTTCCTGGATAATGAAATCCAGCTTGCGGCCAATCGGGATATCCTGCCTGAGGGCTGATGTGAATTGGGTCAAGTGGCTTTCCAGCCTGGTAATCTCTTCGGATATATCGCTTTTATCTGCAAAAACAGCAATTTCAGTCAGGATTCTTGACTCATCCACCCGGTCATCTGTAAGTTCCTTGATTTTCCTTTCAAGCCTGGTTCTGTATTGGGTAATAACCTCAGGGACATGTTTATTGATCGAAAGTAAGGTTTCCCTGAATGTGCTGATATGCAGCAGAAGATCTTCCTGAAGCTTTTCCCCCTCGGCCCTCCGCATTGCTGTCAAATCTTCAAGAGACTTCACTAGAGCTCGTTCGACGGTATGTTCCAGTTCTTTATTCTCTTCTTCTGTTTCTTCAATTGAAATAAGTTCATCCCTCTGTAAAATATCCTGCAGCAGAACATTGTCTTTGAGGGAATATTTTTCTTTTAAAGTATGTATGATTTGAAAATAATCATCGGCAAGCTGCCAATCGACCTTAAGTCTCCGGTGGACCAGCCCTTCTCCTGTGATGGTGATGAAGGCATCCACTTTTCCGCGCTTTATGTAACCGGTCATTTTTTTCTTTAACTTATCCTCTATTTTAACCAATTGCTTAGGTGTGCGGATATTCAACTCACAAAAACGGTGATTCACCGATTTTATCTCGACCGTAACCACATGTTGTCCCGACTCTACTCTGGCACTGCCAAAGCCGGTCATGCTTACAACCATTAACAGTCACATCCAATCCATCAGTCGTTTTATCCTTAAATTTACGCTGTTTTATATATGATACTGCTTTTCCCTTTGATTGGAACCGGATTGCACACTGCCCCGCAGGAGCTGGGACACCCTCCGCTCCACCCTTTAGGTTGAAATAGCAGAGTTAAATAGCTTGTAGAATATAACTGCCTTTTATATGAGCTTCTTCGGGAAGAAATCCTGCGATAGCAAACGAAAATGAACACTGCCTTCTAATAATGTGAAAGGCAGATGAGTTTCCCGTCTGTAACACCTGTCAGGTATTGGAGCCATAAAAAAGGTAATAGAGTATGCACTCTACTACCTTAAGGATTATATCACATCTTAACGTTTTTTTCCTGCAAAAAATGATCCGGCAAGTAAAAACGTTGGAACTGAGCTCATTCCGGCAATCAACAGCCAATCTTTAAGCTCGATTGGAACGGTATGGAATATTGGCTGCAGTCCAGGCAGATAGATGACGAGGACCATCAAAAGCAGAGATGATATGACCGCCCAGACAAGGTACATATTCCCAAAAGGGTTCCGCGCAAATACCGACTTCTCGCTTCGGCAGTCAAAGACGTGAATCAATTGAGCCATGACCAGCGTAGCGAATGCCACAGTCTGTGCATATGCCAAATGGTCCGGATGCTGCTTATAAGCCAGGATAAAGGCAGCAAGAGTCGAGAGGCCAATTAGAAAGCCCCTGGAAACAACTTTCCATCCCAGCCCTCTTGCAAAGACCCCTTCTTTCGGATGTCTCGGATTCCGCTTCATCACATCTTCTTCAGGCTTGTCGAGTCCCAGTGCCATTGCCGGCAACCCGTCTGTGACAAGGTTGACCCATAAAATCTGAATCGGTACAAGCGGCAGCGGCAGTGCAAGGATCATCGCAAAAAGCATGACTAATATCTCGCCGACATTTGACGCCAGCAGATAGCGAATGAACTTGCGGATGTTTTCATAGATATTTCTGCCTTCATTAATAGCCGACTTTATAGTGGCAAAGTTATCATCCAATAGCACAAGGGAGGAAGCCTCCTTCGCTACATCTGTTCCAGTTATCCCCATCGCAACCCCGATGTCGGCAGCTTTGATGGCAGGAGCATCATTTACACCATCACCTGTCATCGCAACAACATGGCCGCGGTTTTGAAGAGCTTTGACAATTTTCAGCTTGTGTTCAGGAGAAACTCGGGCAAACACCGAAACACTTTCAACTACTTCTTCCAAATCAGAAACTTCCATGCTGTTCAAGGCTGACCCCTCAAGTACCTTATCTTGATTTCGCAAAATGCCAAGGTCCCTTGCGATGGCTTTCGCTGTCACAACATGGTCCCCTGTTATCATTACGGTCTTGATGCCTGCCTGCCTGCACTCTTTGACAGCTTGCTTCACCTCTGGCCTCGGCGGGTCAATCATCCCCTGCAGCCCAATGAGAGTCAGCCCCTTTTCCGCTTCCTCCTCATTCTTAGGAAGTACAGACGAAGTCCAGGGAGCATAAGCGATAGCAATTGTCCTCAAGGCATTGGACGCCAGATCATGAATGGCTTCCTGCACTTTTTCGGTGAATTCTTTAGTCCGGTATTGAAGCTTTTCATTCCAGAGAATTGATTCACTGATATCCACCAGAACATCAGGTGCTCCTTTTGTAACGATGAACCGTTTGCCTTCGCTGTCTTTAACCACTATACTCATCATCTTTCTAGTCGAATCAAACGGAAACTCCTTCTCAATCGTGAACTTACCAAGCAGCGCCTCTCTTTGCATACCCGCTTTCAAAGCAGCAACAAGCAGGGCGCCTTCAGTCGGATCTCCATCCAGGACATATTCTTCATCCTTCACACGAATCTTTGCATTATTGCAAAGCAGCCCGAATGTGAGCAGCTGGTTCAATGATTTTGCCGAGGCTGGACTTACTCTTTCTTCACGATGATAGAAGCTTCCCTCAGGGTCATAACCTGTTCCACTGACGGTCCAAGTGTTTCCCCCGCTCCACAGGTGAGTCACAGTCATCTTATTTTGTGTCAGCGTCCCTGTCTTATCCGAGCATATGACAGAAGCGCAGCCCAGTGTTTCTACTGCCGGCAGTTTTCGGACGATGGCATTTCGCCTGATCATCCGTTGTACCCCCAAGGACAAAGCCACGGTAACAATTGCAGGAAGACCTTCCGGGATAGCCGCTACAGCCAATGAAACTCCGGCAAGGAACATTGTATACATATCATGTCCCTGAATGACTCCAATTCCGACTACAAGAGCCGTGAGCACCAATGCCACTGTAATCAATATCTTGCCCAGCTGCTCCAGCCTTCTTTGAAGAGGAGTCACCATCGTCTCGGCTGTTTGGATCATATCTGCAATTTTCCCCATTGCCGTACCCATTCCGGTGGCTGTGACAACGCCAATTCCATTGCCTCTTGTTACCATCGTGCCCATGAAAGCCATATTCTCTAAATCACCGAGATTAACATTCTCTCCTTGGATTTCCTCGGTCCTTTTAGCAACAGGAACGGATTCCCCTGTCAAGGCAGACTCTTCTATCTCAAGATTGTTTACAGTAATTAACCTTACATCTGCTCCGATCCGGTCACCACTGGAGAATTTGATGATGTCCCCGGGAACAACTTCTTTAGACGGAACTTTCATCCATCCTCCATTGCGCAGTACATTCACTTGAGGAGCCGAGAGTTCCTTCAAAGCATTGAGTGACTTTTCTGCTTTTCTCTCTTGAAAAAAACCAAGAAAGCCGTTGATCAGAACAATGGCTATAATGGCTATCGCATCTATATATTCTCCAAGCAGTCCCGAGATAAGGGTTGCAGCTAATAATACGATGACCATAAAATCTTTGAATTGATTAAAAAACAATAATAAAGCTGATTGTTTCTCAGCTTCCTGCAATTCATTGAAACCAAACTGCTTTCGTTTTTTCTCTACTTCTTCTTCACCAAGGCCGTTAGTAAAATCAGTATTGATTGTTTTTTCTATATCTTCCTGCCGCATCTCATGGTATCTCATTCAACCAACTCACTCTCCCATTTATTCTCCGAAAAGTTCTCCTGCTCATTGCATTATTATTCAGACTCGTCCCAAAAAATGATATGATTCTTATAGACGGAAGAATAAATGATGATTTACTTCAAAAATACAAAAAAGTTTATGGATAAAAAAGCAAAAAAAATAAGGTTATGCTTTTTCACAAAGTGTAGTTGATTTCCGCTACAGGTGTACGACTCCGCGGGGCGGGCGATGGGCCTCCTCGGCTGCGCCTGTATAAAAAGTGGATGCGCCCTGGTCAGGCCCGACAGGCAAATGTTCCAAAGCGAAAAAAAGCGATCTTTCCTTTTATTCGCTTTGGGTTATTTGACCCCGAGGGCCTGGGCGCTGCAACTGGATTGGGGGTCTCATCTGTCACCAAAAGTGGAAGCACCTTAGTCAGCCCCGACAGGCAAATGTTCTCAAGAGAAAAAAGGCGAACTTCCTTTTTTTCTCTTGGGGTTATTTGACCCCGAGGGGCTAGGTGCTGGAACTAGACGCCCGCTAGTCCCGCAGGAGGTCACACACCTTCCGCTACAATCTACTCTGAATAGCAAAGAGAGTTCACCAAGGTCATGTTTTAAAAAGGGATTTTTCTTTCCATATAATTTTGTCTACCATATTATTAAGGTTAGCAAATGTGAATCCAAGGATTTTATAAAATGCTTTCCTTCCCTCTATGTTGCTATCTTTTAAAGTATTGATTATTATCCTTTAAGGAATCCAACTCAAAAATCAGATAACCAATCCTGCTCAAGTTGTATGTAACTTTCAATACTTCGAAAAACGGTGACTATACTAAAGCAAAAGACTCTAAGTACAAAAGCTCAAATTATTTATTCTAATTATCAATAGAAGAGGATGTAGAAGATGTCATTCGATGGATTATTTACAAAGGCCATGAGCGAAGAGCTCGGCGATACATTAAAAGGCGGGCGCATCAACAAGATTCACCAGCCTTATAAAAACGAAATCATTTTAGTAGTGCGATCTCAAGGAAAAAATCATAAACTGCTGTTGTCCGCACACCCGAGCTATGCCCGTGTGCAGCTGACTTCACAAAGTTATGAAAACCCGGCAGCCCCGCCCATGTTCTGTATGCTGCTGAGAAAACACCTTGAAGGCTATATCATTGAAGATGTTTATCAGAAAGAGGTCGACAGGATCATCATCTTTGAAATAAAAGGACGAAGCGAAATCGGGGATGTTTCCTATAAGCAGTTGATTATCGAAATCATGGGCCGGCACAGCAATATAGTCGTTGTTGACAAGAGCAGGAACATGATTCTTGATTCGATCAAGCATATCCCCCCTTCAATCAATAGCTACAGGACCGTACTGCCTGGGAACGAGTATATCTTCCCGCCGCCGCAGGATAAAAAAAATCCTCTCGAAGCAGATTCGGAGGATATTTTAAGAAGCATCGATTTTAACAGCGGTAAGCTTGACAAGCAAATCGTTGGATCTTTTTCCGGCATATCCCCCTTGTTTGCCAAAGAAGTGCTGCACCAGGCAGGACTTGCGACCAGAAACAGTTTGCCGAATACCTTCCTTCAGCTGTTGAAGCCTGTCAAAGAAGGGGTATATCAGCCGACCCTGATCAGAGGTGATAAAGAAACCTTTTACTTCCTGGATCTTCAGCATTTAGAAGGTGAACATACTTCTTTTCCTACGCTGAGCGGCCTGCTTGACCGGTATTTTCATCAAAAAGCTGAGAGAGATCGAGTCAAACAGCAAGGAAACGACCTGGAGAGACTGCTCAAAAATGAACGCGATAAAAACATAAGCAAAATCGCGAAACTCGAAAAGACCCTTAAAGACGCTGAAAATGCAGATACCTATCAGCTTTATGGCGAACTATTGACAGCTAATCTGTACGCGGTAGAAAGAGGCATGAGTGAGATCGAAGTAATGAATTATTATGACGAAGAAGGCGGAACTGTAGTTATTGAACTGGACATCAGGAAATCTCCTTCCGAGAATGCACAGCATTACTTCTCCAGGTACTCGAAAGCAAAGACAGCGATAAGAATCGTAAAAGAGCAGATTGAGAAAGCGAAAGAAGAAATTCAATATTTAGATCAACTGCTTCAGCAGCTTGAATCAGCTTCTCCTAAAGATATCCTGGAAATCCGTGAGGAACTGGGCGAAGAAGGCTATATCAAAGCCAAGAAAGAAAAGAAGAAAAAGAAGACCAATGAAAAACCGTCCCTGGAATCTTATTTATCAAGCGACGGGACGCCCATCCTCGTCGGCAAAAATAATAAACAGAATGATTATCTGACTAATAAACTGGCAGGCAAAGAAGAAATCTGGCTGCATACAAAGGATATCCCGGGATCCCACGTTGTCATAAGAAGCAAGGCTCCTTCTGAAGAGACAATCAAGGAAGCCGCAGTCCTGGCAGCCTATTTCAGCAAAGCGCGGGAATCCAGTTCAGTTCCTGTTGACTTCACAGCTGTAAGGAATGTGAAGAAACCGAATGGCGCTAAACCTGGTTTCGTCACGTATGAAGGCCAGCAAACGGTCTATACAACACCTAGTCTTGACACAGTTCGATCTATGAAAAAAGATTAAAACGATTACGGAACCATCTCTACTTCACGAGGATTCCGTAACCTAACAAAAAGGACGAAATCTCCCAGGATTTCGTCCTTTTTCATTTCAGATGGAGTTGCTGTGTGCAGGAAGGAGGAGCATAGATGCAATGAAGTGGTCTCGAAACCAACTTTACTCCCTCATAAATTGAGGTAAGGTGTTATAACAGGTTATAAGCTCTCTGGATCCCCGGCATAATCAGGGATTTTCAAGCCTATCAAAAAAGCTTGCAGCCGGTATCACTTAATGCACTCTTTCTAAACTTATAAAATCTTTCCCCAGTCCTCAGGGTTTTCTTTCCAGCTTATCAGCGCTTCCAGGTCCCGCTCTTCTATATAGTTATTTTCATGGGCGGCTTCCAGAAGAGAAGTATAGTCGGAGAGGGATACCGCTTTGATATCAGCTTCTGCCAGTTTGGAGATACCGCTTTGAAGTTCGTAAGTAAAAATCGCGGCTACCCCCAGCACTTCACAGCCTTCCTCTCTCAGTGCGTTGACTGCAGAGATGCAGCTTCCTCCTGTTGAGATAAGGTCTTCTACCACAACAACCTTTTGCCCCTTAGATACTTTGCCTTCAATCTGGCTTCCTTTGCCGTGCGCCTTCGGTTTAGACCGCACATAACACATGGGAAGATCCAGAATTTCACTGACCCAGGCGGCATGGGGGATCCCCGCTGTCGCTGTACCCGCAATCATGTCAGCATCGGGAAAGTGATTTTTAATATTTTCAGCGATTCCTTGGGCGATCATTCTTCGCACTTCCGGATAAGAAATTGTCAAACGGTTATCACAATAGATTGGAGACTTCAGTCCGGAAGACCATGTAAATGGATCGTTAGGTTTTAAAAATACAGCCTCTATATTCAGTAACTGCTGTGCGATTTCTATTTTCATACTCGTCTCTCCCATTCTGATTTCACTTGTTGATACGCTTTCGCTGGTTCATCCGCCCCTGTGATGCTTCTTCCGACCACAATGGCAGACGATCCAAGCTCACGTGCTTGTGATGGTGAGGCTATTCGCTGCTGATCCTGTGCGGCATCACCCTGCAGGCGAATCCCTGGAGTTACACGTATAAAGTCCTCACCGCAGATCTCTCTGATAGCCGCTGCCTCATGTGGAGAACAAACCACTCCGTCGAGGCCTGCTTTCCTGGAGATTTCCGCATAATGAAGCACCGAATTGATCAAAGGCTTTTCAATCAGCTGTTCCTTCTTCATCTGTTCTTCTGAGGTGGAAGTCAGCTGTGTGACAGAAATCAGCTTTGGCCTTTCTTTCCCGGAAGGAGTTCCCTGAACTAATCCATTCAGAGCTTGCTCCATCATTGTCACCCCGCCTGCTGCATGGACATTGATCAGGTCGATTTCCAATTGTGCAAGACCTTTCATCGCACGTCCAACCGTATTGGGGATATCATGAAGCTTGAGATCCAGAAAGATTCGGTGGTTCATTTTTTTCAACTCTTCAATGATCACCGGACCATTTTGTAAATAGAGCTCCATTCCGACTTTAACAAAAAGGGATGTATCCATTTTCTCTAAAAATGTTCTGCTGATTTCCCATGTCGGAAAATCAAGCGCGACTATAGGCTCCCGCTCCATTGGTTTTCCAGCTCCTTCCTATCAGTTCAGAAATGTGATCCACACCCATTTCATCCAGTCTTTCTTCCAGACCCTTAATCAACTCTGGGCAAATGAACGGATCGACGAAATTGGCGGTGCCGACTGCCACGGCACTTGCTCCTGCATAAAAGAATTCAATAATATCGTCAACTGTCTGGATGCCGCCCATCCCAATAATCGGGATGCTGACCTGCTGGCTGACCTCATATACCATGCGGATGCTGACTGGTTTGATGGCTGGTCCTGATAATCCCCCTGTTCCATTGGCGATGACCGGCTTGCCTGTTCTTGTATCAATTCTCATGCCAATCAGTGTATTGATCATTGTCAGACCATCTGCTCCTCCTTCTTCCACCGCTTTCGCCATTTCAACGATATTCGCTACATTCGGAGAAAGCTTCACATAGACAGGAACAGATGAAACTGCCTTCACTTTTTTAGTCAGTTCTTTTGCAATTTCAGGTACGGTTCCGAAGGCGATTCCCCCTGTTTTGACATTCGGACAGGAGATGTTGAGCTCCAGCGCCTTTACATTGGGTGCTGAAGAAATGGTTCCGGCAACCTCCACATAGTCCTCTGTCTGCGAACCAGCCACATTAGCAATAATCGGAACATCATACTTCTCCAGCCAAGGCAGTTCCTCTGTCATAACCTTTTGCAGACCCGGGTTTTGCAGACCGATAGCGTTAAGCATTCCTGAAGAGGTTTCAGCAACACGCGGTGTCGGGTTTCCAAACCTTGTATCAAGGGTGGTTGCCTTGATCATGATGGCACCAAGCTGGCTCAAATCATAAAGTCCGGCAAATTCTTTGCCAAATCCGAAACATCCTGAAGCCGGCATGACAGGGTTCTTTAAGTTCAACCCTGGAAGTTCTATCTTCAGCTTATTCATACCTTCACCATCCCTACTGGAAATACTGGTCCGTCACTGCAAATCTTGACATAGTTTTTATCACCATCGTTAACAGCTTTCTCACATACGCATGCAAAACAGGCACCGATTCCGCAGCCCATCCGTTCTTCTAAGGAAATATACCCTTTGCTGTCTCCATATGTGCTGCTGAGGGCTGCCAGCATGGCTTTGGGGCCGCAGGAATAGAAGAGGTCAAATTGAAGCCCCTCCTCTTTAATAATATCTGTGACGAAGCCTTTCGTTCCAAGTGACCCGTCAACTGTGGCGATATAAGTTGGGCCAAGCCGGGCAAACTCTTCTTCATAAAAGGCTGCACTGCGATTCTGAAATCCTAGTACATGCAGAACCTTAAAGCCTCTTTTCACCAGCTGCTTTGACAATTCATAGAGCGGCGGTACCCCGATTCCGCCTCCTACAAGCAAGGCCGTCTTTCCCTCATCTTCTTCGTGGATAGGAAATCCATTTCCGAGAGGACCAAGAACATCTGCAAAAGCTCCATTTCTTTCACCCGACAGAAGTTTCGTCCCTCTGCCTTCTGCCCGGTAGATGACCGTCAGACTGTTATTCTCTTTATCTATCTCTGCAATGCTGATAGGACGGCGCAGGAGCGGTTCCGCCCCTGTGCCTGTTTTAAAGTGAAGAAACTGCCCCGGATCATTCAGTTCGGAGACAAGGTCCCCGGATACAACCATTTTGAAGATATTATCTGCGATTTCTTCATTGGATAGTATTTTCATAAGATCCTTTTTGATCATAGAAGTACCGCCTCTTGCTTTTCGCCTGCACCCTCCATGGCTTCTGCGGAGAATGTCATAGATTCGAACACTTTGAGGATGGCTTCCGCCGTATCAAGGGAAGTAAGACACGGAATGCCATTTTCGACTGATTCCCGTCTGATCCTGAATCCGTCCCTCTGCGGCTGCTTGCCTTTTGTCAATGTGTTTATGACAAGCTGTGTTTCACCGCTTTGAATAACATCCAGAAGTGTGGGCCCATCAGAACCGATTTTATCGACTTCTTTGACAGGGATTCCTTCTGATCTAAGAACATCCGCCGTTCCTTTAGTTGCCAGGATCTGATAGCCGATATTCACAAAACGCTTCGCCAGTCCAAGTGCTTCTTCTTTATCTTTATCAGCGACTGTCAGAAGAACTGAACCATACTCCTTCATCTGCATTCCTGCAGCCACAATTCCTTTATACAAAGCTTTTTCCAGAGTTGAATCTTTCCCCATGACTTCTCCTGTGGATTTCATCTCAGGCCCTAATGTAATGTCCACTCTTCTCAGTTTTGCAAACGAGAATACCGGAACCTTTACATAGACACCCTTTTTCTCAGGCACAAGTCCGGACTGATATCCCATTTCTTCCAGTGTTCTTCCCAATATGACCTTGGTCGCAAGGTTTGCCATCGGTACATTCGTGATTTTGCTTAAGAATGGCACGGTGCGGCTTGAACGCGGATTAACCTCCAGGACATAGACTTCATTCTTGCTGATGACATATTGGATGTTCAACAGACCGATGATATTCAATCCTTTTGCAAGTTTGGTTGTATATTCAATGATTCTATCTTTCTGTTCCTGAGTCAGCTGCTGAGGAGGATAAACAGCTATGGAATCTCCTGAATGGACACCGGCTCTCTCAATATGCTCCATAATCCCTGGGATGACGACATCTGTACCGTCCGAGATGGCGTCGACTTCTATTTCTTTTCCGATTAAATAGCGGTCAATCAAGACAGGGTGTTCCGGGTTGATTTTCACAGCATTCTTCATGTACTGAAGAAGTTCCTCTTTTCCATAAACAATTTCCATTGCTCTTCCGCCGAGAACATAAGAAGGGCGGACCAAGACAGGGTATCCGATGTTTTCAGCTATCTTCACTGCTCCTTCAACCGTAACGGCTGTTTTTCCTTCAGGCTGCGGGATGCCGAGCGTCCCCAAGGTATACTCAAATTTGTCCCGGTTTTCAGCACGATCCAGATCCTCTAATGATGTTCCGAGAATCTTCACACCTCTTTCCACCAGCTGGGCAGCCAGATTGATCGCCGTCTGTCCGCCGAACTGCACCACAACACCTTCCGGTTTTTCGAGGTCGATGATATGCATGACATCCTCGATTGTTAACGGTTCAAAGTAAAGCTTGTCGGAGATGCTGAAGTCTGTTGAAACGGTTTCCGGGTTGTTATTCACGATGATAGCTTCATAGCCTGCTTCTTTAATAGCCCAGACTGAGTGTACCGTAGCATAGTCGAACTCGACTCCCTGCCCAATTCGGATAGGACCGGAACCAAGGACCACTACACTTTTCTTCTCAGAAACGACTGATTCATTTTCTCTTTCATATGTTCCATAAAAGTAAGGAGTTTCAGATTCGAACTCGGCTGCACAGGTATCCACCATTTTATAAACCGGAATCAGTTCCTGCTCTTTTCTCCAGTCATATATTTCTCTTTCTGTCATACCCCACAACTTTGCAAGGGTAATGTCGGCAAAGCCCATTCTCTTTGCTTTTGCTGCCAATTCTACATGGAAAGGAGAAGCCTGTAATTCAGACTCAAAATCCACTATCTTTTTCAGCTTGTGAAGGAAGAATAGATCTATTTTGCTCCATTCTTGGATGGTGTCAATTTTCACTCCGCGGCGCAATGCTTCTCCTATATAGAAAAGCCTTTCATCCCCGGCGTTTCTTATGCGTTTTTCAATCAGCGCATCATCGAAGCTGTCAGCATCTTCAAGCTCCAGATGGTAGACATTGCTTTCCAAGGAACGGACTGCTTTCAGAATGGACTCTTCGAATGTCCGGCCGATCGCCATAACTTCTCCAGTTGCCTTCATCTGGGTTCCAAGGTTTCTTTTCGCAGATTCAAACTTATCGAAAGGCCAGCGCGGGATTTTCGATACAATATAGTCTAATGCCGGTTCAAAGCTTGCATAGGTTTTACCTGTAACAGGATTCATCATTTCATCCAGGTTTAAGCCAACCGCTATTTTCGCAGCCAATTTTGCAATCGGATAGCCTGTCGCTTTAGATGCAAGTGCAGATGAGCGGCTTACACGCGGATTCACTTCTATGATGTAGTACTGAAAGCTTTCGGGATCCAGAGCGAGCTGAACGTTGCAGCCTCCTTCTATCCCCAGGGCGCGGATGATTTTCAATGAGCAGTTTCTCAGCATTTGATATTCACGGTCGCTCAGTGTCTGGCTTGGAGCCACAACAATAGAATCTCCTGTGTGTATTCCGACAGGGTCAAAGTTCTCCATATTGCAGACTACAATGGCACTGTCATTGCTGTCCCGCATTACCTCATATTCAATCTCCTTGAAGCCTGCGATGCTTTTTTCCAGCAAACACTGTGTGACAGGGCTGTATTTCAAGCCGCTGCTGACGATTTCGATCAATTCATCACGATGATGGCAGATTCCTCCGCCTGTCCCGCCGAGGGTATAAGCAGGACGTACGATGACTGGATATCCAACCTCTTCAACAAATTGGAAAGCTTCTTCAACGTTGTGGATGATTTCGCTCTGCGGCACAGGCTCATTAAGCTCGTTCATCAACTTTCGGAAAAGATCACGATCCTCAGCCTGTTCGATTGCTGATAATTTTGTTCCGAGAATTTCCACATTGCACTCTTCCAGGACACCCGCATTGGCCAATTCAACGGCCATATTCAAGCCTGTTTGTCCCCCTAGAGTCGGAAGAAGGGCATCCGGCCGCTCTTTACGGATGATTCTGCTGACAAATTCCAAAGTCAAAGGCTCGATGTAAACCTTATCTGCGATTTCACTGTCTGTCATGATTGTCGCCGGATTAGAATTTACGAGGATGACTTTGTAGCCTTCTTCTTTCAATGCGATACAGGCTTGTGTCCCCGCATAGTCAAATTCTGCAGCCTGGCCGATGACAATCGGACCGCTTCCGATCACCAATATGGTTTTGATATCTGTACGTTTAGGCATGTGAAATCTCCTTTCTCTTTTCCGTTTCCATCATTGTCATAAATTGATCGAACAATCCATTTGCATCTTCCGGGCCTGGTGAAGCTTCCGGATGATACTGTACTGTAAATGCCGGCAGATCAAGGTGCTTCAATCCCTCGATGGTACCATCATTCAACCCGATATGAGTTGCTTCAAGGCGGGTTGCACTTAAAGAATCGGCATCGACAGAGTAGCCATGATTCTGTGAAGTTATAGCAATTTTACCAGTGGCCAGATCTTTCACAGGATGGTTGGACCCGCGGTGACCGAACTTCATTTTGAACGTATCCGCTCCTCCTGCGAGGGCAAAAAGCTGATGTCCAAGACAGATACCGAATAAGGGGATTTCACCAAGGATCTCATTGATCATCGTTATGGCTTCCGGTACATCTTTCGGATCTCCAGGACCATTTGAAAGCATGATTCCATCAGGATTCAAAGCCTTGATTTCCTGTGCAGTAGTGTTATAAGGGACCACAATCACATCACAATTCCTTTTATTGAGCTCTCTCAGAATGCCATGCTTCATACCGAAATCAACCAATACCACACGGAATCCACGGCCCGGGCTCGGATAGGCTGTTTTGGTCGAAACCTGTTTGACTTGATTTGTCGGCAATTCCGTTGCCTTCAGCTTGTGGAGCATTTCCTCTTTATCCACCTCGACACTGCAAATTATGCCTTTCATGGTTCCGCGTTCCCTGATCTTTCTTGTCAGCATCCTGGTATCAATACCGGAAAGTCCCGGGATCCCCTTAGCTTCCAGTAGATCATGCAGTGTATTTTCACTTCTCCAGTTAGAAGGAAAGTCAGCCGCTTCTCTTACGATAAAGCCTTTGATTGCCGGCGAGATCGATTCGAAATCGTCACGGTTGATTCCATAATTCCCGATCAGAGGGTAAGTCAGTGTGATGATCTGTCCGCAATACGAAGGATCAGACGAAATCTCCTGATACCCCGTCATCCCTGTATTAAAAACAACCTCTCCCACAGAACCTGTGTCTGCTCCGAAGCCTTCTCCTATGAAAACCGTACCATCATCAAGGATCAACTGTCTTTTCATCATCATTCTTCGCCTTCCTTCCAAACTAAAGTTCCTTCTGAAAATGTAGCTTTTGGCCAGCCTTGACACTCCCAGCCGGCAAAAGGTGTATTTCTCCCCTTTGATAAAAAGGTTTCAGGGCTGATTGCCTGTAAATCTTCAAGGTTCACCAGTGTAATGTCTGCTAAACTTCCAGCCTCCAAAGTTCCATAAGGCAGCTTAAACGTCTTTGCTGGCTTGGCTGTCATCCAGTTCACCAGCTGGTTAAGTGTAAAGACTTCTGTTTTGACAAAATGGGTGTAAAGAAGCGGGAAAGCTGTTTCTAAGCCGACAATCCCAAACGGCGCAAGTGCTATGCCTTCTGATTTTTCTTCAGCCGTATGAGGAGCATGATCGGTTGCGATGAAGTCAATGGTTCCATCAAGCAGTCCCTCTATCAGCGCTTCACGATCCTCCTTGCTTCTAAGTGGAGGATTCATTTTGAAGTTGGCATCATCTCCCGGGATATCATCCTCTGACAGAAGCAAGTGATGAGGGGTGACTTCAGCAGTCACTTTGATCCCGGCTTTTTTGGCGTCCCTCACCACCCGGACAGATTCCTTTGTACTGATATGGCAGACGTGGTAATGGCAGTCAGCTGCTTCAGCAAGAAGCACATCTCTGGCAATCTGGACCGACTCACAAATTGAAGGAATCCCTTTGAATCCATTTTCTTTTGAAAAGCGCCCTTCATGGACCGCCCCTCCATAAATCAGGGAGTTATCTTCACAGTGAGCAACAATCGCTTTGTCTATGGCAGCGGCAGCTTTCATTGCCTCATACATCTTTCCTGCCTCCTGCACCCCGACTCCGTCATCTGTAAAGGCAAAAGCCCCATTTTCTTTAAGAGCGGAAAAGTCTGTCAAATTCTTTCCTGTCTGCCTTTCTGTTATGGAAGCATACGGAAGGACCCGCACTTTTGCGGTTTCACTGATTCTTTCATTAAGCCACTGAAGGGTTTCTGCATTGTCCGGTACAGGCCTTGTGTTGGGCATTGCTGCGATTGTTGTATATCCTCCCTTTGCAGCTGCTTTTGTTCCGGTTTCAATCGTTTCCTTCTTTTCACCGCCCGGCTCGCGGAGATGGACATGGAGATCTACAAAGCCAGGCAGGATTAAAAGCCCTTGTGCATCCAGTACTTCGGCTGTGTCATCGTGAAGATTTTCACCGATCTCAGAAATCTTCTTCCCTGCTATCTTTATATCTTTGGCAGTGATATTTCCGTTCTCTTCTAACCACATTGCGTTTTGAATGATCGTCACCATGATTTATTCTCCTCCTTGGTTTTCTAATGCTCTCTTTAAAACAGCCATTCTTACATAAACACCGTTTTCCATCTGTTTGAAAATCCTGGATTTCTCACTTTCAACTAGAACATCCGCAATTTCAACATCCCGGTTGACTGGTGCAGGATGAAGAATGATGCTATGGTCTTTCATCATCTCTGCCCTTTCCACCGTTAAGCCGAATTGCTGATGGTACTGTTTCTTTGACAATGATGCAGTGTCCTTGTGCCTTTCATGCTGAACTCTGAGAAGCATAACGGCATCACCTGTGCTGACTGCCTCGTCCATCGGGAGGTACATGCCGTTATCTATAAGGTCCTGCGGAAACCACTCAGGCGGTCCTGAGAAGAAGACCTGGGCACCAAGTTTTTTCAATGCTTCTGCATTTGACCGGGCGACCCTGCTGTGCAAGATATCTCCAATAATACTAATCTTCAAGTCTTGGAAGCTTCCAAACTCTTCTTTGATTGTCATGAGGTCCAATAAGCATTGTGTCGGGTGATTTCCACAGCCGTCCCCTCCGTTAAGAATGGGAATGGACAGGTGATCTTTCAGAGTATCGAAGTAGCGGTCTTCCTCATGCCTGATGACTACGGCATTGACTCCGATCGCTTCAAGGGTCTTGACCGTGTCATAGAGTGTTTCCCCTTTGGAGACGCTTGATGTTCCCGTTTCGAAAGGAATGACTTCCAATCCGAGCTTCCGTTCTGCCATTTCGAAACTGCATTTGGTCCTCGTGCTGTTTTCGAAAAACAGATTTGCTATGTACTTGGGCGAGCCAGGACTCCAGCCCCCGCCATTTTTAAACTCTCCAGCCTGGGAGAGGACTTCTTCAATTTCATGGATACTTAGTTCAGACATTGTCAGCAAATGCTTCATCTTCTAACCTCCTATTGATCGGCTGAGGGCAAGAACAAAAGCGTAAACGCCTTGCTCAGCCCCGACAGGCAAATGTTCCAAAGAGAAAAAAAGGCGGGCTTTCCTTTTATTCTCTTTGGGTTATTTGACCCCGAGGGGCTAGGCGCTGCAGCTCTGGACGTGGATAACATCACTATAAATTGTCCTCAGTCGTTGATTTTATAATTTCCTAGGCAGCAAAAAACACCCTGACCTTTTCATCAGGGTGTTTCGAGTCGGCATAAGGCATACCTGTCCCGCCGTCAGGCAAAACAAGTTCCCATGCTTCATCCAAACACCCTTCTAAGCCTCTCTGGACCTCTATTAAAAGGTGTTTACTGCGTTATTTAGTCTCTGCATTCTCTGTGAACATTTCTTCTTCAACTACAGGATCCTGTCCAGGAAGTACAAGGTTCAGTACAACTCCGACGATCGCCGCCAATGCCATTCCGGAGAGTGACAGCCTGTCAGTGATTTCAACAAACGCACCACCGACACCGATTACCAGGATGACAGAGGAGATAATCAGGTTCCGCTTTTTGCCCAAGTCGATGTTATTATCAATCAGCATGCGCAGGCCGCTTGATGCGATGATACCGAACAGAAGGATGGATACGCCTCCCATTACAGCTGTAGGAATCGACTCGATCAGTGCTGTGATTTTTCCGATGAAACCGAAAGCGATAGCGATCACCGCGGCACCTCCGATAACAAACACGCTGAATACTCTCGTGATGGCCAGGACTCCGATGTTCTCACCGTAAGTAGTGTTTGGAGGCCCTCCCAGGAAAGACGCGATGATGGTTGCTACCCCGTCTCCCATGATTGAACGGTGAAGCCCGGGCTGTTTCAAGAAGTTCTTTCCAGCGACTTTACTCAGGACCATCTGGTCTCCTGTGTGTTCTGCAAGAGTAACGATTGCCACCGGTACCATGATGGCGGCAACTTCCCATGAGAACGAAGGTGTGTAGTTTACAAAAGGTATGATAAAGTCAGGCACTTGAAACCAAGGTGCTGTTTTGACCCCGGACAGGTCTACAATCCCTGCAAAAAAAGCAATAGTGTAACCGCCGACAATACCGGCAAGAATCGGAATCAGCCCAAGAAAACCACGGAAGAACATTGATCCGATCACGGTGATGGAAAGAGTAGCCAGTGCGACCATCAAGTGTGTGGTACTGTAAACCAATTCAGCTGCTCCAGGATTTTCATACATAGCCATATTGACCGCTGTACCTGCCAAGCCAAGACCAATGACCATAATAACCGGCCCCACGACGATCGGCGGCAAAATCTTTAGAAGCCACCTAATGCCAAGCTGTGAAATCAGCAGCGCAACCACTCCATAGACCAATCCTGCCAAGAAACTTCCCATCATCGCTGCTTCAGGTCCACCGACCGTCTGGGCCGAGATGATCGGCGCTATGAATGCGAATGATGATCCCAGATAAGCAGGTATTCTGCCCCTTGTGATCAGCAGGTAAGCAAGTGTTCCAAGTCCGCTGGATACAAGTGCTACTGCCGGACTAAGATCCACAAGGTAGGGTACCAATACGGTCGCCCCAAACATTGCGAATAAATGCTGCAAGCTCAGTGTAAGCCACTGTCCTGCCTTTGGTACGTCTCTTACGTCTAATACTATGTCGTTGTTATCTGCCATGTTGTTTCCTCCTCTATTCCCATAAAAAAAACCCCTCTGCCAGAGTATGCAAAGAGGTTTCTTCAATCAAGTTCCACCCATGGTGAAGCTGTATCGATTGAGATTCCTTTGCCAGCCTCTCTGGACTGTCTTTAAAAGGATAGCTATTTAATTATCATGTATTGTTACTTGATCTTCATCGTCCACTTCCGTAAGTTCCACGACAATCTTTTCCGAGCTTGAAGTCGGTATGTTTTTTCCGACAAAGTCGGCACGTATCGGAAGCTCTCTATGTCCTCTATCAACAAGTACTGCCAGTTGGATGGTGCTTGGCCTTCCCAAGTCCATCAGAGCATCCAGTGCCGCTCTTACCGTCCGCCCCGTGAAAAGGACATCGTCAATCAAGATCACCTTCTTATCCGTGACATCGACCGGAAGATCCGAACCCTTTACTTCTGGTTCATCATTTTGAGTTTTTACCGTCAAATCATCACGGTATAATGTGATGTCTATTTCTCCTACCGGAACTTTGGCTCCTTCTATTTCTTCTATACGATTTGCCAATCTTTCCGCCAAGTGAATCCCTCGGGTCTTGATTCCCACAAGGACACAGTTCTCAATCCCTTTGTTCCGTTCAATAATCTCGTGAGCGATTCTTGTCAGTGCCCTTCTGATAGCATGCTGATCAAGAACGACTGTTTTTTGAGCCACTGTCATCACCTCGTCCTTAATATTGCCAGGAAACGTTCCATTAACACTTCTCAACAAAAAATCCCTCCCACCGCTATGGTGAGAGGGCATACTTATCGTTAGAAATCATTACACTGCGCTCTTGTAGTGTAATTCATGAAAAGTTCCTTCTCAGCCTCACGGGACTGTATTAAAGGTTTCCTTATTCGGTTAAATCAATCATAAGACCTTAGAGACCAATTGTCAACGGGTATTTTGCAATTTCTGCAGAGTTTGTCGAAAAACCTCCGGCGGATCTGCTTCAAATTCAAGGTACTCTCCTGTCCGGGGATGCTGGAATCCGAGTACTGCAGCGTGAAGGGCCTGTCCATCAAGATCAAGAGTCTTCCTCGGCCCATACTTCGGATCTCCAGCTAATGGATAACCAATATACTTCATATGAACGCGAATTTGATGAGTTCTGCCTGTCTCTAACTTACACTCGACATAAGTGAATGTGGAAAACCTATCAAGTACATTGAAATGGGTGACCGCATCTCTTCCCGAATCCACCACAGCCATTCTCTGGCGGTCCTTGGGATCTCTGCCCAGAGGTGCATCAATGGTTCCATGATCATGAGGAATGATTCCATGTACAATAGCTTTATATTTACGCGTAACGGTTTTGTTGACCAGCTGCCCTACGAGTTTTTCATGGGCAAGATCATTTTTTGCCACCATCAACAGCCCTGATGTATCCTTATCAATGCGGTGGACAATTCCCGGTCTTAGAACACCATTGATACCGGAAAGATCTTTACAGTGTGCCATCAATCCATTCACCAATGTCCCATTAGGATGGCCCGGTGCCGGGTGGACAACCATGCCCCTTGGTTTATTGACGACGATGACATCAGCATCTTCATAGTAAATATCAAGGTCCATCTCCTCTGGTACGACATCCAGTTCTTCTGGTTCCGGAATGGAAATGCTGATTTTATCATCAATAGCACACTTGTAATTGGTTTTCACCTCTGCGCCGTTCACTTTGACATTTCCATCTTTTATCCATTGCTGGACCTGTGATCTTGACCACTGTTCTTCAAGCTGGGTCAGCATCTTATCCAATCTTAGGCTTTTTTCTTCTTCACGAACGATATGTTCCATTGTTTCCATATAATTTCTCCTTCTTTTCTCTTCGCTCATCCAGCAGCATGGTTATGACCATCATCCCTACACCGATAGTTAGAGCAGCATCAGCTATATTGAAGATTGGAAAATCATATTGAAAAATATATGTATTCAGAAAATCAACAACTTCTTTCCTAAATAGCCTGTCAATAAAATTACCAATCGCCCCGCCAAGCAGCAAAGCAAGGCTTAAGCTGAACAGTTTATTTCCTTTAGCTTGTTTCTCAAGATAGTAAACGATTCCAATGATGACTCCGATTGTGATTATATAAAAGAACCACATTTGGCCTTGCAGTATGCCCCAGGCCGCTCCCTGGTTCCTGTGGGAAGTGATGTAGAACAAATTTTCAATGACTGTTATGCTCTGTCCTTCTGTCATGTTCCGCACGACCAGCCACTTCGTAAGCTGATCCAATGCCACTACAACCAAAGCAATCAGATAATAAACCATACGGGAAGCCTCCGTCTCCAATCAAATTGATTACTTTAGCATTTTAGCATAATAACGGGCAGAAAGACACAGTTATTCAATTCGTGATATTAAAACTGCTTCATGAATATTTACTCTTTAAAAGAAGTAGTGATTTCCGCTCCATACCTCCGACTCCGCCAGGCGGGAGTGAAGTTTAAAGTGAATGCTTCCGTTCAGGCGTCCTGCATTTGAGAGAGCGAACCTTATAATTTCCCCAGTCTTACCTTCTTCCCTGCAATGTAGAACGGAAGTTGAACACTATTTTATAAGGTCTCTTAATAAAGCGACTTCTTTGAATAGGGGTTCCAATTTCGATGATCATTGGTCCCGCCGCCAATCCAAAAATAGGAAATCAGTTCATTACAAAAGGCTGGGTCTGTGAACTGCCTTGCATAGTATTGTTCCAAAACAAATTGTATTTCCCGTTTTTCTTCTTGAATGTAATGTTGAACTAAAACATTTTCCGAGCGGGCATTTTCGAGCTCTTGTAAAGAAACTTCCAATTCCTTGATCGTTTGCTGTAGTTGTTCTTCCATGTACATCCCTCCGTGTTTTTAGTATGGTACAAACGGGGAAAATGTTGATATGTAAGTATTAGTAATAGTGGAGAGTACTGCTTGTTCACTTTATAAAAGAAGATGCCAAAGGGTTTGGTGTTAAATAAAATTTTATAGGAAGCAAATGCTATTGAGTGGTAACTTAAACTCTTTTGTATCTCAGAGGTATTTGGGTCATATCTAATCGCTGACTTTAATTTTTTCTTATTTAATGTACGTTTCGCGGTGTTTCTCACCACTATCTTTTTTCCATGCTCACTTATTGGTATGTTTTTCGGCTTATAGTACCATTATCTTTTTTCCACGCTGACTTATTGGTATGTTTACCAGCTAATCGTACCACTATCTTTTTTCCACCCTCACTTATTGGTATATTTTCCAGCTTATCGTACCATTATCTTTTTTCCATGCTCACTTATTGGTGCGTTTTCCGGCTTATCGTACCACTATCTTTTCTCCACGCCCACTTAATGACAAATTTCAAGGTTAAAACAGCATTAACTTTTCTTCCTTTTCACTTATTGGTACGATTTTCGCTAAAAGTATCCTTACCACCTAGACAGCCATCAACACAACCGGCGAAATAACCGTTCTCAAATCAGCAAAAGACCCCGTGAAATAAACTCACAGGGTCTTCAAAGGTTTTAAGAGTAATGTTTCTTCACAACATCTGTACAGCGCGGGCAGAGACCCGGGTGATCAGCGTCACGGCCGATTTCTGTTGAAACCGTCCAGCAGCGTTCACAAGTCTCACCTTCTGCCTTTTCAACAACAATGGCATTGTTCTCAAGCTTCAACGCATTTTCCGGAGCCTCTTCCAGACTTCCGCCAATCTCAAATGCAGAAACAATGAACAGCTGCTTCAGGTCTTCTTTTACAGATTGAAGGAGATTCTTCGTTTCTTCATTTACGTAAAGAGTCACTTTAGCTGTTAATGATTTACCGATGATTTTTTCGTTTCTTGCTTCCTCAAGAGCTTTCAATACATTATCACGGAGGTTTAGGAAAGCTTCCCACTTAGAAAGAAGTTCTTCGCTGTCAGGGATTTCCTTGTATTCAGGCATATCCGTCAGTTGAACACTTTCTTCCGGTTGTGAAGGCATATGAGTCCAAACCTCGTCAGCTGTATGAGAAAGAATAGGAGACATCAATTTTGTCAACACAACAAGACTTTCATGAAGGACCGTTTGCATCGCACGTCTTTCATAATTATCTTCTGCCTCAATGTAAAGCACATCTTTGGCAAAGTCCAGATAAAAAGAGCTCAAATCAAGCGTACAGAAGTTATTGACACTTGTGTAGATGCTTGAGAAGTCATAGCTTTCGTATGCTGAACGGACATTTTTAATCAAATTGTTCAGCTTTACAAGCATGAATTGGTCTACTTCCCTTAAGTTCTCATAGGAAACAGCATCTTTTGCAGGATTAAAGTCTGCAAGGTTACCTAACAGGAATCGATACGTGTTTCTGATTTTGCGGTACACTTCAGAAACCTGTTTCAAAATGGCATCAGAGAAACGCACATCAGCCTGGTAATCCACGGAAGCCACCCAGAGGCGAAGGATGTCGGCACCGCTTTGCTTGATCACTTTGCTTGGAGTAACAATATTGCCAATAGATTTACTCATTTTGCGGCCTTCACCGTCATTCACGAATCCGTGGCTTAATACTCCTTTATAAGGTGCTTTCCCTGTTACAGCCACTCCGGTTGTCAGAGAAGAGTTGAACCAGCCGCGATATTGGTCAGATCCTTCTAAATAGAGATCAGCTGGACGCTGAAGGTCTTCTCTTTGATGAAGCACAGATTGATGAGAAGATCCGGAGTCGAACCAGACATCCATGATATCCTGTTCTTTAGAGAACTCCCCATTAGGGCTTCCTTCATGGGTAAACCCTTCAGGAAGAAGTTCCTTGGCGCTCTTTTCGAACCAGATATTCGAACCATGCTGGCGGAATAGCTCAGAAACATGGGCGATTGTTTCCTCAGTGATGATTTCTTCGCCGTTTTCAGCATAGAAGACAGGGATTGGGACGCCCCAAGCACGCTGCCTGGAAATACACCAGTCGCCTCTGTCGCGGACCATGTTGAACAGTCTTGTTTCACCCCAAGCCGGGATCCACTTTGTATCTTTGACCGCTTGCAGCAGATCTTCCCTGAATGCATCAATCGAAGCAAACCACTGTGGAGTCGCACGGAAAATGACAGGTTTTTTTGTACGCCAGTCATGCGGATAGGAATGCTTAATAAAATCAAGCTTCAGCAATGCACCGGCTTCTTGCAGTTTTTCAGTGATCGGTTTGTTTGCTTCATCATAGAATAAACCTTCGAATCCAGGAGCTTCTTCTGTCATTACACCTTTATCGTTGACAGGACAAAGTACGTCAAGACCGTATTTTTTGCCTACAAGGTAATCATCTTCACCATGGCCAGGGGCCGTGTGTACGCATCCTGTACCTGAATCTGTTGTGACATGCTCACCCAGAATAACTAGGGATTCCCTGTCATAAAGTGGATGCTGGGCTTTTACTAATTCCAGTTCCGATCCTTTGACTGTTTTTACGACTTTCGGTTCGTTCCATTCCAGAACGGAAGTGACCTCTTCCAGCAAGTCTTCTGCCACGACATATTTACTGCCTTCAACATCGACAACAACATAAGCAAGGTCAGCATGGACAGTGATAGCAAGGTTTGCCGGAATAGTCCAAGGAGTTGTAGTCCAGATGATGATCTGCGTTCCTTCTTCCAGGACTCCGTTTCCTTCTTTTACTGAAAAGCCTACATAGATGGACGGAGATCGTTTATCCTGATACTCGATTTCTGCTTCTGCTAAAGCCGATTCGCTGGACGGGCTCCAATATACCGGCTTTAAGCCTTTATAGATATACCCTTTGTTCGCCATATCGCCGAACACTTTGATCTGCTCCGCTTCATATTCAGGTTTCATAGTGATATAAGGATTATCCCAGTCACCGCGGACCCCCAGCTGTTTAAATTGGCTGCGCTGGCTGTCGATCTGGCCGTAAGCATACTCTTCACAAAGCTTACGGAACTCAGCGACTGTCATTTCTTTACGGTTAACGCCTTTTTTCGTCAAAGCCTGTTCGATTGGCAGCCCATGTGTATCCCAGCCGGGAACGTAAGGAGCATTGAAACCGCTCATGGATTTGTATCTAACGATGAAGTCTTTCAATACTTTGTTGAGCGCATGCCCCATGTGAAGATCACCATTGGCATATGGAGGGCCGTCATGAAGGACGAATAATGGCTTTCCTTCGTTTCGTTCCTGTACTTTTTTGTAAATGTTGGTCTCTTCCCATTTTTCTTGCATTTCCGGTTCGCGCTTAGGCAGGTTGCCGCGCATAGGGAATTCAGTTTTTGGCATTAATAAAGTGTCTTTATAATTCAATGTATTTCCTCCTGTCCGGAAGCAGTATATGGATACTGGCCCTGGCTCTTTTATTACGTTCTGGATGCGCAACTTCTGACTGTATCAGGATTATCGGTTTGCCTTTCCTTGATACATCGTGAAAAAAATAAACCAATAAAAAAAGCCTTCTCATCCCTGGAAAGGGACGAGAAAGCTAACCCGCGGTACCACCCTAATAGGCAAATAAGTTTGCCCACTCTGACATTCGTAACGAGAATGACACGCCGGAAGCTAATTGCTGTTCGCGTTCAAATCCGGTGCTCGAGGGTGATATTCCGCTTCCTTTGCCTGCGCCAAGCTCCCACCATCCTTGACTCGCTGTATTAAGGCTGTAAGTTAAAGAAACGTACTGTCCCTTTCATTGCGCTGCAGTATAATTGTAAAATCCATTATATGAAATATAATCTTATTTCGTCAAGGAATCTTCTTCTTTTAATGTCTTTAAATCTGTAGCATCGATTTCAAATTCCATGATTTGGTCCCAGTCATCACTGCTCAGCAGATCAAGTTGTGCCTCGATAAGCATCTTGAAGCGTGTCCTGAAGACTTTCGACTGTTTTTTCAACTCCTCGATTTCCATGGCGATTTTTCTAGCCTTGGAAAGTGACTCATTGACGATTCTGTCAGCATTCTTCTCTGCTTCCTTCACAATCAGCTTAGCTTCTTTAGAAGCATTGCGGCGGACTTCTTCCCCGGCTTCTTGAGCAATGACGATTGATTTGTTCAATGTCTCTTCAATGTTAGTGAAGTGGCCCAGACGCTCATTCATCGATCCAAGAGTTTCTTCCAGCTCTTTTTTCTCGCGAAGGAGAATCTCGTAATCCTTAATGATCTGATCAAGAAACTCATTCACTTCATCTTCATCATAACCGCGGAAACCGCGACTGAATTCTTTGTTATGTATATCCAACGGCGTTAAAGGCATAATGCCACCTCCATCTCTAAGTAGTATTGCTTTTCCTATTATAACTGAATTTTCGACAGTTTGTGGGAATTTCCCTTTATTTTTCGAAAATTTATTTCAAGATGCCGGCAGCGATCCGGATTTTGTCCTTTTTTGTCCTGCCTTCTATCGAAAGCAGTTTGCTTCTTCCGAAACCTCTCATGGAAAAGACATCTCCTTCGCCAACTTCAAAAGCCGCCGCCTCTATTACTCTCCAGTTTACCTTTACGGCTCCACCTGTAATCAAGGTCTGGACTTTCTGCCTGGAAATGTTGTACAAAGCGGAAAGGATCACATCAAGGCGCAGGGAGCTTGCCGTCGTGATGACTTCCCGCCATTCTTCTGAAGAAGTAATCATATTCTCAAAAGGAACTTTCTGCAGGGCTATCTTACTTCTGCCAGCCTCACTGAAATTCGCTTCTACATAGTCCCCAATCTCAGAAGCAATCATTAACTGAATTCGGTCCCCGTCCATGAGGATATCCCCGAATTTTTCTCTTTTTAATCCAATGGACATCAGAGAACCGAGGATCTGCCGGTGCTCAAGAGTAACAAATTTCTTGGCATACTGTATTTCATAAATTGAAACTGCGTAATCTGAAGGAGAAGGCTCATAATAGCCAGGATATAATATCGCTCTCTTCCTTTCAATGGAAGCAGTTTCAGGATAGAAGCTAATTTTAATATCATTATTTGTTCCTATTATAGCTTTTAGTATATGCTGCTGTCTTGGATCTAAAAAGTCCGTAACTTTAGGAGAATATGAATTCTCTACATATTCACGCCATCCAATAACGTTATCAATAAATTCTTTCTCGTCTTTTCTAAAGTGTTGATAAATGGATGTCACCTTTACACCTTCTTTTTATTATGGAAAAATATGAAACACTATAAATGAACTAATGCTTACCTGTCACAGTCGCCCAATACTCAATGTTTCATTTGGCTCAAACCTCTGACGCTTATGCTAGAAGCGGAGCCATGGGGAAAAGTTCATCGAGAGTTCTTTTTTGAACGCTGTTTTCGCAAAGATTGCGGCTATTGAGAAATAATGGATTTCTGCTCCAGACGGACGACTCCTTGGCTACGCCTGCATACAAAGTGGAAGTACTTTAAACAGCCCCGACATGAAAATATCCTCAAGAGAAAAAGGGAGCCTTTTTAAGACCCCCTCCTAGTAAGATAAAAAAATGACTAAAACCACATAGATAACTGCCATATTCCAGTTCTAGCCATACCCAATACTAGAAAAGCAACAATTGGAGATATATCAATCATGCCAATTGAAGGGACAATTTTACGAAAAGGTTCAAGATAAGGCTCACAAATAGTGGCTAAAAATTTACCAATACCCGTTTCCCGAGCATTTGGAAACCAAGACATAAGTATATAAATAATTAAAGCATAAGAGTAGTATTCCACTAATTTGTAGAGTACTAAAAAAATAAATTCCATCACACTACCACCTTGTATTATGGTTATCTTCTTCTTGTAGGAACTCGGAGATATTCCCTGCAACTTCGACATTGTCCGGAGTGCATAGGAAGATGTTGCTGCCGATCCTTTGGATATCGCCGCCGAGAGCATATACGGTCCCGCTTAAAAAGTCGACAATACGCTTGGCCTGGTCATGCTGAATTCTTTGCAGGTTCACAACAATTGCTCTTCGGTTCTTTAAATGATCCGCTATTTCCTGAGCTTCTGCATAGACTCTCGGCTCTACTATAATCATCTTTGATGCCTTTTGGACACTTTGCAGACTGACAACATTTTGTTTCGATGATGAAGGCTGTTGTTGCTTCAAGGGCAGCGTCTCCTCATATTGTTCTTCATTATGACTCTGTTCCTGGTCATATTCTTCCTCGTCCAGCAGAAAAAAGTTCTTGAACTTTGACTTGATCCCCACTTGTCTGCCTCCTTTTAATCTTCTCCTACAAGGGCAGTGCCTACCCGTATAAAGGTGGCTCCCTCTTCAATAGCTATCATGAAATCATTCGACATTCCCATTGAAAGTTCCTGGCATGGTGCGTGTTTCAGGTTCATTTCAGCAATCTCTGTCTGCAGGTGCTTCATTTTCCTGAAGTATCCCCTTAACTCCGCTTCGTCGTCTATATTCGGCATCATGGTCATCAATCCTGCCACTTTAATGTTTTCATATTGACTTAACCCTTCAATAAAGGACCCCACTTCTTGAGGGGGAAGCCCCTGCTTCGATTCTTCACCCGATATGTTGACCTGCACAAAACAGGATACAGGTTTTTCTGCACGTTTATCAATTTCTTTTGCCAGCGAGTGACGGTCAAGCGAATGTATGTATGTGACCTTGTCTATTATATTTTTCACTTTGCGTGATTGAAGGCTGCCAATAAAGTGCCATACAGGCTTGTCCTTTAAGTACTCCCATTTGGAATCAAGGCCCTCATCCCTATTTTCGCCAAGATGGTTAAGCCCGGCTTCCAAAGCTTCCTGAGCCCTCTCATTGGAGACATATTTAGTAACGGCAACGACTGTTATATCCTCCGGGTTTCTGCCGGAAGCATCGCAAGCTTTCTTTATTTTTTCATTGAGGAGTCCAAGTTTATCTCGTACATCCATAGAAGTCACTCCTTCCAGCCAATAAAACTCATCATTCTGCCGGTCTTTCCATTATCCCGCCTGTGGGAAAAGAATTCCTCTTGTTCACACACTGTACAAAGCAGGGAAATTGATATATTTTCTGAGGGAACTCCGTTGTTTTGGAGGACAAGTTCATTTGCCTTTTTCAGATCCAATTCATACTGTCCTTTATATTTAAGATTATATGGCTTTTCATCACAATCTTCCAGCAGTTTTTCAACTTTGTCAATAACTCTGTCGTCCACCTGGTAGCATTTCCTGCAAATCGAAGGACCAATTGCCACTTGTATGTCAGCAGGGTCTGCCCCTGCTCGTTTAAACTCTTCAATCATTTTACCGGCTATATTCAGCACAGTTCCTTTCCACCCTGCATGGGCAACCCCAATGAATCTGCCCTCTGGGTAAAGGAAGTAAATCGGAACACAGTCGGCATAACACATTGTTAGCAGCAGATTGGGCACATTTGTAATCAGGCCGTCCGTATCCCGGATGCTGTCTGAATAATTGAGCGTGCCGCTCCCACCATGTTTTTCTGTTACCCACTGGATGTTACTGCTATGAGTTTGTTCTGAGCATACCCATAAATTTAAAGGAAACCCTATCCTGTCCGCCGCCTTCTTCCTATTTTTGGAGACATGATCCTTATCATCAGAGACATGAAGGCCCATATTCAATGATTGATATGCACCCTTGCTGAATCCGCTTTGTTTCCTTGTAATTCCCGCTTTTAGCCCCGGCAGGAGACTTTCCCATTGAGGAAGGGAGAATAGTAGATCATCTGCTTTGATAAAACTATCTGTCATTGCAAAAGTCTCCTTCCTTTTTCTATAGTCTACCATAAAACCCTCTATATCGTCACAATTCATCCGTCCGCTTATTGTTTTTTGGGTTCCTCCAATTGAGCCTGAAGATAATGATTATCTTTATGGCGGACGAGGATAACATCTTCACCGATTTTGACAATGGATGTCCAAGGGATGACGACATCTTCTTCCTTGCCAAAGAAACCGAGCAGCTTTCCATTTCTGCCTATAACAATGGCTTCAATTCTTCCTGTATCCAGATTAATCTCTATATCGGCAATATTCCCCAGTTTACGGCCGTCTGAAATACTGACTACATCTTTCACTTGAAATTCTGATATCCTGACCATCTCTCTCCCTCTTTCCTAGAAGTCTTATAGTCAATATATGCAAAATAAAAGGGGGTCATGCCCCGTCTTGCTTAAGGGGCATGACCCTTTACTGGATATTTTTATTCATTTGTTTGATTGCTGCTTTTTCAAGCCTGGAAACCTGAGCTTGGGAAATACCGATTTCTTCTGCCACTTCCATTTGGGTTTTTCCTTGGAAGAATCTCTTGCGGATGATCATTTTTTCCCTGTCATTCAATCTTCTCATACCTTCTTGAAGAGCAATTTCTTCTATCCAGGTATGGTCCCTGTTTTTTTCATCACTCAGCTGGTCCATCACAAAGATAGGGTCGCCGCCATCGTTATAGATCGGTTCAAACAATGATACAGGATCCTGAATTGCATCCATTGCGAAGACTATGTCCTCGTGAGGAACATCCAGCACCTTGGCGATTTCCTCTGCTGTCGGTTCTTTGGAAGTTTCACCCATAAGCCTCTCGCGCACCTGCAGAGCCTTATAGGCTATATCCCTGAGTGACCTTGATACTCTGATCGGATTATTATCCCTCAAATAACGTCGAATTTCTCCGATTATCATAGGCACGGCATATGTAGAAAACCGGACATTCTGCCCCAAGTCGAAATTGTCAATCGACTTCATTAAACCGATACAACCCACTTGGAAAAGATCATCTACGTATTCTCCGCGATTATTGAACCTTTGAATGACACTAAGGACAAGACGAAGGTTCCCATTTACAAGTTTTTCTCTGGCTGATATATCTCCAGCCTGCATTTCCCGAAAGAGTTTCCTCATCTCTTCATTCTTGAGAACAGGAAGTTTCGAGGTGTCTACACCACAGATTTCCACTTTATTTCGTGTCAAATTCTTTCCCTCCTTACAGGAGTTGCTGTACAAAAATCAGTATCTCCGCAGGAGGAAAAAATATGCATATTAGAATCGCCCTCCAAGACATGGAAATACCTCCAATCCAGACAGGACAAGTGTTGAATGAGCTAAATTTTTTTTGGGAATACAATATTTTACTCTTTTGATCTTTTAGATAAATAAGTAATAAAGGGGGGCTGTACCCGATGGAACAGGTCTTGAAGCTTTTTTACGAATCAGAAGAAATCTCCATAAAAAAAAAGCGATTCTTATTAGAATCGCTGCCAAGGTATGTTATACCATTTTATTAAATTCCTTTTTCAACCTCTTAATGATTCTTTTTTCCAACCTGGATATATACGATTGAGAAATCCCCAGCATATCGGCAACATCTTTTTGTGTTTTTTCTTCTCCACCCATCAACCCAAAACGAAGTTCCATGATCTGCTTTTCCCTGTCCGATAGTTCCGTCAGGGCATTAAACAGAAGCTTTCTGTCAACCGTAGCTTCCAGGTCTTTGGTAATGATATCTTCTTCCGTCCCCAAAACATCGGAGAGTAGAAGTTCATTTCCATCCCAGTCAATGTTCAATGGTTCATCAAAGGATACTTCAGAACGGATTTTATTATTTCTCCTAAGGTACATGAGGATTTCATTTTCAATGCATCTGGAAGCATAGGTGGCCAATTTAATCTTTTTTTCGGGGTTAAACGTATTAACCGCCTTAATCAGCCCGATAGTGCCAATACTGATAAGGTCTTCAATATTGATCCCTGTATTTTCAAACTTCCTTGCAATGTAAACAACAAGCCTCAGATTTCTTTCTATAAGTAATGAGCGAGCCGTCTTATCACCGTTAGGAAGCTTTTTCAAGAGTACCTCTTCTTCTTCTTTAGTCAGAGGCGGAGGCAAGGCTTCACTGCCGCCAATATAGTAGATCTCATCTGTCTTCAGCCCCAATTTTATCAGAAGCTTATACCAATAATATGTAAGTCTCAGCCGTAAATTTTTCAATGTATTTCCCCCTTCTATTTTGGTGAATTGTGAGTATAGTAATAGTGGCAATGTATTAAGAAACGTACTGCAGCGGCGATGAAGACAGCATCTTAGGATGTACTATGCAATTGAAGGTGTCATCAGCAGAGAAGGCAATTCCTTGAAAGACTATCAGGCCTTTGGGGCACCCCCAGACCTCTTTTCCTTTTCTAATCAAGATTGAATCCGGCTTATAGGCAATGAGCAGCTGATTCTTTTTTCCAATTGATTGGGCCGGAACAAACCGCACCCGTTCTTCCCATTGCGGAGGAAGAGAATGATCCCCGCTCATAAAGCGATCATTATCTTCAGATAAATGAAGAATATCTTCAGGTACTCTTCCTTCAAGCTTTTCAGTAGAAATCAGCATGACAGGGCTCTTGCTTAAGGGGTCATATAATTGGTTACCGCTGTCCACCAGACCTTTTAATTGTAGTTTCAACCCATTAATCTCGATTTCGACTTCCACAAGCTCATCGTACTGGATTTTAACGGTTTCAATGCTATTTATGCGATTGCGGGCAAAGTACCAGGAAGCCGGTAAGGCAAACATGACAAAGACCCAGCTGATTGGATCACCAAAACCTTTTACGCTCGCCAGGAACATAGAGGACTGAAGACTGTTATCGAATCTTAGAAAGTAATGAACACCAATCAATATGCCACCGGTCAGGAATGTTGAAAAATAGAGCATCAGCAAATTTCCTGCGTAGAATCGAAACCGCTTGAAGCCAAAAGCAGTAAAAACCATGATCATCGAAAAAATGAGTTTCATCAACGGATGTCCACTTATATGGGCATAAGATGTAAAGGAAAATAACACGATTAAAGACCCTATGAACCCTCCTAAAAAAATCCTCCACCATATTAGATGTCTTTTTAAAAACACTGCAGTCATTACCAGCAGAATGCTGTCTATCAAAAAATTTAATAGCCAAATGACATCTAAATACAGAACCAATCTCTTCCCTCCTTTTGCTCTATTTCCGACTGTTACGAGAAGTATATCGTACATACTCTCATGAAGTGTGTCACTTTCTGTAAGGAATGAAGTGAAACTTTTCATACTCTCGTTCGAATATTGTCAAAATACTTTTATAAAAATATGGCTCATGTTTGTTCTAGATGCAAATTCGCAATCGACGCAGAACTTTTTTCAAAACACAAAAAGACCCAAGGAAGATTCCTTGGGTCACATATATACAATTTATTTATCTGCGGCGGTTGCGATTTCTTAGGAACGTTGGAATATCCAATGTTTCCTCCACTCCCTGTCCGCTTGAACGGGAAGGCTCTTGCTGCTGAGGCTCCTCCCTCTTCGGCTCACGTTTTGGTGCTGGCTGGCTTGTATTATTACTGGAAGGTTTCATCCCGCCGAAAGATGGTCTTGACGGTTTTGGCTGGACAGCTTCTTCATTGAAACCAGTTGCAATGACAGTAACCACGATATCATCTTTCAATTCTTCATTGATGACAGAACCGAAGATCATATTCACTTCCTGATCTGATGCAGATGCTACGATATCTGCCGCTTCCTGAACTTCATAGAGGGAAAGGTTCGTTCCTCCTGTTATATTCATGAGGACACCTTGAGCACCATCAAGAGACGTTTCAAGCAATGGACTGGAAATGGCTTTCTTCGCTGCCTCGGTAGCACGGTTTTCACCAGAAGCGGCACCGATTCCCATTAAGGCAGATCCTTTATTGGACATGATCGTTTTCACATCTGCAAAATCGAGGTTAATCAGTCCTGGTGTAGCTATCAAATCGGAAATACCTTGAACACCTTGTCGTAAAACATTATCAGCTTCACGGAACGCTTCAAGCATTGGAGTACTCTTATCGACAATTTCAAGCAGACGGTCATTGGGAATGACGATCAAAGTATCCACTGCTTCTTTCATTGCCCCGATTCCTCCGCTTGCTTGTGTGGAACGTTTACGTCCTTCAAAGGTAAACGGACGTGTAACAACACCAACAGTCAAGGCACCGATTTCACGTGCAATACTTGCAATGACAGGAGCTGCACCAGTTCCTGTACCGCCGCCCATTCCTGCAGTTACGAAAACCATGTCCGCACCCTTCAGTGCTTCCTCAATCTGCTCTTTGCTTTCTTCGGCAGCCTTCTTGCCGACCTCTGGATTAGCACCCGCTCCAAGTCCTCTTGTCAGTTTGCCGCCGATTTGCATCTTGATCTCAGCTTTGGACAAGTTAAGTGCCTGGGCATCAGTATTGACCGCTATGAATTCTACTCCTTGTACACCATGCTCAATCATTCGATTGACGGCGTTATTTCCGCCGCCTCCTACTCCGATTACTTTAATGGTGGCTAATGAATCTAAATTTGTATCAAACTCTAACATGAAACATCCTCCTAATTCCTCGATTCTCAACCTATTTGAAACTATTCAAAAAAGTAGCCGAAAAACTTCTTCATTTTTGATGACACTTTTTCGTCGTCTGGCTTGTCCGTTTTTGGTTTTGGTTTTGGCTTTTCTGTCTGTTCAGGTTTCTTTGTATTGCGCTTTTCAGCAGGTTCGGCAGGAACAGGGGACGTACTGACGCTTCTGCCTTGTAATCTAGCATTCTTATGAGCATATTTAATCAACCCGACAGACGTTGTATATTGTGGTTCACGAACGCCGATATAATCAGGGACAGCTACTCTGACACGGTTCTGGAAGACCAGCTGTGACAGCTCGAGCACTCCTGGAAGGTTGGCAATGCCGCCTGTGAGCACATAGCCGCCAGGCAGATCATGGACACCCATCCTTCTTAATTCTTGCCCGATGATATCGAAAATTTCTTCTAATCTAGCTTCTATAATATCAGAAATTTCAAGCTGATTAAATTGTTGATGCTGATCACTGCCGATAATCGGTACACTGAACACCTCATCTTCGGATGCATGGTCATAAAAGGCATGACCATATTTCACCTTGATCATTTCGGCATCCTCAGTGGAAGTCCTTAATCCGATCGATAAATCCTTAGTGATATGCTCCCCGCCTACCGGAAGGACAGAAGCCGCTTTGATATGCCCTTGTTCAAAGACTGCGATGGTTGTCGAGCCTCCGCCTATATCGATCAAAGCCGCTCCAAGGCTTTGTTCATCCTTGGAGAGGGCTATGGAGCCTGAGGCAAGCGGCTGCAGAACAATATCCATGATCTCCAGTCCGGCTTTTTCCACACAGCGCAGTGTATTATGTAAAAGTGTTTTGGATCCTGTTATGATTGTTCCTTCCATTTCCAGCCTTACACCAATCATCCCTCTTGGGTCAGTGATTTCGTCCAGGCCATCTACAATGAATTGTTTAGGAATGACATTGACAATTTCCCTTTCAGGAGGGATAGAGATGACTTGTGCAGCTTCCATAACCCGTGCCACATCTTCATCTGTAATTTCCCTGTTCTCGCTTGATACAGCCACTACACCATGGCATGTTTGGAGGGCGACTCCGTTTCCAGGAATCCCGACGATTACCTGGTTAATATTTATTCCGACCATCCTTTCCGCTTGCTCGACGGCCTTTTTAATTGATTGAACAGTTTCATCGATATCTACGATGGATCCTTTTCGGATTCCTTGAGATTTGACATTTCCGACACCGATAATATTCAGGGAATCATTGGACATTTCTCCGATGATCACTTTAACTGTGGATGTACCGATGTCTAGACTTACGAAAATTTCATTGCTGTTCACTCTGTGGCACCTCCTTCAAATAGTATTCATTATAGAACAACAACTTTACTAAAGTTGAATTTTGAATATATCTTATAAAAATATTCGTCGCATTTAAAAGATTCCCTTTTAAATTTTCAATTTTTTTCTTTTTTTTCGCTATTAGCACTCCAATTGCTTATCAAAATCCTGCGGATAACCGCGATATTCTGGAACAGCCTGACACCAAAAGCGAAAACAGCTGCTAAATACAAGTCTACACCAAGATGGACACCTAGAAAAGCCAAACTTGCAGCCAATATGATATTAAAGAAAAAACCAGAGACAAATACTTTATCATCATAAATATTTTGGAGGTGGGCTCTGATCCCACCAAACAATGTATCGAGAGCTGCTAATACCGCAATGGATAAGTAATTCGAATATTCATCTGGAATCCTGATATCGGTAAGCAATCCAAGGATCACTCCTAGCAGCAACCCTAAAACGGGCAGCCACATGCTGTTAACTCCCTCCTTCTATAACAGGCTCCATATGGCGGACCCTGATGGTGTCTCCGTAAGCCGGAACGGTCAGGTTTTCCATTGGAGGACCGATAGTGACCCTGAGATTATCAATGAAAAAATCTTCTATTGCCCGGGAAACCTGCATGCGGTTATATAAATCTTCCGCTTTGTCCTGATTCAATGTCAGAACCTTTACTTCAAACGGAATGGAATTGATCGGGTAACCATCTATTTTGGTTTCGCCGTTGATATCCCTGATTACAGACGTATTGATTAGACGGTGTCCATCAATGGAGATATCCTGTGCACCATACCGATTCAACTCATTGATCAACCTTTCAAGAAGTTCCGGGGAGACCGATTGGACTTTAACGCCAAGCAGCATTTCTTCGGTGGAAGGTTCTACTGTCAGCACCAATCCAGACCCGCTTTTCTCCAGAAGGCCCGCTTCCTGCTTTAATTCATCCAATGTCTCCCTTAAAGCCTGCTCCTGGCTTGTCTGTCTTTCCGTTTCATATTTCTCCAGCTTTTCATTAATTGACTGAAGTTCTTGCAGAAGGCTGCCCGCTGCATCATTTTCATTTTGTATCGCTTCTCTTAATTCCCAAATATCCCTGGTATCCCTGATCACCGGCTCTTGAACAGTCTGGAATTGGACAGCCACCATGAATCCGATAATCAAAGTAATAAGAGTAAAGCTCACTTTATTGCCCACTCTTGCTCACCTTGCTTTCTTTGTTCCCGGCACAGGAGTTACTATGTTCACGATTCACTGATCACAGGCTCCAGTATCAATTTGCTTTCTTTCCTGAGGCTGAAATCTATGTTGTCGTTAACTAATTGGTCTTTCACACCGCCTGTTAAGTTCAAAGCTGATGCTAATACTTCAGTATCCCCGATAGCCGTAATTTCAAATGGAGCAGCCGAGGCCACCCCGTCAACTGTGATAACCGGTCCGGTGCAAAGGATATAAGAGTCATGCTTAAGCCTTTGGCCGTTTATTGCGACAGCCGATGCTCCAGCAATATATAGTTCGTTAATCACTTTAAATACATGATGTTCATGAACGATATAGTTGTTGACATTAGGATCATCAGCATTATATTGGGAATCCGAAAGAGTCACACTGACACCCGGTCCCTCAACTTTTACTTTTCCCAAAAACATTCTGTACTTCTCAGTGTCCTCAGCAAGATTGAAGTAAATCTGTTTCTCCTGGGACAATTCCTTTTCAATGTCAACGACCTGTTGCTGTTTTTCAAAAACTTCTTCCTGTAATTTTGAATTTTTTTCCTGATGGTCGATAAGCTGGCTGCGGAGCTCATCTTCCCTTTCCCACTGCCCATCAGTAATCCGTGTTCCTTCCTCCCTTTCAGAGTTTGCAATACTGTAAGAGAAGGCAAGGATGAATCCAAGGACCAGGCATACCAGCGAGAGGACGACATGCTTAACTTTCACTTTCATTTTCATTGGCCGCAGGATCTCCTTCCTTTTCATATTCTCTGAAATAAGAGCCGACTTCCAAGTCGATGACTCCTTTGGCTGATTCATCGAGCTGGCTGACGATGGAAGGGTAATGGACCATTTTCTCAGAAAAAGTCCTTATTGAAGCACTGACCTCAAAACCGTCATTCATATACAATGAAACATGGTACTGATCCGTTTTCTTAGGTGCCAGGACGATTTCAGAAATTGAATTCTTGATCTCAGAAGGGAGATTGTTAAGTTCACTAACCATTTCTTTTAAAATCTTATCTTCTTTGAAGCCAGTCAGAATCGGGGCGTCCGTCGGCAGTACTTCCAAAGTCCTTGATTCCAGGAGCTCTCCATTTTCCAATATAGGATAGAACCGGCTCTCATTGATCAGGTAAGCGGCTTTTTCAAATTCATCGACGTGGATTGTTACTGTGTTAGGGAGCTTAAGCTTTACTTCTGCTCCAGCTATCTCGGCAATGGCTCCAAGCTCTTCTTCTGCCTTCGACCTGTCAACACTCCAGACATTCATGCCTTCTTCTACCGAGACCTCCTTAAGTATGGACTCATCAGAAACTAACTGGTTTCCTGATAATTCTATTTCCTTCACATGACTTAAAGAGGACTGAAAATACACAACCGCCAGCACCAAAAGAAGAAAGAGTGATAACAAAAAAGTTAATCTCCGGTTAGCCTTTTTCTTGCGGTGCTGCTTCAGTTTTGGTATCCGTTCCTCCAAGGACACAATTTTTCCTTTGTCCATATTTTTCTTTCCCCTCCAATAATCTCACCATGAAGCAAAAAGGCAGGCATTCCAGCAAGTCCATGCAGATCTATTCTGCTCATCTTATCAGCCCATCAGCACCTGATGGGCACTGCCGGGAGCAGCATTCATTTCCAAACTGGTCTAGAAAACCTGCCATTCTTTTTGCGCTGACTGGAAAAGGGATGTCCTTTTCTCTTTATGTAAGGCTCTATCCATAACTTTGCGGCTATTGGTTATTTATTTTATTCCGAAAGATAGCGACCTAATGAACCGGAAAAATTCTGTTAAGCAAGAAAGCAAGAGCTTGTCTCTTCTTCAGTGCGAAAAACTAGTATCCTAAGGTAATTTCCGGTATTTGAAATACTTTCCATAAGCCACACATATGCGAGAACAGCCTAATGTTCATATATGCTTATTATTAATTGACCCAGACAATGGAATCAACTCTGCAAATATTCTAATTCAATACCTTTATTCTATATGAAGGGAAAAGATGATTAAAGAGGTTAGACCATTATTTTCGCAATATTTTTCTATTTTTTGTATTTTGGGACGCACTATCCCCTTTGAAAATGAACTTATGCGATAAATACCTCCATAATTTTCCTGATAATGTCATCATAACCAGCTCAGCCTTACAAAATCAAGGCTCTACAGCGTATTCCCTATACTACTATATTTTAAACGTCAGCGGGCTTTGATTATCAGAATGTCATTGAACTGTAAATTAGCTAAGATGTTTTGTTACATGATTAATTTTGCCAGAGAGCTTATCCTGTATTGACAAACCTCTGAAAAAGAACCGAAACCCATAATCATCTGAGTTTCGGTTCTTTTTGAGCTAGTTTTGTGATTATGGCTTTGCTTTGAAGATTTACTCCAATCACCCTGTATTTTAAAAGCTCAGTGAACGATGGATAACATCGTTTTTTTAAATGAAGGCTTCTGTTATAACCTGGCGTAGCGGCTGATGTTTAAAAGGACACCCACCGCCAATAGCATCAGTGTTAAAGAAGATCCCCCATAACTCAGGAACGGAAGGGTAATCCCAGTCACCGGCATTAAGCCGGTGACCACTCCGACATTAATCATGACCTGGATGGCAATCATCGAAACAATTCCGACAGCGAGGAAACTTCCGTACAAATCAGGAGCTCCTAGAGCAATCCTAATTCCCCTCCATAAAAGGAGTGAGAAGAGCAAGAGGACAAGGCTGCCGCCGATAAACCCCAATTCCTCTGCCAGAATCGCAAAGATGAAATCGTTTTGAGGTTCTGGTAAATAAAAGAATTTCTGCCTGCTTTCTCCCAGCCCGAGACCAAGCAGTCCACCAGGCCCTATCGCGTACAAAGACTGAATCATTTGAAATCCGCTGCCCAATGGGTCTTCCCACGGATCAAGAAAAGAGGTGATCCTTTTGATTCGATACGGAGCGGACAGGACCAGAGCTGCAAATCCTGCAAGTCCAGCAAGTCCCATCATGGCAAAATGGCTTATTTTTGCGCCTGCGATAAATACCATAACGACTGCAGTTCCGACCATGACTGTTCCTGTACCTAAGTCCGGCTGAAGCATAATCATGCCAAAAGCCACAAATACCAGGAGCAGTGAAGGGACAAGCCCCTTACGGAACGAGGTTATGTACTTCTGATTTTCAGATAAAAACTTTGCAAGAAAAGCAATCATGGCAAGTTTCATAAATTCAGAAGGCTGTATGGAGAATGCCCCGACGCCAATCCAGCTTCTTGAACCATTACGGAGAACCCCGACTCCAGGAATCAGAACCATTACGAGAAGGACAAAGCAGATAATAATGATCACTTTCCCCCAAGTCCTCCATGTCCAGTAATCAACATTCATGATAAAGAACATGGCCAATATTCCCACTCCGGCGAACAGCATCTGCCGTTTGGCAAAGAAGAAGGTATCGTCGAATTTGTAATCCGCCCACACAGCACTCGCGCTGTATACCATAATAAGACCGATGGCCAGCAGTGATAGTGTTACAACAATCAAAATGAAGTCGGGAGTTGATTTTTTCAAAGGCAATTCTAACACCTCGATAGACTTATTTGAGCCGTTTCGAGCAATCAAAACCTTTGATTTTTGCTGTCAATACAATGTTGTTCTTCTTATTGCTCCAAAATAGACAAGCCCTTATTTAAGCTTATGCACCTCATCTATAAAAATGTCACCGCGGACTTCAAAAGTACGGTATTGATCCCAGCTTGCGCATGCAGGAGAAAGCAGGATCACATCACCTTCTTCAGAAATCGTATAAGCGGCAGGTACTGCAGCCTCTACATTATCGACATGTTTCACAGTTTGTATGCCTGCTCTTTCCGCAGTCTTCATCAGCTTTGAAGCTGTTTCCCCAAAAGTGATCAGAGCTTTGACATTTTCCATATAAGGAATGAGTTCATCAAAGCTGTTTCCCCTGTCCAATCCGCCTGCCAGCAGGATTGTCGGCTGTTCAAATGCCTCCAGGGCACTTTTTGCAGCCAAAACATTTGTAGCTTTAGAATCGTTATAAAACGATCTGCCATTCAAAGAACGAACGAATTGGGTTCTGTGCTTCACACCGGTAAATGTCTTCAGGACCTCTTCTATCTCCTCATTCCCTACACCGCTTACCTTTGCGGCTATGACAGCACAGAGGATGTTTTCCAGGTTATGTTTTCCCGGGAGGGCGATCGAGTCTGTATCCATGATTTTTTCATTGTTATAGTAAATGGCACCATTTATGATGCTTGCCCCTTTTTCAAGAACCATCTTAGTGGAAAAGTAAATTTTTTCTGCCTTTGAGAAACTTAGAAGTTCTTCCAGCTCAGGCTGGTCCGCATTGATGACAAGGAAATCTGCTTCTGTCTGATTAACGGTGATATTTGCTTTTGCTTTGGCATAATCTTCAATTGAACCATGATAATCCAAGTGCGCTTCATAGAGATTAATGAATATACTGATCTTCGGACGGAAAGATTCTATCCCCATCAGCTGAAAAGAAGAAAGTTCAATGACGATATTATTTTCTTCCTTCGCCTCCTGGGCTACTTCAGAAGCAACCGTCCCGATATTCCCCGCAATTAACGGCAGTTTGCCGCCTTTGTTCAGCATTTCAAATACCAGCGTCGTTGTGGTTGTCTTGCCGTTTGTCCCAGTGATCCCAATAAAAGGTGCCTCGGATACCAAGTAGGCAAGTTCCACTTCTGTAAGCACAGGAATACCTTTTGCAGCAGCTCCTTTTACAAGCGGATTGTCATAAGGGATACCGGGATTTTTGACAATATAGTCAAACCCCTCATCCAGCAGTTCTATCGGATGGCTCCCGCAGATGACTTTGATCCCTTGCTGCAGAAGACCTTGAGCTTCAGGGTTTTCGGAAAAAGGTTTCCTGTCATTGACAGTTACGAATGCTTCCAATTTATGCAGCAGCGAAGCCGCACTGACCCCGCTTTTTGCCAGCCCTAATACCAGTACTTTTTTATGTTTGAATTTTTGTGTTGTTTTCAATTAGATCCACACCTCGATATAAATTCCTAATACTGCACAAAGCAGTCCTACCGTCCAGAAAGTCACTACGACTCTCCACTCAGACCAGCCCACTAGTTCATAGTGGTGATGAAGCGGACTCATTCTGAATACCCGCTTCCCTGTAGTCTTGAAAGAAATCACCTGAATAATGACAGATAGTGTTTCAATTACAAAAACTCCGCCTATCAATACCAGCAGAATTTCAAGCTTGGTCAGGATAGCTATGGCTGCAATCGCCCCTCCCAGAGCAAGCGACCCTGTATCTCCCATAAATACCTTTGCGGGATGCGCGTTAAAGACAAGGAAGCCGAGCACAGCTCCGACTACAGCGACCGCAAAGATAGAAACATCATATTGAGATTGATTCCAAGCAAGTACTGCAAGAGCCCCGAATGCAATGGCGGATGTACCTGATACCAGTCCATCCAATCCATCTGTTAAATTTACTGCGTTCGAAAAACCGACAAGCCAGAAAATGATGAAGAACACATAAAACCATCCCAGGTCGACACTGATATCTGTCAACGGAATGGAAACAGTCGAAGCAAAATCATTTTGCTGATAAATATAAAAGAAAATGGCTGAAATCAAAATTTGCCCGGCAAGTTTTTGTTTGGAAGTCAGGCCGAGATTTCTCTTCATCACCACTTTGATGAAGTCATCAAGAAATCCTAAGATACCAAAGCCGGCTGTTACAAGAAGCAGCAGGAAGGTTTCTGCACCAATTTCTGAATATCTGCTTGTTATGAATAACGTTGTAATAATGATAGACAACAGGAATACAAGCCCTCCCATTGTTGGGGTTCCTGACTTCTTCTGATGTGATTTTGGCCCTTCTTCCCTAATGCTCTGGCCGAATTTCAACCTTCTCAGAAACGGGATAAAGATGGGAGAGAGCACAACTGTTACAAGGAACCCCATAATGATTGTATAAAATATGACATTATCCATTACTTGATTTCCCCTCCCTTCGCCAGCAGTGATTTATAAGCAAGATCCCAGGTTCTTGAATATTGTTGCTGATTGGAAATTTTATGAACTTCATTCTTTTTTTCGTCTTTAAAAATAAATTTTGTCATCGTTCCCCACTCTTCTTGTTTCGTATTGTAGTAATAATGATCGAGAATCGTTAGTACAGCATTTGTTAGATTGTCAGTCAGAAATAGCGGAAAATGATTGGGCAGCCAGGCCGGCAATTCTGCCTCCTTCAGCCATAGAGATCCGATTGCTCCTTTATGTATGGCCTCAAACAGTTCCCTGTCCGAAGAAGGGATAAAGAGGCCCCCGGGCATATCTTCCGTTGTTTCTCCAGTCACAATAGAGAAGGTAAGACTGCTTTCCTTAATCCCCCTTGATTCAGAGACGAACTTCTCAACATCTGCATAGCTCAGCATTATTGAAGCCTCTTAATTGCAGCCTTCGCAGCTTCTCTGTCATCAAATTGCGTAACACTGTCTCCAATGATTTGATAAGCTTCATGGCCCTTGCCGGCTATGAGGACCACATCTCCCCTGCCCGCTATGGAAACAGCATGGTTTATAGCTTCCTCCCGGTCAGCCAGGACACAATAATTTGTGTCCTTTAAACCCTGTGTCATATCGGATAGGATTTTCATGGGGTCTTCATTCCTGGGGTTATCGGAAGTGAAAATAACTCTATCTCCATAATTGCAAGCGATTTGTGCCATAACCGGCCTTTTGGTTTTATCCCTGTCGCCTCCGCATCCCACGACAACGATCACCTTTTCCTCAGTTATGCTTTCGATCGTTTTTAAGACATTTTCCAGGCTGTCAGGTGTATGGGCATAGTCAACAATCACCGAGAAATCCTGGCCGGCTTCCACATGTTCAAACCTTCCGCTGACCCCTTTGATAGATTGAATGGAAGACTTGATCTCTTTTAATGAAAATCCAGAGATATATGCGGATGCAGCGGCGGCAAGAACATTGTAAATGTTGAATTCCCCGGCCAGTTGAATATTTATGTCGATGCTTTCATTCGGCGTGACCATAGTAAAGGAAGATCCGTTGTGGCGCAGGTTAATATCCTTGGCATGAAAGTCTGCCTTGGAATTGAGACCATATGTAATAACATGAGCCGCCGTTGCATGAATAAAGAATTCAGCAGAAGGATCATCGAGATTAATGACGGAAAATTTTGGCTGACCCTCCACAAAAGAATTCCCAAGCTGGGAAAACAGCAGGCTTTTTGCACTCTTATATTCTTCCATCGTTCGATGATAATCCAGATGATCCTGCGTGATGTTGGTAAAGACGGCTACATCAAAGTCACACCCGTGTACCCGTCCCTGATACAAAGCATGGGAAGATACCTCCATGACTGCCTGTTTGACCCCTGACTTGATAAAATCATGGAAAAGCTGCTGCAAAGTAAGACTGTCGGGTGTCGTATTCTTGCTTGCTGCCACTTCATCTCCTGTTTTCACATATAAGGTGCCGATTAAACCTGTTTTATCACCCTTAGTGCTGAAAATCCTTTCGATAAGGTGGGTGGTCGTTGTCTTTCCATTCGTACCGGTGACTCCGATCAGCTTCAGCTGTTTGGAAGGCTCGTTATAAAACCGGCATGATAGGACCGCCATCACCCTTCTGGAATCCTTCACAATGACCACCGGCACATCCACATCCAGCTCCTGTTCGGAAACAACAGCTGCTGCACCGGAGAGAACTGCTTCTTTTGCTAGAGTATGGCTGTCCACATCAGACCCTTTTATACAAAAAAATAAATCACCATTTTGAACTTTTTTATGATGGTTTTTTAAGTTTGCAATTTCAGGATTGTCATTGTCATCGCCCTTGATTGTGTAGAACGGCAATACTTCCAGCAAAGTGTGCAATTTCATCTTTTCAACTCCTCATGTATGTAAAGCAACCATTTTTTATTTTACAGAAAAACACCGCCGAAATCTATTAACCTGTTAGATTAGTTTTTGACATTTTCCCAAGATAACACGGCAACTTGGATTCAGCAGCTGTCAAAATGACCTTTCATTTTAAGATTATGTTCAGAAAACTAAAGAAATGAGTGATTATCAGGGAATATGCCCGAAACCGATAACCGAGTCCAGTTTCGGTTTCAGGCTGACAGCAAACTCTTCTTCCTGGTGAATCACTCTGACATTTGAATTCTTATGGTACCGCCTTCTTTAATTTTCACCCCTGGATCAGGAGACTGCGCTACAACCTTATTTCCTTCGCCGCTGATGTCCAGCTTCAAATTGATGAGCTGCTGCTGTAATTCTTTTCTAGTGAATCCGATAAGATCAGGTGTCTCCAGCAAAGGAGTGTCCAGCCATGTCATTTTTTTCTCAATTTGGTCCTCCCGAGGAGGGACTCCCATCGCCCGCAGGCTGTCCCCAATGATATTCCCAACAATAGGAGCAGCTACCACCCCGCCGAACTGCACGGTTCCTTTTGGATTATCCACAGCAAGATAAACAACAATTTCCGGTTTATCTGCCGGGGCAAACCCGAGGAAGGAAACGATGTGATTATTTTCCATGTAACGTCCGTCTTTTACCTTCTGAGCAGTACCGGTCTTGCCGCCCACTCTATACCCGTCAACAAAAGCCCCCTTTCCGGTTCCTTGTGCTACTACACTTTCAAGGGCATACCGGATTTCTTCAGAGGTTTCTTTAGAGATGACCTGCTTTTTTGCCTGTGGTGAATTTCTCATAACCACTTCTCCTGTTTTCGGATCCACAAGTTCTTTTGCCACATACGGCTGATAAAGAGTCCCGCCATTGATGGCCGCTGAAACGGCTGCAACCTGCTGTATAGGTGTAACCGCAACACCCTGGCCGAAAGCGGTGGTTGCCTGTTCAACCGGCCCTACCCGGTCCAGATTAAATAGAAGCCCTTTCCCTTCACCTTGGAGATCGATTCCGGTCTTCTGGCCGAATCCAAAGTCTTTGATATACTTGAACAGCGTTTCCTTGCCAAGCCTTTCACCCAGTTCTACAAACCCCGGGTTACAGGAATTCTGGACTACCTCCAGAAATGTTTGAGTCCCATGTCCCCCTCTCTTCCAGCAATGCAAGGTGGAACCAGCAACCTCGACGTGTCCTGGATCATGGAACTTTTCTTTAGTCAGGTCTACTTTATTCTCTTCAAGAGCTGCTGCCAGCGTGATGATTTTAAAAGTGGAGCCCGGCTCATAAGTGCTCCATATGGGCAGGTTTCGATTATAAATCTCCTGAGGGACGTTCCTGAAGTTGGCCGGGTCAAAGGTCGGCCTGCTTGACATTGCCAATATTTCTCCATTATTCGGATTCATCGCAATGGCGATAATCCCATCCGGGTTGTATGCCGCTTCTGCAATATCAAGCTCCCTTTCAATGATAGTCTGGACTTTGGTGTCGATGGTCAATTTGAGATCAAGTCCATCCACCGGGGCAGCATAATCATCCGCCATATCCGGCATGCGTTTTCCTTTAGCGTCTGAGAAGAATTTGACCGAGCCGCCATCCCCGCTTAATTCTTTATCATAAAAAAGTTCCAGGCCCATCAGCCCCTGATTATCGACCCCTGCAAACCCGAGCACATGAGACAAATAACTTCCAAAAGGATAATATCTCTTGGAATCCTCTGCTATGTAAACTCCTTTGAGGTTCAGGTCCCTGATTTCCTTAGCTTTTTCATAGGAAATCTTCCTTGCTTCGTTGATTCTTACCATGGACGCAGACTTTGTTACATATTTATAAATTTCCTCCAAGGGCAGGTTAAGCGCAGCTGCCAGCTTTTCTGCCGTTTTGGCGGGATCCGTTATCTGCCTGGGAACAACAAAGACAGTCGGAGCGCTCTGGTTGGTTGCTAGCTCCACACCGTTTTTATCCAATATTTTTCCCCTCTCAGGTTCGAAGGGAATGTTCCTGCTCCAGGAATCCTTCGCCAGGCCTGTCAGCTTGTCCCCCATAAAAAACTGGACATACCCTAGTCTCACATCTATAATCGCGAATATTAAAATCCCCATCACCAGAGCAAACGCCAGCCTCTTCCTCACCGTTACATTCGATACTCTTTTCACACTTAGAACCTCCCCTTATTTGGCTCGTTCAATTATATGCCAGTACAAGTGGAAGTATGTTAGGAAGAACACTATCCGGAAAGACGGGTAACATTTCCCGGGGAACTTATCTCAGAAGAAAATGGAGTGTCGTTAAAAGCGTGAAAGAAAAGTGGTATCAGCAAGTAAAAATAGCTATCGCTTTCTGCTCCTCTTAGCTGCAATCTTTTAAAACAGCAAAAGGCCGGAGATTCACTCTCCGGCCTTCCTGCTAGTTTAATGGGGCTTCTTCGTCGGTCTCACTATCATTCTTCTCTTCCTCCAGCTGCTGTTCCGGAGTCTCGAATGTTACTACAAGCGGCTCAGCTTCTTTAACCGCTGTACCGGGAGTTATATTTTGGTTGGTAACATACCCTGTGCCTACCATGTTCAGTTTCAAGTTGGCCATTTTAGTTACCTTCAGCACATCCCTGACTGACCAGCCTTTCATATCCGGTATAGTCAGGTTCCCATCGGTACGCAGAACGATTCTTTCCCCCTGAAGCAGCTCTTCACCTGGTGAAACAGACTGTTTTTGAATCTTGGTACCATTCCCTATAAGAATCGGTGTCAATCCTGACTCTTCCAGCTGTTTCTTCGCCTTCTCTACAGATTCTCCCGTATGGTCGGCTACTTCAGCCTTTTTGAGGCTTTTACTCTTTTCCGGTTTGATGTTTAAATACTTCAAGCTGTTAAGCATTACCGGTTTGAATACATCTGAAACAGGGTCGGAACCGATTTCAGATGGTTTTAAAGTTGGTTTTTTGATTGCTACGTACACGATCAACTGCGGATCATCGGCTGGTGCCATACCTAGAAATGAAAATAAATAGTTTTCTTTTCCTATTTGATATCCTCCATTTTCATAATCCGGAATTTGAGCAGTACCGGATTTCCCTGAAACATTATAACCCTCTATAGCAAACCTACGGCCTGTCCCATCATCAGCAGTGACTGTAGTCGCAAGGTATTCTCTCACCTTTTTAGCTGTTTCAGCCGAAATAGGGGTCCCCGCAACCTCGGGTTCCGTTTTCTTTACCGTCTCTTTGGTATTATGATCAACGATTTCAGAAATGATATACGGCTTCATCATTTTCCCATCATTTGCAATAGCTGTTTCGGCTTGTATCATCTGCAGGGGAGTGACGGTTGTACCTTGCCCAAAAATGGTGGTGTACTTCTCGATTGGATAGTGGTAAAGGATTTGCCCTGTTGTTTCGTTAGGAAGGTCTATACCCGTCTTCTGTCCAAATCCAAAGGCATCAAGATATTCCCTGAAACGGTCCTCTCCGATTTTATCAAGAAGCTTTGCAAAAGCTACATTTGAAGACTGCTGGACACCTTCAAGATAGGTTATCGTTCCCCACCCATCACCATTATTGTGGTCACGGATTGGCACCGAATTTCCTTCCAGAAAGTATTTTCCAGATTCATAATATTCATTAGGATTAAAAGCACCTTCTTCGACTGCTGCAGCCAAAGAGAAGCTTTTCATGGTGGATCCTGGTTCATAGGAAGTCTCGACTATATCGTTCTGCCAAGATTGAAGATCTTCTCTTGTATCAGGATGGAAAGTTGGCCTCTGAGCCATGGCAAGGATTTTGCCAGTCTTAGGGTCAGCTACAACTGCGAGCATGTTTTCAGGTTTATATTGCTGATCCACCTTGCTCATCGTTTCTTCTAAAAAGGTTTGAATTTTTTTATCAATCGTTAGGTATACATCGTTACCATTTTGCGGAGGTGTGACGTGCTCTTCTGTCTGCGGGAGAATGTATCCCCACTTATCGCTGTCATAATTTACCTTTCCGTTTTTTCCGGTGAGGTAGTCATTCAGGCTTTGCTCTATGCCCATCTTGCCGACAATTTCAGTAGTATTGTCTTCTTTTTCTTCTTTTTGGGCAAAGCCTATCAAGTGCGAAGAGAATATACCGTTAGGATAAAATCTCTTAGACTCTTTTACAAAGTTGACACCAGGAAGGGCTTCTTTTTCAATAGCGAGCTTTAACCGATGTGATATGCCTCTCCCCACACTGCCGAACTCCACCTGAAATCTTTTTTCCTCCACTCCTTTGGAGAGCCGGGCGTATAGTTCAGACTCATCCGCCTCCAGTAAAGGAGCAAGCACTTCTGCTGTTTTCCTGATGTCCTGGACATGCTTAGGCTTATCACTGTCCTCTGACACAGATTCATCGAGGATGGCAATAAGGGTGTAAGCAGACGTATCTTCGGCTATCACTTCACCTTTTTGATCATAGATAGTTCCTCGCTCTGCTTCAAGAATCCCAGTCTTAAGGTATTTCTTAGCCGCTTGAGCAGCCAGGACCTTACCATCGGCTTCTCCTGTGACCTGGATAGTCACAAACCGAACCATCAAAACAAAAAAGAGCAGGCCGAAAAATCCAAAAAGGATGGCTGCTCCGATTCTCATTCCCGGTCTCTTTTTCATTGATTCTGCACAACCTTAACATTCTGTTCTTTTAAATCAAGACCCAGTTCTTTCGCTTTTTCCAAGATTCTTTCGTATGTACTCAGCTCGCTGACTTGCAGTTTAAGGTCAGTATTTGCTTTTTCTTGAACATCAATTTGAGACTGTACAACCTGAATTTCTTTATTGGCTTTATAGATTGAAGACTGGGTGGAGATGATGTTCACCGCCATAAAGCAAAATACTACCCCAATAAGCGCAACCAGAATTTTTTCACCCGGTGTGATGAGGGGCCTTTCTTCTCTTACCGGGATGGTTTCCTGTTGCCGCTGCGGCTGCTGAACTGTCTGTTCACGGTACTTCCTTGCTAAATTGCTCACTCTCTCTGCTCCCTTCTGTTATTTTATCTACGCCTTTTCTGCAACTCTCAGTTTGGCAGAACGGGCTCTATTATTATTTTCTAATTCTTCGTCACTTGGCAGAATCGGCTTTCTCGTCACCAATTTCAGTTCCGGCTTATACTCGTCCGGAATGATTGGAAGGCCTGGCGGCAGATCAGGGCCTGCAGCCTTTTCTTTAAAAATGGTTTTGCATATCCGGTCTTCAAGAGAGTGGAAGGTTATCACACTAATTCTTCCGCCCGGCTTAAGGATTTCTATTGATCTTTCAAGTGCCTCTTCGACCGCATCCAGCTCATCATTGACAGCGATCCTTATTGCCTGGAAGACCCGTTTAGCGGGATGCCCGCCCTTTCTTCTCGCAGGAGCAGGAATTCCATCCTTGATCAATTCAACCAGCTCACCGGTTGTTTCGATAGGCTTGATTCCTCTGGCTGCCTCAATCTTTCTGGCAATCTGCTTGGAAAACTTTTCTTCTCCGTAACGGAAGAATATCCTGACGAGGCTTTCATAAGTCCATTCGTTCACCACTTCATAGGCTGTCAATTCGCCTTCCATATCCATTCGCATATCAAGAGGAGCATCATGATGATAGCTGAATCCCCTCTCAGGTGTATCAAGCTGCGGAGATGAAACTCCCAAGTCAAACAAAATTCCATCCACTTGATTAACGCCTTGATCTGCAAGTTCTTCTTTTATATAGCGAAAATTGGACCTTATGAACGTTACCCTGTCAAGGTAGGGACTAAGCTTATTTTTTGCATGGTCTATTGCTGTCTGATCCTGATCAAAGCAATACAATCTGCCGTTTTCTCCGAGCTGCGAGACCAGATATTCACTATGGCCGGCTCCGCCCAGAGTACAATCCACATAGATACCATCTTCCTTGATGTTCAGTTCATCCACTGTTTCTTTTAATAATACTGTTGTATGTTCAAACATTCTGATTCACCTTTCCAATCGAGCTGCATTCATTTAAGCAAAGTCTACTTCTGAATAGTTGGTTGTATTGCAGAATTGATTAGATATCAAAACCAATCATATTCTCGGCAATTTCTGCAAAGGAATCCTCTGACTGTGAGAAATAGTCTTCCCATAAAGGCTTGCTCCAAATCTCAATTCGACTGGAAACTCCCAATACTACACATTCCTTATCCAGCTTCGCGTAATCCGTAAGTGTGGAGGGGATATTGATCCTCCCGGTTTTGTCCAATTCGCATTCTGTAGCACCCGAAAAGAAAAACCGTGTGAAAGCACGTGCGTCTTTCTTGGTCAGCGGCAGAGTCTTCAGCTTTTCCTCTAAAGCCCTCCATTCCTCCATGGGATATCCAAATAAACATTGATCAAGCCCTCTGGTCAATACAAAGGCATCACTAAGATGCTCCCTGAATTTGGATGGGACGATTAAACGGCCTTTATTATCAATGTTATGTTGATATTCGCCCATGAACATGTCCACTGCCCCCACTTTCTAACACAAATGTACCACATTCCCCCACTTTTCTCCACACATATATTAATTTCTTTTTGATTACAATAAATCCTGCTTTTTTAACTATCTTGTATTATTTCTGGAATCCCTTGCATTGCCATTATTCGAGGGATTTTTATGGGTATTTATGAGGGGATACTAGCTATAATCCGTTTTTGTTCGCCTGTCCATGGTGCAGTGTTTAAAGTTGATTTCTATTTAACTCAGCGGGGATAAATGGAATACCTTCATCCGATCAGACTTTTTCGGGTATTCTCTCCAGGGTGTTTATGAGTGAGGGACAACTGCGTTCTTTTTGTGTGCATCTCGTGTCTCTCGGGGCATGGTCCCAGGACACCTGAGACCCTTATTTGGTCCTTCTGGTGTCTCTCGAGCCGTGCTCGAAGGACACCTGCATCCCTTTTATATCCTTCCCGTGTCTCTCGGGACGCGTTTGAAGGACACCTGAGACCCTTTCGCTCCCTGCAAGTGTTTCTCCGCACGCTCTCAAAGCAAAGCTGATATCTTTTTCACATATATTAAAGTCATACACAAAAAAGAAAGCGACGCTGGAAACAGCATCGCTTTCTTACGGGTTCAATCATATTGAGATGACTTTGTGTTTTCCATCAAACTCCATAGGAAGTTCCATCAAGCCCTTTACAAAACTCTCCCCATATCGATTCATGAAGTAATAAAGATTCCATAAGCGTTCCTGAGGAGCTCCTCCAGGTCTAAGGGAAGCCTCAATCCTTTCATATTTGCCCAGCCGCAACTGATGTTTGCTTTGAAGGGAATGATTGGTTTTGAGTCTCAGATATTCGAATTGCTGCTTGTGAAATGACAGGTTTTTTTCAATAATATTCTCCAAGCCCTTATCAACAGCGGAAGCTTTCGGCAAGATGCCTTCATAGGAAGCCATAAGCATTCTTTCAGCCTCATTTATCCTGCTTTCAAGGTCAGCATCTCTCACTGATTCCCAATATTGAAGTTTCTCCCTTTCCACACCATCCTTCAGGACAGCATCAAGAGAAAGGCTGAGTTCATCAGCGTTTCTTTTAACATCCCTCTCCAGAATGGTCAAATTCAGACGGGGAACAATAGGCGGCATTTTGTTTCCAGCCCACTCGAAGGCCCGTTTCAATTCACCCCAATAGGCGATTTCACCAGGACCGGCTATAAAAGCTAGGGTAGGAAAGAGCCACTCCTGCATCAATGGACGGGTGACCACGTTGTTACTGAAGCGGTGCGGTTCTGAATCAAGAATCTCTTCAAGCTGGCCAAGGGTATAGTGTATCTCGCCATTTTTACCCCTGAAAACATCCCCCTCCCGTTCTAAGAGAATCCGTTCACCATTTTCATTAATGAACAGATTGGCAGCAGCAGCTTTCATCTCTATGGTAAGAGGAAAACCGTTTTCGGAGATAATGCTTTGTTGTTCTCTCACTTTTTCTAAGATGATTTCGCTGCCTTCGATCAGGTGATGGAAATAAGGTTTTTCCAACTCCCTTAATGGAGGATAGGCTGAATCAATGATAAGCAGGCCATAGTCCTTGAAAAGAGACATAATGATGCTGCTGAAAAAGTCTACAATGGTTTCAGAGCGCCCAATGGCGTCGTCCAAATCCCTCAATAGTCCATTCGTGAACTCTGTTTCGCCAAAATGGCGGATAACCTGATTGACCCATTTGCGCATCGTTTCTTTATTAAAAGTGAACTCGCTGGCCATTCTCTTATCAGTCGCTCTTTCAGGATAACCCGTCTTTTCCAGCTTTCCATTCTGTTCAACGAACACATGATTGATTTCCTGGTAATCATGATCCTCGCCGGCAATCCAGAAGATAGGAATAACCGGATAGTTCAATTTATCTTCCTGTTCCTTCGCAAGTTTTATTATGGAAATGACCTTATGTATAGTATAGAGGGGCCCCGTCAACAATCCAGCCTGCTGGCCGCCGATGACCACAACGGCGTCTTCTTTAAGCCTTTTCATAGATCTTTCAACTTCGCCGCTCGAAGGGAAGGGTTTCATGTACCCTTCGATCACTTCCACTAAAGCTTCCCGCGGGAAGTCCCTTAGGTTAATATCTTTGACCCTGTCCGCATACAAGCCGGGTTCATCAAGGTTGTAATGAAAAAAAGAAGTAACCGGTGGTTCCTGTTGTATGTATAATGAAGCAAAACGATTTGTTGCTGGAATATATAAGCTTTCCAGTTCCATATTAAATGACTCCTTTTCTTCCAACTTCTACTGTTCGTAGTATAGCATTCCACGACAGTAAAAGGAAAAAACTTGCCTGAATGGTTTGTTGTTAAAGCTTTTTATCAGTTTTGTCTTTCATATTTGACGTGCCTGAGAAAACAACAGCTGCCTAAATGTGACTATTCCCTGCCAATGTATGATGTGATTCACCCTTATACTGTACCCAGCCGCTTCATATCCCATTAGAAGGTTTGGATAATCCTTGAAGCTACACCGTAAAAAAGGAGAAGAATGTAGGCTGTCGAGAACAGCAGAAAGTTAAGTCTCCAGCCGCTTTTGAGGACATGCCGAAACACAATCTCCTCTTTGATTTTCCAATGAATTACCGACAGAATGCCGGTACTGATCAGCAGTACAAGAATAAGAACCCAAAACAGCGATTTATCCCAGATGGCCTGGATGATAAAATGAACCGAGAAAATTAAGAGGAAGGTCGTAAAATTGACAGCTGCATTCACAGCTCTTCTATGGCTGCCAGTTAATTGTTTCATAATCACGAATGAGGAAAAGTATCCCAGAAAAGGAATAAGAGTAAAGACAGCAACAAAACTGGAGAATATGGTAGACAACTATTCTTTCCTCCCTTCATGATCCATCCCTTTAACCATTTTATACAGAACTGGGATTACACTCAGCCGCATTTCGCATTGCTCGGCTTTTTCTAAGGCCGCTCCCAAAATAGCTTCTATCTCTGTCGGTCTTTTAGCACTGATGTCTGCCAGCATGGATGAAGTGTTTTCCCCGGTCCTGCAGGCGATAGTTTTTATTTCGTCAAATCCGATGACTCCATTGAGTTTGGGATATAAAAGGAGGATCTCTTCGAAGACTGCTTTAGCAAGAGCCTCATACTCAGTAATTTCTAATAAACGTCCATTCCTGACTCCCAGAACAGCTGTCAGTGGATTAATAACCGCATTGACGGCAAGCTTCTCTAAAAGCATCACTTCATAATCCGGCTGCATCTCGATTGGAAAATCAACGCTGCTGCGCGAAAGCTCCATCAGCCTTTCTCCGTTCCCCCTGTAAACAGCTGCGTTTGTCCTGCCCTTCCCCTTGTGGGCAACCGCTTGATCCGATTCCTTAAGAGCACCATGTTCCACCGTCCCAACATAAATATGCTCATGGGGCAGTTTATCCAGGAGTTTCAAATGGCCGATTCCGTTCTGAAGAAACAGCAGGGAGACCCCGGAAGGAATATTCTTTAATACTTCATATAGATCATTTAAGTGATATTGTTTGACAGCCACAATGATTAGATCCTGTTCAGTCATGTTCTTCATTTCTGCCGAAGCCCTAATAAAGGTGGCTGCACAGGAATCTCCTTCACGAAGAGTAATGCCCTTATTATTAAGGGTCTCAGCCTGTTCTAGTCTCTTCACATAAAGGGTAACATCGTTATTTTTACCAAGATAGGCTGCAAAGAGCAGGCCGATTGCCCCTCCGCCGATAATTCCAACTCTCATCCAATCTCCTCTATCCGTTCATTCTGGTTAATATTACTAATAACATTCTACCATTGCGCCCTAGGTGAGAAAATAGCTTTAGGCCATTCTTACTCATTTTTCAAACTTAAAATCTCCACAAACAAAAAAATCACTCTATCAAAGGCTGGTTTCCGCATACATTGGGGCTTTCGGAAGTATCCTAAAGCCGTTTTCCCACCTGGATACTAAAGGATTTCTCTCTAATTGGGGAGAGCAGCTTTATTCTATTCATGATTAACAGGGTATTTCGGTGAATTATGGATGTTTTTTCCGGAATGAAGTTTACGAAAGGCTCTTTTTGTAAACTTTGTTGTTATCTGATACTAATTCCGAAAAACTAACCATGTTAAGAGAGGTAAAACTGGTAACGATGAAAAGAAAAGAGCTGCTCTCCCTCGATAAAAGATAAAACTCTTAGTATCCGGGGGAAAATCCGGCTCTTGGGATTTTTCTGAAGCAACAATATATGCGAAAACAGCCTTACGAAAAGAGCCTCTTCAAATAATAAGTTCGTTATATCCAGCAATAAATGTGCACCTTGTTATTTTTCCAATTGTCCATCAAAAAAGGGTTAACCCAGATCATAATCTGAAGGCTAACCCCTGGGCCGTTAGACCGGGTATACCGGATGCTTCCTTGAGCTGAATTCTACTTCTTTTGTTTCATTAATTTTATAGCGCTCGATAAGGACACTGCGTAATTCATTAGGTCCCGTAATTTCATCAACAATCATTTCTGAAGCAAGTTTGTAAATATCGATATGCTCTTTATACTCTTTCTGTTTTTCTTGAACATAAGCAATACGTTCTTTTGGATCTTCGATTGCCTGAATCTTATTGGAATACACTGCATTCACAGCAGCTTCCGGACCCATTACAGCTATCTGTGCGGTTGGGAGAGCAATACAGACATCCGGCTCAAAAGCCGGTCCAGCCATTGCATAAAGACCTGCACCATATGCTTTTCTGACAATCACAGAAATTTTGGGAACCGTAGCGGAACTCATTGCAGCAATCAGCTTCGCTCCGTGCCTGATAATCCCTGCTCTTTCTACTTTCGTGCCGATCATGAAGCCCGGTACATCCGCCAGGAAAAGAAGCGGGATTGAAAAGGCATCACACAAAGTAATGAATTTTGCGGCTTTATCAGCTGAATCTACAAAAAGCACTCCGCCTTTCACTTTCGGCTGGTTGGCAATGATTCCAACTGGTTTCCCATCGATACGGGCAAAACCGGTCACAAGCTCCTGTGCAAATAACTTCTTCATCTCAAAAAAGCTTCCTTCATCAATCAGAGCATCAATACATTCGTACATATCAAATGGTGCATTTTGATGTTCCGGAATGATCTGCTCCAATGTCCTGCCTTCTTTTGGTTTTACCCCTTCGCCAGCGGCAGGCTTTTGAAGATAGTTTGACGGGAAGTAAGTCAAATAGTTTTTAGCAGCTTCGATTGCCTCTTCTTCGGAATAGGCGAGCATGTCACCCACACCGCTGATCGAACAGTGCATTCTGGCACCGCCCATTTCTTCAAGTGTCACTTTTTCACCAATGACCTTTTCCGCCATCCGAGGCGATCCAAGATACATAGAGGCATTGCCGTCCACCATGACGACGATATCACAGAAAGCCGGTATGTATGCTCCGCCTGCAGCGGATGGTCCAAATAGTAAACAGATTTGCGGCACCATACCTGACATTTTTACTTGATTGTGAAAAATTTTCCCTGCTCCTCTTCGGTTAGGAAACATTTCGAGCTGATCCGTGATCCTGGCCCCAGCCGAGTCGACCAAGTACAGAATCGGCACTTTCAAGTTCAGGGCAGTCTCCTGGATACGGATGATTTTCTCTACAGTCCTAGCTCCCCATGAACCTGCTTTCACTGTAGAATCATTTGCCATCACGCAAACAGTTCTGCCGCCGATTTTACCAGTTGCTGTCACTACTCCATCAGCAGGAAGCCCCTCTTCCTGGCAATTGGCAAACATGCCGTCTTCCTGATACTCCCCATGATCGAACAGCAGGTTTAATCGATCTCTAACAAAAAGTTTATTTTGCTCCTTAAGCTTTTCATGATATTTCTGCTGCCCGCCGCTGGATATTTTCTCCCTTTTCTCTTCCAGTACATGTTCATAGGTTTTCTGAGACATAGAAAATCCCCCTTTATTTCATTTGCGCTGCTTCTTCGGAAATTATTGTTTTAAAAACAAGCTGTTTTCGCATACATTGTAGCTTTTGGGAAAATCCCAAGAGCCGGGTTCCCCCCATGGATACTAAAGATTTTCTCTCTATTCGGGAAGAGTAGCTCTTTACATGATTACCAGGTTATACATATGAATTATGGTTATTACTTCTGGAACTAGAATCAAGTAGCAGCAAAAGGCTGTATACCTAGCCCCCTGTTTACAAAGGCTGCAGCTGCTTTTATAAGGAATGGAACTTTCCACCAGCGCCAGGGCTGAGCTGGGAGGGCGTTTAACCCCATACCCCCAGCGGCCTCTCAGCGACGTAAGAATAGTAGAGCTAGCTGCATAGTGATACAACTTTCTCCTGGATAACAGCCCTATCTTACACCCTTACACCCAACCTTATTCGAATGTAATCAGAACATCTCCCTCGTTGACAAAGTCTCCGACATTCACTTTTATTTCAGCAACCTTGCCCGCCGCTTCGGCTTCTACCGGAATTTCCATTTTCATGGATTCAAGCATAAGGACGGCCTCCCCGCTGCTGACTTCCGTACCGCTTTCAACCAACACATTTAATACTGTTCCTGCCATTGATGCTGTAATTTCTTTCATATTCTTGTTCCTCCTTAGAAATCGATGTTAGTTATTTACAGGTTTCCTAGAGCTCAGCCACGCTGTATTATACGACCCGTCTTGGAAACTCTCTTCTTTAAGTACATCCCTGAATAAAGGAATGTTTGTCTTGACACCCTGAATATCTGTGTCTTCAAAAAACTTTAACGCTTCCTCAATGCAGTCTTCACGTGTGCTTCCACTGATGATGACTTTCGAAATCATTGGATCGTAAAAGGGCGTTATGTTATTTCCCTGTTCATACCCGCTGTCTATCCTGACATTTTTAGCGGTCCCCCATTTGATGGACGATATATTGCCAGGTGAAGGGAAAAAGGTTTTGGGATCTTCTGCATACACACGAAACTCCAGCGCATGGCCTTCGTTTCTTACACCTTCCTGACTTGAAATAGGAAGTTCCTCTCCCCTGCTGACAAGAATCTGCCATTTAACCAAATCCAGATTTGTGATACTTTCCGTAACCGGGTGCTCAACCTGCAGCCTCGTGTTCATTTCAAGAAAATAGAAATTCTCTTCGTTATCCACAATGAATTCGACTGTTCCGGCGTTCACATAATTTACTGCCTTTCCTGCCCTTATAGCAGCATCGAACATTTTCTCCTTAGCCCCACTCGATAATTGTGGAGAAGGTGCTTCTTCGATGACTTTTTGGTTCCGCCTTTGTACTGAACAATTTCTTTCGAATAAATGAATGATGTTACCTTTTTCATCTCCGAATATTTGGACCTCTATGTGTCTTGCATTGTCTATACATTTTTCCAGAAAAACTTCATCATGGCCGAAATATGCCTTGGCCCTGTTTTTTGTAGAATCAAAGCTTTGAACGAGCGCTTGCTCATCGCTGCAACGGATCATGCCGATGCCGCCCCCGCCGCTGCTGGCTTTCAACATGACAGGATAACCGATAGATTCCGCCACAGCCTTAGCCTCTTCGATGGAAGCTACTCCACCTTCGCTTCCGGGAACAACAGGTACATTCGCCGCAATCATTGTTTTTCTTGCAGCAACCTTGTCTCCCATCATTTCCATCACTTCCGCTGACGGTCCGATAAATGTTATGCCCCTGTCCCTAGTCTTTCTTGCAAAATCACTGTTTTCAGATAATAACCCATACCCGGGATGAATCCCATCTGCTTCTTCCCTTTCAGCAATTTCCAGAATGGCATCGCTTTTCAAGTATGATTTATTTACAGGCGGTTCTCCTATACGGAATGCACTGTCTGCTTCAGCCACATAAGGCATATCTTTATCAGCATCTGAATAGATTGCTATAGTTTTGATCCCCATATTTTTGCACGTCCGAATGATTCTTGATGCAATTTCTCCCCTGTTTGCCACTAAAATCTTCTGCACAACATATCCCCTTTCTTGTCCATGAATGAGTATTCTAGTATTAGTTTTCTACAAAAAACCAAAAATTCCTTCTTAATCTGCAAACGCTTTCTTTATTAAGTGCAGAATTTTTTGTATTTTTGTTATATAATGATAATATCATAATCTACTCACATAGTATCAAATGAAAAGAGATATTATCCTCTTTCCGTTTGATTATATTCGTTCAGCAAAGAAGCTAAACACCTAATTCAATTGCTCAGGAGGTACCGTTTATGACAGTAAAAGTTGAGAAACTAAAAGTAAATTACAAAACTCTGGAAGAATTCAAGAAATTTAAAGAGTATGGTGTTCAGGAGCTATCCATGATGGAGGACCTGGAGTCCAATATCATCGAAAATAACAGTGAGTCTCCCTTCTACGGAATTTACTTCGGAGACACTCTTATCGCGCGCATGAGCCTCTATCAAAGAGATTCGGGCAATGACCAATATTTTGATCCCCCGCAAAATTACCTTGAACTCTGGAAGTTGGAAGTCCTTCCGGCACATCAGGGAAAAGGATACGGAAAAGTTCTGGTGGATTTCGCCAAAAGCTTCAATGCGGCAATTAAAACTAATCCCAGAATTCAATCTCATGGTTTTTGGGAAAAAATGGGTTTCGAAAAGGTTACCTACGATATGGAAAGAGACTTGGGACAAAATCCGCTCATCTGGCTTCCTGAAGGTGTCCATGAGCAAAAACATTCCTAAAAGTTTATAAATCGAGTAGGAGGGGGTGACTAACCCCCGACCTCTCACACCACCGTACGTACCGTTCGGTATACGGCGGTTTCAATTAAGTCAAACGCAAAGTTTGATATCTCATAAGCAGACTCTTGAGCCCTTGATTCGACCAGTATTGGTTATCAAGGGCTCTATCTAAGATGGGGCTTTTAGCGATACGCCAATAACCCAACCTAGTATTTGCCCATTCCCAAGCCTTGTTAGTTTGTATTCCTAACTTCGTTAGGTTTCTATGTTTTGTTTTAACTTTCTT
>NZ_VTEI01000007.1 GCF_008180415.1 Rossellomorea vietnamensis
GAGTGTGCTCGGCTTATCAGTCAGACCTCCCTGGGTAAAAGTACAATCTTTCCCTCCACCTATCTGCTTCATTTACTTTGTATTGCTTTCGGCAGAAAGGACTTTGTTTTGTGTTGCAAACTCGTCCAACAATACTAGCCTCTTATGAAGTTCGTGTTCCTCAGACCGGAGGTTTGCCGCTCGCTTCCTTCAGATTCCACGTCACCATGGACACCCTTGCGTTAAGCTAACTGCTACTTCTGCCTTCACAGTTCGGGACTTACACCCTATAGATTGCACCCATGCCAGGCGCACAACCAATACAAAAGGCTGACGTCTAGTCAGCCTTTTGTATGTTAAAAGAAACTTGCCAAATTTCAAAGTTCATTTTTGAAGCCGCTGCAGGTTGCCATTCTTATCCATTTGAAATTTCACTTTATCCTCATTTTCTTGCAGCAATGCCATTTTCCGGGCTTTTTCAAATATAGACAGCAGGGATTGATGATCTTCTTCAAGCAGCTCCAGCTTATCTCTATAGGCAGCATTTGCTTCATTCAGCCGCTCTACTTGATGCTCAAGCTTTTCGGTGTATTCTTCAAGTTTTTTATAAGCCGACTGCAGTTCTATATCTTCGTTCAAATTGCCTTTCAGATTCTCCAAAAATTCGATGACTCCCTCAATAGTCAGCGTACCTGAGCGGGTTTCTTCAACTTCTTTTGATGATTGATTTTCCACTACTCTTTCAGACTGCAGGGGTTCAGTATAACCAGCATGGACAGATTGTTTTTTATTTTCCTTACGCTGTCTTTTTGCCAATTCAATCCCCGATTTATATTGCTTTCGCACAAATGAATTCCAGCGAAATCCACAGGCAGCAGCTGTTCTTGACAATTTCCTGCCAACTTCCTCAAACGCCTGCAGCTGCGTCCCCCCTTCTCTGATATGACGAAGCACCACCTCGGCAAGCAATAAATCTTCATCTTGACTCCATGCATCTTGTCTATTAGACGTCACTTCCATCCCTCCTGTATGAATTTATTTATTAATCCATACTTATGTTTATAGTAGAAAAGATAGAATATATTACGTAAGTTTTTAATGCATTTCGAAGTGAATGACTTCTTATTCTGCCTGAAAAGCCGCTGACATGAAGATTCTTCCAATTTACTTTCCGGATAAGAATTTTTCTACCGCTTGGTGGTGTTCCTCTTTCTCCCATAATTTTGCGCACGAGCGGATTTCTTTATCAATTCTTTGATAGAGATTGGCCGACTCCCATTTTTTCTTAACAGCTTGCTTATAAGCAGCCAGGACATTTACATCTTTATTCAAAAAACCTTCCATATGATGTATAAGAGAAGGCAAATCCGGGTTTTCAAGAAGAAAGTCGATGAAACCAAGGTCATGCATCTTCTCAGCGGGGTACAGATCTGCTGTCCCTAATAGATAGAGGGCATTTCCATGTGCTATTTTCTCCAATAGCAAGGAGCCTCCACCCCAGCCTGTTGTAATTGCAAGTCTTCCTTGTATAAATCCCATCTTTGCTCCTTTTCGTGCAGCGCGGAAATCGCATGCTGCAGCGATCTCACAACCTCCCCCTACCGCGCTCCCGTTTAGAAGAGCAGCTGTAATCTTTGGAAGTGTCGCCAGTTGATAGAGTATGTCCCCCATCTTTTTCAGCATAGAATAGGCTTGTTCTTCCGTCTTTAACCCATGAAAGGTCTCCAGGTCCCCCCCAGAACAAAATGCCTTTTCTCCAGCAGCTGTTATTACCAGGAGTTTAACCTCATCATTTGAAGCGGCTTCATCAATAGCTTTCTGCAATCCGTCCATCACTTCGTAATTAATCGCATTCCGCTTCTCTTCCCTGTTAATAGTAAAGACAAGAACACCGTCATCAGTTCTTTCCAATATGTAATCTTCCATCCTCATTCCCCTTTGCAGTAAATATAGATATGTAGTTAAACTTGTATCTCGTTCTATATTATTAATACCATACATTTACAGATATAGGGGGAAGTTTTTTGAACAGCGGCAGCGCTGATCATTCGTTTTTCAAGCCGAAAGTCCAAGATACAGCGGTGATTAATGTCTGTCCCCTGCTCGAAACGGGTACCATACTAAAGAAAAAAACCACAAAAAAACGTGAAGAGCCATGGTCTCTTCACGCTTTTTGCTGAGAATAAAATTATTTATTCACAACTTCTTTTCCTTTATAAGTACCGCACTCTTTACATACACGGTGAGCTAGTTTCATTTCCCCGCAATTCGGGCATGCAACCATACCAGGTACATTTAACTTGAAATGTGTACGGCGTTTTCTCTTTGCTGTTTTAGATGTTCTTCTAAAAGGTACTGCCATTTCTTCCCACCTCCTTACAGAGATATGTTATGATGAAGCCAGAACGAGCTGGTTCACGCGCTTTAAGAGTTCTTGTCTTGTTCAAGAAGCTTAGCAAGACCGGCAAGCCGAGGATCGACTTTCTTTTCCTCTTCTTCTTCCGCCTGAATGGCCTGCTCTTCCGTAATGACTTCCCAATTCTTGCCGGATGGAAGGTTTTCATCGTCTTTCGCTTTTTCGCTGAAAACTTGCAAAGGAATTTCCAGGACAAGCAATTCATTGATGACAGGCATCAAATCAATGACATCTCCCTGCATCCTGTGCACTTCTTCCTCTTCATACTGATCATAGTCATTCGCTTTTAATAAGAATGTTTCGACCGTGTCAATATCAACCGGAAAATGGACATCTTCCAGCGTTCTTGAGCAAGGAAGAACAAGTTGGCCTTCAATATGCAGATGGAAGGTTACTTTATCAGAACTGATGTCTGCTCTTCCTGTGACATGGATCGGAGAAACATCACGTATCTGAGGATCAAGTTCTTTCACTTCACTTGCATCGACTGTTTCATCAAGGGGCATTCCCTTATCACGAAACTTTTGCAATTGAATTATTGACCATTTCAATGTAATCACCTCAAGGCAACAAAGGTAATTATAGCTTTCATAATACCTTTTGTCAATATTTTTTCTTTACACTCTTTACAAGTATAGTGTTGTAATTATAACTTGTATTTATAAGTATTTACCACCCATTTTAAAGGATGTGAAAAAGAAATGAAAGCAGCGGGCGTTATTGTAGAATATAATCCATTCCATAATGGTCATTTTCACCATCTTTCTGAGACCAGAAAAATGACTGCGGCCGACCTGATCATTGCGGTCATGAGCGGAAATTTCTTGCAGCGCGGAGAACCTGCCATTGTTTCTAAATGGTCCCGTGCAAGGATGGCCCTGAAATCAGGAGCCGACATAGTCATCGAACTTCCCTACGCATTTGCTACCCAGCATGCGGAAATTTTCGCTTCTGGCTCGGTTGCTCTATTGGACAGTATGAAATGTTCGGCTTTTTGCTTTGGAAGTGAATCGGGTGACATTGCCGCCTTTGAAAAAACCGTAGAATATCTTCAGAAACATGATCAGCACTATAATGCCTTTGTCCAGGAGTTCGTTAAGAAAGGAATGAGCTATCCCTCTGCACTATCAAAAGCTTTCCAGAGCCTGGATCCTGATGGAAGCCTGGTTGACCTCTCATTGCCTAATAATATTCTTGGGTACCACTATATCCAGGCAATGAATAAAATAGGCTCGGGTATGAAAGCTTATACTCTTGCAAGAAAAAATGCAAATTACCACGATGAACATTTTAGCGATGAGAACATTGCCAGTGCTACAAGCATCCGAAAAGAACTAAAGAAAAAGGAAGGAAAAGTGGAAGCTGTCCATTCTTTCATTACAGAACCAACCTTGGATGAATTGAAAGATTACCAGAATACATACGGAATCCTGCATGATTGGGAACTTTACTGGAGTCTTCTCAAATATAAAATAATATCCTCTTCCAGCGAGGAACTAGCACGCATCTATGAAATGGAAGAAGGAATCGAAAACAGATTTAAAAATGCCGCACGCTCCTGTTCAAGCTTTCTGGAATTCATGGAAACGGTTAAAACCAAGAGATACACCTGGACACGATTGCAGCGAATGGCGCTTCATGTTCTGACCAACACAACCAAGGAAGAGATGAACAGGCATCATGCTCCTGAATACATCCGTCTGCTTGGCATGACGGAAACAGGCAGGCAGTACCTTAACCACATAAAGAAGGATCTTAGCTTGCCATTGATCAGTAAGCTCAGCTCCGCTGACAGAGACCTAATATCCCTGGATGTGAAGGCTGCCGAGATTTTTTCTCTTGGTGCTATTGAACCCGGCCATCAAATGAAGCTGCTGGAACAGGAATTCAAGCAGCCTCCGATCTACCTGAAAAAATAATTGTTAAAAACCAGCCAATATGTTGATAGATGAAAATCAAAACCACCAGTGTGAACTGGTGGTTTACTCTGCCGCTGGAAGCCTCTCATACCGAGCTTGGTCTAAAAGGTCCACTGAATGATTTACTTCAGCAATTTATTCCCTTTGAAAATTTTTGAAAAATAAGCGGAAAAATTCCGCTTATTTACCCCAAATTGAATTCAATTTCACAGCTGAAACCGGAAATTTCCCCTTATTTTATTTTGGATTATTCATGCCCTTCACAGGCATACATCCTCCTGGAATGAAATGAAGTCATAGGGAAACCTGCTTATCAATTCATGAAAGGAGAATTTCTCACACTAAGCTATAAACTCTCTGGAACCCACGTTACAGCCAGGGAGTTTCAGGACCCCCGAAAAAAAAAACGCAATGGAATCCAGTGCGTTTTGATATGTCATTTCAATATTTGCAGCTCACAAGTACACCTGCTAAGAAAAAAATCTTTTTTGGAAGCTATTTTCAATTGAGATGTTACTTTCGGATATCCCTAGGGTATTAGGTGATTTCTCTCTGTTCTTGCCTGCAGGATTTTCCCAATCAATAGTAAGCAGCAGAAAAGGATAAGAATCTGCCTTTTATATAGAGTCCAGGTAGCTCAAAGCCTCTTCAAACGTTTTGACAGGCACGATTTTCATATCCGTCCCGATTTCTTCAGCAGTCTGCAAAGCTTCCTCATAGTTCGGTTGTAAATCCGGATTGGATTTACTAAGGTTTTCAGGAATAATATCCATAGGGGCAAAGAACACCTCAGCACCTGCATTATCTGCCGCAATGACCTTTTGCTCTATCCCGCCGATCCTTCCGACGGTTCCGTTTGAAGAAATGGTACCCGTGCCGGCAATATCCAGTCCCTTGGTTATATCTCTTTCAACCAATCCGTTATACAACTGCAGACTGAACATCAATCCCGCAGACGGCCCTCCGATTTTCTCGGTATCCATTGTCACTTTTGTTTTCGTGATAATCTCTTTGTCATCCACCAGTCCAATACCAAGTCCGACTTTCCCATCACTGGCCGAAAACTCTGCGAGAGGAACTTCTTTTTCGTATACTTCCCCTTCTCTGGTAAACGTGATATTTACAGTGTCATTCACGGTCTTTTTACTGATATAATCAATAAACTCCTGGGAAGAACTGAATTTATTTCCGTCTATGGCTGTGATCATGTCCCCAGGTTCGAGAGTATCCTCTGCGGGCATACCAGGATAAACATTCAGGATATATACGCCGTTGTAGTCAAATGAATAAGGTTCCCCTGCATGCTCGAATGCCACTTCTATGGCATTCAATTTAGACGTTTCCATTAAGTGAAGCTGCCTGACATTATATTCTTCATCTGTCTCTTCTGGGCTTCTTATTTCTCCTGCAGGGTAGATATGCTCGTATTTCCTTAAAGAAGCAATGAGATAGGTATAAATGTTTGCCTTGCCCATTCTGACGGTTGTCAGCATCAGCCGGCCTTCATCCTCAAACCCGTTCTCCACTTCAATGATCGTATCAAGGTCTTTTGCACTTCCAGGCTTGGTTACATAATACGGCAAATAATAAAACGAACTTCCTATAATAAGGATTGTCATGATGACAAGAATGCGGATCCATTTTTTTTGTGACACTTATTACTGCTTCCCCTTCCATTCTTCAATTGCTTGCTTAATTGAAGGAATAATTTTCTTGGCTTCTTCTTCGCCGGCTGCAATGATCTCTTCTGTATGAGTGAATGCTCGTGAACTGTATTGTTCAACATTCGGCCTGATCATAAAATCAGCACTGAGTTCACGATTCCTGATGATTTCCTTCTGAAGTATATCAATACTTTGCATTATGACATCATACACAGTCAAAATTTCTGCATTTTGTTTCACTTGTGCGACATCTACACCTATGACAATATCAGCACCCATTTCTTCTACAACAGAAACAGGCACCCGGTCGATCACTCCACCATCCACAAGCAGCCTTCCGTCGATTTTCTCTGGAACAAAAACTCCCGGTATACTGATGCTTGCCCTAACTGCCTCCGCTATAGGTCCTTTAGTAAAGATTACTCTTTCTCCCTTGGTAAGATCAGTTGCCACCACAGCTGTAGGGATGCTGAGATCTTCTATGTTTTTATTATGGGTAAACAGCCTCACAAACTGCTTGATCCGTTTGCCCGCGATGAACCCCATTTTTGGCACAGTAAAGTCCAGGTAGTACTTTCTCCGAAACGCGGTTGACAACTTATAAAGATCTTCCATATTATGGCCGACTCCGTACAAACAGGCAGCGAGCGCCCCCATGCTGCTTCCGGCAATCATATCAACAGGGATATCTTCTTCTTTAAAGGCCTTCAGCACTCCCAGGTGGGCAAAACCCCTTGCTCCCCCTGAACCGAGAGCTAAGCCGACTTTAGGCTTGTTCACTTGGCCTCCCCCTTTTTTTACCGTTTGATTTATTCTATGGTCTATTTTAAGCGGCTATGAGTATATTTCAATAATATGAGGACAAGGTGCGACTGCTATGGCATTGCCTAATTTCATTCTAACATTTTTTCTACTATCTACAAGTTAAGCAAGGGGAACAACCATATAAACTCCGGGAGGGAACAGATTGAATGCTTCGCAATTAAAAACAATCTTTTTAGCACTTTCCGTTACTACACTTGCAGCCTCTCTCATTATATTTCCTCAAGAATCTTTTGAAGCTTCTATCAGGGGGCTGAACATGTGGTGGGAGATTGTCTTTCCGTCGCTGCTTCCATTTTTCATCATCTCCGAAATGCTCATAGGATTCGGGGTTGTTAAGTTTATTGGTGTCATTTTAGAACCGTTCATGCGGCCATTTTTCAGGGTTCCGGGAGTCGGAGGCTTTGTCTGGGCCATGGGAATGGCTTCTGGTTTCCCTGCAGGCGCAAAGCTGACAGCCAGGCTCAGGCAGGAAAAGCAGCTGACCAGGATTGAAGCAGAAAGACTGGTTTCATTTACGAACTCTTCCAACCCCCTTTTTATTTTTGGAGCGGTTTCAATCGGATTTTTTTATAACCCGCATTTAGGGGTCATCCTTGCCTGTGCCCATTATCTTGGAAATATTTGCGTTGGATTGATGATGAGCTTCTATGGCAGAAAAGAAGAAAGTCAGAGTAAAACGGTGTCCAATAAAGTTTTTTCGATCAGAAGTGCTCTGGCTGCTCTTCACAGAACAAGGGTAAAAGAAAAAAGGCCAATCGGAAAGCAGCTGGGAGATGCAGTGAATTCCTCTATTCAGACTCTGCTTATGATTGGTGGTTTTATCATTTTATTTTCAGTGATTAATAAACTGCTCTTTCACCTTGGGGTGACTACATTTGCTGCTGATGCGCTCAATATACTCTTAAAGATGCTGACTTTGCCAGAAACGTTGACACTGCCGTTTATATCAGGTTTATTCGAAATCACATTAGGAAGCCAAATGACCAGCGGAGCCGGTGGAGCCACCCTTCTTCAGCAAGCCATTATCACCAGCTTCATACTTGGTTTCAGCGGCTTCAGTGTACAGGCTCAAGTGGCCAGTATACTTGCACAGACAGATATCCGCTTTCGCCCGTTCTTTATAGCCAGATTTATACATGGTACTGCCGCTGCTATGATTACCCTCCTTATTTGGAAGCCGGTTTATGTGAATTTTTATGGAGATAAACCCTCAAATTCTGTACCTGTTTTTAACCAGCCCGACTGGACTGTCTGGGAATGGGCACTGCTATGGCTGAAACAATGGGGGCCAGTCATTACCATTGCCTCTCTGGTGATTTATATATTGTTATATATTCAAAAAATGAGAACGGACAGAAGGTTTTAAAGGAATACAATTGCCATAAAGATGATATCGATATTGACAAGGAGAGCAATCTTCTCTTCCAGCGGGCTTTGAACCCTTTTCAGGAGTATAATCACTTCCTATTTAGGTAAACAGCCAATTAAAAAGTGCAAGCACCCCTTTCTGTATCGAGAGGCTGCGCCCTTTCAGGCAGTGAAGGATCCTTGAGCGCTCCATTGTTAACAGTTATCTATAGAAGATGATTTTCAAATCCTATCAAACAAAAGAGGCTGGGACAAAACCTTATAAAAAGCTCTTTTCAAAGAAATGTGTCTGAGTATAAAGAAAGGGTTTCCGCTCCATGTGCACGATCCGCGGGGCGGGCGCTGAGCCTCCTCGGCTTTGCCTGCGGAGTCTCACCTGTCCCGCAGGAGGTCGCACACCTTCCGCTCCAATCCGCCTACGATCACGAACTGGCGGATAACCTAATCTAAAAAGTAACATCTTTAAGGTCAGAGCCTAATAACAAAAATGAACCGCATGAGATCAAGTATGTAACCTTGATCTCATGCGGTTTTATTTTCGATGATTTCTACTTGCATCAATTAGTTTTCTACTTTTGTCCCAGCCTCTTGCATTCCTTTTTCAGTCAGCCAATATTTTTGGCCTGCAAAGCAATCTCGACAGGTTTGGGGACAAGTTCTGAAATGTCAGCATCATACTTGGCCACTTCTTTGACGATCGATGAACTCAAGAAAGAATATTGATTATTCGTCATGATAAAGAAAGTCTCTATATTTTCATCCAGCACCCTGTTCATGGAAGTGATTTGCATTTCATATTCAAAATCCGAGACGGCTCTCAAGCCCCTGATGATGGCATTTGCGTTCACACTTTTCGCATAATCGATGAGCAGACCCTGGAAGGAGTCCACTACGATGTTTGGTATATCCTGAGTCACTTCCTTGATCAATTGCATTCTTTCTTCCACAGAGAACATCGGTTGTTTCGATGAATTGTTTAATACCGTGATGTACAATTTATCAAATACTTTGGCCCCGCGCGTGATAATATCCAGATGACCATAGGTAATTGGATCAAAACTACCTGGACAGACAGCTATACTTCCCATTTCTTGCAGCCTCCGTTTCTTTTAAGAGGGGTAACCCCCTGGAAATAATTCGGTTTATCTTTTAACCTGCTGTTTTCGTAAGTATTATTGCTATGTAAAGAGCAGTTGATTTCCGCTCCGTGTGCGCGGCTCCCCAGATTCCTGCCTATCCCTGTGACAAAATGCACCGGTACTAGGCCGGCAAAAGCAAAATCAACTCTTTTTATAAGACTGTTTTCGCATTTATTGTTGCTTTCGGCAAAATCCCAAGAGCCGGATTTTCCCCCGGATACTAAGAGTTTTAACTCTAAACGGGAAAGAGCAGCTCTTTTCTTTTCGGTTTTGCCTGATTTCATCTTCGTAATAGGGTTATTTTTTAAAAATTAGTATGGAATAGCAACAAAGTTTGCTAAAAGTGCCTTTTATAGATTGTGATTCCGATGATTCCATATGATTCTGTCCTGATTATTTTCAAGGTGCCGGCTTCCTCTGGCAGAACAATCTCCGATCCATGTTCACAAACAACGTAACCGCTTTCATTCAATAAGCCGTTTTCGTCGATGTCTTCCAGCAATTGCTGAAGTTTCTGCTTTTTGTACGGTGGATCCAGGAAAATATAATCAAAGGTTAACTCTCTTTTTATTACAGCTTTAAGGGCTCTTCCCGCTTCATTCCGGTATACTTCGCTTCTTTCACTGTATCCGCAGTGGTCCAAATTCGATTTAATGGTCTTAATGGCATTGAAATCCTTGTCCACAAAAATGACCTTTTCCAATCCTCTGCTTAGAGCTTCTATTCCCAGGCCGCCGCTGCCTGCAAACAAATCGAGACCGCTTCCGGAATCAAAATAGGGACCAATTATATTGAAGATTGCTTCTTTCACTTTATCAGTTGTCGGCCGCGTTCCGCTGCCCGGCACAGCTTTCAACGGCCTGCCTTTACATTCACCCGATATTACTCTCATTTAATTCACCACTGAATATGTATTTATTTCTTTTATATCCTACCATATATAAACATTCTTTTCTATCAATCGTCGAATTCCGGGAAAATCCGCGCAAAATCGTCCACCCCATGTATAAAAGATTGTGCACTGGTGATAATGCTAGTAACAACATCTATTCTGGTGTTGTTGCCAACCGCGGAGAAGACTTACGTTTCCCCATAAGTTCTTCCTCCGGTTTCTCCTCTCCCTTTGCCTTCTTTCCTTTGTGGAAGTAGAAGGACCCTGCAGGAAGTCCTGCAGGGTATTTTTATTTCAGTAATTTTCTGTTCCCTTACATACTGAGTTTTAGTGTCAGCCTGCTGATCTCGACTTAAATGAATACTAATACTGCTCTAACGGTATCCTGACGTCTCCTTCAATCCACGAAGGATAATCTTGAAGTTCAAAAGTGATCACACCGGAACCTTGCATTCTGTCATAAGGAAAACCAAAACGGGGCATGCCGTCAACGCCGCCGCCATCATGGTACTGAGAATGCAATTCCTGCACTTCCCCATCAGCTCCGGTATAGCTCTGTATAGGGGACATATGGCTCGCCTGTTCATATCGCTCTGCCCACGAAAAGAGTAAAGCGCCTGTCTCATCATAAATTTCCTCGTACTCTACTTTAGCAAGCCTTTCATCAGGTGCCAGAAGTATTTTCAGCTCTTCGGTATCTACCTTGACTTCCAGCTCATCTTTCTCTAATGCCCTGATTTTACTGAAGACCAGGAAAAGCTCTTTTGGTTTCTCAAAGTAGTTGCTTTGAAGATAGTATGTCTTTTCTTCAAAATCTCCGCTGGCTGAGAGGCCGTTGGAGATGCGGGACCAGGTTTCACCATTTTCATCAACCAGCCTCAGGTCCTCTATATCAAATATACGTTTAGTATTTTCCGATGAAAATTCCATCTGGATACCGACCCTTGTTGGTGAAGCCTTTATTGTTTTTACTAAGATTTTTTGCCCTTCTACTAGAAACACCTGATTGAGATGTATGTCTTTGGTTTTACCAACTTTGTTTTGATTGACCTTAAAAGGAATTTCCCATGTATCTGCTAATGGTTTATCACCGCTGCTCAACTCAATTTCCATGGTATATTTCTCCTTGTTTAAAGTTTCTTTCAAGCCATAGTCAGACTGATACATATCCTCTTCTTTCGAATCAATTGAGTCAATGGACAAGCTGTCGAAAGCGACCTCTTCACCGTACTCATCTACCACCTGAATCTTATCGATCCTCAGGTTTTCGAATGATGATGAACTTGAGTCGACTTTGTAAAAAAGGACGAGCTGTTCCTGATCGGCTATGAATGAACTCAGCGTAATCGTAATTCCCTTGTGTACTGCTGAGTTATTCACTGTCTGCACAAAATCATTGTCAATGACCGAGACCATCCCTTTGTCATGTCTAACCATCTCAACAATCTGCTCCATCCCCGGTATGGAACTTACATAAGAAGCAAAGGCCTCTGAAACCCTTAGGGAACTGATAAATAAAACTAGAAAGATTAAGGATGCAGCCAGTGATACCCTCCATGAATAGGAAGTTTTCTTTGGACGGCTGGCTTTTTGGATTCCCATCTGAATCGCTTCATCGATTGCTCTCTCGGGATACTCTCTTTCATTTATCTTTGTCTTCAATTCATCAAGACGCTCTTCTTCGCGGTTAGACATTGGAATCCTCCTCATCTTCAGTGAATTGTATTCTTAAAGCCTGCAGCCCCTTATGCAGCCAGGTTTTGATTGTTCCCTGGGGATGCTCAAGCAAGGCTGCTATCTCATCGATCTTCATCCCTTCCAGGTACTTCAGGATAATAACTCTTCTATATTTTTCATCGAGCAGCTGAATCGCCTCATCGATTTCCATCTTGGAGCCCGTTCCCGTAGCTTCTTTCGACTGAAGAATTTCATCATTATATATGATCCTCTTTTTTTTCAGAAGCTCGTCATGGCAGTAGTTCAAGAGGATTCTGACCAGCCATGTGGAGAAGAATTCAGGCTTCTTCAGCTTTCCGATAGACTTATAAGCCCGGAATGTTGTCTCTTGAATGGCTTCCAAAGCATCATGGTCATTTCGGAAATAGGAGATTGCTATTCGATACAATTGCATTTTATGAAACGTGATAAGCTGATAAAAAGCATTATCATCGCCTTTTTTTGCTTTTTTGACTAATAGTTCATTTTCTTTTTTCATAAGATTCTCCTTTCCTGTACGTTAGACTCGTTTAACAGGAAAAAGTTTTAATAAATCATAATTTTTTCTCAGATGGTGATTTTACTAAGTCAAAGATAAATATATAGGGCGTCACTCCTGCTGTGTAAAGTGAACTAAGTCTCGAGTACTGCATTCTTCAGCTCGGGTATCCTCCCACTTTGGACGCTAAGTGAAGGCCGATATGTACATTGTAAAGCAGCACTGTTATATAAAAGGAGATCAAAAGATATTAGGCCTTTCTCTCTAGCCAGGAAGAGCAGCTCTTTTCTTTCTTGCATACAAGAATACAGCCGGGAAGTTATTGCATTTTCCTTCTAAAATTTTGAACCAATAGCAGAAAAATTTACAAAACACCTTTTGAAAGAATATTTTATCATCCCTACCTAAAACCTGTGATTGTAAAAAATTGATATTCATATTCTAATAATACTCTTTACTTCTTTATATGCTTTTGGAATAATTAAAAGTTGGAAAAGATGATATCAATGAGGGTTGAAAGGAAGTAGTATACATGATCCAGCGTTTTATTGAACTAGGAGAAGGGTATTCAGATTTATATGAACTTATAGAGTTGGCACACCACAATGAACCCAGAATGCTTCATTTTATGGCGTTTCACACTGTCGTGAAAGACCGTCCTGTAACTTCGTTGGCAGTTGTCCTTAAACCTGCCGGTGAAAGTAAGTTTCAACCATTGTATATATGCCGGGAAGGTGTTCCCGATCCAAACCACCTGCCCAATAAAAGATACCAGCTGTTCGAGGAAGCAGCAAAGGCTCAGGGACGCGAAATCATCCAGATGGACGTAAAGCCGTCCTCTGTGTTTGCCGAGAAAGAATTGTATTATGCTCACCTAATCGCAATTCTGCGCCTGAATCACTTTATATCACCTTTGCAGTAGACGGATCAAAAGCGTAAGCGGCCTGCTCAGACCCGACAGGCAAATGTTCCCAAGAGAAAAAAAGGCGGTCTTTCCTTTTATTCCCTTGGGGTTATTTGACCCCGAGGGGCTGGCCGCTGAAGCTGGACGGATCAAAAGCGTAAGCGGCCTGCTCAGACCCGACAGGCAAATGTTCCCAAGAGAAAAAAAGGCGGTCTTTCCTTTTATTCTCTTGGGGTTATTTGACCCCGAGGGGCTGGCCGCTGAAGCTGGACGGATCAAAAGCGTAAGCGGCCTGCTCAGACCCGACAGGCAAATGTTCCCAAGAGAAAAAAAGGCGGTCTTTCCTTTTATTCTCTTGGGGTTATTTGACCTCGAGGGGCTGGCCGCTGAAGCTGGACGGATCAAAAGCGTAAGCGGCCTGCTCAGACCCGACAGGCAAATGTTCCCAAGAGAAAAAAAGGCGGTCTTTCCTTTTATTCTCTTGGGGTTATTTGACCCCGAGGGGCTGGCCGCTGAAGCAAATCCTAAGCAAAAAAAAGAAAACAGGTGGCTGACACCTGTTTTCTTTAACTTAAATCCCCATTTTATAATCATACTCTTTTGCTTTATCTGGTTTAGAATTTTCAAATTGAGTCTTGATGAAAGGCTTATAAGAAGGCTCCACTTTTTTCACATAAGAATAAGAAGACAGCTTTTCGACAATTGAATCTGTCTCACTTTGATTACAATACAGTACAACATACTTCATCTTTCTGGAAACATATTGTACATTGCCGAACCTTCTCATCGACTTGGCGTGTTTCAAACTATATAACCATACTGTAATTCCTTGTCTATCGGTGAACATCTTTATTTTCCCCTTAAATAACACTCTGTTTTTTCATTAGTCTAGCATAAGAAATGACTATAAATCAACAAAAGAAGGGATGAGAAGCATGGATCTTGCAGTGATTTGGAATAAATTCGCAGAACATTTGCAATCCTTTGAAGGCATCGAAGACTATGAAATGAAGAAAATTGCCGGCATTCCTTTCATATACATTAATGCTGATCTGACTAAGGAAGAGATCGAGAATTCAATCAAACGGGCCACCGCGAAATCAATGCGGGGTAAGCGGCTTCATTCAGAGACTGTATATGTAAGAAGAAGAGAGGAGTATTACGTCTACCGTCACCGTTTCTACGTACCGCAGGAAAAAATGTTTTGCTGCGGAAACCTCTGTGTCGACTGCATAAGACTGCGGGGGTAAGATCAAAAGCGGAAGCGCCTTGATCAGCCCCGACAGGCAAATGTTCCTCAGAGAAAAAAAGGCGCTCTTTCCTTTTATTCTCTGAGGGTTATTTGACCCCGAGGGGCTAGGCGCTGAAGCTGGACGGATCAAAAGCGGAAGCGCCTTGATCAGCCCCGACAGGCAAATGTTCATGCGTGAGGGTGATTTTACTATTTCCTAAACAACAAAAAATGCGGGGATTTCCCCGCATTTAAGAGCAGCCGCAGCTTCCTCCGCTTCCACAACCGCCTCCGCAAGCAGATCCTGAGTCAAAGAAGGGATTGCCGGTCGGCACTTTAACATTTTCAGACACTGAACGGCCAATTAAAACACTGACTTCATCCAGCAGGCTTTGCAGATCTTTTTCTGCACGGCGAAAACTTGCCACATTTTCGTCCATATCCATATCACGTTTCAGCTCACGGATTTCCTTCATCACCCTCTTATAATCGGGATGATAGCGGCCGAAGCGCTGAACCTCTTCATACAGTTCTTTCATTTTGCTGAATTGCTGTATTTTGAGCTGTGTGCCTTTATCTGACTTTAACCTATATAAACAACGGCGGTACTCTTCTGCAATATCCGACTGCAGGATCTGAGCTGCCAATTCTTCTGCGGATTCCTGAATTTCCAATCTTTCCAGTGTAGCAAGCAAAAACGCTCACCTCCATAACGTCATTTTAACACGTTTAAGGAAAGTAAGCTAATAGTTGTTTTTAGGGAATGCTAATGTAAAATTGTTTTTGAAGCCCTAATGATTGCCGATTATTTTTCTCGACAATATCCACCTTCACATGGTGCATACCTTTGTTCAGTCCCTTAATGACAAATGCTGCAGTATGATATTCGTCATATCTCTTTCCATCCACGCTAACTACTATTTTTCCCTTCTTGCCTTTCTTTCCTGTTGAAAACGTAACTCCCGGGGCAATGCATTCCACGTAGACTTGACTTCCCTGAACGATATGTCTTACTGTTACCTCTTTTTTGTCCCGGGAGTTAAGCGTCGCCGCCTCTGCTTCATGCTCTAATGCAAAAGATTCCGGTTCGGGTATATCTTCTCTGCATCCCGCCAAACATATAATGGCCAGTAATAATATCCATTTTTTCATTATAACCACTCCTTGCCATTAGCGTTTGCAGGCAAGAGAGTTTTTAACCAAAAAAATAAGCCATATCCGCCTGGACGACCTTAGTTGTGTGTACATGGAAATAATACTATTGCGAATCATTCATCGCCTGGAACATCTGCATCATCATCGAGGCCATTTGCACTCCATTAGAAAACCGTTGAACCTGATGGTGGACCGTTTTTTCATAATGATTAATGGAGGCAGCTTCAAACTTATCAAGCTGATGTGGATTTTTACTAAGAATTCGATACCATGCCGGCTGGACCCTTATAAAATTTTTCAGATCTTGCTTAGAATGGATATAGTCCACCACTTCTTTTCTCATACAATCCACTTCCCTTAATCTTTTGTGAATGAAAACGGATGCCTGGGACGCTCGGGAGCTTCCGTTGCTTTAGACTGTGACGAGGTATCAGCCGACTGAAATTGCGACAACACTCCTTGTACGGCACCAATCGCCTGGCTCAAACTGTTTATATGCTGTTCCATCTGGGCAGGATCCATATTTTTCAGCATACCGCCGATTTGATCCATGAATCCCTTTGAATCCTTCTTTTCTTCTTTGACTTTACCTTCTCTAAAGTCATCCCACCGTGAATCTTCTTCTCCTAATAAGTACCATTCCTCAAACAATTCCTGCCAAGTGGCAGTCCCCTTCCTCACTTCTAAAGACATTTTTGGGTGCTTTTGCACGAATTCCTTGAATTCTTTCACTTTAGGATGCAGCTGTTTTGCCATATCCTTCACCTCCTAACTCGGGGCATATACCTACTACAACATATGAAACTCCTTTCTAAATGTGAATGACCAAAAGGCTGTTTTCGCATACATTGGTGTTTTCAAAAAAATGCCAAGAGCCGGATTTTCCCGTGGATACTAGGTACTACTCTCTAATCGGAGAGAGCAGCTCAAATACTGCTTTTTTTACCCTTGCTTAAATACTGTTTTATTTTCACTCCAATGGCTGAAGTTGCACCTCACTTTTTTATGATCTTTTCGCAAACTTTGCGGCTAGTTTTTATATTTAAATAAAGTAATATCTCCTTATTAAGATAAATTTCATTTAACAAAACAGTATTACATCCTTAAAACAGACATGAAGAATCAAAAAAAATCCCCCAGGAAATTATTTCATGATATGATTAAAAAGTCTGATAAAAGGAATAGCCCACCCCCATAGCTGCTGATAACCGCTATTAGAGACTTTCAAGAGAACAAACAGCAATTAATCATTTATACAAATATAGTAAAGAAACAAAAATAAAGAAGAAGGATGAATTAGGATGAAAGAAGAACTGACAGAACTTTTGAATGAATGTATAGAGAACGGTAACGAAGCGGATATTAGCGTTTTAAAACAAATGCTTCAAGGAGTCAGAAGAAAACAGGATCAACACAATGGATCTTATATAGGCGCAGCCTTGGCGATGGAAAGAACTAACGGAGAAGATACCTGTGAAGTGACAATACCCATCACCCCGCTTACCTATAACTCCCTGGAAATAGTTCATGGAGGGATCACAGCCACACTAGTGGATTCTGCTATGGGAACATTGGCTAATATTCTCCTCCCCGAAGGATATGGTGCAGTCACCACCAACTTGAATATTCATTACCTGGCACCCGGTAAGACAGGAAGCTTAACTGCCAAAGCTTCTCTTGTTCACAAAGGCTCCAAAACACTCGTCATTGATGGCAAAGTAGTGTCAGACGATGGAAAAACTGTTGCTCACTGTACAGGATCTTTTTTTGTGGTTAAGAAAAGACTTTGAAAGCATGTAAAAAGCCTGCCATCTTGTGACAGGCTTTTTACATGCTTTCCATTGCAACTATCATGGCTTTCAAGAAAGACAAGAGCTTCACATCCTTTTTCCAGAGAACCTCCAGTAATAAATCCTAAAGAACACTCTATGCAAAAGGCTGTTTTCACTTATATTGTTGCTTTCGGATATCCCCGGATAATAAGAGTTTTATCTCTTATTGGGGGAGAGTAGCTCTTTTCTTTTCGATGTTCCCTGATTTTACCTCTCTTGATATGGTTACTTTTTCTGAATAAGTATCAAATAGCAACAATGGTTTCGAATAGAGCCTTGCAAAAACAGGCCTGAGAAAAGAGCGTAAGAGAACAGGTTTCTCACACGTTCACCACTCTGGAATTCATTGCAACTAGCAATAGCTATTAACTTTGATCCATAACCCTTAGCTGAGCCTGCCTGTTGAACAAAAAAGAACCAGCCATCTTTGACTGGTCCTTCGAAACTTATGGTACGAATTGCTGGATAAAATTTTGAGTAAAGTACTTTCGATATACTCCCACTCCAAGATGCGTAAAATCCGGTTCCAATAAAGTTTTCCGGTGTCCCTCTGAGTTCAGCCATCCATGTACAGCTGCTGGGCCGTCGGCATACTGGGCTGCAATATTTTCCCCTGCCATACCAAAGACAATATTTCCGCTTTCCAAACGGTCTGCAAGTGTTCCGGAAGTAGGGGATTCATGGGAAAAATAATCCTGTTCAAACATATCTTTGCTGTGCTGTTCCGCAACAGAGGCTGTTACCTCATCCCATTCCACCTCACCTGCTTCATAGCTTGACCGGATAATATTAGTGATTTCGAATATTTGCTTTTCACTGCCTTCTGCTATCTCATCCCACTTTTCTTGGGGGATATCGCTTTCTTCCATTAATTCCCCTCTATACACCATCTCATAAGGCCTTTGTTCAATCAGTGTCTCTTTATTGAACAGGCGTATGCTGACAAGTTTTCCTGTATACTTATCAAGGTATAGCTGTGCATATACATCCCCGAGCGAAGTCAGCATCCTTGTATTCAGGTCTTCTTCAGATAGTTCGAAACGGTAGGTACCTTCATCAACATTTACAACAATTTCAGATTCAACGGGAGAAGTTTGGTAGATTTCTTTAATCGTCTGCCCCACTTTGAATGGTTCTATCTCTGCTTCATCTCCAGCCGCATAAATGGTGACGATTTTGCTTCGAAGTATGCCAACTTGAAAGTACTTCTGGTCAGAAATATGATAGATCCACCACTCATACCCATATGCTGATGGATCAATACGGTCAGGTTCGCCTAATTGGGCAACCAGCTCTTCAGCACTCTTATTAATAAAGGAGGCCATCCCCAAGGCAGGAGCACCCATATTAGGATTCTCTTTTGTTCCATTGAGAGAGTCATTCTGATCTTCCTGAGGTTCATTTGTTGCAGGCCCTTGTAATATAGGGGTGTCATCCTGCTTTCCATTTGAATAAATACCGACAAAAATTATAATAGCTAGAATCGTTAAGATACGAAGTAAAGTTTTCAGGAGTTATCCTCCTTTCTCTTAGTATGCTGATATAAAAATTTCATTTAAATCCTTTAAGATATACCGTCGATTTACACATCGGGATAAAGACTTTATGTATATATAACTATTATTAGTATAGCATTACTTGTAATTCCTTTTACAGTAAGACCTTTTAAATTTTTTCTGAAATGCGTATTCATTTCGATTTGTTTATTTATTACCTATACTATTCACCGGCCACTTCATTTATTTAGCATTGAGCCGCTTTAATAAACACTTTGAAAAGCCTTGTTTCAAACAGTATGAAAAAAAAGCCCTTAAGAAAACAGCCTGAAATTGGAGAAGCACCGGAACATAAATAGAGCCGTCCTCAAGTAAAGGACGACTTCTCATCAAAATAGAAGTGACTGTTATCTATCGACCATCCATACCATGAGATCAAACCTGCGCTGATCAGTTAAGGCCTTGGCTTAAATTAACAAGGTTTGTTAGAGCTGATTTCGTGTTGGGATATTTTTTCTATAGCCAAGTTGGTTTGATGATCCAGCTTATCCCTGACTGCCAGGTCTCCAAGAGAGACTATACCTACAAGTTTTTGTCCATCAACCACCGGCAGCCTCCTGATTTGATGACGGCTCATTAATGATGCCGCCTCCTCGATCGAAGCTTCTGCTCCGATGGTGACCAGTTCATCACTCATCACTTGTTCTACTTTAGAAGACCCCGGATGCTTCTCTGCCACCCCTCTGATGACTATATCCCTATCTGTGATCATTCCCGCCAAAAGATCTCCATTTACAATCGGTATTGCACCGACATCATACTCCTTCATTTTGACAGCTACTTCAAATACATTATCAAGCAATGTGCAAGTTTCGACTTTTGTGGTCATTATATCTTTTACATTCAAGCTGCTCCCCTCCCTTCTGAATAGATACTGCTATTATCATTCTCTTTTAAAAGAGAAGTATTCGCCTGCATACCCGGTAATTACTATTTTCGTCACAATGTATTCGTTGCATCAATTGAAAAATTCCACTATTATAAAGAATGAGGAATTTTGCATTCTGCAGAAAATCACAAGAAAAGAATGCGTTGAAGATATTGGAGGGATATATATGCGTTTTGAAACTTCTGGCGTCGATAAAATGAAAGCGGATTTAAACAGACTTGATGAAGTGATGAGCTCACATGGAATGCATCGTGATGGGCAATGGGATTATGAGCGCGTCACATATGACAAAAAGTTTGAGATCAAAGAGGGTACATTCTACCTTAGAATTCAAGGTCATACGGTAAATGGTGACATTGGGAAACATGATGCAATCATCCAACTAATGACACCACTGCTGGGAAAACATTATTACCCGCATGGCATCGAATATGGTGAAGGAGAACACTTTCCTGCACACCTTGTGACAACGTGTGAGAAGCTGTTGGGCGAAATTAAAGCAGAAGTGTCAGGATTTGCAGAATAACGAATAACTCCGCAGGCAGAAAGGGATTACCTTTCTGCCTGTTTTTTTGTAAAGGCTGCTTTCTCCTAAATAGTTGCTTCCGGAAAAATCCCAAGTCCCGGATTCCCCCTGGAATCGAAATTATTTCTTTAACCATGAAAGGCAGAAAAGTCTAGAAAAAAGAGCCTTTTAAAAAAACACTGATGACTTTTTTAAACCCGTATGAAAGGTTCGATATGCAGAGGGCTGCACTTAGTATTCCGTGAGGGTTTCAAGTTTTGAATCTTTGGATAATAAGCTGCGTACTCGGCGAAGATAGATTAAAGTGAAAAAACTTTAGAATTGGAAGCTGTGCTCTGTTCAGTTTAGGACATATTGTAATATAATAGTTATATAGGTACATAAGAAGAAAGGGGCACCAAATTGACAAAGTTTCTTTCCAAGAAAATGATCATAGTCAGCATCTCAGTCATTTTCACTATTTTATTGCTTTATTATATCCTCCCTGTATCCATCCCGCTTATAGCTGCCATAGTCACAGCACTGTTACTGGACCCTGCGGTGAAAATGCTTGAAAGAAGATTTAAGATCAAAAGAAAACTTGCTGTCTTAATCGTCTTTATCATTTTTATACTATCAATCGGTGTGATTTCTTACTTCGTGATTACGAAAGTCGTTGGTGAAGGTGTCAAACTGGTAGAGGATATTCCCTTATATATCAATCAGCTAAGCGATATCTGGCTGTCTTACGAAAAACAATTTACCAATGCTGCAAAGGATCTGCCAATTGAAATTGTCAAAGAAACGAGCAGAGAGGTTCAGGACTTTTTAACCAGCTTCAAAAACAGCTTGAAAGAATATTTGGATATAGAGAAAATAAGTGCATTCCTCGCGTATATCCCTAACTATTTAGTCAGTTTTCTTGTATTCTTAATAGCACTGTTCATGTTTATGCTTGACCTTCCAAGGATAAAACAAACGATTTTCAACCATCTGACAGAAAAAACAGCTGAGAAAGTAAATTTTATGACTTCGAGACTTTCTTATGTGATTTTCGGATTCTTTAAAGCACAATTTCTGGTTAGTATTATCATTTTTGTAGTTGCACTAATCGGCCTTCTCTTTATTTCTCCTGAAGTGGCCGTCGTCATGTCAATCATTATATGGGTCATTGATTTCATTCCTTTGATTGGATCTATCGTGGTGCTCGCCCCTTGGGCCATATTCCACTTACTATCAGGAAATCTTACTTTGGGAACGGAGCTCGCAATACTTGCTGCGGTCCTTCTAATCATCCGCAGGACCGTCGAACCTAAAGTGATGGGGAGCCACATCGGTCTCTCTCCTCTGGCAACGCTGATTGCGATGTATCTCGGTTTAAAACTGCTCGGTGTTCTCGGTTTCATTCTGGGACCATTAATTTTAATCGTGTTCAATTCTGCTAAAGAAGCGGGAATTATTAAGATGAACTTCAAAATTTAATTCTACTTACTAAGGGCTTGATACGGATTCTGTACATTCCAATACATTAACCTTAAATATAAGTGAGGCAGGTCGATTATCGACCTGCCTCTTTTCGTAAGCTTTGTTTTCCCAAAGAATAACCAGAATTCACCGGTGTAACCTGGTGATCTTGAAAGAAAAGACCTGCCCTTCCCGATTAGAGAGAAAACCCTTAGGTTCCGGGGAAATCCCAAAACAGCACTATTTGCGAAAACAGCCTTTAGAAAAAATCAATAAAGAAACCAGATTTTACTTGCACGTTTTCTGTTAAGATCTGGATTTTCTGCGAATCTCCCTTTATGAGCCCCATGTTGCAAAGCTCTGTGGCGGAATAATTCCCGAAAATCAGCGGAATTAAAACATTGACGTCCAGCTCCAGATCCACCTCATAGTCAGATGACAATTTCTCTATTTTCTTATTAGCAAGAAGAAATTTCCCATTGTTCCAAGACGCATAATCGTCATGGATGTTCATTGATAATTCCCCTTTAAAGGAATGGAAATATAATTAAAAAAATGAAAAGACATCTACTACTCTTGCCATGAAATATGGTTGAAGTTCTGTTATGGTTTTCGGGTTATGAAATAGAAAGGGCAAAGGATCGCGCGGATGCAAGACCAATTCAACTTCTGCCAGCATGGAGTCATGCTGGCAGACGAAATTCCATAAACCATTTCTAGCCTCAGCATTCAGTGCAATAAACTCTTCTACTTTCATCTTCTGGTCTTTGACATCATAAAGAATATATCCAATGTCTTCGCCTTTATCGTCAGCGTAGACTGCAACGCTGAGGGTGGTTATCGTTCTTTCCTTCCACCATTCACTATCCCTTGCCAGCATACCGTTATACCCTTTGGCATATTGCCTGTAGATTTCTTCTAATTTATATGGATAGGTATCTTTGTTGAATCTCCTTATCGTCCCGGATACTGGCTCAAACATTTTTAATTCTGCCTTTGGTACTTTTACCTTTTTTAATGTGGTAAACAATTCCCAGCCATATTTTCGATAGAATGCAATCGAGAAAGGATGAAGCATTGAAAGAGTTTGTCCTTTTTCCCTCATCCGTTCCAAAGTAAAGGTTAATAAATCTTTTACCAATCCCTTTCTTCTGTATTCCGGGTAGGTTGCTACTCCTGCTATCCCTCCCATCTTATATTCCGTGTCTCCCAGAAAAACACCCAGCGATAGCAGATGGAGTTTTGCAGCAAGCTTATCTTCAATTTCAATGCCATATAACTCGTGGGTATCCAATTGCTTATACCTTTTTTCTAATTCCTCTTCTGGAATCTTGTATTGAAAGGCATACATCGATAAGTTTAAAGTTTCTTCATAATATTGTTTATCAAGCCTCTTGATTGTCATCCCATTTCACCTCATCGTTCAATATTCGATAGGTAAGCGTTGTATTCCTTCAACACATACAAAAAGGAGCCGGTAATTATACCAGCTCCTTTCCTTTAGGTTGCTCTTAAAAACCTAGAATTGCTTTTATGACAGAGGTTGTTTCTCCGCCTTTATAAAGGACATACAATAACGAATATACAGCCACTCCAGTAATCGCAGTAAAAAACCAAATGATACTTGTTATTGGTCCTAATTTTCTATGTCTTTCATAATTCGCTTTGTAACCTGTCCATAAAGTCACCAGACCAAAGACCGCACCGGTTGTAGCCAAGGTGATATGAAAAATTAAAAACGAAGTGTAATAGATTTTAATATCATCAGGACCGCCAAATGCGGTATTTCCAACAAAGATAGTCCGGCTTGCATAAATAATAAAGAAAGTTAAGGCGAAAACGGCTGCCATGAACATGGTTTTTTTATGTGCTTCAATCTTCCTTTGTTTAATCTGCCACCAGCCTATCGCCACAGTAATGGCACTTAAAACGATAAATGTCGTGCTGATTGTCGGTAAAATAGGTAAAGACATGGTTTCTTCCTCTCTTCTCTCTATGGTAAAAGTATTAATTATTCAACAGGTCTCGGTGCTGTATAACCGGCATTTTCATATTGCTGCATCGCTTGATCAGCTTCTGCCTGATCTTTTTTGTACCATTGAAAAAATAGGCTGGCGAGAACAAATCCAAATACGATTTCCTGGATGATTTTCATTATAACACCGCCAAGCTGCTGATCATGTTCAAGTGACATGGATGTGAACAATTCGGGACCGCTTAAAGTCAAACCGGACAAAGTGCCTGCAGGAACACACAGCGCCAATGCTTTTAGCCACTCTGTGGGATCATAATAGGTGGCATAAAGTGGATTATTGGCAAATATAATTAATCCGCATGCCGGAGTCAACAGTACGGCACTTCCAAGTATATAGCCGATTTTTTTTAAACCATGCAGGTCAATTTTATTATCTGCAGGGTTCAACAGCGGCCACCACATAAAGACTGCCAGGATGAATAAGATGAACGTAAACAAGCCATGAAGGGTCACATCTGTCCTGACATTATCAAATACAGCTGGAATATGGTAAACAGAAAACAAAATGTTAAATGAAACAAGTGCGATAATCGGTTTAGTCATGAAAGACATTACCGGCCTGATTACCGGAAGCTTAACCACGCTCTTCCAAACCCATGCAGGAATACCAAGGAGAAGCAGAGGTGTAAAGACTAGATATAGAGTCGCCATCTGAGTCATATGGACGGAAAACAGCATAGTGCTCATCACTTCCACAGGAGAACCTTTGATAGCATATAGTAGAAGCATCGAGATTAAAAAATAGGCTGCTTGTTTAGCAGTAAGCGGTTCACTCTCTTTAAAACTGTTTCTCCACTTAACAGTGATTAAGAAATAAACAGCTGTTATAAATAAAATTGTAATTATAAATAACGGACTCCACAGTGCAAAAAATCCGAATATACCTAAATGCATAATGAATACCTCATTTCTTAGGAATGCTCATCTATATTATACGTTGACCCTTTCTGCAGTTCAACGTCCGCTCATGACAAGTTCATGACATTTCCCCTTGGAGCACTTTTCTCTTCCCCTGCGGAACCGCTTTTGGTTTCCGTCCCCTTTCAGCTGGCTTTCATACCAACTGAAAATATTGGCAGGTATTAGGAAAAGGACTGGGGGCTGTGAATTTAGGTGCTGTAGTGATCCTCTAAATTGTTTGCTCGGAAACGTATTCAACATCAGCATTACTTTTCCACTAACCCAAAGCCCTTTTATTTTTTATTGCTGTCAGCCGCCTTCTTAGAAGAGAATAATTTGTTCAGTCCTGCATTATGCAAATCTTTTCTCTCTTTAGAAGGTGCATCTTTTACGCTGTCCTAAAAGAGCCTTCCTTAACAAATGAAAAAAGAAAAACCCTTGAAATTGCTAAGCAATTTTCAAGGGTTTTCTTCTTTAAATCCAAACGATTGTCATAAAAGCCAAAATGGTAATAAATCCAACGAATGCTCCTGAATATAGAAACAAAGCAGGGGCTTCATGTCCTTTATGGCTCATATGCATGAAATAATACAATTGGAAAATAAGCTGCACAGCAGCAAGGAGTAGAATAAATGGTATTACAAACCATTTTGAAAATCCACCCGCGACTGCTACGAAAGCCGTCAAAGTCAAGAAGATCATTAGAGCAAATGAAACTACCTGCATTCTCATGTCCTCTGCATTTTTCTTGCGGCGATATTCGTAATCTACACTTGGGTTACCTGAATTTGATTGTACATTCGCCATCAGTTTATCCCACCATTCCCATTAGATATACTACCGTGAAGATGAAAACCCACACGACATCGATAAAGTGCCAGTATAAACTCGCTACATAGAACTTTGGTGCATTATACAAGTTCAAACCTCGTTTGGCATTGCGGACCATCAATGAAGTGATCCACATCAGACCGAAAGCCACGTGGGCACCATGAAAGCCTACTAAGGTATAGAAAGCTGAACCAAAGGCACTGCTCGTAAATGTATGGCCATATTCATGGACATAATGATTAAACTCATAAATCTCAAGTGCAAGGAAAGCAGCGCCCAGCAAAACTGTGATTAACAGCCAAGCCTGCATACCCTTGAAGTTATAGTTTTTCATATGATACATGGCATATACGCTTGTTAATGAACTGGTTAATAACAGCATAGTTGCGATGAAGGCAAGCGGAAGATCGAAAATATCCTTTGCCAATGCATGGTCAGGACTTGGCACACTGTCTTTCAATGCTAGGTAAGTAGCAAACAGGGAAGCAAATAATACAGTTTCGCCTCCAAGGAAAAACCAGAATCCCATGAACTTGTTCTTGGCTTCCAAAGTAGCCTTTTCAGGGGCTGCCGGCCAAGTTTTAGGTGTAAATTTTTCTTCAGTATGCATTATGCATTACCTCCTTTATCTGAATCATCAAGAAGGTCTTCTTTATGAACATGATAACCATGATCATCAATTACTGATCTTAGGAACATAGCTCCTAGAGTGATCAGCATTCCGATCACAAGTACAGGAATTGCCCAAGCCTTGTCATCCACATGGTACATAGCGCCGAATGCAGCTATGAATAATCCAAGAGACATCACAAATGGAAGGATTGAATTGTTAGGCATATGAATATCACCAAGCGGTTCAGCTGGAGTATACTCTTTCTTTCCTTCCATCTTCTCTAACCACCAAGAATCCAAGCCGCGAACAAGCGGTGTTTGCTTGAAGTTATAGAATGGAGGAGGAGATGGGATTGCCCATTCCAATGTACGGCCGTCTCCCCAAGGGTCATTGCCGACTTTAACACCTTTAACCTGAGTCATGATGATGTTGTAAAGAAGCACAAGAACTGCCACTCCCATGAATGCAGCACCAATGGAACTTACCAGGTTTCCTGTTTCGAAACCTTGACCAGGCAAGAATTTCCAAATACGGCGAGGCATACCCATAAGACCAAGGAAATGCTGGATGAAGAATGTTAAATGGAATCCGATAAAGAACAACCAGAAAGAAATCTTTCCTAAAAATTCATTCAACATTGTACCGAACATCTTCGGCCAGTAGAAATGAGTTCCTGCTAATAGTGCAAATACTACCCCGCCCACGATAACATAGTGGAAGTGGGCTACAACGAAATAAGTGTCGTGGAACTGATAGTCAGCTGCCGCTGATGCAAGCATGATTCCTGTTACACCGCCCGCGGTAAACGACGGTATGAACGACACCGCATATAGCATCGGGGTTGTAAATGAGATACTTCCGCCCCACAAAGTTAACAGCCAGTTAAATATTTTAATTCCTGTAGGGACTGCAATAGCCATTGTTGCAACAGCAAAGATTGCGTTTGCGATAGGTCCCAGACCAACTGTGAACATGTGGTGAGCCCATACCATAAATCCTAAGAAACCGATAAGTACTGTAGCAAATACCATTGAAGAATAACCAAACAAACGCTTTCTTGCGAATGTAGGGATAATCTCAGAGAAAATACCGAATGCCGGCAAGATCAGGATGTATACCTCAGGATGTCCAAAGATCCAAAAGAAATGTTCCCAGATAATTGTATTTCCTCCTGCTGCCGAATCAAAGAAGTTAGAACCGAACATACGGTCGAACAACATTAGGAACAACCCGATAGTAAGAGCCGGGAATGCGAATAAAATCAAAGCAGACGTTACGAATGCTGTCCAAGTGAACAAAGGCATACGCATATAAGTCATACCTGGAGCACGCATCGTGATGATGGTTACAAGGAAGTTGATACCACCAATAAGCGTACCGGCACCTGAAATCTGAAGGCCGAGTACATAGAAGTCAATTCCATGTCCTTCTGAGTGGAGAGATAATGATGCGTATGAAGTCCACCCCGCATCCGGAGCACCGCCCAGGAACCAGGACAGGTTCAAGAAAACTCCTCCGAAGAAAAATAGCCAGAATCCAAGTGAATTCAAAAATGGAAAGGCGACGTCACGTGCGCCTATCTGTAAAGGAACGACTGCATTCAAGAATGCGAATATGAGCGGCATGGCTGCCAGGAATATCATAGTCGTCCCGTGCATTGTCAAAACCTCATTGTATAAGCCTGCGGCGATAAAATCATTATTCGGCACGGCAAGCTGAATACGTATAATCAAGGCTTCTAGTCCACCCAGCAAGAAGAAGAATCCTCCTGATACCAGGTAGAGTATAGCTATCTTCTTATGGTCCACTGTTGTCAAGTAGTCCCAAAGAGTGGCGCCGAAGCCTTTCTTTTGTGCATAGCTACTCACGATTAAACCTCCCTTTTACTTTCCCCAATTAATCTTGTACCTTTAAGCCCATTAGATATTCTGCAAGGGCGTCTAATTGCTGATCATCCAGTTCGCCATATGTACCCGTCATTTTATTGCCAGGCTTATATTGCTCAGGATTTTCCAGCCAGTTTTTCAATTCTTCTTCATTATGAGTAAGGAAACCTGCTATACGAGTACGCTCGCCAAAGTTGGCAAGGTTAGGTGCAAGACGTGCCTGTTCAGGTCTTTCATCTACACCTGAAACTGCGTGGCAGCTCAAACATTTTTGATTGAAAATCTCTTGTCCTTGCTGCGCCAGTTCAGTTGTAGGAGCAGGCGCTTCCGTTTCTTGCATAGCTGATACCCAGCTGCCGAATTCATCTTGAGAGATCGCTTTTACTTTGAAATCCATCAAAGCATGGGATGGTCCGCAAAGTTCAGCACATTTTCCATAGAACACATTTTCAACATTTTCCGCAGCTTCGCTGTCAAACTCAAGGAAGAACGTATTGACATTATCAACATTTGTATCGATCTTACCGCCTACTGCCGGAATCCAGAATGAGTGCTTAACATCTGAAGCTGTAACATTGAAGTAAACTTTTCTGTCAGTTGGCACAACTAGATCCTGGGATGTGATGATTCCTTGATCAGGATACTCAAATTCCCACCAGTACAAATTAGCACGGACATTAACAACCAGTGCTTCACGGTTGCCTTCCGCATCTTTCTTTTCCATAGCTTCTGTATCAGCCAATTTAAATGTAGCGGATACAGTAGGAACGGCCAAAATTAAAAGAAGGAGGATCGGAACAGTCGTCCAGATAACCTCTAATGTATGGCTTCCTTCCACCTGCTTAGGAATTCTGTTTTCGTCGCCTTTTTTACGACGGAAACGTGTAATAGCAATAAAATAGACAACTGCAACTACCAGAATCACGAGAACCATGATTACAGTAGACAAGATCATAAGATCGTATTGCATCTGTGCCACTTCACCGGCTGGCTGTAATGTAGAAACAAATGGCTCTCCACAGCCGGAAAGAACGAGCGCCATCAGCGTGAAAAGCGATAATAGACGCCATTTAGATAGCCTTGCTTTCATAGCTTAATCAAACCCCTCTTTCGTGTAATGTACTTTTGGTAAAACTAAAACAAGGACTGAAACCTTTTTTATATGGATTTCCTATAGAAAGAATTCCTGAATTCATTAAATGACTGTTACGATGACCATCGCTACAAAAAGGATTGTCAAATAGTTTAAAGAATAAACAAACATGAGCCTTGCCCATTTCAGATCATCCTTCATTCTATATCCTGAAAGCGCCAGAGCTAACCATCCAAGATTGAATGCTGTAGCTAAAATAAAAAATGGCAAGCCAAGATCCCATAAAAAGAACGGGATTGGAAGGAGCGCTGCTACCCATGCAACACTGTGATGCTTGGTGACTTTGAATCCCTTCACAACTGGAAGCATTGGAATATTCGCAGCCCTGTATTCTTCACAGCGCTTCATAGCGAGGGCATAGAAATGCGGCGGCTGCCAAATAAATACTATCGCAAAAAGCATCCAGGCCATCAGGCTTAGATCAGCATCAACTGCAGCCCATCCAATAAGCGGAGGCACCGCACCTGAAATACTTCCAACAACCGTGTTGCTGACATGCTGTCTTTTCGACCACATGGTATAAAGAACAACATAACTGAAGATGCCGATGATTCCTATTACACCAGCAGTCACAGTAGTCATAAATAAAAATACTGTCCCTAATGTAATCATAAGCAGCCCAATCAATAGTGCTCTGCTTCCTGTTATCTTACCGGTAACAGTAGGGCGTCTCTTGGTTCTCTCCATCAAATGATCAATATCGCGGTCAATAAAGTTATTGATGCTGCAAGCTCCTCCCATGACAAGAGCCGATCCCGCCAAAGTAAGGAACAATGTATCAAGTGAATTAAGAAAATGTGTATTAGTAAAATAGAAGGCTAACCACATACCAGTAAATGTTGTAATTAAATTGGAATTAACAATACCAATTTTTATAAGGGCCAAAAAGTCTTTCCAGGCTGTAGTAACTTGAATATCTGCATCTTTCATATCTGCAATTACTCTGCTGTTAGACATCTTTTCCCCCTCCTCTCTCTTAAATAACAGAGGTTTTCCCACCTCTATACTATAAAGGAATTTCAAAACCATTTCTATAACCATACGGGAATTTAATAGATTTCCTCACTAAATCCCTGAAAAATGATCTGCACAGCCAGAGAATTTTTAAAAATTCCAGCTGTCAATATTATATTAAACCACAGATTTTTTTCTATTTGGGAATGAGAACGGAATGAAATATGGCGATATTGTGTCATCCAGCTTCCTTTCAACATTATAGTTTGTTTCACAGAAACATCATATCATAGATTCGATTGAAACGCTTACAGTCATTCAATGTTTTTATAACAATTCCATGATCCTGATTAACTCCCAATCTCCTTAATTTGTCCTCTGAGGGGCATATTCTCTTTATTCTGTAACATTTTATCTGTTGTTTTTTGATGGTTTATTCGGTATCATCTTAAAGGCGTACATTTTTGCAGAATACCTTTTTTAAACGTTATTACAAGTGTTTTATATTGTATTGATATTTATTTCAGCATGAATATTAGTTTCAGAGTTTATAATTAAAGTAGGTGAATAGATTGCATAAAGGTTTAAAATGGTTAAGCGTTATTACAACCCTTGGAATGCTTTTCGTTTTACTCGGCGGTGCCCTGGTAACCAAAACCGATTCAGGAATGGGCTGCGGCAGGTCCTGGCCTCTCTGCCACGGAGAGTTTGTTCCAAGTGATATCACCTTTGAACTGCTCGTTGAATTATCACATAGGCTGGTTTCCGGAAGTGTGGGAATCCTCGTGCTGGTTCTGGCTGTCTGGTCATGGAAAGCCATAGGTTATAAAAGGGAAACGAAGCTTCTCGCTTCCTTATCTTTTTTCTTTCTGGCAGCACAGGCACTTATAGGAGCTGCAGCTGTCATTTGGGCACAATCCGATTTTGTGCTGGCACTTCATTTTGGAATCTCATTGATTTCTTTCGCAGCCATATTACTTCTAACCCTTTTGATTTTTGAAGTAGACAAAAAATTCGATGCGGACAAGGTTGTCATAGACCGCAAGATGAGGTTTCATATCCTTGGTATCACTCTTTACAGTTACATTGTCGTCTATACCGGCGCTTTAGTCAGGCATACAGACTCAAGCCTAGTCTGCAGGGACTGGCCTTTATGTCTGAACGACAGCCCCGGGCTGCCTGGAAATATGTATGAATGGATTCAAATGGGCCACCGCTTTGCGGCAGCCATCATATTCTTCTGGATTGCCTACGCCGCATACCTCGCAGTCAAGAACTATAAAGATCAGAGAGTGATTTACTGGGGTTGGATCATTGCCTTTATTCTTGTAACCCTTCAGGCTACTACAGGTGCCTTGACGGTCATTACAAGATTGAACCTTATGATTGCCCTTGCGCATGCATTGATCATCTCCTGCTTGTTCGGGCTGCTATGCTATTTGATTCTGCTTGCCTCCCGCAGCAAGATCCGTCAGTAATGTTATTGCAAAAAAGGATGCCGCCCCTCGTGGGACGGCATCCTTTTTTTAGATTCGATCTATTTCAATAAGTAAATCTCCCGGAGCAATTGCATCCCCGCTTTTTACATGGATATCTCTTATAGTTCCAGTGAAAGGTGCCTGTACAGTGGTTTCCATCTTCATAGCTTCGTTGATGAGAAGATGGTCTCCCTGACTGACTTTTTCGCCTTTTCCAGCGATTACCTTTAAGACGGTTCCCGGCATAGTAGCGCCGATATGGTTCTCGTTTTTTGGATTTGCTTTCGGTTTTAAGGCTACCGAAGCTTTAACGCTTTCATCCTTGATGACCACTTCCCTGGCCTGTCCATTCAGTTCGAAATACACAATCCTTGTTCCATCTGCTTGAGGCTGGCCGACAGAAATAAGTTTGACGATCAAAGTCTTACCAGTTTCTATTTCAACCTCCACTTCCTCTCCCAGCCTCATTCCATAAAGGAAAGTCGGTGTATCCAGGACTGAAATATCACCAAATGCTTCTACAGTCTTGCTGTAATCCATAAAGACTTTTGGATAAAGAGCATAGGCTATTGCATCAAAGCTCGTTACTTGACGGTCTAGATCCTTGAACAATTTTTCTTTCAACTCCCCAAAATCTACATCATCAAGCAGTTCACCCGGTCTAACCGTGATTGGTTCTTTTCCTTTAAGAATGGCTTGTTGCAGCTCTTTCGGGAATCCTCCATAAGGCTGTCCGAGATACCCTTCAAATAGCTCAATAACTGAATCAGGGAAATCGATTTTTTCACCGCGCTCTACGACGTCGCTTTCGGTTAAATCATTCTGAACCATGAATAGCGCCATATCCCCCACAACTTTAGAGGAAGGCGTCACTTTGACGATGTCACCGAACAGATGATTCACCCTTGAGTACATTTCTTTGACTTCTTCCCAGCGGTCTCCGAGCCCAACTGCTTTTGCCTGCTGCTGAAGGTTGCTGTATTGGCCGCCTGGCATTTCATGCTCATACACCTCTGTATGGGAAGACATCATGCCGCTCTCAAAATCACGATAATATTTCCTGACATCTTCCCAATAGTGGGAAAGTTTTTCAAGTGACTGTACATTCACTTTAGGTTCTCTATCCATTCCATCAACTGCATAATACAGCGTATTCGCACTCGGCTGGGAAGTTAACCCAGACATGGAGCCTAGAGCCGTATCAACGATATCCACCCCAGCCTCTATTGCTTTTGCATACATGTAGATCCCGTTTCCGCTTGTATCGTGGCTGTGAAGGTGAATTGGCAGGTCAACGGTTTCTTTCAGCTCGGAAATCAGTCGATAAGCTGCCTGAGGCTTCAGCAGTCCAGCCATATCTTTGATTGCAAGGATATGGGCGCCTTGAGCTTCCAGTTCCTTTGCCAAATTCTTATAATACTGTACATCGTACTTTTGTCTGGAAGGATCAAGGATATCACCCGTGTAACAGATGGCCGCTTCTGCAATCTTTCCATTCTGCCTTACAGCGTCAATCGCTGTTTCCATTCCCTGTATCCAGTTAAGACTGTCAAAAATCCTGAAAACATCTATCCCTGTAAAAGCCGATTTTTCCACAAACTCCCTGATGACATTATCAGGATAATTTTTATAACCGACTGCGTTCGAAGCCCTGAGCAGCATTTGAAAAAGCACATTCGGAATTCTTTGTCGAAGTGAAATGAGCCTGTCCCATGGGTCCTCTTTGAGGAAGCGGTATGCCACATCAAAAGTCGCCCCTCCCCACATTTCATAAGAGAAAAGATCCGGCATCAAACGGGCTGAAGGTTCAGCAATCGATTTCAAATCAGTGGTTCTCACCCTGGTTGCCAGCAAGGATTGATGGGCATCCCTGAAAGTGGTATCAGTCAGGAGTACATTTTTTTGTTCCTTGATCCAGTTAACCAGACCTTCAGGGCCTTGCCTGTCAAGAATCTGCTTGGTACCCTCCTGTAAATCCGGCAGTTCTTTCAAATGTGGGATTCTCGGCTTATCAAACACTGGCTTCTTCTTCTTTTCAATCCCTGGGAAACCATTGACTGTAACGTTTCCTATATAGGAAAGCATCTTTGTTCCCCTGTCTTTTCTTTTAGGGAATATAAATAGCTGAGGGGTTGTATCAATAAAGGACGTATCATACTGCCCCGTCAGGAATTGGTCATGTTTTATTACATTTTCCAGGAAAGGAATGTTCGTCTTGATACCCCTAATCCGGAATTCCTGAAGATTGCGGACCATTTTAGATGCGGCTTGATCAAACGATAAAGCCCATGTAGATACTTTAACAAGCAGCGAATCGTAAAACGGGGTAATGATCGCTCCTTGGTAGCCGTTACCCGCATCGAGCCTTACACCAAAACCGCCTCCTGAACGATAGGCCATAATCTTTCCTGTATCAGGCATGAAGTTATTCAATGGGTCCTCTGTTGTTACCCTTGATTGAATGGCATAGCCGTGAATCGAAATTTTCTCTTGCTCCGGTATTCCGATTTTACTTCCATGCAGTTCATTTCCTTCAGCAATCATAATTTGAGACTGTACGATATCGACACCGGTGATCATTTCAGTGATCGTATGCTCTACCTGCACCCTTGGATTTACTTCGATAAAATAGAAACGGTTATCTGCTACAAGGAATTCCACTGTACCGGCATTCACATAGTCTACATTTTTCATCAATTGGACTGCCGCATTGCATATCTCGTCCCTGAGCTGTTCATCCAGCGACACACACGGTGCAACTTCCACCACTTTTTGATGCCTACGCTGAACTGAGCAGTCTCTTTCAAATAAATGGATGATATTTCCCTGCTCATCCCCTAATATCTGAACCTCTATATGCTTTGGATTCTGCACAAATTTTTCTACATACACTTCATCATTTCCAAATGCTGCTTTAGCTTCGGATTTGGCTCTCTCAAAGGACTCTTTCACTTGGTCGGGTCCATGGACGATTCTCATTCCTCTTCCGCCTCCTCCAAGTGAGGCTTTAATGATGATAGGATAACCGTGTGCCTTCCCGAATTGGACTACTTCCTCAAGTCCGTTGACCGGTCCGTCACTGCCCGGTATAACAGGTATATTAGCGAGCTGGGCCTGATGCCTGGCCTTTACTTTATCTCCAAACATATCTAGATGTTTGGAGTGGGGGCCTATAAAGGTAATGCCTTCTTCTTCACATCTTCTTGCAAAATTTATATTCTCAGACAGGAAGCCGTACCCGGGGTGAATGGCATCTACATCCGCCTTCTTGGCAATTTCAATGATGCCCTCGATATCAAGGTAAGCGTCAATCGGTTTTTTCCCCTCGCCAACAAGGTAGGCTTCATCTGCTTTATAACGGTGGTAGGAACCTGAATCCTCTTTAGAATAAACCGCAACGGTCCTAAGATTTAATTCTGTACATGCACGGAAAACCCGAATGGCGATTTCTCCGCGGTTGGCCACTAGAACTTTGTTAAATTTCCTCAAATTATACCTCTCCTTTAAGCAATAATCTTGTATGTAAATAAACATGCAGATGATGAAAAACCAAATCTAAAATTTTTAATTTTTCAAACAAATCTGCTTATATAGAAGGGCTGATCACTAAGGAGTTTCTTAAATAACCAGCCCATTCTTTCTAATGATGGATATTATATACATTTTTCACTTCACTGCTGGTGTTGGCAGCAGAAATTTCTTTTTTCTCTCTGTACTTTTCATCATATTTGACAAACATCGATACATTCACCAGGACACCCATAGAAAGCGAAAGCACCAGAAGGGATGACCCTCCATAACTGACGAAAGGGAGTGGGACACCGGTAATTGGTATCACACCGGATACCCCTCCAAGATTAATGAATGCCTGAAGGCCAATCATGCTTGAAATACCGACAGCAAGCATAGTGCCGAAAGGGTCCCGGCTCTTCACCCCGGTGTATATGCCCCGAAGTACAATGTAGGAAAGCCCCAGAATGACAAAAGCAACCCCAAGGAGACCAAGTTCCTCTACAATGATGGCCATGATGAAGTCGGTGTGGGATTCAGGCAGATAACCGAGCTTCTGGATCCCTTGTCCCAGTCCTAGACCTTGTAGTCCCCCTGCGCCTATAGCTAAATAGGAATTGACAAGCTGGTATCCTTCTCCTTGAGCATATTGAAAAGGATCAAGATAGGCATGGATCCTTCCCACCCTTTCATTGGTGAAAATATAATTCCTGCCAAGATAAATGAAAGGTGAAACCAAGACCAGCAGCCCTGCTCCCAACGCCCCAAGCTTAAAAAACATCTTAAAGCTTATGCCGGAGCACAGTATCACAAAGCAGCCAATCACAAAGATGATACCAGCTGTTCCATAATCAGGTTCAAGGAAGACCAGGAAACAGATAAAACCAAAAATCAGTAATGGCGGCATTACTCCCACATTCAATTGATCTATGTAATCCTGCTTCTTAGCATAAACCGCAGAGAGATAAATGATGACCGATAACTTGGCAAATTCAGAAGGCTGGATCTGCATGATGCCTATGTTGATCCAACTTTGAGCTCCATTCACTTCAACCCCGACGAAATGGACAGCCAGCAAGAGTCCAATCGTGCCGAACAGCACTGCCTTTAGAGGAAGCTTGAACCTCGTAAACGCTTTGTACGGGAAGACAGCTGCCAATAAGAAAGCCGAGAGTCCGACAAAAATATTAAATAACTGTTTTTTATAGAAGTGATCACTGCTGGTTTCATAGAATTCTACAGCAGTCACCATGCTGGCGCTGTAAATCATGATCAATCCGAAAAAGCACAAGAAAATATAAACAGCTATCAACGAGTAATCGTACGATTTTAATATTTTTTTTATAAGCATAGTCTCTTCCTATCCCTTTTTTAGAAATATTCTATTTAAATAGTTAAAATCCTGCTAATCTCTTTAAATAGAAACATTATTGACGGGCTAGTAAAAAAACCCAAACAACCGCATGCTTTTGTTTGAGTTTTCACTATTATTTATTTTTTAGTAGAAGCTTCATGCAGGGCAGAAAGCTCTCTTTCTAAAGAATCCATAAGGGTCTTTCCATCTGTTCCGTCTACTAGTCCAAGGCGGACAGCAAACTCTATTTCACGGGATAATCCGAACATTTGAGTATCCAACACTTCCTCATATAAAGGACATTGGGGCATCGTTAAATTATCCATCTGTACTTTTATAAGCTTTAATATTTTTTCTGCGTCAGCCTTCAGCAGCTGATAGGCTTTTTCACGATGGTCGATTTTCATCTCAGACGCCATAATGATCCCCCCATTCCGTACAAATAGCGACTCTCTTATCTTAAAATTTTATCGCTAAACCGAGTAAATTGCAAGGAAAAAAGAAAAGAGGAAGCGGCCGAGCAGAGAGTTTTAAAATTGTATGCTGCCCTCTTGGGATAAAGGAGGAAACATTGACAAAATGCTCCCTTGAGTATGAGGGATTCATATTAATAGGAGCCTGAAGTTAATTAGGTTTTTCTCGTTTTATTTCAGGATGTATTTCAGAATGGAAATTCGCGGCAATTTTCAGGAAGGATCAGTGTACAGCTGGAGGTAGAATTAAAAGACTTCCGGGAGTCGAACCTCACCTGTTCGCGGCTCTCAAGGATTTCTAATAGAAGCAGGTAATTGGTTTGATTATTATAGGCTCCACTTTTCTTTTTTATTTAGTTAGTACGTCTCCTAAATAACTGACAGCGATAGTTTTTTTCACTTTCTATCATGACTGCTTCCGTATGAACCAACCAATTCAGCTTATATACCGTCTTATTTATACATCCATTTAAACCGCCTGTGCGTCGAGCAATCTTAAAAAATGCTCCATTTATATTCGGAACCCATCAGTTCAAGCAGCCTTAATCCCGCAATGCTGTTTCCGGTTTCATCAAGAGCCGGGCCGAAAATCCCAATTCCGCACTTTCTTGGAACAGAACCCATGATCCCCCCGGACACACCGCTTTTTGCCGGAATTCCTACTTTTATGGCAAACTCACCGGATGAATTGTACATCCCGCACGTCACCATGAACGTTTTGCAAATACGGGCAACATCTCTTGTAATCAATTGCCTGCCGGTTACAGGATCGATCCCGTCATTGGCGAATACCGCACCAATTTTAGCAAGGTCCTGACAATTCATCTCGATTGCGCATTGCTTAGTATAAAGATAAATCAAATTTTCAATATCCCCTTGTATAACACCATGCTGTTTCATAAAGTACCCAAGGGAACGATTCAGAAATGCTGTATTAAATTCAGACTGAGCTACTTCAGAGTTATAAGTTACTTCATTATCTCCGGTCAGCACCCTGACAAAAGCAAGCAGCCTCTCCCACTTTTCTTCATTAGTGGAACCTTTGATCATATCTGTCACCGCAAGAGCCCCTGCATTGATCATTGGATTCAGCGGTTTGGACACCTTATTGGTTTCCAATTTCACAATGGAGTTAAAAGGATCACCTGTGGGCTCCATTCCGACCTTTGAAAAGACCTCCTCTTCTCCATAATCCATCAGCACAAGTGCAAGGGTAATCACTTTGGAGATGCTTTGCAAAGTGAATTTTTCCAAGTAATCGCCTGCTGAGAAGAATTCGCCGTTCAAAAAACAAACAGAGACAGAAAGATTACCTTTATTCTCCTTTTTTAACGCTGGAATGTAATCTATCAGTTTTCCTTGAGCAGAAATCGGCCGTGCTTCCTCGACCATTTTTGTTAAGATATCATCGTTTATATACATCAGAAACCTCCTATCCTAAAGATTGTTGTCTTTTATCTTTTCCCAACATGGATGACCGTTACTCATCGGTAGGACAGGATAGATGTGAAAGCGGAATATTATCTGATATACTAAGGGTATAACACAGATGGAGGGAAGCAGATGGATACTTCAATTGTACCTTTGACAGGAAAGGTGAAATATCAAATCACACTAGATCCAGGTGTCTGGATTTTCGATGACAGAAAAGTCGATTTAAATACATATTTTCAAGATGAAGAAAAAGCGAAGAATGAGCTGGATGAGTACACCAAAAATATGTCCAAAAACTGGACTAGGGAAATTCAGGAAGGCGCCACTTCACCCCCTACTTTAAAAACGGAAAAGAAATATGAAAAAGAAAAGATTATGACCGGAACTTTCGGCATACCCTTGGATCCGTTCCTGAAGAACGCCCAGCCCGATGAGGATGCTGATACACTCATTATCTTGACAGAGGACCCGGGTAATGAAGTTAGTTTTCCTCTCTCTAAGAGCAGTGAAATCATTTTCGGCTTCTCAAAAGATGGCCAGCCACTTAAGGAAGACGGACCGGTCCATGTTCTCTTCAAAGATGGCTCAAACCTTGATAATCCTATCAAGAGTGTGCGGGGAATTAAAGTTAAGTAACTTAAAACATCCCTGAGCTTGAGAAAATGAGTGTAAACGGTTTTCGAGATTAATTGTTCACAAAAAAACGATTCAGCGTGCAATAACTGAATCGTTTTTTCATATGGTAATAATGTATTTTTCAGCTGCTCACAATATATCAGCTGCCAGCTGCGCCAGTCCGGACCTTTCTCCTTTCATAAGCTTGATATGACCAGCAACAGGATGATCCTTGAATTTTTCAACCACATACGTCAGGCCATTATTATATTCATCAAGGTAAGGGTGATCGATTTGCGCAGGATCCCCCATAAGAACGATTTTACTCTTTTCTCCCACGCGGGTCAGGATGGTTTTTACCTCATGCTTTGTAAGATTCTGAGCCTCGTCAATAATGATAAATTGCTCAGGTATGCTTCTTCCCCTGATATAAGTCAGCGCCTCTACTTCTATTGAGCCCATGCCAGCCAATATGTCGTCCAATTCCCCTGGTTTTTTCGTGTTGAATAAATACTCCAGATTATCAAATATCGGCTGCATCCACGGTCTCAGCTTTTCTTGTTTTTCACCAGGCAAATACCCTATATCTTTTCCTACAGGAACAATCGGCCTTGCAACTAAAAGCTTTTTATAAGCTTGAAGATCTTCGGCTTGCAGCAAGCCTGCAGCAAGAGCTAAGAGAGTCTTCCCTGTTCCGGCCTTGCCAACCATGGTGATCAAAGGGATGTCTTCCCTTAAAAGCAGTTCAATCGCCATTGTCTGCTGTACATTTCTCGGTTTGATTCCCCATATATGATCCTGGTCATACACCAGCTTTTTCACAAACCTGCCTGTAATATCCACGACACCTACCGCTGAAGCAGAACTCCCCAATGAATCTTTCATCAGGAGGAATTGGTGAGAGTAAAAAGGATGCTGAGTGATATCCGCTAATGGAATTTCACCCTTTTCATAAAATTTATCAAGCAGCTCCTTTGGAATGTAAATTTCAATGAATCCGCTGTATATATCGCTTACATCCACTACCCTGTCGCTTAAAAAATCTTCCGCCTGCAGCCCCAGTGCATCCGCCTTTACTCGGACCAGGGTATCCTTGCTGACCAATATAACTTGTCTTCCATCTTCTTTTGTCTCTTCTTCGAGTGATAAATTTTTGGCTACAGCCAATATACGGTTATCATTTGTCTTTTCTACAAAAATTTCCTGCAACTGATGAAAGGACCGGTGGTTCAACTCTATACGCAAAGTTCCGCCATTATACAGCGGAATACTTTCATGGAGCTTTCCTTGCTGCCGTAAGCTATCAATTATTTTCGATACGTGTCTTGCATTGCGCCCAATTTCGTCCATATAACGTTTTTTGCTGTCCACTTCTTCCAATACTACTGCGGGAATAATTACTTCATTATCTTGAAAGGAAAAAACTGCTTGCGGGTCTTGCAATAAGACATTGGTATCCAATACATAAATTTTTTTCAAATCGATGCCTCCTGCTCCTCTATTCTTATACTATTGTATGTAGACCCTCTTCATCCGGTTATTACTAAAGAGTCCACTTAAATAGGACGGCCCGTTGCTAAAATATATGAACCAAGGAATAAATATAGAAGAAGATTACACAATAAGAACTACAGATATAATAATCGGAGGTTGCATAATGAAAAAATGGCTAGCATTAATTTCACTCATCATCCTAATATCAGGGTGTAATCAGCAGAACAACCAGACCGCTTACGATAATCAAGGAAATGGCGCTAATCCACGCCCGATTAATGTAGAAAACAGTGAAATACACAACGAGCAGCAAAATGAATCAAGCCAGGAAATATCGGAAAATCTGGTTAGAATTGCTACTTCCGTACCTGATGTTAAAGATGCCACAGCAGTAGTATTAGGAAAATATGCCTTTGTTGGCATTGATGTCAATTCAACTGTTGAAAGATCTGAAGTAGGTACAATAAAGTATTCAGTTGCAGAGGCCTTGAAAGACGATCCTCACGGAGCACGAGCCATGATTGTGGCTGATCCGGATCTTTATGCACGGCTGCAGGAAGTCGGCAGCGATATCGAAAATGGAAGGCCTGTCCAAGGTGTGCTGAACGAACTGTCAGATATCGCCGGGCGGTTGATGCCTGAACTTCCTAAAAACACACAGCAGAATAATCCTGATAATGCCCCTGAACAATCCACAGATAAAGCAGATGGACAAGAAGAAAGACAGCTAGAGGAAGAACAGCAGGACCAATCAAACAATTATATGAACAGAAATCAAAATAACAATCAATAAAGAAGGCTGTTTTCGTATATATTGCTGTTTTTGGATTTTCACCGATACTAAGGGTTCTCTCTCTAATCAGGAAGAGCAGCTCTTTTCTTTTCTTGCTAACCAGGTTATTCCATTGAGTTAAGGTTTTTTTCAGAATTAGCAGCCTATAGAAGCAAAGTTTACGTAAAGAGCTTAATAAAAAGGCTGTTTTCGCATATATTGTTGCTTTCGGAAAAATCCCAAGAGCCGGATTTTTCCCCGTATACTAAGAGTTTTATCTCTTATCGGGGAAGAGCAGCTCTTTTCTTTTCGATATTACCGGAATTTTCCCTTCTTAAGATTTATATTTTTCGCAATTAGTATCAAATAGCAACAAAGTTTACGAAAAGAGCCAATAAAAAACAAAAGAAGCCTTGGAAAAGCTTAGGATTAAGCTTTTTTCATGGCTTCTATTACTTGCCGGTCCAATCTGCCGGCAGCTTCTTTATCATAAGTTTTCTCATATTGAGGTTCAACGGAAATCCTGGACCCATAGAACATTACATCCCTCACTTCTTCAATATCAAGAGAAATCAGGGACAGATTAAGAGGGACGTTCAGCAGTTTCTCAGATTTCATTTGGCATAGGAGGATTCATTTGCTATGATATTCAGCACAACCAGAGGGTTCCCCTCAACATTTTTAATGATTCGGGAACGGCTGTCGACAACAAACAGGATTCTCTCCTCACTTTCAGCATAAACCCAAGAAATTGCACACAAGTTAGGTCCTCCCGTTTCATGGTCAACGGTAGAAACCGAGATGAGTTTTTCATTCTGGAGTTCTTCAAATAAAGCAGGAATTAATTTTGATTCAATTCTATTCATTGAAATCCCTCCCCTAATTACCTATAGTATACATCAGAAAAAGAAAGAAAAGAAAACAAATGAAGCTTTTACAAACGAATTTTATTAAGTAAATAATTCATATTCCAAGGGACTTTTGAAGGTCCCTTTACAGCACCATATCAGCAAACATTTTTAGAAATGCCGGCTGCTAAAAGAAGAAATACTCTTGTCTACGTGATATACTTAGATTGGAATACATACCCATACTCATCGAGACATGGAGGTGTCTAAATATGAGAGTGAAATGCACTCTGTGTGATGTGATTGAGTCTATAAATGATGAATCATTGACAGCAAAGCGGCTAAGAAACCGCCCAATCCATACTTATATGTGTGATAAATGCCGTGAACGGATCACAAATAGAACAAAAGAACGGGCAGACACCGGAAATTTCAGGCTGTACCGTTCCGCAAAATCCAAAAATGACTTCTAGCACAGTCCTAAAAGGAAGTCTGGCAGGAATTACTTCCGGTATCATTATGGGCTTCTTTTTAAAGCTGACTGAGAATGCGACCGGCCAAAAAGTCTATATTCTGCTGCTGAACGTTGATTTCATTCCTGTCATTGGTAAGATCCAGTGGACGGAACTGATTGAGTTCATTTTTCACTTGCTTGTTTCTTTGGTGTTAGGTCTTGTCTTTTATCACCAGTCACGGAAATCGAAACTCAGATATTGGAAGAGACTGGGACTAGTTGCAGCCCTTACGCTGCCTGCCCTTTTTTTATACTTCCCTCTCTCGGTCCTGGCCAGAAAAGAGGTTCCGGCGGTTGATAATTGGGAAGCCTTTTTATATTGGAGCTTGGCACATATCCTGTTTGCCTTCTTCCTGAACCACCTATATCCCGTTCTAGAGAAATGGAAAAGTTAATCTTTTTGAAAGGCTCTTTTCTAAAAGATTGTTGCTATTGAATGCTATATTTTCCTCCTTCCTATTTTTACTAGAAGGATTGGAGCGTAAGGCGTGCGACCTCTTGCGGGACTAGCGGGCGTCTAGTTCCAGCACCTTGCTCACCCCTCGGGGTGAGCAAGGTGCTTCTACTTTTGATGACAGGTGAGACCCCGCAGGCGAAGCCGAGGAGGCACAACGCCCGCCCCGCGGAGTCGTGCGCCTGGAGTGGAAATCCATTACTTTTAAAATAGCACAATATATACGAAAACAGCCTTCTGAAAAAAGTGTAAATGATTTGTCCATTCTCTCGGATACAGGCAGGGGAAACATTGTAAACGGCTATACACAGAAGAAGATATCCATAAACTACAAAAAAGCAGAGGACCTCGGTCCTCTGCTTTTTCTTATGAACGTGCTTCTTCGTTTTTATGGCTTCGCAGCCTGACTTTATAGATAATCAAAATCAAGGCGGCGACCACCAGTCCTTCAGCTACAGGAAGAAATATCCCCAAGAAGGTCAGTATAGTTGAACCTGCAGCGAGGAAAAAATAAATGACCGCCGACTTCAATAACGGCAATTTTTTTGCGAACCCCAGCTTGTATACCAATACTGATAAAGCAATGATAGTAAGGTAAAGAAGCCACATACCGAGCTCCGTATTTTCCTCGACCCGGTAAAGGGATGCGAAAAAGGATAAACGCTCTGTTACATCCATTTCCTGATCACTCCTAAACTGTTAACTAGTTAGTTTCTACTTTTTTCTTCTTAGTAACTCTTTCACGCTCATTTTTATCAAGAATCTTTTTACGAAGACGGATGGATTCAGGAGTCACTTCACAGTACTCATCATCATTCAAGTATTCTAATGATTCTTCAAGAGTCATTATACGGGCTTTCTTGATTGTTACAGTTTGATCTTTATTAGCAGAGCGGACGTTAGTCGCTTGCTTTGTTTTGGTAATATTTACCGTGATATCGTTCTCACGCGTATGTTCCCCAACAATCATTCCTGTATAGATTTCTGTACCAGGCTCGACAAAAATTGTTCCGCGGTCTTCTACTCCCATGATACCATATTGAGAAGATTTACCTGTTTCCATTGAAACAATAACACCTTGTCTGCGTCCGCCGACTTGGCCTTTTTGCATAGGCTGGTAACTATCAAACGTATGATTGATGATTCCGTAACCGCGAGTCAATGTCATGAATTCAGTAGAGTAGCCGATCAATCCGCGAGCAGGAACCATGAAGATCAATCTTACTTGGCCGCTGCCATTGTTAATCATATCAAGCATTTCGCCTTTACGTGTTCCCATAGATTCAATGATGCTTCCTGTGTACTCTTCAGGCACATCGATTTGAACGCGTTCTACAGGCTCACATTTCACTCCATCAATTTCACGTACAATAACTTCCGGTTTTGAAACTTGCAGTTCGAATCCTTCACGGCGCATGTTTTCAATCAAGATAGAGAGATGAAGCTCACCACGGCCGGACACTGTCCAAGCATCAGGGGAATCTGTGTTTTCGACACGTAAACTCACATCTGTTTGAAGCTGTGCAAGCAATCTTTCTTCAATCTTTCTTGAAGTGACATATTTACCTTCACGGCCAGCGAATGGGCTGTTGTTAACAAGGAAAGTCATTTGAAGTGTAGGCTCATCAATACGAAGTACAGGAAGTTGATCCTGATGATCGATTGGACATACTGTTTCACCTACATTGATATCTTCCATTCCAGAAACGGCAATAAGGTCTCCTGCATGTGCTTCTTGAATTTCAACGCGCTTGAGACCCATGAAACCAAAGATTTTCGTTACACGGAAGTTTTTCACACTTCCATCAATTTTCATCAGCGCTACTTGCTGTCCTACTTTCATCGTCCCTCGGAATACACGGCCGATACCGATACGTCCTACATAATCATTATAATCAAGAAGAGCTACCTGGAATTGAAGCGGTTCTTCGCGATTGTCGATTGGAGCAGGGATATTGTCAATAATGGACTCATAAAGACACTGCATGTTTTCATCCTGGTTTGCTGGATCAGGATCAACAGATGCTGTACCGTTAATTGCAGAAGCATATACTACCGGGAATTCCAGCTGGTCTTCATTGGCATCAAGCTCAATGAAAAGCTCAAGAACTTCATCAATGACTTCTTCAGGACGCGCTGAGTCTTTGTCAATTTTATTTACTACTACGATTGGTGTTAAGTTCTGTTCAAGTGCTTTCTTAAGAACAAAGCGTGTCTGAGGCATACATCCTTCATATGCATCGACAACAAGAAGTACACCGTCAACCATTTTCATGATCCGTTCAACTTCACCGCCGAAATCGGCATGTCCTGGTGTATCCAAGATGTTGATTCTGGTATCTTTATATTGAATAGCAGTGTTTTTTGCTAAGATGGTGATTCCTCTTTCTCTTTCTAGATCATTGGAATCCATCGCACGTTCCTCAACATGCTCATTAGTACGGAAAATACCTGACTGTTTTAATAATTCATCTACTAAAGTCGTTTTACCATGGTCAACGTGGGCAATAATTGCTATATTTCTTAAATCGTCTCTCTTAATCAATGTATTCACTCCTGATTGTTGATCGTATTAGATTTATATTAAACAAACATTATGAACTGTCTTCATGTGTTCCTTCATAAAATTCAGCTATAAGCGGCCTGCTTTCGATACCTTGAATTCTTTTAAATCGCATCTTGTTTTTTCTTATAACCTGAAAATGTACAAAGCATCTTATTGGCTTAAAAAAACAACAACTAAGACATTATATCACAGCATTCAGAAAAGCAAAAACAGATTTCTGTAAATATTGCTGCTGCAGTCATCATTTGGGTATATTCAACACCTCGAAACGCCCGGCATTACTGAATTGCGTAAAGTAATTGAGTTATTCTCCTCTGCTGATTGCCTTTAATTGGAAGGTGTTTGTTGTGCTTTTATATAGGATCTTTTCGTAAACTTTGTTGCTATTTGATATTAATTCAAAAAAATAAACATAATTCACATGAATAACCTAACCTGGTAATCATGAAAAGAAAAGGGCGGCTAATCCCCGATTAGAGAGAAAACCTTTAGTATCCAGGGAAAAATCCGGCTCTTGGGATTTTTCTAAGAGACACAATATATGTGAAGACAGCCTTGTTAAGAAAAGCTGCCTTTTAAAATGGTACTGCTTTTATTCGTAACATTGATTGCCGGTCCAGGTGCACGACTCCGCAGGGAAGTTGTGAAGTCAGGATCGGAAGCAGCCGTTCAGCAGCTTCCAGTTATAATGGCTTTCCCAATGAGCTCATCACGGAGAGCAGCAGCGCCACTAACTTAATGATAGTTTACCGGCAATAAAATGTTGATGCGCTAACTTCCAGAAGAAATATACTTGTTATCATGTACATTCATTGATAAGATTTTAGACAAGTGAAACTTTTCATTAAAAGGAGAATGATTGGTGAAAAACATTAAATGGGTTTTCGTTCTGTATGCGGTTCTTGCAGCCGCTTGTATAATGGCCATCGGTATTGCGGTAAGTGAAAAAAGTTTATCCCTCGCTGCGTTGTCTGTTATTGCTTGGGCAGTTGTCATGGGAATGGGCTTTAAAACGAAGAAAAAGTATAGAGAAGCAGGAAGATTATAGTATTGATATGATATCTGGAGGAACTCAGTCAATCTTTAAAAAAGCTGGCCAAAATCTCGGCCAGCTTTTTTGATTACGGAATTTTTACTTTTTAAACTTTACACCTTTCAAATAGGTCTCAATGATATTTCGATGAAGGCCGGGCTTACAGGAGAATACCGAACTCTTTTCAAGCATATTAAGTTTCCCGCCATCCAGGCTTGTTACGACTCCGCCTACTTCTTCAATGATGATCTTTCCAGCAGCAAAATCCCAAGGAGCAAGTCTCATCGTCATATAGCCGTCGATCCTTCCAGATGCTACATAAGCCATTTCCATAGCGGCAGACCCATATGATCTGGTTCCTCTAACATCTCTTACAAGCGGCCCAAGAACTTCCCTGTCAATTTTTTTATTATCTGTTACCCAAAGGGCATTCACTCCTATTATGCTGTCCCTTACATCCACTTCTTCTAGCTGAGGAAGCTTGGTTTCATTCACGAAAGCTCCATGTCCCTTTCGCGCGTGGTATAACTCATCATGAACAACATCATAAATGTATCCGAGCAGACCTTCTCCATCATGGTAAATACCAATGGATATAGCAAAATTCCGCTGCTGATGCACAAAGTTCATGGTACCGTCGATTGGATCTATAATCCAGATTATGCCTTTCATATCCTTCAGATCATCTCCAAACCCCTCTTCACCCAGGATCCTATGTTCAGGATAAGTCTTTCTGATCCTTTCAATGAAGAACTGTTCTGTTTCCTGATCAACATTAGTGACAAGGTCATTTCTGTTGGATTTGGTTTCGATATTCAATTGTGTCTGGAACGACTGCCGAATCCTTTCACCTGCTTCTTTAATCCAATGCTTAACATATGTATCAACTTCCTGCCAGTTAGACATGCAATGTCCTCCTTCTTCTATATATCAGTTCTTTGCTTGCTGGTAAGAACCCAGTCCTTAAAGCCATGGCCGTAACCCACGCTTAGAAGGTCTTATGTATTATTTACAATTCACTAACTATGATGTACTAACTTTTTTCAAGCTTAATGTATATTCACAAACCCTTCAAGCATCTTGCATTCAGCCACAAAAATACGAACCCTTGAAAGTCTATTCCAGAGTCCGCTTAAAAAGCTATTTATGTTTATTAAGGTTATCTCTCTAACTTAGAGTGCCTTCAGTTTCAAGAGCTCTTCTCTGATTTTCATTAACTTCTCTTTCGTCTTTACCTGGATTGCAGTGTTTTTGTCTTCCATGGCCTCGAACAGGACAGCTAACTCATAATCCATTTCCAGCTTAAGCACCGCCATACGCTGTTGCTGGACATTCTTTTTCCTTGTCGTACTCATAACTTGCTTCATGGACAGTACACCCTTTCCTGATAATATTATTTTAATTTTCTGAATTTATCTAGTACATTCTATGTGAAGGTTAAGAAACACGTAACTAAAATGTGCATACACCCATTCATCCTGAATCAGCATTTTTCCTTCCTATAAATGACTGTGATAAAATAATGGCATCAGCATAAGGAGGAACAAAATGAATTTTACTGGTTTTACAGAAAATGACTTTAAAATCTTCACCATTGATGGCCTGGATGAGCGGATGGAAGCTTTGATAGAGACCGTCCGACCTAAACTTGAAGTTCTGGGACAGCATTTCTCACCTGCCCTCAGCACCATGACTGGCGATGAAATGTTTCCCCATGTAGCTAAGCATGCCAGGCGCTCAGTGAACCCGCCGGATGATACCTGGGTTGCATTTGCCAATAATAAAAGAGGTTATAAGAAGCATCCCCATTTTCAAATTGGTCTTTGGGAAACCCATATATTCGTTTGGTTCGCGGTGATTTATGAAGCTCCCGGCAAAGAGCAGTTTGGAAGTAAGCTGGAACAAAACCTGGACCGTATACAAAAAATCATTCCACCAGATTTCGTATGGTCGGGAGATCACACCAAACCGGAGTCGCGAGCTTTATCTGAAATGGACGAACAGGAGTTATCCTCTTTATTCCAACGGCTGCAAACCGTCAAAAAAGCTGAAATTCTTTGTGGAATCCGCATCCCGAGAGAACAAGCCGTCAAGCTCTCAGGGGATGAAACAATTGAAATAATAAGTGATGCATTTGTAAAATTATTACCCCTTTACAATCTACAATAAACATTGGGTTGAGCATGCAAAAAGAGGAAAGCCCCTGTAATATGAGGCTTTCCTCTTTTTCGTTTTCCTATTTCATTTTTATAATCTTGCTGTCAGACTCTTTCATCCTTTTCACAGCCCGGTAAGAAGAGTATCCGCTTGATTCCTCAAATTCATTGCAGATTCTTTTCTCTTCAGCTTTACCCGGAACAATTTCTTTAAATCGTTTATAAGCCTCCATCAGTTTATCCCGTTCAATACCTTGCTCATAGGCCTTTTCAATACTTTGAAAAAAGCCGACAACATCTATGACTTCTTCCGTTGACCAATCCAACGAAAAAGGATATTGATATTCCATACCATTCACCTTGCTTTCTTAAGGGTTAAGTGTTTACCTTTTGCTGCGTAAGGTATTCCATTCTATCATAACATCAACTTGATCATTCGTTTTCCCATTTACACCACATAGAACCGGCCTCTGCTGCTTGTTTAACCATCCGGTCCATAAGTTCTTTTACAGGCGGGATATCATCAATCAAACCCATTACCTGTCCTGCCCATCCGAACCCTTCTTCATTCTTGCCGTCATAGATGAATTTCTTATTTGCTTCGCCGCTTATATGATTTTTAAGTCCTTCATATCCCGGACCTTCTTTTTCAAGGGTCAGTATTTGATCTGTCCAGCTATTTGAAATGGCACGTGCAGGAGAGCCAAGCGATCGTTTGATGACCACTGTATCACTTTCCGAACCTCTTATCAACGCCTGCTTATATGCAGGAGATGCATGGATGCATTCTTCAGTAGCGATAAATCTGGTACCCATCTCTACCCCTTCTGCTCCGAGGCATAATGCGGCTGCCATTCCTCTTCCGTCTCCTATCCCTCCTGATGCAATGACCGGAATGGAAACTGCATCAACCACCTGGGGAATCAGCACAAAGGTCCCGATATCATCTTTTCCCAGGTGGCCGCCTCCTTCTGCACCTACCACCATGACAGCATCTGCGCCTAGTTCCTCCGCCTTTACCGCCTGCCTTTTAGCTGCTACAAGCACCAGTTTTTTTATAGCACTTCCTTTCAGCATTTCAAACATGGGAGAAGGGTTCCCTCCCGTCATCGACACAACAGGAACGTTCTCATCAATGGCTGTCTGCAAAAATTCCTTGTAAGGACGGCCGTGCTTCCCTATGGCAAAGTTAACTCCAAACGGTTTATCAGTAAGTTCCCGGACTTTATGTATTTCTTCCTTTAATCTTTCAGGAGTTTCAAGCGACATCGCTGTGATCTGCCCAAGTCCTCCTGCATTGCTGACCGCTGCAGCCAATTCTGCATATGCAAGGTAGGCAAGACCTCCCTGTATGATTGGATACTGTATCCCAAGCAGTTCTGAAACTCTCGTTTTCCAATTCATGATTATCACCCTTTCACCAATTAGTTCTATCCTTCACTAATGAAATCCTTTCAAATTCGACAAAATGTTAAAAGTGCGGGCTGATAACACTATGCAAAGAAAAGGCTAAATGCTATAATTCTTTATCGATAAGAGCAATCCTGCTTCTTACAGCTTGCTTTATCAAGAATCTTAATGAACCTAATGACTAATTCCTTATCTTTAAGGGAAAGGCTTAGATATAAAAGACTTTAAAGAGGTGTCGAATGAATTGTCTCAATACAAAACTCCTTTATTTACCGGCTTAGTAGAACATAGCAGAAAAAACCCCGTACAGTTTCATATTCCCGGACATAAGAAAGGGACCGGAATGGACCCGGAATTCAGGAACTTCATCGGTGATAATGCATTTGCAATTGATTTGATCAATATCGGGCCGCTGGACGATCTCCATCAGCCCAAAGGAATGATCAAGGAGGCTCAGGAACTGGCGGCAGAAGCATTTGGCGCTGATTATACCTTCTTCTCAGTACAAGGTACGAGCGGAGCCATTATGACGATGGTCATGTCTGTCTGTGGACCGGGAGAAAAGATAATCGTTCCGAGAAATGTTCACAAATCGGTCATGAGCGCTATCGTATTTTCCGGAGCTACACCTATTTTTATCCATCCGGAAGTCGACGAAACTCTGGGGATTTCTCACGGCATCACGAACGATTCGGTTGCAAAAGCTCTTGAGCAGCATCCTGATGCCAAAGGAGTTCTGGTCATTAATCCTACCTACTTTGGGATTTCTGCGGATTTGAAAAAGATAGTAGAAATCGCCCATTCTTATGATGTGCCTGTACTGGTCGATGAAGCCCACGGGGTTCACATTCATTTTCATGAGGATCTGCCGATGTCTGCGATGCAGGCCGGAGCTGATATGGCTGCAACGAGTGTCCATAAGCTTGGTGGTTCGATGACCCAAAGCTCTGTATTGAACATGAAGACGGGACTTGTATCTCCAAAACGGGTGCAGACGATACTCAGCATGCTTACAACGACTTCCACGTCCTATCTTTTGCTTGCTTCCTTGGATGTAGCAAGAAAAAGACTTGCTACCGAAGGAAAGGAATTGATAGAAAGAACGATCGAGCTGTCTGAAAGCATAAGAAATCAGATTAATGAAATTCAAGATCTTTATTGCGTTGGAAAAGAAATATTGGGCACCAAAGCAACTTTCGATTATGACCCGACCAAGTTGATTGTTTCTGTAAAGGAACTCGGAATCAGTGGATTTGATGCTGAAAAATGGTTAAGGGAAGTTTACAACATTGAGGTTGAGATGTCAGATATGTACAACATCCTTTGCATCATTACACCAGGAGACACAATTAAAGAAGGCGATAAATTGGTGGAGGCATTAACAGAGATGTCCTTTCAATTTGCCAACAAAGAAGGTTTGCTGGAAATCGCTGAAGTCTTGCTGCCAGATATCCCTGTTTTGTCCATGACGCCTAGAGATGCGTTTTATGCTGAAACGGAAGTCATTCCAATGGAAGAGTGTGTCGGCCGTATCATTGCCGAGTTCATTATGGTATATCCTCCGGGAATCCCTATTTTTATTCCAGGGGAAATCATTACCGCAGAAAACATCACTTATATTCACAAGAATGTGGAGGCCGGCTTGCCCGTCCAGGGGCCTGAGGACTTTGACCTTAAACACCTTCGAGTGATAAAAGAGCATAAGGCCATCAGGTAGTAACCCATTTTAGATATAACAGAGCAAATCACCACTCGATTGAGCGGTGATTTTTTTTATAGCTTCTTTTTATATGCCATGCTCAACCTGTTGAGTCTGCCCCGCCTGCTTTCCGGGATATCAAAAGCGGAAGCGCCTTGTCCAGCCCCGACAGGCAAATGTTCCAAAGAGAAAAAAAGGCGGGTTTTCCTTTTTATCTCTTTGGGTTATTTGACCCGAGGGGCTTAGTTCCGTTCCAGGGAGGGTACGGACCCTCAGGCGTTATAGCTAGACAAGGATAGTATAGTTATAGATAGCACAGAGGGTGATTTTATTATCTTCTAAGCAATGAAAAAAGCCCCGTAAAAACGGGGCCGAGCATGCTATACCCTTTTAATCGTCTAATTCGTTTTCATTGTTACAATCACAGCTGCTGGAGAATAAAACCGATACCTTCTCATCTTCAAAGTGATCAATTGTGTTTAAGCAGGACTGACATACAATTGTACCCATCTTAAAACTCCTCCCATTATGCAGTAATTTGAAAGCGTTTACTTTCTATAAATCAATAATAATATAACACAATTAAAACATCAAGCCTAAATTGTATGTCACATTAAATTTTTTCAAGTTATTCTGTTCCATTAAAATTAGTATATGAGATTCTGTATGACTTTATATCTCGTTTTTTAATTGAAGGTTATTAATTCTTAAGGCTCTTTTCGTAAACTTTGTTGCTATTTAATATTAATTTCCTAAGACAACACCATAAATCACCTTTAAGATCTGGTAAACAAGAAGAAAAGAGCTGCTCCCTCTGTTAAGAGAGGAAAACCTTAGTATCCGGAGAAAAATCCGGCTCTTGGGATTTTTCTGAAAGCAACAATTTATGCGAAAATAGCCTTTCTTAATGACCCTTTATAAAACCGCTGCAGATTGCCAGCCGGCCAAACATTAAATCAAACACCTGCAAATACAAACAATGCTGATAAACGGTTTAAGGACTTGTCATTATTTGCAATGACAAAGCGGGATTTACATCTGCTTACTAAAAGGCTCTTTTCATAAACTTTGTTGCTATTTGACACTAATTCATAAGAAAATAATTATAATTCACCGATATAACCTGGTAAACATGAAAAGAATGCGAAAACAGCCTACTAGAAAGATAGATAGGCTTGCTGTCTTCCACCGGTAAGCTTGATTAGAAGTTCAGAAGCTTCCACGCTAAAGGGTTTCTCTAAATTAAAAAGCCGGCAAACGGATTTCCGAGTGCCGGCTTTCTATATTATTGTGGTGTTTGAATCAGTTCAGGGTCAAGGATTTCATATCCCTTATCTCTTAAACCCTTTACTATATCAGCCATCGCTTCATTGGTCCATGTTCTGTCATGCATAAGCAAATTGGCGCCGCTGCTCAGCAATTCAGTATTGACCATGATATCCGCGATTCCTTCTTTATTCTGATATTGTGCTTCCCAGTCATAGCCGTACGTCCAATTCATCAGTGTCATACCTTCACTCTTGGCAAGAGCTTTAGAGTAATCGGTATTCTGGCCAAACGGAGCCCTGAAGAATTTTGGTTTTTCTCCAATGATAGAGGCAATCACTTCGTTCAAATCAACTATTTCTGCTTGCTGCTCCTCTTCAGTTAGATCTGGCAGTGAAGCATGCGTAGCGGTATGGTTACCGATAGGGAATCCCATTTCATGAATTTTCTTCAATACTTCCTTCTCTTCATCAGTATCAAGGAAATGTCCATTAACAAAAAATATCGCTGGTGCCTCAAGACTCTTTAAAGTTTCTGCCATTTCCAAAGCATGCTTGTCCGGAGCATCGTCGATAGTCAGCAAGGCGACTTTCTCATTGGCATCACCGATGGGCTGAACTGACCAATTTGCTTCATTTATTGTATAGAGAGGTTTCTTGACTTCCTCTTCTGAGGATTCCTCTTCCTCTTCAGCATTATCTTCAGCCTCTTCTGTCTCTGTCTCTGTCTCTGTCTGCATGTTTTCACTCTCAGTGTCTTCCGCTGCAACTGCTTCGTTGATGACTTCTCCCTGCCCGTCGTTGTCACCTGCTGTTTCTGATGGCTGCTGTTGGGAACAGCCTGCGATAAATAGGAGCAGTACACTGCAGTAAATCAATTTTCTCATATTGTTCCCCTTCCTCTTATTGTGGTCTGTTGCAATTATAACATTAACTTTAAAAGTAACTAGAGATAATCATTTGTTCAAAGAACATTTTCAAAGAAAAAAATGTAAGAAGGCTTATCAGAGTAATAATGAAAGTCGTTTTTGAAGATTGTAAAATTTTTTTCGCAATCAGAAATCCTAGATAAAAAAATACGATGAACATAATCCAGTTATACTCTATATGATCTTTATCTGATAACCACTGTGCAACAGAAAAAGCACTCCATATTATAAGCTGTAATAAAAAAGCAATATAATTTTTCATATACTCACCCTGTAATTAGGATTTATATCATTATATTCACTTAAGGAATCGGTTTAAAACTTAAAATTTTATTTGATTTTTCAATTCTGTAACAATTTGATGATTATCGCCAATATATTTAAGGAATATGTTAGAATTATGGAAATAAATGAATTAGTAATTATTTTACAGTTTTTATATAAATAATACTTACTTACCATCCATTTGGACAGCATATTTTGTAAATACACTATTGAAAAGAGGCTAATAAATGAAGTATTCTTTTTTGTTTGTCCTTTTGCTTGGAAACATTGTGTTCCTTTCATCGTGCAGTTTGCAGAATGACGGAACAGCAGCCGGACTCAATATTGAGAAAGGCATCCTTTTTTATTCAGATGAAAATAATATTAGTGAAGAGGATTCTTATTACGAGGCTTTAATAGAGTTGAAAGATACCTACCCCTCCCAATTTGAAAATTATGTTATCGTAGCAAAAAACAAAGACCATGCTTCAGCATTTACTTTTCTAAATGATACGTATCCCGCTCTGCTTGTAGTCGAAGACAATGAAGTTATATGCAAGGTGGTTGGAAACATTCCCAAAAAGGAAATCCTGACACCCATCAGCAATACCCTTGAAAACTGGAAGTAGTTATCTTAATTCAATACGGATATAGTTGTTGACCCGAATGAAATTATAATAAAAAAACCTCTTGGATTTTCCAAGAGGTTTTGTGTTATTATTTCATGATATGAATCGGGCTGCCCATAGCTACTTCTGCAGCTTCCATTGAAATCTCACCAAGTGTTGGATGAGCATGGATCGTCATAGCTACATCTTCAGCAGTCATGCCAGACTCAATTGCCAAACCAAGTTCAGCAATCATATCAGAAGCACCAGAACCGACAATTTGAGCTCCGATAATCAAGCCATCTGATTTACGAGTAATCAGTTTCATGAAACCTTCTGTTGCATTTAATGCCAGGGCACGGCCGTTTGCTGCAAATGGGAATTTAGCAGCCGTGATTTCTAATCCTTCTTCTTTCGCTTGTGCTTCAGTGTATCCAACTGTAGCTAATTCAGGATCTGTAAAACATACAGCTGGGATACCCATATAATCAATTTCAGAAGGCTCGCCAGAAATTACTTCTGCTGCAATCTTGCCTTCGTAGGAAGCTTTATGAGCAAGCGGAGGGCCATCAACGATGTCACCAATCGCAAAGATATTGGAAATGTTGGTACGGCACTGTTTATCAATTTTGATTACACCACGGTCCGTCATTTCGATTCCAGCTTCTTCAAGACCGATTTCATCTGTGTTTGGACGGCGCCCAACAGTTACAAGGACGTATTCTGCATCAACAGTTTGTTCCTCGCCGTTAACTTCATACTTAACAGTAACTCCACTGTCCGTCTCATCAACGCCTTTTGCCATCGCTTTTGTTACGATGTCAACACCTTTGCTCTTAAGGCCTTTTTTGACAATTTGAGTCATTTGCTTTTCGAATCCGCTAAGGATATCATCAGCACCTTCAAGGATTGTCACTTTTGTACCGAGGTTGGCATACGCTGTTCCAAGTTCGGTACCGATGTACCCTCCACCGATAACAACCATGCTTTCAGGGATTTCGGAAAGATTTAATGCTCCAGTTGAATCAAGTACACGTTTAGAAAACTTGAAGCTTGGAATTTCAATTGGACGTGAACCTGTTGCAAGGATAAGATTCTTGAACTTATAAGTCTGTGCAGAATTTTCATCCATTACACGTAAAGTGTTTGCATCCACAAGGTAAGCTTCTCCGCGGACGATTTCCGCTTTGTTGCCTTTAAGCAGGCCTTCAACACCGCCCGTAAGCTTCTTGACAACTCCTGCTTTCCACTCCTGGACTTTATCGAAGTTTACTTTAACGTTTTCTGCAACAATCCCCATATCATCAGAATGCTGCGCCTGATGGAAACGGTGACCGGCTGTTATTAGTGCTTTTGAAGGAATACATCCAACGTTCAAGCATACGCCGCCCATATTTTCTTTTTCAATAATTGTAACTTTCTGGCCAAGCTGTGCTGCGCGAATTGCGGCAACATATCCTCCTGGACCTGAACCGACTACTATAGTATCTGTTTCAATTGGGAAATCTCCTACTACCATCGCATTACGCCTCCATTAATAAAAGTTCTGGATCGTTCAACAAACGCTTAATATGGTTAAGTGCATGTTGAGCAGTAGCTCCGTCGATCATACGGTGATCGAAGCTCAATGATAATGCTAACACAGGTGCCGCTACAATTTCACCATTTTTAACCACAGGTTTTTCTGCAATACGTCCAACACCCAGGATTGCCACTTCAGGATGGTTGATAACTGGAGTGAACCATTGTCCGCCGGCAGAACCGATATTGGTAATCGTGCAAGAAGCACCTTTCATCTCATCTCCGGAAAGTTTGCCGTCACGCGCCTTACCTGCCAGTTCATTGATCTCATCTGAGATAGAGAACATGGATTTGCGATCTGCATTCTTCACTACAGGGACAAGCAGACCTTTATCTGTGTCAGCCGCAATACCGATATTATAGTAATGCTTGTGAACGATCTCGCTAGTGCTGTCATCAAGAGATGTGTTAAGTGCAGGGAATTCTCTAAGAGCACTTGTTAATGCTTTTACCACATAAGGAAGGAAAGTAAGCTTTACGCCTTTTTCTGCAGCAACTTCCTTGAACTTTTTGCGGTGGGCCCATAGCTTCGTAACGTCCACTTCGTCCATTAAAGTAACATGTGGTGCGGTATGCTTTGAATTAACCATAGCCTTGGCAATAGCTTTACGCATTCCGCTCATTGGTTCACGAGTTTCAGGGTATTCTCCCTCAGGAACTTTTTGAGCTGCAGCCTTGTTAGGTGTTTCCTCTTTTGCAGATTTCGCTGCCGGCGCTGTTTCGTTCTGCTCAGCAGGGACTGAAGAAGCTCCGCCTTCAAGGAAGGATTGAATATCTTCTTTTGTTACGCGTCCATTTTTACCTGAGCCCGACACCTTGCGGATATCCACGCCTTTTTCTCTCGCCAATTTACGAACGGAAGGCATTGCGATGACACGGCGGTTGGGATCAACTTCCTCATTTTGCTGTCCACCTTGTTCACCGGCACTGATCGTCTGTTCATCAGTGTTAGACTGGGAAGGTTCTTTCCCTACAGACTGGCCTTGTTCAGCAACTCCCTGAACTTGTCCTTCTGTCACTTCATTGGCTTTTGGTTCTTCTTTCTTTTCATCACCATGACCACCCTTGAATTGAAGGTCTTCATATCCTGGTGCATCAAACTTGATCAGGACGTCGCCTACTACTGCTACGGTCCCTTCTTCTACAAGAAGGTCCTCTACAGTTCCTGCAACTGGTGAAGGAATTTCCACCACTGCCTTATCATTTTGAACTTCACACAATACATCGTCTTCTTCAACTTTATCTCCGGGTTTGATAAACCACTTTACAATTTCACCTTCATGAATACCTTCACCGATATCCGGCAGCCTGAATTCAAATGACATAGGTTTATACCTCCTGTTATTGTTTTCGCTTATAGTTTATGGCGGGATTGGAAAAGAGAAGGGAGTCTTTCCCCCTTCTGCTCTGCCACCTGCTGTTCTTAGAAGTTTAGTACTTTCTTTGCTGTTTCAATAACATCTTTAAAGTTAGGAAGCCATACCGGCTCCGCTTGAGAGAATGGATACACTGTATCTGGTGCAGCTACACGCAGAACTGGAGCTTCCAGGCTCAAGATTGCACGATCGTTGATTTCAGCAACCACATTAGCAGCGATACCCGCTTGCTTCTGAGCTTCCTGGACAACGATAGCACGGTTTGTTTTCTCAACTGAAGCAATGATGGTATCAATATCAAGTGGACTAACCGTTCTTAAGTCTACAACTTCAACGGAGTGTCCTTCTTTCTCAAGTTCTTCCGCTGCTTTAAGTGATTCATGTACCATCGCACCATAAGTGATGATGGAGAGATCAGTTCCTTCACGTTTCACGTCCGCTTTCCCGATTTCGATTGTGTACTCTTCTTCAGGAACTTCTTCACGGAATGAACGGTAAAGTTTCATGTGCTCAAGGAAAATGACAGGGTCATTATCTCTGATGGCAGCAATCAAAAGACCTTTGGCATCATAAGGAGTTGAAGGAATAACAACTTTCAGGCCAGGCTGCTGAGCGACAAGGCCTTCAAGGCTGTCAGCATGAAGCTCAGGAGTATGTACTCCTCCTCCAAATGGTGAACGGATGGTAACAGGCGCAGTATAAGTACCGCCGGAACGGTAACGCATACGAGCCAGTTGGCCGCTGATTGAATCCATTACTTCGTATACGAAACCGAAGAACTGGATTTCCGGAACCGGACGGAATCCTTCAAGGGCAAGTCCGACAGTCAATCCGCCAATTCCTGATTCTGCAAGAGGTGTATCGAATACACGGTCCTCTCCGAATTCTTTTTGAAGTCCTTCTGTTGCACGGAAAACACCGCCATTCAATCCTACGTCTTCACCGAAAACAAGCACATTTTCATCATTGCGCAGTTCAGTGCGCATTGCATCAGTGATAGCTTGAATCATTGTCATTTGCGCCATGGCTTATTTCGACTCCTTCTCTTTATAGATTTCTAATTGCTCTTGCAAGTTATAAGGAAGTTTCTCATACATGTTATTGATGAAATCCGTTACTTTCTGTTTAGGAGTTCCATCTGCTTTCTTGATTGCTTCCTTGATATCTTCTTTTGCTTGTTCGATTACTTCATTTTCTTTCTCTTCGTTCCAGAGGCTCTTACCTTCAAGGAACTTACGGAAACGAACTAAAGGATCTTTCTTCTCCCAGTCGGTATCCATTTCAGAAGAGCGGTAGCGTGTCGGGTCGTCGCCTGCCATTGTATGGGGGCCATAACGGTAGCAGTGCGTCTCGATTAGTGTCGGGCCTTCCCCGTTCACTGCACGGTCGCGCGCTTCACGCGTAACAGCATAAACAGCAAGCGGGTCCATTCCATCCACGAGTACTCCGGGAATACCTGCTGAAACCGCTTTTTGGGCGATTGTTTTACCAGCTGTCTGTTTATCGCGAGGAGTAGAGATCGCAAATTGGTTGTTTTGTACAACAAAGATTGCAGGTGCACTGAAGGCTCCGGCAAAGTTGATGCCTTCATAGAAGTCACCTTGGGAAGATCCGCCGTCACCTGTGTAAGTGACCGCAACAGATTTCTTGCCCCGTTTTTTCAATCCAAGAGCCACACCGGCTGTCTGGATGTATTGTGCACCGATGATGATTTGCGGAGATAATACATTAACACCCTCCGGAGGCTGGTTTCCTTTGAAATGTCCGCGGGAGAACAAGAAAGCTTGATATAACGGAAGGCCGTGCCAGATAATCTGAGGTACATCACGGTATCCAGGAAGAATCCAGTCATCTTTCTCCAGTGCATAGTGAGAAGCAATTTGTGAAGCTTCCTGTCCAGCAGTAGGAGCGTAGAAACCTAATCTGCCTTGACGGTTAAGAGAAATTGATCTTTGATCAAGAATTCGAGTGTAAACCATGCGGCGCATCAGTTCTTGCAATTGCTCATCGCTTAAATCAGGCATTGCATCCTGATTAACCACTTCGCCTTCTTCGTTTAAAATTTGAACCATTTCGAATTGCGCTTCAATATTCTCAAGCGTTTTTTTCGCATCGAATTGTGCCTTCTTAGATTTAGAAGCCATCGAAGTCACCTCTTCCTTTCTTTATCCACATATTTTAGAGTTTTTTTACATACAGTGATTAGGGTGTCCAGAAAAGCCTGTGACAACCATAATTTTGGCAAATACACATCATTAAACATATGTTTCCACAATTCACTTAAAAGAAAACTCTTTAAGCAGCTTTTTTAGAAATAAACTGTACTAGTCATTTTTTGCAATAAACTAATACACTGTGTGATTACCTTTAATAGTTTACACCACTTTTTTTATAGAAGTCAACGAGTAATGCTTATAAAATCAACTCGTTTTATTAAGTAGAAATCTATAGTTATTCTCACTAATATTAAACTGTATTAATAGAGTCGCAAGATCTGTATTATAAAACAGAGTAACATTCTTTTAACTGTTATACATTAAGCGTTTCATCCATTTACTTGAATGGCTGCCTGCCGCAGATCATTCATATATTCAATAGAGGAAGAGCATTCGATGCTTAGTAAACAAGTGCTTAGTAAACAAGGGCCTGTTAAAAGGGGAAGAAAAACAGGGATAATATAGACAACTACCCACAGGGTTGTTCTTGGAGCATCCCAAAACGAAAAAAAACCGGCCTAGTGGACTGATCCACTGAACCGGGTGAGTAAATTTAAGCCTCTGAATCAATATCTATTTCTGCATTTTCATAAAAAGAAACTTTCGATCCATTAACTTCTTCAGTTAATTGATTATAAGTCTGATTGTGTTCCATTGTTGTTTCATAGTTGGTGTTTACTTTTTCAATTTGAGCCTGCAGCTCTTCCATTGTAAGGTCTTCCTTTTTTAATAACTCATATAGTTCCTTGTCGCTTGAAAGTGATTGCAGATAAGAATCCGCCATAGCTGAATGGGCCTCGAAGCGTTCGTTCATAAGACTTGAAAGATCATCAGCCTCTTTTCTCAGCTCTTCATCTTCGATTTCTTCAATTGAGGATTCAACTGCCTGAAAAGCTTCTTTAGCATCAGCCATCGCTTCCGATTCTTCATTGATTAAGGCTTCTCTTTCACTAATATTCTCTAGTGCCTGATCCGCTATCTTCCTGATTTCTTCAATTTCTTCCATGCTCATGCTGATTGCCTTATCAAACAGTGCTTGTTCTTCTTCTTCCAGCTTGGTCAGTGGCTCTTGTGTTTCTTTAAGCGTTTCTTCTTTTTTGACGGTATCTTCCAAAGTGTTGTATACCATTTCTTGAGGTGTACTTCCTCCCATACATCCTGTAAGCAGGAAAGCGGCACCTGCAGCAGCCAAAACTCCTCGAAGTTTATACACTTTTAAGTCCCCCTTATAATAATGACATTTACTACTATATCCCCACTTTCAACCTTTGACAATCGAAAATTCTTTTCGATGATCCCTCTCAGGAACATTTAGCTTAAAAAGCAATTATAATGATAACGGGTATATTGCCTGTCCTCAATTAATAACTATGATAAAAGTGAAAATGTATGTCAAGGAATATCCCTTTGAAAATGTAGTTAACTTTTTATTAGGGGTCTGTTAGACTATAATCATAAAAAAAGCACAAAAGCCCCTTTTAGCCCCGACAGGCAAATGTTCACTGGAGAAAAAAAGGCGGTCTTTTCTTTTGTTCTCCAGGGGTTATTTGATCCCGAGGGGCTGGGTGCTGGAGCTGGATTGCACAAAAAGCGCAAGCGCCCCGTTAGCCCCGACAGGCAAATGTTCTCTGGAGAAAAAAAGGCGGTCTTTCCTTTTATTCTCCAGGGGTTATTTGACCCCGAGGGGCTGGGCGCTGGAGCTGGATTCAGAAACGCTCTCTATTTTCGAATTAAAAACTTTATACTTTCTTAACTTTAAAAAATCACGCTGTGCAATACTGGGAGGAAAACTCTATGATTACAATGGAAGATATTATACGCGAGGGACACCCTTCCCTAAGGAAAGTTGCCGAAGAAGTCGCAATGCCGCCCTCTGAAGAAGATAAAGAAATACTCGGCAGCCTGCTGGAGTATGTGAAAAACAGCCAGGATCCGGAAACTGCCCAGAAATATGGGCTGAGGACAGGTATCGGACTGGCAGCACCTCAAATTGATGTGTTGAAAAGAATGCTTGCTGTTCATGTTACCGATCCAAAAGGAAATCTATACAGCTATGCATTATTCAATCCTAAAATCGTCAGTCATTCTGTTGAAAAATCATATTTGACGAGCGGTGAAGGCTGCTTATCAGTAGACCGTCATGTACCGGGCTATGTTCCCCGCTATGCCAGAATAACTGTCAAAGGAATCGATATTGATGGCAATCCAGTTAAAGTAAGACTGAAAGGGATGCCTGCAATCGTCTTTCAACATGAACTTGACCACCTCAACGGCATCATGTTCTATGACCATATTAATAACGAGAACCCGATGAGTCCAATTCCTGATGCCACACCTGTTGATAGATAAGAGCAAAAAGAAGGAAGCTTGACTAAGCTTCCTTCTTTTTGTATGAAAATACATTTTTAAATTAATGAAAGTTCTTTAAGACCATGATATATACCATCTTCGTCTACTGATTTGGTTATAAGATCTGCATGCTCCTTCACTTCAGGTACTGCGTTTCCCATGGCCACGCCTGTCCCGACAGCTTCAATCATCTCAATATCGTTTAAGCCATCTCCGAACGCGTATACCTCGCTGATATCGAAGCCCATTTTTTCTATCATCTTTTTGATTCCTTCTGCTTTTGAGCCGCCTCTTGGCAAAATATCCATGGAATATTGATGCCACCTGATGAAATTGAATTTTGAAAACGTGTCTCGATAAATGCTCTCATCCACATCACGGCAGAACAGCAGGGATTGATATATTTCCTTATCACTATAAAAGTCAGGCTGAAAATCGGGGTGAGGGAACTTCAAGCTCGACATGCTTTCTTCTATGAAAGGATGATGCTGGATATTAGCCTTCATTGTCTTCTCGTTTAAGTGGACAACCGGATGGCTGAGTCCTTCAGCCTTGCTCAGTAACTTCTCCAGTTCATCCCTGTCAAGCGGATTCTTATAGATTACTTCATTCTCAAAAACTACATATTGCCCGTTAAAAGAGACAAAGGATTCTATTCCAAGTTCCTCTCTCAGACCTTCATACATAAAAGGCGCACGGCCAGTTGCGATTGCTACATATGTACCATTATCCTGTAACTGCTTGATTGCCTTTTTAGTTGCATCAGGCAATTTTTTATCATGGTCAAGCAGAGTCCCATCTATATCAAAAAATACTATTTTCGACATTTATTCTATCTCCCTTCAATCGTAAGTTATATGATAGTACTTCAATTGAAATACTCTGTCATTCTCCTTCATTAACTTAAACCTCTCCATTTTAAATGTCAATTAACTCCCCTGTCACTAAGACATGAGCTCTGATGTCCTTCGGGAGTTTCTTGAGGGACACTACAAGGTCCAAAAAAGAGCTTGGGTGTCCTTCGGAAGTTTCCTGAGTGACACCTGAAGCCAATAAAAAAGAGCTTTGGTGGCTCTCGTAGATTTCCTGAGTGACAACTGAAGGCTGAAAATAGACTCTGATGTCCTTCATGGATTTCTCGAGGGACACTAGAAGCCCATTAAAGGACCTTTGGTGTCCTTCGGGAGTATCCCGAGGGCACCTGGAACCAGTAAGGAGCTTTGGTGGCTCTCGTAGATTTCCTGAGTGTAACTAAGAGCCCGTAAAAGAGGAAGAATTCTCTGATCACTGTATTTAACCTTCAGACTGGAGGGCGGAATCCTTTAGTAGAAGAGCTGACCCGACCCTCCTGAGAGACAGCTTTCGATGCAGCTCCCACATCAACCGCTGAATCTATCAATGGCTGAAAGCATCTGCTTTTTTTAGACTGTTTTCTAATACATTGTTGCTTTCGGATATTCCTGGAGACTAAGGGTTCTCTTTCTAATTCGAAATAGCAGCTCTTTTCTTTTCGGTGTTACCAGTTTTCATTCCTCTTAATATGGTTATTTTTTTCGGTATTAGTATCAAATAGCAACAAAGTTTACGAAAAGAGCTTTTTTAAAAGAAGTATAATGTGCTTAAACTTTACTCTTCCAATCTTATCCACGTAAAATCTGTCAAAAATTCCATATACTAAAATCGAAAAAAGAGACAGGAGCCTAGCGGGTAAACTTTACTTTAAGACCAATTCTAGGTAAACTACTAATAAGGAGTGATCCAGATGTTAAAGAAGCTTAGAAAGAAGCTCTTGAAACAATGGAAGGATGTACTCAGAAAAAAAACAATCGCTTAAATGTGCAGGCCCTCACGTTTAGGAGGGCTGTTCTTTGTTTAATGATAGTAAAGATGGAATTCGGCAGGACGGGATGAAAAGCCGGTATTCTTTCAACATACTATCAGCATTTATACATAGAGGGTTCTTATTATGTTGAATGCATGAAAACTTTTAAAACTTTTTATATAATAGAAAAAGTTACATTTTTGATTACGGATAAGGAGAGAGAAAAAATGATTTACAAAGTTTACTATCAGGAAACGAAACAGGAAGTTCCTGTGCGCGAATGCACGATGACCCTGTATGTGGAAGCTGATTCAGAACGTGATGTCCGCCTGAAATTGAAAGATAAACCGTATAATATCGAATTTGTTCAATTGCTTGATGACTCACATCTTGACTATGAGAAGCAATCAGAAAACTATAAGGTGGAGAGTTACTAATATTATGAAATTTGTTAAAAATGATCAGACAGCTGTTTTCGCACTTGGCGGTTTGGGCGAAATCGGTAAAAATACTTACGGTGTACAATTTCAGGACGAAATCATTTTAATTGATGCAGGGATCAAGTTTCCGGAAGATGAATTATTGGGAATCGATTATGTTATCCCGGATTATACCTATTTAGTGAAAAATGTTGATAAAATTAAAGGCCTTTTCATCACACATGGCCATGAGGATCATATTGGCGGAATTCCGTATTTACTTAGAGAAATCAATATCCCGATATACGGCGGTAAGCTGGCTATCGGATTATTGAAAAACAAACTTGAAGAACATGGATTGTTACGCACTGCAAAGCTTAATGTCATTCAGGAAGAAGATATCATTAAGTTCAGGAAAACAGCAGTCAGCTTTTTTAGAACGACTCACAGCATTCCCGATTCTTATGGAGTTGTCGTAAAAACACCTCCTGGAAATGTAGTGCATACAGGAGACTTCAAGTTTGATTTCACCCCAGTTGGCGAACCGGCCAACTTGACCAAGATGGCTGAAATCGGCAAGGAAGGTGTACTCTGCCTCCTATCTGACAGTACTAACAGTGAAATACCTAACTTTACTATGTCTGAAAGAAAAGTCGGAGAAAGCATTGATGATATCTTCCGGAAAGTAGAAGGAAGGGTCATATTCGCTACTTTCGCTTCTAACATCTACAGATTGCAGCAAGTTATAGATGCTGCCGTTATGCATGGAAGGAAAGTCGCGGTATTCGGCCGAAGCATGGAGAACAATATTCGTATCGGACAGGAATTGGGATACATCAAGGCACCAGAGAATACGTTTATTGAATCAAACCAAATCAACAGACTGCCGGCAGGAGAAGTGACTATCCTTTGTACTGGAAGCCAGGGAGAGCCTATGGCAGCTCTTTCCCGAATTGCAAATGGTACACACAGACAAATCCAGATCCATCCTGGAGATACGGTCATCTTTTCATCTTCACCGATTCCTGGAAATACCATCAGTGTAAATCGCACGATTAACATGTTGTCCCGTGCAGGTGCTGATGTAATCCATGGCTCTTTGAATGATATCCATACTTCAGGCCATGGAAGCCAGGAAGAACAGAAACTTATGCTTAGGCTCATTAAGCCTAAATATTTCATGCCGATCCATGGAGAGTACCGGATGCAGAAAATGCATAACCAGCTGGCTGTAGATTGTGGAGTTGAACCGGACAATTGTTTCATCATGGATAACGGTGAAGTACTCGCCCTTGGCAATGATACTGCCCAGGTTGCAGGCAAGATTCCATCTGGTTCTGTATATATTGATGGAAGCGGTATTGGTGATATCGGCAATATAGTACTCCGCGACAGAAGAATCCTATCTGAAGAAGGATTGGTCATTGTTGTCGTAAGCATCAACATGAGTGACTTCAAAATTGCTTCCGGCCCTGACATCATCTCCAGAGGTTTTGTCTATATGAGAGAATCTGGTGATTTGATTAATGAAGCTCAAAATATCATCAATAAACATTTAAGCAAGCTTCTTGAGCGCAGAACAAGCCAGTGGTCAGAAATCAAAAATGAAATCACTGATACATTAGCTCCATTCCTATATGAAAAAACTAAACGCCGTCCAATGATCCTGCCGATCATCATGGAAGTGTAATACAACAGAAGCAGCCCCCGGAGTATAAAACTTTGGGGGCTGCTTCTGTTTCAATGACCATCGAAGCTTCCACTGAAGCAGGACGTGTATCATGAGCAAACCATGGAAACATATCAGGTGGTTTTATATCCTTTCCCAAGGCTTTTGCTGAAACCTTTTTCTTAACATAAAAAAAGCAGGCTGCAAAAATTACAGCATACTTTTTCAATGATATTAAAGCATTACTTTCTTCTCAAAACGGGTTATATCCGAGTCTGCCCCAATTACAATCAGAACGTCTCCCGCCTGTATCAGTTCATCAGCCTGAGGCGAAACGAGGATATCTTTGCCTCTTTTGATAGCTACAATATTAATTCCATACTTTGCACGGATATCCAGATCAATTAATGAATTTCCATCCAAGTGGTCATTAGCCACAATCTCGACTATAGAATGTTCATCTGACAGCTCTAGATAATCAAGGACGTTATTGGAAACGATATTATGTGCAATCCTCCGGCCCATATCCCTTTCAGGATGGACAACATGGCTCGCCCCTATCTTCCTCAATACTTTTTCGTGGTAATCATTTTGTGCTTTCACCGTAATATTGTTCACGCCGATTTCTTTCAGCATCAGCGTGGTCAGGATACTGGATTGAATATCATCACCGATCGCGACGATTACATGATCAAAATTCCTTATTCCAAGGCTTTTTAAAACAGATTCATCAGTGGTGTCTGCAACGACAGCATGAGAGGCAATTGATGCGAATTGATTCACCTTATCCTCTTCCTTATCAATCGCCATGACTTCTAAATCCTGATCTGCCAGTGAGTGGACAATACTTCCCCCAAAACGCCCTAATCCTATAACAACAAATTCTTTTTTCACTATAACTCCTCCAACATACGAGAATGCTTATAGCTTAATTTTACCATAAAATTTTGAATTTCAGATTATTTCTTTCCTTTTACATAGTCGGCATCGAAAAGGAACAGTTTCATCAGAAGGATTAAGGAAGGAATCAACAAGAGCAGGCCGGCAATGAAAACCACCACCAGCGAAGTCCCCATTACCGGACTTGTGACGCTGCTTTCAATCGTGATGAACGGCTTCAGGATATACGGCAGATGAGATGCCCCGTAACCAAAGAAAGCAAAAAAGAATTGCAGCATGACCATGATAAAGGCAGCCCCTAGTTTTTTTCGCTTAAAGATGAGAACAGATGCTGCCAGGAAAAATACAAATGACAATCCAAACATCCACCATATATCCAATGCATTTTGAAAATGCTCAAGATTATGTTCTCTAAGTCCAATGAAAACGAGGAAACTTGCCAAGATAGTCGGCGGGCTCCAAAACAGAGCAAATTTCCTTACGATCTCTCTTGCATCCAGATCATTTGCTTTATCTGCATAATAAGTCAGAAACGCTGCGGAAATGAACAGAACAGATACGATTGCCAGCAGAACTACACTCCATGAATACATACTTGTGAATAATTCGCCCGCAAGGAAAATAACTTTGTCCTCCGTCTCTTCAAGGAATCCACCTTCTGAAATCGTCAGAGCCGTCGACAAAGCTGCCGGAATTAAAAGCCCTGTTGCACCGTAAAGAAACAAAAAGAAAACATTATCTTTGGATCCGTAATTACCAAAAGCATAGAAGGCCCCCCTGATCGCAATCAGGATCAGAGCGATACTTCCCGGAATAAGGAGCGCAGTTCCATAATAATAGGCTGTATCTGGGAAAAACCCGACAAGCCCGACAAAGAAAAATACAAAAAATACATTTGTTACCTCCCAGACGGGAGATAGATACCTGGTGATCAGATCATTTACGGTGTGCTTCTTATTGGTCACCTTTGCATAAAAGGCAAAGAAGCCTGCGCCAAAATCAACAGAAGCAACAATCAAATATCCATATAGGAAAACCCAAAGCACTGTAATTCCTAAAACCTCTAAACTCACGAATCTCCCTCCTTTTCCAGCCGCGCAGCGGCCAAACCCCAATGTTTTTCAGCACGTTTCAACTCTCTTATTGGAGTTTACCACTCTTGAATCTCTGCTCATATTCAACTTCAGGCGGCTTATTCTTGAACATTTTAATTAGTACAGTCACACAGAATATCCCTAAAATAATATACAGAATCACGAAGAGCGCGAAGGACAGTCCTACTCCATCCGCTTTGGTTGCAGCATCCGCCACTTTCATATATCCTCTCAATATCCAAGGCTGCCTGCCTACTTCGGCATATATCCAGCCAAACTCAATTGCAAGCATTGAAAGAGGACCACTGGCTACAATACCCCAAAGAAGAGGCTTGTTCCACTCATTGCGTTTCTTCCATTTCCAGAAAAGAACAAACATTGATGTTATAAACAGTGTGAACATCCCTATTGAAACCATTGAATCAAACAGATAGTGCACAACCAATGGAGGAAGTTCGTCCTCTGGAAATTCCTCCAGCCCGATAACTTCTGTATCAAAGGAATTTCCTGCCAGAAAACTCAGAAAACCTGGAAGCCGTATTTCATTATGAATTTCATTATTTTCATCCAATGTTCCAAAGAGTACTAAATCGGCATCGCTTTCTGTTTCAAAATGCCACTCGGCAGCCGCCAGTTTTTCCGGCTGGTATTCAGCCAGAAATTTAGCAGAAACATCCCCTGCGACAGCAGTTCCGACAGCAAAGATAAGGCCGCAGACCATTGTCATTCGCAAAGCTTTTCTATGGTAGGCGCTGCCTTTGTTTTTTAAGATAGCAAAAGCTGTAATGGCTGCAAGGATTAATGCTGAAGTAAGGTATGCCGATGTCAGCACATGAAAAACCTTGGCAGGTGTCGCAGGATTGAACATCGCGGCAATCGGATCGATATTGACTGCCTTCCCTCCCTCCAGGTCAAAGCCTTGAGGAGTGTTCATAAATGCGTTAACCATGGTGATGAAAAGTGCAGAAGCTGAAGATCCAATGATGATCGGTATCGTTAACAGCCAATGGACCATCCGGTTCTTAAATCGATCCCAAGTATACAAATAAATTCCCAAGAAGATCGCTTCAAAGAAAAAAGCAAAGGTTTCCATAAATAATGGCAGCGCGATTACCTGTCCCGCTACCTGCATAAAAGAAGGCCACAGCAAGGATAACTGCAAACCTATCGCTGTACCTGTGACCACTCCCACAGCAACCGTAATCGTGAAACCTCTGGCCCACCTTCTTGCAAGTAATATGTAATGTCCATCATTTCTTTTGATTCCTATGAACTCAGCAATCGAAATCAACACAGGTATCCCGACACCGATTGTTGCAAAAATAATATGAAACGCCAGGGTCACTGAAGTGAGCATCCTGCTCAATATGACACTATCCAGCTCCATACGTATCCCCCCTATCAATCTACTATACTTATAGATATCACTTTTCCACCATTATAAAACCTCCGGACGAGTTTGTGAAGTAATGAGCATTATCCCATAAAAAGAACTATGGTATTTCCATGTCTTCCTTCTTGTAAACCCGCCCTTATTCCTCAGCCGCAGAGTACACCGCCAGTGTGAACGGTTGGTGTACTCTGCGGCTGAAAGACTTTCTTGCCGGGCTTTTGAAATTTTGCTGTTTTCACATAAATTTTTGCTCTCGGAAAACCCCCAAGAATGGGATGACTCTGCTCCCGAGGACGGTATTACCCAACAACCTTTAAGAAAAAAGCGAGATTGAAGGCCAAATCTTTACTCGAGGAACCAGAGGGTTTTAAATAAGGGAATATTTTACCCTTAAGTACAGTCTTCAGCTTATTTTGCTGATGAATAAGAGAAGTTTTTTCCCTTATTTGAAAAAGATGCTCCCTTTTTGGGAATTTTGATTAGAATAAGAGAATATTTTTCCTCTATTGAAGCTATTTTGGGTGCTATTTAGTAATTAAGGGAAGTTTATTCCTCTATTTAAAAAGCTGTTTTCGCATATATTGTTGCTTTCGGAAAAATCCCAAGAGCCGGATTTTTCCCCGTATACTAAGAGTTTTATCTCTTATCGGGGAATAGCAGTTCTTTTCTCTCTTGCAAACCAAGAAATTCCCTGTACATTATGAATTTCCTTGTAAGATCGTATAGAATAGCAACAAAGTTTACGAAATGGCCAAATAAAAAGATAAGGAAACCTGATTACCCTAAGATAAAGTGAGAATTTTCCATACCCAGCTATAAGCTCTCTGGAACCACCGCATAGCCGGCCAGGAGGTTTTCAGGACCATAACAAAACCGCCCTTCTGTGAAGGGCGGTCCTGTTTATCTAGATAACTTCCAGCATTTTAAATTGAGCTTTCACTAAGTGGAAGTATTCTCCCTGCTGATCCATCAATTCATCATGGTTACCATGTTCGATGATGTTTCCGTGGTCAAGCACAAAGATATTATCCGCTTCCCTGATCGTAGAGAGCCTGTGGGCAATCATGATGGCTGTACGACCTTTCAGCAGCGTTCTCAGCGCTTCCTGTATCTGGACTTCCGTTTCTGTATCAATTGAAGCAGTAGCCTCATCCAGGATGATGATCCTCGGATCGGCGAGCAGCGCCCTTGTAAAGGAAATCAGCTGGCGTTCACCCACAGACAATATGTTACCTCTTTCTTCAACTTCCGTCTCATATCCCTGGGGAAGTTTTTCGATGAATTTATGGGCTCCAACAGCCTTGGCTGCTTCCAATACATCCACATCAGAGGCATCCGGCCTTCCAAAGAGTATGTTCTCTTTGATAGTACCCGAAAAGATAAACGTATCCTGAAGCACAATACTGATCTGGCTTCTCAGGCTGGCTAAAGAAACGTCCCTAAGGTCATGGCCGTCAATCTTGACTGACCCGCCTGTAGGATCATAGAAACGGCTGACAAGGTTGGCTATGGTTGTTTTACCGGACCCTGTATGGCCGACAAGCGCAACGGTTTCCCCGGCTTTCATTTCAAGGGATATATTATTAAGTGCTTTCCGTTTGCTGTCATAAGCGAAATCAACATGTTCAAAAACGATATGGCCATCAACATCTTTTAATTCTTTGGCATTCTCCCTTTCTCCGACATTCGGTTTTTCATCAAGGAATTCGAAGATCCTTTCAGAAGATGCCATCCCAACTAAGAGTTGGTTGTATACCATTCCTAATCGTGAAATCGGTTCCCAGAACATTCCAAGGTAAAAGGCAAAAGATACGAACTCTCCCAAGGTGATTGAATCTCCTTGAATCAAAGCTGCACCAAACCAGATCAGGACAGCTGTACCGACTGCATTCGTCAATTCGACCATTGGCCTGAACATCGCACTCTTTTTTGTGGCATTCTTCCAGCTGTCAAAGCTTTCTGTATTGACACCATCGAAGAATTGCATGTTTTCTTTTTCTTGTGTGAACGATTGGGTTACCCGGATTCCCTGGATGCTTTCATTCAAGTGGGAATTCAATTTAGATTGTTTCAAGCGGACCATCTGCCATGATCTTCTTATTTTCTTTCTCAAGCTGGTAGAGATGAAGAACATGAGCGGCAGAATCACAAGTACCGCAAGAGTTAAAGGCGGACTTAAAGTAAACAGAATTACAATAATTCCGATCAGCAGGATCATATCCATGAGGAGGTTGATGACTCCATTAGTGAACAGTTCCTGAAGGGAGTTAATGTCATTCATGATCCTGACAAGTATGGAACCGGCCGAGCGCTGATCGAAAAATCTGTGTGAAAGCCGCTGAACATGAGAGAACAAGTGCTTTCTCAGGTCATAAATGACCCCTTGGCCAAGCATATTCATCCACCGGATCCTCAGCACGTTGGCTATGTAACTAAGAATATAGAGGCCGGCAATTGAAATCACCAAGGTGGTCAGCATGGAGCTGTCTCTTTCTATAATGGCTTTATCAAGAGTGTAAACACCGATCAAGATAGGAATGACCAATCTGACCCCTGTGGTGATCAGCACCATGATGACGGAAAGCGGCAGCAGGTTCTTTGAATAAGGCTTCAAATAGGTCAGCAGCCTCCAGAGCTGTTTCCAGTTAAAAGGTTTATCAATCACCTGATCGGTTGAATAATAAAACCTTTCTAATATTTTCTGATTTGTTTTTTCCTTATTTTTCATAGTCTCACCTACCCTTGCTGTGATTGAAGGATCTTCTTCTGATCTTTATATTGAATGTCATAAATTCGCTGATATGGTCCATTGTTCTTAAGCAGGAAGTCATGGACACCCCGTTCAACGATTTTACCGTTTTCGAGCACAAGGATTTCGTCTGCATGTTTCAACGAAGAAATACGATGGGCGATGATGAAGGTCGTTCGACCAGCCATCACCTCATTGAAGCCTTGTTGAATCTTGAACTCTGTTTCCATATCAACTGCACTTGTTGCATCATCCAAAATGAGGATACTTGGATCTGTGCAGATCGCACGTGCAATAGCGATACGCTGTTTTTGCCCGCCGGAAAGGCCGAGGCCTCTTTCTCCCAGCTTTGTATCGTAACCGTCTTCAAGTTCCGCAATGAAGTCATGAGCCTGTGCTCTTTTGGCAGCATCGATGATTTCTTCCATAGTGGCTTCGGGCCTTCCATAGGAAATATTCGTCTTGATTGTTGATGAAAATAAGAAGGATTCCTGCAGAACAAACCCAATATTCTTTCTTAGTGATTTAATGGCGTAATCCTGAACAGGTCTTCCATCAACCAGCACTTCTCCTTCACTGGGTTCATAGAACCGGGTCATCAGGCTGGTAATGCTGGTTTTCCCAGATCCGGTCCCGCCTATCAGACCAATGACTTTTCCTGGTTCAGCCTTGAAGGAAATCCCCTCGAGGGCATCTTCATCATCCTTTGTATATTTCAGGGTTACATTTTTGAATTCTACTTCACCTTTCATTCTGTCGACTTTGACAGCATCGTCTTTGTCGACAATGTCTTCATTTGCTTCGAGAATTTCAAGGAGGCGCTCACCAGATGCCTTAGATTGCGAGAATTGGTTGATGGTGAACCCAAGGTTCATAATCGGCCAAATGATGTACCACAGCAAGCTGTAGAAGGCCACCAGCTCACCTGGTGATAAGCTGCCGTTCATAACTTGAAATCCGCCATAGGAAAGCAGGAGGACAACACTGACATTCCCTAAAAACTCCATAAGCGGGAAATACTTTGCCCAAACATCCGACGTCAATAAGTACTTATCTTTGTAATCTCCGTTTGATGAGTTGAACTTTTCGATTTGAAAGTCTTCCCTTGATAAAGATTTTACCGTATTGATACCACTGATATTTTCCTGTACGTTTGTATTCAATTTCCCGAAAGACTTTCTGATCCCGCGGAAAGCAGGATGCACTGCTTTATCAAACTTATAAACCGACACAGCGAGAAACGGCAGGGTAGACAATGTCACGAACGTAAGTGACGGAGAGTAGTAAAACATGACTCCGAAACTGAGGGTGACCAGCAGGGCGAAGCGAATCAATTCGGAGATCCCGAATGAAAGGAAAAACCTGAATGCCTCTACATCCGCTGTCAGCCTTGACATCAGATCTCCTGTTTTAGCGTTATCATAATAACGGAAGGGAAGATATTGAAGCTTTTCATACAGCTCATTGCGCAGTCTGTATACACTTGTAATCCCAAACATATCCCCGTTATATTGATGAATGAAAGTGGTGACACCTTTTATGACCATGATAAAGATGAAACCGAACGCCAAATAAGGTACCAGGCCAAACTCCCTCTGCAATATTACATCATCGATTGTCCTCTGCAGGATGATCGGGTAAACCACTGTGATACCTGTTACGAAAACCAAGAAAATAATCGAAATGAAAAAGAATTTTTTGTAAGGCCAGTAAAACTGCTTTAACTTTTTAAATGTATCCACTTATTTTCCCCCTCTCTTTGATGCAAAAAATTCATGTACTATTTAATATATCGGGTTTCGAAATATTTTTCCACCTTTTTATTTGAATTTTTTACTTTTTTAAGAATCCTTCATGAATTCTGATTTTACTACTATGGATACTTTACTTAACTAAGCATAGGAAGAGATCGGTCAAATGGCCGACCCCTTCTCCCCCTTTAGTCGCTTACTCCCTTTTGTCAATTATTCAACAGCCCGATTGACACGTTTTTCAGGAGCTTCATCCCGATTTCCCTAATTGAAAGGAATTAATTTTCATTTTTCACCAAGCTGCGATTTCAAATAAATTTTCGATAACTACCGCTATAATGCGGGATAACCTGGTAAGCCAGAAAGAAAAGAGCTGCTCTCCCTGTTCAGAGAGAAATTCCAAGAAAAATCCGGCACTTGTAATTTTTCCGTATGCAGCAATTAATGAGAAAACAGCCTTCATCAAGCGGATCTTTCGCCATGATTGTCGAATAAAACAATCTGGTTTTTGACAACACTAATGAAGTTATGTTTATACTTATAAGGTCTTTTTGCTTGTACATATAACCTTAATATGAAAGGAATGACTAAGATGGGCTTTATATTAGGCTTGAATGGATTTACAGAAAGAATAAATGACTTTGATTGGACAGGGCTTTTAATCACAATAGGAATTTCCTTCTTGCAAATTATAGCTATTTATATTGCATTTTTGTTAGTAAGAGGATTTGGAAACAAAGTTCTTCATAGGGCATTCAGCAAATATAGCGAGAGAAACAGTGTCTCTGCGGCGAGAGCACAAACCTTAGAGAGTTTGGCAAGAAACATTTTCTCCTACGTATTGATCTTTATTTTCTTCGTGACCATCCTTCAAATCTTCGGAATACAGGTAACAGCCATTCTTGCAGGTGCCGGGATTATTGGACTTGCCGTCGGTTTTGGTGCACAGGGACTGGTCAGTGATGTGGTTACCGGCTTCTTCATTCTGCTGGAAAAACAAATTGATGTAGGAGATTATGTCACAGCAGGAAGTTATTCAGGAATTGTTGAGGCTGTCGGACTTAGAACGACGCAGATCCGCAGCTTTGATGGCACATTGAATTTCCTTCCTAACAGGGAAATTACCTCGTTGAGCAATCATTCCAGAGGAAACATGAGGGCGCTTGTCGATATAGGGATCTCTTATGATGACGATATTGATAAAGCCATCACGGTCCTACAGCAGGTCTGTGACAAGGCGGCAGCCGAAGATGAAAATATTGTGGATGGCCCTAATGTAATCGGTGTCCAGACGCTTGGAGCATCAGATGTGGTCATCAGAGTGATTGGGAAAACAAAAAATATGGAGCAATGGGGCGTGGAACGCAAACTGCGCAAAGCTCTTAAAGAAGCCCTTGATCAAAATGGCATTGAAATTCCATATCCGCATCAAGTGTACATCGAAAAGAAAGAACAATAATAAAAAAACAACGTCCAATTTCAGGACGTTGTTTTTTATTGGCTGTTTTCGCATCTATTGTTGCTTTCGGATATCCCCGGATACTAAAAGTTTTATCTCTTATCGGGGGAGAGTAGCCTTTTCTTTTAGATTTTAGCCTATTTTATCTTCTCTTAATATGGTTACTTTTTCGAGATGAGAATGAAATAGCAACAAAGTTTACGAAAAGAGCCTTTTTATTTTTGTTCCTTATAAAGTACTGATGTAATCCGTCACAGTGGAGATTGCAAATTCAATGGCCGCTTCATCAGGATTCAATTTAGCATGATGAAGCCCGAATTCAGAATTAACCCCAAGCCAGAACATGAAACCGGGAATTTCTTCAAGCATGTAGCCGAAGTCCTCACCTGTCATAGCCTCATCACATAAAACAAGGTCTACATTCTCTTTCGTTTGCAGAAATTCAATGAACCTTCTTGTCGCCTTTTCTTCATTGAAAACCTGGCGGTACATGCTGCCGTAGTCAATGACCGCCTCACAGTCATAGCCGATTTCAATCCCTTTTACCAGTGCCTGAATCCGTTGTTTCACACTATCCATCGACTCGGCAGATAATGTCCTGATGGTTCCCTCCAGTCTTGCTGTTTCTGCAATTATATTCTGGACGGTTCCTCCTGTGATTTTTCCTATAGTCACCACCGCGCTGTCAAGCGGGTTTATATTTCTGGAGACAACCGTCTGCAGCTGGGTAACGAGCATGGCGGCTGCCACAACCATATCTTTGGTATGGTGAGGATAAGCTGCATGACCTCCTTTTCCTTTCAAGTCGATGAACAGTTCTGAGGTGTTGGCAAACAACAGGCCTTCCTTAATGGCAATAGTCCCTACCTCATACTCTGGCGCGACATGAAGGCCAATAATAAAGTCAGGTTTCCATTCTTTCATAATCTCACTTTCAAGCATGGGTTTCGCGCCTCCGGGACCTTCTTCTGCTGGTTGAAAAACAAACAGAAGATGATCTTCCATTGGGTTTCTTGCAAAATGGGTCAGTATCCCCAACGCAATACTCATATGGAAGTCGTGCCCGCATGCATGCATTCTCCCTTCATGTTCCGAGCGAAATGGAAGGCTGGTGTTTTCTTCAATCGGCAGGCCATCAATATCTGTGCGGTAACCGACCGTCTTTCTTGGATTAGTGCCTTCCAGCCTTACGAACAGGCCTGTTTTCCACTTTTTCACTTGAAGCCTTTCCTGCGGCAGGCTTTCAATATACGAAAGCAGATACTCTTGTGTCTTATGCTCTTTAAATCCCAGCTCAGGGATCTTATGGAGATCTCTTCTGATTTCAATGAATGTGTTGCTTTCAGGCATGGTTGTGCCTCCTTTCATATGGCTCCTGCATTGACTCTATGTGAAAGACTCTTTTCGTAAACTTTGCTGCTATTTAATACTAATTTCGAAAAAATAACCCTATTACGGAGATGAAATCTGGTAACACGGAAAAGAAAAGAGCAGCTCTTCCCGGTTTAGAGTTAAAACTCATAGTATCCGGGGGAAAATCCGCCTCTTGGGATTTTTCCGAAAGCAACAATATATACGAAAACAGCCATGTGAAAAGGACTGATGCCGTATGGCCCTCAGTCCTTTATCCAATCAACCGATGACCGGCAATTATTACAGTTGTCTAAGTTCTTGCTTGATTTCGGTCTTTGATTTTGTTTTTTCATCGATTTCTTTAATGACTTTGGCCGGGGTACCAGCTACAACAGTGTATGGAGGCACATCTTCTACCACAATAGCGCCCGCTGCCACAACGGCACCTTTTCCTACCGTGACGCCTTCAAGAACAACTGCATTCGCTCCAACCACTACATCGTCTTCGATTACAACCGGCTTTGCAGATGGAGGCTCAATGACACCAGCAAGGACGGAGCCGGCACCGATATGGCAATTCTTGCCCACAGTTGCACGTCCGCCAAGTACTACGTTCATATCAATCATTGTTCCTTCACCAATCACAGAACCGATATTGATGGAGGCTCCCATCATGATGACAGCATTATCGCCGATTTCCACCTGATCCCTGATGATGGCGCCAGGTTCGATACGGGCTTTGATGCCTTTCATATCAAGCAGAGGAATGGCCGAATTGCGGCGGTCGTTCTCCACTACAAAATCCACTATATCCTTTTTATTGTTTTCGAGTGCTTCGGAAATCTCTGCCCACTCTCCGAACACCACACCGGATTCGCCATTAATAAAGCTTTTTGCATTAGCGCCAAAGTTAATATCCGAAAGGTTTCCTTTGACATATACTTTGACAGGTGTAGATTTGGTGCTATTTTGAATAAATGAGATGATCTCATTTGCATCCATTTGTTTCATTTGAGTAACCCCCTATTAATATGTATATATTCAGAAATCTATTATCCACTTTAACAAATTAAAGGACGAAAGACAAGAATTCTCTATTCTTACCATTAAAAAATAGATGTGCTGTTTTCCTCTAAAAACTCTTCTACTATTTCCACAAAAGCCTGAACCTGCTTCAGCTGGAAAGCAGAATCATAGCCAATAAGCCAAGTGTCCCTGTGGATCGAACCTTTCTTTTCATCCATTAGGGGAATTTTATAAAGATTTTCCTCAGCCCCGTTTAACGTAATTGCCGGCAGAATCGCATATCCTATCCCATTGAATGTCATCTGCTTACATGTCTCTATTTGATCGACCACTATCGTCCGTTTAGGTACTGATTGAAATTGGCGGTGCCACCAATCCTGAATTTCCTGATAGTAGTTTGAATCGCTCTTGAATTGAATGAAAGGACGATCTGTTTCCAAAACTTCTTCCACATTCTGAATTTCCCTATCTACTAAGTACAGCCTGTCAGTGAAAAGGTGATACTTGGGACCTTTCCAATCAGCAGTTCCCCTTATGATGCCTATATGAACCTGATCTTCATATAGTGCTTCCAGTATTTCACTGCTCCACCCGGTGATCAAGGAGATTTTAGCATGCGGATACGCATCTACAAACTTCTTGAGAACTTGGGGAAGCCAATTCTGTCCTACAATGGATGCGCATGCAATCTTAAGGGTTCCATGCACTTTGGATTGCAGGGCCTGGATTTCTTCCTTCACCTTCTCTTCCTTTTGCAGCATTTCCTGTGACAGCTTAACCACAAGCTCTCCAGCAGGAGTAAGAGACAACCCTTTCTGGGACCTGATAAACAGTTTGGTTCCCCACTCCTTTTCAATGTTCTGAAGCCTTTGAGATAAAGCAGGCTGAGAAACAAACAACCGTTCCGCTGCTTTTCTCATATTCATTTCCTGAGCAAGAACAGACATTAACTGATATTCAGAAAAAGCCATAAAGCCTTCACTCCTATCAATAAGTTTTTCTTATATTATATCTTAGTTTTTATGTAATTTCATTATGACCTCAAAAAGAATACACTATTAGCAGAAAGTAAATGTGACTAACAGAAGATAAATGAGGTGATAACATGTTCATTCTCCTTTTGCTTGCAGGATTTTTCACTGCTCTTATAGGAACTATTGCAGGCAGCGGCGGCTTGATCGGCCTTCCTGTCATGCTCCTCGCAGGTCTGCCTATCCATTCCGCTATTGCAACGAGCAAGTTTTCAAATACGATCAGCTCATTTTCCAGCTTTGCCTATTTGCTAAGAAAAAGAGAAATACGGTGGAAAGAAGCTTTCTCCATCCTTCCCTTTGCATTTGGCGGCGGGATTGCAGGGGGACTGACAGCAGGTTTGCTTTCTCAGTCAACTTTGGAAGCCCTGGCCATTATTTTTTTATCGACCGCATTTTCACTCAATTTCATTAGGAAATCCTCACCCTCCCAGACAGGGGATACCGAAAACCTAAAAGGCATCGGTCCTTTTTTAACTGCCATAGGTTTCTATGATGGTATGTTCGGACCTGGCCAGGCAACAATGCTGATGCACACTTTTATTTACAAAGGGGTCTCTTTTATCAAATCCATTGCTTTTACAAGATTCCAAACCTTTATTTCCTGTTCAGCTGCCTTCACAGCTTATCTTTACAATGGACATTTTATCTGGCAGGCAGGCTTGGCTTTTTGTCTTGGCAGCCTCATGGGCGCACAAATAGCTGTAAAAATCGCTGGCAAGGTTCCCTTGCAGCTGGCAAAAACCGTTTTAAATGTGATGACTCTTATTTTGATCGTTAAGTTGGTTCATTCCTTACTGTTCTAGAAGATAAAAAACCTTGCTCTTGGTTTTCCTTTTTGAATTCTGATAGGTGTATGAGAGGAATCTCGCTTAGTCTGAATCTGCTCCTGCACACTCACCCCCCTCCAAGAAACTTCAAGTAAATAGCTTTTGATTATTATTTAACCCTTCAAATAATCAACCAGCAGCGGAATTTAAATAACACTTTAGCAAGATGAGCGCACTGAAACAGTCCAACAAAGACTATTAATTGTAAAACTTGCCTTTTCCGCTTCAGAGATTATGAAAGAGCTTTGGTTTCCGTTGAAGATAACCGGCTCATCTGAGTAGGCGCTTGATGGATCAGGTCTTATAACGAAATCCGCCTGTCATTTCATTAATTGGGTACCCAGCGGTATAATTAAGGGAACTTTTTTCCCTTATTCGTCAATCCAAGTTAAATACTGGGTAAATAGAGGAACTTTTTTCCGTTATATGATAAAACAGAACATTTTTTAGTGTATTTAGTTAAATAAGGGAATTTTCTTCCCCTATCTTAGCTTTTTTCAATGTTTCTTAGTAAATAAGGGAACTTTTTTCCCCTATTTATTATTTATAGTACTGAGCCATATTGGAAAGACTCACCCGTTACTTGCTTGAGTTAGCATGTTTCTATGAACTAGTTGAAAAAGGCCGCATTCCCGACAGGCAATTGTGCCCAAAAAATTCTATACGTTGCCTTCAATAAAAAAGTCAACTATTCTTCCTATTTAAGGAAGGGTAGTTGACTTTATCTTTGTTCATATAAAGTAAATTTTAAAATTCTCTAGATTTTCAGTTTTCTAAGCAAGACTGGATGCCTTGTTCACTCTATAGACTGCGGTTTTCGTTGATTACCTTCTCAGCCTCGCTCTCCACCTTACTGAATATTCATTCATTTAGACTTTGTAACGATCACTGGATCCCCTGCCTGAATCTATTCCATCGCTATTAAACTCCGTCATCCTGTTTCCCTCGACTGTCTGGAAGCATTTCTGAATACAACGGTTCCCAGCTTGGACCGGCCTCCTCCTAATTGACTGGGTTTAATCAATTAAAGAGAACTTCCAGACATCTCCCAATCAGTCTTTTTTAGGAAGAAACAAAATAAGCAAAAGGCTTATAACAGCAAAGGACAACACCCCAATATATACCCAATGAAGAGAAAAAGTCAGGGCAGACTGCAAGGTTTCTCTTAATGGACCGCTGAGTTCACTTCTCTTCTTCTCATCAAGAAGCATATTAACTACATCAATGTCAGCTTTTGTATGGTCCTTGTTCTCTAAATATTGCTTTATAGAGCTGTTCAGTATCCCGCCGAGTAGCGCCGCTCCCAAGGTACTTCCCAGGTTTCTCATGAACATGTTGGCAGCAGTGGCAATCCCTCTTTGCTTCCATTCAACCGTACTCTGGATGGATACGATAAAGGAGGTAGAAGTCAATCCCATACCTGCTCCAACAAAGAAGGAACCTGCTGCTGCCCATAAAGGTCCCGAATCAGCACCCATGGTGACAAAGAAAATGCTCCCGATGATCAGGGAGAATCCGCCTATCAGCGAAGTCTTATAGTATCCTATTTTCAGAAGTAATCTTCCTGCAGCCGTTGCTGCAATCGGCCAGCCGATGGACATTGTTGTCAGAGTGAAGCCAGCCACTGTGGGGCTTCGTTCCATGACTCCCTGCACAAAGGCAGGAAGAAAACTGGAGATTCCTATTAACATCACTCCTGTAGTGAGTGAAACAATATTTGCTATAAAGATAGATTGCTCCTTCCAGATACTGAACGGCATCATTGGTTCCTGAGCTCTTCTTTCCTGAAATATGAACCCTATAAAAAATAAGATGGCGGCAGCAATCAAAGCTATAGCTGCGGGTGAATCCCATGGGATATGGACTCCCCCTTCCACAAGGATGAACATCAATGTGGAAATGGCACTGTCAGTAATAAAGCCCCAAGGTAATCAATCTTATGCTTTTCCTTCTTAACGTCTTCATGGAGAAACAGCCAAAGGGCAGCAATGGACAATACCCCAAGCGGAATGTTGATCCAGAATACATAATGCCAGCTGACATACTCCACCAGCAATCCTCCAATTGCGGGGCCGCTGACAGCAGAGATACCCCAGACAGAAGACAAATACCCTTGTATTTTCGCTCTTTCTTCCCTAGTATAAATGTCACCGACAATGGTAGTCGCCATTGGAAGAACAGCTCCTGCACCAAATCCCTGAATCAGCCTGTATAGGATCAGCTGTTCCATTGACTGCGCAAAACCACATAGTATGGACCCTGCCATGAATAAAACAATGCCGAATGTAATAATGGGTTTTCTTCCAAATAAGTCAGATAACTTTCCATAAATCAATACCGTGACCGCATTCATCAGCAAATAAGCTGAAAAGACCCAGCTGTATAAAGAAAAGCCTCCCAGATCCCCTACAATAGCCGGCATGGCAGTGGATACAATCGTTGCCTCTATTGCACCCATGAACATGGCGAGCATGACTGCTGCAAGTACGAAAGGCCTTTTTGTCCTTTTAGGAGCCTGTCCGATTGAACTCCCATCCTCTTTCGACATCTCACTTCCCCCTCTTCCGTATTCATCTATTATTAGTAAGAAGAGCCCCCGTTATAGGGAGCTCCAGATATCATGCATTATGTATATTACGGTTTAGCTGTTTAAGGATAACTCTCCTGGTCATGATACCTTCAAAAAGACCGTCTTCATCCACTACACAGAGAAACGGATGATCAATTAGAAGCTGAAGCGCTTTAATGAATTTGGTTCGAAGTAAAATTGTAGGAAAATCCACATCCATGACTTCCTCTACCTTTTTCTCATCCAATTTTTCAAATTCGATATGCTCAAGACCCAGGATTGAATCTGTAATCAAGCTTGAACTGATTAATCCTTCTAAGTGAAATTGTGCATCGAGCACTGGAATGGACGAATACCCGCTTTTCGTCAAGACGAGCAGAGCGTGTTCCAGTGTATTAGCTTTCTGAACATGAGCAACCTTTTCTGACGGTATAATAAAGTCGGCAATATTCGCTTCCAGGAAATCCTTGCTGTGTAACGAAAACATTATGAACCCCTCACTCTCGTATTAAAAGCTGTTCTCGAATGAATTGCTGCCTCGAGGAAAGATGACCGTTCTCCTATACCCGAACCCTGCAGCTCCACTCCCTGATACATGGTCTGATAACAAGAAGAAGAAGAAGCAATTGAAGATAGCAAGAGCACAGGTGCATTGACTTCTTATCAGCAGCAAAGTTTACGAAAAAAGCTAAATAAAGGCCGGCTTTTATTGTATCATACTTTAAGGAATATGTTGGGTTTAAAAGTCTGTTCAGCCCTTTTTCGTCTCTATATTTTTCTTATGATATCCGCAGAAAGGGCAGTCGTACATTACATTTTGATTGGACAATGCAGTCAGGACATCTTCCATAACGTTTATTTGGCCGCATGCAGGACAAATGGTTTCAGGATTTTTTTCAGTATTCATTCTATCACCTCTATCATTAAGTTCCGTCATGCTTGTTATTTCTATACACCCCACACTCCTGTTCCTGCGGGAAGCAGCGTAACATAACAAGAAAGAAAATTAACAACAATTTTCACTAAAGGAGCCGTAAAAAAAAGAGAAAGCAGTCACATCTATGTGACCGCCTTCTCTTCTGCTGAGGATGTGCCTCCCGGTTACTGGGAGTTTTCCTTCTCTTCTTGAAGCAATTCAAAAATCTCGATAGCTGTAATATCGATATCATCGAATGGAAACTTGTTGGCTTTCTTATCATCAGTGTAAACTTCTAATTCAAATGTATCGGTATTAGAAAAATACTTTACCTGACATAGTTTTTTACCATTCACTTCAAAAAAACGCTGTTGTGTTTCACCTGTATCTGTACCATCCTGCAATGATTTTAAACGCTGAATGATCCCTAGAAGCTGAGACATTGACCGTCTCTCCTTTCTTCACTTCATTCTGTCTTATCTTTTACATTATAACAATTTCTATCCTTTCAAAAGATGAGATAAACCGCCATCTGAATGAAAGATCCTTACTAAAAACACATACAACTCTATCACACCTTTTAACATAACACCACCACTTTCCCTTCTCAAGAAAAAAACAGAATTTTTTTATTTTTATTCTAATTCGGCTATAATTAACATCAAAAGAAGCTAATTGAAAGGGGCATTTGAAGGTTTCACCTACAGATTATGCCCTTCTCCATAGGGTTCTTTTCGTAAACTTTCGTTGCTGTTTGGTTCTAATTCCGAAAAAATAACCATAGTTCACATGAATAACCTAGAAATTATGAAAAGAAAAGAGCTGCTCTCCCCGATTAGAGAGAAACCCTTCAGTATCCGGGGAAAAATCCGGCTCTTGGGATTTTTCCAAAAGCCACAATATATGCGAAAACAGACTTTCATAAAGGGGCAAAGAAGATGATAATAAATAGTGAAGATAGAATATCCATTATTGACCTTCTTGATTTGAACGAACGCTTCAGAACAGGTGCATATGTCATCAAAGAAGAAGAAGTGACAGTAATTGAAACTTCTGCCAGCCCCTCTATTCCCCGTTTGATTGAGGGGCTGGAACAAATGGAGATTTCATTGGATAGAATAAAAAATATCATCGTAACCCATATTCATTTAGATCATGCTGGAGGTGCGGGTGTTTTTCTTGAAAAATGCCGGAATGCCTCGATTATTGTCCACGAAAAAGGAGCAAGACACCTGATAAATCCCGAGAAACTTGAAGCAGGTGCAAGACAGGTATATGGAAAGGATTTTGATCGCTTATTCCATCCTATCATCCCTGTACCTCCAGAAAGGGTCATCATAAAAAAACACAATGAGCATCTTCAACTAAGCCCTGACAGTACTTTGACCTTTTTGGATACACCGGGTCATTCACGGCATCATTTCAGTATATATGATAATAAATCAAAAGGAATATTTACCGGGGACACTGCAGGAATCAATTATGGATACATTCTGGAAGGGGAAGCTCTTTATTTGCCGTCCACCTCTCCTAATCAGTTCAACCCTGAGGAGATGCTTCAATCACTTGCTCTATTCAATGAATTAGAACTAGAGAGAATTTTCTTCGGACATTTTGGTATTTCTGAAGAGCCGGCAAAAGTTTTGACAGAGATAAAAAATTGGCTGAAAATATTTATCGATACTGCTATTCGAATCACTAAAGAAAACAAACCAGAAACACAGCTTCCTGCATTGGCAGAAGCACTAAAAAAAGAAGTACTGAATTCAGATAACAGGCTGAGAGGAAATGAGGATTTCCTCCGTCTCCTGGATTTGGATATGAAGGTTTCAGCAATGGGCCTTCTCGACTACCTAAAAAAAAACCATTCCAAAAAGGAAGTGTAAAGATTGAAGCAAAGAGACATCACGGTGTATACGCAGCCAGACTGCCCTCCATGCACTTTCGTCAAAGAACTTTTAAACCATCATAAGATTCCTTACACAGAAAAGGATATCAGAAAAGATCCGGTCTTCAGGAAAGAATTAGTAGAAAAGTACAAAGCAATGTCAACTCCTTTGGTACTGGTAGATGATGAAGTATTATACAGCTCTGATCTTGCACAACTTGCTGAATTGCTGGAGATAAACAAAATAAATTGACACATCTTGTGTCAATTTGAATTCTCAAATAACATTTGAAAAGTAGCGGCTGTCATCAAGGAAATAGCCTTGAAAAATAATGTACAATTTATTTCTATAGGAAACGGAAAGGGGGGAAGAAACACCCTCCCCTTCTGCCGTTTCCAATTTTTGAGCTTCTTCAGTCGAGGAAGCTTCATTGCCGTTCTCTCTCGTTTCCAGTTCTTTTGGGAGTGTAAAGAAAATATCATCCACTTTCAAATCGCCATTTTCTTTTACCAGTTTTACCCCCTGATACCCGTCCTCAAAATAAACAGGTCCTTCCTCATAAGTAATGTATTCATACAGGTAGACAGTTTCACCCTTTTTAACAGCTTCTGTTTTGTCTGTATAGCTAAAATTAGGAATATAATAGGAGGCAAAATCTGAGCCGAAAGTCTGGAAGCCTTCATCCGTTTCAATGACATTTTCCAATACGAATTTTTCCTTGAAACTTTCCGTAAAATGAGTATTTAAAATAGCGTCAATTTCGTTCATATCCCTCGGTTTTTCACTCAAAGATACCTGCTTATTAAAAGAAGTTTCAACTCTTTTGACAATTCCCTCTTTATCCAGGGCAGTCGCCGGTTCAATGAACATGATACAAAAAATGGCTGCAATCAATACTGCGGTTAGTTTCTTGAATTTTTTCATCATCTTTATCTTCTCTCCTTTGGATTTCTTTTCCATTGTAGCAACCCTTGTATGTCGATAGTATGTAAATCATTCGCATTTTACTAACAAAAGCAGACAGATTCATTTATTAATTTCATTTATTCTGTTTCCCTTTTGTCATATTTGTAAAACTTAAATGATGATAAAGAATAATTTACCAGTTATTTAATGTCAAGTTTTCTCTCTGGAGAAGGGGGGAGGTGCTGGAATTGGATGCGCCGCAAATCCTGCAGGAGGCTGCGAAACTTCTGCTCACTCTTTATGTAAGCCTCTTTTCGTAAACTTTGTTGCTATATGGTGTTGATTCCGAAAAGCAGCGCCATAAGCGACAGGAAAAAAACCTGTTAATCAAGAGAGGAAAGAGCTTCTCTTCGTTAAGGTGAAACCTTAGTGTACAGGAGAAAATCGAGCTTTTAGCATTTATCTGAAGCAATTATGTAAGCGAAAACGGCCTTTAGAAAAGAGTCAATAAAAAAGAAGAAGACTGCATCAGCACATGATACACTCTTCTTCTCTGAATCCTGCTTATTCTTTTCTCTTTAAATCAGGCTCATTTTGTAAACTTTGTTGCTATTTGATACTAACTCCGAAGAAATATCAATCTCAAGAAGGAAAAAATACGGTAATACCGAAAAGAAAAGAGATAAAACTCTTAGTATCCGGGAGTATCCGGAAGCAACCATGTTTCAGAAAACAGCCTTTAATACTGACAAATACTCATGCAGCGTATAAATCAACCGCTTTATAGATGATAAATAATATAACAAGTACAGCAGCAATTAAGTAGGTGAGAAAAATTGGATTCTTTGTATATGGATGCTCCTGCACTTTATCCGGTAAATCTGTATCAAGTTCGTTTTTTAATTCTTTCTGCTGACGAGCTACCTTTAATGTATATAGTAATGACAGAACAAGCACTCCTGCACTAATAAGCATAAGGACCATAATAAAACTGCTCATCATACCACCCCTTAATAAGCTTTTAAGGTTAAGGTGCCCACTGAAGCATCAACTATTCCGTGTTCTAATAATGGATTCCATCCTGGTCATACAAGAAATCATAGGCCAAGTCCATAAAAAGATAGTGGTTCTCCCCTAATGGATAGGAAAAGGTCCTGATCATCTCACCCGTTTCAATATCGCTGTAGGAATCTGAAAGCAATCCTGCATTTTTGTTTTGCATTCTCATGATGTTTTCAAGGAAATACGGCCTCCAACTCCAGTTTTTCCCTTTAAAACCGTCAAGTGCTGCCCACCTGCTATCTTTTCTGATCAGGTTCTCCGTCAACTGAAAACCGTTTCCGTCACATATATACAGCCGGAAAAATTTATCCCCAACGAATTTGGATAGGCTGATAATCAAGCTGTCTAAATCATTCATTTGTTTTTTAAGTTGGTTGATATGCTCATTGGTTTCCCTCTGAAGAAGCTGCGCAAGACCATGGACTGCTTTTAAATGTCTCTTTTCATGTTCTATATACTCCTGACACTTTGTCTTTAACTTTTCCCGCAGGATTTCTTTTTTCAGAAAATCTGCGGACGGTTCCTGTAAATAAAAGCCCTGATAATACCTTCCGCCATTCTTCCAGGCAAAGTGAAGCTGATAGTCCAATTCGATATTTTCAAAAAGAAGCGTCGAACCAATCTTCCTGGCCAGCATAGAAAGGCTGTATAAAATATTATGAAAAGCAGTGTTTCCTGCTTCTTTCCGCAGGTGCTGAAGATCAACCTTCATAATATCAGGGCTCACCTTTGCAAGCCTCTCCCACTGATCGCTGTCTCCGCCTATATTATCAATGGCAATTTTGATTCCATACGTTTTATAATACTGAATCAAATGAAATAACTGCTCAAAATCCCCTCTGAACGTTTTCTCTGAAATCTCGAGAACAATTCTCTCCAAGTCTAACCCTTTGGAACAAAAGCGCAATAAAAGTTCAAGAAGTGACTGTCCTCTATCTGCCATTAACAGGTTAGCATCCCTGTTCACAAAAAAACTTGTGGAAATGCCCTCATTCAAGGATTTTTCTAAAGCCTGTGACAAAATATAATTATCCGCCTCTATCCGATACTCATCGGGAATGTCCTCATCAAGGAAAAACGGCCCCAGACTGATGATTCCTTGGTCAGACTGATATCTTCCCAATATCTCATATCCCATAATAGTATGTTCATCTGCACTGAATACCGGTTGAAAATAAGGAAAAGCCTTATTCAAATTCGCTATAACTTCCAATGGATCCATCTTCAACCACTTCCCTACGATAAAATATTATTGAGTATATCATATCCTGATGCTTCAGAGAGAGAAATGATGACTGGTTTTTTTATTTAGCTTTTCAGCAACGATTGTGACTGAAGGAGAGGTAAACTAATAAACAGAGCCGGCTGTTCAGCGGCGTGCAGAGTAATTAAGAGCCTTTTCACATTGATTCCGTTTGTTCAGACAGAAGTAACTGGCGGCATGCCTTTTTTACCATACTATATAAAAAGCAGGCTCTTGAAGAAGGATCTATTAAAGCAGTCAAGAACAAAAGCGGAAGCGCCTCTTTCAGCCCCAACAGGCAGATGTTCTCAAAAGAAAAAAAGGCGGTCTTTCCTTTTATTCTCTTGAGGTTATTTGACCCCGAGGGGCTAGGCGCTGCAGGACGCGGATAATGTAATCCAAAAAAGAGGAGTTTATAAAAATAAAAGGCTCTTTTCGCAAAGATTGTTGTTGGGTAAGGTGCAGCCTTATCCCATCCCAAATATCTAAGCACTCAAGAAAGAAAAGAGCTTCCTCCAAGGGAAATACTTAGGGAAGCGGGATAATTCTACACGGGCAACGACACCTAACATAGAAAAACGACTCCTGGTGTCACCCAAACCGCTCTTGAAGGATACCCGAAAAACAGACTCCTGGTGTCACTCAAACCGCTCTCGAAGGACACCTAACAGCGAAAAACGACTCCTGATGTCATTCAACCAGCTCCCGAAGGACACCTAACAGCGAAAAACGACTCCTGATGTCATTCAACCAGCTCCCGAAGGACACCTAACAGCGAAAAACAGACTCTTGGTGTCACTCAACCAGCTCTCGAAGGACACCTAACACAGAAAAACAGACTTCTGGTGTCATTCAACCAGCTCTCGAAGGACACCTAACAGCGAAAAATAGACTCTTGGTGTCACTCAAATCGTTCTCGAAGGACACCTAACACAGAAAAACAGACTCCTGATGTCATTCAACCAGCTCCCGAAGGACACCTAACAGCGAAAAACAGACTCTTGGTGTCACTCAAACCGCTCTCGAAGGACACCTAACACAGAAAAACAGACTCCTGGTGTCACTCAACCAGCTCTCGAAGGACACCTAACACAGAAAAACAGACTTCTGGTGTCACTCAACCAGCTCTCGAAGGACACCCAACAGCGAAAAACAGACTCTTGGTGTCACTCAAATCGTTCTCGAAGGACACCTAACACAGAAAAACAGACACCTGGTGTCACTCAACCAGCTCTCGAAGGACACCTAACACAGAAAAACAGACTCCTGGGGTCACTCAACCAGCTCTCGAAGGACACCTAACACAGAAAAACAGACTCCTGGGGTCACTCAACCAGCTCCCGAAGGACACCTAACACAGAAAAACAGACTCCTGGTGTCACTCAAACCGCTCTCGAAGGACACCTAACAGCGAAAAACAGACTCCTGGTGTCACTCAACCAGCTCTCGAAGGACACCTAACAGCGAAAAACGACTCCTGATGTCATTCAACCAGCTCCCGAAGGACACCTACCACAGAAAAACAGACTCCTGGTGTCACTCAACCAGCTCTCGAAGGACACCTAACTAACACAGAAAAACAGACTCCTGGTGTCACTCAACCAGCTCTCGAAGGACACCTAACACAGAAAAACAGACTCCTGGTGTCACTCAACCAGCTCTCGAAGGACACCTAACAGCGAAAAACGACTCCTGCTGTCACTCAACCAGCTCTCAAAGGACACCTAACAGCGAAAAACAGACACCTGGTGTCACTCAAACCGCTCTCGAGGGACACCTAACAGCGAAAAACGGTCACCTGGAGTTTTTAGGATACTATTTCTCTCTAAACAGAAAGAGTAGCTCTTTACTCCCTTGCTTATCCGGTTATTAACAGTGAATAATGGAGTTCTCTTATGAAAAATAGATTAATTAGCAACAAAGTTTACGAAAAGAGCCAATAAAAAACCAGCCTTAAATCTGACTGGTTGAGATATTCTTAAAATGGAAAGCGGTTAAGCCACTGTCCCCCGTCCATTGTCACACATTCTCCGTTGATATAGGCTGCGCTGTCTGAAGCAAGGAAATAGGCCAGTTCAGCTATTTCTTCAGGAGTACCCAATCGTTTTAACGGCACACTGTCAATTGTCCTTTTGGCAGCTTCCTCTGATTCCCACAGCTTCTCGGCTCCTCCAGTCCTCTCAATCGGACCTGGAGCAATAGCATTTGTTCTGATCCCGTATTTATGGCCCCATTCGACAGCCAGTGTTCTTGTTAGAGAGAGTACTCCGGCTTTTGCTGCTGCTGAATGGGCAACTCCTGCACCGGCATTCCAAGCATATGTAGCTACCATATTGATAATGTTCCCTTTCGTTCCTGTCTCTTTCCAATAATTGGCCGCTGCATGAGAGCAGAAAAATGTGCCGTTCAATACTATGTCGATGACCGATTTCCATCCGTTAGGAGTCAACTTTTCAGCGGGCACAATGAAATTCCCTGCTGCATTATTAATTAATGTATCAACGCTGCCGAATTTTCCTGCTGTAAATTCAATCATCTTTGTTGCATGTTCAGGCTCCCTGACATCCATTTGAAAGACCTCCATTTTTCCAGACAAAGAAGCAAATCCTTCTTTAGTCTTTTCAAGCCTTCCAATGTCCCGTCCTGTAATGACCACGTTATTTCCTTTCTCCAAAAAGTGTTTCGCCATATATTTCCCCATACCGTTTGATCCGCCAGTTACTATCACTGTTTTCATCTCTAATCCTCCTACTAAATGAATGATCACTCATTTTATTTATGTCAGAATTATATAACAATTTACCCTTTATGAAAACACTTACAATAGAAAAAACTCTTTGCTTTTTTAAAATTAATCCATATCGCAGGGAGTTCCAGTCTCTGAATTTAAGAATTCTTTAGAAAATAATGATATACCTGCGAAGTTTTCAAGGAATTAATATATGAGGTCCCAGCCAGATATATCTGAAGCATTTCTATAAAATTTTTATAGGGGCCATTAACTAAAGAGAATACTCCTTGAGCCCCCAGCATGAGTTCGCTAAGTCCTTTCCTGTCGGCACAGACCATAGGGGCGGATCCTCCGAGAAAGCATAGTTAAAAATTATCCGCATAGGTTGAATTTCTTTCAACTTACTAAAATCAAAAACCACCAGTTTAAACTGGTGGTTTGCTCTGCGGCTGGAAGCCTTCCTTACCAGCCTCGGCCTAAAAGGCCCAATGGATTATTTTCTCTGGCTGTTTATTCCGGCTAAAAAACGTGGAGAAATAAGCGGAGAAATTCCGCTTATTTTAGGCTTTATTAATGCCAATCAGCAAGGATACCTCCCCTCATGCTGGACTGACATGTAGTGATAAAGAACCGGCTTTTTCTATAGAAAGAGGGTGTTCTACACTACGCTATAAGCTCTTTGGAACCACCGGCATAGCCAGGGGTTTTCAAGACCATCACTCAAAGAAGCCGGTGTGAACCCCAAGTTCACACCGGCTTTCAGTCTATATAAAATTAAAAGATCAAACTTAATCCTGACTATTTACGAGCAGCTGATGAAGCTGGGCTAATGTCCGAATGATTGTCTTTTTACGGTTGTATCCTTTAGAATCGACGGTTATGTCGTTTAATTGTACAACTACTTGTCCCCACGATCCAAATGGTTTAAATCCGTAAACGAAAACCTTCACCTCACCCTGATCTGTTGGCAGGATGATCATTTCCATTTGTTCATGCTTCGTCATAAAACATACTCCTTTGCTGTTAAACTCTGGGCAAGCAACACTAAGTACCATTACACTAAAAGTAAATTATCTTCCTGCCTTTTGTCAACTTATAGTTTTCTTCCTCAGCATATAGGAGAGTTTGTGTAACCCTATTAACTATTGGACTCTTTAATCTGTCTGACAACCAAGACCGTTACTGTCCTTAAAATCTCTATTAGCTTTCCAAATAAAGATGTTTGTATGCTTCTTCTTTTAATTCGAGCTGACTATTAATCGGAGGTGTGCCATCCTTTCGCTGCACATAATGATAGTTGCCCTCAGAATCCTGCTTTCTGGCTTTCATATTGTCGGACAATGATAAATCCAGGATTTCCAGCAGCCTCTTCTTAATGCTTCCTCTATAAATCGGGAACAAGATCTCTACCCTTTTAATCATATTCCGGGTCATCATATCTGCAGAAGATAAATACATTTTCCCTTCTCCATTATGATGAAAATAATAAATGCGGCTGTGTTCCAGGAACCTCCCTACAATACTGAGGACTTGAATATTGTCACTGACTCCTCTTATTCCGGGCCGCAGACAGCAGATGCCCCTGATTATTAAATCGATCTTCACACCTGCAGCGGAAGCTTCATACATTTTCATGATGAGTTCTTTATCGGTCAACGAATTCATTTTGGCGATGATACGGCCATTTCCATAATTTCTATGAGATTTTATTTCCTCGTCTATCAGCCTTACAAATTCATCTCTTATATCAAAAGGCGCAACAACCAAGTGATGAAACTCGGGTTTATCAGTATATCCGCTGAGATAATTAAAGAAGTTTGTGGCATCGATTCCAAACTTTCTCTTCGATGTGATAATGCCCATGTCTGTGTATAGTTTAGCTGTCTGATCATTATAATTTCCTGTACCCAAATGCACGAATCGGTCAATTCTTCCATGGGTCTTCCTGACAACAAGCGTAATCTTGCTATGTGTTTTCAGGTTATTCATTCCATAGATTACGTGACATCCGGCTTTTTCGAGCTCTTTAGCCCATTGAACATTATTCTCCTCATCAAACCTGGCTTTTAACTCGACCAGTACTGTTACTTGCTTTCCGTTTTCGGCTGCCCTTTTTAATGCATCAATAACAGGGGAATCGCCGCTGACCCTGTATAATGTCTGCTTTATTGCAAGAACATTGGGGTCATCGGCAGCCAATGAAACAAAATCAACGATCGGTTCAAAAGATTCATAGGGGTGATGGAAAAACAAATCTTCATGAAAGGCTTTTTCAAAAAGGTTTTCATGAGAGTGCAAATCCCTTGGAGGCTGGGGAATAAATACTTCAAAGGATAAGTTGTCCCTCTTTTTCTTTAATTTGCTGATGAAACTAAATAAAAAAGTCAAATCAAGAGGCCCCTTGACCTTATAAACATCCTTGCTATGGATTTCAAGCTCCTCCAGCAGGTACTTAAGGACTTTTTCATTCATGGTTCCTTCTTGGACTTCCAGGCGTACTGCTGCTCCCCATTTCCTTTTTTTCAGCTCTTTCTCAATCTCCAGCAGCAGATCTCTTGCGCCTTCTTCGTGTATCGTCATATCCGCATTTCTGGTGATTCTAAAAGCACTCGCTGACCTTACGCTATACCCCTTGAAAACTTTATCAATGAAATGGATGATCACCTTCTCAAGCAGAATGTACATTTCTTCCCCAGTTTCGGAGGGAAGGGAGATTACTCTGTCCAGTACAGAAGGCACTTGAACGAGAGCAACCTTCTCTCTCTCTTCCTCATCTTCCGCCTCTGGATTCTCCAAGATCACAACAAGATTGAGACTCTTGTTCAACAGCATGGGAAATGGACGGTAGGCATCCACTGCCATGGGGGTGAGAACGGGAAAGATTTGTTCCTCAAAAAAGATTTCCAGAAAAGTCATCTGTTCAAAGTTCAAGTCCTCAAAATTCATGAGGTGAATCTTTTCATCGTTCAACTGAGGAATAATAAGGTTGGTAAATGTCTCATCCTGAAGTTCCACAAGCTCATGGTTCTTGGTTGAAATCGCTTCAAGCTGCTGCTTCGGTGTCAATCCCGCTTTATTTTCCGGTTTATTATAGTTGGCTTTCACCTGATCCTTTAATCCAGCTACTCTGACCATAAAGAACTCATCAAGATTGGAGCTGAAAATCGCCAGGAATTTCATTCTTTCCAGAAGGGGGTTGTGGTCATCCAATGCTTCTTCCAATACCCTTTCGTTAAAAGCCAGCCAGCTCAGTTCCCTGTTATTATAATACTGAGGCAAATCTAATTGTTCTGCCTTCATCTCGTTGTCTCCCCCTCTCTTACTTTTTTCTATCATTTTTTATCCTAGCAAATGCAGAATTGGTATTTATTAAGAAACAGTTAAGATTTTGTAAAGTTAGTCTATTTTAAAGTCCATGTTTATATCAGTTCTGAGAGCCTTTTCCAAATGCCTCTTTTGCTTTTCCGTCTGGTATTTTTCTGCAAGAAAATCACCATGACAATGCACAGAGAAGTTTAGAGAGCCACCACATTTAGTGATATTCAATTCTCTGACAATATTTCTTTTAGTTGCATTCAGGCTGTAGGCCAGCTTCAGCACAGCGCCCATTTCTCTTATCTTCTTCATTTCTTCTTTTGTGAACCATTCCGGGAATATCTTAAGGTATTGCTTTAGGGATAACTTGTTTTTAAAAGAAGAAATGCTTGCAAGCTGCACTCTTTCCCTATGAAAAAATCCATTAATCGATCGATTGGCCATGATATAGAATGTATGCTGTGAACTGGACTCAGAATCAATATATTCACCCAGGTAGTATAAAGCCGCACCATACTGAAGTATTTTCAAATCTTCTGCTTCAAGCTGCCAGTACCCTGACTCGGACAGCTGTTTCCAGACCTCTCCCGCCAGGAAAATCATTTGCTTTGAATGAGATTCGTTGATGTCGAACTCATGGCAGAGTTCTTTAATGCTCAATCCAATGACACTCTCGCGGTTCAACACCTTTTCACCGGTTTCATTTGCCATCTCTATTACCAGGCCATCCCTGAGTCCTTTCCTGCTGACCATAAAATAAGAGGCACCTGTATAGTTGAACAGCTGATGGAAAACTTCAGCAGCAGGAAGTATGATATCCGCCCTGTCTTTCGAAAGTCCTTCAACTTTTTCAATTTCTTGATAATTCAAAGGAAAAAGCTGATCACGAATGGATGAAATGGTATTGCCTGAGAGGATGTATTGATGCACCCCCGCTATTTCATAGTCCCTTTGCTGCTGATCGATCTGGGCGATATTCCTTGCACTTCCCCCGACCCCCACGATTGGGACTCTTTTATTTTTAAGCCAGGGAAGTTTGGAGAACTCTTCCTGTAAAAATTGGATAAGATTTTCTCGTTCTTCTTCCGTAATAGATTCACCTTTTATAAACTGTTGTTTCAATGAAACGACACCAAAAGGATAACTGTGTGACTGCTTCAGTTTTCTATCTTCAAAAAAGGTGATTTCAGTACTGCCTCCCCCAATATCTATTGTAAGGGCGGTATCGGCAGGGGTTGTGGAAATAACAGCGAGATATCCATAAAAAGCCTCCTGCTCTTCTGATAATATTTCGATATCCATCTCGGTTTCCCTCTTGGCTGCAGAAATAATCTCTTCCCTGTTCCCCGCCTGCCTGATTGTGGCCGTTGCGACACACCTTGCTGCAGGAATATCATGAAACTCCAGGATTTCTCTAAAACTTTTTAATATCTTGAGGAGTTTATCAACTCCCCTGCTGGATAAATTCATGTCTTCCCCTAAATAGGTCCTTAATCTGGCCACTGCTTTTACATTTTCTATCTCTTTAAACCTGCCATCAGAATAGTGGTTATAAATAACCAGGCGGATTGTGTTAGATCCTATATCAACTATTGCGCTTTTGCTCATTTTCATCATCCTATTTGAAATTATAGTATCGCTTCATTTTCTTCCCAAGTATTCCTTACTTACTTATGTACCATTCTTATCTCGTAGTATTCTTGGAAACTTATTATCCTTAGCATATATTATTTACCTGCTTTAGGGATAATTTAATCTTAAAGTTCACAAGGATAAATATATATGTTTAATTAATGTTGTTCTCATACAAATCATATACCCACTTTATATTTTCCGAACTTTCCAATCACAGAAAAAAAAGGTATAATAGAATAAACCTATTCCCAACTTAAGGAAGGAGCCAATATTTTGCGAAATTCCCAAGATCCATCCCCTCATTCTACTACAGTAGAAAGCCTCTCCCAAGCTGTTTTCACGGTGAATCGCCACGCCAAAACTGCTATCAATCCAAAGTACTTATATTCTTTGAAAAAACAAGCCCTCCAAAAAATGATCAATGAAGGTAAAGCAACGAAAGTAGGATTGCATTTCTCTAATAATCCACGTTTCAGTCAACAGCAGTCCGATGTCCTGGTTGATTGCGGAATGTACACTTTCCATATTCCTCCTGCTAAATCCGACTTTGAAAATCTTCCACACCTTGGAACGCTGGATAAAACAACCCGAAATCCGAAATGCAGAATGAGCCTTGGGGAAGCCAAACTGATTCTGGAAAAATATACGGGCATGAAAGAGAAGAAGGAAACTTCACAAGGTGCATACGGACGTACTTACCAGAAACCTGTATTCAAAAAACTTGGTGATAGTTATTAAGACTGAAAGCGCCAGCTCCCCTGGCAAGGGCAATATAAGTGAGCGAAGATAATACAGGAAATTAATTTGATACCATTCTCTATAAAAAGAAGCAAAGCTGAGTAATAACTCAGCTTTGCTTCTTTTTCAGTCTGCGCATGATAGGCAGCTCTATAAAATATACTTATCGATTTTCAAAACCAGCTCATTTATTTGGGGTTTACTCACCTGGTCCTCCGCTCCCACTCTTGCCCCTTTATGTTTCAAGTCATCGGTAATCAGTGAAGAGAAGATGATGACAGGCAGCTTTTTCAATCCAGGATGCTCTTTGATGCGTTTTGTAAGATGATGCCCGTCCATCTGCGGCATTTCGATATCTGTCAAAACCAGATTCACAGCATCTTCTATATTTCCCTTGGAAACAGCCAGAGACTCAAGGAAATCATAGGCATCTTTTCCATTTTCAAAAAACTCAACATTATCATAACCTGCTTCTGACAATGTATCACTCAATAACTTTCTTAGAAGAGGTGAATCTTCCGCAGCCACGATCTTTTTTTCCGACCTGGTTCTCTTTCCTAATTTCCTTACTTGCTCAACCTGTATCCCAGACTCAGGGTTGATTTCAGCCATGATGCTTTCAAAATCCAATAGAAGCAGCATGTCTTCCCCTTTTTTGATGACTCCGATGACCTGTGAGCCGCCTCCTTGGTACATATTAGTGGGCTTTTCAATTTGCTCCCAGGAAATCCGGTGGATCTGAGTAACATTTTCCACATGAAATACGACTCGTAATTGATTGAATTCCGCTACTATGTATTTATCTTGCTTATTTTGTACTCCATTCTCAACACCCAGTACTTTTTTCATATCGATGACCGGCAGGACTTCCCCTCTTAACTGGATGATCCCTTCCATGAATGGGTGAGCATGGGGGATGGATGTTACTGGCAAGGGCTGTATAATTTCCTTTACTTTAATCACATTAATTCCATATTTATTTCTGCCTACTTCAAATTCGACGATTTCCAATTCATTGGTACCTGATTCCAGCAGGATTCCTTTATCTTCATTCATATTTCAGCATCCTTTCCTTTTGTAGATACTGTCCTAGAGGCAGCTTAGTCTCACAGATTATTTCACTGGTCTTGTTGCAATTTTAAGGCCGCCTTTTAGGCTTCTGTCACATACCCTTAGGCACAATGCGGCAGAAGCATGTCTGTCTTTGTCTATGGCTCTTTCGTAAACTTTGCTATATGGTATTAATTCCGAAAAAGCAACCATATTAAGAGGTGGAAAAATAAAGAAAGACCGAAAAGAAAAGAGCTACTCTCCCCGATAAGAGATAAAACTCTTAGTATCCAGGGATATCCGAAAGCAACAATATATGCGAAAACAGCCTTGTCTTTCCATTAGACTTACAGAAGATCGCCCAACTGCTGAGAATTACAATAGGACTTGATTCTATATATATATCGGCAGCTATCACCTTTTTCTAAAGGGTGCACCGGCATTTAATAAAGTTATGTTTCGAGAACGAAGTATTTGGAAGTTTTACTGCAGTACCTGCAAGTACACAAATAAAGAAGGACGAAATCCAAATGGGTTTCGTCAGCAGGATTGAATCATATCAATAAGATGGCCTTCCACTTACTGTGTATTACTTTAAGCGTATTTTGCGTCTTTTCTTTCTTTTTTTAATACTAAAGTGAAGCCAGCCGATTTTAACGAAAAACATGAACATCCCCAGAGCTATGAAGCCCATTATTCCAAGGACAACGAAATAGGCATTTCTTTCATCCAGCTCTGGCATATAGGCAAAGTTCATTCCATATAAGCCTGCAATAAACGTCAGCGGCATAAAAATGGTAGTGATCACTGTAAGGGTCATCATAATATTATTCATTTTATCTGAGTTGATGGAAAGGTAATTATCTCGGATATCAGAAGAAAATTCCCTATAAGATTCAAGCATCTCCACCAGCTTTAATAAATGGTCATAAACATCGTTGTAATAGAGATGGTGTCCTTTAAGAAAGCTTAATTTCCCAGTATTTAAGATCCTGTACATCAAGTCCCTCATAGGAACCAGAGACCGCCTCAGCTTGGACATGTCATGCCTGATATCAAACAGGCGCTCCATAATTGCAGAAGTATTAGCATTTTCGAGTACATCCTCAATTTGGTTCAAGCTGTCTTCAATTTTATATACAAGCGGAAAGAAGTCATCCACCAGCCCATCTATTATTTCATGCATAACATTATATGTAGAGTACTTCCCGCTTTTCATTTCGGCAGCCTTTTCCCAAATCCTGTCCACAATACTAACCGGCTGCTTATGGAATGTGACAATGAACTTATCACTCACGAACATATTCACTTCATGAAAGTCCAGTGTCTTATGATCGATGGTATGCATTAGCAGGAAAAAATAATCGTTATAGAAATCCAGTTTCGGTCTTTCACTAAAATCTTCTATACAATCCTCTATGGCCAGAGGATGAAATTGAAAAAAATCATACAGCTGTTGAGTTTCATTGCTGTCTGGCTGGGCAAAGTCCACCCAATACCATTGAATATCTTCTCTGCTTACCTCTTCTAAGGGGATATCTCGTCTTACATCCCTATTTTCCTTCACAACTATAGTTCTAATCATAACGTTCTCCCCAGACTCCGTGATCTATTTTGTAGAATTAAGTTGCCCTTCACTAGTACGATTTATTGCCTATCACAAGAACTGATCCTTTTTTATGCGGGTTTTTTCGTGAACTTTGCTGCTATTCCATACAAATTTCCCTCAAAAATACCACCATAGCTGAGCGGCGATACCCTTATAAGCTACTCTCGCTGAAGAGAGATAAATAATCTTAGTATTAGGGATATCCGAAAGCAGCACCATATGAAAAAGCTGCCTTGCTAAAAGGGCTTTTATTTTTTTACCCCTTTTCAAAACAAGCTAATCTCCTAATGTCGTTTTAATGCCGATAACATGGTAAAATATGAAGCAAGTTAGAAAGAGAAGGTGTTATAAATAATGGATCATTTAATTAATCAACAAGTTCAAAATATCGAAATATCAGGGATCCGAAAATTTTTCAATATGGTTTCAGATATTGAAGATATGGTATCCCTTACCCTTGGCCAGCCCGATTTTCCGACTCCCGGCCATATTAAAGAGGCCGCCAAAAAGGCAATTGATGCTGGTTACACCAACTATACCCATAATGCAGGTTTTCCCCAATTAAGAGAAGCCGCTGCCAATTTTTATAGAAAGAAGTATAATGTCTCTTTTGACCCCGCAAATGAAGTGATCATTACAAATGGAGCATCACAAGGAATTGACTCCACTCTAAGGACCCTTTTGAGTTCCGGAGATGAAGTGATTCTCCCGGGGCCGGTATATCCTGGATATGAACCAATCATTAAATTGTGCGGCGCTGTACCTGTCTTTGCCGATACGGTGTCAAATGGATTTAAAATGGATGCTGAAACTATAAGCCGGTACATAACAGAAAAAACCAAGTGCATCATTCTGCCCTATCCTTCAAACCCGACGGGAGTAAGTTTGACAGCCAGTGAGTTAAAAGAAATTGCCAGCCTTATTAAAGGGAAGGACCTATTTATACTGGCAGATGAAATTTACAGCGAATTGACTTACGATCGGAATCATACTTCCATTTCGGAATTCCTTAAAGACCAAACCATCGTCATAAATGGCTTATCCAAGTCCCATTCTATGACAGGTTGGAGAATAGGCATGGTTTTTGCACCTGAGAAAATTGCTAAACATATACTTAAAGTTCATCAATATAATGTATCATGTGCTTCTTCAATATCACAAAAAGCGGCGTTTGAAGCTTTAACAGAGGGAATTAATGACTCAGATATCATGAGGGATGAATATAAAATTAGAAGAGATTTTGTCTCTGGAAAGCTAAAGGAAATGGGATTTGACGTGATTCTTCCCGATGGAGCCTTTTACTTCTTTGTAAAAATTCCAGATTTCTTTAACGCGGATTCATTTACTTTCGCTCTAACATTGGCTAAAAAATACAAAACAGGCGTGGTTCCCGGCAATAGTTTCTCTTCTTTTGGAGAAGGATTCTTCCGCCTGTCTTATGCATGTTCAATGGAAGAACTGCAAAAAGGCATGAATAGAATTCAAGCATACGTACAAAATGCTGAAGCCTTTATAAAGAAGTAGGAAGTTCTCATCATCTGCAAATTAGAAAAAGGACCAGACAATGGTCCTTTTTCTATTTCTTTATCAGGTTGACCGCCTTTTAATGAGGTGCTTTTAATGACTTTGCCTTTATAGAGCATCATTAGCAGCGGCACTTCCGATTTCCAGTGGAATTCCCGGACAGCACACTTGTCTTGTAAAATTCTCCCGGGAATAAAAACCTTAAGAGCAGCAGATAGTATCTCCCGCAGGTAGGAACATAATTATTCATTCCATATTTTTATCAAAGCCTGAGTCCCATCATCAGCAGCACCAGCTGAACTAAGTTCTTCATACAGTTCTTTTGCCAAGGATAACCCAGGCAGTGCCAATCCCATAGTGTCAGCTTCTTCCAGAGCGATTCCCATGTCTTTAATGAAGTGCTTAACATAGAAACCTGGCTCAAAGTCACATGCAACCATCCTTGGCGCGAGATTGGACAGCGACCAGCTGCCGGCAGCTCCTCCTGAAATGGTCTTAAGGACTGCCTCCAAGTCCAACCCCGCTTTCCTTGCATAGACAAGGGCCTCGCATACTCCAATCATATTGCTGGCGATGGCGATTTGATTGGCCATTTTGGTATGCTGTCCTGAGCCGGCTTCTCCATGATATCTGATGTTAGAACCAAACGCCTTCATATAAGGCAGCGCTTTTTCATAGACACCTTCATCTCCACCCACCATGATGGAAAGAGTTCCATTTCTCGCCCCCGTGTCCCCTCCCGAGACAGGGGCATCAAGTGTATGTATTCCATTTAGTTTAGCAGTCTTAAAAATCTCTTGCGCAAGGGCAGGTTTTGAAGTAGTCATATCCACCGCAATCAATCCTTCACTGCCATTATGGAGTATCCCATTCTCTCCAAAGTAAATTTCTGATACATCGTGAGGGTAGCCCACAATCGAGAATAGAATATCTACCTTCGAGGCCAGTTCCCCTGGAGAATCACTCCACGTCGCACCAGCTTTCAACAGCTCTCCCGCTTTTTCTTTCGTTCTAGTATAGACAGATAAGTTTTCGTATTTCTGCAAAAGGTGAAGAGCCATGCTTTTACCCATTACTCCTGTTCCGATGAAGCCTGCTTTTAATGTATTCATTCTTACCATTCCCCCTTATGTAGTTTACTGCCATTATAATAAATTTTCTGTTTTAAAAATACTTTATTGTCTGGAACGAAAAAAAGAGGACCTGCTATGCAGGCCCTCAAAGAAAAGGGGGTTGTAAAAAGAGAATCTCCAACTTTATGCTTAATTATAGGATTCCCTTATTTTTAATGAATAAACCTATATCACAATAAATTTTTTAAAGAAATTCACTCTTTAAAAAAGCGCTTACATCATTTATAATGATAGATGGCTGTTAAACCAAAAGCGGAAGCGCCTTGATCAGCCCCGACAGGCAAATGTTCCTCAGAGAAAAAAAGGCGGTCTTTCCTTTTATTCTCTGAGGGTTATTTGACCCCGAGGGGCTGGGCGCTGCAGCTAGACGGACCAAAAGCGGAAGCGCCTTGATCAGCCCCGACAGGCAAATGTTGCAAAGCGAAAAAAAGGCGGTCTTTCCTTTTATTCGCTTTGGGTTATTTGACCCCGAGGGGCTAAGTCCGTTCCAGTGGGTACGGCCCCTCAGGCACTGTGCAGCTGGACGAGGATAATATATATAGGTAATAAGCACATAGGGTGATTTACGATTCCCTAAACAATAAAGAAAAGCCAGGTGCGTGAACACCTGGCTAATAGTGGGGAAATGAGAATGAAAAGGCTGAGTAAGTCACCGCTGATGTAGTACTTATATACCCTCATTTCCCCCATTGAATCATATTTTTAAGAGTTAATAACTTTTTTTACTGCTTCCATGACACTGTCGTTCGTGTCAAGCGCTAATACTTCATTAGCAAGGGCTTGCATATCTGATTTATTCAGATTCCTGATTTGAGAACGCGCCTTCAGGATTGAAGTGGCACTCATTGAGAATTCGTCAAGGCCAAGGCCAAGAAGGATAGGTATGGCGATTTCATCTCCTGCCATCTCACCGCACATTCCGGCCCACTTACCTTCTTTATGAGCTGCATCAATAACCATCTTGACTAAACGAAGGATTGCAGGATTGTATGGCTGGTACAGGTAAGAGACCTGTTCATTCATACGATCCGCAGCCATCGTATATTGGATTAAATCATTTGTTCCAATAGAAAAGAAATCGACTTCTTTAGCAAACACATCGGCCATTACGGCTGTTGATGGAATTTCGACCATGATACCCAGCTCAATGGACTGTGATACTTGTTCGCCCGCTTCGACGAGGTTTGATTTTTCTTCTTCCAAGATTGACTTCGCTTCTCTGAATTCATTCAGATTGGAAATCATCGGGAACATGATTTTTAAGTTTCCATAACTGCTGGCTCTTAACAGTGCTCTTAACTGAGTACGGAAAATGCTCTGTTCATCAAGGCAGAGACGGATTGCACGATAACCAAGGAAAGGATTCATTTCTTTTGGAAGGTCAAGATAAGGAAGCTCTTTATCTCCTCCGATATCCAATGTCCTGACAACTACAGGCTTATCGCCCATTCCTTCCAGAACAGCCTTGTATGCTTCGTATTGTTCATCCTCGCTGGGCAATTCAGTTCTGCCCATGTAAAGAAATTCTGTCCGGTAAAGACCGATTCCTTCACCGCCATTATTTCTTACACCTTCCAAGTCTTTAGGTGTACCGATATTGGCAGCAAGCTCAACGTGAGTACCATCTGCAGAAACCGTCTTCTCATTGACGAGTTTGGCCCATTCTTGTTTCTGCTTTTCATATTGCTCATGCTCTTTCTTGTACTGCTCTACCACTTCTGGAGTAGGATTGATATGTACTTCCCCATTCAACCCATCTACAATAACAAGATCTCCATTTTTAATTTCTGAAGTGACATCCTTCGTCCCTACAACCGCCGGAATTTCCATTGACCTCGCCATGATGGCTGAGTGAGAAGTTCTTCCTCCAATGTCGGTTGTAAATCCTTTAACGAACTCCCTGTTCAGCTGGGCAGTATCAGAAGGAGTCAAGTCTTCTGCAATGATGATGACTTCCTCTGAAATCATGCTCGGATTGGAGATTTGAACACCAAGCAGATGCGCCAGTACACGTTTCGTTACGTCACGTATATCAGCTGCACGCTCTCTCATGTACTCATTGTCCATACCTTCAAACATGGAAACGAACATATCAGCAGTGTTTTTCAGAGCAGCCTCCGCATTGACTTTTTCATTCTTGATGTTATCTTCTATAGGTGATATCAACTCAGGATCACTGAGAACAAGTAAGTGAGCATCAAATATCGCTGCTTTGTCCGCACCAAGATCTTCATGTGCTTTCTCTCTGATTGCTTCCAATTCAGACTTTGAAGTCGAGAGGGCTTCCCTGAAGCGGTTTACCTCAGCGTCAACATCCGCTACTTCCTTTTTTTCAATGGAAAGGTCAGGTTCCACGAGGCGGTAAGCTTTTGCGATGGCAATGCCATTTGAAGCTGCTATTCCTTTAAGCATACTTGACATTACTCTGCAAGTCCTTCTTTTTTCAGTGTTTCTTCAAGACTGTTCAATGCCTCTTCTTCATCGCTTCCCTCAGTGATGATTGTGATATCGGCGCCTTTGCCTACACCTAGAGACATAACACCCATAATTGATTTAAGATTGACTTTCTTCTCTTTATACTGCAAGTGAACCTCTGAATCGAATTTGCTTGCTGTTTGAACAAGAAGTGTTGCCGGACGGGCATGAATCCCTGTATCAGCTATTACTGTGAATTGTTTTTGTGCCATAATTAATCTACTCCTTAACATAGGTTTATTTTTTCAGCTTTTTAACCAGGTGGAAATCCCCAATTAAATACCGCGATAGTACGGAATGATATAAGCCTTTTCAATTTAAAAGAATAGCATGCAATTTAAAGTTTAACAATTGTAAAGCATGATATTTTTATTATTTTCATAAATTAGACATCTTATGACCAAAATCAGGCATTTTTCAGGCTGTATTTTAAATCTTTTTTCACCTCCATAAAGCATTCCGCTTTTGGATGTATTGTTTTGCAGCGGCTGTTCCCCTTGTCCATTCTATATTTAGATTTCCCTCAAAAGGCTGAATTAAACGCATGTGAAAGCTCAAAAGAAAAGTTCATTCAATAGAGTTTCTGTTTTCGAGTTCATAATTTATAATCCCAGATCAAAAGGAGTGCCAAACCGCATCGATTTGGCACTCCTTTTTTCTTGATTTAACGTTTTTTTGGCGGTTTTATGTTACCTTGGCAGAAGTTTGTATGCGGGTCAGAACCTCATTTTTTAAGGGCACTGAAAATCTAGAGATTTTAAAATTTTCTTTTTATGAACAAAGATAAAGTCAACTTTCCTTCCTTAAATAGGAAGAAAAAGTTGACTTTTTTCATTGAATGCAATGTATCGAATCATTTGGGCACATTTGCCTGTCAGGAATGCGGCCTTTTTCAACTAGTCCATAAAAAAATGCTAACTCAAACCAGTGACCGATGGGACTTTCCAATATGGCTCAGTATTCTAAATAATAAATAGAGGAAAAAAGTTCCCTTATTTACTAAGAAACATTGAAAAAAGCTAAGATAGGGGAAGAAAATTCCCTTATTTAACTAAATACACTTAAAAAATGTTCTGTTTTATCATATAACGGAAAAAAGTTCCTCTATTTACCCAGTATTTAACTTGGATTAACGAATAAGGGAAAAAAGTTCCCTTAATTATACCGCTGGGTACCCAATTAATGAAATGACAGGCGGCTTTCGTTATAAGACCTGATCCATCAAGCGCCTACTCAGATGAGCCGGTTATCTTCAACGGAAACCAAAGCTCTTTCATAATATCTGAAGCGGAAAAGGCAAGTTTTACAATTAATAGTCTTTGTTGGACTTTTTCAGTGCCCACCATTTTTTTCAGGGTTTTTTTTAAGGTTCGATTTTCTCCCTTGGAATTTATACCTTCTGCTTATTGGCAAGGATTGCATTATAGCTGATTTTCGCTTTAGAAATGGTTCCTTGCAAAGCGGATTCATGAGCGTCTGTAATACCGGTATAAACATTAACTAAATCACAAATACATCTGGAAAGCATCTCTGCAGTATGCTTCAAATCTTTTTCTTTATAATGTACATCGTCTTTCAATAATTCCTCTATTATATCCAGTGCGATGCTCTTCACTTTCAATGCCTGCTCCATTTCAATTTTCATTCTTCCTGCCCCTTCCTATCAATCGATTCTACTAAAGCCTATGTGCCCGCATAGAAAAATAGAACTGATAGAGATAGATTGGTGGCCCAATGCCTGAACGTCAGAAATCATTCAGAATATCAATCGAGAAGCCGGCTGTCTTTTGTAAAAAAGGTCCTGTACCCCAGCAGAATGAATATGATCACAGTGAGTGACACACTTCCCAATATCCCAAGAAGAATGGCTATTTGATATTCTATCGCGAGAAGAGGACTGACACCGGAAAGAATCTGTCCTGTCATCATTCCCGGAAGAAATACAATCCCCATTCCCAGCATGTTATTGATGGTCGGAAGGACTGCAGAATCAAATGCATTATCAACATATGGCTTTGCTGCTTCCCGTGGTTCTGCCCCGAGCATCAGGGCTCCCTCGATCCTGGCTCTGCTGGCAGAAAACCCTTGTATCAATGTTTTAACACCCAATGTGATACCCGTCATCGAGTTGCCTATGATCATTCCTGCAATGGGGATAAAGTAGCGGGGATCATACCATGGAGAGAAATGGATGACGATCAAGTTAAAATATAATAGGCTCGCCAGGCTTCCCGATAACATGGAAACGGTGATGATACTTTTCATCTGCTTTGAAAGCTTCTCCCTGACTTGTTTGAACACATTCCGAATCGCAAAGATTTCCATGATCATAATGATCATTATCGTGAGAAGCGGATGGGGATTGTCAAATATATAAGTGAGGATATACCCTGCAAGTATCAATTGGATAGTCATTCTCATAGTGGCAATGGCAATTTGTTTTTCCCTGGAAATCTTCCTCACTTTAACAATAAGAATAAGAACAAGAACAAATATATACGCTGCGATCAACCTCGTGAGTTCAATATCGATTAAGCCTTCATTCATTGTGCTCACCTGCTTTTTTTCTATATTGTAAGTGAATCTTGTCCTCTCCAAACCTGTCAGCGATGGGCTCGGAATGAGTGACCATGATGACAGTGCCGTTCCTCTCCTTCACCGATTGAATGACCCTTTCCATTACCGCCACTTCTGTCCCTCTATCCAATGCTGATGTCGGCTCATCAAGAAGGTAAACGGAAGGATTCATTAAGAGGACCCTTGCCAATGCCAGGCGCTGCTTTTCACCGCCTGATAGTTTTTCAGAGGAATCACTCAAAGCTTTTTCAAGGAGGACAATCTGCAAAGCTTCTTTTAGCCTTTCAGGTGGAGCCGGAGCTCGCTTTGACAACTTCAAGCCAATTTGTAAATTTTCTTCAATGCTTCCATCAAACAGGACTGGGTCCTGCTGAAGCATAACCGCCTGCCTGCGCAGCTCTACTGAATCAATTGATTCCAAGGGCCTCTCTTTATAAAATATCCGGCCCTCAGTAGGAATGAGCATTTTATTGAGAAATTTAAGAATGGTTGATTTCCCTCCACCGCTTTTACCAGTAATGCAAGTAACTTTTTCTTCTGAAAATTCCATGTTTATGGAATCCAGTATAGAATAAAATGAAACATTTTCTAATCTGAACATTTCCTCTCCTCCTGGACACTTAAATGAAAATTTACCCAAAAAAAAGAGCAGTTATGCTCTTTTTTAATGGATGCTTTCTCATATATTGTTACTTTCGGAAAAATTCCAAAAGCCGGATTTTCCCCCGGATACTAAGAGTTTTATCTCTTATCAGTGAGAATAGCTCTTTTCTTTTCGGTGTTCCCAGATTTTCCCCCTCTTAATATGGTTCCGCTTCGGAGTTAATATCAAATAGCAACAAAGTTTACGAAAAGAGCCTGTTTGAATGATAAAAGGTCAGTTGTACAGTACACCGATGACCGGCTGGCCCCGTCGGAAGACCCCCTCCCCTGGGGTTAACTAATCCTGCTCAAAAAAAGAATAAGGTCTTTTTCTCAAGATATACTGGCGGGGCACTCAGCTTTTTATGCAATTCATTTCTACCTTGGCTTCTTACCGGTTATCTTGGCTTCTACTTGCTTTACAGATTGCTTGAACCAGGCTGTTTTATCCATCGCAATATACTTGTTTCCATATCTGACCTCTTCATAAAGACGATAGAATTCCTTATCCTCCTGAATTCCAAGTCTGCACAGCCACTCTTCAAGAGTTTCACCATTCAATCGTGACACTCCATTCTTTTCAGCCAGTTTTTCCAATGAAAAAATATCCTTCCTTATTTCACTGTCTGCCGCTGAATACCTTGTGTTGGCCGATTGGACAGCTTTCTCTGCTATGGCGGATTCTTTAAAGGACGAAAAGCCTGCGTACCTCTTCGGGCCTTCTTCAGCCACCCAGCCTTTGTCCTTATAACGCCTCCATACATATACCAGAATGACAAGAACCAAGACAGCTATCAGCACTTCATTCCACCACGAAAGAAAGAGCCTGCTGCTGCTATCTTCAAGTTGTTCTGACGTTATGTCGTATGGCATATCCGGTCTCCCTATAGATTGGAGATCTTCTGACATATCCTTGGGCAGCAGTCCCAAAAGCCAGTTGATCAGCTGCCATATTGGAGTTACCAGAAAAGACAATATCCAAAATAAACCACCCATCACGTAATTGATGGACCCGTCAATTGTTTCACTCACTGCAGCAAGCACAGCGGCCAATCCGGCTAGGAGTACAGTAAAAAGAAAGGGAAGCTTAGCCGATTTCACTCTAGTCGCCTTCTTAGAGTGCACTGCACTTTCTGCGACCCTTACTAAATATGTACCTCCACTATAAAGGATCATTCCACTCACAAAGAGAAACAGAATGATTGCTGAAGATTGTTTTTCATAAATATTTTGAAAAGCATAAGAAGAAAGGGTAATAATCAAGAAAGCGAGCATGAACCCGCCGCTCATCTCATATCGCGAGTCTCTTTCCTCCTCCAGATGGGTCGAAATTCTCCAGTGCAGCAGAAACAACAGTAAAAGCGAGGACCACCACGGCAGTCCAAGGAAAAACTGTGCGGTCAGGAATAAAGTAACACTTATCCCTAAGAAGATGACATTAAATTTTCTACTCGATTCGATCCCTGTCCATATTAAAGGCAATGTCATCACGATAGCCAGTGATAGGAAAGGAAGAGCTCCTCCCAAGAAAGAACTTTCAGTAGTAAAAAAAGTGAGAACCGCCAGCAGCAGCAAAATATCTGCCAGTAATTTCACTGAAACCCGGGTAACGTACGCTGATTTTTCCTTTACGCGAATTTCCTGCTGTGCTGCTTCCATTTTCTCAAAACTCCCTGTTTATTAGTGTTTTCCAATAGGTAGACTGAAACATCCTTATAGCTAATTATCGATAATAACTTTTCACTTTCTTTATCCTGTATTCCGGCAGAAATGAGCACCGGGGGAATTTGATGATGCAGAATCAAATATTGATACATGATGCTGAATGGAAAAGTTACATCCTCAACTGAAAGGACTGAAAGCATCTCCAGTGCTCTCTGCCGCTGCTTCTTGCCTTCTCCGATCGGAAGGTAATAAAAAGGTGTCCTGTTCAAAGAACGAACGTTGATGGCGAGAGAATAAGGGATATCGTTTTTGGCTGCCGTCTCAATGATAAACGCTGTCCGTTCAATCAGTTCTTCCAATTCTCCAGTGATTGAATATTGTGAAGATATATTAAGGGTAATCAGCCAATTCCTGCTTGTGGCAGGTGAGTTAACTTTTGTCTGCAGGGACTGTAATCTTGCAGTGGCTTTCCAATTGATATCTGCAAAGCTGTCACCTGGTGAGTAATCTCTTGTTCCAACAGGCTGAAATGGATCCCGGAAAAGAGAGTCATGCACAGCAAATACACCTTGAGTCCTCGTATGGGCGGAAGTAAAACCATCCACCGCTTTTTTCTGAGGAAACACAAGCAGTTCCGCTTTAACAGGCTTAGTATATTGCATGTGAACCTCTCCGCTTCCAAACAGATTAGGTATATCTACGAACATTTTATCAATTTTCGCCAACCCTCTCCGTTGCGCTTCCACAGGAAATTCAATGCATACTGATTCATTTTTATGGATGGAAAATGGAACTTTCATCTCTATGATTCCGCCTGGAAAAACATCATAGTCGACTCCTGCCGGATGGACCACGTCATTAAACCGAAGAATCAATGACCCATTCAAAATCGGCAAGCCGCCATTCCTGAAAGTGAAAGTCCATATTGCCTGGTCTCCTTTATTAAGCCTCTCCCTTGACCTTTCATTTTGAAAAGTCAGCTTCTCTCCTGCCTTATTTACATATAATTGTGCACTGTAAAATAAGAGGAACGAGACCAGGAAGATCAGCAGCACCAGGAAATTTTGAAAAAAAAGTCCAAGTACTGCCAGTATCAGGCTTAAAAATGTACAGACCGTTATTGATTGTAATTCAGTCGTCTCCTTTTTCCACTCCACGGTCACACCCTCGATTCGACAGGAACCACTATTTCTTCTATAAGCTCTTCCATGATCCTTTCAGCTGTTTTTGTCAGTGAAGCTTCCGGAGTCAAAGAGATTCTATGGCTCAGCACAAATTTGGCAACCTTCTTTATATCTGCAGGTGTGACATAATCTCTTTCATTGATATAAGCCATTCCTTGTGAGGCCCGCATCAAGGCAAGGCTGGCACGGGGACTCACGCCCAATTCAATCATCTCATGATCCCTGGTATTCCTGGCAATCTGCAATATGTAAGTTTCTATATCTTCTGAGACATGGATTTCTTGAACGTCTTTTGCACATTTTTTAAGTTCTTCAGGTGTAATGACCGGATGAAGATCATTAAAAGGCTGTTTACCCTTAAATCTTCTTAGCATTTCCCTCTCACTCTCAAACTCTGGATAGGCAATAGGCAGTTTCATTAAAAATCTATCGAGCTGGGCTGCCGGGAGCGGAAAGGTGCCTTGCTGTGATTCAACTGGATTTTGTGTTGCAAGAACTATAAATGGCTCTTCCAGCTTCAGCGTTTTACCTTCAATGGTCACCTGCTTTTCTTCCATGACTTCCAGGAGGCTTGATTGAGTCCTCGGAGTTGCCCTGTTGATTTCATCGGCAAGAAGCACATTGGTCACTACCGGGCCCGGACGAAGTTCAAACTCGTTTTCTTTCGGGTTAAAATAGTGGATACCTGTCACATCACTCGGCAGCACGTCAGGTGTAAACTGGATTCTGCAGAAACTCGACTGAATACAGGCTGCAAATGTTTTCGCCAGCATGGTTTTCCCTGTTCCCGGAACACTTTCAAATAATACATGTCCACCCTGCAGGAGAGCGATACTTAACAATTCAATTTCATGATCCATACCAATCATTACTTTTCCTATTTCTTCTTTCAACTTGTTAACAAACACATTACTCCCCCATTTCTATCTTTCTTTCATTATATCAAAAGAGCATTAATGATTACATAATATTCTAAATCCTCGAAACGATTCTATACAGGAAAAAGATGTTTCGTTAAAATGGACTTAAGTAATGACTTTTCTTAAACATTTCATCAGAATAAAAAGCTGGATTCACTATAAAAAGCAAAAATTCAAAGAAAACACACTAACTAATAGATAAAGCAGGTGATAAAATTGAAACCTTTCATACGCGGGGAATCGTTCCGCTACACTTTTAAGAACCCTCTTCCAGGCAGATTTAAGTTACATATGGATCAAGGAAGGGAACGTGCTTCCACAAAAGAGGGAGCTTTACTTATTAAGGACATCAGTCCAAAAGGCATGCGGTTCAAGACAGAATACACTTTGCCCGTTGACCGGATTGATTTTGAATTGGAAATACATTTTGAATTAATGGACCAGCCGATCACTATGGCAGGCCGCCCAATTTGGAGAAAGGGTGCTGGGAAGGAGATACTTTATGGGTTTACTTCAGTGGAAGATGCTGAAACAGAGAAGTTGATTATCGAGACTCTGAAATCGTACTCAAAAGAAGATAAAAAGAAGCAGTAAGGTCAGCTGCTTCTTTTTAGGCTATTTCGTAAACTTTGCTGCTATTTCGCACTAATTCCGAAGTAATAAACTTAATTCACCTGTTTAACCTCGTAAACAGGTGAAGAAAAGAGCCTCTCACCATTAGAGAGTAATACCTCGTATCCAGAGAAAAATCCGGCTCTTGGGATTTTTTCGAAAGCAGCAATGTATGCGAAAACAGCCTTTTATCATTATAATTTACAAAATATTAAAATAATTAAGCACTTCCATAAACATTCCTTCTATATGATGTAATAAACCATCATAGGAGGAACTCAATATGTTCTGGAATATTGTTATATGCATTATTTTTGTCGCGGTTATTGGAACCTTTAATATCATCCTGCTCAAAAAACAGTAGCAGATTAATGTTCATAAATCATTTTTCTTGTCATTCCGCCGTCAATCACCAAATTTTCGCCATTGATAAAGTTATTTTCTTCATGACATAAAAACAGGCAGGCTCTTGCCACATCATCAGGGGTGCCGACCCTGTTAGAAGGGTGCTGGAAATGATCTTTTTCCCTCAAGCTTCCATAATCACCCGTTTCTATCCAGCCAGGACTGATACTGTTCACTTTGATATTGTACTCACTGAGAGTAATGGCCAAAGCATGACTCAATGAAACAATTCCGCCTTTGCTGGCAGAATAGGCCTCTGTATGGGGCTCAGACATCGCTGCTCTGGTCGATGCCATATTGATGATGCTTCCGCCTAGATCTTTCATAAGCAGCGCCGCTTCTTTAGACATAAAGAACATACTGCTCAAGTTAGTGGAAATCACTTCTTCCCAATCTTTTTCTTCCATGTCCCAAAAATTCTTGAACTTTGAAATTCCTGCATTGTTGATCAAGACATCCACCTTTGGGTAACTGCTTTTTATTTCTGTGAAAAGTGTTTTCACTTCCTTATAATTGCCAACATCACATTTCTTAAAAATGATAGACATTCCTTCATCTTTAAGTTCCCGGCATACTCTTATCCCTTCTTCTTCCTCTTTATCTACCAGTATCACGGTATAGTCTTCCCTGCAAAACCTATTGACAATGGCTTTTCCAATTCCGTTCGCCCCTCCGGTCACAATAGCAATCTTATTCTCCTCCATTTATATTCCTCCTTTTAAAGTAATCTTTCCAAATAATTTACCCGCTAAACTTTGTCTTTATTTCAGCTTTGGATAACCGGATTGCGAAGTTAATAAAAAAGCCTGCCAGAATGGGCAGACTTAACTTCGCGGTTTTTCCATATATGTATAAATGATGTCTCCACCCTGCTGTGCTATCCCGCGAAAGAACTTAAAATCATCTTGTGTAATTAATACATTCCTGAATTGAAGGAAATCCGACTTACTGACCCTATATTCATCAATCCCTTTGTTTCTTAATTCATCCAGAATCGCTGCAATTTCTTGTTCTTCCATACTAATCCCCTTTCATCCGGCAAACCGCTTTTTCCAGATTGCCAACTATTAGTCTGATATAGTTTTACACACATAATATAGTAGCACGGAAAATTCACTTGGTGAAGTTCCTATTTATTTCCTATTGATGATGAATTCAAGCTCTGCGGTTTTGTAAGAGGAAGCTGGAAAGTTATTATGGCGCTATACCCGTTAACATACCATTATTATAATATTTAGATAAAGTTCTTTACCTTTTCGTTATTTTAAGGCAAACTGTAATTAATTGTTTCTGAAACTTTTGACAAAGGAGAGAGATTTGTGAAAAAAGCAGAAGTAGGTAACCTAATAGAATTTAAAAATGGACTAAAAGGGGTCGTTGAGAAAGTGAATGAAAACTCCGTCATCGTCGATTTGACACTCATGGAAAACTTCCGTGATTTGGAACTCGAAGAAAAAACAGTTGTTAACCATAAAAATTATAAAATCCTTGAAGCATAGAGTAATGAAAAGGCCTGGTATCCCCGCGATAAATACCAGGCTGTTTCCCAGCTATAGTTCTCTTCCAGTGAAGGATATTATTATAGGGTATTGTTTGGGTATTGTTCAGGACCATTGATAAAATATTCACACATCTATTTTTTATTCTTCGAAATGCTCTCACCTTCTAATTCCTTGAAAGACTCAACTTTTCCATGAGGATGCTGATCCTGTTTCCTTACATTCCATTGCCTTTCCTTTTCATGCTTAGATTTTGTCATGTGTTCTTCCTTCTTTTTATTCTCCTATAGAGTGGCTTTTTCTCTGAGATTTCATACAAAACATTAAGATTTGTTCCCTGACGGCTTCATCCACAGCAGGATGATGAACAGCAGACTTAAATAGCCAAACAGCGGGTATAAGTAAGACAGCAGCTGGCTGTACTCAAAGAAACTAAGGAGATAAATGATAATGAAAATAACAAAAGTGATGAAAATTCTTCTTCCATTCCAATAATTGGCCATCTGTTTCTCTAAACCAAATACCCCTCCTATAATGGATGTAAATATCTCCCCAAAAATAATGAAGATGTAAATCCCATATAAACTGCCAGCCATGCTTTTCATAACGATGGCCATTGGAATTTCATACGAGGTAACATCCGGTATCATGATAAGAGTAAAATGGCTTGATATTAAGATAATGGTAAGAAGGACCCCGCCGAGGATGCCGCCATACTTAACGGTTTTGATATCCTTAATTTCTGCTGCGACAGGTACCAGAACCGCCTGAGCCATAGCCAGATTGAACGCTGCATAGGAAAAAGGGCTTATGACTGCTTTCCAGCCATCATCGGCATGAGGGATTTTTAGTAAAGCTTCGAGGAAACCAGGCTGAAAAATGTTTGCAAGCATGATCGAAATATTAAATATGATCATAATCGGTACTACAAGGGTATTGACCGCGAATAAACCTTTCATACCAATCATCATTACGATGAACCCTAGGAAAATAGACAGCAGTACACCTGTTTGTTTACTCATGCCAAGCTGTTCTTCAAAAACCGCTCCTGCCCCGGATAACATGACTGCCGTGACTCCAAGAAGCATTAGCATCATCAGGATGTTCATGAACTTGGAAAACCATTTTCCGAACAGATATTCATTGAATTCTTCATAAGATTTAGCTTTAATTTGATGTGCCTTCACCATAATCTTTGCTCCCAGGAAGATAAACAAATAACCGCTAATTAAGATTCCGACCAAACCAATGAATCCGAATCGTGTAAAGAACTCGACGATTTCCCTGCCTGTAGCAAAACCCGCTCCAATAATTGTTCCTACATATACGGCAGCCAATTGAAAAATGCCGCTCCCTCTCTTCATTTATCCCACCCCACAATTACTTGCTGTACTTTTGAAAGATTTCACGGACGCTCCTTATCCAACCCTAAGGCCGCTATTTAACCATATGTACAAGCAGGTTGATTAAGAAGTACAAAATCCACACTTAAAGGAGATAATTACCAAAGCATAACTCTTGAAAGTCAAAATTAGTCAAAGTATAATTTGATCAAGGTCAGAAATGATCAAACATTTACAACTCATTACTATTTATATAGATAGAGTAAAAGTCAGTAATATTTAATACTCATTTTCTTACAGGAGGAATAATTTATGATTTGTCAAAATTGTAACGAAAACACTGCAAAAGTGAATCTGCACTTTAATGTAAATGGACATAAAAAGTCTTTATTTCTCTGTCACGAATGCTACTCTCAAGAGAAAGAATTGATTAACTCGGGCCACAGCCCTTTCCATAACTTTTTTGGTGAAAATCAAAAGGGATCTCTCAAACCTGCCGTTCCTAAAAAGGGCCAAGAGGAATCTTTCCTTGACAAATACGGAAGAAATTTAACTCACCTAGCCAAAGCCGATTTAATCGACCCGGTAATCGGGAGAGATGAAGAATTGGATAGATTGATAGAGGTCTTGAACCGCCGAAATAAAAACAATCCTGTTTTAATAGGTGAACCCGGTGTCGGAAAAACAGCAATAGCTGAAGGACTGGCCATCATGATTGCCAAAGGCCAGGTTCCGTCAAAATTGATGAATAAAGAAGTCTTTCTTCTTGATGTTGCATCTCTAGTATCTAACACAGGCATCCGAGGACAATTTGAAGAGCGGATTAAAGGGCTGATTGAAGAACTTCAGAACCGAAAAAACATTCTTCTATTCATAGATGAAATTCATCTGATCGTTGGCGCAGGGTCCGCTGAAGGAAGCATGGATGCAGGAAATATCCTCAAGCCTGCTCTGGCGCGTGGAGAACTGCAATTAATTGGTGCTACAACACTTAATGAATATAGACAAATCGAAAAGGATGCAGCTTTAGAACGGCGGTTCCAGCCCATTCAAGTAAAAGAACCTTCTGAAGAAGCCGCTATCCAGATTCTTAAAGGGCTTCAAAAAAAATATGAAGACTTCCATGAAGTAAAATACAGCGATGAAGCCATTGAGAGCTGCGTCATCCTCTCAAAACGTTACATCCAGGACCGCTTCCTGCCTGATAAAGCCATAGACCTGCTGGATGAAGCCGGCTCTCACGAAAACCTCCGTCAAGGCAAAAAGGATAAAGATGAGGTTCGCAGCAGGCTTTCTCAAATAGCAGCCGATAAAGAAAATGCTCTTTCAAAAGAGAACTATGAGCTTGCAGCCAAGCTAAGAGATGAAGAAATGGAGTTGGAGAAAGCTTTAGAGGCACAGGACAACCAAGATTATTCTGTAGTCAACGCTGAGTTGATTCAGAAATTGATCGAAAAGAAAACAGGGATTCCCGTAGGCAAGCTTCAAGAAGATGAACAGCAGAAGATGAAAGAATTACAAATGCTCCTCAACAACCAGGTCATAGGCCAAGAGGAAGCTGTAAAAACAGTTGCGAAAGCCATCAGGAGAAGCAGAGCCGGCCTTAAAAACAAAAACCGACCAATTGGTTCTTTCTTGTTCATCGGCCCTACAGGGGTTGGTAAAACGGAATTATCCAAAACGCTCGCCAAGGAATTGTTTGGAACTTCCGACAGTATGATCAGACTTGATATGAGTGAATATATGGAGAAACATAGTATATCTAAACTGATTGGTTCACCCCCCGGCTATGTAGGGCATGAAGAAGCCGGACAGCTTTCAGAAAAGGTGCGCAGAAATCCATACAGCATTATTCTCCTCGATGAAATTGAAAAAGCACACCCTGATGTCCAGCACATGTTCCTGCAGATCCTTGAAGATGGACGCTTAACAGACAGCCAAGGCAGAACTGTCAGTTTCAAAGATACTGTCATCATCATGACAAGCAATGCCGGTGTCGGATTCAAAGAGAAGCATGTAGGATTCACGAGCCACACCATGAAGGAAACTTCGATTCTAGATAATCTTAAAGATTATTTCAAACCAGAGTTCCTGAATCGCTTTGACAATATCGTGGAGTTCAATTCCTTGGATACCTCGGCTTTAAAGAAAATTGTCGATATCCTTCTGAATGAGCTTTACTCGGTTCTTGCTGAACAAAGCATTACTCTGACGGTAACTGACGAAGTCAAAGAAAAGCTGGTGGAAGATGGTTATCACCCGGACTTCGGGGCCCGTCCATTACGAAGGATCATCCAGGAAAAGCTCGAAGATACAATTGCAGACTTTATATTGGATCATCCAGATAAAAAACAAATGACCGCAGTCCTGGAACAAGATGAAATCATCGTAAGGTAATCTCAAAAGCGAAAGCGCCCTGGTCAGTCCCGACAGGCAAAGCCGACGAGGCTCAACGCCCGCCCCGCGGAGTCGTGCGCCTGGAGTGGAAATCCATTACTTTTAAAATGGCAACAACCTATGCGAAAACAGCCTTAACAAAAGAGGAACCTCCCAATTCAATGGGAGGTTCCTCTTTTATATTTACCGTTGATCATACAGACTCTTTTAATAAGACAAATCTTTAATAGATAGTCCTACTCGTTTCAACAGCTCGATCGCCGTATCTTTTTCCTCATTGTCGAGAACGGACATGAGCTTATGAATCTGCTGTTCATGGCGCGGGAATAATTCAGCTATGAAATCTTTCCCCTCTTCTGTAATCTGGGCATAGGTTACCCGGCGGTCATTGGGGCAAGCCACACGCCTGATTAACCCTTTCTTCTCAAGCTTATCCACTACATACGTGATGCTCCCGCTTGCCAGGAGGATTTTCCCTCCAATTTGCTGAAGAGGCTGGTCCCCTTTATGGTAAAGCAATTCCAGCACGGCGAATTCTGTCATGTTCAATCCATTGTTTTGAATAAAAACTTGTACATCTTCGTTGATTGCCTTATAAGCGCGGGACAATACAATGAAGAGCTTCAATGATTGTTCAATATCTTTTCTGTCTTCCATAGCTATCATTTCCTTTTATTATAGTTGTACCTATTTTACTACTTTCCAGTTATGGTTTACAGCCGCTTTAACTGTTTTATGTTTTAGAAAATAGTTTGCAAGCATTTCTGCCATATCGATCTGGCTGGACTTGGTGATTGGACGGTTTTTAAACATAGGATACTCTCCTCCGCCGCCAGCGCGGTAATTATTCATAACCACTTCATATTTCTCATTCATCTCAACGGGCTTGCCATTATACTGCAGGCCTTCTATCCGTTTTCCAATTTCATTGCTGATATTGATTGTATATTCAATACCTTCCCACATATCATAGTTATAATGCTGTGGCTTTGGCACTGAAAATGCAGGATTCACAATGACTTCTCCATTAGCGCCAACCAGAAAATATGAAGCGGAACGCTCCAAAGCATCCTTCATATCTTTCCCGCTGATTTCAATAGCCGTCAAGGTATTGGGGTATACATAGTTTGATACAATATCCCTCATGGTGACAGTACTCGGAAGCCCTCTTGCCGAGTTATTAAACAACGCTGTATTGGAAATCTGCACACCTAGAGCATCCATTTGGACGTTATTGATGAATTCGACAAGCGGATGTTCAACCATTCTTGCCTGAAGAGGATCTTTGATCGTCATATCTCCTTCTATGAAGCCAATGGGCTGATCGAGCCATTCCTGGGTGCTGATTTCATACTTATTCACAAGCTGAAGTACTTCTTCGTCCTCTTCTTCAGAACCTGCTGGAAGAAGCTCTGATTTTTTTTCAACAATATGCCATCTGCCTTCACTCTTTTCAAATATTATATCTGCTTTACCCACATATTCACCATTAAACCCCGGCTGCAGGATTAAAACATTATTAATCGTTCCTGCTAACTGGCGGTGCTGGTGCCCGGTTAATAGGACATCAATGCCATCTATCTCTGTACACATCCTGTAACCTTGATTCTCACTCGTGTGTGACTCAGTCGGCTTTCCTGAATGAGGATCGTTTTCAAAACCTCCATGATAGGAAACAATGAGCACTTCAGGGTTTTCCTTCTCCCTTATATGAGTCACCCAATGCTTTGCTGTCTCAAATGCGTCAGCAAAATCGAGATTTGGAATATGCTCTGGATTTTCCCAATTGGGTATATAGTGGGTGGTTACGCCGAGTACTGCTGCTTTAAGTCCGCTGCCGAATTCCTTTAGAATATAGGGCGTCCCAAAGTACGGCCTTCCGGTTGACTTATCGAGGATGTTTGCAGAAAGCCACGGAAAGGAAGATTGTTCTGCAGCTCCTTGCATGATTGGAAGTCCGTAATTGAATTCATGATTCCCGATTACTGCTGCATCATATTGAAGATGGTTAAGTACTTCTATCATAGGGTTCGGTTCAGAACCCCTATATTTAACATAATGATAGGTAAGCGGAGTCCCTTGGATGATATCACCATTATCTATAGTTAAAACGTGATCATTTTTACTTCCATATTTTTTAATAATTGCTGCTGCCTTGCCCAAGCCCAGAGGCTGAATTTCATTCGTACCATAATTAACAGGAAAAATATTCCCATGAATATCACTTGTTTCTAATATCGTTAAGGTTATTTGTGACATCATTTACCTCCAGCATTCTCTCATAATTCTATTGTATCAAATTTCTCCCCCATTGTACTATATACCTAATTGTACCTAAAAGGCTGTTTTTACATATATTACTGTTTTTGGATAGCACGGCTTATTAAGAGTTTACTCTCTAGCGAAAAGAGACATCTAAGAACTGCAAGCTGAAAATACAGTCCTTTATTATTAGGCTCTGTTAGTTAATATTATTGTCAAAAGATATTTTGGGTTCAATTATTGATTGATCAACTTGCTGCTCTTTTTAATTTTTGCGTCAAAATTGTTAACAAAAATTGGTAGGTCCAGTGTGCAATGGATTCTCATTTCCTCTGCATAGGTTTACTGAAGCGGAAGGTGTACGATCTCCTTCGGGACTAGCGGTCGTCAAGTTCTAGCACCAAGCCCGGCAGAGTCGCACACCTGGAGCGGAAGTCAACTTACCCTTTAAAAACAACATTTTTTTGACAGAGGCTATTAAAAATACCAGGTTCAATAACACCAATATAAAAAAGGCCGCCCAAGGTATACCCTTTTGGACAGCCTTTGTCATTAAACGATTCGTCTCCTGATAGCTGACGAAATAAAGTCGATGATGGTAACTACAATGAAGATGACAAGTAGAATCAGACCCATTTGTTCCCAGTTGTTCATCTGGGCACACTGTAGTCAGGATCATTGGGGAAAAATGGTATAAATAGGTTGAAGCAATGCGAGAAAGTATCCATTTTTCAATGGGCTAGCGGTAGCAGCTTGAAAGGAGGAACAAGAATAAATTATTCTTGAACGCAAAAAGTCCCTCGCCTTTGCGGGAACTTTAAACTTGATGCTGTTGGACGCTTTTACTAAAATTTAATTCCTGATACATAGTGATCAGCTTGTCCAGCTCCTGGCTGATCCTAACTGTTCTATAATCGTTCAATCCATAACGGGCTCCTATTTTAAGCATTGTTTTTTGTTTCTTTGCGATTTTATACAAGATTACTTTTTCGCAGGCTTTCTCATGTGGGAAAATCATTGAGTTCTCACCTTTCTTCTCTATGTATTTCACTAATTGAATTCTCATTCATAAATAATAATACTTTTGAAGTATCCCAACTTCAGATATAAAAGTAAATAGAATCGCTAAAACAAGACAAAAATCTCCAGTCTTTTTTGTCAAAGGGGCTCCATTATGACAATAAACAACAAAATCCTCAATCTTATCAAGATTGAGGATTCTAACAGTCATTCAATAGTCGCCCACATCTCCTTGGGATTCACTTCATAGATACCATTCTCTCTATACATATAATGATTTATAATAAATTCCCTTCTAATAGTCGCATAATCTTCGTGGAATTTTTTGATGTACTCATTAATCTCCTTTTCTTCATACTTTACACCAGGCTTTAACCCTTCCATCAGATGCTCAAAAACAAATAATTTCTTTTTCCTCTGAGCAGGAATTCCCTTTAATGTTCCATCATTAGTAAAAAAGTTATTTAAGACCTTTTGTTTTTCTTTTTGCCGCTTCTCCATTTCTTCTTCATCCCCCTTGCTTTCTTGTGCCATATTCATAAGCACATTTCCATGATGCTTGATGACCTTTTTATTCAAGTGATAATACAGTGAATTTTTGTCCCTGAGAGAATATACGAGGTTGATTTCTCTCAATTTTGTTAAATGATGTGAAATTGTTGGCGCAGTAAGCCCCAGTTTGCCGGCAATCGCCAAACCATGAAGAGGCCCTTCTTTAAGAAGCGTGATGATTTTAAGCCTTGTTGGATCTCCCATTGTTTTATAAAAAGAAACTTGTTTATCAAGCTGCAACATAATCCCCCTATCTAATTCGATATATATCTAATTTAATATTCATCTAATCAGTTGAAATTGTCAAGGATTTTTTCCATTTTTATATTTAAACAATTACACTCACAGAGTTTTCATCCAGGAACACCTATATCTCTCCCGCTAATACAGTCTTGTTTTCGTATTGGCTGGTGCGGCTGGATGCACACTGTATAAAGGACTTTTTTAGGAAAGCGGGACATGTAATAGTATGCAAGACGGAGCTTTTAGATCGTTGTGAAGAAATAAAAAAAGCCTCAAGAAGAGACTTAATCATTTACCAACTTAGTATCAAATTTTCATTAAAGCTCTTTTCGTAAACTTTGTTGCTATTTGATACAATTCCGAAAAAATAATGCTATTACGAAGATGAAATCTGGTAACACCCCTAAAAAAGAGCTGTTCTTCCCAACTGGAGTCAAAACTCTTAGTATACGGGGAATAATCCGGCTCCTGGGATTTTTCCGAAAGTAACAATATATACGAAAACAGCCTTTTAATAATACCTGCCCTTTAGATTTTCATTGGACTTTTTCAGTGGCATATCATTTATAATATAATCTTTTCAACCTGCAGCAATACTTCTTTTTTGTCCACCTGTTTCCCCGCATAGCCAGTCAGTGTCCGATTCTTTCCAATCACCCTGTGGCACGGGATAATGATCGGCAGTTTATTAGCCTTGTTGGCCTGTCCTATAGCCCTTACAGCTTTGGGATTATCAATTTTATCTGCAATATCTTTATAGGTGCAGGTACTTCCGAATGGAATTTCGCATAAAGCTGTCCATACTGCTTCTTGAAAAGGCGTACCGTTTAACTTTACCGGCAGATCAAATGTCTCTCTGCCCCCGGCGAAATACTGTCTCAACTGCTCTGCTGTCTCTTGGAGAATCTTATTCTGGCTTTCAGATTCCCTATCAGTAACAAATTCTACTTTTACAAGAAAATCATCTTCTGATGTAATTCTTACATTACCTACAGGACTTGAAACCACCATACTTTCCGTCTTCAAAAACCTCATCCTTTCTTGATGGGAAAATCAATGTGAAAGGTCGTTCCTTTTCCCAGTTCACTTTCCACTTCAACTGTACCCTCATGCTCTTCCACAATCTTAAAGGTCACCATCAATCCGAGACCCGTTCCCCTCTCTTTAGTGGTATAAAACGGTTCTCCAAGTTTCTTGATTTTTTCTTTGGGTATACCAATTCCTTCATCAGAAATGGAAATTCTCACTTTATTTTCTTCTATTTCTGAAATAGCAATGGAAATGGTCCCTCCTTTCGGCATCACCTCAATCGCATTCTTCACGATATTGATAAATACCTGCTTTAACTGGTTGGGTTCTGCAAAAATGCTTGGAATCTCAGTATTATACCGTTCCTTGAATTGAACATTATGCATAACTGCCTGTGCATTCAGAAGTTCCAAAGTGTCCCTCATGATCTTCGCAAGGTCTGTTTCCTGATACTGCACAGCCTGAGGCTTGGCCAGAATTAAAAATTCCGTAATGATGCTATCGATTCTTTGAAGTTCTGATTTTATAACATGAAAATACATTTCATGGTCTTTTCCCATACTGCTTTCGAGAAGCTGAATAAACCCTTTTAATGCCGTCATCGGATTTCTGATTTCGTGAGCGATCCCGGCGGCAAGTTCTCCAACAACAGACAGAGTGTCCGATTTTCTCAGCTGGTCTTGAAGTTCCACTTTTTCTGTTATATCTCTTATAACGGTAAGATTCAAGTTGGAAAGCAAATTATATTTGGAAGAAAGCTCTAAATGTTGAAGTCGTTCCTCATCTATCTTAATCAATTTGATATAATTGGCATGGCCTTCTTCCTTCAACTTTAACTGATAGTCAAGATATTCTTCGTCTTCATTCTCTTTTATCATAAAAATATCTTTTATATCACTGCCGATCAATCTGTCTTTCCCTATAGAAAGAATTTCCAAGGCTACCGGGTTTGCATCGACCACTTGGCCCGAATGGTTGGTAAGCACCATTCCATCCAGAGTGCCTTCGAAAATTTTCCTGAACCGTTCTTCACTTTCTCTTAGACTCTTCTCCATTTGATGCCTTTCACTTACATTCCGGAATATGGTCATATTATATCCATCCACCGAGTGAAGTTTTGAGGTGAATTCCAAGTGCTTCAATTGATTGTTGGGCATCAGAAACAAAATCTCGTCACGGACAGCTCCTTTTGCCTTTAATTTATGGGTGACTGACTCAAACTTATGCATTTCCAGGGGATAGACGAAATCCTCAATCTTTTTTGTCAAAATTTCAGAAAGTGTACACTCAAAGATCTTTAAAGCGGAACGATTCGCACGGAGCACCCTGCCATCCTGATCCCAAAGAACGATTGCATCAATTGCTTCTTCAAACAGATCTTTAAACAATTCCTCACTGCGTTTCAGCTGGATTTCCATCTGTCTCTTTTCCGTGATATCCCGCAGGATTGCCATATGAAGCTCGTGATTCACATAAGGAGTCGTTGTAAACTCTACAACAGATACACCTTCTGAATGTGTGATCGGCATCTCTCCCCGTGCCTGTCTCCCTGAATCTAGAAGTTCTTTTATTTTCACTACTTTAAAGTGAAAGTTTTCAGGAATAAAAGAGGCGACTCTTCTATTCAGTACATCTCTTTTTTGGAGATTCACCTGCTTGCAGAATGCCTGATTGACTTCTTTTATGTTTCCCTCCTTATCAAATAGGATGATTCCTTCTGCTGCCTGCTGGAAGATGTTATTTAACATGTGCAGATTCATGTGATCATTTCTTTGCTTCTCTCGTTCACTGGTTATATCTCTGAGAAAAAAGAAGGCAAAATCACTCTGTTTAATCTTGGTTATTTTCAACTCGATATGTTTAATGATCCCTTCTTCTGTAGTCATCAAAGTCTCATCTTCTATCTCCCCTCCTTCCCTCACAGCATTTTCATAATGTGAAAGGATAGGAGACGGAACGGCTTGAAAAAATCTGATGAACGATTGATGAAGAAGACCGCTTCGGTCCATTTCAAATAAATCCAGTGCTGATGAGTTAGCTTCTATAATAATCAAATCGCTATCCACGATCAAAATCGGATTGGGAGATGCAGCCAGTATTCCCCTGAAGTCTATTGTATCCAACGGACTTATTTCTTCATCAGATTTGAATGTTTGTTTGTTGGTCATTGCTCTTTCCTCCTATTTACCATACATCTTTACCTACAATAATAGTATCTTTCTTCTGTGTCAGTTAGTTTACAAGGAAATTTCAGAATATATCGATTGCATTATTTATAGTTTAAGAAAGGATTGAAAGGGTATTTTTAAGTTATATTTTTGGTATCGTAATGAAGGAGTTTTCTCTTACCAGGCTCCCTTGCTTGATAACCAGAGTGGAATAATCAAAAACATCTATTAAATCATCTTTCAAATAATGGCTGTTTTCGATTATTTGTTTCTTTCGGATATTCCCGGATACTAAGAGTCTATCTCTTATCGGGGAAGAGCAGCTCTTTTCGTTTCGATATTACCCTATTTTTTCCTTCTAGAGATTGATATTTCTTCGGAATTAGTATCAAATAGCAGCAAAGTTTCCGAAAAGAGCCTAAATAACTCAAAGTTGGTGAACAGCGTGAAGACAACCAGAAATTATTACTTTGACAATGCCAAGGTCATCCTGATCTTCCTGGTCGTATTCGGCCATTTTATCCGTTCTTTCATCGAGAACGATCCCTATGTTCTGGCATTATATAAAACGTTATATACCTTCCATATGCCAGCCTTTATAATTGTTTCGGGCTTCTTTGCCAAAGGATTTTATAAAAAGGGCTATATACCGAAGCTGTTTAAAAAACTGATAATGCCTTATCTGCTTTTTCAGGTAATCTATTCTATCTATTATTATTTCCTTTACAATAGGAACAGTCTGACTATTGATATCTATGACCCTCAATGGTCCCTGTGGTTTCTGCTGAGCTTATTCTGCTGGAACATCCTGCTGTATCTCTTTGTCCGGAAGTGGAACTTAACCAGGAACAATGCTTTATTCATAGCTTTTGCGGTCGGAATTGCCATAGGATTTATCGATAGCATCTCGAATTACCTCAGCCTTTCAAGGACTTTTGTTCTTTTTCCGCTGTTCCTTCTAGGCTATTATTTGAAGAAAGAGCACTTTACAATGCTCAGGTCGAATAGAGTTCGAATTGCTTCGGCAGTCATACCGGCAGCCGTATTCATTTTCATGATCTCAGTCCCGGAGTTTTCAGATAAGTGGCTGCTTGGCTCAAAATCTTACGAGCAGCTTGGCGGAAAAGATATTTTCAGTCCTCTGTCAAGATCAGGTGTCTATCTTCTAAATATCATCATGGCTTTCAGTTTTTTCTCTTTTGTTCCAAAGAGCAGGCACTTTTTTACTAAATGGGGCGCAAGCACGCTGTATGTTTATCTGATACACGGCTTTTTCGTTAAGTTTTTCAGAGAGAGCCCTTATACGGACCTGCTGCCTCCGATCCAGTCGATTTTCCTGCTTACGGCCGCATCATTTATATTGACCATCCTTTTATCAAGCAGGCCTTTGACCTCTTTAACCCAGCCGCTGATAGAATTAAAAACCAGTAAACTTTCCCGGCTGCTGAATGACCTTAAGAACAATAAAAAGAAATATACTGAGGACATGAAATATTAAATATCCTTTCAACAACACCAAACTAAGACCGGCATTTGCCGGTCTTTATTTTTGGCTCTTTTCGTAAACTTTGTTGCTATTTGGTACTAATTTCAACAAAATAACCCTATAACGTAGACGAAATCTGGCAAAACCGAAAAGAAAAGAGCTGCTCTTCCCGTTAAGAGTTAAAACTCTTAGTATCCGGGGATATCCGAAAGCAACAATATATGCGAAAACAGCCTTATTTTTATACATATTCTCATTCTCCCTCCCAAATTCCTTCATATATTTTGGAAATAGGACAAAATACTGAATAACATTGAGTTTGGGTTCATGCTTGGGTACAATGTTAAAGTAGCTTTTGGTGACAGGCTGCGCCCGCCACCTCAATGATTTACAATTAATGATTAAAAATTCATGAAATAGTTGATCTATGAAGGAGTTTATAAATGAAGAAAGCTGTATTAAGTACGTTGAATGCCAAGTTCATCCACACGAATCTTGCCATCAGAAACCTCAAGGCATTTGCAGAGCCCGAACACCATGTGGAAATTACAGAATATACCATTAAAGACCCTCTCATGAACATCGTGTCTGACCTTTATACAAGAAATGCAGATGTAATTGGATTCAGCTGTTATATATGGAATATTGAAGAGACGATAGCTGTGGTTAAAATGCTGAAAAAAATAGCACCTGAAACGGTCATTATTTTCGGCGGCCCCGAGGTATCTTATGATGTGCCTTACTGGATTGAACGGCTGCCAGAAGTTGATTTCTTTGTAATCGGAGAAGGTGAAGAAACGTTCAAAACGTTACTGCATCAGATTTATGGAGAAAAAAACTGGACTGAAGTCAATGGGATCGGCTATTTATTAGAAGGCAAAGTGAAAATCAATCCGCAGCGTAATAAGCTGGATTTAAGAGAACTGCCCTCCCCGTTCAGGTTCGAGGAAGATTTGAGCGACCTTTCGAAGCGTGTCACTTATATCGAAACGAGCAGAGGCTGTCCTTTCCGCTGTCAATTCTGCCTTTCCTCCATTGAAGTTGGCGTTCGCTACTTTGATAGAGAAAAAGTCAAAGAGGACATCAGGTTCTTGATGGAACATGGCGCTAAGACAATTAAATTTGTTGATAGAACGTTCAATATCAGCAGAAGTTACGCGATGGAAATGTTCCGTTTCCTGATTGACGAACATCTTCCTGGAACTGTATTTCAATTTGAAATTACAGCGGATATCATGCGTCCAGAAGTTATTGATTTCCTAAATAAAGAGGCACCAGCTGGTTTGTTCCGATTTGAAATCGGCGTCCAATCAACTAATGATGAGACAAATGACCTCGTTATGAGAAAGCAGAATTTCAGCAAGCTGACTAGAACGGTGACCATGGTCAAAGAAGGGGAGAAAATTGACCAGCATCTTGATCTGATTGCGGGGCTTCCTGAGGAAGATTACCAGTCCTTCCGCAAAACCTTCAATGATGTGTTTGCTATGAGGCCGGAAGAACTTCAGCTTGGTTTTCTTAAGATGCTTCGTGGTACAGGCTTAAGAATCAACGCTGATAAGCATGACTATATTTATATGGATAATGCTCCATATGAAATATTGGGCAATAATGTTCTCAGCTTCGATGATATTGTGAGAATCAAACAAGTGGAAGATGTTTTGGAGAAGTACTGGAATGACCATCGTATGGATCAGACCGTAGAATATCTTGTCACTCATGTATTCGAGACTCCCTTTGATTTGTTCCAGAGCTTTGGTTCGTATTGGGAGGAGCGTGGATGGTCCAGAATCGGACACCAGCTTGAGGACTTGTTTAAGAGGCTGCAGGAATTCCTTTCGGTGAATAATCCAGAGTCACTTCCGACACTCGAAGCGATCATGAAATACGATTATTTGAAGAATCAGCGTTATAAACCAAGAAAGGCATGGTGGCAGTCACAGCTGGATAAACGCAGCCGCTCTGAGATTTATCAGTCGATCCTGAGGGAGCCATCTGCCTTCGGTAGCGAATTTGTCACATTAGGCCTTAACGAGAAAGATTTGCATAAGCACACCCTTCTTGAAAAGCTCCCTGTAACACCTGCAGTTTCCGGGTTTGAAGCTGAGCCTAGCTACCTTCTGGCTTACTATGATCCGGCCACAGGAGCGGCACAACTCTTTACTGCCCATGAAAACTCTCTGCTTCAAGAACAAAATTAAATATATCAGTAAAAGCCCCGCTCTCTTCTTTCGGTTGATTGCGGGACTTTTGCATAACAAAACGTATATTCTTTACCACTTTAAAGTGCTGAAAGGGACAGTCCCTCTTAGTGATTTAGCGCTCGAAAGTTAACCGGCTATTTCAGTGTAGAATCCTCAGATGACTTTCTACCGCTTAGGAATACCCGCTTCCTTAGCACTTCTTCTTGTTCTCCTGTTTCTTATTTGCCTCTGGAATTTCAAAATGTTTGGCTGAATTGAAATCGCCGAACTCTATTCCGAATTCTTCCTGAAAACTTTGCTTTTCAGATGATTTCAGTTTGCGGTTATCTTTCATCATTCATCCTGCCTTCTCTTCCATGCTTTGAATTTCTGTTTTTAGCTTTTGCTGGATCCTCTTCCTGTGCAAACTCAGCGCTGAAGTCCTTCTGTTCTGCCAGGTTCTTTCTCGGTGTTTTATTGTTTTTATCTGCAGCATCGTATTCAGCTTTTCTCTTAGCCATGTTGGTCAGCTCCTTTTTTGTGAACTAGGGTTTAGTTTTTCCGGTCTGCCTTTTTTTCATACAAAATGAAACCGCACACCCTTACAAGATAGACATGCGAAAAATTACCACTCATTTTCTTTGACATTTTAGAAAAGATAACAATAGAAACAAAATAAATTAATGAGGAGGGAAGCCACAATGGCTAGAAATTCAAATAAATTATTAGTTCCTGGTGTAGAACAGTTCATGGATCAGGTAAAGTATGAAATCGCAGAAGAATTTGGGGTTACACTTGGTTCTGATACAGTTTCCCGTGCAAATGGTTCTGTAGGCGGCGAAATCACCAAACGTCTTGTAAAACAAGCTCAAACACAGCTTAAAGGCCAATAATTTAATATAGATTTGGATGAAAAAACAAGGCTGCGCAGGCAGCCTTGTTTAGTTTCGATTTCCTTTTTCCTTATCATTTTTAGGACCGTGATGTTCATTTCTGTCATTTTTCCGCTCATTTCGATTCTCTTTTTCCTTGCCTCTCTGCTCTTCTTTCTGTTTTGGCCGGCTGCTGGAGCTGCCATTGCTTTTCTGCTGTTCTTTTTGTTTATGTGGACTGCCATTGCCTCTCTTCTCTTGGGTATGAGATGGAGGGGAAGCCTTGTTTTCAGAAGCATGAGGAGTATGTCCTTTGCCACTCCCATTATTTTTATTACTATCCTCTTTCTTTATTTCGGAAGCTCCGTTATGGGATTTAGTACCCTTCGTCCCGGGATTTGCTTCGCTTTTACCCTTCTCTGCTTGTTTTTCTTTAGCATGAGAGGTTTTTTTATCTTCTTTTGATGGTATTTCTCTAGGCAGATCTTTTCGGTCGTCCGCTTTTGAATTTTTTGTCTTTGAAGGAGAAGCAGGAGCTTTTTCTTTTATTTCTTTAGATTCTTCTTTTTGCTTTATTAACTGCCCGGCCGTCATACCGGCAGCTGCTGCTTCTTCTCTTACTTCATAACTGGAGTCGATTAAAGAGATGGCGACAGTATCTTCTTTTAATTTTTCTGTTGAAAAGCGCTTGATTGCTTCTTCAATGGAACTCTTATCCCTTGTCTTTGCTTCTCTAGTAAATACTGTCGTTACAGTTACCTTTTTCTCGTCATCCATATACCCTTCCTTAGAGCTGAGATCGATGATTTCGTCCGTAACAGCGACGATTGACTTTCCTTCAGGATCAGCCATTTGCTGCAGCATTTTCCTGGCTTCTTTATTAAACGCTTTGATATCCACCACCTCTTTGTCTTGATCTATGCTCAATTCAAAGCTGGGATTGATGTCAACCGAGACATAGGCAAAGACCTCAGGCTCTTTGAAAATGGGTGAAAAAATGAATAAGAACAGCATCAGCATGGCGGCCGCACCAGTAATAACAGGTTTGATCCGAAGCTTCTCTTTCCATTTATGAAAAAGCCCGGGGGTATTTCCGTCACTGGTTTGAGGAAAGAAGGTCAACTCCTCACCAATTTCATACTGTACAGTCGGCTGCTTCTTTGTTTTGATAAACTCGCCTTCAGGTGTCATCATGACGATGGTATTGGGTTTAACCTCCATAACGATCCCTTTTTTCATTGATTCATCCGCCCTTTTAAGTAGTCCTTTAAAAAATAGAAGTCCTCCATGATGATTATGGAAATAGCAATAATATATTTTCTGTTTCTCTCAATCGTTTTTCTGCTGAAGCCTACCTGTTTTTCCAGCTGTTTTATCGGCAGCCTCTTCTTGTCTTGCAGATAGTGGATGAGTGCCGGTGTGGACACCACTGTATTCGCTATTGATATGGCATTGATTCTGGCGTCTTCATGTTTTGGAGAATGGCTGACAAGATCCTCAAAGCTGAGGGAATACTCTTTTAACTTTTTTGTAAAAGCTGCAATCTCATCTTTTCTATCTGAGGCTTCTTTTCCTCTGGTATACTCCTCAAGTGACAACGCGTCAGTAATTGTGTTCCGGGTTTCTCCTTCATCACTTTCGACGTTTACATCCACACTGATGTTTTGATGCCTGCCATTGGCTCTGATATAGTCAATGACTTTTCTTTTTATAATTACTTCTGCAAAGCTCAGAAACGATGCTCCGCGCTCGCTGTTATATTTGTAAATAGCATCATGAAAGGCTATAAGACCAATGCTGAATTCGTCATCGCTTTCGTATATGTACCTTTTGCATACAGAAGAAACAGCTTTCTTGATAAATGGCTTATAATCTTCCAGTATCTGATTCAATAAATCTTCATTCCCATTTTGAATTTGGGCTGCGGAAGATTCCAATGTTTCTTTTTTATTTCTTTTTGCCGAAAAGATCATTAATACATTCAGCACCAGTCTCACCCCACTCCAGCCTTAATTATATCATGTTCAAAACAAAGCTGAAGGCAATTGATTAGGGAAAAAGCTGCCTGCCCCTGACAGATTAAACCCGCTGGGGCAAGGCAGTCTTCCTGGACTAATGTCTGCGCATTAAATTCTGGGAAGTGATGAGGTAATCTTTAATGATTGCTGTTGCCATTGTTCTCTTTATTTCCATGGCCCTTGCCTTTATTTTCTTTATGTTCCTTCTTGCCTGCCTCTTTTGCCGCTTTACGCTCAGCTTTTTGTTTCTCCCGTTCAGTTCTCACTTTTTCTTTCTGTACCTCATGGTTCGCCTTGATTTTTTCTTTTTCTGCATCACGTTCTGCTTTGAGCCTTTCTCTTTCCATTTCACGCTCTGCTTATTTTTCTCTTTATCAGCTTTCTGCTCTTTTTCTGCCTTTTTCACAGAAGGAACTGGTATTGAAGCTTGTGCTTCTTCTGTTGAATCTGCTACTGTCTCTTCTTCAACCGCTGGTTCATCGCTTTCCTTTTTTTCTGCTGACTTTACGATTTTTGCTGCCAGTTTCGCATAGCTTTTTTCAATATTTTTCTTAAGAGCCGCTTTCGCTGCAGGGTTTTTCACTTTTTCCATTGCTGCTTTGAGAGCAATGATATTATGTACCATAACTTCTTCACGCTCATCATGGGACTCTTCCTCTTGTTCTGTCTCTTCAGTCACTTCCCCGGTAAGAGTTTCCTCTTCGATCTCTTTCTCTTTCTCTTTCTCTTTTTCTTCTTGCTCAGCACGATCATCCTTTAAATCGACATCATCAGTGTCAGCAGGCACTTCCTTGTCCTCATTAGCAGTATCAGATTCCTCTATTGCTTCTAGTGCTTTTTCAATTGTTTCTATCCCCTTATCTTCTTCTCCTGCTTCGAATAATGCCTGAGCTTCAGCCAAGCGCTCCGAAGCAAATTGAGCTAAAAGTTTGGCTTCCTTCACTTCATCCGCTGTAAATGCCAGCTTTACTTTTTCTAAAATAAGCTTAGCAAAATAAAAGAAATCTCCCGGCAATAATGATGGAGATTCCTGGACCTCTTCCAAAGAGTCCAATTCTTCTTGAACTGAATCCATAACAGCTTCATCATTCACACTGACATTGGATTGGTCTTCAGTACCGTCTTGAAAATCAAATGTTTCGATAGTTTTGTTTACATTCGCGAATGTACTAGAAAATAAAAAGGTTCCAGCTGCGAAAATGGCTAACGATGTTCTTTTTAATTATGACTGTTTTGACAATGTGTTCACCTCATAGATTGGTTTTCAAGCGATCGCTTCACTACAAAGTTACGGATGTAGATGTCCTCTTTTGGGGGTGTTATTATTCCTTTCTTTTGTTTTCATCATTTCGGGCAGTTAGTCTGATGGTTGTTTAATCTGTGCTTTTTTAATAGCTTTGGAATTTTTCATGAAAAATTTAGTGAAACCTCTAAAATAACCTGTAGTGACTAATGAAATTTGTTCAACCAGAGTTATGCAAAAAGGAGCAACTGCTTTATTTAGGCTTTAAGGCAAGAAAAAAGGACCTATGTCCACTTCAGACAAAGGTCACAGGCTTTCATTTATTATCGGTGCAGCTGCAGTTACTGACACCTTCACCTTTGGATAATTAAGTCCTATAAAAACAGCTTTTTATCGCATACAGTACAAACTTCAGGTTCGAAGCAGTAAGTATTTTAGAAGCAACCCGGCCCCTACACCAGGCAAGACACAAAGCATCGGAAAAAAAATTGGTCCGATAAAAATTTCGTTGATGAAGACCTTAGGTGATACCATCAACCCTGTAGTGACCGTATAAGCTGTAAATACGAAGGGCAGATAGGAATACTTCCCTCTTTCCCCCTCAGCACTCTTAAACGCATCCCACATGGCAAACATATATAAACATGGATAGAACATAAGCCACTGGTAATCAATCACCTGTGCGGCTAATCTGGTTTCCCCTAGAAAGCTTAAACGGATAGCTTCATTAAAGTTGCTCTGAACATTAATTAAAAATTCCAGTGCCACAAAGAAAATTCCTTTGATAACTGAATTTTTTAAAAGCTGTGGAAAACCGGGAAGTGCAATACTCCACAAGATGGCTTCGAGCTTACTAATCGTTTTTTTATGCATCCACTCTCATTCCATCTCCTCCAAAATGTCTCACTGTCCTTAGTTTGCACAGAGATGGAAGTCTTATTACTTTTATTTACAAGCAGAAAAGAAGTAAACCCTCTAATCCTTGTGCTATTTCTAAATTTAATCCACCATCACATGATAATGCGGATCATTACGGTTCTCTTTGTAGAACTTGACCATGCTCCCCATTGTTTCCAAAAAGTCAGTGCAGACAATCCCTGCGGGGTTTAAATCCCCTAATGCTTCTGTGCAGTCAAATGATCCATTCCAGGAAAAATAATCGAGCGCTTCTTTTTCAACTTTCAAATATTTTCGGACAGGTGAGAGCTTCAATGAGGCAGAAGCCAATCGAAGCGGAATACTTCCTACCGGTTTTTTTCTGTTCAACTCCCATAAAATGGAGCTGTAAATCTCCTTCACCTTATACGGGTGGGGATCTGTCAGGTGATAGGTTTTGCCGACTGCATTGGATAAATGCCCCAGATAAATGGAAGCTCTTGTGATAAATTCTACCGGAACGATATTCACAAAACTACCGCCATCTCCTATAGCCGGAATGATTGGTAAAAAAGAAAGACGGCTAAACATGTTCATGATAAAATATGGACCATCAAATTTACTTGTTTCACCAGTATCTGATCTTCCTTTCACAATGCCTGGACGGAATATAGTGACAGGCAATTTTTCTTTAAGTGAGTCTACGAGGCATTCTGCTTCAAATTTTGTTTCTTCGTAATGATTGTGAAAGGCTGCCGGCCTTATCAATTCAGATTCCAATAGCTTGCCTTCCCTGTCTCCGGCAACAAATGCCGTGCTGAAATAAACATATCTCCTCAGGCGCGGCAGTCTCAAACAAAAGCGACTTATGTTCTCTGTTCCAATCACATTCACTTTATAAGCGGCCTCATGGGCAACGGACAAATCATAAATAGCGGCCAGGTGCCAGACATATTCAACTTCTCCTTTTAACTTTTCCTGAATAGAAGAGGTTAAATTCAAATCTTCCTGTGTGATATCTCCTTCAATTAAAATAATCCTCCCGCTGACTCCCTTTTCTTTTTCAACCTTGCTTGCCTCTAGGGCAGCCTTTTCTTTCATTGATGGTACATGAAGACAGTAAAAAATATCATTATCGCTTAGCATTTCCTTGATTAATTGATTGGATATAAACCCAGGGAATCCAGTTATAAAGTAGTTTGCCATGCTTCTGCTCCTTTTTTTGATATTTAAAAAAACAAAAAAACCTCAAGACTGAACGGACCGCACTTGTCCAATCTTGAGGTGATGAAAAATCCTTAGTGAAATTTCATACTTTATTTATATGCTCTTCTTCTTCTCTTCATTCTTCTAGTATCTTTATCAAAAAGGCTGTAAACAACAGGAATGACATAAAGTGTCAACAAGGTGGAGCTGACCAGCCCGCCTATGACCGTGATGCCCATAGGCTGATTGATTTCTGTTCCCTGGCCGATTCCCAGTGCCAGTGGAACCAATCCAAGAATGGTTGTCAAAGCGGTCATCAAGATTGGCCGTGCCCTGTCTTTTACTGCTTCAACAATGGATTCATAACTGTCTATTCCACTTTCTTTCTTCTGATTAATATAATCCACGATTACTATCGCATTATTTACAACAATACCAGCAAGAACAATGACACCTATGACAGCCGAAATACTGATAGGTGTCCTCGTAATTGACAGCGCCAGCGCTACTCCAATGACCATCAAAGGAACTGTGAACATAATGACGAATGGATACTTAAATGACTCAAATTGTGCTGCCATCACAATATACACGAGAATGATGGCAAGACCGATAGCAAGTATCATATCATCTATTGAGTCTTCAAGCAGCTCCCTGTCCCCTGAAAATACTACCTGGGTCTCTTGGGAAAGATCAAGAGAGGCAATTTCCTCATCAACAATCTCAGAAATGGATCCAAGGTTTGTCTCAGAAGAATACTTCAAAGTGAATTGCACAGAACCTTGCTGGTCAATTCTTTGAATGCTGACAGGTCCATCTTCTATACTGAAATCCACAACTTCATCAAGCGCAATATATTCTCCTTGCGCATTTTTCAACTGCAATTTTTTTAAGCTGTCGAGATTCTCAGTGATTTCCCTGTCATATCGTACAAATATCGTAAAGACATCATCATTCTCAGCAACGATTTGTGCTGCAGGTACCCCGCGGGTTATATCGTTAACTGTCTGTGCTATTCCAGCCGGCGTCAAGCCCTCTTCTAAAGCAGCTTCACGATTTACTTTCATCTGGACTTCCTGGATCAATTCATTTTGATCTGTCTCCACATCTGTTACGTATTGAGCAGATTGAAGTCCTTTTTCAATTTTCCCAACAGCCTCCTCGAGTCTTGCGCTGTCAGTGTCTCTCACATTAAAAGTCAGCGTCTGGGGACTCTGCCCTGATGTCGATTGCAAATTAAACCCGATACTCGCTGATTCATTCTGGGAGAGGGCAGCTGCCTCCAACCTCGGCTTTAAATCATCCACAAGTTTAAAGACGGAAATGTCCCGCTCTTCAAGAGGCTTCAACTTCACATAAACTTCAGCAATATTCCTGTTTGACTGCCCCCTGAATGATTGTTCCTGGTTAGTACCAGTCAGTGAAACGTAAACATCAATTGCTTCTTCCTTCTCTAATTCATCCTCTATTGCTTCTACGACGCTATTCGTCTCTTCTAAAGAAGATCCATTTTCAAGCTTAACATTCATATTGAAAAAACCTTCGTCGGTCGGCGGGAGGAATTGAGTGCCGACTGTCGTAAGACCGAAAGCACCGCCTGCCAGGAAAACCGTTGTAATCAACAGAACTGCCCATCTGTGCTTCAGCGACCAATGAATGCTCCTCTCGAAAGAATTCATCGATTTAGAACGCCTTCTAATGGCCTCATGGTTTCCTTTTGGTGTTTTCAGCATTCTGCTTGCGAGCATCGGGATGACCGTCAAGGCGACCACCAGCGAAGCGAACAAACTAAATGAAATCGTCAGTGCAAATTCTGTAAAAAGTTGTCCAATCAGCCCTGATATAAATACAACAGGAAGGAAAACAGCAACTGTTGTCAATGTTGAAGCGGTAATTGCTGCAGCTACCTCCTTGGCACCGTCCCTTGCTGCCTGTTTGGAGTCTTTTCCCATAGAAAGGTGGCGGTAAATATTTTCAATAACCACAATTGCATTATCCACAAGCATACCTATCCCCAATGCAAGTGCTCCAAGGGTCATGATATTCAAAGCAAAATCAGCAAAGTACATGAGTACAAAAGTGACAATAACGGAATATGGAATGGCCACCCCGATGATCAGCGGGCTCTTGATATTTTTCAGGAACAAAAATAACACCAGCATAGCAAATGCTCCCCCAAGGATTAACGAAGTAGCAATATTTCCTATTGCATCTTTGATATAATCCCCTTGGTCAAAAAGGATATCAGCCTCTATGTTTTGATAGCGTTCCTGATCCAGCAGCTGATTGAGCTTCTCCTGGAAAGCAGTAGAAACGTCCGCGGTGTTGGCATCAGATTCCTGGAGGACACTAAGAAGAACAGCATCCTGTCTGTCAGCTCTCGTAATCGTGTTGCTTTCCTGCGCCCTTTGTTCTACATTCGCTACATCCTCCAGGGCAATATTATCGCCAGTTTGTGGATTCTTTCCGATCACTAATCCGGCAATTGCTTCTGCATCTTTTAACTGGCTCACAACCCGCGTCGTCAGTGTTTTATCTCCAGTTGTAATGGTATCCCCCGGCATCGTGATATTGTTGGCTCTTATACTATTGACGATATCGCTCTGGGTAAGCCCAAAGCTTTTCAGCTCTTCCTGATCAAGGTCGATGGCTATCTCCTGCTCATTGACACCAGATACATTGACACTTGCCACACCTTCAGCTTTAGTCAATTCCAGCTCTAAATCACGGGCAAGATCCTGCAGGTTTTCCTCATTTCCGGTTTCTTTTATCGAAACCTGAATAATTGGAAACTGAGAAGGATCAAATTTCAAAAAACGCGGATCCTGGGCATCCTCGGGGAGAGGGGCACTGTTCAATCTTTGAAGGACTTCATCTTGTAAGTCGTCTATAGAGGTGGTCCACGAAAACTCAAGCAGGATAAAGTTGGAGCCTTCCCTTGAGGTGGATTGGATACTCTTGATTCCCGGCAAGGTTGCCAAGGTATCTTCCAACGGCTTTGTCACTTTTTCCACAACCTCGGTCGGACTGGCTCCTTCATATGTAGTTACCACAACACCGACCGGCGGATTGATATCCGGTATCAGCTTAAGGGGAATCCTCAGCAGTGAGACTCCTCCCAAAATCAGTATCAAAAACATTGTAACTATAGTAAAAACAGGTCTTCTTATCGAAAAATCGCTTAATTTCATCCATTTTCTCCTTCCCTGACAAACCGGCAGCTCCATCCATAAACGCAGCTGACTTCTTTGGTTACACTTACTATAATTCTTGTCCCATTGAGTATCAACATTTAAGCTTTTCAAGTGTTCCAAGCCTGATTAGTATCGGAAAAATTTTAGAAAAAGATACCAGCCGCCCTCAAGCATGATTTTGGGAACGCCGGATTGGTTAGGGCTGCTTGTTGGCCAGAATTACTCCGGAAAGAGAACGGAAAGAGACCCCCGAGGGATACTATAACTATTGACTGGCGTGCACATGCCATTTAATCTCTAATTTAATGCAGCGTGGTAATAGAAAAGCTCTGGACTGGAATTACACTGACAAGATGAACCCCAATGGATACTATTACTGATGATGGACGTGTCTACGCCATTAAAGGAACACTGTTCTCGGATTACCCGAAATTTAATGAAGCGCCGTTCAAAAAAGGTCAAAAAAAAGAGGCTCTAAAACTTGCCTCTTCCATAAAGAATGGTCATACCATTACAGGAACTTTTGGTTCTCTTAATGGTTTTCCAATATAGTAACCTTGTCCAAGTTCTACACCCAATGATTTACAATACTGAAGTTCTTCTTTTCTTTCAATTCCTTCTGCCAGCACACTGATCCCTAATTCTCTGGAAATGCGGGTGACATCTTCAAGGAATGACTGATTAGCTTTGTTTTGGTCACAATCCTTGATGTAAGAACGGTCAATTTTCACATAATCCGGATTCAACTTACTAAGCATGTCCAAGGTAGAGAATCCTGCCCCCACATCATCCAGTGCAACTTTCATGCCTTCTCTCCTATATACATCGAAAACCTTTTTCAAATGAGCTACATCTTTTATCTGCTCGGTTTCCACTACCTCAAAGACTAGGTCTGCAGGATCCACATCATATTTTTCTACGTAACTGAAGGTATGCTGTAGACAAAACTCTGGGTTATAAATTGTGGAAGGAAGGAAATTGATAAAGCTTTTGATACCTCTTTGAAGGTGGTCTTTCCGACATCTGATTGCTGTCTCGCGGGCCCTTTGGTCTAAAAATGAATGAAGTCCTGTTTCATCCGCTGTTTGAAACAAGGATCCCGGCGAAATTTCCTTCTCCTGGTCTCCGGACCTTAACAGAGATTCATATCCAAAAAGCTCTTCGTTCTTCAATTCAATTATAGGCTGGAAGTAACTGACCAACTTTCCATTTTGAATGAATTCCACCTCATCGCGCTTATCCATCCGCTTCTTCAAATCTGCAAACGGGATCATTCTGATATTTTGGCGTCTAGCCGAAACCCCCGCACTCCATTCTCCTTCAGAAATAGAGTTCTCCAATTCCTCCAGCATTTCCAGCAGTTCTTTATATTCCTTGAAGTTAAAATGATATGTAAATATTCCTGTCTTTTCACCAGAAAAGGAGAGATTGCCAATATTAAGCTCTGTTTCTCCCTGAACCGCCAAAAATCCTCGTTCATAGAAAGGAATCGAAATTCCGCAGTTGATGCATGTGTTTTTCATCAGCACTCTTCTCCTGTCCAGTCATTTTATAATGTACTCATACTACTTTTTACCTATTTAGTCTATCATTAATGTGCTGAATAGACATACTAACTTCCCTTGGATTTTGTGATTTTTTAAACAGCAGATGGATTTGGGTTTCTAAGCGCTCCCTTGACACCACTTCAGCGCCTTTCCAAACGCCTTTGGGCTTACCCCAAGAGTTTGGGCACCTACCTGCTCTCTTGGTGACCTTTTTCAGCTTTATCATAAGAGTTGGAGCACCTAGACACTCCCTTGGTGACCTTATTTGCGTTCAAACCAAGGATTTGGGCACCTAGACGTTCTCTTGGTGACCTTTTTCTACTTTATCATAAGAGTTGGAGCACCTAGACACTTCCTTGGTGACCTTATTTGCGTTCACCCCAAGAATTCGGGCACCTAGACGTTCTCTTGGTGCCCTTTTTCTGCTTTATCATAAGAGTTGGGGCACCTAGACACTTCCTTGGTGACCTTATTTGCGTTTACCCTAAGAATTCGGTCACCTAGACGCTCCCTTGGTGACCTTATTTGCGTTCACACCAAGAATTCGGGCACCTAGACGCTCCCTTGGCGGCCTTTTACATCCCTCCCTAAGCACTTAGGTACCTAGCACTTGTATAGAGATTAATAATTGGTCTACTAGATGGTTTATTTAGATATAGTATGAATGTTTCCCGTAGCCTTTCATATTGAAATGATAAGAAAGAGAGTTTCTAATGATTTTTTCACTATAAATACCTCCACACATTATCTGAATCCTTTGGGTCGTCACTTTTTCATCAGGAAATAACAGCTTGAATTCCTCTACTGTCCTTAAAATAGCCGGCGATTTTAGTTCGCTCCCACCGCATGACTTACAAACAAGCGATCTCCCCAAAGATGACTCATAAATTCCACCACACCCCGGACAGAGAATTCCTTTACGCAGATTCTCAAAACTATAATCAGGAAGCCGCAAATACGGAGATTCCTCAATATGATGCGAACACAATTTTTCAGCCAGTTTGAGGTCAAATTTATTCAGTTTTAGAGACCTGCTCTGAAATTTTTTCATGAATCTGTTTAACTGTGGGTGATAGATGATGTATGGGTTATCCGATGGGTTATAAAGATAAAATTCGGGGTTAATAAAAATGAGGTATGATTCCACATTACAGTGAAATCCAAGCTGCTGCGTGTACTGGCGAATAAGGGATTCAGTTCTCTTCAATTGAATCAAGGGATCTTTCTTCTCCTCTCCGGATGGGCTGATCCAATTACCATTCTTAATCTGGTAGTCTCCTTCAAAGTTTTTCACTTCAAAGTGGAAGATTGTTTTAGAGGCTATGGCGCAGGAGTCAATTTGGAATATTGAACCTTGATGTTCCAGCAGCAGATCATTCAGGAAAACCATCTCATTTACCAGAGGAATGGCCCATTCATCAAACTTCAATTCTCCCAGGTATCCTTTTTCTGAAGAAATTAAATTTTTCCTGTCTTTTTCAGAGAGTGTAGTTCTGGCATTCAGTAATCTCAGCAATCTTAGTTCATCAGACTCAACTCGTTCCTTCATTATCAAATAGCATCTCTACCTTCTTGTATATTTTATATCATCCCCCTTTTTCTTCCTATACTTTCCAACTATTTTTTTAAAAATATACTTGCCTATTACCAGCAAATGCTGCATCTAAGGCGTCTTCTTCCACAACAAAAAAACAGAGGAAAAGACCTTCTCCTCTGTTCCTAAAAGTTCGAACTTATAACAAACTGTACAGCTTGATTTCAGGATTCTTATCCTGGAACCATCTCATGGCAAAATCATTTTCAAACAAGAATACCAGGCGGTCATGCCTGTCTTTAACAAGCAGGCTTCGGGAGCTGGACATAGAATCTTTTACATCTGCTTCGTTTTCGATCCAGCGCGCAATTTTCCCACCGATATTCTCCATTATGACGTCAACATTATATTCGTTTTTCATGCGGTGTTCAAATACTTCATATTGAAGCTGTCCAACGGCACCAATGATGATGTCCTCTGTTCTCAATGTTTTGTATAACTGAATGGCCCCTTCCTGCACAAGCTGATGAATGCCTTTATGGAAGTGTTTTTGCTTCATGACATTCTTGGCTGTGACCCGCATAAACAGCTCTGGCGTAAATTGAGGGAGCTTTTCATACTGAAGCAGCTCTTTTCCTTCTACAATTGTGTCGCCGATCTGATATGTGCCTGTATCATACAGTCCGATGATATCGCCGCTGACCGCTTCATTCACCGTGCTTCGATCATCTGCCAGGAATTGTGTGGACTGCGACAACTTGATTGATTTTCCCGTTCTCGAGAGGGTCACACTCATTCCTCTTTCGAACTTGCCGGAACAAATCCTCACAAATGCGATGCGGTCTCGGTGAGCAGGATTCATATTGGCCTGGATTTTGAAAATGAATCCTGAGAATTCTTCTTTTACCGGGTCCACTGGTCCTACATCGGCTTTCCTCGGTTGAGGAGAAGGTGCAAACTGCAGATAGGTTTCCAGGAATGTCTGGACACCGAAGTTCGTCAATGCACTTCCGAAGAAGACAGGTGTCAATGTTCCATTGGCAATCTTCTCATTTGAAAAGTCGTTGCCTGCTTCATTCAAAAGCTGTACATCTTCCAAAGCCTGCTGATAAAGTCCTGATGACTTCAGCTCTTTATCTCCAATAAGTTCACCGTTTTCGTCAAGCGGAAGGAATCTTTCCTCTTCTTCTACCCTGAATTGCTCGATCCGGTTATAATGTCTGTCGTAAATACCAAGGAACTCTTTCCCCATTCCAATCGGCCAGTTCATAGGATAGGAATCGATCTCCAGTACCTCTTCTAATTCTTCCAGGATTTCAAGAGGTTCCCTTCCCTGGCGGTCAAGTTTATTAATAAAGGTAAAAATAGGAATTCCTCTCATTCGGCAGACTTTAAACAGCTTGATTGTCTGGGCTTCTATCCCCTTCGCCGAATCAATGATCATAACGGCACTGTCCACAGCCATCAGTGTACGGTATGTATCTTCACTGAAGTCCTGGTGACCAGGTGTATCCAGGATATTGACACGGTATCCATCATAATCAAAAGCCATAACGGAAGATGTGACGGAGATCCCTCTTTGCTTCTCAATCTCCATCCAGTCGGAGGTTGCAAACTTTCCTGTTTTCTTTCCTTTGACTGTCCCAGCGTCCCTGATGGCACCGCCGAATAGTAGCAGCTGCTCAGTTAAAGTGGTTTTCCCGGCATCGGGATGCGATATAATGGCAAACGTTCTTCTGGAAAGAACTTCATCCTGTAATTTATTCATGAAAATATAACCCTCTCATCTTTAAAATCTCACTCTTCATCATATTCTTTCCTGCTAAGGTTTGCAATATAAACTGAAATCAAAACTACATTTCCCTTGTCCAATGATAAATCCGGGATGCTATTTCCGAAGTTTCCTCAACTGTCAACCCGCTTGTTTCAAGCGAATCCGCCAGTTTTTCCTGCAATTTGTCTGTCTCATATGTAAAATCGATTGACCAGCTTATATCCGGAATGGCTACCATGAAGTACTCTTCTTTCTTATTCTCATATATAAATACTTTTCTCTCCTCACCGCCGGCAAAGCTTTTTCTTATTTTCATTAAAATCATCCTTTCTTTTTAAAATATCCTATATTATAGATTAATTATGTGGGTATAAATAAAGTGTGTTTATCTGCCTCTTGTTTTCACCAAAAAGATACTTCTTAAAGAGTTGCCCGCTTCCCTGCCAATCATTCCAATTCATGCTGCTGCCCTCCCAAGGTTCCTAACCATAACAAGCTGAATCTTCAGAACAAATGACGGTTTTCATAGCAGTTAGATTTATCGATTCGGATAAAAAGGGTTAAACAAAACATACTAATAAAGATTTCAATACAAAGTGCAGATATAGGGTTTACATGAAGAAAATTTTAAAGTAATCTTACTATCCTAGCAAGAATATTACATAAGAGGTGAGAGATTTGCAGTATATTTGGGGTATCTTAGGTATTTTGGTCGTCATGGCCATAGCATTTATCTTTTCGACGCATAAGCGTTCCATCAATTGGAGGACGATACTTGGCGGTCTTGCCATTCAGCTGTTCTTTGCATTCATTGTTTTGGAAACCGGCTGGGGACAAGATTTATTGCAGTGGTTTACAAGAGTAGTCAACAACATCATCAACTACTCTAATGAAGGAATCAACTTCCTGTTCGGAGGATTATTTACAGATGATTCAAATATTGCCTTTGTATTTGCGTTCAACATTTTACCTGTCGTCATTTTCTTTTCATCACTAATTTCAGTTTTGTATTATCTGAAAATCATGCAGGTGTTCATTTACATTTTGGGCGGAGGACTTTCCTGGCTTCTTGGAACAAGGAAAGCTGAATCCATGTCTGCTGCTGCCAACATTTTTGTCGGCCAGACGGAGGCTCCGTTAGTTGTGCGTCCATTTCTTCCTAAAATGACAGAATCAGAATTATTTGCCGTCATGACGGGCGGACTTGCTTCTGTAGCCGGTTCAGTCCTGATTGGTTACTCCTTGCTTGGAGTTCCTTTAGAATACTTGCTTGCCGCTAGTTTCATGGCAGCTCCTGCCGGTTTGGTCATGGCAAAGCTATTCATACCTGAAACGGATGATAAGCCTGAGCCTAAAGAGTTTGAAATGGAGACGGACTCTGAGTCCACAAACGTAATCGATGCTGCAGCAAGAGGTGCTTCTGTCGGCCTTCAGCTGGCATTGAATATTGGAGCCATGCTTCTTGCTTTCATCGCACTTGTAGCATTGATCAACGGTATTCTAGGATTTCTTGGCGGATTTTTCGGGATAGACAGCCTTTCTCTTGAATTGATTCTGGGATATGTTTTCTCTCCGCTCGCCTTCGCTATCGGAGTTCCATGGAGTGAAGCAGTTACAGCTGGAAACTTCATTGGGCAGAAGCTCGTCATCAATGAATTTGTTGCTTATTCCAACTTCGCTCCTCAAATTGAGGATCTGTCGGACAAGACTGTTGCCATCATCAGTTTTGCACTATGCGGATTTGCCAACCTTTCATCACTTGGCATCCTGCTTGGCGGACTTGGGAACCTTGCTCCAAACCGCCGAAAAGATATTGCGCGCCTCGGCTTAAAAGCCATCGCAGCTGGAGCACTTGCTTCACTGCTGAGCGCCGCAATCGCGGGAATGTTTGTCTAAATTTAACTGATTGAAACAGAAATCAGTCAAACAATGAAGTGTTAAAAAAGAATCGCAGCACATGCTGTGATTCTTTTTTTGTTTTTTTTGCTTTCTATCATGACTTTTTCTATACTGAAAGCAGGAAAAAGGAGATTTTATATGCTTAAGTTAAAGAAATTCAACATTATTGGCGGCCGGGTGATCAAGACGGCCATCGCTGTTTTTTTGACAGCTCTCATCTGCTATTGGTTTAACCTTCCAGCGGCATTTGCCGTGATAACAGCCATTGTCACAGTTGAACCGACCGCTGCGGATTCCATCAGAAAAGGTCTTGTGCGTTTTCCTGCTTCCGCAATAGGCGCTGCACTGGCCATTCTCTTTACATCCCTATTTGGTGACACCCCGGTAACTTATACTCTGGCTACCCTGTTCACCATTGTCATATGCCATAGACTGCACCTGGAAGACGGCATGCTTGTCGCGACATTGACAGCAGTTGCAATGATTCCCACTACAAATGACCATTACCTTCTCTCATTTGTATCAAGATTGGGTTCAACGAGCATCGGCCTTATCATTTCCACACTGGTCAACATCTTTGTCCTTCCTCCAAATTATTCGCCGCGGATCACTACGATGGTCCATAATTTATTCGTAAAAACAGGTAATCTTCTTGAAACAAGGGTCATCGAGCTTGTTCTTGATAAACAGACGGAAGCCAAGTCTCGTCAATCTTTTCAGGAAGTGAATAAATCAATGGATACAATCGAGAAGCTCTGCCGGTATCAGCGCAAAGAGTGGAAATACCACCGCCACAGCCGGAAGGATATGAAAATATTTCATTATGAGAATAAAAAAATGAGTATCCTGAGACAAATTCATTATCATCTCGGCAATCTCATCCTTCTCCCTCAGCACGATATTAGGTGGGATGAGGAGAAACAGAAAAAGGTCACTGCCGCTGTACAATCACTGGTCGAAATTATACAGGATCCTAAGCATTTCATATCGAAGGAACACTACCATAAATACAAGGACCTTCTGGAAGAATTCTGGGATATCCGTTCTCAATTAAAGGAAGTCAAAGAAAACGACCAGCACCAACTTTTCTCGACTGAAACTGTACTTCTTTATGAATTGCTCTCTATTCAGGATTTAACTGAAGAGCTATCACATATCCATGCCATGCAGCATAGGAATGATACTGCTCTGATACAAAACCACAGTTAAACAGCACAGCCGTATTGCCGTCACCATTTTAGTTAAAAGGCTGTGTTCACATCCAATGTGGCTTTTAGAAAAATTCCAAGAGCCGGATTTTTCCCGGATACTAAAGGTTTTCCTTCCTAATCGGGAAGAGTAACCCTTTCTTTTCATGATTACATGATTACCAGGTTATCCATGTGAATTATGGTTATTTATTTCGGAATTGCTATCAATAGCCACAAAATTTACGAAAAAAGCTCTTTAAAAAGAAACAAGAGAAAAAGCCAAGGAGCTAACTCCTTTGGCTTTTTTATGAAGGCTGTTTTCGCATTTATTGTTGCTTTCGGAAAGATCCCAACCCCCGGATTTTCCCCCGGATACTAAGAGTTTTATCTCCTATCGGGGAAGAGTGGCTCTTTTCTTTTCGATATTACCGTATTTTTTCCTTCTTGAAGTGATATTTCTTCTGAATAAGTATCAAATAGCAACAAAGTTTACGAAAAGAGCCTTTATAAATTGTATTTTTCTTTACAGCGCTGAATCGCAATTTCCTTATCACTGTGCGGATATTTTGTATTTTCAATGATTTGATAATCTTCGTGGCCTTTTCCGGCAAAGATGATAATGTCACCCGGTTCACTGACATCAATTGCATGTTTAACCGCTTCTTCGCGATCGCCGATCAAAGCAAAGTTGTTATGGAGCATCCCTTTTCCAAGGTCGTTGACGATACTGTCATAACTCTCATAGCGTGGATCATCCGTTGTCAGGATCACATAATCAGCTATGGAGGCCTTTTCAGCCATTGCCGGTCGTTTGGACTTATCTCTATTTCCTCCAGTTCCGACTAGGAAGATAATCTTATTCTCCTTGAATGGCAGAACAGATTGAATCGCATTTTCAATTGCATCTGGAGTATGTGCATAATCAATATACATGGACAGCGGTGCATCGGAAACTACCTTTTCCATACGTCCATTCACAGGCGGCAGCTCTTTGATGATCTTCACCAGCTTCTCTACTGGCATACCTTTTGCGAACAGTGTCGCCATGGCAGCAAGAAGATTATACACATTAAATTTACCAAGAAGCTTGGATTCCACTGCAAATGTCCCTTCTGGGGAATGAAGAGTAAAAGCAGTCAAATCATTATAGTAGCTGATTTTTTCAGCCTTAAAATCTGCATAAGATTCCAGACCATAGCTGATGATCTCGTGAGCTGTCATTTTAGAGTACCTTTCATACCATTCATCATCACTGTTCAGGACAGCATATTTAGGTCTGGATAAATCCTGGCCGAGCTGGGAGAAAAGCAAGCCTTTCGCATATCCATAATGCTCCATTGTCTGGTGGTAATCAAGATGATCGTGACTTAGGTTGGTAAAAGTAACCACATCAAAATCCACTCCCCAAAGCCTGCCAAGTGTGAGTCCATGTGATGAAACTTCAAGCACCATATTCTCAATATCCCTGTCCAAAGCCTTCTGGATCATTTCTTGATTGGTCATGACGTCACAAGTCGTGTTCTCACTTGGGAACAGCTCACCATTCAGGTCAAATCCAATGGTTCCTGAAAGGGCTGAGCTCTGGCCGTCTTTTCTCAAAATGGAATGAATCAAGTTTGTCACAGATGTTTTTCCATTCGTCCCTGTCACACCAAAAACATTCATTTTCATGGAAGGATAGTCATAGTATTTATTAACAAGCTGTCCCATCGCTTTAAATGTGTCCTTCACAACTACCAGCGCTGCTTTTTCCAGATTGATATCAAGCTGCTTCTCAGCAACAATCAATACAGCACCCTTTTCAACGGCATCGAGAGCATAATCATGTCCGTCCACTGTAAAGCCTCTAGTACAAATAAAAATATCGCCAGACTGGACCTTGCGTGAATCAACATGCAAATTAGATATATTTGAAGGAAGCTCCCCATAAATCGTCTTCACTTTTAAAGTTGATAATAATTCATATGTATTCATTTCTACTAACCTCACAATGTGTTGAAATCAATTACCTTCTATTGTATATTACCACCGGGAAATTGAGAAGAAAAAGAGCACTCTTTCCTAGAGGCATTTTCAGCCATTATAGTACTTGCTAAAAGAAGAGGCACTCCTGCCTTTCCTTCCATCGGTTTCTTCCGCAAAATAAAGGGATGAAAGAATCGCTTCTTCAACTGCTTCAGAGGCTCCCTGAAAAATCTTATTCATTACTGGGTGATCTTCCCTGATCATTTTCACTGTATCAAAAAGCCCGTCTTGCCGATGTTTTACTTTGTTCTCAGTAGTAAAAGCAATGACAATATCCCCGCTTCCATGATGGATAGTGCTTCCTGATCTGGAGAGCCCTACAACAGCTCTTTTGGCCAATCTTTTTAACTGTCTGTCTGACATAGGGATATCAACAGCAAGAATAATCATAATGGATCCGTCGGGAAGCTTTTCCAGACTTGGAATAAGAGGTTCATTCAGAAACTTAATTTCTTCTCTTCTTCCAAAATTGGTTTGTACAAGGCTTGCTACAGTAAAAGTCTCTCCCTCTGCTTCAATAACTCTTGAAGAGGTTCCGATTCCCCCTTTAAAACCTAAACAAAGCGTTCCTGCCCCCGCACCTATTGCACCATTTTCAGAAGGAGCTGTACTTGCAGCTTCAATGGCTTGCACTGCATGAGCTGGCTGCACGGCCTGAAGCCTTACTGAATTAAGATAGCTGTCATTACATTCACCAACGACAATATTAACAGATCCCGCACTTTCCCCAATTTCAGAAGTTTGATCCAGCATATATTGCAGGGTGCCCTGCCATACACTTCCTACTGAAAATGTATTCGTCAGCATGATTGGCGATTCGATCAGCCCCAGTTCATCGGTTTGGATGAGGCCGGTTGTTTTACCAAATCCATTAATCACATAGCTTGCGCTGCGGACTTTTTCGCAAAATAAATTTCTTCCATGCGGAAGGATGGATGTCACGCCTGTTTGTATTTTTTCTCCGTCTTCATAAGCCTTTACTAAAGTAACATGCCCTACTCTCACATCATGGACATCAGTAATGCAATTATTTTTGCCTTTCGGTAAATCACCTATAGAAAACAGATTATTCATGCTGCCACCCCTTTATGCCTTTACGGTATATTTCCATCTTCTTACTATTTTCTACATAAACCCCTTTTTTCCTTCATTTAGTTCTAATAAGAAGATCTCTGCCAATACTGGCAGAGATCACTTCAGATTGAAATATTTTATTTCATTCACTAGTTAAAAGATCCATCAGGACCCACTGTTGCGGTTTCCGCCTTTTCTTCCGATGTCTTGATAGAATTCTTTGTCGTGGCTGCTGCTTGTTGCTTCGCCGCCTTTTTCGCCGATGTCCTGATAGAATTCTTTGTCATGGCTTCGGCTTGTTGCTTCGCCGCCTTTTTCGCCGATATCTTGATAGAATTCTTTATCATGATTGCGGCTTGTTGCATTACCGCCCATTCGTCCAGCTTCCTCGCGTGACATCTTGCCGTTGTTGTTAGAGTTATTGTTGTTTGCCATTTTCTAAACACTCTCCTTTTAAAAAGTTTAGTATTTAGCTTTAAGAAGCTTACATTAATGTATTATCCTTCTCAAACAGATATAAACAAAATATGTCGAAAAACCACTAATTTCAAAGTATTACCAGTTCAGTGACAGTCACGCCCCGGAATTTATCGATTCAGACGCCGGAGAACATGTGGAATTAAATAAGAGGAAGCCCTCATTAGCGGGCTCCCTCCATAATTTTCGTGACTCAATTTATCATTCTGCCATTGAAGACTGAACATAGTGATAGAGCAGTTTCTCTGTATGGTATAAAGACGATTCATGTGTCCGTTCATAAGCATGCGATGAATCAATACCCGCACCGATTAGTCCATGGACAATATCATGGCCCGCGCGGATTGCGGCAGAGGCATCCGATCCGTAATAAGGATAGATATCTACCTTGTATTCGATCTCATTTTGTTTAGCAAGGTTGACCAGATGCTGCCTTAATCCCAAATGATATGGACCGCTTGAGTCTTTTGCACAAATGGAAACGGTATATTCATCAGAAGACTGTCCATCTCCAAGTGCCCCCATATCCACTGCTAGATATTCAACCGTCTCAGGTGTAATATTCGAGTTTCCTCCATAGCCAATCTCTTCGTTGTTGGAGATAAGGAAGTGGGTGGTATAAGGCAAGGTGATGTTGTCTTCTTTCACTTTCTTGATTAATTGAAGAAGCATCCCTACACTTGCTTTATCATCGAGGTGCCTGGATTTGATATAGCCGCTCTCTGTAATTTCAGCACGGGGATCGAAGGAAATAAAGTCCCCTACTTCAATGCCCAGTTCTCTTACTTCTACTGCATTTGAAACTTTTTCATCAATGCGGACTTCAATATTCACATCGTCCCGCTTGGCATCTCCTGCATCTTTATAAACATGCACAGAGGTCTGGTGCATGAGGATAGTTCCGGAGAATGTTTTGCCGGATGAAGTTTCAATCGTGCAGTATTCTCCCTCCACTGCATTCCAGCGGAAACCTCCGATCATGGACAACTTTAAGCGGCCGTCAGCTTTTATATCTTTTACCATTGCCCCCAGTGTATCAACATGAGCAGTCAGCATCCGGTGCCTGCTGTCATCCTCTCCTGGAATGGTGAGGATCAACCCGCCCTTTCTGTTTCTGTACATATCATAGCCTGTTTCTTTTAAGTAGTCCTCGACAAAAGAAATAATTGTATTTGTATTTCCTGAAGGACTTGGAATGGATACAAGCTGTTTAATGAGTTCCATCGTATTTTTTGTGTTCGGATATGTAGTCATATTTTTCAATCTCCTTTCCCCATTTGTTTCATTATAGCTTAAATGCAGTCCTGCATAAATCTCTAAGCCTTCTTACAGCATTACAGCACTCTGGTTCGCCAGGTAATTAATTCAATCTTTTAAAGGAGTTCCAAGGTTTTAATCGAAAGTTGTTAATAAAGGAACACCAAACTTAATATTTTTCAAAATCAGGAGGGTACAACATGGGAGATAAAAAAAATAAAGATATTTTTGGTAAGGATATACATACAGACTTTCTTGAAAAAATGACCTACGGGGATTATCTGCAATTGGATTCCCTGCTGTCCAGTCAAAAAAGGCTGTCTGGACATCACGATGAAATGTTATTCATCATCATTCACCAGGTGAGTGAATTGTGGATGAAGCTTATTTTGCATGAGCTAGATGCAAGTATCGATTCTATTCAAAAAGGCGAACTGTCACCGGCCTTTAAAATGCTGTCGAGAGTATCTAAAATACAATCTCAAATCATCCAGGCGTGGGACGTACTGTCCACTTTGACCCCTGCTGAATATATGGAGTTCCGCGAAAAGCTGGGGCAAGCTTCAGGATTTCAGTCATATCAATACCGCATAATCGAATTCATGCTGGGTTACAAAACCAAACATGTGCTGGAAATCTATAAAAAAGATCCTAAACTGCATAAAGATCTCCTTGATGCATACCAGAAGCCCGGCATTTATGATGCATCCATCAATGCTTTATCGCGGGCCGGCCTCGAAATTCCAGATGAAGTTCTGAATAGGAATTACACTGCTCCCTATTGTGCTCATCCTTCCGTTGAGGATGCATGGGTTACAGTTTATAAAAATGTTGATGAATACTGGGACCTTTACGAATTGGCTGAGAAACTGATAGATATTGAAGACTGGCTTCAGCAGTGGCGTTTCCGCCATATGAAAACAGTCGAAAGAATCATTGGGCATAAGATGGGTACAGGAGGGTCTTCAGGAGTAGGCTATCTAAAGAAGGTATTGGATCATCGTTTTTTCCCTGAACTTTGGGATGTCAGGACGAAATTATAAACCAAAAGCGCAAGCGGCCCGTTCAGCCCCGACAGGCAAATTTTCCAAAGAGAAAAAAAGGCGCTCTTTCCTTTTATTCTCTTTGGGTTATTTGACCTCGAGGGGCTGGCCGCTGAAGCTGGACGCATCAAAAGCGTAAGCGGCCCGTTCAGCCCCGACAGGCAAATGTTCCAAAGAAAAAAAGGCGCTCTTTCCTTTTATTCTCTTTGGGTTATTTGACCCCGAGGGGCTGGCCGCTGAAGCTGGACGCATCAAAAGCGCAAGCGGCCCGTTCAGCCCCGACAGGCAAATGTTCCAAAGAAAAAAAGGCGCTCTTTCCTTTTATTCTCTTTGGGTTATTTGACCCCGAGGGGCTGGCCGCTTAAGCTGGACGCATCAAAAGCGTAAGCGGACTGTTCAGCCCAGACGAGCTAATGTTTCATAAGAAAATAAAAGGGATTTTCCTTCTTAGGGTTATTTGACACTAGGGGCTAAAGCTGGATGAGAATAACATAGTTACAGCTAACCCTGGCTTATTATTATTGTTTCCTTAACAATAATAAACGCTGCTTCATAAGAAGCAGCGCTTTTTTGTATGATCTGAGAGGGATTCGAACCCCCGACCCCATCCCTGTCAAGGATGTATTCTCCCGCTGAACTATCAGATCAAGAAGTTAATGTATTTAAGCTACATATTCTATTATATGAAAAATTCATAGCTTGTCAATAACACAGGACACTTTTTTTAAAAAAAGTTATTTTCTCTTATATTGCTGCTTTCGGAAAAATCCCAAGAGTCGGATTTTTCCCCGGATACCAAGGATTTCTTTCTAATCAGTGATAACAGCTCTTTTCTTTTCATGTTGACTAGGTTATTCCGGTGAATTAAGGCTGTTTCTTTCGAGAATTAATATCAAATAGCGACAAAGTTTACGAAAAGAGCCTTTAAAAAAACAAGTATACAAGAACGAAGGTTCGCGTATACTGCTTTATTTCAGAAAACAGTTCCGGACATTTAACAGAGAAAATATTTTAGCCGCCCTTCCTGCTCGCAGCTGTTCCTCCAATTGAATCATCTCGTCATAAACTCCATACTGCTGACCGCATGTGCACCGCAATCACAGAGATCTCTTATACTGTTTGATAGAGAGTTCAGGACAGTGTTCTAAAGATAAAAAATCCCGCTATCCATTAGCGGGATGACTTCTACCCGATGATCTCTTCCGCATCATGGGCTTTAATTTCCTCATCTGTAAACTGTTCTTCAATGTCACGCAGACGGTGGGCGATCCTTGATGCTGCGTTGGCTGCAATACTTGCGACCATATCATCGAGGAAGGTATGCACACCGTTTCCATTTTTCGTATCCAGCTTCCGTATGACACCAATCTTATTTTTATCAAGGTGCCCAAATGTAGTTACGGCTATGCTTCCATATCCCAATGAAGCACCAAGGGCAATGGTTTCATCAACCCCAAACAGGCCTTCATCCGATTCCACGATGGAATGAAGCGGTTCTGAAAGCTGCTTATTTTCTGCAAGAACATCAAGTTCGATTCCGACGAGGATCGCATGCTGGATCTCCCTCTTAAGCAGGACTTTTTCAACACTTGCGGTGCAGTCTTCCATTTCCAGTTCTGGATGGTAAGGGTACTGCATCTGGTAGACGATTTCTGCTATATCTTGTATCGATACACCTCGTTCTTCCAGCTTTTGTCTGGCTGCATATGTAACATCTTTAGAATGTACAATTTTTGACATTGTTTCTCCTCCTAAGTCTGCGAATCTCTTTTTTCATATTATACTGACAATGAGCCCATTATTAAACTATCTGTCTCTTTTCTTTTCTCCAGCTGAGGGGTTTTGAAACCTGTCCGCTCGAATACTTTCAATTGTGAGCGGTTGCAGGGATTTTGGAAAAAGAGTATGGTACAATCTTTTTTGGAAGGCTTATTAGCCGCAATTGAAATTTGGACAATTTAATCATTGGAGGTATAAAAATGACTTCTTCTAGAGGAACAATCAACGAAATCAGCCTCTTCAGCAAGGAATTGAATGAAGAAATTAATATGCTTGTCTATTTGCCCCCCTCTTATTCACCACTCTATAAGCACGCCTTATTAATTTGTCAGGATGGCAAGGATTACTTTCAGCTTGGCAGACTTCCGCGGCTGGCTGATGAATTAATCGGTGATCAGGAAGTTGAAAATATGATCATTGTCGGAATCCCTTATAAGGATGTTCAGGACCGGAGAAGAAAATATCATCCTGAAGGCGAGCAGAATGCTGCTTATATCCGCTTCCTCGCTCACGAACTTGTGCCTTTCCTGGACGATCAATACCCGGTTTACCATATGGGGATGGGAAGAGCGTTAATGGGAAGTTCTTTAGGCGCCTCTGTATCTTTGATGACAGCCTTGAAGTACCCTAATACGTTCGGCAAGGTACTCATGCAGTCTCCTTTTGTCAATGACAGGGTTCTTGAAGCAGTGAAACGGAATGGCCAGCCTCACCTGCTGAACCTTTACCATATTATCGGCAAAGGGGAAACCGAGGTGAAAACGACTAATGGGCAAACTGCTGATTTTCTCACACCGAATAGAGAGCTTCACGGAGTGTTTGAAAAAGAAAGGTTTTCTTCTTTCTATGAGGAATTCGAGGGCGGCCATACATGGAAATATTGGCAGCCTGACTTGAAGCGCGCATTGAGGCATATGTTCTCATAGGAACTCTTGAATTTGGCATAATAGTAGGTATCTCTTATTTTGGCTCATTCGGGAGAAACCCGAGGGTTTCTCCCGCTTTTCAGCATAGCTGAAAAGCCGCAAGTGTGAGAAGCAGCCCGATAGCAAATGAATTTGCTTCGGGCTGCTTCTCACACTCGCGGAATGAACCAAAATCATGGGTATCCATTAAAAGCATCTCATCTTTTTTTGTGCTATAATAACTGATATATTTAATTATTTTGAATTTATCGAACTTCACGATCAGGGAGGTAACATTTATATGAATTATGGTATCGTTATTTTTCCATCTAAATCGCTCCAGGATAAAGCAAATGCTTATCGTAAACGTTACGATCCCCATTATGCTTTGATCACGCCCCACTTGACTCTGAAGAATGTTTTTACCACAGACGACAGTGGAATCAAGGATATAGCAAACAAGCTTAGACACATTGCCAAACAATATGATCCATTCAATATGAAAGTTTACAAAATCAGTTCATTTCAGCCTGTCAACAATGTAATCTATTTTAAAGTTGAGCCTAATCCTGAACTGGAAGGTCTGCATAAAGCCATGCATACGGCAGAATTCAATGAACAGGAACCAGAATATGCATTCGTGCCTCATATAACAGTCGCTCAAAATCTTTCAGATGACGAACATTCGGATGTTTTTGGGTCTCTGCGCATGTTAGGCATAGACCATGAAGAAACTGTGGACCGTTTCCACCTGCTCTATCAGCTTGAAAATGGCTCTTGGACAGTCTACGAAACATTCCGCTTAGGAAAGGAATAATTGTTTTGAAGATGATCCTGGCTGAAACTGATAAACAACTTCAAGAGGCAATGGATGTGCGTAAAGAAGTTTTTGTTCAAGAACAAAACGTCCCCCTCGAAGAAGAAATAGATGAATTTGAAAATATATCGGACCATTTCGTTTTATACGATGAAAATGAACCTGCTGGCGCAGGACGATTCCGGTTGAAGGATGGCCTTGGAAAGGTCGAGCGAATCTGTGTATTGGCAAAGACCCGGGGTAAAGGCGCTGGAAAGATCATTATGAATTACATTGAGAAGCATGCCCGCAGTAAAGATGTTCCTGCGTTGATTCTGAATGCACAGACTCATGCCATCCCTTTTTATGAGAGTTTGGGCTACTCGGTCACATCTGATGAGTTTCTGGATGCCGGGATTCCTCATAAATCCATGAAAAAAATACTGAAATAACCGAAAACCGTCTCCAACTTTAAAGGAGACGGTTTTGTTCGTCTGGCTGAAAACGAATAATTCTTCCTTATTTTGTTTAGAATGGATTAATACCATTTCATAAAAAATTGCAGGAGAAATCTTATGAACTTTTTGGCTATCGCTTCTGAATTAATTGTAGGTTTTGCAGCATTGCTTATCTTAACCAGGATATTGGGAAAGACCCAAATCTCGCAAATAACACCATTTGATTTTATTTCCGCCATCATCCTTGGGGAATTAGTAGGAAACTCATTATATGATGACAAAAGCGGAGTATTAGAAATTCTATTTGCCATATCCCTATGGGGAGCTTTAATCTTTTTTACAGAAATCATGACCCAGCGCTCACGAAGGGTGAGACACTTTCTTGAAAACACCCCTTCCATTATCATCAGAAAGGGACAAATTCAATACGAAGCAATCAAAAATAATCATCTGGATTTAAACCAGATGCAGCAGCTGCTGAGAGCGAAGGATATCTTTTCTATCAGGGAGTGTGAATACGCCATCCTTGAGACAGACGGCAGCCTCAGTGTGGTAAAGAAACCAAATTATGCTGCCATTCAAAAGCAAGACCTTAATATTGCCCCCACACCCGCTTCCATGCCGATTTCCGTCATAATGGATGGAGAAATCATTTATGATAATTTGAAAATGATTGAACTCGATAAAGAATGGCTCCTAAACGAAATCAGTAAAAAAGGATATTCTTCCTCAAAAGAGATACTATTTGGTGAGTGGACAGATGGAGAGGAATTACTGCTGCAAGGATATTGATTCAATAGTGAGAATGCAAAAAAGGCCTCTCTGGTCCTTTTCAGCGGGTAATATAGAGCTGATTATTTTCTATCACTGCCTTGGCTGATCCTTCATGGACCAGTTTGGTTATGTACGCTGTAAAACTTGTCCGAAACAAAAGAAACTGGCCAATCGAACGCGATTGAATGTTATTCCCATTAAGGAATTCTTGTAGCAGAAGATCGAATGGCAACCTGCCCTGGTTTTCATCCAATATTTGAACAATCTGTTTCATCTTGTTCATATGTATTTCAAAATTGGCTGCGATGCTTTCTGAAAAATCCTCTTCAAACTCCCCATGTCCGGGTACAGAACCTTTCACGACAATGTTTTTTAATTTTTCAAAGGTTTGTAAGGTCTGTTCTGCATCTGTTATAAATGGAACTAGATGTTTTTTCAGGGCTTCTTTGCCGAAGTAAGCATCTGCCGCGTAAAGGATTTCATTATGGATGATTCCTACCTGATCCGCTGAATGTCCGGGAAGAGAAACTGCTTCCAGTGTGAAAGGACCAATTTCCAAGAAACCATGTACTATTGAGACATCCACATCCACCGGTTTTCCTTCCAGGAATTTATTTCTTAATTCATTCAGCGGATAAGCTCCATTCCATAAATACACCGGCTCCAGGATTGGATTTTCAATGACAGCTCTTTCCAGCTTGGGAGCATACAGCTTAATGTCAGCCTTTTTCTTTAAATAGGATGCTCCGCCAAAATGGTCTGTATGTGCATGTGTAATGATGCAGTAATCTAAAGGCAGGTTCTCATTCTCAAGGATTTTCATGATCTTTTTAATCGAAGAGTCATCAATTCCAGTATCTATGAGTAATCCCTTACCCTGTGTCATTAAGTATCCGACATTGACAGCAGAAGAAAAGTAGAAGCAGCTATCATTAATTTTTTTTAATTCCAAGGGAAATACATCCTCTCCTTTTTTTATACATATTCGTTAATGTACTTCCCTTTTCCTGTAACATCTGCTAAAAATTCAGCAGAAACATTATCCTCTTCATTGATCTTCTTCCTTCTATTGTATCTTAATGAATTGACGTCTGTTTCAATGCCCTCTTCTGCAGACCTTTCTTGATTGAAAAGAGGCTGAATCCTGTTGACCGGTACAAATTTAAAGGGATCATAATCCTTATTTGCTTCACGTTCGGCGTACTGCATATATTGATAATGCGGGACGGGTGCAATATACCCCATACTGTTCACCTCTCTTTTCTTACAATTTCCCCTGCAGGAAAAGTTGTAAACCCTTCACTGTAATACTATTAATCTCGGTGAAAAATATGCTTTTAAGGGGGGAAAGCAAAAGTGAAAGCGGCTGTTCAGCCCCGACAGGCAAATATTCTCAAGAGGCACACCTCCCGCCCCGCGGAGTCGTCCGCTGGAGCGGAAATCTATTTGGTTCAAAGAAGCCACATTCTTTGCCAGAGGCTCTATTCGTAAACTATGTTGCTGTTATTTTATATGAACTGCGTTAGATATCATTAACCAAAATATTCTGATGAGCAACAAGAAAAGAGCTGCTCCACCGTTTAGAGAGAAAAAAATTAGTGTCTGTGAGGAGAATCCTGCTATTGGGGTTCCCCCAAAGTAAAAAATGCAAAAACAGCTTTTTATAGTCTTTACTGAAAAAATAGAATACGATTTTTTACTTTCATCCCCCTTTACGCAGGAGGATTGGAGCGGAAGGCGTACGATCTCCTGCGGGAATAGCGGGACAGGTGAGACCCCCAATCTAGTTGCAGCGCCCAGCCCCTCGGGATCAAATAACCCGGAGAGAATAAAAGGAAAAACCACCTTTTTTTCTCTCCGGAACATTTGCCTGTCGGGTCTGATCAGGGCGCTTCCACTTTTTATACNACTGAAAAAATAGAATACGATTTTTTACTTTCATCCCCCTTTACGCAGGAGGATTGGAGCGGAAGGCGTACGATCTCCTGCGGGAATAGCGGGACAGGTGAGACCCCCAATCTAGTTGCAGCGCCCAGCCCCTCGGGATCAAATAACCCGGAGAGAATAAAAGGAAAAACCACCTTTTTTTCTCTCCGGAACATTTGCCTGTCGGGTCTGATCAGGGCGCTTCCACTTTTTATACAGGCGAAGCCGAGGAGGCTCACCGCCCGCCCCGCGGAGTCGTCCGCTGGAGCGGAAATCTATTTGGTTCAAAGAAGCCACATTCTTTGCCAGAGGCTCTATTCGTAAACTATGTTGCTGTTATTTTATATGAACTGCGTCAAATATCATTAACCAAAATATTCTGATGAGCAACAAGAAAAGAGCTGCTCCACCGTTTAGAGAGAAAAAAATTAGTGTCTGTGAGGAGAATCCTGCTATTGGGATTCCCCCAAAGTAAAAAATGCAAAAACAGCTTTTTATAGTCTTTACTGAAAAAATAGAATACGATTTTTTACTTTCATCCCCCTTTACGCAGGAGGATTGGAGCGGAAGGCGTACGATCTCCTGCGGGAATAGCGGGACAGGTGAGACCCCCAATCTAGTTGCAGCGCCCAGCCCCTCGGGATCAAATAACCCGGAGAGAATAAAAGGAAAAACCACCTTTTTTTCTCTCCGGAACATTTGCCTGTCGGGTCTGATCAGGGCGCTTCCACTTTTTATACNACTGAAAAAATAGAATACGATTTTTTACTTTCATCCCCCTTTACGCAGGAGGATTGGAGCGGAAGGCGTACGATCTCCTGCGGGAATAGCGGGACAGGTGAGACCCCCAATCTAGTTGCAGCGCCCAGCCCCTCGGGATCAAATAACCCGGAGAGAATAAAAGGAAAAACCACCTTTTTTTCTCTCCGGAACATTTGCCTGTCGGGTCTGATCAGGGCGCTTCCACTTTTTATACAGGCGAAGCCGAGGAGGCTCACCGCCCGCCCCGCGGAGTCGTCCACCTGGAGCGGAAATCCACTTCGTTCAACGCAGCCACAATCTTTGCGAAACCAGACTTTTTAAAACAAACATAAAAACAAACCATTAGTCCTGCTTTATTGTAAGCATTCCCAATGGTCATGTTGATATTATTTTTTGCCATTATTGATCATGTTTGATATCGTTCCGAAATCCAATTGTTTACCATCATTTACAATTGATTTGACGATCTTATCTTCCATCTCTTTGTTTACTGGTTTGTTAGCAATTTGAGATACCCTCTTGATAACCCCTCGCACCGTGCTTTCGTCTTTGAAATTGGCATTTTGCAAAGAGGTGGCCAATTCCATGACATCGTTCATATTGACACCGGTTTTCTTTTCAATGTTTTTAAAGAAGTTATTATTATTCATTGGGTAAACGCCTCCTTTACAGCTAATATATTGTATGAGGCGGTCAAAAAATGGTGCATGGCCCAAGGATGATGAAGGTTTCATTCGATGAGAAGGCTCTTTCGTGCTTTAAGGTACAAAAAAAGCAGATTCTCTTTAGAATCTGCTTATCCGTCCTTTAGCAAAAGCTTGTACCGACGATGATCAAAAGGATAAATAGAACAACAATCAGCACAAATGTTGATCCATATCCCCCGCCGTATCCTTGATTTCCGCAGCCATAACCATTTCCATACATAGTTATCACCTCTCTTTATATATGACTACTGCAGTATATGTAGAGATGCTTACTATGTAAAGGCTTCCTGTGGTTACTTGGATAGAAACCAATCGTATAAATCAATGGTTAGTTTGCCGGATGAATCAGCCTGTGCCAGAAACACATTGTCTAAATTGATTTTCCGCCTCTTCAGCTGATTCATAAGCCAATCTTCTGACAACCCTAAACTTGTCAGCCCCTTTCTTTCGATTGCTCCGTCACTGATGACAGAGTGAACTGGAATTACCTTAAAGGAAGTGTCAAATATATCTTCATAGAGTAATGGCTGCTTTTCTTTTTTAAGCATGACACTCAGTTCGCCATTTGTATCAAGAGTCGCAAATTCCACATCAGAGACCCTGAAAATGTTCTTTTTCCTTAGCTGTTCAAGCAGCTCATCCGAGGAAAACTTTTCTTTTTTCAACGCCTGCTCTATGATATTTCCATTCTCTATAAACACTGTCGGGGTGCCTTCGACAAAATGCCTGAACTTTACACTTTTGAGAGATATGAAAGAGAAAATGAATGGCACAGAGAACCACAGGAGAATACTCATCAGCCCTTCAAGCAGTTTCACGTCAAGATCCATTGAAAGTGTCCCGGCGATGCTTCCAACGGTAATGCCGGTAATGTATTCAAAGAAAGATAGCTGTGAAAGCTGCTTTTTTCCGAGTAATTTTGTGATAAGAAATAAGGCAATCAGAACAAAAAGGCTTCTAAGGGCTACTTCAGTATACTCCGACACACACCCTCATCCTTTCGGTTTAAAAATCAAGGCACCAATAAATCCGAAGATGATGGCTGCTGAGATACCCGAACTTGTCACTTCAAACATTCCCGTAAGAACTCCTACCAGACCATGCTGTTCCGCTTCCTGCATAGCGCCCTGGACCAATGCATTGCCAAAAGAGGTGATCGGAATCGTTGCCCCTGCTCCGGCAAAGTCAATCAATGGCTCATAGAGACCAAATCCAGCTAAAATTGCACCGATCACTACCAGCAGACTTAATGTATGAGCAGGTGTCAATTTAGCTATATCAAATAAGAGCTGACCAATTACGCAGATGCTCCCCCCTATTAAAAATGCCCAAAAAAACATTGCCAACATGGTGTTTTCCTCCTTTCAACGATTTAGCTGTATTCAATTGAAACCGCATGAGCTATACACGGAATTGATTCACCCTGCTGAAATGTCAGCGGAGACAAGAGAGCTCCGGTCGCAACCATCAAAATTCTTTTGTATACACCCTTCTTCATCTGGTTGAGCAGGTGTCCATATAAAACCGTTGCAGAGCAGCCTGGTCCGCTTGCTCCCGATTGTACTGGCTGATCCTGTCCATAAATCAGCAATCCGCAGTCCTGAAATTGGGTTTCCGTCAGGTTGAACCCTTTTTGCTGAAGTAACTCCTGAGCGGTTTTTCGGCCGATTTTAGCGAGATCCCCTGTAATGATTAAATCGTAGTAGGACGGATCTCTTCCTAAGTCTTGTAAGTGAGAGGCAATTGTGTCTGCTGCCGCCGGCGCCATTGCCCCTCCCATATTAAAGGGATCCGAGAGCCCCATATCAATGACTTTACCAATCGTTGCTGAAGTGACCCTTGGAACAGGGCCCTGTACATCTGTACCACTGCCTACTATCGAATACCCTGCTCCAGTAACCGTCCATTGAGCGGTAGGCGGCTTCTGGCCGCCATACTCTGTTGGATAACGAAATTGCTTTTCCACTGCGGAATTGTGGCTTGAGGCGCCAGTGATGACATAGTTTGCTCCTCCTGAATCAACCAAAAAAGAAGCTATAGCAAGCCCTTCCATAGATGTTGAACATGCACCGAATAGGCCCAAATAAGGGATCTCATTGGTTCTCGCAGCAAAGGAAGAAGGTGTGATTTGATTAATCAAATCCCCCGAGAGAAAAAATTGAATTTGATTCTCTTGCAGACCCGCTTTTTCAAGGGCAAGCTTGACTGCGTCTTCAATCATTAAGCGATTTGCTTTTTCATAGCTGTCCTCCCCCATCCATAAATCATCATAGAAGTGGTCAAAGTCTTCAGATAACCTGCCATTTTTTTCAAATGGCCCTCCTACAACTCCTGAGGACAAAATAACCGGCCTATTCTGAAATTCCCAAGACTGTGTGCCTTGTAACATTAAATCACCCCCCACTTAATAAGAAGAGTCTTGATAATTGCTATAACGAAAGCAGAAAACACACCAAACACAATGACAGAACCTGCAAGCTTGAATATATTTCCTCCCACTCCCAGAACAAGCCCCTCTGTCCTATGTTCAATGGCTGCAGATATAACCGCATTACCAAATCCCGTCACTGGTACGGCACTTCCTGCACCGGCAAACTGCCCAAGATGGTCATAGATGCCAAACCCGGTCAGCAGCATTGAAAAAAAGACCATCGTAGCCACTGTCGGGTTTCCTGCAGTCTGTTCTGTAAAGTTAAAAAAGTAAATATAGAAATACGTAACAGCCTGGCCGAATAAACAAATGAGGCCACCTACGAAAAAAGCCTTGATACAATTGATAAGCACAGGCCTTTTTGTTTCATGCTTCTGTTCAAGCTGTTCATATTGCTTCTGCTGCGGGGTTTTAGGTTTCTTTCCCATACCTTGCTCCTTTCTAGGTTAGCTCCTCTTTTAACTTAATGATTTCCTGAAATCTTTTTTCAGCATCCTTATTGGAGATATTTTTATTCTTCATCTTATCTTTTAGCCTGACCGTCTCCAGAAAAATCTTATAATCACTGGAAACGATGAATTTTTCATCTGGATACTTCTTTTCCAGTTTTTTTGTCATTTTTTTCTCAATTTTCTTCATATGAAACCGGTGGGAATGCTTTACTTTATAGGATACAAGGATTTCTTCCTTTCCCTGTATGACTGCCACATCGTAAAGCTCTTCAAGCTTGGCTATTTCCTTTTTGACTGCATGTCCGATACTGTCCGTCTCTGGATTCTCCATCAGTTCAACTGGAGGAGGATCTGTTACCTTAATCAATGCTCCTCGGCTGTCTGCACCGTCTTCTTTGTTTGCCGCGCAGGCGGATAAATATACTGTTATTACTACTAGACCGACAAATAATTTGTTCATAGTATCCCCTCTGTTTTTAATATGCCCCTGAACCATAGTCAGCGGCGAATGAACATGTGAATCTTCGCTCTTTGGGAATCAGCACTCGGCCATATCTTCCCAAGTTACTTATATGTAGTCTTATATTCTGCAAAGAGGGTTCATTTTATGAATAAAAAAAGACTGAAGCTCATTAACTATAATTCCTTAGTTTAATGAGCTCACAGCTTTTATTTATTTTTTTGTAAAAATTTACAGAAAAAGAATCATTATTTTTGGTTTTTTATTTTTGCCGCAGCCGCAGCCTTTTTTCTTTCTTTTCGTTTTTACTGGTTTAATTTGTGAAGTGGATTTCTTCATCATCCAATTCTTCCTCCTCTAATGATGGAAATTCAGAAAGCAGCGTTTCCTCTTACAAATGTTTACAAAGCAGATATACATACCATTCTATGCAGCAGGAGTAACGCTTGTTCTCTTGTTTCATGAAATCCACTTTTGAATCAAGGTTTCAATAATGGAAGCAACACCTGCTGCCGCTAAAACTGTAATTAGCGGATTAGCAATGGTAGGACAGAAAAAATACAACCCGTAAAGACCTCCCGCAGCCCAGATGCCTGTGCACCAGTGGCAGCTGAGAAGTTCGCCCATCCAATTTTTCGGAACCAAATAAACGTCTATATTCCCTGATTTATCTTTCTCTTCCTCTTCCTCAAAAAAAGGAGCCCTCAAGAACTCCGTGATTTTGTCATATACAATTAAGTGTGTCAGACGGAATACAGCTACTCCTAAAACGGCCACTTGCATAAAAGTCAGATCCACTTCTTTATCTCCTTTTCGTTGAGTTGGAATTTTAATGAACAAAAGCGCAAGCGCCCTGGTCAGCCCCGACAGGCAAATGTTCCTGAGAGAAAAAAAGGCGGTTTTCCTTTTATTCTCTCAGGGTTATTTGACCCCGAGGGGCTGGGCGCTGAAGCTGGATGAACAAAAGCGCAAGCGCCCTGGTCAGCCCCGACAGGCAAATGTTCCTGAGAGAAAAAAAGGCGGTTTTCCTTTTATTCTCTCAGGGTTATTTGACCCCGAGGGGCTGGGCGCTGAAGCTGGATGAACAAAAGCGCAAGCGCCCTGGTTCAGCCCCGACAGGCAAATGTTCCTGAGAGAAAAAAAGGCGGTTTTCCTTTTATTCTCTCAGGGTTATTTGACCCCGAGGCCTAACTCAGTTCTTGTGGTACGCATCCCCGGGCGCTGGAGCTGGTTTGATACACAACACCTTTTTAAATAAAGTAATGAATGGTCATGTCCTTGCTTTAGTAACTAGCATGAAAAATAAGGGAAGTTTTTTCCGTTAACTGCAAGCTTCACCTCAATTTGTTGGTGAATAGGGGAAGATTTTTCCCTTATTTGCAGAAAAGACCCCTATTTTTAGTGTTTAGAGGCTAATAAGGGAAGTTTTTTCCTTTATTTAAGCTATATTCGATGCAAGTAAGTAATTAAGAGAAATATATTCCTCTATATAAAAAATGCCTAAGCGGCATGGCCCTCCCCCACAGGTTAATGTTCCTTATAGAAGAAAAAGGCGGTTTTTCCACACACGGAGGGCTAACTCAGTTCTCAAGATACGTATCCCAGTCGCTGAAGCTGGATTCAGAGATGCTCCCTACTTTTAACTAATTAATTTTTTTCTTTTGAACAAATCGCAAAGCGACTCTTTCAGCTTCTGCACGCAGACGTCAATAAGGAGAGAAGAAGAACACTAAAGCTGTACTTGGCTGGCCAGTATTTACAAAGTTGTCCTCAAAGTTTTCCCTGAACAACAGTAATATCACAGATGGGATACACCGCCTATTTTGACAAAAAAAGGGCTATTATCCGTAACTTAAACTCCTTGGCTACAATATGTTATTAGTGTAGCGATAAACAATTAAAAGGAGGATTTTCTAATATGGGTTGTGGAAAAAGAGATGATGTAGGTGGAATCAGTACAGATAACTGTGTATGTGAAGTAGTACGCGCAATTAAAGATATCCAGGATGCTGCTGTGGCTGATGATTGTCTGGATTGTACTACCAGCTGTTTCCTTGAGCCGCTAGGCGATTTGAACAGTCCTGCTATGAGACGCCGTGCTGACACGCGCGTGTTCACCCTTACTAATAAAAATGGTGAATTATTCAAAGCGTTGTTCAAACAAAAAGATGGCCAATGTGATGCAAACTGTGTGACTATTTATTTCCGTGTGGAAGAAATCTTCGATAACTGCTGTGCAACATTGAGAGCACTAAGACCGAACAAAGATATCATCAATGACTATGGAAAATTGGACTATGGTGCAATCTGCAAGGTGGACGAATGGTTCAGAACAAACAACTGTATCACTGTTGACCTGAACTGCTTCTGTGCAATTCAATGTATCGCCGATGTTGACCTTGACATCTGTGAATAATTCTTAGAAAGCCTGCCGGATCTATCATCCGGCCGGCTTTTTCTTTTACTGATTATAAACCGATGATCTTAATGCCGCGTAGAGAACTCCTGTTTATCTCTACCTCATCGCCTTGAAAAGTTTTCAGCACCAGGATATCTCCTTCAGCGCTGAGTAAGATTCCTTTATGTCTTTCCTCTGCACTGATAAATTCACAAGGAAAAGGAGCTTTACCGTTAATATACCGTGAAAGATAAGTAATCTTCTCATCCAGTTCCATATCCCTGAAGGGTTTTAGGGGTTTGAAAGAGTATGTTTTTTCTTTATGTTCTTCTATATTATCGACTGTTTCTGATTTTTCAGATTTTGGAATATCGATGACATCCTGATTGTCTTGGACCTCAGCTTCTCCATACAAAGTCCCAAGTTCCTCTTCAAAATAGGAACGTTTCTTTCTTCTTGGCTTTTTGACTCCAGCTTCAGCCGATGGTTTTTCTACAGGTATAGTTTTCACATCCCTTGAAGAATACGACTGCTGCATGTTGGCTCTTGATTCTTTAAAAGCAGGCTGCTGGATATATAATAAGGGTGTCTTTTTAGGTTCTTTAGAATTTTTTTTCATAAGCTGCACCTCCAGAGGTTCATTCCTTTTACAATGTATGCAGCAAATGCCTATAGGTTTCATGAATGTTTTGGAATTATTTTGCTGAGGTTCCCTGTTAATAAGTCTGCTATCTCATATATTGTGGATTTTGGAATATCTTCACGGGAAATGTTTTAGGGGACATCTCATGACCGACCTCATGACTTCCTCTTCAACTGCACCAGTAGAAGGATTGACAATATGACAATACTCACCCACCACTCATTGGATATCAGCAATCTTTTAGAGGATGAACGATGCGCCTATAATTAAATCACTCATTTATACAGCACCATCTCATGACTTAGAGAGATCATTCGCTGCAATTGGAATGCAGGCTGGATCCCTAAGGACATTGCTCCTCTTCTGATGCGAACTGTGCTGCATAAGAAATAATACCATTTTCAAAAACAGGCCAAATAAAAAGTCCAAAGGCGGCTGCCTTTGAACTTTGAGTCTTTTATTTTTATTGGTTGTTAACCTAGGACGTGATATCCTGAATCCACGTGGATGTTTTCCCCTGTAATGCCCCGGCTCATGTCACTGAACAAGAATACTGCTGTATCTCCGACTTCTTCTTGTGTCGTATTTCTGCGCAGCGGAGCTCTCTCTTCAATTTGTTTCAAGATAGTATTGAAATCTCCTACTCCTTTTGCAGAAAGAGTCCTGATTGGTCCTGCTGATATAGCATTAACACGGACACCGGATTTCCCAAGGTCACTCGCAAGGTATTTTACACTTGCCTCCAAGGAAGCTTTGGCAACACCCATGATATTATAATTTTCCAGAACTCGTTCTCCGCCTATATACGTAAGAGTGACAATGCTGCCGCCTTCAGTCATAAGGTCTTTTGCTGCTTTGGCAACGGCAGTCAGTGAATAAGAACTGATATTATGTGCAAGCAGGAAACCGTCTCTTGTCGTGTTCATATAATCACCGGCTAATTCTTCTTTTTTAGCAAAAGCGACACAATGTGCAATTCCATGGATGACGCCTGCTTCCTCCTTGATTGTCTGGAAGCATTGATCGATGTCCTCATCATCAGTGACATCACATTGAAGAAAGAGATGGTCGCTGCCTTCAAGCGTTCCGGCCAAATCCTTGACACTTTTTTCAAATCTTTCGCTTGCATATGTAAAGATCAATCTCGCTCCTGCCTGATGAAGGCTTCTTGCTATCCCCCAGGCAATACTTCGTTTATTTGCTACACCCATTACCACATATGTTTTTCCCTGTAATGAAAGAGTCATATTAATCCCCCTAAGTTTATTACATGTTATTAGTACCTGATACTAATTTTATCCCATTTCTATCAGGAAAGAAAGGGATAACCGTAAAAATAAATTTACTTTTCATATCCGCAAAAAAGGACGCAACCAAATTTGGTTGCGTCCTCTAATTAATGTCTCTTTTTTCTCCATTATAAATACCAAAACGTTCGACACTTGGTGCGCCAGTACCCTATTAATGAAAGGGGAAGGGTCTCTATCGCTTCTCATTATAAATACCCTTAATCAGCAGTACTCACAGAATTCCAATTCACGCTTCAGTTCATCAACATATTCTTTTGAGCCTGTAACAATCAATCGATCATTCATGTGCAGTTCCGTATCCCCATGAGGCACGATTGAATCCTTTCCTCTGAAAATACGGACAAAGATAACGTCCCCGGTAAAAGGAAATTCCCTCAATGTCATCCCTTCAAACTGGATGTTCATCATTTTGATTTCATAAAGTGATGCTTCCTGATTCGTAAAGATGTTCATTACGGAAGGAGACTCTATCAAGGCCTTCAAAAGCGCCTTCGTAGAAAGCATGACCGAAAATACCTCTATTTCGTTCTCTCTCAGCATCTCTTCAAGATCAGGACTTTCCACTCGAACAATTACACGTTCGATACCGTATTCTTTCGCTGCAATCGCAAGTGTAGCATTCTGCTCTTCATCCCCTGTAGAAATGACAATGATATCCGTTTCGAATATATTATTTTTCTCAATGTTTTCCAAGTTAAAATTCTCTATTTCATTGATTTCAAACAAAGAGTCGGATATGCTCCTGGTTGATTTGTCCTGTCTTGTATGATAAAGCACAGGGACATATAGGGCTGACTTAAGTTCCCGGGATACCGGAAGCGTCATCTGGTTGGCTCCCAGGAAGGAAACTTTTATTTGCTTTTCCTCACTAGCTTCCTTAGGGAAAAGCTTTTTAAATACTATTGGTGTAACCAGGCATGTAATAACGGCTACCAATATCAACGTGCCGCTCATTTGTGCAGTGATGATCTCCATACGCTCTGCAATTTTGGCAGCAGCGATGACCAATGATAACGTAGATGTCAGCAGGAACGCTGAAGCAATCGTCGTTTTGTTATCATACCACTTCCTTAAAAGGAAGACCGGCAATAGTTTTGATAATAAAAATGCCAGCATGAGCAGCGGAATCAAAATGAGCATTTTAGGGTCACTCAACAATGACCATAGCTCTAATTCCACCCCAACCATTACGAAGAATATAGGAATTAGGAACCCATAGCCGAAGGAATCGAGTCTGTGGACCATTTCCTGGTTGGGAGAAAGAAGCGATACCAGCACACCTGCCAGGAAGGCACCAAGGATATTTTCAGCACCAACCGATTCAGAGACAGCGACTAACAAGATGATCAGGGTAAAAATAGCCCTGGTTCCGATTTGAGTCGTGCCTGTTGATAGTGTCTTCATTAATGCATTATTTTTGAATCGTTTCGCCAGGAAGTACAGCAGTACACCGGCACCAAACAACAGAAGCAGCAGCCACATATTCCCTTGGCCTTCTCCATACAGTGAGACAAATACTGCAAGCAGGATCATCGTCACCAAATCGGCAATTACTGCGACCAACAGAATGATCTGTCCAATGCCGCTTTTCATGATGTGAGCCTCTTTTAACGTAGGTACTACCACCCCAAGTGAAATTGTTGAGATGATCAGTGTCATTAAGAAGGCATTATCAATTAAGCCAGCCAAAACAAATAAGTAGGATAATCCCAGTGAAACAAAAAAGATGCCTGCGAATATCACCATGGATACCTTAAGTCTATTCGGTTCAGGCTTTCCACTTGGAAGAACTTGTTTCTTCTTTCCATCATTAGAGAAGGCGGAAAAATCAATTTCCAATCCGCTCAAGAACATTAGAAAAATAAAACCAAGAGTGGACAGTGTCTCCAGCCACATATCCTGGTGAACGAGATCGAATCCGCTCCTTCCAATTATCAGGCCTACAATGATTTCGGCAATTACTACTGGAATAAAATTAAGCTTTAGTCTATGAAGCAAAATCGGTGTAATGAATGCAGCAAGAATTACAATAACTAGTGATGCCACTGATGCACCATGTTCCATACCCTTTCCCCCTCTTCTATACTAAATAGTTCATGAATAATGTGGCCATGCCAAAATAGATCATGATACTGATAATGTCATTTATAGTCGTGATAAACGGACCGGAAGCCACCGCAGGATCCACCTTAAGCTTATGCATCAAGAGCGGCACAAGCGATCCTGCCAATGTTGCGACAATCAAGGATACCATAATGGATACACCGACAAGAAATCCTAAAAATAATTGCCCTTTCCATACGTATACAGTAATCATGACAACTATTCCACAAACAGTTCCGGTAATTAAACCAGTCCCGGCTTCACGGATAACCAGATTCCATTTGCTCTCTTCTTCCAAGTCACCAGTTGCAATTCCGCGAACTGCCACTGCGAGGGCCTGTGTCCCCGTATTTCCAGCCATGCCGGCAATCAAGGGGATAAATACAGCCAATATCGCTACCTTATCCAGGGTTTCTTCAAACCTTCCTATCAAACTGGCCGTGAACATTCCCAAGAATAACAGTGCAATCAGCCAAGGAAGCCGCTTCTTTGCGGCAGTAAAGGGGTTGCGGTCAACAGAATCAACATCCGAGATACCCGCAAGCTTCGAGTAGTCATCAGAAGCTTCTTCATCAATGACGTCAATGATGTCATCGACAGTAATGATCCCCAAAAGATGATGCTGGAAATCCACAACAGGCAATGCCAGGAAATTATAGTCTCTCATTGTCCTGGCAACCGCTTCCTGATCTTCTCCAACAGAAACGGATACGACCCGGTCACTCATAACCTCGGCAATCATAACATCATCGTCACTGATAATCAGATCACGCAGTGAAATAACCCCTGCAAGCCTTTTTGTTTCGTCTACTACAAAGATATAATAGATGGTTTCTGCATTAGGGGCTTCATTCTTCAAGATGGTCATGGCGGAACGGACCGTCTGGTTAGCTGAAATCGCAACAAACTCAGTGGTCATGATACTTCCTGCTGTATACTCCTCATAATGAAGGAGTTCTTTGATTTCCTGAGCGGACTCTTGGTCCATTATGGTCAGGTAACTTGCCACCTGGTCTTTATCCAATTCATTCAGGACATCAACAGCATCATCGGCATACATATTAGACAGCATGTCCGCAGCATAAGCCGGGTTCATCTCGGCGAGAATATCCTGATATTCTGTTTCATCTTTATCAAGGCTTTCAAATAACTCAGCCATTTCTTCAGGAGATAAATATTGATACATTTTTAACCGCAGAGCATCGTTTATTCTTTCAAAGTATTTAGCCCTGTCATAAGAGTGGAGTGAATTGAATTCTTCACGAAAGATTTCCATTTGTTCATTTTGAAGGGCAGAGGTCAAGTACTCTTCATCAAGCTGGACTTCTCGTTTATCTTGGTTTTCTGCAGCCATCGGCATACCCTCCTTCTTGTATTTCAGTACATATTCGTGTTTCTTTTTCTTGTTTTTCTTCCAATTTCCGGTTAAAAAGATATGATCAGAAAGTGTCTTTCCAAAATGATGTTGGTTTGGCATACTTGCTTTCATGAACGCTCTTCTATTCAGATTGTTATTTATCAGCCTTATTATTTTTAAAAACGACTTAGAGACAAAAAAAGAAAATGCCGTTTAAAAATGCAGGATAAGAGAATTATTATAGTAGGACCCAGATTGGGCTCTCTTCAAACCATTCCTGTACAGTCTTCATACTAGATAACGATTTGCAGTCCTAATTATACTAGCAAATTCTAAAAAAATTGTCGCCTCCAAAAGATTATTTACTAAATTAAAAATATTATTTACATTTGCTGCATTAGAAAGGAGTAAACTTATGAAAATAGATATAATTGGTGACATTCACGGCTGTTTCGATGAATTTAAGGAGCTGACGGGCTATCTAGGATACCGGTGGGATTCAGGGATTCCGGTCCACCCTGATGGCAGGGTGCTTGGTTTTGTGGGTGATTTAACAGACCGCGGACCTAACTCCCTGGGAGTGATTGAAACGGTGTGGAAACTGGTTACTAAACAACTGGCATACTATGTTCCGGGCAATCACTGCAACAAATTATATCGTTATTTTCTTGGTAACAAAGTCAAAATTCTTCATGGTCTTGAAACAACTATAGAGGAACTAGGCCGTCTTCCGAAAAAGGAAATGAAGAGATACAAGGAGATGTTCATTGAGCTTTATGAAAATGCGCCTCTCTATCAGCAGCTGGATTCAGGAAACTTAATCATTGCCCATGCTGGAATTACAGAGGAGCTCATTGGCAGGCAGAGTAAGAGAGTGAAAACCTTTGTCCTGTATGGAGACATTACCGGAGAAACAAATGAAGACGGTACACCTGTCAGAAGGGACTGGGCATTCAATTACAAAGGCGACGCCTATGTTGTGTATGGACACACACCTTTTTCAGAAGTGAGAAACATTAATCGGACATATAATATTGATACCGGCGCTGTGTTTGGCGGAAAGCTTTCCGCACTTTCTTACCCTGAGCTGACAACAAAAAGCGTTAAGTCAGGCATGCCTTATGCAGCGGAAAAATTCCGCGATGTTAATCCTGATAGATAGAGCATAAGGTTCGACTGAGCAAATGGAGAATCCCCATTCTCATTTCCATAGAAGTAAAAGAAAAACAGCCGGCTGGACAGACAGCTGGCTGTTTTTATGTTTCTCTAAAGAAGGCTATTCATATCTTCAGGCAGCGGAGCATTAAAATGAAGCTGATTATTGGTCATCGGATGGAAAAAAGAAAGAGAAAGGCAATGAAGGGCCTGCCTGTGAATTCTTTCTGTATTTCCTCCATATAAGGTATCACCGAGCAGCGGATGCCCGGAATATGACATATGGACACGGATCTGGTGTGTCCTGCCAGTACCCAGATCCAAGTGCAGGTGTGCAAAACCTTCATACTGATTAATGATGCTAAAATGAGTAACAGCAGGCTTCCCATCCTGCCTTACTTCCCTTTCAATAATCGAAGTTTCTTTCCTTCCAATAGGTGCATCTACCGTCCCTTCCAAAGATGAAAAAACACCATGTGCGAAAGCTTGGTAAGACCTCTTGATTTCCCTCTTCCTTTGCTGAAGGCTCATTAAATGATGGACATGCCTATGCTTGGCAATTAAGACCAGCCCCGAGGTGTCCCTGTCAAGCCTGGTCACTATGTGGATGGCAGTATCTATGTCATGCCTCAGATAATATCCGTGAATCCCATTAGCAAGGCTTCCTGCAGGATGCTCCCTCGAAGGAATCGTGCTCATGCCCGAGGGTTTATTGACAACCAGGACATCTTTGTCTTCATAAATGATATCCAACTGCATGTTTTCCGGCACTAAAGCGGAGCTCTTAGGCTCTGGAGGAAAAATAACCAGCAAATGGTCCCCGGGCTGAAGGGCATAGCGGACAGTGACTTCCTTATGATTCACCATAATCTTCCCGCCAGCATATTTGATGTCTGTCAGCATCCGCTTTGAAATGTTCTTCTCATTCAGAAACGCTTTGATAACTTTGCCTGATTGGTTCTTTGGGATGTTCCATTCCATTTTGTACATGATTTATAGTAATCAATCATCCGCGATGAAGGAGTCCCTGACCCTTTTCCAAAAAGGAAACGGCCTGAATCTCGCAAAACGGATTTTTTCATCAGCAACCCTGTACTGTATCGATTTTACATCTTTATGGAGAAGCGTTAGATGATCGATCGTAATCATGAAGTCAGGTACGTTGACTGGTTTAAGCATGCAAGTATGGTGTGCGGGCAGAATCAGTGGAGAACCGATTGTCCTGAAGACCCGGTTGTTGATGGATGCCATTTCTGCAAGCTGGATGGCAGGAATCGATGGATGGAGTATCGCTCCCGCTAATGCCTTATTATAGGCAGTACTCCCGGATGGTGTGGAAAGGCACAGGCCGTCTCCCCTGAAGCGTTCAAAATGCTGTCCCCGGATTTCAACATCCATCACCAGCGTTCCTTCCACACTCTTCACCGTTGATTCATTCAACCCCAGATATCTTGTTTCCTTTCCTCCATTTTGATAACGGATGATCGTTTCTAATAAAGGATATTCAATAATTTGATAAGGTGTCTTTGCTATGGCGATGACAAGCTTTTCAATCTCTTCAGGCACCCAGTCTGCATAGAATCCAAGGTGGCCGGTATGTACTCCGACAAAAGCTGTCTTGTCCAGTCTTGAACTATAACGGTGAAATGCATATAACAGTGTACCGTCCCCGCCGACTGAAATGACGATATCCGGCTCCTCTTCATCATATACCAACTCAAAGTCTTGAAGATATGTACGCATTTTGTGCATCAGTGTATTAGACTTTGAATCTCCTTTAGAAGTGATTGCAAATTTCATATTGGATACACCCTTTTTTAGTTTCTTTTCCCTCTCCGGCCAGACCAAAACTTATTGTCCTTTGGGTTTCCGGCGTTTTTCGTCTTGATCTTTCTTATTAGAGAAAAATCTTTGAGCTTCCTGGATTTCTTCTCTGATTAGAGACATTTCTTCATCAAGCCTGAATGCCGCCTCAGCTGCTCTCATTAATCTGGTTCTGATTTCTTCAGGAAATTGGCCTCTGTATTTATAATTAAGAGAATGCTCAATTGTTGCCCAAAAATTCATGGCCAGCGTCCGTATCTGTATTTCTGCAAGGATAATCTTTTCCTCATGGACGGTTTGGACGGGATACTCAATCACGACATGGTAAGAGCGGTATCCACTCGGCTTTTTATGCGATATGTAATCCCTTTCTTCCACTATGCGAAAATCGTTTCTCGCCCTCAATAAGTTTACGACAGCATGGATATCCTCTACAAATTGGCACATTAACCGGATACCTGCAATATCCTGCATCTCTGTTCCCAGTTTATCCAGCGGAATTCCTTTTTGGTTCGCTTTATCCAATATACTGGCAATAGGTTTGACCCTTCCGGTGACAAACTCAATTGGAGAGTGCTCCCGCTCCAGTTCGTAAAGTCCTCTCATTCCTTTTAATTTAATCTTCAGCTCATCTACAGCCTGTTTATACGGTCCCAAAAACTGCTCCCAATGATTCACAACGTTCACCTCTTCTTACGATGGCTTATCAGGTAAGTTAAAAGCTATTGATCAAAGTCTTTTTAGAAGGCTCTTTTCGTAAACTTTGTTGCTGTTTGATACTAATTCCGAAGATATCAATCTCAAGAAGGAAAAATACGGTACTATCGAAAAGAAAAGAGCTGCGCTTCCCCGATAAGAAATAAAACCCTTAGTATCCGGGGATATCCGAAAGCAACAATCTATGCGAAAACAGCCTTTTAGAAAGGCTCTTTCAGCTTAGGCAGTTAGATACGCCATCGCTTATATTCTAACCTACTCCGCTTTTTCTAAAAAAATCGATTCTACTTTTTCAACCATCTCATCTCCATAATTGCTGTTGCCTTCTATGTTTTCAATCAGGAAGTCCAGTTCATGGTAAAGCCCTTCTAATTCGAAGCTTGTCTCCCCGAGGTCTGCAACTACTTTGATATTCTGCTTGATCCCTTCCTTCAACGCGGGCCAGCACCCTTCTTGAATGTGAAGCAGTACATAATCATCGTCAGATTCCGCCAAATACACAAATGAATAATTTTCTGAGTCGACAATTACCTGACCGGCAGGCTGTAAATTTTGTTCACTGGATTTTTCGCTGCTATGTAATAGTAATGAATCTTCAAGAAGTTCAGCTTTCGTTAAATATATATTTTTTCTCATATGAAGTGTGGTGCTCCTTTCACTGCTTTATGCCTCCTATTTTAACACAATATCTCCTCAACTATCTAAAGATTGAAGTAACCCGGAGAGAAGGAGATAATGTTATATGTAAGCAGGAACCCTGTAATTGAAAGAAAAAGAAATATCCCATTAAACTTGGAAAGGAAGAATACTATGCCGGAAGAACTTGAAATAGAATTTAAAAACATGCTCACTCAAGGAGAATTTAATTGCATCAAGAAACATTTCTCCTTTACAGATAAAGACTTCACCCTGCAAAAAAATCATTACTTTGATACCCTTGCCAATGATTTGAGAGAGAAGCAGTGTGCTCTCCGCATCAGAGAAAAGAATGGTAAATTTGAATTCACCTTGAAACAGCCTGCTGATGGAGGGCTGCTGGAAACCAACCAGACAATTACGGAGCATGAGTCCAGCAAGATGCTCGCTGAAGGTTTTATTCCCCCAGGAGAGGTAGAGTCTGCTTTGAAAAAACTGGGCATAGAAACAAAAAAATTCCTTCACTTTGGAACCCTGTCCACCAAGAGGGCGGAGTCCCGGTATAAAGATGGATTAATGGTACTTGATTACAGTTTTTATTTAAACAATGAAGATTTTGAGTTAGAATATGAAGTGAACGATAGAGAATCAGGACAAGAAAAATTCTTTGATTTTCTCAAGACCATGAACATTCCGATTCGACATGCCGATAATAAAATAAAAAGATTTTTAAGAGCTGTAATTTCAGACTGACAGTTCATATAAAGGAGACACATAGCAATGAACGTGCAAGCATTAAAAACAATGATGGAATTACAAGCATTGCAGGGGCTCAATTCAAATTCAAAATCTGGCCAGCCGGTTTCTGGCTCCGATTCTTCCTTATTTCAGCAAATGCTCACTGAAACCCTTGCCAGCCAATCAATGCAGCCTCAGCTTTCAAAGCTGGGATCTGTCAGCCAAATGATTCCTCTGTTTTCAAACGGAAATAGTCTTGTCACTAAAAATGCAGCTTCTTATATCTCGAATGCAGCATCCGTGTCGACAAGCAAAGCACCTGACAGTTCGATACAGCAAATTATCAGCAGGGCTGCCCAAAAATACAACCTGCCTGTTAAATTAATCTCATCTGTTATCAGCCAGGAATCCAATTTCAAACCGGATGCTGTCAGCCATGCAGGTGCTTCAGGGTTAATGCAGCTCATGCCTGCCACCGCCCGAGGGCTTGGAGTTACAGATATATTTGATCCTGAGCAAAATGTTTTTGCCGGCACTAAATACCTTAAGCAAATGATGGACAAATATAACGGCCGCCTCGAATTGGCGCTTGCCGCTTATAACGCTGGACCTGGGAACGTTGATAAATATAATGGGATCCCTCCCTTTAAAGAAACGATGCAATATGTACAAAAAGTATCTCAAAGGTATTACACTTGATTATGACCATTTTTCAGCTCACAGTCTATGTGGGCTGTTTTTTTGAACTTTGTCCACTATTCCATAGGAACAATATATGCGAAAACAGCTTTTTAAAAGGCACTTTTCGTAAACTTTGTTGCTATTTAATACTAATTTCAAAAAAAAATAACCTGTATTACGAAGATAAAATCTGGCAAAACCGAAAAGAAAAGAGCTGCTCTTACCCGTTTAGAGTTAAAACTCTTAGTATACGGGGAAAAATCCGGCTCTTGAGATTTTTCCGAAAGCAAACAATATATAGATTCTTACTTGAGGGCTGAAATCACCATTCTGCACAGGGAATGTTACTCCTGCATTGGCAGATACTAATCAAAATTGAGTATTATGAATGCTATTTGTTTGAGATATCTTTCAGCGATTGCTAAAATAAAACAAACAATCAATGCAAAAAGGAGTCTACTTATGGAGAAACATAAGACGCCGTATGAAACAATTGGCGAAGAAAAGCTCTCAATGCTTGTAGATGCTTTTTATGCAAGAGTAGGGAACCATCCTGATTTAATTCCGATATTTCCAAACGACCTGTCTGAAACTGCCAGAAAACAAAAGCAGTTCCTTACCCAATATTTGGGCGGACCACCTTTATATACGGAAGAACACGGCCATCCAATGATGCGCGCCAGACATTTACCTTTTGAAATAACACCAACAAGAGCAAAAGCATGGTTGAAGTGCATGAGTGAGTCCATGGATGAAATCGGTCTTGAGGGTCATTTCCGAGAAGAATTCTTTTCCCGGCTTGTGCTGACAGCCAGGCATATGGTGAACTCACCGGACAACCTGCTAGGTGAAGAAAATTGAGCAGCCTGAATAATAAAAAAGCCATTCAAGGATGCAAGCCTGATAAAAAGCCTTTAGAAATATATATGTTCATCGACCCTCTTTGCCCTGAGTGCTGGGCATTGGAACCTATTCTTAAAAAGCTGCAGATCCAGTATGGACAGTATTTCAGGATCAAGAATGTTTTGAGCGGAAAATTGACCTCTCTGAATTTGTCCAATAAAAAGAAGCAGGAAAACATCGCAACCCAATGGGAAAAGACCGCAAGCCGGTCTGGAATGTCCTGCGACGGAAATCTATGGTATGAAAACCCTATTGATTCTCCATATTTGGCTTCCATCGCCATTAAAGCTGCAGAATTGCAGGGAAGGCATGCAGGGATCCGTTTTTTCAGAAAACTGCAGGAAACTCTTTTTCTTGGAAAACAAGACGTATCCAATCTCGAAGTTCTGACCGGCATAGCCTCTAACAGCAAGCTTGACTTAAAGGAATTCCAAAGCGACATCCATTCTGAATCAGCTGCTAAAGCCCTTCAATGCGATTTAAGAATTACAGCTGAAATGGATGTTGAAGAAATACCGACCCTTGTCTTTTTTAATGAAAACATTGAAGATGAAGGAATAAAAGTGACCGGAATGTACTCCTATGAGGTGTATGTTCAAATATTGGAAGAAATGCTTTCCAGTATCCCGGAACCACAGCCTCTGCCGCCGTTGGAACATTTTCTGGAATACTACCAAATGGTTGCCACTAAAGAAATTTCAGTAGTATATGACATGAGTATGCTTCAAGTTGAAAAGAATATGAAGAAGTGGATTCTCCAAAAGAAAGTTGAGAAAGTCTCTGTCAAACACGGAACGTTCTGGAGGTATCTCTCTTCTTAATTAAAATATTGAATATATCTTCTGATAAGATATATTGAAATAAGAATAAAAAGAAAACCCGTTGTCCGAGGACAACGGGTTTTCTAATACAAACAAAGGGGATGGGAGAAATTTTTCACGGTCAAACAAAGGGGTATATGTTTGTTGTGATCAACTTCTTGTACTTAATATAGCATGAGGGAACTTGTATGTGCAAGATGTTTGTTTATTATTTCACAATATTGTCATATAGTTTAATTTTCCTATACTTTACTCCCGAGGATTGGGACGGCTGGCAATCGGGCTCCTGTGACCTGCCCCTTGAAGCCGTGAAGCTGGAGGGAAATTCATTTGATTTAAAGCAGACATATTCTTTGTGAAAGGCGTTTAAAAAAGGCTGTATTCGCATACAGTGCTGCTTTCGGAAACATCCTAAGAGCCGGTTATTATACCCTTCAATTATGGTTAGTTTTTGATAATTAATATGAAATAGCAGCAAAGTTTGCGAAAAGAGAAAAAAATGATCTCATATCCAGGAAAACTCAGGTTTAAGTAGACTTATGCGAAAGAAGCACGTACATCCACTCATCATTTTTAAATACTCAGTGAAGACAGCACGTATTTTCAGCGATATTCCTCATATAATTTATAGATATTCTTTTAAGGAGGATCATTACTATGAGACCCAATCTCACGTTCATCTTATTGATCTCGTTTATACTCCTGTCATTTATCCTTAATATTTTTGGGTTAATGTATCTTTACCCCATTTATGTGACCTCTCCATTGCTCTTCCTATCGCTCCTGCTGCTTATGCAGTATATTAATAATCGAAAAAGATTCAGAGGCTTCTGACCGACCCAGGCTGCGTTTTTTAAGACTAACAATTAATTAAGATACAGTTTTCAATCAACCAAAGCAATCCTTGCAGCTCAATGGATTAAAAAGATCAAAAAGGCAGCCATGATGTAATTATCATGGCTGCCTTTTAGTTTTGTCTGGTGAACAAGACGCTTAAGAAAGCATCTTTTCCATTTCATTAAGGTTTTCTTCAAATACCTTCATCGCTTCTTCGATTGGCTGTGAAACAGTCATGTCGACTCCAGCTTTTTTTAATACTTCGATCGGATAATCAGAACTTCCGGACTTAAGGAATTCAATGTATCTTTCCACTGCCGGCTGTCCTTCCTCCAAAATCTGCTTGCTCAATGCAGTCGCCGCACTGAAGCCTGTCGCATACTGATACACATAATAATTGTAATAGAAGTGCGGGATACGTGCCCATTCAAGACCGATTTCTTCGTCAATCTCAATGTCTTCTTCCCCGAAATACTTCTTATTCAATTCATAGTATTCCTTTGAAAGCATCTCTGCAGTCAAAGCTTCGCCTTCTTGGGCCTTCTTGTGGATGATATGTTCAAATTCAGCAAACATTGTTTGACGGAAAACAGTCCCTCTGAATCCTTCCAGATAGTGATTAAGAAGGTACAAACGTTTTTTCTCATCATCGATATTATTCACTAGATAATTATTTAATAGCGCTTCATTACAAGTAGACGCCACCTCAGCAACAAAGATCGAATAATTGCCGTATGGATATGGCTGGGCCTTCCTCGTGTAATAACTGTGCACACTATGTCCGAACTCATGCGCAAGTGTGAAAAGGTTATTGACGTTGTCCTGCCAGTTCATAAGGATATAAGGATTCGTGCCATATGTTCCTGAAGAATAGGCCCCGCTTCTCTTTCCTTTGTTCTCTACTACATCTACCCAGCGGTTTTCAAAGCCCTCTTTCAAGACGTTCATGTATTCTTCGCCAAGCGGCGTAAGGCCATTAAGAATCATGTTCTTAGCTTCTTCGTAAGGGATTTCCATTTTTACTTCTTTAACAAGAGGAGTGTATAAATCATACATGTGGAGCTTTTCCAGTCCCAATACCTTTTTCCTCAGCTTGATATAACGATGAAGAAGGTGCAGATTATCATTTACGGTTTTGACAAGATTCTCATAAACCGTTTCCGGGATATTATTTGCAGACAGTGCAGCATGGCGTGCAGAATCATAATTTCTTACGTCTGCGCTGAAGTTATCTTTTTTCACTGTACCGCTTAATGTGCTTGAGAAAGTATTTTGGAACTTCCCATAGGTTTTATAAACAGCCTTGAATGCCTCTTCCCTTACGCGGCGGTCATCACTTTCGAGGAAACGGATATAGCGGCCATGTGTAATCTCAACCTCTTCACCATTTTCATCTGTGATTGTCGGAAATTCCATGTCAGCATTATTCAGCATTCCAAATGTATTCGCTGATGCGCCCAGCACTTCAGACGCCTGCGCAAGCAGTGCCTCTTGCTCCGCTGATAAAATATGGGGACGCTGAAGGTTGATTTCTTCAAGGGCATGCTTGTAAAGATGAAGTTCTTTGTTTTCCTCCAGGAAGCTGTTCAGCCTGTCTTCATCAATTGCCAGGATTTCCGGCACAAGATAAGCAAATGAACTAGAAAGCTGAGTATATAAAGTTTTCGCTCTGTCATCAAGCCCTTGATAGTAGGAATTCGTCGTATCCTGATCATATCTCATGTGAGAATAAGCATACAGCCTTCCCATTCTCTCGGAAACTTCATCCTGAAATTTCAACGCTTTAAAAAGATGATCAGCACTTTCAGATAGCGAACCTTTGAAGTCACCGGCACCTTTTATTAATTCCTGTACCTCTTTGTACTCTTTTTCCCACACCTTATCGTCAGCAAAAATATCTTCAAGTCTCCATGTCAATTCTTCCTTGATATCCTTGCGGTTCGGAAGACTCTTTACAGCTGTTTCATTTGTCATATGTATCCTCCATTCTTTCGTTATACGAATTAATCCTTCCCTCTTACATTCTCCAATAAAAAAGGAAATCCTGCAAGAAATGGATGTTTTCATTATGAAAACAATAAAAAGCCCTTTAACTTTATTTAGTATGATTTCCTGTTACATAATATACTTCAGATTTTATCTCCTTTATTATGTCTCTTTTAAGAAGAATCATTAAGTATTCTTTCAGCGCTTCCAGTAGCAGATCTTCCTTTACAAGGGGGAGAATCCTGCGTTGAATGAAACCAGTGCTTATTCTCTTAAGAAAACTGTTCAATAGATCCCCAAAGGAGAAACTGGAACCTGCTGGCTTTTTTTTAAATCCATCATACCAAATAAAGTACTGCCACTCGATTGGGTGGCTTTTGAAAAGAAGCATATGTTCTGTTGGGATGCCGATATAATCAGGTAAGCTCAATAAATGGTCGCCGTTTAAATAAAGGGCTTTTAAAAACCGGTCATTTACACCGTTATTATACATGAGTTTATTTTTTATCCACGAATCATTTGAAGCTTTAAAGTACTTATTAGGAGGGTTGTTCGTTTTTAAAGGTAGCTTAAAAGGAAAAGGAACGGAAGTGAGCGTAAGAGTAAATGTTTCTGAAGAAAAGAGTTTTGCAGAATGAGGATGAAGGTTGTAATAAAAGTGCATCATTTCATTTTCAGTATCGAAGTAAGAGAGCCAGTAGCCGGCATGAGGACTGTATCGGATAAAGTGCTGCTGAGAATGAGTTAGTGAAATTCGTGGACCCGTCCCTTTCTGAACAATTCTGCTGCCCAGGATCCACACTGGTTCAATACCTGCATTTTGATAGCCTATTGTTCGGGCCAGAAAATCAGCACTGCTGATAGCAGCACATTGAAATTCCACAGAATACCTTTTATCCTTCAATAAAATATAAACATCCGGTCTCTGCTGGACAGACGGCAGATAATGTTCTAGCTCAACAGTCGAAATTAGTGAAGAAAAGTGATGAAAAAGAAGTTTTTTACCTCTAAGATGAATAACAGTCTCTGGTTCACCGCTGCCTTTACAGCCTATGTTAGAGACATGTGCAAAATGGGGAATCTTAATCTTGCCTGCTTTGATTATTAAGGGGCCCTTACATACAGGACAATAGAACTTACTGCCCTTTAAACCTTCCACCTCTTCATCTGAATGCCGGATTAATGTAATCAACTGCTTATGTTTATTTAATGCGGTCAGCATTTAGTCACCTCCTGTAACCATATTCTTCTGTGCAGGAGGGTCATATTCCTTTTTCTAATTTACAATAATATTAATTAAAGGATCATAGATTTAGTTAGAAAAAACGGATGAAATTGACTCAATCAAAGCTGCGAAATAGTAAAAGGCTGTTTTCGCATAGATTGTTGCTTTCGGTAAAATTCCAGGAGCCGGATCTTTCCACGGGTACAAAGTGATTTCTCTCTAATCGGGGAAAGCAGCTCATTTCTTTTCATGATCACCAAGTTATTAAGATGAATTATGATTAGTTTTTTTGGAATGAGTATCCAATATACAACAAAGTTTACGAAAAGAGCCTAGTAAAAAAACGCATCCTCAAATGAGAATGCGCATTATCTGCAAAAAATTAACTGAAATGTTTAGTAACCGTATGGAAGACATCCTCATTCATGACGGTTGTTCCATACTCGTTCAAACGATGAACGGTAAGGCTGGATTCATTTCCGTACTCAAGCATTATACTTAACACATTATCGATCTCATCTTCTGTGAATTGCTCATCAGAAAATTCAATATGGATATAATATGTCCCTTCAAAGGAAAACAATTTGGTGGATAGATGTTCATAATCAGTAGAGATCATTTTATGTGATAAAGAGATAACATCTTCGAAATCCTTAAATTTTATAGTGAATTCCAATGCTCCTTCATCTTCGTTTTGATCCTGCTTCATCTGGAAGTGCTGATCCAGGAAGTCTTCTATCCGTTCATCTACAGGGAGATCCTTGATCTTATCTTCAGGAATCGGCAGTTCAAATTTCTGTCCATCCTTAGTGACCTGGGCTCTTGTCACCAGGACTTCAAGTCCTTTATCAAGAGCTTGTACCTGAATCCATAAAGGGCCTTCTATAGTAAAGTTCTCTTCCTGGTGAACTTCATCCATCATTTCCCAAAATAATTCTTCGCTCCGTTCCCGGTTGTACCATATTTCTTCCCGGTCAAAGCCTCTTTCTTCTATATCGCCATATGAAATATAAAACTTTACAGTGTTATCATTTATACGTTCTATCTCCATCAAACACCTCTCCCTTCTGTTCAATGTTGGTGAAGGGACTGCACCCCTGAGCATTAGCCCTGATAATTGATGTAGGCTGTTCACTATGATACTTGTTCTTAATATAAAAACCGCTTTTTCTCGTTCTCCAGCAGAACTAGTGGGCTATCTACCGAAAAGCTTTCCATAAAAGAAGCTTCTGACTAATGAATGTTGAGTTAGTTTATACCTTGTACTCCTATTTTATGATAAAACATATAGAATTGGAATTAAAAATGTGCCTATTTTTCACTCCAAGTGATACTAATATACATTCCAGTGTTTTGGTTATTTTAGCTCATACACATCGAGAATTCAAGTTTTTAGTTTCTGCCTATATTAATGAATATCCTTAGAAAAGCAGTTTAAAACCTTGAAATGCCCTTGAATAAAAAAACCTCCATGCGAGAGCATGAAGGAGATGGTTTGATATATTAGTTGACCATGCGTTGAGCTTCAAGCAATTGGAAGGTCCTCACTTTTCGAGGCAGAAAACGACGAATTTCATCTTCGTTATATCCTACTTGAAGTCTCTTTTCATCCATGATGATCGGTCTGCGAAGCAAACCAGGATTTTGCTGAATCAATTCGAAAAGGTTCTGCAAAGGCAGAGCGTCAAGTTCAACATTCAATTTTTGGAATGTCTTGGATCGGGTAGAGATGATTTCATCCGTACCATCTTCAGTCATTCTCAAAATTTCTTTTATCTCGTCAATACTCAATGGTTCCGAGAATACATTTCTCTCTTTATATGGAATTTCATGATCTTCTAACCAAGCTTTCGCCTTCCGGCATGATGTACAACTAGGTGAAGTGAACAAAGTTACCATGAACCATTCACACTCCCTTATATTATTAAGACTTTTATTCACAAGTAGAGTTTTCCCTAATTAACTTTCTCATTTAATAATTAGTTTAAAGAAGAAATCTCTATTATGTATTATACATGAAAAACATTTGGTTGAATATAGTTTTAAATAAATTGTCAACTTTTAATACGAAAGTTAAACAAATATATCGTGTTACTTAACATATACCCGTGAATGAAACATATAAACCATAAAAACGAAAAAAATTATGTTGGCTTTGTTTGCGCAAAGATTGTGGCTAATGGTTTGCATTGCAAAAAAATTTGATTGAAAGATTTCCAGCTGACTAAAAAACAGCTGCAGATACGAAAAACCTTATTGTTATGAACAATAAGGTCGAAATCATTTAAATATCTTTCAGGATATCCCTATTTCTATCGTCTTCAATGTTCAAAACTTCATCAGCGGGCTGGTAAGAAGCTCCATAGAATTTTGTGTCTTTATAGGTATGAATCAGTTCATAGGTTTTTACCATGGACTCATAAACCAGTTCTTCTGATTCATTGCCGGGTGCCCAATAAAGAATCTCCATCTCATTAATTTCATGCGTTGCAAGAGACCTGCGGCGGTAACCAATGCTCGAAGCGTGTTCAAATCCTTCTCTTTTATAAAATTTCAACCGTTTTTCGGTATCAGTATCATCATAATCAACCGGTTCGACTTCTAAAATGATCGCCTTGCCTTTCTGTTTCAGCTTCTCGATCAACTTATGTCCCAACCCCTGCCCTCTGGCTTTGGAAGAGACAAACAGATAATCAATAAAGATGAATTTTTCCAGCTCTGCATACATCAAAACATGAAGATCATCTTCATCCTTATGGTAAATATCACTGCGCTCTTTCAGCAGAGTTTCCATGTGTTCCTTGGATTTCATTTCTTCTACGGGGAAATATTGATTTAACTTCTCATACCAATGCATTGATCTACTCCTTTTTTTTCAATTAAGTCAACTATTGTCGCCATATCATTTCATACTAAAATCATTCATACTATGCCCTTAAAGTTACTAAACAACAGCAGCTAAGTTATGTCCTTAATTGTTTTTTGGGATATTAGTGTGCTTTCAAGAAGTTGCGAAAGCGTAAGTGGGAAAAAGTGGGTGTTAAGCGGTATTCTTACCAATTTAATTGTATCGTATTGAGAACAAAAGTCAAATGAGAAGCACTGCTTCAGGTACTGCCTTTCCTTCTCTTCCTATTATCCCTTTGATCCTTCTCTTCGTTATATACTTTACCTTTCTTACAATGAAGCACGCCACCTCCCTGGAACTTAACAACTGTTTTGAATAAAAAGAAAGACAGCAGGATTTCCTGCCGTCTAATTAGTTTAAGGAGTAAAATCAGCACTTTCAGTGTAGCTATTACCAGCATTCCAAAGTAGATATTCATTAATACCCTGATCTTGAAGAGCTTTAATTTGTGCTTCCACTTCAGCTTTTCCATACTGCTTATAATTTCCTGAGCCAAGCCATGAAGCTGTGAAATCCTGCAGCCAAGGACGGGAAACAGGAGGGTTTTCCAACTCACCTAATTTCTTGTTTTCCAGCTTGGCATATTCAGCAATTAAATTATACGGTTCGAGGTCAGGTTTTGCTATTCCAAAGTAAGAAGTCCAATGACTTGGATAAATCATGGATGAGATGACATCAACATGCTCTGAAATCTTTGTAAAGTTCTGGCCGATTCCTGGTGCTTCAGGCAATGTTGCCGTATAGCCGAATATATCCACAGATACATCAACATCATATGGTTTCAGCTGTTCTTTGGCATAGGCAACAAAGTCCGTAACAGCATGAACTCTTTTTTGAACGTTATCTTCATCCATCTCAGCGTATTCACCCATACTATATTTTAATTCTGTATCTCTCTTTTCAAATCCTTCGGGAAAACGAACATAGTCAAATTGGATCTCTTGAAAACCCATTTTTGCAGCTTCAATGGCAATGCCTACGTTGTAATCCCATACTTCCTTTAGGAAAGGATTAACGAAAGAGTCCCCGCTTCCATTTGCCCATACCTCATTACCCTCTAAGTACGATAACTCAGGTTTAGCCTTAGACAACACAGAGTCCTTGAACACAACTACACGTGCAATAGGATAAATCTCTTCTTCTTCCAATCTTTCAAGCATTGCTCTTGGATCTTTAATATAGGACTTGCCAATGTCTTTGTACTGAGATTGGTCATCTTGGTACGTGATATTTCCCCAATCATCCTTAATATCGATTACCATGGAATTCAAATCCGTTTTATTCATTAAGTCGATCAAGCTCTCAAACCTGCTTCCGCCAGCTGAATGACCCGTTACATAGATTCCTCTTACAGCATCCGGATATGTAAATTCCAAGCCAGTGTCATAAAAAAAACGAGATAGCTGCTGAGGGATTACCTTTTCTTTCAAACCCAAATTCAATGTGTGATGTTCTTGAACTTTTGAGTCCTGTTCCTCTTCAGCGCCCGCAGTATTGAACGGAAGGAGACAAAGTGCTGAAACTCCCACAGCAGTCAGTACATTTCTGAAATTCAATATTAACCTCTCCTCTTAGACAATTATTCTATAAAAAATAATCTTCTTCTATTCTTATGTTCTATACCCTATTTTAACAATGGAAGTACATGAAATGGAAGGATTTTAATCAGGAAATTGTCGAAATTTCCAGGGAAATGAACTTAGCAGGATTTATGTAGGGAAAGACTAAATAAGACCTCAGAATATTCTGAGGTCTTATGAGTATTAGTTTTTATATTGTGCTTTATATTGAGCGAATTCCTTCTCAGAACAGTAAATGAAGTGTCCAGGAGCAACTTCACGAAGTTCTAATTGGTCATCTTCTGTATAGTTATGAACGGCGGGATCGTAAGTTTTACGCTTACGGGAACGCTCATAGTCTGGATCCGGCAATGGAATCGCAGAGAGAAGTGATTGAGTATAAGGGTGAAGCGGATTCTTATACAGAGCATCGCTAGGAGCAAGTTCTACAAGCTTACCATAGTACATAACTCCAATTCTGTCACTGATATACTTAACCATTGAAAGGTCATGAGCAATAAACAAGTACGTCAATCCTTTTTCTTTCTGAAGATCCTTCATCAAGTTAACGACCTGGGCTTGGATTGATACATCCAAAGCAGAAATCGGCTCATCAGCGATGATGAAATCAGGATCAACTGCAAGAGCTCTGGCAATTCCCAAACGCTGGCGCTGACCGCCGGAGAACTCATGCGGATAACGGTTGGCATGTTCCTTATTCAAGCCGACTGTCTCCAAAAGTTCATGAACCTTTTTCAGTCTTTCTTCCGAAGAAGCAGCCAATCCGTGAATATCAATTCCTTCTGCAATCAGATCCGCGACCTTCATACGAGGGTTTAGGGACGCGTATGGATCTTGGAAAATCATTTGCATTTTGCGGTTGAACTTTTTAAGATCTTTACGCGATTTTTTACCATGGACATCTTCACCTTCAAATAAAACCTGTCCGTCAGTTGCATCATAAAGGCGGATAATTGTTCTTCCTGTTGTGGATTTACCACAGCCAGACTCACCAACCAGCCCTAATGTTTCTCCTTTATAAATATCAAAAGAGATATCATCAACTGCCTTAACCATATTTGGTTTCCCAGGATTGAAGTATTGCTTTAGATTTTTGATTTCAAGTAATTTTTCAGCCATTATGAACGAACCTCCTCAAATAATACCGGCTCATCATAGTTGGAAGGCATTGTACGCTGTCTTATTTTAACAGCTTCCGGCGGCTCAACTTTAGGAGCATTCGGATGCAGCAACCAAGATTTGACAAAGTGTGTATCTGACACTTTATAAGTCGGTGGTTCTTGTTCGAAATCAATCTTCAGGGCATATTCACTTCTAAGAGCAAACGCATCCCCTTTAGGAGGATTCATTAAATCAGGAGGAGTACCAGGTATCGCCTGAAGCTGCTGTCCTGTTTCCGTGTCCAGTGTAGGCATGGATGCTACAAGTCCCCAAGTGTAAGGATGCCTTGGATCATAGAAAATCTCATCCACTGTACCCGACTCAACAATTTGTCCACCGTACATAACAGCTACCCTGTCTGCCACGTTTGCCACGACACCAAGGTCATGGGTGATGAAGATGATTGATGTATCAATTTTATTTTGCAGATCTTTCATCAATTCAAGGATCTGCGCCTGAATGGTAACATCCAATGCAGTAGTCGGCTCATCAGCAATAAGAATTTTCGGGTTGCAAGCAAGTGCGATCGCAATTACAACACGCTGTCTCTGTCCGCCTGAAAATTGATGAGGGTACTGCTTGAAACGGCCTTCAGGATTCGGCAGTCCAACAAGCTTTAATAATTCAATCGTACGTTTTTTAGCATCGGACTTACTCATGTTCTGATGCTTCAGCAACGGCTCCATGATCTGCTTGCCGACTGTCATTGTAGGATTAAGAGATGTCATAGGATCCTGGAAAATCATTGAAATGTCTTTTCCGCGGATTTTTTGCATATCTCTTTCAGGAATTTGGGCTAAATCTCTGCCTTCGAAATTAATTTCACCGCTTTTGATGAAACCTGCTGGTTGAGGTAAAAGTTTCATGATTGCTTTTGTAGTTACTGACTTACCTGAACCAGATTCACCAACGATTGCCAGCGTTTCACCTTTGTCAAGATGAAAATCGACTCCGCGCACGGCTTTAACTTCTCCCCCGTAAGTCGTGAAGGAGACTTGTAAATCTTTAACATCTAATACTCTATTCATATTTTCTACTCCTTCCACTATTTACGCATCTTAGGATCCAGTGCATCACGCAATCCATCAGCAAGCAGGTTAAAGCTCAAAATAATTAGTGAGATAACGACAGAAGGAATCAACATCATATGAGGATATGATTGAATTGATCTGTATCCGTCATTTACTAGTGACCCTAAAGATGCTTGAGGTGCTGCAATACCCAAACCGATAAAGCTCAGAAATGCTTCAGTAAAGATTGCGGTTGGGACTGTGAACATAGTGGTAATGATAACAGGTCCCATTACGTTAGGAAGCAAGTGTTTCCAGATCAACCTGTTGCTCGTTGCACCTAATGTACGTGAAGCAAGGACGAACTCCTGATTTTTCAACTGCAGGATCTGTCCACGGACTATACGGGCCATACCGGTCCAACCGGTAATTACCATCGCCATTGTTATAGTGAATAATCCTGGCTCAAATAAGAGGATAAACAGGATAACAACAATGAGATTTGGGATCCCTACAAGTATCTCAATGATACGCTGCATGAAATCATCTACTCGGCCGCCATAGTAACCGGAGATTCCGCCATACGCGATACCAATGATTAAGTCGATAAGGGCAGCAAGGACTCCGATGTATAGGGAAATACGTGTTCCCTGCCAAGTCCTCGTCCAAAGGTCACGGCCCAAATCATCGGTACCGAACCAGTAAGTTTCTTCTACTTGGCGCTGCTCATATACGTTGTTACCATTCTTATCAAATCCATCAAACCAGCCTAGTCCTGAAAGGGCTTCAATTTTAGGCGGCAATTTAGCATGTCTAATATTTTGGTCTTTATAGGACATTTCTGTCATGCCAGGTCCAATAATAGCCATCAAGATTATGACTACCATGATGACCAATCCAACGATAGCGCCTTTATTTTTGAAAAGGCGAAGCCATGCATCATGCCAAAAACTTAGGCTGGGCCTTCCGATGACTTCTGATTCAGACTCATTTGCTTGTCGTGGTTGGAAAAGGTCAGGATTAATGTTATTAAGGTCTTTTCTATTGTTAGTATCCATTATTTCTTCCCCCCAGCCAAACGAATACGAGGGTCAATTATTCCATATAGGATGTCCACAAGGAAAATTACTCCGATGAACAAGGCACTATAGAATAATGTTACACCCATGATTACTGTGTAGTCACTTGTGTTAATTGAGTTAACGAATTGCTCACCAAGACCAGGCACAGCAAATATTCTCTCTATTACTAGAGTACCTGTCATGATACCAACTGTCATAGGCCCCAAAATAGTGATAATTGGAATCATGGCATTTCTGACTCCATGCTTTAATACTGTCGCTGTTTTTGTAATACCTTTTGCTTTAGCTAGAAGAATATAATCTGAACCTAAAACCTCCAGCATTTCAGTGCGCATAAAACGGGCAATTGTGGCAACGACTCCAACTGTTAATGCAAGCGTTGGCATAATGGTGTATTCAAATCCACCCCATAATGCTACCGGCAGCCATTGGAGCTCTACTCCAATATAATATTGCATTAGGCCGGCAAAAACGAAGGACGGTATGGAAATACCTAATACAGCGATAAATGTGGCACTATAATCGAGCCACGAATTATGTCTTAGTGCTGCAATGATCCCCAAAGCCAGTCCAAGAAATGTTCCTAGTACGATTGCCTGGAATCCAAGTTGTGCGGAAGGACCAATACGCTGACCGATAATATCTGTAACCGGGCGGTTATCGTATTGGAATGACAAACCTAAATCACCTTGTGCTAAGTTTGTCATATAAGTTACGTATTGTACTGGGAGAGGATCGTTCAAACCGTATTTTTCCAAAATGATTTCCTGCTGTTCCGGTGTCAGCTTTTCTTGGTTTGAAAGCGGTGATCCAGGAAGGAGCTTCATCAGGAAGAACGTGGCTGTTGCAATAATAATTAACGTTATAAACATATAAGCTAGTCTTTTTAAAGTGTATCTGATCACTCTTTAGCCCCCCTTTTTCTATTTTTTTTGGCTACCTTACATATTATATCTTATTTCGACAAATTTTCAATCTATTTCTTAAATTACAATTTCTTTCAGGTAATCAGGGAAAAAGGAGAGCATATGCCAATGCATACACTCTCCTTTTGAAAGTTTGTCTCATTGAGCGTTTATAGGTTACTCAATGTGTGCCCATTTGTAAGAGTTGTCAGCACCGAAAGCGTGACGAAGGATTCCTTGTACGTAAGGGCGCTCTAGGTAAGCACTACCACTTTGGTACATTGGAGAAATCGCAGCATCTTCGAACAAGATTTGTTCTGCTTTAAGCATTGCTTCCCAACGAGCTTCTGGGTCACCAAGCAATGTAGTCTTAGCATCTTCAATCAATTGGTCATACTCAGAGTTAGAGTAGCCCATTTGGTTATGAGCGCCATCAGTTACGAACATGTCAACAAATGTCATTGGATCTGGATAATCCGGGCCCCAGCCAGCGAATGAGAAGTCATAGTCGCCTGCAGTTTCCAGATCAAGTTTTTGAGCGAAAGGCTGTTGAGAGATAGTTACAGTCAAACCTTCAAGGTTAGTCTCCAACTGTTCTTTCAAGAATTCACCGATTTTTCTAGAGTTTTCAGAATCGTAGTTCAATAGTTCAAGAGAAACTTCTTCGAATCCAACTTCTTCTTTAGCTTTAGCCCATGCTTCTTTAGCAGCTTCTACGTTAGTTTCATTGAAGTTGCCGTTAGCTTCACGGAAGTCAGTTCCATCAGGACCGTAAACGAATTCTTGTGGTACTAAGTAGTACGCAGGGATAGATCCGTTGTTAAGAAGAACGTCAACCATACCTTGCTTATCCCAAGCCATGTCGATTGCTTTACGTGCATTAACGTTCGCTAGAGTTTCATTCTCTTGGTTAAAGCGAAGGAAGTATACAGATGTAAGTGAACGTGTTTTGAAGTTTTCGTCATTTGCATACTGGTCAACGAATTCAGCAGAAAGTCCTGCAACATCCGCTTTCTCAGTTTCATAAAGGTTTACACCTGTAGCCGTGTCTTTAACAATGTTCCAGTTGATTTCTTCAAGCTGTACTGCATCAGCTTCCCAGTAATCAGGGTTTTTCTGAACCTGGAAGCTTTGCTCATGTTTCCAGTCACTCATTACGAAAGGACCATTGTAGATAGAAGTATTAGCTTCTAATCCGTATTGATCGCCTTGCTCAGTTACGTACGCTTCATTTTGCGGATAGAAAGTTGCGAAAGAAAGCAATTCTTTGAAGTAAGGTACAGCTGACTCCAACTGAACTTCTAAAGTTTTTTCGTCAGTTGCTTTAACACCAAGCTCATCTAAAGGAAGATCGCCAGCGTTGACTGCTTCTGCGTTCTTAAGGTCATACATAATGTATGCATACTCAGCAGCAGTATCAGGATTTAAAGCTTTTTTCCAAGCGTATTCAAAATCATTAGCTGTAACAGCTTCACCATTGGACCATTTAGCGTCACGGATTTTGAAAGTGTATGTTTTGCCATCTTCAGAAATTGTAGGCTCTTCTGCTGCCATACCAAGTACCGCTGCATCATTTTCACCTAAACGATAAAGACCCTCGTAAACCTGGTTCATTACGTTGAATGAAACAGCGTCAGTTGCTAGAGATGCATCCATTGATGGGATCTCAGAGCTTTCTAGCAGGTTAAGTACTTGTGCTCTCTCTTCTGCAGGCGCTTCTTCCTCGCCGCCGTTATTTCCAGAGTTAGCGTTGTTTCCACCATTGTTCGTTGCCGCATTGTTGCCGTTGTTACCGCCGCAAGCAGCTAGGAAAGTTGCTAGTGCCAATAATAGCACTAAAAGAAATGAAAACTTTTTCTTCATCTTGAAATTGACCTCCTCGTATTTCATATTTATTTATCTTCCGATTTATCAGAAGATTCGTTTTCTATTATACAACATACAGAAATTATTGCAATATTAATTTAACAGTTTTTTTGCAAAATTGACACACTGGCCTCTAAACCCTTATATATTAATGGTTTAAACATGTTTTAATTCAAGTTCTCTCTATTACAATCTTTACAATTGGTGTTATCAGAGTATAAATTACCAAAATATACATATAAATTATCCCATTTTATAGAGCCAATATTCTTATGTTTATGCAAAAAAATGAATCCTTATTTCATAAAACTATTTCTCTTATTTTCTGTGGGGGGCATTTTATTCTTCTATATAACAAGGAAGTGTCAGAATTGAAAGAAAACTACCTTTTGCCAAATTGCGTTATTAATGAATATATATTTAAAAAATCTTGATATAACCCCGCGGGATTCGTTATACTAAAAAAAAAATAATGTTGGTGAATTAATTGAAAAAAGTATTTTTTGCAGTGTTAACAATCTTTCTGATCTCTGCCGTTATATCATTTTTCTCCCAGGATGAAATCTTTCTTGGCATTATCAATATCTCCTTCCTTATCGGAATGGGATTCCTGGTAATCGGCGGATTGATGAAAGTAGTCGAATCGGGTTTCTTCAATGGAATTCAATATGCTTTTAAGCGTTTTCGCAAAAGCAGCAAAGAAGGAAGCTACATCGCCCAGTTTGATGATATGGATGATACAAATGAGGCTTACAAAGAATTTAATAAAAGGGACACATACCCTTTAACTATGCCATTACTGTTAAGCGGAGGCATCGCGGTTGCAGCCGATCTTGCTGTCTCCTACCTTTTCTATACTTGATTTTGGTTTATGAATTCTTTTATAATCATTTCTGGATAATATTTATGCGATGACAAAGAGTAGTACATATATCTTGGTTTTTCAGAGAGTTTGTGGCCGGTGCGAACAAACAGCCGAAGTATGGAATGGACTTTCGAGCATCATAAGTGAACTAAAGTAGCTTATGACGGCAGCCCGCCGATATCCGGGCACCATGTTTACATGGACCAAGCGGCCTTCCGGGGCAACTTAGGGTGGCACCGCGGAACAATCCATTCGTCCCTATTCATATTTAGGACGGGTGGATTTTTTTATGTTTACTTATACTAGTAGAAACAAACTTTTTGAATGGAGGAATGGAAATGGAAACTATTTTCAGCGGTATACAGCCAAGCGGTACGATAACCTTAGGCAATTATATTGGAGCTCTTAAGCAATTCGCAGAGCTGCAGGAGGACTACAATTGTTATTTCTGTGTAGTCGATCAGCACGCTATAACGGTTCCCCAGGATAAGCTGGAGTTAAGAAAGAACATTAAAAGTCTGGCTGCTCTTTATATAGCCAGCGGAATCGACCCTGATAAATCAACACTATTTATTCAGTCCGAAGTCCCTGCACATGCTCAGGCTGGCTGGATGCTGCAATGTGTCGCTTACATAGGAGAGCTGGAAAGGATGACTCAATTCAAGGATAAGTCTCATGGAAAAGAGGCCGTGTCGGCAGGGCTGCTTACTTATCCTCCATTAATGGCTGCGGATATCCTGCTATACAAAACAAATCTTGTTCCTGTCGGGGAAGATCAGAAACAGCATCTTGAATTGACCAGGGATCTGGCAGAGAGATTTAATAAAAAATACAATGATATCTTCACTATACCGGAAGTAAGGATTCCGAAAGTTGGAGCAAGGGTGATGTCCCTTCAAGATCCATCGAAGAAGATGAGCAAATCAGATCCTAACCAAAAAGCGTTTATCACTCTCTTAGATACTCCAAAGCAAATCGAAAAGAAGATTAAAAGCGCCGTGACAGATTCTGATGGAATTGTAAAATATGATAAAGAACTAAAACCGGGAGTTTCCAATCTTCTATCTATTTATTCTATTCTTACTGATACGAGTATCGGGGATTTAGAAGAAAAGTACGATGGGAAAGGATATGGAGACTTCAAAGGAGACCTTGCAGAAGTTGTTGTGAATGCACTGGCTCCTATTCAGCAAAGATATAATGAGCTTATTGATTCAGAAGAGCTTGATGAAATTCTTGATAAAGGTGCAGAGAAAGCCAATTTTACCGCTAATAAAATGGTTAAGAAGATGGAAAAAGCTATGGGACTAGGAAGAAAAAGATAGAGAGTACGCAAAAGGGAGCCTGAACAGCTCCCTTTTATTTGCCTTCTATACACCAATTCAAGTTCAAGCCCTGATGCCTTATGGATATGCATCAGATTTAAATAACAAATTAAGGTTCTTCAATAGAACTTTGCTGGCTGCCAGTATTAAGCAGCCGTTATACAGAATAAAAGGCAGCCCCAAAGGCTGCCTTTTAGTTCACTTTTGGACGATTTTCCATTTCCCACAGTTTCTCAAAAAACGGCTGTCCTTTTATTAGATTTTCACAGAAAAGCAAGTGCTTATCTGTCCACCCCTCTTTTGTTTCTTCGAAAAGGTTCTGCCACGCTTCTTCAAAGTCCAGCGATTGTATTCTTTCATAGTTTTCAGGGGTCCACTCTGTACACCAATACCTGATTTCCGCTGTATTCTTGGAAGAATACAGTTGATCAAGCGCCATGAACATCAATTGTTTCAATTGTCTTTCCCTTCTGGTCAAGCCACTCATGATCGTCGGCTTAGGAGAAAGAATATGATAATCCTTATCTGATTTTTCCTGCAGGAAATTATAGCTGTATGGCTCTTGATCTTCTGTCATTTCATATACCAGCTGTTCCTGGCGCGGGATGATTCTGCTTTTTCTGATTGGGATGGAATAGCCGATTGTATCAACAGCCAGTATGCCTGTCCCATCCGTGACAATAAAACAATACTCCAGCTGAATTCTTTCATGATTTTTACGCAGATATGCTTTTTGGTAGATATCATTGAGCAGTGACTGAGGAAGTTCTGACAAGTCATTTTCTATGTAATTGAAAAACTCAGGAGTTACTTTGATAAGAGGAACCTGGTCGAGAAGCTCAATAACATCCTCTTTCCTCCACTCATGAAAATGACAAATATTGTAACCGTTTTCTTCACCTTCAAACCAATTTACCCATACGTCATGAAGATATAGCATGATTGACCCCTCGCTTCAGCCTATTTGTCAATCAGTATAGGCAATTAACACCCAATTTATTCCTTGTGATGCTCATTTTTGCAGCACGATTTATTAGAGTATATTTAACAGCCTGCTGGAGATTTATCATAACATTTAGAAAGAGCATTAACTAAATCCAACTTCATTTTGAAGAAATCAACTCCGAATTTAACTCTTTCTAGCTGGAGAATAGATGGAAATAGTTATTAAAAAGATCCCTGTCAGCAAAAGATAACTTTCTACCCTTCCTAATATGAAAAGAAAATAGTCTTGGAAAGACAATCCAGCAGCCAGAAAGTTAAGGTACATAATCAACGTCACTCCGCCAGATACAGAAAATCCAAATCCAATTAATAATATAAATACTCGAAACATCATTCCTTCCGCCCTTACCGTCCAGATTTTCAAGATATTCATTTTTCTCACCTTTTCTGCTTGTCCATGTACTAGCATTCTATGATAAGAAATTAGAATATATGAACGTTCAAAACGGAAGAAAAAATCATGGAAAGTCTGTACGTATAAAAGAGCTGCGATGTTTTCCTTAGAGAGTCTTTGCAATACTGCTCAAAGACTCTTATTACACTATTCAGCATTCTTTAGTCTTAGATAAAGGCTGTCTTCGTATATATTGTTGCTTTCGTATATCCCCGGATACTAACAGTTTTAACTCTAAACGGGGAAGAGCAGCTCTTTTCTTTTCAGCTTTGACAGATATCATCTTCGTAATAGGGTTATTTTTTTGAAATTAGTAAAGAATAGCAGCAAAATTCACGAAAAGATCCTAAATAAATCGTTCATCCTCTTCAATCCTCCTCTGCTTTTTCATCTTCAATAAACCGGTTAGAATCAAGACTCATCATTTGTTTGGCAGACATTCCATGTTTCTGTCTGAATTTACCTACTAAATAAAAACCAATAGCATACCCGAGCATGCTTGGATACTTTCCTCTTCCCAGCAGAAGCTGATCATGTCTGGAGTCGTTTTTTCTTAAGTGAAGTTCATTTTTAATGTGTTGATTCCATAACTTTCGGAGAAGAAGCTCACTATATTTTTTAGTCCATCCGCTGACATAATGATCACCGCAATATTCTTTCACAGCATCTTCTGCAAGCCCTTCGAATATGAGGGAATCCATCAATGTATATTCAGCAGGGTTCTTCTCTAATAGATTCATCCGGGTACAATGGTGATACTCGTGGACAAATAAAGCCTCCCATTCCTTTTCATCCTCTTCATCGGAAAGGAATAAATAAATTTCCTCTTTGAAGGATACACCCGATTTCTTCAATCCGCTGCTGAAGATTCCCCTGGAAGCTTGCACAGGAAAAATATAGACCGGTATCGAGGGTCCCTTCCATAATGCCCGGTACTTTTTATAAAATAAATTAATTTTCTTCCATGCTTTCCGTTCCTTCAATGAGTGGACCAATTGTTTCGTATATAGGGAAGGCGTGTACATTCCAAAAGATTGCAGATAGCTGTATAATTCGGCTGCCTCTTTACTTGTGATTCCTTTTTTCATAAGTAATTTCTCAGGTTTCTCAGCATAGTCATCCAGCCACTTACTTGTTTCAATAACTCCCATCAAACATCCCCCTTTTTCATCTTTTGAAACACCCTGCTGGAAATCTTCTTCTTTCATTCTATTTGCTTCGATGTATAAATGCAGTTCTCGTATAAGTTGTGGTTATTTAAAAGTAAAGGATTTCCGCTCCAGGCGCACGACTCCGCGGGGCGGGCGTTGAGCATCGGCTTCGCCTGCTTAAAAAGTGGAAACGCCCTGATCAGCTTCGACAGGCAAATGTTCTCAAGAGAAAAAAAGGCGAACTTCCTTTTATTCTCTTCGGGTTATTTGACCCCGAGGGGCTGGGCGCTGCAACTGGATTGGGGGTCTCACCTGTCTTCAAAAGTGGAAGCGCCCTGATCAGCCCCGACAGGCAAATGTTCTGAAGAGAAAAAAAGGCGTCTTTCCTTTTATTCGCTTTGGGTTATTTGACCCCGAGGGGTTAGGTGATTGAACTAAACGCCCGCAAGTCCCACAGGAGGTTGCCCGCCTTCCGCTTCAATCCTTCTACGTGAAAATAGGAGGGAAATAAAGCATTCAAAAGCAACAAACTTTTAGAAAAGAGCCTAAATTAAAAACCAACAACATCACTTTCTAAGAGGCAGCAGAACTCAAAAGAAATTTTCTAACTGCCCATTCTTTGTGAAGAGCTATTTTCATGATTTTTTAAAAAACTTTAATGCGCCGGATTCCCCTATGGCAGAAAAGGAAGAGCAGTTTTCTCTTTCTTGCTTTCAAGTAAGTTGCTATGAACATGTTTTTTTTAGAGTTATTAATATTGATTTCAACAATTTTCCAGAAATGAACGAAACAAAAAAAAGACTATTTCATAAGGATTTTTCTATATCCTTATGAAACAGTCTTGAGAATTATTTATATTTTTTAAATACAATAGTTGCATTATGGCCGCCAAATCCAAGTGAATTGCTCATAGCCACGTTCACTTCCGATTTCCTGGCACCTTCTGTAACATAATCCAGATCGCAATCTGGATCAGGTGTCTCAACGTTGATTGTAGGCGGAAGGATATCATCCTGCAGAGCCAGTACAGAGAAAATTGCTTCTACTCCGCCTGCTGCACCCAGCAGATGCCCTGTCATGGATTTTGTTGAACTTACAGCCAGTTTATAAGCATGATCCTGGAATACTTCCTTGATTGCCATCGTTTCATATTTATCATTATAAGGAGTGCTTGTTCCATGTGCGTTAATGTAATCCACATCCTCAGCGGAAAGGCCGCCATCTTCAAGAGCGATTTTCATTGCCCTTGCCCCGCCTTCTCCTCCTGGTGCTGGAGCAGTAATATGATGTGCATCGCCTGTTGATCCATACCCTACGATCTCAGCATAGATTTTTGCTCCACGGGCAAGCGCGTGTTCAAGGTCTTCAAGAATGACAATTCCTGCTCCCTCACCCATAACAAATCCGTCACGTCCGGCATCGAACGGCCTGGAAGCTTTCGTTGGATCGTCATTTGTAGACAGAGCTGTGTTGGCACAGAAGCCCGCCATGGACATTTTGGTGATCGGTGCTTCAGTACCGCCTGTCACCATTACGTCGGCATCGCCGCGCTGGATGACTTTGAAGGCATCTCCGATAGAGTTAGTTCCCGTGGCACAGGCTGTCACTGTACAAGAATTGATACCTTTTGCTCCAAGCAGGATGGATACCTGCCCGGCAGCCATATCAGGAATGATCATAGGGACGAAGAAAGGACTCACTCGGCGGTAGCCCCGCTTCTGGAAGGTCTCGAACTGGTTTTCAAAGGTTTCCATTCCGCCGATTCCCGATCCAATCCACACTCCTACCCGGTTGGCTGTATCTTCTGTAATTTCTAGGTTTGCATCTTTCACAGCCATCATGGAAGCCGCTACTGCATATTGGGTAAAGCGATCCATCTTCCTCGCTTCTTTCCGTTCAACATATTCTTCAGGATCAAAACCTTTTAGCTCTGCCGCCACTTTTGCGGGATATTCATCTGCATTCAGCCTGGTCAGCGGGCCAATGCCGCTCTTCCCCTCAAGGATACCTGACCATGTTGTTTCTACATTATTACCAAGCGGAGTTACCGCACCTAATCCTGTAACTACTACTCTGCGCTTATTCACTTTCATTCCATCTCCTTTTTCTGGTCATAGAAGACATAGATTTATTAGCAACTGCTCTTTTATATCCGTTAACGTCCCCACCTGAGGGCAATCGCACCCCAGGTCAGTCCTCCTCCGAAGCCTACCATCACTAGGATATCGTCATCTTTTATCTTGCCGGCTTCCAGCTCCTCCACCAGTGAAATCGGAATAGAAGCTGCTGAAGTATTTCCATATTTATGGACTGTTTTGGACATTTTTTCCTCTGGAAGTTCAAGCCGCTGCCTTGAAGCTTCCATAATCCTGATGTTTGCCTGATGCGGAATCAGAAAGTCAACATCTTCTTTCTTCAATCCAGCTTTTTCTATCACATTAACGCTGGATTCACCCATTTGCCGTACAGCAAATTTAAAAACTTCCCTGCCATTCATATAGATAAAAGCATCATTCTGGAACAGATGCTTTCCACCTGAACCATCTGCACCAAGTTCAAAAGAAAGAATCCCTCTTCCCTCGGAAACCGGCCCCATGACTACAGCTCCTGCACCATCCCCAAATAGGACTGCTGTATTCCGGTCATTCCAGTCGGTAATCTTAGAAAGCTTTTCAACCCCAATAACCAAAACATGTTTGTAAGCCTTGTTTTCAATAAACTGCTTAGCTGTGATCATCCCATACATGAATCCTGCACATGCAGCACTTACATCCATAGCTGCAGCTTTACTGGCCCCCAATCGCTCTTGAAGGATAGTTGCTACAGAGGGAAACGGGCGGTCAGGCGTTACAGTCGCTACTAAAATCAAATCGATTTCATTTGCTGAAATGCCCGAATCCTTGATGGCATTAACTGCCGCTTCATAGCTAAGATCCGAAGTATCCATATCATCTCCAGCAATTCTTCTTTCCTCAATTCCTGTCCTTGTACGGATCCATTCATCTGATGTATCAACCATCTTTTCTAAATCGGCATTCGTTAAAACCTTTTCAGGCAGATATCTCCCAATCCCGATAACACCAGCATTCATATATAGTCCCTTCTTTCCGGTTTTATTGCCGCAGCATAAGATAAAGGCCATGATCTTCTGCTGCATGTATACTGTAAAATTCAGCTTATAGTTAATATTTATATCAATTATTATGACTTGGTACTAATTTTAACGAAAATCATCTATTGTTGCAACATTTTTATATTTTGACGCGTCTATGCGTTTGTCTATACAGGCACGGCAGTTGAACATATTCTATTTATATTAGAGCCCTACTAAAGGAAGGAGAATTGCTATGGAGCAGAAAGAGCGTCGTCCCCATCCCTTTGATATCATGGTTATGGGCAGGCGGGAAGAACCATCGGCTGCTGAAGAAGAAGATCATCCGGATTATGAAACTGAGGAAGATCCTCAGGACAATGAAGATCTCATGTCACATATCGAAAATTTGATGACTGCTGTGTCTGATTTAAAGCCCCTGTTTCACAAAGCCATGCCCTTTATAACAAAATGGACGAAATCCTGATCAACTGGCTTCCTAAAGTTTGGTTAGGAGTGTTAATATCACTTATTAGCTCGTAACCTTCTATATATATATCTAGAAGCAGCTCCCGCAAGTAGTCTTGCAGCATTAATTTTCTTTTTATTGGATTTGATGCTGTTTTTTTGCCTATTACAGCAACGTTCTCCTGAATTTCATTTTAAATGCTGTATAAGAGTCGTTATTACTGCATCTTGTTGGAGATCTAAAACTTCATGCTGTTCAATACGAGTTTTACCCCATCATGTTTTCGTATTTATGGATTTGATGCTGTTAAAAAGGAGACACTTCACTATCTGAAGATTTATAGCTTTCTCACCAAATCCTTGAGGCGTCACTTACCAAGTTGCAGCTGTCACAGCTGGTAAAGCGCCTTTAGGAATTATCAAACGGAAAGAAGAAGGACGAAATCCCTAGGGATTCCGTCCTTCAGCTTTTATTTAGGCTGTTTTCACATATATTGTTGCTTTCCGATATCCCCGGATACTAAGAGTTTTAACTCTAAACGGGTAGAGCAGCTCTTTTCTTTTCGGTTTTGCCAGATTTCTTCTTCGTAATAGGGTTATTTTTTGAAATTAGTATAGAATAGCAACAGAGTTTACGAAAAGAGCCTTTATTTATTTTCTTCCAATGCGTCTCTATGTCCCATTTGGTAGGCCTCATTCATAACCTGTGTAAAAAGGGTCATGAACGGCTGGATCATATCGATGGACAGTTCAATCCCTGACTGCTCCAATTGCTCTTTTGCTTCTGGCAGGTATTTCATAGCAATTTGCATAAATTCCATGTTTTTATCTTGCATTCCTACTCATCCTTTCTTTCATGCGGGAGTTCACCCATTTTAATATAATGACTAATATCACTTTCAATGACTTCCCGGAACTGCTTATCTACCTCCGGACTGAACTTCCCCATGGATATGACGCCGTCCTGGAAATCAAAGGGTATATTTCCTGATTTCAGTTTACCATCCGAATATCTTTCCGCAACTACTTCGTATAGTTTGTCCACATGCTGAACAGTGCTGGTAAGGACCGTGGACTCTCCCATATCAGATTGATCTGATACATATCCAACCGCATGCAATCCTTTTTCTTTCAGCTTTTCAATAATAGAAACATTATATCCGTCTCCGGCTGGATAAACAACATCCACATCTTCTCTTAATTGAATATGTAAAAGAACCATTGCCTTCTCTGTATTATCCCAGTCATCCGTATAATCAACCGTCACCTCAACACTGCTATCCTGATAGTCAGCACCTTCGATAAATCCTTTTACTTCCGGCTGCCAAGCATAAGAAGCAACAACCCCAATTTTTTTAGTTTCTGATTGTTGGGCAGCCGTCATTCCGCCAAAGAACCCCATAGCGTATCCCTCAAACTTTAAACTGGTAGTATTCGGCTGGCTGGCATTACCATTGAAACTGACAAAATGCATGTCAGGATAATCTGAAGCTATGTCATTGAAAAGGGAGGCATATTCCTGGCCATGCCCAAAAATCAAATTAACACCTTTCTTATCATACTCCGCCACTGCCTGTTCGACAGCCTGCCTTGTTGTCATTCCTTCTTTATAAAAGACATCTACTCCAAATTGAGACTGTATTTTGAGAAGCCCTTTATATCCTTTCGTTCCCCAAACCTGATCACTTATGGTTTCTGGAACGAGAAGACCGACGTTCTCAAGGCTTTTCTTATCACCTTGCCCGGAACATCCAGTCAGTAAGAGAATCACAGTCAGGAAATAAAATAATTTCTTCATTATAGCAACTCCTTAAGGATGCCAGCCGCAATCCGGCTCCGGTTTGCTTTCAAAACGAGCCTTGCAGTGGTGACATCTTGATTCGCAATTCTTCGCGAATTACTTGCAGGGTTCAATGGTTCCAGCAAGGGTTTGACTCTTCTATTTTACCTTGCTTTATGGATGAAGAAAAGAAAAAGTTGACTCCCGTCTGTCATCAGGGCTTTCTCTGAAGCTCAAGTACCTCTTCAAATGATAAAGAAGCTTTAACACCAACATGCTTTAATTTTTGGGGGATGATGTCAATATAATTTTGAACTTCTCCCCTATCCGGTCCTGCCTGTTCCAGCAAACTAAGGCTTTTTTTCCAGCTGTCATGATCATCTGAAAGGAGCAGGATGCTTTCCAAACTTCTTCCATTATGGAGGACAGCCTGTGCTGCATCCTTTACATAAATAGCTGAACGGGGATCATCCACGAAATCATCTTCCTTGTCTGATTTAGAAAGCAGCTGCTGAAATAGAAAGGTTTCAGGCTGGCCGGAACCAAAGAGAGTAGGGAGATAAATAGAATATTGATTTGTGATGTCTTGCTCCTCTAAGAATTGAAGAAAATCAGAGAGTTCAGTTTCTCCTGATCTGTTAGAAAGCACAGTAGGAAGCAATACGGCTGCCTCTTTAAAGGATTTTTTGTTTTTTTCAATGAAACTGCTAATATCCTTAAGAGTTTTGCTCCTCTTTCTTTCTGTAAAGTAATCATATAAATTAATAAAGACTGAAGCTTTGGCAGCCTCCTCAGGAACCTCCTGATCCAGGTGCTGATAAGTGATATTTGAGTTTCTGCCCACCTCCAGCCACCTGTCTCCTGCTGCATTGGCAGAATCGGCTGCCAGTACTTCCAAACCTTCTTCGAGCATTGCCAGGCACAATTCAAAACCTAAAAACCCCATGGCACCCGTTACAATCGCTTTTTCCATATTTAAATATTCCTCCTCACTTCCAGTTTAAAGTTGTTCATGTAATGAAAAGTATGAAACGATCTTATAGGAAGCTTTATGTTTCTTTTCCGGAAGAATGATATATATTTCTCCGGGGAGACGATTAATATTTCGCTCTATATATATATCATTTATGAGGGGAAACTGATTTTTATAACGGTAAGCGTTGATTGATTGAATTGTATAAAGCGGTTTATCTGTTTTCTTGAGGTCCTTGCCCGCATGAATGCCTGCGTTTACCATATCCTCACATTGCTGCTCCTCAAGGTTATAAGCCATTGTGATTTCTTTCATAAGTTTTTTATAGAAGAACTTTTGCTCTTTTTCTTGTGAAAAATGTTCATATAGGGAGATGCAGGGCGTCAACATAACTACTGAACGTATTTGATGTCCCATTGAGGACAATAATTTTTCAATAATCAACCCTCCCATCCCCTCAGCAAGAATGTGCACTTTCTCGTTAATGATTTCCCTCCGTTTTACATAGTGGTACAGACGCTGAGTTAAACTTACGGCTTTATCGCTTCCCCAGTTTGCTCCATATAAATTCGAATAAAAGACAATGTACCCTTTTTCGGTAAGTTGACTTATAATCGAATTCCTTGTCTCCTGCTGCATCCAGAAGCTGCTTTTCTCATCTACATAATGATTGACATCCCCCATAATCATGACCGCAAACCCATTCGGCCGGAAAGGATAATGCACAATACAATGTTCATTGTCGATGGTAAAAATTCGTTGGCTCATCTAAAAAATCCCCTTTTATCAAGCTGTCTTTCGTAGCTATAATGATGTTCGTCTAAGCAAACACACAGCTAAACATAACTAGTCATGATAGTCTATGAAAAATTCTCTTAAAGGTATGGGGGACAGCCTAAAAAACAGTAAAATCCAAGCTCGTTTCATTTCCGTTCCAGCTTCGATCCAATTTGCACAGCTTCTCTTCTGCCGATAATAGGTGATACTGCAAAGTACATGGGCCCCTTCCCTCACTGCAAGCAAATGTTCCTAAGAGAAAAAAACGGTCTTTAATTTCTAACGGGTTCTGTTTTCGAGTACAAAATTAAAAATTGCACATCAAAAGGAATGTAAAATCTTACTAATTTTAGCACTCCTTTTTTTTGTTGATTTAAGGTTATTCTTGCTGGTAAATCTGTTTAATTGGTAATTCAAAATGCACCCTAAATAGCAAATGACAGAAGTTTTTGTTCTGCAAAATTTGAGGTGCAATTTCCTATACACCTTTCAATCCCAATACAAATATATAGGAAAACAGTTAACTATAAATAAGACAGCAATGATTAGATTGGAACTGAAGGTGCGTGACGTCTAGTTCCAGCACCCAGCCCTGCGGAGTCACGCACCTGGAGTGGAAATCAATAGACATTGTTTTCGGGTGCAAATCACTCAACCTTTTCTTTGGCTAATTAGAAGTTTGTACTTCAAAACAGAATCCGTTACTTTATTTTTATTCTCATATTTTTTTGCCCCCGGGGATCAGCTGCTGGAGATGTGGAGATGTCTTCAATAAGGCTGCTTGATTTCCAATCATGTCTTATTTTCCCATAAAGGGGTACTGTTTTTATCGTATACGTTCAGGTTTGCCCGCTGATCGGACACAAAGAGTCCACATACAAGAAAAGGTTTACATTCTTAAACTGAAAATGATTTATTATTTCTCATTCTTATGGTACTATAATACAGAAAATGTTTTATTTAAGGGATCAAAGATAGTTCCCTTCTGGACTCTATAACATTCTGTTATACATAGATGCAAGGAATTGAGGTGAATGTTTTGAAATACTTTTGGACTTTCTTTTGGACTTTCCTGCTTGTAGAAATGCTTACGTATGTAGTTAGTTCCATGACAGGAGCTCATTTTGAGTTCCAAACCGGCGCTATTCTGTCTGTGCTTGTTACAATCTTGCTTTTTGTCGTTTCAATGATCATTCCGAACGATCCTGTGGAAAAACATTAATCTAAGCTAAAAAAGAGAATCCGCTCGCGGATTCTCTTTTTTTATGGCTCTTTTCATAAACTTTGCTGCTATTTCAGACTACTTCCGAAAAAAACAACCATAATTTATCAGAATACCCTCGTAACAGGAAAAGAAAAGAGCTGCTCTCTCAGATTTGAGAAAAAATCTTTAGTATACGGGGAAAAATCCGGCACTTGGGATTTTTCCGAAGGCAACACTGTATGCTAAAACAGCCTTTTTATTTATCAAAAACAATTGTACCGCCATGAATATCAATCTTGACTGTATCTTCCGCTTTAAAATTCCCTGCAATGATTTCCCGCGCCAGCTTGGTTTCAATATTTTTCTGAATGTACCTTTTCAACGGACGGGCACCATATACAGGATCATAAGCTCCTCTTGCAATGAATTCCTTCGCAGATTCAGTGATTTCCATGGTTATATTCTGTTCCTGCAGCCGTTTTTGCAGGTCCTTCACAGCTTTTTCAACGATTCCTTTAATATCTGCGATACTCAAGGGCTTGAATAGAACGATATCGTCCACGCGGTTAAGGAATTCCGGCCTGAAGGATGCTCTCAATTGACCCAGAACTCTTTCTTTCGTACTTTCGTCAATTTCTTCTGAACCTTCTTCTCTCTCCAGCAAAAATTGAGAGCCGATATTTGACGTCATAATAATGACTGTATTTTTAAAATCCACGGTTCTTCCTTGCGAGTCTGTGATTCTGCCATCATCAAGAACTTGGAGAAGTATATTGAAAACCTCGGTGTGCGCTTTTTCTATCTCATCAAGAAGTATGACCGAGTAGGGTTTTCTTCTAACTGCCTCCGTAAGCTGTCCACCTTCTTCATAGCCAACATACCCCGGCGGTGCTCCAATCAGCCTTGATACTGAATGTTTTTCCATATACTCGGACATATCAACCCGGATCATCTGCTCTTCGCTGTCGAACAGGGTATGCGCAAGGGTTTTGGCGAGTTCAGTTTTGCCGACACCTGTCGGGCCAAGGAATATAAAGGAACCAATCGGCCTTCCAGGATCTTTGATCCCTGCCCTGGCCCTTAGGATCGCATCACTGACAAGCTGAACAGCATCTTCCTGGCCGATTACCCGCTCATGCAAAATACTTTCAAGCTTCAACAGCTTTTCACGTTCGCCTTCCACCAGCTTGCTGACCGGGATTCCTGTCCACCTTGCCACAATGCCTGCAATCTCTTCTTCTGTGACTTCTTCACGAAGCAAGCGGTTTTCCTGTTCGTCCATCATTGCTTTTTCAAGATCTTGCAGTTCTCGTTCAGCCTCAGGAATTTTTCCGTGCCTCAGTTCAGCTGCCTTATTTAAATCATAATTTCCTTCTGCCTCTTCAAGCTGCCGGCGAAACTGCTCCAATTCTTCCCTTTTTCCTTGAAGTGAGTTGATTTTTTCTTTTTCCATCTGCCATTTCGCTTTCATTGCATTGCCTTCTTCTTTCAGGTTGGCAAGCTCTTCTTGCAGCTGCAGCAAGCGGTTCCTGCTTGCTTCATCCTTTTCTTTTGAAAGAGCCGCTTCCTCTATCTCCAGCTGCATGATTTTCCGGGTTACTTCATCCAGTTCAGATGGCATGGAATCAATTTCTGTCCTGATAAGAGCGCATGCTTCATCGACCAAGTCTATCGCTTTATCTGGAAGAAACCGGTCAGTAATATATCGATTGGAAAGAGAAGCGGCGGCTACTATTGCCTTGTCATGGATATTGACTCCATGGTGGATTTCAAACCTCTCCTTCAAACCCCTAAGGATGGAGATCGTATCTTCTACATCCGGCTCCTTGACCATAACTTGTTGAAATCTCCGCTCCAAAGCCGGATCCTTTTCAATGTACTTTCGATATTCATTCAAGGTGGTTGCTCCGATACAATGAAGTTCTCCCCTTGCTAACATTGGCTTCAGTAGATTGCCTGCATCCATGGCACCTTCTGTTTTTCCGGCTCCAACGATTGTGTGTAGCTCGTCAATGAACAGAAGGATATTTCCATTGCTGCGCTTTACTTCATTTAAAACAGCCTTCAATCTTTCTTCAAATTCACCGCGGAACTTTGCCCCTGCCACAAGAGCACCCATGTCAAGCTCGAAAATCTGCTTATCCTTAAGCCCTTCCGGTACATCCTTCCTGACAATGCGTTGAGCAAGCCCTTCGATGATTGCGGTCTTCCCCACCCCCGGTTCTCCAATAAGCACCGGATTGTTTTTTGTTTTTCTGGAAAGAATTCTGATTACATGGCGGATTTCGCCGTCCCTCCCGATAACCGGATCCATTTTCCCTGTTTTCACTTCTTGTATCAAGTCTCTTCCATATTTTTTTAGAGCTTCATACTTTGCCTCCGGATTCTGCGTATTCACGTTCTCTCCTCCTCTGATTTTCTCAATGATAGTGGACATCTGACCTTCTGATAAGAACTTTTCAAGGTAAACAGCGGCAGGATGCTGCTTTTGCCTATGAAGCGCCAGCGCAAGATGTTCTACAGACAGGTACTCATCCCCCATCTTGTTTTTTATCCTGTCTCCATCTTGGAAAAGCCGGTTGAAATCCTGGGAGGCATACTGGCCATACCCCACTCCCTCCCCTGATACGGCAGGTTTTTCAGAAAGCAGTTTATTTATATAGTAGATAAATTCATTTGTATCTATACCGGCCCTGGTGTAAATTGAACGAAGCAGCCCGTCTTCTTGGAAGAGCAGCGCTTTCCATAAATGCAGAACCGTTATATCTGTATGTTGAAATTCTTTTGCAATTTCTCTGGCGGAAACAATCGCATCCTGTACTTTGTAAGTGAAACCTTCAATATTCATGGTACTCCTCCGTTTTGACCATTATTGACCTTTACTTTCATTATAATTATTACCGAAAAAAAGTAAAGCCATCCGCTTCTGGATGGCTTTACTTCCTTGCTATTGAGTTTTTGGCATATACGTCCAATAACGCTTGTCATTAGAGGTTTCCGGAAAACGGTCACCAGCTTTAAGTTTGACTTTCTTCGGGTTCATGACACCGCTCCCAGTTTCACCTATTTCGAGATAGATGCCGTTATTCGGCGCTTTCTGTCCAGAGCGGAATTGTCTTGACTGGCCCATGGCAGTCCCTCCCTTATAGAAATTTTCTTTGATCATTCGGCATAAATGAAAAGCGATTGGATCAATCGCTTACCCTTACTATGACTTTTATTCGCTAAAAAGATTCACGGTTCTTATTGCCATTAAAGTTCGTCTACCGCTTGGCTGTATCCTCATTAATTAGAACAATCTAAAAATATGAATAGCCATAAGACTTTTAACTGTATTGCCTTATGGAAAGATGGTGAGCACTTATTACTTAGAAATCTTTGAGAAGCTATCCAGTTAAGTCTTGCAGGTATTTCCTCTTTGTTGTTAAATAGAAAGATGCGAGAAATTTTTTCAATGGAGGATACTATATGAATGAAACTGCATACGAGCTCCTTAAATACTTGTTTCTTGGGTTATTTCAAGGATTAACAGAACCGATTCCAATCTCCTCAAGCGGTCATTTACAACTGGCCCAGCATTACCTGGATATAGACCTGCCCGGATTAACATTTGAACTGCTTGTCAACACCGCTTCATTACTGGCCGTATTGATTATCTACCGGGGAGATATCATGCGTCTAGTAGTAAATGGACTTGGCTATTTTAAAGAGAAAAGCCCTGAAAACAAACGTGACTTTCACTTTATTATTTACTTGATCATCGGAACTATTCCTGCTGGCGTGATTGGTGTATTGTTCGGTGATTTCATTTCTGAGGAGCTTTCCGGAATTAAAACAGTGGCCATTACCTTGATTATTACAGGTTTTGCCCTTTGGCTGATTCGAAATCTTCGCGGCCGCAAGCATGATGGCGACCTCACCTTCAAGGATGCCATAATCGTAGGATTGGCACAGGCAGTTGCCTTGATTCCCGGCATCAGCCGATCCGGTGCAACGATTGTAGCTGCAATGGCAAGAGGGATGAATCAGGAAACTGCGCTTCGCTATTCTTTCCTGCTTTTTATCCCAGTCAGCTTTGGAGGCATGCTCCTTGGTTTATCCGACCTGCTTGCCGATGAGCACTTAACAGAGAGAGCCATACCATATGCGGTTGCGTTCCTTGGTTCTCTGGTTGCTTCTTACTTCTCGCTTAAATGGTTCATGAATATCATGGCTAAAGGCAATCTGAAGATATTCGCGATTTATTGCGTAGTTGCCGGTGCAGCTGTACTAATTTTTTAAAAGAACGGATTTTTTCCGTTCTTTTTTTTATGCTATTTTGAAATGGCTGTTTTCTTAATAAGGTCGCTATATATAACCTTGTAATCCAAAGAAGACGAAAGCTGCTCACCTCTTCAGTAATCGATTTTTCTGAATGCAGGAAACTGTACGAAAAGAGTCTTTCGAAGAGTGCAGCCTCAAAGGACACTCAAATTCCAAACCAGGCGGACGGGGAGCACCATTCATGTAGGAGGAGATGAAAATAAAAAACAGCAATAGATTCCTCTTCGATTGCATGAAATCAGCCAGCCTAATAAATGTACTGTTTCTTCCAGATGAGTAACACGCTAACAGCCATATGTTATAATGACGTTACCTATATTGTGGCGGGGTGATGAGATGAGCGAACCCAATAATCCTTTAACTGAGATTGAAAGTCTGTTTACAAGCCAGGCAAGTTTAAAGAAGGTGGAAAAAGGCCGTTACTTGTTTCAGGAAGGTGAGACAGCCCACGAATTATTTCTTGTTAAGAGCGGGAAGGTACAGATCGGAAAAGTGATTCCCGATGGCAGGGAGCTGAGCATGAGGATTTGTTCCAATGGTGATGTGATAGGGGAATTAACATTATTTTGCGATGAATCTACTTACATGCTAAATGCCAAAGTCATGGAGGATTCTGAAATTTATATCCTTTCAAAACAGATTTTTGAAGAAAATCTCTCCAATAAGCCGCAGTTGACTGTTGAATGGCTGAAATGGGTCCAGCTTCAAAGCAGGAAAAACCAAACGAAATTCCGCGACCTTATTTTACATGGAAAAAAAGGAGCTCTTTACTCCACACTGATCAGACTTACAAACAGCTACGGAAAGCCGGTTGATGAAGGTCTTTTAATTGATTATCCGATGACCAACCAGGAGCTTGCCAACTTCTGCGGCACATCAAGGGAAGTAGTCAACCGGATGCTGAGTGAGTTGAGAAAAGAAAAAATTGTAATAGTCGACAAAAACAAAATCATTGTGCATGATTTGGATTATCTTAAGAAAGAGATTGATTGCGAGAACTGTCCAATTAATGTCTGCACGATAAAATAGAGATAATAATGCAGTATAGGATGCTCACATTGCACAGAAGAAGTGCATGTTATAAAAAAGCAGTGTTTATTCAGATGAATAACACTGCTTTTTTTATATGTTACTGAGTTTTAGCGAATACCTAATGCGATTTTCGCATATCTCGACATTTTGTCTTTGCTCCAAGGCGGATTCCAAACGATATCCACTTCTGTTTCTTTTACCTCTGGAAGATCAGAAAGAGCTGCTTTTACCTGATCCACGATCGTTCCCGCCAGCGGACACCCCATCGATGTCAATGTCATGGTCACCGTCGCTTTGCCTTCTTCGTCTAAGTCGACGTCATATACTAATCCAAGATTGACGATATCTATTCCCAATTCCGGGTCGACAACTTGTTCAAGCGTCCCCATCATACTATCTTTCATATCTTGATCCATCCAATTTCACTCCTTATCTGCACCTTTTTCTATTTTTATCTTAACAAAGAATGTTATGTATAGAAAGTGATACGGCTCTTCACCTTTGCATCCCGGATAAGTGGATCAGAGGTTCTCTGCAAACCAAGCCGCACTTTTCAATACAGCTTCTCGCGATACTTTATGCCCCGCGGTTTCGTCTGGCATAAATTGCAAATCCCTCATTTGCGGTTTGCCGCTTTCAGTAAGACTTTTGTAGAAATCATATGCAGGCTGATAGGGCACGACAGTATCCTGCTTCCCATGCCAGAAAAAGAGCGATTTCCCCTCAAGCACTTCAGGCTGCAAGGTTAAGTCATATCCTTTCAGCATATCCAGGAGCGAGTTCAATTCTTCATCAGAATAAGGCAATTGGTAGCCTTTTCTTTTCAAAGAGCCGATCTGGGTATTTGCCAAATCTGTATAAGAAGGACATCCCATCAAGCTGACTGCGGACTGAATCCAAGGAAACTTTGTCAGTGCCCCCAATGTAACAATCCCGCCCATCGAGGTTCCAGCTGCACCGATTCGCTCTTCATCAATGAGGCCGTTCTGTGTATAATGATTCTTCAACTTGCCCAATTCCTCAATAGTCGTGACGACTATTTCCCAAAAACGCACACTCAACCGGCTTTCGTTTAGTCCTTCCGCTCTCTCTCCATGGAGCAGTGAGTCCGGCATTAACACCCTATATCCCTTTTCCGCCAAGTAAAAAGCATAATGCAGGTTGTGTTCTTTTGCACTTGTAAAACCGTGTATAAAGAATACAGCAGGAAGCTTCTCATCAGACCGTTCTTGCAAGCTGAGATTCAGAACTGGTATATTTTCAATTCTATCTTTTTTTATTGTAATCATTTGCATTACTCCTTTACTACATACAACAGGGTTAACCTGCTGTAAAAGTTTGTATAAATCAGTTTACCATGGTGGACTTCTGTTTTACGAAACATATACACTATACTTGTATATAAAAATAGAATGGAGATTGATTTAATGAGTATGGATAAGCATTTAATCGTGTTGGATCTCGACGGTACATTATTGACGGATGAAAAAAAGATTTCTCCAAAAACCAAGCAAACCTTACATAAAGCCAAAGAGCAAGGCCATGAAATCATGATAGCAACAGGAAGGCCTTATAGAGCAAGTGAGATGTATTACAAAGAATTAGTCTTAAATACACCGATTGTCAATTTCAACGGTGCCTTTGTCCACCATCCTCTCGACCAAAACTGGGAAACCTTCCACCAGCCAATGGAAGTCGGGGTAGCAAGGGAGATTGTCCAGGCTTGTCATGACTTTGATTTTAGTTTCAGAAACATCATTGCAGAAGTAATGGATGATGTCTATTTCCACTATCATGACGAACGCCTGATTGATGTTTTCAATTTTGGAGAGCCGAATGTCACTACGGGGGATTTACGGAACTATTTAACCCAATCCCCTACTTCCATGCTGATTCATGCCGATGAGGAGCATGTAACCGAAATCAGGAAGCATTTGAGCAGTGTTCATGCTGAAGTCATCGACCACCGCCGCTGGGCAGCCCCTTGGCATGTCATAGAAATAGTCAAAAGCGGATTGAACAAGGCGGTCGGAATAGAAAAAGTTGCAAGCCATTTGGAAATCCCGCAGAACCGCATCATTGCATTTGGAGATGAGGATAATGATCTTGAAATGCTCAAATATGCAGGAGTCGGAGTCGCCATGGGAAATGCAATCGAACCCTTGAAAAGCGTCGCAGATGACATTACATTGAGCAACGAAGAAGATGGAATTGCAGCATTTTTGAACAGCCACCTCCGTTTAAGCTGAATACAAGGCTGTATTCGCGTACTTGTTGCTTTGGAAAAAATCCCAAATTCCGGATTTTCCCCTCGTATACTAAGAATTTTCTCTCAAATCTGAGATAGCAGCTCTTTTCTTTTCCTGGTTACGAGGTTTTTTCGGTGATATATGTTATTTTTTCGGAATTAGTCTGAAATAGCAACAAAGTTTACGAAAGAGCCTAATACAAACAGACATTAACAATGCTGGCAATATTTCTGTTCACTAATCTTCCCCGGTTCTGTTCATACTATCTATGAGCACACAGGTTCAGTGCTTAAAAAGACAAAGGGGTGCTGAAGATGGGCAAAAGCAATAAATCCAAAAGATTTGTGCAACAGGGAAAAGACGCGGTTTCCAAACACGATGACCGCATTCCTTACCACTCCACACTGGCTGAGGCTGAAGCCAAAAAATTAGAGAACGTTGAAAACTCTTCGCTTGGAGGCATATAAAAATGGGAAACCGATTATTCCAAGAAGCCCGTCAATATGTCCAATTAGCTAAAGAGGCTTCAACCACAGGCAGTGAAGACACCCAGCAAACCATTGCACGTGCCAAGAACGCTCTTTCCTCTGCTTATGCTAACACAACCAGAGCTGAACAGGAGCAGCTTCGTGAATTACAAGGCGAATTGAACCAATTACAGTAAGTCCAGAAGCATCCGGAGTTTTTCCGGATGCATTTTCGTAATGTAACCATGCTGATAGTGTTGAAATTTATCTATGCTCTAGAAATCCCGCTGAAGTACCAGAAAGGGTGGATATATATAAACACTTACTCCTGTAATCATACGACCGATATAGATATATGTCTGTGCAACAGAACCAATTTATGTACCCACTACACGCTCTGCTCTTATATCTGCACCTGTCTGACTCGCTTGGATACAGATCTTCGGCTAATATGCCCTACTCTTGTACCCACTTGACTGCTTGGATACAGATCTTCGGCTAAAAGGCTCTTCTCTTGTATCCACTCGGCCGACTTGGATACATATCTTCTGCTAATATGTCCTACTCATGTTTCCACTCGACACGCCTGGATACATATCTCCGGCTAATATACCCTACTTATGTATCCACATGACGCGCCTGGATACATATCTCCGGCTAATATACCCTACTTATGTTTCCACACGACGCGTCTGGATACAGATCTTCAGCCAAAATGCCCTACTCTTGTACCCACATGACTCGTGTGGATACATATCTCCGGCCAAAATGCTCTGCTCATGTATCCGCATGACTCGCTTGGATACATATCTTCGGCTAAAAGGCTCTACTCATGTTTCCACATGACGCGTTTGGATACATATCTTCGGCCAAAATGCTCTACTCTTGTATCCACACGACGCGCCTGGATACATATCTCCGGCTAATATACCCTACTTATGTATCCACATGACGCGTTTGGATACATATCTTCGGCCAAAATGCTCTACTCTTGTATCCACACGACGCGCCTGGATACATATCTTCGGCTAAAAGGCTCTACTCATGTTTCCACACGACGCGCATGGATACATATCTTCAGCCAAAATACCCTACCCTTGTTTCCACTCGGCCGGCCTAGATACATATCTCCGACCAAAAGGCCCTACTCTTGTTTCCACTCGACACGCCTGGATACATATCTCCGGCCAAAAGGCCCTACTCTTGTTTCCACTCGACGCGCGCCTGGATACATATCTCCGGCTAATACACCTACTTATGTATCCACATGACTCGCGTGGATACATATCTCCGGCTAAAATGCCCTGCTCATGTATCCGCATGACTCGCTTAGATACATATATATCTACACCCACCACAAGGCCCTGCTCATGTATCCTCCTATACTCCATCCATCTCACCTTGCCCTGAGAACGACAACCTCATCATCTTTAAAAGGAACTGCACAATTTTGTGCAGTTCCTTTTAAAGTAGCTTGACCCATTCTAGAAACTTCCCCAAGACACTGTCAAGGAATTTGAGACCTTTACTAGACACCGCTAATATCACTTAACTTCAACTGTATAATTATGGTGAACCGTACCGTCCTCAAGATCTCTCTCATAAAGATTCAAAAGCACTGGCCTATTTTTGGCAATTTCATCTCTTCCCAGATCAAAGCAAAATTCAAATTCACTCCAGTTCGGAGATTCCTTGTTCACTTTTACCATCGTTTCTTCTTTCAGGATGTTATGGCCATCCTCCACTGTGTAATAAAAGCTGCCTGCTGATACTTTAGCTTGCCCCCTGACACAATAGCTGTTCCCGGAAGAAACCATTTTAACGTTTTTAAAGGAAGGATTCTGTTCCTCGATTGTTAGCTTCATCGTCTGGCCAATTCTTTCTTCCACTGGTTTTCCATTAACTTGCTTAACCTGCAGGAAAGCTTCTACCATATATTCTCCAGGAGGAATTCTTTGTCCATACGAGGATGAATGGTCCCATTTGCTCTGCCAGATTTTTTGCTCGCCGCTCTTTAAAGTGATGCGCTGGACTGCCGGCAGGAAAGCTTTATTATCACTGTATCGGTATACTTCTTTTCCGGAATGGTCCATTACTATATAATCAAAAAATTGGCTTGAGGGAAACTCCAAGATCATCTTATCTGGAGTATTATTGAAGGCGGTCAATTCTATCTCAACACCTCCGTCCCCTTCTTCTGCCTTCACTTCCCATTCCGGCTGTTGATTTCCCGCCTGGGTGGTTCCGGTCGGATAATAGGCTGTCGACACTATAAAAAGTAATATCACGATTGCTTTTTTCAAAGAGATGTACCCCTTTCTTTAAGGATGCACCCTTTATTATCCTCAACTACCGCAGTATTAATCCCGTCGGAAGAAACCGAAGATGCCGGCAGTCTCTACTATATTTGTGAAGGCAGTCGGGTCGACTTCTTTGATAATATGTTCGAGATCGTATAGCTCATAGCGGGTAATGACGATAAACAGCATCTCTTTATCCTCATTTGTAAAGCCGCCTCTTGCTGGAAGGGTTGTGATTCCCCTTACCAATTTAGAGTGTATGGCTTCTTTCAATTCTGTTGAATTCTTCGTAATAATCATGGCCGTCAGTTTTTCATGCCTTGTATGGATGGCATCAATCACACGCGTGGAAACATATAGTGTGACAAGAGTATATAATGCCTTCTCCCATCCATAAAGCTGTCCGGCAGTAATAATGATGACTGAATTCATCAGGAAGAAGTATGTACCGACAGGCTTATCTTTCAAGCGGGATAGAATCATGGCGATAATATCCATGCCGCCTGTTGAGGCACCCCATTTTAAGGTCATACCTACCCCCACAGCCGCAATGACACCGCCAAAAACGGCATTCAGCAGAATATCGGGAGACAGGTGTATCACAGGGATGAAGCCCAGGAATATGGTGGTTGATAGAACTGAGACAAAGCTGTAAAAGGTGAAGGATTTACCCACCTTCAACCAGCCCAGTATTGTCACAGGGATATTAAGCAAAAGCAGAAGGATACCTGTAGATACTGCAAATGGTGTGTAATCAGATAAAACGCTTGATAAAAGCTGTGCGATTCCTGTGAATCCGCTGGCATATACATTAGCGGGGATCAAGAACAGGTTCAGGGCAAGCGCATTTAAAAGGGCACCGAATAACACGATGACCAGTTTTTTTGTTTCTAATACTACAAAGTCACGAGACATTGCATTCCCTCCTTTTAAAAGTATCTCTTATCTTTATTTATCCCAAAAATGAAAAAAACAACAAATGATTGTCATTTTTTCTATAAATGGCTAGACTTAGTGTATATAGCTTAACTTTTTTTGAAACAATATGTTGTTTTCATGATTATGACTGTATGTCTTAGCGTGCAATTTCCCAGAAAACAACCGGGCAAAAAAAGAATCAAGGGCTGTATGGCTCAGAATGATGCTTTCAAAATACATATCATTTTATTTCATCATCAATTTGCCTGTACAGCTTAATAAAACATTTTAAAGGGTGAATGGTCCAATGAGTATCCGTTTATTTGCTGATAGTGCATCCGATCTTCCAAAAGCTTTTTATGAGGAATACGATATAACAATGATCCCTCTGCGCGTATTAATTGATGACAACGAATATGAGGATATGGTCAATATCCAGCCTGAAGAAGTATTCCAAAAAATCAGGGAGGGGAAAATGCCTAAAACTTCTCAAGCATCACCTTCGTTTTTCCAGAAAATATTTACTGATCTCGCCAAAAGTGATGAGAAAGGCATTTATGTCACTTTCTCATCTGAGTTATCAGGAACCTATCAGACAGCAGTCATGATAAGGGATCAAATCAAAGATGAGTACCCCGCTTTAGATTTGACGATCATTGACAGTAAATGCGCTTCCCTAGGGTATGGTCTTGCTGTCAAAGAAACAGCGGAACTTGCAAAGAGCGGGGCTTCTGCTGATGAAATCATTTCCTTTGCCAAGTACAAATGTGAACATATGGAACATCTTTTCACAGTGGAAGATCTTGATTACCTGGCTAAAGGAGGCAGAGTATCGAAAGCATCTGCGTTCCTCGGAGGCCTTCTTAATGTCAAGCCTCTCCTTCATGTGGAAGATGGTAAACTTGTCCCAATTGAAAAGATCCGCGGCCGAAAAAAAGTCCTGAAGCGCATTCTCGACCTAATGGAAGAGAGAGGCGCAGACTTGGACCAGCAGGTTGTAGCTATCAGTCATGGTGATGATGAGGAACTTGCCCATGAAATGAAGAACTTGATACAGGAAAGGTTTCAGCCTAAAGAAGTTTATATCAACATTATAGGAGCTGCAGTAGGTTCCCATGCAGGCCCGGGTACACTGGCGATATTCTTTTCCAATCACTCCCCGGCTTCCGAGTAATAACGATTCCCTTTTTCGGAAAAGCTAAATCTGTATTAAGATTTAGAAGGGAGAATCCTATCTTGCCGCATACTTCAGATAACGATAAGAAGGCTAAAGACAATAATGCACTTCATCACGAGAAGAACATGATGAGAGAAAAAAACCGTAAAGCGGGCAAACGTCAATACTCCAAAAAAACAGACCACCTGTAAGATATACAGGAATCTATATGAGGGCCGGCTTTGGACTTAGACCAAAGCCGGCTTTTTTCTAATCATATACAATAAAGATAAAAACACCCTCGCTAAAAGTTGTATGGGGTTATTTCGTTGTCTATAATGTAACTAACAGGCCTTACATCTGGAATGTTGGCTTAGAAAGTGATACATAAGGAGGTCATTTCCATGGCAAAGGAAAATTCATTTGACGTAGTTTCACAGGTTGATTTCCCTGAAGTCAAAAACGCCATCAGTGCAGCACTTAAAGAAATTAAGACACGCTATGATTTTAAAGGAAGCAAAAGTGATATTTCATTGGACAAAGAAGAAATCGTACTGGTTTCTGATGACGACTATAAGATGGACCAGTTAAAGGATGTTTTGATCGGCAAACTCATTAAAAGAGGCGTTCCGGTCAAAAATCTTGACTACGGAAAAACGGAAGGCGCTTCCGGAGGCACAGTCCGCCAAAGAGCGAAATTAGTTCAAGGAATCGGGAAAGAAGATGCAAAAAAAATAAATACGCTCATCAAAAATTCTGGTGTTAAGGTAAAAAGCCAAATTCAAGATGATCAAATACGCGTAACCGGAAAAAGCAGAGATGATCTGCAGCAAATCATGGCAGCTATTAGAGAGGCTGATTTGTCTGTAGACGTCCAATTTATGAATTTCCGTTGATGGTGCTTCGTTTTTAATAGAGCCGGCTGGGTAAAATATATCCAACCGGCTTTTTTATATACCCTCTTTGAAACTGTTTCAGTATCAATTGCTGCTTTCATATCCCCCTCGGTAGCGGGATTTTCTCTCTCAACAGGAAGAACAGCTTTGGTCTTTTGCTTATCACGATATTTTAGTGAATTTGACGTAACTTTTGAAAATCATCAAGTTTAAGAGAAGCCGCTTTTATTAAGGGCTGCTTAACTTGCTGTAACATGTGATCGGTTAAGAAAGCATGACTGCTTGCTTAACAACAAGAGCTGATGATAATGACATTTTTCAGTTTTTATGAAATAAAGAAATCCAGGGAGGAATATCCATGACAAGTCGAATATTGGTCGTTGGCGGTGTTGCAGGAGGCGCGACTACAGCAGCACAGCTCAGAAGATTGGATGAGGAATGTGAAATCGTTATGTTTGAAAAGGATGAGCATATTTCGTTCGGAAACTGCGGGATGCCTTATTTTATAGGTGACATCATTAAAGAAAGAGATCATCTGTTTGCTGCGGATCCCAAATCCATGAAAGAACAACTAAATATTGATGTCCGCGTCTTCAATGAAGTTTTATCAATCGATCGAAATGAGAAGAGCATTAAAGTGAAAGATCTTCGTTCGAAAGAGGAGTATCATGAAAACTACGACTTCCTTGTACTGGCACCCGGGGCTGCCCCCTTCCTGCCTCCCATTAATGGCCTGAAAGAAAGCCGCCATTTTGTGCTTCGGAATATCGAAGACATGGATAGAATCAAAGAATTTCTTGAGACCAGGCACCCAGCCTCCTGTTCTATTATTGGCGGTGGATTTATAGGCATTGAAATGGCTGAGAACTTATCAGTCCTGGGAATGGATGTCAATCTGATAGAAGCATCACCCCATTTAATGGGTGTCTTGGATGAGGACATGAGTGAAATGATTGAAAAAGAAGTGAGAGAACATGGAGTCAATGTGTTTCTCAATGATGGCGTGCAGAAAGTGGATGATAAGGGAGTCATCATTACGCAGAGAGCCAATGAAATCCACTCAGATTTCATCATCGTTGCTACTGGTGTCAGACCGCAGACAAGGCTTGCAGGAGAAGCCGGGCTCTCGATCGGCAAGACTGGGGGCATAAAGGTAAATGAGTACATGCAGACCAGTGACTCCTCCATCTATGCTGTAGGTGACGCAGTTGAGAGCAAGAGCGCTATTTCAGGAAAACCTGTCAGAATACCGCTCGCGTGGCCTGCTCACCGGCAATCCTACATCGCTGCAAAGCACCTGACAGGGGATCCCATCCGTTTCAAAGGCCTCCTTGGTACATCCGTGGTTAAGATTTTCAGTTTGACTGCAGCTTCCACTGGTTTAAATGAAAAACAGCTTTTGGAAGAAAATATTGCCTTTCACACTGTTGCACATACAGGTAAATCACATGCAGGTTATTATCCTGGAGCTGAAAGAGTAAGTATTAAGATGCATTTCAGCGAAGAGTCTGGAAGGATACTTGGTGCACAAATCATAGGAGGTGAAGGGGTCGATAAAAGAATCGATATCCTTTCAGCCTGTATCAATGGAAATGTAACGGCTGATCGTCTGCAGGAAATTGAGACAGCCTATTCTCCACCCTATTCATCGCCTAAAGACCTTATTAACATAATCGGGTATAAAGCAGAAAGCATGATAAAAAATAAGCATCAGGATTAAAATTCCGGCAATCGGGTAAAGATAATTTGAAATTGAAGCAGCACTGTTACTATCTTGGCACAACGACATTTAAATCCTTAAACTCAATTCATTATCGAAGGAGTGAAGTATCTATGTCTCAAGAAAATAATTTTCCGCCCCAGCATCAGGATCATCAGCCAGGCACCGAAAAGGAGATGCATCCTCAGCCGAAATACATCGATGATAACTATAAAGGAAGCGGTAAACTGAAAGGCAAGGTTGCCCTCATCACAGGAGGAGACAGCGGAATCGGAAAAGCCGTCGCCCTTTACTTCGCTAAAGAAGGAGCAGATATCGCTATCGCCTACCTCGAAGAAGACCAGGATGCCCAGGAAACAAAGAGCCTTATTGAAAAAGAAGGCAGAACGTGTTTGCTGTTCTCTGGTGACCTCGGGAGTTCTTCCTACAGTGCAGAAGTAGTCCAAGAAACGGTGGATCATTTTGGACAGCTCGATATACTTGTCAACAACGCCGCAGAACAGCACCCTCAAAAGAGCTTGCTTGACATCTCTGATGAACAACTGGAAAAAACATTTAGGACAAACGTGTTTTCCTTCTTTTATTTGACAAAGGCAGCACTGCCGCATCTTAAAAGCGGAAGTTCAATTATAAATACAACATCTGTCACCGCTTACGCCGGGAATGAGCAGCTGCTTGATTATTCATCAACAAAGGGGGCAATCGTTGCGTTTACACGATCCCTATCCCAGTCACTGGCTTCACAAAACATCAGGGTGAATGGAGTGGCGCCTGGCCCTATTTGGACACCATTGATTCCCTCTACATTCCCTGAGGATAAGGTGGCTCAATTTGGAGCTGATACGCCGCTTGGCAGAGCAGGACAGCCATTCGAGCTTGCGCCGGCCTATGTCTACTTGGCAAGTGATGATTCACAATACACTACTGGACAAGTCATGCATGTAAACGGCGGAAAAATCGTAAATGGCTAATAGTAATGAAAACAGACAGCCCTCGATACCGAGGAGCTGTCTGTTTTGAGTGTGCGGTTATAGTTCCTAAAAAAGCCATACATAGAAGGCCAGCTTTCTATAAGGACTCAGTATTTTTCACCGTTTTCACCATACTGCATGAAGAACGTTCTACAATTTGATGAGGAATCGTTATCCTCTTCACAGGTTCGCGAGGATCCTCTATTTTTTGAATCAGGTTCCGTGCTGCCTGATATCCTAAGTCAAAAATATTGATATCGACTGAAGTCAGAGGCGGACGTGACATTTCAGCCAGCATAACGTTGTTGAAACTGATGATGGAAATATCATCGGGTACCGATATTCCCATCTCATTCAACGTATTCAATACCCCAAGAGACATTAAATCATCCGCAACCACCAGTGCAGTTGGCGGGTTCTTCAGCGTCATTAATTCCTTGACGGCTTCCTGGCCGCCTTCTCTTAAGAATTCTTCATGTACAATATATCTGTCTTCAAGAGGAATACCCGCATTTCTGAGGGATTTCTCATAGCCGAGCAGCCGTTCTACAGTAACAACCAGATTCAAATCGCCGCCCACAAAAGCTATGCGGTCATGTCCGGCTTTCAACAAGTAATCTGTAACTTCTTTCGTTGCCCTGAAATTATCGTTATCTACGTGTGTGATTTCATCGGCATGCTTAAACGGCTTTCCAATCACGACAAAAGGAAAATCTCTCTCTTTGAGGTACATCATGACTTTATCTTCAACTTTGGAATAAAGGAGTATGATTCCATCAACCCTTCCTCCTTGTACCATTTGAACGATTCCGTCATAGATTTCCTGGTCACTTTGGCCTGTGGTCATTTGCAAAGCATACTGCTTTTCATGTGCCCCTTCACTTAAACCTCGCAGTACCGTCGGAAAAAACGGATTTTGAAAAAATTTATCCGCTGATCCAGGCAATACAAGGCCAAGCACCTGGGTCGATTGGTTCGCCAGGCTTCTCGCGATGAAGTTCGGATGATACCCCAGCTTCTTCATTGCTTCTCTCACTTTTTGTTTTGTACTATCGCTAATACGGGAATTATTGGCTATCACTCTGGAAACAGTAGATGGCGCAACATTAGCCAGTTTTGCTACATCTTTTATTGTTACAGCCATATTTTTCTCCCCTTCCCCAATAACTCGAACCTATGATTGGAATTTAACGATCATTCAGCGTTTTTCCTTGCTTTACCTTTTTTCCAGACGTAATAAATAAAGATAAGGAAAATAATATATACAGCGGAAAGAGCTCCGATAAATCCATAGTTCAAGCCGCTTCTTTGCTGAAGTGTATAGACTTCAGCCTTTTCACGGTCAAGAATGATATCATAACTGTCCCCTTCTGCACGGACAAGGTCCCCTTCAACCAGGCCTCTAAGTTCCATTCCTTCCGGCAGCTGTGGTGATTTCAACTTGACACTCTGTGATTCACTGGTGTTATTAATCGCTACAATTAATGTCTCGTTCTCATCTTCACGTTTGAAGACTGCCATACCATCTTCTTCATACAGCAGTTCCATACTTCCCCTTGTAAGAGCCGTATGGGTATTTCTCAATTCACCAAGCTTGGTAATATATTCGACAAGCTCTTTATCCGTTCTGAAGTCCATTAATCGGCGGTTGTCAGGGTCTTCTCCCCCACTGAGAGCAATTTCAGAACCATAATAAAGAATCGGCAGGCCTGGAACAGTAAACATATATGCCAATGGCAGCTTCCAGCGTGTACCCGGGAACTGATTATTTTGTGTTACTAAATTTGTGAATCGCACCATATCATGATTATCAATGAACGTGCCCATCAAGTATGGGTTTTCAAAGTAAGTTTGGTTATACTGCCAAAAATTGAAGAGCCTGTCCATATCTGTGTCGGGCTTCTGGAAGACATCCCGCATCTCTTGAGCCTGCGGAAAATCTGCAAAGCCATCAATCCCTACTCCCTCATACTTGGCAATATTCCGAGGGTCGTAATCAAAGACTTCACCCAATAGGTAGAAATCTTCCTTTTCAGCTTTTACTCTTTCAGAGAACTCTTTCCAGAATTCCTGAGGAACATGCCTGACAGTGTCAAGCCGGTAGCCGTCAATATCCGTTTCTTCAATCCACCAGGCGGCAGCATCTAATAGGTATTGTTTCACTTCCGGATTTTCTGTATTCAAATCAGGCAGGTCATATAGCCAGTCATTTTGAAGGCTCTCTTCATCATTGAAATTCATCGGCTGTTTTTCGTGAAACCAATCTGCTTTTTCAGGATCATTCAACCACTCGTGATTTGGACCGACATGGTTAACAATAAAGTCCAATATAACTTTCATGTCACGTTTGTGTGCTTCGTCTACAAGTTCCTTGAACTTCTCCATTGACCCAAAATGTTCATCTGTATTATAAAAATCTTTAATCCAGTAACCGTGGTAGCCTTTTTCCTGGTTATCAAATACTGGTGTCAGCCAGATGCTTGTAAAACCCATATCCTTTATATAATCAAGCTGATCGATGACTCCTTGAAAGTCACCGCCCTGATAGGCCTTCGGATCTTTTTTGTCTACGTCATAATCGTTAGACTGATCACCATTGTTGAACCTGTCTATCATCAAAAAATAAATGGATTCGTCTTGCCATGTACGTTCTTCTTTTTCAGCAGCTCCTGCAGGGAGGGCGTAAAAAAGAAGAAACGGAATAAGAATAAGAGAAAATACTCTTCTTTTCATCTCCGCTCCTCCTTAAATTTAATTAGTTACGCCTTTAAGATTATCCTTTTGTTCCCCCTGCCGTCAATCCAGAAACAAAGTATTTCTGGAAGTACAGGAACAGGCCGGCAATCGGGATGGCGATAAGTACTGATCCCGCAGCGAACGTGGTGAATTCCGCTCCGAATTGTTTAGCCACCATATCATATAAAGCTACCGGCAAAGTATACTTCTCTTCCGATCTTAGCAGGATGCTGGCAATGATGAAGTCAGCAAACGGTGCAATGAATGAAAATAATGCAACGACAGCGATGATCGGTTTGGCAAGAGGCATAACAATCTGGAAGAAAATCCGAAAATGTCCCGCTCCGTCCATTTTCGCAGATTCATCAAGCTCCTTAGGAATCGTATCAAGATACCCTTTCATCAACCAAGTGTTCATCGGAATTTGTCCACCGACATATACAAGGATCAAACCAAGGTGTGTATCAAGCAGATCTGTTACCAAAGCCAGTACGAAAATGGCAATCAAAGCCGCAAAGTTAGGAATCATTTGCAGGATCAAAAATGTCATCAATCCATTTTTTCTCCCCACGAAACGATAGCGGGAGAATGCATAAGCAGTCAAGCTGACCATCAACACGGTTAAAGCCATAGTCGACAAGCTGACTTTCAATGAATTCCAATACCAAATCAAGTAGTTGCTTTGTTCTAAATCAAAAAGTTCCTTGTAGTGTGACAATGTTGCATTTTTCGGAATAATACTTGATCCGGATAAACTTTGGCCCGGGTTAAATGATGATCCAATGATCCACGCAACTGGATACAAGATGATAGAAAACATAATCGCAATGGCTATATAGGACAGTGTCAATCTGATGAGTTTCTGTTTTTTTAAATTCATATCACATCATATCCTCTTCTTGGAATGATTTTGTTCTTCTGAACTGCCATACCGCTATTGTGATAACAAAGATAGAAAGCAGTAAAGTGATAGCAGCTGCTTTAGAGTACTGAGCAGATGTCATGGTCAAGCTGTAAATCCATGAAATAAGGATATCCGTTCCGCCTGCATTCTGGCCGGTCAAAGCTGGACCGCCGCCGTTGAACAGATAGATGACATTAAAGTTATTAAAGTTGAATGTATATTGAGTGATCAAAATCGGTGCCGTTGCAAAAAGAACAAGCGGCAGAGTGATATTCTTGAATTTCTGGACGCTGGAAGCGCCGTCCACCGTGGCAGCTTCGTAAAGCTCATCCGGAATGGACTGAAGCACCCCTGTAGTCATGGCAAAGATAAATGGAAAACCGAGCCATGTCTGAATAAAGATCAATGCAATTCTGGTATACATTGCTTCAGTCATCCACGGGATGTCTCCTATACCAAGAAAAGCGAGGATATCATTGTTGATCGTTCCGAAAGATTCATTGAACATTCCCGCAAATATCAGGATGGACACGAATGCCGGGATAGCCCAAGGCAGGATGAAAACTGTCCTGATGATCGCTTTCCCTTTTAAATCTTTCTGATTGACCAGGATCGCCAGGAAGATACCAAGTGCAACCTGTGTTGTCGTTGCACCGAATGTCCAAACAAGCGTCCATGACAACACAGAGAAGAATGTGCTTCTCCAAATATCAATCTGGAAGATATCAATAAAGTTTTGAATCCCGATCCAGTCGACTAATTTTGCTGGAGGAGAGTGATATAGATCATAGTTCGTAAATGCCAGAAGCACAACGAAGATGATTGGGAATATAACCACGAACACTAACAGCAGGAAACCAGGAGACATGATCAGGTATGGAAACCCATTGTCTACAAGATTGCGGTATTGTTCTCTGATCGTGCTGAGCTTTTCACCGCGGTCTCTCTTCTCTCCGTTTCTAAATGCGTCATAAAGATTGAAGGCGTAGAAGCCTAATCCAAATAGAATGATGATGATTGCAAGAATCCCATATACCATCAAGAAAATGGAGTGGTCTTTATAAGGTGCTGCAGTACTTTCGCCAAGGGTAAAAATCCCCCAAAGTCCATAATCAATCAAATCACGGAATACGAAGATAAAGGCCGCAGCCATTATAAGGAAAAATCCGCCTTTTAATTTTTGTTTGTTGTAGAACTGACCCAGCCCGGGTATCAAGGAAAGGGCAAGCGCTGTTTTTCGATGTTTTGTCTGATAGGAATTTTCAGCCATCCTAAATTCCCCCTTCTTCTCTTTATATTTTTATAAGCTTCAGAAGCTTTATCAAGAAAGATACAATCTTTCTTCATGAAGTCACTGAAGAATTCTTACTGTTCAGAGATTTACTATACTTTAATATAGAAGACTGACTCAAGTAAGAGTCAGTCCCCTCTATTATGTTTAGTTTGAATGGTTCGCTTCGATATTTTGCTCGATTGTATCTACTGCTGAATCAAGGGCAGCTTTAGGCTCTTGTTTACCAGTAACGACCGTTTGCAAAGCATCTGCCATTGGATCCCAAACTTCTCCCATTTCAGGAATGTTCGGCATTGGCACTGCATGCTGAGACTGCTCAGCTACAGCTTTTGCTCCTTCGTTTTCAGCAATTGCAGGGTCATCTACAAGGGCTGTATTCGTAGGAACTTCTTTTGTTTGTTCAAATCGAAGTTTTGAATTCTCATCCTGTGTGATGAACTCGATGAACGTTTGTGCCCACTCTTGGTTTTCAGAGTAGCCGGATACGTGCCATCCTTTAACACCCATGAATGTTTTCATCGGCTCGCCATTTGGAAGCGTTGGCATTGCAGCTACACCAATTTCGATTCCTGCTTCTTCATAACTTTGGAAAGACCAAGGTCCATTCATTACAGAAGCAACTTTTCCTTCATTAAACAATCCATCCATTGCAGCTCCGCCGTTTTCACCGACGATCCCTTTAGGGAATAAACCTTCTTCATACCATTTTTGGATATATTCAGCACCTTCAACAGCACCGTCATTGTTCAAACCAAGATCTGCCGGATTTAATGCACCGTCATTCTCAGCGAAAACATATCCACCCATTCCTCCGATAGGAGCGTGAGCAAAGTAGTAGTTATCCCATAGCGCAAGGAAACCATAGTTTCCATCTTTAGTGAAATCAGTAGAGAACTCATATACTTCATCCATTGTAGCCGGAGCTTCTTCCATCAACTCTTTGTTATAAATGAATACTGGGGTTTCCGAAGATTTCGGAAGACCGTATAGTGTTCCCTCATAAGATTGAGCTAAAATAGAAGATTCAGAAAAGCGATCTACTATTTCTTGTTCAACATCAAGCTCTGCGATATGTCCTGCAAGAGCCATTTCTCCGATTTGGTCATGAGGCAGTGTAAGTACATCCGGGCCTGTCCCAGCCGGACCATCTAAACGAAGCTGTTCTTTCATCTTCGTAGCCATTTCTACTTCTTTGACTTCAATTTCAATGCCATGTTCTTCAGTAAACTTGGCACCTACTTCATCTAACCAGCCTGACTTTTTATCATCTTCCCAAACGACAAGCTTCTCTGGCTTGCTTGTTTCAGGTGTTGCGTTATCGTCTCCGCCTTGATTATTGTTTCCTGCTCCCTCTTCACGATTAGGTCCGCAGGCAGCCAATGCGCCTAAAACCAGCATGATTACCATCAATAATGATAGTGTCTTTTTCATTCTGACCCCTCCTGAGTACATAAAAATTAAATTGAACAACCGTTTGCACAAAACGACAAAAAATAAAAGGTATTAGATACCGCTTTCATATCTGTGAAACCGATTGCACAACCTACCCCTATTATAATGCTTATATTTATTTTGACAATACCTTTTTTATTTTTTTTTGAAAACGTTTTATTTATTGTATTGAAACATCTCCGTTGACTTTACTATAGATATGGAATAACCTTTAAGGGAATTTTAAAAAGGAGGCTGAAATATGCACTTAGAAGCTATCTATCACAGACCGAAAGATAACTATGCATACGCTTGCACTGATAAAGAAATACATATACGAATCCGAACGAAGAAGAATGACGTCAAAACAGTCTCGCTGCTGCATGGAGATCCTTACGAATGGAAAGACGGAAAATGGATTTATTCTTCCCTGCCTATGGTACATACCGGAACCGATCAGCTTTTCGATTACTGGTTCACTTCGGTTGAACCGCCTTTTAAGAGATTGCGCTACGGGTTCCTGCTTGAGGATGAACAAGAGGCACATTTTTATGGAGACAGGGGATTTCTCGATCAGCCGACCAATGATGTTGGAGATTACTTCTGCTTTCCATTCCTGAACTCAATCGATGTATTCCAAGCACCTTCCTGGGTCAAAGATACTGTCTGGTATCAAATATTCCCCGAAAGGTTTGCAAATGGGAATAAAGACTGGGATCCGGAAGGCACCCTTCCTTGGGGAAGCACAGATCCCAAACCGGATAATTTCTTCGGCGGTGACCTCCATGGTGTCATGGACGCTATTCCATATTTAAAAGAGCTGGGCATCACCGGTATTTATTTCACGCCAATTTTCAAAGCCTATTCCAACCACAAATATGATACCATCGATTATTTTGAGCTGGATCCGCAGTTCGGTGATAAAGAAACACTTAAAAACCTTGTAAAAGCATGTCACGAAAACGGAATCAAAGTTATGCTGGATGCCGTGTTTAACCACAGCGGACTGTATTTCCCACAGTTCCAGGATGTTTTGGAGAAAGGGGAAAGTTCAGCATTCAAAGACTGGTTCCATATCAGAGAGTTCCCGCTGCAAAAGGATCCTCTTCCAAATTACGATACTTTTGCTTTTGAACCGTCCATGCCGAAACTTAACACGGAAAATCCCGAAGTCAGGGATTACCTCCTGGAAGCCGCCCGGTATTGGATCAAGGAATTTGATATCGACGGCTGGAGACTGGACGTTGCGAATGAAGTGGATCATTCATTCTGGAGAGAGTTCCGTAAAGAGACCAAAGCCATTAAACCGGAACTATACATCCTTGGTGAAATCTGGCATGATTCAATGCCATGGCTGAGAGGCGACCAGTTCGATGCGGTCATGAACTACCCTTTCACCACCAATATCCTGAATTTGTTCGCCAAAGATACCATTAATCCAAGGCAATTCATGGAAAGTATGACACAAGTTGTTCATATGTATCCAAGGAATGTAATGGAGACCTCCTTCAATCTGGTTGGCAGCCATGATACTCCTAGAATTCTTACCGAATGCGGAGGCAACAAGGAAAAAGTGAAACAAATTTTCACCTTGATGCTTACTTTCATCGGATCTCCTTGTATCTATTATGGAGATGAAATCGGGATGACTGGAGGAGCGGATCCAGGGTGCAGAAAGTGCATGGAATGGGATACCGCGAAACAGGATAGAGGACTCTTCGAACATGTCCAGAAGTTGATTTCCCTCAGAAAAGAACATAAGCTTCTCGCCAATGATGGAACATTCACTTTCTTGCCTGCTGAGATTAATGACGATTTCATAGCTTATACCAAATCAGATGGAGAGAATACAATCGTCATTATTTTAAATGCGTCAGATAAACATGTCGTGTACCCTCTGCCATTTACTCTAAAAGGAAAGAAAATTACAGATGTTTGGCAGGATCAAGAATTTGCTGCAGATTCCGAAGATATAGGGGTGGAATTAAATCCGCTCGGCTTCAGCATCCTGCAATTTTAATGCAACTTCCTCCCGGCATAAGAAACTGCCGGGAGGAAGTTGTTTATTTCGCAGATGATTTTTAAAGAAATATACCTTTTATTTTTTCCAATCAGCCCTCCTGCTGATATTTTTTGAGTATAATTGAGTAATATAATTTATTAGAAAAGAGATGACTGCTTCATGAGTCTAGATAAGAAAAAACTTAGTCTTTACGCACTCACATGGCCGATTTTTGTAGAAATATTCCTGCATATGCTAATGGGGAATGCTGATACATTGATGCTGAGCCAATATTCGGATGACTCTGTGGCGGCTGTCGGGGTTTCAAACCAGGTACTGTCCTTAATCATTGTAATGTTCGGATTTGTTGCAACCGGGACCTCCATACTTGTCTCGCAAAACTTAGGTGCCGATAAGATCACCTCGGCACGGGAAGTAGCTGTAGTTTCGCTGATTATCAATCTGGCATTTGGATTTCTCTTAAGTGTGCTCATATTTGCATTTAACGGTCAAATTCTCAGCCTGATGGATATCCCTCAGGAATTGCGCGGCGAAGCATCCACCTATTTAACTATCGTTGGCGGTTTCTCCTTTATTCAAGCTTTAATTATGACAGCAGGCGCAACTCTGCGAAGCTATGAGTTTACTAAAGATGCCATGTATATCACTATTGGGATGAATATCTTGAACGTGATCGGAAACTACCTATTTATTTTCGGACCATTCGGTATTCCTGTCCTGGGTGTTGAAGGTGTATCCATTTCTACTGTTGTCAGCAGGACAATCGGCCTCATTGCCATTTCCTTTGTTTTAGTGAAACGGATTCCAGGGATTTTCTCCGTCAATCGGCTTTTTCCTGTACAGCACATTAAAGACCTGCTCAGGATCGGCATCCCCTCAGCGGGTGAACACCTGTCCTATAACGGTTCACAGATGGCCATCACTTACTTTATTGCCATTCTTGGGACTGAGGCATTGACAACAAAGGTATATGCTCAAAATCTCATGATGTTCATCTTTTTATTTGCCCTTGCCATCAGCCAGGGGACTCAAATCATGATCGGGCACATGATAGGCCGCAAAGACTTTCAATCGGCCTATGAAAGATGTATCAAAAGCTTAAAGACATCAATCATTATCTCCTTGGGAATGGCCGTTATTTTTGCATTGTTCTCTGAACCGCTTTTGAGGATCTTCACAAGCAATGATGACATCATTTATCTCGGAAGCATTTTAATCTGGCTGACCATCATCCTCGAACCAGGAAGAAGCTTTAATTTAGTCGTCATCAGCTCGCTCCGTGCAGCGGGCGACGTCAAATTCCCGGTTTACGTTGGTATCCTCTCCATGTGGGGAGTAAGTGTGTTTCTGTCTTATTTATTAGGAATTGTATTTGGACTCGGCTTGATCGGTGTCTGGATCTCCTTCATTGCAGATGAATGGCTCCGTGGACTGATCATGCTCCGCCGTTGGAGATCAAAAGTATGGATGGATAAAGGCTTTATAGGCAAAGCTTCAGCAAAATAACTCACCCCCCCTGCCTGTTCAAGCAGGGGGTTAATTTCGCTTTAATTCAGCCCATCCTCCCTCTTTTTTTCCTTTCCATCTAGTACTGTCCTGCTTATAGCTTGACCATATTTCCCATCCTTTCTTCAATACCCTCCGCTATTTTCTAACTGGTTTGATTAGAGGTGCATCCATTAAACAAATTTGAAGAAGAATCACTTTCAAATTCAGAGTGTATTTTTATTTAGCGCATAATGACTTTTCAAAAAAATTTTCATGTATCCACTTAAAGGCTTAGAGATTATTTTATCTCTAAGCCTTTAATCTACTATTAAGCTTTGCGAAAACAATCTCTCTAAAAAACCAGGCTTACTTGCAGTGGAAAAGCCCACTTTAAATTTTTTTAACATTAAAACGCTTACATAATTTTTATTAGTTGATTTTTTCAAGTATTCAGAATATGATAGGAAACATAACTAATTGATGTTAGTTTTTCTGACATCAAATTCAAGGAGTTGATATATATGAAAAAAATCGAAGCTATTATCCGTCCTGAGGTATTTCAAGCATTAAGAGAAGGCTTGGCTGCAAGTGGATTTAATGGATTGACCGTTTCTGAAGCTGCAGGCTGCGGCAAACAAAAAGGAAAACAAGGGTTGTTTCGAGGCACCACCTTTGAAGTAGCTCTCTCCCCGCGAGTAAAGGTTGAAATGATTGTAGAGGATTCTGAAACAGATGAGATTGTCGACTTGATCTGTGAATACTGTTCAACAGGAAAAGTCGGCGACGGTAAGATTTTCATCTCCGATATTCAGGAAGTAGTCAGGATCCGTTCCAAAGAACGCGGTAAGCAGGCCTTTATTTAATTTATTTACAAATGTCAAACTCTATTCTAAACACGTAAACCATTCTCCATCAAGACTCACTGCAGGCCCTTACTTTCTCTTACGCTTTATGACCACAAAGAATTTAAAATCAGGAGGAAAAATAATGCTGAAAAAAGTATCATCTTTATCTGCTTTACTTTTGCTGGCTGCCACTCCCGCTTTTGCCCAGACACCTACTGCCGCTAGTGTTCAGAGTTCCGTTGACGGTATGTGGATCATGACCGCAGCTTTATTGGTGTTTTTTATGCATGCCGGGTTTGCGATGGTGGAATCCGGGTTTACCCGCTCTAAAAATACGCTGAATATCCTTATGAAGAACTTCCTTACAATTTCCATCGCCTCTATCCTCTATTTTCTTGTTGGTTTTGGCTTGATGTTTGGCAGCACTGCCAACGGACTTACTGGTACGGATGGGTTCCTTCTGGCAGGCCGCGAAGACATCGGATTCTTTGTCTTCCAGGCAGTGTTCGCAGCAACTTGTGCGACGATCATATCAGGCGCAGTTGCAGAACGGATGAAATTAAGAAGCTATATGATTATTACCGTGGTTATTACAGGAGTCATTTATCCTGTTGTCGGACACTGGGTTTGGGGCGGAGGCTGGCTTTCAGAACTCGGCTTTGTTGATTTTGCAGGCTCCACTGTCGTCCACTTAAGCGGTGCAGTAGCTGCTTTCATTGCCGTTCTCTTCCTTGGACCGCGTATAGGCAAATATACCAATTCTAAAGTAAATGTCATTCCCGGCCACAACATCCCCATCGGAGCTCTTGGCGTTTTCATCCTTTGGTTCGGATGGTTTGGTTTCAATGGAGGAAGCACATTGGCTGCCGATCCTGATTTGGTGCCGCGGGTAATCACTGCAACACTCCTTTCTGCTTCAGCAGCTGTTTTATCTTCTGCTTTTTACACTGCATTCCGCTTTAACAGAATTGATCCTTCCCTGACATTGAACGGCGCTTTAGGAGGGTTGGTAGGAATCACAGCTGGATGTGCCAATGTTTCCATCGGGGGATCCCTTGTAATAGGACTCATTGCAGGAATACTATTGGTCGAGGGTGTACGCTTTATAGAAGTAAAATTGAAAGTGGATGATCCTGTAGGAGCCATTGCCGTGCACGGACTTTGCGGAATCTGGGGAACATTGGCTATTGGTTTCTTCGATGTATCAAATGGACTTTTCTATGGAGGAGACCTTTCCCTTTTAGGTACACAGGCAATCGGGGTGGGTGCTGTCATACTCTGGGTCGCTGCTTCTTCCGGTGCAGTCATCTATCTTCTCAACAAGGCCGATAATATCCGCGTCTCCAGTGAGGATGAGTTGGCTGGTCTCGATTTCTCCGAACATGGCGCCACTGCATATGAATTAAGTGAAACTGTGCTGACGTCGCACTCTAACCAGCCGAATACTGCTTTTGGTAAAGAGCTGGTGAGGAAGCTTGATGGCTTGAGTGTTCCACCTTCAAAGAAACAATATCACTGATAAAAAAGCGCAAGCGCCCCTTTTAGCCCCGACAGGCAAATGTTCCCCGGAGAAAAAAAGGCGGGCTTTCCTTTTACTCTCCGGGGGTTATTTGATCCCGAGGGGCTAAGTCCGTTCCAGTGGGTACGGACCCTAGGGCGCTGGAGCCGGATTCATAAAAAGCGGAAAGGCCCCGCTCAGCGGCGTACGGACTGTACCAGCCCCGCATGAGATAAAGGAATCACGAAGAACGAAGTGATTCGATGATAACTTATCGCAAGGAGGGGATGGGCAGTACGCTAGCCGCTGGGGCCTCGGAGCTGGATTAAGAAACGCTGCCTAATTTTCGATTTAAAAAAGTTATACTTTCTTATTTTGATGAATTCAAACCCCTTCCTGTTTACGGAAGGGGTTTTTCGTGTACCTTGAAGGGGTTTAATAGATTGATGATCAGGCTGTATTAGGGGCTTTCTGACTGCATCATTTTTCAACTTTACATTCAAGGCACTTCCTTCAACCAGACTATTAAACCATACACCCCGCCACTGCAAAAAAAAGCTCACACCGGTAAACGGCATGAACTTCAAAAGATCATCGATCCACAATATTAATATTGTAATCTTTGAACCAAACGTGCATCTGTGCGAGATGAGCGAGGAGCTGCGGTCCTGTCATCAACTGTCCGAACCAAGGGGTTTTAAAGGCTTCCCCGTTCGTTTCAACAAGGGACTTCAGCTTCCCATGATCAAATAACTCATAAAGTGCGCTTGATTTGTCTTCCAATATTTCCTCAAGCCAGTTCTTAACCAAGGAAGTGTAAACGGGATGGTGCGTCTTGGGATAAGGACTCTTCTTTCGGTAAAGCACTTCATCAGGTAAAGTCCCTTCCAGCGCTTTTCTCAGAATCCCCTTTTCCCTGTCTTCATGCATTTTCCATTTCCAAGGAATGTTCCAAACATATTCAACCAGGCGGTGATCAGCAAACGGCACACGTACCTCAAGGCTCGCTCCCATACTCATCCGGTCTTTTCGATCCAGCAGGGTCGTCATGAACCAGATAATATTCAGATAGAAGAGTTCCCTTCTTTTAGCTTCTATTGGGGTTTCACCTTCAAGAGCAGGGGTTTCTGCCACGGTTTCATTGTATTTCGAGAGTACATATTCTTCGAGATTTAACTTTTTACGTAAATCGGCTTTCAACAGAGACTGCCTCTCTTCTACAGATCTCATCCACGGGAAGCCTTTACGATTGAAATCATCTTCATTGTGGAACCATGGATATCCACCGAAAATTTCATCCGCACACTCCCCAGAAAGTCCGACAGTGAATTCGTTCTTAATTTCTCTGCAAAACCATAAGAGCGATGAATCGACATCAGCCATGCCAGGCAGATCTCTTACATGCACGGCCTCGGTCAGATAATTCTTTAATTTCTCCTGTGTAATGATGCAGTTATGATGGACAGTATTGAACGTATCCGACATCAGGTTAATCCATTTGCTGTCAGAGTCAGGTTGAAACTTATTGGATTTGAAATGCTCATCATTGCCCTCATAATCAATAGAATATGTGTGCAGCCTTCCTTTTCCTTCCTTTTTAAAGGCCTCTGCTGCAATGGCTGTGATGGCACTGGAATCCAGTCCTCCAGATAAAAACGTGCATAAAGGAACATCCGAAATCAACTGTCTGGTGATACTGTCTTTCACTAAGAAGCCCACTTTTTCAACCGTTTCATCAAAACTATCCGTGTGCTGGCCGCTTTTGACATTCCAATATCTCCAGACCTTCAGTCCATTTTTTGAGAATATCAAGGCATGCCCCGGTCTCAATTCCTTAACACCTTTAAAAACTCCCGATCCCGGTGAACGTGATGGTCCGAGTCCAAGGAGATCTGACAAGCCCTCTCTGTTGACTTCTGCTGGTATAGACGGATGGGCCAGCAATGCTTTTAATTCTGATCCGAATAGAAGACCACTATCTCTCTCTGTAAAGAAGAATGGCTTCACACCAAGCCGGTCCCTTCCGATAAATACCTGCTGTTTCTCGCTGTCCCATACAGCAAATGCAAAGATTCCGTTTAGATGCTGAACACAGTCCTCCCTCCACTCAATATAGGAAGTCAAGAGCACTTCAGTGTCTGAATGCCCCTTGAATGTATAGCCCTTGGAGATCAGTACTTTTCTTATATCCTCCGTATTATACAGCTCTCCGTTATAGCATATGACGAACCTGTATCCCTCCGCCTCTTTTGCCATCGGCTGTTTACCGCCTTCAGGATCTACGACTGTAAGCCTTTTATGCCCAAAAGCAGCATGAGTATCCAGCCATACATTGGAATCATCCGGTCCCCTTTTAGAGAGTGTTTCGGTCATAGTTTCCAAGATACCCCTGGAGTTTCTCAAGTCTTTTCTAAAGTTGATCCATCCTGTTATTCCGCACATTTCAGTCATCCTTTCTATTTCAGGCAAATTGGGCTAGATGCAATATGGATTATCATATGCAATCTTCAGAAAATGGTTAATTGTCTTATTTCACTTTTACTTTAAATGAATATGCTAAATTAGGCCCAAAATGTAGATAATGTTGATATAACATTTTCAGGTAAGGGGGGAAATAGGTGAATAACCTGTACAGAAAGAAGCTCCTTCAGCGGCAAAACCGCTCCTACACACTAGGAACTGTAGAATTCATTCATAATCAATGGGTGTTTTTTGATGATGAGTTGGATGAAGCGACCGATCTGGAATTTTACACACAGCAGGAAGTGGAAGTTTTTCGGGACCAGGGATGGGAAAGAGGGATATTAGAGTCTGAAGGCATTGTAAAGACACCTTACGATAAGACGAATCTCAAAGATACGGAAACAATCCGGATAAAAAAAGCACTGATCTATTCACTGGAAATGCTGATTGAGGAATTAAGTGATGATTCTTTTTTTCAATTTCTGACCAGCTTGAACTCACTTGAATTCTCTTTGTATGATTGTATATTCTGCCACAATCACCTTTGTTTTCTCGAAGACAGGAAAATCAGAGAAGGAGTGAACTTTTTGACGTTTGATAATGGAGAGACAGTGTGTTCGGTACAGCATCACTTTACTTATTATAAAAAACAACGTGACCGATTTGAGTTCACCTTGAGTACAGGAAAGAGAATCGTTATTGAAAAACTTGAATAAGACAAGATCAAAAGCGGAAGCGCCTTGACCAGCCCCGACAGGCAAATGTTCCTCAGAGAAAAAAAGGCGCTCTTTCCTTTTATTCTCTGAGGGTTATTTGACCCCGAGGGGCTAGGCGCTGCAGCTGGACGGATCAAAAGCGGAAGCGCCTTGACCAGCCGCAGCCGAGGAGGCTCATCTAGCTTCAGCGGCCAGCGACTAGCAGATTTCGGTCTCTCTCCTTGCGATAAGTCATCATCGAATCGCTAAGGCTCTTCGTGATTCCTTTATCTCATACGAGAGCCCTAAAATCTGTAGGTCGCTGAACGGCCGCTTCTGCTTTTGCTTCACCGCCCGCCCCGCGGAGTCGTCCGCCTGGAGCGGAAATCCATTTCGTTTAATGCAGCCACAATCTTTTCGAAAACAGCCATTTTTAAAGTAACACAACACTGCGATTTCAAAGATAAACCCGAGTATCTCTCATCCACTTTTCCATTTCATCCGGACGAACAGGCCTTGAAATAAAGTAACCCTGTCCCAAGTCACAATTGAGATCATGAAGGAGGTCGAGTTGTTCACCAGTTTCAATTCCCTCGACGATTACCTGCATGCCCAGCCCTTTCCCCATTGTTGAAACAGCCTGGACAATGGCATAGTCAGAACTGCTTTCCTCGATATTCTGAACAAATGATTTATCAATTTTAAGAACGTGTAAAGGAAGATGCTTCAAATAACTTAAAGATGAATAACCTGTTCCGAAATCGTCAATGGCAATTTTGACTCCGAGGGCCGACAGTTCCTCCATCCTATCAATCGTATGTTCCGAATGCTGGATCATCACACTTTCTGTCAATTCCAGGCATAGGTACTCCGGGGACAGCCCAGACAGTTTTAATGCGCAGTTGATTTCCTGGGTGAAGGACGGCTGTTGAAACTGGTTAGCAGAGACATTCACTGAAATATAAAAATCAGGAAGCCCTTTTTCCTGCCATTCCTTCGCCTGCTTACAAGCCTCTTGAAGTACCCAGTTTCCTATTGGACCTATCAATCCAGTTTCTTCCGCCAACGGAATGAACTCCATTGGAGATACGGTTCCCAAGTAAGGGTGATTCCATCGGATAAGAGCCTCTGCTCCAATTACCCGCCTTCCGCTCAGCTTCACAATGGGCTGATAATAAAGGGTGAATTCCTCCCTTTCAAGTGCCTTTCGCAGATAACTTTCCATTTTCACTTTTTTCAGCGTATTTATATTCATTTCATCCGTATAGAAAACAACCTGATCTCCACCATTTGATTTGGCCCAATTCAATGACGTATCGGCATTTCGCAATAAGTCTGACAGGTTGGTTCCATGGCTTGGATATACGGCGATACCTATACTTGCTTTTATATAGAATTCCTGGTTTCCCTGTACGATTGGCAGCTGGATATGTTCTGCAATTAGTTCTGCAACTTGCCTGATTTTCTCGTCTGTTACGTTTTTGCTTATCAGTATGGTGAATTTATCACTGCCAAACCTGCCAAGATAAGCCCCTTTTGGCAGCACACTTTTAATCCTTTCAGCCAGCTGGATCAATATGCGGTCACCTGCAGAATGCCCCAGTGTGTCATTAACCAGCTTGAAACGGTCTATATCCAGAAAGAGGATGCCGAGACGGCGCTTCTTTTTATTGGCCCGTTCGATGAATTCTTCTGATAACTCCCTGAATTTCACTCTGTTCGGAAGACCTGTTTCTGCATCGAAATAAGCCAGCTGGGTGATTTTCTCTTCCGTTTTCTTCTGTTCGGTAATATTCCTGCCGATTCCGAATAAACCCACGCACTTACCGTCAATGGTAATCGGGATATTTTTTATATGAAATAGTTGAACCTCCCCTGACTTGGAAGGAATCCATAGCTCATAGAATTGCTCTTTCCCTGACAGGGTCCTGAAGAAATGCCTTTTGATCCGGGGAACATCCTCTTCAAATATATAAGATATGGATAGTTTTCCGATCAGCTCAGATTCAGAGTATCCAAATGTCTTCAGGAAAGTGGGATTAACAGAATTAAATTTACCTCTTAAGTCGGTTGAGTAGACAAAATCAGTATTATTTTCAAATAGAGACCGATAGTATTCCTCGGAAATCTGGATATTTTCATTCAACTTCTGTATGTCGTTAGAAGAAGCATTAATCAGCTGTGTAAGGGAAACCCTTGTATTTCCTTCTGAAGTATGAGTGTACTGAAACCTGTCCCTCTCAACAGGGAGCAGCTGATCATTTTCAGAGATAGAGAGATAAGTAAGAGAATGGGAATATAAGTCAGGTGTTTTGCTGCCGTCCATTAAAATTTCCCCATGCGAGAAAAAACCTGATGTATTTGCTATCTCTGCCATCATCTCCATTTCGGACTTAGTAAAGTCCGAAATGAACTGCCTGCGTGCAGCGCAGTTAAAAATGAATAGAGCTTCGGCCGGCTTCCTCCTTAACCGATTTAATTCTTTCAATGAACATTCCACAATTGATTCCAGATCAGCAAACGCAAAAGTGAGACTGTCTCCCTGTTTCACTTCTTTACTCATTTCTATAGAACCATTTCCCAGGATCCTTATTGGAAAGAGAGTGGTTACCCCCTCATTTCTCTTCACTAGGAAAGGAAACTCAACACCTGACTCCGGAAGACGGGAAACAAAGCTTTCCCCTAGATAGTGTGCCAATACCTTCAGTGGTTTCAAATGATCGATCTTTTCAATGACGGCTCCTTTTGACTGCGTGACCGTTAATGGCCTTCCAACTTCTTTCCATTGTTCATTGATAAAGGTTTGAACAATCAAGCCAGAGTTGTTCAGGGCAGCCGCAACTATACCCTTTTCCGATGCTTCTATTTCCGTCAATACAATTGACTGTTTTCTTCCTGGAACATCTATTGAAACACCGCCTCCCACTGGTATCTGGGGAGTTATAGAATGAAATCCTTCAAGGATTCTTGGCAGATTTACATCCAGATGGCTCGCAAACAGGATGACTGCTTTTGTTTCCATATCGACGAGCTCTTCAGCCAGAAGTCTGCCTGTTTCATATGCTCCCTCATCATCAATGACTTCCAGAAGCTTAGAAACTGCTTCTGTTTTTTCAAGGATGGTAAAGGACAAAACAGGAGAATCATTAATAATCTCTCCATTTATAATCTGACCCTCAGTACTGCAGCCGATTATGACAGCCATAGGCAGATAGGATAAAATTTCTGCTCTGATCCGTTTCGCCTCATCCATAGGCACTTGTCCCAAAAACATCTGAACAAGTATAGTCGGGTATAGTTCTAATTTATTTGAGCTGATGTAACCAGCCAGTCTTTCTCGAGAAGAATATATATGATTGAATGATTTAGCCATTGGACACACCACCGCTCTTGAAAACAATCTATGTAATACTTTTTCTTTTGTTCAGTATTCGTATATTCAATTCAGACGTATAAGACTTATATAAAAAATACCATAATTTTCAGACATATTGTACAATTATTTGTGAATTTTGTAGAATATTAAGGGAATTTGGGTTGTTTTATCTTTTCAATTGGAGGCTTTTGGGATCTTTAATAGAGGGTGGATAACTTTATACTATCTGCTGGTCAGTACACTCTTTTAGCTTACTGCCGCAGAGTCGGTGTGTTTTCAGATAAGTTCGAGGCTGTACTCGTTTTCATTGTAATGTATTTCCATATTCATGCACAAAAAAGCTGCTCCCTTTAGAGCAGCCTTTGCAGTATTTAGGCCAGAGACCAAAGTCCCAATGGCAGCCAGACACCAAGGTAAAGTGTCACTACCAGGGCAATAATCAATTGAGCCCAAAAAATACCTGTTTTTTTGCCTTTATTAGTCCGGACTAAGATCATTTCAAACATGGCAATGACCCACAATCCTCCCAATAACTTCAGACCGTACTGCATCGGAAAGACTCCTTGATGTTTCCAGAACAGAAGAGCTCCTGTCAGGATGATCAATAGATAAAACAGTCTCAATGTCATATGAACAATTTTCATCGCTTTCTTTTTGCCGCTGTTATGTAGGTACAGTGCTGCAAAGAACAAAATAATCCCGATCACCCATGTTGCAATATGGGCATGAGTATTATCAAACATGTACATTTCCTCCTTGAACAACTAATATCCTCATTATCTTACCATACCTCTCTTCATCTGCACGAATAATACCTGCTTATGACAAGAAATTGTAACTTCTATTGAATGGTATTGGTAAGCGTTCCAATCCTGTCTATGGAAATTTCAACTTTATCACCGGATTTTAAGAACCTTGGAGGTGTGAAACCTTTCCCTACCCCTGAAGGAGTACCTGTTGCAATGATATCCCCTGGTTCAAGCGTCATGCCTGCTGACAGTTCTTCAATAATTTTTCCTATTGGGAAAATCATATCACTTACTGGTGCCTCCTGACAAACTTCCCCATTCACCCGGGTTGTAATGGTGAGAGATTCGGGATTCTCAATTTCATCTGCCGTTACGATATAAGGACCGATTGGGCAAGTCGTATCAAGGCTCTTGCCCAGGAAAAACTGCTTATGCTTTTTTTGAAGGTCTCTGGCCGTGATGTCATTGAGTATCGTATAACCAAAAATATGGTGACAGGCTTCTTTTTCCGAAATATTTATCCCTTTGTTACCGATAATGACCGCGAGTTCTCCTTCGTAATCAAGCTGTGAAGTTAGAGAATTATGGGATTGAATAGCCGTCATGCTGCCAGTCACCGATGTTGGTGCCTTTGTGAATATCATGATATGCTCCGGGATGTCCGCCTCGCTTCCCATTTCAATCGCATGTTCACGGTAATTCTTGCCTACACACATGATATTTTTAACTGGTCTCGGTATCGGCGGGAGCAGAGTCACATCTCTCCAAGGAAATACAAGTGAGACTGTATCCTCGAGTGACTCTCCGAATCTTACCAATTCCTTCAGGCGGCTCATATGCGTCTCTTCTTCTTCTTGAATAAGCTGAAGCAGTGAGTCAGGAAGCACTCCCTTCCCATCAAAACTTCTTTCCAAGGCAGCCAGATTCCAAATCGCCTCTCCTACTTCCTTTACAGCACCGTATCTTTCTTCCTTCCCTGCTTTGAATGATACCAGTTTCATGATTCACCCTGCCTTTATCTCTTTATTTGGCTCTTTTCATAAACTTTGTTGCTATTTGATACAATTTTACAAAGATACATCGGAATATCCTCGTTAGTAAGAGAACGAGAGCTGCTCTTTATGATTAGAGAGTTATACCTAAGTATCCAGGGGAAAAATCTGTATCTTGGTATTTTACCGAAAGCAGCAAGTTATGCGAAAACATCCTTTTATTTAGATGTTTCCGCTCCCTCTTTTTTATAAGTAAGGACTCTCCAAAGCTTTTCCATGGGTCCTTGGCGGAACTTGGACAACCATAATTCTGACAGAATCACTCCAATCAGGAAAATCGCTGCCGCCAGCCATGTTCCGGTTACCAAGGTCACTTCTCCATATAACCCCAAACCATAATTATAGAAAATCAATGTTCCGATGATTGACTGTGCCAGATAGTTCGTCAGTGACATTCTTCCTGCAGCTGCCAATGGCTTAAGAACGGTTGAAATTTTTCGGTTAATCAATAATAAAGCCAACAGTATCGCATATGATACTGATAAGAATGGAGCTCCCAGCATATCTTGAATATAGGCAGAAGCAATGTTGGCATGAGTAGTAAACGGCAATGATTTCAGGATCAATCCTGCAGAAGCGAAAACGGCCAGCATTACTATCCAGAATTTTTTATGTTCAGGAATCCGTTCCAGCACTTTCAGCTTGCCGGCACCTGCTCCAACCATGAGCATTGGAAGAATCGAAAGCATCAAGAAAATAATATTTCCAGGACCATTTACATTGTACCAATCTTCAAATCTCTGAAGAAAGATTTCTTTGAAGCTTCCACTGCTGTATGCTTCCAATGAATTCGTGATATTTGTTAAATCGGAATAAAAAGCAGTACCTGCCGGATCGGTAACACTAACGAGCAGAAGCAGGATACTGAAAAACATTTGTGGAAGCAAAAATAACAATGCGCCAGTCCACAGCAATGCTTTTCCGGACATTTTCATAAAAGCAAGTAATATCAGGCCAAATAATGCATAGTTGATCAGAATATCACCAGACCAAATCAGGAAGGCATGGACACAGCCTATGAGCAAAAGTACGAGAAGCCGCCTTACAGCAAGGGGGTAAAAGTTTACTCCTTTCTCTAGTGACCTTTCCTGCTGCATGGCCAATCCATATCCAAACAGCATAGCAAACAGAGGATAGAAGCTGGATTGAACCAAAATATCTATCCACGGGAACAGCTGCTGGTCAGCCGGCGAACTCCACCACGAATAGTGGTCCACATACAAAAATGGCGAATGAAAAGAGATCATATTAATGATGAATATTCCGAGCAGCGAAAAGCCTCTTATCACATCAAGTGAAAGCAGCCTTTCCTGTTTATTGACTGGTTGAAGTACCTGCATGTTTCTGTCTCCTTCTCTAACGAGTATATCCTCTATTGTAACTCGTTTAGCGCTTTTAGGCGATTATCACATCCACCGTCCGCTGTCATAAGATAATCTAACTAACTCAGCAGAAAAGGTGTGAACAGTATGCCGGCTTTTGTAGGAGCTGTTCAAGTTATCAGCGTGGGATCGAGCGGGGTCTTTCATATCGGTGACGTCTTTCAAATCAGACCGGTTTCTTCCGCAAAAACATTTGCAGGAGCGGGTTCGTTCATTACCGGAGATGGGATTTCTGTTTACAATGAAAACTCTGTTACCTACACAATTGATGATGATACGCTTGACCAGGGAATAAATTTTACATTGTGATTGTGAGGGTGATCAAGATGAAACTCTATGTCCAGCAGTCCATCCATATACACATGATTAAAATCGGGGGAATGTCCAACTCCTCCGTATTCCAGATTGGCACCTCAGGACAAATCCTCCCTACTTCTTACCTTTATAATACAGGCGGGTTTGAGGAACCAGCACCTGAACCGGAAAAGAACGGCCCAGCACCAGAGGGGAACGATGTATTGGTTCCTTTGACTGCTCCAGGAATATAGAATTTTAAAAGAAAGCGGTGACTACCATTGCAGCAGTATTATACTTACCAACAACTCTATCAATTTATAACTGAGCAAAACAAACGAGTAAGCAACCTTGAGACACTCATCCAAGAGCTGCAGCAGGAAGTCTCTGCTCTAAAAGAAAAACCATCCATCAATGTAGAAAGTATTGAATATCGATTTGACCAGCTCAAGGTTGAAACCCTGGAAGGGACGCTCAATATCGGCTTGAACCCCAGTGATTTGGAAAAAATTGAGGACTTCGCTGTTGAAGGGCAGCCTGCAGGCCCCACTCCCCCTGTCAAGCAAGTTGACATGGAAGATATGCAAAAGTCCCTCATGCCAAGGGTAAATGATTATATTCAGAAAGAAGTCCCAGGAATCATCAGTGACACCGAACTTCAATTAGGCATATCACTGGATGAATCTTATTATGAATTGATTAAAGAAGATATAAAGAAGCAAATGCCGCAAAGAATTCAATTTTACCTTCAATCCATGCCTGTATATCAGGAAAGGCAGCAAGGAGAACCAGCTTGGGAAGAGAAGATTTTCACCAAGGTAAAAAGTGATATCGTGAATGCCATTCATGCCTTCATGTCCAATCTTCCCCCCAATATGAAAGGAGATGTTGAAAATGAACCTTCAAGTGATCAATCGTGAATTATGCGTGAATACCCTCAATATTGAGGCAGTGGCAAGTTCTTCCCTGCTATTGATTGGAGACGCCAATATCATACAGCTTGCCTCCACCTTCGACACTCCCGCTGAGTCACTCATTATTGGACCATTTGTTCCTTTGACTCCGAAAGGGTGATTGTAAATGGGCAATAGATATTCCATTGTAAAAGAGTTTAAAATTCGGACTCTCTCTTTCAGTTCTGTCCTTCAGATCGGAGACTCTAAAGAGATCACCTCCTTTCAAAAGGCATTAGCCGTTCAAAGGGAAAGAGAGTTATTCTTTTCCAGCGAGGGGGATTTCAGCCAGTATCCCATATACAGTGAGCCTATTCCTTTTACGCTGCCCCCCCCTCCAGTTGCTTTCACAAAACTAGACGAGTGCCCGATAAAAGTGAACAACATCGATATTATCGGTTCTTCCTTTTCATCTGTCCTCCATATTGGCCAGACGGAAAATGTATTTATGGAGGCAAGGGTCAAGAATATCCGGCAGCTCAAGCCTCGTGGAAATGATGAAGTATGAACAAATGCCCTGTTTTTTTCATAAAGTAAAATTATAAGCCAATTTGACGATAAAGGGTGTATTCTTATGCCGGCTATTATAGGACCTGTCCAAATTCTCAGTGTAGGCGGAGGGAATGTCCAGTTCGGGGATGCAGGAATTATTTCTCCAAAATCCAGCCAAAAAACAACAGCGGGCTCCGGCGGTTTCAATACAGGGCCTTTCCAGCTTACGTATAACGTGTTCAGTGCGAATACGACCTTTGATTGCAATGTAATCGACCAGCCGATTACCGGGAATAACTAAGGGAAGGCAGATTGGTTGATCATCGCCTTCCCTTTCGTTTTCTTTCATTTGATTTCCTTGATCTGACCAGCTTGGTGGACGGCTGTTTTCTAATCCATTTTACGAATTTCGCTATCCTTTCATCTTTCTGGAGACTTTCGATGGTCGATAACCTTGCAGCCAATTCTTCGTTCGTATAAAGCGAATGAATTTGTTTATGGCAGGCTCTGCAAAGTTGAGCAGTCGGCAGGAACGTTCCTCCCTCTTCCTTCGGGGTGAGATGGTGCCTGGTTGTCTCAACTTCTTCTCTCATACATAATTCACAGGTCCCAATCAAATTCTTTACCATCCTTTCCACCTCCTGCCTTTTATTTGATGGTAGTCTTTCGGAATTTCAGAAAGACTGGGGTATCAGCAGACCTGCGGGTTTGTTGGCTGTTTAATGATATTGACCTTTGTTATGGGCCAGACTGAATACTGCTTTCTCTCTGTTTTCGTGTGCCTCGCTAACGTCGAACAACCCCCATCTCTGCCCGCTCGTAATCAAGTTATATTTACCCTTCCTTAAGCTTAAACATACATTTGGTTCCATTGCTGTATAACATGCTGTCTTTCTCCACACTAAAAATGCTCCGGTGAAAATATGAGGCCACTGAAAAAAGACCAGCAGAGACTTATAATTGTAGAATCGTGCCTTTTCCGCTTCAGGTGTTAGCCCCCGGCTCCACTGGGCTGGCGCCTGTTTTAGCCGGTCTTTTAGCTAAAGCTGCCTGTCATTTCCATGATTACGTACCCAGCGGTAAAAAATAAGGGAACTTTTTTCCCTTAATCGCAGATGCATACTTATTTAGGGGGTAAATAGCGGAAGTTTTTTCCTTTATATGATAAAAAAGCACCTTTTTTAAGTATATTAAGCTAAATAAGGGAAATTTTTCCCCTATTTCACATTTTTACAGTGTTTGTTAGTAAATAAGGGAACATTTCTCCTCTATTTTTATCAAAATAGTGAACCACCTTGCTCCGTGCCACCGGGCACTGCGTTAAATTAGCATCTTTCCAACCACTAGTTGAGAAAGTACACCGACAGCCAAATTTCCCAAAAAACATCTAAGGGTTCTAAAGCTAATGAAGCAAAGAGAGCGACAAACACATTGCTTTCAAAGAAAAAAGTCAACTTTTCCTCTTATTTAAGGAAGGAAAGTTGACTTTTTCTTTGTTAATAACAAGTGGATTTTAAAATTCGGCAGATCTTGAGTACCCCCAAAATCCCCCGGAGCTTTCGCATCTATTCTTTTTCCACATTCAATACATGGCTGCCGTCAAAGAAATAAAGATACCGTTCATTGATTGTTTCCTTCCAGATCCGTTCAACGGCTTTGGTATACAATCCTACCTGCACAAGATAACGATCAAGCAGAATCGGTCTTGCTTCCTCAAAGCCGCCTTTGTAACGGTCTTCTATGCCATCAGTCTTGTAATCCATGAGGACAAGGCCATTTTCGTCCCGGAAAATCAGGTCGATTATTCCCTGGACAAGAACTGTTTCCGAATCTTTTGCAGAAGCCGCCGCATCAATTTCCTGGACAGGTACAGCCATACTGAAAGGAACCTCCCGGTGAATTTCCTCAGCTCTCAATACTCTCTGCCCCATATCGCTTTTGAAGAATCCAAGGATGTTCTGCTGGTCAATGGCTTCGGCCTGTTCATCTGTCAGCAGTTCCTTCCGCTTCAGGTCTTCAAGGAGCAAACCCAGCGACTGCTCGTCCGGCATTTCAGAAAAAGAAATATGCTGCATGACCATATGCATGGCTGTCCCGATTTCAGCCGGGGTCAGCTCTTTCTCTTGAAGGAATTTAGGCCGCCTGAAGACCGGCTTCTGGATTTTCCTTACCATCCTGTCACTGCTGGCTTCGTCAGAAATCTCAAACATCCTTTTGATTTCCGAAACGGATTGCTTTGAAGGGAGTACTGCTGCTTCGGGAAATGGATAACGCCATGACAACGCTTCAACGACCTCCTCTTTATCAGGAGATTCCTGCTCAACCGGAAGTCCTTCTTTGACCTTTTCCAGCCATTCCGTCTCCTTGGCATCTTCTTCTCCATCTAAAATCAGGAACTGAGATTTCGGAATGACGTCAAGCTTCCAGCAAGACGGATGCTCACCGATTTCTGGATGAAGAGGACGGGATGCAGCACCACTCTCACTTAAGAGTGAGCAGTCCCTGTGTCTGACAAGGGCCGGTCCCACCCAATCCATGAAACTCAAGGCTTTGGCCCGTTCAAAGTCCGGAAGCAGCCATCCCTGATGATGCGCGGCTGCATTCCATTGTTTGATTGACTTTTCCGCATCTTTTACAGTGCCTATAAGGTATAGTTTTTCTTTCGCACGGGTAAGGGCGACATACAGCACCCTCATTTCTTCTGCTATTGTCTCAAGCCTCTTCTTTCTTTTAAAAGCCAGCTGAGGCAATGAGGGATAACTGATCCTATTATCCGGGTCAAGGTACTTCGAAGCAAAACCATATTCCTTATCAAGCAGATAGGGCTGGTTCAGGTCCATTAAATTGAACTGCCTTGATAGTCCAGCCACAAATACGATTGGAAATTCAAGCCCTTTACTGGAGTGGATGGTCATCATTCTCACCACATCTTCCTGTTCACTCAGGGCTCTTGCTGCTCCTAAATCATCTCCCCGTTCGCGCATACGGTCTATGAAGCGCAGAAAACGGAATAATCCCCGAAAAGAGGTTTCTTCATATTGGCGTGCTCTGTCATAGAGGGCTCTTAAATTGGCCTGCCTCTGCTTGCCCCCAGGCATCCCGCCGGCGAAATCATAAAACCTCGTATCGCGGTACAGCTGCCAAACTAATTCTGCCAGTGACCCCTGGCGCGCTTTGGTTCTCCAGACAGTCAAGCTGGAAAGAAACCTGCTTATCTTTTCATGCACTTCTTCATCATATTGATCCGGTTTTTTACGGATATATTTTTGGACCGCTTCATAATACGTACCTGATTTAGAGTGGATACGGACCTCGGCAAGTCCCTCTTCATCAATCCCGACTATCGGTGACCTCAATACCGAAACAAGCGGGATATCCTGATAGGGGTTATCGATCACTTTCAACAAAGACAGCATGATGGCAACTTCTGTCGCTTCGAAGTAGCCAGTTGAAAGATTGGCATAGATTGGAATGCCCTGTTTCTTGAACTCTTCCATTATTTCAGGAGCCCAAGGCATCGAGCGGAGAAGGATGACAATATCCTTGTATTGCAGCGGACGGTGGCGGCCTGCCTTCGGATCGTATATCTCTTTGCCTCCGCCTATCAACTCTTTGATTTTGAGTGCCATATACCTTGCCTCGACCACTGATTTTTCCAGGTCCGCTTCATCATAAACCAAGCCTTCCATTTCAGGAGTATCAACAGTTTGGCTGACACCTCCATCAGACTGGTCTATGACCGCCACTTCAATGGGATATTTTTCATCTTCAGGATAGGCCGCTCCCTTCACGAGCAAAGCCTCATGATCATAATCAATATCCCCGACATTCACACCCATAATCTGTTTGAATAAAAAGTTCGTTCCATCAAGGACTTCCATCCTGCTGCGGAAGTTCCTGGATAAGTCGATTTTCATTCCTGTCTCTCCGCCTGAAGGGGTGAATCGGTTATACTTTCCTAAAAACAGATTCGGCTCTGCCAGGCGGAATCGGTAAATCGACTGTTTAACGTCTCCTACCATAAACAAGTTCCCTGCTGACTCCTGGTCAGACGTTACCAGCCCCAGGATGGATTCCTGCACAAGGTTGGTATCCTGATACTCATCCACTAGCACTTCTTTAAACTGTTTCCTGTACTGGAGGGCTGCAAAGGATGGCTTCAATCCTTCAACTCCCCCATTTTCCGTCAGGATTTCCAGACAGAAGTGTTCAAGATCCGCAAAATCGACGACTCCCTTTTCATTTTTTAATGAATGGAATTTTTGACTGAAGCCTCTTACAGCTTCGACGAGGGATTGAACGACTGCCCTCATTTTTTTCATATCCCTCAAGTAGGTTCCAGGTTTACGGGAAAAGAAATCCTCCGCTATCTTCTCAATCATTTTCTTGCCTTTATCCCTTAGAACCTTTGCTTCTTCCACTAGGTCAGGATCATATTCTTCACCTTTACAAGGCTTCAATCTTGAAAATTTAATAGATTGAAACACGGCATGCCCCTCGGTCCATGACTGTTGAAAAGAAGAACTGATTCGTTCAGTCAGGGAGAGGTCATCCAAAAAGTTTTCCGCTCTTGGAGCAGGGCCGCCGGGCTCTTTCGATAAATCATATGCCTGCTGAAACAAGGCCTCTGCCCCTTTCAAGTTCAGCAGGATATCAAATTTCAGCGCTTCAATGAATGGGAGGTCATCAATACTTCCCTCTTCTTCCACATCATACATATCTACCAGATTGCCAAGCCACGCATCAGGGTCGGGATGCGATCTTGAAAAATCGTACAGCTTGCGGATCATATCCTGAAGAGCCGCGTCACTCCTGTCGTTTGTAAAGGTGTCCACAAGCTTGTAAAAAGAGTCATTATCCTCTTTTCCATATTCCTCTTCAAACAACTCATCCAGGACTTCATCACGTAACAGCTCACCTTCTGTATCATCCAGGATCCTGAAACCGGGATCGATATCAATGAGATAATAGTATTTACGGATGACCTCCAGACAGAACGAATGGAGAGTGGAAATCGACGCTCGGTTCAACAGGCTCAGCTGTTTCCGCAGGTGATAGGAACTGGGATCGGCCGTAATCGCCTTCTCCAATGCCGTTCCTATTCTATGTCTCATTTCTGCCGCTGAAGCATTGGTGAACGTCACGACAAGCAGCTCATCCACATTGATTCCATCTTCTTTGTCCAGCATCTTTTGGATGATCCTTTCGACCAGTACAGCCGTTTTACCGGAGCCGGCTGCCGCCGCAACAAGGATATCCCTTCCTTTTGCCCAGATAGCCTTCCATTGGTCATCTGTCCATGTAGCATCTTCGGGCTTCATTGGAATATTATTCATGGGCGTCTTCCTCTCCTTTCATCTTTTGCAGCAGGTCTGCCGGTTTTCCTTCGGTAAAAATACGAAACTCATTTTCTTCAAGAGAAGAATCGAACTGACAGACTGATTTGAATGAACAGAACTGGCATGGAGTCCGGTCCTTTAATTTATATGGAGTGATATCCGTTCTTCCAGACATAATGTCATCGCCTGATTTCTTATACAGGTTCCTTACATGTGTTCGCATGACATTAAATTCTTCTCTATCCGCTGCTTTCGTACGTGATGATAATGTTCCGTCTTTCTTCAATCCTGCAGAAATAATATTGGATGTACCCGATTCCAGTGACTGGTCCATCATGCGGACTACATCGGTTTCGCCCAGGACAAGCCCCTTCATCTTGAAGCTTTTGAAGATTTCCTCTTCAATTTGTTCAAGCGTAAGGATTTTTTTGCTGTTCACCATAGGGTTATGAACATGGAAATAGAATACCCCCGCAGGATTTGCATCTGCGCCGATCAACTTCCGTGAATGCGTCAAAACGATATCCAGGTATGTCAGCATCTGCAGTGATAGACCATAGTACACTTCTGTCATATCAAGGTCCCTGGCACTCGATTTATAATCGATGATCCGCAAAAAGACTCCTTCATCACTTTCCGCTTTATCAACCCTGTCGATCCTGCCTTGAAGCGCCATCTTTGTCCCGTTTTTCAATGTAAAGGAGAATGGTGGAAGTTCCGCTTTCGGTCCGAACCCTAATTCAAGCCCTACCGGTGAGAAGCCGCTTGCTTTTGCATGCTCGCTCAAAATCAAGGACGCCCTGCCGATAACATCCTGAAGCTTCTTTTTAATATAGTGGTGCCGATTGGAACTGAGCAGAATTTGGTGCTGAAGCTTAGGAGCAAGCGACAGAACCGCTTCCCTTGCCAGTTCAAGGCACTGCGTTTTTGTCAGTTGTTTCCACGTTAATCCATGCCGGTCGATTTCCTCCGAAATCCACTTAAGCGCAGCGTGGAACATATCTCCTATATCAGGTGCTTCCAGACGGTAGATGTCCCGTTCACGGAGTTTCAGTCCATGATTGGCGAAGTGGGAGAAAGGACATCCATGGAACATCTCCATTCTTGAAACACTCGCCAATATTTCATCACCATAAAGTGCCTGGCTCGTATCGTCTCCGAGCCGCTTTCCTTTATTTTGATAAGACAGGCTGGAAAGTATATGACTGGCCCGTCCTTTCCAAACAGGATCAGCAACGTAGTAGTTGTAGACGTCCCACCAGAATTCCTGCAGGTGATAGCCTCTCTTCTTCGCTTGCAGACCAGATGTCAGATAGGAGATGGTCACATTGGGATGAGAGACATAAGCAAGCTGCTCATTCTTTGGCAGCTCTGAAGGATCATTGATCAGCAGGCTGATTGAAGTTTGAGAACACAGCTCTGACAACCTCTTAATATAAGCCGATGGCAGAAGTGCCTTTCCTTCTTCGTTTGCAATTGGATAGGACACATAAAGCCTTTCTGAAGGTGTAGTGAACGCCTTATAAGCAATAAACTCTTCATCAAGGAGCCTGGTTTTGCTTCCAGGGGCTATACTCAACCCAGCCGTGGTCAATTTCTCCCTGTCTTCATCAGAAAAAATTCCGTCCTCTGTGATTTTGGCAGGAAGAACACCATCATTCACCCCGATGACAAATGCTGCCCGCAAATCGGCCAGCCGTGATTGCTCAAGATTGGCGATCATCACCTGGTCAACCGCAGGAGGCACCAGGGAGAACCTCATTGATTCAATTCCGGCATCTATAATGGAAGCGAATTTCTTCACGGTTACTTCTTCGTCTCCTAAAATTTCCACAAATTGATCAAGCAGATCCATGACGGCATTCCAAGCCTGATCATGCTCCCTCGCTGAGATGATATCACCTCTGCTCTCTGCCTCCATTCGCAGCCTTTCCAGCTTGGCGGGAATATCGAGTTCTTCCAAATAAAGATAAAGAATCTCACATAAATCCCGGCCGGTACTGCCTTTTTTCAACCGGCGGCCAAAACGCAGGATTGGTGCAGAGATAAATAAACGCAGCTCATTTATCTCCTGCTCCATCTCCCGTTCTCTATCTGTTTGGGGCATATCCGCCTGTTCCAGGCCGCGGAACCTGCGGTATAGCCATCTATCCCTCCTGGTCCACTTATCCCCCTGTATTCCGTAGGCAAGAACGTAATTCTCAAGCCTGTCCATCTGCTCCCTCAGCAGCTGGGGATCACGCTCATATGGAAACAGCAAGTCTGTCTTGACTGCACGGAATACAGGTTCGTACCGCCAGTTGCTGTTCATGATTTCGAGTGTGGAGCGGATCAGCTCAATCAACGGATGATTCAGCATCTTCCGTTTCTGGTCAATAAAGTAGGGAATTTCATAATCATAAAATACCGTCTCAATGATATCCTGATACTCCTGGCCATTCCGGACAAGAACAGCCATGTCTTTATATCGGTAACTCTCGTTTCTGGCGAGTCTTCTGATTTCCCTGGCCACTCCTTCAATTTCCGCTCTCCGGTTTGAGGCTTCAAGGATATTCACCCCTGAAGCTCCCTCAAACGGAAGTACCGGCCTTTTTTCAAAGTTCTCTTCTATATGCTGCAATCCCTTATCCAGAAAGCGGCTGGTCTTCTTCAGGACGATTTCTTCTTCCACGCCCCCTCTTGAGACATGAGCAAGTCCGGATAAGGCACCGTAGGTTTCGGAAGTCATCCTGAATAAATCTGTCTCATCACCCTGATGTGAAGAAGATTCAGCAGTTAAGGAAATCGTAACTCTAGGGCAATAATCCATCAACTTACCAATCACCGCATATTCCTGAGGTGTGAAGCTATGAAATCCGTCTATGAAAATCTCAGCTTCCTGAAGAAAGCCGGACTTCTCTATCGACTCTTCCAATAAGGTAAAATAATCTTCCGAATCAATATACTTGCCTGATAGATTTTCTTCAAAGCTGTCATAGATCAACTGCAGATCATGAAGCTTGTCCGCTAATGCCTTCGACTGCTGTCCGTCATCCGCGTAGCTCTCCCGGTTTTCTGATAATTCTTCCGGCGAAACGCAATACCGCTTGAATTCAGTCAGCATCATTTCCACATGCTCAATAAAACCAGCCTTATCCGATGCACGCGAAAATAACTTCAACTGATCCTTTTTATCATCAATGATTTTCCTGATCAGCATATTCAGGCCGACACTTGATAGGTGATACCGGTTCAATCCTCCGGTCTCCTGAAGGATTCTCCAGGCAAGGCGTGTAAAACTGTACACCTGAGCACGGATCATCCCGTTTATCCCTTCTTCATTGACCAAATTATATTCAGAAAGAAATGTCATTTGGTCTGGAACAAGGTAAATGACCGGACTGCCGTTTGGTTCCTGTCTCAGTTTTTCTTTGATTTCATTTAAAATCATATTGGTTTTGCCTGTTCCGGCACGTCCCAAAATAAATCTGACCGACATGTTCCCACTCCCTGTGTTCATTATTTTCTTTATTATTTATAAATTGAGGATATTTTGTTTTTAGTTATTTAAAAGGTCTTTTCGTAAGGCTGTTTTCGCAAAGATTGTGGCTATTTTAAAGAGTAATGGATTTCCGCTCCAGACGCGCGACTCCGCGGGGCGGGCGTTGAGCCTCCTCGGCTTCGCCTGCGGGGTCTCACCTGTCCCGCTAGTCCCGCAGGAGGTCGCACGCCTTCCGCTCTAATCCTTCCACGTACAAATGAGGAGAGGATAAAATAGCATCAAAAGCAATAATCTTTTAGAAAAGAGCCTTTCGTAAAGAATATGGCTGATTTATAGAAACTTCATATTAAAATGAAGAATTGTATTTTTAACAGATCACAAGGACAGCCAAGCTCTTAATCCTGATTTACTTTCTTAGATTTCGAATTTCTTTGTACCAACAGTTCCTCACAAAGCTCAATACAAATACCTTGTGAACGATAATGATTAAGCAGCTGCACTGAATCAAGATCAATGTCGTTATCCTTTAAAATCTGTGTGAACTGCTGAAAGGTTAAATTAGATATCGTCATAACCCTTTTACCAGGAAACGATAGCTGCAGACTTCTATTTATAACATCTTGCTTACTCCCAAGTGTTTTTAGCGAAGAAGCAAAGGTCAAGACTGTTTCAATGAAGTTGATTTCTTCGTTATTGATGCTGTTTTTAATTAACCAATCTGTTACTGTCTCGTTGTTCATTTTATAATCCACTCCGTCATTCGGCTATATATAAGAAATTTCAGCTCTCCAGCCATTACATCCATAACGGAGCTAAAGGACTGTCTACGTTCATTATAATATACTGTGTTCAATCTGTCGGGATTTGCAGTTCTGTTATCCATGGAAAAATTATGGAAGACAGCAGGAACTGTAAATGTGACAGGCTGCCTTACATATTTTATGGGTAAAGGAGGATGAAACATGAAACTCTCTTCTTTACGTGCAGAAGCTCTTTTGGTCACCATGGGGATTTTTGTGGCCTGCAATATATATACCTTGATTCCGATGTACGATGCTGTGGCGGAATCCATTTCGATCAGAGCCGAACAGGTTGTATTTGCCGGAAGTATTTTTACATTTTGTTACGCTGGAGGTCTGTTTCTTTTTGGAGGAATTTCCGATGTAGTCGGCCGAAAATCAGTGATTGTATTCGGCATAGGGATTTCAGCTCTAGCTACAGGGGCTGTCGCACTATCAGGAAACGAATGGAGTTTGTACGCCACCAGGGGGCTGCAGGGCTTTTTTCTGGGCAGCTTTGCACCTGTTGCTTTTGCCTATTGTTATGAACTGTTTGAAACGAAGAAGCGCACTCTTCTGCTCGCGTTAATCAACTCCGGGTTCCTGGCTGCCGGCATTCTTGGGCAGATTATCAGCAGTTCCCTGTCAGGATGGTTCGGCTGGCAGACCGTTTTTTATTTCTTTGCGGCCATTTATGGCTTCTTGTTCCTGTTTGGTCTCAGTGAACTTCCGGTTACTTCTAACACAGAAAAGAGAGATTTTTCCCCTGCTGCTTACATTTCCATTTTAAAAAAGCCGGCTTTATTCATGTGCTACGGGATTGTCCTTCTCCTGCTCTTCACCTTTGTCGGCTACTATGATACTCTTTCCCGGTACTATACTGGAAGCTCCGCTGAATTGCTGGCCATACGCTCAGCCGGTTTGCTAGGAGCAGGACTATCTTTATTTACCAACTACTTCATTAAGCAATTGGGGGAGACGAAAACCTTGTTTTTCGGGCTTCTTCTGGGCAGCATAAGCATCCTCCCTCTCCTGTATCATTCAGGTTATACTATCTATCTTCTGTCTTCTATAACCTTTGTGTCTGCCATTTCTTTGCTCATTCCCACGATCATCACGTTCATCGGCAATTGGGCAGGCAGCCACAGAGGAAAGGCTTTGAGTTTATACTCTTTTTTCCTTCTCACCGGTGCCAGTTTTGCTCCTTTGACTATTATGGTTCTCTCCTATAAGCAGGCATTATTTTTGCTTTTAGGAGCATTTGCCATTCAGGCGATTTTCGGGTGTTTCATGAGAGTGAACCACAGTTCACTTCAAGATCAGCAAACAATCTGACGAGGCTTAGCCATTGAGATCAATAACCAAACAGAGAGCCCGGATGTATCCTGGCTCTCTGCTGCTGTTTTACATTGTTTCCACAAAAACGGTCGCACCCATGCCTCCGCCTACACATAGAGACGCAATCCCTTTCTTCAGTTCCCGTCTGTTTAATTCATGGACCAGGGAAACGACGATTCTTGCCCCTGTACAACCAACTGGATGGCCAATGCTTATCCCGCTTCCATTGACATTCGTCTTATCCCGGTCAAGGCCGAGCTCTTTTTCTACAGCAATATACTGAGCTGCAAAAGCCTCATTCACCTCAATAAGATCAGCTTCCTCAAGAGACCAGCCTGTTTGGGAAAGACCTTTCTCCACTGCCGGCACCGGCCCCCTGCCCATCAGCTTCGGATCAACTCCGGCCACTGAACATCCAGAGATTCTTGCCAGCGGTTTGAGGCCTCGCTTTTGTGACTCTTCTTCTGACATTAAAATCAAGGCTGCTCCGCCGTCGTTCAAACTTGAAGAATTTCCTGCTGTCACGGTTCCTCCCTGTCGGAAAGCTGGCTTGAGAGAAGAAAGCTTCTCCATTGACAGGCCGGCACGCGGACCTTCATCCTTTGTTATCGTTTTGGATTCCCTTCTGGACTTGACCGTTATAGGGACAATTTGATCATCAAAATATCCCTCTTCAGCGGCCTTAACAGCCCTTTGATGGCTCAACTGCGCCAATTCATCCTGTTCTTCTTTCGTAATATTATGCATCTCTGCCAGGTTCTCCGCTGTCTCTCCCATCATGATTCCATGAATTGGATCCTCCAGGACTTCCCAAACTGAGTCGCGGATTTCACCATGCTGCAGCCTCTGTCCCCAGCGATGACCTTTCATTACGTAAGGACTAGAGCTCATAGCTTCCACTCCGCCGGCAAGCACTATATCGGACATGCCCGTTTGAATCTGCATGAATGCAGAAATGATGGCCTGCATTCCGCTGGCGCATTGTCTCTGGATAGTGTAACCAGTCGTTGTATCCTCAAAGCCGGCCAACAGTGCTGCGGTCCTTGCTGTATTCGGCTGATCAGTCCGCTGGATACAGTGACCCAGTATGACTTCATTGATATCTCCCGGTCCAAGCCCGCTTTCTTCCGCAGCCTTTTTCATTACCGGCACAATTAAATCGGTCGGCAGCAGATCTTTGAATGCTCCGCCAAAAGCTCCTACAGGAGTCCTGAACGCAGACGTTATCACTACATTTCTCATTTTCTTCATCCTCTCATTTACATCATTATTCCGCCATCAACCTGAAGAACAATTCCATTAATATAGTCAGATTCCTCCGAGGCTAAAAATAAATAAGCGTTTGCCGCATCCTCGGCTTTCCCGAATCTTCCCAAAGGAATTAAAGCATTCATTTGTGCTTTCACCTTATCGGGAATCTTCGCGGTCATTTCTGTCTCGATTACTCCCGGTGCAACGGCATTGACATTGATTCCCTTCGATCCAAATTCCTTTGCCCAGGTTTTGGTCATCCCGATGACAGCTGCCTTAGATGCAGCATAATTCGTCTGGCCCACATTCCCGAAAAGTCCACTGGCAGACGCTGTATTGATAATTTTTCCCTTTCCACTTTTCACCAGGGCCGGCAGAAATGCCTGAGTACAGTGAAATACCCCTGTTAGATTAACATCGAGTACTTTTTGGAAATCTTCCACCGTCAACTTCGACATAAGGCTATCCCTCGTGATACCGGCATTATTGACTAAAATGTCAACACCGCCATGTTCCTTCATTACCTTTTCCGCAAGGGTGTTAACGCTTTCACGATCGGCAGTATCAACCTGATAGAATGAAGCATTTCCTCCTGCATCCCTTAATGCTTGAGCCTCCGTCGCTCCCTTGCTCTCATCGAAATCTGCCATAATCACCCTGCAGCCTTCCCGGGCAAACTTTTTAGCGGCTGCCAGCCCGATTCCATTCGCACTGCCCGTAATAACAGCTGTTTTATTCTTCAATCTCATTATGTATCCTCCTTACAATCTTCTCTTCATGGTTGAATATTTCGACAATAAACCATCTGATTCCTCTAATTTCAACGGAAAATGTCTGTATTCGAAATTAATGGATGACTACAGTGAGGATATTACTTCTGTTTTAGTGCACTCTATGAGTAGATTTTGAAAAATAGACCTTACCGAACGGAGGGATACTATGAAGAAAAAGCTGCTATATATGCTTCTTGCTGCGATGCTGGCAACTTCGATGACTGCATGCGGTGACGCCCCTGGCGAAGACGAAGTAGGCGATGGTGAAGTGAATGATGAGGAGTAAAACCAGTTTTCAATGCGGCACACTCTGATACGCCGTTCCTCCTGGTCATTATGAAACACATCATTCAACTTGCCATGCTGCAAGTTGATGCTGTGTTTATTTTTATGATTAGGTTTGTCTTTTTTTCGTTATTCCAGTTTTTAGAAATTTTAGTTTTCCTGTACTTTAAGGCAGGCACCCGGTCGGGACTTGATATCCTTTAGTAATTACATGGCTTGGCAAAAAACATACCGTTATCTTTTGCTTAACTTATCTATAATGGTATGCTTTCCCGCTAATCGTCCCGTTATCTTCTACTAAGCTCTTTTTATTGGTACGATTCGCGTTCATCCAGCTTATATCTATTTATGTCAGACTGATATTGCTTCTTCCCCGACAACCTGCCATTCAGGTTATTTGCCCCTGGGAACTGAGTCTGTTTCACTGCATACGGACTCTCCGGCGCTGTGATGGGCGGGGACATAATGCAAAATCATCATAAGAGGTTGATATTTCCTGCATAACTAAAAAACGCCCGATTCATAAGAATCAAGCGTCTATACTTCAATCACCAAACTGGACATCGAATTCATTCAACGGCCAATAGCGCATATTCACTTTTCCGACAATCTGTTCCTGATCGACAAATCCAAAGTAGCGGCTGTCCATACTGCTGCGCCTGTTGTCGCCCAGAACGAATACTTTCCCCTCAGGAACGGTTTGTTCGCCTGTGATTTCCTCCAGCGTGAAGTCGCCAGTCAGTTTGGTGCCAACCATTTCCTCTTTGAACTTCTCCAAATAAGGCTCTGGCTGAGCTTCGCCATTTACATATAATTTATCATCTTTGTATTCCACGGTATCCCCGGGCAGTCCGATGATGCGTTTGACATAATCTTCAGTTTCGCTTGCATGAAATACTACAACGTCATAACGATGAAGTTCTCCTACCTGATAGCCAATCTTGTTGACAACAAGCTTATTGCCATCCTCAAGGGTTGGCATCATGGATTCTCCTTCAACAACATAGTTTGAAAACAGGAAAGTCCTGATGACTACAAATATAATCAATCCGATTCCTAAAGCTTTCACCCATTCAAGACTCTCTCTTTTTATGCTGTCTCTCAATCTAATTCCTCCTACCCAGGTTACCCGCGGGAGTGATCTTTTTCTACTTTTTTGTTGATTCGGGCTTCCACCCGTTTACCTCCAATCCAAAGAACGAAGATACCTGCCAGTACCAGTGCAGTACGCAATGGTTGTTGAAATAATGATACAATATCGTGGCCGATAAAGCTAATGGTGAAAATCATCACGGCTTTTCCGGCTGCGACGGCGAGCATATATTGAAAAATATTGATTCCCGACAAGCCAGCCACGATATTGACCAGGGCCGATGGTGTAAAAGGAAAGCATAACAATAAGAAAAGCGGACCAAATCCGTGGCGGTCAACCCACTTCGTCAAACGGTGAACCTGCTTGTTGTTTTTTAAAAAACGGAAAATACGGGCTTGGCCATATTTTCTCACCAATAAAAACACAATCAATGCACCCAGCGAGGCACCTAACCAGGAAAACAGAAAGCCAAACCACAAGCCGAATGCATTCACATTTGCCAGAACAAAAACAAACAGCGGCAGAAACGGCAGGAAAGCTTCAAGCATTGGCAGCAGAATGCCTGGCAAAGGACCGAACGAACGATACTCCTCTATTAAATTCATAATATTTTCAAGTGTGAACCATGCTTTTATCATCTCAATATCCATACTATATCTTTCCCCTAAATATTCATAGAACAAAACCAGTTTTTTAATTTTTCTTCGCAGTGACACTCTCAGTACGCATTACTATTAGGGAAGAGAATAGAATAGACTGGTTATTCACTAACTAAATACCCGAATTGCGTAAATTCTTAGTATTTAGTAAAAGTATATCATAGGTGCTTGCTTTTCTTTATATTGTTACGAAAATGAAATATCATTTACACTGCACCCTGCACAAAAAATATCCGGCAAAAGCATTCTAGCTCTTTTACCGGATATCTCTTCATAACATCAGATATACTTGCCAAACCAATCTTTAATATAATTCAATCTGGCCACTCTCAAATTAGGTTTGCCGTTCCTTGAAAGGTTATGATTCGATTCAGGGAACCTCACCATCTCAGTTTCTTTCCCCTGCCTTTTGACAGCAATATACAGCTGCTCCGCCTGTTCTATCGGGCATCGGTAATCTTTTTCGCTGTGAAGGATCAGGAGCGGTGTATTAATATTCTTCGCATAAGCAAGAGGCGAGTGTTTCCAAAGCTTTTCTATATCATTCAGGCCGGCCTCTATCTGCCATTCTGAAAAGTAGTATCCGATGTCACTGACACCATAGAAACTCACCCAGTTTGAAATCGACCTTTGCGTGACAGCTGCTTTGAATCGATCAGTATGGCCTACAATCCAGTTTGTCATAAAACCACCGTAGCTGCCGCCCGTGATCCCCAGTCTGTCCTTATCGATAAAGTCATATTTTTCGATAACATGATTTACGGCTGCCATTACATCCTCATAGTCTCCGCCGCCATAGTCCCCTCTGACAGCATCCACGAATGTCTGACCGTAGCCATGGCTTCCCCGAGGATTGATGAAGAGAACAGCATATCCTTCAGCTGCAAGCATCTGGAACTCCTGATAATAGGTATTCCCGTACATCATATGAGGACCGCCATGGACTTCAACAATCAAACCGCATTTCTCTCCTTCTTTAAGGTTTGCAGGCTTCATCAGCCAGCCTTTCACTTCCCGATCATCACTGCTCTTAAAAGTGATAGCTTCTGTTTTCGAAAGCTCCACTTCTGATAGAAATTCTTCATTGACTGACGTTAGCTGCTTCAAGCTGCCTGAGGGAATATCAAGTATGAACAGGTCGCCTGGGAGTTCCGGGTTACTGATGGCGGCAATAGCTTTTTGATTTTCGGCATCCAAATCAAATCCGTAAATATGCTGGTCATCCAATAATGCCGGGTAGAGGGCACCGTCCCGATTTCCGTAATAAAGCACGGTGTTTCCATTGTCGGAGGCAAGAAAATAAAAGCTTTGATTATCCGACGCCCATTGGATTCCCGGATTCGAGACTCCCTGCTGAAAATCAATGACCATGAAATCGCCAACCGGGCTGTCCAATTCGCTTGTCAGGCAGCTTAACGATTCTGTTTCCATCTCATACAGCCATACCTTCGTCTGAGTAGCATTCTGATACTCTTTTTCATGTCCAAGAAGAGCGATGAAGCGGCTGTCTGGCGACCAGGCTGCGTTCCCGAAATACCCCGTTCCTCCCGTTACCTTTTTCTCCGTACCGTTTTCTGCATCATATAAGAACAAATCGGTTTGAAAAGATGTATCCAGGTCGGTGCTTTTATCAGCACCATACGCTATGTACTTGCCATCGGGCGACCAGGATTGCAGGGAGTAGTCAACTTCCCCTTCCGTAATTTCCTTCATCTCCAACGTTTTGAGATCCATGACCGCAATATGGCTTCTCTTACCGCTGAAAAACCCGCTGTCATCCGATTTATATTTCATCTTCTTGACTTCAAGCGGCTGCGGGATTTTTTCCTCTTCCTCTCCTTCTGTCAGAGTCTCCCCTTCTTTTAAAGCTGCAGAGAAGGCAATTTTCGTGCCGCATGGAGACCATAACGGCTGTGATGCACCGTTCGGGCAGTGAGTAAGCTGCTGCGCTTCCCCGCCGTTTACTGACAGTAAGTACAATTGGCTTTTGCCGGAACGGTCTGATACAAAAACAATATCTTTCCCATCCGGAGACCAGCGTGGAGAACTGTTCCGGTTTTCTCCGAAAGTCCACTGGCGGCTGGTTCCCTTATCAATATTTAAATGGTACAAATTAGATATGTAAACGTTCTTCTCCTGATCCATTTCAGTTAACACATAGACGGCTTCATTTCCGTGAGGTGAAAACTTTGGGTCTGAAACCGACTTCAAAGCATATAAATCTTCTGCCGTGATTCCTCTTTTGTTTGTCAAAACGCCAACTCCCTTTCAAATAAATGGTTACCCTATTTTAAAAAGTTCGACAGTCCGGGCGCAAATCCTTTGTCTGCGGAATTTTTTGCATTTTGGGGGAGATTTTTTCTATAGTCTGTTTTTTCAAAGTGTTCTTGGAGCTTAAGGTGTGCAGTCTCCTGCGGAACTAGCGGACCCGCTCAACACCCAGACCACCGGGAACGTGCATTTGAAGTCTGAACCCTTCTAATGCCAACCCCTTATTATGAAAAAGTGTTTTGATTTCCCTCCATTTGAGCAGTTCAATCTGATTAGATTTAGAAATATTCAACCATACTATAAAAAAAGATTTCAATTCGACCTTATTCTTCAATATTGGATATTGATAAATCCGTAAAAAGTACGTACAATAAAAATACGAACACACGTTCTTAAATTCCTTATAAAAAGGAGCATAATTATGACCAGGATATCTGAGGAAGATCGAAACATCTTAGAGCAGGCGATTTACCTGCCCATGGTCTTGACTGTGCTGGACAGGGATTTCACGGTTGTGGAGAAGAGTCCCTTCAAACTGAAAAGGCCCTACCTGGAACTGATTGAGGAAACAATGAAGGTCATCCAGAGTGAACTTGCAAGTGTGAAGAAGCACATGAAACTCAACGGAATGAAAGTGGAAAGAATTAAATCGGACGATGCCTTCACCATGTATCTATTTCTCTACAAAGGATACGAAGAGCATCACAACTACTTCAATCCCCGGCTGCGCAACAGGGTCGAGGATTTGCTGAGGCACTACTTGTATCAGCGCTTCCTAAGCACCCAGGCCCCCAAAAGCAAAAAAGCGTGAGGCATCTCACGCTTTAAGCTGTTGGCCAAACAACTGCCTTCTCAGCAATAAGGCGGGTTTAAGCAACTCTTATACATCCTCCCCCGAGGTTTTCTGTCCCCAGGCATACACCGGCACATGCTCGGAGGCTCTCCCTGGATAGGCTGCAAAATTCTGCGACGGAGACTTTCTGTCAGCATTCAAGATCCTATGCTGAAAGTTGATCCGGAGCATTGCCGTCCTCATCATCTGCGCCTCAAAGCTGGCAAATGACATGGGCAGGCTTAAACTCCTGCGGTTCCGGAATGTGACGCTAATCTCTTTGCTGTTTAATTTAGTATAGGAAAGTACGTGATCATGGGATATCCAAATGCATTCTGATTTGGCTGGTGAAGTGGTAGGGAACAAATAAATAGACGAATGAGGATCTACAATGATGGGGGCTTTATGGGTAATGCCTGTTAACCGCTTCGTTCCGTCTTTTCTTCCCTGATAGGAAGACCCGAAAAACTCACAGCTTTTCTTGATAATTTCAAAGGGTTTAAAGGGAGATACTAAGGTTTCATTTCCTTCATGGATTTCCGTATAAGTCCGGGTTCCATATTCTATTGGCATAATCAACATCGTATAAGGGTTGATTTCATATTCTTCGATTATACGAGATTTTTCGACCATTTTTTCGCCTCCTCTACATTTTTCTCTAATAGAATAGCATAATATTCCCAAAATAACACTTCTTTTCCATTAAATATTCCAAATTTGTCCACTAAATAATTATCAGAAAATTAAAATATTTTCGTTGTTTTCTTATGACTTTTCTCATATAATATAAAAAAGTTCTTTTAAAACAAAAGCGGAAGCGCCTTGGTCAGCCCCGACAGGCAAATGTTCCAAAGAGAAAAAAAGGCGCTCTATCCTTTTATTCTCTTTGGGTTATTTGACCCCGAGGGGCTAGGCGCTGAAGCTGGCCGGAACAAAAGCGGAAGCGCCTTGTCCAGCTCCGACAGGCAAATGTTCCAAAGAGATTGTCTTTATTCAGGTCAGACAGGCAAGGCAAACACCATCCAACCGGCATATGCTGTATGAGATTCTGTAACAGATCTTAAATCAGCAATTGATTACATCATCACCCGTCTATATCGTATAGCTTAGTATCCTTCCGAAACTTATCGTCCAGGTGTCATGTGTTAATCGGGTTCTGTGGAATCTGCTTTTTAAAAGCTGTTTTCGCATATATCGTTGCTTTCAGAAAAATCCTAAAAGCCGGATTTTTCCCTGGATACTAAGGTCTTTCGCTCTGAACGAAGAGAGAAGCTCGTTTCTCTCTGCTTAACAGGATTTTCAGATTCATTATGGCGCTGTCTTCGATATTAAAATCAAATGGCCACAAAGTTTACGAAAAGAGCCTTAAAAAAAGACTTCAGAGGTGAGCTTAAATGGATAAAAAGAAAACTTATTCAGAAATGATGAAGGCTTGTGCAATGTCACGGAAAACAGCCACCGATATGACTTTAACTGAGATATATGTGGATATGATTTTAAATGAATTGAACTTAGTCAATCAAAAACGAAAGCTGCAAGAAGAATTGGACTCCGCTCTCGACCAGCGGGACAAGAAAAAATTCATGGAATTATCACAGCAGCTGAAAAAAATGACAGAGGAATACGGTATATAAAACATGGACTGACTCAAAAAGTCAGTCCATCTTTCATTTAGGCGTTCTCGAGATTTATTTTCTTCTTCTCTTCTGTCTCTTCTATTTCTTCAGCCAGTTTATTCGCATTTTGCCCCAGCTTCGCAGAAAGACTGCGCAGCTCTCTTCTTGTTTCGCCCACCCCAGCAACTGTACGGCTGATTTTATCTTGAACCATCATATCGGAGAAAAAGTTATCGAAAAACAGATCGGTCATATTTAAAAAGCCCGAAGTCTCCAGGGTTTGCGTGGATTCCATATTCAGGTCCGCCAATTCTTTTTCAAGCTTCTTCAGGTATCTCTGTGCTTCGTGAAGTGATCTTTGGGCTTCATCCATTTTTGAACGTTTGGCGGCACTGGAGATAATTCCTCCTCCGACCATATCAACCATTCCCCAGTTCCCCGCACTTTCAAGCGAAGCTGCTGCAGAGTCCAATTTCAGAAGCGCCATGGCAGCTGCATCTTCAGCTTCCTTCACTTCTTTCAGCTGAGTTTTAAATTCAGCTGACTGTTCAGCAAGGTTAAATAACAGCTGGCTTAATGGTGAAGAAGAATCATGAATCATTTGTTCTTTCGTTTCAAGCAGAAGCTCATACCGGGACTGGGGAGATCCCAGCTCCGTGAGTTTACTGGAAACTTCCTGATCTTCCTGGAGAAGTTCCTCCAAGGTCTGCTTCCACTCATCAACTCGAAGCTTTGCTTTAACAGCCTCTTCCTTTTCCTTTTGAAGACGCTCCTCTTTTTTTCCTGTCATCGCCAGCAGCAGCCCTGTTAAAGTCCACTCTTCAAGCTTGTCTACATCACGGTTTTCTTTTTGCAGTTCTCTTTTCAACTTATCCAGCTTGCCTTGTACCTCATTAATTTCTTTTTCAAGGCTGCTTTGCTGATCCGACCACTTTCTATGTAATCTTAAGTCTTCTTTAACCTTTTCAAGTCGAGAATTGATTTCTTCCATAATAAAAATCCCTCCCATTGTCTGTACTATTACATACGGATGGGAGGGATTTTAGTTTCACTTATTCTTCTTCATATTCCTCCAGCATGATCAGTCTTTCAAGCATTGTCGGATGTCCGTATCTGAAAACTTTGACCAGGAGAGGAGGATTGACCTGGCTCAAGCCCACCCTCGACAGCTCTTGGAAGGAGGAAATGGCGGCTTCCTTATCTCCCGTCATTTCAATGGCATAACGATCGGCACGAGTCTCTTGATATCGGGATATATAATTTGAGAACGGGCTGATCGTGAACATGAGCATAGAGGTGATCACCAGGAACAGCGGAAGCGAACTCAGGCTGGAGACTCTTTCCACCTTCACCTTGTCTCCATGTCTGCCGACAATAAAATTCATCAGTTTCGCGGCGATCCACAAACCGAAGAATGAAAAAGTAAGGTACAAGGCTATTCCGATATATATATGCTTTTCGACATAGTGAGCCATTTCATGTGCCATGACAAACAGGATTTCTCTTTCCGAGAGTTTGTTGATGGTCGTATCCCATAGTACAATTCTTGAATTCGACCCAACTCCTGTCACATAGGCGTTAAGCGAGTTTGTCTTCGAGGACATATCGACTTCATAAACATGATCAGCCGGGATATTTGCACGATCAGCAATGTCCAGGATTTTTTCTTCGAGAACCTTATCCTTCAAAGGGGTAAAGTCGTTATACAAAGGATCAATCAGGACAGGCTGGATGAACATCATGAAAATACTGAATGGAACAGACAAAGCCCATGCAGCAAGCCACCATCTCTTAGGAAACTTCCGTATCAGCCAGTATAGAACGGAAACAATGATGAACATCGTCAGGTAATTCACCCAGAAGTCAGTCAATTCATCCTTCATCCACTCAGAGAAGGTCTGTGTAGAAATAGCATAGTCCCTCGAGATTCTGTAAGAAATATATTGAAAAGGAAAAATCACCACATTGGAAAGCAGCGAAAGCCAGAACAGATAAATCCCCGTCTGAAGTATTTTATATTTAGATGTGGACTGGGACCAGCGTTGGAATGCCTTCGAAACCCCCAGTATCAATATCAGAAAATAAAACAGCCATTCATATGGGGTGGACAGAAAGAACAATAAGTTCTTTATCTTCGAATACTCTTCACTCAGCATCAGTTCCCTGCCGTTCATAAACGTTTCCGGATCGGCACTGCTGCCTTTATAAACATCAGGCAAAGATGAATCCGCTAAAAAGTAAAGATAAACGTAAAAAAAGATCCCTAACAGCAAATATAACAACACAGCCCTGAAAGCCCATTTACGCAATACTTGTTCCTCCTTTCATTCCTCTATACTATATGTAATAACATGTCCTAAAGAATAGAACAACCAGTTCCAACAAACTCCTCTTAGTTTACCACTTAGGGAAAAACATATTTAACATCACGAAAGATGGAAGTGTCATACTATCGACTTCTTTCAAGAATGAATAGTTCTTTTTGAGCTCTCGAACAGCTTTGATGGATTGGTTCTTGTTGAAAAATTCACCTTTCCAATTGTTCTGCGAAAGCTGTCCATTCTGTACCATTTCATTTACGATAGACCAATAAGCGTCTTTGTTCTTTTGTTTCCCAACAAAATAGTTGTAGATGAACCGGGAACAACCGAACGTTTTATTGATTAATTCAGTCTGTTCATGATTTGGATAGATCCTGAATTTAAAGGTTTTTTTAACATTCAAATGGTTTCACCTCCTTGTAGTAATTATACCAAGAAAGATGGCACCATAGGAACATATGTTTCTTTCGAAGTTTTTTTGTAGAGCCCAAAAGGCAGGCGATTCATCTCCCCCTTATCGATGGGCTATGCCCTTCACACGCTTGAAGAGGGAGTTTTCTCGCGATTTTTTAGATAAAATAACCTGCCTTGTGTTTCTCAAAAGAGACTCACAGCCTGGGAGCCGTGTACCTCGAGTGAACAGCCTCCTCAAAAACTGATCTAAAAAAGAGAAGAATCCAAAGACCCTTCCCTACACAAATAACAATGAATATACAGAAAGCACGGCTATAGCACCAAGAACGACAACAATGACATTCGCCCCGAGATACGCGATAATGAACGCTGCTGCTGCTCCAACAACGCCAAACCAGATATCTCCTTCACTGATCAACAGGATTTTTGGGAAAATCAAGGCGCCCAGCACAGCAAATGGTACATTTTTTAAAACTCCCTGCAAAAATGAAGGAAGTTCTTTCCCTTGAAACATGATGAGGGGAACAAGACGCGGAATATACGTGACAGCCGCCATTCCGATAATCATAATTAGAATAGTTTCACTCATTGGATGGCTCCCCTTTCATATTCCGGCTTGTCACAAACTCTACTAGGACAGCAGACACAATTGTCGATATCATGATTGCCCAGCCTTCTGATATGGAAGTGGTAAACAGAAACACACTGTTCAACGCAGCTGCTGTTGCGGCAAGGTAGACAACCTTCACACTTTTCTTCATGGAAGGGACGAGCAGGCCGACGAACATGGCATAAAGTGCTACCCCCATACTTACCTGCAGGAATTGAGGAAGAATTTCTCCAATGATATAACCCAGCCCGGAATTGACTACCCAGCTGGCATAAGAAATGAGGATGACCCCAAATGCAAAAGCAGTTTTCACTTTGCCATCCTTGACGGAAATCACGGTAAAAGTCTCATCGGTAATGCCAAAAGAATAAATGGCTTTTACCCATCCCTTTTCTTTTTCGAGCTTTTCATTCAGGGAAGCCGACATGAGGAAATGACGGATATTCACAATGAATGTAGTAAGTATAATTTCAAAAACACCAGTGCCAATAGCTATTAAACTTAGAGAAATGTATTGTGCAGCCCCTGCGAACACAAGCAGGCTCATCATCACTGTTTCGTAAAAGGACAATCCGGTTGTACGTGCCAGAAGGCCGAATGTCAGTGCCACTGGAAAATAACCGACTGCAATACTGATCCCTGCCTGGAGGCCCAGGCGGAAGTCACCAGGCTTCCTCGTGTTGATCAAAGCTTCCACTTTCAATCCCACCCCGTTTATATTATAAAATCATTTACTAAATGAATAATTTCACTATATTATAGCGGGGAAGATTTCAGTATACAATAATAATTGTAAAAGTTTTGAAGATAATCTTTTCCGTTACGGGTCCAATACTCGGAGAATGCATACTAACGAAGCCTCTTTATTTCGGCTTTCATTTTTGAGCAATGAACCTACTAAAGCTTTACAAAGTGTACATGACATCAACCAATACTCATTCTCCTCCAATGAAAATTGTCTTTACCACAGCAAAGTATTCCCTGATCATATAATTGATTTTAATGAAGAAGCCTGACTCTCCTGCCAGTCCGCTGCAGTCCAGTCCAAGCTGTTCCCCGGTAAGTCTGGCACGGAAAACGTGATAATCGCTGGTAATGATCAATATTTTTTCATCTGCTCCTCCTATGCTTTCCAGTAAAGCTTTTGAATTGTGCAGATTTTCCCATGTAGTGGTCGATTGGTTTTCCTCGGTTATCCTGTCTTCTGAAATGCCGTGTGCTGAGAGATACCGGAACATTGCGGTTGATTCAGGTATATCTTCTCCTTCCCCCTGTCCTCCAGATACAATAACGGGAACTTCAGGATGCTTTTGCAGATACTCAGCCCCTGCCTCAAGTCTGGACTTCAGGGTCTCTGAAAGTTCCTCTCCCTTCAAGCCGGCCCCGAGAATGACAGCATAATCTATATCATCCGGTATTTCCCTGCCCGCCTCCAACATCAGCATGATCTGCACCGCACCAAAGGAAACAAAGAACAAACCGTAAGCGACGAGGGCTGTTCTTTGAATAATTCTCCACCATTTGTTTCCAAGCTTTCGAGATATAAAGTATAAAAATACCACAAATATAAAGTTCGCTATAATAAATAGAATTCCGAATGTGACTCCAAATATCAAAATAAAAAGGAGCAGCAAAATCACTGCCGATATAAAAATAGACCTTAAAGTTTTTAGATTCATATATAACCTCGCTGATGAAAGATTTTCTTTATTTTACCATTATTTTAAACGGGTCTGCTTCTTCCCTTTCATAAAATTATATAACTATAAGAATATGTGTAGATAGCCCCCTGAATCAGATGGTAAAATGAAGCCAGTATACAAATCTTTACATAAATTGGATGGTGTTCTTCTATGGAAGAGATTGAAAACATATACAAGTGTGAGAACTGTGAGCGGATCCTGCCATGGGTGTACCCCATTTCTCCCTTTATTGATTCGCCGTCATTTGCCATATTCAATTTAGCTGCCGGTCCCCAGCAGGTCGATCTTGTCGAAAAAATCAATGACCATAAGTATACGTTCAGGCTATTTTGCAATCTGTGCGGCTATACCAATATTTTCACTTATGACACTCAAGAGTGAGAGAAGCATACCGGCAATGATATGCTTTTTTTAGTCCGTAAATTAATTCTAAATTCAGCTCAAAAGAACCGAAACAAATTAAAATTTTTAAAAACGGCCTCCAGGAACCCTTTAAACATCCATCCAGCTCAGTAGGGTGATCCGAACTGCTCTGTTCGGCGCTCCTCGAGACCACTTAGGGCGGAATCCCAAGCGAACTGGTCTCTAAAACCTTCCTCGAGACCACTTCGGAGCGGATTCCCAGGCGAACTGGTCTCTAAAGCCTTCCTCGAGACCACTTAGGGCGGAATCCCAAACGAACTGGTCTCTAAAGCCTTCCTTGAGACCACTTCGGAGCGGATTCTCCAAGCGAACTGGTCTCATGAGGCTTCCATATACCGGAGCTTGCAGGGACAATTAAACAGCCTCCCTCCTCCAAATAAATCAGCGATTTTTCCACATAAAAAGAAGCATAGCGGTTTAGATATGCTTCTTTTTATAAGTTATTTCCCCTTGAACTGCGGCTTCCGTTTTTCACTGAAGGCGGCCAGTGCTTCAACACGGTCTTCAGTAGGAATCGTGATTTCATAAGCTTTTCTTTCAATTTGAAGGCCAGTCTGCAGGTCTGTATTCATGCCGTTTTTAATAGCAAACTTGGCCTGCTGAAGGGCAACGGGTCCATTGGACAGCATTTCACCCGCAAATGAGATTACTTCTTCCATGAATGACTCGGGTGATGCCACTCTAGTCAGCATGCCGATATCCAAGGCTTCCTCGGATTTTAACCTTTTAGCTGTCAGGATCAGTTCCATAGCTTTGGATTCACCTATCAAACGCGGAAGGCGCTGCGTTCCTCCCGCTCCCGGGATGATTGCGAGGCTCGTTTCTGTCAGCCCCATGCTAGTGCCGCTGACAGCAATTCTGAAGTCACAGGAGAGAGCGAGTTCCATGCCTCCCCCAAAAGCATACCCGTTCATCGCCGCGATGGTTGGCTGCGGAAGGGTAGATACCCCATTAAACACATCCCCGATTTTCATGACATTTCTTCTCACCTGCTGTTCGGTCAGGTTTTTTCTTTCTTTTAAATCAGCTCCAACGCTGAAAGCTTTTTCTCCCGCTCCTGTAAATATCACAACCCGGATATCAGGATTGATGCGGATGGATTCAATCATCTTCTCCAATTCAAGAAGTGTATCGTAATTAAAAGCATTCATGGCATCAGGCCGGTTGACCGTAACGATCCCCAAGTGTTCACGCTGTTCCAACAAAATGGATTCCAAGTATGTATCCCCCTTTTTGTAATTCTGAATAAAACGCTTCCATACACTCATTCGACAAAACCTGCCTAAAACCTTTCTTCTAAGAACAAAAGCGTAAGCGGCTTGTCCAGCTCCGACAGGCAAATGTTCCAAAGAGAAAAAAAGGCGGGCTTTCCTTTTATTCTCTTTGGGTTATTTGACCCCGAGGAGCTAGCCGCTGAAGCTGGACGGAACAAAAGCGTAAGCGGCTTGTCCAGCTCCGACAGGCAAATGTTCCAAAGAGAAAAAATGGCGGGCTTTCCTTTTATTCTCTTTGGGTTATTTGACCCCGAGGAGCTAGCCGCTGAAGCTGGACGGAACAAAAGCGTAAGCGGCTTGTCCAGCTCCGACAGGCAAATGTTCCAAAGAGAAAAAAAGGCGGGCTTTCCTTTTATTCTCTTTGGGTTATTTGACCCCGAGGAGCTAGCCGCTGAAGCTGGACGGAACAAAAGCGTAAGCGGCTTGCCCAGCTCCGACAGGCAAATGTTCCAAAGAGAAAAAAAGGCGGGCTTTCCTTTTATAGTTTATGGTTTCCCCAGCTAAAAGTCTGTTTCAGTCGGACGGACTGCCGGCTGCTGAAGCAGAGCTGCGGACAATAACCCTATAAGCTGCTCACATCAGCTGCCTTTGTAATCTCCTCAATAAAGAAAGGCTCGTTTCCGATGGCTTCTGCCTCCGGAAACAAGCCCAAATGGATTAAGACTGAACTACTTGCTGTTTTAATGCGCGGCGCAGAATCTTCCCTGTTGTATTCTTAGGAAGCTCTTCTAGGAATTCGACCGATCCAGGAAGCTTGTACTTAGCCAAGTGCTCACTGCAATACGCAATCAGTTCCTGCTCTGTAAGTTCACTGTTCTTTTTTACCACGAAGCACTTTACCGCTTCCCCCATTTCCGGGTCGGGAAGCCCGATTACCGCTACTTCGACTACCTCGGGATGACTGTATAGTACTTCTTCCACTTCACGCGGATATACGTTATAACCGCCGACAATGATCATGTCTTTCTTTCTGTCGACTATTGTGAAGTATCCCTCTTCATCCATCTTAGCCAGGTCTCCTGTGTAAAGCCAGCCATCGCGGATGCTTGCATTGGTTTCTTCTGGAAGTTTGTAGTAGCCCTTCATGACATTAGGTCCCCTGACAATAAGTTCCCCCACTTCACCTGCCGGCACTTCTTCTCCCAGTTCATTCACCACTTTGTTTTCAACATTCACGATAGATGTACCGATAGACCCTGCTTTCCTAGGGCGGTCAAGCGGATTGAAGCAGGTAACCGGTGACGCCTCTGACAAGCCGTATCCTTCTGAAATGGCAACATTGAATTTCTTTTCAAAGTTTTTCAGAAGAGCTACCGGAAGTGAAGCCCCTCCTGATATGCAAAGTCTTAACGTGGAGAAGTCCTCTGGATTTCCTTCTTCATACTGATAAAGGAAATTATACATTGTCGGCACACCCGCAAAGACGGTCGGCTTATATTCTCTTGCCAATTTAAAAATATCCTGCGGGCTGAATTTCGGTGCAATCAGCAGCGTCGCACCTGTCATTAATGGCGCATTCAGGACAACTGTTAAACAGAACACATGGAACATTGGAAGTGTCGTGATGACTCTGTCGTCTTCATTCATCTTAAGATATTCCCCGGTATCCCTTGCATTGGAATAAAGATTCTTATGCGTCAGCATCGCACCCTTTGGTTTCCCTGTTGTACCTGAGGTATATAAGATTACAGCTGTATCCTCTTCAACTAATTGAGGCCCTCTGAATCCAGGATCTCCGGAACCGACAACCTCTGTAAACGATTTCATTTTAGGGTAAGCTGACAGCTGCTCAGGCTGGATGCCCTTTGCTCTTTCATCTCCGGTTTCACAATAGATGAAATGTTCCACTTCAGGCAGATGATGATGCATTTTTTCTACAAGCGGAAGCAGAATATCCAGCGTGACAACCGCTTTGACATCCCCATTTTTCATGATATAGCCTATCTCGTCAGGCGTGTAGATGGGATTGATCGGTATGACTGTTGCCCCAACTCTCATCGCTCCATATAAAGCGATAATAAAATGAGGTGAATTTCCCAAAACGAGTGCTACATGATCCCCTTTGCCAAGCCCAAGCTTTTCAAGTCCGCTGGCAAATTTATTAACAGCGCCATTCAATTCTCCATATGTACTCGACTGGCCCATAAAATAATAAGCCGGCTTCATTGCATGGAGCTTTGCGGATTCTTCCAATCGTGCTGAAAGATTCATGTTCTCCCTCCCCTTTTCCGAAAGATGAATGAATCGTCATTCATCTAAAAATTATAAGTTTTCAAAATATATTTTATATAAAGAATACATAAAATACAAGCATCCTACTATAATTTTACTAATTATAACCAGATAATGGAGGAATTCTACTCTGCTATTCGAGAACAAAAAAACGTATGGACTACACCCTGCTGGTCCATACGTTTCATATTCATAAAAGGTTCTATTCATAAACTTTGTTGCTAATTCATATCAACTTCGTAAAATAAAGGCTTTATATTCTGTTAACCCAAAAGAAATGAACTGCTCCCCTTAAAGAAAAAATCTTCGTATATGGATGGGGATACTGCCGAAAGCAAAATTAATGCTAAAACAGTCTATTTAATACAACCTTATTAAATTTAATTGCTGCTATAGAATGTGATTTCACCTTTATCCCCCTTTAGGTAGAAGGATCTTCGCTGCAGGCGTACGATCTCCTGCGGGACTAGCGGCCGACTAGTTCCAGCGCCCAGCCCCGCGGAGTCGTCCGCCTGGAGCGGAAATACATATCGTTCAAATCAGCAGCAATCTTTGCGAAAAACAGCCTTATCAAAAGAAATTTTTAACAACCTGTTCTTCCCTGCCGCAAACCGTACACTTATACTGAATTTCAAGCGCATCTTCGACAGCATCATGAATCGTTTCTTTCTTATCGTTTTCACAATATCGTTTCACTTGAGCTCTTTCCATTTGAAATCACCACTTTCTTCAAATCTGCTTTTCACTATGTTTTATCCATAAGCAAAAAGAAATAACCTGTTTTCAGAAAAAAAGCGGTGACAGGAATGCCTCTTTGATTAGTATATCAGGTTGATGATGTCCTCTTTGGTGACATTTCCAAAGTAGTGTGGAATTTCCACACCTTCAAGGGCATGCTCAACCTCGGCCTTTTCATATTTCAAGCCAGTAAGCTTGTTCTCTATGTCACTGACATCGCCGACACCGAAGAAATCGCCATAAATCTTACAGTTTTCAATAACCCCTTTATTCACTTCCAGCCTGATATCAATGGAACCGACAGGAAAACGGTGGGAATGCTGAAGGTTGAATTTCGGTGATTTCCCGTAATTCCAATTCCAGTTTCCATATCTTTTTTCGGATAATTCATGTATGTTTTTCCAATCTTCCTCCGTCAGTTCATACTCTTCGATTTCATTCACATCGAAGATATAGCGAAGCAGCATAGAGCGGAATTCAGTGATTGAAATCTTCTCTTCAAGAAATTCGGAAATATTGGCAACACGGCTGCGAATTGATTTAATTCCCTTCGATTCAATTTTATCTTTTCTGACTTTCAGGGCAGAAACAACATTTTCAATTTCAGAATCAAACAGAAGAGTTCCGTGGCTGAACATTCTTCCTTTTGTTGAGAACTGGGCGTTGCCGGAGATTTTACGGCCTTCTGCTTCAATATCATTTCTTCCGCTTAGTTCAGCATTCACTCCTAATTTTTTCAAAGCCTTGATCACAGGCTCAGTGAATTTGCGGAAGTTGTGAAAACTTTCTCCATCATCTTTCGTTATGAAACTGAAGTTCAAGTTTCCGAGATCATGATAGACCGCTCCTCCTCCAGAAAGGCGGCGGACAACATGCAGGTTTTCGGACTCAACATATTCAGTGTTGATTTCTTCTATTGTATTTTGGTTTTTTCCAATGATAATCGAAGGTGCATTGATATAGAACAGCAGATACGTTTCATCAATATCCAAATTTTTCAAAGCGTACTCCTCGATTGCCAGGTTTATACGCGGATCTGTAATGCCTTTATTGTCTATAAACTTCATAAAATATCCTCCTTAAAATCGTTAAATGTGTATCTGTAAGTCTTTATGGGCGAGAAGGATTTCTCCATCAAATACACTCCGGGCTTCCTTCACCAGGTTTTCCAGGTTACCGTAATGAGGCAGATGGGTGAGCACCAGCTTTTTTACACCCGCGCCTTTTGCGGCTCTGCCGCTGTCGAGGCTGTTCATATGCCCTGCTCCGCTTCCATCCATGTCTGCATAGAAATTGCATTCGCAAAGGAATAAATCGGCATCCTTTGCAAAAGGGATAAAAGATTCCTGATAAGCTGAATCTGCCGTGTAAACAAGGGTTTTGCCTCCTGCTTCAATTCTCATCGCGTAACATGGCACTGGATGCTTGGTTCGTAAAAAAGAAATGGAAAAGGGACCTGCCTTCAAGGTGGTTTCAGGATTGTATTCTATACCTGCCATCAGGTCCTTGTATGTAAGTGACTCGAAGCCCTGCTTGTCTTCCTTGTGAGCATAAAACGGCAGTGATTTATTATGTTTTCCCAAGTACTTTTGAATTAAAAGGGCATGCTGAAGAACTCCGATATCGGCTGTGTGATCAGGATGGTAATGAGATAAGATGGCAGCGTCCAGCTCGTGTGCTTCCATATGCTCCTGCAGAAAGGACAACACACCGCTTCCGCAGTCAATCAACAGTTTAAAGCCCTGATCTTCCAACAGATATCCCGAGCTGGCTTCATTCTTCTTTGGGTAGCCGCCCCAATGGCCTATTACAGTCAATTTCAATGAACTCTCTCCTTTCCGCATCCCCATTATGAGAATGGTTTTCATCCTATGTCCACTATACTGCAATACGCCTATTTTTTCATTATTTTTGAATTTCAATACAAATTCAATTGACGAAACGACAACTGTTATAATACAATATAAGAAATAAAGAAAACAGTTATATAACAAAGGGGTATACTAAAACTGGAGGGTGATCAACATGTTAACGAATGTAGTGGAGTTTTTCAGGAACTTACCTAAGAAACAATGTGTACAGTGCGGCGAGAATATTGATGAACAACATGAATGCTACGGCAATCATTGCGATGGCTGTCTTTCCGATCACGAGCTGTAAAAACAGGTATCGCTGTTGAAAAACAAAAAAAGCTGAAGCGGATGATTCTCGCTTCAGCTTTTTTTGCTATTCGACGGTGATTTCTTCCTCTGAATGTTCATGAAGGCCTTCATCATTCTCTGCATGAATCGTTACATGATACAAACCAGACTCCGCAAATTCATAATTCCCTTTATAGCTTCCTGCCTCGGATTCTTGGGTTTCAACCCAGGCATGATCCTCCGTTCCTTCCAGCCAGATTTCAAAACGAATACTAGCTGCTTCCAGAGGTTTCCCGTCTTTTTCAAGTTGGGCTGTCAATTCAGTGTCGGTTCCTGATTTAATTGTGTCAGGTTTCATTAAATGAAAGGAGACTTCGCTGTGTCCATGATCATGATCTCCCTCTTCAGAGGAGTGTGATTCATGGTCCTCTGTGACTTCAGCATTCCCAACAGCAATTTGTTTCTTAGGCATTGTATGCATATCGTTAGCAGTTACATGGACTTGTACATGATATACACCATCTTCATCGAACGTCTTTTCAGCCGTATAATGTCCATCTTCGTGATTTTCTGCTTCGATCATTTCACTGTCTTCTTTTTGTCCTTCTTTCCAAATCTCGTACTCCACTTCTGTTGCGTCGGTGATATTCTCTTCACCCTGGGTCACATGTGTACGGAATTCCACTGTTTCACCAGGCTCTGCTGTATCAGGAAGACTCAGGTCAGCACTGATTGCGGTTAAACCGCCTTCCTCACCTGAGTGGCCATTTCCGTGATCTTCATGGTTATTTCCCCCGCTGCCGCAGGCTCCCAATAGCATAATGCCTAATATTAATAAAAAGGGCAGTAATTTCTTCATCTATGCATCCTCCTGAAAACGTGTTAGTTCTTGAATCTTGGCTCTTTTCGTAAACTTTGCTGCTATCTGATAATAATTCCGAAAAAAAAACCTAATTATTAGTGTAACGGTTGAGTCTTCCATAAGTATAGGGCAGTTGTTACAATTTTTAAACATATGTTGATTTTCACAGAGATAGTTCGTTTTTTACTTTTTCAATTAAATCCGGCGAATCTTTAATCCCAGCAACCGTTACTCCGGTCATAAGCCAGCTGAATGCTTGTTTCAGCAAAATGCCCTTATCAAATGTCTCCACTCCATATTTCGTAATCAGCCACGCATTAACACCTGCCACCACACCGCTTCTCAGTGCGAAAACAAAGGTGATATCCACAGGAACACTTTGAAAATCCGACTCTGTCCGTAAAGCTTCTTGCTGAATTGGCGGTCATACCCTTGAAGTTCAGCAAAATCAAGACCGAAATAAAGAGTGATGGGTTTCTTGAGTAAAATAGTGATTAAGAAAAACAGACTCATTGAAATGCTGAAATAGACATTATTCCAAAGGAGTTGAATGGCAGAGCCGGCTAGTACTTCAATGAGGGTGCCTATCACTAAAGTCGATATAATATAAATTCCGAAAATATTAACTCTCTTCATCTCCCAGAAGCGGTACATAGTATAGAGAATCGCAGGCACAGAAGAGAGCAGCATCGCGTAGTAATCACCAGTGACATCCCTCAAAACATTCCAGAAAAGCAGTGGCAGAGCTGCATAAAAAATAAGATCAAGCAGCACTATATTTTTTTTTCATATGTAAAACCCTTTCTTTTAAGGTGAAAATCTTATTTCCGATTAATAAACGTACGTAGTAGAGCTTCAAAAGTGTCATAATTATGGAAATACAAAAAGTTCCGCCATAACAATGGACGGAACTTCTTTGAATGGATAAACAACATGTTCTATCGGTTAGACCACAAACCATACTTTATTTATTTTATCTTCCAGAGCTTCATACATCGCAACGGCAAAGCTCTCCCTGCCATTTGCTCTGCCTGTGACATGTTCATGGTCAATAGCAATATTGTCTTTTATAATGCGGGACAGGAGCTCGGCATGGTTATCAGGATTCTCGCGAAACATTTTACCATAGCGTTCCTTCATCTCCTCAATTCCTTGGTACACCACAGCGTTCGATGGAAATTCCATGACCGTCACATCATCACTGTAGCATTCCAGAAACGCCTCCAGGTTTTGGGCATTATACGCGTCAAGCTGCTTTTGTGCCAATTCTTCTGCCTTTGTATTCATTATTGACCCTGCCTTCCATTTTCTTCTTTTGCTGCTATTCCAGCTGTTGCAGCTTTGATACTTTCCTCGTACCATCTCAGTCTATTTTCCAATTTGACTATTAAACCGTTTACCCACTGAGGCTGCCCGGAGTCAATGACCACGTCCAACGATTTTTTCAACTGTTTAAACATGATCAAATTATGCAGTCTCAGAAACATAGGAATCTTTAAAACTTCCTCATCAGACAGTGTGCAGATAAGGCGGTACCCCTCTATAAACAGAAGGAATTCCCTGCTTTTAAGACTGCTGTCCCTTTCGAAAAGGTCTCTTAGAGCAAAGCATATATCCGCTGCGTACCATCCTGCCACACTGCTTTCAAAATCTATGAATTGCGGATGGCCTTCTTGCCAGATGATATTATCCAATTCAAAATCAAAGTGAATTAGCCCGTATATATCATCTTTATGTTGAAGCTTCAACAGCCATTCTCCGAGAACTTCCTCTTCCATTTGAACTGCTGACGGGAGTCCGGGAACTGTTATATTCAACAAGTCTTCCATTTTACGAATATCTTTTAAGACACCCGATTTCTTAGACACCTGATGAATGCTTCCCAATGCTTTTCCCCAGGCTATCCATTGCTTATCTCCCATTTTTTCCATTTCATGATGAGATCCCTCAATAAAATTCAAAGCCACAGCATGAAAAGTGCCCCATTCTGTCTGCACTTCTTCTATGAACTTGCTATTGACCGAGAGGATTGGTATATTCACCGCTATGCCATTCGCACTTAAAACATCAAGAAACTGAAGTTCCCTTTCCAGTCTTTCCTTGTCCCCAGCAGGTGTGATCCGCAGGATAAAAGAGGAATTTCCTCTTTTGAAAGAATAAACGAAATTACTGCTGGCTCGCATAAATTTTACAGAACCCTTTTCGTATTCCCATAATTCAAGAGCATTGGTAACCCACTCTTCTTGAAAGGGCGAGTGCAGGAAATCCCGCATTAAAGAAAGTTTCATCATCACTATTTTCCTCCTGTTTCGCAGAACGGAAAGAAGTCAGGAGCACCGATTTCAATTCCAATGCATAGGCTCGCAGTTCAGTTACGGCGGGTAAAGACCCTCGGGCGCTGAAGCTGACGGGAGAACATAGTTAAGAGCTGTCCAACCAGATGCAGTATATGAATTTCAATCATCTAAAAAGAGGCTGCCAATCAATCCGACAGCCTCCATTCCAGAGCCAAAGCTATGTTATCTCCATGAAAAGGAGAACTCATACAGGATATCGGTGTTCTTTCGTTCTAGTTTAGATTTATTCGATACCACAATATCAGCCTCCTTTTTAGTATAATTTCCCAACAAATCTATTTTATCTTAAATGTAATATTTTGTGTATTATTTTTTCGTCTGCCTGCGAAGTTTCTCACGATTCAATGTCTGCGGAGGTTTTTCAAACCAGCCCTGCCTGATCATGAGTTTAGCTCCCTCATCTGCGTATTTTCCAAGGCCTATGAGCAGCCTTTCATAAAGCAGTGCTATATCCTTTCTCATAGAGGAGGCAAGCGCCATTCCGTAATCACCCATGCCAATTGAATTCAGCGCCGATATTTGAAACATCATGAGTTTATCTGAAAAAGGACTTTTTGTGGAGGAAGTAATCGTCGAATCCCATGTGGAAGGATAGGAACAGTCGTCTGATTTTAAACAGGCAATGAACTTCTCATTATGTTCTTTGGAGGCATCATACCCCTTTTTAAAGTAATCTGACACCTTCCTTGAATGAGCTACCTGGCCGAATCCCATAAGCAGGGTCTTGGCAACATTCGATACTTCTATATTTGTGCCAAGGTGGGCAACTTCCATTGCAAGCAGGGGCCGCTTCTCTCCAAATATTCCTCCCATGAAATCAACATCTGTCACATACTCGACCCTCTCTGGATAAGCCATGTATGGTGATCTGATGAACACGCCTTTTTCCAGCATGATTTCAGAAACTCTGTCAAATAATTCGTTGGACTGCTGCAGCCACTTGCTGTACAGATCCCTGACATCCCTTCTTGCCAAGACGCCTTTCGCAAGAGAATAGGCATTCAAACCGCTTCTACCGACATGGTGAATATATCTCAGGTAAGTTACATCCGAAAACAGCTTGGGGGCTTCAGAATTAACATCATTCTTCCCAAATCCATTCGGGATAGGCAGTTCTTCTTTAATAAAAAGCGCATGAATGACTTCGATATGTTCTTTGGCAATATCTAAAGCAAACTTGATAACAGGGTCAATCCCCTTATCATCCGTTGTTTTCAGGAAATGGTGCAGAATACAGTAAGCCATCGTGTCAGCCATATATGTATTCCAAAGCATGGCGATTTCAGCTGATGTTAGATCAGTATGATGATTATTTTCCATAAGGTCACCTCGTCGGACTCTTTTCATATTATTATTATTGCCGGCAACACTCGTTAAAATGTAAAATTTCTTCCAACCCCTCCAATAGACCCGGATATTTATGTATACTCCAGCCGTTTTGCTCGAAATAGTTATAAAAAAAGCTGTGTCTGTCGTGGGACAAACACAGCGTCTTTATGAAGTTCTTCATTTTCAGAGAAGTTTCTGGCTTCTTACGATAACCATTCTAGTGACTAAAAACATTGTTCTTCCTGTTCAAAGAGAAGAAACCTTTTATGAAGAAATCAAAAGTCCTCTTGAGGCCTCTCATCCTTGTTTTTGAGATTCCATGGGTCTCTAGAAGCCCGTTTGAGGCCCTCTTATCTTAGATTTTTCGCTTCCTTTGGTCCTCTTGAAGACCTCTCCTCGACACCTCTATCTACAGTATTCTTAACTAGTTATGGGTTTCTACAATCTCATTGCTATACGTCTTCTTGAAGTATCCTGAGAAGTATACGGCAGTAAATGTAATAAACACTAGAAAATAAACGGCTAAGATGCCTGTGTTCTGCCACATGAAACTGAAATCACCGCTTGAAATGACTGCTTTGAAGGCCGCTACCGAATAAGTCATCGGAAGCAGGGCACTTATCGGCTGAAGCGGTGCAGGGATCAGTTCAAGAGGGAACGTACCGGCACTTGTGGTCAGCTGCAGGATCAGGATAATAATGGCTGCAAACCTTCCAGGGTCTCCTAGGATTGTGACCAAAGCCTGGACCAAAGCAATAAATGTAAGGCTGGCAGCAATGGACACTGCAATGAATAAAGGTACACTTTGAACTTCTATTCCTAACCCAAACAATAAGATGCTGTCAGCGATCAAGGACTGGATAACACCAAATACGATCAAAACCGCAAGCTTCCCTCTGAACCAGGCGAAACCTGAAGCAGGTATAGCGGCAGGTTCACGGAGCGGATAGACAATCGAAATCAATAATGCCCCTACAAACAAACCTAAGGAAAGGAAATATGGAGCAAAACCAGTTCCGTAATTCGGCACATGGTTCACCGCCTCTTTCTCCACTTCAACCGGCTCTGCCACCATATCCGAAGTTTCTTCGGTGGTTTGGATTGAATTCGCCTGTTCATCTGCTTTTTTCATTTCTTCCTTGAATTCGGCTGTTCCCTTATAAAGGGAGTCGGTACCTTCTTCCAGCTGGGCTGAACCTTCTGCAAGGTCCTGAGATCCCTGAGTTAATTTACCTGACCCATCCTGAAGCTGCGCTAAGCCATCTTGTAAATCAGATTCTCCCGTTGAAATTTGTTGAGAGCCAGTTACAGCATCTGAGAGACTTTGATTGGCTTTGGAAAAGTTTGAAATGAAATCTGACTGTCCTGCAGCCAATTCTTTTGTCCCTTGGGAGAGTCCTGAAGCACCTTCTTGCAGCTGAGCTAATGCAGTGTTCAATTCAGCACTGCCTTTGCCAAATAGCTGAAGACCGTCTTGAAGCTGAGAGGCACCAGACTGTAATTCAGAAGCACCTGTGGTTAATCCGGCTGTTCCAGTTTCAAGATTGCCGCTTCCTGCTTTCAACTTTTCTAATAGAACCTTAAGCTGAGCACTCTTCTCTTCAGATAAAGATTCCAGCACCGGTGTCAATGCCTGATCAAGAGTGGACATTCCCTCGCTGAGTTCGACAGCACCTGAATGAACTTCGGAAGCCCCTTTTTCAAGAGAGGCCGCTCCGTCAACGACATTACCAGCTCCACTCTTTAATTGTTCATTGCTGTCCAAGAGCTTTCCAAGCCCTGCTGCAGCTTGACCTGTACCACTTTCGAGCCGGTCAGCTCCTGCAGCAGCTTCCTCTGAACCCGCCTGCAGCTTTTCAGCTCCTTGATAAAGCTCGCTGTATCCGCCCGAAATCCTGCCGAGCCCTACAGACAGCTCTTTCGTTTTAGCCGCAAGTTGATCTGCCCCGCTTTTAACTTCGGATAAACCACTATCAAACTCGAGATTTTTCTTAGCCAGCTTCGTAAGGTTTTCCTTAATGTCAGTGGCACCAGTAGAAATTTTTCCAGAGCCTTCATTAAGCTCATCAGCCGCCTTGCTTGCATCTGCAAAGCCCTGGCCCATTTTATCAATGTTTTCAAACATCGTTTCAGCATAGGTCTCTGTGACACTCTTCGATAAGCTCGCTTTTATTTCTTTGATAGCAGTATCCCCGATTTGTGCTGACAGAAAGTTAAAGCCCTCGTTCGGCACATATTTCAAAGAAAGCTTTTCAGGGTGTTCATCCAGCAAGGTAGTTGCATTTCCTGAAAAATTTTCAGGGATTTCAACCAGCATGTAGTACTCCTGTTGCTGCAGGTTTTCATATCCCTCATCGTTGTCGACAAATTGGAAATGAAATTGGCTGCTATCCCTCAGCTTCTCTACCAATTCATCTCCGAGCTTCATATCTTCTCCCTCAAAGACTGCTCCACTGTCATTATTGACGACAGCTACAGGCAGATCCTTTAACTGGCTGTATGGATCCCAAAACGCCCACAAGAACATTCCGCTGTACAAAATTGGAATAAACATGACAGCAAGAATCGGAATGAGCAGTTTCCGATTTTTAAAAATGCTTTTCATTTCTGCTAAAAATAATGATGATTTCATTTTACATCCTCCTGGTATGAATAATTGACTATTTTGGACACATAGTCACTTTTAAGCAAAAAGAAAGAATTACCTTGGAGATAATCCTTCAAATATATACATTTCGAACAGCTTCGCTATCTCATCTTTATCAAGGGGTTTGTGCTCTTGTTCCCAATCAAATATGAGGGATACATACAATTGGAGCATGATGAAGGCGGTGACTTCGGGATTGCATGGCCTGATCTCACCCTTATCGACCGCTTCCGTTATCTTCACTTTAATATAGGAGATGATAGCTTCTTCCAATCGCTTCCGGACTTCAATGACAGCAGGTGTCCCCATTTCCCTTTCTTCCTGGAAGAGTTTAATGGTCAGCTGATGTTCTTTTCTAAACTCGAGTATGCGGAACAGGGCTGCATGGACATTTTCATAAAAGGAATGATCCGGGTCGATTACTCCCTCTGCCGCCTCTTTCATTTCTTTAATAAGAGACCCTGTAATTTCATCAAAAAGCTCTTCTTTGTTTTTGAAAAAATTATAAATTGTTCCCTTTCCAACATTCGCAAGCTTGGAGACTTGATCCATCGTGGTAGCTTTATAACCAAACAATGAGAATGATTTTGTGGCAGCATCTATGATTTGTTTTTTTCGGTCTATGGACAAAGAACCACCTCTTTTTGACCATTTGACTAAATTAGAATTTTGGTCACCTTTGATGTCATTACTTTATCATAACCTATAACAAATAACAAATGGAATTTAAATTTAGTCTGCATGCGTTCATGCCACCTATTAGAATAGGGACAGGCAGAAGAAGAATATATGTTAAATAAGGTAGGATTTTCGAAAGGAGAGTCATCATGAATATACATGTGGTTCAAGGAGGAGATACATTGTGGTCACTCTCTCAAAAATACAGGGTGCCCATAAACCAGATATCAGCTGGAAATCAGCTTAAAAACCCAGACCAGCTGGTCATCGGGCAATCGCTTTTCGTTCCACAACCGGAACAGGAGTATATTGTCCAGCCAGGCGATACGTTATGGTCGATCTCTCAACGCTTAAGGGTGCCATTCACCACCCTCGTCCGATTTAACCAACTGTCTGACCCTTCACGGTTATTTGTCGGCCAGCTGCTTCTTCTTCCTTACCTAGAATACACAGTTAAAGCCGGAGATACTCTTTATGCTATCGCTAACCGCTACGGCTTCACGGTAACAGAGCTTGCATCCCTGAACAATCTTGCCAACCCATCCGCCATCAATGAAGGACAAATTATCAGGCTTCCCAGAAAACAGCCCGAAATTGAAGTGAATGCCTATTCCACAAGGACGGGCTCAGAAGGTGTTGGTGAAGCTTTAAACCTTGGACCTTATTTTACCTACCTAACTCCTTTCACCCATTCGATTACATCGGATGGAGGCATCACTGAATTAAATGATGCAGACCTGATCTCTGCGGCAAAATCCAACAATGTTGTTTCTTTACTGACTCTGACTAACTTTGCCAACCGTACATTTGATTCAGACCTTGCAGCTGAAGTTTTAAGAAGTGAGGAAAAGCAGGAAACCTTGATCAGCACTATACTCGCCAGAATCAGAGAGAAAGGATATGGAGGCCTTAACATCGATTTTGAATATGTATATCCCGAAGACAGAGAAAATTATAATACCTTCTTAAGAAGAATCGTGGCGAGACTAAGGCCGGAGGGGTATTCGGTATCCACTGCCCTCGCACCGAAAATTAAGGAAGACCAAGTCGGCTTGTTGTATGAGGCTCATGATTACGAGGCTCATGGCGAAATAGTTGATTTTGTTGTATTGATGACCTACGAGTGGGGCTGGGCAGGCGGCAGACCTTGGGCGATAGCTCCCATCAGTGAAGTGAAGAAGGTACTTGATTATGCCGTGACCGTCATTCCCCGCAGCAAAATTTTAATGGGTGTCCCGCTATACGGAAAAGTATGGAAAATCCCATGGGTGGATGGAACTTTAGCAAGAACCATCTCACCGCAGGCAGCAGTTGAACTGGCAGCGTCGGAAAATGTAAGCATTCAATATGATGAAACCTATCAATCTCCTTTCTTTACCTATACCGATGACAGCGGCCAGGAAAATGAAGTGTGGTTTGAGGATGCGAGGAGTATTGCTGCCAAATTCCAGACGGTAAAAGATTATAATCTCAGAGGAGTAAGCTATTGGGTCCTCGGCAGCGCATTTCCGCAAAACTGGCTGGTCCAGCACGCGACCTTTTCGGTGAAGAAGTATGGAAGATGAGTGAAGGCTGCGGTGACTGCTGCATCTTTTTGTTTTGTTTTTTTGGAGCCTTTTTTGTACATTTTCGCATTCTTAATGAAGACATATCTATTGGGTTTGATTTGGGACATTTTCTCTCTATTCACACAAGTTCATGGGCCCATTCAGCTCGCTTAGGGACATCATCTCAGCTATTTACTTGAGTTCATGTAACCATTCCGCCCGCTTGGGGACATCTTCTTCTCAGGTATTTTCTTGAGTTATGTATCCATTCCGCTGCTTGGATACATTTTCTCTTCTATTTATAGAAACTCATGTAAGCTTAGGCGGAAAACGCATCAAAGAAAAACCCTTAATGCCCTAGACCACTTAGTTTAATTATAAGGCTGTTTTCGCATATATTGTTGCTCTCGGAAAAATCCCAAGAGCATGCTTTTTCCCCGGAAACTAAGAGTTTTAACTCTAATCGGGGAAGAGCAGCTCTTTTCTTTTCTTTTCGGTTTTGCCAAATTTCATCTTTGTTATAGGGCTATTTTTTTAGAATCAAATAGCAACAAAGTTTACGAAAAGAGCCTATTATAAACTGGCACCTGGATTGATCCTGATACCCAAATCCATTAGTTGATTTAAAACGGTCAACTAAACCGAAGCTTGAAGTTCAACCTGTATATACACTACTGCTGCTGCACGAGGATTAGTAACCTTCATAATCTATTTAAATGTTTTTTTCAATGTTTACGCCCTCAGTTTAGTCTCCATAATTTCATTAATTTCACATTTCCATTACATCGAGACTGGCCCACCTCTTCTGCAACTTCATCCAATTACTTCCCCAATCAAACGTTCGAATTCTTGTCACAGATTCACCAAGCACCTCAACCCCAGCCCTATCAAGCTTTCATAGGGTTTTCATTTAAAAATGAAAGATTGTAAAAATCAACCTTACTTTTTTTGTAACAAATTGAACAGCTTTCATGTGATATTATTCACTTACTAGAAGGCGCGACTATGATAAATGCGCTCTTCTGAAGCATATATAAATTTTTTTCTGGAAGTTTGTGAAACACTGAACAAATTTTGAACAATTTGTGACATTTATAAAAAGAAGGTGAGGAACAGAGATGAGATCACTAAAGCCTTTGCTGATATTCTTATCATTATCACTGATGCTTTTCTTGACCGGCTGCGAAACAAATATGGTTGTATTCGAACCACAGGGGCCGGTGGCGAGGTCCATTACAGACCTGATTAATTGGTCACTGATATGGATGCTGATCGTCGTAGTTATCGTATTTGCATTGTTTGCTTATATCATTTGGAAATACAGGGAAAAGCCTGAAAATATGGATTATGAGCCTCCAGAAGAACATGGAAGCACACTGCTCGAGATCATTTGGACAGGAATTCCGATCCTTATCGTTATTGCTTTGACAATACCTACCGTTAAGACGCTTTACGCTTTGGAAGAAGTTCCTGAAACACTCGAAGAAAAAGATCCGATTACCATCCATGTAACTGCCGCGGATTGGAAATGGATTTTCAGCTACCCTGAGGAAGGAATCGAGACTGTCAACTATGTCAACATTCCAGAAGATACACCTGTTTTATTCAAACTTACTTCAGCCAGTACGATGCAGTCCTTCTGGGTACCTGCACTTGGCGGCCAGAAATATGCAATGGCTAAAATGGAAACCGAGCTTTTCCTTGCAGCCGATAACCCAGGTTCTTATATGGGGAAAAACTCCAACTTTAACGGCCGCGGATATGCTGAAATGGAATTTGAAGTTTTAGCACAAACACAATCTGATTATGATGAGTGGGTTGAAGAAGTAAAGGACACTGCTCCTAAACTTACAGAAGATAAATATGAAGAGCTTCTAAAACCTACCCACCTTGGCCGGATGACATTCAATGATACACACCTTGCTTGGGTGAACCATGCGGATATGGATTCGAAAACATACACAAACCCTGAATTGTACCGCTACCATGGCTACCAAGGTAAAACGTTTGAAGAAGAAGATAATTACAAGAATGAAGATAATGAGAATGAATCTGATCATGATGAACACGGAGATGAAGACCATTCCGGACATGGTGAACATGATGATGAAGAAGATTCTGATGGAGGTGAGCACCATGGGCATTAAATGGGATGAATTTTTTGTTACGGGTGATCCCCTCATTTTGGGAGCCCAAATTTCAATAGGACTCACAATGATCGGACTTTTGGCCGGGATTACTTATTTGAAAAAGTGGAAATGGCTTTGGACGGAATGGATTACGACAGTAGACCATAAGCGTATTGGAATCATGTATATCATCGCTGCTGTCCTGATGTTCTTCCGCGGAGGAATAGACGGACTGCTGATGAAAGCCCAGACGTCCAGACCAGAGATGGAATTCCTAAATGCACAACACTATAATGAAATTTTCACAACGCACGGAGTCATCATGATTTTGTTCATGGCGATGCCTTTCTTGATTGGTCTCATGAACGTGGTGATTCCTCTGCAAATCGGTGCCCGTGATGTTGCTTTTCCGCAGCTGAATGCACTCAGTTTCTGGCTGTTCTTTGCAGGAGCAATGCTGTTCAACCTTTCATTCGTCATCGGGGGCTCCCCTGATGCTGGGTGGACTTCTTACTTCCCATTGGCTGGTAAAGAATTCAGTCCGGGTATCGCGAATAACTATTATGCAGTTGCCCTTCAGATTGCCGGTATCGGTACTTTGATGACAGGGATCAACTTCATCGTCACTATTTTAAAAATGAGAACAAAAGGCATGGGATTAATGAAAATGCCAATGTTCACTTGGACAACATTGATTACATCTGTGATTATCGTCGCTGCTTTCCCTATTTTCACAGTAGCATTGGCGCTGATGACAACAGATCGTATCTTTGGTACTCATTTCTTCACGGTCTCCGGTGGAGGAAGTGACATGCTTTGGGCAAACCTCTTCTGGTTATGGGGACACCCTGAAGTATATATTGTAGCATTGCCTGCTTTTGGTATTTTTTCTGAAGTCATTGCTACATTCTCAAGAAAATCACTATTTGGTTATAAATCAATGGTGTATGCGATTGTCGGTATTGCCGTATTGAGTATGGTCGTATGGGTCCACCATTTCTATACTATGGGATCCGGTCCTGCCGTCAACTCTTTCTTCTCGATTACCACGATGATGATTGCCGTCCCGACTGGTGTTAAGATCTTTAACTGGCTCTTTACAATGAGAAAAGGCCGAATCAAGATGACTACCTCCATGCTGTGGGCACTAGCTTTCATCCCGACATTCACGATTGGTGGAGTAACAGGGGTCATGCTTGCCATGGGTGCAGCAGATTATCAATACCATAATACCTTGTTCCTGGTTGCCCACTTCCACTATGTATTGATTCCTGGTGTGGTTTATGCCGTATTCGCTGGATTGTACTACTGGTGGCCAAAAATGTTCGGCCATATGCTGAACGAGCGATTAGGAAAATGGCACTTCTGGTTATTCAACATCGGATTCAATGTAACGTTCATGCCAATGTTCTTCCTGGGATTAAAAGGAGCGGTCCGCCGTTCTTACACATTCTCAGTAGAATCAGGTTTCTCAAATCTGTTCCTGCTGTCTGCTATCGGATCGATCATTCTAGCAGCAGGTTTCGCAGTATTCTGCTATAACATTTACTGGAGCATCCGTTATGCCGACAGAAATATCTCCAGCGATCCTTGGGATGCAAGAACTCTGGAGTGGGCAACTGCTTCTCCGGTTCAATACTACAACTTTGCCAAGCAGCCTGAAGTGAAATCAATCGATGCTTTCTGGTATATGAAGAAACATGATGAAGGTTTGTCACTTAGCGATTCTGAAATCAAAAAGATTCATATGCCAAGCAATTCCGGTTTGCCGTTCATTATGTGCGTGTTCTTCGGAATAGCCGGATTCTTCCTGGTATTTGAATGGCAGATTGCCACAGTCATCGCTTCACTTGGTATCATTGCAGGCTTGATTTACCGCTCGTTTGACTATAACGACGGCTACTACATCCCTGTTGATGAAATCAAAGAAGTAGAGCGTTCTTGGAGAAACAAAAAAGGAGAGGTGAACAAACATGTCAGCTAAAGTCGATACTTCACTCCCTTTAGAATATCAAACTGAACAAAACCGATTAAATATACTAGGCTTCTGGATTTTCCTTGGAGCGGAAATTGCTCTCTTTGCGACCTTGTTTGCGGTTTACGCTGTGCTGAGCCAGCGTTATGCCGGCGGTCCTGCACATCAGGATATCTTTATGATGAAGGAAGTCATGATTCAAACAGTATTGCTTCTTACAAGCAGCTTTACATGCGGGCTGGCTATTTTTGAAATGCGAAAAGGCAATTTAAAAGGCCTGATTACCTGGTTGATCATCACCCTTGGCCTTGGTGCCGGATTCTTATTCATGGAGATCAATGAGTTCATCCATTATGTCCATGAAGGAGCGACTATGCAGACAAGCGCCTTCCTCTCCAGTCTATTTGTACTGCTGGGAACACACGGAGCCCACGTTACATTCGGTATATTCTGGGCAGTCATGGTCATCTTCCAGCTTGTCAAGAGAGGACTTACTCCGGTAACAGCACGTAAAGTCTTTATCATCGGACTCTACTGGCACTTCCTTGACGTCGTCTGGATCTTTATCTTCACATTCGTTTACTTGAAAGGAATGATGCTATAATGGAAAAGACAAAAAGCTACCCAATAAGCCACTTTGCCGGCTTTATCATGTCACTCGTCCTTACCTTTGTAGCAGCTTGGGTTGCTTTAAAAACCTCTCTCTCATTTACTGTAGTGCTTTGGGTGATTGGCACGCTCGCCGTCGTTCAGGCAGGCTTGCAATTATTCATGTTCATGCATGTCAATGAAGGTGAAGACAGCAAAGTACAGATCATCAACATAGCTTATGCAGTATTCTGTGCGGCTGTAATTGTAGTCGGCTCCATCTGGGTCCTGACTTCAGGCCATGCCGCTCACTAATAAAATCACTTAAAAAGGCTTGGAGATGTATTCTCCAAGCCTTTTTTGTTTTTACAATTATAATCGATTTTTAATAATGCCAGTCATTTCAGGCTTGCTTTTTCCCGTAAATTCTTCAATCAGGGGCAGGAAAATCAATGTTCCAAAGATGAACATGAAGCCGACCATCACACCGATTCCAATAGAAAGAAAGTACTCCTGCATGATACCGCTTACAAAAAAGCTGTAAATTGTTAAGACTAATCCGATTGCTGTTCCTGCCGCTGAAAACCATTTAATGGCTGCTAATGTCTGATGTTTGTCTCCCATCCGTTTTTCCCCCTATATATTTTCCTTTATATACTACTATTTTATGTTTGTTCACAGATTTGTCAAATAAAATTCTTAAAAAGTTCAAAAATAGTTGTTTGAGCTGGATTATATATATGGTTGGAATAACGCTCTTTATCCTCTAGTTTGTTTGTTTCATGCTGGCTGGACGGTTCTCTGGCTGCATCGAATCTTTAAATTCTTGATTTCATGCTGTTTAAATACACATTTTACTGCATGGAGCCCTCTATTCTCCTGATTTCATGCTGTATATACTCACTTTTTACTGCATCAAACCGAAAACCTCCTGGCTTCCATGCTGTTTAATCACTTCCCCACCCAACAATTAGTAACAACTCATTACAAACCAACCAATTTAGCACATTACCACAACAAAAGGGGACAGTCTCTCAAGATCTATTTTCAAAACAAAAAAAGCATGCCCACTGGAAGGAACCAGCGGGCATGCGTAAAATTTTATGAAAGATAGTTTAATACGTTTTCGACGGCTTTTTCACCTTGATCAATACAATCGGGAAGGCCGAGTCCTTCGAATGAGCTTCCGGCGATGAATAGTCCCGGCAATTCATTGCGGACTGTGGACTGCATCGCTTCTAATCGTTCTTTATGCCCGACCGTATACTGCGGCATAGCATCCTTCCATCTAGAAACGATTGTAAATTCCGGATCCATCGTAATATTCATGATTTTGTTCAGGTCCTGCAGTACTATTTTTTCAATCTGGCTGTCAGATAGGTCGACAACCGCTTCATCTCCCGCTCTTCCCACATAGCATCTGATCAATACTTTGCCTTCAGGAGTTGTATGCGGCCACTTTTTATGCGTCCACGTACAGGCTGTAATCGTATAGTCGCTGTTTCTTGAGACGACGAAACCAGTTCCGTCGATGTCCTTTTGAATCGCTTCTTCCGGAAAAGCCATGGCGACAGTTGCCACTGAGGTAGCAGGAATCGATTTCAAATGGTCGAAGAAGCTGTATTGTGGAAACATTGCCGGTATGGTTGGATGCGGTGTTGTAAGGATGACACTGTCCGCATCAAGATTTTCACCATTATTGAGCACCAGAGAATAACGGCTGTTTCCTTGTTTCTCAATCTTTTCAACTCTGACACCTTTCAGAACTGAGTCAGCTGCAAGCCTTTCCTCTATAGCATCAACCAATGACTGCAGTCCTTTAGTCAATGTAAGGAAGATCGCTTTTTTCTTGCCGCTTTTGTCCTGCGGTGCAGGGGTCGTTTTTTTCATGCCAAGAATCAAGCTTCTGTGTTTTTGCTCAACCTGGTAGAACTGTGGAAATGTTGACATTAGGCTTAGTTTGTCAATATCTCCCGCATAAATCCCGGATAAAAGTGGCTCGATCAAATTTTCAACAACTTCATCGCCCAATCTTCTTCTGAAGAATTGGCCGAGTGACTGATCACCTTTTGCATTCGATTTAGGTAAAATAAAGTCGGCTGCAGCTCTTGCCTTGCCCTGCATAGAAAACAAACCGGTAGTAACAAAAGGAGCCATTTGTGTCGGAATGCCCATCACAGATCCGCCCGGCATGGCATGAAGCTCCTCATTAACAAGAACATAAGACTTGCCTGTTGAGTTGTTCACAAGATCATTATCGATGCCGACTTCCTTAGACAGCTTTGCTGCGCTCGTTTTTCTTTCGAGGAAAGAGTCCGGTCCCCGTTCAATTATGAAACCGTCCCGTGTCACTGTCTGGATTTTGCCGCCAAGCCTGTGGCTCGCTTCTATTAACTTAATTTCAAGTGGACGGCCGGTCTTCTCAGCTTCTTTTTGTAAATAGTAAGCTGATGTTAATCCTGTAATTCCCCCGCCGATAATTACTACCTTCTGTTTCTCCACTGCTCATCGCCTTCTTTTTATAATTTTGATTCTTATTTTAAATGCTTCATTACAACCGCTGCCATTGCATCAATGAACTCCGGCTTGGCATTTGGCATTTCCGGTCTGTAGTAGCTTGCGCCGATTTCATCTGTGACAACTTTACATTCATAATCATTATCATAAAGAACTTCCAAATGATCCGCCACAAAGCCTACTGGAATGTAAACAAATGTGTTATAGTTCTTTTTCTCATGCAAGTCTCTCGTCAAATCCTGGACATCCGGGCCGAGCCATGGATCAGGTGTGTTTCCTTCACTCTGCCAGCCGACAGCATATTCAGTGATTCCCGCTCCTTTGGCAATCAGATCAGCTGTTTCCTGAAGCTGATTCGGGTAAGGGTCTCCATCTTTGAGGATTTTTTCAGGAAGACTGTGAGCTGAAACGATTAAAACAGCCCCGTTCCGTTCTTCTTCCGTCATTTTCGCATAGGTATCTTTTACTTGCTTAACCCAGTAATCAATGAACTTGGGTTCATCATACCAGCTTTCAACCGAAGTGATGCTCGGACCTCCGATTTTAGCTGCTTCTTCCTTGGCACGTCCGTTGTAGGATTTAACACTGAAGGTGGAGAAGTGAGGAGCCAAGACGATTGATACTGCCTCTTGGATTCCATCTTCATGCATTTGCTGGACCGCATCTTCAACAAATGGCTCAATATGCTTTAAGCCAAGATACATTTTGAACTCCACTTCATCCTGGATGGCATTTAGATGCTCTTCAAGAGATTTACCTTGGTCAAGTGTGATTTTTGCCAAAGGAGAGATTCCGCCGATTGCCTCATAACGCTGTGTCAAGTCTTCAAGCATCTCAGGAGAAGGCTTTCTGCCATAGCGGATATGTGTATAATACCGTTCGATGTCTTTTTCTTTATAAGGAGTTCCATAAGCCATTACAAGGAGCCCCATTTTTTTCTTTGCCATATTGATTCACCTCAATAGTAAAATTCGTTGCTGCCTTATAGACAATTCTCTGCCTTGGAGACATTTCAGCATGGTCTATGAGCAGTATTTCATAAAGAATTACCCTTTTAGCTTCTGAGAACTGTATTCATGGATAAATGCCGTCAGCCTTTTCAGCGTTTCCGGCTTAACGGAAGGGAATACTCCGTGGCCAAGATTGAAAATATAACCCGGCTCCAGGACCCCTTGGTCGATGATTGCTTTTGCTTTATCTTCAATGACATCCCATGGAGCAAGAAGGATAGCAGGATCAAGGTTGCCCATGACTGTCTTGGAAATTCCATTTGAACGTGCTTCCTGGATTGGAAGCCTCCAGTCCAATCCGACAACGTCGATAGGAAGGTCATGCCACTCCTTGGAAAGGTGGCTCGCTCCTACACCAAACATGATCAACGGAACATTCTCTTTTTTTAACTCAGTAAAGATCTTTTCCATTGTCGGTTTGATGAATGTACGGTAATCCTCTACATTCAGCGCGCCAACCCATGAATCAAAGATTTGGAAAGCCGAAGCTCCTGCCTGGATTTGTGAGCGGCCATAGCGAATGGTCATCTCCGCTAATTTATCCATCAATGTGAACCAGGCTTTCGGTTCTGCGTACATGAACGCTTTCGTTTTATTATAGTTCTTCGAAGGTCCGCCCTCGATCATATAACTCGCTAGTGTGAAAGGTGCCCCGGCAAATCCGATCAGCGGTACAGACAGCTGCTCCTGAGTCAGCAGTTTGATGGTATCCAGCACATAAGGAACATCGCTTTCCGGATCAATTTCCCCAAGTTTTTCTACGTCTGCCAGCGACTGGATCGGATTGTCGATTACAGGGCCGATACCGCTTTTGATATCAACATCCACTCCGATTGAAGGCAGCGGGGACATGATGTCCTTATAAAGAATGGCTGCGTCTACGTCATATTGCTCTACAGGCAAACGAGTGACATACGCACAAATTTCCGGCTGATGAGTAATCTCAAACAGCGAATATTTTTCTTTCAGTTTTCGGTACTCTGGCTGGGAACGTCCAGCTTGTCTCATATACCATACAGGTGTATAATCCGTCCTCTCACCTCTGGCAGCTTTTAGAAATGTGTCATTCAACTTTTTCATATATATATATCCACCCTTCTGTAATCCTCTATGTACACCATTGTATTATATTTTGGCTTAAGAACAAAAAATCAAGCAGCAATACAGCCTATCCGTTCATATATCCCGTTTTCACTATAGACTTTTCCACTATAAAAGTATAGTTCAGGACATTAAATGTCATAAATTTGCCGATTTTTTTATGTCCTTTTGTTCAAAAATCCACCCCGGTTTGCAGGAGCCTCCCCAAAGCGCTATCATGAACATACAGACTTGATACATACTCATATTGAAAACCCAGAGTTTACCCGTATTAACCGAGGGGAAAGATAGCAATATAATCAAATCGGCAGGAGTGAAGTGAAAATGTATGTTTATTTAACAAGCGGAACGCACGACTTTCTAAAAACACTTGAAAACAAGTACTCGGATCAAACGTTGGTCCTGATGGATAATGCTGACACGGCTGTCCTTGTCCATGAAACAGAAGGTGAATCCGTCTTTCAGGAACCAAGACGCTACGAGGTGATCGACTCTACAGGCAGCCTTAAAAAGCACGGATTCATCGTCATCAACAATATCCCTGTTTCCGATGAGGGACGCCCTGTTTTTGAATACCGATTCAAAAACCGCGCAGGATTAATAGAAGAAGTTGATGGATTCATCGCCATCAGGGTGCTTCGCCCAATTGATACAGACACGTACGCCATCTTGACACAATGGGAAGATGAGCATTCCTTCAAAAAGTGGCAGGATTCACAGCAGTATGCCAAAGCTCATGAAAAACGAGGAACAGAAGACGGAGTGGATGCTCAAAGAAATATGTTCCCCCGTCCTTCCTATGTAACAAAATACAGCATCGCAGAAGACGAAGAATAAACCAAATACAGAAATGCCCCTCTCAGCAGCGCATGAATTCTAGGCCTCTGGTATGTGATAAAAGAATAATCTATAACGAAAAACGGCACAGATGAAATCAGTTAGCTGCAGGGGACATGCAGCTGAATTGTCTAGAGAGCTGCAATCACCCATTTAGCCGCGGCAATCAAATACCCCTTAGAGAAAAAAGGCAGCTTTCCTTTTGATCTCCAAGGGGTTTTTTTAGTGCCATATTTTTGTGCTGCTTCGGTCGGGAGAGACGTATTTCCATTGAGATAAGTATGATGTTGATGCTGCTTCGGTCGGGAGAGGCGTATTTCCATCGAGATATGTATGATGATGGGACTCTTCGGTCGGGAGAGACGTATTTCCATTGAGATAAGTATGATGTTGATGCTGCTTCGGTCGGGAGAGGCGTATTTCCATCGAGATATGTATGATGATGGGACTCTTCGGTCGGGAGAGATGTATTTCCTGTGAGATATGTATGATGTTGGGACTGCTTCGGTCGGGGAAGACGTTTTTCCGCTTAGATATGTATGACGATGGGGCTGCTTCGGTCGGGAGAGACGTTTTTCCGGTGAGATATGTATGATGATGAACCTGCTTCGGTCGTGGAAGACGCCATTTTCATCAAGACATGTTTGAGAGGACGATACTTAGGTCATTAGAGCCGTGTATCCCTTCAACTTACTTAGGAAAACAAGGGACTAAGTCATGTTGAGTGTTTACGAGAACTGGATTCCAGAACACTGGCTAATTTCCAATATGAGAATACTTTCCCATCATTCCAAAAAGCCGGTCCACAGTTTCAATTGCGGACCGGCTTTCTCATTAATTAAGAGAATTTGATATAGGCCCTTTTCAAGTCAAGAACCTACTCCCTGCTGTTAGTTCCCGGGACCATTAAGCAAAATACCATTCCGGTTGGCATAAATGGCTGCCTGTGTCCGATCGGCCACACCCAATTTACTGAGGATATTGCTGACATGGGTTTTGGTCGTTTTCACCCCTATAAACAACTCCTCAGAAATTTCCTGATTGGTCATCCCTTCTCCAAGGCATTTCAGAACTTCTATTTCCCTGGCTGTCAGATCCTCATGCAGCTTCCTTACTTGTGGACGGAATCTGCTCATCATCTTGTCCGCAACCTTTGGGGCAATCACGCTCTCTCCTTTAGCTGCTTTATAGACTGCAGAGGTTACTTCATCTGCACTTGCAGTTTTCAATAGATAGCTGTGGGCACCTGCCTCGATTGCAGGGAAGACTTTCTCATCATCATAATAACTTGTAAGGATAATAATTTTACAATCCGGCAGAAACGTAAGAATTTCCTGTGTAGCTTCAATTCCATTTCCGTTCTCCATCAATAGGTCCATCAAAATGATCTGCGGCTGATATAACTTTGCTAGCTTAACCGCTTCATTTCCGCTGGATGCTTCCCCAAGAAACTCAATTCCATCCTCAGTCAGCAGGTAGGTTTTCATCCCAAGCCTGACCATTTCATGATCATCCACGATCATCACCTTGATTTTATCCATTCCCGCTCTCTCCCTTTTCTTTTAAAGGTATTCTTATATTAATATATGTTCCTTCATTTTCTTTTGACCTGATTTGAAAAACGCCGCCAATCTCTTCACACCGCTCTCTCATTGTCTGCAGGCCGTAGGATGTCATTTTTTGCTGATTGACGCTGAAACCTTTTCCATTATCGCTGATGTACAAGGTCAAGGTCGAATCGATTCTTTTGGCTGCTATCTTTATTTGAGTAGCTTCAGCGTGGCGAAGGATATTGGAGATCCCCTCTTGCACGATACGAAAAAGGTGGGCTTCCGTTCCCTTTGTCAAACCTTCCAAGTTGTCCAGCTCGGGGGTTATTTCAATTGGAGTTTTTTCGATTAATTCACTAATCAGCTTCTTTAACCCTTCAGCCAGATTTTCACCCTTAAGATCAATCGGCCTTAGGTGAAGCAGCAGTGCCCTCATTTCTCCTTGAGCTTTTGCGGCGATTTCGGCTACCTGCTGTAAAATGGGTTCTGCATCCTTTGGTTTGTTTCTCACCGTTCTCACAGCCGCTGATGACAGCATATTCAGAGCAAACAGCTGCTGGCTGACTGAATCATGCAAGTCTCTTGCCAGTCTGTGTCTCTCCTCCATGACTGCCGCCTGGTGGGCCTGTTCTGCTAACTCCGATTTCTCATCGGCCAGCCTTTGCAGGATTTTCACCTGTTCTTGTATATAAACAGCCAGTTGGTTCAGTTCGTCTGTGATGATTCCAATTTCATCCTGCTTGCTGTCTTCCACTCTGGCAGAAAACCTTCCGCTTCTTAAAACGGATACAAAGGTGGAGATATCATCGAGCCTCCCCTTGAACAGGGATCCGGTCCTGACCCCGAAATAGATACTGAGCGACGAGAACAGCAAAAAGATAAGGAGAGTCAGATAAAGAGAGCCAGCCAGCGTGATAGAAGGGATATCTGTCATCAGAATATAGAATTGAATGATCAGAAAGAAGATCAGGGTACCCATAAGCGCCATCATGAAAAAACTTCTAAAAAACCAAAAACGGATATTCATAGATTTATTCAACAGAAACACCCCCTCATACCTTGTTGATCCGGACAGAGCCGATGGAGTACTCTATCTCAATTTTCAACTTCTTCTCTGCTTCTTCATATCCCGGAGACCGATAGCTCAGATTCGGCTTGATGTCCGAGGACTTTTGTCCGAAAATCTTAATATCTCCAATACTTCCTGCAACGTAGATATCAACCGGAATATCCTCTGGAATCAGCATTTTCACGTCACCTATCCAGCCCTTTATCTGGATGGGCGTTTCTCCCTCAGGGACATATGCCTTACTGATATCAAAATAATAATCTCCAATCATGTTATACAGCCTCATGGGCTCCAAGGGCCAATTGGGCTGATTGAACTTTACATCTCCTATGATAAATCCGCGGTTTACTTTTATTCCTTTTTTCTTCCTTCTCTCATTGTGCAGTTCTGTTTCATCCTCAAAAGGATAATCATCCGTTATCCTCACTCTGATCCGGCTTTTCTTCCATAACACCATGAAGGCGAAACCGATTAAGCTGACCGGCCACAATTTCCACCAGTCCCAATAGCTGAACGCCATAACCCCAAATACATCGAGAAGCAGCAGCCCTCCATAAATAAAAAGAAACAACCCCATGGTGAACTTCAAGGTTCTTCTCCATTTCAAACTTGTGTAAAGCCACTTCACTCCCTCAATAAGGATGAGAAAAGGGATAAATATGACAAATAACTGTTTTATTTCCAAGGAAATGACACCTATATTGATTAAAAGAAACACGACTCCTGTAAATAATAGAATTGCAGAGAAAAACCATTGTTTTCCGCCAGAATTATTCATTCTTCCACACCGCCTTTTACCATACTTTCTTCATTTCGCTGATTAATGCAAAATCCCTTTAATTATTTCACTGCTTTGCTTTCATTTGGCTGTTTTCGTAACCTTTGCTGCCATTCCATATAAATTTAAATTTAGAAAACGATAGCCATAATTGAAGGTAAATCGCCTGTAAAGCAAGAAAGAAAAGAGCCGCTCTCTCTGTTTAGAAAAAACACTAAAAAATTCCGCACTTGTGATTTTTTCGAATGTCCAATTCATGTGAACACAGTCTTTCCTTTTAGGACGTTTCTTCATATAGCCCCGGAAAGGAGCTTTTGCAATTAATAATCGTCTAACAGACAGTCCTTATCACCCTTAACTACAGTTTACCTCTCCTTCCTCTAAACTAAGAGGAGCAAGGGCAGGATTCATCCTCCGTCCAGAGGCGGATTTTTTCTTTCCAGTCTCTTCACCTTCACTATTTTAATGAATAGTCTGTAGTACAAAAAGGCAGATGCCCCTTTTTGAAGTAAAAATCATGTGAGGGGGAGTATCCATGCTGGTGGAATTGACTGCATTACACTGGCTGTATTTAGTTTTTATCGGGTTAATCATTGTTTTCATGGTGTTTCGGAAGGATACGACCATCGTTTGTATATCAGGGATCTTTCTCATTGCCCTTGTTGCCAGCGGTTCATTGACCAGTTCTGTCAGCAGTGTTTTTACAAGCTTTATTTATGCCATCACAGAACTTTTATCCACCATCCTGGTCATTTCAATTATTGTCGGAATGAGCAGGACTCTCACAAAAACGGGAATCAATGATGTAATGATCAGTCCTTTTGCGAGACTGATTAAAACCCCTGCTCTTGCTTATTGGACCATCGGTATCGTCATGATGCTGATTTCCTGGTTCTTCTGGCCATCTCCTGCAGTAGCCCTTCTCGGAGCAGTACTGGTACCTGTTGCTCTGCGTGTCGGACTTCCAGCTTTAGGAATAGCAATGGCGATGAACTTATTCGGTCATGGAATTGCGCTTTCCGGCGATTTCGTCATCCAGGCTGCCCCCAAGCTGACTGCAGATGCAGCAGGACTCCCGGTTTCAGAAGTCATTCAGGCGAGTATCCCTCTTGTTGCTGTTATGGGGATCGTTACAACGGCTACTGCATTCTTTCTTATAAAAAGAGACATGAAAAGAGGAATTATGCGAGTAGAGGATTCACAGCTTCAGGAAATTGAAAAAGAACAAGGGCCGGAGCTGCTGAGTTCAGGTGCAAAGAAATTTTTCGCGCTGATGATTCCTGCGCTGTTTGCCCTTGATATCCTTGCCATGTTTTTGTTCGATCTGCAGGGAGGCGATGCAACAGCTCTCATTGGAGGAACATCGGTTTTTATCTTGCTCATCATATCCCTAGCCGCATACAAGACAAAAGGATTGGAGCAAACCACAAGTTTCATTATCGATGGTTTTCAATTTGGGTTTAAAGTGTTCGGGCCCGTCATTCCCATTGCGGCTTTCTTTTACCTTGGAGATTCCGGGTTTTCTGTGATTATTGGAGAAGGCATTCTTCCTGCAGATTCTGCCGGAATCGTCAACGACTTAGGAGGAGCTCTCGCAGCTGTTGTCCCCCTCTCCAAAGCCGTCGGAGCGGTAACCCTCACTACTGTGGGAGCCATCACAGGGTTGGATGGGTCGGGGTTTTCAGGAATCTCACTAGCAGGTTCGGTGGCACTGCTCTTCTCTGACAGCATCGGTTCAGGAGCAGCAACCCTGACAGCGCTCGGACAGATTTCTGCCATCTGGATAGGGGGAGGCACCCTTGTCCCGTGGGCATTAATTCCCGCTGCAGCAATTTGCAATGTTGATCCATTTGAACTGGCGAGAAGGAACTTGGTCCCCGTTTTAGTCGGCTTGACAGCTACTACCTTCACGGCAATGTTTCTCATATAACCTTCAGCCTTTTCGAATGAAAGACCTTAATATCCAGAGTTTTATCAGCAAAAAACCAGAGCTGAATGCCCTGGTTTTTTGCTATATAATCTTCTCATTCCGTTGGCATCCTTTACTTGGATATCACTCTTAAATGCTCTTCTTCATTGATTATTATTTGCATTTTTTGATTTAGCTATAGAGGTAATGGTGTCAGCAGAAAACATAATTAAAGCAAAAGTGAGTATATCACTCTTTCCGCCAAGCAGGAATAAAACAATGATTAAAGCTAGAAATCCTATTCTTACTAGAAATAGCAGCGTTTTTTTCTCTTTAACAAACTTCTGGAATTCAGGTGTCTGAGGAAGATAAATACCAGTGGCTGCAGACAGCATTAACAAAGCTATCTTGAGGAAATAGTCATTCCAAAAGTAACCTCCAAGAGCAGCCAGAGTTAGAAATGAAGATGTTGAAATCAAAAATAAGGCTGCAGTGCCAAGGATAAAATTTTTCTTTGTTTTTAATGTTGAAACAACCATTATAGTTATTCTCCTTCTTCCCCTTATGACAGAAAAACAAATTCCGCTAACCTGTTGAAATAGCTCTTTATCAATTAGACGGACAACCTATTAAGAAAGTTTCAGATTATTGCAATAACCGTTAATGAAATATCCATACATCTTATAATTCTTTGCAAAAAATTGAATGAGGGCATTGTTAATACAAGGCTGTTCTCACATTTGTTGGTGCTTTGGGATATCCCCTGGTACTCCAGAATCGGGGGAGAAGCTGTATTATGGTTATTTTTCGAAACTAATATCAAATGGCAACAAAGTTACGAAAAGATTTACAACAAATAAAGCTGGTCTAATTTTCATGCGAATCAGTTTGCAATTTACACTTTAAATTTGAGATTTACCAGCCAAAACGATCTAAGAGTGAGGCGAAAGCCCGCTCTTAAGATTCATCTTATTAATAACATTATTTTTTAGTTTAAGATATACATACTCGCATAGAACATAATAGGAAAATCCAATCAGAAAACCGGCAAGTACATCTGATGGATAGTGCGCAGCGTCCACAACCCTGCTGAGACCTGTCAAAAGTGCCAAAGATACAGCAGCTGCATAAACAGCGAATCTGCCTTTTTCGGAACTGATCACCGCTGAAATAAAGAAAGCCAGCACCAGCATAAAGATGAGGCCAACCATCGCGTGGCCGCTTGGAAAACTAAATCCTTCTTCGCCATGCAATGCTTCGGGTCTTCCTCTTTCCACTGCTGTTTTCAAAAATTTATTTATTAAATTTCCTCCGCCGATGGCCAAAACAGTAAATATGATGCCGATAAAATTTCGTTCTTTAAAAGCCAGCCATAGTATCAGAATTACACTGACCGAACCAATGACCAATTCGCTTCCCATTATAGAAAAACACAGCAAAAAAGGTACCTTTTTCAATAAGGAAAAGAGCGGCTGATCAAACCAATGTATGTAATCTGTTGAGATTAGTAAAAGAACTGCCATGAACGTAGTGAACGTTATCCAACCCCATATGATTTTTTTCTTGAACATATTTCACCTCCCCTATATGTTTTAACATACTTTGAAGTCTTGCAGCTATATAGTATTCACCTAAGCAAATTCAGTGAAGGAATGATATAATATTCTTAATTTTCATATATTTAACAACAGTAAGGACGTTTTAGGGAGGAATGGGAATGCTTAATCAATTGTATGAAAAACTGGAAAGTGACTGGGAGGAAATGATAGAAATCAGGCGTTATCTCCATCAGAATCCGGAAGTTTCATTTAAAGAGGAAAAAACTGCTCAATATATTGTTGATTTCTATCGGAACCTGGATATCGAAGTAACCGAGGGAGTTGGCGGCAATGGCGTCGTTGCGAGGATTCAAGGAGGAAAGCCTGGGAAAACGATTGCTTTAAGAGCTGATTTCGATGCTCTTCCTATCCAAGATGAAAAAGAGGTCCCCTACCGTTCTAAAGTAGAAGGGGTCATGCATGCTTGCGGCCATGATGGACATACAGCCACATTACTGGTACTGGCAAGAGCTATGAATGAAATCAAGGCAGAACTGCCGGGATCCTATGTATTTATCCATCAGCACGCAGAGGAATATGCACCTGGAGGAGCAAAACCAATGGTGGAAGCTGGCTGCCTCGAAGGAGTCGATGCTGTATTCGGCACACATCTCTGGGCGAGCGAGCCGGTTGGTAAAATTCAATACCGTACAGGTCCCATCATGGCGGCGGCTGACAGATTCGAAATAACAATACAAGGTGCCGGAGGACATGGAGCCCAGCCTCATAAGACAAAAGATTCTATTGTAATCGCATCACAATTGGTCGGTACTCTCCAGCAGATTGTCAGCCGCAGAGTGAACCCTATTGAACCTGCTGTTGTCACCATAGGCTCGTTTACAGCAGAAAATGCATTTAATGTTATTGCGGATACAGCCAAATTGGTTGGTACTGTCCGCACCTTCAGTGAAGAAACCAGGGATTTTATTATCGGTGAAATGGAAAGAATCATTAAGGGCGCCTGCTTCTCAGCTGACTGTTCCTATACATTTAACTATGATAAAGGCTACCCGGCTGTGGTAAACCACAAGGAGGAAACAGAGCATCTTATCGGTGTTGCAGAAGGCGTAAAAGGAGTCAGTGAAGTAGAAGAGTGTGAGATGCAGATGGGTGGAGAAGACTTCGCCTACTATCTGCAAGAAGTTCCGGGCACCTTTTTCTTTACCGGTGCAAAGCCTGAGGGAGTCGACACCCCCTATCCCCATCACCACCCGAAATTCGATTTTAATGAGAAAGCAATGCTGACTGCTGCGCGTGTTCTGGCCAGCGCGGCTATTACTTACGCAGGGTAACAGGGATGCCGGTACATTATGTGCCGGCTTTTTTTGATTTGTGAGCACTGAAGGACATCATCTCCACAAAAAACAAACATCATGTACCGTGCTTCCCTGGCAAAAAGGTCGCTATCCTGCAAAATATAAAAAAATGCACTCCGCTCACCCAGCGAAGTGCATCTTGATAAATACTGAAGCAAAAAATACTATGAAGACTGCCTGTTAAAATACCTGCTTCTATAGGCATAAACAGCTGCTTCCCCCAACTCCTCCAATAAGCCATAATTGGCATAGGCACCGACAACTGCCCCTATACCCGGTATGAGCTGGAACATCTTCACAAAGTCGATATAATCACGGTATTCCTGTTGAAACACTTTCCAATCCATCTCTACCAGTTCCTCTTTATTTTCATCCCAGCGGTCGATAATGGAAAACACTTCGCGGCGGTGTTCATCACTGGAAAAGGCCAGCTGAAAAATGTAAAGCACGAATAACCTTTCCTCATAAGACGATGGATCATAACCATGAATCTTGGCAGCTTCATACAGATATTTCATCTTAATGGAGAGCAATAAAGGAAAGTCTGCCATGCCCAGAAAAATCCCTCCGGCGCCTGTCCCTGCCCCCTCAAGAGCAGCTGCCTTTCTGTAAAATGACAGCCTTTCCCCCATATGCTTTTCCTTTTCTTCCAAACTCTCTGGAATGGCTACTTTGTTGCTGGAAGTAAACCCCGAACCAGCCAGTGTCACCTTTACCATATTTTTAATGCTGTCAGTTATGACTGTGTGCACCCGCTCAGGAATAACCGAGTTGAATTTTTCCTGAGCTTTCTTAGCAGTACGATTCAATATTCCCGACCTTTTCAGTTTCTTTCTCTTCCAGGTATCCATATCGTTTTGCGCGTCATTTTCAAAGCTGTTCATCTGCCACACCAGTCCCTTTCATTCTTCCTTCGCTGTGAAGCTTTTCCTGATCCACACTTCTATTGCCGCTGCCGGCGGATGAATTTTTCCGATAGCACCCATCTATAAACAAAGCCTGTTATAGCTTACGAATGAAGAAGGGCAGAGTTTCACTCAGGAGTCAAATTTCTTCAGTCTCTGAATGAGATAAGAGAAAGAAAATACAAAGGAGAACAGCAGACCCGCAGCGAGCATCAAAGCTGAACCTGCCCATTGCCCGCTCACAAGCAGGGCTATTGAAAACAGAATCGCTTGGACGATCAATGACCATAGCACCACTTTTTGAAATGACTGGTTCTTGATCCCCTGGGCTGCCGGGTAAAGCGATACCCATATTTTATAATCAAACCGCTTATACATAGGAATAAGCTGGAACCCTGTCAAATACATGAACAGCAGGCCAATCGCAATGCCAAGCCAAAGTGTATCGCTGAAAAAGAGAATGACCATGGCAATCAGTGATAAGCGAATATATAAACCGAAATATTCACTGGTCCTGAGAAGGGAACGGGCATATAAAAATGTAAAAGTCTGCTTTTGCTGATACTTGATTGTATTCAGCAAGCCATCAAGCCACCTTCTTCTGTGCACTTTCCCTTTAAGCTTTGGCACATCTGTAAACATATTCGCCATTCTGTAAAACAGCAGCATCCTTTGCTCTTCCAGGGAAATCAGCACATCCCATTTCAGGCTTTTCTCTTTTACAGATAACTTGAAATAAAATAAGTAACCCAGAAGGATGATTGCAACAACGGCAGCCAGGACCATAGAGGCGTCGCTCAGGACCATATATAAGAAAACGCCATTTAACGCGAACCTGATGACATAATCAACAAGATGAGCCTCTCGTTCCTGGTTTTTCAAGGTGTACCACCGCACATAGAGATTCCAAACCTTCAGCCCTAAAAGAAGCGCCAAGAGAAGAAAGAAGGATTGAAATCCCTGCCCGGTCACCTTCACATACATAGGCATCATTGCCGCCAGTACAAGGAGCAGTATATAGGACTGGGAAATGAAGCTTGTCCATATCCCTTTTTGAAAGAATGATTTCATTCGGCTCTCCAATGGAAGCAAGAAGACTGCATCTGCTTCGCGCAGGAAAGTGTATACAGGACTCCAGGTTAGAATGAGGCCAAGTATGACTGCCATGATCAAAGGAGCAGGAAAAGAACCGTCCAGAGTCGCAACCCACTGATTGTATGTAAAAGCACCCCCGCCCAAGGCAAAAATCAGGACAAACAGGAGATGGTCATTGAACATATAACGGAGGTATTTCCTGAGTTCGGTATTATATTCTACTACCCTTTTTTTCCAAATTTCATCGATATTCTTCATTGATCCATTTCTTCCTTTGTCAGTTCAATATAGATATCATCGAGAGTTGCAGACGGCATGCCAAATTCCTGGCGAAGTTCCTGCAGCGTCCCTTTTGCTCTTATTTGTCCATCATGAAGAATGACAAAAGAATCGCAGTACCTTTCAGCAGTAGCCAGAATGTGAGTCGACATAAGGATGCCAGCTCCATTTTTTTTCATTTCCTCCATCCAGTTCAACAGGGATTGAATGCCAAGTGGATCAAGACCAACAAAAGGTTCATCAATGATATACAGGCTCGGCTGCACTAAAAACGCGCACATGATCATGACCTTCTGCTTCATCCCTTTGGAGAAATGGGAAGGAAACCAGCCAAGCTTCTTTTGCATGCGGAATTCCTTCAGCAGCCCCTCTGCCCTCTTTTTATATTCATCTTCTGGAAGGCCATAGGCCATGGCCGTCAATCTCATATGCTCCTCCAGGGTCAATTCGTCATAAAGGATGGGGGTTTCCGGTATGTAGGCAAACTGTTTGCGATATTCATCTGTATCGCTTTTTAACTGAAGACCATTTATGTTGATTTTCCCCTGTTTAGGCTCCATCAACCCAATAATATGTTTGATTGTCGTACTCTTTCCGGCGCCATTCAAGCCGATTAGGCCGACAATTTCATTAGAATCAATACTGAATGAAATGTCTTTTAAGACTGGTTTTCTCGTATAGCCTCCAACGAGATTTTGAATATCCAAAAGTGACACAAGCAACTCCCTCTCTTTCTGTTGTTGATTTCATTTTAGCAAAGCGAGTGATTCCAGGCTATGCCGGAACCTTACTGCTCATAATATATTCCATGTTTTTCCTGTAGTAAGATGAACAATATTGGCCATCATAATGGAGGAAGGGGACAGCAAATAAAAAAACGGGGTGGTTGTTAAAGACCGGTATCCGATTTAAACGTTTGCTTTCAATAATTTTAGGGGATGGTCGTCATGCATAGTATTGGACTGTACTCACACCATAATTTTTAACATACTTTAAAAATGAGGTGTTTATCAAAGAGAAAAGACTGTCAATGAACTCTTAAAGTGTAAAAAGCTATAAGGTAAGGGGATGGTCGCTTTGAACCAGAGTCAGACAAAACAGAATCTCTATACTCACTGATCTTGCAAAATAATGCAAAATGAGGTGTTTATCGCAGAGTATTCAGACGTTCCACAAATGAACCTATAATATAGTCCCCCTTCAAATGGGGCTGGCAGAGGGTGATGCAGATATTGCCTTCTTGCCAGCCCCTTCTTTGTCCTTTCCATCATTTCACTTCTTGTGATAAAATCAGAAAAACACAGAAAGGCGGGATAGTATGAGTGACTGTATTTTTTGTAAAATCATCGACGGAGAGATTCCTTCCTCCAAAGTGTATGAAGATGAACACGTCCTTGCATTCCTCGATATCAGCCAGGTGACCAAGGGACACACTCTTGTAATACCGAAAGTACATAAAGAAAATGTTTATGAATTGACAGAAGAAACGGCTGCCAGGATTTTTTCAGCGGTTCCGAAAATCACAAATGCAATCAAAGCCGAATATAATCCCATCGGCTTAAACCTTCTCAATAACAACGGCGAAGATGCAGGACAATCGGTCTTCCATTTCCATTTGCACATCATTCCCCGCTACGGACAAGGCGATGGATTCGGAGCCGTATGGAAAACACACACAGATCAATACAGCCCTGACGATCTGAAAGAAATTGCTGAAGGGATCAGCAAGCATTTTTGAACTACCCACCACTTACCGCCCTTACAGGTCGCTTGAAGTGGGGGATTCCTAAGAACACAAACCTATTGGTTCATTTTTGGTTAGGCTATCCCCGCAGTCCCTGCGGTTAATCGCAATGCTTCATTGCAAAGATTTATACTTGCGTTAAGATCCCTTTGATGGCTGCTTTTACAAGTTGGACACGTCCATTCACGCAACGCAAGATCTTTAACGGCTTTATACTTATGATTACATACAGAACATAGCTGGCTGGAAGGGAAATTTTTCGCTGCGGCTATCACCTGTTTACCGTACCATGATGATTTATATTCCAACATAGACCTGAATTGGGCCCAGCTTACTTCGCTGATCCCTTTTAAAAGGTCTTTGTTTTTTAACATGTTTTTGACGGACAAATCTTCAACGCCGATAATGTCGTGGTTTTTGACTATTTCGGTAGAGATTTTGTCCAACATATCTTTTCTTGCATTACCTATTTTTTCGTGCAGCCGGGCAACTTTCTTTTTTTGTTTAGTCCAATTCGAAGAACCCAATTGCCTCCTTGAAAGAATGCGTTGGGCAATAATTATTTTCTTTTCTAGTGTACGGAAAAAGCGGGGGTTTTTATAGGTTGTGCCATCTGAAAGAGTTGCGAAATCCTTCAAACCTACGTCGATTCCGACAGAGGTGCCAGTTTTATTATAGGGTTGAACTGCTGATACAGCCAAAATTGAAACGAAGAACTTACCCGAAGAGCTTCGTCGAATGGTGGCGTTCATTATACGTCCTTCTACCTCACTACTCTTGGCAAAGCGAACCATACCGAGTTTAGGCAATTTGATGTGTTGATCTTTCACTTGTATATTCCCGTTCACAAACTTTGTGGTATAGGATTGAACAGGATTCTTCTTCGATTTGAAGCGAGGTAAACGATTTTGTTTCTTGTAATACCGTGTGTAGGAATCATGAACGATTTCAACTGATTTCTGAAGGGCAATACTATCGACTTCTTTTAAGAATGAATAGGTCTTCTTGAGCTCTCGAACAGCTTTGATGGATTGGTTCTTGTTGAAAAATTCACCTTTCCAATTGTTCTGTGAAAGCTGCCCATTCTGTACCATTTCATTTACGATAGACCAATAAGCGTCTTTGTTCTTTTGTTTCCCAACAAAATAGTTGTAGATGAACCGGCAACAACCGAACGTTTTATTGATTAATTCAATCTGTTCGTGATTTGGATAGATCCTGAATTTAAAGGTTTTTTTGACATTCAAATGGTTTCACCTCCTTGTAGTAATTATACCAAGAAAGATGGCACTTTAGGAACATATGTTCTTTCAAAGTATTTTTAGTAAAGACCAAAAGGCAGGCGATTCATCTCCCCCTTACCGTTGGACTATGCCCTTCACACGCTTGAAGAGGGAGTTTTCTCGTCTTTTTCAGATAAAATAAACATACCTTTACTTATTACACAGCAGAACGAAAACTCCTCCTAACCCGGGGAGTTTTTAAATTTCAATTTTTCAGGCTCTGTAACTTTGCTGCTATGTGTTACTAATTCCGAAAAGAACAACCTTCATTCACTGGAATAACCTAGTTGGCATGAAAAGAGCTCCTATCCCTGATTAAAAGAGAATTCTTAGTATCCGGGGAAAAATCCGGCTCTTGGGATTTTCACGAAAGCAGCAATTTATGCGAAAACAATCATTTTTCAACTTCGTGATAATGCTTTCTGCTGAAGGTTTACGACACTCGATGGGCGTCATTCCTCTTCCCGGCTTGCACAATGAATTCATGGAAGCATTTTGATTAAGAAACAGGATTCTTCAAAAATACGTCCAAAAAATACACTAGAAAAGTTCAGACTGAAAGCTGTTCATGCGATCCCCGCTGTGATATACTAATTTTAACTTTTCGCTGCCGGCAATGAGTGCACGGCGGGAGAAGCACAGTTGAGAATAGAATAGATGAGGAGAGATGAGAAATGAACACAAAATCTTTGGTCGCATTATCACTGTTAGTAGGAATAGGTGCTGTACTGCATGCTGTCATCCCTGGAGTTTTTCTTGGTATGAAGCCTGACATGATGCTGACAATGATGTTCCTGGGTATTTTATTATTCCCGGATAAGAAAAATGTTTTGCTGCTCGGAATCACCACTGGAATTATTTCCGGTTTAACAACACAGTTCCCGGCAGGCTTTGTCCCGAACCTGATCGACAAACCGCTTACTGCTTTTGTCTTTTATCTGATGGTTCTGGGAGTTAGAAAGTATTCAAATTCAATTGCTGGAACTATAATACTTACAGCCGTCGGAACAATAATCTCAGGAATTTTCTTCCTGACTTCAGCTTACCTGATAGTTGGCCTTCCAGGAGCTTTTATTGGATTGTTCGCCGCTGTTGTACTGCCGGCGACACTGGTCAATGCAGGAGCAATGTTTGTGGTTTATCCACTCGTTACTACAATTATCAAGCGAACCAGCTTCGCTCAATCTGTATCATCATAAACATCGGCCTTTTGCCGTATTTACAAAGGAACCTGCCTTGGGTTCCTTTTTATTAGGTTCTTTTTGTAAGGCTCTTTTCGTAAACTTTGTTGCTATTTCACACTAATCCCGAAGAAACAACCCTAATTCACGGGTATAACCTCGTAAATAGGAAAAGAAAAGAGCTGCTCTTCCCCGATTTTAGATAAATTCCGTAAGTAACAGTATTTGCGAATACAGCTTTTTATGATGAGCTGTTTTTATACAGATGGCCTGCTTTAGGGAAAAATTTTCGGGCTCCCCCTTTGTGACTGCAGACTTTCTTTCTGAACAAGGATAAGCTGCTCTTATTTACTGCCTATTATTTCTGATGAATAATGACGGTCGTTTTCCATTGTTATAAATACCACCAATGTTTAAGAAAAGAACTTATTAATTCAGAAACCTACTTCACTGCAACCCACAATAATACTCCCAGAATTAAGGTTATGACTCCTCCTGATCCCAGCACCCCGGCTCGTCTCCTCAAAATATTTTTAGGCGGGTACATCCCCGGCTTTTGGGCAGCCATAAAATAGTGGACCGTTCCAAAGAACAATATAGCGCTCAACGCGAAAAATCCGAATATAATTCCATCCACATCCTCCACCCCTTCCTTTTCCAAGGCTATTCAGAAAAAATTAGTCTGCAGGTAAGAAGCTGCTCACGCTATTCCATAAAAATAAAGCACTTCAATAGACATTCTCTAAACGACCCTATAAATCATGTTTATGCCGAAACGAGAAGGTTATGAGAAAAGTTGATTAGCGTTTTGCCGAAAAGGGTAAAAAGGATATAAAGGATAAAATGTCGAATACTAATTCAAGATTAGATTTGGGGGAAGTTAAATGAAATTTAAATCAGTAACCTTCGGGATATTAGCCGGAAGTGCAATTGGAGCAATCGCCACACTTCTTTCTGCTCCTCAGTCCGGAAAAGATTTGAAAAGACAAATCAACAAGAATAAAGACGAATGGAAGGCTGTTTTGACAGAGATTAAAACCAATGCAGTCGAGGTAAAAGATTCAGTTTCCCGTCTTACATCTGAAAGTAAAAAAACGATCACTCATGTTAAAGATGACATGCAGAGTTCCATTCAGACCTGGCAGGGAGAAACAGAACCAAACATACAGCATATCAAGGATGATATTACCGCAATAGAACAGCTCGCTGATAATATGGAGCAAAAAGTCAGTAAACAATAACTTTAGAAAGCCCTGCAAAATTTTACGCAGGGCTCTTTTTCTTTCTAAATGCAGGGAAAATCTTCGAATATAGAGAAAAAATACTCCCTTTCAAAAAATTTAGTAAATTTAAACCTTTATTAATTTTTATTTTATTGGCATAATAAAAGGGAGAGAGTTGCAAGACTTAAAGATTAGTTGAATCAGACACGGTGAATCAATCAACTTTTGCAAAGCGGGTGAATCATATGGACGAAAGAGAATTCTCCATGAAGGAAGCTATGTTGTTCAGCCAAAGAATGGCTCAACTGAGCAAGGCCTTATGGAAAGCGATTGAAAAAGATTGGCAGCAGTGGATTAAACCCTACGACCTCAATATAAATGAACATCATATTTTATGGATTTCCTACCATTTGAAAGGTGCTTCAATTTCAGATGTAGCTAAATTCGGGGTTATGCATGTATCAACAGCTTTCAACTTTTCTAAAAAGTTGGAAGAAAGAGAATTGCTTCGCTTTTCCAAGAGGGAAAATGACAAACGCAATACCTATATCCAGCTTACTGAAAAAGGTGAAAGCGTTTTACTTGAATTAATGAGGAATTATCAGCCGGAAAAACATTCAATCTTTCAGGGCGTTACCCCGCTCAGGGAGCTATATGGCCGCTTCCCCGATATGATTGAAATGATGGCTGTAGTGAAGAATATTTATGGAAATGACTTTATGGAAATCTTCGAAAAATCTTTCCATAATATCGAAGCAGAATTCACTGAAGAAAACGGCAAGCTTCAAAAAATTTCTTCTGATGACAGGTTCTGACTACAGGTTGCGTTTCAGCTGTGCCATTAACAAAGGATACAATTTTTGAGCGGTACATGCATGAATTACCTCTTGAGGGGTCAATCGCGAGTTTAATTCCTTTGTAAATTCCTTGAAAAGCGGAGCAAAAAATACAAATCCTTCCGCTTTTTGTTCTTGGTATTTAATGTTCAATCTTTCACAAAGTTCATAAAATTCTTGAACCTGTTCTTCTGTCAGTTCTTTTTTAATGACAAGCCTGTAAAATTCGTATCCTCTTTCTGGAATCATTTCCAATAACAGCTTCTGTTGAAATTCAATTCTTTCAATCCTCTTCAATAAATCGACCATATAGACACCTTCTTTTATCTTAGTTAACTTTTATAAAATCACAAACCACTCTTATACTGCGAACATGTTTTAAGTCTTTCTAAAAGCCCTTCCAATTTTTCCTTTCTTAAATAATATCAAATGCCCTTGAAACATGCTATCAGCCTGTTTTCCAAGCTCTTTATCTACAGTAGATTATAGAAAAAGTTATTTGAATATTTTTTTTACAAATTAATGTTATTTTCCCTATTGATTTTTTCGTTCAGACGACGTAAAGTATGAAAGCGAAAGATCAAATCAAACTTGTCGTCTAATGGAGGCGATTTTTTTATGCATTGCTGGAAAACAATTAATTTGGAAAAACAATTCGGCCACAGCCGCGTCATGCTGCTATCTGCTATTGTGATGATGATGGTCTTCACGATCATCTATGTACCTGTCAATCTCATACTATCTGAAGATCTTTATGATAGTCATTTTTATTTCTTTCTGTCGGGTATGCTGGTTATTTACCCATTGCACAAGCTGCTGCATATAGTACCGATATTGACTTATCTGACTAAAATTAAATATCAAGTGAAACGTCATTTATTTTTTATTCCAATCGTCTCTTTTCGTGTGGGAGAGCCCATTTCCAAAAACCGTTTTATCTTAGCGCTTGTGTTTCCCTTTTTCACGATTAACACATTGCTGCTTGCCGGTTGTGTTCTCATGCCCCATTATTCACATTATTTTACGATTCTCACGGCTTACCATACTGGAATCTGTACAATTGACTTTCTGTATGCAAAATGTTTGCTCTACTCTCCAAGAGATGCGATGATTGAAGAAAATGAAGACGGATACGAAATATTGAACCTTCAAAGAGGCAGTATATAGATTATTCAGCATAGACCCCCTTTAGATTATGTTGAATTCCATATCTATTGCGCCTCTTCTTAATTTTTCAGGACTTCATTCTACCAATTTAGAGGATATTTTGGTATCGTATAGCATATAGGAGATATAGGGAGGGGATAAAGTGATCTCCATATTTATCATTTTTTCAGTATTTATCCTTTATTTTATAAACCAAATGACAAACTCGCTTTGTCTGCAAAAAGAAATACCTGAAGAAAGACAGCCAAAAGTCTTCAGGACCATAAACATACTCATAACCATACTCTTGATCTCATCATACATAGAAATATTGTATGCATAACAGAAAAGCGGAGCCGACTGTCTTGGCCCGACAAGCGCTGACGCAACAAAGAAAGGAAGCCTGCACTTTGGCTTCCTTTCTTTGTTGTGCAGCGACTCGAGGGACAAGGAGGCGGAGCTGGACAGCCTTGGAAGTGGAGCCGGCTCTTTCAGCTCCGACATGCACTAGGGCGAAAAACAGTGGAGGTCTGCTCTTGGACCTCTGCTGTTTTTTGTCTAGTGACACGAGGAGCTAGCCGGCGGAACTGGACAGCGAAAAGTGGAAGGCCTTATACAGACCCGACAAGCGCTGACGCGAAAAAGGAAGGAAGCCTGCACTTGGGCTTCCTTCCTTTATTGTGCAGCGACTCAAGGGGCAAGGAGGCGGATCTTGGACAGTGTAGGAAGTGTAGATCTTCCTCTAATATCTACCGCTCAGGCTCAGAGGTACATCTCTTCTGGATTTCCCTTTTCCGTATCTTGCTTTGTCAGCGAGGTACATCACATCGCAATTTTCTTCTTTTCATGTATCTCGCTCCCACACCGAGGTACATCACATCGCAATTTCTTTCTTTTCATGTATCTCGCTCCCACACCGAGGTACATCACATCGCAATTTTCTTCTTTTCATGTATCTCGCTCCAACGGCGAGGTACATCGCATCGAGATTTTTTTCTTTTCATGTATCTCGCTCAAACGGCGAGGTACATCACATCGCAATTTTCTTCTTTTCATGTATCTCGCTCCCACACCGAGGTACATCACATCGAGATTTTTTTCTTTTCATGTATCTCGCTCAAACGGCGAGGTATATCACATCGCAATTTCCTTCTTTTCATGGATCTCGCTCCCACACCAAGGTACATCACATCGTGACTCTCTTCTTTTGAGTACCCCTCTCCCGCTCTGGCTGCAAGAGGGATTATTTCTAAGGAAACATAAGGGATTGGCGAACTTCTATATGTATTTAACTTACCCTGCTGAACACTTCTTCACTAAAGGCTCTTTTCGTAAACTTTGTTGCTAATTAATATCAACTCCAAAGAAATATCAATATTTATAAGGAAAAATACAGTAATGCCGTAAAGAAAAGAGCTACTCTTGCTGATAAGAGTTAAAACTCTTAGTATCCGGGGGAAAATCGGCTCTTGGGATTTTCCCGAAAGCAACAATATATGCGAAAACAGCCCCCCTAAAATACAACAGCGGACCGCCGCTCAGGCAGTCCGCTGTTTTTATGGTTTTATATTTTCAAGCAGTTATTAAACCCAAGCTGCTCCGATGATAATCAACAAAATGAACAATACAACGATTAACGCAAATCCTCCGCCATATCCGTATCCACCTGACATAAGACGCTTCCTCCTTTCTTAATGAAGCATAAGGCAACGAATTGCCTTATGCTTATCGAGGTTAAATTATAGCCAAGCTGCACCTACGATGATTAACAAGATGAACAATACTACGATCAACGCGAATCCTCCGCCATATCCGTATGAGCCACCCATAACTTTCCACCTCCTTTAGAAGCGCTACTTTATCCTATTCAAATAATCATTTTTTGTTTAGGCGCATTACATGTTTCCTTTGAAAAAACTTAGCAAATGTAGGCTGCACCTACGATAATTAATAAAATGAACAGCACCACAATCAGCGCAAATCCTGAGTTATTTCCGTAGCCCATTTTTATTACCTCCTTTTTTCTAGTCAAAATATCTTATGTATGAAGAAGAGATTTGGGTGTTATATATGCCCATTTTTTAGAAAACACTCCATTAATATGTTTATTTTCCTGTTAAGTTTGTGATATAGTATGTTTTGTAGTTTTTAGACAAACCTTATTGACAATACAAACAATTAGGAGATGTTATACCTATGAAGAAATGGATTTTGACAATGTCTTTAGCAGCTGGTGTTATCGGGCTGTCAGCCTGCAGTAATGGAGATGACAATGGTAACAGCGAAGTAGTGGCTGAGACTAAAGCGGGAGATGTTACGAAGGAAGAACTTTTTGCATCCATGAAAGAGAAGTTCACTCCTCAAATGGAACAGGCTCTGCAGGAATTGGTTCTTACAAAAGTTCTTAGTGATAAATATGAAGTGTCTGAAGAAGAAGTAGATGAAAAGTTGAATGAAGCGAAAGATCAACTTGGACCTCAATTTGAAATGTTCTTATCTCAATATAATCTGGATGAAGAATCATTCCGCGAGTATCTGGAGCTGCAGCTGCTTCAGGAAAAAGCAGCTACTGCTGATGTCGAGGTATCTGAAGATGAGTTGAAAGAATACTACGATAATTGGAAACCTGAAATCGAGGTGCGCCACATCCTTGTCGATGATAAAGAGACAGCTGACGAAGTGAAACAAAAGCTTGAGGATGGCGCTGCATTTGAAGACCTGGCAACGGAGTATTCCAATGACCCGGGCTCTGCGGAGAATGGCGGAAGCTTAGGATGGGTTGATTCTGAAGGCAGACAGAGCTTTGTGCCTGAATTCTCAGAAGCACTGGACAAGCTTGAAACAGGCAAAGTCAGCGAACCTATTCAAACTCAGTATGGCTTCCATATTATCGAAGTAACGGATAAGAAAGAGAAAAAGCCGTTTGATGAAATGAAAGATGAACTGGAAAATTCATTGAAGTTATCCAAAGTCACTCCTGAAAAGATTCAGCAGACAATGAAGGCGATTGTTGAGGACGCAGGACTGGATATTAAAGACGAAGACCTTGAGAACAGCTTCGAACAAATTTTGAACCCTCAGGAAGCACCGGCTGTGCCTGAAGAGGGAGATACACCAGCTCCAGCAGAAGACTTACCAGCTGAGGGTGAAGATGCTCCTGCTGAAGGAGAAACAACAGAAGAATAATCGAGTAGGAGGGGGTGACTAACCCCCGACCTCTCACACCACCGTACGTACCGTTCGGTATACGGCGGTTTCAATTAAGTCAAACGCAAAGTTTGATATCTCATAAGCAGACTCTTGAGCCCTTGATTCGACCAGTATTGGTTATCAAGGGCTCTATCTAAGATGGGGCTTTTAGCGATACGCCAATAACCCAACCTAGTATTTGCCCATTCCCAAGCCTTGTTAGTTTGTATTCCTAACTTCGTTAGGTTTCTATGTTTTGTTTTAACTTTCT
>NZ_VTEI01000008.1 GCF_008180415.1 Rossellomorea vietnamensis
AAAATTTGAGAGGAGCTGTCCTTAGTACGAGAGGACCGGGATGGACGCACCGCTGGTGTACCAGTTGTCTTGCCAAAGGCATCGCTGGGTAGCTATGTGCGGAAGGGATAAGTGCTGAAAGCATCTAAGCATGAAGCCCCCCTCGAGATGAGATTTCCCATCACTTTATGTGAGTAAGATCCCTGAAAGATGATCAGGTAGATAGGTCTGAGGTGGAAGCGTGGCGACACGTGCAGCTGACAGATACTAATCGATCGAGGACTTAACCACAGTAAAAAGCACAGGCGGCTTGAACAGAGGCGACAGGCATATGACCCCGATCCTCTAGCCGCCGGAGTTGGATTGCAAAATGCAGCGAAACTCGGAATACTTTCTTCTTTCTTCTAATACTTTATCTAGTTTTGAGTGAATAATTTTTTTCAAAAAACACTTGCAAAAATTATAAAACTCGTTATAATAGAACTTGTCCCTAAAAAGACAACGTCTGGTGACTAAGGCGAAGAGGTCACACCCGTTCCCATGCCGAACACGGAAGTTAAGCTCTTCAGCGCCGATGGTAGTTGGGGGATCTCCCCCTGTGAGAGTAGGACGTCGCCAGGCTTAGTATTATTCCGCAGTAGCTCAGTGGTAGAGCTATCGGCTGTTAACCGATCGGTCGCAGGTTCGAGTCCTGCCTGCGGAGCCAATAATGGAGAGCTGTCCGAGTGGCCGAAGGAGCACGATTGGAAATCGTGTAGGCGGGTAACCCTGTCTCAAGGGTTCAAATCCCTTGCTCTCCGCCATTATAACTTTAAGGCCCATTGGTCAAGCGGTTAAGACACCGCCCTTTCACGGCGGTAACACGGGTTCGAATCCCGTATGGGTCACCAGGTTTTTTACGAAGCAAGTAATCATCAAGCATACATAAGTGCTTGTTAAATTCACGGAGGATTAGCTCAGCTGGGAGAGCATCTGCCTTACAAGCAGAGGGTCGGCGGTTCGATCCCGTCATCCTCCACCATGTTTTTTACGAAACGAAGCGGAGTAAAAAACTACATTATATTGTCGCGGGGTGGAGCAGTTCGGTAGCTCGTCGGGCTCATAACCCGAAGGTCGCAGGTTCAAATCCTGCCCCCGCAATACCATTTGACTTACGTCAAGTAGTAAAAAGATATTTTGACTAACGTCAAAAATCTCTGGTCCGGTAGTTCAGTTGGTTAGAATGCCTGCCTGTCACGCAGGAGGTCGCGGGTTCGAGTCCCGTCCGGACCGCCATTTTAAAATTAACAAATACAATTTCAAAAAAAACTAAGCTCAAACTAAGAGGGTTTCGATAAGCAAGAAGTTCAAGGAAGCAACTGAGTGAACACCGGAGCGCACTGACAGGTGCGTGAGGATGTGAGCGAAGGCGCTGACGAAGAAATTCGCAGCTTAGCGGAAGCCGAAACTAATAAGGCTCAGTAGCTCAGTTGGTAGAGCAATGGACTGAAAATCCATGTGTCGGCGGTTCGATTCCGTCCTGAGCCACCATTTTCCAGATTGCCGGTGTAGCTCAACTGGTAGAGCAACTGACTTGTAATCAGTAGGTTGGGGGTTCAAGTCCTCTTGCCGGCACCATCGGGATATTTGGAGGGGTAGCGAAGTGGCTAAACGCGGCGGACTGTAAATCCGCTCCTTCGGGTTCGGCAGTTCGAATCTGCCCCCCTCCACCATCTCTTACTAGGCAAAGTAAGATCAATAAAAGATAATTTCATAGGGGTATAGTTTAAAGGTAGAACAGAGGTCTCCAAAACCTCCAGTGTGGGTTCGATTCCTACTACCCCTGCCAATTTAACTTGTGGCGATTGTGGCGAAGTGGTTAACGCATCGGATTGTGGTTCCGACATTCGTGGGTTCGATTCCCATCAGTCGCCCCATAAGTTTTCACCCATTACTTCATAGCTGCATATAATATATCAGTGGGCTATAGCCAAGCGGTAAGGCATCGCACTTTGACTGCGACATGCGTTGGTTCGAATCCAGCTAGCCCAGCCAATTTGCGGAAGTAGTTCAGTGGTAGAACACCACCTTGCCAAGGTGGGGGTCGCGGGTTCGAATCCCGTCTTCCGCTCCAATGGCGGCATAGCCAAGTGGTAAGGCAGAGGTCTGCAAAACCTCTATCACCGGTTCAAATCCGGTTGCCGCCTCCAAACACTTGCCGGTGTGGCGGAATTGGCAGACGCGCACGACTCAAAATCGTGTTCCTTCTGGAGTGCCGGTTCGACCCCGGCCACCGGTACCATATGTATATTGCGGGTGTAGTTTAGTGGTAAAACCTCAGCCTTCCAAGCTGATGATGAGGGTTCGATTCCCTTCACCCGCTCCATACATACATACACAAGCCTTTCTCAAATTGAGAAAGGCTTTTTTGTGTTCTTTTTTTATATTTATTAAATTGGAGGATATTGTTCTTTTGATGCTTACGATTATGCTGGAAACGTTTAATACGAAGGATGAGCATAAAGTGTTTATATTACCACTTTTAACTTTAATGCAGCGCCAATTAGGAACATTTAAGATCTCCTTTTGGACCAGCGTGTGCCTAGTTTCATTTGTTGAGAACAGTTGCTTGCCGCGGGTGGAAAGATGATTCCTAAATAGGTCGAAGTTAAGTACCGCTTTTTGAATCAGGAACAGTAACGAGTTGCTCTTATCAAATTAGAAGTCTTGTAAGGTAATTACATTTTAAAAATGGCTCTATTCGCATATATTGTTGCTTTCGGAAATCCACGGATACTAAGAGTTTTCTCTCTAATCGGGGAAGATCAGCTCTTTTATTGTAGTTGATTGTAAGTAATCAAAATTTTGCCCCTTCTTTGTCAATTCAGTATACCCTTTTAAGAAAGCGCTTCCATTATACTTTAGGAAAGTATTAAGTCAGGCGGTGATACCGGTGGAGACAAAGATTGAGACAGGGCCAGTGGGTCCGGAGATACAGATCAAAACGGCATCCATGAAGAAGAAAAGGTATAAGAGCATACTGACCTATGCAGCCTTTGTGGGACCAGCATTGCTGTTTTTCCTGGTGATTCAGATTGTGCCATTTTTAATGGGTCTTTATTATTCTTTTACTTCATGGAATGGAGTCAGTTCAGCTGTGCAGTGGGTTGGAATTGAAAATTATATCAAAATTTTCACCAATGACCCGGCTTTCTATGAATCATTTAAATTTACAACTTTGTTTATGTTAGCAGCTGTTGTGATTAGTAACCTGATAGGGTTCAGCTTTGCGCTGATGCTTAATGCAGCCTTGAAAACTAGAAATATATTGAGAACGGTTTTCTTCATTCCTAATGTTATTGGCGGATTGCTGCTGGGATTCATCTGGCAGTTCATTTTTGTAAAAGGGTTTGCCGCGATTGGAAATATGACAGGTATCGGTTTTTTCGAAATGCCATGGCTGGGTGATGAGAACACTGCTTTCTGGGGAATAGTGATTGTCTTTGCCTGGCAGATAAGTGGATACATGATGGTCATCTATGTTGCCGCTTTGCAGGGAGTTGATAATTCACTTCTGGAGGCAGCTAAAATTGATGGAGCATCAGCGTGGGCAATTTTAACAAAGATCATTATCCCGTTAATATTGCCGGCATTTACGATTTGTTTCTTCTTGACGATTTCAATGGCCTTCAAGATATTTGATCTCAATATTTCCCTGACTGGCGGCGGACCTTTCAATTCGACACAGTCAGTGGCCATTAATATCTATCAGGAAGCGTTCCAGAATAACCGTTATGGCTTGGGTACAGCGAAATCCATCTTATTCTTTGTGGTTGTGGCCGTTTTCACAACGGTTCAAGTGATGCTGACAAAGAAGAAGGAGGTTGAGGCATAATGGGCAGCCGTTATACCAAAAGAACTTTTGTACTTGAAATCATCGGTATTATTGTAGGACTTATTTTCCTGGTTCCCTTTTACTTTGTGCTGATCAACTCGGTCAAGCCTTTTGCAGCAATATTAATTGATGCAGCTGCATGGCCGGAAGAATTTCTGTTTTCCAACTACGCAAAGGTGTGGGAGATCATCAACTTTCCAAGAGCGTTTTGGAACTCTCTGGTCATCACCGTTTTCAGTAATATCGGTCTGGTGCTTATCAGTTCAATGGCTGCCTGGAAGATGGTTAGGACACCAGGCAGGTTTAGTAAGGTGCTGTTTGTGGTCTTTGTGTCTGCCATGGTCATTCCATTCCAGACCGTCATGATTCCTCTTATGAAACTGGGCGGTGCTCTGCATCTGACCAACAGCATTCTTGGATTAATCATTATGTATTTCGGTTTTGGAGTACCTCTGTCATTGTTTCTATTCCACGGTTTTGTTAAAACAGTACCAATAGAAATCGAGGAATCTGCGATGATTGATGGCTGCAGTCCATTTGGAGTGTTTTGGAGAATTGTATTCCCGCTTCTAAAGCCGATTACCGTTACAGTGATCATTTTGAACACCTTATGGATCTGGAACGATTACCTGCTTCCTTTGCTGGTTCTGCAAGATGCGGAGTTAAGGACGATTCCTTTGGCAGCGAGTTCTTTCTTTGCTCAATATACAAAACAGTGGGATATGGGACTTGCGGCATTGGTTCTTGGAATCACGCCCGTTATCATTTTCTTCCTGTTCTTACAGAAACATATCATTAAAGGAATTGCTGCAGGTTCTATTAAGTAGATATAAAGTTCCTGGTAATATCCAGGAATTTATATAAAATATGAATTAATACCAGGGAGGTTAAAATTTTTATGAAACGTTTTCTGCTTTTATGTATGTCTTTAGTTTTCGTATTCGGTATTGCTGCCGGATGCTCTTCTGAAAACACTTCAGGTAATTCCAATGGAAATTCTGATTCAGGAAATGAAGATGAAGTGGTTACACTAAACTTCTTCCAATTTAAGGTGGAAATTGCCGACCAGCTTGCGGAAATGATTAAAGAATTCGAGGCTGAGCATCCAAATATCAAAGTAAAGCTTGAAACAGTCGGCGGCGGTGCAGATTACGGTGCAGCTCTTAAGGCTAAATTTGCATCAGGAGAAGAGCCGGATATTTTCAACAACGGCGGCTTCAAAGAACTTGAACTTTGGAAAGAAAAATTGGCGGATCTATCGGATGAGCCTTGGGTAGAGCATGTTCTTCCTATTGGCAAAGTCCCTATGACAGATGAAGACGGCAAGCTTTATGGTATGCCTGTAAACCTTGAAGGATATGGCTTTGTGTATAACAAAGACCTTTTTGAAGAAGCAGGGATTACAGAAGCTCCTGCGACAATCGATGAATTGAAAGATGCATCTGAAAAATTGAAAGCTGCTAGAATCACTCCATTTTCTGCAGGATATGGCGAGTGGTGGGTAATCGGGCAGCATTTGCTGAACATCCCATTTGCTCAGCAGGATGATCCAGTTGCTTTCATTGAAGGACTCTATGATGGATCTGAAAAAATCACAGGAAATGAGAAGTTCAAGGAATTTAAAGAAGTTCTTGATACTGAGCTTAAATATGCAAACGACAACCCATTAACAACTGACTATAATACACAAGTCACTCTATTTGCTTCGGGTGAAACAGCTATGCTTCAACAGGGTAACTGGACTGAAAACATGATCACTGAAATTGATCCTGAAATCAACATGGGCTTCCTGCCAATCCCGAACAGCAACGATGAAAGGAGCGCAGACCGCCTGCCTGTAGGAGTACCGAATAACTGGGTGCTGAATAAGAACTCTGAGCATCTTGAAGAAGCGAAAACATTCTTGGAATGGATGGTTTCTTCTGAAACAGGCAAACGCTATATCACTGAAGAATTCGCCTTCATTCCAGCATTCGATAACATTGAGCCTGAAGGTCTTGGTGACCTTGGACAGTCTATCCTTGAGTACTCTAAAGAGGAAAAAACCATTCCTTGGACTTGGTTCAGATGGCCGGATGGAGCGAATAAAGAATTCGCTGCAGCTATTCAGGAATACGCAGCTGGGAAAATCGACTATGATACATTGCTGGAAAGATTCCAGAAGTCTTGGGATAACTTGAAGTAAGCATCTAAATAGAAAGCATGTCTTCAAAAGACATGCTTTCTATTTCTATATGAACCGGCAGAAGCTTTCTGAAAAAACGCTTTCATTCGTTTGGGGATACGCACTATACTAGTGTATATGAGAGACTTGGAGGACCACCCTTATGCTCAAGAACAGTATCCGGAATAAACTGATTGTCCTGCTGATGCTGACGACAATTATTCCCTTTGGAAGCTCCATTATCATTACATATTTATATACCAAGGATTCAATAGAAGAAGAGGTCGTCGAGGAAAGCAGCAATCTTCTTTATCAGGGGAAAGTCAACTTAGAAAGCTACGTCAATGAATTGAATGGCCTGACCATTTCACTCTACAATAATCCAGATTTCATTAACTATATGAGGTCGCCGGGATATGAAAGCAATTACCTTACCATAGGGATTGTCAAAAACGTCGTGCAAACGATTCTATATTCAGAAGACACAATCAGAGGTGTCCGTATTTCTTTTGCTGAGGATGACCGGGTCGTTTCGGCAACTAAACATTCCACTGTGGTCTTTTCAGACAGAAAAAATGATTCCAGGAATGAGGCTTTCACGAATGCCAGGCTCAGCCCCTACAATATGTACATTGAGCCTGCTTACACCCAGCAGGCAAACACGGGAAAAACTTCTAAAAATATTGTGAAGATACACAGGGCTTTCACTAATGTCCCGGATGATGAAGTTCTTGGGTATATTTCACTGGACATTGCCCCTGAAAAAATCGTGGATCTCAGCAGGAATCTATATAATGCCGATACTGAGGAATTCTATCTCCTGACGTCGGAGGGAGAACTGATCTACAGTTCAAACAGCGATATTTCGCGCAATCAGAAGAGCCAGGAATGGATTCCGGAGATTGTGGAAGGAAAAGAAACCTCCGGCACTCTTGAGTGGAAGGAAGACTCTTTCAGCGGGGTGATGATGTATGACAGGCTTTCTCCGTCTGCCGGCGGATGGATTCTAGTCAAAAGGGTGTCTTACGCTCATCTTTACGAAAGCGCTTTTAGTGTGGCGAAAATCAATATCATGTTCGGCGTTATCGGCCTGACTCTTGTGATCCTGTCAGTCCTGTTCGTTTCCTTTAAAATTACCTCACCGATCAGAGTGCTGCTTCATAATATCCAAAAAGTCGAAGAGGGAGACATGAAGATAGAATCTCAGTCTTTTGGCACGGATGAAATCGGGATGCTGGGGTCTCGCTTCCAGGAGATGATCACCAGGGTCAATCATCTGATTAACAGAGAATACAAGCTGGAATTGGAAAATAAGACAAACCAGTTGAAGGTGCTGCAATCCCAAATCAACCCGCACTTTTTATATAATGCTTTTCAGTCCATAGGCACAATCGCCTTGAAAAATAAAGTTCCCCAAATTTATACGCTGCTTACACATCTTTCTAAAATCATGAGGTACGGGATGAATATGGAAGAAGACATAGTGACACTGAGGAAAGAAATCAATTACACAAACGCCTACCTTCTACTGCAAAAAGAGAGATTTGGCGAACACCTCCATTATTCGGTTGAGGTAGATGAAAGCATCTGGGAAGCAAAAGTGCCTAAAATGCTGCTTCAGCCTGTTATTGAAAACTATTTCAAACATGGTTTCGATATCAGGGAGGGAACAGGGATACTAAAGTTGAAGTGTAGTAGAGAACAAGAATACCTGGTGATCGAAATCCAGGATAATGGGGCAGGGGTCACAGAAGAAAGGCTGAAAAAGATTCGTGCCCACTTTCAAACCAGTGCGAAGAACAAGACTGGCGGGGATACAAGCATAGGCTTAAAGAATGTGTATATGAGATTGAAGCTTTACTATGATTGTGAGGCAAGCCTTGATTTTCAGAATATAGAAGGAGGGGGCTTTATGGTTACCATGAGGCTGCCGGCTGAGATGGAGGGTGAGACTCATGAAAGCACTCATCGTGGATGATGAAAAGCATGTCAGGGAAGGATTGATCCTGCTGGCACAGTGGGAAATCCACGGAATAGATACCATTTTGGAAGCGGAAGATGGAGAGGAAGCCGTCGAGGTGATTAAGGAACACCGCCCTGAGATTATTTTTACAGATATGAGGATGCCGCGAAGGGATGGGATCAGTCTTTTAAAATGGCTGCATTCAGCTGAGAACAATAGTAAGACCATCGTCGTCAGCGGCCACGATGATTTTGAGTATATGAGGAATGCCCTCTATTATAAAAGCTTTGACTATATCTTGAAGCCAATTGAACCGGAGGTATTGAATGAGACCTTGGGAAAAGCGGTGAGAGAGTGGAAGGATCAGGCACTTTCAAGGAAAACACAAGCGGAAGAGAATCAGGTTTTGAATGAAGTAAAGCCTCTTTATTGGGACCGTTTCTTCTCCAAACTGTGCCAGTCACAAGAAGTTTCGGCTGCGGAAGATTATAAAATCAGAAAAGAGTTTGGCCTCTCGATCGCCAATAAGCAGAAGAAGATAGCCCTGATACCGATCCAGCAGCTGGTGAAGACAGCCTTGCTGGGAGACCGGGAACTGGCATTTTTCACCGTGAGCAACATTGCCAATGAAATAGTAAGGAAAACCAATGAGGGGGTTTGTTTCCGGAACCTCGACAATGAAGAAGAATTAGTGATCATCATATGGAACCAGCAGAACGGTACTCTTATCTTTAATGATATTGTGAGGGCCATCTATCAATACAGCAAGGTTCACCCGCTTCTGGCTTCCGGCAAAACCACGGCGGACCTTAAAAAGGCATATGATACCGCTCATCGGGTGTTACTGAAACATGACCTTACATCTTCAAAGAAAATAGCGACCCTGGAAGAAATGACAAGCAGCACCCTTCTTCATCTCCTGGATCATTCAAATGAGCTGAAGTGGGCATTGCGTTCAGGCAGTATGGAACAAGTCGATGCGCAGCTCAGGACTCTATTTACCTCTCTGGAAAAAGAGCATACTTTTTCGCTGCAGCAAGTTTCAGCATGGGAGACTCAGTTCAATTTACTGAGAAATAACTGGCTGAAAGAATACAAGATTGACAGTGACGGCCCATTTTATACTGGGCGGGATTATTGGAGTGAAGACGGTAGTTTTTCTCCTGAGAAGTTTAAAAGGGAGAAAGCGGCAGAATTCAAGGAACTTGTGGAGCTGCTGTCTCAGGCAAAATACCAGACAGAAAAGAACAGCATGCAGCAAATTGAAGAGTATTTGCAGCAGCATTACCAGGAAGACATCACACTTCAGGAGATTGCCGACCGCTTCTATCTCAGCAGGGAATACATTTCGAGGAAATTCAAGCAGGATTATAAGACAACTATCACGGACTACTTGACGAGTATTAGAATGGACAGAGCCAAGAAGCTGCTTGAAAATTCTCATCTGAAAATCTATGAAGTGGCCTATGGAGTCGGCTATCAGAATGAAAAGTACTTCAGCAAGGTGTTTAAAAAACAAGAAGGAGTCACGCCTAATGAATTCAGGCAGTCTCTTTCCGGAAAAATATAAACTTTGGAGGTATCAGAAATGATTAACGTTACAGTATGGAATGAAAACAGACATGAACAGAAAAACCAGACCGTCCGCGATCTTTATCCAGAAGGCATCCACGGAGCCATCGCCTCATTTTTGGGAGAGGAACCGTTCAATGTTAAAACTGCGACTCTCGATGAAGACCAGCACGGTTTGACAGAAGAAGTCCTGTCAAACACAGATGTCCTGCTTTGGTGGGGACATATCGCCCATGAAGAAGTCTCCGATGCAGTGGTGGAGAAAGTAACGCAGCGAGTACTGGACGGGATGGGACTGATTGTTCTCCACTCCGGCCATTTCTCAAAGATCTTCAAAACATTGATGGGTACTTCCTGTGATCTTAAGTGGAGGGAAGCCAATGAGAAGGAGCGTATCTGGATGGTTGATCCAAGCCATCCGATCGCTGAAGGCCTCGGAGAATACATTGAGCTTGAAAGAGAAGAAATGTACGGTGAGCACTTCGATATACCGGCCCCGGATGAGCTCGTGATGGTCAGCTGGTTCGAAGGCGGAGAAGTGTTCCGCAGCGGATGCACCTACAGGCGCGGCAACGGCAAGGTATTCTATTTCCGCCCTGGCCATGAAACGTACCCTACCTACTACAACAAAGAAGTTCAAAAGGTCATTGTCAATGCTGTTAACTGGGCTGCGCCAGTGAAGCGTGAAAGACCTGTCTACGGAAATGCGCAGCCGCTTGAAACAATTAAAGGCACAAACTAAAGCTAGGAGGAAATGAAATGAACAGAATTAAAATTGCGGTAATTGGCTGCGGGAGCATTGCTCAGCACCGCCACCTGCCTGAATATGGGAATAGCGAACTTGTTGAGATTACGGCTGTATGCGATATTGTCAAAGAAAGAGCAGAAGAAATCGCTCAAAAGTACGGAGCCCGTGCCTATACAGAGTATGAAGAACTGCTGGCCAATGAGGAAGTGGATGCTGTCAGCGTCTGCACACCAAACTACCTTCATGCCCCAATCTCGGTGGCTACACTGAAAGCAGGGAAGCATGTCCTCTGTGAAAAACCAATGGCTACATCGACTGCAGAAGCAGAAGAGATGATCGGAGCAGCAGAAGCGGCAGGCAAGAAGCTGATGATCGCGCATAATCAGCGTTTTGTTCCTTCACACGAAAAGGCGAAAAAGCTGATTGAAAACGGTGAAATCGGTAAAATTTACAGCTTCCGTTCTGCTTTCGGCCATGGCGGTCCTGAAGGCTGGAGCGCAGATGGCAAGGACAGCTGGTTCTTCAAGAAGGATGAAGCTTTCATCGGTGCCATGGGAGATCTCGGAGTACATAAAACAGATCTGCTTCGCTATATTCTTGGTGAAGAGTTTTCCGAAGTCGGTTCCTTCATTGAAACCAGCTCAAAGGAAAAGGCCGATGTGGATGATACAGCTGTTTGTGTATTGAAAACAGAAAGCGGGATTATTGGCACCCTTGCCGCCAGCTGGTCGTATGTTTCAAAAGAAGATAACTCAACGATTATCTATGGAGAGAAGGCCATCCTGCGACTGGAAGATGATCCAGTCCATTCACTCGTCGTCCAGTATGTGAACGGAGAAGTCGTGAAATATGAGCTTGGCGGTATTCAGACCAATGAAGAAGGCGGCCAAAAAAGTTCCCGCGTCATTGAGCAGTTCGTAAAATCTATCGTCGAGGATACAGAACCGGCTGTAACAGGGGAAGAAGGCATGAAGTCTCTGCAGGTGGTTCTTGCTGCCCTGGAATCAAATGAAACGAAACGAATCGTAAAAATCTGATTGAGGTGTATACAGCTATGACAAAACTTCGAATGGGGATGATCGGTGTCGGCGGAATTGCTCAGTCACGCCACATCCCTGCTTATCAAAAACTTCAGGATATAGTTACTGTCGAAGCCGTCAGTGACATCAATACACAGCGCGCGGAAGAGGCTGCTGAACACTTCGGTATCCCGCAAGTATTCAGTGACTATCATGACATGTTTCCTCATATAGATGCGGTTACAATCTGCACACCAAACAAGTTTCATGCAGAAATTGCCATCGCCGCTTTAAATGCCGGAGTTCACGTTTTCTGTGAAAAACCGATGGCGATGACTCCCGAAGAATGCCAGGCGATGATCGATGCGGCGGAGAAGCCCGGAAAAGTCTTAAGCATCGCCTACCACTACCGCTTCATGAAAGAAAGCCAGGCCGCTAAAAGACTGATTGACCAGAATGAAATTGGAGAGCCGATTGTCGCCAGGGCCAGGGCCATCCGCCGCCGAAAAGTGCCCGGCTGGGGTGTATTCACCAATAAGGAACTTCAAGGAGGAGGAAGCCTGATCGATTACGGCTGCCATTTCCTTGATCTCTCCCTATGGCTGCTTGGCAATCCAACTCCTGTAGAAGTTACCGGTACCACCTATAACAAGCTCAGCAAAATTGCTGATGAAGTGAACATGTGGGGAGACTTTGACCGCGAAAACTTTGAAGTGGATGACCATGTGACAGCCTACATCAAATTTGATAACGGTGCCTCTATGCTGTTTGAAACATCCTGGAGTGCAAATGTGAAGAGGGACGAAGAAGTGATGAGCATCTCAGGGCTGACGGGCGGCCTAGATCTGTTTCCCCTTCATGTAAACCAAATGAAGCATGGCATGCTGCTCAGCAGTAACGCGGACTGGGTGCCGGGCGAAGAAGACCCCGGCATCCCACAAGCGGAAAATTTTATAAAAAGCTGCCTGGGATTCGAGGAACTTGTTGTCAAACCGAGTGAAGCCATGAAAGTATCCCAAATCATTGAAGCCATATACCAAAGCAGTGAAAAGGGTGGAAGCATAAGATTGCAATAGGAGGAACCATATATGAAACTGGGAGTATTTACGGTATTATTTTCGCAAAAGAACTTTGAAGAAATGCTGGATTATGTAAAAGAAGCTGGGCTGCATGCAGTCGAAATCGGCACTGGGGGATATCCAGGGAATGCACATTGCGACCTTGACACGCTTTTGAAAAGTGAAGAAAAACGCGCTGAGTATCTTGAAAAAGTAACCTCAAGAGGCTTGGAAATCAGTGCATTCAGCTGCCATGGAAATCCAATTTCCCCTGAAAAAGCTTTTGCGGAGGAATCTCACGCCGCCCTTCAAAAGACCATCCGTCTTGCCGGGCTGATGAATGTTCCAGTCGTTAATTGCTTTTCAGGAACAGCAGGGGATCACGAAGGCGCCAAGCATCCAAACTGGCCGGTCTCTCCATGGCCGAACGAATATGGCGATATTCTGAAGTGGCAGTGGGAAGAAAAACTGATTCCTTATTGGAAAGAGATGGGGAAACTAGCTCAAGAAAACAATGTAAAAATCGGCCTAGAATTACATGGTGGATTCCTGGTTCATACCCCATACACAATGCTGAAGCTTCGTGAAGAAACCTGCGACGCCATCGGTGCCAACCTCGATCCAAGCCATCTATGGTGGCAGGGCATCGACCCGGTCGCAGCCATTAAAATCCTTGGAAAAGCAGGAGCCATTCACCATTTCCATGCAAAAGATACCTATATCGACCAGGACAACGTCAACATGTACGGCCTGACAGACATGCAGCCATACGGCAATATCCAGTCAAGAGCATGGTCCTTCCGCTCTGTTGGCTGCGGCCACAGCCTGCAGGAGTGGTCTGACATGATGAGCGCATTAAGAACCTTCGGCTATGATTACGTCGTCAGCATCGAACACGAAGACCCGATTATGTCCATTGAAGAAGGCTTTGCGCGTGCAGTGAAAAATCTGAAATCTATTTTGATTGAAGAGCAGCCTTCTGAGATGTGGTGGGTTTAGGGTTTTATTGTAGTTAGTTTTAGAGTAAGTATGATAGATAGGGTGCCAAGATAACTCAATTTCTGTGTATAAAAATTCACCAGATACAGAGTTGAAAAGGGAGTATTTTCATAACGAGCAGGCAGAAGAATTCTTTGAGCTGATTACAGGGAAGAGTTTAACCGAGGGGTAAAATTCATTTCATTAAAGCGGGCGTTGATCCAAGAAGGATTAACGCTTCTTTTGTTGAAGTTATTGGATTAACGGAGCAGGCTTGTGGAATAAGAAAGTATAATACTACTGAAAGGATATACATTATGGAAACATTTACTGATATAAAGACTGAAAGGTTGTTATTAAGAAGGTTAAGAACAACTGATGCATCGGATTTATTCGAGTATTTCTCTAATGAGAGGTATGCTGAGTTCAGTGGCTCGGAATGCTTCACTGAAGTTGAGCAGGCTGAAAATCTTATCCGAATACATAATGAGAGAATAGATACTAACAAAGGAATGAAATGGGCAATTACGATTAAGGATGAAGATCGTGTTATCGGAACTTGTGGCTTTGAAAATTGGCAAAAGAACGATTTCAAAGCGGAGGTTGGATTCGGTTTATCGCCAGAATATTGGCAAAAAGGAATAATGAGAGAGACGTTAAGTGAAGTTATTAAATTCGGCTTTAACAATCTTGACTTTAATCGAATTGAAGCTCTTACTTCTCCAGGTAACATTCGTTCGAGAAAGCTATTAGAAAAATGTAATTTTAAAGAAGAGGGGTATTTAAGAGACTATTATTTCGAAAGAGGGGAATTTTTAGATTTTGTCATTTTTTCCGTATTGAAGAAAGAATATATGAAAATTCTAAAATAATTTCTTAGTGGGTATAAGAAAAACTATTTCAAAAAAGCTACTTAGCATTTTGAACATAATTAGTTGCGGTCACTCCTTTCTTATTTGAGCTAACGGGCAGCATCATTGAACTTTTATTCAACATAAAGACATTTATCAGTTGAAGTGTAATTTGATGGAAATGATTATAGGTTTAGTGTGAGATGGAAAGCGTCAACTTATAGAATCTGGTTTGCTTAATGAAGAGTAAATAAAGGGAGGAGTATCAAGAGTGGGTGAAAAGAATAATGAGATATTAGAATGGGCAAAAGCATTGGGGTTTGCCTTAATAATTGTATTTATAGTTCGTACTTTCTTAATTACACCAATCGTAGTCGAGGGTGCTTCAATGAACACCATATTACACGACCAGGAAAGAATGATTGTCTCTAAATTAGGAGAACCAGAGAGGTTTGATATTGTGGTTTTTCATGCCAATGATGAGCAAGATTATATTAAACGTGTTATCGGTTTGCCTGGTGATAGAATTGAGTATAAAGAAGACACGCTATTCATTAATGGAAAGGCTTATAAAGAACCATTTCTAGATAAGCAAAAAGAAAACATTGAAGGGGATTTAACTAAGCCATTTAAATTAGAGAATACAGCTGTTGGAAAGGCCACTGTACCTGAAGGTTATTTATTCGTAATGGGAGGTAACAGAAGAAATAGTACAGATAGCAGACAAATAGGAGCAATCCCTAAAGAAGAGCTTGTAGGTACCACCAATATTGTTTATTATCCAATAAGAGATATTAGGATAATTGAAAACAAGAGGTAGTTTCTTTAAAGGTTCATGAAGTAATATGTAAAAAAATCATTGGATTTCTGGTTTTTTAAAGCCAATAAGAACACTCATCACCATAAAGACTACAAATAATCTCAACAGTTTTTTCATTTCTACCTCCACTCGTTATGAATTGGATGTACGAGAGATAGTTTTTCTATCATTTCTTTTGTTATTCAAGTGAAGGGGTAAAAACAGCTCACCAATGGGTTACTTAGAAAGAGTTAACATCTTGAACTAACAGTCAGCATTTACTTGGTTAAAGGCCCCTATCCTAAAGGATTAGTGCCTATTTGTGTTGAATATTGTTAAATGTAGTGACCCTTTTAGGGGTGGATGTGGAGGAGTATAAATGGAACCATTGCAAGGAAAGATTGCTGTTGTGACAGGTGCATCACGTGGAGCGGGCAGGGGAATTGCTCTCGAGTTGGGCAGGGCAGGAGCAACAGTATATGTGACAGGTCGGAGTGTAAAAGGAGCGACAACCGATAATCGACCAGAAACGATTGAGGAAACCGCTGCCGGTGTTACTTCACGGGGCGGCAAAGGCATCGCAATACGGTGTGACCATACAAATGACGAAGATGTGAGAAACCTGTTTGATCAAATTGAAAGGGAACAGGGACGGATTGATATTCTCGTCAATAGTGTATTTGGAGGTTCTGAAAGTTCGCTGCCCCCAGGAGAAGGACGGCTTTTCTGGCAGCGCCCACTGGAGCATTGGGATGCTATGATGGTTGCCGGTCCGCAGGCTTACCTGCTGACTACTCGTTATGCTGCACCACTGATGACACAGCACCGTAATGGGTTGATTGTAAATGTCACTTTCTTTATGAAAGATAGAGTGGCAGGCAATTTATATTATGACTTAGCCATGAATGCCATCAATCGAATGACATTGGTAATGGCAAAGGAATTGAAGGACTTTGATGTCTCAGCGATTGCTGTCTGTCCAGGTTGGATGCGTACTGAAAGAGTTATAGATTCAGGTTATGGACCAGAAGATGGAACGACGGAAACCACTGCGTATGTAGGTCTTGCTGTTGCAGCATTAGCAGCAGATTCCCAGGTATCTAATATTTCTGGTGAAGCAGTTATGGTCGCTGATTTGGCAAGGAAGTATGGCTTTACGGATGAAGATGGATCTCAGCCTTTGCCGTTTGAAGGATAACTTGCTTCCTGTACCTCGGAAGGCAGCTTTAAGTTCAATGAATTTGTTATCATTGATTCGTCTTTCTTTAAGCAGAAGACTATCCTGAAAAACAAGATAAAAATCAAAAACTTAGAAAAGTGCAAGGCTTATATAGAAAAAAGAGACAGAAGAATAAAACAGAAGCTGATGATAAGATGGGCATCCTTGGAACCACATTTGTAACCATTTGTCTTGTAGTATTCTTCATCTTTTTTATAATGAGTGTGTTGTTTGATATGGGTGTGTCTGTGCCAGAGATTTTTTGGAGATGAAAGCAGGTTAAAACGTTTCAATTCTTCTAATAAAAGGTTATCTGATATGAAAAAATAGTAATATTTGTTTAATATATACAGAAATAATGTTAATATTTTATGTGAATTATTTCACATAAAAAAGGAGGAGGCTATAATGAAATTTATTGTTTATTATAGCGGTGGTGAAGGTTGGATTAAAGGTAAACAATTCTGGGAACAGGGGCTTACTCCCCATAGAGAATATTTAGTGGAAAATCTTCAGGAGAAGTTAGTGGCAGGTGGTCCTTATAAAGATAATTCGGGGGATTAGTAATAGTTGAGGCAGAAAAAATTAAGGACATAGAAGAAATTATTAAAAATGATCCAGCGGTTATTGAAAACAAGTTGGTGGCTCATATACATCCTTGGGTACCAGTAATAGGAATTTTCAACGATTAAGTTGTGAAAATAATTACAAAAAGAAAGAGGGATTTAATAATGAGATTTTTAGTTCTATTAACTCCATCTACTAATTGGAGAAAAGAGGTACATTTTCATAATCAACCTTTTATGCCAGAACACGCAGTTTATGTTCAGGAACAATATAATAAAGGCAATATTATTTTGGCTGGTCCTTTTGAGGATTTAACAGGCGGAGCAATTGTCATAGATGTAGAAAATGAAGATGACTTATTAAAATTCATTGAAAATGATCCCACAGTTAAGAATGGGATATTCAAGTATGAATTAAAAAGATGGGGAGAGGGCATGAGCAAATTTGAAAATAGGAATCCTAACTTTGGACAGGATTATATAGAGTTTAAGCATAAAAGACAAAAAGAATTAGGTATAATATAAGTTTTAATAAGACCTAGAGTGATCCTCAATGAAATGATGATTCCTATAGCTAACGTTTAAGGCAATAGACATTTAGCTATCTTTAATAAAGCTCTTTTCTGAAAGGTTGTTGATTTTGAATGCTGATTACCCTTCTCCGCTTTTCCGAAAGAGGAGTGGAGCGGAAATGCATTACATTTGACAGCCACAATCTTTACAAATACAACGTTTGAAAAAGAAAGCCCCCAGCTTCACACAGGAAGCTGGGGGCAAAACCATTCTATTTTTTATTAACAGATGCATCATAAATCGATTCAATGGCACTCTTCATCGCTTCGTCGAAATCTTGGGAGGATTGATTGAATCTCAACTCTTCTGCAAGTGCACGGGAGAAGCTTGCAATCATCCCATCGTTTTTTTTCAATTTCTCGTTTGCTTCATCACGAGAGTATCCACCGGAAAGGGCAACGACCCTTACTACGCGAGGATGCTCGACCAATTCCTTGTAGGCATTGGACTTTGTTGGAAGGGTAAGCTTCAACATCACGTTTTCATCTTCGGACAGACCATTCAGCTGCTGCAGGATCTCTTTCCGCAGGATTTCTTCGGATTCTTCCTTGTTTTCGCTGTTAATATCCACTTCCGGTTCAATGATAGGAACTAAACCTGCTGCGATGATTTTCTTGCCGACTTCGAATTGCTGGTCCACCACAGCTTTGATTCCTTCTTGATTCGGTTCATGGATGACCGAACGCATTTTGGTGCCAAAAATGTTGCGTTCATTCGCACGGCGAAGGGTCTCATCGAGATCGGGATTCGGCTTCATGAGCTGAACGCCGTTTTCTGTTTCTGCTAGTCCTTTATCCACTTTTAAGAAGGGAACAATGTTTTGGTCAGCCAGATAATCCGCTGTATATTGACCCTCTACTTTGCTGTCCATCGTCTGCTCGAATAAAATGACTCCAAGGATATGCTCTGAACTGAATGCAGGAGATGTGATGATTCTTGAGCGCATCGTATGCACCTGTTCAAACATCTCATCCTCATTCGAATACGCATCTCCCATAACGCCATAAGCTTCCAGTGCTTTTGGTGTGCTGCCGCCGCTTTGGTCCAGCGCGGCAATAAATCCTTTTCCATTCTTCATACGATCTAATTGATTCTGATTCATAAATTCCACTCCTTTTTCATTTACTTCTCTGATAGACCTTCCTCTATACTAGTTCCCCATTTTTATAAGGAGTTAACATATATTAATAGAGCATTATCTCAAAAAATTTAAAAGAGTAATGACGTGATTTGTATATAGTGTTTCAAGTACTCAAGAGGGCAGCTTTCTGTCTGTCTTGGAAATACAGTATATGGTAGACTAACTATAAAATAGAGGAATTACTGATTGTATAAGGTGGGATTTGATGAAGAGTCGGAGCACTATGCATTACTGGCGTCCAAGTGAGGAAATTGGGGAAGTGTTAGAATTTGAAAAGCTTGAATACATATTCCCCAAAGTCAAAATTATATATCAAATTATTAAAGATAGAAAACTCTTAGATAAATATGTTTGCTTCACATTTAATGAAGGAGTTCTTTCCCTAAGATTTTCTGATGAATGTCATCGTTCTGAGATAAATAACCTTAAATATGTAGATTCAAGAAATCCCGGCCAGTATGGTCGAAAGGAATTATGGCCGTTATTTAAAATGGAAAACTCTGAATTTGAAAAATGGTATTTGAGTAAGGGTGCAGGACCAGGTTTTGGAGCTGAAATAACTGATTATGTTTTTGTTGATTCAGTGAATCTCCTTGAAGTTCTGAGTAATTATGAACCCATTGTGACTATACATCATTCTGTGAATAACATCTGATACTTTAATATGGTGATTCAAGAATAAACTTTTTAGCTTAATAAGTCAGTTGTGACGAAAGAGAGAAAATCATCTAGTAGTTTTAAAGAATACTAAAACCTTAATTATATATTTATTCAATATGGTAAATGGAAATCAGCATCTTCTATACGAAGGCATTTGAGGAAATGTTATAATAGAAAGAAAATTCCTACAGATTGTTTAAGGATTTCAATGTAAAAGGGGAAAAGCTTGATGTTAACTTCTATCATTCAACATTTTGGGCTGGAGGTACTATCAACCAATGAGGTTGAAGATTCCTTTAGTTCAACTGTTTATAAGTGTACTTTGTTCAATGGTGAAAACGTATATTTGAAGATGCCTTTTTCCAAGGTTAAGTTTCAGCGGGAATTAGAAGCCTATAAGATATTAAACGGAAGAGTAGCCATTCCGGAATTGCTGGACTTTTGGAGGGGTGATGAGGAGTGTGCCGGTGCATTCCTGCTATCTGAATTAAAGGGAAAGCCGCTGACATCCAGGGTTTCACCATCAGTTGCATATCAGGTTGGGGTTCTTCATGCAGAAATGCACTCTGTCAGTCCACCCGCAGATGAAGAGTTAGAGGGCATAAAAAATGAGTTTTCGAACTGGTCTCAATTTATCGAAGAACAATTCTATAGTTTTGCCCAAGATGTAAAGGGCATAGTAGATGAAGAATTATATCGAAAGTCCATTGAGAAATTTGAAGAGTTGAAAAAACAGCTCCCGGCTCCCGACGGACCAGGCTTTGTTCACATGGACTTTCGTCCGGCAAACATTATAGTCAATAATGAGGAAGTTTCAGGAATCATCGATTTTGAAAGTGTAAGATTTGGTTCGACGGAAGTGGATTTTACTAAACTGTACCGGGATTTTTTAAGTATGGATGATAACCTGTATATTGCATATAAAGAGGGATATACCAGCATCAGGCCATTAATTGATCTAGAAAGTGTACTGCCTTTCTACCGATTTGTAGATGCGTTCAATAGTATCGGATGGTGTAAACGCAGAGGTATTGAAAAAAATGCTGTTTTCCTGGAAGAGAATTTAGCGAGATTAAAAAACTGGGTGTTATAGTTAAAACTTCAATAATAAAGAGGCTGGGACATAACTAAGATCAGACCTATAAAAGCCGAATAGCGTAAGGTACCCAGACAAAAATGTGGCCCTGTGCATCATTTGTGCCGTGGATGACCAAAGTTGCCCCTACATCGATCGCCCTAGGCGTTTTTTGGGTTGCTCCCGTCCGAAGTTACGGCTACATCGGTCGCCCTGGGCGTTTTTTGGGTTGCTCCCGTCCGAAGTTGATCTCACATCGGTCGCCCCGCGCATTTTTAGGGCTGCTCCCGTCCGAAGTTGATCTCACATCGGTCGCCCCGCGCATTTTTGGGGGTGCTCCCGTCCGAAGTTACGGCTACATCGGTCGCCCTGCGCGTTTTTGGGGCTGCTCCCGTCCGAAGTTGATCTCACATCGGTCGCCCCGCGCATTTTTGGGGGTGCTCCCGTCCGAAGTTACGGCTACATCGGTCGCCCTGCGCATTTTTAGGGCTGCTCCCGTCCGAAGTTGATCTCACATCGGTCGCCCGGCGCATTTTTGGGGCTGCTCCCGTCCGAAGTTGTCGCTACATCGGTCGCTTTGCCCAAATACCTTCTGTTCCAGCCTCTTTTTCTATTAATTTTCCACAACAGTATAAGTTCCTTCTCCACCATGAATCGAAACAAACATATCCATCAGCGATTTTGTCAGCTTTTCGCTTTCCACGACTGAAAGAGAAGGCTTGAGGAAGATAATTTGTATTGCGTTCTTTGTTTCTTCTCCAACCGGAGCCCGCGAAGAGTCAACAAATGGGCTGCCAAAGGGGCCGCTGTTGTCGCTTGCCACAATCAGGTTTTCAAGGGAGTTTTCCCGGCCATTCAGGCCAATGTAGGTTTCACTTGGTTCTCCAAGTCTTAATTGAATGTTTTCTCCTTGCAGATTACGGAGGTCATAGATGCCGATCGGAACTTCATATTGAAGAGAAAAGAAGGTGTTGAGATCGATGGCCGAATTGATTGTCTGCAGGTAGTTCTGCTTTTGAATACGGCGAAATAATGCCTCAGCTGAATGCCGATAGCGGTTGGGATCTTTTCCGGCAGTCTTGAAAATCTTTCTCCATTGGGCGACGCCGTCTATCTCGGTGACGCCTTTTTGCTGCAGGTCGAAGAAGATGGATTCTTGAAAGAGTTGAAGCCTTCCTTTCAGCATTTGCGGGGAAGCTCCGACTTCGATATCCTTATATTGAATAAATCCAATTTTAAATCCATCTATTTTCTCTGTAATTGCAGGGCTTATTGTAATTTCCACTTATTTTCCCTCCACATTTATTTTAAAATAGTTTATCATAGTACACGGTCATATTTCATATAAGCGAATTCGTTTGTTTAAAATAAGATACTTTAAACGTTAGTAATAGATGGTATCATTTACTCTTTACTTTATTTGAAATACAGCAACAGTCTTAGCACTTAGAGATAAAAAATTAATTATATAAAATAGCTTTTATTTTTATGCGAAGGTATGTTGGACAATAAACTTATTGAACTTGAAATTTTTATGCAGCCTTGATTGGAGCGGAGGGTGTACGATCTCCTGCGGGACTAGCGGGACAGGTGAGACCCCGCAGGCGAAAGCCGAGGAGGCTCACCGCCCGCCCCGCGGAGTCGTCCACCTGGAGCGGAAATCAACTACTCAATTAGAAAGGAGGAGAGAGCAATGGATTTTGATGGGCTGAAGCAGGATATCATTGAGTACAGCAAGGAAATCGGCATTGATAAGATCGGGTTTACGACAGCGGATACTTTTTCGGAAATGAAGAACCGCCTGCTGCGCCAGGAGATGCTTGGTTATCAGTCAGGGTTTGAGGAAAAAGATATCGAAAAACGAGTCGATCCTTCATTGATTTTCGACGGACCGAAATCTATCATCGCGATTGCTCTTGCCTACCCTTCACGGATGCAAGATGCTCCTCAAAGCAAGAGGGGAGAGCGCAGGGGTATTTTTTGCAGAGCCTCTTGGGGCACCGACTACCATGCCGTTCTAAGGGACCGCTTGGCAAAACTTGAAGACTATATCCGTTCTAAGGTTCCTCAAGCTCAGTTCAAATCCATGGTGGACACCGGTGAACTTGTCGACCGGGCTGTTGCCGAACGTGCGGGAATTGGCTGGAGCGGAAAAAACTGCGCCATTATCACACCGGAGTTTGGTTCTTATGTCTATCTGGGTGAAATGATTACTAATTTGCCTTTTGCACCTGATGAGCCAATCGAAGAGAATTGCGGAACATGCAATAAGTGTGTGGATGTTTGCCCAACGGGTGCCCTTATCGAAGGCGGACAGCTCAATGCCCAGCGATGCATTGCCTTCCTGACCCAGACGAAAGGATTTCTGCCTGATGAATTTCGGGCGAAACTTGGCAACAGGCTGTATGGCTGTGATACGTGCCAGACAGTTTGTCCTGAAAACAAAGGGAAGGACTTCCATAACCATTGGGAAATGGAGCCGGATCCTGAAATCGCCAAGCCGCTGCTGAAACCTTTGCTGACGATAAGCAACAGGGATTTTAAAGAGAAATATGGGCACGTATCCGGTTCATGGAGAGGGAAGAAGCCGATTCAACGGAACGCCATCATTGCCCTGGCTCATTATAAAGATCAAACTGCGATTCCTGATCTGATCTCTGTGATGGAGAACGATGTGAGACCTGTCATCAGAGGCACAGCTGCGTGGGCAGCAGGGAAGATAGGCGGCAAGGAAGCGGAAGAAGCTCTGCAAAGGCTTCTTGAAAAAGAAAAGGATGAAGAAGTGATTTCTGAAATTCATAAGGGGCTGGAGATGCTTTCGGCTACTTAAAAACGGACCTGCCGCAAAGGCCTGGTCCGTTTTTGGTTGTCTGCTATAGGGTCCTCTGTAAATTTACTGCTATTTAATATAAATTCAGGAAGATAACGTCCTTTTCTACCCGATTTCTAAGAACAGCTTTACTATAAGAGGACAAATAAGGCTGAAGCCAAAACGATTCCGAGAACAAACGGAAGCAGTCTGCTCTTGCGTTCACTTGGCAGTTCTTCTTTTATTGTATTGAGAAGGATTCCGCCTGCAAGCCAGCTGAACCAGAGGGCAAAGATAGGTGTGGGAAGGGTGACAAAGCATCCTAGCAACCAGCCTCCGACGACAGATAGGGACAGAACTGTCGAACCTGCTGGATCATAGCGTTTTTTATGGTCCAGCCGTAAGCCGACATCGTTGACCATGAGATGCAATAAGAAGGCTGCTGAAAAAATGACCAAGTGCTTCGGCTCCTGCTTCAACCCTTTGATAAGGTAATACCCAATAAAGGAATTGTAAATGACAAATGCCCCGATATGGATGCTGAATACCATAAAATTAGGATTTTCTCCATTTTGCTTGCGGCGTTTGACGAAGTGGTTGATAGAGTAAAAGGCAAGGAAGCCGATGGTGGCAATCAGGTACAAGCTATAGTCGTGAAACCTTTCCGGTATACTCCATAATAGGTTGAATTCTTTTTGAAGTTTTTGAAATTCAGGGAATAAGTGCACGGTCACATATGCGATTGATGCTCCGCTGGCAATGGAAAGAAGCGGTTTCCGAGGCTGCTCCATCAAACTGGTAAAGTACTTAACAAAAAAGTGGACACCCACAAATAATAATATGAGAAAAAAGCTGAGTATAATCATTCTCCAACCTCCTTATAGTCCCTATTCCCAAGCGCTACGGCGTGGAAACAAGCACACGAAGAGACCAGAACAAAGTTAATCATAAATATAGGCTGGTTTCACATATATTGTTGCTTTCGGAAAAATCCCAAGAGCCGGATTGTAAGGGATTTCTCTCTAATCGGGGAAACAACTCTTTTCTTTTCATGATAACCAGGTTTTTAAGGTGAATTATAGTTAGTTTTTCGGAATTAGTATAGAATAGCGACAAGTTTACAAAAAGAGCCTATATAAAAAGACAAATTTATTGTCCTATGAATAGGTTTTTGCTAGAATCAATTGAACTTATTGGAAATTTAAGTATAAGAGTTTTATACATTGAAAGTGTATTAAAGGAAGGAAGTTTAACAAGCATGATACAACAACCAACAGGCAGAGAACGGATAGCCCTGGCTTTTCTACTGGGAATGCTGGGTGTGCTCGGCCCGCTGAATATCGATATGTACTTGCCGAGTTTTCCTGGCATAGCCAGTGACCTTGGGGCAACGGCTTCACAGGTTCAGCTTAGTTTGACAAGCTGTCTGATTGGACTTGCTGCCGGTCAGATTGTGGTAGGACCGATCAGTGATGCAAAAGGGCGAAGGAGCCCCTTGCTGCTTTTTATCTTTTTATTTGCCCTGGCCTCGATACTCTGTGCCATCGCACCAAGTATCACAGTGCTTATTATTGCTCGATTTCTGCAGGGCTTCACTGCGTCAGCAGGAGTAGTGCTTTCGCGTGCAGTTGTACGGGATGTGTTCAGCGGAAGAGAGTTAACGAAATTCTTCGCTCTGTTGATGGTCATCAATGCGACAGCACCGATGATTGCCCCGATAACGGGCGGAGCTATACTGCTTCTTCCTTTTTCCACATGGAATACCATATTTTATTTTCTTGGGTTTCTTGGATTTGTGATTGTAGCAGTCATCGCCCTGAAGCTGAAGGAAACTCTTCCGCCCGAAAAGCGGATTCCGAGTACTCTTGGAAGTACTGTCAGGACAATGGGCAGCTTGCTTGTGGACCGGTCCTTTATCGGATACGTGCTGACCATCGGATTGATTCATGGAGGAAGTTTTGCCTATGTTGCAGGAACGCCGTTTGTGTACCAGGGTATCTATGGAGTATCTCCCCAGGTATTCAGCATTCTCTTTGGGATTAACGGCCTGGCGATTATAACAGGCAGTTTCCTCATTGGCAGGCTGGGAGGCATCATTCCGGAAAGAAAATTGCTAAGAGCGGCTGTTATCATCGCTGTGAGCGCGACTGCTTTCCTTCTCGTCATGACAATTATTGAGGGCCCTCTGGCGGCGGTTGTCATCCCGATCTTCATTTATATGACATCGATGGGAATGGTTCTGACAAGCACCTTCACTCTGGCGATGGAACATCAGGGCCATCGCGCAGGTAGTGCTAGTGCCGTCTTAGGAATGCTTCCTCTTGTGGTGGGATCGATTGTATCCCCGCTTGTCGGCATTAATGAGTCGACTGCAGTTCCGATGGGAGCAATTCTATTTACTACCGCTTCGCTTGGTGCAGTCGCATTCTTCACCTTAACGGGGGAGAAGCGGATGGCAGGCTTGCAATTTAGTACAAAAAGAAATTGATCATTCGTTCATTAGGAACCGGCTTCTTATCTTGTAAAGAGATAGGTGGCCGGCTTTTTTTACAGTTATCGAAAGGAAATATTTACAATTTATGAACTGTATGATATATTTGATTGATCAATCAATCATTTTTTAAAAGGAGATTTAACTATGCCCGAAACTCAATCGATGAGTGAAAAGAAGAAATTGAAACGAAGCAGTATCTTAAAAGCAGCCGTCAAGCAATTCAGTGAAAATGGCTTTGCAGAAACAACCATCGCAGCCGTGGCCAAAGAGGCTGGAGTCAGCTTCGGGACGGTTTTTACATACTTTGAGACCAAACAAGCGCTGTATGAGGCAGCAATCTTGGAGCCGCTCGAAGAAATCAAACCATATTTTTCAGAGGTAAATGATCAATTTAAGGGAAGCCCCTTGGAAAAAATCAAGGAAATGATTCAATGTCATATCAATCTATTTTCTGACCGAAGCGAATTCCTGCGCTTAATTCAACAGGTACTGGGAAGCCCGGAACGCTTTCCCGCGCTTTTTGAGGAATTGGCGTCGTTTGTCAATGACTTTGTAGGCAGTGTGATTCCTGTCATTGAAGAAGGGCAGAGAGAGGGCGTTTTTTATAAAGAGTCTCCTTCGCTGATTGCCGAATCGTATTTATCGATCCTCAATGGAATGAGACTGACATTCACCGATGAGTCCACTCACTCTATATGGAATAGCCTGACTATCCAGGCGTTGCGTTTATTCGGCCCAGTGACGAAATGATGAGGAGGAAACGGAGTGAGACTGAAAGATATTCATCCCAATATTAGACTGCGTTTGATTATGCAATTTTTAGGAGGACTCGTCTCCATGGCGGTGATTCCCTTTCTGGCGATTTATTTTGCTGAAAGGATTGGTGCCGCGGTAACAGGTATCCTCCTTGTTTTGATCGTCATCTGCGGAGTTGCCGGCGGTTTTATCGGAGGCCATATCTCTGATAAGATCGGACGCAGGAAAATCATGATTTATGCCGAAATTGGCATTTTACTATCCTATCTATTGATTTCGCTGTGCAACTCTCCTTGGTTTGATCTTCCTTATGTTTCAGCTGGATTGTTCATCATCAACATGTTTTGCGGAGGGATGTTTCAGCCTGCTGCACAGGCGATGATGATAGATGTCACCGACACAGGCTCCAGAAAGTTTGTGTTCACGATCAGTTATTGGCTGGGCAACTTGGCCTCCGCGATTGGAGGGATAATCGGAGCGTTCCTTTTTAAAGACTATTTATTCCAGCTATTCATAGGAGTATCGGCGATTTCCCTGCTTTCAGTCCTTGTCACAGTTTTCCTCATCTCAGAGACCTACACACCTGCCTCTTCATCAGAACCTGCCAAAAATACTGCCCCTGCATCAATGTTTCGGGATTATGCCGCTGTGATGAAAGATAAACTGTTCATGTTTTATATTATTGGAGCGGTACTGATTCTGTCTTTAGAGGAATCCCTCACGAACTACGTGGGAATCCGGCTGGAAAGGGATATTCCTGAACAATCGGTTTCCCTGCTGAACTTTGATTTTATAATTGATGGAACAAAAATGCTTGGTTTTCTGCGGACGGAAAGTACTTTACTAGTCGTCCTCCTGTCGGCTGTCGTATTAGTTTTGACGAAGAAATGGAAAGACCGCTGGACACTTGTAACTGGTATGTTTATTTTTTGCGTTTGCTACAGCACCTTTGCTTTCACCAATAACATAATGTTCTTGTTCATAGCGATGTTTATCGGCACCATCGGGGAACTGATGTATGTTCCCATAAAGCAGGCCATGATAGGGGATCTTGCTCCTTCTCATGCAAGAAGCACCTACATGGCGTGCTACAGCATGACTTTTTACGGAGCCACCATTGTCGCCTCGCTTTTAATCATAGCAGGGGAATGGATTCCGCCCGTATCCATGGGAATCCTGCTGCTTTCACTGGGGCTCTCCGGCACTGCCCTCTATGCTGTTATCATGAAAAAACTTCATATAAAAGAAGCCGAGAGTGAGCCTGACACAAAAGAAGCGGTATCATCTTAATAGGAAGGAGTGTTGCTTATGAAAAGAGAAGATGTTGTGTATGCACTGGTTTTTGATGAGCTCGAAAAAAGGGTGCTCATGGTCAAGAATGCCGGGTCAGTATGGACGCTTCCAGGAGGTGCTGTTGAAACAGGGGAAACCCTTGAAGAGGCAGTGATCCGCGAGGTAAAGGAAGAAACCAATCTAACAGTGGAAGTGGAAGAACTTCTTGCTGTGAATGAAGCATTTTTCTTGAAGAAAGAGGTTCATCCCCTGTTTTTTACTTTTAAAACAAGAGTGTTGGAAGGTGAGATTTCTATTTTGGATCAAGAAGAAATAGAGGCCATTTCATGGGTCGATATTAAAACGGCAGATGAGAGGATGCCTTATCATCGCGGTGGAGTGCTAGGCCTTTTGAATGGGGAGCTGAGTTATACCTATCAGGGGAAGAGTTAGTTCTAACAGAAGGGCCGGTGCTAATGAGTCGTAAATGACTTAGGACTTTGAATTCAAAATGGCCTTAAAAGGTCAGGATGGATTAAAGCGAAAGTGGTGCGGCCTCCTTAGTACCTTGGTCCAAAGGAGGCCGCACACCTGGAGCAGAATTTACAGTACGGTCTGTTTATTGCCTGTCCACTTCCAAATCTTCCGTTCCTGCCACTGCCACTTGGTACGCATCCAGGATGGAATCAACATCTTCCTCATTTTTGATGCTGACGAGATATTGATCGTCTCCTTCTTCCTCCACCTTCATAACAATTGTGTGATTGGAATGATCAGATTTCAACATTGCGTATGAGCGGCCTTTCATTTCAAATAAAGCTTCTACTGTATAGTCTTCACGCTGTCCGTTTTCATCTTCAACCGTCACCATATCTCTATACACATCGTGCATAAAACATCCCCCATTTTAAAAAGTAGTCGTGACTATCATTTCCTTGCACTACATGGTTCATGTTGAGATATTCTTCCATAGAGGTTATTATTTTCTACCAAAGTGAAGCAGTCCGATCAGAAGCCATACGACAAATAAGACGGATGTAAGAATGAGCATCGGTACTGCTCCAAACTGCACGATTAAAGGCAGGGAAGCAGCCGTAAATAATCCGCCGCCCATCACTGGCTCGAATAGTAACTGTTTGTAGCCAAAGCTGTCAAAGGCTGGTGTTTTTCGTTCAGGGTCAACAATCTGCAGAAGAAGCAGCCCTGTTGGAGTCATCCCCATTGATTGTCCAAAATCAACAATTCCACGTTCAAACCAATGATCAGGCATCATTCTTGGTGCTAAAAACAGTAAAGCCAGGACATTCCAGAGAATCCCTGCCGCAGCAAGAATCAGGAACGGCAGAAGGTTATTGCCAATGACTGTTAGGGAAAGGGACGCCACGGATGCCGTGATGAGCAAATCCAGGGACAGTCCCTGAATGCGTTTTACGAGATCTCTATTTATGATGTTGTATTTAAAAAGTCTCCTGGATAAAAGCTGCACCACGACACCGCCTGCCATAGCCAGCGGAAAGAGGGGGACATATTCAAAGATATACACATCGAACATAGCGCCCCAAGTTAGTTTTTCGAGTTCAACAAAGGCCCATTGCACTAGCAATCCGATACCGATTGCTGCACCAATATGAGCAACATGAATGGTGAGTGATTCGATCGATTGCTGCCGGGTGGTCAAGTTTCCAGCGGATACCCCCTCCTCTGTAAAGATGCCTTTCTTTTCCGATTGAGAAAGCTCGGAAGGTTTCTCAGCCTGCTTCGTCTTATTCTTTCGGATTCCCCAGTTGACTATGATCATCCCGGCAATGACTGCCGACAGAATTCCAATTGTCGCCAATCCCAAGGCAAGGTCCGCACCATCTTCAAAATTCAAGGATTCAAAAGTGCTGGATAATCCGGCTGCAGTTCCCGGTCCTCCCTGAAAGCTGATTTCTATCAGTGCTCCAGCTGCGGGAGGCAGATCGAAGAAGGTTGATAAAACAAACAACGCCAGCAATAGCCCAATGACATATTGCCCCCAACCGACTGTCAGTCCGTACGATAACTGAGGGCCGGCCTGCTTCCATATTGACTTTGGACCTGGGAGGGATTTGCCCAGGAATAAGGCAGCAAAAATAATCGTAATCAAGATTTCCGGCATGAGTCCGAATGTTTCCATGATTCCTTCTGTAAAAAGACCGGAATCAAAAGTTTCACCAGGAACTATTTTACCAAGCACCTGAGGGCCTGCTGCCAAACCGAGAAGCCCGGCGATGATGGAAGTGGGTATAAAGTATCTTTGAAATAAAGGAGTTACAATTCTTACCCACTTGCTTATGAGTAAAAGCGCACTGAGAGCGACTAGAGTGAGGATGAATGAAGGTGTATCCAATAATGTATGCCTCCTTAAGATTATGTCCATGTAAGTATGTAAGCCTTGATTGGCTGAAAGTCATCTATGTACACTCAGAAAAGCCAATCCTTTTATACTTCATTCCACCTGAGTCAAATTCAAAAGAATAAAAAATTTCCTTCTTACCTGGACATACTAAAAGAAATCGACCAAAGGAGCTGATACAAGTGAAAGTGGATGATAAGGAAAGAAATCAGCTCAGCCAGGCCATCGACCAATTGTCTGAGGGATTGGACGCCTTTATCGAGCTGTATAATGAATCGGTGGAAGACAAGCCCCTGCTGCAACTGACAGAAGACAATGAAGGATTATTGAGTAAAGCCATCATCAAGTTCGGCGGCGAAGAAGTGAATGGGAAAGTAAACAAAGTGATCGCTGAACTGCTTGAGTGGCTGCCTCTTGATGACGTAGAGACAGAAGAGGAAGAGACTGGGGATGCTGGCGAGGAATAGATTGCTGGAAAAAAACCTCTCATCGCCTCTGCCAAATGGTGTAGTCTTAAGGCGCAGATCACTGAGCACCAGGCTAAAGCCTCCTGATTTAAATTGAGGGGGAATTTGCATAAAGAGTGAACATTAACTCTTACAGCACATGCTCACAAAGATGCTGAAGGAGTGGTACAAGAAAACTGAGTCATCTTTTTAGAACAAGCATAACGATAAAGGTAATAGCACTAATGAGAAAGGAAATCCTCTGGTGTACTTCGTTGGAATAGTGGTATTCCTTGACTGGATAGTTGGTGATGATGCCATTTACATTGAGATTGCGCAGTGTCCGAGCGGTCCCTGGATCTGAAACCGTCCAAGAAAAGACATTCAGGTTTCGTTCCTTTGCCTGCCGCATAAATCCTGCATCAACCAACGTAGATTGAGGGATTATGAAAGAAGCAAAGCCATCAACCGCCAGCATGTCTTCTTCGGAAGAGTACTCTGATGCCGATACAATCAGGCCGGTCGGTACAGCGGGGAGCAATTGATGAAATTCCTGAATGGATTGCTTATCAAAAGACTGTACGATTATGTTAGGAGGGGGGGCACTTGAGGATATCCGGCTTGATAAGGTTTTCGCCAACTCTTCTTCCATATCAGGATAAATGGAAGGATGTTTAAGTTCAATCAGAATACCAGTCCTGCCGCTGTACCGGTCAAGTATGCTTTCAAGCGAGGGGACTCTTTCTCCCTTGAACCATGGGCCGAACCAGCTGCCCGCATCCAGCGAGGCTAATTCAGAAAAGGTAAGATTTTTCACTCTCCCGGTTCCGTTCGTTGTCCGATCCACAGTCACATCATGCATGGCAACCAGTTTGCCATCCTTCGTCATTTGAATATCCACTTCTATATAATCTGCTCCAAGACTGACCGCGGCATCAAAGGCAGAAAGAGTATTTTCAGGCGCTAAAGCCGAAGCACCTCTGTGGGCAACAATCAATGTCCTTCCGGTTTTCTCAGCGGCTGAAAACTGGGCCATTCCGTTAAGAAAACAGAACAAAGAGAAACTGAGAAACAATGAGAGCAATATTTTGATAACGCTTCCTCCTTCCCTTATTTTCAAACCCTATATAACTAAAATATGCAAAATTGGGACGGATGGTCAGGGGGTGATACCCATTTTTTCTTGCAATTTCAATGTGTGACACCTATTTTTGAGCGGGGTTCAAAAAGCGGGATATGAGCCCGGCTCAATCCAATCATGATAAAAGGCTCTTTTCTAGAGGATTGCTGCTTTTGGATGCTATTTTATCCACCACCATCTTTTACTTAGAAGGATTGGAGCGGAAATCCTATACTCTTAAAACAATACAATCTTTGCAAAAGCATCTTTTTAAAAAGCTTTCCCCCATTATTAGTTTTGCCTGCCTTCCTTCTGTCATAGAAATATCTAGAGAGGGAGGCGGGGAAATGAGAAAGCAACTGAAGACAGTGCTGGAGCAGAGAATCTTAAAGTTTTTTGACGGCGACGGTTCTGAAAAGATTCAGAGAAAGAATGAGTTATTAAGAGACAGGCAAGGCGAGATTGTGAAGGTTGAAGGAATAGGGAAAGTTGAAACGATTGCTGAAGTTGAAAATGGAAGCCGTGTGGACTATACGGTTCACCTGAAATATCTGATCAAACAAAAAGGGTTCCTTCATATTGAAGAGGAAATAGAGGCGAGAGAGGCTTTTTTTTATGGAGAAGAGCTGGTGAGTGACGATGAGCTTCCGGTTAATTACAGCCAGCAGGTGACACCCGCTATTAATCTGCGCGAACTGGAAGACGAGGAGAGTGAACGGTTGTCGTATAACTACGACCGGTTGAAGGCCGTTCAATATGCAGAGAAGTGGTGGAACAGCTATAATCCTGCTTATAAAAAATTTGAAGTCGACTGTACCAATTTTATCTCGCAGTGCCTTCATGCCGGCAACGCACCCATGAGGGGATACCCGAGCCGCGGCAAAGGCTGGTGGATGAGAAATAACAATTGGAGTTTCAGCTGGTCAGTAGCCCATGCCCTTCGAATGTATCTGCCATCTTCCAATGCAGGATTGAAAGCCAGGGAAGTGAGCAGTCCGGATGAGCTGAAGCTTGGGGATGTTATCTGCTATGACTTCGAGGGAGACGGCAGGTACAATCACAACACCATCGTGACGTCCAAAGATGCCTTTGGGCTGCCGCTTGTCAACGCCCATACCACGAATAGCAGGCTCAGGTACTGGAACTATGAGGACTCGACTGCCTACACGCCCAACATCAAATACAAATTCTTCACAATTGAGGATAATGCCTAGAGTGTTGTTCTCAGAAAAAAAACAGTGGTATAATGTCACATAGAGTTTATTAACGAGGTGACGAATAGTGGGTATACATGTAGTACTTTATCAACCAGAGATTCCGGCTAACACAGGCAATATTGCCCGAACATGTGCAGCGACAGACACGACCCTGCATTTGATCAGGCCATTGGGCTTTTCAACAGATGACAAAATGCTGAAGAGGGCAGGTCTTGATTATTGGCAGTTTGTAGAGATTGTTTATTATGATTCCATTGAGGAATTTTTTGAAAAGAATGCGGGCGGAGAGTTCTTCTATCTTACAAAGTACGGGACGAACGTTCACTCCGGCTATGATTATACCGGCAAGGATAAGGATTATTTCTTCATCTTTGGAAGAGAAACGACCGGGCTGCCGGATGATATCATCGAGAACAACAAGGACCGCTGCCTGAGAATTCCGATGAATGATAACGTCCGTTCCTTGAATCTTTCTAATACCGCTGCGATTCTTATATATGAAGCGCTGCGCCAGCAGGATTATCTCCATTTGAAATAGGATTTTTTACAAGGACCGGTTTTCCGGTTCTTTTTATTTGTATAGAAAAAAGGGGAAGCTTAACATAGAGGATATAAAAGATGTCATGGAGGTCGAAATGAATGAATTCAACTATCGAAACAATTTTATCTCATAAGTCTGTCCGAAAGTTCAAGGATGAAAAACTGTCAAGGGAGCAGGTGGAAACCCTGGTAAGAAGCGCTCAGGCAGCCTCTACTTCCAGCATGATCCAGGCGTATACCATCATGGGTGTTACGGATTCTGCGAAGAAAGCTGAACTTGCCGCCATTGCCGGCAATCAAAGCTATGTGGAAAAGAACGGGCACTTCTTTGTATTCTGTGCGGACCTTTACCGTCATGAGGTCATCGGGGAAAAAGAAGGTGCGGAAGTAGCACAGTCGCTAGAAAGCACAGAGAAGTTTATGGTGGCGCTGATTGATGCTGCTCTTGCTGCACAAAATGCAAGTGTTGCTGCTGAATCAATGGGATTAGGGATTTGCTACATCGGCGGAATCCGAAATGACCTTGGTGCTGTCTCTGAAGTCCTTGATATCCCGGACAGAGTCATTCCTTTATTCGGCCTGGCAGTGGGTGTTCCTGATGAAGATAACGATCTTAAGCCAAGAAGGCCGCTGTCTCATGTGTATCATGAAAATACGTATCGTTCTGACAAGGAATCGGTGGCAAAAGAGCTGGAAGAGTATGATGAAACGGTGGCCAGCTATTACCATAAACGAACGAATGGACAGAGAGTCGATACCTGGTCAGCGCAGATGGCCAGAATGCTTTCAGCTAAGAAGCGTATGTATATGAAAGAGTTTGTCGAGAAGAAGAAATATGATTTGAAGTAAATACATCTGAAAAAACCCCTTGCCGAGTGACGGCATGGGGTTTTTTAATCAGTCTTTGTTCGTGCCAGGCTTGTTATTGTAGCCGGCTGTAAAGATCGCTGAAAGGAATGTGGCAGTAACGCCTAAGATTATAATTGTACCCATATCTATGTAATCCTCCTCAATAATTGATTCGAAGTCAATCCTTCTCTTAGTATAGCCTATTTCCCTGCTGATGTGAATGTTAAGCCTGATATTTTTCTTCTAGATTATGACAACATTTCAAACACGAGTCCCATTTTTCTTTAATTAGCATGATTGTCTCTTGGCGGGCATAGAGTATAATAATCGCTCTCAACAAGTGACAGGGGAGGTCCTTTATGGATATTTTAAAAAAGATTGAAGGCTATCGTGTAGAAGAAGAAAAGTTAAAATGGGAAGGCACATTTGCTGATTACCTGAACATTATCAAGGAAAGACCAATTGTAGCTCAGTCAGCACATTCACGTGTGTTCAATATGATTAAAGATGCAGGGGTAGAAGAAGTTAATGGTGTTAGGAAGTATAAATTTTTCAGTGGTCAGCTGTTTGGACTGGAAGAGGCTTTAGAGCGTCTGGTGGAAGAGTATTTCCATCCAGCTGCTAAACGCCTGGATGTCCGGAAGAGAATTCTTCTGCTGATGGGTCCGGTCAGCGGGGGGAAATCTACGTTAGTGTCAATGCTGAAAAGGGGAATCGAGGCGTATTCGCGGACAGACAATGGTGCGGTTTATGCAATTAAAGGCTGCCCTATGCATGAAGATCCACTGCATTTGATCCCGCAGCATTTGCGGGCTGACTTTTATGAAGAGTATGGCATTAGAATCGAAGGCAACCTATCACCGTTAAATACGATGAGAGTTGAAAAAGAGTACAGCGGAAGAATGGAAGACGTTCTTGTGGAAAGGGTCTTCTTCTCTGAAGACAAAAGGGTCGGTGTCGGTACGTTCAGCCCGTCAGATCCTAAGTCACAGGACATTGCCGACCTGACAGGCAGCATTGACTTTTCCACCATCGCCGAATATGGGTCGGAATCTGATCCGCGCGCCTATCGATTCGATGGCGAGCTGAATAAAGCAAACCGCGGACTGATGGAGTTCCAGGAGATGCTGAAGTGCGATGAAAAGTTTCTGTGGCACTTACTGTCTTTGACGCAGGAAGGCAATTTTAAAGCAGGAAGGTTTGCGCTCATTTCCGCAGATGAATTAGTTGTGGCCCATACAAATGAGACCGAGTACAGATCATTCATTTCCAACAAGAAAAATGAGGCCCTGCACTCCAGGATTATCGTCATGCCGGTTCCATACAATTTGAAAGTCACCCAGGAAGAAAGAATCTATGACAAAATGATCCGGGAAAGTGATGTGTCGGATTTCCACATTGCCCCGCATACATTGAGAGTAGCTGCGATGTTTACGATCTTGACACGTTTAAAAGAACCGAAGCGCGGAGACATCGATCTGATTAAAAAGATGAGATTATATGATGGAGAAAATGTGGAAGGATTCAACTCTGCGGATTTAGAAGAAATGAAAAAAGAGTATCAGGATGAAGGAATGAGCGGAATCGATCCCCGCTACGTCATCAACAGGATTTCGTCCACCATCATCAGGAAAGATATGTCGTCCATTAACGCACTGGATGTTCTTCGTTCCCTGAAAGAAGGACTGGATCAGCATCCTTCCATTACACAGGAACTGAGGGAGAAGTATCTGAACTTCATTTCTGTTGCCCGAAAAGAATATGACGATATTGCCAAGAAAGAAGTCCAAAAGGCATTCGTGTACTCTTATGAGGAATCCGCGAAAACACTTATGGACAATTATCTTGATAATGTAGAAGCCTACTGCAATAAAGCGAAGCTGCGCGATCCATTGACCGGGGAGGAAATCAATCCGGATGAAAAGCTCATGCGCTCCATTGAAGAGCAAATCGGCATTTCTGAAAATGCGAAGAAAGCATTCCGTGAAGAAATTCTCATACGTATCTCCGCATATGCCCGCAAAGGTAAAAGATTTGATTATAACTCTCATGACCGCTTGAGAGAAGCAATTCAAAAGAAACTGTTTGCCGACCTGAAAGACGTCGTCAAAATCACGACATCTTCCAAAACGCCGGATGAGCAGCAGCTGAAGAAGGTTAATGAAGTCGTTGCACGGTTGATAGATGAGCATGGTTATAATTCCACTTCAGCCAATGATCTATTGAAATATGTAGGAAGCTTATTGAACCGTTAATTTCAGAGCTGGCAGCCTTTCTTTGGGGCTGCCGGCTTTCTGTTTATTATGAAGGCTGTGATGTGGGGAATAGAGAGAGGAGTTTAATAAAAAGGTCATCAAGAGGATTCTAGCTGCCCTAAGCGAGAGGGGTTTGGAGAAAAAGGTCATCAACAAGGGGGCTAGCTGCCCAAAGCCAGAGGGGTTTAGTGAAAAAGGTAACCAAGAAGGGATCTAGCTGCCCAAACTGTCAAGGTTTTGGTGAAAGGGGTAACCAAGAAAGGGGCTAGCTGCCCAAACTGTCAAGGTTTTGGTGAAAGGGGTAACCAAGAAGGGATCTAGCTGCCCAAAGCCAGAGGGTTTTAGTGAAAAGGTAACCAAGAAGGGGTCTAGCTGCCCAAAGCCAGAGGGTTTTAGTGAAAAAGGTAACCAAGAAGAGTTCTAGGTGCCCAAAGCCAGAGGGTTTTAGTGAAAAAGGTAACCAAGAAGGCGGCTAGGTGCCCAAACTGCCAGGGTTTTAGTGAAAAAGGTAACCAAGAAGGGTTTTAGGTGCCCATAGTGCCAGGGTATTGATGAAAAAGGTAACCAAGAAGGGGGCTAGCTGCCCAAACTGTCAAGGTTTTGGTGAAAAAGGTAACCAAGAAGGGTTCTAGCTGCCCAAAGCCAGAGGGTTTTAGTGAAAAAGGTAACCAAGAAGGCGGCTAGGTGCCCAAACTGCCAGGGTTTTAGTGAAAAAGGTAACCAAGAAGGGTTTTAGGTGCCCATAGTGCCAGGGTATTGATGAAAAAGGTAACCAAGAAGGGATCTAGCTGCCTATAATGACAGGATCTTAGTGAAAAAGGGCATCAAGAAGAGTTCTAGCTGCCCAAAGTGCCAGGGTTTTGGTGAAAAAGGTAACCAAGAAGGGTTCTAGCTGCCCAAAGTGCCAGGGTATTGATGAAAAGGTAACCAAGAAGGGGGCTAGCTGCCCAAAGTGCCAGGGTATTGATGAAAAAGGTAACCAAGAAGGGGGCTAGCTGCCCAAAGTGCCAGGGTTTTGGTGAAAGGGGTAACCAAGAAGGGTTCTAGCTGCCCAAAGTGTCAGAGTATTGATTAAAAAGGTAACCAAGAAGGGATCTGCTGCCCAAGGTCGCTGAAGACTTTATTGTTTAGATGACGCCAGCGCCCAATTTTTACTTTCGGAGGTTTTTACTCATAAGCAGCCAATCCCTTTAATACTTATTTATACACAGCTGATTACCCGGAAAAAGCAGGCTTGTCTATTTTATAGGTGAGTGTACAATTGTCGAAATTATTTGTAAATTTATCGGCGCTTCTGCATAGTATAGAGTAATCAGCAATAGTTTTTAACTCTGTTGCTTTTCTAATTTTGGCACTCAAGACAGTATATGCAACTTTTTGTATCTTTGTGAAAAATCTAATAAGGAGGGGAATAGAATGAGTCAAATGGATAAACATCAGTTTGTGATTTCGAAGGAAGACTGGTCCCTCCACCGCAAAGGCTATGATGATCAACAAAGACACCAGGAAAAAGTTCAAGATGCGATAAGAAATAATCTCCCCGATTTAATCTCTGAAGAAAACATTATCATGTCAAATGGCCAAGACGTAGTAAAGATTCCGATCCGCTCACTTGATGAGTACAAAATTCGTTATAATCATGATAAGAATAAACATGTGGGCCAGGGACAGGGAGACAGTCAGGTTGGAGATGTGGTAGCTAGAGACGGCTCACAGCAAAAAGGTCCTGGTAAAGGCCAAGGTGCAGGGGATCAGGCTGGAGAAGATTACTATGAAGCGGAAGTATCAATGATGGAAATCGAAGAGGCGCTGTTCAGCCAATTGGAACTGCCCAACTTGAAGAAAAAAGAACAAGACGTCCAAACGGTGGAGAATATAGAATTCAATGATATCCGTAAAACTGGATTAATGGGCAATATTGATAAAAAGAAAACCATGATGACAGCATTCAAAAGAAATGCTATAAGCGGAAAACCAAGCTTTCACCCGATTTATCAGGAAGATTTGAAATTCAGGACATGGAACGAAGTGCTGAAGCCTGAGTCAAAAGCCGTCGTGCTGGCGATGATGGATACGAGCGGAAGTATGGGAGTATGGGAGAAGTATATGGCCAGGAGCTTCTTCTTCTGGATGACACGCTTCCTCAGAACGAAGTATGAGACAGTGGAGATTGAGTTCATTGCTCATCATACGGAGGCAAAGGTGGTAACGGAAGAGCATTTCTTTTCAAGAGGAGAAAGCGGGGGAACGATTTGTTCATCTGCATACCGAAAAGCATTGGAGCTAATTGAAACGAAATACCAGCCTTCGCAATACAATATTTATCCGTTCCACTTCTCGGATGGCGACAATTTAACTTCAGATAATGTCCGGTGTGTAAAGCTTGTCGAAGAACTGATGAAAGTCTCGAACATGTTCGGCTACGGAGAGGTCAACCAGTATAACCGCCATTCCACTTTGATGAGCGCATATAAGAACATCAAGGATGAACAATTCCGATACTTCATACTGAAACAAAAGGCAGACGTTTTCCACGCTATGAAAAGCTTTTTCAAACAAGAAGAAAACAAAATGTACGCCTGAAAAGACAGGGAAACCTGTCTTTTTCACTGTGTTGTTTTAACACTTTTACCCGCTAAAATGGACAGTCCCTCTCAGCGCAATAAAGTATTACAGAGGATTCCGCCTACGGGTGCCGAATAGTATAGACATATTAGAAATGGGGGTATACAAATGGAAAAGTGGGTTGAGGACCTCTTTAATGAAGGAATTCTAAAGAAAGCAGCCGATTTTTACGGTGCGGAGGTTACAAAAGCGAAAAAACTTGGAGATTTCGAGAATTACGTATATGAAGTACATAGAGAAGGAATACCCTATATTCTTAGGCTGACACACAGCTCCCACAGAAACAGGGCTGGAGTGGAGGCAGAATTGGAATATGTGAATTACCTTAATGCACAAGGTGTGAATGTCTCTTTGGTCAGTCATTCCTTAGCCGGAAATCTGGTGGAGGAAATTCCAGCGGGAGATACATTTTTCTTTGTTTGCTTATTTGATAAAGCCCCTGGGGAGCCGGTCAGGGTCCAATCAGACTTATTTTCACCTCCGCTTTTCAAAGAATGGGGAAGAACGATTGGAAAGATGAACAAGGCGGCAAAAGGATTCTCTGAAGGGAGAGCTCACCGGGAACACTGGTACGAAGATGACCTTTTAAAGAATATGAGTACTTACCTGTCCGAAGAGGATACAGCAATTATAAAAGAAGGAGAAGAATTAATTGAAAAACTTCATTCCTTCTCGACAGGCAGGGGGGAATATGGACTGGTTCATTCTGATATTCATTCTGGAAACTTCTTCCTTCATGAAGGAGAGATTCATGTTTTTGATTTTGATGACTGTTCTTACCACTGGTATGCCAGTGATATCGCCATCCCTCTTTTCTACGCGGTATGGGCTAAGATGCCAGGGAAGGAGCTTGAAGAACGCTCCCGCTTTGGTGAAGAGTTTCTGAAAAGCTTTTTGTCCGGCTACTTCGAAGAAAATACTCTTGATGAGGAATGGATCAAGCGGATCCCATTATTTTTAAGGCTCAGGGATATCGTTCTTTACACTGTTTTTCATAAAAAGTTCGATATGAGCAGCTTATCAGAAAGAGAAGCAGGGGTTGTTGCAGGCATAAAGAAAAGGCTGGTGAACAATGAATTGATAGTGGAACTCGATTACGAGAGTATTCTTAGCAAAGTGAAATAGCGCAATTCCTTGAAAACCAACTTCCGTTATAATACTGTAACAGTAAGCAATTATACGATACAGGATGTGAATAGGATGGAAAAAAAGATAGGTTTCATAGGAAGCGGGAATATGGCAAAGGCCATTTTAGGCGGTCTGCTGTCTTCAGGGATTGCTTCTGCGGAAAATGTTACAGCAAGCGCTTTAACAGAAAAAACGATCAGCGAAATCAATAAGGAGTTCCATATAAAAACGACAAAGGATAATGTGGCCGTCGCTCAATCCTCCGACTACCTTTTTCTTGCGGTTAAACCCGATCAATATAAGGCAGTTATTGAAGAAGTGAGAGGCGCACTAAAAGAGAAGGCTATAGTCATTACGATTGCTGCTGGTGTCACATTGCGTTCCTTGGGAGAACAGCTCGGCCAAGAAGTGAAAATTGTTCGGACGATGCCAAATACACCTTCCTTGGTAGGAGAAGGAATGAGCGCCCTTTGCCCAAATGAATACGTGACACCTGATGAACTGGCAGAAGTAGTCGAGCTGTTTTCAAGCTTCGGGCGTGCAGAGGTGCTGGAGGAGCACTTAATGGATGCGGTACCTGCCGTCAGCGGATCATCGCCGGCTTACGTATTCATGTTCATTGAGGCTCTTGCTGATGGTGCGGTCAAGCAGGGGATTGCACGGGAAAAAGCCTATAAGATGGCTGCCCAGGCTGTTCTTGGTGCTGCGAAAATGGTACTCGAAACCGAAACCCACCCAGGAGCTTTGAAAGATGCCGTTTGTTCTCCCGGAGGTGCAACGATCGAAGCCGTCAGCACTCTTGAAAAAACAGGATTCCGTGCTTCTGTCCTGTCGGCTATGGAAAGCTGTTATAAAAAATCGGCCAATATGATTGATTAATTAATGTTCTAACCTTTGCGGCTCTCCCCGTTTTGAGTGAAAAACCTCTGGGGGGAAGTAGCCTTTGAATTTTTTAGAAATCGACAATGTATTTGAAAACAGCCTAATGAAAAAAAGAGGGATTTCCTATTTTAAGGAAATCCCTTTTTACTTATTGAAGCTTATTATTTTGTGTCATAGGAGCCCCTGTTGAAGGAGCAAATCCTTGAAGCATCTGCTGCATATCCTGCTGCTGAAGACGCGGCACCTGATAATACTTATGCTTGTTTTGGTATAAAAAGATCTCATAGCTCATCTCGATGAAGTTAGGCACACTGTCTGCATAAACCCTGCGAAGAACAGGGTTGGTCACTTCTAAAGCCGTCATCGTAAGAAGAGAGGCTGTTGACTTGGTCAAACCAAGCATCTGGCCGGATATCTTCATATCATTGATTTCTGGAAGACTTTCCGCAGGTTTTCTTGGCTGCGAAGGAGTAAGTCCATAAGTGACAGTGTTATTTTCAATCATTTTATATTGCTGTGTCGGCTGAGATGGGTCCTTTCCTGTGGAAAAGGCTTCAACTGCGCAATTGTAAGTTTGTTCAATAAAACTGCGCTGCTGTGTAAGAATTGTATTGAGCTCAGGGTCAGTGATATATTGCTGAAACATCAAATACTGATCCAGTACATCCACCATTGTTGATAAATTTTCATGAGCATCAAATACTTCATGGCCGCCGTGATTTGCTTGCGGCTGTCCTGTTGGTGAAGGCTGAATAGGCATAGACATTGGCTGCTGCTGTGCTTGATTGTTTATCTGCAAACTGATAACCCCCCTGAATTCATATGTCCTCTTGGGACTTCTTTATTTTGTTCAAATTCAATATCATTATGTAGTAAAGCTTTAGAGGAAAAATTGACATGAATAATGGGTTTCAGAAGAAAAAAACACCATCAAAGGTGTTTTTTCTTCTATACCCATTATTGAAGACGGAGCAGCAGGAGATTTTAACTAGTGGAAAATGACAATCCACTCACCCGGGATTACGGCATCAACTTATATTTCACCGTCAACCGGGCTGTAATCCCAATCTCCCCTGGCTGGACGGGTGCTGTACTTTCGGCAGCCAGGACAAATGCTTTTCCGGGAGCTGGAATCATCGGAATACTGGTATCTTCGTTGATTTCCAGCGGGGCAGGACTTAGTGTCATCCCTGAAGATGCTGCAAGGACTTGGGCCTTTTCAAACGCATCCGCATAAGCTTCCGTCAATGCCTGTTGATAAAAGATCCCAGGTTCCGCTATAGCGAATTGGACTCTTTCTATAATGTTAGCCCCGCTTTGGACAGCGTCATCAATGATTTCACCAATTTTTTCAATGTTTCGGATGTTAACTGAAAAAACCTGCCTTACTTCATATCCTTTGAATAGCTGCTTTCCATCCTGATAATCATACTGTGGATAAATCTGATAAGTGGATGTTTGGATATCCTTTTCAGCGATTTCATTCTGCTTGAAGGAATTTAAGATGGCCGAGCTTATCTCTGTATTCATTCTTTGTGCTTCTGTTAATTCCTTATCACTGGTTACTGCTCCAATTTGGGCAACCGCCATATCAGGCCGGGCATCTATTGTTTGTTCGCCTGTGACGGTCACGGTTCTGCTGCTCTTCTTTTCCGTTACATTCCTGTAGGGCTGCTGATAGTACATGCCCATCACCTAAAAACACTGGAAGGAACGGACTCTCCGCAGGTCAGTTCCATAGAACACCCATCTGAAACCGGTCCATCTAAACCCTGAAATCGACTGGCGCCCGATGAAAGTTGGGTAGAACCAGAAGGACTGGCCGCTGGTAAGCCAAAGGTATGTGTAACGGAACAAGCATCCGCGGATGGCTCCGGGATCGACTGCAAAAGCACTTGGTCCCTGTCCTCCTGTGCTGAGTGTCTGTGCTGTGGCCTGTGTCGGAGTAAAGGAAGGCGGAGGTCCAGCCGGAGCCTGCTGCCCCTGGCCCATCCCTTGCTGACCGGGAGGATATCCTGGAAAGCCCTGCCCTTGGCCGCTTGGAGGAAAAGAAGGAAATCCGGGTCCGCCTTGTCCGGGGGGAAACCCGGGAAATTGCATTTGCCGATAATCAAACATAGATAATACCCCTCTCAAATATAGTCACTTTCACTATATGCAGAGGGGCATTCGCCTGTGCCAGGGGCTGTAATGGTAAGTTAGATTCAATCTTTATTGCTGAAAAGCTGTCTGGATTACATTTTTCAAGGTAGTGGCAGAGTTGTCAAACTGTTCCTTTTCCTTCTCATTCAAAGGCATTTCGATCACTTTTTTAATGCCGTCACGGTTAATAATCGCCGGTACTCCGATATAAAGGTCATCCATGCCGAATTCTCCTTCCAACAGAGCAGAAACGGTCAGGATACTGTTTTCGTTATTGAAAATGGCTTTCGTGATTCTCACCAGCCCCATTGCAATTCCATAATAGGTGGCACCTTTTCTTTCAATAATGTGATAGGCAGCGTCACGCACATTGACAAAAATCTCTTCCAGTTCTTTTTGGGTTTGAGGTGCATCCATATCAATCATCTCCCGTAAAGGACTCGCTCCGATGGTTGCATGGCTCCAAACAGGAAATTCAGTATCTCCGTGTTCACCCATGATATAGGCATGGACGTTTCGGGCATCAATGTCAAAATGATCGCTGAGAAGATAACGCAGGCGGGCAGTGTCAAGAATGGTGCCAGAACCGATTACTCTTTCCTTCGGCAGCCCGGAGAACTTCCATGTCGCATAGGTCAATATGTCAACCGGATTGGTTGCTACCAGGAATATGCCATCGAATCCGCTTTTCATTACTTCTCCAACTATGCTTTTGAAAATCTTTATATTTTTTTCAACAAGGTCTAATCGGGTTTCGCCAGGAGCTTGATTGGCACCAGCAGTTATGACAACAAGGTCGGCATCGCTGCAGTCACTGTAGTCGCCGGCCCAAATTTTCAATGGAGAAGAAAAGGGAAGGCCGTGGTTGAGATCGCGTGCATCTCCTTCTGCTTTTTCTTTATTCAAGTCAATTAATACAAGTTCACGGGCAGCGCCTTGATTCAATAATGCAAAGGCATAACTTGATCCAACGAATCCAGTTCCAATTAAAGCAACTTTACTTTTGAAATTTGCCAATGTAATCACCCTTGTTTGAGTTTTTTGGTTAGGTTTGTTTTTGTTTGTATAATAATAGTTTGTGAATTATTTCACAAGTTAAATATACCATAAGCTATTTGAAAAATCACGTGAAAATTTAGTGACTTTAAAGTTTTCCCAAGATTGCTCCTGTATAGGTGTAAATCGTTAGGTTTATCCTGCTGAGGAGAGAATCTTGGTGATTGTGGCCATGAATGTATGTTGACTCAGGAGAATATGTTAACAAGGTGGTGCCTTGAATACCTGAGAGAGGTTTTATTTCAAAGAATGTTTCTAAAAAGCCTGCATAGAGGCATGCTAACCCCTGGAATTAAATTAGGTGCTTCTTCCAAAAAAAGGGGTAAAATGAGCTGATCACAAATAACGGTAAAAAGTTCCCTTATTTTCTAAGTACCATCTGAAAGAGTTTAAACATAGGAAGAAATTCTCCTAATTGATTTAAACACTGGAAATAGGCACTATTTCTTTAGACAAGGGTAAACAATGCCCTTAACGGATCAAAATACAATGAACATGTCCCCGAAAAGCCGTCTTAAGGACATGAATTAGGTCGAATATTGAAGAACATTTCTGCAAGGGGCCGCCTTGGGTCCATGAACGGGGTCGAACTCCTAAGAACATGTCCCCAAAGAGCCGGCATGGGTTTAAGAATTTGATAACTACCTCTAACATACTCCAAATAAAAGAGCCTGAACTCCACTTTCGGAGTTCAGGCTTAGGGTACTGTATTAGTGAGGCAGGAATGCTAATTGATACATAAACAGGACGGCGAACAGGTATACAAGCGGGTGAACTTGTTTCCATTGTCCTTTAACCACTTTCAAGAGCGGGTAAGAAATGAATCCAAGAGCAATGCCTGTCGCGATACTGGATGTCAGCGGCATACTGAGAATGATCAAAAAGGCAGGGAATGCTTCATCCAACTCTCCCCATTTAATATGAGAGATGCTTCCCATCATCAGGCTGCCGACGATAATCAGGGCAGGGGCTGTGATAGCTGAAATGCCTGAAACCGCACTGACCAGCGGACCGAAGAACGCGGCAACGAGGAACAAAACGGAAACGGTCAAAGAGGTTAGACCTGTTCTTCCTCCTGCTGCAACACCAGCGGAAGATTCAATATACGCTGTCGTTGGGCTTGTACCAAACATAGCTCCAATGGTTGTTCCAGCAGAATCGGCCAAAAGGGCTGCTCTTGCACGAGGCATTGATTTGCCTTTCATCAATCCTGCCTGCTCGGCAACGCCGATCATTGTTCCTGTAGTATCAAAGATTGTTACTAGCAGGAAGGAGAAAACGACTGCATACAAGCTGTGTTGAAAAACATCGGCAAATGCAGTCAAAGGATTGCCAACAATTAATCCTTCAGGAAGAGAAGGAAGAGACGCGATTCCTTCAAACTTCAAATCCCCAGTGAAGAAAGCGATGATTCCTGTAACGATCATGCCAAGGAAAAGCGCACCATGAATATTGCGGACCATTAGAACCAACGTGACAGCCAGGCCGACCAACGCCAGCACTACTGAAGAAGAATGAAGATCACCTAGTGCTACCAGGTTTTCTGGATGAGACGTGATGATTCCGGTCAGACGCAAGCCTATAAAAGCGATGAATAACCCGATACCAGCGGTGATTCCGTGTTTTAAATTCTCTGGGATTGCTTCGATTAATTTTTTTCTAAAAGGTGTAAGGGACAAGATAACAAAGATGATCCCTGCAACAAATACTGCTGCAAAAGCTGTTTCATAAGAGATATTTTCATTGGCGCCTACTACTGAATAGGTGAAGTACGCATTCAAGCCCATTCCAGGAGCAATTGCAATCGGATAGTTGGCGAACAGAGCCATCCATAATGTACCGACAATAGCCGAGATGATCGTGGCTGTGAATACCTGGTCAAAAGGGACCCCTGCATCTGCCAGGATAACCGGGTTGACAATCACGATGTATACCATTGTTAAAAAAGTTGTTATACCTGCGATGATTTCAGTTCTGACACTTGTATTATGTTCTTTTAATTTAAACATAGAGAAACCTCCAAAAAGACGAACGATTTTTAAACGCAATTTCTATATTATTCGTTAATGGTTGTTTTTTCAAGAGGATAATCTAATTCTATACAATTTTTTAACCGTAATTACTTCCAAATGAAAGGTGACTTCGGTAAGATAGTAAAAACACAGAAATGAAAGGGTGTTCAGAAGTGTACAGTGAACTTCAAGGGAAATCTGTCTATGACCAGATTGAATTTTTAACGAAAGTTTTAATCGATCAGGAAAGCTATAATAACACCGATGGAGAAAGAAGGAAAGCTGAGCAGATCAAGACTATTATTTCAACGTTTCCTTATTTTCAACAGAATCCGGGGCACCTCTGGACCCAGCCCGTTCCCGGTGACGAGAACGGACGCTTCAACGTTTTTGCGAAAATAAGTGGAAAGTCGGAACGAACCCTGCTTTTCCATGCACACTTGGACACTGTAGGGACAGATGATTACGGAATCCTTAAACCAGCTGCACACGACCCTGAATTTCTGGAAACGTTTTTCTCCAGGTATGATGGAGATGAGAAGGTAAAGAACGATGCTCAATCAGGCAAGTGGATGTTCGGCCGTGGCTCGCTTGATATGCAAAGCGGGATAGCTGTACACCTGGCTAACCTTCTTTATTTTTCAAGCATGTCAGAAGATTTGGACGGAAGTCTGCTATTCCTGTTTAATCCAGATGAAGAAAGTGAACATGCTGGAATGATTACGGCGATCGATGAGTTGTACAGATTAAAGATGAAAGGAACTCAATTTCTCGCTGCCATCAACAATGACTTTATATCTCCTGTCTATGATGGTGATTGTAAACGATATATATACACAGGTGCTGCCGGAAAACTGCTGCCTTGTTTTTATATAGCAGGACGTGAAGCGCATGTCGGCGATATCCTGACATCCATTGATCCGACCAGGATTGCATCTCATATCAATCTCAGGGTCAATCAGAACATTGACCTGCTTGAAGACATAGAGGGGGAGTTTGTCCTCCCGCCGTCCTGTCTGTACCTTAAAGATAAGAAAAACGTCTATAATGTACAGACTCCGCTGGAAACCCGGATGTATTTCAACTATTTTGTGTATGAAAAGACATCTAAAGAGGTGCTGGAGGAGCTTATGAACATTGCCAAAGACTCAGTCATGGAATTGGAAGCCTCTTCAAAGGAAACCTATGAAAAATACCGGAGCCTGCATGACTTTCCGGAAAGGGAGGTTTCATGGAAGGTTGAGGTGACGGCCTTCGAAGATTTAGTAGAAGATCTTAGCGAAAAAGGATTGAATCCTGAAAAGGTGATGAATGAAACACTGAGTGAGATGAAGGGCGAAGATAACCGTGAGATTGCGTTCGCCATTGTGGAGGCATTGCAGAAGCTCGATCCTGACAAAACACCAAGGATCATCATCTTCTTCTCGCCGCCGTTTCTGCCGCATAACTACTTAAACAACGAAAATGAATACGGAAAAAAAGTAAATTCAGTATTGAAGGCATGTTTAGAAAAAACCGCCGAAGAAACGGGAGAGGAATTCGAAATCAAACGATTTTTCCCGTATCTGGCGGACGGAAGCTTCCTTTCTCTGCATGAAAGTGATGAAGAAATCGAAGCCTTTAAGGACAATATGCCGATGATCGAACAACTTTATCCTGTGCCGATTGACCGGATCCGTGACCTCAACATCCCCTCAATAAACATTGGCGTGTACGGAAAAGACGGCCACCAATGGACAGAGAGAGTCTATAAACCATACACCTTTTCAACTCTCCCTGAAATCATCCGGGGAGTGACTAAAGAGCTTTTAAAAATAGAGTAATTGGAGTGGCTGGCGGCATAGGTTGCCAGCCATTTTTGCTGCTGAAAAGTCACGAACACTCTCAATGCGGGCTGTTAATATGAGATTGTGCAGATAATGGTCCGCAATGAGTGGATGCGGCCCAATGGGGAGAAGCCCCTGCGCAGTTAGCGGCCCGCAACGGGTGAATGCGGTCTAATGAGAAGAAGAGATCATGCAGATAATGGCCTGCAACGAGTGGATGCGGTCCAGTGAGAAGAAGAGATTGAGCAGTTAATGGCCCGCAACGGGTGGATGCGGGCCATTAAGAAGAAGGGGTTGTGCAGATAATGGCCCGCAATGGATGGATGCGGCCCAATAAGGAGAGGCACTGCGCAGTTAGTAGCCCCTAACCCCGAGATGGCCCGCAAGGATAATGAATCCACAAAAATATTTCACAATCTCGTTATTACTGTCTATTAAGAAGAGTTCAGTAAACGGCATTCCCGAGACTCCAGCATGAAATTTTGCATACACAGCACATGAAAATATTTAACAGGGGTAATAAACAAACAGCCACAAAAAAAAAGAAGCCCAACATCTGCTCCTTTTAATACATTTGAATTTACTTTGCCCACGTGATAAGGCTTTTGATATCAAGCCTGTCCGTCTTTCGTGCTTCCTGAATGGGTTTTCCGATGGTGATCAGCATGATGGGTACATACCGATCTGAAACATGAAACTCTTCCATCAGTTTTTGCGGGTTGAATCCGCCGATTGGACAGGTATCCCAGCCTTTTCCTTTGGCAGCCAGCATTAATTGCATTGCGGCCAGAGAGGCATTGCTGAATGCAGCGTCCCTGGGATAAAGCGCCCGCGAATAAGCACCTTCAATTTGACGTACAAGAATATCTTTTAACTCATGTGTCATTTCGCCTTTTTCGATGGAAGGATCGAGAACGGGATCGGCATTTTTATTCGCTTCCAGATCACCAAGAACCGCAATGACGGCTGAAGCGTCGACAATTTGCTGTTGATTGTAGGCGATTGGCAGCAGCTTTTCCTGAGCTTCTTTATTGTGGAAAGTAAGGAAATGCCATTGCTGCAAGTTCCAGGCGGACGGAGCTCTGCCCGCTAATTGAAGGATTTCTACAAGTTCATCTGTTGCTATCTCTTTGGTTGAATCATAACTTTTAGTGGAACGTCTTTCTCTCATTGCATCAAAGATGTTTTCCAAGATGATAACCCCCTGAATTGTTTATAGAAAGTAGATATGGTATCTTTTAGTGATTCTCTTACTCTATGTAAGGATTAATAGTGACATCTTATAGAAGATGCCATTACGCGTCAAGGATCGGGCATCAGAAGTACATAGCTGCACATTTGTTTTCATAATCAGTACTTACACAGTAGTATTTACTAAAGATAAAAAAGATACGAGTCATATAGCAGCAATTTGCTGTCCAGGCTCTGAAACGAAACAAGAAAAAATCACTAATACTTAGAGCAGAAAGGGTGTTTTTGTTGCAGGGAAATAAAGAAGAAAAAGTTCTGATGATTACCATGTTTGCGCTCGCCTTTTTACTTTTAGTTGTAATCGTCATTAAGTTTATCATTTGACCACAGGATGATCTTTAAAAAATCCTTTTAGTCGAGCTTAATTTTATCGAACCGGGAAAGCATTTTACTGCTTCCCAGGTTTTTTCGTGTGAAATGGTCTGTGGGCATTGAGCTTTTGATAAAATAAATGGAAGGGGGAAAAGAGATGAAAATAAAGACATTGATGATCATTATGCTGGCCTATGGAATCTTGTTTTACGGCATTTTTACATATTTAAAGTCTTCCCAGCTGCAAGAGCCGCTGCTTTTAACCCATTATTATGAAAAAGAGTACTTTCAATCAAAGATTGATTATATACCTCTGTACTATATTACCAACCAAGATGATCATTTTCAGTTGGTAAGCGTAGAGTCAGAAGCACTTCCTGGTCAAATGATTTTCGTTGAACATGATTCTATCACAGGTAGAGAAGGGATATACAAACAGCACGAAGCGATCATCAGTATTGATGGTTTGCAGGAGGAAGTGATTCTGGATAAATTGATTTTTCATTTTTCAAACGGAACAGCAATTCAAGGGGATATCGGCTCAATCAAGCTGATTCCCATGAAAAGTCCAGATCCAGAAGACCTTGTCGTTAATTTTTCTACAAGCGGCAGCAGCAATACAGGGGAATCCTATACGGTTGGAGGCGTAAAGAGAGATGGAGGATTAACAGAAATCGCTCTTCCGTTTCCGGAAATGGTAGATCCTGTTTTGAAACTGGGTGTGGAAAAGATGAGCAGAAATTATTCACGCGGCAATCATGAACAATTGTTAAGCTCTAATGAAAAACAGAGCGCAGCAGACATCGCTCTTCCAATCAAAGCAGCAAGAGGTGAGATGATAAAAGTAAATGCGGTGGTTGATAAATCCCTTATGTATAAAAGCAATATCCATGCGATAGAAGCAGACATCAGAGGAGTTTTCCAAACTGAAGATGAAAAGATAGAGCAGAGCTTGATCCGGATTAGCGAAAAGCCTTATTTAACTTCCAAACAAATAAAAGAATTAAAAAAACTCAGGGAAGAGGGGGATCAATAATGGAACGGGGAGTCAAATTGCTTGTCTGGGGTCTGCTGTTTGTGCTGATCGATATAAGGATTGTCACCTTGGATCTTGTCCATGATGGAATTGGCTATATTCTTTTATATAAAGGGTTGCAGGAACTGCCTTATTCAAAATGGCTTTCTTACGCTAAGACAGCTGCGGTCATACTGGGCTTGTTGTCCATTACAGAGATCTTTGGGTTCACTACTATTAATTTGAATGAAACGGGGCAGGATGTCACTTGGTATGTAATCATAGGAGGAATCGTTTCCATCCTGTCGCTTTTCTTTCATATGAACCTGCTGTCAGCTCTGCAGGAGACGGTACAGGATGAGGATGAACTGCAGGGGTCTGTCTCTGGATTTAAAACCTTTTATCTTGTATTCAATCTAATTCTGATTATGGCGCTTCCCCTAATGCTGATTTTTAACGATATCGTGTCAGTTTCATTGTTTGCAGCTCTTATTGTTGGAATGATTGTTGAAGTTGTTTATATTGTCAAAGTAAATTCCTTCAAAGGAATGGTTCCCCCGCACGATCATGCTTCTTAAGAAGTGTTCCGCCGCATAGAGTGTTACAAGGTTAAAAATTGTAACGGGCTTGGAGGACATCATGTATAAAGAATTCAAGGAGTTCATTTCAAGAGGAAATGTTTTTGACTTGGCTGTGGCTGTCATGATCGGAGCAGCCTTCAGCAAAATCGTGGAATCCTTGGTCAAAGATATGATGATGCCGGTCATTGGAATACTTTTTGGCGGCGTCAATTTTGCAGGGATGAGCTATAGAATTAAGGCTGAAGTCATCTATTATGGAGCTTTCATTCAGGCCTTGGTCGACTTCTTCCTCGTGGCGGCGTCGATCTTCCTCATGATAAAAATCTTCAACCGGCTGCGTGGAAAAGGCAATTCCTATGAAATCAAGGCAGCAACTCAATTGGAAGTCCTGACCGAAATCCGGGAAATTTTAAAGAGAATGCAAGATGAAAAAGATGATGATCTTCCGCCGGTCAAAGGCAGAAGGACATCCATACGATTCAAGAAAAGAGACTGATGGCTGGATGCGTCAGTCTCATATTTTTTGGGCTCAATGACCGGTGTTGAAAGGGGAGGAGATGAGCGAACGAGTTCTGAAAGATATCAGGGGGAAAAAGCAGTGTCCAGGTGTCCCTCGAGGAGTTTTCGAGGGACACCAAAAGGGCGAAAATCGAGCTCAGGTGTCCTTCGTGGAAGCCATGAGAGCCACCTGAAGTGGAAAAACAGTGTCCAGGTGTCCTTCACCGGGTTCTCGAGATACACCAAGAGCGTGTAAAAAGTACTCAGGTGTCCTTCGTGAAAGCCATGAGAGCCACCTGAAGTGGAAAAACAGTGTCCAGGTGTCCTTCACCGGGTTCTCGAGGGACCCAAAAGGGCGAAAATCGAGCTCAGGTGTCCTTCGTGGAAGCCATGAGAGCCACCTGAAGTAGAAAAACAGTGTCCAGGTGTCCTTCATAGGGTTTTCGAGGGACCCAAAAGGGCGAAAATCGAGCTCAGGTGTCCTTCGTGAAAGCCATGAGAGCCACCTGAAGTGGAAAAACAGTGTCCAGGTGTCCTTCACCGGGTTCTCGAGATACACCAAGAGCGTGTAAAAAGTACTCAGGTGTCCTTCGTGAAAGCCATGAGAGCCACCTGAAGTGGAAAAACAGTGTCCAGGTGTCCTTCACCGGGTTCTCGAGATACACCAAGAGCGTGTAAAAAGTACTCAGGTGTCCTTCGTGGAAGCCATGAGAGCCACCTGAAGTAGAAAAACAGGCCCTAGGTGTCCCTCACAGGATTTTCGAGGGACACCTTAGGGTAAAACCAGCGCCCAAGTATGTGACCCTAACACCGTAATAACATGTAATCCATCTTTTCCGAGAATAGTTATTGTATTCGTTCCATTTTTCTGATAATATGTTCTTCTGCTCACTAAAACGCCTACATAATTGTCAACTTTCTCCATTGCGGCTGAAATCACATGGAAAGGAGAAATACATGACGAACGAAACTCAATACCACCCCGATTTTCTTAAGGAAAAAGACAGGCTCGAATTTACGAAACGCTACATCGATGTTGTCATTCAAACTGCCCAGACAAGCAAAGACAAATTCAAAGAGAATATTGAAAGTGCCTTTGGTGATGTCGACTGGCTGGAGTCTTCCGCCGCCTACATTGATATCCTGACCAACGCCAGCTTTTTCGAGATGTCGAAGGAAGAGTTGGAAGCGCTTCTTAAAGCCAAGAAGAAACCTTATTTCGCCAGGATTGATTTTAAGCATGACGATTCCGAGGAAGAAGAAAGGCATTATATCGGAAAGACGTCGCTTTATCAGCGTGAAAACCAGGAGCAAATCATTGTCGACTGGCGCTCACCGATTGCAAACCTTTATTATGAGGGGCGAATTGGGGAGGTGTCTTACGAAGCTGAAGATGAAACCTACCAGGGCAGCCTTTCTTTGAAGAGACAGTATATGATTGAGGACGGCAGCCTGGAAGAAATCCGGGATATTGACTTGACCACTACTGATGAACTGCTTCAAGAGTCGCTTTCGAAAAGCTCCAGCAACCGCTTGACTGAAATCATTTCCACCATTCAGGAGGAACAGAACCGGATCATCCGTGCTGATCTGAATAAGCCAATTATTGTCCAGGGAGCTGCGGGAAGTGGAAAAACAACTATTGCCCTTCACAGGATTTCCTATTTTATCTATAACTACAAACAGCATTTCGATCCGCGTCAGCTGATGATTCTTGCACCCAGCAATCTGTTCATTGACTATATCTCGGAGGCTCTGCCAGAACTTGGAGTGGAAAGGGTGCGCCAGACGACCTTCAGTGATTACGTCATGACCTGCCTTGAAAAAGAACTGAAGCTCGCTGAAGATAACAAGTTGATTCGTCTGATTGAAAAAACGGATGAGGAAGCCAAGCAGGCCGCCTGGATATCCGGCTGGAAAGGTTCAAAGGATTTCAGAAAAATCCTTGATGCCTATATTGCTGAAATTGAAACCAGATTTTATCCAGAAGAGGATTTTGTCATCGATAAGTACCGGCTTTTCTCTGCGAAGAAATTCACCTCTCTTCTGAAAGATGACTACACGTATATGCCCCTCTATAGAAGAGTTGAAAAATTGAAACTGCTGCTGCAAAGCTATGTGCGTTCCAATAAGAAGATAATGGTTGATAAAGTGGAGAAATTTTTTGATGAAAAGATTGAAAAAGCACTCTACCACAAGAAATACGCTGCCAATCGAAAAGAGTATATTTCCAAAGCCTTGGATAAAAAAGCGGAAAGAATGAAGAATGTCCAAAAGTCGATCAGAACAGGCCTGACTCAGTACATGAAGCAATTTGAGAAAAAATCACTCTTTCGATATTATGAAGAATTATTCTCGGATTGGGATAAACTCGTTCATTATAGTAATGGAAAACTGTCGTCTGCACAGGCAAGGGAAATTTGTGAATACACATTGAAAAAGTTAAAGAAAAAAACCTTTGAGATGGAAGACCTTGCTCCTCTGCTGTATCTGCAGACTGCTCTTTACGGGATTGATTCTTTTTATAAAGCTAAAAATGTTGTCATTGATGAAGCTCAGGATTACAGTTACTTGCAGCTGTATGCACTGAAAACCGCATTGCAAACGGACATGTTTACCCTTGTCGGGGACCTTGCCCAAGGGATTCATTCCTACCGGGGATTAGAATCATGGGAGCCCGTTTACAAAGAGATCTTTCCGCGTGCCACCTATACGGAGCTGCAAAAAAGCTACAGAACCACGATTGAAATTATGGAAGAAGCCAATAAACTGTTAAAAAAACTGCCCAATGACTTTCCACAAGTCACACCGGTTGTCAGGCATGGAAATAAGCCAGAATTCTTCTCTTATACAGAGGAAGAAGAATTAACAGAGAGGCTGTCCAAGCTGATTTCCGAGCTGAGGGAAGAAGATGATTTCAAGACCTTTGCTGTAATAGGCAAAACAATGAGGGACTGTGAAAAGATTGCCTCCCTTTTGGAAAAGAGATTTCCTGAAGGAGTGAAGCTTCTTGCCGAACAGGAAAGCATTCCTAAAAATAAGATAGTCGTCGTTCCTTCCTATCTATCAAAAGGGCTCGAGTTTGATGCTGTCATCATTGCCTCAATAGATGAACAATATAAAGAAGAAAACGAGCTTGATATTAAACTTTTATATGTTGGAATGACCAGGCCTCTGCACAGGCTTTATTTTTTCGGAAAAGATAAAGCTGACTTTTTGTTGGAATAAAACAATCCTGGGATGCAGAACGAACGGGATTACTAGAGTGTGAAAAAATCGTCCTTTCCTGTCAGCCGGGAGAGGGCATTTTTTTAGCGTTTTCATGACAGGATTTGTACAATAGAAAAAAGGAGGTAATGCAAATGGTTAAGAATCTACAAAGCACTTTTAAGCTTCATAACGGGGTGGAAATTCCTTATCTCGGTCTGGGAGTCTATCAAATGGAAGACCACGACGAAGCAGTCAGTGCTATCAAAACGGCAATAAATTTAGGATACAAATCAATCGACACAGCTTCTCTCTATAATAATGAGGAAAGCGTCGGCCAAGCTGTAAAAGAATCCTCAGTCGGAAGGGAAAACCTGTACATTACTTCCAAGGTGTGGAATACTGACCAAGGCTATGATAGTACGTTAAGAGCCTTTGAAGACAGCCTGAAAAAGCTGGACATGGATTACCTTGATCTCTATTTGATCCACTGGCCTGTGGCCGGGAAATACCAAGACACCTGGAAAGCTCTTGAGCGGCTGTATGAGGAAGGAACTGTCAAGGCGATAGGTGTCAGCAACTTCAAGGAACATCACTTGAATGACTTAATGAATGCAAGCAATGAAAAGCCGGTCATTAACCAAGTGGAACTTCATCCACGATTAAGTCAGCAGTCACTAAGAGAATACTGCCACAATCACAGCATTGCGGTAGAAGCATGGTCACCGATTGCAAGAGGAAAACTTCTTGAGGAACCGACTTTAAACCATATCGCAGATAAACATGGTAAAACACCGGCGCAGGTCATTCTTCGCTGGCACTTGCAAAATAATACCATCATCATTCCAAAATCAATCCACGCAAACCGAATGAAAGAAAACAGTGAGATCTTTGACTTCAGTCTTACGCTCGAAGACATGACTCAAATCAACTCACTTAATATGGACGAAAGATTCGGGGCCGATCCCGATAATTTTGATTTTTAAACTTTACAGCATCAAAAGCGCTGAGAGGGACTGTCCTTCTCAGCGCTTTAACGTATAAACGTGCTATAGCAAAATTATTTAATTTTCTTATTTGACAGACAAGCTTCATAAGCGATATAATTATCTCGAATTAAAGATAAATATTTTCGTGATAAATGAACTCATATAGTTTATTGCGGGCTACATAGGGAATTGTAATAGGTAGCGAATGGGTCTAGAACCTAGATGTATTGGAAAGAATTTAACCTGTCACCAGGTTAAAAATATAGAGAAGGAAAAGGAGAGATTTTAAAATGACAAATATCGCGGTAATTTACTACAGTTCTACTGGTACTAACTATCAACTTGCACAATGGGCAGAAGAGGCAGCTAAAGAAGCAGGTGCAGAAGTAAAACTATTAAGAGTTGAAGAAATCGCACCAGAAGCAGCTATTTCTTCCAACCCGGCTTGGAAACAGCATCTTGAAAACACAAAAGACGTACCTGTAGCAACTACAGACGATCTTGAGTGGGCAGATGGAATCATTTTCAGTGTACCAACACGTTACGGAAACGTTCCTGGCCAAGTTAAGCAATTCCTTGATTCCACAGGCGGACTTTGGGCACAAGGCAAACTTGCGAATAAAGTAGTGAGCGGAATGTCTTCAGCTGCCAACCCGCACGGCGGCCAAGAACAAACCATCCTTGCCCTTTACACAACTATGATGCACTGGGGAGCAATCCTTGCTGCACCAGGTTACACTGACCCAGTATTATTCGCAGCTGGCGGAAACCCATACGGCACAAGTGTAACAGTCGATCAGGAAGGAAACATGGTCGAAGATGTGCAAGCAGCTGTCAAGCATCAGGCAAAACGTACTGTAGCTGTAACAGAAGCTGTGAAAAACGGTTTAAAATAATCGATTTATAAAAAAACAGGTATCCGATGGGATGCCTGTTTTTTTGTGTCTGTAAGCTGCTTATAGATCAAAGAATACAGTGAAGAGTGGATCTTCATCTAAAAAAGGAGCCTCCAGAGATATCTTTTCCTCAGTCAGCGGGTGAAGCAGCTCAATATACTTTGCATGAAGGGCCTGCCTCTTTACGATTGATTTTCCTCCGTACAGCGTGTCCCCCGCAAGATGGTGTCCGATTGCACTCATATGAACTCTGATTTGATGGGTCCTTCCAGTATCCAGAACCAGTTGCACAAGACTCAGCCCTTTGGTTTCATTGAGTTGCAGGACTTGATAATGAGTAGTGGCAGCCTGGCCGGATGGAGAAACCCGCCGGCGCGTATTATGGTGCCTGTCCCGGCCGATTGCCTGGTTGATGGTGCCTTTCTTCGTTTTCATTAACCCCTGGACGATTGCCCAATAGGTTCTTTTAATTTTTCTTTCCGCAAGAAGGCGGTCTAAAATCCCTTTGACCAAAGCATGCTTGGCGAAAATAACAGCCCCTGTTGTATCCCGGTCCAGCCGGTGGATATGCTGTACCTCTGCTTTTTCCCCATTTTGCTGAAGATGCCAGGCAACGGCATTGGCAAGAGCGTCTTTTTCCACTGCCGGATCATTGGGATGTGTATTCATCCCGGCTGGCTTATTGACAATCAGCAAATGCTCATCCTCGTAAAGTACATGCAGCGGTATCTCTGCTGGGATGACTCCATAATCTTTTTCCTCGATTGAGAAGTGAAGTTTATCTCCTTTTCTGAGTGGATATGTCCAATTCACGGGCACTCCATTTAACGTGACCGCTTTGTCCATCCTCAGCTGATGAACTGTTTTTTTGGGAGCCTGCCAAACCTCCCGCATCAACGCTTCGGCTGTAACATTCTCCCATTTAGAGGGAATGGAAATAGTAAAATTAGGTCCTTTAACCTGTTCATTCATCAAAAAACTCCTTTTTTCACTGTGTTAGCGCTGTTATGTAGGTATATATTCCTTTAAAACATTTAGTTCTGATGTCACCATGGCTATAATTACCACCCGGAAAGAACTATATTTATGGTATTCTAAGATTAACTATTACATAGAGATGACAAACGTTACAAAGGTGGGTTAAAAGTGAAAATCCTATTGGCCTCCACAGAGGAACAGGAAGAAACCATTCAAGAACTTATTACGTATATTTATTGTACTATTTTCCCTCGTTATTTTACAGATGATGAAATCGAGCAATTTGAACAGCTTGAAGTATTACATACGGATACGGATTACACTAGGTATAACGGTACCTTAAAAGAAGCATTCCAAGTAATCTCGAGTCTTCAGACGCTTATCTCCTTAATCGAGGCGGATATGACCAAATCCGATTACGAGGAAATGTACGACCATAATCTATCTATCCTAAAGAGCTTCAATCTCTTCTTCCCATTTGATCTGAATCATTTCCGGGATTGCTTCAGCTACGAAGACAAGGTCAGTGTGTACGCCAAGCCGGCCAACCAGCTGCTTGTTTAAAAAAATTCGTTAAGTGTGAATAAAAGATGTGTATAGGAGCATACTATTAGATAATCAAGAAGAGATCTTCACCAATCTCTTCATTGATTCATCTTGTAATTCTCCTCTATATTCTGCTTCGGCAGGATGATCGACCACTGAGTGTTTTTGCTTGGTGGTTTTTTTTGTTGGTTTTGGAGGAAGTGCGGATAGCGGTGGTAGAGGTAATAAGAGTTACCAAGCCAGCACTAAAACCTGGATTAGAACGTAAACACAATACTAAAAAGAGTAATCAAGATTATAGTAGGGTGATTAGAACGTAAACACAATACTAAAAAGAGTAATCAAGATTATAGTAGGGTGATTAGAGCGTAAACACTATACTAAAAAGAATAATCAAGATTATAATATGGTGATTAGCACGTAAACACTATAGTAAAAAGAGTAATCAAGGTTATAGTAGGGTGATTAGAGCGTAAACACTATACTAAAAAGAGTAATCAAGATTATAGTAGGGTGATTAGAGCGTAAACACTATACTAAAAAGAGTAATCAAGATTATAATATGGTGATTAGAGCGTAATCACTATACTAAAAAGAGTAATCAAGATTATAGTAGGGTGATTAGAACGTAAACACTATACTAAATAGAGYAATCAAGAATATAGTAGGGTGAATAGAGCGTAAACACTATACTAAAAAGAGTAATCAAGATTATAGTAGGGTGAATAGAGCATAAACACTATACTAAAAAGAGTAATCAAGATTATAGTAGGGTGAATAGAGCGTAAACACTATACTAAAAAGAGTAATCAAGATTATAGTAGGGTGAATAGAGCATAAACACTATACTAAAAAGAGTAATCAAGAATATAGTAGGGTGAATAGAGCGTAAACACTATACTAAAAAGAGTAATCAAGATTATAGTAGGGTGATTAGAACGTAATCACTATACTAAAAAGAGTAATCAAGATATAATATGGTGAATAGCAAATGAACACCCAATTGAATGAGTAATACTTAACTGTGCCTTTAAGCAGACATTATTCTGATGGCAATCAATTTTAATAAGCAAAAGATAATTAGACAATTCTAACTTAATCTTTTTGAATATAATGTGAGGTCCTGCCTGGTTTTATCAACTTAAAATTATTTGTAAGTACTTTGTGCATTGTAATTGCACTCTTGACGATTGAGCACCATTCTATTGCTGTTGACATAGTAAGATTTTTATCAGGAAACAAAAGTCTAAAGTCTCTAATAGTTCTCACGACGGCGTCATGAGCATTTTCTCTGCCTTTACAGAAATTGCATGTTAGGATCAGCCTTCCATACTCTCTATAAAACTCTCCGCAAACCGCACAAGTTATTCCCTTCTTAAGCTCTTGGTATTCATACCGAGGGATTTTGCTATAAGGGTTTTCATCTATTGTCATCGAGATCAATTTTTTTGCAAGCTCAGTATGGGTTCTTTTTAAGAAGGAAGATTCCTGTTTCAGCTTTTGTATAAATCGCTGAAGTTGAGTGGGGTAAAGGATGGGCAGATCTGCTGGTGCATTATAAAGATGAAATTGGGGATTCACAAAAACGGCGAAGGACTTGATGGGAATCTTGTAACCAAGTGTTTCCAAAACCTTTCGAAAAACAGGTTCATTCCGTTTCAGCTGGAGAACAGGGTTTTTAGTATCAGATCCATCTAATCTGTAAAGATTTTCACCTTCTAAAATATGGTCTCCTTCATAGTTTTTAACCTCAAATAAATAAATTAACTTGGAAGTTAGAAGAATAGTATCGATTTGTACGAATGTAGTGCTTGGCATGAATTGCATGTCGGGAAGAAGTATCCGATTATCGAGAACTGGCTCAAGCCACTCGTCAAAAAGTTTCTCTCCAATGAATCCCTTTTCCAAACCAGCATAGAATTGTTTTTCTTTAGGGGGTAAATCCTTACGGAAATGAACCGCTCTATAAATTCTTAATTCCTTTGATTCAGTGCGTTCCTTTACTTTCAAATCAGCAGCACTCCTTTCAGTTTGATTTTACCATATATTTCATGTAGTGGTCCTCTTAGGGAGCTTTGCGTGGGTAAGAAATATTGTGGATATTTATGCTAAGATCAATAATAAGATACATAAACAGTTAGGAGATTTGATATAAAAACACAACACAAATCCCTCATCCCTGCTACCATAACAATCTTCCTCCTCACAATAGCAATAATTCTAACTATAACTCCCTTGAATACGCTAAGAAAGCCTGCGTGGATAGCAGCAAGACGCCGGTAGTTGACCAAAATTTCCTCGCCCTCAATTGGTCTGTTTCCTGCAAGTAACATACCTAAGCTCTTAAAACAAAAGGCTGTTTTCGCATAGATTGTTGCTTTCGGAAAAATCCCAGGAGCCGGATTTTTTCCCGGATACTAAGGGATTTCTCTCTAGTCAAAGAAAGCATCTCTTTTCTTTTCATGATTACCAGGTTATTAAGGTGAGTTATGATTAGTGTTTTTGGAATTAGTATAGAATAGCAACAAAGTTAACGAAAAGAGCCAAATACAAAAACGCCCAGAAGCCTCTGGGCGTTTTTGTGTACTATAGTCTATTTCACATTTTCCTTAAACCAGGCTTCAAATGTTTCGGCTGGCTGGGAGCTGACGATTCGTGCTGTTTCTTGGCCATCTTCAAAGTGGATGATGGTCGGTGTTCCTTCGATATTGAATTGGTTCCAGGCTTGTTCAAATTCCAGGACATTGTATTGGAGGAGGTCGATACCCATGTCTTCTGCCATTGGGGCTACGATAGGTGTCGTAGCTTGACAGTGCGAGCAAGTCGGGCTGTAGAAGTAGACCGTAACATCCTCTTCATTTTCCAGTTTGGTTTGAAGCTCGTCCGGCAAAATCAGATTCTGGTAGTTGGGATCATCGAGCTGGTCGATGGTAGCTGGTTCCAGGTCTGCTTTATTGTATGGGTTGCCTTCTGCTGCCTGGTTTTGCTGCATGGTCGTGACGACCGCGATGGCAGCGAAGATACCGATTATGACTACTAAAAAGATGATGACTTTTTTCATTTTTTATTCTCCCTTGTTGTTTTTAAGAGTAAAATACTGCTTATAAAGATAATGATGAATGCGGTTAATGCTAAGAATGGAATCGTGATGAATCCAAGCCAGTTGATATATTCACCTGTACATGGAACGCGCCCGCATGAAGGTGCGGTGTTATAGAGGAAATCGACTTTTTGCAAAGAATAATGATACAGGGAAGTTAAAATGCCGATTCCGGATAAAACGAGCGTATAGATGGCGATGGACGCATCTTTTTTCACGGCAGCAATTCCGAGGATGACAGCCATCGGATACATGATGATGCGCTGGTACCAGCAAAGGACGCAGGGTTCATACTGTTTAACTTCAGAAAAGTACAAGCTTCCCAGCATGGCAATCAATGCGGCAGCGAATGCCGTAAGTAACAGATTTTCTATTTTTTTATCCATGATTGTTTCCTTTCAATTGTTCTACCTCAAATTATAGTATGGGGGAACAGGTAAAGTAAAACCTCTTGTACTGAGTTTATCATAAAAGTTTACAAAAAAAATTCTCTTTTATAAATAGGGTATTTTATCCCAATGGCTCTAAGTTTTGAGGCCGGTTAATAGAAAGGAGTGGCTGGGTGTGAAGAGGACCTTAATTATTGGAGGCACAGGAATGCTTGGCGGTGTGGTTGATCACCTTGTGAAAAAAGGAGAGAAGGCAACTGTTCTGGCAAGGTCCAGAGAGAAATTTACCAGAATGCTGGAAAGGTTTGGCCTCTCGGAGCAGGAAGCAGCATTTCTTCAGGAGGATTATTTTGACACCCGCGCATTGATAAGAGCATTGATGGAGCATATTAAACTCAATGGAACGTTTGATGAGGCTGTGATATGGATGAGGAGTTCGGCAGAGGAATCCTTTGAGGCAGTCATGGAATTTTTAAGCAAAACCTGCGGACACTTGGATGTTTTCAGGCTGCATGGCAGTTCGGCAGCGTATCAGCCTCTTCCTGAAAATCATTTTCAGTCAATAAACATGCATCATATCATTTTAGGGTTTAAAATAGAGGGTGGAGAATCCCGGTGGCTGACTAATGCAGAGATTTCTGAGGGAGTCAATGCAGCTTTGGAAACACGGATTCCCGTTGTAATTATAGGTGTTACAGAGCCTTGTCACAGGCGGCCGGGTTATTAGTTTATGGCCTGCTTTTTTCAGGGTGAAACATAAAGATGAGTGCAAAAGGAGTGTTACGATAAATGTCTGAAAAACTGGATTTATCTCAGTTTGAGAAAAAAATGATTATAAGGCAGACGCAGCATAAGGACATAGAGAATATCATCAAGATGCAGAATGTCTGCTTCCCGGGCATGGATCCTTGGAAGAGGGATCATCTGGAAAGCCATTTGGAAGTATTCCCTGAAGGACAGCTGGTGGCGGAACTGGAGGGGGAAATCATTGGTTCCTGTTCCAGCCTGGTCATCAACTTTGATGAGTATGATGACCGCCATTCATGGGACGATGTAACGGATAACGGGTATATCACGAATCATAACCCTGAAGGATACAATTTATATGGAATCGAAGTGATGGTTCACCCTGATTACCGCAGGATGAAGGTCGGCCATCGTTTATATGAAGCAAGGAAGGAACTTGCCCGCCAGCTCAATCTGAAAAGCATCATCATAGGCGGACGGATCCCTAATTTCCATCTGCATTCAGATGAGATGTTACCGAGAGAGTATGTTGATTCTGTATCAAGGCATAAGATTTATGATCCGGTCCTGTCATTTCAGTTGATGAATGGATTCACGCTTATGAGGATTAACCCGAACTACTTGCCGGATGATACAAAATCCAAAAAATACGCCACCTTGATGGAATGGAACAACGTTGATTACCGCCCATCCAGCAAGAGGCATTTTAAGACAAGCTACCCTGTCAGAATTTGTGTCGTTCAATACATGATGCGGAAAATCAATTCTTTTGAAGAGTTTGCGAACCAGGTCGAGTACTTTACAGACGTAGCATCCGATGCCAAATCAGACTTCGTGGTCTTTCCTGAAATCTTCACATCCCAGCTGATGTCTTTCCTTGATGAAAAGTCACCAAGTTTGGCCATTCGCAAGTTGACTGAGTACACAGAGGAATATATAGAACTGTTCACAGATCTTGCCGTCCGTTACAATGTCAATATCATTGGAGGATCTCACTTCGTTAAAGAGGAAGACGATGAGATTTACAACATTGCTTATTTGTTCCGCCGTGACGGAACAATAGAAAAGCAGTATAAGATTCACATCACACCGAATGAACGGAAATGGTGGGGAATCAGTCCCGGCGACCGAGTCAAAGTCTTCGATACAGACTGCGGCCGAATTGCCATCCAAATTTGTTATGATATTGAGTTCCCTGAGCTCGCTCGCATCGCCACGGACCGGGGAGCGAAAATCATATTCACGCCTTTCTGTACGGAAGACCGTCAAGGCTACCTGCGGGTGCGCTATTGTGCACAGGCGCGTGCTGTTGAAAATCAAATTTACACAGTCATTTCCGGTACCGTTGGAAATCTTCCTCAGACCGAGAACATGGATATCCAATACGCACAGTCAGGGATTTTCGCTCCTTCAGACTTTGAGTTTGCCCGTGACGGCATAGTCGGAGAAACGAACCCGAATATCGAAATGGTGATGATTGGCGATGTCGATCTTGAAGTCCTCAGACGCCAGCGCCAGTCTGGTACTGTCAGGCAGCTGAAAGACCGCCGCCATGATGTTTATGGTGTAAAATATAACAGGTAACAATGAAAAGGCCGCTTATTAAAGGGCACTGAAAATCTATCAAGTTTAATAATCTGCTTGTTATGATCAAAGATAAAGTCAACTATCCTTCCTTGAATAGGAAGAGAAGTTGACTTTTTTCTTTGAAAGCAATGTATGGGCTGCTCTTAACTGCATTAGATTTAAGTTTTATTTTTGGGGAACATCGCCTGCCGGGCTGGAAGGGCCCTTTTCAACTAGTGATGGAAAGATGCTGATTCAAGGGGTGACCGGTGGCACTTATCCATGTCGTTCAGTATTTTAGATAGTAAATAGAGGAAAAAGGTTCCCTTATTTACTGCAAAACACGAAAAAGAGTTAAAATAGGGGAATAAATTTCCCTTATTTCACTTAATACACTAGAAAAATGTACTTTTTTATCATATAAGGGAAAATAGTTCCTCTATTCACCCCGAAATGAGCTTGAATTTGCAATTAAGGGAAAAAAGTTCCTTTATTTTTACCGCTGGGTACCCAATTAAGGAACTAACTTGCCGCTTTTGCTATAAAGTACATTCCATCAGGCACACAACCAAGTGGAGCGGGTATCTTGAACGGAAACCAGCACTTATTCATAAACACCTCAAGCGGAAAAGGCCCGATTCTGTATTAAAAATCTTTGGTGGACTTTTCAGTACCTTCGCTTATTAGCGGTCTTTTTTTTGCTGTCTAGAAACATTTATTAAATGTAGAATTCTCATGTGCATTACAGAAACTCAATAACATTTGTAAATAGACGTAACGCTATTACTCTCTATTTCTTTGGCATGAAGAAAATCAGGAACCGAAAACCAATCCATCCAAAAGGGATTCCCGAGAATCAACCACCTCACTGCTCCCAAAAATCGCCTTTCCTGTGGTAATATAAAAGGAATGAAAAGGTTGTCAAATGCTCATTTTCAGAGATTGTTTTTTTACTATCCTGCTGCCACACCTTATAAATGGGATTGGAAGGAAGCCTCTTGCACCCTTGTGATCAGCGAGCGATCCAGTTTTAGCATCCGATTCTGGGATGGAGAAGAAAATTCCATCCTTAGCAGCAGTTTTATAGGATAATCACAAACGGCCATTAATACAAAAACAGCTTTGTCAAAAAAAGGCGGATTCTTTTAAAAGGAAAAGGGTCATCCACCAAGAACTACATATAGTAAGTCATCGACAGGAGGAGATTAACTTGAATTGGAAAACGGCTTGGGAGAAATGGGATTCCCATCAGGAACTTGATCAGGAGATGCGCAGTCTTTTGACTGAAATGAAAGACGATGAAAAGAGTCTGGAAGACGCGTTTTATAAAGATTTAGAGTTTGGAACAGGCGGCATGCGCGGAGAAATCGGTGCAGGCATCAACCGCATGAATGTCTATACAGTAAGAAAAGCATCGGAAGGCTTGGCTCAATACATCTTGTCTCATGGAGAAGATGCGAAGAAGCGCGGTGTGGCAATCGCTTATGATTCCCGCCATAAGTCTCCTGAGTTTGCGATGGAGGCAGCGAAAACGTTGGCTTCCCGCGGTATCCAGACGTATGTGTTTGATGAATTGAAGCCGACCCCGGAGCTTTCTTTTGCCGTGAGATCTCTGCAAGCCTACTCCGGGATTGTGGTGACAGCGAGCCATAACCCGCCGGAATACAACGGATATAAAGTGTATGGTGAAGATGGGGCGCAGCTTCCTCCAAAAAAAGCGGATGAAGTGATTGCCAAAGTGAATGAAATTGAAAATGAACTTAGAATCGATGTGAAATCTGAAAATGAATTAAAAGAAGAGGGTCTTATCAAAATGATCGGGGAAGAAATTGATCAATCCTATCTTGAGCACCTTCTCTCAATCTCAGAGAAGCCCCAGATTTCAAAGGAAACTGACCTGAGCATCGTGTTTTCGCCGCTGCACGGCACAGCTTTAAAGATGGTTGAAAGAGGGCTGGATGCACTAGGCTACACGGACGTCCATATTGTCAAAGAACAGTCTGTCCCTGATCCTGAATTTTCGACAGTGAAATCGCCGAACCCTGAGGATAAGGCAGCATTTGAGCTTGCGATCCGCGATGGTAAAGAAAAGGATGCGGATATCCTCATTGCCACTGATCCTGATGCAGACCGTCTTGGCGTGGCTGTAAAGGATAAAGATGGAGAGTACGTTCTGCTGACAGGCAACCAAACAGGAGCAGTCCTGATTGATTATATTCTCGGCAGGAAAAAAGAGAAGAACATGATACCGGATAACGGAAGAGTGTTTAAGACCATCGTAACCTCCGAGCTTGGCAGAAAAGTAGCCGAGTCCTACGGCGCGTCTGTCGAGGATGTTCTGACAGGATTTAAATTCATTGGTGAAAAAATCAAAAACTATGAAGAGTCCGGAGAGTATCAGTTCCTGTTTGGTTACGAAGAAAGCTATGGTTATTTGATTGGAGACTTCGCCCGTGATAAGGATGCAGTTCAGGCTGTGTTAATGGCTGTCGAAGCAGCTGCATACTTCAAACAGCAGGGCAAAACGCTGTATGATGCCCTTTTAGATCTCTATGAGCGATTCGGGTATTACCAAGAGGGTCTGGAGTCACTTACTTTAAAAGGAAAAGAAGGTGCAGAGCAGATTCAGTCCATCCTTTCATCCTTCAGGGAAGAACCTTTGAAAGAAATTAAAGGACTTGCCGTGGCAAAAGTGGAGGATTACAAAACAAGCTTGAGTACGAGGCTTGAGGATGGGTTGGAAGAAACAATCTCACTTCCGAAATCCAACGTGATCAAATATTTCCTTGAAGACGGTTCATGGATCTGCCTCCGTCCATCTGGCACGGAGCCTAAGATCAAGTTCTACTTCAGTGTCACTGGTAAATCGCTCGAGCAAAGCCAGGAAAAGTTAGAGGGGCTGAAGAAGGCGCTTATGGAAAAAATCAATAATATGGTGAACTCTTTCGCAGGATAAGGCATTTGCCTTTTCCTGTTTTTTAGGGGTTTTCAGTGAAATTATTATACATATAAAGCAGCAGCTGGGTGTTGTTCAATTGCTGCCTAACCCAGCACCAGCTAAGGGCTGACAGGCTTGCTGTGATTTTACATCAGGAAAGGGTGTTTGCCATGGGAAATAAAGTCGCCATCGTAACAGGTGCCTCCAGAGGAATAGGAACTGAAATTGCACGACATTTATTAAGGAACTCTTTTAAAGTTTCTGTAGTCGGAAGTTCTAAGCAAATTCATGAAACAGCTGAAAAGTTAAAGGCTGAAGGGTTGAATGAAATTTACTCTATTAAAGCAGATGCAGGAAATGAGTATGATGTGTCGAGAGCTGTTGAGGAAACGGCCAAGAGGTTTGGAAAGGTCGACCTCCTTGTGAATAATGCGGGAATCGGCTTCTTTAAACCAACTGAGGAAGTAACCTCTGAAGAGTGGAAAAAACTGTTTGATGTCAATGTGCACGGAGTGTTTTACTTCTCCAAAGCAGTCCTTCCTTATATGAAGCTGCAGAAGTCAGGCACCATCATCACCATCACTTCAGATGTTGCCCGTTACACCATTCCTAATGGTTCTGCCTATGTCGCCAGTAAGTACGCGGTTCAAGGGTTCTGCGGTTCGCTGGCTCAGGAAGTAAGAGAACACGGTATAAGAGTGGGCACAGTGAATCCCGGAATGGTGGATACGTACTTTGCCGGCTCCACCCAGGGGCTGCCCGAAAAGGGGGATTTGCTGAAGGTTGAAGATATAGCCAGCGCTGTATTGTATATGGCATCAGCACCAAAGCACATGGTGATCGATGAGATGAAAATTCATCCTCTGGTACAAGATTACCCAATAAGCTGAGACTCGTGGCTGCACCAGGCAGGTTTCATTACGCCCGGTGATTTTTTTAATAGTCTGGAGACCGCTCCCCCGACTGGAGTCCATGTCATGGAAAAGGAGTCAATTAGGTTCATATAGAAATATATTACTTCCGTTGCCCCTGTCCAGCATGGGCAGACGATATTTGTTTAATCGATATAAAGAATAGTTTCTGCAACTAAAGTCGTAGAAGGGTCTCCCTCTTCTAGGCGATACCCTGCGCAGGGGAAATTAATATACTGTAATATAAGTTGGTTATGGCTTGTAAAGACCTTTTCGAACGATAGTTATCTTGTAGTGCAACAGAGTTTGAGTGTAAACAGCTTTTTATAAAGGAGGTCAGCCTTTTGAACATAGAGAATAACGCCAACATACATTTATTAAAAAAGATTGCCGAACTCCTTAATGAAGAGACGGAATTAGAGAAAATGCTTTCGTGTGCTCTGCAGGTCCTCCTGAAAGGTACAGAGTTTACAACGGGGTGGATCTTTTTTATAGACGAGGAGGGAGGCCATTCACTGGAAGCCTATCACAATATTCCATCATCATTGTCTGATGATGGATGCTGTCTATTGAAAAATGGCGGCTGCTGGTGTGTCAACCGGTTCCGGTCAGGTAAATTGACCATGGCCTCCAATATTATTGAATGCCAGAGGATTGAAAAATCGATTGCCGAAAATAAGGGTGATACAGGAAATATCGAATACCATGCAACGGTTCCGCTTCAATCAGGAAATGAGTCATTCGGGCTGCTGAATGTAGCAGCACCCGGAAAAAACCACTTTCACGAGCACGAACTTGCTCTATTGGAGTCTGTTGCTTTTCAGATTGGATCGGCCATTAAGAGAATTGTTTTAACCAAGAAAGAACAGGAAATTGCGCTGATGCAGGAAAGAAACCGATTGGCCAGGGATTTGCATGACTCTGTAAACCAATTGCTGTTTTCACTGACTTTGACTGCCAGAGGAGGGACCTTGCTGAGCGGGGATGAACAGGTGAAGGAAACTTTTTCAACTATTCAAGGCCTAGCGCAGGAAGCCTTGACTGAAATGAGGGCATTGATTTGGCAGCTGAAGCCTCATGGACTTGAAAACGGTCTCAGCGAAGCACTGAATGGGTATGGGGAAATGCTTGGAATGGACGTGGAAGTGAAGGTGGATGGAGTCGTTGCCCTTCCATCTAAAATCGAAGAAGCACTTTGGAGAATTGGGCAGGAGGCTATTAATAATGCCAAGAAGCATTCTGGAGAAGAAGCGATTTATTTCCAGCTTAATACTTCTCCCAATCTTGTGACTCTGAAGATAAAAGACGGTGGGTGCGGATTTCATTATAATCCTGTTCAATTTATCCCCTCGATGGGTATCAAGGGTATGCAGGAACGAGTGAACCAGCTTGAAGGGCGATTTCAGTTGAAGAGCGAGCCGGGGGAAGGTACAGAAATAGTGGTGAAGATTCCATATTAAGGAGGAAGATATATGACGATACGTGTGCTGATTGCGGATGACCATCATGTAGTTAGAAGAGGGCTCGTTTTTTTTCTGAAGACACAAAAGGATATTGAAATTGTGGGAGAAGCAGCGAATGGCAAGGAAGCAGTAGAGTTGGCGGAGAAACTTCAGCCTGATTTGATTTTGATGGACCTGGTTATGCCGGAGATGGACGGAATTCAAGCAACGAGACTTATTAAAAAATCTCATGAAAATATAGAGATTATGATGCTGACAAGCTTCTCCGATCAAGATCATGTTATTCCCGCAATTGAAGCGGGTGCATCCGGATATCAGCTGAAAGATATTGAACCGGATGAGCTGGTTGAATCCATCCGGAAGCTTGTGCGCGGGGAAAATTCTCTTCACTCGAAGGCAACAAACCATCTGTTAAAAAGGGTATCTCGTAATCATCAGCTTCCTCATCAAATCCACCAGCTTACAAAACGGGAAAAAGATGTTTTGCTTCAACTGACCAAAGGCAAAAGCAATAAAGAAATCGCCTCCAGCCTCTTTATCACTGAGAAAACAGTCAAAACCCATATCTCTAATATATTTACAAAACTTGAGGTGGCAGACCGGACACAGGCAGCCCTCTATGCAGTCAAACATAAATTAGGGGAGGAATGATTTACCTTAAAGAGGAGATGTTTTTTTGCCAGGGAGATTTACAGGCTTATGAGACATTATTAGAGTGCAAGCTGCGATTTATTCCTTTATAGTCATTTGGATATATATGTAAAATTTTGCCGGGGTATAAGTCCTATGACGGTAAGGCTTACAGCAGGGAAGACGTACACCTTATTGAAAACGAATGTAGACCGTACTGGACACCTGAATAATGAAGGAAATCTCGCTGCAGCATTGGTAAATCAAGTGTAAGAGGATCGCTTCAACTTGAACGCTGGTCTGTTTACCCAGTAAGTGAAGGTGCCTGCTGCAAGAGGATGCCTCCAAATTGGGCTATCCTGTACCCTTAAAGATCCATGCCTCCTTTGTTGGGGTGTGAGATAAGTCACATTTTGATTTTCAAAGCCAGCTTAAACCCGAGATAAAACAGCATAATATTCTTTTGGGAATTTTTTCAATTATATACTCTATCTTCGTCTGGTATAAAATACTACCTCATTACATTCATCTTTTCGCCCCTGTATCAAATATCCTCTTTTATTAAAATTACGATATTCGGGAATTCAGAAAAACTCCTATATACCTATTCAATCTATAAGACCTGGCTGTAATATGCCTGAAGTTATAAATTTTCTCCTGCTAATGGCTTATAAAAAAAAGAGTGCAATGTAACTTTCTGTTTATTTTCTGAATTTTCAGTTATAAGACGACAAATTAATACAACATTCAACATATAGGTTTGGGTATCTTTGGTACAACACCTACATAATCCCAGGTGAAAAAATCGAAAGGAGACCATGACTGGAATTGCCAAACTTATATCAGGAGGGAATTGAATGAGAGGAAGAAGAAACAGAGTAAAATGGTTGTCCATTGTACTGACACTTGTACTATTTATTCCTTTGATGTTTCCACCCAATTCAGCAGCAGCGAATCCCGCACAGGCAAAAGAAAAGCCTTCCGTTTCAGCAAATGAAACAGCCAAGATTAAACCTCAATCCAAGATAACATCCAAATTACAAGACCAATTTAAAAAAGATAAGCATGTAACCTATCTAGTGAAGTTCAAGGAGCAGGCCGATCCTGCAGCTACAGCGAAGAGTGCAACTGATAGTGCGAAAAAACAAAAGCTATCGGCAAACGGCCAAAAGTTATTAAAGCGGAACATGGTCGTTTCGGAACTTCGCTCGACTGCCCTTAAGACTCAGGCAGATGTGAAAAAATACTTAGCGAAACAGAAAAAGTCCGGAGCCGTTAAAGAAGTTAAAGACTTTTATGTAGTAAACGGCATGGCCGTGACGAGTACAAAAGAGGTTATGGAAGAAATTGCGGCATTTTCTGAAGTTGAGAAAATTTTGCCGAATGAGACCCGCCAGCTTATCCAGCCAGTAAAAGCTGAAGCTTCAACAAGTGCTGCGGTAAAGGAAAAGAGCACCCAGAACTCACCTTCCAACATCGAGTGGAATATAGACCAGGTTGGTGCTCCAGCAGTATGGGAAATGGGAATAGACGGTGCAGGCACAGTTGTTGCATCGATCGATACAGGTGTTCAGTGGAATCACCCTGCGCTGAAGGAACAGTATCGCGGTTTCGATTCGGAAAGCCCTGAATCGCCGCAAAATGAATTCAACTGGTTCGACGCGACAGCAGGCCAATCTGCACCTTATGACGATCAAGGCCACGGAACGCACGTGACAGGTACGATGGTCGGAGCAGAACCGGATGGCAGCAATCAAATCGGAGTTGCCCCGGGAGCCAAGTGGATCGCTGTCAAAGCATTCACTGCTGATGGAGGAACTGATGCAGATCTTCTTGCCGCAGGAGAATGGATTCTGGCTCCAAAGGATGCGGAAGGTAATCCTCATCCTGAAATGGCGCCAGATGTTGTCAACAACTCTTGGGGAGGAGGATCAGGACTGGATGAATGGTACCGTCCAATGGTAGAAGCCTGGAGAGCGGCTGAAATCTTTCCAGAATTTTCGGCTGGCAACACGACGCTCTTTAATCCAGGAGGTCCAGGATCAATTGCTACTCCAGCAAATTACCCTGAATCCTTTGCCACAGGAGCGACAGACATCAATGATCAATTGGGCAGCTTCTCTCTTCAAGGTCCTTCACCTTATGATGAGGTAAAGCCGGACATTTCTGCACCAGGGGTGAATATTCGATCTGCAGTCCCTGGAAGCAATTATGAAGGAGGATGGAACGGCACTTCCATGGCGGGTCCGCATGTATCAGCTGTTGCTGCATTATTAAGACAGGTTGATGCAAGCCTTACCGTCGATGAAATGGAAGAAATTCTGTTGAATACAGCTGTACCGTTAACAGACAGCACCTTCCCGGAGTCACCGAACAATGGCTATGGAAAAGGATTGGTCAATGCTTTCGATGCCGTCTCCTCGGTTATGAGCGGAATCGGTCAAGTTGAAGGTCAGGTATCAAAAGAGGGCGATGATTCAGAAGCGCCTGTGATCAGTCATGAAGCTCCCGGGGAAGCTTTCAACCAAATGAATCTTCCTCTTCAAGCGGAAGCAGCCGATAATATCAGTGTAACCAATGTGACACTGCAGTATCAAAATGCTTCTGGTGAATGGACGACTATTGATGCTGTAAGAACAGCCGGCGACCACACGTCAGGAACGTATGAAGCTATTATCCCTGGCGAGGACTTAACCGGAGAAGGTGTAACGTATAAGTGGAGTGCACTTGATTTTGGCGGAAATGAAGTGGAGACAGAGGAATACACTGTTACTCTTCTGCCTGGCATTTCAGTTGGATATGAGCACGACTTTGAATCCAATCCGGCAGGCTGGACTTCTTATGGAGAGCAGAACAGCTGGGAACGCGGAGTACCTGAAAACGGACCGGGTTCAGCTGTTTCAGGGGAAAATGTTTTTGCTACAAGCCTGGCAGGAACGTATGCTAACAGTGCTAACATGTCACTGCAAATGCCTCCTGTAGATCTGCCTGAAGGAAGCTCATTCTTGCAGTTCAAGCAATGGCATGAACTTGAGAACAACTACGATTACGGACACGTCTTCGTATCTACAGACGCGGAAAACTGGACTCAAGTACTGCGGGTAAATGGAGATACGGGAGAATGGGTTGATGGAGAAGTTGATCTTAGTGAATATGCCGGACAGCGGATTTATATCGCCTTTAATGTAACGACTGATGGAAGTGTCGTGAAACAGGGCTGGTATTTAGACGATGTGAAATTGAGCGGTGAATCCATCCTTCCTTCCAAGAAAAAGAATCTTGGACTGAAATCAAAGGATAAACCATCTGCTTCTGTTTCTAAAAAACCGAAAGTGAATCCAAGCAAGATTACTGTAGCAGTTAAGAAATCAGCTGCTGCACCAGATGATAGCAATCCAGGTCCAGTGCTTCTTCCGTTGCAGGCAGAAGTGAATGTGCTTGAAACCGGGCGTGCTGTCTATACAAATCCTGCTGACGGATCTTACTCTATGACGCATGCAGCGGGCGACTTTACCCTGCAGGCATCAACTTATGGCTACAGATCACAATCTCAAAGTGTGACAATTCAAGAGGATGCAGTATCAACGGCCAATTTCACTCTTGAAGAAATTCCTAGAGGGACTGTGACTGGTACGGTAACAAATCAGGCTTCTGGTGAACCGGTTGAGGGAGCGACTATTTTCCTTCTGGAAGATGCAGTAGTGGAACCGGTTGAAACCAATGAGAACGGTGAATACGAACTTAATGCTTATGAAGGAGAATACACGCTGAAAGTTGTTGCTCCATACTACAACAGCCAGGAAGTTGCCATAACGGTTGAGGGCGGAAAAACTACCGGTGCGGATGTCTCATTGGAACCATTCATCGGCTACCCAGGTGAAATCTCCTATGATGACGGAACAGCTGAAAATGCCCGCGTCTTCAATGCTGCCGGAAATGCCTGGGCAGTGAAGATGTCCCTTGAAGAAGGAAATGAATCTGCCTTAGTAACAGGCGGATTGTTCCGATTCTGGGATATGGAATGGCCAGTACCTGGAGGAACGGAGTTTGAGGTTGCCGTCTATGATGCTTCAGGTACAGACGGTGCACCAGGCAAGAAAGTGGCTGGTCCTTTTGATGCAGCTGCAGTACGTAATGGAGAATGGACACATGTTGATTTAAGCCAGCATGGAATCATGGTCGAAGGTGACTTCTACATGGTTTATATCCAGACCAATGCAAGTCCAAATTCACCTGGTCTCGGTACAGATGAAAATGGAGAGTACTCAGGAAGAAACTGGCAGATGGTTGGAGGAGCTTGGTCTCCGTCACCGGAAGATGAAGGAAACTACATGATCCGGGCAACCGTCAATTACGAAGTAACCGCTCCAGTGATTACTTCACCAAAAGACGGATCTTTCACTAAAAGTGATACAGTCACAGTGGAAGGGACATCGGCACCATCTACAACAGTTCTTCTGTTCAATGGAGAAGAAGAAGTGGCTGCAGTTGAAACATCGGAGGATGGTACATTTTCGGCTGAGGCAGCACTGCAGCCCGGCGGAAATACAATCACAGCCAAAGCATCTACAGAGCAAGGCACTACAGGACCTTCAGAGCCTGTAACAATCACGCTCGATCAGGAAAAACCTGTATTAGAGATCACATCTCCAGAAGAAGGACTCAAAACAAATAAAGAAGCCATTACCGTAACTGGAACAATAGCCGATGAGAACCTTGCATGGGTAAAAGTGAACGGCCAAAAGGCTTCTGTAAATGAAGGTCAATTCAGCCATAGAATGCTTTTGAATGAAGGTGAGAACGTCATTCAAGTCATTGCCAAAGACAAAGCCGGCAACAAAAAGAAACAAACCGTCACAGTGGAGGCGAAATTTGGTGATTTGGCCATTGACAACCTTCTTCCGGGAGAAGACAAACAGCTGAAAAAAGGTGAATCAGTTAAAATCGAATTTGACAGTGAACCTGGATTAGATGCAGCGTTTGTGATTCATATGCCGCTGACAAATGCAAAATCCCTTGTTACGAATGCCACTGAATTGCCGATGATGGAAACATCGGAAGGACACTATGTCGGATACTATACTGCCACCTCGAATGTCAAAGCACCTGGTGCTGTCATCGAAGTGAAGGTATCTGATGAGTTTGGAAATGTGAGCACGAAGAGAGCAGAAGGCAAGCTGTATATCAATACAAAGAAATAAACAGTAAGGAAGGAGAGCCGATTGATTGGCTCTCCTTTTTGCTTTTCTTGAGATGTTTCATAAGCTGTTTGCAGCTCCCTTTTCGTTAGAGAAAGACAGCAAACGAAGTTCCAAGCAAACCTTTGTCGGTGCCGCTTAACGCAATCCAGCAGCCATCGATTTCTGCGGGCGAATCCTTCCAGGAACCTTTCTCCTCCTCAACACAAGACCGAACAGCAACAACCACTTAATAAAGCTTGTTCAGTGACTTCCAATATTATGTATTACAACACAGATCAAACCCTCTTTCCGTCACTTTTACCGGTTTATTTGGCTGCACATCTTCCAGTGATTCTGTTTAGGTCAAGACCGGTGAAACCTGCCCTTGTCACCCGCCACTCTGTACTTAACAGCCTAACCTTTCTTGTTGAAAATATTTTGACTGTTCTACGACATTTGCCGGTAATATTTTTTGATTTATGTATGTCTTTCACATGTCACCTCTTCTTCAAAAATGAAAGCGGGCTGAATGAATCAGCCCGCAGGATTGGTGGAATCCTATATTTTCATTGCATGTTCTTCCATTGGTTCTCTTTCACTGGCAGTCAGGTTGGCGTGCTCGATATATCTGAGAAGGGTATACATGTTTTGTTCAATAATTGAGTAATCACGGGAAAAATGGTAAGCATGCAGAAACTGCTCAATTCTTTTGGCTAAAAGATCATCTTTCGTCCGTACCATAAGAATGAGAAGGTTATCCCATTCACTGCGGTGTGTATAGTACAAAGCTCTGTCATAATCAACTTTATTCAATGAACTCCCTCCTTCTGAAGGGTTACTAGTAGTATGTTCGCGAAGGCAGGGGAATTTCACTGAAAAAGTTGGTTATCTTGTCCTTAAAGGCTTTCCTTCTATTGGATGAATAGAATCCATAATAAAAAAGCATATTAAGGATGAAATTATATGCAGAGGTGAAGCAATGATGAAAAAATGGATTTCTATTATCTCCATGACATTAATCTTTTTGTCGGTCCAGCCAGCCCTGGCCCAGCAGCCTGATTATCAAAAATTCGGCCGCATTGCAACAGCGGTTGTCAAAGAAGATTACACAGGAGAAAAACTGGCGGATTACAAATATGAGGGCAGGAAAACATTATCCGGCGGCCAGGTTCAAGACAGCTTTACATTTGAAGTTGTAAAAGGGAGCAAGGACATAATTGTCAAAGTGAACGTTGTGCATAATCCTGCAAAGCCAACCGAATTAAACCTCTCAGTGATTGAAGTAAAATAGGTGGATTTTACCGTATTGATGTATCTTGCTTAAAAAGCGGGGTGCATCATTTTTTTGTACACTTTGAAGCTCAGAGGCAGAGCGGGGTACATGAACGGCGGAATTTTTTGAGTTGATGTCCCTCGGAGGTGTTGGTAATACATCCTTTCCCACTTTGGTTTTATAGCTTGAGGTGAGGTACCACTGCTGCATTCTACTCGCTTTATTATTGGAATTTTAAAATTATAAATACTATACTTTTTATATGGCTCTTTTTCGTAAACTTTGTTGCTATTTAATGATACCTCCGAGAAATTGATCAATATAATAAAGAATAATCTTGTAATATCGAAAAGAAAAATGCTACTCTCCCTCGATTAGAGAGTAAACTCTTAGTATCCCGGAAAAATTCGGCTCTTGGGATTTTTTCAAAAACAAGAATTTATGCGAAAACAGACTTTTATATAGAGGTCTTAAAAATCTTGTCCCATAAACAGAAAGGAGCAAGTCCCTTGTGATATTCATTCTTTTCTCAGACAACTTCATATTATGTAAGGAGGAAGAATGATGAAAACACGAGCCTTTCGTTATTTATGGGTTGGCCAGGCTTTGGCAAACGGAGGAGATGTTTTATTTATTGTCGCGGTCATAGCGGCAGTTTTTAATTTAACGGAGTCAGCTTTGATGATGAGTATCATCCCGGCGGTGATTACATTTTCCAGATTCATAAGCAGTGTGATTGCCCCTCTGATCCTGGACCGGTTTCACTTGAAGAATCTGTTGTTTTACTCACAGTGCTTCAAAACCGCATTACTGGTGGTTCTCTCTCTTTTGTTGTTTCTAAATACAGGAAATCTTTTGGCAGTGTTCCTGCTTGTGTGCTGTGTTGCGTTTTTGGATGGCTGGGCTCTTCCTGCTCGAAATGCGTTTGTTCCTTCCATCGTTAGAAGGGAGGATCTAATGGGCGCAAACGGTTTTCTTTCTACAGTCGACCAGGCGGTTCAGTTTTCTGCCTGGGCCTTTGGGGGGATACTAGTTGCTTTTGCAGGAGTAGAGTGGACGCTGGTCCTGACGTCATTCTTATTTCTTGCCAGCAGCTTAATGATGTACAGTCTGCCGATGAATAGTGCTGGCATTCCGTTGAAACAGGAAAAAGAGCTCAGCTTTGCAGCGAAAATGGCAGAAGGATGGGGAGATATTTGGAGAAGTTCAAGGCTGAGGAATATCTTCTTTATTTATGCGATTGAATCCGCAGCAACGGTCGTCTGGATTGCCGCCATTCTTTATATCTATGTTGATCAGCAGCTCGGCAGGGGAGAAGAATGGTGGGGCTTTATCAACGGAGCCTTTTTCATTGGGCTGATAGCAGCCGGTGTACTGCTGTTAAAAACACAAAGATTTTTCTCAGGAGATATTTACCGCTGGCTTCCGGCGGCACTCCTGTTCACTTCTATGGCCACTTTATTTTTCGGGTTGACCAGCATTGCGCTGCTTTCCCTCGTATTTTCAGTGGTTTTCGGTTTCTTTGACGGCATGAAGGTGATTCTTCTGCAGACCGCTGTCCAGCACAGTGTCAGTCCTGAGAGGCTTGGGAAAGTTTTTGCCGCACAGGGAGCTGTGACTACACTAATATTTGGCTTATTTTCATTGGGTGCTGGTTTTTTTACCGAAAAATTCGGAATCGAACTGGTTTTTATAGTTTCAGCGATTTTACTGCTCTTGGCTGTGATTCCGGCCGTGCGGCTTAAGGGAAAACTAACAGGAAGTTAAGGTTGGGAAGGGTCTCTAAATGGAGGCCCTTTTTTAGTTAGGAGGAGCAGGCATATTTGATTAGACTGACTTTGAAAAATCTGGAGAAGCAGCATGTATTTAGTGAGTCAAACCAGTAATCTGAGTGACAATCGAAGAGAAAAAAGGGTTGTGGTTCCCTCGAGAGACATCAGACGAGGGAAAAGGGGTTGTTGGTGTCCTTCGAGAATCCCGCGAGAGACACCAGGAGAGAGAAAAAGGGGTTGAGGTGTCCCTCGAGAATCCCGCGAGAGACACCAGACGAGGGAAAAGGGGTTGTTGGTGTCCTTCGAGAATCCCGGGAGAGATACCAGAAGAGAGAAAAAGGGGTTGTGGTGTCCTTCGGGAATCCTTCGAGAGACACCAGACGAGGGAAAAGGGGTTGTTGGTGTCCTTCGAGAATCCCGCGAGAGACACCAGAAGAGAGAAAAAGGGGTTGAGGTGTCCCTCGAGAATCCCTCGAGAGACATCAGACGAGGGAAAAGGGGTTGTTGGTGTCCTTCGAGAATCCCGCGAGAGACACCAGACGAGGGAAAAGGGGTTGTTGGTGTCATTCGAGAATCCCGCGAGAGACACCAGAAGAGAGAAAAAGGGGTTGAGGTGTCCCTCGAGAATCCCGCGAGAGACACCAGACGAGGGAAAAGGGGTTGTTGGTGTCCTTCGAGAATCCCGCGAGAGATACCAGAAGAGAGAAAAAGGGGTTGTGGTGTCCTTCGGGAATCCTTCGAGAGACACCAGACGAGGGAAAAGGGGTTGTTGGTGTCCTTCGGGAATCCTTCGAGAGACACCAGAAGAGAGAAAAAAGGGTTGTGGTGTCCTTCGAGAATCCCTCGAGAGACACTTGGCGAGGGAAAAGGGGGTGTTGGTGTCCTTCGAGAGTCCCTCGAGAGACACCAGAAGAGAGAAAAAGGGGTTGTGGTGTCCTTCGAGAATCCCTCGAGAGACACTTGGCGAGGGAAAAGGGGGTGTTGGTGTCCTTCGAGAGTCCCTCGAGAGACACCAGAAGAGAGAAAAAGGGGTTGTGGTGTCCCTCGAGAATCCCGCGAGTGACACGAGAAGAGAGAAAAAGGGGTTGGTATCCCTTGAGAGGAACCTTGGAGAAGGAGAGTCCAGGTGTCCCTGCTATAATGCTGCAGCCGCCTTTTTATAAAAATTGCCCCGTCAGCAAAGAACCAATAAAACAGAAATTCAATACAGCAGCAAACTCATATATTCCCCATTTCAGTGAAATTCCCCTAAGCGAGCACCGTTTCTTTTCTGCCTAACCAATAAGCATTTTATTCTTCTCATGAAACCTTATCCCATTTCATATATTCAAATAAGAGCAGCCAAGGTGACGAGGTGTAAATTTTTACTGGGGGGAACCGGGATGAGAGAAGAGGAACAGAAACAATTACAGCAGGCAATTGGCGAAATCACGGAAATTGCCAAAGGCTTTGGGCTTGATTTTTATCCGATGCGCTATGAGGTCTGTCCTGCAGATATCATTTATACATTTGGGGCTTATGGGATGCCGACACGTTTTTCTCATTGGAGCTTCGGAAAGCAATATCATAAGATGAAACTCCACTATGATCTGGGCTTGAGCAAGATATATGAACTCGTCATTAATTCAAATCCTTGTTATGCGTTTTTGCTGGATTCGAACTCGCTTATACAAAACAAATTGATTGTTGCTCACGTGCTGGCTCACTGTGATTTTTTCAAAAATAATGTCAGGTTTCAGAATACAAAGAGAGATATGGTTGAAAGTATGGCAGCGACGGCGGATAGGATCCGGCAATATGAAATTGAGCATGGAAAAAAAGAAGTTGAAACCTTTCTCGATGCAGTTCTTGCCATTGACGAGCATATCGATCCTTCCTTGATGAGGCCAAAGCTGGCTTGGAGCATGGACGATGTGGAGTGGGAGGAAGAGGAGGTTGCTTCTGCGACACCATATGGTGATTTATGGTCTCTTGACGATGGACCAAATAAAGAGAGAAAACAAAGAAGGAAAGTGAAAAAGAAATTTCCGCCGCAGCCAGAGAAGGATCTATTGCTTTTCATTGAGCAATTCAGCCGTGAACTTTCAGACTGGCAGCGTGATATCCTGACCATGATGAGGGAGGAAATGCTTTATTTCTGGCCGCAGCTGGAAACGAAGATCATGAATGAAGGCTGGGCGTCCTATTGGCATCAAAGAATTATAAGAGAAATGGACCTGACCAGCGGTGAATCCATAGAATTCGCCAAGTTGAATGCCGGAGTGGTGCAGCCTTCGAAAACAAGCATCAACCCATACTATCTGGGCTTGAAGATTTTTGAGGATATTGAGGAGCGCTACAATAATCCAACCGAGGCAATGATCAAACGAGGCGAAAAGCCTGGATCGGGCAGGGAAAAAATGTTCGAGGTCAGGGAAATTGAATCGGATATATCCTTTCTGCGCAACTATTTGACGAAAGATCTGGTGATGCGGGAAGATATGTATCTTTTCCAAAAACAGGGTAAGGACTATAAAATTGTCGGAAAAGAATGGAAAGGGGTTCGCGACCAACTTGTGGGAATGCGGGTAAATGGCGGATTTCCGTTCATTACAGTCAACGACGGGGACTATATGAAAAATGGTGAACTTTATCTGAAGCATTGGTATGAGGGCATAGAGCTGGACATTAAATATCTTGAGAAAGTGCTCCCATATGTCCATCAGCTTTGGGGCAGAACCGTCCATATTGAAACTCAGGTAGAAAACAAGCAGATGCTGTTCACTTATGAAGGACGTAATGTACAAAGGAAATACCTTTAATACGTTAAAGCGCGGCAAGGGACAGTCCCTCTTAATACGTTAAAGGGCTGAAGCACTACTTATCCTGTTGGCGTGCGACAAGGGGATAAAGACTGCTATGAGCTGCTAAGCGGTATATAATTAAGAAAATACGAAAGAACCTTCCTTAAAACGGGACGGTTCTTTTTTTGTACATACTTCATTGTGTTACCGGGTGACCATACTAAGAGGGACAGCCCATTTGAGCACGGCGGTGGGTTTTAGCACAAATTCTAGAATGTTTTGACAGATTTCTTGAACTTACATATACTAATATTCAAATGAACGTTTGATTGTTGGGGTGAAGAGATGAAGCAGAAAGATGTTTGTGAAGTGAATTGTTTTGAAAGTGAGAAAGCGGCTTCCATCCAAGAGGAGCTTGCGGAAACCAATACAAATGGTGCGGCAAAAATATTTAAAGCATTATCGGATGATACTAGAATGAAGATCGCTTATGCCCTCAGTCTTGAAAAAGAGTTGTGTGTCTGTGATGTAGCCCAGATTGTCGGGGCAACCACGGCTACTGCCTCTCATCACCTAAGGCTGCTTCGTAATATGGGGCTTGCCAAATATCGCAAAGAGGGAAAACTGGTGTATTATTCCCTGGATGATGACCATGTCAGAAGCTTGATAAGCATCGCCATCACCCATCATAAGGAGGTGGAACAACGTGGCTGAAGGTTTGGTAAAGTCAGCAGATAAAACGACCTACCGCGTTCAGGGCTTTTCCTGAGCAGGCTGTGCCGCAAAGTTCGAAAAGAACGTGAAGCACCTGGATGGTGTTTCTGAAGCAAATGTTAATTTTGGAGCATCTAAGCTCACTGTCTATGGAGATACAACTATTGAAGAACTTGAAAAAGCAGGAGCGTTTGAAGGTCTTAAACTGATCCCTGAAAACCAGCGTTTTACAAATGAAGATAAACAGCCCTTCATCCAAAAATACGGAAATGTTCTGCTTTCTGTCGTCTTTTTGATTATGGGCTGGTCGCTTGGACAATTTTACGGTGAAGAAAGCATTTTGTCAGTCCTGGCTTATGTGGCTTCCATTGCCATTGGAGGCTATCGCCTTTTTACAACGGGCCTGAAGAATTTAATGCGTCTTGACTTCGATATGAGGACGCTCATGACGATTGCCATAATCGGAGCTGCGTTTATTGGCGAATGGGGAGAAGGGGCAACGGTTGTCATACTGTTTGCCATCAGTGAAGTCCTGGAATCCTATTCGATGGATAAGGCGCGGCAGTCCATTCGCTCTCTGATGGATATTGCCCCAAAAGAAGCGTTGATTAAAAGGAATGGAAGTGAAATGCAAGTTGAAATAGATGATATTCGAATCGGGGATATCATGATTGTGAAGCCTGGGCAGAAGCTCGCGATGGATGGAATAGTTGAAAAAGGTGTTTCCGCGGTCAACCAGGCTGCCATTACAGGGGAGTCGGTGCCGGTAACCAAGCAGCAAAATGATGAGGTGTTTGCCGGTACCTTGAATGAAGAAGGTTTGCTTGAAGTCAGAGTGACAAAGCTTGCGGAGGATACCACAATAGCGAAAATCATTCACCTGGTTGAAGAGGCTCAGGCTGAGCGGGCTCCATCACAGGCATTCGTCGACCGTTTTGCAAAATACTATACACCCGCAGTGATTTTGGTCGCTATCCTTACAGCTGTTATTCCTCCGTTACTGTTCAATGCTGAATGGAGCGAGTGGGTTTATCAGGGACTCGCTGTCCTCGTAGTCGGCTGTCCGTGTGCACTTGTTATTTCAACACCCGTTTCCATTGTTACCGCGATCGGAAATGCCGCCCGGAACGGGGTCTTGATTAAAGGCGGAATATATTTAGAAGAAATGGGCGCTTTGAAAGCCATCGCTTTTGATAAAACAGGAACCCTTACAAAAGGCCGTCCTGCGGTCACAGAGTTCATTTCTTTGAAGGAAGAAAAAAGGAATGAATACCTGAAACTGATCGCTGCCCTTGAAAATGGTTCACAGCATCCTCTCGCCTCCGCGATTATGAAGCAGGCCGAAGAGGAAAAGGCTGATTACCAATCGGTAGAGGTGGAAGAATTCACTTCTGTTACAGGAAAAGGAATTCAAGGAACAATCGGTTTTACAAGCTATTATGCAGGAAGCCCTGCTTTTATGGAGGAAGTCAGGGACTATCCACTCTCAGAAGACTTAAAAAGGACTATAGCGAATCTGCAAAATGAAGGGCAAACAGTCATTGTATTAGGTACAAAAGAAGAAGTCCTCGCATTGGCGGCTGTTGCTGACGAGATCAGGGAGAGCAGCTCAGAAGTCGTTGAAAAGCTTTATAAGCTGGGAATAAATAAAACCATTATGCTGACTGGAGATAATAGAGGAACAGCAGCAGCCATTGCCAAACGAACCAATATTAGTGACACAGCAGCGGAATTACTGCCGCAGGAAAAGCTGGCGTATATTAAAGAACTTCGTGAGAGGTACGGGAAGGTTGCGATGGTCGGGGATGGAGTGAACGACGCACCTGCCCTGGCGGCTTCTTCTATAGGCATCGCCATGGGCGGAGCGGGCACGGATACAGCATTGGAGACAGCAGATGTAGCCTTGATGGGTGACGATTTAAGAAAACTGCCCTTTACGGTAAAACTCAGCCGTAAGGCCCTGTTCATCATCAAACAAAATATCACCTTTTCATTAGGTATCAAACTGCTTGCGCTTCTCCTGGTCATTCCAGGGTGGCTCACCCTTTGGATTGCAATATTCGCCGATATGGGAGCTACTTTAATTGTGACGCTGAATGGGCTGAGACTCCTCAGGGTCAAAGATAAATAAAGAAATGGCTGGTCTCGGTTTTGAGGGGGTGCTGATTCTATAGTGAATTGGCGCTCTTTTTCTTTGTAAAAAAACTCTTTTGGTAAACTTTGTTGCTATTTGATACTAAGTCCGAAAAAACAACCATATTAAGAGGGGGAAAAACTGGTGTAATCGAAAAGAAAAGAGCTACTCTCCCATGTTAAGAAATTAAACTCTTAGTATCCGGGGAAAAATTCAGCTCTTGGGATTTTTCCGAAAGAAACAATATATGCGAAAAAAGCCTTGTAGAAGTCATTTCTGAGGAGGGTACTAAAAATCTACAGGAGTTTAAGAATCTACTTTTTATTTGGCTCTTTTCTAAAAGATTGTTGCTTTTGGATGCTTTACTTTCCTCATCCCTATTTTTACTAGAAGGATTGGAGCGGAAGGCGTGCGCCCTCCTGCGGGACTAGCGGTCGTCTAGTTCCAGCGCCCAGCCCCTCGGGATCAAATAACCTCAAGAGAATAAAAGGGAAGGTCGCCTTTTTTTCTCTTGAGGTTATTTGCCTGTCGGGTCTGATCAGGGCGCTTCCACTTTTTATACAGGTGAAGCCAAGGAGGCCGGGCGCCCGCCTGGAGTGGAAATCCATTACTTTTAAATTAGCCACAATCTATGCGAAAACAGCCTTTTATTTAAACAGATTTAGAATCCTTTAATCTTTTTTGGAACATTTGCCAGCAGGGGCTGGAGAGGATCTTCCTCAACTATTTGATAAAAGGTGTTGATTCATGACAGTGACCGGTGGCACTTATCGATGCGGTCAGTATGTCGGATAGTAAATAGAGGAAAAAAGTACCCTTATTTACTAAAAAACAATGAAAAAAGCTAGAATAGGGGGAAAAAGTTCTCTTATTTAACTGAATATACTAAAATAATGGGCTTTTTTATCAAATAAGAGAAAAAATTTCCTCTATTTATCCCAAAATAAGCTTGAATTAAAAATTAAGGGAAAAAAGTACCCTTATTCTTACCGCTGAGTACTTTATTAAGGAACTAACAAGCGCTTTCCCTATAAGATCAGGAGCCCGCCAAGCGGATCCGGGTATTTAGAATGGAAACCAACACTCTTTCATAATACCGGAAGCAGAAAAGGTACGTTTTTATAATTTTAAATCTATGTTGGACATATTCAGTGCACTCCTTCTGAGATGGATTTTCTTTATGCTTTAAAAATATATCTTTGCATACAAAAAGGTCAGAGCCTTAAGCTGCTGACCGAAAAGTTTATTTCAGGAAGCCCCACTCAGTTTAACGACCATTTAGGACTAAGTTATACTAAGTACATATCCGATATTGATTTATTTCTAATGAATCCCATGGCCTCGTAAAGCTTAATCGCTGAATTGCCTTTAATGACGGCCAAGCGGGCAGCTGGATATCCTTTGCTCGATATGTTTATAGAATGGGTTAACAGGAACCGTCCAAGCCCCCTGCGTTGATGTTCAGGGTCAACAGCTAAACTCATGATCAGAGGATAATCTTCAAATTCCATGTGGAGGCACACACCAACGAGTTTGTTAGTATTCTGATCTATGATCACCCTTGAACACTCATCCATAATTTTATTACTTTGATATTTTTCAATGAATTCCTTAATATGTTGAATATAATCCTCTTTGGAGCCGATTTGTTTGTAAGCTGGATTCGCTTGATAGGATTTCATAATTAAACAGGCTATATCATTGGTGTCTTCGGGTGCAACCGATTTTGATAGATATCCTTCAGGAAGTGCAGGCACTAGTGATTGTGTTGGACGAATCATCCAATAATTAGTTTCTTGAACCCGGCATCCATTTTGCTCGAAAGCTGCTGCGTGTTCTTCTATAATATCTCTTAAAATGATTTTCTCTTCAGTCTTCGATACCTTTTTTAAATAGTTTAAAAGCCTGTAAACTAATCCCTCATAATCCTCATAGGGAGGTACCACAAACAAATCGGACATGAAATTCGGCTTTAGGAATACACCGCCAATGATCTCTTCATCCTTCATGATGAAGTATCCGCAGTCAAAAATGGAGGCGATTTCTAACATTGTTTCCGGAGACCTTCTAAAAAAGTAGTCTGCATATTTTTGGCCATAATAAACGGAATAGTATCGCAAGTATTCTTTAGGTTCTTGATAAACTAATGTAATTCCATCTTCTAATGAGATCAGTTCCTTCATGGCTGCAACCTGTTCACTCATATTGTTCTCCTCTTCTTCGATTACTCTGTATTTTAACAGAGTAATCACTTTTTTCTATATTTTAACATAACTTTCAAATTCTACTTTCTCTAAAATCAGTCAGCGGTAATATTGATTTGATCAAAAAAAGCAGTGGTCTAGGTTCCACTGCACTGAGAATATACCGAATTTTAGTAGCAAATCCTCTATAACCAAGAATAAAGTCAACTACACCTCCATAAATGAGAAGAAAGATTGACTTAATTCTTACCACCCATTGAATGTGTTACTCTTTTTATCCCATTAGCTTTATGATTTTTGATACATTAGCCTGGCGGGCATGGGACGTACTTTTTCAACTAGTCGCGGGAAAGATGCGGATTCAAGGATCTGGTAAAGTGACCAGCGGTACCGAACAGCCAGTTACAGCACTTTGGCTAGTTATATAGAGGGGAAAATTCCCCTTAATTACTAAAAAGTTTTTGAAAACAGCTTAAATAGAGGGAAAAACTCCCCTTATTTTTCCCCCGCTGTATACTTAATTAGAAAATAACAAGCTGCTTTTGCGATAAAGCCCACTCCACCGTGCGCCAGCCCAGTGGAGTCGTGCATCTTAAACGGAAACCAACACTTTTTATAGTACCTAACGAGAAAAAGGCAGAATCGTTCTTTGAAATGAACGATTCTGCCTTTTAGATTTTGTTGAACTTTTTCAGTGGCCACTACTGGGTCCACTGCTTTTTAAGGGAAATGATTTCATTGATACATTGATTTTTACCCGATGATGACTTTTTCTTTAGGATAATTATACAAAGTTTCTTTCTGCTTAATGCCCAGGATAACCAGGAAAGTGAGAAGTCCGATTCTTCCGATAAACATCAGGGCCATTATGATGAGTTTGCCGATAACGGTTAAATCAGGAGTAATGCCCATTGATAGTCCAACGGTTCCGAATGCTGAACAGATTTCAAATAAAATTTCCAGGAATGAATGAGACTCGGTAATCGAAAGAATGATTAGAGAACCGGCACACATAAAGCTGGCAAGCAATGTTACGGCCAGTGATTTAATTACATCAGCCTGATCCAGCTCTCTGCGGAAAACCTTAATCGTTGACCTTCCTCTTGCAAAGTTGATAAGAAAAAGAATATTAATGGCAAATGTCGTGGTCCGTATTCCGCCTCCAACTGAACTTGGCGAAGCACCAATGAACATCAACATACAGAGAATGATGAGAGTAGGCTCCGATAACTGGCTGACGTCCATGGTCGCCAGCCCTCCGCTTCGGGTTGTCGTAGATTGGAAAAACGCATAGAAAAAAGATTTATGCCAGGATAAACCTTGAAAAAAACGATTGAATTCTATAACAAGTATCAGAATTGTTCCTACTACCATAAGAGAAAAGAAGGTAACGGTTGTCAACTTAGTATAAAGAGAAAAGTGAAACCTCACCCGCTTATCATTATTTTTCATGAGAAAGTCTTTTAACTCGATTAATACAGGAAATCCAATCGCTCCCAGAGTAATCAAAATGATATTGACACACTGAACAAAGTAATCATCTGCATATGGAATGAGTGACTGCCCGGTGATATCGAACCCGCCATTGGTTGTAGCACTGACACTGGCGAAAAGCCCATGCAGATAGGCATCCTCCCAGACAGGATAATACTTTAGAAAATATGTACCTAGTATAAGAGCACCGACAGATTCGATTAATAGGATGATTAACAGGATTTGTTTCATTAAGTTGACTAAGCCGGAAAGGTTAGATTGGTTTTGATCGGTCATTATCAACCTGCGTTCTTTCAAACCAATTTTTTTCCCTATAATCAGCCATAGGAAGGTTCCGAGGGTCATGATCCCGATGCCGCCTATTTGCAGGATGAATATCAGAATAAAGATGCCTGCCGTACTAAAGGTGTCCACTATCTGAATAACAGTAAGCCCTGTGACACTTATGGCGCTTACTGCGGTAAACATAATATCAATGAAACTTAAATCTACACCCGGCTGGGCAGTTATTGGCAGACTAAGTAATAGGATTGAAATTCCAACTGCCGCACAATAGAAAACTACAATTAACTGGGCAGGAGATAGTTTATCAATTCTATCTTTTAAACTGGACATAAGAAAATTCTCCTTTTGAGATAATAGCTATTTAACACTATACCACATGGTACAGGGAGGTAAAATATAAAAAAAAGATATTGGAATTTAATTCCTACTCAAAATTGGTGATCTTATGGTACAATCTTAAGAATGAACAATGGTATTTGGTGAAAGGAGCATTAAAATGGCCAACGTCTTTAACAATTCTACAGTGATTGCTATTATTATTGCTTTTTCCGTGTATTTTATCATCAGGGGAATTGCAATCTTCTTAGGAAAAGCAGGCAAAGGTTATATGGAGAAAAGAAACTTGACTACCGAAAAACTGTTCTTCCATCTGATTGGAAGTTATTATATTTTTACTGGTTTATTAGGACTGTTCATCCCTAAGCTACAATGGAAAACAGAAGATATCTACTACACAATTGGAATTTACGCTTTGGTCTCTGTTTTCTTCTGGCTCGCCATCGATTTCTTGATGAAGAGGAACAGCAACATAGAGCAAAAACTTGCGGATTGATCAAAAGGCCCTGACTCAGAGGGCCTTTTTTTATTTTGACAAAAGGTCTTGTAGACCCCTGGCTATGCCGGTGGTTCCAGAGAGTTTATAGCGTGGCATAAGACACCATCTTTCTATAGAATAAGCCGGTTCCCTATTACTTCATGCCATTCCAGCAGAAGGGGAGGTATCCTTGCTGATTGGCATTAATAAACCCTAAAATAAGCGGAGTTTTTCCGGTTAAGCTTTAGTATTGAATGTGATTTTGGGGGTATATAAGCGGAAGTTTTCCGCTTAAGCACAGCAAAACGAACCATTTTCGCATCTTTTATACAAATAAGCGGAATTTCTCCGCTTATTTCTCCACGTTTTTTCAGCCGTAATAAATAGCAAGAGAAACTAATTCATTGGGCCTTTTAGGCCGAGGCTGGTAAGGAAGGCTTCCAGCTGCAGTTCAAACCACCAGTTTAAACTGGTGGTTTGTTTTGGCTAAAGAATTAACTATTTCATAAAAAATAACCGGTAGAGTTTTAAAAAAGCTTTTTTATCTTATAAGGGAAGGTAGCAATTCAGGGGGATGGCAGTACTTTAGTCCCTTTTTACAGGGCTTCTATTCAACCGGCTGAATAGAAGCCGATATACACAATAGAAAGTGATCTTCGAAGAAAAATAATGAATTTATTGGATTTATTCCACAATAGCAGAAATATGGTTTTGAAAATATCAGCTAATATGAAATATCAGCTTAAATAAGCAAAATAAACTATTCCACGTATAGGACTTTTGCTATAGAATGAAAAATGTCTAATGATGACAAGTGAGCACTTTTTAAACATAATTCCATTTGCAGCAAGTGAGGCCAGCCATGTTAAAAAATATAAAAGATTCGACTTTGATTTTTGAAGAAAAAAGGACACTAAAATGGTTTTTAGTTTTGTTTTTTACTATTTCGATTTTGTATGACGGATTCTTCTATTTTTTTAATCCATTTGTTACAAATGGTGAAATTGGATTTAAATCGAGTTTTGGATATATTCTCTACATAATTTTACTTCTATTAATCCCTGTACTGTTGGTGGTTTATAAAAATAACCAACATAGAATCAAGTATGCTTTTGTAATCAGCTATATGGTTCTTAATTTAGTCAATGACTTAACAATTTATGGCGGAAGCGGGATTGAATATACAAGCGGAAATGTAGTTGAACTATTTTTGATTGTATTTTCGCCTATCTTTGTCAGTGAACTATTTTTCCTGGTCATCACTGGGTCTGTTTTTTTGAAATACGTAACAGTAGCTTTTTTTATTCATGATATGAAAGTGATTTTTCCGGCTATTCTTACTTTGGTGATTTCTTCAATGGCTTATCTGTTATTGAAAAGAATTCTTGGGTATGTGAGTGCGATAAAATTATCATATAATAAGCAGCTGGAAGCTATAGTGAAAGGTATTATAGCTACTCTGGAACTAAAAGATCCCTATACTAAAGGACATAGTGAGAGAGTCGCGAACTATGCTCTTATATTGGCGAAAAAGATGGGGAATTTCACGCAAGAAGAATTGAATGCATTTTACTATGCTTGTTTGCTTCATGACATTGGGAAAATTAATATACCCGATCAAATCCTTAGGAAGCCTGGCAGATTAACTAAAGAAGAGTTTGATATTGTAAAGACTCATCCAGTAGTCGGGACCAAAGCAATTGAAAAAGTTGAAAATTTAAATGATAGTTCAGGTGTCATACTCTCTCATCATGAAAGGTGGGATGGAAAGGGATATCCTGAAGGACTAAAAGGGATGGATATTCCAATCTTGGCAAGAGTCACTGCGATCGCAGATGCTTTTGATGCAATGACATCGACAAGGTCATACAGGGAAGCATTGCCAGTTGGAACTGCATTTAATAGAATTCTTGAAGGGAAGGGCACACAGTTTGACCCTGATCTTATTGATATATTTAAAGAAGTCTTTACTGAATGGGTTTCACTTCATAAGCACTATCAGACATCAAGCGACCTAATCCTGAATTCAAGAATCAATACACAAGAGAGTGAGGTGGGATTATGAAAATCAGAAAGCTGAATAAGTTGAAGCTGACTTGCTGGTGGTGCTATTTATGGAAAGCTTGATATGGAAAAGGGAGACTTGGATCTATTCAGTCTCTCTTTTTTTTAGGGAGGATTGGCTAAAGCGATGAATAAACAAAGCATAATAACTTTAGTTCCATATGATGCAAAGAAAGATAGGAAAAACTTTATTGTTCAGAATAAAATGACACACGAATATTTTGAGATACCGGCTCTTGCAGTAAAGGTTATAAGACTGTTGTCAGAAGGAAACTCAATTGAAAATGTTCAAGGGAAAATGGAAGATGAATTAAGAAAAGAAAATACAAGCGTAATGGAATTCATGGAAGTTTTAATAGAAATGGACTTTATTATTAAAATCGATGATGAAAATATCAAGGTATCCCCATCTGTGGAAAAGGTTCCTGCCCAATTTTTGTGGATTCCTCCTTTGGCAGGAAAGGTGTTTTTTAACAGAGTTTCTGCCATGATTTATTTTTTCGTATTCCTTCTTACAATTATTTTATTTATGAAGTTCCCCGCTTTAATTCCTGTTTACCAGGACCTGTTTTTATATGACTTAAATATGGTCAACATTCTCTCGGTTGCTTTAATATCTCTTCCGTTTGTACTTATCCATGAAGCCGGACATATACTTGCCATCAGGTCTAGAAACCTCCCAGCTCGATTGGAAATAGGGACCAGGCTGTTTTTTATTGTTTTGCAAACTGATTTAAGCGAAGCTTGGCAGCTTTCCCCTAAAAATAGAACCACATTATACCTTGCAGGCATATGCTTTGATATAGCAGTATTATTTACTTGCTTAATTCTTCAACTGTTTTTTTATGAAATGGAACTCATAACAGGGGTACTTCGTCTAATAAGTCTAACAACCATTTTAAGACTTCTATATCAAATCTGTTTTTTTATGAAGACTGATTTGTATTATGTATTGGAAAATCTGACCGGTGTGTATAATCTCATGGAAAATTCGAAAGCTTATCTGATAAATAAGATGCCATGGGGACAGAACCATGAGGAAGAGGAGGTTTACGAAGGTGAAGAATGGTTAGTAAAATCGTATAGTGTATTATATGTTTTTGGAACGGTAATAATGGTCGGACTATTAGCTGTTTATTCTTTTCCGCAAATAATTTTCATATTAAAATTAATGTTTACGAATATGAAAGAGCCTATAACAGCAATTGAATTCTGGGATGGTTTTTTTGTTTTGCTGCCGTTTTTAACGTTCTCTTCATTCCTCGCAGTTTCATGGTATAAAAAGTTTGCCGGCACAAAAGAGTCAAAAAAAAATAAGGCTGCCTAAAAGAATTTTAAAATGAGATACTATTCTGTCAAAAACGATAAAATTCTACATAATTCTACAATAATTTACATTGAGTCTTTTTTACTATATCATTATTTATGGTAGTCCATTAAAGTCATTCTAGCATGAATGAAATTAGAGGAGTAAACAATGAACAAACAAAAGCAATCCAATAAATCCTTCTTCCTAGAAGGCGAAGAAATCAAAGCCCTAAGACTTTTTCTGGCGTTGTTCTATATTTGCCTGATTATATATGATGTATTTTATTATTATTTACTCCCATATTTAAGTGAAAGAAATAGTTTTGGTTTACCTGACGGGGGACTTGGTTTTTGGTACCATCTGATTTTTATTTTATTTCTCCCTATCTCCATGTATATTAATAAAATTGGAAAAATCTTTGCAGTAAAGTACTTTTATCTATTTGGTTTTCTTACTGTAGACATATTGAATAATATCTTGATTCAATTAGAAAATAACAGTAGCAATATGGGTATCGGGAATGCAGTCGAGTTAGTATTTATACTTTTTTCTCCGCTATTCATCAATAAGCGTTTCTTTTGGTATACTTCTGCAGGCTTTATTTTTAAGTATGCTCTGTTGGCGAGTGTTTTCCAGCAAGGAAGTATGGTATTAGCCATTTTTCTGTACAGTATTTTTTCTCTTATATCATTTATCATTCTCAATCGTTATATATCCAATATGAAGACACGAATTAAAATGAACGACGAACTCCGCCATGCAGAAAAACTCGCAGCTGTCGGAAGGTTCGCTACATCAATAAGCCATGAGGTCAGGAATCCCTTGGCATCGTTGAAAGGTTTCACTCAGCTGCAGCATGAGAAGCATCCTGAAGACGGCGAGTACTATACGATAATGACAAATGAAATAGAACGGATTTCCTCTTTGCTTGATGATTTGTTGGTAATCGGGAAGCCAAAAGGGATGAATTTCGAGATGCAGGATATCAATGAGATCATTGAGTATGTACTGAAAGTAATGGACAGTGATGCCATGAATCAGGGCGTCGGCTTCCTTAGAGAATCAGACGATCTTCCATTGATCGAGTGCGATGCTAAACATGTCAAACAGGTTTTGATTAACTTGATTAAAAATGGTATGGAGGCCATGCCTTTTGGCGGAGAGGTTGCCATTAAAGCAGAATTGCAGAATTCAGAGATGATCAAGCTGACAATAAAAGATGGAGGGCAGGGGATTTCTAAAGAAAACCTGGCCCACCTCGGGACACCTTTTCATACGACTAAATCGGATGGAACCGGCCTGGGGTTAATGGTAAGTTTTAAGATTATCGAAGAACATCATGGGTCTATCCAGTATGAAAGTGAAGAAGGGAAGGGGACCATTGTATCGGTCAGCCTGCCGGTCAAACAGCCAAACTTTTAAAATTTTCTTCCTGAGGTTAGAAAATATTAAAAGCGGGTATACTCTCTTCGGAGGGATAAACCGTGCAGCAAAGAAAACTAAGTTCAACAGAAGATTTTTATATTAAACAACTACTTCGAATTGGAATTTATAAAGTATCCGATAAACAGCTCTATGAGTTGAGTAAAATTGAATTGCAAAAAGAGTATCTTGCACACTATGTGGAGAAGTCGATCACCAAGGTTCTCGGTGACAATGAATTAAGCGGCGAAAGATATGTATAAAAAAGAATCCTGCTTCTATGCGCAGGATTCTTTTTTATGGTAGAAATTAAGGTACGTCATGCCCCATGGAGCTTTGAAGAATCTCAAACCATTGATTAGGATCAAGGTGAATATCTTGAGAAGCAGCAGCATTACGGATTCTGTCCAGCTTCCCGGACCCGATGATCGGCATGATTCTAGACGGATGATTCAATAACCAGGCATAGATGATTTGATCAATGCCATCCGCATCTTTTTCCGCACGGATTTTTTCCAAGGTGCCGCGAAGGCGTGCAGCCTTCTCATCACCACTGGAAAAGATCTTTCCACCCGCCAATGGCGACCAGGCCATGGGAGGGATCCGGTTCTGAAGGGCGTGATCAATTGTGCCGTCTTCAAAGTTTTCCAGTACATAGGGTGATAACTCAATCTGATTGGTTATCAGAGGAAAGTCAAGATAGGACTGAAGCATGCTGAATTGGTGGCTCTTGAAGTTGGAAACACCAAAGTGGCGAACTTTTCCTTCTTTATGAAGCTGATTGAACGCCTCAGCAGTTTGTTCAGGGTTCATAAATGGATCCGGACGGTGAATGAGAAGCACATCTATGTAATCCGTTTTCAGGCTGGCCAGCGAGTTTTCCGCTGACTCCATGATATGTTCCTTGCTTGTATTATAATGGTGTGTCTTGTGTTCCGGGCGATTAGTAGATGGCAGGATAATTCCGCATTTAGTGACGATTTCCATCTTCTCTCGCAATGATGGTTTTAAAGCCAATGCCTCACCGAATAAATTTTCACATGTATAACTGCCGTATATGTCGGCGTGATCAAAAGTAGTGATGCCTGTTTCCAATACCTCTTCAATCAGCTTCAAGGTTTCTTCCTTTGATTGATTCCAGTCGGACAGGCGCCACAGACCATGAATGAATCTTGAGAAAGTCAGGTCATTTGTTAGTTGTACTCTTTCCATCTGTCTCCTCCTCGTCTTTTCTCTTTCCATCAATTATAGCTTGAATGATCAAAAGTTCAAAATAAGAGTACTTATACGCTTAAAAGTGATAAATCCTGTGATGTTATTTCTTGAATTTTAGGGAATAGTGTGTCAAAGTAAAGGATGGAAATGAATTTAATATGCGAGAATAGTGGGGGGACCAGTGGAGCTGGTTGAGATTGTATCCTGATAGATACTGACCCTTGGAACCTGATCTGGCTGAGACCAGCGTAGGGAACATATTCTAAACGGTCATTCTGTTTTCAATATGCGTCCCGGGTCCATTCCGGGACGCTTTTTTATTTGATGAAACAGACTGCAATTTTAATATGACAGGTTCTATAGATGACTCGTAAATTTTTTGACCAACAGGGAGGAACCTTAATGAAGAAGGCATTTGCGATTCTATTCTCGGCTGTTTTAATCACCGGCTGCGGACAGAATAACAATGAAGGACAGAACGAAAACGGCAGCGGGAGTGAATCTGAAGCGCTGAAGGAAGTTTCGGTTGTATTGGATTGGACTCCGAACACAAATCACACCGGTTTATATGCAGCAAAGGAAAACGGTTATTTTGAGGAAGAAGGCCTTGATGTGGAAATCATCATGCCTGGTGAAGCGGGTGCGGATTCCATCGTGGCTTCCGGACAAGCTGATTTTGGTGTCGGTTACCAGGAAGGGGTTACGCAGGCCCGGGTGCAGGATGTACCGCTTGTATCGATTGCAGCGGTTATTCAGCATAATACTTCCGGCTTTGCTTCCCCGGCAGATAAGAATATAGAAACGCCGAAGGACTTTGAAGGCAAGACCTATGGCGGCTGGGGATCACCAGTTGAAGAGGAGGTAATGGCTTCTATCATGGCTCAGGAAAACGCTGATATATCGAACGTGGATATCGTTAACATGGGTGACAGTGACTTCTTTACTGCTGTTCAAAGGGACATCGATTTTGCCTGGATTTATTATGGCTGGACTGGAATCGAGGCTGAACTTAGAAATGAAGATATCAACATGATTTATTTAACAGACTACTCGGAAAAGCTGGATTACTATACCCCGGTTCTTACGACGAATGAAGACATGATTGAAGAAGACCCGGAAACAGTTAAAGCATTTTTAGCAGCCGCTTCAAAAGGGTATAATTTTAGTATAGATAACCCGGAAGAGGCCGCACAAATCCTTATTGATGCCGCGCCGGACCTTGACGAGGATCTTGTTAAGAGAAGCCAGGAGTGGCTGGCTTCCAGATATACCGACGATGCTCCACGATGGGGAGAGCAAAAGCTGGAAGTCTGGGAAAACTATGCCGATTGGATGTTCGACAACGAACTCCTGGAATCAGAACTTGACGCTGAACAAGCGTTTACCAATGAATTCTTGCCGGAATAAGAGGTGATCAGAATATGAAAAATAGTTTAGTCAGTATACAAATAATACCTAAAACCAAAAATGGTGAAGATGTGATCCCTTATGTGGACGCTGCCATTGCAGTCATTGAAGATTCAGGAGTGAAGTATGAAGTGCATCCTTTGGAAACCACTATGGAGGGTGACTTGACTGAATTAATGAACGTGATTGAAAAGATGAATGAAAAAATGATCGAATTGGGAAGCAGAAATGTGATTTCCCAGGTGAAGATCCTTTATCAGCCAAGCGGGATTTCCATGGATCAATTAACGGAGAAATATAAATGAGGAATAGATTCCTTCAAAGGGGATGGCGGCCTGCCGTGGCCATCATCCTCTTGTTCATTATTTGGGAAATCGCTGTCCGGACTGCTGATATCCCTGCGTGGCTGCTTCCTTCTCCATCCCGTGTAGGGAGTGAAGCTATTACTGTTTGGCCAACTTTTCAAGAGCATCTGACATCTACGGTATTCTTGACACTTCTTGGCTTTTCGATTGGCTGCAGCATCGGGTTAATTGTGGCAGTGGGGCTTCACCTCATTCCGATCTTGAGGGAGTCGGTGTATCCGCTGCTGATTCTCTCGCAAAATATACCGATTATTGTCCTTGCGCCTCTATTGGTGGTGTGGTTCGGCTTCGGACTGCTGCCGAAGATGATTGTCATCACGCTAGTCTGTTTTTTTCCTGTAGCAGTGCCAGCATTGGATGGTTTCAGGCAGACGGGCAATGAGCTTAAGCATTATATGCAGATGGCTGGCGCAAGCAAGATGCAGATCTTTCGAAAGCTTGAATGGCCGCATTCTCTTCCTTCCATTTTTTCAGGGTTGAAGATTTCGGCTACTTATAGTGTGATGGGTGCCGTCATTTCAGAGTGGCTGGGGGCCAAACAAGGAATTGGGGTATTTATGACCCTGGCTTCATCTTCCTTCAGGACGGACCGGGTATTTGTTGCCATTTTTGCTATTATGCTGCTGAGCCTGGTGTTCTTTGCTTTAATCATCGGCATGGAAAAATGGCTGATCAAATGGCAGCCGAAAGGAGATGAGAGAAGTGGAAAAGTTGAGAATCGATAATCTGAATAAATCCTTTGATAACCAGCTCATCCTGGATAATCTCTCCCTTTCAGTCGGCGATGGAGAATTTCTATCCGTCCTCGGTCCTTCCGGAAGTGGAAAGAGCACTCTGTTTCATCTGATAGGCGGGCTGTATTCCCCGGAAAAAGGAAGTATCAAAATCGATGGGGAAAATATCAATGGGCGCAGAGGTTTTATAAGCTATATGCCGCAGGCCCCAGCCCTTTTACCGTGGCGAAACGTAGTTGAAAACGTATTGCTCGGCCAGGAGTTGTCCGGGGAAAAGGACAGGGAAGGTGCCCTCAGAATGATAGAGAGAGCAGGTTTGGATGGATATGAAAAAGCATACCCGCATGAGTTATCTGGCGGTATGAAACAGAGGGTGGCATTCATACGGGCTTTGCTCAGCCCCCAGCCAATCATTTGCCTGGATGAACCATTTTCAGCACTGGATGAATTTACCCGTCTGGATATGCAGAAGTGGCTTTTATCCATCTGGGAGGAGAATAAAAAAAGCATCATTTTTGTAACTCATAACATCGAAGAGGCTCTGTTTCTTTCAGACAGGCTGATTGTGCTTTCCCAAAGGCCTGCTTCTATCAAGAAGGAATTCCAAGTTCCTTTTACAAGGCCGCGTGATGAAAGTCTCGTGCTCAGTGAGGAATTCCTTCAATGCAAAAAGACAATATATAAAGAGCTGGCCGTTCATGAGTAAGGAACTGAGGAGTCGCATCATTGATTCACATATTCATTTTGATTTATATCAACCCCTCCAGCAGGATTTGATTTTATCGGACATTCATCTTGGGAACATCGCTGCTCTTATATCAGTGTCCTTTCATCTGAAGTCCTGTCATGAAAATCTCCGGCTGTCCCGAATGGATGGAAGAATACGGCCGGCTTTTGGTCATCATCCCGAACAGCCTCTTCCTTCAGAAGGAGAACTGCAAAGTATTCTGCAGTTCATGCAGGAACACAGAGAAACGATGATTGCTGTCGGGGAAGTCGGCCTGCCTTATTATCTAAGGCAGGAGCATCGGGATTTGGAGCTTGGTCCTTATATAGAATTACTAAAGGTGTTCATCAGCAAGGCGAAGGCCTTGGAGAAACCAATCATACTCCATGCTGTTTATGATGACGCAGATCTAGTGGTTCCGATGCTTGAGGAAGCGTCCATCCATAAGGCTCATTTTCACTGGTTCAAAGGATCTTCCAAGACGCTTAAGAAGATGAAAGAAAACGGCTACTATCTTTCGGTAACTCCTGATCTTTTATATGAAGAAGAAATTGTGGAGATTGTAGATGCTTATCCTCTTGAATTAATGCTCGTTGAGACGGATGGCCCTTGGGAATTTGATGGTCCCTTTAAAGGGCAGATGACACATCCCAAAATGATTCACAGGACAATTGAAGCCATCGCCAAAATCAAACATGAAAGAGTGAAAGATGTGTATTCTATTCTGTTGAAGAACACAAAACTACTTTATTCTTTATAGCGGAAGCTTTCTCTCAAAGGAGAAGGCTTTCTTTTTTATACTGAATAGAGAAAAATAGCGCGTTTACTATAAACCCAGAAAAACCCACCTATAAAAAACAGACCTTTTAGGAAAAATGAATACATACTGTTTATTCGAAAGGATGTTTTTTAGATGGAGTTAAATAATGAATTGTCTCCTTATCAAGCGGGGGATGTTGTATATGTGATGTATCGAAATCCCCATACTCAAAGTGTAGCGAATATTCAGGAAGCTGCGGTGGTCCACAATCCTGACGATCCATCTCAACTTGCCTTATTTTTATATGAAACCTATTATCCGCTGGATGATGAGATAGCTGTTTACCAGACGGCCGACCAAGCTGAACAGGCCTATCAAAGCTATTTCGGCGATATATAGGAGGGCATGATATGATCAAACCATTTATGCCTCAGTTAGTATATATTGAACCGGGAGCACTTGAATATCCTCTCGGAAAACAGCTGAAAGAGAAATTTGAAAAGCTTGATATCGAAATCCGAGAAACGACTTCACATAATCAGGTCCGGAATCTGCCTGGAGATAATCACTTCCAGAAATATCGTGTGGCGAAATCGACTTTGGTGGTAGGTGTAAGAAAAACACTTAAATTCGATACTTCGAAGCCGTCTGCCGAATACGCTATTCCATTTGCTACAGGTTGCATGGGACATTGCCACTATTGTTATCTGCAAACAACGATGGGAAGCAAGCCGTACATACGAACCTATGTTAATGTAGATGAAATTCTTGATGCGGCAGATAACTATATGAAAGAACGGGCCCCTGAATTCACCAGGTTTGAGGCAGCCTGTACATCCGATATTGTCGGGATTGACCACTTGACTCATTCTTTAAAAAGAGCGATTGAACATTTTGGGGAATCAGAGTACGGCAAGTTAAGGTTTGTAACCAAGTTTCATCATGTCGATCACTTGCTGGATGCTAAGCATAATGGAAAAACAAGATTTCGCTTCAGTATCAATGCAGACTATGTTATTAAAAACTTTGAACCTGGAACATCGCCGCTTGCCAAAAGGATCGAAGCAGCTGGAAAGGTAGCGAGAGCAGGGTATCCGCTTGGCTTTATCGTTGCGCCAATCTATCTTCATGAAGGCTGGGAAGAGGGCTATCACCATATGTTCGAGCGCCTGGATGAGGAACTCCCGGACTATGCAAAGAAAGATCTTACTTTTGAATTCATCCAGCATCGTTTCACCAAGCCGGCCAAACGTGTCATTGAGAAAAACTATCCAATGACCAAGTTAGAGCTTGATGAAAATCAAAGAAGGTACAAATGGGGGAAATATGGGATAGGCAAGTACATTTATCAAAAAGATGAAGAGCAGGATATCAAGGACAACTTATACGGTTACATGGAAAAATTTTTTCCAGATGCGAAGCTGGAGTATTTTACGTAATCTAAAATAACTTTAAAGAGTGGCTTTGAATTTGATTGGTTAAGCAGCTGATGTCAATTAGGCTGGTTTTATAAAAACTTTGCTGAAATCTAACTTGGTCACAAATATAACTACAAAGAAAACCACCTGGTCATCAAAGTGACGAGGTGGTTGTTTATGTGATCGTATTTAATACGTCTTTAAGACTCTTTACTTTTAAAGCGAGCGAATCACAAATTTCCTGGTAAAAAACCCATTCTTCAATAGGATTTTTCGCTCTCTTTTTCGGATTGGGCAAGTTCCAATGGACGACTTTATTCTGGCAGTGCGGAGGAATCTCAAAGTCAAGATCCTCTTCGAAATCATGGATGGCAATGATGACAGAAGCTTCGTTAAGCTTATGGGAATCTGCTCTTACCCTTTTTTTCTTAGAGATGTCTATACACAACTCATTCATGGCTTCCACACTGAAAGGGCTGGATTCTGTGCTTGACCATCCGCCACTGTCGAATTTCCAGCCGGAAATATCCAATATCTGTGCCCAACCTTCTGCCATTAGACTTCTTTGGTGACTGGGAGACAAAAAGTATATTTCGTTCTGTGTCATTCTATTGAAGTCCTTTCTTATTAAGTTAGGCTGTTTTCGCATATATTGCTGCTTTCGGAAAAATTCCAAGAGCCGGATTTATCGAGGGAGAGCAGCTCTTTTCTTTTCAGAGCTACCAGCTATTACCCCACTAGATATGGTTATTTTCGGAATTAGTATCAAATAGCAACAAAGTTTACGAAAAGAGCCTTAAGTTAAGATAGTAATCAATACCCTTTACAGATGAAAATACTCATAAATTAGAATAAATTAATTGGAATTTACTTCCGGATATTTTACGATTAAGTAAAAGGGTGATGAAGCGGAGGTACAGTTTATGAATTGGAAATTGCTCGAGGGCGAGGGGTACAGCACGTTTGAATGGAATGGAAAAGCAAAAATAATCGGTAAAAAAGAATTTGATCATTTAGAAGCTCTTCTAAATCATACTGAGAAGAAGAGAGTAACTGTGGCAGTGCCCGCCGGATTAGGCTGCTCTGAAAAAAAATTAAAATACTTAGGATTTAATAAATGTAAAGGAAAGGGAAGTCTACTTCAGGAATTTGGAGGATGTCGCCGGTGGGGTGTCAGATTCAATTCTTACAATTATCGAAGAGCCAGAAGCTGAGTCAACATTAAACTGTTTGATAGACATACTGGATGACCGGCAGGAAGCGGAAAGTATAATCAACTCACTTACTTCCGAGGTGGCGCCAGACAAGTTCAAGATAATTCTTGTAAGAATGGGAGGAAAGGCTGCTGGACTCTATATTCCCCATATAGAACCTTGTACTGAGGATGAGGGCAGACTTTTCTTTTTTGGGGTCATGCCTTACTTCAGAGGCTGTGGATATGCTGCGGAAATCCACAAAACTGCCTTAGCATCTTTAAAGAGTCTTAACGCAAAGGTTTATGCAGGCGTCACCGACTCGGACAATCTGGCGATGAAAAAGGTTCTTGAAAGAAATGGATGCACCAAATCATCTTCGCTTGAAATCTATAAACGGTAAAAGGTTCGGGCTGTCTCTCGAAGAGGCTTCTTCAAAAAGACCGGCCCTTCTACTTTGCGGGCAAAGTAATGATAAATGAAGTGGATTCATCAGTGGAATGACATGTAAGCTTACCGCCATGCTTCTCGACAATTTCATTGCAGATAAATAGTCCAAGGCCGGTTCCATCTTTCTTTGAGGTGACAAACGGCTCAAAGATACTGGAAAGTATTTCGTCAGGAATTTTGTCACCGTTGTTGGTGATGGTGAGGCAGAAGGAGCTGCCCTGTAAGGTCGTATCTATCCAGATTTGAGGGTCGGCTGCCCTGGTGCTCAATACATCAATGGCATTAAAAATGATATTGATAAGGACTTGTCTAAACTCCTCTTTCCAGCCCATCATTTCAAATTCTTCTTCGAGATTCTTAATGATAGTGACATTGACTTCAAGGATTCTAGGATACAAGAAAGCAAGCGCCTCTGTAATTAATCCATTGAGGGAGAATGAAGTCTTTTCGGTCATGACTGAAGACTTTTTGGACAGCAGCAAGAATTGGGAGATTCTGAAGTTAAGCTGATCAAGTTCGGACGAGATGATGTCTAAGTAAGATAGATTGGGATTATCCGCTTTTAAAAGCTGAATGAATCCATTGATGGAAGTTAGCGGGTTTCTGAACTCGTGAACAAAGCTGGACGTCATTTTGCCTAACAGTGATAGTCTGTCTTCATGATGAGAATCGATATATTGCTCTTTTTCTTTGATGATCTGATCCTTCATATGGGAGTAGTGGGATACTGTATAATATGTAAATTTATCGAAGAAAAAATTTATCTTATTAATTGTGCGCTGTAAATCCGCCCATTCACTGCTTAACCCTCCTAAGTGCTTGAGGACTTCAGATCTGCCGAGATTCAAGTTATAAACAAACTCCCCGATATTGGTTTCAGCCTCGAGCCTCTTTTTGGCAATTCTATACGCTTCTTCTTGAACATATGGATCCAAGTCAGTCTGCGGGAGATGAAAACCTTCAATGAATTTTTCAAAGACTTGAAGGCCTTGATCGATGATTTGTTCTTTTGTGAAATTTGTATCTGAAGGAGAAAGCTGATCGGTCCACCCTTTTAGAATTTCTGCTTTATGGGCAATAAAGAAATTAATCACTTCTTTTTTTACAGGAGACATTTTCTCACCTCTAATCATCAAAGTCAATTTACAATGTAAGGGTTTGACTTCTTATCTTTATATAATACTTTTAATAAAACCTCTACTATTAATATATCTTTAATCACGCACTTTTCACAGAGGGAATTGGAAAAAACACCAAAATTATCTGAAAATTACCGTTAAATCAAAAATTAATGTCTTAAATTACTAGATTATCAGCCCTTCAAATTGGATATTAGTAAATAAATTCAATCCATTTAAAGCTGTTATAGATGATTTGCTTTGAAAAATTCAGTCAGTAGTATCCGATTACTATTTAATAAAAGTAAAATGGTCAAAGCTCTATGCTTGTTGTAAAATTACACTAAAGGATGACTGGAAGGTGGGTCTATGATGACAAAAGAAGAATTGATTCTGCTGGTTTCTGAAAAAATAAAAGTAATCCGGGCCGAAGCCGGATATACTCAAGATAGGATGGCCTCTGTCATTGGAGTGTCCAAGAAAACTCTGGTGCAAATCGAAAAAGGCAGGCTGGTAGCGGGATGGACAACAATCGTTGCAGTTTGTGCGCTTTTTCGCAGCAGTGAAACCCTGATGAATTCTTTTGGAGGTGACCCTCTTGAAGTCATCGAGGTCATTGCTAGGGAAGATATTGATTACCGTAAAGAAAAAACCTTTGGCGGGAAAATTTGGTGGAAAGAAGTCAATAAAGACGGCGGGTATATTCTTCAGCAAAATATCATCAGCAACCACTACCGGATTTTGGATGAAGATTACTATCGCATTTACAGTACGTTTGATAAAAAAATGGCGAAGGACCGCATGAATGATCTTCTTGCCCAGCAGGATCGGGAAATATAAAAAAGCTGCTTCTAAAAAGGAACGGCACCATAACTTTCCTGCCATGAAGGAATGAGTTCTTCTTTCATAGGGGTATCCGTTTTTTGGTGTCATCCCTTGATGAGACAGCCTATTTCTTATTGCTTCTGATTATTTAACTTATTTAACGATTAGAATACTGCTTGCACAATTATGTGAAACTTTCTCACTGACGCTTCCAAGGAACCATTTCTTAATGCCTGTTTTGCTGCTGTTGCCCACGACAATAATGTCTGCTTCATGGTCATTTGCATAGCTGCAAATGCTGTCAGCCTCTGAACCTGTAAGCAATTCATAATTTGCATGAATGCCTCTCGATTCAAGATCTTCTCTTACAGCTTTAAATTCATCTGTGTTATTCTGCTTTTTGATAGGGTGTCGATTTTCAATCTTATTGTCATAACTATGAGGCAGGTTCTGTGCATCAAGAGAACCTAGTCCGGTATGGGTGACATCAAGTGAACGAGTGAACTGTTCCGTTCCCTGTTCGTCTTTATAACCGCTTTTATCCGTGACATGGACTACGGTCAGATTAGCCTCTTTATTATGAGCAAGTAGTTCGACCGATTTTTCAAGAGCCTTCCTGCTTCCGTCAGTATGGTCGTATGCAAGTAAAATATTTTTAAACATCCGCTTTCACCTCTTATTTGAAATGTATTAGTTTAGCTTGCTGCCGCTTATTTCTTGAATGAAGCCCTTATTCCATTGAAGGAATCCAAAAAGGAATGATGGTTTACTACATTCATAGCTGCTCCATCATTCCTTCAGAAAAAAATTAAATTAATGCAAGAATCGCACCGATTACTACAATAGCTCCGATGATCATTAGAATTGTACGGATCATGAAAAACTCACCTCGTCTAATAAATTAATTAGTTGATATCTTGTTTTGTATTCTGCACTTAATTAGGTAGTACCCCTCCCAGATTCTCCTTAAACATTGTAAATCCCTGTAAATTAAGCTTCCTTCCATACTTCACCGCATTAAAAGGGACAGGCTGATTGCCCTTTAATGCGTTAAATTATCGTAAAAAAGGAAAAAGACAATTCATGGAAGAATAAAGTGAATGGTGTAAGGGGGAAAGACTATGAAACTGATTTTGGTAGAGGGAATTCCCGAATCGGGAAAGACAACCGCTTGCGGATACATAGGAAAGAAGCTTGAGGAACAAAGAAATTGAACGAGGGTATATTTAGAGGGTAACCTAGATCATCCGGCTGATTATGAAGCAACTGCTTTTGTTTCTGCTGATCAGCTGCAGGTATCAATTAAATTTCCTGAATTGAAGGAGAAGCAAACTTTTCAACAGTATGCTGGAACTCATGCAGGTGTGCTGATTCCGTATTATTAATTATCGCAGGCGGGTGAACTTACAAGTGAATGTACAGCTGAGCTTAGTAAATATGATGTGAACGAATTGCCGCCGGAGCTCTATAAGGAATTAATCTTGAATAGATGGAGTACATTTGTTGAAAAAGTTAAGGCAGAAGACTTTATAATCGCGGCGGATTGCTGCTTCATGCAGAATCCTCTAACCATGCTGATGGCAAAATACAACGAACCTTGTCATAGCATCAAAAAGTTCATAAGTGAGGTTGAGGAGGTCATTCTCGATATTAATATATCTAGATCCTCTTTCGGTACAAGAAGTGTTAGAAAATGTGAAAATGAAAAGGTCACCGGAATGGTTCAAGCATCTTTACAGCAGTTATACCAAGCAGGAATATGGGAAAGTCCATTCATTGCCGGAAGGATTGGAGGGAGTGGTGCAGCTTCTTGAGGATCGGGCAGGGTTGGAAAAACAACTGATATCCCATCTTACAATTAAGCTTGCAGTCATTCCGGTTTCAGTCCAAAGTCGAAGGACAGAGGAGATCCTGGCTGAGATTTTTTAGCAGCATGCGGCTTGCCGGAAGGGAGTCTTACTAATGTGCAGGGCGGAAGAATGGAGGATGGACTCGATGGGGCCGCAGGTTTTTTGGCCTAAAGCCTTTCAGCCTCGAGACGGAGAAAGAAACCATCACAAGGCTCTGAACAAAATCCCGCCATTTTCTTACAATTAAGGTAAGTCAAATCATTGGATGGGAGAAATCAAGAAATGAAAAAGTTCAAAGAAATATTTCAAAATCCAACATTCACCAAATTATTTTTCGCCAATTTCACTTCGCATATGGGAAGCGTGATTGGACTCACGGCTTTTATGTTTTACCTTCTGGACCGGTTTTCGGAACAACCTGTCTATGCATCTCTTACAGAAATGATGTATTCGGTACCGACACTTGCAGTATTTTTCCTGGTCGGAGTTCTGGCTGACAGGATGGACAGGAAGAAGATTGCGTACTACTGTGATACGATCAGTGCCGTCTTGTCGGTTGTATTATTGGGAGCGATTTTGATCGGATGGATGCCTTTTATATTCTTTATCCTGTTTTTGAGAAGCGCCGTTCAGAAGTTTTTCTTTCCTGCTGAACAGGGAATTTTGCAGGGCGTCTTATCTAAGGATGATTACTCGACAGCAGCGGGACTCAATCAAATGGTCATGAGTCTTTTCATGCTTCTTGGAAATGGAATTGCCATCCTGATATACTGGCTGGCAGGAATTTACGGTGCCGTCGTGGTGGATGCTCTTAGTTTTATCATCAGCGCCATATTAATTAAAAAATGCCAGGTCCCTGTTGAAGCAAGGCTGCCTAATGGCCATCATAAATTGAAGGACCTCAGCTTTTCTTTTATCATGAGGGACTTCAAGCTGGGCATGCTGTATATCTTTAATCACAAGCTTTTAATGAGTCTTATCGGCGGTTTTTTTGTTTTCGGTGTAGTCAATGGCGGGTTCTCCGTCATGCCGATCTTCATATTAAAATACAAATTGGCGCCGGAAACGTACGAGGAATATTCGATTCTGCTTGGAGCAGCCTTCGGGGCAGGAGTCCTCATCGGCAGTGTGATTGCATCCGTGCTGACTCAAAAATTCAAGTTTCATCAGTTGATCGTTGCGGGCTTGACGATATCGGGCAGCTTTATCATTCTGTCCTCTTTTGCAACGTCAACATGGGTCTTCTTGGCTGTCATCTTTCTTGCAGCACTGGGTCTTCCTCTGGTGAACATAGCGATAGGCGGCTGGATGCCGAGCATCATTGAGCCAAAGATGATGGGCCGTGTACAAGGGTGGATCAGTCCGATTATGATGCTTTCACAATCCATAACACTGGGCTTCATCGCTGTCAGTTTTCCGGCCATCCTAAGCATCGAGATGCTGTATTGGATAGTCGGTGGATCCCTCATGCTGGTGGGTGTATTCTATACGATTATCCTGCCTAAGTTCATGAAGGAGGCTGATGACGTTCAGCCTGCAGTTGTTTCCTAATACAATCATGTGAAAAAGGACTGCTCTAAGAAAGTGCATTGAAAATCTAACGAATTTTATAAGGCTCTTTTCGTAAACTCTGTTGCTATTTGATACTAATTCCGAAAAGACAACCATATTAAGAGAGGTGAAAATTAGTAACGCCAAAAACTCTCGATATGAGATAAACTTTTAGTAACCGGGGATATCCGAGTAACAAAATATGCGAAATAGCCTTTTATAATCTACTTGTTAAGACCAAACCAAAGATAAAGTCAACTTTCCTTCCTTAAATAGAAAGAAAAGTTGACTTTTTTCTTTGGAAGCAATGTATATGCTGCTTTCTTTACTACATCAGCTTTAGAATGTTTTGATGACTTTTGGAACATTTGCCAGCCGGGGCTGAAAGGGTCTTTTTTCATCTAGTCGAAGGAAAGACGCTGGTTCAATCCAGTGACCTATAGCACTTATCCATGTCGTTCAGTATTTTAGAAAATAAATAGAGGAAAAAAGTTCCCTTATTTACTACAAAACACTAAAAAGAGCTAAAATAGGGGAATAAATTCCCCTTATTTAACTTAATACACTAGAAAAATGTGCCTTTTTATCATATAAAGGAAAAAAGTTCCTCTATTCTCCCCAAACTGAGCTTTAATTTGCAAATAAGGGAAAAAAGTTCCCTTATTTTTACCGCCGGGTACCCAATTAAGGAAATGACAGGCCGCTTTTAAAATAAAGCCCATTTCATCAGGCCTACACCCAAGTGGAGTGGGCATCTTGAACGCAAACCAACACTGTTTTCATACATCTGAAGCGGAAAAGACCCGATTCTGCAAGTAAAAGTCTTGGGTGGACTTTTTTCAGTGACCTGCTCTAAGAGGAGTCCTTTTGTGCTGCCGTATATAAATAACTTTGGTATAGAGTTGAATCCTGAATTGGGATTATGTACGAAACGGCTCATCGCAGCAACGATTTTTTTGGTGCTATAGTAACATACTTTCCAGCCAGTCACGGTAAAATAGGAAGTGAATAGAAGAGCCGGGGATTATGAAACACTTCATCATCCGATTCTCTTAGTTGGAGAGAAAAACGGGAGTCAGGTGTTTCTGAGGAGAGAATTAAGGCTCTTTTTTAAGAGTTTGATTACTAGCTTACCTTTCTCCTTGTACCGGTGGGTGGAAATCCTTTCCTTTTACAAAGCCGCATTCTTTGCGAAAACTACCTGAAAAAAAAGAGAGCATCCCATCAATATTCGATAAACCACCACGCTTAAAAAATCCACAAAAAAATGAACGAAATCCAAAGTTATCCGTCTTATAGATGAATCAGCCTAAAGCTGAACAAAAAGTGAGGAATTTTAAGGATGGAAGAGAAAGAGTTGATTAAAAAAGCAAAAAAAGGAGATCACAAAGCCTTTGCTGTTCTTTTCAAAGACAATTATCCTTTCCTTGTAAAATATCTCGTAAAGGTAACGATGAATCGCGACCTTGCTGAAGAGCTTGCTCAGGATACCATGGCTAAATGTGTGGAAAAGATTCATCTTTATAACGGGAAAGCTAAATTATCCTCCTGGCTGATGACGATTGCCACAAACCGGTTCATCGATTTACAGCGAAAGCGGAAAAAAGAAAGAGATTGGCAGCAGGAAGAAATCAATCTGCGGAAGATGAAATGGGAGATTCAATCAAGGAATGAAGAATGGACTGATTTAATGGAAGCTTTATCAAAGCTTTCAGAAGATGTCAGGCTGCCGATTGTGCTGAAGCATTACTATGGATTTTCCTATGAAGAGATCTCAGAAATGGTCAAACTGCCTGAAGGAACGGTGAAATCCCGGATCCATCATGGAATAAAGACCTTGCGAAAGGAGTTGCGAGTGGATGAAACAAGAAAAACAGGAGCAGCAAAATGACTGGGAAGACCTGCATGGCCTTTTTGAAGAAAGCTTTCAAGAAATAGATAGAGACATAGAAGATCATACGCCTTCCGGGCAGTGGTTCGAGCAGTTTACCCTAAGCCAGCAGGAAGCCCTGAAGCGGAAGTATCGAAAAGAATTAATTATTTTCCTTGTGCTGGCTGTCTTGATAATAAGTGTAATTCTATTTGTACTATATGAAAGCCTGCTCCTCTTCGCTGTGATTCAGGGTATCACTATCCTTGCGGCAGCAGGATACGGTGGGGCAGCTTACTATAAGCAGGTGAAGAGAATATGACACAAGAAGAGGTTCTGACACTTCTGATTGTCGCACCGCTTCTCCTGCTGCAAAGTCTGTTCTTGTTTACAGACGCCAGGAAAAGAGGTCATAAGTATTGGTTTTGGGGATTATGGGCGTTGATACAGTGTCCACTTCCCTTGTTGTTTTATTTTATCTTTGCACGAAAAATTTTCAGTGAAAAGAAAGATTGAGGAGGAGTTAAAATGATCGTTGTGACAACTGAAACGGTACCAGGAAAGGAAATCGTAGAGCTGAAGGGATTTGTAAGAGGAAGTACAGTCCAGGCGAAGCATATTGGAAAGGATATTATCGCTGGCTTAAAGACCATTGTAGGCGGAGAAATCAGTGAATATAGTGAATTGATGGAACAGGCAAGACAGCAGGCGATTGATCGGATGGTCAAAGAAGCTGAACAAAAAGGAGCCAATGCGATTGTAACAGTTCGTTTCGAAACTTCAGCTGTCATGCAGAATGCGTCTGAAATTATTGCCTATGGAACAGCCGTTGTAGTGGCATAGCAAAGGAATTTCCTGCATAAGATTTGTACTGTGCCCGCACCTGAAGAAAAGTGAAGGAATAACATGAATAATCCGAAAATAAAATTGACACTGTCAGTTAAGAGTGGTAATGTTATCAAGTATTAGTAAATTATTGAAAAAGGAGGGTAACGTGATGATGATTATATTGAATTGTACTACAGTCCAATTAAACCAAAATATCCACGTAACCTGTCTGGAGACTCATCCAGCCTTTTTATAACCCTTTTTCATTTTAACCTTATATGAAACAGGGCACTGGTTACGTCTGTAATCGGTGCCTTCTTATGTCCAAAGACATACTGCCTGGCGCGGTATGTCTTTTTTTGTTGTGCAGGAAGTGAATTCCACCCTTGGGAATAGTTTAACAATGACATCCACATCCAGCTTCAGCGCCCGAGGGTCCGTAACCACTGGAACGGAAATCCATTACTGTTTAAGCGTAAAAAGAAAATCCATTTAACTCGATGTAAACAGGAATTCCTGTTCACATATAAAAAAATCAAGGAGGAATGAACAAATGTTGAAAGTGAGAATTGAAATGATGATGCCGATAGTGGAGACAGAAGGCGGATAGTGAAGTGAAGGAAAAGGAGGACTGATCACTGATGTTCAGTATTTTAGGAAAATTAAGCTGGTTTTTTAAAGAGAATTGGAAACGGTATACTGTCGCAATCGGCTTGTTGACTTTTGTGGGGATCCTGGATGTGCTGCCTCCCAAACTTGTAGGCATGGCGATAGATGACATCCATATCGGCAAGATGACAATGGATAATCTGAGCCGTTATCTTATTTGGATGGCGGTTATTCTGGTCGTCTCATACGGACTCACCTATATATGGATGTATCAATTGTTCGGAGGGGCATTTCTTGTCGAAAGAAAACTTCGCTCGAAGTTCATGGGGCATTTGCTGAAAATGACACCGGCATTCTTTGAAAAGAACCGTACGGGAGATTTAATGGCAAGAGCGACGAATGACCTGAAGGCAGTTTCGATTACAGCAGGTTTTGGAATCCTGACGTTGATTGATTCAAGTGTATTCATGCTGACCATCCTTTTTACAATGGCTTTTTTTGTAAGCTGGAAGCTGACGCTGGCTGCTGTCTTGCCGCTGCCGTTCATGGCATGGCTCATGAAAGTATATGGGGCGAGGATTCACAAGCGGTTTACAGAAGCACAGGATGCGTTCGGGGATTTGAATGATAAAGTGCTCGAATCAGTTGCCGGAGTCCGGGTAATCAGGGCATATGTCCAGGAAAGGGCGGATGAAGGAAAGTTCGCTGAAATGACTGAGGATGTTTACAACAAAAATATCGAAGTGGCGAAAATTGATTCACTGTTTGAACCGACTATCAAGGTCCTGGTGGGCCTAAGCTATTTGATCGGATTGGGGTATGGAGCCTACCTGGTGTTTCATCAGACCATCACACTGGGTGAGCTGGTCTCATTTAATGTATATCTGGGAATGTTGATTTGGCCCATGTTTGCCGTTGGGGAGCTGATCAATGTTATGCAAAGGGGGAACGCCTCGCTGGACCGCGTCCAGGAAACCTTAAATTATGAGGAAGATGTAAAAAATCCTGCTCATCCCAAATTTGCGGGGGCCCCTGAAACCATCAGTTTTGAAGAAGTGGATTTCCAGTATCCTTCATCAAAAGTAAATAACTTGAGAGGAATTAACTTAAAGCTTCAAAAAGGTCAGACACTCGGGATCGTAGGCAAAACCGGAAGTGGAAAAACAACCGTCATTAAGCAGCTTCTTAGGGAGTATCCTCATGGAGATGGAAGACTTGCCATTAACGATATCCCAATAGAAGAGCAGGACCTGCAAAGTGTTAGAGATTGGATTGGTTATGTACCGCAAGATCACGTTTTATTTTCGAGAACCGTAAAAGAAAACATTCTCTTTGGCCATCCAGATGCGTCTGAGGCTCAATTGGAAAAAGCGATTGAACTTGCTGACTTCCAAAAAGATCTTGAAATGCTTCCTGACCGGCTTGCCACTCTCGTAGGGGAAAAAGGGGTTGCATTGTCTGGCGGCCAGAAGCAGCGCATTTCAATCGCTCGTGCTCTCATTAAAAACCCGGAGATTCTTATTCTCGATGATTCGCTGTCGGCAGTAGATGCCAAAACAGAGGCGAAAATCATTGAGAACATCCGGAAAGAGAGAAACGGGAAAACCACGATCATCACGACTCACAGACTTTCTGCTGTAGAACATGCGGACTGGATTGTTGTCCTCGATAATGGTGTCGTAACAGAAGAAGGCACCCATGAAATATTGCTGCGTAACCATGGCTGGTATAAAGAGCAATATGACCGCCAGCAAGTTGAAGAGTCCTCGTCCCAGGAGGTAAAAATATGAGTGTAGGTAAACGTTTATTACAATATGCATTAATTTATAAAAAAACAATTCTGGCTGCTCTGCTGATGCTTACGGTATCAGTGGCTGCCGACCTGGCTGGACCTTTCATCGCAAAGAAGCTTATAGATGAGCATATACTGGGGATTGAAACAACCTGGTACCAGTCGGGAGAAGGCAAAGATGCGGTGAACTACCAGGGCAGCTGGTATAAACGGGAAAAATATTTCTCTGAAGATGAGGTGAAAGGAACGGAGGTCAGGGTTCTTTCCGCGGGCAGAGATTTCTATTTCGTTGACGAGCCTGTGACGAAAGAGGGAGAGCGAAAATTCGAGGATGGCAAACTGGTTATCACCAGGGGAGAATCCTCATCCTCCTATGATGCTGAAAAAATATCGACTGCTCAATTAATACAGTTTTATAACCCGGAAATACCGAGGATCATAACATTGCTGGCCCTCTATTTCGGCCTTCTCGTCGCGGCTTCGTTTTTTCAATATGGGCAGGGGTTTTATTTAAAAAAAGCCGCTAACCGGGTCATCCAGAAAATGAGGTCAGATGTTTTTGGCCAGATCCAAAAGCTGCCGATCCGTTATTTTGATAATTTACCCGCTGGAAAAGTGGTGGCGCGGATCACCAATGATACAGAGGCGATCAGGGAGCTGTATGTCACTGTATTGTCCACCTTCTTTACGAGTGCCATTTATATTACCGGTATTTACATCGCTTTGTTCATCCTGGATGTAAAGCTTGCAGCTCTGTGCCTGGTGCTTCTGCCAATCATAGCGGTGTGGACGATTCTCTACAGAAAATATGCGTCCCATTACAACCATGTCATACGGTCGAAAGTCAGTGACATCAACGCAATGATCAATGAGTCCATACAGGGGATGAACATCATTCAGGCGTTCAGCCGTGAAAAAAAATCACAGGCTGAATTCGAAGAGTTGAATGAAACGCACTATGAGTACCAAAATAAAATGCTCAGCCTCAATTCCATGACATCACACAACCTGGTGGGGGTACTGAGGAATATTACATTTGTAGCATTCATTTGGTATTTCGGCGGAAGTGCCATTGGTGCCTCTTCGGTTGTATCACTGGGAGTGCTTTACGCCTTTGTGGATTATATCAACAGGCTTTTTCAGCCGATCACAGGGATTGTGAACCAGCTTGCCAACCTTGAGCAGGCACTAGTCGCCGGGGAGAGGGTCTTCGAACTGCTGGATGAAGAGGGCACTTCTGTGGAGGACGAGAGAATTCAGCGATATACAGGAAATGTCCTTTTTCATAGTGTTTACTTCGGCTATAAAGAGAATGAATACGTGTTGAAAGATATCTCTTTTGGAGCTAAACAGGGGGAGACTGTGGCACTCGTCGGCCATACAGGCTCCGGGAAAAGTTCCATCATGAATCTGCTCTTCCGCTTCTATGATTGTGATAAAGGTGAGATTTTGATAGATGGGAAAAATATCAAGGAGATTCCTTATCAAACCATTCGTGAACACATGGGAATCGTACTTCAAGATCCTTATCTGTTCACTGGTACTATCGCTTCAAATGTAAGCCTGGATGATCCCTGGATTTCGAGGGAAAAGGTTGAGGAGGCGTTAAATGCTGTTGGTGCCGGCAAAGTTTTTCATAACCTGGAAAACGGTTATGACGAACCTGTCATAGAAAAAGGCAGCACGCTTTCTTCGGGACAGAGGCAATTGATTTCTTTTGCAAGGGCATTGGCATTCGATCCGGCCATTCTGATTCTCGATGAAGCGACGTCCAGCATCGATACTGAAACCGAAGCAGTGATTCAGGAGGCGATGGAGGTGTTGAAAGAAGGCCGTACCACTTTCATCATTGCCCACCGTCTGTCAACAATCAAGAATGCAGATCAAATCATTGTATTGGATAAAGGAACCATCGCCGAAAAAGGCTCGCATGATGAATTGATGGAGCTGAAAGGGCGCTACTATCAAATGTATGAACTGCAGCAAGGAAAGCAGATGGGGCACGCTGGTTAGAAATTAAACTGGTAAGCAGTTCAAGTACAGGCAGGATGTATGAGAGTATGAAACCACAGAAAGAGTGTGTCATTATGACATGCTCTTTTCTTTGAATGATTTTTGAATGCTGCTGTTAAGAATCATTTTCAATATAATGATGCTGGATAAGTTGACTTCAATATAAGTATGAGATCTAGTTTTTTCTGAACAGAATTGATAGTATTAAAAATTTATTAGGAGGAGTTCAGATAGTGTATACACTGAAAACGAGTTCACACGAAACAAAAGAATTTGTATCGATAATACAAAATAAGATCTCAAAAATAATAGGAACTAATTTAACAGGTATCTACCTCCATGGTTCCTTATCAATGGGAGGTTTTAATCCAAACAGCAGTGATGTGGATATTTTAGTTGTAACGAAATTACCCCTGCCTGTTGAAACCAAAAGGAAGTTAGCAGAGTTGTTTTTACATTATTCTGCTTCTCCATTTCCTATAGAGATCAGTTTTGTGAACGAAGTACAATTGAAAGATTGGCAGCACCCTTGTCCATTTGATTTTCATTATAGTGAGTTCTGGAGAAGGCGGTATGAAAAAGATTTGGCTCAGGGCTCATCTCAATTTTTAAATGAGGAGGTAAACAGGGATGAGGATTTGGCAGCGCACATCACTATCCTTAATAATAGAGGGATTTGTTTGTGCGGCAAACCTGTTAAAGAGGTTTTCCCCTTAGTACCATCTGCTGATTATCTGTCATCCATTATGGGCGATTTTGAAGATTGTTTGGAAAACATTCAAGAAAACCCGATATACTGTATTCTGAATATAATAAGGGTTTATTGGTACCTGAAAGAAGGAGTCATCTCCTCCAAATATGAAGCAGGTTCTTGGGGAACATCGTCTCTTCCTGCACAGTTTGCTTTCACAGTTAAAAAAGCAGCGGAATGTTATGGAGGGGATAAATCTGCCCATACCTTTGAAAAGCAGGAACTTTCCTTATTGAAGAGTTTTATCTCGAATAAGGTAAAATCTTTACTGAACCACCGGGAGAACTCCTGAAAATAGCGGTCCCGGCATTTATCTAAAAAAGACGAGAACACTCCCTCTTCAAGCGTGTGAAGGGCATAGCCCAACGGTATGGGGGAGATGAATCGCCTGCCTTTGGTCTCTATTAAAACAACTTCAAAAGAAACATACGTTCCCAATGTACCATCTTTCTTGGTATAATTATTACCAGGGGGTGAAACCATTTGAATGTTAAAAAAACCTTTAAATTCAGGATCTATCCAAATCACGAACAGATTGAATTAATCAATAAAACGTTCGGTTGTTCCCGGTTCATCTACAACTATTTTGTTGGGAAACAAAAGAACAAAGACGCTTATTGGTCTATCGTAAATGAAATGGTACAGAATGGGCAGCTTTCACAGAACAATTGGAAAGGTGAATTTTTCAACAAGAACCAATCCATCAAAGCTGTTCGAGAGCTCAAGAAGACCTATTCCTTCTGAAAGAAGTCGATAGTATTGCCCTTCAGAACCTCGCTTCAAATCGAAGAAGAACCCTGTTCAATCCTATACCACAAAGTTTGTGAACAGGAATATACAAGTGAAAGATCAACACATCAAATTGCCAAAACTCGGTTTGGTTCGCTTTGCCAAGAGTCGTGAGGTCGAAGGGCGAATAATGAACGCCACCATTCGACGAAACCCTTCAGGTACGTTCTTCGTTTCAATCTTGGCTGAATCAGAAGTTCAACCCTATAAGAAAACCGGCACCTCTGTTGGAATCGACGTAGGTCTGAAGGATTTCGCTACTCTTTCAGATGGCACAACCCATAAAAACCCCCGCTTTTTCCGTACACTAGAAAAGAAAATAATGAATGCCCAACGCATTCTTTCAAGGAGGCAATTGGGTTCTTCGAATTGGACTAAACAAAAAAAGAAAGTTGCCCGGCTGCATGAAAAAATCGCTAATGCAAGAAAAGATATGCTGGACAAAATCTCTACCGAAATAGTCAAAAACCACGACATTATCAGATTGAAGATTTGTCCGTCGAGAAAATGTTAAAAAGCAAAGACCTTTCAAAAGGAATCAGCGAAGTAAGCTGGGCCCAATTCAGGTCTATGTTGGAATACAAATCCTTATGGTACGGTAAACAGGTGATAGCCGCAGCGAAAAATTTCCCTTCCAGCCAGCTATGTTCTGTATGCATTTATAAGTATAAAGACGTTGAAGATCTTGCGTTGCGTGAATGGACCTGTCCAACTTGTAAAAGCAGCCATCAAAGGGATCTTAACGCAAGTATAAATCTTCGCAATGAAGCATTGCGATTAACCGCAGGAACTGCGTGGATAGCCTAACCAAAAATGAACCAATAGGTTTGTGTTCTTAGGAATCCCCCACTTCAAGCGACCTGTAAGGGGGGGAAGTGGTGGGTAGTTCAAACGAGTATCACTATTTCCCGACTATACTAGCCCCTAGGTAATGTTGATAATGCGGTATACTGTTATAAAGACAGGACCAAAGGGGGATTTTGTCGATTTTTGCCCCCATTTCCTTCCCGAACACGGTATAATCTAGTTTGTATTATAGATTGAAAAGTAAGGGAGGAACCTATGATGGGATGGGCTTTAGCCATTTTGTTCGGTTCAGCAGTCATACTGCTCATTTTGTCGTTTATTAAAACGGCGCAATCCAAATCTTCTGTTGAACAGCAGATTGAACACTCTTCAATTTCATTGATGAATGAGGTTCATGAGCTTCAGAAACAGATACGGAACATAGAATTAGATGCAGAAATTACTGCAAAGCAAGCAGGTGCAATGGAAGCTTCAGCTAAAGAACGTCTCCTGCTGCGTGAAATCCTTGATATGCACAAACGAGGATACTCCATAGAAAGCATCTCTTCAAAAAATGGACTTAACCCTCACGAGGTGGAAATGATGCTTGCTCCATACACAGCAAGAAAGATGGAAAGGAGCATGGCCGCACAATGATGACCAATACTTTGCGCAGTTTTGCTTCAGGGCTCTTAATCGCCACCACAACAATTGGGGCGGTTTATCTGTTTGGTCCCTCCACTGCTGAAAGCACAGCGAAACCAGCCAAATCAATGGAAAAACAGATCCTGAGCGAGGATGAAATGATTGAACAGCTGGCTTCAAACGGCTTTGTCATACATACAGAGGAAGAGTGGAATAAGCAGCTGGCGTCGGCTTCCGCTAATAAGGAAACTGAGGAAAAGCAAGGCGAGAAAGAGAAGAAGACAGCAGAAGAAAAGGTAGTATACAGGGCCATCCTGTCTGTATCCATGGGCATGACCAGCATAGATGTGGGAAATGCCCTGGAAAAAGCGAAAATCATAAAAGATGGTATGGAATTTTATAAAGAAGTAGAAAAAAGAGGGCTTGAAAACGAACTAAGACCAGGCACTTTTGAATTCGAAAGCGGGATGTCAATGGAAGAAATCATCTCGACAATCTTTAAATAGATAAACTTGGAGCTCCCTTATAGACAAGGGAGCTCTTTTTCTGTTTGGATGAAAGCAAATAAACTGTAGTGCATTAACGAGTTTAGGGGGAATATCCCTTTATTGCGTAAGTGAATGAGCTAGCAAGACCTCACTGGGGCTGTTAATAACTGATGCCAATTCTGTTTCGGTAACTATCCTCATTATGGATCAAACTAAAGGCAAATTCGGCTGTATCAAATATGGAAATACTTTTGCCATTCTCAGGAAGCATTTCTTTTTCAGTACGGTAAACGCCTATTCTTTCTCCATCAGGAAGGTAAGTAGGACACACGATTGTCCAATTCAATTCAGAGCTTTTTAACATTAGGTACATTCTTAAGTGGTCCTCTGCTGCACTCGAGCTCCTTCTTTTTGATTCATTTGTCTGGAACCTATAGAGAGAAGGAGTTTCTCTTGCTTGGAGAATTCCCGCTGTCCCAATTGTAATGATCCTCGTTATATTATTTCTTCTCATTGAATTCAGAATGCCCGGCATACTTCTGGAAAGGACATCATTCTTATCCGTGCCCAGCCCGCTGATTACTGCATGACATTTTGAAAAACAGTAGTCTATATCTTTTTCATTCAAGACATTTCCTTCGATGAGAGACAGATTCGGGTGCTTGCTTTTGATTTTCTCAGTGTTCCTCACCACCGCTTGTACATGGTGGCCATCTTTTAATGTGCATTCCATGATGATGGAGCCTACCCTGCCTGAAGCTCCTAATAAAGCAATCTTCATGTTAAAACCTCCAATATATTTAGCTTTCCTAAGAAATTATCCTATTAAGCAATTTCTGTTTTTTTTAAAAGGCTCTTTTCTAAGATATTCTTGCTATTGATTACTATCTTACCTTCCTCCCTTTAACTCTACCAGATATAAGAATCTGCTTTTTATTCACACAGAAAAAGCAATGACTATGCTGCTCTCTATATAGCTTTAAAATCCTTTGATCTTTTTTAAATCAATTGCCTGTAGGAGCTTCCTTTCATCTTCAATGACTAGTCGATTAAAAGAGCTGACTCATGGCAGTGTCCGGTGGCAATTATCAAAGCTGTTCAGTATGGTGGCTAGCAAATAGAGGAAAATAGTTCCCTTATTTACAAAAAAACATTTATAAGAGCTTAAATAGGGGAATTAAATTCCCTTATTTAACTTCAGACACTTAAAAAAGGTGCTTTTTAATCAAATAAGAGAAAAAATCTCCTCTATTTATCCCAGAATTAGCTTGGTTTTAAAATTAAGGGAAAAAAGTTCCCTTATTCTTACTGCTGGGCACTTAATTAAGAAACTAACAGGCGCTTTCCCTATGAGATCAGGCGCCGGCCTAACGAAGCGGGGTATTTTGGACGCAATTCAACACTCATTCAAAATATCGGAAGCGAAAAAGGTACGTTTTGTTTCAACAATTTTAAATAAAGGACTTTTTCAGTGACCATGATTTTTTAAGCTATTTTCTAAAAGATTGTTGCTTTTGATTGCTTTATTTTTCTTCTCCCTATTATAACTTAGAAGGGTTGGAGTCGTGCGCCTGGAGCGGAAATCCATTACTTTTAGAGCAGCCAAAATTTATATGAAAACAGCCATTTTTTAAGAAGATACTGCAGATTAATTATACGGGGCATTAATGTTTTTAGCACTTTTAGTGAAAACTAAAGGATAGAAACATTATTATTGACAGAAAGGGTATAAGAATTTATGATAGCAATCGTGACTATTAAATCCGATAAGAATAGTGAGGTTTTAAGATGAAAAAGTTATCCATGAGTATTTTGTTCTTTTTAGGTGCAGTATTTCTGCTTGCAGCCTGCGGTAATAATACAGAAAATGAAGAGTCTGCAGGGGCTGGAGATGAACAGCAGGAACAATCGTTATACGAAAAAATCCAGGAAGATGGAGAGTTTCTAATCGGGACGGAAGGTACATACCCGCCATTCACTTTCCATGATGAATCAGGAGAACTTACTGGGTTCGATGTTGAAATTGCTAAGGAAGTAGCCAGCCGTCTTGGAGTAGAACCGGTGTTTCAAGAAACGCAGTGGGATGCCATGTTCGAAGGGTTGAATTCCAATCGTTTCGATATGATTGCAAACCAGGTTGGAATCAAGGAAGACCGCCAAGAGAAATATGATTTTTCTATCCCTTACATTGAATCTTCTGCGGTCCTTGTTGCCAGCAAAGATAATGAAGATGTTTCTTCCTTCGAAGATATCGACGGCCTGACTTCCGCACAATCTCTAACAAGTAATTATAAAGACATTGCTGAAAGCTATGGTGCCGAAATTCAAGGAGTAGACGGTCTTGCCCAAGCGATTCAATTGCTTGAACAAGGCAGAGTGGATGTTACCGTTAATGACAAATTGTCCATTCTTGACTACCTGCAAAAACAAAAAAATGCGGGCGTTGAAATTGTGGCAACGCAAGAAGAAGCAGCTCAGAGCGGGCTGATGTTCCGTCAAGGAAACGAAGAATTGGTAGAAGAAGTAAATAAAGCGTTAGAGGAAATGATGGAAGACGGTACGTACGCCGAAATCTCTGAAAATTGGTTTGGCGAAGATGTATCTCCTAGGTAGTATCTTTCAAGACCCTGAACGCATGATGGATATTCTGCAAAGCTCCCTGCTTCCTATGGTAAAGGGAGCTTTGTATTATTCAATTCCTCTAACACTAATATCCTTTGCATGCGGGATGGTTCTGGCCATTTTTACCGCTTTATCAAGGTTGTCGGGCAGCAAGATCCTGAGGGGAATAGCCCGTATCTACGTATCGGCAATAAGAGGTACACCATTGCTTGTGCAATTATACATCATCTTTTTCGGCTTGGGGAATCTCGGTATTGAAACTCTGAAATTCGATCCTTTTCCATCAGCAGTCATTGCCTTTTCTTTAAACGTGGGGGCTTATGCTTCTGAGATTGTCAGGGCTGCCATTCAATCGATTCCAAAAGGACAGTGGGAGGCAGGGTATTCCATTGGAATGACTTACAGCCAGAATCTGAAACGGGTGGTCCTCCCGCAGGCGGCAAGGGTCTCTATCCCGCCGCTGTCGAATTCTTTTATCAGCCTGGTGAAGGATACTTCATTGGCTTCCTTGATTTTAGTGACTGAGCTATTCAGGAAGGCGCAGGAGATTGCAGCGACTACCTATGAATTTCTTCTATTATACATGGAGGCCGCACTTCTATACTGGATTATGTGTTTCATGCTTACCCTGATTCAGGACCGGGTTGAAACAAGGCTTGACCGGTATATAGCCAAATAGAGAGGGGGAGAGTAGATGATCAGCATAAAAGGATTGAAGAAGCGCTTTGGGGATCTCGAAGTCTTAAAAGGATTTGATGTGGAGGTCAAAAAAGGACAGGTAATCGTATTGATCGGTCCTTCAGGATCTGGGAAAACAACCTTCCTTCGCTGTTTGAACCTTCTCGAGATACCTGATGAAGGAAAGCTGAACATAAGCGGAACAAATATGGACTTCTCTCAAAAGCTTTCCAAGAAAGAATTGCTGAAGATGCGCCGGAAAACAGGTATGGTCTTTCAAAACTATAACCTATTTCCTCATCGGACGGCTTTGGAGAATGTCATGGAAGGCCCTGTAATCGTGCAGGGTAAATCCAAAGACGAGGTTAAGAAAAAAGCGGTTTCTCTTCTTGAGAAGGTGGGGTTAGGTGATAAAGTTGATTATTATCCCTATCAGCTTTCAGGGGGACAGCAGCAGCGTGTCGGAATCGCACGGGCTTTAGCGATAGAACCTGAGGTCATGCTGTTTGATGAGCCAACCTCAGCACTGGATCCTGAATTAATTGGAGAAGTACTCAAGGTTATGAAGGACCTTGCGGAAGAAGGGATGACGATGATCGTTGTCACTCATGAAATGAAATTTGCCAAGGAAGTGGCGGACGAAGCCATCTTTATGGACGGCGGTTATATACTCGAACGCGGCAACCCGAAAGATATTTTCGAAAATCCAAAAGAAGAGCGGACACGCCAGTTCTTGAACTTGATACAGTAAAAAAGGAAAGCTTAGCCGTTTGGTTAAGCTTTTCTTTTAGTTTGAAGTAGTTTGATGGGGGATGAGGAAGTTTGCTTTAGGTTCTTGGGTATAAGATTCAGGTCGGATCGTGCAAAAATGTTCCCGAGCTCGCAACTTGGATACAGATTGAGGTCGGAACGTGCAGTAGATGTCTCCTAGCCAGCCACTTGGGTACATGATGCAGGACTGAAGGAGAAGAAGATGCCCCCAAGCTGGCAACTTGGATACATGATGCAGTTCAGCAGGAGAAGAAGCCCAGCTGGAGTGAGACTGGGTAATTGAAACATAGCACGTATAGAAAGCACTCTATCCTACATAGCCTTAATATAGAAGATTTTTCTACATTATTTTGCCAATGATGTTATTTCTTAATTCTTAGTGGAAAAATAGAAGAGAGAACGTTTATTAAGGAGGAGTCGGAATGGAATATAGAACAGAGCGAGATACAATTGGAGAAATTGAAGTTCCTGCTGATAAGTTCTGGGGTGCTCAAACTCAGAGAAGCAGGCAAAATTTTAAGATCAGCCATGAAAGGATGCCTCTTGAGGTTACATATGGGTTTGCGCAGTTGAAAAAGGCGGCTGCCATTATCAATAATGAGCTTGGGAAGCTTTCCGATACCAAGAAGGATGCTATCGTCAAGGCAAGTGATGAAATCATTTCAGGCATGCTGGATGAACATTTTCCCTTGGTGGTTTGGCAGACTGGCAGCGGAACTCAATCCAACATGAATGTGAACGAAGTAACCGCATACAGAGCCAATCAAATGATAAAAGATAGCGATGAGACGGTCCATCCTAATGATGATGTGAATATGTCACAAAGTTCGAATGACACGTTTCCTACTGCGATGCACATTGCAGCGTACAAAGAAATTCAGGAAAAGCTGAAACCTGTGCTGCAGCAATTTCATGATACTTTAAATGAAAAAGAGAAGAAGTTCATGGACATTATCAAAATCGGGCGGACTCACTTGCAGGATGCTACACCATTGACCCTTGGACAGGAAATCAGCGGGTGGAGAACAATGATTGAAAGGTCACAAAAAATGCTGAATGAAAGCAGCAAGCACCTGTTGAATTTAGCCATTGGCGGAACAGCCGTCGGAACCGGAATAAATGCGGATCCAAGATTCGGTGATATGGTAGCCGGGCAATTGGAGAAGCAGACAGGTTTCTCATTTGTTTCTTCCGACAATAAGTTTCATGCACTGACTTCGCATGATGAAATTGTTCACGTACATGGTGCTTTGAAGGCGCTGGCAGCAGACGTTATGAAGATTGCCAATGATGTGCGCTGGCTGGCAAGCGGGCCAAGGAGCGGAATCGGGGAAATTACCATTCCTGCGAATGAACCTGGAAGTTCCATCATGCCAGGCAAAGTGAACCCTACACAGAGTGAAGCATTGACAATGGTGTCTGCACAGGTATTTGGCAATGATGCGGTGATTGGCTTTGCAGCGAGCCAGGGGAATTTTGAACTTAACGTATTCAAACCGGTCATCATTCATAATCTTCTTCAGTCAACAAGGCTTTTAGCTGATGGAATCAAATCATTTGATGAAAATTGTGCTAAAGGAATCGAGCCGAACAATGACGTGATTGAAGAATTTGTCAGCAGGTCGCTTATGCTGGTAACCGCCCTCAATCCACATATTGGCTACGAAAAAGCAGCAGAAATTGCCAAAACGGCCCATAAGGAAGGTCTTACCCTGAAAGAGTCAGCTGTCCAGTCTGGATACCTGACGGAAGAACAATATGATGAATGGATCGATCCTGCTAAAATGGTGAATTTGAAAAAGTAATTTTGATATTGATTCAGTGAATCAGATGAATGTAAAAAGGAGATAACGATCTTGTTATTTCTTTTTTGGTCCTGAAGCAATTCGATTCAGAGTCCGCACCTTAAGTGAAACGATCATTTTTTTCACAAAAACGATCTTATAAAAATAGGAGCCCCTGACTATAAGTCAGGGGCTGTAGCCATATTAATATTAAGTTAGATTAACGTTGTTGTGAACCGCTGATTTGCTGTTCTGCCATTTGTACAAGGCGTTTAGTGATTTCTCCACCTACAGAACCGTTGGCACGTGCAGTTGTGTCTGCACCAAGTTGTACACCAAATTCAGAAGCGATCTCGTACTTCATTTGGTCGATAGCTTGTTGAGCTCCTGGAGCCACTAGTTGGTTAGAGTTGTTGCTGCGTGATTGTTGTTGGTTTTGCATGTTTTGTCATCTCCTTGTTGTTTTTATGGTTGGGTCAACTGGACTTGCACCAGTCCCGCAAAGTTTCTGCGGCCATCTCATTTGGATGACCCATCAATGAGGTTGATTGAATGTTTTTTTGTTGCTGTTACTCTGTATTATGGGGCTTTTAAAAGAATATATACCAGATTGTCAGAGGGAATTTATTCCTGAAGCGATAGAGAAGATTAACACATAAATCATGTGGATAAACAAAAGATAAGTAATGAATGAATCCTGCGGAAAACGGTGATTAAAATGAAAGTATGTGCTTTATGCAATGGAGTGGTCCGTATGGAGATCGATTGTTCCAAGTGCGGTTCAAAACTTACGGACAAGGGAAGAATATATGATTTCTTTGATGACTACAGCGCTTATATGGATATCGATGAAATTAAGCTGGGGGATGGAATCCCGGGCAGTTCCGGTTCTGATGAATGTCTCCACCTGTTTTCGGGAGATTGCGGACATGATGAAACCCGGGTCATTAAATTCACGGAGATTTAGTCATTCAGGCACACAGAATTCAAAAACAAAAAAACTGCGGCTCAATGGATGAGCGCAGTTTTTTTGTTAATCAATTAGCGGATGCGGTCTTCTGTTTCTGCATCAAAGAAGTGAGTTTTATTCATATCGAATGCCAAGTCGATTGTTTGGCCTGCTTCAACATCTGTACGAGAATCAACGCGGGCAACGAAATCCTGGTCGCCAAGGCGGGAATACAGCATTGTTTCTGCACCGGTCAATTCGGATACTTCGATTTTTGCTCTGATTTTTGAACCTTGAGAAGAATCGATGAATAGAGGCTCATCATGGATATCTTCCGGTCTTACACCAAGGATGATGTCCTTACCGATGTATCCTTGTTCACGCAGCACTTTCATTTTTCCTTCTGGAACTTCAACAGCATCTTCTCCAAATGAGAACTTGCCTTCTTGAAGTGTTCCGCGGAAGAAGTTCATAGCTGGAGATCCAATGAATCCGCCGACAAATACGTTTTCAGGGCGGTCGTAAACTTCTTTAGGAGAACCAACCTGTTGAATCAGTCCGTCTTTCATAACGACGATGCGGGAAGCCATTGTCATCGCTTCTGTCTGGTCATGTGTTACGTAAATCGTTGTTGTCTGCAGGCGCTGGTGAAGCTTGGCAATTTCCGCCCTCATTTGTACACGAAGTTTTGCATCAAGGTTGGAAAGCGGCTCATCCATCAAGAAAACTTTTGCATCACGGACAATCGCACGGCCAAGGGCCACACGCTGGCGCTGACCACCGGATAATGCTTTAGGTTTACGGTCAAGCAATGATTCAAGGCCAAGGATCTTGGCTGCGTCCTGTACGCGGCGGTCGATTTCCTGCTTGTCGAATTTACGCAATTTCAAACCGAATGCCATGTTGTCATAAACACTCATATGCGGATATAGTGCGTAGTTCTGGAAAACCATCGCAATATCACGGTCTTTTGGTGCTACGTCATTTACTCGTTTGCCGTCGATATAGAAATCACCTTTTGAGATTTCTTCCAAACCGGCTACCATTCTCAAAGTTGTGGACTTACCGCACCCTGAAGGGCCGACGAATACGATGAATTCCTTATCTTGGATGTCAAGGTTGAAGTCTTTTACCGCTGTAACGTTTTTATCATAAACTTTATAAATATTTTTCATTTGTAATTCTGCCATTTTGTTTGCCTCCTCTTTTCTATCTCTTTGTTAAAACCATTGTAATAGAAAACGCTTACTCGTTGTAATGGGTAAAGTGCATAAAAAAAACATGGAGGGTTTGGGCATGTTGCTTAGTCCCCCATGTTGTTGTTATCCTCTTCCGTTTCAAGGCAGGCCAGATAAACCGTCAAGGCACCTTGAAAGGTTTTAATATCGATGCCGATTTTTTCAATGAACTTATCGATCCTGTACTGAACACTATTGCGGTGCATGAATAGAGCTTTGGCTGTCTGGCTCGTATTCGATTGGTTCTCCAAATAGGTTTCGATTGTTTTTTTCAATTCTTCATCTTCTGCAAATACGCCCTTAATATCAGCAAACATGCGGGTTTTCGTTTGTTTCGGCACGTGATGGAGGGCGAACGGAGGGAAGGTGGATGGAAAAGTGAACACCCTGCCCTTAGAGATATTTTTTTCTGCAAAAGAGAAAAGGTTTCTTTCTTCTTCAAAAAAAGACAGGAAGGAATCATCAATGGAATAAAACCTTCCTATGAAGAACCTTGGTGATACATAGAAATCTCCTTCTATTACCGCTGCTGCAGATAATAGTTCTTCTTCAGGAAGCGTCCATTCCGTCTTTTTCTCCACAATTGCACCGGATGCAGGAGAGTTGAAAACAATGACAGCCTGTTCGGCAAAGATGCTGCGAAGAGCTTCTGTAAGCAAATCGGTTTCTACTTTTTCTTCTATTGAAAATTGAATGATCCGGTACATGTCCTTTGGAGAAACGCGGAATTTTAATGAATCCCCTTCGTACAAATATTCATGCCAGTTCTTGCTTTCTTCGGTCTTGTTCTGAATATTTCCAGATGGAACTGCTTCGGAAAACAGTGTGAGCAGCAGTTCCATTTCACCATTTGAAAGATTTTGTTTTGGAATGGACAGGAATTCCTCATTTGTTTCATTGGCCAGCAGCAGATGATCCGGAATTAGTTCTGAAGGAGGCACTTTATATAATTTGGATTCAGGATATTTTTGTTGCAGTTTTGAAAGCATCATTTTCCCTCATTTTAGTTTTCTGGTATGTATCATTTTACGAGAAAACCGGACGAGATTCAAAAAGATTGGATTGCAACGGAAAGCAGGACTCTATTGAAGTCGATTAGAGGAGGGGTATTCGCCCCAGGAGCTAAGTTCGTTCCGGTAGAGATAGGATCTGTACGCAGCTAACAAAAATAAAGGCTTGATCTCATGGAAAATGAAAAAAGGACCGGTTTTGAACCGATCCTTTCTATCCCTGTTCAACTGGGGGTTCTTCTTCCTCAAGGTCCATTGACTGCTCGATATTGGAGACCTCATCGCGCATATGCACAGAGCCCCCGCTCAGTCCCTCATTAACGATCCGGTCGACATCCAGGTATGCTTCCTTTTTTCCTTCATAATGTGTATCGGGAGAGAATTCCGCTTTTTTCTTGTTCTTTGCCACTTTAACTCCTCCTTAGAGTACCTGTTCATTATTGTGTATGTATAGGAGAAGATTATTCAATGTGCTATTCATTCATAAACATGAAAAAGCATCAATTCGTGAATTTGTTTTTGAATTATTTCTTCTTCTTCAGAAGGTGGTTGAGCTCCCTTCCATTCTATCGTGCCGTTCTTGTGGTAGCTGCCTTCGTATCTAATGCCTTTATAATAAAAGGAAAAAGTCCATCCCGGTAATTTTTTGTTCTCATACATACTTCTAAATTGAAAATGCTGAATCATTCCCTATTCCCCCCTTATGTGTGAACCGGCACCATCACCGGCTGATTCTTCTTACTATTCTAAACCTTTCTCCTGCTTTTTTACAGGGGAAATAAGAACGACACTGGGACGAATCCCTGTAATGTGACATAAACCTTTATCATCTGTCATAAGATTTATTACAGCTTGAAGAAGCGGGACGGTGGTATGCTGCGTTAAAGCACTAAAAGGGACTGTCCCTCTTAGTGCTGTGACGTGCTGCTGTACTATAGAATATTTAAACGGAGGGGTTGTTGGTATGCTGTTTGTCAAACAGCTGGAAACGGGGATTGATCATTCATGGACATTGCGGAATTTTTATAAGGAGCTGCAGACGAAAACCGCAAATCCGGTTTACAGAGAGAGTATACTGCAGGCAGAAAGGGATAAGAGGAAACACTATGAACTTCTTCAGTATGTGTACTATATGCTGACGGGGAAGTATTATTACATAGAAAACAAAAAAACGGATTTCACGTCATTCAGGGAGGGCGTCCTGGCGGCGTTGAAATCCGAACTGAAAGAAGCTGAATTATATCGGGATCTGCTTATGGACTGCCCAGGAAGGCCTATTTATCAGCCCATTTTTTTGATTATGAAACAGGTAACCGCTAATGTGTTAAGATTCAACAGCATTTATAAGGAGATTAAGTAGAGTACTGGCGGGCACTTGCCGAGTGAAGGAAAAAGGCATCAGCCAGGTTTTCCAGCCGCTTTTCTTCTATATCGCCTTCGTCAAACCGCATGGGTTTGGCATTGATTTCAAAGATGATAAGGGTCGCGCTATCTTCCTTGATCCCAAGGTCCATTGAAAATTCACCAATGAGGCCGAATGTGGTTTGAAGCTGTTCTCCGCAATCTGATGCCAGGACCTCGATCCTTTTTACCAGCTCTTTCGATTCAATACGCTGAAACGGGAGAATCCGGCCGCCTTGGGGGACATGTGTCGTTACCTCTTGGCGTTCTGAAATCCTGATTCCAATTCCGGTGATTCCAAACCCTTTCCCAGAGTTATGGACAAGCACTCTGAGGTCATAGCGGTGGTCATTCATTTTTTTGCAGTGAATGGCTTCCTGATAGATGAATGTATCCGTCTCAAACCATTCAGGATACTTCAGGATCAAGCGGTCGAACCGGATGAATTTCTCGATTTTCTTCGTGCTTTTACAAAGAATCTGGCCGTCTTCACAAAGTTCAATGAGCCTGATTCCTTTTCCTTTGGAAGAAAGTACAGGCTTGATATAAACTTTTTTCTTCTCTGCCAGATATTCCAGCAGGTCCTCCGAGTTCTGCAGCAGCCTTGTTTCAGGCAGGTGTGGCTGGACAGACTCACTTTGGGAAAGGGATTGATGAACCTCCCACTTATTGAAAAAATGAGGATTGAAAAAACGGATGTTCCGATTCCTTGCCCATTGCAAAAAATCCAAAAATTCGTCTGATTTCTCATCTGAGGGAGAAGGGATGCGGTTGTAGATGAAGTTCGGAATGGGAAAGGTGCAGGGCACCCACATATTTTTTTCTTGATGAAAACAGAGTCCGGCAATTCTTTCTTTCCCGATGTCACTGTATGAAAAGACAAACGAAAGGCCGCCCTTGGACTGGATGGCCTTCTGCAGATTTTGAAACAAAGGGAAATTACCTTGATAACTTCCCTTTTTCTTAGCAGTCAGGATGCCGATGACCGGACCGCAAACAGTCCCCTGAGAGGATATGTCAAAGCAATATTTATAGGGTTCATTTTCTCTGTACAGTATATAGGAGTTTCTTCCAAAAAGCAGGGATGCCAGTGAAGGATCGGAGTGAAAGAATAATTTCTTCTGCGGCTGATAATAGATTTTCATTTTAACGTCTCCTGAGGCTGCTTGATTGACCGCTGAGTAAGATATAAGCCGAAAGATAAGGAAAGCCGTCTTGTCAAAAGGTCAAACGATTTTAAATCAGGATGTGAAAAAATAGATCTTCCTGGCTTGGAATTCGCTTCAAACAGCCAGACTCTGCCCAGGGCATCAATACCAAAATCAAAGCCGATTTCTCCTATGAATCCTTCCATATTCCGCTCCAGTGCTGAAGATAATGTGATGGCGGCACTCTTTAGTTTTTCCTCGGTACGCAGGCAAAGGTCCGGGTCCGGAAACAGTTCCTGCAGGCTTTTGACACAGCCCCCGCTGTGCAGGTGGGTCGTGACGCTTCCTTCCCCAGCGACCTTCGCAGCGATAGCGCTGACCTGCCATTCCCCATTTTCATCTTTATTCGTGTGGACACGAAAATCCACTGGACAGTTTTCAGACTTGATGAGGTGAATTCCTTGCTGAATGACCATCCTGCTCAATATTCTGGGTGGTATGATTCTCTGGAGCAGTTTTTCAAAGGAAGCCGATTTTACAAGCCGGTTCCTGCCGCTCTTATCTCGAAACCTGCAAGTATAATCTTCCGAAATGCGATTAAAAGTGAACTGGTGGACACCAAGACCAAGGCTGCCGTTTTTTGGCTTGATGAAAACGTGACCGTATTTGGACATCATTCTTTCTATCTGTGAAAACGACTGAAAAGCATGTGTTTCAGGCAGATAACGCAAAGCTTCTTCATCATTTTCCAACCTTTCAAACACTTCCAGTTTGTTAAAGAAACCTGGATTATACCAAGGGATCCCATATTGCTGCTGAAGCCGGGATTTAATTTCCTGGTAACTTGATTTTTTTTCGCTTCTCCTGTTGGGGAGCCGGTCATAAATCACATTGGGCAAAGGGACGACATGAGTCACCCATTGGTTTCTGCTGTAGAAATGTCCCTTTACAAGCCCGTTCTCCCAATCAATATGGTTTTCACCAAAAACGAATGGAATGACGCCGAGTGAAGACTGTAAGGAAAGCAGTTTGGAAAAAAAGGATGACCTCTCACCAATCGGCTTCATCAAGAAAGAAGTGAAGCCGGAGGTGAAAATGCCAATCAGGGGACCGAGAAAAACCGAATTTTCATGCTGAAACATATAAATGTCCGTGATAAATGGCGGGAGGGAAAGTTCTTCTGCCAGACTCGAACTGACCGCAGCAACATTTCGTCCATTAGGATGTTTTCTGCAGAGTGCTTCAGCGTGGGAAGAACCCAGAGAGACGGCAGTGATGCTCTCAATTTCTAAGCTTACCGGAAGATAGAGTATTTTTTCCTTTGATTTGAATACTTCTAATTTAAAGGGCTTTATCAAGAAGAATCGCCTCCTGTGGCGGGCATTTTTCTTTGTAGTGCTTTGCAGTACCGCAGCGGCAAAGAGTGCAGCCGTTGAATTTCATCCTCATTGAGAAGCTGCAGCATTTTATGGCCCGGCTTGGAATTCATATCCAGAATCCATACCGAACTGTCTCTTCCAATGATGATGTCGAGTCCGATCTCAAAGAGAGGGGCGAATTCTTCCTCGAGGACTTCCGGAAGGGAACGGACAATATCTCTTAATTCAGATTCGATATACATCCAGTTGTAGTGTTTTAATTTTTTCTTCCACTCTTCATACGGAATCGCCGAAGCGCCTGAACTAATATTCGTGAGAAGGGAGCCGGGGATACCGACTCGGAAACCTTTACAGGAAACACTCCATTTATCATTTTCGTTTTTCTGAAGCAGCAGCCGTAAATCGAACGGCCGATTCTGTTCATCTCTATTATCAAGCTGTGCCTGAAGGATGAAGCTCCTTTTTTGAACCAAGCCTTCAAGCCATCGTGAAAGAGTCGCCTCATCCATCTCCTTCTCTGCTATTTCCTGTTTTTTCGTGGTCCGCACTTGGAAATGCCCATTTTTAGATTGTATTTCAAAAACCCCCATACCATTTGCACCATCAAACGGCTTGATGATGACATTTTTTTCTCTTATAATCTTGGCTATTGTTTCCGGGATGGAATCAATCAAGCTCGTTTTGGGAAGATAAGGAGAAACTTTTTCCTGTGATTTTAAATGCCTGTAAATCGTCCATTTATTCGGCAGGCCGTATCCTAAAAAGCATAAGTCATCTCGGTTTTTCAGCCATTGCACTATAGCCTTTGCTTGCTTTGAACTGAAATCATCTCCATAAAAGGTTCTATCGTAAATATATTCGGGTATTGTAAAAATATCATTTACCCAGCTTTCTGTATCTGGTGAAAAGCGGTATCCTTGAATCCACTCTGTCTGCGGGTGGATTTGCAGAGGAGAAAATAACAGTACTTCTACTCCAATTGTTTTACTGGTTTGCGCCATACCGGTATAAAAAGGATGAGTGGTATCAGGCTCCAGCATCAAAATTCCCAGTCTGATCATATGAAGCTCTCCTTTCTTCCCAAATGCTTTTTGATAATTGATAAAGAGTTTTGACAGACGGACGGATTGCCCCGGTCTCAACATAGGTCTGTTTGGAGGGCTTGGAGTTGACTTCGATCACCCAGGGCTTCCCGGATTTATCCACCCCAAGATCTACTCCCAGTTCACCAAGGGTCAGCGTACTGTTTTCAGCAAGCCTGCTGCAGACAGCGAGGGCCAGCTCTTTCATGAGCCTGTAAATTCTTACTGCTTCGCTCCTGCTGAAGATTGTGCTCAGTACCTTCATAGGTTTAGCCAATTCCCCGCCTTGAGCTAGATTTGATACAAACTGGCCCTCCCCTGATATACGGGCTACCGAGGAAACCAGTTTCCACTCCCGGTTATCTACCAGGTGGCAGAGGAACCGGAAGTCCAGTGTTCTATCTTCAGATTTTAGGAGTTCAATTGTTTCCTGAATGATAAAATGTGAAGAAATCTTCAGTTTCGACAGCTCTTCAGCGGTTTCTTCAAAAGAAGAGAATGATTTCTGCAGGGTTTCGCCGCCTATGTTCTGGATTAAACGATAGTCATTCTCTAAGTAAGCAAGGCGAAGGAGTTTTTTTCCCTGGCTTCCTGCAATATGTTTAATGAAGAGGTCATTATGTTTTCCGAGCAGCCGGCGGAGGCTGGAAAGTGTGAATGTTTCCGTGTGGGGTAAATACTCGAGAATATAGTCTTCTCCTGAAAGAAGCTCATTTACGGAATCCTTGGTTAAGTAAGATGTATTGAACACAAATATGTCCTGTGCCTCAAGACGGGTAATTAATTGTCTTACCAATTCACTGCGGTCGGATTTTCGTGAATGAATCCTGTTATACAGAATATCCGGCAAGGGGATGCTTCCTTCGAGCCACTCTCCTTTTTTTTCATTCCAGAAAAAACCTCTCTGCCGATCAATGAGTGAAGTGCCGGTCAGAAAGAAAAGGCCTCCGTGCCGAATAGTATATTGATACAATTCTTCATAATACGGCCCCAATTGTCCTATAGATGGCCGGCCGGAGGAATCTGTATCGGTTAGAACAGCGATGACTGGTCCTAAGAAAAGAGTTTTTTCTGTTGGAGAGAAGTGAGTTGTTAAGTGATGTGACCCCCTCAGCTGCAAGGAATGATTCTCTGGAAAAAGAAGTTCACAGTCCCCATGTTCAGGCACTTCCGGGACAACCTTCGCTTTATAGCGGGAAAGGCCCATTACAACCAATATCTCTTGACCTGCAGCCCACCTCCAGTCCTGAGCGGTATTCTCAGAAACAAACAAGACAGGCTTTTCTGTTATGGTGTTAGAAGTGCTGAATGTAATGAACATAAAAATCTCCCCGTTTGCGCTGTCCGTGGACAAAATTTATAATATGATAATGGGCGGATGCTGATATAGCATATTATGTAGGATGAATGAAAGTGTTCAGGTGCGTTGGAAAATACCTGATAAAACATTGCTTCACAGCCCTTAAGGAAGGATGAAATCATGAATATTTTTATAACATTTGTCTTAATGGTCGTGATTGGAGCGGCAATCGGCGGGATGACCAATTCCCTTGCAATCAAAATGTTGTTCAGGCCATATAAACCTGTTTATATAGGAAAGTGGAAAGTCCCTTTTACACCAGGGTTGATCCCAAAGAGAAGAAGCGAAATGGCCGCTCAGCTGGGGGACATGGTGGTTCACCACTTGATTACTCCCGAGAGCATCCAGAAAAAGCTGAACAACAGCCAATTCAAATCAGATGCCGTTGCCTGGATCGGGGAGAGTGTAGAACCCTTAGTAGATTCTGATGAAAGTATTGAAGCCTGGCTTGCAAAGCTGCAGATTCCGATGAATACGGAAACAATCGAAAATGGTATCGAAAAATGGATTGATGAAAAATACCATGGCTTTAAAGAAAAATACCGGTCCCAGACAATCGAATCCACTTTGCCTCTCCATTGGCAGGAAAAGATCGATGCTTACATTCCGGTGGCAGCCGATTTTATAGCCGCTAAAGGTGAAGCCTATTTTTCAAGCCCGGAAGGCAAAAGGAAAGTCAAAATCATGATCGATGATTTCCTTGAAGGAAGAGGGATGCTTGGTAATATGCTTGGCATGTTTCTGGGGAATTCATCGGTTTCCGAAAAAATCCAGCCGGAAATCATAAAATTCATCAAACATGATGGCACAAAAGAAATTCTGCGAAATCTCCTGAGAACAGAATGGGAAAAGCTAAGGGAATCTCAGTGGGAAGATGTCCTGAAAAATGTCAGCGATGAAGATGTCCTTCCATCCCTGAAAAAATCAATCCTTGAAGCAGTGTCTGTGGAGAAGGTGATGACCTCGAGCTTGAAGGATGTTCTATCACCTTTCAAGCAGCGAATCACGCAGGTCATTGTTCCTCGTGTTTTTGAAATGAGTGTGATGGCTGTATCCGAAAAAATCGAAATGATCATGGAAAAACTGCATCTGGAGGAAGTAGTGAGAGAGCAGGTCGAGACCTTCTCGGTTCAGCGGCTGGAGGAAATGGTCCTTGGCATCACTTCCAAGGAACTGAAAATGATTACGTATCTGGGTGCATTGCTAGGCGGTATCATAGGCTTGATTCAAGGTGTAATTGTCATATTCCTTGCATAGATATAGTACAGAAACCCGGCATCCTCGCATTCCTCTTTTTCTTTTGTTATAGTGGTAGAGGATTGGAAAGAGATTTTTAGGAGGTAATGATTTTGGCAGTAAATTTATATGATTACGCAAACGAACTGGAAAGTGCACTACGAAAAAGTGACGAGTACAATAACCTGAAGAAGATGTATGACGAAGTGAACAACGATGAGCAGGCTCAAAAAATGTTCGAAAACTTCCGTAACATCCAAATGAATCTGCAGCAAAAACAAATGAGCGGTCAAGAACTTTCTCAAGAAGAAGTGGAACATGCACAAAAAACAGCGGCACTTGTTCAGCAGGACGAAAAGATTTCCAAACTGATGGAAGCTGAACAAAGAATGAGCATGCTGATCAATGAACTGAATAAAGTCATCATGAAACCATTGGAAGACCTATACGGTTCCATGGAACAGTAATGCTTGACCAGAACGCTCCGCGGCTATTCGCCCGGAGCGTTTTTTATTTGAGCCGAACAGGTTCCAGGTGCAGAAGACCTGAGGTAGTTTTTCTATTTCGAGAAATTGTGGTTTTGGTACATGTACTGGGAGTGAATTGGAGTCGCAGAAATAACGCCGCCAGCAGGGATACTGCAGATAAGCGGGAACGATATCAGCTCTCCGTTCATGTATGGAAGAAGTTGAAACCTGTGCATCCCATTAAACTTGTCATATTTTCTATGTCAAATTCATAAGAGTATACAAAGGACTAGAGTGGACATGGTTACCATTCCATTCCCATTTTTTTATAAATCCCTGCGGGTGATAATAGACAACAATTGAGGAGGCGCATCCATGATTTATCGTATGTTGGCAATGAATATTGACGGTACCCTGCTTCATAATGGCCGTATAAGCAAAGAAACGAAAGAAGCAGTAGAATACGTCCAGAGCAAAGGTATCTATGTAACACTGATTACAGGAAGGACATTTCCTTCCGCTAAAAGGGTTGCCAAAGCTTTGAAAATCGATAATCCCCTGGTTACCCATCAAGGGGCCTATATCGGGACTCATTTAGGTAAACCGCTTTATGTTAATAAGATTCATGAGGATATATCTTATGAGATTGTTAAATTCCTTGAGGAGATGGATTGTCAGTTGAGGGTCGTCCAGGACAGGATGGCCGTTATGAACAGGATGAAACTATCAGGATCTCTCCGTGAAAAAGTACTTTTCAACCGGGAATCGAGCTTCATCTACAGCACCCAATACACTGATTCTTTGAGTGAGTATCTTTTCGAAGATCCTTCCTCTGCTTTGAAAATAGAAGCCAAATTCAATTCAGAAGCCGAGCGGAATGATGCCGTTATGGCGATTAAGGGCATGTACCATGAGGTGGATTGCATTGTGACGGACCATGACCGAATCGACATCGTCAAGAGGGGAGTTTCAAAACTCCGCGGTCTTCTGTATGTGTGTGAAAGAGCGGGAATCAGCCGCGATCAAGTCGTAATGGTAGGGGCAAACCAGGATGACAAGGACCTCTTGGACTGCTGCGGACTTGGAATCGCGATGGGGAATTCGTCCCCGGATGTGAAAAGTACAGCAGACTGGATAACGCGTACCAATCTACAAAATGGAGTAGCCTACGCTGTAAAAGAACTATTCCGCAAACAGCAGCCTATCGAATTTCTGAAGAAAATGAATGTCATAAAGTCATAGATATTTAAGGAGCTGGCCTTGGCGGGTCAGTTTTTTTGTTATGGCTGAGGATTTTTGGAGAGAGTCTTGATATGGCGTACTCCAGTGGATGATGTCCCTTTGTAAAGAAGCGAGATACATCAAAAGGAGAAAAGTCAGAGATGATGTACCTCGCCGGCGGAGCGAGATACATCAAAAGGAGAAAAGTCAGAGATGATGTACCTCGCCGGTGGAGCGAGATACATCAAAAGGAGAAAATCCAAAGATGATGTGCCTCGCAGGCGGAGCGAGATACATCAAAAGGAGAAAATCCAAAGATGATGTGCCTCGCAGGCGGAGCGAGGTACATCAAAAAGAGAAAATGCAGAGATGATGTACCTCGCTGGCGGAGCGAGATACATCAAAAGAAGAAAATCCCGGTAAGGTGTCAATAAAGCGAATTTACGGACCAACAAGAAGTCGAGCGCACCAAGATAACGGCCCGCAAGACGAATTTACGGGCCAACGAGAAGACGAGCGCACAAGATAACGGCCCGCAAAACGATTTTACAGACCAACAAGAAGGAGAGATCACCAAGATAACGACTCCCCCGCCAAGTTCATGACAATAAAAGCCCCATACCACCAATACCCGCTACTCCCCAGCAGACGACACTCCTCCCTTTGTGTATTGACCATTCCCCCGTCCTTCTGTACACTAGAACAAGTTGAAAATCGATTTCTTGAAAGGTGATTATATTGAAAATTACATTCAGCGGTTTGAATGATGAACGCTTCAATCGTCCATTGCAGCTTATCGCCAATCTGTTTTTTGAAGAACCGGCGGTCAACCCTTTTCATAAGGAAAAAGGGAACCTTCATATAGAATTTAAATTAGAAAAGCTCAAGGATACCATTACAGCAGAAGCTGAACTGGAATCCGAAGATCAAAAGCATTCTTCCGAATACAAAAAAGAAGTTCCGCTGGAACAAACAGATAAAGAGAAATTCCGCAGTTTCAAAAATGGTCTTTCACATGTCTATTTGAACGTTTTGCAAGAATATACTGGAATCATTCAGCCTTGGGGGATCCTCACGGGCATCCGGCCGACCAAGCTGTTTCATAAAAGTATCAGAGAGGGCATGCCGCGGGAAGACATCCGCCGCAAACTGAAAGAAGATTATCTCATCACGGATGAAAAAATTGAATTGATGGAGAGAATCGTCGACAGGCAATTGTCGGTAGTCCCTGACCTCTATTCTCTTCAAAAAGAAGTCAGTATCTATATTGGAATCCCTTTTTGCCCGACCAAATGTGCTTACTGTACGTTCCCTGCCTATGCAATTCTGGGGAAACAGGGGAGAGTGGACTCATTCCTTTCCGGGTTGCATTATGAAATCCAGGAAACGGGGCGCTGGCTGAAGGAAAATGGTGTAAAAATCACGACGGTCTATTACGGCGGCGGGACACCAACCTCCATTACCGCTGAGCAAATGGATCTGCTGTATGAAGAAATGTACCGCTCGTTCCCGGATGTGGATGATATAAGAGAAGTTACTGTTGAAGCGGGACGCCCGGATACCATCTCTCCTGAAAAATTAGAGGTGCTGAATAAGTGGAACATCGACCGCATTTCCATTAATCCTCAGTCGTACACGAATGAAACTTTAAAAGCGATCGGAAGACATCATTCAGTAGAAGAGACGATTGAAAAGTTTCATCTGGCAAGGGAAATGGGAATGAAAAACATCAATATGGACTTGATTATCGGCTTGCCTGGTGAAGGTGTCGAAGAGTTCACCCACTCATTGAATGAGACAAAGAAACTGATGCCCGAGTCATTGACTGTTCACACTCTTTCTTTTAAAAGAGCCTCAGAGATGACAAGGAATAAAGAAAAATACAAAGTGGCAGGCAGAGAAGAGATTGAAAGAATGATGTCACTCGCGGATGAGTGGACACAAAAACATGATTACGCTCCTTATTATCTGTACCGCCAGAAAAACATCCTGGGCAATCTTGAGAATGTTGGCTATGCTCTTCCAGGGCAGGACAGCATCTACAACATCATGATCATGGAAGAAATGCAGACGATCATCGGCATCGGGTGCGGCGCTGCAAGTAAATTCATTGATCCTGAAACCGGAAAAATCACTCATTTCGCCAATCCTAAAGAGCCGAAAGCGTACAATGAAGGATTTAAAAACTATACAGAGAAGAAGCTGCAAATTCTGGATGAGCTTCTAAATTAACATATATTTAAAACGGTCCTCTCTCAGAGGGCCGTTTTACTTTATGCCAAGTCACAAGCCAGATTGAGACCGGGCAGTCACACATTATTTCTGCAGCATATATAAGGAATGGAATTATTTTCAGTAACTTTAAAGGGATTCGCTGATAAATATCGAATGAGAACAGTATAGCCAGGCATATATTCTAGTGAAGTAATTTGAAAGCGATTTCAAAAATGATGGGAGAGATGTCCAATGATGAATACTCCTTTGCTGCTTACACAAATGATTGAGCGTGCTGAAAAGTTTTACCCTAAGAAAGAAATCGTATCGCGGACAGACGGGGGTATCAACCGATTCACTTATAAAGAAATGGCTGCACGGACCCGCAGGCTGTCCAGTGCGCTCGAAAAGCTGGGTGTCAAGGAAGGCGAGAAGGTGGGGACACTTGCCTGGAACCACCATAGGCATTTAGAAGCCTATTTTGCCGTGCCTTGCAGCGGAGCTGTGCTTCACACAATCAACATCCGGCTTGCTCCACAGCATATCATATACATAATCAATCATGCGGAAGACAAGGTCCTGCTGATTGATTCCGACATTGTACCTTTAATTGAAAAAGTGAAGGACCAATTGAAAACAGTCGAAGCTTTTGTCATCATGACCGATAAAGAAGAACTCCCTGAAACCTCGCTGTCACCTGTGTACCATTATGAAGAACTTCTTGCAGAAGGAGATCCTAACCATAAACTCAGGGATGACCTCGATGAGAATGCTCCGGCGGGAATGTGCTATACAAGTGCAACAACTGGGAATCCAAAAGGAGTCGTCTACTCACACAGAGGTATCGTCCTTCACAGCATGGCTCTTGGCCTTGCCGATACGACAGGAGTATCTGAAAAAGATATTGCCCTGCCGGTGGTGCCGATGTTCCATGTAAATGCTTGGGGACTTCCATTTGCGGCAACTTGGTTCGGGACATCCCAAGTGCTGCCGGGACCTTATTTCACCCCTAAACTGCTGGCTGAATTGATGCAGGAAGAGAAAGTAACAATCACAGCCGGGGTCCCGACCATCTGGCTTGGTTTATTAAAAGAGCTTGATGAAAATGAGTATGACCTCTCCAGCCTGCGATCTATTCTTTGCGGAGGATCTGCTGCGCCGCTCGGTATGATCAAAGCGTTTGAAGAAAAACATGGCATACCTTTCATGCATGCATATGGAATGACGGAGACCAGTCCGCTGGCAGTGGTGACAGGTGAAAAGAGTTATATGGAAGAGTGGGATAAAGAGGAAAAATATAATGTGAAAGCCAAACAGGGTATCCTTGTACCAGGATTAGAAATGAAAATCATCGGTAAGGATGGAGAAGTTTCCTGGGATGGAAGGGAAATGGGCGAACTTACATTAAGAGGGCCATGGATTGCTTCGGAGTACTATAAAGATGAACGGACGGAGGACGCGTTCAGGGATGGCTGGCTGTATACAGGAGATGTAGTCACGGTGGATGAAGAAGGTTTCATTAAAATTGTCGACCGAACGAAAGATTTGGTTAAGTCGGGTGGAGAGTGGATTTCAAGCGTTGATTTGGAAAATGCTTTGATGGCTCATGAAAGTATATTTGAAGCGGCAGTGGTTGCCGTACCGCACCCTGAATGGCAGGAACGCCCAGTAGCCTGCGTGGTCCTGAAAGAAGGAGACCACCAGAATACGACGAAAGAGGAAATCTATGCTTTCCTTCAACCGCAATTCGCCAAATGGTGGCTGCCTGACGAGATTTTGTTCTTTGAAGAGATTCCTAAAACCTCGGTCGGAAAGTTCTTAAAGAGAGCCCTGCGTGATCAGGTAAAAGACCGGGTCGGACAATAAAGTATAAGAGCACAAAAGCGGGAAGCCGGGAGTCTGCCGGCTTTCTCTTTTTTAAAAAGACCGTTTTCACAAGCATTGCTGCTGTTGATAAATTCGATTTCCGCTCATGCCGAATGAAATGGCCTTGCGTTTTTTATGTAAGCATAAATTGATATTTTTAAAAGATAATTTGGTATAATTTTAATAGAATATTTTAAAAATTTGGAACTCAAGCGAGCAAGGGGTGTTTTTTCATGAATGTAAATGCACTGTATGAGACTATTAAACTTGAAAAGAGCGGGAAGATCGCAACGGTGATATTGAACCGGCCCAAGTCATTGAATGCCATGAATCCGCAAATGATGAGGGAGCTCAAGAACTGTCTGAAGGAAGTCGAGAAAGATGATGATATCTTGGTTTTGGTTCTAAGAGGGGAAGGAAAGGGGTTCTCTTCAGGAGGGGATATCAAAGAAATGCTGAATCTTGGCGGAGAACAGGAGTTTTCAGAGATTATGGAGGTCATCAGCGAGCTGGCCATGACGCTCTACACGATGAAAAAATTGACGATCACCGGTATACATGGGGCTGCAGCCGGCTTGGGGCTGAGCATGGCGCTGGCCACCGATTATATCATCTGCGAGGAAGACAGCAAGCTGGCGATGAATTTCATAGGTATAGGCCTTATCCCGGATGGTGGAGGACACTTTTTCCTTGAGGAACGCCTGGGCACCGGCAGGGCGAAGAAGCTTATGTGGACAGGAAAGGTGATTGAAGGGCAGGAAGCCCTGATGAAGAAGCTTGTGGATGAAGCCATTCCATCGGGCAAACTCGACAGAGCCATTGAAAAATATATCACTGAATGTCTGCAGAAGCCTTTGATGTCGATTATTGAATCCAAATCCATTTATGCACAAATGAACAGAGACCGGCTTGAGAAAGCTTTGGAGCTGGAAAAAGCAGGACAGTGGAAAATGAGGCAGACACATGATCACCAAGAAGGCATAAGAGCATTTGTTGAAAAGCGGGTTCCGCAATTTAAAGGCAAATGAATATGTAAACCTTTTATTATAGTTACAGCTTATAAAGGATAAAGAAACGTCCTGTGAACTGATTAACACAGGACGTTTCTTTGGATTATTATTGAGGAATCCATTATGTGTTGGAGGACAAGCGAATGATGATTCTCATCCTTTACACGTCACGAAAAATAATGAAAACTAAAAACGCACTGAAGCATGTGCAGCTCAGTGCGTCCTGATTTTACTTTACATGTCAGCTGCTTAAAATAGCATATCCCGGGGAATCTATGGGTGAAATAAAACTAATTTGCCAAGAGGTGAAGCACATCGGTGAGTGTGATCCTCATATCCTTTTTCTTCAAGAATCCCTTTTCCGATTTTTTTTGCTTCATCATCTGTTGCTGCCTCAAAGGAGTCTTCGTAAATATTTTCCCCTGTTTGTTCGAAAACCGTAAGTTTATAAACCTTCATGTCTCTATCCCCTTTTTAAAAATTCTGATAGTTACTATTATTCTTGCATAATTTTAATGAATAATAAAGCTTTTGCAATGATGAAATTTTTCTTTTTTTATTGATAAACGAATCTTTTTCACTATACATTCGTATTAAGAAGGTGGAGAATCTAACACGAGGTAATAAATAGAATAGCGGAAGGCTGCTGTTCTAATTGGAAAGCAAAGGGGAGGAAAGAGCATGGTATTATCATTGAACAATGTAACGAAGCGATTCGGGAAGTTCACTGCAGTGGATGATTTATCGATCAGCATACCGGAAAAAGAGATGTTTGGTTTCTTGGGGGGAAATGGTGCTGGCAAAACGACCACTTTCAGGATGATCCTCGGGCTGCTTGATCCGAGTGCGGGAACCATTACCTGGAATGGCAAAAAAATTGATTACTCAACTAGTCCGGAAATTGGCTACCTTCCGGAAGAACGCGGTTTGTATCCGAAGATGAAAGTAAATGACCAAATCATTTACCTCGCCCGCTTGAGAGGAATGGATAAACGAGAAGCTGAAAAAGAACTGGAGTACTGGTTAGAACGCTTCAACGTTCCTGAATATAAAACCAAGAAAGTGGAGGAGTTATCTAAAGGGAATCAGCAAAAGATCCAGTTGATCGCTTCCATTATACATAAGCCGAAATTATTGATTCTCGATGAGCCTTTCAGCGGCCTTGACCCCGTCAATGTGGAGCTGCTGAAGGATGCGGTTGCTGATATCAAGGAAAGCGGAACAACAATCGTGTTTTCAAGCCATCGGATGGAACATGTAGAAGAGCTTTGTGAAAACCTCTGTATCATGCATAAAGGGACTCCGGTAGTGCATGGAGGATTAAAAGAAATCAAGCGTTCGTTCGGTAAGAAGAACGTGACGATCCATGCGGATTACGATTTGAGTTTTCTGCAAACACTTTCCGGAGTTACTAAGACAAAGAAAACGACAGAGGGAATCCAGCTTCAGGTCCAATCCGAAGATATTGCACAGGATGTTTTCAACGAAGTGGTCAAGAGAGGCTTCGTCCGCAAGTTTGAACTGGAGGAGCCGTCCTTGAATGATATTTTCATTGAGAAAGTAGGTACTTCATATGAATAATTTTTTCTTGATCCTCGGCCAATCATACCTGAATAAATTGAAGGCAAAATCATTTATCATCACCACCCTCATTGTGGCGGCAGGCATTTTTTTGCTGGCCAACTTGCAGGGGATCATCGAAGGCTTCAGCGGGGATGAACAGGATGTGGTTGCTGTTGTTGATGAAACAGGTGAGTTGTTCAGCCCCTTCTCCGCTCAATTGAGCACAATGAATGAAGAACTGGAATTAGAACAAACGAGTGAAAGTGAAGAGAGCTTGAAGGAAAGTACAGAAGAAGGGACCTATGATGGATACCTGATTCTTTCCGAAGATGAAAACGGCTTGCCGCAAGGAATCTATAAGTCTGAGTCGATTTCCGCTTCTTCACTGGCAAATGATCTGCAGAATGCTCTCCAGGGAATCAAATCATCAAGGGCTGCTGAAAACCTGGAACTGTCACCTGAAGAGCTGGCTTCATTAAGTGCACCAGTTTCCTTTGAGAGGGAAGCGCTGGTAGAGGGGGCTAAATCTGAAGAAGAATTGAATCAGGCACGAGGAATTGTGTATCTTCTGTTATTCTTTATCTACATTTCGGTCATTGTCTATGCCAATATGATCGCAATGGAAGTGGCAACGGAAAAATCATCCCGTGTGATGGAAATCTTGATCTCAAGTGTTTCTCCGGTAAAGCAGATGTTCGCGAAAATTTTGGGAATCGGCCTGGTCGGCTTGACTCAACTGTCGATATTATTGGGAGTCGGGTACTTTGCCCTGACAAGCAAAGCAGATTCCGAAATGGGAGGAATAATGGAATTTTTCGGATTGAATGAAATCCCTGTGGGCATTATCATCTATGCCATCCTGTTCTTCCTTCTTGGCTACTTCCTGTATGCGACTTTAGCGGCACTTCTAGGCTCCCTTGTCAGCAGGATTGAAGATGTCCAGCAAATGGTCATGCCGATGACCTTCCTGATCATGATCGGCTTCTTCATTGCCTTTTATGGACTAGGCAATCCTGAGGCTGGATTCATTACGGCGGCTTCGTATATTCCATTCTTCACTCCAATGGTCATGTTCCTGCGTGTAGGGATGCTCAATATAGCTGTCTGGGAACCTATCCTCGGTATTGCTGTCCTTGTTCTCTCCATTCTGATTTTGGGCTGGTTCGGAGCACGAATCTACCGGGGCGGTGTATTGATGTATGGCAAGTCAAATTCTTACAAAGATATTAAAAAAGCCTTGGAGTTAACGAAGAAAAATTAATGTTTAGGCAGTTTCTCCTTTGAGCAGGGGAACTGCCTTTTTTATTTAGGCTGTATTCGCATACTTGTTGCTTTCGGGAAAATCCCAAGAGCCGGACTTTTCCCCGTATACTAAGGGCTTTCTCTCAAATCCGAGAGAGCAGCTCTTTTCTTTTGCTGGTTACGAGGTTATTCCGGTGAATTATGGTTATTTTTTTCGGAATTAATCTGAAAAAACAACAAAGTTTACGAAAAGAGCCTTTATTTAAGACTGTTTTCGCAAAGATTGTGGGTGTGGAAAAGTAATGGATTTCCACACCAATCCCTACTTGAAAGGGCAGAAACGCAAGTAGCCATCGAAAAGCAAAATCTTTTAGAAAAGAGCCATATATAATGAATGGAAATATTGGCGGGTCATTTCCTTTGAGAGGTTAAAGCCGGCCGGTCATTGATTTTGGTGATGCATCTCTTATTTAAGGAAGGCAAAGCAGGTATTCGTTTGTCTAAAGCGAACATTTAAGTGATGAAGGATTTTTTGTACCCCCTTGAGTGTGCCGGTCTGAGGGGGCTGTCTAACAAATGATTTCCAAGGATGCGGTGCAGTCAGTTGATCTCTCTAGCAGCATTATCTTCGGAGAAAAAGGTGGTTAACTCGTGGAAGCAATAATAGTAGGAATGATTTATTTATTTTTAATCCTGGGCTTTTACTTTGTGATAAAGAAAGCAGTGGCAGAGGGAATTGATTCTTCTCGTGAAATCAAGAAGTTGAGAAGTGAACTCAGGTTGTTGAACAAGGAACTGAAAAAAGAAACTGGAAATAAAATAGATAAAAAAATATGAGTAAAGGGTGCTCCTTGTGAGAGAAGCATCAGCAACTGGGAATGAATCAGAAAGGAAGTGTGGTTTGTGAAGGACAGCTTGTATGACGTTACTATCATTGGAGCAGGTGTGAGCGGCATTTTCACAGCTTATCAGTTATTAAAAGAGAATGAGAATACCAACATACATATTATAGATCTGGGTAAGAAACTGGAGGAGCGCGTCTGCGGCCTCGATAATGGAGGCCCTTGTACTTGCGGAGAAATCTGCTCAAAATACATAGGGTTTGCCGGTCTGGGAAAATCAGAGGGAAAATTCAATTACACCAATGATTTTGGAGGAGAACTTGGCAGGAAAATCGGAAAAGAGCACGCAATGGAACTGATGAAGGAAGTGGATGAAATTCTGTGTGAGTTTGGTGGAGGAGTTGTGGAGACGTATAATACCCTTAATGAGGAGCTTTCTGCCAGGGCTGAGCAGTATAAATTCAGAGTTCTCTCCACTACTGTCCGTCATCTCGGAACTCAGTTGGCACAAAAGGTTTTTCAAGGAATCTATGAGTTTTTAAAAGAGAAAGCCGATTTGACCTTTGAAACAAGGATCGAATCGATTACACGTAATTCTGAAGGATTTCAATTAAGCTCAGAGGATAGACATTTTCCTACCAGGAAGCTGGTGATGGCTACAGGGATGAGCGGAAGCAGGTGGCTGAAGCACCAGACAGAATCGCTTGGGCTTTTTCCAGGAGAAACAAGGCTTGATTTGGGCCTGCGTGTGGAAATGAAAGGCAGCCAGCTGGATGCGATCCTGAAGGAAACCTTTGAAACGAAACTGACCTATTTGGGGGATTCTTATACGGCGACAACCTATTGCATGAACCCACAAGGAAGGATCATCCGGAAACATCAGCATGGGCTGGTCATGCCGGATGGCCAGAATGTAAGGGAGAAGGAGACACCCAGTCACAATCTGAATTTTACATTGTTTGTCCCAAGGTACTTCAGTACACAGGGCGAAGCACAGGAGTATGCTGAATCTGTCATCCAAAAGATTAATAGAGGAACGGACAGGATCGTTGTACAGAGATTGGAAGATTTAAAATCCGGTCGAATCACAAACGACTTAAGTCGAAATAGCATCCTGCCGACTTTGTCAGCGGATTACGGAAATGTAATAGAGGAAGTTCCCTGTCTGTATACCAGGGCGCTGCTTGAGATGTTATCCTCGCTTGAAGGTCTGCTGGGTGAAAGGATTCATGGCGACACGTTGATTTACGGAATCGATGCCAAATTTTATGAGCCGAAATTATTTACGAACACATTTTTTGAAAGTGAAGTCTCTGGCTTGTATCTCATTGGAGATTGTTCAGGAGAAACGCATTCTTTATCGCAGGCCGCAGCAAGTGGTATTTGGCTGGGTAAACATTTGGGGTTAGGATAAGGACCGGTCCATTAAATTTACATACTCAGCGAATCTTTTTTAAGGAAATTTTGTTGGTGAGATTCACTTAATGGTGCATCAAGGCAAGCACCTCACGGCAAGATGGAGAAGAAGAGGTCGGCAATCCCGCCCTTTGGGTACATGATCAGTGTGAAACAGCGAAGAAGATGTATCCAATCTCGCCCTTTGGGTACATGATCAGTATGAAACAGTGAAGAAGATGTCCCCAATCCGGCCCTTTGGGTACATTATCTGAGTAAAACAGTGAAGAAGATGTCTCCAATCCACCCCTTTGGGTACATGAGTGTGGCAAGATGGCGGAGAAGATGTATCCAAGCAAGCCCTTTGGGTACATGATCAGTGTGAAGCAGTGAAGAAGATGTATCCAATCCACCCCTTTTGGTACATGATCAGTGTGAAGCAGGGAAGAAGATGTACCCAAGCAAGCCCTTAGGGTACATGATCAGTGTGAAGCAGGGAAGAAGATGTACCCAAGCAAGCCCTTAGGGTACATGATCAGTGTGAAACAGCGAAGAAGATGTCGCCAATCCGGCCCTTTGGGTGCATGATCAGTGTGAAACAGCGAAGAAGATGTCCCCAATCCAGCATCTTTATGACATCTTGTATATTCACATGATAGATTGCAAGTGTGATTGAGGAAAAAAGTGAGTTGAACGAACGGAAAGAAGATGAAATCACTCATGATTTCATCTTCTTTATTTGATTTTTTCACTAGAACAGAGACCACCTGAGGCAGAAACCACGGCAATGAAAACTTGAAAGCGCATGGCCGGTAACTGTTAAAAAACCGATTAATAAGAATATCCCCGCCCATCCTTATTTTTTGATGAAAAGTAGTCTATAATGAAAGAATAAGAGAACGTGCATTCGTATCGAATGAAAGAAGGGTTGATTCTGTGAACAAAGTAACATTTATACATACGGCCGACCTGCATTTAGACAGTCCTTTCAAGGGATTGAAGCATTTTCCGGAGGAGCTGTTTCAGAGGGTGCAGAACAGCACTTTTGCCTCTTTTGAGAGAATTGTTGAGCATGCAGTAAAGCGGAAGGTGGATTTCTTCATCATATCAGGGGACCTGTATGATGAAGAAGATAGAAGCATCCGGGCTCAAGCCAGATTAAAAAGACAATTTCAGCGGCTGGACGAAGCCGGCATTGCGGTATATATCATCCATGGAAATCATGATTATCTAGGAAATTACTGGTCGCATTTAGAGATGCCTGACAATGTTAAAGTGTTTGGGGCAGAGGTGGAGGAAGTCATCCATCCAACCAATGGGGGAAGGGAGGTCCACTTATACGGTTTCAGTTATGATAAACGCCATGTGCTGGAACGGAAAGCCGCTGGGTATCCTCCTGCCCGGAAGGATGGAGATATTCATATTGGCCTCCTTCATGGAAGCGAAGCAGGGGAGACATCTGCTCACGAGCCTTACGCTCCATTCAGCTTAACGGAACTCAAGGAGAAAAACTACGACTATTGGGCACTTGGGCATATACATGTCCGCCAGCTGCTTTCTGCTTCCCCGCCGATTGTGTATCCCGGGAATATACAAGGCAGGCACCGAAAAGAAACGGGGCCGAAGGGCTGTTATGCTGTGACAATCGAGAATGAAGAAGCAGAACTTGAATTCATCGAGACGCAGGAAATCCTGTGGGAAAAAACCTCTATCTCCTTGAAGGAAGAGACAAAGCTGAGCCAGGTTTTTGAACTGTGCAAGTCTGAAATGGAAAGATTCCGAAGAGAGGGAGGCACCTTTTTGGAGATTGAACTCACAGATATAGAAAAAATAGGTGCTGAGGTTCTACAGAAAATCCAGAGCGGAGAAATTTTGGAAGCGTTCCAGGATGGTGAGGAGTACCAGGAGGATTTTGTCTGGGTGCACTCCTTAAGAATCAAGGAAAACACCGGGGTTGGTTATATTGAAGGACAGGAAACATTCCTGAATGAAATGATTCAAAACATCCAGGGCTGGGATGATCAGAGCTGGGACGAGGCTTCCTCAGTATTATTTCTTCATCCCCAGGCGCACCGCTATATTGATTCACTTCAACCTGAAGAAAAGGAAGAGATCAAAGAGGCTGTGCTATCAATGCTGCAAACTTCTTTCTCCTATAAAGATTAATAATGAATAGAGGAGGTGATATCAATGAGGATCACTGACATACATATTTACGGTTTTGGAAAATTGGAGAACTTTGAACTGAAGGACCTGAGTGGCTTTTCTATTCTCTATGGAGAGAATGAAGCAGGAAAGTCTACGATCATGGCCTTCATTCATGGTGTACTATTCGGTTTCCCTACAAAACAGCAATCCCAGCAGAGGTATGAGCCGAAGACGCATGCCAAATATGGCGGGAAATTGACATTGATATTAGATGACGGCCATTCACTTACAATAGAGAGAATCAAGGGAAAAGCAGCAGGAGATGTGACTCTGTTTTATGAGGACGGATCAACTGGCGGTGAGGAAGAATTGAAGAGAGTATTGAAAGGCCTGGATAAGGCGGCCTTTCAAGGAATTTATTCGTTTAATATCCATGGACTTCAGGAGATTTCCAATCTGAAGGAAGAGGATATCAACCGTTATCTTTTAAGCTCAGGGATGACTGGCACTGATGCACTCTTCAAGTTGGAAGAGCAATGGCAGAAGGAACTTGACAGGTTATTCAAAAAGTCGGGAAAGAAACCTGAAATCAATCAAAAAGTGTTGGAAATCAAACATAGTGAATTACAGTTAAAAAAAGCCAAAGAGAAAAATGAGGCTTTTACTCTGTTACTTGAAAAAAAGAACAGAGCGGAAGAAGCGTTGTCAGATTTTCGTAAAGAATCTGACCGAAAAGCAGAAGAAGTAAATCGCATTGAAGCACTTGAAAATTCTTGGCAGGATCTCTGCGAGTATCAGAACATAAAAGACAGGTTATCCCAATTGGAGAACCTTCATTCTTTTCCAGTAAACGGTCTGCAGCGCTTTGAAAAATGGCAAAGCCAGCATGTTCACCAAAAATCGGCCTTGGAAGTCACTCGTACTCGTTTAGCCGAACTGAATAAATCTTTAGACGAAAGTAAACCCGATGATACTCTTATTGATCGGACTGCCCTGTTCACGAGCATCCTTGAAAAAAGGGAGTTATACATAAGATGGCAGGACCAGGGTGCAGACCTGGAGCGTAAACTCACTGGCATCAAAGCTAAAAGAGACCAATTGATGAGGGAGTTGAATTTAGAAGATTTCGATTCTATCAAAGAGGTCCAATTGGATATAGTCATGAAAGACAGAGTAAAAAGCATAGAAGATTCCTTTTATAAACTGCAACTGAAAAAGGAAACTGTTATTGAAGCATTGCAAGAAGAAAAAAAGCAGCTGAGATTCCTGGAAGAACGCTGTGGGGAAATCGAAGAAAGTCTTCTGGAAGAAACCAGCTATCAGGAGCTTCAAAAGAATGTAAGGGAAAGCAAAGAAGCAGATACCTTAAAGATTCAATACGAACTAGTTCAAGAACAACTTAAAGAGAATAAAGATAAACTGTCTAAAAGAAGTAAAAAAGGCTCTGCTATTTTAGTTAGTTCAGCTTTCTCAATCCTAACCGGACTTATGGTATGGTTCCTGTCGGATTCGTTACTAGCGGCTGCAGCAGTCTTCCTCATAGTCTTATCTGCTATAACTCTCTTCGTGAATTTACAGTCGAATAAAGACGGCAGTGATTATTATCGGCAGTTGAAGGACAAGGCAGAAAGTCTTCGTGAAAAACTGGATGCACAAGCCGGCGGAGAGGGAGAGCAGAACAGGAAGTTATTGAAGGAACAAACAGAATTAAGAGAGAACTGGAAACAATGGGTTTTGAAATTAGAGAACACAGAACATCGATTCCTAAAACTCCAAGAAGAACAGAAAGACTTATTCGTACAGGAAGAAAGGCTGCAGGAAAGGTTTCAAGATCTGGCAGGGGAGTTGCAGCTTTCACCTGATATGCCATGGAAACTGCTTGGTGAAGCTTTTGTGAGGCTCAAAGAATTAGCAGGACTATATGAAGAGGAGCATGAAGCATCTGATGCTTACAGAAACCTTCAGGAGAAGGTCTTACTTTTCTCCAAGGAGATTGAGGAAGCTGTGGAAGGTACGATAATACAATTCACAGTGATTGAAGATACCTTATTGAGGATGAAAGATGCACTTGCTCTCAATGAAAAAAAATCCTTGTCCTGCAACCAAATGCTGAAACAGCGGGATGAAACGATTAAAGAATTTGAGTTCATCCAAGCACAGGTGACCTCGATTCATAGGGAATTGAAGGAGCTGTTGGCGGCAGCGGGTGCCGAGACTGAAGAAGAGTTCAGGCACAGAGCGGAATTAAAAAATGAAAGGCAATCCCTGGAACAACAGGAGAAAATCCTGTTTAACAGGCTGGGAGGAAAATTGATTCAAGAATTCAATCTGCAGAAAGAGAAGAGTCATGAACTGTCGAAAATAAAAAGCAGCCTGAAAGAAGAAATCGCAGATTTGAAACAGAAGACACACAAAGAAAATGAAAGTCTTGCAGAAATGGTTTATGAAATCTCAGTGTTGGAAGAAGGAGAATCATACACCAGGCTGTTGTATAAATATCATGAGCAAAAAGCCGAATTAAATGAATTATCCAGAGAGTGGATGAAGTTCTCGTTGGCCCGGTCCGCTCTCAATAAGACAATGGAAGAGTATAAAAAAGAAAAACTTCCAAAGGTGATTGAAACGGCAGAGAAATACTTTCAATTGCTGACCAATGGGGAATATCACAAAATCCGATCCAACAAAGAGAAGTATTTCACCATTGAAAGAAAAGACGGCGTCACTTTCACTCCTGACGAACTCAGCCAAGGAACAAAAGAACAATTATATATTGCGATAAGGTTCGCTTTGGTAAGGATACTGAAAGATGTTCACTCAATGCCGGTGATCATTGATGATGGCTTTGTCAATTTTGATGAAAAAAGAACAGAAGCAGTCCTGAGGCTGATGAAGGAATTCAAAGGCGAGATCCAAGTACTGTTCTTCACCTGCCATTCCCATATTGTCAGGAAACTAGAAAGCAATGAAGTCATTAATTTAAATAAAGAGAGGCTGGCTGCAGCCGGGGAACATTAACAGGGCGAAGGCATTAGTAAATCTCACTCTTTTTCGGTACAATACGGAGTAGCACAAAGGAATGACAGAAAGGAAATACACTATGGATCGTAAAGAAGGATGGACTCAGGCAAGGGGTCCTTTAGCCTTATTAAGCTTCAATCTATTCATCATCATGGTTGGAATCGGATTGGTAATTCCAATCCTTCCATTTTATGTTGAAAAATTCAACGCGAATGCACAAGTGCTTGGAGCCCTCGTGGCAGTATTTGCTTTCATGCAATTTTTATTTGCTCCCGTTTGGGGGAGGCTTTCTGACAGGGTTGGCCGTAAGCCGCTCATCACGATCGGTTTAATCGGGTTCGCCATCGCTGAATTTGTCTTCGCGTTTGCTTCCGGTTTGTGGATGCTGTTTGTTTCAAGGATACTTGCAGGTATTTTTGGCTCTGCCTTGATGCCGACTGCCATGGCTTATGTCTCTGATGTTACGGAACCAGAGAAGCGCGGACAGGGTATGGGAATCTTGGGGGCAGCAATGGGAATGGGGATTGTCATTGGTCCGGGAATCGGAGGATGGCTTGCGGAATACGACCTTTCCTATCCTTTCCTGTTTGCCGGGATTGCCGCATCCATTGCGGCGGTTGTATCGATTTTGATTCTTCCGGAATCTTATACAAAGGAAATGCGTGCACAGGAAGAGCCTGAAGAGAAAGAGAACCAGTTTATACTCATGAAAAAAGCACTTGGAAGCCCGGTTGGCTTTCTGCTCGTACTTGTCTTCATCATGAGCTTCGGCCTCGCTAACTTTCAGGCAATCTTCAGCTATTATGCCCTCGAACGATACGGCTACGGCCCGCAGGAAGTGGGATTCATCATCCTGGTGATAGGATTGATCGGGACCGTGGTACAGGGCTTTGGAGTCGGAAAAATGACCCAATGGCTTGGAGATCAAAAGGTTGTGACCATATCACTCCTCATCAGTGCATTTGGTTTTGTCATCATGACGCTTGCTCCTAATATGGTCTGGGTCCTGATTACGACAGCGGTCTTTTTTGTCGGGAACTCCATGCTGCGCCCTTCATTGAATTCCCTGATTTCAAAGCTTGCTGGTAAAAGGCAGGGGATGGTCATGGGGCTGAACAACTCTTTCTTGAGCCTCGGGAATGTAGCAGGACCATTGATCGCCGGAACACTGTTTGAATGGAATATCCATATTCCTTATCTCTTCGGTGCTGTTATCATGATTATCGGCCTGATTTCAACGAAGGTATGGATAGCGAAAAAAGGGAAAGCTGACGCAGCAGGCTGACTCAGCAAAGACAGCAGGAGGAACTTCATCCTGCTTGTCTTTTTTAGAGGTTCTTTTCACATTTCTATGAGTCAATCAAATTATGGCAAAGCCTTTCCTGTCAGCCTTAGATTGAGATTATGGTATACTAGCAGAAACAAGAGAAATGGGAGGAGTAAGAATGTCAGGGATTGCTCAATATGATGTCGGCTCATCAGTTGAATTATTCATGCTGATCAAGCAGACGACAAAAGGAACAACCAACACAGGCAAACCATTTTTAACTTTGATTCTGCAGGACAAAAGCGGTGATATCGAGGCGAAACTGTGGGATGCCAGCGAGCAGGACGAAGTCAATTTTCAGCCGGAAACGATTGTGAAGGTCTCCGGTGATGTTCAAAGCTACAGGGGCAAGAGCCAGCTTAGAATCAGGCAGATTAAACCAAGTTCTCCTGGGGATGGCCTTGAAATAGGAGATTTCCTTCAGACTGCGCCTTTGAGCATTGATGAAATGAGCAGTAAAATCACTCAATACATTTTTGAAATGAAAAACCCGAACATACAGCGGATCACCAGGCACCTATTGAAGAAATATCAAAAGCCGTTTTTAGAGTATCCAGCTGCAACAAAAAACCATCATGAGTTTGTTTCGGGCCTTGCCTACCATGTGGTATCAATGCTGGACTTGTCCAAGTCCATTGCATCCCTTTACCCATCCCTTGATACGGACTTGCTATATGCAGGGGTCATCCTTCATGATCTTGGAAAAGTATTTGAACTATCAGGCCCTACATCGACGGTCTATACAGTGGAAGGCAACTTACTTGGCCATATTTCCATAATGATTAATGAAATTGGAAAAGCATCTGAAGAACTGGGGATAAAAGGGGAAGAAGTCATGATTCTTCAGCACTTGGTCCTCTCTCATCACGGAAAAGCCGAGTGGGGAAGCCCAAAACCGCCGATGATTAAAGAAGCCGAAATCCTGCATTATATCGATAATATCGATGCAAAAATGAACATGCTGGATAAAGTGCTTGAAAAAACAAAGCCGGGAGAATATACGGAAAGGGTATTTGCCCTCGATAACCGTTCTTTCTACAAACCGACTTTTCATAACTGATCAGCAGAAATGACTTTCATTTGAAAGTCATTTTTTTTATTTCTCCACATATATTTGGAATAGTAGGACAAACAGTGGAGGGGATATATAATTATGACGTTGCCTATTTGGATGTATTTCATTGTAGCAGGTATCTTCGTCAGTGCTTACATGGCCATGAAATCAGCTAAAGAAGATAGAGAAGTGGAAAATGAATGGATTGAGCAGGAAGGGGAGGTCTACATTAAACGGATGGAGAATGAGAAAGAAAAACGCCGCCAGCCATCTGTCTGAATTATAAACACCGATATGGCTAGTAAAAGGGAAGCACTAAAAAGTGCTTCCCTTTGGTGTTGTGCGCCTGGCATGGGTGCAATCTATAGGGTGTAAGTCCCGAACTGTGAAGGCAGAAGTAGCAGTTAGCTTAACGCAAGGGTGTCCATGGTGACGTGGAATCTGAAGGAAGCGAGCGGCAAACCTCCGGTCTGAGGAACACGAACTTCATAAGAGGCTAGTATTGTTGGACGAGTTTGCAACACAAAACAAAGTCCTTTCTGCCGAAAGCAATACAAAGTAAATGAAGCAGATAGGTGGAGGGAAAGATTGTACTTTTACCCAGGGAGGTCTGA
>NZ_VTEI01000009.1 GCF_008180415.1 Rossellomorea vietnamensis
AGAAAGTTAAAACAAAACATAGAAACCTAACGAAGTTAGGAATACAAACTAACAAGGCTTGGGAATGGGCAAATACTAGGTTGGGTTATTGGCGTATCGCTAAAAGCCCCATCTTAGATAGAGCCCTTGATAACCAATACTGGTCGAATCAAGGGCTCAAGAGTCTGCTTATGAGATATCAAACTTTGCGTTTGACTTAATTGAAACCGCCGTATACCGAACGGTACGTACGGTGGTGTGAGAGGTCGGGGGTTAGTCACCCCCTCCTACTCGATTTAATTATTTAAGTACGTTAGTCCGTATACTGGGACATGAATCATCCTTTGCGCCTCTTTATCTCCTCGAAGATAAAAACAATCAAAAAGAGAATAAGGCTTGCTCCTGTAACAAGCAATCCATCAGACACAGCCCCGGTTCCTGCCCAGCCGTTTGTATGATTTGTTCCAAGAACCATCATTCCGGAGCCGATGCCAAAAACAATAATGGGAATCAGATATCCATCATTTCTTTCAATCAAGGATCGCCCTTTTGTCGCCAGCCAAATCAAGGAAACTGACAAATATAAAATCTTAACTATTGTATGGCCTGTCACCTTCGTCCTCTCCTTGCTGCCCGCTATAATCAATTTATTTAGTGCTAAGGACCTAATCTCTGCCTGTTAGACGATTTTAATAGAAAAGTAGTTTCAATTAAAGTATTAACACCTAGACGCGCCAGGCAGGAATCCCTCCCATAGAGGAGAATATAAAAAGAGAAAGGAGTGTTTTTCTTGAGATCGCTCTATGATAAGGTAAAGTTTATTACCGAATCCCAAACAAACAACCAACCTTCCGACTTCCCTAGCAGCCCGCCCACTAACCCGTCATTCACATTTAACCCCGAACTCCAATCCCTTTTAGAAGGAAAAGCCCTCCTCCCGGACGAAATTCCCCACCCATTAGAAGTAATCCAAACTCACTATGAGAATGGCCACCTCTCTTATTCAAAAGGAATACAACTTCTAAAAACAAACCCACAATGCAATCGCTGCGGCAACCAGGATCCATCACTATTCGCCAGTTTCCCTTGCAGCCGCTGCAATGAGCAATGCACCTACTGCCGCAAATGCATCATGATGGGACGGGTCTCCCAGTGCACCCCCCTCATTCAATGGACCGGGCCTTCGCAAAACATAACAATCGACTCTCTGCAATGGAAAGGAACCCTTTCGCAAGGACAGCAAACGGCATCCGATAAAGTGACAGCATCCATTCAGGGAAACACAGACCTCCTGGTATGGGCGGTTTGCGGTGCAGGTAAAACAGAAGTGCTGTTCCATGGCATTCATCAAGCATTAAAAACGGGAAAAAGAGTCTGCATTGCCACGCCAAGAACCGATGTCATCCTGGAACTCGCTCCCCGCCTGCAAAAGGTCTTCCCGGAAGCCCATCCCATCGCCCTTTACGGAGGAAGCGAAGACCGGCACAAGTATTCCCAGCTCGTCCTCTCCACCACCCACCAGCTCTACCGGTACAAAGAAGCCTTCGACACCCTCATTGTCGATGAAGTCGATGCCTTTCCCTACTCATTCGATACGACCCTGCAATACGCTGTCGAAAAAGCGCGAAAACCAATGTCCTCTCTCATCTATCTTACCGCCACTCCCAACAGCACCCTGCAGAGAGAATGTTCCAGCGGTAAAAGAAATCACGTCACCATCCCGGCAAGATACCACAGACACCCTCTGCCGGTTCCCGCACTACAGTGGGGAGGAAACTGGAAAGCCGTTCTGGAAAAAGGAAAACTCGCACTTCCCATTAAAAAATGGACTGAAAAGAGGATCACAACAAACAAGAAAGCCCTCCTCTTCCTGCCGTCCGTCAAAACCATGGGAAAAGCACTGCCTCTTTTTCAAAAAATACACCCTGATATCCTATCAGTTCACGCCGAAGATCCCGAACGAAAAGAAAAAGTCCAAAAAATGAGAGACGGAGAGATTCCGATATTACTGACCACCACCATCCTGGAAAGAGGAGTAACCATCCCGAATATCGATGTCGCCGTCATGGGAGCCGAGGAAGAAATCTTCACAGAAAGCGCCCTCGTCCAAATAGCCGGCCGTGCCGGCAGAAGCGCAGAGCATCCTACAGGAGACATCACGTTCTTTCACTACGGAAAAACCCGCTCCATGATAAAATCCGTTCACCATATAAAAGAAATGAACCGGCAAGGAGCCAAAAGGGGGCTGTTAGACGAATGAATACCCATTGCCTCGACTGCCACAGTGAAATCGAGTACAACATGACATGGAATTCGTTTTTGTTCACACCAAAAGAACGCTGGCTCTGCGGAAAATGTGAAGTGCAGCTCCAATTCATAGCCGGAGAGGGATGCAGCATATGCTCCCGCCCGCTTTCCCTTTTAGAACCACAGCACATAAAAGAAGGCAACTGCCTCGACTGCCTGAGATGGGAGCAGGATCCCCAATGGAGGGGAGTCCTCACCAAAAACACCTCACTCTTCCTCTATAATGAATACATGAAAACATACCTGGCGAGATTCAAATACCGCGGAGACTACACCCTGTCAAAAGCCTTCGCCGCAAACATCAAAGAAGCCGTCTCAGCAATGAACACAAGTATCATCGTCCCGATACCGCTAAGCCCAGAGCGGCTCAAAGAACGAGGCTTCAACCAGGCAGAAGCACTGGCAAAAGAAGCCGGCCTTCAAACCCAGCACCTGCTCATCCGTAAACACTCCGAAAAACAATCCAAAAAATCCCGCCACGAACGAATCCACAGCGAAACGGTATTCGATCTGTCTCCCGATGAACTAAACATCAATAACCAATCCATCCTCCTCATAGACGATATCTACACCACCGGCACCACCCTCCGCCATGCCGCCCAATGCTTAAAGCAAGCCGGAGCAAAGCAAGTGTGCTCCCTGACTCTCGCACGGAGCTGATAAAGCTAAACAGTCCCGCGAGCCTGCCGATATAAAAAGCAGAGAGCAATCACGAGAGGTGGAAGGACCATGTCAGAACTACTAAATTGCCCAGAATGCAACGGGCTTTACGTGAAAAATATGTTTAAAGATACATGCGATAAATGCTTTAGAGAAGAAGAAAAAAAGTTTGAAGAGGTTTATGCGTTTTTAAGAAAACGTGAAAACCGTGCAGCATCAATTGAGCGTGTGGTGGAAGTCACAGGAGTCAGAGAAAAATTGATTCATAAATGGGTGCGGAAAAAACGACTCCAGCCTGCTCATTTCCCAAACATGGGTTATCCATGTGATAATTGCGGGAAGATAATACCAAAGGCAAAGCTTTGTGACGAGTGCACAAATAATCTGACGCAGGATCTGCAAAAGCTTTCCTCCGAACAAGCATTCCAAGATAAGAAAAAATTGACACAGCAATCTACCTACTATTCAAAATAGGAATAAACACCCACTGCGTAACACTAAACAAAATGAACCCGTATCCGATATAATGGGTATGAATATCTGAACGGACCAAAGAAAGCGAGGGAAGCCTCATGAAAATCAATAACATAAATAATTCAGGAATCAACCCTTATAAGCGCCAGATGAATAAAGTAGATCAAGCAGCAAAAACAAACCTTCAAAAAGCTGACAAGATTGAAATTTCTTCAGCGGCCAAGGAAATGCAGGGAACATCCAAGCTGGTACAAGAGCGGAAAGCGAAAGTAGAAGAATTAAAAATCAATGTGGAAAACGGTACGTACAAACCGGATCCTCAAAAGATTGCCACAGGACTTATCAATTTTTATAGAAACTAACAAAGGGAGGAAAGCATCATGCAAGCCGATCAGCTACTCACAACCTTAGAGAAACTTTATAAATTACATCGCAGCTTGTATGATCTTTCTCTGGAGAAAACGAACATCATCAAAAAGGGTGAGACGGAAGCCTTGAATGATGTCATGATAAAGGAGCAGAACTATCTGACAGCGATCAATACGCTGGAAATCAAAAGGCAGCAGCTTGCCGCTGAGTTTCTTACCTCAAAGGGAATCCGCTTTTGGGAAGCTCCGTCTCTAATGGATGTCATTGAAAGAGCGGACGAACCAGAAAAGGCCCGCCTGAATCAAATAAGGCAGAAGCTTTTGAAGGTTACCGAGGAACTGAAGGAGCAGAACGAACTGAATCAGAAACTGGTCTATCAGTCTCTGCAATTCGTCAATATGAATCTTTCCATGTTCCAGCCTCAGCCGCCTAAAGGGAACTACAGCAGGCCAAATCAGAAAAAAGAACAGTCGGAACAAACATCGATGTTTGATTCTAAAGCATAAATACAGAATAACGTTTGAAATGGAGGAAGCAGCATGCGTTCCACTTTTATGGGACTTGAAACCGCCAAGAGGGGAATGTTCACCCAGCAGGGAGCCCTTTATACAACTGGACATAATATCGCCAATGCCAATACACCAGGGTACAGCCGCCAGAGAGTGAACTTCCAGCAGACGGAGCCATATCCGCCTGTCTCCATGAACCGCCCGCAGATTCCAGGCCAGATGGGATCTGGTGTCGAAGCAGGTTCCGTTCAGCGTGTCCGCGAAAAATTCCTGGACGTTCAATACCGTGGAGAAAACAATAAGCTCGGCTACTGGGAAGGCAAAATGGAAGCCATGAAGAAGATGGAAGAGGTCATGAATGAACCTTCTGATTCCGGTTTGGCAAAAACCATGGATATGTTCTGGCAGTCCCTGCAAGATCTCGCGGTCAATCCGACCAACTCAGGGGCACGTTCGGTTGTGCGCCAGCGTGGAGTCGCAGTTGCCGAAACCTTTAACTACATATCTTCATCTCTATCAAGTATCCGTAAAGATCTGAAAAACGAGATAAACGTTTCAGAGAATCAACTTAATTCATTGACCAGGCAGATTGACAACCTGAACAAAAGAATCGGCGATGTCGAGCCGCATGGCTACCTGCCGAACGATCTGTACGATGAGCGTGACCGGTTGATTGATGATCTTTCGAAACTAGTAGATATACAAGTTACATACGAATCCAGCGGCGGCGCCTCAATGCCGATTGCAGACGGCCAAGCCAGGATCACCCTGATGAATGAAAATGGGCAGGCTTCTGCTGAGTTAGTAGGCGCAGACGGAGCGAAGGAAATCAAGGTTCTAACGGAAGGACCGAATGGAGAAGTCAGCAAGATCCAAGTCGGTACAACAGAATTGAATCCCAACGATTTTACCTCTGAAGGAAAATTAAGAGGGTTAATGGAAATGTACGGATACCAGGACTTCTCCGCCAATCCCCAAGGAGAAGTAAAGGGAGCGTACACGGATATGCTCTCTGAACTGGACAACCTCGCCTTTACGTTTGCCAGGGAATTCAATGAGATCCATGCGGCTGGTATGGGCCTTAACGAAATTGAGAATGGCACGAACGAGGAAAACGTATTCTTTGTTGAACCAGGGCAAGGAACAGGCGGAACATTGCCAACTGGCTCTAATTTAACAGACCATCTAGGCGAGCGAGAAGGCTTTGCGAGCAGAATCGGCATTTCTCAAGTCATCAAAAATGATTTAGATAATATTGCTTCCGCAGATGGAAGCAACCCTGCTGCCGGTACAGCTGGAGATGCTTCTGTCATAAAAGAACTCGCAGACTTGATTAATAAACCTTTTGAATATAAAGAAGGGAGCGGTGAAGAAGCCGACTTCCGTAACTACTATGAAGGTGTCATCGGTTCCATGGCCGTCATCTCCCAGGAATCAGTCAGAATGACCAATAACAGTGATGTCCTGCGCCAGGCAGTAGAAGAACGAAAAATGTCGGTCAGCGGCGTCTCGCTGGACGAAGAAATGACCAACATGATCAAATTTCAGCATGCCTACAACGCATCCGCAAGAATGATCACACTGCAAGACGAAATGCTCGATCGAATCATTAACGGCATGGGTGCCAGATAAGGATGGTGAAGTAATATGCGCGTAACACAAAGTATGCTCACAGGTAATTCAATGCGAAACTTAAGCTCCTCCTACGACAGGATGGGCAAGCTTCAGGACCAGCTGGCCACAGGCAAAAAAATCACCAAGCCTTCTGACGACCCAGTCGTGGCGATGAAAGGGATGTTTTACCGTTCGAACCTGACGGGAATCGAGCAGTATAAACGTAACCTTTCAGAATTATATCTTTGGATGGAAAACTCAGAATCAGGGATCGACCAGGCAAACCAGGGTCTTCAGCGAGTCCGGGAACTGACCATTCAAGGAAAGAGCGGTACGCTCAGTCAGCAAGATCAACAAGCCGTTGCGAAAGAGATAGACCAGATTAAACAAGACCTTGTTAATGTAGCTGATACTCAAGTAGCAGGAAGATATATTTTTCACGGTACGGATGTCAGTAAATCTCCTATTGCCAATAAAGGACTGGATAATACCCGAGCTCCACAGGTGGCAGCCAATATGGATGATCCTTCGATAGATAGCTATGAAATTGAAGTTTCCCGTGGGGTGTCTTTAAAGGCGAACGTTAGTCCGAATAATATTTTTAGTCAGAAAATGTTTGATACGGTGCATAATATTCAAAAGGCATTGGAAAATGGAGATACTGCGGGATTGGATGCAGAATTAGGCAGTCTTGATGATATTATGGATCAATTATCAGCAGAACGCTCAGAATTAGGTGCGAGATATAACCGCCTGGAAATGGTGGACGATCGCCTTATGCAACAGGAAATCACTGCAAGCAGAGTATTGTCAGATAATGAGGATGCTGACATTGAGCGTGTGATAACTGAACTGAAAACCCAAGAAAGTGTTCACAGAGCTGCACTTGGGGTAGGTGCAAGAATCATGCAGCCAACATTGATGGATTTCTTAAGATAAATCACGCTGAGGGACTGACCCTTTAAGGTGTACTGTCACCTTGGAGTCAGTCCTTTTTATTTTGGAGGTGAAACGATGAACTTTCCGCAAATCCGCTTGCAGTCCTCACCTGCAAGCATCTCAATACAGACCACTCCAGGCAGAGTCGAAATCGAACAGCCTCGAGCTCAGCTTGATATCCAGCAGCCAAAAGCTATACTGGACATAGAAACATCTTCTGGAAAGCTGACTATTGACCAAACAGAAGCATGGGCGGATATGAATATAAAAAGCGTCTTTCGAATGACTGAAGACAATGCCCAAGAAGGTCAGCAGGCTGTACTAGAAGCAACAGGATCTGCAGCGCAGGACGGCGATGAACTGATGAGGATTGAAAACGGAGGAGGAGCAATTGCCTTCCAAGCCAAACGTAATGGAGAATCACCTATATATGATTTTAATATCGGTTGGATACCGAGGCACGGAAGCGTCAAGATACAGTATGATCCTGCGTCAGTGATGATTGATGCCCGCCCTCAGGAAGTTATCAATAATACAAGGACTCAAAAACCAGTTATTGAACATGTGCCTTCTCAAGTAGATATTAGCCTGAAACAGCATGGAAGCCTGGATATTGATTTTGAAGGACTGAAATTTGTCGGCATCAATTACGAACAAGAAATCTAGTAGAAGGAATGTGAGATATGAAAATTCTAACAAAGTACCATGGTGAAATAGACATCAGCCAAGACGATATCTGGACTTTTGAAGGAGGAATTCCTGGCTTCCTCGATGAAAAGCAATTTGTACTCCTAGCTCTTCCGCAAATAGATGGCTTTTCAGTTTTACAATCTATCAGAACTCAAGAATTAGGGTTTGTTGTCAGTGATCCTTTTCAGTTTTTTACAGACTATGACTTCACACTGAGTAACTCTACTCTAGAACTCTTAAATTTAAATGAAGAGAAACATGTGAAGGTCCTATCTATTCTAACGGTAAAAGATCCCATAACAGAAACAACCGCAAACCTTCAGGCGCCCTTAATCTTTAATACAGAAAATAAAAAAGGAAAACAAGTCATCCTTAACGAAACAGATTACAAAACAAAGCACTTCATCTTCACAACAAAACAACCGGTGAAGGGGTGAGACAATGCTCGTACTGACAAGAAAAACAGGAGAAGCTATTAAAATCGGCGATGACATAGAAATCACTGTCCTGAGCCTTAAAGGCGACCAGATCAAGCTGGGCATCGAAGCTCCCAAAAATATTGACATTCATCGCAAAGAAATATACCTATCCATCCAGGACGAAAACGCAGAAGCATCACAAGGTGTCAACAACCTGCTTTCACTACTTTCTAAAAAACAATAAAAATATTTTTAAAAACTATTAAAAGCCAGAGCTTCCTGACGATATAAACAATGTAAAGAGAAAGAAAGGGCGGCCGACCTTTCACTCTCTAAAACAAGAAGTTCACAAGGATGTGGACTCTACATTCAAGGAGGAAATTATACAATGAGAATTAATCATAATATCGCTGCGTTAAACACGTACCGTCAGTTGGGTAATGCAAACAATGCACAACAAAGTTCAATGGAGAAACTATCTTCAGGTCTTCGTATCAATAGTGCGAAAGATGACGCTGCTGGCCTAGCAATTTCTGAAAAAATGCGTGCACAGGTACGTGGTTTAGATCAAGCTTCATCTAATGCTCAAGATGCTAACTCATTAATTCAAACAGCAGAAGGAGCTCTAAACGAAACAACAGACATTCTGCAACGTATGCGTGAATTAGCTGTACAAGCAGGAAATGATACAAATACAACCAATGACCGTGAAGAAATTCAAAAAGAAGTTAACCAATTAACTTCTGAAATCAACCGTATTGGTAATACTACTGAGTTTAATACTCAAAAGTTACTCAATGGTTCGAAGGATGCTGGTGCAGATGCTGTTGCTGCTACTCAAGTTGATGTTGGTGGCCTAACGTTTGATACTACAGGTGGAGCTCTTGAAGGATATACTTTTAAACTAGGTACTGTAGCTGACGGTACTAATGAATCTGCATCTGTAGACACAACGAATAAAACTATTACAGTTAATGGGGATTTCACTACCTCGGGTACATTTGCTGTTGCAGCAGATGTAGAAACTGCTATAAATGATGCATTAGAGGGCGAAGGGATTACTCAAACTGTAGATGTAGGGGGAACAGCTGAAGTAACTTCAACTGGTGCAGAATCTGCTACTGTTAGTGGTGGAGTAGATGCAGGTGCTTCTCTTCAATTCCAAATCGGTGCTAACGAAAATCAAAGCCTAACATTAGATATCTCTGATATGAGGGCTGCGAATTTAAATCTTACAAGAGATGGTACTGATGCTAAATTCGCTGTTACAGATGGTACAAGTAATGATGTTAAGGAAATGGCTCTTGATGTAACATCACACGCTAGTGCAGCGGATGCTGTAACAAAAATTCAAAATGCTATTGATACAGTTTCAGGTGAACGTTCTAAACTTGGTGCAACTCAAAACCGTTTAGACCACACTATCAATAACTTAAGCACATCTTCTGAGAACCTAACTGCTGCGGAATCTCGTATCCGTGATGTAGACATGGCGAAAGAAATGATGAATCAAACTAAGAATTCTATTCTTGGCCAAGCTGCTCAAGCTATGCTTGCTCAAGCTAACCAGCAGCCACAAGGAGTTCTTCAACTTCTACGTTAATTTTCATAACTCTTCAGGAGACTCTAGTTTGTTTTACTAGGGTCTCTTTTTGCTTGAAAGTATTTGATTAGATTTTGGAGCTTTTTTCACTCCGGTAATAAGGGAAGCCACCCTTGTAAATAACTGTAACCAGGCAAGGCAAAAGCAAAAGAGTAATACATTATACAATATATAGATTTAAGTAAATGTCACAATTCCTCCTAGAAAATTGGTGAAACTTCTTCTTTCATAAATTCTTCTGAGCTTCTTGTTAGACAAATTTACTACTTCTCTCCCTCTCAAAAACACCACTAAAACCTTCTTTCCATTGTTTTTTCGACTGAATTTTTACAGATCACCTTTATCATATTTAGATTCCTGTTATAATTCAAATCAGTATGGCTACTGTATAGATTTTTGTATGACAATCAAAGTAAAAAGAAATAATTTTCCTTTATAAAAGAGTGCTGGGGGAAAGAGTACAGATTTATACTAGTTAATAAAGTTATGATCATAAGAATAAAGATTAGGAAGTGAAAATATGTCATCTCAAGAGAAAGATAAATTAGGTCAGTTCATACCCTTACATTACCATTATCAAATGCTGTCTGATCGTGATAGAGTCCAGGCATTTAAGATGGCAATTGAACGGATTGTTAAACCAGGACATAGAGTGGTCGAGTTAGGAAGCGGTACTGGGGTATTATCCTTTTTCGCAGCAAAGCAAGGCGCGCAAGTTCAATCTATTGAATTCAATTCTGCCCTAGTAGAAAGAAGCAGAGTCTTGATAGAACAAAACGGGATGGGAGAACGCGTAGAGGTGATCGAAGCAGATGCATCCTTATGGGTTCCGTCAGAGCCAGTCGATGTAGTAGTTTGTGAAATGTTACATAGTGCTCTTTTGCGTGAAAAACAGGTCGAGGTAATTGAAGCCTTTCGAAAAAATCACAAAGAAAAATTCGGTGAAATTCCCATCATGATTCCTTCGGCAACCTTGCTCGGTGTCCAGCCTGTATTGCAGGAATATTCCTTCGAAGGTTATCATGCTCCGGTGCCGCTCTTTCAATCACCGTATACTCTTTCACCGGAAACGCAGGATGTTCATAACCCTGAAGTGTATCACATTATTGATTATGATCATGCAGAAGTGGAAGTTTATTCGTGTCATGCTTCATTTTCCTTTCAACGAGAGGCTGAGTTTAATGCCTTCCGGTTTATTACAAAGAACCTGCTAGCCAGTGGGCCGCAGGGTGAGGATATGGTTGATTGGCATAATCAATATCTGATTTTTCCTACTGAAAAGGAAATTTCGGTTAAGGCGGGACAAACAGTTTCAATCTCCTTTTCATACACCCCTGGCGATTCAATTGAAGTATTATCTCAATCTCTTAAGGTTTCTGTTCTTTAAAAAGGCCTTTAAGCAGTTCTGCTCAATCTAACGAGTATTTTAGCTAATTAATCCTAACCTAACTAACTGTAACTATTAAGAGACTCCAGTTCGCTGGTGTCTCTTTGTCGTTCGCAAAATGCTTCACGAAACGTTCCCATAAACTAAACATTTCTGTTTCTCCAACCGATATAACTCATATAACTCATAGGAGGATCAGAACATGATCGAAAAAGTGACAGGTGGTTCATCGGCTTTTCAATCAATATCTACTAGACAAAGCAGTGAAACGAAGGAAATAGACAAAATACATAGAGTGCAGGATAAACAACAAGAATCTCCTCCCCAAGAACCTGTCACAAAAGAGAAAGTGGAAGAAGTCGTTAATGGAGTGAATGATTTCTTAGAAGCTTCTAATACTTCTGTTCAATTTCAATTTCATGAAAAGTTAAAAGAGTACTATGTAACAATTGTAGATAATAATTCAAAAGAGGTCGTCCGTGAAATTCCTGCGAAGAAAATGTTGGATATGTATGCGGCGATGACTGAATATATAGGATTAATGGTAGACAAGAAGATTTAGAGATGAGGTGGCACTATGAGTGATATGCGTGTAGGTGGTTTGGCATCAGGAATGGATACCGATCAAATCATTAAGGATTTAATGAAGGCGGAAAAGTTGCCTTTGGATAAAATGGAACAGAAGAAAACTTATACGGAATGGCAGAGAGATGACTATCGGGAGATCAATAAAGAGCTGTTTGATTTTAGTAACTCGATTTTTGATGGTGTTATGAAGCAGAGTACTTATACACAGAAAACGGTGAATGTATCCGATCCTAATGCTGTTTCTGTTAAAAATATTAGTTCTGCTTCTGATTTCACCGGGAGCATTAAGGTTAACCGGTTGGCAACTGCTGCGACAATGTTTGGTTCTGGCCAAATCACAGACCCGGATGAACCTGAAAAGCCAGCCAGTCCTTCCGCAAAGCTTAGTGACTTATTTGGGATAACCGAAGACCAGTCAATTACAATAAAGGCTGTCAACAAGGAAGGAATCCTGGAAGGGAAAACTTTAACCCTTACAGAAGATATGACACTACAGGGTATGATTAATAAAATCAACTCTAAAACTGGAGTAGCTATGTTTTATGATCCTCATGAAAAAGTCATGTCGGTAACGGCTAAGAATACCGGAAGCAATGAGAACGGACCGGAAATTGAATTTTCGGAAGGATTCCTGACTACCCATCTGAAGCTGGATACTACGAATGTGATAGCAGCTGCAGCTGATGCGGATGGTAATGCAGAAACAGAGGGCAAAAGGGGTTCACTTGGAGAAAATGCATCTTTCATGTATAACGGCTTAACGACAGAAAGAGCCTCAAACACATTTCAGATTAACGGTTTTGAACTTTCACTTAAAGAGGCAAATCGCGATAAAACAATCACCTTCAGCTCTGCACCGGACACAGATAAAGTTCTAGAAAAAATTGTCAAATTCGTCGATGACTACAATAAACTCATCGAAAAAGTAAACGGTGAAATCGGGGAGAAAAAGTTCCGTGACTTCCAACCGTTATCGGCTGAACAGAAAGAAGCGATGGAAGAAAAGGAAATCGAGTTATGGGAAGAGAAGGCCCGCAGCGGCACCCTTCGTAATGACTCTGTGCTTTCTTCTGCTATGAATAAAATGCGGACAGACTTGTATACTCCGATTTCAGGGGGAACATCAGAGACGAATCAACTCGCTCAAATCGGTATTAAAACATCAAGCAATTACCTGGACCGAGGCAAATTGATCATTGATGAAAACAAGCTGAAAGAAGCCATTTCAAAAGATCCAAATGCGATCTATGAGCTTTTTGCCAAGAATGGAGAAGCGACAGGTGAAAAAGGGATCGCCCGCCGCTTAAGAGACACGATTGGTTCCACAATGGACAGTATTGAGCAGAAGGCAGGAAAGCTTACAAGCACAAATTCAACTTTTACATTGGGCAGAAATCTCGACAGCATCAATAATCAGATGAGCCGCTTCCAAGATCGTCTGGGACAAATAGAAGACCGCTACTGGCGCCAATTCACGGCGATGGAAAAAGCCATCCAGCAGGCAAATTCTCAATCATCGTACTTAATGCAGCAATTTAGTATGTAAATCAACTAAAGGAGTGTCATTATGGCAATCAACAATCCTTATAAAGCCTATCAAAATAACTCAGTAACAACAGCATCACCAGGGGAATTGACCCTGATGCTTTATAACGGAAGCTTAAAGTTTATCCATATCGCCCAAAAAGCCATTCAGGATAAAAATGTGGAAGTGAAAAACACCAACATCCAAAAGGCCCAGGCTATTGTACAGGAACTGATGGTGACGCTGAATATGGATATCCCTATGTCCAAAAACATCCTGTCACTTTATGACTACATCAACCGCCGCTTAATGGAAGCCAATATTAAGAGTGACGTCGCTATTCTTGATGAAGCGGAAGGTATGCTGACGGAACTGCGTGACACATGGAAACAGGCTATCCAGATTAACCGCCAGCAGCAGCACGGCGGCCAGCGTGACCAGGCGTAATGAGTAAGGTTCAAGAGTGCTGCATCATCACAGAGAAGCTGGTAAAGCTGGTAAAAAGCCCATATGAGACGCAGCGTGATGAGGTTATAGCTGAAGTAGAATCCTTATTGAAGCAACGGCAGGCAGTCATGGCCGACATGAAAGGGCCTTACTCAGAAGAAGAGAAGAAGCTGGGGAAGCAGATACTAGTTTGGAATTCGGAAATCGAAAGAGGCCTTGCGAATTTACGAAATGATATCAAGCGGAACATGAACAACGTGGCTAAAAAGAAAACCTCAGCCAAGAAGTATACGAACCCATATGAATCCATGCAGTTCGACGGCATGTTTTACGATAAAAAGAAATGAGTGATTCTTTGACTAACAAGGTGATACTAGACGAAACACAGCATACGTTCGTTGGGGAGTATAGCGAGATGCTTTCTACCATTGAAGAAGCATTCCATTATGTAATCGCCAGCTTTGAGGACTACGAAAAAACAGAAGGGGACACCATTCTTACAGACATCTTCCAAGCACTTGCTCAAATCGCTGAGAGCAATACCCTTTTAAAGAGTCTGTTCACAGACCAGCCTTTAATCACAGCGGCAATCAATCAGTATGAAGAAGTTACGAATGAAGCAATGAAGCTCGACGGCAGTTTCGCTGATCAGAATTTGAAAGAAACGGTGATTAAAGAAAACCTATATCCAGCTTTTGCTGCTTGGCACGGAGAAGTAAGAAGAGAGCTTGATCCATATACGAACAGTTAAAGACGCAGAAGACTGCGTCTTTTTTTATGAATAGGCATAAAGGCTATAGAAGAAACGTTTTGGTACTGTGGCCGTGCAGTCCTTAATAGCTTTAAGACTCTTCATTAACAGGTCTGTTGTCCGGCAGCAAAAAGATGCAGAGGTTTGCTTAAACTGATAGTCTTCGTACTAAGGAGTATTCATACCCAGCCGCTGTATAATGATGAAGGGTATGAATATCGAAAAGCAATACACATATAAGAAAACAATTTTATGGTAGTAATGTTGTGTGGGACCTTCATCTGAAGGATCAAACTTTAACCAGCCCATGAGTCCGACAATAACTAATATACTTCCATAGATTAAAGCACCCGTCTCGATTTGAAAGGTCTCTGTATCAATCACAAATTTAATATAATAGATTAAAAACAAAGCTAACAAGCCAAGGAAATATATTCTAAAAATAGTGAATAGCAACTTAAGGCGAGTAGAAAAAATATACCCAAATAGTACATATGATAAAATGAAGCCAGCAAATTCTACCCAATAGATCTTCATGATCGTTTCCCACCTTACAACAAGCTGTTTACCTAATAGTGAATAATCTAGGTCTGCCTATTTATAAAAGTTTAATACTGCTTTACTCTTCTACTGTAAGAGACCTTTCGCCCTACTGGGGAAAGGTCTCTTTTAGCTTACAGCCATGTGGAGTTGTGCGGGGGGAACGGAATTAAAACAGCCGCGAAAGAGTACTCTCTCAATGCTTCCCATCCTCCAAAAAAGAAAACAAATCCTTTTCTATCAATCCAGTATTCTCAGGAACACCGTCTCTCTTGAAAGCCAAAGAGAGTGCATTCAAGGACACGGTCAGAGATTCTCTTTCTGTCTCCGTCATTTGAAACTCCACTCCATATCGGCAGAACTCTTCGTCGGCTTCCTCTTTCCAAACCACTTTTCCTATGAGTGTGATCTCTTCTCCAAGTATTTTCAGGGAGAAATGCAGCAAGATGTCACGGTTTTCGGGAAATTGGATATGAGAGATGAACGCCAAGCCGCCTGGACCTATGTTGGTGATAGGAATTCGAGTTTTGCCAGTCGTGACTGTCCTTTTATTCATACTGGAGATCGTCACATACCCCTGCAGCGGAACAGGAGGCTGGATTCGGAAGTGACGGCGCCTTTCATGAGGAACATTTTTATTAACTGCTGAGAGGGGCTTGATGGTTTTGCCCTTCAGGATGGTTTCGAGTTCTGCACCTGGCACCGGCCTGCTGTAGATGTAGCCCTGTATCAAATGACACTGGATGTCATTAAGGACTTCTAGTTGTTCTTTCGTTTCGATTCCCTCGATTGTGGTTGACATATTTAAGTCAGCAGAGAGGTTTGCCAGGTTCTTGATGATGGCCCTGCTTTTCGGATCATGAGCCAGGCTCTTCGTGTATGAGCGGTCAATTTTAATCCCATCGACGGTCAGGTCCTTCAGATAAGCGAATGATGTGTATCCTGTTCCAAAATCGTCAATGAGGATTTTCATTCCGCTTTCTCTCAATTCTTCTATGGTCTGCTTGACGACCAGAGCTTGCTGAAGAAAGACGGCTTCCGTGATTTCCAGCTTGATAAGTGTTGGCGGGATATCATATTTTTCCAAAACGGAGAGGAAGCTGGTTTTTAAGTCTTTGACAAGAAAGTGCTGTGGAGAAAGGTTGATTGAAATCGGTACAAGGGGAATACCCCGCTTTCTCCATTCTTGAAGAGTTTGGCAGGCTTTTTCAAGTACCCATTCGCCTACCTGGACGATAAAACCATTTTCTTCCGCATAAGGAATGAAGTCATTGGGTGAAACGATTCCCCATTCGGGATGCTCCCAGCGCAGAAGTGCTTCTGCTCCAACTATTTGATTCAGGCGGGAATCGACTTGCGGCTGAAAGAAAAGCTGCAGTTCCTCCTTCATCAGGGCAAGCCTGAAGTCTTTTTCCAAGACAAAACGTTTGTAGGCATCAATACTGTTTTCCGGAGAAAAGATTTGAAAAGAGTTTCTGCCATTTTCTTTTGCCCTGTTCATTGCAGCGATACTATTTTGAAACAGATCGGTGATTCCGTTCGAATCGGATGGATAGAGGCTGACGCCAACCGATATCGTCAGCAGCAGTTCAAATTCCTTGATTTCATAAGGCTCTTTCAGACAATCGATGACCTCTTTGCACAAGCTGGAGACATTGGTCAAATTACCAAAGTCCTTTAGTAACACCACAAAGTCATCATTCGAAAATCGCGAGACGAAAATTCCTCTTTCCTGAAACCTTTTCAGTCTGCGCGCGGCCTCTTCCAAAATTGCATCTCCTATAACAGGACCCAATGTTTCGTTCATATATTTAAAACGGTTAAGATCGATATAAATCATGGCGAATTCCACATTCTCTTTGATGAGTGAGGTCATTTCCGTTTCAAGAGTCTTCCGGTTAGGCAGGGCGGTCAGTGAATCATGGTGAAGAAGATGCTTTACCCGGTCTCCCAGTTCTTTATCCTTGGTGATATCGGTGATGATGCCGTGATAGCGGATGATCCTGTTGTGATCATCTAGGATTGGAATGATCTTATCGTTTACCCATTTCATTTTTCCTGAAGGGGTGATGATTCGGTAATGATGGCAGATGGTTTTCCCTTGTTTTAAAGGCTTTCGGTCTTCATCAAACTTCTTTCGGTCATTTATGTAGACTAAATTTCTCCATTTGGTTTTTCCTTTTATAAATTCCTCTGCTTCGGTTTCGGCAATGAAGTTAATTCCCTGGGTGCAGAAGGTTATGGACTTTGTAAGGTTGTCATAGGACCAAATCGCTGCCTCCAGAGCTTGCGAAACCTGTTCCATTTCCTCCTCTTTCGTCTCGAGTGCGGACTGGAGGGCTGCTTTGTCTGATACTTCATGGATGATTGCATAAACCCCTGCTGTTTCTGTGTTCTCCTTAATAGGGATATAGGTAATGTCTATGTCTAAAAGATATCCATCTTTATGGTAAGCCTGGGAAGAAAAGTTCTCTATATTTCCATTCAACGCAGATTGAAAGTGCCTCCTTACCTGGTCTTTCAACCCATCTGGAGTATAGTCGGTAAGAGACGGGGGCTGATCAGGCAAGTGATGTCCGGTTATACAGGTAGTGGCTTTATTGATATTTAATAAATTCCCATTGTAATCAAAATGCAAAATGATGTCGGGTGAATGCTCAAAAAGAAGCTTGAAATATTCCAGTTCTGTTAAATTTGAATTCTTATGTACGGACTGGTTATTCATTTGAAGGGAATTTAGCAAAGTTGACAAGATACCACTCCTTTGGGAAAACATGCTGTATATCTAGTATAAAAGTACCAATAGAGTACAGCAATAGAAAATAAGACAAAAAATTCAAAAAATCGTGGTAATTCTTTCTTTTTTTGACGAAAAACGTCGTTTGCTAGTCTTAGAAGCTCGAATCTTGTCGAATAAAGAGAGGAATCTTAATGAAGATGCAGAAAGTTTGAGTTATTGAAATCATAGAAATCAGGGCTCTGAGCTCTTGATTGTGAATCAATTCACAAATATTTCGTTAATAATCTGCTTGCAAAAAGCATATCCATGAGAAAATAATAATAGAAATATATTTCTCTAAACCCTTTCATGACAGCCTTCTACAAGAATTTTGAGAAGTCGTCAAAATTTTTAGAAAGATTAAGAAGGAATATTGAAGGGAATAGAGAAATATATAAACATAGCTTTATCTAAAAGGAGGAGTTTACATGTTGAACTACAACATTCGAGGCGAGAACATTGAGGTAACTCCAGCGATTCGCGAACATCTGGAGAATAAGATTGATAAGATGAATCGTTACTTCAATGAAACTCCTGATGCTGACGTAAATGTTAACTTGAAGGTTTATCCTGATAAGAAGACAAAGGTCGAAGTGACAATCCCGATGCCGCACTTAGTACTGCGCGCTGAGGAACGCCACGACGATATGTACGCAGCAATTGACCTGATCGTAGATAAATTGGAGCGTCAAATCCGAAAACACAAAACTAAAGTGAATCGCAAAATGCGTGAAAAAGGCAGCCCGAAAGAATTTTTCGCCGCTCAGGAAGGCTTGACTACAGACCAGCTCAATGAAAAAGCGCAGGAAGATGAAACGGATATCCCTAATGAAGTCGTGAGAACAAAGCAATTCAACCTGAAGCCGATGGACAGCGAAGAAGCCATTCTTCAAATGGACCTTCTCGGCCACAATTTCTTCATCTTCACAGATGCTGAAACAAATGCGACAAACATCGTTTACAAACGCAGAGACGGTAAATATGGTTTGATTGAAACAACATAAGGTAAAGTCAGCATCCTGCAGGTTTACTGCAGGGTGTTTTTATATAGTAAAAGGTTCAGATGAAGTACCTGATTCTCGAAGTCGGTGCTATGTAATTTTACATAAAGGTTCATGAAGAGAAAGTGTAGTGCTGGATATGAAGCAAATTTTGCTAAAATAAGTTACTAACCTAGTTAACTGCGGATAGTTTTGTGTCAAAGAAGGTTGCTTCTTAATAAAAAGGTTGGACATATATATACAGTCCCGGTTGATTGGAGTCGTACACCTGAAGCGGAAATCTAACAACTCCTAGTGTATAAAGAAAAAAGGATTTATCCTTCGTGTGTCGAAATTAGTCTAATAGAATATTGATCAGGGAGGAAACGAGCATGACATTCAGTATCGTCGGGTTTGATCCAAAAGAGAAAGAGTGGGGGATCGCTGTTCAATCGAAGTTCATCGGGGTTGGCGCTGTGGTGCCGTTTGCCCGTGCAGGTGCGGGAGCGGTTGCGACACAATCTTATGCAAACACTGCTTACGGTCCTCAGGCTTTGCAGCTTATGGAAGAGGGGAAAACAGCGGAAGAAGCGGTGGAGCTCATTATGAAGGATGATCCGGAACGGCATTTGCGCCAGGTAGGGCTGATCGATGCCCAAGGCAATGCAGCCACTTTTACAGGAGAAGGCTGCTATGAATGGGCAGGCGGCATGACGGGGGAGCACTTTGCCGCACAAGGAAATATCCTCGTTGATCAGCGGACGGTTGAAGCGATGGCTGAAACTTTTGCTGAAACGGAGGGCACCTTGGCTGAACGCTTGCTGAAAGCGCTGGATGCCGGACAGGAAGCAGGCGGTGACTCACGCGGTAAGCAGTCTGCGGCCATCTATGTCGTCAAGGAAGCAGGCGGGTATGGTGGATTCAATGACCGTTTGATTGATCTCCGGGTCGATGACCATGGGGATCCCATCAAGGAACTCATCAGGATATTCAATCTTCATCAGCTTTATTTTGCACCATCCAAGCCGGAGCGGATTGTACCTGTGGACGGAGCAGTGCAGGAAGAATTGAAGGCCGAATTGGAGCGCCATGGCTATATGAAAGCCGACAAGACGGTGAGTCAGGCACTGCGGGATTACCTGCATACCGAGAACTTCGAGATGAGGGAGCATGAGGGAAGTATTGATCTCGATGTTCTGGAGTTTATGAAGAAGCAGGGGAGATAGCGGAAGGTGTTCACGTGATTGCAAAATGAGTAATATATATAGTAAAGATTAGCAAGAGGACGAAATCGCTTATGATTTCGTCCTCTTTTTTGATTGATATAGAAAGGTAGAGACTGTCAGCTAAAGGGCAATAAATAATTATCTTCCTGCTAGAACTTTATTCTCACTCTCTAATAAGGTGATTGAGCATTCCCAATTTGACTATGATCTTCGTGGAACCACTGCATCCGCATATTAACTCCCTCCAGAGACCAGCCCATCAGTGCAGCGGAAATTACACCAGGAACCTGTGACGATTGCCGGTAACAAATTACAATTCTCTACCGCATACCTGATTTCAGGCTCACAAAGCCCGAAGCATCTCCATAAAATTCTCGGCATAAATCTCAGGAGTGAAATGCTGTTTGATGTACTGCTGTGCATTCTGCCTTATTTGGGCTTTCAACGGTGCATTGTGGATGAGGTCTATGGCTTCGTGGGCAGCCCGCGTGACGTCTCCCTGCCGATAGATTTTGCCTGTTACGTTATGGAAGATGAAGCTTTTGATGCCGTCCGAGTCTGTGGTCAGTACCGGGCAGAGGCAGCACATCGCTTCCACAATGGCGTAACCGAACCCTTCATATTTTGAGGTGGAGCAGAGCATTCCGCCTGAGTTTCCGATTCTGGAGTAATAAGCCGGCATTTTGCTGTGTGGCACATTGGAAAAAATGGTGATATATTTACTCAGGTCAAGTGAGCGTACCATTCTTTTAAAGGCTGTCACTTCCTGTGGTGCGTTCAAATTGCTGTCGGTGAAGATCCAGATCCGTAAGTTGGAATAGCTGGAGGTGAGTTTTGCCGCCAGAAGCAGGAACTCCTTCCAGTTTTTGTTGTCTTCGAATCTTCCTACCCAGCCGAGCAGCATGTAAGGCTCGGTAGTCAGCCCCTCTGTGACATAGGAGAAATTTTTTGTATCGATGCAATTATGGAAAGAGAATTTTTTCTTTAATGGATAATACTTTTCAATGAGTGTGTTCAAGTGAGGTGTTTTGGGATAAAGGATGGCGTCTGCGTGCTTGTTGATTAAAGGCTGTGCATATTCAAGGATGACATCCGCCTCTTCAAACTGGCCCATTCCCTGAACCTCGTAGATCAGCTTTCCTGTAAAGCCGAGATTTCGCACCCTTTCAAGGAAAGCATAATCCGATCCCACTATGATGGCATCGAATTTTTCGGATGCTAAAATAGTGCGTATTTTAGTGTCATCATTGGTAATCCACGTTTTTTCTTTGATATTCTGCATCCCTGCTCCTTGGGCGAAAAACAGGAACTGAAACTGTACCCCTTTTGGTGCCAGTGCCTCGGTCCGCTGTCTGGCCAAGGTTTCGACACCTCCGCTCGGAACATAATAGACAAATAGAATTTTCATTGTATCAGACTCCTTTTTATCATTTATCTTGTGAGGCTACCAGTTATAATCCTTTTCATACCCCAGCCGGATTAATAGATCGCCGGCAACTTCCTTGAACACTCTCTTATGCTCGGGAGTGAAGTCCTTTCTCCAGTCTCCGATGCTTCCTTTCCTGAAAGTAGCCGACTTGTCAGGATTTACATTTCGGAGCATTCTTTCAACAATCTCTTCTTTGGTCAGGTTGAACACGTGCAGTCCATCCCAAAGGTGGTCAGTAATCCTCTGCAGGGTATTGTGTTTGGTTTCCGTGTCTCCTGCCAGGTCTTCGAATTTCACCCAGCACACATGCTCATAATCCAGCCATTTCATGATGTCAATCGAGTAGCCGCGGATATTCTGGATGATAAGCGGCCCCCCATATAGGGGATCTTCTACTTTTGCCCCCTTGATCATGGTCATGATTTGATCTTCGTAAGAATGAAGTCCCAGTCCAAGGTAAGGATTATAGGGATGGTTGTATTGATTCCGCAGGATAAAGTGAACGAGCGAGATGACATTGTCACGCAGGTCCCTTGTTATGAGAATCATTTTGATATTGTTCTTTCTTATATACTCTTCGGCCGAACTGCTGTAAGGGAGGTGTGCGGGCGCGAATATTCCTTCCTTTATAAGCGAGAGTTTTTCCTCCGGATCTATCCAGCTTCCTGCTATTTTCATCTTCGGTATCCCTTCGACAAGCTGAAGCATTAAGTGCGTCCCGCTTTTGGGGATGGAATTGACTAAGATTCTGCATGGATTTTTCAAAAGTATCTCCTCCTTTCATAAAATTTAAGTCATTTCTGTTTCCTATATGGGAGTGTGAATGGATTTCTTGTTCCTTTTAATTTTCGTAGCTCAGAAATGATATAAACCTATCAATATAGTATGTCCGGCTGGAATTTTTGGTATAGGCAGCCGTGTTCATTCTTACCCCTGCTGTTCAACAGGGCATGTCCCTCTTGTCCATGAGGCAGAAATGATAGAAGTTTCTGGAGTAAATTAGGAGATATAACTAGTACACTTTTTTTTTGCGAGAATAGGTTATTTATAGGAAGCAAAGGAGGGACAACATGAAAGTATTGACCATTTTGGGTACAAGGCCTGAAATCATCAGGCTGAGCCTCATTATGAAAAAACTGGATAAGCTGGCGGACTCTCATATCATTGTTCATACCGGGCAGAATTTTACTCATTCCTTAAACGACATTTTTTTTGATGAACTGGGATTGAGGGCACCTGATTATATTCTTTCATCTTCGCAGCAGTCGCTTGGCGGGCAGATGTCGATTCTCTTCCGGGAGCTGGAAACCATCCTTCTGCAAGAAAAGCCTGATAAAGTACTTGTGCTTGGTGACACCAACAGCGGATTGAGCGCTATTTTAGCAGAAAGAATGATGATTCCTGTCGTCCATATGGAAGCGGGAAACCGCTGCTTTGATCTCAACGTGCCGGAAGAAAAGAACAGGAAAGTGATCGATGCTGTGTCTTCTTTTAATCTGCCTTATACCTATAACAGCAAGCAGAATTTATTAAAAGAGGGAGTTTCACCTGGCAGGATCATGGTTTGCGGGAATCCAATTTATGAAGTGCTGACACATTACCAGGAGGAAATTGATAGCAGCAAGGTCTTGGAAACCTTACAGCTGAAGGAGCAGGACTATTTCTTAGTAACGATTCACCGAGCTGAGAATGTCGATAATCCGACTCATCTAAAAAGTATCGCTTCCGCCTTGAACAAACTGGCAGAACTCTATCAAAAGAGGATTATCTTCAGTACGCATCCGCGGACGAAATCAAAGCTTGATAGAGATCCTTCCATTAAAATGCATCCACTGGTGGAGAGCCTGGAGCCTTTTGGATTTTTTGACTTTGTAAATTTGGAACAGAAGGCTCTATGTGTGTTGACGGACAGCGGCACCGTTCAGGAAGAGTGCTGTCTTTTTCATGTGCCGGCAGTGACTGTGAGAAAGACCACGGAAAGACCTGAAACGGTGGACTGCGGAAGCAATCTGGTGTCAGGTCTGGAGGAGGCGGCCATCCTCACCGGCGTTAAGACGATGTTGAATGAGCCGAAAAACTGGGACTGCCCGGAAGAATATTTGAAACAGAATGTCTCGGCGACTGTGCTGAAAATCATATTGGGAGGGAATGAAATTGTTTACTGATAAAACGATTCTTGTAACAGGGGGAACCGGTTCGTGGGGCTATGAGCTGATCCGGCAATTGCTGGAAAAGAACCCACGGGAAATCAGGATATTTTCAAGAAATGAATCCAGTCAGGTGAGCATGCAGCAGAAATTTGACCACAATCCCAAGCTGAAGTTCATTATTGGCGATATTCGTGACAGGGAAGCGATGCTGGAGGCTTGCCGTCGAGTCAACTATGTTTTTCACTTGGCTGCTTTAAAGCATGTTCCGGTTTGCGAGTACCAGCCGCTTGAAGCGTTGAAAACAAATGTGACGGGCACTCAGAACGTCATCGACGCAAGTTTGGCAAACAAGGTGGATAAAGTGGTGTACATCTCAACGGATAAAGCTGCAAATCCATCCAATTTCTACGGATTCACGAAAGCGCTGGGAGAAAAGCTGATCATCAATGCCAATGCGCTGACAGATGACACAACGTTTGTCTGTGTGCGGGGCGGCAATGTTTTGGGAACGAACGGCAGCGTCATACATGTCTTTAGACATCAAATTGAAAAACATTCGAAGGTCGGAATTACGGATAAAAACATGACACGATTTTTCCTGACAATAGAAGATGCCATCAAGCTGCTTTTCAAAGCAACCTATGAAAGCTATGGCGGCGAGATTTTTGTCATGAAGATGCCTACCTGCAAGATTCTTGATTTGGCTCATGTGTTGATCGAAGAATATGAGGGCAAGGATATTGAGATTGAAGAACTGGGCATCAGACCGGGGGAGAAGCTGCATGAAATCCTTTTAACAGATTTCGAAAGCAACAATACGATTATATATGATGAAGAGTATTTCGTCATACTGCCGACCATTGAAATAGACGGACTGAATGAGTATTATCAGGCTTACCCTAAAGTGGATCTTGAGACGTATTGTTCGAGTGATAACACAATCAACAGGGAAGAGATCAAGCAAATGCTAAAAGATGGAGGCTTTCTGTAATGAACGTCCTCGTGCTCGGCGGCCAAGGCATGGCGGGACATATGATTGTGGACTACTTGAAGCGGCAGGAAGGATACGGGGTTCATTTTACAACAAGGACAGGGGGAGGCGATTCCATCCAGTTGGATGTGCGTGATCTCTCCTCGGTTTCAAGAGTGTTGAAAGAAATCCGCCCCGAGGTCGTGATCAATGCAGTTGGCTTGCTGAATGAAGCCGCAGAACAGAATCTTAAAGATTCCTTGATTATAAACGGCCTGCTTCCTCATCATATCACCGAAGTCCTTGAAGATATGGGAGCGGGCGGCAGGCTTGTTCATATCAGCACCGATTGTGTTTTCTCGGGAAAAGCGGGAGAGTATGATGAGCATGCCGTCAAGGATGGGGCGAGTGTCTATGCCAAGACAAAATCTCTTGGAGAAGTGACGAAGAGTCCCCACCTTACCATCAGGACCTCCATCATCGGACCGGAATTGAAGGAAGACGGACGCGGCCTATTTCTTTGGTTCATGAAGCAGGCCGGGGAGATCAAAGGATTTGACCGGGTCTACTGGAACGGTGTGACGACTTTGGAATTGGCAAAAGCGATCGAACACTCTCTCCGCGAAGGTATAGCAGGACTCTGGCATCTCTCACAGGAAGACAAAGTTTCCAAGTACCAGCTGTTAACGATGATGAAGGTGGTTTTTGATAAAAGCGATGTAACGATTCTGAAGGATACAGAACATTACAGTGATAAAAGCCTTGTCATTACACGAAAGGATATTGAGTACCGTGTGCCGGGATATCCTGTCATGCTGCAGGAAATGAGAAACTGGATGGAAGGCATATGACGGCGAGCCTGCTTATCACGGGGGTTTCGGGATATACCGGAGCGGAAGCCTGCCGTTATTTTGCCTCTAAAGGATATTCCGTAACCGGGATGGTCCGAAAAGCCAGGGAATCAGCAGAGGGAGTCTGTTATGCGGCATGTGACCTGCTGTGCAAGGAGGAGATGAATAGGCTCATAGAAACTCAAAAACCGGATTATATCCTTCATCTTGCGGGAGATAATCATGCGGGGGATTCCTGGCAGCGTCCTCTCGGGGTGCTCGAAACGAATGTGAATGGAACTCTGAACCTGATGGAGGCTGTAAGGAGGTATTCTCCGGCAACCAGAATCCTTGTAGCCGGATCAATGATTGACTATGATCCTTGTAAAATGGAAAGTCCGAATCATCCCTATGGAGTGACCAAATATCTTCAAACTTTTACCGCGAAGTGCTGGGGACACTTGTATGACATGGATATCGTCATTGCCCGGCCTTCCAATTTGATCGGTCCGGGGGATTCCTCTGGAATCTGCGCACTGTTAGCCTCGAAGCTTGTGGAGATGGAGCATGGACCTGGGAAAGGGAAACTGGAAATTCATAACTTGAAGTCGCAGCGTGATTTTCTTGATGTCAGAGATGTGGTGAGGGCTTATGAAATACTGCTTTTGAAGGGAAAATCGCTGCAGGATTACTCGATAGGATCCGGCGTGAGCAGGACTCTCGGTGAAGTTGCTGAAAACCTTGTGAAGCTGACGGATGCTGAGGTGGAAGTAAGTCATTCACTGGAGGAGGCAGAGGCTCCATTTCTTGTTGATTGCTCAAAAATGGAGAGCCTCGGCTGGTCACCGGGCATTACGTTTCAACAATCGATGAAGGATATTTTGGCGTACTATCGCAGCCGTTCTTGCTAGGAATAGAAAGAAGCTTATGAAAGGCAGCCATTGAGACAGCAGCGTCTCGAGGGGAGGCTCCATAAGCTTACATAGTTAGTTCTTTTAGAGAGTTCTTTAAAGTCTTTGTTTTGAGTTTTATTGGTCGGAGAGTCCTGGAGGCCGTTGAAGCCGAATTTCGAGTTAATTGGTCTCAAGGAGTTTCCAAGAGACCATTTGGAATCGAATTTCGAGTTGAAGTGGTCTCAAGAACTCAGTATTTCGAACACCCTGCGTTCCGTTGGACCCTAAAAGATAAGATGTTAAGAAATAACCATTCCTAACCCAAACTCCTAAAAATTAATCGAGAATTTTTTAAAGAACTCATCATCCGAGACGGATCTTTTACTCAAATACTCAGCCCTCTTTGTTTTTGCCCCATCTCCAAGGACTTTCTGTTCCACTTTTTTAACTGAGCTGGTGCGGCTTATCATCTGCCTCAGCTTCGCAATTCTCGCCTCGCTGAAATGGAGGTAGGCCATCCGCAGCTGATTATAATTGAGGTCATCAAAGTGAACTTGGTATGGATGTGAGGTTCTGAATAAATGCAGAATTTTTACATTCGGTTCACAGTGGCAGCGGTAGCCGAACAGCCATAATTTGATCGAAATCTCCACATCTTCATGGCCCCAGCTGGAGAAGCCGGTTTCGAAACCTCCGACGTCTGTGAATACCTTTTTCGGAATGATGAAGCATCCGCCGGGAATGATAGCTGTTTCAAATAGTGCCTTTCTGCGGTTGTTCCACGTGACTTTAAGGTTTTGTGAAAGAGACTGTCCAAAGCCGACAATGTGAGGGGCATCCATGGAGCCGATGGCCGGGCAGACGACATCGGAATTCCCTGCGAGCAGATGGAATAAGAGCCGGTCGATCCAGAAGTTTTCAAACGTCAGATGAGCATCGCAAAACAGCAGGTAATCATGGGAGGCTTCTTGTGCACCGAGGTTTCGCGCATTGGACGGTCCGATTCCCTGTGCATTGATCAGCCTGATTTTTTGTTTGTGAGGGTAAGTGGAGAGGAAATCACAGCACTTGTCCTCTGATGCATCATTAATAATGATCGTTTCAAATTCAACATTTGTTTTTACATTGAATAGTGAATCGCAGGTGTTTTTTACATTTATCCCTTCATTCTTCACGGGGAAGATAATGGATACCTTTGGTGGAGTATTCGGCATCAAGATCCTTCCTTTCCAAACTATTCTCCTCTCAGTGTATGAATCCGGTTTAGGTTTGTGACGTGATTTCCTTGGGTGAATCCTGGATGTGGCACCGTTAGGAAGAGAGACTTACGGGCTGCCTCAACGCCTTAAAGCACTAAGAGGAACTGTCCCTCATAGTGCTTTAAGGTGTTAAATATATTTTCTTTCTCGAAGGTAGGCGAGAACTTTTTCAGCTGATTGTTCGACGGTCTCTGTCTCGGTGTCGATGACCAGGGCGGGGGATAATGGCGTTTCATAGGGAGCGTCGATCCCTGTAAAGCCCTTGATTTCACCTGCTCTTGCCTTCCGGTAAAGTCCTTTGGGATCGCGTTTCTCGCATTCTTCCAAACTGGCATTCATATAGACCTCTATGAACTCTCCTTCTTCTACGATGGATTTCACCCATTCCCGGTCCTTCTGATAAGGAGAGATGAAGGCGGTCAGCACAATCGTGCCGGCATCGACAAAGAGTTTTGCTGTTTCGCCGACGCGGCGGATGTTCTCGTTCCTGTCTTTTTCAGAGAATCCCAGATTGCTGTTCAGGCCGTGCCGGAGGTTATCTCCGTCGAGCCTGTAGACCTGTCTGCCGGACTCGAACAAGCGCTTTTCCAGCTCAACTGATAAAGTCGACTTGCCTGAACCGGATAATCCGGTAAGCCAGATAATCATGCTTTTGTGGCCATTACGGTTCTGTCTCTTTTCCTTACTGATTCCTCCATTATGCCAAACGGTATTTTCCGATTTCATATTAAGTTTCCTCCTGTCTTTAGTAGATTTCATTAAGGGGATGTACATATAGCAGTTACGCCGATAACCTGGTTGAGTCCGCAGGTAAAGGGTGATCTCCACCGATAACCAGTTTCTGTCCCGCCCTCTCTCCCATTTTAAAACCACATATAGTAGACGACAGTCACTGCGACAGCCATCACAATTAAATTTAACGGAATGCCGATTCTTAAAAATCCTTAAAAGAATACCCCCTTGGACCATATACAATCAGGTTTGTCTGATAGCCGACCGGTGTTGAAAAGCTTGCTGATGCTGCAATAGCAACTATAATTGCAAGCGGAAGAAGCGGAATCGACTGGATTGGATAAGGGAAATTTTATATGCGATAGGAAACATGATGACCGCTGCGGCGTTGTTGGTGATGAATTCAGTAAGCAGGTTGGTGAAAAGGTAGAGAGCCAGGATCATGGTAAAAAGCCCAAGAGGAGCGAAAGTATTCAAGTGAAATGGGCGATGAATTCAGCGAGCCCTGAATTGGCCAGGGCCGCTCCAATCCCGAACGAACTGGCGATCAAAACCAATACATTCCATTGGATAAAGCTTTTGATTTCATTGTTAGAAATGATATTGAATAAGCAGAGAAGAAGGACGCCTGTACCATAGGCCTCTATGATTGAGATGATATCAGCTATTACCAGCAGGGCCATGAACCCTAGCAGGAAGAGGGACGTCCAGCCCTTTTTCCTGATGCTGGGGTTGAAAAGGGAATCGTTGAGTTGAGAGAGAAAGTAGAAATCAATGCTGGATGTTTCTTTCTTGAACTCTTTTCCCACGGCCAGCAAGAGTATATCACCGGGCTTCAAAACGATGTCTCCGATTTTGGACTGAAGATGCTTTCCGTGACGGTGCACCGCAAGGATAGCCGCATGATAGCTGCTGCGGAAATCAGTCTCTTTCACTTTCCGGAACAGGAGAGAGGAACGCGGAGTCACTGCTGCCTCGATCACTTTCATGTACTGAAACTGTCCCGCTTCCACGTGGGCTGGGATCTTTAAGCTTTTGGTTTTCTGCAGGGAGGAGATTCTGCTGATGTCACCTGAAAACAGCAGGATATCATCCTTTTTTATGACCATGGAACTTGGTACAGGAGTGAACTGCAAGGACCCGCGGAACAGACTGGCGAGAAAAACGCCCTCCAATTTCCTCAGCTTTGCCTGTTTAAGGTTTTTTCCGATATAAGGATAATCGCTTCCGACTTTGAACTCACACAGGTACTCTCTCCTTGCACCCTCTTCATCATGAGGTTTCACTGCTTTATCCGGGAGCAGTGTTCCTCCGAAGAAAATTAAAAAAGCGATTCCTATGATAGTGGCGGGCAGTCCCACTGCTGCGAGTTGAAAAAAAGCAAACCCCTCTCGCCCTGGTCGACCATCAGTCCATGGACGACCAGGTTGGTGGAGGTGCCCCTAATGGTCATCATTCCGCCTAAGATAGTGGCATAGGAAATAGGTATGAGGAGTTGAGAGGGTGATACATTATGCTCCCGGCACCAGTTCCGGATGATCGGAGTGAGCATGATGACGATTGGCATATTATTAAGGAAGGCCGAACAGATTGAAAGGGGGCAAGCAGCTTAAGAAGAAAAATCTTGTTGGGCCTGCTACCGCTTACTACCCTCTTAAAAAGGGTTTCCATCACACTGCTTTTATCAATGGTCCCTGCTAATATGAACAATAAGGCAATGGTGATTAATCCTTCATTAGAAAATACCAGCAATGCTTCCTGGGGGGAAATGATGCCTGTCAGTAAAAACAGGAGCATGACGGAAGATACGACAAGTTCAGGTCTTATAATGTCCCTGATCAGTAAGCCGACCATTCCGAGCAAACTGAGAAGGACAAACCCTGCTTCCCATCCCATCATGTGCCTCTTGAATGATAGGCGCTGCTGCTCATCCGTTCCCCAACCCTTTTATCAGGACTTCTGCGACTTCTCTTCGGGAAAACTCTTCAGGCGGAATTTCTCCTTTTCTCAGCATTTCCCTTACCTTTGTTCCGCTCAAATGGGTATGGTCCTCCCTCTGATGGGGGCAGGTCTTTGAAGTCGCCATGCTTTTACATTTCTTGCAGTAGAAGGCATGTTCAAATTTCAGGATTTCAATTCCGATTTCTTTTGGCCGGAAGCGGTTGAAGATTTCCTGCGCCTCGTATGTTCCGTAATAGTCTCCGACACCTGCGTGGTCTCTGCCGACAATGAAGTGGGTGCAGCCATAATTTTTCCGAACCAGCGCATGGAAAACGGCTTCCCTTGGTCCTGCATATCTCATGGCTGCCGGGAATACGGAGAGATGGACCCTTTCCTTGGGATAGTAATGCTTCAAAATCGCCTCATAGCTTTCCATCCGGATACCAGCAGGGATATCGTCCTTTTTGGTTTCGCCTACGAGAGGGTGAATCAGCAGGCCATCCACCATTTCCAGGGCGGTCTTCTGAAGATATTCATGTGCACGGTGTATGGGATTCCTGGTCTGGAAAGCAGCAACTTTGTCCCAGCCCTTTTCTTTAAAAAGCTCCCTTAACTGTGACGGCGTTCCATATGACCCAGGAAAGTCGACTGGCTGCTGGTGAAGCAGAGTGATCTTTCCAGCAAGATAGATTGGCGGCTGTTCAAAAAGAGAACAGACTCCGGGGTGATTTCGATCATTGGTCTTATAGATGGCAAGGGCTTCGGCTTCCTTGTCATACTCGAACTTTTCCTCCAAATCAAGGACTGCATAAGGAGTGCCGTCTTTGCCTTTCAATACAATTTTGTCCCCAGCATTAAGGCTTGAACTTATTTTTCTGGAGACAGGAAGGGTGATGGGAAGAGTCCATGCCGTGCCATCAGAAAGTCTCATGGTGCTGAGAATGGAGTAGTAGTCTTTACTGTTGACGAAGCCCTGCAGTGGACTGAGAGCACCGGTGGCGATTAGTTCCAAATCAGACAAAACCCTGCTGGAAACCTGTATTTCCGGGAAGGTCCCAATCATGCCCAGCAGCCTTTGTTTCTCTGAGGGATCTGCTATTCTATTGACTAACGTTCCTCCGTGAGGTTCAATCATCTTCAATTTCCTCCTTTGCTTTTTTATAGCAGTATATGATTCGACGGGGAACTTGTCCGGGCGTCCATCCATAGCGGCAGGGTGTTCTTCATCGGAATGGCGGGCATATCAGGAAAGCCTTCCCCATATAATGGATACTATGAACATATCTTCCCTGGCCCGGTTCAGACAGCTGCACGATCAGGCAGCGTGAATTTGGTATTTATGGAATTCGATGCAGCCAGCGGCGGAATCAGGCAGCATGGAATTGATATTTGTGGGAATCAATGCAGTCAGCAGTCCATTTTTAACTGCCATTATATATATCTAAACATCGAAGGGGTGAAAGTGATGAAAGTGAATCTTGTATTTAATGGGATGCCTGTCGGTGCCATTTCGTTTACGTCTCTTCCATCGGTCATGATTTATTTGGAGGAAAATGGATATAGATCCAAGTGGGACAGCGGCAGCCGAACTTTGGAGGTCGAACAGTTCCTTTTTGATAAAAAAATTCTGTTGCAGGTAAATACAGAGGATGATCAATTGGCGGGAGATTTGGGAAGGCAGTTGAAAGCGTTCCTCAAGCATATGGGGATTAAAACGGAAATTGTGAAAGAAGTGGAGGGCGGTGACAAGCTGGATGGTGATTTGCTGATCCGTCTGGTCCTCTCGACCGAAGCTCAAGTGACAACCAATACTGTTTCCATCTCCACAACCTCCGGGTTCGATCGGAGAATCTTGAAGGATAAGATCATTCCGCTGTTTAAGCAGCAGGATCATAAATGCAAGCACCTTCATGACGCGGTCAAAACATCGATTCCAACCGCTAATTTTAAAATGGAGTTCGCTGATTATGATCATGAGGATCTCTCTTTAAAGCTGGCAATGGCGGCGTACCATCTGCTGGGTAAGGATCTTCAGAAGTTGGATCTTTTCGATATTTATTGGGACCTGCAGGGAGGGACTGCAAAAAAAGCTGCGAGGGAACGGAATAACGTTAAGAGAGAAGAGGGGAAAACAGCAGGCCAGTCTATTGTGGAAGCAGTTGTGGAAAGAGCTGAGGAGGAAAAGCAAGCCCAGTGCGACCTGTTCTTTGATTATTCCGTCACGGCTGGGCGAAAGACGGAGAAGTATACCGTCTTTTCTTCCATCCATCTGCGGAACATCGGGGAGAGGGCATTGCATAATCCGGTCCTCTGCTTGAAGGTGGAGCCGGTAGACAGTGTCGATATCGGCGGGCAAGTTCTTCCTCCAGGCATGAGCGAGTTGTTTGCCGTCCAGGGGGAAGCGGGAGCCCGCGGGTGGGAATATATCGGAGAAGAGTGGCTGGAAAAAGCCTACACAACTGGAGAGTACTGGATCAAGCCGATTCAGGAGTTGACCATTCAACCCTCTGAAAGCGTCTTGCTGGAAGGCGTGCAGTTCTCCTTCGAGCCTCCTGAGCAGGCAGGGAAGATCTCCATTGCCGGGTTCGTTTATTTTCAGGATCAGAACCTGCAGTTTAAATCGTTGAATACGATTGTGTTTTCGTTCTAAAATCAATAACAAGATTTTTTGCATTTGGCATAGAAAAGGCCTGCGTGCTCGAGCGGCAAGCTGGCCTTCAGTCTTAAATAATTTTCTTAATAATCGATTGAGAAAATTCTTTTTGTTTCTTGATCCATTCTCTAATCATGTTCAGGTTGGAGGAAAGGAGGGCATTTTGCTTTTTCAATTCCTGCATGCCTTCATCAAAGTGATCGAGTCTGTTTTCGTGGTGCTGGAATCCTGACAGGAAGGACCGTTTGGTATCTTTGACTTTTTCTTGCAGAGCTGTATTTTTGTTTTCAACCTCCTGCAGCCTCTCGCTGTAAGCTTTCATGATTTGTTCAATATCCTGTAACTGGTTCTCAATCCAGCCTTCTTTTTCTTTAAATTCCTCTTTGTATACTTCGAAAGTTTCCTTCAGGGACTGCATCTTCATTTTTTCGGTGTCTATAAGCTGCTGCTTAGCCTCCTGCAGCTGCTTAAGGAGCCCATCTCTTTCTGCTGAGAGACTTTCAGCGGCTGCTGTGCCGGTGATGACTCTTTCATACAGCTCTTTCTTCGTGCTTTCCGAGGAGTGGAGTGCTTCAGTAAGGTCCTGGATTTGACTCTTGCTGTTCCGGACTTCTCCGTTCAGGGTTTCAATTAGCTGCTGTGCGTCTTGGTTTTCCTGCTGCAGCTCAAATTTTGCCGCTTCCAGTTCTTGATTGGAGCTTTTTAGGAGATTTAGTTCTGCCTTTAGCTGTTCGTTCTCCTCCAAAACTTCTTTTTTCTTCAGTTGTGACACTCTAAGTTCATGTTCTGTACTATTCAGTATTTCTTCGGCCATCTCAATTAAGGATGTTTTTTCGCCAAGGATTTCTTTTTGCTGGTTCAGTTTGGCCTGGAGTTCCTGCTGCTTTGCTTGCAGTTGCTGTTTTTCTATTGTCAGCTGGTCTTCCTTTGTTTGGAGGAGATTTACCTTTTTCAGGGCTGAAGTAAGAGATTCCTGGAGCTCTTTCAGGGATTCTTCCTGCTCCTTGTTCGTTTGAGCCAGTGAGGAGGCTTCATCCTGATGATGCAGGATTTCCTTACATGCCTCATCCAGATTACGTTTCAAATCATGGATATCCTGTTTGAATTGTAATGCCTCTTTTATCAGTTTTTTTTCTTGTGTGATGAGGCCTTCTGTCTTGGTATTAGCTTGAGAAAGCTTCTTCTCCAGGACCTGGATTCGTTGCTCGGCCTGTTTCTTTTCTGTGATCAGCCTGGTTTCATTCTCCTTGAACCGCTTGTTTTCAATGAACAGATAGGTCCGTGACATCTTCTTGATTTGTTTTTCGTATTCCTGAAGTCTGGATTTATAGAAAATGGTTTCTTGATTCGACAAATGGTAAAGGGGTTTTTCTGAACTTTCCACAACTTGTCAACTCGCTTTCTGGTCGCGTTTCTTATAATAAATTATGTGCTCATTTTCTTCTCCGTTACAATTGCCTGCGCCCAAATGCAAGACACCATACAACCTAAAAAGGATATCTTCCCGTACCGGGGAGATATCCTTTTCGCTGTTTTCCGTTCATTAAACTGTTTTTGTTCCTGACTTGCGGTCAGCAGTCTGTTCCCGCTTAGTCTGTTAAGAAAGGTTGGATTTCGATTACACGATAAGAATTCCCAGTGTTCTTATCGATTCTTTTCTTGTTGTTTCAGCGCTTCTTTTATATTTCCGTTCGGCATATTCATTTGAAACAGAATTGTACTCTATTTTACGTTTCATTTTTTATGATCAATTTAATTGAAAGAATATTTTTTTGAGAAAGGCGCCTCTGCCTTTCGATACTAGTATATGCAGGTTTGATATCAAGTGAACTGATAGATGTCTATTAATCAGCCTATTTTATTCTGTGAGAAGGAAAGGGTAGCGAAATTGGTGAGAGAGAAGGCGGTCAGGCAAATTTCTTAAGAACAATACTGCTGCATTCTGACTCTATATAGGCAATCTAGGAGCAGCTTGTTCCACTTATTAACACAATTGGCAGCCCGGTATTTAGGGATTTCTTCCCCTCGCTAGCCAGTAACCGTTACATGTGGCCCAAAGTTAGGAGGTTTCCGCAATTCATGACACCCATAAAGGAAGAAGGAAGACGTTCAAAACCGGCCTTGCACCATCTCCACTCGCCCCAACTTGATGAACAGCTGCTTCTAAATCTAATAGATGATAAATCCAAACAGGAGGTACAAATAGCAAAAAAGTTTACGAAAAGAGCCTTTTTTAAAAGGTGGGTCCGGTTAGTTAGTTGTTTTGGTGAAAATAGTGAGAACTAAATTTACTCAAAGAAATCAAAGATCCCTTCCTTTAAATAGTGATTTAATATCACATTTCCTCAGAAACAAGAAAGAAATCAGTTGATCTTCCCGTTAGAGAGAAAAATCTCAATATTCAACGGAATTCGAAAGAAACAATCTATTTGGAGTTCTCCTTTTTGGGAATGGGGGAGGAAGCTTGTTTAATAGGCTTTTTTCTAAGTTTAATGACTGTTTTAGAATCGATTTTACCTTCATACCTCTATAAATAGGAGCTGCCCGCCTGAGCGGAAATCCATTTCATTTAAAACAGCCACAATATATGCGAAAGGCTGTTTTCGCATATATTGTTGCTTTCGGACATCCCCGGATACTAAGAGTTGTAACTCTAAACGGGGAAGAGCGCTCTTTTCTTTTCGGTTTTTCCAGATTTCATCTTCGTAATAGGGTTATTTTTTTGAAATTAGTATTAAATAGCAACAAAGTTTACGAAAAGAGCCTTTAAGAAAGATGGTCCCTTTTCTTGCAGGTGAGGGAAACCAAAAGCCTATTAAAAAAAGCACTATTATTAGGATTTCATCAAAGAATATTGTTTCAAAGATTTTACTGAATTTGAAATCTTCTATAGGAAAGATCATAGAACCCCCTCTAGATAAGGGTCTGCATCATTCCTCTACTTCCTGGATGAATGTCCAATTGTATATTTTTTTACAAAAATAGGTTATTTATCTATACCAAAATCCTCTTTGTAAATAGGATAAAGTGTACCGAAAATATTCATTTGAAAGAAAGGAAGGATTTCATGAAGAAACGTCAACCTATCAGGGGTTCCCAGACTCCTACTCCATCACCTTCACCGATTCCATTGGATCCAAATGACTTGGCTCCGGAATGTATTAGGGTGGATAAAGTTTACGATTGGGTATTCTATGCCAACCGATATACAAATAAGAACTTCATTCCTTGCGAAGAATCCCGCGAAGCAGTAAGTGCGGCTCTTGCAGCAGGGCAGCGTATCGAAGTTCAATGTAACGCAGGAGATGCTGCTGATGTAGCGTGCAATGCAACCATCCAGGAGAATGGCAATCCAGGCCGTGTCTTGATTGTTTGGACTGTTCCGGTAGAGGTGACCATCCTTATTGACGGGGAAGCCATTACTACTTTCACAGTGAGAACACAATTCACAGATGAAATCATGCTGTGTGTACCTACTGGAATCACCAACGCTAACATCAACTGCCGCGCTACACAAGTCATTTGCCAAACGGGCGGAGTCTTGATGGGACCGGATCCATTTGGACCGATGATCCCGTTAACAGTCGTCATTTGTAAGGATGTGCAAGTAGAGTTCCCAGTTAAGCTGGAAGTTTTGGCGAAGTTCTGCTTCCCGCGGCCCAACAACATTCCCGTACCAGCCGATAAGATCAAGTGTGACTTGAATTTGTTGGAATTTCCCAGACAATGTCCTGGATTATTCCCTGTAGCCAACTGTGAGTGCCAGGCAACAGCATTGGCTCGTAATGAAGAAACGACAGCAGTATTCGGTGCAGGAACAGATGCACTGGATGTAACAGGCCTATCCAGCCTGCGCGCTGAAATTTGTCAAGAATGCTCGCTTGGTGACAGCACATTCAAATACTCTTTCACTGACACAGACACAGGTCCGACACCGACTCCAACGGCAACAGGATTGCAAGGAGATCTCAGCTTTACATTCAATCCATCATCTATTGACAACGTTACGTGCGGAACAGACTCTCTGACTGCAACAGGTGTAGGGGTAAGATATTTTGATGGACTTCCTGAGCAGTTAACCTATGAACTTCAAATCTTCACTGGATTATTAGGTCCTATTGAAGAAGGTTTCCGACTGATCTTGAGAAATGCGGCTAATACAATTGTATTCGACAGCGGCGTAGTAGAAGCCCTTGTGGAATTCGATGAGTGTGATACGTTCGCAGACCTGCTTGATAGCATTGAAGACTCGGATGACTAATGAGGAAGATGGGAGGAGAGTTTATGCTCCTCCTTATTTTTTGCAAATGGACATTCAAGAAGATGGTAACCAAAAATGAGGAGAGTGCTTGTTATGTTATGGAAATTATTTTTCGGTAAGAGCAAGGAGGAGTATTTACAAGAAGTGTTGGACCGGCTATCCGGTATGGACAGTCATTATTCTGACCTTACTACAGGAATGGAAGATGTGAGAGAGCTGCTTGAAGCTTCCAGGGTGAACGGGGGCCTGCAAGAGGAAAAACTGGATCGGCTGCTCACTATAATGGAAGACTGGATGAATACTTATGAGGAAAAAATACATCAGTTAGGAGCTGCTGATGACCAGGAATTGAAAAGAGAATTAGAGAGAGAAAGAGAAAGAGCCTCCTTGGAAGAACAGAAAGAAAGGGAGTATCAGCAGAGAATAGAACTTCTGCAAACTCAGGCAGAAGAGTATAAACAAAAACATGAAGAATCAGAGAAAAGTGTCTGGTCCATGCAAAAGGAAGTCCAGGCATTAAAAAAACAGTTTAACAGCATGCATAATCATCAGTTGAACTCCATTTCCAGCAGGAAAAAAAACGCAGGGTCCAGAAGGCAGGCAATTGCCGGCGGACAGGGGATGTCCAAAGAGGACCAATCTATGATGAAAGAACGCTATGGCAATATCCCTGTCAGCACAAGCTCGAAAACGACGATTTTTAACCCTATGAGATACAGCAAGTAAAGGGGGTGAACCATATGAGACGAGAAGACGTGCAAAAATTATATAAAGAAGCCACTAGAACGAAAATTTCTCCGACAAGAAGAAAAAAAGTAGAACCAGCTCCCCAAAAGTCCTCTTTCAAATTCAAAGGGTGCGGCTGTGGAGCGAGATAATCTGGTCCCACCCTGCTTCCTGATGAAAGAAGCCTATAATGAAATGATTCTGCACTCTATTCATGCATCACCGTATGAAGCATGCGGGCTGCTGTCCGGCAGAGGAATGAACTGTGAAACGGCATGGAAAATGAGAAATGTGGAAACTAGTGAACATTCATTTGCAATGGATCTGGATGAAATGGATAAAACATTCTCTTCCATAAAAGAAACAGGACATAATTTTAATGGAATCTATCATTCTCACCCTAGCGCCTCTCCGATCCCTTCTGCTGAAGATATTCAGTATGCGGTGTATCCGCAGGCGTTCTATTTCATCGTTTCTTTAAAGGAACCGAAACCGGAAGTGGCTTGCTATCTAATCGACAATGGGAATGTTACAGAAGTGGAGATCATTATTTTATAGAATAATCTGCCGCTGCCTGCTGTCTGGAGGCAGCGGCTCCTTCCTGCTTTATCCCGCGAAGTACGTGAACAAGAGAACTTGTAAATTTAAAAAAATGAGGTGATGAGATGAAGGTATCTATCATTATTCCATTCTATAACTGTCCATATATCGACCAGGCTGTCAAAAGTGCTCTTAACCAGACCTATCCCGATGTTGAAGTCATAGTCGTGAATGATGGATCCACCCAACAGACGGAAAAGCTGGCTCCCTTTCTTAACAGAATAAAATATATTGAAAAATCCAATGGAGGTACTGCGACAGCGTTGAATGCAGGCATTGAGGCAGCGACAGGCGACTATTTCGCATGGCTGAGTTCGGATGATCAGTTTTTGCCGGACAAGACTGCTGATCAGTTGGCATTTATGCTGAATGCCAAAGCAAGGGTATCCTATACCGCCTTCAGATTCATAGATTCGAATAGTGTAGTCACCAGTGATATGCGATACAGGCCATTGAGCTGGAAGGAGACCGTCCACACATTGGCTGACAGGTGCCCCATCAACGGTTGTACCGTCATGGCGGAAATGAACTTAATCAGACAGGCTGGAAAGTTTGATGAGAGCTTAAAGTACACCCACGACTATGATATGTGGTGCAAACTTTCTTTATTGACACATCTTCGGTATATGGATGAAATAACTGTGCATTACAGGGTACACGAAGACATGGGTTCGAAAAAGCATTATTTAGAGCAACAGCAGGGAGCTGAACAGGTTCGAAAGAGGTATAAGCAAGCATTTGAACTATTTAGGGAGAGCAATAAGCCATCTAAGGCGGCGGGAGCGATTCCATTAAGAAAAAGAGGCAAGCCGCTATAAAAAGTTATATTTAGGGGTTCATTTAAAATTCTTGCAACTGGCTGCATTTGTTTGAAAATCTACAATTGATAGTGAAAGTACTCGATAGTATGAAGATTGAATAGAATTTCACTATGCCTGCTCTATAAAATTCAAAAAGGCCATCACTTCACCGGGTATGGACTGATGGGTGAAAACCGGTGAAAGATCAAACTGCGTGAGAAAGTACTTTTAACACACTGCCAATCGAAAGGAGAGATATTATGAAAATATTATTGGCAACTGTATACCCACTTCCAGGCGGTGGAGGCATTTGGTCATTTGTATCTAACCTGCGTGCTGAATTCGAGCGCAAAGGACATACGGTAGATGTTTTAAGCACGGATGAAAAGAGTACGAAAATCAAGATTTTGAACAGCAGCACGGAGGTCGAGTTCGACCAGTATCAGGAAGCAGTCAGTCTTAACCTGCAAAAGACTTATCCCGGCCTGTTACCAAACTCGTTCATTTATTTCTGGGAGAAACATCGTTATTTGTATCAGGCTGCAGTATCAGAGCTGTCGTTGGAAACATACGATATCATTCACGCTCAGGATATCACAGCAGCCCTTGCGTTCAGCGCCATCAAGCCTGCTGGTGTTCCGCTGGTTACATCCGTGAACGGCTACTTCTCAGGAGAGATTTTCTTTCATTTGAAAACACTTCACCCAGATAGGTCAAATGAACAGTTATGGAGTACACCGGAATTAGTTTATTGCCAGGAATTTGAACGTCAGGGCTGTCAGGCAAGCGGCAGGCTTCATGCTGCCTCCAACTGGTTGACCCGTATTCTGACAGACAAGTATAGTGTTCCCCTCGCTAAGATTCACACTTTCGCTTATGGAATCGATCTAGAGAGGCTGCAGAAGAAAGGTCCGGCAGCACCTGCTAAAAATGAGGGAGACAAAAAAATCATTCTCTGTATGGGCAGGCTCGTGTACCTCAAAGGGATTGGACACTTGATCGACGCATTGTCTCACCTTAACAAGGAAAGAAAAGACTGGGAATGCTGGATCCTGGGGGAGGGAGATATGGGTGAACTCCTCAAAAAGCAGTGCGAGGAACTTGGTGTGAGGGACAAGGTGAAATTCAAAGGATTTGTAAAAAATGTCGTACCGATCTTACAGCAAGCAGATATCCTTGTTCATCCGAGTCTTCAGGAAACCCTGCCACACACTGTCATTGAAGCGCAGGCTGCCGGAATACCGGTGATTGTGAGTGATGCCGCCTCCATGCCTGAGATGGTCATTCACGGAGAAACGGGTCTAGTCTTTCCACATGGAAACAGCGAGGTCCTGTATACACAGATATCCACCCTTCTGAAGTCTCCGCAAATGAGGGAGGAATTGAGAATGAAAGCACTGGAGCGTGGGAAACACTATTGGGATTCAGGCAGGATGATTGCCAATATGGAAGATTTCTACCAGGAGGCCATTCAGGAGAATAAGGATGGCTGACTGAATATACTGCCCTCTGCAAAGTGAGCACACTGAAAAGTCCACAAAAGACTTTTAATGTAGTAGCATACCTTTTCCGCTTCAGGCGTTATGAAAGAGTGTTGGCTTCCGTTCAAGATGTCCATTCAGCTTGGTTGTGTACGTGATGGAATGGGCTTAATAGCTGAAGCGGTCTGTCATTTCATTATTGGGTATCCGGCGGTAGAAATAAGGAAACTTTTTCTCTTATTTTAGTTTTTTTCAGTCTTATGTAGTAAATATGAGTACCTTTTTCCTCTATTTACTATCTAAAATGCTGAACTACATTGAGAAGTGATGTCTGTCACTGTAGTGAATCAGCGTCTTTCTATCCACGCCCCGACAGGGAAACGTTTCAAAAAACATTAAAGAATTCTATACATTGCTTTCAAAGAAAAATTCAACTTTTATTCCTATTTAAGGAATGATAGTGGACTTTATCTTTGGTCATATGTAGATCAATAAATTCAATAGATCTCAGTGCCCTTCTGCACCATAACAATCCTGAACTTTGTTGAATGCATTGAGGTGAGTGGAATCAACCACTGATTAACCCTATGTACAGAATTAAAGGGACAACGGGTTTACTTGAAGTGCAAAACGTCATTCGCAGACCCAATCACATAGAATTCGCAGTTGAATGGTCTTAGAGATGCCAAGATCTCTAAGGCTGCTTCAGTCAATCCCCGTAAGGTGCAGAGGTTCATAGACGCTAAAAAGTTTTGATGAATAGGTGAAGAGATTCCTTTTTATGAATAAATACTTACTAATTAAAAATTTCGTTAACTCCAGAATCAGTGGGTATAAGTTCAATTTCTGAGTAAGCTGGTTTTTTGTCATTTCTTCCTTTCTTTATCGAATTAGAAAGTTTTACAAGAGGCCTCTTTTCCTCAAACAGTTTAATGTTTGGAGCAAGTAGACTATAATAATAGATTGTGAGCTTTATTTAAGGTACGAAAGAGAGCATCAGGAGGTACGACTTATGAAAACAATCGGCCGGAACGATCCGTGTGACTGCGGCAGCGGCAAGAAGTATAAAAAATGCTGTGGAAATCAAACAGCTGTCAATATTGATGACATGATTCTTGGGGAGCTTGAAATACTGCAAGCCCAGGCATATGACTATATTGCCGTACATAATAGTGAAGAACTTGAAAACGACTACCATCGTTATTTCTCAGAAATGGCGATGATGAATAAAGATCAGGAAATTTATGAAATGGCGTTCTTGAGCTGGTATGGAGTGACGAAAAAGCTGGAGGATGGACTTTCCCTGATTGAACGGTTTGTCGAGAAACAGGGCAAAACTGTAGGAAGGCCGCAAACGCTGGCAAGCCTCGAGAAGTGGAAGGCCCCGCGTCTGGCAGCCGGCATAGTGACATCCGCCAAGGGTTCAGAGCTTGTGATTCAGGATACCGTGGAAGGTGAGATATTCAATGTCAAAGGAGCCAACCCGGAAATCGTCGAAGGCTGCTTCTTTATTGGAATCCTTCTGCAAAATGGAACCACTTATCTTCCGTTTGCACAGTACTTTGTGTACCCGGGGATTGCTGAAATCTGCAAAGATGCCATGATTGAAAAGATGAGAAAAGCCGGAAAAGATTCTGTGGAAGAATACCTTGCTTCGGATTATCTTTATTTGGCCGATCATTGTTTTTACCTTTTCACAGGAAAGGGAGAGCAAAAGGAGGCTGAGACGGAGGCTGTGATTGAAATCGAAGAGAAGCAGAGCGTTGGTAATCCTGCTTATGCTGAAGCGGTTGAATCCATGGAATCCTTCTTGAAGGAACAGGGAGAAGCGCCGTCAAGCATTGAAAAAGCTGCAAAACTGCTGACCCAGTACTTCGAGAGCGAGTCTCCGAAAATCCGTAACCCGCAAATCTATTCGGCTTCGATTGTGGAAGTCATCAAAGCGGATACCGACTTGAAAAAGGACTATCTGCAGAAAGACCTGGCCGAAGCATTCGGCGTATCCGCCAACAGCATTTCCAGAAGGTCCAAGGAAATGAAGAAAATCCTGCTGGCAGCGGTTTAATCCATCACCGCGTCACCGCGTGAAGAGGGACAGTCCCTTTTAGTGCTTTAGAGCATTAATTGGGGACTGTCCCTCTTTGTGCGTTATGGTAATTTCTTATTAACGAAATGTAAAGATTTTGTCGAAAGAGTCGATATATAAGTTAAGCAATTATTTTACATTTTGTAAGAAAGTAGGAATTATTTATGAATGCAGTAGAGCAGCTTAGATTGGGCGATGTGAAAAAGAAAAATCTTCTCATGTTCATTACGTTTTTAGTTTCGCTGGTGGCAGCAGGGAGTTCATCTGCGGTGTCAGGGGAATTTTCTAAAACCATGCTATATTTGACAGAGTCGATCGTTTTCACTCTGATATTTATCACTTTTCAATTTGTAGTGAAGAAGTACAGGCTGTTTCCTTTGGTAAGCATCATTGTCATTCAGGCCTTTACCTTCTCGGCTCTTTTTGTCCTGTCTCCTGCCTGGGATATGGTACCGGTCATTTTTGTGCTCGGAATAATCTCAGCGCTGCATTTTAACAAGGTGGTTTTCGCGATAGGCTACCTGCTGGGGTTGGCCATCTTGATCACCAATTTTAATCTTATCGAAAAAACACCTTTAATGGAGAGTTTCGTTCCAACTGCGCTATTGGCTTATGTACTGAGCGGTGTCATGTTAGGAGTGATGATTTTCCTTAATAGAAAGCAGGACGAAAAGCTGCAGGAAATGATGCTGACGGCAGAGGAAGAGGCGGAGAGGCAAAAACAACTTAAGCTGACTCTTGAAGAAAAGGTGAGCGGTATTATTGGAGGCTTGTCCTCAGTCAATCAGCAGGTACAAGCGAATCTTGCTTCACAGGAAGAAATGAAAACGGCCATCGGTGAAGTTGCCTCCGGAAGCCAGGTGCAGACGGAACAGATCACGGACATTACCGAGAATGCGCTCAATACAAAGAGTTCGATGGAGCACTTGCATTCTGTTTCAGGGCAGCTCCAGGAAGAAACTGATAAAGCAAACCGCCATATATCCGATAGTGAAGAGAAAACTACAGAGCTGAACGAGGATATCCAGGAGCTTGCCGTTTTGGTCACAGAGCTGAATCAAACCTTCTCTATCCTTACCGAAACCATCAAGGAAACCAATACTTTTACAGGAACGATTAAAGCAATCACCGATCAAACGAACCTTCTCGCTCTTAATGCTTCCATTGAAGCAGCGCGGGCGGGCGAAGCGGGGAAAGGCTTTGCCGTTGTCGCCGACGAAATTCGAAAGCTTGCTGAGATGAGCAGCAGGACAACTGACCGGATCAACGATAATTTGGTGAAGCTGAACCAAAACAACGATGAAGCTCTGCAAAAAGTTAAAACAAGCAGTGACTTCATTACGAAAGGCATTGAGTCCACCAAGCATGTGACCAATTCATTCGGCCAGACGTCGGTTGTTTTCGCCAACCTGCAGGAACACGTGGGAACCCTTCTGCAGCTGTCAGAAGAAGTCAGCAGACAGTCGGAAAAAACACAGGGCTCGACAGCTGAATTGGCAGCAATCATCGAACAGTCCTCTGCAAGTCTTGAAGAAATGAGCGCTACTGTAGAATGCTTAACAAACGATAACCATTCGATAGCAGAATTGATGGGTGAGACAAGCGAAAAAGCGAACTCGATCCTTAATAACTGAAGCCCTAGGAATAGTGGCGTGCGGAAACCCGCACGCCGCTGTTTTTATGTTCATGCTCTGCCGAAAGGGACAGTATCACTTTGAGCTGTAACGCATTAAATCACACCGCTTTGCCGGTTGTTGTCACTACTTCACGATAGTGGTAATATTAATAGGGAATATTGCGTTTTTTTAAAAGGGTGTTTCCGTTTAAATTATTGCTTTCGGAAAAATCCAAAGAGCCGCATTTTTCCCCGAATATTAGGGGGTTCTTTTTAACGGAGACAGCAGCTCTTTTCCTATTTGCTTACCAGGATATTTCTGATGATCAAAGAGATATTCTTTTGAATTTATTTTCTATAGAAGATAAGTTTACGAAAAGAGCCTTTATTAAAGGATTTTGCACATAAATAGAGAACAATTACTAATGAAGATTTTATCAAGTTTGTGATGGCAGTATACTCTGCCTGCTGATATAACAATTAATGTACTGGCTGCGGCTCTATGCAGCTTTTTACAATACTATTTCGACTAGAAGGAGCGCTCATAGATGATTGGAATTTTGAATAAAGTGTTCGACCCCAACAAACGCGAGCTGAAAAAACTGGAGAAGTATGCAGACCAAATCGAGGCTCTTGGTCCGGATATGGCCAAGCTGTCTGATGACGGCATCCGCCAAAAAACAGAAGAGTTCAAGAAGCGCTACCAGGATGGCGAGTCCCTGGACAGTCTGCTTGTCGAAGCGTTTGCAGTTGTCCGTGAAGCAGCAAAGCGCGTCCTTGGTCTGTATCCTTACCGCGTCCAGCTCATGGGTGGTGCTTCCCTGCACGAGGGGAACATCTCCGAGATGAAAACAGGTGAAGGTAAGACGCTGACATCCACGATGCCTGTCTACCTTAACGCATTGACGGGAAAAGGCGTCCACGTTGTCACCGTCAATGAATACCTTGCCAGCCGTGATGCAGAGGAAATGGGGCAGTTGTATAACTTCCTTGGTCTATCTGTCGGACTTAACCTTAATTCCTTGTCGAAAGAAGAGAAGCGTGAAGCTTATGAAGCTGATGTCACTTACAGCACGAACAATGAGCTTGGTTTCGATTATCTGCGTGACAATATGGTTCTTTATAAAAATCAAATGGTGCAGCGCCCGCTTCACTTTGCCGTCATCGATGAGGTCGATTCCATCCTGATTGATGAAGCACGTACACCTCTGATCATCTCAGGGCAGGCACAGAAATCGACTCAGCTTTATATGCAGGCGAATGCTGTGGTCCGCATGCTGAGCAAAGAAACCGACTTTACTTATGATGAAAAAACAAAAGGTGTTCAATTGACGGAAGAAGGAATCACGAAGGTGGAGAAAGCCTTCAATATCGAAAATCTCTTCGATTTGTCTCATGTCACACTGAATCACCATATTCTTCAAGGCTTGAAAGCCCATGTCAGCATGCACAAGGATGTTGACTATGTTGTCCAGGACGATGAAATTGTCATTGTCGATTCCTTCACCGGCCGTTTGATGAAAGGCCGCCGTTACAGTGACGGTCTTCACCAGGCGATTGAAGCCAAGGAAGGGGTGGAGATCCAGAACGAAAGTATGACAATGGCAACCATCACATTCCAGAACTTCTTCCGTATGTATGAAAAGCTTTCCGGGATGACTGGTACAGCAAAAACGGAAGAAGAAGAATTCCGTAACATCTATAACATGAATGTGGTCGTGATTCCGACGAACAAACCGATTGCCCGTGATGACCGTGCAGATTTAATTTATGCATCCATGGAAGGCAAGTACCGTGCTGTGGTAGAAGAAATCGCAGAACGCTATCAAAAAGGCCAGCCGGTGCTGGTTGGTACGGTTGCGGTTGAAACGTCCGAGTTAATCTCAAGGCTTTTGACGAAAAAAGGCGTGCGCCACAACGTGTTGAATGCGAAAAACCATGAACGTGAAGCGGAAATCATCTTGGAAGCAGGTCAGCGCGGCTCAGTGACCATCGCGACGAACATGGCCGGCCGTGGTACGGATATCAAGCTGGGAGAGGGTGTCATTGATCTTGGCGGATTAGCCGTCATCGGTACAGAACGCCATGAATCCCGCCGTATCGATAATCAGCTTCGCGGTCGTTCCGGACGTCAAGGTGACCCGGGTGTGACTCAATTCTATCTTTCAATGGAAGATGAATTGATGCGCCGCTTTGGTTCCGATAACATGAAATCCATGATGGAACGCCTGGGCATGGCAGATGACCAGCCAATCCAGAGCAAAATGGTCAGCAGAGCGGTTGAATCTGCGCAGAAACGAGTCGAGGGGAACAACTTCGATGCCCGTAAACAGCTTCTTTCTTATGATGATGTCCTTCGCCAGCAGCGTGAAATCATCTACAAACAGCGTTTCGAAGTGCTTGATTCCGAAAACCTTCGTGAAATCGTCGAGTCCATGATCAAATCGGTCATCGCCCGCTCTGTGGAGGCTCATGCGCCGATTATCGAAGAAGAAGAAAAGTGGAACCTTAAAGGAATGGTTGATTACATCAACGCCACACTTCTGCAAGAGGGTGACATTGCGGAAGCTGACTTGACAGGCAAAGAGCCTGAAGCCATGATTGAACTGATTTATGCGAAGGTTCAAGAAAGATATAACCAAAAAGAAGAAGAACTGACATCTGAGCAGATGCGCGAGTTTGAAAAAGTCGTCCTTCTTCGTGCGGTAGATACAAAATGGATCGACCATATCGATGCGATGGATCACCTCCGCCAAGGTATTCACCTGCGTGCCTATGGACAGACAGATCCTCTTCGCGAGTATCAGCATGAAGGATTCGCGATGTTTGAAAACATGGTGGTTGCCATCGAGGAAGATGCTGCCCGCTATGTGATGAAAGCCGAAATCCGCAACAACCTTCAGCGTCAGGAAGTCGCAAAAGGCCAAGCGGTCAATCCGAAAGAGGATACCAGCGGAAAAACCAAAAAGAAACAGCCTGTACGCAAAGCAGAAGATATCGGACGGAACGATCCATGTCCTTGCGGAAGCGGTCAGAAATTCAAAAACTGCCATGGGAAAGTAGAGTAAGTTCTTATTCATTTAGCCTGCTGAAGTGATGATGGGGATTTCCTGACGCTTGTTATGATGAGTGTGTTCCTGCCTATTTCACTTCATATTAATAAACTTTAGATGGCGATAAGAATAGTAATTTGTTGCGGTAGTGAGAAAGTCGAGTACTCCGTTATAAAAGATGTGATTTGAGGAAAGTTTCATTCTCACTCCACTTCTTTATATAGGACGGATCTTCGCTGCAGGCGTGCGACCTCCTGCGGGACTAGCGGTCGTCTAGTTCCAGCGCCTAGCCCCTCGGGGTCAAATAACCTCAAGAGAATAAAAGGAAAAATCGCCTTTTTTTCTCTTGAGAACATTTGCCTGTCAGGGCTAACCAAGGCGCTTCCACTTTTGCTGACAGGTGAGACCCCCAATCCAGTTGCAGCGCCCAGCGACTATCAGATTTCGGTCTCTCTCCTTGCGATAAGTCATCATCGAATCGCTAACGCTCTTCGTGATTCCTTTATCTCATACGAGAGCCCTAAAATCTGTACGTCGCTAAACGGCCGCTTCCGCTTTTTATGAAGCCGAGGAGGCTCAGCGCCCGCCTCGTGGAGTCGTACGCCTGGAGTGGAAATCCACTATATTTCTAACTAGAATAATATGTACGTTATTAACGCAAAAAAACTACCTGATTTCTCTACAGCCAAAAGAGTGTCAGGTAGTTTTTTGCAGAATGAACAACCATGAAACTTTGCTAATTCTATGAAACAAACGTTATAATTAAACTTATGCTTACTAATTAAACAGAGGTGAATTTGATGGAACTTTTTGAAGTGAAATCACAATTGGAAAATACAGCTAGGAAACTTGCGGACTTCAGGGGGTCTCTTTGACCTCGAGAACAAAGAAGCGCGCATAGCTGAATTGGATGAAGTCATGCTGCAGCCTGACTTTTGGAATGACCAGCAGTCAGCCCAGGGTGTCATCAATGAAGCGAACGGATTGAAAGAACTTGTTAATGAATATAGGGATATGGAAGAGATGCAGGAAAATCTCGAAGTGACGCTGGAACTTGTTAAAGAAGAAAACGATGCAGAACTTCAGGAAGAGCTTGTAGAAGAGACAATTGATTTAAACAAACGTTTGAATGAATATGAACTTCAGCTTCTGCTGAGCGAAACGCATGACAAAAACAACGCAATCCTTGAGCTTCACCCGGGTGCAGGCGGAACGGAATCACAGGATTGGGGTTCCATGCTGCTGCGTATGTACCAGCGCTGGGGAGAGAAAAAAGGATTCAAGGTGGAAACGCTTGACTACCTTCCTGGAGATGAAGCGGGGATCAAAAGTGTGACCCTTCTGATCAAAGGCCATAATGCGTATGGTTACCTGAAAGCTGAAAAAGGTGTCCACCGTCTTGTCAGGATTTCACCGTTCGATTCATCAGGCCGCCGCCATACTTCATTTGTGTCTTGTGAAGTAATGCCGGAGTTCAATGAAGAAATCGAGATTGAAATCCGTACAGAGGATCTCAAGATTGACACGTACCGTGCGAGCGGTGCAGGCGGACAGCATATCAACACAACTGACTCTGCTGTGCGTATCACTCACCAGCCGACTGGCGTTGTCGTGACGTGCCAATCTGAACGTTCTCAGATTAAAAACCGCGAGCAGGCGATGAAAATGCTGAAAGCGAAGCTCTATCAGAGACGGATTGAAGAGCAGGAGCAGGAAATGCTGGAAATCCGCGGCGAGCAAAAAGAGATCGGCTGGGGAAGCCAGATCCGTTCCTATGTATTCCACCCATACTCAATGGTCAAGGACCACCGTACCAATACAGAAGTGGGGAACGTGCAAGCGGTCATGGACGGAGACATTAATAACTTTATCGATGCCTATCTTCGTTCCCGCATTAACTAAATCAGTTCAACGTAAACCTTCCTTATTAATAAGGAAGGTTTTTTTCGTGAATGGAGATAACATAACAATTCGGTTCTGAATTGATATAACCCGATGAGAATAAAAGTTAAGACTGCCTTTTTTCTCTTCAGCATAATACCTGCCGGCGCACTTCCGTTTTCTAATCGCTAAAAGGGACAGTCCCTCTTCGTGCGGTGATGCATTAACACGTTAAAGTGGCAATATTTACAGCACCCATCCCTCATGCTATACTCTCAAAGGCTGAAGCATAAGCGGTATAGCTGGCAAACGCTGCCTGTGAATTAAATGAGCGCTTTAACGTTTTAAAGTGCAAAGAGGGACAGTCCCTATTCGTGCTTTAAAGTGCTAAAGCCCAACTCTATAAGTGAATTCAGGGTTGTTGGCTATACTAACTACTACTACATCAAAGGAGAATGACTGAGATGGGAAACAAGGAAAAAAGACGCCGCGGGAACACATATAATCCCAGGCTTGAGAAAATTTTGGAATATGTTTATGTACTCGTTGGATCGGCGATAGTCGGGATTGCCTTCAACGTATTTTTACTCCCGAATGAAGTCGCATCCGGTGGTGTGAGCGGGATTTCCACTATTACAAAAACGGTCTTTGAATGGAAGCCGGCCTTTGTTCAGTGGGCCTTCAACGTTCCTCTGTTTATTGCAGGACTTATTTTCCTGGGATATCAGTTCGGCTTCAAAACCGCTTTAGGAACCATCTTCCTTCCGTTCGTGGTTTATTTGACAGAAGACTGGGAAGCCTGGACGATGGATCCGCTTCTGGGTGCACTTTTCGGAGGAATTGGGGTTGGCCTGGGGCTTGGAACCGTTTTTAGAGGGAAAGCTTCAACAGGCGGAACCGATTTGGCTGCACAGATCATCAATAAATATTCCGGGCTGACACTCGGTACATGTGTAGCGATAATTGATGGAATGATTGTTTTGGCAGCTGCCATTGTTTTTGATATTGAAAGAGGATTGTACGCCCTGATTGGTTTGTATGTTACAAGTAAAACCATTGACCTGGTCCAAGTCGGCTTCGGCCGTTCCAAAATGGCATTAATCATCACAAACCGCCAAGAGGAAATCAGAGAAGGCATTTTGAATAAAATTGACCGCGGCGTGACAAAACTATCTGCATACGGCGGATATACCGATGATGAGCGTCCCATCCTCATGGTCGTAGTCGATCAAAGAGAGTTCACAAGATTGAAACAACTGGTCAAAAGCATTGATTCGACTGCGTTCGTCGTAACAATGGATGCCTCCGAGGTTCTGGGAGAAGGTTTTAAACGGGTGTAATCCTGGTATAATAAGGAATGAGAGGGAGTATCATTTCTTTTCAGTCGGGAGGAATTATTATGAAAAAGACATTAATGGCTTTTTTGCTGGGTTCGACCTTGGTACTAGGAGCTTGCGGCAACAATGATGACACTGCATCAGAAGAAGCCAGTGACGCAAACAATCCGCAGGAAGCTGCGGATAGCGCACTTGGAAATGATATTGACCCAGAAAAGATTGTTAATCAGAAGTGTTCCAGCTGCCACGGCGGCGACCTTTCAGGTGGAATGGGGCCGGCTTTGAAAAACATCGGATCTGAGTTAAGTGCAGATGAAATTCTATCAGTCATTCAAAATGGTAAAGGCGCAATGCCGAAAAACATCATTGAAGGTGACGAAGCAGAAGCAGTTGCTGACTGGCTGGCGAATAAAAAGTAAAAGAGAGAAAAGAGAGTCTTCGGGCTTTCTTTTTTCATTTTTGGATAAAAAATTAGGCAGAGTTCCTGAGTCCTGCTTCTGGCTGTTCCTATGGAGCAGACCTATACATAGTCACCGAAAATGGATCACTCCCTGCCGAAGTAACTCCAACGTCATACATATCTCAAAGAAATTGGCCTACTCCCGACCGAAGCAATCCCATTCTCATACAATCCTGCGTGCGATCGGGAGGACCTAAGTAAATGACGGTTATACCTCGTTATAATTAGCTCCTTCCACAAGGAAGCTCTGATCTTTATCAATTCCAGATTGGCCTGTGATTATATCGAATAAGAAGACAACTTTCCTTTTAAAAGAGATAAAAAAAAGTGCCAAACGGCAAATTTAAAACCAGTAAGGTAAATTCAAGCACTTCATTACTCAGCTAGCTTGAAAAACTCTATTAGAAAATAGGTTTATTGAAATTATAGTAGGGTAAAGTCTTTTAGATATACATTTTCCACACCTTATACTGAAAAAATTCTCCTCTAATAATCCGACACCATAAACCTTCAAGAAAAGCTTAATGGCTCTCCTGCCAACCTACAAAAAATTCATATAGTGATATTCTCCTATAACAAATCTTCCTCATTCTCTTAATTTCGTTAAAATTTCCCATTGCAATTCCGACCAAAAAAACCAATTCTTTAACTATTTGATATCAAACTGTAATATAAATTTTCCTTAACTTCCTAGGCAATGATGTTATAATACTTTTAGAAACTTTTTAATTCGAGTTTTTTCTACATTTTATTTTATAGTTTATTTCCTAATCCATGTGAAAAATAACATCTTTGTTAGAACACTATAAATGTTTAATTTGGGTGGTTTAAAAATGATCAAAATGAAAGACGTATATAAGCAGTACCCCAATGGGATCATGGCTGCAAATGGATTCGATGTACATATTAAACAAGGCGAATTCGTTTATGTAGTTGGACCGAGCGGGGCTGGCAAGTCGACCTTCATCAAAATGATGTACAGGGAAGAAAGGGCGACTAAAGGAGAAATCGCGGTTAACGGCATTGACTTGGTTAAGCTTAAAAACAAACGGGTTCCATACCTAAGAAGGAACATCGGTGTGGTCTTCCAGGATTTTAAACTTCTTCCTTCACTCACAGTCTTTGAGAATATCGCATTTGCCCTTGAAGTTATTGAGGAAACGCCAAAAAATATTCAGAAACGCGTTATGGAAGTCCTTGATATGGTAAGGCTTAAACACAAAGCAAGGATGTTTCCAGATGAATTGTCAGGCGGGGAACAGCAAAGGGTCTCCCTTGCACGCTCGATCGTCAATAAGCCCCACTTAATCATCGCGGATGAGCCGACGGGTAACCTTGATCCTGAAACTTCATGGGAAATCATGAATGTCTTTGAAGAAATCAATACACAGGGAACGACAGTAGTAATGGCGACACATAACCGCGAAATCGTGAACACAATCAAGCATCGGGTAATCGCCATCGAAAATGGCCGGATTGTCCGGGACGAACAGCGGGGTGACTACGGTTATGAAGCCTAGAACAATCTTAAGGCACTTTCGCGAAAGCTTAAAGAGCCTGGGGCGTAATGGCTGGATGACCTTTGCATCGGTCAGTGCTGTCACAGTCACGCTGCTTCTTGTAGGCGTGTTCGTAGTTCTTATGCTCAATATGAATAAAATTGCTTCAGACATTGAAAAAGATGTCGAGGTACGGGTGCTTGTCGAGTTAGGTGCTGAAGAGCCGCAAATAGAAGAATTGCAGACTAATATTGAACAGATAAACGGCATCGAGAGTATAGATTTTTCTTCTAAAGAAGATGAGCTGCGAAACTTGATGGAAGATATGGGGGAAGATTTCCGCCTGTTTGAACAGGATAACCCTCTATACGATGTTTTTATTGTGAAAGCAGAAAATCCAGTTGAAACACAAAGAATTGCAAATGAAATAAAAGGGTTTGAAAATGTAAATGATGCCCTGTATGGGGAAGCGAAGATTGAAAGACTATTCAGCTTTCTTCAAATGAGTCGCAATGTTGGTTTGGTATTGATAATCGGACTTCTTTTCACTGCAATGTTCTTAATCTCTAATACAATTAAGATTACAATCGTTGCGCGCCGAAAAGAAATTGAAATCATGAAACTTGTCGGTGCAACAAACTGGTTTGTCCGCTGGCCGTTTATATTAGAAGGTTTATGGCTGGGAATTCTCGGTTCCATCATCCCGATAGCGATAGTATCAGCAGGATATTACTACGCCTATCAGTTCATTGAACCAAAATTGCGAAATCATTTTATTCAGATACTCGATTATACCCCGTTCATTTATCAGGTAAACTTCCTGATTATCCTAATGGGATGCCTTATCGGCGCGTGGGGAAGCTTTATGTCCGTCAGAAAGTTTTTAAGAGTTTAATAGGATGAGAGAACCGAAAGGAGCATGTCGCTTGAAAAGGAAAACATTAGTCACTTTATCAATTGCTGCAACACTAACAATCGGGGGTCTTCAAACTACTGGAAGCACAGCCAGTGCTCATTCTTCAGTGTCTGATTTGAAGAATAAACAAGAAGAGGTTCAAAGCAAGAAAGAAAATGTTAATCAAGAGATCGATAAGAAAGAAAGTCAAATCTCTGATAACGTTTCCCGTCAGGAAAAAATAAAAAAAGAAATCGCTGAGCTTGATAATAAAACACGTGATACAGAAGATCGCATTAAAGAGAAAACAGCGGAAATTGAAAAAACAAATGCAGAGATTGAAAAGCTGAATGCAGAGATAGAAGAACTTAAGAAAAAAATCGCTGAAAGAAATGAACTTCTTAAAGAAAGAGCTCGTTCCATGCAGGAAAAAGGCGGTTCTGCAAGCTATATGGACGTTTTGCTTGGAGCGGAAAGCTTCGGAGATTTCATCAACCGCATCACGGCTGTCAATGCAATTGTAAGCGCGGATAAGAAAATTATTGAAGAGCAGGAGGCTGACCAGGCTTCTCTTGAGAAGAAACAGGCTGAGGTGAAGGACAAGCTTGCTCAACTGGAAGAGGCTAAAGCAAACCTTGTTTCTCTGAAGAAAGATTTGGAAAGCCAAAAAGGCCAGAAGAATGAGTTGTTCAAGCAATTAGAACAGGAACAATCAGAGCTTAAAGTAGAAAAAACAGAACTTGTGGCACATGCAAATGAGCTGGAAAAGATGGAGAAAGAAATCGGCGGCCAAATCCAGGCTGAGCAGGCACGTTTGGCTGAACTTGCCCGCCAGAAAGAAATTGAGCGCCAGAAAGAACTGGAAGCACAGCGCAAAGCTGAAGCGGAAAGATTGGCAGCGCAGCAGGCAGCTCAGCAAGCGGCCCAGAAAAGTTCAGGTGGAAGCAGCAACAGCAGTTCCACAGTTGAGGCACCTGCGCCAACAGCATCTACCCCTGTATCAGAAGGCAGATGGACAAGACCTTCTGCAGGCTATATCACTACTGAATTTGGCTGGGATACATTGAATGGCAAGCCGCGCTACCATTATGGTACTGATATCGCTGCTGGCGGAAATGTTCCAATCGTTGCTGCGGCTGATGGATATGTTATTAAAAGTCATTACAGTTCAAGCTATGGAAATGTAGTTTACATGACGCATTCTATCAACGGTCAAACGTTCACGACTGTTTACGCTCATATGTCTGGAGCAGGAGTAAGCAGTGGTCAGTTTGTAGAAAAAGGACAAAGAATTGGTACAATGGGTAATACTGGTTATTCTTTCGGACAGCATCTTCACTTTGAATTGCATGCCGGTGCATGGAATAACAGTAAATCCAACGCAGTGAATCCACGTAAATACATCAATATGTAATAAGATTAAAACGGCGAAAGGGCTCTCCCTTTCGCCGTTTTTTTACGCTTAAGAAATTATACAATCATCATGGATAGTCGGAAAATCTAGACCAATGTTAACCATATCATGTCCCAGCGCATGAGAGTCTGTAACAAATGGAACGGACTTTAGGCCTTAGGGGGCATTACCCCGAAGAGTATAGTGCGAGACCGCTTTTTGTCTCATCAGAAAATTGCCTTCCTGGTCTGATTATAGCGCTTTCACTTTTGTTCTTTATTTGTCCAAGAACAACCAAAAGTTAAGGAAAGGCATTGTGAATAATATGATTGCCAATAATCCGACCATGGAAGCTCCAAGTTTATTTTTGTTTTTCCAGACAAGCCTTGCATAACGGAGTGAGTAATAGCTTAAATAAGCACAGATTATAAGTGTTAACCAGAACATGATATCACCCCTTTTAATCAATGATCGCCTCTTTTGAACGCGGGCGGAGTATTTTACCGAAGCTTTCAATAGTTGTGTGGACGTTGATTGTCACCTTGGCATCCGGATAGGAGTGCATCCAATCATATTCCTCGTATTCTTTAACTGTGAAGAACTTTTTGCGCGCAGCAAGAGACCAGTTGAATGCCTCTGCTTTTAATTCAGTTTGTGTTTTTTCTACTAGTTCGTCTGCCCGTTCTTTAAACCTTTTTTCAAGTGAATCATCGAGGACCTCTTGTTTTTGTGAATCCTCAACGTAGTTGATCATGCTGGGGATTCCTAGTATCTTTACACTCAGCCATACATCCACTGTTATATCAGGTGCTGGTTTGCTGACATCGACTTTAACTTTGGTTTTTGTATTGGTCAATTTTCCTGTCACACGAAATTCCTCATTCAACGGGTCAGGAAAGGTAAAGGTCACTTCCTTTGGCTGCAGGTGTTCTGTCAGCATTGCTCTGGCTCTGACAGCCTCGCCAGTCAATGCCCCAACCATCTTTCCGTCCCTGAAGGCAGCTGCACCAATGATTTGGACAGGTGTACCTCCTTTTTTTAGTAACTCACCTGGATAGTAGTTGTCTTCATTCGTTTTCAAATTTACATCTTCTTCAGTAGTTGCATAAATGGCCAATGCCAATCCTGCATCCGCTTCTGTATCATGGATGATCGTATGAAGGGTGGCTCTTGGAACTAATGAGTTATTTTCCCACCTCCTGGTAACAAAGTCGTAAAATTTATGCGGACTTGCTTCGAAAGCGGGATGATTATGATTGAGGAACTTATTCGCTCTCTCCTTGGAAACCAGGAGATTCATATCTCTTCTTGACTGAGTATCCCTGACGATAGTTGATAAAACCTCAAGAAATTTGTCAGACCGTGCAAGTTCTTCACTGATAATGAGAGCTTTGGTATGGTAAAAATTAATGTTCCTTGTTTCTGAGATATTGAGCATATCCCGGGCGGCAATCAGGTCCGGGACACGGATCATGATGGTCTTGAACTCTGATGAATCCGGCTGGCTGCCCGGATTGCCGGCCTGAGGATCAGCCATTTGAAAGGTAATGTCATAGCCCGTCCCTCCATCCTCAGGGAGGTCGACTCCGATTACCAGTACGAATCCTTCCTCCTCCACTTCTATCTTGTCCGCGCATCCAGCCAATATCAGTATAGATAAACAAAGTGCAATACATAATTTCACTTGTTTAATTCCCCCTTAAGCTTGGCAGTCAACAATAATGCCACTGGTATGGTGAATATAAGGATGGAGGTTATCATTAAGATGGCCTGGCTTCTAAGAATGAGGACGTTCTGGACGACGTTTTCCGGTATCAGGCCAAGCATGATGGTCAATCCTGCAAATGGCAGGATTAATGGTTCAAACTCCTTAATTTTCACAGTATATGAAAAAATCGCAGTAGAGATATACAGATAAAGAGCGAACCGTATTAAACTGGCGACGCTCCAAAATGCGAAAAATAAAGCTTCTATATTAGAGACGTACCTTCCGAAAGTGACCATACGGGTAATTTCGTGAAAAGGGTAGGCGATATATTTAATCAATGGATAGTCAAAAAAGGCAATGAATACAGCGAAAAAGACTGTCAATTCCAAACTGGCCACAATAATTCCTAAAACCGTTGCCTTTTTGAATGATTTATAACTTTTGAAGAATGGATAAAGAACGGTCAGGAAAAGTAAGTCACTTGTAATAGATGCGTAGCTTACTCCATTGTGGGCAATTTCTTTCAGACCATATCCACCAAAAGGAAAAAGATAGCCGAAAAATAATTCATTCCAAATCAGTACTATGATAAAGAATAGGGAGGCCTTTATATACGGTAGCGATATCCAGGCTGTCCTGCCGATAGCGAGCAATCCCCTATTGGCCAGGAAGTAGCTTGCCCCTATCAGGATAAAATAGATTTGGGTCGTACTCGTCGATGTGAAATACATGGTGTTGATGATGTCGATATAACTCCTGCTATCAACAACAGTTGCAGAAAATGCAATATAAAAGAGAACCATTCCAATAACGAAGCCCATATACCTGCCGGTGACCTGGTAAGTAATGTCGATGATATTTTTATCCTTAAAGCTTTTAACTAGTTTTAGCAGGCATATCAATGGAATGATCATGACCGCCCCAGAAATAAGGGGAATCATCCATGCAGCCTGGGCTGTTTCTTTGAAGAGAAGTGTGGCTGTCATATCTGTAAATTTAATACCCAGGGTAATTGTAACTAGAGCAAAAATCTCCCGGGATCCAAGTCTGCGGTCTGCAGGAGAAATCATTTATTGTTCTCTCCTTCCGGCTTTTTCATCTTTTCCTTCTCAATCGGGAAGATATTCAATGGACGCAGCCATTGTTTCCATATTGGCGGCCTGATTATCAAATCTTTTGAGGACGGATAGTGAGGGGCCATTGGCGAAAGAAATGGAACATCAAAGGAAGTGACTGTAGACAGATAGCCAATGCATAATGTGATACAAATGCCCAAACCGAGAAACCCCCATAAACTTCCAAATAACAAAAAAATATAGGTTGATAATCTGATCATGTAATTGAAGGAGAGATTAGGTACTGCGAAAGAGGCCAGCCCCGTCACTGCAATGACAATGACAAGGATCGGACTGATGATATTGGCTTCTACTGCAGCCTGCCCCAGGATTAAAGCTCCTACAATTCCGATTGTAGGACCGATGGGATTAGGCACCCTGACTCCCCCTTCTCTTATCAGTTCAAAAGCCAGCAGAAGCATTATCACTTCAAAAATAGCCGGGAAAGGAACTTCTTCCCTTGTCGCCGCGATAGCTAGAACTAGATCAGTTGGCAGCATTTCGATATGATAATTGGTCACCGCTATATAAATCGCAGGAGTCAGAATGGTAATGAAGATAGCTGCGATTCTTAGCAGTCTTGTAAAGTTTCCATAAACCCATCTTGCATAGTAATCCTCTGAAGTGTGAAAAAATGACCAAAATGTCACAGGTGCAATCAGGCTGCTGGGTGAACTGTCCATTAATAAGACGACATGCCCTTCATTAATGAAACTGACAGCTCTATCCGGCCTTTCTGTGTACAAAACAGTAGGAACCAGCGAGTAGGGGCGCTCCTCAATATGCTGTTCCAGGAGGCCGAGATTCTGCACTTCATCAGCTTTGATTTCCTTTAAGCGTTTTTTCATTTTTTCTATCAGCGTGGGGTTTGCTACATCTTTCAAGTACAGAATTGCAATTTGGCTCAAGCCTTTTTCACCGACGGTTACATACTCTGTAGTCAGTTGGGATGAACGAAGCTGTTTACGGACAAGCGAAATATTAACGGCTATTGACTCGATGAAAGCTTCTTTAGGACCTTTTAAAATATTTTCATCTTCTGCTTTTTCTACTCCACGTTTTTCAAAACCTGATGTTCCAAAGATGTAAGCTTCCTTTTTTCCATCTATAAATAGAATGGCGTTTCCCAATAATAGTTGGTTGACCACCTTGCTGTATGTGTATTCTTCTTTGATGTCACTTAGAGGGATATGATTTGACATGTATTCTAAAGTTAATTCGGAATCTGTTACATTGAGTGAGAGCAGGTTAGGGATCAGCACTTTTCCAATGATGTCCTCCGCACACATACCGTTGAGAAAATATAAGACAGCTTTTCGATTACATCCGGAAAGTGTCAGTTTTCTTACTGAAAAGTCTTGATTAATAGGAAAGTTGAAAACAGCTTGAATTCTTTTTGCTTTCTCCTCTAAAGACACTGGAATTTCTGATTCGTCTTGTTGTTTTTCTTCGTGAATCTTGCGACGATTTGATTTAAACATGCTTCCACCTCCTCTAGTCTTTAGAATGTACATTAATTGCTTAGTTATGTAATTCTTGGTACCGGAATGTTTTTGACTTTGTTCATAAAATAATGGCTGGTTCAGATCCTCCTGCTGGTATGATGTAAGAAAGAGACTTTTCGTAGGGATGGTGTAAGTTTGCAGTGGTACAGTATTGGGGCGTTCACGTTTCCTTCGTCATGGGGAGGACTGGCAGCGGCGTTTGTTGTAACAGGTTTATTTCTATGGCTTTATTATGGGAAAAGTAATGGAGAATGGTTTGGAAATAGTGTATTTTGGTTTATTGTTACCTGGAAATTCAGTGTGATTTTATTTGACTTTTCCGGATTCCTTCAACAGCCTTTGACAGCTCTCTATTTTAACGGTGGTTCTAAGGGATTTTGGCTTGGTATGACAGTTGCGTTGGTATACATATACTTCAAAGGGGGACAGCAGGTGATCAGTGCATGGCTGCTGGTTGTCCTGGTGTATGAGGGGGCTTCTGAATTTCTTGCTGACAGCGGTTCGGTCCTGAGCGCTGTAAATAGTCTGATCGGCTTCTCTCTGTTTTATCTTCTTTTAAAAAAAGGGAAAGAGGAAATATGGCTTTCGATATTCATTGTCATTCAGCTGCTGGTCAATTTTCTGCAAGGGAGCATAGCCTCTGCAGAAAGTACGGCTTATATAGTGGTTACGATTGCTGTGCTCTCCATCAGCAGGTTAAGGAGGGATTTTCATGAATAAAAGAATTTTGGGGATAGGTTTAATCGCGGTCCTTGTCGGGCTTTTTGTCGTTAATATCATTCAAAATCAAGCTTCGCAGAAGAAGATGGAAGAGCAGGTAGCAGAGCAATTGGAATCAGGGCTTGATGTGGGGATTGGAAGTGAAGGCCTAGGTCTAGGTGAGGGGGATAAGGCGCCGGATTTCACGCTAACGACTTTAGACGGCAGGGAAGTGTCTCTGTCTGATTTCGAGGGGCAGAAGGTGATTCTGAATTTCTGGGCGACATGGTGTCCGCCTTGTAAAGCGGAAATGCCGCATATGCAGGAGTACTATGGACAATACCATGAGAAAGCCAATGTCGAAATGCTTGCTGTGAATTTAACCACTATCGACAATGGAAAAGAAGCAATTGAAAAATTTGCCGGGGAATATGGATTGACCTTCCCGATCCCGCTGGATGAGGATGGGGTGCAGGGCACCGTCTATCAGGCCCAGACTATTCCTACCTCGTATATGATCGACACCGACGGAATCATCCGCCACAAGATCCTCGGACCCATGAACAAAGAAATGATGATTCAGCTTGTCGAGAATATGGATTGAAAGTGTCCTTTATCCGGGTAAAGCGCTGAGGGGGACAGTCCCCTGTGTTACTTTAAAGTATCACAGGGGACTGTCCCTCTTCGTGCGCTGATGCGTTAATGTGATAAAGACTGACAGGTGTAGAATCTTGTCGTATAATGGAGAAAAAGGCATTTCTATCGAAGAAGGGGTTTTTTACAGATGAAGTTTGATACAAAAGTCGTTCACAGTACATTGCATAACCGCAGCATCAAAAGCAAATCCACACCGATATATCAAACCTCTGCGTTTACCTTCTCATCCCTTGAGGAATTGGAAGGCTTCTATGAAGGAAAATCTCCATATCTTTACTCACGGTCGGGCAATCCGAATACTGATGAATTAGGTGAAATGGTGGCTGCTCTTGAAGGGGCACCTGCAGGAGTGGCGGCTGCCTCGGGACTGGGAGCGATTCTTGCTGGCATTCTGGCTGTCACCGAAAGCGGGGACCATATCATTGCCGCCGAGGATATTTACGGCGGAACCTATCAGCTTTTAAATGAAGAGCTGAAAACCTTCGGAATCACCACTTCTTTTGTCGATTTCAGTATTCCGGAAGAGATCGAGAAAAGCATCACTCCGCAAACGAAGCTTCTGTATAGTGAAAGTATCACAAACCCCTTTTTAAGGGTGGAAAATATGGATGCTATGGTTTCGATTGCAAAGAAACATAAGCTTGTAACGATGATTGATAACACATTTGCGACTCCGTACCTGATGACTCCATACAGTAATGGAGTGGACATTGTCGCACACAGTGCAACCAAATATATCGGCGGCCACAGTGATGTGACGGCTGGTGTTACAGTCGGCAGCGAAGAGGTGATCGCTAAAGCGAGAACGAAGGTCATCAATCTAGGCTTTAATCTTAGTCCGCACGAAGCGTGGCTGACGGCCAGGGGCTGTAAAACACTCTCTCTCAGGATGAAACAGCAATGTGTGAATGCTTCTGAATTAGCGGAAGCCCTTTTAGGATATGACGGAATAAAAAAAGTTTACTATCCTAAGGATGCTGCGGAAAAAGGAAGCGGCGCCATCGTGACGATCGAGCTTTCAGAACAAAATGATATCCACAGGTTTTTCACAGGATTAAGCTGGGTTAAAATTGTCCCGACCCTTGCCGGCGTGGAAACGACTGTATCCTACCCGCAAGGAACCTCACACCGCGCATTGTCGCAGGAAGCAAGAGAGAAAATCGGCGTGAACCAGCAGGTTGTCCGGATTTCTGTCGGAATTGAGGATTCAGGGGACATCATCCAGGCGTTCAAGGATGCTGTGGATTATTCGAGGTTATAAGAAACTGGCTTGTTAAGAACCTAGTGGAGCGTTTTGTTTAAGGATATCCCGCTGATTCAGCCGCCGGATGGGTACATGAGTGAGTCTTTTTGGAGAGAGATATGTATCCAGCCGGGGCGAGTGGGTACATGAGTGAGTCTTTTTGGATAGAGATGTGTATCCGCTCAGGGCGGGTGGATACATGAGTGAGTCTTTTGGGTTAGAGATATGTATCCAGCCGGGGCGAGTGGATACATAAGTGAGTCTTTTTGGATGGAGACGTGTATCCACTCAGGGCGGGTGGATACATGAGTGAGTCTTTTTGGTTAGAGATATGTATCCAGCCGGGGCGAGTGGATACATGAGTAAGTCTTTTTGGAGAGAGATATGTATCCAGCCGGGGCGAGTGGATACATGAGTAAGTGTTTTTGGAGTGAGATATGTATCCAGCGAGGGCGAGTGGATACATGAGTTGTCTCTTTTGTAAGGAGATATGTATCCAGCGAGGGCGAGTGGGTACATGAGTAAGTCTTTTTGGTTAGAGATATGTATCCAGCCGGGGCGAGTGGATACATGAGTTGTCTCTTTTGTGAGGAGATATGTATCCAGCGAGGGCGAGTGGATACATGAGTAAGTGTTTTTGGAGTGAGGTATGTATCCAGCCGGGGCGAGTGGATACATGAGTAAGTGTTTTTGGAGTGAGATATGTATCCAGCGAGGGCGAGTGGATACATGAGTTGTCTCTTTTGTGAGGAGATATGTATCCAGCAAGGGCGAGTGGATACATGAGTGAGTCTTTTTGGTTAGAGATATGTATCCAGCCGGGGCGAGTGGATACATGAGTAAGTGTTTTTGGAGTGAGATATGTATCCAGCGAGGCCGAGTGGATACATGAGTTGTCTCTTTTGTAAGGAGATATGTATCCAGCGAGGGCGAGTGGATACATGAGTAAGTGTTTTTGGAGAGAGATATGTATCCAGCGAGGGCGAGTGGATACATGAGTTGTCTCTTTTGTAAGGAGATATGTATCCAGCGTGGGCGAGTGGGTATATGAGTAAGTCTTTTTGGAGAGAGATATGTATCCAGCCAGGGCGAGTGGATACATGAGTGAGTCTTTTTGGTTAGAGATATGTATCCAGCCGGGGCGAGTGGATACATGAGTTGTCTCTTTTGTGAGGAGATATGTATCCAGCCGGAGCGAGTGGGTACATGAGTAAGTCTTTTTGGAGAGAGATATGTATCCAGCGAGGGCGAGTGGGTACATGAGTAAGTGTTTTTGGAGTGAGATATGTATCCAGCCAGGGCGAGTGGATACATGAGTAAGTCTTTTTGGAGAGAGATGTGTATCCACAGAAGCCGAGTGAGTACATAAGTTGCCAATTATGTGGGGAGATATGTATCCACCCAAGGCAAGTGGATGGGAAAACAATAATCCCTGCCTATGAAAAGAAAATGAAAAATTCAGAATAATTATTGACCTTACAAAAATACTCAGTTATAATCCAATTCATACGACATATATATTTTCATAAGCAATTCGATACTCTTATCGAGAGCGGCGGAGGGAATAGGCCCGATGAAGCCCGGCAACCAACAGGCAGTACTGCTTGGAAAGGTGCTACATCCTACAGGCTCGTGCAGTCTGGAAGATAAGAGGAGGAGCATTGATCTTTCAAGCCCTCTTCTTAGCGGAGAGGGCTTTTTATATTGAAAAAAACCTCTTTGCGTCAGGCTAAATTTTTTAAAAAATTTGAGGAGGAACTAATTATGACAAATCATCAATTCGACCCGGAAACTTTATTATTGCATGGAGGCCAGGAGCCGGACCCTGTCACGGGGTCCCGTGCTGTACCGATTTACCAGACCACTTCCTATGTTTTCAACGATACGGAGCACGCACAGAATCTCTTTTCCTTGAGTGAGCCTGGAAATATCTACACAAGGATCGGCAATCCGACCGTGGATGTTTTTGAAAAAAGAATTGCGCTTCTTGAAAAAGGGGTGACGGCAGTGGCGGTGTCATCGGGAATGGCGGCAATCTCGCTGGCAATTTTAAACTTAGCGGGTGCGGGTGATGAAATTGTCGCCTCTTCCAAGCTTTACGGAGGTACCTATAATTTGTTTGCGGTCACCCTTCCACGCTATGGCATCAAGGTGAAGTTCGTTGATAGTACGAATCCCGAAAGTATCCAGGACGCCATCACAGAAAAAACAAAAGCGGTGTTTGCCGAAACGATTGGAAATCCCAGCTTGAATGTGCTTGATATCGAAAAAGTGGCAGACATCGCCCACGCAAATGGCATTCCCTTGATTATTGATAATACATTCCCGAGTCCGTATGGCTGCCAGCCGATTCAGTATGGAGCCGATATTGTCATTCATTCGGCCACCAAATGGATTGGCGGACATGGAACAGCGATCGGCGGGGTGATTGTGGATGGAGGAAAGTTTGATTGGGACAGCCCGAAATTTAAGGATTTCACTGAACCGGATCCAAGCTATAAAGGCCTTCGCTATGTGGACGTCGGTGAAGCGGCTTATGCAGTCAAACTGCGTGTCCAGCTGCTGCGAGACCTGGGTGCCTGCATAAGCCCGCACAACGCTTTCCTGCTGCTGCAGGGACTGGAAACCTTACATTTGCGAGTGCCGAAACATAACAGCAATGCATTGGAGATCGCTCGTTATCTTGAGAATCATCCATCAGTAGACTGGGTCAGCTATCCAGGGCTGGAAAATCATCAGGCGAATGCCCTTGCCGAAAAATATCTGTCACATGGCCACGGCTCCATTGTGAATTTTGGCATTAAAGGCGGAAGAGAAGCGGGCAGGAAGCTGATTGACAATATCACGCTGTGGTCGCATGTGGCCAATGTCGGTGATGCGAAGTCACTGATCATCCATCCTGCTTCCACCACTCATCAGCAGTTAAGCGGTGAGGACCTGAAAACGACGGGCGTGACAGAGGAATTGATCCGCTTGTCCATTGGACTGGAATCTGTAAAAGATTTGCAGGCTGATCTCGATCAGGCGATCACCAAAGCGACGACTGCCGCTGCTTCTGTATAAAAGATGGATGAGTACATCTATGAAACGGGGACTGTTCCCACAGGATTTCTGAAGCTTGAAAACGGCAAGTCCCTGCATGAAACCTGTCTTAGTTATGAACTGTGCGGAAGGAAGGACGGTCCTGTCATTCTTGTGTGCCATGCATTGACTGGGAGCCATCTCAGTGTCGGCACGGAAGAAAATCGGGGCTGGTGGAGGGGGTTGATCGGCCCTTCTGCCCATATCGATACTAGCAAGTACTTAGTTGTCACATTTAATGTTCTGGGAGGCTGTGACGGTTCAACTGGTCCTGCATCTCTTAATCCGGAAACAGGGGAAGCTTACCGGACCTCTTTTCCGGATGTGACTGTCAGAGACATCGTCCATGCTCAATATAAGGCTTTGAAAGTACTGGGTATTTCCTCTTTAGAAGCAGTCATCGGCGGTTCGCTGGGAGGAATGCAGGCTCTGGAATGGGGCCTGCTTTATCCTGCGCTTATGCGGAAAGTGTTCTTGCTGGCGGGCACACCTTATTTTTCCGATTATGGGATTGCATTCAATATGATCGGCAAAACCGCGATTACGTCAGATCCCCATTGGCAGAATGGACATTATGAAAGAGCTGAAGAAATATCGGGTTTGAAAGTCGCCAGGATGGCCGGCATGGTCACCTACCGCTCTCCGGAACTCTTTGAAAAAAGGTTCCATCGCAGCAAGGCTGATAATGGATTATTTCAGGTGGAATCCTATCTGGCATATCAGGGAGAGAAGCTGGCCAAACGGTTTGATCCCAACAGCTACCTGTATCTGATGGAGGCAATGAACAGCCATGATATCGGCAGGGGGCGGGGAGGATGGAGAGAGGCAGTTTTAGAGTTCCAGCCTGAACTGATCTCCCTTGCCTACAGGGGCGACTTGATTTACCCTCCGTCTGTAATCAGTGAGTTTGCCGGACTTGTCCCTAATTCGTCCTTCTATGAAGTAGATACGCTCTTCGGCCATGATGGCTTTTTGACCGAATTTGAAAAATGGGGAAATTTTATCAGACAGCATTTAGAAAGTTAGATAACGAGACTCATAACTTGTCCCTCACTGGCATATAGTTTCAATAGCAAAGACATCGCACCGCTTTCAAGCATTTTTTGTGTGGTGTCTTTTTTATCCGGAAATTGGGATGGATGCTGAGAAGCTTAACTATAGGAGGGAACATAATGGAGCAGCGGAAAGGACTGATTATAATCACGGCCGCCTCTCTTTTGGCAGGGGCAGGGGGAATGTATGGGGGCATGAGTTTGCTGGATGCCTTTGAGCGGGATACGGAGGATGGAGTTGCCATTGAAGGCGGTCCATTGAGTGACAGACTGCATAAAGTGGAAGTCGCCTATGATCTTATAGCAGATAAGTATGTGGAAGAAGTGGACAAGGGAGAGCTTGTGGAAGGGGCGATCCAGGGAATGCTGGATACACTTGAGGATCCGTATTCGGTGTACATGGATGCCCGCACCGCTTCACAATTCAATGATTCGCTTGGATCGTCTTTCCAAGGTATCGGAGCGGAAGTCACCGTCATGGATGGGAAGCTGCTGATCGTGGCGCCTTTCAAAAATTCTCCAGCCGAAAAAGCAGGTCTGCGCCCCAACGACCAGATCTTGAAAGTGGATGGTGAAACTATTACTGGTCTCGATCTATATGAAGCTACTTTAAAGATCCGTGGTGAAAAAGGTTCCAAAGTAGAGTTGGAGATCATGAGGGAAGGACTGTCCGATCCTGTGAAAGTCAATGTGAAAAGAGATGAGATCCCTCTTGAAACGGTCCATTCCGATGTGAAGAATGAAAACGGAAAACACTATGGTGTAATCGAAGTTTCTTCATTCTCGGAAAATACCTCTAAGGATTTTAAAAAGCAGTTGAGTGAACTAGAAGAGCACGGGCTAGCAGGGCTTGTAATCGATGTGCGGGGCAATCCAGGCGGCCTGCTGTCCAGTGTCAACGAAATGCTCGATGAACTGGTGACGAAAGACAAACCATACGTACAGGTTCAAGAGCGGAACGGCGACACCCTGAAGTATTATTCTGAAAACAAAGAGAAGAAGTCCTACCCGATCACTGTACTGGTGGATGAGGGAAGTGCGTCCGCTTCAGAAATACTGGCAGGGGCTTTAAAAGAAGCCGGAGACTATCCTTTGATCGGAACAAAAACGTTTGGAAAAGGAACAGTCCAGCAGCCGGTGCCAATGGGGGATGGAAGCAATATCAAGCTGACCATGTTCAAGTGGCTTACTCCTGAAGGCAACTGGATTCATAAAAAAGGAATTGAGCCCAACATTCACGTGAAACAGCCTGCCTACTTCTATGCTCATCCTCTCCAAGCCGAGAAGCCGCTCGTCCGGGAAATGAACAATGAACAGGTTAAAAATGCCCAGGAGATGCTCCAAGGCCTCGGCTATAAACCTGCCCGCAGCGACGGCTATTTCAATAACTCGACAGAAACAGCTGTAAAGAGTTTTCAACAGAAACATGGACTTGAAGCCAGCGGAAAAATTGACAGTGAAACAGCCTCCAAACTTCAGGAGGAAATTTATAAAGCTGTAAAAGATGAGAAGAATGATGTGCAGTTGAAGGCTGCTTTGGAGTATTTAAAGAGAGTGAATTAAGAAGGACCCGGAGGCATAGAAGCTCCGGGTTTCTTTAATAGTACTGCCTCTTTATTTCTTCTATAGTTCTTCCGGGGAAATCTTTCTGGTTCAATTTATGAAGAATGTGCGATAACGCGTTTAAACTATGCTCCACCTGCTCTCCAGAAAGGACTCCCAATCGATACGCCTCATGAAACTCATCCATATCGATCACATGATAGCTTCCGTCCTCAAACACCCGGATATCAATCAAGAGGTCATGCGCAAAGACCAGACCCGGAGTCTTTTGTTCAAACTGGACAATGTCAATCAGCCATCCTTCATGGGAACTTTTAAATCCGTAGGAAAACTGAAGTCCAAGATCCAGCATATAGATGATGATGAACTTTTTAGCGGAATTTCCAGGAGGAAGTTCGATGATTAGTGATTCTTCTAGCACCAGGAAACGGTTGCCGTTCTCATTTTTTAATGCATATTGTTCTTTTAAAGAAAGGGCTTTTGTAATGACATCTTCGCTATTTTTTCGAATATCTTTCGTGTATTTTAATCCGCCGTGCTCTCTTCCGACATGGTTCCAGTAAACTACGACATTCATTTGACATTCCTCCTGACAGCAATCACCTTATCTTTCGCCAGTTCTTTGCAATTTCCTTTATATTTCCCGGGAAAACTTATAAATGTCGAGTGCTGGAAAATTTAGTAGGGTAAGAAAGACAAATTTAAATAGGTTTTATAGAGTCTATTTGTTAAAATGATAGAAAAGGGTAACACGTTGAGGATGGTGAATACCATTGGTACAGCTTTGGCTAACGGAGGTTTTGGGAGCAGCAGGAAAACTGTTTCTGAATCCGATGCTCTACTTTTCTATTATAATCGCTTTGTTCATCGGCTTTTTTCGTGTGAAACGAGAAAGGCGTGAACTGAAAACCAGGATTTTTGATATGTATCACGAGCTGCGTTTTTTATTTCCGATGGGAGTTCTGCTGGGGCTTTGTTTTTCGCTCTTGACTGTCGGAGCCGGCCTTGTCATCCCGTTTGGGGGACTATTGGTGATAGGTACTGTCACATTCCTTTTGGCATTGACCTTTCAAACCAGGCTGCTTACACCGGCATTCACTGTCGGAATAGGTTATTTATTGCTGCTTGCTTTGCGGTATTTCAAGATTGATATGCCATTTTTCAATACATATTTCGAGCAGCTGAATGATGGCTTGCTGAATGCTGTTGTCGTATTGCTGGGGGCTCTTCTTTTAATTGAGGGAGTACTGATCAATCTAAGCGGCTGGAAGAAAACTTCTCCCCGGCTGATAAAAAGCTCCCGGGGCCTTAAAGTGGGTGCCCAAGAAGGAAAGAAGCTTTGGGTGGTGCCTATGTTCCTTCTTATCCCAATCGGATCATTGGAGCTGCCTTGGGGGTGGTGGCCCGTCTTTACATTAGGATCCAACACCTACTCTCTGATTCTATTTCCGTTCCTGTTAGGGTTTCGGCAGATGGTTGGAAGCACTCTTCCACAAATCAGCATCAAGGAAACAGGAAACCGTGTCTTCTGGCTGGGTGCTCTTGTCTTGACGGTCGCCGTGGCTGGCTATTATGCTCCCTATATTTCAATTGCGGGAGCGGTCATAGCCATTGCCGGGCGTGAATGGATTTCTTACCGACAGCGAAAGCAGGACAGCGAAAAATCCTACTTTTTCTCAAGGAAATCTCAAGGCATTATGATTTTGGCGATACTGCCTGGTTCACCAGCTGAAAAAATGTCACTGGTTTCCGGAGAAATGATTACCAAAGTGAATGGATTCCGGGTACAGACAGAAGAGGAGTTTTACGAAGCTCTTCAGCAGAACCGGGCCTATTGTAAACTTGAAGTGATTGATACTAACGGACAAATCCGCTTTGCACAAGGAGCCCTTTACGAAGGTGATCACCATGAATTGGGAATCATCTTTGTGGAGGAAGATCGTGAATGGTTATCTGAAGTCGGCTATCATTTTGTTTAAAGGCTCTTTTCGTAAACTTTTTTGCTAGTTGATATCGCCATAATTCACCTGATATAACCTGGTACTAAGAAAGAATAGTATCTAGGGAAAATTCCAGCTCTTGGGGTTTTTCCGGAAGCAACAATTAATACGAAAACAGCCTATTTAAAACAGAGCCTTATGGGAGAAATGCTTCTCATAAGGCTTTTGGTTTATATCAGCCTGTTTTCAGAGAAATATGTAACTTTATTCGTCTGGTATCGTCAACTTTAATAATAAGGTTTCTTATAATAGAAAGGAGTGTAAATATATATGATAAAACGTTTTTTTGCATTAATGATGCTCCTCTTTATGATTTCCATGACAGCAGCATGCGGTATGAGCGTTGAGCATGGAGAAGATTCAGGAGTGGAAGAAGTGAATAATGGATCAGAGAATGATGAAGATGATAGCAAAGAGGATAGTGAAGAAGAGGAAGTTAATAAAGAAGATGGGGGGCAGGGCATAGTGGCAGGTGAGATCGAACCAAGCATTACTAAAAATGAGAATGGCCAATTTGTTTATACAGTAAAGAACCAGACGGAAAAAGAAGTGACTTTCGAATTTTCGAGTTCCCAGCGATATGATTATGCGGTGAAAAATTCTTCAGGTGAAACCGTGTTTCTCTACTCAAGCGCTACAGCTTTCATGCAGGTTTTAGGTTCAGAGACATTGGCACAGGGAGAAGAGCTTTCTTATACAATTGAGCTTCCTCCGGGTGAAGATTTTGAAGGCGCAACATCCCTGGAAGTGTGGCTGACACCTAAAGGCGGAAAAAAAGCACCTATTTCAACTACACTGAAATAAACAAAAAACCGCAGTCTTGGCTGCGGTTTTGTTTGTGAAAAGCAGCGAAGGCAGGAGACTTTACAACTCTGCCAAACTAAAAGGGGCAGGCCCTTACATGGAGTTAATAAGAAACTAACTGACTTTTTATGATTGGGGAAAGCAGCAATGAATGGATACACTTTTGTTAAAGGTTATAGAGACAACATTTCCTTGAGAAAGAGTTTTAATTCCCTGGCTTCTCAAGTTTTTGGAATCAACTTCGAAAAGTGGTATGAGAGAGGGTTCTGGACCGGCAAGTATGAGCCTTACTCCCTTGCTGACGGCGATAAGGTCATCGCCAATGTCTCGGTGAACAAAATTAATCTGGTCATTGAGGGTGAGCGGAAAAGTGCTGTGCAGCTCGGCACCGTTATGACTCATAAGGATTACCGCGGTAAAGGTTTATCCGGAGTTTTAATGAGAAACGTTTTGGAAGAGTTCAAGGATGTTGACTTGATATACCTTTTTGCCAACAACACTGTTTTAGAGTACTATCCTAAATTTGGCTTTCATGCTGTGGAGGAGCAGCAGCCTGTCATGGAGCTTGCCGGAAAAGGACAAAGCGTTACATTGAAAAAGCTGGATGGGCAAAGTGATGAGGATATCAAATTCATCTTTCATTTGGCGAAGAGTAAAATGCCTTTAGCTGATCGGTTCAGCACAACAGATACTGCTGAACTGCTGATGTTCTATTGTACATATGTGTTTCCTCAGAACATCTACTATTGGCCGGAGAAGGAAATGATCATCCTTATGACCATCGAAGGAGAAACTCTCCATATATATGATGTGATCACCAATAAAAAGGCGGATCTGCAAGAGACCGCAGCCAGAGTTGCCCCTCCAGAAGTGAAAAAGGTGCGTTTCCACTTCACCGTCCCCGTCTCATCACAGATAAAGAAAGAGGCTTTTCGGGGAGATGAAGTGCTGTTTGTGAGACCGGCTTCAGGCTTGGTGCTCCCGAACAATTTCAAGCATCCAGTTACTTCGCAAGCATAATAGTATAACTGAGAGGCCCGAGTGGCGCTAGGTAAAGAAATAACCTCTGCGCCTAACGGGTTTGTACTTATTGGAAAGGGCTTGGACTATAAGGTTGAGGCTGCTCTCTGATCTAGGTGACCGCATCCTTATACAAGTTTGATGGAAATGCGTCTCTCCTGACCGAATCCGTCCCAACATCATACATATCTCGTCGGAAATACATCTCTCCCAACCGAAGCGGCTCCATCTTTGTGCATATCTTGCCGGAAATGCGTCTTTTCCCGACCGAAGCGGCCCCAACATCGTACATATCTCAGCGAAAAAACATCTCTCCCGACCGAAGCGGCCCCAACATCGTACATATCTCGTCGGAAATACATTTCTCCCGACCGAAGCCGCCCCAACATCAAACATATCTCACTAAAAATACACCTCTTACGGCTTCTCCATACCTGTCTTGCTGAAAAAGCCACCTTCCAGCCTAGGAACAAAAAACTCCTAAATCATAAACTAAAGGCCTTTCTTAATAGATTGTTGCTTTTATTCCTGATTACCCTCCCTCTATCCTTTTGTATTGGAGAGGAAATCCAGAACGCTTATACAGCAACAATCCTTGTGAAAAGAGCCAAAAGACAAGAGACGACACTGAATATCTACTGAATTTTAGATAGGAAAAGGAACAGTAATCAGTGACACTTATCAGCAAGGTTCAATGTATTTTAATAAATAGAGGGAAAAATTCCCCTTATTTACTTAAAAGCCCTTAAAAACAGCTTAAATAAAGGGAAAATTTCCCCTTATTTGAATTAAAACACTAAAAAATAGGTGATTTTTTTCATATAAGGGGAAAAACTCCCTCTATTTACTCCAGTATGAGCTGCAAATTACAATTTAGCGGGAAAATCTCCCCTTATTTTTTGGCTGGATACTTAATCAAGGAGCAGACGGCTTCCGCTATAAAGGCCACTCCGTCGTACTCCTACTGAAATGAAAACTCTTTTTAGGACCTGAAGTGAAAAAGGCAGAATCACTCTCTGAAATGAGCGATTCTGCCTTTTTACTTATTGTTGGACTTTTTCAGTGCCCTTAGAAAAGACTGCCTTTTTCTCCAAAGAAGAGTTACCTGTCAGGACTAAAAGGGTTCTTGCGCTTTTTTAAACTAATAGGGAGGGAAGCTTGGAGAGGTATACTTCAGCTCTTTATAGTACTAAAGCTTGTATGTTCTCAGTTCCTTCTGCCAAAGCTAAGAGTATTGCAAAGGATTGGAGGGGAATGGAATGGGGTATTGTGACTTCGGGGACAGGGAGCTGTATTTTGAAGATTACGGAGAAGGGACACCGATTGTAATGATTCATCCGCCCGGGCTCGGCAGGAAATCATTCATCTATCAGAACCCTTTAAAGGAACAGTTCCGGTTAATCATTCCCGATCTCAGCGGGCATGGGGATTCCAATAATGAAGAGGACTATGTCAGTATTGATACATATGTCGAGGAAGTGAAAGCCATCCTCGATTTTCTGGACATTTCGAAATGTGTTCTTCTCGGCTATTCGGCCGGGGGAGTGGTTGCCCAGGAATTTATCTACAAGTATATGGAGAAGGTCGAGCTTCTCATCCTTGCGGGAGGATATCCGAAAGTGCAGACTGTCCGGCTGAAGGTGATGCATATCCTTGGGATGAAGACCATTAAAGAGCGGCCGCAGCTGATGATGTCGATTTTATCCAAAGCTCACGCCAAAACGCCTGAAGCGGAGCAGGAACTCTATGAACATATGGAGAAAGCGAACCGAAGCATTTGGTATCACTTTTACAAACAATCGTTATATTATAATTGTACGGACCGCATCCTTGATCTGAAAGTACCGCTCCTGCTCATCTATGGAGCAAAATCAGATTGGATCAACAACCAATACAAACTGTACAAGGAGCATCCCCTGCATGAGCTCGTCATTATAGAAAAAGCCAAGCACCAGCTTCCAACCCTTTTCTCTAATTCCTTCAACAAAGCCGTCTTTTACTATGTTAAAAAAATGTTGAACAGGGAATGAAAAGGGGTATAATGAATAATCAAAATAGAGACTAGTTACACAGGGAGGAGGATTTTATGGGGATTCATCATTATTTTAAAAGTCTCTCAGACGTGGAAAAGCTTGTCCGCTGTCCGGGAAGATTTAAATATCAGGATCATAATGTTGCAAGCCACTCATTTAAAGTCACCAAAATCGCACAATTCTTAGGGACGGTCGAAGAGCATAAAGGAAATGCCGTCAATTGGAAGGCGTTATATGAAAAAGCATTGAACCACGATTACGCGGAGCTTTTTACAGGAGATATCAAAACACCGGTTAAATACGCCTCCGAGGAGCTGCGGAGGCTGTTCAGCGAGGTAGAAGAAGAAATGATCGGCAAGTTTATCAAGCAGGAATTCCCTCAAGAGTATCAGGATGTATACCGCGACCGATTTAAAGAAGGCAAAGATTCGAGCCTTGAAGGGCGAATACTCTCGGTAGCCGATAAGATTGATCTACTATATGAATCGTTCGGTGAAATTCAAAAAGGAAATCCTGAACCGCTGTTTCTGGAAATTTACGAAGAAGCACTCGCCACGATTTTGAAATTCCATGAAATGGACAGTGTGCAATACTTCTTGAATGACATCCTTCCTGATATGCTGTCTGAAAAAAACATTCCTCATGAGCAGCTCAGCGAAATGACGAAAAAAATCGTTGAAGGATTCAACTCCCCGAAAGAATAAGTATCTCTTCCAAATCGAAATCTGTTAAAATGGAAGTAATGGATTTTCTGAGGAGAGAGTTGAAATGATTTCAAAATATATATTGGGCCTTTTTCTGCCAGGACTGCTTGTTGTTCTATTTACAAGGGTGACCTATAACCATATTGTCGGGTTAGTGCTGACAGTTGCCTTGATAGCGGCATCCGTTTATAAAGGGTATACCGACACATGGGCCCTGATCGTTGTGGATGCAGCATCCCTGACGGCAGGCTTTTGGTACAGCAACCGAATGAGAAATAAAGCGAAAAATCACAGCTGAAGCCCTGATTCTATCAGGAGCTTTTTTATTTATCTGAAAAGTGGATAACTATCGAAAAAATGTGGATAACAAGTAGTTACTCACATTTTTTTAAATCAAAATGAAAGTAACCACAACTTATTAACAATACGACAAAGTTATTCACAAATAGTCCACATAATCAACAGGTTATCAACAGAGTTATTAACAAGGTGTGGGGATTTCTTTCTAGAACAAAGTATGTATCGCTAAAAAGGGGAGATCACCTATGTATGAAAAACTTATTTCGTGGGTTGAGCATATCAAAGAAAAAAATCACAGCTCGGGAGCTGCATTATTTATTATAAAAGATAACCAGACGGTGCTTGAACATTACAGCGGCACTCAATCTAATTATTTGGGTGCGAAACCAGTCACGAGGAATACGAGATTTAATATCGCTTCTGCCCGTAAAAGCTACCTGGGGCTTGCAGGCGCTTTTGCCGTACATGAGGGTAAGATTGGAAGTCTCGATGACTTTGCCCTGAATTATTTTCCAGAATGGGATCCAGATTTGCTTGGAAGTACAACCATCCGGCACCTCCTCACCCATTCACATGGATTGGATACTACACAGGAAGGAGTGCCTTTCCGTGAGTTTTCACCTGGCGAAAACTGGGCGTACAGGGGCATCAACATTAGAATGATGACGGAGCTGGTGGATAGATTGTATCAAAAAAGCTTTCCGCAGCTGCTGAAGGAAAGAGTCTTTGATCCAATGGGGTTTTCGGAGACAGGCTGGGAAACAGCACCCCATGAAAATCTGGCCGAAGTGATTGTGGAGCCTGAGGAAAGAGCTGATTCAAGCCTTGGGTCAACAAAAGATGGAATGGATAAGAACCTTTTTGTATCAGCAAGAGAATTAGCGCGGTGGGGAAATCTTCATATGAATATGGGGAAGGCAGCTGGAAAGCAGATTGTACCTGAAGAAGTAGTAAGGCTTGCCACGACCATTCAAAGTCCTGTCTATGAAAATAAGGATCTTCCGCAGAACGGATTTTTCTGGTTTGTACAAGGAGAACCTGCCCTTCAAAGTGAACTGGGTGAGAAGGTACCTGGAGGTTCTTATCAAATACTGGGAGTGACCGGTCCCACCGTTCTTGTCATACCCCATCAAAATATGGTGATCGCCAAGATGTATAACAAACGGTACAACTATGGAGGAGAAAATTATCTCCATTACTTGAGGGAATTCAGCAATTTGGCGGTGTCACTTTAACCCTTTAGAGCGCGAAAAGGGAAATTTCCTTTTTATGTTTAAAGCACGAAAGAAAAGTCCAAAGGGAAGCTCTATATAGATGTGGGAAAGGAACCTGATCTACAGGGTAGAGAAGAAAAGTAGCCTAGTAATAAACAGGGGAGTCTCCTTTTCAGCAAAATCATTCAGGTAACCAAGGATTTTATTATCCACCCCTGAAAAACCAGAAGAGTAAAAACGCGAACTTTTGTTCGCTTATTATTGGTTATTTGTACATAGCCTGTGGTAGAATGAGAGTAACAGAAAATTGGGTGATCATTACGCAATACATGCGTTTACCAACCGAACGGCAATAAGATAGCTTGAATTTGTGACCAGGTATTGTACTTCTAAGAATACATTCAGAAAGTCCTTTTTAAAGTCTTTTTCTAAAAGCTTGCTGCATTTGAATGCTATTTTTCCTTATTCCCTCTTGTATACAGGTGATTGGAGCGGAAGACGCCAGATCTCCTGCGGGACTAGCGGGACAGATGAGATCCCGCAGGCGAAGCTGAGGAGGCTCACCGCCCGCCCCGCGGAGTCGGGCGGCTGGGGCGGAAATCCATTACTTTTCCAGCCGCATTCTTTGCGAAAAGAGCGATTCTAAAAGTTTATTCACACTTGGGAGGATGATTAAAGCGGAAATGTAAAGCATCCTATGTGATCAGCAGGCGTTTAATTTACCGCTAAGAATACACCCGGCAGCAGCATTGCCTATGAAATCAGCCATACAAAAGTGCTTATTTTCAAACGAAAGCTTTAGAGCAGCTGTTAACAGGGTATATTTTATATATATAAGTTTAGTTGAACGGGAGGCAGGATGGTGAAAGATCAATTTCAGTTAAAGTCTCATTATGAACCGCAGGGTGACCAGCCCGAGGCAATCAAAGAAATCACCAAGGGGATCCGCGATGGAAAAAGGCATCAGACCCTCCTTGGCGCGACAGGAACAGGTAAAACCTTTACCGTTTCCAACGTCATCAAGGAAGTCAATAAGCCGACGTTGGTCATTGCCCATAATAAAACGCTGGCAGGACAGCTGTACAGCGAATTTAAAGAGTTTTTCCCTGACAATGCGGTTGAGTATTTTGTCAGTTATTATGATTATTATCAGCCGGAAGCCTACGTTCCGCAGACAGATACATTTATTGAAAAAGATGCCAGCATCAATGATGAAATTGATAAACTCCGGCATTCGGCAACCTCTTCTTTATTCGAAAGGAAGGATGTCATTGTCATTGCCAGTGTTTCCTGTATATACGGCCTGGGTTCTCCTGAGGAATACAGGAATCTTGTCGTCTCATTAAGAGTAGGGATGGAAATCGAACGCAATCAGCTGTTACGAAAGCTGGTCGATGTTCAATACGCGAGGAATGACATCGACTTCAAACGTGGTACTTTCAGGGTCCGCGGAGATGTTGTCGAAATATTCCCGGCATCAAAAGATGAGCACTGCATGAGGATTGAATTTTTTGGAGACGAAATTGACCGCATCAGAGAAGTAGATTCACTGACAGGCGAAATCATCGGAGAACGAGATCATGTCGCGATTTTCCCAGCTTCTCACTTCGTTACCCGTGAAGAAAAAATGAAGATCGCAATTGGAAATATTGAGCAGGAACTTGAGGAACAGCTGAAAGTGATGAGAGAAGAAAATAAACTTCTTGAAGCGCAAAGGCTTGAGCAGAGAACAAGGTATGACCTCGAGATGATGAGGGAGATGGGCTTCTGTTCAGGAATCGAGAACTATTCCCGCCATTTGACTCTTCGTCCTGCGGGATCCACTCCTTATACGCTGCTGGATTACTTCCCGGATGACTTCATGATTGTCATTGATGAGTCTCACGTGACCCTCCCGCAGATAAGGGGAATGTTCAACGGTGACCAGGCGAGGAAAAAAGTATTGGTTGATCATGGGTTCAGGCTGCCTTCTGCCATGGATAACCGCCCGCTGCGGTTTGAAGAATTTGAAGGAAAAGTGGATCAGCTTGTTTATGTTTCAGCGACACCAGGACCTTATGAAGAAGAGCACAGCCCTGAGATGATTCAGCAGATCATCCGCCCTACAGGCCTGCTGGATCCGACGATCGATGTCCGTCCGATTGAAGGACAGATCGATGACATGATTGGAGAAATCAATGAGCGGATCGAAAAGAATGAACGGGTTCTTGTAACAACTCTGACGAAAAAAATGTCTGAAGACTTGTCAGCCTACCTGAAAGAAATCGGTATAAAAGTGCAGTACCTTCACTCGGAAATCAAAACTCTAGAGCGGATTGAAATCCTGCGCGATCTCCGGATGGGCAAGTATGATGTCCTGGTCGGGATCAACCTGCTAAGGGAAGGCCTGGATATCCCAGAAGTCTCACTTGTAACGATTTTGGATGCAGACAAAGAAGGGTTCCTCCGCTCGGAGCGTTCCCTTATCCAAACCATTGGGCGTGCTGCCCGTAATTCCAACGGCCACGTCATCATGTATGCAGACAAAATCACTGATTCCATGAGAAAGGCGCTTGATGAAACAAGCCGGCGCCGTGAAATACAAACTGCTTATAATGAGAAGCATGGGATTACACCTCAGACGATCAAGAAGAACATTCCTAATCTTATACGTGCCACCTATGCGGCAGAAGATCAGGCAGAGTATGAAGGAACATCGAAGAAAACGGCAAAGCTTACAAAACCAGAGAGAGAAAAGCTTATTGCAAGCTTAGAAGGAGAAATGAAGGAAGCAGCGAGAGCGTTGGACTTCGAACGTGCCGCACAGCTGCGTGACACAGTTCTAGAGTTAAAAGCGGAAGGATGACCAGTAATGGCTAAAGACCAAATTGTAGTACAAGGAGCTAGAGCTCATAATCTGAAAAATATAGATATTACCATTCCAAGGGATAAACTTGTCGTGTTGACGGGTTTGTCGGGTTCGGGGAAATCCTCCTTGGCCTTCGATACCATTTATGCCGAAGGCCAGCGAAGGTATGTCGAGTCACTGTCTGCTTATGCCAGGCAGTTTCTTGGGCAAATGGATAAACCTGATGTAGACGCCATAGAGGGCCTGTCTCCGGCGATTTCAATTGACCAGAAGACAACTAGCCGAAACCCGCGTTCAACAGTCGGGACGGTAACGGAAATCTATGATTATCTTCGTTTGCTGTATGCCCGTGTCGGCAGGCCGATCTGCCCGATTCATGGAATCGAAATCAGTTCCCAGACGATCCAGCAAATGGTTGACAGAATCATGGAATATGACGAGCGGACCAAGCTCCAGGTATTGGCACCGATTGTATCCGGCAGAAAAGGGACCCATGTCAAAACGCTGGAAGATATCAAAAAACAAGGATATGTCAGGGTCCGGGTCAACGGAGAAGTCCTTGATCTTGGTGATGATATTGAACTTGAGAAAAATAAAAAACATGACATAGAGGTCATCATCGACCGGATAGTGGTGAAAGAAGGCGTGGAGGCACGTCTTTCCGACTCTCTTGAAACAGCTTTGCGGCTGGCTGATGGGCGGGTCTTGATTGATGTCATGGGTGAAGAAGAACTTTTATTCAGTGAACACCATGCCTGTCCGATATGCGGATTTTCTATTGGTGAACTGGAACCAAGAATGTTTTCATTCAACAGTCCTTTTGGCGCCTGCCAAAGCTGTGATGGGCTGGGTTCCAAACTGGAAGTCGACGAGGACTTGATCATCCCGATCTGGGACAAGACGCTTAATGAACATGCGATTGCCCCATGGGAACCGACAAGTTCTCAGTATTATCCTCAGCTGTTAAAGGCAGTCTGCAATCACTTTGGCATCGACATGGATGTCCCAGTGAAGGACCTGCCAAAGCATCAGCTTGATAAGGTTCTTTACGGCTCTAAAGGCGAAGAGGTTTACTTCCGGTATGAGAATGACTGGGGACAAGTGCGTGAAAACTATATCGAATTTGAAGGTGTCGTCAGTAACGTGGAACGCCGTTACAAAGAGACCAGTTCCGACTACATCCGTGAGCAGATGGAAAAATATATGGGCCAAAGGCCATGCCCTAAGTGTAAAGGTCATCGTTTGAAAACAGAAAGCCTGGCTGTAAAAGTAGACTCTCTCCATATTGGTGAAGTGACTGCTTTCTCCATTGAAGAAGCAGAAGGATTTTTCGCCGGGTTGGAACTGTCAGAAAAAGAAATGAAGATTGCTAAATTGATTCTGCGTGAAATCCGTGAGCGCCTTGGTTTCCTTAATAACGTAGGATTGGATTACCTTACGCTCAGCAGGGCCGCCGGAACCCTTTCAGGAGGGGAAGCCCAGCGTATCAGGCTTGCAACACAAATCGGTTCGCGCTTAACAGGTGTCCTGTATATCCTGGATGAACCGTCCATCGGGCTTCATCAGCGTGATAACGACCGCCTGATTTCCACTCTGCAGAATATGCGTGATATCGGAAACACCTTGATTGTCGTTGAACACGATGAGGATACCATGCTTGCAGCAGATTATTTGATCGATGTCGGTCCTGGAGCGGGAGTCCATGGCGGTGAAATCGTCTCTGCCGGAACACCGCAGGAAGTCATGGACGATTCCAAATCCCTGACAGGTCAGTATCTCAGCGGTAAAAAATTCATTCCGCTTCCAGTGGAACGTAGAAAACCGGACGGCCGCTTTATTGAAATTATGGGAGCAAAGGAAAATAACCTGAGAAATGTGAAAGTGAAAATTCCTTTGGGGATCTTTACATCTGTAACAGGGGTATCAGGGTCTGGCAAAAGTACGCTGATCAACGAAATCCTGCACAAATCTCTTGCACAGCAGCTTCATAGAGCCAAATCGAAACCGGGTGAGCATAAGCAAATCAAAGGGGTCGAGCATCTTGATAAGGTCATCGATATCGACCAGTCTCCTATTGGAAGGACGCCAAGATCTAATCCAGCTACCTATACGGGAGTGTTTGACGATATTCGTGATGTTTATGCGACTACCAATGAGGCGAAGGTGCGCGGCTATAAAAAAGGCCGTTTCAGCTTCAACGTAAAAGGAGGACGCTGTGAAGCCTGCCGTGGAGACGGAATCATTAAAATAGAAATGCACTTCCTTCCAGATGTGTACGTGCCTTGTGAAGTTTGTCATGGCAAGCGGTATAACCGTGAAACACTGGAAGTGAAATACAAAGGCAAAAATATTGCCGATGTACTGGAAATGACGATTGAAGACGCTCTTCAATTCTTTGAAAACATTCCGAAGATCAGCCGCAAGCTGCAGACTATTGCGGATGTTGGCCTGGGATATATTAAGCTTGGCCAGCCTGCAACAACCTTATCCGGAGGGGAAGCTCAGCGTGTTAAGCTTGCGTCAGAACTGCACCGCCGTTCAACCGGGCGTTCGCTCTATATTCTTGACGAGCCGACAACCGGTTTGCATGTCGATGACATTTCCCGTCTGCTCGTCGTGCTTCAACGCCTGGTAGAAAACGGAGATTCAGTACTTGTCATTGAGCATAACCTGGATGTCATCAAAGCCTCTGACTATCTCATTGACCTCGGTCCAGAGGGAGGGGACAAAGGGGGAACGATCGTTGCTTCCGGAACCCCGGAAAAAGTGGCAGAAGTACCGGAATCCTATACAGGAAAATACCTGAAGCCGGTTCTGGAACGTGACAGAGCCCGCATGGAGAAGAGAATCAAAGAAACAGAAGAAGTCGGCAGCAGCCGATAAAAACAAAAAACAAGCCCTCGGGTCGGTATCGAGTTACGGGTTCAGTTTTCTAGTATAAAATTAAAAAATGCACATCAAAAGGAGTGTCAAATTTGACACTCCTTTTTTCTTAATATAAAGGTGTTTTTGGCGGCGAGTCTGTGAAATTAGTAATACAAAATGCACCCTAGATAGCAAGTGACAGAACTTTTTGTTCTTCAAAATTTGTGGCACAATTTCCTATACACTTCCAATCCCCAAATTTATATGAAGGAGGAGTTATTAATTATTAATAATGCAGTAATGATTTGATTGGAACGGAAGGTGCGTGATCTCCTGCGGGACTAGCGTGACAGGTGAGACCCCACAGGCAAAGCCGAGGAGGCTCACCGCACGCCCCGCGGAGTCACGCATCTGGAGTGGAAATCATTAGACATTGTTATCGGGTACGAATCACTCAACCATTTCTTTAGTTAATTAGAGGCATGTACTTCAAAAAAGAACCCGTTAGGTACCGAGGGCTTGTTTTTTGATATAGAGAACTGTCCCTTCTAACGCTTTAACCCTCTAAAGTATAAAACAGCAAAACACATCCTGGTACTTACCGTTTATCAGCCTGAAGATGGAGGGAGAATTGAAGGGAATATGGGATGATGGTGTTAAGGGAAAAAACAAAAGTTGTTTCAAGAGTGAAACTTTTGGGCAGCTGAAACGTAAATAGTAGTATCAGAGAGAGGAGTGACATCCTTGGATACCAACAGATTGCTTTCATCTCTTAGTTACTTCAGCATCTTCTTTGCAGGGTTTATTTTTCCGGTCATAGTGTATTTCCTGGTGGATGACCCTGAAACAAAGAGACATGCAAAATCTGCTTTTCTATCTCACTTGCTCCCGTTGATTGCGGTGCCGCTTGTGGTTGCCGGCGTCTTTTTTGACCTCGGGGTCTTAGCGGTCGGAAGCGGTATACCGATTTTCATTTTTATAACTATAGGTTTTTCGCTGCTCATTTCACTGATTGTTGTTATCTGGAATGTTTATAAGGGAATAAAGGTACTGCTATAACTTTGAAGGAGTGAAGAAGTATGAATGAAGAACGCAAACGAATTCTCGATTTGGTGGAAAAAGGACACCTGTCTACAAAAGAAGCCCTGACATTGCTGGAGGCATTGGACAAAGAGGGAGCTCCTCACAAGGAAAAACAGTCGTATAAAGAGAAGGACACGTATCTCCTCGATGAACTTGCAAATCTGTTTACAGGAGAGAAAACCAATCATCAAAGTGAGAAAACGACTTACTCTCACAACAACGGCAAGGATAAGCTGATTGATTTTTTCCAGTCTGCTTTGAATAAGGTTAAAAATTTCGACTTAGATTTCGAATTTAATAAATCCATAGAACTTTCACATGTTTTTCAGGAAACTGAAGTGGGCTCACTGAAAGAAGTTGCCGTCGATGTAGCAAACGGCAAGGTGGACGTCCTGCCTTGGGAGCAAGATGAGGTAAGAGTGGAATGTCAGGTCAAGGTGTACCGGACTGACGATATCGAAGAGGCACGCAGATCTTTCCTGGCCAATACTGATTTTTATATAGAAAATGAGAAACTGCGCTTGTCCACAGAGTTGAAGTGGATGAAGGTGAATACGAAAGTGTATCTCCCTGCTTCTCAGTACGAGAAAGTTTCGATTAAAGTATTGAATGGAGCCGTTAAATCCGAGAGGCTGAAGGCAGACTCTTTTAAAGTGCGGTCTGGGAATGGAAAAGTTGAATTGAACGACATGACAAGCAAGAAGATCGAAGTCGATACTTCCAATGGCGCAATTCATTTGGCTAATATTTATTCCGACAGTGTGGAAGCAGAATCCATCAACGGAAAAGTGTACTTGGAAGGTGATGTCGTCGAGACCGATCTTCAGTCACTGAACGGAACGATCGTCTGCAGCCTGAGAGGTGAGAGGGCAGACACGCTTCATGCCAAGGCTGTGACAGGCGGAATCGACCTTTATGTACCGGATTCCATAGGCATCAAAGGTGAAGCAAAGTCCAATCTCGGCAGTTTTAAAATCGAGATGGAGGGTATAAATATAGTAGAAGAAAAAAATGAAGTGGTACAAAAGCATGTTCACTTTTCTAAAGAAAGTGATTCAGATAAGAAGCTTCATATCTTTGCTCACACAAAAACAGGTTCTGTTCTCATAAAAAAATCAGAAGTGAAGAATGATATATAGGACAGAACATAAGCTTTAAGAGAGGATGATAATGAATGGCATTAGCTCGTTCACGAACAAATAAGGTCTTGGCAGGAGTGCTTGGCGGTATCGCTGAAAAAACCGGCATGAGCGCAAACCTATTGAGGATCATCTTCGTCATTCTGCTTTTCCCGACAGGATTTTTCCCGTTAGGTCTTGCTTATATTATCGCTGCGTTTGTACTCCCTAAAAGTTAAGAAGGGGTAAAACTTGGATGAGATGGCTGATCGGTATTTTAATCAATGCGGTGGTCTTTGTCAGTCTTGCCGGATATTTTGATGGGTTCGAAGTCTCCAGTTTCGGGGCGGCTGTCATTGCCAGCTTCATTCTGGCAATCTTAAATGTGCTGGTGAGGCCGATCCTGATTCTGCTGACACTGCCCGCCACCATTTTGACACTGGGACTGTTCCTGTTCGTCATTAATGCCATTACACTATGGCTGACGGACGGCATAATGGGAGACAGCTTTGAAATGGATGGATTCGGCATGGCGTTACTGGCCGCTGTCATACTTTCCATCGTCAATATCGCGATCCAAAAAGTGATTATTGAACCGATGAAAAAGAAAAAAGAGTGAGAGGCAGGACGACTGCTTCTCGCTCTTTTTTTGCTGAATTCAGATTTAGCCACGGGGCTCTCCTGGAGAAGTGCCATAACATGCGCATCTTTTTATGCAGCATGGGTCAGTTTGTAGATATGAATCCATCAAACCCGGCGTCTTTCAACCTGCTCAGAAGACTCTCGGCATTTTCCCTTTTTGAAAAGGCCCCGGCCTGAACCCTGTACAGCCTGTTGTCTTTTTTAGAGAGCTTATAGTGCTCGGCCAATGCGTGTGCGACGGCCTGTCCACACACTGTGCGGTATAAAGATGTTTGGAGAAGAGCAGCTTCTTTTTTGTTGGTCATAAATCCGCATTCCACGAGAACGGCGGTCATCTTTGTTTCCCGGAGAACATGAAAATCAGCCGCCTTAACTCCTCTGCTTGCAAGTCCTGTCCTGGCTGCCAGCTTTTTCTGGATGATGGCTGCCAGACTGAGCGCCGCAGCCGGTTTCGTTTGGTGTACATATGTCTCCACCCCATGTGCCTCGTTCCAACTGCTGCCAAAAGCATTGGCATGTATGGAGATGAACACATCAGCTTTGATTTTGTTTGCCAGGTCGGTTCTCCTTTTTAAACTTACATCCTCCTTATCCAAATGGGTGAAATACACTTCTGTATTTTCATAAGAAAGGAGTGTCTCTTTTGCAGCCAAAGCTGCCTCTCTGTTAAATTCATACTCCCTCATTCCAGAAGGGCTCCGCTTTCCTGGTGTGCTGTACCCGTGTCCTGCATCAATTATGATTTTCATTTTTTCCACCTCTTCTCCTTATTTTCAATCTCTATATAGGAGTTCAAGTCGATATTGGACACCTACTCCTTAAAAAGAAGGTCTGCCAAGGTGGTAGTGCGCCGTTGAAAAGTGCTAAAATGGGTTAGAATAATTTTTTTAGCGGCTGCACGTCGGAAAATTGATTGAAGCACCCGCAGCTGGTAAAAATAAATCTGATGGAAAACGTTCGATACATATAAACGTTGAGGATTAAAAAAGGAGGACTTCTTTTTGGCAAAAGTACGCGCAAAAGATATTGTTGAGAAGTTTAAACTTGAATTGGTGAGCGGTGAAGAAGGCCTTCACCGCCCGATCGTCACGACAGATATCTCACGGCCGGGATTGGAAATGGCCGGTTATTTCGATTATTATCCAGCAGAAAGAATACAGCTTCTTGGTAAAACCGAATTGAGCTTCCTCGAAAAACTGGATGATACTAAGCGGAAATCAAGGATGGATCAGCTTTGCACGGACATTACTCCGGGCATTATCATCAGCCGTGATATGGAGATTCCGCAGGAGCTTATTGAAGCATCCAACCGGAGTGACGTACCTGTCATGAGAACGCCGCTGAAGACCACAGGGTTTTCCAGCCGGCTGACGAATTATCTTGAAAGCAAGTTAGCGCCCACCACTGCCATTCACGGTGTCCTTGTTGATATTTACGGCGTCGGTGTCATGATTACAGGAAAAAGCGGTGTCGGTAAAAGTGAGACTGCCCTTGAACTTGTTAAAAGAGGGCACCGCCTTGTTGCAGATGACTGCGTGGAAATTCGCCAGGAGGATACGGATACACTTGTCGGAAGTTCCCCGGAGCTGATCGAACATCTGCTGGAGATCCGCGGCCTCGGCATCATCAATGTCATGACGCTGTTTGGAGCGGGAGCAGTCCGCAGCTACAAGAGGATCACTCTTTGCATCAACCTTGAGCTTTGGGATAAAACAAAGCAGTATGACAGACTTGGTCTGGAAGAAGAAAAAATGCGCATCATCGATACCGATATCACGAAATTGACAGTTCCGGTCCGTCCCGGGCGAAATCTTGCTGTCATCATCGAAGTGGCTGCCATGAACTTCCGCCTGAAAAGAATGGGAGTCAATGCCGCCGAACAATTCACCAACCGCCTGAGTGACGTCATTGAAGACGGAGACCAGGAAGATTTCTAAAAATAGTTTTACTCCTTTAAAGCGCTGAAAGGGACAGTCCCTTTCAGTGCAGTAACGCGTTGCAGTGTTGAAAGGGACAGTCCCTCTTAGTGAGGCAGCCCGTTACTGGACTAAAGGAGCATTAAGTAATGATTTGATATGTAGAATGGGAGTGTTTGAGGTATGGAGTCTACGATTACACCGATTAATCCGGTTGCGTTAGATCTTGGTCCGATTCAGGTACATTGGTACGGGCTGATTATCGGGCTGGGCATTGCATTGGCATTATATTTCGCAGTTAAGGAAAGCGACCGGATGGGATTGCCGAAAGATACATTCATCGATTTGATTGTGTGGGCGATTCCGATTGCCATCATTTCTGCCCGTATTTACTATGTTGCTTTTGAATGGGAGCACTATTCACAAAACCCTGGTGATATCATCAAAATCTGGAACGGCGGGATTGCCATTCATGGAGCCTTGATTGGATCTGTCGCAACTGCCTATTTTTTTACAAGGGCAAAAGGCTTGTCCTTCTGGAAGCTGGCTGATATTGCGGCACCAAGTATCATCCTTGGCCAGGCTATCGGCCGCTGGGGGAATTTCATAAATCAGGAAGCCCACGGCAGGGAAGTCAGCCGCCAATTTCTTGAAAACCTGATGCTTCCTGACTTTATCGTGAATCAAATGTATATAAACGGTACTTACTATCACCCTACTTTTTTATATGAGTCGCTCTGGAATATTGCCGGGTTCATTTTGCTGCTGGTCATCCGCCGGAAATTGAATCTTAGAGTCGGGGAACTCTTCCTGTCTTATGTTATCTGGTATTCAATCGGCCGTTTCTTCATTGAAGGGATGCGTACGGACAGCTTAATGCTGACGGAAATGCTCCGCATCGCCCAAGTCATCTCCATTGTATTGGTTTTGCTTGCGGTCGGTTTGTGGATCTTCAGAAGAATGAAAGGTTATGCGGCCAAGCCTTATAATGATGTGGAAGCCTAGAGAAATTTAACAAGAACTGTTTGATATTAAGCAAGTCACCAGACAAACTTGATGAAAAACAGTTTTAAGGGGAGTAAGGAAAATGCTTGGAACATCTGTAAAAAACGGTGGGCTTGCCGGCCTGAAGACAACCTGGTCATTGGGGAAAGTCATTTTTCCCATCACCATGATCGTCGTGCTGCTGCAGCATACACCGATTTTACCGTGGATCATCGATAAGATTTCACCATTCATGCGATTGTTCGGCCTTTCCGGGGATGCGGCGATTCCGCTCGTTCTCGGAAACTTCCTGAACCTTTATGCAGCCATTGGAGGGATCCTTTCCCTTGATCTTACTGTAAAAGAAGTTTTCATCGTTGCAGTGATGCTCAGCTTCTCTCATAATCTGCTGATTGAATCGACGGTTGCTGCTAAAGTCGGTGTGAAAATTTGGATTATTGTCATGGTCAGACTTGGGCTGGCCATCATTTCAGCCATAGTAATCAACCTGGTCTGGAATGGAGGCGGGGAATTGGCTCAGTATGGAATGGTTCCTCCACAGGGAGCTGATCCCGAAGGCTGGGGTGGAATCTTCCTTCTCGCGTTTGAAAAAGCAGCGTACGGAATTCTGCAGCTGGCTCTGATTGTCATCCCGCTGATGATCGCTCTTCAGATTATGAAAGATAAAAAATGGCTGGCGGCCTTCTCGAAGTGGATGTCGCCGTTCACCAGAGCAATGGGAATGAATGAAAACACATCAACCACACTGGCGGCCGGATTGCTGATCGGTCTTGCGTACGGAGCAGGGGTCATGATCCAGGCGGTGGAAGAGGATGGGGTAAGCAAGAAAGACGTAACCATTGCGTTCATCTTCCTTGTTGCCTGCCATGCGGTGGTGGAAGACACCCTCATCTTTATCCCGCTCGGCATCCCGGTGCTGCCGCTCTTGATCATCAGGCTGGTGACTGCCATTCTGCTGACACTCGCCGTCGCCTATATTTGGAGACGAGTCGAAGTGACTAAAGCCAAAGGAAAGGAAGCAACTCTATGAGCAAAAAAATTACAACAGTGCTGTTTGATTTGGATGGAACATTGATCAATACAAATGAACTGATCATTTCTTCCTTCTTGCATACCATGAACACCTATTTCCCTGACCAGTACAAACGAGAGGATGTCCTGCAATTCATGGGCCCTCCGCTCGAAGAATCTTTTATAAAAGTGAATCCGGATAGGGTCGAAGATATGGTCAAGACCTACAGAACCTATAATCTTGAAAAACATGATTCTCTCGTGACAGAATTCGAAGGTGTTTTTGAAACGGTTCAGACTTTGAGCCAGAACGGATACAAGCTGGCGATCGTTTCGACCAAAATTCGCGATGTGGTCATAAAGGGATTGAAACTGACGAATTTAGACCAATTCTTCGATGCCATCATCACGCTCGATGAGGTCGTAAATGCCAAGCCCGATCCGGAACCGGTACAGAAAGCATTGTTAGCCCTTGGTTCCACGCCGGAAGAATCGATTATGGTCGGAGATAACCACCATGACGTCCTTGCCGGGAAAAATGCCGGCACACTGTCTGCAGGGGTTGCCTGGAGTGCAAAGGGCCGTGAATACCTGGATCAATATAAGCCGGATTTCATGCTGGAAACAATGGCTGATCTTTTAGATGTTGTCGGGCTGGAAGAACGATGAGACGGACGACCCGTTATCGAGTTGACGGGGCTAATTCTCTCTGGCATGTGTATAAGACGGTTCCATTTGCAAAGGTGGTCAAGAACTTCGCTGTCATTCAGCTGGCAAGATACACACCTTTCCTAGGCATGAAAAATTGGATGTATAAAAAATTCCTGAGGATGGAAATCGGTAAAGAAACATCATTCGCCCTCATGGTTATGCTCGATGTCATGTTTCCAGAAAAAATATCCGTCGGGCGCAACACCGTGATCGGCTACAATACCACCATCCTTGCGCATGAATACTTGATAAAAGAGTACCGCCTCGGTGATGTCGAAATCGGGAGTGAAGTCATGATTGGTGCCAACACAACAATTCTTCCTGGTATAAAGATCGGCGACGGAGCTATTGTATCTGCGGGAACACTTGTCCATAAAGATGTTCCGGCTGGCGCTTTTGCCGGCGGCAATCCTATGAAGGTTATTTACACGAAAGAGGAACTTGCCGAACGATGGAAAGACGATGAGATATATGGAACGAATGAATGAAACGAACCCCCTTGGCTTTTGCCGAGGGGGTTTATTTTTAATTTTGGAGATTACTTAACAATTATATCTCCATGTCCAGCTGGTCTGTAACCGCTTGAACGGACTCCGTCTTTAATTACTGAAGAAAAAAAGGAGAGACGGCCTCTTCCTGTAGAGTATAAAGCGGCGCTTACACTGTTTCTAGTACACAACCGTAAGTTGTACATGTTCAGTAGCCGCTAATAAAGTTTGAATAATAAGGGGAGAAATTCCCTTTATTTAGGGAAAATCCCTAAAACCACGCTTGAATAGAGGGAGAAATTACCGCTATTTACTTAAATAACGAGAAATGGGCTCACTTTTCTTTGAATAAGGGGAAAATTTCCCCTTATATAACTGTATTTGAGGAGGATTTTTGCATTTAACGGGAAATTATCCCCTTATTTCCTTGGAACTGATTACTCAATTAAGGATAAGCCACTTAAAGGGTTACACCTCTATTGTATAAACCTGTTAGGTTGTTGCCTTTAGTAATTTTACTATTGAGAACTCTTCCACTTATCAGCCTAGTCTCATAAAGCAACTAAAAGAGCGAAAGTACGAGAATAATAAATATTGCTATACTTACGGTGAATATAATAAGGCTGGTGATTTTTCTACCTTCTTGGTGTGCTTCAAGCCCTCTAATGATAATCATTAAAATAAAGGCTGACAACATGACTTCACCAGAAAAAACCATTTCAGTTAATCCAACTAGTAACAGATATATTAATAATGAGATAGCAACTAATAGACCAATATTACTTATAGTGATAAGTTTTTTCATGAAAGCCCCCCAAGTGCATTTGAGTTATATAACTATTAATTGTAATCGAGGATTCTCTAATTTTAAACCGCATTTATAATAGTATTCAGTGAGTGAAAGGGAGATTATTACTAATTCAAGAGATAACCTTTTCTGTTCTTTCTATAAAATGCTCCTTTCTGAAAAATTGTTGTTTTTTAATAATATTTTTTCTCCCTCCCTTTTATATAAGGGGATTGGAGCGGAAGGCTTGTGACCTCTTGCGGGACTAGCGGGACGTCTAGTTCCAGCACCTAGCCCCTCGGGGTCAAATAACCTCAAGAGAATAAAAGGAAAGACCGCCTTTTTTCTCTTGAGAACATTTGCCTGTCGGGGCTGACCAAGGTGCTTCCACTTTTGATGACAGGTGAGACCCCGCAATCCAGTTGCAGCGCCCAGCCCCTCGGGGTCAAATAACCCGAAGAGAACAAAAGGAAAGAACGCCTTTTTTCTCTTCGGAACATTTGCCTGTCGGGCCTGATCAGGGCGCTTCCACTTTTTATGCAGGCGCAGCCGAGGAGGCTCAACGCCCGCCCCGCGGAGTCACGTGCCTGGAGCGGAACTCCATTACCTTTAACTACTACAATCTTTGAGAAAAGAGCGTATAAAAAAGTCATACTTTTCTTCGCAACCCACAAATGCCTTGCCCTAATTAAGCACAAACTACCCAAAGAAGTTTTTCGGTTGACGGAACATGGGGAAGGCGTTACACTACATATAACTTTAACTTATTAGCACATTAGCGAACTAAAGGGTTATAAATATTTTCAATAAAATGATTGCGGTGGGATAATGAATGGATACTGTAAAAATTCAGATAAAAGGTGGTTGTCATGTCAAAGCTGTTCATGTTTGAAAAACCGTTGGGGATGAGAGATACATTCCCGAATCTCTATCAAGCAAAAGCATCATTGAAAACGAAGATGGAAGAAACAATGAAAGCCTGGGGTTATCAGTTTATTGAAACGCCTACCCTCGAGTACTTTGAAACTGTCGGCGAGGCATCCGCCATCCTGGACAGGCAGCTGTTCAAGCTCCTGGATCAGCAAGGGCACACACTTGTGCTGCGTCCCGATATGACAGCTCCGATCGCAAGGGTAGCCGCTTCTAAACTGCTGCAGAATAAGCAGCCTTTAAGGCTTGCGTACTGTGCGAACGTCTTCCGCGCCCAGCAGAGAGAAGGCGGACGTCCTGCAGAATTCGAGCAGGTCGGAATCGAATGCATCGGGGATGAAACCATCTCTGCGGACGGTGAAGTGATTTCCTTGATGATTTCCTCCTTAAAAACGGCGGGATTGAAGAATTTCACGATTTCCATCGGGCACATTGGGTTTGTCAGGGAACTCTTCAAAGAAATTTTAGGAACGGAAGAACGGGCCAATACATTAAGCCGCTTCCTCTATGAAAAAAATTATGTCGGATTCCGAGACCATGTCAACCAGTTGTCTCTTTCTTCGATTGATAAGCAGCGCCTGCTTTCTTTTTTGAAGATAAGGGGCGGAAAAGAAGTGCTTCAGGAAGCGTATCTCCTTATGGAGGGGCAGGCTGGCAGGGAAGCAATCGGGCAGCTGGAAGAGTTATCAGAGCTTCTTGAAGATTACGGCTTGGCTGAGTTTGTAAAATTTGACCTCAGTCTTGTCAGCCATATGAGCTATTATTCAGGAATACTGTTTGAAACGTACGCCGAGAATGTCAGTTTTCCGATAGGGAACGGCGGACGATACAATAAATTGATGGAAAAGTTCGGCAAGGAATCAGGTGCGACGGGTTTTGCCCTTAAGCTGGATCATATTTTGGAAGGCTTGGGTTTCGCTGAAAGTCCTGTCACTGATCATTGCGTGCTCTTCAGCAGAGAACGAAGAGGCGAAGCGATTTCCTTTGCACAGGAATTGAGAAGCGAGGGGAAAAGTGTGGTGCTTCAGGATTGGAAAGGAATTACGGATGTTGACGAGTTTTCCAAGGAGTTCACAGAGGTCAGTTATTTTATCGGAAAGAATGGTAAAGGCGGTGAAGATCGATGACAGATTTGACGATTGCAATGCCAAAGGGGCGGATTTTTGACGAAGCACTGGAACTGATGAGGCGTGCAGGATTCAATCTTCCGCCTGAATTCGATGATTCCCGCAAATTGATCATCGAGGTTCCTGAAGAAAAGCTGACATTCATCCTTGCCAAGCCGATGGATGTTCCTACCTATGTGGAGCATGGGGTAGCTGATCTCGGCATAGCCGGGAAGGATGTCATGCTTGAGGAAGAAAGAGACGTTTATGAGCTTCTGGATTTAAAAATATCTGAGTGCTATCTGGCGGTTGCCGGGCTTCCCGGAACGAAAATGAATGAGGTGGCACCGAAAATCGCGACAAAATATCCAGCTATAGCGTCAGGGTATTTCCGTGAACAGGGTGAGCAAGTCGAAATCATAAAGCTGAACGGTTCCATCGAACTTGCACCGATGATCGGGCTGGCGGACAGGATCGTTGATATTGTTTCCACCGGCAGGACCTTGAAGGAAAACGGGCTGGTCGAGTATGAAAAGATTGTCGGTATTACCTCCAGGCTGATTGTGAATCCGGTCAGTTACCGGATGAAAGATGAACGAATCGATGAGCTGGCAGAGAGGTTAAGAGAAGTTGTCAGCAGCATCAGCGTGTAAAAGGAGGGAATTTTTATGAAGATTATAAAGGCAGAAGGAAGCTTATCGATTAAGCGCTCAATCGACAGCGGCACAGAAGAACAGCGGAAAACGGTTCAGGAAATTCTGCGGGAAGTGAAATCGCAAGGCGACAAAGCGCTTTTAGATTACACCGAAAAATTTGACCGGGTGCGGCTAAAAGAGCTGCGTGTTTCTGTAGAAGAAATCGATGCGGCGGTAGAAGAAGTTGGGCCTGAAATGATGGAAATTATTGAAGAGGCTGCCGAAAACATTTCTCGTTTTCATGGGATGCAGCGGAGAAATTCCTGGTTTGATACCGATGAAAATGGAACTCTTCTCGGGCAGAAAATCACCCCGTTGGATTCAGTTGGAGTTTACGTCCCGGGCGGCACAGCAGCTTATCCTTCCTCTGTTTTGATGAATGTTCTTCCCGCCAAGGTTGCGGGAGTGGAACGAATTGTCATGGTGACCCCTCCAGGAGACGACGGACGGATTCCCTCAGCGGTATTGGCAGCAGCTAAAACAGCCGGAGTAACCGAGATCTGGAAGGTCGGCGGCGCCCAGGCGATCGGTGCTCTCGCTTATGGAACAGAGAGTGTGGAGCCTGTCGATAAAATCGTCGGGCCGGGAAATATCTATGTGGCTCTTGCCAAGCGTGAGGTTTTCGGCGATGTGGCCATTGATATGATCGCCGGTCCGAGTGAGATCGTCGTTCTCGCTGATGAAAAGGCGCGAGCGGACGAAATTGCGGCGGATCTGCTCTCGCAGGCAGAGCATGACGAGAATGCCTCGGCTGTCCTGGTCACGGACTCAGGGCAGCTTGCGGAAGAAGTATCGAAGAAGGTTGAAGAGCAATTAAGTGACCTGCCGCGTAAAGAAATTGCAGGAGAATCGATTGAAAGGTTCGGTGCGATTTATCTTGTTGAAGACATGGAAAAAGGCGTGGAAGTTGTCAACGATCTTGCGCCGGAGCATCTGGAAATCATGACGAGCGATCCGATGGTGACAATGGCGAAGATCCGCCATGCGGGTGCGATATTCCTTGGTAGATATAGTTCTGAACCTGTCGGGGACTACTTTGCGGGACCGAATCACGTCCTTCCCACAAACGGGACGGCACGGTTCTCATCGCCATTAAACGTTGATGATTTTACGAAAAAGTCATCGGTTATATCTTACAGCGAGAAAGCTCTACAAGACAATTACAGTAAAATCGCCAAACTGGCCCGCCTCGAAGGACTGGAAGCTCACGCGAGGGCGGTTGAATCTCGGTTCAAGAAATAAATGAATACTTTAACGCATTAACGCAGCGGAAGGGACAGTCCCTCTTCGTACGGTAACGCGTTAAAGCGCAAAGAGGGACTGTCCCTTTTAATACGGTGAAGGAGTGAAGAGCATGGAGAACAGCAGGAGAGCGGAGCTGGTCCGCAAGACGAATGAGACCCAGATTGAACTTGATTTTACGATAGATGGAAGCGGAAGTGGAAAGATTGAAACGGGTGTACCGTTTATGTCGCACATGCTGGATCTGTTCACGAAGCATGGCCAGTTTGATCTTAATGTGAATGCCAATGGAGATGTTGAAGTGGATGACCACCATACAACAGAGGATATCGGGATTTGCCTTGGGCAGGCACTGCAGAAAGCCCTTGGAGATAAGAAAGGCATCAAGCGCTACGGAAATGCATTTGTTCCTATGGATGAAGCATTGGCGCAGGTGGTCGTCGATTTGAGCAACCGTCCGCATCTTGAAATGCGCGCAGAATTTCCAAGCCAGAAAGTAGGCACGTTTGACACGGAGCTGGTGCATGAGTTTTTATGGAAGCTTGCTTTGGAAGCGAGGATGAACCTCCATGTCATCGTCCACTACGGCCACAATACACACCACATGATTGAAGCGGTGTTCAAGGCTTTGGGACGCGCTCTTGATGAAGCGACAACCATTGATCCGAGAATTCAAGGAGTTCCATCTACGAAAGGAATGTTATAAATGATCGGGATTGTCGATTATGGGATGGGGAATCTGTTCAGCGTCGCGAAGGCTCTGGAGCGGCTGGATGTTCCTTATTTTATCAGTGAGGATAGAAGGGAACTGGAAAAAGCGGACGGACTTCTCCTTCCCGGAGTCGGGTCATTCCGCGATGCCATGACTCTTCTGGCAAGGCAGGAGCTTATTGGATTCATAAAAGAGTATGCCGCGGGGGGAAAGCCGCTGCTGGGTATCTGCTTAGGAATGCAGCTTCTTTACGACGAGAGTGAAGAGAATGGCTCCACAGAAGGGCTGGGGCTGTTAAAAGGGCGTGTCATCCGCATTCCGAGACAGACGGAGGAAATGAAGATTCCTCATATGGGTTGGAATAAGCTCAAATTCCTTCACGATTCACCGCTGCTGGAAGGACTGGAGGAAGACCATGTCTACTTTGTTCACTCTTACTATGTTTCTGAGGAGGATCCTGAGGAAGTAGTGGCTGCTGCTCAATATGGAGTAGAAGTTCCGGCGGTTGTTGGAAAAGAAAATGTTTTTGGTATGCAGTTTCATCCTGAAAAAAGCAGTGAGCTTGGCATGAAGCTGCTTCGTAATTTTACAAAACTGGCGTTAGAACGGGAGGGAGTTCAATGAGTTTCACTATTTATCCGGCAATCGACATGAGGGGCGGCAAATGTGTCCGCCTTCTGCAGGGAGATTACAGCAAGGAAACTGTGTACGGAGATTCTCCTTTTGAGATGGCGAAACGGTTTGTGGACGAAGGTTCTGAGTGGATTCACATGGTCGATTTGGACGGAGCGAAGGAAGGAAGCCGTGTGAACGATCAGTTCGTTCTCGCTGTGGCCAACGACCTTGGTGCGAAAGTCCAGATTGGCGGGGGCATCCGTACCGAAGAGGACATTGAGTATTACCTCAACAACGGTGTTCAGCGTGTCATCATCGGCAGTCTCGCTGTTTCAGAGACAGAATTGGTGAAAAGCTGGCTCGCGAAATATGGAGACAGAATTGCCATTGGACTTGATGCAAAAGACGGATATGTGGCAACGCATGGCTGGATCGAAACGTCAGAAAAGAAGGCAGTTGACTTAGGGATTGAACTTGCGGATGCTGGTGCGGAAACGTTCATCTTCACGGACATCGCAACAGACGGAATGCTCTCGGGTCCTAATGTGAAGGCTGTTGTCGAACTCGCTGAAGCTACCGGTAAAGAAGTGATTGCATCCGGCGGAGTCAGTTCAATGGAAGATCTTCGTCTTTTAAAAGAAAGTGGTGTTGCCGGCGCGATTGTCGGAAAAGCAATTTATACTGGGAAATTCTCAGTGAAAGAAGCTGTGGAAGAGGTGTCGTCATGCTGACCAAACGGATCATTCCATGTCTCGATGTGAAAGAAGGCAGAGTCGTTAAGGGAGTCAGCTTCGTGGAGCTTCGCGATGCGGGAGATCCAGTTCAGCTCGCAAAGTTTTATGATGAGCAGGGAGCAGATGAACTGGTTTTTCTCGATATTTCTGCTTCTCATGAAGGCCGGAAAACGATGATTGATGTGGTCAAAGAAGTCGCTTCGGAACTGGCTATCCCTTTTACGGTAGGCGGCGGCATCAACTCGGTGGAGGATATGAAAAATATCCTGCGCTCAGGTGCCGATAAGGTTTCTCTGAATACGGCAGCTGTTTTGAGGCCGGAACTGATTTCTGAAGGTGCTGCTTACTTCGGATCGCAGTGCATCGTGGTGGCGATCGATGCCAAGTATGATGAGGAAAGTGATACGTGGAAAGTGTTCACGCACGGCGGCCGGAAAGTCACGGAGAAGGATGCAGTTTCCTGGGCAAAGGAAGCTGAGAAGCTGGGTGCAGGGGAGATCCTTTTAACAAGCATGGATAGTGACGGCGTGAAGAACGGCTTCAACCTTCCGCTGACGAAAGCCGTAAGTGAAGCGGTATCGATTCCAGTGATTGCGTCAGGCGGAGCCGGCAATGCGGAACACTTTGAAGATATTTTTAAAAATGGAAAGGCAGACGCTGCTCTGGCCGCTTCCATTTTTCATTACAAAGAAACCAGTGTTGGGCAGGTAAAAGAATTCCTGCGGGGAAAGGAGGTAGTGGTGAGATGAATGCTATCAAGGATACAATTAAATTTGACGAAAATGGACTTGTTCCGGCAATCGTTCAGGATGCCTCTACGAAGAAGGTGCTGACGCTTGCCTATATGAATGCAGAATCGTTAAGACTGTCCATAGAGAAAGGCGAGACCTGGTTTTACTCTCGTTCACGCCAGGAGTTATGGCATAAAGGGGAAACCAGCGGAAATACCCAGAGAATCATTGAAATGAAATATGACTGCGATCAGGATGCTGTCCTTGTGGAAGTGGAGCCAAAAGGACCTGCCTGCCATAAAGGAAGCGAAAGCTGTTTCGAAGAGAGTATTTACAGAGCAGAAAATGGAACTTCTAAGGCTGGAAGTGGAGGCAGTTCCATACTGACCACACTTGAAAAGCTGATTTCCGAGCGTTTTGACGAAAGGCCGGAGGGAGCTTACACAACCTATCTCTTTGAAGAGGGTGTCGACAAGATCCTGAAAAAGGTCGGAGAAGAAGCATCCGAAGTCATCATTGCGGCCAAGAACCGCGATAAAGAGGAATTGAAATGGGAAAGCGCGGATCTGCTTTATCATCTGCTGGTGCTGCTGAAGGAGCAGGGCCTCCCGTTAAACGAAATTCTGCAAACGCTGGAAGAGCGCCATAATAAATGACAGCTTAGTACTTTGAAGCACTAAGAGGGACAGTCTTCTTTCGCACGGTAATGTGTAAAAGGGGACTGTCCCTTTTAGCGGGCTAAAGGACTTATTTCCAGCAAATATCCTCTAGCGGTGGTTTAGCAACTGAAATATGTGTGTTATACTACTGTAGTTAATCTATACGTTTCGGAGGACTTTCATGAGAAAAGGTTCAAATGCAAGAAACGATAAAAGCAAAATTTTATCATTTGTCCCTACTGGCGAGTACTATTTCAATAAAGGAATCAAGGCTTACCACCGCCGGGAATTAAATAAATCAAAAAAATATCTTAACCGTGCTTTGCAGCTTGAGCCGTTAGAGCCGATGATCGCCTGCCAGCTTTCGATTGTGCACACGGAGATGGGCGAATATACACAATCCAACCAGCTTCTTCACCTCATCATCGACAGCCTGGACCCGCATATGACAGAATGCCATTACTTCCTGGCTAATAATTATGCTCACCTGGGCCTGTTCAAGGAAGCTTATACCCACGTGTCGAGTTATCTGGAAAAGGAAGAATACGGCGAATTCAGTGAGGATGCTGAAGAATTGCTGGAGATCCTTGAACTGGATTCAGACGAAGCGCTGGATACGCTTTATGAACATGACGAGTTGATTGCCAATCAGGATAAGGCGAGAAACCTGCTGGAATCAGGCAATTTCCAGAAGGCGGTCGATCTTTTGCAGGAAGTCATCAAGGACTTTCCGGAATATTGGTCAGCCTACAACAACCTGGCGCTGGCCTACTTCTATCTTGGCGACACAGATAAAGCAGCGGCTACACTGGAGGAAGTCATGGAGAAAAATCCAGGCAACCTTCATGCGTTGTGCAACACAGCTGTATTTTATTTTTATCAGCGAAGACATGAAGAGCTGCAGGATCTGGTCGAAGGGTTGGAAAAAATCCGTCCGATCCATTATGAGCAGCGTTACAAGCTTGGTGCGACATTCGCCTTGATTGGGCGTAATGAAAAAGCTTACGAGTGGCTGAAATCGCTCCAAAAGCTTGGCTTCCAGGGAGATGCCAGCTTCTATTACTGGCTCTCACACTCGGCTTATCATACGGGTCATGAGCAGACAGCAGAGCAGGCTTGGAAAAGGGTCCTGGAAGAAAATCCGGAAAAAGCCGGAATGGAACCATGGAGTGATGAAAATCCTCAAAGCGAAGGATTTGAAAATCACGTATCATCCATCCTGAAAAAGCTGAAAAGCGAATACCCGGAAGAGAGAATGTTCGGCCTGTTCCTGATTTCAGTGTCACGGCATCAGAAAGAAGTCCTGACTCATACTGATTTTGGCGCAGTCGATGACTTTACTCTGTCTGAAAAGCTTTATCTAGGAGAAATCTTGAAGGCGGATTCCAGAAAAGCAATTAAGAGCAGCAAGGAAATCAAGCATATTCATGAAACGGCATTGGAGCTTTATCAGCTGCATCATCCAATCAGTGCAGTGGACTCCGGTTTGTTCCTTACATGGTTCAGCATTGCCTGTAAACTGCTGGAGGCGGAAAAGTCTTTGAAGAACGCCAAAGCTTGTGCTGCGGCAACGGAATACATCTGGCACAGGCTGCGGGGAGAAAAGAAAACGAAAACCCTGATATCAGGAAAATATGGAATAACAACTGGCACTCTGAATAAATATCTTGAGACAGTAGAACTCTACTTGCCTTAAAATCGATGAATGAGCATATTCTTGGACGAATATGCTCTTCTTTTTATAGGATATGAGTAGATAGGAAATACTACAGAATAGCAGGATTTACAAAGATGAGCGCAGTGTAAGGATAGAGTGACAGGTTGCTCTGCCTTTTTTTTAGGGAAAAACCGGACTGCTTCTCTGTAAATTAAGACCTCGATTAAAGGAGTGTTCATTGTGTCAGAAGAAAAAATTTATGATGTCATAATCGTCGGCGCCGGCCCAGCCGGAATGACAGCTGCTGTATATACGTCCCGTGCGGCGCTTTCCACATTAATGCTGGAACGCGGCATCCCGGGCGGCCAAATGGCCAACACGGAAGAAGTGGAAAACTATCCGGGATTCGATCATATCCTGGGACCAGACCTTTCCAACAAAATGTTTGAGCATGCCAAAGCATTCGGTGCTGAATATGCGTATGGCGATATCAAGGAAATCGTTGATGGTGAAGAGTACAAGACGATCAAAGCTGGAGCAAAGGAATATAAAGCACGTGCCATTATTATCTCCACTGGCGCAGAATGGAAAAAACTTGGCGTGCCGGGCGAGAACGAACTTGGCGGCCGCGGTGTCTCCTACTGTGCAGTTTGTGACGGCGCATTCTTCAAAGGAAAAGACCTTGTGGTTGTCGGCGGAGGAGACTCTGCAGTCGAAGAAGGCGTATACCTTACACGCTTTGCCAACAAAGTGACGATCGTCCACCGCCGTGAAGAGCTGCGTGCGCAGAAGATCCTTCAGGACCGTGCGTTCAACAATGAAAAAGTTGATTTCATCTGGAACCATACGGTAAAAGAAATCAATGATAAAGACGGAAAAGTGGGAAGCGTAACATTGGTTTCCACAGAAAACGGCGAAGAAAAGCCATTCGATGCAGACGGTGTGTTCATCTACATCGGAATGCTGCCATTGACTAAGCCGTTCAGGGAATTAGGCATCACAAATGATATGGGCTACATCGAAACAAACGACAGAATGGAAACAAAGATTCCAGGAATCTTCGCTGCCGGAGATGTCCGTGAAAAAATGCTGCGCCAAATCGTGACAGCAACAGGTGACGGAAGCATTGCGGCCCAAGCGGCACAGCATTACGTTGAAGAACTTGTGGAAAAGCTGGAAGGAAAGTAAGATACAAATCTGACAAAAGTCTGTCGGAAAATCTGTAAGACGACATATAGAAAAAGGAAGAGAGCCTTAGAAATACAAGGCTCTTCCCCATTCGACAGCCTTTGTCTAAAATTACGGAAACTTGTTTAGAAATAATTAACAATCCGTAATAGCGTCTTAAACGTACTGTAACATTAGTGCAACACATTCCGGGTAATATAGATAATAAGAAATTGACCCCCTTTTAAGAAATAAATCCCTTTAGGACACAGGAACCGCCTGTGTCCCCTTTTTTTTATCCCTTTACTTTATTTCACTAACGCATTAAAACGTATAGTACCTTTGCGTTGCTTTAAAAAGCGCAAAAGTTAGTCAAGGCAGTTCCAGCGGCCGAGTGTCCGTACCCACTGGAACGGACTTAGCTCCTCGGGATCAAATAAACTCAAGAGAATAAAAGGAAGAGCGCCTTTTTTTCTCTTGAGAACATTTGCCTGTCGGAGCTGAACGGGCCGCTTCCACTTTTTAGTCAATCCAGTTGCAGCGGCCGAGGGTCCGTACCCACTGGAACGGACTTAGCCCCTCGGGGTCAAATAACCCTCAGCGAATAAAAGGAAAGCCCGCCTTTTTTTCTCTTGAGAACATTTGCCTGTCGGAGCTGAACGGGCCGCTTCCACTTTTTAATCAATCCAGTTGCAGCGCCCAGCCCCTCGGGGTCAAATAACCCTCAGCGAATAAAAGGAAAGCCCGCCTTTTTTTCGCTGAGGAACATTTGCCTGTCGGTGCTGTTCAGGGCGCTTCCAATTTTTAGTCAATCCAGTTGCAGCGGCCAGCCCCTCGGGATCAAATAACCTCAAGAGAATAAAAGGAAGAGCGCCTTTTTTTCTCTTGAGAACATTTGCCTGTCGGAGCTGAACGGGCCGCTTCCACTTTTTAGTCACACATGGTAAGTGTTCGAACATTGTGGGAGCGGTACAATCATAGTATAATAAAGAGCATGACAAAACCGAAATTACGGTAATCCGAACAGAAGTAAAGCTTGAGGTGAAGTTAATGCAGCGAGTGACGAATTGTTTATATATGAATGAAGATAAAGTCCTTCTGCTTCAGAAGCCGCGCCGAAACTGGTGGGTAGCACCGGGCGGAAAGATGGAGCAGGGTGAATCGATCCGCGATGCGGTCATTCGGGAGTACCGCGAAGAAACAGGTATTTACCTGCGCAATGCTGACGTTAAAGGAATTTTCACTTTTATTATAAAAGACGGCGATAAAATTGTTTCAGAGTGGATGATGTTTTCCTTTTTTGCTACTGAAGCCGACGGCGTCAACTTGACAGAATCCGAAGAGGGCGTCCTGGAATGGCACGACCTTGAAGCGATCAAGAACCTGCCAATGGCAGAAGGAGACCGCCACATATTGGAATACATGGTGCATGGCAAAGGGACGATCTACGGAACCTTTACCTATACACCGGATTTTAAACTGCTCGCCTACAAACTGGATCCAAGTTAACCAAGGGGGAAGAGAACATGAGTACAGGTGCAACTAACGATGGTCAATTGGTGATCATAACCGGAATGTCCGGAGCGGGAAAGACCGTTGCCATACAAAGTTTTGAAGATTTAGGGTTTTTCTGTGTAGATAACCTGCCGCCCACTCTCCTTCCAAAATTCCTTGAATTGATGAAAGAATCAGGGACCAAGATGAACAAAGTCGCATTAGGAATGGATCTGAGAGGCCGAGAGTTCTTCGACCACTTGATCCAGGGGCTCGATGACCTGGGGGAAACCTCCTGGGTGAACCCGCAAATCCTTTATCTTGATGCAGACGACTCATCCCTGGTCAGGCGTTATAAAGAAACGCGGCGTTCCCATCCGCTTGCTCCATCCGGCTTGCCAATGGAAGGGATCAAGCAGGAAAGGCTGCTTTTGGAAGAGCTGAAAGGCCGCGCTCAGACCATATATAATACTTCATCCATGAAGCCAAGAGAGCTGAGGGAGAAGATCCTAAAGGAATTCTCAGTGAACAAACGATCGATTTTTACCGTTAACGTCATTTCTTTTGGCTTTAAGCACGGCATCCCAATCGATGCTGATCTGGTATTCGATGTAAGATTCCTGCCGAACCCTCATTATATTGACCATATGAGGCCGCGGACAGGCTTGGAGGAGGATGTATCCAAGTATGTCCTAAAGTGGAGTGAAACACAGAAGTTCCTTGAGAAAGTAACGGATCTCCTCACCTTCATGCTTCCGCACTATAAACGAGAAGGAAAAAGCCAGCTTGTCATCGCCATCGGCTGTACAGGCGGACAGCATCGTTCCGTGGCGCTGGCTGAATATCTCGGCCGCCACTTCGAGAATGATTACACTACCAAGATCTCGCACAGGGACATCAAGAAGAAACGGGAACCTCTGGCATGAAAAAAAACATTGATCCCAAGATAGTGATCATCGGCGGCGGGACAGGACTGCCTGTTCTTCTCAGAGGGCTTAAAACATATCCTTTAGATATAACGGCCATTGTAACCGTAGCTGACGATGGAGGAAGTTCAGGGCGCCTGCGCGATGATCTGAATGTTCCTCCTCCCGGTGACATAAGAAATGTCATTGCGGCTTTGTCAGAAGTGGAGCCGCTTATCGAGCAGATGTTTCAGCACCGATTTGAAACGTCCAACGAATTATCGGGCCATTCACTCGGCAATCTAATCCTGGCAGCTTTCACCTCGATAACAGGCGACTTTGTCCATGCCATTCAAGAAATGAGCAGGGTCCTGAACGTGAAAGGAAAGGTACTTCCCTCTGCGAACCAGAGCGTCGTTCTGAATGCGGAAATGGAAGACGGCACCATTGTTTCCGGAGAATCGAAAATTCCATTCTCCGGTAAAAAAATTAAGCGTGTCTTCCTGACGCCGGGCACCATCATTCCGGTATCAGAAACCATCCGTGCCATCCGTGAAGCCGACTTAATCGTCATTGGTCCAGGCAGCTTATACACCAGTATCCTGCCAAATTTACTGGTGCCGGAAATCGGCAAGGAAGTCAGCAAAGCTAAAGCTCAAAAGGTGTATATATGCAACCTGATGACACAGGCAGGGGAAACGCTCGATTTCACAGCCAGTGACCATGTGAAAGCCATCTACGATCATCTTCACGACGGTTTCATTGATACGATTATTGTGAACAATGAACAAGTGCCTCGGGAAATAGAAGCCCGCTACGAAGAAGAAATGGCGAAACCGGTCATCTTTGATTTTGAAAAATTGTCTTCCATGGGGTTAAAGGTCATAGAGGATGAAATCATTTCCTACTTCGAAGGTGTTATCAGGCATGATACCGGTAAAGTGGCAGAGATTATTTTCTCCCTTATCGATAAACCCCACCGGGTAGAATAAAGAATAACCACTGTACATGACAGCGGGAAAAAGTGTCTTAGCTTACGCAGTGAGTGCAAGCGTTTGTCCTGGTTTAGGTAATTTGATAGCCAACTGTGGATACATTAACCAAGTTATCCACATTCAGTCCTTCGGGATATTTGCCTGTCGGGGCTGAGCAGGCTGCTTACGCTTTTGTTTCGTCCAGCTTCAGCGCCTAGCCCCTCGGGGTCAAATAACCCTAAGAGAAGAAAAGGAAAGAGCACCTTTTTTTCTCTTAGGAACATTTGCCTGTCGGGGCTGATCAAGGTGCTTACGCTTTTGTTTCGTCCAGCTTCAGCGCCTAGCCCCTCGGGGTCAAATAACCCTAAGAGAAGAAAAGGAAAGATCGCCTTTTCTTCTCTTAGGAACATTTGCCTGTCGGGGCTGATCAAGGCGCTTACGCTTTTGTTTTAGGGAGGTGAAGAGATGTCGTTTGCTTCAGTGACAAAAAAAGAGTTAACCAATCTCGATTTGAAAGATTGCTGCTCGAAGGCGGAACTATCCGCTCTTATCAGGATGAATGGTTCACTATCCTTTGCCAACAAATCCCTGATCGTCAATATCCAGACGGAAAATGCAGCAATCGCAAGACGGATTTACTCTTTGATCAAGAAGAATTTCGATACGCCAGTGGAACTGCTGGTCCGCAAGAAAATGCGGCTGAAAAAGAATAATGTGTATATCGTACGATTGAATGAAGACACAAAGGAAATCCTCGAAGACCTTCATATTCTTGGAGAGGGATTCACCATCATCCATGATATCTCTGCACAGCTTGTCCAAAAAAAATGCTGCCGCCGCTCGTATCTTCGTGGCGCCTTCCTGGCTGGAGGATCAGTCAATAATCCTGAAACCTCATCCTATCACTTGGAAATTTTCTCCTTATATCAGGAGCATAACGAGGCACTTTCCGAACTGATGAACAGTTTCGGCTTGAACAGCAAAACCTTGGAACGCAAAAAGGGATTCATCACATATCTTAAAGAGGCGGAAAAAATCACCGAATTCCTGAATGTGGTTGGTGCGCATGGTGCCTTATTAAGATTTGAAGATGTGAGGATTGTAAGAGATATGAGGAATTCAGTCAACCGGCTTGTAAACTGTGAGACAGCGAACCTCAATAAAACAATAGGTGCTGCCCTAAGACAGGTTGAAAACATCCGGTATATCGAACAGACAGCGGGCCTTGGAATACTGCCCGACAAGCTCAGGGAAATCGCCGAGCTGAGAGTCACCTATCAAGACGTTACTCTGAAAGAACTTGGGGAAATGGTTTCAGGGGGGAACATCAGCAAGTCAGGCATCAACCATAGACTCCGTAAAATAGATGATATCGCAGAAAAACTGCGTGCTGGTGATAGAATCAAACACTAACTAAATATGAACAAAGGGGAGAAGGAGCATGTTTGAACAAAAAGTAGAGGTAAAATTAAAAACCGGCCTGCAAGCCCGCCCGGCAGCTTTATTCGTACAGGAAGCCAACCGCTTTTCATCAGAGGTTTTCCTAGAAAGGAACGGTAAGAAAGTCAACGCCAAAAGCATCATGGGATTGATGAGCCTTGCCGTAAGTTCCGGAACTGAAATCAGCTTGATCGCTGACGGTTCAGACGAAGAAGAAGCTGTAAAACACCTCGCTCAATTTGTACAGAAAGAAAGCTGATTAGGAGAACCCGCCCTTTTTATAGGTTGGGTTCTTTATTTTTGAGAGCATGCGTGCTGCTGCGGTGGATTGCTGTTATGGAAGTCTTGCTATCAACGATAATGGAGATCCTATCAACGAAATCGCTTGTCCTATCGCCGAAATGGCAGTTCTATCAACGATTTCCGTACTCCTATCGACGAAAACCTAAAGTCTATCAACGAACCGCAACTACTTAATGAACCTTTAATAGATCAAACCATCGTTTGTCCCCCAGCCGAGCTGGGGCTTCTGACAGCTTGCCTGCTGGAAAGAAGCGGAAGCGGTCACTTGTGAATGAAAGATCATCGTATTTAGCCCAGTAAGAAAATGAACAAAGAAAAAAAGAGCACCCGAGTTAACGGATGCTCTTCAAAACTTGATTATTTATTTTCATTCATATCATTTCTTGTGATGATGCGGTCAATCAAACCGTACTCAAGCGCTCTTTCAGCTGTCATGAAGTTGTCGCGGTCTGTATCTCTTGAAACCACTTCTAGAGACTGGCCAGTGCGGTCAGCAAGGATTTGGTTAAGCTTTTCACGCAAGAACAAGATGCGTTTTGCAGCGATTTCGATTTCTGTTGCTTGACCTTGTGCTCCTCCAAGCGGCTGATGGATCATGACTTCAGCATTTGGAAGGGCGAGGCGTTTGCCTTTCGCACCTGCAGCAAGCAGGAATGCACCCATGGATGCGGCCATACCGATACAGATCGTTTGTACATCAGGCTTGATGTATTGGATTGTATCGTAGATAGCCATACCAGCAGTGATGCTGCCGCCAGGGCTGTTGATGTAGATGGAAATATCCTTTTCAGGGTTTTCTGATTCTAGGAATAGCAATTGCGCAACGATGGAGTTGGCAACATTATCATCAATGCCGCTTCCCAGCATGATAACGCGGTCTTTCAGCAGGCGGGAATAAATATCATACGCACGCTCGCCGCGGTTTGTTTGTTCAATAACTGTCGGAATTAAGTTCATCTTATTTCCTCCTTCGATCAATTAATGTTATGTTTGAAACATACAAATACTTTATGTACTGATATAATACACCAGTTGGTCAATAAAGGTCAAACGATTCAACCTCCCAGGGCATAAAAATCCTTCGACAATCCTTTCTACATGATACCCATCCATTCCTTTTTTAAACTATGCTTGTTATTATTGAAAAATTATTGTTTGTTTCAGTTAACAAATAATTTCCGATGTGATTTCCGCTTCAGGTACCCGACTCCGCGGGGCGGGCGTTGAGCCTCCTCGACTGCATAAAAAGCGAAAGCGGCCGTTCAGCGACGTACAGATTTTAGGGCTCTCGCATGAGATAAAGGAATCACGAAGAGCGTAAGCGATTCGATGATGACTTATCTATATAAAGTGGAATGGCCCCGCTCAGCGGCGTACGGACTGGACTGACTCCGCATGAGATAAAGGAAACACAACGAACATAGTGAGTTGATGTTGACTTATCGCAAGGAGGAGGCAGGGAAGTACGCTAGCCGCCTTAGGCCATGCAGCTAGATTAGCAAGGAGAGAGACCGAAATCTGCTAGTCGCTAAGTCCGTTCCAGTGGGTACGGACCCACGGCCGCTGGAGCTGGATTCGCCTGTATAAAAAGTGGAAGCGCCCTGATTAGACCCGACAGGCAAATGTTCCAAAGAGAAAAAAAGCGGTCTTTCCTTTTATTCTCTTGGGGTTATTTGACCCAGAGGGGCTGGGCGCTGCAACTGGATTGGGGGTATCACCTGTCCCGCTAGTCCCGCAGGAGGTCGGGTACCTTCCGCTCCAATCATACTAATATCATTGTTGTTAAAAAGCGTTAGTAACTAAACAGTGGGTAGCAAACCTTATTTAGACCCTAGCCCCCCTCTCATAATCTCTATATCAACAGAGTATAACCTGACCTTGCAAACCGCTGTCCAATAATACTCAAATGATTGATTTCATTGTTGTTGGCAAAGATTCATTTAGAGATTATTGGCAGTCAGGAGTAGGCAGCCTTGTTTTAATCTTTCACAATATCTTATCCTCCAATCCTCAAAACCTATTGCATTTCCACTGCTTCTGGACTATAATAAGATTTCGTACGCTTGTCGTACAGCTTGCCCTCGTGGTGCAACGGATAGCACGTAAGATTCCGGTTCTTAAAATGGGGGTTCGATTCCCTCCGAGGGCGTTGCCAAGGCTCCTGCGCATTTGCGCGGGAGCTTTTTTACTGTCTATTCACAGAGCAAATCACGTGTAAAAATTAACGTTGCACTCTATACTAAAGGAGAATATAGATTTGGAGGGATTAATATGTTGCACATCGAAATGTGGACTGACTTCGCTTGACCATTCTGCTATATTGGCAAAAGGCGTCTGGAGGACGCCATTAAGCAGATTGACCATCCGATTGAAGTAACTTACAGATGCTTTGAATTGGATCCGACAGCAGAGCGTGATATAAATGAAAATATATATGAAAAACTGGCTAAGAAGTATGGCATGAGCATAGAGGCAGCCAAAGCCAATACTCAAAATATGGTGAATATGGCAAAAGAAGCTGGCTTAGACTATCACATGGATACGATGGTACTGACCAATACGTTTGATGCTCACCGTTTGACAATGTATGCCAAAACCAAAGGCTTGATGAAAGAGATGACCGAGCGGATTTTACATGCGTTATTTACTGAATCCAAACATATCGGTGATCACGAAACATTAACAGATCTAGCGGCAGAGGTAGGATTGGACCGTGAAGCAGTGGCTAAAATGCTTGCCAGCGATGAAATGGCGGATGAAGTCCGTGCTGATGAGAGGGCTGCCCAGCAGATTGGCGTATCTGGAGTTCCTTTCTATCTTATCGATAAAAAATATGCATTAACAGGTGCCCAGCCAACTGAGGTATTTGTTCAAGCGCTGCAAAAAGTAATTGCAGAAAGCCAAATCACGGTATTGAACAGCGACAGCAGTGACGGAGTTATCTGTGACGAAAGTGGCTGTGAGATTCCGAAAAAATAACGGTTCTTTTATAAGAAGCCAGTTTCGTTTCTCTTAAAAGGAGAAACGGAGCTGGTTTTTCATTTGTTATTATTCCTGTTGGATACCGAAACCGCATGGCTTTATCTGCCTCACAATGAGTAAAAGTCCTCAGATTTATTCCTAAGGGTTCCAACCCGCCTAACTCACATCTTTCTTCACTCAACCCTACTTATTTCCATACACTGAACCGGCTTTCTGTTGTAGAATAAAGGAAGGAGGGATCAGGAATGAAGCTCAATACCGAATTATGGCAGGGGCAGTCATTGAAATTGAATATGACCCAGCAGCTGACACAGGCGATTGAATTGCTGCAATATTCCTCTCAGGAATTGAATGCTTATTTGGAAAACAAAGCTTTGGAGAATCCGCTTCTTCAGCTTGAGCCTGTTTCCCATGAGGAACGGAAAAGAAGCCGTGAGAACAGCGGTATGGGTATCGACTGGATTGAAGAAGTAGCAGTGCCTCAGTCTGCTCTTTGGGAGCACTTAATTTCGCAGTTTAACTTGAAAACGCTTACCAATGAGGATCGTAATATACTGTCTCTTTTGGTCGACAGTATGGATGAAAACGGATATTTACCATCTAATGTAGACAGTATTTTTGATGAGGCAGATTTCCCTCGATATATAGAAATGATTCATGGGTTGGAGCCGGCTGGAATCGGCGCGAGGAATTTGAAGGAATGCCTCCTGCTGCAAATTCGCAGGGATCCAGAAGCTCCTGAGCATGCCTATGCCATTATAGATGAACACTTTGTAGACTTTTGTGAAAAAACGTGGAAGAAGATTGCGAATGAGAAGGGGATTTCTTTAGCTGACATCCAAGTGACCGCCGATTATGTGAAGGCGCTTAATCCGCGTCCGGGTGCCAGGTTCTCGGTTGATCCCTCTCATTATATCCGCCCTGAAATGGTTGTCACCGCCAACAGGGATGGCCTGGATGTTGCTTTACTTCATGGAAATGTAATGAAAGTTTTATATAATAAAGGATATGAATCACTGATCTCTGCTTCGGAGGATGAAGAAGGTTTAAAGTTCCTCCGTGATAAACGACAGGAATTTCAGTGGATCCTCAGGATGCTGGATCAGCGCCGGTCTACTCTACTGAAAGTCGGCCGATCCCTGGTCGAAAGGCAGGAGGATTTTTTTAGGTTTGGACCGAAGAGGTTGAAACCTTTGACTCTAAGAGAAGTTGCGGAGACAATAGGGGTCCATGAATCCACCATCAGCAGGGCAGTCAGAGGGAAGTATATCGGTACTCCTTTTGGCACCTTTGAAATGAAAGCCCTGTTCGTGAGCGGTGTAGGAAAAGATGAAGATTCCTCATCGTCTGAGAGGGTCAAGGCGGAAATCATGAGTTTGGTAAATAAGGAAGATAAACAGAAGCCTTTATCAGACCAGGCAATTGCTGTGATGCTGAAGGAACACGGAATGAGCGTTTCGAGAAGAACCGTGGCAAAGTACAGGGACCAGTTGAATATTCCCTCATCTACAAGGAGAAAGAGATATGAATGAAGAGACTTTACCCATTATTACCTTTTATACGAGAAGCCGGTGCCCTCTATGCGAAGACGCCAAACTCATGCTCAATCTGATTAAAGATGATATACCTTTCGTTTTAAAAGAGTATGATATCGATGAAAGTGACGAGCTGACAGAGCGGTTCGGATTGATGATTCCGGTTGTGGAAATAAACGGGGAAATCATCCAATATGGGCAAATTGATTATTTTACAATTAGTAAACGGTTACATGAGAAATCTTGAGTTTTAATAGTTGAATTTTCGTTCGTCCCTTGCTAAACTTAGCTTTGAAAGCAGGGATGAATTTTTTTTGCACTAAGTGGGACATAATATGTCTATGATGGACATAATGAGTCCAGCTAAATAACTTTAAGGGGCTTTTCGATGGAATCAATCATTGATATACAAAAACGATTATTACCAGACCTGCTCCAGGTTATGCAAAAAAGACATCTCATTCTCAAATCGGTACGATTGATGCAGCCGGTCGGAAGAAGAAGCCTTGCCCATTCACTCGGCATGACTGAAAGAGTCCTGAGAAGCGAAGTCGAATTTCTCAAAGACCAGGATCTGATTGAGATCAAATCATCAGGCATGATCATTACCACCGAGGGGGAGCTGCTGCTAAAGAAGACCGCTGACATGATGAGAGAGATCACAGGAATCGATTCTATGGAAAAGAAGTTGAAGTCTTTACTCAATCTTCATGAAGTTTTTATCGTTCCTGGGAATAGTGATGAGTCTCCCTGGGTAAAAGAAGAATTAGGCAGATCTGCGGAAGCGCGTATGAAAAATCTTCTGGATGGAGATAATATCATCGCGGTAACCGGAGGATCGACTATGGCGGCTGTGGCTGAAAAGCTGACGCCGGAATTCTCTGAAGACCAGGTGCTTTTCGTCCCGGCTAGAGGCGGAATTGGCGAGGATGTTAAAAACCAGGCCAATACGATCTGTGCCAAAATGGCGGAGAGGACAGGCGCCAAACATAAGGTGCTGTATGTCCCGGATCAGGTGAGTACAGAAGTGTACAAGTCTTTCATCAAAGAACCGGACATCAAGGACGTGCTGGGCCTGATCAAGTCTGCTCATATCGTGCTTCACGGAATTGGCGATGCAGTCACAATGGCCGAGCGCAGAAGAACCAGTAAAGAGGTTTTTGATAGAATCCTTGCGGGGAAAGCGGTCGGGGAAGCATTTGGCTATTACTTCGACGAAGAAGGCGAGGTCGTACATAAAGTGACGACTGTAGGCTTGCAGCTGGAAGACCTGAAGGACAAATCGAACGTCATTGCGGTCGCTGGCGGCCGTTCAAAGGCGAAGGCCATAAGAGCCTACTTCAAAAGCGTCCCTCATTCGACGATCCTGATCACGGATGAAGGCGCGGCAAAAGAGCTTTTAAAAGGGTAATACCTTTTGAAATATAAAAATTTCCTTAACCATTCTAAAGGAGGACATTATTCATGACAGTAAAAGTTGGAATTAACGGATTTGGACGTATCGGACGCGTAGTATTCCGCGCAGCACTTAAGAACGATAACATTGAGGTTGTAGCAGTTAATGACTTAACAGACGCTAACATGCTTGCACACCTTTTACAATATGACACTGTACACGGAAAGCTTGATCAAGAAGTATCTGTAGACGGTGACTACTTGGTAGTCGGCGGCAAGAAAGTAAAAGTATTGGCTGAGCGCGATCCTGCTCAACTTGGATGGGGAGACCTTGGCGTAGATGTTGTAATTGAATCTACAGGCCGTTTCACTAACCGTGCAGACGCTGCGAAGCATCTTGATGCAGGCGCTAAAAAAGTTATCATCTCTGCTCCGGCTAAAGATGAGGATATCACAGTCGTTATGGGTGTTAACGAAGACAAATACGATGCTGGAAGCCACCATGTAATCTCAAACGCTTCTTGTACAACTAACTGTCTTGCTCCTTTCGCGAAAGTACTTAATGACAAATTCGGTATCAAACGCGGTATGATGACAACTATTCACTCTTACACAAATGACCAGCAGATCCTTGACCTTCCGCACAAAGATTACCGTCGTGCTCGTGCAGCTGCTGAAAACATCATCCCAACAACAACTGGTGCTGCAAAAGCAGTTTCCCTTGTTCTTCCTGAACTTGAAGGCAAATTGAATGGTGGAGCAATGCGTGTACCGACTCCAAACGTTTCTTTAGTTGACCTTGTTGCGGAACTTGATAAAGACGTAACAGTTGATGAAGTGAACAGCGCTCTTAAAGAAGCGTCTGAAGGCAAGCTTAAAGGTATCCTTGGTTACAGCGAAGAGCCGCTTGTATCCACTGACTACAACGGCAACCCTGATTCTTCTACTATCGATGCCCTATCTACAATGGTAATGGAAGGCAGCATGGTTAAAGTAATCTCTTGGTACGATAACGAAAGCGGATATTCCAACCGTGTTGTAGATCTTGTTGATTACATCGCTTCTCAAGGTCTGTAAGATATATTTTAAAAAGTGATATCCTAAATGATGCAATGTGACATAATTTATTGGGCAATTGTTGGATAAATTATGTCCCAGCATCTATAATGAAATGGGATGAAGGGGAGCGGGGAGGATTCCCCGCTCTTCTTTTTTCAAATAACGGGGTTAATTGTCCCGATTATCCAGAAGGAGGCCTTTTGAAATGAACAAACAAACAATCAAGGATCTCGATTTGAAGGGTAAACGCGTATTTTGCCGTGTTGACTTCAATGTACCGATGAGTGAAGGGAAAGTGACGGATGAAACGCGCATCAAAGCCGCGCTTCCAACAATCCAATACTTGTCCGAGCAGGGGGCAAAAGTAATTCTTGCCAGCCATCTTGGGCGTCCAAAAGGCCAGGTTGTTGAAGAGTTAAGATTGACTCCTGTTGCGAAACGCCTTTCAGAACTGCTTGGAAAAGACGTGGCAAAAACAGACGAAGCTTACGGAGATTCCGTTAAGGCTGAAATCGAAAAAATGAGTGAAGGCGATGTCCTGCTGCTTGAAAACGTCCGATTCTATCCAGGCGAAACGAAAAACGATCCTGAGCTTGCCAAAGAATTCGCGGCACTTGCAGATGTATACGTGAACGATGCATTCGGAGCTGCCCACAGAGCGCATGCTTCCACTGCTGGTGTTGCGGAACATCTTCCGGCAGCAGCTGGCTACCTGCTTGAGAAAGAGCTGGAGGTCCTGGGCAAAGCACTGACTACTCCGGAAAGACCTTTCACTGCGATTATCGGAGGAGCGAAGGTAAAAGATAAAATTGGTGTTATTGATAACCTGCTGGATAAAGTAGATAACTTAATCATCGGCGGAGGACTTGCATACACATTCGTGAAAGCACAAGGCCATGAGGTTGGAAAGTCCCTGCTGGAAGAAGATAAAATTGATTTAGCCAAACAATTCATGAAAAAAGCAGAAGAAAAAGGCGTCAAATTCTATATGCCTGTTGATGTGGTGGTCGCTGACGATTTCTCTAACGATGCGAACACGAAAGTTGTTCCAATTGAAGAAATTCCTTCTGACTGGGAAGCATTGGACATCGGTCCTAAGACACAAGAGCAATATGCCAGTGTCATTAAAGATTCCCGCTTAGTCATCTGGAATGGACCAATGGGTGTATTTGAAATTGAAAAGTTTGCGAATGGCACAAAGGCCGTTGGTCAAGCTTTAGCCGATGCTGCAGATACATATTCTGTCATTGGCGGAGGCGATTCAGCCGCAGCGGTTGAAAAATTCGGCCTGGCTGATAAGATGAGCCACATCTCCACTGGCGGCGGTGCTTCCCTTGAATTCATGGAAGGAAAAGAACTTCCGGGAGTAGCAGCACTAAACGATAAGTAAGGAAAGGATGATTAATATGCGTAAACCGATTATTGCAGGAAACTGGAAAATGAATAAAACAATGTCAGAGGCAAAAGCTTTTGCTGAAGAGGTAAATGGTCTTGTACCTTCCTCCGATAAAGTGGAATCAGTGATCTGTGCACCAGCATTGTTCCTGGACCGTTTAGTAGAAAGCACGGCTGACTATCAGGTGGAGGTCGGCGCTCAAAACATGCACTTTGAGGAAAGCGGCGCCTTCACAGGGGAAACAAGCCCTAAAGCGTTACAAGACCTAGGTGTGAAATACGTGATCCTAGGACATTCCGAACGCCGTGAACTTTTCGGTGAAACGGATGAGTCTGTGAATAAAAAGACTCTTGCGGCATTTAACTACAACCTCACTCCAATCGTGTGTGTCGGAGAAACGTTAGAACAGCGTGAAGGTAATGAGACAAAAGAAATCGTCGGCGGCCAAGTGAATAAAGCACTTCAAGGCCTGACAGAAGATCAAGTAAAATCAACTGTCATTGCTTACGAGCCTATCTGGGCAATCGGAACAGGCAAATCTTCTACAGCAGAAGATGCCAATGAAGTCTGCTCTCACATCCGCCAGACGGTCGCTGAGCAGTTCTCACAAGAAGCAGCAGATGCGCTTCGCATTCAATACGGCGGAAGCGTTAAGCCTAACAATATCGGTGAATATATGGCACAATCAGATATCGATGGAGCGCTTGTAGGAGGAGCGAGCCTTGAGCCGCAATCTTTCTTGCAGCTATTGGAGGCAGGTTCCAATGAGTAAGTCTCCTGTTGCTCTAATCATCTTAGATGGATTTGCACTGCGTCAAGAGGACAAGGGTAATGCTGTCACACAAGCAAATAAACCGAATTTCGATCGTTACTGGAACAAGTTTCCGCATAGCACTCTGAAGGCGAGCGGCGAAGCAGTCGGCCTGCCTGAAGGGCAAATGGGCAACTCCGAAGTCGGCCACCTGAACATCGGTGCTGGACGTGTGGTCTATCAAAGTTTGACGCGCGTTAATGTTTCCATCCGCGAAGGCGAGTTTGAGAAGAATCAAACTTTCGTTGATGCGATCGAACATGCAAAAAGCAAAAACAAAGGACTCCATATTTTCGGCCTGTTGTCTGACGGCGGCGTCCACAGCCACATTGAGCATTTATTTGCTCTATTGAGAATGGCTGCTGCCGAAGGGTTGAAAAAAGTGTATGTACATGCATTTCTTGATGGCCGTGATGTGTCTCCGAAATCAGCTGAGACATACATTATGCAAACAGAGGAAGTTATGCGTGAACTGGGCGTGGGTGAATTCGCAACCATCTCTGGCCGTTACTATTCCATGGACCGCGACAAGCGCTGGGACCGTGTCGAAAAAGCGTACCGTGCCATGGTTTATGGCGAAGGCCCGGAATACTCAAACCCATTGGAAGTCGTTGTCGATTCTTACGACAATGGAATCTTCGATGAATTCGTACTTCCATCCGTCATTAAAAAAGAAAACGGTGAACCGGTTGCGACGATTAATGAAGAAGATGCAGTCATCTTCTATAACTTCAGGCCGGACCGCGCCATCCAGATTTCAAATACATTTACAAATGATGATTTCCGTTCCTTTGAGAGAGGTCCGAAACATCCCAAGAACCTTCACTTTGTGTGCCTGACACACTTCAGTGAAACAGTTGACGGCTATGTCGCATTCAAATCAGTGAATCTGGATAACACGCTAGGGGAAGTCCTTTCACAAAACAATTTGAAGCAGCTGCGGATTGCTGAGACTGAAAAGTATCCTCACGTAACCTTCTTTATGAGCGGCGGACGTGAAGATGAATTTCCGGGTGAAACAAGAATCCTGGTTAATTCTCCTGACGTCGCAACCTATGACCTTAAGCCTGAAATGAGTGCTTACGAGGTCACTGAGGCTTTATTAAATGAAGTTCAAAATGACCGGCAGGATGCCATCATTCTTAACTTTGCCAATCCTGATATGGTCGGGCACTCCGGAATGCTTGAACCGACCATCCAGGCAATTGAAACGGTTGACGAATGCCTTGGAAAAATTGTCGATCTGATTTTAGAAAAAGGCGGTACGGCTATAATCACTGCCGATCATGGAAATGCTGATGAAGTGGTCACTATGGAAGGCAATCCAATGACCGCCCATACAACGAATCCTGTACCAGTCATTGTGACAAAAGAAGGAATGTCCCTTCGTGAAGACGGAATCCTTGGAGATCTTGCTCCAACGATGCTCGACCTTTTAAATATAAACAAGCCGGTTGAAATGACAGGCACAACCCTATTAAAAAAATAAACCAACCATTAAAGGAGAGAGTTTACATGCCATTTATTACAGACGTATATGCACGCGAAGTATTGGATTCCCGCGGAAATCCTACAATTGAAGTAGAAGTTTACACACAATCAGGTGCATTCGGACGCGCCTTGGTACCAAGCGGAGCTTCCACAGGTGAATATGAAGCAGTAGAACTTCGTGACGGCGACAAAGACCGCTACCTTGGAAAAGGTGTTCAAAAAGCAGTCGAAAACGTAAACAACGAAATCGCTGAAGAAATCGTTGGTATGGACGTAACAGATCAAGTTGCCATCGACAAAGCGATGATGCAGCTTGACGGTACAGAGAACAAAGGTAAATTGGGTGCTAACGCAATTCTTGGTGTATCCATGGCCGTTGCACGCGCTGCAGCTGACTTCTTCGGCGTAGAACTTTATCAATATCTTGGAGGCTTCAACGCTAAGCAGCTTCCAGTACCAATGATGAACATCGTCAATGGCGGTGAGCATGCTGATAACAACGTGGACATCCAGGAATTCATGGTAATGCCTGTTGGTGCTTCTACTTTTAAAGAAGGCCTTCGCATGGGTACGGAAATCTTCCACAGCCTGAAGAGCGTTCTTAAATCTAAAGGGCACAACACAGCAGTTGGTGACGAAGGCGGATTCGCTCCTAACCTTAAATCCAACGAAGAAGCACTTTCTACTATCATTGAAGCCATCGAAAAAGCTGGCTACAAGCCTGGCGAAGAAGTTCTTCTTGCTATGGACGTTGCCGCTTCTGAAATCTACAACAAAGAAGATGGAAAATACCATCTTTCTGGTGAAGGCGTTGTCCGTACTTCTGCAGAAATGGTTGATTGGTACGAAGAAATGTGCAACAAATATCCGATCGTTTCAATCGAAGACGGCTTGGACGAAAACGACTGGGATGGTTTCAAACTTCTTACTGACCGAATCGGCAGCAAAGTTCAGCTTGTTGGAGACGATTTGTTCGTTACAAACACAACTAAGCTTGCTCAAGGTATCGAGCAGGGAATCGGTAACTCAATCCTGATTAAAGTAAACCAAATCGGTACATTGACTGAAACATTCGATGCTATCGAAATGGCTAAGCGCGCAGGCTACACAGCTGTTATCTCCCACCGTTCTGGTGAAACAGAAGACAGCACAATCGCTGATATCGCAGTAGCGACAAATGCAGGACAAATCAAAACAGGTGCTCCTTCACGTACAGACCGTGTGGCGAAATACAACCAATTGCTTCGCATCGAAGACCAATTGGCACACACTGCACAATATCTTGGAGCGAAAACGTTCTATAACATCAAGAAGTAATTTTGGTGAAAAATCCGTCCACTTTGTGGGCGGATTTTTTTGTTGTGCGGGGCTTAATCTAGAGGAGAGGGAATCGGAAAATGTCGAGTGGTCGATAGAAGGGGAAAAGTGGTTGATAGAACGCCAAAAGCGGTTGATAGAAAGATGAAACTGATTGATAGAGTGGCGCATTTGGTCGATAGAACCTAGCTACGCTATTTAGAAAAACATGTCCCCCTGAAATAGAAAGCGAAAACCCCGGCACCGGCCGGGGTTTTCAAATTTAAAAGAATTAGTTGAAAAGGGTAAGTGGTCGATAGAATGGCAAAAGTGGCTGATAGAACTCATAAAGCCGTTGATAGAAAGATGAAACTAGTTGATAGAGTGGCACATGTGGTTGATAGAACCTCCAGACCGGTTGATAGAGCGTAGTTTTACACTATTTAAATCCTCTTTAACGCGTCAGTCCTCTTTAACTGTTGGATCGAAGCAGCCCCGATTCCAAACATGGCAGCGCGCAATTCGAATTCGATGCGTTTAAACTGTCCATCCAGTGCTTCTTCATCAGAGGCAGCTGCATTGGGAAGGAGGGCTCTGCCAAAGCCGGCAATGTCTGCGCCTAATGTAAGTGCTTTTGCAGCATCCACACCATTCTTTAATCCGCCGCTGGCATACAGAGAGACCTCTGGAAGCTCTTTTCTAATCTCGATCAAGCTTTGCGCCGTAGGGATTCCCCAGTCCTGGAAGGCTGCCGCCGCTTCAGCCCTGAGAGGATCTTTTGAACGATAAGCTTCGACTCTGATCCACGAAGTGCCTCCAGCACCGGCCACGTCGATGAAAGAGACGCCAGCTTCATGTAAACGTCGTGCAGCCTCACTGCTGATTCCCATTCCTACTTCTTTTACACCGACAGGGACAGAAAGAGATTTGGCAGCTTTCTCGATTTTGGGAAGCAAGTCTTTAAAATTTGTATCTCCTTCTGGCTGAAAGACTTCCTGGAGGCTGTTGAGATGGAGGATAAGGGCATCTGCTTCAATCAGATCCACGGCACGCTGACACTGTTCCACGCCATACCCGTAATTGAACTGGACTGCACCAATGTTTGCAAAAACAGGAATTGTCGGAGCATGCTTGCGTACATCATAAGAAAAAGCGGTCTGTTCCTTTTCAATGGCCGTCCTCATCGAGCCGACTCCCATCGCCCAGCCCCGCTTTTCAGCTATTTTTGCAAGAGTCTCGTTGATTCTGGCTGCGGTTTCTGTTCCTCCTGTCATTGAACTGATCAGAAACGGTGCTTTCAACTGCTTGTTAAATAGAGAGGTGCTGAGATCTATCTCGCTGAAATCGATTTCCGGCAGAGCGTTATGCTGAAACCGAAATGCTTCAAGGCCGGTCGTCATCTCATTCGATTCCACTTCTTGTGTCAAGCAGATATCAATATGCTCTGTTTTTCTCTTTTCTGTGATACTGCGTTTCTCCTTGTCGATCAAGCAAATTCCTCCTCTGTTTTCGTTGCTGCAGAATCCGTTGAAATCGGAATCGGTTATACCGTTGAATGATAACGAAAGGGATATTGGCTATCACAGCATAAGCGACCATGATCCATCCTACAAGTGCTGTATTCCAAATGAAAAATAGCAGGGCGGGAGGAATCAAAATCAGATGGGTAAACTCTGCCCGTCTTGTTTCAACGATAAATGTTTCAAAGTAATCGCTGTTTCGGTCAACAAGTTTTTTCTTTCGAAAGCCGCCGGCAAAGACACCGCCGCCGTCAGGGAGTATGGTTTTCCAGCGTTTGATTCCGAGTTTCTCATAAAACTTTCCGGCTGACTCCCATCGTTTTTCTCGGTAAAGCCATGACTCGTTTGTGAAATAACGATCATCAAGGTGGAGGCATATGTAAGAAAAGGACAAATGGATCACTGGCCATAACACGATATTTATCAGTAAGGTCCACCAGAAGGGAAGTGTCACCAGCATATTTACCGTCCTTTCTTTTTTGCTAAAGAGATACTGCGCCCTTTCCAGGCGACTTTCTTCGTTAAAAACGTGCTCACGACTGAGTGAGCGAATACGGAGATAAAAAATAAAGTTAATAATGGAAAAAAGAGGGCCGCTGCCCAGCTGAAATTCCCGATTGTCTTTAACATGAATAAGATCTGTATGCAATACAGTCCATAAAGAAGGAGTATATTCGCCGTCTCGATCCCTGAAGATCCATTCAGCTCTAGAAGTGAAAATGCTGAAGATACTCCTCCGGAAATCCAGAAAATAATCAGGAGGAGCAGCAGCCGGTTCGTTGCTCCTGCTCCTGAAGCAAAGCTTTTGCTCCATCCTTGAGTTAGTTCTTTTATACCCTCAGGATACATCCTCATGGATACCGCGTGTTTTCCAATGTAATTGCGAAGGGGAATACCATGCTTTAAGAATACTTTTCCCAGCTTCATATGTTCAAGGATTTCATTGCTGATGGCCCTATGGCCGCCGACTTTTTCATAATCTTGTCTGGTGCAGATGAAGCATTGGCCGAAAGCGCCGGCGGGCGGAATCCACCTTGAAAGAATATGAAAACTGCCCATTCCCATAACCGCGATCAAGTTGAACATCCCAGACAAGTTTTCGTATGCGGAGGCGATTTTGTGATAAGGCTGGATTGTCATAGCACCGCCGTTTTTTTGCTGTGTGAAAATGATGTTCCTCAATCCGCCCGGTTCGATTGTTGTATCGGCATCAAGGAACATGAACAAATCGCCTGCGGCTTCTTTGGCGCCGTTCCAGCAAGCCCATGACTTCCCGAACCAGCCGGGAGGGAGGGGAGGTGTCTTGATGACTTTCGCTCCATACCATTGCGCAATGCTCGCTGTCTTATCTTCAGAGTGGTCATCCACAACAATTATTTCATGAACATAGGATGATTCCGATTGAAGAGAAGATAAGAGAGTGGGCAGGTTTTGTTCTTCATTTCGTGCAGGGATGATGATTGAAAGTCTGGCAGCTTCCTGATGTGGCGATCTCTGCTTCAGTGGTATCGCAATCTTCCAAAGTATCAAGCTGCCAATTAACAGATAGATCCATTCAAGATTCATTAGGACACCTCATTACTCGTTACTTGTATTTCCAAGTCAGGGCCTTTTAAGCCAGTCAGCAGTGTTTTGTTTATAAGGAAACCAGTTCATCTCTTTGTTGCATTTGCCTTTATGTATCATCGTAGATTTGATGCTGCAGAAAGCGTACAGGCCTTCTTTCTCATGATATCGGCCAAACTGCTCTCTTTTATACCCCGAAAGGAAGATGCATGTATCAGATGATATCATTAATCGTTGATATTCCCGTCTTGGCTGGCCGGCAATTTTCATAGCCCTGTCAAAGTCACTGGAGAACACACTCTCGATTAAGGCGCAGCTGTAGTCATTCGCCAATCAGACAGCTTCATCTGTTAGAAAGGGGATAACCTGCAGCAGAGGGCCCAACGTTTCCTTCTGTATAAGTTTTGGAAACTCAGGCATTTCGTGTTCACGAATCCCCGACAGATAACCGTCTTGGCTGCCCGCTCCATTATTTCTGATAAAATAAGCTTCCGAACTGCCCTCATATGGTTTAATTTTGCCGAGATAGGGGTATTCCGCCAATAGGGACGCATGGCGGGCTGTATTCAGCTTCCGGTTGATATCATCTAAGTCTGTACGGCGGAAAGTCAGTATATCCTTCCTTTCTACATAACTGTATAATCCCTTTACAAATATTATATTTCAACTATACAATGAGGCTAAGCAAAAGTCGAAACATAACCTTCACCAAGAGCTTTATCCTTTAATTTTCGCTCCTTTCACAAAGGAATTCCGCACTCCCTCTGTCCAATCCCTTAATGGAAATGGGGAGGAGGGTTGATCAGTATCCACACAGCAGCAACACGTTAGAAAAAGCCATTTTTACAGTCACAACAACCAAGTTTAGGAGGAGATCTCATGAGTAAAAGTGCAGTTGTTATCGGCGGGGGCCTCGGAGGCCTGTCAACCGCAATTTCCCTGGCATCAAAAGGGCATAAGGTGACAGTCTATGAAAAAAATGAACGTGCAGGCGGTAAACTCAACATCCGTAAAGGGAAAGGGTATTCCTTCGATACGGGACCTTCCATCTTGACGATGCCATGGGTACTGGAAAACCTGTTCGAACGGGCAGGAAGGAACGTTCATGATTATCTCGACATCCAGCGGGTTGAACCGCAATGGAGGACATTCTTTGAAGATGGAACTTCACTGGATGTGACGAGTGATATTCCTACGATGCTGGACCAAATCAGGGCACTCTCACCTGAAGATGCATCCGCTTTTTATGAATACCTTAATTACTGCGGAAAAATGTACGACCTGAATCTTAAGAGCTTTTATAAGAAAAGCCTTGCGGGCCTGGGAGATTTGCGCTCTTTACATAATTTTAAAGAACTGATGGCGATGGATCCCCTTAAAACGATGGACCAGGCAACGAAAAAGCACTTCAAAGACAAAAGGATTCAGCAGTTATTTAACTTCTTCATCATGTACATTGGTTCCTCCCCTTATCATGCGCCGGCTGTGCTGTCACAATTGATTCATGTTCAGCTTGGGCTCGGAATCTTTTATGTGCAGGGCGGCATGTATAAGATTGCCGAAGCAATGCTGCAGCTTTGTGATGAACTGGGTGTTGAAGTCATAACGAACAGCCCGGTTGTGGAGATCTTGACGGAAGGCAGCAAAGCAAAGGGCATCCAGCTTGAAGACGGTACAAGGGTTGAAGCGGATATTGTCGTGTCCAACCTTGAAGCACTGCCGGCTTATAAAAAACTATTGAAAAAGCATGGGCAGACCGAGCAGACAACACAATCCCTGGAAAAGTTTGAACCGACTGTGTCCGGTCTCGTGATGCTGCTTGGTGTGGATAAGCAGTACGACCAGCTTCAGCACCATAACTTTTTCTTTTCGAAAGATCCCGAAAAAGAGTTCAAACAGATTTTTGATGAAGGACGCCCGGCGGATGACCCGACTGTCTATATCGGTGTTTCGGCAAAAAATGATCCCGGACAGGCACCGGCAGGAAAAGAAAATCTATTTATTCTAACTCATGTTCCCCCTTTAAAAGAGGGAGAGAGCTGGGAAAGCTACCGCAAAGATTATCGCGATCTTGTGCTGGATAAGCTTGAAAGAATGGGCCTCGAGGATATCCGTTCTCATATTGAGTTTGATTATGAGTTTATTCCTGATGATATTCAAGGTTTATATGGATCAAACGGCGGATCGATTTATGGCGTGAATACGGATAAGAAGAAAAATAGCGGTTTCAAGATCCCGGCACGAAGCACGATGCTTGAGAATATGTATTTTGCCGGCGGTTCTACGCATCCCGGCGGCGGTGTGCCGATGGTAACCCTGTCAGGCCAGTTGACAGCGGATTTAATTCAGGAAGATCTTGCGGCTAAGGGACAGAAGATTGGCTAGGTCTTTAAACGGGGAAAATCTTCTCTACTATTTTTTCTTATTCTGGTATGCGTGCGGCGTTGTGCTTCTTTCCTTCGACCTGCTTCCTGCTTCGCTTCAATGGGCGAATGCAGTCTTCTTGATGCTGGCGGGGCTTATCGGAAGCCTGTATTTCCTGTCAGCCTACGGCAGGATTACCGGCGCAGCATTTATCGGAACCATTTTTATTATAAGCATGCTGGCGGAAGGCCTGGGGGTTCACTTTGGCTTTCTGTTCGGCAGCTATAATTACACATCAGACTTCGGCTGGCAGCTATTCGGGGTGCCGGTCGCAATAGGATTTGCCTGGCTGCTTGTCATCTCGACCTCCCATGTAATTGCCGTCTGGTTCACCCGGACATTCTACAAGAAGAACGATGCTCTTCACAGCACCCTTTATATTTTGACAGGTGCGGTATTCACAGTAGGGATGGACCTTATCATTGATCCTGTGGCTTTCCACGTTAAGCAGTATTGGATCTGGGATGACGGACTTTCCTTTTATTATGGTGTTCCGCTGCAAAACTTCAGCGGCTGGTTTCTGCTCGCTTTGTTCTTTCATCTGATCATTTACATCTTGCTCAGGCTGCAGAACAATTGGCCAGAGACAATAAGTGGTTATCGGAGCAGGCGGATCGTGCTGCTTTATATTTTGGTGACAGGGATGTTCATGCTTCTGGGCTTACTGAATGGGCTTTGGCTGGCAAGCTTTTTAGCTTTTGTTTTTATAGGGGCAGCCAGTTTTGTTTACTTTGGAAGCGCTGTTGAAAGGGAGGATACATGATGCTTATTTTATATAGTTCCGTTCTGGCCGTTTTTCTCCTATGGACAGTCATCAACAGCTTTTTTCTTCCTTCACTGCCAAGAAAGCAGGATGAAAGTCTGGACCTGGATGAAAAGGTATCAATCCTTGTCCCGCTTCGTAATGAAGAAAGAAATGCATCCGTACTCGTAGATAATCTGAAAAAATTGACGTATCCGAGGTTAGAGGTGCTGCTTCTTGATGATAACTCGACCGATGATACAAAAAAACTGCTTCAGGAGGCAATCGGGGAGGACAGCCGATTTCAAATCCTGAACGGCAAGCCTCTTCCGGTGGGATGGAGCGGGAAAGTCCATGCCTGTTATCAGCTCAGCGAAAAAGCGGCGGGAGATTACTTCCTCTTTTTAGATGCAGACGTACAGCTGCATCCGCAAACGATTCAACAGGGGCTGGCCCTTTTAAAAAAGAAAAAGGCCGGCATGATCACCGGTTTTCCAAAGTTTCCTGTTCAGCCGCTGCTGGAGCAGTGGTTTGTTCCGCTGCAGCAATTCTTTGTCGTGTTTCACCTGCCGATCTGGCCGGCAAACCATACGACGAGGGAAGAGTTTACCGCGGCTCATGGAGCTTTCTTATTTTTTACCAGAAAGGCCTACCAAGCAGCCGGCGGCCACGAAGGAATCCGTGATTCGATTGTGGATGATGTTCACATAACCAGAAAGGTGAAAGCGGCAGGACAGCGTGTGGTTCTATGCAACGTGACCGATTATGTTACATGCAAAATGTACAGCACCAATAAAGAGGTTTGGGAAGGATTTTCAAAAAATCTCTTTCCGGGATTAGATCGGTCGGTCCTATTTGTCCTCGCAATCAGCCTGTTTTACCTTTCATTTTATGTCTTCCCGCTTCCGCTCGGCCTTTATGGGCTCTATAGCGGAATCCTGCTTGGTCAGTGGAGCCTATGGCTCTTCCTCCCCTTATTGCTGATTGTGCTTCAGAAACTGTGGGTGAACTTTGTTATAAAACAAAGACTGATCCTTTCACTCTGGATGCCAGTGGCGAGTGCAGCCTTCATCGTTTTGATTTTTAACTCAATGCTGTACGGACTGAGAAATAAGGGATACAGCTGGAAAGGAAGGACTTATTCATGAAGAAAATCGCCATAATCGGGGGAGGCCTGGGAGGGCTTGCCGCAGCCGCTACTCTTGCAAGCAGCGGCTGTTCTGTTGCTCTCTTTGAAAAAAATCAGCATCTCGGCGGTAAGCTTAAGCCTGAAACACTTGGCAGCCACAGGTTTGATTTTGGGCCAAACACTATCACAATGCCGCATATATTTGATTCTGTCTTTTACGAAGCTGGCGAAGACCCGCGTCATTACTATGACTGGATTAAGCTTGAGGATCACACCGCTAATTGGAGTGCGGAAGGCGAACGGTTCTTAATGTCAACAAGCAAAGAAAAGGTGATGCAGCAGCTGCAAACAATGGATCCCTATGCTTATCAGCGTTATGAATCTTACCTATCAGAAATCGAGAAGCTCTACCAGTTATCAGAAAAAGCCTTCTTTCACCGCACTTTTTCATCATGGAAAGATTATCTGTCACCCAGCCTTTTCTCAGCCTTCACGAAGGTAAAACCGCTGGAAACGATGGACCGCTTTCACCGACGCTTTTTCAAAAATCCGTTTCTATTGCAGGTGTTCAACCGCTATGCGACATATATCGGTTCTTCTCCATACACCAGCCCTGCGACGTTTTCGATGATTGGCTATCTGGAGATGGTTCAAGGCGTTTTTTACGTAAAGGGCGGAACGGTCAAGCTTGCTGAGAGTCTTGCAAAGCTTGCTGAAAAACATGGAGCGGAAATACATAGGGAAACAGAAGTGACTGAAATTCTTACGAAAAATAAGCGTGCTGTCGGAGTGAGGACTGTAAGTGGAGAGAAGGTTGCGGCCGATGACGTGATACTGAACGGTGACCTGCTGCAGGCACTTCCTAAATTACTGAAGAAGAAAGAGAGAAGGGTAATGACCGATAAAAAAATCGGTAAGACGCCGCCCTCGATTTCAGCCTTTGTGATCATGGCAGCACTTGATCATCATCATGAATCATTGATACACCACCAAGCTTATTTTTCGAAAGACTATGGAAGGGAATTTTTTGAGCTGTTTCAGGGTCTCTGGCCGGATGATCCAACGATTTACATAAGCAACTCCTCCTATACAGACCGTGATGCTTCTCCGGAAGGAAGCAATTTATTCATTCTGGTTAATGCTCCTCCTCTAGGGATGAACTGTGAAATGAACCTCGATGTGAACAAGTATAAAGAATTGATCTATGAAAAACTGGAGAATCACGGTGTGGTTATTAAGCCATATCTAAAAGAAGAGAAGATCGTTACGCCGGCAGACATCCAAAAGCAATTTGGAGCCTACCGCGGAGCATTGTACGGCGTTGCTTCCAATTCAAAGAAAGACACCTTTTTAAGGCCGTTCAACCGCTCACGGGATATAGAGAATCTGTACTTTGCCGGGGGAACGACACATCCTGGCGGCGGGTCACCGATGGTTGTGATCAGCGGGAAAAATGTGGCTAAGAAGATTTTGGAGGGGTAGATGAATTGAATTGGGTTTTCACGCGGCGGGCGGGAAAGGAGTTACGCCGATAAATTAGTGTTTTCCGCTGATAAAATGGAAAAAAGCGCCGATAAACTCTCCGCTTCCGCCAATAAATCCGCCTTCCCGCTGATTAACACACAAAATCCGCCGATATCTTGATTCTGAACACGAAAAGAAAGTAAAAAAACCCGGCTATTCTGTCGCATGGACATGGCCGGGTTTTTTCCTTTTCATCATCCCAATCGTTCTGCCAGCAGTTTCTTTTTTTGCCCTTCTGAAACATAAGCCCTTTTGGAGAAGACGTTATGTCCATTGGACCGGACGCTGTCCAGGATGCCTCTGTAAAAAATGGCGGCTGACTGGACGGGGATCTGGGAATAAGAAGGGTAATGCGACATGGTGTCCATCGCTTTCTGATAATAGGAATCGGCTCGTTCTGCAAGGCTTTCCCAAAGTGAGATGAATGAACTGTTCACTACATTTTCTTCGAGAAGATCTGCTGAATAATTATGATGCATCATTGTTTCTCTTGGAAGATACAGTCTGTTGCGCGTAAGGTCCTCTCCGATATCCCGCAAGATATTGGTATACTGCATGGCAATGCCCAGGGAGATTGCTCCGTCTCTCAGCTTCTTTTCCTTACCGGGAGCAAGTACTGGAAGCAGCATAAGGCCGACTGTTCCCGCCACGTGGTAGCAGTACGATTCTAATTCATTAATAGAGTGATAGCTCCGTCCTGAAAGGTCCATTTCCTGTCCTGTAATCATGTCTTCAAAGGGGTGAATCTCCATTTGATACCGCTGGAAAACGTCATGCAAAGCTGTCCAATAAGGGGATTCTGATAAATGCTCACCTCTGGCAAAGCGGGAAAACTCTTCTTTAAAAAGGTTTAATTCAACTTCCGGGTTTTCACCTTCGTCCACAATATCATCTACTCTTCTGCAAAAAGCATAAATTGCCCACACGGCGTTCCGGTTCTCCTCCGGCAGAAATGAAAACGCCTTGTAGAAGGTTTTTGAATGCTTTTTAATTATGTCTTCACATGCCTGGTAAGCTTCCTTCATCAGTCATCACCCTTTCCATATAATTTGAAAGCAGCTTTGCTCCTTGCATTACAATCGGTATGCCTCCTCCTGGATGGATGGATGCGCCGACGCTGTATAATCCTTCATAGGCAAACGGCTTTACTTGCGGGCGGAAGACCCCGGATTGGCCGAGTGTCGGAGCAATACCGAAGCTTCCTCCTTGATACAAGCCATCCTGCTGATCATCCTGTGGTGTGCGGATTTCCATCCACTCAATCGAATCCCTGAGGCCGGGAAAGCCTCTTGTTTCAATTTCATCCAGGATCCGTTCGATAAATTCCTCTTGCTCCTTCCAATTGATCTTATCACCTGAAGGCACTGGAATAAGTGAATACAACACGCTTTTTCCCGGAGGAGCGAGACTGTTATCAATTCTAGATGGGTAAAAGGTATAGATCGAAGGGTTATCAGGCAGCCGGCTGCTGGTAAAGACGGCATCCATATGCTGCTGGAAATTGTCCGGCATAAAAAACTGGTGCACATCTGCCTCGTTATACTGCTTGTTTAAGCCGAAATAGAGAAGCAGACAGCCTGAGGATGCTTTGTAGCGTTTTTTCTTGGGTTTCTCATTGTTAACCAACCGGTGGATTCCTGGAAAGTCTCCATTAAAAACCACATTATCAAAATTTTCCGCTCTTCCACTAGTGATAAGGCCTGTGCAGCGTTTTCCGCTAAATTGAAGTCCGGTTACCTCTGATTGTAAATGAACAGGTATTCCCTGAGCCTCGATATGCTTCGTTAAAATGTTGACAAGCCTGCCATAACCGCCTTTCAGATACCAGATTCCGTGGTCATGTTCGCTGTAAGGAATGAGTGAATAAAGAGCGGGTGCATTGTTAGGCGAACCTCCGATGTAAAGAGTTTGAAAAGAGAATGCTTCCTGCAGACGAGGGTGTGTAAAGTACGCTTCAGCACTTTTTCTCACGCTGTGGAATGCTTTGAGGTTCAATAGGATTTTCATATTTTGATAGGAAAAAAAGTCCCTCTTATTGACAAAATCCTTATCGAGAAATGCCTGCTTCCCCTTGTTGAATCGTTCCTTCATGTCTTTCAGATACCTTAAGTAATTCTGCTGCTCTCCTGGGAAGACCCGGTGAATCTCCTCGAGCTGCTTTTCAAGGTTACTGGATTTATAGAAATGGCTGCCATCAGGATAATTTAGTCTATAAAGAGGATCAACCTGGAGTAATTCCAGTTCTTCCTCTGGGATTCCAGCTTCATTCAGAACATCCTTTAACATATCCGGAAGCAGCACGATGGTTGGTCCTTTATCGATTCTAAATCCGTCCCGTTCGATAAAACCCAGCCTGCCCCCGAGACGATTGCTTTTTTCATAAATGATAACGTCATGCCCTTTCTTCTTGAGTAAAAGGGCTGCTGTCAGGCCGCCGACTCCGCCGCCAATAATTGCGGTTTTCATACAGGCACCTCCTGGGCAGCATGTTTTTCTAAAATCATTGAACTCGTAATCCGCGCAGATTCAATAATCGTCGGCAGTCCGCTGCCCGGATGGGTGCCGCCGCCGACTAGCCAGAGCCTGTCGATTTCTTTTACTTTATTATGAGGCCTGAAATACATCATCTGAGGCAGGTTATGAGCCAGGCTGAATGTGGCTCCTTTATATATGTTCAGGTCATGTTCCCAGTTGTATGGGGTGAAAACGACTTCCTCTTCGATATGGTTCTCGATTCCTTTAAATTCAGTACGCTCTTCTAACTGCTGCAGAATCAGTTTCCTGAATTGGTCTTTATTCTTTTCCCAATCAATTTCACTGAAATTATTAGGGACGGGCGCCAGCAGATAGATTGCGGATTTCCCGGGCGGGGCCAGTGTCTCATCCGTCACAGAAGGATTGTGAATGTAGATGGAAGGATCCTCTGACATCGTCTTGGTGCCGGTGATCTCCTCGACATTCTTTTTGTAATCCTTTGAAAAGACGATGGTATGGTGAGGAAGATCAAAACGCTTATCTAATCCGAGATACATCATAAAGGCAGAGCAGGAATACTTTTTCTTTTGCAGCTTTTGCGGTGTATATTTTTTTGTCGATCCTTCTTCAAGTAGATTTTCCATCGCGTAGCCAAAATCGGCGTTCATCACGATTTCATCTCCGTAGAGGGTTTCTCCGTTCTCGAGAAGCACGCCTTTCGCCTGGTTTTCTTCGGTCAGGATTTTCTTAACGCCGGAGTTCGTGATGACCTTACCGCCGTATTCTTCTATTACAGCGGCCATCGCCTTAGTAATTTGATTGACTCCACCAATTGGATGGTGAACCCCATAGGCATGCTCCATGTAGGACAATATGGTAAATGCTCCCGGACATTCCCATGGCGACATCCCAAGGTATTTAGACTGAAACGTAAAGGCCAGCTTTAACCGCTCATCTGTAAAATAGTCAGAAAGCCTTCCGTACAGTGATTTTCCCACGCTTAACTTCGGAAGGGCTTTAATGAAACGCCATTTCGTATAGTCAAAGAGAGAGTCATGCTTGTTTCGCAAAATCGGCAGTAAAGCCTGGAGTTTGGCATCCTCTTCCTTCATAAACCGTTCGTAACCTTGTACATCATCTGGGAAAAGCTGCTGAATCTGCTTCTTCGTTTTTTCTTGGTCCGTACTCGGGCTGAAGGCCAGACCGTCAAAACGAAGTTCATACATCGGGTCAATTTCTTTAAGGGTTATGTAATCGTGAAGGTTTTTGCCCGAAGCAGTGAAAGCTTCCTCAAGTATATGCGGCATATTTAAAAAAGTCGGTCCTCTGTCAAACACAAACTCTCCAACCTGCATCGATGACGTACGGCCGCCGATAAAAGGCTGCTTTTCTACAACTGTTACATTCATTCCCTGACTTGCCAATAGCATCCCGGCGGTCAATCCACCTGGCCCGGATCCAACTACAATGACTGTTTTCATCTACTCACCTCTTCCTGCTTAATAATACAATTATTATACATTGATTATACAAAACTTGAAAGTGATATGTATTTCTATTAATGGATGTTGAACCTTCAATACTCCAAGGATGCCAGTAAGGAAGTTTTACGCAAGCTGCCGGTCCGGTTCAACATTGGATGGATTCTTTAGTCTAATGAGTAGAGGACCATTAATAAAGGCTGGATTCACATTGATTTTTCCCCTGATGACCAGGCTTTTCTTTTTTGATACTCTGGTGAATAGCGGCAATATTTTAAAACCCGTAATAAATTGCAGCAAAGTTAACGAGAAGAGCCTTAATAAAAAGGAGCAGGAACCAGCGGAGATATGACTATCCCGGAATCATATTGATTTATCACCAGGAATCTCACTTTATCCTGCTTTTCACCTATGGAAAATTCCACCTTCATTATGCGCTACCCGCTTTTAACTAGTTATAACCCTGCTTTTATGAAAGTGTATAGTGGCTGTTTAGCGACACAACCAAAATGATAGATGGGTGGCGGTTGATAGAACGGCAAACTCGGCTGATAGAGGAAATGATATTAATAGAAGCAGAAAAAGGGTTGATAGGCAGAAACTCCGGCTATAGACTGTCCACAAACCCGCCAAAAATTTCAAATCTTTATTGTGGCTGGCTGACAGGTGTGATAAAATTAAAAATATTGCTTAACGTTCGTTTCAGGAGGTGGGACTCGTGCATACATTATTGATCACTTTACTAATCATTGTTTCTATTGCTCTTATCGTCGTTGTATTATTGCAATCTGGTAAAAGTGCAGGACTATCAGGTGCCATCTCAGGTGGTGCAGAGCAGCTGTTCGGCAAACAGAAAGCGCGCGGACTCGATTTAGTGCTGCACCGCGTTACAATTGTTCTTTCTGTTTTATTCTTCATTTTGACTCTGGCAGTAACATACTTCGGTTTTTAATCATAGAAAACCCGGTCATTACGGACGGGTTTTTTTATTTGCCGTAAAACAGATTTTTTTAAGGCTCTCATAACGTACTTTTCGTAAGGATTGTGGCTGTCTCCCGCTCCAATCCTCCTGTGTATAAGTGACAGAGGGTAAAAAAGCGTTCAAAAGCAACACTCCTTTAGAAAAGAGCCTTTCATAAACTTTGTGGCTATTTGATATTAATTGCGAGAGATAGCGCCGTAATTCAACTGTAAAATCCTGTTTAACAAGAGAGAAAAGAGCTTCTCTCTTCGTTTAGAGCAAAAAAGCTTAGTATCTTAGAAAGCAGCAAAGTATGCGAAAATAGTCTTTTTTATCTAAAAATGACGAGAAAACTCCCTCTTCAAGCGTGTGAAGGGCATAGCCCAACGGTAAGGGGGAGATGAATCGCCTGCCTTTGGTCTCTACTAAAAAAACTTTGAAAGAAACATACGTTCCCAAGGTACCATCTTTCTTGGTATAATTACTACAAGGAGGTGAAACCATTTGAATGTTAAAAAAACCTTTAAATTCAGGATCTATCCAAATCACCAACAAATTGAATTAATCAATAAAACGTTCGGTTGTTGCCGGTTCATCTACAACTATTTTGTTGGGAAACAAAAG